>CAVWXW010000018.1:0-306290 GCA_963759105.1 uncultured delta proteobacterium | reverse complement strand
CTGCGAAGTGTTGGCGAAGTCGGAGATCGGGAACACCGACTTGAAGACCGCCTGCAGGCCCTCGTCGCCGCGCCCGCCCTTCGGCTTCTCCACCATCAGGAACTGGTCGTAGGACGACTTCTGAACCTCGATCAGGTTCGGCATCTCCGCCGCTTCGGTGATGTGACCGAAGAACTTGCGGATGCGGCGGCGGCCGGAGAAGCTCACCTTCTTCGCAGTCGTTGCTTTCGCCATGTATCGTCCTCGCCAATCTTGTTCGAACGGCTGTCCGGAAAGGCGCATGCATCGATGCGTCCATCGGGGCAGCCCGGGCCTCGCGGCCGATGGAGTCCGGGCGCGGCGGACCGCGCCCGGAGAACTGTCGAAACGCCTACTTCAGCTCGACCTTCGCGCCGGCGTCCTCGAGCTTCTTCTTGATGTCCTCGGCCTCGGCCTTGGAGGCGCCTTCCTTCACCGTCTTCGGCGCGCCCTCGACGAGGTCCTTGGCCTCCTTCAGGCCAAGCCCGGTGATCGCGCGCACTTCCTTGATGACGTTGATCTTCTTGTCGCCGGCGGCGATGAGGACCACGTCGAACTCGGTCTTCTCCTCGACGACCGCGGCGGCAGCGCCGCCGCCGGCCGCGGCCACCGCCACCGGAGCGGCGGCGGAGACGCCCCACTTCTCCTCCAGCAGCTTGGAGAGCTCGGCGGCCTCCAGCACGGTCAGCTTGGAGAGCTCGTCAACGATTTTCGATAGATCAGCCATTGTCTCGTTTCCTTGTCGGTTCGAACCTAGTTCAGTCGTTCAAGATCGGCCTCAGGCCGCCTCGTCCTTCTTGGCGTAGGCCCCGAACACGCGCGCAAGCTGCCCGGCGGGCGCCTGCAGCACCCCCGCGATGCGGGTCGCCGGCGTCTGGATCATGCCGACGAGCTTCGCGCGCAGTTCATCCAGCGACGGCAGCGAGGCGAGCGCCTCGACGCCCTTGGCGTCCAGGTTGGTCTCGCCCCATGGCGCCGCCGAGCAGGACGAACTTCTCGTTCGTCTTGGCGAATTCGGCGGCAACCTTCGGCGCGGCGACGGGATCGCCCGAATAGGCGATGACCGTCGGCCCTGGAACAGGTCGCTGATGTGTTCGACGTCCGTGCCTTTCAGGGCGAGCTTGACGAGGCGGTTCTTGGCGACCTTGAGGCTGGCCCCGGCGTCCCGCATGCGGCCCCGAAGGGCCGTCATCTGGGCGACGTTCAGGCCGGAATAGTGGGCCACCACCACAACGCCGGTGTTCGAAAACACCTCGTTGAGGCGTGGACGACCATCTCGCTTTTTTCAGCTCTATCCACTGCCTCTGTCCTCATCTGGCCCGAGCTTCGCTGCGCGACCCGGGCCGTTTCGCCTAGCCGCCCAGCCTCCGGAATCCGAGGGACGGGCGACGGTGAACGCCTGTCCCCCGGACCCCTGTCGAGGCACGGGCCCTCGCCTCTCTTGCGAGAAGCGAAGGACGAGAGGTTCGAACCGGCATTCGGGCTTTCGCCCGAATCCGGTTCATGAACCCGTCTCATGCAGGCCCTATCGGGCTTAGGAGCCGAAGCTCACCTGCAGTCTCGGACAGGACCGGGCCGGACAGGCGAGCCTGCCGGCCCGTTTCCGCCGCGGCGCTTGCGCGCTCGCGGCGAAACTCGTGCCGCCCGGGCCGAAGCCCGGGCAGAACTCGTGCGATCTCAGCCCGCCGAGAGCGAAGCCGGATCGACGCGCACGCCCGGCCCCTGCGTCGAGGCCACCGCGATGCGCTTCAGATAGGTGCCCTTGGCGCCGGACGGCTTCGCCCTGCTCACCGCGTCGGCGAAGGCGCGGATGTTCTCGGCGAGCGCCTCCTCGGTGAACGACGCCTTGCCGACGCCGGCATGCACGATGCCCGCCTTCTCGACGCGGAACTCGACCGCGCCGCCCTTGGCGTCCTTGCACCGCCTGCGTCACGTCGTTGGTCACCGTGCCGACCTTCGGGTTCGGCATCAGGCCGCGCGGGCCCGAGCATCTTTCCGAGCCGGCCGACCAGCGGCATCATGTCCGGGCGTCGCGATGCAGCGGTCGAAATTGATCTCGCCCTTCTGCACCGTCTCCACCAGATCCTCCGCGCCGACGATGTCGGCGCCCGCCTTCTTCGCCTCCTCGGCCTTGGTCGCCGCGCGCGAACACCGCGACGCGCACGCGTGCGGCCGGAGCCGTTCGGCAGGCTGGCGACGCCGCGCACCATCTGGTCGGCGTGGCGCGGGTCGACGCCGAGATTGAGCGCCACCTCGATCGTCTCGTCGAACTTCGCGACGGCGCGCTCCTTCACCATGCTTCACCGCGTCGGCGAGCGGATAGAGCTGGTCGCGGTCGATGCCTTCGCGGATCTTGCGCATGCGCTTTCCAGCTTTCGCCATGGCCCTACTCCACCACCTCCAGGCCCATCGAGCGGGCCGAGCCTTCGACCATCCGCATCGCCGCCTCGACGTCGCGGGCGTTCAGATCCTTGAGCTTCTGCTCGGCGATCTAGCGCACCTGGTCGCGCGTCACGCTGCCCGGCGAGCCGCGGCCCGGCGTCTGCGAGCCCTTCGGCAGGCCCGGCCGCCTTCTTCAGGAAGTGGCGACCGGCGGCGTCTTCATCTCGAAGGTGAAGCTGCGGTCGGCATAGATCGTGAGCACCACCGGGATCGGCGCGCCCTTCTCCAGGTCCTGCGAGGCGGCGTTGAACTCCTTGCAGAACTGCATGATGTTCAGGCCGCGCTGGCCGAGCGCCGGCCCGATGGGCGGCGACGGGTTGGCGGCGCCTGCGGGCACCTGCAGCTTCAGGTAGCCCGTAATCTTCTTTGCCATTCACTCACTCCGTTCTCGTGCCGGCCTCGCCGGCGCGGCGTCTTCGGGTGTCCGTGGTGCGGCCTCTGCCGATCGGTCCGCCCGATGGCGTCGGGCGAGCCAGGCCTTCCACGCGCTGACGGTCAGACCTTCTCGACCTGCGCCGTATTCGAGTTCGACCGGCGTCGGCCGGCCGAAGATGGACACCGCCACCTTCAGCCGCGCCCGCTCCTCGTCGACTTCCTCGACGTTCCCCTCGAAGGAGGCGAACGGGCCGTCGGCGACGCGGATGCGCTCGCCGATCTCGAAGCTGATCGACGGCTTCGGCCGCTCCACGCCCTCCTGCACCTGCGCCATGATGCGCTCGGCCTCGGAGTCCGGGATCGGCATCGGCCGGTTGTCGGCGCCGAGGAAGCCGGTCACCTTCGGCGTGTTCTTGATCAGGTGATAGGCCTCGTCCGTCATTCCATCTTCACCAGCACGTAGCCGGGGAAGAACTTCCGCTCCGAATCCACCTTGCGGCCGCGGCGCATCTCCACGACCTTCTCGGTCGGCACGAGGATCTCGTCGATCAGGTCGGCCAAGCCCGGCGGCCGCCGCCTTCTCGCGGATCGAATCCGCCACCTTCTTCTCGAAATTCGAATAGGCGTGGACGATGTACCAGCGCTTCGCCATCTGGAGTCCCGTATCTGTCTGGCTCAGCCGGCGGTGCCGAGCAGGAGGCCGACGCCCCAGCTCATGATCTGGTCGGCGACGAAGAAGAACACCGTCGCCAGGAACACCATGACGAACACCATCAACGTCGTGATCGCAGTTTCGCGCCGCGTCGGCCAAGTGACCTTGGCCGCCTCGGTGCGAACCTGCTGGATGAATTGAAACGGGTTTGTTCTTGCCATACCGCGAATTCGAAGGCGCGCGAAAGGGATCGCGCGCCTCCGAACCTCCTAATTATGCAACTTCATCCCGTCGCGCAAGAGGCCTTGCGGCGGGTGCGAAATCGAGCTTTTGAGGGCCGGAATCTCCAAAGCCGGACACTCGGAAACTGGCAGGGGCAGAGGGAATAGGGCAATCGGCCAACGGCAATGGCTTACACCGGCAAACCGATACCCGCGCATATATTGGTCCTAAAGGAGTTTCCGGAGCACTGGCGAACCGACCGCCGGGGCCGTCATTGAAAACCGCCGCACCGGCTGATTCCCGGAGCGGCGGCGATGAAGAAACAAAAAGGCTACAAGTTGCGAGGAATACATACGTCACGGGCGCGCCGGCAGCAATGCCCAACGGTGCTTCAGTCAGGACGACTTGGCCGCGTAGAATCACTGTGTTCCGAATACATCCCCCTCGGCACACAAGGTGCTCATCGCCACACCTGCGGTGATCTGAGCACCTTGTTCGGCTGCCGCGCGCGGAGACAGGGGCGGCCGGTCGGCAATTGATCCAAACCCCGCCCGTTGCTTTGCGTCCACTAGACCCTGGTCTAGCGGACGCTGACCGACGTGGACGGGAAGGCTGTCCAATAGAGCCGTCCATTGACTTCCGGACAATCGATACTTAGCTTCTAGAGTCTTATTGGACAATGGAGGTGACATGCTGGTGGATACGCACGGACATCAACGGTCGAGCAAGTCGCCGGCCTGGAAGCGCAACTGAGGGACCTGAAGGCCGCCGGCTGCGAGCGCATTTTTCAAGAGCAGCGCTCCTCCGTGACGGAGCGTCCGGCTCTTGTCGAGGCGCTTCAATTCCTCCGCCAGAGGCGACAAGCTGGTGGTGACGAAGTTGGATCGGCTAGGGCGCAACGTGCGTGCCGTCGCCGAAATCGCCGACGATCTCAACGCACGCGGGATCGGTCTTCTCATCCTCCAGTTCGGCCAGGAGACGTTGGACACCACCGGCCCCACGGGCAGGCTGATGCTGAACGTCTTCGCGGCGTTCTCGCAATTCGAGCGCGAGATCATGCTGGAGCGGCAGGCCGAAGGCATCGCCAAGGCCAAGGGCGAAGGGCGATACAAGGGCGGGAAGCCGACGGCCGGGCCAAGGCGGCGGAGGTCGTGGCGCTCTTCCAGGCGAAGAAGAGTCTTGCCGAGATCGTGCGAACGACCGGCGTAGGGCGAGGTTCGGTCTATCGGGCATTGGAAGCCGCTGGCTTAAGGGGGCCGTCCGGCCGGCGCGAGCGGGGCGAGGAGAGCAAATGACATCCGACCCAAAAGATATACCCGCTCGGTTTGATACGCGGTTCGAGAAGGCGCGAACTACGGATCGCTAATCGAGAAAGCTGATCGACGCAGACCTTCAATCGACGCGCAAGAAGACGGAGCTATTAAAGGCGCAGCGTATCGCTCAGGAGACTTCAAAGGGCATTACCGATCTCGACAGGGAGAATTCACCAAAGCGGAAGTGATGCGCACCCTCCATTTTGGCGGTTCTCCTCCTGGCCACACCTACCGCGGCTCTCGATTTCCCGATCTGCGACGCCGCTCCGCGCATCACCTGCGTCGTCGACGGCGACACCGTTTGGTTCCAGAGCGTGAAGTATCGCTTCGCCCACATCGACACGCCCGAAAAAGGCGCCCTCGCCGGGTGCATGTAAGAGGGGCTTCAGGCGATTGAGGCAACCAAGCGCTTGGCCGAGATCCTCGACCTACACCTTCGCGATCGAGACAAGCGGCGAATCGTTACGGCCGCGTGTTGGCGCGCTTTCGCATTGACAACACTACGGCCGGCAAGATGCTCGTCTCAGAAGGCTTGGCGCGTCTTTGGAGCGGCGCACGGCAATCTTGGTGCAATTGATTGCGGTTGCGATCGTCGCATGTTGGGCAGGTGGCAATCTTCGCGGAGTAGACTTCAAGCTTGCCGCCACATTGCGGACAACGTTCACCGAAGAGCCAAAGGATGCGGCGGGAACCAACCGAGTTTTTTCGCCTCTTGCATAATGATTAGGCGGGAAGAGTGCGTAGTAGGCCGTCACGGCAAAAGCGTTCGGGCGACCCGAGAGCCGGTGCCTGCGGCCCTTCCTTCCCCCGCGACCCGGAAGGCCGAGCGAAGGTCTTTCGGATCGTTAAGCCAGGACCCCCCGCGGATAATCCGATCCTCGCACGTAGCATTCGTCCATGCCGAACCGTTTGTCGGGGTGTCACTATAGCTGTGAGGGCAATCCTCAACCCACTCGAGCACGTTTCCGTGCATGTCGTGAAGGCCGAAGGCGTTTGCTCTGTATTGTCCAACCTCCGCCGTGTCTTCCACGCCGTCGCTGCACGCTGTTGGTCGCTGGAGCACATCCGCGAAATTCGCATAAACGCAAAGCGCGGATTTGCGATCATCAAAATGAAAGGGTGTTACTGTGCCTGCGCGCGCCACGTATTCCCACTCGGATTTGAGAGTTCGTATGCTTTGTCGGTCGAACGCGACCGCCAGGCGGCATACGCAATAGCATCTTCCCACCCCACGCAGACCACCGGATGGGCATCGTTCTGGCTGAACCCGGGGTTGCGCCACGATCGGCTCGAACGCTCGTCCCAAATGCCCCCTTCAGAGGTCCAGCATGTCGAACCCGCGTCATGACCACTGTCCATGACGAAGGCGGCGAACTCGGCGCGAAATCCACCTCGAACTTTCCGACGGCAAAAGACCTAGAGATCGTTACAGAATGCTGAGGCCCTTCGTTGCGCTCCGACCCACTTCATCCTCCGGCGATCCCATCGTGAAGGTCCCAGCCGGGATCACCACCATCTCGGGACATTCGTCGCAGTCCTTGAAAGTGTCACCCGGTCTCAGACAGCGTTCGGAGACAGAGGGGGTGCCGGCTTCACCAACAGAGGCGATCAGGCCGCCCTCGCAGTCAACGGGCGCCGCAGGTTCCTGGACCGGATCATCAGTTTCAAGCGCGGCAAGCTTTAGGCGCGCGGCCTCCGCAAGTTGAACATAGAAATTCTCTGCGTCGCCTCCGTGACGCGCAAGGAAAGCATCCCATGCGGCAGCGGTGCCAATGCGTTCGGTGAGCGCGTAATCCGTCGCAATAGCATTGTTAGGCGGCCCGGCTTGCTCTGAAATGACAGGCTGCTCCTCCGTCTCGGGAGCAACAGGACCACCCGGGTGCTCAGCTCATCGTAGTAAGCCGGGCGCTGCTCATGGCCGACCGTGCGAGCAAGCTCCTCCACCTCCCCCCGAATATTGAGGGCATCTCGTTCAAACGATGTGCCCGGCTCGGACCAGATGCGTCAGCAGCACGCGAGTATAAACTGACGTTGGTTCTGGATCGTCAGGGCCAAGGCTGTCGAGCGCCGTTTGCCGATACCCGGCCGAGTAGAGGATAAAAGTGCCGGCGGGCGCCTCGACGCGAGCCAACCCCCGCGTGCCACCGACGGAACGCACGCCGACTTGGTCGAAGGGATTGTCGCGGCAGGCATCGATGATGAGGATTCGCGTGCCGGCGCCCGCATCCTCGATCGCACCAACAAGCGCGCTCATGGCGATAGCCTCTGCCTTGACGAAACTCTCACCACCACTCTGACCGGCTTGGAGCATCGGCTGGAAGGAGATAATTCTCGCCGTCAATCTCAACGCCATGTCCTGAGAAATGCACGAGAGCGGTATCATCTTCCCTGAGCGTGGCGCCAAACTAGCGATGGCCTGATTGAGGGTGCGGCGATCGGGATCGGTCGCCTCGGTCACGGTGAACCCGAGGCTTTCGAGCGTCGCGGCCATCGCGTGAGCGTCCCCGACCGCTTTCTCTAGGGGAGGGACTTCGAGATAGGCGTTGATGCCGATTACCAGGGCGTGACGTTCGGCGTTTGCCCCGGTGCTAAGCGTCAAGCCGAGGAATAAGCATGCAATCGCGAGGACCAGTCGAGGCATAATCACCACCTCCCACCTCTCCGAGATGCTTACCGGAAATAGCGCAGTTTTCAACGATAGCCGCTTCTGACAGAGAGACTTGCAATCACGCAGGTCCCCGGCCTAAATTGACCGCGGGCCCCGCGTGCCGCGTAAATTTCCCGCTTCGCAAAAGCTCGCCTTCAAGAGCCGCCGGCGCCACTCTCAAGGCTACTGAACAGCCAATCGACACCAGCACGGCGGCGGGAAAGTGCTTTCGCGGATATGCTCGGGGTGTTTGCCGAGTTCGAGACGAACCTCCGCCGAGAACGCCAGATGGAAGGGATCGCAAAAGCCAAGGCCGCAGGCGTCTACAAGGGTCGGAAGCCATCCATTGATGTCGGCGTTATCCGCCAGTTGCGTGAGCAGGGCCTAGGTCCGGCGGCGATTGCGAAGCGGCTCAAGATCGGGAGAGCGTCGGTGTATCGTCGGCCGCGAACAGCAGATTTGAGGTGAGAGGATGGCCTCTAAGCCAGGCTCATCGAGATCGGTTGCGAGCCATCGCTCGAAGTCGTCAACTTCACGGCCGCTCGCGAAGACGGTGTAGAGGTTTCGCAGAGACGCGAGGCTTCGGATCGATTGCGGTTTCCACCTGGCACTCGTGGATCGGATACGAGAAGCCGGTACGACGAAGACCCGACGACCGTCCAGCGACCACCGTCGCAGCATGGCCGCCGGCACGTAGTGATTGTCCCGAGCGATTCCTTGACCTTTTGTCACGCGTCGGCCCATCCGCGCGCTTTCAGCTCCTCGCGCTTGGCGTCGGCGTCAGGTTTCAGGTTCCCGATCTCGCCGCCGCGATACATCCGGGTTTCGAGAAACCGCGAGTCGATTGAGTAGCGCAGCTCGAGCGCGTCGAACGATCGACCTTGCGCACGAAGGCCGTGAGCCGGCGCGTGTCCTTCGCCATTGTCCACAGCAGCGTATCGTCGGGCGCTTCCTGGGCCGGCTTCGGTGCGATTCCAACGGCCATCGGCTGCCGATTGTAGAACGTGACGCAGATCGTCTGGCGCCCCCGTCGGTTGCGGAAGCGGACCTGATGGCGCGGGCCTGCTCACCAACGCCGCCGCCCCGACACGTATCCGTGCAGCTCTTGGCCAGCAGGCGGCCTTCGAGGCGAAGCAGGGCTACATGCTTCACCGGCGTGCAGCTAGGCGCGCGCGAAGCGTGCGGCGCAGATCGCCAAATTCGGGCCGACGGCCCCACGATGTTCGGAAAGTCGCCGATTCCGGCACTGGTGAAATACGGCTCGGAACCGAGCGCAAAAGCTAGTCCTTCGGAGCCGACCCTCACGCAGAGCGCCACACTTATCTCGAGGCGCTCTTGCGCCGGCCGCCACCGACGGCAACGGTCAATCGCCTGACTAACAGCCCGTGGTGAAAGTCTGAGCTATTGCGGGATCGACACGATCGATCCGCTGTACTACACTGCCGCACATGGCGATGGGCACGCGAGAAACCGACCAACCGCCGTTGTGGATCGCCGCGTCGGACCTGCCGGCGTCGCCGGGGCATCCGTTCTACGCGCGATTGAACGCGGTGCTTGGACGCGCACGGCTTCGACCGGTTCGCGGAAGACCAGTGTCGCGCGTTCTACGCCAAGGTCATGGGGCGGCCGAGTCTGCCGCCGGGCCAGTATTTCCGGCTGTTGCTGGTCGGGTACTTCGAAGGCATCGACTCGGAGCGCGGCATCGCGTGGCGGGCCGCCGACTCGCTGGCGGTCCGCAGTTTCGTGCGCCTGGCGCTCGACGAGGCGGCGCCCGATCACTCGACGATTTCGCGGACGCGGCGCCTGATCGACGTGGAGACGCATCGCGCGGTGTTCACGTGGGTGCAGCAGCGGCTGGTCGAGGTCGGGCTGCTCAAGGGCAAGACCGTCGCGATCGACGCGACGACGCTGGAAGCCAACGCCGCGATGCGCAGCATCGTGCGGCGCGACACGGCGGAAACCTATCAGGAGTTTCTGACGCGGCTCGCGCAGGCCTCGGGCATCGAGACGCCGACGCGGGAGGACTTGGCGCGGCTGGATCGGAAGCGCAAGAAGAAGACGTCGAACAAAGACTGGACGAACCCGCACGATCCGGATGCGAAGGTCACGAAGATGAAAGACGGCCGGACGCATCTGGCCCACAAAGCCGAGCATGCCGTCGACCTCGAGACCGGCGCGATTGTCGCGGTCACCGTGCAGGGCGCGGACGAAGGCGACACGACGACGATCGTCGAGACCGTGACGGCCGCGGCCGAGCAGGTCGAAGCGGCGCAGGCCGACGTCGACGAGCCGCAGCCGCTGGAAGAGATCATCGCCGACAAGGGCTATCACAGCAATCAGACGATGGTCGATCTCGACGCCGTCGGCGTCCGCTCCTACGTCGCCGAGCCGGACCGCGGTCGCCGCGACTGGTCGAAGGAGCCGGAGGCCCAGGCGCCGGTGTATGGCAATCGCCGGCGGATTCGCGGCGCGACGGGGACGCCGCCTGATGCGCCGACGCGGCGAGACGATCGAGCGCTCGTTCGCGCATCTCTACGACACCGGCGGCATGCGCCGCACGCATCTGCGCGGTCACACGAACATCCTGAAGCGCCTCCTGATTCATGCGGGTGGCTTCAATCTCGGGCTCGTCATGCGTCAACTGATCGGCCTCGGCACGCCGCGCGGCCTGCAGGGCCGCTTGGCGACCGTTCTGGCGACGTTATTCGTGTTCCTTGGCGCTCCTCGATGCCGCCTCGCCGCGATCGGCATCTCGCGTTGGCTCAGCGCAGTCGTCCGTGACCGACCTTCACCGCGGCATGTTCTCTGTTAATTCGTCCGCGGTAGCGACTTGCACCCCGGGCTGCTAGGGCCCCGCCCGTTCTGGCGGGCCACGTCGGTCATCGAGCGGCCTGCAGCCGTTCGGGCTCGGCCTCCGAAACGGCTCCGCTCAGCGATCGCCGCCCGGGGTAGCCGATTTCACGGTGTCGGTCGCGCCTGCAACCGGCCGGTAGTAGGACGTTCGTTGTAAACCTGCCGGCCTAACCAGCCTTGGGCCTGGCTGGAGCAACGCGCGCGTGATGATGCTCAGGAGAACGTTTCGGCGGTTGGTGACGGCCGCAGGCGCGACGATCGACGGCGAAAGCGAGGGCGGATACCGATTGATCGCTGCGCCCCGTCCGCGCCTCAGGCGGAGGAAAGACTGGAGTGAGCCGCGGCGAAACCTCTGGAGTCAGGTCCGACGTTCGGACCCCACCGCTGAGGCCCGAGCCCGTTCGTCGCCGCAAGGCCCCAACACTGACGAAAGTGCTCGTTCACGAACTCATCTACATGTTTGGATTGAAGGCGCGAGAGATATTGGCACCAAGCTCGGCCATGACAACAACAGCCTCAGGCCGCACAGCACTCGCTTCGTTCGGGTCGCGACCCCGCAACCCGTCCATGCGTGGTTTCACGGAGCAGCCCTCCGCCATCTGGCTTCGAGCGAAAATTGGCGGTGTAGAGAGTCAACACACACTCGCTCCGAGGTTCCATGAGTCTGAGCCCGGTCGTGTTTTTTGCACATCTTTCTGAACGAGCAGCGCACATAACTCCTCTTGCCTACTAATGCCCGTTCTATTCAGGAACGGGTACCACAATTCCCTTCGGCTCTCTTGTGCGGCCGACCGTCTAATCCCAGTAGAAGGAGCAAAACCATGCCCGACATAAACATCTTGGACCTCGACAAAAAGCTAGGGATGTAGTCGCGAGCCTACGGAGTCTAGCTGCCGACAAGGAATGGGAAGAACTGCTGAACATCATTCGCAGGCCAGGCTGGACGACCCCTCCCGAGTTCAGATTCGCGTCCGGTTTGGCTGATGTGCTGGCCGTGCAAGTCAAGGGACTGGAGCAAACCAAGCAAGTAATCGTCGAGGGCAGTCGCATGGTTGGTCGCACTGCCCCTACGGGCTAGCGTAGCCCGAGGGAAGAGGCCCGGCGCAGTCGCGATATCAGTTTTGACGCCTGTGTCGGGAGACGGTGACACTCGTTCATGGCGAAGGGCCGTCATGGGACCGACCCCCCGTGACGCCCTTCGGGCCGGAATCGTAGCCGCCGAATACCGCCGGGAAAAGTGCCGTCACGGAGACGAGCCGAACTGCCGACAGACTCCCCAACGACTCGAGGTTGGTGGAACGTGCCGAAGATGCCCTGCTTCACCGGCCGACGCTTCCGCGCAGCAGCCGCGACGGCGAGACCAACCATGAGCGCAAGGCCAGGTTCAGGGACTTCCACTGCGTAGACGTTGATGGCGGTGCTGTTGTTGTACGGCAAGAAAAATTGCACTTGCGAGACAGGATTGGGCAGAAAATCGCGCAGCCAGAAATCGACGGTGGCGTTTGCGCGTCGGCGCCATCGGAAAGTCGAAACCACCAGCTTGCATCGTGATGTCCAGCTGGCCGTCGATGCGAAGCTGCAGCCGTTCGATGGGCCGACCATAGCCAAACAGGAAAAGGTCGAGTCCGTCGTGCTGATCGTCAAGATGCCGCCGTCGTCCCCATAGACCCTGATTGACCGAAATACGGTGGTGGGTCCCAGTAGACGTAACGTTCAGTGAACGAGTTGCACGTGACCGGATCGCGCGGAAAATACATGGCGCCGGAGAGCCCCACCCCAGCTCCTAGCGGCGCACATCTGGCGGGCCATTATTGGCCCACATGACCTCGGGATGCTGGAACGTGATGATGTCCGCACGGGCAGCCGAAGGCAGGACCACCGCGAGCGTGACGAGCAAGAGCGTCTTCTTCATCAGGGCAAGATCCTTTTGTCAGATGGGAGCGAAGCGGGCGGTCATCGGGGGTCCGCTGAGCGCAGCGGCCCGTTCTCTCTGTCGCATCGTCGTCGGAGCGCCGTATTTCGCGCACGACGAGATCGCCGTCGGTTGGGTGCTCGTGACGGATTGACGGCCCCATATTTCTGCGATGGTGGGCCGGCGTCCACGACGTGCTCATACCTGGCCCACCCTACGCCGTCGGCATCGAGCCGGGCTGTCCGAACCAGCACATTCTCGAAATCGCCGTGCAACGGCGGCGACTGCGGAGTCTTCTAGTGACCAGCACATTCGGGGCGAACGTCCGGGGATTGCCAACGGGGATCGTCCCCACCCGTACAATGCCGCCATCGACCGCCCAGATCCCCACGCGTGGCTGCTGCCGCTGTACCGCCGGCTGAAGGCCGAGCGTGCCTTCGAGCAACTCGCTCCCATCACCAAATTTCGGCGGCTGCTGGAGGCCGCGGCGAATGCGTCCGCGCAAAGAGGCGCGGGCGCTCGAGCGCACCGGACCCGCTCAACAGTCGGCGGTGTCGCCCGCTTGGCGGTGCTGGATGCGACACCGTCCCCACCGCCGATGCAGGAGCTCTGGAGTGTCCACAAGGCCGACCGTGGCAGACTGGCGCGGCGGTCGAATGAGCCGCCCGGTGTTGACCTGCGGCTGCTCGAGGGCGCGTTGGCGACGCCGAATATCGTCTGCGTCGATGCCTCCGAACACCGGGCGTCCCTCGCCGCGCGCGCCAACGTGCTGTCCTTGGGTTTCGACACGCAGGAGACCGCCCAGGGGGGCGAATGCTGCGGGCACACGCTGTGGCGGGACGACTGCGGGCCCCGGGGTCTGATAAGGCCCTTCCGTTAACATCGCGACTTCGGGTACCCCCACTAATACCGCCTATCGTCCCTGAGCTCCAGGAGACAAGTTGGCGCCGCGCTCGGCGCAGTCATTCGTAAATGCCTAGGAAGGAACCGGAGCAGCGGTTGTGGTTCGACGCGCGCAATCATGTGAGCGTCGCCGATACATCCGTGCCGTCCTGCACAACGAGCTGGCCTGATCTTCAGCCAGTTCGATGGACTGCCCGGGTGGCGTGATGCCGGAAGATTGGTGGACGGAACGCTGGACTTCGGGCGTTATGCTAGGCGCGACAGCCCTGAGGGGTTTCTCGTCTCGGGCCCCGCTTGGCCCCGGAGAGCGGATGTTGTTGAGAAGGTCGGGCACACTCTTCGTTCTCACACTTGGATTGATTGCTGCGACGCCTTCGGCGCAGTTGTTTTCGCGTCCCGGTGCGCCAGGCAATCTCACTCGAACACGCCAGTCGTCTGTCCAGGCACATTCACCTTGACGTGGACCCCGCCGACGACGGGCGACCCTCCGTCTACTTACATTATCGAGGCGGGCTTCGCGCCCGGCACGACGAGCGTCAGCATCGCGACCGGAAGCGCCGAGCCGTCCTGCAACACCGTTCGTGGCGCGCCGGTCGGCATCTACTACGTGCGCGTTCGCGCACAGAATGCGGCCGGCGTCAGTGAGCCATCAAATGAGATTGCCCTGGGTGTCGGCCCGTGTCCGTGCTTTCCACCGACGCGACCGGCTTCCGCCAGTGGATCAGTGAATGGCTCGTTGGTCACGCTTCGCTGGGATGAGAATGGGCGCCGACTCGTACATCATCGAAGCCGGATCGACGCAGGGCGCCACGGATCTCGCATGGTTCGACACGAGCAACACCGCGACGACGTTCTCCGCAACGGTTCCTCCGGGCACGTATTACATCCGGATCAAAGGCCGCAGCGCGTGTGGCGAGAGTCCGCCGTCACCGGAGATCGTCATCACGGTCGGTGCACTTCCCGCTCTCTGCCAGAACCCGGGGCCCCGAGTGGACGATGGGTGCTTCGCGCGACGCCGCCGGCGATCGTCTCCTGCTCTGGCGAGCGATGTGTGCCGACGCTCAATCCCGATGGCAACTTCAGCTGCCGATGTGATCCGCTGACGAGCCAGGAGCCGATCGACGAGCTGCTATCGGGGCCCGTGTGCCAGCAGGAGAATCGGTTGTCGTTGCAGGCGCAGCTGGGCGCGACTCAGGTGACGTTGTCCGGAACGGTGGAGTCGCTGGGAAGCGCGGGGGTCCTCGACGACCGCGTGGCCTTTTCCGCCGTCGTGAGCACCGTGCTGGGACTCGGGGCAGGGATGCGGGTCCACCGAGGTCATTTCCATTTCATCGCAAACAGCGTGGTGGTCAGACCGGGTGTGATCGAAGGCGATTTTCTTTTTACTAATGCACTCGATGGCAGCTGCACGCTTGTCGAATGTACCTTGATGCGAGTGCGCTGCGAGGGTCGCGGACGGCTGCAAATCATCATCACGCCTGGTGGGTAAGCGGTCCACCGATAGGCCACCACGTTGCTGCAAGGAGGGAACGATGAAGCCTCGACTGGTTGCGGTCTGTCTGTGCGTGGTCTCCCTGTTTGCCACTGTCGGAGCCGTCCCATCGCCGCCGACCAACCTCATCGCGCAGGTATCTGGCAGCCTCGTGACGTTGTCATGGACGGCCCCAACTGGCACCATCACCGGCTATCGGCTTGAAGCCGGAACGGCGCCGGGCCTCAGCAACGTCGCCATCGTGTTGCTCGGAGTGACGACGACGTTATCGGCGAGCGCGCCGGCAGGGACCCTACGACGTACGCGTGAAGGCGATCGATGCCACTGGCGAGAGCGGACCCTCGAACGAGGTGAGCGTCGTGATCGGGGGTGGCAGCTGTCAGTCCGCGCCAGGTGTACCGATAGGACTCACGAGCTCGGTTGTGAACATGTTGGTCACGCTCACATGGAATGCCCCGAGCGGATGTGCGGCGACAGGTTACGTGCTATCCGCGGGCACCGCGCCAGGGCTGAGCAATATCGCGGCTGTCCCGGTCGGCAACGTGCTCAGCTTCTCGGCCGTGGCGCCGGGCGGGTACCGACCATGTGCGTGTAACCGCGGTCAATGCATTCGGCTCGAGCGGCTCGTCGAATGAAGTCGTGTTGGTGGTGGGCGCCGCCCCTGTCCCCGGACCGCTGCCGCCGCTTGGGACGATGACGGCCTCATCACCTTGGAGATCGACTGCGCGCGCCGCGTGCCCATCTTGCGCCAGTGGTGGCGGGCGCCGGCCGGGCGCGGCGGAAAGCGCACCGCCAGGATGATCTCGTCCGGCGCGAGCGCCGTCGTGCGATAGCCGGTGATGAATCGATCGTAGCTACCTCGCGCCGGCCGGCCGCCGATGCCACCTCGATCACGGCGTCGTAGGCCAGCAGCACCGGCAACGTGTCGCCGACCGGCGAGCAGGTGGCGACGTTGCCGCCCAGGGTGCCGCGCGCCTGGATCTGCAGCGCGCCGACCTCGCGGGCGGCCGCCGCCAGGGCAGGCAGCTCGCGCCGCAGCACCTCGCTGGCCAGCAGCGCCGAAGTACGTGGTGGCCGCGCCGATCACGACGGTTCCGTCGCTGTCAACAGCGACGCCGCAAAGCGGTGCCAGACCGAACACATCGATCACGCCGGGCGGCTCCGGCTTGTGGCCGGCCTGCACCAGCAGATCCGTGCCGCCGGCCAGGACGACGTAGTCCGGGTGGGCCCGGCGCGCGGCCAGCGCCTCGTCCAGCCCGGCCGGGCGCACGTAGCTCGGTCACGACCCGCCCCGCTTCGCCTGCTCGGCCACCTCGGCCACCGCGTCGACGATCAGCTGGTAGCCGGTGCAGCGGCAGATGTTGCCGGCCAGGAGCTCGCGCAGGCGCGCGCGCGACGCGTCCGGCTCGCTCTCGATCAGCGCGCCGCGCACATCGCGATGCCCGGCGTGCAGATGCCGCACTGCGCGCCGCCCAGGCGCGACCAGCGCGTCCTGCACCGCGTGCAGCGCGTCGCCGCCGGCGAGCCCCTCGACGGTGCGCACCTGGTGCCGCCGCCTGGCCGGCCGCGACCAGGCACGAGTTGACGACCTCGCCGTCGATCAGCACGGTGCACGCGCCGCACTCGCCCTCGCCGCAGCCCTCCTTGGTGCCGGTCAGGCGCAGGTCCTCGCGCAGCACGTCGAGCAGCCGCTTCCACGGCGACGCCTCCACCGCGACGGCGCGCCCGTTGACGTCGAGGTCGAGCTTCATCGCGCCCTCGCCAGGGCGCGCTCGATCACCTCGGGCAGGATCGGCAGCGAGTCGAACGGCGCGCCCAGCGCGTCCTCGATGGCGTTCGCCACCGCCGCGGCGGGTCCGTCCATCGGCATCTCGCCCACGCCCTTGGCCCCGTGCGGTCCGAACGGATACGGCTCCTCGATCAGAATCGTCTCCATCTCCGGCGCGTCGGCGAAGGTCGGCACGATGCAGTCGGTCATGCGCCGGTTCATCACGCGGCCGCGCTTGTACACGACGCTCTCCCACAGCGCCCAGCCCAGCGCCTGCAAGGTGCCGCCCTCGATCTGACCCTTGACCAGGATCGGATGGATGGCGCGGCCGACGTCGACCGCGTGCACGCAGCGCTCGACGGTGACCTCGAAGGTGTCGAGGTCGACCGCCACGTCGACCAGGCAGCAGGCCCAGCCGTAGACCGGATAGGCCGAGCCGGTGTAGGTCGCGTCGTCCCACTGGATGCCGGGCGGCGGCTCGTAGGTGGCGGTCTCGGCCACCTCGCCGCCCGCTGGCCATGGCGGCCGCCGCGTCGACCAGCGACGCGCCGGTCATGCCGTTTCGGCCGCCCAGGCGGCGATGCGGTCGCGCAGCGCCCGCGCCGCGCGCTCGACGACGCCGCCGACGACCATGCAGGTGCGCGACGCCACCGTCGGGCCGCTGTCGGGCACCTGGGCCGTGCTCTGCGTCGGCGATGTCCACCCGGCCGACGTCCACGCCGAGCGCGGTGGCCGCGATCTGCGAGAAGATCGTGAGCGCGCCCTGGCCGATGTCGGTCGAGCTCGATCGCACCTCGAAGCGGCCGCCGGGCACGAGCGCCACGGTCGCGCGCCCGGCCAGGCGCTGCTCGCCGCTGCCGGTGAAGCCGGCCCCGTGGAAGTAGAAGGCCAGGCCGCGCCCGCGCCGCACCGGCGGCCGGCCGCCGCCGCCGCTCTGGCGCGCGCCCAGCGGCACCGCCGCGGCCGCCGCCGCCACCGCCTCGAGCGCCTTCTCGCTGCCGACGCTGTAGGTCAGCACCTGGGAGGTCGCGGTCGCGTCGCCCAGGCGCAGCATGTTGCGCCGGCGCATCTCGAACGGCTCGATGCCGAGCAGGCGCGCGGCCTTCTCCATCTGCCGCTCGTACGCGAACGTCGTCTGCGGCGCGCCGAAGCCGCGGAAGGCGCCGTGCGGCGGCGTGTTGGTCGCCACCGCGCGCCCGACCACGCGGATCGTCGCGCAGCTTGTACGGGCCGGCCGCGTGCAGGACGCCGCGCGACAGCACCACCGGCGACAGGGTCAGGTAGGCGCCGCCGTCGAACAGCACGTCCACGTCGATGGCGACGATGCTGCCGTCGCGTCGGAACCCCATGCGGTGGTGCGTGCGGGCCGGGTGGCGCTTGGTGGTGGCGCCGATGTCCTCGTCGCGGTCGTAGATGACCTTGACCGGGCGGCCGGCCTTGCGCGCCAGCAGCGCCGCGTGGGCCGCGATCATCGACGGGTACTCCTCCTTGCCGCCGAAGCCGCCGCCCGTGACCGACTGCGCGATGACGACCTGCTGGTCGTTCAGGTCGAGCAGCGGCTTCATCGCCTTGTGCACGTAGTACGGGCACTGCAGCGACCCGATGATGTGGCAGGAGCCGTCGGCCTCGAAGCGCGCCACCATGCCCTGCGGCTCGATGTACATCTGCTCCTGGGCGCCGGTGTCGTAGGTGCCCTCGACGATCAGATCGGCCGTGGCCATGGCGGCCTCGACGTCGCCGCCCTTGCGGATCTCGAAGCGCTTGAAGACGTTGTCGGTGCCATGCAGCACCACGTCGGCGCGCAGCGCGTCCTCGAACGTGTGCACGGCGGGCAGCTCCTCGACGTCGAGCTGGACGTGGGCCGCCGCCTCCTGCGCCCGCCGGCGGCTCGGCGCCGCGACCAGCGCCACCGCCTCGTCGACGTGGCGGATGTGCCCGCCCACCGGGACCAGCGCCGGCTGGTCCTCCTCGATCAGATAGATCGTGTTGCGGCCCGGGATGTCGTCGGCCGTGACGACGACGATGTCGCTCCAGTCGAAGCTCGGGTCGAGCCGGATGGCGCGCAGCACGCCGTGCGGCACCTGGCTGCGCACCGTGGCGCCGTGCAGCGCGCCGGCCGCGGGCAGGTCGTCGACGTAGAGCGCCGTGCCGCGCACCTTGGCCTCGCCGTCGACGCGAGGGATGGATGCGCCGACGGAAGGGCGTACCGCGGCATCGCCGGCGGGCACACGATCGGGTGGTCGGTTGGCTTGCACCGCCTTCGGTTTTACTACAGTTGTGTCCACCGCGTGCGGCCCCGGCGCCGTGCTACAAGGCAGGGCATGAGCACACAGCCGTGCGCCATCGTCACCGGAGCCACCTCGGGCATCGGCCGCGCGACCGCGATGCGCCTGGCGCAGGAGGGCCTGGCCGTCGTCGCGGTCGGCCGCAACGCCGGCGCGCTGGCGGAGATCGAGGCCGCCATCGTCCAGGCCGGCGGCGCCTGCGCCCAGGTGCAGGCGGACGTCGTCACCGACGAGGCGCCCGGCCACATCGTCAGCGCCGCCGTGCAGGCTTTCGGCGGCGTCGATGCCCTGGTCAACGCGGCCGGCATCATCGCGTCGGCCTCCCTCGAGGGGACCGACGACGACGCCTGGGACCGCATGATGGACATCAACGTGCGCGCCCCGTTCCGGCTCATGCGCGCCGCCACGCCGCACCTCATCGCCCGACGCGGCGCGGTGGTCAACGTGTCGAGCGTGGCCGGGCTGCGCTCGTTCCCCGGCATCCTGTCGTACGCGGTCAGCAAGGCCGCCGTCGATCAGCTGACGCGGTGCTCCGCGCTCGAGCTGGCCCCGCGCGGGGTGCGGGTCAATGCCGTCAACCCGGGCGTGGTCGTGACCGAGCTCCACCGGCGCGGCGGCATGAACGAGCAGCAGTACGCCGCGTTCCTGGAGCGCACGCGCGAGACCCATCCGCTGGGCCGGCCGGGCAGCGTGGAGGAGGTCGCCGAGCTGATCGCGTTTCTCGCCTCCAGCCGCAGCGCCTGGATCACCGGGGAGACGGTCGCCATCGACGGCGGGCGCCACCTCACCTGCGCGCGCTAATCTCCGGCCATGCAGACGCGACCGCTCGGGCGCACGGACTTTCCGGTATCGGCGTTAGGCTACGGCTGCTGGGGGCTGGCCGGCGAGATGTGGTTCGGCGCCTCGCCCGAGAGCGGCCGCCACGCCCTGCGGGTGGCGCTCGACTCCGGCGTGACGTTCGTCGACACGGCGCTCATCTATGGAAGCGGCGAGAGCGAGCGCATGGTCGGCGAGGTGGTGCGCGAGCTGCGCGCGCGCGACACCGTCCTGGTCGCGACGAAGGTGGCGCCGTTCAACGGGCTGTGGCCGCCGGAGCCGCGCGTCCCGCTCGAGCGCGTCTTCCCCGTCGAGCACGTCACCCGCTCGGTCGAGCAGTCGCTGCGCAACCTGCGCGCGGAGGTCATCGGCGTCGAGCAGCTGCACGTCTGGCTCGACGACTGGCTCGACTCGTCGCACTGGCCGGTGCTGCGCGGCTGCATGGAGCGGCTGGTGCGCGAGGGCAAGGTGCTGCACTGGGGCGTGTCGGTCAACGACCACGCGCCGGCCACCGCGCTGCGCATCCTCGACGAGCCGATGATCGAGACGGTGCAGGTCATCTACAACATCTTCGACCGCGGCGCCGAGGCCGAGCTCCTGGCCCGCGCGGCGGAGCGCAAGGTCGGCGTCATCGCGCGCTGCCCGTTCGACGAGGGCGCGCTGACCGGCTCCATCGGGCCGGAGAGCCGCTTCGACCCGGCCGACTTCCGCAGCCGCTACTTCCGCGGCGAGCGCAAGGCCGAGGTGGCCGAGCGCGTCGACCGCCTGCGCCGCTTCATCGGCGACGAGGCGAGCACCCTCGTCGAGCTGGCGCTGCGCTTCTGCCTGTCGCGCCCCGAGGTCGCCACCGTCATCCCGGGCATGCGCCGGGTCGAGCACGTGAAGTCGAACATCGCCTTCGCCGACGGGCGCGCGCTGACAGCGAGCCTGCTCGACGAGCTCTCCGAGCACGCCTGGGACAAGAACTGGTACGACTGGAAGGCCTCCTGAGGCGGTGAGATCCCCCTCGCGGACCTTTTCTTGGCAGCCTGAACATTTGTATAGTACGGTCGAGCGCAATCGTCATGCGTTCCCGACCGACGGCGAATCCCACGAACCGCTTCGCCCACTCCGCGCTCGAGTACGACCCGGGTGAGGGTCCGCCCCCCTCGAGCGTGACCCTGCTCGAGGACCACTCGCGCTCGATCCTCAGCCACAACGACAGCCCCGACCTCGGCTTCAGCTGGAGCGTGAATCCGTATCGAGGATGTGTCCATGCGTGCGCCTACTGCTACGCCCGGCCGACGCACGAGTATCTCGATCTCGGGGCCGGGACCGACTTCGACACGAAGATCGTCTACAAGCCGCGGGCGGCGGAGCTCCTGCGCGGGGCGTTCGATGCGAGGTCGTGGAAGGGCGAGCTGGTCATGTTCTCGGGCGTGACCGACTGCTACCAGCCGTTCGAGTCGAAGCTGGGGCTGACCCGGGCGTGCCTCGAGGTGTGCCTGGAGTATCGCAACCCGGTCGCGATGATCAGCAAGAGCGCGCTCATCGAGCGCGATATCGATCTACTGACCGAGCTGTCGGCCGAGGCCTCGGCGAGCGTGAGCGTCAGCCTGGCGTTCGCCGACTCGGCGCTGGCGCGCGCGATCGAGCCGTGGGCGCCGTCGCCCGAGCGGAGGCTGGCGGTCATCGAGCGGATGGCGCAGGCCGGGATCGAGGTCGGCGTGATGGTCGCTCCGATCATCCCGGGCCTCAACGATCAGCAGCTGCCCGAGGTGCTGCGGCGGGCGCGCGAGGCCGGTGCGACACGGGCCGGCTGGGCTCTGCTTCGGCTGCCCGGAGCGGTGGCCAATGTGTTCGAGGAGCGGGTGCGGGCGGCGCTGCCGCTGGCGGCCGAGAAGATCCTGCACCGCATCCGCGAGACTCGCGGCGGCGAGCGCCTCTACGACTCGCGCTTCCACGTGCGCCAGCGCGGCACCGGCGGCTACGCCGAGCTGTTGCGCACCATGTTCGAGACCACGGCGAGCCGGCTCGGCTACAACTCGACGCGCCTCGACCGGGAGATCCCGATGACGTTCCGGCGGCCGCCCGGTCGCGGGGGCCGGCAGCTGGCCCTACCGATCCTCAGCTGACCCGCTTCACTCGCACGGGCACTCGTTACAGGGGTCGCGCTCGCACAGGCCGCTCAGGCACTGGCCGAGGAAGACCTGGTCGTCGATGCGGTACTGGCACTCGGTGCAGTCGGGGATCACGGTGATGTCCGGGGTGAGGCAGGCGCACTCCTCGGCGGTGCCGAAGCCGCACTCGAAGCAGTAGTCGTCGTCGAGGTAGCAGCCCTCGGTGTCCTCGCAGCGGCGCTCGTCGTCGTCGCACTCCTCGTCGCAGGCGCGCTCGAAGTGGATGTGCGGGGTGCGGAACTGATTTCCCACGCCGGGCGGCTCGATGTTGAAGCGCACGCGGAAGCGCGTGCCGGCGGCGAACTGCGCGCCCGAGCATGCCTTCGTCTCCTCGGCGCCGCTCAGCCGCGGGTCGACGCTGATGAACATGCCGGCGTTGCACAGCGGCTTGCCCTCCTGGCAGTCGGACGGCGGGGCGAAGTCCGCGGGGCAGACGCTGATGTAGTCGCTGGCCACGAAGGTCGGCGTGCGCCGGCGGAAGCGGTCGACCGCCGCGTCCCCCCAGGTCGCGCATTCTGCCGCGATGCCCGCGATGTCCTCGGCGCTGCCGACAACGCCGGCGATGCCGCACAGCGGGACATCCTCGCAGGTCGCCGGAACGATCATGGCGTCGGCCGGATCGCCGGCATCCGGCGCCCCGTCGGGCGAGCCGCCGCCGGCGTCCCCGTTGCCGCCTCCGCCGCTGTCGGCCGTCGTGCCGTCGTCGTCCCCGTCGTCGCCGTCGTCGTTGCCGGAGACCGAGCCGCAGCCCAGGCACACGAACACCATCGCCACCACACCCAGGGCTCTCATGGCGGCCTACGCTAGCACAGTCGCGAAACCCGCCGGCCGGCAATCCATGCGCGCGGTCGACCGCCGTCTCAGAGCAGCAGACCCTCAAAGTCGTCGGGCACGTACTCGAGGATGAGGTGGCTGGACCTGTGGCCGGCGGGCAGCTGGTCGCGGCGGTGGATGAGCTCGCGGCCGTGGTAGAAGACCGCGTCGCCGATGCGCAGGCCCGCGTCGCCGATGTCGCCGCCCTCGCCGGCGAAGCGGAGCGGCCAGCCGGTCGGCCCCGACGTCTCCGGCGAGTAGTCGATCTGCATGGAGATGCTGTACTCGGCCTCGGGCCGGTCGCGGTGCGGCTCGAGCGTCGCGCCGTCGACGTAGCAGGCGAAGAACGAGAACGCGGGCAGGACCGGCCGCCCGGCCACGGCCGACATGGCGCCGGCGAGCCGCGCCTGCACGAAGCGCCCGACCGGGTCGTTGTAGCTCGAGAAGCGGCCCTGGTTCTGGCGATCGCCCAGCCGGATCAGGTCGGCGGCCAGCAGGGCGCCGTAGTACGCGCGCAGCGCGTCCCGCTCGCGAGCATCGAGGACCGCCGGCACGACAGCGTACCGGCGCGCGGCGAAGTCCGGGCGGTGACTCGTCACGTCCAGCGCCGGGCTGCGCGATCCGCCGACGATCGCGCCG
Organism: uncultured delta proteobacterium; assembly: GCA_963759105.1. GTDB lineage: Bacteria > Myxococcota_A > Polyangia > Haliangiales > Haliangiaceae > DATFRY01. The sequence continues at coordinate 282,981 of CAVWXW010000018.1, read as the reverse complement.
ACCTCGGCCAGCGCCCGGCCGAGCGCAACCGGAAGCGGCGGGGCCGGCTGGCCGGGCACCAGCCGAGACAGCAGCTCGGCCGACTCGGCGTCGACCCAGAAAGGCGTCGTCAGCTCCGCCGGATCGCCGACCCAGAACGCAGGCCCGGCGGAGAAGCAGCCCAGCAGCCCCTCCTGCTCGTCGTAGTCGGCCGGCCAGGGCATCCCGGGATGGAGCGCGAACTCGTCCTGGAAGAGAAAGCTGTCCGACACGACCGAGCCAGGCGCCGCGGCGCCTCCATCCGCCGCGTCCTGGTCGCCCTCCAGCGCGATGCGAAAACGCGGCCAGTCGACGATGTCCTTCTCGGCGACAAGGAAGCCGATGAGCACCAGCGCAGGGACGATCGACGCGTCGGAGTCGAGCTCGATCTCGCCATAGCGCCCGGCCAGGTCGAGGAAGAACGCGAACAGCTCCGGCTCGCCCGCCGCGGTCAGCTCGTGGACCAGCAGCCCGCGCCCGCGCACCGGGCACGTCACGGTGATCACCTCGACCGCGTCCGGCGCGATCGGCAGCGCGATCGGCTGCGGATGGACATGGACGTCCGCGAACGGGTTCATGGTCAGGACATTTCTCATCGCGTCCCTCGAGCTGCCGGGCGCCGGGCCTCCGGCTGGACAAGGACATCGGCGATGGCGGCCGCGATCGGCGCGGCCAGCTCCTCGCCCAGGAAGACGAACGAGCCGAACGGGTTCAGCTCGAGGAACACGTGGCGGCCCTCCGGCGTCACCACCAGATCGAACGCGCCCTGGTTGAGGCCGAGGTGATCGAGCATGCCCACCAGCCGGCTCGCGACATCCGGCGGCAGATCGCGGCGCCGCCACGGCGCGCGGCCTCCTCGCTCGAGCTGCTCGCGGCGCCAGTCCACGCCCTCGGCTCCCGCGTCGATCGCCGCGGCGAACACCTGCTTGCCTGCGATGACGACGCGGAGCTCGGCCGCCTTGTCGATCCGCTCCTGGAAGATCATGGGACAGAGGCGCAGCCCGTCCAGGTCGGCCAGATCCGACTCGCTCACCGGGCTGGTGAACACGACCGATGGGTCGCCGCCCGACATGGCCGGCTGGACCAGCATCTTGGTGACCAGCGGCCCGCACCGCCGGGCGAAGTCGCGCACCGCGTCCGGATCGTTGCCGATCAGGGTGCGCGGCGCGTCCAGGCCGGACGCGACGGCCAGCCGGAGCTGGTACGGCTTGTTGCTCGCCCGCGCCGCGCTCCAGAACGGATCGAGCGTGAACACGTCGAGACTCTCCAGCATGCCGGCGAGCGCCATCTCCGACGCCGCGAGGCAGGTGCGCTGGGTCTCGGCGTCGAGGCCGGACAGGCCGGCGAGATCGCCGCCCACCACCACGCCCTGCCAGATCGCGTCGACCGCCGGCATGCTCGTCAGGCCGGTCCACCGGCAGCGCAGCTGCTCCGCCGCGACCTCGATGCTCAGCCCGCACCCGGCCGGCAGGCCGGCCGGATCGAACATGACTGGCTCGAGATCCCAGCGGTCGCGCAGCGCCGCCGCGACCGCCGGGATCTCCGGCGCCTCACCGTGAACGCAGATGAGGACGCCGCTCGATCGTTCCGCCGTCACTCGACAGGTCGAACGCGCCGCGCCTAGAAGATCGGCCAGCGGCCGATCGGCACCGCTCCGGCGCGCACGCTCGCCTTGATCTTGACCTGGTAGCGCTTGAAGAACGGCTCCGGCTCGGGGTTCTTCAGCTCGTCCCGGTTCTCCGCTTCGTTGTCTCGCTTGGTCGTCATCACTCCTCCTTTGGACAGAAGCGCCGCGGCGATGAGATGGCCGCGACCGTCGGGGAAGCTCGGCTCGGTCGTGATGATAGCGTGAGGGGATCAGGTCAGCCGCGCAAGGTTGGGGACGATGATGGCCACCGCGATCTCGTCGTTCTCGAGCATCGCCTCGCTGTGGTAGCCGAAGAACAGTCGGTGACGGATGGCCCGGTTCTCGGCCCCGATGACCACGAGATCGTACTTTCCGCTGGTGGCCTCGTCCTTGACCGCGCTCGACTGCGGGTCGTAGGTGACGCGGAGGATGCGCGGCTTAATTTCGACCGCTCGAAAGATGCGCGACACGCGCTCCAGTTCTGCTTCGGGTGATGGACCCAGGTCGTCCACCACCGAGCTCTCCTCGCTGGCCAGGCGCGCCGCCTGCGGCATGCGCTCGATGAGCAGCGCGATGGTCAGCTCGGCGCCGGTCGCCTCGGCGTAGCGCACCGCGAACTCGACCGCCACGCGGCCGAACACGCCCCCGTCGAACGGGACCAGGATGCTGCGGAACGGCTGCGAGCGCGGCCCGGCCTTGACCACGGCCAGGTGGCACGGCGCGTCGCGCACCAGGTCCTCCAGGATCGGCCCGCCCAGCGAGTCGCCGCGCCGCGACGCGCCGATGAAGACGAGGTCGAAGCCCTTGCGCGCCTCGTCCACGATCGCGTCGGCCACGTTCTTGTGCTCGACCTGGCGCACCGTGGGCGGCAGCCCCGCGCTCTGCACCAGCTGCTGCACCGTCGCGATCTGGACCTGGATCTGGCGCACGTCGTCGGTGACGTACTTGGGGCCGAGGCCGACGAGGCGGCGAAGGCCGACGAACCAGCTGGTCGGCGACTTGATGCTCAGCACCTCGACCGGATGCGCGCTGCGCCGGGCCATGCCGTGGGCCAGCAGCGCCGCCGGCGGTCGCGTTGGGGCCGCCGGCCGACGGCAGCAGCACGCGCACGCGGGCCGGATCGAACACGCCCTTGCTCGCCTCGACGCAGGATGCGCCGCGACTCCTCGTCGGTCATGCGCACCTTGCGCATGGTCAGGCGCAGCCCGAGCGGCGCCAGCGAACGACGTCGACGATCGCGACCATGACGATGATCGAGAACATCTGCTGGTTCAGGATGCCGAGCGACAGGCCGATGGTGGCGACGACGAGCTCCATCGCGCCGCGCGCGTTCATGGCGACCGCGATCGAGAAGCCCCTCCCAGAAGCGCAGCCCGCCCCAGATGCTGCCCACGCGTGCAGCCGACCAGCTTGCCCAGGCAGGCGACCGCCAGCACGATGCCCAGCATGCTGCCGCCGCCCAGCGCCCACAGGTCGACCTTGCAGCCCGACGATGCCGAAGAAGATCGGCGCCAGCACCGCGAACACGAACGACTCGAGCTTGTGCGACGGTCTCCTGTGCGCAGCTGCGGGACCTGGCGGAACATCGTGCCGGCGATGAACGCGCCGAACACGGCGTGGATGCCGATCCACTCGGTCGCCGCCGCGCAAGTGAAGGTGATGACGAGGACCAGCACCAGGTCGGCGTCGGCCGGTCGGAAGTGTCGGTCGCTTGACCAGGCCCATGGACCAGCGCGAGACCGGGTAGAGCACGAACCCGGTCGCGGCCAGATGAAGCCGACCATGATACAGCGACCGTGGTCCAGAGATCCTGGCCAGCTGCAGCTCGCCGCGTCGACGCCACGCCGGCGATGACCGACAGGATCGAGCCACCCGGCGGTGTCGTCGACGACGCCGGCCGACAGGATGACCAGGCCGATGTTGCGCTTGGTCAGGTCCAGGTCCATCAGGATCTTGGCGATGACCGGCATGGCCGAGATCGCCATCGCGGTGGCCAGGAAGAAGCTGAACAGCACCCGCTGGTCCGGATCGGCCAGGTAGCTGTCCGGCATGAAGAAGCCGAGGCCGAGCCCGGTCGCGAACGGGATCACCATGCCCATGCCCGACGCGATCAGCGCGGCCTTGCCCAGGTTGCGCAGCAGGCGCAGGTCGGTCTCGAGCCCGGTCAGGAGCAGGAGCAGCACCATGCCGAGCGTGCCGACGACCTCGAGCAGGTTGATACTGCGCCGCGCTGTGCGGGAACACCGCCGCGAACGCGCCCGGGAAGTAGTGGCCGAACACGCGTCGGCCCGACGACGATGCCGGCGGCGAGCTCGCCGACCACCGTCGGCAGGCCCATGCGCTTGGCGATCTCGGCGCCCATGCGCGACGCCAGCAGCAGCAGCGACAGCTGGACCAGCAGCAGGAAGACGGCGTGGCCGGCCAGGGGTTTGAGCGCTTCGTGCGCCTGGTGGGCCACGTCCATCCGCGCGATCTTATACAGTGCGCTGACGGCTCGCGCCGTCAGACGCGCACCGGTCGCACCGATCGAGCGCGAATCGCGACAGTGAGCACGCGGCGGGCGGTAGGGTCGCGCCATGATCTCCTCGCTCGTCATCGCCGCGCTGGCGCTGGGCGCGGTCCCGGCCGCCCCGGCTGCCATTCTGTTGAAGCCCGACCGGGTGTTCGACGGCACGACAGTGCACGACGGCTGGGTGGTGCTGGTGCGCGGCGACCGCATCGCCGCCGTCGGCCCCGCGGCCAGGGTCAAGGCGAACGGCGCGCGCGTCATGGATCTGGCCGGCACGACCCTGCTGCCCGGCCTGATCGACGCGCACACCCACCTGTTCCTGCACCCGTACAACGAGACCAGCTGGGACGACCAGGTGCTGCGCGAGTCGATCGCGCTGCGCACCGCGCGCGCCACCGTGCACGCCGAGCGCTCCCTGCTGGCCGGCTTCACCACCCTGCGCGACCTCGGCACCGAGGGAGCGCTCGACGCCGACGTCGGCATCAAGCAGGCCATCGAGCAGGGCATCATCCCCGGGCCGCGCCTGCTGGTCGTCACCCGCGCCATCGTCGCCGCCGGCAGCTACGGCCCCAAGGGCTTCCGCCCCGACATGGCGGTGCCGCAGGGCGCCGACGAGGCCAGCGGCGCCGACGAGATGGCGCGCGTGACGCGCGAGCAGATCCGGCGCGGCGCCGACTGGGTGAAGCTCTACGCCGACTATCGCTGGGGCCCGGGCGGCGAGACCCGCCCTGCCTTCTCGATCGAGGAGATGCGGGCAGCCGTGGCCGTGGCGCACAGCAGCGGGCGGCTGGTCTCGGCCCACGCGTCGTCGGCCGAGGGCATGCGGCGCGCTGTTCTGGCCGGCGTGGACACCATCGAGCACGGCGACGACGGGCACGCCGGCGGTGTTCCGCCTGATGGCGCAGCGCAAGGTGGCGCTGTGCCCGACCCTGGCCGCGGGCGAGGCGGTGCTGCAGTACCGCGGGTGGAAGAAGGGCGCGGGGCCGGAGCCGGAGCGCATCGCCGGCAAGCGGCGCAGCTTCCGCGCCGCCCTGCAGGCGGGCGTCGTCGTGTGCAGCGCCAGCGACGCCGGCGTGTTCGCACACGGCGACAACGCGCGCGAGATCGAGCTGATGGTCGAGTACGGCATGAAGCCGGTCGACGCGCTGCGCGCCGCCACCAGCGTGAACGCGCGCGTGCTGCGCCAGTCGAAGCTGGGCGCGGTGCGGCCCGGGCTGCTCGCCGATCTGGTCGCGGTGCAGGGAAACCCGGCCCGCGACATCGCGGCGCTGCGGGCCGTGCGCCTGGTCATGAAGGGGGGCGTGCTGGTCCGCCGGCCCGCCGCCCCGGCGCGCGCTCAGGTGCTGCCGATGATCTTGCGACGCGGATCGATCTTGCGCTGAAGCTCCTCGAGCCGCACGTCCTCGCTGCAAAGCCGCGCCACCGCCGACAGCGCGCGCAGGTGCTCGTCGGGCGACTCGACCGGGCTGACCAGCAGGAAGATGATGCGCGCCGGCTGGGTCGAGTGCGGGAAGTCGATCCCCTCGCGGGCCAGGGCCAGAAACAGGAGCGGCTGGCCCACGCCCTCGACCCGCACGTGCGGCAGCGCGACCTGCGGCTTGAGCTCGAACGAGTCCTCGAGCGCGGTGCGGGTCAGCGCCGAAAGGATGCTCTCGCGCGTCGTCGGCGACAGGTCGGTCTCGCACGCCAGCAGCTGCTCGAGCGCGCGGTCGAACGGCATCCGCCCCATGTCGGCCACCACCCGGTGCGGCATCAGGTAGTCGAACACGTCGATGCCGCGGCGGATGGAGGTGTCCGACGCCGACGCCTCGGGCCCGGCGGTGCGGTCCTGCTCGGCCGGGTACAGGACCAGGAGCGGCGTGCCGGCGCTGGCGCCGGCCAGCATGCGCGGCAGCCGCTGCAGGCGCGGGTGCCACGGCAAGGTGCCGTGGCGCGCGCCGACCAGCACGATACAGTCGTCGTCGCGCACCGTCGCCTCCACCTCGGCCTCGAGATCGCGCCAGCCGATGGGCGGGGCCGACTCGATGTCGGCGTCCGGCCGCACGGCGGCCAGCGCCTTCTCGAACGGCTCGGCGCGGTCGCCGATCACCATCAGGCGGATCGGCGCGGCCAGCTGGTGGGCGAGCGTCTTGATCGTGCGCGCGGCGCCGGCGAAGCCCGGGTGGCGGTTGGCGAACGGCGGCAGGATGAGCAGCACGCGGCTGACCGCGTTGAGCGGGCGGGTGAGCCGCGCGACCAGCACCTGGCCCTTGCTGCCCTCGAGCACCTGGTCCAGCACGCTGCCGAACACGGCGGCGTCGGCGCCGGGTCGCCCGCCGTCCCAGCCGATGACGACCGTGGACGCGCGGGTCTCGGCGACGGCGCGCGAGATGCCGCTGGCCACGTTCTGGTCCACGCGCGTGAGCGGCATGACCGGCACCGCGGCGGCCGCCGCGCGCAGCACCGCGGCTCCCAGCATGCGCTCCGCCTCGGCCACCTTGGCGTCGGAGTCGCCGTCGTCGCTCACCACCATCAGCGGCAAGAGCGGCTCGTCGGAGGAGCGCTCGCGCAGCAGCATGCCGAGGTCGAGCAGGCCGTCGCGGCTCTTGGGGTGCGAGATCGGGATGAGGATGCGGCCGGAGCCCTTGTCCGGGTCGTACGGGCGCGCCTCCTCGCGCAGCGCCAGCACCCGGCCCCAGCGGTTCACCGCCCACGGCCCGACAAGGCAGGTGACCAGGATGATGACCACGACCGCGTTGAGCACCGCGCCGTCGAGCAGCCCGACGTCGAAGCCGACCAGCACGATCGCCATCGTCGCGGCGGCATGCGAGACCGACATGCCGAACATGATCCAGCCGTCCTCGGGCGCGTACTGGAACATGCGCTGGGTCAGCTTGGCGGCCACCGCCTTGGAGGCGAGGACCGAGAATGTCAGCGCCGCGATGGCGGCCCACGCCTCGGTGCTGCCGAACGCGCGCACGTCGACCAGCATCCCGACCGAGAGCAGGAAGAAGGGGATGAGCAGCGAGGAGCCGGCGAAGCGGATCCGGCTCATGAGCGCGCTCTGCTGCGGGATGAAGCGGTTGAGCGCCAGGCCGGTCAGCAGCGCGCCGATGATGGGCTCGATGTGGACCAGCCGGGCCACGCTGCAGCAGCAGAACAGCACGACCATGACGAAGATGAACTCACTGGCGCCGTCGCCGCCGCTCAGCCGGCGGAAGAACCAGCGCGCCACCCGCGGCACCAGCCACAGGATGATCGACGCCCAGGCCGACGAGCGACGCGACAAGGGCCAGCCAGAAGCCGAACCCGACACCGCGGCGCGCGCCGATGACCACGGCGAGGACCAGCAGCGCCAGCAGATCGGTGATGAGGGTGGCGCCCAGCACCGTGGTCACCGCGCGCGTGCGCACGATCCCGAAGCGGCTGGCGATCGGGTAGGCGACCAGGGTGTGCGAGGCGAACATGGCGCCGAGCAGGATCGACGCGGCCAGCCCGTAGCCGAGCGCGAGGCTGACCACGATGCCGGTCACCTGAGGCAAGGCGAACGATGCGATGCCGAACACCAGGCTGTGCTGGCGCTGGCGCCGGAACTGCTCCAGATCGAGCTCGAGCCCGACAAGGAACATCAGATACAGCAGGCCCACCGTGCCGAGCAGCTTCATCACATCGTCGCGCGCCAGCAGGCCGAAGCCGCTGGGCCCGATCACGGCGCCGACGATGATGAGGCCGATGACGCCGGGCACCCCCGCGCGCTCGAACAGGAGCGGCACGACGAAGAACATCGTCGTGACCAGTGCAAAGTAGAGCACCGGGTCGCTGATCGGCAGCCGTAGGGAGTCGAACGGCATTGGCGGCGGCGCAGGAGCGGCTTCCCGGGCCCGCGGCATGGAGCGTACCGCAGCGGCGCGCGCCCCGCACTTGTGGGGTCCGCTCGAGTAGTGTCGCGGGGTTCAGCGCTCCGGCAGCGCCACCCGCACCGGGCGAGTGGAGGGGACGGTCACAGTCACCCAGGTGCTGCGCTTGAGGACCGGATTGACCAGGCGCAGGCGGTGGCGCCCGACCGGCAGCTTGACCCCGCGCTGGGGTGCCACGCCTACCTTGCGCTTGCCCAGGTAGATGTTCGCCCACGGCTCGGAGTAGATGTCCACGGTGCCGTAGCGCTGGCGGTCGCGCCGCTCGCCGCGCTCCGGCTCCGGGTCGCGCGCCGCGGCCGGCTCGGGATCGGCCGGCGCCGGCGCCTGTGTGCCGGCCTCATCGGGCGGAGTGACGGGCGCGGGCGCGGCGGCGTCCACCGGAGCCACCCTTGCCGCCGGCCCGGACGAGGACGAGACCGGCTCGACCGGCGAGGCCGCGCGCTCGACCAGCTCGGCGTCGGCAGGCAGCGGAGCGCCCGAGCCAGGGCCGCGCGGCGCGCCTGAACCGGACCGCCCCGCCGCCAGGCCGATCACGACGCCGGCCGCCACGACGGTGATGGCGGCGCCGATGAAGCGCTGGCGCGAGCGGCGCAGGAGCGCGATGCGCGTGTCCGGCGGCACTGTCGGGGTCGGTTCGACCGGCATGCCCGAGGCGCTCGCGCTCGCCGACGGAGGCGCGGCGGGCGGCACCATGGCCGGAGGCGGACCCATGGCCGGCGGCGGCGCCATCGAGAGGAGCGTCTCGCCGCGCGGATCCACGTCTCTCTGCGACCGCGACGGCTGCCCCGACGTCGGGTCCGATCGCGGCCCCGAAGGCTTGCCCGCCGCCGACCCGGCCACCTGGGTGCCCGGCTCGGTCGCGTGCCGCAGCATCGGCACCGGCGTGTCGGGCGCCTCCGACTCGACAGCGCGCGTCACGTCGCCGTCGTCGTCGTCGTCCTCGTCGACCAGCTCCCAGCGGCGCGCCCCGTTCGCGTCCGCGAAGCTGCGGATGAACGTGCCGCCGGGCTGCGTCGCGTCGCCGCCGACGTCTCCTCCCGGCGGCGGCGGCTCCACCAGCTCGGACGGCACGTCCTCGGGCGCGACAGTGGGCGGGCCGAGCGCCACGCCGGTGTGCCGGCCGGTCCCGCGACTGGACGACTTGCCCTTGCCCGGCCGGCCGCCGGCGGCCACGTCCAGCTCCGAATGGATGATCTCGTCGAGCAGCCCGCCGCCCGAGCCCGGGCCGGAGCCGGAGCCCGACCCCGGCTCGGCGGACGCGTCCCCGGCCCCTTCCGGCGGCGCCACCTCGTCCAGAAATCTGGCCAGCGCGGTGGGCAGCGCCGGCAGCGAGCGCGCGTAGCAGACCTCCATCAGCATGGCGTGCAGCTCGGCCGCGGTGATCGTGCGCTTCTCGAGATCGCGCTCGAGCGCCGCCGCCAGCGGAGCGTCCAGCTCCGGCGGCAGGTCCGGCCGCAGCTCCGAGGGGCGCGGCAGCGGCATGCCGCGCAGGTTGCGCACGATCTCCTCGGCGTCGTTGCCGGGAAACAGCCGCGCGCCGGTCAGGATCTCGTGGATGACGGCGCCGGCCGAGAACACATCGGAGCGCGCGTCCAGCTCCTGGCCGCGGGTCTGCTCCGGCGACATGTAGCGCCACTTGCCCATGATGCGCAGCGAGCGCGTCATCTCGAAGCCGACCGCCTGGGCGATGCCGAAGTCGCCGATCTTCACCTCGCCGGCGCGCGACAGCAGAATATTCGACGGGGACACGTCGCGATGCACGACGCCGCGACGGTGCGCGAAGTCGAGCCCCTTGAGCAGCTCGGCCGCCACGTGGATGGCGGCCGCCAGCGGCAGCTGCACGCCGCGCTCGCGGATCCGGTCGAGCAGCCTGGCCACGTCGCCGCCGTCGACGTACTCCATCACGATGTAGAGCGACTGCCCGAAGCGGCTGAAGTCGACGACCTGGACGATGTTGGCGTGGGCGAGGCTGGCGGCCAGCTTCGCCTCGGCGATGAAGCGGCGCTCGAACTTCGGATCCGACACCAGGCCGGGCAGCACGCGCTTGATGGCCAGCACCTTCTCGAAGCCGTGCGGGCCGTAGGCCTTGGCGCGAAACACCTCGGCCATGCCGCCGACGGCGATGCGCTCGACAAGCTCGTAGCGCTTTTCCGGCGGCTCGGTGCCGATCATGGGTGTATACAATAGCGCCGATGTCGGCGTGCCGTGTCGCGGTCATGGCCGCGGTCGCTCTCGCGTCGGCTTCGGCCGAGGCCGGCGAAACACGCGTCGGTTTCGCCGTGCTGGCCGGTGCGGAGGCCGACTCAGGCCGCGCCGTGGAGTCGGCGCGGGCCGCGTGCGCCGAGCGCGGGCTCGTCCCGATGCCGGCCGGCGCGCTGCGCGCCGCGCTCGAGCGTCCGCTGGCCGGCGACGATCTCGCGGTGGCGCGCCGCCAGCTGGGCGCCGCGCGCGAGGCCTATACCCGTTTCGAATACGCACGCGCGCTGACCGAACTGATCGCGGTCGATCGCCTGCTTGTCGACCGCGAGCCCGCGCCGCCGGTCATCGAGCTCATGGTCGAGCGTTATCTGATAGCCGGCCTGGTGCACGAGGGGCAGGGTCGGCCGGCCGACGCGCGGCGCGACTTCCGCCTGGTGCGACGGCTCGATCCGGATCGCCGCGCGCTGGATCCGGGCGCGTACCGGCCGCAGGTGGTCGCGCTGTTCGCCGAGGCGGCGCGCGACCAGGGCCGGCGCGGGGCGCTGCGCATCGAGGCCGAGCCGCGCGGCGCGCGCGTCTTCGTCGACGGGACGTCTGTGGGCCGGGCTCCGATCGCGCTCGATGACGTCGGCGCCGGCCGACACTGGGTGGTGGCGTCCGCGCCCGGTCATCGGCCGCGCGGCGCGATCATCGACGTCGACGCGCGCGCACAGGAGCGGTCGCTGTCGCTGGTGCCGCAGTCGCCAGCCGAGCACGCGGCCGAGCTGCGCCGGTCCCTGCGCGCTGCCTCGGGGGCCGGCGAGCGCCGCGCCGCCGCCGCCGAGCTGGCCCGCGCCGCCGGCGTGCACGTCCTGGTGCTGGTGCGGGCGCGCGGCGGTCAGGTGGAGGGCGCCGTGTTCGACGCGCGCCGGAGCCTGCTGTCGGGATGGCTGGCCATGCCGTCGGAGCCGTTCAGGCGGCGCATCGCGGCGACCACCTCGCCCGATCTCTCCGCCGCCGCCCACTCGCGCGAGCCGGGCACGTCCGTCTCGCTCGCCGGCCCGGCGCGGGAGGCCGACCGCGCGCCGTCCTGGTACAGCACCTGGTGGGGACGGACGCTGATCGTGGCGGGCGGCCTCGCGGTCGGCGGCGCGGTCTTCTTCGCCGTGTCAGGCGGCGACGACACCTACTCGATCAGTGGCTTCTGCTTTGCAGGAGACGACTGCTGATGCCGCGGTCGATGCCTCGATCCGCCTGCTTGCCGCTTGTCGCGCTGCTCGGTTGCGGCGGCGGCGACTCGATCGCGGTGTCGGTGGAGATGACGCTGGACCCCGGCAGCTGCAGCGAGGTGCCGGATCCGGTCGACGTGACGCTGAGCTGCGCGTCCACCGCCGGGCTGTGGCTGCGCGATGGGACCGGCGACATCGTCGAGCGCGGCTGCATCGCCGTCCCGTCCGGGTCCACGCTCGCGGCGCTGCCGGGTCTGCTGGCCGACATCGATCTCTCCACCACCAGCAGCGAGAGCATCTCGGTGGACGTGGCGCTCTACGGGCTGTGGCAGCCCTCCAGCGGCTGTCCGGCCCCGGACGAGCTCGGCGAGCAGGAGACGCCGCCCGAGGTGATCGTCTCCGGCACCTCGACGCCGACGAACCTCTCCGGTTCGACCCGGCGCATCCGGGTCGAGCTCGGCTGCGGAGCGATCTCGCTGCCCGGCTCGGCGGCGATGTGCGAGCAGCAGTGCGCCGACGAGCAGGTCGCCTGTCTGGACGACAGCGTGCTCGAGCAGTGCGACCTCGACGTCGAGCAGTGCGAGGAAGACTGCGGCCCGGCCAACGATGAGTGCGACGACGCGTGCGCCGACGGCTTCGTGGATTGCCTGCTCGCGGCGCCGGAGGAGTCGTGCGCCTTCGACCTGGGCGACTGCCTGGACATCTGCCCGGACGAAGACGACGCCTGCCAGGCCGACTGCGAGGGCGAGCACCTCGACTGCATCGACGTCGAGTGCGACGAGCGGGCCGAGGAGTGCGAGGCCGGCTGCGTCGGCGGCGCCGCCGGCTGCGCCACGGTGATGCCGGGCCTCTGAGCGAGCCCGGCCGAGCCTGGTCGGAGCCTAGTCGTCGTCGGGCGCGCGCCCGCGCCAGCCGCCCAGCCCGACCCGCTGCAGCATCTTGTGCACGGTCATGCGGTCGAGCCCGGCCGCGCGCGCCGCGCGCGACACGTTGCCGCTGTGGCGGCGCAGCAGCTGCTTGAGGTAGCGCGAGTCGAAGTCGGCCAGCAGACGCTGCTTGGCCATGCGGTAGGGGACCGCCTCGTCCACCTCCATCTGCACGACCGGATGGCCGCCCGGCGCGGCCGGCTCCTCGCCCGGCTCCGCCAGCGCCTCGCCGCCGCCGCGCTCGGCCGCCGGCTCGCCGGGCGCGCCGGCCACCAGCGCCTCGCGGTCCGGCTCGATGCCGACCTCGGCCAGGATGACAGACCGCTCGATCAGGTTGCGCAGCTCGCGCACGTTGCCGGGGAAGCGGTGCTGGCGCAGGCTGTCGAGGGTCTCGCGCGAGAGCGGCGGCAGCTGCGCCCCGCCCGCGGCCAGCAGCTCGAGGAAGTGCCCGACAAGGAGCGGGATGTCGTCGGGCCGCTCGCGCAGCGGCGGCACGCGCGCCTGGACCACCGCCAGCCGGTAGTACAGGTCGGAGCGGAAGGTGCCGCGGTTCATCTCGCTGGCCAGGTCGCGGTTGGTCGCGGCGATGACGCGCAGGTCGAGCGGGACGCTGCGCGACGAGCCCAGCCGCCGCACCTGCCGCCGCTCCAGCACGCCGAGCATGTTGGGCTGCAGCTCCAGCGGCAGCTCGCCGATCTCGTCGAGGAAGATGGTGCCGCCGTGGGCGCGCTCGAAGGCGCCGGCGTAGCTCGTGACCGCCCCGGTGAAGGCGCCGCGCTCGTGACCGAACAGCTCGCTGGCGATGAGGTTGTCCGGGATCGAGCCGCAATCGACGACGACGAACGGGCCGCTCGCGCGCGGCGAGTGCTGATGCACCGCCTCGGCCACCAGCTCCTTGCCGCTGCCGGTCTCGCCGGTGATGAGCAGGCTGGCGTCGGTGGGCGCGATGCGCTCGAGCCGGGCGTACAGCGCGCGCATGGCCACGCTGCCGCCGACCATGTCGCCGAAGCGATCGCGCCGCGACAGCTCGACGGTCACGCTCTGGTCGAGCGGCTCGAAGCGCAGGCGCGACTCGCCGGCGTAGATCACCGTCCCCGGGTTGAGGTACGCGTCGCGCACGCGGTGGCCGGCGATGAAGGTGCCGTTGGTCGAGTCGAGGTCGCGCAGCCGGTAGCCGGTCTCGTCGAGCACGATCTCGAAGTGGTGGCCGGAGACCAGCCTGTCTTTCAGAACCAGGTCGCAGCCGCTCTGCGCGCCCACCCGGATCCACGCCGACTCCAGATCGGCCTCCGCCCCGCGATCCGGCCCGCTCACCACGACGAGGCGGCAGCGCCGGACCTGCATCGAGCTCGCGCTGCCGCCGTCGAAGGTGACCCAGGTGCCGGTCCGTACGTCGTCCACGCCCATGATCGGGTCACGATAGCGCGGCAGCCGATGCTCGGCACCATCCGGCCGAGAACGCGGGGCCGCCGGGCGGGCTCCGTGAGCGGACCGGGCCGGCCGCCCAATCGGTCACACTGAATCCACTGCGCCGTCGCGGACCGACAGCCGGCGGCGCCCGCGTTCGCTTTTGGTCTGCTTTTTTCGAATCGCCCGCTACACGCGATGTGTGGAGCACGCGCACGACGTGGTGCGAGGTCGGTTGAACGCCGCGCAGACTCTCTGACGGAACTGTCCCCGGAGCCGCGAAACCCGCGATCTCGCGGTTATAATTTGGCTCGCGTTGTCGCTGAGCCCGCACACAGGCGGCGCGCTCGCGCGTCCTCCATCCAGCGCGAGCCCGTATCGCTTCGGAAAGTACACGCTGCTCGCGAAGCTCGCGCAGGGCGGCATGGGCGAGATCTTCGCGGCGCTTCTCAGCGGCGAGGCCGGCTTCGAGAAGCTCGTCGTCATCAAGCGGATCCTTCCTCACCTCGCCGAGGATCCGCGCTTCGTGTCGATGTTCCTGACCGAGGCGCGCGTGACCGCGAGTCTGACCCATCCGAACATCTGCCAGGTCTTCGAGCTGGGGCAGATCGAGGGCGAGTACTACCTGGCGATGGAGTACCTCGAGGGCGTCTCGCTGTCGCGCCTGATCCGCCAGAACGTCGGGCGCGGGCTCGACCTGCGCGTCGCCGCCGGCATCGTGAGCCAGGCGCTCGAGGGTCTGCAGTTCGCGCACTGCTTCCGCCAGCCGGGTCGCGGCATGGTCGGCATCATCCACCGCGACATGTCGCCGTCGAACGTGTTCGTCACCAGCGCCGGGCTGGTCAAGGTGCTCGACTTCGGCGTGGCCAAGGTCTCGCACCACTCGATCACCACCGCGACCGGCCTCAAGGGCAAGTACCCGTACATGTCGCCCGAGCAGATCCGCGGCGCCGAGATCGACGGCCGCGCGGATCTGTTCTCGGTCGGCGTGCTCCTGTTCGAGTCGGTCACCGGCCGCTCTCTGTTCAACCGCGGCAGCGACTTCGAGACCCTGTTCGCCGTCGTCGAGGGGCCGCGCCCGCCGGCGTCGCAGTCGCGCGCCGACGTCCCCTACGGCCTCGACGATGTCATCGATCGCGCGCTGCGCGTGGCGCGCGAGGAGCGCTACGCGTCGGCGCGCGAGATGGGCGAGGCGCTGTCGCGCGAGATGGCGCCGCTGGGCGGGATCGCCACCAGCCGCGAGCTGGCCGAGCTGGTGCGCCGCGACTGCGCCGACGACCTCGAGGACGAGCGCGACCGCATCCACCACGCCAGCTCGTACCTCCAGGCGATGGCCGAGGTCGGCCAGGAGCCGCCGGAGTTCATGAACCGCCGGCCGCGCGCGGTTGTCGCGGTGCCCGCCGCCACCACCATGCTGTCGCCGGATCCGTCGAGCCCGTCCGGCAGCGGCTCGCTCTCCGGTCCGCCGCCGATGGCGCCGATGCTGCCCGAGGCCTCCGGGTCGATGGGCGGCTCGATCGATCTCGACGTGCCGGCCATGCGCTCGCGCCGCAACATGATCGCCGTGCTGCTGGTCGGCGCCGCGGTCCTGGCCGGCTCGGCCGGCTGGTGGCTGCGCGGCTCGGCCCGCGACGACGCCCCGGTGGCCTCGCGCGAGACCGGCGGCGAGCCGACAATGGCCGTGCCCGGACCGCCCGGCGAGACCCGCCCGGTCCCGCAGGCGACCCCGCTGCCCGAGGCCGCGCCGCAGGAGCCGGTGCGCGAGCGCGCCGTGCCGATCATCCCCGCCGCCCGACCCGAGAGCGCCGTCGCCACCGAGGACGAGGCGAGCGCCGACGGCGACGACCGCCGCCGCGCCAGCCTCAAGCGCCAGCGCTCGGCCCGCAAGAGCGCGCGCCGCGACAGGACGGTGGCCGAGCGCGACAGCGGCTTCTTCAGCGTCGACGCGCTGCCCTACGCCACCATCTACATCGACGGAGAGTCGGCCGGCATCACGCCGCTCCTGCGCGTGCCGCTCACGCCCGGCAAGCACGCGGTGCGCGCGGTGTCCGAGAACGGCGTCGAGGACCGCTTCAGCATCACGGTCCGCGCCGGCGAGACGGTCAGCCGCCGCCTCAACCTGGAGCTCCTGAAACCATGAGCCTCGCGGCCGGCCCGGTCCGCACCCCGCTCCGCCTCTCCATCGCCGCCGCCGTCGCCGCCGTGCTCGCGCCTGGCCCGGCCGCGGCCCAGTCGGATCCGGACCAGCTGGTGACGCAGGCCCGCCAGGCAATGGTCCAGCTGGACTACGACCGCGCCATCCGCCTGCTCGAGCGCGCCGAGGTTACCGGGCGCAGCGGCCGCGATCAGCTGGCCGTGATCTATCGAATCGCTGGCCGAGAGCCGCGCCGCCCTCGGCGAGACCGAGGCGGCCGCGGCCCAGTTCCGCCGCCTGCTGGCTCTCGACCCGGCGGCCGAGCTTCCGTCCGGCAGCTCGCCCAAGGTCACCGCGCCGTTCGAGTCCGCGCGGGACTTCATGCGCCAGCACCCGCCGCTCACCATCGGATGCGTGCGCGACGGCCAGGGCGCGGTCCTCGCCATTCAGTCCGATCCGCTCGGGCTCATCGCGACGGCGCGGCTCACCACCGCCGACGGCACCGTGCTCACCCGGACGCGGCGCAGGTCCGGGCGCGCGCGCGTCTCGCTGGCCGCCCCCGCCGGCGCGCCCCGGGAGCTGGCCTGCACGGCGAACGACCGGCACGGCAACGAGCTGGCCCGCACCGCCATCGGCACCACCGACCGCGCCGCCCCGGGCGCCGACCCGACCCTCGACTCGACGAACATCCTCGCGCCCACCGACGAGCCGCCATCGCGCCCGCCGCCCCGCCGATCGCGCGTCGCATCCGACACCGGCACCGGATCTGCGTCGACCGTCTCCGTCGGACGCACCCCCGAGCGCGAGTCGCCACCTATCTATGCACGCTGGTGGGTGTGGGGCACAGGAGCCCTGGTCGCCGCCAGCACCAGCGCCTTCTTCGCCGTCAAGCTGCAGGCCGACGAGGACGACTGGCGCGCCATCAAGCGGGCCAGTCAGGAGCACACCTACGCGGAGGCGCTCGCCGTCCAGGATCGCGGCGAGCGTCACGCTCTCTACGCCAACGTCGCCACCGTGACGACCGCCGCGCTGGCGGCCGTGTCGCTCGGTCTGCTGGTGCACGACCTGGTCGGCGACGATGACGAGTCGGGCGCTCGGATCGGCGCGGCGCCCCTGCCGGGTGGCGGCGGCGCCGCGACCCTGCGCGTGTCTTTCTGAGCACCGCTCCTCGCCGGCGCTGACTGCTGACGCGAATCTTTTGTCCCGGCGGGAAGCCTTGACACCGCTCCGGCGGTTGGTAACGCTGGCCCGTCGCGCGCGCCCCCTCCTGGTGCCGCGAGTGTACAAAAAACCCTGGAGCTGGCAGCACTTATGATACGTGCAGAGAACGTTTCGAAATACTTCGGCGCAAAGCGAGCGCTGGGGCCGGTCTCGTTCGAGATCGAGGAAGGCGAGACAATCGGCTTCCTCGGACTCAACGGCGCCGGCAAGACCACCGCCCTGCGCATCTTCGCCTGTGACCTGCGGCCTTCAGCCGGCACCGTCTCTGTGAGCGACATCGACGCGGTAAAGAACCCGCACGATGTCCGCAAGCAGGTCGGCTTCCTGCCGGAGAACCCGCCGCTCTACGGCGACATGCTGGTCAACGAGTACCTCATGTTCGCCGGCCGCCTGCGCGGCATGTCGGCGGGGCAGCTCAAGAAGCGGCTGCCCGAGGTGCTCGAGGCCACCAACCTCCAGGGCGTGCAGAACGACATGATCTTCACGCTGTCGCATGGCTTCCGCCAGCGCGTCGGCGTGGCGCAGGCGATCGTGCACGAGCCCAAGCTGCTCATCCTCGACGAACCGACCCGCGGCCTGGACCCGGTGCAGATCGTCGAGATGCGCAACCTGGTCCGCAAGCTCAAGAAGGCGCACACCGTGCTGATCTCGAGCCACATCCTCACCGAGATCAGCGAGACCTGCGACCGCATCCTCATGCTCGGCGACGGCGAGATCATCGCGTCGGGCACAGAGGAGAGCCTGCTGTCGAAGGTCGAGCCGAGCGCCGCCACCGGAGCCTGGCGCATCGGCGTCGCGGTCGTGCCCAAGTCCGACGGCGACCCGTACCGCGAGCCGGTGGTCAAGAATCTACTGGCCGGCCTGCCCGGCATCACCGAGGTGATCGACGCGGGTCGCGAGGACGAGGCCCAGTGCTTCGACGTGCTGGCCAACCGCGACGTCCGCGCCGAGCTTTGCCGCGCCCTGATCGACGCCGGTCACGGCGTGGTTCGCCTGGGCGGCTCGGCGCGCATGCTCGAGAACATCTTCCTCAAGCTGGTCCAAGGAGGCGACCGTGCGCGCAATTAGCATCATCTTCCGGCGCGAGCTGGCAGCCTATCTGCGATCGCCGGTCGGCTGGGTGATCGCGGCGCTGCTCCTGCTCGTGTGCGGCATCCTGTTCCAGGCCCAGGCACTGGGCACCGGCAAGGCCCTCAGCGCCGACGTGCTCCGCAAGTTCTTCGAGTTCTCGAGCGGCACCACCATCGTGATGGGCATCGCGCTCAGCATCCGGCTCATCGCCGAGGAGCGCCAGACCCATACGCTCATCTTGCTCAACACCTCGCCGGTGCGCGACGCCGAGATCATCATCGGCAAGTTCCTCGCCGCGTTCGTGTTCCTGTGCGGCATCGTGCTGCTGTCGCTCTACATGCCGCTGCTCATCCAGGTCAACGGCAAGATCACCACGTCGCAGGTCGCGGTCGGCTACATCGGCCTGTTCCTGATCGGCAGCGCGTCGCTCGCCATCGGCATCTTCGCCAGCTCGCTGTCCAAGCACCAGCTGGTCGCGGCCGTGCTCGGCGCCGCGCTGGCCGGGATCATGTTTCTGCTCTACGAGCTGGCCAAGAAGCTGCCGGCGCCGCTGTCCACGGTCCTCAAGGACCTCGGCCTGTGGAACGCCCACTTCCAGACCAGCTTCATGCAGGGAGTGTTCAGCCTGAAAGACGTCGTCTATTACCTGGCTGTCACGTACTTCTTCCTGCTCCTCTCGGTCAAGACCATGGAGGCGAAGCGATGGCAGTGAAGACTTCAACCCCATGGTGGGTTTCTGCGCTCCTGGCGCTGGGCCTGCTCTTCCTGTTCGCGGGGGAGCGGGTCCTGTCGCACCTGGACACGGCGAGCTCGGTGCTCAGCTGGTTCGGGCTCATCCTCATCGCCGGCTCCACGGCGATCAGGTTCTGGGCATTCCGCCGCGAGAAGGACAAGCGCCGCAACGTCGAGCGCCTGCTCCTGCTCTGCCACGGCGGCGTCATCGTCGCGCTGGTCATCTATTACCTGTTCGGCACCACCGGTGGGCAGGAGCTGGTCGGCATCGATCCGGAGAACGCCGACAAGGCGAGCACCATGGCCGTGGTGGGCTGGCTGCTGGTCATGGGCGTCTCGCTCATCCCGCTGCTCATGGTCGAGCTCTCGCTCGGCCTCACCGGGCGCGACTGGTTCCCCAAGCCGGGCGGTGACGTGGCCGACGAGGCCGCCGTCGAGCTGTTCCGCGTGCGCGAGATGGCGACCTCCGGGCTCACCATCGCCCTGGCCGCCGGCTTCCTGCTGGTCACGTGCAACGTGGCCAAGGAGCGCGACGTGCGCGAGGACGTGAGCTACTTCAAGACCTCGCGCCCCGGGGCGGCCACCATCAACATGACCTCGTCGCTCAAGCTGCCGATGCGCGTGCTGATCTTCTTCCCCGAGGTGAACGAGACGGCCGACGAGGTGGAGGCCTACTTCCGCCAGCTCGGCGAGGACACCAACGGCAAGGTCATCGTCGAGCGCCACGATCGCGTGGCCTCGCCCGGTCTGGCCAAGGAGCTCAAGGTCAACGTCGACGGCACCGTGGTGCTGATGCGCGGCGAGACTCCCGAGGAGAAGGAGACTCGCGAGAAGGCCGAGCGCGCGACGAAGACAATGACGCCCGAGCACAAGCCGCTGCCGGCCAGCGAGAAGCTGACCCTGCCGGTCGAGTTCGCCAAGGCGCGCCGCGACAAGCTGCGCGAGTTCGACGGCGAGGTGCAGAAGGCGCTCATGAAGGTGCTGCGCGCCAAGCGCGTGGCCTACTTCTCGGTCGGCCACGGCGAGCTCAACGATCCGAAGTCGGCCGGCATGCGCGACCTTGTCGATCCGGGCGCCCGCTCCGCCAACTTCAAGCAGATCCTCACCATCCTCAACTACGACATCAAGGACTGGGAGGGCTTCGGCAAGCCGGTGCCGGACGACGCCACCATGCTTGTCGTGCTGGGGCCGCGCCAGCCGCTCATCGACGAGGACCTCAAGGCGATCGCCGAGTACCTGGATCGCGGCGGCGCCCTGTTCCTGGCGCTCGATCCCAAGTCCGAGGCCATCCTGGGCGTGCTCGAGGGGCGCCTGGGCGTCAAGTTCGACAAGACGCCCATCACCGACGACAAGAACTTCTTCATCGCGCGGCGCAATCCGTCGGATCACCGCTTCGCGGTCACCAACCAGTTCTCGTCGCACGCGTCGGTCACCACGCTCAGCCGCGCCGGCGTCAAGGCCGGCATCCCTCTGCTCGAGGCCGGCAACCTGGTCGACGCCGACTTCATGGTCGAGGAGGGCGTCACCCCGCCGCAGCGGACCTACGTGATCCGGTCGATGACGACCTCGTTCGCCGACAAGCCGAGCCCGACGGCGCCGCAGGGCAACTATTCGTACGACAAGGGCGAGGAGCGCCGGCGCTACAACGTGGCCGCCGCGGTCGAGGGACAGGATCGCTCCGACGACAAGGAAAAGAAGGACGAAAAGCCCGACCCGAAGGACAAGGGCAAGAAGGGCAGTGACATGCGGGCGATGGTGTTCGCCGACGTCGACATCTTCGAGGACCGCGCCCTGGCCAGCTTCGCCCCGCTGCAGTTCGTGGTGCGCGACGCGGCCCTGTGGCTGGGCGGTGAAGAGGAGCTGGCGGGCGAGACCAACGACGAGAAGGACACTGTCATCGAGCACACAAAGAGCGAGGACGTCGTCTGGTTCTATCTGTCCCTGGTCGGAGCCCCGGTTGTGATCCTCGGCTTCGGTCTCGGTGGAGTCATGTGGCGACGTCGTCGTGCACAGCGGAGGCGGTCATGAGAGTCGGCCCGATCGCACATGGAGCGCTGCTGACCGCGGCGCTGGTCTTTGCCTATCAGACGTGGACGCGCGACAAGTCCGAGGCCCCCAAGGTCGGATCGGTCACGGTCTGGGAAGAGTCGATGGACGACTTCGTGTCGTTCGCGTTCGACGGCGAGAGCAAGTCGGTTCGCGTCGAGCGGCGCCAGGACGGGGACCAGTCCTACTTCTGGGGCCAGGTGACGCGGACCGAGAAGAAGGCCAAGCCGCGCGTGCCGGTCAAGGCGCCGGACGAGAGCGAGTCCGGCGCGGCCGGCGGGCACGGGGCCCACGGCGGCGCCGTGCCCGGTATGCCGGCCCGCCCGGGTATGCCCGGTCAGCCTGGTCGGCCCGCGCCGGGCGCGGGCAAGGCGGGGCCGACGACGCCCCCGGGCAAGACCGGACCGACAAAGCCGGGCGCGGCCGCGCCGGCGTCGGGCGCCAACGCGCCGGCCAAGCCTGCGTCCGGAGCCGGAGCCGGGTCGAGCACCAAGCCGCCGGCGCAGGGTCTGTCGCCGCACCACGCCGGTACCGATCAGGAGAAGAAGCCGGGCACGCCGCCGGCGCAGCCGGCGGGCGGTCCGACGAAGCCGGCCGACAAGCCCGCCGACAAGCCGGCCGACAAGCCCGCTGGCAAGACGGGTGACAAGCCCGCCGACAAGCCTGGCGACAAGCCGGCGGCCGACAAGCCGGCCGGCGCGGGCCAGAGCACGGCCGGCGACGAGGCCGACGAGGGCGACGAGGGCGGTGAGTCCGCACCCGCCTCCCCCGAGGAGACCACGTCCAAGGTGACGGAGTTCCCGATCGGCAAGGGCGGCCAGCTCCTCATCGGCAACCTCGTCCACCTGCGCGCGCTGCGCGACCTGGGTGTGCTGACCGATGCGCAGAAGGACGAGTACGAGCTGACCGACAGCAAGGAGAACCTGACTGTCTTCTTCAAGAACAAGAAGCAGCACTCCCTGATCATCGGGTCGAAGGTGTTCGGCGGCGGCGACCGCTACGTCATGGACGCGGAGAGCGGCCGCGGCTACGTGCTCTCGAACTCCGAGATCATGCGCCACGTCGACGGCGCCGAGAACTCGCTCGGCATCAAGAACCTGCACAGCTTCCAGGAGAACGCCGAGGACACCAAGGCGACCCCGCTGCCCAACGATCCGACGAACAAGAAGAAGGACAAGTTCCCGGGCGTGTCTCAGATCGAGATGGAGGCGACCCAGGGCTCGCGCGCCTTCGTGCGTCACGAGAAGCAGGACCCCGAGTCGGGCGGCACCATGACCGGCTGGGCCGACAAGAGCAAGCCGGGCGAGGCGGACATGATGTTCGACAACTTCCTCGCCCAGATCGAGCGGCTCCGGCCGGTCGAGTACGACGCGACGCTCGATGCCTCCAAGCTCACCAAGCTCTTGACCCTGCGCTACAAGAACTCGGGCGGCACCGTGATCGGCACCTTCGAGCTTTACCGCAAGGACCCGCCGGTCACGCCGGAGGTCGCGTCGTCGGAGGAGTCGACCCGCAGCAGCAAGGCCGAGTTCTACGTGAAGACCGAGCTCACGCGGGTCCCGGGCAAGATCACCCGCATGGCGGCCGAGCGCGTGAGCGAGGACGTGCCCCAGCTGTTCGGCGCCCCGCCCAAGAAGAAGGGGCCCAAGGCGACGCCGGCCGGGGTCGCGCCGACCATCCCTGCCCAGCCTGCAGAGCACGGCAAGAGCGCGCCCGCCCCCTCGGGAGCGGACAACGCCAGCGGTTCGGCGGCGGACAAAAAGGGGCAAGACAAGGCGGGGGCTGGCAAGCCGGCCCCGGCCACCCCACCAGCCAACCCCGCGGGATCCAAATCGGACCCAACCGGGGGGAATAAATAGGGAAGTTTCCCTGTCTCGGAAGAACCATGAAACGTAGCATCAAGTCGCTCCTGGTCGCGGCGGCGCTCGGCGCCGCCGCAGTGGGTGTCGTCGCCCTCGGGGGCGCGCCCGCCGAAACCGCCGCCCACGCTGCCCCGCCGTTCGGCGCCGACGGCTCCATCGCCGACGTCGCCGAGAAGGTCCTGCCCAGCGTGGTCAACGTCTCCACCACCACCCTGGTCACCCGGGCCACCACGCCCTTCGAGGGCGACCCGTTCCTTCGAGGAGTACTTCGGTCGCCGCCACCCGCAGCGCGAGCGCTACGGCCAGAGCCTCGGCTCCGGCGTCATCGTGTCGGCCAAGGGCTACATCCTGACCAACAGCCACGTGGTCGCCAACGCCAAGGACATCAAGGTGTCGATGTCCGACGGGCGCGACTTCGAGGCCAAGCTGGTCGGCGCGGATCCCAAGAGCGACCTGGCCGTGCTCAAGCTCAAGCAGTCGGTGGCCGGGCTGCGGCCGCTGCCGTTCGGCGACTCCGACCGGCTGCGCCTGGGCGACGTGGTCATCGCCATCGGCAACCCGTTCGGCGTGGGCCAGGCGGTGACCATGGGCATCGTGTCGGCCAAGGGCCGCGCCAACATGGGCATCGTCGACTACGAGGACTTCATCCAGACCGACGCGGCCATCAACCCGGGCAACTCGGGCGGCGCGCTCATCAACCTGCGCGGCGAGCTGGTCGGCATCAACACCGCCATCCTGTCGCGCACCGGCGGCTACCAGGGCATCGGGTTCGCCATCCCGACCGCCATGGCGCGGCCGATCATGGACAGCCTCATCACCAAGGGCAAGGTGGTGCGCGGCTGGATGGGCGTCTCGATCCAGACGGTCAACAAGGACATGCGCGAGACGCTGCACCTGCAGGTCGACCGCGGCGTGATCATCACCGGCGTGGTACCGGGCGGCCCGGCGGCCAAGGCCGGCCTGCGCAACGACGACGTGGTGGTGCGCATCAACAACCGCGCCTGCGACCACGTCGGCCACCTCAAGAACGCGATCGCGGCCGGCGGCGTGGGCAAGCCGGTGCAGATGGACATCATCCGCAACGGCAAGCGGCAGAACCTGTCGGTGGTGCTGGGCGAGGTGCCGCGCGACACCGAGGCGGTCATCGGCGGCAACAACCCGGGCAGCGGCGGCAGCAACGTCAAGTTCGGCCTCCGCGTGGCCCCGCTCGACGGCGGCGGCCCGCGCCAAGTACGACATCCCGCGCGACGTGCGCAGCGGCGTCGTGGTGACCGGCGTCAGCCGGGGCAGCACGGCCGAGACGCTCGGGCTGCAGCCGGGCGACGTCGTGCTCCAGGTCAACCGCACGGCGGTTCGCTCGGCCCGCGAGCTGGACGAGGCGTACCGCCGCGGCGGCAACAAGATCGCGCTGCTGGTCTACCGCGACGGCGCGACCAGCTACGTGGTCTTCGAGAAGTAGTCAGCCGGGCGCCGAGCCCCCCGACCGGGGGGTTCGGCTGCTCGCCGCTCGCTTTCGCGGCGTTTCGCGCGTTTGGCGCGTTTCACGGTTCAACTCGAGGCCGATCCGATCGAGTCTTGCACTCGTGAGCCGCACGACTCTCCGCGACCGCCTCATCTTCAGCGCCCACCGGGCCGCGGCGCGGCTCGGCTCCGAGCAGCGCGAGGACGGGTCGTACGGTCCTCGCCACCAGGACCTGGCCAGCTACAGCCGGAGCGCCTCGCTGTTCCTGGCGGCCGGACGCTGGGACCTGGCCGACCGCGTGCTGGCGTTCGTGGCCGAGCGCTTCCTGCAGGAGGGCGGCAGCCTCGCCGCCGGCGGCGAGGGCGAGCCGCCGGATCCGATGCTGTCGGCCCATCCGGGATACGCGAACGGCTGGGTGGCGATGGCGGCGCAGCGGCTCGGCCGGTTCGAGATCAGCGAGCCGGTCTGGGGTCACTTCCGCAGCTACTTCCATCCGGAGCTGGGCGGCTGCTGCGTCGAGGGGCCCTACGACCCGGGCGCCGCGCGCCACGTCAACATGCTGATGACGGCGCACCTGGGCATGTGCGCGCTCTTCTTCGGCGACGGCGAGATCGCGCAGCGCGCCGAGCAGCTGCTGGTGCGCTTCCTCGACCAGCAGCCGGAGCCGGCCGCGCGCCTGCTTGCTGCGCATGGACGGGCGCGGCGAGCTGGTGCCGCCCGACGCGTCTCCGCTCGCCATGCAGGTCGACGCCGCGGCGCCGGGACAGCCCTGGTTCGCGCTCGGCCATCCGATCGGCTTTCTCGGCCTGCTCCATCGGGTCACCACGTCGGGCGAGGCGCTGCGCGCGGCGCGCGGCTACCTCGACTTCGCGCTCGCCTGTCCCGCGCTCCCCGGCGAGCAGTCGGCCCACGTGGTTGCGTGGGCGGCCAGCATCCTGGGCGAGATCACGCAGTCGCCGCGCTACTTCGACCTCAGCGTGGCGATCGCCCGCAGCCTCATGAGCGCCCAGCGCGACAGCGGCCTGTGGCGCGAGGTCGAGGACCAGCCGCCCAGCTGCTTCGAGCAGAGCGCCGAGACAGCCCTGTGGCTGCTCGAGATCGCCCGCGTGGCCGCGATCGCCGGGCGCCCCGAGCGCTCGCGAGCGGAGGTCACGTCCACCACGTGGCGCCGCGGCGTCGGGGCGTACAGTCTGCGCGGGCGGACCAGCGGCGAAGTCTGACGTCGGGCGCAGCGTGGCGTCTGGCTCTAGACAAACAGTGAACAGGTAACAGGCGACAGGGAACAGGGAGCCGGCAACTCCGGCACAGGATGCGTCCGGCGACCCGCCACGCTACCGGCTCTGATGAGCCGCCGCGCATTCCCTGTTCCCTGTTCCCTGTCGCCTGTCACCTGTTCACTGTTTGTTTTGAATCCGCCCGGCGCCGGCGATACTCGCCACGTTGCCGCTAGTCGACCTACGCCTCGCACTCGCGCTGGCGCTCATCGGCGCGATTCTCCTCGCGGCGTGCTTTCTCGCCGTGCTCGGGAGATGGCGCAGGTACCAGGCGAGCGGCCTGGCGAAGCGGAGGGCCGACCGCTCCATCGCCGGCGAGGTCGAGGCCGAGCGGCTGCTGGCCCGGCTCGGGTATCAGGTCATCGCCCGACAGGTCGGGCTGGAATGGGCCATCGCCTGCGACGGCGAGGACCATCCGGTGGAGCTGCGCGCGGATCTGCTGGTCGAGCGGCGCGGGCGGCGCTACGTCGCCGAGGTCAAGACCGGCCTTTCCGCGCCGCTCCTGACCAACGCGGCGACCCGGCGCCAGCTGCTCGAGTACTGCGTGGCCTACGAGGTGGAGTCGGTCCTGCTCGTCAACGTCGAGGAGGACCGTGTCTGCGAGATCAGCTTCCCGTTCTAGCGAGTCTGGCGACGCGCTACTTGCCGGCCTTGAGGCGCGCCTCGCCGGTGGCGCGGAACTCGTTGCCCGGCTTCCACTCGGGGAACTTGTCGGCCATGGCGACCCGGTAGCCGACCGCGAGCAGGAGCTTGGCCTGCTCCGCGAAGCCGGACAGGTCCCAGTCCGGCTTCACCTGGTCCGACGGCGCGTGGTAGTCGTTCGCCACGTAGTAGGCGCGCTTCTCCTTGCCGAAGCCGGCCGGGCGGCCGCGGTACTGGGTGCCGTCGTCGACGTTCAGCGCCGGCACGCCGACCTTGGCGAAGTTGAAGTGGTCGGAGCGGTAGTAGGAGCCCTTCTCCGGCTCGGCGTCCGGAGAGAGCGTGCGGCCCTGCTCGGCCGCCGCGGCGCGCAGGTAGTCGTCGAGGTCCGACGCGCCCAGTCCGATGACCGGCACATCGGTCGTTCGCCCCCACATCGGCAGGTTGTTGTCGGAGTTGATGTCGGCCAGCGTCCTTGCCAGCGGGTAGAGCGGGAACTTGGAGTAGTACTCCGAGCCGAGCAGGCCCTGCTCCTCGGCGGTCACCGCCAGAAACAGGATGCTGCGCTTCGGCGGCGGCTGCGCCTTCTTCATCGCGCGCGCGATCTCGAGCAGCGCCGCGGTGCCGGACGCGTTGTCCGACGCGCCGTTGTAGATCTTGTCGCCGTTTCGCTCCTCGCCGATGCCGAGGTGGTCCCAGTGGGCCGTGTAGACGACCAGCTCCTCGGCCAGCTTCGGGTCGCTGCCGGGCAGGCGGGCCACCACGTTGTGCGAGTCGACGTCGCGCAGCGTCTGGGCGAACGACATCGACGCGGTCATGCCGAGCGGCACCGGCTTGAACTCGCGCGTCGCCGCCTGCGCCTTCAGCTTCGCGTAGTCGAGACCGGCCGCCGCCATCAGGCGCGCGGCCGCCGGCTGCGACAGCCAGCCCTGGATGGCCGAGCGCCCCATGTTCTTGTCCGGCGTGACCAGGTCGAAGCGCTCGGTGCCGAAGCCCTGCACCACGCTGAACGGGTAGCCGGCCGGCCCGGTCTCGTGCACGACGAACACCGCCGCGGCGCCCAGCTCGGCCGCCTTCTCGTACTTGTACGTCCAGCGGCCGTAGTAGGTCATCGCCTTGCCGCCGAAGAGCTTCGGATCGGGCACCGGCGGATCGTTGACCAGCACGACCAGCGTCTTGCCCTTCACGTCGGTGCCCTTGAAGTCGTCCCACTCGAACTCCGGCGCCTGCACGCCGTAGCCGGCGAAGACGATCTCGGAGCCGTCGATGGCGATGTCCTCGGCCACGCGCTGGCTGAACGCCACCACCTCGACGTGGCGGGCCAGCGACAGCGCCTGGTCGCCCTTCTTGACCACCAGCGGACTGGATCCGGACGGGGTGATGCCGACCAGGGGCACCTTCTGCACGTACGTGCCGTCCGGGTTGCCCGGCTGGAGCCCGGCCGCCTTGAACTGGGCGGTCAGGTACTCGACGGTCAGCTTCTCGCCCGCCGTGCCCGGGGAGCGCCCCTCGAAGCGGTCCGACGACAGCGCCTTGATGTGGCCCAGCGCGGCGGCGGCGTCGATGTCCGGCAGCTTCGCCAGCGGCATCGGGCCGGCCGCCGGCGCCGACGACTTCGACGAGCATGCGGCCGCCCACAGGGCAACCGCCACGAGGCACGAGCGTGACGACATCCGGGCACTGTAGCCCGAAGCGAGGCGAGGAAAAGCCTCCACCGGCGGGCCCACGGCGGGACGGACTGATTTAAGGTCAACCCCATGGGCGACGGGCCATTCATCGCGGATTCGGTGCTGGAGCTCATCGGAGGCACTCCGATGGTGCGCTTGCGCCGCATCGCCGGGCCCGCGCTCGGCACGGCCGAGGTGGTGGTCAAGATCGAGGGCCACAACCCGGCCGGCAGCGTCAAGGACCGCGCCTGCATCGCGATGGTCGAGGCCGCCGAGCGCGACGGCCGCCTGCAGCCGGGCGACACGATCGTCGAGCCGACCAGCGGCAACACCGGCATCGGCCTGGCCCTTGTCGCCGCGGTGAAGGGCTACCGCCTCATCCTGACCATGCCGGACGACTCGTCGCTCGAGCGGCGCGCGCTGCTCGAGCACTACGGCGCCGAGGTGGTGCTGACTCCGGCGCGCAAGCTGATGAAGGGCGCCATCGAGCGGGCCAGGGACATCGTGGCCCACAACCCGCGCTGCTTCATGCCGCAGCAGTTCGACAACCCGGCCAACGCGGAGGCCCACCGGGTCGGCACCGCGCGCGAGATCCTGCGCGACACCGCCGGAAAGCTCGACGCCTTCGTCGCCGGCGTCGGCACCGGCGGCACCATCACCGGCGTGGGCGAGGTGCTCAAGGCCGAGGTGCCGGGCGTTCGCGTCATCGCGGTCGAGCCGTCCGCCTCGCCGGTGCTGAGCGGCGGCGCGCCGGGCCAGCACGCCATCTACGGCATCGGCGCCGGCTTCGTGCCGTCCCTGGTCAGCCGCAACCTGATCGACGAGGTGCTGGCCTGCGACGACCAGGCCGCCTTCGACGATGGCCGATCGCCTGGCCCGCGAGGAGGGGATCGACGCCGGGCCGTCCGGCGGCGCGGCCGTGTGGGGCGCGGTCGAGATCGCGCGCCGCCTGGGCGCCGGGCGCAGGGTCGTGACCGTGCTGCCCGACACCTGGGACCGCTACACAACCGTGGAACGCCCGCGCGCGTCGCTCGGCGGCGTGGACTTCATCATCTGAGCACCGTGACCGGCGCACGCCACTCGACCTTGCCCGGCCTGGTCCTCACCCTGGCCATCGCCGTGGCCGCCCAGGCCCTGTACCAGCTGCCGGTGCCGCCCTTCTCGATCGGGGATCCGGCCCGCCACCCGATCGACGCGATGCTGATCGCCATCGTCATCGGCATCGTGTTGCGCAACGCCGTCGGCCTGCCGCAGCTGTTCGCGCCCGGCATCCGCTACTCGGTGCTGCAGCTCCTGCCGATCGCGATCGTGCTGATGGGGGCCAAGCTCGACTTCTTCGACGTGATGCGCACGTCCGGCACCGCGCTGGTCGCCAGCGTCGTGTGTGTGATCGTGGCGCTGAGCCTGACCATCTGGCTGTGCCACAAGACCGGCGTGGGCCAGAAGCTCGGCATCCTGATCGGCGTCGGCACCGCCATCTGCGGCGGCACCGCCATCGCCGTGGTCGCGCCGGTGATCGAGGCGGACGACAGCGAGACCGCCTTCGCCGTCACCACCATCACGCTGTTCGGGCTGATCTCGGTGTTCGTCTTCCCTGCCCTGGGCGCCGTGCTGGACATGTCGCAGTGGGAGTTCGGCGTGTGGGCCGGCACGTCGGTCCACGCCACACCGCAGGTGGTGGCCACCGGCTTCGCCTACGGCCAGGAGGCCGGCGACGTGGCCACCATCGTCAAGCTGGTGCGCGTGCTGCTGCTGGCCCCGGTCGTCGTCGGCCTCGGCGCCTGGTACGCGCGCCAGAAGCGCCGCCACCAGCAGGCCCACGTCACGCGCTTCGGCAAGCTCAGCACGCTGTTTCCGCCCTTCATCCTCGGCTTCGTGCTGTTCGCGCTGGCCAGCACGCTCAACCTCCTGCCCGACTTCACGCTCCACCTCGAGGAGAGCTTCCTGTGGCACGCGCAGGAGCTGCCGGTGACGCTGGCCAAGCTGGTCACGTCGGTGTCCGGCTTCCTCATCACCATGTCGATGGCCGGGGTCGGGCTCGGCGTGCACCTGCGCGGGCTGGCCACGGTCGGCTTCAAGGCGCTCTACGTCGGTCTGTTCGCCACGGCGGTCCTGGCGGCCTTCAGCTATGGTCTGCTCGCCATCGCGCTCTGAGCCTGACCGACCGCGTGCCGACACCCATCGAATCGACTCCCGCGCGCGCGGGCGGCGCCGAGTTCGTCGCCCTGCTCGCGATGCTCACCTCGCTGCTGGCGTTCTCGATCGACGCCATGCTGCCCGCGCTGCCGCAGATCGCCGCCGATCTCGGCATCGCGCGCGAGAACGACCGCCAGCTCATCGTCTCGATGCTGCTGCTCGGCCTGGCCGCCGGCCAGGTCGTCTACGGCCCGGTGTCCGACTCGGTCGGGCGCAAGCCGGCCATGTACGCCGGCCTCGTCATCTTCCTGATCGGCAGCGTGCTGTGCCTGCTGGCCGGCGATCTCGCAGCTCATGCTGATCGGCCGCTTCCTGCAGGGGCTCGGCGCGGCCGGCCCGCGCATCCTCACCATCGCCATGGTGCGCGATCTGTTCTCGGGCGCGGCCATGGCCCGGATCGTCTCGCTCATCAGCTCGGTCTTCATCATCGTCCCGGTGATCGCGCCCGTCGGTCGGCCAGGGCATCCTGCTCGTCGGCGACTGGCACCTCATCTTCGTGGTGCTGCTGCTGCAGGGACTGGTCGGGTTCGTGTGGCTGGCCTGGCGCCAGCCGGAGACCCTGCCGCTGGAGCGGCGCGCGCCGTTCACGCTGCGCCGCATCGGGCGCGCGTTCGCCGAGGTGTTCCGCACCCGCGTATCGGTCGGCTACATGCTGTCGGCGGGGCTGGTCTCCGGCGCGTTCATCGGCTGGCTGACCTCGTGCCAGCAGGTGCTGCAGGAGCAGTACGGCACCGGCGTGCTGTTCCCGCTCTACTTCGCCAGCCTGGCCCTGGCGTTCGGCCTCGCCTCGGTGGTCAACGCGCGCCTGGTGATGGGCCTCGGCATGCGCCGCCTGGCCCGCACCGCGCTGGCGACCATGAGCTAGCCTCTCGGCCGCCTTCCTGATCGTCGCCGTCGCCACCGGCGGTCACCCGCCGCTGTGGGCGTTCATCGGCTACATGCTGCTGGTCTTCTTCTGCGTCGGCATCCTGTTCGGCAACTTCAACGCGCTGGCCATGGAGCCGCTCGGGCACATCGCGGGCGTGGCCGCGGCGGTGGTCGGGTCGGTGACCAACGCCCTGTCGCTCAGCCTCGGCACCGTGCTGGGCCAGGCCTACGACGGCACCGTCCGCCCGATGGTGGCCGGCTTCGCCGTGCTGGGGCTGGCGGCGGCCGGCTGCATGGCCTTCGCGGAGCGCGGCCGCGCCGCGCCCCGGTAGCCGCGGTGCATCAGAGGTTCTTCGCGACGAAGTCCCAGTTCACGATCTTCCAGAACTCCTCGATGTACTTGGGACGCGCGTTGCGATAGTCGATGTAGTAGGCGTGCTCCCACACGTCGAGCGTGAGCAGGCACGTCTTGCCGTCGGCCAGCGGCGTCTCGGCGTTGGGCGTGGTCTCGATGGCCAGCTTGCCGTCGCCGCCCTTGACCAGCCAGGCCCAGCCGCTGCCGAAGCGCGCGGCCGCGTCGGCCGAGAACTTGTCGCGGAATGCCTTGAAGCCGCCGAAGGACTTGTCGATGGCGTCCTTGACCGCGCCGGTCGGCTCGCCGCCGCCCTTGGGCGAGAGGCAGTTCCAGTAGAAGGTGTGATTCCAGACCTGAGCGGCGTTGTTGAAGACCGGCACCTCGTTTGTCTGCTTCCAGGTCTTCTTGATCACGTCCTCGAGGCTCAGGTCGGCCAGCGGCTTGCCCTGGATGAGCTCGTTGAGCTTGTTGACGTAGGTCGCGTGGTGCTTGCCGTGGTGATACTCGATCGTCTCCTGCGAGATGACCGGTGCGAGAGCGTCCTTCGCGTAAGGAAGCTCGGGCAGTGTGTGTGGCATCTTTCGCCTCCTTGGGGCTGTCGGCTGGTCGTCTTCGTCGGTGCGCGCCGGGAGAATGGAACCCGTGCACCGACCTGTCAACCGAGCAGCGGAGGATCCGAGGGCGCCGGCGATCGGCCCGCTCGGCCCGCGCTGGCGCCGCGCGATGCGCCGGGCGATGCGCGGGAACGCGACCGACTGATCGACGAGGGTGAAGCAGTCCTTGCGCTCCTCGGCCATGCCCAGGAGCGACTGCGGCGTCATCACGCCGACGTCGCCGATCGGCATCCCGCACCAGCGCAGGAACAGCGCCAGCGCCTCGGAGCAGACCAGCTTCGCCCGCGAGTTGAACGGCACTGTCTTGAGGCGGAAGGTGCGTCGCAGCGCGAAGCCGAACAGGCTCGGCGTGTCGTACGAGTCGCCCAGCCGATCGGCGAGGCGCTGCATGCCGCCGCGCAGCTGATCCTCGGGCAGATCGACCCGGTACAGCGCGACGAGCTTGTTGGCGCGATCCCAGCGCCGCCACGAGATCATCCGGAAGCCGTTGCCGCACGCCTCGAGCACCATCTCCTGGCCGAACACGTCGCTGCGGTAGACGACGATGCAGTGCGAGACCTTCGAGCCGGTCAGGCGGCGGATCATTCGCGACAGCCACCCACCGGTGGTCGAGAAGCCGACGTGAACGACCAGGCCGGGAGTTTCCGAGCTGGTGAGCGGCGGGTTGTCCACCGGCTTGAGCGGCCCGCCCTTTGTTCCCGCGCTCATGGCGCCCTATCATCGCAGCCGGGGCGGACCTGGTTCAAGGAAGACCAACACATGGCTGACTGGCTGATGAAGACCGAGCCGGACGTTTTCGGCATCGACGACCTGCGCCGCAAGCGGGTCGAGCACTGGGATGGAGTCCGCAACTTCCAGGCCCGCAACCTCATGCGGGCGATGCAGCTGAACGACCGGGTGCTCTTCTATCATTCCAGCTGCGACCCGCCCGGCGTCGCCGGCCTGGCCCGGGTCTGTCGCGCCGCGTACCCGGATTTCACGTCCTGGAACCCCAGGAGCAAGTACTACGACCCGAAAAGCACACCGGAAAACGACCGCTGGTCCATGGTCGACGTCGAGTTCGTGGAGAAGTTCGTCCGCCTGGTCCCCCTCGACGAGCTGCGCCGCACCCGCGGCCTCGAGGACATGATCCTCCTGCGCCGCGGCATGCGCCTGTCAGTGCAACCGGTCACTGAACGGCACTTCGAGGTCATCTGCGCGCTGGGCCGGCGGGCCGACGCAGGCCGTTCTCAGTCGCCGGGCCCGGAAGCTAGCCCGGGCGGCCCTGCAGGCCGAGCTCCTCGGCGTGCGGGCGGAGCGCCTCGATGATGAAGGCGATGTGCTCGCGGCAGCTCGACGCCGAGGAGCTCGGCGCCGGCGTGGACCTCGGCGCGCTCGACCTTGGCTGCGAAGTGCTTGTCCTTGAGGCGCTTGACCACCGAGGCCGGCTCCAGGGTCGCGATGCCGCCGGGGCGCACGAAGCAGCAGGCGCCGATGAAGCCGGTCAGCTCGTCGCAGGCGAGCAGCGCGCGGTCGAGCCTGGTCTCGTAGGGCACGTTCCACTTGGTGTAGTGCGCCGAGATGGCGTGCGCGATGTCCGGCTCGCCCTGCTCGGCGACCCAGGCGACGATCCGGTTCGGGTGCTCCTCGGGCCACTTCTCGTAGTCGGCGTCGTGCAGCATCCCGGCGATGCCCCACTTCTCGACGTCGCCCTCACCGGCGGCGTAGCGGTCCCAGGCCGCGCGCATGACCAGCTCGACGGCGCGCGCGTGGCGGCGAAGTGAATCGGTCTCGGTCCACTCGCACAGCTTGGCCCAGGCGGCTTCTCGATCGAGCGGCATCGGCGGAGTATAGACGTGGTTCGGTCGTCAGGATCGCAGGCGCATCATGGACACGGAGCTCGAGCTCATCCTGGCCCGCGCCGACGCGGCAGCCGGACGACGTCGAGGCGCGCATCGCCGCCGCCTACGGCCTCGATCGCGCCGGCCGCGAGCAGGAGGCGATCGCCCACTACGACGCGGCCTGGCGCCTCGGCGTCCCGACCGAGCGGCGGCGCCGCTTCCTCGTCGGCTACGGCTCCACCCTGCGCAACGTCGGCCGCCTCGAGGAGTCGGTCGCCGTGCTGGGCGACGCCTCCAACGCCGACCCGCGCTACCCGGCCTTCAAGGCGTTCCTGGCCCTCGCGCTGTTCTCGTCGGGCGAGCGCGCCGCCGCGCTGGCCACCATGCTCGACGCGCTGCTCGACGTCGAGGACGGCTGCTCGCTCGACGGCTACGAGCGAGGCCCTGGCCGAGTACCAGCGCGAGCTGCTCGACGACGCCGTGGCCGGCCGCCGCTGAAGCACGCAGCGCCACCGACCTTCAACATGCCCGCCTGCCCGCTGCCCGCTGCCCGTCTCCTGTTTCTTTTTGCGGCCCGAGTCAGCCAACCGCCAGCCACTCCATCAACCGCCCCGAAAGCGGATCCGGATCTCGACCCCCGGGCCGCCTCCCCCGAGAAGCCGTGGTCGTCGGACCCGCCGGTACAACCGCGCCGAATTCCGCCGCCATGGCCAGCCAGTCGCTGCGCTCGCGCGGCCCGTAAGCCCCGTACGCAGCCTCGAGGGCGTCGAGCCCGCGCTCGCGGTAGCGGCGCATGAGATCGGCGGCCAGGACCGGGCCGATGGTGTGCGGGTGGGCGAGCGACACGCGCGCCCCGACCGAGCCGGCCAGGTCGAGCGCCTGCGCGACCGTGAGGCGCGACAGCGGCACGTCGGCCACGCCGCCGTCGCCCAGGTAGCGGGAGAACGCCTCGCTCACGCTCGACACCGCGCCGCGCCGGACCAGCGCGCGCGCCAGGTGCGGCCGGCCGAGCACGCCGTCGTCGGTCGCGTTGTCCCCGCGCGACAGGCGCACCTCGTCCATCACGTCCTCCCACGTGATCGCGACGCCGCGCTGCACCAGCCGCGCGACCATGTCGCGCATGCGCACGCGGCGGGCCCGGGCCTGCTCGGCCAGCGCGGTGGCCAGCTGGCCCCAGCGCCCGTCGCGGCCGGCGTCGTAGAGCAGCAGATGGACCGTCCTGCCGGCCTCGACCGCCGACACCTCGACCCCGGCCAGCGGCGTCGTGACGGAGCGGATCGAGCGCGGCGGCGGCTGCGGTCCAGCCGCTGCAGGTGTCGTGATCGGTCAGGCTGAACAGCGCGAGGCCCTGGTCGGACGCGCGCCGGCCCACCACCCCGGGCGAATCACTGCCATCCGAGGCGGTCGAATGGCAGTGCAGCTCGACGCGCATCCGCCGAGCCTACCCGACGGCCCTGAGTTATGCTCTCCGCAAAATGTCGGAAGCCCACGGAAAGCCCGCTCTCGTCGCGCTGCGCCAGCGCCGGCAAGAAGTCATCGATCGCCTGACCGAGGACTTCGCCCGCGACGTGATCGAGGTGGACGAGTTCGAGATGCGCGTGGACCAGGCTCATCGCGCCGACCTCAATCGAGGCGCTCGAGAAGGTGGTCGCGGACCTCGAGCCGCTCGAGGCCAGCCGCGCCGCCGATGTCCGCCGAGCAGGCGCATGGAGCTCCACCCGCACCCGCACGCCGGCCACCGCGCCTGGCCATCAACCGGGCCGAGAGCCGCTGGGCGGTGGCGGTGATGGGCGGCGTCGAGCGAAAGGGCAGCTGGCGGGTGCCGCAGAAGCTCAAGGTCGTGTGCTTCATGGGCGGCGCCGAGATCGACTTCCGCGAGGTGAGCCTGCCGCCCGGCGTCACCCACCTCAAGGTCGTCTGCATGATGGGCGGCGCCGAGATCATCGTCCCGCCCGACCTCGCCGTCGAGTGCGACGGCGTCGCAATCATGGGCGGGTTCGAGCAGCTCGACCGCGCGCCGCCCAAGGCCGATCCGGACGCGCCGCTCCTGCGCGTCACCGGCTTCGCGTTCATGGGCGGCTTCACCATCTCGACGCGGCTGCCGGGCGAGTCGGCGCGTCAGGCCAGCAAGCGCCAGAAGCGCGAGCGGCGCGAGCTGGAGCGGCGCCAGCTGGCCAGCGGGAAGTGAGCCACGCATGGTGCGCCCAACTGGATTGCCGGAGCTGGACAGCGCCGCCGCCGAGCG
Organism: uncultured delta proteobacterium; assembly: GCA_963759105.1. GTDB lineage: Bacteria > Myxococcota_A > Polyangia > Haliangiales > Haliangiaceae > DATFRY01. Next base: position 246,986 of record CAVWXW010000018.1, on the reverse strand, counting down.
GATCGCGGCGCGCGAGGACGCGCGGCTGCAGGCGCTCGGCCTGGCCCACGTCGGCCGCGCCGAGGGCAAGGTCCACTCCGAGTGCGTGCGCATCGCGCGCCGCCTGCACGCCGCGCGGCAGAAGGTCATCGGCTTCATCCCGGCCAGCCCGCGCGTCGCGGTGCCGCCGCTCGCGCTGCAGCTGGGCAGCGCGCTGGTCGAGCTGACCGGCGCGACGGTCGCCTTCGTCAACGCCAACGTGCGCTATCCGGCGCTGTCGGCCATGGCCGAGGAGGACGATCTCCCGCCCGAGCCGGATCAGCACCCGGCCACGACGGCGAGGAGCGGCCGCGCGTGTTCCGCACCCGCTGGCTGCGCGGCTCGCTCGCGGTGCTGACCCCGCCCGGCGCGGAGCTGGCCGGCGAGGCGGTGCCGGCGCTGGCCCGGCTGCTGCTCGACGGCGTGGACCTGTTCGAGTACGTGCTGGTCGACCTGACCGGCTTCGACGTGCTGGGCGAGCACGCCAGCGCGGCCGCCTGCATGGACGCCGTCGTCGCTGGTCGGCCAGTGCCCACAGGACGCGCGAGCGCGACCTGCTGCGCTTTCTGCGCGAGATGCCGACGCAGCCGCTTTCTCGGCGTGATGCTGGTCGGCTGACCGGCCGGCGAGAAAAGGTCAGTCCTGTGATCTCGAAGCTGCGAAGGAAGAACTTCCACACCTGGCTGGGCGGCTACGCGCGTCACCTGGGGCGGCGCGCCGCGGAGCTGCGCCGGGGCGGCGGCGGCGTGCGCCACCTCCTGTTCGCCGTGTGCGACCACTACGAGCCGCTGTGGGGCAAGGGCACGCCGCTGGACCAGGGCGACCGCCGCGTGGCGACCTGGGAGGAGCGCTACCCGTCGCTGGCCGCCCCCTTCCGCGACGCCGACGGGCTGACCGCCGCGCCACAGCTTCTTCTTCCCGGGCGAGGAGTACGACCCGCGCTACCTCGAGCGGCTGGCCCGCCTGGCGCGGCCGGCCACGGCGAGGTCGAGCTCCACCTGCACCACGACGACGACACCGCGGCCGGGCTGCGGCGCGACATCGACGACTACCTGCGCCTGTTCGCCGAGCACGGCCACGTGAGCCGCGATCCGGGCGGCGGCGGCTTCCGCTTCGCCTTCATCCACGGCAACTGGTGCCTGGCCAACGCGCGCCAGGACGGGCGCTGGTGCGGCGTCGACGAGGAGGTGCCGCTCCTGTACGAGGCCGGCTGCTACGCCGACTTCACGTTTCCGTCGGCGCCCGACGAGTGCCAGCCCAACCGGGTCAACGAGATCTACTGGCCGACCGGCGACCTGCGCCGGCGCAAGGCCTACGCCACCGGCGAGCCGGCCCGGGTCGGCGAGGTGCGGCGCGACCGCATGCTGATGATCACCGGCCCGCTCGGCTTCGACTTCCGCAAGGACCCGGGCTATCCGCGCGCGCGCTGCGCATCGAGAACGCGGCGCTGGCCGAGCGACGATCCGCCGACCGCGCGGCGCGTGCGCACCTGGGTGCAGCAGGACATCCACGTGCTCGGCCGGCCGGAGTGGGTGTTCGTCAAGGTGCACACCCACGGCGCGCCCGAGCGCAACGCCGAGGTCGATGCTGGGCGAGCCGATGCCGCGACGGTGCACGAGAGCGCTGGCGCGCGACTACAACGACGGCACGGCGCTGGGCGCTGCACTACGTCACCGCGCGCGAGATGTACAACATCGCGATCGCGGCCATGGAAGGGCACACCGGCGACCCGGGGCAGTACCGCGACCACGTCATCCCGCCGCCGCCGGTGGCGCTGCGCGCGCGCGCCGCCGCCTGATCGACATGGATCTCTACGGCGCCCTGGTGCGACGCGTGCTGGTCCCGGCCTGGGAGCGCGGCGTGCGCCGGCGGCCGACCCTGTCGCGGCTGGATCGGTTGCGCCGGCTCGAGCGCGCCGGGGCCGGCGAGCTGCTGGCCTTCCAGCGCCGCGAGCTGGCCGCGCTCCTGCGCCACGCCTACGACCACGTGCCGTACTACCGGCGGCGCTTCGACGAGGCCGGGCTGCGGCCCGACGACATCCGCGGGCCCGAGGACCTCGGTCCGCCTGCCGCTCCTGACCCGCCAGGACGCGCGCGCGGCCCAGGACGAGCGCGCCTCGACGGTGCCGCCGCTGCCGACCATCCGCAAGACCACCGGCGGCACCACCGGCGAGCCGCTGGTCATCCGCTACGACCTCGACTCCGAGTACTGGCGCCAGGCCATCAAGCTGCGCGGGTTCGGCTGGTCCGGCTGGCGGGTGGGCGACACCGCGCTCCACTACTGGGGCGAGTACACGCGCAAGCAGCCGCTACGCACGCAAGATCAAGCAGGAGCTCGACCGCGCGGTCAAGCGCGAGCACTACGTCGACTGCACGCCGCGCGGCGACGAGCACAAGGCCGAGGTGGTGCGCATCATCCGCAAGCTGCGGCCCGCGCGCGCTGTTCTGCTACGCGCAGGCCGGGGCCGAGCTGGCCCGCTACATCAACCGCACCGGCGCGCGCGACTGGGACACCATCCCGGTCCTGTGCGGCGCCGAGCGGGTGGGGCCGGCCGATCGCGCCGCGCTCGAGCAGGCGTTCGGCCCGGCGGTGTTCGAGACCTACGGCTGCCGCGAGACGATGCTCATCGCCACCGAGTGCGGCGAGCACGACGGCCTGCACATCCAGGTCGAGAACCTGGTCGTCGAGCTCATCGGCCCGACGGGCAGCCGGTCGCGCCCGGCCAGGTCGGCGAGGTGGTGCTGACCGATCTGCACAACTACGGCCATCCGTTCATCCGCTACGCCAACGGCGACATGGCGGTGGCGATGCCGCCGGAGCCGCTGCCGCTGCGGGCGCGCCCACCCGCGCCTGGCCTCGGTCGAGGGGCGCTCGACCGAGACGCTGCGCGATCGCGACGGCAACGCGGTCGGCGGCATGGTCTTCAACCTGGCCTTCAGCCCGCTGGCCGAGGCGGTGCGGCAGTTCCAGGCGGTGCAGCACCGCGACGGCTCCATCACCATCAAGATCGTGCCGGCCGGCGGCGAGCTGCCGGCCGACGCGCTGGCCCACGTGGAGAAGAGCTGCGCCCGCTACCTGCCCGGCGTGGCGGTCCGCTTCGAGTCGGTCAGCGACATCCCGACAACGCGCACCGGCAAGCGCCAGGTGGTGATCGTCGAGCCGCCCGGCGACGCCTGATGCGGCTCCTGCCCTCGAGCCCCATCTTCCGCGAGCGCGACTTCCTGCGCCTGTGGGGCGCACAGGCGGTCAGCGCGATCGGCGCCCGCATCACGCGCACGGCCCTGCCGGTGCTGGCGGTGCTGTCGGTCGACGCCTCGGCGCTGCGGCTCGGCATCCTCGCCGCCATCGCCATCGGGCCGAGCGTGGTGGTGTCGCTCGCCGTCGGCGGCGTCGTCGACCGCTCGCGCAAGCGGCCGCTGCTGGTGACGTGCGACCTGGTGCGCGCGGTGGCGGTGCTGAGCCTGCCGCTGGCGGCGTGGACCGGCGTCCTGACCATGGCGCAGCTCTACGTCGTCGCCGCGGTGGTCGGCATCGGCACCGCCGTGTTCCAGATCGCCGACAACGCCTACCTGCCGGCCCTGCTGACAGGGAGCAGCTGGTCGCCGGCAACGCCACCATCGAGGCGACCGAGGCGGTGGCCGAGATTGCCGGGCCCAGCCTGGCCGGCGCGCTCATCCAGGCGCTGACCGCGCCGATCGCGGTCGTCGTCGACGGCATCGCCTACATCGTGTCGGCCGTGCTGCTGGGCGGCATCCGCAAGCGCGAGGTGCCGGCCGCGGTCGAGGAGTCTCCGTCGGTGTGGCGCGACATCGCGCTCGGCTTCAGCGCCAGCTGGAACCACCCGCTGGTGCGGCCGCTGCTGCTGTTCGACCGCCGCGGCCACCTTCGCCAGCGGCACCTTCGCCGCCCTCTACATGATCTACCTGCTCAAGGTGCTCGAGCTGGAGGTGAGCACCGTCGGCGTCGATCATCGCCATGGGCGGCGTCGGCTCGCTGCTGGGCGCCCTCGTGTCTCCGCCGCTCACCCGCCGCCTCGGCCTCGGCCCGGCCCTGCTCCTGTTCCTGGCATCGCCGAGGTCGCCGGCCTGCTGATCCCCGCCGCCTCCGGCCCGACCTGGCTCGTCCTGGTCTTCCTGCTCGGCAACCAGCTCTTCGCCGACGGCTTCCACGTCGCCTTCATCGTGCAGGCCGTCAGCCTGCGCCAGCGCGTCCTCCCGCTCGAGGTCCTCGGCCGCAGCAACGCCGCCTTCCAGGCCGTCTCCGGCGCGCTCCTGCCGCTGGGCGCCCTCGACCATGGGCGGCCTCGCCGAGCTCGTCGGCATCCGCCCGGCCCTGTGGATCGGCCTCGGCGTGGCCGTGACCGCGCCGCTCTTCCTGCTGCCGCTGTGGCGCGTGAAGGCGGCGCCGGAGTCAGCCCGTGGTCCACGACACCGCCGAGCCGTGATCGTCGAGCCGCCGCGGCACGCGGCGACCGGAACCTGACAACGCTGCCAGGTTTCGGACGCGTCGACGCCGGCGGCATCGGATGGCAAGCGCTGTGTCGGCCGCGGGTTGGCGCCGCCTCGACCGCTCCGGTCCGGCGCTTGCGTTGGCGGCCCGAGCGTGAAGACTCGCGCCCTTGCCCGCTCCTGCTGGTGGTCGTCGTCGGAGGCCCCCGGCTTGCCCGCGCCGACCAGATCGCCGTCTTCCGTTCGAGCGCCATCAATCTCACCGACCAGGAGGTGCTCGCGTTCGGTGAGCTGCTGCGCGGCGCGCTCGCCGTGCGGGCCGGCGTCGCTGTCATCGGTCCGTCCGACCCGTCGCTCGGGGGCGCTGCTCTCTCCGGCGCGCCGCAGGCCCGTACTCACGCCGGGCGCTACGTCCTGTCGTCGATCACGCGGCTGGGCAACGTGGTCGTCGTCCGGGCGTGGCTCATGGAAGGGGGCGCGCAGCGGCATCAGGCAGAGATCGAGGCGCGGTCGCTCGACGATCTGCCCTCCGCTGCCGACCGGATCGCGCGGGCGCTGATCGAGGGTACGAGCGTCGAGGAGGCTCGCACCGTCGACAACGTCACGCTTGAAGGAGGCGGCGCCGGTGAACCGGACCTTCACCGAGCGCCGCGGCGGGCTCTACACGATGCCGGTGCTCGCCATCGGACAGGGTGACCTCCTGGAGCCGGGCATCGCGCTGGGGCTGTACCTGCGCCTGGACAAGACCTCTCACTTCTACGAGGTGGGGGGCGGCTTCCTCGTCCCCACCGGCTCGACCGATCGCCCCGGAATCGGTGGCCTGTACGCCGAGCTCGGCGTCGGTCGCTTTCTCGGGGGAGGCAACAGCGCCGCGTACGTGGTCGGCGGCGTCTCGCCGCGGATCTGGGGCGCCTACGACGACGCGATCATGGGCTTTGCGCCCTACGCCGGGCTCGGCGCCGCCCTCGGCCGCGATTCTTCCGTCCGGCCTCTTCATCGATGTGCGCGTGGCGCAGAACCTCGTCCCGTTCGAGATCCAGACCGACTTCGACGACGATCTCCTCGGCGCAGACGGCGACGACAGCGGCGAGAAGGTGTTCCCGACCGAGATCGGGCTCCGCGTCGGCCTCCTGTTCTGACCCGGCGCCCCGCCTTACCCCGGCGGCTTCGCAGGCGCGGGCTTGCCGGCCGGAGGCGCGGCCGGCGGCCGGCCGGAGCGGCGTCCGGTGGCCGGCGCGGTCGCCGGAGGCGTGCTCGGTCCCGGGATGCCGGCAGCACCGGCTGCCCCTGCCGCCGGCGGCTTCGCCGGAGGCGCGGCTCCCGTCGCCGGTGCAGCGCCTGGCGCGGCCGGCGCGGCCGGCGCCGGGCCGCCCGCGGCCGGAGCGCCCGCACCCGGAGCGGCCGGGGCCGCACCAGGAGCCCAGGCGCGCCAGGCGACCGGGCGCGCCCCGGGGGCGGCGCGCCCGGCTGCAGGACCTGGAGCGTGACCTTGATGCGCTTCTTCTTGGCGTCCACCTCGGTGACCGGCACCAGGTCGACGTTGGGCTTGCCCTTTGTCTGGTGCATCTGGCGGACGCGCTCGAGGCCCTCGGACAGCTTGCGGCGGCTGAACACCTGGCCCTTGCGGACGCCGAAGGCGGCGGCGTACTCGCGCTTGGGGGCGGCCAGGGCGCCCTCGAAGGCGAGCTCGCCGAGGCGGAACTGGTCGCCCTCCTTGATCGGGATGACCAGCGTCATCTGGCCGCCGTCCTGCGACAGCGACTCGCCGACCGGGCCGACGAAGACGTTGACGTAGCCGAGATCGAAGTACTGCTCGTTCACCCGGTTGAGGCCGGCCTCGAGCGCCATGCGCCAGTAGGCGTGCCCCGGGCGCGATGCCGTTCTTGGCCAGGGTGTCGAGCAGCGTCTTCTTCGGCAGCGCCTTGGCGCCGCGGAACTCGACCTTGGCTCACCGCGACCGCGCGGCCCTCCTCGACCGAGAAGACGACATCGACGCCGCCGCCCTTGGCCTCGGCCGAGCTCCAGCCGACCTTCACCGCCAGGAAGCCCATCCGCTGCAGCTGGTCGGCCATGCCGCGGCGGATCGCGGTCAGCCGGATCGGATCGAAGAAGTCGCCGCGCTTGACCGGGATCGACGCCTGCCACTGGGCCGGGTTGATGGCCTTGCTGCCGCGCAGCTCGATCGATCGGATGCGCGGCTGCTCGCGCACGACGAAGCGCAGCGCCACGCCCCCCTGGGCCATGCGGCCCTCGGCGCGCACGTCGGCGATGCTGCCCAGCGCGAACAGCGCGCGCACGTCGGCCGCCACCTGGGTGCGGTCGAACGGCGTGCCGACGGCGCTGTGCAGCGCCCCGCGCGCCTCCTCGCTCCGCTCCTTGGAGATGCCGGCCACGTCGACCGAGACCAGGTCGCCCTTGAGGTCCTCCAGCTTGGCCGCCGCGCCGGCGCGGCCCTCGCCGTCGAGCGGCACGGTGTTGCCCTTGGACGCGCCGCCGCATCCGATGAGCGCGAGCGCCGCCGAGCGCGAGCGCGAGACCGTGACCCTCTGCGCCGCCTCATCGGCCGTTCCTCATGTCGAGGTAGGCGTCGGCGCGCCGATCGGCCAGCCAGCGGCCCTGCTCGCGCGCCATCTTCTCCTCGAAGATGCGCTCGGCCAGCGGCTGCTTGACCTCCTCGAACTTGCCGATGCGCTGCGGATCGCGCTCCTTGGCCTGCTTGTAGGCCGCCTGCAGCTCGTCCTCGCTGATCTGCACGCGCGGGCGCAGCACCAGGTTGTTCACCTTGACCTGCGTGATCTGGCTGCGCATCTCCTCGCGGTACTGCGGCAAGGTTGAGGCCCTGCTCGGCCAGCGCCTTGGTCAGCCCGGCGTCGTCGAGCTTGTTCTTGGCCTTGACGTCGGCGATGGCGCGGTCGATCTCCTGATCGGTGGCGGCGATGCCCATGCGGCCCGCCTCCTGCGCGATCAGGCGCTCGTCCACCAGCGCCGCGGTGATCTGCTTGATCAGCTCGACCCGCTTCTTCGCGCGCTCGGTCGGATCCTTGATCGCGTCGAGCGATGCCTTGAAGCCGGTCAGGCGGCGGTCGAGGTCGCTCTTGAGCACCACGTCCTGGTTGACGACCGCGATGACCGAGTTGACGGAGGTCCATCCGCCCTGCGCCGGCGCTGCGGCCGGCGCCACCGCGATCGCGATGGGGACGAGGATGGATGCGAGGAGTGACGGCGTACGTATCATGAACTGGCCCAGTCCGGCTTGAGGCTGTAGCGCACGAGCCCGCGGGCGAAGCCGAGCCCGTGCGCAAGGTGAAGCGTGGGAAAGATTGCCCACACGACCGGAACCGCGCTCCACCCGGCCTCGCGGCCGACGCGGAGCGCCTCGACGCCCGTCGCGACGGCGTAGGCGGCGAACGCCGGCAGCGTGAGCGGCTGCACGGCGGAGGTCGCGACCAGGGCAGCGCCGCCGGTCACGACGAGAAACGGCATCAGCGAGCGCAGCTTGGGCACGCGGCGGTGCTTGAGCAGCGTGCGCGCGCGACCCTGGCCGTACTTGAAGTACTGGATGGCCAGCTTGCGCAGCGAGTCGCGCGGGTAGTAGTGCACCTCGATGTCGCGGCTGAGGTAGATCTTGCCGCCGGCCGCGAGCAGGCGCTGGTTGAGCTCCGCGTCCTCGTTGGTGATGGCGCGCGGGTCGTACATGCCGACCGACTCGAACACCGAGCGGCGGAACGCGCCGAGGAAGACGGTGTCGACGTAGCCCTCCTTGTCGGCCGAGCGATAGGCCGCGCCGCCCACGCCCAGCGGGCTGCCCAGCGCCGCGCACAGCGCCTTCTGGAAGCGGGTCTGCGCCCGCGCGCGCTGGGCGCCGCCCACGTTGTCGGCCCCGGTGCGGCGCATGACATCGACGCAGGCGCTGACGTAGCGCGCCGCGTACTCGCAGTGCACGTCCATGCGCACGATGACGTCGCCGCGCGCCTCGCGGATGATGCGGTTGAGCCCGGCCGCCTGCAGCCGGTCCGGGTTGTCGACCATGCGGATGCGCGGATCCTCGGCCGCCAGTCGGGCCAGCACCGCGCGCGTGCCGTCGGTGCTGCGGCCGTCGGCCACCAGGATCTCGATCCGGTCGGCCGGATAGTCCTGCGCCTGCACGCTGCGGATGCAGGTCTCGATGTGGCGCTCCTCGTTGAAGCTCGGCATCGCGATGGTGACGAAGGGCAGCGCCGGACTGAGCGCCTCGACCTTGGCCGCGTTCGGCCGCCCCACCGCACCGTTGCCGGCAGACTGCTCCAGCGTCATGCTCGCGCCTCTCCGTTGCCCGACCCGCCGGCGCGCGCCGCCGCCGGCTTGCGGCCGGTGACGAACACCTGGCACTCGGCGAACGAGGTCTCGACGAAGTCCCAGTCGATGTGGAAGGTCGGCCCGCGCGCCGCCATCAGGCGCAGCACGCCGAACCAGTACAGGTTCACCGCCGGCGACAGCTGCCGCCACAGCTTCATGTAGCGGAAGAAGCGCGTCTCCTCGAAGGTCTGCGGCGGCGGCGCGGCCGCCGAGACAGCGCCGTGCTCGTCTGTCTGCCCGTCACCCTCGCCGCGCGCGCGCGCCACCAGCTCGCGGCTGCGGCGGATCGCGCCGCGCGCCAGCGACAGCGGCCGCCAGCCCAGCGCGTCGGCCACCTTCTCCGCGTGCGGGGTCAGGCGGGCCGCGCCCATGCGCACGTTGACCAGCCCGGCCTCGGCCAGGTGCTCGTGCAGCTCGAGCGGCGTGTCGAAGCGGGTGATGCCGTGCATGATGTTGACCGGCTCGTTGGGGAACGTGACCAGGAACTCCCCGTCCGGCGCCAGCAGCGCAGCCACGCCGCGGAAGAAGCCGCCCGGATCCGGCACGTGCTCGAGCGTGTCGCACGACAGCAGGCGGTCGAACTTGCCGGCGTGCGCCGCCAGCGCCTCGTCGTCGGTCACGTCGGCCGTGATCAGGTGCAGGTTGCGGTGGCGCTTCTCGAGGTAGCGCAGCGCCTCGACGGTCGGGGTCGAGATCTCGAACCCGGTCACGTCGGCGCACATGCGCGCGAGCCGCACGGTGGTACCGCCGCTGCCGATGCCGATCTCGCACACGCGATGATCGGACCGCAGCGCGAGCTGCTCGAGAACGAGCAGGTCACGATACGGAAAGCTGGTAGGAGGGTACGGAACGAACTCGATCCGCGCCATTGCCGGCCACTATACACCGCAACGTCCCTGGCCGAGGTCGGTGGCCCCGACGGCGCGAAAACCGCTTCCTGGCAAGCTTCACCCTCACCAAATCCCGCAAGCGGCAGCGCGAGAGCTCTTCCTGCGGGGCCCCCGTTGGGGCCCCCCTGAGTTGAGGGCTTTGAGCGTCGTTTGGGCTCCGCTCGCCGCGCCCGCGCGCCGCGTTCAGCGCGAGCCGAAGTTGTGCGCGCTGACCTCCTCGTTGCGATCGGTGGCAGGCGGCGGCGCGGGAGTCAGCGCGGAGATGGCGGCGCGCAGGTCGGCGTCCATCGCGATGTCGGCCGCGCCCAGGGCCGGCTCCAGCTGATCCAGCGTGCGCGCCCCGACCAGCACCGACGTGACCGCCGGGTGGGCGGCGACCCAGGCGATCGCCAGCGCCACCGGCTCGAGCCCGCGCTCGCGCGCCAGCGCCACGAAGCGGTCGGCCGCCTCGTAGTTGGACTCGTCGCCGTAGCGCGTCTGGTACATCTTGTTCTCGACCAGGCGTCCCGCGCTCGGCCGCCGCCCGGCGCCGTACTTGCCGGTGAGCAGGCCGCCGCCGGTGGGGCTGTAGCTGATGACGCCGACCCCCTCGGACGCCGCCATCGGCAGGATCTCGACCTCGGCCTGGCGCTTGACCAGGTTGTACATCGGCTGCAGACAGACGAGCGGGGCGAGCCCGAGCCGCGCGCTCATGCCGAGCGCCTTTGCCACCTGCCAGGCGGCGAAGTTGGACGCGGCCGGGTAGAGGATCTTGCCCTGCGCCACCAGGTCGTCGAGCGCGCGCAGCGTCTCGTCGAGCGCCGTCACGTCGTCGAAGCGGTGCACGTAGTAGATGTCGATGCGGTCGGTGGCGAGGCGGCGCAGGCTGGCCTCGACGGCGCGCACCAGGTGGTAGCGCGACGCGCCCCGCGCGTTGACGTCGTGGCCGGTCGGGAAGTAGCCCTTGCTGGCCACCACCACCCGGTCGCGGCACCCGGCGGCGGCCATCAGGCGGCCCAGGACCTGCTCCGACTCGCCCTTGTTGTAGACGTCGGCCGTGTCGAAGTGGTTGACGCCGGCGTCGAGGCAGCGCTGGAACAGCTGCTGCGACGTCTTCTCGTCCGCCTCGCCGCCGAACGACATGGTGCCGAGCGACAGCTGCGAGACCTTCACACCGGTGCGCCCGAGCGATCGATAGTCCATGCGCGGAGCGTAGCGGGCAGGGCCCGGCTCGTCAGCCCGGAAGCTCCGCTCGGTCGGCCCGATCAGATCGGATCAGATCGAGATGGCGCGGGCGCGCTGGCGGGCGACGCCGCGCAGCATCAGCCACGCTCCCGCGCCGAGCGCCACCAGCGAGATCGCGGCGCAGACTCCCCCCCACAGCCAGTAGGGGCCGAACAGGGTGTGAGCTAGCTGCGCCGAGTCGGACGCACCCACGCCCATCCCGGTCTGCGCCGACTCGGTGAACAGGTAGTCGCCGCGCGAGAACACGCTCAGCGCCAGCTGCACCGACAGGAAGCCCAGCACCAGCTGCGCCCACTGGGCGGTCGCGCGCCACGCCACCAGCAGCGCGCCGCCGGCCACCACGCCGGCCACCATCAGGCCGAAGCCGTTGCGGATCTTGAAGACCATGGCCCAGACGAGCAGCAGGCCGATGGCGCCCAGCGCCCAGCGCGACCAGCTCGCCCGCCGCGCCACCGCGAAGCCGACCGCCGCGGCCACTGCCGGCCCGACCAGCCCGCCCGCGATGGTGAGTGCCCGCTGCCAGCTCGCGGCCGAGCCGGTCAGCGCGGCGCCGGAGCCATCGCTCCACATCTCCAGCTTCACGAAGCTGCCGCCGGCGATCATCGAGGCCAGCCCGTGGCCGAGCTCGTGCACCAGCGTCGACAGATACAGCAGCGGCCGCGCGATCAGGTGGCCGTACGGCACCACGTAGAGCGCGATGGTCACGGCCGCGCTGATCAGCAGGACCCAGCGCGCACGCGCCACCGGGTCGGCCCTCCCCGCGGCGCCGCGAATGCGGCCCGCGCCGCAGCGTCACTTCGTCGAGATCCGACCCGGCTACTGGCATGCCTCAGGTGTAGCGCACGCTCGCACTCGGGGCCAGACCCGAACGCTGGCCCCGGCGGGAATCAAGGCCTTCCGGCTACTGGCAGGCGGTGCCGGGCGGCAGCGTGCGCTCGGTCGGCCGAGTACATCGAACCGAACAGGATGCACATCTCGTCGGTGGCGTTGACGCCGAAGGTGAGCGTGCGGTCGGTGTCGTTGTTGTAGTTGCAGATGAAGTCGAAGCCCTGGCCCTCGCGCACGAGGATCGGCTCCTCGAAGATGAAGTCCGGGTTCTCGTAGTTGGGGCTGGTGTAGATGAGCTCGCGGCTCGCCCTCGCCGGTGTTGAGCGAGACCGGGAAGTCGGTGCCCCACTGGTGCGTGTGCCGCGTCAGCTTGTGGACCATGACGTCCTGGTTCATGCGGCAGTCGGCCGGGAACGCCGACTCCTGCATGGGCGGGATGACGATGGCCAGGTTCAGCTTGCCGAAGCCCTGCGCCTCGTGCTCGATGTTCTCGGCCGCCGTGGTCAGGAAGTTGACCGCGGCGCGCGCCTGCAGCGGCTTGTCGGTGGCGTTGAAGTAGTGGTAGTCGAAGATGACCTTCTGGCCGCCCTTGAACACCTTGCCGACGCCGGCCGGGTAGGCCTCCTGGTGCTCCGGCAGCTGCTGCCCGGTGACGTCCGTGAGATCGTCGCCCCACACGCTGCCGGTGATGCACTCGGCGCGCTCGCCGACCGTCGTGTTCTTGTCGGTGTCCGAGCCGGGGATGACGGCCGACACGATCAGGTGGTGGCTGCCGCGGGTCATGATCGACTCGAAGCCCTTGACGTAGTAGGTGTCGTCCGCGGTGCCGGGCAGCTGCACGACCTCGCAGTACTCGACGTCCGCGCCCGACTCGATCTCGCCGCCCACCGAACGGACCTGGAAGCCCTCGGCCGGCGCATCCAGGCACGGCTCCTCGGTGCACGCGCCGGCGCCGTCGTCGCTGCCGTCGTCGCTGCCGTCATCGCCGCCGGCGCCGCCGCCTGCACCGGCGTCGCTGCCCCCGCCGCCACCGCCATCCACGTTGGAGTCGTCGTCGTCGCCGCCGCACCCTGCGCCGGCAATCAGAACAGTGGAAAGAAACAGAACGGTGAAATGGAGAGAGCCGCTACGCTTGGCCATGCCCGGAACTATATAGAGGCGGGCAGCCGCAGCAGAACCTGTAATTCCCTCGCATCGCGCAATCTGTGCGCGACCTCACGGGCCGAACGATCATCGGACGTAACGACATTTCTCGACCCCACACATTGAGGCCCGACAGCGCGGCGGCCGCTCATGACGCGCCGCTGCATCCCTCCCCATGAGCGAGGCCGCCCCCGCGCTCGAGCCGGCAGCGCCGCGAGGCCTCGGCGCCCGCATCCCGCCCGGCATCCGTCACATGGCGGCGAGCGCCTTCTTCTACAGCCTGATGGCGCTGCTGGTGAAGCTTGGCGGCGAGCGCCTGCCCGCGTCGCAGCTGGTCCTGGCGCGCGCCATCCTGTGCCTGTTCTTCTCGTGGCTGTGGCTGCGTCGGGTCGGCCTGTCGCCGTGGGGACAGAACCCGCGCCTGCTGGTGCTGCGCGGCCTGTTCGGCACCGTCGGCCTGGTCTGCTTCTATTACACGCTGGTCACCTTGCCGCTGGCCGAGTCGGTGGTGATCGCGAACACCGCGCCGATCCTGACCGCGGTGCTGGCCGCGCTGGTGCTGCGCGAGCCGGTGAGCCGCCGCCTGGTCGTCGCGGTGGCCTGCTCGGCCTGCGGCGTCATCGCCATCGCGCGCCCGGCGGTGCTGTTCGGCGGCAGCGTGTTCGCGCACGAGGCTGTCCATCCGCTCGGCGTGGTCGTCGGCTTCGTCGGCGCCACCGCCAGCGCGTGCGTCTACGTGCTCATCCGCCGCATCCGCGACCGCGAGAGCCCGCTGGTCATGGTCTTCTACTTCCCGCTGGTGACCGTGCCGCTCTCGCTGCCGTTCGCGATCGCGAAGTGGGTGTGGCCCACGCCGGCCGAGTGGCTGATCCTGCTCGGCCTCGGCGTCGCCACGCAGATGGCGCAGGTCCACATGACGCGCGGCCTGGTGCTGGTGCCGGCCGGACGCGCCTCGGCCGTCGCCTACATCCAGGTGGTGCTGGCAACGCTGTGGGGCGTCGTCCTGTTCGGCGAGATTCCGGACCTGCTCACGCTGGGCGGCGCGGCGCTCATCATCGCCGGCACCGTCACCGTCGCGCTGTCCCGATTCGGCGGGCGGCGGGCCGGCGAAGACGGTAAGGTCCGCCGCTGACGATGCGCCGCCACCACCTCCGCGCCACGCTGCTCTCGCTCCTCGCGCTCGCGGCGACCTCGGCGTGCGGAAGCGCCGCCTCGAGCGCGGCCGGCGCCGGCGTCCGCCAGGTCGACGCGCACCCCGACGATCACGGCCTGCGCGGCCCGTTTCTGTGGGAGCTGCAGGGCCCGCGCGCGCCCAGCTACCTGTTCGGCACGCTTCACGTCGGCTTCCGGGCCGACCAGGAGCTGCCGGACTGGGTGTGGGACAAGCTGAGCGCCTGCGACACCTTCGTCATGGAGACCGACCTCGCGAAGGTGGACGTCCTCGAGGTCACCCGCCTGGCGTCGCTGCCGGAGGGCCAGTCGCTGTCCGAGATGCTGCCGGCGGACAACTGGCAGGAGCTGGTCGAGATGACCGGCCTGCCGGAATCGGCGCTGCGCAGCCGCCAGCCCTGGTTCGCGTCCCATCTGGTCTTCCAGCACCTCTATCCCACCCCGGTGCCGCTGGATCTGGCCCTGATGCAGCGGGCGAGCGAGCTCCACAAGGAGATCGCGTTCCTGGAGGACTGGCGGTTCCAGCTCGGCGTCCTGGCCCGCACCGTCACGGCCAGCGACCTGGAGGAGCTGCTCGTCCCCGAGGGCAAGGGCCGCAAGGTCATGGCGGAGCTCATCGCCGCCTATCGATCCGGCGACTTCGAGAAGCTGGCCGAGCTCTCGGACGAGGAGCGCGTCGACGATCCGCAGCGCCACGAGGTGCTGCTCGCCGCCCGCAACCGCGACTGGATCCCCAAGCTCAGGCCGCACCTCGACCGAGGTCGCACCTTCGTCGCCGTCGGCGCCGCGCACTTTCCCGGCACCGACGGTCTCATCGAGCTTCTGCGCGCCGAGGGGTACGTCCTCAACCGCGTGGTCCGGCCCTGAGGCCCCTGCGGCGGGCGCACTTTGACCCGCGGCAGGTGAGCCGGTCGTTTTTGTGGCCGCGGTGGGCGAGCCTCGAATTCTAGGACTGTATAATTGCTCGCTTTCGAGGTGCTCGGCCGGGGCCGTGCCGCAGGGAGAGCCATGTCCGCCAAAGAGCGATCATTCGATCTCGAGTCCGCCATCGCAGCCGCCGTTCGGGCTCAGGACGACGACGCTGCATGGGACGCGGTCGAGTCGCTGGCCGACACGCTCGACAGTCCCGACGACGTGGCCGCCGCCTACCAGCGCGTGCTGCGCGGCGACCTCGACGACGAGCGCGCCGAGCTGATCGGCCAGCGCGCGGTCCGCTTCCACGAGGAGTGGTTCGGGCAGGACACCGCCGGTCTGTCGCAGGTGCTGCTGCGCGTGCTCGAGCTGGCGCCGCGCTCGGAGTGGGCGTTCCAGCGGCTGACCGTCGCCTTCACCGTCGCCGAGCGCTGGGGCGATCTGCTCGACCTCTACAACCGCGCGCTGGGCGAGACCACCGACCGCTCGCGCCAGGAGACGCTCCTCGAGGAGGCGTACCAGGTCGCCAAGGACCTGGCCTCGCGACCGACCGAGGCGATCGCGTACCTGCGCCGCCTGTACCTGCTCACCCGCGATCCCAAGCAGGCGCTCGCGCTCGAGCGGCTGCTCGAGAAGCACGAGAGCTTCCCCGAGCTGGTCCAGTTCTGGGAGCAGCGCATCGATCACGTGCCGCCGGGCGAGCGGCCGCAGCTGCGCCTGCGCATCGCGGCGACCTGGTACGACAACCTTCGCCAGCCGGCGCGCGCGCTGGACACCTTGCGCCTGCTGCATGGCCGAGCCGGGCCGCGAGGCGGCCGACCAGGGCGCCAGCGTGCTGCTCGAGCGGCTCGCCACCGCGCCCGAGGCAAGCCCGGCGGTGCGCGAGGGCGCGCTCGACCTCCTGCGCGACCACCACGAGGCGGCCGGCCGCGCCGGCGATCTGGTCCGCGTGGTCGAGGCGGCGCTGCCGCTGGCCGACGTCGAGCGCCAGATCGCGCTGCACCGCGACGCGGCCCAGCGCCTGGCCGAGCTGGGCAAGCACGATGCCGCCATCGAGCACTACGCCGAGCTCCTGCGCCTCGACCCGGCGTCGACGACCACCCAGCGCGCGCTGCGCCAGCTGGCCCAGGCCGCCGATCGCATGGACCACTACGCGGCGGCGGCGGCCGCGGCGGCCGAGCGCTGCCCCGATCCGCCGCGCAAGGTCGCGCTCCTGACCGACGCGGCCCGCGTGCGCATCGACCTCGACGACGAGGTCGGGGCCACCGAGCTTCTGCGCGCCGCGCTGGGCGAGCCGGGCATCCCGCGCAGCGACGTGCTCACCGTCGCGCGGCGGCTCGACGAGCTCCTGGCCCGCGCCGGCCGGACCGCCGAGCGGCTGCCGGTGCTGGAGAAGCTGGCCGCGGCCGAGACCGTGCCGTCGAGCCAGCGCGCGCTCATCGGCGACATCGCGCGCCTGGCCGAGGAGCTGGGCCAGACCGACCGCGCGCTGGGCGCCTGGCGCCAGCGCCTCGGCACCGACGCCGCCGACCTGGGCGCCCTGGGTGCGCTCATCGATCTGCTCGAGAAGGAGGAGCGCTGGCCGGAGCTGATCGAGGCGCTGGAGCAGCGCGCCGGCGCGCCCAGCGTCCGCCACGGCCAGAAGCGCGCCGACCTGGTGCGCGTGTCGCGCCTGTTCGAGCGCGAGCTGGGCGACGAGCTCGTCCGCGATCAACACCTGGAACCGCGTCGTCGAGCTGGACGGCGCGCTCGAGACCGACGCGGTCGGCGCGCTCACCCACCTCTACAGCGCGACCGGGCGCTGGCGCGAGCTGGGCGATCTGCTCGATCAGGCGACCGGGCACGAGTCGCAGATGCTCGTCGATCAGCTGGTGCGGCTCGGCGAGGCCCACCGCTCGCACCTGGGCGCGCCCGAGAGCGCGCTGCTCTTCTATCGCCGCGCCATCGACATCGACGTGCGCAACGAGCGCGCCCGCCACGGCCTCATCACGCTGCTCGACGTGCCGGCCTGCCGCGGCGGCTCGGCCGAGGCGCTCGGGCCGCGCCTATCGCGCGGTCGAGGACTGGCCCAGCTACCTGACCCTGGTCGACGCGCGCCTGGCCAGCGCGCCGGACGACGACGAGAAGCTGCGCATCCTGCGCGAGGCGGCCGCCATCCACGAGCGCATCGGCGATCCGGCGGCGGCGCTGGCCGCGCTGTCGCGCGCCTTCCCGCACGCGCCCAAGGACCGCGCGCTCGGCGATCAGCTGGTGCGCCTGGCCCGCCACCTGTCGTCGTTCGACCTGGCCCTCGACGGCTTCCGCCGGGCGGCCAAGGCGCTGACCGACGATCCGCACGGCGCGGCCCAGCTGCGCGCGCGCGAGGCGGAGCTGCTCGAGGAGCGCGGCGATCTGGAAGGCGCGCACGGCGCCTACTTCGCCGTGCTCGCCGTCGATCCCGGCAACCTGGCCGCCACCTCGGCGGTGGTGCGCATCGGCTCGCGCCTGGCCCGCTGGGTCGAGGTCGGCGCCGCCATCGTCGACTGCATCCGCACCCGCGGGCGCATCGAGGACAACCTGCTCGGCGAGATCGACGCCGCCGCCGGCGAGACGCACAGCTACGACGAGATGTGCCGCGTGCTGACCGCCGCCGTCGAGCAGGGCGGGCTCGACCCGCACCTGGCGTCGGAGATGCACAACCGCATCGCCCAGTGGCACCGCGACCGCCGCGCCGATCCGGCGTCGGCCGAGGCGTCGTTCAAGCGCGCCGCCGCCACCGACGCGACCCGCATCGACGCGCTGCGCGCCCTGGTCGCGCTCGAGGAGCGCAGCCCCAATCGATCGCTCTACGACACGCTCGAGCGCCTGGCCGACGCCGATCCGCGCGACCTGGACGTCGTCTACCGCGCCGCCGAGGTGGCCGTCGACTCGCTGGCCGATCGCGGGCTGGCCAAGACCAGCCTGAACTTGCTGCTCGGCCGCGCCACCGCGGCCTGGCGCGGCACCGCGCCGGCGCGCGGCAAGCTGCCCGCGTCCGACTACGTGGCCTGGGCGGTCGACCGCCTGGTCGACATCTACGTCATGGGCCAGGAGGCGACCGCGGCGCTCGATCTGCTCGTCGACGCCTCGCGCCTGCCGTTCGACGCCGAGACCCGCCTGGCCCTGCGCCACCGCGCCGCCGCCATCGCCGGCGACGTGCTGCGCGACGAGGCCGGCGCCATCGAGATGTATCGCGGCATCCTCGGCCAGCGGCCCGACGACCTGGAGGCGATCGCGCGCCTGGCCGAGCTGTACCGCAAGCAGGACCGCATCGCCGAGCTGCTCGCGCTGCGCCGCCACGAGCTCAGCCTGCCGCTCGAGGCCGAGCGCCGGCTGGATCTGCGCCTCGAGCTGGTCACGCTGATCGACGACATCGACCGGCGCGGCGGCCGGCTCGAGCTTCTGCGCGCCAACCTGGCCGACAACCCGGGCCACCAGTCCTCGATCACGTCGATCACCGAGCTCCTGACCACGGCCGGCAAGCTGCGCGAGCTGCACGATCTCCTGGCCGAGCAGGCCCGCCGGCTCGAGATGGGCGACCAGGGCGAGGTGGCGGCGCGGCTGTGGGGACAGGCCGCGCGCCTGGCCGAGCGCGAGCTGCGCGACGGCGACCGCGCCATCGCCGCGCACCGCCGGGTCATCGCGCTGTCGCCCAACCAGGAGTCGCTCGACGCGCTCGCGCGCCTGTACATGGAGCGCGGCGAGCCGGCCGAGGCGGTGCCGTGGCTGGAGCGCGCGCTGTCGGGCGCCGAGCTGGCCCGCAAGGCGGAGCTCACCCTGCGCCTGGCCCGCGCGCACGTCGGCGCCGAGCGGCCCGACCGCGCCACCACCGCGCTGGAGCGCGCGGTCAACGAGGGCGCCGGCAACCGCGAGGTCGGCAGCTCCTGGCCGAGCTGTACCGCCAGGGCCAGCAGTGGGAGCCGCTGGCCTTCTTGCTGACCGAGAGCCTGCCGATGCTGTCGGACGAGCAGATCGCGTCGGCGTGGGCGCGCGAGGCGGCCGACATCTATCACCGCCGGCTGGGCGCGCCGGAGCGGGCGCTGCCGGCGCTCGAGCGCGCGCTCGCCGTCATGCCGGACGAGCGCTCGCTGCGCGCCATGATGGCCGGCAGCCTGCGCGCCGCCGGCGAGACCGGCCGGGCTCGCTCGCTGCTCGAGAAGATCATCGCCGACTTCGGCCGCCGCCGCTCGAAGGACCGCGCCGTCATCCACGGCGAGCTGGCGCTGGTCGCGCGCGCCGAGGGCAAGCTGGACGAGGCGGTGCGCGAGCTGGAGTCAGGCGTCGCAGATGGACGTCGGCAACACGCAGATCCTCAAGCACCTGGCCCAGATGGCGCGCGAGGCGGGCCAGCTGGATCAGGCCGAGCGCTCGCTGCGCGCGCTGCTGCTGGTCGTCCGGCGCCAGCCGCCCGGCGACGAGCTGGACGCGGTCGGCCTGGCCGAGGTGCTGTTCGAGCTGCACTACATCGCCGCCGAGCGCGGCGACCAGGAGAAGGCGTCCGAGCTGATGGAGTCGGGGCTCGAGGCGGCGCGCCAGAGCGACGCCGAGGTGGCGCGGCTGCGGCGCGTGCTGGTCGCCCACAAGCAGGGCGATCTGCTGCTGCGCGCGATCGAGGCGCGGCTGGCCCAGGCCGAGGACGCGGCGTCGCGGGCGCAGCTCCTGCTCTACGCCGCCGAGGCGGAGGCGGACCTGCTCGAGCGCCCGGACGCGGCGTTCGAGCGGCTGCTCGAGGCGATGAAGCTGGCGCCCGGGCGCGCCGACCTGCACGCGCGGGCGCGCGCCGCGGCCATCAAGGCCGGCGCGCTGGAGCGCTACCTGGACGCGGCCACCGCCGAGCTCGATCGCATGCGGCGCAAGCAGGAGGCGCCGCGCGTGGCCAAGCTGGCCATGGAGCTGGGCAAGCTGGCCGAGGAGGAGGCGAAGGACCTCGAGCGCGCGCGCGAGCTCTACCGCATGGCCAACCGGATGTCGGACGAGCCGACCGACTCGCTGTTCGCCCTGTCGCGCGTGTGCGCGGCGCTGGGCGACACCGAGGGCCAGACCCGCGCGCTCGACGAGCTGGCCGCCCTGGCCGGCGACGACGAGCCCAGCCCGCAGCGGGCCGACGCGCTCTACCGGCTGGCCCAGGTGCAGGCGAGCTCGCCCGAGATGATCGGCCGCGCGCATGGAGCTGCTCGAGCGCGGCCTGCGCATCGAGATGCGCCACCACCAGGCGGCCGAGATCCTGCGCCAGGCGGCGCTGGCCGATCCGGACAACCGGCAGGTGCTCGACATCTACGAGCGCGTGGCGCGCGTGTCGAGCGACCCGGCCATGCTGCTCGACTACCTCGAGCGCCGCATCGCGCGCGACGGCGGCGACGACGAGTCGGTCAAGGAGTCGGTCGAGCTGGCGCTGCACATCCAGCAGCCGGCCCGGGCCGAGGCGCTCCTGCGCAGCGCGGTGGCGGCGGCGCGACGCAAGCCAGGCCGGCGTGACCGGCGCCGCGTGGGCGGCGCTGCGCCTGGCCGAGCTGTGCGTGGAGCGGGGCGAGCTGGCCGAGGGCCAGGCGCTCCTGCTCGAGGTCGGCGACGCCGCGCCGGCCGCGCAGTTCATGGAGCTCGGCCTCAAGCTGGCCGGCAAGGCGGCCGAGGCCAGCGAGCCGGCGCGGGCGGCCGAGATCTACCAGCTCCTGCGCGGGCGCGACCCGACGGCGCGCGCGGTGTGGCAGCCGCTGTTCGAGCTGATGCGCCGGCTGGGCGACAAGGACAGCCTGGCCGCGCTGGTGGCCGACACGCTGCCGCAGCTGGTCGTCACCGGCGAGCGCAACGCGCTGCGCCTGCTGCACGCCAGGACGCTGCTGGCCGACGGGCGCTCGCGCGACGCCATCGAGCTCCTGCGCGACGCGCTGCTCGACAACCCGGACGACCTCGAGGTGTCGGCGCTGCTCGAGAGCGCGCTCAGCGCCGGCGGCAACGACGACGTGCTGGCCGACTTCCTGACCCAGCGCTTCGAGGACGCCAAGAACCGCGGCAACCCGGACACGCTCACCGACGTGGCCCTGCGCCTGGGCGGGCTGCTCGAGCGCATGGAGGGAGACGCCCAGTCGATCTACCGCGAGGCGCTGGAGCACGCGCCGGAGAGCCGCGCGCTCCTGCGCGCGGTGGTGGCCGGGCTGCATCCGCGAGGAGGGCAGCCGCGAGCGGGCCGAGCTCCTGACCCGGCTGCTCGCCGTCGAGGAGGAGGGCCGCGCCCCGGCCCTGGCGCTGGAGCTGTCGGCGCTGTGGAGCGAGCTGGGCGACGGCGCCCGCGCGCTCGAGGCGATCGAGCTGGGCCACCGGGCCAGCCCGACCGACGCCGACATCCGCAACCGGCTCGAGCAGTCGTACCGCGAGCAGGGCCTGTGGGACCGGCTGGCCGTGATGCTGATTGGCGAGGCGGAGCACGCCACCGAGATCGAGGACGGCCTGGGCAAGCTGCGCGCCGCCGCGACCGTGTTCCGCGAGCAGATCGGCGACATGCGGCGGGCCGCGGAGGTGCTCGACCGGGCCCGCGCGCTGGCTCCCGGCGACGTCGAGCTGGTGATCGAGCTGGCCGGCTGCCTGGCCTCCGCGCGCGACTTCGACGGCGGCATCCGCCTGCTCAGCGCGCAGCTCGAGGGCAGATGAGCCGCGCCGCGCGGGTGGACGTCTTCCTCCTGCGCGCGGACCTCGAGCTCGGCCTCGGGCGCGACGACGACGCGCTGGCCGATCTGGAGGCGGCGCACCAGCTCGACCCGGAGCGGGCCGGCTCGCTCCTGCGCGCCGGGCTGGAGCGCCACCGCGAGCGCGCCCAGAGCGCGCGGCGATCTCGAGGCCGAGCGCAGCGCGACGCATGCGCCTGGCCCGGATGCTGCTCGACGGCGGCGAGGAGGTGCAGGCGCGCGATCTGCTGGTCCACTGGCTGGAGCGGGCGGCCAGCGACCGCGAGGCGCTGTACCTGGTGCTGCGAGATGGACTCGGCGGCCGAGCGCTGGGACGGCGTGGTCGCCGTGTGCGCGCGGCTGGTCTCGCTCGAGGAGGGGCAGGCGCAGATCGAGGCGGCGGTCCGCCTGGCCGAGGCCGGCGAGAAGTCCGGCATGACCCAGGTGGCGCAGCAGGGCCTCGAGTACGTGCACCACGTGCAGAAGGACTCGGTGCGGGTGCGCGAGCTCCTGCGCCGCATCTACGAGCAGACCCACGCCTACCGCGAGCTGGCCGCGCTGCTCCTGGCCGACGCCGAGCACGCCACCGACGACGACGTGCGCTACCAGTGCTTCCGCCAGGCCGCCGACATCCTCATCAACCGGCTGGGCGACACCGAGGCGGCGGTGGTCCCGGCCCAGCGCGCGCGCGAGCTGCGGCCCAACGACCACGAGACCGTGCTGCTCACCGCGGACGTGCTGATTGGCTCGGGCCAGATCCGCGAGGCGGTGGAGCTGGTGATGCCGGCCATCGACGCGCACAAGCGGCGCTCGCCGGAGCTGGCGTCGCTGCAGTTCCGCATGGCGCGCGCCGCGGCCGCGACCGGCGACCGCGAGACCCAGCTGGCCTGGCTCAAGCGCGCCTTCGACGTGGACCGCAAGGACGGCAACATCGCGGCCGAGCTGGCCCAGCTGGCCACCGAGCTGGGCGACTACGACCTGGCGCTCAAGCCGCTGCGCGCGATCACGCTCAGCGACTCGCCCGGGCCGATCTCGCGCGTCATGGCGCTCCTGTGGGAGGCCAAGATCGAGCACGCGCGCGGCAACAAGGCCAAGGCCGAGCTGTGGGCCAAGAAGGCGCTGCGCGAGGATCCCAGCTTCTCCGAGGCGGAGGAGTTCCTGACCCAGCTGTCGGAAGGGCCGTGACGCGGGAGCCGTCGCAGGGCGCCGCCGTCGCGTATCGCCGCGACGGCGCGGTCGGCATCGTCTCGATGGAGCGGCCGGACAACCGCAACAGCATGACCGCGGAGCTGCTCGACGCCTTCGCGGTGGCGTCGGCGGCGGCGCGCGACGGATCGCGAGGCGCGCTGCGTGGTCATCGTCGGCAGCGGCAGCTGCTTCTCGGCCGGCGCCGACTTCAAGGCCCAGGTGCAGCGCGGCGCCGAGGCGCGCCTGCCGCACGAGCGCGTCGTACGCGATGTACGAGCCATTCCTGTCGGTGCTCGACATCGAGGTGCCGGTCATCGCGGCCATGAACGGCCACGCCGTCGGCGGCGGCTTCGGCCTCGCGCTGCTCTGCGACATCCGCATCGCCAGCACCCGCGGCCGCTACGGGGCCAACTTCTGCCGCCTCGGCCTCGCGCCCGGGCCTCGGCATCAGCTACCTGCTGCCGCGCCTGCTCGGCGCGTCGCGCGCGGCCGAGCTGCTCTACACGGGGCGCCTGCTGAGCGGCGACGAGGTCGTGCAGATGGGCCTGGCCTCGCAGGCGGTCGACGGCGAGGCGGTGCTGCCGGCCGCGCTCGACCTGGCGCGGGCGATCGCGGCCAGCGCGCCTCTGGCCGTGCGCGCCACCAAGCGCGCCATGGTCGACGGCCTCGGCTGGGACGTGCGCCGCGCGGCCTGGCGCGAGGCCTTCGCCCAGTCGGCCACCGTCGCGACCGAGGACTTCCAGGAGGGCGTCGCCGCCCTGCTGGAGAAGCGCGAGCCGCGCTTCACCGGGAAGTAGCGCTGCCAGCGTGAGCCACGCACTCGCTGACACAGCGTGCGACGCCCGCTGCAACGATGCAGTGTCGATTCGCCGCCGGCTCGCGGCCGGCGAGATCGCCGTGATCGCACGGCGTCGTGCCATGATCGCGAGGCATGGGCCTTGCTCGAGGGAGACGGCGCGGCCACGTCGGCCGCGCATTCGACGGAGGGGTACATGCGTAATCATCTCAGAGATCACCATCCTCGGCTCGCTCGCGATGCTGGCGCTCGACCGCCGGCGCGTGCATGGTCGAGGAAGACGTCGAAGGCGCCGCGGACGAGGCAGCGCTCGAGCGAGGCCGCGATCGACGAGGCCGGGGCGGCGAGTCCGTCCTCGACGAGGCCGCGATCGCCGACCTCGCGCAGGTCGACGACACGGGCGACACGTCGGAGCCTTCCGACGCGCCCGACGACTCTACAAGCCTGGCCCGGCCCGACGTCGTCGCTCCATCACCGGACGCGCGCGCGTCGGCTGGCCGTCCGCCGGCATCGACATCTGCGGCGACGGCTGCTTCATGTGCTTCTACCCGAACAACTACGACAAGGTCTTTCACCAGAACCACATCGTCAACGTGGTCGCGATCTGTGGCGACGCGGCGTGGGTGCGAGACAACTACGGCAACGACGGCATGATGCGGAAGGACGCGCTGTACAACTGGTGATCAGATGTGACTCCGGGCCGCGAGCGCCCTACACTCACGTGATGCTCGCGGAGCAGGGGGTAGCGGCGCCGGCGACGGTGCAGTGCGGAGAGTGCGGCGCGGCGCTGGTGCTCGGCGAGTACCGCACCGCCGTCTCTCCGTACTGCGCGTCGCCGACGGTGGTGGAGCGGCCGGCCGCGCCGGGGCGGCCGCTCCCTGTGTTCGTGCTGCCGTTCACGGTGACCCAGGAGCGCGCCCGGGAGCTTGTGCGGGCCTGGTCGCGCCGGCACCGCTGGTTGCACCGCTCGCTCACCGGCGCCGCGGTCGACGACATCAAGGGTGTGTACGTCCCGGCCGGCCTGTACTCGGCGGTCACGTCGTTCGACCTACACCGCCGAGATTGGCGAGGACTACACCGTCACCGAGACCTACACCACGACGGTCAACGGGAAGACGGTCACGCGCACGCGCACCCGCACCGAGACCGAGTGGCGCGACCTGGCCGGCACCCACGCCGCCTACGCCACCGACCTGATCGTGACCGCGTCGCGCGGGCTGCCCAACGACGAGCTCGGAGCGCATCGAGCCGTTCGACCTGCGCGCGCTGCGCCGCTACTCGCCGGCGCTGGTGTCCGGCTGGCTTGTCGAGGAGGCGTCGCTCGACCTGCCCGAGTGCGCCCGGCTGGCCCGCGCCGAGGCCGCGCGCGTGGAGGAGGCGCGCCTGCAGCGCTTCATGCCCGGAGACCGGTGCCGCGACCTCCGCTTCGACCTCCAGCTGCACAACGAGACCATCGATCCGGTGCTGGTCCCGGTCTGGGTCCTCGCCGTGCGCCCGACGCCGGACGTGCCGGCCGTGCGCGTGGTGGCCAACGGCCAGTCGGGCGAGGTGTGGGGGCCGGAGCGGGTCTCGCCGGTCAAGGTGGCGCTGTGGATCGTCGCCGCGCTGCGTCGCGCTGGCCATCATCATCGTCGCCGTACGAGGCGCGATGTGACCGCCTGCGGCCGCTGCCACACGCCGCTCGAGGCCAGCGACCTGCGCTGCAGCATCTGCGCCCTGGCCGTGCCGCGCGATGCCGACGGCGGCGCAGCGATCCTGCGCGCGCGCATCCTGCGCTGCCGCGAGTGCGCCGCCGCCGTGTCGTACAGCGCGGCGGTCCAGGCGCCCCATTGCGGCTTCTGCGGCGCCGTCATGGAGGTGGAGGTGCCGGAGGATCCGGTCGAGGCGGCCGAGCGCCTGGTCCCGTTCGCCGTCGACCGCGACGGCGCGGCGCGCGCTCTGCGCAGCTGGCTCGGCTCGCGCGGCTGGTTTCGCCCGCGCGACCTGTCGGCCGCCGCCGCCATCGACAGCATGCGCCCGCTGCACTGGTCGGCGTGGATCTTCGACGCCGACGCGAGGGTCACCTGGGCCGCCGACTCCGACGCCGGCAGCGGCCGCTCGGCGTGGGCGCCGCACGCCGGCAGCACAGCGTTCCAGTGGCGCACCATCCTCATCCCGGCGTCGCGCGGTCTGCGCGACGAGGAGACCGCGCGGCTGGCCGCCGCCTACGCGCTCGATGGCGCCGTGCCGGTGGACGCGGCCGCGCCGCTCGAGGGCGGCGCCATCGAGGCGTTCGACGTGCAGCGCTCGGCGGCGCGCCGCCGCATCGCCGACGCGATCGAGATGATGGCCGTGCGCGATCTGCAGTCGCACGGGCACATCCCGGGGCGCCGCTTCCGCAACGTGCACGCGTCGGTGCTGCTGTCGCGGCTGGTCACCGGACGCTACGTGCTGCCGGCGTGGGTGACCGCCTATCGCTATCGCGGCTCGATCTACCGGACCATCGTTCACGGTCAGGACCCGTCGATCGTGCTCGGCGAGGCGCCGGTTTCGTGGACCAAGATCACCGTCCTCGTCGCGATTGTCCTGGCCGTCCTGGTGTTGCTTTTCGTCGTGCTCGGCACGCGGCGAGGCACACGCGTAACGCAGTGCGCAGTGACCCGTGATGTGCGCACGCCATTGCGCGCTTGAGCGGTCCTCAAGCAGGGTGAATTTCTAGTGATGACGCGGTGTTGATACGCGGATGTCGCTGGGGCGTTTCTTGCACCTCCGCCGCGCACCATGGACATCGGCGTCATCACGAATCCGAGGAGTCGCAAGAACCGCGGCAAGCCCAACCGCGCGGCCGAGCTGCAGCGAATCCTCGGCGATTGCGGCGAGGTCCACGCGACGAAGGACGTCGACTCCATCAAGCCGATCCTGCGCGAGTTCCTGCGCCGCCGCGCGCGCTACTGGGTGGCCGACGGCGGCGACGGCGCGCTGCACTGGATGGTGCGCGCCGGCCTCGAGGTCCTGCAGGAGGAAGAGTTCGCGCGCGACGGCGCGACGCTGCCGCTGACCGTGCCGACCAACGGCGGCACCATCGACTACGTGGCCCACAACGTCGGCATCGTGGGCCGGGCCGAGGAGATCCTGGCCACCCTGCGCGGCGCGCTCGAGAGCGGCCGGCAGATCGAGGAGGTCGAGGTCGACTCGATGCTCATCGAGGGCGTCGAGGTGACCGATCACGGCGACGAGCCGTTCCGCACCTACGGCTTCGCCTCGGCCGTGGCCGGCATCGGCCAGCGCTTCTACGACAAGTACTACGCCGAGCGCGGATCCCAACCCGCGCACCATCCTCAAGGTGGTCGGCACGACCATCGCGTCGATGCCGATCTCGCTGTCGCCGCTGCGCGCGCTGCCCGGCATCCCCGGCCAGCTGCGCCACTACGCGCGCGACATGTTCCGCCCGGCGGCCTGCCGCGTGACCATCGACGGCATGATCCTGCCGCAAGACGAGTTCGCCGGCGTGCACATCGCGTCGATGTCGATCAACCAGGGCGGCGTCTTCCGCCTGTTCGGCCGCGCCGACGAGCCCGGCCTGATGCACGCGCTGGTCGGCAGCACGTCGCCGCTCGGCATCGTCGCCAACCTGCCGCGCATGCACCTCGGCATGCAGCTGCGCGGCAAGAACCTGGTCGACCGCGCGTGCCGCCAGATGACCGTCGAGGCCACCGGCGAGGAGCTGCTGTCCCCGATCGTCGACGGCGAGTACTACCGCCAGCTGCGCAGCCTGTCGTTCAAGCTGGGCCCGCGCCTGCGCATCCCCAAGGTCGTCGGCCGCTCGGCCCGCGTGCGCCGCGCCGCCTGATCCGGCTCGGCTGACCGCTCGCCGTGCAGGGCGCGAGCGGCGGCACGATGATGGCGCCGCGGGGCCGCGAGCAGGGTGCCGCTGCACGCGGATGACGCCGGCTGCGCCGCCGCCGCCACCTGCGCCGCCACCGCCGCCGCCGCTGCCCTGGCCGTTGTCGCCGTCGAGGGCCTCGCCGCTGCCCGCGCCGCCCGCGGCGCCGCCCAGGACCGGCTGACCGCCGGCGGCCTGCTGGCCGTCGGAGCGGCCGTCCTCACCCGGCTCGACGTCGGCGCCGCCGCCTGCGCCCGCGCCGCCGCCGCCGCCGTTCGCGGCCAGGATGGTGGTCGGGCCGAGCGCCACCTCCGGCGCATCGAGCCACAGCATGCCGCCGGAGCCTCCCCCTCCGCCGCCTCCGCTGAACGCCGTGGCGCCGGCGCCGCCCTGACCGCCGGCGTGCAGGATGCCGTCGACCCCGAGCGCCAGCCGCGCGCTGAGCGCGACCGCGCCGCCGCCGGAGCCGCCGTCGGCGGGCGTCTCGTTGTCGGCGCCGCCGTCTCCGCCGCGGCAGCCGCCGCGCAGCGGGACAGGCGGGGGAGCGGACAGGCCGCCGGGTCCCTGGGGCGCGTCGCCGGCGGAGCCGCCGCTTCCGCCGCCGCCGCCGAAGCCACCGCCGCCGCCGCCGCCGCCGCCGTTCAGGTCCGCGCCCGCGTCGCCGCCGGCCTGCTTCTCGCCGCAGTCGGGCGGCTCGGCGCCGGCGCCGCGGCCATCGGCGCTCGACGCGTTGATCTCGCCCTGGATGCTGATCTCCTCCCAGGCGATGACGAGCAGCGGCCGCTCGCCGCGCACGCGCCACTTCACGCCCTCGGTGACCAGGAACCGTGACGTCGAGATCAGCTGCACCTTGGCGCCCGCGACGTCGATGATCGCAGCGGCGTGGTCGACCGGGTCGCCGCCCGGATCGGCCAGCTCGCCCGTGTCGGTGTCGTAGACGTACGTGCCCGGGAGCTCGAGGATGAGCGTCCCGCCGCGATCCGCCGGCGCGATGGCGCACGGCTCGAACGGCACCGCCGGCTGCCAGGTGCTGCACAGGTCCGCGCCGCCGTCGCCGTCGATGGCCGCGTCCGCGCCGCTGCCGCCGGCCGCGTCGCTGCCGGCGCCGCCCGCGTCGTTCACGGTGCCGGACGTGCTGATGTCACCGCACGCGGCGAGCAGCGCGAGCGACAGCGGGCGAGCCCATCGAGGAGACACGGCCGACCATAGCCTCGTCGGCCGTCGTCAACCGAGCGCGAACCGCGCCGCCTCCGGTCCGCGCGCGCCGGTCCGTCAGTTTGTTGCGTCGGGGGTGACGAGCGCGCCGACTTCCAGGTTCAGGTCGCCGCTCACGCGGATGACACCGGCTCCGCCGCCGCCACCTCCGCCGGCGCTGGAGGTCCGCGTCATCGCCATCTGCGCCCGTGCAGCTCGCCCTCGCCGCTCCCGTCGCCGCCATCGCCGCCGGCGCCGCCGCCCGTGCCGCCGGCAGCGCCTGTTCGTATGTCGTCGTGCCGGGCTCTCCGTCGCCGCTCAGACGTCGCATCATCGCCGTCCGAGCCCTCGCCGCCGCCGCCGCCCTCGGCCGCCAGCACCGCCGCCGGGCCGACCGCGATGCTCCCGGCGTCGAGCCAGATCATGCCGCCCGAGCCCGCCGCCGCCGCCGGCGCTCTCGGTGCCGTCCCCGCCGCCTTCGCCGCCGCCGCCGCCGGCCTGGATGAGGCCGGTGATGGAGATGGCCGTGAACGCGCTGAGCGCGACCGCGCCGCCGCCGGCTCCGCCCGGCGCCTCCGCCTCGGGCGCGGCGGTCACGCCGCCCTCGCCGCCGGCGCAGCCGCCGCGCAGACCGAAATCGCCGGTCGCGGCGATCCCCGCGGCGCCCGCGTTGGCCTCGTCGGCGTTGCCGAAGCCGCCCTCGCCGCCGGGACCGCCGAAGCCGCCGCCGCCGCCCCGCGCCGGCGCCGAGCGGTTCGAGGACGCCCTTCGCCGCCCGTGCCGGCGCCGCAGTCGGGGGAGTTCGCGGCGGCGCCGTCACTGACCGAGCTGGACGCGTCAATCTCGCCCGCGATCTCGATCTCGCTCCACGAGGCGATGAGCAGCGGGGTCGGCCCCTGCACGCGCAGGATCGCGTTCGCCTCGATGCGGAAGTTCGAGGCCGACAGGAAGTGCACCTGGTTGCCCTGGATCGTGAGCTCCTGGAACTGGTGCTCGATCGGCGTGCCCCCGCCGGGCGGAGTGAGCGTGCCGTCTTCCGTGTCGTAGTTGTACGTGCCAGTCTGGTCGAGGACGAGCTCACCGCCGCGATCGCCGATCAGGATGTCGCACGGCGTGAACGGAATCCCCGGGACCCAGGACAGGCAGACATCCGGCTTCGCGTCGGGCGGCGCGGCGTCCGGCCTGCCGCCGATGCCGCCGTCGTCGTCGCCGCCGTCCTGGCCGTCGTCGTCGTCGCCGTCCTGATCGTCGTCGCCGTCATCGTCAGTGGAAAACGAGCCGGCTCCGTCGAACCCGCATGCGCCGGCGGCCGCCAGCGCGGCCAGCAAGCCGACGGCCTTCAGTCCATTACTTAATCCAAGGGTCACGGTGTCCCTTCCTCCCCGGCCGGGTCCACGTGGCTGTCGATCCTAACAGCAGGCCCGGGGTCCGGTTGAACGAAACCGCGTCTCTCCCCGCGCAGCACGCGACGCGGGTCACGCGGGGAATCAGCCCCGATGGCTACTTGCGACAGCTGACCACAGCCGGAACGCCATCGCCGTGCTGGCAGCTCGACTCCGCACACCCCGCGGCGCGGCAGGCGGCCTCCAGCTTGTCGTAGCAGCTGTTGCGGAAGCGGAAGAAGCAGGAGCTGCGCTTGCCCTTCCAGCGCCAGCCGCGCCACTCCTTGTCGCTGGACCGGCTGGCGCCGCCCACGCCGGATGTGGCGTCGTCCTTGTCGTCCTCCGGACGAGTCCGCCTCGGAAACCGCCGTGTCGCTCGATGCATTGCCACCGCTGCACGCGGGTGCAAACGTCACGAGGGCGAGGAGGAGAGCGATCGCGAGGGAAGAGACACCGTTCCGGGCCGGTCGCACCGGAGCGAGTATACTCCAGCCCACGAGGCCGACGTGAACCGCGAGGAGTTCGAAAGCAGCGTGCTCGACCTCTGGATGACGACGCGCATCCCTCTCAGCCGAGCGCATCTTCAGTACCACACCGGCCTGGCGCGGCAGCGCCTCAACCGCTGGCTCGACGAGCTCACCGCCGAGGGTGTGCTCGAGGTCGAGGTCGACGACGACGGCGAGATGGTGTGGATGGTCCCCGGCGCCGAGCGCTCGCTGGGCGGACCGAAGACCTTCGCCGAGATGGGTCGCGGCCGCGGCGCCGGTGCTGCCGGCGCACCGCAGCGGCGTGACGAGCAGCGCGGTCGCAAGCGCGCGCGAGAAGACGACGACGACCTCGCCGCCCTCGGCAAGATGGCGCTCACCCTCGCCGGCAAGAGCGGAGTGCCCGCCAGGGACGCTGACGACGGGCGTCCACGCAAGTCGCTGCTGCTGTCGGCCGGCCTCTCGGTGCTGCCGGTCGGCTGGCTCTACGCCGGCTCGCTGCGCGAAGCCGCCATCGGCACCGCCATCGCGCTGGTCGCGTGGAAGATCCTGCCCTTCTTCCTGCTGATGCCGCTGGTGTACCTCGGGCTGCCGCTGTCGGCGCTGGCCGGCCTCATCTACGCGTGGCAGTACAACCGCAAGGGCGAGCGCACCACGCTCTTCCTCGACGACAAGAAGGACAAGGACAAGAAGAAGGCCAAGGACGACTGACCCCGCTCACTCGCGCCGCAGCTTGCGGTACTCGTGGATGTGGCGGATGGCGGCGCGCGGATCGCCGGTGCGGTCGAAGATGGTGGCCAGGTTGTAGTGCGCCTCGGCCAGGCTGGGATCGAGCTCGAGCGCGCGCTCGTACAGCCTGATGGCCTCGTCGTCCCGGTCCATGTCCTGCGCCACGACGCCCAGGTTGTAGACGGCGGTGGCGTCGCGCGGGTCCAGCTCGATGGCGCGGGTGAAGAAGTCGGCCGCCTCCTGCACCGCGCCGCCCTCGGCGTGCAGCCGGCCGAGGTTGATGAGCGTCTCGGTGCAGTCCGGGCGCAGGTGCAGGGCGTGGCGATAGGCCTCGATGGCAGCCGCCGCGTCCTCCTCCTCCAGCTCGGTGCCGCGCTCGAACCACTGATCGGCGGTGAGGCCGAGCACCGGCTCGGGCGCCGGCGCCTCGCGCCTGACCGGCATGGCCGCGATCTCGCCGCCCGCCGCCGGCCGGCCGAAGTCGAGCAGCATCTGGCCGGAGTCCGCCTGCCACGTCGACGCGCCCTCGCGCACGACCACCTGGCGGCCGAACGCGGCCAGGTGGAGCGAGGAGAGGCCGGCGCTCGACGGGTGGCGGCGGCGCAGCTCGACAAGCTGGCGGCGGATGCGGCGCCACGAGACGCCACCGGCCGCGAGCTCCTTGATCGACTTGAGCACGGCCAGGTCCTGGAACGAGAGCCGCGCCGGCAGCGCCCCGGCGCCGTCGGACAGGAGGCCCGCGCGGGCGCAGCCTCGCACCGCGGACTCGGTGAGGCCGGCCAGATGGGCAGCGTCACGGGTCGAGTAGCCGCTCCACACGCCGGCCCAATGTCACCTCGGCGATCGACGGTGTCAAGCGCACGACCATCGCGGGTGGAATCCGGACGCGCCACGACCGCGCGACGCACGGACATGTCCGCGATCGGCGACGGGCGATCCGCGATCGGCATCGGTTAGGCTGTCCGGCGTGACGGACGCGAGCGATGTGCAGCGAGTCGAGCTGACGATCGAGCTGGGCGCCGTCTCCGGCTCGCCGCCGGCAGCGGCGCCGCGCGAGGTCTCGGGCATCCTGCTTCGCCCCGACGGGGCGCGCTGGATGTTCGTCCTGGCCCACGGCGCCGGCGCCGGCATGCGCCACGCCTTCCTCGAGAAGATGGCGGAGCTGCTGGCCGCGCGCGACGTGGCGACCTTGCGCTACCAGTTCCCGTACGTCGAGGCCGGACGCAGGATGCCCGACCGGGCCCGCGCTGCTCGAGCACACGGTGCGCGCGGCGGTCGCCGAGGCCGCGCGCCGCGCGCCGGACCTGCCGCTCCTCGCCGGCGGCAAGTCGATGGGCGGGCGCATGACGTCGCAGGCCCAGGCGGCCGAGCCGCTGCCCGGCCTGCGCGCCATCGTCTTCATCGGCTTTCCGCTCCACCCGCCCGGCAAGCCGTCCACGACGCGGGCCGAGCACCTGCCGCGGGTCGGGGTGCCGATGCTGTTCCTGCAGGGCACGCGCGACGAGCTGGCCAATCTGTCGCTGCTCGAACCGGTCGTTCGCCCGCTCGCGCCGCCGGCCGAGCTGGTCATCATCGACGGCGCCGATCACTCCTTCCGCGTGCCGGCCAGCTCCGGCCGCCGCGCCGCCGATGTGCTCGCCGGACTGGCCGACACGGTGGCCGGGTTCGCGTCGCGCGGTCGCGGGCTGAGCCTCCGGCACCCATACCGCCACCGGCAGCCGGCCCAGCGCCTCGTGCTCGAGCACATCGCGCCGCACCGCGCCGCCGTACTGGCGCAGCGCCTCGGCCACGCCGGGCGCGCGCTGCAACGCCTCCGACAGCGCCGCCTCGCCGGCGCCGGCGCAGCGCTGCAGCTTGGCCGCCGTGTTGACCGTGCCGCCGAAGTAGTCGATGCCGCTGTTGAGGTTGACCGCGATGCACGGCCCTGTGTGGATCGAGATGCGCAGTCGCACCGAGGTCGGCGCGCCGCCGCCCGGGCCGGGAAAGCGCAGATGGATGTCGCGCGCGGCGGCGATGGCGCCGAGCGGATCCGAGAACGCGGCCATCACCGCGTCGCCGATTGTCTTGACGACGGCGCCGGAGTGGGCCGCCACCTGCTCGTAGATCTGCGCGAAGTGCTTCTTGACCTCCATGAACGCGGCCGGGTCGCCGGCCTCGGCGTACAGGCGCGTGGAGCCGACGATGTCGGAGAACAGGATCGTCTGCTCGCCGACGTAGAGCCGCACGCCGGCCGCCAGGTACTCCTCGCTGAACAGGTCGCGGAAGTCCTGCATGTTGAACAGGTGCACCGGCAGGAGCGCGTCGTCGTCCCACTGCTCCTCCTCGACGACGAAGGTCTCCTCGCCCCCGGGTGCGCGCAGGGCGAACAGCGGATCGGGGCCGACCTCGGCGCGCGACGGCGCCATGTCCGCGCTCCACTCGACCCGCTGGCCCGGCGCGTGGCCGGCGACGACGTCGAGGACCGCGACCTGCGCCCGCCCGCGCACGCGCAGCCGGTAGCGACCGGGCCCCAGCGGGCTGGCGATCTCGCGCGCGGCCCCGGCATCGACCTGCTGCTGCAGCCGGATGTGGCCGCGCTTCATCGGCTGGGCGGTGCAGTAGACCGCGTCCGGCACCTCGCGGATCGACGGGTGCACGCGGAAGGTGACCTCGACCGCGTGCTCCCCCTCGGTGCCGAACTCGACCGCGCACGCCTCGCACTCGCCGCGCTCCGGCACCTCGCCGAGGCTGACCAGCTTGCGCCGCACCCCGCGACAGTGCGGGCACAGCACGTCCCAGGTGAGCTGCAGGAGGCCGGCGCGGGTCGCGTGCAGGGCGGTGCGGATCACCCGGTGCTCGTCGAGCCGCCACTCGCGGGCCAGGCGGCGCACGCGGATGCGGTCCAGCTCGATGTCGTCGCCCGACTCGGCCAGCGTCACCACGTGATCGAGGGCGTCGGCGTCCACGCCGCGATCGCGCAGCTGGTCGCGCAGCCGCGACACGCGCTGGCGCCGGTCCGCGTCGAGCTGGCCGGGCATGGCCATCGCCGCCAGCGCCAGGTCGGCGGTGGGCAGGGCGGCCGGCCGCTCGCCGGACGCGCGCGAGGCACGCCCTTCGGCCCGCTGCACCGCGCGCTCCGCCTCGGCGCGCTGCATCCCGGCGCGGATGCGCTCGACCATCGCGCGGAAGCGCCGCGCGTAGAAGTGCATGCCGACGCGGACGGCCAGCGGGCCCAGCGCGCCGCGCGCGATCCAGCCGTAGTAGACGTACAGGCGCGTGCCGGACCCGCCCGGCGCGGGCTCGAAGCGATAGATGTTGCGCATGACGCGCGCAAAGCCGGTGACGTACTCGCGCACCAGCTCGATCGTCGAGTCGGCCACCCATTGCCAGTGCTCGACGAACTCGTGGCGCACGCCCGCGGTCATGTGCCAGCCGACCAGCTCCCCGTCCACCTCCTTGTAGTTGACCGTCGTGAGCCCGGTGGCGCGGTTGGTCCGCTCGGTGTCGCCCACGGTGCGCCACGCGTCGGCCGGCGGGGCGGGCAGATCGAAGGTCCACAGCCACTCGCGCGGCCGCCCCAGCGCGCGCTGCGCCGGCGGCCAGGGGTGGAGCTGGCGGAATCTGCTCGAGGCTGAGCCTGTGGGGCGTTGCTTCCTGCGGCACGGACTCGCTCGCCCGCGACTATAACCGAGCCGCGCCCGCGACTCACCCGGCGCGGGGCAGCAGGCGAGCGAGCAGCGCCGTCAGCCGGCCGGCCAGCGCGTCCACATCGTCGCCGCGAAGCGCCAGCGGACCGTCGAGCGCGAGGGTGGCCAGGCCGTGCATCGCCGCCCAGGCCAGGTCGGTCAGGTCCCTGTCTCCGCCCGCCTCCACCACGGCGGCGTGCACGCGCATGTACGGCGCGGCGGTGAGAGCAATCATCTCCGGCCCCCACACCGGCTCCACCACGGACGACCGGAACATGAGCCGGAAGTGGACCGGATGCTCGCGCGCGAAGTCGACGTAGGCCAGGCCGAGCCGGACGAAGCGCGCGCGCACGCTGCGGGCGCGGAGCGCCGCCAGCCGCTCGTCGAGCAGCGCGAAGCCCTGGCGGGCCACAGCGGCCAGGAGCTCCACCTTCGAGGCGAAGTGGTGATAGGCGGCCGGGTGAGTCACGCCGACCCGGGCCGCGATCTCGCGCAGCGACAGTCGATCGACGCCGACCTCGCCCGCCAGCGCCACCGCCTCGTCGAGCAGCGCGCGGCGCAGGTCGCCGTGGTGGTAGCTGGGCGCCGAGGCGCTTGTGGACCGGGCCGAGATCGACGAATCTTACCACTGATAAGTTTGGAGCGCGCGATGTCGAGACCGACCCACGACGTCCATGTCGAGCAGGAGATCGAGGCCCCGGCCCAGGCGGTGTGGGACCGCATCTCCGACCACGCGGCGACCCACACGTGGGTCCGGCCGGCGCGCGTGCGCCTGCTCGCGCCGGGCGAGCCGAGCCCGAACGGCCTCGGCGCCGTGCGCGAGGTGTCGTTCCCGGAGCGCCGCCTGTGGACCACGATCCAGGAGCGGGTGACCGCCTTCGAGGCGCCGCGGACCTTCTCGTACACGATCACGGCCGGGATGCCGGGCCTGCGCGATCACCTGGGCACGCTCACGGTCGAGCCGCTGGGGGCGGCGCGCAGCCGGCTCACCTGGCACGTTAACTTCGTGTTCTCGCCCTGGCATCCGATGGGCTGGTTCGCCCGCCCGTTCACCCGCACGTTCGGCGCCGTGCTGGCCGACGCGCTGGCCGAGATTGCCCGGCAGATGGTGCCCGGGCCAGACCCGGCCTGATACGCCCCACCCGCAACAGGTGACACCAGGGCCGACGTGAATGCAGGCCGGTGCTCG
Organism: uncultured delta proteobacterium; assembly: GCA_963759105.1. GTDB lineage: Bacteria > Myxococcota_A > Polyangia > Haliangiales > Haliangiaceae > DATFRY01. The sequence goes on along the minus strand of CAVWXW010000018.1, from coordinate 210,851 downwards.
CGCGCCGCGGTGAGGTAGAGTCCGGCCAGATGCGTATTCCTCTTCGCCGCCGCTCCGCAGCGCCCGCCGGACGCGTTCACTACCAGAGCTGTCACCTGTGCGAGGCGTCGTGCGGCGTGCGCATCACGACCGACGCCGGCGGCGACATCACCGACCTCCGCGGCGACGAGGAGGACCCGTTTTCCCGCGGCTATGTCTGCCCCAAGGTGATGGGGCTGCTCGACGTCCACCGCGACCCGGACCGGCTGCGCACGCCGCTGGTCAGGCGCGAGCGGGGCGGCGACCTGGAGCCTGTCGGCTGGGACGAGGCCTTCGACCTGGTGGCGGCCCGCCTGCGCGCGATCCGGCGCGAGCACGGCAAGGACGCCATCGCGGTCTACCAGGGCAACCCGACCGCGCACAACTTCGGGCTGCTCACCTTCGGCCAGATCTTCCTGCGCCGCCTGGGCACCAGGAACCTGTACTCCGCCACCTCGGCCGACCAGCTGCCGCACATGCTGTCGTCGCTGCTGATGTTCGGGCACCAGCTGCTGCTGCCGGTGCCGGACCTCGATCGAACGCACTACCTGCTCGTGATCGGGGCCAACCCGGCCGTTTCCAACGGCAGCCTGATGACGGCGCCGGACATCCGCCGCCGCTTCGGCGAGCTGCGCGCCCGCGGCGGCCAGATTGTCGTCCTCGACCCGCGCCGCACCGAGACCGCGCGCCTGGCCGACCGCCACGTCTTCATCCGCCCGGGCAGCGACGCGCTGCTGCTGTTCGGGCTGCTGCACGTCCTGTACGCGGAGGGCCTGGCCCGGCCGGGTCGCCTGGCCGCGCTGGCCGACGGCGAGGCCGAGGTGCGCCGCCTCGCCGGGACGTTCACGCCCGAGCGCGTGGCCGGGCCGACCGGCGTGCCGGCCGACGAGATCCGCCGCATCGCGCGCGAGCTGGCCGCCGCCCCGAGCGCGGCGGTCTACGGCCGGGTCGGCTCCTGCACCCAGGAGTTCGGCGGCCTCACCAGCTGGCTCATCAACCTCGTCAACTACGCCACCGGGAACCTCGACAGGGCCGGCGGCGCGATGTTCTCGAACCCGCCGCTCGATCTACTGACCGCGGCGGCGCGCCTGGGCCAGCAGGGCGGCTTCGACCGCTTCCGCAGCCGGGTGCGCGGGCTGCCGGAGTTCGGCGGCGAGCTGCCGGTCGCGGCGCTGGCCGAGGAGATCGAGATCTCCGGGCCCGGCAAGATCCGCGCGCTGATCACGTCGGCCGGCAACCCGGTGCTGTCGACGCCGAACGGCGCCCGCCTCGAGCGCGCGCTTCCCGGCCTCGACTTCATGGTCGCGATCGACTTCTACCTCAACGAGACGACGCGCCACGCCGACGTCATCTTGCCGCCCACGTTCGCGCTCGAGCGCGACCAGTTCGAGCTGGCCGCCTTCCTCGTCTCGGTCCGCAACGGGGCCAAGGCGTGGCGCGCGCTCTACCCGCGCGGCCCCGAGCAGCGCCACGACTGGGAGATCTGCCTGGAGCTGATGAGCCGCATGGAGCTCGGCGACGGCGGGCTCGGCCGCGCCGGCGGGTCGCTCATGCGCCGCATCGGACGGCGGCTGGGCCCGCGCGGCGTCGCGGCGCTGGCCCTGCGGCTCGGCCCGTACCGCCGGCTCAGCTTGCGGGCCATCGAAGGCTCGCCGCACGGCGTGGACCTCGGCCCGCTGGAGCCGCGCCTGCCGGCCGCGCTGTACACGCCGTCGCGGCGGCTGGAGCTGGCCCCCAAGGCGTATCTCGATGACGTGGCCCGCCTGCGGGCTCGCTGGCTCGACGGCGCCGAGGTCATGGGCGAGCAGTCAGATTCGCCTTGTGCGCCGCGAGAGCTCCTGCTCATCGGCCGGCGCCAGCTGCGCAGCAACAACTCGTGGCTGCACAACAGCCAGCGCCTGGTCAAGGGCAAGCCGCGCTGCACGCTGCTTGTCCATCCGAGCGACGCCGAGCGGCTCGGCCTGCGCGACGGCGCCGACGCCTGCGTGCGCTCGCGCGTCGGCGAGGCGACCGTGCCGGTCGAGGTCTCCGACGAGATCATGCCGGGTGTCGTCAGCCTGCCGCACGGCTGGGGCCACGGCCGCCCCGGCATCGGCCTGCGGGTCGCCGCCGCCCACCCGGGCGCCAGCGTCAACGACCTGACCGACGAGGAGCACCTCGATCGGCTGTCCGGCACATCGAGCTTCAGCGGCGTGCCGGTCGCTGTCGAGGCGGTGGCGGCGCAGCTGCCCGACGAGGCCGCATCGGCCGCGGGGGCGGCGTGAGCAGCCTCTACGACCGCATCGGCGAGGAGCCCCTGCGCCGGGTGATCCGCGACTTCTACGAGCGCGTCGTCGCCGATCCGATGATCGGCTTCCTGTTCACCGGCAAGAACGTGGAGCGCTTGATCCAGAAGGAGTGGGAGCTCGTCGCCGCGCTGCTCGGCGCGCCGGTCGGCTACAGCGGCCGCTCCATGACCGAGGCCCACGCGCGAGTGCCGATCTCCGTCGGTCACTTCGACCGCCGGCTGGTCATCCTCGAGGAGACGCTCGAGGCCCACCAGGTCGACGCCGAGGTCCGCCGGCGCTGGCTCGACCACGCCCGCGGCCTGCGCGCCCTGCTGACCTCGGATCCTGAAGGCGCGTGCGTGCCGAACGATGGCTCGTCGCGCACCTGACGGCCGACGCGGGCTTTGACTTCGCACGTCGCCCCCTATAAGTTTGCAGGGTCGATGTGGTTCTTCGGGAACGTTCTCCACATGCCCGACGTCGCCGGGACGCCCGACGCGTAGTCAACGCGCCGTGACCCGCGCATACGCATCGGGTGCGGCGCCAACGCCCCGAGCGAGACGTCTGGAGACAAGGAGAGCAAGATGGAGCCCATCACCATCAAGACCGGCAAACCCGCCGCGGCGGGGACGCCGGAGGCCGCGCCCGACGGAGATCCGGTCGCGCGCCGCATCAAGCCGTCGGTCGACCCCGCCCAGCTGAACCACCGCCAGCTCCTCGGCGGCCCCTTCTGGCAGAAGATCCCCGCCTACCGGAGCGTGGAAGAGGCCGAGTTCCTCGACCACCGCTTCCAGATGAAGAACACCATCACCCGGCCGGACAAGCTCCTGGCCACGGTGCAGGACCTGGTGTCGAGCGAGTTCTACGCCGACGTCGAGGCGGGCTTTCGCCGCGCCCCGATGAGCCTGCGCGTCTCGCCGTATCTGCTCTCGCTTGTCGACTGGGAGCGGCCCTACGAGGACCCGCTGCGCCGCCAGTTCATCCCGGTGTCGTCGCGCCTCCTGCCCGATCACCCGAAGCTGACCCTGGACTCGTTGCACGAGCAGGCCGACGCGCCGGTGCCGGGCCTGACCCACCGCTACCGCGACAAGGCGCTGTTCCTGGCCCTCGACACCTGCCCGGTCTACTGCCGCTTCTGCACGCGCAGCTACGCGGTCGGCCCGGACACCGAGGTGCAGAAGGTCTCGCTCAAGACCACCAGCGAGCGCTGGAACCAGGCGTTCGACTACATCCGCTCGCGCCCGGAGCTGGAGGACATCGTGGTCTCCGGCGGCGACGCCTACAACCTGCGCGCGTCGCAGGTGCGGCAGATCGGCGAGACGCTGCTCGCCATGCCCAACATCTTGCGCCTCCGCTTCGCCACCAAGGGGCCGGCGGTGATGCCGCAGAAGCTGCTCACCGACGACGAGTGGCTGGGCGAGCTGACCTGGGTGTGCGAGCGAGCGCGCCAGCTGCACAAGGAAGTCGTGGTCCACACGCACTTCAACCATCCCAACGAGATCACCGAGATCACCAAGCGCGCGATGGACGTCCTGTTCGAGCGCGGCATCACGGTGCGCAACCAGAGCGTGCTGCAGCGCGGGGTCAATGACACGGTGCCGGCCATGCGCGAGCTGGTGCGCCGCCTGAGCTACTGCAACGTGCACCCGTACTACGTGTACATGCACGACCTGGTCAAGGGCGTCGAGGACCTGCGCACCACGCTGCAGACCGGGCTGGATCTCGAGAAGCACGTGCGCGGCGACACGGCCGGCTTCAACACGCCGACCTTCGTCTGCGACGCGCCGGGCGGCGGCGGCAAGCGCAACGTGCACTCCTACGAGCACTACGACCGCGAGACCGGCATCGCCGTCTATACGGCGCCGTCGGTCAAGGCCGGGATGTTCCTCTACTTCGATCCGATCGACACGCTCTCGCCGGAGACGCAGGCGCGCTGGCGCGACCCGGCCGAGCAGGACGCCATGGTCTCGGCCGCCGTCGCCGCCGCGTCGGACGAGGTGCGCCGCAACGCGCGCGCCTCGAGCATCCCGCTCATCCTGCCCGACGGCGCGAGAGGAGGTGCAGCATGATCCGCACGCTCACCGCCGCGCTCGTCGCGGCCACGCTGGCCGCGGCCGGGTGCGGCAACACCGGAGAGGCCACCGTCGACGGCGTGCGCCTGGCCCAGGCCGACGGCGCCGAGGATCCGCCCGAGGGCGCGACCCTCGCCGTCGACGAGAAGACCATCGAGGGAGCCAAGGTCCCCTCCGGCGCCAAGGTCGTGCGCCTTGCCGTCGGTCGCAACGTGATGTGGACCAGGGTCCAGGACCTCATGCGCAAGGTCGAGGCCGCCGGCGCGCGCCCGGTTCTGTTGACCGGCGACTGGGGCAAGGTGAAGGCGTTCCGCATCGAGGACGAGGGCGCCGCCGGTCGTGCCATCCAGGTCCTGGCCTACGTCGACGGCAAGGCCTGCGTCCAGCCGCCGGGCGCGATCGAGGCCAAGTGCGTCCAGTCCGGCACCAAGCAGTACATCGAGCGCGCCTACGTGCGCGAGCTGGTCCGCGAGCAGGTCAAGATGTTCAACCTCCAGCAGGTGGAGGTCGAGCTCCCGGCCACGCTGCCGTGGGCCGACGTGGTGCGGACGATCGACGCGGCCCGCACATGCTGCCAGGGGATGACCGTGCGGGTGCGTCTGAAGAACAGCCCGAAGGGCTGATCGGGACCGTCAGCCGTTGGCGACGGCGGGATCCATCCAGACGACCTCCCAGTGGTGCCCGTCGAGGTCGTAGAAGCTCCAGCCGTACATGAAGCCGTGATCCTTTGCGTCCATCGCGTGGGTCCCGCCGGCCGCGATGGCCTTCTTCACCACCTCGTCGACCTCGGCGCGGCTCTCGCACGACAGCGCGAACATCCCCTCGCTGCTCCTGCCGGTGTCGCAGATCTCCTTCTTCGTGAACCCCTTGAAGTAGGGCTCGGTCAGCAGCATCGCGAACGCCTTGTCGCTGATGACCATGCAGGCCGCGTTGTCGTCCGTGAACTTCGGATTGAACTCGAACCCGAGCCTGGTGAAGAACTCCTTCGACTTCTTGAGATCGCGGACGGGCAGATTGACGAACAGCATGCGGGCGTTGGTGGCCACGTTTGTCTCTCCTTGTTTGCTGCGTTTTCTGGTTTGACTCGGCCCGCCCCCTGAACTCATCGGTGACCCGCGAAAAAAGTCTCGGCCGCTCGGCTGAACTTGAAAGTCGTATTCATTGACGGAGCCGGCCGCCGATGGTACGCGGATCGTTCTGGGCGCTCGCGCGGCCCGCGCATGACCGACATCATCTTCGAATCGCAGGCGCGGCTGCTCGTCCTGCTCCACGCCGCTGCCGCCATCGTGCTGGTCGGCTCCACGACGCATCACTTCGTGGTGGCGTTCGGCTACGCCCGCCGCCGGTTCAAGATCAAGCTGGGGCGGATCTACGCGGCCATCGTCCTGGTCGCCTACCCGATCACCTTCCTGCTCGGCGCGATGGCCTACCCGACCTACCGCTACCACGTGCGGGGGCTCTACTTCGACCGCCACGCGGTGTGGGCATCGAATCTGTTCGACATCAAGGAGAACTTCGCCGCCATCGGCCTGCCGCTGGTGCTCGGCATCTTCGTGCTCAGCCGCGTCATGAAGCCGAAGGAGGACAGCTCCATGCTGGTCGGCTACGTCGCGATGTCCACGCTGCTGGTCGCCATCGTCTGGTTCAACGTCGTTTCCGGCGTCCTCATCACCATGGAGCGAGGCGTGTGACCGAGCCGGTCGAACCGGCGCCGGCGGGCGAACCGAAGCCGTCCGGCGAGCCGCGCCCGCGCATGCCGAAGGCACAGGCCCTGTATGTCGGGCTCTGCGCCGCGGCGATCGCCTTCGCGCTCAGCTTCGCGTGGCCCGCCTACGCCCCGACCTCGGTGTTCTGGTACTACCCGCTGCAGCGCCGCTGGGCGTTCGAGGTGAAGGCGAGCAGCCTCGCGATGGACTGGTTCGGGCGCTGCCTGCTATCCACGCTGATGGCCGCGGGCGGCTTCGCGATCGTCTACTTCATCGCGCGGCGCCTGCGCCCGCTGACCCGCCGCGGCTACAACCTGTGGGCCGCCTGGATGGTGACCGCCGTGCTGGTGGCGATGTCGATGTACGCCTATCAGCTGGCCACGCGGCACCCGGTCCCGGAGCCGCTGCCGTCCTGGTATCAGCCGAAGTGAGCGCCGGCCGGGGCCGCGGCTCCGGCCGGTAGCTCGACCGGCAGGCCGAAGCGCGGAAACAGGGTCTCGGTGTCGAGAAACGACGTGATCCTGGCGACGCCGGCGCCGGACAGCTCCAGCACGTTGATCGCCCACGCGCGATGTCCGCCCTCCGGCGCCGGCCGCCACTGCGCGAACCCGGGCGAGCCGCAGACCTCGATCGCGACCAGCCGCGACCCCTCGCACCCGCAGCCGGGTCCGCGCATCCACGCGGCGATCGACTCGTGGCCGCGCAGCCACAGCGTGTACGGCGGCATGTTGAGGATCGCGTCCTCGTGCATGAGCGCGGTGAGCGCGGCCACGTCGTAGCGCTCGAACGCGGCCACGTAGCGGTTCACCAGATCGACCTGCTCCGTCGGACAGCGACGCGCGCGCCTCGCCCACATCCGCCGTCGCCAGCCTGGCCCGCGCGCGCTGCAGCGCGCTGTTCACCGCGGCGACCGAGGTCTGCAGCGTCTCGGCCACCTCCGCGGCCGAGCAGCCGACCACCTCGGTGAGCAGGAGCGCGGCGCGCTGCTGCGGCGGCAGGTGCTGCAGCGCGGCGACGAAGGCGAGGCGGATGCTCTGGCGCAGGACCACCTTCTCGGCCGGATCGGCGTCGGCCGGCAGGGCGCGCGGGTCCGGGATCGGCTCGAGCCAGTGCGTGCGCGGCCGGGTCTCGAGGACCGAGTTGACCGACCCGGCCGGCCCCTCCTCGAGCGGACGCGCGCGCCGCGAGCGCTCCGACAGCGCGTCGAGACAGACGTTCGTGGCGATGCGGTACAGCCAGGTGCGCAGCGACGCGCGGCCGTCGAAGCGATCGAGGCCGCGCCAGGCCCGCACCATGGTCTCCTGCACCGCGTCGTCGGCGTCGACGACCGAGCCGAGCATGCGGTAGCAGTGCCCGGTGAGCGCCGGGCGATGCTGTTCGAGCTGGGGTACACTGTCGCTCATCCCGGCGAAACCTAGCATCGACTTCCGGATCGGTCCACGTGAGCGCAGCGTCGGCGTCCGTCGGTGCGCGCGATGAAGCCTCTGCTCTACGACGAGCTGGTGCCCTGGTACCGGCTGCTCGATCCGTTCGAGGATCACCTCGAGGAGGCGGACGTCTTCATCGAGGCGTTCGATCGCGCCGCCGCGCCGCGCCCCGAGACCCTGCTCGAGCTCGGCGCCGGCGCCGGGCACAACGGCTACCACCTCAAGCGCCGCTACCTGTGCACCCTGTCCGACCTGTCTCCGGCCATGCAGGGGCTCAGCCGCGAGCTCAACCCGGAGTGCGAGCACATCGTCGGCGACCTGCGCACGCTGCGGCTCGACCGCACCTTCGACGCCGTCCTGGTGCACGACGCGATCGTCTACATGACCACCGAGGCCGACCTGCGCGCCGCCGCCCTGACCGCATTCGTGCACACGCGCCCCGGCGGCGCCGCCATCGTGGCGCCCGACTGCGTGCGCGAGACCTTCGCCGACCACACCGAGCTGTACCAGGGCGTTCGACGGCCCGCGCTCCCTGCGCGCCATGGAGTGGTCCTGGGACCCGGACCCGGCCGACGACACCTACGCGGTCGAGTACGCCTTCTTGCTGCGCGATGGCACCGACATGCGCGCGGTCCACGACCGCCACGTCGAGGGCCTTTTCTCGCGGGCCACCTGGGTCCGCATCCTGACCGAGGCCGGCTACCGGGTCGAAAGCCTGGCGCGCCCCCTCGGAGACGGTGCGACAGACGACGTCTTCCTCTGCGTGCGCCCTCTCTGACGCGGGGAGTCGCGCCGCGTTGCGCGCGCTGCGTTTGCACGCCCGTCCGCCGCGCGGAGTGGTAGCCTGCGTGCGTGGGGAGCGGGGTGGGGGAGCGGTCAGATCGGCCGCCCGATGCGACGACGTCCATCGAGGAGCATGCCAGCTCGCTCGCCGGCGGGCATTCGTACATGCTCGTCATCGAGAACGGCTCGTCGTCGCTGTTCGACCTGCCGGCCACCGGCATGGTGACGATTGGCCGCGCGCCCGAGGTGGACCTGCGGCTCGATCACGCGTCGGTGTCGCGCCGGCATGCCCGCCTGCTGCTCGATCACGGCGACGTGCGCATCTGCGACATGGGCAGCCACAACGGCACGTCGGTCAACGGCGCCGCGCTGTCCGGCGTCCGCGCGCTGGCCACCGGCGACGTGGTCACCATCGGCGAGGTGCTGCTGGTGATCCACGCGCCCGCCCGGCCGGCGCCGTCGCCCCGCCTCGTCGACGAGAGCGCGTGGCGGCGACGGCTGGCCGAGGAGGTGGAGCGCTCGGTGTCGTACGGCCGGTCGCTCGGCGTGCTGGCCACCGCCGGGATGCCGGCGACCGCGCGCCCCTTCGCCGACTCGGTCCTGGCCCGCGCCCTGCGCGGCATCGACGTGGCCGGCGCCGGCGACGACGGCCAGCTGCTCGTGCTGCTGCCGGAGGCCGACGAGGCGGCGGCGCGGCGCATGGCCGGCGCGGTGTCGCGCGCCCTGGGCGAGATCGCGCCGGGCACGCGCATCGGCGTGGCCACCTGTCCGTCGGACGCCGCCGACACCGACAGCTTGCTGCTCGCCGCTCGCTCCGGCGCGCGGGTCGCCCCCGGCGGCGGCGTGGCCGCCTCCGGCGAGGCAACGCTGCGACTCCAGATGGGCGATCGCGAGGTGCTGCTGGCGCATCCCGCGACGGTGCGCGTGTTCGAGCTGCTCGGACGCCTGGCCGCCACCGACCTGCCGGTTCTGATCGTCGGCGAGACCGGCTCGGGCAAGGAGAACGCGGCCTTCGCCGTGCACCACCAGTCGTCGCGGCGCGACCGTCCGTTCGTCCCGCTCAACTGCGCCGTGCTCAACGAGAGCCTGGCCGAGAGCGAGCTCTTCGGCCACGACCGCGGCGCGTTCTCCGGCGCCGTCGCGGCCAAGGCGGGCCTGTTCGAGAGCGTCGCCGGCGGCACCCTGTTTCTCGACGAGGTGGGCGAGCTCGCGCCGCCGGTGCAGGCCAAGCTCCTGCGCGCGCTCGAGACCGGCCGCATCACGCGTCTGGGCGAGCACCGCGAGCGCGCCATCGACGTCCGCGTGGTGGCCGCGACAAATCGCGTGCTGGAGGACGAGGTCAAGGGCGGCCGCTTTCGCCAGGACCTGTACTTCCGGCTGAGCGGCGCGCGCGTGGTGCTGCCGCCCATCCGCGAGCGCCGCTGCGAGATCCCGATCCTGTTTCGCGATTTCCTCGCCCGCGCCGCGCAGAGGGCCGGCCGCGCCGCGCCGGAGCCGAGCCCTGCCGCGATGGCCGCGCTCCTGTCCCACGACTGGCCGGGCAACGTGCGCGAGCTGAAACATGTCGCGGAGTACCTGGTCGCGACGGTGCTCGGCGAACGGATCGAGGCCGGCGACCTTCCCGGTCACATGGCTCCGGAGCGCGCCGCACCGAACGGACAGGGGCCGACGCTGCGCCCCGCGGACGAGGCTCCCGTCACACCGGTTGCGCCGGGTACACCCCCGGAGGGTGTTGCGCCGGCGCGATCGGCGACGCAGACGCGCTCGCTGTCCGACGAGGTCGAAGAGCTGGTGCGCCGGCGCATGATCGAGGCGCTCACGATCACGGGAGGCGTGAAGACCCGCGCGGCCCGGTTGCTGGGCATGCCGCTTCGCACCTTCACCTCGAAGCTCAAGCAGCACCGCATCGAGTGAGGCGGCACCGAAACCTCAGGCCTGCTCGCCCGTATCCCCTGTAGGATGACGTCGTGTCGCCACACCGGGGGTGGGCGGTTGTCGCGGATAGCGCGATGGATTGATACGCCTCGGGTGAGGACGCCGCCTTCGGCGCGCTCTACGATCTCCTCTGTCCCCGACTGCTCTACTTCGTCAGGCGGCTGGTCCGCGACGACGCCCTGGCCGAGGATCTCGTGCAGCAGACCTTCATGAACATGCACCTGGGCCGCGGTCAGTTCACGCGCGGCGCCGCGGTCGTGCCCTGGGCGTACGCCATCGCCAGGCGCCTGGTGCAAGACACGCAGCGGCGGCAGCGCACCGTGGCGCGGTGGCTCGAGCGCGAGCGACATGGAAGCGAGCTCGAGGAAACGCCGTCGAGGGAGCCGGCCGCCGACGAGAAACTCGCGGCAACCGAGATGGCCGAGCGCTTCGAGCAGGCGATGTCGCGCCTGCCGCCGAACCAGCGCATCGTCTTCGAGCTGCTCAAGCTGGACGAGCTGTCGCTGAGCCAGGTCGCCGAGGCGCTCGGCATCACGGTGACCGCCGTGAAGCTCCGGGCGCATCGGGCCTACGTGGCGCTGCGCGGCGCGCTCGGCGAGATGAACGACGACGGGCCAGGAGCGCCAGGATGAACGACTGCAGCGATCGCAAGCAGCAGCTCCTCGCGCTCATCCGGTCGCAGCCGTCGCCCACGCGGACGCAGCACCGGTGGCGCAGCCTGGCCGTCGGCGCGGCGGGTGTCGCCTTCGCCATCGCCGCGTTCCTCGCGCTCGGCGGCGTGCGGCCCGGCGGTCACCCGCATTCCGGCGTCGCGGTGGAACGGCCGGCGTCGCTCATGCTGCTCACGTCGCTCGGTGCGGCGGCGCTGGTCATGCTCGCGCTGTGGGGCCTCTCCGGCCGCGGGCGGCTCGATGCTGGGACGCCGGCGGAACTGGCTGATCGCGATGTCGGCGCTCGTGATGGTCTCGCTCGTGGCCTGGAAGGTGGTCGCCACCAGTCAGTTTTCCGACATGAGCCTCCCGTGGCCGGCGCGCCGCGGGTTCAAGTGCCTGGGGCTGAGCCTCCTGCTCGGCATCGGGCCGCTGGCCGCGCTCAGCTTCATGCGCGCGCGCAGCGACGCGCTCCACGCGCGCGCCACCGGAGCCGCGCTGGGCGTCGCCGCCGGCGCGTGCGCCTGGCTGCTCGTCAACCTCTGGTGCCCGGTCGCGTACTTCCCGCATCTTCTGCTGGGCCATGTGCTTCCGATCATGCTGCTCGCGCTCGTCGGCGCCTGGATCGGCGGCCGCTGGATCGCCATGACGCGGCCGGCCTCGTGGTCGACATGAACTAGCTCACTTTCTCTCGCCGAAACTCACGTGCTCGACGTTCGTATCCTCTATCAGGGGGAGAGACGCCGTGAGCATGCAGGCGGCCATGAGGGGCGAGGAGGACGCACGCTGGGAACCACCCCAGGCGTTCGAGGAATACCGCGTCGTGCAGCAGCTCGGCCGCGGCACGATGGGCCAGGTGTATCTGGCCCACGACCGGCTGCTCGATCGCCTTGTGGCGATCAAGTTCGTCGACGGCCTCGAGGTCGGCGAATGCGCGCGCCAGCGCTTCTACGCCGAGGCGCGTGCGGTCGCCCGCCTGACTCATCCCAACATCGCGGCGGTCTACCGCATCGGCGAGGTGCAGCGCCGGCCGTATCTGGTCGCCGAGTACGTGTGCGGGCCGTCGCTCGATCGACTGCCCCGGCCGATCCGCTGGGAGCGCGTGCTCAAGATCGGGCTCGGCCTCGCCGGCGGGCTGGCATCGGCCCACCAGGCCGGCGTCCTGCACTGCGATATAAAGCCGGCCAACGCCGTGCTCGGCATCGGCGACCAGGCCAAGCTCATCGACTTCGGCCTGGCCATGCTGCTCGACGCCGCGGCGCCGCCGGACTGGCCCGGCCCTCGCCCGCTGCCCGCCGCGCTGGAGCAGACGTCGGCCAGCGCGACAGTGACAATGCCGTGCTCGCGCGCTCGGCGACGACGCCGCGGTGTCTCCGGCCCAGGCGCGGTCGCCGGCGCGCAGCAGCGGCGCCATCGCCGGCACGCCGCTCTACCTGGCCCCGGAGCTGTGGCGGGGCGAGCCGGCCAGCTGCCGCAGCGACGTCTACGCCCTCGGCGTGCTGCTGTACGAGCTGGCCTGCGGCCGCGCCCCGCTGGCCGGCCTGCCGATCCTCGACATCGCGTGCCGTGCGATGCAGGAGGACGTCGCGCCGCTGGCCTCGCGTACCGCGTCGGTGCCGGCGGCGCTGGCGACCGTGATCGATGCCTGCGTCGACCGCGATCCGGCGCGCCGCCCCCCGCGGGGCGACGCGCTGTGCGCCATGCTCGAGGCGGCGGCCCGCGACGCGCCGCGCTCGACCCTGGTCTAGTCGGCTGCCCCGCAGCGGACGTTGTGCTTCTGGTTCTTCGTCTTCGTGCGGTAGAAGAAGTAGTCGGCGGTGTACGGGACATCGGCGGTGGCGCCGACATGCGCGGCGTCGCATCCCGTGGCCGGGGCATTGCCGCCGGTGGTTGACAGGCGCTGGATCGAGGACACCTTGGTCATCTTGCCGCGGTCGTCGCCGTGGCTGGTGGCACCCAGCAGCAGCCACGGGATGGCGCTCGCATCCGGCGAGGCGCCGGCGAGACGCGCCGCGACCACCGTGCTGCCATCCTTGTACTCCCAGGTCGGGCCGGCGTAATGCGTGCCGACCTCGCAGTCGTGGCGCAGAAGATCCGCCTCGGGCGCGACGAACGTCCACGCGAAGCCGGTCTCGGTCGCCGCGCAGACATACTTCTGCACGCCTGTCGCGTTGAGGACGAAGTCGAGGTCCTGGTCGGCGGCCGGCGCCAGCTCCGGCGGCACCCCATCGGGGCAGGCGCGACGCGAGATCGCCGACTCGGTCGAGCCGACCTCGACCTCGTCGTCCTCGGGGTCTTCGAGGCCGCACGCGACGAGGCAAGAGAGGACGGCGGCGGAAAGCACGAGCGGACTCGAGCGCAGCATGAATTGCTCCTGTTCAAGAGGCACGACAGCGTCGTCGCCCCTATCAGCACGAAGCAGGCCAGCGCAGCGTGGAGACATGACGCGCGGATGAGGCGGTCACGACGCTGCGATGATGCGGAGATGATGCTGAGATGAGGCCTCGATGCGCAGGCAGCACAGCAATGTCTGCCTGATCGCGCCCCGCGACGCGAGCAACTCCTGCCCGCCAGGCAAGACCTGCTCACGCGGAGCCGGCTCGCTGTCAGTGCGGCGCGGTGCCGTTGCCGGCCGCGCAGCTCGACGTCGAGCTCGATTCGCCATGGATGCGCCACGCGTTGCCGGCGGCGATGATCTTGAAGGCGGCGCCGCTGGCCTTGTCATAGGTCAGCATCGTGGCCGGCAGCGCGTGATCGCGCGGCACCCGATACTCGAAGGCGATCGCCCCCCTGTCGGTGCGAGTGAGGACCACGAAGTGGTCGGCCCCACCGGACCACCAGCTCCCCATGATCAGCTCGCGCTGGCTTCCGTCGAGCAGGAACGTCCCGGCGCTGTCACGCATGACCACGATAGGCCCCCGCTCGCACGTGTATACCGCCTCCACCACCGCGTGGGAGAGGGCGCCCTGCACAGGCGAACGAGGGCCGGCGCAAGCCCCCAGCGCCACCACGACCACAACCAACCCAGTCTTCATAGCCATGGCCGACTTCGTTGCACCCGGCGGGCCAGCCGTCGCGGGGGCGGGTCAGCGGCGCTGGGTCATGCTGAACCAGTTGCCGGAGTCGTCCTTGAGCAGGGCCTCGATGCCGTAGGGGCGCTCGGTGGGGGGCTGGGCGAACTCGACGCCGCGGGCGACCAGCTCCTCGTAGGTCTTCTTGCAGTCGGCGGTCTCGAGGACGCCGCCGCCGAAGGTGCCCTTCTCGACGAGGGCGCGCAGGGTGGCGCAGGTGGCCTCGTCCATCATCGGGGACGGCTTCAATGCCATGAGCGCGAGCTCGAAGTCGGGCTGGCCCTTGGGCGAGACGGTCAGCCAGCGGAAGTCGCCCATCGTCGCGTCGGTGCGGATGTCGAAGCCGAGCTTCTCGGTGTAGAAGGTCCTCGCGCGGTCCTGGTCGAGGACGAAGACGCTGGAGTGAGAGATGCGCTGGATCATGGGGTCCTCCTGTGGATGGCGGCCACGCTCTCACACGGCCGGGCCGCCGCGCTTCTCGGATGTTGCGAAAGCGCCGTCACGGCGTCGGCCTCATGGCGTCCGGCCGTAGCCGGTCGCGAAGCACCAAGGGATGGTCAGGGGCATGACGCCCTCGGGGCTCCACGCGACCTGCCAGAAGTGGCGACGCCATGCGCTGGGCGGGCAGCCGAAGCGCTCGGCGAAGAGCGTGCTGAACGAGCCGAGGCTGGAGAAGCCGACGTCGAGGCAGACGTCGGTCACCGAGTGGTTGTCGCCGGCCAGGAGCTGCTTGGCCCGGCCCAGGCGCACGCGGGTCAGGTACTCGTGCGGGGTGGCGCCGAACGCGTCGCGGAACAGGCGCAGGAAGTGATAGCGCGACACGCCGGCCTCGCGGGCCAGGTCGGCCAGCGTCAACCTGCTCGGCGTGCTGCGCATGCATCACGTCGCGCGCGCGGCACAGGCGGCGGAAGACGTCGTCGGCGACCAGCCGGCCCATGCGTCGGAGATCAGCACGCGGCGCCCGGCGGCGTCAATGGTCGCGTTTTCACCCGCTGTCGCGCCGCTTCAGCCGCCGGGCAGCAGGCGGACCATGCCGAGCCCGGTCGAGGTGCCGTTGCGGGCGAAGCCGGCCGCCACGATCTTGCCGTCGGGCTGGATCGCCACGCAGGTGGCGCCGTCGAACGAGCCGAAGAAGTCCACGGCCATCATGCCGTCGCCGTCGAAGCCGGGGTCGAGATCGCCGTTCGCGTCGAAGCGCGCGAGCCCGAAGTCCGGCAGCATGAGGTTCGACGTCTCGCCGGCCACCACGATGCTGCCGTCGGCCTGGACCGCGATGCCGCGGGTGTAGTCGTTCAGGGTGCTGAGCGGCGCCGTGGCCAGGCCTGCCGTGCCGAAGCTGCCATCGAGCTGGCCGTCGGCGCTGTAGCGCGCCGCCGCGAGAACGAAGGTGCCGGGGGCCACCACGGTCTGGATGGAAAGCAAGATGCGGCCGTCCGGCGCGAGCGCGATGTCGGAGGCCTCGTCCCAGCTGCCGAAGTCGGTCCGCGTGACGCCGCCCGCGTCGCCGAAGCCGGGATCCAGCGCGCCTGTCTCGTCCAGGCCGATCAGGCCGATGTCCGGGTTGTCGCCGCCGCCGTCGGCCACGCGGCCGGCCACCAGGATGCGGCCGCCGGGCTGGAGCGCCGCGGCGTAGCCCAGGTCGGTGCGGCCGCCGATGTTCACGGTGACGCGGCCGTCGCCGCTGAAGCTGTTGTCGAGGGCGCCGGCTGCCGTGTAGCGCGCGACAGCGAAGTCGTTGTCGCCGCCGAGCGGCGTCATCGTGCTGGCGTGACCGGCCACCACGATCCGTCCGTCCGGCTGCACCAGGGCTTCATAGGCCCGGTTGACCGAGCCGCTGAAGTCGGTGCTTACCTTGCCGTCGCCGTCGAAGCTCTCGTCCAGGGTCCCGCTGGCGAGGTAGCGATTTACCGCGAAGTCGTCCTGCGCGCCGACCCGGGTGACGCCCACGACGAGGATGCGTCCGTTCGGCTGGATGGTCACGCCGTGCGCCTCGTCGAGCGCGCCGCCGTTGAAGACAAGGGTGACCACACCGCCGTCGCCGAAGCTATCATCGAGGGTGCCGTCCGGCAGGTAGCGGGCCATCCTGAGGCCGCCGACAAGGACGATCTTTCCGTCGGCCTGGAGCGCCATGGCGTCGGCCCCGCCGGGCAGGCCGGTGGTGACCCGCCCGCCGTCGCCGAAGTCGGGATCGAGTCCGTCGCCCGCCGCGGGCGTCACGCACGTGACCGCCACGTCGGTGACGTCGGCGTCCGCAACCGTCCCGCTGGCGCGCGCCACGCTGCAGATCTGGAGCGGATCGGACGGCTGGGCCGCCACCCGCACCTCGTACGCGGCGCCGCTCGGATACGGGTAGCCGAAGGCGAACACGCCGTTGCCGGGGCTGAGCTCGGCCCCGGTGATCGCGTCGGCGAGGCGCAGCCCGCTGCCCTCCAGCCCGCTCACCGTCCCGCCGACGCTGTAGGTCGGCGGGACCACGATCGGGCGGTCGTCGTCCATGATGCTCAGGACGGCGCTGGTCCGCTCGCCCAGCGCGGCGCACCCGCCTGGCTCCGACAGGGTCATCGTGACCGTCTTGTCCGGCTCGGCCTCGCCGTCGAGCAGGACCGGCACGAGCACCGCGCGCTCGCCCTCCTCGCCGTCGGCGAACAGCACCTGGGTGTCGACGGCGGTGTAGTCCTGTCCGGCCAGCGCGGTCCCGTCGCTGCTCGCGATCCGCGCGCTGACCGCTCCGAGGCTCGCCGCCGGAGCGCTTGACCACCAAGGTGGCGCCGTCGCCCGGAAGCTCCGGATGATTGAAGTCGCCGGCGGCGAATTCGATGATGCCGGCCGCCGGGTCGGAGCCGGCCGCGCAGGGCGGTGCCGGCTCCGGCGCGGGCGGCGCGGGCTTGTCCGCCGGTCCCTCGGCCGGCTCGATGCCGGTGAAGCGCAGCTCCATCCCGCTCGCCTGCTGCGGGTCGCGAAAGTACGCGGACAGGTACGACTCGCGCTGCCGGTGGTTGAGCGTGCTGACCTGTGCCTGTGCCGTGACGAGGAAGAGGTCGCCCTCGTCGGATCGTCCCGAGCGGGACGTCGATGCGTGATCGGCGCCGCGAGCACGAGCTGCGCCTCCTGGCCGGTTCCCGGCGTCACCGACGGATCGAGCTCGAAGTTCGAGCGGTCCCACAGCGGCCGCGTCGCGCCCCCGTGCGTGTACGCGTCGAAGTCCCATGTACCGGTCCACCCGAACAGCGAGACCGACCCGCTGGTCTTGAGGACGTCCTTCTGGGTGCGATAGTCGAAGGCGCTCACATCGAAGAAGGCGGACGCCCACATGACTCTGCCGGCAGTCTTCGTAGCTCGTACCAGGCTCGTGCCACGGGCATTCGAGGGCCGAGGGCAGGCCCCCGTTGCTGTCGATCCCGTGCAGGAACGCCTTCGACACGACGATCTGCAGCGTCGCGTCGCGGTCCTTCTTGCGGAAGTACTGGTGCTGGAGCAGGTTGACCCGGTTGCCGATCGCGCTGCCGGGGGAGCTCGAGCGTGCCCGCCGGCGCCTCCGCCGAGACCCAGTAGGTCGCGCCGGTGTCGTTCGAGAACACCTCGCCGTCTGCATTGCTTCCTGTACCCGGCGGATGACAGCGTCAGCGGACCGTAGTCGTACGGCCTCGCTCACGGTCCCGCCGAGCTGCCTGCGCTCCTCGCCGAGCTGTGTGTCGCCGACCGCGCCCGTGTTGAACCGGTGAAAGGTCCACTGTCGCGAGATGATCTCCAGCTCCGGCCGGGGCGGGTCTTCGCCGTCGCACTCCCACGCACCGGTCGCGAAGACGATCGCCAGGACTGCCACGCGCACACCCACGACCCGACCCGCCTGCACCATGGGCGATCGATAGAGCACGCGCCGTGCCGCGATTCAGAGGTTGCGCTGGCCAGCCGGAATGCGGACCTGGCGCCGGCGGAGGACGTCAGCATGCCGATTCGGCATGCCGCGACGACGACGGTCGTCGTCGCCTCGCTGGAGGGGAAGCGGCGCCAGTGCAGGCGTGGCTCAGGCAGCGGTCACGGGACGTCGAGTCCGGCCTCGCGGTAGAGCTCGTCGATCGACAGTGCCGCTCCGACGGAAGCGAGCTCGAGGCGTCTGACCCGCGGCGTGCTCCGCATGCGACCAGGCGCCGGCCCCGGCCCGGCGCCAGACGTCGACCTTGCGCGCGTCTTGCGCGACGAGCACGTACTCGCGCAGACCTTCGATCTGCTGGTAGTGCTCGCGTTTCTCGCCCCGGTCGTACTCCTCGGTGCCGGGGCTCAGCACCTCGAACAACACGGTGGGGTTGGTCACGTGCGTCGGAGAGTCAGGATCGCGTTCGAGTGGGCCGCAGATGACCGCTGCATCCGGGTAGGTCGCGAGCCCTGTCGCCCGTACGCGCACCCGTAGGTCCGAGGTGTAGACCCGACAGGGGCCTCCGCGCAGGAGCGTGACCAGCTGGGCGATGAGAGCAGCGCACAGCGCGGCGTGCTCCGGCGTGCCGCCGGCCATCGCGTAGATCTCGCCACCCAGGAACTCGTGCCGGATGGCGCTCATCTCCTCGACGTCCAGATAATCGCGGAAGGTGTAGCGATGACGCGGTGCGACGGTCATTGCTTCGCATCGGATCGTATCACGGCCGGACGCGGTCCTCGTCCCGTCTTCGCAGTGGCACGTCCGCCGGCCACGTCGCCCCCGCCGCGGTCAGGGGAAGCGCCGCCAGTGCAGCACGTAGATGCCGCTCCGGTTCGGGTCGGCCTCGTCGCCGTAGTACGTGACCACGTCGATCTCGGCGTAGCGGCCACCGCCCAGCCTGACCAGGTGCACGACCGGCTGCGCCTCGAAGCGGCCGCCCTGGACCCGGTACCAGTTGGTGAAGCGAGTGCGCGGGCCGCCGTTGGCCTGCTCCAGCACGCAGTCCTCGCCGCCGCTCCAGTCGTCGTCGGAGAAGCGGTCCGACGGCACGTCGTCGTCGAAGGTGAGCTCGTCCGACATCACGGAGGCGACCTCGGCGTCGGCCGGCCCGGAGTCGCCGCTGTTCGAGCGGATCACGAAGCGCTTGAGGGCGATGTCCCAGTCGGTGGATTCGAACGACGCCACGTCGTCGATCTCGACCTTGCCGGCGCCTCCCTCGGCCTCGAGGTCGAGGTAGACGAACGGCTGGGTCGCCTGGCCGGCCGCGCCGCCCGCGCTGGCGTCGACGATGGTGGTGAAGACGTCCGGCAGCTTCGGGTCCGGCTCGTTGGTGACGGTGCCGGCAGAGACCTCGGCGACCGGCCGGTAGCCCTCGGGCAGGAGCGCGGCCGGGTCGCAGACTGCCGGTGCGTCCGGCTCGCCCGGGCCGCCGTCGAGGACGCCGCCGCCGTCTGCGCCGTCGTCGCTTCCGTCGTCGGTGACGTCGTCGCCGTCGGCGCCCGCTTCGTCGTCGTCGCCGAAGTAGTAGTGGCAGCCGGAGGTGAAAAGGAGTGCGAGGACCAGACCTGCTGTGCTTCGCATGGCTCGGCGAGAGGATACCGCCGAAGCGGCGCTGCTCCATGCGACGGGTGCTACAGCGGTTGGCACGGCCTGGCGGGCCCGGATTGGTCGGCGGCGGGGCTGGCTTCCCTCGCCGCACCCCAGCCTGGGTCAAAGGCAAGGTCCAGGGTGGGGTTCGGGTTCATGTTCAGGTCAAGGTCAACGTGGTTCTGGCTAGTTGTCTTGGTACCGGTGCAACCCCGGCTGCGGTACAAGTTGATCATGGCGACTGAGCAGACGTTCGCGTTGACTCCGGGGAAGCGCGTCCTCTTCCTCACCAAGGATCCGGAGCTCATCCGGCGCCAGCTGCGCGGCGAGCTCGACCTCACCATGGACCAGGTGAAGGTCGAGGACCTGCTCGACGACATCAACACCGACGCCATGACCCCGGCGTGGGTCTGCTTCGACCACGACCCGAAGATCATCGCGCGCAACGCCTACGCCGGCCTCATCGTCGACGGCAAGCGCCTCATCGAGGAGGACGCGCTGCGCAACGGCAACTTCGAGGTCATCGTGTCCGGCTACCGCAAGGGCGTCGGCTCGAGCCGGGAGACTGCCGCCCAGGCCGAGTTCTTCTCCGGCATCCGGCTGGCCGTGGCCGCCTCGTTCTCGCCGATCCACGCGCGCAACAACATCAACATCGGGCTGCACATGGCCGACCACGACGCGCTGCGGCGGCTGCAGGCCGGCGAGTCGATCCCGATCTCCGAGCTGGCGTCCAGCTGGGACCCGATCACGCAGCTCATCATCGAGTCGGGCGGCCTGTTCGCCTTCTGCCAGAAGCTGGCGGCCGAGGAGATCGATCTGCCGGACGTGGACACGCCGGCGCGGCCGATGAACCTGGCCGAGAAGATCCTGGCCGCGCACCTCCTGCCCGGCCAGGGCGAGTACGTGGCCCCGGGCGATCCGGTGCTGGTCAAGGTGGACGGCGGCTACTCGCACGAGTTCACCACCGCGCAGGTGCATCACTTCCTGGCCGAGGAGTACGGGCCGGACTACCGCATCAAGGACCCGTCCAAGTTCGCCGTGTTCGAGGACCACCTGATCTACGCCGACGGCGTGGCCCGCATGGCGCCGTTCTCGCCCAAGATCGAGCGGCTGCGCCGGCTGCAGCGCGAGTTCCAGGCCCACACCAGCGTCCGCAACTTCAACGCCACCGGCGGCGTGTCGCCCGGCATCTGCCATCAGGTCGCGCGCGAGAAGATCATCGAGCCGGGCGACTTCATCCAGGCCACCGACAGCCACACCTGCATGGGCGGCGCGTCCAACGCCCTGACCTGGGGCGTCGGCACGAGCGAGTACGCCGCGCTGCTCTACTGGGGCTTCACGCCGATCGAGGTCCCCGAGACCATCCGCTTCGAGCTCGTCGGCCAGCTGCGGCCCGGCGTCACCGCCAAGGACGTGATGCTGTACGTGCTCAACACGTTCGCCCGCCGCGAGGACACGCTCGACCGCATCATGGAGTGGGGCGGCGAGGGCCTGTTCCAGCTCTCGCCCGACGAGCGGGCGACCCTGGCCAACATGGCCACCGAGTGCTCGGCCCGCGCCGCGATCATGGAGTGCGACGACGTGATGCTGCGCTGGATCGCCGAGCGCCGCGACGGCGCCACCGTCGACATCCTGCGCCGCCGCGTCGTGACGCCGGATCCCGACGCGACCTACGCCGGCGGCATCCACCGCATCGACCTCGGCGACATCCCGGCCATGGTGGCAACCCCGGGCGATCCGGACCGCGGCATCCCGTCGGATCCGAAGAACGGCGCCACCATCGCCGAGATCGGCGACGTCCGCATCGACATCGCCTACGGCGGCTCGTGCACCGCGGGCAAGCGCGACGACATCGACTTCTACGCCCACGTGATGGAGGAGGCCGACCGGGCCGGCCGCAAGGTCGCCAGCGGCGTCCGCTTCTACCTCCAGTTCGGCTCCGCCGAGGTCGCCGCCTACGCCGAGGGCAAGGGCTACGTCGATCTCTTCCGCCGGACCGGCGTCGAGGTCATCCAGCCCGGCTGCGGCGCCTGCATCGGCTGCGGACCGGGCGTCTCCGAGAACGGCGACCAGGTCACCGTCTCGGCCATCAACCGCAACTACCGCGGCCGCTCCGGTCCCGGCCGCCTCTACCTGGCGTCGCCCCTGACGGTCGCCGCCTCGGCTGTCGCCGGCAAGATCGTCGAGTACCGCGAGGGCATGTTCGGCGCCTGAGGCCTCGCGCGGCCACGCAGGATCTGCATGCCGATCCTGCATGCCCGGCGAGCCGCATGCCGATTCGGCATGCTGTCCCGTTCGTCGCGCTGATCGAGATGTACGGCGGCTCGCGTGAAGTACCGCCGGAACGCGGTCCGGTCCGGCTCCGGGCGGCCCGCGGCCTGGCGTCCATCTTGCTGGGGTGTGTGGCGCGCGTGTAACGTCCGGCCGATGGGGGAGTCGCCGTCGAGGCCGGGTGCAGAGATCGCGCAGACGCCTGGCCTGGAGGGATCGGCGATCCGTTCCAACGACTATCTGCTTGTCATCGAGGGCGAGCGCTCCTGGACCGTGCGCCTGCCGCCGGCCGGCGAGCTCATCATCGGTCGCGGGTCGGAAGGGGGCGTGATCTTGACCGACGCCCTCGTCTCGCGCCGGCACGCGCAGATCCTCGTCGGGCCGGACGGGCTCCAGCTCACCGATCTGGGCAGCCGGCACGGCACCCTGGTCAACGGCGAGCGCCTCACCGCGGTGCACGCTCTGCGATCCGGAGACGTCGTCACCGTCGGCGGCACGCTCATCGTGGTGCAGCGTCCTCTGCGCCCCGCGTCGGCCGCGCCGCATCTCCTG
This sequence comes from uncultured delta proteobacterium, assembly GCA_963759105.1. Lineage (GTDB taxonomy): Bacteria > Myxococcota_A > Polyangia > Haliangiales > Haliangiaceae > DATFRY01. The sequence goes on along the minus strand of CAVWXW010000018.1, from coordinate 188,599 downwards.
GATCTCGCGCTGTTCACCCGCAAGCTGGACGAGGAGGCCGAGCGCGCCGCCTACTACCAGCGCGAGCTGGTCCTGGCGGTCCTGCGCGCGGCCACCCCGTTCGACGGGCCGCGCGCCGCAGCCATCCTGGACAGCCGGCTGCGCGTCATGGACTCCGCGGCGCTGCTCGACGAGCACCACATCGCGCTGCTCCTGCCGGAGCTGGACGCGGACTCGGCCGCGCTGGTCGCCCAGGAGCTCGGGCCCGCCATCGCGCCGGCCGGGAAGCGCCTTGCCTGCGGAATCTCGAGCTCTCCCGGCGACGGCCTCGACGGCGACACGCTGCTGGCCAGCGCGCGCGCCGCCGCCGACACCGCCTCGCCCGGCTCGGTGCTGCAGGCGCGGGAAGCCGTCCTCCAGCTCGAGGCCGGCCCTCATCGCATCGTCGTCGCCGACCCGGGCATGGTGCAGCTCTACGACCTGGCGCGCCGCCTGGCCCGCTCCGACATGCCGATCCTGATCCAGGGCGAGACCGGCGCCGGAAAGGAGCTCGCGGCCGCGGCCATCCACGCGTTCTCGCCGCGATCGCGCGGTCCGTTCGTGTCGATCAACGGCGCCGCCATCCCCGAGGCGCTGGCCGAGAGCGAGCTTTTCGGCCACGCGCGCGGCGCGTTCTCCGGCGCGATGTCGGCCAAGCCCGGGCAGTTCGAGGCGGCATCCGGCGGGACCCTGTTCCTCGACGAGATCGGCGAGCTGCCGCTGGCGATCCAGGCCAAGCTGCTGCGCGTCCTCGAGAACGGGGAGATCACGCGGCTGGGCGAGGTGAAGCCGCGGACCATCGACGTGCGCGTCGTCGCCGCCAGCAACCGCGATCTCGAGAACGCCGTCGCCGAGGGGGGATTTCGCCGCGACCTGTACTTCCGCCTGGGCGCGGCGCGCCTCGAGCTGCCGCCGCTTCGCGACCGGCCGCGCGACATCGCCGTGCTCGCGCCGGTCCTGCTCGCCGCAACGTGTGCGCGGCTGGGTCGCGGGCCGCTCGCGCTCTCGATCACCGCGACCCAGGCACTTTTCCTGCATGACTGGCCGGGCAACGTGCGGGAGCTCAGGAACGCACTCGACTACGCCGCGGCCGCCGCACCCGACGCCGCGTACGAGATCGAGAGCTGGCATCTTCCGGCGCCGCTGGCCCAGGTGGCGCGCCAGGTCGGCGACGGCGCGCTCGGCCCGGTGTTCGGGTCGCGGCGCGCGTCCGCCGCGTCGCCGACGTCGCCGCGCTCGGTGATCGATACGCTGCGCGCGTCGGCCGAGGCGGAGCAGGCGCCGGCCGCACCGGCCACGGCGCCGCAGGGCCCGCCATCCGGGATGCGTCCCATCGCCGAGGAGATCCGCGAGCTCGAGCGCGCGCGCATGATCGACGCGCTGCGCGCCACCGGCGGCGTGCAGAACCGGGCCGCGGAGCGGATCGGGATGCCGGGCCGCACGTTCGCCACCAAGCTCAAGCGCTATCGCATCACGCCGGACGACTGGGCCGGGTGATGGCGGCGGCGGGCGATCTCCCCTCGACGGCGTCCCCTCCCTCGCCCGCGGCCGGCTCGAGCGGGGACCTGGACGAGTTCCGGCTGGTGCGCGCGCTCGGGCACGGCGGCATGGGCACCGTGTTCCTCGGCCACGACACGATCCTGGATCGACTGGTCGCCATCAAGCTGATCCGCACGCGCGCCGCCGACGAGGCCGCGCGGCTGCGCTTTCTCACCGAGGCGCGCGCGATCGCCCGACTCAACCACCCGAACGTGGTCACCATCTTCCGGGCCGCGACGACGCGCAGCGGCCAGCCGTACATCGCGCAGGAGTGGATCAGCGGCCGGAGCCTCGATCGGCTGCCGCTGCCGTTCGAGTCGCGGCGCGCCGCCGAGATCGGCCTGGGCATCGCGCGCGGGCTGGCCGCCGCCCACCGCCGCGGCATCCTGCACCGCGACGTCAAGCCGGCCAACGTGATGATCGACGACACCGGCACGCCCAAGCTGCTCGACTTCGGGCTCGCCAAGCTGAGCTGGCCGGGTGCCGGCGCCAGCTGGGAAGAGCTGCGCGCGATGGCCGGGCGCGACGAGCACGTCCCTGCGGTCGGCGCGCTGGCCGAGACAGCGTCCAGCCCCGCAATGCCGCCGCCCGAGCCCACGCTCGATGGCGACGCGGCGCTGGCCGAGACCGCCGATCGAGCCATCCTGCTGGCGGCCGCCGGATCGTACGAGCCGGCCGGCCCGCTCGAGAACACGATCACCGGCGCGGTCCTGGGCACCCCGCGCTACCTCGCGCCCGAGCTGTGGCGCGGCGAGCCGGCCACCGCCCGCAGCGACGTCTACTCGTTCGGCGTGCTCCTGCACGAGCTTTGCGCCGGCGTCCCGCCGTACGCCCAGGACACCCGCGCCTCGCTCGAGGAGGCGGTGCTCAACGGCCCGCCCGCTCCGCCGCTCGGCGACCTGGTCCCATCGATCGACCCGGACCTGGCCGCGCTCATCGCCGACTGCCTGCAGCGCGATCCGGGCCTGCGGCCGGAGTCGGCCGACGAGATCGCCCATCGCATCGAGCGGATCCTGAGCGGCGCGCCGGCCATCCCCGAGGGCAACCCGTATCCCGGGCTCGCCCCCTTCGAGGCCGGCCACCGCGCCGTGTTCTACGGCCGCGGCGCCGACGTGAGCGCGCTTGTCGACCGCCTGCGCAGCGAGCCGCTGGTCACGGTGGCCGGCGACTCCGGCATCGGCAAGTCGTCGCTCTGCCGCGCCGGCGTGATCCCGGCGGTCACCGCCGGCGCGCTGGGCGACGGGCGCTCCTGGCGCGGGGTCACCGTCGTGATCGGTCGCCGCGTGTCTGCCGCGCTGCGCGAGGCGCTGGGGCTGCGCGATCTGCCGGCCGATCCGTCTCCCGCCGAGCTGCGGCGCGCGATCGGCCTCGACCCGTCCGACGGGTTGCTCCTGTTCATCGATCAGTTCGAGGAGATCGTGACCCTCAACGACGCGGCGGAGGCGGGCGAGGCGGCGCGCCTGCTGGCCGCGCTCGCCGAGGGCGTGCCCGGGGTCAAGCTCCTGCTCGCGGTGCGCGGCGACTTCTTGACCCGCGTCGCGTCGCTGCCGGACCTCGGCCCGCTGGTGACCCGCAGCCTGCACCTGCTCGGCGTGCTCGGCGCGGCCGACGCCCGCCAGGCCGTCGTCGGCCCGGCGCGTGCAAAGGGCGTCCGCTTCGAGAGCGACGCCATGATCCAGCAGCTCACCGCCTCCATCGACGACAGCCCCGGCGCGCTGCCGCTCCTGCAGTTCGCGCTGGCCGAGCTGTGGGAGCGGCGCGACACCGCGCGCGCCATCATCCCGCAGGCAGCTCTCGACCAGATAGGCGGCGTGGCCGGCGGCCTGGCCCGCCACGCCGACGGCGTCGTGACAGCGCTGGGCCCGGCCGAGCGGGCCGCCGCCCGCCGCATCCTGCTCGGCCTGGTCACCCGCGACGGGACCCGCGCCAGCCGCGAGCGGCTCGAGCTCGTCGCCGCCGACGACGCTGTCGGCGCCGCCGCGCTCGAGGCGCTCGTGCGTGGCCGGCTGGTGGTCGCCCGCGACACCGCCGCCGGCGCGCCGATCTACACGCTGGCGCACGAGTCGCTGATCGACGCCTGGGTCACGCTGCGCGGCTGGCTCAATGACGCCGCCGGGCAGCGCGGCCTGCGCACCCGGATGGGCGCCGCCGCGGACGAGTGGCATCGCCTCGGTCGGCGCTCGGATCTGCTGTGGGGCCGCGCCCTCGTCGCAGAGGCGGCAGAGCTGGGCGAGCTGACCTCGCGCGATCGCCAGTTCTTGACCGCGAGCCGCCGCGCGCTGCTGGTGCGGCGGGCCGTGCGCATCGCGCTGGCAGCCAGCATCCCGATCGCCGTGGGCGCGACGTGGCTGGGTCTGCGCATTCACAACCAGTCGGTGAGCGACGAGGCCATCGCCAGCCATGTCGCCGACGCGGACGGGCAGCTCGGCGCCGGCGAGCGCGCCTCCGCCGACGCGCGCGGCCGGCGCGACCGGGCCATGCAGCTGTTCGCCCGCAACGCGAGGGACGAGGCAGAGGAGCGCTGGACCGAGATGCGCGACGTGGTGGCGGGCGCGCGCACCGCGTATCGCAAGGCCGCCAGCGAGCTCGAGGCCGCGCTGCAGATCGACGGCCGCCGCGCCGACGTGCGCCGCCGCATGGCGCGCGTCATCTTTCTGCACGCGGTCCTGGCCGAGGAGGAACACGACGACACGGCCGCCGCCGAGCTCATCGAGCGGTTGCCGGCCTACGACGACGGCAGCCTGCTCGCCCGCTGGCGGCAGCCCGCCACTCTGTCGCTGGCGGCGCCCGGCGCGGTTGCCATCGAGGTCCGCCCGTACGCCAATCGATCGGGCCGGCTCGAGCGCGGCGGTCCGGTCGCGACGCGCAGCAGCGACTCGCTGGACGTGTCGCTCGCGCCCGGCTCCTACGCGGTCGAGATGCGCGGCGGCGATGGACTGATCATCCATTCGCCGGTCCAGCTGGCGCGCGGCGAGCGCCTCGCCGTCACCGTGCCGCTGCCGCGCGCGAATCAGATCCCGGAAGGCTTCATCTACGTGCCGGGCGGCCGCTTCCTCTCCGGCAGCCACAGCCACGACTTCCTGCGCCGCTACTTCCTCGAGGTGCCGCCGACGTACACGGCCCGCACCGGCGCGTACCTCATCGGGCGCGACGAGGTCACCTTCGCCGAGTGGATGCGCTACCTGCGCGCCCTCCCGCCGGCCGAACGCGAGCGGCAGCGCCCCAGGACCGATCCCGACTCGATCATCTCCGAGCTGCGCCTCGACGGCGACGGCCCGTTCACGCTGGTCGTGCGGCGCGACGCGAAGACCAGCCGCCTGGCCGAGGGGGAGGAGCTCGTCTTTCCCGATCGCACGCTGCGCCGCGCGGTCAGGTGGGAGCGGATGCCGGTCAGCGGCGTGTCGTTCGCGCAGGCGAAGGCGTACGTGTCGTGGCTGGCCCGCACCCGGCGCGTGGCGGGCGCGCGCGTGTGCGGCGAGCTGGAGTGGGAGCGCGCGGCGCGCGGCGCCGACGGGCGCAGCTTCCCGCACGGCGAGCGCATGGAGCGCGACGACGCCAACATCGACATGACGTACGGCCGCAAGCCGCTCGCCTTCGGCCCCGACGAGGTCGGCGTGCACCCGCGCTCGACGAGCCCGTTCGGCGTCGACGACATGGCCGGCAACGTCTGGGAGTGGGTCCAGGGGCCCGGCGACATCGTCGTGTTCCGCGGCGGCGGCTGGTTCCACACGACCAGCTCGGCGCTGGTAAGCAACCGCGACATCGGCGACGCGCGAATGCGGTCGCTCTACGCCGGCATCCGCGTGTGCGCGGACGCCCCGGCCGTGCCGTGAACAGAGCAGAGGAACTCATGAAGAGCTCGATCTGGAAATGCGTCCTGTGTCTGTCCGTGTCCCTCGCCGCCGGCGCGTGCGCCGCGCTGGAAGACCCCGGGCCCGACCCGGACCCGGACGATCCGCCCGAGCTCGGGACCGCGGAGACCGGCAAGGAGATGCAGGGCCGGTTCATCCTCGGCGAGATCATGGACGGGCTCCCCGGTGAGGACGCCGACCACCACTTCAGCGTCAGCCGGTTCTTCGGCGCGGCGGAGGTGCATTTCGTCAACAGCGCGGCGCTCGACCGCGCCAGCGGCAGCTTGAAGGCCCCGGGCGGCGACACCCTGACCTTCACGCGGGTGGGCCCGCAGCGGGATGTCTCCAGCTACAGGATCTCGCTCATCGACGCCACGACGCAGGAGGCGTTCGATCCGTGCGACGGCGGGACCGCGACGCCGCTCCTGGGCGTCTTCACGCGCGACCGCGCCCACCAGTACGACGCGGATCGGCTCAGCTTTGCCTGCACCACCGGATCGGCGGACAAGTGCATCAAGTGGGGCTACAAGCCGGGCAGCGATCCGACGGACAAGTACACCTGGCAGGCGCACGAGGCCTGCTCGCAGGAGGCCAACGCGGGCTACTGCGCCGACGAAAAATCGTACACGCTGGAGGAGACCACCATCGCGCTGGCCGACTTCGTCGGTGTCCGCGGTCCCCCGCCGGGGACTCTCGAGAACGCGACCGACTGGCCGCCGCCGCCGACCGAGTTTGTGTACGAGGGCGCCTACCTCGCCGGCCACCAGAAGGTCTTCTGCCTGGCCCGTGCTCGCTGGTCGGATCTGCCCCTCGGCGGACCGGATGGCTGTCCGCTGGACGATCCGCGCCTCGGCGTCGGCAACTACTGCGAGGAGTACGACTGGGACCACAACCGGGAGACCGGTAACGGCACCCTCGCGGTGCCGCAGGACGTCCTCGTCCTGAACGCGTCGGCCTACAACGTCCTCGGCCTCCATCTGTGGCGCAGCGGCACCGATTTCGTCACCACCGTCCAGGGCTACGCCGACGGCGGAGGACGGCCGAACATCGTCCCCTTCCCCGTCGGAAGCTGGACCCACGTGAGCCAGGACGCGGTTCTCCTCCGGCGGCCGACGCCGGACATGAAGCCGATCACGGTCCTGTCCCGCATCTACATCGGCCCGAACAACGACCGCGTGCTCGGCCCGGACACGACGCGGGTCGGCTGGCCGCCAGCATCGTACGCCCCGCCGACCGGCGCGCCGCCGGAGGGCTTCCTGTTCACCGACGACAGCTGGCCCGGTACGGTTCCTCTCTACCTCTACTCGAGGACGCTCATCGGCGGCCAGGTCGAGTACCTCAGCGCCACGGCCGCGCCGGCCCTGCAGGGCTACAGCCAGGCGCTCGCCGATCCGCTGGGCTGGGTGTTCGCGCCGACCAAGTGAGCAGCGGTTGACTGCGGGCCGCGGGCGCGGGCACGCGGCTCTGATCGTCATCACGGTGCTGGCGTAGGCAGTGATGGGAGCGAAATCCCCAACGAAAAAAGGAGCATGCGCGCGAGTCGGGTGACGACGTCGAGGGCCGCGAACGACTCACGCGCATGAAGAATTTCTCTCTCGCGTTCCTGCTCCTGTTCGGCGCGTGCGGTTCCCAGGACGACCCTGAGCCGGCCGGGCCGGCCCCGGTCGCCTCACCCGAGACCGACGCGCAATCTCCCGACACCGAGTCCGGGCCGACGATACCGCCGCAGGAGGGAGCGCTCCTGCCGCTGGAGTGGGCCTTCACCGACTTCGGCCAGGCGACCTACCTCAACGTCGGTCAGCTCGACTTCGGCCCGGACGACTCGCTCGTCGTCGGTTCCACCATCGACGATCGCTCCACCAACCAGTACGCGCCCTGCGGTCGAATCGATCGCTTCACCGCCGACGGCGCGCCGCTGTGGACCATCAGCTCGGGTTCGACGAGTTCGCCGGCGGACATGCCGGTGCCGGAGGAGAGCGACACCATCCAGATCGACGCCAAGGCCGTGCACCTCGCGTCAATCGATCACACGGCCGACGGTCGGATCCTGGTCGCGTTCAACGTCGAGCTCGACTACTACGACTACGAGTCGGAGGGCGGGTTCCGCGAGTCCACGCGCAGCTACATCCGCTCGTACGACCTCGACGGCAACGTGCTCGACACCATCCTGCTCGGCGGGACCACCGACTTCCCGGCCCAGGACAGCGTCGACGAGCTGCCGGGGTCAACGGCATCCGCGCCCTGGACGACGGCTCGATCGTGTGGAGCGGCGCCACCAGCCGCGGCCAGCACCCAATCGACCCCTGGACCCTGGTGACCGAGGGCTCGCTCGGCCTCCTGGCCGCCGACGGGACGCCGATGTGGACCGTGGTGCTCGGCCAGGAGCTCGACATCCCCAACATGATCGCGCCGCCGGAGGAGATCGCGATGGACGTGCAGCCGACCGCCGACGGCGGCCTGGCGGTGCGGGGCCACTTCCACGGCACGCTCACCATCGGCGACCTGAGCGCGACCTGCGCGGACCGGTCGACCTTCGTCGCTCGCCTCGATCTCGACGGCACGCCGACCTGGCTGGCCACGGTGCCGGACTCGGAGCCGAGCGGCAACTGGGGCGACTCCTTCCCGGGCATGGGCAGCGACAGCGCCGGCAACCTGTTCACCGCGAGCTACATCTTCGCGGAGGACACCACCCACCTCATCCAGGTCAGCCCGGCCGGCGAGGTCGTCGACCGAGGTGGCGCTCGACGACGCCGCGACGCTGGCGGTCTCCGCCGATGACCACATCGTCGTCGGCGGCGGGACGCTGATCGACTTCGGCAACTTCCAGTACGCGTGGCCGGGCAAGGTCGAGGTGCGCCAGCCGGACGGCACCATCGTCGCGTCCCGCCTCTTCGCCACCGCCGATCCGCAGCCGGACGAGAGCAGCCGCACCTTCGCGGTGACGACGTCACCCTCGGGACGCATCGCCGTCGGCGGCACCTTCGACCTCGCGATCGACCTCGGCGCCGGGACCGTGACGTCCGCGCCGGGGGTCGACATCTCGGCGTACGTGGCCGTGTACGACGGGGCCGCGTCCGGCCCCGATCAGACTGACTGACCACGACTGACGCGGTCACCCCGGGCCGGGTCAGTCGCGCAGATCGCGGCGAGTCTCCTCGGCCGCGCGCTTTGTGTTGTCCTTGACCTCGTTGGCGTCTTCCTTGGCCTCATGACCGGCGCTGCGGATCTTGTCGCCGGCCTCGTGGGCCTTGTCGCGGATCTTGGCGCCAGCGCGGTCGAGGGCATCGTCAGCCTTGCGGCCGACTTCCTTTGTCTTCTCGACCGCCTTGGCGGTGCCGGCGCTCGATGTCCTGGCCGGCGGATTCCGCCGCGTCCTTGGTCTTCTCGCGGGTCCTGTCGCTGCAGCCGCCGGCGAGAGAGGCGAGAGAGGTGCACAGCGTGGCAGCGAGCAGAGCGTGAACGAACCGCATTGTTCCTCCTTGGGACGATCCCAGAGCTACCTGAACGTGCAGTCCATGTGCCCGCGGACCGTACATGAGATCGCAGGCAAGTTCAGGCCGAATCAGGTCCGGCCGGGGCGTTTCGTCACAGTGCGCGCACCTCTGCACGCCGCAAGGACGCCATCACCGCGGCGATGCGCTGGATCCGATCGCCTGCCGCGGCGATGAAACGGGATCCGCCGGCGGGCCAGCTCCGCCTCGTACCAGCGGTGCTGGCGCGCGCGGAAGGTCTCGTCCTGGCGGGTGCCATCCTGGACGAACGGGAAGTCCGGCTGGCACAGGACGACGACGTCGTAGGGGCGGCCGGCCAGCGCCTCGAGCGCCGGGTCGGCGCAGCCGAACATGACGTGGCTGTAGAAGAGCGTTGTCAGCGGCGTCGTGTCGCAGACAAGCCACTCGCGGGCGCGCCCGGCCGCCTCCTGCTCGCGCGCGACCTGCTCCTCGGCGATGCGCAGGAGGTCGGCGAAGGCGAGCTGGCCGGCGCGCTCCTCCCACAGCTCGCGGCCGTACTCCGCGACGTGCACGGTGCCGAGCTCGGCGGCCAGGGCCTGCGCGAGCGAGCTCTTGCCGGTCGAACTCGCCGCCGAGCAGCGCGATGCGGCGGACGAAGTCGCGATACACGAGCGGGCTGAGCCACTCGCGGTGCGCGTGGACGTCGCGGCGCAGCGCGGTGCCGGAGATCGGCGCGAGGCGGCGCTCCGGGTCGACGATGACGGCGGCCACCTCGGGGGCGTCGGCATCGGTGCGGCGATACCACGCGGTCAGCTCGCGGGCGAAGTCGGCGCCGTCCGGCTCGCTGGTGAAGACCGCCGCCGGTCGCACGCCCCACGCGGCCTCGACGATCCAGGCGGTGAAGCGGCGCAGCTCGCCGACGTCGGCGTGGTTGGCGGGCAGCGATGCGAGCTCGGCCGGCGGATCGAGTCTCGCGAGCCGCTCCTCGGTCACGACCAGCGACGACGCCGACGGGAATCGCCGGGCCAGCCACGCCGCGCGGCGCTCCGGCCCGCAGCCGGGCAGCTCAGGCACCGACCAGCTCAGCACGAAGACGGCGGCACACTCGGCCAGCGCGCGCTCGATCACCAGCTCGTGGCCGCGATGCAGCGGACAGAACTTGCCCACGACGAGGCCGCTGGCGAACCGGGTCATCGGCCGCCCGCGCCGGTGGCGATCATCGCGCCCCGCGCATCAGCCGGCGCCAGTGGAACAGCGACACCGCCGCGTTGATCCAGAAGAAGGCGTACAGCGCGGAGGTGAGGTGTAGACCGCGCGCCCAGAACAGCGGCACCGAGACGGTGTTGACCGCCAGCCAGCACGGCCAGGTCTCCACCCGGCGAGCCATCAGCAGCAGCTGGGCCAGCACGCTGCCGGTCAGCACCAGCGAGTCGGCGAACGGCTGCCAGGCGTCGGTGAAGCGGCTCAGGACCCAGCCGTAGCCCAGTGCGACGAGGATCGCGGCGGCCAGCATGGCGGCCATCTGCGCCGCCGGCGTGGCGCGGATCGGCAGCTCGCTTCCCGATGCGCCGCGCAGCCACGCCCACCACCCGGCCGCGCTGGTGCCGATGAAGAAGAGCTGCAGGGTCGCGTCGGCGTACAGCCTCGCGTCGACGAAGACCCAGCCGAACAGCGCGCAGCCGGCGATGCCTGTCCACCAGGTGTGCGCGCTGTTGCGGCCGGCCAGCAGGATCGACAGGGCGTTGACGGCGTTGGCCGCGACCTCGAGCCGGGTCATGCCGCCACCTGGATCTCTGTCATTCGCTGCCGCCGGCCAGGTCGCTGGTGTACTGGCGCACCTTGCCGTCGAAGCTGGCGCCGACGTCGACATCGATCGCGGCGCCCGCGCCGAACAGATCGGCCAGCACGGCGCGCAGCGCGGACGCGTCGCCGCCGCCGGTGCGCAGCGCGAGGCGGCCGTCGGCATGCTGGTGCAGGGTCCACTGGGCCAGCGACGTGCGACCGAGCGCGTGGGTGACCTCGATGTTGTTGAGCCACGACCCGTCCGCCGCGCGGAACCGGACCGGCGCCCGGCCCGACAGCCCGACGAGCCGCAGCTCGCGCCCGCGCACCGCCATCACCGCGGTGTCTCCGGTGCGGTAGCGCAGGAGCGGCAACCACGGGTTCATGCCGCCGGTCAGCGTGATCTCGCCGCGCTCGCGCGGCCCGACCGGGCGGCCCGCGCCGTCGAGCAGCTCGACGAACATCCGCGGCTGCAGGAGGCTCCACTCGCCGCCGTCGCCGCCGTCGCCGCCGTCGCCGCCCGGCTCGGCGAACGCGACCGGCCCGGCCTCGTTGAGCGAGTAGATGTCCACCACCGGGCAGCCGAAGCGCTGCTCGAGCATGCGCCGCGTCCCCGGCAGCAGCGCCATCGATGTGGACACCAGCGCGCGCGGCCGCGTCTCGAGCGGCAGGCGGGCCAGCTCGGCGAACGCCACCGGATCGCCGCTGTAGATCTCCGGATCGAGGGCATCCAGGTAGCGCGCGCGGTCATCCGGGTCGCGCCAGTCGGCCGGGTGCAGGTTGAGCTTGGCCAGGCCCGACTCGTCCATCTGCGGCGTCACCGAGACGTAGGTGAAGCATTGCCGCTGGAAGCCGACCAGCACCACGCCGACCTGGCCGCGGCCGTGGCGGAGCTCGATGCCATGGCGGCGCAGCGCCACCCGGTAGAGCGGCAGGTACGACGCGGCCACCACCGGATGCGAAGGCACCAGCAGCGGATGGCCGGTGGTGCCGCTCGTCGAGAACTGGATCAACCGATCGATGGGCAGGTCGTCCGGCACGAACGCCGCGATGTCCCGGCTGAGATCGGATCGATCGATCGCCGGCAGCTCGTCGAGCGACGCCGTCTGTGTGCCATGGGCGCGATAGCGCGGCACCTGGGCCAGGCAGCGCCGCACGTGCTCGTCGAGCCAGCCCGGCCGCTCGCCCGCGCCCCACCCGGGCCCGGCGGCGACCTCGCGGTCGAAGCGACGCACGGCGTCCAGGTCCTCGGCGGTGAGCTTGTTGCCGCTCTGGTTGCGCAGGATCGGCGCGCACGGATGCTCGCGCAGGAACTCGAGCATGGCCAGGCCGTGCTCGGTCAGGAGGGGATAGCGGGCGTCGTCGTCGGGCCCGCCCGCGCTCATTCGCGGCCCCACTTGTCGGCCGCCTCCTGCGCCGCCTTGCGCGCCAGCTCGGCCCGGATCGAGCGCGCCCGCTCCTCGGCCTGGCGCGAGGCGGCCAGCACGCGCGTGCGCTCCGCCGTGCTCATCGCCGTCATCCGGTCGCGCGCGAACTCCTCCCCCTCGCCGGCCGGGCGCAGCGACAGCCGGGCCAGCGCCAGCCGCGCCAGCTCCTCGCGGCGCTCAGGATCGCTCACCACCGCCGCCGCCGGCACCAGGCCCGCCAGCTCCGCCGCGGCGTCGGCCATCGCGGTCAGCACGCGCACCGCCCCATGCTTGCGCTGCACGAACCAGTCGTCGGCCAGCAGCCACGCCAGCACCAGCAGCAGCCGCAGCCGGTTGCCATCCTCCGGCATCGTCGCCCGCCCCAGCCCGGCCAGCCGCGCATCGGTCGACGTCGCCCCATGCAGCCGCAGCACATCGTTGACCACCGCCAGCGTGTGCACCGCCCCCTTCTTGCCGACCGCCGGATCGGCGAGAAAATCCGGCGGCGTCTCCGCCAGGCGGCGAAGCAGAAGCTCGAGCGGCGGCCCTTCCTCTGTCATGGCTTCCGGACTGTACTACCGGTAGCGCACGCCGACGATCGTGAACACCGCCGGGCCCTTGGGGCGCACGACAGTGATCTCGTCGCCGTCGGTGCGGCCCAGCAGCGCCTTGCCGAGGGGGGCGTCGATGCTCACGCTGCGCTCCTTGGCGTCGGCCTCGTCGGGGCCGACCAGGCGGTACTCGAATTCGGCGCCGTCCTCGTCCTCGAGGGCCACCCAGGCGCCGAAGTAGACCCGCCCGTCGGCGCGGTCGGTCGGCTCGACCACTGTCAGCGCGTCGAGCCGCTTGGCCAGGAAGCGGATGCGGCTGTCGATCTGGCGCAGGCGGCGCTTGCCGTAGATGTACTCGGCGTTCTCGGAGCGGTCGCCGAGCGCGGCGGCGTCGGACACTTCCTGGGTCACGCGCGGCCGCTCGACCGTCCACAGCTGGTCGAGCTCGTCGCGCAGCCGGCGCGCGCCCTCGGGCGTGATGTACCCGCTCGACGCCGGACGCTTCACGCGATCGCGCGTGCCCATGGCTCACTCTACCGCACAGATCCGGCGGCCCGCGCGCGCTCGTCCGCGTAGTGACGCCGGCTGAAGGCGCGGGCGAAGTCCATCAGCTGGTCCCAGCTCGACACAAGGTGCAGCGCCCAGCCCTGCTCGTCGCGGGCGCGGCGGATCGCGCCCAGAGCCGGGTTCTTGTCGGCCTGCTTCTCCCACTCGGGGTAAAGGTTGAGGACCAGGGTTCCGCCGCCGCCCGCCTGGGCCAGCGCGGTCGCGGCGATGTCCCAGCCGCTGTTGCCGCGCTCGTCCTTGTCGAACATGGTGCTGACCCCGTCGTCGGAGATGACCATGATGTGCGCCGGCCGATCGCCCGGCCTGCGCGCCGCGTAGGTCCCGCGCATGTGCGGGATCGGAAACTGCGTGCCGCCGCCGAAGTAGCCGGCCAGGACGCGCAGGATGGACAGCTCGTCGCGCACGAACCCGCGCGTGGCCAGCACCTGGTGCTTGCTCGCCCACAGCACCGCCTGCACGCGCGCGCCGGCCCGCAGCGCCGACAGCGCCATGATCGCGCCGGCCAGGGTCAGGTACGAGACCTGTTGATACGGGTGCGGCATCGACCCGGAGCTGTCAACGTAGAGATCGAGATCGAGCGGGATGCGCTCCGGCTCGCGCCCCTCGGTCGTGCCCCAGGTCCGCTGCACCGTCGTCATGCCCGGGATGACGTGCGGGCTGACCATGACCGACTCGAGCCAGTCGGCGTCGTCGAGCGCCTGCCCGATGTCCCACGGCTCGAGCCCCTCGGGCAGCGGATCGCTCGACTCCTGCCCGCGCCGCGACGGAAACGGCACCAGGTGGGGCAGCGCGCGCTCGCGGTAGTAGCGCGCCGCGATCTCGTCGTCCGGGAGGTCGACGCCGGCCGCGCGCAGGATCTCGCCGTAGACGTACGGTGTGCGGCCCTGCCCGGTGGGAAAGCGGTGGCGCTCGGTCTCGAGCGGATCCAGGACCGGCGCCACCTGCGCCTCGCGGCCATCGCGGCCCTCGATGCCGGACAGGGCCGGATCCAGCGCCGGGTGGATCGCGCCGCCGGCCTCGCCCGGATCGTCGGCGGCCAGCCCGTCGAACGCTACCCCCGGAACCGGCCGACAGCGTGTCGCCGGCGATGCGCATCGAGTCGAGCGCCTTCTCCTGCTCGATCAGATAGGGCAGGAGCAGCGCCGCGAAGCGGCCGCTACCGTCGACCCAGTCCCGCGCGTAGCTGCGCACGACGCGCATGCCGAGCAGGGCATCTCCCTCGAGTCGGTCGTCGCGGAACGGCGCGCCCAGGTCGCCGCGCCCGAGCGCCCACAGGAGCTCGTACATGCGCAGGTAGAGCTGCCACAGCCGGTCCGGCTTCTTCGGGCGCAGCCGGCGCCACACCTCGGCCATCGACAGCCCGACGGCGCGCTGCAGGCGATCGTTGATGAGCAGATCGGTGTACAGGTTGGCCACCATCGGCGCGTGCGCCTCGACGGTCGGCAGGGCGAACCGCATGCGCGCGATGCAGCGCGCGTGGTCGCTCAGGTTGGCCGGCGCCAGCACGTGGTGGCCGACCTCGTGGGCCAGGATCTCGACGGCGAAGTCCTCCAGCTTGGAGTCGACGACCCGCGGCATGCTGATGACCACCGCCTGATCGGAGAAGCGGATCATGGCGAAGGAGCCCTCCAGGCCCTCGTCGGTGGCCTCCTTCTCGGTGAGGCAGAGCCGCGGCGCGCGCAGGCGGGTGAAACGGCTCCAGGCCTCCAGGGCGCGCGGCCACGCCTCCAGCCAGCGCTCGCGCAGCGCGTCGATGACCTCCGCCTTGCTCCGCTTCATCGCACTCTGCTCACGGCGCCGCGCCCGGGTCGACGGCGATGAGCGTGATGGCATGAGTGAGCGAGCCGGTGACCGCGATGGTGCCCGGCACCGCCGCCGCGCTGGTGACCTCGCCGATGGCCGGCAGCGCCAGCGTCACGCCGTGCAGGGTCACCGACTCGTGCGCGGTGCGCAGCTTTGGCGGCTTCGCCGCGCCGGCGAGAACCGCGGCGTCGACCCGGTGAAACGTGGCGCCGAACGCATCGGCCACCAGCATCCAGCACTCGCCCGCCGCGCTGACAGCGATGTGCCCGTCCACCGTCGCCACTCTCGGCGGCGCCGCGAACAGGCCGCCGAAGCCGCGGAACCCGCCGACCGCCGCCGCCACGCGCGGCCGCGCATCCTCTCCCGCGCTCGACGGGTCCCACCACGCGTCGGCCGACAGCCGCTGGCGCACCGCATGCCACTCGGCGCGCGGGACCCCGAGGATCTCCACGGCGACCTCCGGCGCCAGCGCGTCGCCGGCCGCCAGGGCCGCGTCGCGCAGGTGTGCGAGGCCGGCGCGCCAGGCCGCGAACTGCCCGGCCTTCAGCAGATCGGCGACGCTGGCCAGGACCGGCGCAGCGCCGACCATTCCATCGATCCACTGGCCCGGTCGCGCCCCCGGCGTGCTGGCCAGGTGGAAGACGGCGTTGGTCAGCGAGCCGATCACGCGCGCCGGCTGATCCGCCACCAGAGTTGCCACCGACGGCAGCAGCCGCTCCCACATCTCGTCGATGATCGGGTAGCGACCGCCCGGCCCGGCCAGCTTCTCGCTGACGAGGGTCAGCGCCGCGTCGTAGGCCGCGTGGGCCACGTCGCGCGCCCGCTCGCCTGCCTGCTGCGCGGCGAGGCCGACCACACCGTCCGCCGGCCCGATCAGGAACGCCAGCAGCGCCCGCCCGTCCAGGTCCGGCCGCCGCCGCCGCGCCTCGGCGAACTTCTCGTTGAAGACGTCGCGCTCGTCGCGCAGCACCGCCGCGAAGGCCGCACCGACGCGCGGCGCCGGCCCTTGCACCGCCGCGCTCATTGCGTCTTGAGCCAGCGCAGGTAGTTGGTGTAGCGCTGGTGCAGGTACTTGAGCTTGATCAGGTCGTCGTAGAGGTGTCCGTACAGCTTGCGGCCCTTGGACATGTCGGCGATGAGCCGCTCGATGCGCGCGAGCCGCGCCCGGGTCTCGCGCTCGCTCACGCCGTCGAGGCCGCGGCGGAACTCGATGTCCGCCTCCGCCACCGGATCGGTGCGGTCGAGGTCGAGCCGGTCGTACTCGGCGCAGGCCAGGTCGAACAGCCGCCGCAGCCAGCCCACCCGGTCGGTCCGGTAGGTGCGATTGCCGTCCGCCTCGAAGAACGGGCACTCGATGTCGGCCACCAGCTTGTCGTGCAGCACGAAGGGCAGGATCTGGCGCACGTCCTCGAGCTCCACCTCCGGCCGCCCGCGGAACCAGGCCATCGCCTTGGCGTAGTGCAGGAGCGTCATGAGCGCGCGCACCGACAGCCCGTTCCTTGTCTGCGCGCCCAGGTCCTGCACCCGGTCCTTGCCGGTCTCGGCGGCCAGCAGGCTGCGCCAGTCGGCGCCGGCCAGCCGCGCCGTGTCCTTGGTCTTGTACTCGAACTGCGCGGCCGCCACCTCGAGGAACTCGAACTGGCTGGCGAAGAACTCGATGCGCCGCCGCACCAGCACGGGCAGGGACACCTGGCGGATCGCCTCGCCCATGCCGTCCATCTCCCCTTCCGAGAAGATGATCTGCGCCGGCACCAGCCTCTCGGGCTGCACGTTCTCCTCGATCCGGATCAGGAGATCGTCGAGGAAGCGCAGGTTGAACGACAGCGCCTGCACGATGACGTCGATGCGGTCGCGCAGCGCCTCGATGACCTGGTAGGTGCCTCCGCCCTGGTCGTCGTTGGCGGTCAGGAACCAGGCCGACTCCGGGCACTCGTAGACGTGGTCGAGAAGCTCCGCGTAGCCGTCGCCCATCACGGTCAGGAGCGCGCTCTGGGTGCGCGTGGGGATGCGGTTGTACTCGTCGATGATCTTGACCCGCATGCCGAGCCACTTGCGCCACGCGATGCGGATGTCCTCGATCGACTGCGCCTGCACCAGGTCGGCCGGCAGCGGGTTGCCGAGCAGGTCGGCGACGGTCATCTGCGGGTGGCCGTGCAGCATGGCGCGCCGCACCTCGCGCACCGGATACCCGGCCAGCACGCCCATCAGCACCGCGCTGGCCGTCTTGCCGCGCCCCGGCCCGCCGATGAAGAGACACTTTCGCCGCGTGGCGAAGGTCAGCAGCGGCAGCAGCACGAAGCTCGAGTAGCTCTGCCCGCTGGGCAAGGTCAGCGGCGACTTCGAGTCGCCCAGGGTGAACACCTGGGGCGGCCCCTCGTTGAACTCGATGTCGTAATGCGGACTGATGATCGCCGTGTTGACGATCCAGAAGTAGGCCTGGCGCAGCTTCTCGTCGAGCGGCAGACCCGGCCCGGCCCCGGCGTCGGCCGTGGCGACCGGGCCCTCGTACAGCTCCGCCACGTCGAACGCGCGCGGCCGGACGGCGTCCATCTTGGGGTTGGTCGGCGCCCTGGAAACGTGCTGGAAGAAAGGGTTCCGCATGACTCGAGCCCGTGACTACAGCGCGGCCGGCGCATCCTGTCGAGACCCGAAGGCCGCGGGTGACCCGACGCCGCCGGGCGACACCATGTCATCGAGTGCGCGAGGCATGTTCGACCCGCGAGATTGACGCGCTCGAACTTGCCACCTACCCTTTGTGTCCTATGACATTGCGCAAAGCAGGGGCTTCCCTGTTCTTTTCCCTGGTCGCGGCCTCCGCCGCGGCCGGGTGCGGAGGGGGACGCGGCAAGGGTGACGCCGAGAGCGCCCGCCCGCTCCCGCCCGCGGTGCCGGCCAAGCTCGAGGTCCAGGCCCAGGCACCCATGACCGGCAACGACCCGGCCGCCAAGTCGAAGATCATCGACATCATGGCGACCGAGAACGCGCGCTGGTTCAAGCAGCTGCGGTCGGCCCAGCCGGCCCCGGCTCACTTCATCGGCTACCAGATCCACGAGCGCCGGTCGGTCACCATCGACGCGGTCGACGGCGTGCTCCTGGCCGACGAGGACGACACCCAGCGCGCCCTCGACGTCGAGGTGCGCGTCGGATCGCCGGCCATCGACAGCCGGCACCCGCTGCGCGACCCGCGCCTGGCCGCCTTCACCACGCTCGCGCGGCTCGGCTCGGTGCCGTTCGGCGAGGACGACAAGGCCATCCGCCACCACCTGTGGCTGGAGACCGACCGCCGCTACCGCGAGGGCCTCCTGCTGCTCAACATGGTGATGACCGAGCGGCAGGTGTCGGCCCGCGACGAGAAGAAGAAGTCGGCCGACTTCACCCCGTCGAAGCCGCAGCAGTTCTTCCAGAAGAAGGCGACGCTGCAGTACGACCGCGCCAGCTGGGCCAAGCGGGTGCGCGACTGCTCCAAGCGCGCCGCCCGCGGCGTGGCCACCCGCTCCAACTGCCGCGCCGACTTCGAGCTCAACACCATCTACTACGTCAACTCCGAGGGCAGCCAGATCCAGACCTCGTGGACCAACTCGCGCTTCCTGGTCCAGGTCGGCGTCAAGCACGACGACGGCATGCCGCTGTCGCGCGTCGAGCAGGCCTTCGCGCCCACGCCGGCCGAGCTGCCCGACGACGCGCACGTCGACAAGCTCATCGACATCGTCAACCGCGACCTCAACGCGCTGCACAAGGCGCCGCTGGCCGATCCGTTCTTCGGCCCGGCCATCCTCGAGGGCCGCGCCGCCGCGGTCTTCTTCCACGAGGTGTTCGGCCACCGCATCGAGGGCCACCGCCAGGAGCTCGACCTCGAGGGGCAGACCTTCACCAAGCAGGTCGGCAACGACATCATGCCGCGCTGGCTCACGGTGTACGACGACCCGACCATCCTGCGGCTCAACGGCCACCCGCTCAACGGCTACTACCGCTTCGACGACGAGGGCGTGCTGGCCCAGCGCGCCACGCTCGTCGACCAGGGCGTGCTCAAGGGCTTCCTGATGGGGCGCAACCCGATCCCCGGGTTCGAGCACTCCAACGGCCACGGCCGCAAGGAGCCGGGCAACGTGCCGGTCGCGCGCCAGGGCAACCTGGTCGTCGAGACCGAGCGCTCGGTGACCAAGGAGGAGCTGTTCCAGGAGCTGCTGGCCGAGATCAAGCGCCAGAAGAAGCCGTACGGCTTCATCTTCACCGACATCGCCGGCGGCTTCACCAACACCACGCGCGTCTCGTTCCAGGGCTTCAAGGTCAACCCGACGATGACCTACCGGGTCTACCCCGACGGCCGCAAGGAGGTCGTGCGCGGGGTGGACATCTCCGGTCTGCCGCTGACCGCGCTGGGCAACATCATCAACGCCGCGCGCCCGGTCGAGACCTTCAACGGCGTGTGCGGCGCCGAGAGCGGCTGGGTCCCGGTGTCGGCGTCGGCGCCGAGCCTGCTGCTCAGCGCGCTCGAGCTCGACCGCAGCTTCAGTCCCAACGAGCGCGGCCCCGAGCTGCCGCCGCCCTCGATCCGCAATGATGGAGGTGTCCAGTGACCCGTCCGTTCGTGTCGCGCGCGCTGGCCGGTGGTGCCGCCGCGCTCCTGGTGCTGATCGCCGCTGCCCATCTGCCCCAGGCCGCGCCGGGCAAGAGCGACATGCCCAAGGGAGACGAGTTCGACAAAGTCGCGCGCCATCACCAACGAGGTGCTCGACGCGGTCGCGTCCGAGATGGAGCGCTCGCTGGGCGGGCTGCGCATCGAGGGCGCCCACCCGCCGTACTTCCTCGGCTACAAGCTGACCGAGGTCGAGGTGAACGACGCGGTGGCCAGCCTGGGCGCGATCACCAGCGAGAAGGAGCGCCACTTCGTCAACCTCGAGGCGCACGTCCACGTCGGCAGCTACCAGTCCGACAACTCCAACTTCGTGGCCTCCGGGCGCGACGACCTCGACGGCCGCTCGGAGCAGAGCCTGCCGCTCGAGCCGAACCCGTCGAGCGCGCGGCGCGCCGCGTGGCTGGCCACCGACGAGGCCTACAAGGAGGCGCTCGAGCAGATCCAGGCCAAGCAGGAGGCGCTCAAGAGCGGCGCGGCCGGCGGCGTCAGCAAGGTGCCGAGCTACAGCAAGTTCAAGCCGGCCGCGATGACCGAGCAGGTCCTGGTGCCCAAGCTCGAGACCGTGCAGGAGATGAAGGAGCGCGCCGAGAAGATCTCGGCGGTGCTGCGCAAGTACGGCCACGTGCGCGACTCGCGGGTCTCCTTCACCAGCTTCCTCGAGCGGCGCTGGCTGCTCAACAGCGAGGGCAACTCGGTGCACGACACGCGGCGCGTGAGCGGCGTGCTCATCGTGGCCAGCGCGCAGGCCGAGGACGGCCAGGAGCTGACCCTCTACTACTCGCGCTACGGCCACACCGCGGCCGACCTGCCCAAGGACGAGGAGCTGATCAAGGAGGCCGGGCAGCTGGCCGAGCAGCTCGACGGCCTGCGCAAGGCGCCGCTGGTCGAGAACTACACCGGCCCGGTCCTGTTCGAGGGCGACGGCGCGGTCGGGGCGGTGCGCTACACGCTGGCCAGCAACCTGTCGGGCACGCCGGTGCCGATCGGCGTGGGCGGCCGCGACGCGGCCCGCTTCGGCGGCGAGCTGACCGACCGCATCGGCCTGCCCGTGATCGCGCGGATCCTCACCCTTGTCGACGACCCGAGCTTGCAGAGCGCCGACAAGACCGCGCTCATCGGCGGCTACCGCACCGACGACGAGGGCGTCCCGTCGCAGAAGGTCGACGTCATCAAGAACGGCGAGCTCAAGACCCTGCTGATGAGCCGCACGCCGTCGGGCAAGATCGCGGAGAGCAACGGCCACGCCCGCCTGGCCATGCCGGGCGGGGTCTACCGCGGCAGCGCGACAAACCTCCTGGTCACCGCGCGCGGCGGCATCGAGCGCAAGGCGCTGGTGCGCCGCCTGCTCAGCGAGGCGCGCGCCCAGGGCCTCAAGCACGGCATCATCATCCGGCTGATGGACGACTCGGCGATCACCGCCAACTCGGAGCTGACCCGCTTCGAGCGCCTGCAGCTCCTGCAATCGGCCGACGAGCAGGCCCCGCCGCTGGCGCTCCTGGCCTACCGCGTCTATCCGGACGGCCGCGAGGAGCTGGTGCGCGGCGTGCAGCTCAAGCCGGTCCAGGTCCGCGCCTGGCGCGACGTGATCGCGGCCAGCCGCAAGCGCACGGTCCGCAACTTCCTGGCCTCGAGCGACGACGCGCTCTTGCTGCAGATCGGCGGCGCCGGCCCCGGCTTCGTCCCGTCGGCCGGCGTGGAGAGCGCGGTCGCGACCCCGGATCTGCTGTTCCGCGAGCTCGACATCATGCCGAGCGCGATGGGACGCCGGCTGCAGCCGGCCCTGCCTGCGCCGTAGGGCAGGCAACCGCCGGCTGCGGTTCGACTCCGCGGCCGGCCGGCTCACCTCCCCGCGTGCAGCGTGACGGTGAACACCGCGCCCCAGGCGGCGCGGAACGATTCCAGCTCGAGCCCCTCGGTGCAGTCGCCCCGGCAGCGCGCCCCCGAGGCGTCGCCGGCGGCCACCACGTGGAAGGGCTGCGCCGCGAACGCGAGGGTCGACCACTTGAAGCCGAAAGAGACGCCGACGAGTCCCTCGACCCGCGTCTCTTGCCGCATCACGTGGAGCACGACCGGCGCCACCTGATCGACGCCGTACGAGGCCAGCGGCCCCTCGGGTATCACGACCGCGTGCTGGCGCCGTCCCGTGCTGAGCCCCGCCCCGAGCATCACGTGCCCTCTGCCCAGCCTGGGATGTGCTGACAGCTGCACGCGGGCGTCCCAGGTGAGCGGTATCGAGGCCCAGGCTGCCAGCGGCGAGCTCACCTGTGCCCCCGTGGTGAGTGCGAGCGGAAGCCGGTCGCCGGCGGTCACGTAGCGCAGCTCGGCGCCGTTCATGAGCCAGCCGAGGTGAGCACCCCATTGCCAGCGGTCGTCGAACCGGTGCACGAAGCCGAGGCGCGGGTCGAAGGGTAGGGTGAGCAGGCCGACGCGGTTGCCGTCCGCGCGCCCGCGCAGCGTGACGGACTGCATCCCCGGCGCGCTCACCACCGCTCGCGTGGGCACGACCTGGACTCCCTCGACGACGGTGAACGACAGCGCCCGGGCATGAGTCGGCAACACCGGCGGCGGCTGCGACATCATCGTGCAGCCGGCGCCCGCAAGGGCGGCGGCGACCAGGACCATCGACGGAGCGAAGCGGCACACGGCGCTGCCGGGTTGCAACCACCAGACCAGGACCGCATCCCCTGCTTCCTGTCGGTTTGCGCTTCGTGGCGAAGGCGGGCGAGCCCGGCTTTCCGGATCTCCATGTCGCGGTCAGGGCGACGGGGGCCGATCTCCCACTGCTCCACACGGGTGCCTCGATCGACAGGCGCGCTCTGTGAAAGCCAGATTGCATTCCTCGGTCGATTGGCTGTTCCGATATCGCACCAGGTAATCCACTTCCTGCCACGCAGTCGGGGATTGGCCAGCTAAGCGAATCGGGAGCGCAGCTTTTGACATTTAGCTCTTGAGAACGCCGGTCACATCCTGTTACAGGAAACCTCGCCGAACGTGATGATCGTTCGGCCTTCGGCTGCGGGGGGCCTCTGTCCAGATCTCGGCCCGCCGCGGTCGTGGTGCTCCACGAGACCAGAGTCCAGCAGGGGGTCGAGCGGCGTCCGCCGCTTCCGGCGGGCGTCCGTGCGGCCGCGCTCACAACGGTCATCCGAGGAATGGAGGAGCTCATGGTGCAAGTACGCAAGGTGTTCCGCCTGGTGGCGGTCGGCGCGCTCAGCAGCGCACTGGTCGTCGGATGCATCACTGGAGAGGAGGACCTCACCGAGGAGGTGGGGAGCACGGCAGCGCCGCTGATCGCGGCCGCCGCCGGCAAT
The DNA here is from genome assembly GCA_963759105.1 of uncultured delta proteobacterium. Lineage (GTDB taxonomy): Bacteria > Myxococcota_A > Polyangia > Haliangiales > Haliangiaceae > DATFRY01. Next base: position 165,683 of record CAVWXW010000018.1, on the reverse strand, counting down.
GCGATCCCGGATCAGTACATCGTTGTCTTCAAGGACAAGGTCGGTGTCGAGGGCGTGGGCGCGGCCATCGACCGCATCTCGTTCGCCAGCAGCGTCAGCCGTGTCGAGCACCAGTACTCGGTCATCCCGGGGTTCTCCGCCCGACTGGCGCCCGAGGACGTCGAGGCCCTGCGCCGCGACCAGGACGTGGCCTTCGTCGAGCAGGACCAGATGATGTTTGCGACCGCGACCAAGCCGGCCAGCGGGCAGCTCGATCTCGACCGCCATGATCATTGCCCCGGCGTGGACGACAACGTCTTCAACGACAACGGCTGCAACGGCAGCGGCGTGCTCGTGTACGTCGTTGACACCGGCATCCGCGCCACGCACCAGGACTTCGGCAGCCGGGTCAACACCGGTCGCGGTTTCACCGCCATCAACGACGGCCGCGGCACCACGGACTGCAACGGGCACGGCTCGCACGTCTCGTCGACGGCGGCCGGCACCGCGTTCGGACTGGCGAGCGCCGCCACCCTCATCCCGGTCCGCGTGCTCAGCTGTGCCGGTTCGGGCAGCAACGCGGGCGTCATCGCCGGCGTGAACCACGTCGCCAATAACTGCGCCGGCAACGAGCGCTGCGTGGCGAACATGAGCCTCGGCGGCGGTGTGTCGGCCGCCCTCGACCAGGCCGTCGCCGCGGCGGTCGATTCCGGCGTTCCGTTCGCGGTGGCGGCCGGAAACGAGAGCCGCGACGCGAACAACTCGTCGCCCGCGCGCGAGCCGAAGGCGATCACGGTCGGCTGCGCCTCCGACTCCGGCTACCCGGCCACCACCAGCTCCGGCAGCGTGACGCGCTGCTCGTTCTCCAACTTCGGCAGCCGGGTGGACGTCTGGGCCTCGGGCCTCAGCATCCTGGGCGCCGACGACGCCAGCAACACCGCCACCCAGACCATCTCCGGCACATCGATGTCCAGCCCGCACGTGGCCGGCGCCATCGCCCAGATGCTTAGCTGCCAGGGCAACCTCAGCCCGACCCAGGTCGAGGCGCAGCTCGACACCAAGTCGATCAGCGGCGCGATGTCGAACGAGTCGGGCGGTCAGGACCTGTTCCTGTGCAGCGACTACAACGACGCCGACGGTAACGCCTGCGCGTGCGGCGGCAACCCGCCGCCCCCGCCGCCCCCGCCGGGTGATTCCTGCGAGGGACGCTGCGGCGACTTCGACCCGGCCGAGAGCTGCCAGTGCGACAGCCAGTGCACCTTCTTCGGCGACTGCTGCGACGACTTCCAGGAAATCTGCCAGTAGCCATGGACCGGCCCGACGGCTGCTGTTGATTGGGCTTCCACGAAACAGAAGGGGCGGCCGGGCGCACGCCTGGCCGCCCTCTCTTGATCAAGTCCGGCAGGGCGGACCGTGCAGGTGGGCGCGCAGGAACGCCGCCATGCGCATCGACAGGGCGGCGGCGGCCCGGGCCTCGGTCACCATGTGGGTCTGATCGATGAGCGGCACGAGCTCGACGGGGCGGCCGGCCAGGCTCATCGCGGCGGCAAACTTCAGCGCGTGGGCGAAGTAGACGTTGTCGTCGGCGGTCCCATGGATGAGTAGCAGCGGCCGCGCCGGGCGGTCGCGGGTCGGCAGTCTGGCGGCCCAGGTCAGGAGCGAGGCCTGGTCCCAGTCGGGACCGTCGAGCGGGCCGAAGAACGGCTCCATGATCGCGTCGTAGTCGCGCAGGTCCGCCACCGGCGCGCCCGACACCGCCACCTTGAACACCTCGGGGCGTCGCAGCGTGGCCATGGCGGCGACGTAGCCGCCGTTCGACCAGCCGTAGATGCCGATCCGGCTCGCGTCCATCTCCGGGTACCTGCGGGCGAGCTCGGCGATGGCCGCGGCGTGACCGTCGACCGGCAGGTCGCCGTAGTGGCGGTAGAAAGCGCGCTGCCAGGCGCGATCGCGCAGCGGCGTGCCCCGCGTGTCCATCACAACGACGATGGCGTCGACAGCGTCGGCGAGCCACTGCTGCTCGAAGTACGAGTATGCGTCTGCTCGAACCTGCTTGCTCCACGGGCCGCCGTAGACGTTGTCGATCACCGGATAGCGTCGCCCGCGATCGAAGTTGCGCGGCCGGATGATCGCGATGCTGGCGCCGTCGGCGAGCCGGGTCAGCTCGAGCCTGGGCACGAAGGGCGGCGCCGGCGTGACCGCTGGGACGGTGGCGATGGTCTTGCCGTCGACGTCGCGAACGCCGAACCGCGGGGCGCCGCGGCTCGAGGTCTCGGCGTACGCGTAGATTCGCGCGTCCTCCCGGCCGAAGGTCGGGAAGAGCGAGCCGTTGTCGCGGCGCGCCACCAGGCGGGGCGGCGCGCTGCCGTCGAGCGGTGCGGCCCACAGCTCGGTGCGGTTCGGGTCGGTGGACGCGGAGAGGTAGACCAGCTTGCGCCCGGCATCGACAGCCAGCACGGCGCGGTAGCCGGTGCCGCGCGGTGCCACGGTAGCGACCCGCGCGCCGTCGCGCCCGCGCAGCTCGAGCTCGTAGGCGCCGTTGCGCTCGGTCGACCACAGGAACCCGCTGCCGTCGGGGAGCCAGCGCGGCACCGACGTATCCAGGTTGATCCACGCCGGGTCCTCCTCGGTGACGAGGGTGCGGGTGGCGCCGGTATCGGGATCGATGGAGAGCACCGCGCTGTGCTTGAGACCGCGGTCGCGCACCTCGATGGTCGGCGGCGCCTTCTTCGGCCACGACGCCGAGATCAGGTACGGATAGCGCGCGGTGTCCCACTTGACGCGGCGGTGCGCGCGGCCCGGCCGGCGCAGCGACGCGACGGCGAGGCCGACAACGGCGTGCGGCGCGCCCACCCGCGGATAGCGCACCATGCGCGGCGGACGCTCGGGATGCGCGGGATCCGCGAACGTCCACTCCGGCACCTGCGAGAGATCGCTGTGCTGGTACAGGATGTGATCGCCGTCCGGCGACCACCAGAATCCGGTCCGGCGATAGAACTCCTCCTGCGCCATGAACTCGGCGACGCCGTTGGGTCGCAGCTCGGTGCCTCCCCGGGTGACGGCGACCTCCTTGCCGCCGGCGAGGGCGAGCACGTACACGTCGCTGTCTCGCACGTACGCGACGCGCTTCCCGTCCGGCGAGAGCTTCGGATCGAACGCACCCTCGCCGGTCGGCAGCTCGCGGAGCACTCCGCTGGCGCGGCTGAATGCATGGAGGCGTCCCGACAGCTGCAGGATCACCACCTCCCCGTCGGGCGAGGCCTCGAATCCGGTGAACCCACCGCCGCGGATGCGCTGGCGCTCGCGCCGCGCGCGCTCCTCCGCCGACACGGTCTCCGCGGCGCCGCCGAGCGCGGCGTCGGGTGTGACCAGCTCGCGGCTCACGCCGGTCGCCACGTCGGTCTCCCACAGCGACGCCCGCGCCGCCGGGTCGCCGGCCGGGGCGCGCAGGAACAGCACGTGACGCCCGTCCTCGGTCGGCTTCATCCGCTGCGGGCTTCCCAGCCTGTAGCCCTGATTCGCGTTGAGCTGCCCCGGAAACTCCGGCGACGCCACCGACGGCGGCACCGCCGGCACGCATGCCGCACCGGCGGCCACCGCGGCGCCTTGCGCCGGCGCCGGCCCGCCCCGCGCACCCCCGCACGCCGTGACAATCATCAGACAGCCGAGATGCGCGGCGACGACCCGAGGACTGGACATCGCCCGATCCTTGCACGGACCTGCGCAGCGCGGCAGCTGCTGGCGCTGCCGCAGGCCGAGGCTTGACTGGCACCTTTAAGGTGCCATAGTTTGGTCAGGAACGCGATGGAGAAGAGACGGCCTACCTACGATCTCGCGAGCGTCTAGGCCGAGTTCGCGACAGTGGCGGCACTGCGGATGACAAGGAGCGCGCGTGACTCGGCCTTCGCGCTTGGCTTCACGCTTCAGGACGTGGTCGATGTCATCCAGTCCCTCGCAGCAGCGCACTTCTACAAATCGATGACGAGCCTGGCCAGCGCGAGGGTCTGGCAGGACGTCTATCACGTTCCGACCGAGGGGATCGTCCTCTACGTGAAGTTCACCGTCAACGATGAAGGGAAGCTAGTCATCGCGTTCAAGGAGCGATGACCAGCTTCGACAGGAGCGCAGTAGCGCGACGCGGAGCAGAGAAGAACAGGAGAAGAGGAGCTGGCAGGAATGACCACCACAAGGAAGAAGGAGAGGAAGACGTCCAAGACTTGTCCCGAATGCGGAGGCAAGATGCGGTGGGAGACACGGGAGGACTCCGTGGAGTACAAGGGCCATCGGAAGGTCTTCCCGACCACCGCATGGTGGTGTGAGAGTTGCGAGGAGGCCATCATCGACGGGCCGGCGCTGCAAATCGCGGAACGGGCGTTTGTCGAGCTACGCGCCGAGGTCGACCAAATCCTTCTGCCGGAGGAAGTGTCGGAGGTGCGCAAGAAGCTGAACATCTCGCAGCGCGAGGCCGGTCGAATCCTTGGAGGTGGCCCGCGAGCGTTCCAGAAATACGAGTCCGGGCAGGTACCGGTGAGCGAGCCGATGAAAAACCTGCTCGTCTTGCTGCGCAACGACCCCAGGCGGCTCAAGGAACTGCGCCGGGCGGGCGATCAATCCCCTTCCAAGACGACACGGCGACCCGCGCAACGTCCGCGTAGCCCCGGCCCATCCGCACGGGCGGGCCGGTCTTGAAGAGTGACGCCGCCTTCGCCTCCGCCGCGCCGGCTAGCAACCGCCCGATGAGAGACTCCGTCCGGACGCACGCCGCCGACGGTGGCTATGGCTCTCGATCGTGCTGAGCGGCGACCTTCGACAGCGAGCACCAGGCGGGACAGGTACGAAGCCTCCCGCGCGCGCGGTCCCAGATCGACATGTCGCCGCACGGCCAGGTCGCTGCCTGACCAGGCGCCGGCACCAACCACGCGTCGGCTACACGAATCCCTCTTCGACGAGCCGGCTGCCCGACGAGGTGATCACGTGACGCTGGCCAAATCCTTCGACCACGCGGCACCAGCTCTCCGGAAACAAGCTTGGCCTCAACGCCGGCGACCTCTAACCGGTACTTGAATCCACCGTACATTCCGGGCACGGCGAACCACACCTTGGGTCGCTCCAGCTCGAGCAACGGCTCCAATTCCGGCAGGCGCAGCGCGTTCTCTTCAACGAGCTGACGCGCGCGGCTGCAAATCATCTCGTGGAAGTATTTCTGGACCTTGAGAAGCACCCCAGGTGGGACGACGCGCTTGTATTCCGGTGCGAGCAACTCGACGAGATGTCGATGTCCCTGGCGCTCGGCCACGTCAACGGGCCGCTCACCGCGCGCCTCTTGAAGCGTTCTCCAGGAGCCCATTCCGATCAGCCGTTTTACGACTTCTACGGAGGCACCACCGTGAGCGGCCTGGTGTAGTGGCGCAAAGCCAAGACCTCCCGTCCAACGCGCCACGGTGATGCCGTCCCACACGTTCGTCATGGGCTCCTTACCTCTCCTGGTCTGGACACTTCGGGACACGCGCCGGTAAGGCGGTTGTCACGAAGAGACCAACCCGATTCATGAGATCGGCAACAGGCCGTCGAGGACGGCGCTGCGGAAGGCCTCCTCGAGCTCGCGGTCGAGATAATGCCAGACAGAGCCCCGACCGATGAACAGCTCCCATTCGAGCTGCTGGCGGTACCCCGGGCTCGGATCGAGCGCTTCGGCGGGTGGCGGCTGGCGGTGCGGCGGGATCGGCGTCCGTCGAAGACGAGCTCGAGGTCCTCGAGGCCGGTGAGGCCGGCGGCGCGGGCGCGGTCGACGAAAGCTTCGGTCACGTAAGTCTCTGCGTACGGTTCGTGGTCCGGGATGGTGAAAAATTCGCCGCGCACCCGGCCCGGCTCGAACATCCGCGTGTGATAGTGAATGACCTCGCCGCGCGGCATGCGAATGCCGATGGAGGCCTCGGGAACGAAGGCGTCGGGCTCTCCGCGGCGGCTGAGCAGCGGCTGCACCGCGAAGAACCGCTTCTCGCCGATCCAGATCGGTCGCAGCCGGCTGGACAGGCCAGCCCAGTCTCCCTCTTGCTCTGGATGGAAGCCGAGCACGCTTGGCAGCGTGTTCGCTCACGACCGGCAGCTGCAGCGACAGCAAGGGGAAGTCGGACGGAGCGAGCTCCTCGGGTGAGCGACGGTATCGGCCGTCAATATGGCCCAGGATTCCCAAGCTGGACATGTCGTGGAGACCTCTCCATGAGGGCGCCGAGCTCGATCCCGTCCGGCCACCACCGGCCTCCCCGCTGCGCCAGGGGTGGGCGTAGCCTTCGATCTGCGGGACGAAGCGGTAGATGTTCATGGCGGGGTTACCGGGGGCAAGGAACTGGTCAACTTGTACACCAGCTGGAACTGATCGCGACCCATGCGGCCCTGTACGGCCTCGAACGAAGGATATACGGCGCCGTTCTGTGGGTCAAAGCCCGTGAGGTGGCCGCTCGGCTCGATCGTGACGGTCATGTAGTGGGCGCTCTGTAGCGAGCCCACGATATAGGTGCCCGGAAGCTCGGCGCGGCGGTCTTCGAGCCATTTCGCACCGCATCGGGATCCGGTGATGTCACCCCTTTCCTCGAGGAAGTGCATTCGCGCATCAACGGCGTCCTCGATGGAGCGATGCGGTCCAAACGCAATTTCCCAGTTATCCAGAGCCATGTTTGGTCTGGGCACCCGGGATCCCATGGCGCCGCCCTCCCCGTCGCCATGGCCCGCCGTCTCGCCGTTCTACACCGGCGGCTCCGGCCCGGGCACCCTCCAGCCGACTCCGCACAACCCAAGCGGCGGGACCGGACCGATTGCGCCTGTCGTGAGACATCCGCGAGACCCGGTATGTCGGCCCGACCGCCTGGCGGTTGCCGAAAACCGGATCCCGGTGGCTCAGTCGCTCAGAAGCGCCCGCCGAGCGTGAGCCCGACAGAGGGGCCGCTGACCACCGGAGTCACTCGCAGCTGCGCGCGTTCGAGCGGCTCCGCGGCAGCCGGCGCGCCCTCCTGGGGACTGGGGTTGTCGAGCCAGTACAGGAGGCCGCCACAGGCCGCGAGCGCGCCCCCGACGCCCAGCAGGGCGAGCGAGGCGGTGACGTATCGACCGCGGCGATCGACCGCGGCCTCGTAGTCGTCCTGGCGCGCGCGGCTGATGCCCTGGTCTTCGCGCTCCTGGTTGATGTCCGCTGCCTCGTTACTGGCCGCGAAGGCCAGAACGGCCGCGACCCCCGAGCCGACCGCCACCACGGCCGCCCCACGCAGCACCCACGTTGCAGCCAGCCGCTGTCCTGTCGGCTCGAGGTCGGCGTCGAGCAGCGTGTTCTCGCCGCGGCCGAGGCTGACCTCGCGGGTCCATGGCTGATGACCGCGCAGCGCCACGCGGAGGTGGTGCTGTCCGCTGGGCAGGGTGAGCGGTCTGGCGAGCGGCAGCGCACCGGCCGATCGGCCATCGATCGCCAGCTGCGCGCCGGGCGCCGATCGCACCGTCACCTGCGAGGGGCGTGGCGCGAGATCGATCTCGACGACGCGGAACTGACCCTCGACCACGTCGCGCTCGCCGTCGAACGGCAGATAGCCGTCTGCCGTGAGGCGGATGCGATAGCGGCCCGGTTCGACGTCGCGCACCATCGGCAGCGAGACCGCGGGGCCGCCGTTTATCGAAGCGGTGGCGGTGCGGACCGAGCTGGTCACCATCAGCTTGGTGGCCAGCCCGAACGCCGCCGTCGCGGCGATCGGAGGCAGGCCGAGACGGGCCTGCTCGGCCTCGATCACGGTCAGCAGAGGGTCGAGCTCGGCCAGGCTGGCAGCTGCGTCCTCGCGCCGGCCGCCCGACGGAACGTCGCCGAGGTAGCGACGGTACAGCACGACCGCGCGCTTGAGCTTGGGAGGATCCTTGTCGATGAAGTACTGCAGGCGATAGGCCTGGGCTGTCGAGAACGCGATCGCGGGCAGCGGCAGGACGCCGTATGCCTGCTCGAACGCCTGGGCGGCGAGGTCGAAGCGGCCGGCGGTGTAGGCCTGCTCGCCGGCGCGAAAGAACTGCTCGGCCTGCAGTCTCGGCGACTGTGCGGCGGCCGGGGCCGGTGAGGCGAGGGCGGCGGCCAGAGCCAGCGCGGCGGAAACGATCGGGGCCAGGCGAATCATCGCTCTTCTCCTGCCGACAGTTCCAGGGCGGACGGCGGTATCGCCCCGCCCAGCGCCGGTTGCGGACTCGCCAACCAGACCGCGACATCCACGCGATTGGCGACCGCGATGTCATCCAGCCCGTCGCCGTTGACATCACCGACCGAGAAGAGCTTGCCGAAGAATCCCGGGATGAGGAGAAATGGCTCGCCGTAGTCGCCGGTGTCCGGATCGAAGCGAGAGCCGTACACGCCTTCATCGCTGAGGATGGCGAGATCGTAAAACTCGTCGGCGTCGAGGTGAATCGCCGCAACCATCGACAGGTCGCGGCTGGTCAGCAAGATGATCGAGCGACCTTCGATGACCGGCGTGCCCAGCTGGTTCCAGTAGACCGCGACCCCCGAGCCGGTGGGGACGCCGCTGCCGTCGAGCAACAGTCCGCGGAACAGGACCAGCAGATCGCGATCGCCGTCGTCGTCGAGATCGACCAGGGCGACGTTCTCGGGCCCGAGCAGCTCGTCACCCAGCGCGATCGCCTCGACCGCGAAGGGACCGCCAGGGCCGTCGACCTGCTCGAGTATGTGCGCCACCATCACCGTGGGCTCGGCGGGGAGATCGGCGCCGAACTCGGCGCACGCGGCGATATCGTCGAGCCCGACCAGCTCGTCGCGCGGACCCGCCGCAGCCTGGTCGAGATCGCCCACCGCCCACGCGGCGCACACCGCGTCGAACACGTCGTCGTCGGGCAAGGGGACAAATCGCGCCGCCGCGCCGTCGAGGCTGCCGTCGCCCGTCCGACCCGGGACCAGCCAGGCCACCGGCGCGCGCTCGTTGTCCGGGTCCGCCGCGATCGAGAGCACGTCGGGGCTGTCGTCGCTGGTGAAGTTGCCCACCACCGCCCGGTGAGGCACGTGAGGGCGGCCGTCGCCGCCGGGATCGAGGATGAAGGGTGAGATCATCCGGCGCGACGAGTCGCCCAGCATCAACGACCGCGCGCGGCGACCATCCCGCGCCGAGACGGCGTACAGATCGGTGATGGAGTCGAAGGTCTCGGGCCGCGAGAATGCGTCGTGGGCGACGATCTGCTCGATGATGCCGAGCTCACCCATCGAGACAGCCGCGCCGAAGCCGCCGTCACGAGCGCCGAACACCACCGACAGGCGATCTGGCTCTCGGTCCTGAGGTTCGCTGCCGAGCTGTCGGCCAAGCTCGGCGAACGCGGAGATCGTCGACCTTGTCTCCGTCGAAGTCGCCTGCGGTCAGGGTGCGCGGCGCGGTCCGGGGCGGGGTCTGGGTGCCGATGTCGAAGCGGTTGAACGGACCCGGCTCGCTGCCGAGCAGGACGTCGATACCCTCGCGCAGCGCAGAGGTGACCGCGACATCGACCCGGCCGTCGCCGTTGAAGTCGCCGGTCACGGCGTCGCTCCAGGGAGCGGTGATGGCGTACGCGATCGGCTGCAAGGTGAGCGAACCGCCGCCGCCCGGTCCGTTCAACATCACTGCCTCGGAGAAGACGAAGTCGAACCGGTCGTCGCCGTCGAGGTCGGCCGCGGCCAGCGGCAGCTCGGCCTCGATCCCACTGCCAGTCGGGCGCTCGAAGGCGGGCTCACGGACGGCCGGCCCGAACGAATCGTCGCCCTGGTTGAGGGCGACCGCGATGCGCGAACCGGCCGAGCTGGCGTACGACACAAGCAGATCGAGCAAGCCGTCGCCGTCGACGTCGGCGAACACGGTACCGGCGAGGATCTCGCCGGGTACCGCGATCTCGGCCACCTGCACCAGGCGCAGCGGATCGGGCGCGTCGCCCGCGCGGTAGACGAACACCGACGAAGTGCCGGCAAAGGCGAGCGCGAGCTCGTCTCGGCCGGCTCCGTCGCTGGTGAACACGTTCGCAGACGCCAGCGCCGGTGCCAGATCGAAGGCGGTGGAGTCGACCGGCAGCGGGGTGGACGTGGTCGGCGAGCCGACCAGGCTCATCGAGCTGGCGGTCAGATCCATGACGACGACCGCGTCTGCCGTTTCGGACCCGAGATCGATCGGCGCCATTCGAACGCGGCTCTGATCGAGATCGAAGGGAGCCGCGGCGACCGGCTCGAGGGTGCGATTCTCCTCGCCGAGCAGCCCGAACAAGCCCTCCTCGATGGGCACAACCGCGTCGAGCAGCTCGTCGTCGTCGAGGTAACCGAACGCCGCCGCCCCCTGCGGCCGTCGAATGTTGAACTCGAGCTCGTTCGGGAACGCGCCGGTGGCGGTGCCGTAGCGCACCGTGATGGCGGCCAGGTCGTGGCCGATGAGATCTGCGTTGCCGTCGCCATCGACGTCGCCGATGGCGAAGGTGTTGACGGGGAAGCGCCACGGTGAATCCGGCGCCGGCGAGAAGTCGCTCGACGGCGCCCGACAGCGGCCGTCCAGACCGCAGCCCCAGCCGGCCGGACAGCCCTGCCCGGCGACGTCGCGCTCGCACACGAAATAGCACGCGTTGTCCGAGTCGGACGCGCCGCACGAGCCGACCTCGTAGTCACCGTCGCAGTCCTCGCCGGGATCGAGCACGCGGTTGCCGCACTCGTCGCTGGCGACATCGGGAAGGTCGTGACAGCCGGCGATGGCAAGCGCCAGGGCCGCGATACATCGCGTTCTCATGGTCCCCCTCCAGTCATCGACGCAGCTCCTGAGGAGCCGGATCGGGCGAGACTTCCCCACCTACGGGTACGCCATCCATCGCGAAACGGATCAGCGGAATGGATCCTCGAGTGTGTCGCGGTCCTTGATCGGCGGAGTCGCCGGCTTGCTCTCCGAGCTGCCCGCTTCCCGCTCGCGCGCCGCCTTGCTCTGTCTGCGGCGTCGCGATTCCGTCGGAGCTCCGAGTGCCGGGCTCTTCGGCGGCGCACCGGCGGTCGGATCCGGCGTGGGCTCGGCGACGGTCGTGCCGGCGTCGACGTCGGGTATGACCGCAGACGATGCCTCTGTATCGACCGGGGTCGCGGAGGCCGTCGAGGGGCTGGCCGAGCTCGGGGGCGGCCTGCCGGTCACCGGGTCGGCAGACCCCGATGGCGCGGGCGACGCCTGGGAGGGTGGGTGAGACGTCACGTCACCGTCGCCGCCACGCGTGGTCACGAGCACAGCGGCGCCGGCGATCACTGCCACGGCAATCGACGCGAACAGCAGCGCCCGACGCCGGGAGATCGACCGAACAGCATCAGGCCGGGCGGACGGCTCCGGCCGCTGATGCAGGACCTCGGCGCGGAGCGGATCGCGTTCGGTCTGCGATGCAGGCGGCGCTTGCGCGGGCATCTGCGGTGTCGGCTCCATCGGCAGGGTCGGCGATGTCTCGGACTGCGCGGCCATCGCCGGCGGGGTCAATGGCCCGGAGCGCGGTCGCGCGACTGGATGGTTCCCCGAGCCGCTCGCGTCGGCCGGCACGATGAGACCTGCGTCGGCCGCCGCCTGCTCCAGAGCGCGCATTGCCGCTCCCACGGTCGGTGGTCGAGCGTCTGGATCCTTCTGAAGCATCCATGCGATGCCATCATCGATGATGGCCAGTTCGGGCACCAGCACCGACGGGGGAATCGGGTCGCGCCCCACCTGCTGGAGCAGTATCTCGACGTAGTCAGCGCCGTCGAACGGAAACGAGCCGGTGAGCATCTGGTAGGCCATGCAACCGAAGGCGTAGATGTCCGTCCGATGGTTGACGTTGCGACCGCGGGACTGTTCCGGCGACATGTAGTGGGGCGTGCCCATCGGCGCCCCGGTCAGCGACATGTGCTCGGCAGCCGGGCCCTGGTTCAGCAGCTTGGCGATTCCGAAATCGAGCAGCTTGGGAAACGGGCCGCCCGTCTCATCCATGACCAGGAACACGTTCTCCGGCTTGAGATCGCGATGCGCGATGCCATTGGCGTGCGCCGCGTCGAGCGCCCGCGCAACGGCCCGCAGGATGGGAATCGCCTCCTCCAGTGACAGGCGGCCGCGTTCGACGAGATATCCGTCGAGCGGCACGCCGTCCAGGTACTCCATCACGTAGTAGTGCCGGCCGTCCTCGAGCTGGCCAAAGCCGAAGATGTCGATGATGTTGCGATGCCGGATCTGGTTGACGGCACGCGCCTCCGCGATGAAGCGCTTGACCATCTCGGGATCAGCCGACCACTGCCGGCCGAGGACCTTGATGGCCACCTGCTTGCCGATCAGCGGATGCTCGGCGCGAAACACAGTGCCGAACCCGCCCACGCCGAGCTTGTCGGTGATCAGATATTCACCAACCCGCTGCCCGGCCGACAGATCCCGATCACTGGCACCGATGTGGACGTGCGAGACGGCCCCGGCGCCTGAGTCGCTGAGTGTCACGTCACCCCTTCCCCCCTATCCCGCCCCTCACATAACCTGGGCCCGTCGGAGAGGTCAAGCCGGCGTTTGCAAGCCGGCCCACCGATCCAAACCGATGCAGCCGTCCTGATGCCCGCAGCCCGCGAACGTTCCGGGTCGCTGTGACCGGTCCACGACGCTGACAGCCAGTTTCCGTGGAGCGCAGTCCGGAGCGCGACAGGCCCGGAACCCGTCAATGCCGCTGAGCGGCTTCGCTACCGGGCCGACAGGCGGACAGGCCGGTCGCCGCCCGCGTTGTCCAGCGTGCGGACCAGGTACTGGATCGTGTTGACGTCACGCACATCGATGGTGCGGCCGCCGCGGATGGCCAGGCGGTACTCGCGCATCGGGTATGGGAAGTCGGGCCCGCGCGCCTGCAGGGCGACGCTGCGGTAGCCGGCCGCGCCGGCGGCCTGCAGCACCGCGCGCAGGTGGCGGACCTCGGTGCGCGGCTTGAGGTGCACGCCGAGCGTCGTGTCCTTGCCGTTACCGCGGCGGCTGGCGCGCACGCGCTGGCGCCAGTTGCCCTCGATCGGCTCGCCCATGAAGCGGGGCGGATCGGTCACCAGGTCGAGCACCGGCGCGGCGCTCCACTCGGCGGCGTTGTCGCCGGCCTGGGGCCACGCGTCGCGCTCGACCCGGCCCTTCTCGTCGGTGGCCAGCCGGGTCAGCCGGCTGTCGTGCTGGTCGTACTCCTCGAGCAAGGCGGCGTAGCTCGGGTCCTGCTTGCAGGGGCGGCACTCGTTGTAGGCCTCGCGGGCGCGGTTCTTCATCCGCCGCCACACGCGCGCGGTCAGCACCAGCGACCAGTACTCGGGCACCACGTACTTGCACTCGCTGGCCAGCGACCCGGCGCAGGCGCGCTCGAGGTAGGCGCGCGCGGTCTCGTCCTTCCTCGGCACCACGTGCAGCGCGGTCGGCCACACGGTCAGGGCCAGCGCGTTCAGCTGCTCCTCGAACGGCTTGTCGAGCTGGGCCGCCATCGGGCCGAGGGCAAGGAAGGCGAGGTTGCGCTCGGCCTCGTCGGCCGCGTCCTGGTTGAAGGACGGGCGCAGGCGATCGATCTCGACCGCCATGGCCCGGAACGCCTCGGGTGAGCGCGGCGCGCTGCGGAACTTCTGCACCGAGGCGCGCAGCGCGTGCCGGCCGTAGTCGCCGGTCCGATCGGCCTCGTTGACCACCACCTCGATCTTGCGCTGCTGGCAGCCGGCCACGGCAGACGCCGCCAGCCCGAGGACCAGGAGCCACCGCGCGCGCCGCACGTCGGGCCGCACGTCAGCCGGCCAGCCGCGACAGCTTGCGCAGAGTCGGCGGATCGATGAAGACGAACACCGCGTCGCCGAAGCTGACGTAGGCACCCGACCAGACCGCCATCCGCACGCCGGCGACCAGCGGCTCGCCGTTGATGCAGGTTCCGTTGCGCGAGCTCTCATCGATGACGTAGTAGCCGCCGGTGTTCGGATCGCACACGAGCTTGGCGTGCAGCTTGCTCACCGACTCGTTGTCGATCTTGACGTCGCACTGGCGACTGCGCCCGATGGTGACCGCGGCTCCGGTGCCGGTCACGAGCGTGTTGGGCCCGAGCACGACGTACGGTTCATTGCCGTACTCTCGCGTGTAGTGGTCGGCCCAGTCGAGCGGTTCGCGCAGCGTCATCGTGCGGTCGATGGTGCTGTCGCGGCTCTCGCCGGCGCCGTCCTGCACGCGGATCAGCACCGGGGCATGAAGCGCGAACCCGGCCTTGAGCTCGGCCAGGAGCTCGCGAAGCGTGGCAGAGTTGGGTCGATCAGTCTGCATGGCAGCGTCGTCCCGTCTCGCGACGCGCAGCAGCGCGCTTCAACCTCTCGAAGGTATCATGGCGGCGCGCAGGCATGCAGCTAGACGATCCCGGTCGATGCCGAAGCCGAGCGCGACGGCGCGCGCAATGTGTTCGCGCGGCGACGGCTCGGCCACCGGCTCGGCTGAAACTCTGGCGCCGACCCGGTGAAAAGCAATCAATGTCGGGTTCCTCGGCACCGGCCACCGGGTCCACCGCCCAGCAGATGCCCTTGATGCGGATGTACTCGGCGGGCAATTCCTCCAGCTGGCTGGTCAACTCTTCGAAATCCAACGTGCCCTCGATCGCGACGGCCACCGATTCGAAGCTGTGTGAGCTTGAAGGCGCCGGCCTGTGCTCGTGACGGTGCTCATCGTGGACGTGCTCGTCAGGGGTGCCGCTGGAAGTCCTGTTGTGTTCGCTGTGAGCCGGCCTACTTCGCGCGAGCGCCGTGTCGGCCTCCGCGTCTGAAAGCAGCTGCCATAGCGCGCGCGCGCTGGCGGCTGGACCTGACTCGACGAGGAGCGCGGCCGTCGGGTTGCGGCGGCGCAGCTCCTGTTCCAGATCCGTCACGGCCGAGCCGCCTGGTGCAGGCAGCACGTCGCGCTTGCTGACCACCAGGATGTCGGCGTGCTCGACCTGGGAGTCGACCGCCAGCGCCAGCGGCCGGTGGCGCTCGTGCTCGAGCGAGTCGACGACGGTCACCACCGCGGCCAGGCGAATGCGCTGGGCGAGCGCCTCGCCGGTCAGGGTCCAGATGATGGGCAGCGGCTCGGCGATGCCGGTGGTCTCGATGATGACGAGGCGGACCTGGGGCTCGGCGTCGATCAGATCGATCAGGCTCTGGGCCAGGTTCTCGTCGAGCGTGCAGCAGATGCAGCCGCCGGCCAGCTCGACCTGACGGGCCGCGCCGGCCGGCAACAGCGACGCGTCGATGCCGACCGAGCCGAGCTCGTTGACCAGCACCGCCAGCTTGCCGCCGGCCACGTCGGGCGCGTCCGCGTTCTGCTGCCGGTAGACGAGCAGGCGGTTGAGCAGCGTCGTCTTGCCGCTGCCGAGAAAGCCTGTGAGTAGGACGACGGGGACGAGCACGATGTTCTCAGTGGAGGAGTCGGCCGATCAGGCCGAGCGCGGAGCCGAGCAGTTCCGCACCCCCAGGCTCATACCCCGGAGTGCCGGCCCACGCCGCTCTGGATCGCGCGGCCTCCGCGTCGGCCGAGGCGCGCCGCGTCTGCTCGCGCAGCGACTCGATCTCGCGCCGCTGGCTCTCCTCGACGCCACCTTTCATGACGAAGTCCACCACGCGCGGAAGCTCGCTGCAATCGAACCAGGTGCCGTGGCCGCGGCACACGTCGAGGATGATGCCGGAGATGCGCGCGAAGTTCACCCGGTTCATGATCTGGCTGCAGTCCGGGCACGCGATGTACATGCGCCGGGCCGCGCTGGATGCCGCGGGGGCGGACGCGGGTAGGCCTGCGGCCTGCGGGGAGACGAGCCCGGGCTCGGGCGGCGTCATCTGGCGCAACGTGCCGAGCGAGCTCTGCTGGCGGTCGCGCACCACCCGGTCGACCGCGGCGGCGTCGAGCCACACGCCGTGACAGCCGGGACACTCGTCGAGCAGGACCTCGCCCACCAGGCGGGCGACCAGGGCGTGCGAGGTCGTGCAGGCCGGGCAGGTGCGGGCGCTGGTCGAGCCGTCCGGGTTGGCATGCGCCGGCACGCCGACGGTCACGCCGCAGTGCGGACAGTGGACGTGGCCGTGAAAGATGCGGGCGAAGCAGCGCGGGCACGCCCGCACCAGCAGCTCCGCGCTGCAGAACTGGCACGTGTGGGCGTCGGGCGCGACGACGGCGCCGCAGCCGGGGCAGGTCAGCTTGCCGGCCTCGTGCTGCGGATCCGGTAGCCGGAACTCGGTCCCGCAGCGGCACCGCGCCCGGGTTCCGGCGGGCCGGCCGCTGACGTCGTAGCGGCTCTTGCAGCCGGGGCACTCGACGATCATCTATTCCTGACTGTAGCACCCGCCTTCTTCGGCTTCCTCGCCGGCGGAGGGGGCGCCGGCGGCGGGACGCGGGCCGGCGGCGCGACGGCGCGCAGGACCGGCAGGTCGCCCGGCGCGGGGGGCTTGCCAGCCGGGCGGGCGGGCGGCCTGGCGGCCCTGGATGGCCTGGATGGCCTGGTGGAGCCGACGGCGGACACCGCGTACCACGCGCCGGTTGCCAGCGGCC
This sequence comes from uncultured delta proteobacterium, assembly GCA_963759105.1. Taxonomy (GTDB): domain Bacteria; phylum Myxococcota_A; class Polyangia; order Haliangiales; family Haliangiaceae; genus DATFRY01. The sequence goes on along the minus strand of CAVWXW010000018.1, from coordinate 149,184 downwards.
AGCGCTCGTCGGGCGACAGATAGTCGAGCCCGCCGTAGATGGCGGCCTCGCCGGGCAGGACCAGGAGCGCGGTCGGCTGACCCTTGGCCTCGTCGGCGATGGTCCAGCCGTCGCCCGGCTTGGCCGGCGGCGCCACGACGACGAACACGATGCGGCCGCTCTTCTGCAGCTGCGAGGGGGGCAGCGCGCCTTCTGGCGGCTGCGGCAGCTCGGCGACCAGGTGGCCGGGGAGCGGCGGCGTGGGCAGCGGGTCGGGAAGGCGTCGCGCCTGGTCCGAGCCGGCGGGCGACAAGGCGACCATGCGCTCCACCTGCCAGACCCATCGGCGCTGGTCGTCGACGACCCATGCGCCCCACGCCACGATGCGCCCGGCACCCGCGTCGAGGGCGCGCCCGCCGGCGCCGGCGAGGCGGATGCCCAGTGGCGCGGCGGTCTCGATCGGATCGATCAGCCACAGCTGGCTGTCGGCGTCGCGGCGCAGCAGGCCCCAGGCGCCGCCGTGATGGCCCTGCCGAGAGAGCAGACCGGCGCGCTCGCGCACTGCCGCCCAGGCAGGGCGGGCGGAGGCGAGCAGTGTTGCCTCGTCCACCTTCGGCTCTCCTCGTTGCCGCTCCGCCGGGCCCGGTGCCCTGGCTGCGCGACGTGGTGCGGTGTCCGAGGCTGCGCCTGGCCTGTCGGCGTTCCCATCATCCCCGCAGCCGGCGGCGACCGCGCCGAGCGCGGCCGCGATCACCAGCCACGTGCGCACGAAACCCGTCAGCCGCGCGCCGCAGACAGCGCGCGCGGGAAGCCCGCCGGCGTCGCGCGCAGGGCGACGATCAGGAAGTCGCCCTCGGTCTTGAGCGCCGACACGTTCACCACCGGCGTGAGCCGCTGCAGCATCCGGCGCAGACGCAGGTTGTTGGCGATCTTCGGCACCCGCATCAGATCGAGCACGATGAGGTCGTCGCGCGCGTCGATCAGCGCCGGCGGCTTCTTGGGCATGAAGTTGGCCAGGTTGCCCGGCTTCGACAGATCCAGCGCGCCCGACTTGATGAGCCCGGAGATCGGCGTCTCCGACTTGTCGAGCACCTTCATCTCCACGCTCGACAGCCGCAGCGTCAGGCGCAGCTCCTCCGGATCGATGCGCAGCTCGTCCACCTTGATCGCCGCGCTCACGCGCAGCTTCGAGCCCATCAGCTCGAGGGTGGCGCCGAAGTGCACCGCCGGCGGCCGCGCCGCGATGGTCACGTCGGTCGGCGACTTCTTGCCCGGCGGCGTGTGCTCCACGAACCACCGGAGCGCGTCCAGCGGCACCGCCACGCGCAGGTTGAGCGCGTGGCGGGCCAGGCTGACCATCGACATCGGGTTCCTGATGACGTAGCGGCCGGCGGAGCGGAGCGCGGAGCGGAGCGGAAGCGCCATAGGGAACGAATCCTACACCAAACCGACCTGCCGAGAAGGCGTCCGCCCGCCGGCGGCCATCAGACGCGCTCGATGATCGTCGCGATGCCCATGCCGCCGCCGATGCACAGCGTGATCAGGGCGGTCGCCTTGCTGCGTCCGCTCCAGCTCGTCGAGCGCGGTGTTGAGCAGGATCGCCCCGGTGGCGCCCAGCGGGTGGCCGAGCGCGATCGCGCCGCCGTTCACGTTGACCCGCGTCGGGATCGATGCCGAGCGTGCGGATGGTCTGCAGCGGCACCACCGCGAACGCCTCGTTGATCTCCCACAGATCGATGTCCTTGACCGTCATCCCGGCCTGGTCCAGGGCGCGCTTCGACGCCGGCGCCGGCGCGGTCAGCATGATGACCGGCTCGGCTCCCGCCGTGGCCATGGCGCGGATGCGGGCGCGCGGCTTGAGCGCCGATCTTCGCCCCGAGCTCCTTGGAGCCGATCAGCACCGCGCAGGCGCCGTCGACGATGCCGCTCGAGTTGCCGGCCGTGTGCACGTGGTTGATCTTGCCGGCCTTGGGGTAGACCTTGAGCGCCAGCTGGTCGAGCGTCTCGCCGTTGGGGCCGACCGCCATGGCGCCCATCTGCTCGAACGCGGCGGCCAGCTGGCCCAGGCTCTCGAGGGTGGTGTCGGGGCGCGGGTGCTCGTCCTTGTCGGTCAGCGGCTTGCCGTCGTCGGACTGCACGGTGAACAGCGACTTGCCGAAGCGGCCCTCCTCGATCGCGCGCGCCGCCTTCTTCTGGCTCTCCAGCGCGAAGCGGTCGACGTCCTGCGCGGGTGATGCCCTCGAGGGTGGCGATCAGGTCGGCCGAGATGCCCTGCGGCACCATCGCCACGGTGCGGCGCAGCTTCTCGTTGAGGCCGTCGATCATGGCGCCGTCCGAGCCCATCGGCACGCGCGACATCGACTCGACGCCGCCGCCGACGGCGCACTCCTGCGCGCCGCTGCCCACGCCCATGGCGGCGAAGTTGACCGCCTGCAGGCCCGAGCCGCAGAAGCGGTTGACCGTGGTGCCGGTGACGTTCTCGGGCCAGCCGGCGGCGATGACCGCGTTGCGCGCGATGCAGGCGCCCTGCTCCTTGACCTGGGTCACGCAGCCGACGACCACGTCCTCGACCAGCTGCTTGTCGAGGCCGGTCCGCTCGGCGAGACGGTTGAGCGTCTGCGCCAGGAGCTCCTGGGGGTGCACGCCCGAGAGGGCGCCCTTGCCGGCCTTGCCGCGGCCGCGCGGCGTGCGGACCGCGTCATAGATGAAAACATCGCGCATCTGTATCTCCTCTTACCCGGTCGAAAATTCCCGGAAGAGTGCGTCATCTGATGGCCCGCTGCAAGCGCCGCGCGGAGCGGCACAGCCGGCCTTCAGCCCAGATCCGGCTCCGGCGGGGCCACGCGCGGCACCAGCAGGCGGAGGACCCGCGGCAACACCTGGATGCGGAAGCGGTCTCCGGCCGGGAACTCCTCGCCGTCGATCTGCGCGGCCGGCTCCTGGTGGGCGCCGGGCTGCATCACGGTGAGCACGAAGCTGCGCCCCGGCACCGGCCGGGCCGGCTCGATGCCGAGCTGGGCCAGCTCGTACGCGCCGATCGGGCTGCGGCGCAAGGTCGAGATGGCGCGCGAGGTGAGCTCGCCCAGCCCGCACACCGGCACCATCTCGAACAGTCCGTCGTCGGCCAGCCCGTCCGGGGCCAGCACCCACTCGCCGCCATAGATGCGCGTGTTCTTGACGATGACGTCGATCACCGACGGGTAGTGGTAGGTCTCGCCGTCGACCTCGGCCTCGAGCTCGAAGGTGGCGCGGCCGGTGGCGGAGCGGGCCAGCTTCTTGAGCAGCGCGCCGGCGTAGACCAGGTGGTCGCGGTAGAAGCTGCGCACCAGCGGGATCACGGAGACGCGCTCGCGGTCGCGGTTGCGCTCGGCCAGCACCGACGCGCCCAGCCCGATGCTCATGGAGTCGAAGTAGAGATCGGAGTGGGTGATGCGGTCGGCCTCGTCGAGACGCTGCACCACGCCGACGTCCATCTCGGCGATGGCACCGCGCTTGAGGACCGCCACGTTCTCGTCCAGCGCGTCGAGTCCGGGGCGCAGGCCGAACGACTTGCCCTGATCGTTGGCCGTGCCCATCGGCAGCATGCCGAGCGCCACCTCGTGGGCGCGGTCCGAGCCGAGGATGCCCTTGGCCGCCTCGGCGAAGGTGCCGTCGCCGCCCATGGCGACGACCAGGCGGCAGCCGGCCTGCTCGATGGCGCGCCGCACCTCGCCGACCGTGCCGCCGCCGGGCAAGGTGGGGATGAAGTCGTGCCCCACGCCGGCGGCATCCAGCAGGGCGCGCGCGCGCTCGATCCACGCCTGCGCCTTGCCGGACTGGGCGGTCGGGTTGGCGACCAGGACCGCCGGCGGGGGAGCCGCGCTCGTCACCGGCGAATCGTAGCACCTGCCTGCTTGGCCCTCCGGCGCGCAAGGGGCTATAAGCGTCGCATGGGTGTCGCCAGCTCGATCGATGAGAGCCTCCTCGAACCGACCGAAGAGCACGGCATGCTGCGGCAGACGGTGGCCGACTTCGTGCGCGCCGAGGTCGAGCCGCAGGCGGAGGAGCACGACCGCACCGGAAAGCTCAACGTCGCGCTGATGCGCCGCGTCGGCGAGCTCGGCCTGCTCGGCATCACGGTGCCGGAGGAGGCGGGCGGCGCCGGCATGGACGCCACCGCCGCGGTCATCGCGCACGAGGAGCTGGCCTGGAGCGACCCGGGCTTCACGCTGGCCTACCTGGCCCACGCGGTGCTGTTCGTGAACAACTTCTACTGGTCCGGCACCCCGGAGCAGCGCGCGCGCTACCTGCCGCGCGTGCTCAGCGGCGAGTGGATCGGCGCCATGGGCATGACCGAGCCGGCGGTCGGCACCGACGTGCTCGGCATGAAGACTGTCGCGCGCAAGCGCGCCGGCGGCTACGTCCTCGACGGGCGCAAGACCTTCATCACCAACGGCCCCGAGGCGGACGTGTTCCTCGTCTACGCCATGCTCGAGGGCGAGGTGACGACGTTCGTGGTCGAGCGCAGCTTCCCCGGCTTCTCCTCCGGCGAGAAGATCCCGAAGATGGGCATGCGCGCGTCGACCATGTCCGAGCTCATCTTCGACGGCTGCGAGGTGCCGGCCGAGAACCTGCTCGGCCGCGAGGGCGGCGGCATCACCAACATGATGCGCAACCTCGAGATCGAGCGGCTGACCCTGGCCGCGATCAGCCTCGGCATCGCGCGCCGCTGCCTCGAGATCATGACCCGCTACGCGATCGAGCGCCGCGCGTTCGGCAAGCCGATCGCCGACTTCGGCCAGATCCAGCGCTACGTCGCCGACAGCTACGCGCGCACCGAGGCGATGCGCGCGCTGATCTACGGCGTCGCGCGCCGCGTCGGGCCCGGAGCGCCGCAACCGCCTCGGCACCGACGCCGCCAAGCTGTTCGCCGCGACCGCGGCCAAGGAGGTGGCCGACGCCGCCATGCAGGTCCTGGGCGGCTACGGCTACTGCGCCGAGTTCCGCGTCGAGCAGTTCCTGCGCGACGCCAAGCTGATGGAGATCGGCGGCGGCACGCTCGAGGCGCACCAGAAGAACATCACGCGCGACCTCACGCGTTGACGCGGCGCCCCTGGGCGGGGCGCTTGATCGCTACTCGCCCAGGTAGTCTTCGAACGCCTTGAAGCTGAACTCGCGGCCCAGGAAGTCCTTGACCAGGTCGGCGGCGTCCTTGGTGCCGCCGCGCGCGAGGATCGAGTCGCGGTACTTGAAGGTCCACTCCGGGCTCATCAGGCCGTTCTTGTGGAACGGCGTGAGCAGGTCCTTCGCGATCACCAGCGACCACATATATGTGTAGTAGAGCGCCGAGTAGCCGTTGAGGTGGCCGAAGTTGGTGTGGAAGCTGGTCCCCTCGACGAACTTGAACGGCGTGTACTTCTCTTGCAGCCGGCGCACCTCGTGCGGCATGTCGAGGCCGGCCGGATCGAGGGTGTGGAAGCGCAGCGACACGCTGGCGTAGAACATCTGCTGCACCGTCTGCAGGCCGATGCCGAACTTGTCGGCCTTGCGCATGCGCTGGACCAGCTCCTCCGGGATGACCGCGCCGGTCTCGTGGTGGCGGGCGAAGCGCTTGAGCGTGTCGTGGCTCCAGGCCCACTCCTCGAACATCTGCGACGGCGCCTCGACGAAGTCCCACTCGGTGGCGACGCCGCTCTGCTCGATCCAGCGCTGCTGCCCGCCCAGCACGTGGTGCATGAGGTGGCCGAACTCGTGGAACATGGTCACGACGTCGTCGTGCTCCATGAGCGCCGGCGGATCGGTGCGCGGGTTGGGGAAGTTGCACACCAGCACGCCCTCGGGCAGCTGCGCGCCGAGCACGCCGCTGCGCAGCGTGAACTGCGCCGCGTGCTGGTACTTGCCCTCGCGCGGGTGCATGTCGAGGAAGATGCGGCCGACCTTCTGCTCGCCGCGCATCACGTCGAACGCGCGCACGTCCTGGTGCCAGATCTCGGCGTCGGCGGCCGGGCGATACTGGACGCCGTACATCTCGGCGGTGATGTCGAGCAGGCCCTGCTCCACCTGCCTGTACGGGAAGTAGGGCCGCACTTCCTGGGCGTCGTAGCTGTAGCTCTGCGCCTTGACCTTGTTCTCGAGGAACGTCTTCTCGTGGTCGTCGACCCGGTGGGCGGTGCGGTCGATGTGCTTCTTCTTGTAGCGCACGAGCTCGGTGTAGTCGCGCTGGGCCCGCTTGTTCGCCGTGCGGACCACGCGCTCGATGAAGTTGGCGGCGTTCTTGCCGGTCTTCATCATCTTGTCCTCGGTGGCGTAGTCGGCCCAGTTGGCGTAACCGAGCAGCTTCACCTTCTCGGTCCTGAGCTTGAGGATCTTGACCAGCACCTCGCTGTTGCTCTTGTCGCCGCGCGCGCGGCTGGCCACGTAAAGCTCGCGGCGCAGGTCGGCCGACTCGGCGTACGACATGAACGGGATGTAATCCGGGTAGTTCGTGGTGATGAGGATCTCGCCCTTGTCGTTGGGCTTGTGGCTTGCGATGTAGTCCTTCGGCAGCCCCTTCATCTCGGACGCGTCCTTGAGCGCGATGTGGCGCACGTCGTTGACGATGTTGCGCGAGAACTGCTGGCCCAGCACCACCAGCTCGTCGTCGATCTCCTTGATGCGCTTGCGCGTGGTCTCGTCCTTGTCGACGCCGGCGCGGCGGAAATCGCGCAGCGCGCGCGTCACCAGCCGCGAGGTGTCCGCGTCCATGCCCGCGACGTCGAGCTTGTTGAACGCCTCGAACAGCTCGCGGTTGAGCCGCAGCTCGTTGACGAAGGCGGCAGCCTCCTGCTCGCAGGTCTCGGCCGCGTCGCGGATCGCCTTGTCCGGGTGCACGCTGTGGATGAGGCCGGCCGTGGCCGACGAGTGCTCGATGGCGACCAGCATCTGGTTGTACGGCACCAGCGTGTTGTCGGTCGTGCGCGGCTCCTTGACGGCCAGGATGGTGGGCAGGATCTCGCGCGCGCGAACGAGGCCGACGCGGCACTCGCGCGCGAACTTTTCGGCCGGCGACTCGGCAGGTGCCTGCGCGGTCGCGGCGCTGTCGGTTTCGGGCTGCGGGGTGGTCGGCACGGCGGACTCCGTCTGGCTGGTAGAGCCTGGAGCATGCCGCGATGGCGGCCGCTGCGAAGGCGAAAGCAACGCGAGACCTGCGTCGATTCATGAGCTGCTCTTTAGCACGGGCGCAACAGACCGCGCCGCGGTCGCCCCCTGTCGGCAGCTGTCCACGCGACGTCCGCGGCGGCTGCACTCTTGACCGCGCAAGGTGTGCGGCGTAGCGTCTGGCGGCCGCGCGAACGCGAGCCCGAAGAGATGGATTCCAGCGAGATAGCAGTCCCGCAGCTGCCGGTCAGCGCGACCGATCCTCGATGGGTCGGCGTGGCGCTGGGCGACCTCGACGCGGTGCTCTGCGATCACCTGCACTGCGAGCGCAAGGCAGCGCAGTCGGCGCTGTCACTGGTGCGCTCGTATCCCGATCGTCCGGAGCTGTCGGTGGCCGTGGCCCGGCTGGCCCACGAGGAGACCAGCCACGTGCTGCGCGTCTCACAGCTCCTGGCCCGCCGTCGCATCGGCCCGCGCCCGGATCAGATCGACGACTACGCGCGCGCCCTCCGCACCCACGTCCGCAAGCGCGAGCCCGAGCGCCTGATCGACAGCCTGCTCGTCTTCGCCCTCATCGAGGCCCGCAGCGCGGAGCGCCTGGGCTTGCTGGGCGAGGCACTCGCCGCCGGCGGCCACGAGGGCGAGCTCGCCGACCTCTACCGCACCCTGGCCACAGCCGAGGTCCGCCACCGCGACCTCTTCGTCCGCCTCGCCTTCTCCTGCGCGCCAGTCCAGGCGCGAGGGAAGAGCAAGGCGCGCGCCGAGGTGGCCGGGCGGCTGGACGAGCTGGCCGCGGCCGAGTCCGAGATCGTCGCGCAGCTGCCGATTCGCCCGCGCATCCATTAGGTGCCCGCCGCGAGGCCGGCGACGTCTACGGCAGGGGTGGGGCGAGGATTGGTGACAGGACGGCCATCTTGTCCTCGCGCACGGTCTGCCAGTCGTCCTCGAGGATGCCGCCGGTGTCGCCCGAGTCGGGATTGAGCGACCAGAACGTGAAGCTGAGCCCGTTGTCGCCGATGTACTGGGCCAGGCTCTGCAGCCACTGCTGATCCGATTCGGTCTCGTAGCGGGTACCGAACTCGCCGACGAGGATCGGGGCGGTGCCGTCCTCGGCGAGGTAGCCCCAGGTGTCGCGCCAGACGGTGGGGAGGTTGGCGGGGTAGGTCGGGTCGGAGAACCAGGGCTGGGCGAAGAGGCTCGACGGGTAGTCGTGGGCCGAGTAGACGAGCCGCTCCGGCACGGCGAGCTCGACGGGCGCGTCGGCGGCGCCGCGCAGGTTGCCGCCCCACCAGTAGTACTGGTCGTCGTGGCTCTCGATGCCCTCGACCACGATGAGGATGTCCGGGGTGTGCGGCCAGGATCGCGTCGCCGGCGCGGGTCGCGGCGGCGCGCCAGTCGGTGGCCTGGACGTCGTCGCCCCAGGTCGCCGCGCCGTGCGGCTCGTTGTGCAGGTCGAATGCGATCACGACCGGGTTGTCCCGGTAGCGCTCGGCCAGCGCGACCCAGTCGCTGATCCAGCGCTCCTCCGGGTACTGATCGGTGTACCAGAGCTCCGACTGCCCGTTGGCGTCGGGGCGGTGGCGGTCGAGGATGACGCGCAGCCCGCGCGCGCCCGCCTTCTCGACCAGGATGTCGAGGATCTCGGGCGGCGTCTTGCCCATGAGATCCGGGTTGACGTTGAAGTCGATGCCGCCCGCGGTCGCGCCCGTGTCGAACATCTGGCGTGGCGAACGGGATGCGCAGGGCGTTGAAGCCGAGCTCCGCCACCTGGTCGAGCATCGAGTCCATCGAGCGCAGATGGAGCCCGTGCGGAGCCAGCTCCGGGGTCTCGAAGCCGAACCAGTTGATCCCGGTGATGCGCACCGGCTTGCCGGATGAGTCGACGATCTGGCCGCCTACCGCCCGAAGCCCCATTCCCGATCCCGGCCCCGGGCCGGGATCGCCGCCATCGTCATCGCTGGCCCCACCATCGTCGCCGCCGTCACCGACGCCATCACCGCCACCCTGGTCGCCAGCGCCATCCTCATCCGGGTCATCACCAGCACAGGCCGGCAGCGCCAGCGCCAGGCCGGCAAGCAGGACAAGACGCGAAGCGGACATCACGCGCGGCGAGGACGACGGTCATGGACGAGTCCTTTCTGCGGGCACCACAGGGAGGGAGGCCGCCCATGCAGGGACCGGGTCATGCCCAAGGTGATGAACGCTACATTTATCCAGGCTGCGCCGCCAGCGGCGGCGCGAGAGGGCGCGGATGGCCGCGATTTGCGGAACCGAGCCGCGCGGGCCGCTGTCGTAGCCATCGGCGCGTACACCCGCGTTCGCTCGTGGCCGACGTGCGGGCGCGTCGCCGCACGGAAAGGCCGCGCTCATGCTGCTCGCAACCCGGGTCCGCCTGTTCATCGTCATCGCCGTCGCGCTGTGCGCGACTCCACCCTCCGCTCGCGCCGGCGGCCGACTCGTGCTGCACGACGCCACGGTCGTGACCGACAGCGAGCTGGTCCGCGGCTCCGACGCGACAGTGTTCGTCGCCGTGACCGGGGCCACCACCCTGACCGAGAGCGTCCCGCTGGCCGGCGCCGAGATCGACCTGTCGCTCGTGGCCGGGCCAGCCATATCCAGCGCCGCACGGCATCGACGCTCGGCATCGACGCCTCGTCCACATCGGCGGCGCGTCCCGCGCCCACGCGTCTCGCGCAAGCCCGCACCGCAGCCGACGGAACCGCCGTGCTCCGCTTCCGCGTGCCCGACCGTCCCGCCCGGCCCTCACCGCCTGCTCGTCGTCACGCGCTCGCCGCACGGGCGAACACGACCGAGCGAGCGGTCGACGTGGCGACCGCCTCCACCTGCAGCTGCGCACCGACCGCGCCGTGTATCGCCCGGGCCAGACCATCCTCTGGCGAGTGACGGCGCTGAGCGCCGCCGACGCCCACCCGGCCGCGGGCGAGGAGGTGGAGATCGCCGTGCGCGATCCGCGCGACACCGCCATCTGGCGCGGCCGCCAGACCGTTCCGCCCGGCGGCATGATCGCCGGGTCAATCCCGCTGGCCGACGATCTCCTGACCGGCCGCTACGAGCTGAGCGCCCGCGTGCGCGACATCGCCCAGACCGAGTCGTTCGAGGTCCGCTCCTTCCGGCTGCCCGCCTTCGCGATCGAGCTCGAGCGCCGCGGCGACAAGCCGCTCGAGCCGGGCGACTCGCTCACGGCCAAGCTGACCGCGCGCTACCGCTACGGCGAGCCGGTGCAGGGCTCCGTCGAGGTGGCGACACCCGCCTCGACCGGCAGCCCGCCAGGCGACAGCGGCGCGCCCACGAGCGACATCGCCTCGCCCGAGGCCAGCGCCCCGCGCCGACCCCGGCCCACTCCGCGGCCACCTCGACCCCGACGGCACCTACTCCTTCACGACCCGCGTCCCGTCCGACGCCGAGCGGCACCCTCGAGCTGCACGCCGTGCGTGACCGACGGCGCCGGTCGCCGCGAGCGATCGACTCTGTCGATCCCGCTGGGCGGCGGCGACGACCTGCGCGTCGCGCTGGTGCCGGAGCGGCAGGTCCCGATCCGCGGCGCCTGGCACCGCTTCACCGCGCTCACCACCGACGGCCGCGGCCGCCTGGTCGCCGGCGCGCGTGCAGATCCGCGCCGAACGGCCGCCGCACCGTCGCTCGAGTCGCCCGGCGCGGTGCGCGTGGCCCTGCGCGCGCCCGACGCGGCGACCTGGAAGCTGCGCGTCTCCGCGGTCGGCGCCGGCGCCGACGTCGACGAGCAGTCGCTCGAGCTTTACCCTGTCCACGGGCCGGTGCTGCGCCTGCGCGAGGCGGTGGTGCCGGCCGGCGACCCGGTGATCGTCACCGGCGAGTGGCGCGGCGCGCGCGGCCCGGTCCTGGCCACGCTCCTGCGCGAGCACGCGCCGATCGCGTCCGCGCTGGCCCGCGTCGACGGCGCGGACAGCTGCGCGCGGTCCTGACTCCGCCGACCGGATCGTTCGGCCTGGTCACGGTCCGCCTCGTCGACCTGGGCTGGGACCCGAAGACGCGAACGCAACGATCGCCGGCCGAAGACGCCGAGCACCTCAACGCGTACCTGCGCCCGGCCGAGCTGTCGGTCTCCATCGCGGCCGAGACCCGGCACCGCCCGGGCCAGCGCGCCGAGCTCGAGGTGCGCGGTGCGCGACGCGGCCGGTCGCCCGGTCGCGGACGCCGCGCTGGCCGCCTCGGTCGTCGACGAGCGCGTGCTGGCCCTCGGCGAGCCGCGGCCCGATCTGACCGAGGCGCTGCGCAGCCTCGACGACGTCGAGGACGCCACCGACCCTCGGCCTCGCCTTCGCCGACCTCCTGCGCGCCACATCCGCCGTCCGCAGACGCGCCACGGCTCCGAGGACACGCAAGCGCGCCCCACGCTTCCTGCCGAGACCGCCACCCGCGACGCCCCCGCGCTGCGCGCCATCCTCGAGGCGCTGCCGCCGCCGCGCAAGCGGCCCGAGGTCGTCCTCCCGGCCCGGGTGCGCTGGCAACGCGAGTCGGAGCGCATCGGGCGCATGCAGAGCCCGGCGCTCGCGCGACTGGTCGCCGCGCACGGCGCCATCGGCAGCCGCGGCGCCGACGGACGCTGGCGCTACCGCCGCGAGCTGTGGCAGCTGCTCGCCGAGGCCGGCTGGAAGCAGAGCGACCGGACCACGCCGTGGCGCGAGCCGACCACGTGGGCCTACGCCGAGCCGATCGATCCCGAGCTCGGCTTCGCCCGCATGGCGCCGCGCGTGGCCGACGAGCGCCTCGACGCAGCTGGTCAGCGCGCTGCGCCGCCGCATCTCGCGCCACCGCCGCCTCCTCGCTGCGCCGCGGCAGCCCCGCGCCTGGCCGAGCTGGCCGCACCGCGGCGCGATCGGCCGCAACCTCCCCGTCGATCCGTGGGGCACCGCGCATCCGGGTCGAGCGCCACGGCGGGCCGCTTTCACCCGCTCCTGCCGCGAGCCGACCGTGGACCTGGTCTCCGCCGGGCCCGACCTGGCCTTCGGCACCGACGACGATCTGCGGCGCGAGGACGTGTTCGCCTGCATCGGCGTCGGCATGGTCGGCTCGCATCGGGTACGGCAGCGGCAGCGGCAGCGCGCCACGGCAGCGTGGCCGGGGCGCGCGCCGCAGGTGCGCATCGGCGCGGCCAGCGAGGAGCCGCTGGTGCGCAAGCGCTTCGACGAGACCGTGCTGTGGCGCGTCGGCATCGCCGACCGGACCGGCCGGCACCGCGCGCCTGAGCGTGCCGCTCGGCGACAGCATCACCGGCTGGAAGGTCGCGGTCGAGGCGCTCAGCCGGAGCGGGGCGACCGGCGCGGCCGAGACCCGCCTGGAGACGTTCCTGCCGCTCCACCTCGACGCCGAGCTGCCGCCGCACCTCGCGGTCGGCGATCGCTACCGCATCCCGATCGCGGTGGCCAACCACTCCGGCGTGCCGCAGCGCCTGCGCATCGCCGCCGAGCTGAGCGGCGCGCTGCGGCGCAGCACCGCGTCGCGCGCGCTCGATCTGGCGGCCGGCGCCACCGGCGTGGTCCACGTCGACGCCGAGGCGCAGCGCGCCGGCAGCGGCCGCGTGCGGCTGGCGCTGCTCGCCGGCGGCCGCGCCGTCGACCAGGTCGAGCGCACCATCGCCATCGAGCCGCCCGGCGAGCTGGTGCGCGCGCTCCACACCGGCGACGTCATCGACGGCGCCGGCCGGTTCCGCTTCGACGTCTCCGCCGCCGCCGCGCGCGGCATCCTCGCGCGGCGTGCTGCGCCTGTTCCGCGGCGCCGCCGACCAGGCGCTCGACGGCCTCGACGGCATGCTGGCCGAGCCGCACGGCTGCTTCGAGCAGACCTCGAGCACGACCTATCCGAACCTGCTGGTCCTGCGCCTGCTGCGCGGCGCGCCGCGCATGGCCGCGGTCCGCGCCCGCGCGCGCGACCTGGTCGGCCAGGGCTACCAGCGCCTCATCTCCTACGAGGTGCCAGGGCGGCGGCTTCTCCTGGTTCGGCGAGGCAGCCGGCCAACCAGGTGCTGACCGCGTACGGGCTCATGGAGTTCGTCGACATGGCCGCCGTCTATCCGGTCGACCCGGCGCTCATCGCCCGCACGCGCACCTGGCTTGCTCGGCAAGCAGCAGCGCGACGGATCGTGGCGCCCCGATGCCGCGTGGCTGCACGACTGGTCGACGGTGCAGAGCCAGCTGGCCACGACCGCGTTCATCGCCTGGTCGCTGGCCGAGTCCGGCACCAGGGGGCGGCCGCTCGAGCGCGCGCTCGCTTACCTGCGCGCGCCGCCGCGCCGACCTGGCCGGATCGCCGTACCTGCTCGCGCTGTGGGCCGCGGCCGAGAGCGCGCACGGCGGCGCGCGCAACCCGGCGCTGGCGACGCTGCTGCGCGCCGGCGCCACCGACGGCGCCGGCCTGGCATTCCGCGCCGGCGGCGAGCACCTTGCTGCACGCGCGCGGCCACGTCGGCCGACGTGCAGGTCACCGCGCTGGCCGCCACCGCGCTGGCCCGCGGCGGCCGTCGCGTCGAGGCCCGCCGCGCCCTCGACTGGCTGTGGAAGGCGCGCAGCGGCAGCTACGGCTGGGGCACCACGCAGAGCACGGTCCTGGCCCTGCGCGCCGCCGCCCTGGCCACCGCGCCCGCGCCGACCTCCGGCATCCTGCGCGCCCGCATCGACGGCCGGCCCGCCGGCACCATCGATCTCGCGTCGATCGACGTCCCCTCGCTGACCTTGCCCGCGCTGCCGCCGGGCGCCCACCAGCTCACCCTCGAGGGCGACGCGAGCCGGGCAGCTGCGCGCCGACCTGCGCCTGTCCTGGCGCGAGGGCGGCGTCGCGCGCGAGCACGCCGCCGGCCTGTCCGTCGCGCTCGACGCACCGACCGACATCGATCCCGCTCGGCGGCCGCGCATCCTTCACCGCCACGCTGAAGAACCTCACCCGCGAGCCTGTCGCCATGCCGACCGCCGTGCTCCCCATCCCGCCCGGCTTCTCCGCCGATCCATCGTCCGTCGCGCGCCTGCGCCGCACGCCGGGCATCTCCCGCGTCGAGGACCAGGGCGACTCCCTCGTCGTCTATCTGCTCGACCTCGCCGCCGGCGCTGCGATCGATCTCCGCTACCAGCTCGACGCCAACGCCGAGTGCAGCGTGCTCCAGCGCCCCGCCTCCGCCTACGCCTTCTACACGCCCGAGCTCCGCGGCCACTCGTCCGCCCACCGCCTCACCGTCCGCCGCGGCGCCCCGACGCCGCGCGCCGCCGCGACACCCGGAGCACCATCGCTCCCCGCCGCGCCCCGGTCTGGTGGTAGGCGCGAGCGTTGCAGCCGACACGCAGGCTATGCCGCGGCGGGATCGACGACGAGCGGCACGCGCACGCGCGGCACGCGCGGCCTGCTGCGCGTTGTCGGACGACGCGGGCGGCGTCACGCGCGATGGATCGTCGATCGCGCGTCGCGCGCTCGTCGACGTTGACCTTCTCGGCCTCACCGTCGAAGCGATGCTGTTCGCCGCGCGCTCGCGCCACGAACGCATGCTAGCGCATGCCGAAAAAGCACGGCTGACCCCGTCGGCACAGAGGGAGACTTCGCTGCGAACGAAGCGACGCAGTGAGGTAGGTCTGCGTCACTGTGGAGGAGGTCCTCTTTACCGACGGGGTCGGCCGGCGCCCGGGCGTTCGGGGAGTCCCCCCCGAGACGTCACCCGTGCCGCTGCCGGGCGAAAAACAGATTACTCGCGAGCGGCGATCGAATCTCACGCCCTCCCGCTTTCCTCACTCTTCTCCCGCCCTTAGCACCCCTCGCGGGTCAAGTCGCTCCGAGAATCGCTCGCACCGCAGGAAGGTCTTTCTCCTTCACGCCGCCCGCACGCACACACCGCACCTTGTCGTCCGGATCGACGAACACGTGCACCGGGATCGGCGCCTGCTCGCCCAGACCGATCGCGCCCAGCCACTTCGGCAGCGCGTCCGGATCGGCGAAGCGGAGCGAGTCGGGCGCGTCCGGGTGACTCTCGCGAAACTTGGTCACCAGGTCATCGCTGTCATCGACCGAAACGAACACCAGATCGAAGCGCGACCCCTTCGCAGTGAGGTCTTTGTGCCACTTCACCAGCTGCGGCATCTCCTCGATGCACGGCTTGCACCACGTGGCCCACACATTGATCCAGCGCCACGTGCCCTTGGCCGGGGTCGCCTTGCCGCCGGCCAGCGCCGGCATGCGCGAGCTCCGGCGCGACGCCCTCGGCCGTGCGCGCATCGCAGAACTCGTCCGCGGTCACCTTCTTCTGCGGCGCCGGCCTGGACTGCGTTCACGCGCTCGCCCGCGGCGGGCTCCTTCTTCGCGTCCCGCTCGCGCCCGCATCCGACACCGCCGCACAACCCCGCGGCCACCAGCCCCACGCCGGTCAGTATCACAACGTGCAATCGATCCATGCGATGAAAGCGCTCCGGTTGATCTGCTCTGCCTTGCACTGATTCGGGTCGCCGCTGCGGCGCCACTTACAGAACTCCTTCTCGAGCTGTGCGAATTCCTCGCCCAGCCAGAGAAGCCCGACCTCCTTGTCGAGGTCCGGGTCGTTGAAGGTCTGCCGTAGATGCGCCATCACCGTCTCGGCGCGCTGCTTGCTGAGCTCGCGGTTGGTGCCGACCGATCCTTCCGGCGACGCGCGCGCCACCACGAAGAAGTAGCTCGCCCCGCGCTGGTCGGCGAAGATCTTGTCGACGAGCCCGCTGTCCTCGGGCGCCAGCTCGGCCTTGCCCTTGTCGAACTCGACGATGCCGCCGCGCTCCTGCATCGGCTTGAACAGCGCGTTGAAGTCCGACCCGCTCATGGTGGCCACGCTCTTGGCCTGCACCGGCTGGCAGCCGCGCACGCCCTCGCCGCCGATGAGGCCGCAGCTCTGCAGCACGCGGCGCAGGATCCGCTTGAGGTCCGGGCTGCAGTAGCCCAGGTCGGACGCGGACGCGGTCGCCGCCTTGCCCTCGCCGCTCTCGGCGCCGGCCGCGGCCTGCTCCTCCTCGACC
Source organism: uncultured delta proteobacterium (assembly GCA_963759105.1). GTDB lineage: Bacteria > Myxococcota_A > Polyangia > Haliangiales > Haliangiaceae > DATFRY01. The sequence goes on along the minus strand of CAVWXW010000018.1, from coordinate 133,072 downwards.
CGGTCGGCAGCCGAGCCGGTCCAGGTCGCCACCGCCACGGTCGGCACCGCGAAGGCGAGCACCAGGGCGCCCGCCCGCACCGCGTTGATTGCCAGAAGGCTCATCGTGCACCTCGTTTTCGCAGCGTCCCGTCGCGCGACTGCTCGATCATGCGGCTGAGGGCGAACTCCATGCCCAGGTCGATGTCCTCGTCGCACAGCTTCGCGCCGCCGACGTACATCTGCGGCGTCAGCACCGGCAGCTGGTTGCGCACCGCCCAGCGCAGCGACTTGTTGAGCTTGGCCTTGACCGTGGCCGAGCCGATGCAGCGCGCCAGGTCCGGGAACGCCTGCGCGGCCAGCTTGCGCGCGCCCTCGCCGCTGTCGTGCGCCGCGGCGGTGATCGCCTCCTGCTCGGCGAACGCCCACGCCACCACCTCGCCGGCGCGCTCGCCCGCGCACAGCACCGCCTCGCTGACCGCGCACGCGCCCGGGTGCTTGCGGTCGTCCACCATCCAGTTGCAGTCGCTGTCGAGCGGGAACAGGATGGCCGAGCGGTCCAGCTCCGGGCGCAGGCCCGACGCCTCGAGCCGGTTCTCGAACGCGCGACACGCCGGGCACAGCGGGTCGAGCACCTCGATGGCCTCGACGCCGCCGCGATTGCGATCGATCGGCACCATCACGCCGTAGGCGTCCTTGCCCTCGACCAGATCGCCGCAGGCCCCGATGAAGACCGAGTGGTCCGGCGCCAGCGCCACGTAGGCGACCACCGGCACCGCGACCAGGGCCACGCCGAGCGCGAACGCGCCGGCCAGGTGGCCGCCCGACATCGGCGGCGGCGCGCCGAGCACCTCGCCCGCCCCGCGCCGGCGACGCGCAGGCGGCTCCCCCTCGTCGCGCGGCGACCACGGCCGCGAGCCCGGCTCGCCGGCATGCGACCCGCCCGGCTGCGGTGCGCCGTAGAGCGGCGCCGTGCGCGTGCCGCCCGCGTCCGCTGCCACCGGGCCGCCGCCCCGCGTCCACGGCCCATCGCGGTCCTCGCCCGGGTCGGCGCCGCGGCGCCGCTCCGCCCGCGCTGTCAGCTGGTCGATCTCGCCGCGTGCGCCGCAGCTGCTCGGCCCGGCGCCACATGCACAGCGCGCCCAGCAGCACCAGCGCGCTGGAGAAGTAGATGCCGATGCAGAGCTTGCAGGCCGCGTCGAGCTTGGTGAACGCGACGATGGCCATGATGATCGACGCGCCGGCCGGCAAGAGCGTCGCCAGCGCCAGAAACGCCGTCGCCCGGCGATCCTCCTGCCGGCGCGTCAGGCACAGCTCGACGGTGAACAGCAGCAGGAACGCGAACACCGACATGGCCGGCAGCGAGATGGGGATGCCGCCCCACACCGCCTCGCGCATCACCGACGAGTAGTGACTCATCATGGTGACGTGGCAGTCGGACACCGCGTCGGCTGGCCGACAGCCCGGGCACGAACGAGCAGTTCACGCTGTGCACCTGTCGGTCGAGGTGCTGCGCGAAGTCGTAGGTCGAGAAGCTGGCGAAGAACAGCCCCAGGGCTGCGCCCGCCAGCACCAGGATGGTGTAGAGGTGCGGTCTGCGCTCCATCGTCGGCTCCGCTCCGGCGCATGCCAGCGGCCGGTTCATCCACGGTACACCATCGCGCGCCGGCCCGCGCTCCACCGCGCGGCGACGCCTGCATACATGGTGCGACCCGCGACGTCGTCAGAACGCCGCGTCAGAAGCGCTGCGACCACAGGAGCGCGGTCAAGCCTCCCGCCGCGAGCCCGCCGCCCACGCCGCCCGCGGCCAGCGCGGCGTTCTCGCTGTCGGTCGCGGCCAGGCCCACCGCCGCGCCGATCGCCACCGCGCCGGCGGTCACGAAGATCCACCCGAGCCGCCGCGCCTGCCGCCGCCGTCGCTCGAGCTGCGCGCGTCTCGGCCGACGGCTCGCCTGCCGCCGCCGCGACCGCCGCCGGAGCCGCCGGGCCCAAGCTCGCCGCGCCGCCGCCGCGCCGCCTCGTCGTCGGTCAAGAGCTTGACCACCGCCTTGATGGAGGTCGAGATCGCGTCCTCCACCGTGCACACCGGGCAGCTCTGCGCCACCTGCGAGACCAGCTGCCCGCTCTGCGTGTTGACCAGCGACACGACGACGCTGTAGGTCTGGCCCGCGCCCTGGATGCGCGCGACCAGGACGCGGCGCAGCCCGGTCCGGGCGCCCACCTCCTTCATGCACGGGCCGAACGTGCAGCCGCTGACGTAGTTGGTGCCGGCCAGCTCCTGCTGCACCTGCTTGGATCGCACGACGCGGAAGCCGACGCCGGCCAGCGTCTCCTCGACGCTCTGCTCGAACTTGTCGCCGGCCGCCTGCGACACGCCGTAGGTCGCCACCTCGAGCACGCCGATCGGCTCGGACTTGTCGGCCGCCTCCTGCGACGCGCCCGGCTCGGCGCGCGCCGGCACCGCCCACACGATGCAGGCCAGGAGTGCCAGCGCTGCGCCGCGGGGCGAGGCTGGCCGGATCACGCGCGCATACGACATGCGGGGGGCGGCCCTTTCCGGGAACCGTGGGCTGGCTAGCCCTCGTCGATCTGCGACACGAACCGCTTCATCAGGCCGTCGATCATCAAGTTGCGCTCGGTCGCGTCGTAGCGGCCGTCGCGCCAGCCGGTCTGCAGCTCCTCGTAGCGCCCCTGCGTCTCGGTGATGACCTTGCGGTACTTGCCCACCTTCTTGATGATGTCCTTCTGATTGCGGAAGAAGTAGGACACAAAGGCGGCGCCGGAGGCGACCGTCAGCACCAGTCCGAGCGGCCCGCCCAGCGCGTAGCGCAGCCCGATGCGCAGGGCCAGCACCGTGGCCGCGCCGATGGCGACCTTCTTGGTGCCGGTGCCGTCCACCACCGAGTCCTTGGCCAGGCCGATCGCGGTCTGCCCGCTGGCCATGAGCAGGGCGATGAAGTTGCCCTTTCGCTGGGTCCAGCCCCGGTCGTAGTACTCGCGGATCGCGACCTTGAGGAAGCTGTCGAAATCGCGATAGATGCTTCGCGCGCTGGTCCTGCTCGACCTGGGCCTCTTCGCCGTTCATGAACTGCGAGCATACCTTGCCTGCAGGCAGCCTGCACTGCAGCTGCAGGCGTGGCCCCCCTGCAGCCGGCGAATGCAGGCGCGGCGGCCGGGCGCCCGGAGCGGTGCGTTGACAGCTCACATGTCCTCGAACACAGTCAGGTGCATGAAGCGTGCGGTCGGGGTCGCGGCTGGAGCGCTCGCTCTTTGGTTCGTCGCCGGCACCGCCCACGCCGACCTCAAGAGCGCGCAGAACAAGTTCCTCCACGGCGACTACGCGGGCGCCAGGGCCGACCTCGAGCGGCTCTCGGGCAAGCAGGCCGAGAGCGGCCGGCTGGTCCTGGCCCGCGTGCACATGCGCACCGGCAAGTACGCCGAGGCCGAAAAGCTGGCCCGCGCGCTGTCGCAAGTCGAGCGACCCGGCCATCGCCACCGACGGGCACGTGCTGCTGGCCGAGGTGCTGCGCGCGACCGGGCGCTACGCCGACGCGCGGCGCGAGGTCGAGCCGGTGGTGGCCCGGCAGCCGAACGCGCGCCGCGCCCGCTACGTGCTGGGCCTGCTCTACCGCGACGTGGGCGACCCGCGCGCCGACGCCGAGTGGAAGAAGTTCCTGCAGGAGTTCGACGGCAACAAGCTCGACCTCAACGACCCGCCCACGCTGTTCTACCTGGCCGAGGCGGCCCGCTACACCGCCGACTTCGAGTTCGCCAACGGCACCTATCGCGAGGCGGTCGATCGCGACAAGACCCTGCACGAGGCCAACGTCGAGTGGGGCTACCTGTTCCTCGACAAGTACGCCCCGGCCGACGCCGAGCAGAGCTTCGACGAGGTGCTCAAGGTCGACCCGCGCCACCCGGACGCCCACGCCGGCATGGCCGCGGTCAAGCTGGAGCCGAGCTACGACCTGGCGGCGGCCACCGCGCACCTGGACCGCGCGCTCGAGGTCAACCCGCGCCACGTGCCGTCCCTGCTCCTGCGCGCCGGCATCGAGATCGATCAGAACCAGTGGCAGAAGGCGGCCGCCACCCTCAACGAGGTGTTCGCGGTCAACCCGCAGGAGCTGGAGGCGCGCTCGCTGCTGGCCACCATCCACTGGCTGCGCGACGACACCCGCGCCTACGAGGCGGAGAAGAAGAAGGTGTTCGCCGTCAACCCGGCGTACGCGCGCTTCTATCACATCGTGGCCCGCTCGGCGGTGCGCGAGCACCGCTACCGCGAGGCGATCGAGCTCGAGCGCCAGGCGGTCACGCTGCGCCCGACCTACTTCGAGGCGATGGAGGCGATCGGCGCCGGCTACCTGCGCCTGGGCATGGAGAAGGAAGGGCTGGAGTGGCTGCGCAAGGCCTGGAAGGGCGACCAGTACAACATGCGCACCAAGAACACGCTCGACCTGTTCGAGGACTTCATCCCGCGCGAGTACAGCTTCGCCACCACCAAGAGCTTCAAGATCCGCTACCACAACGACGAGAAGCCGCTCTACCGGCGCTACATCGAGCCGCTGCTCGAGCAGGCGTTCGGCGAGATGGTCAAGCGCTACGGCTATCAGCCCAAGACGCCGGTCGTCATCGAGCTGTTCCAGAACGCCGACCACTACAGCGTCCGCACCATCGGCCTGCCCAACCTGGGCGCGCTCGGCATCTGCTTCGGCCAGGTCATCACCGCCATGTCGCCGTCGGTGGGCGACATCAACTGGGCCATGGTGCTGTGGCACGAGCTGTCGCACGTGTTCGCCATCCAGCTGTCCAACTCGCGGGTGCCGCGCTGGTTCACCGAGGGGCTGTCCGAGTACGAGACGGTGCTGGCGCGGCCGGAGTGGCGGCGCGAGAACGACGCCGACGTCTACGCCGCGATGGCCGACGGCGTGCTGCCGTCGATCGCCGAGCTCAACTACGGCTTCATGAAGCCGAACATGCAGGAGGTGGTGGTCGCCTACCACCTGTCGTCGCTGGCCATCGAGTACCTGGCCCGCACCTACGGCTTCCCCAAGATCGTGGCCGCGCTCAAGGCGTACGGGCAGGGCCTGGAGACGCCGGCTGTGCTCGAGCAGATGACCGGCAAGAAGATCGCCGCGCTCGACGCCGACTTCCGCAAGTACCTCGAGGTGCGGCTGGCCCCGTACAAGGGCACGTTCGTGGTGCCGACCCTGCGGCGCGACCTCAAGGAGCTGGCCAAGATCGCGGCCGCCTCGCCCAAGGACCCGCACGCGCACTCGCGCCTCGCGCTCGGCCCACTTCGAGGAGGGCGAGGCCCGGCCGGCGGGCGCCGCGGCCGACCGCGCGCTCAGGCTCGATCCGCGCAACCGGCTCGCGCTCTACGTCAAGGCGGAGCTGGCCTGGCGCGAGGGCGACCGCGCCGACGCCGAGGCCGGCTACCAGGCGCTCATCGCGGCCGGCGCCGACAGCTTCGACATCCGCTCGCGCCTGGCCCTCATCGCCAGCAGCAAGGGGGACACCGCGACGGCCGAGAAGCACCTGTGCACGGCCAAGAAGCTCGACCCGGAGCGCGCCTATCCGTACCAGGCGCTGTCCGAGCTCTACATGAAGAGCGGGCGCAAGGAGCAGGGGCTGCGCGAGCTGGAGACCTTCGTGATCGCTCGAGCAGATGCAGTTCGGCCCGGCCAAGAAGCTGGTCGAGGAGTACAGCGCGCTCAAGAAATGGGACAAGGTGCGCACGTTCGGCGAGCAGGCCATCGAGATCAACCCGTCCGACACCGAGGTGCTGCTCGCGCTGGGCCAGGCCTACCTCGAGACCGGCAACCCCGACCGCGCGCTCTTCTCGTTCGACAGCGCGCTCCTGGTCAAGCCCGAGATGCGCCGCCCCGGCCTCGCCCACCTCGGCCGCGCCCGCGCCCTCAAGGCCAAGAACGACCGCAAGGCCGCCCTCAAGGCGGTCGACCAGGCCCTGCGCCTCGAGCGCGACAACGCCGACGCCGCGGCCCTCAAGAAGGAGCTGCGCCGCCGCTGAGCCGGCCAGGCGGTCAGCCGACCCGGCCGGCGTCGAAGAGCAGGCGCATCGACTCGACGACCTGGCGCAGGCGCATCGGCTTGCCGAGGAACAGGTCGGCGCCGGCGGCGAAGGCGACCTTCTCGGCCACCGCGCCGCCGGCCGAGACCGCGATGATCGGCAGGTGGCGCACGCCCGGGTCGGCGCGCAGCTCGCGGATGACCGAGGCGCCGTCCAGCACCGGCAGGTAGATGTCGATGATGGCGGCGTCGAAGCGCTGGGCGCGGCACAGCTCGAGCGCCTCGCGCCCGTTGGCCGTCTCGCTGAAGTCGAACACGATGCCGGCGCCGAACTCGGCCGGCGCAGCTGGCCAGGCCCTCGCGGATGAGCCGGACCATGTGCGGGTTGTCCTCGACCACCAGCACGCGCACCAGCTTGCCGACGTAGTCCGGATCGCGCCGCTCGATGGCCGCGATCACCGCGTCGAGCTGCTCGCGCGGCTCGCCGTCCATGCGCGTGAACTCGATGCCGATGCCCGGCTCGCCTTCGGCGCGCGATGCGGGGCGCGCCCAGCGCACCACGCCGTCGAGCCGGATCGGCCGCACCAGCCCGGGGAACGACAGCACCAGCTGCACCGCCGTGCCCGGCTCCAGCTCCCGCTCGGTGCGGATGAAGGTGCCGCCGGCCGACAGGTTCTCGGTGTAGTCGCCGAGCAGATCGTCAGCGCCGTCGTAGTCGACGATCAGCACGATCGGATCCCGCTCCGTACGACGGCGGTCGTCCCCCACGACTGATCATTGGTATCACAGCAGCGCGTCGCCGGCGACCGGAAGCGCGACGATGAACGCCGCGCCGTGGCCCGGCTGGCTCTCCACCCGGATCGACCCGCCGTGGTCGCGGATGATCTGATGTGTCAGCGCCAGACCGAGGCCGGTGCCGCCCTCCTTGGTCGAGAAGAACGGGTCGAAGATCTTGGCAGCCAGCTCCTCGACGATGCCCGGCCCGTCGTCCTGCACGACCACCTCGGCCGTCCCCGGCTCCCCGCCGCGCCGCGTGTACACCCTGACCCTCCCGCTCCCCACCTCCGCCACCGCCTCGCCGGCGTTGCGCAGGAGGTTGAGCAGCGCCTGGCGCAGCTGTCCCTCGTCGACCATGACCGGCGGGACGTCGGCGGCCAGCTCCACGTCCATGGTCACGCCGCGCGCCGACATCTGCTCGCGCTCGAAGTCGATGAGGCTCTTGATGATCGGGCCCAGCGCCTCCTCCTGCAGCTTCGGCTTGGGCAGCCGCGCGAAGTACAGGTACTCCTCGGTGATCGCGGTCAGCCGGTCGAGCTCCGACTGGATGGCCCGGCACAGCGCGCGCGCCTCGTCGGCCCGCGTCCCCTTGTCCGCGGTCAGCTCGCCCAGCTCCTCCTCGAGCAGCTCGGTGTTGAGCCCGATCGACGACAGCGGATTTCTGCACCTCGTGCGTGATCATGGCGGCCATCTTGCCCACCGCGGCCAGCCGCTCGGTCCTGACCAGCTCGCGCTCGCGCTCCTGGATCGCGGATCCCATGGTGTTGAACTCGCGCGCCAGATCGGCGACCTCGCGCGGGCCGCGCTCGTCGATGCGCTGGCCGTAGTCGCCGCGCGCGATCTCGCGGGCCGCGTCGCGCAGCCGGCGCAGCGGGCGCAGGTTGACCGTCGCCCAGATGGTGGTCAGCACGCCGACCAGCACCGCGATCGCGCCCCACAGGATGGTCAAGAGGCGCATCTTGCGCGAGCCGTACTCCAGGCTGCGGGCCGTGTCCTGCACGTCGGCGCGCTGGCGGGTCTCCAGCGACTGCGTCTTGCGGTTGATCCGCCGCTCCAGCCGCTGCAGCTTGCCCAGCGGCGAGTCGGCGGCCGCGTCGCCCGGCTGGCCCGACGGCGACCGCGGCACCGGCGCGCCCAGGCGCTCGAGCGGCGGCGCCAGCAGCAGCTGCTCGTACATCGGCCCGGTCTGGGCGACCATGGCGCGGATCTCGTGGACCTCCTCGGCGGCGCGCCGGATGTCGCGCGGCATGCACCGGCGGGATGTCGGACAGCTCGCCCAGGGTCTTCTCGATCCGACCCAGGAACCGGTCGCGCGGCTCACGCAGCCGGCGCAGCTTTGTCTCGACCCGCCGGGCCGTCGGCTCGACGGTCAGCTCGTCGCCGAGGTAGGACAGCAGCCCCTGCTGCTTCTCGGCCAGGTCCCGACTCTCCAGCGCCAGGCGGAGATAACCGACCCGGATGACGCGGATCGTGCTGTTCAAGTTATCGGTTGTCAGGACCGCGGTCAGCGAGATTCCACCAAAGGTGACGATCAACACCGCGAACCCGATGATGATCCGCGCCGACAGTGTGCCCGGAACGCGCATGGATGGGACCAGGGTAGCGGATAGGTCCAGCTGCGGCCAGACAGGTGTATACTGCGCGCGATGCGTTCGCGGCCATTCATGTTCTTGGCCACTTGCTTTGCTTCGCTGACCGTCTTCGTCCCCGCCGTCTCCGCCAAGCCGAAGGTCGCCGTGCTCGGCCTCGAGGTGACAGGGACGATGGATGCAGAAGGCCAGCGAGGCGGCCAAGGTGCTGACCCGAGAGCTACGCCGCGAAGCCAACAAGTCCGGCGGCGCCTTCGACCTTGCGCCCAACAGCGGCAAGGACCTCCTCGAGATGAAGCTGCTGAGCGACTGCAGCGACGAGGGACGTCGCTGCATGTCGGATATCGGCAAGCAGCTGCGCGCCGACCGGCTGATCTATGGACACCTGCAGCGCAACCGCAAAGGCTTCAACATCGAGCTGCGCCTGCTCGACACCGACAAAGCCAGATCTGATCCGCGAGGTCGAGGAGGTCATCCCCGGCAGTGAGGCGAGCGGTTCCGGCGGGCTCACGCGCCGCGCGAGAGCTCTGTACGGACGCCTGACCGGCGCCGGCGAGGAGGGCGCGCTCGCCATCACGGCCCTGGCCGAGGACGACACCGTCGAGCGCGGCACCGTCTTCGTGGACGGCGAGATCCGCACCAGCCTGAGCGCGGGATCCGCCCGCGTCAGCGGCCTGAGCGAGGGCTCGCACCGGGTGGCGATCGAGGCAAAGGGCTTCGATCGCTACGAGACCGAGGTGAACATCAAGGCGGGTGAGAGCCGCAGCCTGAAGGCGCAGCCTGTCCGCGGTCGAGATCGCCGACGTGTCGATCGACGATCCCGGCGAGGGCGCCGCGCGGCCCGGCCGCGGCTGGCGAATCGCTGTGTGGGGCGGCGTCCTGGCCGGCATCGGCGCCGGCGCCGGCTGGGCCTACAGCGGCATCACGGTGAGCAACACGGAGAAGGATCTCGACGCGGCGACATTGGCCTACGGGGCCCTGAACGACGAGAGCGATCCCAACGAGGTCGCGCCCAGCATGAAGGACGACCGGCTCGAGTATCGCTGCGAGGATTTCGAGATCCGCCGGCGAGACCGCCGAGGGCGACCCGCGCAGCGTGCAGGTCCGCAAAGTGCGCGACCTGTGCGACAAGGGTCCTCGCCACCAGAACCTGGTCAACCTCGTGTGGATCCCGGCCACCGCGGCGGCCGTGCTGTTCACCGGCTTCGCGGTCTACAAGGGCTACATCGCGCCGGCCAAGATGACGCCGAGCGAGCGGGCGGCCGCGCGCAAGAAGAAGCGCAACAGGCCGCGCGTGACGGTGATGCCGGCCATCGGACCGAACCTGGTCGGGGCGGGGCTCGAGCTTCAGTTCTGATCCCTGCCCGCCGGTCGGGCGGACATGGGCCGACAGGAACGCCGCGACCTCGCCCATGAGGTCGGGCACGGTGCGCCCCTCGACCGGGATCGGCGCGCCGAACTCCACGTGCACCGGCATGTCGTGCGCCATGCTGGTGGTGTCGGGGGGCAGGACATTGTAGGTGCCGCTCAGCGCCACCGGCACGATCGGGGTGCCGGTGTCGACCGCCAGGTGGAAGCCACCCTTCTTGAGCGGCCCGAGCTCGCCGGTGCGCGAGCGGCTCCCCTCCGGAGCGATCCACACACTCACCCCGTCGGCGATCAGCTGCGCGGCGCGGCGCAGGCTCTCGACCGCGTGCTTGCGGTCCGAGCGGTTGACCTCGATCATGTGCCCCACCCGCATGGCGCGCCCGAACAGCGGCACCCGGAACAGCTCGGTCTTGGCCACCATGCGCAGCGTCGAGCTGGGTACCGTCGCGTAGAGCACCGGTATGTCGATGTGGCTCTGGTGGTTCGACATGTAGACGAAGGCGCGGTCGAGCGGGACCTGTTCGGCGCCGCTGACGGTGAGCTGGATGCGCGCGCGCTCGACGACGCGGCGCCCGAACTCGTGCAGCCGGCGGTCCTGGCTCTCCCGCCCACCGCGTCCCACCATCGCCTCGGCGAGCGTCGGCCCGACGACGCGGGCAATCTGCAGAACGGTGTAGACGCTGAGCGCGCGACCCATGGGACTCTCACTGTCGCAGCGTGTGTGCCTCTCGCGCAAGCGGACGCGGGCGCCGCGCGAAGGTTCTCCGACGGAGCGCGATCCGCGCGTGTTACCATCTTGAGATGGTTCTGGGGGGGCGCCGAGCGAGCATCGCTCGACTCGGCATGCTGTTACTACTGAGCGTGCTCGCGCCGCTCCTGGCCGTGCCGCGCAAGGCATCGGCCGATCACGTCGACGAGTCGATCCACAAGCTGCGCCGCGCGCGCGGATACAAGGTCAGACTGTCGGCTGCGCTCTACCTCGCCCGGCAGGGCGAGGCGCGCGCGATCCTCGCGCTGGTTCGCGCTGTCGAGCAGGATCGCGACGCGATGGTCCGGCGCGTGGCCGCGCTGTCGCTGGGCCGCGCTGTCGACGAGTACACCACCGCCGGCGCGCGCCGCGCCGCCATCGAGGCGCTCGAGCGAGCCGCGCGGCGCGATCGCGATCGCCAGGTCCGACGCGGCGCCGAGCGCGGGCTCGAGCGCATCCGCGGATCGATCGCGGCGCGGCTTGTCGCGCTCGACGACGACGAGATGGATCTGCTGGCCGGCCGACTCGTCGTCCTCGGCCAGCCGCATCTTCGTGCACGTGGGCAAGCCGGGCGATCTGTCGCGCACGCTGCCGACCGGCGGCCGCGAGACGCTGCTCGAGGCGGTGCGCGGCTCGCTGCGCATGCACGCGCCCGACTACCAGATGGCCAGCGGCTCGCAGCCGACCCGGGCGGAGCTGGCGTCGCGCGGGCTGCGCGGCTTCACCGTCAACGCGCTGGTCGCCAGCGTCGCGGTCGAGCCGAAGGGCGAATTCGCCAGCGTGAAGTGCACCGTGTCGGTCCGGGTCAGCCCGTGGTCCGGCTCGCGACGGCAACGAGAGCCTGGCCGCGCACGTGTCCGCGTCGGCCAGCGGCAACGGCCGCGTCGTGGCCAGCCGGACCGGCACGCGGCGCGCGGCGGTCGAGTGCGCGGTGGCGGTGGCCGAGGAGCTGGCCGCGCGCCAGGTCGTCCCGTTCCTGCGCCAGCTGGCCGCGACCCGCTATCGCGCCGCCGGCCGCGCGACCCGATCGCGGGCGGCTCAGGCGATGGTCGCGCCGCCGTCCACGACCATGGTGTGGCCGGTGACGAACGACGCGGCGTCCGAGAGCAGATAGACCGCGGCGCCGGCGATCTCGTCCGGCTGCGCGTGGCGGCCCAGCGGCGTGCGGCCCACGTGTGGCCGCGCAGGGTCGGGTTCTGCACCAGCGCCGAGGCCAGCCGGGTCTCGACCAGCCCGGGCGCGATCGCGTTGACCCGCACGTTCGAGCTGCCCAGCTCGAAGGCCAGCGTCTTGGTCATCGAGATGACCGCGGCCTTCGTCATGCCGTAGACGCCCTGCATCGGCGCCGCCATCATGCCGCCGATGCTGGCGACGCTGACGATGGCGCCGGCGCGCCTGGTCGCCGCCCGCGCGCAGCCCCTGCACCAGCAGCCGCGCGGCCAGCCAGTAGCCCTTGAGGTTGGTCTCGAACGTCTTGTCGAAGGCCGCCTCGGAGCACTCCAGCATCGGGCCGAAGTACGGGTTGGTCGCCGCGTTGTTGACCAGGCAGTTGACCCGGCCGACCTCGTCCGCCGCGCGCCGGAAGACCGCCTCCAGCTCGTCGCCGCGCGCCGCGTGGCAGGCGATGGGCAGCGCGGTGCCGCCGGCCTCGCGGATGGCCGCCGGCCACCCGGTCCAGGTCCGGCTGCTTGCGCGACACCAGCACGACCTTGGCGCCGACCGCGGCGCAAGCCCGCGCAATTGCCTCGCCGATGCCGCGACTCGCGCCGGTCACCAGCACGACCTTGTCTCGAAGGTGAATCTCAGCCGCCATGAAGCGGCACCCTACACTCGTTGCCCGTCGTGAAGGCAGTGCTTGGCTCGGATGACGCGATGCATTAGGATATGAATGAGGACTCATTCAGTCACGCTGGAGGCGCTCCATGAGCCAGGCCGTGAATCGTTACCGCTGCGATCTGCGCGACATGCGCTTTCTCCTGTTCGAGCAGTTCGGGCTCGACGCGCTGCTCGGCAAGCCGCCTTACGACGACTGGGCGCGCGACGACGTGAACGCCGTCCTCGACGAGGTCTACCGCTGGTCGTGCGAGGTGCTCGGCCCGATCAACGCGATCGGCGACCGGGTCGGCTGCGTGCTCGAGAACGGGCGCGTGCGCACTCCGCCCGGCTTCCGCGAGGCGTGGAAGTCGATGTACCAGCACGGCTGGCGCGGGCTCGGCGTCAACCCGGAGCACGGCGGCCAGGGCGGCCCGCACTCGCCGTGGCGCTGCTCGCCGGCGAGATGATGAGCGGCGCCAACACCGCCTTCAACATGTACGGCGGGCTGACCACGGGCGTGGCCGAGGTCATCGAGACGTTCGGCACGCCCGAGCAGATCGATCGCTACTGCAAGAAGCTGTTCACCGGCGTGTACGCCGGCACGATGTGCCTGACCGAGGCGCACGCCGGCTCCGACGTCGGCGCCGCGCTGACCCGCGCCACGCCGCTGGGCGACGGCAAGTACAAGATCGACGGGCACCAAGGTCTTCATCTCGGCCGGCGATCACGACCTCTCCGAGAACATCATCCACCTGGTCCTCGCCCGCACGCCGGACGCGCCGGCCGGCACCAAGGGCCTGAGCCTGTTCATCGTCCCGCGCGACGCGCTCGACGGCAGCGGCAGCAACCACGTGGTGACCGCGTCGCTCGAGCACAAGATGGGCATCAACGGCTCGGCCACCGCGGTGCTGCAGTTCGGCGAGAGCGGCACCTGCGTCGGCGAGCTGGTCGGCACCGCAGGAGCGCGCCGGCATGGCGCAGATGTTCAAGATGATGAACCTGGCGCGCATCGGCGTCGGGCTGCAGGGCCTGGCGGTGGCCGGCGCGGCCTACCTGTGCGCGCTCGAGTACGCCAGCCAGCGCGTGCAGGGCTCGAACATCAAGAGCTGGAAGGACGCGGGCGCGCCGCAAGGTGCCGATCATCCAGCACCCGAACATCCGCCGCATGCTGCTCGACATGAAGGCGCGCGTCGAGGGCATCCGCGCCCTCATCATCAAGCTGGGCCTGCACCGCGACCGCGAGCTGGCCCTGCGCGCAGCCGGCGACGACAAGGCGGCGGACGACGAGCTGGGCCAGGTCGATCTGCTGGTCCCGGTGGTCAAGGCCTACGCCTCCGAGCAGGGCTTCCAGGTGACGGTGCTGGCCATCCAGTGCCTGGGCGGCGCCGGCTACATCAAGGACCACCCGGTCGAGCAGTACTGCCGCGACTCGAAGATCTTCTCCATCTACGAGGGCACCACGCACATCCAGGCGCTCGACCTGGTCGGCCGCAAGCTGGGCCAGCGCGGCGGCGCCAACTTCCAGGCGTACCTTGCCGCGGTGCGGCGCTTCGCCGCCGAGCACAAGAAGAGCGAGGATCTACTGTCGCCGGTCATGGAGCGGCTTGCCGCCGCGGCCGACGCGCTGGCGGACGCCGCGATGCGCATGCTGGGCTGGTTCCAGGCCGGCAAGACGGAGCTCATCGGGCTGTTCGCCAACCGCTTCCTCGAGATGATGGCGCGGACCACCGTCTCCTGGGTGCTTCTCGACGGGGCGGCGGTGGCGCACAGGGTCAGCCGCGACCTGCCGGCCGACCACCCGGACCGCGCCTTCTATCTTGGGAAGCTTCACGCCGCGATGCATTACGCGGAGCTGGAGCTGCCGGTGGTGGTCGATGGAGCCCGCTTCATGTCTCAGGAAATGCGTCATTCCCTCGACATCCCTGACCTCGGTTTCGGGAGATTTGAGTGAGCCAAGCCACCTGCATTCTCAGATGACTTCTGTCAGAGTACGCTCGCCGCTGCCTGACGGCGAGCGTGCGGTTGTACCGCCTGCTCCCCGGCGCAGTCGGTCGACTGCATGACAGCGGACGAGATAGGATTTTCGCAAGTGGGTGCCTTGGTAGGCGAGACGGTGGGCAGCTACCGCATCACCGACGTCATCGGCCAGGGCGGCATGGGAGTGGTGTATCGCGCCGAGCACGTGCTGCTCGGCAAGCGCGCCGCGGTGAAGGTGCTCCTGCCCGAGCGCTCCACCAACCGCGAGATGGTCGACCGCTTCTTCAACGAGGCGAAGTCCGCGACGCTGATCGAGGACCCGGGCATCGTCGACATCTTCGACTTCGGCCGCCTGCCCGACGGCAACGCCTACATCGTGATGGAGCTGCTCGAGGGCGAGACGCTGGGCGACCGGCTCAAGCGGGTCGAGAAGCTCTCGGCCAGTCACGCCGCCGCCGTCGCGCGCCACATCGCCGGCACGCTGGCCGCGGCCCACGACAACGGCATCATCCACCGCGACCTCAAGCCGGACAACGTCTTCCTGGTCAAGGACGCGGCGCTGCCGCGCGGCGAGCGGGCCAAGCTGCTCGACTTCGGCATCGCCAAGCTGGCCGGCACGCAGCCGTCCGACATGGTCAAGACCGAGACCGGCCGGCTGATGGGCACGCCGTACTACATGTCGCCCGAGCAGTGCCGCGGGGCCGGCAAGATCGATCACCGCACCGACATCTACTCGCTCGGCTGCGTGCTGTACCAGATGCTGACCGGGCGGCCGCCGTTCGTGCTCGAGGGCGCCGGCGAGATCCTGGCCGCGCACATCCACGTGCCGCCGCTGCCGCCGCGCCATCACGAGCCATCGGTGCCGCCGGCGCTGCAGGCGGTGGTGCTGCGCATGCTGCAGAAGGAGCCGGTGCGCCGCTACCAGTCGGCCGCCGACGTGGTGGCCGCGCTCAACACCGCGGTGAGCCGCTCGTCGAGCATCGAGGACGCGCCGGAGCCGAGCCTGCGGCGCTCCGGCATCTACAAGAGCCAGACCGGGCCGTCGGTGCGGACCTCGTCGACCCCCGCCTTCACCAACGCGACGACGGTCAACTCGACCGGCGGCGACATGTCGGACTGGCGGGAAATCTCGCTGCCGGTCACGGGCAGCGCGCGGATACGCCGCTACTGGCCGTGGGCGGTCGGCGCAATCGTCGCCGGCCTGACCGGCGCGCTCGTCACCATGATCGCGACCGCGATGTCCGACGACGACCGGGGGCAGCGGGCGGCGCGCAGGTCGCAGCCGGCCGCCGGGGCCCAGGCGGTGCAGGTGCCCGCCCCGCGGCCCGCGCCGCCGCCACCGCCCGCGCCGGCCAGGCAGGTGGGCCCGCCGTCGCCCGCGGACGATCCGATCGTGCGCGCGCTCAAGGCCCGCGAGGAGGAGACGGTGAGCCTCCTGGTCGGCTCGCACCCGGAGGGCGCCACGGTCTACCGCGAGTCGGACGGCGTGCGCCTGGGCAAGACGCCGCTCGAGGTGCGCGCGCGCCGCGGCCGCGGCGAGGCGGTGTTCATCCTGCGCCGCAACGGCTTCCGCGCCGAGCGACTGGCGGTGCCGGTCGAACAAGGATCAGGAGCGGCTCGTCGCGCTGCGACCGCAGCGGACCAGCGTGCCGTCGCGTACGCGCGGCGTGCCGGTGCCGAGACGCGGCCCGAGCCGGACGATGGCGGCGCGGCGCCGGCCGAGGCCGGCAAGGAAGACGCCGAGCCGACCGAGGAGCCGGCCGCCGGCGAGTCGGACAAGCCGGCCGCCGAGGACACGAAATCGCGCGGCAAGGACGACGCGCTCGATCCGTTCAACCTGCTGCGCAACTCGGGCGCCAAGAAGGACGGCGGCGCGGGCAAGGGCGGCGGCGAGGACGACGTGGAGAAGCAGAGCGCGGGGACTGAGGGCGACCAGGGAGCGCCGGCGGAGAAGGAGTAGCAGTTGTGCTGTCGATGAAGTCGATGATGCGAAAGGCCCGCGTTCCTGGCCGCGCTCGCCGTGACGGCGGTGGCGCTGCCGGCGCATGCCCAGCCCGGGGGCGGCTCGAAGGGTCCGGTGTCCGATTCCGACCGCGCCGTCGCTCGCCGCCACTTCGAGCGCGGCAAGGAGCTGCACGCGGCTGGCAAGTACAAGGAGGCGGCCAGCGCGTATCTGGCCGCGTACGACGTGTTCCCCGCGCCGGCCTTCCTCTACAACGTGGCCCAGGTCTACCGGCTCGCCGGTGACAAGCAGAACGCGCTCGACAACTACCGCAAGTACCTCGAGCAGGAGCCGGACGGCGAGGGCAGCGCCGACGCGCGCGAGTTCGTCGCCGCGCTCGAGGCCCAGCTGGCCGCCGAGAGCGGCGGGACCGAGAGAACGCCGCCGCCGCCGGCCGAGGACCTGGCCACGCGCCCCGATCCGATCGATCCGATCCCGGCGCCGGGCCCGCCCGACGCCGACCTCGGCAGCACCAGCCCCGGACGCGGCAAGCGGATCACCGGCGCTGGTGGTCGGGGCAGCCGGCGTCGTCGGGCTCGGCGTGTCGTTCGCGTTCGCCCTCAAGGCTCGCTCCGCCACCGACGATCTCAACGCCTACGAGGGCCCGTGGACCGACGAGCAGCAGGGCATCTACGATGACGGCCAGGCAGCCGAGCGCACCGCGCTGATCAGCGCCGCGGTCGGCGGCGGTGCCCTCGTCACCGGCGCAATCCTCTACTACCTCGGCAACCGCGAGGCCCGCCGCGCCACCGAGCTCCGCCACCGCAACGCCGACATGGTCAGCGACCTGCCGCCGCCTCCTCGCTTCGAGCTGGGCGCCTCGCCGACCGGCGACGGCGCTCTGTTCCTGGTCCGCGGCGCCTTCTGACGGCGGGCCGCCGTGCGGCGGCTCGGTACGCTGCTCAGTAGACGCCGGTGGGCGGGGCGACCAGCTCGAGCAGCGTGCGCACGTCGTCGGAGTGGACGCGCAGGTCGTCGATCAGGCAGCGGTCGCGCCAGATCGGGCGCTCCCACATCACGCTGACCGCGTTGCTGCGGTCGCAGCGCGGGCAGCGCGCCAGATCGAAGCGCAGGCTGGAGCCGCCGCGGGCCGGGCCGAGGTCGCGGAAGAAGCGCCAGTCGCGCGCGGCCGCCCGCTGGCGTACGAGGTCGGGCGCGGCGGCGTCACCGGCCCGCTCCACCACGCCGCGCTGGCGCACGCACCAGGTCCGGCACACGGTGCAGAGCGGCGCGGCCAGCGCGCGCGCCGCCATCCACCAGGCCAGCCCGATCACGAAGGCCAGCTCGATGGCGAGGAAGACCCACACGCCGTCGGGGCCGACCAGATCGCGCACAGCGACCAGCCCCGGAATGGCGCGCGGCAGCTCCGCCGGCGACGACAGCGACAGCGCCAGCGCCGCTCGCCACGCGCCGGGGCGCAAGAGCGCCATCGCGCCGCCATCCTGCGACAGCGCAGCGACGTCGAGGAAGCGCACGAACTGCGCAGCGAGCAGGACGAGCACCGCCGTCGCGATGACGCCCAGGTACACGCCGCCTCGTCCGCACACCTTGCGCCAGTGCATGACCGAGCCGGCCGCCGCGCCGGCGATCATCGCCGACGGGATGGGAGCCGCAGCCGCCAGCCACGGGCCCGCCACGGCGCCGCCGAGCGCCGCGGCCACCGCGATGACGACCAGCGCGGTGATGCCGCCGGCCACCAGACCGATCGCGAGCGCAAGGGTGAAGGCTCCGCCGGACGAGCGGCGGAACGCGCGCTTCGAGGGGTGACGGCGACGACCTGGTTTCGAACGAGTTGCTCCCACAGTTGCTGCCGGTCGTGTGCAAGCGCCGCACCACCTGTTACCACTCAGTGACATGCTCGGTTGCCGCGGCGTGAGCGCGTCGATGGGCTCGAAATCCGGCAGCGCGGCGCGCGACATGTGGGAGCCAATCCGTGGGTTGCCAGCCACCACGGCGTGGGGCCCGACCCCCTCGGCCGATCATTGCACAGGGCGGTTCCCGCGCTTTTTTTGCATCCCGCGCGGATGCGAACGCCACTGAGCGTGGACGTGGAACGAGCGGGCACGGGCCTGCCGGCACCTGAAGGGAGATAGAGAGTCCGGGATCGGTCCGGTGCAACCGGTGTGTCGGGGGACCGCCGGGCTCTGCTTGTCGCACCCATCGCTCGGGGAAATCGAGGGCGTCGGCGGCAGGGCAGCATCGATGGCCGACCCGGAAACCGGGGCAGCGCGCGTGGAGAGTCGGACTCGTCACCCGGCCTCCACGCGCGCTGGACCCGCCTCCGCGTCTTGCCAGTCCGAGTAGCTTTCAGCGCACAACTCGGCAAGACACTGAAACCGAGGACAAACCGTCGGTGATGACCCGGTGAGGGTGATGCTTTCCAATTGCGCGCGGACGAGGGGCGAGTTCATAGTGCGCGATCATGAGGCTAGCTTTGTCCTCCATCAGAACCTTCTCGCTCGCGCTCGTCCTCGTCGGTCCGGTGCCGCCTGCGGCGATGACGATTCCGGCGACGACGGCGACGAGGGCGGCGGAGCAGCTCGATGCCGGCGATCGGCGGCGACGATGACGCGGGGCGCACTGGACGCCGGTGACGACGACGCGGCGAGCCGGATGCGGGCCCCGAGCCGGACGCCGGGCCCACGCCCCGCCCCGAATCTGGGTGCACGGCGACTTCGCCACCGATGGGCGCGTCCAGATGGGCGCGTACCTCCTCGGCGACAAGACACCTGCGCTGGCGTCGCCGCTGCTGCCGACCGGCGACACCGCGCTGCTGGGCCCACGCCAGAGCGGCAACCAGCCGGCAACTACGACTTCTCGCGCAACGGCGACATCGTCGCCCTGCCGACCGACCTCGAGGTGCCCGGGCGCTACGATCTCTACGCCGGCCCGTCCGACGGCTCCGCGCTCAACCAGGTCGGTCGTCATGACCGAGAACGCCGACGTGTCAAGGTGCGCGTCTCGCCCGACGGCAACCTCATCGCCTTCATCGCCGATCTCGAGGTCGATCAACTGCTCAGGCCTACGTGGTTCCGGCCGACGCGGTCGGCGCGACGCCCACGCTGATCAGCCCGGCCACGGCGTTCGACGACGTGGACGACCTGGTCTGGTCGCGCAACTCCAACTCGCTCCTCATCACCGGCCTGTTCACCGAAGCCACCTTCTTCGAGATGATCCTGGTCGACCTGGGCGGCAAGGACCCGACGCCGCGCGA
The DNA here is from genome assembly GCA_963759105.1 of uncultured delta proteobacterium. Lineage (GTDB taxonomy): Bacteria > Myxococcota_A > Polyangia > Haliangiales > Haliangiaceae > DATFRY01. The sequence continues at coordinate 113,577 of CAVWXW010000018.1, read as the reverse complement.
CTCTCATCGATCGCGCCGACATCCTCGCCACCGCTGGGTCGCGCGGGTCATCCAGCCGCTGGGCGACTGGCGCCAACGTCGTCTTCAAGGGACGCATGGACGCGGACAACCGCATCAAGATCTACGTCATCGATGCGGCCGGGGCGGGACCGACCCAGGTCCTGCCCCACTCGGAGATCCTGCGCAAGGACGGCACCACCGCCGCCATCGGCCGCGTCGACGTGTCGCCCAACGGCAACCAGCTGGCGTTCGCCGCCGACACCAGCGTGCGGGCGTCTTCGACCTGTTCGTCATGCCGTCCGACGGCAGCGCGGCGCCGACGCACGTCACCAGCGGGCTCACCGCGGGCGCGCCGGTCACGGGCAATCCGATCAAGTGGCGGCGCGACGAGCCAGGCGGTCGCCTTCATCGCCACTACGTGGGGCGGCAAGCGCGAGCCATTCGTCGCGCCGGTCAACGGCAGCGGCCACGTCGCCTGCATCAACATCGCCGCCGACAACGGCCATCGAGCCGAGTCGGTCGACTGGTCGCCCGACGGCAGCCAGATGTTCGTGGTGGCCGACTACCTGACCGATGCCAGTCGAGCTCTTCTCGGCTCAACGCGGAGGCCACCGACTCAGACGAGCCGACCCTGGTGCTCGACGTCGTCGACGGCGGCTCGCTCCTTCGACATCACCCTCACCCGCTGAGCCGCGCCCGACGGCGGGTTCAAGCCACGCGGCGACGCGTCATGCGCCGCCGCGCGCGGCATCAGGCGTGCAACACTCCCCGCCCATGAACGTCATCAACCCGGCCACCGGTGAGGTCGTCCGCAGCTACCAGCCCGCGTCCTGGCAGGACGTGGCTCGGCGCATCGGCGATCTCGCTGGCGGCTTCGCCCGCTGGCGGCAGACCCCGGTCGCGCGAGCGCGCCCGCGTGCTCGGCGCCGCCGCGCCGCTCCTGCGCCAGCGCGCCCGCCAGTACGCCGAGCTGATGGCGCGCGAGATGGGCAAGCCGGTCGCGCAGGGCCGCCAGGAGGTCGACAAGTGCGCGTGGCTGTGCGAGCACTTCGCCGCGGCCGGCCCGGCCATGCTGGAGCCGCAGCCGGTGGCGACCGAGGCCCGGCGCAGCTTCGTCAGCTTCCAGCCGCTCGGCACGGTCCTGGCCATCATGCCGTGGAACTTCCCCTTCTGGCAGGTGTTCCGCGCGGCGGTGCCGGCGCTGCTGGCCGGCAACACGATGCTGCTCAAGCACGCCTCCAACGTGCCGTCGTCGGCGCAGGCCATCGAGGAGATCCTGCGCGATGCCGGGCGTGCCGGCCGACGCCTTCGCGACCTCGCTGGCCGAGTCGGACCTGGTGCCGCGCATCATCGCGCACCCGGGCATCGCGGCGGCCACCCTGACCGGCAGCGTGTCGGCCGGGCGCGCGGTGGCGCGCGTCGCCGGCGAAAATCTGAAGAAGACGGTGCTCGAGCTGGGCGGCAGCGACGCCTACGTGGTCCTGGCCGACGCCGACGTCGACGCGGCGGCCGCCATCTGCGTCAAGAGCCGCCTCATCAACAGCGGACAGAGCTGCATCGCGGCCAAGCGCTTCGTCGTCGACTCGTCGATCTGCGCCCGCTTCGAGGAGGCCATGGTCGAGGGCATGCGCGCCGCCAAGATGGGCGACCCGATGCTCGAGGAGACCGAGGTCGGCCCGCTGGCGCGCGAGGACCTGCGCGACGACCTGCACCGCCAGGTGGAGGACAGCGCGGCGCGCGGCGCCCGCGTGCTGCTCGGCGGCGAGGTGCCGCGCCAGCCCGGCGCCTGGTACTCGCCGACCGTGCTGGCGAGCGTGGCGCCGGGCATGCCGGCCTACGACGAGGAGCTGTTCGGACCGGTGGCGGCCGTCATCGCGGCCGACGGCGAGGCCGAGGCGATCCGGATCGCCAACGACTCACCGTTCGGTCTGGGCGCCGCCGTGTTCACCGCCGACCCGGAGCGCGGCAGCGCGATCGCCGAGACCCAGCTGGCGGCCGGCAGCTGCTTCGTCAACGCGCTGGTCAAGTCGGATCCGCGCCTGCCTTTCGGCGGCGTGCGCGACTCCGGCTACGGCCGCGAGCTCGCCGAATTCGGAATTCGCGAGTTCGTCAACATCAAGACGGTCTGGGTTGATTGAAGGCGGCGCCGCTTGCCAGGAGGCGCCCTTCCGGTATCATCCCGGGCCGAAAGCGCTCCGGCGCCAAGAGAGATTATGAGTAAGGACGACCTGATACAGCTGCAGGGCGAGGTGGTCCACGTCGGAAAGGGAGGCAATTTCCGCGTGCAGTGCGAGAACGGCCACGAGGTTCTGGCCAAGCTCTCCGGCCACACCCGCCGCCATCGCATCCGCGTGGTGCTCGGCGATCGCGTCACCGTCGCGGTTTCTCCGTACGACCCCAGCCGCGGTTTCATCGTCTACCGCGAGCGGTAGACCCGAGGCGAGCCGCGGCGTCGTCTGCGCCGCGCGGCCCCCGAAAATGCGGAACGGCCGCCAGCCTCGTGGCTGGCAGCCGTCTGCGAGCCGGGCTACCCCGGCTCATCTGTCTGCAGTAAGTACCTGACCCGCCGGCTCAGTCCTTGTCGCCGGTCAGCTTGTCCTTGATGCGCTGACCGAGCGGCACCTTGCGGGGCTTCGCCGACTCGCGCTTGGCCACGCGGACCTCGAGCACGCCGTTGCGCAGACCCGCCTCCACCGACTCGGCATCCGCCGTGTCCGGCAGGGCGAACGCGCGGCTGAAGTTGCCGTAGCGGCGCTCGTAGACGAAGTAGTTCTCGCCTTCCATGCGCTCCTCGCCCTTCCGGCTGCCGCTGACGATCAGGTGATTGTCGTGCACGGTCACGTCCAGGTCCTCATCGCGGACGCCCGGGACGTCGGCCGAGATGTAGTAACCGTCCGGCTTCTCGACCACGTTGAAGGTCGGGGCGAAGCTGGCTCCGCCCTGGACCTGCCGGACCGGCCAGTCCAGCCGGAAGAAAGGATCCCAGCTGAACAGCTCGCGCGCGATCGCGAAGGGGTCGCGCGTACCGAGGCCACCGCCGTTACCGCTGCGAGTGATGTTGGCCATCGTCTTCGTTCTCCTTGCCCTGGGGATCGAATGCGACCCCCGAAACTGGTTGTTTGTGTCAGTCGCGAACGCTCCAGTTCGTAAGCACGGAGTCGTTCCTCGCAACGGCTTGACGCGTGGGCGCGGCGTGGTTAACGAGGGTACTGATTGCCGGCCGTCGGTGCGCAGGCCGCGCTTCAGCTCGCCGCGGCCGGCTCGGCCTGGCTCTGCGCGATGGCGGCGAGCGCGGGCTCGAGCGCGGCGCGCAGGCGGGCCAGCGCGCGCGAGTGGACCCGGCTGGCCCACGAGCGCGAGCGGTTGAGCTCGCGGCCGATCTCGTTGAGCGTGTCGCCGCCGAAGTAGTGGCGCAGGATGAGCTGGCGGTCGCGAGGCCCGAGGGTGTCGAGCGCGCGCATGAGGCGCGGGGTGAGCCGGGCGGCGTCGATGGCTCCGGTCAGCTGCTCGCCCAGCTCGCGGCCGTTGGGGCACTGGGCCGGGCGCTCGTCGTCGAAGCGAAAGACCGACGGCAGCGGGCGGCGCTCCGGGCGGCCCTGGCGCCGGCGCACCACGCCGCGGGTCAGCGGCGCAACCGCGCCGATGCTCTCGCACATCGCGCCGCGCACGCGCAGGTACGCGAAGGTGCCGAACGGCACGCCGCGCTCCGGGTCGAACCGCTGGGCGGCGCGCAGCAGCGCCTCCACACCGACCGCCACCAGGTCATCCAGCTCGAGATAGGGCCGGGCCCTGACGCTCATCCGCGAGGCCAGGTGGCGAACGAGGGGGAGATGACTTTCGACCAGCCGGCTGCGGTTCGTTCGTGTCATGGCGCCGGTCATCAGCAGCGCCTGTGCCTGGAAGGGCTCGATGTAAGCAGCTGAATTTACAGGGCAATCCGGCCCGCCTGCGCAGGGGCGCCGGATCCACCCCCCGTCCACCCCGTTCCACCCCGAGTCCACCTGTTCCACCTGTTCCGACGTGTAAAGTTGGCGAGGTGAGCGCGGAGCGAACGCTCTCGTACGCCGACCAGCGCAACGAGGAGGAGCGCAGCTTCGTCGCGCCCTATCTGGTCATCGCGCTCGAGTGCGAGCGGCCGCTGGCGCTGCCGGTGCGGCTGTCGCTGGCCGAGGTGGACCGCGCCGCCATCGGGCGCGGCGAGCTGCGCACCTGGAGGCGCCAGAGCGAGGAGGGCTGCCCGACCCTGCGCATCGGGCTGGCCGACGGCTGGATGTCGACCCGCCATGCGGCGCTGGTGCGCGTGGCGGGCGGCGGCTGGACGCTGCGCGACGAGGGCTCCAAGAACGGCTCCTTCGTCAACGGCCGGCCGGCCGGCGAGGCGCTGCTGTGCGACGGCGACCTGATCGAGGCCGGCAGCACGCTGTTCCTGTTTCGCGACCGGGTGCGGCGGACCCTGCGCGAGCCGCCCGACCTCGACGTGGCGGCCGGCGGCGCGCCGCATCCGGCGCTGGTCACGCTGAGCTTCGAGCTGGCCCGGGCCATGGCGTCGCTGGCCCGCCTGGCCCCGGCCGGCGTGTCGATCGTGCTGGGCGGCGAGAGCGGGACCGGCAAGGAGCTGACCGCGCGCGCCATCCACGACCTGAGCGGGCGACCGGGTCCGTTCGTGGCGCTCAACTGCGGCGCGCTGCCCGAGACGCTGTTCGAGGGCGAGCTGTTCGGCGTGCGGCGCGGCGCCTACTCCGGCGCGGGCGAGGACCGGGCCGGCCTGGTGCGCGCCGCCCACCGCGGCACGCTGTTTCTCGACGAGATCGCCGATCTGCCGCATGGCTCGCAGGTGAAGCTGCTGCGCGTGCTGCAGGAGGGCGAGGTGACGCCGCTGGGCGCGACCCAGCCGGTGGCTGTTGACGTGCGCGTTGTGGCGGCCAGCCACCGGCCGCTGGCCGAGCTGGTCGAGAGCGGGCGGTTCCGCGCCGACCTGTACGCGCGGCTGGCCGGGGCGCACGTCGCGCTGCCGCCGCTGCGCCAGCGGCGCGAGGACATCGGCTTTCTGGTCGCGGTGCTGCTGCGCCGCCTGCTGGGCGGGCATGCCGAGGCGGTGCGGCTCGAGCGCGAGGCGGCGCGCGCGCTGTTCACGTACATGTGGCCGCACAACATCCGCGAGCTGGAGCAGGCGCTGCGCGCGGCTGCCGCCCTGGCCTCGGGGCTGCGCATCGCGCCGCCGCACCTGCCCGAGGCGGTGCGCGGTCGGCCGGGCGGCGAGGGGGACCAGCAGGTGCGCGAGGAGCTGGTCCGCATGCTGACCGAGCACGGCGGCAACATCAGCGCGGTGGCGCGCGCGATGGGCAAGGCGCGGGTGCAGATCCGGCGCTGGTGCCGCCGCTTCGGCATCGATCCGGAGGCCTACCGGCCGCGCGGACCGGCCGAGCCGGGGTGACGATCGTGGGCGGGAAGCGGGGCGGCGCGGCGCGGTTCGATCCGCTTGCGTTCGTGGTCGAGCACGGCGTCGTGCTGGCGTCGGCGCGCGGACCGGTTCCGAGCGTGGCCGAGGCGGTGGCCGGCGAGCCGATCCGCGGCAGCTGGTGGGCGCACGCGAGGGGCCACGAGATCTTCCGCGCGCTGACCGCGATCGACGACTCGCCCGACGTGCTCTGCTTCAAGCTGGTGGCCGGCAAGGTCACGTTCGTGCACCGGCGCATGTGGCCGGCCCTCGTCTGCCTGGCCGGCGAGATTGGCGAGGAGCGCCTGGCCGCGATCAAGCAGGAGCACACCGAGAGCGGCGCGCACCGCAACATCGTCACGCCGTTTCCCGCGTGGGTGCCGCCCGAGGTCGCGGCCGCGGCGAGCGCGCTCGACCCGGCCGCGGCGCGCGCCCAGCTCGGCGCGTGGGTCGCGGCGGGCCCGGCTCCTCGCAAGCCGGGCAAGGCCCGCAGGCCGGGCAGACGCGGCCAGGGATCGCGTTAGATGCCGGGGCCGTGTCCTCGACCGTCGTCGGCCGGCGACGATCCGGACGCGCCCGACAGCATCTGCCAGGCCGCGCGGCAGCGCTCGGTCATCGACAGCGCCGTCCACGTCTGCCAGTAGGCGACCGCCCACAGAAAGACGGCGAGCAGGAAGATGAGCACTGCCAGCGGGCGGCGGTGCAGGGAATGACGCGCGTGATGCGCGTGTGCAGCGCGGTGTGAGGGGCGAGCTCGACCGCGTCGACGGCTGCGCTCCGGCCTGGCCGTCCGGGCGGGCAGCGGTGGCCACGCCGTCGCTGGCGCTCGTGGCCGCGCTGTCGCCGGCGCAGAGGACACGGCGGTCAGCTCGAACAGGGTCGCGGGCAGCGAGTGGCGATAGGGCGAGATGCCGGCATAGAGCGGGGGCATCACCGTATCGGCGGCTCCACGCGCGGGCGTCGGATCCACCCATGCGTCCGCCGCCGACGCTGCCGGCGCGGCCAGCGGACCGGAGGCCTCGGACGCGGTCATTGCACGCGGCGCGGCCGTCGCGGCCGGCACGGATGGCGCGACCACGGCCGGGGGAGCCTGGTCACCGTCGAGACGGGGTGTCGTCTGGCTGCCGCGCGGTAGCTCGCCCGTCGGGGGAAGCGGCAGCTCGAGCGGCTGCTTCCGGTTCCATGGCAGCGCGAACTCGGGCCGGGCATCAGGACCTGCGCCAGGCTTGCGGCGGGAGCGGGCCACGTGCGCCAGCACGTGAGCCTTGACCGTCGTCCGCTCGACGCTGGGCTGCTCGGTCCGCGGTCGCCTGGGGGGCCACAGCGCGGTGACCTTCTCGGTGAAATTCGATCCGCCGCTCTCCGCATCCTTTGGCACGGGTACCTCTCCGGCCGGCTCGAGGCGCCAACCCATCAATGCCTTCGTTCCACAGGCACCGAAGGCGAACGAGGTTTCATCCTGCGTGCGGACCGCGGCGGTATGCGATCGCTCACGCTCCCCTCATTCACCCCGCTCCGGCAACGTCGTGCCGCTCACGATCGGCCAGGATCCTGGCTCCCGCCGACGCAGCGGCTCACACCCGGTCGCACATCGAAAATGGATCACAGGCCGCGATCGATGACCGCCTGCGTGACCGCGTCGTCGGTTGACACGACCGGCGACTCGCGACCGACCCACGGCTCGCCGCCGAAGTAGCGCACGAAGATCTTCTCGGCCGTGCGCGTGGCCAGCGCCTGCGTCGTGAGCGTGGGATTCGGCCCGCCGAGCGCGTTGGCCAGCGCCGAGTTGTCGGCGATGAAGAGCCGCTTGACCCAGCGCGACTCGGCGCTGTCGTCGAGCACGGAGTCCTCCTCGCTCAGACCCATGCGCATGGTCGACTGCACGTGCAGGATCAGCGGGCCCCAGTCGAGGCGGAAGACCTTCCTCGCGCCGGCGCCGCGCAGGAGCTCGGTCGCCTTGCGGGCCAGGAACTCGCGGTTGGCCAGGGTGCGCGGCGAGCGGCTGGCCGCGTCGAAGATGACCTTGGGCACCGGTCCGTGCTCGTCGCCCGGGAAGGCCGACAGCACCACGCGGTTCTCGGCCTGCACGTCGTCGTCGGTGATGATGAGGATGTTGAGCAGCCGGTTCACGCCGTTCTGCAGCGCGTCTTTGAGCTCCGGGCCGATCGGCCGGCCGGCCGGACCGTCCCACGGCCCGGTCATGCCGCGCCCGTTGCTGTAGAAGCCGCGCGAGCCGCTGTCGGAGAGCTGCATGGCGAACGCCTGCAGCGCGGGGCCCAGGCCGATGTTCTCCATGCCGCCGCGGCCCGGGAACTCGACGCGCGCCGCCGACGCGGCACCCTTCGACGAGTCGGTGTCGTCGTCGAACAGCCCGACGACGAAGTCGAAGTAGTGGTCGGTGTAGCCGCGCCCGACCCAGCCGTTCGGATCCGGCAGACCGCTGTTGAGCCACAGCCGCGGGCTCTCGGTCGTCCCGCCGGCCAGCACGACGACCTGCGCGGTCTCGGTGTGCTGCTCGCCGGTGGCGCCGACCCGCCAGGTCACGCCGCTGGCCACCAGCTCGCCGGCGCGCTGCTCGGTGTGGATGCGCGTGACGAAGGCGTCGGCGACGAGCGTGATGGCCACGCCGCCGGGCGACCACGCGTCCGCTGTCAGCGCCATCGGCACGTAGCTGTTGTCCGTCGATCGCTTGGCGATCAGGTTGCGCGGCGCCTGGATCGGCTCCATGCAGCCCTGCAGGCAGTAGCCGCAGAAGGTGCAGCCGGTGGCGAGCGGGAAGCGCAGCTGCGACGGGTCGCGGGTGAGACCGGCGTTGCCGCCGGGCTGCAGGATCGCGTTCTCCTGCGGCCGGTACGAGTCGCCCAGCGTCGTCTTGGTCGTCTGCACCGGGATGCCGAGCGTCTCGCACCCGTCGAAGAAGCGGCGCTCCTTCTTCCCCATGGCCGCCGTCTGCACCGGCAAGGTGGCCTCGACCCAGCGGTAGTACGGGACCAGCTCGCCGTAGCTGAACGGGAACAGGTGGGCTGTGTCGTAGGCGTCGCGGTCCGGCCCGTCGTAGCCGAGGAACACGCCGGGATAGGCGCGCGGGCAGTTGGCGAAGTAGTGCTGGGTGGTGCCGCCGACGCCGGACAGCTGGAACACGAACGAGTTCTGCGGGGTCTCGCGGAACCAGGCCGGCCTGGATCGGTCGGCCGGGCCGAAGCGCAGAAAGCCGGTCAGCGGGTTGTTGGCGTCGTTCTCGAAGTGGGTCCACTCCTCGCGCGGCCGGGCGTGGCGCGGGCCGGCCTCGAGCAGCAGCACGCTGAGGCCGCGGCCGGCCAGCTCCTTGGCCACGATCGGCCCGCCGCCGCCCGCGCCGATCACGATCACGTCACGCATCGGGCACCTCCCGCCGATCCTGGTAGTAGCCGAGCAGGTCGTCCCAGCCGTCTCCGGTCTGGTTGTCGGGCAGGTAGCCGGTGAGCTGCCAGCCGACCGGCCGGCCGGTCAGGGTGCGGCTGCCGGCGTCGTAGACCTGCGACTCGCCCAGGCAGCCGAACGCGGCGAACTCGTGCAGCGCGCCGCCGAGAAAGCGCAAGAGGCCCGACACCGACGCCCGCAGCGGCTCCGGCACGCTGGCGTCGAGCAGCGCGACCAGGTCCGGGTTGGTGGTCTCGACAAGCTCCATGGCGCGCGCCTTGTCGGCGAACGAGAGCCGCGAGAACGGCGACAGGAACGCGCCCTCGAGCGACAGCGGGTCGACGACAGTGCCGACGTAGTTGAGCAGCAGCGCCACCGGCAGCGACAGCGGCACTGTGTCGTCGTTGGCGAGGATGAACAGCAGCGCCTCCTCGACATCGCCGAGCAGGCCGCCGGGCAAGGGCAGCGGCAGCGGCAGCGGCAGCTCCAGCGGCAGCGGCAGATCGCGCAGCGCCACGACCAGGGCCGACGCGGCCGGCCGCAGCAGGTCATCCGGGAACGGCAGGAAGCGGTCGAGGTTGTCGATGAGGAAGTCGGTGCCGCCGGCCTCGATGCCGCCCGGCTCGCCGCGCGGCGTGCCCTGCGCGGCCGAGTACGGGTCGCGCCCCGGCACGCTGAAGGCGACGAATCCGTTCAGTGTGTCACGCGACAGATCGGCGAGCACCGGGCGCAGGAGCTCGATGAGGAGGCCGAGGTCGATCGCCTCGCTCTCGAGCGCGCCGCCGCCGGGCGCGACCGTGCACCGCGGCAGGATCGCGGCCCCGGCACCGAGTACACCGATGCGGGCGAGGAAGACGCGGCGGGACATCTCGCGCGAGGTCATGGGCTCCCCCTGTGTCACAGGGGACTAACCCCTGGGCTCGCTTCGGTTGAGCCTCAGCGAGCCCAGGGCTCAGGGCTTCGCGCATTCGCGCTCAGCCTGTCTATTTCGACGGGGGACCCCGCCGACTTCGTCGGCACCCCGTCTGACCCAGGGTTCGCTTGGTCGGCTCGACACAAGCGAACCCTGGGTCTAACACGCGCGCCGCGGAGCGCCGGGAGCCCTCCCTCCAGACTCACGCATCGCGCGATCGCGAATCGAGCGCGCGAGCGCATCTGCTATCATGGCGCGGCCGGCAGGGGAGCCGGCGAGGGGGGCGGCGCGTGGCCAATCAGATCGGTGAGACCCGGGTACACACGTACGAGGTCGGCGCCGCCGGGCAGATCATCGCCCGCGTGACCATCGGCCAGGGCCAGCACGGCGGCTGGGCCGCGTTTCTGGACGACAAGCTGCTCGCCAAGGGCAGCAAGCCGCGCGACATGAAGCTGGGCGCGGCGGCGGGCCTCAAGGGACGGCGGCTGATGGTCAACTCGGTCGTCATCGACGTGCGCACCGAGACCGACAGGCTCGGCGTGACCACGCTGCTCAAGGGCGGCGTGAAGCAGCTGCGCGCCCGGCACGAGAACGTGGGCGACAGCGGCGCCATCGCCAGCTACGTCACCGTCGTCCTCTTCGTCTAGGCCGCCCGTGCGCACCTCGATCCTCGTCGCGCTCCTCCTCGCGGTCGCGTGCAGCGTCGTGACGCTGGCCGACGCCCGGGCCGACGAGGCCGAGGCCGAGGCCGGCGCGATCCCCGACCTCGACCAGCTGCGCGCGCCGGACTCGGCCGCGTTCGCGCTGCTCGGCGTCTCGCCGACGGAGATCCAGCGGCCGACCACACCGACGGCGCTGGCGCTCGCGCTCGGCTCCTTCGTGTCCGGCGGCGACGTCGCGGTGCCCGACTCGCTTTCGGTCGAGGTCGCGCCGTACTGGTTCTTCTCGCACCCGGAGCTGACCGGCGACCAGATGGCCGAGAGCACGCCGTCCGAGGCGCTGGTCCGCAACTTCACCGTCTCGATCGGCAGCGCCGCGCGCAGCCTTCAGGTCGACGACGGCATGGGCGGCATGACCGACGCCTCGGTCACCGATCTGGCGGTCGGCCTGCGCACCCGCTGGCTCGACGGACGCAAGCGCGTCACCTGCTGGGCTGCGGTGAAGGACGCGTCGCAGGCGATCGCCGAGCAGCAGGGCAAGATGATCAACCTCGAGCTGGGCGCGATCCTGGCCCGGCACCAGGAAAGGCCGATCCCGGACCGGGCCAGCGCCGCCGAGCGCGAGAAGATCGTGGCCGAGAACGACGCCAGCAGCCGGGCGCGCGAGGCCGAGATCGAGGTCGTCCACACCCGCGCGCGCGAGCAGTCGGCGGCCGCCTACGAAGGGCTGCGCGCCACCGCGCAGAAGTGCGTCCTGGCCTCCGCCGCGCGCACGGGCCTGCTGGGCGACGCCGCCCTTGCCGCGTCGTGGCGCTTCCCCGACGCCCAGTTCGGCGACGGCGAGTGGCTGGCCGGCGGCGGCTGGGTCACGCTGGCCGCCCAGGGCAAGAGTCACAGCCTGGTCGCGCTGGCCCGCCTGCTCGCCGACGGCTCCGGAGACGACACGAACCTGATAGCCGACACCGGCGGCCGCTACATCCACGTGCGCAGCCGCTACGCGCTCTCGGCCGAGCTTGTCTACCGCTACCTGAGCGCCGACGTCGAGGACCAGCACCTGCTACGCGTCGACATCGCGGTGGACGTGCGCGTCCTCGGCAGCACCTGGTTCACCGCCACCTTCGGCCGCGACTTCGCCGCCCCCGACGCCGGCGAGGTCTTCGCGCTCGCCAACATCAAGTGGGGCTTCGGCGGCCCGACAGCGAAGATGCCGGGCCCCTGACGAGGCCAGCGACTGCGCCAGCCCGCTCAGAGGAGCTCGACGTCGACGCTCAGGTTCTTTTTCTTGCGCGGACCTGTCTTCTCGCGCGAACCCGCCGCCGGCCGGTCGTCCTTGAAGGTCTGCTTGTTGGCCGGCGCTCCGGTGGCGTCCTTCTGATAGACGTTGACCGTCAGCACTGCATCCTTCGCGTTCCTTATCGTCACGGTCGCGACAACGGCAAGCGACGTCTTCACGAGCTCGCCCGCCGGCCCGAGATCGCGGGTCAATCGGCCGTTGACCGACGCCGACGGCGGATGCTCCACCTTGACGAAACCGTCATGTCCATTTCCGACGACGGCATCGACGAATAGATGACGCGCGGGATCGACCCTGTACACGTTCGCCATGTCCATTCCCCCGAGGGCTCCGGGCCCTCTCCCCTTGTTTGCCGGCCAGCGTGACGCTCGCAGAGCTGACCATCATGCTCTCGTGACAGTTCTGGTCAATTCAATTCCCAGGTGGCGCTCTCGGCAGGGAATGCCTGCTCGAGCATCCTCGGGGCCGAGGTAGCGTCGCTACCGGCGCAGGACGCCGTGGGTGGCCAGCAGGTTGACCAGGCGGCTCACCGAGTCCTCGACCGAGATCTCGTGGGTCGGCAGCACCAGCTCCGGTGAACGCGGCGGCTCGTAGGGCGCGCTGACCCCGGTGAAGCGCTCGATGTCGCCGGCGCGGGCGCGGCGGTACAGGCCCTCCTCGTCGCGCGCCTCGCAGGTCTCGACCGGAGCCGACAGGTGGACCTCGAGGAAGCGCTCGCCGCCGACGATGGCGCGCGCGGCCGCGCGATCCGACGCGTCGGGCGAGACCAGCGCCACGATCGTGATGAGGCCCGCCCCGCTGGCCAGCTTGGCCACGTGGGCGGCGCGACGGACGTTCTCGCTGCGCTCGAGCGCGCCGAAGCCGAGGTTGTCGCTGATGCCGAGGCGGAGGTTCTCGCCGTCGAGCACGTGGACCAGGTAGCCGGCGTCGAACAGGCGCCGCTCGAGCGCGTACGCGATGGTCGACTTGCCGGACTTGGGCAGCCCGGTCAGCCAGACCGTCGCCGCCTGCTGTCCCAGGCGCTCGGCCCGCTCGCCCGGGCCGACCCGGCTGGGTTGCGGGCGCAGGAGGCCGCGCGCCACGGCCGAGCGCGCGCTGGCCGCGCCGCCGCCATGGGCGACGGCGACGTCGTCCTCGTCGCGGGTGCGGTCCAGGATCATGCCCGCCGCCACCGTCCCGTTGCTGACCGGATCGATCAGGATGAAGCTGCCGGTGGAGCGGTTGCTGCGGTACGGGTCGTAGGCCAGCGGCCGGCTCACCTGCACCTTCGCCCGCCCGATCTCGTTGAGGGCCAGGCTCTCGCACGGCACGCGGTGCAGCGTGTTGACGTCGAAGCGGTAGCGCAGCTCGCTCACCTCGGCGTGCGCCTCGCGCGTTGTGTGCTTGATGCGGTAGGTGCGCTGGCGGTCGAGCGGCGTCTCGCTCATCCACACCAGCACCGCGTCCAGCTCCTGGCCGACGCGCGGCAGGTTGCGCGGGTGGACCAGCATGTCGCCGCGCCCGATGTCGATCTCGTCGGTCGTCGTGACCGACACCGCCATGGGCGGGAAGGCCTCCTCGATCTCGCCGTCCCAGGTCACCACCTTGGCGACCCGCGTGCGCTGGCGCGAGGGCAACACCATGATCTCGGCGCCCGGGCGCAGGATGCCTGACGCCAGAGAGCCGGCGAAGCCGCGGAAGCTCATGTCCTGGCGCATGGCAAGCTGGACCGGGAACCGCAGATCGATCAGGTTGCGGTCCGACGCGACGTGCACGGTCTCGAGATAGTCGAGCAGCGGGACGCCCCGGTACCACGGCATGTGCGCGCTCGGGTCGACCACGTTGTCCCCCTCGAGCGCCGAGATCGGGATGAAGTGGACGCTGCGCACCTGCATCCGGGTGGCGAACTCGACGTACTCGCGGCGGATCGCGTCGAACACCTCCTGCGACCAGTCGACCAGGTCCATCTTGTTGACCGCGACCACGATGTGGCCGATGTCGAGCAGCGACGCGATGAAGCTGTGGCGCCGGGTCTGGGCCAGGATGCCGGCCCGCGCGTCGACCAGCACGATGGCCAGGTTCGCCGTTGACGCGCCGGTGACCATGTTGCGCGTGTACTGCTCGTGGCCCGGGCAGTCGGCGATGATGAACTTGCGCCGCGGGGTCGAGAAGTAGCGGTAGGCGACGTCGATGGTGATGCCCTGCTCGCGCTCGGCCTTGAGCCCGTCGAGCAGCAGGCTGAAGTCGATCGCCCCGCCGGCCGAGCCGACCCGGCGCGAGTCCTTCTCCAGGCTGGCCAGGTGGTCCTCGTACAGCGTCTTCGAGTCGTGCAGGAGGCGCCCGATGAGCGTCGACTTGCCGTCGTCGACGCTGCCGCAAGTAAGCAGGCGCAGCAGATCCGATCGCTCGTGGCGGAGCAGCACGCCGGCTGCGCCGCCCGCGACGGCGCCTGCCGCACCCTCGGCGTCGGCGCTCAAAAGTATCCCTCCCGCTTCTTGAGCTCCATCGAGCCGTCGCGGTCGTGATCGATGACGCGCGTGATGCGCTCCGAGTGGCGCGCCACCATCAGCTCCTCGATGATCTTCTCCATCGTGTCCGCGGTCGAGCGCACCGCGCCGGTGCAAGGGATGCAGCCCAGCGTGCGGAAGCGGCACATGATCCGCTCGGCCCGCTCGCCGGGCTGCAGGCGCGTGGTCTCCTTGCCCTCGAGCGGGATGAGCTGCTGCCCGCGCACCACCACCTCGCGCTCGGTGGCGTAGTACATCGGCACGATCGGGATGTTCTCCTGGTAGATGTAGAGCCAGATGTCCAGCTCGGTCCAGTTCGACAGCGGGAACACGCGGATGTTCTCGCCGTCGGCGTGGTGGCCGTTGTACAGGCTCCACAGCTCGGGGCGCTGGTTCTTGGGATCCCACTGGCCGAAGCGGTCGCGGAACGAGTAGACCCGCTCCTTGGCGCGCGACTTCTCCTCGTCGCGGCGCGCGCCGCCGAACGCGGCGTCGTAGTTGCCGCGCCTGAGCGCCTGCAGCAGCGCCTGGGTCTTGAGCAGCCCGCAGCAGCGCGACGTGCCCAGGTCGAACGGGTTGGCGCCGCCGGCGATCGCCTCCTCGTTGCGGTACACGTCCAGGTCCGCGCCGATCTCCTTGCAGAAGCGGTCGCGGAACTCGTACATCTCGCGGAACTTGTAGCCGGTGTCGACGTGCAGGAGCGGGAACGGCATGCGGCCGGCCGGGAACGCCTTCTGGGCCAGGCGCACCATCACCGACGAGTCCTTGCCGACCGAGTAAAGCATCACCGGGCGGTCGAACTCGGCCACCACCTCGCGGATGATGTGGATGCTCTCCGCCTCGAGCTGGCCGAGGTGGGAGAGGTTGTAGCGCGTCACCCGGCCGCCCCCGCGTCGACGAACGCCGCGTCGGAGACGTCGAAGAACCCGCTGCTCTCGAGGTGGCGCACGATCGTCTCGACGCAGGCGTCCAGGTCGAGCGACTCGGTGTCGAGCGAGACCTCCGGCGCGTTCGGCCGCTCGTACGGCGCGCTCACGCCGGTGAACTCCGGGATCTCGCCGGCGCGCGCCTTCTTGTAGAGGCCCTTCGGGTCGCGCCGCTCGCACACCTCGACCGGCACGTCGAGGAATACCTCGATGAACTTGCCGGCCGGCACGCGCTGGCGCGCCAGGTCGCGGTCGGAGCGGTACGGTGAGATGAAGGAGGTGATGATGATGAGCCCCGCGTCGGCGAACAGCGCCGCCACCTCGCCGATGCGGCGGATGTTCTCGGTGCGATCCTGTGGAGAGAAGCCTGAGATCGCTGCACAGCCCGTGTCGCACATTGTCGCCGTCGAGCACGTAGGTCAGATGACGCGCTCCGTTGAGGCGGCGCTCCAGGGCGTAGCCGATGGTGGACTTTCCCGAGCCGGAAAGCCCGGTGAGCCAGATGACCGCCCCGCGCTGGCCGAGGAGCTGGGCGCGATCCCGCGCAGCCACCATGCTGCGTTGTAGAGTGATGTTGCGAGACTGGGTCGGCACGGCGCGCATCCTACCCGGAAGAGACGTCGGCGCAAGGCCAGCCGTTCACGGCTGCCGGCGCCGCTTTCGGGCCGCCCCGGCCAGTGCAAGGGCGCAGAAAGCCGCGACCAGCGCCGGCCACGGCCGGCCGCCCTGGCCGGTGCCGGCCGCGCATCCGCCCTCGTCGGCGAAGGTGCAGGCCCGCATCCCGCGGACCTCCTCGCACGAATAGGGCTCGGCGCACTCCGGCTGGTCGCCGCCGCACTGCTCGACGCAGATGTCGTTTGCCGTGTCGCACAGCCCGGACCGGCACTGGCCGTCCTCCTCGCAGCTCGAGCCCTGCGCCGACGGCGTCGCTCCGCTGTAGGCGCAGACCGGCTCGCCCCCGGCGCCCTCGACGCAGGTGCTCAGCGGAGGCGGGCAGGTGTCGACCGGCCGGGCCGGGTCGCAGGTCGCCGTGCAGAAGCTGACCCGCGCATCGTCGGTCGCCGGCAGACACAGCCGCGACTCGCAGTCGAAGTCCTCGGCGCAGGCCTCGCCGACGCGCGCGCCCAGCGGGCAGTCCAGGTCGACCGCCGCGCACTGGTCGGCGCAGGTGCCGTCGAAGCCGCACGGGTCGCAGTCCGGATCGATCGAGTCGCAGCCGTCGGCGCACTCGCCGTCGAGCTGACACGGGCCCGACCACGCGTCGATGACCTGCGTCAGCCAGTCCTGCATCGTGTCGACCCGGGTCAGGAACGAGCGCGCCCGGCACGCGTCGCTGCCGAACGAGGTCACGCCGACAACGCGCTCCACGCCGCCGAGGTCCACCAGGGTCGGCCCGCCGGAGTCGCCCTGGCACGTGTTCTCGCTGGCGGTGCCGACGCCGACGTGCAGGTACGTGATCTCGTCGACGGTCAGGCGCACCTGACGCTTGATGCCGGCGCCGCTCTGGCTCTGTCCATCGGTGACGCCGAAGCCGACGCTGCGCGCCGCGAGGCCGACGTCGAGGGCCGGATCGAGCGCCACGGTGCTGGGCTGGATCGGGTCGATGCCGTCGGGCGCATCCTCGGCCAGACGAACGGCGGCGATGTCCCACTGCACGAAGGCGGGCGGCGCGTACAGGCGGTGCATGGCCATGTCGGCGATCGCGATCTCGGCCAGCCACGGGTCCTGTCCGTTGCCGAAGTAGACGGTCCCGCTCGACGTTTCGCCGCTGTCGATGGACGACGCCACACAGTGAGCCGCGGTCATGACCACCCGCGGGGCGACCAGGGTGCCTGTGCAGAGTCCGCCGCCGATCTGCAGGGCGACGACCGCGTCGTCGCCGGCGTCGAAGGAGCCGCCGACGATCGGCAGCGCCTCACCGGCCACGTGATGTTTCGCGTCGCTGCAGGCCGCGACGGTGATCAGGCCCGCGATTGTTACGACACCGACGGCGAACGAGCGCGATCTGCGAGGCGGCATCCTTCCCACCGAGGGTGCCACCGCGCGGGCCCGCCGTCGAGCGGCCGCTCGCGGCGGGTGAACGCTCACAACGCTCACACCCACACGTGGGCACTGAGAGCGAGCTAGTGCAGGTTCGCGGCAGCCGGTTAAGATGGATCGAGATGTTTGGCGCGCGGATGCTCGAGCGCGCAGCGACTGGAAGCGGTTGGCTGCTGGACCTCGATGTCGGAATGGTGCCGGCGCTGGCGCTGGGGCTCGTCTCCGTGATGGGCTGCAGCACGGCGGCGCGCGAAACGGGCGGCCCGGCCGCGTCGACGCGCGCGAGTCCGGCGCCGTCGCACGCGGCGGCGAGCGCCCCGCGCCCGCGCATCATGAGCTACCTGCAGGACGACTACGAGCGCATCTTCCCGGAGCGCGTGCGGCTCGTTCACTACGGCGCGGTGCGCTACTCCGCGCTCGACGTGGGCGACGCGGGCGGCGACGGGGAGCGTTCCGACGCGATCGACATGGGCGACGCCATGACGATGGTCGTCGTCGACAGGGTGCGCGACCGCCTGCGCGTCATCGCGCCGCAAGATCACTACCGGCTGCTGCTGTGGGTCGACGAGCGGGACCTCTACACGGTCGTGACCGAGGTCGCGCCGCTGTCGCCGGACACCCAGGGCCCGCCGGTCAAGCCGGCCGCGTTCGGCGGGGCCGGGATCCGGCTGCACCCCGGCCTGGCGGTCCAGGTGGACGGCGAGAGCCGCGGCATGACCCACATCCGCCATCGCGACGACTGCATCAGCTTCTCCGGCCTCATCCCGCGCACCGCGCTGGGCAACCAGTTCGTGCCGATCGAGACCGGCGAGCACCAGGTTGACGGCGCGGTCGCGGCCGGCACCGCGGTCCTCGATCGCCCGGGCGGCCGCCAGGTGGCTCGCTTCCTCTCCGAGTGCGACGTGGTCGCGACCGGGCCGGAGCGCGACGGCTTCCGGCCGATCCTGTACGCCAGCGAGTGGTTCGAGGTGCGCGGCTGGGTCGCCACCGCCAGCGGCAAGGCCAGCAGCGGCAACGGCAACGGCAGCTCGTGGGGATACGGCTACGGCCACCTGGGCCTGTGGGGCTCGCGCTCGCGCTTCCACCTGCCCGAAGGGACGTGCCTGTTCGCGCGCCGCGGCGGCCCGGCCATCGGCATGGTCACCGACGAGGCCGACGCGCCGCTGGCGGCGCCGGTCAACGGCTGGTGGCAGCTGCCGCTCGAGACCGTGTGGGGCGATCTGACCGTGTGGGTAGCGCAGGACCGCAGCCGCCCGCCCGAGGAGAAGAGGGTCGCCGAGGCCCGGCCGCGCCCACCGCTGCGCGCCTACGATGTCGATCCGGACGCCGCCGAGGCCGACGACGCCGAACGCGCCGCCGACGACGAGGCGAAGCTGCCCGAGCTGCGTCGCTGCCGCTGAGAAGCGGGCTAGGCGCGGTCGCCTGAACGATCGCGTGGCTTGTCGCCGCGCCGGTCGTCGGCCCCGTCGCCGTCGTCGGACTTCGCGCCGACCGTCTCCATGTAGATGGTGCGGGTCGGGAAGGCGAGCGAGACGCCCAGCTCCTCGAGGTGGCGCAGGATGTCCAGGCACACGCGCTGCTGCGTATCCATCATGAAGACGTACTCGGGCGAGTTCACGAAGTAGACGATCTCGAAGTCGATCGACGACTGGCCGAGCGCCTTGAAGTGGGCGCGGTCGAAGCGGGTCCGCTCCTTCTGGCGCTCGACGATCTCGCGGAACGCGGCCGGCAGCTGCTCGAGGATGTCGACCGGCGTGGCGTAGTTGACGCCGACGGTGAACAGCACGCGGCGCTCGAACATGCGCTTCAAGTTGCGGATGCGCGACTTGAGCAGGTCTGCGTTGGCGAACACGAGCTCCTCGCCGTTGACGCTGCGCAGGCGCGTCGTCTTGATGCCGATGTGCTGGACGGTGCCGACGTGCTCGTCGATGTGGATGGTGTCGCCGATCTCGAACGGCCGGTCGAGCGTGATCGACACCGAGGCGAAGACGTCCTGCAGGATGTTCTGCACCGCCAGGGCCAGCGCGATGCCGCCGATGCCGAGGCCGGCGACCAGCGCGGTGACGTCCACGCCCAGGTTGTCGAGGATGAGCAGGAACAGGATGACCCAGGCCACCACGCGGACGAAGAAGCCGATCATGGCCAGGATGCCGATGCCGGACGTCTCCCCCAGGGCCAGCTTCTTCTCGCGCATGCGCTGGACGGTGGCGCCGATGGCCGCGTTGGCCCACACGCCGATCTGCACCAGCAGCGCGATGATCGCCGCGGTCTCGGTCTTGTGGGCCAGCTCCGGCGGCAGGAGCAGGAACAGCGACGCCGCGTAGAGCGCGATGAACAGGGTGAGCCACAGCTTCGTGGCCTCGACCATGCGGAGCAGGGTGTCGTCGAGCCGCGTCTCGGTGCGGGCGACCAGTCGCCCCACGCGGGTGACGAGGATGTACTTGCTGATGCGGACGGCCAGCAGGATGGCGAGCAGGACGCCGCCCGCCACCAGGTAGGAGCGAACGCTGTTGCCCCAGTACATTGTCTCGAGCATGTCGATCACTCCGGCCGAGCCATACCACGCGGGTCCGGCCACCGGCTAGCGCCCGTCGCCTTCGCCCTCGTCGCCCGGGTCGCCGTCGTCGCCGCCGTGGTCGTCGCCGCCGCCGTGGTCGCCGCCGCGGCCGCTCACGCCGCCGGTGTCGGCGTCGTCGCCAGCGTCATCACCGTCGTCGCCGCCCTCGTCGCTGCCGCTGCCGTCGTCGCTCGAGTCGTCGGTCGACGCCGCACCGTCGGAGCCGGCGGCTTCGTCGTCGGAGCCCTCGTCGATCTCGATCTCGACGGTGCTCTCGCCGGCCGATGCGCTGCTCTCGGCCTTCTCGCCGCTCCGCGCCGGCCGGCACCGCGCCCTCTGTGTACTGGAAGTCGTCGTCGCCGTCGTTCTCGTCGCGGAACGGCTGGCTCGGGATTGTCTCGCGCTGGCCGTGCCGGCAGCCGGCGAGCAGACCGGTGCCGGCGGCGAGCAACATCGCCGCCAGCGCCAACGGCAGCTGCGCTTCGCGCCACGACATCAGGCTGCAAACAGTTTACCCTCGATCCTCGCGATGCGCATTGCCTTCACGTACAGCCTGAAGACCGCCGCGACCGAGGATCAGGCCGAGTACGACACACCCGAGACGGTCAGCATGATCGAGGCCGCCCTGCGCGACCTCGGTCACGAGGTGCTGCTGATCGAGGCGTCCGGCACGGTGGCCGAGCTCGTCGCCGAGCTGGAGCGGACGCGCCCCGATCTCATCTTCAACACCGCCGAGGCCGGCCACGGCCGCGCGCGCGAGGCGTTCTATCCGTCGCTGTTCCAGCGCCTGAACATCCCCTACACCGGGTCGGACGCGTACGCCTGCACGGTCACCCTCGACAAGCACCTGACCAAGCTTCTGGTGGCGACGCACGGCGTCCGCGTGCCGCGCTGGGTGTTCGCCCGCCGCCTGGACGACCTGGCCGGGTTCGATCTGCGATTTCCGGTCATCGTGAAGCCGAACTTCGAGGGCAGCTCGATGGGCATCACCGCCGACTCGGTGGTGGAGGACCTGGCCACCCTCGAGGTGCGCCTGGCCGAGGCGCTGACCCGTTTCCGCGACGGCGTCATGGTCGAGGAGTACATCACCGGCCGCGACATCGTGGTGCCGTTCCTCGAGGTGGCGTCGCCCGCGACCGGCGGCATCCTCGAGCCGGCCGAGTACGTCTATCCGGCCAGCGACCGGCGCTTCACCATCTTCGAGCTCGACATGAAGATGCGCGGATTCTCCGATGTCAAGGTCCATGTGCCGGCCAAGCTGTCGCCCGAGCAGCGCGCGGAGGCGATGCGTTCGTCGCGCGTCTGCGTCGAGGTGCTGGGGGTGCGCGACCTCGGACGCATGGACTACCGGATCGACGAAGCCGGAGCGCTCTTTTTCCTCGAGATGAACGCGCTCCCCAGTCTCGAGCCGGGAGCATCGATCTATCTTTCCGGCCAGCTGGCTGGGCTCGATGGCGTGGCCGGCGTGATGGAGACCGTCATCGCCTCCGCCCGCAAGCGCTATCCGATGCTGCGAGATCGGTAGCCGCGCCGAGTGTGGCACACTCGTCGGTCATGAGTGCGTCCGTCGGTGCCGACATCGAGGCGATGTGCAGCAAGTGTGGCGACGTCTGGCACGTCGTGGTGGCCAAGGTCGGCCCCGACATCGTGAAGGTGCAGTGCAAGGAGTGCCACGGCTATCACCGCTACCGGAAGCCGGGCGCGCCGGCCGGAGGACGCAAGGCGCGCACGGCGTCGCCCGCGCGCCGCGCCACGCGTCCGACGGGCCGCGCGAGGTCGACGACGGCGCCGGCCGAGGCGATGACGTTCCGGCCGGACACGTCGGCGCCGACGCGGCCGTACACGATGCGCGAGACGTTCCGCCAGGGCGAGCAGATCTCGCACCCGCGCTTCGGCATCGGCCTCGTCGAGCAGTCGAGCGAGCCGGGCAAGATGGCCGTGCTGTTCGCCGACGGACGCCGGGTGCTGGCTCAGGCCAAGCCGGAGTCGACCATCGGCACCGCGAATCGCATCGACACGCTCACCGCCCCGGAAGGGAGGACGAGCGACTGAGGCCGGTCATCCCCGGGCAGACGC
Organism: uncultured delta proteobacterium; assembly: GCA_963759105.1. Lineage (GTDB taxonomy): Bacteria > Myxococcota_A > Polyangia > Haliangiales > Haliangiaceae > DATFRY01. The sequence continues at coordinate 91,790 of CAVWXW010000018.1, read as the reverse complement.
GCTCGAGCGCCGCCCGGTCGCCCGCCGGATCCGCCCCCACGCACAGCTCGAAGCTGGCGCGGCCGAGCTCGCGGCCGCCGCCGCGCAGCGCCAGCTCGACCTGGTGCACGCCGGTGCGCGGCAGGGTCAGCCCGGTCGACAGGCGGCCGGCGTCGTCGAGCGGGAAGTCGCCGCGCAGCTCGATGCGGCGGTCGTGCAGGAAGGTGAGCCCGGCGCGCGCGGAGCCGGCACGCCACGAGCCGGCCAGCGCCGAGCCGGGCCGGATCTCGATGTCGAGCTGGAACGGCTTGCCCGGGCGCAGCCGGCGCGGCGCGACGCGGACGGTGTAGTCGAAGCCGGTCGCGCGGCCGGGCAGCGTCCACGCGGCCGGCGGCGGCCGTGACGGCGGTGGCGGCGGTGGCGCGTCGGCGCGTCGGGCAGCGCAGGCGCGGCCGCGTCGGCCGGCGCGGCGGCTGCATCGCGTCTCGACGCCGGCGGGCCGGCGTCCTGCCGCGCCGCCGCGGTGACCGGGCGCTCGTCCGCGCGCCGCATCATGGCCAGGCCGACCCCGCCGGCCGCGCCGAGCGCCACCAGCACCGCGAGCCACAGCGCCGAACCGGCCGCGGCGCGGCGGCTCGATCGCGACCGATTCGCTGACCGGACGGTCGAAGCGCGGGGCCGGCCAGCTGCGACCGACGAGCCGACCCGCGCGTCCGACGCGGCCCGTGCGGACGCGGCTCGCGCGGACGGCACGACCCGCGGCCCGACGCGCCGGCCGGCGCACCGGTGGCCGCGGTCAGCGCGGCGACGAAGTCGTCCGCCCCGGCGAAGCGCTCCTCGGGCTGCTTGGCCAGACAGCGCAGCACCACCGCCTCGAGCGCGGGCGAGATGGCGCGCAGCGGCGCCCGCACGGACGGGGGCTCGGGCGGCTCGGTGGCGTGCCGGTGCAGCACCGCCATGAAGTTGCCCGCCCGGAACGGCAGCGAGCCGGTCAGCAGCTGGTACAGCACCACGCCGAGCGCGTAGAGATCGGCGCGCGCGTCCACCTCCTCGCCCAGGGCCTGCTCCGGCGCCACGTAGTCCGCGGTGCCGATGAAGGCGCCCGTGCCGGTCAGCCGCGCGTCGCTGCGCACCAGCCTTGGCGATGCCGAAGTCGAGCAGCTTGACCAGGTCGCCGCCGTCCGCGCTGCGGCGACCAGGAAGACATTGGCCGGCTTGAGGTCGCGGTGGACGACGCCGGCCGCGTGGGCGGCGCCCAGGCCGGCGCCGATCTGCAGCGCCAGATCGACGGCGACCGGCAGCGCGACCGGCCCGCGCTCGATGCGCTGGGCCAGCGTCTCGCCGTCCAGCCACTCCATGGCCAGGTAGACCGTGCCGTCGGCGGTCACGCCGAAATCCTCGACCTGCACGATGTTGCGGTGGCCGATGGCGCTGGTCGTGCGCGCCTCGCGCCGCAGCCGCTCGACCGCGTGCTCGTCGCGGGCCAGCTCGCGGCGCAGCAGCTTGAGCGCCACCCGCTTGCCGACGTGGATGTGCTCGGCCTCGAACACGTCGCTGCTGCCGCCCCGCCCGACGTGGCGCAGCAGGCGGTAGCGGTCGAGCTGGCGCCCCATCCGGGCGGTCGCGGCCCCGTCATCGACCATCGACAGCGCCGTCCCGTCCTCCGGGCAGAACGCGTAACCGCTCGCGTCTCGCCCGCATGCTGGGCAGCGAGCCACGGTCAAAGCGTAGCCCCGAAAAAAAACGCGGCCGCTGCGGGCTCGCTCGCCTGCCGCTTCTCAGCGGCGTGGTGGGGGGGAGGGGACGAGCGGGGATTGCCCGCAGCAGCCGGCGTCAGTCGATTCGGTTGTCAGAACCGGCACCACTGCGCCGGCACCCTCTTCTTGAGCAAGCACCGTGCCGCCGCGTACGAGCCGAAACCGATGCTTCCGCCGTACGCTCGCCAACAAATGGCCCCTGATTGGCTTTTCGAGTAGCCGGTTGCTGAGTTCTTTGCACCACAGACCGGCTAATGCACTTGCCACCCGCGAGACAGTCGCTCAGTTCCAGTGGAAGCCGACCACGGCCGCGATGCTGTAGAGGAGCACCGCGTCGCCGTCGTCCGGACTCGGCCGAGTCGGGCGCGCCGGCGAGGCGGGTGGCGCCAATCCGGACCGAGAGATCGATGCCGGAGGTGCGCTTGTGGCCCAGCTCGCCCGCCGACCGCCAGCATGGCCGCCGGGTCCGACATCGACCCCGTCGCCGGCGCCCGTCCCGGTCACGGCCAGACAGCCGCCCCCGATCGCCGGCCTGCACCCAGAGGCGCGGGATGATCCACACCCGCGCCCCGGCCGTGGCCAGCGCGTGGGCCGCGCCGCCGCTCTCGTTCATGTCCTCGGCGATGAGGTGCATCAGCGCCCAGGCGTCGGCCAGGACCGCGACCCGCGCGGGTCAGCTGCGCGCCGCCGAACCCGCTCAGGCTGATGCCGCCCTCGGCGTAGCAGCCGTCGCACAGCAGCGTCGAGCATGCCGATGCCGAAGTCGAGGCCGATGACGGCGCGGCCGGGCTCGCGCAGGGCGGCGACGTAGAGCGGCGGCGGCGGCGGCTCGTTGACGACGTCGTCCTCCTCGCCGGCCGGCGCCGGCTGCGCCGCTGCGCGCGGCGCCGCGACGACGCGCGACGAGCAGCGCCGCGGCGACATCGCGCGCGCGGCGCGACTCTGGTCAGCGCACGTTCGACAGCCGCTCCTCGACCATCTTGTTGGCGATCTTGTCGGTCGGCGTCATCGCCTTGCGCGCGCGCTCGGCGATCTCGAGGATCGTGTCGTAGATCTTCATCGTGCGGCTGCGCGCCTTCTCCGCGTCGTAGCCGACGTACTCCTGGGCCACGTTGACCAGGCCGCCGGCGTTGATGGCGTAGTCCGGGGCGTAGACGATGCCGCGCTGCATGAGCGCCGCGCCCATGGCCGGCTCGGCCAGCTGGTTGTTGGCCGCGCCGGCCACGATGCGGCAGTGCAGGCGCGGCACCGTGTCCGGGTTGAGCGCGCTGCCCAGCGCGCAGGGCGAGAACACGTCGCACTCGACGTCGAAGATGTCCTCGAGCCGCGCGATCGACGCGCCGAACTCGCGCTGGGCCCGCTCCGCCTTGAGCGGATCGACGTCGGCGACGGTCAGCTTGGCGCCCTGGGTGTGCAGCTCGCGGCACAGGTGATAGCCGACGTGGCCGACGCCCTGCACCGCGACGTGGATGCCGTCGAGCGTGTTGCGCCCGAGCGCGAACTGCACGCAGGCCTCGATGCCGCGCCGCACGCCGAGCGCCGTGAACGGCGACGGATCGCCCGAGCCGCCGTGGCTCGGGTCCACGCCGGTCACGTGCTTGGTGACGCTGCGGATGACGTCCATGTCCTCGATGGACGTGCCGCTGTCCTCGGCGGTGATGTAGTGGCCGCGCAGATCCTCGACGAAGCGGCCGAACGCCCGGAACAGCGCCGTGCGGTCGAAGCGGCGGTACGGCTTGACGATGACCGACTTGCCGCCGCCGTGGTCGAGCCCGGCCAGCGCGGCCTTGTAGGTCATGCCGCGGGCCAGCCGGAGCGCGTCGATGATCGCCTCCTCCTCGCTGGCGTAGTGGATGAAGCGACAGCCGCCCAGCGCCGGACCCAGTCGCGTGTCGTGGATGGCGATGATGGCCTCCAGGCCGCTGGCCTGGTCGCGCGCGAGGTGGATCTCCCCGTAGCCGTGCTGGCTCATGAGGTCGAAGACGCCCATGCCGCGGTTATATCAGCGGAGGGCGCTCGCCGGGGCCGCGCGGAGACGATGCGGTCGCGGCTCAGGTCGGCAGGGTGACGACGATGCCGGGCGCGCCGCCGCCGCCGCCGCCGTTGCCGTCGCCCGAGCCCTCGTCGCCGCCGGGCTGCGCGTCGGTGCCTTGCACGCCGCCGTCGCCACCGTTGGCGCCGAGGGTTCCGCCACCACCCCCGCCGGGCGCCACGATGCCGCCGCGGGCGCCGTCGCCGCCGTCTGCACCCTTGCCGGACTCACCGCCGCCGCCGCCACCGCCGCCGCCGTTGGCGCTGAGGTCGCCCGACAGATCGGCGTCCGGGGCCTGGATCACGATGGCGCCGCCGCTGCCGCCGCCCGCGCCGCTGCCGAAGCCGCCGCACGCGTCGATGTCGTCGCCCTCGCCGAGGCCGCCGCCGCCACCGCCGCCGCCCACGAGCACCGCACCGCGCACCTCGATGAAGGTCGCGGACGTGAGCTGCACGGCGCCGCCGCCCGCGCCGGGCACGCCGAAGCAGCCGCTGCCATCGCCGCCGCCCGAGCCGCCGATCAGCACGGCCAGCTGATCGTCGAGGTGCGGACCGCCGCCACCGCCTCCGTCGGATTCGGACACGAACGGGAATGGCGAGTTGGCGTCGCCGCCCTCGGCTCCGGTCAGCGCGCTGCCCGCGCCGCCGCCGCCGCTGTCGCGGTCGGAGCCGGTGCGCTCGCCCGCGCCGCCGACGCCGTCTCCCTGGGCGGGCGCGCTGCCGCCGGGGCCGGGGACATCGAGGTGTGCGCCGGCGTCGAGGATACCGGTGATGGCGATGTGGTCGGCCGCGATCACGATGAGCGGCGCGGAGCCGACCACGGTGACGGTGCCCTCCGTGATGTCGAGACGCCGGACGTGCAGCACGGCCAGGTCGGGTCCGTTCGACTGGAACCAGCGGTCGAAGAAGACGCCGTCGGGGATGCCGTCGGGGAGGGTGAGATCGTCGGTGTCGATGGTGCCGCCGGTGAGAGTCAGGTCAGCCGTGCCGCCGTATCCGGCCTCGGGCGGCAGATGCGCCGCACCGTCGACAGGCGGACCCTCGCCCGCGGGCGGATTCTGCTGGGGCGGCGGGTCCTCGTCGGGCGCGCCGTCGTCCGCGCCGTCGTCGGGGGCCTGCTCGTCGCCACCATCGCCCTCGTCGCCTGTCTCGCCGGACAGACCGAACGCATCGAACTGACAGCCGGCCAGCAGGACCGCCGCCACGAGAGCCAGCCGTAGAGACATCGGGGGGGTGTTGTGCAAGCAGCGCACCACTCGCGTAAGTACCGACGAGCGCGGCTATATCCGCCCGGAGCGGCTTGCCGGGGACGGGCATGGCCGGTCCCTGGAGTCACCAGGTGGTGCCTCGAACTATCGGACTGGCGACCCCGCCCCCTGTGGGCATCGGCACGCCACGCTCGCCGGAGGTGACCGGGGTTACGGCCCGCAGTCCTCTACGGTCGGCTCGCGCTCACCACCAGCTGCGACGAGCCGGCGAGCTGCTGCACAGCGACGCCGTCGTCGAAGTGCCACGTGCTGTCGCCGCCGTCGCGCTCGGTGGCGCGCACCGGCCCGAGCTGCGCCGCGCAGCGCTTCGAGCGCGAGCGGCCCGAAGTCGGCGCGGCCGGAGTGATCGACGACGATCTGCAGGGCCACCGCCCGGCCGTCCTGGAACGCGATCGTGCAGCGCGTGCGCGCCAGGGCGTAGTCGCCGGCATCGACGACGAGGAGCGCCGCGTTCGGCGACGCCTCGTCGAGCTCGAAGTCGGCCCCGTAGGTGGCGAGCAGCTCCGACGGCGTGGCGCCCAGGATCTCCCGCCGCTCGAACGCGAAGCCGCGCCCGCGGCGGTACAGCGACTGGACCGGCTGCACGCGCTGCAGCGTCACCTCGGTCGTGGCCGACGCGGTGTCCTCGCGCAGCATGACGCGCGTGCCGCTCGTGCGCGTCGAACCAGAAGTGACGCGACTCCTCGTCCTGGCCCTGGGCGTCGACCGGCGCGCCCCAGGCCGCGGCCAGGATGCGGCGCGCGCTGCCGTCGTCGGGAAAGCGGATCGCGATCGCGGTGAGGCCATCGCCGCCGCGCTCCTCGAAGTCGAGCCGCGCCGTGGCCGGCCGGAACTCCGACACTTCCTGCTCGGCCCAGCGCCACAGCGCCGGGGCCCCGGCGTCGAGCTGGTCGCGCGTCATGCCGAAGTGCGCGCCGGCCAGCGCGCCGCTCAGCGATGGACGGGCGGCCGCCGGCCAGGAACACGCGGTCGAAGAAGCCCTGCTCCATGACGTGGCCGCGCGGCCAGCCGGGCTCCTCGTCGTCCAGGTCTTCCTCGATCGCCTCGTCCGCGCTCTCGACCGCGCCCTCGAACGCGTCGATCTCGTCCTGGGCCGGCGCCTGATCGACGACGGCCGGCCGATCCTCGCGGCCGATGTCCTGGATCGCGGCGATGCCGAACGGAACCGCCAGCACGGCCAGGATGGCGGCGACCAGGGGCCAGTTCATGTTCATGGCGCGACTCCTTCGGCGGGACGACTAGAACCGAGACTCGTACTCGAGCCAGAGCCAGTGCTCTGGAGACGGTACACGCTCCACGGTGCTCATGCGATCATCGAGATACAGGTACACGTCGTAGCGGACGCGCACCCAGTCGCGCGTCCGCACGCGGACGCCGGTGTCGACGTAGCCCCACACCGACTCTTCCAGCGACGTCTCTTCGTTGTCGATGTCCTCGAAAAGATAGCGCACACGCGCGCGCGAGCGCAGCCACTCCCACGGCCGCACCGTGCCGATGAGGGTCGCGGACGCGTCCTGGCGATCGAGGTCGACGAGGTACTCGTGCTGGTACTGCGCCACCAGGCTGTAGCGGGGGGTCGGGCTGAAGCGGAAGCGACCCGTGACCTGGTACTTCTCTCCCTCGCAGAGCCCCGGCTCGGTGTCCTCTTCGGGGTCGATCGCGAGCTGGAGGCACTGCGCGTAGCGGCCCCACAGCCCGACGCCGTACTGCCTGGTGACATCGTAGTCGGCGCGCGCGTCGAGGAGGCCGTCGGTACCGTTGCCCGACGTCGGCGACCAGACGTCGGCCGTGGCGCGCAGGCTCAAGCGCTTGTCCAGGCGGGCGGTGTAGCGCAGGCGCGCGCCCATCTCGTCGCGGGCGCGCTGGCCCTCGAACTCGTCCGGCGCGGCGATCGGGCGCGCGTACGGGTTCTTGAACCCCTCGTCGTAGTAGCGCAGCGAGGCCTCGAGCTCGTTCTGCCTCTTGAACGTGGTCACCGCGCGCAGCAGGCCGCCGATGCCGCCCCCCTCGCTGTCCGGCATCGAGTCGAAGCTGCGCGCCACCTCGCCGAAGAAGTCGAAGATGCCGAACCCGACCGAGCCGTCCACGCCGACCGCGCCGAACGGGCCGCCGTAGGGCAGGCGCGACCCCTCCTGGAAATCGAGCTCGATCGTGTCCTGCGGCCAGGTGACGTCGCTGCCGTAGCCGGTCACGCCGATGTGCGAGCGCCGGTTGATCGCGTACGCGATGTTGCCGCCGGCGGTCGCCTCGGTGAACAGGTTGGGCAGCGTGGAGAAGCTGTAGTAGGTGTCCTCGTCGACTCCGTCCGCCAGGCGGCGGTAGACCCGCGGCGCCGAGCAGTCGTCGCGCGGATCCTCGCACGCGTCGATGTCGAAGACGTCGTACTGGTAGATCGATCGCTTCTGGTACGAGCCGAACGCGTAGGCCTGCAGGTGGCCGGCGCCCAGCTGGAGCTTCTTGAGGCCCGACCGCGGCGCCGAGCAGGCCGTCGCGCCAGCCGTAGTCCGGCGACTCGTAGATGTGATCGGTCACGCCGGGGCACGGCGTCTCGCGGCACACGCGCGACAGCTCGGCGTCGCGGAACAGCTGGTCGTCGCGCACGAAGCCGTTGGGGGTGTAGAGCGAGGTGTTGTCGAAGGTGAGCCGCTGGCCGAAGCCGATGCGGTAGGTCCCGGCGATGACGCCCCAGCGGTCGGTCTCCCACTGGGCGTAAAACTTGGGCACGTAGACCTGCTCGTCGGCCTCGACCGCCGACAGTGCGGCTCCGTCAGGGCCGTCGTAGTACTCGATGTCGGCCAGGCGGTTGCGCGACAGGGTGCTGGCGAACCCGACGGTCAGGTTGCGCAGTGTGGCCACGCGGCCCTGCAGCTGCACCGGCGGCGCGCCCTGGTCCTCCTGCGACCAGCGGGTCTGCCCGCGCAGCCAGCCCGCGGTCGAGAACAGCGCCCGTCTGGGATCGCTGATGACCAGGAACGCGGCGATCGACTCCAGCTTGTCCTGGGTCAGGATGCCGGAGACCACGAGATCGATCGGGTCGTTGATCCAGCCGGCCAGCTCGCGGTACTCGAGGAGGGCGTCCACCTCGCCGTAGGTGAGGTTGGGCAGGCTGTACAGCTCCTCGCGGCCGGCCCGGTTGAGGTCGACGCCGCTCTGGAACACCTCGACAAGCTCGGTGAGGGTGTCGTCGTCGATCTGGCCGGTGGCCTGCAGGTCATACAGGTCCTCCTCGCTGTCGACGTCGATGAAGGTCTCGTACGGATTCGCGCGCGCGTGCGCGGCCAGCGCGAGGACGGTGAAGGCGGCGATGGCGGAGGCGGTGTTTCTCAGTTGCACGGGTTCTCCGGACAGGCGCCCCACAGGCCGCGGCTGTCGGCGCGCGCCCGGGCCTGGAGCGACTCGAACTCGTCGCGCCGCTCCTCGCCGTTGGGGGGGATGTACAGCGCGCAGCCGAAGCCGCGCTCGACAAGCAGCGAGTTGATCTCACGGTCGCCGACGGACACGTAGGCCAGCACGCGCCCGTAGTCGTCCGAGCACTCCTCCTCGTACGACAGCGCGACGTCCTCCCCCTCGACCAGGTCGGCGTTGAACTGCGTCGACTCCGGGCCGTAGCACTCCACCTCGCTCGTGTTCTCCGGCGTGTCGACGAGCAGGTAGCGGATGCGCACGCCGCTCTCGAGATCCACCGTGTCGCCGTCGATCACCTGGGCCACGGTGCCGCGCGCCGGCCCGCAGGCCGTGTTGCTGCCCCCGCCGCCGTCGGCCCGTCGTCGCCGTCGTCATCGGTCTGGTCGGCGCCGTCGTCGTCGCCGTCGTCGGTGCCGCCGGCGGCGCAGCCGGCCGCGGCGATCAGCGCGGCGGCGAGGGCGGCGCGGAGGGCGTCACCGGCGGGACGCATGGCACTACGGACAGGCCGGGTTGGCGGCGCCCGGAGTGCCGAGGTCGCCGTCGCCGTAGGCGGCGACCGCCGGGCAGAAGACGTCGCCGCCCGGATCGAGACTGGCGGCGGTTCCCTCGATGATCTCGCCGGCGCCCCAGGTGACCTCGTCGATGACCTCGTCCGCGAAGCCGATGAACAGTCGGTCGCCGTTGGCGCCCTGCGACAGGGTCTGGCTGGTGTCGAGGGCGCCGGAGATGCCGCCGTTCTCGCCCGCGGCGGTGTTCGTCGCGAACACGACGAAGTCGCCGGCCGAGACGCTGATGCAGGCGTTGTCCTTGTCGTTCACGGTCTGGTCGGCGTCGTACGGATCCGAGATCTGTCCGATCTGCAGGCCGTTGAGATCGACATCGGCCAGCACCTGGACCTCGAACCACTCGCCGTCTGCATCGGATGCCGCGGCCGGGTTGGCCATGTACTCGCTGATGCGCAGATCGCCCGGACCGGGCGGCACGATCGCGCGCTCCCCGTCGTCGCCGATGCAGCTGTCGGGCGGGGGCGGCGGCGAGCTTGCCGCCGCACGTCTCGTTGCTGGCCCCGGGCGTCCCGGTGTTGGGCTGCTTTGTGTCGTCGCCGTAGGGCGCCTCGCAGGCGAACCAGTTCGCGGCGTCGTCGTTGGCTGTCGGATCGAGCGTCTCGGGATTCGAGCGCGGTCGATGCGTTGTTGGTGACCGGGGTCAGCGTGACCTGGTCAAGCACCTCCTCGCCCACGCCGATGGAGATGACAGCGTCCGCCACCATGGTGAAGCCGAACGTGCCGGCGACCTCCGGCAGGCCGCCGTTGGCGCCCGAATCGGCGGAGCGCGCCAGCACCGCGTACTCGCCACCGGCCAGGCGCACGCAGTCGGCCGTCTCGATGATGGCCTCGGGCTCGCCGTCGTCGCGCCGCACGGTCACGCCGTTGAGGTTGACGTCGGTCGCCGCGTAGATCTCGAACCATTCCCGCTCGTCGTCCGTACCGTTGGGCGACGCCATGTGCTCGCTGATGACGAGATCGCCCACGACCGGCGCGACAACGTCGCGCTCGCCGTCCTCGTCGGTGCAGCTGCCGGGGACGACCGCCGGCGTGCACGGCTCGTTGGCGGCGCCCGGGGTGCCGAACATGCCCTCGGCGAACTCGGTGGTGGCGCCGCAGAAGTTCTCCGGATCGTCGTTGGCGATGTGATCCGGCGTGATGGCGCCGTCGAGGCTCCAGGCCACGCCGTCCTCGCCCTCGGCGCTGGCGTACTCGATGCGGTCGATCTCCGTCGTCGCCGCAGCGCAGGGCCAGGACCGCGCCGCCGTTGCGCAGCGCGCCCAGGTCGTTGGCGAAGCCGTAGCCGATGAAGTCCGGCAGCGCCTCCGGATCGGCGGTGCCCAGCGTGACGTAGTCGCCCGGCTCGATCGACAGCTCCTCCACCTCGTGGGTCTTCTCGTCCTCGCCGTCGGCCAGGCTGTAGACAAGGGTCAACCCGCCGGCTTCGATTGTCTCGGAGCTGGCGTTGTAGACCTCGAAGTACTCCAGGCCGGTGTCCTGTCCGGCCGGGTTGGCCATCACCTCGGTGATGACCAGATCGCCGGCCAGGAAATCGCAGTCGCCGGAGCTGCTGCCGCCGTCGCCGCCGCGGTCGGACGAGCAGGCGGCCGCGGCGAGGCCGAGGAGGAGGACGGGGAGACGAGCGGATGAGATGTTCATGGCAGGACCTAACTAGAAAAAATCAGGGACGCGCGGCGGACTGGACCGCGCTGTCGATGCCGGGCACGTCGGAGACGACGACCTGCGACGGGAGGTTGACGAGGAGCTGGAGCTGGCGGCGGCCGTTGTACTTGTTGCGGTACTCGCTCACGACGCCGCTCACGCGGACGAACTCGCCCGAGTACTTGCCGATGCCGGTCGCGGCGAAGACGTCCTTGTCGAAGAAGACCACCGTGACGTCGCTCATCCGCCGACGGCTCAGGTTGACGCGGGTGGGGCCGCGATCGCCGAGGATGACGCGGCTGACGGTGCCGAGCACGGTCACCTCCTGGCCCATCTTCTTCTGCAGGCGCCCGAGCGAGTCCCAGTGGGTCAGCACGATGAAGTCGTCGCGGCCCTGTCCGTCCTGCTCGAAGGCCCTGACGAAGCGGGCGCGCGCGTCCCACCACGGCTTGCGCTCGTCGTAGTCGCGGTAGTGGCGGTTGTTGGGATCCGGGTTCCAGATGCCGCGATGGGCCGCCTGCGCCTCCTTCTCGGCAGCGGCGAACTGATCGTGGAAGCGGCGCGAGAAGCTGTACTTGCGTGAAGTACGGGCTCATGCCGGCCCGCACGGCCTCGATGTTGTAGTTGACCCAGCGGCCGTTCTTGCGCACGAAGGCGTACGCGAGGTAGCGGTCGTAGCGGTCGCGGATCTCCTTGGGGTGATCGCGCTCCAGTCGCACGCGGTCCACGTCGCTGAAGAAGCGCATCGCGAACTTCTTGGCCTCGTCGCCCATCGGCGTGCCGGGCTTGGTCGGGCGCGGCGAGCGCCCGCGGCGCGCCTTGAGGTAGCCCGGCCAGTCGGCCTCGACGTGGCGCCGGCTCTGCTCGTCCTTGATCGTCTCCTCGGTGTCCATCGCGACGAGGCGCAGCGTGCTCTCGAGGCCCTCGACGCGGATGGTGTCGCCGTCGAGCACCGGGTCGGGCGCCAGCGCGAACTCGCCGATGAGGAGGCCCGGCGTCTCGAGGCGCTTGAGCGACTCCTGGACCTTGTCGCGGCTGTAGCGACGGGCCTCGCTGCCGCCGCCGCATCCGGACATCGCCACCGCGCCAGTCAATGTTGCGGCGAGTATTCGGACGGCGTCGTTGCGCCCGGCCGGTACAGCAAACACGGGGAGCGACTCTATCTCATCACCGTCGACCTGAAGTAGCGACGTGTGGGGGCCGAGGTCACCAGAAGGGACGCAGGTGGCGGAGCGCGAGCAGCGCAAGCCCGGAGAAATCCACGCCGGCCGTCTCGGACGGTGCGGAACGTCGGTTGCACAGGTGGGATGCGGGACCCGCCGACCCGACTCCGCACCACCACCCACGCATGCCCCGATCGCGAGGTCGTCATGATGATCGCCAGAGCACCTCTTCTCGCTCTCCTGCTCTCGAGCAGCGCGGCCGCCGCGCTCGGCTGCGGCGTGGGCGACGCCAGCGCGCCGGAGGGCGGCGACGAAAGCGGCGACGACGGCGGAGGCGGCGGCGGAGACGGCAGCGGCGATGGAACCGGAGGCGGCGATGGCAGCGGACGGAGGCGGCGGCACGGGCGGAGGAGGCGGCGCGCTCCAGTGCGCGACCGAGTACGTCGTGACCGGCGTGATCGAGCACGAGCGAGGAGCTCACCGGGACGTGCGCGGGCAGCGGTCAGTGGGACGTGACGGTCAGCAACCCGGCGGCCGATCCAGATTCGGTGGCGTGCGGCGACGCGCCGGTCGAGCGAGTCGTTCAGCTTCGCGGTCGCGCGTCAGGACGATGCTTACGCGGCGCAGGACGATCTCGATGCCGGCGCCGCGTGGACCGTGCAGATCCGGGACAAGAGCGGCTCCTGCTCGGCCACGTTCGAGGGTGACGCGGGCGGCGGCGCGACGTGGTCGCTCATTCCCGGCGAGGACGGTCCCGGAGGTCCGCTCGGCGGCACCGCGCGCTTCGAATTGCGCGCGCCCTGATGTCTTGCCCCGCGGAGGTGCGCAGGGTACACGATAGCGCATGTCTCCCCCCTCGATCCCGGCGCGCGCGCGCGTCGTCGTGGTGGGAGGGGGCTTTGCCGGCGCGGCCACCGCCTACCACCTGGCCCGCGCCGGCGTGCCGGACGTGCTCATCCTCGAGCGGGAGAGCACGTGCGGATATCACGCCAGCGGGCGCAACGCCGGGCTGTGCCGCCAGCTCACCGACGACGAGCTGGTGACCGACCTGGCCGTGCGCGGCGCCGACTTCCTGCGCAACCCGCCCGCCGGCTTCTCGTCCGCGCCGATCTTTCGCCAGACCGGATCGCTGCTCATCAGCGCGCATCCGATCCGCCTGGACCAGATGGGGTCGCGCGCGCTGCTGCACCGGCTGCCCAGCGAGCGGCTCGACCGCGATGGACTGCTGGCCCGCTGGCCGCGGCTGTCGGGCCTGCCGGCCGCGGGCGCGGTCTCCTTTCCGACCGACGGCGTGATCGACATCCACGCCCTGCTGCAGGGCTTCCTGGCCGGCGCGCGCGCGGCCGGCGCGCAGGTCGAGCTCAACGTCGAGGTGCGCAAGTTCCGCCACGGCCGCGATCCGTCGAGCGTGACGGTGGAGACCAGCCGCGGCAGCGTCGCCGCGTCGTGCGTGGTCAACGCCGCCGGCGCGTGGGCCGGCGAGATCGGCAAGCGCGCCGGCTCCGGCGCCGGTGCAGTTCACCAGCCTGCAGCGCCACCTGTTCCTGACCGACCGCGTGCCCAACCTCGACCAGCAGGCGCCGTTCTTCTGGTACGTGGATCAGGAGGAGATGTACGGGCGGCCCGAGGGCAACGGCTTCCTGCTGTCCGGCTGCGACGCGGTCGAGATGCCGCCGGGCGACGCGCGCGTGATGCCGGGCGCGGCGGCGGAGCTGGCCGACCGCCTGCGACGGCTCACGCCGTGGCTCGCCGATCTGACCCAGACGAGATCGTGGGCGTGCATGCGGACGTTCGCGCCCGACCGCCGCCCGGTGATCGGCTGGGACCCGAAGGTCGGGTGGCTGTTCTGGGTCGCGGGCCTGGGCGGCCACGGCGCCACCACGTCGCCGGCGATCGGCCACATGGCGGCCGCGGACGTCGGCCACCGGCTCGCCCTGCGGCTACAGCCGCTGGTTGGCCGCCAAGTCGCCAAAACGCCAAGGCGGCAGAGGTCGTCCCGCCGCCGCGCTGGCGGCCGCGATCAAGACGCTTCTCGACGAGGCCGCATGCGCCAGCGCGACGACGGGACGACCTCTGCCGCCCTTGGCGATCTTCGCGTCTTGGCGCTCAACCTCGCGGCGATCGCGCCGAACGGGAGCGTGGTCGGCCCGCGGGCTACGACTGGCGGCACTTGGCCGACAGCTCGCTCAGCGTCCTGGCCGACAGCGCGCACTCGGCCTGGGCGCTGGTCATCTCGTCGCGGCAGTAGGTGATGCCGATGGTCTGGAACACGGTCTTCTTGCGCTGCTCCAGATCCGCCTTCTGATCGGCCGGCACGGCGCCGCCGCCGGCCTCGGCCGCCTCCAGCTCGATGACGTGCCGCACGACCTTCTCGCACTCGCTGTCGCTCGGGCCGCCGCCGCAGCCGGACCAGCAGCGCCGCGAGCAGGGCCGCGCACACAGCAGGTGGAGGCGAATCGGTGCGTCACGGCCCCAGCCTAGCACCGGCGCCGCGGCGGCGTCATCTCTCGGCGCGCAGCGCGTGGATGCGCGCGTCGATGCGGCGCTTGACCGGCTCGTCCGGTCCGAGCCGCCGCGCCCGCTCGTAAGCGGTCAGCGCGCGCCGCGGCTGCCGGCGCGCCAGGTAGACCTCGCCCAGGTGCCACAGCAGCTCCGGCTCGGTCGGGGCCAGACGCACCGCCCGCTCGAGCAGGTCCTGGGCCTCGGGCAGCCGGCCCTGGCGGAAGCGGAGCCAGCCCACGCTGTCGAGGACGAAGCCGTCGGTGGGCGCGAGCTCGAGCGCGCGCTGCAGCAGCCGGTCGGCGCGGGCCAGCTCGCGGTTGCGGTCGGCCAGCGAGAAGCCGATGAAGTTGAGCGCGCCGGCGTGGTCCGGATCGCGGTCGAGGATGCGCTGCGCCACGGCGACGGCGCGATCCGGGGCGCCCTGGCGGTCCTCGAGGCCGGCCAGGGCGTAGAGCAGCTCCGGGTCGTGCTTGCGGCGCGCCCTCGAGCGCCGCCTGCAGGATCTCGCGCGCCTCGCCCGGCCGGCCGGCCAGCTCGGCGACCAGCGCGCGGCTGATGATGCAGCCCGTCGTCGCGCGGGTGGTGCGCCAGCGCCTGCTCGATCGCGGCGCGCGCCTCGGCGTGCTTGCCGCTGCGCGCCAGCAGCTCGGCGGCCAGCGCGCGACAGGCGGCGTAGCCGGGGCGCTCCGGACGCGACCGCCAGCAGGAGCTTGATCGCGTCGCCGCGCCGGTCCAGGTCGACGCAGCGCGCGAGCCTCGAGCAGGCGGACCGCGCCGCTGGTCGGGTCGCGCGCGGCCAGGCGTGCGGCCAGCGCGCGCGCCTGCACCGCCTCGCCTACCTGCAGGTAGAGGTAGCCGAACGAGACCCGCACGTCGAGCGGGAGGTCGTCGCGGTCGAGCTGGCCGAGCAGCGCCACCGCGCCGTCCCGGTCGCCGACCTCGAGCAGCTGCTCGAACAGCCGCGCGCCGATCTGCGACGCTGCTCGATCGATCGAACGCCTCGCGCAGCAGCGACAGCGCCTCGCGAGTGCGGCCCCGCGCGCGCAGCACCCGGGCCAGGGCCACGCGGGCGCGGGTCTGCGACGGATCGAGATCGAGCGCGCGGCGCAGCGAGCGCTCCGCCTCGGTCAGCTCGCCGCCGCGCCAGCAACCGGACGCCGAGCTGGTAGTGCCCGGCCACCGAGTGCGGCAGCCGGCGGAGCAGCGCGCGACAGGTCGCCTCGGCGCGATCCGGCCGCTGGCGCGCCATCCACACCGCGGCCAGCCCGAGGTAGCTCCGCTCGTCGTCCGGATCGAGCTCGATGGCGCGCCCGTACGCGCGCGACGCGTCGGCGTGGCGGCTGGCCCGCCTGTAGATGCGCCCCGACTCCTGCCACACGCCGGCGTCGCGCGGGAAGCGCAGCTGCGCGGTCTCGATGGTGCGCAGCGCCTGATCGCGGCGACCGGCGCGCAGCAGGGCGTCGGCCAGCGCCACCTGGATCGGCGCCTCGCGCGGCGCGGCGGCCGCGGCGGCGCGCAGCTCGGCGGCGGCGCGGGCGTCGTCTCCCTCGATGCGCGGCCAGACGGCCGCGCAGGTAGTGGCCGTAGGCGGCCGCGGAGATGGGCGGCGGGGATGCCGGCGCCGCCTTCGACGACGCGCCGCGCGGCGCCGTGGCGCGGCCGCCGGAGCATGCGGCGGAGGCGAGAGCGACCGACACGGCGACCCGCAAGACCCCGCCTGACACAGAGGAGCAGGGTACCACGGCGACGGACGACGGACGGCGGTGCCGCCCGCCGCTCAGCTGCAGTCACAGCGGGATGTTGCCGTGCTTGCGCGGCGGGTTCTCCTGCCGCTTGTTGGCCAGCGTGCGCAGCGAGCGGACGATCGCCTGGCGCGTGTTGCGCGGCCGGATGACCTCGTCCACGTAGCCGAGCGAGGCCGCCTTGTACGGGTTGGCGAAGCGCTCGCGGTACTCCTGCGATGAAGCGGGCGCGCGCGGTCTCGCGCTCGGCCGGATCCTCGATGCGGGCCAGCTCGCTGCGGAACACGATGTTGACCGCGCCCTCCGGCCCCATCACCGCGATCTCGGCCGACGGGAAGGCGAAGTTCATGTCGGCGCGGATGTGCTTGGACGCCATGACGTCGTAGGCCCCGCCGTACGCCTTGCGCGTGATGACCGTGATCTTGGGGACGGTCGCCTCGGTGAAGGCGTAGAGCAGCTTGGCCCCGTGCTTGATGATGCCGCCGTACTCCTGCGCGGTGCCCGGCAGGAAGCCCGGCACGTCCACGAACGTGACCAGCGGGATGCTGAAGCAGTCGCAGAAGCGGACGAAGCGGGCCGCCTTGATCGACGCGTCGATGTCGAGGCAGCCGGCCAGGTGCGCCGGCTGGTTGGCCACCACGCCGACCGGGCGGCCGTCGAAGCGGGCGAAGCCGATCACGATGTTGCGCGCGTACTCCTTGTGCACCTCGAGGAAGTGCCCGTCGTCGACGACGCGCAGGATGAGCTTCTTGATGTCGTACGGCCGGTTCGACTCGACCGGCACGATGTCGTCCAGCTCGGCGTCGGCGCGATCGACCGGATCGCGGCACTCGGCGCGCGGCGGATCCTCGAGGTTGTTGCCCGGCAGGTAGGACAGAAGCTCGCGCACCTGCATGAGACAGGCGATCTCGTCCGGCTGCGCGAAGTGGGCCACGCCGGAGCGGCTGGCGTGGGTGAGCGCGCCGCCGAGCTGCTCCTTGCTCACCTCCTCGTGGGTCACCGTCTTGATGACGTCCGGGCCGGTGATGAACATGTACGACGTGTTCTCGACCATGAAGATGAAGTCGGTGATCGCCGGCGAGTAGACCGCGCCGCCGGCGCACGGCCCGAGGATGGCCGAGATCTGCGGGCACCACGCCGGACGCGAGCACGTTGCGGGTGAAGATGTCGGCGTAGCCGGCCAGCGACTCGACGCCCTCCTGGATGCGCGCGCCGCCCGAGTCGTTGAGCCCGATGACCGGCGCGCCGATCTTGGTGGCCAGGTCCATCACCTTGCAGATCTTGGCGGCGTAGGCGCCCGACAGCGAGCCGCCGAACACGGTGAAGTCCTGCGCGAACAGGCACACCGTGCGGCCGTCGATGGTGCCGTGGCCGGTCACCACGCCGTCGCCGAGGATCTTCTGCGCCTCCATGCCGAAGTCGGCGCAGCGGTGAGTCACGAACTTGTCCATCTCGACGAACGAGCCCGGGTCGAGCAGCGCGTCGATGCGCTCGCGCGCGGTCAGCTTTCCGGCCGCGTGCTGCTTCTCGACCCGCTCGGGGCCGCCGCCGCTGGCCGCCTCCGCCTCCATGGACTGCAGCCGCGCAAGAGGTGAAACGGGTGGAGTCTTGCTCACGGCGGGACCGTAGTCGCACGGCGGCCGGAGTGTCAAACGGCGGCTTGGCGCCCCTGCGTGAGCTATAGTGGCTCGAAGGTTCGGGGCTCGGGGATTTGTCCAACGTCAAGGGCAGCGCGTTCGCCTCGCGGATCCTGTGGGTCCGTCTGCACCAGGGTGAAGCGGGCATCGATCGCCTCACGCGACACGTGAGCGCGCCGCTGGGCGAGCGTGCTGCGCGCCGGCGCGACCATGTCGCGCTGGTACGCCTACGACCTGTTCATCGAGCTCAACCTCGCTCTCGACCGCATCTTCGGCAGCGGCGACATGAGCCTCATCAAGGTGCTGGGCCGGCACGGCGCCGACGCCAACCTGACGACCATCTACCGCCTGTTCTACAAGGTCGGCACGGTCAAGTGGCTGCTGGCCCGCGCGCCGCGCCTGTGGGGCATGCACTACGACAGCGGCACGCTGCACGTGGACAGCTACCCCGGCCGCGAGGCCGCGCTGCGCGTGGAGAACTTCAGCGAGCCGCACCGCGCGCACTGCCTGTCGGTGCTGGGCTGGACCGAGCGCTCGGTCGAGCTGAGCGGCGGCTCCGAGGTTCGCTCCGAGGAGACCGCGTGCCGCACGCGCGGCGCTCCCCACTGCCGCTTCCTGTTCAGCTGGAGCTGAGCCCGAGCGCGGTCAGCGGTCTCGACCACCGCGTCCATGAGGCCGCGGCGCAGCTCGCGGATGCCGGTGCCGTCGCGGGTCGGGTGCACCCGGTTGGTCAGGATCACGACGTGGCGGCGATGCGCCGGATCCAGCCACATCGAGCAGCCGGTGAAGGCCAGGTGGCCGAAGCCGCCGTCGCGCGGCCACAGATCGCCGGCGTGCGAGACGCCGGGTGTGCGCGAGGGCGTGTCCCAGCCCAGCCGCCAGGTCGACCCGGGCGTTCGACTCGGTCTCGATCAGGCTGCGCGCGATGTCGCGGATCGAAGTGCCCGGCCTCGCCGGCGACCGCGGCGAGCACCGCGGCGGCGAAGCGCGCCACGTCGCCGGCGGTGGAGAACAGGCCCGCGTGGCCGCAGATGCCGCCGCCGGCGTGCGCGTTCTCGTCGTGCACCTCGCCGACAAGCAGTCCGCGCCGCTCGCACAGCTCGGTCGGCGCGATCGCGCGCCGCGCCGACCGCGGCGCATCGAGGTTGACGAAGAACGTGCTGCGCATGGCGAGCGGGTCGAGCACCAGCCGCGCCGCCGCGCGGTCGAGCCGCTCGCCCGCCGCGCGCTCGAGCGCGGCGCCGAGCAGGATGTAGCCGACGTCGCTGTAGCGCGTGACCTGGCCGGGCGCATCCGACAGCGGCGTCGCGCCGGCCATGCGCACCAGGCCTTCGCGCGCGCTCGCCGCGCCTGCGAGATCGCCCGACCAGATCCGCTCGTAGAACTTCACGTGGTCCGGAAATCCGGCCGAATGCCCCACCAGGTGCGCGATCGTGATCCGTTCACCCCCGTCGGCCACCAGCTCGGGCAAGAGCGAGCGCGCCGGCGTGTCGAGCTCGATCGCGCCGCTCTCGATCAGCTTCATGAGCAGGCCGGAGGTCGCGATCGGCTTGGTCAGTGACGCGATGTCGTAGATGGTGTTCCGGACTGACTTCCTCACCCGCACCCGCGGGATGCGACTGCGTTCGCCCGAACGGAAAGCAAAGCAGCGGGCGACCGCCGTCGGACAGCGCGAGCACGCCGCCGGGAGTGATACCCGCCTCGATCGCCGCGCGCGTGATCGCATCGACCGTCTCACGCAGCCGTATCTCCACGACAGTCCAGTCCAAACCGGGCCTTAGCATAGCGCCTGCTGTGTTACGCTGCGACCCGAGCCATGGCCCGATACGAGCTAGGTGAGCGCATCGGCGTCGGCGGAATGGCTGAGATCTTCCGCGGCAAGGCGACCGCCGGCGGCGGATTCGAGAAGCCGGTCGCCATCAAGCGGATCCTGCCTCACCTGAGCCAGGACAAGCGCTTCGTCGAGCTCCTCATCACCGAGGCCAAGACGCTCTCGCAGCTGCGCCATCGCAACGTCGTGCAGATCTACGACGTCGGCCTCGGCGATGACGGCCAGTACTTCCTCGTCATGGAGTTCGTCGACGGCCTGGATCTCGGCCACCTCTACGAGTCGCTCGAGAAGCGCAGCCGCCGGCTCCCGCTCGACGTCGCCCTCTACATCACCGGCGAGGTGTGCGAGGCGCTCGAGCACGCGCACCAGGCCCGCGGCGGAGACGGCCAGCCGCTCGGCCTCGTCCACCGCGACGTGTCTCCGTCCAACGTGCTGCTGTCGCGCAGCGGCGAGGTCAAGCTCACCGACTTCGGCATCGCCAAGCGCACCGAGGAGGCCACCGGTCACGGCGGCGTGCGCGGCAAGTTCGCGTACATCTCTCCCGAGCAGGCCCACAACCGCCGCGTCGACGCGCGCAGCGACGTCTACTCGGTGGCCATCCTGATCTTCGAGCTGGTCACCGGTCACCGCCTGTTCTCGGACCTGCCCGACTTCGACGCGCTGCGCGCGGTGCGCGAGGGCCGCCTGCCCAGGCCGCGCGACATCGATCCCGGCATCGACGCCGAGCTCGAGCGCATCGTGCTGACCGGCCTGGCGCCGCGTCCCGAGGACCGCTTCCCCAGCGCCGGCAACCTGGGCGCCCAGCTGCGCAACTGCCGCTACTCCCTGGTCTCGACCGTGGCCGACCCTGCCGTCGAGGTCGCGCGCCTGATCGACGAGCACGCGGGCAGCCGGCCGGAGCTGCCCGCTCCTCCCTCGCGCGAGCCGAGCGTGGTGCGCATCAGCACCGTGGCCGGCTTCTCCGGCACCTTCGAGGTGCCGGACCTGGCGGACGAGGCGACCGGCACCATCACCGGCGAGGTCGGCCTGTCCCCGCCTCCTCTCGGCCTCGACGAGGAGGAGACGCGCGCGGTGAACCTGTCCTCGGTCGTCGTCGCGGCTCGGCGCGCTTCCCGGCGTCGCCGAGCGCGACAACGGCCGCGCGCCGCTCAACCTGCCGCCCGATCTGTCCGAGGTCGAGGCCATGGCAGAGGCCGAGACCCGCGTCCTCGACTATCACCCGGAGCTGTTCCCCGAGCTCACCGGGTCGGGCGGTCACCCCGGACGCGGTCGAGGCGGTCTCGCACGACGAGGCCGCGGGGCCGCACGAATCGGCGCCCGAGCAGCTCGAGGCCGAGGTGCACGCCCGCGCGGCCACGCCGACCCTTCGCCAGCCGTTCTACAACGGCGTCATGAACGAGGAGCCGCGGCCCCCGGCGGCGCCGGCGATGCCGATCCTGGACTCGCAGCTGATGGCCGCGCGCCGCCGCACGCTGCTGCTGGCCAGCGGCGCCGCGGTCGTCCTGGCCGTCATGTCGTTCGTGATCGCCGGCGCCTTCATCAGCAACGGCAACGGCAACGGCAGCCGCCCACTCGGCCGCGCCGGTCGACGCCGCGCCGCAGGCGCCGGCCGACGCCGCCGCCGCCCCGCCGCCGATCCCGCCGGCCCGCGCCACCGAGACCGCGACCCCGACGATCGAGCGCAAGCGCAAGCGCAAGAAGCCGCCCAGGAAGCGCTCCGGCAGGAGCAGGACAAGAAGCGCGGCAGCGACAGGAAGCGCTGAGCCGCCGGCTCGCCCCGCGCCGCCTACTCGCAGAACCGGCGCACGACCGAGTAGAGCAGGTCGGTGCCCCAGTGCAGGCCCGCGATCGGCACGCGCTCGTTGTGGCCGTGGAACATGTCGGCGAAGCGGATGCCGCTGCCGCGCTCGATCTTGACCGGCGAGAAGCCGTACCAGCGCGCGCCGGTGCGCGTGAAGTACTTGGCGTCGGTGAAGCCCGGGATCATGTAGGGCACGACCACGGCGTCCGGCTCGCGCTCGACGATCTCGGAGCGCATCAGCTCGTAGAGCGGCGACTCGTGCGGATCGGTCACCACCGGCGGCGCCGACAGGATGACCTCCAGCTCCACGTCCGGCCCGAGGATCGCCTTGAGCTCGCGCAGGAAGTCCTCCTCGGTCTGGCCGGGCAGGGTGCGCCCGTCGATCTCCACCTCGGCGCGATCCGGGATGACGTTGATCTTGTTGCCGGCGCGCAGCACCGTCGGCGACGCGGTGTTGGACAGGAGCGCGGTCAAGCCGCGCACCGTGCTGGCGTCCGGGATCCGGCGCAGCACCGACGGCAGCAGGCGCTGATGGCTGAGCAGGCGCACCAGCGGCCGCACCAGGCGCGGCTGCCGGGCCGCGATGTGAGCCAGGAAGTCCCGCACGTAGCGGTTGTCGTGGGCCGGAAAGCGGGTCTGGCGCAGGCGAGCCAGCCGCTCCGACAGCACCAGCACCGCGTTGTCGTCGCGCGGCATCGATCCGTGGCCCGGCTCGCCGCGCACGCGCGCGCGCACCCAGCAGATGCCCTTCTCCGCCACCTGCACCGGGTAGTAGGTCGTCTTGCCCACGTGCAGCGAGAACCCGCCCGACTCGCCGATCGCGTACTCCGCGGTCACCAGCTCCGGGTGGTTCTCGACCAGCCAGCGCGACCCCATCTGGCAGCCGGCCTCCTCGTCCGCCACCGCGGCGAAGATGACGTCGCGCGACAGCACCGCGCTCTCGCGCGCCAGCTGCCGCATCACCGCCGTGCACATGGCCGCCATGTTCTTCATGTCGATGGCGCCGCGCCCCCACAGGCAGCCCTCGGCGATCTCGCCGGCGAACGGCGGATGCTTCCACTCCTTCTCGTCCGCCTCGACCACATCCAGGTGCGCCGTGAGCAAGAGCGGCGCGGCGCCGCGCCGACCCGGATCGCCGGCACACGAGGTTCGCCCGCCCCGGCGCGCTCTCGAGCAGCACCGGCTCGTATCCGGCCTCGCGCAGCATGCCGTCCAGATAGTCGGCGGCCTGCCGCTCGTTGCCCGGCGGGTTGGTGGTGTCCATGCGCAGGAGCGCCTGGCACATCGTCTGCGCCTCGCTGGCCATCTGGCTGGGCGCGCTGTTCGGACTGGACGGACTGATCATGGGGAATGGTCGGCGCGGAGGACGTGCTCGGCGCGGGGGACGCCGCAGCGGCACTATTCCTACCGTGTCAGAGCACCGTAGGAATAGCCCATTATTGGGCAAGCCCTCGACGGCCGCACTCGCGGCCGGGAAATCCGCTCGCCTACGCTCCGCGGATTTCGCCTGGTATTGCTGTTTCGCAGCGTATCCCAGGACGCGCGCGCCGCCATCCGCGCCGCCCTGCTGACCGCGGCCGGCCGAGCGGCGCCCCACGTACGCCCTCTGCCCGGCCGGCCGCGGCCAGACCTTTTTCACGACCCTCACGCTCATCTGTCCCGCGCGATCGCGGTCGTCGGTCCGTCGAGCGTGAGATGGGGAAACAGCTTCAGCACCGTCTTGCGCCCGAATCCTTTGACGCGCCGGAGGTCCTTGATGCGCCGGAACCGGCCGTTACGCGCCCGCCAGGCCACGATGCGCTGCGCCTTGGCCGGCCCGATGCCGGGCAAGAGGTCGAGCTCGCGCTCGGTGGCCGAGTTGAGGTTGACCACCCCGGTGAATTTCGCAGAGCCGCACGGAGGCGGAGCCGGCGCCGGGCCGGCCCACGGCCCTGACCCGAGCGCCGCCAGCGCTGCCGGGACGAGCCCGCCGTCGCGCGGGCCCGGTGGCGGCGCGGCCGGATCTCCTGACCGTCTCCCGCCTGGCGGCCAGACCCACGCTCTCGGCCTCGGCTGCGGGAGGCAGGAGGAGCGCGGCGAGCGCGACGGCCGCGAGGATCAGCACCGCGATCGCTCCGAGCGCCCGCCTCGCCGCGCGCAACCAGCGCGACACCACATCCTGCCGGCTTCGCCTCCGCATCGCTCACCTCAGAACGGCGATCTGCTCGGCTTCCCGCTCGCCTTCCCGCTCGGCGTACCCGTTCGACCCGTTCGACGCCGTTCGACCGGCTCTCGTCCCGACCCGCCCTTGGGCTGCAGATCCTTCTCGTCGAGCTCGCGGATCTGCAGCTTGCCGTTGGTCGGGTAGGCGTCGAGGTAGACGTTTGTCGAGCCGTCGGCATTGATGTACGCGGTGCCGATGCGGAGCCAGAAGGTCTTGCCGTTCTTCTCCATGGGACAGAGGACTTTCTTGCGTCGAGACGATTCCATCGTTCACTCCTTGCTCCGCATCAAGTGGCGGACGGAGCAGACCCATCGCAAGCGCCGGGCCACTCGCAACCACGCGATAGGACGGGTCGCTGTCCGGCGTCGCCGCGCTGTTCGTCCGAGCGCCCGGCCGGACGCGTCCGGCCCGACGGACGCCGGCGCGCGGAGCGCCACTCGGCGCGACCACATCCATTATATGTGTCGCCGTCTGGGCAGACGACCTCGACGGTGTCACCCTCACTGCATGCTGACGCTCTACGGCGATGCACTGTGGGAGAGTCCGTACGTGTGCAGCGTGTTCGTCTCGCTGCGCGAGAAGGCGCTCCCGTTCGAGACCAGACCCCTCGACCTCGACAAAGGAGAGCAACGCGATCCGTCGTTCGCCGAGCCGTCCATCACCGCCAAGGTCCCGGCCATCGACCACGACGGCTTCTGGCTGACCGAGTCGCTGGCCATCCTCGAGTACATCGAGGAGCGCTTCCCGGCGCCGCAGCACCCGGCCATCTTCCCCGGCACCGTCGAGGAGCGCGCCCGCGCGCGGCAGCTGCTCGGCTGGCTGCGCTTCGGGACCGACCACCTGCGGGCCGAGCGGCCGACCAGCTCGATCTTCTTCGGCGCCCTGCGCACGCCGCTCAGCCAGCGCGCCCGCGCCGACGCCGACGCGCTGATCCGGTTCATCCAGCGCTTCCTGCGCGACGGCGCGACGACGCTGTTCGCCGGCTGGACGGTGTGCGACGCGGAGCTGGCGCTCGCGCTGCACCGGCTCCTGATCAACGGCGACGATGTCCCGCCCGACGTGCGCGCCTACGCCGAGGCCAACTGGGCGCGGCCCGCGATGCGCGCCTACGTCGAGCACGAACGTCCTGCGAGAGGTTGAATCGATGCGCTATCTCCACACCATGGTGCGGGTCCGGGATCTCGACGCCGCGCTGCGCTTCTTCTGCGAGGGCCTCGGCCTGCGCGAGATCCGCCGCCGCGACGAGGAGCGCGGCCGCTTCACGCTTGTCTTCCTCGGCCTCGATCCGGGCGCCGACTCGCCGCAGATCGAGCTCACCTACAACTGGGATCAGAGCGAGCCGTACACCGGCGGGCGCAACTTCGGCCACGTGGCCTACGAGGTCGATGACATCTACGCCGCCTGCCAGCGCATGATGGACCTCGGCTACACGATCCACCGGCCGCCGCGCGACGGACGCATGGCCTTCGTGCGCTCGCCCGACCAGATCTCGGTCGAGCTGCTGCAGCGCGGCCAGGCGCTGCCCGGCCGCGAGCCGTGGGCGTCGATGCCGAACACCGGCGAGTGGTGAGCCGCCGGCCGGCTACCCGCGCCGGCGCGGTCCCATGCGCACCCGCACCTCGGCCGGCACGCCGTAGAAGTGCAGCGCGTCGTCGTGGCGATGCCAGCCCATGACGTCGCGCTGCACGACGTAGAACCAGACCAGCTCCGCCGCGATCGCGACAAGGTCCTCGCGCGTGACGCCCTCGGGGAGCGCGCCAGCGTCATCGCCGTCGGCGGCGTCGAACGCCCTCAGATCGGCGAGCGCCCGCTCCATGCGCGCCGCGATGCGTCCCAGTGCGCGTGCCTTCTCGCCGGCGAACTCGGCGTGCAGGGCAGCGAACGGGTCCTTGTCCTTCATCTCCACTGGGATGCCAGATCCGCCGCCGCGGTTGCGTCAGCGACCGGCAGGATCGCGCAGCTCGAGCCCCTTGCGCATCCTCTCGCGGCGCTGCTGCTGCTCGGTCACCATCTCGTCGAAGCGCGCGGCCTGCTCGGGCTTCAGGAGCGCGCGGATCTCGCGATCCCCCTTCTGCCGGATGGCATCGATCTTCGGCTCGACGGGTCCTATCGTCTCGCGCGTCTCGGTCCAGGTCCGGCGCAGTACGTCCTCCACCGCCTTCGCCTGCGCGTCGTCGAGATCGAGCCGCTCCTTGTACTTGTGCGCCATCGCGTCGGGCAACCGACCTCGCCAGCCGCGGCCCTCGCTGCTGCCCCCGCGATCGCGGGCGACGAGGCGATTGACGGCCACGCCGGCCGCCACGCCGGTGACGAACAGCAGGGCTGCCAGACCCAGCGCCATCCCACGCTTCTGCTTCGGAACACTTTCACTCGACATCGACATTGCCCTCGGACCCGAGGTCGCCCGCCGGTTCGGCCGACCACAGCTCCATCGCCAGTTCGTGTCCACCAGGGAGACTCAGCTCCGCCGTGATCTCCTCGGACGAGCCCGGCTCGCCCAGCAGCAGGCCGCCCCAGATGAGCGCCGCGGCCAGCGCGCCCATCGCGACCGCGCGCCGCGCGGCCCACACGAAGCGCTCCTCGAAAGAGGGCTGCCCCCGGCTGGCGGTCATGTCGGCCAGCACCGCGCGCCACATCCGCTCGGTCGCGCCGACCGGGACCGCCGCCTGTGCCGCGCCCATCGCGCGCAGCGCCCGCGACGGCACCTCCCAGCGAGCCAGCTCGGCGCGGCACGCGGCGCACTCCGCCAGGTGCGCGTCGAGCACCTCGCGCTCGTCCGGGCCCAGCCGATCGTCGAGATGGCGGCTGAACAGCCGCCGGCTGTGCCTGCAGCTCATCGTGTTTCCTCTCTCAGTGCCACGCGCTCGAGCTTGCGGGCCAGCGCCGCGCGCGCCCGGTGCAGGCGCGACTCGACGGTGCCGACCGCGACCCCGAGCGACTCCGCGATCTCCTCGTAGCTCATGCCGTCCGCCTCGCGCAGGAGCAGCACCACGCGGTGCTTGTCGGGCAGCGCGGCCACCGCGCGCGCCACCGCGGCGCCGGTCTGGGCCGCGGCCAGCGCCTCGTCGGCCAGCGGCGCGCTGTCGGCCATCGCCACCATGCGCGCCAGCGGAGCGCCGGCCTCGTCGAACGACTCGCGCTTGCGACGCTTCCACCAGCGCAGCCGATCGCGCGCCGCGTTGCGGGCCACCCGCGCGAGCCAGCCCATCGCCGCGGCCGGATCGCGCAGCTCCTCCAGGCGTCCCCAGGCTCTTATGTATGTCTCCTGCACCACGTCGTCCGCCTCATCCGCATCGCCCAGCATGCGCAGCGCCAGCCGGTAGAGGCGCGGCGTGGTGAGCTCGATGAGCTCGCGGAACGCCTCGCGCTCGCCCGCCCGCGCACGCGCCGCCACCGCGGCGAGCTCGCCGTCTTCCGCCTCCTGTGTGCGCGCGCCTGGCCGGGTGGTCACCGATGGCTCCGCGGGCAGCGGCCCCGGTCCATCTTCTCATCGCCAGTCCCGCCTTCCCAGGGCGCGGAGCAGCTGCGCGCGCGCCGACGCCACGTCGTACTCGACTCGCACGCGCTGGGCCGACGCGCTGGACAGCTCCAGCTGCGCGTCGGAGAGCTCCAGCGAGTTGCCGACGCCGGCGTCGTAGCGCTCCTCGGCCAGGCGGAGCAGCTCCCGGGCCGAGATCAGCGCCTGCTCGGCCGACGCGACCTCCGCCTGGGCCGAGGTGACGCCGAGCCGCGCCTGCTCGATCTCCTGCCACACCTGCTGCTGCACGCCGGTGAGCCGCGCCTGCTGTACCACCAGCTGGGCGCGCGCCGCGTCGGTCGCCGCCGGCGAGGCGAGCCCGTCGAACAGGTTCCAGTTGAGCGTCACGCCGACCGACGCGCCGAAGCCCGGGTCGCCGAAGTCCTGGCCCGAGTAGCTGGCGTCCGCGCCCAGCCGCAAGGACGGCAGGAACCACGACCTGGCCGCGCGCACGTCCGCCTCCTGCCCGCGGATCGAGGCGCGCTGGGCCAGGTTCTCGGGCCTTCGCCCGATGGCCGCCGCGTACAGCTGCGCCGTGTCCTGTCCCTCCGTCTCGAGTGCGGGCATCTTCGCCGGCGCCACCTCGTAGTCGATCGATCCCTTCACGCCCATGGCCCGGTTGAGCCGCGACTTGGCGATGCGGTGGTCGTTCTCCGCGCGGATGAGCGCCGAGCGCGCCGTCGCCACGTCGGTGCGCAGGCGGGCCAGGTCGATGGCCGGACGCGTGCCGATGCGCACGAACTCCTCGGTCTGGGCCAGGCGCCGCTCCTGGTTGGTCAGCGTCTCGCGCGCCACCTGGATGAGCTCGCGGGTCTCGAGCGCGTCGAAGAAGGCCAGCCGCGCGTCGAGCACGATCGTCTGCCGCGCCGCCTCGGCGTCGCTCTCGGCTGCATCCGACGCGGCCAGCGCCGACCGCCACCGGTTGCGGGCCTGGCCGAAGTCCCACAGCAGCATTCCGCCCGAGAGCGACGCGCTGTACGAGTCGCTGCCGCCGCGCTGGTCGTTCGAGTCGCCGGGCGGATCGCTCCACGAGTATCCGTAGCGCCCGCTCGCGTCGATCTGCGGCAACAGCGAGGCGCGCGACTGGCGCGCCTGAGCGTCGGCGATGTCGGTCTGGGCGCCGGCGACGACCACGTCCGGGTGGTTGGCGATCGCGGCGCCGACCGCGTCGTCGATGGTCACGGTGGCGGTCGCGGCCGCAGCCTCGACCTGGAACGGGAAGAGCAAGACAAGTAGCGGCATGTCACTCGTACCTCAGGGCCTGGATCGGATCCAGGCGAGAAGCCTTGTAGGCGGGATAGAGACCGAAGCCGATGCCGACGAGCCCGCTGAAGACGACCGCGATGACCATCATGTCTATCTGCAGCAGCATGGGCCAGTCGAAGCGCGCGACGAGATAGGAGGCGGCGCCGATGCCGATGGCCACGCCGAGCAGACCGCCGATCACCGACAGGGTGACCGCCTCGACCATGAACTGGACGAG
This sequence comes from uncultured delta proteobacterium, assembly GCA_963759105.1. GTDB lineage: Bacteria > Myxococcota_A > Polyangia > Haliangiales > Haliangiaceae > DATFRY01. The sequence goes on along the minus strand of CAVWXW010000018.1, from coordinate 63,264 downwards.
GATGCTGCGCGGCTTGGCGCCGATGGACATGCGCAGGCCGATCTCGCGCGTCCTCTCGGTGACGCTCACCAGCATGATGTTCATGATGCCGATGCCGCCGACCAGGAGGCTCACCAGCGCGATGCCGGCCAGGAGCGAGGTCATCGTCTCCGCGCCCTCCTGCTGCGCCTGCGCGATGTCCGACAGGTTGCGCACCTGGAAGTCGTCGGTGCCGTCCTCGCCGATGCGGTGGCGGCGGCGCAGGAGCTCCTCGACCTGGGTCTGCGTGGTGGAGGTCGTCTCCTTGCTGATCGCCTGCACGTTGACGCTGCCGCTGATGTAGTTGCGCAGCTCGCCCTGCAGCTTGGTGCGGTAGGTGCTCTCGGGCACGAACACGACGTCGTCGTTGTCGCCGCCGAAGCCGGACTGTCCCTTGCTGCCCGCGACGCCGATGACCTCGAACGGCACGTTGTTGACGCGCACGATCTGGCCGATCGGATCGGCGTACGGACCGAACAGGTTGTCGACGACCGTCTTGCCGAGCACCGCGACCTTCGCGCTGGAGGAGACGTCCGAGTCGGTGAAGAAGGCGCCGGTCTGGCGCCGGCCACTCGCGGATGAGGAAGTAGTCGGGCGTGGTGCCCTGCACCGAGGTGTTCCAGTTCTGGCCGTCGGCCATCACCTGGGCGCGCGACTGCAGCACCGGCGCCACCCGCTCGACCGTCGGCAGCTCGTCGCGGATGGCGGCCATGTCGTCCCACGTGATGGTGGGCTGGCTGCCGGCCCCGCCGCGCACGCCGCCGGCGCGCGACGAGCCGGAGCGCACCACGAGCATCCTGCTACCCATCGACTCGAACGCCTTCTCGACGCGCGCCTTGGCGCCGGCGCCGATGGCGGTCATCGCGATGACCGCGCCGACGCCGATGATGACGCCGAGCGTGGTCAAGAACGAGCGCATCTTGTTGCGCAGGAGCGCGCGCGCCGCGACCGAGCAGATCTGGAACGGGTTCATAGCGGAAACCTCTCGTCGTCGATGTCGTCGAGATCGGACGCGCCGGGGATGCCGCCGGGGCCGCCCATCGCCGTCTCGCTCGCCTCCGCGGCCGGCACGACGGCCGGCACCGGCGTCCTGCTCTCGTCGGACATGACCTGTCCGTCGCGCATCTCGATGACGCGCGCGGCGTGCGCCGCGATGTCCGGCTCGTGGGTGACCAGGATGAGCGTCATGCCGGCGGCGACCAGCTCCTGGAACAGCGCCATGATCTCGACGCTGGTCCTGCGAGTCGAGGTTGCCGGTCGGCTCGTCGGCCAGGATGATCTTCGGCTCGCCGACGAGGGCGCGCGCGATGGCCACGCGCTGCTGCTGGCCGCCGGACAGCTGGTTCGGGTGGTGGTCGAGGCGCCCGCCCAGCCCGACCCGCTGCAGCGCGGCGGTGGCCCGGCGGCGGCGCTCGCGGCCCGACACGCCCGCGTAGACCAGCGGCAGCTCCACGTTCTCGACCGCGCTGGTGCGCGACAGGAGGTTGAAGCTCTGGAACACGAAGCCGAGCGTGCGGTTGCGGATCTCGGCCAGGCGGTTGCGGTCGAGCGCGCCCACCTCCTCGCCGGCCATGCGGTAGGTGCCGCGGGTCGGGCGATCCAGACAGCCGAGGATGTTCATCAGCGTCGACTTGCCCGACCCGGAGCTGCCCATGATGGCGACCGACTCGCCGGTGTCGATGTTCATGCTCACGCCGCGCAGCGCGTGCACCTGCACGTCGCCGCTGTCGTAGGTCTTGTGGAGGTTCGAGATCTCGATGAGGGCCATGACACGTCCCTCTACAGGAAGCTGCGCGGGCGCCGGTTACCGCCGCCGCCGCGATTGCCGCCGCTCTGCTGGTTCTGCTCGGCCGGCGCAGCCTGCGCGCCGGTGATGCCGGTGATGATGCGGTCGCCCTCGGCCAGGCCGTTCACGATCTCGGTCTGGCGGCCGTCGCTGATGCCGATGGTCACGCGGGCCGGCTCGGGCACGCCCTTGGCGCCCATCTTCCACACCATGCGCCGGTTGGCGCGCTCGGCGCCGCCGCGCGCGCGCCGGCCCTCGCCGCCGCGAGCCGCGCCGCCCGCCAGGATCTCGCTGCGCGGAGCCGTGCCTGCCGTGGCGGTGCGCTCGCTGCCCTGCAGCCCTCCGGCCGCGCCCGCGGCGCGCCCGCCCTCGGGTCCCTTGAAGCCGATCTGCGCCAGCACGTCCGGCGGCGGGCGGAAGCGCAGCGCCGCGTTCGGCACCACGATCGCGTCGTCGCGCTTCTCGATGAGGAACGTGACGTCCGCGGTCATGCCGGGGCGCAGCTTGAGCTCGGCGTTGTCGACCGAGACCACCGCGTCGTAGGTGACGACGTTCTGCACGCGTCTGCGGCGAGTAGCGCACTTCCTTGACCTTGCCGACGAAGCGGTCCGACGGGTACGCGTTGACGCGTGAACTCGACGTCCATGCCCTGGGCCAGCCGGCCCACGTCCGACTCGGCCACGCTTGTGTGGACCTCCATCTTGGCCAGGTCCTCGGCGATGGTGAACAGCTTGGGCGCCTGCAGCGACGCGGCGACTGTCTGCCCGACGTTCACGTCACGCGAGATGACGATGCCGTCGATCGGCGAGACGATCGTGGTGTAGGCCAGGTTGGTCTCGGCCTGCGTGAGCGCGGCGCGAGCCTGCACCAGGCTCGCCTTGGCCGACGCGACCCCGGCCTCGGAAGCCTCCAGGGTGGCCAGCGTGGCGTCCGCGTCGGCCTTCGCGACCAGCGCCTTGGAGGCCAGGGCGGATGTGCGCTGGTTGTTGCGGCGGGCCTGGCCGAGCTCGGCCTCGGCCCGGGCCACCGCGGCGCGCGCCGCCGTCATGTTGGCGCGCGCTTTCGTGACATCCGACTGGATGAGTTGCGGGTCGATCTTGGCGATGACCTGGCCCTTGGTCACGCGCGAGTTGAAGTCGGCGTGCAGCGCCTGGATGCGGCCCGACACCTGACTGCCCACCTCGACCGTCACCAGCGGAGAGAGCGTCCCGCTGGCGGTCACCTGAGCGGCCAGGTCCTGGCGCGCCACGGAGGCGGTCTGGTACTCGATTCCCCCCTCTTCGCTCGCCTTGTAGGCGCGATAAGCCCAGACGCCACCAGCCAGAACGGCCAGGCCGGCGATGGAAAGAATCATTCTTTTGGAAGGTCGCTTCACGGTGGCTCCGGTGTTCTGTCACTGGCGAGACGATGGCCGGCCCCTCCGCCTTCCATCTTTTTTTCGCCGCTCGCGCTTCCCAAGTTTGCCACCTCCGGAATCGGCTTCGCCCCTTGCCCGCAAGGCCGCCTCGGTTAATGGTTGTTCACCCGAGTGAACGATGGTTAAGTCCGGCGACATGAGGGGCAAGGTGGTGCGCAGGCGGCGCGAGGTCGAGATCGCCCGCACCCGCGAGGACATCCTGCTGGCCGCGGCGCGCGCGCTGGGCCGGCGCGGGTTCGGCTCGGTGTCGATGCAGGAGATCGCGGCCGACGTCGGGTTCACCGCGCCCGCGCTCTACGCCTACTTCGCCAGCAAGGAGGACATCTTCTCCGCGCTGAGGCATCATGCTGCACAACGAGCTCACGGCCACGTTCCAGCCTCCACCCCCGGAGGGTCAGTCGCTCCGGCGGCGGCTGTCGATCCTGCTCGGCCGCCAGCTGGAGTGGGCGGACCGCCGGCGCGACGTGTTCCTCGCCTTCGTCGCGATGCGCGCGCGCGGTGAGCCGGTGGCGTTCGGCGCCGGCGCGGGTGATGCCGACGACCCGGGGCCGCGGGCGTTCCTGCGCGCGTGGGCCGCGTGGCTCGCGCAGGGTGCAGCCGATCACCCCGCGGAGCTGGGCGGCTGCGATCCGGACGAGGCTGCCAGCGTGCTGCTCGGCATCTGCCACGGCTTCCTGCTCCGCTGGCTGCTCAGCGGATCGAAGAGCCGCCTGGCCGACGACACCGAGCGTATCCTCGACCTGTTCTTTCACGGCGTGCTCGGCGCGCCGACACACGATCGGCGCCGGAGCCACCGGCGGGCCGCCGTGCGCCGCGCGCACGCGAGCGGCGAATCCCAGTCCTGATGGAGGCTCTTTCGTGAACGAAACCGGAACTCTCGTCCAGACGCTGCTCGACCTGCCCGTGTTCGAGTCGGAGTGGGTGCTGTGGCTGCTCCTCGGCCTCTCGCTGGTGTCGATCGCCGTCATCATCGAGCGGGTCGTCTTCTATCGCCGCCACGCGGTCAACGCCGACACCGTGCGCGGCGAGCTGTCCCGCAGCCTCGACAAGGGAGACTTCCACGCCGCCGCCGCAGGTGCTGCGCCGCCACGACACGCTCGAGACCAACGCGGTGCTGGCCGGCCTGCTGGCCTACGACAAGGGGCCGGAGTCGGTCGAGGACCTCATCTCCGGCGCGCTCGGCCGCGAGAAGTCGCGCTACGAGCGGCGGCTCGGCTTTCTGGCCACGCTGGCCAGCAACGCGCCCTACATCGGCCTGTTCGGCACCGTGCTCGGCATCATCCGCGCGTTCCGCGATCTGTCGGCCAACATGGCCGAGGCCAGCGACGCGGTGATGGCCGGCATCGCCGAGGCGCTGCTGGCCACCGCGGTCGGCCTGCTGGTCGCCATCCCGGCGGTCATCGCGTACAACGTGTTCAAGAGCCGGGTCAAGCACGCGGCCACCGGCTGCGAGATGCTGGCCCGCGTGGTGCTGTCCCACCTCAAGGCGGTCGAGCCGTCGCGAGCCGCGGACTAGGCGCGGAGGATCCGGCCATGAGAAGTCTCAGTCGGGACACCGAGGACGAGGGCATCCTCGCCTCGATCAACGTCATCCCGTTCGTCGACATCGTGCTGGTGCTGCTGGTCATCTTCATGCTGACCTCGGCCGCCATCATGCGGGCGCAGATCAAGGTCAACCTGCCGCGGTCGGCCAGCGCCGGCGCGGCGGTCGAGACCACCATCAACCTGCTCTACCACAAGAACGGCGAGCTCGAGCTCAACGGCGAAGAAGAGCACCTTCGCCGAGGCGGGGCGCTTCATCAAGGCGCAGGCGCGCATCAACCCGAAGGTGCAGGCGGTGATCTCGGCCGACGCGGGCGTCGACTACGGCCGCGTCATCGATCTCATCGACATGGTCAGGCTCAACGGCGTGAACGCCTTCGCCCTCGATGTCGAGCGCAAGGCGGCGGCGCCGGCGCCGTGAGCGGTCCGGAGATGGCATGAGCTCGTCCGCCCCGACGGATCGCCCGCGCCCGACGCGCGTGCCGCTGAACCAGCGCAAGCTGGCCGAGCGCCACGCCGCGCGCGCGCGCATCGAGGCGCGCGTGGTCCGCCCGCTGTCGGCCGAGCAGCGCGCCTACGATCCGCTGGTGCGCGGCAGCCTGGGCGTCGGCTCGAAGCTGCTCATCGCGGCCGCGGCCATCTTGCTGTCGTCCGGCGTGCACGCCGGCGTCTACGGCTTCGGCTCGCTGTTCGAGGGCGGCGAGAACCGCGACCGCAAGCGCGACCTCGTCGCCGTCGAGGTGCGCGAGAAGAAGCCGGAGCCGAAGAAGGAGGAGAAGCCGGCGGAGAAGGAGCCGGAGCCGGAGCGCGTGGTCAAGCCGCCGCCGCCCAAGAAGCGCGCGGTCGAGCCGCCGCCCGAAGGCGCCGCCGCCGGAGAAGCCGGGCAAGCCGGTGCGCGTGGTCGGTCTCAGCCTCGACTCCACCAGCCAGGGCGGCAGCGGGCCGTCCTTCTCCGTCGGCAACACGCGCCAGGGTGAGACCGACAGGCGCGCCAACGATCCGAAGAAGGTGGCGCAAGACCGCGCCGCCGCCGTCGCCCAACCAGACCGCGTCGCGCATCCCCACCGCCGGCGCCAAGTACGTCCTGCCCAAGCGCAAGCGCCCGATCAAGCCGCCGTATCCCGAGGAGCTGCTGGCCCAGGGCATCGAGGCCGCCGTCACCGTGATGGTCAGCCTCGACACCTCCGGCAACGTGAAGAGCGTGAAGATCATCAAGAGCTCCGGGCGGCCGGAGTTCGACGAGTCGGCGCGCAAGACCGCGCTGGCCGAGCAGTTCGAGCCGGCCACCCGCGACGGAACGCCGATCCCCTACACCCTCAGCTACACCTACCGCTTCACCATCGACAACCCGTGACCAACTCGCCATCCCGTCCAGCTGTCATCGCTGGCCCTGGCGCGCTGGCCGCGGTCCTGTTGCTCGCCGCGACAGGGCTCGCTGCCGGCTGCTCCGAGGGCTTCGATCCCTACAACCGCCTGGTCACGCCGCGCGTGCTCGCGATACGCAGCGAGCCGGTGGCGCCGGCGCCGGGCGAGTCGACCGACCTCGACGCGCTCTTCTACCTGCCGCCGGGCGACAGCGTGGCCAGCGTGAGCTGGAGCTGGTGCCCGTTCGCCGGATCGCGGACGCCGACGGCTATCCCTGCCTCATCACCGAGGAGGAGCTGGCCGCGCTCAACGCCGGCTCGCCCAGCCCGGTGCCGCCGTACGACCTCGGCCAGGGCGAGACCGCGACGCTTCGAGCACAGCCTCGATCCGGATCTCCTGGCCACCGTGTGCGAGGCCGGCGCCGAGCAGGCCGCGGAGCTGGTCGACTGCGAGGGCGGCTTCCCGGTGCAGATCAAGCTCAGCCTGGTCACCGAGCAGGGCCACCGAGGTCGACAGCGTGCGGACCCTGCGCCTGCGCTTCGACGACAGCCACGATCCGAACCAGAACCCGTGGGTGGAGGGGCTGAGCGCGGTGCTGGGCGACGCCGAGCGAGGCGATCGGCGACGAGCCGACGTCACCGTGCCGCGCCGCGAGGAGACGATCGTGCGCGCGCAGGTCCCGGACGAGGTGATCGAGACCTACACCGGGCTCGACGACGACGGCGCAGCCGGAGGAGCGGGCCGAGGACCTCATCCTCACCTGGTTCGTGGAGAGCGGCGACACCAAGAGCGAGCGCACCGTCTTCATCGAGGACGTGGAGCCGCTCGAGGACGCGACCGAGAACGAGTGGGAGCCGGACGGGACGGACGACTACCCGCGCGACACGTCGGAGATCGTCGTTGTCGTGCGCGACGACCGCGACGGCGTGGCCTGGCAGCGCGGCGTGGTCACCCTGGGAGACCCGCCATGAGGATCGCGGCGCTCACCGCCATCGCGATCGCGGCGATGGCAGGCACGGCCGCGGCCCAGCCGCCGCCCGGGTCGGTGCCCGGAACCGGCCAGCCGGCCCAGCAGGGGCAGCAAGGACAGATCGAGGCCGGCAAGCTGAGCAAGGTCCCCAAGCAGACGAAGTTCGTCGAGGCGGAGTATCCGAAGGAGGCGTTCGAGAAGGGGATCGAGGCGGAGGTGATCCTGCTGCTCGACATCAGCGACAAGGGCAAGGTCGAGTCGGTCGGCATCGCGCAGCCGGCCGATCCGCCCGGCATGGGCTTCGACGAGGCCGCCCTGGCCGCGGCGCAGGACTGGGAGTTCGAGCCGGCCGAGCTGGACGGCAAGCCGCTCGCCGTGCAGATCACCTACCGCTACCGCTTCACCATCAAGACGCGGCAGGCGCCGGAGACGCAGCCGGCGCCCCAGCCGGGCGCCACGACCTCGCCGGCCGCGCCGGCCGGGCGCGCGACGGTGAACTTCACCGGCGAGCTGATCGAGCGCGGCACCCGCCTGCCGCTGGCCGGCGTGGTGGTGACCGTGTTCCGCGACGACGGCGCAGAAGGCGACCGGATACGAGGCCAGCACCGACGCCGACGGCCGCTTCGTGTTCTACGACCTGTCGCCGGGGCCGTGGAAGGTGCTGGCCGAGCCGCCCGGCTACTACCCGTACCGGACCACCGAGACGATCTCCGCCGGCCAGCGCGTCGACGCCACCTATCACGTCGAGAAGGCGTCCTACAACCCGTACGACGTCACGGTGACGGCGTCGCGGCCGCGCAAGGAGGTGAGCCGGACGGTGATCGCGGCCGACGAGATCGACAAGGTGCCGGGCGGCGCCGGCGATCCGCTGACCGTGGTGCAGAACTTCGCCGGCGTGGCGCGCAGCATCGAGGGCTTCCTGATCGTGCGCGGGTCGGCGCCGGAGGACTCGCAGTTCTTCCTCGACGGCACGACGATCCCGTTCATCTACCACTTCGGCGGGCTCAAGAGCGTCTTCCCCAACGGCATCCTCGAGAGCATCGAGTTCTACCCGGGCAACTTCTCGCCCATGTACGGGCGCGCCACCGGCGGCATCGTCGACGTGCGGGTCAAGGAGCTCAAGCCCAAGAAGGTGGGCGGCTACGCCGACGTGAGCCTGCTCGACACCGGCGTCTTCCTCGAGGTGCCGCTGGGCGACAAGGGCGGCATCGCCCTGGCCGGACGGCGCAGCTACATCGACGGCGTCCTCAACCTGGCGGTGCCGTCGGACGCGCCGGTCAGCCTGGTGACCGCGCCGGTCTACTACGACTTCCACCTGCTCGGTAACTACAGGCCCAGCCCGGCCCACGACCTGCGCACCTACTTCCTTCTGTCGGACGACCGGCTCGAGCTCCTGTTCGACAACCCGGCCGACATCGAGCCCGGGTTCGAGGGCAACCGGATCAACAACGCCACCACGTCGTACCGCTCGCTGCTCACCTACCGCTACGTGCCGGGCGCAGAGGTTCGAGAACACGCTGCGGCTGTCGGCCGGGCGCGATCAGCTCAACCTGAGCGGCGGCCAGCTCCTGTTCGACCTGGACATCTACACCGCGCAGCTGCGCGACTGCCGCCACCGTCCGCTTCGGCGACCGGTTCGCGCTCACGGTGGGCGCCGACATCCTGTGGAGCAGCACCGACGCGCACATCGCGCTGCCGCTGCCGCCCAAGGAGGGGGAGCCGCCCGACATGTTCGACATCGAGGAGCTGGTCACGACCAGACGTGAACGACCAGCGGACGCATGAACCCGGCCGGTTTCATCGAGGCCGAGGTGCGGCCCCTCGAAGATCTGCTTGATCCTGCCCGGCCTGCGCGTCGATCACTTCCAGCGCATCGACGAGACCGCGGTGCAGCCGCGCCTGACCGCGCGCTGGACGCTCGGACCCCAGGTGATGGCCAAGGGCGGCGTGGGCCTGTTCATGCAGGAGCCGCAGCTGGACGAGACCAACGAGGACTTCGGCAACCCGGACCTGGAGGCGGAGCGCGCCCTGCACACATCGGCCGGCGTCGAGTACAAGCCGACGTCGTGGCTGACCCTCGACCTGACCGGCTTCTACAAGAACCTGTGGCACCTGGTCAGCCCGACCGACGCGACGGTCATGGACGGCGACGTCATGGAGCCGCTCCAGCTCGACAACGGCGGCGACCGGCGACGTCTACGGCGCCGAGCTGATCGTCCGCCACGACTTCAACGCCAACCTGAGCGGCTGGCTCACCTACACGGTGTCGCGCGCCGAGCGCCTCGACACCGACGCGACCGAGGAGCGACTGTTCGACTTCGACCAGACCCACATCGTCAACCTGGTCGCGAGCTACGTCCTCCCGCGCAACTGGATGGTGAGCGGACGCTTCCGCCTGGTCAGCGGCAACCCGAGCACGCCCGTGGTCGGCTCGGTCTTCAACGCGACCGCGCGACGAGTACAGACCGATCTACGGCGACGTCGAACAGCGCGCGCGATCGCGCGTTCCAGCAGCTCGATCTGCGCATCGACAAGCGCTGGATCTATCAGAGCTGGATCTTCGGCGCGTACCTCGACATCCAGAACGTCTACAACTACGAGAACTCGGAAGGCCTGTCGTACAACTTCGACTACAGCGAGACCGACTCGCAGACCGGCCTGCCGCTCTTGACCATCTTCGGCCTCAAGGCGGAGTTCTGACCATGCGCATGCGAACCGGCGTCTCTCTCGTCCTGGCCGCGGCGCTCGTGTCGATCGCCTCGACGGCCCGGGCCCAGGATCTTCAGGAGCCGCGCGAGCGCCAGGGCTACTACGTGGCCGGCGGCATGCACGCGGCGCTCAACTACAACCGCGACGAGGGCGAGGGGCTGGGGCCCTGGCCCGGCTACGGCACCACCATCCGGCTGGGTCAGATGCTGACCCGGCGGCTCGGCCTCGGGCTGCAGATCGACACCGCCGGCGTTTCCGGCGACGGCGTGACCGCGAGCCTGCTCGGGCTGGGCGTGAGCGGCCAGGTCGAGATCGCGCGCAACCTGGCGCTGCACGCCGGCATCGGGCTCGGCGTCCTGAGCGTTGACGATCCGGACGAGGACGAGCTGTCCGGCGGCTACGGCGCGGCCTACTCGCTGGCGCTGACCTACGACTGGTTTCCGGTCACCCGCCGCACGGGCGGCTGGGCCTTCACGCCGGGCCTGCGCCTGCGCGCGGTGCCCAGCGACACGATCGACGCGTTCGGGCTGATGCTCGGCCTCGAGATCTCGTACTGGTCGGGGCTGCCCCGCAACCAGCTCGCGCTGCCCGACTCCGAGGCCTACTCCTCACGCTGACCGATCGACGTCCTCAGTGCACAGGAGGCAGGCTGGCGCGCAGCGGGCGCGCCGGCGCGTCGCTCTCGAGGGCCAGCTCGAGCGCCTGGTCGATGGTCGCCGCGTAGTGCACCTCGAGGCCCTCGCGCAGGTGATCCGGCACCTCCTCGACCAGGTTGGGCTCGTTCTCGACCGGCAGCACGATCTCGCGCACGCCGCTGCGCCGCGCCGCCAGCACCTTCTCCTTGATCCCGCCGACCGGCAGCAGCACGCCGCTCAGCGTGATCTCGCCGGTCAGCGCGACGAAGGGGCGGACCGGCCGGTCGGTGAACAGCGACGCCAGCGACGCGACCATCACCACGCCGGCCGACGGCCCGTCCTTGGGCACCGCGCCCGACGGCACGTGGATGTGGATGTCGTGGCGCCGGAACGCGAGCTCGTCGATGCCGAACTGACCGGCGTGCGCGCGCAGCCAGCTCAGCGCCGTGCGCGCCGACTCCTGCATGACCTCGCCGAGCTGGCCGGTCAGGGTCACGTCTCCCTTGCCCTCCGGCATGCGCGTCGTCTCGACGAACAGGACCTCGCCGCCGTACGGTGTCCACGCCACCGCGACCGCCACGCCGGGGCGGCGCGTGCGCTCCTCCAGCTGGGAGTCGATGCGGTAGCGCGGCGCGCCCAGCATCTCGCCGACGATGGGCGGCGTCACGGTCAGGATGTCGCGCTGCCCGGTCACCACCTGGCGGGCGCGCTTGCGGCACACCGCCGAGATGTGCTGCTCGAGCTTGCGCACCCCGGCCTCGTGGGTGTGGCTGCGGATCATCTCCATGACCGCGTCCGAGTCGAAGCGGATGTGGCCGTCCAGCCTCAGACCGTGCGCCTCGACCTGCTTGGGAATCAGGTAGCGCTCGGCGATCTGCAGCTTCTCCTCGTCGATGTAGCCGGGCAGCTCCAGCACCTCCATGCGGTCGCGCAGCGCCGCCGGGATCGGATCGAGCATGTTGGCGGTGGTGACGAAGAAGACGCGCGACAGATCGAACGGCAGATCGAGGTAGTGGTCGCGGAACGAGGAGTTCTGCTCCGGGTCGAGCACCTCGAGCAGCGCCGCCGATGGGTCGCCGCGGAAGTCCTTGCCCAGCTTGTCGATCTCGTCGAGCATGAAGACCGGGTCGCAGGTGCCGGCGCGGCGCAGCCCGCGGATGATCTGGCCGGGCAGCGCGCCCACGTAGGTGCGGCGGTGGCCGCGGATCTCGGCCTCGTCGTGGGTGCCGCCGAGCGAGAGGCGCACGAACTCGCGGCCGGTGGCGCGCGCGATCGAGCGGCCGACCGACGTCTTGCCCACGCCGGGCGGGCCGACGAAGCAGAGGATCGGGCCGCGCAGCTCCTGCTTGAGCTGCTGCACCGCCAGGTACTCGAGGATGCGCTCCTTTACCTTCTCCAGATCGTAGTGGTCCTCGTCCAGGATGGCGGCCGAGCGGGTCAGGTCCGCGACCGTGGCGCTGGTCTTGCTCCACGGTAGATTTCCCAGCCAGTCGAGGTAGGTGCGGATGACCGAGTACTCCGGCGAGCCGGGCGGCATGTGTTGCAGGCGGCGCAGCTCGCGCTCCGCCTCGGTGCGCGCCTCCGCGGGCAGGCCGGCGTCGTCGATGCGGCCGCGCAGCTCGTCGAGCTCCTGCTCCTCGCCCTTCTCGTCGCCCAGCTCCTGGCGGATCGCCTTGAGCTGCTCGCGCAGCACGTACTCGCGCTGGGTGCCGGCGATCTTCTGCTGCACCTGGCTGCGGATCCGCTCGCCCACGCGCAGGCTCTCGCGCTCGCGCACGAGGATCTCGGTCAGGCGCTCAATGCGGCGGCGCACGTCGAGCGTGGCCAGCAGCGCCTGGCGCGACGCGGCCGACACCTCGACGAGGGCCGACGCGATCACGTCGGTCAGCGCGCCGTCGTCGGCGATGTTGCGCGCCAGCACCACCAGGTCGTCCGGCATGCTGGGCGAGTCCTTCACCACGTCCTCGAACAGGTCGAGGATGTTGCGATGCAGCGCCGAGTGCACCGTGTCGCTGATGGTGGCGTTCTCGCTGGCCAGGCGGCGCACTCGCACCCGCGGATACGGCTCGGACTGCAGCTCCTCGACGATGGCGACCCGCTCGAGGCCCTCGAGCACCAGCATGGCCGCATCGCGGCCCTCGCCCAGGTGGGTCATCTGGCGCACGATCGCGCCGGTCCCGATCTGGTAGAGCTCGCGCGCTGACGGCGCGTCGTCCTCCGGATCCAGCTGGGTCACCACCGCCACGAGGCCGTCCTCCCCGACCGACTCGACCGCGCGCAGGACCGACGTGCGGCTCACCGTGATGGGAAGCGCGGCGTGCGGGAAGAGCACCAGCGAGCGCAGCGGCAGGACCGGGACCTCGGTCTGTTCGGGGAACTCGGAGCGGGGGGCCATGCGGCCTGGATACGCAACCCCTGTACCGCGCCCGGACGCCCGTGTTTCCAGTCGCGCCCCCTGCGGGGGCCCCGCCGCCAGACCGTTGGGTTTAACGCCTGGGGGATCTTGTGGGGAAGCGGTGAAGACGGTGGCGTCTCGACACGGTGCACGCCCTGGTGAGTCGCCAGCGCTCGCTGGGTTCGCGTCAGGCCTCGCCGGCTCGCGCGTTGCGGGCCCGACGGCTGGCATGCGGGTTGCTCCTGTGTGGCTCCGTTCGCTTCGCTTCGCATCGGCGTGGCGATCGGCGGCCCGGGCGGGCCGCTCGACGGGTCGAGTTTCCTCGCCGGGAAGAGAGAACCGAGAGAGGGAGCCACGGAGCTCCGCGGGAACGAACCGCCAGAGAGCCCATCGACTCGCCGGGCGGCTCACCCGGGCCGCCGATCGCCGGAGTCCGGGGCGACGGGCCCCGGCATCACAGCCAGGCGCTGCGCAGGCGCGCGGCGTAGCGCCGGCTCATCGGCAGCGCCTCCTCGAGGCCACGCACGAACACGCGGAAGCTGTCGTCCCCGGCCGGCTCGATGCGCAGCACGTGGTCCAGGTTGACGATGGCCGCGCGGTGGATGCGCACGAAGCCGCGCGGCGGCAGGCGCGCCTCCCACTCTCGCAGCGGGCGCGGCGACAGCAGCTGCTTGCCGTCCTCGAGCACGACCTCGGCGTAGTCGTCGGCGCCGCGCAGGCACACGATGGCGCGCACGCGCACGAAGCGCGCCGCGCGGCCGTGGTGCAGGAACAGGTGATCGTCGGGCTCGAGCCGCGCGGTGGTGGGCGGCGGCGCGCCGGGCGCGAGACTCAGGCGGGCGACGGTGAGGGCCAGGCGGTCCGGGTGGACCGGCTTGAGCAGGTAGTCGAGCGCGTTGACCTCGAACGCGCGGATGGCGTGCACGTCGTGGGCGGTGACGAACACGACCTGGCCGCGCACGTCGCACGCGTCGAGCAGCTCGAAGCCGGACCGCTTCGGCATCTGGATGTCGAGGAAGATGACGTCCGGGTCGAGCTTGCTCACCATCGCCGCGGCCTCGTCGACCGAGGCGGCCTGGCCGACGACCGAGATGGCCGGGTGGGCGGTGAGCAGGTGGGCCAGCTCGCGCCGGGCCAGGCGCTCGTCGTCGACCAGGATGGCGGAGCGCTTCTTCACGGCGTGGGCTCCTCGCCGTTGCCCGCCCCGAGCTGGCCGGGGTCGAGGTCGAGCAGCATGACCGCGCGCACCCAGCCGCCGTCCTCGCCGATCGAGAGCGTGTGGCGGTCCGGGTAGATGTGGCGCAGACGCTCGCGCAGGTTGCGCAGCCCGGTGCCGGTGCCGTTGCCTGTCGCCGGGCGCGGGGCGTCGGTCAGCCAGCGGCCGCTGTTGGCCACCTCGACGCGGAGCCGGTTGCCCTCGCGCCGCGCGCGCACCTCGACGCGCAGCGGTCGACCGCTGGTCTCGAGCCCGTACTTGACCGAGTTCTCGACCAGCGGGTGGATGAGGAAGCCGGGCAGAGGCGCCGCCGCGGCCTCGCCATCGACGTCGATGGTCACCTCGAGGTTGTCCTCGAAGCGGATCTTCTGGATGTCGAGGTAGTTGCGGATGGCCGAGATCTCGTCGCCCAGGCTGAGGTCGTTCTCGTGGGCGGTGCGCAGCGAGTAGCGAAACAGCTCCGACAGCTGGGTGACCATGCGGCGCGCCGACGCGGTGTTCTCGTCGATGAGCGCGCGCAGCGAGTTGAGCGCGTTGAACAGGAAGTGCGGGTTGACCTGGTAGCGCAGCATGGCCAGCTGCGCCTCGGTGGCCAGCGCCGTGGCGCGCAGCGCGCGCTCGGCCGCGATGTCGGCGCGGTCGCGGTAGGCGAAGCTGAAGTAGAGCGCGCTCCACGCCACCAGCACGAAGACCGGATACAGCGCCGAGCGCGGCATCTCGGCCTCGAACACCGGCCACATGTACATGAGGCGAATCCCGATCTCCCACGCGACACCGGCGGCCAGCGACGCCACCAGCGCGACCCCGCCCAGCGCCGGCAGGCTCAGGCGCGGCAGCAGGCGGCGATACAGGAGGTGCAGGAGCAGCGAGCAACCGCAGCCCATCGCCGCCTTGCCCAGCTTGTGCTCGAACATGAGCACCTGGGCCGCCAGCCCCGAATCGGTCATGCCCGGCACCGCGCTCAGGTGGTTGGCCAGCGCGTAGAACGTCCACCAGAGGAGCTGGGCCGTCCAGAAGCCGGTGCGGGTCACGGCCCCAGGATAGCGCGGCGCGTGGAGCGGATCATGCGGCGAGGGTACCGGCCCCGGGGCGAGCCGGGGCGGCGGGTCCGGTGGGCGGCGTCTGTCGTCGGCGAGCGGCGGGCCGCGCTCTCAGGAGGGCAATTCGTCGTCGTCGTCGTCGTTGCCTGAGCGGTCGCCCAGCCAGCCTCGGTGGCGGAAGTACATGAGCAGCGTCACGCTCGAGAAGAGCATGAAGCCGAGCGCGGCCGGGTAGCCCCAGCGCGAGTGCAGCTCCGGCATGTACTCGAAGTTCATGCCGTAGATGCCGGCCACGAAGGTCAGCGGGATGAAGATGCTGGCCATGATGGTCAGGACCTTCATGACCTCGTTGGTGCGGTTGCCGACGATCGACAGGTAGGTGTTGAGCAGGCCGTTGATGAGCTCGCGGTTGGAGTCGAGCACGTTGACCAGCTGCGCGCAGTGATCGGTGGTGTCGCGCAGGTAGACGCGCACCTCCTCGGAAATGAAGCGGTTCGGGTCGCGCAGCAGGCGGTTGAGCGCCTCGAGCTGCGGCCACAGCGAGCGCCGCAGCACCACCAGGTCGTTCTTGACCCGGTTTAGCTTGTCGAGCGTCAGGCGGGTCGGGTTGCCGGTCAGCACGCGGTCCTCGAGGCGCTCGAGCCGGTCGCTGAGCGCCTCCATGACCGGGTAGTACGCGTCGATGATGGCGTCGAGCAGGGCGTAGGCGAGGAAGTCGGCCACGTGGTGGCGGACCGGGGCGCGCGGGTCGCGGCAGCGGGTGCGCAGCGGATCGAGGACGTCGCCGTAGCGCTCCTGGAACGAGAGGACGTAGTTGGTGCCCAGGAAGATGGCGACCTGCTCGCGCTCGATGTCGTAGGGCGAGGTGAGGCGCACCATGCGCGTGATGAGGAGCAGCTGATCGTCGTACTCCTCGGCCTTGGGGCGCTGCGGCGTGTTGACCACATCCTCGAGCGCCAGCGGGTGGATGTTGAAGATCTCGGCCATCCGGCGCAGCAGCGGCTCGTCACCCAGCCCCTGCACGTCGATCCAGGTCACCTGGTCCGGCTTGAGCAGGGCCGCCATCTCCTCCACGTTCTCGATGTTGACCTCGCGCTCGTCGTCGCGCGTGTACTGGATGACGTGGATCTTGGGCGGCAGCGCGTCTTCCGACACGACCAGGGTCCCCGGCCTCGATCCGGCCGGCGGATGGTGCTTGCGAAAGACGGAGAGGTTCATCTTGTGAGGGAGCAGCTTTTTGAGGCGATGACGCGACTTCCGACTCCTTCCGGGCTCGTTCGCGAGGATGCTTCCGGAGGCGACCGAATGCAACTGCGTGCTAGGTTCGGCGGCATGTGTCGGTTCTCGCGTGTCCTGGCCGTCACGGCCGTGCTCAACGCCGGTCTGATCGCGTCCTGCTCGAGGCAGGACCGCAAGGGTGAGCAGGCTCCAGCATCGCAGACGGAGGCGCCCGCCGAGAAGACACCCCCGGCGAGCGACCCGCAGGAGCCACCCGCGGACGAGCCGGCCACACCGGTCGAGCCGGAGGCCGAGCCGCCCGTGGAAGCGGAGCAGCCGCGCGGCGAGGCGAAGCCGACCGAGCCGACCGAAGAGGCGAAGCCGACCGAGCCGACCCGTGACCGGCCGACGCGAGACCAGCCGACGCGAGGCGACAAACCGCGCGACCAGCCGACCCGAGACAAGCCGCGCGACGAGCCCGACACGAGACGATCAGCCGAGCGACCAGCCCGATCAGGTGCCGGCATCGAAGTCAGGCTCGGCCGCGGGCCAGGGCCAGCCGTGCGACGGTGGCCGCTGCGCCAAGGGGCTGACCTGCGTCGAGTACTACGGCATCGCGGGGCCGCGCGGCCCGGCCATGAGCTCGTGCGAGATCCGCTGCCCGGCCGGCAAGGGCTGCCCGGCCGGCCAGCACTGCACGACGATCTCCGACGGGCCCGGCCCGGTCTGCCGCCCGCACTGACGGCGCGACGCCCCGTGTCACACTGAACGTCGCGGGTCGACGACGGACCCCCTGGCCAGCGTCGGTGGGGTGATAAGGTAGGTCCGTGCGTGACAGGGCGGGTCCGGACGGCGACGAGCAGCCAGAGCCGAGTCCGGACGACACCGGGTCTGACGGGCGATCGCCCATGGCCGCGGCCGCACGCGGCAACCCGATGTTCGAGTTGACCGCCCCGTTCGCGATCGAGCCGGGGCTCGAGGGCGTCGTCGGCGCGCAGGTCGGTCGCTACACGATCCGCAACATCGTCGCTTTCGGCGGCATGGGCCTGGTGGTGGCGGCCCACGACGCGGAGCTGGGCCGCCTCGTCGCGATCAAGCTGGTCGCCAGCGACGACAGCCAGGCGCGCCGGCGACTGGTTCGCGAGGCGCAGGCGATGGCGCAGCTGTCGCATCCGAACGTCGTCACCGTCCACGAGGTGATCTGGTTCGGCGAGCGCGCCGGCATCGTGATGGAGCTGGTCGACGGCGACAACCTGGCCACCTGGCGCGAGGCCCGGCCGCGCAGCTGGCGCGAGATCGTGGCGGCGTACACCCAGGCGGCGCGCGGACTGGCCGCAGCGCACCGCGCCGGCCTGGTGCACCGCGACTTCAAGCCGTCCAACGCGCTCATCGACCGCGACGGCGTGGTCCGCGTGACCGACTTCGGCCTCGTGCGGGCGGCGAGGGCATCGACCGCGGAGCCGTTCGACGGAGTCATCCGCGACCGAGCCACCGGCGAGGCCGGCCAGCAGGCCATCGACGAAGCCACCGGCGACGGAGGTGGAGCCGGCCGCGGTCGACGTCAGCCCGGGCGCCCTCCACGTCACCCTGACCCAGACCGGGGCCACGATGGGCACGCCCGCCTTCATGGCGCCCGAGCAGCACGCCGGCGGCGTCGTTGACGCCCGCTCCGATCAGTGGGCGCTGGGCTGCTCGCTGTACAGCGCGCTCTACGGCCAGCGACCGTTCCACGGCGGCACCCACGGCGAGCTCGCGGCCTCGGTCCAGGCCGGCGCGATCCGCCCGGAGCCGGCGGACTCGTCGGTGCCGCGGCCGATCCGCGCCGCCATCCGCCGCGCCCTGGCCCTCGACCCGGCCGATCGCTTCGAGTCTATCGACGCGCTCATCGACGCGCTGGCGCCGCGGCGGCCGGTGTGGCTGCTCGCGGCGGCGGGCGCGGCCGGCGTCGTCGCGGTCGTCGCGGCGGCGGTGGTGCTCGGACGCGGAGAGGGGCCGACCTGCACCGGCCTGGACGCGCCGATCGACGCGGTGTGGAACCAGGCCCGCTCGAGCGCGCTGCGCGCCCGCTTCGCCGCCATCGGCGGCACCGGCGACGACCGCGCCGCCGATCGCGTGGTGTCGGAGCTCGATTGCTACAGCGTGGGCTGGATTGGGGCGCGCCGGCGCGCATGCGAGGACGGCCGCCAGGGCGCCGGCTCGCCGGTCCTGCTCGATTGCCGGATGCGCTGCCTCGATCAGCGCCTCGTCGAGGTGTCCGCGGTCCTCGACGCGCTGGCCGCCGGCGACGCGGTCGTGGCGCGTGGCGCCGGCGCCGCTGTTGACCACCTGGCCCCGGTGGCAGAGTGCGCCGATCCGCGCGAGACGGTGCCGCGCCCGGCGGGTGCCAGGGCGCGGGAGGAGATCGCGGCGGCCGAGGAGACGCTCGCGCGCGGCCAGGCCCTCCACGCGCTCGGCCAGTGCGATCGCGCGCTGCCGCTGGCCCAGGAGGCGGCCGGCGTCGCCGAGCGGGTTGCCTGGACGCCGCTCCTGGCCCGTGCGCTGCTCCTGCGCGGCGTCTGCGAGCACCGGCAGGACCGCTACGAGCAGTCGGTGACCACGCTCGATCGGGCGGCGACCGCGGCAGCCCAGGCCCAGGACGACGCGCTCATCGCCGAGGCGCTGTCCACACGCTTCTACGTGCTGGGCGAGCGGCTGGGCCGGCCTGTCGATGCCATGGCGGGGCGGCGCTTCATCGAGCTGGCGCTCGAGCGCGCCGGCCAGCCGCGGCGGCAGCGCGCGCTGTGGCTGCACGTCCTGGCCGTCGTGCTGCTGGGCCAGGGCAAGACCGACGAGGCGCTGGCGGCGCAGAAGGACGCGACCGCGACCTGGCGGCAGCTGGTGCCGGCCGGCCACACCGATTTGATCGACTCGCTGCAGACCCAGGCCAACATCCACAGCACCCGCGGCGAGTTCGAGGCGGCGCGCGCGCTGCTCGACGAGGCGATGGCGTCCGAGGTCGCCGCCAGCGGTCCGCATCATCCGCGCGTGGCCGTCGTGGTCACCAACGTCGGGCTCCTGCACGTGCTGCAGGGCGACGTGCCGGGCGCGGTGGCGCAGTGGAAGCGAGCGCTCGACATCCAGCGGCGCAACAAGATCGTCGACTGGATCGCGGCCTACAACGTCGGGTTCGCGAGCACCACGCTGGGCCGCTGGCGCGACGGTCACCGCGAGCTTGCGGCCGCGCTGGCGTCGGCCGAGTCGGTGGCGCCGGGCCAGTCGCGAGCGGTCGCGTGGTGCGCGGCCGCCGTCGGCTACGCGCTCACCTCGCTGGGCCGGCTCGACGACGCCGAGGCGATGCTGGCGCGCTCGGTCGCGGCGGCGCGCGGGGCCGGCGACATGTCGATCGGCGAGGCGCTGGCCTACACGGCCAACCTCACGCTGCTGCGCGGCGATGTCCCGTCCGCGAAGAAGCACCTGGCCGAGGCGGAGAAGCTGGCGCCGGAGAAGAGTCCGTTCATGGCGGTGGTGCGCGCCGATCTCGTCCGCGCGGAGAAGGGCTGCGGCGAGGGGCGGCGCGCCTACGAGGCGGCGCTGGCCGCGGCCAAGCCGGACTCGCTGGCCGAGAAGACCGCGGCCACGACCGGCCTGGCCGAGTGCCTGATCGACCTGCGCGACCCGGCCGCGGCGGTCGCGACGATCGAGCCGCGCGTGGCCTGGCTCGACCAGGTCGGCGCCGATCCGGGCGCGGCGGCGCGGGCCCGCTTCGCCCTGGCGCGCGCCCTGGTGGCCGCCCACGGCGATCGCGCGCGAGCCATCGCCCTCGCGGAGTCGGCGCGAGCCGGCTTCGCCACCCTGGACGCCTGGGGCCAGAAGCGCGCCGCCGAGGTGACCCGCTGGCTGTCCCGACTGCCGTAGAACCGCGGCCAGCGCGCGCCCGCCGGCAGGACAGGGGCAAAGCTGCCCCTCCGCGGCCGGGCATGTGCTACGAGTCTCGCATGGCGTCCGGCCTCGAGAAGGTGGCTCCGGCGGCG
Organism: uncultured delta proteobacterium; assembly: GCA_963759105.1. Taxonomy (GTDB): domain Bacteria; phylum Myxococcota_A; class Polyangia; order Haliangiales; family Haliangiaceae; genus DATFRY01. The sequence continues at coordinate 42,943 of CAVWXW010000018.1, read as the reverse complement.
GAGCCCGCCGCGCGGCCGCTGTTCTCCCATCGCAAGCACTGGGCGCATCGCTTCGGGCCGGCGCCGTTTCTGCCGATGTCGCGCGAGGAGATGGCCGACCTGGGCTGGGACTCGTGCGATGTCGTGCTGGTCACCGGCGACGCCTACGTCGATCACCCGAGCTTCGGCATGGCGATCGTGGGGCGGCTGCTCGAGGCGCAGGGCTTCCGGGTCGGCATCCTGGCCCAGCCGGACTGGCACTCGGCGGAGCCGTTTCGCGAGCTCGGCGCGCCCAACCTGTTCTTCGGCGTGACCGGCGGAAACATGGACTCGATGGTGAACCGCTACACCAGCGAGCGCCGCATCCGCTCCGACGACGCCTACTCGCCGGGCGGGCGCGCCGGCCTGCGTCCGGACCGCTCGGTCGTCGTCTACGCCCAGCGCTGCCGCGAGGCCTACCGCGGCGTGCCGGTGGTCATCGGCGGCATCGAGGCGAGCCTCCGCCGCATCGCCCACTACGACTACTGGTCGGACAAGGTCCGGCGATCGATCCTGATCGACAGCAAGGCGGATTTGCTTCTCTACGGCAACGCCGAGCGCGCCGTCGTCGAGCTGGCCCACCGCCTGGCGGCAGGCACGCCGATCGACCAGGTGCGCGATCTGCGCGGCAGCGCGTTCGTGGCGCGCGGCTGGCCCGAGACCTGGCCCGACTGGATGGAGGTTGACTCGACGACTGTTGACCGGCCGGGCCCTCTGGCGCCGCGCCCGGATCCGTACGCGGCCGCGCCGGATCGTGCCGAGGCGCCGTGCGCGACCGGCGCGAACGCTCCGGCCGAGGCGCCGCTGGTGCCGCTGCGGGCGCGCCGCCCGCCGGCACACGACCGCGCCCGCACCGCGCTGCGCATCCCGTCTTTCGAGCAGGTGACCGGCGACCCGGTGCTGTACGCGCACGCGTCGCGCGTGCTGCACCTGGAGTCCAACCCGGGCAACGCGCGCGCGCTGGTCCAGCGCCACGGCGACCGCGATGTCTTCATCACGCCGCCGCCGGTACCGCTGACCACGCCGGAGATGGACACGCTGTACGAGCTGCCGTACCAGCGCGTGCCGCACCCGTTCTACGGCGGCGAGCGCATCCCGGCGTACGAGATGATCCGCTTCTCGGTCACCATCATGCGCGGCTGCTTCGGCGGGTGCACCTTCTGCTCCATCACCGAGCACGAGGGTCGCATCATCCAGAACCGCTCCGAGGGCTCGATCCTGCGCGAGGTCGAGACGATCCGTGATCGCGCGCCGGGCTTCACCGGCATCATCAGCGACCTGGGCGGCCCGACCGCCAACATGTGGCGCCTGGCCTGCAAGACGCGCGAGATCGAGGCCGCCTGCCGCAAGCCGTCGTGCGTCTACCCGGACGTGTGCGGCAACCTCGGCACCGATCACACGCCGCTCATCCGCCTGTACCGGAAGGCGCGCGCGCTGCCCGGCGTCAAGCGCGTCTTCGTCGCGTCCGGCCTGCGCTACGACCTGGCCGTGAAGTCGCCCGAGTACGTCGCCGAGCTGGCCCGCCACCACGTCGGCGGCTACCTCAAGATCGCGCCGGAGCACACGCAGGACGCGCCGCTCGAGCACATGATGAAGCCGGGCATCGGCGCCTACGGCCGCTTCAAGGAGCTGTTCGACCGCGCCTCGAAGCAGGCCGGCAAGGAGCAGTACCTGATCCCGTACTTCATCGCCGCGCACCCGGGCACGCGCGACGAGGACATGCTCGAGCTGGCGCTGTGGCTCAAGCGCAGCGGCTTCCGCCCCGACCAGGTGCAGGCCTTCTTGCCCTCGCCGATGGCGACCGCGACGGCCATGTACCACACCGGCTACAACCCGCTGCGCGCGCTGGTCAGCCGCACGCGCGTGAACGTGCCGCGCGGCCGCGATCAGCGCCGCCTGCACAAGGCCTTCCTGCGCTACCACGACCCGGAGAACTGGCCGATCCTGCGCCAGGCGCTGGCACGCATGGGCCGCGAGGACCTGATCGGCAACGGCAAGCGCCACCTGGTCCCGCGCTGGCAGCCGGCCGGCACCGGCCACAACCCGGAGGGCCGCCGCAATACCCGCGGCCAGCGCCCCGGTCGCGGCAGTGCGCTCACCCAGCACACCGGCCTGCCGCCGATGCCGGGCAGCGACTCGCCTCGCCGCCCGCGACGCCGGTAGGCGCGGACGCTACCGCGCTTCGCGCCGCGCGGGCGCGAAACGGCGGATCACCAGGTAGAGCAGCAGGCCGGCCGGTCCGAAGAGGAAGGTCAGCGCCAGGGCCGGCACGACGAGCAGGTGGTGGATGCCGCGCTCCTGCGCGTCGCGCACTTCCCAGCCGCCGATGAAGAGATCGAAGGCGAGGTAATGAACCCAGCCGGCCAGCAGCGCGTGCGGGTCCGCGAACAGCGCGCGCACGCCGGCCAGGGTGGAGAATCCGCCCTCGCTCCCCGGCATGCCCACGGCCAGCAGCGCCACGTACACGACGGCGAGCAGCGCCGGCATCGCGATCGGCACGACCGTCGTCGCCCAGCGCTGCCGCGGCAGGAACACCAGCGGCAGCCACGCGACAAGGGTCGCCGTGTTCAGGATCTGGAAGAGTACGTCGGGCGTCATGCGGTCATCTCCTTCGGGCCGTCATGCGGCCCCGGTCGCGAGCCGGCGGCAATGACGCCGAAGACGATCAGCGTCGATACGGCCCAGATTGCCAGCGAGGCGAGGGCCGTGCCATCGGGCGCCGCGAGGCTGTGCCCCCGTAACGCCTGCAACAGTAACAGCACGAACAGGGCGGCGTAGCTCGAGGCGCCGGCCACCACGGCCCGCACGCGGGCGGCCTCGGGCCGGCGCCACCGTCGCAGAGCCAGCGCGAGCAGCGCGAGCGCCTGGATGGCGTGCAGGCCGATGAAGTGGGGCACGCGCACATCGCCGTGCTCTCGGCTCCATCCGGTCACCGGCACGCCGGGGCCGCCGTCCGGGCCGCCGACCGTGTGCGCACCGATGATGGTCAGCTGCCCGCCGGCGCGGACGTTGTCCAGCTGCGCCGGCGTCGGGCGCGTCATCAGCGGGCCGGTCATGGCGCCGACGATCGTGAGGGTCATGCCGAGACGGAGGGCCCAGCCCAGATGCCGGTCGGTGAACCGCTGCCGCCACAGCGCGACGACCACCGCCACGCTCACCAGCGTCTGCAGGACGATCGCGGAGCCCATGATGATGAAGAGCGTCCGGTCGAGCGGCGTGGCCGCGTTGAAGTGGCTGGTGGTGCCGCGCCAGGCCTGAAGGTCGATGATGGCCACCTCCAGGACGAACACGATCGCGGTGACCCAGCCCACGACCCGGCGGACGCGGGGCCGGTCCGACAGGTACGTGAAGATCCACGCCAGGGTGAGGCTGTAGACCGCCGTCGAGACCGCGAACTTGAACGGCTTGAGCCAGGCGGGCGCGCCGGTGATGACGCGCGGGTCCACCAGCACGCCCACCAGAGAGGCGCCGGCCACGACGATCATCAGCAGGCCCACCGCGGTCAGCGGCGGGCTGGCGGCCCACAGCCGCGCGAGCAGGCCGCGAGCCCCGGCGGGTGAGCGGTCGAGATGGGGGGTTGTCTCCATGACTGATTCCTCCGATGTTGCCATCGTCAACATAACGTAGCGCCCCATGTTGACGGTGTCAACACCGGGCCGTAGAATGGCGGTTGATGGCGCGATCGAAGTTGACGGCGAGGAAGCCGAAAGGCCTGTACCACCACGGCAATCTGCGCCGAGCGCTCCTCGACGAGGCGCTCGCGACCATCCGCGCCGAGGGCGTCGAGGGCCTCACCTTGCGCGAGATTGGCGCCCGCCTGGGCGTCTCGCGCACCGCGCTCTACCGGCACTTCGCCGACAAGCGGGCGCTGCTCGAGGAGGTCGCGACCGAGGGCTTCCGCACGCTGCGCGAGCAGCTCGTCGCCGCGTGGGAGGAGGGCGGCCGCGGACGGGCGGCGTTCGACGCGATGGGGGTGGCCTACATTCGCTTCGCCGTCGCCAACCCGTCGCACTACCGCGTGATGTTCGGCGGGTTCGTCGATGGCGAGGCCCGCCAGCCCGACCTGACAACCGAGGGAGAGGGCGCGTTCCAGGCGCTGGTCGATGCGCTCACCGCCCTCCAGCGCGACGGCCTCGTGCACGGCGACGACATCGTGACGATGGCGAGCTTCGTCTGGGCGGTCGTGCACGGCGTGGCCACGCTCGGGATCGACGGCGAGCTGCGGAAGTCCGTCGGCATCGAGGAACTGACACGCTACGCGATCGAGCGGCTGCGGACCGGAATCGGGGCCTAGGGGCGACACCTCGCTGCCGCACCATCCGGTGCTACCGTCGCGTCATGAGCACAGCGGTGCGACGACTCGTGGTGGCGGCGGCGATCTCCGCCGGGTGCGGCAACAGCGGCGCGGGCGATCCGTCGCCGGCCCCGGCGCCGACCACGGCTGCCACCAGCAAGAGTGACGCGGGAAGCGCCGCGCGCGGAGGCGGCGAGGCCGCCCGCCCCGAGCCGCCCGCGGTGACGCAGGCAGCGCGCAAGGAGTACCGGCGGCGCCTCTCGACCGGGCGCAAGCTCGCGCGCGCGCGCAAGTGGGGCGAGGCGACGGTGGAGCTCGAGGCCGCACTCGCGGCCATTCCGATGGACGGCCGCGCCCTGTCCGAGCTGGGCTGGGCGGCCTTCCAGGCCGGAGACCATGCCAGGGCGCGCAAGGCCAGCGCCGACGCCGTGCGGGTGACCAGCGAGCCGGCGCTCAAGGCCGCGAGCCTCTACAACCTGGGGCGCATCGCCGAAGCGCAAGGCGACGCGACCTCTGCGGCGCGCTCGTACACCGAGTCGCTGGCGCTGCGTCCCAGCAAGACCGTCGTCGCGCGACTGACCGCGCTCGGTGGCAAGCCGCCGGCGCCCGGCGCGGCGCCGGAGCAGCCTTGCGCCACGCCGACGTCGCGGGAGGCGGTCTGCGACTGCCTCGTCGCGGACGAGAGCCCGAACGAGGAGGGCGAGACTCCCTCCTGCGAGCTCTTGAAGGACGTCGCGAGGCCCGCCGGCATCGCGATCGCGCGGGTCGATCGAACGTACGCCGAGCACGAGTTCTTCGTGGCGGTCGAGGGCAAGGCCGGGTGGTCAGTGGCCGGCGCAGTCGCCGACCTCTACGACGGCGGCGTCGGCGGCGTCTACAACGAGCTCGAGTGGGGTCGGATCGAGGAGCGGCGCGTGGGCGCGGCGCGCCTCCTCTGGGTCGAGTCGGTGGTGAGCGGCTACGACCACGACTCCGGCATCAACGAGTCGTCGTCTCACGAGACCCGCACCGTCACCATCTGCGTCCTCCAGCGCCCGCGCGGCGAGCCCGGCGTCCGCCCCGGCTGCCCGCTCGCCGTGCCCCTGACCTGGACCTACGACCGCGACATCCTCATCGATGAGGACGAGGACGAGCTCACCGCCGAGGACAAGAAGCTCCACACCCCGGGCCTGCCGATCCGGAGGTCCCGCAAGCTCGATGTCCGCCTCGCCAGCGACGGCACGGCAACCGTGACCCTCGTCGAGGGCAAGGCGGACGAGCAGATCGCGGCCCTGCTCGGCCCGCGCAAGCTGTTCTAGGCGGGTTCCAGGCGCGCAGTGTCTGCGTTCGAGGTCCGCGCGCCTCGGCTGGACAGGGAACGTGAGACCACGCCCCAGGGCGTCATGCTATTGCGTGATGCGAGGCCTGGTGAGCCGCATGAAACCGCACCTGCTGCTGTCCATCTCGCTGGCCGTGGCAGCCGCCGGTTGCGGCGACGACCTGGTCGCGGCCGCCCTCGACGCAGGCACGACCGCCGACGCCGCGGTCCCGTGACGCCGACCTGCCCGACGCCGCCGCCGACGCCGCCAGCGCGGCGTGCGACGAGCCGCCGGCCGAGGCAGTCATCGGTCCAGAAGGCGGCGAGCTGACCCTGTGCGGGGCGAGCCTGGTGGTGGCGCCCGACGTCCTGGCCGATCCGGTCGCGTTCGCGATCACTGCCGTGGACGCACCGTCGCCCGCCCCGCCGCGCGAGCTGGCCGGCTCGGCCTTCCGCTTCACCGCCGACGACGGCGTCCTGCCGCCCGGCCCGGTTGACATCACGTTGCCTCACGGCGGCCGGCCCGGTCGCATCGAGCTGTTCGCAGTGGAGGAGGGCGAGCTCTTCGGCGTCGAGGCCTGCACCGTCGACGATCAGAACATAGGCCAGCTCGTCGGCCTGCTCGGCACCTTCGTGGCCACGGTCGATCCATATCCCTACGCCGACTCTCCCGGCGACCTGGGCACCGGCACCCTCTCGGCCCAGATTGGCGACCGCACCGCGCCTTCTCCTTCCCCGACGACGGCTACCTGATCGATCAAGCCTGGGCCGAACCCATCGCCCTGTCCGCCGTCACCGACATCCTCGACGGCCCCGGCGGACCGGAGCAGCTCCGCATCGAAGCCTCGATCAGCGGCGACGACGCGACGCTCCAGTTCGCCCAGTGGTACGCGGACGGCATCATCTGGCAGCTGGGCACACCGGAAGCGCCAGGCACGACAGGCGAGCTCGAGATCACCTCGCGCGACGACGATTGACTCATCGGCACCATCAGCGCCACCCTGTTCGCCGGCGAGGACACCATCACCCTCACGGCCGAGCTCGACCTGACGCCCGCCTACTGGACCTTCCCACCCGAGCGCTTCTGCGGCGGCGGCAAGAAGCCCCCCGGCTAGAAAGCAGCAGGGCGGCGGATTCGGGCTCTCGAGGAGGACGCGGACCTGCTCGAGCAGCTCATCGGCCGTGTACGGCTTGGGCAGGAACGCGGTGCCGTCACCGGCGATGACGGCGCCGTTGACCGCGTCGTCGACCTGGCCGGAGACGAAAAGCACGCGCATGCCGGGGCGCACGGTGCGCAGGCGCTCGGCCAGCGTCCAGCCTGACATCTTCGGCATGAGGATGTCGGTCAGCAGCAGATCGATCGGGCCCGGGTGGCGCAGCGCCGCCGCTATCGCCTCCTCGCCGTCGCGGGCGGTCAGCACGTGGTAGCCGTAGCGCTGCAGCATCCGCTGCGTGAGGCCGAGCACCGGGGCCAGGTCCTCGGCCAGGAGGATGGTCGCGCCGAACGTCGGCATCATCATCGTGACCCGCCGGACCGGCGCGGACATCTCCTCGCCGGACGCGGGCAGGAACACGCGGAACACGGTGCCGCGGCCCGGCGTCGATTCGACGGTGACGCTGCCGCCGGCCTGCCTCACCACGCCGTAGACCGTCGCCAGGCCGAGTCCGGTCCCCTTGCCCTTCTCCTTGGTGGTGAAGAACGGCTCGAACACCCGCGCCAGCACGTCGGGCGGCATGCCGACGCCGGAGTCGCGCACTGTCAGACAGATGTGCGGCCCGCCGTGCGTGCTCTGGTTCACGCGCGCCTGGGAATCTTCGAGCACGGCGACGTCTTCGAGCACGACGAGGTCGGTCTCGAGCGAGACCACGCCGCCGTCCGGCATGGCGTCGCGGGCGTTGACCACCAGGTTGGCCAGCACACGCTCGAACTGCGCCGGATCGATCCGGACCGGCGGCAGAGGATCGGTGAAGCGCGTGCGGATCTCGATGCTGGTGCCGAGGGTGCGCCGGAGTAGATCTTTGATCTGCGTGACCAGCGAGTTGACGTCGACCACCTTGGGCTTCAGGAGCTCGCGCCGGCCGAACGCCAGCAGCTGTCGGGTCAGCTCCGCGGCCCGCTCGGCCGCGTCCCGCACCATCACGAGATCGGCGCGGAGCTGTTCGTCTCCACCCTCCGCGCCCTGCATGGCGAATTCGGTCGAACGAGATGATCACGGTCAGCAGGTTGTTGAAGTCGTGGGCGATGCCGCCGGCCAGGCGGCCGAGCAGGGTCAGCCGCTCCTCGTGCGCCGCCTTTGTCTCGCGCTCGCGCTCGTCGGTGACGTCGCGCATGGTCAGCACGGTGCCCTGATCTGCGCCGCTGGCAAAGCCGGCCGCCGACACGGCCAGGATGCGGCGCGGCGGACCGCGCACGATGATCTCGAGCTCGCCGCGCTCGGCCTCGAGCACCTCGTCGATCGACAGCGTGCCGATCTCCGCGAGCACGTCCCCGGCGCGCGGCCCGCCCAGCAGATCGAGCAGCGGCTCGACCTGCGGGTTGATCAGGATGATGCGACGCTCGCTGTCGAGCAGGATGACGCCGGCCGGCAGGTTGCGCACCACCTGCTCGAGCCGCTTGCCCTCGGCCGCCTTGACCGCGCGGATGTGCTGGACGAGCACCGCGTTCTTGAGCGCCAGCGCCGCCTGGTTGGCGATGCTGGTGAACAGGTCCAGGTCGCGCGGGCTGAAGGCGCCGACAGCCAGCCTGGAGTCGAGGTACATGACCCCGAGGATCTCGTGCTGCTTGTCGGGGCCGCCGCCGTCGGCCAGGCCGCGGTACAGCATCGGCACGCACATGGCCGAGCGGATGCCCTGCGCGACGATGCTGGTCGAGCGGCTGAAGCAATCGTCGAACTCGGCGTTGGCCGTCAGCACCCCGGCCTGCTGCTGCAGCACCTCCTGGATGAGGCTGGACGGCAGGCGCGAGCGCCTCGCGATCGCCGGTGCGCGTGCGCGAGACCTCGGCCACCGCGCCGCCGGTGTTGCCGTCGAGCAGGAGCACGGCGCCGCGCTCGGCCGGCAGCAGATCGAAGGCGGTGGCGAGCAGCCGCTCGAGCAGCCGGGTCAGATCGTGCTCGACGCCGATGGTGCGCGACACCTCGAGGGCGGCGCGCAGCTTCTCGTAGTCGCGGGCCAGCTCCTCCGGCGCGACGATCTGGCTGGCCGGCGCGAAGCGGTTGGCGTCCCACACCGACAGCCGGCGCATCATCGTGCCGAGGCCGCCGCCGTCCATACGCACGGTGCCCGGAGTGGGGGTGACCGCCGGGGGGCTACCCTTCTCGTAGCGCAGCCGCGATCCGCCGATGAGGATCTCGTCACCGGCCTCCAGCACGACCTTGGTGACGCGACGCCCTCCCACATAGGTGCCATGCCGGCTGCCCAGGTCGGACAGCTCGAAGCGCCCGTCCTCGAGCCGGCGGACCTCCGCGTGGCGCTTCCCGACCATCATGTCGGACAGGCACACCGCGGCCTCCGGGTCTCGCCCGATGGTCGTCACGTCGCCAAGGGTGAAGACGCGGCCGCCGGTCACCTCGACCAGCCGCGGCTCCGATGCTGTCGATACAGGAGTTGCTGTGGCGATCACGCAGGCTCTCTCCTGATATCATCGTCCGGTTCGGGGGCAGGTTGAGGGTATGACTACCGGCACCGAGTGGGCGCCGCCGGAAGAGTTCGACGACTACGTCATCGATCGGCCCCTGGGGAGCGGCCGGGTGGGAAAGGTGTATCTGGCGCAGGACGCGGTCCTGGCCCGCCCCGTGGCGGTCAAGTTCATCGCCGAGATGGAGCCGGACAGCGAGACGCGCCAGCGCTTCCTGCTGGAGGCTCGCGCCGTCGCGCGCATCCACCACCCCAACGTCATCGCCATCTACCGCGTCGGTGAGCTCGATCAGAAGCCGTACATCATCACCGAGTTCGTCCGCGGCCAGACCCTCGACAAGCTCGAACGGCCGCTTCCGCGCGACCAGCTCCTGCCGATCACGCTCGCGCTCGCCCGTGGCCTCGCTGCCGCGCACCGCCGCGGTGTGGTGCACGGCGACATAAAGCCCGGCAACGCCATCCAGTCGGAGGACGGCATCACAAAGCTGCTCGACTTCGGTCTGGCCGCCATGGTCGAGGACAGCGGCGGCTTTGCCGGCGGGACGCAGCCGGGCGCGACACGGGGCACCACGGGCATCTCCGGCACGCCGGACTACATGGCGCCCGAGATCTGGCTGGGCGAGCCGGCCGACCGCCGCTCCGACGTCTACTCCCTCGGCGCGGTGATCTACGAGATGGCCACCGGCCATACACCCTTCCACGACATCGCCGCCCTGTCCGACCTGATGCGCGTGGTGCAGGACCGCGACGCTCCGCCGCTGGCCGGCGCGCCGGGCGTCAACGCGCGCCTGGCCGCCGTCGTCGACCGCTGCCTGGCGCGCGACCCGGAGAAACGCTTCGCCTCGGCCGACGAGCTGCGCGACGCGCTGGAGGAGCTCGAGCGCGTCGGCTCGACGGCGCAGATGCCGGGCGGCAACCCGTATCGCGGCCTGCGCGCGTTCGAGAGCGATCACCGCGCGCTGTTCTTCGGCCGCGGCCAGGAGATCGGCACGGTGATCGATCGCCTGCGCGCCGAGTCGTTCGTGCTGGTCACCGGCGGCTCCGGCTCCGGCAAGTCGTCGCTGTGCCGCGCCGGCGTGCTGCCCGCGGTCGGCGACGGCGCGCTGGCCGGCGGGCGCGCCTGGTCGTGGGCGCAGCTTCTGCCCGGGCGCCGGCCGATGCGGGCGCTGGCCGCCGCGCTGGCCGGCGCGCTCGGGCTCGACGAGAACGCCGCCGCCGAGCTGCTCGTCGACCGCACCGCGATCCGCGACGCGCTGCGCGCCGCGCTGGGCGAGGAGCGCGGCCTTGTGCTGTTCGTCGACCAGCTCGAGGAGCTGGTCACGCTGGCCGACGCCGAGGAGGCGAGCGCCACCGAGCGCGCGCTGGCCCGGCTGTCGACCGGCGTGCCCGGGCTGCGGCTGCTGGCCGCGGCGCGCTCCGACTACCTGGGCCGCCTGGCCGCGCTGCCGGCGCTGGGAGACGATCTCCAGCGCGCGCTGTTCTTCCTGCGCCCGCTCGGGCCGGACCGCATCCGCGAGGTGATCGCGGGGCCGGCGCAGGCCACCGGCGTCGGCTTCGAGTCCGAGGCGCTGGTCGATCAGCTGGTCGACACGACAGGCGAGGCGGAGGGCAGCCTGCCGCTCCTGCAGTTCGCGCTGGCGGAGCTGTGGGAGGCGCGCGACGTCGAGCGCGGCCTCATCACCGCGGCCGAGCTGGAGGCGATGGGCGGCGTTGCCGGCGCGCTGTCGCGTCACGCCGACCAGGTGGTAGGTTCGCTGCCGCCCGGGCAGGCGGCTGCGGCCCAGCGCATCCTCACCCGGCTGGTCACGGCCGAGGGGACGCGGGCGCGCCGCAGCGAGGCGGAGCTGACCTCCGGCGACGCCACCGCGCGCGCCGCCCTGGACACGCTGGTGCGCGGGCGCCTCCTCGTCGCGCACGAGGGAGACGAGGGCAGCGCCTACGAGCTGGCCCACGAGGGGCTGGTGCGCGGGTGGGCCACCCTGCGCCGCTGGTTGATCCAGGACGCCGACCAGCACCTGGTACGCGAGCGCGTCGAGCAGGCGGCCGCCGAGTGGCAGCGCCTCAACCGCTCGCGCGACGCGCTGTGGGGCGCGCGCCAGCTCGACGAGGTCACGCGCGTGCGGCAGGAGGACCTGGGCGATGTGGAGCGCGGCTTCCTGGATCGATCGCGCCGCACCCTCGCCCGCCGGAGGTGGATCCGGCGAGGGCTCATCGCCGCCGCGCCGCTCACCGTCGCTCTCATCTATCTGGGCGTGCAGGCGCAGAACCGGATGGCGGTGGCCGGGCGGGTGGCGAGCCGCTCGGCCGAGGCGCGCGCCGTGCTCGTGGCCGCGCGCGACCGGCAGACCGCGTCGAACGCGGCGCGCGAGCAGGCCTTCGGGCTCTACCGCGAGGCGCGCATGGCCGAGGCCGAGGCCACCTGGGCCTCGAGCCTGACCCTGGGCGCCGAGGGCCTGGGCGGCCTGGTCGATGCGTCGCGCCTCTACGAGGTGGCGCTGGCCCAGGATCCCAGCCGCGACGACGTGCGCGATCACCTGGGCGAGGTCCTGTACGAGCGCGCCCTGCTCGCCGAACGCGATGGCCGGCGCGCGCAGATGGACGAGCTCCTGCAGCGCGTGCGGCTGTACGACCCCCACGGCACGTGGCAGGAGGCCTGGCGCACGCCGATGCGACTGGATCTGACCACGCGCCCGGCCAGGGCGCAGGTGCGCATCGCGCGCTACGTGGATGCGGACGGGCGGCTCGAGCTGAAGGATGCGCGCGCCCTCGGCGCGTCGCCGCTGGCCGGCGTCGAGCTGGAGCCGGGCTCGTACCTGCTCACCGTCGAGGCAGAGGGCCGGGCTGCGGTGCGCTATCCGCTGGTTGCCCGGCGCGGGGCCAGCGAGCGCGTGTCGATCGACCTGCCGGCTCCGGCCCAGGTGCCGCAGGGCTACGCGTACATCCCGCCGGGGCCGTTTCTTTTCGGCAGCGCGGCCGACGAGGAGGTGCGGCGCGGCTTCTTCTCGGCGACGCCGATCCACGAGCGCTCCACCGGGGGCTACCTCATCGGCATCCACGAGGTGACCTACGGCGACTGGATCGCCTACGCGGTCCAGCTATCGGAGGCCGAGCGCAAGCAGCGGTCGCTGCGCATCGAGGCCCACGTGTCGGGCAAGGGCGGCCTGCGCCTCGATCGCGGCGCCGACGGCGTCTGGACCCTGCACTACTTGCCGATGGGTCACGACTACACGGCACGCTGGGGTGAGCCCCTCCGCTACCCGGAGCGCAAGCGCCGCGTGGAACAGGACTGGGGCCTGCTGCCGGTCACCGCCTTGACCGTCGCCGACGCTCTTGCCTACGCGGGGTGGCTCGATCGGACGGGAAAGCTTGCCGGCGCGCGGCTGTGCACGGAGGCGGAGTGGGAGCGCGGATCGCGCGGCGCCGACGGGCGCATCTACCCGGCCGGCAACGCGCTGTCGCCGGAGGACGCCAACGTGGACGAGACCTACGGCAAGGACGCGAGCGCGATGGGAGCCGACCAGGTGGGCTCCTATCCGCAATCCAACAGTCCGTTCGGCCTCGCCGACATGAGCGGCAACGTCTTCGAGTGGACGACGTCGGTCCTGGCGCCGAGGAGTTACGTCGTCCGCGGCGGCAGCTACTTCTATGACCTCAAGACCGCGCAGCTGGCCAACCGCAACGAGGCGTCGCCGACCGTGGGCGATGTGAGCCTCGGCTTTCGCGTGTGCGCCGACCTGGCAGCGGCACTCTAGGCAGACGCTGACCCGGGGTACGACGAGGGACGGCAAGCCGTCATCGTGAGCAGCCGTGTGCGGGCTTGTCGCTTTCAAGCCCCTGAAAAAATACGACGTCTCGGCGTTTTCTCTCTCAAGAAAAGAAGTAAGGCGCCGATCTAATCCTCCGAGTCTTTCAATGAGGTGCTCTTCCATGAATCTCGGTGCGGTTGCCAGCAAGCTGGCTCTCTCTTTCCTCGTCGCGGTGCCGCTGTCGGCCTGCGTGCTCGGTGATCCGGACGATCTCGACGACTCCGGCGAGTACGAGGATCTCGGTCTCGACGAGGAGATCGGCGAGACGACGCAGGAAGTGCTCACCTCGAACGGCATGTCGATCAACGGCATGTCCATCAACGGCATGTCCATCAACGGCATGTCCATCAACGGCATGTCCATCAACGGCATGTCCATCAACGGCATGTCCATCAACGGCAGCCAGCTCACCGGCGTGAAGAGCAGCGGCCAGGCGATCTCGGGCGCCGGCTTCGTCGGCGCGCAGCATGACCGGCACGCTCACCAGCGGCGGTACCGTCTCTCTGCGCGTCGACTCGGCGCAGACCCTGCCCGCGCCCAACAGTGATGTGTGGGCCTACGGCGTGAGCTACCAGCTGGCCGGTAGCACCACCTGGTCGCCGATGTGCGCCACGAGCGCCACGCTCGCCATACCGCTCAGCGGCACCTGGAACCTCGCCTCGGGCGTGGTCGGCGGCGGCTCGTGGAGCGCGAGCAGCACGTCGTTCACCTTCGGCTGCCGCGGCGCCTCGCTCGCCAAGTGCGTCGAGCTGGGCTACAAGCCGTGGAAGACCGTCAACGGCGTCCTGCTGCGCAATCACCACCAGTCCTGCGTGCGCATGCTCCGCGCCGACTACTGCGGCGACGGCAAGTCGTGGACCCAGGACGGCACGCCCATCAACGTGTACGACAGCCTGAACATCCAGACCGACGCGGCGGAGTACAAGCTGGACGCCGAGTGGACGCCGGCCGGCGCGCGCTGCATCTGGAAGCTGCGCGACTTCCAGTTCGGCAAGCCGAACTGCGAGCAGATGAAGAAGCTCGAGGGCTGCGGCACCTTCAAGGTCGGCGCGCTGCTCATCGACGAGTACAAGCCCTGATCTGATGTGAGGTACGGCGGGGCACACCGGCGCAATCGGCCGGGTGTGCCCCGCTGCATTTTCGGTGTTTGCGTCAACACGGCTGTGGGCGAGGGCGACGTCGGCGATCGCGTTGTAGGGACCCCTCGCAGACACGTCCTGAAAAAAATCGCCGACTCGAAGCGTTTCTCTCTCAAGAAAAGTAGTAAGGCGCCGATCTATTGCTCTGAGTTTTTCAATGGGGTGCCATTTCATGAGTCTCGGTTCGGTTGCCAGCAAGCTGGCTCTCTCGTTCCTCGTCGCGGTGCCGCTGTCGGCCTGCGTGCTCGGTGATCCGGATGATCTCGACGACTCCGGCGAGTACGGCGATCTCGATCTCGACGAGGAGATCGGCGAGACCACCCAGGAAGTGCTCACCTCGAACGGCATGTCGATCAACGGCATGTCGATCAACGGCATGTCGATCAACGGCATGTCCATCAACGGCATGTCCATCAACGGCATGTCCATCAACGGCATGTCCATCAACGGCAGCCAGCTCACCGGCGTGAAGAGCAGCGGCCAGGCGATCTCGGGCGCCGGCTTCGTCGGTGCGCGCATGACCGGCACGCTGACCAGCGGCGGCACCGTCTCGCTGCGTGTGGACTCGGCCCAGACCCTGCCCGCGCCCAACAACGACGTGTGGGCCTATGGTGTGAGCTACCAGCTGGCCGGTAGCAGCACCTGGTCGCCGATGTGCGCCACGAGCGCCACGCTCGCCATACCGCTCAGCGGCACCTGGAACCTCGGTTCGGGCGTGGTCGGCGGCGGCTCGTGGAGCGCGAGCAGCACGTCGTTCACCTTCGGCTGCCGCGGCGCCTCGCTCGCCAAGTGCGTCGAGCTGGGCTACAAGCCGTGGAAGACCGTCAACGGCGTCCTGCTGCGCAATCACCACCAGTCCTGCGTGCGCATGCTCCGCGCCGACTACTGCGGCGACGGCAAGTCGTGGACCCAGGACGGCACGCCCATCAACGTGTACGACAGCCTGAACATCCAGACCGACGCGGCGGAGTACAAGCTGGACGCCGAGTGGACGCCGACCGGCGCCCGCTGCATCTGGAAGCTGCGCGACTTCCAGATCCAACAAGCCGACCTGCGAGCAGATGAAGAAGCTCGAGGGCTGCGGGACGTTCAAGGCCGGCGCGCTGCTCATCGACGAGTACAAGCCCTGATCTGATTTGAAGTACGGCGGGGCACACCGGCGGTCGGTGTGCCCCGCTTCATTTTCGGCTCACCGGCACGATGCTGATCTTGCCGTCGGTCTCCAGGATGGCCCACTTCACCTGGGACACGTCTTCGAGGCCGGACTTGCGCAGCTCGCTGGCCAGCTCGTCGGGCGAGACGCGCTCGAGATGAAGATTTGCCGGGATGATCTTGCCGTGGTGGACGAGGACCGTCGGCGTGCCCTCGAGGGCGCGGTTGAGACGGCGGAAGCGGGACGTGAGCAGCGACGTGGTGAAGACGAGCGTGAAGAGCGTGGCGAGCCCGATGATCCCGTTGGTCACCGACTGGTCGTCGCGCTGGAGGGCGTTCGACACGATCTCCGGGATGAGGAGCAAGGTCACGAGCTCGATGGGAGAGAGCTGCCCGAACTCTCGCTTTCCGAGCACGCGCAATCCCAGGACGATGAGAGCGTAGATGACCGCGACACGGATGACTGTTTCCATGGTTGCTCACGGGAAGACGTAGGTCCCGACCGAAGCGCGACCCAGCTCCTTGTCGCCGGCGCTGGCGACAACGAAGCCTCGGTGATGGCCGTGATGCTCGGCCTCGACCTGCAGGGCGACGCGACGGACCTCATGGGGGGGCAGCGCGCCGAGGCGTATGACGTACGCGTCCGGCGTCACCTCGGCGATATCCGGGATGATCGTCGCGACCGAGAACGCCTCCAGGTACGGCGCGATCGATCTCGAGCGAGACCGCTTCCAGCGGCCTGGAGCCCGTGTTCTGGACGGCGATCGCGAGCGCTTCTCGCTGATGATAGTGAAGGCGAGACGGATAGCTGACCTCGAGGGCGAGAAGGGCGCCGTCGGTCGACCGGGACTCGGAGGTCGATTCGCCCAGAAGGCCGGCGAGGGCGAGCACCGCGATCAGCGCCATGATCGAGATGGCGACGAGCTGCGTCCAGTCGATCCGGATCTGCCGATCCATCGGCGGCGGATCTGGCGGCACCGGGATCTCTGCACCGTGCTGGACGCTCATTCGAGAGCTGACTGATGCAACGCCGGGACCGCCAGGGCATTGCTGCGCGGATCATGCGTGACGGCTCCTCGCCCCCGCTTGCGCGTGTCAGTGACGCGCAGCGAGCCACTGTGAACCGGTCACGTGAGGTCGGTACGTGAGGTCGAGCGCCAACGAGCGTGGGCCGCCTCGGCTCCGCGTGGCACGTGGTCTGCACCAGATCGGAACCGGTCACGCGAGGCCCGCCATGGCGACACCCGCTCCTCCGCCCATCTTTCTGTTCCTGACCAGGACGGTCGCGCGCGTGCTGTTCGCGCTGCCGTTCATCGCTTCCGGGATCGTTCACTTCGTGAGCGGCCCGAAGATGGCCGCCGCGGTCCCGGTGCCGGGCGGCCTGTTCTGGGTCTACTTCGTCGGCGCCGCGCTGCTCGCGGCGGGCATCGGCATCATGACCCGGTGGCTCGGGATGTGGGCCGCGCTCGGCCTGGCCGTCCTGCTCGTCACGTTCATCGTGACGATCCATCTGCCCGGCCTGAGCAATCCCGCCATGCGCCAGATGGCGCTGAGCGGTCTCATCAAGGACACCGCCTTGCTGGGCGGCGCGCTGACCTGGGCGGGCATGCTGGCGAGCAACGAGCAGTAACGTGAGCGGGCCCGGCCTGCTCACAGCCGCGCGGGCCGGCCCTCATGTCCGGGTCAGATGTCCGAGTCGGGCGCGGGCTCCGGGGCCGGCTCCGGCTGCGCTTCCGGCTCCGGCGCCGGCTCGGGCTCCGGCGGCTCGAGCTCCGGCTCGCCGAGCTCCGGATCGCCGAATTCCGGCTGCGGCTCGAAGCCGCGCGGCGGTCGCCCGAACCGGCGCTTGCCGTGCTTCCCGAACATCTTGACCGCGCCGAGCTCCGAGATGGTGATGCGACCGTCGCGGTCGGCGTCGACCCGATCGAAGCGGCGGGCCAGGCGCGAGCAGGGCAGGTTGGCCTCGCCGCGCGAGATGAAGCCGTCGCGGTTGCGGTCGAAGCGGCCGAACTTCTGCGCCACCCGGTCGCGCCGCATCTTCATCCACTCCATCTCGCCCAGCTGGCCGTCGCGGTCGGCGTCGTAGCGGGCCAGCGCCTGGCGCCGCCGGTCATCGCGAAAGGCCTGGCGCTCGGCGCGATCGACAATGCCGTCCCGGTTGCGGTCGTAGACCGGGAGCTGCCGGGCCTCGAAGGCGGCGCGGCACTCTGCGCGGCGCCCGCGATGGTGGTCGCCCCCGGCCAGAGCCGCTCCGGGCAGCGCCGCGACCGCGGCCGAGACGAACAGAACGCGCGAAAAACGCTTCATGATCTCTCCTCTTGACGGACGGTCGAGCCCAGCAGAGCAACGCGTGTGCCGCGCCAAGTCGCCGATTCTGCGCCGCGCCCACGGCGTGTCGCTGCGGTCCTGGCAGGCTTCACTGCTGAAGCAGCGCACGGGGCAGAAGTTAAACGCCGTCGCCGCGCCGTCCGCTCAGTCGAACCATCAGTCGATGTCGTAGCGCTTGAGCTTGTCGTACAGGGTTCGCTCGCCGATGCCGAGCAGCTCGGCGGCGCGCCGCCGGTTGCCGGACACGGCCCGCAGCGCCTGGGCGATGGCGTCGCGCTCCAGGTCGACGAGCGGCCGCAGCTCCGCGGCCGGCGCACCCGGCGCCCCCGCCGCCCCCGTCGCCGGGCCGGCCTCGAGCCGCACGTCGTCGGGCGCGATGACGTCGCCGTCGGCCAGGATGACGGCGCGCTCGAGCGCGTTGGCCAGCTCGCGCACGTTGCCTGGCCATCGCCAGGTGACAAGCTTGCGCTCGGCCGCCTCCGACAGGATCACCTGGCGGCGCTTGAGGTCCGACCCGATGCGGACCAGCAGGGCGCGCGCGATCGGGATGATGTCGCCCGGCGCTCGCGCAGGGCCGGCATCTCGATCGGGAACACGGCCAGGCGGTGGTAGAGATCCTCGCGGAAGCGGCCCGTCGTCCATCATCGAGCGCAGGTCGCGGTTGGTCGCGGCGATCCAGCGCACGTCCACCTCGATGGTGCGCGTGCCGCCGACTCGCTCGAAGCGTCGCTCCTGGATCACGCGCAGGAGCTTGGCCTGCAGCTCCGGCCGCAGCTCGCCCACCTCGTCGAGGAAGAACGTGCCGCCGTGGGCCAGCTCGACCCGCCCGCGCCGGCGCTCGCTGGCCCCGGTGAAGGCGCCCTTCTCGTGGCCGAACAGCTCGCTCTCGAGCAGCGTCTCGGCCAGCGCGGCGCAGTTGACCGCCATGAACGGGCGGCCGCGCCGGTCGCTCATGCCGTGGATCGTCTCGGCGGCGACCTCCTTGCCGGTGCCGCTCTCGCCCAGCAGCAGCACGGTGGCCGACGTGCGCGCCACCTTCTCGATCGCGTCGACCACCGGGGCCATGCGCGCATCGCCGTAGGTCAGGCGCGGCTCGCCTGTGTCGACCCGGGCGGCGCGCTGCTCCAGGTCGAGCAGGCGGCGCCGCTCCAGCGCGCGCGTGGCCAGCAAGCGTCAGCTCGTCCGGCCCGCCGATCGGCTTCTGCAGATAGTCGAACGCGCCCAGCTTCATCGCCTCGACCGCGCTGCCGACGGTGCCGTGCGCGGTGAGCACGATGACCTGCACCTCCGGCTGCTCGGCGCGCACCTTGCGCAGGAGCGCCATGCCGTCCTGCCCGGGCATGCGCAGGTCGGTGAACAGGAGATCGAAGCTGTGCTCGTCGAGCTCGCGACCGGCGGCCAGACCGTCGACCGCGACGGTGACGTCGTGTCCGTCGAGGGCGAGCGCGTCGGAGATGAACTCGCGGATGCCGGCTTCGTCGTCTGCGACCAGGATGCGGGCCACTGTTCTGGTTCCTCGTTCCTTCGTTGCTCGTCGTCGTGGATGTGTCAGGCGCGCGGCAGGGTGACGGTGAACTCGGCGCCGCCGCCGGGTGCGTTGCGCGCCTCGATGGTGCCGCCGTGCAGGTCGACCAGCCGCCTGGCCACCGCCAGGCCGAGCCCGGTCCCGCGCACGCGCCGGCTGAAGAACGGCTCGAACAGCTGGGCCAGGTCCTCGTCGGCGATGCCGGCGCCGCGGTCGCGCACCACGTAGACAAGCTGGCCGCGCTCGCCGGACACCCGCACCTCGACCGGCGACTCGGCCGCCTGGGCCGCGTTGTCGATCAGGTTGGTCAGCACCTGGCGCATGCGCTCGCGGTCCAGAGGCCAGGTGCCGGGCGCGCCTGCCGCGTCGATGGTCACGCGTCCGTCGCCCACCGAGGCCGCGGCCTCGCGCAGGAGCGCGGCCGGATCGGTCGCCTCGCGATGGATGGCTCCGGTGCGCGCGAACTCGAGCAGCCCGTTGGTGAGCGTCTCGAGCCGGATCGCCTCCTCGACCACGCGGTCCGCCTTGCTGCGGCTGCGCTCGCCCTCGGGCAGGGCGCGCGCCAGGAGCTGCGCGTTGCCCTTGAGCGAGGCCAGCGGGTTGCGGATCTCGTGGGCCAGCGTGGCCGACATCTGGCCCAGGCTGGCCAGCCGGCGCTCCTGCTCGAGGCGGCGCTCGAGCCACTCGCGGTGCAGGATCCAGCGGAACAGGGCCAGCGCGATGAGCAAGAGGCCGCCGGCGGCCAGCGCGCCGATGGCGAGCGTCTGGCCGGCGGCGCTGCGCAGGTCGGCCGCCACGCGCGGCTCGAACTCGAGCACGAAGGCGCCCGGCCGGCTGTCGCGGTTGGCGCCGGTCAGCCCGGCTTCGTTGGCCAGCCTGCGCCCGCGCCGGCCCAGCGCGCGGCGCAAGAGCATGCGCCGGCGGTCGCCGACCGCGATCGGCCCGCGCGCGCGCGCCTCGGTCAGGCTGGTCTCGATCGCCGTCGGATTGCCGACCGGGTCGCCGGCGGCCGCGGTCACCGAGCCCTTGCGATCGTAGATCGCGAGGTAGGTGAGGCCGTCCGGCTCCAGCTCCGCCAGCACTTCCTCCAGATCGGCCGCGGTGGGCAGCCGGTCGAGCGTCGCGAGGTGCATGCGGACCGCGTCCTGGATGACGTCGGCCTGGCCGCGCTCGAGCGTCTCGGACGCGTCGCTCACGCCGCGGTGGGTGGTCCAGACAGTCGCGATCAGCGCGGCGCCCATGAGCAGCGCCGCGGCGATGAGCGCCCAGGGGGACACGCGCGCAAACCTGTTGGATCTCGCCACGACTTGCCTATCTCGATCCGCAGAACCCGCGATGCTGGGCCCGCCGGGCTGGTGCGCAGCAAGGCCCGGGCCAGGCCTGCGAATCGTGCAGTTGTGGAGCGGACATACCCGATGTTCATGCAGGTTCTGCAGACAGTCTGCAAGTCCGGCAGAACAGTCCGCCGCGAGACGCGGCGAAGTGCCCGAACGCGCGGCTCAGTCGTGCGGCTCGACGCGGCCGATCAGCGCGAGGAGCCGGTAGAGCAGACCCTTGCGCTCGTCCGCGTCCGGCTCCGCCGCGTCTTCGAGCGGCATCTCGACCGTGACGATCGGGCCCTCGGAGCGCTCGACCGCGTCGGGAACCAGGCTGCGGATGAGGCCGCGCATGCCGTCGTTGTCGGCCAGGACGTCGCAGCTGAAGCGCTCGATGCCGCGCTCGCGCCCGGCCGCGATCAGGCGCGACAGCAGAATCCGGCCCAGGCCCTTTCCCTGCGCGTCGTTGACCACGGTGACCGCGGCGTCGGCCACCGTCGGCCGATCGGCAAGGCGAATGAAGCGGGCGACGCCCAGCGCCTCGACGACGCCGCGTCGCCGGCGGGTGGCGCCGATCGCCACGTGGTCGACGTTGTTGACCTCGGTCAGGTAGCGCAGCTCGGCGTCGGTGAGGCTGGCCTTGGCGGCGAAGAAGCGCCGGTAGCGCGATTCGGGCGAGAGCCGCTCCCACGCGTCCAGCATCAGCTGCTTGTCGTCGGGGCGGATCAGGCGCAGCCGGGCCCGGGTGCCGTCCTCGAGGACGACCTTCTCGCGGTACCTCTCGCCGTACTCCAGCGCCGCCATCACGGGTCAAGGATACCCGCGCGGCGTGTCCGCGCCGTCACATGCTGGGCTGCTGCGCGGCGTCTACGACGCCGGGCGACTCGCTCTGGCGCTGCATGCGGGCCAGGCGCATCGAGCGGCTGCGCAGCCGGGGCACGAACGGAGACAGGATGAACACGCGCAGCAACATCCACCAGAAGCTCTTCTCGTTGAGCTGCGGATCGATGCGGTGCGCGATGGCGGCGTGCGCCTCGCCCATGCGCGACCAGTGCGTGCCCGGGCTGTGGTGATGCGCTGTGTGCAGCCCGTTGTTGAGCAGGATGACGTTGAGCACCGGGCTGACGAAGTTGCGCGAGTGATTCCACTCCGACTCCTCGTCGGCGTGGACGTGCTGGAGATAGTTGAACACCAGCACCACGAACAGTCCGAACTGCTGGGGCACGACCACGTAGAGCAGGGCCTTCTTCCAGTCGAGCAGCAGCGCGCCGCCGATGAACAGGCCGAGCAGAGCGTACTGCGACGCCGAGAACCAGAAGCGGCGGCGGTTCTTGCCCCACAGGTCGCGCAGGTACGCGCGGATCGGTGTCTGCTGGTAGTAGCTGCTGATGGTCGGGTAGGTCAGCAGCGTGATGAGGTTGTTCCGCTCGCTGTGCCGGTAGGTGATTGTGTAGTCGCCGTCCCGGTTGGTGAACTTGTGGTGGTTCATGTTGTGGGTCGGCACCCAGGCGAACGCGGGGAAGCCGTACAGCAGCGTCAACCAGTAGTCGGTCAGGGAGTTGGCGGTGCGGTTGCGCCACATGCGCAGGTGGTTGTGGTTGTGCGCGATGACCGTGATGGTGACGGCGATGAAGTTGGCCAGCACGAAGAGCGGGATCGACAGCTCCGGCAGCGACCACTGCCAGAAGAGGAGCACGGTGGCCAGGACCATGTAGGCCACCGACTGCAGGTCGGCTCTGTATCGAAGCATTGGGTGCAACCTCCGCGGTCGGAGCGAGTACCGCCGCCTCCCCGAAGAGGGCGCCCTCGCGACGTTCTTGTAGCACGATTGAACCCCGGCAGTGGCCGGCAATGTCCCCCGGCCACCACGGGTTCAGTGGTTCGACCGCCTGTCGTTCAGCGGGCCTGGCGCGAACGCGGGCGGCGCCGCAGGCCGAAGGCGCCCATGCCGAGCAGCCACAGGCTGACCAGCGTGCCGCCCGGCGCGGTGTCGTGATCGCCGCTGGCGTGGCAGCCGCCGCCGCGGTCGCGATTGTCGTCGCCGCCGTCGTCGGCCGCGCCATCATCCTGTCCGGCCGCCGCATCGCACTCGTCGAAGACGTCCTCCGGGCACGGATCGTGGCAGTCGGGCACCGAGTCGTGGTCGCGGTCGGTCTCGTTCTCGCCGCAGCCGCACTCGCCCGGCTCGGTCTTGTCCGGATCGTCCGGGCACTCTTCCTCGTGGTCGCAGGCGAAATCTTCATCCGTGTCCGGACACAGCCGGCGATAGACGACCGACAGCTCGTAGGTGCCGCGCGCGTTCCCGTCGAAGCCGTCGACCACGAGGTAGTAGGTGCCCGGGCTCACGACGGTCTTGACGCGCGATCCGAGCAGGCCCGGCGGGTATCCGTCGTCGTTGCAGGCCACCTCGGTGCCGGTGTCGTCGCACGCGGTGCGCAGGTAGAGCCCGGTGTCGAAGCCCCAGGTCTGCGCGTCGAGCTCGACATCCATCTCCACCTCGAGCTGGTAGACGCGATCGGCCCCGTGCCGGCCGACGCACGATCCCTCGAAGTCGTTTCGCGCGTAGAAGTTGGCGGCCTCGACGTTCTGCATCTGGACGAACGGGAGCACGGTCGGCAGCTCGCAGGTGTCGCCGGGGAATGGATCGGGCCTGCACTCCTCGTGCAGACACACATCGCCCACCGGGCAGCCGCAGTCGGTGCAGCAGTTGAGCAGGCTGTCGGTGCCATCGCACACACCGTTGCCGCACGTGCCGCAGTCCTCGATGCAGTCGTTCGGGCTCTCGTCGCCGTTGCAGGCGCCGTCGCCGCACTCGGAGCCGCAGTCGATGGCGCACGTGACGGTGTCCTCGCCCCTCTGCGCGTTGCAGACGCCGTTGCCGCACTGGCACAGGCCCTCGGCCGGCGCGCCCGACTCGCACAGCGCGTCGATGGCGTGGAACGCATAGGTCGACTCCTCGCCGGCGCAGCCATCGTCGCTGCACCGGTTGGCGCGGACGCACTCGGCGTCCGGATCGTCGACGAAGTCCGGCGCGCCGCGCACCAGGACGCCGACCAGCCGCTCGTTGCGGTCGAACACGCCGGCGCCGGAGCTGCCGCTGAAGGTGTCGAGATTGGCGACGAAGTAGTCGAGCTGGTCGCGGCGGGCGTCGCGCACCTGGGCGCCGTCGTCGATCTTGAGCGGCAGGCCCGTGGGATGGCTGTTCACGGTGAGCCAGCGGTCGACCGGGACGCTCACCCTCTCGCGCTTGACCCGGGCCGGCGTCCGGCCCACCACCTCGCGATCGAGGCGGACCACCGCGTAGTCGATGTCGTCGATCCGGCGGGCGAGGACCTCCTCGCAGGCATAGACGTCGTCGCTGGTGATCGTCTGCAGCGTTGTCGGGCCGGCCATGAAGTAGTCGAAGACGAAGCCGAACTCGTCGCAGCTTCCGGGGGTGATGCAGTGCCCGGCGGTGAGGATGATGTCGGGAGCGATGAGGGTGCCGCTGCAGAAGCCGGACGTCAGCTGGTTGATGAAGCGCTCATCGGGGCAGATGCCCAGCTCCTCGAGAGTCGGACCCGGCAAGGAGACGTGGTCCGGATCGGTCGCGTCGATGCCGCCCAGCGGGACCATCACCGCCGAGAAGCCGACCGCCTGCTCGGCCCACGCCTGGTCGGGGTAGGCGTAGACGTCCCGGCGGTCGTCGTCGCCGTAGATCACCGGCTCGCTCGTGTTGCCGGTGTCTTCGCGCTCCGGTTCGGCGCAGCTCGCGGCCAGGGCCGCCGAAAGCGCGATCATTGCGCGCGGCGGCGGGGAGGTTCGGGGCCTGCGACCAAGAGCACCGAGCAATGGCATCACCTCGAATGTCGTGGGCCGCCGGCGGAGGACAGAAACCTGGCGACGAACGATCCATCTAACACGACAGGTGATGAGCCACGCAAGCGGAACGGCGCGCGGCGGGCTGCGGCTCAGCGCCGGCGGCCGATCACCACGTACTGATCCGGCAGCGACTCGGTGGCCAGCTCGGCGGCGAGACCACCGGCGGTGAGCTCGGCGATGACGCGGTCCGGCGCCAGGCGATGGTGCGGCGACGGCCCGCGGCGCGTCTCCATGGTGAAGTCCACGACCAGCACCGCGCCGCCCGGCTTGAGAGCGCGGGCCATCTTCGCCGCGTAGCGCTCCCGATCCGCAATGTGGTGCCACACGTCAACGACGAGGATGCGATCGGCGCTCGCGGCCGGCACGCCCACGTCGTCGATCGGGGCGGTGACGACCTGAACGTTGCCCAGTTTCTCGCGCGCGGCGCGCTCCTTCATGTAGCGCACCATGTCGGCCTCGATGTCGGTCGCGACCACCGAGCCGCGCGGACCGACAGCGCGTGACAGGCGCGACATGAAGTAGCCGGTGCCGGCGCCGATGTCGACGACGGTCATGCCGGGCGAGAGATCGACGAGGGCCACGACCTCGTCCGGCTTCTGCCAGGCGTCGCGGCTCGGGTGATCGAAGAGGCGCGCCCAGTCCTCGGCGCGCTCGAAGCTGTGCTCGGCCGGAGCCGCCCCGTGCCCGGCCTGGCCGTGACCGTGACCGTGACCGTGCCCGTGACCGTGCTCGGCGTCGTGACCGGGTGCGGCATGCGCGGTCTGCGGTGGCGCGGCCGCTGGCGCATCGCCGGTGCTGCCGCCGCATGCGGGCGCGGTGGCCAGCAGCGCCGCCAGCGCCGCCGTCGCGGCGGTCGAACAGAGACTCCTCGTCGCCTTCATCATGCGGAGATTCTTACTCGATGGATCGAGCTGGGCCAGGTAACGGCCGTGGGGGAGCCGGCACCGCAATCGTCAATCCAGATCGACACCTACCCGCGACCACCTCGCGAAATGGCCGATATCGAAGGGCCATTCGAGTGGCACGCCGGCTGCTCATGGCGGTGTGCAATGGCAGGCAATCCGGCGACCGCAGCGCCCGCGAGCCCAGGGCGTGCAGAAGCGACCCGCATGTGTCGCGGGCAGCGTCCGCGTGCGGCGCCGCCAGCAGCGGCACCGCCTCCCCCGGCGCCGCGCGCGGCCCCACCGCCGCTCCCGGCCGCCCCGCGTGCGATGGCCAGCGGAGTGCGGCCCCGGCCGACGCCGCCGGCCCCGCAGGCCACGGTCCCGGCCGTGCGCGCCCCGGCGCCCCGCACCGCGGGCAGCGGCGCCCACGCGCTTCTGTTCCCGCAGCAGGCCGCCCGCGTGTTCGAGGCCGTGCGCCGCGTCGCGCTGCAGCCGGATTCTGGCGTGCGCCGCCCACGAGACACGCAGCGGCATGGCCGACCTCACCGCCTCCGAGCGCGTGCACTGCCTGTTCCGCGACCCGGGCACCGGCGTGCTGTGGTCGCTCGAGGAGATCGCCGACGCGCCGGTTCCGCGTCCGGCCGATCACGCCGGCATCACGACGTTCGCCGCGCGCACCGGCGCGCCGGTCGCGGCCGAGCGCGCCGCCGACTCGCCGCTCTATCGCGCCGAGCTCGACGATCCGGACGGCGACGGTAGCGAGCGGCTGCTCGCACAGCCGGTGTTCTCGGGCAGCGCGGTCATCGCGGTCATCGCCGCGGTGCGCCCGGCGTCGGCGCCGCCCTTCTCGCCGGCCGAGCGGCTGGCGGTGGCCGCCTTCGCCGAGCACGGCGGGCCAATCCTGCAGCACTTCCTGCTCGACCACCGGCTGCGCTGGCACGACGAGGTCGCGCCGCCGCCCGACGCGGCGCCCTGGGCCGGCGCGCCTGCGCCCGCCGGCGTGGAGTCGCACGGCGAGGCCGCGCCGCAGGCGGTGCGACTGTCGCAGCCGTGGATGCAGTGGAGCTACCAGCTGCTGCTCGCCGTCGTCGGCGCGGGCCTGCTGTTCGCCGGGATCGCGCGCGTCCCGGTCTACAGCGCCGGCCCGGCCATCGTGCGCATCGAGGGCTCCGGCGCCGACCTCTCCGCCGTGGCGCTCCTGCCGGCCAGCGATCGCCCGAAGCTCGCCGCCGGCATGGCTGTGGGCCTCGAGCTGACCGGCAAGGCGGTCAAGATGCGCGGCGTCATCGAGGAGATCGGCAGCGAGGTGATCGGCGCGCGCGAGGCGCGCGGCCTGCTCGGCAGCGCGCACACGATCGGCGAGCCGGTGGTCATGGTGCGCGCCCGCCTGACCGGGCTGACCGGGCCGATGCTCGACGCGCTCGGCCAGGCCCACGGCGAGCGGAGCGGCGCGCGGGCCGTCGCCGAGGTGAAGGTCGGCTCGCGCCGGCTGCTGGCCGCGCTCGTCCCGGGAGGCGACTAATCCATGGACGGGCGAGACAAGGCCTCGCGAGAGAAGGCGGCGCGGCGGCGGACCCCCGGCCCCACAAGTTTCCCCCAAGCGCCGGAGCGAACGCTCTGCCGGCGGGACCCCCGAAGGGGGCCTGCTTCGACTTCTGATCGAGCTGCGCGCCGAGCGTGCGGTGCTGCGGCGGGCGCTGGTCGCGTCGCTGCTGGTGCGGCTGTTCGCGGTCGCGGTGGCGTCGGCCTCGAGCAGCCGCTCGCGCGCGATCCGGGGCGCGGCGGCCTGCTCGGCCTTCCACCAGATCAGGCCGCAGCCCAGCGCGGCGGCGAGGCCGAAAATGGCGAGCGCCCTGCCCCAGCGCGTCCCCGGCGCCAGCGCGAGCAGGCCGAGCACCGAGCCGCCGGCGAGCAGCAGGAAGGCGGTCCATGGCGGCCGGTCGGGCAGCCAGAACCAGGCGGCGATGCCGAGGATCAGGCCGACCGGGAGCCAGAGCGGCAATTGGCGCGCGCTCGGCCTCGAACAAGGCGCTTCGAATCGCGCGGAAGAGCGCGAAGGCGCGCGAGCCGGCCCGGAACCCGCCTCGCCCCTTGGTGGCGGCGCTTCCGCTATGCTAGGGGCGCTCGCGTCACCGGTCGCCATGCGCCCATCCTTGGAGTTCGCCGCGTGAGCGCAAGCGAGGTCGTCACCCGCTTCGCGCCCTCGCCCGACCGGCTTCCTGCATATCGGCGGCGCCCGCACCGCGCTTGTTCAACTGGCTCTACGCGCGCCATCATGGCGGCAAGTTCCTGCTGCGGATCGAGGATACCGACAAGGCGCGCTCGACCCAGGCGGCGATCGACGCGATCCTCGACGGGATGCGCTGGCTCGGCCTCGACTGGGACGGCGAGGCCCATTTCCAGTCCGAATTCGCCGCCCGCCACGCCGAGGTCGCGCACGAGCTGCTCGCGAGCGGCCACGCCTATCGCTGCTGGATGACGCCAGGAGGAGCTGGCCGCGCAGCGCGAGGCGGCGCAGGCCGAGCGCCGGCCGTTCCGCATCCGCAGCCCGTGGCGCGACCGCGACGACGGCGCCGCGACGCGCCCTTCGTGGTCCGCCTGAAGGCGCCGCAGGAGGGCGAGACGGCGATCGACGACCAGGTCCAGGGCCGGGTCACCGTCCAGAATGCGGAGCTCGACGATTTCGTCCTGCTGCGCTCGGACGGCACGCCGACCTACATGCTCGCGGTGGTGGTCGACGATCACGACATGGGCGTCACCCATGTCATCCGCGGCGACGACCATCTCAACAACGCCTTCCGCCAGCTCGCGATCATCCGCGCGATGGGCTGGCCGGAGCCGGTCTACGGCCATGTGCCGCTGATCCACGGCGCCGGACGGGGCGAAGCTCTCCAAGCGCCATGGCGCGCTCGGCGTCGACGCCTATCGCGACGAGCTCGGCATCCTGCCCGAGGCCCTGTTCAACTATCTGCTGCGGCTCGGCTGGGGCCATGGCGACGACGAGATCATCTGCCGCGAGGACGCGATGCGACTGGTTCGACCTCGACCATGTCGGCCGCTCGCCCTCGCGCTTCGACCTCAAGAAGCTGGAGAATCTCAACGGCCATTATCTGCGCGAGGCCGACCGGCGCGGCTGGCGGCCCTGGTCGCGCCGAAGATCGCCGGCGCGGACGCCGAGCTTGCTCGCCCGGGCGATGCCGGTGCTGACGCCGCGGGCGAAGGACCTGAACGAGCTCGCCGAGGGCGCCGCCTTCCTGTTCAAGGCGCGTCCGCTTGACATGGACGAGAAGGCGGCCGCGCTGCTAGAAGGCGACGCGCGGGACCTGCTCGCCCGCGTCCACGCGGCGCTTTCCGGCGGTCGAGCGACTGGACGGCCGAGGCGACGGAGCAGGCCGTGCGGGAGGTTGCCGAAGCCGAAGGCGTGAAGCTTGGCCAGGTGGCGCAGCCGCTTGCGGGCGGCGCTGACCGGGCGGGCGACCTCGCCGGGAATTTTCGATGTGCTGGCGCTGCTCGGGCGCGAGGAAAGCCTCGCGCGGATCGCCGACGCGATGACCGGGAAGGACGATGTAGATGGCGGACAAGGCCACGCTCTCGATCGGCGGCAAGAGCTTCGATTATGCGATTCTGTCGGGCTCGGTCGGGCCCGACGTGATCGACATCCGCAAGCTCTACGCCCAGACCGGCGTCTTCACCTACGATCCCGGCTTCACCTCGACCGCGTCCTGCGAGTCGCGAGATCACCTATATCGACGGCGATGCCGGCATCCTGCTCCACCGCGGCTATCCGATCGACCAGCTCGCCGAGCAATTCGACCTTCATGGAGGTCTGCTATCTGCTGCTCAACGGCGAGCTGCCGAACGAGGACGAGCTCGCCGACTTCACCCACACGATCACCCGCCACACCATGCTGCACGAGCAGCTCGCGACCTTCTACCGCGGCTTCCGGCGCGACGCGCATCCGATGGCGATCATGTGCGGCGTGGTCGGCGCGCTCTCCGCTTTCTATCACGATTCGACCGACATCACCGATCCGCAAGCAGCGGATGATCGCCAGCCACCGGCTGATCGCCAAGATGCCGACGATCGCGGCGATGGCCTACAAATATTCGATCGGCCAGCCGTTCATGTATCCCGCAGAACAGCCTCACCTACACCGGCAATTTCCTGCGCATGACCTTCGGCGTCCCGGCCGAGCCCTATGAGGTCAATCCGGTGATCGAGAATGCGATGCGGCGGATCTTCATCCTCCACGCCGACCATGAGCAGAACGCCTCGACCTCGACCGTGCGGCTCGCCGGCTCGTCGGGCGCCAACCCGTTCGCCTGCATCGCCGCCGGCATCGCCTGCCTCTGGGGCCCGGCCCATGGCGGCGCCAACGAGGCGGCGCTCAACATGCTGCGCGAGATCGGCCGGCCCGAGCGCATCCCCGAATATATCGCCCGCGCCAAGGACAAGAACGATCCGTTCCGGCTGATGGGCTTCGGCCACCGCGTCTACAAGAATTTCGACCCGCGCGCGAAGGTGATGCAGAAGACCGCCGAGGAGGTGCTGAAGGAGCTCGGCATCTCCGATCCGGTGCTCGACACCGCGCTGCGAGCTCGAGGCAGATCGCGCTCAAGGACGATTATTTCATCGAGAAGAAGCTCTACCCGAACGTCGATTTCTATTCGGGCGTGATCCTCTCGGCGATCGGCTTCCCGACGACGATGTTCACCGCCCTGTTCGCGCTCGCCCGCACCGTCGGCTGGGTCGCGCAGTGGAACGAGATGATCTCCGACCCCGACCAGAAGATCGGCCGCCCGCGCCAGCTCTACACCGGCGCCGACGCAGCGCGATTATGTGCCGGTCGACCAGCGCTAGGCCATGGTCCGGGAGCCCGGCCCTTCCCGTTCCGCCCCGCGCGGGTTCGCCCGCCCGGCCGTGCTGCTCGGCGCGATCGCGCTTGCGCGCTCGCGCTCGCCGCCGCGGCTGCTGCTCGAGGATCCCTTCGAGCGGCTGGCGGATCGATGTCGTCGTCCTTGCCGATCCTCGTGCTGGCCGGCCTCACCTTCGCGCTGATGATCCTCGCGCTGCGATCCGTCGGCGGCCCGCGCCGGAGCCACTTCTCGTCGCGCTCCTGCGTTTCTTCTGGTGTTGCCCGCTTTGCCCTCATCACCGCGGCCTGCTCCTCGCCGCTGATCTGGATCGGTGCCCTGATCGGCGGCCTCAAGCTCGCGCCGGCCGAGCCTTCTTCAGGCCGTGCTGCTGACTATCCTCACCGGCGTGCATTCTTGCCCTATCGGGAGCTGCTCGTCGATGCGCGGCGCGCGCTCGCGCGGGGCGAGCGCCGGACCTCCGCGCTGGCTTAGCGCGGCGACTCTCGGCGGGAGCCACTCGCCGTATGTGCTGGGCGATCGAGATCGAGGCGCCACCGGCTCGAAATCCGGGCGAAGCCTGATCGAGTCCGTTCGTCTGGCCGGTCGCGTGCTCTGCGCAGCCTGGTGCCGGCGCGTGTCCCGACGGTCGAGAGGAGATCGGCGTGCTCGGCAAAGGCAGAGGCGACCGCGGTCCGGTCCTTGAGCAGCCTGCTTCATCCGGATGGCGGCCGGCGCCGTTCGTGCGCTTAGCGCCTTTGAGCGCGGCGATCCTCCAGCCCTGCTTCGCCGACAGGTAGCGGCCGCTCGTGCTCGCTGTCTATTGGGCTGACGAGGCGCAGTGCTATTATCTCGGGCACCTACCGCGCCGAGCGCTGGAATCCTGCTCGCCGCGGCGATCAGGACGGCCTAGTCCAGGCCGCCTTCAGACGCCCGGAGCGTCGCCGAGCGAGGCGCGAGACTCGTCGAACATCGCGCGGCACCCGCTCCTCCGCCGCCGGTCGACGGAACACGAGGCCGGCCTCGAAGCGCGTTCTTGCCGGTCGATGGCGACGAGCGCGTCCTCCGGGCCGATATAGACCGAAGACCTTGCCGCCCTGGCGCAGCTCGAGGAATTGCGCGGCGCGCCGTCGCGTGCCGAGCAGCGCCAGCGCCTCGTGCGGATCGGACGCATAGACCTCGAACTTGCTTCTCGAAGCCGGATCGCTCTCGAAGCGCACCTGCTCCATGCCGGACGCCGGCTTGAAGAAGTTGAAGATGCCGCGGTCGGGCACGATCACGATCTGCCGCCGCTGCCGCGCGCGGCGCTGGAAGGCGTAGATCTGGCCGGTGAAGACGACATGACGTGCTCTTGCCCGACTTGCGCGTGAGCGTGGCCTCGTAGATGGCGAAGCGCCGGCCGTCGGCGTCGGTGCCCTGGAAGAGATCGGTGAAGTCTGGCTCGGACAGCCAGCTGCCGAACAGGCGCCTTGCGCGCCTCCGCATAGACCGGCGGCTCGAAGCCGGTGGGCGACATAGGTCATGCCGCCTTGCCCGGCGAGCGTCTCGAGCGACGGGCAGCTTGAGTGTCGCGGCCGACCTTGCCGAGCGGCAGCGACCGCGAGCGATCACGCCGATGGCGAGCACGCCGAAGCGCCAGGATCAGCGCCGAGGATCAGCTGGTCCGTATGCGATCAGAGACCAGCCGACGCGACGGCAAGCAGCGAGCCGACGACGAGGAGCAGCCAGAATTTGCGGAGCGCCGACGCGCGCTTCTCCTCGAGCGCGCCGAGATCTCGTTCGCACGCGGCCGTCGCGGCAGAGATCGCGAAATGGTCGCTCGCTATAGTTCGATCATGCCGACCGCGGGACTGCGCTCGCGCCGGGCGACCCTTGTCCAGCGTCGAGGCTCTAGGCCGCGTTCCTCAAAGGCAGTGTGAAGGTGAAGCGGGCGCCCTGCCCCGGCGCGCTGTCGACGGCGATGTCGCCGCCCATGGCGCGGGCGAGCCGGCGGGCGATGTAGAGGCCGAGGCCGGTGCCGCCCGGCTCGGTCGGGTCGACCCGCTCGAACTTGCTCGAAGATGCGGTCCTGGTCCGCCTCGGCGATGCCCTTGCCCTGGTCGGCGACGATCAACGCGGCGAGATCGCCTTCCTGCTCGGTGCGGACCCAGACCTGGCCGCCTTCGGGCGTGTAGCGGATCGCGTTGGTGATCAGGTTCATCAGGATCTGGAGCGCGCGGGTGAAGTCGCCGGTCGCCGGCAGCGCCTCGCCGGCGCCGGGCGCGTCGATCCGCGACCTCGCGGTCGGCGGCGCGCACCGGCGAGCAGGCCGGCGGCGCGGCGGGCGATGTCGGCGAGGTCGATCGGCTCGGCCTCGGGGCGGAAATCGGGCCGCTCGATCGCCTGCAGGTCGACGAGATCGTCGACCAGAGCGAGCAGATGGCGGCCGGCCGAGGCGATGTCGTCGGCATAGCCGGCATAATCGCGGCGCAGCGGGCCCTTCGGGCTGGGCGCGCAGCCGCTCGGCATTGTCGATGATATGGGCGAGCGGCGCCGCGCAGCGCCTGATCGAGCCGCTCGCCGAAGGCGAGCCGTCGCGCGGCGCGGCCGGCGGCGGCTCGGCCGGCGCCGTCGGCTCGGCGCGCAGCGCGACGGCGGCGCCGCGAAAGCCGGCGAAGCGGCCCATGCCGTCGATCAGGGGCACGCCGGAGAGCAGGTAGCGGCCCTTGCGGCCGCCGCGCAGCTCGGCGACCTGGCCGTCGAAGCGCCTTATGCTCGGCGAGCGCGGTGAGGATCGGCAGCGCGCCGTCCTCGCTCTCGCGGAAGCGGAACAGGCGGGTGAGCTGCTTGCCGATGAAGCTCGGCCGGGCGTGCGGCCGATCGCCGCCGCGGCGCCGGGCGACAAGGCGGTGAGGCGCAGCGTGTCGTCGGTCTCCCACATCCAGTCGGCGGCGGCGCGCAGGAAATCGGCCTCGCGCTCGGCCGGCGGCGCCGGCGCGGCGGGCCGCGGCCGGGCGCTCGGCCCAGCCGGTGATGGCGAGCGCGACCTCGTCGCCCTCGGGCTCGGCGCGGACCCACAGATCGACGTCGTGCTCGCCGTCGGCGGCGATGGCGGCGCGCGAGATGGTGATGCCGAGCCGGCGGGCGAGCCGCGCGAGCGCCGCGATCTGCGGCACCGCGAGCACGCCGCCCTCGCTCGCCGCCGGCCTGCGCGTGAAGCGCGGCGAGCGGCGGATCGGCGGCGACCAGCCGGCCCTCGGCGTCGAGCCGGCCGGCGACCGGCGCGTTTCGGCGTCGGCGCGCGCTCATGCCGCCTCCGCGGCCGGGCGGGCGCGGGTCGAGATGCGGGCGACGCTGGCGCGATAGCCGGGATCGGCCCGCCAGAGGCGCAGCACGTCGCGCGGCGGCGGCCTGGTCGAGCGTGTCGTACAGGTCGAGCTGGGCGGCGGTGGCGTCGCCCTCGGCGCCGGAGACGAGCGGGCCGCGGCTGTTGAGCGAGCAGCAGGATGGCGGCGGCGGCCTCGCGCTCGACGCCGGCGGCGCGCAGCAGCATGGCCGGGCCGCGGCCGCGCGGATCGGCGAGCACCTCCCAGGCGGCGGCATAATCGAGCGCGGCGAGCGTCGCCGAGGCCGGCGATGAACAAGGGCAGCATGCCTTCGGCGAGGATGCGGGCGAGCAGCGTCGCCGTCGAGCCGGCCGGCGGCGTGGAGGCGGCGGGCGAGCCGCATCGGCGCGCGCCTCGAGGATCGCGCCTTCGTCATAGCCGGCGATGAGCGCGCTGGCCGCCTCCTCGATCGCGCGCGTCGACGGCGGCGAGGCCGTGCTGCTGGACGATATAGTGGCGCAGCGCGGCGGCGACGAGTCCAGACCAGTTTGTGCTGGAGCTCGGCGGGCAGCTCGACCTGGCCCATGACCGGCTCCTGGAAGCGGTCGAAGCGGCGGCTGCGGGCGATCACCAGCTCCATCGCCTCGGCGGCGACCTCCTCGTCGGCGTCGCGGACCAGCTCGAACAGCAGATCGTCGCGCCCTCGGCGGGCGCGTGCGCCTTCCAGAAGCGATGCTCCTCGACGCGGCGGACGAGGACGTTGCCGAGATCGGCGTCGCGCAGCACCTGGGCGCGCTCGAGGATCGGCAGGGCGATCGGCACATGGGCCGAGGACAGAGCGGCGTGGAGCGCCGCATGGTCCTCGAAACGGACGGCGAGCCGGGCGCGCAGATCGTCCTCGATGCCGCGGATCAGGCGGGTCAGCAGGGCGGCGGCGGTGAGGCGCTGCCACTCGGTGAGGCGGGCCCGATCGGGCAGCAGCAGGTCGGTCGCGGCGACGGCAAAACGCTCGCGCGCCGCGGCCAGCAGCAGGCGCGCGGCGTCGCTCTGTTTCCCCGCCCGTTCGATCCGGCTTCGGCCATGGCTCCCCTTAGCGCGCACAGGGTTAAACCGCGCTAATCCTGACCGCGGCGGCGCGTGCGCGGCATGGACCTGCTGCTGCGCCCAGAAGAAGGAGGCGGCGGCATAAGCGAACAGGAAGGCGAGGCCGGCGTGCCACAGGCCGAAAGACGGCGAAGGGCAGCATCAGCCAGGTCATGCCCTTGCGCTCGGCGAGCAGGAGCGCGCCGGGACCGTCCTGCCCTCGGTCTCGACCGCGAGCGCGGCGAGGAAGGCGAGAGTCGACGAAGGCGAGCAGCACCATGCCCCAGCCATGGGCGCGGCACCAGGCCGTAGGCGAGGATGACCAAGGCGGCGCGCGGCGAAGAGCGGCACAGATAGGCCCACCAGCTCTGGCGGACGCCGCTCCTGCATGCGCAGCCGCGCCAGCCGGGCGGCGATGCCTTCGAGCGGCGTCGCGGCGAGCAGCTTGACCAGGCCGATCCAGTACCAGCCGACATAGAAGCAGGCCGCGCCGAGCGCGGTGAGCAAGGCGGCGGCGAGGCCGACGAGCTGCGGCGAGAGCCGGGCTCGCCATCAGCACGCCGGTGACGCAGCGCTCGATCGGCGCGAGCGACGCGATCGGCCCAGCCGCCGCGGCTCGCCGTCGGCGCCGGCGATGATCCGGCGCTCGAGCTCGTCGAGATCGTCGTCGCGGTCGAGGATCGCGACCGGCGCCGTCGGCGGCGACATGGCGCGGCGCCGGCCTGGAGCGTGCGGCGCAGCAGGGTCGATTGCAGGTCCCAGTCGCGCAGCATGCCGGCGGTCTCGCGCAGCATGCGCGCCGTCGACCGCGGCGAGGCCCGCCCAGCGCGACGTCGGCGTCGATCCGCTCGTAAAGCTCGCCATAGCCGCCGTCGGGGACGGTCAGCACCGCGGCGCCGTCGCCGGCGGCGAGCGCGGGCATGCTGCGCGGCGGCGACGATCGCGCCGTCGGCGACCAGCAGCAGCCGGTCGAACGGGATCGACCGCCTCCGCCGCTTCCTCGGCGTTGCGGACGATCTTGACCGGCACGCGGTCGCGGCGCAGGCGCTCGATCGCGGCGGTCAGCGCGGCGGGCATCCGCTCGACGAAGATGATGACCGGATCGGCGCCGGCGGCGGCGGCGAGCCGCGCCTGGCGCTCGATCACCGTGCGGCCGGCGAGCGGCAGGGTCGCGCGCAAATGGCCCGGCTCGCCCGATTCGTGATAGGCGGCGATCAGCGCCGCCAGCGCCACGTCTATCCCTCCGCTTGGCGGCGGACGGTAAGCGGCGCAGGCGGCGTTGCAAAGCGGTTTGGCTCAGCGCTCGAGCGAATTCGTCGAGCGCGGCGGCGATCTTGCGGAGCACGACCGGATCGCCGGGCGCGCCGTCCTGCGCCTCGTCGGCGAGCGCGATCAGGCCGACGGCGCCGAAGCTGGCGGCGATGCTCTTGAGGCGGGCGGCGGCGATCTCCCAATTGGCGTCGCAGCGCGAGCGGCCGAGCAGGTCGAGCTGGCGCGCGGCGCTGTCGATGAAGGCGCACTTGAGCTCCGCCATCAGCTCGCGGTCGCTGCCGACGGCGGCGGCGAGCGAGGCGTTCAATGCTCCGGGATCGTAGGCCATGCGCGGCGATAAGCCGAACGGAGTTAACGGGCCGTTTCATATCCGGCCCATAGTGGTACAATGCAGGCCATGAGCATGGGGGCAGAGCGCGCCGAGCGCGCAGCCGCAGGGCGGCGAGACGAGTGGATCGAGCGAGGCGCCGTGGGAGGCCGCGGCCGAGCCGACGACTTGCCGCATCGAGGAGATCGAGGCGAGCCGCGAGCGCCGGCCTGCGGCGCGCAGCATCCTCGCCGGGCCTGCTGATCCTGCTCGCGCTCGGCTGGATCGGCGCGTCGGCTATGCGCTGACGCTGGCCTGGCCGGGGCCGAGCCTGCCGGCCTGGATCGGCTGGGCGGCGACGTTCAGCGCGCCGCTGATCCTGATCGGCCTGGTCTGGCTGATCTTCGGGCGGAGCTCGCGGCGCGAGACGCGCGCGCTTCACCGAGCGGTGACGGCGATGCGCGCGCGAGAGCCAGGCGCTCGAGAGCGTGCTCGCCATCGTCGCGGCGCGGCTCGCGGACAATCGCGCGGCGCTCGAGCGAGGAAGCGGCGCGGCTGATGAGCCTCGGCGACGAAGCCTCCGACCGGCTCGGCCGGGTCACCCATTACCTCGCCCGCGAGACGCGCCGAGCTCGACCGCAAGGCGCAGGCGCTCGACACGCGGCGGCCGAAGCGGCGCGGATCGATATCGGCGTGCTGATCAGCGACCTGCCCCAGGCCGAGGAGCAGGCGCGCGCCGCCGCCGAGGCGATGAAGGAGGCCGGCCTCGCCGCGCATGAGCAGGCCGGCGCGCTCGAAGGCCAGCTCGCGGCGCTCGCCGCGCGCGGGCCGCGAGGCCGACGAAGTGGCCGGCGGCGCCGCGCAGCGGCTCGGCGCCCATGTCGCCCGGATCGAAAGCGGCGCCGGCGCGGCGGCCGAGCGGATGGACGAGGCGGCGGCGCAGATGGACGCCGCGGTCGACGGCGCGATGGCGCGCGGCCGCCGAATCGGTCGACCAGGCGCGCGCCGGGCTCGAGGCGCAGGGCCAGGCGATGCTGGCGATGATCGAGCAGAGCCGGGCCGCCTTCGAGCAGGCCGGCGCGGAGGCGACGCGCGGCGCTCGCCGAGCGGCTCGACATGGCCGGCCGCAAGATCGAGATGCTCGCCGGCCGGCTCGCCAGCCAGGACGCGGCCAGCCGCACCCTGGTCGCCGGCATCGCGCGCGCAGCTCGACGAGCTCGACGGCCAGTTCGCCGCGATCGGCGAGAGCGGCGACGAGCAGAACGCCCGGCTCGACCGGCTCGATGGCCGGCGCTGCGCGACACCGCCGCAGGCGCTGCAGCGCGAGATCGAGCAGGGCCAGGCCCAGTCGGGCGCGCTGACCGCGCGCGCGCAGGAGCTGGCCGCGGCGCTGGCCGAGGTCACGGCGCAGCTGCGCGACGAGATGCCGCCGGCCATGGCCGGGATCGAGAACCAGGCCGAGCGCACCGCCGCGTCGGCCGCAGGCGGTGGTGGCGACGATGGAGGCGATGCAGGCCGCCGCCGCGCTCGCCGCCGACAGCATCGCCGAGAGCGAAGCCAGCATCGCCCGCCAGCGCGAGGCGCTCGACGCCCTGCTCGCCAGCTCGCGCGAGGGCACCGCCGAGGCCGAGGAGAAGCTGCGCGCGCTCGGCGCGGCGGTCGGCGAGGCCGACGGCGCGGCGGCGCAGCTGGTCGCAGGAGACCGGGCCGGAGTTGATCGAGGCTCTGGTGCGGGTGCGCGAAGCGGCCGACCAGGCGGCCGAGCCATGCCCGCGAGGCGATCGCCGCGGTGATCCCCGACAGCGTCGCCGCGCTCGCCGAGGCGAGCCGCGAGGCGCTCGGCGAGGCGGTCGACCGAGCCGGTGCAGGAGCAGCTCGCCGAGATCGGCAGCGCCTCGCACCGGGCGATGGCGGCGGCGCGGCGGCGAGCGAGCGGCTGACCCGGCATTGCTCGACCATCGGCGAGACCGCGGCGGCGATCGAGGACCGGATCGCCGAGGACCGGGCCGAGCGCGAGGAGAAGGACGCCGAGGCGCTGTCGCGGCGCGTGTCGCTGCTCATCGACGCGCTCAATTCGACCGCGATCGACGTCACCAAGATCCTCTCGAACGAGGTCGCCGACGCCGCCTGGGCCGCCTATCTCAAGGGCGACCGCGGCGTCTTCACCCGCCGCGCGGTGCGGCTGCTCGAATTCGGGCGAGGCGCGCGAGATCCTGCGCCATTACGAGGAGGAGCCCGATTTCCGCGACCAGGTGAACCGCTACATCCACGATTTCGAGGCGATGCTGCGCCGCGTCCTCGCCGACCGCGACGGCACGCGCGCTCGGCGTCACCCTGCTCTCCTCCGACATGGGCAAGCTCTACGTCGCGCTCGCCCAGGCGATCGAGCGGCTGCGGAATAGCCGCCGCTCGAGTTGCAGCCAGTCGAGCGTCGCTCGACCGTGATCCAGCCGAAGATGTAATTGGCGTAGAACAGCGCCGAACAGCACGCGCCGAGCGATCGTCGCGCGCAAGCGCGACCCGGCCGAAGTTGAAGCGCGTGCGGCGCGCTTTCGGCATGGCCGGGCTCGGCTCGCGCGCCCTCCTCCTCGGCCGTGCGGACGCCGAACGGCAGGACGAGGAACAGGCACAGCGTCCAGAACAGGATGTAGATGGCGAGGATCGAGGTCCAGCGCATCGGTCAGACCCGCGACGATCAGCACGTCGACCACCGGCTTCTTGCCGGTCCAGTCGGTGGCGCAGCGGCGCACGGCGAGGCGGACCGCCTCGCGCAGCTTCTCCTCGCTTGCCGCTGCTCTTGGCGACCGCGGCCGCGGCGGCCGTCGCAGGCCTCGTCGAGGAACGCGTCGCGATCCTCCTCGACCGGCATGCCCTGCAGGCCGATCTCGACCTCGCCCCGGACGCGGTCCGTCGCCGTCCAGCGCGACCGCGACCGAGATCAGGCCGGCAAGTGGCGAGCCGGCGGCGCTCGTTCATCGTCGCGCCGTCGGCGGGCAGGATGACGTCGCCGTCGAGCACCAGCCGCCCGACCCGCTCCTCGCCGAGCTTCTCCGGGCCGTTCGGCGCGAGGCGGACGACGTCGCCATTCTTCTGGACGATGCCGTGCGGGACGCCGCGGGCGAGGGCGAAGCGCGCCTGCTCGCACATGTGGCGCATCTCGCCATGGACGGGCACGATGATCTCGGGCCGGATCCAGTCGTACATCGCGGCCAGCTCGGGCCGGCCGGGATGGCCCGAGACGTGGACCGGCGCCTGGCGGTCGGTGATCATCTCGATGCCCCGCGCGGCGAGCTCGTTCTGGATGCGGCCGATCGCGATCTCGTTGCCGGGAATCTGCTTGGACGAGAAGACGACGAGATCGCCCGCGCTCGAGCGCTCAGCTTGTGCTGGCCGAAGGCGATCCGGGCGAGCGCGGCGCGCGGCTCGCCCTGGCCGCCGGTGGCGATGATCATCACCTCGCGCGCGCGGCAGCCTCATCGCCGTCGTCGAAATCGATCGTCTCGGGGAAATCGGTGAGATAGCCGACGCTCTTCGCGACGCGCAGGATGCGGTCGAGCGAGCGGCCGGCGACGCAGACCTGGCGGCCGGTATCCTGCGCGACATGGCCCAGCGTCTGCAGCCGCGCGGCGTTGGAGGCGAAGGTGGTGACGAGCACCCGGCCCTCCGCCGCGCCTGATCGACCTCGTCGAGGCCCTCGCGCACGCCGGCTTCGGAGCCCGACGACGCCTCCTGGAAGACGTTGGTCGAATCGCAGACCAGCGCGAGCACGCCCTGCGTCGCCGATCGCGCGCAGCTCGGCCTCGGTCGTCGGGATCGCCGAGC
Organism: uncultured delta proteobacterium; assembly: GCA_963759105.1. GTDB lineage: Bacteria > Myxococcota_A > Polyangia > Haliangiales > Haliangiaceae > DATFRY01. The sequence goes on along the minus strand of CAVWXW010000018.1, from coordinate 3,044 downwards.
TGGGGCGTGTCGTCGAGCTTCCAGTCGCCGGTGTGGAAGATGCGGCCATAGGGCGTGTCGATCAGCAGCGCGTTGCCCTCGGGGATCGAATGGGCGAGCGGGATGTAGCGGAAGCCGAACGGCCCGAGGCGGAAATCGCCCTCCATCTCGACGATGTTGAGCTTGACCTTGTCGGTCAGCCCCTCCTCCTCGAGCTTGCCGGCGATCAGCCCGGCGGTGAACGGCGTCGCATAGAGCGGCACGCCGAGATCGGCGGCGAGATAGGGGATCGCGCCGATATGGTCCTCATGGCCGTGGGTCAGGACGATGCCGAGCAGATCGTCGCGCCGCTCCTCGATGAAGGCGAGATCGGGCAGGACCAGCTCGACGCCCGGATATTCGGGATCGGCGAAGGTCAGGCCGAGATCGACCATCACCCATTTGCCCTCGCAGCCGTAGAGATTGACGTTCATGCCGATCTCGCCCGAGCCGCCGAGCGCGAGGAAGAGGAGTTCGTTGCCGGGTTTCATTCGTCGCTGCCTTCCGTCATTGCGAGCGCAGCGAAGCAATTCCAGGTCCGCTGGATTGCCGCGTCGCTCCGCTCCTCGCAATGACGCTTAAGCGGCGACCTTGGCTCCGCGCATACAGCATCGCCAGGCCCTGGATGGTCAGGTCGCCCTCGATCGCGTCGAAAATGTCGGTGTGGGTGTCGAACAGGGTGGCGAGGCCGCCGGTGGCGATGACCTTGACCGGGCGGCCGATCTCGGCCTTCATCCGCGCCACCAGCCCCTCCATCATCGCGACATAGCCCCAATAGATGCCGATATGCATCTGCTCCTCGGTGGTGCGGCCGATCACGCTGCGTGCTCTCGGGCGCCTCGATCGCGATGCGCGGCAGCTTGGCGGCGGCGGTGACCAGCGCGTCGAGCGACAGGTTGATGCCCGGCGCGATGATGCCGCCTTTATAGGCGCCCGAATAATCGACCACGTCGAAGGTGGTCGCGGTGCCGAAATCGACGACGATCAGATCGCCCTGGTGCAGCGCATGGGCGGCGATCGCGTTGAGCACCCGGTCGGCGCCGACCGATTTCGGCTCGGCGACGTCGAGCTCGATCCCCCATTCCGCCGGCCCCTGCCCCGCGACCAGCGGCTCGACGCCGAAATATTTGGTCGGCGAGCACTTCGAGATTGTGGAGCGCGCGCGGCACGACGGTGCCGATGATCACCGCGCGAGACGTCGGCCTTGGCGAAGCCCTCGAGCGCGAGCAACTGGAGCAGCCAGACCGCATATTGATCGGCGGTGCGGCGGGGATCGGTCGCGATCCGCCAGCGCGCGCGGATCACCCCGTCCTCGACCAGCGCGAAAACGAGGTTGGTGTTGCCGGCGTCGATGGCGAGCAGCATGACGCTTCCTAGCCGCTCCATCCCCTCTGCTGCCAGCAGCAGCAGGCCGCCGACAAGGATCGGCAGGATGACGCTGGTGGTGGCAGGCACGCCGGGCAGCTGGCGGCGGTGAGTTCGCCGATGATCTTCCCGACCAAGGCGTCGGGTCGGAGCGCTACAAGACGATCGCGCTGCCGACGCTGATCTTGTGGTGCGACCACGACCGCATCGTGCCATTGGAGGTCGGGCTGAAGCTAAGGCGCACCCTGCCCAACTCAACCTTGCGGCTGGTCGAAGGTTGCGGGCACATGCCGCAAGAGGAGCAACCGGAATTGACGCTCCGGCTGCTCAAGGGCTTCATCGGCGGCTGATCCGAGAGTGCAAAAATTGGAGGCCGGCGCGCAGGGATCCCCCACGCGCCGGCCATATCGTGTCACCAAGCCTGTAAGCCGGGTTCTGTACCTCGCTCGCGAAGCGAGACGGGGCGATGGCCATTCATCTCGGGCGCGCCTTGCGGGGCGCCTCATGCAACCAACCCGGGCGGCTGATCTGGAAAGCCGACTGGAGCGGTTGCCCGCTCCCGCGCCGCCCCTATTCGGTCTTGCTCCCGGTGGGGTTTGCCGTGCCGTCCTGTTGCCAAGAACGCGGTGCGCTCTTACCGCACCCTTTCACCCTTGCCGCCGCGTGCTCCGGGGGCGGTTTGCTTTCTGTGGCACTGTCCCTGGGGTCGCCCCCGCCGGAGGTTATCCGGCACCGTGCTTCCATGGAGCCCGGACTTTCCTCCCCGCCCGTATACGCAAAACATAGAGCGGAGCGGCCATCCGGCTTGCTGACGAGGCTAATAAGGGCGTTGGGCAGATACGAGTTAAGCATCGACCCACGTGCCGCCTTAGGGGCTTGAGGCGTGCAGTTGTTCGAGATCGTTGACATATAAATGCTTCATACATATGTCTTGACATATGGTCGAGCGAACCACCGTCCGGCTCCCCGAGGACCTCATCAAACGCGCGAGCGCAAGGCCGCCGCCGAGGGCCGCACCTTGACCTCGCTGATCGAGGACGGTTTGCGGCTGGTGGTCGAGAATTGAAAGAGCCGAAGGCAAAAAAGCGCGTCCTACCGCGCGTCAGCAAGGCGACCGGCGGTCCGCTGCCGGGAATCGACATCAGCGATGGCGCGGCGCTTCAGGAGATGGATGACCTCGAATACGTCGAGCGGATGAAACACTTCAAATGATCCTGCCGGACGTAAACGTCCTCATCTATGCTTTTCGCACAGATGTTCCCCAACACGCAGTGTGCCGCGCTTGGCTCGACAGCATCGTCGCGAGCGACACACGTTTCGGCATGTCTCCACTCGCATTGGCCGCCGTCGTGCGGATCACCACCAACCCGCGATCTACAGAGAGCCGAGTACGCTCGAGGAAGCATTTGGTTCTGCGACAGACATTCTCGAGCCAACCCCATTGCCAGATCGTGGAGCCCGGTGAGCGGCACTTCGACATTTTCAAGCGCCTCTGTATCGAGACGGAAACGCGCGGACCGCGCATTACCGATGCCTGGTACGCGGCCTCGCCATCGAATGGGGCTGCGAATGGATCACGCTCGACCGCGACTATGCCCGTTTCCCTGGCTTGAAATGGCGGATTTCAAGTCTCTAGCGCCCTGCGAGAGCCCATGATGCAT
>CAVWXW010000017.1:0-1734456 GCA_963759105.1 uncultured delta proteobacterium | reverse complement strand
CGGCGATGTCGTCGACGTCGAGGAACGGCTCGGCCACGTCGCCGCCGGGGAACACGATCTCGTCGCCGGCCGGCGCGAACGCGCCCTCGCTGAAGTTCTGGCAGAAGAAGGCGCACTCGAGGATGTGTAGAGCGCGCCGGACTCGCGCACCGCTCGCTCGGCCGGGTGGACCTGGGGCTCGCCGCGGCCCGAGAGCAGGACCAGCTTGCGGACCCCGCTCTGCACGGCGCGGCGGGCGAGACGGCCCACGTGCTCGGCGGCGCCGGGCGCGGCCAGGTCGGGATAGTAGGTGATGTAGATCGAGCCGACGTCCTCGAGGACCGGCGCCCAGGTGCGCTCGTCGTCCCAGTCGAACGGCGGCTGGCCGCTGCGCGACCCGATGCGGACCGGGAGGCCCCGCGCGGTGAGCCGCTCCGCCACGCGCCGTCCGGTCTTGCCGCTGCCGCCGAGGATCAGGGTCGTCTTCACGCTGGTGTCCATCTGTTGCCTCCACGTCTGGTTCATGGAGGACAGGATGCGTCGTGCAGATTCGCCTGGCCAGACGCAAGAATTCAGCGCATCGTTGCATTCGTGCAACGAACGGCGCCGGCAGGGCAGCAGCTGCAGTGGGACGACGTGCGCCTGTTCCTGGCGCTGTGTCGCTCGCCGCAGTCGCGCGGCGGCCAGGGAGCTGGGCACGCTGCGCGCCTGGGCCGACGCGCCGTGGGTGGGCTGGGGCGAGCGCCGCGTCCGAGACCCCTGCGGCGCGCTGGCACGCCGAAGCATGTCCGCGGCGAGACCGGTCGCGCGGTCCGACAGCCTGCGCGTCGCAGCTGGCGCTGGTGGCGGCCGGCGCCGGCGTCACCTTGATGCCGGCGCGGCAGCGTGGACGCACTACGGGCTGGTTCCGGTGAAGCTCGGCGCCGCCCTGCGATCCGCCGCCGGAGAGCTGGCCGACCAGCGAGCTTTACATGGTGACCCACCGCGCGCTGCGCGACGTGCCGCGCGTGCGCGTGGTGTGGGAGCTGCTTCCTCGAGCGACTTGCCGAGCGCGAGCGGGGCTGACGACTACCGCATCTCGATCGACGCCGTCTCCGACCGGGGCCAGGGCGACGGCACGGGCCGCCGCGCGGCGCGCGATCAGTGCGATGCCCGGCTGACCGTCGAGACGCGACACGCGGCTGTCGCTGAGCGGAAGCGCCGCCGCGAGCTCGCGGAACTCGTCCAGGTCCATGCCCCGTCCGATGATGAACGTGCGCAAGCAGCGGCAGGGCCGCCCCGCGCAGCGGCCTCGGCACCCGCGAGCGCGCCATCAAGGCGCGCACGGCCTCCAGCCGGCTGCCGCGGTTGACCTCGGCCACGAACAGGTCGCCGCCCGGCCGGAGCACGCGAAGCGACTCCTGCATGCCATGCAGCGGAGACGGCCAGTGCTTGATCGAGGTCACGCTCAGCACGGCGTCGAAGCTGCTGTCGTCGAAGGGGAGCTCGAGGGCGGATGCGACCTCGTAGCGGGCGCGGTCGCCGAGATCCTTCGAGCGCTTGCGCGCGCGCTTGACCTGCGCCGCGCTGAGGTCGATGCCGGTGATGTGGATGTCGTCCCGCTGGGCCATCATGGCCAGCGCCATCTGTCCGCCGCCGCAGCCGACGTCGAGCACCCTGGCGCCGGGCCGCAGCGCCGCGCACCAGGCGGTGAGGTCCTCGCGCACCATGTCGAGGACGGCCGGCGCGAACATCTTGTCGTACATCCACGCGTTGACATTGCTGTACGGATCGGTGATGTCGTTGGTGAGCATTGACTTGCGACCCATGGTCCGCTCCTTTCTCACACCCTGCCGCGAGGTCAGGCTCGGCGACCTCCAGCCCCTCGGGGCGCGCGCCCCTCCGCGCGACGGAGATGAGCACGCCGTTCTTCGGCCGCATGGTGGCGCTGGCCATGAGGCCGACCTGGTGCCCGGCCACCGGCTGCCAGTCGAAGCGCTCGACCAGCATGGCGAGCACCAGCGCCATCTGCACGTACGAGAACTGCGCGCCGATGCAGCTGCGCGGGCCGTCGCCGAACGGAAAGAAGGAGAGCGGCGGCCGCGGACCCCGCCGCGCTCCTCGCTGAAGCGCATCGGATCGAAGCGCTCCGGCTCCTCCCACAGGCGCGCGTGCCGGTGGGTGACGTACGGCGACACGATGATGAGCGCCCCGGCCGGGATGCTGTAGCCGCCGATGACGTCCGGCCCGATTGTCGAGCGCACGATCCACCAGGCCGGCGGGTGGAGCCGCATGGTCTCGTCGAGCACCATGCGCGTCAGCTTCAGGCGCGGCAGGTCGTCCAGGCCCGGCACCTTCCCGCCCAGCACCGACGAGACCTCCTGGCGCACCGCCGCGGCCCAGTCCGGGTGCTGCCCCAGCATCCAGATCGACCAGGCCAGCGCGCTGGCCACGGTCTCGAACCCGGCGATGAACATCGTCATCACCTCGTCGCGCAGCTGGCGATCGTCGATGTCGTCGCTCTTGTCGAAGGCGCGCAGGAGGATGGTCAGGAAGTCCTCCGGCGCCGTCCGCCCCGGCCGCCCGCCGCTCCTCGATGAGGCGGTAGACGACGCGGTCGAGCACGGCGCGCGCCTCCAGGAAGCGCCTGTTGCGCGGCGTCGGGATCCACTCCGGGAGGTCGACGAACGCCTCGATCTTGTGCTTGAGGTGGGCGAGGCCGACGTCGAACGCGGCCCGCACCGCCTCGGTCTCGGCGCTCTCGGAGTCGGCGCTGAGCAGCGTGCGCGCCGCCAGGTCGAACGAGAGCGAGTACATCTCCGGGAAGGCGTCGAAGGTCTCTCCCGTGTCGGCGTGGTGATGCCAGCGGCGCAGGAACGCCTCCACCGCCGGGTACCAGGTGCGCACGTAGCTGTCGAGGCCCTTGCGGTGGAAGGGCGGCTGCGACAGCCGGCGTCGCTTGCGCCAGAAGTCGTCCTCGTACGGCATCGGCAAGAGGCCGTTGCCCAGCAGGACGCGGATCTTGTCGAACAGGAACGCCTTGCGGAAGTTCTTGCTGTTGGTGCGCAGCACGTGCCGCACGTCGTCCGGGTGGGCGAACAGATAGCAGTCGTTGTTCACCAGCTTGAAGTGAACGACGTCGCCGTACGCGCCCTGCAGCTTGCGCAGCATCTCCATCGGGTCGGCCCGGAACTCCGGCAGACTTCCGACGATGGGGCGGCCCTTGGGGCCCGGCGGCCGCCGGACGCGCCGGCGACGTGGTTCTTTGTCCGCAGCATACGTTCACTCCAGGCTGGCATGCGGCCGCGGCCGCACTTCGGGACTCAGGACGCCGGAACCGGCTCGACCATGTCGGACAGCACGGCGAGGAGCAGCAGGTGCTGCTGCGGGCCGGACAGCTGCTCCTTGAGCTGCGCGTAGGTGTGCTCGCCGCTGCGCAGCTGCTGGACCAGGTCCAGTCCCTTGTGCTCCGCGTCGATGAACTTGACCTTGATCTCGCTCGCACCGTCGGTGAAGTACAGGCGGTGGCAGGGGCGCGGGCCGGGGAACAGCTGCAGCACCTCGTCGGCGTGCTTCTCCGGGTCGTCCCAGTACGGACCGTGCAGGAACGGGATGACCTTGCCGTCCGGGGTCATCGGCGGGCCCTCGAGCGTCATGCTCGGCTTGACGTTGACGTTGGCCTTGAGCCGGACCCGAGCGTCGCCGCGCGGCTCCCTCTCCTTGATCTCGTCGTGCGAGCGCCGCAGCGCGCCCTCCTTGCCGAGCGAGTTGACGCTGTTGGTCCCCTTGGTGATGACCTGGATCAGGTCGCCGTGGATCTGTCCGTTGACCAGCGCCTGGAAGGTGTCGGCGCGGGTGGCGAAGGTAGCCTCGCCGCCGCGGTGCTTCCAGTAGACGCTGTTCGGGTTGTCGCGGGCGATCTCGGTGTACCACTGGTCGATGCCGAGGGCGAAGCCGCGCGCCACCGAGCCGAGCGTCTCCTGGTAGTCCTCCCACAGCTCGCGCTTCATCGTGTCGGTGAGCGCCTCGTCGAACGCGGCCTTGATCATGACGACCGCCATCCCGGCGTGCTGGAGGGCGAAGTGCACGCCGGACGAGAACAGCGGGTCCACGAAGTAGGCGGCGTCGCCGATCCGGATCTCGCGCTTGTCCCAGTCGCACATGCGGCCGCTGATGCGCGAGTAGTTCGGCGCGGTGAGGAACTTGTCCGACACCAGCTGGGCGTCCTTGATCAGCTCGCCCAGGATCGGCACGCGGCGCGCCGTCTCCATGAAGATCTTGGGGTCGGTGAAGCGCTTCTTCGGGTCGCTCATCGCCGACGGATCGGTCACCACGCCCAGCGAGTGGGTCAGCACCCGCTCGCCCTGGATCAGCTTGGGCACCGGGATGTACCAGAACCAGCCGTCCTCGAACGCGAGGCTGCCGACCGGCGACAGGTTCTTCTCGCGGAAGATGTTCCAGTCTCCGGGCAGGGTCTGCGCCCGCCGGCCGCCGACGACGTGGTTCCAGATCGCGATGTTGCGGTAGTTGGAGAGGAACTGGCGCTCGCCGGTGATGGTGGTGCTGCTGGTGCGGCCGGAGCTGTTGACGAAGATGCGGGCCCTGGCCTCGCCGTTGACGCCGAGGTCGAGCGTGGTGATGCCGTCCTCGCGCGACACCGCGTCGACCGGGATGCCCTCGTAGACCTCGGCTCCGCTGTCGCGCGCGTGGTTGAGCAGGATGTGATCGAACTCGGGGCGGTTGCAGTGGATCGCCCAGCGGAAGTAGCCGTCGCGCTCGTGCAGGGCGTGCTCGAAGTAGGTCGCCCACGGGCGGCGCCGGGTCCCACGAGTAGAAGCCGCCGCCCTTCTTGACGTAGCAGTCGCTGGCCAGCACCTTGGCCAGCGCGTCGCTCTCTTGTAGAGAGGGCACGATGGTGTGGACGAAGGTCTCGCCGATGTGGTCGCGGGGGAAGAACTCGGCCTCGAAGATCGCGACCGAGAGGTCGGTCTCGCGAGCCAGGCGCGCGGCCAGGGTCGAGCCGGCCGGACCGCCTCCCATGATGGCGACGTCATAAACCTTGCTCTCGATAGTCGGTCATGCTCTCCTCCTCTGACACGCGTAGCGCCTCTCGCAGCTACGAGAATGCCAGTCCAGACCAGCGGAACTGGCATACAAGACAAGCCATGTGTCTACACGTTTAGAACGATCAGGTCAGCGCCGCGCCCATCGTCGCCGAGGGCCGGCGGTCAACCTCGTCGAGCAAGGCGTCAACGTCGTGCTCGAGCAGCCGCTCCGGCACGATGACCTCGTGGTCGCACCAGGTGACCATGCGGCCCAGACACGGCACGCCGTCGTGGTGCCACATCATCGACGGGCGGCCCATGATGCCGGGCGGCACGATCCGCGTGACGCCCCAGGAGGCCAGGGTCTCGCGCAGCTCGTGGTGCCGCGCGGCGGAGTCGCCGGCGGCGATGGCGGCGCACTGTAGATGATGGCGCGGCAGCGATCCGACGAGCCGCGTCAAGATCCGCCGGCCCGGCAACCGGCGCGATGCGCACCAGGCGCTCCCCGCACGACGGCTCGAAGCGCTCCATGGCCTCGAGCGCGACGATGTAGGAGCAGTCCTCCGGCGCCGCGACCACCTCCATCGTGCTGCTCATCAGGCAGAGCTGGCGGAAGGTGTGCTTGCGCGAGGCCTCGGCAAGGTCGAGCGCGCGCGGCGGCAGCTCCTCGCACAAGCGGGCCATCTCCTCGGCGCAGAGCCGCGCCAGCTCCGCGGGCGACACGTCGCCGCCCTCCTCGACGAAGCAAACTTGAGGACACAGGCAGGCGAAGCCGTCGAAGATGGTGAAGTCGTAGCTCACGCTGCGCGCCAGCTTGCGGACGTCCTGCCCGGAGGCGAGCGCCTCGCGGGTGACGTAGGCGAAGCCGAGCCGGTGGCCGTGCCAGGTGGCCTCGAGGCCGGGCGGGCGCAGCGACAGCAGCCGGCTTGTCTGCGCCTCACCGCCGTAGGCGACGAGGTGGTCGATCGAGCGCAGGAAGGCGGCCTCGGCGTCCTCGTCGCCGCGCTCCCAGTAGATGACGGCCAGGCAGGAGGCGATCTCCGGATCGAGCTCGGCCAGGGTCTCGACGTAGCGGCGCAAGAAGATCGGCTCGCCGGCCGAGACTCGCCCCACGCAGGCCGCCTTGACCAGCAGGCTGCGCATGATCTCGAGGTGGGGCAGGGCGGGGATGTTGGAGCTGAAGATCGCCCCGACCAGCTCGGGGCCGAAGGCGCGGCTGAAACCGCCCAGGCGTCGGTTGGGCCGGAAGCCGTCGAGCACCTCCGGATCGCCCAGCTCGCTGCGCAGAGCCTCGAGCAGGTGGGGCCCGCGCGAGCTGACCTGCTCCTCGTCGATGGCGTGCGCGACCATCTGCGGCGAGAAGCTGGTGATGGTCGCGATCTCCGCGATCGCATCCCGTCTCGGCGGATAGCTCGGGTCGAGCCACAGCGCCGCGGCCCGATCGAGCAGGTCGACGATGTCGCGCACGGACCGGCGGGCGAGGACCTCGCGCCGGCGCCGCTTCAAGAAGCCGGCCACCTGCTCGAGCGCCGCGGCCGACAGGCGCTCGAACATGACCTCCACCTGCCGGTTGTCGTGCTCGTAGCGGCGCACGAACGGCGTCGAGCCGCCGGGCAGCGCGTCGACGATCTCCCTCAGATCCGGCGGCAGCCAGCAGGCGGAGGCGACCGTGCGCCCGGCCGATGGGACGGGGCGGGTCATGGATGCCCCTCGGTCGGGCGCGACGCATGGACGTCCTCGACGGAGAGCGAGCAACCCCTCGGCTCCGCCCCCCTGGCGCGCCCCAGGATCTCGAAGCCGCGCTCCGGCGAGTCGGGCCGCGGCGCCACCCGGCGGCCGAGGTCCTCGCTCTGGATCATGGCCGGGCGCTCGACGTTGGCCAGGTCGAGGTGTCGAAGCAGGCCCACCTCGCCGTCGGCGACCGGCTCGGGTCCGTCGGGGCCGGTGCGGCGCGGATCGACGACCTCGGTGCGCACCCAGCCGGGCGGCGCCTTCATGCGGGCAGCGCCGCCCTCCTCGACGCGGTCGTAGATCTGGCTGGCCATCTCGGTCATGCCGAGCAGGTTGATCACGGCGCCCGGCGGCACGCCGATCATCGACGACGCCCAGGCCACGAACGCGTCGCGGCCCACCTCGCGGCTGCGACCCTTGTAGCCGCCGGCGTCCATCAGCCGGCTGCCCGCGGGGAGCGCGAGGCGGCGCCCCTCTCGCTCCATCCAGTCGAAGAAGTGCACGAAGCCGAACGACGAGCCGAGCAGCGAGACCGGGATCTCCGCCTTCCGGCAGCCGTCGAGCTCCTGCCACAGGGCCGGAAAATCGACCCCGCCGGGCCCGGCCACGAAGCGGCTCTGCTCGAGACCGAAGGTGCGGATGATGTGGGCCATCCCGTGCACCATGATCAGGGTCGGGGCCTTCTCCGGCGGAGGCGCGAGGACCAGGATGCGCGTGCGCCTGCCGTCGGGGAACAGCGCCCGGCGCGCGCCGGCCGCCACCGCCACGTCCATCAGCTCGAGGCCGGCGCGGGTGAAGTGCGCCTGGCTGGTGTGCGCGGCGTCCGAGGTGCCGCTGCTGCGGAACGTCACGACCGCGTCGTCCGGTCCTGCCGCGAACAGCGAGTACTGCTTGAATGCCTGCGCCGGGACGGCCGGGATGCCGCGCCACGACGCCACCGTGTCGGGTGTGCGGCCCTGGCGGCGGCAGAGGTTTTGGTACGGCTCGATGCTGTCGAACTGGAACGCGAACACCTCGCGCGCGAGCTGGTCGAGGTCCGGCTCGCCGGTCTGGCCCTCGTCGGCGCGGCGGATGAACGCGGCGACCTTCTCGGTGAGCCGCTGCAGCCGTCCGCTTTCGCGCGCGGCCTTCATGGCGGCGGCCCGCGCCGGATCGTCGGCGCCGGCAGCTTCTCGAGGCCGAGGCCGAGGAAGGGCATCAGCCCGCCGGCGGCGAGCACCGCGACCCAGAACGGATCGAGTGGAGTCAGCGCGACCTCGGGCCCTCCCGACACGCGCAGCACCCAGGCCTCGAGGTCGACCTCGACCTCGGCGCCCGGCTCGAGCGCTGGCAGGGACGGACACTCCACCGCGGGCAGCCCGAGGTTGCGCACGTTGCGGCCGAAGATGCGCGCCACCGAGCGCGCCACCACCGCCTGGACGCCGGCCAGCAGGAACGCGCGCGCCCCGGTCTCGCGGCTGGAGCCGCAGCCGAAGTTCTCGCCGGCCACGATGATGCGCCCGGACAGGTCGGTGTTGCCGACCTGCTCGTAGCCGGCCGCCGCCTGCAGGAACCCGGCCCGCACCGTGCGGTCGTCGAGCGAGAAGAAGCGCGACGGGTGCAGGACGTCGGTGTTGACGTTGTCGCCCATGATGAGGACGCCGCCGCGGATCTTCACGCCACACCTCCGCTGGCGCGGCCGGCCGGCCACGGTTCGGAGTGGATGTCCGCCATGTGGCGAGGCTCGAGCACCTCGCGCGGGTCGCCGATCCGGCCGGTGACCGCGGCGGCCGCCGCCGTCAGCGACGAGGCCAGGTAGATGAGGCCGTCGGGCGAGCCCATCCGCCCGCGGAAGTTGCGGTTGGAGGTGGACACGCAGACCTCGCCGGCGCCGATCAGGCCCTTGTCGATCCCGCCGCACGCGCCGCAGGAGGAGTTGGTGACGAGCGCGCCGGCGTCGGTCAGCACCTCGAAGATGCCGTTGCGCAGGCACGCCTGGAACACAGTCTGACTGGCCGGCGTCACCACCAGACGGACGCCGGGCGCCACGCGGCGACCGCGCAGCAAGCGCGCCGCCACCGCGAGGTCCTCGAGGCGGCCGCCGGCGCACGAGCCGATGAACACCTGCTGCACCGCCGTCGGCTCGGCCTCGGCGGCCGGGACGATGCGGCCGAGGTCGCCGGGGAGGGCGACGAGCGGCGCCAGCGCGTCGACGTCGATGCGCAGGCGATCGACGTAGTCGGCGTCCGCGTCCGGCGCCAGCCACGCTCCTTCGAACCCGGGCAGCGCGCCGGACGGGCCGTCTCGCCCGGCGAGGTAGGTCCTGAGGGTCTCGTCCGGCACGAACACGCCATTGGTGGCGCCGGCCTCGACCGCCATGTTCGCGATGGTGAAGCGGCTCTCCATGGGCAGGCCGCCCGCGGTGCGGTCGTGATATTCGAGCGACCTGTCGACCGCGCCCCCCTCGCCGATCCGTCGGATGATCTCCAGCGCGAGGTCCTTGCCGAAGATCCACTCGGGCAGCGCACCCTCGAAGTCGACGCGGATCGACTCCGGGATGGCCAGGATCACCTCGCCGGTCAGCAGCAGGGCCAGGATGTCGGTGGAGCCCATGCCGCTGGCAAAGCACCCCACCGCGCCGCCCATCACCGTGTGAGAGTCCGCGCCGCAGATCACCATGCCAGGCTGGCAGCGCCGATCCTCGACGAGGAGCTGATGGCTGATGCCGCGGTACACCAGGTCCTGGGGGACCGACTCCTCGGCGATGAAGGTCAGGTAGCGGTTGAGGATGTCGGCGCGCTCCGGCGTGGACGGCGGCGCGAAGTGGTCGGCGGCGAAGAAGCAGCGCGACGGGTCCCAGATCGGCCGCCCCACTGCCCGGAAGCGCTCGATCAGCAGGGCGATGGTCGCGTCGTGGCCGAGCGCCAGATCGACCGGAATGCGATAGAACTGGCTGCCGGGCAGCACCGGCTCGGCCGATCGCCGGCGCAGGATCTTCTCGGTCAGAGTCTGGCCGGTCACGTCGTCACCCTCCGCGGCCGCGCTGCCTGGCGCCGCGGGCTGCGGATCGCCGCCGTCCGCTTGGCCGGCGGCAGCTCGGCCGTCCGCGTCATCTCGTGGGTCACGATGGCCCAGAAGTCCTCCTCGGAGAACGACAGGTACCTGGACCAGAACTCGTTGAGGCGCACCGCCATCGCCCGCATGGGCCCCTTGTTGGTGGAGACCTTGGTCGCCTTGATGCGCTCGAGGATGCGCAGCGCCAGCTCGGGCGTCGTGGTGATGCCCTTGGCCGCCAGCCGGGCCTCGATCAGCCCGCAACCGGAGTGCTTGCCGACGAGCAGCTCGTGCACGCGCCCGAGCGACTTCGGGCAGATCGACTCGTAGGTCGACGGGTCCTTCAGCATGCCGTTGACGTGCACGCCCGACTCGTGGCGGAAGACGTTGAAGCCGACCACCGGCTTGGTGGGGGTGAGGAACACACCCGAGGCGCGGGCCACTGTCTCGGACAGGCGGGTCAGCACCCGCTTGTCGATGCGCAGCTGCGCCCCGTAGAGATCGCCGAGCGCGCAGACGACCTCCTCGAACGCCGCGTTGCCGGCGCGCTCGCCCAGGCCGTTGACCGTCGAGGTGACCAGTGTGCACCCGGCCGACACCGCCGCCAGGGTGTTCGCGGTGCCCAGGCCGTAGTCGTTGTGGCAGTGGATCCCCATCGGGATCGAGCGCTTCATCTTGTCGCGCAGCGATCTGATGTAGCCGGCGATGGTCTGGGGGTTCATCACGCCGATGGTGTCGCAGATGACGATGCTCACCGCGCCGCTCTCGGCGACGCGGTCGAAGACCGGCGCCAGCTGGCGCGGATCCGCGCGCACCGTGTCCTCGGCGACGAAGTGAACGCGGAGCCCCTGATCGACCGCGTAGCTGAGGGCCTCGTCGATCCGGCGCTGCGCCTGGCGCAGATCGATCCCGAACTTGTGCTTGAGGTGCTGCGGGCTGACCGGCATGAAAAGGAACACCTCGCGCACGCCGCACTCGAGCGCGAGGTCGATGTCCGATCGCAGGGCCCGCACCGTGGCGGCCACGCTGGCCCTGTACTTCTGCGCCACCAGCGCCGCCAGCGTCTCGCGCTCCTCCCGCGAGACGCTCGGCATGCCTGCGTCCAGGATGTTGACGCCCGCCTCGTCCAGAAGGTCGGCGATCGCCAGCTTCTCCTCGGTCGTGAAGAACACGCCGGGAGCCTGCTCACCGTCTCGCAACGTGCAGTCGGCGAACGAGATCTTTGCATCAGGCACGCGTCACCTCTCGGGAGCCACCGGCCTGCCCCGGTCGGCGACGTCCGCCTTTCGTGTCCAATGACTCCCGCGTATCACGCCGCGAGTCTCAATTAGCCAGTTTTCTAACTACGAGTTTGTCGGGACACCATGCTTTTTTCGCTGTCGCTGTGTCAAGATGGAAAAGCAGCCTCTCGACTGTGATCTCGACATTGGTAATCTCAGATTCGAATCCGAGCCGATCACTTCACCGGCGCGCACACCCGACAACGAGGGAGACGTGACGAAGTCAGCGCCGCTGAGCGACCCGGACGCCGGGCTCCCCGACGAGCCGTCCGAGCTCGTCGTGCTGTCGTGGGCGGGCAGGTGGGGCAGCTCCCTGCGAGAGGCCGTCTCGGATCCCTTCACCGCCGAGACAGGGATACGCGTCCGCCACCGCACACACGTCGGGCTCCAGCTGCCGGCCGATCTGATTGACGCCCTGCGGCGTGGAGTCCGGCCTCCGGTCGACGTCGTCTGGTGCAACAGCGTGCCTGCGCTCGCCGCCGCGCGCGCCGGCTGGTGCTTCGACATCGACGGAGACGACGAGATCGCTGCGCGGCTGGTCGAGCTGCACGACCGCGCCAGGCCGCGCGGCCTCTCCGGCTGGCCGCTCGTGCTCGCCTACGTCGTCCACTACGTCCTCGTCTACCGGCGCGAGGCCTTTCCGGGGGGACGGCCGGACAGCTGGGACGTGCTGATGGAGCCGCGCCGGCGCGGGAAGATCGCGCTCTACCCCGGCGGAAACGGCTTCTATCCCGTCGCCCAGGTCCTGGGCGGCGGCTCGGTGCGAGACATTCCTCACCGGATGGAGGCGTGCTGGGAGTACCTGCGCCGTCTTCGGCCCCAGGTGGACACACTCGACTACAGCATCGGGATGTCCCGCCTGCTCGCGGAGGGCCGGCTCGACGTCTGCTTTCGCGCGCTGCCCAACGCGCTCGGGTTCCGCGACGAGGGCCAGAATGTCGGCTGGTCGGTGCCTCGCGAGGGGATCACCGACACGATGGACGCGCTCTGGGTCCCGCGAAACCTACCCGCCAGTAGGTCGATCGATGCAAGGCGTTACATCGGTCACGCGATGACGCGCGACGTGCAGGAGCGCTGGTGCGATCGGATGGGCGTCCTGCCTGTCCACCCGAATGCTGCCACGCCGGGGCCGTTTCGTGCCGATCCCGCGCTCCCGCGCTCGCCCGACGATCTTTCCGGAGTCCTCCACGTCCACGAGGACGTCAAGGCGGACCATCAGAAGTCCTGGGAGCAGAAATTCGAGGCCATCTTCTCGGCCGCCGCTCCGGCTCGGGGTTCTTGATCCACCATTGAACGTTCTTGTACATGGTGTCATTGACACCGCCTCATATTTCTACTATCGATGTTGTCGCAGGTTTGAGACTGGTAGTTTCGAAGTCTTTTGAGCCCTGAACGAGCCTGGTAGGGACCCCCGGACGGCAGGGTGGTGCCGGCGGCGACGATGTCGTTGCTGTGCAGCTGGTCGGCCTTCTGACGCGCAATGTCGCGGGCTGCGAGACATTGAGCGGGAGGGGTATGGCTCGAGGTCCGTGTGAAGCCGGTGAGACGGCAACGGAGGTAGCCATGATACGCGTGAGACGCTTGTGGATTGCTGGATTGGCAATCGGAGCGATTGGCCTCACGGCCACGCTCGACCTCAACCTTAGCTCACCGGAGCCAGAATCCGTCGCGCCGGCGGAATACGACCCCCTCAGCGCGACTCGCGGCCAGAAGGTAAAACGCCTCTACGAGCGCTGGGCGCGATCGCAGGCGACTGCCGGCGGCGACGCGAACCTCGTCGTTGCGCTGGGCCGCCCCCGCAATCACGGCGCGAAGGAGAAGATGGCGGGTACGACCCGCATCGACATGAAGACCGGCAGCGTCGTCGCAGAGGTGCGCGGCCTGCCGGCCGAACAGTCGTTCGATCTGTGGCTGGTCGACAACGTCTCCGCCGACAAGGGTAGCGCCCTGCCGGAGTCTGGCGATCGGAAGGTCCGGGTCGGCGAGCTGAGCCGCGACGGCACCGTGTCCAGGCTCGACGGCAAGGTCGCCGCCGACCTGTTCGATCGCTTCCAGGTCGACATGGTCGTCGTGGCGCCCAGGGGCCAGGAGCCGGGCAAGGACAGCGTCCTCTTCGGCTCGCTGTCGCTGTTCCAGCGCCTCTACGCCGCCCTGGGCAGCGAGTCGCGGCTCATGGCCAGCGACTTCTCCAGGGGCATCCAGCGCGCGCCCGCCGCGACCGACGCGCCGCTCCTGTCGGTGCGCAGCGCGTACGCGCAGAAGCCGATCTTCGTGGACGCCGACGTCATCTTCTCGGGTCTGGTTCGCGCCGGGGCGCAGGCCTTCATCAACGAGACCTTCGCGGGCAACGGCCGCACCTGCGCCACCTGCCATCCCACGCTGAACAACCTCACGATCGACGTTCCCTTCATCGCCGGCCTGCCCGACGACGACCCGCTCTTCGTGGCCGAGTTCGTCCCGGCTCTGGCCGAGAACTTCGAGAACCCGATCCTGATGCGCGGCGCGGCGCTCATCCAGGAGAACCTCGATGGCTTCGGCGACCTCGCCAATCGCTTCGTGATGCGCAGCGTGCCGCACACGCTGGCGCTGTCCACGTCGACGGCACCCACGAACATCCCGTTCGACAACACGGCGCCCCCCAACTCGAACTTCCCGCCCGGGTTCCCGGCCCAGCGGACCGGCTGGAGCGGCGACGGCTCGCCCAACTCGGGATCGCTGCGCGATTTCGCCATCGGAGCGGTCCAGCAGCACTTCCCGCTGACGCTGGCCCGGGTGGATGGCCAGGACTTCAGGCTGCCCACGGTGGCCGAGCTCGACGGCATGGAGGCGTTCCAGCTGGCAACCGGACGGGAGGCGGAGGTCGATATCGCCGCCCTCGCGCTCCGGGATGCCAGGGCCATTCTGGGCAGGGAGCTGTTCACCCGCCTGGACACCGGCAATCCGCCCAAGCCCTCCATCGGCCCGGCCCCCAACCCGTTCCCCCAGGGGCCGCCGCTCCCGGCGGCGAAGTGCGCACTGTGTCACCAGAACGCTGGCGCCACTCTCAACGTGCAGGCCTTCACCGAGCTGTTCAACAACCTGGGTATTCCCGTTCCGACCGTCACCGGAAATGGGAACTTCGCCACCGGGGTCAACGACGCGGAGAACATACCGGCTGACATCCTCGATCCAGAGAACCACCCGAGGGATGGTGGGTTCGGGCTCATCCCGCACGACGGCGTGACGCCGCTGCCCCAGAACGGGGACCTCCCCTGCGCCAACGCACGCGGTGGCTTCGGCGTGGTGACCCTCCCTGGCGGAGTCCTGCCGCCGGGCCTGTGCGAGGAGGACTTCAACACGCAGCCGCTCATCGAGGCGGCCGATACCGCGCCCTTCTTCCACAACAATCTAGCCAACACGATCGAGGAAGCGGCCACGTTCTACACCACCGACGCTCTCAACAACTCGGTGGGCGGACAGCTGCTGAAGCTGATCGACACGAACGGAACGGGAATCGCTCTGGACGCGACGCAGATCGCTGCGGTCGGCTCGTTCCTGCGCGTCCTCAATGCGCTGGAGAACATCCGCCAGGCCGAGGAGACGCTGATCGGCATCATCCAGGGACTTCCCATCCTCACCCAGCCCCAGCTCAACAGCCTCTTCGACCACACGGTGGCCGAGATCGAGGACGCGATCAAGGTCCTCCAGGACGGCGGGCTGCACAAGACGGGCGTCACCATCCTCAAGACCACGCGAAGCGCCCTGCGAAGCTCCGACCGACTCTTTCTCCTCCCGTTCATCGCAATCGGAATCGACTCGGCTCGCGCCGAAATGGTGGATGAGTAG
Organism: uncultured delta proteobacterium; assembly: GCA_963759105.1. Taxonomy (GTDB): domain Bacteria; phylum Myxococcota_A; class Polyangia; order Haliangiales; family Haliangiaceae; genus DATFRY01. The sequence goes on along the minus strand of CAVWXW010000017.1, from coordinate 1,719,584 downwards.
CCATGAAGAACTCACGAACAACCCTGCAGCGGATGAAGGGGACTGCGTTGCTGGTGGCGATCGCCGCCGCCGCCTGGTCGTGCGTGGATGCGGACGTGTCCGACGGACTGCCGGAGGCGGTGACCGCGGACTGCCCCGCGGGCACCGAGCTCGTGGACCAGGCCTGTCAGCCCGTTTCAGCCATCCGGATCGAAGCGTGCCCGGCGGGGGCCCAGCTCGCGGAGGGTGCCAGCCGCCAGCGCTGTGAGCGAGACGCGAATGTCCGCCACGGTGCGTCCAGCGACTGGTACGCCAGCGGCAAAGACCGCGTGCACACCGAGTGGTGGGAGGGTCGGAAGCACGGGAAGTTCACGCTCTGGTACGAGAACGGCCAGGTGCGTGCTGAAGGCTTCCACGCCAACGGCAAGCCCGCCGGCGAGTGGATCTACTACGCCGAGGACGGACAGGTGCTGCAGCGGCGAACCTTCGACGTCGCACCGCCCTCGGACAAGTGGCTGGAGGAAGCCATCGCCGGTCGACCGCCGGTGATGGAAGCGGCGGCCGGCCAGCGCCTGTGATCGAACCGGCCGCGCAGGTGGAACCGACCGGCACATCGACCGGCGCTGTTACAGGCCGTGTCAACCAGCAGAACGGGCCGGCTCGAGCTCCAGGCGCGGCTGACTGAGCGAGATCGCGTGCAGCGAGGGGAGGCGGCCGCCGCCTCCACCTCGCGCACGTGGTCAATGCAACAGGTCGGCGCACGAGAATTGCGGCTTCTAGACCGCGATTCGATTGAATTGACCGAGCGCACCTGACAAAGTCCGTGGCCCGGCGGTGTGCGTTTTCCGCCGCATGGCAAACCTCCTGAAAAGGACACGGACCAGATGAATCGTTTCTTCGTGACGTTCTCGGTGCTGGCGCTCTCCACCGCTCTCGTGGCGGGTTGCAACAAGAAGGACGAGGCCAAGAAGACCGACGACCCCGCCGCCGCGGCGCCGACCGGCGCGGCGGGCGGCGAGCAGCCGGCCGCGACCTCCGGCGCCGAGCCGGCCGCGGCCGAGCAGCCGGCCGCCTCTGCTGACCCCGCCACGCCGGCTCCCGACATGCCGATGGACGAGGTCTGCACCAAGTCGGTCTCGATGATGGAGGCGATGGGCGCCGCGGTCGAGTCCAACAAGGGCAACTGCGACGCGATGGGCACCGCCCTGCAGAAGTGGGTCGACGACCACAAGGACCTGATCGCCTACGGCAAGGCCAACGAGAACGACCCGGCCAAGAAGAAGGAGTTCGAGGAGAAGTGCGAGCCCAAGCTGCAGGCGGTCATGCAGAAGCTGGGCCCCGCCATGGAGGGGGCCTCGGCGTGCGCGACCAACGAGAAGGTCAAGGCCGCGATGGCCTCCCTCGAGTAGCTCACGACCGCCGATGTGGCGCGCGGTGAGCGCGCGCCACCCCTCGTGAAGTGCTCTCCGAGGAGACCTGATCGCCGGGAAACCGCGGCCCTCGCTCGGTCGGAGCGAGCGGCTGAAAGGTTGCTCTTGACCCGGACCGGCCGGCCGCGAATCATGGACCGTCGGGGCTGCGCTGCGGTCTCTGCGTCAGGTCCATGGTGGTCGTTCGAATCGTCGCGCTGATGGCTCTCGGTTCTGCCGCATGCGGGAGCAGCGCGGCGACCGACGACGGGCCTCGCCCGCGGCCGCAGTCCGCCGTGCAAGTCGTCGAGTACAACGCTCTCGCGCAGGTGACTCTCGGGTCCGAGCCGGAGCGCAGCGGGGTCATCGCCGCCCGCATGACCGAGATCGCGCCGGACATCATCGGCTTCTCGGAGTGCTCGGGGTGCCAGGCCTTGATCGATCAGATGCCGGACAACTACGCGCTGGTGACCGAGGACCGCGCCGGGGTCACCGCCGCTTACGATCGATCGCTGTGGCGCGTCTCCGATCACGGCTTCTTCACGCTGGGCGTCAACGACGACGGCTGGGGCGAGCGGGTCGCGCTGTGGGTCGAGCTCGAGGAGATCGCGTCCGGCGCCCCGCTGCTGTTCTATTCCATGCACTGGTGCGTCACTGACCGGACCCCGGACGACGCCTGCGACCTGGCCCGCCACCTCGAATACGCGGATCGCGTCATCGTCGACACGCGCCGGCGCTCGGCCGCCCTACCGACCATCGTGACCGGCGACCTCAATGCGCCGGAAACGACGGAGGAGGCGGTGCCGCGCGCCTTCACCGAGGCCGGCTACGTGGACGCCGTCCGCGCCGTCCAGCCGACCGGCGCCATCGTCACGCACGTCTACGGCGGGCGGGTCGACTACGTCTTCGCATCGAGCCCGGCCGAGGTGGTCGAGGCGTACGTTGACGAGTCGCTTCCGTTCGAGGTGGCCAGCGACCACTTCCCGGTCGTGGCCACGTTCGAGTTTCCCTGAAGAGCGCAGGCTGCTACGGGTTGCAGCGCTCGTTCTGGCCGCTGTCGTCCCACGGCGTCTGCCAGTCGAGGGTGCAGGTCTCTTGAGGAACGCCGGCGACGCCGGTCCAGAACGACCACCAGCTCGCCGTCGACCAGAAGCCGGTCTCGTTGCTGCGCACGCACGTGCCCGGCTCGATGTTGACGGTTAACGGAAACTGCGCGCCGTCCGGCGAGTAGTACGTGCACGTGCTCTGGCCGGGCGCGAGCCAGCAGCCCTGGTCGTCCAGGTACTGGCAGTGGGGCGCGTTGCAGAAGCCCGGGTCCTCGCCGAACATGCAGTTCTGGCACTGGAAGTAGTAGTCGCTCCACCGCGCGCAGAAGCGCCAGCCGGTCGGATCGACCGGGCGGCCGGCCGGAAGCGCGCCGCCCGGCATCGCGCTGGCGTCCCAGATCACGTCGGACGGATCCTGGCCGCAGATCTGCGTCGGCTGCGAGCAGCAGGGCACGGCGAAGCAGCGGATCCAGCTGGCCGGGTCGCTGTCCGGCGCGCCGACACGCTTCTCGCACAGACACTGGGCGCGATCGTGGCCCTCGTTGCACTGGTTGTTGCACCAGAGGCCCTTCACGTCCTCGGTGACCACCTGCTGGGTCTCGCTCGACAGCTCCGGGTCGGCCTGCACGCAGCCGACAAGGCCGGCGATGAGAAACGCTGCGACGACGGTTTTCATGACTCACTCCTCCGACGCGCCGCGACGGCCGGCGCGCGCGGACGATGACCGCGGCGACACGAGGCGGTCAAGCCCGCGCCGGTTAAGCGCGCTTAACGGGGCGCTTCCGGCGCGCGCCGACCGCCTTCAGGTAGGCGCGCCCGCGCGGCGTGAGGTCGTAGCCGATCTCGAAGCTCTGGGTCAGGCCGAGGCGCTTGAGCTTGCGCACGTCCACCTTGAACGGCAGCCTCTCGCGCCCGAGCCTGCGGGCCAGCTCCGACGCCACCACGCGCGGGTTCCGCTCGATGAGGCGCAGCGTGACAGCCGTCCACTCCCCACCGGCGTCCATGCGGGCGAGCCTGGCGGTGATGGCCTCGATGTCGTCGGGCGAAAGAGTGTCGTCGAGCGCGATCTCTACGCGGTCCTCCTCGCCCCCGTGGTGAAGCTCCACGCGGAAGACCTCGGTGTCGTCGTCAATCTCGCCGCCCGGGCCGGTGCGGATGTACTCGAGCAGCTCGCCCCGGGAGGCGAAGCCGGATCTGCGCGCGTCGCGCTCGGCGATGTCGGCGACGCGCACCCGCTCGATCGAATCCACCACCAGCACGCCGATCGGATGGCAGCGGTAGCGACCGCCCGGCTTCACATGGGGCCGCTCCCAGCGCCGGAACGTGACGGTGACCTTGCCGTCGATCAAGTCCTGGTGGAAGCGCTTCTGGAACAGCAGCATCGCTGCCTCATGGTACAGCGGCGGCCGGCCGCGAGCCGGTCGCCTCGCTCCACTCCTGCGCGGCCCGCTCCATCAGCGCGGGCAGGTCCTCGGCCAGCAGCCAGCGATCGGCGACCAGGGCCTGCGCAGCCGCCCTGAACCTGGCCAGGTACTGCTCCCCGTTCGCGTAGCGCTCGGCGATCGACCGCCGCGGATCGCCGCTCTTCCTGCGCGCCGCTCGATCCCTGGCAAACGGCAGATAGGAGCCGAGGAACGACACCATCTCATCCGCCGCGCCGATCGACGGATCGCGCTGGTTCCACGGCGTGTAGGTCGCCAGCGGCACGCGCAGCTCCGGCAGCCTCACGCCGCCGAGGTCGTTGCCGTCTCGATCCACCTGCGGCACCAGCAGCGCGAACGGCTCGCCGAGGCCGGGCGGCTGGCGGCCGATGATCCCCTTCGCCCACTCGGGCCCGTAGTCGAACCCGCCAGGCACGAACCGGATGGCGCGGCACCCTCGCGCCCGGCACGCGCGGAAACCGCAGCCGCGAGAGCGGCACCAGCGTGCCGTCGGCCAGGCGCGGATGGCGGCTGGCCGGCGGGGGCACGCCGTCGCGGACCCAGCGGTCCATGCTGGTGATCATCGCGCGCCAGAACCAGCGCACCGGGTTGGGGTTCTGCCGGTGCCTGCTGGTCAGCTCTCCGGTGCCGCGCTCGGGCGGGAAGTCGCGCGAGAAGTGCTGCAGGCCGCTGAAGGTGTAGATGCGGACGTTGTCCGGGGTCGCGGCGTCGCCGCGCCCGTCGGGCGTCGTGTGGATCAGCGCCGCGGCGCGGCCCCAGTACTCGTAGGAGGTGTTCGTGTAGAAGACCCTGGGCGCCACCCGCGCCGCGATGGCCCGGTCCAGGAGCCCGGCCCGCGCGCCGGTCACCGGATCGCGCTGCGGCAGATCGGTGAACGGAAACAGATCCGTCGGATAGAAGAAGGCGGTGCGCGGCTGCGCGTCGCGCGACGGCTGGGCAAATCGGTGGTTGAAGCTGCCCCGCCCGGCGCCGGCGACGTGCGACAGGACGCCGTCGAGCACCTGGCGGCCGCGCTCGTCGGCGTTGAAACCGGCCCACAGGAAGTGGCGCAGGAAGCGCCCGGTCTGGGAGATGCCGGCGGCGTAGGAGCGCGCGACCTTCACGACGGCGCGCCGGTCGTACTTCACGTGCGAGACGAAGTCGCGCACCGCGGCCAGGCCGAGGCCGGCCACCACCGGATCCTGCCCCACGTACACCAGCTCGTAGATGCGGCCGGGCTGGAAGCCGGAGTCGAGGTGCAGGTGGCGATCGCTCGGGACCAGCCCGCCGGCGATCTCGCGGGCGAAGCGCCAGCGCGAGCGCGGGATCACGCGTCTGGCCCCGTCGGCAGCGTCGCGCACGGTGAGCGTGTTGCGCGGGTCGTCCGGCGCCGCGACCGGGTACTCCACGCCGCCCATGTTGCCGACCAGGATGTGGCCGAGCCGCATGTCGCGGCTCCTCTGCGACGGGGTGAAGTCGCTGCGCAGGAGTCCGGTGATCCGGCTGCCATCCGGGTTGCGGGCGACCGGCGCGTACAGGCGCATCAGGGTCGGATCCTCCCCGACGTCCCACTGCCATCCCAGCGCAGCGATGGTGTAGCCCTGTCGCAGGAGCCAGCCGTCGCCGAATTCCTCGTCGGTCGACGGGTCGGTCGACCGCTTCGCCCCGTTGACCAGAGACATGATTCCCTGGCGGCCCCGGTTGGGGACCTCGAGGAACAGCGCGCCGTTGCCCTTCCGCCTGTCCCGGGGCACGAGGATGAAGACGTCGGCCGAGAACCGGACCTCGCCCCTCGCGTCGCGCGGCGCGCCGGTCAGATCCACGATGCCGCGGTTGGCCGGGTCGTCGGGATTCACCGCGAAGTGCACGCGCCCGGCGATCTTCTCGTAAGCGCCGCTCGATCCGAACGGCCTGCCGTTCAGCACGACGCTGCGAGACGTGATCTCGACGCGAACGACCCGCGCCGCGGCCGGCGACGAGCAGAGCAGGACGGCGAGCAACGCCGCCGCGAGACGGACGGTCCTCATGGCAGGCGCGAGTATAGGAACAGCGCCGCGGTCGGTGGGCGCCCGATCGTCGATCAGGTTGACGCCGGCGCTCAGCGGTCTCAGGAGGGGAGCTCGCCGCCGTCAGCGGACGGTGACCGAGAAGGTCTGCACCAGGTTGTTGCCCATGCCCTGGTAGTTCCAGGGCTGCTCGACCGGCTGGACGTTGCCGGCCGCGTCGGTGGCGCGGCAGGACAGCTCGCGCACACCGGGCGAGGCGTCCCACTCGAACGTCCACGGGCGCCAGGCGAACGGACCGGCCGACGGGCCGAGGCGTGCGTCGCTCCACGCACCGTCGATCGCGACCTCGACGCGCTCGATCGGCCCGTGACCCGACCACGCCCGGCCCGCGAGCAGGACGCGGCCGCTGTCCACGAATCGCTGGCGGGTGAAGAAGTCCGGGATGCCGGGCGGGATCATGAGCGCGCGCACGCGGATGCGGCTGACCGGCTCGCCCGGGTCGTCCGCGTCGCGCTGATAATGATAGGCCACCGCCTGCTGGTAGCCGCGGAACGGCTCGGCCACCGCCTCGATCGAGCACAGCCACTTGACGCTCGTCATCCCGTACCAGCCCGGCACGAGCAGGCGGAGCGGAAACCCGTGCTGCGCCTGCAGCGGCTGGCCGTTCATCGCGTAGGCGAGCATGACCTCCGGGCGTCTCGCCTCGGCCAGCGTCAGGCTGCGCCCGTAGTCCTGCTCCTCGCCGCCCTGAAAGCCGCGATCGGCGCCGCGAAAGGCGAGCTCGACCGCGTCCGGCTCGACGCCGGCCTCCTCGAGCAGCGGCCACAGCGACGTCCCGGTCCACTCGGCGGTGCCGATCGCCTCGTGCAGCCAGGGCAGGCTGACCGGGCGGGGGCTGAGGCGACCGCGCCCGTTGCCGGCGCACTCGAGCGTCACGCGCACCGTCTGGCTCGGGCGGGCCCGGATGTCGTCGAGAGTCAGCTCGAACGGCCGGCGCACGCGGCCGCCGACGGCCAGCCGCCAGGTCGATGGGTCCACCTCCGGGATGTCGAAGTGGATGACCAGGTAGTGCAGCCCGCCCGGCGTCAGATCGTAGCGCAGGGCCTCGAGCGGCATCCCGCGGTTGCGAAAAGCGAGCTGCAGCTCCTCGATCAGGAGCGGCCCGTCGGTCGGCGCGACCGACGGCGGCAGGCCGATATCGTCGAACATTGGCAGTCTTCATGGCGCGATCCCCACCCCGAGACGCTAGCAGCGCGGGCCGCGCCCGGATAGCCCCCGCGGAGTCATCGGCGCGTCACCGGCGGCCGAGGCAGGAGGCGAGCCGGCGGATGGCCTCGTCAATCTTCTGCGCCGGGATGGTGCCGAATCCGAGGGCCAGGCCGGGCCGCGGGGCCGAGCGGTAGTACGGGCCGAGCGGCTGGATCGCCACGCCCGCGGCGGCGGCGGACCGCGCCAGCGCGCCGGTGTCGAGGCGGCGGTCGCCGAAGTAGCCAGCCACGTGCAGGCCTGCGGACGACGGCAGTGGAGCGAAGGCGTCGCCCAGGTGGCGCGCGACCGCGGCGGCCAGGCGCTCGCGCCGCTCGCGGTAGACGCGCAGCACGCGGCGGACATGGCGGGCCAGCAGGCCGTCGTCGATGAGGCGCGCGAGCGCCGCCTGCGTGTCGGTCGGGCCGCCCCGGTCGGCCAGCTCCCTGGCGGCGCGCAGCGCCGGCATGAGCGAGGCGGGGGCCACCACGTAGCCGGTGCGCAGCGCGGGCAGCAGCACCTTGGAGAAGGTGCCGACGTAGAGCACGCGGCCCCGGCGGTCCAGGCTCTGCAGCGGCTCGAGCGGGCGGCCGTCGTGGCGGAGCTCGCTGTCGTAGTCGTCCTCGACGATCGCGGCGCCGCGGCGCTCGGCCCACTCGAGCAGCGCGAGCCGCCGCGGCAACGACATGGCGTCTCGCTCAAGGTCCTGCGCGCCGGCACCGACGACGACCCGCGCGTGCTGCTGCTGCGTGTGGAGCCGGGCACCCTCATCCCGCGCCATCGCCACGAGGGGGACGTGCACGCGTTCAACCTGGCCGGCCGGCGCGAGCTGCACACCGGCGAGATCGTCGGGCCGGGCGGCTACGTGTACGAGCCGCCGGGCAACGTCGACAGCTGGCGGGCGATCGGAGACGAGCCGGTCATCGTGCACGTGGTCGCCCGCGGCGCCCTGGACTATCTCGGCGAGGACGACCGGGTGCTGAGCCGCTCGACGACAAGCTCGACCGGCGAGAGCTACCGCCGCTTCGTCGCCGGCCAGCGCGATTCTCGCCAGCGGGATTGCGCCCCGCGGTAGGGTGCGGCCGGGAGGCAAGCATGCGGCCGGTCGCGGCGATCGTGGACGGGTTGGCGTTCTCCTCGGCGCCGAACGACAGCGAGGAGAGCCGCGCGCTGTTCCAGCAGCGCCTGGCGCTGTTCGGCAAGAGCGTCTTCCTGCTGTTCGTCTTCGTGGGCTCCATCGGCATGGTCCTGGTGACGTTCCTGGTGCCGGAGACCTGGGCAGCTGCGCAGCGCGTCAGGCACCTGGCTCGTCATGTGTGCTCATGCTGCCCGCCTCCTCGTGAGAATCCCGTGGACATTGGACATGCTGGAGTGCCCTCGAGGTCAAGCCCCTCGTTGCCGGAGGCGCGGCCGTGGCACACTCTCGGCCCATGGCAGAGACGAGACAGTCAGGGACGGCGGGCGCGCCGACGGCGGCGCCGGAGCAGCAGCGCATCGCCGGGATGGCGCGCGGGCTCGTCGGATCGGAGATCCTCAAGATCGCCGGCGAGATCCGGGCGCGCCAGCGCGAGGGGCGAGCCATCTGCAACCTGACCGTCGGTGACTTCGCGCCGGCGGAGTTCCCGATCCCGGACAAGCTGCGCGACGGCGTGCGCGCGGCGCTGGCCGGCGGCGAGACGAACTATCCGCCGTCCGCCGGCGTGCAGGAGCTGCGCGAGGCGGTGTCGCGCTTCTACGCGCGCGAGCTGGGGCTCGACTATCCGTCCTCCTCGATCCTGATCGCCGGCGGCGCGCGGCCGCTCATCTACGGCATCTACCGCGCGGTGGTGGACGAGGGCGACAAGGTCGTCTATCCGGTGCCCAGCTGGAACAACAACCACTACTGCCACATGGTCGGCGCGGTCCCGGCGCCGGTCGTTTGCGGGCCCGAGGCGCTGTTTCTGCCCACCCGCGACGCTCTGGTGCGCGAGCTGGCCGGCGCGCGGCTCGTCTGCATCAACTCGCCGCTCAACCCGACCGGCACCGCCATCTCCGCCGAGGCGCTGCGCGGCATCTGCGAGGCGATCGCGGAGGAGAACGACGCGCGGCGGCGGACCGGCGAGCGCCCGCTCTACCTCATGTACGACCACATCTACTGGATGCTGTGCGTCGAGGGGGTCGAGCACGTCACGCCGACCGGGCTGGTGCCGGAGCTGGCGCCGTTCACCATCTACGTCGACGGCATCAGCAAGGCGTTCGCCGCCACCGGGCTGCGGGTCGGCTGGTCGGCCGGTCCGCCCGACATCATCGAGCGCATGTCGGCGCTGCTCGGGCACGTCGGCGCCTGGGCCCCGCGCGCCGAGCAGGTCGCCACCGTGGCCCTGCTCGACGATGCGGTCGGCGTCGCGTCGTTCCTGGCCGGGTTCCGGCCGTCGGTCAACGCGCGGCTGGCGCGCCTGCACGACGGATTCGTCGCCATGGCCGCCGAGGGGCTGCCGGTCGAGTCGCTGCCCCCGATGGGCGGCATCTACCTGACCGTGCGCATCGCACCGTTCGGCAAGCGCACGCCGGGCGGCCAGGTCCTCGCCACCAACGAGGCGATTCGCACCTACCTGCTCGAGGCGGCCGACTTCGCGGTGGTGCCGTTCCAGGCCTTCGGCATGGAGGGTGACACCGGCTGGTTCCGGCTCAGCGTCGGCGCCGTCAGCGAGGACGAGATCCGCGCCGCGCTGCCGCGCGTGGCCGCGGCCCTGCGCGCGCTGACCTGACCTTCACAGCAGGATCGCCAGCCGCCGGCGGTACTCGTCGGACAGCGGGCTGCGCAGGCCGATCAGCTGGAAGACGGTGAGCATGGCGCGGCGGGCCGCCTCGTCGCGCCAGCGGCGGTCGCGCTCGACGAGCCCGAGCAGAATCTCGAGAGCGGCGCGGTGATCGCCGCCGAGCAGCCGGTGGATGGCCAGCGCGAAGACGTCGTCCATCTCGCCCGGCGGCGCTGCCGCGATGCGCGCCTCCAGCGCGGCCGGATCGCCGGCGGCGCGCGCGGCGCTGCCCAGCTCGGCCGCCTCGGCCACCGCCTGCATCGCCTCCCACTCCGGCGCGGAGCTGGCCACGGCGCGCGCGTGGGCCAGCGCGCCGTCGGCGTCGCCGGCACTCAGCGCCGCCCGGGCCAGCACGGCGTGGGCGGTGGCGGCCGGCGCGGCGGCGGCACCGCCGGCCAGGACCGACTCCGCTGCCTCGCGCGCGCCGTCCAGGTCGCCGGCCGCCAGCCGCTCCGCGGCCAGGCGCGCCAGCTGCGTCGACTCGTCCGGAAGGTGCCGGTCGAGGAACTGCGCCACCTCCCGCTCCGGCAGCGCGCCCACGAACTCGCCGACCATCTGGCCGTCGCGGAACAGCTTCACCGCCGGGATGCCGCGGATGCCGTAGCGGGCGGATACTTGTGGGCTCTCGTCCACGTTGACCTTGGCCAGCTCGAAGCGGCCGCCGGCGCCTGCCTCGAGCCGCTCGAGCACCGGGCCGAGCGTGCGGCACGGCCCGCACCAGGGCGCCCAGAAGTTGACCAGCACCGGGATGTCGCCGGAGCGCTCCAGCACATCGGCCTCGAACTCGTCGTCGCCCACGTCGATCATGACCCACAGGGTAGCCGCTGGGGCCGCCCGTGCCAGCCTCGCCAGCTGACGATGCGGTCCGGAAACGGCCAGAAACCGGAGCGCGGCTGCGGCCACATGAGGGAGGGCCGGTGCGCGGCGCCGGAGACATGACATGGTTGCACCGATGGAAGGACTGCTGGGGCTGGATCGCGACGCGCTCGACCGCGCGCGCGAGAGCCGCGATGCCCGCTTCGACGGCAAGTTCTTCATCGCGGTGACCTCCACCGGCATCTACTGCCGGCCGATCTGTCCGTCGCCGCCCTCGCGGAAGGTGAACGTCCGCTACTACGCCACCGCCGCGGCCGCCGCCGAGGCCGGCTTCCGCCCCTGCCTGCGCTGTCGACCCGAGGCGGCGCCCGGCACGCCGGCGTGGCTGGGCACCTCCGCCGTGGTCCAGCGCGCGCTGCGGCTCATCCACGACGGCCTCCTCGACGAGGAATCGGTGGACGTGCTGGCCGACCGCGTGGGCATCGGACCGCGTCACCTCCATCGCCTGTTCATGCAGCACGTCGGCGCGTCGCCGATCGCGGTGGCCCAGACCCGCCGCCTGCACTTCGCCAAGCGGCTGCTCGACGAGACCGACCTGCCGGTGACCCAGATCGCGCTGGCCGCCGGCTTCGGCAGCGTGCGCCGCTTCAACGACGCCTTCCTGCGCACGTACCGGCGCCCGCCGCGCGAGCTGCGCCGGCAGCGGCGCCGCGGAGTCCTGGCCGCACGGAGGCGAGGTGGCGCTGCGGCTGGCGTTCCGGCCGCCCTACGACTGGAGCCAGGTGCGCGACTTCCTCGCCGCCCGCGCGGTGCCGGGGGTCGAGCGGGTGGACGAGCGCGGCTACGCGCGCACGGTGGCGTCGGACGGCGGCCACGCTCTCGTCTGCGTGCGCGATCTGCCGGGCGAGGACGCGCTCGAGCTGCGCGTGCGCGGCGCGCCGGCGGCGGCGCTCTACCGGCTGTCCTGGACGGCGCGGCGCTGCTTCGACCTGGCCGCGGATCCGGCCCGCATCGCGCTGGCGCTCGGCCGCGATCCGCTGCTGGCGCCGCTGGTCGGGCGCTGGCCCGGGCTGCGCATCCCCGGCGCCTGGGATCCGTTCGAGTGCGCGGTGCTCGCGCTGCTCGGCCGGTCGTCCGGCGTCGGCGCGGCCCGCCGGCTGGCCGGGCGATCTCGTCGCGCGCCTCGGCCGTCCGGTCGCCAGCGGCGCCGATGGCCTCACCCACCTGTTCCCGACGCCGGGCGCGCTGGCGGCGGCCGATCTGCGCGCGGCTGGGCCTGAGCGACGCGCGCGCGGACGCGCTGCGCGTGCTGGCCCGCGCGGTGGTCGACGGCGCGCTCGATCTCGGCGGACCGGCCGAGGAGGTGACCGCGGCGCTGGCCGCGCTGCCCGGCTTCGGCGCGTGGACCGCGCAGGTCGTGGCGCTGCGCGCGCTCGGCGAGCCGGACGCGCTGCCCGCCGCCGACCGCGATGCTGCGGCGCATGGCCGCGCCGGCGGCCCGCCGCTGGCGATGCGCGCGCTGGCCGCGCGGGCCGAGGCGTGGCGGCCGTGGCGCGGCTACGCGGCGGCGCTGCTGTGGCGGCGGCCGCCAGCGGTCCGCGTGGCGTCGTCCGGCCGCGCCATCTGATCGGCGAGTCGGCCGATCGTCAGCCGGGCGCGCGCATGCGGCGCTCGCGCTGGCGCCAGCGCTCCTTCGCCTTGGCCGCCTCCTCCGTGCGATCGCGCGGCGGCGACGTGGCGACCAGGTCATCGAGCAGGCGCTCGGTCAGCTCGCGTGATCTCGGCGACCGCGCGCGCGAACCGGTCCGCGTTGACCTGGGGCACGCGTTGATATCCGCTCACCTTGCGGACGAACTGCAGCGCCGCGGCCTCGATCTCCTCGTGCGTCGCCGGCGGCTTGAAGTTGTGCAGGGTCTTGATGTTGCGGCACATGCGCTCCAAGCATACCGGCAAGGAGCACCGCTTGCAGGGTGGCGACTGCGGGGCGATCTCCTGCGCGCCAGTGATTGGGAGACTCAGCCCCAGCTGCGCACTGTCGGCGGCGCAGGCGACGACCCCACGATGACTCGCCGCGTCGACACGTGCTACGCGATCGAAACAGATCGAATCGCGGTCGAATGATGAGGCTGAATTTCTGGCCTCTCTCGTCTCGTGACGGTGAGCAGCGTCGCCGTCGGAACGGCCGATGCTCGACGAGCATCTCGAATGCGGGATCAGTCTATGTGCGGATAAGTGCGACGTTCCGCTGTTCACGAGCGGCACCTCGCTTGCAGCCCTGCCGGCCGCAACGTCAACCGCAACGATGAGGTGGCGTCGGAACCGAAACGGTTCGGCGCTCTCGAAGGGAGGAAGTGACGATGGTGCGCACCGCTCTCGGGGCTGCTCTGGCCATGTGCCTGGCAACTGCCTGCTCGCAGGATCACGAGTTCGACTTCTGTCGGCGACCCAGTCGAAAGTGGAGGCGAATCGGACAACGGTCTGGTTCAGGGCGGACGTCTGCACCAGGCGCCGCTGGCCGCGTCGCTCGGCGCCACCGCCGATCACGGCCTGCTGCTCGCCGCCGTCGAGAAGGACCTGATCGATCAGGTCGGCCCGCTCGACCCGGAGCAGTTCACTGTCCGCCGCGACACCAAGACGGCCACGCCGTCGGGCGGCTCGCTGCGCCACATCGATCTGGTGCAGACCGCCGGCGGCGTGCCGGTCCACGGCACGTACCTCCAGCTCACCGTGCGTGAGGACAGCGGCACGCCTCGCGTGGTCGGCTCGACCTTCCGCCTCTACCGCGGCGCCGAGGTCGACGGCAACGCGAGCGTGGACAAGGACGAGGCCGCCGGCCTGTCGCGGCAGTCGCTCAGCCTGGCCGCCAGCGCCGAGATCGTCGATCAGGAGCAGCAGGTCCGCGACATGGACGGCACGCTCGAGCTGGTCTGGGCCACCGCGCTGCGCGGCAGCCATTCGCGCTCGATGGTCATCGCCAGCGGCGCTCGCGCCGGTCAGGTGACCAACGTGGACGAGCGCGTCTTCGCCACCACCGGCAACGTGTCCGGCTTCTTCGTGACCGGCGGCGCACCCGGCGGCGCCGGCGTCGTCACCCAGGGCGGCCTGCCCAACCTCAACATCGGCTCGGCCACCGCCGCGACCACCACCGACCTCGAGCGGCAACTACGCGCTCGACGTGCCGGAGACCGACACCATCGAGACGACCCTCAGCGGCACCGGCTCCGAGGTCTTCACCGAGGTCGGCGCCACGCTGAGCGCGTCCGGCGCGGCCGGCCCGGTCCTCGACCTTGTGCTGGGCAGCGCGGCCAGCGGCGAGGCCGAGCTGGCGCAGACGACCGCGTACGTGTTCGTCGACGCCGTGCGCAACTTCGTCGTGGCCAACGGCGTGCCGGTCGAGGACCTGGGCGCCCCGCTCACCACCAACACGAACATCGCCAGCACCTGCAACGCGTTCTTCTCGCCGTTCGATCGCAGCATCAACTTCTTCTCCAGCGGCGGTGGCTGCAACAACAGCGCGACCGACAGCGTCACGGCGCACGAGACCGGTCACTTCGTGGACGACGCCGAGGGCGGCATCCTCGACGGCGGCCTGAGCGAGGGCTGGGGCGACGTCCTGTCCTGCTACCTGCTCGGCATTCCCGAGGTCGGCTTCGACCTGTTCCCGGGCGAGGCGATCCGCAGCTGCGAGAACGACTACCAGTTCCCGCCCGGCGGCAACGACGAGGTCCACAACCTCGGCCAGGCGTGGGCCGGCTTCACCTGGCTCGTGCGCGTCGGCCTGATCACCAAGCTCGGCGACGTCGAGGGCGAGGCGCTCGCCCGCGCCCTTGTCATGCCGTCGCTCCCGTCGAACGCGGCGGACATCCCGGGCGCGGTTCGCGAGGTCTTCCTGCGCGACGACGATGACGGCGACCTGAGCAACGGCACGCCCAACTCCGACGTGCTCCTGCCGGCCGCCCAGGCCCACGCTCTCGACTTCGTGGTCCAGCAGTAAGCAGAGCTCGCTCCGAGAATCGGAGCAACCGAGCATCCGTACCGCTCGACGCCGCCAGGGCCGCCCGCCCTGGCGGCTTTTTGCGTCTATGCTCTCTGCGCGAGCCGATGTCCGCCGACGTGACGCCATTTCGCATCGACATCCCCGACGCCGATCTGATGGACCTGCGCGACCGGCTGCGGCGAACCCGCTGGCCCGAGGCCGAGACGGTGAGCGACTGGTCGCAGGGCGTGCCGCTCGCGTACCTCCAGGATCTCTGCCGCCACTGGATGGACGCCTACGACTGGAGGGCGACAGAGGCGCGGCTCAACCGCCTGCCGCAGTTTCGCACCGAGATCGACGGGCTCGGCATCCACTTCATCCACCTGCGCTCGCCGCGGCCCGACGCGCTGCCGCTCGTGCTCAGCCACGGCTGGCCCGGGTCCATCATCGAGTTCGCCGAGGTGCTCGGCCCGCTGGCCGACCCGGCCGCGCACGGCGGCGACCCGGCCGACGCCTTCCACGTCGTGTGCCCGTCGCTGCCCGGCTACGGCTTCAGCGACAGGCCGGTCCGGCAGGGCTGGAAGGTCGAGCGGATCGCCCGGGCATGGATGGCGCTGATGGCCCGGCTCGGTTACGCGCGCTACGGCGCCGCCGGCAGCGACTGGGGCACCAGCATCTCGACCAGCATCGGCCAGCAAGATGCGCCGCACGTCGCCGGCATCCACCTGGTGCCGCCGCTGGCGCCGCCCGATCCGGCGACCTTCGACGATCTGACCGGCGCCGAGCGCGCGGCGCTCACCGATCTCGAGCGCGCGGGGCGGTCCGGGTCCGGCTACGCCGCCCAGCAATCGACTCGGCCGCAGACAGTCGGCTACTCGCTCGTCGACTCACCGGTCGGACTGTGCGCCTGGATCGCGGAGAAGTTCTGGTCGTGGACCGACTGCGGCGGCGATCTGGAGACGGTGATCAGCCGCGACCAGCTGCTCGACGACGTGACGCTCTACTGGCTGACCGGGACGGGGGCCTCCTCGGCGCGGCTCTACTGGGAGAGCTTCGCGCAGGTCTCGGAGATCTTCACCCGCTCGAGCATCGACACGGTCGGGGTGCCGGCCGGCTGCTCGATCTTTCCGCGCGAGATGCCGCGCGCGTCGCGCCGCTGGGCGGCCAGGAGATTCACAGACATCCGCCACTGGAACGAGCTCGACCGCGGCGGCCACTTCGCCGCCTTCGAGCAGCCGGAGCTGTTCGTGTCGGAGCTGCGCTCGTTCTTCCGCCTGGTCCGCTGATCCGCCTGTGCGCCTGATCCGGTCGGAGCCGGAAAAACTGTCGCACAGGGGCGCGGCTGTATCACTACAGGTAGTAGCGTGACGACGACGATGTTCCGGTGGATGGCATGAGCGCGCGAGCATGGACAGCGTTCGCACTGGTCGCCCTGCTGTGGGGCTTTCCGTACCTGCTCATCAAGGTCGTGGTGGACGACGGCATGCCGCCGGCGGCGCTGGCCTGGCTCCGGTCCGTGCTGGGCGCCGCCTTGCTGCTCGGCCTTGCCTGGCGCGCCGGGACGCTGTCCGAGCTGCGCGGGCGGCTGCCCTGGCTCGCCGCGTTCGCCGTCGTCGAGCTGGCCGTGCCGATGCCGCTCATCGCCGTGGCCGAGAAGCACGTCGACTCCTCGCTCGCGGCCATCCTGATTGCCGCGGCGCCGCTGTTCGTCGCGCTGCTCGCGCTGCGCTTCGACGCCAGCGAGCGGGCCGGCGGGCAGCGCCTGCTGGGTCTCGATGATCGGGCTCGCCGGCGTGGCCGCGCTGGTCGGCATCGACGTGGCCGGCCGTCCCGACGAGCTGCTCGGGGCCGCCGCCATCCTCGGCGCGGCGTTCTGCTACGCGGTCGGGCCGATGATCCTCAAGCGCCACCTCGCCGACCTCGACACTCGCGCCTCCATGGGAGCGAGCCTGGTGCTGGCCGCGCTCATGCTCACGCCGTTCGCCGCGATCGATCCGCCGACCGCGTGGCCGTCGCCATCCGCGCTGGGCTCGCTGGCGGCGCTGTCGCTGCTCTGCACCGCCGCCGGCCTGGCGGTGTTCGGCATGCTCATCGCCGAGGTGGGAGCGGGCCGCGCGGTGGTGGTGACGTACGTCTGCCCGATTGTCGCCGTCGCGGCCGGCATGCTGGTGCTCGACGAGCGACCCGGCCCGGGCGCCACCCTGGGGCTCGCGCTCATCCTGCTCGGGTCCTGGCTGTTGACCCGCGGGTCGGTGGCCCGGCCGCTGGCTCCCGAGTGCGACGCCGCCTCAGGCTCCTGATCGCCGACATCTGATAGGATGCCCGGCGCGAACATCCAACCAGGAGAGCCCAATGCGTCTTCTCATCAGCCTGGCTTCGACGATTGGTCTGGCCGCGGTGCTCATGGCGTGCGGCGGCAGCAGCAAGCAGGAAGAAACCACGCCGGCCACCGGCGAGGAGGCCGCCCCGGCCACCGAGCAGGAGGGCGCGCAGCCGGAGGGCGAGGCCGGATCCGAGGGCGGTGAAGCGGAGCAGCCGCCGGCGCCGTCGGAGGACCAGGCGGAGAAGCCCGCCGGCGGCGGCGGCTGGTAGCCTCGCGAGCGAACCAGAGCCGTGAAGAGCGCGTCTGGCGGGGTGCCGGATGCGCTCTTTCAGCATCGGCTTGACATTCTCCCGCGGCTCGGCAGAGTCTCATTCACGTGCACGGGGTGTAGGGGTGTAGGGCGTGCACGGCCAGTGGTATTCCGCGCTGTGCGGTCGCACCGGTGACCGCCGACAGGAGGACTCACCATGAAGATGAGCCGCGTGCTGTCCACCCTGACCTGCGTCGGCGTTCTGTGCGCGACCGCCATCGCGTACGCGCAGAACGTCGTGGTCGGAGTGTCCTGGTCGAACTTCCAGGAAGAGCGCTGGAAGCGCGACGAGGCCGCCATGAAGGCGGCCATCGAGAAGGGGGGCGGCAAGTACATCAGCGCCGACGCCCAGGGCTCGAACGAGAAGCAGCTCGCCGACATCGAGAACCTCATCACGCGCGGCGCCAAGGTCCTGGTCGTGCTGGCCTGGGACGCAGACGCGGTGCTGCCGGCGGTCAAGAAGGCGCGGGCCGAGGGCATCCCGGTCATCGCCTACGACCGGCTGATCCAGGACAAGGACGTCTTCTACATCACCTTCGACAACGTCGAGGTCGGCCGCATGCAGGCGCGCGAGGTGTTCAAGAAGAAGCCGGCCGGCAACTACGCCTTCATCAAGGGCTCGGCGACCGATCCGAACGCCGACTTCCTGCACAAGGGTCAGCTCGAGGTCGTCGGCGCCGCGATCAAGGCCGGCAAGATCAAGGTCGTCGGCGAGCAGTACACCGAGGGCTGGTCGCCGGAGGTGGCGCAGCGCAACATGGAGCAGATCCTGACCAAGAGCAACAACAAGGTCGACGCGGTGGTCGCCTCCAACGACGGCACCGCCGGCGGCGTGGTGGCCGCGCTGCGCGCGCAGAACCTGGTCGGCATCCCGGTGTCGGGGCAGGACGGAGACATCGCCGCGCTCAACCGCGTGGCCCGCGGCGAGCAGACGGTGAGCGTGTGGAAGGACGCGCGCAAGCTGGGCGACGCGGCCGGCGCCGTGGCGGTGCAGCTGGGCAAGGGCAAGAAGCGCACCGCCATCTCCGGCACGACGACCTTCGCCGGCGGCACCAAGAAGATCCCGCAGACCTCCATGCTGCTCAAGCCGGTGCCGATCACCACCGAGAACCTGGACATGGTGGTCAAGGCCGGCTGGATCAGCAAGGCGCAGCTCTGCCGCGGCGTGAACGCGGCCAAGGCACCGGCTGCCTGCAAGTGAGCGCCGACGCCGTCGGTGCGGCGAGCGGATGGCCGGCGCGCGCGCGCGCGCTGGGCCGCGCCATCGATCTGCGCATGGCGTCCATGCTGCTGGTCTTGATCCTCATCTGGATCGGCCTGCAGGCGCTCACCGACGGCATCTTCCTGTCGCCGCGCAACCTCTACAACCTGTCGATCCAGAGCTCCGCTGTCGCCATCATGGCCTGCGGCATGGTCTTCGTGATCGTGGCGCGCCAGATCGACCTGTCGGTCGGTTCGCTGCTCGCCTTCACCGGCGTGCTCACCGCGTACGCCCAGGTGTTCTGGCTCGCGGACTACCCGGAGCACGGCTGGCTGGCTCAGCATCCTGCTCGGCCTCGGTGTCGGCGCGGCTGTCGGACTGTTCCAGGGCTGGTGGGTGGCCTACCGCGGCATCCCGGCGTTCGTCGTGACCCTGGCCGGCTTCCTCATGTATCGCGGCGCCGCCTTCCTGGTCGCGGAGGGCCAGACCATCGCGCCGCTCGACGAGACCTATCAGCGCCTGGGCGGCGGCGCCGAGGGAGCGCTCGGCGTGGCCTGGAGCTGGGCGCTGGGGGCGCTGGCCGCCCTGTGGGTCGTCTGGTACGTGTGGCACACGCGGCGCGAGCGCGCCAAGTACAGCGCGACGCCGGTGCCGGCCTGGCTCGACGCCGCCAAGATCGTGCTGGCCTGCGCGGCCATCGCCATCTTCGTGGCGGTGATGGCGAGCTACCCGAACCTGGCCAAGATGGACGACGCCGGCAACGCGCCCGGCATGGGCATCGGCGTCCCGGTGCTCATTCTGATCGTCGTTGTCAGCGCGCTGACCTTCCTGTCGCACCGCACGCGCTTCGGCCGCTACGTGTACGCCTACGGCGGCAACCCGGAGGCGGCGCTGCTGGCCGGCGTCAACACGCGCCGCCTGCTCGTCGCCATCTTCATGCTGATGGGCGTGCTGTCGGCGCTCGCCGCTGTCATCACCACCGCGCGGCTCAACGCGGGCACCAACTCGCTCGGCCAGCAGGCCGAGCTGTACGTCATCGCGGCGGCGGTGATAGGCGGCACGTCGCTGTCCGGCGGGCTCGGGTCGGTGCCGGGCGCCGTCGTCGGCGCGCTGGTCATCCAGAGCCTGGACAACGGCATGGTGCTGCTCGACGTGTCGAGCGCCAAGCGGCAGATCGCCATCGGCCTGGTCCTCATCGCCGCGGCCTGGCTGGACAGGGTCTACACGCGGAGGCGGTCGCCGTGAGCGCGCCGCTGGTCGAGATGATCGACGTGCACAAGTACTTCGGCGCGGTGCGCGCGGTCGACGGCGTCTCGTGCGACCTGCACGAGGGGGAGGTGGTCGGCCTGCTCGGCCACAACGGGGCCGGCAAGACGACGCTCATCAAGGTCCTGGCCGGGGTGTACGCGGCCGACAGCGGTGAGATCCAGGTGCGCGGCCGGCCGGTCAAGTTCGCCAGCCCGCGCGATGCGCGCGCCGCCGGCATCGAGACCATCTACCAGCACCTCGCGCTGGCCGACAACATCGACGCCGCCGGCAACATGTTCCTCGGCCGCGAGCTGCGCACGCGCTGGGGCACGCTCGACACCCACCGCATGGCCCACGAGGCCGGCAAGATCATCCGCCGCATCAACAGCAACTTCACCCGGACCCACCTGCCGGTGCAGCGCGCTGTCCGGCGGGCAGCGGCAGACGGTGGCCATCGCGCGGGCGCTCTACTTCGACGCCCGCATCCTGATCATGGACGAGCCGACGGCGGCGCTGGGCCCGTCCGAGACGCTCCAGGTGAAGGAGCTCATCCGCGGCCTGAAGCGCGAGGGCATCGGCATCTTCCTGATCAGCCACGAGATGCGCGACGTGTTCGACGTCTGCGATCGCCTGGCCGTGATGAAGAACGGCAAGCTGGTCGGCGTTCAGCGCGTCGCCGACGTGACGGAGGACGATGTCCTGGGCATGATCATCGGCGGCAAGAATCCGGCGTCCAGATCGGGCGCCAGCGCCTGAAGGCGGGGAAGGATCGATGTACCTCGGCATCGACGTCGGTACCTCGGAGGTCAAGGCGGTGCTCGTCGACCCGGACCAGCACCTCGTGGCCGTGGGCAAGGCTCCTCTCGAGGTGCAGCGGCCGCGCCCGCTGTGGTCCGAGCAGGAGCCGGACAGCTGGTGGCGTGGAGTGCAGGCGGCGGTGGGGGAGATCCAGGTCCTCCACGCCGGCCGAGCTGAGCGCTGTGCGCGGCGTCGGCCTGTCCGGCCAGATGCACGGCGCGGTGCTGCTCGACGATCGCGACCGCGTGCTGCGCCCGGCCATCCTGTGGAACGACACCCGCTCGGCCGAGCAGTGCGCGGAGCTGGAGCGGCTCGTGCCCGAGATGCGGCAGCTGACCGGCAACATGGCCATGCCCGGCTTCACCGCGCCCAAGATCCTGTGGGTGGCGCGCCACGAGGCCGAAGATCCGGCGCCGCCTGCGCACGGTGCTCCTGCCCAAGGACTTCGTCCGCCTGCGCATGACCGGCGAGCGCGTCTCCGAGATGTCCGACGCCGCCGGCACGCTTGTGGCTCGACGTCCGCGCGCGCGACTGGTCCGACATCATGCTGGCGGCGACCGATCTGGATCGCTCGAACATGCCGCGCCTGGTCGAGGGGACCGCGCCGAGCGGCGTGCTGCGTCCGGAGGTGGCCCGCGCCTGGGGCATGGGCGACGGCGTTGTCGTTGCCGGCGGCGCCGGCGACAACGCGGCCAGCGCGGTCGGCCTCGGCGTTGTGTCCGACGGCCTCGGCTTCATCTCGCTCGGCACCTCCGGCGTCCTGTTCGTCGCGTGCAATGACTACCGGCCCAACCCGGACCGCGGCGTGCACACGTTCTGCCACGCGCTGCCCGGGGTGTGGCACCAGATGGCGGTCATGCTGTCGGCGGCCAGCTGCCTGCGCTGGCTGGCTCAGCTGACCGGCGCCGACGAGGCCACCCTGGTGGCCGAGGTGGAGCGGCTCGAGCCGGGCGCGGTGGCGCGCGCTCCGCTGTTCCTGCCGTACCTGTCCGGCGAGCGCACCCCGCACAACGATCCGTTCGCCCAGGGCGTGTGGTTCGGCCTGCGCCACGACACCGATCGCGCGGCGATGACCTACTCGGTGCTGGAGGGTGTGGCCTTCGGCCTGGCCGACGGTCACGCGGCGCTGCGCGAGGCGGGCGGGGTGGTGAGCTCGGTGTCGCTGACCGGCGGCGGCAGCCGCAGCCGCCGCTGGGCGCGCCTGATCGCGAGCGCGCTCGCCCTGCCGCTGGCCGTGACCGAGGGGAGCGAGGTCGGCGCCGCGCTGGGCGCCGCGCGCCTGGGCCGGCTGGCGGCCGAGCCGGGCGAGAGCGCAGCCTCGGTGTGCCGCGCGCCGCCGGTGATCGAGGTGGTCGAGCCGGCCCGCGCCTGGCGCGAGGTGCTGGTGCCGCGCCTCGAGCGTTTCCGCGCGCTCTACCCGCTGCTGCGGCCGATGTTTCGCGAGGCGATGCAATGAATCGGAGGCAACGATGACCGACTTCTTCGCCGACGTCCCCCCCGTCCGCTACCAGGGACCGGATAGCGATGATCCGCTGTCGTTTCGCTACTACGACAAGGACCGCGTGGTGCTGGGCAAGCGGATGGAGGATCACCTGCGCTTCGCCGTCTGCTACTGGCACTCGTTCGTGTGGAACGGCTTCGACCCGTTCGGCTACGACGGCACGCTGCGGCGGCCCTGGTTCGAGGCGGGCGATCCGATGGCGCAGGCCAGGCTCAAGGCCGAGGTCGCGTTCGACTTCTTCTCGCGGCTGGGCGTCCCGTTCTTCACCTTCCACGACCGCGACGTCGCGCCGGAGGGCGCCACGCCGGTCGAGAGCAAGCGCAACCTCGATGCCATGCTCGAGCACATCCAGGGCCTGATGCGCAGGACCGGGGTCAAGCTGCTGTGGGGCACGGCGAATCTGTTCTCCAACCGGCGCTACATGAGCGGCGCGGCCACCAACCCGGATCCGGAGGTGTTCGCGTTCGCGGCCGCGCAGGTGAAGGAGATCCTCGAGGCGACCCACCGCATGGGCGGGGAGAACTACGTCCTGTGGGGCGGCCGCGAGGGCTACGAGACCCTGCTCAACACCGACATGCGGCGCGAGCTGGAGCAGATGGGTCGCTTCCTGGCCCTGGTGGTCGAGCACAAGCACAAGATCGGCTTCCGCGGGACCCTGCTCATCGAGCCCAAGCCGCGCGAGCCGACCAAGCACCAGTACGACTTCGACAGCGCCACTGTCTACGCGTTCCTGCGCCGGTTCGGCCTCGAGAAGGAGATCAAGGTCAACATCGAGGCCAACCACGCCACCCTGTCCGGGCACAGCTTCGAGCACGAGATCGCGACGGCGCTCGGCTACGACATCTTCGGCAGCCTCGACCTGAACCGCGGCGACCCGCAGCTGGGCTGGGATACCGATCAGTTCCCCAACAACGTGCCGGAGCTGGCTGTCGGGCTCTACCACATCTTCCGCGCCGGCGGCTTCACCACGGGCGGCCTCAACTTCGACGCCAAGCTGCGCCGCCAGTCGATCGATCCGGTGGACCTGTTCCACGGCCACATCGGCGGGATGGACATCGGCGCGCGCGCCCTGCTGGCGGCCGAGGCGATGATCACCGACGGCCGCCTGGCCTCGGCGGTGGAGGATCGCTACGCCGGGTGGCGCGGCCAGCTCGGGCGCGACATCATGGCCGGACAGCTGACTCTCGAGGCGCTGTCGGAGCGGGTGCTGTCGCGAAACCGCGACGTGGAGCCGGCCTCGGGGCGACAGGAGTACCTGGAGAACCTGGTCAACCGCTTCTGCTGAGAGGGACACCATGGCATCCAAGATCCGCTGGGGCATCATCTCGACCGCGCTCATCGGGACCGCCAAGGTCATCCCGGGCATCCAGCGCTCGACCCGCGGCACCGTCGACGCGATCGCATCGCGCGACGGGAAGCGCGCGCGCCAGGCCGCCGCAGAGCTCGGCATCCCCAGGTCGTACGGCTCCTACGAGGAGCTGCTCGCCGATCCGGACATCGACGCGATCTACAACCCGCTGCCCAACAACCTGCACATCGACTGGACCATCGCCGCGGTCGAGGCGGGCAAGCACGTGCTGTGCGAGAAGCCGATCGGGATGAACGCCGAGGACGCGGCCCGCCTGCGCCCGCTGGCCGGCAAGCGCCACATCATGGAGGCGTTCATGGTGCGCTTCCATCCCCAGTGGCTGCGGGCGCGCGAGCTGGTCCGCAGCGGCGCCATCGGCGAGCTGCGCGCGGTGCAGGTCTTCTTCGCCTACGACAACCGCGACCCGGACAACATCCGCAACCGGCCCGAGACCGGAGGCGGCGGGCTGCTCGACATCGGCTGCTACGGCATCGTGTCCGGCCGCTTCACCTTCGAGGCGGAGCCCACGCGGGTCGTGTCGATGGTCGAGAACGATCCCGACTTCGGCACCGACCGGCTGGCCTCGGTCATCGCCGACATGGGCGGCGGCCGCCGGCTGGTCTTCACCGTGTTGACCCAGCTGGCCGAGCACCAGCACGTGCTGCTGGCCGGCACGCGCGGGCGCATCGAGATGCTCATCCCGTTCAACGCGCCGCAGATGGAGGCGACACGCATCCGCATCGACAGCGGGCGCGAGCTGGGGGGCGCGTCGACCGTCGAGGAGGTGTTCCCGCCGGTCGATCAGTACGCCGAGGAGGCGGACGCGTTCGCCCGCGCCGTCCTGGGCGAGATCGAGCTGCCCCACGGCGTCGAGGACGCCATCCACAACATGCACATCCTCGACGCGATCTTCCGCTCCGCCCAGTCCGGCCGGTGGGAGCCGACCGGACTGTGAGCGGGGAGCCGGCCGCCTGTCAGTGACCCAGGATGTACAGCTCGCCGTTGTTCTGCGCGTAGATGCGGCCGCGCGTGTCGATCGACAGCGGGGTGTACGCGGCTGACAGCGTGCGGGTCAGGAACACGCGCTCGAGCACCTCGCCGCCCTGGCCGATCGCGTACATGTAGCCGTCCTCGTTGATGCCGTAGACGGTGCCGTTGCGGTTGACCGCCGGCGCGTTGATGCACCACTCGAACCCGTTCGGGTGCTCGCCGGTGTTGACGCACTCGATCGTCCCGTCCGGCAGCCGCTCGCAGGTCTCGGTCGACAGATTGATGTTCTGCCACTCGATGTTCAGGTCGGCGTCGAGCTGCGTGACCATGAACGGCCCGTTGGTCAGGTAGTGGTTGTCCTTCATGACGATCGAGTAGGTGTCGTCGTGCCGGTAGATGCCGGGCGTGAGGTCCCAGCCGAAGTCGAAGTCGCCGGCGAAGCGGCCGCGCCGGTCGAGCTTGAGGAGATGGCCGCGGAACCCGTTGTAACCGGTGAATGCGCCGTACAGGACGCCGCCGTCCGGCAGCGCCACCGGCGAGCTGGACCCGATGTCGCTCGCCTGTCCCGCCGGCGGCAGATTTGTTGACGGGTCGACGCCAAGCGCGCTCCCCTCGCGGCAGTCGAACGGGTTCGGGCCGTACGGCACCTGGATCCCGCAGCCGTCGTCGAGCAGCCCGCGCATCGACGTGGCCCACTTGAGCTTTAGGTTCGGCTTGAGCGCGACGATGAACGCGTCGTTGCTGGCGGCGAAGCTGGCGGCGCGGGTCACGGTGAAGATGGTGCCGTCGCGGTTGATGGCCGGCGTGATGTTGACCGCGGCCCGCTGGGACAGGCAGGGGAACTGCGGCGGCAGGGTGGGCGAGCCGTCCGACTGCGGCGGCGGCGGCCACGGCCGCTCCGGCGGCACCGGCGCCACCCAGTCGAACGTCGCGTAGCAGAGGTCGTCAGCCGCCGGCGCGTCCGGGATGAGCGTCGCGTAGTTGACGGTGCGGATGCGACCGTGGCGCGGCACCTTGACCAGCCAGCTGCGCGCGTCGCCGGTCGGATCGAGCGGGTCGAACTGGATCACGTTGTAGAACAGGTTGCCATCGCGATCGATCGTGATGCCGCCCGAGACGAAGGTGTTGGGATCGATCGTGGAGAACGGGTTGAAGCGCTCGACGGCGTTGCCGCGCCGCTTGTCCACCTTGATGACCGTGCCGCCCGCGCCCGGCACATAGATGTTGCGGCCGTCCATGGCCGGCTGGAACATTGGCTCCCACGGCGTCGGGATCGGCTTCCAGTCCGACTCGAAGGTCCAGCGCGGGACGAGCTCGCCGCGGTGCCACTCGTAGGCGCGAACGTTCCAGATCTGGAGGAAGTTGGCGGCCATGCCGCACGGGAACGGCTCGCCCGACCCCGGCGGATCGCACGGAACGTACTCGCCTCCCTTCTCGAGCACGAAGACGTTGCCGTCGTCGTCGATGAGCGGCGCCGGATAGTGCACGAGGAGCGAGCCGCGCCCGCTCTCCGCGATCTCCTGGTCGGTGAACGGATCCACCACCAGCCGCGCGAGCAGGCGCAGGTCGCTGTCCCCCTCGGCGCAGACCTCGCCGTCGTGCGCGGCGCTCTGCCCCCACTGCGTCCACTCGCACGTGCCGCCCGGGTCGCCGTGGTCGTCACCGCCGTGCCCACCCCAGCCCGCGCACACGAGACCGACAAGCAGCAACTGCCATCGCCGATTCACCATGACAAGCCCCCCCTCGTTGCCTGGACATCGACAAGCTAGCAGCGGCGACGACGACCAGCTGTGGCTTCCGTCGCCCGCGCGACTCTCATGCGCTATCAGGATGACGTGCGAGCGCCGCGCGTCGTCGTCGTCATTCGAATGTGACGCCGTGTGACGACCGACTTGTTTCACGCTGCTGCCCGACTTGTCGCGACGTGTGACGGTCGGCTGTTTCACGCCGTCGCGGATCGCGTGTGGTGGCAGTCAGCTTTTCTCGCCGGTGTCGGGGCGGAGCGCAGACTGGCCGAGCACGGGAAACACGCGAGAGACCTTGGCGAGGAGGTAGTCGCCGTACGTGCCGGTGAAGGCGCGGAGGTCCTGACCGTCCCAGCGCGGGTGGCCTGCGCCATCGGTGGCCGCGAGCGCGGGCAGGGGCGGCACCTCGGCTTCGAAGTCCGGATCGAAGAAGAAGGGGAAGGAGAGGCGGGGGCCGGGCGCGGGATTGCGGACCCGGTGCGGCGTCGAGCGGTAGTAGCCGCCGGTCATGCGGTCGAGCATGTCGCCGAGGTTGCAGACGAGGGTGCCGGGGATGGGGCGCGCCTCGATCCAGCCGGACGGCGTGCGGACCTCGAGGCCGCCGCTGGCGTCCTGGGCCAGGAGGGTGAGCAGGCCGTAGTCGGTGTGCTCGCCGACGCCCCACTCGTCGGCGGACGCGGACGGCGCCGGCGGGTAGCAGAAGATCCGGAACAGCACCGTCGGGTCGGCGGTGTAGCGGGTGGCGAAGTAGTCGGCAGGCAGATCGAGGCTGGCGGCGATCCCGCGCAGCACCGCCTGCGCGGCGACGGTGAGCGCGTCGATGTACGCCAGCACGAGACCGCGCAGCTCGGGCACGCGCGACGGGAACAGGTTGCGCCCGTGCAGCGGCAGGCCGCGCCGCACGCGCGGGTGATCGCCGGGCAGCTCGCTGCCGAAGTAGAGCCCTTCTTTGTGGTCGGGCCGGCCGGAGGTCAGCTCGCCGCCGACCGGGAAGTAGCCGCGCCAGGCGGCGCCGGCCCGGGCCATGGCGATCTCCATCCTGTCGGCGACCGGCAGCGCGAAGAAGGCGCGCGCGGCCCGCTCGAGCCCGGTCGACAGCTCCGCCGGCACGCCGTGACCGATGACGTAGAAGAAGCCGTGCTCGCGGCAGGCGGCGCGGACCTCGCCCGCCACTCGATCGAGCGGCGCACCGGACGAACCGGTCAGGCTGGACACGTCGATGATGCGCAGAGCTGTCATGGCGGTTCACACCGGCTCGACGAGCTGGCCATGGAAACAACGGTTGACCCGGCGCGGGCCTTCCACCCGCGCCGGCGCGGTCTTTCGTGTGAATGGCAGGTGATCGGCCAGCAAGATGGCCCGACAAAGGCGCCGTCGGGTGGTGCGTTTTCGCTGGTCCGGTGTTGGGGCATCGTGGGGGTATCCGCGGTGTGGCGCACATTCTGCCGTATGCGAGGGACAGATCTCTCGCCAGCCCCTGTCACGGGCGCTAGCCCATGCTAGCCAGTATAGTTAGCGCCCCCAGCCCTCCAGGCGGGCGGAATCCCATGCGACGAATCGTCATCTCTCTGTCTCTGATAGCTCTCGTCATCGCCGGCCTGTTCGTGTGGCGACACTACAGCGCCGGCAGCGAGGCCGGTGGAGGACCGGCGGCCGCCGGCGGGGGCGGCGGCCCTCCCGGTGGAATGATGCTCCCGGTCGAGGCGGTCACCGTCAAGCCCGAGCCGCTCGGCCGCGGCTTCTCCACGGTCGGCACCCTGCGCGCGGACGAGGCCATCGTGGTCCGGCCCGAGATTGCCGGGCGCGTGGTGAAGATCCACTTCACGGAGGGCCAGCGGGTCAAGGCCGGAGCGGTCCTGTTCAGCCTCGACTCGTCGGTCCAGCGCGCGGCGCTGCGCGAGGCGCAGGCCAACCTCGAGAACGCGCGCCGCTCCGCCACCCGCTCCGAGGAGCTGTCCAAGGGCGACCTCATCTCGCGCTCCGAGCTCGAGAACGCCCAGGCCCAGCTCAGCGTCGCCGAGGCCCGCGTGGCCAGCGCGCGCGCGCAGCTGGACAAGACGTCGCTGATCGCGCCGTTCGACGGCGTCGTCGGCCTGCGCGAGGTAAGCGTCGGCGCGTACGTCAACTTCGGCCTGGCGCTGGTCAACCTGGTCCGGCTCGATCCGATGGAGGTCGACTTCAGCCTGCCCGAGAGCGACCTTGGCCTGGTCAAGGCCGGCCAGCCGATCACTGTCACCGTGGACGCGCTGCGCGGCGAGACCTTCAAGGGCGAGGTCACCGCGATCGATCCGATGATGGACATCACCAGCCGCAGCGCCAAGCTGCGCGCGCAGATCGACAACGACGACTACAAGCTGCGCCCGGGCCTGTTCGCGCGCATCGTCCTGGGGACCGACAGCGACGCCACGGCGCTCCTGGTGCCGGAGCAGGCGCTCCTGCAGCAGGGCGAGACGCGCTTCGTCTACACGATCGTCGACGGCAAGGCCAAGCGCACCGAGGTCAAGACCGGCAAGCGCGTGCCCGGCAAGCTCGAGATCGTCCAGGGCCTCAAGGCCGGCGACCAGGTCATCACGGCAGGACAGGGCAAGCCGATGATGAACGACGGGATGCCGGTGGTCGTGGTGCCCGGCGCCGGCGGCGCTCAGGGCGGAGCGCCGCCGGCCGGCGGTCAGCCGGCGGCCGGAGGCCAGCCGGGAGCCGAGCAGGGTGGAAAGGCGCCGCCTTCGGGCGATGCCGCCAAGCCGGACGGCGCCGCCGCGTCGGCCAAGCCGACCGAGCCGGCCGGCGACGGAACTCGCAAGGACTGACACGGGGGCAACGCCATGGTCCTCTCCGACATCTCGATCCGTCGGCCGGTCTTCGCCACGGTCATCAATCTCGTGGTGCTGCTGATCGGCATCATCAGCTACACGCGTCTGCCGGTGCGGCAGATCCCGAACGTCGACACGCCGGTCGTCAACGTCAGCACCAACTACCCGGGCGCCAACGCGCAGGTGGTCGAGTCGCAGGTCACGCAGCCGATCGAGGAGGCGCTGTCCGGCGTCGAGGGCATCGAGTACATGCAGTCGGTCAGCCGCGAGCAGTCGAGCCAGGTGACCATCCGGTTCCGGCTCGACCGCGATCCGGACGGCGCCGCCAGCGACGTGCGCGACCGCATCGGCCAGGCGCGCGACTTCCTGCCCGAGGAGGTCGACGAGCCGATCATCCAGAAGCAGGAGGCCGACGCCGATCCGATCATCTTCATCGCGTTCTCATCGGATCGCCACTCGCGCGTCGAGATCGCCGACTACGCCGAGCGACAGGTCAAGGACCGCATCCAGACAGGTCGACGGAGTCGCCCAGGCCATCATCTACTCCAGCACCTACGCCATGCGCGTGTGGCTGCAGCCGCAGCGACTGGCCGGCTTCGGCCTGACCCCGGCCGACGTCGAGAACGCCCTGCGCGCGCAGAACGTCGAGATCCCGGCCGGCCGCGTCGAGGGCAGCGCGCGCGAGTTCACCGTGCTGTCGGAGACCGACCTGCAGCACGCCCGAGCAGTTCGGCGAGATCATCCTGTCGAACACCAACGGCTCGCTGGTGCGGCTCAAGGACGTCGCCCGCGTCGACCCTCGGCTCGGAGGAGGAGCGGTTCCGCTCGCGCTACAACGGGGTGAGCGCCGTGCCGCTGGCCGTGGTCAAGCAGGCGGTGGCCAACCCGCTCGACATCTCGGCAGACATCAAGAAGATGCTGCCCGAGATCCAGCGCACCCTGCCCGAGGGCATGAAGATCGAGGTCGCGTTCGACACGCACGATCTTCATCGAGCAGTCGATCGACGAGGTCTACGTCACTGTCGGGCATCGCGGTCCTCCTGGTCGTCGGCGTCATCTTCCTGTTCCTGCGCAGCCTGCGCGCGACCCTGGTGCCGCTGGTGACCATCCCGGTCTCCCTGATCGGCGCGTTCGCGCTCATGTACGCGTTCGGCTTCACCGTCAACACGCTGACCCTGCTGGCCATGGTGCTGGCCATCGGCCTGGTGGTGGACGACGCGATCGTGATGCTGGAGAACATCGTACCGACACATCGAGGAGGGGATGCCTCCCTTCCAGGCCGCGCTCAAGGGCAGCAAGGAGATCGGCTTCGCGATCATCGCGATGACCCTCACCCTGGCGGCGGTCTACGTGCCGCTGGCGTTCTCGACCGGCCGCACCGGCCGGCTGTTCATCGAGTTCGCGCTGACCCTGGCCGGCGCGGTGCTGGTGTCCGGTTTCACGGCGCTGAGCCTGTCGCCCATGATGTGCGGCAAGCTCCTTCGCCACCAGACCACCCACAACCGCCTGTACGAGATCGGCGAGAGCGCGCTGCGCTGGATGGACCGCAGCTACCGCAGGCTGGTGACCGGCGCGCTGCGCCTGCGCTGGCTGGTGGTCGGGATCGCGGCGGTCGTCTTCGGCATCGCGCTGGTCCTGTTCCTGCGCCTGCCGCGCGAGCTGGCGCCGCAGGAGGACCAGGGCTTCATCATCGGCTTCGGCATGGCGCCGGAGGGCTCCACGGTCCAGTACACCGACAGCTACGCCCGCCAGATGGAGGGCATCTTCGCCAAGGTCCCCGAGGTCGAGCGCTACTTCGTGATCGTCGGCTTCCCGGCGGTGACCCAGACCATCGGCTTCGTGATGCTCAAGGACTGGGAGCAGCGCGACAGGTTGACAGCCGACGTGCAGGGCCAGCTGTTCCCGCAGTTCATGGGCATCCCGGGCATCATGGCGTTCCCGACCCTGCCGCCGCCGCTGGGAGGAGACGGTTTCGGCCAGCCGGTCAGCTTCGTCGTGCAGACGCACCGGCACCTGGGAGGAGCTTGGCGTCACGATGCAGAAGCTCATGGCCAAGATGGGGCAGAATCCGAGCCTCACCAACCCGGACTCCGACCTCAAGCTGGACAAGCCGCAGCTCAAGATCGAGCTCAACCGCGACAAGGTGGCCTCGGTCGGCACCGACGTGGCGACAGTCGGGCGCACGCTGGAGACCCTGCTGGGCGGCCGCAACGTGACTCGCTTCAAGAGGGGCTCCGAGCAGTACGACGTCATCGTTCAGGTCGAGGACGCCGACCGCCGCACCCCGGGCGATCTGTCCAACATCTTCGTGCGCAGCGCCAGCGGCCAGATGGTGCAGCTATCCAACCTTGTCGACGTGCGCGAGACCGTCGCGGCCAAGGAGCTCAACCACTTCAACAAGCTCCGGTCGGCGACGATCAGCGCCGGCCTGGCGCCCGGCTACTCGATGGGCGAGGCGCTGACCTGGATGGAGGGCGCGCTCAAGGAGGTCGCGCTCCGGAGGCGCAGTACGACCTCGCGGGTCAGAGCCGCGAGTTCCGCGAGTCTGCCAGCGACTTCGCCCTCATCTTCGCGCTCGCCATCGTCTTCATCTTCCTGGTGCTGGCCGCGCAGTTCGAGAGCTGGGTCGACCCGCTGGTCATCCTGCTGGCCGTGCCGCTGGCCGCGTTCGGCGCGTTCCTCGCCCTCAAGCTGACGGGGGGCAGCTGGAACATCTACTCGCAGATCGGCATCGTCACCCTGGTCGGTCTCATCGCCAAGCACGGCATCCTGATCGTCGAGTTCGCCAACCAGCTACAGGAGCGCGGCAAGAGCAAGCTCGAGGCGGTCATCGACGCCGCCGCGCTGCGCCTGCGCCCGATCCTCATGACCACGGGAGCCATGGTGCTCGGCTCGGTGCCGCTGGCCATCGCCACCGGGGCCGGCGCCGAGGCGCGCAACCAGATCGGCTGGGTGATCGTCGGCGGCATGGCCATCGGCACCTTCTTCACCCTGTTCGTCGTGCCGGTCGTCTACCTGATCATCGGGCGCGACCGCCACCAGGCCTCTGCAGCCCAGGCACGAATCGCATCCAGCACCGCTCCTTGATCAGCACGCTTCGTCCTCGTCGAAGTTGACAGGACCAGACTCACGGAGCATCGTTCACGCGGGGGGTGGGTCCGGAGTCTCTCTACTCTTCCTGAGGAGGGTGCGATGCGACGATGCACGAGCCTGTCCGCCCTGAGCTTTGCGGCGGCGCTGCTCACCATTTCGGGCTGTTCGAAGAAGACCACCGAGAAGAAGGAGGCGCCGGCCGAGAAGCCGGCCGAGGGTACGCCTCCCGCGGAGGGAACCGCTCCGCCGGCCGGCGGCGGCGGTGCCCAGGTCGAGGTCTTCTCCTGGTGGACCGGTCCGGGAGAGCAGGAAGGCCTGGACGCCATGATCGCCGTGTTCAAGGAGAAGAACCCCGGCATCCAGGTTGTCAACGCGGCCGTGTCCGGCGGCGCCGGCACCAACGCCAAGGCGATCCTGGCCAACCGGCTGCAGGCCGACAACCCGCCCGACTCCTATCAGCGCCACGCCGGGCTCGAGCTGGCCGACGACATCAAGGCCGGCAAGCTCGAGGACCTGACCAGCATGTACGAGCAGCAGGGCTGGAAGGACAAGATGCCCAAGGGCCTGCTCGAGGCGATCACCATCGACGGCAAGATCTACTCGGTGCCGGTCAACATCCACCGGGCCAATCTCATCTGGTTCACGCCCAAGACGCTCAAGGAGCTCGGCATCGCCGGACCGCCCAAGACCTGGAAGGAGTTCCTGACCCAGGCGGCCGACATCAAGAAGAAGGGCAAGACCCCGCTGGCCGTCGGGCCGTCGTGGACGCAGAAGCACCTGCTCGAGACCGTGCTGCTGGGCGAGCTGGGCCCGGAGAAGTACACCGGGCTCTGGAACGGCACGACCGACTGGAAGGCGCCCGAGGTGAACGCGGCGCTGGAGACCTTCAAGAAGGTGCTGTCCTTCTCCGACATCAAGTCGGCGGCGGCGGACTGGCAGCCGGCCGCCGATCGCGTGGCCGACGGCGCGGCGGTCTACACCGTCATGGGCGACTGGCAAGACGCCTACTGGGGCCGGGCCAAGAAGATGAAGTTCAAGGAGGACTACGACGTGGTCGCCTCGCCCGGCTCGGCCGGCGTGTACGACTTCCTGTCCGACTCCTTCACGCTGCCGCTCAAGGCCAAGAACCGCGACGCCGCGGTCAAGTGGCTCGAGGTGTGCGGCTCGGTCGAGGGCCAGGACGCCTTCAACCCGCAGAAGGGCTCCGTGCCGGCGCGCACCGACGCCGACAAGAGCAAGTACAAGGACTACCTGGCCGTCGCGCTGGAGGACTGGCAGGAACCAGAGCACGAAGATCGTCGGCTCGCTGGCTCACGGCGTGGTGGCGAACAACGCGCTGAGCTCCGAGATCGACACCGCGCTGGGCCTGTTCGTGGCCAGCGGGGACGTGAAGGCCTTCGCCGAGGCGGTCGGCAAGGCCTACGCCGCAACCAAGTAGCTCGGCCCTTGGTGTAGAGTGCAGCTGGCCGGCAGCGCGCCGGCCGGCTGCCCCTCGTCGTCCAGGAGGACTGATGCGTCGCATCAAATCCTGGGGACCCGGCCTGCTGCTGGTCGCGCCCTCGCTGCTGCTCCTGCTGATCTTCGTGTACGGCTTCCTGGGCTGGAACATCCGGGTGTCGTTCACCAGCTGGCGCGGGCTGCGGCCGATCTACGACAACGTCGGCTTCGCCAACTACGTGGCGCTGGCCAGCGACCAGCGCTTCATGCAGTTCGATGTCCCGCACATCGCCATCTTCACGCTGGTGTTCGTCGTCGGATCGCTGGTGCTCGGCTTCTTCATGGCGATGCTGCTGGAGAAGGGCGTGCGCGGGGAGAACTTCTTCCGCAGCGTCTACCTGTTCCCGATGGCGATCTCGTTCATCGCCACCGCCATCATCTGGCGCTGGCTGATGGACAACGGGGGCGGCGCAGTCGGAGACCGGCCTCAACACGCTGATCTCCACCTTCGGGCTGGGACTCGTTCCACAGCGACTGGTTCAGGTCCGACTCGAAGTGGGCGATCGCCGCCATCGCGCTGCCGGCCGGCTGGGCGCTGTCCGGCTACGTGATGTCGCTGTTTCTGGCCGGCCTGCGCGGCGTGCCGGACGAGCTGCGCGAGGCGGCGCGGGTGGACGGCGCCAGCGAGCCCAAGGTCTTCTGGTACGTGGTCCGGCCCATGCTGCTGCCGGTCCTGATGAGCGCCATCGTCATCCTGGCCCACATCTCGCTGAAGACGTTCGACCTGTTCTACGCGATGGACCAGAAGAACCTCAAGATCGACACGCCGGCGCTGTACATGTGGTTCACCACCTTCGACGGCGGCTTCTACGCGCGCGGCGCCGCCATCGCGACCCTGCTGCTGCTCGGCGTCGCGGTCGTCATCGTGCCGTACGTCTGGTACTCGGTGCGGGCGGAGCGCCGCCGATGAGCGACGCCGGCGTGCGCGGCGACGGCCGCATCCAGTCGCGCTGGGCGCCGTACGTCACCACGGTGCGCTACATCGTCCTCTTCGCGCTGACCTGCTTCTTCCTGATGCCGGTGTACGCGCTGCTGGTCACCGCGCTCAAGAGCCCGGCCGAGGTCAGCGTGGTCAGGATGTGGCAGTGGCCGAGCGGCCTGTCGCTCGACAACTTCCGCATCGTCTGGCCCAAGCTGCAGGACGGGTTCGTCAACAGCGTGCTCATGGCGGTGCCGGCCAGCATCATCTCGTCGTCGCTGGGGGCGGCCAACGGGTTCGTGCTGGCCAAGTGGCGCTTCCCGGGGGCGGACTTCGCCTTCCCGCTGATCCTGTTCGGCATGTTCATCCCGTACCAGGCCATCCTCATCCCGATGTTCCAGACCATGTCGTGGGCGGGGCTGCGCGGCGGGCTGGACGGGCTCATCCTGGTCCACGTCATCTACGGCCTGCCGATCACCACGCTCATCTTCCGCAGCTACTTCGCCGGCATCTCCGACGAGCTCATCGAGGCGGCCAAGGTGGACGGCGCCGGCATGCTGCGCACCTTCTTCTTCGTGGCCCTGCCGATCGCGCCGCCCGCCTTCGCCGTGTCCATGATCTGGCAGTTCACGTCGGCGTGGAACGACTTCCTGTTCGGCGTGCTGCTGACCAACACGCGACTACTGGCCGATCACGGTGGCGCTCAACAACATCGCCGGCAGCCAGGCGGTGCCGTTCAACGAGGCCATGGCCAGCGCGCTCCTCGCCTCCGTGCCGACCCTGCTGGTCTACATCCTGCTCGGCCGCTTCTTCATGCGCGGGCTGATGGCCGGCGCTCTCAAGGGGTGATCCAGTGACCGACGTGGCCACCACGCCTGCCGACGACAAGTCCGCGCCGCCCGCCGGCCGCCATCCGGCTGGAGAAGGTCAGCAAGCGCTTCCGCGGCGGCGTGATGGCGGTCCGCGACGTCGACCTCGCCGTCGAGCCGGGCGAGTTCATCGTCCTGGTCGGCCCGTCCGGCTGCGGCAAGTCGACGGTGCTGCGCATGATCGCCGGGCTGGAGGAGACCAGCGGCGGGCGCATCCACATCGGCGGCAAGGACGTGACCAACCAGCTGCCGCAGGAGCGCGACGTGGCCATGGTGTTCCAGAGCTACGCGCTCTACCCGCGCATGAGCGTGCGCCGCAACATGGGCTTCGGCCTGCGCATGCGCGGGACGGCCCGGGCCGATCGCGATCGCCGGGTGGACGAGGTGGCGTCCGCGCTGGGCCTGGAGCACCTGCTGGCCCGCCGGCCGGCCGCGCTGTCGGGCGGACAGCGCCAGCGCGTGGCGATGGGCCGCGCGATCGTGCGCGAGCCGCAGGTCTTCCTGATGGACGAGCCGCTGTCCAACCTGGACGCCAAGCTGCGCGTGAGCATGCGCGCCCAGCTGTCGCTGCTGCACCAGCGCCTCGGCGTCACCACCGTGTACGTGACGCACGACCAGATCGAGGCCATGACCCTGGGCCAGCGGGTGGCGGTGCTGCGCGACGGCCTCCTGCAGCAGTTCGACACGCCGCGGGCGCTGTTCCGCGAGCCGGTCAACCTGTTCGTTGCCGCCTTCATCGGCTCGCCGTCGATGAACCTGGTCAAGGCGAAGGTGGCGGGCGGGAAGGTCTCGTTCGGCAGCACGACCGTGCCGCTGCCGGACGGCTCGTCGCTGGCCGGCGCGGAGCGCGAGGTCATCCTCGGCGTCCGCCCGACCGCGTTCAGCCCGGGCGAGGTCGATGGCTGGCCGAAGATGTCCGTGTCGCCCGCCGTGGTCGAGGACCTGGGCGACGAGCGCTACGTCATCTTCGACCTGGACGCGCCGCGGGTCGACACCGAGGAGACGCGCGCCGCCCTGGACGCCCGCACGCGCGGACGACGCGCTCCTGGTGCCGGACGAGAAGCGCGCCCGCTTCACCATCCGCCTGCCCGCCGACGCGCCGGTCACCGTCGGCGAGCCGCTGGCCGTGAGCCTGGATCCGCGCCGGCTCTACTTCTTCGACCCGGACACCAGCGCGGCCGTTGAGGTGAGTCACTGGGCCGGGTGGGCCTGGACGAACGACTCGCGCCTCGCGAACGCCTCGAACGCCCGGCTCAGGTTGCGGCACGTGCCGAGCGCTGCCGCCGCCTCGGGGAACTGGCGCACGGTGGCGACGATCGGCGCAACGAACAGATCGGCCAGGCTGATCTCGTCGCCGGCGATCCACGGGCTGTCCGCGTAGGCCCGGTCGAGCAGCTCGAGGTCGCGCTTCAGCGATGGGACGGTGGCGTCGATGACCTTGCGGTCGGGCTGTTCGCCGCGCAGGGCGGGCACGATGTACTGCAGCGCGTAGTTGCGGATCGTGTGCTCGTAGATGTAGCAGTTGATGGCGCTGATCCACTGCTCCATGACAGCGGCCTTGCGCGGATCGTCCGGGACGAGCCGCGGCCCGTCGAAGGTCGCATCGAGATAGCGACAGATGGCGCTCGTCTCGATCAGCTGGACGTCGCCGTGGCGCATGATGGGCACCTTGCCCCAGGGATGCAGCGACAGGTGATGCTCGCCACCGAGCTCGAGCGGCTCGACGGTGTGGGCGGCGCCCTTCTCGTGGCAGCAGATCCGCGCGGTGCGGAGATAGCTCGACTGCCAGGGGCCAATCAGGGTGACCTGCTTCGATTTCTGCACTTCTGCCTCCTTGTGTCTCACAGGGAGTGGTCGAACGGCCGCCGCCGGATCGACAGGGCGGGGCGAAAAAAGCTCCGCCGCGGTGCGCCGCGTCGCTCGCCGCCGTCATTGACTCGTGCGTCCACCTTGCTTTACTAGGCCGCATGAGTCTCCTCGCGGATCTGGTGGACGCCATCGGCAAGGGCTCGATCGAGGTCGTGGACCTGACGGCACCGCTCTCGGCGGACACGCCGATCCTGCGGCTGCCGGAGCCGCTGGGACAGACGTGGCGCGTTCGGGCTGACGCCAGATCAGCTGCTACGACGAGGCCGGCCCGGCCTGGTACTGGAACAACATCACCACCGGTGAGCACACCGGCACCCACCTGGACGCGCCGATCCACTGGGTCACCGGGCGTGACGGCGCCGACGTGTCGCAGCTGCCGCCGCGCCGGCTGATCGCGCCGGCCGCGGTGCTCGACTTCACCGCGCAGGCGTCGCGCGACCCGGACTTCCTGCTCGAGGTGGAGCACGTGCGCGCCTGGCAGGAGCAGCACGGGCCGCTCCCGGAGGGCGGCTGGCTGCTCTACCGGACCGGCTGGGACGCGCGCTCGAGCGACGAGGCGGCCTTCCTCAACCAGGGCAGCACGCCGGGCATCTCGGTCGAGTGCGCCCGCTGGCTGGCCGAGGAGGCGCCGGTGCTCGGGGTCGGCGTGGAGACGGTCGGCACCGACGCCGGGGCTGCGCACTCGTTCACCCCGCCGTTCCCGTGCCACTCGTTCCTGCTCGGGCACGACAAGTACGGCCTGACCCAGCTGCAGAACCTGGCCGCGCTGCCGCCGCTGGGCGCCGTGATCATCGTCGGCCCGCTGCCGATCGTGCGCGGCTCCGGCAGTCCGTGCCGCGCGCTCGCGCTCGTCGAGCGGCGATGAACGTCGCCGAGGCGGTCGGCCGCAGCCTGGCCGCGCAGGGCATCGACCACGTGTTCGGCGTGGTCGGCAGCGGCAACTTCCACGTCACCAACGCGCTGGCCGCGGCCGGGGCGCGCTTCGTGGCCGCAGCCCACGAGGGCGGGGCGGCCAGCATGGCCGACGGCTACGCGCGCGTGGCCGGGCGCCTGGCCGCGCTGTCGGTCCATCAGGGGCCGGGAGTGACCAACGCGATGACCGGCATCGCCGAGGCGGCCAAGAGCCGCACGCCGCTGGTCGTGCTCGCGCCCGAGGCGACCAGCCCGCGGTCGAACTTCTACATCGACCTGGCCGGGCTGGCGGCCGCGGTGGGCGCCGGCTTCCGCCGCGTGACCGCCGACCGGGCTGCCGCGGACGCGGCCGAGGCCTGCCGCAGCGCCAGGGCCGGGGCAGGGCAGACCATCGTCCTGGCCCTGCCGCTGGACGTGCAGGCGATGCCGGCGGGCGAGCTGGCCGAGCCGGCTCCGGACGCCACGACAGCCGCCTCGTCCCCGGACGTCGGCCGGCTGCTCGACGCTCTCTCTCGCGCGCGGCGCCCGGTGTTCATCGCGGGGCGCGGCGCGACCCGTCAGGCCCGGGCGCGAGCCGCGCTGATCGCGCTGGCCGACCGCTGCGGCGCGCTGCTGGCGGTCTCTGCCGTGGCGCAGGGGCCTGTTCGCCGGCGACCCGTGGTACCTGGACGTGTCCGGCGGCTTCGCCACGCCGCTGGCCGCCGAGCTGATCGCGCAGGCCGACCTGGTGGTCGCCTGGGGCAGCACGCTCAACATGTGGACCACCCGGCACGGCCGCCTGATCGGGCCGGACGCGGTCGTGGCCCAGGTCGACCTCGAGGCGGCCGCCATCGGCGTCAACCGCCCGGTCGACATCGGCGTCGTCGGCGACGTCGTCGCGGTCGCGAACGCGTGTGCCGCCGAGCTGACCCGAGCCCGCGCCCGGCTGGCGCACGCCGGAGCTGCGCGCCCGCATCGCGGCCGAGGGGCAGTGGCGCGCGGTGCCGTACGAGGACGAGAGCGGCGGCGGCCGCATCGACCCGCGCACGCTCAGCATCGCGGCTCGACGACCTCCTGCCGGCCGAGCGCACCCTGGTCATCGACTCGGGCAACTTCATGGGCTACCCGTCGATGTTCCTGTCGGTGCCCGACTGCGCCGGCTTCTGCTTCACGCAGGGCTACCAGTCGATCGGCCTGGGCCTGGCCACCGCGCTGGGCGCCGCGGTCGCGCGCCCGGATCGCCTGACAGTGGCGGCGCTGGGCGACGGCGGCTTCCTCATGTCGGCCGCCGAGCTCGGCACCGCGGCCCGCCTCGGGCTGCCGCTGGTGGTCGCCGTGTACAACGACGCGGCCTACGGCGCCGAGGTGCACCACTTCGGCCCGCACGGCCACCCGCTCGACCACGTCGTGTTCCCGGACACCGACCTGGCCGCCATCGCCCGCGGCTACGGCTGCGACGGGCATCACGGTGCGCGGCGCCGGCGACCTGGCGGCCGCGCGCGACTGGCTGGCCGGCCCGCGCGAGCGGCCGCTCGTCATCGACGCCAAGGTGGTCTCGGCGCGGCCGTCCTGGTGGCTCGAGGAGGCCTTCCGCGGCCACTGACTGCCTCCTCGATGCCCGCGCGCGCCGCCAGCCCTCTTCACCTGCTGCACCCGCCGATCGAGCCCTGGCTCGTGCGCGGCGAGCGCAGCGTCTCGGTCAGCCTGCTGGCCGATGCGAGACCGCATCGCGGCGTACCTGCGCTGCGAGCCGGGCAACGAGACGCGCCTGGTGCCGATGCGCCCGGCCGGCCGCGAGGGCGCGCTGTACCGGTTCGACGCCGATCTGCCGTGGGACGAGCACAACGAGCCGACCGTGTACTGCTTCAAGGTCGTGGAGCGAGGCGCCCAGCGCTGGCTGGCCGCCGACGGGCAGGGCGCGCGCATGCCGCACCGCGAGCAGATGTTCCGCATCCACCGCCGCGAGCGTCCGCCGGCCTGGGTGCGCGACCAGGTCTTCTACCAGATCTTCCCCGACCGCTTCCGCCAGGGCGATCCGTCGCTCGCCGTGAGCACCGGCGAGTACGTCTACCGCACCGGCCGCTCGATGGTGGTGGCGACCGGCTGGGGCGAGCCGATCAGCCGCGAGCACGCGCCGACCCAGTTCTACGGCGGCGACCTGGTCGGCGTGCTGGGCGAGCTCGACTATCTGCAGGCGGAGCTGGGCGCGACGGCGCTGTACCTCAACCCGGTCTTCTGTCTCCGGCAGCAATCACAAGTACGACACCGAGGACTACTACAACGTCGATCCGCACCTCGGCGGCAACCGGGCGCTGGCCGACCTGGCCGCCGAGCTGCGCCGGCGCGGCATGCGGCTGGTGCTCGACGCGGTCGTCAACCACACGGCGACCAACCACCCCTGGTTCAACCTGCACGGCCGCCACGACACGGTCGGCGCCGGCCAGTCGCCCGACTCGCCGTGGCGATCCTGGTACGTGTTCGACGACGCTGGCGGCTACGCCGGCTGGAACGGCCACCCGTCGCTGCCGGTGCTCGACTTCGCCAGCCCGGAGGTGCAGCGCCAGGTCTACGGCGGCCCCGACGCCATCGTGCGCCACTGGCTGCGGCCGCCCTGCTCGATCGACGGCTGGCGGCTCGACGTGGTGCACATGCTGGGCGAGGGCTCCGGCGCGACAAACAACGCCCACCACGTGCGCGAGTTCCGCCGCGCCGTCCGCGAGGAGAACCCCGAGGCCTACATCGTCGGCGAGCACTTCAACGAGGCGACGCGCTGGCTGCAGGGCGACCAGGAGGACGGCGCCATGAACTACTACGGCTTCGCCCTGCCGCTGCGCGAGTGGCTGGCCGGGGTCGACGTCGGCGGCGCGCCGTCGCGCCTTGCCACCGCCGACTTCGCCGCCTGGCTCGAGGGGGCGCGCGGCCGCATCCCGCACGACAACCAGCTGGCCCAGCTCAACCTGCTCGACAGCCACGACACGGCGCGCTTCTTCACCCTGCTGGGCGGCGACACCGCCGCGATGAAGCTGGCCGTCACCTTGCTGTTCGCCTGGCCCGGCGTGCCCTGCGT
This sequence comes from uncultured delta proteobacterium, assembly GCA_963759105.1. Taxonomy (GTDB): domain Bacteria; phylum Myxococcota_A; class Polyangia; order Haliangiales; family Haliangiaceae; genus DATFRY01. The sequence goes on along the minus strand of CAVWXW010000017.1, from coordinate 1,678,409 downwards.
GTACTACGGTGACGAGATCGGCCTCGAGGGAGGCGACGATCCGGACTGCCGGCGCTGCTTCGACTGGGAGCGGGCGCGCTGGAACCACGACCTGTTCGAGCACTACCGCGCCTGCATCGCGCTGCGGCGGGCGCGGGCGGAGCTGCGCCACGGCGCCTGCCAGGTGCTGCACGCCGGCGGCGACGTCTTCGCCCTGGCCCGCTTCGACCGGGACGCGGCCACCATCGCGGCCATCAACCGCGGCCGCTCAGCGGCGGCGCTGCGCCTGCCGGCGTGGCAGCTGCCGCTCGAGGGCGCCTGGCAGACCGAGGCCGGCCAGGCCCTGTCCTGCCGATCAGGGGGGACATCTCGCTGTCGAGGTGCCGGCGCGCGGACAGCTCATCGCGCACGCCGGCACTTCGACGGCACCGCCGGCTCAGGGCAGCCGGTAGCTGGCCGACAGGTACCCGAAGATGCCGGGCACGTCGTAGGCGGTCGTGTTGAACCCGTTGAGCGAGCAGCTGTAGCAGGCCGGCGGCTCGATGTTGAACAGGTTGTTGACGCCGGCGGTCAGGTTGAACGCGCTGTCGAGGAACTTCGGGATCCACACCAGCTGGAGGTCGTTGTAGACCCTGGGCGTGAGCTCGTTGGTCGACCGCGTCGGGTCCCCCTCGTCCGGGTTCGAGCACACGCCCGGGACGTCCGCCTCCACGGCGCACGGCTCGATCGACTTGTGCACGTAGCGCGTCGTCACCGAGGCGCCGACTTCCTCGCAGGAACCAGTCGATGACAAGCGCCGTCTTGAAGCGCGGGAACGCGCGCTCCGGCTCGCCCGAGACCGTTCCCTCCAGCTCGATGACGTTCTCGCCGTCGACCGTCGGGATCTTCTCCCAGAAGTCGATGAGCAGGCTCGAGATCGACGAGAAGCGGAAGCGGCCGAAGTCGGCCGGCGGCATGGCATAGGTGATGGCAGCGTCCACCCCGCGCGTCTCGATGCCGCCGAGGTTGATGAGGGTGTTGCGAAAACCATTGATGCTGCCCTGCGACGGTGCGCGAGATGCCATTGCATGACTCGTCGTCCCCCTCGAGCACGCAGCGGTCGATCTGCAGCTGCGCGTCGAGCGGCGCGATGGCGCCGTCCACGCGGATGTCGAAGTAGGCCATCTCGATGTCGAAGCGGTCCACCCACTCCAGGCTCTTCATCCACGACGGACTGTAGGCCAGGCTGATGTTGATGCTGTCGGACTTCTCCGGCTCGAGGTCGCGGTTGCCACCGGTGGTCACCGAGATCTGCGGGTTGAGCTGCTCGTAGCCGCCGCCGGCCGGCACGCCGAGCGCGATGCACCGATCGCGCACCGCCTGCGGCGCCTGGTTGAACTCGCTGCACGGATCGGTGAGGGTGGCGTCGAAGCGCGACTCGCTTCCGTACAGCTCGCCGATGCCGGGCGCGCGGAAGCCGCGGCCGTAGCTGCCGCGCAGCATGAGGTCGCCGGTCGGCTTCCAGCGCACGCCCGCCTTGCCGGTGAACTCCGGGTCGAGGAACGAGTAGTCGGACACGCGCACCGCGCCGTTGAGGTCGAGAAGGTCCAGACCGGGCACGTCCTTGACCAGCGGGATGCGCATCTCGGCGTAGGCCTCGTTGACCCAGTAGTCGCCGGCGGTCGGCTGGGCCGGCACGTCGGCGGTGTCGCCTGCCGTGACCACGGCGTCCGGCTCGAAGAAGCCGTCCAGCCGGCGGTGCTCGATGCCGATCGCCATCGACAGCGCCCCGGCCGGCAGCCGGGCCAGCTCGCCCGACAGGTTGGCGACCGCGTCGACCAGGGTCTGCTCCGAGACGTCGTGCTGCGTGTACGTCACGTAGTCGAGCATCTCCTGGGTGATGGTGCCCTCGCCGTTCGGCTCCCTGCCCGCCGAAGATGTTGAAGGGCACGCACTCCGGGTCGCCCGGGCGCTCCGCGGTCCCGCAATGATAGACGCCGTCATCGCCCATGAAGGCCGGGCCCAGCGCCTGCTCCAGCTTGGAGGAGTTGAAGGAGTTGTTGCGGCGCTGGTTGGCGCGGTTGAGGCCGTAGGCCACCGTGGTGTCCCAGAAGAACTTCTGCGAGCCGGCCTTGAAGTCGCCGTTGAAACCGCCGGACACGTAGAAGGTGTCCACGTTCTGCTCGAAGCGGCGAGGCCCGGCCTCGATCGGGCGGCGGGTGATGACGTACGAAGGGTCGGTGGCCGGGTCGAACGTGAAGCCGAACGGGTTGTACGGATTGGTCTCGTGGATGACGATGCGGTCCACGCGGTTGCCGTTGCCGCCCTCGGGGCCGACGAACAGCGGCTCCGGCGCGGCCTGGTTGACCGACTGGCGGTTGGTGAACGCAGGCCTTGCCCCGGAAGTTCAGGCCGTTGCAGGACCTTGTAGGTGACCCCGCTGAACACGCTCAGGCGCTGCGACGGCGTCAGCACCAGGTTGTAGGGGGCGAAGTTGAACCGGTCCGGGTCCGCTGAAGTCGTGGTAGTCGGTGGCGGCGTCGGGCATGCCGGTGACGCCGTCGTTGAGGGTGACGCTGATCGGCTCGTCGGCGCCCGCAGGAGTGAAGGTGACGCGGCCCTGCGGCGTGGCCGACGAGCCGCCGACGAAGCCGTCCACGTTGGGAATCGGCGTGTCGGACAGGTCGCGGTCGCGCGAGTTGACGGAGTGCTGATCGAGGAACGACGCGCCGATGACGACCGACATCCGCTCGCTGCTGGTGCCATAGGAGACGTCGTACTTCTGGGTGAAGCCGTCGCCGTGGTGGTATCCGCCGGTGTACGCGTTGGCGACCACGCCGTCGTAGTCCTTGCGCGTGATGATGTTGATGACGCCGCCGATGGCATCGGACCCGTAGATCGGCGAGGCGCCGTCCTCCAGCACCTCGATGCGCTCGATGATGGCGAGCGGGATCGTGTTGAGGTCGGTCGCGGCCGACACGCCGCTGGCCGACGAGCCGTTGACCCAGCGCACGCCGTCCACCAGGACCAGGACGCGCTTGGAGCCCAGGTAGCGCAGGTCGGCCTCGATGGCGCCGGCGCCGATGCCGCCGCCGTCGGGCGGGAAGCCGGCGTTGCCGCTCGAGTTGAACTTGCCGTTGATGGCGCCGCCCGAGGCGGGCAGCTGCTGGAGGATGTCGCCGACCGAGACCAGGCCGGTGCGCTCGAGCTCCTCGCGGCCGATCTGGCGGACCGGCGCCTGCTTGTCGAGAGGATCGGTGCGGATGCGCGAGCCGGTCACCACGATGACCTCGCCGTCGGCCTCCGCCTGGGCGAGCTCGTCGCCCTCCAGTCCTTCCTGGCCGGCGGCAGCTTCCGGGTCCTGCCTCCAGCGGCGCGCCGGGGCCGCCTGCGCCGGGCCGGTTGAGGCTGCGCGGGCGCGGGCGCGGGCGCGGGTTGCGGCGCAGGTGCCGGCTGCTGCGCCGGCTGCTGGGCCGGCGGTTGCGGCTGGGATGGCGGCTGGCTCGGAGGCGGCTGTGCCTGCGATCGTGTTCGCGGCAAGCAACGTTGCCAGGCCAGCGCATGCTCGAACGCCATACCAGGTGCGATTTCGTCTCATCGGGTGCCTGCCTTTCGCCTTGCCCCTCTTCTTACATCCGGGGCCCGACACATCCGGGGGTACGTGCACGGCCGCGCTTCCCCTGGCGGCCGCGTGAAACGATGATCGGGCCGAATATCCCGGAAACCGGTGTAGGCGGGCAAGGAGAAGGACGCGGTTCCGCGCCGGGGCGGGCGGCTATACTCCGGCCACCATGCAGGTGCTCGTGACCGGCGGCGCCGGCTACATCGGCAGTGTCATCGCCAGTCAGTTGCTCGACGCCGGCCATCAGGTCACGGTCGTGGACGATCTGTCGACCGGCCACCGCGACGCGGTGCCGCCGGGCGCGACCTTCGTCGAGGCCGACCTGCTCGACCTGGACCAGCTGCGCGAGCGGGTGCCGCCCGGCTGGGACGCCGCGATTCACCTGGCCGGCCGCTCGCTGGTGGGCGAGTCCAACCAGCAGCCGGCGCATCTACTTCCGCCACAACGTGCTGGGCGCGGTCAACCTGCTCGAGCTGATGGGGGAGCGCGACGCCTCGCGCATCGTGTTCTCGTCCACCGCCGCCGTCTACGGCGAGCCGGACGAGGTGCCGATCGGCGAGGACGCCGCCACGCGCCCGACCAGCGCCTACGGCGCGTCGAAGCTGGCGGTGGACCAGCTGCTCGGGTTCGCCGCGCGCGCGCGCGGCATCGCCGCCGTGAGCCTGCGCTACTTCAACGTGGCCGGCGCGCACGGCGGCTTCGGCGAGCGCCACCGGGTCGAGACCCACCTCATCCCGCGCATCCTGGCGGTCGCGGCCGGCCGGGCCGACGCGATCGACGTGTTACGGCACCGACTACGCCACGCCGGACGGCACCGCCATCCGCGACTACATCCACGTCGCCGACCTGGGCCGGGCGCACCTGCTGGCCCTCGAGGCGGTCGCGCCCGGCGAGCACCGCGATCTACAACCTGGGCAACGGCGAGGGCTTCTCGGTGCTCGAGGTGCTCGAGGCCGCCCGCACGGTCACCGGCCACCCGATCCCGGCCACCTCGCGGCCGCGGCGGTCCGGCGATCCTGCGCGCCTGGTGGCGGCGGCCGACCGCGCGCGCAGCGATCTGGGCTGGTCGCCGGAGCGCCCGCAGCTGGCCGCGATGATCGGCGACGCCTGGGAGCTGATGCGCCGGCGAGGTGACGCCTGAGCGAGCCGCTCGAGCCGGGCGAGCTGGCGCGCGGCGCCGCCGACCGGTTCGCCGACATGACCGGCCGGCCGCCGGAGGGCTGCTGGGCCGCGCCCGGGCGGGTCAACGTCATCGGCGAGCACACCGACTACAACGACGGCTTCGTGCTGCCGATGGCGATCGATCGCCAGGTCGTGGTGGCCGCGGCGCCGCGCGACGACCGGGTCCTGCGCGTGCGCTCGCTCGAGCGCGGCGAGACCGTCGAGGTCGCGGACGTCGAGCGGCTGGCGCCCGGCGCGCCGGGCGGCTGGGTCGCCTATGCGGCCGGCATGGCCTGGGCCGCGCGCGAGGCCGGCCACGCCGTCGGCGGCGCCGACCTCGTCATCGCCAGCTCGGTCCCGGCCGGCGCCGGGCTGTCGTCCAGCGCCGCGCTCGAGTGCGCGACCGGCCGCGCGCTGCTCGACCTGCACGGCGTCGAGCTGCCGCCGGTCGAGCTGGCCCGGCTGGCCCAGCGGGCCGAGAACGACTTCGTGGGGATGCCGTGCGGCATCATGGACCAGCTGGCCGCCACCGCGGGCCGCGCCGGGCACGTGCTGTTCATCGACGTGCGCGCGCTGTCGGTGCGGCCCTGTCCGTTCGACCTGGCCGCGGCCGGCCTGTCGCTGCTGGTCGTCGACACGCGCACGCGCCACCAGCTCACCGACGGCGGCTACGCCGATCGGCGGGCCGCCTGCGAGCGCGCCGCCGCCATCCTGGGCGTGCCGGCCCTGCGCGACGTGAGCCTCGACGGGCTCGACGCCGCGCTCGCACGCCTCGGCGACCCGGTGCTGGTCCGCCGCGCGCGCCACGTGGTCAGCGAGAACGCGCGCGTGCTGCGCGCCGTCGAGCTGCTCGGCGCCGGGCGGCCGGCCGAGATCGGGCCGCTGCTCACCGCGTCGCACGTCTCTCTGCGCGACGACTACCAGGTGAGCTGCGCCGAGCTCGACCGCGGCGTCGACGCGGCGCTGGCCGCCGGCGCGCTCGGCGCGCGCATGATCGGCGGCGGCTTCGGCGGCTCGCTCATCGCGCTGGCCCCGGAGCCCCGGAGCGCGGCGGTGGAGCAGAGCCGTCTCCGCCGCGTTCCGGGCGGCCGGCTTCGCGTCCCCGGCGGTGTTTCGCGCCGCGCCGGCCGACGGCGCGCGCCGCCTGTCAGGTGCCTCGGCTCGCGCGCGGCAGGGTCCGTCGGATCGAGTCGATGCCGTCGCCAGCAACGCGATCGATCGCGCTCGCCGCGCTGGCCCTGGCGGCGTCGTGCGAGAGCGACGACGGCGCGCCGCTCCCGCCGCCGCCGCGCGCCGCGCGCGCCCGCGCGCGCCGACGCCGCGCGTCGCCGGCCGGCGACGTGGTCCTGCGCTACGCGTTCGTGGCCCAGGATCGGCCGTCCGGCACCGCCGAGCTCACCATCCAGCCCGACGGCCACCGCACTGTTCCAGCTGAGCGTTGTCGAGAACGGGCGCGGGCCGGTGCTGAGCGGCACGCTGCGCTACCGGCCCGACGGCATGCTGGCGGCGGCGCAGGTGTTCGGCAGGGACGACCTGTTCCAGGACGCGCGCGAGAGCTTCGAGATCGACGGCGCGCGCGCGAGCTGGCGCAACCGGGCCGAGCAGGGCGAGCGCGAGCTGTCCGGGCCCGGCCTACTACGACACGCTGGCCGAGGTGCCGGAGGTGCTGGCCGGCATGGTGCGCGCGCTGCTGCGCCACGGCGGCCGGCTGCCGGTGCTGCCGGCGGGCGAGGTGCGCCTCGAGTCGCTGGGCGAGCGCGCGGTGGCGCGCGGCGGCGAGCGCCAGACCGTGCGCGGCCACGCCATCATCGGTCTGGGCCTGCCGCCCACCTTCGTGTGGATCGACGCGCGCGGCGAGCTGTTCGCCCTGCCGTCGCGCTTCGCCTCGTGGGTGCGCGACGGCTGGCAGGGCGCGCTGCCGGCGCTGGTCGACGTGCAGGACCGCTTCATGCAGCGGGCGCGCGCGCGAGATCGCCGGGCGGCTGGCGCAGCGGCCGCCGCCGGCCGGGCTCGCCCTGGTGCACGCGCGCGTGCTGGCGCCGTCGGGCAGGTCCTGGCTGCCGGACCACACGCTGCTGGTCGCGGGCGATCGCATCGCCGCCATCGGCCCGTCGTCCGCGCTGGCGCCGCCGGCCGGCGCGACCGTCGTCGACGCTCGAGGGCCGCGCGGTCCTGCCCGGCCTGTGGGACATGCACGCGCACCTGGGCGCCGTGCACGGCGCGCTGCACGTGGCGGCCGGCGTGACGACGGTGCGCGACATGGGCAACGACCCGGACGACCTGGACGCGTACCGCCGTCGCTTCGACGACGGCAGCGAGGTCGGGCCGCGCGTGCTGCGCGCCGGCTTCATCGAGGGGCGCGGCCCGGACGCGGCCGCATCGAAGATCACCGCCGAGACCGCCGCCGAGGCCGCCGCCGCGGTCGATTCTACGCCGGCCGCGGCTACGAGCAGATCAAGATCTACAGCTCGATCGATCCGGCGCTGGTCCCGGTGCTGGCCGGCGCCGCGCACGAGCGCGGCATGCGGGTGGCCGGCCACGTGCCCGACGGGATGCTGGCGCGCCAGGCCATCGCCGCCGGCTTCGACGAGGTCACCCACATCCACATGCTGCTGCCCGATCTGGTCGGCGAGCAGATGCGCCCGACGGCGGCATCTCGGTCGACCGCGCCGACCGCCTCGACCTGCGCTCGCGGGCGGTGCGGCGTCTGGTCCGCCTGCTGCTGCGCGAGCGGGTCGCCGTCGATCCGACGATCGGCGTGTACCAGGACCTGACCCTGGGGCGCGCGGGCGAGCCGCTGCCCGGCGCGCGCGCCTTCGCCCACCGCCTGCCCGCGCCGGAGCGGCGCTACCTCTACCTGGGCGGGATGCAGATGTCGCGGCGCGAGCGGCGCGCTGCCGCACACCTCGTTCGCCAGGCTGCTCGGCCTCATCGAGACGCTGCACGACGCCGGCGTGCCGATCGTGGCCGGGACCGACTCGTTCCCCGGCTTCATGCTGCACCGCGAGCTGGAGCTTTACGTCGAGGCCGGGCTGGCCCCGTGGCAGGCCATCCGCAGCGCGACCGCGGTGCCGGCGGCGCTGATGGGCCGCGAGCGATCCGGCGTGCTGGCCGCCGGCAACGACGCCGACCTGTTCGTCGTCGACGGCGATCCGCTGGCCCGCATCCAGGACATCGGCCGCGTGGTCAGCACGGTGCGCGGCGGCGTGCTGTACCCTTCGGCGGACGCTGTACCGCGCCGTCGGCGTGGCGCCCTGATCACGCCTGGCAGGGCCGTGGTCGCGCGGCGCGCTGCCCAGCACGCGGCGCCAGACCCGGCGCAGGTGGTGGGCCGAGCTGAAGCCGGAGCGTTCGGCCACGCGCTGGATGGGCAGGCCGCTGTCGGCCATCAGGGCGCGGGCCATGTCGATGCGCACCTGCTTGCAGATATTCGAGCGGCGCCACGCCGACGTTGTCGCGGAACAGGCGGGCGAGGTGGCGCGGCGTCACCTCGGCGGCGTCGGCCATGCGCTGCACCGTCCACGGCGATGTCGGATCGGCCAGCACCGCGTCCTGGGCCCGGTGCAGGGCCGGATGCAGGTGGTTGCGGTGGCGCAGCGCGGCCGCCATCTGCGGGTCGCCGCCGGCCCGGCGGTGGAACACGACCAGCTCGCGCGCCGTGGCCAGCGCTGCCTCCTGGCCCAGCGCCTCGCCGATGGCGTGCAGCGCGAGATCGATCGCCGGCGGTGATGCCGGCGCTGGTCGCGATCGGCCCGTTGACCACGAAGATGCGGTTGGCCTGCACGCGCGCGGCCGGGTGCTCGGCGGCCAGACGATCGATGAGGGTGTGGTGCGTGGTGCACTGGCGGCCGTCGAGCAGCCCGGCCCGCGCGGCCAGGAAGGCGCCCGAGCAGACCGTCCACACCCGGGCCGCGCCGGCGCCCACCGCCGGGCCGACCACGCGCCGCAGCCACGCCACCGTGGCGCCGTCGCCGCCGTGGCCGAGCTCTGGCTCGACAGACTCGCTGATGCCGGTCACCACGACCCAGGCGCCGGGCGGCAGGCGGCGGGGCAGGGGAGCGATGCCGGCCAGCTGGAGCGGCAGCGACGTGCGCACGCGCCGGCGCGCGCCGATCATGCGCAGCGCGAAGGCGGGCAGGCAGGCCGGCCGCCTCGCACCACTGGTTGGCGATGCGAAACGGCTCGGCCACGCCGGCCAGGTCGAGCAGCAGCACGCCCGGCTCGGCGACGACCAGCACCGCGGTCGGCGCCGCCTCAGCGCGCCGCATGCCCGCGAGGCATCGAGCGCGGCGCGCGCGCGGGCGATGGCCTGGTCGGCGCCGACGACGGTGGCGAAGCGGCCGGCCAGGACCAGCTCGGTCCGCTCGCGGATCTCGGCGGCGCTGTACTCGCGCCCGCCCGGGTGGCGCATCGGGAAGGTCAGCGTCGCCTGGGCTGACGAAGTCGATCTGGAAGCCGCGGTCGGAGCCGTCGCGCGTGGTGGTCTCGCAGCACTGCTCGGTGCGGATGCCGGACACGGCCACGCGGGCGATGCCGCGCTCGGTCAGCCAGCGCGGAGCTGGCGTGCCGCTGAAGGCGCTGTGCGCGCCCTTCTCGAAGCGGAGCGCCGGCTCGAAGGCGGCCAGCTCGGCCATCGGCTCGACGAGCCCAGAGGCGAGGGAGAACGGGCCGTCCGGCTCGACGTGCAGCACGCGCACGATTGGCAGGCCGAGGCCGGCGAAGCCCTCGACGAGCAGGTTCTGGGCGCCGAAGTAGGCCGGCAGGTCGTCGGCGCGGAAGTACGGGCGGTGGCGGAACGACTCCTGGACGTCGATCACCACCAGGGCGGTCGGCGTCGGGCGCGGTCGGTCGAAATCAGACATGAGAATGATCTCCTGAGAAAGGGCGCTATCCGATGATAGCGCCCTGCATTTCTCAGGAGGCGGCCCGTTCCGGACATCTTGACGGACCGATCCGGACCCGTCAGAGCATGTCGCCGCGCGCGTTCTTGGCCCGCTCCGCCCCGATCGCGGTCTCGACGTTCTTCTCCTCCTCCGGAGGCGGCAGGACCGCGGGCATGCCGAGCGACTCGAGCCACAGCTCTCGCGTCCAGCCCTTCGTGTGATAGAGGTGGTGCTCCTCGTCCTTCATCACCTCGTCGTGGGCCTCGGTCAGCGCCTTGCGGACGTCGCCGGTGAGCTTCTCGGCCAGCATGCCGACCAGCTCCCAGTTCAGGTGGTCCTTGGTCTCCGCCTCGACCACGCACTCGGCGGCCACCAGCTGGCGTATCCTCCGGCTTGCCGGCCGCGCGGGCCTTCTCCATGGCGGCGACCAAGGACTTGCCGATGTGGCGCACGATCTCGCGGCCCGGCAGCTCGACATCCGGATCGAGTCCCACCTTCTCGAGCATCGTCCGCGCGACCTCCACGTGGTGCTCGGTCTCGGTGAGGTAGCTCGCCCATTCTTCGCGAAGATCGTCGTTGACCGCGCACTGGAGCGCGGTGCGGTAGACCAGCACACCCCCTTGCTCGGTCTCGAGGACCTGGTAGAGCAGGTTCTTCAGGCCTTCCTGGTTGAGCTTCTCGTTCTTGTGCCCGTTCTTGCGCTTCATGCCGTCCCTCCTCGGACCGATCGAAATGCACGAACGGTGCCGCTCCATCTCGCCGGCGAGGTGAGCCGCGCTTGACGCGGTCGCCCCGCGGCGCTAACCCCGAGGGCGAGCTCATCCCCCCGCTCGAGGAGGTCGAGACATGCGCATCGAGAAGGACTCGCTGTCGTTCCTGGCCAGGGGCGCGGCGCTGCCGGCCGTCCTCCTTTCCATCATCGGCGCCGGCTGTGCCGGCGACACGCCCGAGCCGAACGGCTCGATCCCGTCCGCGTCGTCCCCGTCGGACGATGGCGAGCTGCGCTCCCCACAAGTTCCCCCAAGCGTGGATCCGAACGGTCTGCCTGCGGGGCCCTCGCAGAGGGCCCGGCGCGCCCCCAGGCTCACGCCGCAGACGAGCGGCACCGCCGGCCGGCTGCAGGCGGTCAGCCCGGTCAGCTCGCGCGTCGTGTGGGCCAGCGGCGTGGGCGGCACCTACGCCCTGACCACCGACGGCGGCGACACCTGGCAGGCGCGCGTGGTGCCCGGCGCCGAGAGCCTCGAGTTCCGCGACGTCGAGGGCGTGAGCGAGCGGGTCGCTTACCTCATGTCGGCCGGCACCGGGGACGCCTCGCGGATCTACAAGACCGAGGACGGCGGCGCGACCTGGACGCTGCAGTACCAGAACCAGGACCCGAACGGGTTCATCGACTGCTTCGCGTTCTGGAGCTCGCGGCGCGGCGTGACCATGGCCGACGCCAGCGGCGGCCGCCTGCCGGTCCTGCGCACCACCGACGGGCGGAGCTGGCAGGACATCGGCGATCGCCTGCCGCCGGCGCAGGCCGGAGAGGCCGCCTTCGCCGCCAGCGGCACCTGCGTGGCCACCCAGGGCAGGCGGCGCGCGTGGATCGCCACCGGCGCGGCCGCGCGCGCGCGCGTGCTCGCCACCACCGACGGCGGCGACAGCTGGGCCTCGTACGACACGCCGATCGTGCAGGGCACGCCGAGCTCGGGCGGCTTCAGCATCGCCTTCCGCGACCGCCGCCACGGCATCCTGGGCGCCGGCGAGCTGGCCGCGCCGACCGAGCCGTCCGACAACTTCGCCCGATCGCGCGACGGCGGCCGGACCTGGCGCCTGGCCGCGCGCACGCCGTTCCCGGGCGCCATCTTCGGGCTGGCCTACGCCATCCGACGACGACGACCACCACGGCCACGACGGACATGACGGCCACGACGTCCGCGACGACGGCGACCTCCTCGACGACGACGCCGAGCTGGCCGCCGACGACGAGGCCGACACCCTGCGCGGCGGCCACCGCGATCGCGTCGTCGTCGTGGCCACCGGCCCGGGCGGCGCGGCCTGGTCGCCCGACGAGGGAGACACCTGGTTCGCCCTGGAGGACGTCACCAACTACTGGGCGGTGGCCTTCGCCAGCCGGCGCACCGGCTGGCTTGTCGGCACCGAGGGCCGCATCCTCAGGATCGATCTCTAGCGATCAGATCTCGGCGACCGAGCCCTCGTACATCTTCTCGATCTCGTCGGCGAAGTTCGTCTCCACGCCGCGGCGCTTGACCTTCATCGACGGGCGTCATCTCGCCGTGCTCGATGGTCAGGTCGCGCGGCAGGATGGTGAACTTCTTGATCGTCTCCCAGCGGTTGAGCTTGCTGGTTGAGCTCGCTCGACGTAGCTCGTCGACCATCGCCTCGGCCTCGGGCGACCGGCGCGATCTCGCTCGTACGACTTGCCGTCGAGCGGCGTGCCCGCCGCCCACGGCGACGATGGCGTCCGGGTCGAGCGTGATCAGCATGGTGCAGAAGTTGCGGGCCTGGCCGACCACGACCACCTGCGACGCGTACGGGCAGATCGCCTTGAACATGCCCTCGATGTAGGACGGCGCGATGTACTTGCCGCCCGACGTCTTGACCAGGTCCTTCTTGCGGTCGGTGATGCGCAGGAAGCCCTTGTCGTCCATCTCGCCGATGTCGCCGGTGCGGAAGAAGCCGTCCTCGGTGAACGCCTTGGCCGTCTCCTCGGGCAGGTTGTGGTAGCCGCGCATGACCGGCGTGCCGCGCAGCAGGATCTCGCCGTCGGTGTCGAGCTTGGCACTCCAGGTCGCCGAGCGGCTGCCCGACGGTGCCGATCTTGAGCTCGCCGGGCCGGTTGACGAAGTTGCCGGCGCTGGTCTCGGTCAGGCCGTAGCCCTCCATGATCGGCAGGCCGGCGGCGGCGAAGAACTCGGCGATCTCGCGCGACAGCGGCGCCGCGCCGGACACCAGCACGCGGATGCGGCCGCCCAGGCGCGCCTGCAGCTTGCTGAAGACCAGCTTGCTGGCGATGCGCGTAGCTGCAGCTTGAGCCCGAGCGGGCACCGGCTTGCCGGCCTGCTCGAGCGCGACCTTCTGCTTGCCGACCCGCACCGCCCAGCCGAAGATCTTGGCCTTGGCGCCGCCGGCGGCCTGCGCCGTGGTGACCGCGCGGTTGTAGACCTTCTCGAACACGCGGGGCGCCGCGCACATCAGGGTCGGCCGGATCTTGGCCAGGTTGTCGACCAGCTTGTCGACCCGCCCGTCCACGTAGGTGGGCAGCCCGACGTGCACGACGCCGCAGATGCAGCGTCTTGCCGAACGAGTGCGACAGCGGCAGCCACAGGTACTGCAGGTCGTCCGGCTCGCAGGAGGCCCAGCTCCGCCTGGGCGACGCCCTCCCAGCACCAGCCGGCGTGCAGCAGCTCGACGCCCTTGGGCCGCCCGGTGGTGCCGGACGTGTAGATGAGCGTGGCCAGGTGGTCCGGCTCGATCTGCGTCGACGATGCGGTCGATCGAGCTCCGGGTCGGCGGCCAGCGCCACGGCGCCGGCCTTCTCCAGGTCGGCCAGCGTCATCTGCGGGACGCGCGGTGCCGGGCTTCGCCTCGCCGTCGATGAGCGACGACGTGGGTGAGGCCGGGCAGCGACGCTCCCTCGAGCTTGGCCGCCTGGGCCGGGTTCTCGGCGATCACCACCTTGGACCCGGAGTCGCTCAGGATGTAGCTGGCGTCCTCCGCCTCGGTGGTCGGGTAGACCGTGGTGGTGGCGCCGCCGGCGCACATGATGCCGAGGTCGGCCAGCACCCACTCGACGCGGGTGTTGGCCAGGATGGCGACCCGGTCCTCGCTGCCGACGCCGAGGCCGCGCAGCCCGGCCGCGATCGCCTTGGCCCGGTCGCGCCACCTGCCGCCAGCTCAGCCACGCCACCTGTTCCGACTCGCCGGAGCCGGTCGGATAGCCGAACGCCTTGCTGTCGGGGGTGGCCGCGACGCGCTTGAGGAACATGTCGGGGATGGACGTGTAGGGGACCTTCAGGGTCATGACTGCATCGCCTCCAGGTACATACGTGAACCAGTGGAGCGTCAGTGCCTGCGCACGACGCCGGGCTGGCCGATCTCGCACTCGAGCGCGGCGCGATCCCAGTTGCCCGTGATGGCCGCGGCGCGATAGGTGCTGTCGAGGAACGCGAGCAGCACCTTCTCCGGCGCGTCGGCGGTGCGCACCGCGTCGTAGGGCAGGACGAACTCGCCCAGCTGCTCGTTGTACGAGGCTGCGGGCGGCTCGACCGAGCTCGAGCGATAGGCGGCCGGCGACGGATAGGCGTAGGAGTAGAACATGGCCTGGTTGACCGGGCCGCCGCCGGGCCAGAAGCCGGCGCTCGACACCTCGTGCGAGTACGCCTCGCGCGTGATCGAGTCCGGCAGGTGCGGGATGCCGCCCGGATGGGGCGGCGCCAGCCGGCCCGAGAACCGCGTGACAGCGAGGTCCAGCGCGCCCCAGAACAGGTGCACCGGGCTGACCTTGCCGAGAAACGCGGTCCGGAACTCCTTGAACACGCGGTCGACCTGCACCAGCACGCGCCAGTAGCGCTGCGCGTACTCCGCGTCGTAGGCGCGCTGGGCGTCGTCCTGGCGGAACGGGATCGGGTCCGGCACCTCGCTGGGGCTGCCGTTGATCTCGACCGGCAGACCGAGCTCGGCCAGCGCGCCCAGGACAGCGGCGTGGAAGTCGGCCACCGTGCGCGGCTCGAGGGCCGTGCGCCGCTCGGCTCCGTCGCTGGTCGCGATGATCAGCGCGTGATCGATGAAGTCGAAGTCGATCTGGAACGAGCGCCGCCCGTGCGGGATGGGCGACGTGGTCAGCCCGCGCGCCGTCACGTACAGCGTCGCGTGCCACGAGTGGTTGAGCCACGGCGTGCGGGCCAGGCGGACCTTGCCGACGATCTGCGCCCACAGGTGCAGCGTCGTGCAGGTGTCCTGCCACGCCCGATAGGGGAGCTCCGGCCAGGCATCGGTGGCGGCGCCGCTCATCGCTCGCTCACTCGGTGCCGAGCTTGCGCTCGACCTCGGCGGTGATGGCGTCGGCCACGCGGGCGAACTCCTTCGCCTCGGGCCCGCCGATCTCGGCAAGGCGGCGGTGGCAGTCGGCCACGTAGCGGGCCAGGTCGTCCGCCGAGGTGGGCAGGTGGACGTCGACCGAGATGCCCTCGGCGAAGGTCACCGGCTCCTCGTTGACGAACGGGAGGATGGTGTCGAGCCGGCTCACCCCGAAGAGCGGGCGGCGCATCGGCTCGGGCGTGTAGATGGCGAAGCGGGCGCCGCTGCCGCCGTGGCGACGGAACAGGCCGACCAGGCCGCCCAGGAAGGTGCTGTCGACGTAGGTGCAGGCGGACAGATCGATCACGACCCGCTGCTCCGCGTCGCGCAGGATCTGCTCGGCGAACGCATGGACCAGCGGACTCTCGGCGATGGTTCCGGCGCCCACGACGCGGATGACGACTCCGGAGGCGAAGCCAGACATCGTGATTTTCGCGCGCTGCGCCATGGCCACCTTTCTGGCGACGAGCCGACCCGGTGGAGGAGCGGCCAATATCCCGCCCATCGGCGCGACTGGCAACCAAATTAGGGGATGTGTGGTAACCATCGTGGCTCGGGAACCATCGAACGAGATCGCATGGGAGCGACACTTGTCCAGCTGCGTGGCCTCACCAAGCGCTACGGCTACCGCGCGGCGCTGTCCGGGGTCGACCTCGAGCTGCGCGAGGGTGAGGTGCTCGGCTACGTGGGGCCGAACGGGGCCGGCAAGACCACGACGATCAAGATCCTGGCCGGGCTGATCTCGAAGTACGACGGAAAGGTCGAGATCGCGGGCAAGCAGGTGACGCACGACCGCTCCGAGACCCACGCCCTCATCGGGTACCTGCCGCAGTCGGCCGGCTTCCAGAGCTGGCGCACCGTCGAGAGCGCGCTCCGCTCGCTCGGCGCGCTCAGCCGGATGCCGGGCAGCGTCGTCGAGCAGCGGGTCGGTCAGCTGCTCGAGCGCTTCGACCTGGCCCACACGCGCCAGGTGAAGATCCGCCACCTGTCCGGCGGCATGACGCAGAAGCTGGGCCTCATCCAGGCGCTGCTGCACCACCCCCGGCTGCTCATCCTCGACGAGCCGCTCGAGGGGCTCGACCCGCCGAGCCGAAACTTGTTGAAGGAGATCATCCGCGAGCGCCAGCGCGACGGCGCGACGGTGCTGTTCTCGTCGCACATCCTCGGCGACGTGCAGGACGTGGCCGATCGGGTCGGCGTGCTGTGCGACGGCAAGATGGTGACCACCGGATCGATAGGCGATCTGGTGGCCGAGGTGAACCTGCCGCGCGAGCTGCTGATCGAGCTCTCGGCCGCTCCGGCCGACACGCGCTTCCTCACCGGCGATCCGGGGCTGGTCGACGCGGTCGAGCGCCGGCCCGGCTCCTGGTCGGCACGGCTGCGCGACGGCGCCGACGCCGACGCCATCATCCACGGCCTCGTCGAGCAGACGCTGGCGGGGGGTGGGCGGCTGCGCAAGATCGCGCTGGCCGAGCCGAACCTCGACCACCTGTTCGCGCGCCTCGTCGAGCGCGCCCGCGCGCCGCGGCCGGGGGCGAATTGACGGCGAAGCGCGACATGCCGGGCCCGGCGGCGTGGCTGCTGCTGCGCGACGAGATGGTCGGCTTCGCCCGCTCGCGCGTGATGCTGGTGCTGTGGATCGTGCTGCCGCTGGTCACGACCGTGGGCTACCTGCTCCTGCCGGATCGCGCTGTCGACAGCCTGATGCCCGGCCGGCAGATGGGCGCGACCGACTTCATGACCATGATGATCTCGAGCGTGGCCGGCACCGTCGCCGCGCTGCTGGTCGGCGTCGACATCGTCAGCGAGCGCAACCGCAAGGTCTACGACCTGCTGGTGATCCGCCCGATCCGGCGCGAGGTCATCCTGTGGGCAAAGTTCATCGCCGTGACGGTGTGTGTCTCGGTCGCCTGCATCGTGGCGCTCGCGCTCGGCCTGACAGTGGACGCGGTGCGCGGCGCGCCGGTCGGCGGCGCCACGATCGTCGCGGCGCTCGACGGCCTCGGCTCGCTGGTGGCGGTGATCGCGCTGTCGGCCGCGGTGGGGGTCTTCTTCGGCGTCATCTCGCGATCGATCCTCGTCGCCGTCATCCTCATCCTGTACCTGGGACAGAACCTGGCCATCGTGCCGATGCTGCCGGTCTACCTCGGCGTCCTGCCCGACCGCTTCTGGCTGTTCATGACCATCACCGCCGTGCTGACCGTCGCGCAGGTCTGGCTCGCCGGCGTCATCTTCCGCCGCTCCGAGCTGTGACCTAGTCGCCGGCGCTGGCGGCGGCCTGAGCGCCCGAGCCGATCGGCAGATCGATGTGGAACGCGGTGCCGTGGCCGAGCTCGGTGTCGAAGCTGAGCTTGCCGCCGTGCTTGTCGACGATGATCGTTCGCGCGATGGCCAGGCCCTGGCCGGTGCCCTTACCGACCGGCTTGGTGGTGAAGAACGGGTCGAACACGCGCTCGCGGATGGTGTCCGGGATGCCGCCGCCGGTGTCGGAGATGGTGACGCGCACCGTGTCGCCGATCTGCTGCGTCATGACCCGGATGCTGCCCTTGCCGTCGGTCCCCTTCACCACGTCGCCGATCGCGTGGGCCGCGTTGATGAGCAGGTTGAGGAAGACCTGGTTGAGCTCGCTCAGGTCGCACAGCACCGGCGGGATCTGGGCCAGCTCGGTGTGGACCTCGGCCACGAACTTGTACTCGTTGCGGCTCACGATGATGGCGTTCTCGAGGGCGCGGTTGAGGTCGCCCGGCGCCTTCTCCTTCTGACCGGGGTGGGCGAACTCCTTGAGCGCGCGCACGATCGAGCTCACGTGCTCGAGACCCTTGAGCGCGCGATCCAGCCCGCGCGGGACGCTCTCGGTCAGGTACTCGAGGTCGCCCTGCTCCTGGGCCTGGTCGGCCTGGGCGGCCAGCTCCTCGTTGCCGGGGATGGCGGCCAGCGCGTCCACGCAGCGGCGGAACGCCCCCGTCACCGACAGCAGGTCGCCGAACGAGTCGCGCAGGAAGTGGACGCTGTCGCCGACGTACTGCAGCGGCGTGTTGATCTCGTGGGCGATGCCGGCGGCCAGCTGTCCGACCGCTTCCAGCTTCTGGGCCAGGCGCAGCTCCGCCTCCATCCGGGTGCGCTCGGCCATCTCGCGCTGCAGCTGCTCGTTGACCTCCTCCAGGCTGCGGGTGCGCTTCTGCACCATTGCCTCGAGGTCGTCCATGCGGCTGCGCAGCTGCTGCTGGAACGTCCACTTGCGGGTCAGCGCGTTGGCCATCTGCGCGACCTCGATGTTGTCGAACGGCTTCTTGAGGATGAGCAGACCCTCGCGGTCGCCCAGCGCGCGCAGCACGTCGCTCCACGACTGGTCGGAGTAGGCGGTGCAGATGACGACCTGGAGATCGGGGTCCTCGGCCCACAGGTGCGAGATGGTCTCGACCCCGTCCCATCCGGGCGGCATCCGCATGTCGACGAAGGCCAGCGCGTACGGTTTGCCGGCCGCGCAGGCATGCTTCAGCAGCTGGAGCCCCTCCTCGCCTTGATAGGCGGAATCCATGGTGAAGGTCATGGCGGCGGGCGACGGCGTGGCGCTGGCCCCGAACAGGGCCGCCTCGAGGTTGTCCACGTTCTGCTGCGACGCCTTGCGCGGGCGGCACAGGATGCGCCGGAACGCCCCGTGGATCTCGCGCGTGTCGTCGATGATCAGGATGCGCGTGTTCGCGCCTTCTTCGCTCGCCATCATGCTGCGCTCTGCTCCTGGGCAGTCGTACCGGCCGCGGGGGGGCTCACCGGAAGCTCGAGTCGGAACCGGGTCGCGGGTCCCACATCGAGGTACATCGACTCGACCATGTGACGCCCGCGCGGCCGGCGGGTCCCCTCGCGGAGGGTCACGCCGCCGGCAGGGGAGCCCGGCGCGAGCAGGTCGAGTGGTACCAACACCCTCAATCCCTCCAGGTCAGGGTCCGCAGGTTCACCGAACAGTTTGATCGGCCGACCCGGGCAGACGTTGAGCGGCGACACGAGGTCTGACCTGCCAGCGTCGGATAGTGGGAGGAGTGGCCTTGACGACTTTGACCACACGTGAGCCGAACCGACTGTGAGGTGCCGAGGTGGCAGCGCTGTGAGAGCTGCGAGAACCACCTGCATGGGACACGACCAAAGCAACGGCGGTCGGCCAAAGAGTTGGTCAGTCGGAGTGAGCACTCTTGATCGCGCTCGAGCGCCGCGCTAGAAAGACACGCAACGGCTTCGCCGCGCGGACGTCCCCCCGGCTCGATGCGCAGCGCTTGCGCATTCGGGCATACGACCTGCCTGTAGCGATCCGGACGGAAGCGCCGCCGGAGCCAACATTTCGTCCTCCTCGCCAAGCTTCCGCTCGTCCTGAGCTTATGCGGCGCAGAGCAGGGGTCTCGACGCAGCAGGCCGAGAAGCCGTCCCCGACCAGTAGGTAGGCGAGCAAGCAATGTCGGTGATCTGGGACGGAAGTCGTCCGGCCCACCCCGTGCACTCACTTCACTGGCGGTCCTCGATGCGTCTCTCCTGCTTCAACCACTACGTGGATGGCTACCCGGAGCCGGGCAGCACGCTCATCCACAACACGCTTTCCGGTGGCTTCGTGGTTGTCGACGCCGAGACCCTGGCCGCGCTCCACAAGGCGGACGGCGGCGCGCAGCTGAGCCCGGACGAGCGCGAGCTCGTCGACGATCCCGACCTGCGCGATCCGGATGTGGGCGTGGTGGTCGAGAGCCGCGAGGCCGAGGAGGCGGAGTTCCAGGCCTGGTTCGAGCGCAAGCGCTCGCGCAAGACGCAGCTCGAGGCACTGATCAGTATCAACCTGGCCTGCAACTTCGAGTGCCCGTACTGCTCGCAGGCCGGCATCCTCGACGGCACGGTGATGAAGGCCGACGTGGCCGACCGGACCGCCGACTGGCTCGTCGACCGCGCGCTCGAGACCGGCGTGGGCGGCATCTACCTCGCGTTCTGCGGCGGCGAGCCGCTCCTGCACCCGGAGCGCATCGCCCGCATCGCGAGGCGCATCCGCGAGCGCGCGCTGCCCGCGGGCCTGACCTTCTCGTTCATGGCCATCACCAACGGCTACTTCCTCGACCAGAAGGTGCTCGATCTCCTGGTGCCGCTGGGCTTCGAGCAGGCCGAGGTCACCATCGACGGCGACGAGAGCACGCACAAGCTCACGCGTGTCTCGAAGAAGGGCGAGGACACCTTCGCGCGCATTTTTGACAACGTCATCGCGGCCAGCAAGCGCCTCCGCATCTACATCAACGGCAACTACACGCCGCAGACGGTGCACGGCTTCATCCCGCTGCTCGGCAAGCTGGCCGACGCCGGGCTGCCGGCCGGAGTCGCTGGTGCGCTTCACGCCGGCCATCGAGGGGCTGAACTCACCCGACTGGGCCGGCAATGGCGCACATGTGCACCTGGAGCGACGCGGACACGGCCAAGCACGTGGCGATGCAGGACGAGGTCCTGCGCCGCGGCTTCAGCGCCAACCCGATCAACAGCGTCGGGCCGTGCGAGTTCCACGACCATCACAGCTTCGCCATCGACCCGGACGGCGTCATCTACAAGTGTCCCGGCTTCCTCGGCCACCCGGACTGGGGCATCGGCCACGTGACCAGCGGTCTCAAGCAGGATCTCTACGACCAGATGATCCGCGCCACCCCGCAGGCTTCGTGCGACGGATGCAGCCACCGCCCCAACTGCGGCGGCGGCTGCCTCGCCATCGAGTGGCTCAAGACCGGCAAGCCCGAGGGCGTGAGCTGCGAGAAACCGTACTTCGAGCGCGTCAAGGAAGAGGCGGTCGTCCGCAGCTTTCTGATGGCGACCTCCGACAGCGTCTCCCAGGCCGTGGCGGCATTTCCGCCGCCGCGGCAGCCAGCACAAGTCCCGGCCCCGAATCGCCGCCCGGCGGCGCTGCGGGTCGTGACGTAACCCCTCCTGGAGAGTGCAATGGCCCAGACGAAGAGCACAAGAAGATCGTTGTGAAAGGTAAGAACAAGGAGCAGCCGGTGCTGATGCCCTGCTCGCGCGCCTACAATTAGCTAGTATCCACGGGTGGCACTACGGGGCGCTGCCGCGGCACTGCTGATCCTGCTCTCCGCGTGCGGTGGCGCGGGCGACGAGCAAGAGGACGACGTCGTCTTTCGAGTGGCCGCCACCGCCGGTCTCTCACCGACTCCTGCGGGGGCGCGGGGCTCATCGGTTCGTGGGCCGCGGCGATCGATCTGGTCTACGACTCTCTCGGCGACCACATCGAACGGCAGCAGGTGCAAGGGCAACCGCGTCATCATGACGCGGCGGTCGAGCTCACCTTACACGGCAGAGCAGCTCGCGGCTTCGTTTCGCTACCAGGGTCTGGTCTCGGCGAAAGCGCTGGGGCCGGACCAGCTGGAGGCGACCTTCAAGGACGAAGCCACGGCGAGGTCCAGCGCCGATCCGGTGAACACGGTCTTCGATCTGGGTCCCTACCGGATCGACTCCGTGACGCCGGGCCGCGTTCGCCTGCGCCGGCGCGGAGAACATCTCCATCGACGTCATCGAGATCGTCGAGATGGCCGGCGGCCGACGAGTGGCGAAAGCTCATGGCGCGCGAGCTGGACGTCATGTCGTCGTCGCCCAACCTGTACCGGGAGCAGTTCGCCGGGATGGGCAGCGTTCGCCTGCTCGACATTCCGGCGACGCTCTCGACGGCGCTCTACTTCAATGTTCGAGACCCGAGCCTGGCGGATGAAGCGCGTCCGGCGGCGCATCGCGTCCGGGCTCAACCGTCAAGCCATCGCGCGGATCGCCGGCGGCGATGCCACCAGCGCGGCACCGCAAGTAACCGGCGGATCCGAGGACGTCGCCGTTGCCGTCCAGACTCTCGCTGCTGCTGGTGCAGGACGAGTCCACGATGGTGCTCGACGGCCAGCGTGCTCCGCCATGAGTTCGATCGGCTGGGTATCGCGGTCGATGTGCGAGCCGCGTGAACCTCGAGCGTCTCGCGGCCGAGATGGACGGCAGTCGATTCCAGCTGCTGCTGCTGCCCCTGCCCAACGGACCGCGTCGCTTCGGGCGCTTTCTTACGACCCAACCCGGCATTCCCCCGCTGACCGGATTCGCCGAACGCGGAGTACGACGCCGCCGTCGGCCGCCAGCGACCTGGCGAAAGCGCAGGAGATTCTGGACCGAGAGCTCCCGGCGACGGTCCTGTTCGAGTCGCGCGCGTTTGCCGCGATCGATGCGCGCTTCTGCGGCGATGTGACGCCCAGCCCGATCTCGTGGCGCTGGATGGCCGATCTGCACCTGTGCGATAGTGACAAGGGGGAGGGGAAGAGCACGCCGTGAGGTTCCGGACCTACGCGCTGCTGGTGCTTGTGGTGGTGGGGCTCGTGCCGCTCGCCGCGTTCGGGTTGCTCGCCGTCGAGCGCGCGGAGGAGACGGCGGTCGCCGAGGTTCGCGGCGGCACCGAGCGTCTTGCCTACGCCATCGCGCGCCGCATCGATGCCCACATCGCGGCCGAGCGCGAGCTGCTCCAGACCATCGGCATCGCCATCCTCCAGGCCGCCAAGCCGGACCTGGCCCAGAACGCGTTCTCGATCCAGTTCCCCAACCTGCACGGCATCACCGTGTACGGCGCCGACGGCGTGCGCGTGGCCGGCCCGACTGGAGCGGTCAGCGGCGACCACCGGCTGGTGGCGGATCAGGCCCGTTCCGGCGTGGCGGCCGCCGCGCCGGTGCGCCCACCCGCCAAGGGCCAGGCCGGGCCGTTCGCTCACACCATCACGATCGGCGAGCCGCTCGTCCTGGCCGGCGAGTCGGCCGGCGCGGTGGTGGCCCAGATCGATCTGATGGAGGTGTGGAAGCCGATCAACCAGGTGCGCGTCGGCGCCAGCGGCTTCGTTCGCCTCGTCACCGCCGACGGCACGCTGCTGGCCCACGGCGACCCGGAGGAGCGGCGCTACGTCTTCTCGAGCGAGGGCAACCGGCAGATCGTCGCCAACGCCCGCGCCGGCAAGACGATCACCAACCAGCAGGGGGTGGAGTCCTTCGCCGCGGTCGCCGACGTGGGCGAGCGCGGCTGGATGATCGTCGTCGAGCAGCCGGTGGCGGAGGCGCTCGGCGGGGTGACCGCGATGCGCAAGAGCCTCCGCATGCTGGTCGTGGCCACCCTCGTCGTCGCGCTGCTGGCCGCCTACCTCGCCGGCCGCAAGGCGGTGCGCGGCATCGAGCGCCTCGGCCAGCACACCCGCGTACTGGCCGCCGGCAAGCTGAACGAGCGGATCGAGCTGCGCTCCGGCCTGACCGAGCTGGACACCCTCGCGGCGGGTATCAACGACATGGCTGCGTCCCTCGAGGAGCTTCATGACGAGGCGCGGCGCCGGGAGCGGCTCACCACCTTCGGCCGCGTGGCGGCCGGCCTCACCCACGATCTACGACATCCGATCGAGAGTGTGCGCACCGCCTGCGAGAGCCTCGCCAACCACCGCGAGGACGAGGACGCGTGGGAGCTGTTCGACTTCATGCGCCAGAAGGAGCTCCCCAAGCTCAAGAGATACCTGGAAGATCTTCGCCGGTTGACCGCTGCGGGGTCTGTGTCCTTGACCCTTCACCACATCGAGCCGGTCCACATGCTCGAGGATATCGCTTCGGACCTCCGTGCCAGCCCCAAGTGGCGCGGAGTGTCCTTCTCGGTGGACAGCAAGGCCGAAGCGATCGACGCGGACGAAAATCTTCTGCGTCGGGCGGTGTACAATCTGGCAGCGAATGCAGCAGACGCCTGCGTCGTCAATGGCCGTGGCGGCGAGGTGATACTGGAGGCGGCCGAGGGGAATGGTTCAGAGGTGAACATCCGCGTGCGCGACAACGGACCTGGAATGTCGGCCGAGACCCTCGAGAGGGTGATGTCGGGAGACTTCCACTCCACCAAGCGCTCGAACGGCATCGGCCTCGGGCTCGGAGTCGCACGACATGTCGCCCAGCTTCACGGCGGGCGAATGGAAGCGACCTCGCAGCTCGGAGCCGGCACGACGTTCACGCTGGCGCTGCCGCGTGCGGGTGAGGAGGGGGCAATGGGGCATGCCTCCCTTGGGTTGAACTAGGCCGAACCAAAGGAGTACGGTATGGGGGCAACGTTTGAGCCTTCCGAGAGTTCGGTCGAGCAGGTTGCAGAAATCGCCGGTGTGCATGGTGGGGTTGAGGTCCGAGCGCGTTTCTACGCACTTCGTTCGTCCAAAGGGACCCGGCACGAGATCAGTCTCGAGGCGAGCGGGCAGCGAGCGGTCGTCGATGTGCCCCGCGGCGGGAATCCCCGGTTGCTCGCCGAGCGCGCCATGTCGATCTTCGCAGACTCCATGGCAGCCCGAGTCTGACGTGCCCGGGGGCGGAGGCTCCCCGTGTCCCAACCGAGCGTGACCAGCCAACCGCAGAGGCCCGATCAGGGTAAGGAGCTCGCGGCGCCCACGGTCCTGGTCGTGGACGACGAGGAGTCTTTTCACCGCAACATCGCCAAGTACCTCGGCCACTACCGGCGCATCAACGCGTACACCGGGTGGCAGGCGCTCGAGGCGCTGAGCAAGCACCACGTCAACGTCGTGCTGCTCGACCTCAACTTGCCGGACACCACCGGCTTCCATGTCCTCGAGCAGATCCGCAAGGAGCGCGACGACATCGAGGTCATCATGTGCACGGCGCACTCCGAGATCCGGAACGCCGTGGAGGCGGTCAAGAAGGGCGCCTTCGACTTCCTGGTCAAGAGCTACGAGAACTACCAGAACATCTCCGAGCACATCCGGCGCGCGCTGGAGTACCGGCGCACGAAGCGCGAGCTGCTCGAGTCGCGCACGCACAAGAACTGGCTGCGCGAGGCGTTCCAGCTGCTGGAGAGCACGCGCAGCGACATGCTGTCGCTGGTGGTGCGGCTGGCCCGCCGCGTGGCCGACACGCCGCTGACCGTCCTCATCGAGGGCGAGTCCGGGGTCGGCAAGGAGGTGCTGGCCCGCTACATCCACTCGCGCTCGGAGCGCGCGGACGGTCCGTTCGTGACCGTGAACGTCTCGGCGGTGCCGGCCACGCTGCTCGGCTCCTACTGGTTCGGCCACGTGAAGGGCGCCTTCACCGGCGCCGATCGCACCAACATCGGCAAGTTCGAGCTGGCCGACGGCGGCACCCTGTTCCTCGACGAGGTGGGCGAGCTCGACGGCGAGGCCCAGCTCAAGCTCTTGCGTGTGCTGCAGGAGCGCGAGATCGAGCGGCTCGGCGCCAACGAGCCGACGCCGGTCAACGTGCGCGTCCTGGCCGCCACCAACAAGCGGCTGCACGAGGAGGTCAAGTTCGGCCGCTTCCGCGAGGACCTGTACTTCCGCCTCAACGTCCTGCACGTCACGGTGCCGCCGCTGCGCGACCGGCCCGAGGACCTGCCGGAGCTGGCCCGCCTGCTGCTTCGCAAGCACGCCGGCATGATGGGGCGGGGCGAATCGCCCGGCCTCGGGGTGGGCGCGCTCGAGGTGCTGCGCCGCTACGACTGGCCGGGCAACGTCCGCGAGCTCGAGAACCTCATGATGCGCATGGTGGCGCTGGCCCCGCGCACCGAGATCCGCGAGGACGACATCCCGCCGGAGTACTGGCTGCCCACCCTCAACCAGGTGGCGGACGACTTCGTGGCCCGGCCGGAGGGCAAGTCGAACCTGTTCCACCTGGCCACCCAGCAGTTCCAGCGCTACCTCATCCGGCTCATGATCGCGCGCAGCCACGGCAACAAGCGCCTGGCCGCGCGCGCGCTCGGCATCTCGTACACGACGCTCAAGGACAAGCTGCGCGAGGTCGGGGACGTGGACGCCGAGGAGGCCGAGCAGGCCTCGTCGCGCACGAGCCAGCGCATCCCGCGGCCGAGCGCGTCGTGGCCGCCGCCGGACGCGGGATCGGGCGCCGGCGACGAAGACGGTGCGGGAGACGGACGGGCCAACCCGCTGCGGGCGACCAACGGCGCGGACTCGGACGATCAGGACCTGCTGGCCGGCGACCCGCCGGGCCGGCGCGAGAGGACGTCGGCCGGCAGCGCGAGCGACGAGCGCAACGCGGTCGAGGCGCCGTCCTCTCGCAGCGGGCGAGAGCGGCGCGGTCGCACATCGGGCGAGGACTGATTGCTGGGGGCAGGGGCTGGCGCTACCACGCTGACGCGTGGTCGCCAGGTTGCAGGGACGGACGCCGAGTGATCTCGCGAGAAGACGAAGACGGGCCGGTGGAGCGTGACGAGCGCCCCGAGCATGCGCTTGCCCAGTTGCCCGCCGTCGTGTGGACCACCGACGCGAACATGTCTCTCACCTCGGCGACCGGCGGGCTGCTGACCGGCTTTCGCGTGGCTCCGGCCGAGATTGTCGGGCACAGCGTGGGTGACTTCTTCCGCCGCTTCGGCGCCGAGCTGCCGGCCCTGTCGGCGCACCGGCGCGCGCTGGGCGGCAAGTCGATGCGCTTCGAGTTCGAGTCGCACGAGCGGATCTACGAGGCCCACGTGGTGCCGCGCTTCGAGGACGGCCGCGTGGTCGGCACCGTCGGCCTGGCCGTCGACGTGTCGGAGACGCGCCACCTGCAGGAGCAGCTGCGCGCCGCCCAGCGCATGGAGAGCATCGGCCGGCTGGCCGGCGGCATCGCGCACGACTTCAACAACGTGCTCGGCGTGATCGAGAGCTGCAGCGCGCTCCTGGCCAGCGAGCTGCAGAACGTGCCGATGCTCGAGGACGTCGAGATCATCCGCGCCGCCACCCGCAAGGCCACCGACCTCGTGTCGCAGCTGCTCGCCTTCAGCCGGCGCCAGGTCCGCAAGCCGGAGGTGCTCGACCTCAACGCGGTCGTCGCCGACCTGGGCAAGATGCTGCAGCGGGTGATCGGCGAGGACATCAAGCTGCAGACGGCGCCCGGCACCGGGCTCGGCTCGATCATGGCCGACCGCGGCCAGCTCGATCAGGTGGTCATGAACCTGGTCGTCAACGCGCGCGACGCGATGCCCAACGGCGGCCAGATCACCATCGACTGCCGCAACGCGCGCATGGACGACGCGTACATCTCGCGCCACGCGGCCGGGTCGCCGGGCCCGTACGTCGTGCTGACCATCACCGACACCGGCGTCGGCATGGATCGATCGACCCAGGCGCGCATCTTCGAGCCGTTCTTCACCACCAAGGGGGCGGGGCGCGGCACCGGCCTCGGTCTGGCCACCGTCTACGGCATCGTCAAGCAATCAGGCGGCTTCATCTGGGTCTACAGCGAGCCGGGGCGGGGCTCGAGCTTCAAGGTCTACTTCCCGCGGGTGGACGACGTGCCGATGCGGCGCGAGTCGCGCGCCGCCATCAGCAACATCGGCGGCGACGAGACAATCCTGCTGGTCGAGGACGACGACGATCTGCGCCGGGTCACCCGCCGGATCCTGCAGAACCGGGGCTACACCATCCTGGAGGCCCGCCACGGCGGCGACGCCATGCTCCTGTGCGAGCGCTACACCGGCGAGATCGACATGCTGCTGACCGACGTGGTGATGCCGCAGATGAACGGCAGCGAGCTGTCGGGCCGCATCCGCGCGCTGCGCCCGGACATGAGCGTCGTCTACATGTCCGGCTACCCCGACGGCGCGGCGGTGGAGCAGGGCCTGATCGACGTTGACGCGCGCTTCCTGGCCAAGCCGTTCACGCCGCAGGAGCTGCTCGACTGCATCCGCCTGGTGCTCGACGGCAAGTAGCGCGATATAACGCCAGGCATGAAGTCCATCATCCTGGCGGCCGGCTACGCCACGCGCCTCCGGCCCCTCACCGAGCACACGGCCAAGCCGCTCCTGCCGATCGCCGGCCGGCCGATGATCGATCACATCTGCGACAAGATCGGCGAGCTCCCCGACGTGGACCACGTCCATGTGGTCACCAACCGCCGGTTCGCGCCGGCGTTCAGCGCCTGGGCCGCGAAGCGCTCGGGCCTGCCGGTCACGGTGCACGACGACGGGACCTCGTCGAACGAGGACCGCCGCGGCGCCATCGGCGACATCCAGTTCACCATCGAGCGCGCCGGGCTGGCCGATGAAGACCTGATGATCATCGCGGGCGACAACCTGTTCGACTTCAGCCTGGTCGACTACGCGGCGTTCTGGCGCGGCAAGGGGGACGGCAGCGCCATCGCGCTGTACCGCTGCCCCGACCGCGAGCTGATCAAGCAGTACTCGATCGTCGAGCTGGACGAGGCGGAGCGGGTGCGCTCGTTCATCGAGAAGCCGGCCAACCCGTCCACCGATCTGGTCGCCATCGCCACCTACCTGTACCGGCGCGAGCACGTGGCGCTCATCTCGAAGTACCTGGCCGAGGGTAACAGCCCGGATCAGCCGGGCAACCTGGTGGCCTGGCTGGTGCCGCGGGTGCCGGTGTACGGCTATCGCTTCGCCGGCGAGTGGCTCGACATCGGCGACCAGAGCCAGCTGCTCGAGGCCGACAACCGCGCCCGCGCGAAGGTCGGCCAGCCGGCCCGCGACAGCTACTCCTTGGAGTAGGCGTCGTGCAGCGGCACCGGCTTGTGCCGCTGCCTGCTGCGCAGGCGCAGGTTGAGCAGCTCGACCAGCAGCGAGAAGGCCATCGCGAAGTAGATGTAGCCCTTGTTGATGTGCTGATCGAGCGACTCGGCGACCAGCAGCACGCCGATGAGCAGGAGGAAGCTGAGCGCCAGCATCTTCATGCTCGGGTGCTTGGTGACGAAGTTCGAGATCGGGTTGACGAACAGCAGCATCACGATGACTGCCAGCACCGTCGCGATGACCATGATGAGGATGTCCTGGGCCATGCCGACGGCGGTGATGACCGAGTCGAGCGAGAAGACGACGTCGAGCACGAGGATCTGCGCGATGACCATGGCGAAGGAGGCCGCGCGCGGGGTCGCGCCGTCGGTGCCGTCGCCTACCTCGAGCTTGGCGTAGATCTCGTGGGTGGCCTTGAAGATGAGGAACAGGCCGCCCAGGCCGAGGACCAGGTCGCGCCCGGAGATCTCGTGGCCGAGCACCGTGAACAGCGGCGCGGTGAGCCGCATGATCCAGGTGATGGTGAACAGGAGGGCGAGGCGCAGGATAAGAGCCAGCCCGATGCCGAGGCGGCGCGCCCTGGGCTGCTGCTCGGTCGGCAGCTTGTCCGACAGGATCGAGATGAAGACGATGTTGTCGATGCCGAGAACGATCTCCATGACGGTCAGGGTGAGAAGTGCGATCCATGTGTCGCTCGACTGGAAGATCGACAGGTCCCACATGCGCCGCATGTTCATATCACGCGGATCCCGAGCGGCCAGGAGACGGACCGAGACGGACCGAGCCGCTCGGCAAGGGCGCGTCGCGGCAAAGGCGAGGCGAACGTGGCAAGGCGCGGCCACCGCGCGTTCAGGTCTGCCCACTTTCGCCTTGCGGATCGGCGGTCGCCGGTCCATGCCGGCGAGTGGGACCATTGCTTACCCGTCCGAAGAGCGCGCCCCGGTGCCTGGCGAGGGCCGTGGGTTTCGTTCTAGAATGAGCACCAAACCACCATGAAAACCTACGTAATTTTGCTTGGCGCTTGTCTTGGCTCGAGCCTGGTGGCCTGCGGAGGCGCGGGAGCGCCGACTCACCAGCTCACCGAATCCAACTCTGCGATCCGTGCCGCGGAGGAGGTCGGGGCCGCGAATACTCCCAAGGCGGCTCTCCACCTCAAGATGGCGCGTGATCACCTGCGCAATGCGGAGGCGCTCATCGCCGAGGAGGAGTTCGAGGACGCCGCGCTGGTCCTCAAGCGCGCCGAGGCCGACGCCGATCTCTCGCTCGCGCTCGCACGCGAGTCGCAGGCGCGCACCCAGGCGGAGCAGGCGATGCGCAAGGTCCAGGAACTCAAGCGGGAGATGGAGTAGGGCATGTCCGCGACGTCATCGATGAAGAAGGCTGCTCGCTCCTCGCTCGCTCTGGCCGCGCTGCTGGCGGCCTCGTCCTGCGCTTCGGCGCCGCCGTCGCAGGAGCTGATCAGCGCTCGCCGCACGTACAACGAGGCGAGCAAGAGCCAGGCCAAGGAGCTGGTTCCCGATCAGCTGCTCGGCGCGCGACAGGCGCTGGAAGCGGCCGAGTCGGAGTACGACGAGGACGAGAACTCGACCCGCGCCCGCACGCTGGCGTACATCGCCCAGCGCAAGGCGCTCATCGCCATGGCCGGCGCCGGAATCATGGCGGCCAAGAAGCTCTACGATGAGGCCGACCGCGAGTACCGCGACCTGCTCGAGATGGTCGCCAAGTCGACGCGCGGCGAGCTGACAAAGGAGCGGGCCGCGCGCAAGGACGTCGAGGCCAAGCTGAGCGCGGCCATGAAGAGCCTCGAGGAGATCGGCAAGGTCAAGGAGGACGCGCGCGGCACCGTCATCACGCTGTCGGGCCAGGTGCTGTTCAAGACCAACGCCGCCACCTTGCTGCCGATCGCCGAGCAGCAGCTGCGCAAGGTCGCCGAGGCGCTCAACGAGTACGACGAGGCCCGCAAGATCGTCGTCGCCGGCCACACCGACTCGCGCGGCTCCGGCTCGTCGAACCGCAGGCTGTCTCTGGCCCGCGCCGAGTCGGTGCGCGCCTACCTGGTCAACAGCGGCGTGTCGCCCGACCGCGTCAGCGCGTCGGGACGCGGCGAGGACGAGCCGATCGCCGACAACCGCTCGGCCGAGGGTCGGGCCAACAACCGCCGCGTCGAGATCATCGTCGAGGCGGCGCCCAGGTCGTCCGAGAGCTCGGGCCGCAAGTAGCGCCGCCCGTCGGCTAGTCCCACAGGTCGTGGTCGCCGTCGAGCGACCACGCCTGTCGCTTCTCGTCCATCCAGCGCGACAGCGCCGGATCGGTCTCGGACAGAAAGCAGGCCTCGAGCCGGTCGGGGGCCACGCGCAGGAGATGGCGGGCCATCTCGTCGTCGCCGCGCACGGTGAAGGCCCAGGCCAGCAGCACCAGGCCGTTGCCGAAGCGGTTCATCTCGAGCGCCTCGTGCGCCCAGTCGTACAGGTCCTCGGGCAGCGCGTCGGCCGAGCCGCTGTGAAACGCGATGGTCAGGTCGGTGAGCATGCGCGCGAGGCGGAAGTAGTCGCCGTCGGGCGCTCGCTCCAGCTCGGAGCGGATGCGCACGGCGCGGTCGAGCTGGCCGGTGACCGCGAGCAGCTGCACCAGGCTGAACTCCACGATCCAGCACAGCACCTCGAGGCGGCGGGTGCGGTAGCACGGGCCCAGCGCGGCCTCGAAGCGCTTCTCGGCCTCGGCGAACTGGCCGCGCTGCCAGGCCAGGCTGCCGATCCAGTAGTCGATGGTGGCCTTGAGCGCCGGCCCGGGGCGGCGGGTCTCGAGCACGGCGAAGGCGGCGGCGGCCTCGTCGCGCCGGCCGGACGCGGCCAGCGCGATCGCGCGCTTGAGCTCGCGCAGCCGGCGCGACTCCCAGGCCACCAGGCCCAGGCAAGCGGCCAGGAACGCCGGGCCCAGAAAGGCGGCCCCGCCCAGCGCGGCCACGCTGCCCCAGCCCAGCGCACCCATGGTGGCGGCGCCGAGCCACAGCCGGGCCCCGGCCAGCCGGCTGCGCCGGGGATCGACGACGTCGCCGCGCTCGTCGAGGGCCATGACCTCCCCGACGGAGGCGGCCTTCAGGGAGCGAGCCAGGCGGAATCGGGCCGGCGTCGAGGCGACCGTCGGCAGTGCGAGGGCGCGCGTCTGCTGTTCACTCATGCGCCTTGGCTTCAAGTATAACCAACATCTCCGGGATGCGTTCCCAGCTCGGAACCGCGGCCACTCTCGCCGCCTGGGCGGCGCTGGCCACCATTGTGTCCGCTGGATGCCTGTTCTCCGGCAACGACACGACTCCCGACGCCGACCTCGGCGTCGATACCCCGCCGCGCCCGGGTCCCCCCTCCGGATCGCGCCTGTTCACCCGGCTGGGCGGCGTGGACGGCATCCGGGCCATCGTCGATGAGATGGTGGGCCGCATGGCGGCGGACCGGCGCATCCAGCAGTTCTTCGTCGACACCGACTTTCGCCGGTTCAAGGCGCAGCTGGTGGTCCAGGTGTGCGAGCTGAGCGGCGGTCCGTGCCGCTACCGCGGTCGCTCGATGCGCACGGTCCACCGCGGCCGCCGCATCCGCCCCGCCCACTTCGAGGCCATGCTCGAGGACGCGCGCGACGCGCTCAAGTCGGCGCAGGTGGGCGAGCGCGAGCGCCACGAGCTCCTGTCGATCCTGCGCAGCCTCAAGCCGGAGGTCGTGGAGCCGAGGCGCAGACCCAGGCAGCAATGACCCGGGCGGTGATGACCCCGGCCGCGCGCCCGACAATGTCCGCCTCGGCCGAGGAGGGCGTCACCAAGTTCGTTGCCGAGCACCGCAGCGAGCGGCTCGACCCGCGCCGCCACGGTGAGCTGGCCGCGCAGCTGGCCGGCTGGCGCCAGGTGATGGTGCTGTGCGGCCTTGTCGGCCAGGATCCGGCGCGCTACGGCGGGGCCGGCTTCGGCAACCTGAGCGCGCGGGTGGGCGCGCCGGCCAGCGGGCTCGGCCGCCGCGCCATGCTGATCAGCGGGACGCAGACCGGCGGCAACGCGGCGGTGCGGCTCGACGACTTCTGCGTCGTCGAGCGCTACGACGTGCGCGCCAACCGCGTCGTCTCGAGCGGCCTGGTGCATCCGTCGTCGGAGGCGATGACCCACGGCGCGATCTACGACCTCGGGCCGCACATCCGGGCCGTGCTGCACGCGCACGCGCCGACCATCTGGCGCCGCGCCGCCGCCCTGGCCCTCCCGACCACCCGGCCGGAGGTGCCCTACGGCACGCCGGAGATGGCGCTCGAGGTGGCGCGGCTCGCCCGCGAGAGCGCCCTGGCCGAGCGCCAGATCCTGGCCATGGCCGGCCACGAGGACGGCGTCATCGCCTTCGGCCGGTCGCTCGACGAGGCCGGCCGCGTGCTGATGTCGTCGCTGGCCCGCAGCCTGGAGCCGCGGGCCTGACGCGGGATCAGTCGACGCCGCCGAAGTCGTCGCACGCCTGCTCGATCACCTGGAGCGCCTCGGTCAGGCCGTCCTGCAGCTGGCCCTCGCACAGGTCCCACCACACGCCGCGCTCCTGGGCCACGAACAGCTGGGTGACGTCGTACAGCATCGTCGCCGGATCGGCGTTGCCGTAGGCGCCCGGCATGCAGCCGCCCGGCACGCCGCCGCCGATGCCGAGGAAGACGATGTCCTGTGCGTCGGCCTTGACCGCGACGAGGTCGTCGTAGAACTGCTGCGCCGTGGTCCGGCCGCTGCCGTTCTCGATCTCCTCGTCCTCGTCGGTCACCGCGATGACGACCAGCACCGCGTCGTCGCGCAGAAAGCCGGCGTTCTCGTTGTCGGCGAACGGCGCGGTCAGCGCGGCGATCGACGCGGACATGACCTGCTCGTCCTGATCGTTGTCGGTGTTGCAGCTGTGGCTCTGGCCCGGCTCGATCCATAGATTCCCGACGCAGCTGAACTCGCTGGTCACGTCGGCCGGCTCGCGGTCCGGCGTGCCCAGGATCCATTGCTCGCCGCTCGAGAAGTTGCACTCGCCGCCCTGGCCGCGCGAGTGCAGGGTGGCCGGCAGCGGGCACCCATCGATGGTGCCGACCTGGTAGTCGTCGAGGCCCTGCGAGATGCCGAGCAGCGAGCTCGCGAAGGCCGGGAAGATCTCGCTGCCCATCGCCATCATCTCCTCGTTCATCGAGCTGGACGGATCGACGGCGAAGAGGAGATCGATGTGCTTGCACGCGAACTCGTTGCCGCCGTCCCCGTCGTCGCCGCCGTCGTCGGCATCGCCGTCGCCGTCGTCCCCGTCGCCATCGCCGCCGTCGTCGTTGCCGGCGTCGCTGCCGGGATCGCCGCCGTCGTCGCCGTCACCGCTGCCGCCGTCGTCGCCGCAGGCAAGGGTGAGACTCGCGAGCAGGAGCACGAAAAGAAGCACCACACGACGCAGTCCAGGCATGAAGGAACCTCCCAGACCCTCCATGCTATCACAGGCCTAAGCCTATATTTCCAGAAGCTTAGGTGTGTCCTGACGCGGGTTTCGCCGGCGCCCCGGCGCGCCTGCCGGCGCGGTCGCCGACCGGCGCGACAAGGGCCGCGATACCTGCTGCCACGACGATCACGCCGCCGTGGGCCAGCCCGATGTGGAAGCGCTCGGCCACCCCGCAATGTAGGTGCAGGACCAGCCCGCCCAGCGACCCGCCGGCGGCCCCGATGGCGGCCGCGGTCCAGCGCGAGCCGACCGGCACCGCGCCGCGCACGACCAGCGCGCTCAGCACGATCGGCACCACCGCCACGGTCAGGCCCCAGCGCAGGCAGCGCTGGCCGCGATCGAACCAGCCGCCCAGCGACAGATCGTAGGTGGCGGCGGCATGGACCGCGCTGTCCGGGCGCAGCATGCCGCCTGCGATGAACAGCACGGCCGCCAGCGCGGCCAGCGTCGCGGCTCCGCGCCAGCGCGGCATCACCTGATCGCGCGGCGGGACCACCACCAGCCACGTGATGGCGCCGAAGCTGGCCAGCCACATCGTGCCGGCGCCGACCAGCCACATGCGCGGCAGATCCTCGGCGTCGTGGCGCATGCCGAGCAGGGCGAGCATGACGCCGCCATAGAGCAGCGATAGACCGACGACGAGGCCCAGCTGACGGCGCGGCGAGCGCATGCGCGCCGGGGTCAATCCCTCGAGCTCGCGCGCGAGGTCCTCGCTCATCGGCGGGGCGTCGACCGGCGCGCTGGCAAGGGCGCTGAGGCTGCGCTCGAGGCGGCCGTCGATTCCGTCGGACAGCGCGTCGCGGTCGCCGCGCGCCGCGCCGGTGCCGTTGCCCGCGCCCTGGCTCACCGCGTCCCTCCCGTGGTGCCCAGCGCGCGGCGCAGGGCGGTGTAGGCCCGGTGCGCGCGCAGCTTCATCGCCCCCGGCGTGGCGCCGGTGATGGCGGCGGCCTCGGCGATGCTCTTGCCGCTCATCTTGGTCAGGATGAGCGCCTCGCGCTGAGCCGGCGGCAGCTGCGACAGCGCGTCGAGCGCCGCGCGCACGAGCTCCGGATCGGTCGCCGCGGCCGGCGCGTCGGTGAGCGGGCTTCCGTCGATGGCCGCCGGCAGCTCGGGCAGCCGGCCGTCGCCGCCGCTGACCTGCACCCGGGCCCGCTTGCGCCGGCGGGCCTCGTCGAGGAACGTGCGCCGCGCGATGGCGAACATCCACGGCACCGGATCGGCCCCGCGCACGTAGGCCTCCCGCGCCCGGTGCACCTTGAGGAAGGTCTGCTGAACCAGATCCTCGGCCACCGCGCGCTCGCCGGCCATGCGCTGCAGATACGCGATCAGACGGGGAGCTATCCGCGCGTAAAGCTCGCGAAACGCTCCCGCGTCTCCGTCACAGTATCGACTCATGAGGTCGGCTTCGACCGACATGCCGGTATGGCCGATGGTATACGCCCGGGGCCAGCCGGAGTTACGGCGCGGGGCGAACTCGCGGACTATAGTGGCGCGGGATCTGGTTCCAGTTTTCGCTTGGTGGACGTGAAGATGACCCAGGAAAATGGAGATCGGCGAGAACCTCAGCTGGTGGTGGCGTCGGCGCGGCTGCCTGTCGCGCTGACCCGCAAGTCCGAGGGGAGCGGCCCCCACGAGTGGCAGGCGAGCGCCAGTCCGGGCGGGCTGGCCACGGCCCTGCGCGCGGTGGCGGGGCAGCGCCCGTTCGTGTGGGTCGGCTGGCCCGGCGCCCCGGTGCCGGAGGCGGAGCGGCCCGAGGTGACGGCGCTCCTGCGAGAGTGCGGCGGCGGCGTTCCGGTCTTCCTCGAGCGCAAGGAGGTGCTCGGCTGGTACGAGGAGCTGTCCAATCGGGTCCTGTGGCCGCTGTTTCACGCCATGCCGCCGGCGATCCGCGTGGCTCCGGGCGCCTGGCAGCGCTACGTGGACGTCAACCAGCGCTTCGCGGACGCGATCGTCGAGGTGGCCCGCCCCGGGGACACCATCTGGGTGCACGACTACCAGCTGGCGCTGGTGCCGCAGATGCTGCGGCGGCGCGACCTCGACTGCGCGATCGGCTTCTTCCTCCACATCCCGTTCCCGGCGTCGGAGACCTTCCGCACCCTGCCGGTGCGCGAGGAGATCCTGAGCGGCATCCTCGGGGCCACCTTCATTGGTTTTCACGCCTACGAGTACATCAGCCACTTCCGCAGCTCGGCCCTGCGCATCCTGGGCGTGGAGTCGGACCCGGAGCACGTGGTGATGCCGACCCACCACGCCCGCATGGGCGCGCTGCCGATCGGCATCGAGCCGGAGGAGATCGAGGAGATCGGGCGGCGGCCCGAGTCCGTCGCCGAGTTCGACGAGCTGCGCGAGCGCTACCGCGGCCGCACCGTCATCCTCGGCGTCGACCGCCTCGACTACACCAAGGGCCTGCCGCAGAAGCTGATCGCGTTCGAGGAGCTGCTGGAGAAGAACCCGGAGCTGGCCGACAAGGTCGTGTTCATCCAGATCGCGTCGCCGTCGCGCATGAACGTGGCCGAGTACCAGAGGCTCAAGCGCGAGGTGGACGAGCTGGTCGGCCGCATCAGCGGCCGCTTCGGCGGCGTGTCCGGCAGCCCGCTGGTCTACGTGCACGAGC
This sequence comes from uncultured delta proteobacterium, assembly GCA_963759105.1. Classification (GTDB taxonomy): domain Bacteria; phylum Myxococcota_A; class Polyangia; order Haliangiales; family Haliangiaceae; genus DATFRY01. The sequence goes on along the minus strand of CAVWXW010000017.1, from coordinate 1,642,099 downwards.
ACGTGCCGCGCGAGAAGCTGGTCCCGCTCTACCAGCTGGCCGACATCGCGCTGGTCACGCCGCTGCGCGACGGCATGAACCTGGTCTGCCTGGAGTACATCGCCGCGCGCGGCGAGAAGCCGGGCACGCTCATCCTGAGCGAGTTCGCCGGCGCCGCCCAGTGCCTGTCCGGCGCGGAGCTGGTCAACCCGTACCACACCGGGCGCATCGCGGGCGCCCTGGCCGAGGCGCTGCGCGACGACAGCCCGAGCGCGGCCGACGCGGCCGAGGCGTTCTCGCACATGCGCGAGTTCGTCTACGGCAACACGTCGACGGTGTGGGCCGGGCGCTTCCTGTACCGGCTGGAGCAGACCTGGCGCGAGTTCGGCGGTCGGGTCCAGCGACTGCGGGCCAAGGACGCGCGCGCGGCCGACCGCGTGCGGCGCGCGCAGCGGCCGCTGCTCCTGCTCGACTACGACGGGACGCTGCACGGCCACGTGCGCATCCCGTCGCTGGCGGCCCCGGCGCCGCGGGTGCGCCAGTTCCTGGCCGAGGCGCAGCGGGTGGCCCGCACCTACGTGGTGAGCGGCCGCCCGGCCGCGGTGCTCGACGAGTGGATGGGCGACCTCGGCGTCGGCCTGGTATGCGAGCACGGCCTGGCCGTGCGCCATCCGGGCGAGGCGTGGCCGGCGCCGCCGGAGGTTGACACCCGCGTGCTCGAGGAGATCGTGCAGCCGCTGTTCCGCGACTTCTGCGAGCGCACGCCGGGCAGCCGCATGGAGAAGAAGGCCGCGTCGCTGGCCTGGCACCACCGCGGCAGCGACCCGAAGCTGGGCACGTGGCGCGCCAACGAGCTGGTCAATCAGCTCGAGGGCCGGCTTTCGGGCCAGCCGTACAGCGTGCTGATGGGCTCGCGGGTGGTCGAGGTGCGCCACGTCAACATGACCAAGGCCGCCGCCGTGAACGCGATCCTGGCCGCCAGCAGCGACTGCGATCTGCATCGTCTGCGCCGGCAACGACCGCACCGACGAGGACATGTTCCAGGCGGTGGCGGCGTCGCGGCTGCCGTCGATGGCCATCTACGTCGGCGGCGTGAACACCTCGGCCGAGTTCTTCGTCGAGACGCCCGACGAGCTGCTCGACCGCCTGGACGAGATGGTCGCAGTGTGGCGATCCCGGACCTCCCGATCTTGCGCGCCGGAGCCGGACCGTGATGTGTTAGGGGCGTGAAAGCCCGACGCAGCAAGAGAAGCCTGACCGACAGGCCCAAGTACCGGCAGGAGCGCGCGCTCAAGAACCGCAAGAAGAAGGCGAAGCAGGCGGCGTCCCAGAAGCGCAGCGTCAACAAGATCAAGGAGGGCCGCACGCGGCGCGGCAAGCTGAAGAAGGCCCGGTGAGGGCGCGGCCGCACGGCCGTGCGAACAGGGACGAATCGTGCGTGACGGACGCAAGGTGACGGACGGATCGGAGGCGCGTGGGCTGGAGTAGGCTCGGCCCGTGCACGCCCTGGTCCTGACCGCGCTCACCTCGATCCTGCCCCTCGACGTCATCTCCACGCTGCCGCTCGAGGGAGAGGTCACCGCCGAGGGCGGCGACTACGTGCGGATCCCGTTCGAGGTGCCGGAGGGCACCGTCGAGATCCGCTACGAGCACACGGTCAACTCGAAGAAGGGCGACATCCTCGACTTCGGGATGCGCGACCCGGGCGGCCAGCGCGGCTGGTGCGGCGGGCTGACCGACCCGGACGTGATCGGCGTCGAGGAGTCGACCCGCTGCTACATGCCCGGGCCGATCGCGGCGGGCAAGGGCTGGTTCGTCGAGATCGGCAAGGCCAAGCTGCGTCAGCAAGGCGGTCAGCTACAGCGTCGTGCTCGAGTTCCGCGACGCGGCCGAGCTCGAGCCGCGGCCGCGCGCCGAGTTCGAGCCGGTCGTGCTGGAGAGCGGGGCGCGCTGGTACGCGGGCGACTTCCACGTGCACTCGAACGAGAGCGGCGACGCCACCTCCACGTTCGATCAGATCCGCGACCTGGCCCGCGCGCGCGGCATCGACTTCGTCAACCTGAGCGACCACAACATCGTCACCCAGCACGCGCTGGCGGCCGCGTACCAGGCCGGGGTCGAGGACGTCCTGTTCCTGCGCGGCAGCGAGGTGACGACCTACGGCGGCCACGGCAACACGGTCGGCAACGCGAGCTACATCGATCACCACATCGGACAGGACGGCCACACGATCCAGGATCTGCTCGCGCAGGTCGAGGAGGACGGCGCGCTGTTCATCGTCAACCACCCCAAGCTGGCCCTGGGCGACGCTGTGCATCGGCTGCGCCTGGAGCTACGAGGACACGCCGTGGGACAAGGTGGCCGGCATCGAGCTGCAGACCGGGCCGTACCTGTACGCGCCGGTGTTCCTCGACAGCGTGCTGGCCATGTGGGACGACCTGCTCGACCAGGGCTACCGCGTCACCGGGGTGAGCGGCAGCGACGACCACCGCTCGCCGACCGAGCCGCCGGCGGACGAGAGCCAGATTGGCACGCCGACGTCGATGGTGTGGGCCGACGAGCTGAGCGAGGCCGGCATCATGGCCGGGGTGAGGGCAGGGCGGGTGGTGGTCAAGCTGCGCGGGCCGGACGATCCGATGCTCGAGCTCACCGCCGAGACCGACCGCGGCGAGAGCGGCATGATCGGCGACACCGTGACCGGCGGGCTGGTGACGCTGGCCGCGCGCGCGACCGGCGCCGCCGGGATGACGCTGGTGCTGGTGCGCAACGGCGAGGTCGAGGAGATGGTCCCGGTCGAGGGGGACGAGTTCGTGCACACCTTCGAGCGCGAGGTCGGCGCCGACGGCGATCGCTTCCGGGCGCACCTGAAGCAGGCGTCCAGCAAGATCGTGGTCACGAACCACATCTGGGTCGAGTACGCCACGCCGACCGGCGGCGAGGACGACGGCGGCGACGACGAGCCGATGATGCCGGACGACGACGACGGAGCGGCTGCGGCTGCCGGACCGGCGCAGGCGGCGGCGCGGGCGCGGGCGCTGCTCCTGGCCGCGGCCGCGCTGCTCGGGCTCAGGCGGCGGCGCTCCAGGCGATGAGCAGCTGGCCGGCGAAGTAGAGCGGCAGGCCCCAGGCCTTGTTCCAGAAGCTCTCGTGGGAGAAGCGCTGGCGGGCGACCGCCCCGTCGGAGGCGAAGAAGCAGAGCGCGCCGGCGGCCAGCAGCACGGCGCGCGGCTCGCCGAACCAGGGCGGCGCCCCGGCCAGGAGCGGCGCGGCGGCCGCGGTCAGCATGGCGGCGATGAGCGCGGCGTAGATGCGCGACCGGGACGCGCAGCAGCCCGAGGTTGCGCCACAGCGCGGCGACCGCCGCGGCGGCGACGACCAGCGGCGCGGCGCCCCAGACCAGCGGCCAGTCGTCCGGCGCGACCACCAGCGCCGCGGCCTCGCATCACGCACAGGTGATCGAGCGCGAACAGGATCATGCCGGCCACGAACGCCCGCCGCTTGCGCCCCAGCAGCGCCGCGTCCCCGAGCGCCCCGAACGCCAGCCCGACCGCGATCCAGCGCCCGTAGCTCCACCCGGCGCCGCCGATGACCGCGACGGCCACGAACCCGGCCGAGGCGACCAGCTTGGCCACCCGCCGCTGCCGCACGACATCGCGCCCCGGCTCCGCGCCGTGCTCGGCGTGAAGCAGAGCGGCGAGGGCGACGACGGTGACGAGGGTGGGAGGAGGAGGATCATCGATGGGTGACGACGGGTCGCCGGTTGCCCGTTACCTGTTACCTGTTACCTGTTTGTTTTGTTCAGGTACTCGGCGGCGCCTCACCGCGCGCGGCACGCTCGACAAGCCCCATCCGGTCCTGCCCCCAGAACTGCCGCTCGTCGCCGCCGCGCGACACGATGAAACGTGGGCGCGCCGAAGATGCCGCGCTTGACCGCCTCGCCGGTCAGCTCGATGAGCCGCTGCTTCACCGGCGGCTGCTGGGTGCCGGCCAGCATGGCCGCGGCGTCGAGGCCGAGGCCGGTGAGCAGCTCGGTCAGCACCGCCGGGTCGTCGATGTTCCTGTCGTCGACCCAGGCGGCGCGGAACAGGGCGTGGCTGACCTCGGCGATGCGGTCGCCCGCCAGGAGGGCGAGGCGCAGCGCGGTCACCGTCCTGAGCGGGAAGTGGCTGTTCCAGCGAAACGGCACCTGCCAGGCGCTCGCCCAGTTGTCCAGCTCGCGCCCCATGTAGCGCCGCTTGGACTCGGACATGGCCAGGATCGGGACGTTGGGCCCGCCGATGTCCTTGAAGACGGCGCCCAGCAGCATCGGCCGCCACTCCAGGCGCGCGCCGGCGCGGGCGGCCAGCGCCTCGATCTGGCGTCGCGGCCAGGTACGAGTACGGGCTGGAGAAGTCGTACCAGAACTGGATCACCGGCGCCGTCGCCGGCGGCGGCCGCCGATGTCGGCCGGCCGGCGAGCAGGTTGTCCGTCGGGGCGCGCCTGCGCCCGGCTGCCAGCCGCGCAGCACCGCCTCCGCCATCTCCAGCCGGTCCTGGCCCCAGAACATCTGCTCGGCCGCTCCGTCGCCGCCGTGCGCGAACAGGGTCGGCGCGCCGAACACGCCGCGCGTCACCGCCTCGTCGGTGCGGCGGCGCAGCTCGTCCTTGCACGCCTGCGTCTCGGCCGCGGCCAGCGCGCGCTCCGCCGCGTCGCCGGTCACGCCGCCCGCGGCCAGCGCGCGGCGCAGGACCGCGGTGTCCTCGACCGGCTCGCCGCGCTCCCAGTACGGCGGTATAGAGCTCGTGGATCAGCGCCGGCCAGCGCTGCTCGTCGACCGCCAGGATGGTGCGCAGCGCGCGCACCGACCGCTGCGGGTGACCCGGCGGCATCACCAGCGGCATGCCGCGCACCTCGGCCCAGCGCCGCATGTCGATCAGGTGGTCCTTGCGCCTGGCCAGAGGCTCGCTGGCCAGCCCGTGCTCTGCGCCGATCGACGCGCAGAACCCCTCCCAGCAGCATCGGACGCCAGATCAGGTCGGCTCCGGTGCGGCGGGCGACGTGCTCGACCTCGATCGAACCGAGGTACGCGAACGGGCAGGTGAAGTCGAAGTAGTACTCGAGACGCATGCGGTTGGCTCAATCTACCCCACGCGCGGTGCCGCCCCGGACACCCCGGTCCGGATTGATGAAGCGCAGGGCAATGGCACGGAACGAGTGGCCTTTCAGGGGCCCTTCGGGGCGATGGCGGCGATCGACCGCTTTGACTTTGGCGGTCCTGAATGAAAAAATGAAACCCGCAATGGCGAAGCTCGTTGAAGGCTTCAAAGACGGGAGGCCCGAGCTCGGCCGGCGCACCTTCCTGGTCCCGGAAAACCACGCCGAAGTTCTGGCGTTGCTCTATCACGAACAGACGGGAATCGTGGGCGGCCTCCCGGTCGGCCCGGTGACCACCGACGCGATGGGCGAGCACGGGATTCGCATGTATCCGGATCAAGATCCGGAGGTGCTGGAAGAGACGCGTCGTTACTTCGAGAAACTGGCGGAGAGATTCACGACCGAGCTACCCCAGGCGTAAACGCCTTCGACGGCATTCTGCTAAGGTGCCCGTCGCCATGAGGACCATCTCCCGGGCGAGCGCGCTTGCGTTCGCGGTGGTCGGCTGGCTGCTGGCCGCAGCGATGGCGGCCTGTCCCGGCAAGGGGGCGCAGCGCTCGACCCTGCCCGGCTGCGGCAAGGACAGCGACTGCCACGTGAGCCGCGTGTGCGACGACGGCCAGTGCCGCGATCGCGTCGCCGCCGGCGCGGTCTCGGCCGGCCAGAGCGGCGCCGCGCCGGCGGAGGCCAGGCCGGGCGCGCCGCCGTTCGCCATGTACAAGGGCAACGCGCAGCACACCGGGGCGCTGGCCGGCCGGCCGCCGGAGCGGGCGCCGCGCCCGCTGTGGCAGTTCAAGACCGGCGGGCCGATCACCGGCTCGCCCACCGTCGGGCCGGACGGCACCGTCTACGTCGGCTCCCACGACGGCTCGCTCTACGCGGTCTCGTCCGAGGGCGCCCTCAAGTGGAGCTTCAAGACCGGCGACCGCATCTGGAGCACGCCGGCGGTGACCCAGGACGGCACCGTCTACATCGGCTCCGACGACGATCACCTCTACGCCGTGGACGCGCGCGACCGGCCGCGAGCGCTGGCGCTTCCGCGTCGGCGACTGCAAGGCGCCGACCGGCTTCGGCCCCGAGGGCACGCGCTGCGACGCCGACGGCGGGCCGACCCTGGGACCGGACGGCACGATCTACCTGGGCGGCGACGGCGTCTACGCGGTGTGGCCGGACGGCTCGCTGCGCTGGAAGCTGGCCACCGCCGAGCACGTCGCCGGCCGCGCCGGCGCTGGCCGCCGACGGCACCGTCTACGCCGCCTGCCAGGACGACGTCCTCTACGCCATCCGCCCCGACGGGACCCGGGCGTGGGCGGTGCGCACCGAGCAGGACATCGAGTCGTCCCCGGCGGTGGGCGCCGGACGGCACGATCTACTTCGGCGGCGACGACGGCGCGCTGCACGCGGTGGGCGCGGACGGCGACCGGCAAGTGGAAGGTGCTGACCGGCGCCGACGTGCGCTCGTCGCCGTCCATCTCGGGAGACGGCACCGTCTACGTCGGCTCCCACGACAAGAACCTTTACGCGATCTCGAGCGGCGGCTCGGTCAAGTGGCGCTTCGCCGCGGCCGACAAGATCCACGCGGCGCCGGCGGTGGCGCCCAACGGCGTGGTGCTGATCGGATCGCAAGACGACAACCTTTACGCCCTGTCGCCCGCCGGCGTCCTGCTCTGGTACCTGGAGCTCGACGGCGACGTGGACGCGGCGCCGGCCCTCAGCGAGGGCGGCGTGCTGTACGCGGCAGGCGACGACGGAGTGCTGCGCGCATACAAGTGAGCTCGCGGCACCGAGAGAGAAGAAGAAGATGAAGTTGGAACGCGAGAAAGTACTCTCTGCGCTGGGGAGGTCGTACACCGGCCACCTCGGCTTTTCGGATCTGGCCGTCGCGCTCGATCTCAACAAGCGCGACGAGTCGCGGCTGCGCGAGCTCCTGGCCGACATGGTCGAGGAGGGGCAGGTGCAGGAGGTCGGCAAGTCCGGCTACACGCTGGCCCGGCCCGACGGCGAGCCGCGCGCCAGCGGCCGCATCCGGGTGCACCCGGCCGGCTACGGCTTCGTCGAGCGCGAGGACGGGATGGGGCCGGTGTTCGTGCCGGCCAAGTACCGCGGCGTCGCGCTCGACGGCGACCGCGTGCTGCTCTCCACCTGGGAGGGCTTCAAGGGGACCGAGGGGCGGGTCGAGCGCGTGCTGTCGCGCGGGCGCGCCAAGCTGACCGGCGTGCTGGCCTCGAGCGGGCGGTCGGTGTACCTGGAGCCGGACGACCCGCGCATCGCCACCGACTACGGGCGCATCGCGCTCGAGGACGGCGCGCGCGGGGCCCGCGTGGGCGACAGCCTGGTCGTCGAGATCTCGCAGTACCCGACCCAGACCAAGCCGCGCATCGTGGGGCGGGTCGTGAAGGTGCTGGGCAGCCCGGACGATCCGGCGACCGAGATCGAGAAGATCGTCGCCTGCGCCGACATCCCGGCCGAGTTCCCCGAGGACGCGCTCGAGCAGGGGCGCAACACGCTCGCAGCAGGTGAAGCGGGCCGACCTGGCCGACCGCATCGACCTGCGCGACCGCGACTTCCTGACCATCGATCCGGAGAACGCGCGCGACTTCGACGACGCGATCTGCATCGAGGAGGGTCCGCGCGGCGGCGAGCGGGTGTGGGTCGCGGTCGCCGACGTGTCGCACTACGTGCACCCGGACGACCCGCTCGACCGCGAGGCGCAGCTGCGCGGCGTGTCGGTCTACCTGCCGGACCGCGTGATCCCGATGCTGCCGCTGGAGCTTTCGTCCGGCATCTGCTCGCTCAACCCGAACGTGGACCGCTGCGCCATGGTGGTGCGGCTCGACTACGACGCCGCCGGCGTCCTGCGCGAGACCGGCTTCTGCGCCGGGGTCATCCGCTCGCGCGCCCGCCTCGACTATCCCGGGGTGGCGGCCTGCCTGTCGGGCGACTTCCGCGGGCGGCGCGAGCAGTACCGCAAGTGGTCCGAGACGCTCGAGCGCATGAACGAGCTGGCGGTGCGGCTGCGCGAGCGGCGCCGGGCGCGCGGCACCCTCGAGCTCGAGCTGCCGGAGCCGAAGGTGGTGCTCGACGCCGACGACCCGCGCCTGGTGCGCGACGTGGTGCGGGCCAAGGACTCGGAGGCGGTGCGCGGCGCCTACCAGCTGGTCGAGGAGTACATGATCGCGGCCAACGAGGCGGTCGGCGCCTTCTTCGCGGGCCGCAAGCTGCACGCGGTGTGGCGGGTGCACGCGCCGCCGGCCGAGTCGCGCATCCACGACCTGGCCGAGCTGATGGAGAGCTTCGGCATCGAGGTCGACGTCGAGGCGGCGCGCACGCCGCTCGGCATGCGCGCGGTGCTCGAGGCGATAGGCGACCGCCCGGCCGCGCGCGCGCTGTCGTTCCTGGTGCTGCGCTCGCTCAAGCAGGCGATCTACGACACCGACAACATCGGGCACTTCGGGCTGGCGTCCGAGGAGTACCTGCACTTCACGTCGCCCATCCGGCGCTACCCGGATCTCCTGGTCCACCGCCTGCTCAAGTACCACCTGCACCGAGAGGGGCAGGCGTCGGGCGGCGGCGGCGCGTACCGGCCGGCGCCGCGCGACGAGCTCGACCAGCTGGCGCGCGACTCGTCGTCGCACGAGCGGCGCGCGATCGAGGCCGAGCGCGAGTCGGTGGCCATGTACCGGGCCTACCTGATGCGCGACCACATCGGCGAGGAGTTCACCGGCCGCGTCTCGGGCGTGCAGAGCTTCGGCGTGTTCGTCGAGCTGGACGAGCCGTTCGTCGAGGGCCTGATCAAGCTGGAGGCGCCTGGGCGGCGACTCGTTCGAGTTCGACGACAAGCACATGGTCATCCGCGGCCGCCGCTCCGGCCTGACCATCAGCCTGGGCGACCCGGTCCGCGTCGAGCTGGTCAACGTCTCGGTGGCCCGCCGGAGGGTCAACTTCCGCCTGGTCCAGAGCCGCGAGTAGAGACCGGCAGCGCTACCCAGGCCTCAACGCCGCCAGCAGGGCCTCGGGGCTGACCGGCTTGTCGAGGATGTCGACGGCGCCGAGCGCGCGGGCGCGGGCGCGTGCGGCCTCGGTGACGCGCGAGGAGACGACCACCACCGGCAGCGGCGCGAGCACCGGGTCGGCGCGCAGCCGCTCGATCAGCTCCACGCCGCCCATCTCCGGCATCTCGAGATCGGTTACCAGCGCGTCGTAGTGGGCGCGGCCCAGCATGCGCCAGGCCGACAGGCCGCTGGCCGCGGCGTCGACCTGGTAGCCGGCGCGCTCGAGCAGGAGCGACATCGCCTCGCGCACAGCGCGCGAGTCGTCGGCCACCAGCACCCGTCCGGCCGAGGAGATGCGGGCGGCGCGCGGCGCGGCCGCGTCGGGATAGGCCAGGCGCACCAGCGCGGCCGGATCGAGGATGAGCTGCACCTTGCCGGACGCGCTGATGGTGCCGCCTGCGTACAGCGGCAGCGGACTGAGCAGCGGCCCCAGGCTCTTGACCACGATCTCGCGCGGTCCGACGATCTTGTCGCAGGTGAGGGCGAGCCGCCGGCTGGCGTAGTCGATGACAACCGCCGGGACCCGGCCGGCCGCCGGCGGCGCGGCGCCGAGCGCGGCGTGCAGCGGGACCAGCGGCACCAAGGCGCTCTGCACCCGCAGCTGGGCGGGCAGGCCGGCGCCCTGCGCCCGGCTCGACCTCGACCTCCATCGTCTCGAGCACGTGCACGTTCGGGATGGCGTAGACGTGGCCGCCGACCTTGAACAGGAGCGCGTTCGACACCGCCGTTGTCAGCGGCAGACGCATGGCGAAGGTGGTGCCGGCGCCGGGCGACGACGACACGGCGACGTCGCCGCCCAGCTGGGCCACTGTCACCCGCACCGCGTCCAGCCCGATGCCGCGTCCGGCCAGCTCGTCCACCTCGTCGCGCGACGACATGCGGGCGTCGAGCAGCGCGCGCAGCACCTCGCCGTCGTCGGCCAGGCCCGCCTGCGCCGCCGACCAGCGGCCGCTGTCGACCAGCCGCCGGCGCAGGAGCGATGGATCGATGCCGGCCCCGTCGTCGGCCACCTCGATGACGACGGTCTGCGCCCTCGTGGCGGGCCGACACGGTGATCTGACCCTCCTCCGGCTTGCCGCAGGCGCGTCCGGAGCTCGCGCGGCTCGATGCCGTGGGCCACCGCGTTGCGCAGCAGATGGATGAGCGCGTCGCCTATCTGATCGGCCACCGACTTGTCGAACTCGGTCTCGCCGCCCAGCGTCACCAGCTTGACGCTCTTGCCGGCGGCGCGGGCCAGCGCGCGCACCTGCGGGGCCAGGCGCTGGAACAGCGTGCGGCTCGACTGCATGCGGATGTCGGTCAGGCCATCTTGTAGCGCGTTGCCGGTGCGCCGCAGGGCGCCGGCGTCGTCGAGCAGCTCGCGGCCGAGGCGCTCGAGCTGCACCAGCTGCCCGTCGAGGGCACGCGCGGTCGCGTCCAGGGCGTCGGCCCCGACCGCGGCGGCGCGCAGGGCGGCGCCGATCCGGCCCAGCTCGGCGACGGCGGCGCCCAGCTCGGTCACCCGCCGCTCGATGCGGGTGCGATCGAAGACCAGCTCGCCCACGCTGTCCATCAGGCGATCGATGCGCGACGGATCCACGCGCAGGAGGGTGCGCTCGTCCCGCCGGGCCAGCCGGTAGGCGGCGCTGACCGGCTCGCCGGGCGTCGGCTCGGTGGCGGCCCGGACCCTGCTGGCCGGGTCGCCGCTCAGGGCGGCCAGCTTGCCGTCGAGCTGCGCGCCCAGCGCGGCCGCCTCCTCCCCCTCGTCCTCGCCCAGCGCCGCGCGCGCGCGCAGCCAGTCGATGATCTCGACGAGCGAGTCGCGGGTGTCGGCGGTCCAGGGCAGGACGCCGGCGCGCAGCTTCTCCACCACCCCCTCGAAGCGGTGGGCGGCGTCGGCGAACGCGCTCAGCCCGACCGTCCCGGCGGTGCCCTTGAGCGAGTGGGTGGCGCGCAGGATCTCGTTGAGCGCCGCCGTGTCCATGGGCTGGGCCGGGACGCGCAGCAGCATGCGGGTGACCTGGTCGAGCGCCTCCTGGCTCTCGTCGCGAAACAGCACCCGCAGGGCCTGGTACTCGCTGGTGTTGAACGAGTCGTCGGCGGGCCGTGCGACCTGGCCGTCGTCGTCGCTCACGCCGGACCCCGCGGCCGCGCGACCCCCTGCGGCGCCGCCGCGGCCGCGACCGTGCCCGACCGCGCGGCCGCGCGCGCCTGCGCCAGCAGCGCCGGCGGGTCGATGAGCGGAGCCTTGCGACCGCTCGAGTCGATGAGCGCGCTGCCCAGCGGGTCGGCACGGTCCTCCCGCAGGGTGGCGACCTCGACAACGCCCGACACCCGCAGCGCGGCGCGCACGTCCTCGACCTGGATGAGGATGGCCCCCTCGCCGCTGTAGGCGGCCGCGCGCCGCCACATCCGCCCGCCCCCGAGCAGGACCGCCAGATCCAGGATCGGCATGATCGCGCCCCGGTAGTTGACCACCCCGGCCACCGACTCCGGCGCGTGCGCCACCGGCGTCACCGGCCCGAGCGTGAACACCTCGCGCACCCACCGCAGCTCGACCGCATAGCGAGCCTGCCCCAGCGCGAAGACGATCACGTTCTTCATGGATGCCCGCTCCCGAGGGTCCTACGATACCAACGAACCCGCTCGAGAGCGCGGGCGGGGGTCAGCCTACCTGGAGGTCGGGACCGCAAGCCAGCGCACCGCTGCGAGGCGAATTTCGCCGGGCAAAGTGGCGAGGACTCGACGTGTGTGTGGCGTTATGATCGCTGCGGCGGGAGAGGACGTTTCCGCGGCGCGGAAGGGACCCGCTGGATAATTCGGTTATAACACTCGCACTGTCGCAGGGCAGCACGCGTCGCGCTGCCGGGAGGTCGCCATGGGACCGGTCGTCAGCTCTCGGCTCTTCATCGCCTTGCTCGTCGTCGCCGCGGCCGGCGCCTGCGATGGCAAGGTGGAGGGCAAGGGCGGCGAGGGGCAGGGCAAGGACGTCCCGCAGATGACCGCGGCGGAGTTCTACAAGGACTACTCGAGCCTCAAGGGCGCGGACCGGCTCAACAAGTACGGCGACGGCGTGGCCATCAACGGCCAGGTGATCAAGAGCGTCTACCTGGGCCAGGACGAGGGGCTGCAGCTGTGGCTCGGCGTCGACGGCCCCGGCCACATCGCCGCCCGGTTCGAGGACGGCGGCGCCGGCGGCGCGCAAGAGGAAGGTCAAGGTCGGCGACAGCGTCGCGCTGCGCTGTCAGTTCAACGGCAAGCCGGACGCCATCCTGTTCCTCGTCAACTGCGCGCTGCAGTGAGCCCGCGGCGCGCGGCTACACCGCCACCGGCATGACCCGCCGGCGGATGAGCTTGATCGACAGCAGGCGGTACAGCATCTTGGACACCTCGAAGGAGCCCATGCGCGAGGAGCGCACGATCTCCTTGACCGTGTTCTTGCCGTTGACCAGCTCGAGCACGGCCAGCTCCTCGCGGGTCAGGCGGCCGCGGCCCATCTGGGCCACCGCGTCCTCGTTGCGCAGGAAGACGGTGTCGAAGTCGTCCACCTCGCGCTCGATGAGGTGCCACTCGTCCACCCGGCGGAAGCCCTCCATCAGGATGCCCTCGACGTCGAGGGCGAGCGTGGCGTCCACCGCGGCGGCCGGCAGCTCCTGGGTGCGGGTGAAGCGGAACGATCCGAAGCGCCAGCGCAGGATCTCGTAGACCAGCTCGCGGCTCTGCCGGGCCAGCGCCGCCTTGAGATCCGCCTCGCTCAGGTAACCGAGCTTGACCAGCTGCGCGCCGATCAGCTTGGTGCCGGGCATGCGCGACTCGAGGAAGCCGTCGAGGTCCGCCCGCGTCATCAGCTCGCCGTCGACCAGGAAGCGGCCGAGCAGGTACTCCTCGGAGACGCCGCGCGCCGTGGCCAGGTCCACCCGCCCGCCGCGGAAGGCGACCTCGACCGCGGCGTCGTTCTGCTCCACCTCGAGCACGCCGGACTGCTTCTGCGCGTCGAGCAGCTGCAGCACCTCGGCCAGCGGCACCACGCGCAGGTCGCCGCGCAGCGACGCCTCGGCCGGCGCGCCCGGGGCGCTGGCCGCCGTCGCTTGCTGCTCGATCTCCGCCGCCAGCTCGCCCAGGAAATCGTCGTCCAGCGAGCCGCGCACCGCGTCGGCAACGGAGGCCGCGTCGGTCGGCACCAGGTCGCCGGTGGCCGCGCCGGCGTCGCCGAGGCCCGGCGGGCGCTCGCCGGCCTGGTCGCGCTGCGCCGCGTCGGCCAGCGAGTACAGCCCGGCCACGCGCTCGCCCAGGCGCAATGCAAGTCGCTCGCGGACCCGGCCGATCAGGCGGCGGCGCTCCTCGACCGTGCCGCGCATCCGCATCGCCGGTCTCGGTCGGCTCCTCGGTGGGCGGCCGGCCGACCAGCGGGCTGGTCCCGTCCTCGACGCGGCCGCTCCGCGTACTTGGCGATCGTGTGCTGGACCACCGCGGTGATGGCCTCGGGCGAGAACGGCTTGGTGATGTAGTCGACGATGCCCATCACCTTGACGAAGCGCTCGCCGACCTGGTCGCCCTTCGCGCTCATCAGCACGACCGGCACGCCGCGCAGGCCGGCGTCGGCGGCCAGCGACCGGCATACCTGGTAGCCGTTCATGCGCGGCATCACGAAGTCGAGCAGGATGAGGTCCGGGCGCGTCTCGCGCGCCGAGGCCAGCCCGGCCTCACCGTCGGACGCGGTCTCGACCCGAAATCCGGCCTTGGTCAGAACCAGCTGGACCACCTTGAGGATGGTGGGGCTGTCGTCGATGACCAGAACCGTTTCGCCCGCCATGGGATCCTCGGGGCGCGCATGTTACCTGCGGCCCCCTGTTTTGAAAACGATGTCAACTCCCGAACCACGACGCGTCGCACTCGTGTCGGGTGAGCACGCGCGTGGCGAGCCCCGATCGATTGGTTCCACTGAGGTTAGGTGGTAGTCTTGCCGCCGGCTACCGCGGCAGCGCGGGGAATGACGAGCAAGGACCCCACGTCGGAGCAATTCCCGAGGAAGTTCGGGAAGTACCATCTGCTCGCGCCGCTCGCGCAAGGTGGCATGGGTGCGCTCTACATGGCCGTGACCGGGGATCACGGCCTGGAGAAGCTGCTGGTCATCAAGACCGTGCTCCCGCACCTGGCCGACACCGAGTACGTCTCGCGCTTCCGCGACGAGGCCAAGGTCGTGGTCAAGCTCGGCCACGGCAACCTCATCCCGGTGTTCGACGCCGGCCAGGTCGACGGCGAGCTGTTCCTGGCCATGGACTTCGTCGAGGGCAAGGACCTGCGCGCGGTGTGGAACCGCTGCGCGCAGAAGGGCGTGGCCTTCCCGGTCGACGTCGCCGTCTACATCGTCAAGGAGCTGTGCCGCGGCCTGGGCTACGCGCACGGCTTCGGCGACCTGCGCCTGGTCCACCGCGACGTCTCGCCGCCCAACGTGCTCATCTCCTACTCGCGGCGAGGTGAAGCTGACCGACTTCGGGCTGGCCGCGTCGACGCTCAAGCTGGAGAAGACCGCGCCCGGCATCATCTACGGCAAGGTCACGTACATGTCGCCCGAGCAGGCGCGCGGCGAGCAGCTCGACGGCCGCAGCGACCTGTACGCCGCCGGCATCATCCTGTGGGAGCTGCTGACCGGCCGGCAGCTGTTCCCGCCCGGCAAGGAGCAGCCGCAGGATCTGCTCCGCCGCGCGCGCAACCCGATGGTGACGCCGCCGTCGCAGCGCGCGCCGCGCGTGCCGCCGGCGCTCGACGCCATCTGCCTGCGCGCGCTCGGCCTCGTGCGCGAGGAGCGCTTCGCCAGCGGCGAGGAGCTGCGCGACGCGCTGGGCGCCTGGCTGGCCGCCGAGTCGCCCGACCACCGACGCGGCGCGCCTGGAGCGCTTCCTGCGCAAGCTGTTCGCCGAGGACATCGAGCGCGAGCGCGACGAGCGCCAGCGGCTGATCGACAAGATGCGCGAGCGGGTGCGCGCGACGCTGCCGCCCACCGACGAGCTGTGGCGCATCATGGAGCAGTCGGCCGACGAGCTGGCCAAGGGGAGCGACCGCCGCCGCGAGGCGCGCTCCGGTCCCGGCGGCGAGCCGGCGGCCGACCGCCGCCAGCAGAGCGGGCGGCGCCAGGTCGACAAGCTGCTCGACAGGGTGGCGGTCACGGCGGTGCATGGTGAAGTCGCCGCTCGGCCGGGCGGGCGCGAGCAGGGCGCGCCGCCGAGCCGGGCTGGCGCTGGCCCAGGTGCAGGCGGCGCAGGCCGATCTGAGACGCACCGACTTCCTCGGCCAGGTGCTCGACGGCCGCTACCGGGTCGAGGAGCTGATCGGCGAGGGCGGCATGGGCCGCGTCTACCTGGCCGAGCACGTCGAGATCGGCCGGCGCGTCGCGATCAAGATCCTGCACCCGGTCTACGGCCGCATGCCGGACCTGGTCGAGCGGTTCCGGCGCGAGGCGCGCGCGGCCTCGAAGATCGGCCACCCGCACATCGTCGACGTCACCGACTCCGGCACCACCGACGACGGCTCCGTCTACTTCGTGATGGAGTACCTCGAGGGCGATCGAGCTGGCCACGGTGATCGACCGCGAGGGCGCGCTCGACGTGGCGCGCGCGCTGCGCGTCGCCACCCAGATCTGCCGCGCGCTGTCGGCGGCGCACGCGGTCGGCATCATCCACCGCGACCTCAAGCCGGAGAACATCTTCCTCACCGTGCGCGAGGGCGCGGCCGACTTCGTCAAGGTGCTCGACTTCGGCATCGCCAAGTCGAGCGAGGCGGAGGAGGCGCGCGGCAAGCGGCTCACCCATCCGGGCATGGCGATGGGCACGCCGGAGTACATGTCGCCGGAGCAGGCGGCCGGTCGCCCGGCCGACGAGCGCTGCGACGTCTACGCGGTCGGCGCGATCCTGTACGAGATGCTGACCGGCACGCCCCCGTACGAGGGGGACAACTTCATGGAGATCCTGACCAAGAAGGCGACAGTCGATCCGACGCCGCCGAGCTCGGTCCGCCCGGAGCTGCCGCCGGTGGTCGAGGCGCTGGTCCAGTCGGCCATGGCGCGCGATCCGGCGCTGCGGCCGCCCTCCATGGAGGCGTTCGAGTACGAGCTGACCAAGTGCCTGGCCGGGCGCGGCGTGGCGGTGGCCAAGATCCTCGGCATCCCGAGCGAGAGCCCGCTGCTGGGCGGGCTGGGCGGCCCGGCCTACCTGCCGCGCGACGAGGTCACGCCGGTGTCATCGCCCGGCGCGGTGGCCAGCTGGCGCGCGCGCATGGTCGGCGAGGTGCCGGGGGCAGGGCCTGGCCACGCGTCCGGGTCGATCGCCAGCCTCACGCCGCCGCCGACTCCGCCGCCTGGCGCCGGCGGTGAGCCCGGCGGAGGGCGTCGCCCTCGGCCGGAGCCTGGCGTCTCCCGCCGGCGGGACGCCGATGATGCCCGCGGCGCCGATCTCCGAGAACACGGATCTGGTCAACGCGCGCGTGCCCGACCTGCGCGGTCAGGGGCTGCGGCTGTTCGGCTGGGCCGTGCTCGTCATCCTGCTCGCCACGGGAGGCGGCGCGGTGCTGCTGGCCATCGACTCCGAGCGCGGCGGCGGGACCGGCCGCGAGCAGACCGCGGCCAGCGCGGTGGCGATGCCGGCACCGGCGGCCGAGCCGAGCGTGCCGACGGCGCGCGGCGGCGGGTCGCGCGAGGGCGCGCCGGGTCGCCGGCGCGATCGCGACGAGCGCGATCGCGGCGATCGCGACAAGAAGGAGGCGCGCGAGCCGGAGCGGCGCGATGCGCGACAAGGAGGAGCGCGGCGAGCGTCCCTCCGACGGAGACGGCAGCGGCGCGCCGGGCAGCGCGCAGGAGGCGCGCACTCTCCTGCAGGACGCGGAGAAGCGGGTGAGCCGGCTCGACTGGGACGGGGCCAAGCAGAAGTACGAGCGGGTCGCGTCCGGCAAGTTCCAGCGCCACAAGGCCTACCTCGGCCTGGCCCAGGTCGCGTTCGAGACAAAGCGGGCCGACGACGCCATCGCCTACGCCAAGCGCGCGGGAGACTCGCCGCAGGCGCGCGTGCTGCTCGGCCACGCCTACTACCAGAAGCACGAGTACGGCGCCGCGCTGCGCTACTACGACCTGGTGCTGAGCCAGAACCCGAACAACACCGAGGCGCAGAACGGCGCCAAGGCCGCGCGCGACAAGCTGAACGGGACCGGCGGCGCGGCGGGATCAGGCGCGGTTCAGTAGCCGCGCTGACCGCCCACGCGGTCGTGCCCCCCACGCACGGATGACGAATCCCGGGCGCGGCGGCGGCGGCCTGGCGCCGACAGCGCCGGGACTCGACCGCCCTGGCCCGCAACCGGCCGAGGAGACAGCGAGAACGAGCCCCACGGCGACGACGCCGCTTCGCATCGCGCGTCGCCAGCACCCGATGGCCAGCAGTGGGAGCGAGAAGGCGCACTGCGACTATAGTCAGGGGGTGACCGACCCGGGGCTCACTTCGCTGGCCGTGCAATGGCTGCGCGGGTCGGGCCTCGACACGTCCGCCGGCGACGAGTTCATCCAGGAGCGCATCGCGCTCTTCGCCAAGCTCATCACGCTCATCGCCCTGGTCTTCTTCATCGTGGGCCTGACCACCGGCGTGGCGTTCGACATGCCGCTCCAGATGTACCTGACCGGGCAGGGCGCCATCGCGCACATGGCCGGCATGGCGGTGCTCTCGGCGGTCTGGATTCTCTGCCGCAACGGCCGCTTCTCGCTGCTGACCCTGGAGGTGATCGACGCGGCCGCGCTGGTCGGGTCGTGCACCGCGTGGGCGTTCTTCATCGACCCCGCGATCGTCGAGTCGGTCCACGTGGCGGTCATCTCGGTGACGATGACGATGCTGGCGCGCGCCATCGCGGTGCCGTCGACCTCCTCGCGCACCCTGCGGCTGAGCCTGCTGGCCACGGCGCCCACCGTCGTCGTCCTCCTGGGCTGGCTCGACACCGTGCGCGCCCGCGTCGTCGGCGATCCGTTCGGAGCCTACGGGCCGTGGCTCACGGTGCTCTACCAGGTGCTGCTGCTGGGCGCGGTCAGCGCGATGGCCACGGTGACGTCCCGCATCATCTACGACCTGCGCCGCAGCGTGCGCGAGGCCACCGAGCTGGGCCAGTACCTGCTGGAGGAGAAGCTCGGCACGGGAGGTATGGGCGAGGTGTGGCGCGCGCGACACCGCTTCCTGGTGCGCGCCGCCGCCATCAAGCTCATCCGGCCCGAGCTTCTGGACTCGAGCCGCGGCGACCCGGAGCTGCCGCTGCGGCGCTTCGAGCGCGAGGCGATGGCGACGGCCGCGCTGCGCTCGCCGCACACGGTGCAGCTCTACGACTTCGGCCAGGCCGAGGACGGCACCCTGTTCTACGTGATGGAGCTCCTGCTCGGCATCGATCTCGAGAAGCTGGTGTCGCGCTTCGGGCCGGTGCCGGCGGAGCGCGCCGTCCACATCCTCAAGCAGGTCTGCCACTCGCTCGAGGAGGCGCACCAGAACGGCCTGACCCACCGCGACATAAAGCCGGCCAACATCTTCGTCAGCGGCACCGGCACCGAGCTGGACTTCGTCAAGGTGCTCGACTTCGGCCTCGTCCGCCTGCGCCCCGAGCACTCGGGCGACCAGATCCGGCTCAGCGCCGACCGCCCCATCGGCGGCACGCCGGCCTACACGGCGCCGGAGATCGCGCGCGGCCAGCCCAGCTACGACCACCGGATCGACCTGTACGCGGCCGGCTGCGTCGGCTACTGGCTGCTGACCGGCAAGCTCGTGTTCGAGGGCGACTCGATGATGAACATGCTCATCGACCACGCGCACACGACGCCGTCGCGGCCGGGGACGCGAACCGACCAGGCGATCCCGGCCGAGCTCGAGCAGATCATCATGGACTGCCTCGAGAAGGACCCGGCCGACCGGCCGCCCAGCGCGGGCGCGCTGGCCGAGCGGCTGGCCGCCTGCCCGCTGCCGCAGCAGTGGACGCGCGAGCGCGCCGAGCGCTGGTGGAGCTTGCACATGCCGCAGCAGGCGCCGGAGAGACAGGTCGCGGAGATGCTGCTGTCGCGCGAGGGCGCGCCGGAGAGCGTGCGCGAGCTGCGCCCGCGGCGCGCGCAGCGAACCATCGGCTCGAGCTCGAGCTCCGGCGACGCGCGCTGAGCGAGGCCAGGACCTGACCATGGAAGAGCTCCTCTACCTCGCTGTCAGCGCGGCGGGGGTGGTCACCTTCTGGTGGCGACACCGCCGCCGCGCCGCCGGGCGCAGGCAGCTGCCGCCGCACGACGAGGAGTTCCAGGTCGTCCTGCACGTGGCCGCCCACGAGGCGCGCGCGCGGCGCCAGCCGCTGCGCCCCGAGCACCTGCTGCTCGCGATGGTCGAGAGCGAGTCGGTGTCGGCGGCGATCCACAGCGCCGGCGGCGATCCCTCCGCCGTCGAGGACCGCGTGTTCGCCGCGCTCGAGGGCGCCGCCGACGTGGCGCTGCTCTACACGCTCCGGCTCGACCCGGCGGCCGCCGCGATCGATCTGGCCTCCGCGCTCGCGCGCCACCACGGGCGCTCGGCCACGCCGGCCGACCTCTGGTTCGCGCTGATGCGCCCGGGCCTGGGCCTCGGCGAGCTCGTGTCGGCGGCCGGCGTCGATCCGACGGCGGTGCTGTTCGTCCTGACCCACGGCGCGGCCGAGCGCGCCGCGCCCGACGCAACCGGCGGCGCGGACATCGAGCTCGTGCTGGTCAATGACGACTTCTCGCCGCAGCAGCTTGTCGTCGAGGTGCTGCGCGAGGGGCTGGGCATGAACGAGGACGAGGCCCACCGGCTGATGCTCGCCGCGCACAGCGAGGGCCGCGCCAGCCTGGGACGGCATCCCGGTCCGCGCGCCCGGCAGGCGGCCGAGGCCACCCGGTCTCGTGCGCGCCGCCACGGCTATCCGCTGTGGATCCAGCTGATCCCGTAGCGCGGCGCCCGCCGCGATGCCCCTCGACCCGGTGGCCGTCGACAAGACCGCACCCGGGCCCGGAATCGTTGACCAGACTTTTGGCCTCGGAGGACCAGCTCAGAGGGCCGCGGCGATGCGCTCGCGCAGCGCGGCGTCGGGCAGGCGCCCGCGCAGCGCCGCCATGTTGTCCTCGATGTGGCTGAGCTTGGACGTGGCCGGCAGCGGACAGGTGATGGCCGGATGCCCGAGCAGGAACTTGAGGAAGATCTGCGCCCAGCTGGTGCAGTCGATGTCGGCGGCCCAGGCCGGCAGCGGCTTGCCCTTGACCTGGCGGAACAGCGACCCGCTCTCGAACGGCGAAAGCACCAGCACCGCGACGCCGGCGTCGCGCGCCGCGGGCAAGAGGCGCTTCTCGGCCTGGCGATCGACGGCCGAGCAGGGCAGCTGCACCGTGTCGATCTTCTCGTTCCGGATGATGCGCTCCAGCTCGTCGAAGGCGCCGTGCTGGTAATGGGTGACACCGATGTAGCGGAACGTCCCGGCCTGCTTCCACTCGCGCATGACCGGCAGGTGGGTCTTCCAGTCCTGCAGGTTGTGCACCTGCATGAGATCGATCTTCGGGACGCCGAAGCGCTCGGCCGAGCGGCGCATCTGGGCGATGCCCTCCTGCTTGCCGGTCGTCCACACCTTGGTGGCCAGGAAGGGCCGCACCGCCTTGTCGCGGCGGCCGCGCAGCATGGCGCCGACGGCCGCCTCGGCGTTTCCGTACATGGGCGATGAATCGATGAGGCGGCCGCCGAGCTCGAAGTAGCGGTCGAGCACCGGTTGCACCTCGGCGATGCGCGGCCCGCTGACGTCGAAGGTCTGCCAGGTGCCCAGGCCGAGGGCGGGCAGCTTCTCGCCGGTGGACGGGATGGCCCGCATGAGCAGCGACCCGGGCGTGCGGCCCAGGGCCGGCGGACCCAGCCCCGCGGCCAGCAGGCCGCCGGCGCCGCCGGCCAGGAAGACCCTGCGAGACATCGCCATGGTCGTCATGGCTCGAGGGTAGCAGGCGTCTCGCGCTGTGGCCGATCCGTCGACGCCGGCGGTGCTGTTGTTGCCTGTTCGACCACAAGGAAGGCCGCGCGGACGGCGCCGGCGGCTCGCGGTCCGGCGCCGCATACCTTCCAACACCTTCGAGCCGCGACCTTCGCCGCTTCCGGATGCGCGGGGGACGCTGCGCGCGCGGTCTGGACGGCCTCTTGCAAGGTACCCCCGATGTGCCCGCATTGCCCCAGCTCCTGCAGGTGACAGCCACCCAGTCGTCAGCCCGTCCCGGACGCGCCCGCGCCCTGCGCGCGTCGCTGCGCGTCGTCTATCCGGACCCGCTGGCACACTCGATCTCGCTCGACGGACCAACCCTCGTCGTCGGCCGCCAGCAGGGCGGCGGCATCCACCCGGTCGCGCACCCGACCGTGTCGCGCCAGCACCTGCGCATCGAGTGGTCGACCGCCGCCGGCGCCCACGCTGATGCGCGACCTGGCCAGCCACAACGGCTCGCGCATCAACGGCCGGCAGCTGACCCCGGAGATCGCGATCGAGCTGACCCAGGGGGACACGATCCAGCTGGGCGACGTCATCGCGGTCTACCAGATCGAGCCGGCCGAGCAGACCCAGGACGCGATGGTCTCGCTCGACGCGCTGCCCGGCGTGTCGGTGGCGATGCAGCGCCTGCGCCGCACCGTGGCGCGGGCCGGCCGCGACCGCTCGCCGGTGCTGCTGGTGGGCGAGACCGGCACCGGCAAGGAGCAGATCGCGCGCGAGATCCACCGCCTGAGCGGGCGCGAGGGCGCGCTGCTCAGCGTCAACTGCGCGGCGCTCAGCCGCGAGCTGATCGAGAGCCAGCTGTTCGGTCACGTGCGCGGCGCCTTCACCGGCGCGGTCGCCGACCACGCCGGGCTGTTCCGCGCCGCCACCGGCGGTACCGTGTTCCTCGACGAGATCGGCGACCTCCCGCTCGACCTGCAGCCCAAGCTCCTGCGCGCGCTGCAGGAGGCGGAGGTGCTGCCGGTGGGCGCCACCCGCGCGCTGCCGGTGGACGTGCGGGTCATCGCCGCGACGAACCGCGACCTCACCGCCAGCGTCGAGGCCGGCGGATTCCGGCGCGACCTGTACGCGCGCCTGGCCATGTGGGAGATCTGCGGTGCCGCCGCTGCGCGAGCGCCGCGCCGACGTGCTGGCCTGGATCGAGCGGCTGCACCGCCACTGGCTGGCCGAGCGGCCTGACCAGCTGCCCGCGCTGCCGATCGAGCTCTCGCCGGCTGCGGCCGAGCAGATTCTGCTGGCCGACTGGCCGGAAAACCTGCGCGGCGTCGGCCGTCTGGTTCACGAGCTGGCCACGCGCCTGGGTGGCGGCCGCGTCGAGGTGGACGACCTGCCGCCCTGGCTGGCGCGCTCGCAGCCGCACGAGACGGGCATGATGAGCGCGGTGCGCGCGGTGCGTCCGTCCGGGCGCGGCACGGGTGCGCGGCGGCCGACGCCGAGCCCCGACGAGCTGTCCGCGGCCATGCGCGAGCACGACGGCAGCGTGCGCGCGGTGGCGCGCCGCTTCGGACGCGACCGGCGCCAGATCTACCGCTGGCTGGAGGCTTTCGGACTGACCGAGCAGCGCCGCGGCCTGCGATGATCGGCGGATGAACGCCGACCCAGCTGACACGACCACCGTCAGCAGCGCGTACGCGTCGCGCGGCGACCTGCCGGATCCGGACGACCGGCCGGTGCGGATCGGGCGCTACCTCCCGCTCCGCCGGCTCGGCCAGGGCGGCATGGGCGTGGTGTACGAGGCGGTTGACCCGACGCTGGGCCGGCGCGTGGCGGTCAAGGTGCTGCACCGCGAGCGCCCCGGCGACGGCGATCTGCTGCGGGCTCGCCGCCGCCGCCTGCTGCGCGAGGCGCAGGCCATGGCCCGCCTGTCGCATCCCAACGTGCTGCCGGTCTTCGACGTCGGCGAGTCCGGCAGCGACCTGTTCCTGGCCATGGAGCTGGTGGCGGGGCGCAGCCTGGCCGACTGGCTGGGCGCCGACCGGCGCGGATGGCGGGAGACAGTGTCGGTGTTCTCCGCGGCCGGCCGCGGCCTGGCGGCGGCCCACGCGGCCGGCGTGATCCACCGCGACTTCAAGCCGGGCAACGTGCTGGTCGGCGACGACGGCCAGGTGCGGGTCGTTGACTTCGGCCTGGCGCGGAACGCCGACTCGATCGACCGCGACGACAGCGGCGCGACGGACGCCCCGAGCGTGCCGGGCGACGACGAGGTGGTCGCGCGCACCGTGCCCGAGCCGCTCACCACCGCGGGGGCGGTGCTCGGGACGCCGGCCTTCATGTCGCCGGAGCAGCGGCGGGGCGCGCACGCGGACGCGCGCAGCGACCAGTACAGCTTCTGCATCTCGCTGTGGCTGGCGCTCGGCGGCGACCCGCCGGCCGGCGACGCGATCGCCGGGGCGCCGCGGGGGCCGCGCCGCCTGCGCCGCGCGCTGCTGCGGGGCCTGCGCGCCGATCCGCGCGGGCGCCACGGGTCGATGGATGGACTGCTGCGCGAGCTGGACCGGCTCCTGCGCCGGCGCCGGCGGTGGGCGAGCGCGGCGGCGGGTGCGGGCGCGCTCGGTCTGGCGGCCGTCGCGGTGCTGGCGGCGTCGGCTGATCGTCCGGAGGCGTGCCACAGCGCGGAGCGCAAGCTGGCCGGCGTGTGGGACGACGCCGCGCGGCGCGCGCTGCGGCGCGAGTTCGCCGGAAGCGGTTACCCGGCCGCCGAGGCAAACGCGCGGCGGGTCATCGCGCGGGTGGACGGCTACGCGGCCTCGTGGGCGGCGATGCGGACCGAAGCGTGCGAGGCGACCCGCGTGCACGGCGAGCAGTCCGAGACGCTGCTCGACCTGCGCATGCAGTGCCTCGACCGCCGGCTGTCGCAGCTGGACGCCATGGTCACCGTGCTGCGCGAGCAGCCCAGCGCTGACGTGGTGGCCGGCGCCGTCGACGCGGCCTGGCGGCTCGACCCGCTCGACGGCTGCGCCGACTGGGATTTGCTCGAGCGGCCGGTGCCGCTTCCGCCCGAGCCGGCCCGGCGCGAGCGCGTCGAGCAGGTGCGCGCCAGCCTCGACCGGGCCGCGGCGCTGCTCAAGGCCGGGCGCTACGCCGCCGGCCGCGACCTGGCCGGCTTCGCTGTCGGCGCCGCCGAGCGCCTCGACTACCCGCCGCTGGAGGCCGAGGCCCTGCTGCTCCACGGCGAGCTGCTCGACCAGGCCGGCGAGGCAGCCGAGGCGGAGCAGGTGCTGCGGGCCGCCGCCCACGCCGCCGCCGAGGCCGCCGACGACGAGCGTCTGGCCACCGCGTGGGTCTCGCTGGTGTACGTGGTCGGCATGACGCGCGCGCGGCACCAGGAGGCGCTGCAGCTGGCCGACCTGGCCGCGGCCGCCGCCACCCGGGCCAGGAACGACCGCATCCGCGGCCTGCTGGCCAACCACCTCGGCGCGGTGCAGAGCGCGATCGGCCGCTACCCCGAGGCGGAGAGCAGCTTCCGCCGCGCGACTGGCATTGCGCGAGACGGCGCTCGGCCCGGATCACCCGGACGTGGCCAGCTCGCTGGCCTCGATCGGCTCGGCGCTGGCCAGCCAGGGCAAGCTCGACGAGGCCCGGGGACTACAAGAAAGGGCGCTCGCGATGCGCCTGGCCGCGTTCGGCGAGGGGCATCCGACCGTGGCACGATCGATCAACAACCTGGCCCGCCTGGCGTCGCTGCGCGGCGACGAGGCCGAGGCCGCGCGGCTCGAGCAGCGCGCGCTCGACATCCGCGAGCGCGTGCTGGGCCCGCACCACACCGACGTCGGCATCTCGCTGTCCAACCTGGGCGGCTACGCGGCGGCGCGCAACGACCACGCCGGCGCGGTCGCCTTCTACGAGCGCGCCCTGGCCGTCTTCACCGCGTCGCTGCCGCCCGACCATCCGTACACGGCGCGCGTGCCTGACAGGCCTGGGCGAGTCGTACGTGCACATCGGCCGCGCCGCCGACGCCCTCGCCCCGCTCGAGCGCGCCCTGGCCATCAAGCAGAAGCTCGAGGACCAGGTCGAGCTGGCCCATGCCGAGTACGCCCTGGCCACCGCCGTCGACGCGGCGCAGCGCGACCGGCGACGGGCCCGCATGCTCATGCTGCGCGCCCGCCACCACTACGCCGGCGCCGGCGAGCGCGCGGAGGAGTGGCGAAAGATGGCAGCGGACTGGCTTGCCGCCCACCGGTGAGAAGCCTGTCGCTTTCAGCCCTTCTTGCCCTTCCCGCGCGCCTTCCACGCCTTCAGCACCGAAGCCTCCTTGTCCGGCTTGAGGCCGGCGCCCGACGTGACCTTTTCGCGCTCCGCCTGGTCGAGCGAGGCGAGCCACTCGAGGGTGGCGGTCGTGCTGTCGCCCACGGGGCGGAAGGTGAGGCCCTGGGCCACCGCGCGGGCGTTGCCGATCGCGCCGAAGCCGGCCTCCTCGGGGGTGGCGGGGATCCAGACCGGCATGTCGCTCCACGGGTGCACGCCCTGGGCGTCGAGGAAGTCGGCCGGCACCCAGGTGAAGGTGGCGTCGCTCTGCGGGATGGCGCCCTTCATCTGCGTCAGCATGGTGGCCATGTCGAGGCGCCCGGCCGGGCCGAGCGCGTTGTAGGTGCCGACCACCCGCTTCTCGATGCAGTGGATCATCCACGCGGCAAGATCGCGGACGTCGATGAACTGCACCGCGTCGGTGCCGGTGCCCGGCGCCAGGACCTCGCCGCCGCGCGCGAGCCGCGACCGGCCAGTAGGTGAAGCGGCCGGTCTGATCGCGCGGCCCGACGATGAGCCCGGGCCGGATGGTGCAGACGCGGTCCGGCATGGCCGCCGCCGCCGCCTCCTCGCTGAGCGCCTTGAGGGCGCCGTAGTACTGCTTGACGTCCTCGCTGGTCGGGTCGGGCAGGGTGGCCAGCGCCGAGTCCTCGTCCATGCCCGCCGTCGGATAGCTGGCGTAGACCGAGATGGTCGAGATGAAGATGTAGTGCTCGACCGCGCTGGCCAGCAGCTCGGCCGACATCTTCACGATGCGCGGCACGAAGCCTGACGTGTCGACGACCGCGTCCCATTTGCGCCCCTGGAGGGCCTCGAGCTTTCCGTCGCGGTCTCCGTGCAGCTTCTCGACGTCCGGGAACAGGCCCGGGTTCGTCTTGCCGCGGTTGAACAGCGTCAGCGTGTGTCCGCGCGCCTGCGCCGCCTCGACCACCGCCGGGCCGACGAAGCCGGTGCCGCCCAGGATGAGGATGCGCAGCTTCGAATCCTTCTTCGCCTCGACCGGCGGCGCGGGCGCGGGCGCGGGCTGCGGCGGCGCTGCCGATCCGCTCTGGCCGCTGCACGCGGTGCCGAGCGCACCGGCGGCCAGCGCGATGCCGGCCTGGCGGTGGAAGTCGCGGCGGGTGATACCCCGATGTCTGCTCATGTCGGTCTCTCCTCGAGGAGCTCGCGCCGGCGGCGCTCCTCCATGCGGCCGAGGGCGACGCCGGTGAAGACCCAGAGCGCGCACAGCGGCAGCGCCGCCAGCGCCAGGCCCCCGAGGCCGAGGCCGGCGGCCTTCAACCCGATCTGCGCCCAGGCCGACCACCGCGTCGCCTCCGCGGTAGACCACCACGTTGACGACGTTCTTGGCCTTGAACTTGTCCTCGCGGCTGACCACCGTGAACAGGATCTCGCGCGCTGGCCGCGCCAGGCCGTAGTCGCTGGCGCGGCGCATGACCTGGAAGACGGCGAACATCGCCAGATAAGGCGCGAACGCCAGCGCCGCGAACCCCAGCGCGGTCACCGTCGGCAGCACGGCCAGCACCGCCGCCACACCCGAGCCGTCGGATCAGCAGCCGCGTGACGAGGATCTGGACGATCAGCGCGAGCACGTTGGTGGCGAGGTCGAGCTGGGCGAAGAACTGCGGTCCGTCCCGCGCGGCCGGTGATCGCGCGCTCCACGAATCCAGCCCTGCTGGAAGTAGAGGAAGGTGGCCGTGGACACCAGCAGCAGGATGTACAGCGAGATGGTGAGCAGGTAGCGCGAGCGGGCCACGTGCGCGATCCCGGCCAGCACCTTGCCGCCGATGATCCGGTCCGGCGGCGCCGCCGCCTGGCCGCCGCCGCGCGCCAGACGCGCGACAGCCCCAGCGACGCAGGCCAGCGCGCCAGCACGATCAGGGCGGCGGCGACCAGGAGCATGCCCTCGACGCCCACCACGTGCACGAACGTGCCGGCCAGCAGCGGGCCGGCCATGGCGCCCGCGGTGCCGCCCGCCGCGATGGCGCCGAACAGCCGCCGGCCCTGCTCGTTGGAGAACACGTCGGCCATCACGCCCCAGAACACCGACGGGAGCAGCACGTTGAAGACGCTCACCCAGACGAAGAACGCGCGCGCCATGACCACGCTCGGGCAGGTCTGCTCGCCATGAGCAGGCGAAAGACGATCAGGCTGGCGGCGATGGTCGCCAGCACCGCCATGGCGAAGCGGGTGCGCGTCGTACGCGACGCCAGCGCGCCGAGCAGCGGATACAGCGCGAGCGTGGCGACGAACGTCCCGGTGAACAGGCGCGGTAGTTGTGCACGCCGCCCTCGATGCCGAGCGCGTCGCGGATCGGCCGCAGGACGTAGTTGGCCGCAAGCAGCGCAGAAGAAGCAGACGAACGACAGGACTGCCGGCATCGCCTCGCCGGGGCGCACGTCCAGGGCTCGCGTCAGCCGGCGCAGACCCATCCGGCATGCCATACCGGACCTGGGCGGCCCGCAATTCCGCGACTTCTAACAGCTGCTGACGGTGGAGAGCACCGCCCGGTCGATGTCAGTCGAGCAGATCGGAGACCAGATCGGCAAGCTCGCCCGGCTGGAGCGGGCGCTCGATGCGCTGAACCAGCGCGCCGCTGCGATCGAGCAGCAGCGTCGTCGGCACCACGCGCAGCTTGCCGAGCGGCGAGCGTGGCTCGATGGCGGAGCGGTCGAGCGCGATGAGGTAGCGGACGCCCGTCGCGCGCCGCCACGCCGCCGCCATCGGGTAGCCCTCCGGATCGAGACAGACGCCGACCACGGTGACCCGCTTCGGCTCGCCCAGCGACAGCGCCTTGAGCTGCTCGACGTCGAGCTGGGCGGCGCTCGAGTCGGTGTCGAACAGGTGCAGCACCACGACGCGGCCGCGGTAGCGGGCCAGGTCGATCTCGCCGCCGTCCATCGCTCTCAGGCGCAGGCGGATCGAGCGGCCGGATCCGGATCGCGCTGTATCCCCGCCGCGCTCGGTCGACGCGCCGCCGCACGCGCCGAGGGCCAGGAGGAGGATGGCGGCGCCGAGGGCCGGGGCAGGGGAGCGCGTCATGCGGGCTGCGCCTTTCGGCCGAGCGACCAGGCCAGGAGCGATGGCGTCACGAGGGTCGTGATCATCACCATGATGACCGCCGCGGCGTAGCTGCCGGGCGAGACGACCGCCTTTCCGGCCAGCAGGGTCGTGGTGCCGACCGTGGCGAAGATGAGGCCTACCTCGCCGCGCGGGATCATGCCGATACCGACCGACAGGCGGTCCACGCCCGGGCCGAACGCGGCCAGCGCGCAGGCCTGCTTGCCCACGATGGCCACCGCGGTCAGCGCGCCGGCGAGCAGCAGGATGTCGCCGCTGACCGCGCCCAGATCGACCAGCGCACCCGTATAGACGAAGAAGACCGGCACCAGGAAGGACGCGATCGGCTTGAGCTGGACCTCGAGGCCGTGCTCCTCGCGTCCGGCCAGGTCGCGGTACGAGACCTCCTCCAGCACCAGCCCGGCGGCGAAGGCGCCCACGATCGGGTGCAGCCCGACGAGGGCGGCCAGGTAGGCCACGGCGAAGCAGAAGGCCAGCGCCGCGGCCAGCAGCACCCCGCGGATCTGGAGGAACGACACCACGCGGAACAGCGCGATGGACGCCGGGCGACCCAGCAGCGCGGCGGCGACGAGGAACCCGATCGCGAACACCGCGATGCGGATGATCTCCCAGGCTGCCAGCGTCTGCCCGGTGTCCGCCGCCTTGACGATGCCGACGACCACCGACAGCACCACCAGGCCGATGACGTCGTCGATGACCGCGGCCCCGAGGATGACGCGCGCGGTGGGCGTATCGAGGCGGCCCAGGTCGCGCAGCACCCGCGCGGTGATGCCGACCGAGGTGGCGGCCAGGACCGCGCCGACGAACAGGTGCACGTGCCAGGTCGCCTCCGGCACCAGGAGCTGGTGGACGCCGAAGCCGAGCGCGACCGGGACGATCACGCCGATGCACGCGACGGCGGTCGCGGCCGCGCCGGCCCGCGCCATCTTGCCCATGTCGCTCTCGAGGCCGACCTCGAACAGGAGCAGGATGACGCCGATCTCGGCCAGTCCCTGGAACGTGGGCTGCTCGGTCAGCCAGTCGAACCAGCCCCAGCCAAGAAGGTTGAGGTTGCCGAGCACGACGCCGGCCAGGATCTCACCGAGCACGGCCGGCTGTCCAAGCCGCTCGAACACATCCCCCATCGCCTTGGCGACGACCAGCACGAGCGCCAGACCGATCAGGATGTCGGCAAATGGGTGCATCGACCTCGATCAGACGTTGAAGCGGAAGTTCACCACGTCCCCGTCTTGCACGATGTAGTCCTTGCCCTCGACCCGCAGCTTGCCCGCGTCGCGGCACTTCGCCTCGCTGCCCATGGCGACCAGATCGTCCCACCTGCACACCTCGGCGCGGATGAAGCCGCGCTCGATGTCCGAGTGGATCTTGCCGGCGGCGCGCGGGGCGGCCGTGCCGCGCGGGATCGGCCACGCCCGGCACTCGTCCGGCCCCGCCGTCAGCATCGAGATCAGATCGATGAGCTCGAAGGCAGCGTGGATGAAGCGGTTCACCGCCGGCTCGCCCAGGCCGAGCGACGACAGGAACTCCTTTTGCTCCTCGTCCGGCATCTGCGCGATGTCCATCTCCACCTGCGCCGACAGCACGACCAGGCCCAGCCTGCGCTTCGCCGCGGCCTCGACCAGCGCGCCCGGCGGATGCGCCGCGGCCTGGCCCTCCGGCACGTTCAGCACCAGCAGCAGCGGCTTCTGGCTGAGGAAGCGGTAGCCGGACACCATGCGGCGCTCGCTCTCGTCGAGCTCCACGTTGCGCAGCGCGGTCTCGGCCCCCAGCGCGGCGTCGAGCCGCTTCATCAGCTCGATCTCGCGCGGGTCCCCCTTCTCCTTGCCCAGGCGGACCAGCCGCTTCTCGACCAGCTCCAGGTCGGCCAGGATTGTCTCGGTCTCGAGGCCCGCCACCTCGCGCAGCGGATCCGGCGCGTCGCCGGCCGCGTCCGGGAACGCGCGCAGCACCTGACACAGCGCGTCCATCTCGCGCATGCCGTTGAGCGCCGCGCGATCGATGCCCTCGCCGTGTCCTCCGCCCACGTCGCTGAACGTGATCTCGGCGTACGTGGTCTTGCGCGGCTTGAACAGCCCGGACAGCGCGTCCACGCGCTGGTCCGGGACCTTCACCACGCCGAGGTGCGCGCGGCCGCCCGAGCCGTAGCCCGTCTCCACCGTCTGTCCGGTCAGCGCGCTGAACACGGAGCTCTTGCCGCTGCCGGGATACCCGACCAGTCCGATCTTCATGGCCGGCGAAATGTATTACACGACCGCGCCGGGCAGCCAGTCGGGCCGGGTCTTCCTCGCGGGGCCAGGGCGGCGCCGTGACGCGGGTACGCGGGTATGATAGACGGTCATGGGGTATCGAAGGACTCTCGCCGCGGCCCTGCTTTCCTCGATCGCGGCGGTCTCGTCGCCGGCGCGAGCGCAGGAGGCGGACGTGCGCTACGCCGAGGAGCCGTCGGCCGGCATGAACCTGCCGACCGCGGGCCTGGCCGGCGAGCCGGATGCGCTCTCGGTGTTGACCAACCCGGCGAGCCTGTCGTTCCTCGACGGCTGGGAGCTGGCGCTGGCGCTCGACACCTCCGAGCCGGACGAGGACAAGGCCACGTCGCCGGGCCCCGGCTTCGGCATGTTCGCCGCCGGTGTGCTGGGGGGCGGCGTGCTGCCGCGCCTGGCCTGGGGCTTCGGGCTCGAGTTCCTGCGCCCGCCGCGCGCCGTTCTGTCACCCGATCCGGGCACCCCAACGCGCCTCACCCTGGCCCAGGCGGTGCCGCTGGGCCGCCTCTCGCTCGGCGCCTCTTGGCACCACTTCTACGACAGCCCGGGCAGCGTCGCCGCCGGGCTCGACACGTTCGACGTCGGCCTGTCGATGCAGCTGGGCGCGCACGTCGCCGCCGGCTTCGCGGTGCGCGACCTGACCGAGCCGAACGCGGCAAGTGGCACGCTGCAGCGCCGCTACGAGCTCGAGCTGGTGACGCGGCCGGGCGGCGACGAGCGCATCGAGATCGGCGTGGGCGGCAGGATCGGCGAGGATCGGGCCGACTTCGACAGCGGCGAGGACATCGAGGGCTGGCTGCGCGGCTCGGTGCGGCTGTGGCGCGGCGTGTACCTGCGCGGCCAGTACGAGAGCCGCAGCCTGCTCGCGCTCGACGCCGGCGGCATGGAGACCGGCGCTGTGCGCGAGCACCGGATCACCGGCGGCCTCGAGCTGTCGTTCGGCGGGCTGGGCGCCGCGACCTACGCCACCGGCGCCGTCGACGACGACGGCGAGCGGCGCTTCGCCGGCGGCACCGTGGTGGTCCGGGCCAGCGAGCGCGGCGCGCCGTCGGTGCTGCCCCGCTCGCGCCGCATCGAGCGCATCGAGCTCGAGGGCGAGATGACCGATCGCGACCTCACCCGCCTCATCGCCCAGCTGCGCGTCTTCGAGCGCGACGAGTCGCTGGCCGCGGTGCTGCTGCAGATCGACGGCATGGGGGCCGGCTGGGCCGCCACCAGCGAGATCCGCCGCGGGCTGGCCGCGCTGAAGGCGCGCGGCGTCCGCGTCTACGTGTACATGGTGGCCGGCACCACGCGGCAGTACTACCTGGCCTCGGTGGCCGACAAGATCTACGTCGACCCGGCCGGCGGGCTGCGCCTGTCCGGCATGGTGGCGACGTCGCTCTACTTCAAGGGACTGTTCGACAAGCTCGGCATCCTCGCCCAGTTCGAGAAGATCGAGGAGTACAAGAGCGCGCCGGAGGCGTACACGCGCACCGGGCCGACCGAGGCGGCCTTCACCATGCGCAACGAGCTGTACGACAGCATGTTCGAGCAGGTGGTGCGCGAGATCGCGGCCGGCCGCCGCATTCAGCCCCGCCGCGTGCGCACGCTGATCGACAACGGGCCGTACACCTCGGGCGAGCTGGAGAAGATCCCGGAGCTCGTCGATCGCGTGGTGACGCCGGACGAGCTGGCCGAGGAGCTCGTGCGCGAGCTGGGCGCCGCCTACCCGGTGGCCAGCGCGCCGGAGGAGCGCGATCCGCGCTGGGACTACCCGGGCATCGCCGTCATCTACATGGAAGGCGACATCGTTGACGGCAAGAGCTCGTCGATCCCGCTGCTCGGGGTCAAGCTGGTCGGCGGCGACACAATCGCCGCCGCCATCGCGGCAGCGCGCGAGAGCTCCCAGGTCGAGGCGATCATCCTGCGCATCAACAGCCCCGGCGGCAGCGCGCTGGCCTCCGAGGTGGTGGCGCGCGAGGTGTTCAAGACCCGCGGGGTCAAGCCGATCATCTGCTCGTTCGGCGACGTGGCCGCGTCGGGCGGCTACTTCGCCGCCGCCGGCTGCGACACGATCCTCGCCGATCCGCTGACCGTGACCGGATCGATCGGCATCTTCACCGGCAAGTTCGACTTCTCCGGGCTGCTCAACCGGGTCGGCATCTCCTGGTCCACGTACAAGCGCGGCACCATGGCCGACATGGACAGCTTCCTGAAGGCATACAGCCCGGATGAACAGAGGCTGTTGAAGCGCAAGCTGCACTACTACTACGGCCGCTTCATCAAGGCGGTCGCCGAGGGGCGCAAGCTGACGACCGGCAAGGTGGACGCCGTCGGCCGCGGGCACGTGTGGACCGGGACGCAGGCGAGACCGATTCGCCTCATCGACCAGTTTGGCGGCATCGGCGACGCGATCCGGCTTGCCAAGCGTCGGGTTGGCCTGACCGACGACGAGGAGGCCGGGCTGTTGCTGCTGCCTTCCGAACGCACGAGCTTGATCGCGCGGCTGTTCGGCGGGCTGGTGCGCGCGAGCGGCGCAGCCGAGGAGGAGCGGTCCTTGCTCGAGTCGTTGCTCCCGCGCGGCGCAGATCGTGCGCTGCTGAAAGCGATCCCAGGTTCGATCTGGGCAAATCCTGGCACGCCGCAGGCGCGCCTTCCGTTCTCGATCGACTGGTCGGATTGAACAATCCCGGCGCCGGATGAGTCGATCCGGCGTTGCCGGCGGGGTAGCCTGGCCGCGTTCTGGCGACCAGCGTCGGACCAGTGGAGGATTGCCATGCATCGTTCGCCTATCTTGTTGTTGATGTGCGTCGCGACAGCGTCGGGCTGCACCGTGACCACGCAGACGTCGGAGCCGACCGCCCGCGATCACCGCACCGAGCGTCCGGAGCCGTATCGACCGCCGCCGCGGGATCGCCCGGCGCCGCGACCGTCGTGGGACTCGTCCGGCTGGACCCTGCTCGGTGAGCAATCGGTCCAGGGGCGCAACGACCGGGACATCATCCGGGTCGGACGCAGGGACGGCGTCTTCAGCAAGCTGATGCTGGTCGTCGAGGACAGCGACCTGAAGCTCGACGACGTCATCATCACCTACGACAACGGCCGCAAGCACTCGCCCCGCGTCCAGCACCAGTTCCGCGAGGGCTCGCGCACGCGGCCGATTGATCTGCGCGGCGAGGCGCGCGGCATCAAGGAGGTCGAGCTGCGCTACGGCAACGTGCCGGGCGGCGGCCGCGCCACCGTGCAGCTGTGGGGCAGGTCGGAGGGGGAGGCGGGCCCGCCCCCGCCGCGCCCCGGACCGGAGCCGCGGCCGCAGCCGCCGGAGTGGAACCCGCGCGGCTGGACCCTGATGGGCGAGCAGTGGGTGCGCGGCGGCACCAACAAGGACTTCGTCCGCGTCGGCGCCAGGAAGGGCGCATTCACCAAGATCATGATCGTCGTCGAGGAGGGGGAGCTCAACCTCGACGACATCATCATCGAGTACGACAACGGCCGGAAGCACTCGCCCAAGCTGCACCACTCGTTCCGCGACGGCTCGCGCACGCGGCCGATGGACCTGCGCGGCGAGGCGCGCGTCATCAAGCGGGTCGAGCTGCGCTACAGCAACATGCCGCGCGACACCCGGGCCAAGGTCCAGATCTGGGGCCGCGAGGGCTGATCGGAGAGGCTCGGGTCAGGCGGCCAGGAAGGCCGCGAGGTCGGCCGGAAGCGGGCTCTCGAACCGCATCGGCTGACCCGTGGCCGGATGGGCGATCTCGATCGACGCCGCGTGCAGCGCGTGGCGCGGCAGCTGGAGGCGCGCGAGCAGCTCCGGCGTCAGTCCGCGCGCGCAGTACTCGCGGAACAGGTCGTCGTCCTGGCCGTAGATCTTGTCGCCGACGATCGGGTGGCCGGCCGCGGCCAGGTGGGCGCGGATCTGGTGCTGCCGGCCGGTGACCGGCTCGCAGCGGACGAGCGCGTTGCGGGCCGCGCGCACCGCGATCGACACGCGGGTCAGCGCCGGCGGCGCGCCCGGCCGTCCCACCATGCGCACGTCGAGCGCGCCCGGCTCGTCGGTGAGCGCGAGCGGGAGATCGATCTCGTGCACCTCGCCGTCGGGCCACGGCGGCACCCCGCGCACAACCGCGAGGTAGGTCTTGCGCGCCTGCTTGCGGGCGAAGGCGGTCTTGAGCCGCGAGGCCGCCTCGCGCCCGTGCGCCACGATCAGGATGCCGGACGTCTCGCGGTCCAGGCGGTGCGCGATCTGCAGCGGCTCGCCCGGGAACTTCTCGGCCAGCACGCGGGTCAAGGTGTTGAAGTAGAACTTGGCCGACGCGTGCACCGGCAGGCCGGCCGGCTTGTCCACCACGAGGAGGTGCTCGTCGCGATACAGCACCCCGAGGTCGCGCGGGCAGGACGGCTCGGCGCGGGCCGGCCGGCGGATCACGAGCTGGTCGCCGTGGCGCACGGCCGAGCTGGCCTTGAGCCGGCGGCCTTCGGGACCGATGAGCTGCGTGCGGATGATCTCCTGCAGCCGCGTGCGCGACAGGCGGGGGATCTTGCGCTTGAGGTAGTGATCGAGCCGGTGGCCGGCGAAGGACTCCTCGACCACGAAGCGGCGCTCGACCATGCGAGGCTCGCCGTTCTCGTCGAGAAACTCGTCCATCAACTCCGGCATGACCGCAGGCTCACCCGCGCCGGTAGGGTCTGAAGGCCCCCGGCTTCGATCCAGTCCCTGCCGGACCCTAGCAACGGGAGGGTCGGTTGTCACCAGTGATCGTTCGTCGTACCATGCGGTCAGATGTCCTCAGCGGGCAACCCACCCGGCGATGGGCGCAACGGCCCGGGACAGGGCAAGTTCCCGGACTTCGTACCGCCGACAAAGATCCAGTACGGCTCCGATCGCGCGCCCACGTTGCACCTGCGGCGCTGCACTCTGACGCCGGTCAGCGGTGGCCCCGATCTGGCGTTCGACAAGGACGAGATCACGCCTCGGCGCGATGGAGGACAACGACGTCGTCCTGCGCGACGACACGGTCTCGCGCTACCACTGCCGGATCGTCCAGGAGGACACCGGCTACGTGCTCGTCGATCTGAGCTCGACCAACGGCACGTTCATCAACAAGGTCCGCATCCGCGAGGCCTACCTCAAGCCGGGCTGCACCATCGCGGTCGGGCAGCAGCAGCTCAAGTTCAACGCGCGCGACGAGCAGGTCGAGATCGTCCCGTCGGAGGCGGACCGCTGCGGCGATCTGATCGGCCGCAACCCGCGCATGCGCGAGATCTACGCCATCATCGAGAAGATCGCGCCGACCAACACGACCGTCGTGATCGAGGGCGAGACCGGCACCGGCAAGGAGGTGGTCGCGCAGTCGATCCACCAGATGTCGGCGCGCGCCGCGCGGCCCGCTCATCATCTTCGACTGCGGCGCGGTGCCGCCCAACCTGATCGAGAGCGAGCTGTTCGGCCACGAGAAGGGCTCCTTCACCGGCGCGGTGATGACCCGCCAGGGCCTGTTCGAGCTGGCCGACGGCGGCACGCTGTTCCTCGACGAGCTGGGCGAGCTGCCGATCGATCTGCAGCCCAAGCTGCTGCGCGCGCTCGAGCAGCGCGAGGTGCGGCGGGTCGGCTCGTCGAAGCCGCTCAAGGTGGACGTGCGCATCATCGCCGCCACCAACCGCAACCTCGAGCTGGAGGTGCGCGAGGGGCGCTTCCGCCAGGACCTGTTCTACCGGCTCTCGGTGGTGCGGCTGCTCCTGCCGGCGCTGCGCGAGCGGCCCGACGACATCGCCGCTCCTGGTCACGCACTTCCTCAAGAGCCAGAAGTACAACCGCGGCAGCGACGGACAGGCGCGGGTCAAGTCGATCTCGCCGGTGGCGATGCAGGCGCTGGTCAACTACGACTGGCCCGGCAACGTGCGCGAGCTGGTCAACGTGGTCGAGCGCGCGGTGTCGTTCTGCGACGGCGTCATCATCGAGCCCGAGGACCTGCCGGACCACGTGCGCGATGCGCGCGCGCGCACGCCGCGCCCGGTCATGCGCGCCGGCCATCCCGGGACGCACAGCGACGAGTCGACCCACGACCGGACTCCGATCCCGTCGCTGGAGGCGCCGCGCCCGCCCAGCGAGCTCCTGGGCGGCGACGTGACCTTCAAGGACGCCAAGGAGCGCTGGGTGTCGTCGTTCGAGCGCGACTACATCATCTCGCTGCTCAAGCGCCACGGCGGCAACATCTCGCACGCCGCGCGCGAGGCCGACATCGACCGCAAGTACTTCCGCAAGCTGATGAAGAAGTACGAGATCGAGGCGGCCGGGATGGCCGAGGACAACTGACGGCTACGCGACCCGGCTCACGTGCCGTGAGGTGAGCGCCCGGAAGCGGAGCGCCTGGGCGAAGGCGACGCCGGTCAGCCCGAACGACAGCCCCCACCAGAGGCCGGCCGCTCCCATGTCGAGCGAGAAGCAGAGCACCACCGCGACCGGGAACCCGATCGCGTAGTGCCCGACAACGTTCGCGAGGAAGGTGAAGCGGGTGGCGCCGGCCCCGCGCAGCGCGCCGGCCGCCACCGCCTGCACGGCGTCAGACAGCTGGAACACGGCCGCGATGCGCAGGAGCGGCACGGCCGACGATCGCACCGCCTCGTCGTTGCTGAACAGCGCCGCCAGCTCGTAGGGGAAGATCAGGAAGACGAGGCCCCCGGCCCCCATCAGGACAGCGCCGACGAGCATGCCGAGCGCTCCGGCCCGGCGCGCGGCGTGGGTGTCGCCGGCGCCGATCGCGTGGCCGACGTGAACCGAGGTGGCCGCGCCGATGCCGATCGCGGTGCTGAACGAGAAGCTGGCCAGCACAAGCGCGACGTTGTGGGCCGCGGCGGGCAGGCGTCCGAGCGTGCCGGCCAGGAAGCCGGTCAGCGCGAAGATGCCGACCTCGGCCAGGAGCTGCAGGCCGACCGGCGCGCCGAGCTGCGCGATCGCGCGCGCGCGGCGGCGCAGCGCCCGGGCCGCCCTGTTCGACGGGCGCGGCCTGCGAGCGCAGCAGGCTGCGCACCGCCAGCGCGCACACCAGCACCGAGAACCAGCTGACCGTGGAGGTGGCGAGGGCCGCGCCGAGCGCGCCGAGCGCCGGCAATCCGATGGTGGGCAGGCCGATCTGCTCGAGCCCGGCGTCGCCGAAGATGAGCAGCCAGTCTAGCGCCGCGTTGAGCAGGTTGGCCAGCACCGTGGCCACCACCAGCGGTCGGGTCACGTGATGCGCCTGCAGGTAAGACCGCATTGTCGCGAACAGGATCATCGGCGCGATGCCGGGCAGGCGACCGTAGAGGTAGGAGGCCGCCTCGGCCGCCACGTCCGCCTCGACGCCGGAGTAGGGCAGGAGCAGCGCGGCGAGCGCGACCACGGCAGCGATGGGCAGCGAGAGCAGGAGCGCGAGCCGCACCCCGGCCGCCAGCAGATCGCGGGCGCCGCGCTCGTCGCCGGCGCCCAGGCTCTGCGGCACCAGCGTGTCGAGGCCCATGATGACGCCGATGCCGACGACCGTCACCGAGAAGAGGATGCCGTTGGCAACGCCGGAGCCGGCCAGCGCCGCGCCGCTGAACCTGCCCAGCATCGCGATGTCCACGATGGACATCAGCTGGTGGCCCAGGTGCCCCAGGCAGAGCGGAAAGGCGAGGGCGACCAGAGCCCGCAGCTCGTGCCGGACGCTCAATTCCTGCTCACCTCGACGGTCTGCCGGCGAACCGTCCGAGCCATCGTCATGGGCGACGAACACTACCCGGCTTTGTCATTGGTGGAAAGAACCCCGGTGCTACGCTCCCGGCGATGTCGAGGGAGGAGCCGGCGGAGCGGATGGAGGAGCACCCGGGTCGCTACTGGACCCCGATCGAGGGCGGCAAGATCCTCTGCCAGCTGTGCCCGCGCGCGTGCAAGCTGAGCGACGGGCAGCGCGCGTTCTGCTTCGTGCGCATGAACCAGGGCGGCCAGATGGTGCTGACCACCTACGGCCGCTCGTCCGGCTTCTGCATCGATCCGATCGAGAAGAAGCCGCTCAACCACTTCTATCCCGGCACGTCGGTGCTGTCGTTCGGCACCGCCGGCTGCAACCTCGGCTGCAAGTTCTGCCAGAACTGGGACATCTCCAAGGCGCGCGAGTGGGATCGCCTCGCCGACCAGGCCGGACCGGACGCCATCGCCGCCGCCGCGGCGCGGGCCGGCTGCAGGAGCGTCGCCTTCACCTACAACGACCCGGTCATCTGGGCCGAGTACGCCATCGACGTGGCCCGCGCGTGCCGCGAGCGCGGCATCAAGACCGTCGCCGTCACCGCCGGCTACATCACGCCCGAGGCGCGCGGCGACTTCTTCGCCCACATGGACGCGGCCAACGTCGACCTCAAGGCGTTCACCGAGGACTTCTACCACCGCGTCACCTACGCGCACCTCGCATCCGGTCCTCGAGACCCTGCGCTACCTCCGCCACGAGACCGACGTCTGGTTCGAGGTCACCACGCTGCTCATCCCGGGCCACAACGACTCGGTCGACGAGATCGATCGCCAGTGCGACTGGTTCGCCCGCACCCTCGGCCCCGAGGTGCCGCTCCACTTCACCGCCTTCCACCCCGACTTCAAGATGACCGACGTCCCGCACACGCCGCCCGAGACCCTGGCCCGCGCCCGCCGCCAGGCCCTCGCCGCCGGACTGCGCCACGTCTACACCGGCAACGTTCACGACAAGGCCGGCCAGAGCACCTACTGCTCCGGCTGCAACGCGCTCCTCGTCGAGCGCGACTGGTACCGCCTCGGCGCGTATCGCCTCCAGTCGCCGGACTCTCGCTGCCCCTCCTGCGCAAAGCCGCTGTCCGGCCGCTTCGACGCGGTGCCGGGCCGCTGGGGCGCCCGCCGCCTCCCCATCGCCATCGGCTGAGCGGTCAGCTCGTGCCGAGGCGGAGCAGGGCCAGCGCGAAGGCGCCGCGGCCGCGCGGGTCCTGGAAGTCGAGGGTGCCGGCGCGCAGCCCGGCATAGCACTC
This sequence comes from uncultured delta proteobacterium, assembly GCA_963759105.1. GTDB lineage: Bacteria > Myxococcota_A > Polyangia > Haliangiales > Haliangiaceae > DATFRY01. The sequence goes on along the minus strand of CAVWXW010000017.1, from coordinate 1,602,362 downwards.
GGTCAGCGTCGGCGCCTGGGCGGGCAGGAGGGTCAGGTCGTCCACCATGCTCGCGAAGACAAGGCCGCACAGGAGCGCCGCGATCTGGCGGAGCGCAGCGAAGGTGGCGCGCGCGTCGCCGTTGACCGGGCGATCCTCGAGCTGCGCGAGCAGCTGGTGCGCCACCGCGTCCTCGAGGCGGAGGAACATGGCGAGAACGGCCAGGTCGTAGAACGGGTGGTTGAGGCCGGCGACCTCCCAGTTGACGAACCAGACGCGCGCGCCGTCCCACATGATGTTGCCCGGGTTCAGGTCGTTGTGACACACGACGCGGCGCGCGTCGCGAGCGAGCACGGCTTCGATCGCGTCGAAGATCGGCTCCAGGGCCGCAGCCCACGCCGGAAACCCCGGACGCGCCCGCTGGGTCGCGAGCTCGCGGCGCGCGTGGGGGAGCGGAACGCGCTCCTCGATGCCGGCGGTGTCGAGCGAGCGCAGGGCGCGCAGCTGCGCGATAACGCTCGCCACGGCAGGGGCCCTGTTTGCGGGGTCGGCGAGCGCGGCGCCCAGCGACATGCCCGCCACGCGCGTGGAGACGATCGCTCGCGCCGCCTCGTCGACGTGGACGATCGCCGGCGCCACGCCCGCGTCGGAGGCGCGGCGGAGGATCCGCAGCTGCTGCGTCCAGAGTGAGGTGTCGGCGCGCGGGGCATTCACGCGCAGCACCAGCTCGCCGCGCGTGCTGCTCACCGCGTACACGCTCGCACCCGACAGCCCGGCCGAGATCGGCTGCACGGCGGTGACAGTGCCGACGCGCTCCTCCGGGAGGAGGTGAGCTAGCGCGGCGAGCTCGGCCGGGGCGGACATCGGGCGGGAAGGGCGGCGGCCGCTCAGCGGTCCCAGAGCGAGATGAGCTCGAAGTTGTCGATGATGCGAGAGTGGGGATGGCCCCAGATGTCGCTCATGGCGACGATCGAGCCGAGACTGAGCTCGGGGGTGAGGTAGATGGCGTAGTAGACGGTCTCGAGGTCGCCGCTGATGTCCGGGACGCGGTCGAGAGGTTGCTTGGAGACCGGGCAGAAGAGCTGGCAGCGGGCCCCGGCGGGGATGTCGGTGAAGCCGGACTTGCGGCTGTCGCCGTGGATGGGGCTGAGGTGGAGGAGGCCCTGCTGGCCTGCCGCCTCGGCGAGGAGCGTGAGCGCCGGCCACTCGTCGAAGCGGACGTCGGACAGGCCGATCAGGCTGTCGCCCCGGGGCCCGAAGGCCTGGGTGACGACGATGGTGGCTCCTTCGCGGTTCTCCTGCACCTCGACGTGCGAGTCGCGGTGGGCGCGATGGCGGCCGGTGACGCGCAGGCGTTTGCGATCGACGTGGTTGTCGTCGGACATGGACTCCCCCCCTTTACCTTCCGTTCACTCGGTCAGCGCGGACCAGGTGTCCCCCTCGCGCTGAAACAGATAGGCGGCGCCGGCGCCGGACTGGTCGCCGTCGTGTCCGGACGCGCCGACGGTGAGGCGGTCCGGATCGAGAAACGCGACGGAGGTGCCGAAGCGGGCCCCGGCGGTCGCGTCCGGGGCCACCAGGGTGGCGACGGGCGTCCAGGCGTCCGCGTCGCGGCGATACACGTAGACCGCGCCGGCCCAGCTGCCGTCCAGGTCACGTCCCGGGGCGCCGACAGCGAGCAGGTCGCCCGCCAGTGCCAGCGAGCTGCCGAAGTGGTCGCCGGTGCGGGCATCGGGCCCGACCAGGACGCCCTGTTCGTCCCAGCCGGCGCCTGCCGGGACGAAGACGTGCACGGCGCCCGCCTCGCTGCCCTCGCGGTCGTCGCCCGGCGCGCCGACCGCGATCAGGTCGGGCGAGGCGGCGACCGCGGTGCCGAACTGATCGCCGGCACCCAGATCGGGCACGGCCAGGCGCCCGCTCGCGGCGGGCGGCGCGGCGTCGCTTCGCTCGGCGTCCCGATCCTCGTCGACCTCGAACCAGCTGCAGCCCGCCGCCGCCATGCACAGGAGGGCGGCCGAACATCCGAGGCGAGACGCGCGCGACATCGATGGGCTCCGTGGGCTCGAGCCGGCAGGGACGAGGATCGTGCGACGCCGGCCCGCGAATCATAGCCGAGCTGCCGGTCGGCACACCGCCCAAGATGGTCACCGCCCGGGTGCTGGGGTGGGTCGGCACCAGGCCGGCGAGGTACAGTGCCGCCATGTCCGACGATGCCGATGTCGTTTCTGCCAACGCGTCGTTCTACGAGGCGTTCCGGGGCCAGAGTCTCGCGGCAATGGACGCACTGTGGGCGCGGCGGGCGCCGGTCGCCTGCATCCACCCGGGCTGGCCCGCGCTGGTCGGCCGCGCCCGCGTGATGGCGAGCTGGAACGCGATCTTCGAGTCCGGCGCGCCGGCCATCGAGTGCTCCGCCCCGCAGGCGCACGTCCTCGGCGACGTCGCGTTCGTCACCTGCACCGAGCTGGTCAACGATGGCCAGCTGGTGGCGACCAACCTGTTCGCGCGCGAGGACGGCAGGTGGCGGATGGTGCACCACCACGCCGGACCGGTCGCCGCCAAGGAGCGCGCCCCGCGCGCGAAGCCGACCGGCACGGGCCCCAACTGATCGCGCGCGGTCAGGGCGAGAGGCGCAAGATGACCAGCGAGCGCGGCGCGAGCGCGCCGACGTGGACGGAGCCGGCGAAGCTCCCGGACGCGACGAAGCGCGGCGCGCCCCAGGTGCTGCCGTCGTGATCGCGCACGTGGAGCTCGAAGCCGGAAAAGCCGGCCGGCGGGGTGATCCATGAGTCGGCGGCGGAGAAGTCGGTCATCAGCTCGATGCGCGGGCCGGAGCCCTCCTGCGTGTACACGGCCCCGTAGTGGCCCAGCTGCTGGTGCGGGTAGGGGGCAAGCACGATCTGAAAGGTCTGCTCGTTCGTCAGCGCCGACGCCGGTTTCTCCTCCCAGAAGCCCGGGGTCCAGGTGGTGAAGATCCGCGTGCTGGTCCGGACTGATCTGTCGGCCGCCCCTCTCGACGATGTAGAGGGAAGGATCATGGACGGTCGGGACCCGGCCGGGCCCGTGTCGGATGATCTCGGCCAGACCGACAGTGCCGGGGTTCGAGGCGCGGACCGGATCGTGCGTCGCGGCATGCGACAGGCCCACCCACAACCCGAGCCAGCTGCCCGGCGACGACACGTCCGCCTTCAGGACATCGTCGATCCCGTCGCCATCGAAGTCGCCGGCCATCACCTTCATGGACGGGTAGGTGTCCCAGCTGTCCCACTGCCGCGTGAAGAGCTCGCGGCCGTCCGACAGGCCGACCCAGAGGCCGCCGCGCGCGCTGGCCCCGCCAGGGTTGACGTCGAGCTTCATCACGTCGGTCTTGCCGTTACCGTCGAAGTCGCCGGTCAGGAGCGCGATGCGTTCGTGTGTGTACCAGGTGGCCCACCGCCGGATCGAGAAGCCCGCGCCGGTTGACCGCGCGACGTGCAGCCCGTTCGAGCCCGGGCTGCCGCCGATGTCCACCTTGAGCACGTCGGTCTTGCCGTCGCCGTCGAAGTCGCCGGTGGCGAAGCGGGTCGATCCGGTGGTCGTCCAGCTCCCCCAAGGCCCGCCGGTCTGGAACGACCAGCCCTCGAGCGGTGGCGCGCCCGGCTGGTGGCGCGACAGCCCGACCCACAGGTTGCTGGTCGCGGTGCTGCCGTCGGACGCGACGTCCACCTTCATGACGTCGTCGCAGCCGTCGCCGTCGAAGTCGCCGACGTCGAGCCGGACCCGGTCGTGCGTGGTCCACAGCGCCCAGGGCGGCTGGCTGGTGTCGAACGAGCTCCCGGTTGACAGCGCCACGCGCAGCTCGCCGTCCGGGATTTGCGCCCCGTCGGCGCGGAGCTCGACCATCATCACGTCGGTCCTGTGGTCGCAGTTGAAGTCGCCGGCGAGCAGGCGCGTGCGCGAGTTTGTCTCCCAGTCGCCCCAGTGGTCGTCGACGAAGCTCGACCCGGTCGACAGGCCCACCCACAGCCCGTTCAGGGCGGTGCCGCCGCCGAGCGGGTAGTCGAGCTTCATCAGGTCGTCGTCGCCGTCGCCGTCGAAGTCGCCGACGGCCAGCTTCATGTTCGCGTAGGTGGTCCAGGTGGCCCACGGCCCGCCGGTCTGAAAGCCGCCGCCGTCCTGGGCCAGCCCGACCCACACCCGGCCCGCCGGCGACTGGCCGCCGTCCTCGCGGACGTCCAGCTTGAGCGCGTCGGTCTGTCCGTCGCCGTCGAAGTCGCCGGCCAGCGTGTGGACGTGCGGGTGCAGGGTCCAGCTGTCCCAGCGCGACGACTCGAACCGGCGCGGCGGCGCCTCGTCGGAGAACGACAGCGCCAGGGACGGCGGGAAGGCCCGCCACATCGCGTTGAGCAGGCCGACCTGCTCGATCGGCTCGAACAGGCCGTCGAACGGGAAGGTGTCGCCGCGTCCGTAGCGGTTGACCACGTCGGCGAACTCGATCTCGTACTCGCCGCGATCCCGGTAGACCGCGGCCAGCCCCTCGAAGGTGATCGACGGATAGTCGATGCTCGGGTCGGTGTTGTAGATGTGCTGGCCGCTGGTCGAGTAGTTGATGAGGCCCGGGTAGACCTGCCCGTCCTGCTGGCCCGGGTACAGGTCGGCGAACAGCTGCCGCGTCCCGGGGAAGTAGGCGTCGATCACCCGCAGCCAGTCCGCCTCGTCGGACGGACGCCCGCGCAGCGACGCCGCCTCGCGCATGATCGACGCGAAGTGCAGCGCCTCGGTGTGGCTGTTGATGACCGCGCCCGAGAAGTTGCCGAGCACCTCCTTGTAGTGCAGCGAGTAGGAGAGGAAGTCGTCGCCGGTGCCATTGCGCTTGTCGGCGAAGGTCGGCTCCGGCGCGGCCGGGTCCAGGAAGGCGAGGGTCTGCTGGAGCTGGTCGTAGATCTCGTCGTGGTCGCCAGGGTGGTGGACGAACCCGGAGCCGGTGTCGGTGACGGCCAGGTGGGCCCACAGGTAGGCGAGGACCGGCAGGCCGCGGCCGCTGGTGGTGAACGAATCGCCGCCCGGGTAGATGTAGATGCTCCACGGCGGGTAGCGGTACCAGCCGCCGTCGGACGCCAGCCTCTCGACGAGGTGGACGCCGAGGCGGATGAGGGTGTCCTCGGCCAGTCCGCTGCCGGGCTCGGCCGGGACCGGACCGAGATCCTCCATCGCGTACTTGTACGAGTTCCAGTCCACGAAGGAGATGAGGCCGGCGTCGTCGTGTCGCTCGAGCCCGTAGCCGGAGTAGAGCGGGTGGGTGACGTACTGGTAGGCGGCGAAGTCCAGGCGGTTGCTCGGGCTGCCGTCGAGCTGGATCACCTGGTTTGCCAGGAGCACGTGCCCGCGCGGGATGGAGGCGGACAGCGTGCGCCGCCAGTCGCCGGCGCCGCCCGGCTGCGGCGTTGACTGGCTGCGCGTGCCGACCAGCCCGTAGTCCAGGCCGCCCAGCGGCGCGCCCGGGTGCTCGACGACCAGGTCCGACGTGCTCGAGTATGCGATGACGCGGGCGTTGTCGGCGGTCTCGAGCCGCCAGTCGATTCGAGACCGACGCCGGCGCCTTGGCTCTCACCTCGGCCAGCTCGAACACGTTCATGCTGCGCGTGAACTCGAAGACGCGGCGCACGTTGACCGGCAGGGTGGGGTGGCGGCCGGTGACCACCACGCGGGCGTGGTACGAGCGGCAGCGTTCGGGCGTGATCGTGCGGTTGTCGAGGACCTCCACCCCACCTAACACGAGCCGGTCTTGCGATACGAGGCGCTCGCCGGGCTTGCCATTGACGAGCCGGTCGATCTGCAGCGTGCCGTCCGGGCTGAGCGTCGCGCGGTAGCGGCCGTTGGCGACGCGCAGACTCGAGCCCGACCAGGTGCAGGTGATCGGCGATGAGTCGGCCGCGGCATCATCGAGCCCGGGAGGCTCGGCTGCGTCCGGGTCGCCGGTGCAGGCGGAGAGGGAGGCGGCGGCGAGGGCGAGGGTCCAGCAGAGAGGTGCGCGCATGACCCGCCCCGTTGCAACGGCCGCGCCGCGGCGTGGCCGCGCGCCGACAGGCCCTTGGCGCGGTGGCGCGCTCTCCGTCTCAGTGCGACGTCCCCGGGACGGGAGCCACTATCACACTGCCGACAAGTCCGGGTACGATTGTCGTCGATGCAGCCGCTTCGCCTCATCGCCGAGGAGGCAAGGCGCGTCGACGGGTATCGACTATTCCGAGAGCCCGGGGCTGCAGGACTCGATGGTGGCTCGCCACGCGATGCGCGCCGTGAAGGGCCCCCTGCCGCCGGGCGCGTCCGGGCGGGCCACGGCCCGCCACTCGATGCCCGGCCTGCGCTCGCAGTCGGTGGAGAACCGCCAGGTGCGGCCGAACTGGACGTCGGTTCCGCGGAACGCCGACAGGCCGATGGGCGGCGTGAGGAGGTCCCCGGTGTCGAGCAGCTCCGCCTCGACGGTCACGCGCCACCCCGTGCCCGCGTCGGCCGGCGGGATGAAGAGGGAGCGCAGGCGCGCCTCGGCCGAAGGCTCGCTGAAATGGAAAGCCATGCGCAGAGAGCCGTCGCCCCCCTGTTCCGGAACCAGCGACGCGTCCGGCGACGCGGCCTCCGGCGGGACCGGCAGCTCCACTCCGTAGGGCACGACGTGGGAGGCGTCGGAGGCGTCCACGGCCCACGCCACCTTGGCGGGCGCCGGAGCTCGCAGCGAGAAGGCGACAGCGCCGGCGGCGAACCCGGCGGCGGCGAATCCGGCCGCGGCGATCAGCAAGGCGCGCCGGCGCGAGGAGCGCGCGGCGGTGGCGAGTCGGCCGAGAGCCCGGGCCACGCGCGAGCAGGCGACCGCGCGGACCAGCCTGGCTCCGTACGCATGCACGATGCCGGCGACCACGCCCAGCGAGCCGCCGATTGAGTCGTCGAGCGCCGCGGCGCCCGACTCGCCGAGCCCGAGGGCGAACCGCTCCCTGCGGACGATGAGCAGGGCGACGGCGCCCGCGCCCATGAGCCCGGCCAGACCGGCGGCGACAGCGTCCGCGCCGACGATCGCGGCGGTGACAACAGCGATGACGCCGATCGCGGCGATGGTGCCGGCAACCGGCCGCAGCCGCGACGAGGTCCAGCTGCGCAGCCCGACGCGAAGGCTCAGGGCCAGCACCAGGCCGGCGGCGGCCAGCGCGGCGAGGCCGGACGCGCCGGCCAGCAGGCTGACCTCGAACGCCGCCTCCTTGGGATAGCCGCCCACGCTCACCGCCAGCGCGACGTAGACCGCCGCCGCCGGCAGCAGCAGCCCCAGCGCGAACAGCGGCAGCGCGACGCTGGCGCCCTCGATCCGGAGGGCGTGCTTGCGACCGATGAACGCCGGGGTCACCTGGGCCAGGCGCTCGATGTCCTGGTTGACGTCGTCGGAGGGCAGGGCCGCCTCGGTGGTCCGGCGGGCGAAGGCGCGCTCGGCCAGCGCGCGCGCCAGGATCCACGCGAAGCCGCCGGCGAGCCAGGCGCCCACCGCGAGCGTGGCCAGCACCGCCGGGCGCTTGCCGGGCAGCAGCGCCTCGGCCAGGCCGTACAGCCACAGCCCCAGCGCAGGCACCAGCTGCTGGAGGACGATCAGGCCCAGGAAGACACTCGCCACCAGGGCGGCGGCCGCACCGCCGCCGATTCGACCCCACCGCGCGACATATGTCCGGCGGATGTCCTCCGGCATCTCGACGAAGTCGTCGCGTCTGCTGGAGAGGAGCTCGCGGCGTCGGGCCAGCGCTCCGGGGAGGGGGTCGCGAAACGGACTCGTGCTTTCCATTGGAAGCCCCTTCTTGGCGGTCTTCGAGCAACGAACCTGACGTCTGCTTTCTTCCTCCTGACGACTGTCATCCGCCGCGCGGTGTGCGGCGGCTACTGAATCGTGTCGCTGGCGTCGGGCCACCCGCCGGTGGCGTCGCCGCCTTCGCCCTCGCCTTCACCCCGATCCTCGTCCTCGCCCAGATCGTGGAGCACACCCTCGAGGGCGGCGGCCATGAGCTCGGCCCGGGGGAAGCGCTGCTCCGACTGCTTCTCGAGCGCGCGGTGGATGATCGCGCACAGGACCGCCGGCGCCCCGGGGCGGAGCTCGGCCAGCGGACGGGCCTGGGTGACGATGTGCTGGCGGGCGATGTCGAGCGGCTCGGTGCCGACGAAGGGCGGGCGACCGGCGGCGAGCTCGTAGAGCAGGACGCCGACGGAGTAGAGGTCGGCGCGTCCGTCGGCGGGGCGCTCGAGCAGCCGCTCCGGCGCCACGTAGGACGGCGACCCGAGGCACGTGCCGGCCATCGTGAGCGGCACGTCGTCGCGCAGGCGGGACAGGCCGAAGTCGATCAGCACGACGCCGCCGGTGGCGCCGGGGCCGCGATACATGACGTTCTCCGGCTTGATGTCGCGGTGGGTGACGCCGACCGCGTGCGCGTGGCCCAGCGCCTCGCACAGCTGCACGCCGATCTCCGAGCACCTCGCGGATGGGCAGCCGCACGCGCGCGTTGAGCGACTCGCGCAGGGTCGGCCCGCCGAGTCGTTCGATGACGAGGTAGAGCAGGCCGTCGCGGGTGGCGCCGTGGTCGAGCAGTCGCGCGCAGCCCGGATGCGACAGGCGCGCGGCGGCGTCCACCTCGCGGGCGAAGCGCGCCGACCGAGCCTGGCCGGCGAACTCCGGCTCCAGCACCTTGAGCGCCACGTCGGGGCGCTCGGGCGAGCGGGCCAGGTAGACGCGCGCCATGCCGCCCCTTCCGAGCGGCTGCAGCACCTCGTACGGTCCTACGTGGGCGCCGGGCAGAAGTGCGCGACCTTTCACCACACCCTCGAATGTGGGGGAACGCGCGCCTGTGCGCAAGCACGTCGCGAGGCCCCCACCCCGCTCAGTCGCGATTCCACCGCCGCTCCAGCTGCTTGTGGCCGGCGTATATCTCGCGCAAGTCGTCGAGCGGAATGGCCGGCGCGAAGTGGCCGTCCACGCCGACCATGTCGGTGGCCATGCACAGGGCGTTGACGATCGCCTCCTCGGTCGCCTCGACGGCCGCCTGGTAGAGCGGGTCGATATGGGCGTCGATGAGGACGCGCAGGCGATAGACCGAGCGCTTGGCCTGGCGCGGGATCGAGTTGGCCGCCGAGAAGGCGAGCACGATCTCGCCCGAGTTGTGCGCGGCGTACGAGCCGGTGCGCCCGATGCCGAGCGCCACCCGCTTGGACAGGCGGCTGAGCTGGTGGCTGATGAGCGGCGCGTCGGTCGCGATGAGCGCGATGATGCTGCCGTAGCTGGAGCGCCGGGTCTCCAGATGGGCGAAGCGCGGCGCCAGGATGCGGCCGACGGCGATGCCGTCCACCCGTAGATCCTCCAGCATCCCGAAGTTGCTCATGACCAGGACGCCGAGGGTGTAGCCGCCCAGCTCCTCGGGCAGCCGGCGCGACGACGTGCCCATGCCGCCCTTGAAGCCGCACGTCATCATGCCGGTGCCGCCGCCGACGTTGCCCTCCTCGACCGGCCCGGTGACCGCTCTCTCGATGGCGTCGTGCACGTGGTTGGCGTGCACGTGGCCGCCGGCGATGTCGTTGAGCCAGGAGTCGTCGCACTCGCCGACGATCGGGATGATGACGTCGGCCTCGCGGCCGATCGACGGGTAGGCCGCCACCATGTACTCGACCGCCGCGGCCGAGCAGGTCCCGACCGAGAGCGTGTTGGTCAGGAGAATGGGCGTCTCGATGAGGCCCCACTCCATCACCTGGGTGAGCCCGGTGAGCTCGCCGGCGCCGTTGAGCACGAAGCCGCCCGAGACCGCCTTTGCCTCCCACACGTTGCCGGAGCGCGGCAGGATCGCGGTCACGCCGGTGCGCACCGGTCCGGCGCCCGGCTGCGACGATGCGGCGTCGCCGCGGATGATCGTCGAATGCCCGACCCGCACGCCGCGCACGTCGGTGATGGCGTTGAATCGCCCCGGCTTGAACGCGCCGATCTCGATTCCCAGGTCGCGCGCGCGGCAGCGCCCGTTCGCCCGTTCCGACAGGTGGGGATTCACGGCGGCGGCGACTCTTCCGGCGTGGAGGACTGGATGCAGGTCTTCATCGGCTCGCCGCAGACGAGGTCCTCGTCGCAGTCCTTGTCGTCCTTGCAGGCCGAGCCGGCGGCGCCCTTGAGCGGGCGGCTCTCCTGCAGGAAGGTCGGCTCGCCGGCCCCCTCGTACGCCACCTCCGCGCGGCGGCAGCGGGTGCGCTGGTAAGCGCCCCATGCGCCGGAGGCCATGAACCCGACCGCCACGCCGGTGGCGCCCCACCCGGTGGCGCGGAACCCGCCGGCGCTCTGTCCGTCGTTCTCACGGCTCGACGCGGCGGCGTGGAGCAGCACGGCGGCCGATCCGGTGATGACCGCGAGGCCCATGTCGATGCCGGGCAGCGTCCAGGTCGAGGTGCACTCCGGCTGCACTCCCTTCGGCAGGTCCGGCTCCAGCCTCGTCATGCCGATCGGCGAGCAGGACCAGCACAGCACTGTGACCAGCGTCGCGTGGATCAGCGACGCTGACCTGGGGGCGGGGCGCGGCGTCCGCGCGGGCGCTTGAATGGGCGGCATCGGCAGAACTGGTTTACTGCCGCGGAGCCTCTTCTGTCCATTCGTTGGCCACAAGGTGCGATATCGACGTACTCCGAGTAGAGCGTCCCGATCGTGCGTCTCCTCACGCATGGGGCTCGCACCCGGGGAGAAAGGTCCCCTTCGCCGGAGCGGCGCAGCATCGATCGGACCGCGATCGGCCGGCAATGGGTCGGTTTCCGTGGCGGGTCGGAGCGGCGCCTCTCTTGCATTACAATCGCGCCCGATGCAGGCCCCACGGGGACGAAAGCTGCTGGTTTTCTGGCTCGTGCTCGGCGCCGTGTGCCCGCTGCTCCCGGCTCCGGCGCGCGCCGACAAGAAGACCATCGTCATGCTCGAGGTCGAGGGCGAGCGCGAGCCGAAGCTGCGCAAGTCCCTGGAGCGCATGGTCAAGGGGGGCCATGAGATCTTGCCAGGCGCCACCTACAGAGACGCGTCGCGGCGGCTGCGGGCGCAGAAGCTGACCCCCAACAACGTCAAGCGGGTCTGCGGCTACCTCAAGGTGGACGGGGTGCTGGACGGGACGCTGGTGCAGGACGAGGAGGGCTATCGCCTCATCGTGCGTCTGCGCTCCGGCGTCGACGGCATCATCGACAAGAAGATCCCGCTGCGCCTCAAGCAGCCCTTTCTGTCGGACAAGATGGAGAACCAGCTGGCCCAGCGGCTGATGCTGGCGATCGACAACCTGCCGTCGATGGACAAGGCCGATCGGGACGGCACCCTGGTCGCCGCGGCTCGCGACCAGGACGACGACGACGGCAAGGGCAAGAAGGGAAGGAAGGGGAGGGACGAGGAGGAGGAGGAGGAGGACGAGCGGGTGGCGAGCAAGTCCTCCAAGGGCAGGAAGAAGCTCGGCCCGAACGAGGTGGAGGCAGACGGCGTCGGCGCCGATCGCCTGCCCAGTGCTCGCGAGGAAGAGGCAAAGGAGGAGAGGGAGGGCCTCGACGAGGCCGCGGACGCGGAGATCCAGGACGAGCGGCCCGATCCCGACGGCGACCGCGTCGCCAGCAGCGATGACGACGACCGCGCCGGCGATGATGACGACGAGGAGGGCGACGACGAGGAGGCCTCGATCGATCGCGACGCCGCCCTGGCGCGCAGCCCGCGCACGACGCCGCTTTTGGTCAACCTCGGCGTCAGCTTCATCGGCCGCAAGCTCTCGTTCGACTACAGCGGCACCGACACCGCGCAGGCGCCGGCGGGCTACGACGGCACGCCGGTGCCGGGCGCGTACATGACGGCCGAGGCCTATCCGGCCCGCTTCGGCGACGGGACCGGCGCCCTGGCCAACATCGGCATCGGCGTCGTCGTCGACCGCGTGTTCAGCCTGAACTCGACGCTCGACGACGGCACCGGCACGCTGGTCAAGCTGCCCACCCGCATGTGGCGCTACGGGGCGAACCTGCGCTACCGCCACAACTTCGGCGACGAGCCCAACGGCTTCAGCATGCACGGCGCGGTCGGCTACAACACGGCCGGCTTCGCCATCGACAAGGGCGAGGCGCCGGGCGGCAACGTCGACGTGCCGAACGTGAACTACAAGTACATCGACATCGGCCTCGGCGGCAGGATCCCCGTCGCCGGCCCGCTCTCCTTGCTCGCCGAGGCGAAGTTCCTCGGCCTGCTCAAGGCGGGCGCCATCCAGACGCTGGGGCAGTACGGCCCGGCCGACGTGAGCGGGTTCGAGGGCGAGGCGGTCATCGAGTACCAGATCACCGACAGCGTGAACGCGCGGGCCGGCGGCCGCTTCATGCAGGTGAAGATGAAGTTCGACGGGTTCGGCGAGCTCGACGACCGGAACGGCGACGGGATGCAGGACGTGACGGGCAGCTCCGACCGGTTCCTGGGCGGGTTCGTGACCGCCGGCTACTCCTTCTGAGCAGCCCCCTGGAGTAGGTATCCCGATGGGATCAAAGGGATTCTTGCGACCTCCAGATAATTCCCGGTAATTCCGATAAACAATAGCCTTGACCGGTGGGCCGGCCGAGGGTGCAATCAAGGGCGGAGTCACCGCCCATGAATCTCCCTACCTGGAAAGAGCGCCTGGCCGACCGGATGCCCGAGGCGCTCGGCGAAGAGATCGACGTCTTCGAGACCCAGATGACCCTGCGCCGCCAGGGCCGCCTGGACGAGAAGATCTTCGCCGAGACCCGGCTGCGCCGCGGCGCTGTACGGCCAGCGCTACGACAACGGCCAGCGCCACGACGGCGTCGCGGTCCGCACGCTCGCCTATCCCGGCGGCGAGCTCACCAAGGGGCCGGACACGCTGTGGGACGCGCCCGGCATGCAGCGCATCAAGATCCCGATGGGCCGGCTGTCGCGCCGAGCAGCTCGACGTGCTGGCCGAGCTGGCCGAGGAGTACTCCGACTCCATCCTGCACGTCACGACGCGCCAGGACATCCAGCTGCACTTCGTCCACATCGAGGACACGCCGGACCTGCATGCGCCGGCTGGCCGCCGTCGGCATCACCACGCGCGAGGCGTGCGGCAACTCGGTGCGCAACGTGACCGCCTGCCCGTTCGCCGGCGTCTGCAACGACCGAGGCGTTCGACGTCACGCCGTACGCGCACGCGCTCACCTACTTCCTGCTCGGCCACCACGACACGCAGGACTTCGGCCGCAAGTTCAAGATCGCCTTCTCCGGCTGCAAGCCGCACGCCGTGCGGGCTGGCCAACTTCCACGACATCGGCGCCATCGCCGCGGTCGCGCGAGGTCGACGGCAAGGTCCGAGCGCGGCTTCGAGCTCTACGTCGGCGGCGGCCTGGGCGCGGTGCCGCAGCAGGCCAAGCTGCTCGACGAGTTCGTGCCCGAGGAGGAGCTGCTGCCGCTGGCCCAGGCGATGTGCCGCGTGTTCGCGCGGCTCGGCGAGCGCAAGAACCGCGCCCGCGCGCGGCTCAAGTTCGTGGTCGCAGAAGCTCGGCATCGAGGAGTTCCGCCGCGTGGTGCTCGAGGAGCGCGACAAGCTCCCGCCGGACGAGCGCTGGACCGCGTACCTCGACAGACCTCGACGACGTCGAGCGAGATGCCGGTGCGGCCGGGCCGCGCGCTCGACGACGCCGCGCTCGATCCGGCGGTTCGCGCGCTGGCGCGCGACGCAACGTGCGGCCGCAGCGGCAGCCGGGCTACGTGGTGGCGACGGTCACGCTGCCGCTCGGCGACCTCACCTCGACGCAGGCGCGCGCGCTGGCCGATCTGGCCCGCCGCTACACCGGCGACACGATCCGGCTCACCGTCGAGCAGAACCTGGTCCTGCGCTGGGTGCCGCGAGGCGGACCTCCCGGAGCTGCACCGCGAGCTCGCAGGCCATCGGCCTCGGCGCTGCCCGGCGCGGCGACGATCGGCGACATCACCGCCTGCCCGGGCACCGACACCTGCAAGCTCGGCATCTCGTCGTCGCGCGGGCTGGCCGGCGAGCTGCGCGAGCGCCTGGCCGCGCGCGCGCGAGGTCGAACGGCTCGCGCGACGATCCGATGCGCCTGCACATCAAGGTGAGCGGCTGCTTCAACTCGTGCGGGCAGCACCACGTGGCCGACATCGGCTTCCTCGGCGTCAGCCGCAACGTCGGCGGCCGGCGCGTGCCGCACTTCCAGCTGGTCGTCGGCGGCGCAGTGGGAGAACAACGGCGGCAGCTACGGCCTGGCCATCGGCGCGGTCCCGTCGAAGCGCGTGCCGGAGGTGGTCGACCGCCTGACCGGCGCTGTCGCTGCGCGAGCGCCAGCCGGGCGAGCGGCTGCAGACGTTCATCAAGCGGATCGGCAAGCGCCAAGATCAAGGAGATGCTCGAGGACCTGCGCAACGTGCCGTCCTACGAGGAGGACCCGGTCGTTCTACAGCGACTGGGGCGACGCGCGCGAGTACACGATCGGCGACATGGGCGTCGGCGAGTGCGCCGGCGAGGTGGTGAGCGCGGCCGAGTTCGGGCTGGCGGCGAGCGAGCGCGAGGTGTTCGAGGCGCAGCTCTCGCTCGAGGCCGGCAACCCGGCGCGCGCGGCCGACCTGGCCTACCGCGCCATGCTGAGCGCGGCCAAGGCGCTGGTGCAGGTCCAGCACGCGGACGTGCCGGACGACGCGAGCGCAGATCGTGACCGAGTTCCGCACCCGCTTTCACGACACGCAGATGTTCGATCCCGGGGCCGGGGCTCGCTTCGCCGCCTTCCTGCTGCGCGCCCACGAGGCGCCGCTGCAGGCGCCGAGCCACGAGCGCGCCCACCAGCAGATCGAGGAGGCGCAGCTGTTCATCGAGGCGGCCCACGCCTGCCACGACCGCCTGCAGGGCGGGTCGCCGGCCGCGGCGCCTCGCGTCGTCCAGGAGCAGGCCAGCGCCTAGCGCGGGCGGGAGAACCGGTGCTCGCACAGCAGCTCAGCGTCAAGCTCTTCGCCCACGACCCGGCCGCGCGTCGACCTGGCCGGGTTCATCCCGATCTTCCACCGCTGGATCCAGGAGAGCCGGCTCGCGGGCCGGCTGCTCATCGACGTGGCCGACTACCGCCACGTGGCCAACGGGCCCGGCATCGTGCTCATCGCGCACGAGGCGCACTACGCCCTCGACGCCGAGCACGGGCCGCTGGGACTGCAGTGCGCGCGCCGGCGCGACGAGCCGGGACCGCTGGAGGAAAAGCTCGTCGACGCCTTCCGCGACGCGCTGGCCGCGGCCCGCCACCTCGAGGAGGATCCGGCGCGGCCGATCCGCTTTGCCACCGACCGCGCCCGGGTGGCGATCCTGAGCCGCCGGTTCGCGTCCGGCCCGGATGCCTGGGACGAGGCGCGCCCGGCCCTCGAGTCCATCGCCGCCCGCCTCTACCCGGACCTGCCGGTCCGCCTGGAGCCGGGCAGCGATCCGCGCGCGCCCTTCACCGTCGACATCCACGCCCCGGGCGCCCCCGGCCTGGCCGCCCTGCTCGATCGCCTGGCCTGAGCCGCACGACGTCAGCCGCGGCGGCGCGGCGACCGGGGACTCACGCTACGGCAGTGCCTCGGCCAGCGGGATGTCGAGGCGCAGGCGCTGGCCCTGGCGCAGCTCGATGTCGGCGTAGTGGGCGTGGTAGCGGTCGTGGCGCAGCTCGAGCTGGTGGTGGCCGGGAGAGAGCGAGACGCCGCCGCGCAGGTCGCGCAGCTGGGCCACGTAGCGGCCGTCGACCCACAGCACCGCGTCGCGGACCGGGCAGTCGATCTCGAGCGACGGCGCGGCCGGCGGCCGCGGGTGCCGGGCCGGTGCCCGCCGCAGGCAGCCAGCAGCGACAGGGCGAGGAGCAGCGCGCTACTCCGGCCCGGCATCGCCGCTGTCCTGCATGCCCTGGATGGCGGTGTCGCCGCGGACCTCGACGTCCACCTGGCGCTCGCCGCGCGCCTGCACCGTGATCGTGCCGGAGGGCAGGCGGGCCTGCTGCAGCGCCGAGGCCACGCGGGCCGGAGCCAGGCGCGTCTCGACGCCGAGCGCGATGCGGCCGCGCACGACCTCGCGCGCGTGCACCGCATCGACGCCGCTGGTGCCGCCGAGCTTGTGGATGAGCGCCGCGATGGACGCCCAGGTGGTGGCCCCGCGGACCCGGACGATGATCTGCGGTCCGCCGGTGCTGGCCGCCGCCGACCACCGCCCCGATACCTTCCCGGACGCGCCGCCGGCCAGGCGCTGCGACACGTCGCGCGCCGCGGCGGCCGCCGCCTGCGCGACCGCGCGATCGAAGCCGGCTCCCTCGGCCTCGGCCTCGGCGATGAGCTCGCCGCGCTCGGCGTCGACGACGCGCAGCTTGCCGCGCCCGATGGCGCCCTGGAGCTTGGTGCTGCGGATCGGCCCGTCCGAGCGCACCTCGACGCCGGCGATCCACACCGACGACGCGCCCAGACGGCGCGCCAGCTCGACGGCCGCCTCGTCGCCGACCGGCAGCAGCGGATCGCCTTCGCTGGACGTCACCGCCACCGCCTCGCCGCCGGCCGGGCGCAGGCGCAGGCCGAGCGCCTGGATCTCGCGCGCCCAGCGCGGCGCCGGCCGCGCCGCCGTCGTCGCCGCCGCGGCCGAAGTTCGCGCTGGTCCCGTCCGGCGTGGTGACCTTGAGCAGCAGCACCGCCGACGGCCCTGTGCCCCCCTCGGAGGGCGCGCCGCCGCCTCCGCCGCTGACCGGGATCTTGAGCTCGGCCACCGCGCCGCGCAGCTTGGCCAGGTTGACGGTCGCCGACACAGCCACCTGGGTGCGGCCGCCGTCGACCTTCTCGCTCACCACGCGGTAGGACGACGACGAACAGGCGCGCGCGGCGGATCACGCCCTTGTCGAGCGCGGCGCGGTTCTGCGGCCAGGTCTCGCTCGCCGACGATGCCGCGCAGGCCGCGCTCGACCGCCGCGGCGAACGCCCGGTCGATGGCGCGCCCGCGCGCGGCGGCGTCGCTGCCTTCCCACTCGCCGCGCGCCTCGAGCACGACCCGATCGTCCTGGGCCAGCGCCGGCGACGAGAGGCCGCACAGCGCGGCCAGCGCCCCGAGGACGCACGCCAGGCCCGCGCGGGCCGGACCAGGTCGAAACCGAGTCGTCATCATCGCTTCTCCTTGTCGGCCTTGCCGCGATCCTCGTGTCCCTTGCGCCGCTCGCCGCGCTCGCGCTTGTCGCGCCCCTGCGCGGGCAGCTCGACGACGACGAGGGCGCCGGCCGCGCGCGCGCCGGCCAGCTGCTCGGCCGCGTCGTCGCCGGTCAGGTGGAGCGCGCCGCCCTTGTAGCTGCTGGCCTTGGCGCGCACCGGGCGCTCGCCCAGCCGGTCGGCGCCGACCGCCTCGCTGCGGGTCGCGAACACCGTCGGGCCGGCGTAGCGCTCCGAGCCGGCGGACAGCTTCACGCCCAGGGCAGGGCGCTTGAGGTGGCGGCCGGCGTCGACGACGATGGCGGTCGGCCCGCGCTCGCCGCCCGCGCCGGCCGGCGGGCTGGCCCCGGACAGCGCGGCGCGCGCCGCCTCGAGCGGCAGCGCCGCGGCCAGCACCACCGAGCCGTCCGACGCGTGCTCCACCCGCTCGTCGATCACCGCCTCGAGCGCCCGCTCGAAGCGGGCCCTGGCCTCGCCCTCGAGCGCCGCGCCCAGCTCGCGGCCGTCGGCCAGGTGCAGGTCGCGCGCGAGACTGGCGCAGCTCCTCGCGCGCCGCGTCGCGGGCCTGGCGCTCGGCCTTGAGCCGGGCCAGCTCCGGCGACGGCGCGCGCAGGTCGCCGGCCGCCGCGCCGGTCGCGATCAGGAGGCCGCGCGTCCAGTCGACCTCGGCGCCCGGACCGAGCGACACGACCACCGCGCCCTTGTCGTCGCGCTCGTCCGGCTTGCCGTCGGGCCGCGCCCCGGCCGGCCGCGCCAGGGCGACGGCGGCCAGCGCGACCGCGAGCGACGCCGGCCGCAGCCCGGTGGCCCGGGGCGGCCGCTTCGTCGGCTCGGCGTGGGCGCCCCGCGCCCGTGACTGCGCTCGCGACAGCATGATCCTCGGTACCTTATCGCGCCCGCGCCCGGGGACGAAACGCCCCGGGGCCCGGCTCATTCCGGCGCGCGCGCCCGCGATCGCCGCCGCGTCACTCCCACTCGATGGTGCCGGGCGGCTTGGAGGTGATGTCGTAGACGACGCGGTTGATGCCGCGCACCTCGTTGACCACGCGCCGCGAGATGACGCCGAGAAGATCGTAGGGCAGCTGGGCCCAGTCCGCGGTCATGCCGTCCACCGAGTAGACCGCGCGCACCGCCAGCACGTCGGCGTAGGTGCGCTGGTCTCCCATCACCCCGACCGTCTGCACCGGCAGCAGCACGCCGAACGACTGCCACAGCGCCTCGTACAGCCCGGCCGCGCGCACCTCCTCCTCGATGATGAGGTCGGCGGCGCGCAGGGTGTCGAGCCGCTCGCGCACCAGCGGTGCCCAGGCAGCGCACGGCCAGCCCGGGCCCCGGGAACGGCTGGCGCTCGAGCAGGTGGCGCGGCAGCCCCAGCTCCGCGCCGAGCACGCGCACCTCGTCCTTGAACAGCTCGCGCAGCGGCTCGATCAGCGCCAGGTCCATCCGCTCGGGCAGGCCGCCGACGTTGTGGTGCGACTTGATCACCGCCGACGGCCCCTTGAACGACACCGACTCGATGACGTCCGGGTAGAGCGTGCCCTGGGCCAGCCAGCGGGCGCCGGCAATGCCGCGCGCCTCCTCCTCGAACACGCGGATGAACTCGTTGCCGATGATCTTGCGCTTGCGCTCCGGGTCGGTCACGCCGGCCAGCGCGGTCAGGAAGCGCTCCTCGGCGTCGATCACGCGCAGGTCGGCGCGGAAGTGATCGCGGAACACGCTGGCGACGTTCTCGCGCTCGCCCGAGCGCAGCAGCCCGTTGTCGACGAAGATGCAGGTCAGGCGCGGCCCGACCGCGCGCAGCAGCAGCGCCGCCACCACCGACGAGTCGACCCCGCCCGACAGCGCGCACAGGATGCGGCCGTCCTCGCCCACCTTGTGCCGCACGTCGGCCACCGCCTGCTCGACGAACGACGCCATCGACCAGGAGCCGGACGCGCCGCACACCCGGAACAGGAAGTTGGCCAGGATCTCGTTGCCGCGCGGCGTGTGCGCCACCTCCGGGTGGAACTGCACGCAGGCGATGCGCCGGCCCTCGTGGGCGAAGGCCGCGGCCGGCGAGTTGGCGGCTCTCGCCGACGAGCTCGAAGCCGGGCGGCAGCGCGGTCACCCGGTCGCCGTGCGACATCCACACCGACAGCTCCTCGCCGGCCTCGAAGCCGCGGAACAGACCGTCGTCGCGCTTCACCGTCACGTGGGCGCGCCCGTACTCGTGCTTGTCGGCCGGCTGCACCTCGCCGCCGAGCAGCCGCGCGACCAGCTGGGCGCCGTAGCAGATGCCCAGCACCGGCACGCCGAGCTCGAAGATCTCGGGCGACACGGTCGGCGCGTCCGGCTCGTAGCAGGACGACGGACCGCCCGACAGCACGATCCCGCGCGGCGCCATCTGCCGGATCTTGTCCAGCGGCAGCGAGAACGGGTGGATCTCGGAGTAGACGCCGTGCTCGCGCACGCGGCGGGCGATGAGCTGGGTGTACTGCGACCCGAAATCGAGGATGAGGATCGTCTCGCGCTGCGCGGCCATTCTGTGTCAGTCCACCCGGTAGTTGGGCGCTTCCTTGGTGATGATGACGTCGTGCACGTGGCTCTCGCGCAGCCCCTGCGGCGAGATCTTCACGAAGCGCGCGTTCTGCTTCATCGCGGCGATGCTGGCGCAGCCGACGTAGCCCATCGCCGAGCGCAGCCCGCCGATCAGCTGGTACAGGCTCTCGCTGAGCGAGCCGCGGTACGGCACGCGCCCCTCGATCCCCTCGGGCACCATCTTGGCGGCGTCGCGCCCGCCCTGGAAGTAGCGGTCGCCGGAGCCGGCCCGCATGGCGCCGATCGAGCCCATGCCGCGGTACACCTTGTAGCTGCGGCCCTGGTAGAGGATGACCTCGCCCGGCGCCTCGTCGGTGCCGGCGAACAGCGAGCCGACCATGACGCTGTCGGCGCCGGCGGCGATCGCCTTGGCCACGTCGCCGGAGTACTTGATGCCGCCGTCGGCGATGACCGGGATGCCGCGCGCGGCCGCGGCCTGGGCGGCGTCGGCGATCGCGGTCAGCTGCGGCACGCCGACTCCCGCCACGACCCGCGTGGTGCAGATCGAGCCCGGCCCGACCCCGACCTTGACGCCGTTGACGCCGGCCTCGATGAGCGCGACCGTGCCGCCGACGGTGGCCACGTTGCCGGCCACCAGCTCCAGCTGCGGCCACTTCTTGCGCGTGGCCGCCACCGCCTCGAGCACGCCGCGCGACTGGCCGTGCGCGGTGTCGATGCAGATGACGTCGCAGCCGGCGGCGACCAGCGCCTCGATGCGGGCCTCGCGATCCGGCCCCACGCCGACCGCCGCGCCGACGCGCAGCCGGCCCAGGTTGTCCTTGACCGCGAGCGGGTTCTGCTCGGCCTGCTCGATGTCCTTGATGGTGATGAGGCCCTTGAGCCGGCCGGTCCGGTCGACCACGAGGAGCTTCTCGATCCGGTGCTTGTGCAGGAGCTCTCTCGACTGCGCCGCGCGTCACGCCCTCGGGCACGGTGACCAGCTGGCGCGTCATCACGTCGCTGATCCGCTGATCCAGGTTGCGCTCGAAGCGCAGGTCGCGGTTGGTGAGGATGCCGACCGGCCGCATGTCGCCGTCGACCACCGGCAGGCCGGAGATGCGGTGCGCGCGCATGAGCTCGATGCGCCGCGCGCACGCTCTGCTCCGGGGCGATGGTGACCGGGTCGACCACGATCCCGGTCTCCGCCTTCTTCACCTTGTTGACCTCGCGCGCCTGCTCCTCGATGCGGCAGGTTCTTGTGGACGAAGCCGAGCCCGCCCTCGCGCGCCATGCGGATCGCGGTGGCCGCCTCGGTGACCGTGTCCATGGCCGCGCTGACGAGCGGGATGCGCAGCGAGATCCCGGTCGTGAGCCTGGTTGTCACGTCCGCCTCGCCGGGGAGAATGGCGCTCTCGGCCGGCACCAGGAGGACGTCGTCGAAGGTGAGGGCTTCGCGCAGCGGTTCGTCGCCCAGCATGGGGCGGAGGATACGGGGCCCCCCTCACACCGGCAAGCCGCGCGGCAGGCCGGCGGGCCACAATCGCGACGGAACAACAGTAGATACAGACCGGCCAGGTGGCGCCGGCTCGCGGCCGCGGATCGCGCCGGATCGTGGCGTGAGCGCGCGTTGCGCCAGCTGCGCTCGGGCCTGAATGGCCGCCGCCGCCGGCGCGGGCCGAACCTCACAGGATCACAGCCGGCCGCCGGCGTCCGGCCCCGTCGGCCGGGGCCTCGGGCGGGCATGCGACTCGCATGGTCAACGACAGATGTACGCCTCTGCCGTCTCGACCCGCCTCGTCGCCCGCCTCCTCGCCCTCCTGGTCGCCATGCCGCTGGCCGGATGCAGCCTGTGGCTCGACAGCGACAAGTTCGACGGCAAGTCCGGGGAAGGCGACGAGGACGGCGCCGGGGCCCCGGACGACGACGGCGGCGGTGGCACGGGCGACGATGGCGCCGGCGACGAGGGTGGCGACGACGGTGACGAAGGCGGCGGGCCGGACCCCGCGCCATCGCCCGACGGCGGAGCAGGTGTCGACGCGGGGGCGGACCCCGCGCCGCCGGATGCGGCCGGCGCCTACACCGTGACGATCACAAACGGCGCCAACCAGTGCGCGTTCGCTGGCTGGATGGAGGGCGCCGTCGCCACCGGCGTGCCGCTCGCGGTCACGCAGGAGGAGGCGACGGTCACCGCGACGGTCCAGGGCCCGGCGGGCGCGTTCCTCGACCTGGTGCTGGGCGCGCGCATCTTCGAGGGCGAGATCGACGGGAGCGCGCTGGCCCTCACCCTTTTCGGCACCGCTCCGTTCATGAGCGGCGCATGCACCTACACGGTCAACGGAGAGGTCAGCGCGACCGTCGATGGCGACGTGATCGAGGGCTCGATCGAGTATCGCCCGTCAACCAACGGCAGCCCGGCCTGCGGCGTGCTCGAGACCTGCGTCACTGCGCAGCAGTTCAACGGCACGCGCCCGCCGCCGCCCGGGCCGCCGCGACCGTGAGCTGAGCCTCGCAAGGGTGACGGCCGGTCATGTGTCTGTTCGACACGGGCCGGCCCTTGTCTATACTCCTCGGCCGATCGCCCGGGTCGACGCCGAGACGACCCGACCTTTCTCGGCACAGCACAGAGGAGAAAGCTTCATGAAGACGTCTGATGTGACCAGCCAGAAGAATCTCTCTGAAGGTGCACGCCCCCTGGGGCGCATTGCCGCGCGCGAGCTGAGCCCCGAAGAGCTGGCCGCGGCGGCCGGTGGCCCCTGCGATACGACCCGCGCCACCGGCCCGAACGGCGATGACCCGTCCGATCCCGACTGGAACGTCTAGTTGCTGACCGCGAGCACGCCCCGTCATCGGCGGGGCGTGCTCCACTTCTACAGAGGCCATGAGGCGTCCGCTCATCCTGTCGTCCCTGCGCCATGACATCCACGCCTCCGCCGTGCGCTGGGGGCTGCAGCGCAGCGGTCTGGACGCGCTGTGGGTGACGACGCCGGCGGCGGACGATCTGCCGCCGGTCTCGCTCGAGTGCGACAGCGACACGCCGTGGCGCGCGACCGGGTGGCTGGATCCGTCGACTGTCAGCGCTGTCTGGTTCCGCCGCGCGCACAACCCGGAGGTGTTCGCCCGCGCCAGCGCGCTCGACATCGCCTTCCTGCGCACCGAGTGGGCGCGCTTCCTGCGCAACGTCTACGCCCTGAGCGACGAGCTCTGCGATCGCCTGTGGGTCAACCGGCCGCGCTCGGCGGTCGCGGCCGAGAGCAAGCTGGTCCAGCTCCAGGCCGCGCGCCGCGCCGGGCTGCGCTTTCCGCCCACGCTGGTGTCGCACGATCCGGCCGCCATCCGCCGCTTCGCCGAGCGGCACGGCCAGGTGCTCTACAAGCCGTTCATGCCGCACACGTGGAAGGAGGCGGAGAGCGGCCGCATGTTCAGCACCTTCGCCCGCATCCTGGAGCCGGAGATGCTGGCCGACGACGAGGCGCTGTCGCTCAGCCCCGGCATCTTCCAGGTCTTCGTGGAGAAGGAGCGCGACCTGCGCGTCGTCGCCATCGGCGATCGCTTCTTCACCGTGAGCCTGCGGTCGACCTCGGGCGAGGCCTTCGTCAACTGGCGCGCCTACACCTACGCGCCGGAGCTGAGCGCCGAGGTGGTGCCGCTGCCGGCCGGCTACGACGACAAGCTGCGGCTGCTGCTGCGCTCGCTGGGCCTGGTGTTCGGCTGCATCGACGTCGCCGTCGATCGCAACGGCGAGCCCCACTTCCTCGAGGTCAACCAGGCCGGCCAGTTCCTGTTCCTCGAGGACATGGTCGACGGCGCGATCCCGCTCCTGCGCAGCATGTGCGCCATGCTGGCCGCGGGCCGGGCCGACTACTCACTCGACACGATCGCCGACGTCTCGTATCAGAGCTACTGCGCCGGCGAGGAGCACCAGAAGTGGCGCGAGGCGGTGCGCGGCGACCTGGAGGCCGCCAACCGCGAGGGCCCCTGGCTGACCGTCGAGTAGCGCGGCCGGATCACTGCACGGCGCGGCGGCTGAACTGCGGGGCGCGGATGATGCCCAGCACCATGCTCTCGAGGGTGGCGCCGGACGCGCGCACGTCATCGAGGATGATCTCCTGGTTGCAGCCGTCCAGGCCGTACGAGTAGTAGGACATGTAGCGGACCAGGCACTCCTCGACCTGCGGGCTGCCGGCCAGGTACTCGCTCACGCTGGCGATGCCGTCGAGCGGCAGGTCGCCGTCCGGCGCGCCCTTGAGCGTGCCGGTGGCGTCGATCTGCACGCCGCCCTCCTGATCGCGCGAGCGGCCGAAGCCGTCGTAGTTCTCGAACGCGAAGCCGATCAGGTCCATGCGCTCGTGGCAGCTGCGGCAGGTGTCGTCGACCACGTGCTGCTCGTAGCGCTGCCGCGTCGTCACCGCGCCCATCGGGTCGCCCAGCATCGGGTTGACGTTGGGCGGCGGCGGCGGGATCTCCTCGCACAGGAAGCGCTGGCGCACCAGCTTGCCGCGCTGCACCGGCGACGACGAGTCGGCCAGGGCGTGGCGGGTCAGGATGCTGCCGTGGCCCAGCACGCCGTGCGCGCGCGTGCCATCGGGGATGTCGACCCTCTGCGGCTGGTCGCCGCCCACGTTGAAGATCTGGTAGTAGTTGCCGAGCGTCTGGTTGATGAAGGTGTACGGCGCGGTCATCAGCTCTCTGACGCCGCCGCCCGAGCGGACCAGGTCGACGAAGAACGCGGTGGTCTCGGCCAGCATCGCCGTGCGCACCTCGGCGGTGAGCTGGTTGCTCGGATCGACCTTGGCGCGGGTCTCGAGGTCGTCGGTCTCGAGCCAGCCGCGCACGAACTGGCCCATCGTCTCGGCCGACTCCTGGGTGCCGAGCAGGCGCCTCGCCTCGCGCTCCAGATCCTCGGCGGTGGCGAGGCGGCCCTCGCGCGCCGCGGTCATCAGCTCGCCGTCGGGCGGTCGATCGGTCAGCATGTAGGAAAGATTGCTGGCCAGCTCGTACGGGGTGAGGCGGTTCTCGCCCGGTCGATCCGGATCCGGCTCGCCTACCTCGCGCCGGTAGATGAAGTAGGGGGACTGCAGCATGGTGGCGATGACCACCTCGAGGCCCTCGGCGGTGGTGGGCTCCTGGGCCAGCAGCTCCTCGTAGGCGGCGATCTGCTCGTCGGACAGCGGCTGGCGGTGCAGGCGGGCGCCGAAGTCGGCGATGAACTGGCGCCGGCAGCCGGCGTCGGCCTGGTCGCAGGTGACGAGCTGGTCCAGCTTCTGGGTCGCGGCCCAGTCGGCGACCGTCTCGGCGTAGGTCATGAGCTTCTGGGCGTCGAGATCGCGGATGACCGCCTCGGTGGCGTCGACCCGGAAGCCGTTGACCACCGGGTCGACGAGGACGTCGCTGTCCGGGACGTTCGGATCCTGGAACACGGCCACGAGCGTGTTGCGCAGCTGCACGCCGGTGAGGCGGCGCAGCATGGGCGGGCCCAGCTCGGAGCAGTCGGCCGGGTCGAGGCTGTCGCCGGAGCCGTCGCCGCCGCCGCCGTCGCCGTCCGGGCCGTGCAGCTGGCCGACGCAGGAGAGCAGGCAGAGGAGCAGCGCGGCGGCGGGGATGCGCAGTGTCGAGAGGTTCGGCGTCATGGGCATCCTCCTGCTCACGCGGCCAGCGGTGCGTAGGGCGTGCGCGCTCCGTTCGCGTCGCCGAAGCCGGAGAAGTCGGTCAGGCCCATCGCCTCGCAGCAGCTGAGCAAGACTTGCTGGTGCGGCGCGTCGGCCGCGTCGATGTAGCGCCCCTCGGGCGAGGTCTTGAGGTAGCCGCCGGCCCCGCCGGAGAAGACGAAGCGGAGGTCGCCGTTGTGCACCACCGCGTCGCCCATGTCGCGCGCCCACATGATGAGGGTCTGGTCGAACAGGGTGCCGCTCCCGTCCGGCGCGGTGACCGCCTTGAGCTTGTCGGCGGTGGCGACGAACTGCTCGCACAGCCAGCGCTCCAGGTTGAGCAGGCGCGTGCGCGGGTTGTCGCCGTGCAGGAAGCTGTTGTGCCAGTCGCCCGCGTCGCCCACCTCGGCGATGGAGATCTGGGTGCTCTGGTGGTTGCCGAACTCGACCGCGGCGACGCGCGTGATGTCGCACGCGAACGCGGTCACCGCGAGGTCCAGGTGCAGGACGCTGTCGAGCAGCGGCTGGCCGCCGCCCGCCGGCGCGCCCGGCGCCTCGCACGTGCCTCCCGAGCCGCCGCCCGACAGCCGCTCCTCGAGCTGGCGGATCGAGTCGGTGTGCAGCTCCAGCTTCTGGCGCTCCTCGGCGCCCAGCGCGCCCGACAGCTGGGCCAGCTCGCCGCGCACGAGGTCGATGGCGCTCTTGCGGCGGCGCAGCACCTCGGGCGGCAGCGCGCCGCCGGGGCCGGCGCCGGCGAAGATTGTCTCGTAGGCCGACTGCGGCGAGAAGATCGGGCTCAGCCGCTGGCCGGCGCGCCAGAAGCTGGACTGCTGCTGGGTCTCGACGCCGCCCAGGATGAGGCTCGGGATCTGGACCCCGACGTCGCCCAGGCTGTCGCCGACGAACTGCTCGAGCGAGAGGTGGTTCTGACCGCTGTAGCCGATCCCGGTCAGCCCGCCCGGGGCGCCGTGGTTGTCCGCCGTGCCGGAGCTCGACATGTGCTCGACAAGGACCAGGTTCGGGCGCAGCGGCTCGAGCGGCTCGGTCATCTGGCTGAACTGGATGCGCGACTCGGTCGACCCGGCCGGCGTCCACGCCCCGGAGTCGGTGCCCGGCGTGTAGAAGATCAGCAGGTACTTCGCCTGCCGCGAGGCCGCCTGGGCCGGCGCCTTCCTGAGCAGGGAAAAGAACGGCGCCGCCAGCGCGGCGGCACCAAGGCCCTTGGCGAAGTCCCTGCGGCTCATCATCGGCATGGTGGTCGGCTCCGGATCTCCCGTCGGCGATCCACTAGAGGGGGCCGCGATGCGAACCGGGTCACGACCGCGGCCCACTGGCCGACAGGCCCCTGAAATCGCAGGTGGGTGTGGTGCCGCGGCGGGAGCGCCGCGGCGCGGCTCAGCGTGTCGAGGGGGCCGGATCCGGGTCTGGATCCGGGTCTGGATCCGGCACGTCCCCGAGGTCGGGCGGCTCGGGCGGCTCGGGCGGCTCGGGCGGCTCCGGCGTGACGAAGGACGGCAGGGAGCGGTGGGGACGGTCGCGGTCCCTGTCGCGGTCGCGGTCTCGGTCCCGGTCCCCGTCGCCGCGCACGTTGCACAGGGAGACGCTGGCCGCGAGCAGGCCGGTCTGCGCCCAGTCGAACGGCGCCTCGCGCTGGGCCATGCGCGCGCTGGCGCGGGCCACGCGGTCGCGCGCGGAGTGCAGGCAGATCAGAGCCTCGCTGCGCTCCTCGCCGGCCGGCATGGCGCACGCGTCGCGGTACGCCCTGATCCACTCGGAGCGCACGCCATCGAGGATCGCGGTCGCGCCGAACGCCTGGTCGCCGGACCGCGCGGCCATCACGGCGGCTCGCCGCTCCTCCGACCACGCGTCGCCGAACGCCGCCTCGGGCGAGTCGCACTCGTCGGTCGAGCCGAAGCCGAGCAGACCGCCGCCGCCGCCGCCGCGGGCGGCCAGCAGGCCGACGCTGCCGCCGACGAGCGCGAAGCCCACGCCGGCGGCGATGATCGCGCGGCGGCGGCGCGACCGCTGGACGCCCGCGGGCAGGGGCGCGGCGGCCAGCGCCTCGGAGAGGGCCTCGAGCAGCGACGCAAGATCGGGCCAGCGCGCGGCGGGATGCGGGTCGAGCCCGCGCGCGAGCACGTCGCGAACGCGCGGCGGCAGATCCCCGGCGGTCGAGCGCACGCCGCCTGCGGCCGCGGCCTCGAGCTCGCCCAGGCTGGAGCCACGGAACGGCCGCGCGCCGGTGAGCGCCTCCCAGGCGGTGACACAGAAGGCGAACTGATCGCTGCGCGCGTCCGGCGCGCGGCCCGCGAACTGCTCGGGCGCCATGTAGGCGGGCGTGCCGATGAGGACGCCGGTCTGGGTGAGCGGCGAGTCGAGCACCGAGTCGCCGTACCGGCGGGGGATTCTGCGACCCGGCGGCGAGCTCGTCGGGCAGCGCGGTGACCGCAATCTGTTCGACCTCCGCGCCCTCCTCGATCTGGCCGCGGGCCAGGCCGAAGTCGGTGACGTAGACGTGTCCGTCGCGGCTGCGCAGCACGTTGTGCGGCTTGAAGTCGCGGTGGACCAGCCCGGCCCCGTGCGCGGCGGCCAGGCCGCGGCCGGCCGCGACCAGCGCGTCGCTGACCTGGTCGCGCGGCGGGCGCGCGGCCAGCCAGACATCGAGGCTGTCGCCGTCGACAAGCTCCATCGCGATGTAGTCGCGGCTGCCGACCGTGCCGACCTCGTAGACCGTCAGCACGTTCGGATGCTTGAGCCGGGCCATGGCGCGCGCCTCGCGCAGCAGCCGCGAGCGCAGGGTCGCGTCGGTGTCGCCCGAGCGCAGCACCTTGATCGCGACAGCGCGCTCGAGATCCGGATCGAAAGCGGCCCACACGATCCCCATCCCGCCCGCGCCGAGCACGCGATCGAGCCGGTACTTGCCGAGCATCTCGCCCGCCGTCAGCCCGCGGGATTCGCGCGCGGTCTCCGCCGCGGTCTCCGCGGTCGGGTCCACCGCGGTGGGGTCCACGGTCATCCCCGGAGAATAGCCGGGGTGGCGGCCCGGTGCACCGAGCTCATGAGGCGCGATGCACAGCGTGAGGTGAGTCCGGCCCCGGGGCGATG
Source organism: uncultured delta proteobacterium (assembly GCA_963759105.1). Taxonomy (GTDB): domain Bacteria; phylum Myxococcota_A; class Polyangia; order Haliangiales; family Haliangiaceae; genus DATFRY01. The sequence goes on along the minus strand of CAVWXW010000017.1, from coordinate 1,573,949 downwards.
AGACGTGAGCCGGCTCGCAGCGGACGGATGGGTTGTCGTCCTTCCAGGCCCCGCGTGGATTGCGTCGAACCATGAAGGCCATGGCCTGCCCATCGCCCTGACCTCGAGCTGGCAGGAGTACCGCCTCCCCCTCGCCGAGGTGGAGCAGGCCGGCTGGGGCTACCCGGTCCCGTTCGATCCGACGGCCGTGGTCACGGTGCAGTTCGAGGTCCCCGGCGACGGCCGGGCGTTCGACATCTGCGTCGACGACGTCCGGTTCTACTGACCGCCCGCGCGCTGCTCGAGATCCACCCGGGCGCCGCGGTCGTCGGACCTGAGGGCGGCGGCGATGACGCGCTGGACGGTGAGACCGTCGGCGAAGCTGGCCAGGGGATCGAGGGGTGCGCCGGAGACCGCGCGCAGGAAGTGGCGGGCGGTGGTGACGTGGGCTTCGGCCCACGGTTCGCGGTGGCCGGGTATGGGCTCGATCGGATCGCCGAGCCGACGTGAAGTGTCACCCTCGGTCAGCGTCGGTGCGGAGACGATCCAGCCGCCGCGGGCGGGGGCGTAACCGCCGGTGAAGGTGGCCTCCCAGCCGTCGCCGGCGACCAGCCAGGTGCCGCGGATGCCCGGCTCGCTGACTGCGATCTGGGTGATGACGATCAGCGCGCCGGTGGAGAGGCCGATGTGCAGCGCGGCGCTCTTCACCGGGGCCCCTGCGGGGGCCCCGCGGGCAAGCTGTTCGGCTCGGCGCGGAGGGGAACTTGTGGGGCGGCCGGACAGAGACGCATGGACCCGGACCGGATCGGCGCCGGCGAGCCAGAGGGCGGCGTCGATCAGGTGCGAGACGCCGCCGAAGTCGCCCGAGGCGTCGGTGGCGTCGGCGGCGAAGGAGTTGTGCACGGTGCAGGCGAGGTGGCGCACGGGGCGGCCGGCGATGCTCGACCGAAGCTGCGCGACCGGGGGCAGGGTGCGGTAGGGGAAGTTGACCGCGCAGGCCCGGCCGCTGGCCGAGGCCTGGTCGGCCATGCGCGCGGCGTCGGTCTCGGTGGTGGCGAGCGGCTTCTCGCACAGGACCGGGCGGCCGTGATCGAGGGCGATGCGCACGTGCTCGGCGTGCACCGCGTCCGGCCCGGCCACGACGACGAGCTCGGAGGCGCGGCACAGCTCGTCGACGTTGACGGTCGCCAGCGGGATGCCCTCGCGCCGCGCGACGTCGCGGGTGCGGTCGGGCTGGCGGCCGCACAGCGCCGCGATCTCGGCGCCGGCGGCGCGGAAGCCGCCCACGTGCATCAGGCCCCAGCGGGTCCCGATGATGCCGACCTTCATCGCGTCACGGACGCTCGCCTCGCGTCGCCCGGATCCGGCTCCAGCGCCGCGACGCCGGCGCGGATCTGGGCCTCGAACCACTGCTCGAACAGCCGGTGCGGGGCGAAGCCCTGGCCAAGCGTGTAGTCCAGGCCGGAGAGCAGATCGCGCTCGGGGCCGGTGCCGATGGTGCGCGCGGGCACGACGATGGCGCGGCCGCCGCCGGCCGCGGCGTCGGTGACCAGCTTGCGGATCGCGGCCACCTCGCGCTCGCGCTTGTCCGGCCAGTCCTCGCGCCAGGTGCCGTGCTGGATGGCGCGGAAGCCGGCGCCGCGGCCGCGCTTCATGTGGCCGGCGAGCGATGTCAGCACCTCGCGCCAGTGCTGGTTGGTCGCGTCGTCCCCGTCGCCGTGGGCCGTGAGGATGATCGTCTCGCGGGCCGGGTCGGCCGACACCGCCAGCGCTCGCTCGAGCAGCGCCTCGGCAAGCTCGGGGCTGTCCTCGATGCCGCCGACGGTGACGAAGCGGGCGGCCGAGCGGATCCGCGGAGCGGGCAGGGCGGCCCCGTGACCGCCATGGCCGTGCCCATGACCGCCGTGGCCGTGATCGTCGGCCGCGGCTCGACCGGCGCCTGCGCCGCCCGCGCCATGTCCGGCGTGGCCGCCCGCGCCGTGACCCGCGTGACCCCCGCCATGACCGGCGTGGGCATCGCCGCCCGCATCGCGCGGGCCGGGCTCGATATCCAGCCCCAGCATGCGCTCGACCGAGCCGCGGAAGCTCGAGGCGAGGGCGAACACGCGCACCACCACGATGGCCCGGGCGCCCCGCGCCTCGAGGCGCTTGACCGCGCGCTCGACGACGACCGGATCGGCCATGGAGAAGGCGAACTCGAGCCGGTGGCGCGACGCGGGGCCCGCCAGCGCCCTGCGCATGTCCTGGTTCCAGTGGTGATCGGCGCCGTGGGCCAGGACCACCACGCCCACGTCGTCCGGCGCCAGCGGCAGGTGCCGGCCGGCTTCGCGCGCCATCCACAGACCGACGAGCGGGTCCGGCATCAGCTCGCCGTCGGCCAGCTGGGCCGGCCGCCGCACGTGACGCCCGAGCACCGACGGGAACGACATCATCGAGTCGAGGCGCGGTCCGAGCTGAAACGGCACCACCGCCGCGCGCGGCGCGCCGGCCAGGGCGGCGGTGAGGGCCGCCTCCGCATCCTCGTCGCGCTTCTGCGGCGTGGTGAACCCGTTGCGCCACACGACGGCGCGCACCGACTCGAACCCGAAGCCGCGCGCCGCGGCCGACGCCGTCTGCTCGAGGTCGCGGACCATGACGTCGCGGGCGGCCGCGTCGGCGGCGCCGTAGCCGACCACGACGAGCCGCCGCCCCTTTGTCTCGTGCAGCGCACGCAGCCGGTCGGCCAGCAGCTCGACAGCCAGGTAGCTGGCCCCGAGGCGCTGCCCGAGCTCGACCGGCACCGCGTATCGCCCGCGCGCCACCACCTGCTCGAGCGTCTGGAAGCCGGTCGCCCCGGCCGACAGGAACATCGGCAGCACCACGACCCGCCTGGCGCCGCGCGCCGCCAGCCGGTCGACGGCGCCGGCCAGCTCCGCGCCGGTGCGCTCGTCGGTGACGAACACCAGCGCCGCGTTGTGCTCGGCCGCGAAGCCGCGGAAAAGATCGGTCAGCTCTTCGTTGCCGAGAAACCCGCGATCCGGGGCGGCCACCGCGAAGCCGACGTCGTTCGGTGCCGCCGCGGTGCGGACGCCGCGACCCGATGCCGCGGGGGCCTCCACCCGGTCGCCGGCCGCGCCGCACGCCGCAAGGGTGGAGAAGGCAAGGAGCGCCAGCGGGATGGAATTGAAAACGACTTTCATTCTCAGCCAGGTTCGCTCGACAGTTCGTCGCATGTCAAGGCCGGGCCCGCGGCGCCCGAACGTGCGCGTCGCCGTCCCGGCGCAGCCTCGTCTCGGGCTTCCGTCCTACTTCACGCGCCAGATGCCGGAGGCGCGGGCCGGGAGCCGGGCGCGCCAGCCGGCGCCATCCTTCACCAGCTCCGCCTTTGCGTCGACCATCAGCGGCTCGGCGGCCGCGCCCGGCGCGGTCATGACGCCGGTGTCAACCGGCTTGTCCGACAGGTTGTGTACCACCAGGACGCGGTCGTCTCCCTCGGTGCGCACGAACGCGATCGCAGCGCCCGCGGCATCCGGAGCCTTCACGATCTCCAGCGCGCCGCGGGTCAGGGCCGGCGACGCCTTGCGCGCGGCGATGAGCGCGCGGTAGCGGGCGAGCAGCGACTTCGGATCCGCCGTCTGCGCGGCGACGTTGCTCCTGGCCACGCCGGGCGCGAACTGGTACCACGGCTTGCCGCCGGTGAAGCCGTGCCTGGCCGATCCGTCCCACGGCATCGGCGTGCGCTTCCACTCGTCCTCCTTGCCGGGGCCGTTCTGCAGCCCGACCTCCTCGCCGTAGTACATGAACGGCGTGCCCGGCATGGTCAGCAGGAGCGCGGCGGCCAGGCGCAGCTTGGCCGGATCCGCCTCCAGCTGGGTCGCGGTGCGGATCTGATCGTGGTTGGCAAGGAACGGCGCGTCGACCGCCGCCTCCGGATACGCCGTCTTGATCATGCCGAGCGCGGCCTCCAGGTCGCCGCCGCGGCCGCCGTTGACCGCGCCGATCATCGCCTCCGCGAGCGGGAAGTCGAACAGGAGCTGCAGCTCCTCGCGCCCGTCGGAGCCGTAGTACTCGGCGATGTCGAACGCCGTCGACCACACCTCGCCCACCAGCAGGGCGTCCGGCTTCGCCTTCCGGACCGCCGCGTTGAGCTCCTTGAGAAACACATGCGTGTCGGCCGACTTCGACTGCCCGGGCCCGGGGCCATCCTCGATGAGGTGGCGGATGGCGTCGAGCCGGAAGCCGTCCACGCCCCGGTCGAGCCACAGCTTCGCCACCCGCTCGGCCTCGGCGCGCACCTCCTTGTTGCGGAAGTTGAGGTCCGGCATTCCGCCCCAGAAGATGCCGTAGTAGTAGCTGCCGCCCTTCTCGTGCCAGGTCGTCTGCGAGGCGTTCCATGGCTGGCCCCAGTCGAGCTTCTTGTCGCTCCACACGTACCAGTCGCGCTTCACCGACTGCTTCGAGGAGGCCGAGTCGATGAACCACGGATGCTCGACGCTGCTGTGGTTGAGCATCAGGTCGAGGATCACGCGCATGCCGCGCTTGTGGGCCTCGGCGACGAACTTCTCGAAGTCCTCGTTGCTGCCGTAGTCCTGCTCGATGTTCTCGTAGTCGATCACGTCGTAGCCGTGGTAGCTGGGCGACTGGAACACCGGCATCAGCCAGATCGCGTCCACGCCCAGGTCGCTGCCGCCCTTGGGGTCGCCGTCGTTGAGGTAGTCCAGGCGACGGATCAATCCCTGGAAGTCGCCCATGCCGTCCGTGCCGGAGTCCTGGAAGCTGCGCACGAACACCTGGTAGACGACAGCGCCCTTCCACCACGGCGACGGATCGATCGCCGCGGGCGTCGCTGGCTTGTCCGGCGCCCTGGCCGGCGCCGGCTCCGACGGCTTGGCGGCAGGCTCGGCCTCGGAGCTGCGCGAGCTCTCGCTCTTGCAGCCGCCCAGCGGCGCGAGCGCGAGCAGGATGAAGGGAAGGCGCATCGCAGGGCGCATCGATCGGTACCTCCTGGCCGCGGAATGTAGCGCGCCGCCCGCGCTCAGGGCGCGATCTCGTCCAGCAGAGCGCGCCATCCGGACAGCTCGGTGGCCGGATCGGCCAGCGGGGCCAGGGTCCGGCAGCGCTGCGCCAGGTCGGCCGTGAAGGCTGCGTCGGCGGCGGCGCGCTCGAGCAGCGCGGCCAGCGCGGCCCGATTTCCGGCCTCGAACAGCCCCGGGTAGTCGTCGCCCAGGATGCCGAGCGAGCCCTCGATGCGCGACGAGACAACCGGCGTGCCGCAGGCCAGCGACTCCGTGATCGCGTTGGCCCCGCCCTCGGCCAGCGAGGTGAGGCAGAAGAGGTCGCTCGAGGCCACCAGGGCCAGCGCGCGCTCGCGCGCGACCGGGCCGAGCCACCGGTAGCGGCCATCTCCATCGCTGGCCCGGCGAGCCCGCCCGGCCAGCAGCGGATCGAGCGGGTCGCCGACCTGCACGATCTCGATCGGCGAGTCGTCCGCGAGCAGCGCCGCCGCCTCGGCCGCGGCGAGCGGGTCCTTGACCGCGCGCAGGTGAGACACGACCGCCACCCGGAAGCGGCCCGGCGCCGCTGCCGGCTCGAACACCGGCATCGGGTCGGGCAGCGCGCAGGACTGGTAGATGACCCTGACCCGGTGTCGCGCCGCCTCCGGCAGCATGCGCGCGGCGCGCGGCTGCAGCGCGACGATGCGGTCGGCCCGCGCGATCGAGTCGAGCGCGTCGGCGTCGCCGGCCGGCACGTCGCCGTACACGTCGGTGCCGGCCAGCCCGACGACGATCGGCCGCCCGGGCGCCGCGCGCGCGAACTCCATGACCGCCGCGTGGCTGCGGCGCGCGTGCAGCGCCACCAGCACGTCCGCGGCGCCTCCGCTCGCGCCTGTCTCCAGCGTCACGTCGCATCCCAGCAGGGTCAGCATCGCGGCCCAGCGCTCGGCGGTGACCCGGTTGCCGGAGCGCGAGCCGGGCGCCGCCGGCGTCACCACGCGCACCGTCAGTCCAGCGCGCACGTGCGGAAGCCGGCCAGCACGTCGCGCCGGTCGGGCTTGTAGAAGTTGCGCCACGTGTTGCGCAGGAGGCGGGCGCGCGTCGCGTAGCAGCCGCCGCGCAGCACCTTGTGGTCGCCGAACCACGGCGCCGAGTACTCGGCGTACGGATCGACGACGAAGCCGGGGTAGGGCTCGAAGTCGGTCGACGTCCACTCCCACACGTTGCCGATCATCTGCCGGCAGCCGAACGCGCTGTCGCCGTCGGGCAGCGCGCCGACCTCGAGCGGTCCCGCCACGCGCAGGTCCAGGTTGGCGCGCTCCGGCGACGGGGCGTCGTCGCCCCACGGAAAGCGCCGCTTGACCCCCGCCGCCAGCCGGCCGCCATCCGCCTCGCCGGCCGCCGCCACCTCCCACTCCAGCTCGGTCGGCAGCCGGCGCCCGGCCCACCGGCAGTACGCGTCCGCCTCGAACCAGGCCACGTGCACGACCGGGCGGTGCGGGGCGAGCGGCCGCCAGCCGTCGAGCTCACGCACCTCCCAGGTGTCACCGCGCCGCCAGTGGACCGGATGGCGCGCGCCGGCCTGCGCCCGCCAGCGCCAGCCCTCGGCGCTCCACAGAATCCTCTCTGCCGTAGCCGCCGTCGTCGACGAACGCGGCCATCTCCGCCTCGGTTGTCGCCGCGCGCGCGATGGCGAATGGCGCCACCTCGACCTCGTGCGCCCACTTCTCGTTGTCGAAGACGAACCGGTCCGCGCCCGGCCGCGCCCCCAGCGCGGTGCGACCGCCCGGCACGCGCGCGTCGCCGGGCAGCGGGCCGCCGCCGGCCGGCACCGCGCCCATCCCGGACACCGGCGGCAGTCCGTAGCCCAGCGTCTGGCGCGTGTACAGGAACGCCTCGCCGTGCATGTCCTCGTGAAACACGGCCAGCCGGACGAAGTAGTCCTCCTCGGCGCCGATGTCACCGGCCAGGCCGTCGACGACCCGGCGCTCCAGCTCGACAAGGTGCGCTCGGGTCGCGTCCCACCCGCGCAGCGGCAGGCTCCAGCGATCATCGTGCGCCACCAGCGACGAGTCGTAGATCGCGTCGTCGCCGCGCGCGATCGGCGGCTGACCGCGCGCCGTGCGCAGCACCCAGTGCTCCTGGAACCAGCCGACGTGCCCGAGCTCCCACTGCGGCGGGTTGACGATGGCCAGGAGCGGCCCCAGCCGCTGCTCCGCGGTCAGATCAGCGTACAGCTCGAGCGTGCGCCGGCGCGCGTCGCTCACCCAGGCAGCGAGTAGCTCTCCATCGGCGGACACGTGCACATCAGATTCCGATCGCCATAGGCGTTGTCGATGCGGGCGCTGGGCGGCCAGAACTTGTGCTCGCGCAGCCACGGGGCCGGGAAGGCGGCCTGCTCGCGCGAGTATGGCCGCGCCCACTCGCTGGCGCACACGTCGCGCGAGGTGTGGGGCGCGTTCTTGAGCGGGTTGTCCTGGCGGTCCATGCGCGCCGTCCTCGATGGCCCGGATCTCGTCGCGGATGCGCAGCATGGCGTCGCAGAAGCGATCCAGCTCCGCCTTGCTCTCGCTCTCGGTCGGCTCGATCATCAGCGTGCCGGGCACCGGGAACGACATCGTCGGCGCGTGGAAGCCGTAGTCCATCAGCCGCTTGGCCACGTCGTCCACCTCGACGCCGGCCGACTTCTTGAGCGGGCGCAGGTCGAGGATGAGCTCGTGCGCGACCCGCCCGCGCTCGCCGGTGTAGAGCACCGGGTAATGCGTCGCCCAGCCGCGCGCGCGATGTAGTTGGCGTTGAGGATGGCGACCTCGCTGGCGCGGCGCAGCCCGTCGGGCCCCATCATCGCGATGTAGGCCCAGGAGATGGGCAGGATGCTGGCCGAGCCGCACGGCGCCGCCGACACCGGGCCGATGGCGCGGGCCGTCATCGCCGGCCAGCGGGTGGCGCGGGCAGGTACGGCGCCAGGTGCGACGCCACCGCGATCGGCCCCATGCCGGGGCCGCCGCCGCCGTGCGGGATGCAGAACGTCTTGTGCAGGTTGAGGTGGCAGACGTCGGCGCCGTAGTCGCCTGGCCGGCACAGGCCGACCTGCGCGTTCATGTTGGCGCCGTCCAGATAGACCTGGCCGCCGTGCTCGTGCACGACGTCGCAGATGTCGCGGATGGCGCCCTCGAAGACGCCGTGGGTCGACGGGTAGGTGACCATGATGCAGGCCAGCTGATCGGCGTGCTCGCGCGCCTTGGCCTTCGAGATCGGCGACGTCGATGTTGCCCCGCTTGTCGCACGCCACCGGCACGACCCGGAAGCCGGCCATCACCGCGCTGGCCGGGTTGGTGCCGTGGGCCGAGACCGGGATGAGGCACACGTCGCGGTGCTCCTGGCCGCGCGCCCGCATGGTAGGCGCGGATGACGAGCAGCCCGGCGTACTCGCCCTGCGCGCCCGCGTTCGGCTGCAGCGACACCGCCGCGAAGCCGGTGATCTCGGCCAGCCAGGCCTCGAGATCGGAGAACAGCGCGGTCGTAGCCCGCCGCCTGCTCGGCCGGCGCGAACGGGTGCAGGCGGCCGAACTCCGGCCACGTCACCGGGATCATCTCGGTGGTGGCGTTGAGCTTCATCGTGCACGACCCGAGCGGGATCATCGACGTGGTCAGCGACAGGTCGCGCGCCTCGAGCCGGCGGATGTAGCGCAGCAGCTCGTGCTCGGAGCGGTAGAGGTGGAAGACCGGGTGGGTCAGGAACGTCGACTGGCGGGCCAGCGGCGCCGGATACTCGACGGCCTTGAGCGACGCGGCCAGCTCGTCCACGTCCGGCGCCTTCTTGCCGGCCGCGGCCGCGAACGCCCCCAGCAGCTCGGCCACGTGGTCGGCGCGGGTCGTCTCGTCGAGCGAGATGCCGACGCCGTCGGCGAAGACGCCGCAGGTTGATGCGACGGTCGCGCGCCGCGGCGACCACGCGCTCGCGCTCGGCCGCGGGCAGGTCGACGCGCAGGGTGTCGAAGCGCGGCCCGCCGCGCACCGCCGCGCCCAGCTTCGACAGGCCGCGGGCCAGAAGGTCGGTCCAGCCGCGCACGCGGCCGGCGATGCGGGTGAGCCCGTCGGGGCCGTGATAGACCGCGTACATGCTGGCCATGACCGCCAGCAGCACCTGGGCGGTGCAGATGTTGCTCGTCGCCTTGTCGCGGCGGATGTGCTGCTCGCGGGTCTGCAGGGCCAGGCGGAAGGCGGGGCGGCCGCGCGCGTCGCGCGACACGCCGATGATGCGGCCCGGCATGTGGCGCCGGTTCTCCTCGCGCGTCGACAGGAACGCCGCGTGCGGGCCGCCGAAGCCGAGCGGCACGCCGAACCGCTGCGTCGAGCCGACAGCGACGTCGGCGCCCAGCTCGCCCGGCGGCGTGAGCAGGGTCAGCGCGAGGAGGTCGGTGGCGATCGCCACGCGCGCGCCGGCGGCGTGGGCGGCGGCGATGAGCTTGCGGGGATCCTCGATGCGGCCGTCGGTGGCCGGGTACTGGAGCAGCACGCCGAACAGATCGCCCCAGCCATCGGCGCCGATCGAGGCCGGGTCGCCGACCTCGACGCGGATGCCGAGCGGCTCGGCCCGGGTCTTGATCACGGCGATCGTCTGCGGGTGGCAGCTGTCGGCCACGAAGAAGCCGCGCCGGTCCCCCTCGGCGAGCGCCTGGCACATGTGCATCGCCTCGGCCGCGGCGGTGGCCTCGTCGAGCAGCGACGCGTTGGCCAGCGGCAGCCCGGTCAGGTCCGCGACCATGGTCTGGAAGTTGATGAGCGCCTCGAGCCGGCCCTGCGCGATCTCGGCCTGGTACGGCGTGTACTGCGTGTACCAGCCCGGGTTCTCCAGGATGTTGCGCTGGACCACCGGCGGCGTGATGCAGTCGTTGTAGCCCATGCCGATGAAGGAGCGGAACACCTGGTTGCCGGACGCCATGGCGCGCAGGCGGACCAGGAGGTCGTGCTCGCACTCGGACGGCGGCAGCGCCAGCGCCTCGCGCCGGCGGATGGTCTCCGGCACGGTCTCGTCGATGAGCTGATCGAGGCTGCCGAGCCCGAGCGCGGCCAGCATCTCGGACACCTCGGCATCGCTCGGCCCGATGTGGCGTGGTGCGAAGACGTCGGATGGCGCGAGAAACGGAGGAAGCGTCACCTCGCGACCATATCGCATCGGCCGCATGACCACCACGCGGTGAACCGCCGCCGGTGGGGGGCGACAAGAACGTACCAGCGTCGCCCGCGGGCCGCGTGCAAGATCCCGGCACACTCGAGCTGGGAGGAGGATTCCATGCAGTACGCGCGACTGGGAGACACCGGACTCGTCGTCTCGCGCCTGGCTTTCGGCGCCATGACGTTCGGCAGCGGGAAGTTCCCCACGGTCTACAAGGTCGGTCGCGACGACGCGCACGCGCTCGTCGAGCGCGCGCTCGCGGCCGGCGTCAACTTCTTCGACACCGCCGACGGGTACGCCGACGGGCAGTCCGAGACGATGCTGGGCGAGGCGCTGCGCGCGCGGCGCAAGGAGGTCGTCATCTCGACGAAGGTCGGCATGCGGGTCGGCAGCGCGGTGGTGCAGTCCGGCCTGTCGCGCCGCCACGTCCTGGCCTCGTGCGAGGCCAGCCTGCGCCGCCTCGGCACCGACTACATCGACGTCTACATCGTCCACCGCTTCGATCGCTTCACGCCGCTGGAGGAGACGCTGTCCGCGCTCGATGACGTGGTGCGGCGCGGCATGGTGCGCTACGTCGGCTTCTCCAACTGGTCGGCCTGGCAGGCGGCCCGCGCCGTCGGCCTTCAAGAGCAGCACGGCTGGGCCCGGTTCCGCGCCGGCCAGATGTACTACTCGCTGGTGGGCCGCGACATCGAGCACGAGGTGCTGCCGTTCGCGGTCGATGCCGGCGTCGGCACGATGATCTGGAGCCCGCTGGCGGGCGGCTTCCTGACCGGCAAGTACACGCGCGAGAGCCTCAAGGACCCCGACAACCGCCTCTCCGGGTTCGACTTCCTGCAGTTCGACAAGGAGGCCGGCTTCGGCCTCGTCGATCACGTGCGGGGCATCGCGCGCGACCACGACGCGTCGGTGGCGCAGGTGGCGCTGGCGTGGCTGCTGCGCCGTCCGGGCGTGACGACGGTCCTGGTCGGCGCCAGCACGGCCAGCCAGCTCGACGACAACCTCGCCGCCACGGGCGTCGAGCTGACCGACGACGAGATGGCGCTTCTCGACCGGGAGAGCCCGCACGCGCTCTACTACCCGTCCTGGTTCAACAACGTCGTGCGCGACCAGGCCGCCGAGGAGGCACTGGGCCTGTAGGCCGCGCGGAGGCTCAGCTCCAGAACATCGAGACGCCTCCGTCGGCCAGCAGCGCGCTGCCGGTGGTGAACGACGACGCGTCCGACGCCAGGTACAGCGCCGAGCGCGCGATCTCGTCGGGGCTGGCCACGCGGCGGAGCGCGTGGTGCGCGGCGATGGCGCTCTCCGCCTCCGGTGTGCTGGCCATGATCCGGTAGGCCGGCGTGTCGGTGCCGCCGGGCAGGAGCGCGTTGACCCGGATGCGCTGGTCGCCCAGCTCGGCGGCCATCGTCATGGTGAGGGCGATGAGCCCGGCCTTGCTGGCGGCGTAGGCGGCGGTGCCCGGCACGCCGCGGGTGTGGCCGACGAACGACGAGGTGAAGATGATCGAGCCGCCGCCGCGCCGGAGCATGGCCGGCACCTGGTGCCGCGCGGCCAGGAAGGCGCCGGTCAGGTTTGTCTCGATGGTATCGCGCCAGCTGGCTGGCGAGGTCTCGTGGGCCGGGCCGAGATCGCCCAGGATGCCGGCGTTGTTGAAGGCCACGTCGAGGCCGCCGAAGCGCTCGATCGCGGTGGCGACCAGCGACCGCGCGAAGTCCTCCTCCCGGGCGTCGCCGGCCACCGCGGCGGCGACACCGCCGGCCGCGGCGATGTGCGAGACGAGCTCGTCCAGCATCGCTTTGCGCCGCGCCGCCACCACGACCCTGGCGCCCTCGGCCGCGAAGAGCCTCGCGGTGGCATGTCCGATGCCGGAGCTGGCTCCGGTGACGATGGCGACCTTTCCGTCGAGTGCTGTCATCTCTCTACCTCCAGATTGCAGTGTCGGGTTGCAACCGGAGCCTGATGCCACGCGCGCCGCGGCTCACTCCGCTTCTTGCTGCGCAATCAGAACGGCCCGCCCGGGACCGCTCCGGGCGAGCTTGCGATAGAGTGCCCCCGGAGGAGAGTGATGGACGCAGGGCTCAAGGATCCCTCTCGCGCGCCGGTCGCCCCCGATCAGCCGTTTCGCCGCGGCGACGCCATCGATCGCTTCACCGTGCTCGAGCCGCTCGGCATGGGCGGGATGGGCATCGTGGTGTCCGCCTACGACTGCGACCTCGATCGCAAGGTGGCGATCAAGGTCCTGCGTCCCGACCGTGTCGCGCTCGAGCCGGAGCAGGGCCGCACGCGCCTCTTGCGCGAGGCGCAGGCCATGGCGCGCCTCAGCCACCCCAACGTCGTCACCGTCCACGAGGTCGGCACCGTCGGTGAGCAGGTGTTCGTGGCCATGGAGCTCGTCTCCGGCCAGACCCTGGCCGAGTGGCTGGCCGAGCCGCGCTCCTGGCGCGACATCGCGGACGTGCTCTCGCGCGCCGGACGCGGCCTCGCGGCCGCGCACCGGGCCGGGCTGGTCCACCGCGACTTCAAGCCGGACAACGTCCTGCTCGGCGCCGGCGGCGAGGTCCGGGTCACCGACTTCGGCCTGGCCGGCGTGGCCGCCGACTCGCCGGCCCGCGACGACGCGACGATGCTCTCCGCGCCGCTCACTCGCACCGGCGCGGTGATGGGCACGCCGGCGTACATGTCGCCCGAGCAGCACCGAGGCGAGGAGGCGGACGCGCGGTCGGACCAGTTCAGCTTCTGCGTGGCGCTGCACGAGGCGCTGTACGGCGTGCGCCCGTTCGCCGGCGAGAACGGGGCCGAGCTGCTCGACGCGATCGAGGCGCGCCGGCTGAGTGCTCCTGTGCGCGAGGCGCCGCGCTGGCTGCGCCCGCTGGTGCTGCGCGGCCTGGAGCCGCGGCGCGAGGACCGCTGGCCGGGCATGGATGCACTGCTCGATGCGCTGTCGCGCGACCCGGCGGTGCGGCGGCGGCGGTGGCTCCTGGGGGGCGGCGCGGCCGCCGTGATCGCCGCGGTGGCGGCCGGATTCATCCTGACCGGCGAGCGACCCGCGCTGTGTCAGGGAGCCCGCGCCCAGGCACAGGCGATGTGGAACGCGAGCTCGCGCGACCGCGTGCGCGCCGCGTTCATGGCCACCGGCTCGCCCATCGCGGCCGGCGTGTTCGACCGCGTCGATCGCCAGCTCGGCGCTCGCCTCGACGGCTGGGCCGCGGCTCACACCGAGGCGTGCCAGGCGACCCACGAGCGCGGCGAGCAGTCGGAGGCGATGCTCGACCTGCGCATGCAGTGCCTGTCCCGGGCGCGCCGGCAGATAGGAGCGCTGGTCGATGTGTGGACGCGCGAGCCGGTGAAGCTCGAGAAGGCGATCGACGCGGCGGCCGGCGTGGGCGACGTGGCGGGCTGCGCCGACACCGAGGCGCTGGCCATGCCGGTGGCGCCGCCGCGCGATCCGGCGCTGGCGCAGCGCATCGAACGAATCCGCGCGCAGCTCGACTCCGTGCAGGCGCAGCAGCGGGCCGGGCAGCTCACCGGCGCGCTGGCGCTGGCGCGCGAGGCGGTGGCCGCGGCCAGGCCGCTCCGCCATCCCCCGATCCTCGCCGAGGCGCTGTATCGAAACGGCCAGCTCGAGTGCATGGGGGGCGACAAGGGCGTCGGCTTTCCGCTGCTGTACGACGCGGTCCGGGTCAGCGCCGACGCCCACGACGACGTGCTGAGCGCGACCATCCTGAACACGCTCGTCATCCAGCTCAGCGACGACCGCCGGATGGACGAGGCATCGACGGTCGCGCGGTTCGCGCGGGCGGCGGTGGCGCGTGCCGGCGACCGCGACGAGCTGGTCGCCGGTCAGCTCCGCGGCCAGTCCTCGCTCTTCTACGCACAGGGGGACTACGAGAAGGCGCTCGACAGCCACCGGCGGGCCCGCGCGATCCAGGAGAAGCAGCTCGGCGCCGAACACCCGCTGGTGGTCCAGCTCGGCCAGGGCGAGGCGACCGATCTGAGGATGCTGGGCCGCTTCGCCGAGGCGGAGGAGATCATGCGCCGCACGCTCGCCATCCAGGAGCGGACTCTCGGCCCGGTCCATCATCTCGTGGCCACCACGCTGAACAACCTCTTCGGCATCCTCGCCGAGCAGGGAAAGCTGGACGAGGCAAGCCCCCTGGCCGAGCGGGCCCTGGCCATCCGGGAGCAGGTCTATCCGCCCGGGCATCCGATGACCGCGTCGAGCCTGCACAACCTCGCCTGGATCGCACAGAGCCAGGGACGCCTCGAGGAGGCGCGCTCGCTCTACCAGCGCGCGGAGAAGATGCGGGCGGCCGCGCTCGGACCGGATCACCCGGACACGACCAAGAGCCGGCTCAACCTGGGCCTCATGGACGTCGAACGCGGCGACACCGCGTCGGGCCGGCGGCTGATCGAGAGCGTCATCGCCGCCCGGACCAAGGCGGTGGGCGCCCAGCATCCGACGGTCGCCGGCGCCCTTACCTACCTGGGCGACGCGTTCGTGCGCGACCGGAACTGGAAGGCGGCGGAGGCCGCGCTGGCGCGCAGTCTGGCGATCTGGCGCAAGCAGGACGGCGTTCCGCCGGAGCTCGCCGAGGCGCTGCGCGGCATGGGGCTGGTTCGCCTGGGACAGAAGCGCCACGCCGAGGCGGTCGCGCTGCTGGAGGAGGCGGTGAAGGTGACCGAGCAGGGGGCCGGCGAGCAGAGCACGTACCTCGATGACATCCTTGTCGCGCTGGGCGACGCTTACCTGGCCGCGCGCCGCACTGCCGACGCGGTGCGGACGCTGGAGAGAGCCGTGGCGCTCTCGGAGACGCTCGGCGATGACGGGTCCGCGCCCGTGTTTCGCTTCCACCTGGCGCGCGCGCTGTGGGTGAGCGGGCGGCGCGCGCGTGCGATCGATATCGCCCGCGCCGCGCGCGACGCGATGTCGGGCCGGGACGCCCGGCACGAGCGCGAGCGAGGTCTCGCGCTGGCTTCGCGCCCACGGAGACAGGGCGGGTCCCGCGCGCCGCTGATCGGGCCGGCGCGAGGCAGTATCAGCCGGGCTCTCGCCCGGTCGCGGCCGCGCCCGCCAGGTGGGCCAGGACCGCCCCGTCGTCGCCGTGCAGGAGCTCCACCGTCGAGCTGGCGGCGAGCACGCCGCTGGCGGCGATCTCGTCGATGGCCGCGCGGTGGCGGGAATACTGCAGATGGGCGCCGCCGATGACCAGGGGCGCGCCGGTCTTGAGCTCCATCACGGTGGCGCGGCGGTCGGCCGGCGACGGCGGCGACATGTCCACGGCGATGAAGTCGCCGCACGCCAGCCGCTGGTTGCAGCGAAACAGCCACACGTTGGTGCGCCGCGTCAGCACTGTCTTGACGAAGGCGCGCTCGTGGCTGCGCATCTCGAAGCATTGCAGCAGGCGGTAACCCTCCGTCCAGCTCCAGCGGCGCTCGCCGGCGATGGCGCGCGCGAGGTTGAAGGTGTCGCGCAGCCAGGCGGGCAAGAGCAGGGTCATCGGCTCCTTCATGGCCGTCCAGTGCATCCTAGCTGGCGCCGCGCTCTCATGAAGTGTCCACCGGCCATCCGGTCGACCAGCCGGTTGCGGCCGTGGCGGGCGGGGGACAGGCTTGGGCATGGCTGGCGAGACGGCAGCGCGGTGGACGCGAACCATTCCGGTGCGCGAGATCCCGGAGGGGGGCGCGCGCACGGTGAAGGTGGCGGGCAAGCAGATAGCGGTCTTCCGCGCCGGTGCGGAGGTGCACGCGGTGGACAACCGCTGCCCTCACGAGGGCTACCCGCTCGCGTCCGGAACCGTGCAGGACGGCGTCCTTACCTGCGAGTGGCACAACTGGAAGTTTCGCCTGTGCGACGGCGTGTGCGAGCTGGGCGGCGAGGACGTGCAGCACTACCCGGCGCGCATCGAGGACGGCGTCGTGTGGCTCGATCTGACCGATCGCCCGCCGGCCGAGCGCATCCCGGCGCTGCACGAGGCGCTCGTCTGTGCGGTGGACGAGCGCGACTGGGGCAGGGCGGGGCGCACCATCGAGCGGCTGCTCGTCGCCGGCGAGCCGGCCCGGCGCATCCTGGCCCGCGGCTGCGAGCTGGCCGCGCTGCGCGCGCCCGACGGCATCGACCACGGCCCGGCCACCGCGGCGGACGCGGCGGCGCTGCTCGAGGAACATCCGGCCGAGGCGGGCACGATCCTGCTCGAGGCGTTCAACCTCCTGCTCGACGAGCACGTGCGCCGGCCGCCCCGTCAGCTCGCGTCGCCTGCCCCGGTGGGCCGCTCGTTCGACCCGCGCGCCGTCGAGGCGGAGCTGCGCCGCCTCGTCGAGGAGCAAGATCTCGACGGCGCCGAGGCGCTGGTGCGCGGGGCGCTGGCCGCAGGAGCGGGACCGGCGGCGCTGCTGGGCTGGCTCACCCACGCCGCCACCGATCACTTCCTCGACTACGGGCACGGCCACATCTACTGCGTGAAGGTGGAGGAGCTCATCGACCGGCTCGGCGGAGAGGGCGGCGAGGCGCTGCTGTGCGGGCTTGTCGCCAACCTGGTCAACGCCACCCGCGAGGACCGCCTGCCGTACATGCGGAAGTACGCGTCGCTGACCGCAGGGCTCGCGGACCGCCTCCAGGGCTGGGTCCGGCCGCGCGAGGACGGCGCAACATCGTTCGACGTTGACGGCTTTGTGGCCGCCGTCGTCGACGGATCTCTCGAGGCCGCCCTGACAGCGACCGGGCGCGCGCTGGACGCCGGCCTGGCCGCCGATCGGCTGGCGCTGGCCCTCGCCCTGGCCGCGGCCCACCGCCTGTGGCGCTTCGACGAGGCCCTCGACCAGAGCGACGACATCTCCGAGGGCTGGCTCAGCGTGACCCACGCCCTGACCCACGCCGACGCCGTGCGCGAGACCCTGCTGCGCCGGCCCTCCGCCGACGCCCTGCGCGGCCTGTTCCACGCGGCCCGCTTCATCCAGCACATGGCGCCGCTCGATCGCCCGGCCGATGGGCGCGCGGCGCCGGCCGGACCGGCGCCGGATGCCGCGGCGCTGTGCCGCGAGTCGCTGGGCGGCCGCGCCACCGTGCCGATCTTCGTCGACCACCACGTCAAGACGAGCTTCGCCGCCAGGCGGGTGACCGCCGCCCTGCACGCGGATCAGATGTTCGCCGCCCGCGCCGACGTTGACCTGCCGCTGCACGCCGCGGCTCGCTTCGTGGCCAGCCCCCTGCGCGAGCGCCGCCTCTCCCGCCAGGCCGCCGTCGCCCGCGAGTTCGTGCGCAAGGGCCGCCGCCAGCGCACCTTGCTGGGCTACTGAAGCCCGCATCCCGGCGCGCTCCGGTTATGCTCGCCCCCTTATGTCTGGAATGGAGCTGCCCGGGCGGGCGCGCGTCGTCGTCATCGGTGGCGGGGTGATCGGCTGCTCGGTCGCCTACCACCTGGCGCACATGGGTTGCGAGGACGTGCTCCTGCTCGAGCGCGACAGGCTGACCTCCGGCACCACGTGGCACGCGGCCGGGCTGATGGTGACGTTCGGGTCGATGTCGGAGACCTCGACCGAGATGCGCAAGTACACCCGCGACCTGTACGCGCGGCTCGAGGCCGAGACCGGCCAGGCGACCGGGTTCAAGCCGGTCGGGTTCATCGAGGTGGCCAGCGAACCGGACCGCCTCGAGGAGTACCGGCGCGTGTCCGCCTTCAACCGCTACTGCGGCGTGGACGTGCAGGAGATCTCGCCGTCGCAGGTGCACGACATGTTTCCGCTCGCCCGCACCGACGACATCCTGGCCGGCTTCTACGTCGAGGGCGACGGCCGCGCCGACCCGGTTGACGTGACCATGGCGCTGGCCAAGGGCGCGCGCATGAAGGGCGCGCGCATCGCCGAGGGCGTGACCGTCACCGGCGTGACGACGCGCAGGGGCGCGGTCACCGGCGTGGACACCTCGCACGGCCACGTCGAGGCCGAGGTGGTCGTCAACTGCGCCGGCATGTGGGCCCGCCAGCTCGGCGCCCGCTCCGGCGTCAACATCCCGCTGCAGTCGGCGGAGCACTACTACCTCATCACCGAGCGCATCCCGGAGCTCGGGCGCTCGCTGCCGGTGCTCGAGGATCCGGCGTCGTTCGGCTACTTCCGCGAGGAGGTCGGCGGCCTGATGATCGGCCTGTTCGAGCCGGTCTGCGCCCCGTGGCGGGTCGAGGGGGTGCCGGAGGACTTCTCGTTCGGCTCGCTGCCGCCGGACTGGGACCGCATGGGCCAGTACGTCGAGACCGCCATGCGGCGGGTTCCGATCACCATGGAGGTCGGGGTCAAGAAGTTCTTCTGCGGCCCGGAGAGCTTCACGCCGGACCTCCTGCCCATCGTCGGCGAGGCGCCGGAGATCGAGAACTACTTCGTCGCCGCCGGCCTCAACTCGATCGGCATCCTGACCGGCGGCGGGCTGGGCCGCGTCGTCGCGCACTGGATCCTGGAGGGCCGCGCAGACGTTGACGTCACCGGCTTTCACATCGACAGGCTGCACCGCTACCAGGCCAACCCGGCGTACCGGCGCACGCGCACCGTCGAGTCGCTCGGCATGGTCTACCAGTGCCACTACCCGACGCGCTCCATGCAGACGGCGCGCGGGGCAAAGCGGTCGGCGTTCCACGACCGGCTGGCCGCGCGCGGCGCCTACTTCCGCGACGTGTCCGGCTGGGAGGGCGCCGACTGGTACGCGCCCCCCGGCGTCGAGCCGGAGGTCGAGCTGTCGTGGCGGCGGCAGCCCTGGTTCGACCACTGGGAGGCCGAGCACCGCGCCGCGCGCGAGGGCGTGATCGTCATGGACATGTCGTTCATGTCCAAGTTCCTGGTCCAGGGGCGCGACGCCGGCCGCCTGCTCGACCACCTGTCGGCCAACCACGTTGACGGCGCCGCCGGCATGATCACGTACACGCAGTGGCTCAACCGGGACGGCAAGCTCGAGGCCGACCTGACGGTGACGAAGCTCGACGACGAGCGCTTCTGGGTGGTCGCCTCCGACACCGCCTACGGCCACGTGGCGGCCTGGATGCGCCGCCACATCGGCGACGCGCACGCGTTCGTCGGCGACATGACCTCCGGGTTCGCGCAGCTCAACGTGCAGGGGCCGCGCTCGCGCGAGCTTCTGGCGTCGGTCACCAGCGCCGACATGTCGAACGAGGCGTTCCCGTTCCGCGCCGCGCGCGAGATTGACATCGAGTACGGGCGCGCCCTGTGCATCCGCATCACCTACCTGGGCGAGCTGGGCTACGAGCTGTACATCCCGACCGAGCAGGCCACCCACGTCTACGACCGCCTGGTCGAGGCCGGCGCCGCGGTCGACCTGCGCCACGCCGGCCTCAAGGCGCTGGCCAGCCTGCGCATGGAGAAGGGCTACCGCGACTACGGCCACGACATCGACAACACCGACACGGTGCTCGAGGCCGGGCTCGGCTTCGCCGTCGACCTCAAGAAGCCGAACGGCTTCCTGGGCCGCGACGCCGTCGTCGCGCAGAAGGCGGCCGGGCCGCTGCACAAGCGCCTGGTGCAGATCCTTGTGCGCGAGCCGGAGCCGCTCCTGTTCCACGGCGAGGTGGTGCGGCGCGACGGCGCGGTGGTCGGCTACGTGCGCGCGGCCTCCTACGGCTTCACGCTGGGCGGCGCGGTCGGGCTGGTCATGGTCGATGCCGGCCAGCCCATCAACCAGGCCTACCTCGACGCCGGCCGCTGGGAGGTGGAGATCGCCGGCAAGTCGCATCCGATCACCGCCTCGCTCAAGCCGCTCTATGATCCGACCAACGAGCGAGTGAGGATGTAGCCCATGGCAGCCCCCGATCTCACCGGCAAGCAGCGCCGCCACCTGCGCGCGCTCGGACACAGCCTGCGCGTCGTGGCCCAGGTCGGCAGGGAGGGCCTCACCGAGGGCCTGGTCTCCGCCATCGACCGCGCGCTCGCCGATCACGAGCTGGTCAAGGTGCGCGTGGCGGAGGCGGCCGGCCTCGAGCGCCACGCCGCCGCCACCGAGCTGGCCGACCGCACCGATAGCGCCGTGGCCCAGGTCCTGGGCAGCACGATCCTGCTCTACCGCCCCGATCCGGAAGAGCCGCGCATCGCGCTCCCCTCGTAGGCCGCCGCTCCGCGAGTGACGGCGCGGCTACGACGACCTCGCCGCGGACTCGATGTAGCGCCGCTCCTGGGTGAGGCCGCCGTAGCCGTAGGCGTCCGCGCGTACGTCGTGGACAAGGATGTAGCTCTCGGCGTGGAGCGGGCCGAGCAGCTCCTCCATGAAGGCGAAGACCTGGCGCAGGTACTCCGCCTTCTCGTCCTTTGTGTTCGTGCCGTCGACGATCTTGATGTCGAGCCAGAAGCTGGACAGCTCGTGCTCGGCCAGCGAGCGGCCGCCGACGATCCAGTGCTCCGGCGGCACGAAGTGGACCGCGACCGCGGTGATGTCGGCGCGCTTGCGCAGCACGCGCACGGTGCGGTCGACGAGTCCCTGCGCGATCCGGGGGACCAGCTCCGGGCTGGGCGGCCGCGAGATGGTGACGTTCAGAATCGGCATCGGCTCCTCCAGACGTGGAGGTTGATCCTCCACTCGCCGTCAGGTAACGCGCTGGCCGCCGCTCACAAGCGAGATGTCGGCACAGGACGCGCGCCGCCGATCTGGTACAGCGCAGCGCTCCTGGCTTACGCTGGAGGCGCCATGCCACGCACAAGGCGCTCCAGCGACGCTGCGCTCAAGGAACTGCGCGCTTTCGGCCTCGCCTATCCCGGGGCTCACACGAAGAGCCCGTGGCCCGGCCACCTCGATCTCGCGGTGAACGACAAGACGTTCGCGTACCTCAGCCTCGAGGGAGAGCCGTTCGGCATCTCCTGCAAGCTGCCGCGATCGAGCGCGATCGCCCTGATGCTGGCGTGGGTGAAGCCGAGCGCCTACGGGCTGGGCAAGAGCGGCTGGGTCTCCGCCTCCCCGCCGCAGGATGAACCGGTCCCGATCGACCTGTTCAAGGAGTGGCTCGACGAGAGCTACCGCGCGCAGGCGCCGAAGAAGCTGGTGGCCCAGCTCGACGGCGGCGCCCCGGCAGCGGCCCCGAAGCGGGCGGCAGCGGTTCGGGCGGCATCGGCGCGGACGGCAAGGCCCGCCAGCAGCGCCGGAAAGGCCGGATCGGCCCGGTCGGCGGCGAAATCGCCCCGCAAGGCGTCCGTTTCCGGGACGAAGAAGCGCGCCAGGCGTTAGGCGCGGTCACTTGCAAAGCCGCGGGCGCGATCGTACGACTGCGGCCAAATGCCGAACAATCTCGTCGCTGGGGCGGTGCTGGTGGGCATCCTGTCCGCGTGCTCGTCGGCCCCCAAGAAAACGGAAGAGATGGCCCAGAAGCCCGAGGCGACGCCCGCCTCCACCGGCGATCACGACACCGCCGTCGCGAAGGTCGCGGAGCTGAAGTCCAGGGCCGACAAGAACCCGATGCTGGCGCCGTGGACCGGCCCGTACGGGGGAGTGCCGCCGTGGGACCAGGTCAAGACGGAGCTGTTCCCGGCCGCCTTCGAGCTCGCCCTCGCGCTGCGCCAGGCAGAGATCGACGTCATCGCGACCGATCCGGCGGCTCCCACCTTCGCCAACACGATCGGCCGCCTCGAGGACGCCGGGCGCCACCAGGATCGGGTCGAGACCCTGTTCGGCGTGTGGACCGACAACCTGAACACGCCGGAGGTGCAGGCGGTCGATCGCGATTGGTCGCCGAAGATCGCGGCCGCCAGCGATCAGATCACCTTCAACGAGAAGCTGTTCGCCCGCCTTCAGGCGGTCTACGACGGTCGCGAGGCGGCCGGGCTGTCGGCGGAGCAGAAGCGACTGCTCGAGCGCACCCACGACGACTTCGTCCGGGCCGGCGCCAAGCTCGACGGCGAGCAGAAGAAGAAGCTGGGCCAGATCAACCAGGAGCTGGCGGTCTCGTTCAGCGACTTCGCCAACAAGGTGCTGGCCGACGAGAACAGCTGGGTGGTGCTGGAGAAGAAGGCCGACCTGGCCGGCCTGCCCGAGTCGCTGCGCGCCGCGTACAAGGCGGCCGCCGAGGAGCGCAACCTGTCCGGCAAGTGGGCGGTGGTCAACACGCGCTCCAGCGTGGACCCGTTCCTGACCGCGTCGTCGCGCCGCGAGCTGCGCGAGAAGGTGTGGAAGGCGTTCAAGAACCGCGGCGACAACGGCAACGAGAACGACACCAACGCCACCATCGCGAAGATCGTGAAGCTGCGCGCCGAGCGCGCCGCGCTGCTCGGCTTCGCGTCGCACGCGCACTGGCGCATGGCCGACACGATGGCGGTCGACCCGAAGAAGGCGCAGGAGCTGATGATGCGCGTGTGGCCGGCCGCGGTCGCGCGCGTGGAGGAAGAGGTCGCCGACATGCAGGCGATCGCGGCCAAGGAGGGCGCGAAGATCACCATCGAGCCCTGGGACTACCTGCTACTACGCCGAGAAGGTGCGCAAGGCGAAGTACGACCTCGACGGCGACAAGCTCAAGCCCTACTTCGAGCTCAACAACATGGTCTCCGGCGCCTTCTGGATGGCCGAGCAGCTCTACGGCCTCACCTTCACCGAGATCACCGGCAAGGTGCCTGTCTTCCACCAGGACGTGCGCGTGTGGGAGGTGAAGGACAAGGCCAGCGGCAAGTACGTGGGCCTGTTCTACGGCGACTACTTCGCCCGCGCCGGCAAGCGCTCGGGCGCGTGGGCGCAGGGCTACCAGCGCCACGAGGCCTTCACCGGGAAGACGCTCACGGCCGATCACGTCCAACAACAACAACTTCGTGCGAGGCGCGGCCGAGCGAGCCGGTGCTCATCTCGCTCGACGACGCCGAGACGCTGTTCCACGAGTTCGGCCACGCGCTGCACGGCCTCCTGTCGGAGGTCAACTACCCGGGGCTGTCGATCACGCCGCGCGACTTCGTCGAGTATCCCGTCGCAGGTGCACGAGCAGTGGGTGCTGAGCCGCCCGGTGCTCGACCGCTTCGCCAAGCACTACAAGACCGGCAAGCCGATGCCGCAGGCGCTGGTCAAGAAGGTGGACGCGTCGAGCAAGTTCAACCAGGGCTACGGCACGGTCGAGTACCTGTCCTCCGCCATCGTCGACATGGAGCTGCACACCAAGGCCGACGGCGTGATCGACGCGGACGCGTTCGAGCGCGAGACGCTCGAGCGCATCGGCGCGCCGCGCGAGGTGGCCATGCGCCACCGCCTGCCGCAGTTCAACCACCTGTTCACCAGCGACTCCTACTCGGCCGGCTACTACAGCTACCTCTGGTCCGAGGTGATGGACGCCGACACCCGCGAGGCCTTCGCCGAGGCGGGCAACGTGTTCGACAAGGCGACCGCGGACAAGATGCGCAAGTTCATCCTGTCGCCGGGCAACACCACCGACCGCGCCGAGGCCTACCGGCAGTTCCGCGGCCGCGATCCGGACGTCAAGGCGCTGCTCAAGAAGCGCGGCTTCCCGCCGGCGGACTGATCGAAGCGGCGCGGCCGGCCGGCTACTCGTTGCGCAGCGCCACCATCGGGTCGACCCGGGTGGCGCGCCAGGCGGGCAGCCAGCAGGCCAGCGCGGCCGCCGCGCCGACAAGGGCGCCGACGGCGGCGAAGGTGGGCGCGTGCAGCGCCGGCGTGTCGTAGAGGACGCCGGCCAGCGTCTGCGCCAGCGCCGCGTTGAGCGCCAGCGCGGCGGCCAGGCCGGCGGCGATGCCGGCGCCGACCAGGGCCATGCCCTGGCGCAGCACCAGGCGCTGGACCGCGGCGGCCCGGGCGCCCAGCGCCATGCGGATGCCGAGCTCGCGCGTACGGCGCTCGACCGAGATGGTCATGACGCCGTAGACGCCGATGACCGCGAGCAGGAGCGCGAGCCCGCCGAAGATGGCCATGAGGAAGGTCAGGAAGCGCGGCCGGGCCACGGCGTCCCACAAGAGACCGTCCATGGTCCGGACCTTCGACAGCGGCATCGATGGATCGAGCCGGCGCACCGCCGCCTCGATCGAGCCGGCCAGCGCGTCCGGCTGGCTCGCGCGCACCACAACGCTCATTGTCAGCGGCGCCCGGCTGCTGCTGTTCAGCTGGGCCGCCAGCGCCAGCGGGATGTAGACCTCGGTGCCGGAGGGCTGGGCCAGGCCCTGCTGCTTCACGTCGGCCACCACGCCGACGATGGTCTGCCGCGGGACCTCGTCGGCGATCCACGGCGCCAGCTGGATGGGGCGCCCGACCGGATCGCGGCCGGCGAAGAACTCGCGCGCCAGCGTCTGGTTCACGACCACCGCGTTGCGGTCGTCCGGCCGAAGCGCGCGCCCGGCGACCAGGCGCATGCCCATGGTCGCGAAGTGGTCGCCGCCGACGAAGGTCCAGAAGTCGACGATCGGCGCCGCATTCTCGGTGAAGTGAGGCGCGCCCTCGAACCAGACCACGTTCGTGGTGAGGCTCTGCCCCGGCGGCAGGCTGCTGGCCTCGCTGACCTGCTCCACGCCGGGCAGCCGCTCCAGCTCGGAGGCCAGGCGTCGCCAGAAGGCGAGCACCTGCCCGTCACGGTAGCGCGCGGCCGGCACCTCGAGCTCGAAGGTGAGCAGCCCCTCCGGATCGAACCCGACGTCGACCCGCTGCAGGCGCGAGAAGCTGCGCAGCGCCAGGCTGCACCCGATCACCAGCACGATGGCCAGCGCCACCTCGACGGCGACCAGCACCTGGCGCAGGCGCGACCGGCGCGAGCTGACGCGCCCGCCGTCGCGCAGGCCCTCGTGCAGGTTGACGCCGCGCGCGTGCCAGAGCGGGGTCATGCCGAAGACGGCGGTGGCTGCCGCGGCGCAGGCCAGGGCGAAGGCCAGCACGCGGCCGTCGATGCTGATCTCGCGCAGGCGGGGCGCACCGGCCGGGATCAGGCCGGCGGCCAGGTCGACGCCCCAGATCGCGAACAGCATGCCGAGTCCGGCGCCGGCGACCGCCAGGAGCGCGCTCTCGATCAGGAAGAGGCGCACCAGGCGCCGGCGCCCGGCCCCGAGCGCGACGCGCACCGCGATCTCGCGCGAGCGCGCCTCGGCGCGGGCCAGGAGCAGGTTGGAGATGTTGGCGCAGGCGATGAGCAGGACGAACAGCACCGAGATTTGCAGCAGCCAGAGCGTCGTCTGCGCCGCGCCGACGACCTCGCCGCGCAGCGCGTGTGCCGTCATCGGGTGCTCGTCGGAGTCCACCGTGTGCCACGTGGGTGAATCGAGCCTGCTCCACGACGCTGTCAGCGCCGCCAGCTCGGCGCGCGCCGCGTCGAGCGACACGCCCGGTGCCAGCCGCGCCACGACGTGGAGGTAGTGGCTGGCGCGGCCCTCCTTGAAGTCGCGCGTGTCGAGGCCGAACGGCACCCAGGCCTCGATCTCGGGCCCCGGAAACTCGAGGCCGTCCGGCATGACCCCGATGATCCTGATCGGGTAGCCGTCGAGCGAGACCTTGCGCCCCACGATCGTGGGATCGGCGTTGAACGCGCGGCGCCACAGGTCGTGGCCGATGACCGCCACCTGCGGGTCGGCGCCGGGCTGCGTCTCCTCGCGCGTGAAGTAGCGGCCGATGGCCGGCGCCACCCCGAGCGTGGCGGCGAATTCGGGCGTCGTGTACGCGGCGGCCACGCGCACAGGGCGATCGATCTGGCCGAACGTGGCGGTGCCCGTGGCCCAGGCCGCCGCCGACTCGTACGACTTGCTGTCGCGAAGGAGCTCGAGGTACTCGGGCCGCGACAGCCAGTAGCGGTCGGTGTGGTTGGAGTGGAACGCGGTGTGGATGCGGACCAGCCGATCCGCCTCCGGGTAGGGGAGCGGACGGAGCAAGATCGAGTTGACGACCGTGAAGATGGCCGTGTTCGCGCCGATGGCGAGCGCCAGGGTGAGGATCGCGATCGCTGCCAGGGCTGGCTGGCGGAGGAGGCCGCGGGCGGCGAAGCGCAGATCCTGAAACATGGTGGGTGGTGGACGAGCAAGGCCCGGGCCCGAGGCGATTTCCGTTGTTTCCGGCAGTTGTCGCGCAGGGCTGTCCGGGCGCGGGATCGAGCGTCCCACGATCTTTCATGGGCGCAGGCTTGACGGAGCAATACTGTGCGGTACACAGTGTGTAGCACACAGGGTCGTCGCCCGGACTGTTCACCGCCAATGACGAAGAGAAGCTCCATCGATGCTCTGCGCCTCGAGCTCCGCCGCGGCTCGCTGGTGCTGGCGGTGCTCGCCGCGCTGCGAGTCGAGCGCTACGGGTACACGCTGCGGACGGCGCTGGCCGGCCACGGCATCGAGATCGACGAGGGCGCGCTCTATCCGATGCTGCGGCGGCTCGAGTCGCAGGGGCTCCTGCGCAGCGAGTGGCGAGAGAGCGAGAACCGGCGCAAGCGCTTCTATAGCCTGACCGCGGCCGGCGCCGAGGTGCTGGCCGCGCTGGAGAGCGAGTGGTCCGATCTGAACGCGTCGCTCCGGCGACTGCTGAGAGAGGTGGATGATGGAGAGAGTCGAGCACTATCTGAAGAGGGTCGGGCGCGCCCTGCCGCGCGCCGGCCGTGACGACATCGTTGCCGAGCTGAGGGAAGCGCTGGTCTCGCGCATCGAGGAGCGCGAGCGCGAGGCCGGGGGCCCGCTCTCGGGCGACGAGGTGGACGCGACCCTGCGCGAGCTGGGCCACCCGCTGGCGGTGGCGGGCGGCTACTCGCACCCGGGCGGCCTCATCCCGGCCGCGCTGGTGCCGTTCTACCGCCGCGTGCTCGAGTGGACGATCGTGTTCATCGCCTCGGTGCACGTCGCGCTGTGCCTCGGCCGGGTGTTCACCGACGACTCGGTCGGCGACGCGATCGCGCGCTCGCTGCCCGGCATGGTGGTGGCGATGCTGGCCGCCTTCACCGCCATCACCCTGGTCTTCATGGGCCTGGGCCGCCACGCCCCGGAGCGCGCCGGCACTTCGTGTCGGCCGACAATCTAGCTCAGCGGTCAGCGATCCCGATCGAGGGTGCTCTCTTGGAGATGCGGGATGACGCTGATGTTGAGCTCGCTGCGGACCAGCCGCAGTACGCTCTGCACCTCGTCGTCGGCGATGCCGAGCTTCTCGGCCAGCAGGCCGCGCGTTGACTCGATGAGGTCGTCGCGCACACGGGCCAGCCAGCGCGCGGCGGTGGCGCGGTGCACCCGGTAGATGGCCGCGATGTCGTCGATGCTGAGCGAGTCGACCAGCTGGTAGCGGAGGAGGGTGCGGTCGCGCGGGCCGAGCTCGGCCAGGGCGGTGTGGAAGGCGTCGGCCAGCTCGCGCCGGTAGCGGTCCTTGAGCCGCGACAGGACCGGGTCGGAAGCGGTGGTGGCGCCGTTGACGAGCTGATCGCCCAGCTCGACCTCGCGCCGCGACGAGCGCAGCAGGCGCACCACCTCTCGGCTGGCGGTGATGCGCAGCCAGCCGCCCAGCGGACCGCGGCCGGCGTAGTCGAGGATGGCCGGCGGGCTCTCCGGTCGGGGCAGCAGCAGCAGCGTGCGCACGATCTGGGCCGCCTCGTCGCGTATCGACGCGCCGGCGCGCGCGAGATTGGC
Organism: uncultured delta proteobacterium; assembly: GCA_963759105.1. Lineage (GTDB taxonomy): Bacteria > Myxococcota_A > Polyangia > Haliangiales > Haliangiaceae > DATFRY01. Next base: position 1,546,277 of record CAVWXW010000017.1, on the reverse strand, counting down.
GGCCGCGGCGACCTGCTCGCCGACCATTCGATCGAGCACCTGAATGGCCGCGCCGTCGCCGCGAGCGCACGCGCTGGCCAGCGCCAGCTCGGCGAGCGAGAGCCGCGCGAGCGTGGACGAGGCGGGGCCGTCGACCAGACGCGCGCCCACGAACGCTGCGAACGCCTCGCCGTCGAGATGCACCTCGGGCCACGCCTCGCGCGCCGCGTCCAGCGCAGCGGCCACGGTCGCGGCCGCCGCAGCCCGGTCGCCGATCTCCACCCCGGCCGGCAGGGCGGCCTCGAGTGCGCCGGCGAGCGCGGTGCTTGCGGTCATGAGCCGATTGTCCCAGACTCGGCTGGGCCCGTCGATGCAATGTCCCGGGGCGAGCGCACTGGAGGATTACCTGTCCGGGACGGCTACCTCGCCGTCGCGGGCAGCGATCGACCGACATCTGGACGGCTGTGCCGACTGCCGAAAGACAGTGGCGCTGCTGGCCCCCGCGCTGCCGCGCTCCGGCGACGGTGACGGCCCCGAGGGCGCGGGCCCGAGCGTCGCGGCCAGCGCCATCTCGGCGCTCGCGGGCGGGCACCTGCAGCTCATCACCAGCAGCACCATGTCGACGGCGCTGGCCGGAGATGCGAGCGAGGAGGGCGCCGACCTCTCATCGGGCCGGCGGGTGTCGCGCTACGTCCTGGGCGAGCGGCTCGGCGCGGGCGCGATGGGCGTCGTCTACGCCGCGGCGGACCCGGAGCTGCGCCGCAACGTCGCGGTCAAGCTCATGCGCGGCGCGTGGGTGCGCAGCGGCGGGGCCGCGGCCCGAGCCCGCGTCATCCGCGAGGCGCGCGCGCTGGCCCGCATCTCGCACCCGAACGTGATCGCCGTCCACGACGTCGGCGTGCTGGGTGACGAGGTGTTCATCGCCATGGAGCTGGTGCGCGGCGCCAACCTGCGCGCCTATCTGCGCGACGCGCGGCCGTCGGTGGCGCACATCCTCGAGGTCTACACCGCGGCCGGGCAGGGGCTGGCCGCCGCGCACCGGGCCGGTGTGGTCCACCGCGACTTCAAGCCGGACAACGTGCTGGTCGGCGACGACGGCCGCGTGCGAGTCACCGACTTCGGGCTCGCGCTGGCCGCGGCGGCCGAGGTCGATCCGGCGCCGGCGGGCGCTGCAGCGGAGCGCGCCCCGGTCGACCGCACCGACGCCGGCACCTTGATCGGCACGCCGGCGTACATGGCGCCGGAGCAGCACGCCGGCGCGCACGTCGATCCGCGATCGGATCAGTTCAGCTTCTGCGTGGCGCTGTACGAGGCGCTCCACGGCGAGCGGCCGTTCCAGGGCGAATCGCGCGCGCAGGTGGCGCGCAACGCACAGGAGGGTCGGGTCGCGCCGCGCCCGCCGCAGAGCCGCGTGCCCGGCTCGCTGCGCGCGATCCTCCTGCGCGGGCTGGCGCCGGACCCGGCCGATCGCTTCCTCAGCATGCCGGCGCTGCTGCGCGCGCTCGGGCGCGATCGCGGGCGCGCCCCGCGTCGCGCGGCAGCGGCGGCCGCGGTGGCCCTGGCGCTGGTGCTCGTCGCGCTCGGCTCCGACTGGATCGTGCGCGGGCGCGCGGCCGCCGCCACCCGGGCCAGCTTCGCCGCGGCGCGGGCCCAGACCAGCCGCCTGTTCCAGCTGCGCACCGAGACGTTCGCCGCCACCGCCGACCTCTCCTTCATCATGCCGATCCTGCGCGAGGTGACCGCCCTGCAAGATCAGGCCGACTTCGGCCTCGGCGACGAGGCCAGCGACCGCGAGACGCTCGACGAGCTGCACCAGAACCTGGCCAGCGCCGACTGGGTGACCTGGCTGCGCGCCGCGCAGGACGCCGACGTGGCGGTGGCCGACTACAAGGGCCGCCTGCTCTACGCCAGCGCGGCGCCGGACGTGTGGGCCCGCGACGTGCTCGCGATGGCGCCGATCCGCGCGATCTACGCCACCGGCTCCGACGAGGTGCGCATCGCGGTGGTGCGCGGCGACGACCCCAGCGTCGTCTCCGCCGGCCTGCTCGGCGGCGCGGCCCGCCCCGGCCTGCGCCTGCTGTTCACGCGACTCACCGTGCTCGACGGTCGGCCGCGCGCGCTGTTCGCCCAGCTTGTCTCCGGCGAGCGACTGCTCAGCGAGATCGCGCCCGGCGAGGGCACGCTGGTGAGCCTGGTCGCCATGGACGGCACCGCCCAGGGCAGCGTCGCGCCGGCGGTCGTCGCCGCCGGCCTCGACAGCCGCGACGTCGACGAGGCCGAGGTCTCCGGCGAGCCCTGGCTGGTCCAGCACCATCCGATCGCGAGCCCGGGCGCCGCCGGCCCCATCGCCTTCCTGGTCCTGGCCCACCCGGCCGAGATGGGCCTCGCCGGCCTGTTCCCCGGCGCCCGCACGGTGCTGAGCGTCCTCGCCGTCGTCCTGGCCATCACCTGCATCGCAGGCGCGACGCTTGCGAGCGAGCGCAACCTCAGCCGCCGAGAGCCGCGGATGCAGCGCGTGGGCGCGGTGCGGGCGAGGACGCGAGAGACGGGCAGCTAAAAGAAACAGGAGACGGGCAACTGAAACGGGCAACCGGCAACCGGCAACCGCGCACCGGTCGCGCACCGCGTCTTGCGGCCGTGCGCCCCATCTCGATCGCCCCTCATCGCGTTGCCCTTGCCTGTTCCCCGCTGCCTGCTGCCTGTCTCCTGTTTCACTTCTCTGTCTCCTGTAACCTCTTTCCGCCGTGGACGCCGGGGACGCCGAAGCCGTGGACGCCGAAGCCGTCGAACGACTGCGCAACCTGCCGTTCACCGAGCAGCTCGGCGCCATCGACGCCCTGCTGAGGGGCGGCGGTGGCGACGATCGGGAGCTGCTCGCCCGTCTGGCCGGATTTCGCGATCACCAGCCGCTCGCCCATGCTGTCGCGGTCCTGGCGCGGCGCGACGGGATCGACGCTGAGCTGGCCGGGCAGCTGGCCGAGTTGCTGCTCGGCATCGCCGACGCCGGGTTGCGGCGGGTGCTGCGGGCGCTCGACGAGCTGCCGCGGGCGCCGCGGGCGCTGAGCGAGGCGCTGGCCGCGGGCATCGACCGGCTACCGGTCGCGCGCATCGCGGCGCTCAGCCTCGTCGATCGATGGCTCAAGAACGCCGCGCCGGACGTCCGCTCCGCGTCGGTGGCGCGGGCGCTGGCCGGCTGCCGTGCGCTCCTCGTCGCCGGCCGCGCCGGCGAGATCGGCGATGCGGCGCTGGCTCGCGTCCCGGGCGCCGACTACGGCGAGCTCGAGCGGGCGGCGGAGGCGGCCGGGGCCGGCGAGGCGTGGCGCGCGCGCCTGGCGGGCTTCGCCGGCGCGGTCATCGAGGCGCTCGAGGCCCAGCCCAAGTCGCTGTCGCAGGCCAGCGCCGAGGAGCTCCTGGCGCGCCGGGTCTACACCGATCCGGGCCACTTCCTCGTCGAGCTGCTGCAGAACGCCGACGACGCCGGCGCCCGCACCTTTGCTGTCACCATCGACGACGATCGGGTCGCCATCGAGCACGACGGCGTGCCGTTCGACGCCCGCGACGTCGTCGGCGTCCTCTCGATCGGGCAGACGACAAAGAGCAGCGATCAGATCGGGTTCTTCGGCGTCGGCTTCAAGTCGGTCTACGAGATCTGCGAGCGGCCACAGGTCTACTCCGGCCCGTTCGCCTTCGAGATCGCCGACGTCTCGATCCCGCGGCCGCTGGCGCCGCACCCGGCCGCCCGCGCCGGCCGCACCCTCCTGGTCCTGCCGCTGCGCGCCGCCGCCGACCCGGAGCGACATCCGGATCGGCTGTACGAGCGCGTGCTGTCGCTGCCGGCGGAGGTGCTGCTCACCCTCAACCGGGTCGAGCGCATCGAGGCCGCGCGCGGCGGGCGCCGGCGCTCGCTGGCTCGCGACGCGGCCGAGCCGGGACGCGTGCGCCTGATCGAGGACGGCCACAGCCGGGCGTACGCGGTCGAGCGCGGCGACGGCGCGCTACCCCGGCCGCCGCGAGGCGCACCGGGCCGGGTCGACGCCGATCCTGGTGGCGATCGCGGTTAACGCCGAGGGCCGCGCGCGTCCGGTCGACGGTCCGACGATCTACAGCCACCTGCCGACCGGCGAGCGCTCCGGCCTGCGCTTCCTCCTGCACGCGCGCTTCGACGTCCCGCTCGATCGCGAGCGACTCGACCTGTCCTCTCCCTGGAATCGCTGGGCGCTGGTCGAGGCGGCGCCGCTGCTGGCCCGCGCGGTCGCCGATCTGGCCGGGCGCGCGAGCGACGGCGTCCTCGGCGTTGTGCCGCTGCCGGAGGAGCTGCCCGACGAAGCCTATCGCGACCTGGCCCGCGGTGTCGCCGCCGCGCTGATCGATGTCCCGCTCCTGCCCGGCGCCGGCGGCGAGCTGCTGGCGCCGCGGGCCGCGCTCACCGCCGGCGACGCGCGACTGGCACGCGCGCTGGCCGGAGTCGATCTGGGCGGCCGCCGCGCGCTGCGTCCGCTCGGCCGCCGCGACACCGAGGTGGCGGAGATGCTGGGCGCGCGGCCGCTGACCGGCGCCGACGTGGTCGCGGCCATCGTCCACGACGCCGCGTCGCGCGACGACGACCGGTTCGCGGCCCCCTGGGGCGCGGCCGGGCTGGCCGAGCTGGCCGAGGTGATCGGCCCTGACGAGTCGCTCGACGTCGCCCCGCTTGCCGCCGCGCGCTTTCTGCCCGACCACGAGGGCCGCGCGCGCCGCCCGTCCGAGCTGCTGCGGGCGAGCGGCGAGCTGGCCGAGCTCCTGGCCGGCGTGCGGCCGCTGGTCGCCGGCGAGCTGGCGGGGCCGGGATCCGCGCGGCTGCTCGAGCGGGTCGGCGCGCGCGCGGCGCGGACCCAGGATCTGGTCGAGCAGCTGCTGCGGCCCGACGCGGCGGCCGCCATCGTCGCCTCGGCCGGCGCCGCGCGCGTGCTCGCTCACCTGGCCGCCGCGCCGCCGGGCGAGCTGGCCGGCGTGCGGGCGGCGCGCGTCGTGCCGGCGGCGCCGGGCGGCGAGCTGGCCGCGATCGGCGATGTGCTGGCTCACCGGCGAGGGTCCGCTGGCCGACGCCGTGCGCGCCCTGTGCGACGGCGCCGCCGCTGTGCGAGCGGGCGGTCGAGCGGGCCTGCGGCGCATGGCTCCGCCAGCTGGGCGCGCGCTCTCTCGACCTGCACGCGCTCGTCGATCTCGTCGCCGGCGGCCAGATCGCGGTGAGCGCGCACGAGGCGGGCCGCTTCCACGCCGCCATCGACGAGGCGGCCGGCCACCTGGCCCCCAGCCAGGCCGCCCGCCTGGCGCGCGCCCGGATCTTCCCCGATCAGCTGGGCGCGATGCGAGCCCTGCGCCGCGACGCCGCCGGCCGCGCGGCCGGGCCCGGCGCCGACCACGTCGCCTCGGCCACCGGCGGCGAGCTTCGCCGCGACGCCGGCGGCGATGCGGCCGAACCTGGCGCGAGCCACGTCGCCTCGGCCACCGGCGGCGAGCGAGACGCTCGCCGCGAGGCCGGGCCCGGCGGAGGCCACCTCGCCTCGGCGACCGGCGAGGACATCGCGCTGCTCGCCGAGGACGACGAGGTCAAGGCGTTCTGGCCCGGGCCGTGGCTGCGCAGCGATGTCGCCGCGCTCGCCTACGTGCGGCGGCTCGGCGTGGAGGCGGTCGGACCGGACGCGATCGCGCGGGCCCTCGCGCGCGGTGAGATGCGCGACGAGCGGCGGCGGCGCCTGGCCTTCGCGTACCTGACAGCGCGCGGGGCGCGGCTCGCCACCGAGAGGGCCGAGGAGCTGGCCGCCGCGCCGATCTGGCCGGACGCCGCCGGGCGCCTGCGCCGCCTGACCGAGCTGCGGCGCGAGAGTCCGCACCCGTCGGTGGCGGCGCTGTACAGTCTGTGGCCGCGGGCGGCCCCGGTCGAGGCCGGCGAGCAGCCGGGCAGCGCGCTCGGTCTGGCACGCGCGCTCGGGCTCGATCACCTCGTCGTCGAGCCGGGCTTCGACACCGCCATCGACGACCTCGTGAGCGGCACGGCGTCGGCGGCGGCCGGGCCCTTTCGCGGCGAGGCCGCGGACCTGCTCGATCTCGACGCGCGTCCCGACATCGAGGCGGCGGCGGTCGCGCTGCTCCGCGAGGCGGCCGGCGAGCTGCCGCGCGCGCGTCTCGAGCGGGCGCTCGACGCGCCCATCTATCGAGCCCGCGACGGCCAGCGCATGCGCCTGGGCCGCTGGGCCGCGCCCAGCCCGCAGCGCTGCCACCGCGGCGCCGACCGTCTCGACCGCGCCCTGTCGGGCGGCAGCTACCCGATCCTCGACGCGGCGGCGGAGCGGCAGATGTCGCCGTTCCTCGACGCGTGCGGCGTGCGCCCGGCCACGGTGATCGATCTCGCCGGCGCCTACGCGGCGGCGCCGGCGTCGATCCGGACGCGGCCCGGGCGGTGCGCGCCGCGCTGGTCGGCCGCGGCCGGGGATGTCGGCTCGCTCGATCCGGTCACGCGCGCGCGAGTGGCGCAGCTGCCGATCTGGCCCGCTGTCGACGCCCGGCTGCTGCCGTCCGAGCGCGTGCTGCGCGGCGCCGAGCTGGACGCGCTCTTGCCGGCCAGCGCGGCCGACTGGCGGGCGCAGGCGCCGTGGGAGGCGCTGCTCGCCGACGAGGCCGAGCCGGACGCCGCGCCGCTGGCCGGCGCGATCGCCTTCGCCGATCCGATCGCGGCGCTGGCCCGAGCGGTCGTCGAGCTCGCGCGGCCCGACGCGGCGCTGGCCGACCAGGTGCCCCTGCTCGCGTCGACAGCGCGGGTGGCGGAGGTGGCTGCGCTGTTCGCCCGCGCGGCGCGCGGACCTGACCGCCGAGACCTTGCCGGTCGCCGTCGACGCCGACGGTCGGCTGGTGGCGCGACGCCTGCTGGCCGCGAGCGACGCCGAGGCGGAGCTGGCGCGCGGTCTGCCACTGCGCGCGCAGCTTGCCGACGCCGAGTGGGCGCGGCGCATGGAGGCGGCGGCGCCCGGCGTCGTCGGGCGGGTCTCGGTCCGCCAGCTCACCGCGGCGCTGCTGGCCGCCGCGCCCGATCCGGTGCGCCCCGACCAGCATCCGTCGCTTTCGTCGGCGGATCGCCGCCGTGTCCTGCACCAGTGGCTGCTGGCCCGCGCGGACGACATCGCCGGCGACGAGCAGGCGCGCGGCGCGCTGGGCCGCGCGGCCGTGATCCTGTCGGCCGGCGGCTGGCTGCGGCCGCCGCGCGAGCTGCTGTTCGACCCGGAGCTGCCGGACCTCGGCATCGACTGGAACCCGGCGGCCGAGGTGCCGGGCGCGCTCGCCACCTGGCTGCGCTCGACCTACCGTCCCGGCTCGAAGCAGCTCGCGCCGCTGGTCGATCACCTGCTGGACGCGGGCGACCATGCCATCGCCGCGGGCGACGGCGCGCGCCTGGCCGAGCTCCTGCATCACCTGGCGCGCGGTCTCGGCGCCGAGCGCTCCGACGAGCTGGCCGCTCAGGCGCAGCGCTTCAAGCTGCGCCGCCGGCTGCGCGTGGAGACCGACGGCGGCCTGTTCGCGCGGCCGCGCAGCCTGCTCGCCCTCGACCCGATCGGCTGGGACCTGGTCGAGCGCTTCGCCGAGCCGCCGCCGCCGCGGGTCTCGCCGCGCTACCGCGACCGCCAGCTGGTGCTGCGCCTCTGCCGCGCGGCCGGCGCCGAGGCCGAGCTCGACGAGGCGGCGCTCGAGGGCGCGCTCGGCGGCGTCGGCGTCCGCTCCGGTCCGGATGCCGCGCTCGCGCTGGCCTGCTACGCGGCGCTGGTCGCGACGCGCCGCCCGGAGCTGCGGCGCCGGCTGCGACTCGACGAGCGCGCCTGGGTGCCGAACTGCGCCGGCGAGCTGCGCCGACCGGGCGAGCTGTACCGTCCCGGCGCCGAGCTCGAGGAGATCGTGGGCCCGGACGAGCGGCTGTTCCCGCACCCGGAGCTGGCGCTGCGAGTCCCCGACGCGCGCGCGTGGATCGGCTTCCGCGGCCCCGAGCAGGCAGCGCTCGAGGACGTGGCGGCCCACGTCGTCGCGCTGCGCGCCGGCGGCGGAGCGGTCCCGGAGGCGGTGCTGCGCTGGCTCGATGACGGCCTGGCCGACGGACGCCTGAGCGGGCCGGCCGTGCGCGACGCGCATGGCCGGGTGCGCGTTCCTGCGCGACGACGGCGGGCGCTACCGTCGCGCCGACCACCTCGTCCTCGAGGGCGCGCGGGCGCTGTTCGGCGATCGCCGCGGCGACTTCGCCGGCGCCGGCCTGAGCCGGCTCGTCGCGGCGCTGCGCATCGCGCGCCGGCCCGGCAAGCGCGAGGTGGTCGGCTTTCTGTCCGAGATCGCGGAGGAGGCCGCGGGCGGCGCGGATCTGCTCGCGTCGGATCCGGCGCTGGCCGAGCGCCTGCCGCGCTGCCTCGACATCCTCGTCAACGCCGGCGGCCGCGGGCCTGACACGCTGCCGATCGTCTGCGAGGGCGAGGACGGCTACGTCGTCGCGCTGTTGCCGGAGGGCGCGGCCTCGCTCGGCTTCGACGGCGACGCGCCTCTGTCGCCGGTGCTGGCCGACTCTGCCGACGCCGAGGCGTGGCGAAGCTATCTGCGGGGATATGGGGTGGGGGCGGAGGAGAGGGCCGCGGATGAAACGGCGCACGTTCCGAGCGAGGGGCGCGATGGGTCGGTCGCTCCGGGCGGGGTGCGGGGGGGAGAGCGACCGGAGCCGGGGCGCAGGAGCCTGCGCGATCGCATCGCGGATTTCTTTCGGGGGGAGGGAAGGGAAGACGACGAGGAAGTGGGTGGGGAGACGGGGCGTGGGGATGAGGGGGACGGGAACGGGAACGGGAACGGGAACGGGAACGGGATCGGGATCGGGATCGGGATCGGGATCGGGATCGGGATCGGGATCGGGATCGGGATCGGATCGGGATCGGGATCGGGACCGGGATCGACGGGCCGGGGGAGGGCGGGCCGGGCAGGCGGTGAATCGGCGAGTCGAGCCGAGGCGTCCGCCGGGTGGGGGGCAGGGTCCGGGATCGGGAGGAGACGGCGGCGAGGGCGCGGTCGATCAGCGGGGCTGGTTTCGTCCGGATCGGCGGCTGGGGCCGCAGCTGCGGGCGAGCGCGGCGTGGCTCGAGGATCGGCGGCGGGCTGCGCAGTTCGGGCTCGCGCACTCGCCACGCGCGCTGCCGTCGCCGTATCTGTACGCGCCGATCGCGCTGTTCGCAGACTTCCACGGCCGTCAGCAGACGTGGGATCAGCTCGCCGCCGATCCCGAGTGGCGGCGCGGCGGGGCGCCGGCCGGGCGGGTGAGCATGAGGGGCCGAGTGCCCGCCGGCGCCGCGGTGCTGCCGCTGCCGCTCTACGGCCGCGTGCTGTCCCTCGACGTCGAGGACGGGCGCCTGGTCGAGGGCGAGGACGGCGCCGCGCTCCTCGTGGCGCGCGACGACGCGCTCCTGTCGCTCTCCATCGAGCTCGGCGAGGCACCCGACTTCACCGGAGCCGACCCCGCCCGCGGCCAGCCGGATCTCCTGCGTCCCACCGCGGGCGACGACGAGCTCCCCGACGAGGCGCATGACCTCCTCGACCGCCTCGAGCAGGGCGGGTGCCGCGTTCGAGCGCGCTGTCGACATCCGCGAGTTCGTGCGCAGCCGCTACGCCTACGATCCGACCTACCTCGAGGACCCCGGCATCGCGGCCTGGCTGCGCCAGCGCGCGCGCGGCCGCTCCAACGAGCACATCGCCGCGCTCCACGCCGGCGGCGACGCCGAGCACCTCGGCCGCGGCGTCTGCTACGAGCTCAACATGCTTGCCTGCGAGCTGCTCCGCCGCGCCGGCATCCCGGCCGCCATCGCGACCGGCTGGACCTTCGACCGCGGCTTCGTCGACGAGCCCGATCATCTGTTCGCCATGGCGCTGCTCCAGACCGCCGACGGCCCGCGCTGGCTCCCGCTCGACGCGTCCACCACGCAGACCGGCCGCCCCCTCCACGCCGGCCACCGCCCTCCCGGCCCCTGGCGCCCGGCCGATCGCGGAGCTGCCCCTCCGCCGGCACCCTCGTCGACGACAACCGGCCGCGCCGGCACCACGCGTCAACCCCGCGTCCCCATCGGCGAGCTCGTCCGTGTCGCCCGTTACATCGAGGACGCCACCGGCCGCCACCTCGGCTCGCGCGAAGAGCTCGATCGCGCCTGCCGCGAGCTCCTTCGCGACCCCGAGCGCTCGGCCGAGCTCGCGGCCCTACTCGAGCGCACCGACGACTGAGGTCAACGTGTGGCCGGGGAATCCTCCCGGCGATCCGACCTCACACATCCAGAAGGCGCGCGTGCTCCACCAGCGCATCCTTGACGAGGGCAGCCGCCCTCGTCCGCTGCGCGTCGCCTCGATAGACAAGCCGGATCGTATCCGCTACCGACGGGAGGCGGGCATGGAGCGTCTCGAGGCGGCCGCCGCCGCCATGCTCGGCGACACGGCGCGGCAGGATCGCAACCAGCCCGCCGGCCAGCGCCAGCTGCACCACCATCTGGATGTCGCCGCACTCGAGGCGGCGTGGGTGGGCGAGCCCGCGGGCGTCCAGCTGGCCGGCGATCTCCATCGACTGCGGCACGTGCGGCACGTAGGCCAGCGGCCGCGAGCGCAGCAGCTTGAGCGCCGCCGACCAGCTCAGCGGCCGCTCCACCTCCTCGTCCACGGTCGCCACGACGACGACCTGATCGCGGAACAGCTCCACCAGCACCAGGTCGGGATGCGACACCGGGTGCGTGACCAGGCCGAGCTGCACGCGCCGCGCGAGCACCGCCGCCTCCACCTCGAGCGATGAGCCGGTCCATAGCACCAGGTCGATGCGCGGGTACGCGCCATGAACGATCCGGTGAAGCTCGGCAGGAAGTAGGACCCGAGCGCGGCGGGACAGCCGATGGCGAAGCGGCCGACCGGCTCGTTCTCGAGTCCCGCGATGCGCTGGCGCCCCTGCTCGAGCACGTCGATCGCCTGCTCGACCGCGATCAGCAGCTCGCGCCCGGACGGCGTCAGGTGCGCGCCGCGCTGGTCGCGCACCAGCAGCTCCGCCCCGATCTCGCGCTCCAGCTTGCCCAGCGCCATGGACAGGGCCGGCTGGCTGACCCCCAGCTGCCGTGCCGCCTCGCCGAAGCGACCGGCTGCCGCGACGCCTGGAAGTAGCGAAGTTGACGGAGGTCCATCCATTCCAGAGTCTCTCATAAAAGTTGCTTATGACCATCATTACAGGCTGCGACTCGAGCTGCGACCCTCCTCAGCACCCTGAAGGGGGGAAGGTCCCCTCGGAGGCAGAGCCGCGATGAAAAAGAGATTATCTTTGTATTCCAATGCTTTGTGGATCGCTGGATTGATCTCCAGCGCGTCCCTGGTCGGCCTCCTGAGCGGTTGCGGCGACGACGACGCAGGGGATGGCGTCGGGGCCGATGCCGGTCCTGGCGAGGACGGCGGCGGCGGGGGCGGGGGAGGCCCGGTCCTCACACGTCCGTCCCGGTCCAGCACCATCGCCCTGTCCGACAACAAGGCCTGGGTCGCGATGACCAATCCGGACAGCGGCTCGGTGTCTGTCTTCCAGACCTCCGACAACTCGCGCATCGGCGTGGTCGAGACCGGTGCCGAGCCGTCCAGCATCGTGATCGCCCCCGACAACACCACTGCCTTCGTGGCCAACCGCGCGGCCGCCACGGTCGTGCGCGTGCGCGGCATCGACACCGCCAACCCGACCGTGGACGCGACCATCGGGGTCGGCTCCGAGCCGGTCGCCGTGGCGCTCAGCCCGACCGGCAAGATCCTGTTCGTTGCCGAGATGGCCGAGAACCGCATCTCGATCATCGACGCCAACGCAATGTCCGGCCTCGCGGTGGCCACCGCCGATCGCCCGCGCGCCCTGCTGGTGACCAACGACGGCGACGGCGAGGACAACGACGAGACCCTGCTGGTCAGCGAGTACTACGGCGAGCCGGTGCCCGGCGGCGAGGCGCGCGACGACGGTCGCATCGGCCACATCCGCCGCTTCGCGGTCAACGACCTGGCCGACCTCGGCGACATCGAGCTCCAGCCCCTCGACAGCGGCTTCCCGCAGGGCGGCGTCAAGGGCAACCCGACCATCCAGACGGCCCCCAACCAGCTCTCCGCGCTCGCCGTGTTCGAGAACCGCCTGTTCGTCACCTCGGTCTCGGCGTCGCCCCAGCCGCCGCTCCGCTTCGACAACAACGTCTTCCCGGTGGTCTACGTCGCCGATCTGGGCAGCGGCCAGGAGGTGCGCGACGAGACCGGCACGACCAACCTGGCCCGCAAGATCGTCGACGCGATCCCGACCCCCACGCCGGAGGCGCCCCGCTTCATCCCGGGCGAGCTGTCCGACATCGACTTCGTGCCCGGCAGCAACGCCGTCGCGTACGCGATCGGCCGCGCCGGCGACGTCATGGTGCGCACCGTCTTCGCCGGTCCGGTGACGGTCGGCTCGAGCCAGAACGTCGAGATCGACCTGGCCGGCAACGACCAGATCGGCCGCTGCCAGGGGCCCATCGGCGTCGCCGTCGTGGACCAGACCCGCTCGTACGTCAACTGCTGGGTGACCCGACGCCTCGGCGTCGTCGATTTCGGCTCCCAGACGCTCGTCGCCACCGTCGAGTCGGCCGCGGCTCCGTCGGGCGCGTTCGAGGAGTCGGTCCAGCGCGGCCGCCGCTTCTACTTCACCGGCCGCGGCCGCTGGTCCAACGGCGCCGGCAACGGCGCCAAGGGCGGCGAGGGCTGGTCGTCGTGCGGCTCCTGCCACCCGGACGGCATGTCCGACAACGTGACCTGGGTGTTCGGCGCCGGCCCGCGCCAGACCACCTCGCAGGACGGCTCCTTCTCGCACGGCCCCGGCCAGCAGAAGCGCCGCATCTTCAACTGGACCGGCATCTTCGACGAGCACCACGACTTCGAGCGCAACACGCGCGACGTCTCGGGCGGCCTGGGCGCCATCACCACCGCGCCCACCCTCAAGGACTGCAACAAGCTCGACCTGGAGACGCAGGTCGCGCTGGTCGCCGGCGACCCGGCGGCTCCGATCGGCGGTCTCGGCAAGCCGCTCCAGGAGCTGGCCGATGACCCGGTGCTGGCGCTGTGCGGCCACAAGGACTGGGACGACATCGACAACTTCGTGAGCACGATCCGCCCGCCCCGCCAGCGCCAGGCCATCGACCCCGACATCGTGGCGCGCGGCCGCCAGCTGTTCATCGACGGCGGCTGCAACCGCTGCCACGGCGGGCAGGGCTGGACCGTGTCGCGCCGCTTCTTCGTCCCGACCGCCGCGACCAATGGACTCGCTGGCCGGCACCGCGTTCGAGCCGCCCGCGTTCTTCGCGGACACGCTCAGCTACCCGAACGGCGCCGACCCTCGCTTCCAGGTCTCCGCCCAGCCGCCCATCGCCGGCGACCAGACCGGCCCGGCCGAGCCGGCGGCGGTCGGCATCGCCCAGATGGCATGCGTGCTGCGCAACGTCGGCACCTTCGGCATCCCGAACGACGTCGCCGCCACCGCCGCCCTCGAGAAGCGTCCGTTCGAGGGCAACCTGGTGCCGCTCGCAGGGCCGCGGCGGCTACAACGTGCCGGCGCTGTACGGCCTGACCCTGGGCGCTCCGTTCCTGCACCACGGCCAGGCCCCGACGCTGCAGGCGCTGTTCACCGACCAGCGCTGGCGCTTCCACACCAACGCCGGCAACGCGAACTTCGAGGTGACCGTCAGCGACCCGACCAAGCTCGACGAGCTGGTCTCGTTCCTGTGGTCGATCGACGCCGCCCAGCCGGAGCTCAACGTCGCGCTCGACAACGCGAGTGGCGATAGCTTCGACGCCTGCCCGTCGCAGTTCCCGCAGTAAGCATCGACTAGAATGGCGGGGCGGTGAGGGGGGAGGCCCTCGCCGCCTCGTCGCTTTTTCGGCGCGGCTGCGGTGTACCCCATCGGACCGAGCCGGCGCGCCCGGCCTACTGGCCGCTGATGATGAGCTCGCGCTGCGGGCCGCGCGCGCTCGCCTTGCTGTTGATGGCGCGCGCGCAGTCCACGGTGTCGATGCGGAAGCCGCGGTAGAGCTCGCGCACGAACGCGGTGTCGCTGTTGGACACCAGCACGGCGCAGCCGCGCCGCACCAGGCCGCGGGCCACGGCGGCCAGCTCGCGCTGGTCGTCGGGCCCGAACGACGACGACGTGTAGCTGGTGAAGTGCGCCGTGTCGCTGAGCGGATGGTAGGGCGGATCGAAGTAGACGAAGTCGCCGGCGCGGGCGGCGGCAACGGCGTCGGCGAAGTGGCTCACGCCCAGCTCGGCTCGCTGCAGCACGCGCGACGCGGCGACCAGCTGCAGCCGGTCGAAGATGGCCGGATCGTCGTAGCGGCCCAGCGGCACGTTGAACTTGCCGCGGCTGTTGACCCGCCAAAGGCCGTTGTAACAGGTCTTGTTGAGGTAGATGAACGCGGCGGCGCGGTCGACGTCGGCCGGCAGCCCGTCCGGCTGGTTCCACCGCTCGCGCATCGCGTAGTAGTAGTCGCCGTCGTGGGCCTCGCGGTGGCGGGCCAGGCGCTTGATCACCGCCTCCACGTGCCAGGCCACGCAGCGGTACATGTTGATGAGATCCGGGTTCGAGTCGCTCAGCACCGCCGAGCGCGGGCGCAGCCGGAAGTACAGCGCCGCGCCGCCCACGAACGGCTCGAAGTAGCGCTTGAAGCCGTCGGGCGCGCGCGACAGGAGCTCGTCGAGGAGGCGAGTCTTGCCGCCCGCCCACTTCACGATCGGCGCGGCCGATCCCGCCTGGCCGTCGTTGGCCGGTGCGCGGACGATGGAGTCGACGGCGCGCGCGCGCGCCTGCCGCTGGAGGGGCAGGTCGCTGCGCCTTACTGTGAGCTTTGCGCGGCTCGGGATCGCCATGCCGGCCATGCTCGGCCGGGCGGCGATCGCGGGCAATTTTTCGGCGAGGCCGGGGAGAGCTAGAACAGCGCCGCGGCCGAGCTGTAGACCCGCGTCTCCGGGTCGTAGTCGACCAGCACGCCGACCACTCCGTTGGCCCGGGCGACGCGCATGAACTCTTCCTTGTTCCCCTTCACCACCATGCGCGGCTCGGCGCCCGGCACCGGCGACGCGGCCAGGAACTTCCGCGCGCTCGGCATGTTGCGGAACCCGAGCAGGTAGGTCTGGTCGTCGCCGGCCCGGGCCATCATCGGCACGCGCCCCTCGACCGTCGGGCCGAGCTTCTGCTCGTCCTGGCCCTCGACCAGCACCAACCAAAGACCATCCAGGCTCGACCGGGCCTGCTGTTCGCCGGTCCTGCCGGCCATCCATCCGCCGGCCCGGGAGCGGACTTGTGCGGAGCTCGTGAGCTCCTCGCGATGTTGCATAGGCTTCGACATCTCCTTTGGCGTCCGAGAACGGATCACCTGTCTTTTGGGCGCGCTTCATGCCCCATCTCAATCGATGTGTCAAGGAGAATCCTTGAGTGACGCCTACCTGGCCGCTCCCGACACGGCCACGGTGGCCCTACTTGACGTGACCGGCGCCTCGGCCCAGAGTCTCGTCGAGGCAGCTGAGCGCGTGAATCGCCCCATCAAGCTCCCAGTTCTGACCACCCCCTCGACGGCGGCCAGCCGGTCGGGGACCGCGCCGAGCGCGCCCGCGACCGATCCGGCGATCACATCCGCGCTCGCTTCTCCGGGGCGGATCGTCGACCGCTTCGCCCGTCGCGTCGAGTACCTGCGCATCTCGCTCACCGACCGCTGCAATTATAGATGCACCTATTGCATGCCGGAGGAGGGGGTCGAGCTCCTGCCGCGCGAGCAGGTGCTCTCGTTCGAGGAGGTCGAGCGGCTGGTGCGCGTGTTCGCCGGGCTCGGCGTGCGCCGCATCCGGCTGACCGGCGGCGAGCCGACAGTGCGCAAGCACATGGTCGAGCTGGTCGCGCGCCTGCACGCGGTGCCGGGCATCGAGGAGGTGGTCATGACGACCAACGGCCACCTCCTGACCGATCTGGCGCCGTCCCTGCGGGCGGCCGGCATGACCGAGGTGAACGTCTCGCTCGACACCCTCGACGCCGATCGCTTCCGCGCCATCACCAGGCGCGGCGACCTGGCCCGCGTACTGGCCGGCATCGACGCCGCGCTCGCCGCCGGCATGAAGGTCAAGCTCAACGCCGTCGTGCTCGGCGGCTTCAACGACAGCGCCGAGGAGCTGGCCGGGCTGTGCCGCTTCGGCTGGGAGCGCGGCGCGGCGCCCCGCTTCATCGAGCACATGCCGATGTCGGACGGCGCGCTCTACGAGGTCGGGCGCCACGTGCCGGCCGCCGCCATCCGCTCGCGCATCGCCGGCGTCGAGGGCGAGGAGGTGGTCGCCGACGCGCCGGGCGAGCGCCCGGTCGGCCCCGCGCGCTACTTCCGGCTCGAGCCGTCGGGGCGGCGATTCGGAATCATCTCCGCGATGTCGGAGCACTTCTGCGACACCTGCAACCGTCTGCGGCTCACCTCCACGGGTGAGCTGCACGCCTGCCTGGCGTGGGACGACGCCTACAACCTCCGCGACATCCTTCGCTCGGGCCGCTCCGAGGGGGAAACCGACCAGGATCTCAGGGACGCCATTGCCGCGGCCGTCGCCGGCAAGCGCGAGGGCCACGAGTTCCAGATCGGGGGGAGAGGCGGCCCCACCAAGCATATGGTTGCCATCGGCGGCTAGTCTGTGCACACTGCCCCGCTTCGCCGACACGCAATTCGAAACGCAGAGTTAGGCTGGACGCGGTTTAGTGTCACAGCCGCGAGGGGTTGGCCTGGGCCGTGCTAGTCTAGCGCCATGCCGCTCGCGCGACTCGAAGGCTCTGAGCTGGAGGGAGCGTAGAAGATGGTCAGCGCAACGAAGGTACTGCTCTCCGTCGCGGTCGTCGGCGGTGGCGGGGGGATGCTCGTCTATTCATCCCTGGCCGAGGCCGAGTACTACAAGCACGTCGATGAAGTGACCATGGACGCGGACCGATGGCTCGACAAGAGCCTGAAGGTGCACGGCTTCGTGCAGCCCGGGACCATCGAGGAGCGGATCGAGGGGCAGACCACCGTCCGCACGTTCATCCTCGAGTACCAGGGCGCGCACATCAAGGTCACTCACATGGGCCCCAAGCCGGACACCTTCCGCGATCTCGCGGAGGTGGTGGCCAAGGGCAAGCTGGTCGCCGCCAGCGACGGCCCGGTGCTCGAGGCCAGCGAGCTGATGGCCAAGTGTCCGTCGAAGTACGAACAGAACAAGCGCACGCGCGAGAAGACGCCCCCAGGTGCCTCCGCTGGCGCCAGTGCCGGACCCGCCGCACGAGGGCAGCAAGCGCCGGACCCGATACAGGCCTCGCCCGCCTCCTCCAGTCGGTAGGCGCCGTTCGTTCTTTTTCGGCTGCCCACCGTCAGCGTCCTGTTTTCTGGCCTGTTGCGACCGGAGGCCCCCGTGCCTGAAAGCTCAGCCTTTTCCATTCCACACTCGCCGACTGCCGCGCTCGGCACCATCGTGATCCTGGCTGCCTTCCTGGTCGCCGCCTACGCGCTGGCCGCCGGGGTGATCGGCAACGCTCAGCGCCGGCGCGGGCTGGTCACCAGCTCGGTGTACGCGCTGTACGGCTTCTTCGCCCTGATGATGATGGCGTCGGCGCTGCTCATCTACGCCTTCGTCACCCACGACTACACGATCAAGTACGTCCAGCACTACAGCGACACGTCGATGCCGCTGGCCTACAAGATCACGGCCTACTGGGGCGGCCTCGACGGCTCGCTGATGTTCTGGGTCTCGGTGCTGGCCACGTTCTCGGCCATCGCCGTGCGGGCCAACGCCGAGCGCCACCGCGACATGATCGGCTACGTCGTCGCCGTGATCATGGCGGTCCAGCTGTTCTTCCTGGCCCTGCTCATCTTCACCAAGAACCCGTTCGCCACCTGGCTCACGGCGGCTCCGCCCGACGGCAAGGGCCTCAACCCGCTGCTGCAGAACTACTGGATGGTGATCCATCCGCCGTCGCTCTACATCGGCTACGTCGCGGCCACCATCCCGTTCGCGTTCGGCATCGCCGCGCTGGCCTCCGGCCGCCTGGACGATCAGTGGCTCAGCTCGGTGCGCACCTGGACGTTCGTGTGCTGGTACTTCCTTTCGCTCGGCCTGATCCTGGGCGGGCGCTGGGCGTACGAGGAGCTGGGCTGGGGCGGCTACTGGGCCTGGGACCCGGTGGAGAACGCGGGCCTCTTGCCCTGGTTCACCATGACCGCGTTCCTGCACTCGGTCATCATCCAGGAACAGCGCGGGATGATGAAGGTGTGGAACCTGCTGCTGGTCATCGTCACCTTCGTCCTCACCATCGTCGGCACCGGCCTCACCCGCACCGGCGCGGTGCAGTCGGTGCACGCGTTCGGCGAGGACAACGCGCTGGCGCTGCTGTTCGTGCTGTTCCTGTGCGTCATCCTGGTCGGCTCGGTCGGCCTCTTGCTGGTGCGGCATGCCGCGCCTGCGCGCGGCGGGCAGCTTCGAGTCGTTCATCTCGCGCGAGTTCGCGTTCCTGCTCAACAACTGGATCCTGCTCGCGTGCGCGTTGTTCGTCTTCTTCGCCACGATGTGGCCGACGCTGTCGGAGGCGTTCACCCACGACCGCATCACGCTGGGCCCGCCGTTCTTCAACAAGTGGATGATCCCGCTCGGGCTCACGCTGCTGTTCCTGGCCGGGGCCGCGCCGCTCCTGGCCTACCGGCGCACGACCCGCGACCGCCTGATCTCGCAGTTCGCCTTCCCGGCCGGTGCGCTGGTCGCGGCGGTGGTCGGGCTGGCCGTGCTCGTGCCGCGCACGCGCGTGCTCACCTCGATCTTCCACGACGACCTCCAGCTGCCGGTCTCGCTGGTCAACTTCGGCTTCATCGCGTTCATGCTCGCCAGCGTCGCCCAGGAGTACTGGCGCGGCATGCGCGTGCGCGCCCGCCAGACCGGCGGCTCGCACGTGACCTCGCTCATCGGGCTCGTCTTCGCCAAGCGGCGCAAGTACGGCGGCTACATCGTCCACGTCGCGGTCGCGGTGATGTTCTTCGGCTTCGGCGGCAAGGCCTTCGAGGGCATGCAGGACTTCACCGTGGCCAAGGTTGGAGACACGTACAGCTACCGGGGCTACACCTTCCGCCTCAACGAGCTGGCCGCGCCGAGCCCGAAGTCGGATGACAACCGCCAGATCTCCGAGGCGGCCATCTCGCTGTTCGACGGCGCCGCGCCGGCGATCAAGACCGGCAAGAACGCTCCGAGCGCGTGGGCGGTCGACGAGGAGAACGAGCTGGCGGTGATGAACCCGGCCAAGTTCACCTACGCCAAGGAGCCGGATCAGCCGACCACCGAGGTGGCCATCGAGTCGTACCTCGAGCACGACGTCTACCTGGTCCTGACCGGCTTCACCCAGAACGAGGACCGCACGCTCAAGGAAGCCAACTTCCGCATCTACATCAATCCGCTCATCAACTGGGTGTGGCTCGGCTTCGCGCTGCTCACGCTGGGCACCGCCATCTGCCTCATCCCGCAGCGCTGGGTCGACAGCGTGGCGCCGCCGCGCAAGTCGCGCATCGGCCGGCTCGGCGAGGCGGCGCTCATCCTCCTTGTCACAGGAGGCCTGCTGGCGGGCATGACGAAGGTGGCGCTGGGCCAGCCGCCGCCGGGAGCCGAGCACGAGGACGAGGTGTTCCAGGGCGGCGGCCACAACCAGGCCGCGGCGCACCTCTTCCGCGAGGACGATCCGAAGTTCCTGGCGCCCTTCCGCCAGCGCGCGGAGAAGGAGGTCGCGAAGGCGGAGCCCGGCCTCGACCGCAAGGGCGCCGAGTTCCGGCAGCGGGTCGATGCCCGGGTGGCGCCGATCGCGGCCGCGGTGAAGAAGGCGACCGCCCGCATGGTGTGCATGTGCGGCGGCTGCACGCGCGAGACCATCCACGAGTGCAAGTGCAGCGTCGCGGCGCAGGAGCGCGAGCTGGTGCTGCGCACCATGCTCAGCTACGACCTGATGACCGACAAGGGCCGCAAGGAGGCCGTGGACGCGGTGCTGACCGCGTACCAGGAGCGCTTCCACGGCCAGCACGCGCTCATCGTGCCCAACGACGAGGGCAGCGGGCGCCTGGCGTGGCTGGTGCCGTACGCCCTGGTCGCCAGCGGGCTGGGTCTGCTCTACGCGGCCGGGCGGCGCTGGGTCAAACGCGGGCGCACCGACATGGCTGCCGACGGGGCGCGCGCCAAGGCGGCCGACGCGTCCGAGAATGAGGGCTATGCCGAGCTTCTCGATGACGAGCTCCGCGACACGGACTGAGTCGGTGAAGGACGGCGGGCGACTGGCAGAGCGGTTCGGTGGCAGGCTCGACCTGGCCATCGGCGCCGTGCTCGTCCTCGCCGGCTGGATCCCGATCCTTTTCTACAACCACTGGCACGTCACCGCGCCGGTCATCTTCCTGGGCATCGGCTGGCTCGGCGTCGTCCTGTGCGGGCGCTTCTTCTGGGACGCCGCCACGCTGGCCGCCAGTGAGGGCATCGCCCGCGAGGGCGAGGGCTTCGAGCTCAGCTCCGGCCGCGTGGCCGAGCTGGAGCGCGAGAAGCGCGCGCTGCTCAAGGCGATCAAGGAGGTCGACTTCGATCGCGAGATGGGCAAGATGTCGGAGGCGGACGCCGCCGACATCACGCGCGTCTACCGCGCGCGGGCCATCGACGTCCTCAAGGAGCTGGAAGGCGAGGGCGGGGCCCCCGACGAGGACGCGCCGCTCGAGACGGTCGTCGACCGCGAGGTGCGCGCGCGCCTCGCCCTGGCCGGCGTGATGCCCAAGCGCAAGCCGGGCGCGGCGGCCAGGGCGGCAGCTGCAGCGGCTGCGCCCGCAGCGGCGGCGCCGGCAGCGGCCGCGCCGGCGGCGGAGAAGGCCGCGGAGGCCGAGAAGCCGGCCGCGGAGGCGGCGGACTCGCCGGCCGCACCGGCCCAGGCCGCCGACGAGCAAGCAGGAGCCGCCGCGTCGCCCGAGGCGACCGACAGGCCTGCCGAAGCCGACAAGGACGAGACCGGCGACGACGCGTCCGAGAAGACGCCGCCGACGGTCGAGAGACGGAGGGACGCGTGAGACACGCATGGCTCGCGGCGCTGGTCGCGCTCCTCGTGCCCGCATCGGCCCTGGCCCAGTCGGCAGACGCCGGCGCCGGCGCCGCGCCCGCCGAGACCGGCGCCGCGGATGACGGCGAGGCCGGTGCTGGCGCCGAGGGCGGCGAGGCCGGTCAAGCCGCCGAGGGCGGCGAGCAGGGCGGCGAGCAGCTGCCCCCGATGATGCAGGACCCGCGGCAGATGAGCGGCATCGCGCGCGGCGAGCAGACCGACCCGCCGGGACGCCTCACCGTTCGCGCGGTGCAGGGCCCGATGAAGCGCACCGAGTTCGGCGACATCCGGGCCGTGTTCCCGCCCGGCGCCATCATCCACCTCGTCGACGTCGACACAACCGGCAAGGTCAGGCTGGTCAGCCGTGCCGGTCGATCGCAACGGCCGGGCGGTGTTCGAACGCCTGGCGGCCAACGCCAGCCGCTCCTACATCGCGCTGGCCGTCTTCCCCCGCCCGGGCGCCGAGGACCGGCTGCTCAGCCGGCTGGTGACGATGCCGCCCAAGGTCGGGATGCGCATGATCCTGGCCGGCGAGGCGCCCGACTCGAAGAAGCCGGTGGTCGACGATCTGGTCAACGCTCAGGAGGCGTCGACGGTGAACGCGCCGCCGCCGGGCACGGTGACGGTCCGCGTGAGCGGCGACACCGCGAGCATCCGCGAGGTGGAGCTGTACAGGGCCGGGGTCGACACGCCGATCGCGAAGACCAAGGTCGAGGTGGTCCGCGACGACAGCGGCCAGAAGGGGCTGCAGGCCAGCTTCGCCGGCGTCCCGGTCGGTGGCGACAAGGTGTACTACGCGCGCGCGGCCGGACAGTCGCGCCCGTTCTTGACCCTGCCGTTCCAGCTGACCTCGACCCAGGGCGCCAGCATGAGTCTCATCATCGCGCCGCCGATCCTGTTCGGCTTTCACGGCGAGGCGGATGCTCGACGACGAGCAGCTCTACTTCCAGGCCATGGTGCTCCTGTTCAACCCGTCGCTGGTGCCCTACGACCCGGGGCCCAAGGGGCTGCGCATCCCGCTGGCCAAGGGCTACACGAACGCCTCGGTCAGCGACGACATGGGCAACGGCGGTCCGGTGCCGGTCAAGGTGGACGAGGACCGCGGTCTGGTCTGGCGCGGCCCGCTGCCGCCGGGCGAGCGCCGCTTCGTGATCGGCTTCGCGGTCCCGACCGCGGGCGGCAAGACGACCTTCGAGATGCCGATGCCGCACGGCCTGTTCCCCGGCTGGCGCAACCAGGTCGCGTTCCAGCAGCTCGCGGGCATGCGCATCCAGACTCCGGCCGGCGCCACCCAGCGCACGGTGACGGGCGCAGACAACCGACCGCACACAGTAATCGAGAATCTTCAGGTAGATGCAGGTGGATCCTTGAAGCTTCTCATCAGCGGGATGCCGGTGCACCCGGCGTGGCAGCGCTGGACGCGCATCGGCGTCGGCCTCGTCGTGCTGGGCCTGCTCGGCTGGGCTCTTTGGGGCGTGGCGACGCGCTCGCGCCGGGGCGGCGGCCGCCAGTCCACGCTCGAGGAAGAGCGCGAGGAGCTGCTCGAGGAGGTGGTGCGCCTCGAGGCCGACCTTCGCCGCGCGCGCGTGAGCGAGCCGGACTACCAGCGGCGCCGGGGCGAGCTCCTGCGCCAGCTGGAGGGCGTCTACGCCGACCTGGCGGCCGAGAAGCAGGCCGAGCAGGCGCTCAAGGGTCAGGGCGAGACGCGCGCCTCTACATGATCGACGCGGTCGTCATCCGCGGGCTGACCAAGCGGTACGGTCACCACCGGGCCCTGGCCGGCATCGACCTCGAGCTGCGCAGCGGCAGCATGTGCGCGCTGCTGGGCCCCAACGGCGCCGGCAAGAGCACGCTCATCGGCATCGTGTCGACCCTGGTGCGGCCGTCGAGCGGCGAGGTCGCGTTTCGCGCCGGCCGCGCGTCGCTTCCGCCGGGGGGGCCGCTGCGCCGCCTGATCGGCATCCTGGCCCACGACTCGTTCCTCTACGGCGAGCTGACCGCGGAGGAGAACCTTCGCCTCTACGCGCGGCTCTACGGCGTGGCCGAGGGGGAGCAGCGCGCCGCCGCATTGCTCGACGAGGTCAGCCTCGACGGCGAGGCGCGCCGCCGGCCGGTGCGCACCTACTCGCGCGGCATGGTGCAGCGGGTGGCGCTGGCGCGCGCCATGCTGCACGACCCGCGCGTGCTGCTGCTCGATGAGCCGTTCACCGGGCTCGATCGCAGCGGCTCGGCCGCGCTGGCCCGCACGCTGGCGGCGGCGGTCGAGCGCGGCGTCATCATGGTGGTGGTGACCCACGACCTGGAGGCGCTGGCCGGGATGGCCGACCACGTGGCTGTGCTGCGCCGCGGCCGCCTCGAGCACGACGCGCGCCGGGCCGGCGGATACTCCTACCCGGAGCTCAAGGAGCTCTACCATCGGCACGCGGACTGAGAGCCCGGAGGCGCCGCGCGGCGGGGTCGGAGTTGCGATCCCGGCCGCGGGCGGCGTACAACCCGAGAGCGTCGCCCTACCGGGATCGAGGAGCTTCGGCTTGGACTTCCTGCACCACGTGGTCACCATCGCGTGGAAGGACCTGCGCGTCGAGCTGCGCAGCCGCGAGATCCTCTTCAACATGGCGTTCTTCGCCGCCATGATCGTCGTGCTGTTCTCCTTCGCCTTCCTCAAGGAGTCGAAGGAGGGCCAGATGGTCGTGGTGGCCGAGGTGACGCCCGGCTTCCTGTGGATCGCGGTCCTGTTCTCCGCCACCCTCGGCATGAGCCGCGCCTTCGACCGCGAGCGCGAGTCGGACACCATGCGCGGCCTGCTGATGAGCCCGGCGCCGCGCACCGCGCTGTTTCTCGGCAAGGCGGCGGGCATGTTCCTGCTCATGGCCATGGTCGAGGTGCTGGTAGTCCCGCTGGTCTGGTTCTTCTTCGCCGCCCCGCTGTTCGACGAGCCGCTGGCCATGGGCACGCTGGTCGTGCTGGCCACCGCCGGCGTGGCTGTGGTCGGCTCGGTCTTCGCCGCCATGCTGATGCGCACGCGGGCGCGCGACGTTCTCCTGCCGGTGGTGCTGTATCCGATCCTGGTGCCGCTGTTCATCGCGGCCATCAAGGGCACGTCCGGGATCCTGAGCGGCGAGATGGCAGACGCCTGGTTCTGGATCCGCTTCCTCCTGGTCTACGACGCGCTGTTCGTCGTCGCGGCGCTGTGGACCTTCGAATCGGTGGTGATCGAATGAAGCGCGCACTCTACCTGACCGCCGCGGCGGCGTGCATCGCCGGCTTCGCAGGCACCCTGTACCTGGTCTTCTACGTGGCGCCGATCGACCGGCTGCTCTTCTTCAACCAGAAGATCTTCTACTACCACCTGGCCAACGCCTGGGTGCTGTTCGCCGCCGTGTTCACCTGCGGCGTGGCGTCGCTGCTGTACCTGCGCAAGCGCCAGGGCAAGCACGACGACCTGGCCCGCGCCGCCGGCGAGCTGGCGGTGCTGTTCGGCGCCATCGTGCTGGTCACGGGCTCTATCTGGGGCAAGGCCGCGTGGGACATCTGGTGGGACTGGGAGGCGCGGCTGACCATGTCGCTGCTCCTGTGGATGACGATGGTCGGCTACATCCTGGTCCGGCAGTACGGCGGGCCCGGCTCCGAGCGCATGGCCGCGGGGCTGGCCTTCTTCGCCGCGGTCAACGTGCCGCTGGTCTACTTCAGCGTGAAGATCTGGCGCACGCTGCACCCGCAGACGTCGGTGGTGCCCAGCCTCCAGGGCGCGATGCGGGCCGCCATGTGGTCGAGCGTGGCGCTGTTCATGACGTTCTACGTGCTGGTCGTCATCGTGCGCACGCAGGTGGCGCGCGGTGAGCGCCGGCTGACCGAGCTGCGCGAGCAGGCGCTCGACGCCGGCATCATCCAGTAGAGTTGTTTCGAGCGAGGAGACCCCCAATGCGCGACCGGATCATCCGCTACGCCCTGCCCATCACCATCCTGGTATGCGCGCTGCTCGCGCCGATCGGCGCGGCCGCCCAGCCCGCCCAGCTATACAAGAGCCCCATGCGCGACCAGTGCGAGGCGGAGCTGGTCAAGGACAAGGCCTGGGCTGCCGAGCTGCTCAACGACATGCGGCCCGCGGTGCACCAGGAAGACGCCAACATCATCGCCAGGAACAAGAAGCACGTGGTCATCGCCTACGGCGCGCTGTGGGGGCTGACGGTCGTGTTCCTTGTGCTCATGTGGCTGCGCCAGCGCCGCCTGCTCGCCGAGATGGATCGGCTGGCCCAGCAGATCACGAAGGCGGCGGGCGAGTAGGCCGCGCCGCCGCCCGAGGCAGACATGACGAGCGCCCACATCATCTTCATCCCGGCCGTGCTGGTCGTCGGCCTCTTCATCGGCTTCCTGCTGGGGTCGCGCGTGGCCCAGGACCGGCTGAATCTGGAGCTCAAGCGCCAGGCCGAGCGCGAGGAGGCCTTCCGCAAGCGCGCCGAGCGCAAGGCCGGCAGCGCGGCGCCGGCGACGGCGGAGTCGACCGGGTCGCCCGCGGCGATCGCGGCGAACGCTGCGCCCGGTCCAGGCAGCGTCGTCGATACCGTCAAGGCAAAGAAGAAGACGCCGCCCCGCTGAGGCCCGCTGCGGCCAGCGACGCGGCCAGCTCGGCGCATGACGCCGTGCGCTCGGCCGGCAGCTTGGCCAGCGCGCGGCTCAGCGCCGGCGTCACCGCGGCCAGCGCCGGGTTCGTGGCCGCGTCCACCGGCGGCAGCGGGTCCTCGACCACCGCGGCCAGCGACAGGTAGGGCTGCGCGCGATGGAACAGCGACCGCCCGGCCAGAAGCTCCCACACGATCGCGGCGACCGCGAACACGTCGGACCGTCCATCCACCGGCTCGCCGCGCGCCTGCTCCGGCGACATGTACGGGACGGTGCCGCGAACTTGAGGCTGCGGCTCGCCGGCCGGGTTCGTCACGCCGAAGTCGGTCAGCTGCACGCGGTCGGGGCCGACCAGGACGTTTGTCGGGCTGACGTCGCAGTGGACGACGCCGCCGGCGTGCATGTGCGAAAGGCCGCTGCACAGGTCGGCGGCGATGCGCAGGGCGGCGCGCGGCGGGGCCGGTCCGCGCTCGAGCAGCTGGGCCAGGTTGGGACCGCGCACCAGCTCCATGGCGATGTAGTGGTCGGCCCCCGCGGGGGTCCCGCCGGCAGACTCCTCGCGCCGCCGCCCGGGGTGATGGGCGGGCCGCTCGACGGTGCCGGCGTCGAAGGCGTGGACCAGGTTCGGGTGGCGAAATCGCCGCGCCATGCGTCCCTCTTCCACGAACAGCTGCACGTGGGCCGGTCGCCGGGCCAGCTCGCGATGCAGCCGCTTGACCACGATCGGCTGCGCGCCGTTCTTCTCGTCGGCGCGGCGGGCGAGGAACACCTGGCCGATGCTGCCGACGTTGATGGTGCGCTCGAGCCGGTAGGGTCCGAAGGGCTCCATGCCGGGAAGCGCCGATGGTACCATGCCGCCGCATGCCGCTCGATTTCGCCCTCACCGAGGAGCAGAAGGCGCTGGTCACCACGGCCCGCGACTTCACGCGCAACGAGATCATCGCCGGTCGCCGCCGGCTTCGACGAGTCGGGCGAGTTCCCGCGCCAGCTGTTTCGCCGCGCGTGGGAGACCGGCCTGATGAACGCCGAGGTGCCGGAGGCGTACGGCGGCGTCGGCCTGAGCTGCGTCGATCACTGCCTGCTGCAAGAAGAGATCGCGTACGGCTGCACCGGCATCAACACGTCGCTGGTGGCCAACAACCTGGCCGCGCTGCCGCTCATCATCGCCGGCAGCGAGGAGCAGAAGGCGCGCTTCCTCGGCCGCCTCACCCGCGAGCCTGATCTTCGCCGCCTACTGCTGCTCCGAGCCTGACGCCGGCTCCGACGTGGCCGGGCTGTCGACCAAGGTCACCCGGCACGGCGACGACTACGTGCTCAACGGGCAGAAGCGCTGGATCACCAACGGCGGCGTGGCCAGCTGGTACACGGTGCTGGCCACCTTCGACAAGAGCCAGCGCCACAAGGGCATCGCCTGCCTGGTCGTCGACGCCGAGACCAAGGGGGTCAAGTCGGGCCGCGTCGAGGACAAGATGGGCCAGCGCGCGTCCAACACGACCGACGTCCTTTTCGAGGACGTGGTGCTCAAGCAAGGACGCGCTCGTCGGGCGCGAGGACCAGGGCTTCAAGATCGCGATGAAGACGTTCGACCGCTCGCGCCCGTGGATCGCGGCCGGCGCCACCGGCCTCATCCGCCGCGCGCTCGAGGAGTCGCGCGCCTACGCGCTCGAGCGCAAGACCTTCGGCGTGCCGATCGCGCAGCACCAGGCGGTGCAGTTCATGATCGCCGAGATGGCCATCGCCTACGAGGCGACGCGCCTGCTGTGCCACAAGGCGGCGTGGGCGGTCGACCAGGGCGAGATCGACAGCGTCGTGTCGTCCTACGCCAAGGCGTTCGGCGCCGACGCCGCCATGCGCGTGGCCACCGACGCGGTCCAGATCTTCGGCGGCTACGGCTACACCAAGGAGTACCCGGTCGAGAAGCTGATGCGCGACGCCAAGCTCCTGCAGATCTACGAGGGCACCTCGCAGATCCAGCGGGTGGTCATCGCCCGCAACGTGCTGGGCCGCTAGGGGCGACAGATGGGCGAGAAGGGCATCGCGAAGCTGGTCCTGGCCTACTCGGGCGGGCTCGACACCTCGGTGGCGATGGCCTGGATCCGCGAGAGCTACGGCTGCCCGGTGGTCGCGTTCTGCGCCGACGTGGGGCAGGGCGAGGACCTGGCCGCGGCGCGCGACAAGGCGCTGCGCCTCGGGGCCGAGAGCGCCCACGTCGTCGACATGACGGCCGAGTTCGTGCGCGACTACGTCTTCCCCGCCATCCGCGCCGGCGCGGTGTACGAGGGGGAGTACCTGCTCGGCACCTCGCTCGCTCGCCCCTGCATCGCCAAGGGCATGATGGAGATCGCGCGCCAGGTCGGCGCCGACGCCATCGCGCACGGCGCCACCGGCAAGGGCAACGACCAGGTCCGCTTCGAGCTGGCCGCCTATCACTTCGACCCGTCGGTGCGCGTGATCGCGCCGTGGCGCGAGTGGTCGTTCCGCGGCCGCCAGGAGCTCATCGACTACGCCCGCCAGCACGGCATCCCGGTCGAGGCCACCACCGAGAAGCCGTACTCGGTCGACCGCAACCTCCTCCACACCTCGTACGAGGGAGGCGTGCTGGAGGACCCGTGGCGCGAGCCGGACCCGGGCATGTTCCAGCTCACCCGCGATCCGACAGCGGCCCCCGACCAGCCGCGCCACGTGGAGATCGAGCTCCAGGCGCGGCGACCCGGTGGCCGTCGACGGCGAGGCGCTCGAGCCGGCGCCGCTCCTGGCCCGGCTCAACGGCATCGCCGGCGAGCACGGCGTCGGCCGCGTCGATCTGGTCGAGAACCGCTTCGTCGGCATGAAGTCGCGCGGCGTGTACGAGACCCCGGGCGGCACGCTCCTGCACTGGGCGCGGCGCGCGGTCGAGTCGCTCACCCTCGACCGCGAGCTGGTGCGCCTGCGCGACGATCTGATCCCGCGCTACGCCGGCCTGGTCTACAACGGCTTCTGGTTCTCGCCCGAGCGCGAGGCGCTGCAGACGCTGGTCGACGAGATCGCGTCGCGCGTCACCGGCACCGCCCGCCTGCTGCTCTACAAGGGCGGCGTCCGCATCGCCGGCCGCAAGTCGCCGCACAGCCTGTACCGGCCCGACCTGGCCACCTTCGAGGCAGACGCGGTCTACGACCAGCGCGACGCGGCCGGCTTCATCCGCTTGCAGGCGCTGCGCCTGCGCGTCCGCAGCGAAGCGGCGCGCCGCAAGAGCTGAGCCGCGCGCGGCTCAGTCGAACGGATCGAACACCTCGTCCTCCAGCTTCTGCCGGCTGGCCGCGTGGGCGCCGCGCACGAAGTGGACGAGGTTCTCGGCGTAGGTGTCGAACGGCGGGCAGCGCACGTCGGTGTTTTGCAAGAGAGCCATGGCGCCGCGGCAGTTGTAGAAGCACTGGCGATCGACCGACTCGAGGAAGGAGAGCGGCGTGCGAGCCAGGCGATCGAGGCCGGGGGCGCGCAACAGCGTGCGGGCGAGGCCGGCCGGCAGGAAGCCGCGCGCTGGCTTGCCCTGCGATAGCTCGGCCACCAGCTCGTACACCCGCCGCGCCGACATTGGATTTGGATCGGTCAGGTGGAAGGTCTTGCCGGCGGCGCGCTCGTCGCGCGACAGCCGGTAGCCGGCGTCGATCACGAAGTCGATCGGCACCAGGTGCAGCGGCGCGGTGCCGCGCCCGGGCAGCGGCACGCGCATCTGCGAGACGTTGGTCGACAGCAGGACGATGAGGTAGTACGGCCCGTCCAGCTTGTCGATCTCGCCGGTGGCGCTGTCGCCGACCAGGATGCCGGGGCGCAGGATGGTCACCGGCAGCGTGCGCTGCGCGGCGTGGGCCAGCTTCTCGGCCTCGAACTTCGTCTCCTCGTAGAAGTTGTGGAACGACTGCCCCTCGTCCAGCTCCTCCTCGAGGATGACGCCCTTGCGCCGGCCCGACACCGCCGCGGTCGACCAGTGACAGACGCGGCGCAGCCGGGCCGCGTCGGCCGCCAGCTCCAGCACGCCGCGCGTGCCGTCGATGTTCACCCGCCGCGCGGTCGCCCGGTCCACGCCCATGTAGTAGATGCCGGCCATGTGCTGGATGCTGGTGATCTCGCCGGCCAGCGTGCGGTACTCCTGCCCGCTCAGGCCGAGGTCCATGTCGCAGACGTCCCCCTCGATCACCTCGATGCGGTTGCCCCGCTGGGGCGGCAGCGAGCGGGCCAGGTCGCGCGCGGCGTCGGCGAACTTGGGCCGCGCCAGCACGAACACGCGCGCCTCGGCGTCGCGGGCCAGGATCTCCAGCACCATGCGGCGGGCGCTGAAGGAGGGGAAGCCGGTCACCAGCACCACCTCGGGCGGCGATGCTCCTTCGCCGTCGCCCGCGTCCCGCGCCTGCTCGCCGTTCTTGCCCATCTACCGTGCCCCTCCTCCCGCGCGCCCCTCGAGCTCGCGCCACACCTTCTCCACCTGGGCGCGAGTCTGCTCGACCGAACCGCCGTTGTCGACCACCCAGTCTGCCTCGGCCACCTTGTCGGCCAGCGGCAGCTGGGCGGCCAGCCGCGCCCGCGCGGCCGGTTCATCGATCCCGTCGCGCCGGCACAGGCGCTCGACCTGCACCTCGTCGGGCGCCGAGACCACGATGAGCCCGTCGAGGCCGCGGTGGACCTGGTTCTCGACCAGCAGCGCGGCCTCGTAGATGGCCAGTGAATGGCCGGCCTCGCGCAGCCCGGCGAGCGCGGCTCGGCTGGCGAT
The DNA here is from genome assembly GCA_963759105.1 of uncultured delta proteobacterium. Lineage (GTDB taxonomy): Bacteria > Myxococcota_A > Polyangia > Haliangiales > Haliangiaceae > DATFRY01. Next base: position 1,515,782 of record CAVWXW010000017.1, on the reverse strand, counting down.
CGCGATCTGCGGGTGGATGATCGCGTTGAGCGCGGCGCGCGCCTTGGCGTCGGAGAACACCCGCTCGGCCATTCGCTTGCGATCGAGGCGCCCATCGGCGTCGAGCATGTCCTGCCCGAAGCGGTCGGCGATCTCGGCCAGCGCCGGCTGCCCCGGTTCGACCACCTCGCGGGCCAGCTGATCGGCGTCCACGATGTGTGCGCCCAGCGCGCGCAGCATGGAGGCCACCGAGCTCTTTCCGCTGGCGATTCCGCCGGTCAAGCCGATGACGATCACACCCACCCCTACCACGGATCGATTGACCTTCGCACGCCCGCGTGGTAGCCCGCGCGAGATGACCTCAGGTGTCCCGACGTGAAGGCTCGCCGTGCGGAATTCATGATCTCCGCCGCCGAGCCGGGCACCTTCCCGCGCCCGGAGCTGCCCGAGTTTGCCTTCGCGGGACGCTCCAACGTCGGCAAGTCGTCGCTGCTCAACGCCGTCGTCGGAGTGCCCGGGCTGGCCCGCACCTCGCGCACTCCCGGACGCACGCGGCTCATCAACTGGTTTCGCGTCGACCCGGTCAAGGGCCCGGCCATCGCGCTCGTCGATCTGCCCGGCTACGGCTACGCGAAGGTGCCGCGCGACATGCGGCAGTCGTGGCGCCCGCTGATCGAGTCCTATCTGGTGAAGCGCGAGGTGCTGCGCGCCGTGGTGCTGCTGGTCGACGCCCGCCGCGGCGGCGAGCAGGAGGAGCGCGAGCTGCTCGAGTACCTGGCCGAGCTGAAAGTGCCGGCCCAGGTCGCGATGACGAAGGCCGACAAGCTGACGAAGTCGCATCGCCGCCCGGCGGCGGCCGCGCTGCGCCGCGATCTCGACCTGGCGCGCGAGCCGATCCTCTGCTCCGCCACCACCGCGGACGGGCTCGATCAGCTGTGGCGCTTCATGCTCGAGCGCGCCGGGCGGCCGGCCGAGGCGCCGCGCGCCGCCCAGAAGGACTCGTAGCGGCATGCGCCGCCGCAAGGTCGAGGTGTCCCCCATGCAGCGCGCCGATCTCGAGGAGGTCATCGAGATCGAGCGCCACGCGTTCCGCTCGCCCTGGTCGCGCCAGATCTTCCAGGAGGAGCTGGACCGCGAGTGGGCCTATCTCGAGGTGCTGCGCGAGCGGCAGCGCGACGGACAGAGCCGCGTGGTCGCGTTCTGCAACTACTGGCTGGTGCGCGACGAGGTCCACCTGCTCAACATCGCCACGCACCCCGATCACCGGCGGCACGGACACGCGCGCGCGCTCATGGCCCACGTCGTCAACTTCGCGCGCCGCCACCGCTGCCGCTATGTCACGCTCGAGGTGCGCCGCTCCAACCAGGGCGCCATCGACCTCTATGGCGAGTTCGACTTCCAGGCTGTCGGTATCAGACCCAAGTACTACGTCGAGGATCAGGAAGACGCGGTCGTGATGCTCCTCGAGCTGCCCGGCGGACAGCTCGAGCCTCTGTCCTGAAAAGCCTCTCGCCGGACCCTCCGGCGGCCCGACGTACCCCTGACTACGGTGCCTACACCTGGTGACACTGACAGACACCGACAGGATCGTCGGTGAGGACCGCGCCCCCGGTTCGCAAGTGGCACGAACCGTTCGAACTCTCGGGCGCTCGGCGATCAGAGCGACTGGGGGACGGATCCTACAAGTCGAGCAGTCATTGAGCCCGTCCCTCCGGGAATTTATGCTGTCGTCCTTTATGCCGGTCGAGAAGACCGGGGCACGGGAATGAACCCACACCCACAAGGCGCGCTGCATCACGAAGATTCCCTTCCGCGAATCTTCGGGCGCTATCTGCTCGTCGAGCGGCTGAGCCGCGGCGGCATGGGTGAGATCTTTCTCGCCCGTCACGGTCTGAGCGGTTTCGAGAAGGCCGTTGTCATCAAGAAGGTCTTGCCGCACCTGGCCGCCGACAGCGAGTTCATCACTCGCTTCATCGACGAGGCAAAGGTCGCCATCCACCTGCAGCACGCAAACGTCGCCCAGGTGTTCGAGGTCGGCCGCGCCGGCGACGAGTATTTCCTCGCCCTCGAGTTCATCTCCGGAAGCGACCTGCGCGCGATCATGGCGCTGCTGGCCTCGCGCGGCCAGGCGGTGCCGGTCGAGCTGGCCCTGTTCATCGCGCGGGAAGTGGCCAACGGTCTGGCCTATGCCCATCGCCGCACCGACGCGGGCGGCGCGCACCTCGCGCTCGTGCACTGCGACATCTCGCCGCCCAACGTGATGCTGTCGTACGACGGCGAGGTGAAGATCATCGACTTCGGCATCGCGCGCAGCCGCCGCCGCCTGACCGAGACGAACCCGGACCGCGGCTTCGGCAAGTTCGGCTACCTGGCGCCGGAGCAGCTGCTCAAGGGCTTCGAGGTCGATCAGCGCACCGACGTGTACGCGCTCGGCGTCGTGCTCTACGAGATGCTGACCGGCCGCCACATGTTCGAGCTGGGCAAGAACCCGGACTACCGGCTGCTGGCCCGCCAGGTGGTGCGCGGCGAGCACGCGCTGCCGTCGGCCGCAGGCGCGCACCTGGCGCCGTACGACCCGCTGGTGGCCCGCGCGCTGCGGCCCAACGCGGCCGAGCGCTACCAGACCGCGGCCGAGTTCCGCGACGCCATCCAGCGCGCGCTGGTCACCGTCGCTCCGACCATCAACCCGGACCACCTGGCCGGCTTCATGCGCCAGCTGCTCGGCGACGACCTGGCTCGCCAGCGCCAGCAGGTGCTCACCGCGCTCGCCCAGAGCGACATCGAGCACTGGCAGCGCCAGCTGACCAGCCAGGCCGGATCCACTGTGTCGTTCGCGCGCGCCGGCGCGGAGGCGGTGGAGCCGGCGCAGACGCCGCACGACCGCTTCGATCTCGGCGGCGACGAGTCGCCGGGCAACGGGCGCCCGTCGGGCCGCCGGTCGGCCCAGCAGCGTGCGATCGAGCCGGACTCCGACGTCACCGTGCTGTCCGAGCCGCCGGTGGAAGAAGAGCTGCCGACCTTCGACCGCTCGGTCCGCTTCACGGCGCCGACACAGTGGTCGCGCCGGCGCGTGATGCTGTGGGCGCTGGTGCTGCTGCTCGCCGGCGGTGCCGGGGCCGGCACGCTGTTCGGCATCCGCAAGCTGGGCTTGACCGACGGCGGCAGGCGCGTCGCGGCCGCAGATGCGGCGGCGGCGCCGGCGCCGGTCGCGTCGGCCCCCAAGCCGGCCGACGCCGTGGTCGCGCCGCTCTCGCCGGCCCACGCCGGCGCCGCTGCGGCGGAAGCGGCGAGCCCGCCCGAGGCCGCGCCCGCGTCCGGCACCGCCGGGGCGCAGGACGCGGCGCCCGCGCCGGCGACCCAGGCGCTGTCCGAGATCCAGGTGCGCCAGCTGCCGCCCGAGGAGGCCGCGGAGTTCGAGCCGCCGCCGCGCGAGCGCGAGCGCCAGCAGGCGTCCCGCCCGCGCCGCAAGCCGGAGCGCAAGCGGGGCCGCGAGCGCCCGCCGGCTCGCGCCGAGCGAGAGCCGGACAAGAAGCCCGCCGCGTCCGAGCCGGACCGCAACGCCGTGCGCAGCCGCTATCGCGCCACCTACCGCGAGTACGCGGCCTTCAAGGACCGCTACGGCACGCGCCTGGACAGCGAGTGGAACGAGCTGGCCCAGCTGGCGACGACGGCCGAGTCCGGCGACGCGCTTGCCGAGCTGGACCGCAAGATCGTCGAGTTCCGCGCGCAGATGCGCGCCACGCAGCGGACCAAGGACGGATCGATCGATCCGTTCTGAGCGCGGCCGCGCAGCCGCGCCCGACGCGCCGCCGCCGTCGGTGAGCGCCGTCGGTGTGTCCGCCCCGTGCTATAGGTCGCACCGTGGACTACGTCGTCGTCCCGCTCGCCGATCGCGTCGTGCTCGGTCCCGGCACGTTCCTCCTTGTCTTCGAGGGCTGCAGCTTTCTCGACGGCACGCGCCCCGGCCAGTTCGTGATGCTGCGCGCCCGCGCCTGGGGATCCGATCCGCTGCTGCCGCGCGCGTTCTCGCTGTGCGACGTGCGCGCGGGCGGGCCGCGCGGCCTCGAGGCCGACATCCTCATCAAGGCGACCGGCAAGGCCAGCCGGCTGCTCGAGCAGGCGCTGCCCGGGGCCGAGTTCAGCATGCTCGGTCCGCTCGGCACCGCCTTCCCGGAGCCGTCCGCGGATCGTGCCGACTGGCTGGTGGCCGGCGGCGTCGGCCTGGCCCCGCTGTACATGCACGCGCGGCGCGCGCAGGAGCTCGGCCTGGCCGCCCAGGTCACGCTTTTCTACGGCGGCCGCGGCGCGTCCGACCTGGTCCTGCTCGACCGCATCGCCGCGACCGGCTGCGAGCTGGTGCTCGCCACCGAGGACGGCACGCGCGGCGCGCGCGGCCGGGTCACCGACGCGCTCGAGCGCGCGCTGTCGGCGCGGCCGGACGCGCCGACCCTGATGGCGTGCGGACCGGATCCGATGCTCGATCGCCGTCTCGCGGGTGGCGCGCCGCCACCGCGCGCCCTGCTACCTCAGCCTCGAGGGGGAGATGGCGTGCGGCGTGGGTGTGTGCCTGGCCTGCGCCGTGCCGTGTCGCGGCCGGCCGTTCCGCTACACCTGCGTGGACGGCCCTGTGCTGTCGCTCGACGAGCTGGCCGGCCCCTACGCAGAGGTCGCCCCGTGACCGAGCCGCGCGCGGTGGACATGCGCACCCAGTTCGGCGCGCTGTCGCTCAAGAACCCGATCCTCGTCGCCTCCGGCACCTTCGGCTACGCGGTCGAGCTGGGCCACCTCGCCGACCTCGATCGTCTGGGCGGCATCGCCACAAAGGGCATCTCGCCGCGCCCGCGCTTCGGCAACCCGACCCCGCGCATGTGCGAGACGGCGTCGGGCATGATCAACTCGATCGGCCTCGAGAACGTCGGCGTCGAGGGCTACGCGCGCGACAAGGCGCCGCGCCTGGCCCGCCTCGACACCGCCATCGTGGTCAACTTCTTCGGCGAGACCTTCGACGAGTACGTCGAGTGCGCGGCCGGCCTCGATCGGGTCGCGCGCGAGGTCGGCGGGGTGCACGCGCTGGAGATGAACATCAGCTGCCCCAACATCAAGAAGGGCGGCGTCGAGTTCGGCACCCAGCCGGCGGTGGCGGCCGACCTGGTGCGCGCCTGCCGCAAGGTGACCGCGCTGCCGCTGTGGATCAAGCTCACGCCCAACATCACCGACATCGTGGCGCTGGCCGCCGCCGTGGTCGACGCCGGGGCCGACGGCCTGTCCATCATCAACACAATCACCGCCATGGCCGTGGACGTGCGCCGCCGCCGGCCGCGCATCGCCACCGTGTTCGGCGGCCTGTCCGGCCCGGCCATCAAGCCGATCGCGCTGCGCATGGTGTACCAGGTGGCGCGGGCCAAGCTGGGCGTCCCCATCTGCGGCATCGGCGGCATCGTCACCGCCGAGGACGCGGCCGAGTTCCTCGTCGCCGGCGCCACCGCGGTGCAGGTCGGCACGCAGAACTTCGCCGATCCGGGGTGCGCGGTCAGACTGGTGGACGAGCTGGCCTCCCTGGCGGGTGAGCTCGGCGCGTCGCGCATCGGCGATCTCGTCGGCACCCTCGAGACATCGTTCGAACCGATCTGCCCGACCTGATACGATCGGCCGTCCGCCGCGGTGCGCAAGCGCGCGAAACCGATACGAGTTAACGGGTGCGAAACATGCCTGAAACGTCGCCCGCGCTAGCGTTCGACCAATGATGAAGAAGGTCGAAGCCATCATCAAGCCGTTCAAGCTCGACGAGGTCAAGGAGAGCCTGTCCGAGATCGGCGTGCACGGCATGACCGTCAGCGAGGTCAAGGGCTTCGGTCGCACCGGCGGCAAGAAGGAGGTCTACCGGGGCTCGGCCTACGTGGTCGACTTCGTGCCGAAGGTGAAGCTCGAGATCATCGTGCCGGAGGAGAGCGTGCGGCAGGTGGTCAACGTGATCACCGAGGCGGCCCGCACCGGGCGCATCGGCGACGGCAAGATCTTCGTGACTCCGGTGGACGAGATCGTCCGCATCCGCACCGGAGAGACGGGCGAGGACGCCATCTGAAAACCCGCTTTCCCGCGGCCGGATCGCGCGCGGGTCGTGTCACAGAAACTGCGCCGGGGGCGCGCCAAAGAGAGGGCCATACATGAAGCCAGGAGAAGTCCTGAAGTTCGCGGAGCAGAACGGGGCATTGATGATCGACTGCAAGTTCATCGACTTCCCCGGTACATGGCAGCACATCACCTATCCCATCGGCAGGCTCGAGTCCGGCATGGAAGACGGATTCGGGTTCGACGGGTCGTCGATCCGCGGCTGGCAGGCGATCAACGACTCCGACATGCTCATGATCCCGGATCCGCACACGGCGGTCATGGATCCGTTCCTGGAGCGGCCCACGCTGTCGATGATCTGCGACATCGTCGACCCGATCACGCGCGAGCCCTACGGGCGCGATCCGCGCAGCCTGGCCCGGCGCGCCGAGGCCTACCTGCGCTCGACCGGCATCGCCGACACCGCGTACTTCGGCCCCGAGGCCGAGTTCTTCATCTTCGACTCGGTCCGCTACGACTCCGCCCCCAACCAGGCCTTCTATCACGTCGACTCGGTCGAGGGCCGCTGGAACAGCGGCCGCCAGCTCGACGGCGCCGGGCCCAACCTCGGCTACAAGCCGGGCTACAAGGAGGGCTACTTCCCGGTGTCGCCGACCGACACGTTCACCGACATCCGCACCGAGATGGTGCTCGACGATGATCAGAGGTCGGCATCGAGGTCGAGACGCACCACCACGAGGTGGCGACGGCAGGGCAGGCCGAGATCGATCTCAAGTACGACACCCTGCTGCGGATGGCCGACAAGATCCTCTGGTACAAGTACATCGTCAAGAACGTCGCCCAGCGGCACGGCAAGACGGTCACGTTCATGCCCAAGCCGCTGTTCGGCGACAACGGCAGCGGCATGCACACGCACCAGTCGCTGTGGAAGCGGCGAGAAGCCGCTGTTCGCCGGCGACGGCTACGCCGGCCTGTCCGACATGGCGCTCTACTACATCGGCGGCATCCTCAAGCACGCGCCGGCGCGTCTGCGCGTTCGCCAACCCGACCACCAACAGCTACCGCCGGCTGACCCCGGGCTACGAGGCGCCGGTCAACCTGGCCTACTCGGCGCGCAACCGCTCGGCCGCGGTGCGCATCCCGATGTACAGCCCGTCGCCCAAGGCCAAGCGCATCGAGTTCCGCTCGCCCGACCCGAGCTGCAACCCGTACCTCGCGTTCGCCGCCATGCTGATGGCCGGGCTCGACGGCATCGAGAACAAGATCCACCCGGGCGACGCGCTCGACAAGGACATCTACTCGCTGTCGCCCGAGGAGCTCAAGGAAGTGCCGCACGTGCCCAAGTCGCTCGACGCGGCGCTCGATGCGCTCCGCCGCGACCACGCCTTCCTCCTCAAGGGCGACGTGTTCACGCCGGACGTGCTCGACACGTGGATCGCTTACAAGACCGAGAAGGAAGTGGACGAAATCCGGCTGCGACCCACGCCGGCCGAGTTCGCCCTCTATTTCGACTGCTGAGTCGAGCCGCTTTTCGGTCAGGCCCGGCGACTTTGCTCGGGAAATCGTGAAGGACGGGGTGACACGCACGTCGCCCCGTCTTGTCATTTTTGTAAAGGTTTCCTATACTAGCGCGAGCTCTGACCGTCTTGGTCACGGTGACAACGCCGCGCGAGCCCCGCACGCGCGTCTAGAAAACCAGGGGCGACTTGAGCAAGGGGCCGAACACCAAAGACGATCCGGGCGAGGAGGACTCGGAGAGGCGTCTCCGCAGACGCCGAAAGGGCGGTGGTCTGCGCGTGCCGTCCGACAACGTTCCTCGTCGCGGCCGTGCGGACTCCGGGGAGTTTCCTCCTCCGACGCCGGAGGACCCACGTCTTGCCGTCTCCGTGGCCTATGCTTTTCCCGATGAGCGGTCCGGCCGCCGGTCGTCCGGCTCGCACGATTCGGTGGTGTCCGCCGCCCAGGCTGCGGTGGAGATGGAATCCCCGCATACCGAACCTTCGACGCGTCGACCGGATCCCGAGCTGCTCGGGTCGCCCGAGCGGGCCGACCGGGTGAGCAACCGCGAGGATCCGCGGTCCGGCGCCGAGTCCTACGACGGCGAGCCGGCCGAGTCGACCGACCGCGAAGGGGAGCTGGTCGGCGAGGGCGAGCAGCGCTTCGACGACGACGAGAACGACCGCACCCAGGTGCAGGACGCCGATCGCGTCGAGGAGATGGTGCGCCGGCGGGTCAACCGGCAGGGCGGGGCGGGCCCGGTCGCGGGGCTCGCGCCCGATTCCAGCTCCACGCTCGACTATCCGCTGCTCGAGGACGACTACGAGGAGGACCAGCTCGCCGGAGGACGGGGCGCCCGAGGCGTCGGACTCGCAGCCGCGCGGCCGCGTCGGCGCGGACCGCGCCGACAGCGTCGACATCCCGATCGAGGAGGTGCTCGAGGGCGGCTCCGGGCGGATCATCACGGACGGGTCCGGCCCGTACGCGGCGGTGCGCGACGCGCTGCTCGCCACCGGCGGCCGCGAGGGCGACGGCTCGGCGGCCGATGCGCTCGCCGCGCTCAGCGGATCGGGGCCGATTCCGGCGGGCAAGCGCCTGTCGGACGGCACGCCGCGCCCGGTCGGCCGCGCCCAGACCATGGCGCTGTCGGACGCCGACATCGAGGAGCTGGACGAGCTCGAGGGCAACGGCGGCGAGTCGCGCGCGGCCGACGCCGGCTGGAGCATGCCCAACATCCGCTGGCCGGGCGAGGAGCTGGACGACGACGAGCCCGCGCCGCGCAGCGCGTCGCGGTCGATCGCCGTCCCCGAGCTTCGGCCCGGCCCAGGATCCGGTGACCGTGCCCGGCCGGCATGCCTCCGCGTCAACGGCTCCGGCGCCCAACGCCGGGCCCGACGATGGCCACGCGCAGGCCGCGCGAGGCGGGCGTGGTCCGGCCGCTGACGAACCGCGACCGCGACCCGGGCGACAGCGGCGAGATCATCGACGACGAGCTGATCGAGGAGATCGAGGAGGCGCAGCGCGCCACGCCGATGGAGCCCGGCGTCGGGATCCGGCCGATCGACATCGACAGCACGCTCGACCTCGACGGCGACGCCGAGATGGAGGAGCTGCCGTCCGGGCCGGGCGGCAGCGCGGCCCGCCTGGCCGGCTCGGGCGAGGTGTCGCTCGGCTCGGGCGCGCCGTCGTCGCCGCCGGCCTACGGCAAGCAGAAGCCGCCACCGGCGCCCAGCGCGACGCGCGCGGCGGCCGCGGCGGCCGCGGCGGCAGCCGCCGATCCCAGCCAGGCCCGGCCCCGCCGCCGGCGCGGCAAGCCCTGGTTCGAGGACATCTTCGACGAGGACTACCTGCGCACGCTGCCGTTCCTGACGCCGCAGGCCACGCAGATGGAGGCGCAGTTCGTCATGGACGCGCTGGCCATCTCGGCCGGCTCGCAGGTGCTCGACGTCGGCTGCGGCTACGGGCGTCACGCCATGGAGCTGGCGGCGCGCGGCTACCACGTCGTCGGCCTGGACAGCTCGCTGCCGCTGCTCCTGCGCGGCGCGGACGAGGCCCAGCGCCGCGGCCTGACGATCAACTTCGTCCACGGCGACATGCGCGACATGGCGTTCGACGCCCAGTTCGACGGCGCCTACTGCCTGTTCTCGACGTTCGGCTACTTCGACGACGAGACCAACAAGAAGACGGCGCAGAACATCTGCCGGGCGCTCAAGCCGGGCGCGCGCTGCGTCTTCGAGGTGCTCAACCGCGACTACATCATCGCGGAGCTGCCCCTGCGCGTGTGGTGGGAGGGGGACGGCTGCGTCGTCCTCGAAGAGGTGGACTTCAACTACTTCTCGTCGCGGCTCATCTCGAGCCGCTCGGTCGTGTTCGACGACGGGCGCCAGCTCGAGCAGGAGATCTCGATCCGCTCGTTCGGCCTGCACGAGCTGGGCAAGCTGCTCCACTCGGCCGGCTTCCGCGTCGTCGAGGTGTCGGGCAACATGATCACCAAGGGGCGCTTCTTCGGCGCCCAGTCGCGCGACATCGTGGTCATCGCGGAGCGCCGGGTGGAGAAGCCGGGCGCATCCGGCGGCGACGGCGGCGGCCGCATCCCCTGAGCCGGCTGCGCACCGCGCAGGTGGCCTGCTCTTTCTGCAGCTGAGGCGCAGTCCGCGTCGGTCCGGCGCCGGCGTGGCGTCGTATCCGGAATCCGGAGCCCGCGGAATAAGCCCCGCCCTGCGGTGGTAATACCGCTGATGCCGTGCAGCTGCGGCTCACGGTAACGCGCGGCATGGATCACGGGACAGCAAACCTTTCGCGCTCAGGGGCGTCAAACCTGGAAACGGCCGCGGCGTCCCGGCCGTACCAGATCGAGGAACCGCCGATGTCAGCCACTTCACAGAAGGCCAAGGTCGTGCCCGAGGGGGTGCCGGCGCAGCCGATCCGGCATACGCGTCGTGGCCGTCCGCCGATGATCGCCCGGCGCAACCCCGCTCTCCGGCGTCCCGCCCAGGCGGCCGAGCCGGTTCGCGGCGCGTCCGAGGATCCGGAGCTCGCGAACTTGCCGGATCTTGCCCCCATGATGGGCGAGGAGGACGGAGACGGCGCGCCGCGCGCGCCGGTCCGCCGCCGCGCCGCGTCCGACGACGACAAGGGCAGCTTCCTGGCCAAGTACTTCCGCGACATGGCCGCGCTCGACGTGATGGAGCCGGAGCAGGAGTTCCGCGCCGCCCGCGAGCTCGAGGCGCTCGAGATCGAGATCTGGAACGCGATCCTCGGCCACGCCCCGGCGCTCGACCACGTGCTCGGCCTGGTCGAGACCCTGATGGACAACTCGCTGTCCGAGTTCCGCTCCCTGCGCAAGGTCGGCGCGGCCGTGCGCCGCGAGCCGGGCAAGCCGCAGCCAGGCCAAGCTCGACAAGGCGGTCGCGAAGGTGACGCCGAAGCTCCACTCGATGGACACCGACCGCAACGTCCTCGACGCCGTGCTGGGCGAGCTGGACCGCATCCGGCGCGATCGCCCGGGCCGGATCGCCAAGGAGAAGCCGCCGTTCTCGGCCACCAGCGCGACCACGCGCGCGTACCTGTCGCGGGTGGCGCGCGCCGATCGCGCGGCCGCCGCCGCGCGCGACGCGTTCGTGCTGGCCAACCTGCGCCTGGTGGTCAGCATCGCGCGCCGCTTCAACCACGGCCGCATGGCGCTCGCCGACCTGATCCAGGAGGGCAACATCGGCCTGATGAAGGCGGTCGAGCGCTACGACTACCGGCGCGGCTTCCGCTTCTCGACCTACGCCAGCTGGTGGATCCGCCACGCCATCAGCCGCGCGCTGGCCGACAAGGGCCGCGAGGTGCGCCTGCCGGTGCACATGATCGACGCGTACCACCGCATCGCCAAGGCCAAGCGCGAGCTGAGCGCCAAGCTCGGCCGCCAGCCGACCACCGAGGAGCTGTCGCAGCAGACCCACATCGCGCCCGGCAAGATCGAGAAGATGCGCACGCTACCTGGTCGACCAGTCGCTGTCGCTCGACCGGCCGGTGTCCGACGACGACGGCCGCCACTTCATCGAGTTCCTGCAGGACCCGGTCACCGAGGAAGCGGCGCCGGCCGATCGCATGACCACGCAGGCGATGACCGAGGAGGTGCGCGAGCTCCTGCACGACCTCAAGCCGATCGAGGCCGACATCCTGCGCCAGCGCTTCGGGCTCGACGACGACCGCGAGCTGACGCTCAAGGAGATCGGCGAGAAGTACAACCTGTCGCGCGAGCGCATCCGCCAGCTGCAGGAGCAGGCGCTGTCCAAGATGCGGCGGGCCCTGTCGCGCAAGGAAGTGGGATAGCGAGGCACACGCGGGCAGGGCGGCGCATCGGCCCGCCTTGCCCTGGCGCGGCATGTCGCGATAAATTGGCGTCATGCCGCGCGTTCGCAGTGCCGTCTACGCCGTCGCCGTCCTGCTCCTCGTCGCCGCCGGATCCGGCTGCAGCGAGAAGAAGGGCCTCCGCATCACCGGCATCGAGCCGGTCAACGGGATCACCACCGGCAACACGCTGGTGACGATCCGCGGCAGCGGCTTCCAGCAAGAGGGCGCCAGGGGCGTCAAGGTCCTGTTCGGCGGGCAGGAAGCTCGCGTGCTCGGCTTCGTGGGCGACGAGGTCCTCAAGGTCGAGACGCCGCCCGGTGACGTGGGCAAGACGGTCGACGTCCTGGTGGTCTTCGACGACTCGAGGAGCCTGTCGTACGAGAAGGCCTTCACGTACACCGAGGACACCTCGCAGCACTTCAACGTCGACACGCTGACCGAGGGCGAGAAGGGCAAGCCGCCGGAGAGCGCCGCCGCCGCCCCGGCCCCGACCAAGTAGCCCCCCTCGTTGCCTGACTAGCGGATGGCCAGCTTGAACAGCTGCTGGCCGAGCAGCACGAACGAGTCGTGCCCGAGCTTGCGCTCGCCCAGCACGCGCAGGAACGTGCCGTTCGAGCTGCCCAGGTCGGCCAGGTAGACCCTGCCGTTGCGGGTCGACAGCCGCGCGTGCAGGCCCGACACGTAGCCGTCGTCGGGGAAGTTGATGTCGCCGCGCTCGCGGCCCAGCGTGACGCTGTCGCCGAGCAGCGGATAGGCCGAGCCGTCGACCTGGTTGCCGATGATGACGGTGATCTTTCCCCAGTAGCCCGGATTCGGGCTGCCCATCACCTCGGTGCCGTCCTCGAGCGGCGTGGGCGGCTCGATGAGGTCGAAGCGAAGGAGCTCCTGGCCCATGCGGATGACCTGGCCCGGCTGGATCTCCTCCTCGCCGGTCATGCGCACGAACACGCCGTTGAGGCTGTCGAGGTCGCGCACCATGGCGCCGTTGCCGTGCACCGTCAGCTCGCAGTGCGTGGGCGACAGGTAGCCGTCGTTCTCGAAGATGGCGCCGTGGTCGCGGCCGATGCGGTTGTCGCCGTCGCGCAGCGGGAACGTCCCGCCCTCCGAGCCGTCGGGTCGGATGAGCGTCAAGCGTGGCGCGCGCCATCGCCTGCTGACGCGCCGAACGCCGGGCTCGGCGCGTAGGTGGCCGGGGCCGGTCCGCCCGCCGGACCCAGGCTCTGCCCGCACACGCCGCAGAACTTGAAGTTGGGCGGCACGTCGGAGCCGCAGTGCGGGCACGGGCGCGGCCCGGGCGCGGTCATGGCGGCGGGCTGGCCGGCGGCCATGCCCATGGCTCCACCGTGACCGACCGGCGGCGAGACAGGCGGCGCGCCCCAGGCGGGGCTCGGCGCGCGGCCGCCGAAGCCGGGCGACATCGCGTTGGACGGGGCCGGGGCGGGGCCGGCGCCGAACTGGGCCGGGGCGCCGACGCCCGGCGGCGGACCTGCCGGCGCGCGCACGCCGCCCGAGCCCGGGTTGCCGAACGGCGACGACGGAGCCCGCGACGGCATGCCCCCGCCCATCGGGCTCATGCCGGGCAGCGGACCCGAGGGCGGCGCTCCCACGCCCGGCAAGCGCGTGTGCGGCACCCCGCCTGGAGGGGTCGGCGAGGTCCGCTGCGGACCCGAGTCGGCCATCATGGTCTTCATGGTGCCGACGTTGCCGTCGTCCCCCGCTGGACCACTGGCCAGCTCGGCCCCGCAACCGAGGCAGAACTTGTAGTGGTCCTGGTTCTCTTTTCCACAGCGGTTGCAAACGATCATTGGTCGCCGCCTCGGGCTTGGGTTCCTTGCTTGAAGGCTACACGATCTCGACGCGTAGGAGCTGCTGGCCCATGAACACGTAGTCCCCGTGCTGAAGCACGGACTCGCGGCTCACGCGCAGGAAGGTGCCGTTCTTGGAGCCGAGATCGGTCAACGACAGCCCACCGTCGGCGTAGGACACCTGAGCGTGGTGTCCCGAGATGAACGGGTCATCGGGGAAATTGACGTCATTGCCCTCGCGGCCGAGCGAGACCACGTCGCTCTGGGCCTGGAAGGCGAGCCCGGTGTCTCCTCCGCGCAGCACCTGGATCAGGCGGAAGTGCGACGGAGGCCGCGGGCTGGCGTAGAAATAGGTCCCGTCCGGGTACGCGCGCAGCGGCTCGCCGGGCGGCAGCGAGCTCTGCACCTCGATCACCTGCTCGCCGACGAGGAAGCGGTCGCCGATCTCGATCGGGACCGCGCCGCGGATGCGGATGTAGACGCCGTTGACCGAGTCCTCGTCGCGCACGACCAGCTGGTTGGCGCGGTAGAAGAAGTTGGCGTGCACCGGGGACATGAACGGGTCCTCGGCGAAGGGGAGCGGAGAGTCGTCCTCGCGGCCGGCCAGGTGGTCATCGCCCGCCAGGGTGTACGAGACGCCGTCGAGGCCGTCCCCCTTGATGAGGACGAGCTTGGCGCGCGCGGCCTGCATGGCGCCGAAGAAGAGGGTCCGCTTCTGCTGGGCGGCCGGTTCGGCCAGCGCGACCGGTTCGCCGTCCTCGCCGTCGTGAGGCGGTCCCGGCGGCGGCACGCGCACCGCCGGTCGCGTCTCCTCCTGCATCACCGCCCCGCAGCTGCCGCAGAACTTGAAGCCGGGCTCGACCGGCTCGCCGCACATGGCGCACGTGCGCGCCGGGACCGCGCCCCAGTCGACGTCTTGCAGCGGCGAGCTGCCGCGCGCGGCCGGCGTCTGCAGGGTCTGCCGCTCCGACACCTCGATGCGATCCGACGCCTCGACGGCGATCTCCTCGATGGCCACGCCGATGCCCACACCGTTGACACCGTCGAGGCCATCGCCGTCGAGGCCGTCGGCGTCGCCGGTCGGCTCGGTGCTCTCGAAGTCGGAGGTCGCGCCGACGGAAAGCGGGACGGAACGCACGTCGAGCGACAGCACCTCACCACAACGGGCGCATGCCCGCGCGCCCATCGGATTGAAGGTGTGGCACCCGTCGCAGACCAGCCCCACGTCCATGTTCGGCCAGTGTACCCGTGGGCCAAATGGTCGTCAAATTGTCGAAAGACCTACTTTTTTTCCGGTCCGCGCGGTCGTCGTGCCGCGGCTCGCACCGCCTGGCTGGGATCACTGTCGCCCGCCTTGGCGAGGGCGGCCTTCGCGCGCTCGTCACCCCCGGCGGCAAGCGGTATCAGCGCGATCGCCGCAGCTTGCCGCACCTCCGGCACTTTCTCGCGCGAGCTGTCGATCGCCTGCAGCAGCACCGGCGCGGTGTCACGCCCGCCGAGGCGCCCCAGCGACTGCACCGCGGCCTCGCGCACGAACGCCTTGTCGTCGGTGGTCGCGGCGCGGCCGAGCGCCTGGCGGTCGGCGAAGCTGCCGAAGTCGCCGAGCGCGCGCGCCGCGGCCACCCGCTCCTGCCAGTTGGGCCCGGACAGCCGCTCGACCACCTTGCGGGTGAGGTCGCCGGCCTTGGCGCCGCGCCGGGCCACGAAGTGAGCGCACGCGCGCATCGCTCCCTCGCGCACCGAGATCTCGTCGTCGCCCAGCGCGCGCTCGAGCAGCGGCTTCACCTCGGGCGCGGCGATCTTGCCGGCCACCGACAGGGCGCGGCGGCGCACCAGCGGATCGCGGTGGCCGGCCAGCTTCTCGACCTGAGGCAGGATGCCCATGCCGATGCGCTCGAGGGCCGCCGTCGCCTGGCCGCGCTCGCGGGCCGGCGCCTGGTCGAGCGCGGCGGTCAGCGGGCCCAGCGCGATGCCGCTGGGGCGCGCGTCCAGGTCCTCGAGCACGCGCAGCACCGCGTCGCGGTGGCGCTCCATCGCCTCGCGCAGCCCGCGGGCCAGCTCCTTCTCGTGGCCGATGAGCAGGCCCGGGGCCAGCGCCGGGTCGCCGTCGGTCTGGGCCAGGAGCGCGATCGCCGCGCGCACGTCGAGCTTGCCGTTCTTCATCGGGTAGTCGATGAAGCGGACCGCCTCGCCGCCGCCCGAGGTGCCGGCCGCGACCCGCGGCAGCGCCCAGGCCACCGCGCCGCGCACGCGGTCGCGCTTGGCGAAGTAGGCGGTGAGCAGGAAGGGCAGGGCGCGGCGGTCGCCGATGCGCCCCAGCGACCACGCGGCCAGGCGCTGGGCCTCGCCCTGGCCGTCGCCGAGCAGGTCGCCCAGCGGGGCCACCGCCGCGCGATCGCCGGACACGCCCAGCGCGAAGGCGCAGGCGGCGCGGGTCTCGTCGGGGCGGCCGCTGTCGCGCACGACGCCGGCCAGGTGGCTGGTCGCGGTCGCCTTGCGCTCGGCCAGGCGGGCCAGGCCCAGGCAGGCCAGGGTCTGCACCGAGTCGCGGCGGTCGTCGAGCGCGGCGAGCAGCGGCGACAGGGCGCGCTTGTCGCCGGTCATGCCGAGCGCGAACACCGCCGCCTCGCGCATGGCCACCTCCGGGTGGTGGCCGAGCTGGATGAGGTCCGGGATGGTGCGCGGGTCGCCCAGGCGGCCGGCGCCGACCAGCGCCTCCACGCGCATGTCGATCTCGATGGTCGGGTTGAGCGTGCCGATGCGCGGCTTGGCGCCGGCGGCCGGGCCGTTTTGCCGGGCCAGGCGCACCAGCGGCGCGGCCGCGCCCTTGTTGCCCAGGTAGCCGAGCACCGACACCGCGATGCGCTGCTGCACCGGATCGCGCTCGTCCGACAGCGCCTCGAGCAAGGGCTTGAGGCCGTGGGCGCCCAGCCTTTCGAGCTCCTTCTGCGCGGCCTGCTTCTCGGCGGCGTTGCCGCGCCGCCAGCGCTCGACCAGCGTCGGCACGTAGCGGTCGTAGAGCTCGACCAGGATGACGCGGTAGACGCCCTTGTGGGCCAGGCTGAACGCCAGCGGCGCCATGGTGCGCTCGAGCTCGCCCAGGTGCCCGGTCAGCTCCTCGAGGTTGACCGCCTCGCGCGCCGCCTTGTGCAGCGTCTCCTCCTCGGTCGAGCGCTCCAGCACCTCGCGGTAGAGCTTGCCGGCCGGGGCCAGCTCGTGCTTGTTGCGGTAGAGACGCGCCAGCGCGAAGTAGGCCTCGAAGTTGCGCGGGTCGAGCTCGATTGTCTTCTGGTACGCCGCGATGGCCAGGTCGTACTTCTGCATGTCCTTGTAGCGCTCGGCCATCTGCATGTGCGCGACCGGATCCTTGGGGCTGCGCGCGACCGCCTTGCGGGCCCACTCGATCGCCTCGTCGTCCTTGTGCAGGATCGTCTTAATCTCGGCGATCTGGTTGTAGTAGTCGCGCTCGCGACCGGGCGACGCGGCGGCCAGCTTCTCGAGCAGCGCGATGGCGCGGTCGTACTCGTGCTGCGACTTGTAGACCTTGACCAGCTGGTCCATCGCGTCGAGGTCGTCGCGCGCCAGGGTCAGCAGCTTCTCGAGCACGGCGCGCGCCGAGCGGTACTGGCCCTGGCGCAGATGGACCTCGGACAGGAAGTAGCCGGCCTCGACGTCGGGCGGCCGGGCGGCGAACGCGCGCTCCCAGCGGTCAACCCGGTCGTTCAGGGCGCGGCCGCCGGCCCGCTTGAGGAGGTTCACGATCTGGCGGCGCACGTCGCGCCGGGTGGCCCGGTGGGCCTTGCCGGTCGGCAGCAGGGTGAGCGCCTTCTCCCAGTCGCCCACCGCCTCGGGCAGGCGGCGCTGGCGCTCGAACACCGACGCGCGGCCCTTGTACAGCTCCGGGTCCTTCGGCTTGAGCTTGAGCGCGCGCGCGTACATGTCGAGCGCCTCGCCCAGCATGTCGTGCTCGGCGTAGACCTCGCCCAGCTTGGCGTAGCCGGTGGCGGACTTGCGCGCGGCGATGCGGCGCCAGATGGCCAGCGCCTTCTTCTTGTCGCCGCGCTGGAAGTGCTGGTCGCCCAGGTTGACCAGGTGCGACAGCTCGTCCGGCTCGATCGTGGTCAGCCGCTCGTACGACTTGAGGGCCAGGTCCTCCTTGCCCCAGCGGGTGTAGAGGTCGGCCAGGGCCGACTGCACGCCGGCGTCGCCGCCGAAGCGGGCCTCGACCTTGCGCAGAAGGGCCACCGCGCGCTTCTCGTCGCCGCGCCGCCACAGCCTTTCGGCCAGCTCGAGCTGGAAGCGCGGCTCGCCCGGCGCCACCCGGATGACCGCCTCGTACTGCTTGAGGGCATCCGCCTCGCGGCCGGAGTTCTCGTAGAGCGCGATCAGGCGGCGCTGGGTCTCCAGCTCGTGCGGCGCCTTGGCGACCGCCTTGCGGTACGCGTCGAGCGCCTTCTCCTGCATGCCGGTCTCCTCGTACAGGCGCGCGAGCACGTCCCACTCGAAGTAGTCGCGCGAGCCCGGCTTCCACTCCTTCTCCAGCTCGGCGACCAGGACGTTGAGGTCCTGCTTGCGCCGGTGGATCTCGATGATCCGCTCGGTCAGATCCTTGCGCAGAAAGTAGCCGCGCTGGGTGGCCGCCATGGCCCGGCGGTACTCGCGGATGGCGTCGTCGTCCTTGCCGGCCGCCTCGTGCACCTGGCCGATGCGCGCGATGACGTCGACGCGGCGGGCCGGATCCGAGCGCAGGCGCCCCTCGGCCGCGCGCAACGTCGCGATCGCCTCGTCGAAGCGCTTGTTCTTCGACAGCATGTCGGCCAGGTCGAGCCGCACCTGCACGTCGGCCGGATCGAGCGCGATGTACTTGTCGAAGTAGCCCTTGGCCGCGGCGACGTCGTTCTTGTCGAGCGCCAGCAGCGCCAGCGCGCGCAGGAGCTGCTTCTTCTGGTTCTTGTCGCCGGCGCGGGCCAGGGCCTTGTCGTAGGCCTCGCGCGCCTTGTCGGTCTGGCCGGCCTGGCGGTAGAGGTCGCCCAGCGCGATGGCCAGGGTGACGTCGTTGGGCCGCTGCGCCGCCGCCTTCTCGTAGTAGCCCAGCGCCTCGGCCTGCTTGCCCTCGCCCAGGTTCAGGTGACCGAGCAGGATCAGCGTGGTCGCGTCGGTCGGCTTGGCGGCCAGCGCCTTCTCGTACTCGGAGATGAGCAGGCGGACCGAGCGGTGGCGCTTGTACAGCCCGCGCAGCTTGGCCAGCGCGTCCTTGTCGCCCGGGTTCTGGGCCAGGATGCGCTTGTAGCGGGCGACCACCTGGCGGTCGAACGGGTCGCGCTTGACGTCCCAGTCGCCCTGCGCGAGGGCGGAGCCGGGCGCCGAAAGCGGGGCGGCGACAGCGGCCAGGGTCAGGAGGCAGACGAGAGCTCTCACAGGCACCTTCCCGGCGGCCCCGGTACGGCCAGGGCCGACCCTCGAGTATAACGCTCGATCTCCCGGGAGGCCTTCCCGCCTCGACGCACCGCGGTGCGTGGCGCTAGTCGGCCAGAATCGCGCGACGGGGCGGGGGAACGTGGCGCTGGCGGATGCGGCCCAGCAAGGTGGCCAGGTGGCCGCTGCGCTGCTCGTGGCAGAAGTCTCGCACCATGCGCGCGTGGACCCGCGGCATGTCGGCGAAGCGGACTCCGCTGCCGCAGACCGACCGCGCGACCCGCTCGCGGCGGACCTCGCCGCGCGCCCAGATCGTCTCCCCTGTGCCGGGCAGCTCGAGCTCGAGGCCGACGACGGTCCCCGCCGGCAGCGCAGGCGTGTCGGGGCCGAGCGCGACCCGGTGCAGATAGACCCCGGTCTCGCTCAGGTTGCTCGACAGCACGCGGAACGGGCGGTCGCGGATGAACTGGGTGAGGAAGAGATCGAGATCGACCCGAAAGCCGATCCGCCGATCGGACGGTTCCATGAGGGCCTCCTGCCTACAATGTAGGACACTGTAGGCAGCACACGGCCCGCGGGGCAAATTCTCGGCGGCGCTCAGAGGGCCGGGATGGCCGCGCGCATCGACTCGCGGCCCAGCTCGGCGTGGCGAACACCGACGGTGCGCCAGGACAGATCGACGTGGCTCACGCGGGCGACCAGCTCGTCCCACACCTCGGTCGCGGCGCTGGCCCGCACGGCCCGGCGCATGGCGGCCGGGATGTCCTCGGGCCGGTAGGGCGAGAACAGAAAGCCGGTGCCGGTGCGCGAGGCCGGATCCCAGTCCACCACCGCGTCGGCGAACACGCCGGAGCGCGGCGCCACCGGGACCGCGCCGTACAGCATGCTGAAAAGCGGCGAGAAGCCGCCCGGCGCGAAGCGGTGGCAGTGCAGAACGATGTCGGCCGCCGCGATGATGCGGTGCAGGAGCGGCACGTCGGTGTGCACGCAGCGCACGCGCATCGGGTGGGCGCGGGCCAGCTCGCGCGGGATGTCCTCGGCGGTCGCGGATTCGACCGCGGCCGCGTGGCCGCCGGCCATCGGCGGATGGGCCAGCACCAGGTGGGCGCCGACGTGAGCCAGGCCCTCGGCGGCGTCGGCGTCGAGCAGGTCGAACGGGCCGAGCGCGACTGCCAGCGGGCCGGGTCCGGGCGCCAGGCCCAGCTCGCGGCGCAGCGCGCGCTTGAGCTCGGCCTTGCCGGCGCGGGTCGGCTCCAGCGGCCCGGTCAGGTGCGGATCGCGGGCCGGGTTCCAGTGCGCCTCGTCGACGGCGCTGGCGATGCCGCGCACCTCGTCGGCCTTGGCGCGCAGCATCTCGACCAGCTCCCCCTCGCCGCGCTCGATCACCTCGGCGGCGTAGCTGGCCGAGGGCAGGGCGATGCGGTGGGCGGCGGCGAGCGCGTCGCGCAGAGGCGCCGGCACCGGGCGGGCGGAGGCCTTGCCGAGCAGGAGCACCGAGGCGGGCTGGACGCAGCCGGCCGGCGGCGCCCGCTCCTCGGTCTGGGCGATGATGTGCGGGGCGTCGTCGCGCGCGCGGACCACGTGCGGCCACATGCCGCGGCGCTGGGCCAGCTCGAGGGCGGCGGCGGCAAGGATCTCGTCGTCCTCGCTGCCCGGGCCCTCGAGCGCGAAGGCCGGGACGGCGCCGCCGGCCAGGTGGCCCTCGCGCACGGTGAGGCGCACGCGGCCCAGCGGCGCGGAAGCGACCGGGACCTCGACGGGATCGAGGCGTCGGGCCAGGCCGGCGCTCTCCATGGCCGCGTCGCTCAGGCCGGGCGGGCGGCGCGTGACCACCGTGACCCGCTCGCCGGCCCGCACCAGGGCCCGGCTCAGGGCGGCGGCGACGCCGGCCTCCTCGTCGCCCACCAACGGGGCGATTCGACTGAAGACGTGCAGGGCGCGAACCAGGGCGGACAAGGGGCGATCTCCGGGACGTCTTTACCACGACCGGGCGTCTCGGGTAGTACTAGCGCCGTGCCGATTTACGAGTACGCGTGCAGGAAGTGCAGGAAGCAGTTCGAGTACCTGCAGCGGATGAGCGATCCGCCCAAGCGCAAGTGCGAGGCCTGTGGCGCGCAGGCGCTCGAGCGCCAGATCTCCCAGACGTCGTTCCACCTGAAGGGAGGCGGCTGGTACAAGGACCTCTACTCCTCCCCGAAGCCGGGCTCATCGGGCAAGAGCGAGGGCTCGTCGGACTCGTCGTCGCCCTCTGACTCCGGATCTTCGTCGAGCTCGGAGGGCGGTTCGGGGTCGGACTCCGGGTCCAGCTCCGACACCGGATCATCGGGCCCCGCCGCACCCGCGGGCTCGTCCGGCAAGGAGGGTGCGAAGCCGGCCAAGAAGGCCAAGAAAGGGTCTCGATGACAGCAGCGGTCCTCGACGGCAAGTTGGTGGCGGCCCGCGTTCGCGAGGAAGTCCGCGCGGGCGTGGCGAAGGCGGCGGCGCGCGGCATCACCCCAGGTCTGGCGGTGGTCCTGGTCGGCGGCGACCCGGCGTCACAGATCTACGTGCGCCACAAGCACACGGCGGCCGCCGAGGTCGGCGTCACGTCGTTCGATCACAGCCTGCCGGCCGAGACCACCACGGCGCAGCTGCTCGACCTCGTGCGCCAGCTGGGCGAGGACCCGCGGGTCCACGGCATCCTGGTGCAGCTGCCGCTGCCGCCGCAGATCGACGCCACCGCGGTGCTCGACGCCATCCCGCCCGAGAAGGACGTGGACGGCTTTCACGCGGACAACATCGGGCGCCTGGCCCAGAACCGGGCGCGCTTCATCGCGGCCACGCCGAAGGGCTGCATGCGGCTGCTGGCCGAGTCCGGCATCGAGCTGAGCGGCGCCCGCGCGGTGATGGTCGGCCGCTCCAACATCGTGGGCCGGCCGATGGCGCTGCTGCTGACCAACGCCAGCGCGACGGTGACTGTGTGCCACTCGAAGACGCGCGACCTGGCCGCCGAGGTGGCCGGCGCCGACGTCCTGGTCGCGGCGATCGGCAGGCCCGCGCATGATCCGCGGCGAGTGGGTGAAGCCGGGCGCGGTGGTCATCGACGTCGGCATGAACCGCGGCGACGACGGCAAGCTGTGCGGCGACGTTGACTATGCCGGCGCCCGCGAGCGCGCGTCCGCCATCACGCCGGTCCCCGGCGGCGTCGGCCCCATGACCATCGCGATGCTGCTCGAGAACACCCTGATGGCCGCCGGCTGACGTCGGGAGCCGGCCGGAGTCAGCGCGTCTTGACCGAGCTGGGCTTGCCCAGGGCGCGCATGACGGCGGTCTGCAGCTCGCCCAGCGGCGGCGGGTTGGACACGACCTCGTAGGCGCCGCCGGCGCGGGCGCGCTGTCGCATCTCGTCGCTACCGGCCAGCACGATGGCCGGCACCGGGCTGAACAGCGACTGGGCCGCGGTCAGGACTTGCAGCGCGGAGTCCGGATCGGAGTCGGCGTCGAGCACCGCCAGATCGATCTCCTCGTCGAGCAGGCTCTCGGCCACGCGCGCGTCGGTGGCGCCGACCACCTCGGCGGTGGCCATGATCGAGCGCAGCTGGCGGGCCAGCGTGCCGCGCGCCTTGGCGTCCTGACACAGGACCAGCACGGTGATGCCGGCGAACTGGGTGACCAGGCTGTCGATCAGCTCGCCGAGCGTGTCGACCATGTCCTCGAACTCGACGCCGATGCCGACCGGGCCGTCGCGGTCGGGGCGCTCGCGCCGCCAGCTGACTCGCCCGTTGAGCAGCACCGGCCCGGCGCGCGCCACCTCGAGCTGCAACGTGACCTCCGAACCGACCTCGACCGGCTCCTCGGTCTCGAGGAACACGCCCCCGCGAGACAGGTTCACGCTGTAGGCGATCAGCAGGGACGAGGCGTTGCGGAACTGGACTCGCACGCAGAACGGGACCCGGTCGTGAACCCGTTCGTCCATGGACTCTGCCGATTATCCCCGACTTGGACGCAGCCAGGGTCCCGCGTGGCCGCGGAAAAGGGAGACGCACATCAGCGCTTGAGCAGTCGCTCGAGCAGCCGGTCGAGATCGTCGAGGTCGGCGTAGCGGATCTCGATGCGCCCACCCTTGCCCTTCTTCGCCTCGAGCAGGTTCACCTGCGCGCCGAGCGTCTTGGTGAGGCGGTTCTCGACGTCTCGCACCGAGGGGCTCTTGCGCACCGGCTTGGGCGCCGGCTTGGCCTTGGCGCCAGCCTGCCGCTGGCGCACCAGCGCCTCGGTGGCGCGCACCGACAGGCCCTTGGAGACCACCTGCCGCGACACGACCTCGATCTCCGACACCGACTCCAGCCCCAGCAGGGCGCGGGCGTGCCCCATGGTGAGCACGCCCTCCTCGACCTTCTCGCGCACCCCGGAGGGGAGCTTGAGCAGGCGCAGGCTGTTGGTGACCGTGCTGCGCTCCTTGCCCACCCGCTCGGCCACCTGCTCCTGGGTGTAGCCGTGCTCGCCGACAAGGCGCTGGTACGCCTCGGCCTCCTCGATCGGGTTGAGGTCGGAGCGCTGGAGGTTCTCGACCAGGGCGCGCTCGAACGAGTCGCGCGACGACACGTCCTGCACCACCACCGGCACTTCGAGCAGCTCGGCGCGCTGGGCCGCGCGCCAGCGGCGCTCGCCGGCGATGAGGATGAAGCCGCCGCCGGCGCGCGCGCGCACGATGAGCGGCTGGATCACGCCGTGGGCGCGTATCGACTGGGCCAGCTCGTCCAGCTCGGCGTCGGCGAAGCGCTTGCGCGGCTGGTTCGGGCTCGGGTGGATCTCCTCGACCGGGGCCGAGAAGTAGCTCCGGCTGGCCGCCGTGCCCGGCGCGGCGCCGGCGCCCGCGCCGGCTGAGCCCGGCGGGGGCGGCGGCCGCGACGCGGTGGGCAGCAGCGCGGACAGTCCGCGCCCCAGCGCCCGACGCTTGCCCGGGCCGCCCGGATCGCGCGGGTCATGGCCGTCTGGAGACATCTCGCTGCGCTCTGGTGGATCCGGCGTTTCGGTCATGCGCAATGTGTCGGCGTCGAGTGCGGCTGGCTCATGCCGCTCCGGCCGGAGACGCGCCCGGTACGGCGCCCGCGCGGTTGACGAACTCGCGGGCCAGCTCCAGGTAACTCTGACAGCCGGCGCAGCGCAGGTCGTAGAGCAGGACCGGCTTGCCGTGCGACGGCGCCTCGCTCAGGCGCACGTTGCGCGGGATGAGCGTGCGGTAGACCTTGTCGCCCAGGTGCTCCT
Organism: uncultured delta proteobacterium; assembly: GCA_963759105.1. Taxonomy (GTDB): domain Bacteria; phylum Myxococcota_A; class Polyangia; order Haliangiales; family Haliangiaceae; genus DATFRY01. The sequence goes on along the minus strand of CAVWXW010000017.1, from coordinate 1,491,432 downwards.
CGACCTCGCCGCGCACCTGGCCGGCGAGGTTGGTGCGCGGGTCGTACATGCAGAACAGCACGCCGTCGAGGGTGAGGCGCGGGTTCACGCTGTCGCGCACGCGATCGATCGTGGTGAGCAGCGCCGACAGCCCCTCGAGGGCGAAGTACTCGGCCTGCATCGGCACCACCACACCGTCGGCCGCGGCCAGCGCGTTGACGGTGAGCAGCCCGAGGCTGGGCGGGCAGTCGATGATGATGTACTCGTACTGCGGCGCCACGTTGGCCAGCGTGCGGGCCAGATACATCTCGCGGCCCTCGACCTGCATGAGCTCGACCTCGGCGCCGACCAGGTCCATGTTGGCCGGCGCGAGGAACAGCGTCGTGATGTCGGTCGGGCGGATGATGTCGGCCAGCTCGACGTCGCCGATGATGGCGTCGTAGATCGTGCGGTCGATCTTGGTCTTGGGATAACCGACCGCCGACGAGCAGTTGCCCTGCGGATCGAAGTCGACGAGCAGCACCTTGTGCCCTGCTGCGGCCACTCCGGCCCCCAGGTTCACGGCGGTGGTGGTCTTGCCGACCCCTCCCTTCTGGTTCACGACGGCGACGATCCGCCCCATTGATCGATTGGTAACACGAATCTCTGACTGGCCTCGGGTGGGGGCGGTCGCGGCCAGGAACTGCTCAAAATTTGATTCGCGCGACGGCTCTGCGTAGGGTGTGTGCGTAGATGTAGGACAACGTAGGTCGCAACTTCAGGAGGAGCCATGTCGCTTGCATTTCCGAGGCTTTACAATTCGTTTGCGGACTTCGAGCGCGAGGAGCTGCGCAAGCTCGACTCGCTCCGCACCACCATCGACGACATGCTCGAGGAGCGCTTCGCCGAGGACCTGGGCGAAGGTTCCGACGGGCCGCCGCGGCGCCGCGGCCGCCCGCGCAAGCGTTAGCACTCACCTGTGTCGCGCGCGGTGCGGGCCTTGCGACCCGCCTGCCACCGCGCGCGGCGATCAGGCGTCGATGCCGTAGTCCTTTATCTTCTTGTACAGGGTCGAGCGATCGATCTCGAGGATGGCGGCGGCCTGGGCCTTGTTGCCGCCGGTCGCTGCCAGGGCGGCGACGATGCCCTCGCGCTCGAGCTCCTTGAGCGACCGCGCCGCGGCCGGCGCGGCGGTGGGGCCGAGCGGCATGGCGGGCATCGTCGGCATGGCCGACGGGCATCGCGTAGGCCGGCGGCGTGGCCATCGCGGGCGGGGCCACGGGCGGCGCGCTCGCGTTGCCGAGCTGCGGCGGCAGATCCTCGAGCCGGATGAGCTCGCCCTCGCCGAGCACGATGGCGCGCTCGACCGCGTTGCGCAGCTCGCGCACGTTGCCGGGCCACGGGTGGGCCGACAGCGCCTGCATGCGCATGCGGGGCGAAGCCGGTCACGCGCCGCGCGACCTGGCGGCGCAGCCGGGCCAGGAAGTGCTCGGCCAGGAGCGCGATGTCGTCCGGCCGCGCGCGCAGGGGCGGCACCACCGCGTGGATGACCGACAGGCGGTAGAAAAGGTCCTCGCGGAACGTGCCGCGCCGGACCATCTCGCCCAGGTCGCGGTTGGTCGCGGCCACCACGCGCACGTCGACCTGGAGCGGCCGCGTGCCGCCGACCCGCTCGAAGCTCTGCTCCTCGAGCACGCGCAGGAACTTTGTCTGGCACGACAGCGGCAGCTCGCCGACCTCGTCGAGAAACAGCGTGCCCTTGTCGGCGGCCTCGAAGCGTCCGATCTTGCGCTCGGTGGCTCCGGTGAAGGCGCCCTTCTCGTGGCCGAACAGCTCCGACTCGATGAGCGTCTCGGTCATGGCGGCGCAGTTGACCGCCACGAACGCCTGCCGCCTGCGCCGGCTGGTGCGGTGGATGCCGCGCGCGACCATCTCCTTGCCGCTGCCCGACTCGCCGGTGAGCAGCACGGTGGCGTCCGACGGTCCGACCTTGGCCACGAAGGCGAGCACCGCGCGCGCCTCCTGCGACGTGCCGATGAACTCGCCGCCGCCGGCCTGCTCCTCGAGCGAGCGGTTCTCGCGCTCGAGCACCTCGCGCGCGCCGATCGCGGCCATGGCCGCCGACACCAGGTGCGACAGGCAGCCGAGCCCGAGCAGGTCGACCTCGTCCCAGGGCGACGAGCCGGCCGGGCGATCCGCGTACAGCAGGCCCGACGGCGCGCCGCCCGGGCCGAACAGCGGCGCCAGCATGCCGGAGCGGCCGCCGGCAAGGCCGTCGACGGCGATCGCCTTGCTCTCGGCCATCACCTTGTCGAGCGCGTCGCCCGGCAGGGCGACCTGGGCGTCGCTGTCCGGCTGGGCCAGCGAGCTGGCCACGGGCGTCACGCGTCCGCTGGCGTCGCGCACGAACAGGAGCGCGCGCTCGGCCGCGAGCGCGGCGCGCGCCGCCTCGCATGCCGCCGGGCCGACCTCGGCGCTCGTGTCGACGTCGCGCAGGCGCTGCCCGAGCCCGGCCAGCGACGCGAGGTAGCGCGCGGCCCGGTGGTCGCGCCCGGCCGCGGCCGCCGCGCGCAGGAGCTCGCCGGAGCCGACCTCCATGGTGACGCGGCTCGGCATGCCCTGGCGCAGCACCGCGAGCCCACCCTCGGCGGGCAGGAAGGCCAGGCGGGTCTTGCCGATGGCGACCTCGTCGCCCTGCTCGAGCGGGTGGCGCGTGATCGGCTTGCCGTTGACCAGCGTGCGATTGCGGCTGCCGGCGTCGACGAGCACGAAGCCGCCGTCGCGCCACTCGATCTCGCAGTGTCGCCGCGACACAGCGAGGTCGGAGAGCTGCACCACGTTGTCCTCGCCGCGTCCGATGCCGCCCCCCCGCATCGGTAGATCGAATTCCGAACCGACGTCGGGACCCTCGATGACCACCAGCCGGGCCAGGCCCATGGGATCGAGCCTACTATGGATCTACGATGGCAGGCGATGGACCGGCCAGCTCGCGTGATCCTCGGCCTCGTCGCGCTCGGCGCGATCGCCGCGTGCGCCGCGTGCGGCGGACAGTCGCTCGACGCTGACGAGGGCAACAAGGCGGAGCCGGTGCTGTACAAGCGCCTGGTCCTGTCGCTCGAGCTCTTGCCGTCGGCGCCGGAGCGCGGCGAGGACGACAACGGCGGCCGGATCGATCTGTGGCTCATCGAGACCGACGAGACCGGCTCGACCAAGCGGATCGAGCTCGGCCAGCAGCCCGGACCGTGCCAGGTGCGGCGCAACCCGCCCGGGGTGCCGATGAAGCCGCTGTTCGCGCTCGAGTGCACAGGAGGGCAGGGTGCGCGCGTCCGCGTCGTCTACCAGCGCGATCAGGTCATCGTGCTGCGCGCGCCCGGCGCCGAGCGGCGACGAGATGGACTTCGAGGAGTCGCAGCGCATCGATCTGCCGCGCGGCGTGCGCGTGCTCACGGAGTAGTCAGAGGATGCCGAGCTTGCGCGCCCGGTCGGCGAAGGTGGACTTGGGCAGGCCGAGCGCGGCCGCGGCGCGCCGCACCGAGCCGTGGCGGCGATACGCGTCCTGCAGGAGGTCGCGCAGCGTCGCGTTGACAAGGTTGATGCACGGCTCGGCCGCGCCGGGCGCGCGCGGGTGGCTCGTGGGATAGACCAGCGTGCGCCGGGGCAGGAGGTCCTCGAGCTGGAGCTGCGGGCCCGACAGCACTGCGGCCCGGTGCACCGCGTGGCGGAGCTCGCGCACGTTGCCGGGCCAGGGGTGCTCGGCCAGCGCGGCGACCGCCTCGGGCGCGATCACGCGCGGTCCGAACTCCGGCTCCAGCTCGGCCAGGAAGCTGTTGACGAGCAGCGGGATGTCCTCGCGGCGCATGCGCAGGGGCGGCAGCTCGATGGTCAGCGTCGCGACCCGGTGGAACAGATCGGCGCGCAGCGGCGAGCCGGCGCCGTCCAGGTCGAGGCGGTTGGTCGCCGCGACCAGGCGGATGTCGACCGGGCGCTCGCGATCGCCCCCCACCCGCCGGATGTGCCGCGACTCGAGCGCGCGCAGGAGGTGCGGCTGCTGCGCGACCGGCAGCTCGCCCAGCTCGTCGAGGAACAGCGTGCCGCCGTCGGCCTGCGCGAACACGCCGTCGCGCTCGCTGGTGGCGCCGGTGAAGGCGCCCTTCTCGTGGCCGAACAGCTCCGACTCGACCAGCTCGGCCGGGATGCCGCCGCAGTTGACCGCCACGAACGGGCCGAGCGCGCGGCTCGACGCCTCGTGGATGGCGCGGGCGAACAGCTCCTTGCCGGTGCCGGTCTCGCCGACAAGCAGCACGTTGCAGCTCGACGCGGCGGCGATGAGCGCACGGTCGAGCGCCGCGCGGAACGGCGGCGAGCGCCCGACCAGCGCCTCGCGCGCGCTCGGCCGGGCCCGCGCGTGTCGCCCGAGCGCGAGCAGACTGACCCCTGCGAGCGTCAGGATCGCGCCGGGCCGCAGCTCGGCGATCTCGATCCGGTTGCCGTTGATGAAGCTGCCGTTCTTGCTCTGCCGGTCGCGCACCAGCAGCCGCTCCGGCTCGCGCCGCTCCAGGTGACAGTGACACGACGACACGTACGGATCGTCGAGCACGATGTCGCACGCCGCGCGACGCGCCGACCGTCACGCGGCCCTCCTGCGGCAGCTCGATCTCGCGCCCGCTGCCGTGGACGCGCAGCGCGACCACCGGGTCGCGTCTCACCGCGGCCAGCGCCGCGATGCGTTCATGCGGAACGGTGTCGGTGTCGCGATCCTCGGGGAAGCTCATCGGGCCCCATCTCGGACCGTTTGACAGATCGGTTGCGTCCGCGTGTGACGATTTCTTGGAGGCTCGATCTCCGGCCCGGCTGTCCGGGATCGTCCGGAGTCCCGGACAGCCGATCAGGAGGAGGAGCCGAGGATTTCGCGGACCGGGATGCTCGACGGCGGGGAACGCGCGTGGCCGGATCGCGTCGGCCGCGGCGAAGATGTCCGTCCGCGTGTACTTGCCCGCCACCGGCAGGGTCCTGACCTCGACGGCATCGTGGGCCAGGTTGACCAGCCAGTACTCCGGCACCTCGGCCTCGGCGTACAGCTCCGACTTGAGGACCCGATCCTTGCGCAGCGAGGTCTCCGCCACTTCCACGATCAGATGTGCCTGCTGCGGCGTGAAGGTCGAGTAGTCCATGACCGGCACCACCACGATGTCCGGCTCCGGCACCGAGTCGGCGCCGGCGGCGAACGGCATCTGGCAGCGCACGACGACCCTACGACCGAGCCGCTCGATGAAGAGCGTCACGAGGGTCGTGATCACATGCGCGTGGCGCGTTCCCTGCGGGCTCATCGCCACCAGGGCTCCGCGCAAGAGCTCGATCCGCTCGTCCTCGAACAGGCCGGCCTCGACCATGCGCTCGTAGTCGTCGCGCCGGATGATCCGGAGCGTGTCAGGCGCGATGAGGCTCTGGTCCAGCAACAGGCTCGATTGTACCACTCGACAGATATCGGCCCATCACGGGCGTCGTTGCCGGCCCATCACGGGCCCAGCCCCACCCACTCGGCGCCGTCGGGCCCGATCTCCTTCTTCCAGATCGGGACCTGCTGCTTGAGGCGATCGATGAGGGCGCGGCAGGCGGCGAACGCCTCGGCGCGGTGCGGCGCCGACGCGGCGATGACGACCGCGATGTCGCCGACCACCAGCGCGCCCTGGCGGTGCTCGACCGCGAGGCGCGCGCCGGCGATCTCGGCCTCGACCTGCTCGCACAGCTCGCGCATCACCTTCTCGGCCATCTCGCGATAGGCCTCGTACTCGAGCCGCTCGACCTCGCGCCCGGCGCTGTGCCGGCGCACCACGCCGGTGAAGGTGACGATGCCGCCCGCGTCCGGCGAGGCGACCGCGGCCACCACTCGATCGAGCGACAGCGGCTCGTCGAGCAGCCGCACGTGCCGGTCCGCGCCGCCGGCGACCGGCGGGATGAGCGCGAGCTCGTCGCCGTCGCGCAGCACCTCGTCGGCCCGCACCATGGTCTGGTTGACCGCGGTCTGGCACCGCGTGCGCAGCGCGCCGAACGCCTCGTGCCGCTCCGCCAGCGCCGCCACCGCGGCTCCGACCGTGGCCCCGTCCGGCAGCTCCAGCGTCTCGCCGTCGCTGCGCAGCCGCTCGCGCAGCACCGCGAAGTAGCGCACCTGGATCTTCATCGATCGTTGTCGTAGCGTGCCCCGATGCCGAGGTCCAGACCCGGCCGCAAGACGCGGCGCGCCGCATCCAGGCCGCCGCGCAAGGCTCGCGGCCCCGGCGCGGCGACGCCGCGACCGAGACCGACCTGGTCGGCCGCCTCTACGACGAGTTCTACGCCGTCGTCCGCCGCATCCCGCGCGGCCGCGTCCTGACCTACGGCCAGGTAGCCGAGCTCGCCGGCCACCCCGGCGCCGCCCGCGCCGTCGGCGCCGCCATGCGCGCCTCCACCGGCCGCGGCCTCCCCTGGCAGCGGGTCGTCGGCGCCCACGCCCGCGGCCTGGCCAAGATCGCCATCCTCGACCCGGTCGGCGGCTCCGTCCAGCGCGCCCTCCTCGAGAAGGAGGGCGTCACCTTCACGCCCGGCGGCTACATCCCACTCTCCCGCTTCGGCGGCACCGCCGCGCCGCGACGGTCAACCGCAGCAAGCCAGCGCCGCCGCCGATAGCAGTCGCCCTCACAATCCGCCGCGCCGTTGACAACACATCATGCGGTCGGTCCGATATCCGGCCCATGTCGATTCACGGCCGCTCTCTGTTTGCGATCTGCATGGCCGCCGCACTCCCGCTCGCGGCGTGCAAGGTCTACGACCCGCTCTACTGCGACCAGAAGACGGAGTGCACCGACCCGGACCGTCCCTTCTGCGACCTCACCGGCGAGTACCCCGACTCCGAAGGCGTGCCCCGCACCTGCATCGCAGATCCCAACCCGGAATCCGACGCCGGCTCGAAGACCGACGGCGGCCCGGGCGACGACAGCGGCGGCTCATCGTCAGACGCCGCGACCGAGCGCCGCATCGTCCAGGTCGCGTCGGCGCGAGTCATACCTGCGCGGTCCTTGAGCGATGGCGGACTGCGGTGCTGGGGGACGGGATCGCTCTTGGCTATCCAGCGGATCGAGGACATCGGCGACGACGAACACCCCTACCAGGCCGGAGATGTTCCGACCGGAGGCGCGGTCAAGCAGGTGGCTGCGGGCGAGCCTTCACGTGCGCTCTCTACGAAGACGGGCAACGTCCGCTGCTGGGGCCGGAACAGCTTGGCCAGCTTGGCTATGGGCATACCGATGATCTGTTCGGGCAGGGAACACGCCGGACCTTCTACCGGACGTGGAGCTCGGTGGCACGGTCGCGCAGATCGCAGTGGGCGGCAGCCATGCGTGCGCACTGCTCGAATCGGGCGACGTTCGCTGCTGGGGGATCGAACACGTCTGTTCGAGCTCGCTACCGGCGATCAGGAAGCCGATCGGCGACAACGAAGTGCCAGGCTCGCGGAGCCCGATGCGCTCGGCGCGAAGGCTTTCTTCCTCTCGCCACCTGGATACCACACGTGCGCCATCATCGAGGGTGGATTCGTCCGCTGCTGGGGAACGGCGTGGGCGACTTCTCGACGGGCCCGCTGGGACAAGGCGGCTCGGAGTCCATGGGCGACGATGAGACGCCGGCACAGGCGGGCAACATCAACGTTGGCGGCAGCGTGTCGCGTCGTCGCCGCTGGGCGAGGGCGAGTACCTGCGCCCTGCTGTCAGGGGGCCGCGTCCGATGCTGGGGCATCGGAGGCCGAGCGAAGTCGTCGCTTGAGACCTCGGCTATCAGGAGACCGAGGACATCGGCGATGACGAGACGCCGGCCAGCGTCGGCGACATCGATCTCGGTGGGGAGGTCGCGGAGGTCGCCATGCTGGGGCTGCCCGATGCGCTCGACTTGACCAGCGGCTCCGTCCGTTGTTGGGGACGAGCCAGGAACTTTTCCGGGGTTGACACTCGGAGTCCCTGGGTTACGGCGACGGCGAGACCATCGGCGACAATGAGACGCCAGCCCAAGCCGGCGATGTGGAGATCGGCGGTCTAGCGGTTCAGCTCTCGACCGGAAGCTGCATCAGCTCATGTGTGCGCTCTGCTGATGGACGGCGCTCTGCGCTGCTGGGGCATCGAACGCCGAGGTGAGCTCGGCCTCGGCCATACGGACACCATCGGCGACAACGAGACAGCCGCCGATGTCGATCCGGTTCGGGTGCTCGAATAGCCGTACGCGCCGTCCGACAGCTGCCGAAAACAAGACGGCGCGCCCGGAGGCGCGCCGTCGTCATGCATGCTCTGCCGCTAGCCCTTACTTCGTGGGACGGGCCAGCTTGGGCGGCGCCTCGAGCGTGGTGAAGCCGGTCTGGCTGTGGCCGACGATGACGCGGGTCTCGGCGGTCTCGCTGTCCGCAGTCGCGTTGAGCGTGGCCTGAGCCCTGAGGACGGTGGTCTGGATGCGCGTCGGGCTGGTGCCGAGGATCGCGGCCATCGCCTCGGCGCTGATGGTCGCCGCGTCGACTGCCCGGGAATGCGCACGTGAAGGTGGCGTAGTTCGCCGACCGGATCGGGCATCGCGATTCCCGCCGGATCCACGTCGGCAGGCGGCAGCGCGCCGTCGGTGGTGCGACCATTGATGATCATGGCGCCCGTGTTTCCACCCGCGCCGTCAACGCCGCAGCCCTCGGCCGCACAGGTGAAGTTCACGTCTCGCCGGCGCAGGCGGTCGGGATCTCGTGCGGCAGGAAGCTGCCCGCGTCCGGATCGCTGACCAGCTCGAAGCCCTCGCCCTCGGGCGTGTACGTGCCGGAGAAGGCGGGAACGAGGCCCGACGCCGACGCTTCCGCCGACGACGGCGACCTCGGACTTGTCGGTGATGAAGTTGTAGCGCCGCCGTCGTTCGGGATCGGGCCGGCGCCGATGAAGGTCGTGTACGTGGCCGTCTTGGGCGGCTGCAATGACGTCCGGCACCTCGACTGGCGTCGCGACAGCGAACGGTTGTTCGAGCGGACGCTGCAACCACGCCGAACGGTCTGGCCATCGATGCGCCTTGTCGCCGAAGCCGGTCGAGCACGAGCTGCGATCCGACGACGGCAGCAGCGTTCGGGATCGAGCCCTGATGACGAGCACGGTCGCAGCTGGGCATGCCGCCGTCCATGTCGCGCGCGCGGCGTTGCCAGCTGCCGCCGGCCGAGTCGGGATCCGGTGGACTGGCAGACGTAGCCCTGCTCCGCGTTGAAGCGCGCACGCGAAGTCGCCGTTGGCGGTACCGGTGACGGTGATCGGGCCCTCGTCCACCAGCGTCGGCTCGGCGTCGCCGGCGGCGACGTCGTAGACGGTGACCGCGCAGGCCCCGATGCCGTTCTCGAAGCCCTTGACCGGCTGGACGGTCACGCTCTCGAGGTCGACGTACGAGATCGAGACGACCGCGCCGGAGACGGCGTCGCCGGCAGTTGGAGACGTTGGTCTCGGTGATGGCCACGGTGCCCTGGCGGACGATCTCGGGCACGTCGGCATCCGGCTCGCCGCCGTCGTCGTCGTCGGCGCCGTCGGCACCGTCGTCGTCGTCGGCGCCGTCGCTGCCGTCGTCGTCCATCGCCGGTGTCGCTGGCGCCGTCGCCGCCGCCGTCGTCGTCGCCGCAGGCGGCGCGCCGAAGAGGGCGAGGAGGCCCGAAAGGATGATGGGGGTGGAACGTCTGAACAGTCTCTGCATGAGCTAAGCCCTCCTAGAAAAACCCGGCCGGAACGGACGAATGGCCAGACACCCTAGCGCTCGCGGTGAGAGAGCCTCAACCACTGGCGTCACATTCCCCCGCCTGCCGGTGACGACATCTTCGGATCATCGGCCGGTGAACGCCACGTCCGGCCCCGGCTGATAACGGCACTCACAGGCGAGGCGACGTCGGGGCAAGTTTCCTCCGTCCCCGTCGGTGAGGGATCGCTCCAAGGGATCGGATCGCGTGGTTTTTCGGCGAGAATCGGCGCCGGCTCGAGGCGAGGTGCGAGGTCTCGGCCAGTTAAACGACCGGCCGGGAGCTCAGCAAACTCGATCCACGTCAGGCACCGCTGCTACCATTTTTCAGTCGGCAGGGGCACGACGGTGCAACTCCCCCGCACCTGGACTCGATCGAAATCAAACGAGATTTCGGATGCACAAGCTCTGTCAGTTATCCACAGGCCCTGTGGACAGGCCTGAACGAACGAATCGCAAGGAGTGACGGTGAGACCGCTCATCCGAACCTCGCATCACACAGCGCCGCCCGAACCCCGCACCGGGGCCGCCGCTGCGGCCGTCTCGCGGGCGACCGCACTGGTCGAAGAGCTGCGACAGCGCGCGTATCTGCCAGCGAGTCCGTGGCCATCCTTTGCGCATGACACCGGGCGCCCGGACGCGGCGCGCGTCGACACAGCGCGCGAGGTCGACACCGCCGAAGTCGCCGCCGCCGAGGCCGACGCGTACCTCGATCGCGCGGAGCTCAGCCTGACCCGGCGCATCCGCGCGCACCTGCCGCGCGGATCGCTGTCGGTGACGCTCACCGACAACCGCCACACGATGATCTCGGTCCGCCGCGATCACACGCGCGGGCCGCGCTATCGCGTCCGCCTGCATCACATGTTCGCCGACGCCGATCCGATCGTGACGCGCGCGCTGGCCCGCTACATCGGACAGAACGATCCGACAGCGTCGCGCGTGCTCGGCGCCTTCATCGACTCGCACCAGCACCGGGTGCGCCCGCTCGGCCGCACCCGCGCGCCCATCACCATCGAGGCGCGCGGCCGCCACTTCGATCTGCAAGAGATGTTCGACGACCTCAACCGGCGCTACTTCGCCGGAGCCATCCAGGCGCGCATCACCTGGGGACAGAAGTGCGGCAAGCCGCGCCGCCGCAACAGCATCAAGATGGGCTCCTACTCGGTGGAGGAGAAGCTCATCCGCGTGCACCGCTCGCTCGACCGCAGCTTCGTGCCGCGCTACTTCGTCGAGTGGATCGTCTACCACGAGATGCTCCACCAGGTTCATCAGGCGACGCTGGTGAACGGCCGGCGTCAGTTCCACACACCCGCCTTCCTCGCCGACGAGGCGCGCTACGAGCACTACGAGCGCGCGCGCGCGTGGGAGCGCGCCCACCTGGACGAGATCCTCACGTATTGACCCTCTCGCTCCGCCCGCAGTAGCCTGGCCGAGCCGGGCTGATTTCGAGGTGAAGCGATGCGCAGGGCACCCTTCGTGGCCTCACTGGTCAGGCTGCCGCTCTGGCTGCTGGCCGGATTTCTGGCTGCCGCATGCGGCAGCGGCGGACGACGGCGCGACACGACGGCGCCGACACCGGCGAGCCGGGCGGCGACGACCTGGTGCGCGACGACCTGCCCGAGCCGCCCGAGGGCGGTGCGCGACTCGTGTCGCCGACGTTCACGATCGCGGCCGGCACCGAGGCCTTCATGTGCATGCGCATCCCGTTCGAGGCCGGCGAGGAGATGTACGTCAACGCCAGCACCTCGTATCAGGTGGGCGGCGGGCACCACACGATGCTGTTCTACAGCGACGGCACCGCGCCGCTACAAGACGTGCCGCACGAGTGCGACGACCAGGACATGACCAGCATCCGCCTGGTCGGCGTCGGCAGCGCCGACGGCAGCGGCATCGGCCTGCCCGAGGGCATGGCGCTCAGGCTGCCGGCCGGCGCGCGCCTGTACGCCCAGTCGCACTACCTCAACGCGACCGACGAGGACGTCCTGGCCCAGGACGTGATGGACCTCGATCTCCTGCCCGCCGACGAGGTCGCGCAGGTGGCCGGCACCTTCACCGAGGTCAACCTCGGGCTCGACCTGCCGGCCGGCGAGGAGGTGACCCGCGTGATGGAGTGCACCGCGCCGGTCAACATGAGCGTGCCGTGGATGCTGCCGCACATGCACGAGCACGGCGTGCACTTCACGCTCGAGACTGTCGTCAACGGCGTGGCCACGACTCTCTACGACAGCGAGTGGACCGCGGCGCTGCGCGATCACTTCCCGATCCTCGACTTCGAGCCGCACATCCAGCTGTCCACCGCCGACACGATCCGCACCACGTGCACGTGGAACAACAACACCGCGGATCGGATCCTGTTCCCGCGCGAGATGTGCGCCACCTTCATGGCGTTCTATCCCTCGCCCGACGGCGCGCTGCTCGCGTGTGACGAGAATGGCCGGCACTTCGAGCCCTGACAGGCGCCGGGGCGTGCGCGTCGTCCTCGTCCTCGCGATCACGCTGGCCGGCTGCGGCGGCGATTCCGACGACCCGGGCGACTCGTCCGACGGGGCGGGCTCGGACTCCGACGCCGCCGCCGGCGCCGCCGACGCGTGCGCAGGCGACGACGGCTGCGGCGGGCCCTGCGCGCCGGGCAACTCGTTCGGCGTCGGGCGCCACTGCACCGTGGGCGGCGGCGAGTGCACCGGCACCGAGGCGATCTTCTGCACCGTCAACTTCAACCCGACCGACCTGGCGTTCTGTACCCGGCCGTGCGGCGACGACACCCAGTGCGGGGAGGGGGCCACCTGCCGCAGCGAGGACGGCACCGGCCCCATGGGCTGCGTGCCGAACGCGTGCCTGAGCCCGGGGGAGCTGGACGCCGGGTCCGGGTCGGACGCCGGCCTCCCGGACGCCAGCCCCGCCGACGCGGCCGCCGAAGACGCCGGTTGAGCCCGCCGCGCCGCGCGGCGCAACAACTGGCCCCGTGGTCCGACACAACGGGTCATGCGAGCCGGATGGCAGCCCGCGGCCGGCGACTCAGTCGTCCCCGTCCTCTTCACCGTCGAAGGAGTACACCAGGCGGGCGACGGGGCGGCCGCCGGCCAGGTGCTCATCGACGAGAATCCGGGACATCCGCCGGCCGCGCGCCGGCGTACCAGACACCATCGGGGTAGACCACCGCGTTGGGGCCGTCGAAGCACGGGCCCAGGCACTCGCAGCCTGTGACGGCGACGTCCCAGAGGTCCGGCCGCGACGCGACCGCCTCGCGCAGGGCGGCCAGGAGCTCCGGTCCGCCGCGCAGGCCGCAGGCCGGCCGGCCGCCGTCCGGCCGCGACTGGGTGCAGACGAAGACGTGCCGCCGGGCCCGACCCACGGCGGGCTTGTAGCACGGAAATCGAAAGGTCCCACTTGCGTGGACCCGGCCAGCCGACGTCAAATCACCATCCCGGGGAAGGGGAGATGACGGGGACACCGCAGCACCACATCATCAAGGAAACGTCGGACTCCCTGTCCCGTTTCCTCCAGGACGAGTTCAAGCGCGCGGGCTACAAGCGCGTGCACATCGTCGACCAGGCGCCCAAGCCGGACGCGATCGAGGGGAAGCTGCCGGCGGTCTCGGTCTACCTGTACCAGGTCTCGCTCGACACCGAGGGCCTCGACGGCCACGTGACCAGCGAGCTTGTCACCGTCCAGAAGGAGGACGGCACGATCGAGGAGTTTCGCCGGCGCCGCCGCCTGTGGATTCGCCTCGACTATCTCGTCTCCACGTGGGCCCAGACGCCCGAGGACGAGCAGCTGCTGCTGGGCCTGGCCATCCGCGCCGTCATGGAGAACCCGTCCATGGGCCGGGACAAGCTGCGCGGCGGCTCGTTCGACGACGACTTCAAGCTCAACGTGCTGCTGTCCACCCGGCTGGACGAGGGCACCCTGGCCCGCTTCTGGGGCAGTCTCAACCAGCCGATCCGCCCGGCAATTCAAGCCTGGACGGCGGTTCCGATCGTCCCAGAGGAGATGGAGCCTTTCCGGCGCGTACAAGAGAGGCAGCTCGGCTATCGCGACCTCAACGCTCCGGAGGGTTCGATCGAACAGGGGCCGACCAGCGAGGATCTGGTCCGGCGTCAGCTCGCCAGTAAATGAAGGTGAAGGGCGCGGCAGGAGGGGTCGAGCGCGTCCGGACGGTTCGCGACCAGCAGGAATGACTCGGGCCTGGTCCAAAACAAACTCAGGCGGCGCAACAGGCGAAGGAAGAAGGAGGATCTCGGATGGCGACCAGTTATCTCTCCCCAGGTGTCTACGTCGAGGAAGTCGATCGCGGCTCCAAGCCGATCGAGGCAGTGGGGACCAACACGGTCGGGTTTCTCGGCGAATCTGCCAAGGGCCCGGTCAATGAGCCGACGCTCGTCACGAACTGGTCGCATTTCGTCAGGACCTTCGGCGACTTCGCCCAGTGCTCCCCCTATCTGGCCCACGCGGTGTACGGGTTCTTCAACAACGGCGGCTCGCGCTGCTTCATCGTCAACGTCGGTGGCGGCGGCGACGAGACCGAGCTGACCGCTGCCGGCAACGCCGGCGGTGAGAAGAAGGACGGCAAGGACAAGGACAAGGCCGCCGCGGTGCCGGCGCCCAAGGCCGGTCCGGTGGACAAGGACGCGCTCTACATCGGGCGCGACCGCGGCCCCGGCCAGCGCTCGGGCATCAAGTGCTTCGAGGAGGTGGACGAGATCGCGATCGTCGCCGCGCCCGGCCAGATCTCGGCCGCGGTGCAGGACGCGCTGCTCACCCACTGCGAGATGCGCAAGGACCGCTTCGCCATCCTCGACTCGCCCGAGACCATCACGGGCGGCATCGACCGCCTGCCCAAGCCGCGCGACTCCAAGTACGGCGCCTACTACTTCCCGTGGATCCAGGTCTACGACCCGGACAAGGGCAACGTGTACGTGCCGCCGTCGGGCCACATCGCCGGCGTCTACTCGCGCACCGACTCGGAGCGCGGCGTGCACAAGGCGCCGGCCAACGAGCAGATCCGCGGCGCGCTGGGCCTGAAGTACGCGGTGTCCAAGGGCGAGCAGGACCTGCTCAACCCGAAGGGCATCAACGCCATCCGCCACCTCAACGGCGCGGTGCGCATCTGGGGCGCGCGGACGCTGTCGACCGATCCGTCGTGGCGCTACATCAACGTCCGGCGCCTGTTCATCATGGTCGAGTCGTCGATCGAGCGCGCCACCCAGTGGGTGGTCTTCGAGCCAAACGACCATCGCCTGTGGAAGCGGGTGACGCGCACCATCTCCTCGTTCCTGACCCTCCTGTGGCGCAACGGCGCGCTCATGGGCACCTCGCCGGAGCAGGCCTTCTACGTCAAGTGCGACGAGGAGACCAACCCGGCCGAGGTCGTCGACGCCGGCCAGCTGGTGGTCGAGATCGGCCTCGCGCCGGTCAAGCCGGCCGAGTTCGTCATCTTCCGCATCGGCCAGATGGCATCCGGCGGCGGCGTCGAGGAGTAGTGCCACCGGCGGGCTGCGGGCAGGAAGCATGTTCCGCGGCCCGCCGTAGCAGGGAGGGAGCTACGGATGCGGGCGTTGCCTCCCCGGCGTCGGTCGGGGGGCTGGCGTGCGCACCCGTGGTGACGACGAAGAAACTCACCCGGATCAGGAGACGCGCAAATGGCAGGAAACGATCGCAGCTACACCGCCGGACGGTTCGCCCTCGAGCTGGACGGCGCCATCGCCGGCTACATCAAGTCGGTCAGCGGCGGCAACATGAAGGGCAACGTGGCCGTGCACCAGCTCGGCCCCGACAACGTGCAGAAGAAGCACCTGGCCACCATCGAGCACGAGCCGTTCACGGTCGAGGTCGGCATGGGCATGACCAAGGGCTTCTGGGAGTGGATCGAGGCCTCGTTCCTCAAGAAGCACGAGTGGCGCAGCGGCGAGGTGGTCGCCGCCAACTTCGACTACGAGGCGCAGAGCGCGCGCGTCTTCACCGACGCGCACATCTCGGAGATCACCATCCCGGCCCTGGACGGCTCGAGCAAGGAGCCGGCCTACATGACCATCAAGTTCGACCCGGAGCGCATCCGCTTCCAGAAGCGCAACGGCGAGAAGCTGGACAGCAAGATCGCCAACAAGACCAAGAAGTGGCTGTGCTGCAACTGGCGCTTCGAGCTGGGCGACCTGCCGTGCAAGCGCGTGGCGAAGATCGACTCGTTCACCTGGAAGCAGGCCATCATCAAGGACGAGGTCGGCATGTTCCGCGAGGCCACCAAGCACCCGGCCAAGGTGGAGGTGCCCAACCTCAAGCTCACCATCTCGATGGCGGACATCGAGGCGTGGCGGACCTGGCACGAGACCTTCGTCATCGACGGCAAGTGCGCCGACACCGACGAGCTGACCGGCTCGATCACCTTCCTGGGCCCGGATCTCAACGAGACCCTGGCCACCGTCGAGCTGGACCACGTCGGCATCATCTCGCTCCAGGAGGCCAAGAAGGAGGCCAACAAGGAGGAGGTGGCCCGCTTCGAGGTCGAGCTCTACGTCGAGTCGATGCGCTTCAAGCCCAGCGAAGTGGACATGTAGCCCCTCGACAGCCGGCCGACGGCAACAGGATTTGAGTATGATGGCGGCCCGCTCGGGGGGGAATCCGAGCGGGCCGCTCCTCTTTTTTGAGCGCGGCGTCGCGACCCGAACCAGGAAAGCTGCTGATGGCATTTCAGACAGAATTTCGGTTTCGCCTGCCCAAGGGGCTGCCGAACCCCGACACCGGCCAGCTCCAGCGCGACGGCGTGATGCGTCTGGCCACCGCGCGCGACGAGATCGTGCCTCTACAAGATTACCGGGTGCAGGCCAACCGGGCCTACCTGGTCATCGTGCTGCTGTCGCGCGTCGTCACCAAGATCGGCGACATGTCCGATATCACGGTGTCGACCATCGAGAACCTGTTCTCGACCGACCTGGCCTACCTGCAGGAGTTCTACCGGAAGATCAACGAGGAGGGCGCGCCGCGGCACAAGGTCAACTGCCCCGGCTGCAACCGTGAGATCGAGATCGACATGGCGACCGGCGGGATCATCTCGCCCGACGAGGAGGGAGGTGAGGGCCGAGCCGGCCAGGGGTGACTGGGTGGACGGTCGCCACGTACCCGCGCGAGCAGCTCTACCAGGAGATGGCGTACATCGCCTACCACTTCCACTGGTCGCTCGATCAGATCCTCGACATGGAGCACCAGGAACGACACATGTGGTTGCGCGAGATCGCGCGCATCAACCAGGAGATCAACGAGGCGCGCAAGCGGGGATGAGCGAGGACGTGAGGGCACGGTGCCCGCGCGGCCGTCCGCCGAAACCGTCGAGCTCGAACGCGGAGTCGAGCTCGCGATGGAGCAGAGAGATTGGGTCCTGAACTGCTGAGACCACCGGGCGTCTATCCGGCCTTTGCCGAGCCGATGCCGTCGCCGCTGGTGCGCGCCGACACGCGCGTGACCGGCTTCGTCGGCGTCGCGCAGCGCGGGCCGCTGGGTGTGCCGCGCCGTATCGCCAGCTGGGACGAGTTCTTCGAGGTCTACGGCTACGACGGCACTCACTACCTGTCGGACTCGGTGCAGTCGTTCTTCCGCAACGGCGGCCACGCCTGCCACATCGTGCGGGTGGCCCACGTCCCGGCGGCCGGCGCGCCGCGCACTGTCGAGCACGCCAGCTGCGCCGAGCTGGTCGCCATCGACGACTGGAACAAGCCGGGCCTGCGCGTGCTGGCCAACAGCGAGGGTCGCTGGGGCAATCACATCTGGGTCAGCTTCCGGCACTCGACCGGCGCCACGGCGCTCTTGACCCAGGACCTCGAGGTCGGCTCCGGCGCGGCCCAGGTGTCGACGACGCGCGGCTTCCGGGTCGGCGCCCTGGTCCGCATCTACGACCGCGAGCGCTCCGACTACGTCATCCTGACCGAGGTCGGCGAGCGCCAGCTGCGCTGGGGCGCGGAGACGCCGATCAACGGGGCGCACCGCTCGGCCGGCCCCACCTACCTCGAGGTGATGGAGTTCGACCTGCACGCGTCGCTGCGCGACCGCCGCGAGGTGTTCAAGGGGCTGCAGATGCACCCGTCGTCGCGCCGCTACGCGCCGCGCGTGGTGGAGCAGGAGTCGCGGCTCATCCGGCTCGAGGACCTGGGCTCGAGCTCGCCGCCGCCGCACAACATGCCGGAGCCGTGCGCGCTGACCAAGCTGTCGGCCGGGCGGGACGGCAGCGAGCACATCACGCCCGAGGACTTCATCGGCCACGACCACGGGCCGCAGGATCGCTTCGGCCTGCTCGGCCTCGTCGCGGTGGACGAGGTGGCCAGCGTCGCGTGTCCGGACGCCATGCTGTTTCTCGACCGCACGCCAGGGCCGGAGGGCGAGCTGCGCGTGCAGCGGGTGCAGGACAGCATCGTCGACCTGTGCGAGAACCTGCACGACCGGTTCGCCATCCTGGATTGCCCGCGCACGCGCGACGTGGACGCGGTCAAGCGATGGCGCCAGCGCATCGACTCGTCGTACGCCGCCTTCTACTGGCCGTGGGTCGGGGTCGCCGCGCCCGACGGCAAGATCCACCGCATCCCGCCGTCGGGCATCATGGCCGGGCTCTACGCCCTGCGCGACGGCCAGGACGGCGTGCACGTGGCGCCGGCCAACCTGCCGCTGGTGGACGCCGTCGAGCGTGACGGTGCCGGTCACCGAGGACGACCTCGGCGTGCTGAGCGCCGAGGGCATCAACGTCATGCGGCTGGGGCGCGGCATCCGCCCGTGGGGGGCGCGCACCGCGTCATCGGACCCGCGCTGGCGCTACATCAACGTGCGCCGGCTGTTCATCATGCTGCGGCGGTCGATCGAGAGCGGCATGGCCTGGGTGACCTTCGAGCACAACACCGAAAGGACTTGGGAATCGGTCCGCGACATGGTGTCCGGATTCCTCGGTGAGCTGTACCAGCGCGGGATGTTCGCCGGCGGGAAGCCGGAGGACTGCTACTTCGTAACATGCGATGCGGATACCAATCCGCCGGAGTCGGTATCGCGGGGGATGCTCACGTGTGAGATCGGGGTCGCGCCCGCCATTCCGGCAGAGTTCATCGTGATCAGCGTGACGCAAAACACCGGAGTCGGGGAGTGAGCCCACCCAACGAACCCGCGAACACGTCGGCGAACCGCCGCGATCCCCTGACCGCGTTCTACTTCTCGCTGACCGTCGCCGGCATCATCACGGACCCGATGACGGCGTTCTTCAAGAGCGTCAGCGGGCTCAAGAGCGAGTCGGAGGTGGTGCCGTACCGCGAGGGCGGGCTCAACTCGCACACGCACCAGCTGGTCGGTCCGACGAAGTGGCCCAACCTCGTGCTCAAGCGCGGCTTCATGCGCGGCTGGGACCTCCTGAAGTGGCGAGAGAAGTGGACGGTGGAGAGCAAGGAGCAGTGCATCCGCCGGGCGGGGAAGATCCTGCAGTTCGACTCGCAGCTAAAGACCGTGTGCAGCTGGGAGTTCTACGACGGCTGGCCCTGCAAGTGGGAGGGGCCGGACTACGACGCGTCCAAGACCGAGCTGGCCATCGAATCGATCGAGATCGCGCACAGCGGTCTCTTCTTCAAGCCTGGATAGCCGGACGTGGCATCGCGGGAGGGCAGTGGCGCTGGTGAGGGGAGCGGCGAGGCGCGCGCGGCGCGGAGCGTGCTGAGCGGTTCTGCCTTTCGCACGGCGGCGTCGGCGCGGGCCGAGACGGCCAGCGGCGCGGTGGCGCAGCGCTGGGCGCCGGACGGGGCCGGGGCCGAGCGCGCGCCGGCCATGCGCGCGCTGCGGTTCGCCGATCGCCACCTGACCGCGTACCTGGGGTCCGGGCATCCGATGCGCGGACGGCGCGTCGATCGCGCGGTGCCGTCGGTGAACTGGCTGTTTCCGATCCCGTGGTTCGGCGACGAGCTGGACTGGATGTCTGCGGCGCGGGCGGCGACGAACGAGAGTGTGCGAGCGGCGTGGCGGTCCGGCGAGATGACCGTGGCGGCGCCGCGGCCGGCTGCGCGCGCCGAGCGGGCGGGTGCAGGCGGGGCGGTGGGTGCTGCGGCGAGCGGAGCGGCGGCGGATCGGACGGTCGGTTTCGGGCTCCCGGTCGAGCTGGTGGCTCCGTCGTTCGCGGCGCAGGCGCGCGGCGGTGCGGCCGGGGTCGCAGGCGCCGCGATGTCGCGCGCGGCGGGCTCCGGCGTCGCGGGCGGCAGGCAGGCGGGCGGGGCGTGGCGCGCGTACACGCCGATGGTCGACGGGGCCGCGGCGCGCGCGGCCGAGTTTCTGTCCGAGCTGGCGTTTCGCACCCGGTCGGAGGAGGGGCAGCCGGGCGGCTGGCGACCCGCGCCGCTCCTGGCCTTGGTCACGCCGACCGAGCTGGCCGGCGGCGGTCGCGATGCGGCGGTTGCGGCGCAGCTGGCCGAGGCGGCGCGGCGCGAGCTCGAGCAGCGCCGCGCGGCGGCTGTGCGGCGGGCGGCGCAGGCGGCGAGCGGTGCGCCCGGTGCGGCGCGCTCCGGCGCGGCGGCCGCTCCGGGAGGCATGTCGTCGGGACCGGCGGCCGGCGTCGCGTCATCGGCGGCGGCGGACGCGGCGCGTGCGGCAGGCGGGCAGATGTCGGGCAGGGCGACGGGTGCGGATGCGGCGAGCGGCGATGGGGGCGGTGCGCGCGCCGGGGACGAGGCTCGCGCCGTCCGGGCGGCCGCGGCGGCGGGGCAGGGCACGGCGGGCTTCGCGGCCTCGGGCGATGTTCGCGCGCTGTCCGGGGCGACGGGCGCTGCGGGTGCCGGCTCGATCGCCGGCGCGGCGGGCTGGGATGCGTCCGCGAGCGAGCGGGCGCTCGAGCTTCTGGCCGAGGGACTGGCCTCGGGATCGCCGCAGAGGATGTCGCCGGCGGCCGGGCCGCGCGTTCTGATGCCGGCGGGCCTGGGTGGATTTCTGGCCGCGTCGTCGGCGGCGCGCGCCGTGGAGCGGCCGGCGGGTCGCGCGGCCGGCGGCGCGCCGATCGGTGGCGCGCCGGTCGGACATGTCGGCGGCACGCGTCCGGCCGCGCTCGATCACGTCCTGTGGGCCGACAGGTGGCTGGCGCGCTTCGCCGGAGCGTCGCCGGCGGCGCTGCGCAGCTTCGCCGCGGCCGGTTCGATGACGTCGTCGTCGGCGCTGCTGGTGCCGGGCGAGAGATGGCGGGGGGCCGACTGGAGCCCGGCCTGGGTCGCGCCGGCAGATGGCGGCGCGGCGGGCGGGCCCTCCTCCGTTGCAGGCGGGTCGGGCGCGTCTGGAGCTGCTCGATCGGCGGCCGCGGGGCGGTCCGGGGTCGTTGTCAACGAGGACGAGCCGGTATCGGACGACGTGTTCGGCGCCATCGCGGCGGCCGCTTCGGCCGAGCGGGCGCGTGTGTCGGATCGGGCTCGCATGCGTGCGGCGGCGGGCGCCGCGAGGGCGGCCGCCGGGCGCGGCGCGGCGAGCGGCAGGACGCTGGCACCGGCGGCGCCGACGGGTCCGGTGGCGCCGGTCGGTCCGTTCCGCACGCCGCTGGCAGATCGCGCTCTGGGCGGCTTCGCGCTGGGCGGCTCGCCCGGCCTGGCCGCCGGCCTGGCCGCGTCGCCGCTGGCCTCGATCCTGGCCGGTCTGCTCGACCTCGCGCCCCAGACGGCGTTCGACGCGCGGCCGCTGTCGCTGGCCGCGCTGGGCGAGTTCTTCTCTCGCGGAGCGGTCGCGGCCCGCTGGTCGAGTTTCGGGGCGCGCGGCGACGAGTCGGGGCAGGAGCCGGCCGGCGGGGCGGCGACGATGCGCCGCCTGGCGGGAAGCGCGCCGGACTCGGTCTGGCTGTCTCTACAAGAATCCGGCGCCGAGCGCGCGACGATGCGGGGCGCCCGCGGTCCGTTCGCGACGGCTGGCGGGGCCGCCGGTCCGGGCAGCGGTGCGAGCGGCGCGACTGCGTTCTCGCAGGCCGGCGTGCCGGCCGCTGCAGGGGGCGCGGCGGGTGCAGCCGTCGGCGACACGGCCGCGACTGCCGGTCCGATGGCGTCGATGAGCGGCCCGATGGCGGCCTGGATGGCCGCGCAGGCTGGGTTCCTGGCCGGCCCGCTTGCCGGCCACGTCGCCGGCGCTCCGGTCGAATCGGCCGGCCTGATTCCAGGGTCCTCGCTCGGGGCGCGGATTCCTGGCGAGGCGCCGCGCCCCGGCGACGTCGCGACGCGCGCCGAGTCGTTCGCCGACGCGCGCACGGTGGCCGCGTCGGACCTCGCGCTCGACTTTCTGTCGCCCGAGCTGCTGGCCGCGGCGCGGGCGGCGGGCATGGGCCCGATCGAGGCCGGCCGAGCCCAGCGCCTGGCCGCGTCGGGACGCCCGTACCTCATGGCGCTGGCCATGGCGGTGGACCGCGTGTTCGTCGAGGCGCTGTCGCCCGGCCGCGCGATCGAGGCGCACGCCCTGGCAGGCAGCGCGGCCCGTGGCGTCGCCCATCCCGGCGCGGCAGCGGGACAGGCGGCATCGGCGCAGGGAGGCGCGCCCGATCGCGCCTTTGCCACGGAGCGCGGGGTCGCGCTGCCGGCTGCGACCGCGACGGCGACAGCGCTGGAGCGAGCCGCGCCGACGCGTGTGCCGCGCGGCGCCTTCCTCCTGCCCGACGCGGCGGCGCGCGCCCTCGGCGTGCCCGCGACCAGCGCAGAGAGTCAGCGGCCGAGCTTCGCGGCGGCCCTCGATCTCGTGGCGGCCAGCCACGTGGCCGAGGCGGCGGCGGCGTGGCGCCCGGGTACCGGCGACGGGCTCGCGGCGGCCGTGAGCGCCGGCAGCGCGGACGCCGCCCGCGCGCTGGCGTCCGGCGCATCCGCCATCGAGGGGGCCGGCATCGGGGCGGCGCAGCCTGCCGATGCGGCGCAGGCCGCGCGACTGGATGCGGCCGGACTGGATGCGGCCGGACTCGATGCGGCGCAGGCGGCGCGCGCCGGGACCGCGCAGTCGGGTCGCGGCGAGGCTGCCCGGTCGGCGAGCACGCAAGGCGACGCCGCCTGGGCACCGGCCGGTGCGGCCGACGCCGGCTGGTCGAGCCAGGTCCACGCCGCGCGCGCGCAGCTGCCGCGCGAGCTGTGGCCGATCTTCGACGCGGTCTACGTGTCGCTGGGCGAGAGCCCGGAGACCCGGCCGCTGGCTCCGTCGGCGCGCGCGGCCCGGGCGCTGGCTCTGGCCAGCCGCTCGGCGGCCGCAGCGTCGAGCGGAAACGCGGGGCTGTCCGCCCGCGCGCGAGCGGCGGCAGCCTGGGCCGTCTTGCCGGTGCTCCTGCCCGGCGGCGCGGGACCGGCCGCCAGGTCCGCGTCATCTCCCGGCGGCACCGCGACCGGCGCGCGCTCGAGCGCGGTGGCGCGCGCGGGCGACGCGCTGGGTGCGCTCGTGGCGCCGAGCATCCTGGTCACGGACTCCCCCGCCGACCGCGGGGCCGCGGCCTGGCGCGACAGCGGGGGCGCGTCCTGGTCCGCGCGCGTCGAGGCTCCGTTCATCGAGACCGGCGCCGCCTCGCGGCCGGCGCCGCCGCCGCCGGCTCCGCCGCCTCCGCCGCCGCGGCCGCCCGAGCGCCAGGTGTCCGAGGCGGACATGGCCTGGTTCCAGGAGGCGGCGCGCAAGTACCTGGGCGAGGCGGGTCCGGCCAGCGGCGGCATCTCGGTGGCCGAGATGACCCTGGTGACGGCCGCGCCGCGCACGCAGATCGCGGCCTCCCCGGTGAGCGCCGGGCGTGCCGTGACCCAGGCGTCGTCGACGACTCCGACCGGAGGCGACGGCGGCAAGCAGGACGGCCTCGCAGTGCCCGGCAGGCCGGACGTCGACAAGATCGCGCAGGAAGTGTTCGAGCAGATCTGCCGCATGATGGCCGTGGCGCGCGAGCGCAGCGGCGATCCCTGGCAGCGCTAGGAGCGACGAACCATGTCCGGACCCATCCCCAGGCCGCTCAAGTGCATGATCAAGAACCTCGACGGCGGCACCTCGGTCGAGGCCTTCCTCAACCCGAAGGAAGTCAGCATCAACAAGAAGGTGCCGTGGAACAAGCACAAGAGCTCCAAGGCCGACAACCCGGTCCTCGAGTTCACCGACGCCGAGCCCAAGGACCTCTCGGTCGAGCTTCTCTTCGACACCTACGAGGCCCGCTACAACGTCCACGAGGAGTACGTGGCCAAGCTCGAGTCGTACATGCAGATCATCAAGGACCTGAAGCGGCCGCCCATGTGCCTGTTCATCTGGGGCAAGAACTTCCCCCCGTTCATGGGCGTGATCGACTCGCTGTCCACGAAGTACACGATGTTCCTCCAGGACGGCACGCCGGTGCGGGCCACCGTCACGCTCACGATGAAGCAGGCCGACAAGCTCGCCGCCAAGGGGTCGGGCAAGAAGGGGCCCCAGGGTCCGGACCTCAGCAAGGAGGGCAAGCCGGCCACGCAGGAGGACCGCAAGCGCCCCGACAAGTTCGGCGACAACCACCGTGACGTCCTCGACAGCTCGGGCAGCGAGAACGGCGAGCTCAAAGAGGGCGAGATGGTGTTCGGCCGGAAGTAGACCATGGCGGAAAAGGAAACCTCCGGCGTCACCGACGTCTTCGTTCGCTGCGGCAAGGACGCCAGCACGCAGGTCGAGGACTCGTCGATCCACAGCCTGGTGGTGGACCTGGACGTGGACCAGCCGGACATGTGCGTCCTCACCCTCAACAACGCGGACCACGGCTTCTCCAACGCCACGCTCCTGGGCGACGAGGTCGAGGTGAAGATCGGCGGCAAGGGCGGGACGTCGATCTTCAAGGGCGAGGTGGTCGGCATCGAGCCGATCTACAAGACCGGCGGCGAGTCCAAGTGCATCGTGCGCGCCTTCAACCGGCTGCATCGGCTGCTGCGCGGGCGCAAGTCGCTCACCTTCACCAACCGGAAGGACTCCGAGATCGCGTCGATGGTCGCGCAGGCCAACGGCCTGTCGGCCAAGGCCGAGGCGACCCCGGTGGTGCACAACCACGTCTACCAGCACAACCAGACCGATCTGGAGTTCCTGCGCCTCATCGCCGCGCGCAACGGCTTCGAGGTGCTGTGCGAGGACAAGACGCTGCACTTCCGCAAGCCGCGCTCCGACGAGAGCTCCGGCATCGAGCTGCGCATCAACGACTCGAGCAGCGGCGTGATGCTCAAGACCTTCACGCCTCGGCTGTCGTCGGCGCGCCTGGTCAAGGAGGTCGAGGTCCGCGGCTGGAACCCGGAGAAGAAGGAAGAGATTGTGGCGCGGGCCAGCGCCTCGAAGTCCAGCCTCGGCAAGCGCATGGCGCCGGCCGAGGCCGACGCGTTCGGCGAGCGCGTCACCTTCACCGTCGACCGGCCGGTCACCTCGGTCGAGGAGGCCAAGAAGCTGGCCGAGGCCAAGCTCAACGACATCCTCATGGACTTCGTGTCCGGCGACGGCATCTGCGTCGGCTCGGCCGACATCCGCGCGGGCATGGTGGTCAAGATCATCGTCAACCCGGACAGGAAGGACGACCGCTTCAACGGCGGCTACTTCGTCACCGGGGCGTCGCATCGCTACAGCCACAGCGGCACCGGCGGCGGGTCCGGCGGCGAGGGCGGCGGCGGCTACATCACGGCCATCCGCGTGCGCCGCGACGCCGTGGAAGGGGAATAGCCCGTGCCGGGCGGCGCCGCCGATCGCACGGGCACGCACGACCTGGGCGGGATCTACTACGCGATCGTGACCCAGAACGACGACCCGGAGGGGCCGGGCGGGCGGGTCAAGGTGCGCTATCCGTGGCTGCAGGACGGGGATCGCGACCAGTCGTTCTGGGCGCCGGTCGCGGTGCCGATGGTGGGCGGCGAGTTCGGCACCTACACGCTGCCGGAGGTGGAGGACACGGTCATGGTCATGTTCCAGAGCGGGGACATGAACCACCCGATCGTCGTCGGCGGCGGCTGGTCCACCGTCGATCCGCCGCCCGAGGTGAACGAGGACGGCAAGAACAACTTCAAGCTGATCCGGTCGCGCGCGGGCCACCGGATGATCTTCGACGACAGCGGCAAGACGAAGGTCGTCCTGACCGACATGGGCGACCACCACCTCATCGGGCTGGGGCAGCACGGCGCGGAAGGCTCGTCGCCCAACGCGATGGAGGTGCCGGCCATGGGCGCCGGCTCCGGCGTCTCCGCGACGGCGGCGACCGGGACGCTCAACGTCTGGTGCCCGAAGGGCAAGCTCACGGTCAAGGGGAAGGCGGTGGAGGTGACGGCGTCGGAGGGGGCCGACGTCAAGGGAGGCACGGTCGCGCTCAAGGCGACCGGGTCGAGCACCGTGGGCGCGAGCGGCAGCGGCAAGCTCAAGGGCGCCCCGATGAAGCTGGGAGCCTGATGAGCGACCGGGTCGGACTCGACGCCATCAGCGGGGCCACCCAGCGCGCGGACAAGCTGCGCGGGGTCTACCTCGCGATCGTCACGTCCAACCTGGATCAGGGCTCGGACAGCCGCGCGCAGGTCAAGGTCCGCTTTCCGTGGCTGCCGATCGACGACGAGTCGCACTGGGCCCGCATCCTGGCGCCGATGGCCGGCAAGGAGCGCGGGACCTACTTCCTGCCCGAGCCGGACGATCAGGTGCTGGTGGTGTTCGAGCACGGCGACATCCGCCGCCCGATCATCGTCGGTGGGCTGTGGAGCACGCAGCAGAGGCCGCCGCAGAAGAACGAGGACGGCAAGAACAACATCCGCGTCATCAAGTCGCGCAGCGGGCACCGCCTCATCTTCGACGACACCGACGGCGCCGAGCGGCTCATCCTTGTCGACTCGACCAGGTCGAACAAGATCGTCCTCGACTCGGGCAAGGACTCGCTCACCATCGAGAGCGCCAGCGGCGACATCGAGCTCCTGGCTCCGTCCGGCACCGTCAAGCTGCACGGCAAGTCGGTGAAGATGACGGCCAAGGGGTCGATGGGCGGCAACGGCGCCACGGTGGAGGTCGGCGGCAAGACGATGAGCGTCGTCGCGACCGGCCTCCTGCAGATCAAGGGTCCGAGCGTGAGCCTGAACCCGGGCGGCCCGGGCGGCGGGACGCTCGGCGCCGGTGCGCGCGCAGGCGGGCGACGCCCGGGCGATCGCGGCCAGGGATCAGGTGCGCGAGCAGCAGTCGGGCGACGCGCCGGGCGCGACGGCACCGGGCGGCAGCGCGGGCGCGCGCGAGCAGGCGGCGCCGTCTCACCTGCCCGACACGACCGCCGAGCCGCCGCAGGCCGTCGTCGGCGCCGAGTCCAGCACCGGCGAGGTGCAGCCGGGCCAGCCGGTCCAGGTCAGCGCGACGGTGGACGGCGCCGAGACGCCAGCTACGAGGTTGTCGACAGCGACACCGGCGAGGTCATCGACAGCGGGCCGGCCACCGTCAAGGACGGGCGGGCCACGGCGACCTGGGACTCGCGGCTCGCTGGGCGGGCGGCCGGAGACGTCGAGCGTGTCGATGCGGATGAAGGCGGGCGGAACCAGCACGCAGACCGCGCCGATGCCGGTCGCCGGCCGCGCGCAGCCGCCGGGCGCGCCGTCGCCGTCCAACTCGCTCATCGATCCGAAGGCTCCCATGCCCGGCCCGCAGGCTCGCGGCGCCGGAACCGTGGGCGCGGGCGCCGGCGCGACGGCGGGCGGGCGCGGCGTTGTCGGAGCGGCTCCGACGGTGGATCGCCGCGGCCGCGCCGTCGACGTGGCCGGCGGCGCCGGCGTTGCGGGTGCCGGGGTTCCTGGCGCGCCCGGAAGCGGCGCGGCCGGTGTTCCAGGTGCAGGCGTGCCGGGCGCTGCGTCGGCGAAGGGCGCGGCCGGCGTGACCGGTGCGGCCGGTGCCGGAGCTGCGGGTGCCGGCGCCGGCGTTCCGGGCGGTGCTGGCGTTCCGGGTGCAGCCGGTGCTGGCGTTCCTGGCGCGGCCGGTGCCGGTGTTCCGGGCGGTGCGGGCGTTCCGGGTGCGGCCGGTGCTCCGGGCGCCGGTGCGGGTATGCCCGGCGCCGCCGGTGCTGGTGTTGCTGGCACCGGTGCGGGTGTTCCGGGCGCGGCCGGTACTCCGGGCGCAGGCGCCATGCCTGGCGCGGCCGGTGCTGGTGTTCCGGGGTGCCGCCGGTGCGGGCATGCCGGGCGCGGCCGGTGCGGGCGTTCCGGGCGCGGCCGGTGCTGGTGTTGCTGGCGCTGGTGCGGGTGTTCCCGGCGCGGCCGGAATGCCCGGTGCGGCCAGTGCTGATGTTCCTGGCGCGGCCGGTGCTGGTGTTGCTGGCGCCGGTGCTGGTGTTCCTGGCGCGGCCGGTGCCGGCGTGCCGGGTGCTGCCGGTGCACCGTCGGCGGCCGGTGTTCCGGGCGCGGCTGGCGCAGCGGATGTCGCGGGTGGAGCGCCTGGTGTGACGTCGGCGTCCGGTGCGGCCGGCGTTGCGGGCGCGCCGTCGGCGGCCGGTGTGTCGGGTGTCTCCGGCGCGCCGTCCGCTTCGAGCGCCGCGTCGATGGCCGGCGCGCCGTCGGCGTCCGGCGCTGGCGCGGCCGGAGGTGTGCCGGGCGAGGCGCGCGGCTTCGCCGAGGGAGGCGCGCCGTCGTCGGCCGAGGCTGCCGGTTCGCTCGGCGCGAGAGGCCAGGCCGATCTGCCGGTGGATTCCGGGACGGCCTCGTCGCCGTCGTCGGCCGTGCCCGGCGGCGGGCCCAAGATGGGAACCGGCGCTGTCGCGGCCATCGAAGGCGACGCCGCCGGAGCGACCGGAGCCGTGGCCGGTGGCCAGGCCGGCTCTGCCGTGGCCGGCGACGCGTCCGGCGCCGTCGGCGGCGGGACGGCGGGCAGCGTCGTGCGCGGCGACGTGCGCGGCGCAGCCGGCGATCGCGCCGGCGTCGACTCGCGCCTGTCCCACGCCGACTCCACCGACGATGTCGAGCGCATGGCCGTGGACGACGCCAGCGCCAAAGGGCGCGAGGAGAGCGGACTGGGCGAGGCCGAGCGCCGTCGCAGCCAGGTCGAGGGCGAGCGCCGCCACGCCGAGTCTCAGGTCGACGTGGAGGCGCGCGCGCGCGGCGAGGCCTCCGGCGCCGAGGGTCAAGCGCGCGGCCAGGTCCCGGGCGAGGCGCGCGAGTCCATGTCTCAAGCCGACCGCGCCGAACGCCAGGCCTCGACGCCGCCGGACGCGCCGTCCGACGTGCGGGCCGCGCAGTTCCGCGCCCAGGCCGAGGCGGGGCGCGCCGAGCGCCAGGCCGGAGCCCCCGAATCGGAGGCCCGCGGCGCCCAGCTCGACGCCGAGGCGAAGGTGCGCGACGCGCGCGATCCCACCGGCGCCGCCGAGCGCGAAGCATCGCAGCAGCGCGCCGAGCACCTGGGCGAGACCGAATCGGCCGCCGGCCGGGCCGAGGGCGCCGTATCCAGGCCGGACGTCGAGGCCAAGGCAGGGGCCAAGGCCCGTATCAAGAAGCTCGACGATGAGTGAGCCCCTGCAACAGGCCCACCAATGGTCCGACTACTGCCATCATCGACGTCGGCGTCGACCCTGACGTTGACCTTGACGTTGACGTTGACGTTGACCTTGACGCTGAACATGAACGTGAACGCCACCATTGACCTTGACCTTGACCGAGGCGCCGACGGCACCGACGGACGAGACTCTCTCGCGTCAACCTCGACGTCCACGGTGGCGTTCAGGTTCACGTTGCCGTTCAGGTCAAGGTCAAGGTCAACCTCAACGTTGACTTTGCTTTGCCCCTGAAACTGGAGCCTTGACCCATGCCCCCTGCAGCCCGCGTCGGAGATATGCACACGTGCCCCCTCTCGGACGGCCCCAAGCCGCACGTGGGCGGCCCGGTCGTGAAGGGCGCGCCGACCGTCCTCATCGACAACATGCCGGCCGCCACGGTCACCAGCACCTGCACCTGCGTGGGGCCCATCGACGCCATCGCGAAGGGTTCGGCCACCGTCTTCATCGGCGGCAAGCCGGCCGCGCGCATGGGCGACCAGACGCTGCACGGCGGCATCATCACCCTCGGCTCTCCCACCGTCATGATCGGAGGCTGAGACGGACGCCGACCCAACCTGCCCACGCCGCGGCGGGCCGAAAAGCTCGTTTCGTCGCGACGTTGACGGCGGTGGGACCGTTTCTTAGACTCGAGTGCCCGTGGACGAGGAAGAGCTCATCGTCTGGCAGGATGTTCTGGACGAGATCGCGGCGGGGCGGCGGGCGGGGCTCGCGTGTCCGCACTGCGGCGCGCATCCGCTCGCGGTCGACGAGACCCCGGCTGGCGCCACCCGCATCTCCTGCCCGTCGTGCCGGCGCTTTCTCGAGGGGCGATTCGGATCGGGCTAGGAGGGGGCCATGGCCAACCCACGCGATTTTCTCGGCCGCGGCTGGCGGTTCCCGGTCGCCATCAACCGCACCGGCGGCATCGCCACCTCGGCGCAGGAGGAGAACATCCGCGAGTCGATCTTCATCATCCTGGGCACCGCGCCGGGCGAGCGCATCAAGCGCCTCGACTTCGGCTGCGACATCCACGAGCTCGTCTTCGCCCCCAACAATCCGACCACCGCCGCGCTCGCCATCCACTACTGTGAGGAGGCGCTGCGCAAGTGGGAGCCGCGCATCCACAAGATCGAGGTCAGCGCCGACCCGTCGCCGGCCGAGCCCAACCGGCTCGACATCCGCATCTCCTACGTCGTCCGCTCCACCAACCAGCCGGGCAACCTGGTCTACCCGTTCTATCTGCGCACGCCGGACGAGTCCACTCCATGATCCCATCGCCCAAGCTCGACGATCGCGAGTTCGATGACCTGGTGGCCGAGGCGCTGCGCCTCATCCCGCGCTACGCGCCGGAGTGGACCCACCACAACCCGGCCGATCCGGGCATCACGCTCATCGAGCTGGCCGCCTGGATGACCGACCTCATCCTCTATCGCGTCAACAAGGTCCCCGAGAAGAACTACATCGCGTTCCTCAACCTGCTCGGCATCAAGCTCAAGCCGCCGCAGGCCGCGCGCGGACTGCTCCAGTTCCTCCTCGTCGAGGGCGCGACCCGCCAGGTCGTCCCGGCCGGCATCCAGGTGTCGACCCCGCAGGGCTCCGACGAGGACACCATCAGCTTCGAGACCGCGCGCGACCTGGTGGTCACGGCGATCCCGCTCGACCGCTGCTTCAGCTACTTCTCCGGCCGCTACAGCGACAACACGCCGCACCTGGCCCTCGACCAGAAGCGACGGCAACGGGATCGCCGCGGCGGCTGCGCCGCCGGCTTCGAGGTGTTCGGCGGCGCCGAGCGCGTCGATCGCTTCCTCTACCTCACCGACCCGCGCTTCGCCGGCTGCGGCGAGTCGTCGGTCCTGCGCATCTACCTGGGCTGCCCCGAGCGCGGCGGCCGCGACCTGGCCCGCCTGCTCGAGTGGCAGTACTGGAGCGGCGACAGGTGGCGCGATCTCATCCCGGCGCCGCTCGAGGTCGACCGCGGCGAGATCTGCTTCTTCGGCCCGCTGTCGTTCGAGCCGACCACCGTCGCCGAGATCGAGGGCCTGTGGATGCGCGGCCGCCTGGCCGAGGTGACGCGCCCCGAGGACACCGAGATCGACACCATCCGCGCCCGCGTCGAGGTCTCCGGCGAGGGCGTCCCGCCCGACCGCGCGCTGGTCAACCTCGACACCGACGCCTTCATCTATCTCGACCTGGGCAAGAACATCTACCCGCTCGGCAAGGAGCCGAAGGTCGACTGCATCTTCTACCTGGCCTGCGACGACCTGCTGCGCACGCCGGACGCCGAGATCGCGATCGACGTGACGCTGGCCGATCCGGCCGTGGTCAGGCAGCCCAACCCGTCCGAGGACCTGGTCCTGTCGTGGGAGTACTACGACGGCCGCCGCTGGCGCGTGCTGGGCCGCAGCGGCCCCACCGGCGTGCGCCCGGGCGGCGCCGAGGACGCGGCGTTCCACGACACCACGGCCGCCTTCACCCGCACCGGCGTGGTCACCTTCCGCCGGCCCAAGGACATGGAGCCGATCGAGATCTCCGAGCGCGATGTCGCGCTGGATCCGCGTCCGCCTCGAGACCGGCGACTACGGCCTGGCCGGCAACTACACCCTCGACAACGACCGCTGGGTGTTCCGCGACGACCGCCCGCTGCGCCCGCCCGCGCTGCGCGCCATCAGCCTGCGCTCGCGCGAGGAGTACCGCGACGTCCGCCACGCGCTGGCCTACAACGACTTCACCTTCACCGACGTCACCGAGGTCGGCGCGCACCGAGTACACGATCTTCCAGCCGTTCTCGCCCGAGGCGGACGAGTCGCCGGCGCTCTACCTGGGCTGGGCCGGCCAGCTGGGCAACGAGGCCCACTCGGTCTACTTCCACATGGCCGAGGACCTGGGTCCGGCCTCGATGCCGTCGGACGGCTCCGAGGTGGCCACGCCGGAGCTCCTGCGCTACCAGGCCGAGCGCCTGGCCGCGTGGCACGGCGAGCAGCGCGTGGTGTGGGAGTACTCGAGCGCGCGCGGCTGGGAGTCCGCTGTCGGTGGCCGACGGCACGGCGGCCTTCACCACCTCCGGCTTCGTCGACTTCGTGGCTCCGGACGACTGGGCGCAGGGCCGCCGCTTCACCGAGGAGCGCTTCTGGCTGCGCGCGCGCCTGGAGATGGGCGGCTTCGCCAAGCCGCCGCGCGTGCTGCGCGTGCTGACCAACGTCGTCGACGCCTATCACCACTCCACCATCCGCGGCGAGATCCTGGGCTCGTCCGACGGCACGCCGCTGCAGAGCTACGCCCTGCTGCAGACGCCGCTGCTCGAGGGTGAGGCCATCGCGGTGCGCGAGGCGCAGATCCCGCCGCCCGACGAGCTGCGCGACCTGGCCGAGGACGCGGTGCAGCCGATCGGCGAGGAGCAGACCGACTGCTGGGTGGTGTGGCGCCGCGTCGAGAGCTTCTTCGAGTCCGGCCCGCGCAGCCGCCACTACACGCATCGACTACCAGAGCGGCCGCGTCACCTTCGGCGACGGCCGGCGCGGCATGATCCCGCCCGAGGGCCTCAACAACATCGTCGCGCGCGCCTACCGGGTCGGCGGCGGCGCCGGCGGCAACGTCAACCCCGAGCACGCTCACCTCGCTGTCGCGCGCGCTCGCCTACATCGACTCGGTCACCAACCCGATCGCGGCCGGCGGCGGCTCCGATCGCGAGACGGTGGCCGAGGCCAAGGAGCGCGCGCCCTACACCATCAAGAGCCGCGACCGCGCGGTCACCGCCGAGGACTTCGAGATGCTGGCCCTGCGCGCGTCGACCTCGCTGGCCCGCGCGCGCTGCGTGCCCGACGGCGGGCAGCGCGGCGGCGTCACCGTCGTGGTGGTGCCCAAGGCGGAGACCGGCGCCGAGGACCTGTCGCGCCGGCTGGTCCCGTCCAACGAGATCCTGCGCTACGTGAAGCGCTACCTGGACGAGCGCCGGCTGGTCGGCACGCTGCTCACGGTCAGCAAGCCGGGCTACATCGAGCTGTCGCTCAAGGTCGCGCTGCTGCGCCGCACCATCGGCGTGTCGGACCGCATGCGGCGCGAGATCGAGGAGCGGCTGCGCCGCTACCTGCACCCGCTGGTCGGCGGCCGCGACGGCAAGGGCTGGCCGTTCGGCCGCGCCGTGCTCAAGACCGAGCTCATCCACCTGGTCGAGGAGGTGCCCGGGCGTCGAGGGGGTCGACTCGGTGGACATGCGCGACGAGCTCAAGGGCGTCCACGTCGAGCAGATCCGGCTCGATCCGGACGAGCTGCCCCACCTGGTGCACATCCACATCGTCGAGAAGGTGCGCGACGAGATCATGTGACGACGATGGTCACCGCCAAGGAGCCACATAGCCGTCGAGTCGTCCGGGTCCCGGACGTCATCGGCCACTCGCTGGTCAAGGCCCGGCTGGTGGTCGAGAACGCCGGCCTCGCCGTCGACGCGGTGCTGTTCCGCGAGAGCTACGAGGACCGCGACACGGTGCTCGAGCAGAGCCCGGCCCGCGGCCAGATGGTCTACGAGGGCAGCCGGGTGACCCTGCACGTGGCCCGGCGCGGCTACATGGAGCTCCTGCCGGCCATCTACCGCCGCTCCGACCCGGTCGGCCGCAACATCGTCCGCGACATCTGCTTCATCTTCGAGCACCTGTTCGGCTCGGTCGAGGAGCTGCTCGACCGCGGCCACGCCTACTACGACCCGCGCGAGTGCCCGCCCGAGTTCCTGTCCTGGCTGGCGTCGTGGACGGCGATGGTGCTCGACCACGAGTGGCCGATCGAGAAGAAGCGCGCGCTGCTCATGCGCTCGGTCGATCTCTACCGCATCCGCGGCACCGCGCGCGGGCTGGCCCTGTTCCTCAAGCTGTTCATCGGCAGCGAGCCGCACATCGAGGAGAACCGGTGGCCGTTCCGCGGCTTCCGCATCGGCGTGGACGCGCGCATCGCCATCGACACGGTGGTGCTGCCGCCGGTCGATCTCGGCGCACTGCTTCACCATCACCGTCCCGATGAAGTTCACCGACGTGACCCCGGAGATGGTGGTGCGGGTGCACGAGATCATCCGGCTGGAGAAGCCGGCCCACGTGCAGTACTACCTGCGCTTCGCCGCCGACGAGGGAGACGCGCAGCTGCGCGAGTTCTTCGCCATCGGCCTGCGCTCCGGCATCGGCATCGGCGACGAGATCGTGGCTTGCCGGAGCCGGAGAGGGCTGCGCCGCCGGCCGCCGGCCCCCGCGCACGCCGCCACGCAAGCGGCCGGCGCTCATCGACGACGAGGGCGACGAGGAGGACACGTCGCCCGGCGGATTTGACCCGAGAGGAAAGCGATGAACGCGAGCGACCCGAAGGATAAAGAGCCGAACAGGGGCTACAAGCGCATCAACTTCTTCAAGGGCTTCCTGACCACGGAGCACGACTGGAACGCCGCCGAGACGCTACCACATCGACAAGCGCAAGCTGCACAACCGGCTCATGCACACGCCCGGCGTGGTGAGCGGCGTGGGCAACGACCTGCGCGTGGTGGCGCGCGCGCGCGGCGATCTGTCGGTCGAGGTGCAGCCGGGCCACGCCATCGACGGCCAGGGCCACGAGCTGTGGCTGCCGGACGCGGTGATCCGGAACATCAGCCCCGAGGAGTACCGGCTGCCGCAGACGATCTACGTCGTGCTGCGCTTCTACGAGGAGCTGACCGACTTCATCGCCTACAAGGAGAACCTCGAGTACAAGGGCCACCGCCGCGTGCTCGAGGGGGCCAAGGTCGAGCTCAGCCAGACCGAGCCGGACCTGGGCCGCGAGGTGGAGCTGGCCCGCATCTACCTCGAGAAGGGCGCCACCCGCATCCGCGACGCGCGCAACCCGGCCGACCCGCGCGCCAACGAGATCGACCTGCGCTTCGTGCCGCGCGCCGGGGTGGCCGGCTCGCGCCTGAGCCCGCCCATGCGCCTGCGCCTCGAGGCGGTGCTGTGGCAGCTGCGCCGCGTCTTCCTCATGTACACGCGCCGCCAGGTGGTCACGTCACACGACGTCATTCAGTGCACGCACACGGCGCTGATGCTCAACGCCACCAACATGATCGACCTGCGCAACGTGTTCGACATCTTCTACCTGGTCGTCGAGTCGCAGGGCGAGCTGTGCCTGGACATCGAGGTCCACCACCCGGGCATGGGGCAGAAGAAGGAGTTCGCCGACTACAAGCGCCACGTCGAGATCCTGCGCGGCCTCCTGGCCGAGGGGAAGGCGAGCGTCGAGGCCTACACCAACCTGCTCGCCTACCAGACCAAGGCGTCCGAGGTGGCCGAGCTGGTCGTGGCCGGCGAGAAGCCGGTCATCGAGGAGAAGAAGCCGGACAAGAAGAAGGTGGCCGAGCTCAAGGACTGGGAGGCGGTCAAGTCGATGCCGCACCCCAAGCCGACGATGGAGCTCGAGGGCATCACCTGGCTGCTGGTCGACCAGATCAACATCCTGGACAAGGAGTCGGAGGACAAGCACGAGTTCTCGATCAAGGAAGCCAAGGACAGCTACCGGTCGCGCCAGAAGCTCAAGTACCCGGAGGAGACCGTGGTCGAGGACGTCGGGCGCGCGCAGGTGAGCGGCTTCGCGCAGTACAAGATCCAGAACCTGACCGCCGGGCAAGCCGGTCGTCATCCTGCGCCGCATGGACTACGTCTACGGCGACTACGAGCTCGAGTACTTCGTGAACAACAAGTCGGTCGGCCTGGTCTCGTGCGTCGGCACCGACCGCGTGCACAGGTGGCGCAACTGGCCCTTCCTGATCGAGGCCCAGCACGTCACCGACTCGGCGCTGACCGTCCGCCAGGTCGCCGTCACCGCCGGCCGCGACGTAAACATGTTCCACATCTGGGTCTACCAGACGAAGTAGAAGTCCCCTGAAAACGTGTCGTTGCGAGCGTTGAGAGAGCGGTAGAATATTCGCCCCGAGGCGCGCAACCGGCGCCGGTCCAGGCCGACATGTTCCTGAGGTACTTCGAATTCGTCTTCCAGCCGTTTCGCTGGATCCGGGCCCAGATCATGGGGGTCAGGAACGTGCACGGGCGGGTCCGCGTCGATATCGGGCGAGTCAAGAACTACAAGTCGCTGGCCAAGTCGCGGGCCAAGGAGGCCAAGCAGATGGCCGGCAAGGCCAAGCAGAAGGCGGCACGCGGCGCGCGGCCGGCTCGGCGGCGCAGCGGCACAGCTGGGCGCGGGCCAGCCGATGCCGGCCGGGGCCGGCCGCAGGAGCCGGATGCCGGGCGGCATGCAGGCGCGGCCCGATGGCGCCGCGTCCGCTCGGCTATCACCCGCCCGGCGGCGGGCCGGGTCCGGCGGGCGGCATGGGCGGGCCGGGTCCTCATATGGGCGGGCCGGGCCCTCACCACATGAGCGGACCGGGTCCACAAGTGGCACCCGGCGGCATGCCGGGATACGCTGGCGGCCCCGCCGGAGGGGCGGGTCCCGTGAGTGGAACGAACGGCATCGTCGTCACCGGCGCGCTGTGGTGGAAGAAGTACCTGTGCGTCCAGTGCGGCCAGCAGCTCGACAAGACCTGGGATCGCTGCCCGTACTGCATGGGGGCCGCGCCGCCGGTCGCGCGCGCTCAGGACCCAGGCGATCATGGTCGACGCGGCCGGGACCGGAAACGGCCTGCAGCTCTGCGGCTGGCTGGTGGCGCTCAAGGGGCCGCAGCGCGGCGAGCTGTTCACCCTCGACCCGGTCACCTCGGTCGGCACCGATCGCGGGCTGCACCGTCGTCCTCGCCGATCAGTACATGTCGTCGCGCCACTGCGAGATCCGAGCCGAGGGGGGCATCTGGATGCTGCGCGATCTCAAGTCGACCAACGGCACCTACGTCAACGACAAGCGAGTCGAGCAGCACGAGCTGGTGGACAGCGACTTTCTGCGCCTCGGCCAGGTCGTGCTGAAGTTCAAGTCGCTATGAAGCGCGCGCCCTGGAAGCTGCTCGCTGGCCGCGGCGGTCGTGGCGGCGGCGGCGACACCGGCCGCGGCGGCGGAGTCCACCTATCAGCTGAAGGTGATGGCGCCCAAGCCCAAGGCCGGCCGATCCCGAAGGCGGCGCCGCAGCCGGAGCAGCCGGCGGCCGAGCCGGGCGCCTGGTTCGTGCGCGCCGTGGTCAGCGGCGGCCGGGTCGGGCTGACGGCCAAGGAGTTCGTGCTCAAGCAGACCGACGCGCAGCCGCCGCTGACCATCGAGGCGGTCAAGTCGGTCAAGTACAGCGAGAGCGACGAGCCGATGGCCCTCATCGTGCTCGTGCAGGGCAACTTCCGCTGGATCGGCAACGAGACCTACA
The DNA here is from genome assembly GCA_963759105.1 of uncultured delta proteobacterium. Lineage (GTDB taxonomy): Bacteria > Myxococcota_A > Polyangia > Haliangiales > Haliangiaceae > DATFRY01. The sequence goes on along the minus strand of CAVWXW010000017.1, from coordinate 1,453,966 downwards.
AGAGCGCCGACGATCCGGACGATCAGGGCTCGGTCTACGACGGCGCCTTCAAGGGCCTGCCGCCGGCGATCGACGTCCTGGCCAAGGCGGGGCCGCCCGGCTCCAAGGCCTCGCTCATGGTCTACGCCGAGCGCCAGGCGCTGGTGAAGCAGCCGATGGGCGACGCGCCGGCGCTGAGCGGCGGCGCGCTGGGCAGCCAGCAGGACTACGGCGAGAACGTGTCGCAGCCGCTGGTGCTCGGCCTGACCGAGGCGTGGAAGGTGCTGGCCAACATGGCCGGCTACCGCAAGATCCTCGTCGTCATCGGCGACGGCCAGGACGACAAGGCCGACGTCGCCGCCGAGCTCAAGAAGGTGACCGGCGACCTCAAGGAGGCCGGCGATCGAGGTCTACTCCATCTTCTACAACCCGCACGACGACGGGCCGCAGGGCCAGCAGAACATGGCCAAGATCGGCCTGACCCAGCGCCTCACCGCCAACTCGCGCGACGACTTCGCGTCGCTGGCCGGCACGGTGGTGGAGTCGATCAACGCCAAGTACTACGTCGACTTCCCGAGCGACAAGATCAAGGCCGACGGGGCGGAGCACGAGTTCATCCTGGCGGTGGCCGGCGAGGACCGCGAGCCGCAGCTTCTGACGCTGCCCAAGCCGATCGGCCCGATCGAGGAGGGCGGCTCGCTGTGGTGGGTGTGGCTGCTGGTCATCGTGCTGCTCGTCGCGCTCATCATCGTCGTCATCCTGATCATGCGGCGCCAGCCGGTCGAGGAGCCGATGCCGATCGCGCCGCCGCCGCCGCTGGGCCCGATGAAGACCATCATGATCGGCGTGGGCGGCGCCGAGGAGTCGATACCGGTGGTCGGCTGGGTGGTGCCGCTGGACGGGCCCAACCAGTTCCAGACCTTCAAGCTGCAGCAGGGGGCCACCAGGCTCGGCACCGGCGGCGGCTCCCAGATCGTGATCGGCGACTCGTACATGTCCGCCGAGCACGCCGAGATCGTCTGCACCGCCAGCGGATTCGTCCTCAACGACCTCGGCTCGACCAACGGCGTCTTCGTCAACACCCGGCGGGTCAGCTCGCACGAGCTGGTCGACAACGACGTGTTCAAGCTGGGCAAGACCGATTTCAAGTTCAAGTCGATCAACTGACCCGAGTCGATCAATCGAAGCGAAGTGGACACGGTCGCCATCGTCGCCCTCGTCATCGTGTCGCTGCTGCTCGTCGCTGCGATCGCGGTGCTCATCGTGCGCTCGAAGGAGCAGCACCGCGCCGTCTGCGGCGGCTGCCAGCGGGCCATGCCGCTCGACTGGAGCCGCTGCCTGTTCTGCGGCTGGGAGCCGGCCCGGCCGGTGCCGCGCCTCGAGTTCATCGTCGGCCCGCTGGCCGGGCAGATCGTGCCGCTCAGCGACGAGGTCACCACCATCGGCTCGGTGGCCGGCAACACCGTGGTGCTCTCCGACCCGGCCGTGTCGCGCAAGCACATCGGCATCCGGCGGGTCGGCGATCGCTTCGAGCTGGCCGATCTCGGCTCGACCAACGGCGTCTACGTCAACGGCCACCGCATGGCCAAGAAGATGCTAGACCCGGGCGACATCATGCGGGTGGGCAACACGGAGATGGTGTTCCGGGTACAGTAGACCCGGGGTCGCACGAGCTCGAGATCATGGGCGCACGAGTCCTCTTCCGCGACAGTCATGGCCGGGACGGTCAGGTCGACCTCAGCCCGATGGCGCCGCTCTACGTGGGGCGCGCGCTCGACTGCGCCGTGCGCACCGACGACGCCATGGTGTCGCGCAAGCACTCCATGATCCGCATGGAGAACGGCCGCTTCTACGTCGAGGACCTCGGGATCGTCCAACGGCACCCACGTCAACGACGTGCGCATCACCAAGCATCCGCTCACCCACAACGACGTCGTGCGCTGCGGCTCGCTGTGGCTGCGCTACATCGAGGACGGCCCGGTGGCCATGCAGGCGGTGCAGGCCGGTCCCGGTCCGGGCCCGGTCGCGCAGAGCGGTCCGCCCAAGGGCGGCACCCGGCGCCTCGAACCGGCCGATCTGGGCCTCCCCGCGGCGGGCGGAGGCTACCCGGCGCACGGCCGCAACGACGCGCCCGCCGGATCGACAGCCCAGGGTCAGGGCGCAGGGCGTCAGGCCGTCACGGCCAGCCCGGTCCGGCCCGGACCGCGGACCCGGTCCAGGACCAGGACCAGGGCCGGTCGGCTCCGGGCCCGGGCCGATGCAGGGCCAGTATCCGCAGAGCGGACGGCCGGTCGGCGGCGGCGGCCCGGTCGGCGGCGGCGGCCCGATCGGCCACGGTCCGGCCGGTCACGGCGCGGCCGCGCACGGACCCGCGCGGCGGCAGCCCGGCCGGCGGCTATGTCCCGGCGGGCGCGGGCCACCATCCCGGGCCGCAGGCCGGCCGCACGGTCGGCCACGGTCAGCACCGCGCCCAGGAGCACGGCCCCGGCTACGATCTGTTCGGCGGCCCGCCCGACATGCCGTCGTCGGAGGGCATCGTGGGCGGCGATCTCATCACGCCGCCGCGCTCGTCCGGCCCGCCGATCGGCGACGAGGACTCGATCGTCGTCGACATGGCCGACGGCGAGGCCGCCCGCCTGCGCAAGGAGCTGGACGACGCGCTGGGCACGGTCGAGAAGCTGCAGATCGCGCTACGACCGCGAGGTGGCCGACGGCAAGCGGCTGCGCGCCGAGATCGTCACCCACAAGGACCGCACCGACGAGCTGCGCCGCGCGCTGGCCGAGCGCGACGAGGTGGTCGAGGCCCACAACCGCGTGGCCGACGAGCTGCGCGAGGAGCTGCGCCAGGCCAAGGACAGCCTGGCCGCGTCGCGCACCCAGCAGTCGGAGCTGTCCGATCTTCTGGCCGCGCGCGAGCGCCAGGTGGCCCGCGGCCAGGAGGACATCGGCCAGCTCAAGCGCGAGATCGCAGGACAAGGAGCGCCAGCTCTCGGAGCTGTCGCGCACCAAGGACGAGGGCTGGCGCAAGCTCAACGAGCAGCTCACCGAGATCGAGCACCTGCGCGAGGTCATCACGCAGCAGGAGCGGATGCTGGAGGAGCGCCGGGTCGGCCTGATCAGCCAGGACGAGATGATCAAGGAGCTGCGCGCCGACAAGGAGCAGCAGCTGCGCGAGACCGCCCACCTCAAGGCCGAGCGCGAGGAGCTGACCAGCAAGCTGGGCCGGCTGACCGCCCAGGTCTCGGCCATCGACGAGGAGAACCGCCGCCTGACCCAGCTCCTGACCGAGCTGCGCGGCAGGCGCGGCCCCAACGGCGAGGAGGACCACGCGGCGGCCGCCCACACCGCGGCGGTCACCGCCGAGCTCAAGACCCTGCGCATCGCGCTCAAGACCGTCGAGTCGGACCGCGACCACTACCGGCAGCTGTCGGAGCGCTCCGAGCGCGAGGTGGACGATCTGCGCGAGCGAGTGGCCAAGCTCGAGGTCGAGGTGCGCGAGGCGCACGACGACCGCGACCGCGCGCAGGCCGGCAAGTCGGTCAGCGACGACGCCATCACCCGCGCCGAGCTGGCCCGCCACAAGGCGGCCGAGGAGGCGGTCAACGCCGAGCGCGCGCGCGACGAGGCGGAGCGCCTCCATCGCGAGCTCGCAGCGCGAGCTGGACAAGTCGCGCCGGCGCGTGGCCGAGCTGGAGGAGGACACCCAGTCGCAGGGCGCGGTGCCGGTCGAGGCGCTCATGGAGGAGAACCGCCGGCTCGAGCGCAAGATGAACGAGGCGGCCGAGATCATCGCGGCGCTCGAGGCCGAGGTGCGGACAGCGCGGGCCGAGACCAACGCGGTCGTGAAGCGGACCGGCATGCGCTCGGCGGTGCATCCCAGCGTGACCGGGGACGAGCAGCGAGGCCACCGCGGTGGTCGCGGGCCAGCACCATCAACACGGCTCAGATGAAGGACCGCGCCATCGAGGTGCACGACGGCGATCAACGACGTGCTCAGCGAGCTCCGCAACAACGCGATGATATTGCACGATGAATTCGCGAAAGGACCCGCGGAGCGTTCGCCCGAGTCGTCCCGTATCATGAGGGAGGCCATCGAGTCGCTCCTCGGACAGGCCGAGGAGGCCAAGGGAGTGCTGCGCAGGCTGCGGGAGCTGGTCGAGTTTGGCAATGAATGAAGCAGGGCCCAGGCGACGCCCGGCGTGGACGGGCGCGACAGCCGCGAGCGAGGTGGCGGACCTGATCCGGGCCCGCTATCCGCTCATCTACCTGGTCTCGCACGAGGAGGCGCGGGTCGAGGAGTCGCTGCGCATGCTGTGCATCGAGCGCGAGATGCGGCTCGAGGTCTGGTCGGTGACCGAGGGCTTCCGGGTCGCCGCCGGCGGCAGCGGCGTGCGCGACGTCAAGGACCCGCTCAAGGCGCTCGAGCACGTCAACCGCGGCGAGGGTCGGGCGCTCTACATCCTGCGCGACTTCCACCCCTTCCTCAAGGAGCCGTCGGTCGTGCGCCGCCTGCGCGACCTGGCCGGCGAGCTGCGCAAGACCAAGAAGAGCCTGCTCATCCTGTCGCCGGTGCAGAAGGTTCCGCCCGAGCTCGAGAAGTCGATCTCCGCGATCGTGTACTGGGAGCTGCCCCGGCGCCGCGAGATCGAGGAGATCGCGCGGAGCCTCCTGCCGCAGGCGCCGGACGAGACCCAGCGCCAGATCGGCTCCGACCCGGGCTTCATGGAGAAGGTGGTCGAGGCGGCGCTCGGGCTGACCGCCGTCGAGGCGGAGAACGTGTTCGCCAAGTCGATGGTGCGCACCCGCACCTTCGACATCCCGACCATCCTGGACGAGAAGAAGCAGATCATCCGCAAGAGCGGGATGCTCGAGTACTACGAGCAGACCGAGGACGTCGCACGACATCGGCGGGCTCGAGGTGCTCAAGGAGTGGCTGGCCAAGCGGCGCCACGCCTTCTCGTCGCGCGCGCGCGAGTTCGGGCTGCCGCTGCCCAAGGGCATCCTGCTCATCGGCGTGCCCGGCACCGGCAAGTCGCTGACCGCCAAGGCGGTGGGCGCGCCTGTGGGAGATGCCGCTCCTGCGCCTCGACGTCGGCAAGATCTTCGCCGGCCTGGTCGGCTCGTCGGAGGAGAACATCCGCCAGGTCATCCACACCGCCGAGGCGATCGCGCCGGCCATCCTGTGGATCGACGAGATCGAGAAGGGCTTCTCCGGCACCGGCTCGTCCAACATGTCCGACGGCGGCACCACCTCGCGCGTGTTCGGCTCGTTCATCACCTGGCTGCAGGAGAAGCGCTCGCCGGTGTTCGTCATCGCGACCGCCAACAACGTCACCCAGCTGCCGCCCGAGCTCCTGCGCAAGGGCCGCTTCGACGAGATCTTCTTCTGCGACCTGCCGTCGGCCGACGAGCGCAAGCAGATCTTCGACATCCACATCCGCAAGAAGAACCGCGACCCGTCCGGGTTCGAGCTGGACAAGCTGGTCAGCGCGACCGGCGACTTCTCGGGCGCCGAGGTGGAGCAGGCGGTGGTGGCCGCGCTCTACGACGCCTTCGACGCCGGCGGCGATCTCGACGACCGAGGGCCTGCTGGCCGCGCTGTCGCGACATCGTGCCGCTGGCCGTGACCATGCGCGAGCAGATCGAGGCGATGCGCGAGTGGGCGCGCACCCGCGCGCGCGACGCCTCCGGCCGCCGGGTCGAGCGCAAGGTCGGGTGGCTCGAGAAGCACGGCGCCCGCAAGCTGGAGATGTGATGTCTCACTTCACCAAGTGCGATCTGAAGATGACCAACCTCGAGGCGCTCAAGCGCGCGCTCGAGGAGATGCAGCTCGCCGTCGTCGAGGCGCCCGAGGGGCAGTCGGTCGCGGTGCGCGGCTACCGCGGGCAGAAGCTGGACGCGGCGCTGTCGATCGACATGGGCACCTACGACATCGGCGTGGTCCGCGCCGAGGACGGCACCTACGACCTGGTGGCCGACTGGTGGGGCGTGGAGACGACCAAGGGCGTGAGCGAGGAGGAGATGAAGACCCGCCTGCGCCAGCGCTACGCCTACCACAACGTGCTCATGGCCTGCGAGGCCAAGGGCTACGCGGTGGAGGAAGAGGTCAACCAGGAGGACGGGTCGATCCAGCTCGTCGTCCGCAAGTGGGCCAGCGAGGGCTGAGTCATGCGCAAGCAGGAGATCGAGATCTCGATATCGCCGACCGGAGAGGTCTCCTTCACCGTGAAGGGGATCAAGGGCGCGTCGTGCATCGACGAGACCAAGTTCCTCGAGCAGGCGCTGGGCGGCGAGATCCAGGTGCGCGAGCCGACCCCGGAGTACTACGAGCAGGGCGAGGAAGAGGGCCTGCGGCGCTACGCCGGCGACGGGGAAGGCGCCGACGACTAGGACCGTAGAAGGAGCTGGACCCGACCGTGCGAGACCCGCGTGAAGACGAGGAGCTCCGGCCCGACGGAGAGCAGCCGGACGGCGCGGCCGAGGAGCCGCGGCCGGCGCTGAGCGAGGAGATCGCGCGGCGCTGGGACCCGTCGAGGCTCCTGCGCATGGTCAGCAGCGGGGCCGGCAAGGGCGAGCCGCTCGATCCGATCACGCGCGCGCGCTTCGAGCGCCGCCTGGGCGCGGACCTGGCCGGCGTGCGGGTCTACACGGGCGAGTTCGCCGAGAAGGTGACGACGCAGCACTCCGCCGAGGCGGTCACTGTCGGCGGCACCGGCATGATCTTCATGCGCGGCACGCCGGATCGCTCGCCGGCCACCTCGGCGGGCCGCGCGCTGCTGGCCCACGAGCTGACCCACGTGGCGCAGTCGTCGCGCGGCATCTACCGCTCGGCGCCGGACGAGCGTCCGCCGCTGGCCACCGAGGAGCACGAGGCCGAGGCCGAGGCGATGGAGGCCGAGGAGGCGCAGATCGCGTCGGGCGAGAAGCTGCCGGACGGCCAGGACGAGGCCTCCCAGGAGAAGGCGCGGGAGGAGCTGCTCGAGCAGGTGACCGCGCGCGTGCTCGACCTCGTCTACGAGGACGAGCGGGTCCACGTCCTGCGCAACGGCGACATGCAGCACCGCCCGTGAGCGAGCGACCCGTGGGTGCACCGTGAGCGACAGCGACGCCGGCCAGGAGGCCGCAGCGATCGAGAGCCGCCACCAGCTGCTGCAGCTGTATGCCGAGAACGAGCTGCGCGGCCGCACGGTGCGCGGCCTGGCCGCCGAGTCGCTCGGGCTGGCCGGAGCGGACCTCGACCACACGGTGTTCGACCGGGTCTCGCTGCTCGGCGCCGACATGAGCCGGGCCCGGCTGGAGAACGCCAGCCTGACCTCGGCCGACCTGCGCGGCGCGGTGTTCGCCGGCGCGCTGTGGAACCGGGTGCGCGCCTCCGAGTGCGATCTCACCGAGGCCGACCTGGCCGGCGCCACGCTCTTGCGCTGCGAGCTGGGCCCGCTGCGCATGCCGCGCGCGGTCCTGCGCGGCGCCGCGCTGCGCGCCACGCGCTTCCACGCGGTCGAGCTCACCCGCGCCGACCTTTCCCGCGCGGTGCTGACCCGCTGTCAGTTCTCCGGCTACGCCGACGGGACGGCGTCGCTCATCCGGGTCAACCTGACCGGCGCCGCGCTCATCGAGGTGGATCTGGCGCAGGTCAACCTGTACGCCGCCGACCTGCGCGGCGCGCTGCTGGTGCGCTGCGACCTGCGCGGCGCCAACCTGTGCGAGGCGGACCTTCGCGGCGCCCGCCTGGTCGCCTGCGCGGTCGAGGGCGCCGACACCGACGGTGCGTTATCATGACAGCGAGGAGCCATGCCCGAGCGTCCTGACCTGCGGCAGATCGCCGCCTCGCTGCGCGAGGCCCTCGACGGCCTCGAGCGCGAGGCGCTGGTCGATGTCCTCACCTACGTGCTCAACGAGTACGTGGTCGAGGGGCCGGCGCCGCTGGCCGCGCATCAGGTCGAGCGTCTCGAGGACCTTGCCGGCCTGAGCCTGGCCGGGCTTGTCGCGGCCCTGCAGACCCGGCTCGACACGCCCGGCCTCGAGCTTCTCCGGGTCGAGGGCGACGAGGTTCGCGTGCACACGGCCGCCGGCTGGGTGCCGCTGCAGGCGCTGCGCGCGAGCGCGCGAGGAGCGCGCCGGCCGTCGCAGGCCGCTTCACGGCAGGGGGGAAGTTGTGGGGGCCCGCTTCATCGAGCAGCCGATGCCGCCGGCGCCGAGCGGGCGGGCCGCGGCCGACGAGGCGATCGCGCGCGGGCGCGGCGATCTCGCCGGCGGCGAGCGCGGCGTCGTGACGCCGCCGGCCCCGCGGCCGCGCGGGCTCAGCATCTCCGGCCGGCCCAGCCCGGGCCCGTCCGCTCAGCCGGGGCCGCAGGCGAGCCAGCCTGCCGGCCCCACGGCCCCGGCATCCGGGCAGCCCGCCACCCCGTCGACGCCGGGGTCGAAGCCGGACGAGCCCGGCAAGCCGGACGGCGTGGAAGGCAAGCAGGACGACGCCGCGATCCGCTTCAGCCTGCTCGAGCTGGACTAGGAGCCCGACGGTGTCGACCGCAGCCCGACGCTACTACCTGCGCGGACGCGCCGCCCTCGAGCGCGGCGACACCGACGTGGCGATCGACTCGCTCGCCTCGGCCATCGATCTCGCGCCGCACTTCGGCGACGCCCGCCTGGCCCATGCGGTGGCGCTGTGCCGCCTGGGCGACACGCCGCGCGCGGCCCAGACCCTGCGCGCCGGCCTCGGCTACGCGCGCACGCCGGCGGTGCGCGCTGCGCTGTCGCTGTCGCTGGGCGAGGTGCTCACCACGGCGGGAGACTTCGCCGGCGCCGAGGACGCCTTCGCCCAGGCCGCGTCGCATCCGCCGTTCGCCGGCCGCGCGGCCGCCGGGCGCGCCCGCGTGCTGGCCAAGACCGGCCGCTACGGCGACGCCGTGGCCGCCATGCTTGCCGCCGCGCGCGGCTGAGACCGCGCGATCGGAGATCAGAAGCCGGGCCGCGTGCCCGGGTACTCCTTGGCCTCAATCTCGCGCTCGATCGCGTCCTCGTCGGTGTGGACGTTGACCAGGACGACGGTGATGTTGTCGGTCCCGCCGTTGACGTTGGCGGCGCGCACGAGGTTCTCGCTCATGACCTCGAGCGTCTCGCCCGACGTCATGATCTCGCGGATCATCCAGTCCTCGACCAGGTCGGTGAGGCCGTCGCAGCAAAGCAGGTAGATGTCGCCGTCCTCCATCGCGAGCACGCGGTGGTCGATGTCGACGTCCTCCTCCAGCCCGATGGCGCGCACGATCACGTTGGACGCCGCCGGCCCCATCTGTCCCTCGAGCTCCGGCTTGTCCTTGTACAGGTTGACCAGCGAGTGGTCGCGCGTGATCTGGCTGAGCTTGCCGCCGCGCAGCATGTAGAGGCGCGAGTCGCCGCAGTGGCAGACGTGCAGCAGGTCGTCCTCGATGCGCACCGCCACCGCCGTGGTGCCCATGTTGTGGCACGCCGGATCGACCTGGGCGCGCTCGTGCACGGCCCGGTTGGCCGCCTTGAGCGCCGCGACGAGCGCGTGCCCCTCGCCGTCGGCCAGCTGCTCCTCGCTCTTGAGCGCCTGCGCCACCGTGCGCACCGCCAGCTCCGAAGCCACCTGACCCGACGCGTGTCCGCCCATCCCGTCGCACACCAGGAAGAGGCGCAGCTGATCGTCGATCAGCATGGCGTCCTCGTTGGCGGTGCGCTGCCGGCCGACGTCGGTGCGACCGACCGCGCGCGTGGCAAACCGGTTCGTGCCGGCTCCGTTTGTCCGACGAGACTCCGCGAGGCTGCTGCTGGGCACCTGGGAATTCACGCGCGCCTCTCGATATTACACATCATGGTACGGCGCGATCGAGGGCGCGCCTCCCTCCGCGACGAGACGCATCCGCGCACGTGTGTGCTCCACTCGTCTCACTGGCGACTCGCGCAGTCCGCTTCACCGGGGCAGCTCACACATCCGGATCGTACCCGCCCGAAAGGCCAAACCAGCGCATGTCTTCCGCGCTGGGCGCGCGGCTGGGCATCGGGAGTGGGTTCGCCGGCCGCGACTCCTCCCAGGGGCGAGCCAGGGCCGCGCGCAGCTCGGCGAACCCCTCCTGCGCCAGCTGCGAGCTGAGCTCGACCGCGGCCGCGCCCCGGGTGGACCGGGCCATCGTCTCGGCGACCAGCGCGCGCGCCCGGGCCAGCGCGCCCGCGGCGGTGGGCGACGGAACCCGGCGCAGCTCCACGCCGCCGAAGTGCTGCACCGGCCGGTGCAGGTCGCGCAGGAACGCCTGCGGCGTCCTGTGCTCCATCGCGATCGAAGACTTCCTCGGACGGCTCGATCTCGCGCACCTCGCCGGCGTCGCGCACCCGGATGGCGTGCTCGTCGGGGCCGATGGAGCGGCGCGCGCTCAGCTGCTGCGTAGACGCGCAGGGCCGCGCGCTGGGTGCCGGCGAACGCCTCGCTCGATGTGCGGTGGCGCTCGATGTGGCGCAGGAGGTCAGGGTCGGCCGCGGCCAGGGCGCGGTCGCGCTGCTCGATGCGGAGCCTGCGCTCCTCCTCATCGGGCTCCAGCGGCGCCGGCGCGGCGGCGCGCCGTGGCGCGAGATGAGCAGCGCCAGCAGCTTGCGGTCGATCGCCCGCTCGTCGATGGCGCGTCCCGGCCCGTCGCCGGGCCGGCGGTCACTTTCCGAGCTCGAGGACAAGCCAGTAAGCTCCGATGCCGACCGCCAGTCCGGTCAGCAGGCACAGGATCCAGAACATCGCCGACGCCCCGCTCGGCGGCGCCGGCATGAACATCGGCCCGCCGCGGCTGTCCGGCCCCAGCACCGCGTGCCCGTCGCGCGACATCGAGACCACGCCCTCGCTGTTGGGCAGCATCACCGTGCGCAGGTCCGGCATCCCCGAGGGCGGATACGCAGGGCCCTGCCCGCCGCCGCGCGCCCCCGGGCTGTCCGGCCGCGTGGTCTGGCCCGGCGTGCTGACAAGGATTGTGCGCGCCGACGCCGCCGCCGCGCTGGCGTGCGAGACGCCTCCCGGAGAGCCGGGCGATCCGCCGCCGCCGGCCAGCAGCGGGTTGGGCCGGTCCAGCATCGTCGGCATGCTGGACGCGTCGCCCGGCCGCGCCGCCGGCTGCGGGTAGCCGGCGAACCCGGGCTGCTCGCGACCCAGCGACGGAAACGCCTCCGGCGTGCCGGACGGCACCGACTGTGGCCGGAACGGCCCGCTCTGCAGCGCGGCCCCCACCTGCTGCGCATCCTCCAGCATGGCGGCCGCGGTGGCGAAGCGGCGCGACGGATCCTTCTCCAGCGCGCGCATGACCAGCTGCTGGACCGACGCCGGCACGCGCGGGGGAAGCGGCGGCACCGTCGACTTGAGGTGCATCTGCAGCACCGTGGTCGGCACCGCGTCGCGGAAGGGCACCGAACCGGTGAGCATCTCGTAGGCCAGGATGCCCACGCCGTACAGGTCCGAGCGCGGGGTGAGCGGCTCGCCGCGCCCCTGCTCGGGCGACATGTACTCCGGCGTTCCGAACACCACGCCCACCTGGGTGGCGAAGTCCTCGGCCATCATCAGCTTGGCGACGCCGAAGTCGAGCAGCTTGACGTGGTCGCGCGAGCCGGGCAGGTCGATCAGGAAGACGTTGTCGGCCTTGATGTCGCGGTGGATGATGCCGAGGTTGTGCGCCTCGCTGAGCGACGCGCAGCACTGGATGACGATCTTGAGCACGCGCTCCGGGTCGAGCGGCGACTGCTGGGCGATGACCTGGCGCAGGCTGAGCCCCTCGAGCAGCTCCATGGCCATGAACAGCTGGCCCTCGCGCGTCTGTCCGAAGTCGAAGATGCGGATCGTGTTCGGGTGGTGCAGGCGCGAGCAGGCCTTGGCCTCGTTGTAGAACCGCTGCACCCAGCTGCGGTCCTTGGCCAGGTCGCTCGACAGCATCTTGACCGCGACCATGCGATCGATCGACGTCTGCCGGGCCTTGTACACGACGCCCATCCCGCCCTCGCCGATGGCGTGCAGGATCTCGTAGCGGCCGTCGATGACCTTGCCGAGCAGGTGGGAGGGATCGCCGGGACGCACGACGTGACTCTCTGACTCTCTCTCGCGACGGATACTTCGGCCCGTCCTACGGTGGGCTGAGCAGGACCCGGTTGTTTGTCTTGATCTGATCGACCGACAGGCCGACCTTGCCCTGCGCCTCGCTGCCGCTGACCTTGCTGACGGTGAAATCGCCGCCCCGCACCGGCTGGCCGGAGCCTCCCAGCACCTGACCCTTCCACCCGGCCTCGATGCCGGCGTTCTTGCCCTTGTCGACGGTGATGACCAGGCTGCCGCCGGACACCTCGTACTTGGCCACCCGCGCCCTGACCGGCTGCACCGTCGGTGGCGGCGGCACTGTCGGCTGGGTCGCCGCCGGCTGGGTCGCGGCCTCCGGCGGCGTCTCGACCGCCTCGGGGATTGCCGGCAGCGTCGGCGGATCCGGGATGTCGCTCGGCGCGGCGGTGGTGTCGGCCGCGGCCACCTTCTCCTGCTCCTTGAACTCGACGGTGACCCGGTAGGTGCCGGCGTCGCCGCGGGTCGGGGCGTAGACCATCACGTAGTACTTGCCCGGCTCGGCATCCTTGAGCGTCACCTTCTTGAGCCGCTTGCCGCTCCCCGGCGTCGGCTTGGCACGCGCGACGCGGCCGAGGTACTCGTCGAACACGTCGAAGGCCAGGTCGAGGTTGGGCCGCGGCGGGCTCCAGCGCAGCCGGATCCGGATCGTCCCCGATTTTCCCTTCGGGACCTCGAACACCTTCCAGTCGACCCGGTCGCCGCCAGGATAGGTGACCACGTCCTTGCGCGATCGGCCCTCGCCGTCCTGCAGCTCGATCTTCTTGGCGCCGCGGTAGCGGACGTCCTTCCCCGAGTCGCCGTCCTGCGCCACGTTCTTTGTGCAGCCGACCAGCGCGAGCGCCAGGGCCGCAGCGAGCCAGGCCCCACCGGGCAGGGTCAGCTTCGATTCCGCGCACATCGGGCGACACGGCATTATAGCGGATACAGACCTGCGCCAGGCTGGGGTCATGGCGGTCGCAACTTGACGTACTTGGCCGACGTGACCGAGCTCGCGCTCGCCTTCACGGTGGCATGGGACTCGCTCGGGCTCACGCTCGACACCTCGAACGAGCCGCCCGCGATCGCTTTTCCATCTCGACTCACCACCGTGCCTTTCCATCCGACCTCGATCCCCTGGTTGGCGCCCTGGTTGATGCGAATCTGCACGCCCTTGCCGGCTCCGGCATCGCTGATGCCGGCGATGCGCGCGCGGATCGACTTCGGCTGCGGCTCCGGCTCCTTCTCCACCCGGGCCACGCGCTTCTTGCACCGTGAGCCGCGGCACTTCTTGACCACCGGCGCCGGCGCCGGAGCGTCGTCGGTGAGCGGCACGTCCGGCAGGGCGCCGATGTACGCCACCTGGGCCGGGAAGGTGGTCGGCTCGCGGCCCGCCTGCGGCTTGAAGTTCACTTGCAGCGTGTAGTCGGCCTCATCGAGCCGGCGTTGCGCATAAACATGGATGTAGTAGCGGCCGGGCGCGAGGCGGCGCAGGCGGCGGATCTTCTGCTCGTCGCCGGCGTCGTCCTCGGCGGCGTCCGCCTTGGCCCGCACGCGGAAGCCCTCGTCGAGCACCTCGAAGGCGACATCGATCTCGCGGTCCTCGGCCAGCTCCGGCACCGTCACCTGAACGTCGATGCCGCCGAAGGACGGCAGGTCGACCGCGTACCAGCGCGCCCGCAGCCGCCGCGGATAGGACACCGCGTCGTCAACCTCGGCCTCGAGCGAGTCGTCGAGGCGAAGCACCGTCGGCTTGCGCCACGGCCGGGACTTGGCGCTGCGGTAGCCGTTGTGCTCCGGCACGTCCGGACCGCCGCACGCGGATGTGGCGAGGAGCGCCACCGCGAGGAAGCCAGTCCAGGCGCGTCGCTCCATGGCGGGCGACTATAGCGCAAGCCGCGGGAAGTCATGGTATGTGCTCGCCCATGGCTCGACGGCCGGCTTTTCTCGCCGCCGCGCTGCTCTGCCTCGCGGCGGGGCCCGGCTGCAGTACGGAGGTGGCCGGCGGCCGCGCGGACGGCGCCGCCATCTTCTCCGAGGTGTGCGCGCGCTGCCACGGACCGGAAGGCATTCCGGATGAGGCCAGCGTCGCGCGACTCGGCGTCAAGCCGCTGGTCAGCCCGCACGTGCAGCGGCAGCTGACCGACGCCGACATACGGAACCAGATCCTTCACGGGTCGAGCAACAAGCAGATGCCATCGTTCGCCGGGGCCCTGACAGACGCCCAGGTGGAAGCGATCGTGCGGCACGTGCGGACGCTGCGCGCTCGCTGATCGTGCCCGCCGTGCAGCAGCTGGCGGGTTGGTCCGAGTATGGGCCGTGGACAAACAAACAGAAAACAGGCGACAGGCGACAGGGAACAGGGAACCCGAAATTCGGAAGGGCGCGGACATCGCCCAGCGGCTGTTGAGCTTCGGCGCAGCTGCGCTACGGCTCAGCGCGCGATTGCCCCGCGACGCAGCCGGCCGGCACGTCTCCATCCAGCTGGTTCGATCAGCTACCTCAGCGGGAGCCAACTATGCCGAGGCCCGGGCCGCCGAGAGCAGGCTGGATTTCGTGCACAAGGTCAGCCTCGCGCTGAAGGAGATGCGCGAGGCCTCCTACTGGGTGTCCCTTGTAGGCGAGGCCGGCTGGGTCAAGGACGTCCGTGCCGTGCGCATCGAAGCCGGCGAACTTGCCGCGATCCTCGCAGCGTCAGCGCGCACCGCACGACAGAACCGGTAACGGCCACTGAACGAAGCGCAAATCCCGGTTCCCTGTTCCCTGTCCCCTGTTACCTGTTCTCTGTTTGTTTTGTCAGGCGCACCAAGCCAAGCACGAGCCCCAGCCCAGCGCCGACCCCCCGCTACAAGAAGAACGTGAACTGCTTCCCCTTGTTCGCGTGGCTGTTCAAGCGCTTCTCGAGCTTCCCCTGGTTCTCGATCAGCTTGACCACGCGCTCGTAGATGCGGTCGATGCGCTCGGTGTAGCTCGCCTCGGCCACGGTGGCCTTGCCGCCGCGGGCCAGCTGCTGGAGCACCTTGCTGCCCGGATCCAGTCGCACCAGGCCGTCGGGATCGAAGGTGGAGCCCTCGCCGGAGCCGACGATCTTCTTGATCTGCCACGGGCCGAGCTCGTCGACGCGGTAGCGGTAGCCGGTCACCTTGGCCTCGCCGCAGCCGGTGTCGCTCGGCTTTGTCTGGCCCTCGCAGACCGGCGAGCCGAGCTGCACGATGTTCATCGTGACCGGCTTGCCCGACTGCGCCTCCTCGGCGGTCGGCATCTCGATCAGCGCGCCGTACGCCCGCGGATCGAACTGCGACATGTTGGCCTGGCCCTCGCGCAGGATCTTCTCGGCGTCGCGGCTGGCAACGATGTGCGCCTTGACCAGGTCGTTGAGCTGGATCGCCTCGATGTAGAAGGAGAGCAGGCCGGCCACGAGATCGTAGTCCAGCTCCCACAGGTGCGAGCGGAACACCAGCTCGATGTTCGGCGTGAGCGGCGGCAGTGCGCCCAGCTCGGCGGTGAGCTTGCTGTCTCCGACGACGAAGCTCTGCGACCCGCGCGATCGTTCGCGCCCGCCCAGCAGCACCGTCTGCATGCTGATGAGGCCCTCGCCCACCTTCTTTGTGTCGTCGCGAACCTGCGCGGCGTCCTCGATGGTGCGGTTGTAGGCGCGCGCCTTGGCCGACAGCACGCCGACAACCACGCCGACCACCAGCGGCACGAGCAGCGCGCCGCCTATCAAGCCGAGCTTCACCGCGTGCGATCGCTTGTGCACGCGATCGACAGGGCTGCTGTCGTGGTAGTGGATCGGCTGCTGCGCGGCGACGGCGCCCTGCGCCGCCATCGCGTTCATCGCGGCGAACGGATCTTCCTTGGCGTCGGGGATGGGCGCGCGCGGAGGCGGGCCGGCGCCGGGCGGAGCCGGAATGGCGCCCCCTCCAGCTCGGTGCCCGGGCGGCGCCACCACGCCCGCGGACCCGGCCTTTCCGGCGGCTGCGGGGCCGCCCTTCTTCAGACCCAGCCGAGCCTTGAGCTCACTGATGTCCTTGGCTCCGGGTCGTTTTGAGGACTGGCTCACACGGGCCTCCGTCAGGGAATGAGAGCGGCGGCGGATCGATGGCCAATCTATCGACCGCTGCCCCCGGGTGTCAAGGATAGCACAAACATTCCAAGACCATGGCACCAGCTCGCGAAGCGTCGGATCACCTCTGGGCGGCGCTGTGGCGCCAGCGCCACTGGTCCGTGTGAAATGTCTTTTACTCCCCGCGGCCCGCCGGCGCCCGAGGCGACCTAAGTCCATGCCGTCTTTGGGCGTACGCTGCCGTCGGGGCGGCGCGCGGCTGGCTCGGAAGCTGCTTTGTTTCCGGTGGCGTTTAACTCTGCAGCCCGGCCCGTGCGTCCAACCGACGACGCCGTCCCGGCAGGCGCTTCAAGGAGATCCCCCGTGCTGAGAACCCGCCCGCTTCGCCTCGCTTCCATCGCTCTCGCGGTCGCCGGTTTCGCCGCGGGCATGGTGGCCTCGCCACCCGAAGCCAGCGCCGATCGAGCTCGCGTCCGGGTCGGCGATGGCCGCGGGCGCGTGCACGGCCGCGTCCACGTCGGCGGTCGCTACAGCGGACCGCGCTACTACGGCCGGGGCTACCGGGGGTACCGGCCGTACTACCGCCCGTACTACCGGCCGCGCGTCCACCTGCGCTACTACTCGCGGCCCTACTTCTTCCCCTATTACTACGGCTACCGCTACGCCGCGCCGCCGCCCTGCTACTACGAGTGCGGGCCGTCTTACTACAGCGCGCCGCCGCCGGTCGTGGTGGCCGCGAGGGTGCGTGACGAGCCGCCGCTGCCGCGCCTCGGCATCGGCATCTTCGGCGGCTCGGTCGGCGTCGAGGGCAACGACTCCGGCGCCGATCTCGGCCTTGTCGGCCGCCTGCGCCTGACCCGCCACTTCATGCTCGAGGCGGAGGTGTCCAAGACCGAGCTCGCCGACGGCGAGCGGGTCGACAAGCGCATCGGCGGCGCGCTGCTGCTCGACCTGATGCCGTACAGCGCGCTGTCGCCGTTCGTGCTCGGCGGCGGCGGCTTCGGCCAGACCGACGTGAACGACGGCACCTTCACGGCCGAGCAGCTCTACGGCGAGCTCGGCGTCGGGCTCGAGTGGAGGCTGGGCCGCCACTTCGCCATCTTCGGCGACCTGCGCGCCGGCGTGCGCGAGAGCAACGCCAGCGACGACGAGTTCCTGCTCGTGCGCGGCGTCGCCGGCGGCAACGACCCGGTGGTCGACGACAACGAGCGCTTCACCCGCGCGCGCATCGGCGCGCTGCTCTACTTCTGATCCCTCGATGCTAGACTGGCCGGGGCATGGTCCCCGGCCTCCAGCATCGGCGCCCGAGCACCGCCGGCAGCGAGGCGCGGCCCCGCGCCGCGCGGGGGCGGCCGTGAACCAGTGCCCGGCTTGCACCGGGGTGGTGCTCGACATCGACGTGCGCTGCCCGACCTGCGGCGCGCCGCTCACCACCGAGGAGGCGCGCCGGCGGCTCGGCACCACCGTGCTCGACAGCTACGAGGTGGTCGACATCCTCGGGCAGGGCGGCATGAGCGTGGTGTACCGGGCGCGCCACGTGATGACGCACCAGGAGGTGGCGCTCAAGATCCTGCCGCCCGAGCTGGCCGCCAACGTCCACGTCAAGAACCGCTTCCTCGAGGAGGCGCGCGCGCTGGCCCGGCTCGACCACCCCAACATCGTCCACCTCTACAACTTCGGCCAGGACGACGGCTGCCTGGTGCTGGCCATGCAGCAGGTCGGCGGCGTGACCTGGGAGCGCATGATCCTGACCCAGGGCCGGCTCGACTGGCCCTCGTCGGTCGCCATCGCCATCGACGTGCTCAAGGCGCTCGAGACGGCGCATGCGCGCGGCATCATCCACCGCGACATGAAGCCGTCCAACGTGCTGGTGCGGCCGGACGGCTCGGCGCTGGTCACCGACTTCGGCATCGCCAAGATAACGACGTCGACCCGGCTGACCGCGACCGGACAGACGATGGGTACGGTGCGGTACATGTCGCCCGAGCAGGTGCGCGGCCAGGAGGTGGACGGGCGCAGCGACATCTACTCGCTGGCCGTCACGCTCTACGAGTCACTGTGCGGCGTCACGCCGTTCGACGGCGACAGCCACTTCGAGATCATGGCGTCGCACCTCACCGAACAGCCGCCGACGCTGACCCAGCAGGGCGCGACGGTGCCGGAGGATCTCGAGGCGCTGGTGATGAGCGGGCTGGCCAAGCAGCCGGAGGAGCGGCCGGGCAGCCCGCAGGAGATGCGGGTCGCGCTCGACACAGTGCTGGCCGCCGCGCGCGGGCCGGTCGAGGCGCGACAGGCGGTCGCGGCGGCGACGCGCTCGCGGCCGCGCCGCAGGGTGCTGTCGCGGCCCATGATGTGGCTCCTGCTCGGCGGGCTCGCGCTCGCGGCCGGCTCGGTCGCCGCGCTGCTGGTGTCGAGCGGTGCGCCGGAGCGCGGCGCGGCGCGGCGGTCGCCATCGCTGGGCGCGCGCGCCCCGGCGTGGCCGGCCCCGTATCTCATCGCCGGCCTGCGACTCACCGTCGACCAGCGCTTCGACGGCGACCGACTGCACGTCATGTCCGTCGAGCCTCGCGACCCGGCCGAGGTGCGCCGTCTGGTGCTGCGCGCGCAGCGCGACTTCGCCGCCGCCCTGGCCGCCGCCGGCGTGACCGGCCGCGTCGTGCCGCAGCCGCTCAGCATGGTGATCGTCCCGCAAGCCACCATGTGCGAGGGACGCATCTACGAGCGCGGGACGGCGCCGGCTGGCTGCGAATCGGCCGACTCCTGGTATCGCCCGCGCGAGAAGACCCTGTACCTGGCCGACGGTGGTGGCGATCTCGCGCCGCGGCTGGCCTACGCGGTCGCGGTAGGTATGTGCTTGCACGGCGAAGCCGTCCGATGCGATGAGGCGGCGCGCCAGTTCGGGCTGGCCGAGCTGCAGCGGGCGGCGGGAAAATGAGCGGGTTCCCTTTGACAGCTTTCGTGCACGCCTTCGATAATCCCCACACGCCGCGCCCGGACGGCCAGGAGGAGACATGTCTCGCCCAGTTCTCGGGGCCATACTGGCCGGCATCATCGCGGTCCTGACCGCGATCGCCTACTTCGTCACCAGCGGCATCCTCGAGGACGGAATCGAGAAGGATGTCACGCTGCGGGTGGCCAAGGCGCAGGAGCTCCTCATCCAGAACTCGTCGCTCGAGATGCTGGGGCTGCTCAAGCGCACCGAGGCGCTGGCCCGCGATCCGGGCCTGGTCAAGGCGCTGGTCGGCGGCAACGGGCCCAACCCGGTCCAGGCCGAGCAGGTGTTCCGGAAGTTCCGCGCCAGCCTGGCCGCCGGCGAGGACCAGCCGGACATCATGGCGCTCACCGACGAGAACGGAAAGCTCGTCGCGCTGGTCAGCGGCGACCGGGCGGTGTTCCGCCCCATCCCGGACACCTACTTCCGCGATGGCAAGATCAAGTACCCCGGCCTGCAGGCCGCGCTGAGCGAGCGCCGCATCACCAGCGAGGTCTGGGACTACGAGAACCTCGGGCCGATGAAGGCGGGCGTGGCGCCGGTCTACGACCCGGAGATCGACAACGTGGTCGGCTCCATCATCCTGGCCTACGCGATGAGCGCGACCGAGGCCAAGCAGCAGCAGAAGCTGCTCGGCACCGACGTGGCCTACTTCTACGGCGAGCGCGTGTCGGCCACCAGCTTCGGCCCCACCGGGCAGCAGCAGCGCGGCAACGCCAAGCAGGTCGCGCTGGGCCGCGCGCTGTTCTCCGGCCGCGGCCTGGCCAAGGCGGCGCTGTCGAGCGAGAACGGGCTGTCCGACGTGGCGGTGGTCGAGCTCGAGGGCGACGACTACTGGGCGACGGCCGGGCGCATGCCGCGCTTCTCGACCCAGCCGTTCCCCAAGGACTACCCGCCGGTCGCGGCCGGCGCGCTGGTCATGATGTCGCTCAGCGAGGCGATGGAGCCGCTCAGCACGGTGAAGCTGGCCATTCTGGCCGTCGGCCTGGGCGCGATTGTCGTCGTGCTGCTCGGCATCTTCATCACCGCGCGGCACATCCTGCACCCGCTCGAGGAGATCGAGATCGGGGTCAACGACATCATCAACGGCAACATGGAGCGCACCTTCCGGCCGGGCGGGTCGGACGTTCGACGGCCTGGCCAACTCGCTCAACGTGATGCTGGCGCGCCTGCTCGGCCGGCCCGAGCCGGGCGACGAGGAGTACGACGAGGAGGGCAACGTGGTTCGCCCGAGCGGCCTGGCGGTCGACAGCGAGGGGCTGTCGGCCAAGGACGCCGAGGCCATGGCGCTGGCGGCGGAGCCGGAGGGCAACTACCTGCGCCGCCTGTTCGACGAGTACGCCGCGGCGCGGGCCTCGACCGGCGAGGGCACCGAGGGGCTCACCTTCGACGGCTTCGTCTCCAAGCTTCACCAGAACGAGGCCGTGCTGCGCGCCCGGTACCAGTGCCGCGCGGTCCGCTTCAAGGTGGTGACCAAGGAAGGGCGCGTCACCCTGAAGCCGGTGCCGATCTTGTAGTCGGGCGGTCCTGGTGACGCCGGGGCCGGGTTTCGTCGTACGCTTCGGCCACCATGGCACGCGTACGCATCGGGCTCGAACGGCTGCTGGACGGCGACGGTCCGCGGCTGGCCGGGCGCAGGCTGGGGTTGATCGCCAACCCGACCTCGGTTGACGGCCAGGTGGTCCACGCGATCGATCGCATGGTCGCGGCCGGGCTCGACCTGGTGGCGCTGTTCGGGCCGGAGCACGGCCTGCGCGGCGACGCCCAGTACATGGAGGCGATCGGCGACGAGTCGCGCGACCGCCGCAGCGGGCTGCCGGTCTACAGCCTGTACGGACACAGCGAGGCGTCGCTCAGCCCGCGCCCGGAGCAGCTGGCCGGCCTCGACACGCTCCTGTTCGACATCCAGGACGTCGGCTCGCGCTACTACACCTACGCCGCGACGATGGTGCTGGCCATGCGCGCCTGCGCGAGGGCCGGGGTCGAGGTCGTGGTGCTGGACCGGCCCAACCCGATAGGCGGCGATCTCGTGGAGGGCGGCGCGGTCGAGCCCGGCTTCGAGTCGTTCGTGGGCCTGCTGTCGATGCCCAACCGGCACGGCCTCACCGTCGGTGAGCTGGCCCGCATGGCGCGCGAGATCGAGCGGCTCGATCTCGTCCTGACCGTGGTGCCGATGGACGGCTGGCGGCGCGACATGCGCTTCTCCGACACCGGCCAGCCCTGGGTGCTGCCGTCCCCCAACATGCCGACCGAGGACACTGCGCTGGTCTATCCCGGCATGTGCCTGCTCGAGGGAACGGAGATCAGCGAGGGCCGCGGCACCACCCGGCCGTTCGAGCTGGCCGGCGCGCCTTACGTCGACTCGCACGCGCTGGCCGCCGAGCTGGACGCGGCGGAGCTTCCGGGCGTCCGCTTCCGCCCGCTCGTCTTCACGCCAACGTTCGAGAAGCATGCCGGCCGGCCGTGCGGCGGCGTGCAGATCCACGTCACCGACCGGCGCGCGTTCCGCCCCTACCTGACCGGCGTGGCCTTCCTGCGCGCGGTGCGCACGCTGTGGCCGGCCGAGTTCGCCTGGCGCACGACCGCCTACGAGTTCGTCGACAAGGTGCCGGCCATCGATCTCCTGTGCGGATCGTCGGCGGTGCGCGAGGGGATCGATCGCGGCGACTCGCTGGCGGATCTGGCCGCGACCTGGGCCCGCGCCGAGCGCGACTTCGCGCAGCGCCGCGCGGCCTGGCTTCTCTATGCTTGAGAGCCAGGCCACTCGTTCGATCGCGCTTTTCGGCGGCAGCTTCAACCCGCCGCACCTGGCCCACCAGATGGCCTGCCTGGTGGTGCTGGAGACCGAGCCGGTCGACGAGCTGTGGATGATCCCGACCTTCCGCCACGTGTTCGGCAAGGAGCTGGCCCCGTTCGACGATCGCGTGGAGATGTGCCGGCGCGCGGCGAGCCCGTTCGGCGAGCGCGCACGCGTCTCCGAGGTGGAGCGCGAGCTGGGCGGGCCGCACAGCCGCACCCTCGACACCGTGAACGAGCTGCGCCGCCGTCATCCCGGCGTTGCGTATCGCCTCGTCATCGGCGAGGACATCCTGGCCGAGCGCGACGCCTGGTACCGCTGGGACGATCTGGTGGCGCTGGCTCCGCCCATCGTGCTCGGCCGCGCCGGCAGGGCAGGGGACGCGGCAGATCCTGCCGGGTGGACCCGCATCGAGCTGCCGGACGTCTCCTCCACCGACGTGCGCGCCCGGATCGCGCGCGGCGAGAGCGCGGTGCCTCTGGTGCCGCGCGCGGTTATGGACTATATCGCCGGTCGAGGTCTCTACAGGTGACCAGCCGGACTCC
Source organism: uncultured delta proteobacterium (assembly GCA_963759105.1). Classification (GTDB taxonomy): domain Bacteria; phylum Myxococcota_A; class Polyangia; order Haliangiales; family Haliangiaceae; genus DATFRY01. The sequence goes on along the minus strand of CAVWXW010000017.1, from coordinate 1,431,514 downwards.
CAACGTGTTCGTGGTCGGCGCCGGGCCGGTGGCGACGGCGCTGGCCGGTGCGCTTCGCCTCGGCGGCATCCCCGTCCTCGGTCTGTGGGCGCGCAAGCCGGCCGGCGCGCGCGCGGCGGGCGCGGTCGCCGGCGTTGCCGCGTACTCGGCGGCGCCGCCAGATCTGTTGCTCGACGCCGACGTGGTGGTGCTGGCCGTGCGCGACGCGGCCATCGCCGAGGTGGCGCGCATGCTGGTGGCCACCGGCCTGGTCAACGTGCACCACACGCTCATCCACTGCTCGGGCGTCTCGTCGGCGGCCGAGGCGCTGTCGGTGGTGTCCGGCCAGGTCGGCGGCATGGCGATGATGCACCCGATGCGGGCGATCCCCGACGGGCGCGCCGCGATGCGGACCATGAAGGGGACGGTGTTCGGCGTCGAGGGAGACGAGCGCGGCAAGCGCGACGCGCTCGCGCTGGTCGCCGCGCTGGGCGGGCGCGCGCTCGAGCTCGGCGGCGTGCACGTGTCGGCCTATCACGCCGCCGCCGCGATGGCCTCGAACTACACGGTGGTGCTGCTCGCCGCGGCTGCGGATCTGCTGGCCGAGGTGGGCATCGGCCGCGAGCAGGCGATCGAGGCGCTGGTGCCGCTGGTCGAGGGCACGCTGGCCAACGTGCGCGAGCGCGGGCCCGAGGCTGCGCTGACCGGGCCGATCCGCCGCGGCGACAGGGCCACGGTCGAGCGCCACCTGGCCGCGCTGGCCGGCAAGCCGGAGCTGGCCGCGCTCTATCGCGCGCTGGGCCGGCGCGCGCTGGCGATCGCGCGCAGCGCTCCCGAGCCGGCGCCCGCCGAGGCGCTCGACTCGCTCGAGCCGCTGCTCGGCGACGTCGGCGAACCGGCGGCTGATCCCTCCGGTGTGCGCGCGCGACGGGCGCGCTGACCCGCGACCGCGCGGCGCCCGCGAGCGATCGACTCGGGTGCGACAAGGACGCCGTTGCAAGGGCGCGCCCTTGCCCTCTACGATGGATGGATCGCACCGATGAGCGCGATCGCGCTCGGCTGTCGTTCAGGAGGAACTGCGTTGCTGAAGTCTTCATCTCGTCGGTTCGCGCGCACCGCCGTGGCGGGCGCCGTCGTTCTCGTGCTGTGCGGAATCGCCGGTCAGGCCCAGGCTCGCGACCCGGAGGACGTGTTCCGCGGCCAGATCATCACGTCGGCCAAGCGCATCCCCACCTCGTCGAAGAGCAAGTCCGCGTACATCTCCACGCTGCGCAAGCTCAAGACCGTGCGCTTCCAGGAGGACGCGGCCAAGAAGCAGTGGAAGGTGTACTTCGCCGCCTTCTTCCGCGCGCCGCTCAACAACCTCGAGGTCACCATCAAGATCTACGACGTGTCGAGCGGGCCGCAGCGCCTGCTCGCCGCGTTCGAGCAGTACATGGACAAGCGCGGCGCGACCAGCCTCACCTCGCAGATGACGCTCGAGCGCGACCAGTTCGGCGTCAACAAGAACCTCATGATGGTGATGGAGAGCCACGGCAAGGTGCTGGCGGCCGGCCGCTTCGCCATCGTCGGCCAGGGCGACCGCTTCTCGGGGCAGGTGGACTTCACCGAGGAAGACACAAAGGCCACAGACGACTGAGCTGGCTCCCCCCGTCGGGCGCGGCCTCGTCGGCGGCGCCGCAAATCTGGCGTGCGGCTCTGGCGCGGGCCCTCTCGGTGGCAGCAGAATAGGTCGACCCGCGAGCTCTGCCCGCCCGCGGTGGTCGATGTGCTCGTCGCGCTCGGCGTGCTGCGGACTCACTGCTTTGGCCGCTCGCAAGTTCAGGATCCTGGTGTGCCGCGGTCCGGAGTGCGGCGAGCGGCACGGGTCACCGGCCATCCACCGGGCCATGCTCGAGTGCCTGAGCGAGCGCTCGCTTCTCGACCAGGTTTCGCTCGGATGGCAGAGCTGCTTCGGCCGATGCACCCAGGGGCCGAACGTCCTGGTGCAGGAGCTGGCCCCACCGCGGCCGGGAGAACGCCAGTTTCTCCTCGCCACGATGCCGCTGGGCAGGGCAGGCAGATCCGCGCTCTACAACGGTGTTCTTCCCGGCGACGTGGAAGACATCATCGAAAACCACGTGATGCGTGACCGGCTGGTTTCGCGGCTGATCGAGCCGCCTGCCCGTTCGGCGGCCGGTTATAGTTCCACGACCTCCGCCACAACACGCATCGACTCCTCTGAAGAGGGAAGCGAGGGAGAATCCTGAATGCACCGTTTGGGCCTTACGGCGATGGCCGTCGCCCTGGCGCTGGGCGCCTGCAAGGGCAAGACGAGTTACAAGGACGACCCAGAGACCACGCAGAAGCTGACCGACTGTGAAAAGAACCTGAAGGAGAAAGAGACGTACATCGCCACACTCGAGAAGCGTCTGGCCGACGGGGCGGGCGCCATGGTGACCGTGAACATCGAGGGCGAGGCGATGAAGATCTCCGGCAAAGGCCCACACGAGAGCACAGATGGCGACGCCGGCAACGCCGACGACGCGAAGCTCTACGAGGCGTTCGTCGCGTCGCTGCGGCGCTCTCGCGGATCCATCCAGAAGTGCTACCAAAACGCGCTCAAGAACAACGCCACGCTGCAGGCTCGCTCGGTCACGCTCAACATCGAGGTTCAGTACAAGACATCGGGCTCGGTCACTGACGCGCGCTTCAGCCCGCGGATCGACCAGAGCTTCGACCGCTGCATGGACTCGGTCGCTCGCCGGTGGACGTTGCCGGCTATGCCACGTGCGGTCGCATTCAACTACAAGCAGACACTGACCCCGGAATAGATTGCCGCCGAGAGGCGGACTGGCGGTTTGGGCTTCCGGAGTTGTGTCGGTTAAGCTGGTGCTCGTACGCACGAGACACCGGCTCGACGATGAATCCCAAGAAGGCCCTCAGGGAGCTGGAAAAGCAGCTGCGCCGGCAGCCCGGTAGCCTGGTCATTCGCATCAGGCTGGCGGCGGTGCTGCACGTGCTCGGCCGCCTCCCCGAGGCTGTCAACCTGTACCGCAGCGTCGCCATGGCGTACTTCGCGCAGGGTCAACTCGATCAGGCGATCGCCGTCTGTCACAGCCTGCTCGAGATCGCCCCGATGCATCAGGACACGCACCTGCTGCTCGCCGAGCTCGACAGTCACAAGGCGCGGCGCGGGCCGACCGGCCAGCCGGTGGGGCCCGACGGGTTGAACGGCGTCGAGATGCCGTTCGACTGGCAGCCGCCCGCCATGCAGGGCGAGGCGATGGGGCCGGGCGAGCAGGACGGCAGCGTGGTCCGGCGCAACGGCCTGGCGTCGTTCCGCGAGACCGGTCCGATCTCGCGGCGCGAGACCGGCCCGATGGTGTGGCGCGAGAGCGGCGTGTTTGCCCGCCGCGATACACCCGACCCGGGATCCTCGTACCCGGGCACGCCGGGGCCGGCAGCGGCGCCCGCCGGAGCGCAGCGAAGGACGGGCTCGGTGACCAGCCGCCTGCCGCTGCCGGTGGTGCGCACGTTCACCGGCCTGGTCCCTCCACCGACGGACGGGCGCGGCACGGTCCCGCCTCCCGGCGGCCGGCCGCGGCGCACGGGCGACTCGGTCGTGCAGGGCCCGCCGCGTGCGCAGCGCGGGTCGATGGTGACGTCGCCCGGTGCGCGCGGCGACGCCGACGAGGACGCGCCGACTCACATCGCCGACAAGTGGGTGCACGCGCTCGGTCCCGGCGGCATGACCGGCCCGGCCGCGCCTGTTCGCTCGCGCACCGGCGGCAGCGAGGTGTACACGTCGCCGCGCGGGCCGGTCGGCTCGTCGCGCCAGCCGACCTTCCCCGCCCGCCCGCGTCGCAAGCTGGTCGGCAGCGGGGCCGACGGTCCGGCGGTCGCGCCGGCGGTCGAGGCGGAGCCGACCAAGTACGACGACGGCATGGAGCTGGCGCGCGCGTTCGGCCGCGCCTACGGCGTCAACGAGGAGTCCGGCCTCGAGGCTCGCGGCAAGCTGCCGCTCCTGTCGGGGCTGTCCGAGCGATCTGTCGACGCCATCGCGTCCGGCATGGTGCGCAAGCGGATCGGCTCCGGCGAGATGATCGTGCGCGACGGCGAGGCGGGCGAGTCCTGCTTCGTGCTGGCGCACGGCGAGGCGCGCGTGCTCAAGCGCGATCCGCTGCTGCCGCGCGGCGATCTGGTCGAGGTGAGCCGGCTCAACGACGGCGATCTGTTCGGCGAGGTGGCCATGCTCGGCGATCGCCGCCGCCACGCGTCGGTGCAGGCGGTCAGCGACTGCGACCTGCTCGAGATCCCGCGCGGCCACCTGGTGCAGGTCAGCCGGCGCTTCCCCGAGGTCGAGTCGTTCATGCAGCAGTTCTATCGCGAGCGGCTCATCGCGACGCTGGTCAGCACGGCGAGCTTCTTCCGGCCGCTCGACCTGCCGCAGCGGACCAGCCTGCTCAGCCACTTCCGCTTCTCGCACGTCGCCGCCGGCACGCGCATCGTCGGTGAGGGCGAGCGGGCGGGCGGCTTCTTCCTGATCGTGCTCGGCGCCGTCGAGATCACGAAGCGCGTGTCGGAGCGCCGGCAGGTCCTGCTGGCCACGCTCGGCGAGGGGACCTACTTCGGCGAGATGTCGCTCTTGCGCGGCGAGGTCGCCCGCGCCTCGGTCACCGCCACGGACCCGGCCGAGCTCGCGGTCCTGCCGGCCAAGAACTTCTACGCCCTGGTCGCCAACCACCCGGTCCTGTGGGACCAGGTCCGCCAGGAAGCCCACCGCCGCGAGCTGGAGATGGTCCAGATCGTCACCGGCGTGACCGGCACCGTCTGAGGCGCGTCAGGGCGCGCTGGAGTCGCGGCCGGGGCGGTTGGCCAGGATTCGCTCGAAGGCCTGGCCGGCGGCGCGGCCGAGGACCGTCTGGTGCTCCTCGATGACGACCGCGGTGAGGCCGTCGCCGTAGAGCAGGGCGACCGGGCGGCCCTTCACTGCGACCGGCACCACCACCGACTCGCCGCGGCCGGCGCTGCCGAGGGCGTGCTCGACGAACTCGATCGCGGCGGGCGACAGCGTGCCGCGGTAGACGAGCCGGTTGAGCGCGACCTGGGCGAAGGTGGAAGGCTGGTCGAGCGACAGCTCGGCGGTGCCCACGCCGGGTCGGGCCGCGCCGTACTGGCGGAAGGCGAACAGCTGGCCGCCCTTGACCGCGAAGAACGCGCGCCGGCGCATCGACGCGCCCATGTGATCGAGCAGGATGTCGACGATCTGGTCGCGGCCGGGCGCTCGCTCGAGCGCGCGCAGCGTCTCGAGCAGCCGGTTGGAGGAGCGCTCCAGCTCGGCGGCCAGCTCGGCCGGGCTGAGCGTCGACTCGTCGTACAGCGGCTCGGTCACCGGCGCCGCCATGACCAGCGGGGCCGAGGCCAGCGCCGCCGCCGCGGATGCAGACGCCGCCGCGGAGGCCGCCAAGGCAGCCGCGGCCGTCGCCGGATCCATGCCGGCGCCGTCAGTTCCCTGGGCCAGCGCGACCGGCGTGGGTCCGCTGTCCTCCTCGTCGAACGTGCCGAGATACTCGGGCGGAATCGTCGAGCCCGGGGGACCCCAGCCGTCGTCCACGTCCCAGCCGTCGTCGACGTTCCAGTCGGTGCGGACGTTGGTCGGACCGCCGTTCCCGGTGCCCGCGCCCATGGACATGGTGCGCATCGGGTTTGTCGTCACCTCGCCCGGATCGGTGGTCGGCTCGGACGCCTCCTCGGCGTTCGAGTCGCTCCGGGACTCACTGCGGTTTTCCGGCGCTCCACCAGATGATGGCGCCGATAGGTGGTGCATCGGGTCGTTCGCGTCGGGGCCTGCCTCACCCGGGTCGCCGGTCGCCTCAGAGCGACTCTTCCGGCCGCGCCGATCCGTCTTCGACTGCCTCCTCACCGTGTCGTTTTCCCCCTCGTTTTCTGCCCATGGAGCGCCACGGGAAGCCCCCGTATCGTGACTCGCCCGGGGGCGAGAGTCTACCGATCCGAGCTGGCCAAGTCCCGGTTCTATCTGCGGAGATGACGCGCGGTGGCAATCCTTGAGCTGGTCCAGAAGCAAGATGTCGCCACTCCCGGCCCCCAGACCGATGGACGCGCCGTTTCCCGACGACCCGTTCGAGCCCGGGCGTACGAGGCCGTCGGGCAGAGGCTCCGTCCGGGGCCGCCGCTCGAGGGTGAGCTCGTCGCCGCCGTCGATGCGCTCGCGCCAGTCCTCGTCCGCGGTGTCCTCATCGTCGGAGCCGTCGAAGTAGCGCTGCCCGGTCAGCTCCTCGTCGTCGACCACGACCGCGGGCAGACGCACCGGCTCCGGCGGCGGCTCCGGCATCGCGTCCAGGGTGCCGCTGCGCGGGGCCAGCTCGCTGATGCGCCGCTCGCGACGGGCGCCGGTGCGCGACCGGCAGCCGCGCCGGGCCGGTCTCCTCCTCCTCCTCGACCTCGGTCGGCACCTCCCACGCCATCGGCGGGGACGAACGGCTCGGCCGCGTCGAGCGCCGCGTCGACCGCCGCGCTCGATCCGTTCGCCGCCTGTCCCGACGGGGACAGCCGCGACGTGGGCCAGCGGCGTCATCACGCCGTAGTAGTGGGCCAGCGCCCACGCGATCTGCAGCTGGGTGGCCACCGCGCGCACCACCGACGCGCCGGTGAAGAAGGCGACCTCGTCGGCCACGTGCTGATCGGCCGGGTCGGACATCGCGAGCGTCAGGTTGTGATCGCCGTCGGACCACACCGGCACAACGCGAAACTCGGCCGCCATGTCGGGCGGGATGCGGCGCAGCACCGCCGCCGGGATGCGGGCCAGATCGCTGGCCGCCACGCGCGGCACCACGAGCTTTGCCGCGTAGAACTCGGTCAGCACGTCGTCGTCGACAGCACCGGCCATTACCAGATGCTCGCCGAGCGTTCCTCCGCCCTGAGCGCGGGCCTCACGCGCACTTCGCAGCTGGTCGTCCCGGACCAGACCGGCCTGCACGAGCAGGAAACCAGGATCCTCCGCCACTTCCGCGCTCGCGTGCTTTCGGTACGATCCCGCCAACGTCTCGCCAGCGGTTCCCGGGCCACCATCATGTCGTTCGCCGCCGGGATCTGTCAAATCAAGCCAAGCCCTCCTCGCCAGCACATCGAGAGCCCGTTGAGCCCGCCCGCCACCACACCGAGGCGCACCTACCTCGACTTCAATGCGACCACCCCGGTCGCGCCGGAGGTCCGCGCGGTCATGCTCGAGGTGCTCGATCGGGCGCAGGGCAACCCCTCGTCCATCCACGAGGAGGGGCGGGTGGCGCGCGAGTGGGTGGAGCGCTCCCGCCGCCAGACCGCGGCCCTGCTTGCGGCCAGACCGGAGGACCTGATCTTCACCAGCGGCGGCACCGAGGCGGATGCCCTCGGGATGTTTGGGCTCTACAGGGCCGCGGTCGCCGCCGGCCGGCCGCCGCGCGTGCTCGTGGCGGCCACCGAGCACCCGGCCGTGCACGGCGCTGCCGAGGCGCTGGCCGCCCGCGGGGCCGAGGTTGTCGTCCTTCCAGCGGACCCGGACGGCCGGCTCGACCTCGCCGCGCTCGAGGCGCGCGCTGGCCGCCGGCGCCGCGGTCGTCGCCGTCGCCCTGGCCAACCACGAGCTCGGCACCGTGCAGGACCTGCCCGGCCATCGCGACCCTGGCCGCGTCGGCGGGCGCGCTGGTCCACTGCGACGCGGTGCAGGCGGTGGGGCGCATCGCCGTCGACGTCGCGTCGCTCGGCGCCGACGCTGTCGCGCTGTCGGCGCACAAGATTCTACGGACCGAAGGGGGCCGGCGCGCTGTGGATCCGCCCCGGGCTCGACCTCGCGCCGCTCTACCCCGGCGGTCACCAGGAGCGCGAGCGCCGGCCCGGCACCGAGAACGTGCGCCGGCATCGCCGGGCTGGGCGCCGCCGCCGAGCTGGCCGCGGGCGACGATGCGGTCGCGGCGCGCGCCCGCATCGCCGAGCTGGCCGGCGAGCTCGAGCGCGGCGTGCTCGCGCTGCCGGGCTCTCGTGTGCACGGCGCCGGCGCGCCGCGCGTGCCCGGCACCGTCAACGCCGGCTTCGATGGCGCGCCCGGCGAGCTGGTGGCCCAGGCGCTCGACCTGGCCGGCGTGGCGGTGTCGACCGGCGCGGCCTGCACGTCCGGGACGCGTCGACCCCTCGCCGGTGCTGCTGGCGCTGGGCCTCTCGCGCCCGCGCGCGCTCGAGGGAGTCCGGTTCAGCCTGGGCCGGCCGAGCGCCCGATCCGATGTTGAAGCTTTACTTGAAGTATTGCCGTCCATCGTCTCTCGGGTCAGAACCTTTGCCTGAGTGCCCGCCCGGCGGGGTGGTTGACTTTCCGCGCCTTTGGCGATAATCCCCGGGCCGGTCTCGCCGGACCAAAGGAACACTGTCCGGCACAGAGCACCGGCAGCAGCAAGGAGCCCCAATGCGTGACGTGGTCCTGGTCGGAGCCAAGCGTACCCCCATCGGCAGCTTCCTCGGCGCACTGGCCCCGGTGCCCGCGCCGCGACTGGGCAGCGAGGCCATCCGCGCCGCCCTCGAACACGCCCAGGTCCGCCCGGGCGAGGTGAACGAAGTCTTCATGGGCTGCGTCCTGCCGGCTGGACTGGGCCAGGCGCCCGCCCGCCAGGCCGCGCTCGGCGCCGGCCTCGCCGTCGAGACGCCGTGCACGACGATCAACAAGGTGTGCGGCTCCGGCCTCAAGGCCGTGATCCTGGCCAGCCAGGCCATCGCCACCGGCGACGTCGACATCGCGGTGGCCGGCGGCATGGAGTCGATGTCCAACGCGCCCCACCTCCTGCCCGGCGTGCGCGGCGGGGTCAAGATGGGCGAGATCCGCGCCCTCGACTCGATGGTCCACGACGGCCTGTGGGACGTCTACACCCAGCAGCACATGGGCAGCTGCGCCGAGCTGTGCGCGCGCGAGAAGGGCTTCTCGCGCGAGGCGCAGGACCAGTTCGCGGCCGAGAGCTACCGCCGCGCGCTGGCCGCGCAGCGCGACGGCCTGTTCAAGGACGAGATCGTCGCGGTCAAGGTGCCCGGCCGCAAGGGCGAGGTCCTGGTCGACACCGACGAGGAGCCGGGCCGCGGCGACATCAGCAAGCTGCCGGGCCTGCGGCCGTCGTTCGACAAGTCCGGCACCGTCACCGCCGGCAACGCCTCCTCGCTCAACGACGGCGGCGCGGCGCTGGTGCTGATGGCGCGCGAGGTGGCCGAGCGGCGCGGCGCGCGCGTGCTGGCCCGCATCGTGGCCCAGGGCAACGCGCGCCCAGGCGTCCGAGTGGTTCACCACCGCGCCGGCGGCGGCCATCCAGGCGGCCTGCTCGCGCGCCGGCTGGAAGCCGACCGACGTCGACCTGTGGGAGATCAACGAGGCGTTCGCCGTGGTGTCGCTGGTCAACAACCAGCTGCTCGGCCTCGACCCCAGCAAGGTGAACGTGCAGGGCGGCGCGGTCGCGCTCGGCCACCCGATCGGCGCGTCCGGCGCGCGCATCCTGGTCACCCTGCTGCACGCGATGGCGCGGCGCGGGGCCGCGCGCGGCGGCGCGTCGCTCTGCATCGGCGGCGGCGAGGGCATCGCGCTCCTCGTCGAGCGGGTGGCGCGATGACGTCGCCCACACCGGCCCGGGGAGCGGCCGCCATCGGCGGCGTCGGCGTCATCGGCGCCGGCCAGATGGGGCGCGGCATCGCCCAGGTCGCGGCCCAGGCCGGCCACGACGTCATCATCGTCGACGCCAGCGCGGCGCTGGCCGAGCAGGGCGTCGAGCGCATCGCCCGCGCCCTCGAGCGCCTGGTCAGCAAGGAGAAGATGACGGCGCAGGCGCGCGACGAGGTCGTCGCCCGCATCCGCGCGCGCGGCGCGGCTCGAGGATCTCGAGCCGCTGCGACTTCGTCATCGAGGCGGCGCCCGAGCGCGAGGACCTCAAGCTGGACCTGTTCGCCCGCCTGTCGCGGACGACCCGGCCCGAGGCGATCCTGGCCTCCAACACGTCGTCGATCTCGATCACCAAGCTCGGCTCGCGGGTCGAGCGGCCCGAGCGGGTCATCGGCATGCACTTCATGAACCCGGTGCCGATCATGAAGCTGGTCGAGGTGGTGCGCGGGCTGGCCACCAGCGACGAGACCTACGAGGCCACCGTCGCGCTGGCCCGGCAGTTCGGCAAGATGACGATCGCCGCGCGCGACATCCCCGGCTTCATCGTCAACCGGGTGCTCATCCCGCTGCTCAACGAGGCCTGCTACGCGCTGTACGAGGGGCTGGGCACGGTCGAGGACATCGACACGGGCGTCCGCCTCGGGCTCAACCACCCGATGGGCCCGCTCGAGCTGGCCGACCTGATCGGCCTCGACACCTGCCTGGCCATCGCCAACGTGCTGCACGAGGAGCTGGGCGACGACAAGTACCGGCCGTGTCCGCTGCTGCGCCAGCACGTCGCCGCCGGCTGGCTGGGCGTCAAGAGCGGGCGCGGCTTCCACACCTACGACGCCCAGGGCAACAAGGCCGTCCCGACCGGGAAGGCCGGGAGGTCCGCATGACCGCCGAGCACGTGACTCGATCTCCACCGACGGGCCGATCGGCCTGCTCACCATCGCGCGCGAGAAGCAGCTCAACGCGCTGTCCAGCGCGGTGCTGGGCGAGCTCATCGACGCCGCCGGCGAGCTGGAGGAGAACGAGGATCTGCGCGCGGTGATCCTGACCGGCGCGGGCGACAAGGCGTTCGTCGCCGGCGCCGACATCTCCGAGATGCAGGAGATGGAGCCGGACCGGGCCGAGATGCTGTCCGAGCCGCGGCGTGGCCATCGGGCGGCTCATCGAGCGCTCGCGCATGCCGTGGATCGCGGCGGTCAACGGCTTCGCGCTCGGCGGCGGCTGCGAGCTGGCGCTGTGCTGCGACTTCATCTACGCGTCGAGCAACGCGAAGTTCGGGCAGCCGGAGGTCAAGCTCGGCGTCATCCCCGGCTTCGGCGGCACCCAGCGCCTGGCCCGCCGGGTCGGCATCGGCAAGGCCAAGGAGCTGGTCCTGACCGGCGACCAGATCGGCGCCGACGAGGCGCTGCGCATCGGCCTGTGCGACGCGGTGTTCCCGCTCGAGGGGCTGCTCGACGCGGCGCGCGGCGCGGCGACGCGCATCGCGGCCAACGGCCCGCTGGCGGTGGCCGAGGGCAAGCGGGTCATCCAGCAGGGCTGGTCGATGCCGCTGGACGAGGCGCTCGAGCTGGAGAGCGACGCCTTCGCCGGGCTGTTCGCCACCGCCGACCAGCGCGAGGGCATGGCCGCGTTCCTGGCCAAGCCGCCCCGCGGCATTCCAGGGCAAGTAGTCATGGACTTCGAGCTGTCCGAGGAACAGGAGCTGCTCCGCCGCACCGCGCGCGACTTCGCCACCGCCGAGGTCCTGCCGCAGGCCGCCGAGATCGATCGCGAGCACCGGCACCCGACCGAGCTGGTCGCGCGCATGGCCGAGCTCGGCTTCCTCGGCATCGCGGTGCCGGACGAGCACGGCGGCGCCGGCATGGACAACGTGGGCTACGCGCTGGCCATGGAGGAGGTGTCGCGCGCGTGCGCCTCGACCGGCGTCATCATGAGCGTGAACAACTCGCTCGTGTGCGATCCGATCATGCGCTACGGCACCGAGGAGCAGAAGCGGCGCTGGCTGGTGCCGCTGGCCTCGGGCAAGCTGCTCGGCTGCTTCGCGCTGTCCGAGCCCGAGGCCGGCTCCGACGCCGCCGCGCAGACCACCATCGCGCGCCGCGACGGCGACGGCTGGATCCTGGCCGGGGTCAAGAACTGGATCACCAACGGCCCGGTGGCCGAACGTGTGCGTGCTCTTCGCCATGAGCGACAAGGCCAAGGGCCACCGCGGCATCTCGGCCTTCATCGTGCCGATGGACACCGCCGGGCGTCCGCTGCGGCCCGCCCGACGACAAGCTCGGCATCCGCGGCTCCAAGTCGTGCCAGATCTTCCTCGACGACGCGCGCCTGCCGGGCGACGCGCTGCTCGGCGTCGAGGGCAAGGGCTTCAAGGTCGCGATGAGCACCCTCGACGGCGGGCGCATCGGCATCGCCGCGCAGGCGCTCGGCATCGCCCGCGCCGCGCTCGAGGACTCGCTCGACTACGGCCGCCAGCGCCGCACCTTCGGCAAGCCGATCGTCGAGCACCAGGCCATCCAGTGGAAGCTCGCCGACATGGCCACCGAGATCGACGCCGCGCGCCTGCTCGTCTGGCGCGCCGCCTATCTGAAGGACAGCGGCAAGCCCTACGGCCAGGCCGCCGCCGATGGCCAAGCTGTTCGCCTCCGACGTGGCCAACCGGGCCGCGCGCGAGGCGCATCCAGATCTTCGGCGGCAACGGCTACGTGACCGAGTTCCCGGTCGAGCGACACTTCCGCGACGCGAAGATCACCGAGATCTACGAGGGAACCAGCGAGATCCAGCGGCTGGTCATCGCCAACCACCTTATCAAGGGGGGGTGAGCCATGCAGATGAAGCTGCTCGTGTTGGTCGCGGGCGCGGCGACGGCCGCGGCCATCGTGCTGATGCTGGCGAATGCGGGCTGCGGCGGCGGCCAGCAGGAGGTCGCGTCGCCGGGCGGCGAGGCGGGCGAGGAGGGCGGCGACGACAACAGCGCCAAGCTCATCCCCGAGGAGAAGTACGAGGAGATCAACGCCACCTTCGACAGCAAGACCGGGTCGGTGTCGCGCTGCTACGGCGAGGGTGACGAGTCCGGCGATCCCGACCGCAAGGGGCACGTCACGGTTCGCCTCACCATCAACCTCGACGGCCACACCAGCGGCGTCAGCGTCATGGAGACCTCGTTCAAGTCGCCCAAGGTGGGCGACTGCGTGGTCCGCCTGGTGAAGGGCTGGACCTTCCCGACCTTGCCCCGACCCCTGGAGACGTCACACACCTATGTCCTCGATCGTCTGTGATCGCCGCGCGCGCGCCCTGGCGCTGCCTCTGCCTCTTCTCCTGTCCGCGCTGATCGGGTGCGGCGGCGCCGGCAAGGGTGCCGGCGATACGTCCGGCGACCCGCCTCGTCGCGCCGGCCTGGCCAGCGGCCTGGACGACAGCTCCGAGGCGAAGGAGGCCGAGGCCGCGAAGGAGAAGCAGAGGCAGGAGGAGCAGGAGAGGCAGGAGAAGATCGCGGTGACCGGGACCAAGGGCCGGCTCGAGGCGCAGCAGATCCAGGCCGGCGTGGCTCCGCACGCGGCTGCCCTGCAGGCCTGCTACGACGCGCAGCTCAAGCAGAAGAAGTTCGTCAGCGGCAAGCTGATGCTCGACGTGGTGGTGGCGAAGAGCGGGCAGGTCGGCAGCGCGCGCATCGCCGGCAGCGACGTCGGCGACTGGACGGTCGAGCGCTGCGTGCTGGGCGTGGCGCGCAAGATGACCTTCGCCAGACCCGTGGGAGGCGACGGCACGGCGCAGTTCCAGGTCCCGCTCAACTTCGCCAGCGACGGACCGGCGCTCGAGACCTGGCCGCAAGAGCAGATCGCGGCGACGGTGCAGGGCAAGCGAGCCCAGCTCGACGCGTGCACCGGGCAGGGCGGCGGGGCGGCGCCGGCGGTGGACGTGACGCTGTACGTCGGCAATCGCGGCGAGGTGAAGGCTGTCGGGTTCGCGTCGGCCGGCGACGAGCCGGTGTCCGACGCCTGGGCCGACTGCGCCGCCCGCGCCGTGTCGTCGTGGACCCTGCCCGATCCCAAGGGCAAGACGGTGAAGGCGACGTTTCGCCACGGGGCGGAGCCTCGATGAGGTTCGAGCCGACCGAGGAGCAGGAGCTCATCGAGCGCACCACGCGCGACTACGCCCAGCGGGTGCTGGCGCCGCGCGCGGCCGAGCGCGACCGCACGAGCGAGTTCCCCGCCCGCGAGCTGCGCGAGCTGGCCGACGTCGGCCTGCTCGGCATCGCCGTCCCGGAGGAGCTGGGCGGCGCCGGCGCCGGCGTGGTGGCCTACGCGATCGCCATGGAGGAGCTGTCGCGCGCCGATCCGTCGGTGTCGGTGGCGGTGTCGGTGACCAACATGGTGGCCGAGCTTGTCGTCCGCTTCGGCACCGAGGCGCAGAAGCGCGAGCACGTGCCGCGCCTGACCGGCGGCGAGTACCTGTGCGGCGCCTTCGCGCTGTCCGAGCCGCACTCCGGCACCGACGCGGCGGCGATGGCGACGACTGCCACGCGGACGGCCAAGGGCTGGAAGCTGCGCGGCATCCAAGCAGTGGATCACCAACGGCGACCAGGCGGGCCTGATGGTCGTGTGGGCGGTGACCCGGCCGGGCACGGGAGCCAAGGGCGTCTCCGCCTTCCTCGTGCGCGGCGGCGCGCCCGGCCTGGTGGTCAGCCGGCGCGAGGAGAAGATGGGCCTGCACGGCTCGTCGACCGTCGGCCTCACCTTCGACGACGTCGAGGTGGACGAGGGCGCGCTGCTGGGCGAGGAGGGGGGCGGCTTCCGCCTGGCCATGATCGCGCTCGACGGCGGCCGCATCGGCATCGCGGCGCAGGCGATCGGCATCGCGCGCATGGCGTTCGAGGCCGCCCTGGCCTACGCGCGCGAGCGGACCAGCTTCGGCGTGCCGATCGCGCAGCACCAGGCCGTCGGCAACATGCTGGCCGACGGCGCCACCTGGCTCGACGCCGCCCGCCTGCTGGTGCGGCGCGCCGCCTGGCGCAAGCAGTGCGGGCTGTCGTTCAGCGCGCAGGCGGCGATGGCCAAGCTGATGGCGACCGAGAAGGCGTACCAGGTCTGCGATCTGGCGCTCCAGATCCACGGCGGGATCGGCTACACGCGCGACGTGCCGATCGAGCGCGCCTGCCGCGACGTGCGCGCCACGCGCATCTACGAGGGGACCAGCGAGGTCCAGCGCATCGTGATCGCGCGCCACATCATCAAGGAAGGGGCCCGATCGTGACCAGCAGCAAGAGCGCAGCCGGCCGCAAGATACGCATCCTGGTGGCCAAGCCGGGCCTCGACGGCCACGACCGCGGCGCCAAGGTGGTGGCCCGCGCCCTGGCCGACGCCGGCCACGAGGTCATCTACACCGGCCTGCACCAGACGCCGGAGATGATCGCGGCGGCTGCGGTGCAGGAGGACGTCGACGCTGTCGGCCTGTCGATCATGTCCGGCGCCCACATGACGCTGTTCCCGGCCGTCATCGACGCCCTCAAGGCCCGCGACGCCGCCGACGTCCTCGTCTTCGGCGGCGGCATCATCCCGGACGACGACCTGCCGGAGCTCAAGCGCATCGGCGTGGCGAAGATCTTCAAGCCGGGCGCGTCGACCCAGGAGATCGCGAAGTGGGTCGCTGACACGATCGTGCCAAGGGGAAAATGAGATCAAGGGAAACAGTAGACAGGGAACAGGCGACAGGGGACAGGGAACCGGCGATGGGGTCGCCGTTGCTGGCGCCCGCGCCCCGGCCCGCTGGGCCACGCGGCCTCCGGTTTCCAGTCCCCTGTTCCCTGTCCCCTGTCGCCTGTCCACTGTTTGTTTTTGTCCTCGCGATCGGTGCGTGCAGCGGCACAGCCAAGCAGGCCGGCGGGACGACCGAGCCCGGCGGGGGGCGGCCGGGCGCCGCCGGCGAGGAAGCCGACGACGCCAGCGCTGCCGCCGTCGCCGCCGTCGAGCGCGCCGTCAACCAGCACAACGCCGCCATCCACACCTGCTGGGCCAAGGCCGCCGCCGACGACTTCCACCTCGACGGCGACGTGGTCCTCGCGGTCGCGGTCGGCGCGCGCGGCACCGCCGAGCGGATCGAGGTCGTGCGCGACACCACCGGCGACGCGGTCCTGGTCGACTGCCTCAAGGAGCTGTGGGCCGCGTACCAGTGGCCGGCCGACGTGTTCGGCAAGGGCGACACGGTGCAGCTGCCGCCGTTCTCGTTCCGCGCGCCCGAGGCACAGCACGCCGTCTCGTCCGCCCACGTGCCCAAGCGTCCGCTGGGCTCCGACGGCGCGGCCGCCGCCTCCTCGGTCCAGGTGCTGCTCCACCCGGACAACACCGGCAACAGCTCCGCCGCGCTCAGCCTGCTCGAGATGGCGCCCGGCATGGCCGTGCCGCGCCACCGCCACGCCTCCGCCGAGCTGCTGCTGATCGTCTCCGGCGGCGGCAAGATGAAGAGCCGCCGCCTCCGCGCCGGCGACGGCGTCTACATCGCCGCCGGCACGCCGCACCAGCTGATCAACGACGGCGACAAGCCGCTCGTCGCGGTGCAGCTCTACGCCCCGGCCGGTCCCGAGCGCCGCTTCCTGGGCGGCAGCGATCCGGGCACGCAGCCGGTGCCGGACGGCGAGAAGTCCCGCGCCGTCGAGCGCGTGGCCGCCGCGGCCCGGGCCCGCGCCCACGCCATCCTCGACGGCAAGGGCGAGGCGCGCATCCTGTTCGACGCCGCCTCGGCAGGCGACGACGCCGCGTCGCTCGTCGCGCTCACGCTCGACGCGTCGGCCGAGGTGCCGGTCCACGTCCACGACGCGGCCAGCGAGTACCTGTTCTTCCTCGAGGGCGCCGGCGTCGTGATGATCGACGGCCAGGAGACGCCGGTGGCCGCCGGCGACGCGGTCCAGATCCCGAGCGGCATCGAGCACGGCTTTCGCGCCGCGGCCGGCGCCACGGTAAAGGCGGTCCAGTTCTACGCCCCGGCCGGGCCCGAGCAGCGCTTCAAGGGCGTGGTGAAATGAACGAGCGCGCCTCCCGCGTGCTGGCCGGCGACCTGCGCGCCGGCTCGCGTCTCATGCGCGACCTCGACGACCGCCTGCCCGAGGCGCTCGACGATCTCAAGCAGCTCTACGCCCACACCGGGCGCGCCTTCGTCGTCGGCGTCACCGGCAACCCGGGCGTGGGCAAGTCAACGGTCGTCGACGCGCTCATCGGCAGCTACCGCCGCGACGGCCTGCGCGTCGGCGTCGTCGCCGTCGACCCGACCTCGCCGTTCACCGGCGGCGCCATCCTCGGCGATCGCATCCGCATGCAGCAGCACGCGCTCGACGACGGCGTCTTCATCCGCTCGCTGGCCACGCGCGGCCAGCTGGGCGGCCTGTCGCGCTCCACCTTCGACGTGGCGCTGGTGCTCGACGCCATGGGCCACGACATCGTGCTCATCGAGACCGTCGGCGTTGGCCAGGACGAGATCGACGTCATGCGCGCGGCGCACACGACGGTGGTGATCACCGTCCCGGGCCTGGGCGACGACATCCAGGCCATCAAGGCCGGCATCCTCGAGGTCGCCGACGTCCTCGTGGTCAACAAGGCCGACCGCGAGGGCGCCGACCGCGCCGTGCGCGACCTCATGCACATGCTCGAGCTGCGCGACGCCGAGGGCGGCCGCCGCGACGTGGAGATCGTGAAATCGATCGCCGCGTGGGGGCACCGCGACGGCTCCGGCATCGCCGATGTGCTCGCCGCGATCGCCTCGCACCGCGAGCAAGTATCGACCGGACCCGAGCGTGAATCACGGGCCGAGGCGCGCGCTGCCGCTCATGTGACGGAGCTGGTGAAGGCCCTGCTGGCCGACCGCGCCTCGCACGGCCTGGCGCAGCTGGGCGGCCTGGGCGAGGTCGCACGCTCGGTCGCGGCGCGCACGGTGGACCCGTACACGGCGGCGGAAGAAATCGCGACAAAGGTTTGACGCCCCGCGTCGCGTCTTCCGGCGGCGGCACCCCATCGCGAGGGCGGGGCCGACCCGCCGTGCTAGGATCGAGCCTTGTTGGGTCGCCCTGGGCCCAGGAGGTTAGCCTAGCTCATGCTTCGAACTGTCTGCCTGGCCGGCCTGGTCGGTCTGGCCGGCTGTGTCATCGACTCCAAGGTCGACGAGGTGAACCTCGACCTGCCGGAGCGACGGGTCATTGTCAACACGGCCGACTGGGAGCTGACAGACGAGGGGACCATGCCCTCGATCGAATGCTCTGCCAAGTCGGACCTCTGCGCCGAGCACGTCGAGATGTGGTGCGGCGCGGAGGAGATCTGCGGTGCCGAGTGCCGCCAGGACACCTGCGAAGTCAATGTGTTGGTCGCCCTGTGGAACACGATCGACCTGACCGTGGAGCAGGCGGCCCTGGCCCAGCTGGAGGGGCGGCCGCTCCAGACCGTGACCATCGACGAGGTCGCTTTCACCGTAAGCGAGAACACGTTGGACGTGGACTCCCCGGTCCTCACGGTCTCGGTCGCGCCCACCGGGGTGATGTCGGTGGGCGGAGGCGGCGCGCAGCCGGTCGGCCGGATCCCGTCGCTGCCGGCCGGCTCGACCATCGACGACGAGTCGATCGAGCTCACGCCGGGCGGTCGGATGTTGCTGGCCGACCGCATGCGCGACTACCAGACGCCGTTCAACCTGGTCGTGGGCTCCACGGTCGTGCTGCGCGCCGGCGATCCGGTGCCGAGCGGCCGGCTGGTGGCCGATCTCAAGGTCAGCGCGCACGCCGCAACCGGTCTGTGAGCGCGCCGCGGCGGGGTCCGCGAGCGCTCATCCGGGTATAAACGGGCCGTGCCGGGCGCGCCCCTCGACGTCATCGTTGCCGGTGCGGGTCCGGCCGGCGCCGCGGTGGCGGCGCGTCTGGCCCAGCACGGGCGCGCCGGCCGCGTGCTGGTGCTGGATCGCTTCCGCTTCCCGCGCGAGAAGCCGTGCGGCGGCGCGCTGACCGGCCACGCAGAGCCGGTCATGGCCGCGCTGGAGCTCGATCTGCGCGTGCCCAGCTGGCCGTGCCCCGAGTGCCGCGTCCGCTTCGGCGACTTCGAGCGCGTCGTCGCCATGGGACGACCGGTGCAGGTGATCCGGCGGCGCGAGTTCGACGCCGATCTGGTTGACCAGGTGCGCGCCCGCGGCGTCGAGGTGATCGAGGAGGAGGGCGTCGAGTCGTACGAGGCCGGGCCCGACGGCGTGGAGGTCATCACGAGCCGCGGGCGTCGACTGCGCGCCGAGGTGCTGGTCGGCGCGGACGGCGCGGCGTCGGTGGTCCGCAAGCAGCTGGCCGGCTCGCGCACCGGCGACCGCGCGCGCGTCATCCCGCACCGTCTGTTCCAGATCGAGGTCGCCGCCGCCGGGCCGCCGCCCACGATGCTCTACGACTTCACCCCGATGGTGCACGGCCTGCGCGGCTATCTGTGGATCTTCCCCGTGCCCGGCCAGCTGGCCAACCTCGGCCTCATGCACTATCCGACCCGCGACGAGTCGAACCGGCGCGGCGGCCGCGAGCTCGTCTATCTGCTGCGCCGCGGCCTCGTCGATCACGACATCGATCTGCCGGCGCGGGGCGCGCGCGGGTGGCCCGTGTGGGGTTATGACCCGCGCCATCCGGTGTCGAGCGAGCGCGTGGTGACGGTGGGCGACGCGGCCGGCATCGACGGCCTGACCGGTGAGGGCATCGCCGTCGCCATGGATCAGGCGATCGTCGCCGGCGACGCGATCGACCGGGCGCTGGGCGCGCGGCGCTTCGACTTCGCCGGTTACCGTCGGGCGCTGCGCCGCGCCGTGGTGGGGCGGGAGCTCGCGCTCGACCGACGCCTCGCGCGCATGTTGTACGACACCGAGCACTGGCTCGACTGGCTCGCGCTGGTGCTGCACGATCCCGACGTGATCGAGATGTACGCGCGCCGGGTCAACGGGACCGAAGTGCTGGCAGATCAGAAGCTTCGCCTGGTGCGCGCGCTCGCTCGCCACGTGCTGCAGCGCGGCCGGCGCCGGCGCGCTCTGGCCGGGGCCAGCGGACTGACCCTGTTCACGACGCCCGCGTGACGTTACGATCACGCAGGACACGCGATGCCGAAGGCGACGCGATGGTAGACCTGACCGTCAGGGGCGACAGGCTGAGGCTGCAGGTAAAGGGCCTCGACCGCCTGTGGGCGATGCGCAGCCGGCTCGACATCCCTCTGACCAGCGTGCGCGCGGTGCGGGTCGATCCGAACGTGACGCGCGGGCTGTGGAAGGGCGTGAGCGCTCCGGGCACGCACATCCCGGGTCTCATCATCGCGGGCACCTTCTACCAGGACGACAAGCGCATCTTCTGGGATGTGCATGACCCGCACAGGACCGTCGTCATCGAGCTGGTCGGGCAGCGGTACGACCAGCTGATCGTCGAGGTCCACGATCCGGAGTCCGTCGTGAAGATGATCGAGAGCGCCATGCAGGCTGCAGGTTCTGCAGGAGGCGGCGACCTCGGTCCTTCCGCTTCGGCACGCAACGCCTGAGAAGCGCGTCGAGGTCGTTTCGGCCCGTGGATTGAATAAGTCGGGTCCACGGGCGATCTAATATCGCTTCAACTAGGAGGGGCTTTCATGAGTTTCTTGAAGCTCAGACGTTTGACTCTCGTTGCGACTCTCGCGCTGGGCTGTCTGGCCGGCGGCACGACCTCGGCCTTCGCACAGCGAGGCGAGGTCATCATCCGCACCGCGCCGCCAGCGCCGCGCTACGAGGCCCGCGGCGCTGCGCGCGCCGGCTACGAGTGGGTGCCGGGCTACTGGCGCTGGGAGCGCGGCCGCCACGTCTGGGTGCGCGGACACTGGGAGCGGCAGCGGCGCGGCTGGTCGTGGCAGCCGGCGCGCTGGGAGCGCCGCCATGACGGCTGGGTGTTCATCCCGGGCCGCTGGGCGCGCGGCCGTGGCTACGAGCCGGGCCCGTCGGATCGCCCGCCGTACGACGATGGCCCGCGCCACGATGGCCCGCGCGACGACGGCCCGCGCCACGACGGCCCCTACGACGGCCCGCGCCAGGACGGCCCCTACGGCGATCGGCATCCCGGGCGCCACGATCGCTGGCGCCGGCACTGGGAGCGCCAGGGCTGGGCGCTGCTCGGTGAGCAGCGGGTGAGCGGCAACCAGGATCACGACTACGTGCCGATCGGGCGCCGCGAGGGCCGCTTCACGCGCGTCCTGCTGGTGGCGGAGGAGGGCGACTTCGTACTTCATGACATCGTCATCGAGTTCTCGAACGGCAGGGCCTGGTCGCCGAACCTCAACCATTACTTCCGCGAGGGGCAGCGGTCGCGGACGCTGATCTTGCCGAACGCCCCGCGCGGGCTGCGCTCGATCAAGCTGCACTACGGCAACCGCCGCGGCGACCGGCGCGGGAGCGCGACCGTCCAGGTCTGGGCCCGGTAGGCAGGGCAGGAGAGGCCGAGAGCCGCGGCTCCGGGGCGTCGCCTTACAGGGCGCCCTGGGGCCTGTGCTCGCCGAACACGCCGCGCAGCACGTCGGCGATCTCGCCGACGGTGGCCTGCGCCACGACCGCTCCCAGGATCGGATCGAGCAGGTTGTCGCTGCCGCGGGCCGCGTCGCCCAGCGCCACCAGGGCGCGGTCGGTCTCGGCCTGGACGCGCCGGCCGCGCAGCGCGCGCACCCGCTCCACCTGGGCGCGCTCGAGCGCCGGATCGATGCGCGCGATCTCGACCGGCTGGCCGCCCTCGCTGCGGAATTCGTTGACGCCGACGACGACTCGCTCGCCCGACTCGACAGCGCGCTGGTGCTCGTAGGCGCGGCGCTCGATCTCGCGCTGGACGTAGCCCTGCTCGATCGCGGCGATCATGCCGCCCAGCTCGGCGATGCGGTCCAGGTAGGTCTGAGCGCGCCGCTCGATCTCGGAGGTCAGCGTCTCGATGGCGTAGGAGCCGCCCAGCGGGTCGACGAAGTCGGCGACGCCCGACTCGTGCGCGATGACCTGCTGGGTGCGGAGGGCCAGGGTCGCGGCCTCCGGCGTGGGCAGGCCGAGCGCCTCGTCGAACGAGTTGGTGTGCAGCGACTGGGTGCCGCCCAGCACCGCGGCCAGCGCCTGCAGGGTCACGCGGGCCACGTTGACCAGCGGCTGCTCGGCCTGCAGCGTGACGCCGGCCGTCTGGCTGTGGAAGCGGAGCAGGAGCGACTTCTCGCTGCGGGCGCCGAAGCGGTCGCGCATGATGCGCGCCCACATGCGGCGCGCGGCGCGGAACTTGGCCACCTCCTCGAGGAAGTTGTTGTGCACGTTGAAGAAGAACGCGATGCGGGGCGCGAAGTCGTCGACGGCGAGGCCCGCCGTCAGCGCCGCCTCGACGTACGTCATGCCGTCGGCGAGCGTGAACGCCACCTCCTGCACGGCGTCGGACGCCGGCCTCGCGGATGTGGTAGCCGCTGACACCGAGATCGTGTTCCAGCGCGGCACCTCGCGGCTGCAGAACGTGAACGTGTCGGTGACCAGCCGCATCGACCCGGCGGGCGGATAGATGTACGTGCCGCGCGCGATGTACTCCTTGAGGATGTCGTTCTGGATGGTGCCGGCCAGCTGCGCCGCGCGGCACGCCCTGCTCGTCGGCCACCGCGATGTAGAGGCAGAGCAGGGTGGCCGCGGTGGCGTTGATCGTCATCGAGGTCGACACCTCGCCGAGCGGCAGGCCGCGCAGCAGCACGCGCATGTCCTCGATCGAGTCGATCGCCACGCCGACCCGGCCGACCTCGCCGGCGGCCAGCGGATGGTCGGAGTCGCGACCCATCTGGGTCGGCAGATCGAACGCCACCGACAGGCCGCGGCTGCCCTGGGCCAGCAGGTAGTGGTAGCGCTGGTTGGACTCGGCCGCCGTGCCGAAGCCGGCGTACTGCCGCATGGTCCACAGCTTGGCCCGGTACAGGGTGCCGTGGACGCCGCGCGTGTACGGGAACTGGCCCGGGTCGGCCAGGTCGCGCTCGTAGTCCAGGCCGCCGGCCTCCTCGAGATCGCGCGGCCGGTAGGCGCCGTGGATGTCGATGTCCGCGTCGGTGGCGAAGCGCTGCTTGCGTTCCTTCATCGCTAGAGCCGCATCGGGCGCAGGTCCGGTGCGCGGCGCAGGCGCGCTCCGGTCGCCTTCTCGACGTCCTCGGCGCTGGCGCCGGGCGCGACCTCGCGCAGGACCAGCCCGTCTCGGCGTCACGTCGATGACCGCCAGGTCGGTGATGATCTGGTGGACGACCGCCGACGCCGGTGAGCGGCAGGCTGCACTTGTCCAGGATCTTGGGCGCGCCCTCGCGGTTGGTGTGCTCCATCATCACGATCACGCGGCGGGCGCCGGCGACCAGGTCCATGGCGCCGCCCATGCCCTTGACCATCTTGCCCGGGATCATCCAGTTGGCCAGGTCGCCCTTCTCCGACACCTCCATCGCGCCCAGGATGCACATGTCGATGTGGCCGCCGCGGATCATGGCGAACGACTCGGCCGAGTCGAAGAAGGCCGAGCCGGGGATCTCGGTGACCGTCTGCTTGCCGGCGTTGATGAGGTCCGGGTCCTCGTCCCCCTCGTACGGGAACGGGCCGATGCCGAGCAGGCCGTTCTCCGACTGCAGCACCACGTTGACGCCGGGCGGGATGTAGTTGGCGACCAGCGTCGGCATGCCGATGCCGAGGTTGACGTAGTAGCCGTCGCGCAGCTCCTGGGCGGCGCGCATGGCGATCTGCTCGCGGGTGAGTCGGGTCGTCATGATGGCTCAGGCCCTCTTCCTGAGCGGTGCGCTGCTCGATCGGTTTCTCGTAGTCGGCGCCCTGGAAGATGCGCTGGACGTAGATCGACGGGGTGTGGACCTGGTCCGGGTCGAGCTCGCCGACGTCGACCAGCTCCTCGACCTCGGCGATGGTGATGCGGCCGGCCGCCGCCATCATCGGGTTGAAGTTGCGCGCGGTCTTGCGGTAGACGAGGTTGCCGCGCCGGTCGCCCTTCCACGCCTTGACCAGCGAGAAGTCGGCGCGCAGGGCGTGCTCGAGCACGCAGCGGCGTCCGTCGATCTCGCGCGTCTCCTTGCCGTCGGCGACCACGGTGCCGTAGCCGGTCGGGGTGAAGAACGCCGCGATGCCGGCGCCGCCGGCGCGGATCCGCTCGGCCAGCGTCCCCTGCGGGTTGAGCTCGACCTCCAGCTTGCCGCTCAGGAACAGCTTCTCGAACACCTTGTTCTCGCCGACGTAGGACGAGACCATCTTGCGCACCTGGCCCGCGGCGAGCAGCACGCCCAGCCCCTTGTCGGTGGTGCCGCAGTTGTTCGAGATGATGGTGAGCCCCTTGACGCCCCGTCGGGCGAGCTCGCGGATGCAGTTCTCCGGGTTGCCGCACAGGCCGAAGCCGCCGGACATGATGACCGCGTCGTCCGTCATGTCGGTCAGGGCTTCGCGCGCGCTGGGGTAGACCTTGTCCATCGGCCGGCATTGTATACGATGGCCGGCGTGGCGTTGGCGCTGGTGACCCTGACGACCGACTTCGGCACCGCCGACGGCTACGTCGGCGCGATGAAGGGCGTCCTGCACCGGGCGCGCGCCCGGCGTGGTGGTCGTGGACATCACGCACGCGGTGCCGCGCCACGACGTGGCCGCCGGGGCCCACGCCCTGGCCACGGCCGCGCCCTGGTTCCCGCCCTGGACGGTGCACGTCGCGGTGGTGGACCCGGGGGTGGGCGGGCCGCGCCGCGGCGTCGTGGTGGTGGCGGCCGAGCAGATCTTCGTCGGGCCGGACAACGGCATCTTCTCGCTGGCGGCTGCGCGGCCGGACGCGGCCTACGAGATCGCCGCGGCCGAGTTTCGGGCCGCGCGCGTCTCGCCCACGTTCCACGGCCGCGACGTGTTCGCCGTCGCGGCGGCGCGCCTGGCCGCCGGCGCGCCGCCGGACCAGGCCGGGCCGCCGGTGACGCTGGTCGGGAGCCTGCCCGGGCGGACCTCGAAGACGGCCCACCAGGTCGTGCACGTCGACGCGTTCGGCAACCTTGTCACCGACATGGCCGGCGACGACGTGGCGCCGCGCAGCCGCGTGCGCGTGGCCGGCCGCGACGTGGGCCCCTTGCGCCGCACCTTCGAGGACGTGGCGCGCGGCGAGCTCGTCGCCTACGTCGGCTCCGGCGGCACCGTCGAGATCGCCGTGCGCGAGGGCAGCGCGGCGAGCCGCGCTCGGCGCCGGCCGCGGCGCGCCGGTCGAGCTGGTCGGGCCATGACCGGGACCGGCCGGAGCGCGAGCTGGAGCTCGTCGTCGATTCGCTGGCCGCCGGCGGCGACGCGCTCGGCCGGGGACGGCGACGGCCGCGTGGTGTTCGTGCCGTACGCGGCGCCGGGCGAGCGGATCCGCGTGCGCCTGATCGAGGAGCACCGCCAGTACGCGCGCGCCGAGCTGGTCGAGGTGCTGGGCGCGGCGCCCGATCGGGTCGAGCCGCCCTGTCCGCTGTTCCGCGAGCGCAGCTGCGGCGGCTGCGCGTGGCAGCACCTGGCCTACGCGGCGCAGGCGCGGGCCAAGCAGGAGATCGCGGCCTCGGCGCTGCGCCGCGCGGTGGCGCGCGGGCTCGAGCTCCTGCCGATCGAGGCGCCGGTCGAGCCGTATGGCTGGCGCCGCCGCGCGCGCCTGCACTGGGTGCGGCCGCCGTCGAGCGCGGCGGCGGCGATCGGCCTGTTCGCGCCGCGCTCGCACCGCGTGACCCCGGTGGAGGCCTGTCCGCAGCTGGAGCCGGCCCTCGAGCGTGCGCTGGAGCCGCTCCATCGCCTGCTGGCGCCGGGGCTGTTCCAGCGCGGCGAGATCGACATGCTGGTCGGCCTGGCCGGCGAGGTGCAGGTGGCGGTGCGCGGCCCGTGCCGGCGCGGCGCGGCCGAGGCGCTGGTCAGCGAAGGCGGGCTCGCCGGCGTCATCCTGGGCCGGCAGGTCTTCGGCGCCGCCGCCGTCGAGATCGAGCCGGGGCAGTGGGGCCAGGCCGATCGCTTCGCCCAGGCGTCGCGGGCCGGCAACCTTTCGCTCCACGCCGCCGTCGATCGGGCCGCGCGGCCGCGCGACGGCGCGCGCGTGCTCGAGCTGCACGCCGGCTCCGGCAACCTGACCCGCGTGCTGGCCGACGGCGCCGCCAGCGTGCTGGCGGTGGACGGCCGCCCCGGGCGCCCGGCCGGCGCGCCCACCGTGGAGTGGCGCATCGGCGCTGTCGAGGAGGTGACCGCCGAGCTGGCCGACGGCGGCCAGCGCTTCGACATCGTCCTGCTCGACCCGCCACGGGAGGGCGCGCGGCCGCTGTGCCAGCCGATCGCCGCGCTCGCCCCGCGCCGCATCGTCTACGTCTCGTGCGACCCGGCCACCCTGGCCCGCGATCTCGATCAGCTCGACGGCCACGGCTACGCGGCGCGCTGGGCCCAGCCGATCGACCTCATGCCGCAGACCGCCCACGTCGAGCTCGTCGTCGCCCTCGATCGCGCAGGCTGACCCGCGAGGTGGCCGTGAAGGCCGCGTGGGTTGAACGCCAAGTCGCGGAGAACGCCAAGACGGCGCCAGGGCCAGCGTTCATCGCGTCGGCGCGCTGGCGGATGCCTTCGATCGTCGGAGCTGATTTCCAGTCCCCGCCAGCGCGCCGGTGCGATGAACGCTGGCGACCTTTGCGCCGTCTTGGCGTTCTCTGTGTCTTGGCGGTTTACCCGCGCGGCTACTCGAACGGGAAGAAGCTCCGGACCATCGCCTCGGCTGCGCGGCGATCGGAGCGGCCGGCGTCGGCGCGCAGGCCGATCGACAGCACGACGGTGTGGCGGCTGAAGAAGAGGTAGCGCGATAGCACCAGCTCGGACCCGGCCGGCGATGGGCGCCGGTAGACCAGATCGAAGGTGCTGCCGCGCGACGACGTGGACAGCACGCGGCGCACGCGGCGAAAACCCCTCGTGGCGCGCTCGACGCCGCGCTCGACCTGGGCAGCCAGCGCCTCCAGGTCGCGCGCCGCGCGCGTGCCGGTGCCGACCCGGGTGATGGCCAGATGGGCGCGACCGCCGTCGGCCGCGTAGGCGACCAGCGTGCCGTCGGGCGCAGCGAGGGGCCGCCACCCGGCCGCGATGACGATCTGGTAGCGGTGGGTGCGGTCGCGCAGCGCGCCGCGCGGCGGATCGTCCTGTCGGCTGCGGTCGCCGCGCGCCTGGCCGGCGCCGAGGCCCGCCAGCGCTACAAGGACGGCGAGCGCCGCGCGGCCGGCGGGCCCGGCGACTCTACGGCGCGCCGGGATCACGCGTCAGGCGCGGCCGAGGCGGCGGTTGAGCGCCATCGCGATGCGCCGCTGATCGGAGTCGGAGCTGAACCAGTCGCGCGGATAGGTGAAGACGCGGTCGCTGGTCTCGATGACCAGGACCGGGCCGGTGCGCGACCAGGGCACCGCGCGGCGCAGGAAGAAGGCGTGGCGCACCTGATCGTAGGGCACCGCCGTGGCTCCCTTGCGGCACAGGCCGTCGGGCAGGAGGATGGCGTCGTCGCGCACCTCGACGCGCCCGGCCGGCCGCAGCAGCGTGCGGGCGAAGCGATAGACGTGCAGGGCGCTCAGCCCGATCAGAATCACGCCGATGCCCTTGCCCACCACGCCGAGCTTCCACAGCAGCAGCGCGCCCACCGCAGCGGCGACAACGACCCAGCCCAGGTGGCGCCAGCGTCCGGACTCGAGCGCGACCTGAAAGGTGGATTCGCCCGCGCTGCGCCGGGCGGCCGCGCGCTCGGCCTTGCGGGCCGCGGCCGCGTCAGCTCCAGTCGCGGGTGAGGGCACGGACACGCCTCTCGATCTCCTGGTGATCCATCGTTACAAGCCGGCGGTTCTGCACGACGATATCACCGTCTACCACGACATCGGAGATGGCGCGAGCCGACAGCGAGTAGACCGCATTCTTTGCGAGCATCTGTACCGGCCAGAGCGACGGATCGGCGAGGTCCAGAGCCACCAGATCGGCGCGAAATCCCGGGGCTATCCTGCCCACCGGGAGACCCAGCACGGCGCCGCCGAGCGCGGTGCCCATGGCGAAGCACTCCTCGGCGGTGATCGCCTGGCCGTCGGTCTTCGACACCTTCTGTAACAAGGCCGCGCTGCGCATCTCGTCCAGCACCGACACGCGGCTGTTGGAGCAGCCGCCGTCGGTGCCGAGCGCGACCGCGACGCCGCGCCGGCGCAGGTCGACGATATCTGTCACGCCGTCGCCCAGGAACATGTTCGACGCCGGGCAGTAGGCCAGGCTGGCGCCGCGCTCGGCCATGAGCGCGCGCTCGCCCTCGTCGAACCAGCAGCCGTGCACCGCGATCATCGAGCGGTCGAGCAGGCCCATGCGATCGACGGCGTGCAGCGGCCGGGCCGAGAAACGCTCCAGCGCCTGGTCGACCTGGTACTGCTCCTCGGCCAGGTGGATGTGCCACGGCGTGCCGGCGTCGCGGGCGCAGCCGGCGCCCGCCTCGATCATCGCCGGCGACGCGCCGTGCAGGCTGTGCGGCGCCGGCTGCACCGACACGCCGGGATCGCCGGCGTGGGCGCGGGCCAGCTCCTCGAAGTTGCGCACCGCGGTGGCCACGTCCTCGCGATAGGCGGCCGGCGCGCCGTCCCAGTCGTAGAAGCAGCGGGCCAGCACCACCCGCATGCCGAGGCGCCGGGCCGCGGCGATGACCGCCTCCGCGTTCTCGTTGCCCTGGCGGTTGATGTAGAAGAAGTCGCAGACGGTGGTGACGCCGTGGAGCAGCATCTCGCCGAACGCGAACAGCGCCGCGGTGGCCATCTCGTCCGGACCCAGCTGCGGCGAGTAGCGGTACAGCGCGCGCTCGCGCCACTCCAGGAAGGGCAGGTCGTCGCCGATGCCGCGCAGCAGCGACTGGAAGCTGTGGTTGTGGGCGTTGACCGTGCCCGGGATCATGGCGCGGCCGCTCCAGTCGACCCGCCGTGCTCCCGCGGCGCGTGGATCGCCTGCCACCTCCGCGGCATCGCCGACCCGAACGATCTCGCCGTCCACGGCCAGGACGGCGGTCGGGCCGCGCGCGATCCCGTCGACGATCGCGGCGTCGGCGCTGAGCAGGAGGGCGGTCATGGGCGGGATTCGGCGGCGCGGCGGCGCAAAGATGCGCGAGATCCGATCTGGCCCTGGCGACTGTGGCGTGTTGCCGGGTAAAAGTCATCCGTGGGCATCGTCGAAGACGCCGCGGCCGGAAAGCTGGCGCCGGTCTACATCCTGTCGTCCGCCGAGCCGCTGCTGCTCGACCGCGCGCTGGCCGCCATCCGGGCCGCCGCAGTGCCGGTCGAGCTGCGCGGCTTCAACGAGGATGTGTTCGACGGGCGCGGCGGCTCGGCGGCGCGCATCACGATGGCGGCGCGCACGCTGCCGATGATGGCCGCGCGCCGCCTGGTGCTGGTGCGCGACCTGAGCCAGATGGCGGCCGCCGAGCTGTCCGAGCTGATCCCCTTCCTGGACTCGCCCAGCCCCGAGACGGTGCTCGTCGCGACCACCAGCAAGGTGGACCGCCGGCTCAAGTTCTTCGCCGCGGCCGGCAAGAAGGGCTTCGTGCACGAGCTGACCGCGCCGCGCGACCTGGGCGGCTTCGTGAGCGACGAGGCCAAGCGGCGCGGCGTCGCCATCGAGCCGCCGGCGCGCACCCGGCTGGTCGAGGTTGTGGGCGCGGACCTGTCGCGCCTGTCGCTCGCCCTCGAGCAGCTGGCGCTGTACGCGGGCGACCGGCCCATCGCCGTGGACGACGTCGACGACCTCATCGCCGACACGCGCGAGCGCTCGGTCTTCGAGCTGACCGACGCCATCGGCGCCGGCGACCGCCGCCGCGCGCTGGCCGCCCTGGCCTCGCTCGTCGATCAGCGGCAGAGCGCGATCGGCGTGGTGTCGATGCTGGCCCGCCACATGCGCCAGCTGGCCCTGTACCGCTCCGCGCGCGACAGCGGCATGGGCAAGTCCGACCTCGCGCGCGTCGTCGGCGTGCCGCCCTTCGTCGTCGACAAGCTGGGGCGCCAGGCCGGGCGCTACAGCGAGGAGGCGCTGGGCCGCGCCGTGACGGCGCTCAGCGCCACCGATCGCGCCCTCAAGGGCGAAGGCGAGGCGGGCAAGACGCTCGGGCGTGGGCTCACCGAGCGAGTCCTGCTCGCGCGCGTCGTGGATCGTCTGCTGGCGCTCGGCGCGGGCTGATCGCGCCGGCGACGACCGGGACTGACCCCAAGACTCGCTTCGGTTGACCTCAGCGAGCCCAGGGGTCAGGGCTTCGCGCTTGCGCGCTCAGCCGGTCTATTTCGACGGGGAACCCCGCCGACTTCGTCGGCACCCCGTCTGACCCGAGGGTCGCTTGGTCTTCGACACAAGCGACCCGCTGGGTCTACTAAGCCGCGGTGTTGCCGCGGCGGCTCAGGCGTGAGATCAGGCGCGAGGCGGTGCGGCGATGCACGACGCCCTTGGTCACCGCCTTGTCGATCTGCGCGACCGCTTGCTTGACCAGCGCGATCGCCTCACTCGACTTCGCGTCGAGCGCGGTGCGCGCCTTCTTGAGCGCGGTCCTCATCGCGCCGAGCGCGACGCGATTGCGCAGCTGGCGCTTGGGAGTCTGCCGATTGCGCTTCTCTGCCGATTTATGACTGGCCACGAACTAGCTCCTCGAAGAGGCGAGGTCTTTACCTCGCAGTGGCGGGCAGTGTCAAGCTCGGGGGTTGGAGCCGCCCAGGCGCGGGTCTCTCGGCTCGGCGTCGTCGCGCGTCGACGGCTCATCAGCGGCCCTCTCGCACGCCGGCGCGAGGGTCGCGATCGGCGCCGCGCGACAACCCACAAGACCTGTGGACAAACCCGCGGAGATCTCTGTGTGTGACAGCCGGCATCACAAACATTCCGGCAGCTTGTCGGTGGTTTGCTCAAAAAAGAGTCAAAAAAGTTGCCGTGTGGTCACGCGCGATCGCGGCGACCAGTCAACCCCTTTGCCTCATCCCAGAGCGCGTCCATTTCTGCCAGGTCGGAGTCGGCCGGAGCGCGGCCTCGCTCGCGCAGACGATCCTCGATGTACTCGAAACGTTCGGTGAAGCGGCGCGTGCACGCGCGCAGTGCAGCCTCGGCGTCGCAGCCGAGCTTGCGCGCCAGGCTCACCGCGCCGAACAGGACGTCGCCGAGCTCGTGCTCGATCGCCTCCCGATCACCGGCGACCATCGCCTCGTCGAGCTCGTGCAGCTCCTCTGCAATTTTCTCGCGACAGCCGCGCGCGTCGGGCCAGTCGAAGCCGACGCGCGACGCGCGCGACGAGATCTGTTGAGCGCGCGCGAGCGACGGGAGCGCGAGCGGTACCCCCGCGAGGGTGCGGGGCGGCGCCGCCGCGGCGTCCGGGTCGCTGCTGGCCTCGGCCTTCATGCTGCGCTCGCGCCGCTTGATCTCCTCCCACTGCACGACCACCTGCTCGGCGCTGTCGGCCTGGGCCTCGGCGAAGACGTGCGGGTGGCGGCGCACCAGCTTGTCGGAGATGCCGCGCACCACGTCGTCGATGGTGAACGCTCCCTCCTGCTCGCGCAGCGCCGCATGGAAGACGACGTTCATCAATAGATCACCGAGCTCCTCGCAGTGCTCGGCCGGCGTCCCGGTCTCGATCGCCTCGAGCACCTCGAACGCCTCCTCGATCAGATAGGGGCGCAGCGACTCCAGCGTCTGCTCGCGGTCCCACGGGCAGCCATCGGGAGCCAGCAGGCGCCGCATGATGTCGCACAGCTCGGCCAGGCTGGCTCCCCGTCGCACCGATGGTCCGTTGTCGTCTCGAGCGGTCATCGCGCGGGGAGGATAGACAAGTGGTACGCAGGCTGCTACAGCATTGCTCGGAAGGAGTACCCCTCGGCTTGAGCCTGAAGCCTGCCCCCGAACAGCGTCGCGACAAGCTTTCCTTCGACGATGCGGACGCGTTCCGCGCCCTGTGCGGTGAGCGAGGCCAGGGCCTGAAGCTCATCGAGCGACAGGCCGGAGCCGTGCTGCACGTGCGCGGCAACGAGGTCACCATCGAGGGTGACGAGCCGGAGGTCGAGGTGGCCAAGGCGGCGCTGACCCAGCTCTACGGGCTGGCCCGCCGCGGTTCGGCGCTCGACTCCGAGGACATCGTGCGCGCCGTGCGCGTGCTCCAGGCGGACCGCAACGCCGAGCTGCGCGACATCTTCTCCGACACGGTGCTGGTGCCGCGCCGCGGCCGGCCCATCGCGCCCAAGGGTCTGTCGCAGAAGCGCTACATCGACGCGGTGCGACGCCACGACATCGTCTTCGCCATCGGACCGGCCGGCACCGGCAAGACCTACCTGGCCATGGCGCAGGGCATTCGCCTGCTGCTCGACAAGCAGGTCAAGCGCATCGTGCTGACCCGGCCGGCGGTGGAGGCGGGCGAGCGGCTCGGCTTTCTGCCCGGCTCGCTCGAGGAGAAGGTCAACCCGTACCTGCGCCCGCTCTACGACGCGCTCAACGAGATGATGGACTTCGATCGCGCGCGCGCGCTCATGGAGCAGCAGATCATCGAGGTCGCGCCGCTCGCGTTCATGCGCGGGCGCACGCTCAACGACAGCTTCGTGATCCTCGACGAGGCGCAGAACGCGACCAGCGAGCAGATGCGCATGTTCCTCACCCGCCTCGGCTTCGGCTCCAAGGCGGTGGTGACCGGCGACATCACGCAGAGCGACCTGCCCGCCGGCGTGCGCTCCGGCCTGCGCGAGGCGCGCGAGATCCTGACCGGCGTCGAGGGCATCTCGTTCGCCTACTTCACCGAGGCCGACGTGGTCCGCCACCCGCTCGTGCAGGAGATCATCCGGGCCTACGAGCGGCGGGACGCCGACCGCGCGGCGGGCCGACCCGGCCGCACCGAGGGCAGACAGGAGAACCGCCCGCCGGTCGAGCCCGCTGCCCGCGCCGAGCCGCCGGAATCGAAGCCCCCGCCCGGCCCCCCCGGCGAGAACGTGTGACCTCTGCCGGGCCCCCTGTGGGGCCCGACTGACGTGATACGATGCGCCCGTGTCGGGCGCGAGCTGATGGGCGCAAGGATGTCGGGCGCGAGCATCGAGAGCCGCGAGCAGCTGCTGGCCGCGCTGGCCGCGGATCCGCGGCTGGGCGACTGGTCGGTGCAGCCATGCGGCGAGCCCGGCTTCGTCGAGCTGGCGCGCGGCCCGGTCATCTCGGTGCTCGTCTGGCCCGAGGTGTGGCGCGATCGCGGCCGCCTGGCTCCGCACCTCAAGCGAGCCCGCTGCGGCAACTACACGCTGTTTCTGGTCGGGCGGGCCGACGAGCTGGCCGACGCGCCGGCCGACGAGACCGCCGACCCGGCCCTGCGCATGACGCTCCTGACCGTGCCGGCGTCGCCGGCGGCGCTGGTCATCGCGCTGCGCGCGCGCGGCGAGGCTGACCGGCGCAGCCTGGAGCTGGCTTATCTGGAGCTCGCCGTCGAGCAGGCGCGCTACGAGAACGACATGTTGATCGACGTCGGCCGCGCGCTGTCGCGCCAGCGCGAGCCGGCCGCGCTGTTCGACATGATCCTGCGCCGCGCCCGCGACGTGACCGGCGCCGATGCCGGCTCGGTCTACGTGGTCGAGGGAGACGATCCGGGCGCGCCGATCGCCGGCGACCCGGACGCCGCGCCGCGCCGCCTGCGCTTCATCGAGTCGCAGAACGACTCGGTGGCCATCGAGTCGCAGGGCTTCACCATGCCGGTGTCGCCGTCGTCGATCGTCGGCGCCTGCGTGCTGGCCAAGCAGCCGATCAGCATCCCGGACCTGTACCGGCTCGACCCGCCCGGGAGCGGCAACAACCCGTGGGGCTTCGTGCACGACCGCACGTTCGACCAGCGCCACGGCTACCAGACGCGATCGATGATCACGGTGCCGATGATCTCGGCGCGCGGCCAGGTCATCGGCGTCATCCAGCTCATCAACAAGCACCCGCGCGCTGTGTCGCGCCTCGTCGAGCCGTCCGACTTCGAGAAGGTGCTGCCGTTCGACGACGTGTCGATCGAGTACGCGACCAGCCTGGCGTCGCAGGCCGGCATCGCGCTGGAGAACGCGCTGCTCTACGACGAGGTGCGCACGCTGTTCGAGGGCTTCGTCAAGGCGTCGGTCACCGCCATCGAGGCGCGCGACCCGACCACGTCCGGGCACTCGGAGCGGGTGGCCATGCTGACCGTCGAGCTGGCCGCGGTGGCGGATCGCGAGGACCGCGGCCCGTACGCCGACTACCAGCCTGACCGCCGACGACCGCAAGCAGCTGCAGTACGCGGCGCTGCTGCACGACTTCGGCAAGGTCGGCGTGCGCGAGCACGTGCTGGTCAAGGCGATGAAGCTGTACGAGCACGACCGCGCGCTGGTGCAGGCCCGCTTCGACTACATCCGCAAGGCGCTGGAGACCGAGCGGCTCGAGCGCAGGGTGCGGTATCTCCTCGAGGCGTCGCGCGAGCAGGTCGCCGCGGAGCTGCAGTCGGCCGACGCGGAGATCGAGCTCAAGCTTCGCGAGCTGGACGACATCGTGGCCTTCGTGCTGCAGGCCAACCAGCCGACCGTGCTGGAGCAGGGCGGCTTCGAGCGCATCCAGGAGATCGCGGCGCGCACCTTCGTCGGCCCGTCGGGAGAGGTGCGGCCCTACCTGACGCCCGACGAGGCGACCGCGCTGCAGATCGCGCGCGGCTCGCTGACCGAGGACGAGCGGCGCGAGATCGAGAGCCACGTCGTCCACACCTACAAGTTCCTGCGCACCGATCCCGTGGGGGCGCACGTTCCGCAACGTGCCGGACCTGGCCGGCTCGCACCACGAGAAGCTCGACGGCACCGGCTACCCGCGCGGCCGCAAGGCGGACGAGATCCCGCCGGGCGCGCGCATGATGACGATCAGCGACATCTTCGACGCGCTGACCGCGTCGGACCGGCCGTACAAGAAGGCGGTGCCGGTGCCCAAGGCGCTCGACATCCTGTCCAGCGAGGTCGAGCGGGCCAAGCTGGACCGCGCGCTGTTCGACATGTTCGTCTCCGCGAAGGTGTGGGAGCGCGCGCTCGGTCGCGGGTAGCGGTGCTCGACTTCGTCGTCGATGCGCCGGCGCGCGGCCGGCTCGATCGCACCCGGCTGCGCCGCATCGAGCGCCGCGTGGCCCGCATGGTGCGCGCCGCCGGCCTGTCCGACGGCGCCGCCGAGCTCGAGGCCAGCCTGCGCCTCACCGACGACGCGACCATCCGCGAGCTCAACCGCGACTACCGCCGCAAGGACAAGCCCACCGACGTGCTCGCCTTCGCCCAGCGAGAAGGGAAGGGCGGGTCGCTGCACCCGCACCTGCTCGGCGACATCGTCATCTCGGTCGAGACGGCCGCCCGCCAGGCCCGCCGCGGGCCTGGAGCGCGAGCTGCTGTTCCTGGCCGCGCACGGCCTGTGTCATCTGCTCGGCTACGACCACGGGACGGACGAGGAGGAGGCTGCGATGAATGCTCGCATGGCCGCCTTGTTGCGAGAGGCCGGGAGGACCGGTCGGGTACGACCGGCTTGAGAGGTCTCTGCTCGGCTGCTCGCTCTACTGTCGGCCTTCGCGGCTTCAGGAACCAAACAGAAGACAGGTAACAGGCGACAGGGGACAGGGAACATGAAATGGGACTCGAGGATTCGGGCGGTCGGATGGCTCGAGTGCACTCAAGCGCGGCGGACCAGCTCGACGTGCGCGGATCATTCCCTGTTGCCTGTTCCCTGCTACCTGTTACCTGTCTCCTGTTTCTTTTGAACCCGTGCTAGGACCAGAGGCATGACGCCGGTCATCCATCCCTCGATCGTCGTCCACGGCGGCGCCGGCGATCTCGACCCTGCTCGCGCCGATGACGCGCGGGCCGGCTGCTCGCGCGCCGTCGAGGCTGGCCTCGCCGCGCTGGCCAGCGGCGCCTCCGCCGTCGACGCGGCCTGCGCGGCGGTGCGCGTGCTCGAGGACGATCCGCTGTTCAACGCGGGCACCGGGTCCGCGCTGTCGCGGGCCGGCACCGTCGAGTGCGATGCGGCGGTGATGGATGGGCGCACGGTGCGCATCGGTGCGGTGGCGTCGATGGCCGATGCGCCCAACGCCATCGCGATCGCGCGGGCGGTGCTCGAGGACGGCGAGCACTGCCTGCTGTGCGGCGAGGGGGCGTGGGAGTTCGCCGCCGAGCGCGGGTTCACGCGCGCCGCGCCGGGCGCGATGATCACCGAGCGCTCGCGCCAGCGCCTGGATGCGGAGCGGCGGCGCCGCGAGGCGCGCGCGGCCGGCGGCCCGGCCTCGGGCGGCCCTGCCTCGGGCGGCCCGACCTCGGGCGGCACCGTGGGCGCGTGCGTCGTCGATCGCGACGGCCACGTCGCCTCCGCCACGTTCGACCGGCGGGACAGTGTTCAAGCGGCCCGGCCGCATCGGCGACTCGCCCCTGTGCGGCTGCGGCACCTACGCCGACGACCGGAGCCGGCGCCGCCTCCGCCACCGGCAGCGGCGAGGCGATCATGCGCGTCACCATGAGCCGCGTGTGCGTGGACGCCATGCGCGGCGGTGCCACGGCGGCCCGCGCGGCCTGGATCGCTGTTGACGAGCTCGGAGAGGTGACCGGCGGCCACGGCCGGCATCATCTGCTGCGACCGCAGCGGGCGGGTGGGAGCGGCGCTGTCCACCGCCACCATGTCGTTTGCGGCCGGCCGGCTGCAGCCGGATGGCACCCAGCGCATCACGAACGGCGTGAAGGTGGCGCCCGGCACCGACATCGACGACCTGCTGGGCCGCTGAGCGCCGGTCGCCTTGTCTTTGCCCGGCCCGGCGCGGCAACATCGACGCGAGGCATCGCGTTGCTGAGCGGGCGATACACCCCGGTACGCCGACTTCGCGCGGGAGGCATGGGCGACGTGTTCCTCGCGCGCGAGCAGGGTCTGGACGGCCAGGTCCGCAGGGTCGCGCTGCGCCGCATTCGCCTCGACCTCTCGCGCGACGACGAGTTCGTGCGTCTGTTCCGGCGCGAGGCGCGCGCGGCGGTCGCACTGAATCATCCGAACATCGCGCTGGTGCTACGAGATTGGCACCGCGGACGACGACCTGTACGTGGCCATGGAGCACATCGACGGCCGCACCCTGGCAGACGTGCTCGATCAGGCGGCGGCGCTCGGCGTGGCCATCCCGATCGAGGTGGCCATGGCGGTGGCGCTCGACGTGGCCGCCGGCCTGCACCACGCCCACGAGCTGCGCGACGAGCACGGCGAGCCGTTCGGCGTCCTCCACCGCGACCTGTCGCCGCACAACATCCTCATCGGCATCGACGGCTCCGCCCGCATCCTCGACTTCGGCATCGCCACCGCCGCTGTCGACTTCGACGAGCGCGAGGGCATGCAGCTGGGCGGCGACCCGGGCTACTTCTCGCCCGAGCAGTCCCGGCTCGAGCCGGTTGACCGGCGCTCCGACATCTACTCGCTGGGCGTCGCGCTGTGGGAGATGACCGCCGGCTGCCGGCTCTACCCGGTGGCCGATGCGCTGCAGGCGCTCCAGGTGATCGGCCACGTGCCGATCCCGAGCCCGGCCGAGATGCGGGCGCTGCCGCCCGGGTGGGAGGGTGTGCTGCGCCGCGCCCTGGCCGCCGACCCCGCCGACCGCCACGCCACCGCCCGCGCGCTCCAGCTCGACGTCGAGGACGTGGCCCGCTCGGCCGGCCTCGCGGTCTCCGACATGCCGGTGGTGGCGCTGCTGGCCTCGCTGTTCCCCGAGCTGGCCCTCGACCTGGACGAGCGGCGCGCCCGGCGGCCGTCGGTGCTGGTGGTTGACGACGAGCCGGACATGGTCGAGCTGGTCGCGCGAATTCTGATGTCCTCGGCCGACGTGCGCGGGGCCGGCTCGGTGGCCGACGCCGTGCGCCTGCTGGCCGCCGCCCCGAGCGACGTCATCCTGACCGACGAGCGCATGCCGGACGAGACCGGAACCTCTTTGCTGGCCCGCGTCGCGCGCGAGAGCCCGAGCACCGTGCGCATCCTGATGAGCGCGTACGCCGACGTCGAGCTCATGGTGTCGGCCATCAACCAGGGCAAGGTCGACCGCTTCCTGGTCAAGCCGTTCGCGCCGGACGAGCTGCGCTCGATGGTGGAGGACGCGCTGGCCAGCGCGCCGCGCCCCGACGGGACCATGCCGGAGGACATCGGACCGCCGTCGGAGCCGGAGCGCCCGGCCGGGCCGCCGCCGGTCGCCTTGCCGTGGGAGAGCCTGCGCCGCCTGACCGACGAGGTGCGCGAGGACGCGCTGTCGTGCGCGCTGCTGGTCGCCGTGGCCGATCAGCCGGTCCGCGGCGACGAGCAGGCCGCCATCCAGTGGGTGCTCGAGCGGCGCGTGCCGCACTGCTGGATGCACGTCGAGGGCAGGGCGCTCGCGGTGCTGGTGCCCGGCATCGCGTCGTCGTTCGCGGCGACGCTGGCCGGCGAGCTGCGCGACGCCGCCGCCGGCGTCGTCGGCACGCGCCTGGCCGTCGCCATGGCCGAGCTGCCCGCCGGCGACGACCTGGCCGACCTCGGGCGGCAGGTCGAGCGCGCCGCGGTCCAGGCCTGGTTGCAGGAGGCAGTCGAGCTCGCGACCCACGACCCGCTCGAACCGCACGATCTGCTCGATTCGGCGCGAGGCGGTCGAGCCGCACGAGCCGCTCGAGCCGGAGCAGGAGCCGGGCGAGCCGCTCACCGGCCCGCCCGGGGGCAGGGAGGGCGAGTGATCGAGCAGCCGCTCGCCGCGCCCGCATACCGCGTCCTCGTCGTCGACGACGATCCGGACGCTGTTCGACATGGTGGACCGCATGCTGCACGGCCGCTACGTCACCGTCGGCGCCATCGGCGCGGCCCAGGCGCTGGCCCTGGCCGAGCAGGAGCGCTTCGACGCCGCTCTCGTCGACCAGCGCCTGCGCGACGGAACCGGCACCGCGGTGCTGGCCCACTGCGCCGAGCGCAGCCCGCTCTGCCGCCGCATCGCCATGTCGGGCGAGGCGGAGATGGGCGAGCTCCTGGCCGCCATCAACATCGCGCGCGTGTCGCGCTTCCTGCTCAAGCCGTTCTCTCAGGAGCGCCTGCTCACGACGCTGGCGGAGGCGATGGGCGAGTACGAGGCGGAGCGGGCCGCCCTCGAGCGGCTGCTCATCGCGCGCGGCGCCGAGGCCGCTGGCCGCTGGCGGGTCGGCGAGCGTCGCGGCGGACGGCGTGCTCGCGGGCGCGGCCGCCCGCCGAACTGGCCGGTCGGCCCGCGGGTGCCGGTGGTGAGCCTCGACGACCCGTCCGCGTTCTACGCGCTCTTCGATCCGGAGGTCGGCATCGCGGTGGCTTCGCTGCGCCCGGATCGCCCGCTCGGCCCCGAGGACTGGCAGGCGTGGGCCGCGGAGCTGGAGCTGCGCCTGGTCACCCGGCTGCGCGACTCGGATCAGCCGGTGCGCACGCCGGACTCCCGCTTCGCCGTCGTGTTCGCGCGCACCTCGCGCGATGGCTGCCGGCGCGCGTGCCGGCGCCTGGCCGAGGGGCTGCGCGGCGGCCTGCTGTTCGACATCTTCGTGTGGCCGGAGCAGGGCTCGCGGCCGGTGCCCGAGCTGGTGGATAACATCTTGCGCGGTTGATGGGACCTCGGGCCTCCCCTGCCACCTGGCCTCCCATCCATGTGTAGGCCAGGGCCAGCGGTCGGGCGGCCAGGGCCGCGTTCTCGCAAGCTCGTCGCTTGGCCCTCTGCTTGCATCTACGATACCGAGATCACGGCGATCCAGTCTCGCGCATGCCCACCGATTTCACCGAGCTGACCACCGACGTCACGGTCGCGACCGAGATAAGCGATGGCCTGGCCGATCCGCTGGTCGACCGCTCCACCGCGTCCGCCGCCGCGGCCCCCGAGGATCGCACCGCGTTCGTGGATCCGGTGGAGCAGGCGATCCTCGTTGACCGCACGCGCGCGCCGCACCGCTCGCGTCGCGCGCCGTCGGCCATCGCCGCCCGCGGCGACCTCACCGGCTTCACCACCGACGCCACCGCCCTCGACGTGCGCTCCACCAGCGAGGAGCCGGGCGACGGCATCTTCGGCCAGTACCGGGTGGTGGCACCTCTGGCCGGCGGCAACAGCGCGACCTTGCTCCTGGCCGAGCACTGCACGCACGGCTTCCCGGTCGCGATCAAGGTGCTGCAGCCCGCCCTGGTCGGATCCCCCGAGGCGGAGAATCGATTCTTCGCCGAGGCGATGCTGGCCGCGCGCATCGGACACCCGGGCGTCCCGATGGTGCTCGACTTCGGCTACGACCAGCGCGGCATCGCGTACCTGGCCATGGAGTACCTCGAGGGCGAGACGCTGGGCGCGCACCTGGACGGCGGCAGCCTCTTCTCGCTCGATCAGGTGCTGGAGATCGGCGCGCAGACGGCGGCCATCATGGCCGCTGCGCACGCCTGCGGCGTCGCGCACGGCGCGCTGACCGCCGCCCGGATCCACATCTGTCCCGACGCGGCGGAGCCGAGCGGGCTGCGCGTCAAGGTGCTCGACTTCGGTCCGCATGCGCCCGATCCGGCCGGTCC
Organism: uncultured delta proteobacterium; assembly: GCA_963759105.1. Taxonomy (GTDB): domain Bacteria; phylum Myxococcota_A; class Polyangia; order Haliangiales; family Haliangiaceae; genus DATFRY01. The sequence continues at coordinate 1,391,346 of CAVWXW010000017.1, read as the reverse complement.
GGCCCACGCGCTGGCCGACATCCAGGGCCTGGGCGGCGTGCTGTACCGACTGCTGGCCGGGAGGTCGCCCTTCGAAGGCATGGTGGACGCGTTCGAGCCGCAGGATCCGCCGCCGCCGCGCGCCCACCGCGCCGACATCCCGCCGCCGCTCGACGCGCTCGTGCATCGCATGGTGGCCCATCGGCCGTACGATCGCCCCGGCTCGATGGCGGAGATCGAGCAGCAGCTGCGCGCGCTGCTGCTCGGGCACCAGCTGGTTGACGCGGCGCCAGCGGCCGGGTCGCTGTCGTGGAGCGTGGGCTCGCTGCGCGGCTGGTGGGCATCGACGGGGCCGCTACTGCAGTCGCGCTGGCGCGAGGCGGTCGAGTACGTGCAGCAGCTGTCGGTCCGGTACCCGCGCGGGTCGGTCGCCTTGCTCGCGTCCGCGCTGTTCGTTGCCACCATCGTGCTGATCCTGCTGGTCACCTGAGCGACGGCTCAACCGAAGCGAGCCCAGTGGTTAGGATGTCGGCATGCTGACGATCGACGGCTCGGCCGGCGAGGGCGGCGGCCAGGTGCTGCGCACGTCGCTGGCCCTGTCGGCGATCACCGGCCAGGCGTTCCGCATGGTGAAGGTCCGGGCGCGCCGCTCGCGCCCCGGGCTCATGCGCCAGCACCTCACGGCGGTGCAGGCGGCCGCGGCGATCGCCGGCGCGACGGTCGAGGGCGCCGCGCTCGGCTCGACCGAGATCGCCTTTGCGCCCGGAGCGATCGTGGCCGGCGCGCACCGCTTCGCTGTCGGCACCGCCGGCAGCGCCACGCTTGTGTGCCAGACCGTCCTGCCGCCGCTGCTCCTTTGCGGCGAGGAATCGTCCCTCCTGCTCGAGGGCGGCACCCACAACCCGCACGCCCCGCCGTTCCACTACCTCGACCGCGTGTTTCTGCCGCTGGTCCGGCGCATGGGCCCGCGGGTCGAGGCGACCCTCGATGCGCCCGGCTTCTATCCCGCCGGCGGCGGCTGCTTCCGGGTCGACATCGCGCCGGCCCCGTCACTGGCCTCCTTCGACCTGCTCGAGCGCGGCGAGGTGGTGGCGCGGCGGGCGCGGGCCCTTGTCGCCTCGCTGCCGCGCAGCATCGCCGAGCGCGAGCTCCGCGTGGTCGGCCAGCGACTCGGTCTGGACGCCGCCGCCCTGACCGTCGATGTGGTCGAGCGATCGTGGGGGCCGGGCAACGCTGTCATGATCGAGATCGAGTGCGAGCACGTGACCGAGCTCTTCACCGGCTTCGGCGAGCGCGGCGTCCGCGCGGAGGTCGTGGCCGAGCGCGCCGCCGCCGAGGCGAGCGAGTACCTGGCCGCCGGCGCTCCTGTCGGTCCGCACCTGGCCGATCAGCTGCTCATGCCGCTCGCGCTTGCCGGCGGCGGCGCCTTCCGCTCGCTCGAGCCGTCGCTGCACGCGCGCACCCAGGCCGACGTGATTCGCGCCTTTCTCGGCGTCGACACGCGCATGGAGCCGGTGTCCGGTACGGTGTGGCACGTGGAGGTTGGCCGCAGCGCGCGCTGAAGCTGTGGTACGAGTAGACATGAGGTCCACAAAGTCCGCCGACAACGGCGGGGCGATCATCGCGGACGTGCTCTCGCGCCAGGGCGTGCGCTTCCTGTTCACGCTGTGCGGCGGCCACATCTCGCCGATCCTGGTCGAGTCGCGCAAGCGCGGCCTCAAGGTGGTCGACGTGCGCGACGAGGGCAACGCGGTGTTCGCCGCCGACGCGGTCGCCCGCATGAGCGGCGTGCCGGGCGTCGCCGCGGTGACCGCCGGGCCGGGCGTGACAAACACGATCACCGCGCTCAAGAACGCGCAGATGGCGCAGTCGCCGCGTGATCCTGTTCGGTGGCGCCACCGCCACGGTGCTCAAGGGCCGCGGCTCGCTGCAAGACATCGATCAGCTGGTGCTGATGCGGCCGCTGACCAAGTGGGCCACGTCGGTGAAGACCATGGCCGACCTGGGACCTGCGGTCGAGCGCGCCTTCGAGGTCGCGACCTCCGGCGTGCCCGGTCCGGTCTTCCTCGAGGTGCCGATCGACCTCCTCTACAAGGAGGAGCTGGTGCGCGGCTGGTACCTCAAGGAGAGCGGCGTCGAGAACGCCAAGGGGCTGGGCGCGCGCGTGCTCAAGCTCTACCTGGGCGGCCACCTGTACCGGCAGTTCCACGGCCCGCGCACGGCCAGCTCGGCGCTGCGCACCGACCTGCGCGTGCCCAGCCTGTCGGAGGCGGTGGCGAGCCTGCCGCCGACCTCGCGCGACAGCGGCGGGCGGCTGCGCGCGGTGGCCGACAAGCTGGCCACGGCGGAGCGGCCGGTGCTGGTCATCGGCAGCCAGGCGCTGGTCAACGTGCGCGACCCGGAGCGCATCGCGGCCGCGGTGCGCCAGCTGGGCGTGCCGACCTACCTGGGCGGCATGGCGCGCGGCCTGCTCGGCCGCCACGACCCGCTGCAGTACCGCCACGCGCGCGGCAAGGCGCTCAAGGAGGCCGACCTGGTCATCGTGTGCGGCTTCCCGTTCGACTTCCGCCTCGGCTACGGCCGCAGCATCAGCAAGCGCGCCACGCTGGTGGCCGCCAACCTGTCGGCGTCGGAGCTGCGCAAGAACCGCCGCCCGCAGATCGCCATCCAGAGTCACCCGGGCGAGATGCTGGTCGACCTGGCCGGGGTCGCCACCGCCAGCGGTGACCGCCTGGCCCCGTGGCTGGACGCGCTGCGCGGACGCGAGGCCCAGCGCGACGCCGAGATCGCGACCCAGGCCGCCGCGCCGGCCCAGCTCGTCAACCCGCTGTCCTTCTTCCTGCGCCTCGAGGAGAAGATGGCGGACGACGCGGTGCTGGTCGTCGACGGCGGCGACTTCGTGGCCACCGCGTCGTACGTGGTGCGCCCGCGCGCGCCGCTCTCCTGGCTCGACCCGGGCGTGTTCGGCACTCTCGGCGTCGGCGGCGGCTTCGCCACCGGCGCGGCGCTGTGCCGCCCGGGCGCCGAGGTCTGGCTCATCTACGGCGACGGCTCGAGCGCGTACAGCCTGGCCGAGTTCGACACCTTCGTGCGCCACGGCCTGGCGCCGATCGCGGTCATCGGCAACGACGGCTCGTGGGCGCAGATCGCGCGCGAGCAGGTCGAGATCCTCGGCGACGACGTCGGCACGGTGCTGCGCCGCAGCGACTACCACAACGTGGCCGAGGGCTACGGCGGCGTCGGCATGGTGCTCGACGACCCGGCCCGCATCGACGAGGTGATCGATCGCGCCAAGCAGGTGGCCGCCAGCGGCAAGCCGGTGTGCATCAACGTTCACCTGGCCCGCTCCGAGTTCCGCAAGGGCTCGATCTCGATGTAGCTCGGCGCGGCGTGCCGCGTGGTACTCCTACGGCACCGAATCCAGGAGGTAGCGATGAAGCGAATGGCACTCGCAGCTGTGGGCCTGATGCTCGCGGTCGGCCAGGGCTCGGCGCTCGCCGGGGTCAAGACCAAGCAGATCGAGTACAAGCAGGGCGACACCACGTTGCAGGGGTTCATGGCCTACGACACCGAGGCCAAGGGCAAGCGCCCCGGCGTGCTGGTGGTCCACGAGTGGTGGGGGCACAACGAGCACGCCCGCAACCAGGCCGTGCGCCTGGCCAAGGCCGGCTACGTCGGCTTCGCGCTCGATCTCTACGGCAAGGGCAAGGTCGCGTCGCACCCGGACGACGCCAAGAAGTTCATGGAGCAGGCGATCAAGGACCCGGGTGCGGTCACCGCGCGCTTCAACGCCGCCGTCGACGTGCTCAAGAAGCAGCCCCAGGTCGATCCGGACAAGATCGGCGCCATCGGCTACTGCTTCGGCGGCGCGGTGATCCTCGAGATGGCGCGCGCCGGCGCCGATCTGGACGCGGTCGGGGTCTTTCACGGACCGCTGGCGCCGCACGGACAGCCCGCCCAGAAGGGCGTGGTCAAGGCGCGCATCCTGGTGCAGACCGGCGGGGCTGACGCCATGATCCCACCGGCGCAGGTGGCTGCGTTCGAGAAGGAGATGAAGGACGCGGGGGCCAACTTCCGCGTCATCACCTATCCGGGAGCCAAGCACAGCTTCACCAACCCGACCGCCGACAAGCACGGCATGCCGGCGCTGGGCTACGACGCCGCGGCGGACAAGAAGTCCTGGAGCGAGCTGCTCCCGTTCCTCAAGCAGGCGTTCGGCAGCTGAGCACCGCGTCGGCGGCTCAGGCGCGGCGGTCCCACGCGGCCAGCACGGCACCAGCGGCGGCCGCCAGGCCGGCGGCGGTGAAGAACATGGCCGTGTAGCCGGCCAGTTCGATCACCGCGCCGAGCAGCGGACCGCCGGCCAGGATGCCGGCGTCGAACAGCGCGGTGTAGATGGCCAGCGCCGCACCGCGCTCCGACGGGCGCGCGCGCGTCACGACCATGGCGAGCAGGATGGGGAACGTGAAGCCGTGCCCCATCCCGCACAGCACGCCCGCGACGGCGACGGCCGGCGCGCTGGTCGCGAGCGCGAGCGCGCACAGCCCCGCCGTCATCGAGCCGATCGCGGGGAACAGGACCCGCCTGGGTCCGACGCGCTCCGGCAGCCGCCCGAACGCGAGGCGCAGCGCGATGGCGGCGGCGGAGTAGGCGGTGAAGAACAGGCCGACCGAGCCTGTCCCGCTCGCGATCACGAACGTCTTGAGGAAGGTGAAGTGAGCGGCCAGCGCGGTGGCGAACGCGGTCCCGGCCAGCCACAGCGGCACGAGGTCGCGCTGGGTCAGCGCGGCCAGGATCCCGCGCGGCGGCGGCCCCGGCTCGCGCGCCGGCTCGCGCAGTGGCAGCGACAGAGCCAGCGAGACCAGCGCGAAGCCGAGCGAGGCGACGAAGAGCAGCTGGTAGCCGCTGCGCGCGAGCAGGAGGTCGCCGATGAGGCCGCTGAGCCCGATAGGCAGCATGCCGGAGACGCCGAACAGGGCGATCCCCTCGATGCGCCGCGCCGGCGGCACGATCTGCGCGGCGTAGGCGAACAGCGACGCGAACATGCCCGCGTCGGCCACGCCGTGGAGGATGCGCACCAGGTACAGCCAGGGCCCGAGCTCGGCCACGGTCAGGTAGAGGCCGCAGACCAGCGCGTTGAGCGCGCTGGCGCCGAGGATGACGAGCCGGATGCCGCGGCCATCCATCACGCGTCCCATGGCCGGACGAAGCGCGATCGCGGTGGCCGCGGTCACGCCGAACAGGATCCCGATCTGGACCTCGCTGCCGCCCAGCAGCTTGAGGAAGCCGGACAGGTGCAGATACAGGTTGAACGAGAGCCCGGACGCGAAATTGGCCAGCGATGCCAGCACGAAGGCCGGCGTGATCAGACGCGGGCGGCCGCTGGCCGCCGGAGCGGTCATCGCGACACCGGCGGCAGCTACTTCCTCTCGGCCATGGCGGCGGCGCGGTCGAGCAAGAGCTCGCGCTCGCGCGCGTTGCGCGTGAGCGACGCCGCGCGCTCGAGCTCGGCGCGCGCCTCGTCGAAGCGCCCGAGCTTGGCAAGGAGATCGGCGCGCACGCTGGGCAGCAGGTGGTAGCTCTGCATCGACGGCTCCGCGGTCAGCGCGTCGACCAGCTGGAGGCCCACCTCGGGGCCGAACGCCATGCCCAGCGCCACCGCGCGGTTGAGCTCGACCACCGGAGACGGTACCAGCTGGGCCAGCGCCGCGTACAGCGCCGCGATGCGCGCCCAGTCGGTCTCCTCCGCGGTGCGCGCGCGAGCGTGACAGGCGGCGATGGCGGCCTGCAGGGCATAGGGTCCGCTCGCGCCGCCCAGCACCTCGGCGCGGGCCAGCGCGGCCAGGCCGCGCCCGATCAGCACGTGGTCCCACAGCGCGCGGTTCTGATCCAGCAGCAGCACCGGCTCGCCGGATGGGCCCATGCGCGCCCGCGTGCGCGAGGCCTGGATCTCCATGAGCGCGACGAGGCCGTGCACCTCCGGCTCGCTGGGGCGCCAGCCCGGCCAGGATGCGGCCCAGCCGCAGCGCGTCCTCGCACAGATCGGGGCGCTGCCAGTCGTCGCCGGCGGTGGCCGAGTAGCCCTCGTTGAAGATGAGGTAGATGACCTCGAGCACCGACGATAGCCGGTCGGCCAGCTCCGGCCCGCGCGGCACCTCGAACGGCACGCCGGCGTCGGCCAGGGTGCGCTTGGCGCGCACGATGCGCTGGGCCACTGTCGGCTCCGGGACCAGGAAGGCGCGCGCGATCTCGTCGGTGGTCAGCCCGCCGAGCAGCCGCAGCGTGAGCGCGACGCGCGCCTCGGGCGACAGCACCGGGTGACACGACGTGAAGACCAGGCGCAGGAGATCGTCGCCCACGTCGTCGTTGACCGCGGCCTCGATGTCGGCCGCCGCCAGCTCCTGGCGGACCTCGGCCTCGTGCCCGATCTCCTCGTGCTTGCGCGCCAGCAGCTTGCCGCGGCGCAGGAGATCGATGGCGCGGTGCTTTGCGGTGGCCATCAGCCACGCGCCCGGGTTGTCCGGCACCCCGCTCTCCGGCCACTTCTCCAGCGCCGTCACCAGCGCGTCCTGCGCCAGCTCCTCGGCCAGCCCGACGTCGCGGACGATCCGGGCCAGACCGGCGATGAGCCTGGCCGACTCGATCTTCCAGACCGCATCGATCGCGCGGTGAGCCGTGGTCGCCGCCGTCACGACCACGGATCAGAGCATGTTCCCTCACCAGCGCAAGGGGCCGCGAGCGGCTTCGGAGCTCAGGCCGCCGCGCTGGTCTCGCGGTGCGGGTCGAGGATCTGGTCGATGAGCCCGTACTCGACCGCGGTCGCCGCGCTCATGAAGTTGTCGCGATCCATGTCGAGCGTGAGGATGTCGCTGGTCTTGCCGCAGGCCTCGGCGAAGATGCGGGCCACGGTGTCCTTGAGGTAGCGGACCTCGCGCGCCGCGATCTCGATGTCGCTGGCCTGGCCGCGCGCGCCGCCGCTGGGCTGGTGGATCATGATGCGCGCGTGGGGCAGGGCGACGCGCAGGCCCTTGGTGCCGGAGGTCAGCACCATCGCCGCGGCGGAGGCCGCCATGCCGACGCAGGTGGTGGCCACCCGGCAGCGCACGTGCTTCATCGTGTCGTAGATCGCAAGCGCGCTGTAGACCACGCCGCCGGGCGAGTTGATGTAGAGGACGACGTCCTTGCCCGGATCCTCGCTCTCGAGGAACAGCAGCTGCGCGATCACGATGTTGGCGATGGTGTCGTCGATCTCGCTGCCCAGGTAGATGATGCGGTCCTTGAGCAGGCGGTCGAAGATGCTCCAGTGGCGCTCGCCGGTGTGGGTGGACTCGACCACCGTCGGCACGAGGATGTCGCTGGCGCGCTCCAGGCAGCGGACGGCCTGGGCGCGCGTCTCGGGACGCTTCATGAGATGTCTCCCGGGTCAGGCGGCCAGGCAGGCCCTGATCGCGCCGTTGTCGTTGGCCGGCGCGGTGGGCAGCGCCACCGCGGTGGTGAAGACGAGCAGGCATCCGCCGTCCGGCAGCGGCGAGAGCTCCCAGCGCAGCGTCTCGGCCCCCATCGTGTAGGCCAGGACGCGCGGCGGATCGCACTCGGTGACGACGCCCTCTGCGTCCGGCTCGTCGCCATCGCGGAACACGAAGCGCAGCGCAGCGCCCACCTCGCGCTCGCCGTCCATCCGGGCGGGGAACCAGTGGGCCAGCTCGTCCGCCTCGGTCAGCGCGCGCCACACCTTCTCCGGCCGGTGCGGCAGGCGGCGCTCGAAGCGGCGCACCTCGGCGCGCTCGAGCTGGCGTCCCTTCTTCTTCGAGCTCATCGCTTCCTCCTCCGCGCAGGCTTGCCGTCCGGCATCGCCGCCAGGCGGCGCTCGAGGTCGTCCAGGTGTCGGGCCCAGTGGCGGCGGAACGGCGCCACCCACGCGTCCAGCTCGCGCAGCGGCTCCGCGTTGAGGCGGTAGAGCCGGCGCTGGGCGTCGATCTCGGCCGTCACCAGGCCGGCGTCGCGCAGCACGCGCAGGTGCTTGGACACCGCCGGCTGCGCCAGTCCCAGCTCGTCGGCCAGGTCCCCGACCGCGCGCCGCTCGACGCGGAGCAGGTCGAGGATGCGGCGGCGGCTCGGCTCGGCCACGATCTCGAACGTTGACAGCACCTCTATCGTATGCCGCACAAGGCATATGCCTGTCAAGGCATACGAGGCCGGTTCGCTCCGCGGCCAGCGCAGAGAGGACCCCGGCGGGGCAGCCGGAGCGCCGAAGCGGGCCCAGATCGCGATCCGGAGCGCGCTTAAGGAATTCTTAGCGAATCGAAAGCGACTACTTAGGAACGCGGTCGCGCGGAATCCGGCATTAGTGGCTGCGTGAAGCGACGCACCCACTTCCGACGAGCGGCTCGCAGGTCGCGATTGATCGATCTCGCCCTCGTGGCGATCGCCATGGTCTACCCGGCCTTCGCGGTCTGGTCGCATGCGCCGGAGCCGCAGGCCGGCCCGGCCCGGCCCGCCACGGACCAGCCGGCTCGGTCGGCGCCGCCCGCCTCCTTGCGCGACACCGGCCTGTACGCCGACTGGGACAGCAAGACCGTCGCCAGCGGCAACCTGCCGTACAGCCCGCAGTACCCGCTGTGGACGGACGGCGCGGCCAAGCGGCGCTGGATCCGCCTCCCGGCCGGCACCGCGATCGACGCCTCGGCGGCCGACGCCTGGCAGTTCCCGGTCGGCACGCGACTGTGGAAGGAGTTCTCGTTCGGCGGGCGCCGGGTCGAGACCCGGACCATGGAGCGGACGGCGCGCGGCTGGGTCTACGCCACCTACGCCTGGAGCCGCGACGAGAGCGACGCGGTGCTGGCGCCGGCGCGCGGCCTGGTGTCGACCGCCGAGGCGGCGCCGGGGGTGGCGCACGCCATCCCGGGAGAGCTGGACTGCCGCGCCTGCCACGACGGGGCGTCGCCGGTGCTCGGCTTCTCGGCCCTGCAGCTGTCGCCCGACCGCGATCCGGGCGCGCCGCACGCCGAGACGCCTGCCGCCCGGCTCGGTCGATCTGGCCGCCCTCGTCGAACGCGGCCTCGTGCGCGGACTGCCGCAGCAGCTCGTCGCCACGCCGCCGCGCATCGCGGCGGACAGCCCGACCGAGCGCGCCGCGCTCGGCTACCTGCACGGCAACTGCGGCGGCTGCCACGGCCCCGGCAGCGCGCTGACCTCGCTCGGGATGTCGCTGGCATATCCGGTCGACCCGGCCAGCCAGGGCGAGGCGCCCGCCATCGAGACGACGTTCGGGCGCCCGAGCCGTTTCTCGCTGCCCGGCGCGCAGGCCGGCGCGAGCGTGCGCGTGGCGGCCGGCCGACCGGCCAGCAGCGTGCTCCTGGCCCGCATGCGGTCGCACAGCCGCTTCGCGCGCATGCCGCCGCTCGGCACCCGCGTGGTCGATGAGCAGGCGGCGGATCTCGATCGAGCGATGGATTTCATCGGCGCCGGGTTCGGCCCGGCCCGACAACGGAACAGAGAAGGAGAACAGCCATGAATGAGATGAAGAACCGGAGTGTGGTGATCCTGTCGTTCACTGTCCTGGCCGCCCTGGCGGCGCTGCCGCGATGACGGCCAGGCGGCCGCGCAGGAGCCGACCGACCAGAAGAGCCTCGTCGCGCGAGGCGAGCGTCTGGTCACGCTGGGCGGCTGCGCCGACTGTCATACGCCGGTCAAGATGGGCCCGAACGGCCCCGAGCCGGACCTCGCGCGCAGGCCTTTCGGGTCACCCGAGCGCGCTCGTGATGCCGCCCGCGCCGGAGCTGCCGGAGGGCCCGTGGGTGGCGGTCGTCGGCGCGACCATGACCGCGTGGAACGGCCCGTGGGGCACCAGCTTCACCGCCAACCTGACCCCGGACCGCGAGACCGGGCTCGGCGCCTGGACGGCCGCCGACTTCATCGCGACGGTGCGCACCGGCCGTCACATGGGCAAGGGCCGGCCGATCTGCCGCCCATGCCGATCGCCGTCCTCAACAAGTACACCGACGACGAGCTCGCCGCGGTGTTCGCCTATCTCCAGAGCCTGCCGCCCATCCGCAACCAGGTCCCGACGCCGATCGAGCCGGCCGCGAAGACGGCAGCCGCCTCGCCCCCGGGCGACGGCGCGATGGCCCGGCAGTAGTCACGTGACCGCCCGGCCGTCCGCTCGCGTCGACCTCTACACGCCCGTCCACGAGGGCCTGCGCGCGCTGCTGCTCGATCTCGGCGCCGCGGCGGCGCGGCTCGACGTCGAGCGCACCGAGGAGGTGGACGCGCTGGTGACCCGCGTCGAGCTCGCGCTCGAGCTCCTCGACGAGCACGCCGCGCACGAGGACCGGCACGTGATGCCGGTCCTGCACGCCCTGGCGCCGGCCGTCGAGTCTCGTGCTGGCCGACGAGCACCGCCGGCTCGACGCGCTCACAGACGCAGGTCGCCCAGGCCGCCTACCTCCTCGCGGCCGCCGCGCCGGAGGATCGCCCGCCGGTCGCCGCGCAGCTGTGCCGCCTGCTCGACAGCTCATCGCCGGCCACCTCGTCCACATGGACGCGCGAGGAGACCGACGCCAACCAGGTCCTGTGGACCGCCCTCGACGACCCGGAGCTCCTGTCGATCGAGAGCTGCGCTACGCCGAGTCGCGCTCGACCAGCTCGACCTGGCAGCTGACCTCGAGGGCGAAGCGGCCGCGGCGGGTGGAGACGATGCGCAGGTCGGGGCACTTCTGCTCGAGGCGCTTGCGCAGGAGGATCAGGCGGCTCTCGAGGTTGTCCTTGACCGGCGGCAGGCCGAGCGATGGGTCGAGCCGCAGCTCGCGGTTGGAGAACTCGGAGCGGCCCTCCAGGTCGTAGGCGCGGAGGATCTTCCACAGGATCTTGCCCGGGCACGTTGCGGATGAGGTACTCGCCGTCGACGAACACGCAGTCGTCGTTGCGGTAGAGGCAGAAGCTGCGACGGCGCGCGCCGGCGGCCGGAGCCGTGACGGGCGCGGGCGCGGGGCCGGCGGCCGCGGCGTCGTCCTCCTCGCGCTCGATCATCCGCTCGATGCAGATCGCGATCTGGTTGGCCAGGACTTGTAGAAACGCCTCGTGCCACGTGCCGAAGGTCGCGCTGTCCCGGCTCTCGAGCGCCAGCACGCCGACGAGGCGATCGCAGACCAGCAGCGGGAGGGCCAGCTGGCTCTGCGCGTCGGGCAGGCCGGGCAGCGGGATCTCCGGGCGTCAGCCCGGCGTCGCCGGACACCTCGGTCACGCGCGCGCGGATGGCCCGCCCGTAGCGCAGGTCGGCCGACAGGCCGGACACGCGCAGGAGCTTGCGCTGCGCGGCGACCGTGCCGATGAGCCCCTCGCCCACGCGCACCTCGGCGCCCACGCCCTCGTCGCCGTAGCCGCGGCTGGCCAGCGTGACCAGGCGCGCCGCCGCTCTCGTCCGGAACCAGCAGCATGCCGTGGCGGAAGCCGAACACCTCGTCGAGCGCGACCAGCGCGTCGGACAGGAGGCCCGCCAGGTCGACGGCGCGGTTGATGCGCTGCGAGACCAGCTGCAGCCCGGCCAGCTCCGACAGCGCCGAGTCGCCGGCGCCCGGGCCGAGCGAGTCCACCTCGCCGTCGACCGGCTCGGTCATGAAGCCCTCGACCTCCTCGACCGACAGCACCTCGAACAGATCGGCCGACAGCAGCCGGAACACGCCGCTCATGCCGGTGTGCGAGGCGATGGCCTCGATGCGGATCGACATGCTGTCGAACAGCGGCCCCGACGTCTCCGCGCGCAGGAAGCGCAGGTGCAGGAGGTACGAGTCGAAGGTGACCGGATCGCAGCACCTGCACGCAGGCGCGCGGGTTCTCGTCCAGGTTCTGCCGCGTCTTGTTGAAGAACTGGCAGCTCAGCGCCACGTGGGTCGGGTCGACGTAGCAGACGTGGCTGAGATACGAGATGTTGGGCGTGCCGTCGCGCGAGCAGGTGGCGATGGAGCCGGGCACGATGCCCTGGAAGCAGTGGTCCAGCCGGTCGAGGCGGATGGTCACGGGCCCGCCATCCTGCTGCCGGCGCCGGGGCCGGGCGTCTGTGCGAACACCTCGCCGATGTCGATGTCGATGGCGAACGCCGGCCAGCAGGTGAGGCGGCGCGTGATGTGGCGCGGCAGCCCCACGGTCGCGAGCAGGTCGGCGAAGTCGTCGACGTACTTCTCGATCAGCGGGCGGTCGTCGGCGGTCGCGTCGCGCACATCGAGCACGGCGCCCTTGATCTGGTAGGTCCGGTGGGTCGGCGGATGCGAGACGGTGATCGCCATGCGGCTGCTCGCCCGCGCGTTGGCGGCAGCGCGCACCGATGTGGCGGCGGCCAGGTAGACGGTGAGCTGCGACGATCCGGCCACACCCGGATCCCCACCGCGCGCACCGCGTCCGGCACGAGCTCCTGGTCGCGGGTCCCGACGAGCAGCGAGATGCCGCTCTCGACGAAGGCCACGATCTCGGGAGGTAGCGGCGGGTAGAACCTGTGAGACACGAGACGAAAGATCGTACCATCGGACCGAGAGCGGGATGGAGGCAGTTCCCGCGCCGCCGCCGCTCGCGCGAGTGCGCCTCGGATGCGCCGCCCGATTCCGCAAAACCTGCACCGCGCCGCATACCGCCCGGGTCCCCACCGCTCAGGCGCGTCATTCTTGCGCGCCGCGCTCCGGATCGGATCGACCTGCGCGGCGAACACGAGCATGATGGGCGGGCCGATGGCGCGACGAGGCGAGGAGCGACCGTAAGTGAAGCTGGGAGACGTCCTGGAGGGCCGGTTCCAGATCGATCGCGTGGCCGGAAAGGGAGGCGCCGGCGTCGTCTTCCGGGGCGTCGATCGGACGTCCGGCGCAGCGGTCGCCATCAAGGCCGGGCATGCCGACGACCAGGACCTGCGCTTCCAGCGCGAGGTCGAGACGCTGGCCGCGCTGCGCCACCCGGCCATCGTGACCTACCTCGGCCACGGCATGTCCGAGGGCGAGCTGTACCTGATCATGGAGTGGCTGGACGGCCAGGACCTGGGCACGCGGCTCAAGGCCGGGCGCCTCACCCTCGACGAGTCGGTGAGCGTGGCCCGCCAGGTCGCCGTCGCCCTGGCCGCGGCGCACGAGAAGGGCATCGTTCACCGCGACGTCAAGCCGTCCAACGTGTTCCTCGTCAACGGCCACACAGACCGGGTGAAGCTGCTCGACTTCGGCATCGCGCGCCGCGCCGGCATGTCCACGCTGACAAGCACCGGCATCCTGGTCGGCACGCCGAGCTACATGGCGCCCGAGCAGGCGCGCGGGATCAGCGACCTGCACGCTCGCGTCAACGTCTACGGCCTGGGCGCGCTGCTGTTTCACTGCGTGACCGGGCGCGCGCCCTTCGCGGCCGACAGCATCGAGCAGGTGATCGCGCGCATCCTCACCGAGACCGCGCCGCGACTGCGCTCGCTGGTGCCCGAGGTATCCCCCGAGCTCGACGCGCTGGTCGCGCGCATGCTGTCCAAGGACCCGCTGCGCCGGCCGGCCGACGGCCGCGCCGTCCACACCGCGCTCGTCGGGATCGACGTCACCGCCGCCCCGTTCGCCGTCGGCTCTGCGGTCGAGCCGGACGACCTCGGCCAGCTGGTCGGATCGCCCGACGAGGACACGCCCGACGCGCTGGTGCAGTCCGCCACGCTCGACGCGCGGTTCCGCGGCTCGTCGATCGCGGTGCTGTCGTTCTCCGACATGAGCCCGGCCGGCGATCAGGGCCACCTGTGCGACGGCATCGCCGAGGAGCTCATCAACGCGCTGAGCCACGTCGAGGGCCTGCGCGTGGCCGCGCGCAGCTCGTCGTTCCGGTACAAGTCGTCGGCCGCGGACGCCAGGGAGATCGGCACGCGCCTGGGCGTGGACGCCGTGCTCGAGGGCGCGGTGCGCCGGTCGGGAGACAAGCTGCGCGTCACCGTCCAGCTGGTCGATGTCGCCACCGGCTACCAGCGCTGGTCGCACCGCTTCGACGGCACGCTCGACGACGTGTTCGCCATCGAGGACCAGATCTCCAGCCGCGTGGCCATCGCCCTGCGCGGCATCCTGACCGGGCGTGAGCGGGACGCCATCCGCCGCCCGGGCACCACCGCCGAGGCGTACGGCTACTTCCTGCGCGCCCGCCAGATGATCCACAGCGTGAGCCCGGCCTCGTACCAGGCCGTGGTGGAGATGCTCGAGCGCGCCATCGAGGTCAACCCGACCTACGCGCCCGCCTACGCCGGCCTGGCCGAGATGCACTGCCGCTACTTCGAGTGGGCCGACGGCGGCGACCCGGCGCGCCAGGCCGCCGATCGCGCCAGCCGCAGGGCGCTCGAGCTGGCCCCGCAGCTGGCCGAGTCGCACGTGGCGCGCGGGCAGGTGCTCAAGGTGTTCGGCAGGTACGACGAGGCGGGGCGGGCCTTCGAGGAGGCGGTCCGCATCAACCCGAGCTCGTTCGACGCCTACCACCTGCACGCGCGCATGTGCTTCCAGCGCGGAAAGATGGAGCAGGCGGCGGAGCTCTTCGGCCGGGCCGCCGCGCTGCGCGTCGAGGATTTCCAGTGCTCGCTGCTCATGGCCCAGACCCTGCGCGTGCTGGGCCGCCACGACGAGGCGCGGGCGGTGCGGCGCGAGGGGCTCCGCCGCGCCGAGCGTCATCTCGAGCTGGAGCCGAACGACCCGCGCGCCCTGTCGGTGGGCGCGCCCGAGCTCTTCTTCGACGGGCAGCGCGAGCGCGCGATCGAGTGGGCGGGGCGCGCGGCCGCGGCGGCGCCGGACGACCCGGCGGTCTGGTACAACGTCGCCTGCGCCTACGCGGGCATGGGCGAGGTGGAAGAAGCGCTGCGCTGGCTGGAGAAGCTCTTCGGCCGCGGCATGGGCGGGCGCGAGTGGGCGCTGCTGGATCCGGACTTCGATCTCCTGCGTGACGATCCGCGCTTCCGCGCCCTGGTGGCCAAGGCGAACTGAGCTGCTCCCCGAGCGCGTCCCATGGGGCGCCGCTCGACGTCCAGCTCGCGCTCTCCATCACCGGATCCTGTCTTCCGGCTCACGTCCCGTTTCCCGGCCCTGCGCCGGGCGAGTGTCGCCTCGTCCTCTCAACCAGAGCGTGATAGCCTTTGAGCTCGAGGAGGAGGGGGGCATGCCTGCATCGAGCGGGCTGAGGGCGAGCGCCGGCCTGACCATCGCGCTTCCCGCGCGAGAGGGAGATCCGGTCGTGCTGCGCGGCGAGAGCGGCGACGAGGCGATCCCGGTCGGTCCGCCGCCGATCCAGGATCGCGCCGATGCGCTGTGGGGCCGGCTGCAGGCCGACTGGAGCGCGCGCGGGCCGATCCTGGAGGAGACCAGCCGGCGCCTGGGCGACTGGCTGCTCGGCGAGCGCGGCGCGCGCGCGGTGGCGGCCGCGGTGGAGAGCTGGCGCGAGGACGGCGAGCCGCGGCGCGTGATCCTCGAGGTCCCCGAGCGGCTGGGTTCCTGGCCGTGGGAGGTGGCGGCGCGCCCGGAGCTGCGCATGCCGCTGGCCGTCGACCCGGCGCTGGCGCTCGTGCGCGGCGGCGGCCCCGGCCGCGATGAGGACGGCGGCCCCGAGACCGCGCGGCGCCTGGCTCTGGTCTGCGTCGACCACGATCCAGCGCGCGTCGCGCCCGAGCTCCTGCTGCGCACCGGCGAGGAGCTGCAGCGGGTGCTGGTCGAGCTGAAGAACCTGCCGGCCGAGCAGGCCGTTGACGTCGAGGACTACGCCCTGGGCAGCTGGACCGAGCTGCGCCGCCGCATCGACGAGGTCGGGCCGCCGGACGTGTTCCACTTCGCCGGCCACGCGTTCGGCCAGGGCGACGGGCTGGTCTTCCGCAGCGCCGACGGCGGCGCGGAGGAGATCGGCGCGGCGCAGATCAAGGCGGTGCTGGCCGACGATCGGCGCTCGCGCTGCCGCCTCGCGGTCCTCAACGCCTGCCGCACGCTGGCCGGCGGCGCCGGCCGCTCTCCGTTCGGCAGCCTGGGGCGGCGCCTGGTCGACCTCGGCATCCCGGCGGTGGTCGGCGTGCAGGCGCCGCTGGTCGACGACGACGGTTCCCGCTTCGCCACGGAGCTGTACCGGCGGCTGGCCCGCGGCGAGGGGGTCGACGTCGCGGTGCAGGGCGCGCGGCGCGAGCTGTACCTGGGCGGCTCGCGGCCGGCAGCGTGGGCCTTCATCACCTTGATCGCGGCCGGCACGCCGCGCGCCGTGTTCGACCGGCGAGCCGCGCTGCCGCCGGTGCGGCCGCAGATCTTCGACGAGTTCGCGTTCACCGAGCAGCGCAACCAGCTGCGCCTCCTGCTCGGCGGCGGCGGCTCGCTGGCCGTCGTCGTGCACGGCAAGTGGCGCAGCGGGCACCGCTACCTGATCGATCAGGTCCACAAGGACGTCTCCCGCATGGGCCACGTCGTGTGGCAGCCGGTCCCGACGGTGTCGTGGCATCCGACCGGTGAGCCGATGCTGGAGACCGCCGCCATGCTGGGCGCGATCGCCAGCGCGCTCGGGCTCGAGACCGACGGGCGCCACGAGGAGCTGGAGGAGCGCGTGGCCGAGCGGATCCGGCAGTGCTGCGGTCAGGACCGCGCGCTCGTGCTCGACGTGGTGGACGTGTGCGTGCCGGAGAGCGCCCAGGAGGCGGCGGCCATCGTGGAGCTGGTCGACGTCGTGTGGCGCCGCATCGCCGAGCTGGTCGGACGCGAGACGAGCTTCCTCCTGCTCTCGATCGGCTACCCGAACGGCCGCCGCGAGGCCGGCGCGGCGCGCAAGGCGATCGTGAAGCTGCGCGGGCGGGCGCGACGCAAGGACGCACACCTGCGCATCAAGGTGCTCGACGAGCTCAAGCCGATCGGCGAGCGCTGGGTGGCGTCCTACCTTCAAGACGCGCTCAAGCTCGATCGCGCCGACGCCGCCCGCCAGGCCACCAGCCTGACCCGCGGCGACAACGAATGGCTCATCGAGCGCGTCAAGCGACTCATCGACTCGAGGTGGACTGCATGAGCATGAGCACGAGCAGGAGCGAGCTGCCCCGCTTCGACGTCTATGCCGGCGACGGCGCCAGCCACGCCGACCGGGCCGCGGCCCTGCCGGATCAGCCGCCCCTGGCCCGCGAGGAGGGGCGCTACCTGGCCGCGCCGGAGCTGGCCCTCGCGGTCAACATCTCGATCGCGGTGGGACAGCCGCTCCTCGTCACCGGCGAGCCGGGCTGCGGCAAGACCCGGCTGGCGTGGAGCGTGGGCGAGGAGCTCGGCCTGGGCGGGCCGCTGGCCTTCTACACCCGCTCGTCGTCGCGCTGGCAGGACCTCTTCTACCAGTACGACGCCGTGCTCCGCTTCAACGACATGCACGCGGCGCCCGAGCGCGCGCGCGACGCGAGCCGCTACGTCTACTTCGGCCCGCTGGGCCAGGCGATCAAGGAGCGCCGGCGCCGCGTGGTGCTGATCGACGAGGTCGACAAGGCGCCGCGCGACTTCCCCAACGACGTGCTCAACGAGCTCGACAAGATGGAGTTCGAGGTGCCGGAGCTCGAGACCGGCGAGGGGAAGGTCCGCTTCTCGTCGACGGTGCGGCCGATCGTGATCATCACCAGCAACAGCGAGCGCCAGCTGCCGCTGCCGTTCCTGCGCCGCTGCGTGTTCCACCACATCGACTTCCCGTCGCGCGAGCGGCTCGAGCAGATCGTCCAGCAGCGTCTCGGGCCGCTGGGGCTGGAGCGCGCGCTGGTCACCACCGCCGTCGAGCGCTTCGAGGATGTCCGCCGGGTCCCGGGTCTGGTCAAGGCGCCCGCCACCAGCGAGCTGCTCGCCTGGGTGCAGGTGCTGGCCGCGCTGCGCGTGCACGCGCAGGACCTCCGCCGCATGGCGCTGCGCGAGCTTCCCTTCCTGCAGGCGCTGCTCAAGGACCACGGCGACTGGGAGCTGCTCGGCCGCGCGTGACCTGATGACGCCCGACCCGAGCGGCGTGGCCGACCTCCTGGCCCTCCTGCGCGGGGCCGGGCTGGCGGTCGGCGTCGACGACGCCGCGCGGGTCGCGACTGTGTTTCGGTTCGCCGCCGGCTGGCCGTACGCGACGCGGCTGCAGGCGCTGCAGGCGATCCTGGCCCGCGGGCCGGAGGAGCGCGAGACGCTGGT
Organism: uncultured delta proteobacterium; assembly: GCA_963759105.1. Lineage (GTDB taxonomy): Bacteria > Myxococcota_A > Polyangia > Haliangiales > Haliangiaceae > DATFRY01. Next base: position 1,373,236 of record CAVWXW010000017.1, on the reverse strand, counting down.
GCGCCTCGGGCCGCTGCTGTTTCCGGATGTCGCGCCGGCCGATGCGTCGGGCCGAGGGGGGAGAGCAGACACGGCGCCGCCGCGGGAGCCGCCGCCGCCGCCGCGCTGGCCGTGGGTGGTGGCGGGCGCGGCCGTGCTGGCTGCGCTCGCGATCATCTATGTGGCGTGGCCGTCGTCCGGACAGGGGCCGGTCTTCGATGCCGGGATCGCGCCGACGGCGGACGCGGGAACTCCCAATGTAGCGGTGGACGAGCCGCGCTGGGTCCAGGCGCCTGCGCCGGCCGATCGCACCGGGACGATCTTGATCGTCGGCATCGTTGCGACCCTGGCCGGCGGGTTCGCCGCGCTCGGTCGCCACCTGGTCCGCGCGCGCCGGCACCGGCGGGGACGCGCGCGAGTGGCGCGGCTGGGCGCGGCACCCGGACGCCGCGTGCTGACGTTGCGCCCGCCCGCCGGCCGGGACCTGGAGCCGATCCAGCCGGCCGCCCTGGTGCACAGCGCCGCGTTTCGCCTGTCCGGCCCCACCGCGCTGGTCAACTCGCCGGTTCTGGACGCGCGCCTGACAGTGGAGAGCACGGCGCGCGCCGCCGGCCGCATCGTCCTGCGCGTGCAGCGCTGGCGCGAGCACCGGCTCACGCTGTTTCTCGAGGACACGTCCGCGAGCATGGCGCGCTGGCCGGCCCACGCGGGTCAGGTCGCGCGGGCCCTCGAGCTTCAGGGGCAGGGCCTCTTGCACCGCTTCGTCGCCGGCGATCCGCGGCGCGTGTTCGCGTCACGCCACGCCGCTCGATGGCGGCCGCTGGAGCACGTGCTGGTCCAGAGCGGCGCCGGCACCGTCGTGGTGGTCTCCGATCTGGCGTGGCTCGACGATCCCGCGCGGCGCGAGGATCGCGGCCTGCTCGCCGAGCTGGCCCGGGCGATCTGGATCCACCCGCGACCGGCCGATCTCTGGGGCTCCGGCGCGCGCTGGCTGGCCGAGCGCGCCTGCGTTGTGCCGGCCGGCAGCGAGCCGGAGCTGCGCCACCTGGGCACCGGCCTCGAGGTGCGAACCCGCTTGCCAGGCCGCTGGCATCCCCCGACCGTGTGGCGCGGCGACGCCGATGAGATCGCGCGCGTGTGGCGGATCGCGCTCGGCGACGAGGCCTGGGACGCGCTGGCCGCCGCCGCAATCCTCGACGTCGCCGGCGCGCTCGACGCGGCGCACCTCTGGGCCCTCGTGTCCGACGAGATCGTCAGCGCGCCCTGGGAGCGGCTCGATCGCGTCTGGGATCTGCCCGGCGTGACCGTCGCGCCGGGGGGACGGCTGTCGCTTCCGGACGGTGTGGCCGAGCGCATGACCGCGGAGCTGCGCGGGCGCCGGCCGGAGCTCGCGCGCGCTGCCGGGCGCTGGATCTCCACGCGGGTCCAGGCCAGCATCGACGCGGCCGGGGCCGATTCTCTGGCCGCCACAGCGGGCGAGATCCAGCTCGATCGCATCGCGCGCGCCGCGGGACTGGAAGATCCGCCGGGCGGACGGGTGGCGCGGCTCGTGTCGGATGGGCTCGGCGCGCTCGCGGTCAACCGCGCGTCGGCCGAGGACCTGGCCGCGTGGAAGATCGATCCGCGTCGAATCGGCCCCCCCGGCAGGGCGCTGCTGATCGCGGGCGCCGCATGCCTGGTCGCATCGGCGACTCTGGCCGTCGTGCTGGCCGGCGGCTGGTTCGGACCGACCTCACCGCGCGCGTTCGGCTTTGCAGCGCCGCCGCATCCGACGTACGGGCCGGCGGACTGGACCATGCGCATCGCTCCGCGGCCCGCCTCCGATCGGCCGCTCGCGGTGCACATCGAGAACGACCGCGGCCAGAAGCGGCGGGTCATCGCACGCCGGATCGATGCGGACACGCTCGCGGTCGACACGAGGTCCTGGCCGGCCGGCGAGTACACCATCCAGCTCGCCTACACGGGCGAGGACCTGACGCCACCGGAGCCGATCACCGTGGATGCCGAGAAGGGGCAGCAGACGGGGAAGGGGACGGTCATCGATGCTGGGCCGACCGAGCCAGGACAGTGCGACGTCGAGATCGCGGGCCAGCGCGCGTACACGCGAGACACCGTCATCGCCGGTACGATCATTTGCCTGCGCACCGGCGCTCGTCTGCGCGTGCGCAACGGCAGCCGCCTCGAGCTTCGTGCCGAGGTCATTCGCATGGAGGCCGACGTGGACATCGACGGCAGCGGAGAGCGCGGCGTCCGTGGCGCGGCCGGAGCGGCGCCCGAGCCGCCGCTGCGGTTCCGCGGGCAGCGCGAGTTCCAGCGCCGCAATCGCGAGTGCGGGAAGACCCTCGACGACCCCGATCGCGGCAAGCCGGGAGGCAGAGGAGGCGACGGCGGTCCGGGCGCGACGATCGTCTTCGCCGGTCGCGTCGAGGGCGAGCCGCGCGGGCTCAAGTTGATGGCCACGTTGGTGGCCCGCGGCGCCGTGGACGGCGGCGCGAGCGGCCAGGGCGGGCCCGGCGGCCGCGGTCGCGTCCACGCGCTCGTCACCGCGGGGGCGACACAGCCGCCATCGCCCGGAGACGAGGACGGATACGGGCCCGCTCAGCCCGACGTCGATCAGTCGAAGCCGGCCCGGCCTGAGACCACCCGCTTCCGCTGCCCCGACGGCCGGAAGGGCGACCCCGGCCGGCCCGGCCCGAACGGCACCGTCGAGGGCCTCGATCGCGACGAGCCGGCCGCGGCCGCCGAATGAGGCGCTGCATCGGCCCGGCCGGTCGCTCCGCTCCGTTCACGCGAAGCGGGCGTTGACGTCGCCGAAGTAGATGTAGGAGGCGTACGTCGGCGCCAGCGCACCGAACTCGCGCCGCACCCGCATGAGCGCCCGCCCGATCGTCTCCTTCTCGTTCAGCACCAGGCCGAGCAAGGTCACCACCGCGTTGCGCGCGTGCTCGTCGTCCACCGCCCACAGGGGCGCGATCACGCCGCCGAATCGGCGGTAGGCGAACGCCTCGGCCCAGCCGCCGATGGTGCCCTGCACGTCGCCGGTGGCCCCGACCTCGCACGCGTTGAGGATGAGCAGGGTGCCGAACTTCTCGCCCAGCATCGTCTCCTGCCGGCGCACGTCGTGAACCATCACGTCGCCGTCGTCGAGCGCGAGGATGCTGCTCTGCACCTGGGCCGGGTCGAAGCCGCCGTGGCCGGCGAAGTGGAGGACCGACACGGCCTGGCTGGTGTCGGCCAGCAGCATGAGCAGCCGGCCGGCCCGCGGCTCGATCGCCTCGGCCGAGAACCTGGCCTGGAGCTCGGCCGACTCCTCCTGCGCCGACGGCAGGGCGCCGAGCTGCGGCCTCATGTGATAGGCCGGCGCGATGGTGACGACCTTGCCGCCTGCCGGGAGCCTGTGCCGCATCTGGTCCGGGTAGTCCTGAAAGCCGCGCCCGATCGGATGCGTCTCGGCCAGGAGCTTGAGCCCGCCGGCGCCGTCGCGCCGCGGCCGCATCAGCTCCCACGGGATCCACGGATCGTCGACGACCAGCTGGATCGGGAAGTCGTCGCCCAGCTGGTCTCTGAGCAGCCAGTAGATGGTGCGGAAGCACTCCGGCGCCATGTCCCACAGCCGTTCGCCGATGCCCTGCAGCCGCGCCACGTGCATGCCGGGCGGACATCCGGCCGCCGCCTTGAACAGCCCCTGCACGAACTGGCCCGGGCTGCCCGCGCCGCTCAGCGTGACGCTGCCCGAGGTCCTGACCCGGACGAGCGAACGCAGGGAGTCGTTGACGTCGATGGTCCAGAACAGCGAGTCGGGCGGCATGGTCCGCTCGCGGTAGATGTTGACGGTGAGGACCGGACCCTCGGCGTCGGGCGGGACCACAACGGCCGTGGTGGGGGAGGGCGGCGCCGGCGCGACCGGCGCGCCCGCGATCGCGACGAGGCAGCGCGCGTCGCCGCAGAAGCGATTGCGGTGGCGGAAGCTGGCCCGGATCTCGATGTGACCGGATGGCGGCAGCTCGGCGGTCACCTCCGCGCGCAGCCGGTAGGGGATCGACGGCTGCCCGCGCCGGATCAGCACGACGCCCTCGTCCCCGTCGGGAAACGACAGGTGCGACGACGCCACTCGCACCGAGATCGGCAGCTCCGACCAGTCGCCCGGCAGATCCGAGAACGGGATCGCCGGGCCCGCAGTGGAGGCTCCCGGCTGGGAGGCGAGGTCGACCTCGATGCGCAGCGCGGCCGCCGGCCTGACCTCGCCGTCCGCCCGCACCGACGGGTAGCGGACGATGTCGGTCCCCTCGCCGGCCGCGGGCGGCGCGCTGCCGCCGGTCGCCGGCAGATGGTTCTCCGGCCACCCGCGCACGGCGACGGCCGCAGCGTGCAGCTCCGGCTCGGCCACCGCCACGGCGCGCCCGCCCTCGACCCGGACGGCCCGCCAGGCCGTCGCCGGCAGCCCGGCGGCCGCCACGGCGTCGGTCACGTACTCGCCCGGATCGGCGCGGCGGCTGCTCTCCTCCTCCTTGAGGGTGAGCGTCGCGTCCACCCGCGCGGCGAGCGGCGCGGCCTCGATCGCATGTCGCAGCTCGCCGGTGCGGAATACGTAGTAGAAGGCGCCGCGCAGGCTTCGCAGCACCACGAAGTCCGGCTCGTTCGCCGCGATCGCCGCGGCCAGCGCGCCACACGAACCCTCCGCGTCGAACGTCAGGATGCGTTCGCGCGTCCACGCGAGCTTCCCCATGCTCCCCTCCCGGCTCCATGAGAGCAGGCGGCTCGCGTGCGGGTCAAGGGCGCGCGTCTGCACGCCAGGTCACATGGGACCCGAGCCGCCCTTCGACTTCCACACGCAGCGGTGCTTCTGGCACGCCCACTCGCCCAAGGTCATGACGTGCATCAGGGACGCGCAGTCCGGCGGCGCGTCGCAGTAGGTCTCGTCGACGCACTTGCCCATCGCGTCCGGGTGAGGCGGCGCGGACGCTCCAGCAGCGTAGCGACACTTCTGGGACTTCTTGCAGCGAAGACCGCCCACGCCGCCGCACGCGCCCTTCGCGCCGCCGGTGTCGGCCGGCTGCTCCTTCGCGCCGGACCCGTTGTCGCCGGACGGTGGAGCCCCTGCGTCCATCGCGGGAGGCGCGGGATCCTCGGCGGGAGCCTGCGGCGCCTCGCCCGGCACGACCTCGTCGACCTTCGCCGGCTCGGTCGGTACCGGCGGCTCGGCCTGCGCGGGCTCGGCCCCCCGCTCGGCTTCCCGCTCGGCCTTTGGCTTGCCTCGATCGCAGGCGCCGAGCGCGAGCCCGACGCCGAGAGCGGTGATGCACATCCATCGCGCGGTCATGCCTCATGGTTACCGCGTAACCGGCTGCCGCGCCTGTTCCTGGACCAGCTCCATGTCCGCGTAACCAACCGTCATCCCGACCGTCAGAGCGCGTCGGAGCGCGGTGCGCCAGGATCGTGGCGTCCGACCGATGATTTTGGGCCGAGCCGGGCAGTCGCCGATGGGCGACGGCACCTACGAGATGATCTGCATCGGCGAGGCGATGATCGGCGGCTACGCGCAGCCGGCCCGGCCGGATCAGCAGCCCCACTGGATCGCATACGTCTCGGTCGAGGACGTCGACGCCGCGGTCGAGAAGGCCACCGCCCGCGGCGGCGCGGTCGTCGATCCTCCGTCCGACATCCCTGGCATCGGCCGCATGGCGCGCATCGCCGATCCGCAGGGCGCCGAGCTTTGCCTCATCACCAGCGTCAACGGCGACACGCCCGACGCACCGGCGCCCGATGGCGGCTGGCTGTGGAACGAGCTCCACACCACCGACCCGACCTCGGCGCTCGAGTTCTACACCGACGTCGTCGGCTTCACCCACCGCTCGATGGACATGGGCCCGGCCGGCACCTACCACATCTTCTCCGCCAGCGGAGACGACCGCGGCGGCGTGACGAGCCACCTGTCACCCGGCACGCCACCCCACTGGCTCCCCTACGTCTGCGTCAACGACCCCGACGCCGTGATCGCCCGCGCCAGGAAGCACGGCGCCGCCATCCTCATGGCCCCTCACGACATCCCGGGCGTCGGCCGCTTCGCCATCCTCGCCGACCCCACCGGCCCCATTCTCGCCGTCATGAAGCCAGCCCCGAGGGAGGCCGCGCGCCAGGAGGGGTAGCCGCTACTCCAGATCGTCCAGCAACTTCTGGCGCTCCTCGTCCGACAGATCGGGTGGCTTGCCGACACCCGGCTGCTGCGGGGGCGGTGATCCGCCGTCGAGGTTGTCGAGCATCTCCTGGCGCTCGGCCTCGGTCTGCTTGGGCGGCCTGCCGACGCCGGGAGGTCTGGGCGAGTCCTCGAGATCGTCGTTGAGCTGCTTGCGCTCGGCGTCCGACAGATCGGGCGGCTTGCCGACACCCGGCTGCTGCGGGGGCGGTGATCCGCCGTCGAGATTGTCGAGCATCTCCTGGCGCTCTGCGTCGGTCATCTTGGGCGGCTTGCCGACACCCGGTTGCTTCGGCGGGGGCGATCCGCCATCGAGGTTGTCGAGCATCTCCTGGCGCTCGGCGTCGGTCTGCTTGGGCGGCCTGCCGACGCCCGGCTGCGCCGGGCCCGACCGGCTCGGGCCCGGCTGGAAGAACAGACCGCTGTGCGCGATCTCGATGGTCTCGATGGCCAGCTCGGTCTTGCTCGCGTCGTAGTCGGGACCCTCCCACTTGCACGGCCAGCCGTCGTGGAAGACCCAGCTACACACCTCCTGCATCAGGGAGTCGAGCTGGATGATCTTGCCGCTCCGCCGCACGAGCTGGACGCGCGGGTCGTCGCGCACCCAGGTCTGCCGCCACTCGAGCAGCTTGTATCCGGTCCTGGCCACGAAGCCGCGCTTGAGCACGAGGTTGGGCCACTTGACCGCGCCGACAAGCTGGTGGGTGTGCGAGTTGAGCCCGCCCTCACGGTACGGGACCACCTCCGACTCGCTCTTGAGCCCGCCGATGCTCTTGAAGAACGCCTCGCCCGACTCGACGACGCCGGCGATCTGCAGCGAGAAGCAGAACGCGGTCAACGGATCCTGGCGCCCCCCCGGATTGCTCATTCCCCACTCCTCCTCCGCCGACGATCACCGACCTCGATCGCCTCTGTTCGTATCGCAGGGTACGCGCCGGGCCTCGTCGGGCTTCCCCGCGGCCAACATACCACACGCGCCGAACCGCCCACTTCACCCGTCCGCGATGCATCGGCGCCGACGGGTCCCATGGGACACCCGCTGCGAGTGAGGCCGCGGCGGCTCAGCGAGATCGCCGGCGCGCCGGCGCGCGTCTCACCCGGACGCCTCGCAGCAGGCCCCAGAAGACGTCGTAGCTCGAGTCCTCGGACTCGAGCTCGGCGCCGCGCTTCTTGGACGCGAAGCAGATCCGCGCCGGGCCGCGCGGCGGCAGCCACGGGCTCGGGTGCTTGTCGTTCATCCTTCCGCCGGTGAGGCGGCCGATGAGCTCGCCGTCGCGCGCGTGGCGGAGCGCGAGGTAGCGGCGGCCGTCCTCTTCCTCGGTGTGATGGACGATGAGATCCTGGCCGACGAAGAAGGGATGCTTGTGCATGGCGTCCCCGCTCGTGAGGGCCCGCACCGACTTCCCGCCGGCGTCACACAGATGGATGTGGCTGGCCGTGGCCTCGGAGCGGCCCATGTACGCATGGAAGGCGATGGTCTTGCCGTCGGGCGACCAGGTCGGATGACAGTCGTTGCGGTCCGGATTGCCGGTCAGCTGCTGGCGCGAGCCCGGCCCGCCGCCGTCCAGGCGCGCCTTGAACAGGTGGAAGTTGCCCGGCGAGCCCTCGTCGGAGAACCACGCCAGCCACCTGCCGTCGGGGGAGGGGGACGGATGCTTGTAGCTGAACCGCCGGTGAGCCAGGAGCTTCTCGGCGCGCGCCGGATCGGCCACGTCGACCCGCCACACCTGCCACGGCGCTTCGGCCGATTCCTGCCTGCGGTAGTAGATCCAGCGGCCGTCCGGCGACCAGGCCGGCTGCGTGTGATTGCCCCGCGCGCAGGTCAGCGGCCTCTCCTCGCCGCCGTCGGAGCCGGCCACGAAGATCTGAAGATAGCCGTAGGTGCCGCCGTAGAAGGCCAGGCGATCGCCGTCCGGCGAGAACACCGGGTGCTCGTAGCGCGACATGCCGCGCGTGATCCGGCGAATGTCCTCGATCTCGGCCCCGCTCATGCGCCCAGCATACCGCGGCCGCCCTCACGCGCGGGAGACGGGGCCCTCGGCGACGCCGAGATATAGATTGCATTGACAACGATATTCGTCATCGGTATGGTGCCGGGCGTGCGCGATCAGTTTCGCGACGACGGGATCGTCCTCGACAACGCCCTGGCCTACTGGGTGCACCGCTTCTACGAGGCCGCGCGTCGCGAGATGTACCGCACCTTCGATCAGAAGGGCTTCGACCTCACCCCCGAGATGTGGGCCGTGCTGGTACGCCTGTGGGAGCGGGACGGCCGCACCCAGCGCGAGCTGGCCGACGCCACCCACCGCGACGCGCCCACGATGAGCCGCATCGTCGACGCGCTGGGCCGTCGGGGCCTGATCTCACGGGCCAGCGACCCGGACGACGCGCGCACGCGCCTGGTGGTGCTGACCCCGCGCGGCCGCGCCGCCCGGCAGACCCTCGTGCCGGTCGTCAAATCGCTGGTCACTCGCTTCGAGGCCGGCATCCCGCAGAGCGATCTCGAGGTCACGCGCCGCACGCTGCGGCGTCTGGCCGAGAACGCCGGCTGATCGGCCGATGGTCGCGGACACTCCGGCCGGTCCTGTCGCACGATGATCATTGCAATGACAACTATAGTTGGAGGATACCGATGATGAACCGATCACGCAGCTATCCCGACCTCGACGAATCCACCGCGCCGGGAGAGATACGCCCCATGCTCGCCGCGACCCGGGCGCAGTTCGGCTTTCTCCCCTCGGCGATGGCCCGGATGGCGGCGGCGCCGGTCCTTGCCCGCGCGTTCCAAAACGGCCTGGCCGAGTTCGAGCGCACCTCCTTCACGCCGCTCGAGCGAGAGGTCAGCGTCCTGGCCCTGGTTCGCCTGATCGGCTGCGAGGTGTGCGTCGCGCTTCACGCCGGTCTGCTGCGCCGCCTGGGCGGCGAGATGACCGCGCGACAGCTGCTGCAGGGTGAGCCGCTCGGCGACGCGCGGCTCGAGGCGCTGGCGCAGCTCACGCGCGCGCTGTTCGAGACCCGGGGCGACGTTGACGCCGATGTCTTCGCCGCCTTCCTGGCGGCCGGATTCACGCGCGCCCAGGCTCTCGAGCTCCTGGTCGGCGTCGGCACCTATGTCATGAGCACCTTCAGCAACCGGCTCACCCAGGCCGCCCTCGATTTCCCGGCCCCCTCCGACGATCAGCCCTGATCGCTGCGGAGGAAGTCGCGGATCTCGCGGTTGAAGCGCTCGGCCGCCTCGATGTTGCAGGCGTGACCGACGTCCGGCAGGACGACGAGTCTCGAGCCGGCGATCGACGCGTGCAGGTGTTCCGCCACGCTCGGAGGTGCTCGCACGTCCATGGCGCCGTACACGAGCAGGGTCGGAACCCTGATGGCCGGAAGCACATCGCGCAGGTCCTCGGCCGATGCGCGCGCCATGGCCCGGAATCCGGCCGGATGGAACGCCAGCATGGTGGCCCGGAACGCCTCGACGACCTCGGAGGGTGTTGACTCCGAGAACATGGTCGGGAGAAGCGCTTCCACGAACTGCCCGGGCGACAGATCGGAAAGGTCCAGCGCCTGCAGAAGGCGTCTCTCGGCGACATCCGCGGGCAGGGAACCGGCCCACCCGGCATATGCGGAGGCCAGCACGAGCGAGCGTGCAATGTCCGGGTGCCGACGGCAGAGCGCCAGGGCGAGCGCACCTCCGAACGACAACCCGACCACGTGCGGCCTCTCCAGGCCGAGCTCCGCGACGAATCGGGCCAGGCAGTCAGCGTAGCCCGCCATGCCGAACGACTCCGGCGGGTCCGAGGAGCGACCGACGCCGGGGGCGTCCCAGACCACTACCGTGAACTCGTCGGCGAGTCCGTCGATTCTGCTGACACCACGTCGTCGGCCCATCGCCGACGTAGCCGTGCAGGAAGAGGAGCGTCGGTCCCTTGCCTGCGCGCTCGTAGGCGATGCGCAGCCCATCGATCTCGATCTCGTCCACGGCGGTCACCAGTCGCTGCCGGGAAGCGGCGCTGCCGCAGGCGTCCCGGCGTGGCCCGGCCGGGCATCTCGTCCCGGCCCGCGCATCGTAGCGCCGATCGCGCCGCGCCGGCCAGAGCCGGACGCGACCCCCGGGTGGGATCCGCTCCACCTGCGCGGCGATCGACCAGGCGCCTCGGCGTGCGCTCTATGCTCGCAGCTGCTCATGGCGCGAAGCGAGGCGATGTTCGTGCGGCGGGTCCTCGAGATCCTCGAGAGAGCGCGCGGCCCGTATCGCTGGCGCAGAGAGGATCCGGTCGCCTGCCTGGTGGGGACGGTCCTGGCGCAGGCGACCAATGACGTGCTCGCCGAGCGGGCGTATCGATCGCTCCGGCGCCGCTTCCCGAGCTGGAAGCGGGTGGCGGCGGCGCCGGTCGCCGAGATCGAGCGAGCCATCCTGATGTCGGGGCTGGCGGCGCAGAAGGCGCGCGGCATCCAGGCGTTCCTGCGACACCTGCTGGCGACGCGCGGGCGGATCTCGCTCGCCGACCTGCGCCGCCCCGGTCTCGACGTGGACGCGGCGCTGGCCGAGCTGTCGAGCATCCGGGGCGTTGGCATCAAGACGGCGGCGATCACGCTGATGTTCGGAGCGGGCGTATCGCTCTGCGCCGTGGACACGCACCTCGCGCGCATCCTGCGCCGCCTCGCCATCGTGCCGCCGACCGCGTCGCCCGAGCGCGCCTTCCGCATCCTGCGACCTCTGGTCCCGCCCGGCCGGGGCATCGATCTCCACCTCCAGCTCATCCGCTTCGGCCGGACCACCTGCCAGGCGCTCCGACCTCGCTGCTGGGAGTGCCCGCTGAAACGGATGTGCCCCTATCCCGACAAGGCGGAGCGCCCGCAGATGTGACGCCGCGCCCCGTCAGGGCGCCGGGAACAGGAAGCGGAGGAAGCGCCAGCTGCGCTCGCGCCAGGCCAGCTCGTCGTGGGTGGCGCCGACGTCGTGGAAGGTGCAGAGGCGGCCGGGCTCGCCGCTGCAGTCGGGGGAGACGGCGCGGATCCAGCCGGCGGCGGCCAGGGAGTCGATCAGTCGCTGGTTGGACGGCAGGTTGTCGGAGCCGTCCTCCACGCGACCGCCGTGGTCGACGTACAGGGCGAGCGGCAGGAGGCCGGTCTGCTCGACGATGTCGCGCATGGACGGGCCGTCCTCGTCGCCCTCCTCGCCGATGAAGAAGGAGCCGGACAGCGAGGCGGCGCCGGCGTAGACGTCCGGGTGGGCGAAGGCGAGGCGGAACGAGATGAGCCCGCCCAGCGACGAGCCGGCGGTGAAGATGCGCGCCGGATCGATCCGCCACAGCGATGCCGCGGTCGGCTGCACGGTGCCGACCTGGAAGTCCATGAAGGCGTCGGTCAGCTCTCCGCCGTACTCGGCCAGGCGCTGGGCGCCGCCGTGTTCCGCCGCGACGACGATCAGCTCGGAGGTGGTGCCGTCGGCGATCTCGCGGTCGAGGGTGCGGTTGAGCTCCCAGCCGCCGTGACCGAAGCAGCACGTCTCGTCGTCGAACACGTTCTGCGCGTCGTGCACGAATGCGGTCGGGTAGCGGCGGCCGGCGTTCTCGGGGGCGCCGTAGCCGGGCGGCAGGTACGCGATCATCGCGCGGCAGTTGCCGAGCGCGTCGGAGCAGAGTGGGTCGGGCGGCTGGGCCAGGTGGCCGAGTTCGGAGTCGTACGTGTCGATGACCGAGTTGCGGCCGTCCGGGTTGCCGGCGAACGCGTCGTAGGCGAAGGCCCAGTTGAACGGGTCGAGCTGCCAGCCGTCCGGGCCGACCAGCTTGTACTCGTGCAGCCCGGACGGGATGGCGATCGCGGCGGCGTGGAGATCGCTGCCGCACACGGGCTCGGTGGCCTGGCCCGGGCTCCACTCGTTCCAGGTCCCGGCCGGCGCCACGGCCTCGCCGATGCTGACGAACAGGGCGCGTCCCTCGTGCCAGGCGGGCAGGTCGCCGACGCGAGCCTCGAGGCTCGCGAAGAGATTGTCGAACCGATCCGGGTCGCACCCGGCCGTCACCTCGTCGTGCAGGGCGAACAGGCAGTCGAGCCCGTCCGCGCCGGCGGGGCAGGGCCCGCTGTCCGCGCCCGGCTCGTCCGCCTTGCCCGTCGACGGCGACTCGCGGCTGTCCCGGTCGGGCGCGGAGATACAGCCGGCCAGGCACGCGACGAGGACGCAAGTCGCGAACAGACCCACACGCCGCACGGCTCGCTTCATGGCGCGTCCTGGTACCACATGGAGCGCGAGTTGAATACAGAGATCACTCCACGGCATCGCGTCGTATCGCGGGCGATGCGCCTTCACGTCCGCTCGGTGCGCTCCTATGATGCCGCGCAAACCAGGGGAGGCGTCTCGACCATGAGGCTGTTCAACTGTGCGCGGCTGCGCCGCGTTCCTGACGTGCCTGGGCGCGGGCTGCGCGCTCAACGAGGGACCGGAGGAGCGCGACGGCACCATCTCACTGGCGTCGGTGTCGATCGACACCCGCGCGATCGCGCCGCTCACCGACGAGGCGCTGGCCGCGCCCGATGGGTCCGGCCAGTACGTGCTGGTGCAGCTGGCCGGCCCGCCGACCGCCGCCGATCTCGCCGCGCTCGAGGCGCGAGTCGAGCGGATCTACGCCTACGTGCCGGACGACAGCTTCCTGGTCCGCGTGGCGCCGGCCAGGGGCGCGGCCGGGCTCGGGGCGTGGGCCGGCGTGGTCCGTCCCGAGTACAAGATCGCGCGCGGCCTGCGAGAGGCGGTCTTCGCCGCCGAGGACGCCGCCGTGCAGACCGTCATGGTGCAGGCCTATCCGGACGCCGACGTGCAGCGCATCCTCGGCGAGAGCGCTCTCGAGCCGGAGGCGGAGGTGGTCGGCGTGCGCAACGGCGGGCGCTTCTCCCGCATCCGCATGCTGGTGCCGGCCGATCGCGTCGTCGGTCTGGCCGAGCGCCTGGCCGAGGTGCCGGAGGTGTTCTGGATTGACGTCGAGGGACGGCGCACCCTGTACAACGACACCACCATCTGGGTCGGCCAGTCCGGCGTCAGCGGCGGGCAGGCCACGCCGGTCTTCGATCAGGGAATCCACGGCGAGGGCCAGGTTGTCGGCTACATCGACACCGGCGCCGACGCCGACAGCTGCTTCTTCCGCGACACCGCGCGCGGCCTGCCGCCGACGAACGCCTGCAACGGCGGCACCGCCATCGACGCCGCTCAGCGCAAGGTCCTCGCTGTCGACTTCCTGTGGTCGAACGAGTGCGCCGGCGGCATCGGCGCCACCGAGTGGGACACGCAGAATCACGGCACGCACGTCGGCGCCACCATCGCGGGCGACAACTTCGCCAACCCGATCGAGCACGACACGGCGGACGGCATGGCGCCGGGCGCCAGGCTGGTCGTCCAGGACGGCGGCTTCGGCACCGACAACTGCGGCGACCTGCCCGGCATCGGCTGCCCGGTCGTCGACTTGCAGCCGATCTTTCAGCAGGCCTACGACCAGGGCGCCCGCCTGCACACGAACTCGTGGGGCGATCAGGAGAACAATTTCCCCCAGAACAACTACACGGCGGCGTCCGAGGACGTCGACGCGTTCATGTTCTCGCACCCGGATTTCCTCATCTTCTTCGCGGCCGGCAACTCGGGTCCCGGCACCGCGTCGGTGGGCAGCCCGTCCACCGCCAAGAACGGCGTCTCGGTCGGCGCCACCCTGCGCGGCACCAGCGCCGAGTCGATGGCCAGCTTCTCGAGCTGCGGCCCGACCAGCGACAACCGGATCAAACCTGACCTCACCATCCCCGGCTCCGGGATCATCTCGGGCCGGAACGACGGCAACGTCGGCAGCAACAACTGCAACACGATCAGCATGAGCGGGACCAGCATGGCCAGCCCGGCGGCGGCCGGCCTGGGCGCGCTCGTGCGCCAGTACTACGCCGACGGCTATTACCCGACCGGCGCGCCGGTCCTGGCCAACCGCTTCACGCCATCGGCGGCGCTGGTCAAGGGCACGCTGCTCAACTCGGCCAGGCAGATGACCGGAGCCGGCGCCATCCCGAACAACTGCCAGGGCTGGGGGCGCATCTTGCTCGACGACGCGCTGTTCTTTCCCGGGCAGACGCGGCGCATGGTCGTGGCCGACGACACCGGCTTCCCCGGCGGCGGGGCCGGCCAGACCAGGACGTTCAACGTGACGGTCCAGGCCGGGACATCGCTCAAGGCCACGCTGGCGTGGACCGACTTTCCGTCGACGCCGGCGGCCAGCACGCACCTGGTCAACGACCTCGACCTCGAGGTGACCGGGCCGAGCGGCACCTTCCGCGGCAACGTCTTCTCCGGCGGCGTGTCGCAGCCGGGCGGCGCCGCCGACCGCCGCAACACGGTCGAGCAGGTGCTCCTGGCCAGCCCCGCGGCCGGCACGTACACGGTCACCGTGCGCGCGTTCACCGTGCCGAGCGGTCCGCAGCCGTTCGCGCTCGTCGTTACCGGCGCGGTGAATGCCGGCGGCGGCGGCAACCAGCCGCCCACCGCCAGCGCCGGCGCCGATCAGAGCGGCCAGATCGGCGTCCAGGTCCTGCTCGACGGGACCGGCTCGAGCGATCCGGACGGCGGGCCGTCGCCGCTCACGTTCGCGTGGACGCAGACCGCCGGCCCGGCGGTCGCCCTGACCGGCGCGGCCACGTCGCAGGCGCGCTTCACGCCGTCGGTGGCCGGCACCTACACGTTCCGCCTCGTCGTCGGTGACGGCGCCGCCGAGGACGACGACACCGTCACGGTCGTCGTGGCGGGGACGAGCGTCGTCGTCTTCTCCGACGACTTCGAGCAGGCGCGCGGCTGGGCCGCCAATCCCTCCGGCACCGACACGGCGACGACCGGCCGCTGGGAGCGCGGCGACCCGCAGGCGACCACTGACAGCGGGCCCAAGCAGCTCGGCACGGCGCGCAGCGGCACCTTCGACCTGGTGACCGGCGCGACCGCCGGCGCGTCGGCCGGGGTCAACGACATCGACGGCGGCAGGACGTCGATCCGGTCGCCGGCCATCGCCTTGCCGTCCGGGCAGATCACGCTGTCGTTCGCCTACTACCTGGCGCACGGCACCAACTCGTCGTCGGCGGACTTCCTGCGCGTGAGCGTGGTGGGCGCGACCAGCCAGACCGTGCTGCAGGAGCTGGGCGCCGCGAACGACGACGACGCTGTCTGGGCGACGAGCTCCGTCGACATCAGCGCGTTCGCTGGCCAGAGCGTGCGCATCCTGGTCGAGGCGGCCGACGCCTCGGGGGCGAGCCTGGTCGAGGCCGCGGTCGACGACGTGCGGATCGAGGCGCGCTGATCGGTTTCGCTTGCGGTCGCCGTCCGCGGCTGGTATCGCCGGTCCTGTGAACCGGCCGCTGCTCGCCGTGGACGGCGACTCGTTCGCCCACCGCGCGTTCCACGCGCTGCCCAGGTCGATCCGCTTCAACGCGGTCGTCGGCTTCACCAACATGATCGTGCGCCTGTGGGAGCAGGAGCAGCCGCGCGCCGTCCTTGTCGGCTGGGACTCGTACGAGGCGCCCACCTACCGGCATCAGGCGTTCCCGGCCTACCAGTCGGGGCGCGATCCGGACCCGGCGATCCTCGAGCAGCTCGCGGTGCTGCCGCGGCTGTGCGACGCGTTCGGCCTGGCCACCGCCAAGGCGGCCGGCTACGAGGCGGACGACTTCCTCGCCGCCGCGGTCGCGGCCGAGGAGGCACGCGGCGGCACCTGCCTGGTGGCCACCGGCGACCGGGACGCCTATCAGCTGGCGAGCGACCGGACCACCATCCTGTTCCCCACCCGCGGCGTCTCGGAGCTCAGTCGTGTCGACCCGGACGAGGTCCGCAAGCGCTACGGCGTGGACCCGCTCCAGGTGCCGGACTTCATCGCGCTGCGCGGGGATCCGTCCGACAAGCTGCCCGGCGCGCGCGGCGTCGGGCCCAAGACGGCCGCCGACATCCTGCGTCGCTTCGGCTCCCTCGAGGCGGCCATCGAGGCAGGAAAATTCGCCGGCCAGGCCGATGACCTGCGTCTCTATCGACGCATCGCGGCGATGGATCCGGCGGCGCCGGTGCCGGAGCTGCCGGACCGCCGGCCGGACTGGGCCGCCGGCGCGCCGCTGCTGCGCGAGTGGGGCGTCGTCCAGCTGGCCGACCGGCTCGCGGCAAAGTAGCCGGGCAGGGCGTCCGAAGACGTGGCTCAAGAGGCAGCGCGTCCCGGTGGCGGGCGTGATAAGAACGACCGTGCCGTTGCGACCCCCCTGGATCGCGCTGCTCCTCGCCGCCGCGCATGCCGTCATCCCCGCGCTGGCCGGCGTGGCGGTGGCGGCGCCCGAGACCCGCGCGGAGGTGCCGGCGACGCTGACCATCTCGCGCGTCTCCGGCTCCATCACTGTCGATGGCTCGCTGGACGAGGCCGCCTGGAAGGGCGTGGCGCCGGTCCAGACCTGGTTCGAGACCAACCCGGGCGACAACACCGTCCCGGCGGTCGGGAATGTCGGCTACCTGGCGTACGACGACCAGTTCCTGTACGCCGGGTTCGAGTTCGCCGATCCGGCGCCGGACGACATTCGCTCGCCGCTGGCCGACCGCGACAACGTCGGCAGCAACACCGACTACGGCGGCGTCATCGTCGATCCGAGCGGCACCGGCAAGAGCGCGATCCTCATGCTGGCCAACGCGCGCGGCGTCCAGTACGACGCGGTCACCGACGACAGCAGCGGCCAGGAGGACCCATCGCCGGACTTCTTCTGGGACTCGGTCGGCCGCATCCACGAGCGGGGCTGGACGCTCGAGATCCGCATCCCGTTCTCGTCGCTGCGCTATCCGCGCAGAGACCCGCAGACCTGGCGCATCATGCTGTACCGCAACCGGCCGCGCGATTTCCGGTACCAGATGTTCACCGCCCGGCTGCCGCGCGGCGGCCACTGCTTCATCTGCCAGTCGAACTACCTCGTCGGTCTGCAGAGGCTCCCGACCGGCGGCGGGCTCGTGTTCGCGCCGTACGCGAGCGGGGTCTACGAGCAGCTGCCCGAGGGGGAGCTCGGCTCGTCGCTCGACGACGACTTCGACGCCACCGGCGGCTTCGATGCGAAGTGGCGGCCCAACGCCAGCACCGTCATCGACGCGACGGTGAACCCGGACTTCTCGCAGATCGAGTCGGACGTGGCGCTGATCGCGGCGAACGAGCGCTTCGCCCTGCTGTACCCGGAGAAGCGGCCGTTCTTCCTCGAGGGGAGCGAGCTGCTGCTGACCCCGATGCAGGCGATCTACACCCGGACGATGACCGATCCGCAGTGGGGGGCGCGCGCCACCGGCCGCGCCGGCGGCCTCGCCTACACGGCCATGGCCGTCCAGGACGAAGGCGGGGGCAGCGTCGTCATCCCGCGCCCGAACTCGTCCGAGATGGTCGATCAGGACTTCAGGTCGTGGGCCAGCATTGGCCGGATGCGATACGACCTGGGCCGCTCCTTCGTCGGCGTGCTGGCCAACAGCCGCGAGGTCGAGGACGGCGGCCACAACCGGGTGGTCGGCCCCGACTTCGAGTGGCGGCTGGGCGAGGGGGACAGCATCCTCGGGCAGCTGCTCGGCTCCTGGACGCGGACTCCGGACCGGCCGGAGCTGTCCCAGGAGTGGGACGGGCGCGCGCTGCAGGGATACGCCGGGCGGGCGGTATGGCGACACAGCTCGACGCGCATCGACTGGGCCGCGATCTACCAGGAGATTTCCGAGGACTTCCGGGCCGACAACGGCTTCATCCCGCAGGCCGGCTTTCGCGAGGGCACCGGGGAGCTCGGTTACACGTTTCACCCCGAGACGAGCGTGCTGCGGCGGGTGCGGCCGTTCGTCGTCTACGACCGGATCATCGATCTCGACGAGGAGCTCCTGCTCCAGCACGTGGAGGCCGGCGCCCAGCTGGACGCCCTGTTCAGCTCGGCGGTGCTGCTGTCGTATGCCAACGACCGCGCGCTGGCCGGCACCGAGGTGCAGCCGCGGCAGCAGCTGCTCTACGAGCTGAACGTGAGCCCGACGATGACGTTCTCCTCGATCTCGCTGAACGGATCGGTCGGCGAGCAGATCGACTTCGACAACTCGCGCACCGGGACCGGCGCCGACATCGTCCTCGGCATGACCGTGCGCCCGACACCGCACCTGGAGCTGGTCCTCAACGAGAGCCTGCGCTGGCTCGATGTCAGATCGGGCGGCGAGAAGCAGCGGCTCTTCACCGCCCGGGTGGATCGCCTGCGCGTCACCTACAACTTCACCTCGCGGATGTTCGTCCGCGCGATCGGGCAGTACGAGGTCACGCGGCGGGACCCCGACCTGTATCTGGCCGAGGTGACGCGCAAGGACGCGACGTTCAGCGGCTCGGCGCTGTTCGCGTTCAAGCTCAACTGGCAGTCCGTGCTGTTCGTCGGCTACGGCGACAACCGCGTCTTCTCGGACATGACCGGGTCGCTGGAGCCGGAGGTGCGTCAGGCCTTCATCAAGTTCTCGTACGCGTTCCAGATGTAGCGCGTCGAATGGCCGGGCTGGCATGCCCCCCTCGGGGAAGCCCCCTCATCACGACCGAAACTTGGAGGTTGCGAAGGAGGATTCATTAGTCCTAAATTAGGACTGATGAGATCGAGGGCGAAAGCAAGGAGGAACGCATGCGCAAGCTGATCATGTTCAACCAGGTCTCCGTCGATGGATTCTTCGCCGACGGGTCGGGCGACATGAGCTGGGCCCACAAGAGCGACCCGGAGTGGGACGCGTTCGTCGCGGGAAACGCCAAGGGAGGCGGCGAGCTCCTGTTCGGCCGCAAGACCTATCAGATGATGGAGAGCTTCTGGCCGACCAAGCAGGCGTTCGAGGTGTTCCCGGACGTGGCCGCGGGGATGAACAGCATGTCGAAGGTCGTCTACTCCAGGACGCTGGACAAGGTCACCTGGAAGAACACGACCCTGGTGGCGGACGATCCGGCGGCGGATGTGCGGAAGCGAAAGCAGGCCAGCGGCCCCGACATGGTGATCATGGGGAGCGGCACCATCGTCGCGCTGCTCGCCGGGCACGGACTCATCGACGAGTACCAGTTCGTCGTGAACCCGATCGTGCTGGGCTCCGGGCGCACGCTGTTCGAGGGCATCGAGTCGAAGCTGGCGCTCGAGCGCACCGCCAGCCGGGCGTTCGCCAACGGCAACGTGCTCGCGTCCTACCGGCCCGCGAAGTGAGACGTCATCGGTCGCGCGCCGGCGGGAGCAGCGCGCTCAGCTGTCGGGCCGACAGCCAGCGCCCGCTCAGGACCAGCGCGACGATCCGGCGCGTGTTGCGGATGTCGGCGAGCGGGTCGGCCGCCAGCAGCACGATATCGGCGGCCTTGCCGGGCTCGATCGAGCCGACCGCGTCCGCGACACCGAAAGCGCGCGCCGGCTCGATCGTGGCGGCGGAGATGGCCTGGAGCGGCGGCACGCCCGCCTCCACCAGCAGGCGGAGCTCGTCCTGCAGCGCGAAGCCGGGCACCACGTTGGGATCGCCGGAGTCGCTGCCGGCCAGCAGCTTGACCCCCGTCCTCGCGGCGCGCGCCGCGAGCGGTCCGAACTCCGCCGTGAGCTCCGCCTCGAAGGCATCCACCGGCTCGTCGCCGCGCCAGAGCTCCTCGAGCGCCGCCGGCGTGTGCGCGATGCCGTCGAGCGCGGCCACCGCGGCGCGATCCAGGGTCCGCCCGCGCCAGGAGACCAGTGTGGGCGTGAACCAGGCGCCGGCGCGCGCCATGGCGGGCAGGAGGCGGTCGGCCTCGGACTCGGGCGCGCAGAACGTCTCGAGTCGGGCGAGCGCCGCCTCGGAGCGGATGCGGGCTCGCGCGCGAGCCGAGCAGGGGAGCATGCCCCGACCGTGCTCGATGGTCCGCTGTCCGGCGGCGATCGCCACCATGGCCGGATACTCGCCGGTCGGGTGGCCCGCGATGAAAAACCCATCGGCGCGGCTCTGGTCGACGATGGCGTCGAAGACAGCACGAGAGAGCGCGCGGTGCACCTTGATGAAGTTGACGCCCATCGCCTTCAGGCGATTGACCGTGCGGCGGGCCTGCTCGGGCGACGTCACGATCCATGTGTCCGGGCCCGCTTCGCCGTCGCCGTCGAGCTTGGGGCCCGGCGAGTAGACGCGCGGCGCCAGTCCGCCCGAGCGGCGGATGTCTCGCCACCGCCGGATATCGGCCAGGTCGCTGCCCATGTCGCGCACGGCGGTGACGCCGTTGACCAGCAGCAGCGGGATCGAGTCGTCGGTCACCTGCGACACGTGCACGTGCGCGTCCCACAGACCGGGGATGGCGAAGCGCCCGGTGGCGTCGTGCACGACGGCGCCCTCGGGGATGGCGATGGACGCCGACGGCCCGACCCGCGCGATCCGGCTGCCCTCGACGACGATCGTCACGTCGGCCTCGGGCGCGGGCCCGCGGCCGGGATCGATCAGGGTCACGTGGGTGATGGCGAGCACGTCCCGCCGCGGTGTCTTCGCCGGCGTCGTGGCTGCGCCGTGACACGAGCACAGCATCCCGAGCGCGACGGATAGCGGCAGCCATCGTCCGCGCGGCATCGGCGCTCCTGTCACAACATCCTGCGTGGCGGTCATTCGCTCGAGCCTATAGCGGGTCGCCCGGCGAACAAGCCACAGAAGCCGCGCTCCGATGGCCGGACAGATTGCAGCTCGGTCGCGACAGCAGCGAGCCCTCGAGCGAGGCGCCCGGCCGACCACGTCGCGGAGCCGAGGTTCTCGACGAAGCTCTCGATGACGAAGGAGACGAAGTCGGCAAGGTCGAAGCCGGGGCCAGAGTACTGAAGATCCGATGTCATCACCTGCGCGGGATTCCCCCTCGGTGTGCCGGCCCGCGAGGGCTCGGCCGGGTCATCGTTGGTCGGCAATCGCAGCTCTTATATATTGAGTCGGTGAAGTCGAATGCGGCGCCTGGTCCATCTGGCCCCATTGCCAGTCTCATTGCTCGGGGAGTGGGGGACACCGGGGTCGCTCAGGTCCTCAGAACCGTGCGCAAGCACCTGCAGATGGACGTGGCGTTCATCTCGCAGCGACGACGGCCATCCCGATCGGCTCGCACCTCAGCGTGCCGGTCCAGCTCGAGGGAGGGGAGGTCTACGGGACGCTGTGCTGCTTCAGCTACGTCCCGGACACCACGCTGGGCGAGCGCGACATGAGGATGATGCGGGCGTTCGCGGAGGTGCTCGCGGGCCGCATCAATGAAGACCTCGCCGCGATCCGGGTCCGGGAGAAGGCGGCCGCAGAGATCCGCGGCACGATGGCGGGCGGTGCGCCGAGGATCGTCTTCCAGCCCATCTATCGACTGGATGACGAGGAGCTCGCCGGCGTCGAGTGCCTTTCGCGCTTCGACGTCGAACCGCGCCGGACACCGGACAAGTGGTTCAGCGCGGCCCATGACGTCGGCATGGGCCTCGAGCTCGAGCTCCACGCCATCCGCAATGCGCTCGCCGCGTTCGACCGGTTTCCGGATCCCTTGTTTCTCGGCATCAACACCTCGGCGGAGCTGATCCTGTCCGGTCTGCTGCCTCCGCTGCTCGACGGACTCGACCTGTCGCGCATCATGGTGGAGATCACGGAGCACGCCACGGTGAGCGACTACGATGCCCTGATGCGCGCGCTCCAGCCTCTGCGCGAGCAGGGGGCGGGGCTGGCCATCGACGACGCGGGCGCCGGCTACGCCGGCATGCGACATATTCTGAGTCTCAAGTCCGACGTCATCAAGCTCGACATGAGCCTGACGCGCGACATCGATACCGATCCGGGTCGGCGCGCGCTGGCCCGGGGACTCATCTCCTTCGCGCACGACATCGGCAGCAGCATCACCGCAGAAGGCGTCGAGACTCCGGGCGAGCTGGCGATGCTGCGCAGCCTGGGCGTGGACAAGGTCCAGGGCTACTACCTGAGCAAGCCGCTGCCTCTGGAAGAAGCGCTGAACGCGGTGCGGCGCGCCTGTCCAGCTTTCGCAGCGCAACACAGCGCACGAAGCAGCGCGCTCTGAGCAGCCCTGGCGCCGCGCGCCGACCAAATAACGGCCTCGCTCGCATCGGGGTGAAACTCGCCCGGACCTGTGCTTGGATGCGGCGGCCATGTCGCGCCGGTCATCGTGGATTCGCTGCTGCCTGCTCCTCGCGGTCGGCTGTGGAGGAGCGGGCGGTCACGCCGGCGCGCCGGACGTCGCGGCCCGTCCGGCCGCCGCGTTCGAGCTGGTCGAGACCTTTCCGGTCGAGACGTCGCTCGATCACCCGGACATTCCGGACGCGCACGACGTGTGGCCGGCCATGATCGACGGCGCACGAGCGCGGATCGACCTGGCCCAGTTCTACGCGAGCAACCGGGTCGGCAGCCGGCTGGAGCCGATCGTGCGATCGCTCGAACGCGCGGCTGACCGCGGCGTCGTCGTGAGGTTCCTGGCCGATTCCAGGTTCGTCGCCACCTACCCGGACACGCTCGCGCGCCTCGATCGTCGAGCCGGGATCGAGGTCCGCACCTACGATGGCGCGGCATTCGCCGGCGGTGTGCTGCATGCGAAGTACTTCCTCGTCGACGGCCGCGAGGCGTTCCTGGGGAGTCAGAACTTCGACTGGCGAGCTCTGACCCACATCCAGGAGCTGGGACTGCGCGTCCGCGATCCAGGTGTGGTGCGGGCGATGGCCGACTTGTTCGCGACCGACTGGGCCCTGGCCGGCAAGGCGGCGCGAACGTTCCGGGCCTCGCCCCCCGCCGGCGGCTACCGCTTCGGCCGGGGCGTCGCCGCCGTGTTCAGCCCGCGCGGCTGGCTGCCGGACGAGCGGATGTGGGATCTGCCGCGCCTGGTCGAGCTCATCGACGGCGCGCGGCGCAGCGTCCGCGTTCAGCTGCTCACCTATCGCGCGGACCTGCCGGAGCTCGGAGCGGCGCTGCGCCGCGCCGCCGCGCGCGGCGTGCGCGTGCAGGTCCTGGTCTCGGACTGGGCCAGGCGCCCCGCCACCGTCGAAGACATCGTGGCCCTCCACCGGGTGGACGGCATCGACGTGGCCTTTCTCGTCATCCCGCCCTGGTCCGGCGGCTTCATCCCGTTCGCGCGCGTCGCCCACGCCAAGTATCTCGTCGTCGACGGCGAGCGGCTCTGGCTGGGCACCAGCAACTGGGAGCGCGACTACTTTCACGCGAGCCGCAACGTGGGCGTCGTGATCGAGGACCGGGCCCTCGCCGCCCAGCTGGACGCCTTCTTCGCCGGCAACTGGCGGAGTCGGTACGCCGAGCTCGTGGACCCGGCCCGGCGCTACACGGCGCCGCGCATCAGCCTCGGCGGGGACCGCCGGCCTACGCCTTGGACCAGACGGCGAGCTCGTATCCGTCCGGGTCCTTGAAGTGGAAGCGCCGCCCGCCGGGGAAGGGGAAGATTGCCTTGACGATCGCTCCGCCCGCGGCCTCGACGCGGCGCTGCATGTCCTCGAGGTCGTCGGCGTAGAGGATCACCAGCGGGCCTCCCGGCGCCGGCGGCCCGTCGGTCGTGAAGCCGCCCTCGAGTCGGCCGTCCGAGAAGGCGCAGTAGCCGGGGCCGTAGTCCGTGAGCTTCCACCCGAAGGCGCCACCGTAGAAGGCCTTCGCGCGCGCGAGGTCCCGTACGTTCATCTCGATGTAGTCGATCCGGCTGTCGTTTCCCGTCTTCGTCATTTTCGTCCTCTTGCGGTCGTGTGACCACACCGTGCCACCGGACCGGCGGCCCGTCTTGAACGAAACGGACACGGAGAGCGGGCTGACGCCTATGCCGCCAGGGTCTCCCGGCAGAACCGGTGGACGATGTCGAGGAGGACCTTGAGCTGCACCGGCTTCTTCAGGCACGCGGCGGCCGCCATGCCCTCCGCGGCGTCGCGAAGGTTGGCGTGGGCGGTCAGGATGACCACCGGGATGGACCCGAGCTCCGCATCCTGCAGGAGCAGAGCGCGGAACTCCCTGCCGTCCATCACCGGCATCATGAGGTCGAGCAGGATGACGCACGGCCTGTCGTGCAGGGCCCGGAGCCGGTCGATCGCCTCCTTGCCGTTGGCCGCGCCGATCGGCTGGTACTCGTTGTCCTCGAGGACCTCCATCAGCGACTCGCGGATACCGCCGTCGTCCTCGACCACCATCACGATGTTGTCGCAGCTGGTGGCGCTCATGGCCTTGTCTCCGGGCGCTCGCCGGGATGCGCGTCCGATGCGGTCACGGCTCGCCGCGGCAGCTCGACGACGAAGGTGGAACCATCCCCCTGGCGGCTGGACACGTGGATCGACCCGCCGTGCAGCTCGACGATGTTCTTGGCGATGTACAGGCCGAGGCCGAGCCCCCCGTAGTGCCGCACCGGGGCTGCACGCTCGAAGCGCGTGAAGATGCGGTCGGCGTCGTCGGGCGCGATCCCGATGCCCTGATCTCGCACCACGATGCGCGCCCCCGTGTCCGTGCCCTGAGCCTCGACGTCGATCGGCTTTCCGCCGCCGTACTTGATGGCGTTCGAGAGCAGATTGGTCACGACCTGCCCGAGCCGGGCGGCGTCCCAGCGCCCGATCACGTCGCCGCTCGCCTGGACGCGCAGATCGCTGCCAGCCGCCGCGGCGCTGTCGCGGAAATCGCCGGCGACGCGCCGGACCAGCTCGGTCAGGTTCGTCTCGGCGAAGCTCATCTCGATGTTGCCGCTCACGATCCGCGAGACGTCGAGGAGACGCTCCACCAGATCGCTCAGTCGCCCGATCTGCTCCACCGCGCCGTCGAGGCGTCGCGCGAGCCTGGCGGGCCTCGCGCCATCGGCGTTCTCGCCGGCCTTGTGCAGTAACTCCGCGGCTCCTTGCAGCTTGATGACGAGCGCCGTGAGCGGAGTCCTCAGCTCGTGGGCCGCCACCGAGATGAACTCGTCGCGCGCGTGCAGCTCGAGACGCGCCTCCTGGACCCGGGCGCGCTCGGTGTCGACCTGGGCGACGGCGGATCGCGTCTCCTCCTGCATGCGGCGCTGCTCGGTGAGGTCTCGCGTCACCTTCGCGAAGCCCCGCAGCTCGCCGGTGTCCGGATCGGTGATGGTGCTGAGGACCACGCTGGCCCAGAAGCGCTCGCCGTTCTTGCGGACGCGCCAGCCCTCCTCCTCGTACCGCCCTTCGGCTCGGGCGATCTCGAGCTCGTGCTCCGGGTGCCGGGATGCGATCGCTTCGGGTGGATAGAAGACGGAGAAGCGCTTGCCGACGATCTCGGCGGCCGTGTAGCCCTTGATCCGCTCGGCGCCCGAGTTCCAGGTCGTGACCACGCCCTGCGTATCGAGCATGTAGATCGCGTAGTCGTTGACGCCATCGACAAGGAGGCGAAAGCGCTCCTCGCTCTGGCGGAGCAGCTCTTCGGCCCGGCGTCGCTCGGTCAGATCACGCGTCACCTTGATGAAGCCGCTCAGGTGACCCTCGGCGTCGTGAACGGCCGTGATGACGACGTCCGCCCAGAACGCGGACCCGTCCTTGCGGATGCGCCAGGTCTCGTCCTCGACGCGCCCGTCGGCGGCCGCGCGGCTCAGGAGGTGCGCCGGCCTCCCCTGGGTACGGTCCGCCTCCGTGAAGAAGCGCGTGAAGCTGTGGCCGATGATCTCCTCGGCCGCGTAGCCCTTGATCGCCTCCGCGCCCTTGTTCCAGGTGAGGACTCGACCCTGTGGATCGATGACGTAGATGGCGTAATCCTTCACCTCTCGCAGGACCGCGAAGGCCTCGCTCGCCATCCGGAGCATGTCTGTCGAGCCGTCGTCGGCAGGCACCATCAGTACTTCTCCCCGTTTCCGCGCGCGGGTCCCGTGGACCTCCATTCGGATACCTAACCCGCGCTCGCGCGGGCGGCAATACCAAAACAAAGTCCAGCACGTACGGTCGCGTCGGCCGGCCGCGCACCTCGCCGCCGTGGCGGGACAATCGGTGGCCGGCGCCGGCGGTCAGTCCTCGCTGTCGTCCGCGACCACCAGAGCGGCCGGGTGGAAGTACGCGCTCTGATATCTCTCGTCGTCGTCGAACCAGATGCACTCGATCTGGCCGCGCTTGTTGATGTCGTCGGGCGGGCCGTTCACCGTCATCACCGGGCCGCCCGACTTCAAGATGACCTGGTCGCCTGGCGGGTAGTGGTCCTTGCTCACGGGCATGCTTTCCCCCTGCTTCGCCTCGATCCTGCGCGGGCGCTGCCGTGCTCGCGGCCCCACCGCATCCTTCCCACCATACCATCTGGGCTACAGCGCGGTTCGCGCGGCGAATAACACTTAGGTGTTGACCTATGTGATGCTGCCCGTATACCTAGGTGGATGCCTAACGAACGAGCGCAGCTGGACCGCGTGTTTCATGCGCTGGCCGATCCGACCCGCCGGGCCGTGCTGGTCCAGCTGAGCCGCGGGACGGCCACCGTGAGCGAGCTGGCCGAGCCGTTCGACATGGCGCTGCCGTCCTTCCTCCAGCACCTGCGGGTGCTGGCTGACTCCGACCTGGTTCGCTCGCGCAAGGACGGCCGCGTGCGGACCTATCAACTGTCACCGCAGCCGCTGCAGCTGGCCGAGGAATGGATGGTCGCGCAGCGCGCGCTGTGGGAGCGCCGACTCGATCAGCTCGATCGGTTCCTCGAGAGCATCGGTCCGGCCGACGCAACCAAGCACAGGAGAAAGAGATGATCATCGACCCCAGGCTCGACCTCCATCTGGAACGAACCGTCAACGTCTCGCCCGAGCAGGTGTGGATGGCGTGGACACGGCCGGAGCAGCTCACGCAGTGGTTCACGCCCGCGCCGTGGACGACGGCGGAGTGCGAGATCGACCTGCGCCCGGGCGGCCTGTTTCGCACCGTGATGCGCTCGCCCGAGGGCCAGGACCATCCGAACGTGGGCTGCTACCTGGAGCTCGTCCCCAACCGCAAGCTGGTCTGGACCAACGCGCTCGAGGGCGGCTTCCGCCCGAACCGCCACGAGTCGGGGCTGGGGTTCCGCTTCACCGCCGTCATCGCGATGGAGCCGCACGGCAAGGGCACCAGGTACACGGCGACGGTGATGCACAGCGACGAGGAGCACCGCAACAAGCACGACGCGATGGGCTTCCAGGACGGATGGGGCACGGTGTTCGATCAGCTCGTCGCGCACATAAAGAGCGGGCAAGGCCGGTGAAGCGGGCGCCCCTCGATCGCCGCGAGTTCCTGACCATCGCCGGCGCGGGGGCCCTCGCGGCCTGCAGCCGGGTGAGCAATCCCGCGGCCGCGGGCGATGGGGCCCGCGGCGCGAATCGGCCCTCGCTGCGCGACGTCCTGTCGCCACACGTTGACAGCGGCGAGGTGCCGGGCCTCGTCGCCCTGGTGGCGCGCGGCGGCCGGGAGGAGTCTCTCGCGATCGGCGTCAAGACGGCAGGCGGGTCGGACGCGGTCGAGCTCGACACGATGTTCCGGATCGCGTCGATGACGAAGCCGGTCTCGGCGGCGGCGGCGATGATGCTCGTCGAGGAGCGGAAGCTGCGTCTCGACGAGCCGGTCGATCGCCTGCTGCCCGAGCTGGCCAGGCGCGTGGTGCTCCGCCGCCTGGATGGCCCGCTCGACGATGTCGTGCCGGCGGCGCGCGCCATCACCGTGCGCGACCTGCTCACGTTCAGGATGGGCTACGGGCTCCTGCTCGCCGAGCCCGGCAAGTATCCGATCCAGGATGCCGGCGACAAGCTCGATCGGCGACGGCATGCCGGCGCCCGCCAGATTGCCGGCGCTGGACGAGTGGCTCCGCCGCTTCTCGACCTTGCCGCTCATGCATCAGCCCGGCGAGCGCTGGATGTACAACACCAGCGCGATGGTGCTGACCGCGCTGGTCACGCGGGCCTCGGGCCAGAGCTTCGACGCATTCCTGCGCGAGCGCCTGTTCGATCCGCTCGGCATGCACGACACCGGCTTCAGCGTGCCGCGAGACAAGCTGCACCGGTTCGTCACCAGCTACCTCGTCGATCCCAGGACAGGCGGCCTCACGCTCTACGATCGGCCCGATGGCATGTGGAGCCGGCCGCCGGCGTTCGGCTCCGGCGCCGAAGGCCTGGTCTCGACCGCGCCCGACTTCCTCCGCTTCTCGGCGCTGCTGCTCGGCCGCGGCGCCGTCGGTGGCAAGCGCCTGCTGTCGGAGGCGTCGGTCCGCGCCATGACCACCGATGCCCTCACGCCGGCCAACAAGTCGTTCGGCGCCCTCGTCCCCGGCTACTTCGACGACCACGGCTGGGGCTTCTGCATGGCCGTCGTCACCGCCCACGACGACCTCCACCACCGGCCCGGCACCTACGGCTGGGACGGCGGCCTCGGCACCTCCTGGTACGCCGACCCGACGACGAACACCACGGGAATCTTGCTGTCCCAGCGCGCCTTCGCCGGCCCATCGCTGCCCCCGATGTTCCGCAACTTCTGGCGGACCGTGAACGGGTAGGGCGCGCAGATCATGCGGCCCTCCGCGGGTCGAACGGTCGATCGATCCTTTTGCACCCGGCCGACGTACTCTACGGATCACAAGGGGGAGGGGGCACGATGACACAGCAACCACCGGGGTCGATGGGCGCGCCGTTCGTCGGAGAGGCGTTCCAGTTTCTGAAGGATCCGTTCGCGTTCACGCTGTCGCGGACCAAGCAGCACGGCAACGTGTGGAAGACGCGGATCCTCGGCGACACGGTCGTGTTCTTCGCCGGGCCGGCCGCGTTCTCGTTCTTCATGAACCCGGAGAACTTCACCCGGCAGAGCGGGTCGCCGAAGTTCTTGCAGGAGCTGCTGCACTCCGACGCGGTGCCGTTTCTCGACGGCGAGCGGCACCGGACGCGCAAGCGGCTGCTGCTTTCCGCGTTCAGCAGCCGGGCGCTCGACGGCTACCTGCCCGGCATCTTCGCGCGTCATCGAGCGGTTCGCGACCCGATGGGCGAGCCAGGGGGAGAAGGCGGTCGCCGGCGACCTCCAGCAGCTCGGCTTCGACGTGGCCGACCACCTGTTCGCGGCCAGCGATCCGGGGTCCAGCAACGTGGAGTCGGCCGCCGACTTCACCCTGATGAACCGCGGCGCCTTCTCACCGCCGGTGAAGCTGCCGTTCACCGCCTACGGCAAGGCGGTCAAGGCGCGCGATCGCCTGCGGGTCTACATCAAGCGGCAGGTCGCGGAGCGCGACGGCAAGGGCACCGCGCTCGGCGTGCTCAAGGCCGCGCGCGGGCCGGGCGGCGAGAAGCTCACCGCCGAGGAGCTGGAGATCGAGCTCTTGCACTTCTTCTTCGCGGCCCACGGCGGGCTGACCGCGGCGCTGGCCTGGCTGCTGGTCGTGCTCGGCGAGCATCCCGATCTGGCGGCCCGGCTCCGCGCCGAGGCGGACGCAGTGCTCGGCGACGTCGCCCCGACCGTGGCCCAGGTGGGCCAGCTCGAGGCCGCGCGCGCCGTGTCGCGCGAGGTGCTGCGCGCGTACCCGCTCGCGCCGATCACCTTCTTCGGCGTCGCGCTGCGCGACCTCGAGCACGCGGGGTACACAATCCGGGCCGGCTGGAAGGGCGCGGGCGCGATCTGGGCCACCCTGCAGGACGCCACCACCTTCCGCGACCCGACCGCGTTCCAGGGCGAGCGCCTGGGCGACGAGTCGGTCCGCGCCCTGCCGGCCGGCGCCTTCGTGCCGCAGGGCGGCGGCCCACCCGAGGGCCACCGCTGTCCCGGCGAGTCCCTCATCTCCATCGTGATGCCGGCGTTCCTCGCCTGGTTCACCCGCCGCTACGATCTGACCTACCCGTCCCAGGACTCGGCGCCCGGCCCCGGCGGCCTCGGCCCGCTTCCGAAGAGCGGCGTGCGCATCGCGATCGCGCCCCGCCGGTAGACGGTCGCGGGCGCGGCAGGCGGACGCGATCGGAGGCGACCGGTGAGACCGTCCCGGTCGTCCGTGCCACACTCGCCGCGGACATGTACAAGTCGCTGACCGCGCAGACGCTGCACTACTTCGCGCGCCCCCACGACGGTCCGCGCCGCGCGCCGATCGCGGGGCCGGCCGCGTGGCGTGGCAATGACCTCGCGACCAGCTCCGCGTGGCGCCACCATCTGTCCGCCGCCGACATCGCCGAGCTCGATCGCGCGCTGGCCGCCGCCAGAGCCAGCGGCCGGCCGCTCACCGCGCTGCGCGCCGCGGATGTCCCGCTGCCGGGCCTCGCGGCGCGGATCGACGGCTGGCGCCGCGAGGTCGCGGGCGGGCGCGGCTTCGTGCTCGTCCACGGCTTCCCGGTCGAGCGCTGGGGACCCGACGACTCGGCGATCGTGTTCTACGGCCTCGGCCTGCACCTCGGCGTCCCCGGAGCACAGAACCCCGAGGGAGACCTGCTGGGTCACGTGCGCGACACCGGCGCCGACGCGCGCTCGGTCCGCGCCTACCGGACGGCATCGAACATCGCCTATCACTGCGATGCCGCCGACCTGGTCGGCCTGCTCTGCCTGCAGACCCCGCGCAGCGGCGGCATCAGCCGGATCGTCAGCTCGATCAGCGTCTACAACGCGCTGCTCGCCGAGCACCCGGATCTCGTCGATCGGCTGTACGAGCCGTTCCTGCTCGACACGCACGGCGAGGGCGGGATCGACTACATCCCGATCCCGGCGTGTCGCAACGCCGGCGGGCGGCTGCGCACGTTCTGGCACGCCGACTACTTCCGCTCGGCGCACGACTACGAGCGGGCGCCTGCGTTCGGGCAGACCGAGCGGGCCGTGCTCGAGGCATACGACGCGATCGCCGCGCGGCCCGCGCTCTTCCTCGACATGGAGCTCGCGCGCGGAGACGTCCAGCTGCTGTCGAACCACAGCATCCTGCACGCGCGGACCGCGTACGAGGATCATCCCGAGCCGGAGCGAAAGCGGCATCTCCTGCGGCTGTGGGTCTCGCTCGACGCTGCGCACGGGCTGCGCGACCGCCTGGGCCGCGCGCGCAGCTTGACGCGGATCCTGGCGTCGCTCGCGCGCGCCCGGCTCCAGCGCGCGCTGCGCGGCCGGTCGCCGCGACGACCGGCGCAGGCGGACGCGTAGCGCGGCTCCGTTGGACCTACATGGACAGCGTGAGTGACCACAGCTAGGCTGGAAAGTCCCGTGCGAGCGAGCCCACCACCTGGGGGAGTCGTGCCCGCTGGTCACCCCGCCGCACTCGCGGCCTCGATCGCCGCCGCGCTGGTCCTGGGCGCGTGCACCTCTGCCAAGTTCGGCGATGGGGGAGGCGGTGAAGACGCGGGCGCCGCGAGCGACGCGGGCGGAGGCGAAGTCGAGCCCCCCACCCCCGACGCCGCACCCCCGGCCCCGGACGCCGGAACCATCGTCCTGACTCAATCGCAGAGCACGGACATCGTCGGCTTCACCGGGGTCTCCTGCTTCGACGACAACGACGTCCAGACGGTGAACAGCTTCTACCGCGTGTTCGATCTGGCAGCCGAGGGCATCACCGGCCCGATCCAGGTGACCAAGGTGACGTTCGGGGTCGAGGAGTGCGTGTCGGGCAGCACGGGCCTGCCGGTCACCGTCATCTTGCGCGCGCTCGAGGGCGAGTTCAGCGCCGACCAGAATCAGCTGGCCCTGGCCAACATGAGCGGCCCGCCGCTCGGCAGCGCCGAGACCACGATCCCCGAGGTCGCGTTCCCGGGCGAGGGCCAGCTCGGCGGCATCCTGCACGAGGTCCCGATCCAGGCGACGGTCCCGGCCGGCACTCGTCTGGTCGTCGAGGTCGCGCACCAGGCGCTGCAGCCGGGCCAGGCCCTGCTCCTCGGCGCCAATCGCCTCGCGCAGGACGGGTTCACCTACTGGCGCGCGGCCGAGTGCGATCTCGCCGAGCCGGTCAACCCGGACACAGTCGACGACGAGGCTGGCGACCCGTTCGTCATGCACTGGGTCCTCGTGGTCGAGGGCACCAGCGGGTAGTGGGTCGAGCCCCGGCGTCTTTCAGCCGCGCCCGACGAACGGCATCTTGGTGGCCATGATGGTCATGAACTGGACGTTCGCGTCGAGCGGCAGGCTCGCGATGTAGACGATGGCGCTGGCGACGTGGGCCACGTCCATGCGCGGCTCCGGCGCGGTCCGGCCGTCCGCCTGCAGCACGCCCTCGCTCATCCTTTCGGTCAGCGCGGTGGCGGCGTTGCCGATGTCGATCTGGCTGCAGGCGATGTCGTGCTTTCGCCCGTCGAGCGCGGTGCACTTGGTGAGGCCGGTGATCGCGTGCTTGGTGGCGGTGTAGGGCGCGGAGTTGGGCCGCGGCGAGTGCGCGGAGATGGAGCCGTTGTTGATGATGCGCCCGCCCCTCGGATCCTGGCTCTTCATGATCCGGATCGCCTCCTGGGTGCAGAGAAACGCGCCGGTGAGGTTTGTGTTGACAGCGGACTGCCACTGCTCGTACGAGAGGTCCTCCAGCGGGACCGGGGGCGAGCCGCGGCCGGCGTTGTTGAACAGCACGTCCAGGCGACCGAAGGCTCGCCTCGTCTCGGCGAACAGCGCGCGCACCGAAGCCGGGTCGGTGACGTCGGTGGGGACGGCGAGCGCCGTGTCTGCCGGCGCCCCGGACTCGGCGACCGCCTGCTCCAGAAGCTCGCGTCGCCGGGCGGCCAGGACGACGCGATAGCCGCTTCCGAGCAGCGCGAGCGCCGCGGCCTTGCCGATGCCCGCGCTGGCGCCCGTGACCAGCGCGACTGCGCCTGTGCTTGCCATGAGATCCTCCTGACCTGGATCTCCGCATCTCCGGGCCGCCGCGGCAAGGGCTGCCCGGGCCCAGTGGCCCCGGCGCGGATCGGGGCCGCACGCGCCGCTCAGCGCGTCGCGACCGGGGCGACCATGAGCCGATCGGTCTGCAGATCCGATCCGAGCTGGAACGGCCGGCTGCCGACGTCGCGAAATCCCTGCTTCGTGTAGAAGGAGATGGCGCGGAGGTTGTGCTCCCACACCGCCAGGAAGACAGTGCGGGCGCCGCGCCGGCCCGCGGCGGCCATCGTCGCGCCCATGAGCTCACCGGCGAGGCCGCGTCCGTGCCACGCGCGATCGACGTAGAAGTGGAGCAGCTCGACCGCATCGCCGCCGGTCACGCAGGCGGGCACCGGCCCGGCCCACAGCATCGCGTAGGCGGCCAGCTCGCCGGCGCGCTCGAGCAGGAGCACCTGTCGGTCCGGATCCTCGATCTCGGCCCGCTGTCGCTCGATCGTGAAGGCGGCGCGGCAGTAGTCGTCCATGTCGTCGGCACGGTTGTGCGGCCCGAACGTGTCGCGAAATGTCCTCTCGGCGAAGCGGGCCAGCGCCTCGGCGTCCGCCGCGACGGCGGCGCGGAGCGTGAATCCGGTCAGTGACATGGCGCCTCCGCCTCTCTCGCCGCGAAGAGCTCGATCCCCCATCGAGTCGCGGGGCCGACAGCCAGCGCGTAGATCAGGGTGCCGGGTCCGAGCTGCCCGCCGAGCAGGAGGCCGGCGGCGAGCGCGCCGAGCTCGACTGCGACCCGGGCGCTCGAGATCGTCCAGGGCCGTCTCCGGGCCAGCGCGACCATCAGGCTGTCGCGCGGTCCGCTGCCCAGATGGGCGCCGAGGTAGAGCCCGGTGCCGAGCCCGATGAGGACGAGCGCCGCCGCCAGGTATCCGGCCGCCAGCGGGAGCGACGGCGCGACCGGCACCACTGCGAGGGCCAGGTTGACGCACGCGCCGATCAGGAGCGCGTTGATCAGCGTGCCCGGCCCCGGTCGGACCCCTGCCGCCAGCGACACGAGGACTGCAGTCGCGGCGGTGACGGTGGTCGCGGCGCCGATGCTGAGCCCGGTCGCGCGATGGAGGCCGATGTGGAAGACGTCCCAGGGCGCCGCGCCGAGGCCGCTCTGGATCGAGAGGGCGATGCCCGCGCCGACCACCGGGTGGGCCAGGAGCAGCCGGCCGACCGCCGACGGCGAGACTCCCGGCGCTGTCCATCTCATGTCGAAAGAATGGCCGTCCTCGCCATGATATGTCCAATATATAGAAAGTCTATATACAGACGATCAAGATATGAGACCCGAGCTCGAGCTGCGCCACCTCTGGTACTTCCTCGCCGTCGCCGAGGAGCTGAGCTTCAGCCGCGCGGCGGAGCGGGTCGGCATCGCGCAGCCGCCGCTCAGCCAGCAGATCCAGAAGCTGGAGCGGCTGCTCGGCTGCGCGCTCTTCGACCGCAGCGGCCGGCGAGTGCGCGTGACCCAGGCCGGTGCGCTGCTGGTCACCGAGGCGCGGCGGCTCCTGGCCGACGCGGAGCGGACCGTCGAGCGGCTGCGCAGCGTGGGCAAGGGCGAGGTGGGCAGCGTCGCTGTCGGCTTCACCGCGTCGACCATCTTCTCGCCGCTCCCCACCGCGGTCCGCCAGTTCCGCGAGCGCTTCCCCGGCGTGCTCGTCCGCCTGCGCGAGGTCATCCCGCCCGAGCACGTCGAGGCGCTGCGCGCCGGGACGCTGGACGTGGCGATCGTGCGCGAGCCGGACGCGGAGGAGGGCATCGTCGCGACGCCGGTCCTGTCCGAGCCGTTCCTCGCCGCGGTGCCGGCCGACCACGCGTTCGCCGGCCGCCGCGCGATCCGCGTCGGTGCCCTGCGCGACGAGCCGTTCGTGCTGTTTCCGCGCGAGAGCGCGCCCGGCCTGTACCGCCAGGTGCTGGAGCTGTGCCGCGCCGCCGGCTTCGAGCCGCGGGTCGTGCAGGAGGCAGAGGCGTGGCACACGATCATCAGCCTGGTCGAGGCCGGGATCGGCATCTCGCTCATCCCGGCCTCGTTCGAGGGGCGCCGCACCGGCGCGCTCGCCTACCTCGCGCTGACCGGCCGCGCGGTCCACACGACCACGATGGCCTGCGCGCGCGCGACCGGCCGCTCGTTCGCGGCCGACGCCTTCCTCGATGTCCTGCGAGGCGCGGCCGCCCGCGAGCGCCGGCCGGGCCAGCGAGCCCGCAGCCGCCGGGACTGATCCGATGCCGCCACAGACTGTCTCAGACCGTGCGTCTGCGTCGCGCGGGCTCGCCCCGGGTCGCCGTGCCCGGTGTCTCCAGAGCCCGCGCGAGCTCGTTGACGCCGCGCCGGATCTCTCGCTCGTTCACGCCCGCGAAGCCCAGCTGCAGGCCATCGCGCGCCATCGGGCCGCGGTAGAACCGACGCAGGGCGATGACCTCGACGTTGCGGGCGCGAGCGGCGGCGGCCACCGCGTCCCCGGCGAGCCCCTCGGCGAGCCAGCCGATGGTCTCGAGGCCGGCCGCGACCGGCGAGATCTCGAGCTTCCCGGCCAGCTGGCGTCGGGCGCACTCCATCAGCACCGACAGCCGCTCGGCGTAGAGCTGCCGCATGCGCCGCAGGTGCCGGCCGAAGTGGCCCTCGGTGATCAGCTCGCACACCACCGCCTGCTCCAGCAGCGGCAGGTGGCGCG
Organism: uncultured delta proteobacterium; assembly: GCA_963759105.1. Taxonomy (GTDB): domain Bacteria; phylum Myxococcota_A; class Polyangia; order Haliangiales; family Haliangiaceae; genus DATFRY01. The sequence goes on along the minus strand of CAVWXW010000017.1, from coordinate 1,337,686 downwards.
AGGTCAGCGACCGGGCGGCGGCGAACCGCTCGAGCAGATCGGCCGGGACCACGAGATACCCCAGACGCAGGGCCGGGAAGAGCACCTTGTTGAGGCTGCCGGCGAACAGGACCTGCCCGGACCGGTCGAGGTTCTGCAGGGCAGGGAGCGGCCGGCCGGCATAGCGGTACTCGCTGTCGTAGTCGTCCTCGAAGACCAGCGCGCCGGTCGTGCGGGCCCACTCCAGCAAGGCCAGGCGGCGCGGCAGGCTCATCGCCACGCCGAGTGGATACTGGTGCGCCGGTGTCACGTAGACGAGGCGGGCGCCGCGCAGCCGCGAGCGCTGCAGCACCATGCCTTCGTCATCGACCGGCGCATCGGCGACGCGCGCGCCGATCGCCGCGAACACCCCGCGAGCGCCGCCGTATCCGGGATCTTCCATGCACACGACGTCCCCCGGGTCGAGGAGCAGCCGCGCCACCAGATCGAGCGCCTCCTGTACGCCGGAGACGATCATCACCTGGTCGGGCAGACAGGTCACGCCACGCGAACGCGCCAGGTAGTCGGCGATCGCCGCGCGCAGCGGCGCATACCCCATCGCGTCGCCGCCCAGCAGCAGCTTCGCCGGTGCCCGCCGGATCGTGCGCGACGCGAGCTGCGCCCACAGCGTGGTCGGGAACTGGTCGAGCGCCGGCAGGTTGGGGCGGAACGCGCGACCGGGCGGCAGCTCGTGGGTGCCGAACGGGACCACGCGCCTCGCGAACTTCGAGGTCCTGCGCGTCGCGTCCGGGCGCGACGCATCGAGCGCACCGCCGCGCGCGGCGACCTGGAGCAGCTCGTCGGGCAGCACCGCGCTGACGTAGGTGCCGGACCCGACCGTCCCGTCGACGTAGCCCTCGGAGGTGAGCTGCGCGTACGCCGTGACGACCGTCCCGCGCGACAGGCCGTACAGCGCCGCCAGATCGCGTGTTGACGGCAAGCGGGCGCCCGGGCGGAGCCGACCGTGGAGAATCGCGGTGCGCAGCGCGTCGTACAGCCATCGGTAGGCTGGCGTGCCCGGGTCGCGCCCGCCCAGCACCAGGCGGGGATCGCCGGCTCGCTTGGCCATGCCCAAATGGTACAGGCGAAAGCGGATAAATGGCGCTTCTCGTGTGGACAACTGCTGGATAGCGTCGGAGCCATGGCTCATCGAACGACATGTCTCGCGCTGGTGATCGGCGCGCTATCCCTGCAAGTCGGCGAATCGCGTGCGCTGGCCGATCCGCCGGTCCGCAAGCCCGCCCGATCCCGGACTGCGCTGACCCAGGCGCTGGCGCCGCTCGACGGCAGCCATCTTCGGGCCTCCATCGTCGAGGTCACCTACGAGCCCGGAGGGTCTTCTCCGGCGCACAGTCATCCCTGTCCGGTCATGGTCTACGTGATCCAGGGCGCGATCCGGACGCAGGTGAAGGGCGCGCCGGCGGCGATCCACCGGGCCGGAGAGACGTTCTACGAGACCCCCGACGGCGTCCACGAGGTCTCGGCCAATGCCAGCGACACGGCCCCGGCGGTGTTCCTCGCCATCTTCGTGTGCGATCGCGACACGCCGCTGAGCGTCCCGCCGCCCGCCAGCCCGGGGAGCCGCTAGCCATGCGCGCACGACCAGGCCCTTGCTCGATTCGCGGAGCGTTGCGGCGGCACGACCGTCGTCGCGGCGTCGTCACGGCGCTCATCGCGGCCAGCTTGCTGCTCGCGTGTCGCCCGCCCGTCGCCGAGAAGGTAGACGAGGAACCCCACGTCGCCGAGCCCCGCGACGCCCTCGTGGGCCGGCGCGCGCCGGCCGTGGTGCTGGACGGCCTCGACGGCGAACGCGTGGACCTCGCCGATCTGATCGGCCGCAAGCCGGTCTACCTCAAGTTCTGGGCTACCTGGTGCAAACCGTGCATCAAGCAGATGCCGCACCTCGAGGCCGCGCATCGAAAGTACGGCGATCGCATCGCAATGTACGCGGTCAACCTCGGCCTCAACGATCCGATCGAGGCCGTCCGCGCCTTCCAGGCCGAGCACAAGCTCACCGTGCCGATCGCGATCGACAGCGACGGCAGCCTGGCCGAGCGCCTCCACGTCGCGGTGACACCGCAGCACATCCTGATCGACCGACACGGCGTTGTCCGCTACGTCGGCCACGGCGCGACCGCCGCGCTCGACGCCGCGCTCGAGGCGCTGCTCCGGGAGCCGGCCGGGCCCGATGCCCCTCCGCGCGCGGAGCCCGCCACCGACCAGCCCCTGTCGCTCACCCTTCTCGGCGGCGAGAAGTTCACCATCGCCGGGCGGGCAGGGCGGCCGGTCGCGCTCACCTTCGTCTCCTCGTCGTTCGATACGTACCTGGCGAAGTCACGCCCGGCCATGTCCGAGGCCTGCATCGCCCACGCCCGCCAGGTCGAGTCCCTGCGCCGCACCCACGACCAGATCGACTGGGTCACCATCGTGCATCCCGTGTGGACCACCGAGGCCGACCTCGACGAGTACCGCGTGCGCCTCGGCCACGCCTCCCCCATCGGCATCGATGAGCGAGGCCTCTGGTTCCACCACTTCCGCGTCCGCGACGTCCCGACCACCATCCTCCTCGACGACCACGGCGCCGAGATCGCCCGCGTGACCGGCCGGGGCGACGACCTGCCGGGCGCGCTGGCCCGGCTGCGGTAGTAAACCGATGTCAATTGACCGGGGTAGACTCGCGCCATGTCGAGAACGTTCCTTCTGTTCCTGTCGTCGGTCGCCCTCGGCTGCAGCGGAGGGCAGCAGCAGGCCGCGCCCGCAGCGGCCCCCGCGTCCGCTCCGGTGAGCGCGGCGAAGATACCGGCCGCGCCCTCGAGCGCTGTCGCGCCGGACCCGGCCCAGGGAGGCCGCGACGCCGAGCTCACCGAGCAGGCGATGCGCATCATCGATGCCTTTGCCAACCACACCGCATCGCTGTCGCCGGACGGCAAGCAGATCGCCTTCGTCAGCACGCGCGACGGCCTGAACCAGATCTACCTGGCGGACGCGAGCAAGCCGGACGCTCCGGCGACGCGCCTGGTCGAGTCGAAGGAGCGCTGCCACCAGCCGACCTTCACGCCCGACGGGCGCGCTGTCATCTACATCTCCGACCGCGGCGCCGACGAGTACTTCTCGATCTTCCGCGTCGACCTCGAGAGCCGGGCGGTGACCGAGCTGACCGCCGGCGCGCGCCTGCGCCGCAGCCCGCCCATCATCCCGGACCTGGCCGGCGGCGCCATGTTCTTCACGGCCGGCAAGGCGGAGGAGCGCGAGGTCAAGCTCTACCGCGGCGCCACCGACGCAGCCGCGCAGCCGGAGCTGGTCTACAAGGATCCGGGCCCGGGCGCGCTGTACGCTGTCAGCCGCGACGGCAAGCAGGCGCTGGTGGCGCGCTGGCAGACCCTGGCCGACGGCCAGCTGTTCCTCGTCAACGCCGCCGCCGGCACCGCCCGCCAGGTCTATCCGCCCTCTGGCAAGCAGGCCAACATCATCGCCGCCGAGTTCACCGCCGACGGCAAGCGCATCCTGGTTGCCACCGACGAGGGCGGCGAGTCGGCGGTCCTGCTCGCGCTCGATCCGGACGGGCGAGAGCGCGCCCGCTATGTCGAGACACGGCCGAAGACCGCGCAGCTGACCGGCATCGCGGTCTCGCCGCGCGGCAAGCAGATCGCCGTGCTTGTCGACGCTGGCAACCGCAACGAGGTGCGCATCCTGGACGCGCGCAGCCTGCGGCCGCGCAAGACCGCCAGGCTCCCGCTCGGCGCCGGTGGGCTGGGCTCGTTCGGCCTCGACGGCAAGCGCTTCACGCTGACCTGGAGCACGCCGGAGGTGCCGGTCGATGTGTTCGCTGTCAACGCGACCAGCGGCCGGACGGCGGCGCTGCGCCACGACGAGCGCCCCACCCTGGCCGGGCTGGGAAAGATCGAGGTCTCGATCACCGAGGTGAAGTCGTTCGACGGGACCGTGGTGCCGGTCAACCAGTACCTGCCGGCCGGGCGCACCGGCAAGCTGCCGGTCATCGTGATCGTGCACGGCGGCCCCGCGGGAGCCTCGACCGTCAACTTCAACCCGTGGGCGCGCTTCTGGACCGGGCTCGGCTACGCGGTGCTCGAGCCGAACGTGCGCGGCTCGACCGGCTTCGGCCGCGCCTACGAGAAGGGGGACAACGGTCCCAGGCGGCTCGACTCGGTCAAGGACATGGAGGCGGTCGGGCGCTGGGCCATCGCGCAGCCGTGGTCCGACGGGCGCGCGATCGTGTTCGGCGGCAGCTACGGCGGTTACATGACCCTGATGGGGCTCGCCCTGCAGCCGGATCTATGGAAGGCGGGCGTCAACCTTGTGGGTCCGGCCAACCTGATCAGCTTCATGGCCACCACCACCGCCGAGATCCGCTCCCTGTTCCTTGAAGAGTTCGGCGATCCGGAGAAGGACCGCGAATTTCTCATGTCGGTCTCCCCCATCCGCTACGTCGACAAGATCGTGGCACCGCTGTTCGTGTACCAGGGCGCCAACGACCCCCGCGTGCCGCAGGCCGAATCGGAGCAGGTGGTCGCCGCGTTGCGCCGGCGCGACGTGCCGGTCGAGTACATGCTGGTCGCAAACGAGGGGCACTCCGTCGAGCACAAGGAGAACCACGCCGCCTTCCTGGGCCGCGCGGCGCGCTTCCTGGAGACCCATCTCGCGAGCAAGTGAAGCGGCCGGGCCCGATCACGGCTCCGGCGCGACGAGCCAACCCGGCAGATCCTTGCGCTCCGGTCGCGCGGCTTCGTCGCCCGTGCGGCGTTGCTGGTCCCGCTGCGGCGCTGGCGGGCTCGATCCGCCGAAGAGGTCCGTCTCCTCGAAGGTGCCGTCGAGCGCCACGCCCACGAGGCCACCGGAGAGCAACCAGACGATCGCCGCGGCCGCGACCTCGGCATGGCGCTTCAGCGACGGCGACACCGATCCGGTGGAGGCCGCGCGGTCCGCGTCCGGCGGCGGGACGCGCTGGCCGGCGGGGATCGGCCTCCGTTCGTCCGCGACCTGATATAGCGGCCTGATCAGCCCGGGCTGGACGCGGACGCTGCGGCAGCCGCCCGCGAATGCGACGTAAACGACCGCGACGCAGACCGCGTGGCCGAGCGCCGCGCTGCGGGCGTGAGAACGGCTGCAGGACATGGGAATGCCCGATCGCCCGGGTAGACTCGCGAGCCGGCCCGCGCGTTGTCCCGGCCTGCCGACCTCGCGGCCACGCCGCGGTCGCGTGGTACCGTGCGCGGCATGCGTACCTGGAGCGCAATCGTGGCGTTGCTGGCTGGCTGCGGCTCGTCGTCCGGCGTCGAGCCGTCCGCGCCGGCTGCAACCGCACCGCCGGCAGCGCGCGAGCCGAGCGTCGCTGCCGGCCCCGCCCGCCCGGCGCCGGGCAAGCCGCTGGCCCTGCCGGGGAAGCTCGCCGCACATCGCTTTCTGGTCCAGCCGCGCACGCCCGACGGCGCCACGCTCACGTTCTTCACCGACACCGGCGGCGGCCTCTTCATCGTCGAAGCGGCGGTCGCGCGCCTGAAGCTGGACGTCGCCCAGATAGACGCTGGCGGCGGGCAGAAGACGCCGGCGGCCAGGCTGCCGACCTTCGCGCCGGACGCCGCGATCCCGCCGCTCGAGGTCTACGATGGCCGGCTGCCGGTCATGCCGGCCGAGCAGGTGGCCGACTTCGACGAGGCCGACGGCATGCTGGGCCAGGACTGGTTCATGGATCGGACGTGGACCTTCGACTATCCGGGCCAGACGCTGTGGTGGCGGGCGCCCGGAGACCTGCCGGCGCACGAACCCGCCCACCGGGTGACACTCGGATTTCAGACCGACAAGGCGGGCAAGCGCATGACCAGCTTCCCGCGCATCCAGGCCCGCATCGACGGCGCGGTGATCGACCTCCTGTTCGACACAGGCGCGACGATCACGCTGAGCGATGCTGCCGCCGCCGCGCTGAAGGACGGCGGCCCGCGCCAGCGAGCGACGAGCTTCATCAGCAAGACCACCTTCGAGGGCTGGCGCAGGAGGCACCCGGACTGGCGAGTCATCGACAAGGCGGACGAAGGCGTCGGCGGAGAGCCGATCATCGAGGTGCCAGCTGTCGAGGTGGCGGGTTTCACCGTCGGACCGGTCTGGTTCACCCGCCGCGCCGACAAGAACTTTCACGAGTGGATGTCACAGTGGATGGATCGGCGGGTCGATGGTGCGCTCGGCGGCTCGGCGCTGCGCTACTTCCGGGTCTCCGTCGATTACCCCCGAGCGCTGGCCGTGTTCGAGCGAGCCGCGCCCCTGACAGACACCAACACGGCGCGAAGTCGGATGACATTTCTCGAAGCTCCGCGATCATTGGCGCATGGCCCTCGCAATTGATCATCTCATCGTCGCCGCGCGCTCGCTCGACGAAGGCGGAGCGTGGGTGGAGTCGCGCCTCGGCTGCGCACTCACCGGCGGCGGCCAGCATCCGCTCATGGGGACGCACAACCGGGTCCTCGGGCTGGGCGAGGTCTATCTGGAGGTGATCGCCGTCGATCCCGGCGCGGCGCAGCCAGCCCGGCCGCGCTGGCTCTCCCTCGACACGCCGGCCATGCGCGAGCGGCTCGAGCGGGGGCCTGCGCTGATCCACTGGGTGGCGAGCACCGACGACATCGTCGCGCTGGCCACGACATCACCGGTGGACCTCGGCGAGATCATCGCCGCGTCGCGCGGCGATCTCCGCTGGCGCATCACGGTGCCACGCGACGGCGGGGTGCCCGCGGGCGGCGTGTTTCCGTCGCTGATCCAGTGGGAGGGCCGCGGTCCGGCGGCGTCGCTGCCGGACTCCGGATGCCGGCTCGAGTCGCTCGGCATCGCGCACCCGGACGCGACGTCGCTGGCCCGGGCGCTGCGCTCGATGGGCCTGCCGGCGGACGCGCCGCTCGCCGTCGATGAGACGTCCGACGCCGGCACGCGACTGGCCGCGCGCATCCAGACCCCGCGTGGTCTGGTGACCCTGTCCTGAGGGCTCAGCCCGGCGGTGGGGCGCCCGCCCGCTTCCACGTCAGCCAGGCAAGCCCGGCCAGCAGCGCGGCGTGGGCCGCCGCGATGAGGAGGAGCGGAACGACGAAGCTCCGCTTCGCGGCCTTGTGGCGCCGTCGGTGGGCGTAGACGGCGACGAGCGCGCCGGGTGAGCCGGCCAGCGCGGCCATGACGAGGAGCGTGCGCTCGGAGATGCGCCGCCCGGCGCGGCCGGCGCGGGCCTTGTCGATCCGGTAGACCGCCCAGGTCGCCGCGTTCCATGCGGCCACCGCGCCGAGGACGACGAGAAGGGCGCGCACGGACATCGAGCCATGAAGCCACCGGCTCGCGATCGATGCAAGACGTGTCATGGCCGCAGCTCGGCGAGAGGGATGCCGCGCTCGGCGCCACCCGACTCGCGGATGATGACGACCGCGCCGTCGCGCCGGAACGTGACTTCACGGCCGCCCGCCACCTGTCGCGCGACGCCGCGCTCGAGGTCGATGGCCCGGAGGAACTGACTCTCGTCGAGGCGAGTCCGCACCAGGAGGAGATCGCGCTCGAACGAGAGAAGATCGAAGCGGCCGGGCGACCGCATGGGCCGGCGCGGCGTGTCGATCTCGGTGCCCAGGATCCAGCGAGTCCGATCGGCGCGGCGATCATAGGCCGCGAGGACGCCGCCGCCGAGGCGGGCGCGGAAGCGCACCTCCCAGATCTCCCAGCGCCCGCGTGCGGCGAGCCTGACCGGGTCGCGCAAACGAGAGGTCAGCACGCCGTCGAGCTTGCCTCCGGACTCGTCCTCGAACCAGGGCGTCTCGATCCCTGCGGCGGCGATCACGTCCCTGGTCCACAGCGCGGCGGGGCTGCCGCGAGGCCGACCCGGGTGATCCGGCTGGATCGGCGACGCTTCATCCGCGTCACGACCCGAGAGGAGCATGCGCGCCGCGGCCAGCTCGGCGGAGCCCGGGTCGACAACCAGCAGGGCGCCGGCGAGGCCGGCGGCATCGGAGGCCTGGTCGATGCCGCGGACGAACCGCACGCCGCTGATGAGCGACTCCTTGCCTCCCTCGAGGGAGTAGACGGAGGCGTCGCAGCCGCCGCGTGACAGGTGGATGCGCTGGTCCTCGAACACGGCAGCGCGCCCGCTGCCGCCGCTGTAGCGGCTCATCTCGACTCCGTCGAGCGTCGAGCGCGCGTACAGGTCGTAGGCATCGGACGGATCGGCGAGGAAGTCGTCGAGCTCGGCGCAGCGGGACCATGGCTCGACGAGCTCGCGCGCCCCGGCGCCGTTCACCCAGGCGTGCCGCGGCCCGGACGCGCCGGGCTCGATCGCCCGGGCGGCCGTCGACTGCCCGGGCGCCCCGGAAGGCGGCGCACAGCCGGCGAGGGCGACGGACGCGAGCACGATCCGGCAGCGCAGCCTCGCAGGCGGCATCGACAACGCAACGCATCGGGCCGGCAGTGGATCTATTGCGTCTGCATCGTGATCTCGCGGGTGATCGTCGTGTTCACCGTCTGCAAGAGATTCCCGTCGAGATCGACGGCGGTGTGCCCCGTCCACGTGCCGTTGATGGTCGCGGTCCGTTGCTTGAGCTCGCCCTGGAACTTCGTCGTGACCGGCCCGAACACCTCCCGGCGCCTGGTCTCCTCGTGGATTTCCCCGAACTGGTTGTTGACCCAGCTCAGGTCGAACCTGATCGGCGTCCCGTCGCCGCACACGATGATCTCGCCGGTTTCCTGGTTCACCTCGCACCGGCTGATCGGGAACGCCGTCGTCACGTGCAGCTCCGCCGCCTGCCCGTTGATCGAGAACGCGCTGTTCGGGATCTGGCCCGCTCCCTGGATGAAGACGAGGATGTCCGGATCCGTCGCGTGGGGCTCCACGTAGCCGAAGTCGAGCCCCGTGGTGTTCGCGAGCCGGTCCTTCGATGCGTTGAGAAACCCGTTGGTCTCCTCGCCCTCGTTCAGGAACGTGAAGGCAAACCGGCCGTTCACATGGATCCTCGTCACCCCGCCGACCGCCTGCTGCACCGTTCCCGTGTCCGGCGCGAGCTCGTCAACCTCGGCCTCTTCGAACGAACACGCAGCCACCAGCACCACCACCCACCCCATCCAGCTCCGCATGCTGCCCCCTTCCGCGGTTCCACGCAGGATAGGACGCCACGACCGTCCGGGACAGGCTGCACGTGCGTTCACGGTCGAGCATGGCGAACCATGGCGACGCGACGTTCGCGGACCGGCCCGTTCGGCGGCATAGTCGCGCGATGCGGACCTGCCTCGTCATCGCGTTCTCGCTGGCGCTCTCTGGATGTGCGCGACCTGCACCCGTCGCGCCGAACACCTCCACGGCCGCGGCGGCGCCGTCAACGACGACCGCAGCCTCGCCAGAAGCGCCGGTCGTCTCCATGGATGATCTTCTCGCCCGCTCGCCGGCGGCGGACTGGCGGGAGATCGATCCCGACGACACCCTGTACATGGATCTACCGTCGGGCCGCGTGATCATCGAGCTCGCGCCGGGGTACGCGCCCGGCCACGCCGCCAACATCCGGGCGCTGGCGCGGGAGGGCTATTACGACGGCGCCGCCATCCTGCGCGCCCAGGACAACTACGTCGTCCAGTGGGGTCACCCGGAGGACAAGCCGCGGCCGATGCGCACCGGCCGTGCGACGTTGCCGGCCGAGTTCGACCGCGATCGCAGCGGGGCGGCCCCCTTCACGGCCATTCCCGACTCCGACACCTATGCGCCCGAGGTCGGGTTCTCCGCCGGATTCCCGGCCGCGCGCGATCGGCAGAAGGTCTGGCTGACGCACTGCTACGGGATGGTCGGAGCCGCTCGCGACGTGGCGCCCGACTCGGGCGGAGGCGCCGAGCTCTACGTCGTGATCGGTCACGCACCGCGCCACCTCGACCGCAACATCACGATGGTGGGCCGCGTCGTGCAGGGCATGGAGCTGCTCTCGGTCATGAAGCGCGGTACAGGCAACCTGGGCTTCTACGAGACGCCGGCGGAGCGCACGCCGATCGTCCGCATCCGCGTCGCCGCCGACGTCCCGGAGCGCGAGCGCGTCCGTCTCGAGGCGCTCCGCACCGACAGCGCCACCTTCACCGCGCTCGTCGAATCGCGGCGGAGCAGGCGCGAAGCCTGGTTTCACCACGCCGTCGGACACATAAACCTGTGCAACGTCCCGCTGCCGGTCCGCGTGCGCAGCTGAACGCCTCCGCGCCCGACCTGCGCGACGACGACTACAGCGACTCGAGCGCCTTCTCGATCTCGGGCCCGTCCGACGGAGCCGCGTACTTCCGCGCGCGCTCGAGGAGGGGGCGCGCCGCGGCCTTTCGTCCTTCCAGGACGCGGAGGCGGGCGAGCGAGCGCAGGAGGTCCGGGTTCTCGCCGTGGGTGAGCTGGTTGCCGCGCTCGAGCGCGGTCCTGGCCAGCTTCAGGTCGCGGCCGGCCGGGTCCGGGTGGTCGAGGATCGCGATGCCGATGTCGTTGAGCGCGTGCGGGTTGTCTCGCGAGGCGCCGGCCACGATCGTGCGGCCGTAGGCGTAGGCCTTCTCGGTGTCCCGCTTCTCGAGCATGAGGACGAACTTCCAGGCCACCTCCCACCAGAAGCGTGAGGGATCGATCTCGATGAGGCGGTCGAGCAGCGGAAGCGCCTCGTCGACCTTCCCGGCCGAGGCGGCTCGCTGGACCTTCTGCAAGATGTCCCAGCCCTCGCGGTCGCGCGCCTGACGGTCGGCCAGCTTCCTGCGCATCGCGGCCATGTCGAAGCGCCCGGCGATGACGGCGCGCAGGGTCGGCTCGAACTCGGTCTCGAACGGCTGGCCCCACCAGGCCACGCGCCCCTCGGCATCGACGACGAAGACCCAGGGCAGCCCGCTCACGCGCGCGGCGTGCATCCAGCGGCGGAACAGGGCCTCGTCGTCGGCGTACGCGATCGTGTAGTCGATGCCGGCTCGCCTGGCGAACTCGCGCACGCCAGCGGCGTCGCCCGCCTCGGCGGCGGCCACTCCGACGACGCGGATCCGGTCGCCGTGGCGACGGGCCAGCCGCTTGAGGTCGGGGATGCTCTTCTGGCAGGGCTGGCACCAGGTGGCCCAGAACTCGATGATGTGCACCCGCCCGCGCAGCGAGTCGACCGGAGCACCGATCCACTCGGTGGCGGTCAGGGCCGGCGCGACGTCGCCGATCGCGAGGGGCGCCGCGTCGAACTGGTTCGGATTGCCATAGACATCCACCTTCGGTCTGCGCCTGGACGCGCGAGCCGGTGCGGATGCGGCAGGCGCAGCCCCGGCGGCGGGCGCTGGAGACGCCGCCTCGACGGCGGGCGCGGCCACAGGTTTGCGCTCGGGCGCCGCCGCCGGCTGGTCGCGGCATCCCCAGAGCGCGGCCATCGACAACAGAAACGGCAGGTGCATCACCAGGCGCATGGCTACCCCCTCAGCTCGTCGGATCGAGCTGGGCATCGAGAAAGCGCACCGCCTCGGCCTCGGCCTGGCCGCGGCGCGAAATCGGCCGGTCGCCGCGCAGCTGACGATAGAGCGCCACGGCCGCCCGCAGCGCGCGGCCGCAGTCGGCGCGATCGTGCCGCGCGATCGTCGCGGCGAGCGGGTCCACCGCGTCGGGCACCCACTGCTCGATCCGCCGCACGCCGTTCGGCGTCCGCCCGGCGCGCTCCAGCAGGAGCGGACCGAGCACGCGACCGCGCACGAAGCCGAGGAGATCGATCGCTTCGAACAGCTCGCCACGCCCTATCTTGAGCGCGCCGTAGTGGACCCAGACCCAGAATCGGTCCTCGATCCACTGCAGATCCGGCGACGGGTACACGGCGCGGCCGCCCTGCAGGGCGCGGTCGAGCGCTCCGTCGCGCTGCCACAGGATCGCGGGCTCCTCCACCCGGTGCGCGAGATCGTCCAGCGCCACGAACTTGAGATCGACGTGCACCAGCGGCGGCCCGTACAGGCAGATGAGCAGCCGCGGCTCGCCGACGTGCTCGCCGGTGAAGGCGGCCAGCAGTGGCCCCAGCGTCGCGGCGATCGCCATGCGCTCGGCGCGCACGGCCTCCTCGTGCTCGGGATAGACCGCGACGACCAGATCGACGTCCGAGAACTCGTCCATCACGCCCAGCCACGACCCGCCCGCCGCCACGCCGGCGATGCGCGCATCCTGCGACAGCCCGGCGACCGCGCGACGAGCGGCCTCGACATGGAGATCCGTCACGGAGCCAGTCTAGTCGGTCGCCGGCACAGGGCCAGCCGGTGAGCCCGCCGTCCTGTCCAGTGGACACTCGACCGATCCAGTGTCCACTCTGGCGGACGACGCACGCCAGGTGGTGCGCAACCCCGGAGCCGATGGCCGGACTCGAACCGGCGACCTACGGTTTACGAAACCGTTGCTCTACCGACTGAGCTACATCGGCGCGAGCAGGACTTTGCCCGGACGGGGGGGCAAGGTCAAGCGGCGGAGATGGCTCGCTCGATGGCTTCGACGGTGGCGGGCTTGAGGACGTACTCGTCGAAGAGGTCGCGGCCGACGGCGGCGCGCAGGCGGCTCTCGCCGTAGCCGGAGAAGGCGATGACGCGGACGGTCTTCGAGGAGACGGTGCCGCGCAGTATCTCGGCGAGGGTCACCCCGTCGATGTCCGGGAGGCCGACGTCGACGAGGGCGACGTCCGGCTGGAAGGTCTCGGCCGTGTCGATGGCCTCGTGGCCGGTGGCGGCGACGGCGACCAGGTGGCCGCGAGCGCGGAGCGCGGCTCCGACCAATGTCCTGACATCTTGCTCGTCGTCTACGACAAGGACGCGCATTCTCCGTCTTCCCCCCGGAGGAACAACCCTAACCGGCTGAACCGTGTCGTCAAACCAATAGGCCAGTTCACAGGTCAGCGGCGATACGAGGAAACATCGATCCGGTCGCCGCCTCATGGCGTAACCGGCCCAAGCCGCGGGCGTAATCAGACCGCATCGGCGTTCAGCCTCTGTCATGAGGGGAGCGAGAGGCGTCGTGTAAGCACCATCGCGAGGGGACGTTGCTGGTCCCGAATCACCGGCAGGCGCACCGCCCCCTGAACTTGCGAGAAGCAGTAGCGCGGTTGTACTGTCCGCCCACCGAAGCGTCAACCACTTGAAAGGAGTAGGGAAATGAACCTGTTCAGCAAGGGAACCGTTCTCGCTGGCGCCGCCTGGGCGCTGTTCGCGTGTGGTGGTGGCTCCTCGACGCCCGAGTCGACGCACGCCGGCCGCCTCCGAGCCGCCGGCCGCCGAGGGCGCCGAGCAGACCGCCGCTCCGGCCGAGGGTGGCGAGGCCGCCCCCGCGACCGCCGAGCAGGTGAAGTGCTCGGGAATCAACGAGTGCAAGGGCAAGAGCGCGTGCAGCGGCGGCGAGCACTCCTGCAAGGGTCAGAACGAGTGCAAGGGCAAGGGCTGGGTCCTGGCCTCGACCGACGACTGCTCGTCCAAGGGCGGCTCGGTCGTTCAGTAATAATGATGTACGGTGTGCCGGGCGCCGCTCCGCCGGATCCGATGGACCGGTGAGGAGCGGCGTCGGCCACGCCTGAAGAGTCTCCGGCGAAAGCTCATGTGGCAGCGACAGGACCTCGGCCACGGCATCGGCCTCCGCCTGGCCCACTACCAGCACATCCTCGAGCACGGCGTCTCGGGCGTGGACTGGTTCGAGGTCATCTCTGAAAACTTCTTCGAGCCGGGCGGGCGGCCCTGGGCGGTCCTCGAGGTGGTGCGCGCCGCGGTCCCGGTGGTCATGCACGGCGTATCGATGGGCCTGGGCAGCCCGGAGCCGGTGCCCGACTCGTACCTCGACTCGCTCTGTCGCGTGATCGAGCGCGCGGAGCCGGCCTGGGTGTCGGATCACCTGTGCTGGGGCGGCGTGGGCGGTCGCTACTCGCACGATCTCCTGCCGCTGCCGCACACGCGCGAGGCCGTCGACCACGTGGCGCGCCAGATCGATCGCGTCCAGCAGCGCATCGGCCGGACCATGCTGATCGAGAACGTGTCGAGCTACGTGGCGTTCGCGGACAGCGAGATGACGGAGTGGGAGTTCCTGATCGAGATCATGGAGCGCAGCGGCTGCGGGATCCTGCTCGACGTCAACAACGTCTACGTCAGCGCGCGCAACCACGGCTTCTCGGCCGAGCAGTACCTGGACGCCATCCCGGCCGAGCGCATCGGACAGATCCACCTGGCCGGCCACACCGATCGCGGCAGCTACCTGTTCGACTCGCACGTCGGCCCGGTGCCCGATCCGGTGTGGCAGCTCTACGGCCGGGTCGTGCGCCGCGTCGGCCGCGTCCCGTCGCTGGTCGAGTGGGACGAGGAGACGCCGGAGTACGAGGTCGTGGTGGCCGAGTCGCGCAAGGCGGCCGCGCTCGAGCGCGAGCTGGCGCGAGCAGCATGAAGCTGGCCGAGCTGCAGGAGCGCTTCTGGCGCCTCATCACCGCGCCGGAGCCGGTGGCCAGGACGTTGCCGGAGCTGGCCGCGCGCGACGGCGGCGTGGCGCCGCTCGGCGCGTGGATCGCGGCCGACAGCGAGGCGGCGGCCATCGAGCGCCTCGACGTCTACGCCAACATGTACTTCTTCCGCCTGCTCGATGTGCTGCGCGGCGACTATCCGAACACGGTCAAGCTGGTCGGCGACGAGGCGTTCCACAACCTGGCAACCGGCTACCTCCTGGCCCACCCGTCGGACAACCCGTCGCTGCGCTGGATCGGCCGCCAGCTTCCGGACCATCTCGAGAGCAGCGAGCTGGCCCATCGCTTCCCCGCCGTCGCGTCGCTGGCCCGCCTCGAGTGGGTGCGGGGCGAGGCGTTCGACGCCGAGGACGCGGCGGTCGCGAACGCCTCGGCGCTGGCCGCCGCCACGCCTGCGTCGTGGAGCGCGATGCGGCTCCGCATGCAGCCGGCGCTGCGCCTGCTCGAGCTCGATCATCGCGTGCTTCCCATGTGGCTGGCGCTCGAGCGCGGCGAGGCTGAAATTCCGGCCGCGCCGCCGGAGCCCGCTCGCGTCGTGATCTGGCGGCGCGGCTTCCGCGTCTATCACCGCGCCGTCGGTGTGCCGGAACACGAGTGCATGCGGATGGCGATCTCGGGAGCGACATTCGCGGCGATATGTGAAGCGCTGTGGAGTCATGTAGGTGAGGAGACGCCGGCTGTCGCCGTCGGATACCTCCGGACCTGGCTCGATCAGGAGATGGTCGCGTCGGTCAACCTCCCGCCCTGACTCGCAACTTCGAACGGGCGACGGTCGCCGCCGCGCCGCGGCGTGAAGGCCAATTCCCTGGCCGGTCCAGGCGGACGGACCTGAGCCAGTGTCACAGTGCAACTGCCGTGGAAGCGGTTGTTACGTAACCCCCCTAGCGCCGGAACGGGAGATCGCTGTAAACGCGGAATGTAAGTGCACTTCGGGACCGCATGCGCCCCCCGTATGCGGCCTCTCGTAACACCGCTTGGTTTCCGTTTGGTGAAAGGAGAGAGGAATGCCGGTCCTCGATAGGATCTTCCGGAACGCTTGCTTGACGTCACTTCTCTGTGTCGCTGGCGTCACCGTCGCCGCTGCCGGCCCAGACGAGAAGCCGACGCCGCGCGATCGCGCCGCGCCGACGACCCTCGCGCTCCCCGCGCGACTCATGGTGTGGCCTTCGATGCCGAAGCTCACATTCTGGTGGCACGGTGCTCAGCCGACGGCGCAACCCGCGCAGCCGGCTCAGCCGACAACGCCGCCGACAACGCCGGCCCAGCCGGAGCAGACGCCCGCTCAGCCGGCGCCGGCCCCGGCTCCCGCACCGACGCCGGCCGCGCCTGCACCCACGGCGCAGCCCGCTCCGGCTCCGGCCCAGCCGGCCGAAGCCGGTCCGACCGACGCCGATCTCGTGGCGCAGGCCGAGGCCGAGCTCGCCGCCGGAGGCGAGGAGGGCGAGCAGGAGGGCGAGGTCATCGTCGTCACCGGTTCGGCCATCGAGCGCAAGGAGACCACCACGCCGGCGCCGGTGTCGGTGGTCGACAAGGAGGAGCTCGAGGCCTCCGGCATGGTCGCCATCGGCGACATCCTGCAGAACCTGCCCGCCCAGTCGAACGCGATCAACATCCAGGAGAACAACGGCGGCGACGGCTCGACGCGCATCAACCTGCGCGGCCTGGGCGCCGACCGCACGCTCGTCCTCATCAACGGCCGCCGGCACGTGCCGGGCGGTCTGGGCGCTGACTCGTCGGTCGACCTCAACTCGATCCCGCTCGCCATCATCAAGCGCGTCGAGGTGCTCAAGGACGGCGCCTCGGCCGTGTACGGCTCGGATGCCCTCGGCGGCGTGGTCAACATCATCACGCGCGACGACTTCAGCGGCACCGAGGCCAACGTCTACACCGGCATCACCCAGCGTGGCGACGGCTTCACCATGGACCTCAGCTTCGTGACCGGACAGGCGTCCAAGCGCGGCAACGTGGTCTTCTCCGGCGGCTACGTCGATCAGCAGGACGTCTTCGCCGGCGACCGCGACTTCTCCGAGGTGCAGTACGTCTACGACTTCGCCGAGGGCGTCCAGTCGTCGAGCGGCTCCGTCACCACGCCCAACGGGTACATCAAGGTGCCGCAGGACACGCCGCCGAACCTGCTGTGCGGCGCCCAGTCGGGTGTCGGCTGCACCCCGGACGCCAACTCGCCGACCGGCTTCCGCGACTTCAACGACGCCGGCGCCTCCGACCGCATGGAGGGTGACCTCTACAACTTCCAGCCCGAGAACTACCTGCTCACCCCGAACCGCCGCTACAACGTGTTCTCGAGCGGCAACTACCGCTTCCACGACAACGTGCGCGGCTTCTTCGAGGCCTCGTACGTCAACCGGAAGTCGACCCAGCAGCTGGCGCCCGAGCCGCTGTCGACCGGCGTCGAGGGCATCCCGGTCTCGGCCCAGAGCATCTACAACCCGACCGGCATCGACCTGCCGGCCGTCAACCGGCGCATGGTGGAGGCCGGCCCGCGCGCGACCGCGCAGAGCAACGACACCTTCCGCATCGTCGGCGGCGTCGATGGCCGCCTGCCGTCGGAGCTGCTCGACGGCTGGCGCTGGGAGGCCTCGCTCAACTACGGCCGCACCGAGTCGACCGAGAGGAAGTCGGGCAACTTCATTCGCAGCCGCGTGGCCAACGCCATCGGCCCGAGCTTCGTCGACGGCGACGGCGTCGCGCGCTGCGGCACCGACGCGGACAACGCCATCGAGGGCTGCGTCCCGCTCAACCTGCTCGGCGGCGCCGACACGGTCACCGACGAGATGCTCGACTACCTGACCTACGTCGGCACGGCCAGCGGCTTCACCCAGCAGCGCACCGTCATGGGCAACGTCAACGGCCCGCTGGCCAAGACGCCGTGGGGCGGCGACATCGTCCTCGCCGTCGGCGGCGACTACCGCGAGGAGGAGGGCGGCCAGCGCGCCGATCCGCTCACCGCGTCGGGCGACACCACCGGCAACAAGACGGAGCCGACCTACGGCGGCTACGACGTCGTCGAGGGCTTCGCCGAGCTGTCCATCGTGCCGGTCGCCAACCAGTCGTGGGCCAAGTGGATCGAGATCAGCCTGGCCGCGCGCGAGGTCAACTACAGCACCTTCGGCAGCGCCTTCACCTGGAAGGCGGGCGGCCTGTACCGCCTGCCCATGGGCGTGGCCTTCCGCGGCACCTACTCGACCGCGTTCCGCGCGCCCAGCATCGGCGAGCTGTACGGCGGCGAGGGTGACAGCTTCCAGAACGCGACCGACCCGTGCGATACGTCGGGCGGTCCAATCGACGACCCGGTCGTGGCCCAGAACTGCGCCGAGGACCTGGGCGCCCTCGGCATCGAGTCGAACCAGCTTCGCGGATCCGCGCTCGCAGATCCCCACCCGCGTGGGCGGCAACGCTGACCTCGACGCCGAGACCGCCAACGTGTTCACCGGCGGCCTCGTCTACGAGCCGCCGTTCCTCGAGGGGCTGGGCGTGTCGGTCAACTACTTCAACGTCGAGATCACCGACGCCATCCAGCAGGCCACCGCCTCGGTGCTCCTGGGCAACTGCTACAGCCTCGAGAACCGCGCGGACTGCGACAAGATCGAGCGCAGCCCGGCGACCGGCGAGATCAACACGATGCAGGACCTGGAGCGCAACATCGGCGGCATCGAGACCGACGGCATCGACTTCAACGTGAACTACGAGCACGCCTACACCCAGGTGGGCCGCTTCCGGCACAACCTGGAGGGGACGTGGCTGCACAAGTACGACGCGGTCTATCCCAGCCGCGTGGTCGAGGGCGTCGGCGTCTACGATCTGGGCGTTTACCCGGAGTGGAAGTTCAACTTCACCACCATCTGGGGCTTCAAGGGCGCCAGTCTCGGCTTCAACACCCGCTACATCCACAGCTTCCGCGAGTGCAGCGACACCAACGACTGCGCTCAGGAAGGCGCCGAGATGCTGGACCGCAAGGTGGACGCCAACATCACCGCCGACCTGTTCGCCGGCTATGCCCTCAAGTCGCCGGCGGGGACCTCGAGCCTGACCGTGGGCGTCAACAACATCGCCGACCAGACGCCGCCGGTCATCTACAACGGCTTCCTGGCCACGTCCGACTCGTCAACGTACGACTTCATCGGCCGCTTCTTCTACGCTCGCTTCACCCAGGCGTTCTGAGAACAGACGAGGACCGCGTCGCCGCGACCGCGCCATGTAGCGCGGCCGCGGCGGCGGTCGGATCCTCGCAGTCGAACAGGCCGCGGACCGCAGCGACGCCATGAGCGCCGGCGCGGGCCGCGGCCTCCGCATTTTCGGGGCCGACGATGCCGCCGATTGCGTAGAGGCGGGCCGGCGACCCGGTCGCGGCCATCGCCCGCGCCGCGGCCCCCAGCTCGGCAACGCCGAGTGGAGGGAGCCCGCTGGCCCGCTTGGACGGGGTGTCCCAGATCGGGCCGCACACGACCAGATCGGCGCCGTCGCGGGCGGCGGCCCCGGCCCCGTCGGCGCTGTGCACTGACATTCCGATCAGGAAAGGGCCCGGGTGGCTCAGTCGCCGCGCCACCGCGATCGGCAGGCCGGCCTCGGGCAGGTGTACCCCATCGGCGCTGGCGGCCAGCGCCACGTCGATGCGGTCGTTGACCAGGAGCGGGCAGCGCCGCTCGTGCACCACCTCGAGCAGGCTGCGGGCCAGCTGCAGCAGGGCGCGCGCCGGCAGGTCCTTCTCGCGAAGCTGCACCACGGCGCCGCCGGGCGGCACGCCGGCCAGGGCGCGGGCCACCGCGTCGCGCAGATCGCGGCCGCGCGACCCGGCGGCGAGCCGATCGGTGACGATCATCAGGCGTCCCAGCTGCACGGTCCGCCCCCTGCTTCAGTCGTTCGAGCGCGGCCCGATCGTCACTCGATCACGCCCTCGAGCGGGGACGACGCGTTGGCGTAGGCACGGCGCGCCATGCGGCCGGCCAGGAATGCCTTGCGGCCGGCAGAAACTGCCTCGCGCATGGCCTCGGCCATCAGCACCGGGTCCCGCGCGCCGGCGATGCCGGTGTTCATCAGCACCGCCGCGCAGCCGAGCTCCATGGCCAGCGCGGCGTCCGACGCGGTGCCGACCCCGGCATCGACGATGACCGGGACCTCGATGTTCTCGACGATCAGCCGGATGTTGTGCGGGTTGCGGATGCCCAGCCCGGAGCCGATGGGCGCGGCCAGCGGCATGACCGCCAGACAGCCGGCCTCGACGAGGCGCTTGCAGGTCACCAGGTCGTCGCCGCAGTAGGGCAGGACCTGGAAGCCGTCCTTGACCAGGACGCGGGCCGCCTCGACGGTCGCGGCGTTGTCGGGGAACAGCGTCTTGGGGTCCCCGATGACCTCCAGCTTGACGAACTCGTCCATGCCGAGCTCGCGCGCCAGCCGGCACACGCGGATCGCGTCGTCGGCGGTGTAACAACCGGCCGTGTTCGGCAGCCACACGTAGCGGTCACGGTCGATGGCGTCGAGGAGCGACGGTCCGGGCTTGCTGAAATCGATGCGCCGCAGCGCGACGGTCACCATCTCGGCGCCCGAGGCATCCAGCGCAGCGCGGGTCTGGTCCAAAGACGCGTATTTGCCGGTCCCGACGATAATCCGCGACCGGAAGTTCCGGGCGCCCAGGGTCCAGGTGTCAGTCATCCAAGGTGTCCTTGCGAAAAGTTGGCCGCGATGTGCGACATGTCGCGTCCTTGATCTGTCGACTCTCATGACCATGTCCGGTCCATCAACCCCCGCCGACAAGAGTCACGACCTCCAGGCGGTCGCCCGCCTCCAGGCGCTCCTCGCGGTGGCGAGCCCGCGGCACAACGTCGCGGTTGCGCTCGACGGCAACCCGCCGGTCGGCCAGGCCGAGATCGGCGACCAGATCGGCGACGGTCAGGCCGGCCCGCACGCGGCGAAGGTCGCCGTTGACAGTGATTTCGATGGAATCCGTGGGGTCGCCGGCGCCGCCGGCCGGGGGAGGGGACATGTCCACCGCGCAGGTCGTAGCACGGAAGCAACACGTGGGTCCGCATTCCTGGCCGTAGCGGTGCAACGGGTCCCTGCGGTGGTGCACTCAAGCAGCAGAGGTTCATCACGCTCGACTGCCGGCGGTGACAAACCAGCAACCACCCTGACGCCGGTGCCAGATCAGAGGAAGCAGGACCGCATTTCGAGTGTTTCACGTGACGAACAAGAGGCTTGTGCGACACAGAAGTCTCGATTTCCTGCGGAAGCCGTGAATCACAAGCAACGAATTCTCAATCGACCGGAGCGCCAAGTATTCGATTTCAGGAACTGCGTGATCTTCGCAACCGTCGGCACCAGGTTTGCTACATCCGCCCGCGTGGCCCCTTCCCCCGAGGAGAACGTTCATGACTCTTAGTATGGCTCCCTCGTCCCGAACCGCGGCACCCCTCGACGAGCCGGCCCGGATTCGCGCAGCCCTGGTGCGCGCCCCGCTGTTTGCGTCGCTGCCACCGGCGGCGATCGATGACCTCACCCAGCGAGTCAGCGTTCGTCGCGTCGCCGCCCACGCGACCGTCGTCTCGCAGGACGAGCCCGGCGACGCGATGTTCGTGATCATGAGCGGCCGGGTGAAGGTGGTCATCTTCGGCGAGAACGGCCGCGAGGTGACGCTCTCGATCCTGCGCCCCGGCGACGCGTTCGGCGAGATGTCGCTGTTCGACGGCAAGGCTCGCTCGGCCAACTGCATCGCGATGGAGCCGACCGCGCTCCTGGTGCTGTCGCGCGACGACCTGCTCCGCCACATGGCCGCGCACCCGCGCACCGCGCTCAACCTGCTCGGCGAGATGGCCGACCGGCTGCGCCGCGCCGACGAGTCGATCGCGCAGCTGGCGCTGTGCGACGTCAACGAGCGCCTCGTGCACCGGCTGATCTCGCTGGCGCGCGAGGAGGGCACCGAGTCGCCCGAGGGTCTGATGGTGCGCCGCCGCCCGACCCAGCAGGAGCTGGCCAACATGATCGGGTCGTGCCGCGAGACCATCTCGCGGGCCTTCAACCAGCTGGCGCGCGACGGCATGATCATCCCGCGCGGCCGTTCGCTGGTGGTGACGCGCGCGCTGCTCGATCGCGCGACCAAGTCGCGCGCTGCGTGAGTCGATTTCCCGCGCGGGTCCGTCGGGGCCAGTTTGTTGACACGCCGCGTTCTGCTGGCGCGTAATCGCGGCAGTGTCCGTGCCGGGAACTCCTGACGTGCGCCCGACCCGGGCGGTCATCGACCTCGCTGCGCTGCGCGACAACGCAGCGCTGATCCGGCGCGTTTCTGGCGCTGCCCTGTGCGCCGCGGTGAAGGGGGACGCATACGGGCATGGCGCCGTGCCGGTCGCGCGCGCGCTGGAGAGCTCCGGGTCGTGCGAGGTGCTGGCGGTCAGTCTGGTGGAGGAGGGGATCGAGCTGCGCGCCGCCGGCGTCGCGATGCCGATCCTCGTCATGGGGCCGGCGCTCGACGGTGGCCACGACGAGCTGGTCGCGCGCGACCTGACCCCGGTGGTGTCCGATCCGTCCGACCTCGCCAGTCTCGCCGCCATCGGTCGCGACCGCGGACGTCCGGTTCCGATCCACATGAAGGTCGACACAGGTATGGGTCGACTCGGCATCCCGGTGGCGGCCGTCGGGCCGCTGGTGGCGCGCGGGCTGGCGGCAGGCGGCGTGGCCATCGACGGGATCTGCACGCACTTCGCCTGCGCGGATTTGCCGGATCTTGCCGCGGCGACGGCATCGGTCGGCGCGCAGCTGGCCGCGTTCGACGTCGCGCTCGCCGCCGCGCGCGCCGCCGGCGCCACGCCTCGACTGGTCCACGCGGCCAACAGCGCCGCGGCGTTCCGCTTCCCCGCCGCGCGATTCGACATGGTGCGGGCCGGCATCGCGCTCTATGGCAACGGTCCGGTGGTCCCGCCGGTCGAACAGGGGCGCTTGCGCCAGGTCATGCAGCTGGAGAGCAAGGTGGTTCAGGTCCGCGACGTGCCGGTGGGCCAGGCGGTGTCCTACGGCAGCATCTGGCGCGCCGAGCGGCCCTCGCGCATCGCGGTCATCCCGGTCGGCTACGCCGACGGCTACCCGCGCCGCCTGACTGCAAAGGCGGAGGCGCTGGTGCACGGCCAGAGGTGCCCGGTTGTTGGGGTGATCTCCATGGACATGATCCTGGTTGACGTCACATCACTGCCACATGATGCGCGGGTGGGCGATGCGGTAGTCTTGCTGGGATCACAAGGAGAACTGAGCATCAGTACCGCTGAGCTCGCCGAGCGCGCCGGGCTGATCGAATACGAGGTGACTTGCGGCATCTCGCGGCGGGTTCCGCGAATCTACAAATGAGTTCGTCCGACACAGCCAGGCCGCGCCCGCCGGAGGTCTCCGAACCGGCGGGGCCGGCCGGACCGAACGCCGGACAGGCGGTCCTGCAGGGCGTGCGCGACGCCTTCTCGCCGCTCATGCGCTTCATGGACCTGGTCGGCGGCCACGTGCAGTTGGCGGCGCGCGCGTTCATGTGGATGCTGCGGCCGCCCGCCCGGGTCGGCAACTACGTGGACGCGGCCGAGTTCATCGGCTTCGGGTCGCTGCCGATCGTGCTCCTGGTCGGCGCCTTCACCGGCATGGTCACCGCGCTGCAGTCGGTGTCCGCCTTCCGGCCGTTCGGCCTCGAGACCCTGGCCGGCGGCACCACCGGCAACGCGATCGCCGTCGAGCTGGGCCCGGTGCTGACCTCGCTCATGCTGGCCGGCCGCGTCGGCGCCGGCATCGCCACCGAGATCGGGACCATGCGCATCACCGAGCAGATCGACGCGCTCGAGTCGATGGCGGTCAACCCGATCCAGTTCCTGATCACGCCGCGCCTCGTCGCCGGCACCCTGGTGGCTCCCATCCTGGCGCTGCTCTTCTGGGTGGTCGGCATGGGGGGCGCCTATCTCAGCGCCGTCATCATCCTGGGCGTCGACCACGGGCAGTTCGTCTTCAACCTGAAGGAGTTCGTCCTGCCCGTCGACCTGGCTCAGGGCCTCATCAAGTCCGCCATCTTCGGCTTCGTCGTGGTGCTCATCGGCTGCTACCAGGGCTACCACGCGTCGGGCGGCGGGCGCGGCGTGGGCATGGGCACCACCCGCGCGGTCGTGTTCGGCTCGGTGGCCGTGCTGGTGCTCGACTACTTCGTGACCGAGGTCCTCCTCGCCATCTTGCCGAAGGACAGGTGACGTGTCGCAGTATCTCTCGGGTGAGGTCAGATACTCATGAACCGCCTGTCCGGCGCGGTGAAGGTCGGCATCCTGTTCACGCTGCTGCTCGCTGGCGGCTACGGGGTGTGGAAGACCATCGGGCAGACGCCGAGCGGCGCCAGCGACTTCGAGGTGTGGGCCCGCTTCCAGGACGCTTCCGGTCTGCCCAAGGGGTCGCGCGTCGTCATCGCCGGCCTGCCGGTCGGTGAGATCGGCGAGCTGGCCATCGACGGGCGCTACGCGCGCGTGACCATGCGTCTGCGCGACGACGTGCCGCTCTACGACAACGCCATCGCGCTCAAGAAGTCGTCGTCGCTGCTGGGCGACTACTACGTCGAGATCGATCCGGGGACGCCGGAGTCGGTTGACGCCACCGGGCAGAAGCGGCAGAACCGCAAGCTGGTGACCGGCGACCAGATCCTGCACGTCGTCGAGGCCACCTCGGTCGATCAGCTGGTGCGGCGCATGGAGGAGAGCCTGCCCAAGGTGGACTCGGTGCTGCTGTCGGTGCGCGACCTGAGCGAGGACCTGCGCAGCCTGGTCAACGGCCCGCTGGCCTCGATGATGGGCCGGCTCGACAAGCTGGTGCAGGACGAGTCGCAGACGATCTCGAGCATCCTGGCCCGCACCGACCGCTCGCTGGCCCGCATCGAGGCCATCACCGGCGACATCCGCGCCGCCACCGAGGGCGGCAAGCTCGAGCGCGTGGTGGACAACCTGGACCAGCTCATGCTGAGCACGCGCGGCGAGGTCGAGCAGACCGGGGCCAAGCTGCGCGAGAAGATCGATCTGCTCGACGAGATCCTGGAGCCGACCGCCTCGGTGGTGAAGAAGGTGGACGAGGACAAGGGCACGCTCGGCCGCCTGGTCAACGACTCCACCATCGCCGACAACATCGAGGACATCACCGAGGACGCCAAGGGCTTCCTCGGCACCATCTTCGGCATGCAGACCTACGTCGGGCTGCGCTCCGAGTACAACGTGTACGCCGGAGCCGCGCGCCACTACGTGACGGTCGAGCTGCACACGCGGCCGGACAAGTTCTACTACATCGAGCTGGAGAAGGGGCCGCGCGGCGGCTACCCGGACGTGTCGCTGGAGTGGGATCCGGACGTGGGCGCATGGCGGCAGAACGCGGTCATCGAGGACAAGCTGCGCTTCACCTTCCAGTTCGCCAAGCGGTTCGACTGGCTGACCCTGCGCTACGGCATCAAGGAGTCCACCGGCGGGAGTCGGCGCCGACATGACGGTGCCGTGGTTCGACAACCGGCTGAGCCTGTCGGTCGATGCCTTCGACGCCACGTTCGATCAGCTGCCGCGACTCAAAGTTTCGGCCGCGTACCAGATGTTCGGCTTCCTCTACGTGCTGGCTGGCGTGGACGAGATCCTCAACCCGCCGACCGAGCTCACGATCGATCAGATCGACGATCCGGGCGAGGTGCCGATCCAGTTCCGCGACTTCCGCTACGGCCGCGACGTCTTCTTCGGCGCCATGCTTCGCTTCAACGACCTCGACCTGGCGGCGCTGTTGACCGTCGGCGGGGCGGCCCTGACCGGCATCGTGGACTGAGATCGCCGCGAGGTTTGGCCGCCAAGACGCGGAGACCGCCAAGCGCTTTTTTCGGCTTCGCCGTTTCGGTGGGTGGTGGCGCGCACTCGGCAGATTTCCGTGGCCGTCGCGCTGCAAGTGCGCGAGGCGGCTGGACCGGGCGATGGGCGCGCGGTTTGCTATCGATCTACTCGATGCGGTCCTGTCTGGCGCTTCTGCTCGGTGTGGCGGCCTGTGGCGACGGTGGCGGGGCGAACCTGGGCCGATGCGAGCCGGACGGGGATGCGCCGGCCGAGGCGACGGTGGACTGCCGCGAGGAGTTCGACCGGCTGGCGGCTCGGCCGCTCGATGCGTCGCTGGCCAGCGCGTTCACGGTCAAGACGATGATCGACCGCGCCGACGGCGACGCGATCTACTTCCTCGACACCGGGACCTATCCGGTCCACCAGCGGTTCGCTGTCGATCACCTGGGCTGGCCGCCCGGGCAGTCGTTCGCCGGCGAGTACGTCAACCCGCAGCGGCGCTACCTGCTCGGATCGATCACGTACTACTCCGAGCCGGAGCTGTGGGCCTACGAGCTGGCGCCGTACGACACCGCCACGACCGAGATGATCGAGGAGTCGCTGGAGCTGCTCGGCGACGCCGCCTTCTTCGGCGACGACCTGGCCTTTCACCCGACCTCGCTCGAGCAGGAGGCGCGCGCCGCCGAGCTGCCGGACACCATCCGCGTGGTGACCACCGCCGACATCTACGGGGGCGCGTCGTACCAGCCGCTCAACCTGGGCCAGACGGTGGCCCAGGTGCGCATGGTGCGCGCCGACGACCTCGACGACGACTACGTCAGCCCGCGCGAGATCGCGGTGCTCGACCGGGTGCCCAACGACATCTCGGTGGTCGCCGCGGTTGTCACCGAGGAGTTCCAGACGCCGCTCAGCCACATCAACGTGCTCAGCCAGCAGCGCGGCACGCCCAACATGGCGCTGCGCGACGCGAGCCAGCGCCTGGCCGAGCTGCAGGGCCGCTGGGTCCGTCTCACCGTCGGCCCGTTCGAGTGGACCGCCGAGGAGGTGACCCAGGACGAGGCCGACGCCTGGTGGGAGGCGAACCGGCCCGAGCCGGTCGAGGTGACGCCGGCCGACGCCAGCGTGCTCGGCTTCCCGGACGTGGACGACCTGGGCGTGGATGACCTGCCGGCGGTCGGCGGCAAGGCGGCGCAGTTCGGCGAGCTGCGCGACGTGGCCGAGACGACCGACGACGCGGTGGTGCGCGACGGCTTCGCCATCCCGGTGGCGCACTACCTGGCCTTCGTGGCCCAGCACGGCTTCGACGAGCAGATCGCGGCGATGCTGGCCGACGAGCGCTTCCGCTCCGACGGCGCCTACCGGCGCGAGCGACTGGCCCAGCTCGAGGCCGACATGCGCGCCGCGCCGCTCGACGCCGAGTTCCAGGCCGCGCTCGAGCAGCGCATCGCCGACGAGTTCGGCGGCACCCGCATGCGCTTCCGGTCGTCGAGCACCGCCGAGGACCTGGGCCGCTTCTCCGGCGCGGGCCTGTATGCCTCGGCCTCCGGCGAGCTGGACAATGCCGAGGACCCGGTGGCCGACGCGGTGCGCGAGGTGTGGGCGTCCCTGTGGGGCTTCCGCGCCTTCGAGGAGCGCGAGTACGCCGGCATCGACCACACAGTCGTCGCGATGGGCGTCCTGGTCCACCCGACCTACGTCGACGAGACCGCGCAGGGCGTGGCCGTGACCGCCAACCTGTTCGATCCGGGGGCGGCCGGCGAGGACGCGTTCTACATAAACGTGCAACAGGGGGACGTGAGCGTGGTGCAGCCGCCGTCGTCGGGCATCGTGGCCGACCAGCTGCTGTACTTCTACTTCCATCCCCGCCAGCCGGCGACGTACTTTGCGCGCTCGTCGCTCGTCGCCGAAGGCGAGACGGTCCTGACCGCGGATCAGCTGGCCCAGCTGGGCGGCGCGCTGTCGGCCATCCGCGACCACTTCGACTCGCTGTACGAGCCGCCGGCCGGGTTCGGCCGCCTGCCGCTCGACGTCGAGTTCGAGCGGGTCGGGGACGTGGTCGAGGTCAAGCAGGTGCGCCCGCACCCGGGTCGCGGCCAGGTCCCGGCCCCCTGACCGGCGAGGCCGGCCCAGGCGGGCCTCCGGGCCGCCCGGAACGGAAGCCATTTCGCCGGGCTACGTTGCCCGAGGTGTCTCTTGACAGGGACTTGGGGGCTCCTATAGTTTCCGGCCTCTTTCGCCCGGATTGTGCGCGTGAAAGTCCCGCTTCGAGAGATGCCGTGTCACCGCCGCGTCGAGCTGAGCCCTCAGTTCGTCGGCCAGGTGGTGTCCGGATTGCCGATGCGGGTGGCGCTCGAGCGGCCCGACGATGATCCGGAAGCCGGCGGCGGCGTCGCCGAGGTCGACCTCTACGTCGAGGGCGAGAACGTGTTCGCGCGCGGCCATCTGTCCGGCTGGGTCGACATCGCCTGCTCACGCTGCATCGGTCCGGTGCGCATGACGCTGGAGGAGCCGCTGAGCGTGACGTTCATGCCGGCGGCGCGCATGCCGGACGAGAGACGAAGACGCCGAGGCCGACGAGGAGCCGGCCGCCATCGACGCCGCCACCGACGCCGACGATCTCGACGTGTATCCGTACCAGGGCGAGGAGGTCGATCTGGAGCCGCTCCTGCGCGAGCAGATCCTCCTGGCCGTCCCGTTCGCCCCGCTGTGCAGCGAATCGTGCCGCGGGCTGTGCCCGGTGTGCGGCATCGACCGCAACACCGGCACCTGCACCTGCGAAGCGGTGCCGCCCGATCCGCGCTGGTCGGCGCTCAAGAACCTCAACAAACCGTAACGGCAAGCAGAAAGCCTCGAGGCATTTCATGGCACTCCAGAAGCGAAGAATGGGCAAGAGCCGGGTCCGCAATCGGCGGTCGGCGTGGATGCGGTCGATGAACAAGCCGCTCGTCAGCAAGTGCCCGAACTGCGGTGAGCCGCGGCTCCCGCACCGCGTCTGCCTGCACTGCGGGCAGTACAACGGCGAGGCAATCCTCGAGGCATCGGAGGAGCGCGAGTAACTCGCGCTCGCTTCGGCTCCGGGCACCGCCGGAGACGGCGGAGGATGCCGGGGCCTGCGGCACCGGCGCACATGCACGGGAAGCGTGATCGCGGTCGACGCGATGGGCGGCGACCACGCGCCCGCCCCCGAGGTGGAGGGGGCGGCGGCTGCCGTGCGCGAGGCCGACGTGCGCGTCATCCTGTGCGGCGACGCTGACAAGCTGCGCGCCGAGCTGGCCAGGATCGGCGCGCGCGAGAGCGACCGGCTGACCATCCGGCACGCCAGCCAGGTGGTCGGCATGCACGACCACCCGGGCCGCGCGTTCCGCCAGAAGCGCGACTCGTCGCTGCGCGTCGCCTTCGACCTGGTGCGCGCCGGCGAGGCGAGCGCGGTCGTCTCGGCCGGCAACTCCGGCGCGGTGCTCAGCCACGCGCTGTTCCTGCTCAAGCGCCTGCCCGACGTCGAGCGCCCCGGCATCGTCACTGTGTTCCCGCGTCCGCTGTCGCACGCCGAGCTGGACGCGCAGGCCCGCCGCGGCGACCCGGCCGCGCTCAACGGCGTGCCGATGGGCACCCTCGTGCTGTGCGACATGGGCGCCAACGTCGAGGTCAAGCCGACCATGCTGGCCCAGTTCGGCATCCTGGGCGCGCACTACGACCGCATCGTGCACGGACACGCGCGGCCGCGGGTCGGGCTGCTCAGCAACGGCAGCGAGGAGACAAAGGGCACCGAGCTGACCCGCGCGGCCCACGCCATCCTGCGCCAGGCGGCCCAGAACCCGGACGCGCAGTTCAACTACGTCGGCTACGTCGAGGGCTCGGAGCTGTTCCGCGGCGACATCGACGTGGTCGCCACCGACGGCTTCACCGGCAACGTGGTGCTCAAGGTGTCCGAGGGCGTGTCGCAGGTCGTGCTGCGCATGGTGAAGGGGGCGCTGACGAGCACCCTGCGCGCCAAGCTGGGCGCGGCGCTGGTAAAGCCGGCGCTCCTGGCCCTGCGCCAGGCAATCGACTACTCGGAGGCCGGCGGCGCGGTGCTGGCCGGCGTCGACGGCCTGGTCGTCATCTGTCACGGCCGCAGCGACGCCAACGCGATGAAGAACGCGGTCAAGGCGGCCGACGAGGACGCGCGGGCAGGGCTGGTCGACCAGCTCGCGCGCGCCATGAAGCGCCACCACGGGCTGTGGGTCGATCCGCCGGCCACGTCCGCCGAGGTGAGCGCGCAGGCGGCGCCGACCGCGCCGGAGGGCGGCTGAGGCGCCGGCGGATGCGCGCGCCTCGACGCTCGACTCCATGAGGATCGCACGATGAAGACAGCACTCCTGTTTCCCGGGCAGGGCTCGCAGCGGGTCGGCATGGGCCGCGACCTGGCCCACGAGCTCGAGGCGGCCCGCCGCGTGTTCGAAGAGGCGGACGAGGCGCTGGGCGCCCCGATCTCGCGCATCTGCTTCGAGGGGCCCGAGGAGGAGCTGACCCGCACCGAGAACACGCAGCCGGCCATCCTGACCTGCTCGATCGCGGTGCTGCGCGCGCTCGAGGCGGAGCGCGGCCTGCGCTTCGACGTCGCCGCCGGCCACTCGCTGGGCGAGTGGAGCGCGCTGGTCGCCGTCGGCGCGCTGGAGCTGGCCGACGCGGTGCGCCTGGTCCGCCTGCGCGGCAAGGCCATGCAGGAGGCGGTGCCGGAGGGGCAGGGCGCCATGGCGGCGATCATGGGCCTCGACCCCGGTCAGATCGAGGCGCTGTGCCGCGACGCGCGGCAGGACGGCGAGGTGCTGAGCCCGGCCAACTTCAACGGCGCCAACCAGATCGTCATCTCCGGCCACGCCGCGGCGGTCGATCGCGCGGTGGCGGCGGCCAAGCCGGCCGGCGCGCAGCGCGCGGTGAGGCTTCAGGTCTCCGCTCCCTTCCACTGCGCGCTCATGCAGCCGGCGGCCGACAAGCTGGCCGAGGCCCTGGCCGGCGTGACGGTCGGGCCGCTGCGCGCGCCGGTGGTGGCCAACGTCGACGCGCAGCCGAACCAGGACGCCGGCCGCGTCGTGGACCTGCTCGTCTCCCAGGTGACGGCGCCGGTGCGCTGGGAGGAGTCGGTGAAGCGACTGGCCGCCGACGGCGTCACGCGCGGCATCGAGGTCGGGGCCGGCTCGGTCCTGCGCGGCCTGGTCAAGCGGATCGCAAAGGAGATCCCGGTGACCAGCGTGGGCGAGCCGCACGAAGTGAAAGGCGCGGAGGTCTGACATGGCGATTCGCGATCAAGCGCTCGACGGCTGCGTCGCGCTGGTGACCGGCGGCTCGCGCGGCATCGGCCGCGCCATCTGCGTGGCCCTGGCCGGGCGCGGCGCGCGCGTGGTGGTCAACTACGTCGCGCGGCAGGACGCGGCCGACGAGACCGTGGCGCTCTGCGCCGCAGCCGGCGGGAAAGATGCGACCACCAGCCAGTTCGACGTGGCCGACCGGGCGGCGGTGTCGGCGGCGATCGATCAGATCGCCAAAGACAATGGCGGGCTGCACATCCTGGTCAACAACGCCGGCATCGCGCTCAACGGCCTGCTGCTGCGCTTCAAGGACGACGACTGGGACCGGACCATCGCGGTCAACCTGGGCGGCGTCTACGCGTGCAGCAAGGCGGCCGCGCGCCACCTGCTCAAGGCCAAGGACAAAGGACGCGTCATCCACCTCACGTCGGTCGTGGGCGAGATGGGCAATGCCGGTCAGGGGGCGTACGCTGCGGCCAAGGCCGGCGTCATCGGCTTCACGCGCGCCATGGCGCGCGAGGTGGCGTCGCGCGGAGTCACCGTCAACGCGGTGGCGCCCGGCTACATCGAGACCGACATGACCGCCGAGCACTTGCCCGAGGCGGCCCGCGCGCAGCTGATGGCGCAGATTCCGATGGGGCGCATCGGCGCGCCCGACGAGGTTGCGTCGATCGTCGCGTTCCTGGCCGGACCCGAAGCGGCGTATGTAACTGGCCAGGTTGTACGGGTAAACGGCGGCCTCTTGATGTAGAGTACCGCCGCCAACAGATAAGCAAATCTGTACACGGAGAGTCCACTCGCCATGACCCCTGAGCAAATCGAAGCCCGCGTGAAAGAAATCATCTGCCAGCAGCTCGAGGTGTCCGAAGAGCAGCTCAAGCCCGAGTCATCGTTCGTGGACGATCTCAAGGCGGATTCGCTCGCCGTCGTCGAGCTGGTGCTCGCCCTCGAGCAGGAGTTCAAGATCGAGATCCCGGACGAGGACACCGAGCAGATCAAGACGGTCAAGAACGCGCTCGACTACATCAAGTCGCACGTGTGACGTGAGCCGGAGCTGCCCCGCGGAGCTGTCGAGATGAGACGCGTCGTCATCACGGGAATCGGCCTGGTCACCCCGGTCGGCAACAACCTCGAGGACTCCTGGGCCGCGCTGGTGGCCGGCAAGAGCGGGGCCGGCCCGATCACGCGGTTCGACTCGTCCAGGCTCGCCACCCACTTCGGCTGCGAGGTCAAGAACTGGGACCCGTCGCCGTTCCTCGACAAGCGCGAGGCGCGCCACTTCGATCGCTTCTTACAGTTCGCGGTCGGGGCCGGCCTGATGGCGATGGAGGACGCCGGCTTCAGCGACCGCAGGGTGCCGGCAGGCGAGGAGGAGCGCTGGGGCGTGTACGTCGGCGCCGGCCTCGGCGGCCTCTCGACCATCGAGAGCACGCACCTGGTCCAGGCCGAGAAGGGCCCGCGCCACGGCGTCTCCCCCTACTTCGTCGTCGACATCATCATCAACATGGCGCCCGGGCTGCTCTCCATCAAGACGGGGGCGCAGGGGCCGAACATGTCGCACGTGTCGGCCTGCTCGACGGGCGCCCACTCGATCGGCGAGGCGGCGCGCGTCGTCCACGGCGGCTACGCCGACGCCATGCTGGCCGGCGGGACCGAGGCGACCATCACCGTGCTCGGGCTGGCCGGATTCAACGCCAGCCGCGCGCTGTCGACTCGCAACGACGACCCGCAGCGTGCCAGCCGCCCGTTCGACAAGGAGCGCGACGGCTTCGTCATCGCCGAGGGCGCGGGCGTGGTCGTGCTCGAGGAGCTGGAGCACGCCAAGAAGCGCGGGGCGCGCATCTACGCCGAGGTGATCGGCTACGGGGCCAACTCCGACGCCTTCCACGTGACCCAGCCGGCCCCGACCGGGGCGCAGAAGTGCATGCGGCTGGCCCTGGCCGACGCCAAGGTCTCGCCCGATCAGATCGGCTACATCAACGCCCACGGCAC
The DNA here is from genome assembly GCA_963759105.1 of uncultured delta proteobacterium. GTDB lineage: Bacteria > Myxococcota_A > Polyangia > Haliangiales > Haliangiaceae > DATFRY01. The sequence continues at coordinate 1,305,115 of CAVWXW010000017.1, read as the reverse complement.
GTCGACGGCGATCAACGATCGCAACGAGACCGCGTCGATCAAGGCGGTGTTCGGCGATCACGCCCGCAAGGTCTCCGTGTCGTCGACCAAGTCGATGACCGGGCACATGCTCGGGGCGGCCGGCGGCGTCGAGGCCGGCATCACCGCGCTGGCCATCCACCGCAAGGTCCTGCCGCCGACCATCAACCAGGAGCACCCGGACCCGGAGTGCGACCTGGACTACGTGCCCAACACGGCGCGCGAGCTGGCGGTCGACGTCGCGCTGTCCAACTCGTTCGGGTTCGGCGGCACCAACGCCGCCCTTGTTCTCCGGCGCTACCGCGGGGACTAGCCCCACGACCGGCGAGGGCCACGTCATGAAGTGGATCGTCGGCGCCGACCACGCAGGGCTGGAGCTCAAGCGGCACCTGGTCGAGGTGCTGCGCGGCCTGGGCGACGAGGTCGACGACGTCGGCACCCACACCGGCGACTCGGTCGACTATCCCGACTTCGCTGTCGTCGTGGCGCGCCGGGTCGCGGCCGGCGAGGGGCGCGGTCTGCTTGTGTGCGGGACCGGCATCGGCATGTCGATGGCGGCCAACAAGGTGGCCGGCATCCGCGCCGCGGTCGTCACCGATGTCGTTCACCGCGCGCGCGACCCGCTCGCACAACGACGCCAACGTCATGGCGGTGGGCGGGCGCGTCGTCGAGCCGGGCGTGGCCGAGGAGGCGCTGCGCGCGTTTCGCGACACGCCGTTCGAGGGCGGCCGGCACGCGCTGCGCGTCGGCAAGATCGACGAGCTGGACCGCTCGCGGTGAAGGCGCGGGAGAGGGAGCGGCGCTGATGCGGTGTCCATTCTGCGCCACCGACGAGGACAAGGTGATCGACTCGCGCCAGTCCAAGGACGGGCTCGAGATCCGGCGCCGCCGCGAGTGCATTGCCTGCACCCGCCGCTTCACCACCTACGAGCGGGTCGAGGAGGCGCTGCCGATGGTCATCAAGAACGACGGCCGGCGCGAGCCGTTCGACCGCAACAAGATCGTGACCGGGCTCAAGCGCGCGGTGGCCAAGCGGCCGGTGTCGACGGCGTCGCTGGAGGACGTGGCCGAGCAGGTGGAGCGCGAGATCGCCGAGCTCGGCCAGCCGGAGGTGGCGGCGCAGGAGGTAGGCGCCCGCGTGCTGCCGCGCCTGCGCCAGCTCGACGAGGTGTCCTACGTGCGCTTCGCGTCGATCTATCGCGACTTCCGCGACATCGAGGAGTTCGCCAAGGAGCTGGGCGAGGTGGTCAAGGCGCGCAAGTGAAGCCGCGCGAGCGCGACCTGGAGCTGATGCGCCGCTGCCTCCAGCTGGCGCGACGGGGCGAGGGGCGCACGGCGCCCGACCCGATGGTCGGGTGCGTGGTGGCGGACCGCCGGGGCCGGATCGTGGCCGAGAGCTGGCTGCGCCGGGCCGGCGGGCCGCACGCCGAGACGCTGGCCCTGTCGCGGGCCGGCCGGCGGGCGTCGGGAGGCACCCTGTACACGAACCTCGAGCCGTGCAGCCACGGCCGCCCGCCGTGCGCGCCGCTGGTGGCCGCGTCCGGCGTGGCGCGCGTCGTGATCGGGATGGCCCATCCCGTGACCGGCCAGACGGGCGGTGCCGCGTGGCTGGCGCGTCATGGCCTGGACGTGACAGTCGGCGCGCTGCGCGGCGAGTGCGAGGAGCTCGGCCGCGCGTTCCTCATGTGGGCGCGCCAGGCGAGGCCGTGGTTCACGCTCAAGGCCGCCGCCAGCCTCGACGGCAAGGTGGCGACCTGGCGCGGCGAGTCGAAGTGGGTGACCGGCGAGGCCGCGCGCCGCGAGGGACACCGCCTGCGCGACACGCACGACGCCATCCTGGTCGGCGTCGACACGGTGCTGGCCGACGATCCGGCCCTGACCGTGCGCGGCCTGAAGGGCGGGCGGGACCCGGTGCGCGTCGTGGTGGACTCGACCCTGCGGGTGCCGGCCGCCGCTGCCCTGCTGCGCGCGCGCGGGGCCGGTCGCGGCGCGAGGGCGCGCGTCATCATCGCGACGACGAGGCGCGCAGCGGCGCCGCGCGAGCAGCGGCTGCGCGCGGCGGGCGCCGAGGTGTGGCGGCTGCCGTCGCGGCGCGGCCGCGTCAATCTGCCGGCGCTGGCCCGGCGGCTGGCGGCCGAGGGCCTGGGGTCGGTGCTCGTCGAGGGCGGCCCGACCGTGCACGGCGCGCTGCTCGAGGCCGGCCTGGCCGACGAGCTGTGCCTGTTTCTCGCCCCCAAGATCATCGGCGGCCGCGGACGCCGGGCCGGTCCCGGCTGGGTCGGCGGCGCCGGCGCGGACAGCCTGGCCGACGCGTGGCAGCTGCGCTTCGCCGGCGAGCCGCGCCGCCTGGGCGACGACATCCTCCTGACCCTGCGGCCCCGCTGAGGGCCGGATCTCCCGCCGTCCCCGTGTGGTACATAGCCAGCGTGTTCACCGGCCTGGTCGAGGATATCGGCACGCTCGATGCCGTCGAGGCGAGCGAGGACGCGCGCGTGCTGACCGTGCGGCCCGCGGCCATCGCCACCGACGAGCTCGCGATCGGCGAGTCGATCGCCGTCGATGGCGTGTGCCTGACCGTGACCGAGCGCGGCGGCGGCACCTTCACCGTGCTGGCCGGCGAGGAGACGCTGCGGCGCACCACGGTCGCGGACATGACGGCGGGCGCGCGGGTGAATCTGGAGAGGGCGCTCCGCCTCACCGACAGGCTGGGCGGCCACCTCATGCAGGGCCACGTTGACCGGGTGGGGGTGATCCAGTCCCGGCACGAAGCCGGTTCCAACGTTGTCATCGAGATCCGCGCCCCGGACGAGCTTCTGCGCTACGTGGTGGAAAAAGGGTCGATCGCGGTGGACGGGATAAGCTTGACCGTGACCTCGGTTGCCGACTATGCCTTTGCGATCGCGCTCATACCGCATTCCGTGGCGGCCACGACCCTGGCCGCCAAGCCGGTGGGGGCGCGCGTGAACCTGGAAGTCGATATGATCGCGAAGTACGTCGAGCGCCTTCTCGGCGCCACCGGGGCATCGAAGACGCCATGAGTACAAATCCCATCGAGCGCGTGCGCGCGGCCGTGGACGAGATCCGCCGCGGTCGCATGGTGATCCTCGTCGACGACGAGGATCGAGAGAACGAGGGCGACCTCGTCATGGCGGCCGAGAAGATCACGCCCGAGGCGGTGAGCTTCATGGCCATCCACGGGCGCGGCCTCATCTGCCTCACGCTGACCGAGGAGCAGATCGACAGGCTCAAGCTGCCCATGATGGTGCGCGAGAACCAGGCCCCGCTGGGCACGGCGTTCACCGTGTCGATCGAGGCGCGCCGCGGCGTCACCACCGGCATCTCGGCGCGCGACCGCGCGACGACGATCCTGACCGCGATCTCCGACGACGCCGAGCCGGCCGACGTGGTGTCGCCCGGGCACGTGTTCCCGCTCAAGGCGCGGCGAGGCGGCGTGCTGGTCCGCACCGGCCAGACCGAGGGCTCGGTCGACCTGGCGCGCCTGGCCGGCCTCAAGTCGGCCGGCGTCGTGTGCGAGATCATGCGCGACGACGGCGAGATGGCGCGCATGCCGGATCTCGAGCGCTTCTCGGCCCAGCACGGCATTCCGATCCTGTCGGTGGCGGACCTGGTCACCTACCGGCTGCAGCACGAGCACATCGTGCAGCGGCGCTCGACCGGCCAGCTGCGGCCCGGTCTGCTCGGCGACGGCGAGCCGTTCGCCGCCTACCTGTACGGCACCGACGTGGAGGCGACCGAGTACCTGGCGCTGGTGCGCGGCGACGTCGCGGCGGCGGCCGCGGCCGGGCGCAGCGCGCTGGTCCGCGTCCAGTCGATGTGTCCGATCGGCGATCCGCTGCGTACCCGCCCCGACCTCGAGGTGGCGCTGGCCGCCATCGATCGGGCCGCGGCCGGCGTCTTCCTGTACGTCTTCAACGTCGAGCGGACCAGCCTGTCGCGCTCCTTCGCCCGCCAGGTGCTGGAGCGGACCTCCTCGGTGCCGGCACAGCAGGCGCCGGTGACCGGCTCGGCGCAGACCGAGGCGCTGCGCGACTTCGGCCTCGGCGCCCAGGTGCTGGCCGACCTCGGCTGCCGCAAGATCCGGCTGCTCAGCAACACCGACCGCAAGATCGTCGGCATCGAGGGCTTCGGCATCGAGGTGCTCGAGCGGGTCCCGATCGACGACGCCGCCGCCAGCGAGGCGCGCGCCGAGCGCGAGGAGCTCGCCGCCCCCGAGGCGTCGGGCGAGGGCAGGGGCCGGCTGGTCTCGCTGTCCGGCAAGCGCGGCACGCGCGGCCGCGCGGACGAAGGGGTGTAGCGATGGCAAAGGAAGTCCACGGCCAGCTGTCCAGCCGCGGCCTGCGGGTCGGCGTCGTGGCCGGGCGCTTCAACGGCCTCATCGTGGAGTCGCTGGTCAAGGGCGCCATCGACGCGGTGGTCCGCACCGGCGGCCGCGAGGAGGACGTCACCGTCTACTGGGTGCCCGGCTCGTTCGAGATCCCGCAGCTGCTGCGCCGCATCGTTGCGCGCGGCGGCAGCGACAAGCACGACGCGGTCGTGTGCGTCGGCGCGGTCATCCGCGGCGCCACGCCGCACTTCGACCACATCGCCGCGGCGGTGGCCAGCGGGGTGGCCGAGGTGGCCAAGACGGCGACAATCCCGATCACCTTCGGCGTCCTGACCACCGACACGATCGAGCAGGCGATCGAGCGCGCCGGCACCAAGGCCGGCAACAAGGGCTTCGACGCGGCGATGGCGGCCATCGAGATGGCCGGCCTGTTCCGCACCATCGACGGATGAGATGGCAGCTGGAGTCCGCAGGCGAGCCCGCGCGTACGGCTTGCAGGTCCTGTACGCCCTCGACATGAACGAGGGCAGCGACCCGGCGCGCGCGGTGGCCGAGTACTGGGACCTGTTCCAGCTCGAGCTGGATCCGCCGTCGCTGGAGTTCGCCGACCACCTGGTGACCACGGCGCGCGCCCGCCTGGCCGAGATCGACGACGCAATCCAGAGCGCGTCGCGCAACTGGCGCCTCGACCGCATGTCGCGCGTCGACCGCAACATCTTGCGCCTGGCCACCTGCGAGCTCCGCCACTCGCCCGACGTGCCGGTCAAGGTGGTGATCAACGAGGCGGTCGAGCTGGCCAAGCGCTTCGGCACCGCCGACTCGCCGGCCTTCGTCAACGGCATCCTCGATCGCATCGCGCATCAGATCCGGCGCGATGGCGGCGAGGAGGGGGACACGGGGGAGGAGCGATGACGGTCCAGTTCCTGAGCTGCGAGCTGCCGCGCTGGGAGGACGCGGAGGGCGACGCGCTCATCCTGACCTTCTTCCGCGACGAGCGGCCGCTGCGCGGGGCGGCCGGGCTGGTCGACTGGCGGCTGTGCGGCCGGCTGTCGCGCCTCATCAAGCAGGGCCGCATGCGCGGCGAGCGGGGCGAGACGCTGCTGATGCCGCCCGGGCGCAGGCTGCCGTTCCGGCGCCTCATCCTGTTCGGGCTGGGCACGGCGAGCCCGTTCGGCGACGACGTCTTCCGCGGCCACGTGCGCCGCATCCGCCACGTTGTGCGGCGGGCCGGGATTCACGACTTCGCGCTGCAGCCGCCCGGGCGCGCGACGGGGCTGGTCGCGGCCCGGCGCGCGCTGGAGATGTGGATTGAGGAGAGCGGCGTGACCGGCGACGAGGACCGGGTGTCGATCATCGACACGTCCGGCGCCCAGAAGGAGATGGCGGACATCCTCCACGCGCGGCAACGGATCCGGCCGCGGACGTCGGAGCCACCGCTTCGCTGAGCGCGAGCAGGACCGCCAGGCGGCACTCGGCCGACGCGGTCTGGTAGAGCTCGACCGCCCTGAACCGCTCGGCCCGGTCGCCGCGCGACAGCGAGCGCGCGGCCTGGAAGGCCAGGCGGGCGCCGAGCGGGACGAAGCCGACCGCCACGCGGGCGGCGGTGGCCTGGCGGCGGGCGGCCACCTCGGCCAGGGCCAGGGCGGTGCGCAGGCGCGACGGCCGGCCGACGGTGCCGACCTGGCCGGTCCAGTGGTTGAGCTGCGGGCGCAGGCGGCGGGCACGGGCCAGGGCATCGCCGGTGCGCTCGAAGGCGTGGCGCGCGATGGCCAGGGCCAGGAGCGGCGAGCGCTCGGGTGAAACCCGGGCCCGCCCGGTGCCCTGCGCGAGATCGCCGCCGGCGTTGACCAGCTCGAGCATGCGGCGGGCGGCCACCGCGTCCGGAACGATCGTGCCGGGCGCCGGCGCATCCGCCGATGCCGGCGCGGCGGGGGCGCTCTCGGGTGCGGCCGGCCGGGCCAGGGCGTCGAGCTGCTCGAGCGCCGATGCAGCGGCGGCGGCGTCGGCCGCGGCCAGGGCGCGCAGGCTCTGGTCGTCGGCGGTGAAGCCGGGGCCGCCGCCGCGCTCGAAGGCGGCGCGGTCCTGGGCCAGCTCGGCCTGCAGGCGGGCGCGCGCGCTCGCGACAAGGAGCGGCGCCACGCCCTCGGCCGCCTTGCGCGTCGTCGCGCGCGACGACATGCGGTCGCGCGGCACGCTGCTCAGCGCGGCGAGAGCGTCGCGCGCCGGCTTGACGCGGGCGGCAGCCTCCTCGCTCCACGCCCAGCTGGTCGCGGCCAGGGCGAACACGCCGGTCGCGCGCAGGTGATCGCCCATCGCGACCGGCGCGGCGTTGCCGGGCGGCACCAGGCGCGCCACCTCCGGCGCGACGTGCGCGGCGTCGAGCTCCTCGCGCGCGCGGTCGAGCTCGCCGTCGGCGACCAGGCGCAGGATCTGGTCGAGGCGCAGGGCCGCGTCGGCCAGCGCGGCGGCCTCGGACAGGTGCACGTAGGCGGCGGCGCTGTCGCCGGCCGCGCGCCACCTCTCGGCCCGGCGCGCGCCGCGCTCGGCGGCGGCGACCAGCGCGGCCAGCGGCGGCGACAGGCGGGCACGGTTCTGCTGCTCGAGCAGCCGCGGCCAGGACGGCGCCAGGCGCTCGAGGGCGCGGCGGTAGGCGCGCTGCAGCGCCTCTCGCTCGACGGCGACCAGGGCCAGGTCGCGGTCGCCGGCCGCGTCCGGCTCGGGCAGGACGGCGCCGGTGAGCGAGCGATAGGCGCGGGTCAGGTCGGGCGCCAGCCACACGGCGCCGCCGGCATCGTCTGATGAGGCCCATCAGGATCCACCGGCTGCGCGGCGCCGGCCGGCGTGGCGGTCCCGCCGCCGAGCGGGAGCACGACGCGGCGGGCGCCGCGGCGCAGCGCCTCCTGCACCTGGACCAGCGGGTCGTCGACAGGCGCGAGCGATCCGTCCGGCTCCAGCTCCGCGATCACGACCGCGGATCGCCGCAGAGTCGCGCCGGTCACCGCGGCGAGGGCGGCGACCGAGATGGTCGCGGTCGCCGGGCGGCTCGACCTCGGCGCCGCGCGAGACGGCGGAGATCTCGAACGCCAGCGGGCTCTTGCCGAACGCGCGTCCCGCGGCCAGGCGGGCGATCCACAGCGCGCGCTCCCAGCCGGAGCCGGCCAGGGCGGGGCCGGCCGGCGGCACGCGCGGGCGGAACGGGCGCTGCGTCGAGCCCGGGCCGGCGTCCGGATCGGGTGCGGGCGGCGCCTCGCTGTCGGCCCCCACGGCCGCGGGGCCAGGTTCCTGGCCCTGCGCAGGCGGCCCCGCAGCGTCGGGCGCGGCGTCGCGCCTGGGCCGCGCGATGAGCCAGAAGCTGCTCCAGCCGTCCGCGCTCTCGTCGGCCAGCGGCGCGTCGACCGACAGCCAGTGCGCGCCGCCGATGAGGCGCATCGGCCGGGCGTGGCCCGGGCCCCCGGCCCCGAGGACCAGGCCGCGCCTCGGGTTCCGCGCCAGGTCCGCGGCTCGAGCGGGCGGACCGACACCGCCGGCGGCTCCGGCGGCCCGGACACCTCCCCGACCAGGCGGGTGCGGGCCGGGCAGGCTGCCAGGAAGACGAGCAGGAGCGGCAACCCGCGCGCTCGCAACGACATGACCCGAGTATGGGGCACTCGCGCGCGCAGCGGAAAGGGGAACGGGCAGCGGCCGTGCGCCGCGATTCTCGGATAGCATGCGCCGGTGTCGATCAGGCAGATGGCCTGCTTCCGGGTGAGCGGCCGCGAGTGCGCGGTTGACGTGCGGCGCATCGCCGAGGTGCTGCGCCCGGTGCCGGTCACGCCGCTTCCGGCCGCGCCTCGCCTTCGTCGAGGGCCTCATCGAGCTGCGCGGCCGCTTCCTGCCGCTCATCGATCTGCGCAAGCGCTTCGCGTCGGCCGAGCCGTCCGCCGATCGCGACAGCGGCAAGTACATCGTCGCCCCGCTGCACGGCACCTCGGTCGCCCTCGTCGTCGACGACGTGAGCGGCGTCGAGCGCATCCCGGCCGACCTGATCCAGCCGCCGCCCACCCTCGGCTCCGGCCGCGTCGCGCCCTCCTTCGTCAGCGGTGTGGTCCGCTGGAACGACCGGGTCCTGATGGTGCTCGATCTGGACGCGATCCTGACCAGCGAGGAGACGGTGTCGCTGGAGGGAATCTCGTAACCGGGCAGGAAAAGAAACAGGAGGCAGGCCAGACAGCGCCAGCGGGCAGACCGGATACATCGGCGCCCGCTGCCAGGTGCCCGCTTGCCTGCTGCCCGCCTCCTGTTTCTTTACCTGCCCATGTCAGCGCCCATTCGCCGGCGCATCACCTGGGCCGTCCGACCCGACCTCGACCGACGCGGGCCGTAGAATCGAGCGGCGGCCTCGCTGTCGCCGGACGCGCGGGCGATCGCAGCGGACAGCAGCAGCGCCTCCGGCAGATCGGGTCGCAGGACCAGGGCGCGCGCGCAAAGCTCGGCGGCGCGCGGCAGGTCGCCTGCGGTGCGGGCGGCGCGGGCGGCGCGCAGGGTGCGGCGGGCCGTCACGACGTCGATGGCGACGCTGGGATCGCGCGCGTCGGCCGGGACGTCGGCCGGCGGGGCGGGGCGGGGCGGCTCGCCGCGCAGCTCGCGGCGAAGGTCGAAGGCGCGGAAGCGGCCGCCGGCGCCGGGGCCGTCGGCGACCCACAGGATCATCTCGACCGGATCGATCACGACGGTGTGGGCGGCCTCCGGATCGTCGATCGCCGCGCGGTGCCCGGGCGGCAGCGGCGCGCCCTCGGGCCGCGCGGCGTCGCGCAGCACGGCGACCGCCTGCTCGACGCCGCCGGGCGGCGCGCGACGCACCAGCTCCTCGGCGCGCGCCACGCGATCGGACGAGGCCCGCAGCCGCCGGGCCCGCTCGCCGCCCGCGTCCTCGGCGAACGGCTCGGTGGTGAAGAAGTCGCCCTTGACCGCGGTCGCGGCGTCGCGCACCACGCGGATGCGCGACGGGCTGCGCTCGATCCAGGCCAGCCGGCGCCGCCTCCCGTCGGCCACGAGGAACCCGGCCGCGCCGAGCGGACCTGCCTGCTCGACCATGCGCACCGCCTCGTCGATCGTGTGGGCGTGCTCGAGCATGCGGCGCGCCAGCACCGCCACCGGCTGCGCCGCCCGCGTCATTCGCACGTCGCTCCCCGTCGCGGGATGAACCACGACCGCGATGCCCTCGGCGTTCACGCCGGTGACCACGCCGACCATCCCCGGCCACCCCACGCTGGCGAACGGGATCGAGCTCTCCGGCCGCACCAGCATCACCAGCGGCCCCCCGCCGACGGCATCTCCACCGTCCTCGGCCCCCAGCAGCGAGAAGCTGCGCCCGACAAGCAACCGCGTCCCCGACCCCGACCCCGAGCCCGTCCCGGTCCGCCGGTCCCGGTCCCCGACCCCGTCCCGGTCCCCGTCCCCGACCCCGTCCCCGACCGCCCGGCCCCAGCCTTCGCCCCCGTCTCACCTCGCCGCGTAGCCTCGCCGCCACCCACCGGCACCGCCGCCGCACCCGTCAGCGCGAACGAAAGCGACCGCGCAATGGCCCCGTACTCCACACCCGGCGACGACCCGGCCGGCGCCCCCACGTCCAGCGCCGCCTGCACGCGCACCAGCGTGTCGAACGCGGGGCCCGGCGAGCCCGCTGCCCGCTCCACGCCGTGCACCACTCCCGCGATCTCCTCCAGCACGCTCCGCCGGCGTGCCGTCGTCGAGCAGGCGCAGCCGCCAGCGCAGGCGGCCGCCGCGCCGCGCGCCGCCGAACAGGCCGCTGTCCGGGATGGCCGCGCGGATTGTCGCCGCCAGCGGCGCCGTCGCCTCGGCCACGGCCGGCGCCGAGCAGGCGCCCGTGACACGCGCCGAGGGTGTGTGGCTTGCCGACAGCGCGCAGCACCGCCAGCCGGCCGGTGTGCGACAGCGAGCACTCGCCGCCCCAGAACAGCGCCCACTCGCCGCCGCCGGCGTTCGGCGCCGGCCCGGCCCGCACCGGCCCGTCGGGCATCTCACCCGACGGCTCCGCATAGCGCACCACCCGCGCGTAGATGAAGTAGCAGACCAGGATCGCCAGCAGCATCAGCCCGACCCCGATGGCGAGCGAGCGCAGGCGCCTCTGCCGCCTCGGTCGCCGGCTCCCGATCACCAGCTCGGTCACGGCCGGAGACTAGTCCTACTGTGTGACAGAGACAGTGGGACTCGACCATTATTGGGCATGGCCTTCCGGACGGCCGCACTCGCCGGCCGAGAGATCCGCCGTGTGAGAGACACAGCATCACTCGACCACAACCGGGCATGTCCGTCGGGACGGCCGCACGAGCGCCCGGGAAATCCGCTCGCTTGCGCCTCGCGCATCTCAGTCGCGCGACAGTCGGCACCGTCGTGCGCGCGAGGACCCGCGAGGCGTTTGGCTTTGACCGCACGGGCGCGAGCTTGCTAGCGTCGAGAAGGAGCAACTGTTCGTACCTGTGTCCGGATCTGAGCCCCTGGATCGCACCGCGCTCGTCGTCCTGGAGGCGACCGGCATCTCGGCGAGCGCGCGCGTCGTGCTGCTCTGCCTGATCGGGCTCCTGCTCGTCATCCTCGGCTTCCTCATCGCCTTCGCGCTGCTGATCCGGCGGCGCCCGGTGGCCGAGTCCCGCGTGCCGCCCGACCGCGACCGGCACCGCCCGCCGCGCGGCGAGCGCGCCCCTGCGGCCGCCGGCCGCGCCCAGCACCGGCGCCAGCGCCGGAGCGCTCGGCGTGGCCCGCAACGAGACGATGGCCTGCCCGACCTGCCGGCGGCAGTACGAGTCGCTGCTCGAGTTCTGCCCGCGCGACGCCCGCCAGCTGGTGCCGCTCAGCCAGCTCGACGCCCGGCCCAGCGGCAGCGTGTGTCCGGCCTGCCGCCGCGGCTCCGAGCCCGGCACCCGCTTCTGCCCGCACGACGGCTCCGAGCTCATCCCGGTCGCCCTCTACGAGGCGACGCGCAGCGACCACGACGCCGAGCCCGCCGGCCCGACCGGCGTGATGGCCAAGATCTGCCCGCAGTGCCGCAGCCGCCACGACCTGGCCGCGACCTTCTGCGGCCGCGACGGCTCCGAGCTGGTCGCCATCAACTGAGCGCCGAGCCGTGGCGCAGTCAGCGCGCGGCGGTGGCCTGGTTGCGGGCCTTCTCGGCCGCGCGCAGCTTCTCGAGGAAGGCGTCCGGGCCGATGAAGTCGTGGACGCGGACCAGGACCTTGCCGCCGGCATCGAGCAGGATGACCTCGGGCATCGTCGAACGCTCGTACTTCTCCTCGCGCGCCTCGTCGACGTCGGTGCCGTGGGTGATGTCGAACTTGAGCGGGACGTAGCCGGCGATGATCTTCTCGTAGACCCGGCGCTCGGCGAACGTGTCGGTCTCGAGCTTGCCGCACGGCTTGCACCAGGTGGCCGAGAAATCGATCATCACGCCCTTGCCCTGCTCCCTGGCCTCGGCGAAGGCGACCGCCTCGTCGGTGCGCCACGGCAGCTTGCGGTCCACCGTCATGATCCAGAACATGATGCCGGCCGCGCCGCCGGCGGTGAGCAGCACGCCGGCGGTCTTGCGCAGCTTCTCGCGCCCCGGGCCGCCGAACGACAGGTGGATGGCGCCGATCGCGATGCCGATCACGGCGGCCGCCGCGCAGCGCGAGCGCGATCAGCCGGCTCTCGATCTCGATGCCGAGCAGGAAGGGCAGGACCGGGCGCAGGAAGTAGATGCCGACGACGATGAGGGCGATGCCGCCGAAGCTCTTGACCCACTCCATCCAGCGGCCGCTGCGCGGCAGCGACACCGACGTGGCGGCGAGGATCCAGAACAGCACGCCCATGCCGAGCGCGAACGCGAACAGCATCGTGGCGCCCACCACCGGGCTGCCCTGACCGCGACCCAGGCCAGCAGGCCGGCCAGGAACGGGCCGGTGCACGGCGCGGCGGTGAAGCCGCCGACCATGCCCATGGCGAACGCGCCGCCGTAGCCCTTGCCGCCCACGCGGGCCAGGCGCTGCTGCAGCCCGCTGGGCAGGTTGAGCTCGAAGGCGCCGAACATCGACGCGGCCAGCGCCGCGTAGATGGCGACGATCGGCCACACGATCCACGGATTGGCCAGCACCTCGCCCTGATCGCCGGCGTCGCCGATGAAGGCGAAGACCAGGCCCAGCGAGGAGAAGATGAGGCCGAGGCCGAGCACGTACGCGGTGGCCAGCGCGAAGGCGCGCCTGCGCGTCACCGCCTCGTCGCGGGCGCCGAAGATGCCGACGACGATCGGGATCATCGGGTAGACGCAAGGCGTGAGCGACGCCATGACCCCGAAGCCGAAGCAGGCCAGGTAGGTCAGCAGCAGCCCGCGCGACTCGAGCTCGGCCTCGAACCCGGCCGCGTCTGCCGACCCGGCGGCCCAGGAGAGGCCGGCGCGAGCAGCACCAGCGTGAGAACAGCCAGCACTCCGCCGGCGAGGACGACCCTGCGCATGCGCATGTTTCGTCAATATAGTAGAGTTCCGCGCCGATGGCCCGCGAACGCGAGCAAATGCCGGATTCTCCTGGCCGTGGCCCCGTTCGCGGTCCCCGACCACATCGACCGGCTCGCAGCCGCTACCAGCCCGGCAAGCCGATCGACGAGCTGGAGCGGGAGCTCGGCATCGCCAGCGCCATCAAGATGGCCTCCAACGAGAATCCGCTGGGGCCGTCGCCGCTGGCGCTGGAGGCGGCCCACCGCGCGCTCGCAGATTCGCACCTCTATCCCGACGGAGCCTGCTTCGCCCTGCGCCGCGGCCTGGCCGAGCGACTGGGGGTCGGCATCGACGAGGTCGCCATCGGCGGCGGCTCCAACGAGCTCATCCATCTCCTGGTGCGCACCTTCTGCGCGCCCGGGCGCGACGAGGTGGTGACCCACCGCCACGCCTTCATCAGCTACGTCATCGCCGCGCGCACCCACGGGGTCGAGGCGATCGAGACGCCGGTCACCCCGGAGCTGCGCTGCGACGTGGACGCGCTGTGCGCCGCCTTCAACCCGCGCACGCGCATCGTGTTCGTGGCCAACCCGAACAACCCGACCGGCGCGCACCTCACCCGCGCGGAGCTGGAGCAAGTGCTCGAGCGGGCGCCGGAGCGCGCCCTGGTCGTCGTCGACGAGGCCTACCACGAGTACGCCGCCGCCCTCGACCCCGGCTACGTGGCGGCGCAGCCGTACATCGCGCAGCGGCCGGCCGTGGTCGTGCTGCGCACCTTCTCCAAGATCTACGGCATGGCCGGCCTGCGCGTCGGCTACGCGGTGGCCGACCGGCGCGCCGCCGCGCGCCTCGACCAGACCCGCCGGCCGTTCAACGTCAGCAGCGTGGCCCAGGCGGCGGCGCTGGCCTCGCTCGAGGACGAGGCGCACGTGGCGCGCAGCTGCGAGGCGGCGCGCTCCGGCCTGGCCGAGCTGACCCGCGGCTTCTCCGCGCTCGGCCTGACCGTGCTGCCGTCGCTCGGCAACTTCGTCCTCGTCGACCTCGGCCGCGATGCCGAGCAGGTCTACGACGCGCTGCTGCTCCGCGGCGTCATCGCGCGCCCGATGGCCGCCTGGGGCCTGCCGCGCCACCTGCGCGTGTCGCTGGCCGCGCCCGCCGACATCGCGCGCGCTGTCGAGGCCATGGGCGCAGCGCTGCGCGCATGACCCGCCGCCGCGCCGGTCTGCTGGCCATCGCGTGGCTGGCCGCGTCGTGCAGCCGGGACGCGCGCCCGGCCCAGGACACCGCGCCGGTCCCGGCCCGCCGCGCCACCTCCGGCGATCGCATCCTTGCCTTCGCGCCGTCGGGCGCCGAGGCGGTGCTCGAGATCGATCTGGCGCGGCTGCGGCGCAACCCGGCGGTGGGCCCGCTCGTGCGCGCGGTGACCGCCAGCGAGCTGGCCCGCCCGGATCTGATCGGCGCCGCCGACCTGCTCGTGTTCATCTCGTACCGCATCGGCGAGTCGGACGCCGGGCAGCTGGTCTTCGCCGCCGGCGCCGAGGTCGAGCGGCTGCCGGGGGCCCGCGTGCTCGACCCGGACCTGGTCGCCATCGGCCCGCCCGGGCTGCTCGATCGCGTCGACCTGGTGCGCGCCGGCGCCGAGCCGGCCCTGTTCGACAGATCGCGCGCTCCTGCGCGTGCGCGCCCTGGCCATGCCGGAGCGCGCCCAGGGCGCGTCGCTGCGCATGGCGGCGCGGCTCGGCTTCGAGGGCCGCCTGTCGCTCGCGCGCCGCCTCGAGCTCGACGCGGTCCCCACCTGGCTGTCGGTGTGGGTCGACGTGGCCGACGATCTCGCCGCTGTCGCGCTGCTGGGCGGCGAGGGCCCCGGCGAGGCCAAGATCTGGCCCGCGCGGTGGAGCGGGTGCGCGACCGCCTCGCGCGCAGCGCGCCGACCCGCCGCCTCGGTCTGGCTCGCACCGTGGCGGGCACGGAGGTGAAGGTGCGCGGAAGCGACGTGCGCACGGTCCTGGTGGTCGGCCCGCGCCGCCTGGATCGCCTCGTCGCCCGCGTGCTGGCCCGCCTGACCGCGCCGGCCGAGCAGGAGGCGCCGCCGGGTGACAGGGCAGGGCAGGCGCAGTGAAAGGCCGCCGAGCGCGCCCTGCGGGGCCGTGTGGGGGCGCAGACGGTCCGTCACTGATGGAGCATCTGCTCCGACCGCGCTCGAGCACTTCTTGACCGCCGCGGGGTGAGCCGCCCCCTCCGGGACGCCCGGTCGCGCCAAAAGGGCGCCAACGCGCCGCGCCAATGAACGCAGCTGGTTCAACGGCCAACTGACGCAACGAGGAGGAAGCTCTATCCTTGTACTCAGTGGGCCGAAAAAGTGGCAGTGGCGGGACGCCGAGCCAGCAGGCGACGCAGGAGCTCGCCGACGAGGCGGAGCTGGTTCGCCGCTGCCAGGCTGGTGAACGCGAGGCCCAGGATCTCTTCTACCGCCGCTTCCGCCGCCAGGTCGCCGCCAACCTGTACAGGGTGCTCGGCCAGCGCGTCGATCTCGACGACCTGGTGCAGGACGTCTTCGTCATCGCCTTTCGCGGGCTCGCCCGCTTCCGCGGCGAGGCCCGGCTGTCGACCTGGCTGTATCGCATCTGCGTGAACGTCGCCCTGGGGCGCATCAGGAGCAAGACCCGGCGCCCGCCGGCGGTGCTGATGGCCAATCCGGTCGTCGACGCCGTCGAGAGCTCGCCGCAGAGCCCCGAGCAGGCGCTGCGGCAGCAGCAGGATCGCGAGCGCGTGTACCGCGCGCTCGACGCGATGCCGCCCAAGAAACGCGTGGTGCTCTACCTGCACGAGATCGAGGGACTCGACCTGAAGGAGATCGCCTACATCGTCGACGCGCATCCGGTGACCGTACGTACCCGGTTGTTCTACGCGCGGCGCGAATTCTATCGGCTGCTCGCGGACGGCGAGCCACAGGACGAAGAGGGCGGGGAATGAGCGGGGGATTCCACATTGCTCCACACCGACTGGCCGACGCGGTCGCCGGGCGCGCGAGCTGGCGCGAGCTTTCGCGCGTCGAGCGCCACGTGGCCCGCTGCGCGCGCTGCGCGGCGGCTCACGAGCGGCTCGAGCGCGCGCGGCTCGCGATGGCCGACATCGCGTCCCAGCCGGCACCCGATCTGGGCTGGGACCACATCGGCGTGCGCGTCTACTGGTCGACCTCGTCGGCGCGCCACAAGGCGCTGCGCGAGCGACGGAGCGGCTGGTGGCGCCAGCCCTCGGCGCTCGCCGGACTGAGCGCCCTCGGCCTGGCGGCGGCGGCCGGCTTCGCGCTGACCCTGTGGTCGTCGCAGGGGGAGTGGGTCGAGGTCTCGCCTCCGGTGGCCAGCGTGCCGGTCGCCGACATGGCCGGCCGCCCGGTGGCCACACCCACGGCCGCGGCCGCCGCCGAGGTGCCGGCCGGGCCGCCGCTGCGCGGCCTGGTGACGTTCGCCAGCGGAGCGGTCTCCGTCGACGGCGCCGAGCCCCGGCCGCTCGGGCACGGCGCCGACGTCCCGGCGCTGTTCTCCAGCGCCATCGTGCGGGGCGCTCACCTGCGCACCGGCGCCGGCCGGCTGCTGGTCCAGTTCGGACTGGACAGCGGCCTCGCCCTGCAGCCGGGCTCGTCGGTCCGGCTGCGCAAGTTCGACGACCGCGAGATCGAGATCGCGGTCGAGGAGGGCGCGGTGGAGGTCGAGGTCTCGCACCGGCGCCAGGGTCAGACCTTCACCGTGGTGGCCGGCCGCCACAGCGTGAAGGTCCTGGGCACCGCCTTCCAGGTCACGCACCGGGCCGGCGACTTCGACGTCCAGTGCGCGCGCGGCCAGGTCCTGGTCTCCGACGGCGCCAGCCAACAGGCGGTGTCGGAGGGCGAGCAGCTCCAGGTGCTGCAGCGGAGCCTGCTCGGCAGCGCCTTGCGCCAGCTCATCGATCGCCAGCGCCTGGCCGCCATGAAGCGCGACCTGGCCCAGCCGCTGCTGCTGGCCTGGACCGAGTCGCCCGCCCTGTTCGACACGAGCGCCACAGTGGAGCTCGCCGCGCCGGCCGGGCGCGCCGTCCGCGTGGACGGCGTCCGGGTCGGAGCCGGGTCGTTCGCCCTGCGCGTCATGTCCGGGCGCCATCAGCTGCAGGTGGCCGGCGAGGGCGGCATCTTCGGGCGCAGCGCCTGGATCGTCGCCGAGCCGCGCGGCCGAAAGCAGGCGCGCGGTGGACGCCGACGGCGTCGTCCGGTTGATGGCCGGCGAATCGGCCGGCCTGACGGCTGGCCCGGCCGCAACGCGTGCGTCGGCCACACCGGCCGCACCGTCGCGAGAGGAAGCCGCGGCGCCGGCCGCGCGGCCGCTTCGCCGCGAACAGCTGAAGCGCGCGGTGGACGAGGGTGGTCGCGCGCAGCAGTGCATCCGCTCGCTGGTGAAGCGCGACCTGGTGGCCGGCTCGTACATCGAGTTCGACGTGGGCATCAACGCGACCGGCACGCAGGGCCACCTCAACATCGTGCGCAGCAACGTGCCGCCCGATGTGGAGCGCTGCTTGCGCGCCGCTGTCGACGAGGTCGAATTGCCGGCCGGTCCGCAGGCGACGGTGCGACTCAAGCTCTCCTTCTGACCCCCAAGGGGCGGCCTTTCGGGTGCCCACGGCGGTTCGCGGGCATTTTCCAAAATCGCGAAAACCCTGCGGGCGGATCCACCGAGACCGCGCATAATGAAGCCGGGCTGAAATCGCCCCACGAGGGTGAACGCGGTCCGCGGGGTCCGGTAATTTTCGGTTGTTCGGGGACAGCTGCCGCTGATAACTTGGAAAATTCGGTGGGACCCGAGGCCAGACGATCAGGGGGAGGCGCGCCGAGGTGTCAGCGGTGCTGGAGGTGTCAGACGTGCCGGAGGTAAAGGATCTCGAGGTGCGCTTCGAGACCGGGCGGGAGGTACTCAATGCCTACTGGGGATACCTCTCCGACGGCGGTCTCATCATCCCCGACCAGGGTCAGCTGGCCGTCGGCGACCCGGTCGAGCTCAGCGTCCTCATCGAGTCGTCGCGCTCGACGTACTCTCTGTCAGGGAAGGTGGTCCGCCGCGACGCGGCCGCCGGTCGGGCGGTGATCGCTTTCAGCCCGGGGCAGCCGCAGGACATGCTCCTGACCAATGCCCTGGCCGACGCCGAGCAGGTACCGGCCCGGCGCGCCCGCCGCTTCCGCGTCACCCTTGGCGCGCGCGTCGTCGATGCCAGCAACGGGGCGGAGCCGCTCGAAGCCCAGCTGGTCGACCTCAGCGAGTTCGGCTGCTGCTTCCGCCTGGAGGACCCGGAGGCCACCTGCCTGCCGGTCGGCACGCCGATCGAGATCGCCGCCCCCGACTTCGCGGTCGGCGGCCGCGTGGTGTGGACCCGCCATACCGAGCGCGGCGTGGCCTTCGTGGGCCAGGAAGCCGCCGCCAGCGCGCCGGCTCTCGATGGCGTGCGCGAGTTCCTGCGCCGCCTGGCCTGACGCCTAGAGCTGCTCCAGGCAGCGCGGCAGCTCGCCTGACCCGGCCTTGAGATCGTCGCACTGCGAGGCCTCGATGCAGGCCAGGGCCAGCTCGAACTCCTCGTCCGGCAGCGACTCGACACGGTTCACGCAGGCGGCCCAGTCGAAGCAGCAGCTCGGGTCGGAGTCCGGATTGGTCACCGGCACCGCGCCGCACTGGACCAGGCGCCAGCACGCTTCCTCGGCGCCGGACAGGGCGACCGGCTCGCAGTCCACCTCGTCCGAGCCGGAGCACGGATCGCCATCACCCGAGCGGGGGCCGTCGACGGCGCACGCAGCCGCGGAGAAGAGAACGGCGGCGAGGGCCGCGGTCGCGCACCGGCGCCTCATGCGGTCCTCAGTCTAGCACGCGATCGAGCGAGGCCGGACGACTCTCGTGAGCTCGCCCCACATCTGTCGCATGTCTCGATTTCGCCTCGTGGCCGCGCGCGTCACGCCGACGGTCGCCGGCTCAGCGACGACAGCGGCACGTCCGGAAGGCTGTCGGCCAGAAGCTCGGCCACGTCGCGCACCGTCACGCGCTCGTCGGCGTCGCGCGCCTTCACGCCGTCGGTGATCATGATGTTGCAGAACGGGCAGGCCACCGCGATCGCGTCGGCGCCGGTCGCGAGCAGCTCGTCGGTGCGGTTCTCGTTGACCCGCGGCGACTCCTCCTCCATGAACATGCGCGCGCCGCCGGCGCCGCAGCAGAAGCCGTGCTTCTTTGTCCGGGCCGGTTCGGTCACGCCGCGCGGCAGGTCCATGCTGGCCAGGATCGCGCGCGGCGCCTCGAACTCGCCGTTCCAGCGCCCGAGGTAGCAGCTGTCGTGGTAGGTCACGCTGGTCGCGACCTGCTTCTCCGGCACCAGCTTGCCGTCGGCCACCAGGCGGGCGAGCAGCTGGGTGTGGTGCACGACCTCGTAGTTGCCGCCGAACTGCGGGTAGTCGTGGCGGAGCGTGTGCAGGCAGTGCGGGCACGACGTGACCACCTTCTTCACGCCGGTCGCGTTCAGGGTCTCCACGTTCGCCTCGGCCTGCATCTGGAACAGCATCTCGTTGCCGGCGCGGCGGGCCGGATCGCCGGTGCAGCCCTCGGAGTGGCCCAGCACCGCGTAGCTCACGCCTGCCGTCTCGAGCAGCTTCACCATCGCGCGGGTCTGCTTGATGATGCGGTTGTCGAACGCGCCGGCGCAGCCGACCCACAGGATGTACTCGGGCTTCGGGTTGTCCTCGATGGTGCGGACCCCGAGGCCCTCGGCCCAGTCCATGCGCTTCTCGTTCGAGATGCCCCACGGGTTGGACTGGCGCTCGATGTTGCGGAAGGCGCGCCCCAGCTCGGCCGGGACCCGCTCCTGGGCCAGCACCAGGTTCTGGCGCATCTGGATGATCTTGAGCGGGTGCTCGATGAAGACCGGGCACACCTCCTGGCAGGCGCCGCAGGTGGTGCAGGCCCACAGGGTCTCGTCCGCGATGCGCCCGCCGACCATGGGCGGCATCTCCTCGAGCCGCTTCTCGGCCGCCGCCACGCGTCCGTCGAGCTCTTCGCGGTCGTGGCCGGTTGTCGCGTCGCGCCGCGCGCGCAGCCCGTCCAGCTCGGCGTAGAGCGCGTCGCGGTCGAGCATCTCGTAGCGGATGTCGTGGATGAGCTGCATCGGCGACAGATTCTTGCCGGTGTTGTAGGCCGGGCAGTAGTTGCTGCAGCGCGCGCACTCGGTGCAGGCGTAGGTGTCGACCAGCGACTTCCACGACAGCTGCTCGAAGCGCCCCACGCCCCACTGGTTCTCGTCCTCGAGGTCGAGCTTGGGCAGGTCCATCTTCCGGTCGGACAGGTTGCGCAGAAAGATGTTGGGCAGCGCGCCGAGCAGGTGGATGTGCTTGGAGTAGGGCAGGTAGTTGAGGAAGGTCAGCAGCACGCCGGTGTGGAGCCAGAACGCCGCCGTCGTCCCCGCGTCGGCCAGGCCTGCGTCGAGCGGTGACAGCCAGCGCGCCACCATGCCGGAGACCGGCGCGCCCGCCTCGAGCGCGCGCCCGGCGGCCAGCTCGGCCGCGCCGTGGAACCCGTGATACATGAAGTGGGTCACCATGAGCGCGCCGATCGCGCCCAGGATGAGGCCGGCGTCCAGGTTCATCGGGATGAGGCGCGGGCGGACGACGATGCGGCGAAACAGCGCCCAGCCGATCATCGCCAGCACCACAGCGTTGAACAGGTCGATGACGGTGACCAGGCCGATGTAGATCGGCGCCGGCATGAGCATCCCGAGGTTGAACGCGGGGAAGAGCCCGCCTGATCAGGACCTCGACGGTGCCGACGGTGATGAACAGGAAGCCCCAGAAGATGAACAGGTGGTGCTTGCTGGTCATGTGCTGCGGGCCTTCCTCGGCCACCTTCTTCTGTCCGAAGAAGTAGATCAGCACCGAGGCCAGACGGCGGCCCAGCTGGTCCAGGCGCGGCCTGGGATCTGCGGAGCCGCGCCCGGTGGCCCGGACCATCGCGTGGATGGTGCGGCCGAAGGCGGCGATGGCCAGCGCCAGGAGGACACCAAAGATCACGGATCGCATGTGGCAGCCCGCTCATACCACAGAGGTGCAACGCCTCGCGCCCAGCCCCGGCGGCGGCGGGGCGTCGCCCGCGAGCGCCGGACTTTGGCGTGCGGTGTTACGCACTTCCCCCTGGTGCAAACCAATCTTCGCAACCACGTGCGAATCAACTTGCGCGGGTGCGCAAGTTCCTTCCACAATGGAGCGGACAGCCTCTCTCTCTCGCAGCGCAAGCTCCAGGAAAGACACGGAACGAAATGATGTTCAACGACCTCTCGGCGCGGACCGTCCCCCTTCGAGATCAAAGCGGTGCCCAGGGGGCCGACCGCGTGGATCTGGGGCCCCTGAACACATTGATCCTGAGCGATCTGCACCTGGGCGAGGACCTGGCCCCGACAGCCACCGAGGCGACCCGGCTGCACGTGGACATCGTCGAGCGCCAGCTGGTCCAGTTCCTCCGCCACTACACGCGGCGGCGCGAGGACGGGCGGCCCTGGCGCCTGGTCTTCAACGGCGACCTGATCGATTTCCTGGCCATCACCATCGGCCCCGAGCACCCGGACTTCGCCTTCCTGGCGGCCTGCCCGTCGCCCGAGGAGCACAAGTACGGGCTGCGTCGCACGCCCAAGAGCGCGGTCGCTGTCGTCGAGGCGGTGGCCCGGCGCCACGCCGAGGTGTTCCGCGCCCTGGCCCGTTTTCTGGCCAGCGGCAACCGGCTCGACATCGTGTGCGGCAACCACGACCTCGAGCTGACCTGGCCGGCGGTGCAGGCCGCCTTCCGCGCGGGCATCGCCGGGGCGTGGAGCGCGCTGCCGGACGCGCAGCGCGACGGCGCGGTCCGCGGCGACGAGCTGGCCGGCCGCGTCGAGTTCCACCCCTGGTTCTTCTACGACCGCGGCGCGGTGTGGATCGAGCACGGCCACCAGTACGACGAGTGCTGCTCCTACGAGCACCAGCTCGATCCGCGCCGGCCGGGCGGCGACGACATCGTCATGAACGTCGACAACGCCGGCGCGCGCTACGTCAACAACCGCGTGGCCGACGCCGAGGAGAGCTGGTCGATGCTCGGCTACCTGCGCTTCGGCGCCGGGCTGGGCCTGCGCGGCTTCCTCCGCCTGGCGCTGGCCTACAGCAAGTTCCTGGCCGCGATGATCGCCGCCTGGCGGCACGGGCGCGCGCGGCCCAGCGTGATGCAGGAGCGGCGCGACAGCCACCTGGCCCGCCTGCGCCAGCTGGCCGAGCGCTGGGACATGCCGGAGGAGACGCTGCTCGCCCTCGACGGCGCGCGGCGTCCGCCGGTGGTCGGCCACCTGCGCCGGCTGCTGTCCACGCTGATGCTCGACCGCATCCTGCTCTACTCGGGCGCGACGCTGGTCGCGCTGGCCTCGGTCATCTGGCTGCGCATGCCGTACGCGGCGGCGGTGGCGGCCGGCGCGCTGTTCGGCTCGCTCGCGGCGGTGCGCGTGCTGAACCGCGACCGCCTGGCCCATCCCGGCCACTTCATGCCGGAGGCGAGCGCGCACATCCACGGCCAGGTTGACGTCCGCTTCGTCGTGTTCGGCCACTCGCACGAGCCGCGCGCCGAGGCGGTCGGCCCCGACGGCAAGATGTACTTCAACACCGGCACCTGGGTGCCCAACGGCAAGCCCGGCATCCTGCGCTCGTTCACCCACGTCATCGTGCGCCACCGCGAGAGCGGGCCGACCGCCCAGCTGTGCCAGTGGCGCGACGGCATGAGCCGCTCGTTCACCCCCGGCTGGCGGCCGGCTCCGGCTGCGGCCCTGGCGCCGCGAACCATCGCGCAGGTGGCCGGAGAGGCGGTGGCGGCGGCGGGCGGCGGCGGCCCCTCCGGCTCGCCGGCCACGGTGCGCGCGGCGCGCGCCGGCTGATCGGCTGCGTCAGCGGGCACGACGACGCGATCGCGCGCGCGATCGCGTCGGGCGGCCCGCCGTTCGACTCTTGCCGCCCTTCGCCGGCGCGCCTTCCGGTCGCCTGGTCGCGGCGGCCTTGCGTGGCGCCGGCAGCGGCAGGAGCGCGATGGTCAGCGCCCACGGCCGGCGGGCCGACGCCTTGGTCGGCGCGCGCTGGGCCGCCTGGATCCGCTCCAGGCGGCCGATCAGCTCGGTGCGCAGGGCGCGCGCCTGGGCGTCGTCGAGGAACAGGGTGGCGCGGGCGGCCAGGTGCTCGCCGGGGCCGCGGCGGCCGGCCAGGGCGGCGGCCAGCTCGGCGCGCAGGTCGAACATCGACGTGGCGACGGCGCCGGCGCCGCGGCGCGCGGCCAGCAGGCTCTGATCCAGCTCGATGCGGCTCGCCGCAGCCCTGTAGTACTTCTCGACCGTGCCGCGCACCTGGCGGCGCGAGGTCAGCACGACCAGGCCGGCGCGCTCCAGCGCGTGCACGTGATGGTAGAGCCGGGTCGGGCTGCCGCCCAGCACCTCGGCTGCCTGCCGCGTGGTGCGCGGCCCGGCGGTGAACAGCTCGAGCAGCTGCAGGCGCAGCGGATGGGCCAGCACGCGCAGCTGCTGCAGCTCGCTCAGGCGGGCCGTTGACACGCGCTTCATTGTTCAAGATTATGTGAATAATGAGTAGAAGTGAAATAGGAGAGACCGCGCCGCCGAGCAGATCGATCGCGAGCGTGGCCGGGGCCCTGTGTGTCGTCGCCTGCGCCCATGCGCCGGCCCGGCAGGCAGCGCCGGTCGAGCTCCGCTTCGAGCGCAGCCGGACCGGCCACATCGTCGTCGCGCTGGAGGTGGACGGGCGCGCCGGCATGCCGTTCATCATCGACACGGGCGCGAGCGGGACGATCATGGCCCCGCGCGCCATCACCGCCGCCAAGCTGCGCCGCGCCGAGTCGAGCGAGGAGGCGATGGGGGCGGCCGGCGTGGCCACCCAGGCGGCGGTCTACAAGATCGGCCGGCTGCGCGCGGGCGCCGCCGAGGTCGCCGACCTGCGCGTGCTGGAGACGCCGCTCGACATGCTGGGCGACGACCGCATCGCCGGCGTGCTGGGGCGCGACTTCCTGGCCCGCTACCGGGTCGAGATCGATCTCCGCTCCGGCGTGCTGCGGCTGCGCGATCCGGACGCTCCGGCCCCGCCGCCCGGCGGCACGCCGATCGCCTTCCGCGACCTGTCGGAGGGCCTCATCGGCCTCGACGTTCGGCTCAACGGCAGCGCGCCGATCGCCGCGGTGCTCGATCTCGGCGCCCAGGTCAGCATCGTCAACCGCCGGGCCGCGGCCCTGGCCGGCGTCGTCCCGACGCAGACCGAGGGCATCCAGGCCATGGGCGTGGGCGGCGCCGCGGCCGCGCTGTCGCCGGAGCGGTTCGGTCGCATCCAGGTCGGCGGCGCGAGCCTGGCCGATCGCACGCTCTACGTCGGCGACCTGCCGGTGTTCGGCGCGCTCGGCCTGGGCGAGGGGCCGGCCATGATCTTCGGGCTCGATCTCATCGCCAGCGGCGTCATCGAGATCGACTACCGCCGGCACCACGTGGTGCTGCCGCTCGAGGCAGGTCAGCCGCGCCCGGCGGTCAGCACCTCGTCGCGCAGGTAGTCCTTCTTCTTGCCCGCGGCCTCGCACACCATCTTGGCCGCGCACCACCCGGCCGCCATCTCTCCCTCGAGGCCGAGGCCGGGCAGGATCTGGCTCGAGGCGACGATGAACTGCTTCATGCCGAGGTGGTAGGAAAGGCCGGCGACGCCGAGCAGCGGCTGGCGCGGCAGGCGCCACAGCTGGCCGCGGCTCCAGCACCTGGAACGCCTCCACCTCATCGCCCAGGCCGTCGCGCGGCGCCTCGGGCCGGGCCGACTCGTGCGGCGAGTGCACCAGCCGCACGTGCTCCGAGTAGAACGGCATGATTGCCTCGAGCCGCTCGCGCACGCCCACGCGCAGGCTGGCCAGCGCGTCGTCCAGCGCGCCCGCTTCCTGCACCGGGCAGATCGCCTGCACGGTCATGGCCACCCGCGCCTCGGCGTCCGGCTGGTCGACGAACAGGGCCAGCGCGTTGTCGCCGTGCAGCGGCGCCGACGGATCGCCCAGCACCAGCGCGTTCGAGCCCATCCCCTCCGGCACGCCCATCTCGTCGAGCACAAGGTTGAGCGTGTAGCGGTACGCGCCCAGCGGCACCGTCTCGGCCGCCTCGGCCAGGCGCTTGCGCATCTTGCGATCGGCCAGCGACTCCATGTCGGCCACCGGCATGGCCGCGACGACGTGGCCCGCGCCCAGCTCCTCGCCGCCGGCCAGGCGCAGCCCGGTGACCTTGCTCCACGAGGTGGCGAACGACTCCACCTCGACGGTGCGGATCTCGCCGTTGTGGCTGGTGAACTTGTCGATGAAGATGCCGCGCAGCGTCTCCCAGCCGCCC
Source organism: uncultured delta proteobacterium (assembly GCA_963759105.1). Taxonomy (GTDB): domain Bacteria; phylum Myxococcota_A; class Polyangia; order Haliangiales; family Haliangiaceae; genus DATFRY01. The sequence goes on along the minus strand of CAVWXW010000017.1, from coordinate 1,279,877 downwards.
GGCAGGTGGGCCAGACCCTGGCGCCACTCGGCGAACGCGCGCGCCCGCGCCACCGGGCTGAGGTCGCGCGGATCCGCGTTGCTGGCGAACACCGCCGGCAGAGACAGCAGCGCGTCCTCGACTTCGCGCGTCGAGGCCCTCCTGCCACTCGTCGGCCCGGTCGAGCAGGCGCCCGGCGATGCGCCCCATCTCGCGCCGCTCCCAGAAGCCGGTCGGCGGCACCGCGATGCCCAGGTCGAACAGAGGCTCGAGCATCCCGGCCACCTGGCTGGCCCGCTCGCCGGCGTTGAGCAGCGACCCGGCCTGGCGCAGCTCGCGCTCCGCCTCGCGCGCCAGCACCGCGTCGTCGATGTCGACGGCGATGCGCGCGTCCGGCCCGACCAGCTGGAAGGGCGGCTGCGTGTGGAGCAGCTTGCGCTTGATCATGTGCTGGAAGTGCAGCTCGTCGAGCACGCGGCGCGTGGCCCCGCCCGACAGCCCGACCAGCGGCAGCGGCTCGACCGGCAGGCGGTAGGGCCCGAGCTGGTAGCTGACCGGCACGCGCGCCAGCTGTGCGTGCAGCACGCGCAGCCCGCGCCGCGCGCAAAGCGTCGCGGCCACCAGCCCGCTGAACTCGTCGCCAAGAACGATGAGGTCGTAGTGATTGCTCGGCATGGTGGCCCTCAACCTGGCAGGATGCGGACGCGACGGCCCTCGACGCGGAGCTTGCCGGCCGCCAGCAGGCGGGTCGCCTCGGGCAGGAGCCGGTGCTCGTGGGCGCGGATGCGCTCGTGCAGGCGCGCCTCGTCGTCGTCGTCCTCGACCGGCACCACGGCCTGGAAGACGATCGGCCCGGTATCGACACCGATGTCGACCAGGTGCACGGTGCAGCCGGTCACCTTGACGCCGTAATCGAGCGCCTGGCGCGTGGCGTTGACGCCGGGGAACGACGGGCACAGCGCCGGGTGGGTGTTGAGGATGCGCAGCGGGAACGCGGAAACGAAGTGCTCGGTCAGGATGCGCATGAAGCCGGCCAGCACCACGCCCTGGATCTCGGCGGCGCGCAGCTCGCCCAGGAGCGCGTCCTCGAAGCTGCGCCGGTTCGAGTGCAGCATGTGATCGACGAGCACCGACGCGCACGCCGGCCGCGGCGGCGCGCGCCAGCGCCGGCACGCCGGGCCGGTTGGACACCACCAGCGCGACCTCGGCCGGCGCCAGCGCGCCGCGCCACTGGGCGTCGAGCAGGGCCTGCAGATTGCTGCCCTGACCGGAGACGAGGACGGCGAAGCGCATCGTCTCGATTCTAGATGAATGTCACCGGGTCGTCGCCGGCCGCGCGGCGGCACACCGCGCCGACAACGGCGGGCGACCGGCCCGCGTCGGTGAGCGCACGCAGGGCGCTGTCGGTGTCCGCCCGCGCCACCGCCACCAGCATGCCGAGCCCCATGTTGAAGGTGCGGCGCATCTCCGCCTCGGTCACCCCGGCCGAGCCGATGAGCGAGAAGATGGCGGGCACCTGCCAGGTGCTGCGGTCCAGCTCGATGGCCAGCCCGCCGTCGCGCAGCATGCGCGGCGGGTTCTCGATGAGCCCGCCGCCGGTGATGTGCGCGGCCGCCTTGAAGCGGATCCCGGCGCCGCGCAGCGCGGCCAGCGGCCGGCTGTACAGCACGGTCGGGCGCAGGAGCTCGTCGGCGACGCTGGCCCCGCCGAGCTCGGGCGGGCGCGCGTCGTACCCCAGGCCGAGGACCTCGAGCACGACCTTGCGGGCCAGCGAGTGACCGTTGGAGTGCAGCCCCGACGACGGCAGCCCGATGAGCACGTCGCCTGCCTCGATGTCGCGGCCGTCGCGCAGCTGGCTGCGCTCGACGACGCCCACGCAGAAGCCGGCCAGGTCGTACTCGGAGTCGGCGTACAGGCCCGGCAGCTCGGCGGTCTCGCCGCCCAGCAGGGCGCAGCCGCACTCGCGGCACGCCTCGGCGATGCCCCGCACCACCTGCTCGGCGACGTCGACGTCGAGCCGCGCGGTGGCGAAGTAGTCGAGAAAGAAAAGCGGCTCGGCGCCGGTCACCGCCACGTCGTTGACCGACATGGCGACGAGATCGACGCCGATGGTGTCGTGGCGGCCGGTGGCGAACGCGGTCTTGAGCTTGGTGCCGACGCCGTCCGTGCCGCTGACCAGGATCGGGTCCTCGTAGCCGCGCGGGATGCCGCAGGCGCCGGCGAAACCGCCAATGCCCCCGAGCACTTCGGCCCTGGTGGCGCGCGCTGCGAGCGGTCGGATGCGATCCACCAGGCGGCTACCGGCGTCGATGTCGACGCCGGCGTCCTTGTAGGTCCACCCCATCGCCGCGAGGTTGCACGGGGCGCAGCCAGGCGGTCAAGGCGAAAGGCCGCGCTTCGCCCCGCGCGGAGGTGTTACGATCTCCTCGAGACGTTGTCTGGTCGTGTGTCCGAGCCTCTGGTGATCGACCTCGTGGTCGTCGCGCGCAATTGCGCTGGATCGCTCGGTCCGACCCTGGCGTCGCTGCCGGCGCGCGAGCTGCGCTGCGTCGTGGTCGTTGACGCCGGCTCGACCGACGCCACCCCGCTGGTGGCACGCGACGCCGGCGCGGTGCTGCTGCACGAGCGGGCCGCCGGCTACGGCGCGTCATGCCGCCGCGCCATCACCCATCTCGAGAGCTTGCCGCGCCGCCCCGACGCGGTCGTGTTCATGCCGGGTGACGGCTCGGTCGACGCGGCCGACATCCCCGCGCTGCTCGCGCCGATCCGGTCCGGCGGCGCCGAGCTGGTGGTCGGGGTCCCGCCGCGCTCCGACGGAGGAGGCGGCGGCGTGGCCGCGGCCGACCGGGTGGCGCTCGGGCTCATCGGCCTGCTCTACAGGCAGAAGTTCGGCGGCCTGGGCGCCTTCCGCGCGGTGCGCTTCCCGGCGCTGGTGGCGCTCGGATTGAGCGACCGCGGCGAGGCGTGGAACGTCGAGATGCAGGTCAAGGCGGTGCGGCTCGGGCTGCGCATCGCGGAAGTGGCGGTAGCGCCCCGCGTCATCCAGCTGTTGCCCGGATCGCGCGCCGCCGAGCTGCGTCAGACCGTCTCGTCGACGGGACGCAGGTTGCTGCAGATCCTCCGCCACGCCACGGCGCGCTGACCCCGCCCGTTGTCTCGTGCCCCGCTCCGGGTGATACACTCGGCCGCGAGGTCAGGGACAGGGAGGGGGCTGGGATGATGATGGCCGACGTTGGGCTGCACGATCGGTACGTCTGGGAGTACGAGCCGGGGACCGTGCTCTTCCGCGAGGGGGAGCCGGGACGGGACATGTACGTCATCCAGAGCGGCGAGGTCGAGATCAGCCGCGAGATAGGTCAGCGCCACCAGGTGCTGGCAGTGCTGACGGCCGGCGAGTTCTTCGGCGAGATGGCCATCATCAACGGCCGTCCGCGCTCGGCCACGGCCACGGTCAAGCAGAGCGCGCGGCTGGTGGTCATCGACAGCCGCACCTTCGAGTCGATGCTGCGGCACAAGACCGAGATCGCGGTGCGACTCATCAAGGCGCTGGCCGGGCGGCTCGAGCGCGCCAACCAGCAGGTCGAGCTGCTCCTGCTCAAGCACTCGAATCACCGGGTCGCGCAGTGCCTGCGCCAGCTGGCCGACGAGTACGCCAGTAGACGGCGAGCCCATGATCCACATCCCGCTGCCTCACACCGAGATCGCCGAGCGCGTGGCGCTGGCGCCGGACGAGGTGATGGACGTCCTGCAGCGGCTGGCCCTGGCCCGCCTGGTCGTGCACGCGTCCGAGGCCGGGGTCAACGGCGACGGCTACATCGTGCCGGAGGTGGGCCGGCTCGACGAGTTCGTGGAGTTCCTCGAGCTGCGCGATCGCTTCGGCGACTGATCGCCGCGCTGCATCGCGCCGACCGCGCTAGGCGGCGATGACGCCGTCGCGGATCTCGATCGCCTTGCGGACCAGGCGCGATCGTTCGTCGCTCTTGGAGTGGATGACGGTCTCGATCTCGGGAGCCATCTGCCGCAGCTCGGCCGCCAGCTCGAGAGGATCTTTCCCCGTCAGGATCGAGGAGATGAAGACGACCAGAAAGGCGCCTTCCCAGATCTGCCGGACCGCCTCCGAGGTCGATTCGGCCTGGACTACCCGAAAGCCTTCGGCGTCCAGGGCGCGGGCGAGCTCCTCTCGATCACTGGCGATCTCATCGACTATCAGGACCCGGTCAGAAGACTGTTCGCTCATTTCGCGTCCAAATGCAGCGCGGGATGGACCGCAGGTCGTCTAAGATTCGGCAAGCACTCTGTTTTTCATATCAGACTTGCTCGCCGCGCGGAAGAAAAATGGCCGCCTTCCTCAGCGCTGGTTGCGCCAGTCATCACTTTTTGGGTAGAAGGGCCACCAATGGCCTGGTGGGCGCGCAAGAAAGGGCTGAAGGCCGAGCAGAAGAAGTCTGTCCCCAAGGGGCTGTGGGTCAAGTGCGAGTCGTGTAGTCAGCTCCTCTTCGAGGGCGAACTGGAGGAAAACCTTCAGGTTTGCCCGAAGTGCGGCTTTCACATGCGCATGCCGACGGCGGCGCGCATGGCCATGATCCTGGACGAGGACACCTTCATGGAGTCCGACGCCGGCCTCGAATCGACCGACCCGCTGGACTTCCGCATCAACGGGGTGCGCTACCGCGATTCGCTCAAGACGTCGGCCAAGAAGGCGGGACCGGCCGACGCGTACGTGTCCGGCAGCGCGACCATCGAGCAGCATCCGGTCGAGGTCGGCTTCTTCGCCTTCGAGTTCATGGGCGGATCGATGGGATCGGTCGTCGGCGAGAAGATCGCGCGCCAGTTCGAGCGTTCGCTCGAGTCGCAGCGCCCGTCGATCGTCTTCTCGGCGTCGGGCGGCGCGCGCATGCAGGAGGGCGTGCTGTCGCTGATGCAGATGGCCAAGACCGCGGCCTCGCGCTCGCGCCTGCGCGAGGCGTCCATCCCGTACATCTCGGTGCTGCTGCACCCGACCACCGGCGGCGTGGCCGCGTCGTTCGCCATGCTGGGCGACATCATCGTCGCCGAGCCGAACGCGCTCATCGGCTTCGCCGGGCCGCGCGTGATCGAGCAGACGATCCGCCAGCAGCTGCCCGAGGGCTTCCAGCGCTCCGAGTTCCTGCTCGAGCACGGGATGCTGGATCAGATCGTCGAGCGCAAGAACCTCAAGTCCACGCTGGCGCGGATGCTGGCCTGGTTCGCACGGCACACGCAACGGTCGCGCCGCGGCCAGCTGATGTCCGGCGCGCCGGGCAGCGATCGCGACTACGAGGTCCTGCTGGCGCGGCTGTACTCGGCGCGGCGCTTCGGCATGCGCCTCGAGCTCGACCGCGTGCAGAGCTGCCTGGCGCGGCTGGGCGACCCGCAGTCGCGCTTCGCCGCCGTGGCCCAGGTGGCCGGCACCAACGGCAAGGGATCGACGGCGGCGTTCGTCGAGTCGGTGCTGCGCGCGGCCGGCGTGCGCACCGCGCTCTACTCGTCGCCGCACCTGTCGCGCCTGTCGGAGCGGTTCCGCGTCGCCGGCGTCGAGCTCGAGCCGCAGGCGCTGCTCGAGGCGGACCGCGCCGCGACCGGCGCCGCCGCCGCGGCCGGCTTCGATCTGACCTTCTTCGAGCGGCTCACCGTCATGGCGGTGTGGGCGTTCGCCCAGGTCGGGGTCGAGGTGGCGGTGCTCGAGGTCGGCCTGGGCGGCCGGCTCGACGCCACCACCGCGGTCGGCGCCGACGTGGCCGCGGTGACCGGCGTGGCGCTCGATCACCAGGAGCACCTCGGGTTCGACCCTGGCCGAGATCGCGCGCGAGAAGGCCGGCATCTTCCGGCGCGGGCAGCGCGCGGTGGTGGGCGGCTCGGGCGAGGCGGAGGCGGTGCCGCTGCTCTGCTACGAGGCCGAGCGCGCCGGCGTGGCCGCGCTGACAGTTCGTACAGCCGTCGGCGTATCGCGGCGGTGCCGGAGCCGCTCGGCCTGGCCGGCGCGCACCAGCGCGCCAACGCCGCCTGCGCGCTGGCCATCGTCGATCACCTCGAGGCGCACCTCGGGCGCGAGATCGGCGACGATGTCCGGCGAAGCGGGCTGGCCGGCTGCCGACTGCCCGGGCGCATGGAGATCGTGGCCTCGGCGCCGACGGTGATCATCGACGGCGCCCACAACCCGCAGGCGGCGCGCGCGCTGGCCGCGGCGGTGCGCGAGGTGCCGGCGGCGCGGCGCGTGCTGGTGCTGGCTGTGTCGCGCGACAAGGACGCGGCCGGCATCGCCGCGGCGCTGGCCGGCGGCGTCGCCGAGGTCGTCGTCACCGCGACCGCGCACGAGCGGGCCATGAGCGCGGACGAGCTGAGCGCCGCGGTGCGCGCCGCGGCGCCGGACCTCGCCATCCGGCGCGCGCCGGACACGGCGGCCGCCCTGGCCCTGGCGCGCGATCTGGCCGGCGCCGACGGGGCGGTCGTGGTGGCCGGTTCGCTGTTTCTGGCCGGCGAGGCGCGCGTGGCGCTCTTCGGCGACCAGGCCGATCCGCGCCCGGTGAGCGACCCGCTGCCCTGACGCCCCCGCGGGGGGAGCGACGAGCCGGTTGCGCTGGCCGCGGCAGGCGCATAGGATCGACTCATGCGCCGGGGTGGGAAGGCGCTCGTGCTCGCCCTTGTCCTCGCGACAAGCGGCGCGGCCGGGGCCCAGGAAGAGGAAGCGCCGTCGGAGGACAGCGAGCCGTCGGAGGACGCTGCGCCGCCGCCGGACAGGAGCCACGAGGGCACCTATCAGGGTGTGGCGCCGGATGGCGCGCCGGTCGGGCGCAAGCCGCGGCCGGGTCGCACGCCCAAGGTCACCTGGCTCGGCTTTCAGCCGCAGGCCGACGGGAGCGCGCGCGTGTTCGTGCAGCTCGACCGCGACGTCGCGCACCCGCAGCAGGTCGTCGAGGGCACGCTGGTCATCTCGCTGGCCGGCGCGCGCGTGGCGCACAGCAACAGCCGCCGCGCCCTCGACACGCGCTTCTTCGACACCGCGATCGACCGGGTCGCGATCGAGCCGGCGAAGCGGCGCTCGGGATCGCGGCGCGCGGCGCGCGGCCTCGAGCTCGTCATTCGCTTCAAGAAGCCGGCCGAGGCGCGCGAGCTCGAGGCCAGCATGCGCGCGAGCAAGGACGGCTTCACCTATCTGATGGTGGACGTGCCGCGCTCCGCCGGCACGGCGCTCAAGGCGAAGTGACAGTCGCCCGAGCGGGGACGCGGCTCAGCGGGCCGCGTTCTCGCGCATGACCTGCGCCAGGATCTCTTGCGGGTCGAGCGGCGGGTACTCGGTCTCGGCGAACACCTGCGCCGTGAAGCGCTCGACGGTGGCGTCGGGCGTGCGCCAGGCGTCCGGGGCCAGCTGCGCCTTGCCGCACACGCGGCCGAGGAACTCCTCCGCCGACCAGCCGCTCTCGCTCGCCACCTGGGGCAACAGCAGGCCGCGCTGGCCGCGACACGAGATTGCCAGTCCGTGAACGCCTATCTCGATCTCGCGCGGATCGCGGATGATGGTGCGGCCGCCGAGCACCGACACCTCCAAGGTGATGCCGTCGATCTCGTCGAGGCGCAGCGGCGGGAAGCGCGGGTCTCGGGTCGCGGCGGCCACCGCCATCTCCTGCACGGTGCGATAGAGCGGCGACTCCTCGGTCTGGGTGCCGATGCAACCGCGCAGCTCGTCGGCGCAGCGCAGGGTGACGAACGCTCCGGCGTGGGCCAGCAGGCTGCGACGGTGCGGGCGACCGGGTGGGATGCGACCGGCGCACAGAAACTCGCTCACCGTCGCCCGCGCGATGCGCAGGATCTCCCGCTTCTCATCCGGCCCGAGCACGAAATCGTACGCCATTCGCCTCCTCGCGCCGACCATCCGCCGACCGCGAGGCAGCTTATCCCGGACTAGAGCGGTAGATCCACCTCGATCCAGCGAGCGAGCTCCTCCCGCAGCTTCTCGGCCACATCCTTCTGAGACGAGTAGAGATCGCGCTTCTCCTCCGGATCCGTCTTCAGGTTGTAGAGCTCGAAGGATCGGTCCGACATCCTGTAGATCAGCTTGTGCTCACCGTCGGCGGTGACCATCGCGGTCCACTCGTGGTTCCACGACGGAGCGGGCATCAGCTGCGAGTAGCTGGCGCGCGACTCGAGCGGCTCCCCGAACACGCGCGGCAGCACGCTGCGGCCGACCATCTGATCGGGAATGGCAAGTCCGAGCATGTCGAGCACTGTGGGGCCCAGATCGATCAGCATGATCGGATCGTCGATGGCGACCGGCTTCGCTCCCGGCAGGCGCATGATGACCGGCACGCGCAGGAGCTCGTCGTAGAGCGTCTGGCCGTGGAAGTACATCTTCTGGCCGGCCACCTGGTGCACGCCGAACGCCTCGCCGTGATCGGAGAGCACGACGACCAGGGTGCTGTCGGTGAGGCCGTTCTTGTCGACCGCCTCGACGACGCGGCCGGCCCAGCTGTCGGCGAACGCGATCTCGTAGTCGTACTTCTCGGCCAGGCCGGCGCGCGACGGCAGCGGGAACTCCGGGTGCGGCATGTAGGTCGAGTGCGGCTCGAACAGGTGCACGAACAGCGCGAAGCGATCCTTGCTCTTTGCCAGCTCGGCCAGGCGCGCCTCCACCTTCGGCACGATGCGCGGCGACGCGGAGTCCTTGTTCGAGCCGGCGATGTCGAGAGCGCCCTCGTTGTCGAAGCGGTCGAAGCCCTGCCGGATGCCGGGCGCGCGCTCGAAGTAGAAGTGGCTGGCGAAGCCCTCGGTCTTCAGGCCGGCGGCCTTGAGCACCTCGAACAGGAAGAGGTTCTCGTCGAGCGGGTTGGCGTAGTTCTGAAACTCCTTGTCGACCTTGATCTGCGACGGGTAGCGCGACGCGAAGATCGAGGGGAACGAGCGCGGCGTGTTGGGCGCCTGGGCGTACACGGTCTTGAAGTACGCGCCCTGGCCGGCGAGCTTGTCGAGGTTGGGGGTCAGCGACTTGCCGTCGCGCTCGTAGCCGGCCACGCCCAGGCGATCGGCGCGCACGGTGTCGATTGCGACGATGACGACGTTGGCCGCCGGCGGCACCTGGCGCGCGGCGACCGGCTTCTGGCGATCGCCGTTGCGCTGGCCGCCGTCGTCCGGGCGCGCGGCGCGATCGCCCTCCAGGCAGTTGTCGTCGATGCCGTTGCCGGGGATCTCGGGCGCCTTCGGGTTGACGTTGGCGCTCTTGTCGTCGCAGTCGGGTCCGCCCAGGAACGGGGAGAAGCCGTCGTGGTCGCGATCGATCAGGCGGCGGCCGATGCCGACCAGGATGCGCGCGCCCTTGCTGCTCTCGTCGAGCGCCTCGGTCGCGGGCGAGCGATCGCGGCCCAGGGTCAGGAGCGGCAGGATGAGCGCGATGACCACGCCGGCGATGACCATCACGCCGCGCCCGGGCAGCCGGTCGCGCGCGCGCGCGAACGGGCCGTGGGCCAGAAACAGGATGGCCGCGAACAGCGCGCCGAACACGATCACCATCAGGTAGCCGCTCAGGTTGAGCGCGCGCCAGTCCAGCCGCCGGGTGACGAAGTAGTAGAGGCCGAGCACGCCGACGAGACCGGCGGCGACCAGCAGCACCGCGCTGGCCGGCAGTGGGCCCAGCGGCGGCACGGCGCGCGCCGCCGGGCGCGCCATGCGGTAGAGCGGCAGCCACCCCACCACCAGGAACGGCACCAGGCCGACAGCGACGGCGCCGAGCACGAGCGCGCCGACGTTCTTGCGCTCGACCCCGGCCACCAGCTTCATGGCCAGGAAGGCGACGACGCCGGCGAACAGGAGCGCGATGACCGCCGCGGCGACGATGCCGGCGACCAGGTTGCGATCCATCTCGCGGTCGTTGCGCAGCCTGTCGAGCAGCCGGCTGGGCGCGGCTTGCCCGAACGTGGCGCCGACAGCGCCGGCCACCACGCCCGCGGCCACACCGGCCATCAGCACCGGCAGCGCATACAGGCCGAGCTGCAGCAGCAGCAGCGACGCGAAGCCCGCCTCACCCGGCGCCGCGCGCGCGGTCAGCACCGCGTCGAGCAGCGCGACCGCGAGACCCGCGAGCAGCGCGGCGCCGACGGCGCTGGCCAGAGCGGCCCGGTAAGGGCTGTGGAATTGGGAGGGGTACACGAAACGCTTCTATCACGATCCGCCCGCTGAGCACGGATCGGGAGCGTCTGGAGGATCCGGAGTACGTGGAGCTGGGCGTACCTGGCCGCCCCTGCGGATCCTGTGTGCGTCAGGAGGCCGAGCGCAGCAGCGCCGCGACTTCCTCCCGCCCCGGTATCCCCGCGAAGCTTCCCAGCTTGCGGCAGGAGAGGGCGGCGGCGGCCGAGGCGAAGGCCATGCAGCTGGCGAAGGGGAGGTCGGACAGCAGCGCCGCGGCGAAGGCGCCGTGGTAGACGGCGCCGGCGCCGCTCGGGTCGACCGGATCGACCGGGAAGGTGGGCTGGCGGACGACCTCGTCGCCGCGCTGGCCGATCGAGCCGGCGTCGCCGAGGGTGATGATGACGGCGCGCGGGCCCAGGCGACGGATGTCGGACAGCGTGGCCTCGAGATCGGCGTGCGGCGCCAGCTCGGTGGCCAGGCGCTCGGAGCAGATGAGGACGTCGGCGAGGGCGATGAGCGCGCCGGCGCCTCCTCCCTGGTGGTCGCAGTCGAACAGGACCGGGATGTGGCGGGCCGCCGCCGCCTCGGCCAGCCGGATCTGCGCCGACGGGAAGCTGCCGTCGATCAGCACGGCGGCGACGCCGGCGAGCAGCTCGTCCGCATCGATCTCGGCCGCCACCAGCGGCCCGACGTCGCCGCGCGTCGCGTAGAGGGCGCGTCGGTCCGGCGCGGCGACAGCGCCGAAGCGCACCGGCGACAGCTGGCTGCGCTCGTCGAAGTGGCAGCGCGTGTCGATGCCGAACGCCGACAGCGCGGAGCGCAGGTGGTGGCCGACGAAGTCGCTGGCCAGCTTGCAGGCCAGGCGCCCGCGGCAGCCGAGGGCCGCGGCGGCGGAGACGGAGATGGCGGCGCAGCCACCCGGCTGGATGGAGATCTCGTCCATCTCGATCCGGCCGCCGTGGTCGCCGGCGAGGACCGGGACGCGGCACGCGATCTCCATGCCGACGTGCCCGAGCGCGAGCACCATTGGTCGTTCGCTCATCTGCCTGCCGGGACCGATCATCACCTCGACGGGAGGCGCTTGGCCAGGACTTCATCGGCCAATCGAGGGTGGCGGTCGGCGAATCGCTCGAGAGCGACCACGCCGTCGCGGAACGCGCCCAGGCCGTAGCTGGCTCGCCCCATGTAATAGGAAACAGCGGGCCTGCGCGCGCTGTAGGACTCATCGTCATACAGCGCCGAGAGCAAGTCGCGGGCGCGGGCGAGCTCGAGAGACTTGTAGGCGGCGTAGGCGGCGACCAGGTCCACGTCGCGCCCCGCGTCGATGGCGGCGCGTTCGGGCAGGCGGTCGAACAGAGCCCAGGCCGGCAGCCAGCGGCCCTCGGCCAGGAGGCGATATGCCTCGGTCAGATCGGCGGCGGCGGCCCGCCGGCGCTCGTCGCTGCCGCGCGCGAACAGGCCAGCGGCCGGAGGGGGCAGGGGCCCGGCGCCGCCCGCTGTGACCACCAGCTCCGGGTCGCCGAAGTCGACCGCGTCGGACAGGCGCATGAGCCGCGCGACGCCGGCGACCCGGCCGGGCTCGGCCCCGTGCTGGCCGGCGCGCTCGAGCCACCAGGCGGCCTCGCGGCGCCGCCCGTAGGCCAGCAGCGCGCGCGAGAGATCGAGCTCGGCGGCCGCGCGGGCGGGGCCCGTGCCCAGCCCGGTGACGACCGGCTCGAGGCGGCCGTAAGGCCACGACGCTCCGCGCACCGCGCGCGCGAACCGGTTGCCGCGCACCGAGGCCAGGAGATCGCGCGGCGCTGTGTGCTCGAGGCGCGCGTTGTCGTCGGTGTTGAGCTCGGCTCCGGCGGTGAACGAGGCGATCTCGCCCGGGCCGAGCAGCAAGCTGGCGACCAGCTGCTCCGGCGTGGCCACGTCGGCGCGCGCGAGCTCGGCCGCGAGCGCCGGCTGCGCCATGGTCCGGCGCAGCGCCGACAGATCGAGGCGCAGCGGCGCGTCGGAGCCGATCAGGATCGTGTCGGTCGTCTCGTCGCCGGGGGTGAAGGCGTAGACGTGGCGAAACGCGCCGGCGAAGGTGCGGTAGATCATCTTCACGCGGGCCGGGCCCAGCTCGTAGAGCTGCGCCCACTGGCAGAACACGCCGCCTGGTGCGAGCCGCCGGCGCGCGGCGGCGTAGAAGTCGGCGGTGAACAGGCTGGCGACGCCGGCTATCCACGGGTTGGACGGCTCGGATACGATCACGTCGTAGGGCCGCTCGGAGGCGAGCAGCACGCTGCGACCGTCGCCCAGGAAGCGGTGGACGCGCGCGTCGCTCGCCGGGCGGTGGCTGACGTCGGCGAAGTAGGCGTCGGCCGCCTCGAGCACGGCCGGCTCCAGCTCCGCCACGTCGATGCGCGACACCTGCTCGGCCTGCGTGATGGCGCCGATGGTGACGCCGGAGCCGTAGCCGACGACGAACACCCGCTGCTGGCGGCCGGGATGGAGCAGCACCGGCAGCAGCCCGACCAGGATCTGGGTCGGCATGTCGTGGCGATCGGATGCCTCGACCTTGCCGTTGTTCTTGAGCACCCAGCTCTCGCCGGCTCGCTCGACCGAGACAGTCGTCGACACGCCGTCGCGGTAGTAGACGATGTCGCGGGCCAGCGGGCGGCCCTGCTCCATCGCCTGGCGCAGGAGGTGAGAGCGAAACAGGCCGGCCGTGAGATCGCTCTGGTTCCAGCCCGGCGCGGCGATGGCAAGCGCGATGGCGGCGGCCGCGATGGCGGCGACGGTGCCGCGGCGGCGCCGGCTGCTGGTCGCGCGCCAGGCCAGCGCGGCGCCGAGGCTGGCCTCGAGGGCGACGGCCAGGCGCAGCCCCGCCTCGAGCCCGACGTGGGGAAGGATCAGGAAGCCGGCGACCAGCGCACCGGCGATCGCGCCGACGGTGTTGGCGGCGTAGGCGCGGCCCACGTCGCGCCCCACGCGATCGAGGTCGCCCACCGCGACGCGCATGACGAGCGGCATGACCGCGCCCAGGCCGAGCGCGACCGGCACGATCACCAGCCCGGCGAGCAGCGCGTGGATTGTCAGGATGTTCGCGATGTCGAGGTCGGTTGTCTCGAGCAGCGCGACCAGCAGGCGCGGCAGCCAGTCGATGAGCGCGTGCGACAGCAGCAGCGCGGCGGCCAGGGCCATGAACAGCGCGGCCAGCGCGGCGAGCGGGTGGCGTGTGCGCGCGGCCGGTCCGGCTGCCAGCGCGGCGCCGGCCGACAGGCCGAACAGGAAGACGACGAGGACGAGCGTGAAGGAGTGCACCGACGAGCCGAGCACGATGGCGAGCACGCGGCTGAAGAAGACCTCGAGCGCCATGGCGATGGCGCCGGAGAGGGCGTAGGCGAGGATGGCCAGGCGGCGATGGGCGGAGGGGATGGGGGCGACGACGACGGGATCGGGATCGGGATCGGGGACGGGCAGGGGATCGGGATCGGGATCGGGATCGGGGACGTCGCGGCGCAGGGAGGCGAGGGTGACGGCGGTGGCGATGATGAGGGCGACGGCGGCGGCGAGGTGGCTGGTTGCTGCCACGCCGATCGACTGGATGAGCCAGAAGCCGGCGGCGGCGGCGCCGAGGAGGGCGCCTGCTGTGTTGGCCGCGTAGAGGGCGCCGAGGCGGCGGCCGGCGTCGTGGAGCTCGCTGCGGCTGCGCGTGACGTGGCGGCCGAGGAGGGGGAGGGTCGCGCCCATCGCTGTTGTCGGCACCAGCAGCGCTGTCGCTGTCAGGACCAGACGGACCAGCGCGAGGAGCAGGGGCTGGTCCGGCAGGGCGCGCCACAGCGAGGGGCCGAGCGCGTGATAGGCCGCGAACAGGAGCGGGATGGCCAGCGCCGAGAGGCCGACGATGGCCTCGGCCAGCGCATAGCCGAGCAGCGGCTGCAGCCATGGGCGCTTCGCGTCGTCGCCGAGCCGGTCGGCGAGCCGCCCGCCCAGGTGGGCGCCGAGCGCGAGACCGGCCATGAACGTGGCCAGCACGGTCGCGATTGCGAGGCTCGAAGATCCAAAGATCTCGGTGAGCTGCCGCGTCCAGAGTACTTGTAGAACCAGGCCGGTGGCGCCCGAGACGACGAAGCAGGCGCCCAGGAAGGCCCAGGGGCCGGCCCGGCCGAGGACCGTGACGCGGTCGCGGGGCGCGGTCCAGCGAGCCGTCACGTCCGCAATGTACCGCGTCCTGCCGTGTAAGCCGGTGTGAGCGGCCGCGATTTCCCGGATGGACGACCGTGGTAAAACGGCAGAGCCCAAGCGTACAGACAACCCGGGACTCGACTCGGGGGTCATGACGTCTACTGGGCCGCACGAGGGCCCGTGGACGACGACCCAGTGGATATCGCAGCGAGCAAGAAGCCCACTGCCGTGGCGGTCGTACGACCGGCCAAGCGGGCGCAATCGGCAGACCTCGACGACGATGCCGCGCTGGTGGAGGCCTGCCGGCGCGGCGAGCGGCGCGCCATGGAAGCGCTCTACCACCGATACAAGCGGCGCGTGTTCGGCCTGGTCACCCGCATCGTGGGGCCGGGCGACTCGGAGGAAGTGGCGCAGGAGGTGTTCGTGCGCATCTTCCGCGGCCTGAGCCGGTTCCGCGGCGACAGCCAGCTCAGCACCTGGATCTACCGGCTGTCGGTCAACGCATCGCTGAGCCACGTGACGCGGCGCCCGCGCCACGACGCAGACGAGGAGGCGCTGGCCAACGTGCCGGCGCCGCAGACAAGCGGCAAGGATCCGTCGGTCAGCCAGCGGCTGGAGCGCGCGCTGCTGTCGCTGCCGGCCGGCTACCGCGCGGTGCTGGTCTTGCACGACATCCACGGGATGAATCACGACGAGGTGGCCGACATCCTCGGCTGCCACGTCGGAACATCGAAGTCGCAGCTGCACAAGGCGCGGGCCAGGATGCGCGAGCTCCTCGGTCCGGCGCTGGCCGCCGAGCGGGCGGCGCAGCGCGGCGAGAGCGGGCAGGACGGGGAGGCATAGAAATGACGGGCTGCCGTGACGTCGATCGGCTCGCCACTGCATACGTCGATGGCGAGCTGGACGACCGGCGATCGAGCGCTGTGCGCGGCCACCTGCGGACCTGCTCGGCCTGCGCCGAGCGGGTCGAGGACGAGGCGCGGGTGCGGCAGCTGGCCGCGAGCCTCGAGCCGCTCGATCCGCCGGCGTCGGTGTGGCAGGCGATCGACGCTCACCTGGCCGAGGAAGAGATCGGCGACAGCCGCCGCTCCGCGCTGTGGCTGCTGGTGCAGCGCGGTCTCGACGGCGTGCGGCGCAACGCGCTCGTGTGCGGCCTGGCGGGAGCCGGCGTCGCGGTTCTTCTGATGCTGTGGCTGCCCGGCGGTGACGACGACGCGCCGCGCTCCGCCGCGACCACGACGCCGGCCGGCTCCGGCGACGTGCGCGCCGAGGCCGCCGCGCAGGCAGCCGTCGGCCTGCGGCGGCGCCCGCAGCCACGAGGAGCTGCTGCTCTGCCAGACCCACGAGGCGGACCGGCGCTACCTGGAGGCGATCGCCGAGCTGACCCGAGCGGTGGTCGACGAGCGGCCGACCTGGTCGGCGGCGGACGCGTCGCGCTTCGACGCGGCGCTGGCCGAGCTCGACGACGCCGCGGAGATCGAGCGCGTGCGCCTGGCCGGCCAGCCGCCCGAGGCGGCCCCGGCCAGCCGCGATCCGCTGCACACCATCTACCGGGCTCAGATCGAGCTCTTGAGCAGCGCCGTCGTGGCCGGCGACTTCAGCGGTGCCGCGCCATGGCGAGGCGCGCCGTGATGCCGGCGCGTCGCCGCGCGGCGCTCGCCTTCACCGTCTCCGGTCAGTTGATCCTCGTGCTGTCGCGCGGCGCGGCCGCCGATCCGGGTGCCGCGCTGGTGCAGCGCGATCTCGTCGAGGTCTCGCCTGCCAAGGGCGTCACCATCCAGCTCGTCGACATCGACAACCGCCTGGGTGACGTCCGCATCGAGGGCCACGACCGCGACACGATCAGCATCCTGGCGGTCAAGCGCGCGCCGGACCAGGAGACGATGGAGCGGCTCAAGGTGTCGCTGGTGCCGGATCCCAGCGGGCCGGTCACCATCCACACCTCGCTCAAGGCGGGCGAGGAGGCGCGCCCCATCCCGGCCGGATCGGTGCGCATCGATCTGGTCGTGCTGGCGCCGCGGCAGGCCCGCGTGCGCGCGCAGGTGTGGAAGGGGCGCGTCGAGGTGAAGCGCGTGGACAATGGCGCCGAGCTGGTCACCGACGAGGGAGACATCGACGTGACCCAGGTCTCCGGCACCGTCACGACCCAGACCGGCCACGGCCGCCACACCTTCGCCCAGGTCTACGGGGCGGTCGACGCCCAGGCGGTCGACGGCTCGATGGACCTCGATCTCGTTCGCGGCGATCGCCTCGCCGCTGTCGTGCACGTGGGCAACGTGACCGCCCGCCGCATCCGGGTGCGCGACGTGTCGGTCCGCATCACGCGCGGCAGCGCTCGCCTCGAGGGCGAGGCGGTCGCGGGCGGCCGCTACGCCGTCGCCGCGTACCAGGGCAACGTCGAGGTCCGCTTCAGCACCCGCGCCCCGATGCGCCTGCGCGCCCGCGCCCGCGGCGGCCAGGTCAACCTGCCCGCGCGCTTCCGCCGCCGCTACGGCCCCGGCGGCATCGTGATCGGCTACGCCGCCGGCACCGGGCGCAGCGCCGCCGAGCTCGACCTGCGCACGCGCATCGGCGTGATCACCCTCGCCGAGTTCTGACGCGCGGCTATCAGGCGTCGAGGATGCCGTCCACCGGGCCGTGGCCGAGACGGAGGACGGAGATCTCGTCGTCGGCGATCTCGATCACCGTCGACGGCTCGCCCGGGGTGGGGCCGCCGTGGATGACGACGTTGACGTGGCGGCCGAAGTGCTCCTCGACCTCATCCGGCTCGCTGAGCCCGCGCTCCTCGCCGGGCGGGACCGCGCTCGAGGTCAACAGCGGGCGGCCCAGGGCCCGCACAAGGGCCAGCGCGATCGGGTGGTCCGGGATGCGGATGCCGACCTGGCGGCGCTTGCGGCTGTGGTCGACCAGCAGGCGCGGCACCTCGCGCGACGCCGGCACCACCAGCGTGTACGGGCCGGGGAAGATGCGGCGGGCCAGGCGGAACGCGGCCTGCGAGAAGTGGCCGTACATCGAGGCGGATGACAGGTCGGGGCAGATGAGGGCCAGCTTCTTGTGCTCGTCCATCCGCTTGGCCCGGTAGATGCGCTCGGCACCGCGGCGCGACTCGATGGCGCAGCCGAGCGCGTAGACGGTGTCGGTCGGGTAGGCCGCCACGCCGCCGTCGTGCAGGATCTCGATCGCCCGCGCGATCTTGCGCGCCGACGGGGTGCTGTGCGGCTCGATGTCGAGGCGTAACGGAGCGGGCACTGGGTCACCGGTGGGCGCTACGGCGCGTGGAATCCGAGCCCCGCCACGTACTGCTCGATCGAGGCGGCGCGGCTGCCGGCCGGCTTGTGGATGGCCACGCGCGAGAACTCGCGGCGGCAGCGCTTCACCAGCGCGGCGAACTCCGGCCCCTGGAACAGCTTGCCCAGGAAGTTGCCGCCGTGCTCCAGCGTGGTGGTCGCGATGTCGAGCGCGCGCTCGAACAGCGCCTCGGAGCGGGTCTGGTCGACGTGGCGGATGCCGGTCGTGTCCGGCGCCATGTCGGACATCACGACGTCGAACGCGGGCAGGTCGCCGAGCAGCTCCTCGCGCGACACCTCGTACACGTCGCCGACAAGCAGGCGCAGGTTGGGCGCGCTCAGATCGATCGGCGCGCGATCGATGCCGACCAGGCGGCCGCTCGAGCCGACCCGCTGGCCGGCGTACTGCAGCCACGAGCCGGGCGCGCAGCCCAGGTCGAGCACGCGCGCACCCGGTCGCAGGAGGCCGACCTTGCGATCGACCTCCTCGAGCTTGAACACGGCGCGGGCGCGAAAACCGGCCGCCTGCGCCTGCCGGTGGAAGCGGTCCTTGCGGTAGCGGCGGTCGGAGAGCTTCGACATATCCCTCCGCGCCGCTGCAGCCGTTCGGGCCTGCCCCCTAGCGGCCTCCGGCCGCCTTCTTCGACGCCTTGAGCGGGTTCTTGGAGCGAACTTCCGCCTCGCCGCCGCGACCGACGCCCTTGTACGTGGTCCGGGTGGCGGCCTTCTTGACCGTCACCAGGCTGCCGGTCGGCGCCGGGCACCGCGCCGCGGACCAGGATGCACGAAGTCCTCGTCCATGATCTGGAACAGCTCCAGATTCTGCACGGTCACGCTGCTCGGAGCCCATCTGGCCCGCCATGCGCTTGCCCTTGTGCACGCGCCCCGGGGTCAGGCGGCAACCGATCGATCCGCCGTGGCGGAAGAACTCGTGCACGCCGTGGCTGTTCTTGGTGCCGGACATGTGGTGGCGCTTGATGACGCCCTGGAAGCCCTTGCCCTTGCTCGTGGCGGTGACGTCGACCGGGATGCCCTGCTGGAACACCTCGGACGGCTTGAGCTCCTGGCCGACCTCGAACTTGCCGACCTCGGTCTCCGGCAGGCGCAGCTCGCGCACGAACTTCTGCGGCTTGACGCCGGCCTTCTTGAAGAAGCCGTTGGCGGGTCGGTTGACCAGGCGGGCCGGGCGCTCCTCGAAGCCGATCTGCAGCGCCGAGTAGCCGTTCTTGTCCGGGGTGCGCTTGCCGACCACCACGCAGGGTCCGGTCTGGATCACGGTGACCGGGACGCGCTCGCCGTCCGCGGCGAACACCTGGGTCATGCCGAGCTTCCTACCCAGGAGGCCGATATGCTCTGCCATTGGCTTGGACTCCAATTAGATCGAGGTCTTACCCGCGAAGCGGGGAAGCGAATCTATACCCGCGGACTCACGGAGTTGTCAAGGAGAACAGGGACCTCGCGTTGGCCGCGGTCAGGTCGGCCAGGTCGTCGAGCGAGAGGCCGGCCTCGGCCGCCACCACCTGGGCGGTGTGGGGCAGGAAGGCCGGCTCGTTGCGCCGCCCGCGCATCGGCACCGGTGCCAGATAGGGACAGTCCGTCTCGATGAGCAGGCGGTCGCGGGGCACCGCCCGCACCGCCTCGCGGATGGCGGCCGCGGTCTTGAACGTGGTGATGCCGGAGAAGGAGACGTAGAGCCCGAGCGCGGGCGTAGCCGGCCGCCTGCTCGGCGTTTCCGGTGAAGCAGTGGATGACGCCGCCGGGGCCGCCCGGCCGTCCCACGCCGGCCGCGTCGAGCATGGCGTGGGCGTCCTCGTGGGCGTCGCGCACGTGGCACACGACCGGCTTGGCCAGCGCCCGGGCCAGCTCGATCTGGCGGGCGAACGCGGCGCGCTGCGCGTCGTGCGGCGAGTGGTCGTAGTAGTAGTCGAGGCCGGTCTCGCCGACCGCGACCACCTTGGGATGGCGGGCCAGGCGCTCCAGCTCCGGCCACCAGCTGTCCTCGATGCGCGCGGCGTCGTGCGGGTGGACGCCGACGGTGGCGTAGAGCGACGGGTCGGTCTCGGCCAGCGCGAGCGGGCGCGCGGCCTCGGCCAGGTCGCGCGGCGCGGCCACCAGGACCATGACCTCGACGCCGGCCGCGCGCGCGCGGGCCAGGACCTCGGCCCGGTCGGCGTCGAAGTCGCTGGCGTCGAGATGGGCGTGTGAGTCGATGAAGCGGGGCACGTCGGTGCCGGATTACCAGAAGCCGAGGCCTAGTGCTTGTCGCCCTGGCCGTGCTCGCCGTGGCCCTTGTCGCCGTGTCCGCCGCTGGCCAGCTCCATGGCGTGGTGGAAGGCGTCGTGCACGCCCGAGAAGGCGGCGTCGAACTTCGCCTGGTCGGCGGCGCCGGCGGTGCACTCGGCCTCGAGCGCGACCACGCTGGTCTCGAGCTTGGTGCCGGCCTCGCTCCACGCGGCGGCGTCTGCGCCGGCCGGCGCGGCGGCCGACTTCACCGCCGCGGCGCGGGTCTTGAAGTCGGCGATCGCGGCGCAGGTGTCCTTTGTCCGCTGCGGCCCCGGATCGGCGTGCCAGCGCGGCGCCAGGATCTCGTGGAACGCGTCGAGCTCCGGCGACAGCTTTCCGTGCTCGCCGTGCTGCTCCGGCGGCGGCGCCGGCTTCTCTTCTGCGATCGGCGTCGCCGGTGCGGTGGTCGTGGGCGTCTCGCCGCCTCCGCAGGCGACGAGCAGGAACAGGACGGATGCGCTGAGTCTCACAGCGCCCGTTTCCCACGCCCGGCCCGGCCCTGTCAATGCGCCGCCCGCTGGCAGCCCGACTTCGCTGGCGAGCACGCGGCGCAGACGCCGTCGGTCCCCGATCTCCTCCGCGCCATGCGCGCGACCGCCCATGCGGGGCCGACGCGCGCAGCTGCTCGAGCGCGGTCGCGGCCCAGCCGGCGCCGACCCGACCGAGCAGCTCGACGGCCAGTCCGCGCCGGCGCCGCCGCCAGCCGCGCAGCGGCTCGAGCAGGCACTGGCGCGCGATGCCGGCCTCGGCGTGGTCCGGCGCCACCGCGAGCAGCGCGGCGGCCGCGCGCAGGCGGTGCTCCGGGTCGAGGTCGCGCGGTGCAGCAGCGGAGCCAGCGCGTCGGCGGCCGGCGCGCCCAGGGCCTCGAGCGCCTCGAGCGCGTCCCAGCAGAGCTCGCGATCGGCGGCCGCTGCGCACCAGCCCGGCACCGCGCGCGCGTCGCCCAGCTCGGCCAGGGCGTAGGCCACGTCGAAGCGGGTGCGCGGCGTGCGGTGCTCGAGCAGCGGCGCCAGCCGGTCGGCGACCGCGGCGTCGCCGATGGCGCCCAGGGCCAGGGCGACGGCGCCGACCACCTCCGGATCCGGATCGGCCAGCGCGGCGGTGAGCGGCGCGGCGGCGGCGTCCGGATCGATCTCGACCAGCGAGGTGGCGGCCTGGAAGCGCAGGTCGGGCGGCCCGGCGGCCAGCGCGCGGCGCAGCGGCTCGAGCGCCGGCCGCGCGCGCAGGCGCCCGAGCGCGACCGCCGAGCACTGCCGCACCGCCGGCACGCCGTCGTCCAGGCGCAGGATCAGCGCCTCGATCGCGCGTGGCGTCGCCCAGGTCGCCCAGCGACAGCGCGGCCGCGGCGCGCACGTCGAGCTCGTGGTCGTCGATGGCGCGGACCAGCGCGGCGACCACCTCGGTGCGCCGGGTCGGCTCCGAGTCGCCCAGCGCGGCGGCGGCGGCGGCGCGCACGCGCGGGCGCGGGCTGGCCAGGTCGCGCAGGGCCGCGTCGGTCGTGATTGTCGAGG
Organism: uncultured delta proteobacterium; assembly: GCA_963759105.1. Taxonomy (GTDB): domain Bacteria; phylum Myxococcota_A; class Polyangia; order Haliangiales; family Haliangiaceae; genus DATFRY01. The sequence continues at coordinate 1,258,525 of CAVWXW010000017.1, read as the reverse complement.
ATGGAAAGTAGGTCATCGGCGCACCTCGCCGCCACGGCCAAGTCGCTCGACCTCGCTCACCCGGTCGGCCGCGACGTGGGCGCGGATCTGATCGTAGAGCTCGCGCTGGCCGGCGATGCGGTACGGGGCGCGCGCGCCCGGGCCGGGCAGCAGCAGGCTGCGCTCCGGCGCGCCGCCGTCGACGAAGGCGCTGGCGCTGGCCGGCGCCGCCACCACGCGCACGACCTCCGACCAGGCCAGGCGGAAGCGGCGATCGCCGCGGCTCTGCACCTCGAGCCCGCCGTCGTCGACGACCACCTCGGTGCGCCAGGCGGGCGAGAAGAGGTAGAAGACGGCCAGCACCGCGACCATGCCGCCGGCGACCGCGGCCGGCAGCCGGCCCGCGAACGCCGCGCCGGCCAGCGAGCTGGCGCAGAGTCCGGCGCCCATGGCCCCGGCCACCGCGGCCAGGACCGGGCGGCGCGGGCGGAAGCGGAAGCGCAGGGCAGGGGAGGCGTCGGCGCGGTGCGTCGGGCTGGCCAGCGGCACGCGTGCAGTGTACTCGCTCGCCCGCGATCGTGCAGTCCGCACCGGCCGGGCGATGGGCGCGTCGATGGAGGGCGTCGAGCCGCAATGCGTTTCTATGTTATATGTAGCTTCACAACCTATGGACACGCCATGGACGACCGAGAGCTGAAGAAGGGCAGCGCCGAGCTGCTCATCCTCTCGCTGGTCGAGGCGCGAGCGCGCCACGGCTACGAGATTGGCAAGCTGATCGCGTCGCGCTCCGACGGGGTCGTCGTGTTCAACGTCGCCTCGCTCTACCCGCTGCTCTACCGGCTCGAGAGGCGCGGCTGGCTGGCCGGGCGCTGGGTCGAGAAGGCGGGCCAGCGGCGGCGCCGCTTCTATCGCCTCACCGCCGAGGGGCGCAAGGTCCTGGCCCGCCAGCGCACCACCTGGCAGGCGTTCGTCTCCGCCGTCAACCGCATCACCGGCGGCGAGCATGCGTGACCTGCGCGACGAGGTGCTGCGCCGCCTGGCCGGCGCCGATCTCGCGCCCGCCCGCGCCCTCGAGATCGCGGACGAGATCGCGCAGGACCTCGACGACCGCCGCGCCGAGTTGCTGGCCCGGGGGCTGTCGCCGGCCGACGCCGAGGCCGCCGTGCTGGCCCAGCTCGACGATCACGACGCGCTGGCGCGCGAGCTCGGCCGCGTCGAGCCGCCGCCGCGGCGACCGTCGATCCTGGGCGGGCCGCGCCAGGGCCTGCTGGCCGATCTGCGCCACGACCTCCGCCACGGGCTGCGCGGACTGGTGCGCAGCCCTATCTTCACCGCCGTCACGCTGCTCTCGCTCGCGCTCGGCATCGGCGCCAACACCGCCATCTACCAGCTGCTCGATTCACTGCACCTGCGCGACCTGCCGGTGCGCGAGCCGGAGCGGCTGGCCGCGGTCAAGATCCGCAACTTCGACTCGCGCAGCGGCAACTTCAACAGCTGGCACGCGGATTCCACGAACCCGATCTGGGAGCGCCTGCGCGGCGAGCACGAGCCTTTCGAGAGCGTGCTGGCCTGGAGCGAGGGCGTCTTCGACATGTCGTCGGGCGGCGAGGTCCAGACGGTGCGCGGCCTGTTCGTCAGCGGCGGCTTCTTCGCCACGCTCGGGGTGCCGGCCGCGCTCGGCCGGGTCCTGGCGCCGGCCGACGACCGGCGCGGCTGCGGGGCGCCCGGCGCGGTGGTGAGCCACGGCTTCTGGCAGCGCCGGCTGGGCGGCGACCCGTCCGCTGTCGGCCGGACGATCAGCCTGGAAGGACACGCGGTGGAGATCGTCGGCGTGACGCCGCCCAGCTTCCATGGCCTGGAGGTCGGCCGCTCGTTCGACGTGGCGGTGCCGATTTGCATGGACGAGCTGCTCGGCGGCCGGGACAGCCGCCTCGATCAGCGCCACTCCTGGTGGCTGTCGGTTGTCGGACGCCTGCGGCCCGGCTGGACCGCGGAGCGCGCGGCCGCCTGGTACGAGGCGCTGTCGCCGCGCGTCTTCGACGCCACCATCCCGCCGCGCTTCAACCCGATGCAGGTCGAGATGTACCGCGCGTACCGCCTGTCGGCCTCGCCGGCGGCGCGCGGCATCTCGGGCCTGCGCGACGAGTACTCGAAGCCGCTCCTGTTCCTGCTGCTGACCGCCGGTGTGGTGCTGCTCATCGCGTGCGCCAACCTGGCCAACCTGCTGCTCGCCCGGGCCAGCGCGCGCGAGCGCGAGATCGCGATCCGCGTGGCCCTGGGAGCGTCGCGCGGTCGGCTGATCCGCCAGCTCATGACCGAGAGCCTCATGCTGGCGGCGGCGGGCGCCGCGCTCGGTCTGCTCGTCGCCAATGTGCTCGGGCGGCTCCTGGTCGCGTTCCTCGACACGCGCGGCGCCGGGCTGCACGTCGATCTGACGCAGGAGTGGCGCGTGCTGGCCTTCACCGGCGGGCTGGCGGCGCTCACGTGCCTCCTCTTCGGGCTGGCGCCGGCGCTGCGCGCGTCGCGCATCGACCTGGGCGTCATCATCCGCGCGGGCGGCGTCCACGGGACATCCCGGCGCCAGGGGCTGCGCCGCGCGCTGGTGGCGGTGCAGGTGGCACTGTCGACGGTGCTGCTGGTCGGCGCGCTGCTGTTCGCGCGCAGCCTGCACAATCTGAGCGGCGTGGCGACCGGCTTCGACGCGTCGGATGTGATCGTCGTTGACATCGATTTGCGGCGGCTCGACGCGCCGCCGGAGCGCTGGCCCGCGATCCAGGAGGAGCTGCTGGCGCAGGTGCGCGCGACGCCGGGCGTGGCCGCGGCCGGCACCGCCTCGGTGGTGCCGATTCTCGGGCAACTCGTGGGTCAAGACCGTCACCGTCGACGGGTCGAGCGAGGAGCTCTATCCCAACTTCAACCGGGTGAGCCCCGGCACCCTGGCAACGCTGCGCATCCCGCTGGTCGCCGGGCGCGACTTCGGCCCGGGCGATGACCGCGGCGCGCCCGGCGCGGCCATCGTCAACCAGGCGTTCGCGCGGCAGCACCTCGCCGGCGCCAGCCCGCTCGGCCGGCGCCTGAACGTGCAGGTGTCGTCGTCGCTGCCGGGCTGGTCGATGGAGGTCGTCGGGGTGGCGGGAGACATCCTCACCGACGAGCTGCGCGAGCAGCCCCAGCCGATGGTGTTCGTGCCCGCGGCGCAGAACCCGGTGCCGGGGCCGAACCTGGCGCTGCTGGTCCGCCGGTCCGGCCCGCTGCCGGCGGTGACGGCCGCGCTCAAGCAGACGATCGCCGGCGTGTCGCCGCACGTCGGCGTTGACCTCGATCTGCTCGAGCGCAGGCTGCACGACTCGCTGCAGCGCGAGCGCTTGCTGGCAATCGTGTCCGGCTTCTTCGGCCTGCTGGCCGCCATCCTGGCCACCGTCGGCCTGTACGGCGTGGTGGCCTACGGCGTGGCGCGCCGCAGCCACGAGTTCGGCATCCGCATGGCGCTGGGCGCCGCGCCGGGCCGCATCGCCGGCATGGTGCTGCGCGAGACAGCAGTCCTGGTTTCCATCGGCCTGGGCGCCGGTCTGCTCCTGGCCCTGGCCGCGACCCGCGCGGCCGCCGGCATGCTGTACGGCCTCGCCCCCCACGACCCGGTCGCCTTCGTCCTGGCCGCGGGGCTGCTGGCGATTGTCGCCCTGGCCGCAAGCGCAGTACCGGCCCGCCGCGCCGCCGCGGTCGAGCCGGTTGTCGCGCTGCGCGAGGAGTGAGCCGCGAAGGCGCGTCGGTCACGCCTTCGCGGCCCGGCTCCTGTCAGTTCGGGACGCCGATGGCGTGCAGGGTCCAGGCGTCCAGCGAGCCGACGTCGATGGAGGCCTGGTCGCTCACCGTGAGCACCCAGGCACCGGCCGCGTCCTGACCGGTCAGCTCGGTCGGCACCGTGAAGGTCTGGTGGATGTCGTCGGTGCCTCCGCCGGCGCGGTTGTGCAGGGTGACGACGGTGCCCGCCGGCGAGGTCAGGGTGACGAGCAGGTCGCCGATGAACGTGTGCGTGATGTCGATGTTGACCGCCACCTCCTGCAGCGTGATCGACTGCGGCACGTTGATGGTGCTGGTGATCGTCGACACGTCCGGGATCGCGATCGGCGTGTCGGCGCTCGGGAACGGCGTGTTGACGGTGCCGGCCAGGCGCACGCGCAGCGAGACGGTCGTGCTCCTGACCAGGTCGCCGCTGGTGCCGGTGACGGTCAGGTTGTAGGTCCCGGCCGCGGTCGCCTCGCTCGTGGCGACGCTGAGGGTCCCGGTGCCCGGCGCGGTGACGACCGGGGTGACGTTGACGACCGCGTCGAGCGGCGGATCCGACGCCACGGTCAGGGCCACGTCGCCCGCGAACCCGGCGATCGAGGTCACGTTGACGGTGTAGGACGCCGCCTCGCCCTGCGAGACGGTCTGGCTGGCCGGCGTGGAGCCCAGGTTGAAGCGCGGCACCGGCGGGCCGGCCGCGTTGACCGCCGACGCGGCGTTGAGCCGCCCGCCGGTCACGGTGATGCCCTCGAGCGACGCCACCGGATCGACGGTGGTCATCAGCAGATCCTTGAGCTCGCCGGTGGTGAGCGTGCTGTTGACCGACAGCACCAGCGCGGCGGCGCCGGCCACGTGCGGCGTGGCCATCGAGGTGCCGCTGAACACCGAGTAGGTGTTGCCGGGCGTCGTTGACAGGACGTCGACGCCGGGGGCGCCGAGGTTGACGGTGGTGGCGCCGAAGCAGGAGAAGCTGGCCTTGGCGTCGTTGTGGTCGGTGGCCGCGACCGAGACGACGTTGGGCGCGTCGTAGTTGGCCGGGAAGGTCGGCGTCACGTCGTTGTCCGAGCCGCTGTTGCCGGCCGCGGCCACGAACAGGATGTTGACAGCGCTGGCCGCATTGATCGCGTCGAGCAGGGCCTGGCTGAAGCCGCCGCCCGACCAGCTGTTGGACAGCACGCGCAGGTTGACGCCCGCGTTCTTCATGCCGACCGCGTAGTTGATGGCCTCGATGGCGTCCTCGAGCGTGCCGCTGCCGCCGGCGCCGAGGAACTTGAGACCCATGATGGTCACGTCCCAGTTCACGCCGGCCACGCCGACGCCGTTGTTGCCGACCGCGCCGATGGTGCCGGAGCAGTGCGAGCCGTGCGAGTTGTCGTCGGCCGGGTCGCCGCTGCCGGTGATGGCGTTGAAGCCGTGCACGTCGTCGATGACGCCGTTGCCGTCGTCGTCCACTCCGTTGCCGGCGATCTCGTTCGGGTTGACGAACACGTTGCCGGCCAGGTCCTCGTGGTTGTAGTCGATGCCCGTGTTGACGACGCCGACCACGATGTCGGAGCTGCCCACGGTCAGGTCCCAGGCCTCGGGCCCGTCGACGTCGGCGTCCGCGGTGCCGCCGGTCTGCCCGGTGTTGTCGAGGCCGTACAGCTGCGGGAACTGCGGATCGTTGGGCGTGGCGATGGCGTGAACGATGTAGTTCGGCTCGGCGTAGAGGACGGTCGGGTCGTCCTTGAGGAGCTCGAGGGCGGCGACCACGTCGGCGCCCTTGGCCAGCTGGATCGCGGCCAGCTCACCGCCGGCCAGGTTGGCGAAGCGGTCGTTGACGCCGTCGCGGTTGGCGTCGGCGATGCTGCCCTGGACGCGGGCCAGGCTGGTCGAGCGCGCGCTCAGCGCCGCTCCTTTCGGCGACGAGCGGAAGCGGACCAGGATCGAGTCGGGCGCGTACTCGGCGGCGGCGCCCCCCTTCACCGCCTGGCCGCTTTGGTCGGCGGAGCCGGAGGTCTCGTCGCTGATCGATTCCTGCGACGGGCCGCACCCCCACGCGGCGAGAGCCAGCAGCGACGCACCCGCGGTCACCACGACGCGTCGTGATCTGCACCTCGCTCTGCTTGTCATTTGCATGGATCGAGACCTCCAGGAACGGGGAGTCGCGCGCGGTCTGCACCGCCCTCAGCAGCGAGGGCGGCGTCCGCGCGCATGCCAGTCACCAAATGGCACTCGCCAACATGCCGACGTGACTGAACAGCACATCCAGGGGACAACTGGTCAACACGGACCGTTGACGCTACTTCAACGAGATCGCGAGAAGCAATCTCGCACCGTCGGCGACTCGGCCTCACGGCCTGCCTCGGGGCGGGCGCCTGCAGGCGCCTCGATCGCCGGCGCTCTCGCGGTGGGCGTCCTACATGTCGTCGCGCGATTCGTTGAGGACAGAAATCCAGCCATCGCTGATTGCCTGATTCATGTTCGCCGGAGTGCGCGCCGCACCCCGATGGACCGCTCCTGGCGGCGCGCCGACCACAGACGCGCCGCGTCGCGCAACAGAAAAGAGCGACCTGCGCCGACCGGTGCACGCCCGCTTCGCGCCGCGATCCTCGCGCCTTCGGCACGCGATCTCCTTACACTCGGGCCCATGCGGACACGTGGCACCGGCTTTCCCCTCGCTGTCGCTTCACTCCTGCTCGCCTGCGGCGGCGGGTCGCCACCCGGCCCGACTCCCGCGACGCCGCCGGCCGGAGGCGGCAGCGGCGGCGCGCCGGCGCCCGGCTTCGATCAGGCGGTGGAGCAGATCTTCGCCGCCGCCTTCGCCGCCAATCCGGTCGGCGCCACCCAGGTCGGCGTGCACGAGCACGACGCGCGCTGGCCCGATCTGAGCGCGGCCGGGCTGGAGGCCGACCGGCGCCGCGTGCAGGAGGCGCTCGCGCTGCTTCGCCGCGTCTCCGGCGGACAGCTGTCGAACGACCAGGCGGTTGACGCCGCCATGCTGCGCGCCGATCTCGAGCTCCAGGTCTTCACCGACGAGGTGGAGAAGCCGTGGCGGCGCGATCCGCTGGCCTACTCGTACCTGATCGGCGGCGGCCTCGAGGACCTGATCCTCCGGGACTTCGCCCCGCTCGAGACCCGGGCCGAGAGCCTGGCCGCGCGGGTCGAGGCGGTGCCGGCCCTGTGCAAGCAGGCGGTTGACAACCTGGTGGTCGGCGAGACCCTGGCGCCGTCGGCGCGCGTGGCGGTGCAGCAGCTCGACGGCCTGGTGTATCTCCTCGAGAAGGAGATCCCCGAGCGCATCAAGGCGGCGCCGCAGGCCAGGCGCGTGGCCGCCGCGACGCCGGCCGCGGTGGCCGCCGTGCGCGGGCTGCAGACGCACGTGCGCGACAAGCTCCTGCCCGCGGCCAGCGCCGACGGCTGGCGACTGGGCGCCAAGCCGTTCGCGCGCAAGCTGGCCCTGACCCTGCAGAGCGACATCCCGGCCGACGAGCTGGTGCGCCTGGCCGAGGCGGAGCACGAGCGCGTGCGCGGCCTCATGGTGCAGGTGGCCGGCGAGCTGGCGCCCATCGTCCTGTCTCCGGCGCAGCAGAAGAAGGCCGACAAGGCGAAGGACCCGGAGACCGAGCGCGTGCGGGCGGTGCTCGACACGCTGGCCCAGGTGCACAGCAGGCCGGCCGCGCTGCGCGACGACGCGGAGGCCAAGCTGGCCACCCTCGACAAGGCGGTGCGCGAGAGCAAGATCGTCAGCGTCGATCCGGAGGAGGTTCTACAAGTAATCTGGACGCCGCCGCACAAGCGCGGCGTCGCCGTCGCCGGCATGCAGAGCCCCGGCCCGCTCGAGCCGCAGCCCAAGGGCCTGGCCAGCTTCTACCTGGTGCAGCCGGTGCCGCCCGAGTGGCCGGCCGAGCGGCGCGAGTCGCTGCTGCGCGAGTACAACGACTTCATGCTGGAGATCCTGTCCATCCACGAGGCCATCCCGGGCCACTTCATCCAGCTCTACCACTCGAAGCGCAACCGCTCGAAGGTGCGCCGCGTGCTGCCCAACGGCCCGTTCGTCGAGGGCTGGGCGGTCTACACCGAGAAGGTGATGGTCGACGCCGGCTTCTCCGGCACCCTGCCCACCAAGCTCCCGCCGCAAGCTGCCGGCCCGCGTTGCCAAGGTGATGCGCGATCCGGCGCTGCGCCAGAAGGCGGTCGCCCTGCACCGGCTCAAGTTCTACCTGCGCGCGGTGGCCAACGCGATCCTCGACCACCGCATCCACGCCGGCGACATGACCGAGGAGCAGGCGATCGAGCTCATGGTCGGCCGGTCCTATCAGCAGGAGGGCGAGGCGCGCGGCAAGTGGGTGCGCGCCCAGGTCACGTCGGCGCAGCTGTCGACCTACTTCGCCGGCGCCCAGGCCTGGTTCCGCGTGCGCGACCAGGCCGAGAAGCGCGCCCAGGCCTCCGGCAAGCCGTTCGACATGGCAGCGTTCCACGACGCCGCGCTCAGCCACGGCGCGCCGCCGGTGCACACGCTGCCGCGCCTGATGGGCTGGGAGAAGTAGCGAGCGCGGGCCGCTACCAGATCCGGACGCGCTGCTCGGGCGCCAGATAGAGCGCCTGGCCCGGCTTGACGTCGAAGGCCTCGTACCAGGCGTCCTGGTTGCGCACCGTGGCTGGCCCGGTACTCGCTCGGCGAGTGGCCGTCGGTCATCACGATGGCGCGCAGGATCGGCTCGCGGTACTTGCGGCGCCAGATCTGGGCGAAGCCGAGGTAGAAGCGCTGGTCGCCGGTGAAGCCGTCGAGCACCGGCGCCTGCTTGCCGCCCAGCGACAGCACGTAGGCGTCGTGCGCGACGGCGACGCCGGCCACGTCGGCGATGTTCTCGCCCAGAGTCAGCTGGCCGTTGACCGCCAGGTCCGGGAACGGCTTGTAGCCGTTGTACTGCTCGACGAGGACCTGGCTGGCCGCCTTGAAGCGGGCCGCGTCCTCCTTGGTCCACCAGTTGGCCACCTTGCCGCTGGCGTCGAACTGCGCGCCCACGTCGTCGAAGCTGTGCACGATCTCGTGGCCGATGACCGTGCCGATGCCGCCGTAGTTGATGGCCGGATCGGCGTGCGGGTCGAAGAACGGCGGCTGGAGAATCGCGGCCGGGAAGATGATGCTGTTCTGCTGCGGCGAGTTGAGCGCGTTGACCACGTGCGGCAGCAGGTACCACTCCTGGCGGTCGACCGGCTGGCCCAGCTTGGCCAGGTTGCGCTTGTACTCGAACAGCTCCGCGCGCTCGGCGTTGCCGTAGGCGTCGTCGCGCGCGACCTCGAGGGCCGAGTAGTCGCGCCACCTCGGCGGGTGACCGATGCCGACCTGCAGCGTGCCCACCTTCTCGATGGCCCGCTTCTTTGTCTCGGGCGACATCCAGGCCAGCGCCTCGATGCGCTTGCCGAACGCGGCGATGATGTTGCGGACCATCTCGTCCGCCTTGGCCTTGGCCGCGGGCGGGAAGTACTTCGCGACGTAGAGCTTGCCCACCGCCTCGCCCATCGCGAGGTTGGTGAGGTCGACGCCGCGCTTCCAGCGGTCGCGCAGCTTCTGGGTGCCGGACAGCTCGGCCCCGTTGAAGGCGAACGACGCATCGACGAACGCGCGGGTCAGGAACGGCGCGCCGCGCGCGACGGCGTGGAACGCCAGGTAGTCCTTCCACGACTGCAGCGGCTGGCTGCCGACCAGCCTCGCGATCCCGATGATGGCGCTGGGCTGCCACACCACGATCTCGCGCTGCTCGGCCAGCCCGGCGGCCTCGAGGAACGCCTTCCAGTCCAGACCGCGCGCCTTCCGGGCGAACGCCTCGCGCGGCCACGGGTTGTTGGCCTTGCTGACCTCCCGGGTGTCGACCTGGGTCCAGTGGACGCGCGCGATCTTGCGCTCCAGCTCCATCACCCGCTTTGCCCTGGCCTCGACGTCGGACATGCCGGCCAGGCGCAGCATGGCGGCGACGTGCTGCTCGAACTTCACGCGCAGCTCGGCGAAGCGCTTGCTGTCGGACAGGTAGTAGTCGCGATCCGGCAGGCTCAGCCCGCCCTGCATGATGTAGGCGGCGTAGCGAGTCGGCTCGCGGAAGTCCTCGCTGACCCACAGCCCGAACAGCCGGTCGGTCGTCATGTCGCCGTTGTTGAGCGGATCGACGTCGGCGCGCAGGGTGCCGCCCAGCTCGGCGGCCAGCTGATGCCGGTCGCGGATGGCGGCGATGCGGTCGAGCTCCGGCTTCAGCGGAGCCGTGCCGCGCGCCTCGATGGCCGCCTCGTCCATGAACGAGGCGTACAGATCGCCGATCTTGCGGCTCTCGGCGTCGTCGCGCTTGCCGGCCTGCTCGATGATCTCGCGGGTGCGGCTGTTGGCGTCCTCGTCGAGCTTGGTGAACATGCCGTAGTTGGACCGATCGGCCGGGATCTCGGTCTTCGCCAGCCACGTGCCGTTGGCGTGGCGGTAGAAGCTGTCCCCCGGCGCCACCTGGCGGTCCATGCCGGCGGCGTCGAAGCCGAAGCTGCCGTAGGCGGGTCGCTCGGCGGCCGCGGCCGCGCCCGGGTCGGTCGCGGCGGGCCCGGCCGGCGGGGCAGCGGCCGGCTGCTTGGGCGCCGAGGAGCCGCAGCCGGAGAGGACGAGAAGGAGGGCGAGCGGGGCGGAGCGGGTAGGGCTGGTCACGGGGTGCGGATCATGGAAGAGCCGCGGGACTCACGCCACTTGCAAGCGCTGGCAGCCGCTCGCGCAGGCCCAGCAGCCGCCTGCGCACGCCGGAGGCGGACAGGCCGACCTCGCGCGCCACCTCGTTGAGGGACATGCCGTCCTGGTAGTGCAGGATGGCCAGCATCGCCGTCGACTCCATCTCGCCGCCGAACAGGCGGGCGAGCAGCGCGCGGCTGACCGCGGTGCTCTCCGGATCGGCGCCCGGCGACGCCTGCTCGTCGAGGGCGTCGCCGGCCACCTCGGGGCGGCGGCGGGCCGAGCGGATCAGGTTGAGGCAGACGTTGGTGGCGATGCGGTAGAGCAGGCGCGAGGGCGCCGCGTCCTCGAGCCGGTCGCGGTGGCGCAGCACGTTGACGAACACGTCGTGCATGGCGTCGCGAGCGCGGTCGTCGTCGCGCAGCAGCGAGCGGCAGCGCCGGAGGACCATCGGCCCGTAGCGCAGGTAATAGGCCTCCGGGTCGACGCCCGAGGTGGGGGCGTCGGCGGGAGAATGAGCCTGGATCGCTTGCGTCATGGTTGTCCTCGGTGCGCGGAGAGCCACCGTCCGGTGTTTCCCGATGCGAGGACAGAATGAGCGGCGCGCGTTGGGCTCGTTCGCGCGCTCGTGTGAAGAAGTGTGAAAGCTGCCGCGGGTCGCCGCGGCGCTCGCCGGCTCGGGCGGCGCGGCGCGGCGGAGCAGACAGGCACTGTTTCCGGCAGCATGGCTCTCCGGAGCGGCCACGCCGTCGGGTTATCCGGGAGCCTTTGACGTCCCCTCGGAGGGAGCCGGGGACGCGCCCGAGGCCGCCGCAGGGGGATCTGCCAGGGCCCGCCGCACCATCTCGTCGATGCGCAGCCGGGCGTCGAGCGGGATCGCCTCGAACAGCACGCCGAACCCGCGCGGCAGCACCACCGGCGCGCCGATGCCGCGGGCGATCTCGCAGTCCTCGAGCCGCCGCCACAGCACCCAGCCGATCGCCTCGATCGGCAGCTCCTCGACGGAAAATCGCATGACGACGCGCGACAGCAGCGGCAGCGGCTCGCCGGCGACGAACGCGCCGTTCGTCGACAGGTCGCGCAGCACACCGCTGAGCCGGTGCCCGCGGCGCTCGTGGGCGGCCTCGACCCGCCGGTAGATCCGCTCCAGCGCCGGGTCCAGCTCCAGCTCCGGCTGGCCGATCGACTCGACGGCGATCGGCGCCTCCATCACCAGGCGCAGCGCGCGCCGGTTCTCTCTTCGCATCACGCCTCCCCCCACCACACCTCGGTACAGTCTACTACCGCACCTTGGTCCCCACCGGCACGTCGCGGTCGACGGCCGACAGGCCGACGACGTCCTTCTCGCCGGCGGCCAGGATCATCCCCTGCGAGGTGACGCCGCGGATCACGGCCGGCTTGAGGTTGGCCAGGAAGATCACCTTGCGGCCGACGAGCTCCTCCGGCTTGTAGGCCTCGGCGATGCCGGCCACGACCTGGCGCGGCTCGGGCTCGCCGACGTCGAGGCGCAGGCGCAGGAGCTTGCTGGCGCCCTCCACCGCGGCCGCCTCGAGGACCTGGGCCACGCGCAGGTCGAGGCGGCCGAACTCCTGGAACTCCACCGACTCGGCCGGCCCGGTCGGCGCCTTCGCCTTCGTCTTCGACTCGGCCTTGCGTCTTCGCCGGCTTCGTCGACTTCGCACCGGGCGCGGGGGCCGCGGCCGGATCCGCCGCGCCGGCCGGCCTGGCGTCGTCCGGGATCCACTTGTCGAGCAGCGCGGCCTGCCGGTCGTCGTCGATGCGCGGGAACAGGATGCAGCTCTCGCCCACCTTTGCCCCGGCCGGAAGCTCATGGCCGAACGTGTCCGCGGCCGGCCAGGCCGCGGCGCTTTCGCCCGCGCCGCCGACGAGCTCGACGATCTGCCGCGCTGTGTGCGGCATGACCGGTGCGACCATCCGCGCCGCGCAGGCGATGGCCTCGAGCGCCATCCTGATGGTGAGCGCGAGGACCTCCTCCTGCCCGGGCGTCTTCGCCATCCGCCACGGCTGCGTGTTGTTGATGAAGCGGTTGGCCTCGCCGACCAGGCGCCACACCGCCTCGAGCGCGCGAGACGGGGCGAACGCCGCGTAGTGGGCGGCCGCCTCGCCGATCGCCTTCTGAGCCACCATGGTCAGCTCGCGGTGGGCGTCCTGTTGCGCCTGAGGCTGCCCCGCCGGCACCGCGCCGCCGGCGAACTTGCCGGCCACGGTCAGCGCGCGGCTGACCAGGTTGCCCAGGTCGTGGGCCAGCTCGGCGTTGTAGCGGCCGATCAGGTTCTCGTAGGCGAAGTCGCCGTCCAGGCCGAGCGGCACCTCGCGCAGGAGGTAGTAGCGCACCGCGTCGACGCCGATATCGTCGGCCAGCTGGTTGGGATCGACGCGCGTGGCCGGCATCGACTTGGAGATCTTCTCGCCGCGCACCGTCCACCAGCCGTGGGTGAAGATCGTGTCCGGCAGCGGGAAGCCGGCCGACAGCAACATGCACGGCCAGTAGACCGCGTGGAAGCGCAGGATGTCCTTGCCGATGAGGTGGCAGGTGGCCGGCCAGTAGCGGCGGTGCAGCTCGCCGTCGATCGGGCCGAGCGCCGACATGTAGTTGGTCAGCGCGTCGATCCAGACGTAGATGATGTGCTCCTCGTCGCCCGGGACCGGGATGCCCCAGCGGAACGTGGTGCGGCTGACCGACAGGTCGCGCAGGCCGCTCTTGATGAACGAGACGACCTCGTTGCGGTAGCCCTCCGGCTGCACGAAGCGCGGGTGCTTCTCGAAGTGCTCGAGCAGCGCGTCCTGGTAGCGCGACATGCGGAAGAAGTAGGTCGGCTCGCTCAGCCAGGTGGCCGGCGACTTGTGGATCGGGCACAGCCTGCCCTCGGCCAGCTCCGGCTCCGGGTAGTAGGCCTCGCACTTGACGCAGTACCAGCCCTCGTACTTCCCCTTGTAGATGTCGCCGCGCGCGGCCATGCGGCGCCACAGCTCCTGCACGACGTCCTTGTGGCGCTGCTCGGTGGTGCGGATGAAGTCGTCGTTGCCGATGTCCAGGTGCGACCAGGTCGCGCGGAAGCGCTCGACCACCTGGTCGGCCAGCTGCAGCGGCTGCAGCCCGCGCTCCGACGCGGCCTGCTCGACCTTGAGCCCGTGCTCGTCGGTGCCGGTCAGAAAGCGGGTGTCGTCGCCGACCGCGCGGTGGAAGCGGGCCAGGGCGTCGGCGGCGATGGTGCAGTAGGCGTGGCCCAGGTGGGGGACGTCGTTGACGTAGTAGATCGGAGTCGAGATGTAGAAGCGCGGCATCGTGTGCAGGGGGGACTCTACCTGAAGAGGCTATGCGGGCTGGTCTCCAGGGCGCCCGCCCGGCTGGCTGGGGAACATGGGGCGCACGTCGCCCGCCTCGAACACCTCGACCTCGCCTCCCGCCAGCGACACGCGCACGCGCTGGCGCAGCACGTCCACCTCGATGACGCGGCCCTCGCCGGACGACGTGACCACCCGCTTGCCCAGCTTGGGCAGGCCGCGCCGCAGCTCGGCGTAGGTGGACTGCTCGTACACCAGGCAGCACTTGAGGCGGCCGCACTGGCCGGAGACCTTGGTCGGGATTGAGGACCAGCCCCTGGTCCTTGGCGTTCTTGATCGAGACCGGCACGAAGGCGGGCAGCCAGGTGGTGCAGCACAGCTCCTGGCCGCACGAGCCGATGCCGCCCACCATCTTGGCCTCGTCGCGCACGCCGGTCTGGCGCAGCTCGACGCGCATGCGCAGCCGCTGCGACAGGTCGCGCACCAGGCGGCGCGCATCCACCTTCTCGTCGCTGGAGAAGTAGATGAGCGCCTTGCCGCCGCCCAGGCTGAGCTCGGCGCGGAACACCTTGATCGGCATGCCGAGCTCGCGCGCGCAGGCCTTGGCGCCGCGCAGCGCGGCCTCGGCGCGCTCGCCGTTGGCATCCAGGCGGCGCTGGTCGCTGCGGCTGGGCCGGCGCAGCACGCGGCGCAGCGGTGCCGGATCGGGTCACCTCCTGGCGGCGCGGCGCCACCGCGACGCGACCGATGCGCGGCCCGCGCTCGGTGTCGACGACGACCTGCTCGCCGGCCGCGTACGCCTCCTCGCCGGCGTCGAACAGGTAGATCTTGCCCGCGGTGGTGAACTTGATGCCGGCCAGGTTGCGCACCGGCCGCGACGAGTCGGGCGCGCCCTCGTCGGAGTCGGCGTCGAGGAAGGCGCTCACCGGATCCGGATCGTCGAGCGGCGGGTCGCCCGGCAGATCGGCGAGCAGGGCGACCTCTGCGGTCGGCGCCGAGGAGTCGTCGCCCCACGCCTCCTCGCGCGGCCCGGACGGCGCGCTGATCGCGCCGTCCCCGGAGCGCCTGCTCGTCGCCCGGCCCGGGCGCATCCCAGCCGCTGTCGACGTCGTCGTCGGTGCGGACCGGATCGGCGTGGACCGGATCGCGCGGCTCGGCACCGGCTGGATCGCGACGCTCGCCGCGGAGCAGATCGCGCCGCTCACCGCGGGGCGAATCGCGCCGCTCGCCCCGGGGCGGATCGCGCCGGTCGGGCGAGCGAGGATCGCGCCGGTCGGGCGAACGAGGATCGCGCCGCTCGGGCGAACGAGGATCGCGCCGCACGCCGGAGCGAACGGGTTCGCGAGGCTGGTCGCCCGGCGCGGGCCTGCGCGAATCCGGCTCCGGCTGGCCGCCGTCGCGGCTGCGGCGCCGCCTGCGCCGCCTGCGGTCGCCGCTCGCGGAGATCGGCCCCGACGCCGGATCCGATCCGCCGCGCGGCCGCTCGCCCGGATCGCCGGACGATGCCGCGCCTGCGCCGCCTGTCGACTGCGCGCCGGACGACTCCGCGCGCGCGGACCCCTCTCGAGGAGGAATCTCGACGACGCCCGATCCGGACGCCCATCCCGCGTCTCCCGCCGGCCCGCCGGGTCTCGCCGCCGGTCGCGGCCCGGAGCCCTCCGGCCGCCTGCGTCGCCGGCGCCGCCGGCGAGGCCCGCCGTCGTCGCCGCGCCCGCCGTCCGAGGGTGGGCCGCCGTTGCCGTCGTGGTCCGAGCTCATGCGGCCACCGGGGCGCTGGCCATGAGCTCGCGCACGAGCCGATCGACAGCCATCTGCGCGTGGGCGTTGTGCTCCGTCAGCGCCTTCTCGCAGTCGAGCGCGGCCCGGGTCTGCGCGCCCAGGGCTCCGGCGCGGGCCAGATCGCCGGTCTCCGCCGCGCGGCGCGCCTCGGCGTGCAGGCGCGCGGCAAGCAGCCGCACCGCGCGCGCGACCTGCCCGGGCTTTGCCTGGCGCTGCCCGGCCAGCTCCTCGCCCAGCTGCAGCAGGCGCATCATGACCTCGGGGGTGATGGCGCGCGGCACCGTCAGTCCGGTCACCAGCGAGTCGACCGCCTTCACCGTCGGGCTCTCGCCTTCCTCGTCCGCCTCGAGCTCGGCCCGCACCTCGGCCGGCAGCGGCTGGAAGATCACGCGCTGGCAGCGGCTGCGGATGGTGGGCAGGAGCTCGTTGATCGAGCTGGTGCACAGCACGAAGTGGGTCCGGGCGGGCGGCTCCTCGAGCGTCTTGAGCAGCGCGTTGGCCGCCGGATCGAGCAGCGCGGTGGCCTCGTCGAACAGAAAGAAGCGCGCCCGCGCCTCGTGCGGGGCCAGCCCGAGCACCGGGATGACCTGCTTGCGGATCGCCTCGATCGGCACGCTCTGGCTCGCGCCCTGGCGCTCGAGGGCGACGACGTCCGGGTGCAGCCCGCGCGCGATCCGCTCGCACGCCGAGCACTCGTCGCAGCCCTCGCCGGGCGCCTTCTCGCAGTTCATGGCCGCGGCCAGGGCCAGGGCTGTCGTGGACTTGCCGACGCCGGGCGGGCCGGAGAACAGGTACGCGTGTGGCACGCGTCCCTGAGCCATGGCGCGGCGCAGATGCTCCACCGCGCGCGTCTGGCCGCGGATCTGGCCCAACGTGAGCACCGGCGGAACTATACACGCTTTGCCCCGACGTGCCGGACTGGTGACGCAGTGCGCGATCCGCTACGCTGAAGCAGAATGGTACGTTCCGTCGCGCCGCCGTCGCGAACGCGGCCCTCGCTGGTGCCGGTCGCCACCGCGCCGGTCGCCTTCCGGCCGGTGCCGCGCACCGGCGTCATCTACGTCACCGCCGAGGCGACGCGCCTCGGCTTCGATCCGGCCGACCCAGACTGGTGCAACCTCGGCCAGGGCATGCCGGAGGCCGGGGCGCTCGCGGGGCGCACCGCCGCGCCTCGACCACATCGACATCGCCGCCGAGGACCAGGAGTACTCGCCGGTGGCCGGGCTGTGGGAGCTGCGCGAGGCGATCGCCGACCTCTACAACCGGCTGTACCGGCGCGGCATGCCGTCGCAGTACAGCGCGGAGAACGTCGCGGTGTCCGGCGGCGGGCGCGCGGCGCTGACCCGCGCGGCGGCGGCGCTGGGCCAGATCAACCTGGGCCACTTCCTGCCCGACTACACCGCGTACGAGGAGCTGCTCGACGTCTTCCGCCTGTTCTCGTCGATCCCGATCCTGCTCGAGCCGGACCGCGGCTACACGTTCCCGTCGTCGGAGCTGCGCCGCGAGATCATGGGGCGCGGGCTGTCGGCGCTGCTGTTCTCGAACCCGTGCAACCCGACCGGCAAGCTGGTCGGCGGCGACGACCTGGCCGAGTGGGTCGCCATCGCGCGCGAGCTGGACTGCACGATGCTGGTCGACGAGTTCTACTCGCACTACGTGTGGCGGCCCGACCTCGTCGCCGACGGCGGCCTGGTCAGCGCGGCGCGCTACGTGGAGAACGTGGACCGCGATCCGGTGGTGCTGTTCGACGGCCTGACCAAGAACTGGCGCTACCCGGGCTGGCGCGTGACCTGGACCGTGGGGCCGCGCCCGGTCATCGAGGCGGTGTCGAGCGCCGGCTCGTTCCTCGACGGCGGCGGCTGCCGTCCGCTCCAGCGCGCGGCCATCGAGCTCCTCGCCGAGGACCGCGACCCGGCAGGAGACGGCGGCGCTGGCGGCGGAGTTCAGCAAGAAGCGAACCCGCCTGCTGACCGGCCTGCGCGACCTCGGCTTCATCGTCGACCTGCCGCCCGAGGGCACCTTCTACGTGTGGGCGTCGACCGATCACCTGCCGCGCGCGATCGGCGACGGGATGAGCTTCTTCCGCGCCGCGCTCGAGCGAAAGGTGATCACCGTGCCGGGCGAGTTCTTCGACGTCGACCCCGGCCACCGCCGCGGCGCGCGCGCGTCGCGCTTCGTGCGGCACGTGCGGTTCTCGTTCGGCCCGGCCATGCCGGTCCTGGCCGAGGCGCTGGCCCGCATCGAACAGATGGTGGCCGATGTCGCGCGCGGAGCCTGAGCGGCCGCGCACAGCGCGTCCGAGCCGTCGCTGAGCCCGCGCGTGCGCAGGTTCCACCGCCTGATGAAGCAGGCCTGGTGGCTGCACAGCTTCGGCGCGCTCGCCTTCGGCTGCGGCGTGATGCTGTTCGCGCGCAAGGGGATCGAGCACGCCGACGTGGTGCTGACCGTGCTCGGCGTGTCGTGGGTGCTGGTCTTCATCGCGTTCCGCTTCATCGTCGGCGCGTCCAACACCTCGCCGGACGAGCGGCGGGCCAAGAAGGGGCTGCGCCTGGTGACCAACTACGTCATCAAGCAGCTCTACCAGCAGATGTTCTTCTTCCTGGTGCCGCTCTACGCGTCGAGCGCGACCTGGTCGCTGACGTCGTGGAACTGGTGGCTGGTCCCGATCCTGCTCGCCTTCGCGGTGGTGTCGACGCTGGATCTCGTGTTCGACAACTTCATCATGGAGCGGCGGGTCATCGCGTCGACCATGTACGGCGTGTGCGTGTTCGCCGTGCTCAACCTGAACCTGCCGCTGGTGCTCGGCTTCCAGCACTTCGACGCGCTGCTCATCGCCGCCGCCACCACCGCGCCCACGGTGGCGTTGCTCGGCTTCCGCCTGCGCACGGTGCTGCGTCCGCGCGGCATCTTCCTGACCGCCGGCGTCGCCGTCGGCATGGTGTTCGCCGTGTACTACGGCCGCGCCGCCATCCCGCCCGCGCCCACCGCGATGACGCACGGCTCGGTCGGACACGGCGAGCCGGGCGAGTACGAGTGCGTGCCCGGCCCGGTGGCGGCGATGCGGCGCGACCAGCTCGATCTCCTGCGCTGTGTCACCGAGATCTCGTCGCCCGGCGGCCTGCGCGACGAGATCGTCCACGTCTGGCGCCACAACCACCGCGTGCTGGCCCGCCTGACCCCGACCCGCATGCCGGAGTGCGGCGAGCTGGTCCTCCGCTCGACTCTCGGCGAGGCCCGCCTACCGCGCGATCCCCGCGGCAAGTGGAGCTGCACCGCCGAGACCGGCGACGGCCAGCTGGTCGGCCGCGCCTCGTGGAGGGTCGTGGATCCGCCAAGAGCGATCACGACCCCGACAGTGCGACCCTGAGTCGAACTCAGATCCGCAGGGCGGCCAGAAGCCAGAGGCCGAAGCTCTCGTCGGTGTGATTGAGATCGGCGAAGCCCATGCGGCCGCCGATGTCGACCTTGTTGCTGCTGGAGAGGATGAGCCCGACGTCGAGCGAGGTGGGCGAGTCGGACTGGAACTCGAAGTCCGGCGCGCGCACGCCGAGGCGGCCCTCGATGGCCATCTGCGGCTGCAGCTGCCAGGTGGCCCCGGCGTTGATCTTGATGTCGCCGTCCTCGAGCACGCTGTTCACCTCGTCGGCCTCGACCTGACGGTCGTTGGCGGCGGCATCGACGACCGAGGGCGCGAAGCGGCTCACCTTGAACGTGACCAGGTCGCGGAACAGATCGAAGCGCAGCCGGGGCAGCGGGTTGAACTTCATCGGCGCGCCGACCGTCACGCCCATCGAGAACGGGTCGACGAGCATCGGCAAGGACAGCTGGGCGGCCAGCCAGTCGAAGATCTGGTACTCGCCATCGACCGACAGCGCCTTGCCTGCGAAGTACTCGCCGTCGTAGAGCGTCCCGGTGCCGTAGCGCAGCCCGGCCTGGATGCGCTCCGTGATGCCGTGGCGGACGCCGAGCACGCCGCTCTGCACGTACGGGTTGAAGCTGTTGGGCGCGTCGAGGGTCACCTCGGTCATGCGGCGCGGCAACGTGATCGGACGCAGCGCGCGCTCGATCGGATACTCGGACGGCCGCATCGGCTCCGCGACGACCCGAGACTCGACCTTCGGCCTGGTGTCGTCGAAGGGCGTGACCGGCGCCTTGGGGTTCTCCTGCGCGCCTTCCGGAGCGTCCGACGGGACCGGACTCTCGCCCTTGTCGTCATCGGTCGCCGGGGCCTGCTGGGCGGCGGCCCAGCCCGGACACATCACGACCACACTCAGGACGGCGGCGCGGACAGCGATCATGCCGCTACCATATCACCGCTCTCACTCGTCCGGCTCGGGCGGGGCGCCGCCCATCGAGGCCAGATCTTGCGGCCGGATCTTGGCGGCGTCGAACTTCTCGCCGCGGGCGAACATCTGGTCCAGCGTCTTGTCGAAGCTCGCCGGGCCGGCCTCGGCCTTCTTCTTTCCGCGCGCCACCGGGACGAAGCGCAGCGGGTTGAGGCGCGCGACCACGAACGGCTTGAGGTAGGCGCTCTTGAGACCGGCCGCCTTGAGCGCGGCCACCAGCTCGTTGACCTTGTCGTCCAGCTCGATGAGCCGGGCGGCGCGCGCGGTGCGCAGCTCGTTGGCCTTCGCGATCGGCTTGTCGAAGAACTCCTCGCACCGCTTCACCACCGGCATGTAGGCGCCGCCCGAGTAGCGCGGCCGCTCGGTGTAGGCGCGGCCGATGGTCAGGTAGGCCGGCTCCTCGAACTCGAACGCCCAGTCGCTCTCTGGCCGCTTGGCCTGGGCCGGCTCGTCGCCCAGCGCGTCGGCCATGCGCACCACCTCGAGCGACTTGTCCTTGAGGTTGTGCGCCTTCTCGGTGTTGAGGGCCAGGATGCGGTACGCGATCTCCACCTCGGGCACCAGCAGCACGATGATCGACTTGGCGCCCAGGCGGCGCATCGCTTCGAGCCGGTGCATGCCGTTGGGCGTCCAGAAGCCGTCGCCGTCGGCGCGCACGCCGATCAGCGGATCGAGGAAGCGACCCACCTTCGGGATCACCCCGACCAGGCGCTTGGCGTGGCTGTCGGACAGCTCGCGCTGGAACGGGGTGGGCGCGACCTTGTCGATCGGCAGCGCGGCAAGTACCAGCCAGTGGCCGCCCAGCGGATCGCGGTAGCGCGACAGCACGCGGCCGCCCTCCGCCTCCACCGCCCCGGCCAGCTCCTCCACCGCCTTCGGCGGCGAACCGTCGGCGATCTCCTCGGGCTCGAGTCCAGCGCTACTGGCCTTGGGCTTGGTCTTGCGCGGCGGCATGGCGAGGGGACGATAGCGCAGAGACCGGCGGGCACATTCGGCCCATTCTCGCGATCCGCGGCAGGTCACGCGGCCGGCTTGCGGCGCGCCTCCTCGCGCAGCCAGGTCGCGAACGCCGCCACCGGCGCGCGGCGCAGCTGGGCCGGCAGCGCCACCAGGTGGTAGCGGTGGCCGGGCAGCGAGCCGCTGCCCACGCGGACCAGCGCCCCCTGCCCGATCAGTCGGCGACGAGCACGCTGCTGGCCAGCGCGACTCCCTGACCCGCCACCGCCGCGAGCACCGCGTGGCTCTCGTCCTCGAAGCTGGGCCCCGACCGGGTCTCGCCCAGCACCTGACCGTTGGCGGCGAAGAAGGCCGGCCACGACACGGACTCGAAGCGCTTCTGCCGCCAGGCGATCTGGAGCAGCGTGGCCACCTTGCGCCGCCCGTGCCCCGGGTTGGCCACCGCCACGAATCGCTCGGTCAGGAGCGGCTCGCTCACCGCCCTGCCCGGCGCGACCCGGCCGTAGCGCACCGCCAGGTCGATGTCGCCCGCCAGCGGGCTGACCTCGCTGGTCGTCACCAGCTGCACGCGGATGTCCGGATGGCGGTCCTGAAACGCCGCCCAGGCGCGGGATGAGCCAGCGCGTGGCGAACGCCGGCGTGACGCTCACGGTCACGCTCTGCTCGCCGGGCGACGCGATCGCGCGCAGCCCCTCCTCGAGCTTGTCGAACGCGCGCGTGGTCGCCTCGAGCAGCGCGCGTCCCTCGGCGGTCAGGCTGACCTTGCGCACCGAGCGGGCGAACAGGCGCACGCCGAGCTGCTCCTCGAGGCGCGCATCTGGTGCGAGACCGCAGACGGCGTGACGTGGAGCTCGGCGGCCGCGTCGCGGAAGCTGCCCCGGCGCGCCGCGGCCTCGAAGGCGGGCAGCGCCGCCAGCGAGATTCGCCTCACCAGCGCGCGTGAGAGATTCTCATCCATCGATGAGCATGTAGCGCGGCGCGGGCCCGGTCGGCGCGCGACCTGGCCGGCGAGTAGCCCGCTCACCGTGCAAGTCGCCGTCTCGCGGCCTTCCGCGGGCCAGGTCGCTCGTGCGATGGATCCAGGAATCTTCCGCGTGCGAGAGAGGTTTCCAA
The DNA here is from genome assembly GCA_963759105.1 of uncultured delta proteobacterium. Taxonomy (GTDB): domain Bacteria; phylum Myxococcota_A; class Polyangia; order Haliangiales; family Haliangiaceae; genus DATFRY01. The sequence goes on along the minus strand of CAVWXW010000017.1, from coordinate 1,236,577 downwards.
CCCGCCATGGCTGCCGCAGAACTGAGTGAAGTTGCGAGACTGCAAGACAAGTTCCAGAACCTCAAGGCCGAGGTGGCGAAGGTCCTCGTCGGCCAGGAGGCGATGCTGCACAAGCTCCTGCTCGGGCTTCTGGCCGGCGGGCACGTGCTGCTCGAAGGCGTGCCCGGGCTGGCCAAGACGCTCGTCGGTGCGCACGCTCGCCAGCAGCATCGTCGGCCAGCTTCTCGCGGATCCAGTTCACGCCCGACCTGCTGCCCGGCGACGTGATCGGCACCCAGATCTACAACCCGCGCGAGGGCACCTTCACGATCAAGAAGGGGCCCGATCTTCGCCAACCTGATCCTCGCCGACGAGATCAACCGCGCGCCGGCCAAGGTGCAGTCCGCGCTGCTCGAGGCGATGCAGGAGCGCCAGGTCACGATCGGCGACCAGACGCTCGATGCTGCCGGAGCCGTTCCTGGTGCTGGCCACGCAGAACCCGATCGAGCAGGAGGGGACCTATCCGCTGCCCGAGGCGCAGCTCGACCGCTTCATGCTCAAGATCGTGATCGGCTACCCGACGCAAGGACGAGGAGGTGAAGATCCTCGACCGCATGGCCGGCGCCAGCGCCGAGCCGCGCGTGTCGCCGGTGCTCGACGCCGGCCGACATCCTGGCCGCGCGCGACGCCGCCCGCCAGGTCTTCGTCGACGACAAGGTCAAGCGCTACGTGGTCGAGCTGGTCGCGCGCGACGCGCGACCCGAAGGCGCTCCGGCCTGGCCCAGCTCGACGCCGCTGATCGAGAACGGCGCCTCGCTGCGCGCGTCGATCAACCTGATCAAGCTGGCCAAGGCGCACGCGCTGCTGGCCGGGCGCAGCTACGTCAGCCCGCAGGACGTGAAGTCGATCGCGCACGACGTCCTGCGCCACCGCGTCCTGGTGACCTACGAGGCCGAGGCGCAGGGCAAGACCGCCGACGATCTGATCGAGGCGATCCTCGACAACGTCGAAGTGCCGTAGGCCGCGTGCTGCACCGCCGAGCTGCATCCAGCAGGTCAGGCGCATCCAGCTCGTCACCGGTCGCCAGGTGGCCGACGTGATGGCCGGCGCCTACCTGTCCGTCTTCAAGGGACGCGGCATGGAGTTCGACGAGGTGCGGCCGTACGTGCCCGGGCGACGACGTGCGCACCATCGACTGGAACGTCACCGCGCGGATCGGCGAGCCGCACGTCAAGCGCTACGTCGAGGAGCGCGAGCTCACCGTGATGCTGCTGGTCGACATCAGCCCGTCGCAGGACTTCGGCTCGGCGGCGCGCTCCAAGCGCGAGGCCGCGGTCGAGCTGGCCGCGCTGGTCGCGTTCTCGGCCATCCACAACCACGACAAGGTCGGCCTGCTGCTGTTTCACGGCGCGCGCCGAGGAGTACATCCCGCCGCGCAAGGGCCAGAAGCACGCGCTGCGCGTCATCCGCGAGGTGCTGGCGCGCGGGCGCGAGGGCAACGGCTGGCCGGGCCGGCGACCCGCGGCGTCCGCTGCGCGAGCTGGGACGCGAGCTGCTCGGTCGCTTCCGTCGCCTGGTCGCGCGCACCCGGGGCGAGCCGCGCCGCGCCACCAACATCGGCCACGCGCTCGAGTTCTGCCGCCGCGTGCTGCCGCGCCGCGCGGTCCTGTTCCTGGTCTCCGACTTCCTCGACGAGGGCTACCTGCCGGCGCTGGTCGCGGCCAACCGCCGCCACGACGTCGTGTGCGTGCACATCGGCGACGAGCGCGAGCGCGCGCTGCCGGCGGCCGGGCTGGTCACGTTCGAGGACGCCGAGACCGGGGAGCGCCAGCTCGTCGACACAAGCTCGGCGGCGTTCCAGGCCGCCATGGCCGAGGCGACCGGCGCGCGCGAGGCCCAGCTGGCCTCCCAGCTGGGCGGGGCCGGCATCGATCTCATCCGCATCGACGCGACCCGGCCGGTGATCGAGCCGCTGCTCGGCTTCTTCCGCGCGCGAGAGCGGAGGTTGCGGCGATGAGCCGGCCGGACTTCATGCGCGGCCGCGCTGGCGGTGAGATGTCGCTGCTTGCCTGCGACGGCGGCGAGACGGCCACCGCGCCGGCCGCGGCGCCGGCCGGCAAGCCGGTCGCGCGCACGACGGCGCAGGGGCCGGTCAAGGCCACCGTCGAGGTGGCGCCGGCCAAGGCCCGGGTCGGCGACGTGCTGCGCCTGACCCTGACCGTCGACGCCGGCGCCGGGGTGCAGGTGACGATGCCGCCATTCGGCGACGCGCTCGGTCGCTTCGAGGTGGTCGGCTACACGCCGCGCGAGGAGGCGCTCGGCGGCGGCCGGCGCCACGTGCAGGAGTACCGGCTGCAGGCGTCGCGCAGCGGTCGGCTGCGCATCCCGCCGCTGCGCATCGAGTACGCCGCGCGGCCGCGAAGACCGGCGCGAACGCCGGCGGGGCGGAGCCGGGCGCGCCGGCGGCGGAGGAGCTCCTGACCGAGGAGGTGCCGGTCGAGATCGAGTCGGTGCTCACGGCCGAGGGCTCCGGGACGCTGGGCGCCGTGCGCGGCGAGCTCGACGAGGTGGTCGGGCGCAGCTGGCTGGTCCCGGCGCTCGTCGCCGGCGGCGCGGCGCTGGTCGGGCTGGCGCTGCTCGCGGTGCGCGTCGCGCCGGCGGCGACAGCGCGCCGAGGTGCGCCGCGTCGGCGGCCGAGATCGCGTTCGGCCGGCTGGCCGCGCTCGAGGGGCGCGGCCTGCCCGAGGGTCGCGACGCGGCCGACGGCTGGTACGTCGAGCTGTCGGACATCGTGCGCCGCTACATCGAGGACCGCTTCGGCATCCGCGCGCCCGAGCTCACCACCGAGGAGTTCCTGCGCGAGGCGCGCCGCGCTGGACGAGCTGCAGCCGCCGGGACTTCGCGGGCTCCTGTCCGCGTTCCTCGAGCGCTGCGACCGGGTCAAGTTCGCCGGCTACGAGCCGGCCGCCGACGAGTCGCAGGCGGCCCTCGGCCGGGCGCGGCGCCTCGTCGAGGAGACCGCGGCGGCGATGGCCGCGCCGACCGTGCCCCGGGGCCGCGCCCGGCGCGCGGCCGCGCGCCGGCCGCGGCGGCGGAGGTGGCGTCGTGATCGATCTGATCGCCCGCCTGATCGCGCCGGTCGAGCTGCGCCAGCCGTGGTTCCTGCTGGCCGCGCTCGCCGCCATTCCGCTCTACATGTGGGCGCGGCGGCCGCCCGGGCGGCTTACCTTCTCGTCGCTGCGCCTGCTGCCGGCGCGGCGCAGCTGGCGCGCCCGCACCAGCTTCGTGCCGGCCGCGCTGCTGTCGCTGGCGGTCGTCGCCATGGCGGTGGCGGTGGCCGGGCCGCGCGTGCCGGACCGGCGCGGCGCGGTGCGGCGCGAGGGCATCGCCATCATGATGGTCGTCGACATCTCCGGCTCGATGCGCGCCCTCGATCTGTCGACCGCGAAGACGGAGCGGACCCGGCTGCAGGCGGTCGTGGACGTGTTCGACGACTTCGTGAGCGGCAAGCACGGCCTGCCCGGTCGGCCCAACGACGCCATCGGCCTCATCAGCTTCGCCGGCTACGCCGACACGCGCAGCCCGCTCACCCTCGACCACGACAACCTGGTCGCCATCGCGCGCGTCGCTCGAGATCGTGAACGACCGCACCGAGGACGGCACCGCGCTGGGCGACGGCCTCGGCCTCGCGGTCGAGCGGCTGCGCGAGTCGAAGGCGCGCTCGCGCATCGCGATCCTCCTGACCGACGGCGTGAGCAACGCCGGCACCGACGCGCCGCTCGACAGCGCCGAGGCTGGCCCGCAAGCTCGGCATCAAGGTCTACACGGTCGGGGCGGGCACCAACGGCCTGGCCCCGATCCGGGTCGAGGATCCGTTCACCGGCCGGTCGGTCCTGCGCCAGACCATGGTCGAGATCGACGAGGAGACCATGCGCGCCATCGCCGACCAGACCGGCGGCGCCTACTTCCGCGCCACCGACGCCGAGGGCCTGCGCCGCGTCTACGGCCAGATCGACCGGCTCGAGCGCAGCGAGCTCAAGGGCGAGAAGTGGCGCCAGTACCGCGAGGAGTTCGCGCTGCCGCTCGCGCTCGGCCTGCTGCTGGCCGCGCTCGGGCTGCTGGGCGAGTGCACGCTGTGGCGGAGGCTGCCGTGAACGGTCTCGAGTTTGCCCACCCGGAGCGGGTGCACCTGTTCTGGCTGGCCGCGCTGGTGGCCGGATTCCTGGCCTGGCGCGAGCTCGGCCGCGGCGCCGCGCTGCGCGCCCAGCTGTCGGCGGTCATGCAGCGGCGCCTGGTGCTGGCGCCGCGGCGCATCCGGCGCCTGGTGCGCGCCGGGCTCGCCTTCGCCGCGCTCGGCCTCGGCATCCTGGCGCTGATGCAGCCGCAGGCGCGCGGCGAGGTGGAGATGGCGACCAGCGGCCGGGCCTCGGCGGACGTGATGGTGGTGCTCGACGTGTCGCGCAGCATGCTGGCCGACGACGCGCCGCCCAACCGGCTGGCCCGCGCCAAGGCGGAGATTGGCTCGCTTGTCGACCGGCTCGACGGCCACCGGGTCGGGCTGGTCGCCTTCGCCGGCCGCGCCGCGGTCCAGTGCCCGCTCACGCCGGACCACGGCTTCTTCCACCTGGTCCTGAGCGGCGTGGACACGCGCAGCGCGGCGCGCGGCGGCACGCGCATCGGCGACGGGCTGCGCCGCGCGGTCGAGGCGTTCGGCGAGGGGGGAGGCGCGCGCGTCATCCTGCTCATCACCGACGGCGAGGATCAGGACTCGCAGCCGCTCGAGGCGGCGAAGGCGGCGGCCGCGGCCGGCGTGCGCGTGGTGGCGATCGGCTTCGGCAGCGAGCAGGGCAGCCAGATCCGGATCGTCGATCCGGACACCGGCGAGCGCAGCGTGGTGACCGACGGTCCGGGCGGGCCGCCGGTGGTGTCGAAGCTCGACGGCGAGCTGCTGCGCCAGATCGCGCTGGCCACCCGCGGCGCCTACGTCCCGGCCGGGACCGCGGCGCTCGACCTCGAGTCGATCCTGGCCGAGCACGTGACGCCGATTGTGCAGTCGGCGCCGGCGTCGGCCCGTCCGGTGCCGGTCGAGCGCTACCCGTGGTTCGCGCTCGGCGCGCTGGTCCTGCTGGTCGCGGTCGCGATCCTGGGCGGCGCGTCGGAGCGGCTGCTGCGCCGCGATCGGGAGGCGCCATGACCCGGCGCCTGGGCATCGTCGCGCTGGTGGCGCTGGCGGCGAGCTGCGCCGGGGATCGCTCCGACGCGCGGGCCGGGCACAACCGCGGGCTGGCCGCGCTCGCCGCCGGCAAGTTCGAGGACGCGGAGAAGGCGCTCCTGGCCGCGCGCGACGGCGCCGGCGGCGACGACGAGCTGCGCCGCCGCGCCGCCTATCACCTCGGGCTGGCCCACGCCCGTCACGCCGAGTCGCTGGCCGAGACGGAGGCGGAGCGCGCGGTCGATCTCTACCGCCAGGGAGCGTCGTGGATGCGCGACGCGGTCCGGCTCGACCCGGAGGACGCCGAGGCGCGCCGCACCCTCGAGGTCATCCTGCGCCGCATCCAGGCGCTGGTTGACCGGCTGGGCCGCGAGGAGGGCGCGCTCGAGGCGCGCCTCGACCGCCTGATCGAGGAGCAGCGCGGCGTGCTGGGCGGCGTGCGCGCGCTCCTGGCCGAGGTCGCGCGCGCCGGGGCCAGCTCGGATCCGGTCGGCTTCCGGGCCGAGTTCGACCGCGTGGCCACGGCCGAGCGCCAGCTCAACGCCGAGGCGGGCGCCATCGCCGACACCGCGGCCGACGAGCAGGCCTCGATCCGGGCCCGTCCCGAGGACCAGCGCAGCCCCGAGCAGCGCGGGCGGCTGGCCGCGCTCGACGCCGTCATCGACTGACGTCGACCGCGGCCGCCAGTCCGCCTCCGAGGTGCGGCTGGCGCTGCGGCGCCTGCAGGGCCAGACCGCCCACGCGCGCGGCGACGCGGCGCTGGCCCAGTGGAAGCGGGCGCGCGAGCAGCTGCTCGATCCGGTGGCCGTGCTGCAGCGGGTCGCGTCCGATCACCGGGAGACCACGGTCGCCACCGGATTGCTGGCCGAGCTCGACGCCGGGCGCCTGCGCCTGCAGGGCGCGCCGTCGGGCGGAGCGCCGCCGTGGCTCACCGCCGAGATGCTGGCGCGCGGCGAGAAGGACGCCGGCGAGCGCGCGGCCGAGGTGCGCGCGCGCCTCGACGCGCTGGCCCGGTCGGCCGCGGGCGGGGCGAATCAGGCGGGGCGCGAACCCGGCGGGCGCGAACCCGGCGGCGAACGGCGGGCGCTGCACCGGCCGATCCGGCGGCGGCGCGGCTCCAGGAGTCGGCGCGCAGCGCGCTGCCCCACCTCGATCGCGCGATGGCCGCGCTGTCGGCGGCGGGGGAGGCGCTGGGCGCGAAGAACCTCGATACGGCGCGGCCTCGCCAGGCCGAGGCCGAGGAGGCGCTGCTGCAGGCGATCGAGCGCTTCGCCGGGCTGCGCCAGCTCATCGAGCTCGCCCACGGCGAGGAGACGAACCTTGTCGCGCTGCTCGATCCGGAGAACGCCGAGGCCAGGAAGCTGGCTCCGGCGGATCGCGGCCGCATGATCTCGACCGGCGCCGCCCGCAACCTCGAGCGCGTCGAGCGCCTGGCCGGCCTGCTGGCCGACGAGAAGGCGAAGGCCGAGGCCCAGGCGCAGGCGCAGGCCGGCAGGCAGGCGGCGCAGGCCGGCAGGCGCGCCCGGCGCTGCCGGCGGGCAGCCGACCGCCGACGAGGAGGCCGCCGGCCGCAAGGAGCTGTTCGACCGCGCCGAGAAGGCGCGCGCCGGCGCGCAGGCCGCGCTCGCGCGCCTGGTCCAGGCGTCGCAGGGCGGCAGGGCCGGCGGCGCGGCGCGGACCAGCGCCAAGGAGGCGCTCGCCCACCTCGACGAGCTGCGCCGGCTGTTCTTCACGCTGGTGGAGCGGCTGAAGGAGCTGCGCGCCCGCCAGGGCGAGACCCACGACCGCACCGCGTCGGCGTCCGCGTCGTCCGACGACGCCGAGCGCGACAAGCTGGTGCCGCCCCTGGCCGACGGTCAGACCGAGCACGCCCAGGTCGCCCAGGCGCTGGCCGACGGGCTGGCCGCGCAGGCCGACGCCGCGGCCGCTTCCGGCGACCCCAAGGCCGGCGAGGCGGCCGAGGCGACGCGCAAGGCGACCGACGAGGTCCGCGCCGCCCAGGAGCAGATGTCCGACGCGGCCCGCACCCTCGGCGAGGCGCGCGACGCCGCCGGCACCCAGTCCACCGACCTGACGCCGGCCGTGACCGCGCAGGCCGGCGCGATCGAGCACCTCGACGAGGCCATCCGCCTGCTCGAGCCGCCCGACGACAAGAAGCAGGACCAGAAGAAGGACCAGGACAAGCAGCAGGGCGGCGACAAGGACAAGGACGAAAGGACGAGAAGAAGGACGAGGGCGGGCAGGGCGACAAGCCGCAGCCGTCGCCGGATCAGCGAGTGTCGGCCCAGCAGGCCGAGCGCCGCCTGCAGTCGATCCGCGATCGCGAGGCGGAGCGCAGGCGCGAGCGCGAGCAGCGCCAGCAGAGCCGGCCGGAGCCGGTCGACAAGGACTGGTGATGGCGATGAGGCACTAGCCAGCACGACTCGCATCCGGCGCGGCGCTCGCGCTGGTCCTGCTCCTGCCGGCCGCGGCCCGGGCCCAGCGCGCCGAGCTGACGCATGGAGAGCGGCGAGGCCCACGCCGGCACGCCGTTCGTGCTCTCGCTCCGCGTCGAGGACTTCGCCGAGACGCCTCCGCCGGACGTGGCCGCATTCCAGATCCCGGGCTGCCGCACCACGTCGCTGGGCGTCGCGCCGTCGATGGCCAGCTCGATCTCGATCATCAACGGCCGGCGCAGCGAGAGCCGCGAGGTCACCTTCGTCCACCGCTACCAGGTCGTCTGCGACAAGGCCGGTTCGTACAAGGTGCCCGCCATCGCGGTGACCCAGGGCAAGCGGCGCGCGACCAGCCGGCCCGGTCGCTTCAACGTGCGCGCGCTGGGCGCGAGCGACGACATGGCGCTCCGCCTCGGCCTGCCCGATCGCCCGGTCGCTGTGGGCGAGACCTTCGACGTCACCATCGACTGGTACCTGGGCGCCGATCCGGACGATCCCAGCTTCTCGATCCCGATCTTCGATCGCTCCGACGAGTTCGAGGTCGCGGCGCCGCCGCGGCCAGCCCGGCGACCGCAACGCGGTTCCGTTCACCGTCGGCGGCCGAGAGGTCGAGCTGCCGTTCTCGCGCGATCAGGCCGAGCTCGACGGGAAGCAGTACACCCGCTTTCGCTTCACCGCGCAGGTGACCCCGCTCAAGCCGGGTCGCTTCGATCTCGGCCGCGCCGGCGTGGTGGCGCGCCTGCCGGTCGGCTGGGGGCGCGACTCGTTCGGCTTCCGCGTGCGCGCACCTCCTTCTTCCGCGCCGAGGACCAGCCGCGCGCGCTCGAGGTGTCGCCGCTGCCGGCCCAGGGACAGCCGCCCGGCTTCGCCGGTGCCGTCGGCGTCGGCTTCTCGATCGAGGTGCGCGCCAGCCAGACGGTCGTCCGGGTCGGCGACCCGATCGAGCTGGATTTCGTCGTGCGCGGCGGCGGCCGCCTCGAGGGCATCGGCCTGCCGGACCTGTCCGGGCCGGGCGGACTGCCGCGCGCCGACTTCGACGTCCCGACCAGCAAGCCGGCCGGCCAGATCATCGACGACGGCAAGGCCAAGCGCTTCGCGGTCACCGTGCGGCTGCTGCGGCCGGTGAGCCAAATCCCGCCCATCCAGTTCTCCTACTGGAACCCGGCCAAGCGCGCCTACGAGGTGGCGACCAGCCAGGCGATCGCGCTCAGCGTGGCCGGCGGCCGCGCTGTCGGCGCCAGCGACGTGGTGGCCGGCGCGCCCCAGGGCGAGCGCGCGGGCAAGGCGGCGAAGGCAGGCCGCGCCGCGCCGGAGATTGCGGCGGGCAGCGGCGTGGACCTGTCGCCCAGCGCGCCCGGACGCGACCCTGCGCCGGCCGCTGACCATGTCGGTGGCGCGCCCGATCGTCATCGCGCTGTACGGCGCGCCCACGCTGCTGCTCGGGTTCACGCTGATCCGCCAGCGCCGTCGACGCCGCGGCGCCGCGAGCGGGGCCAGCCGGGCGGCGCGCGGCGAGCTCGATCGCGCGCTCGATCGCGCGGCGTCGGCGCCGGCGCGCGACGTGGCGCCGGCCATCGCGAGCGCGCTGCGCGCCCTGCTGCGCGCGCCGACCAGCCGGCCTCGTCGGCCGACGCGCTGATCGCCGAGCTGGAGAACCGCGCATTCGATCCGGCCGGCGCCGGCGCGCCGCTGCCGGCCGAGCTGGTGGCGCGTGTCCGCGAGCGAGCGGCGGCGCTGCGTCGTCCGCGCGCCGGACGCGGCACGGACGCCGGCGGTCGCGGCAAAGGCGGCACCGGCGGCCCGGCGCCGCGGCGCTGCTCGCGCTGCTGGTGAGCGGGCTGGTGAGCGGCCTGGCCGCGCGCGCGCTGGCCGGCGAGAGCGATCCGCTCGCCGACGCCCGCGGCGCGTATCAGTCCGCGCTCGGCGAGGCCAACCGCGCCGCGCGCACGCGCGCCTTCGCCCGCGCCGAGACGATGTACCGTTCGCTCGCCGCCGAGTGGCCGGATCGCCCGGAGCTCCTGACCGACTGGGGCAACGCGGCGCTCGGCGCCTCGGATCTGGGCACCGCGGTGCTCGCGTACCGCCGGGCGCTCCAGCTCGATCCCGCGCTCGAGCGGGCGCAGGTCAACCTCACCTGGGTGCGCGGACAGGAGCCGGAGTGGGCGGCCGCGCGCGAGGACGGCGGCGCCCTGGACAGCCTGCTGTTCTGGCACCGCCGCATGACCGGCCCGGCCAAGCACATCCTGGCCGCCGCTGCCTACGCGCTCCTCGTCCTGCTGCTGGTCCCCATCGGACCGCGGCGCCACGCCCGCCTGCGCCGCGGCGCCGCCCTGGCCCCCGGCGTCGTGGTGCTGGCCATGTGGGGCTCGCTGGCCGGCCAGCGCGACCTCTCGGCGCGACGCCGTCGTCGTGTCCGACGGCGTCGTCCTCCGCGCCGCCGACAACCCGGGAGCCCCCGCCGTCATCTCCGAGCCTGTCCCGGCGGGAGCCGAGGCCACCATCCTCGAGCAGCGCGAATCCTGGAACCGCATCGCCCTCCCCGGCGGCGCGCGGCTGGCTCCCGACGGGCTCCCTGGCCCACATCGAGCCCGAGACGCCGCGAGGGTAAATCGCCAAGCCGCCAAGTTCGCCAAGGGGCTCGACCAGTCGCCCCCGGCCGGTCGTTCCTCGCATCCAGGTGTATCGCCTCGGGTAGAGCGACCGGCCGGCGGCGACTGGTCGAGCCCACTTGGCGAGATCTTGGCGCGCTTGGACGTTTTTCCTCGCGGCCTCCGCCGCTAGGGGATCGACACGACGATCTTGCCCCTCGCGTGGCCCTTCTCCAGCTCCTCGAAGGCGGCGCGCACGTCGTTGAACGGGTAGACGCGGTGGACGAGCGGGCGCAGGGTTCCGTCGTCGATCCAGGAGGCGAGCTCGGCCAGCTGGGCGCCGTCCGGGCGCATGAACAGGAAGTGGAAGCGGGCGCCGGCGCGGGAGGCGGCGCGGCGGCGGCCCAGGGTCGCCAGCCACACCAGCGGGCGGAACCAGGAGGGCAGCCACTCGCGGACGAAGGCGGCGTCCGGCATGCCGCCGACGCCGACGACGACGCCGCCCGGCTTGCACAGGGCGAGCGACGTCTTCTCCGACGTGCCCAGCGTGTCGAACACCATGTCCAGGTCGCGGGCGCGCGTGGCCACGTCCTCGCGCGTGTAGTCGATGACCTCGTCGGCGCCCAGCGAGCGCACCAGCTCGGCGTTGCGCCCGCTGCACGTCGTGATGACGTGGGCGCCCAGCTTCTTGGCGATCTGGATGGCCAGCGAGCCGACTCCACCGGCGCCCGCGTGGATGAGCACGCGCTGGCCCGGCTGCACCGCCGCCACCTCGCGCAGCACCTGCAGCGAGGTCAGCCCGGCCAGCGGGATGGACGCCGCCTCCTCCATGCTCGCCTTGCGCGGCCGCGGCGCCGCCACGCTCTCGTCGGCGGCGACCAGCTCGGCCAGCCCGCCCATGCGCGACTTCTCCAGCCGCGCGTACACCTCGTCGCCGGGGCGGAAGCGGGTCACCTCGGCGCCGACCTGCTCCACGGTGCCGGCCACGTCGCAGCCCAGCGCGATCGGAAAGCGCAGGCCGAGCGCGAAGCGCACCGGCGTGCCCTGGCGGATCTTGAAGTCGAGCGGGTTGAGGCTGGCGGCGCGGACGCGGATGAGCAAGTCGCGCGGCCCGACCGCCGGCGCCGGCCGCTCCTCGATCGCCATGACCTCGGGGCCGCCGTAGCGGTGGATGACGAGCGCTTTCACGTGCCGCAGTCTACGCGAGCGCGGCTGCGCGCGTCAGACGTCCGGCAGGTCGACCGACCGCCGCGCGATGGCTGCTCGGAGCCGCGCCGCGAAGCGGTCGAAGGGCATGGTCTCCTGGCGCTGCTCGCCGTGGCGGCGCAGGGTGATGGTGCCGTCCTGGGACTCGCGCTCGCCTACGACGCACACGTTGGGGATCTTGTGCAGGGAGGCGTTGCGGATCTTCTTGTTGAGCGTGTCGGTCGAGGTGTCGATCTCGGCGCGCACGAATTCGTCGCGGAGCGCCGCCACGAGCTTGCTCGCGTATTCGACGAACGGCTCGGCCACGGCGATGAACTTGACCTGCACCGGCGCCAGCCAGGTCGGGAAGGCCCCGCCGTAGTGCTCGATGAGGAACGCGATGAAGCGCTCGTGGGTGCCCAGCGGCGCGCGGTGGATGCAGTAGGGGGTGTGCTCGCGCCCGTCGGCGCCCACGTACTTGAGCTCGAGCCGGGCGGGCACGGCGAAGTCCAGCTGGTTGGTGCTGGCGGTCTCCTCGCGGCCGGTCACGGTCACGAACTGCATGTCGATCTTCGGACCGTAGAAGGCGGCCTCGCCCTTGCCGAGGACGAACGGCATCCCGCTCTTCTCCATCGCGGCGCGCACCAGCGACTCGGTGCGGCTCCACGCCTCCGGGTTGTCGACGAACTTCTCCTTGCCCTTGGGGTCTTCCGGATCCCAGGTCGAGAAGCGCAGGTGGTAGTTCGACAGACCGAGGATCTCGTAGACCCGCCGGTGCATGTCCATCACCTTGAGGAACTCGTCCTGGATCTGCTCCTCGGTGCAGTAGATGTGCGCGTCGTTCATGCACATGCCGCGCACGCGCAGGATGCCCGAGAGCGCGCCGGCGTCCTCGAAGCGGTAGACCTGCCCGTACTCGGCCAGGCGCAGCGGAAGATCGCGGTAGCTGCGCGGGCGGGCCGCGAAGATGCGGTGGTGGTGCGGGCAGTTCATCGGCTTGAGGCAGTAGGCCTCCTTGACCACCTCGTGGCTGCCGCTGTCGTCCTCGACCTTCTCCTTGAGCTCCATGATCGGGTACATGTGCGGCGCGTAGTACGGCAGGTGCCCGGTCTTGTAGAAGAGCTCGACCTTGTTGATGTGCGGCGTGGCGACGCGCTGGTAGCCGTCCTTGAACTCGAGCTCGCGGGCCAGCTTCTCCAGCTCGTCGCGCAGCACGGTGCCGTTCGGCAGCCACAGCGGCAGTCCCTTGCCGATCTCGTCGTCGATCACGAAGATGTCGAGCTCGCGCCCGAGCTTCTTGTGGTCGCGGGCCAGCGCGTCGCGGTAGGCCTTCACGTGGGCGTCGAGGGTGGCCTTGTCGGCGAACGCCCACGCGTAGATGCGGGTCATCATCGCGTTGCGCGAATCGCCGCGCCAGTAGGCGCCCGCCACGCTGCGCAGCTTGAAGCCGTCGATCGGGATCTTGCGGGTGTTCTCGACGTGCGGGCCCTCGCACATGTCGAGGAACGAGCCGTTGCGGTAAAAGCTCAGGCTGGTCAGCGCCTTCTTCTCGAACAGCTCCTGGGCGTACTCGCGCTTGTACGGCTCCTTCATCTCCTCGATGCGAGCCAGGGCCTGCTCGCGCGGCAGCTCGTCGTGCTCGAACGGCTGCCCCTGCTTGATGATGTGGCGCATGCGCTTCTCGATGTCGGGGAAGTCGTCCTCCGAGAGCGGCGCGCTGAGGATGAAGTCGTAGTAGAAGCCGTCGGCGATCGGCGGCCCGAAGCCGAGCGTCGACCCGGGGCGAACCTGGATCACGGCCTGGGCCAGCACGTGGGCCAGGCTGTGGCGGATCCGGAAGAGCTCGTCCTTTACCTCGCTGCCTTCGTGTTCCATGGGCCGCGGGACGGTAGCGCACCCGGGGCGCGGGCGCCACGGGCCGGCCCGGCTCGCTGATCAGCCGCGGCCGCGCCGGCGCAGGGCCGCGGCGCGCGCACCGGCGCGCTCCTGGTGGCTGGCCGCGACTCCGGCCGGCCTGGCGCCCGCGCGCGCCGGCATCGATCCTGCCCGGCGCTCGCGGCCGCGCGCTCGCCCAGGTGCGCGGCAAGCAGGTGGATGGTCGGGTGCTCGAAGATCGCCGTGATCTCGACCTCGAGCCCGAAGCGCTCGGCCAGCAGGGCGCCGGCCCGCACGACGGCCAGCGAGTTGCCCCCCAGCACCTCGAAGAAGTGGTCGTGGGCGCCGATCTGCTCGTGGCCCAGCACCTCGCGGAACACGCCGAGCAGCTGCTGCTCGAGCTCGCCCGAGGGCGCGGCGAACGGCGCGGATCGGAGCGGCTCGACCGGCTCCGGCAGCGCCCGGCGATCGACCTTGCCGCTGGGCGTGCGCGGCAGCGCGGGCAGGTGAACCGCGGCCGCGGGCAGAAGATGGTCCGGCAGGCCGCGACCGGCGCAGGAACGCGCGCAGCTCGTCGAGCGGCGCGGACCGGTCGCCGGCCAGGTAGGCGACCAGGCGCACCTCGCCGCGCCGGTCGGGCCGGGCCACGACAGCTGCCTCGCGCAGGCCGGGCAGGGCGGCGAGCGCGGCCTCGACCTCGCCCGGCTCGACGCGGAAGCCGCGGATCTTCACCTGGTCGTCGGCGCGGCCGAGGAAGTCGATCGATCCGTCGTCGAGCCAGCGCGCCAGGTCGCCGGTGCGATACAGCCGCGCACCGGGCGGACCGAACGGATCCGGCACGAAGCGCCCGGCCGTGAGCGCCGGCCGGCCGGCGTAGCCGCGCGCGACCGACGCGCCGCCGACGAACAGCTCGCCCACCGCGCCCACCGGCGCCGGGCGCAGCGCGCGGTCGAGCACGTAGGCGCGCACGCCGTGCACCGGCGCGCCGATCGGCGGCCGGGCGTCCCCGCGATCGGGCGCCGGCAGCCGAGCTGGGCGACCGTTGACCAGACGGTCGCCTCGGTCGGGCCGTAGGCGTTGAAGAAGCGGCGATCGGAGTCCCCAGCGCGCGACCAGCTCGGCCGGGCAGGCCTCGCCGGCGGCGATGACGGTGTGGATGGCGGGCAGCTCTGCCGCGGGCAGCGCGGCGAGCACGGCCGGCGGCAGGGTGACGGTGGTGACGGCGCCGTCGCGCAGCAGGCGCACCAGGTCCGGCCCGGGCAGGACGCAGCGCGACGGGACCACGTGCAGCGACGCGCCGGCGGTCAGGGCCAGCGAGAGCTCGAAGAAGGACGCGTCGAACGCGCACGAGGCGTACTGCAGCACGCGGCACTCGGGGACGACCGCGAAGGTGCGGCGCTGGGCGTCGGCCAGGTTGCACGCGCTGCGGTGCGAGACCACCACGCCCTTGGGCCGGCCGGTCGAGCCGGACGTGTAGATGATGTAGGCCGCGCCGTCGGGATGAATGGCCGGGGTCGGGGAGGGGAGCCGGCCGTCGCGATCGCCGCCGTCGCCGTCGATGCCGTCGACAGCATCGCCGCGTCGAGCAGCACGGCGGGGAGGTCGCCCGCGCGCGCGGCGAGCGCTGCGACCGTGACCGCGGCGGCGGCGCGCGCGTCCTCGAGCACGAAGCGCAGCCGCTCGTCCGGCAGCCCCGGTTCCAGCGGCAGGTAGACGCCGCCGGCCTTGAGCACGCCGAGCGCGGCCACCGCCTGGTCGATCGATCGCTCGAGCAGCACGCCGACCGGCCGCTCCGGCCCGACCCCGAGCCGGCGCAGGCGGCCGGCCAGCTCGTCGGCGCGCGCGTCCAGCTCGCGGTACGAGATCGAGGCGGCGCCCAGGACCACCGCCGGCGCGTCCGGGCGCTGCCGGGCCTGCTCCTCGACCAGGCGATGGAACAGCCGCTCGCCGCCGGCCTCGGCGCGCGACCGGGTTCCACTCGACGAGGCAGCGGCGCGATTCCTCCTCGCCGGCCATCGGCGCGTCGTCGATGCCGCGATCCGGATCGGCGAGCAGCGACTCGGCCAGCAGGGTCGAGAACTGGCGCGACCAGCGCTCCGCCGTCTCGGCCGAGAACAGCGCGGTGTCGGTGCGCCACGACCCGTGCATGGCCTCGCCGTCCTCGACCAGGACCAGCGCCACGTCGAAGGCCGACGCGCGGTGCTCGATCGACAGCGGCTCGAGCGCGGCGCCGGCCACCTCGATCCGGCCGGCGCCGCCGGTCAGAAACGGGGTCAGCGCCGCGGTCGCCGTGGGCGCGCTCGAGCGCGAACAGCGCCTGGAACAGCGGGGGACGGTCGA
This sequence comes from uncultured delta proteobacterium, assembly GCA_963759105.1. Lineage (GTDB taxonomy): Bacteria > Myxococcota_A > Polyangia > Haliangiales > Haliangiaceae > DATFRY01. Next base: position 1,220,963 of record CAVWXW010000017.1, on the reverse strand, counting down.
GCGGCCGGGCGCCGGGCATGCGCTCGACCATGGTGGCCATCGGCAGGGCGGCGTGCTCGATCGCGGCCAGCACCGCGCTGCGCGTCCGGCCGCACCAGCTGGCGGAAGCTCGGCGCGCCGGACAGGTCGGCCCGGATCGGCACCGGGTTGACGAAGTAGCCGACCGTGCGCTCGAAGCCCGGCTCGCGGCCCGCCGTGGGCGAGCCGATCACGAGGTCGTCCTGTCCCGACACCCGGTGCAGGAACGCGGCGAAGGCCGACAGCAGCACCGCGTACGCCGTTGTCCGCTCGCCGCGGGCCAGGAGGCGCACCCGCTCGACGGTCGCCGCGTCGACGGCGAACGAGCGCGCCGCCCCTCGAAACGACTGCCGCCGCGGCCGCGGCCGATCGAGCGGCAGGGCGAGCGCGGGCAGATGACCGGACAGCGTCTCCTGCCACGCCGCCCACGCCTCGTCGCCGCCGCTGCCCGCGACCCAGGTCGCCTGCGCGGCGACGTGGTCGGCGAACGGGCGGCCGGCTCGGTCCGGGTCGCGCCCGGTCAGCTCGGCCAGCAGCAGGCCGGCGGACCAGAGATCGATCGCCATGTGGTGCGCGACGAGGAGCAGCGCGCCGCTGCCGTCGGGCCGGCGATACAGACGCGCGCGCAACACCCCGGCCGCGAGATCGAACGGGCGATGCGCCTCGGCCGCCAGCGCGTCGCGCAGGCCCTGCTCGTCGAGGCCGCCGGCGTCGATCACCTCGAAGTCGACCGGCCGCGGCGCGACCCGCTGCCACGGCACGCCGTCGCGCAGGAACACCGCCGCGCGCAGGGACGGGTGGCGATCGAGCAGCCCCTGGCACGCGGCGCGCAGCGCCTCGGCATCGACGGCACCGACGGTGCGAGCCGCCACCCACACGTTGTAGGCCGCGCTCTCCGGCGCCAGCAGCTGCAGGAACCACAGCGCGCGCTGGCCGATGGAGAGCGGATACTCGATCGCCTCGCCGAGCTCGGGCCGGGTCGCGGGCGAGACGCGGCCCAGCTGCAGCTCGACCCGGGCCGCGATCTGCTCCAGGGTCGCGCCGCGCAGGAGCTCGACGGCGGGCACCGCCGCGCCCAGCTCCGACTCGAGCAGCGACTGCAGCTCGAGCGCCGCGAGCGAGTCCAGACCCAGCGCGATGACCGGCTGGTCGATCGCCACGTCCTCCGGCCGCACGCGCGCCAGCCGCGCCACGGCCGCCACCAGATAGCGCCGCAGCGATCCGGGCGATGGGGCGCCTTCCTGTCCGGTGGAACCGCCAAGACGCGAAGGAGGCGAAGAGGGAACCGCCAAAACGCCAGATGCGCCAAAGGGCCTGGGCGCTCCTGCGCCGCCGGCGAATCGGCCCTCAACCGACTCCTTGGCGGAGGAGCGCCCAGGCCCTTTGGCGTTCTGGCGTTTTGGCGGTTCTCCACCGCCTCCTTCGCGTTTTCGCGGTTCGACCAGGTCGGAAGGCGCCCCATCGCCCGGATCGCCGTCGAGCTCGCTGCGGGCCAGCTCGGCCAGGCCGCCGTCGACGAACGCGCGACGGCACCCGTGGCGCTCGATCTTCCCGCTCGACGTCTTGGGCACCGTCCCGGCGCGCACCAGCACCACCGCGTCCAGCTGCAGCTCGTGCTCCTCGGCCACGGCCCGGCGCAGCGCCGCGGCACACCGCGTCCAGGTCTCCATCCTGCGCCGCGCGCGACCTCGGCGACGAGCACGACGCGCGGATCGTCGACCGCGACCTGGAAGGCCGCCGAGCACCCGGGACGGATCGCGGCGCTGGTCGCGCTCGGCGGTGCGCTCCACGTCGGCGGCGTGGTGATTGCGGCCGCGCACGATGATCGAGATCGGCGAGCCGTCCGGCGACGAACAGCTCGCCGCGCAGCAGGAACCCGAGGTCGCCGGTGCGCAGGAACGGCCCCTCGCCGGCGGCGGTCCTGGCGCCGAACACGCGCGCTGTCTCCTCCGGCCGGCCGAAGTAGCCGGCCGCCACGCTGTCGCCGGCCAGCCAGATCTCGCCCACCTCGCCGTCGCCGCAGCGCTGGCCGGTCGCCGCATCCACGATCGCGATCTCGCCGTCGTCGAACGCGCGCCCGCACCCGACCAGCGCGACATGCGCCGTCGGCCGCCGCCGCGCCATCCGCGCCGCCGGCCTCGACCGCGCGCCCCCGCGCCAGCTCGTCGCGCGCCACCCGCACCGTCCGCGCCGCCGTCAGGCGCGGCCCGCCGGTCGCGATCAGCGTCGACTCGGCCAGCCCGTAGCAGGGAAACAGCGCCTCGGCGCCGGAACCCGGCCGGCGCGAACGCCTCGGCGAAGCGGCTCAGCGTCTCGGCGCGCACCGGCTCGGCGCCGTTGAAGGCCACCTCCCACGACGACAGATCGAGCCGCGCCCGCTCGGCCGGGCTGCTCTTGCGCACGCACAGATCGAAGGCGAAGTTGGGCCCGCCGCTCATGGCCGCGCGCGTGCGCGAGATCGCCTCCAGCCAGCGCATCGGGCGGGCGAGGAAGTCCAGCGGCGACATCAGCACCACGTCGATGTCGCCGTAGAGCGGCTGCAGGATGCCGCCGATCAGCCCCATGTCGTGATACGGCGGCAGCCAGATGACGCCGCGGCTGCCGGGCGCGTAGCCGAACGCCTCGCGGATGCGCGCCGAGTTGTGGATCAGGTTGCGATGCGTCAGCACCACGCCGCGCGGCGTCCCGGTCGAGCCGGACGTGTACTGCAAGAACGCGGCGCCGTCCGGATCCACGTCCGGCACCTCCTCGCCGTCCACGCCCTCGATGCCGTCGGTCGCGATCCACTCGAGCCTGGCCAGCGCCGGGGCCAGCGCGAACAGGGGCTCGATCGCCGCGCGCACCATCGCTGGTGGTCAGCGCCGCGGCCGGCCGCGCGTCCTCGACCACGGCCAGCAGTCGCCGCACGCTGCGCTCGAGCCGCGCCGGATCCGGCGGATAGATCGGCACCGGCACCGCCGGCGCGAACAGGCTGCCGAAGAAGCCGCACAGGTAGTCCAGCCCGGGCGGATAGATCAGCAGCGCGCGCGACCCCTCGAGCCCCCGCCGCCGCAGCTCGCCGCCGATCGCGCAGGCCCTCCGCGTCGAGCTCGGCGAACGACAGGCGCTGCTCCTGCCGCTCACCGTCGGCGAGGTGGACGTAGCCTCGCCCGCCGCCCGCACGTGCCCGCGCGCGCAGGAGCTCCTGCACCGTCGACGGTCGGACGCCGCATCCGCTCATCGGCGAGCTGGAAGCTTGCACGCACCTCGCCCGCCGGCGCAACCGGTGCCGCCACCCGCGCGACGAACCGGTTACACCTGTAACAGCGCGAACGTCATACCGACACCGCTCACTTCAGGCTGGCCATGTCGATGACGAAGCGGTAGCGCACGTCGCCCGCATCATGCGCTCGTAGGCCTCGTTGATCTTCTGGATCGGAATCACCTCGATGTCCGAGACGATGCCGTGCTCGGCGCAGTAGTCGAGCATCTCCTGGGTCTCGGGGATGCCGCCGATCATGGAGCCGGCCAGGATCTTGTTGCCGGCGACAGCGAGCCACGCCGCCACCGGCGTCGGCTCGGGCGGGATGCCGACCAGCACCATCGCGCCGCGCGGGCGCAGCGTGCCCAGGTACTTCGTCGTAGTCGTGCGGCGCCGAGACGGTGTCGATGATGATGTCGAAGCGGCCGCGCAGGCTCTCGAAGGTGGAGTCGTCGCTGCTGAGCGCGAACGACGTGCGCGCCCAGCCGGCGCGCGTCCTCCTCCTTGGCGCGCGACGTGCTGAACACCGTCACCTCGGCGCCCATCGACGCCGCCAGCTTGACCGCCATGTGGCCGAGCCCGCCCAGCCCGACGACGCCGACCTCGGTCGCCCTTCTCGCAGTCCCACTCGCGCAGCGGCGAGTAGGTGGTGATGCCGGCGCAGAGGAGCGGCGCGGCGCCGGCCGGGTCGAGGCCCGCCGGGATGGTCAGCGCGTAGTGCTCCGGCACGACGATCTGCGTCGAGTAGCCGCCGTAGGTCGGCGTCTTGCGGTCCATCTCGGTGCCGTTGTAGGTGAACGCCGGCGTCTTCTCGCAGAACTGCTCGATGCCCCTCGCGGCACGGATCGCAGTGCCGGCACGAGTCGACGAAGCAGCCCACGCCGGCCATGTCGCCGCGCCTGAGCTTCTTGACCCGGTCGCCCACCTTCGCGACCCGTCCGACGATCTCGTGGCCCGGCACCATCGGGAAGATGCTGGTGCCGCCCCACTCGTCGCGGGCCTGGTGGATGTCGCTGTGGCAGACGCCGCAGAAGAGGATGTCGATGACGACGTCCTCGGGCCCGGGGTCGCGACGCTCGATACGAGAAGGGCGCCAGCGGCTTGCCGGCGGACGGGGCCGCGTATGCAGAGATCTTCGCCATGTTCTTCCTCCACCCCGCGCACAGCGCGCCGGAACCAGGTAGGCATACGGCGGCAGCGGTGGGATGCAAGTATCCCTCACGAAGAGACATGAGAGGGCTTCGCAGGCCGCCGCTCGCCGATGGGCGCCGGCCGCTCGCCGCCCCGCACCGCCGCTCGCCGGGAGCGCGGCATACAGGTGGCCGCCTGGCCGGTCGTGCCTTATGGTCTGTGCGCCGGGCCCGCTGTGACGGGGCCCGCGGCAGCACCGGTCCGCCACGGAAACCCGACGGCCCACGCCGACAGATGGGGGAATCGATGAGCGATGACGGTTCGACCAGGCCGCCTGCGGAGCGAGGTCCCAGGCGACGCTTCACACTGACCCGCCGCGGCTTTCTGGCCGGCACCGGCGTCACGGTCGCGGCCGTGACCCTGGACGGCTGCAAGCCGGGCGAAGGGCCGGCCCGCCCGGGCGGACCGGCCGAGGTGCTGGGACCCGATCGCGTCCCCATCACGCTCAAGGTAAACGGCGCCGAGAAGCGCGTGGCGGTCGAGCCGCGCACCACGCTGGCCGAGGCGCTGCGCCTCGACCTCGATCTGACCGGCACCAAGATCGGCTGCGATCGCGGCGCCTGCTCCGCCTGCACCGTGTGGGTGGACGGCACGCCGGTCTGCGCCTGCATGACCTTCGCGCTCGACGTCGGCGCCCGGCCGGTCACCACCATCGAGGGGCTGGCGCGCGGCGACCGCCTCCATCCGGTGCAGGAGGCGTTCATCGAGCACGACGCCATGCAGTGCGGCTTCTGCACGCCCGGCATGATCGATGAGCTGCGCGGCGCTGCTTGGTCGCAACCCGTCGCCGACGCTCGACGACGTGCGCTCCGCCACCAGCGGCAACCTGTGCCGCTGCGGCACCTATCCAAACGTGTTCGAGGCCACCCTGGCGGCGGCGCGCTCCGGCGCGAGCGCCAAGAAGGAGGGCTAGCCATGGCCGACGACAAGCGCCGCGTTCCGGTCGGCATCGTCAGTCCGAGCCAGAGCCATCGCGGCGAGCTGGCCCAGGTGGAGCGCACCGCGCCGCCCGACGAGCCGCCGCCGTGGCCGGTCAACGAGAAGCTCTCCGTGGTCGGCAAGCCGACCCCGCGCCTCGACGGGCGGCTCAAGGTGACCGGCCGCGCCCGCTACACCGCCGACATCAACCTGCCCGGCATGCTGCACGCGCGCGTCGTGCGCTCGCCGCACCCGCACGCCCGCGTCCGCTCGATCGACACGTCGGCCGCCGAGCGCGCGCCGGGCGTGCGCGCGGTCCACGTGCTCGAGCACCTGCTCGGCAGCGCCGCGCTGGACGATCCGTCGAAGGACGGCAACACGCGCTATCCCGGTGGTGCGCTACGCCGGCCAGCCGATCGCCGCGGTGGCCGCGGCCACGCCGGCCCAGGCCGAGGACGCGGCGCGCCTGGTGCGCGTCGAGTACGAGGTGCTGCCGCACGTGGTCGACCTGGACGACGCGCGCAAGGCGGACGCGCCGCTGGTCTTCCCCGGTCCGGTCGAGCAGGGCGGCACCGGCGGCGGAGGCGGCGGCGCCAAGGGCGTGCCGCAGAAGGGCAACGTGCGCGGCCCCGCGCGCGGCGGCCCGATCGGCGCCAAGGAGCCGGGCGTGCCGGACAAGGGCTTCGCCGCGGCCAAGGTGGTCGTCGAGGGGACCTACCGCACGCAGATCCAGACCCACTCGGCGCTCGAGACGCACGGCGTGGTGGCCGACTGGAAGGCCGAGGGCCTCACCGTCTACGCGTTCGACCCAGGGGACCGCGTCGGTGCGCGACGAGCTGGCCGAGGTGTTCGAGCTGCCCAAGTCGCGCGTGCGCGTCGTGACCGAGTTCATGGGCGGCGGCTTCGGCGCCAAGTTCGGCATCGGCAACTTCGGCGTGCTGGCCACGCATCTATCGAAGAAGGCCGGCGCCCCGGTGCAGCTGATGCTCGACCGGCGCGAGGAGCACCTGTCGGTCGGCAACCGGCCCAACTCGCTGCAGCGGCTGCGCATCGGCGCGGCGGCGGACGGCAAGCTGACCGCGCTCTACCTCGAGGCGTACGGCACCGGCGGCACCGGGCTGGGCGCCGGCTGCGCGCGCCCGGCGCAGGACATCTACCGGTGCGCAAATCTGCTCACCGAGGAGTACGACGTCTTCACCCACGCCGGGCCGTCGGCCGCGTTCCGCGCGCCCGGCCACCCGCAGGGCGCCTTCGCCCTCGAGCAGGTCGATCGACGAGCTGGCCGAGAAGCTGCGCCTCGATCCGATCGCGCTGCGCGACCGCATCGACGTCGATCCGGACCCGGACGGCGGCAACGGCGACAGCCAGGCGCGCCGGCTCGAGCGCCGCATCGGCGCCGACAAGATCGGCTGGTCGAAGCGGCGCCCGCCCGGCGCCGACAGGGGGCCGATCAAGCGCGGCATCGGCATGGCGCAGGCGATCTGGTACCGCTTCGTCGACATGGACTCGGCCTGCGAGGTGCGCATCCTGCGCGACGGCTCGGTCGAGCTGCTGTCGGCGGTGCAGGACATCGGCGGCGGCATCCGCACCGCGCTGGCCCAGGTGGTGGCCGAGGAGCTGGGCCTGCAGCCGGCCGACATCACGGTGCGCATCGGCGACACCGCGTTCCCGCCCGGGCCCGGCTCGGGCGGCAGCACGACCACCGGATCGATCACGCCGGCGGCGCGCAACGCCGCCTTCCGGGCCGCGCGCAGCTTCCTCGGCCAGGTGGCGCCGGCGCTGGGCGCCGAGCCGGGCGCGCTGGTGCTGCGCGACGGCAAGGTCACGGTCGGCAACAACGGCGGCCGCTCGCTCGGCTTCCGCCAGGCCGCCGCCCGCATGCGCACCGAGCAGGTGACCGCCACCGCCACCCGCGCCGACGACTACGGCGGCTGGGGACAGGTGCGCGGACCGACCAGCCGCATGGGCATCGGCGGCTACGGCGGCGTCCAGTTCGCCGCCGTCGCGGTCGACACCGAGACCGGCGTCATCAAGGTCGAGCGGGTGGTGGCGGTGCACGACTGCGGCCGCCCGCTCAACCCGCTGGCGCTCGAGAGCCAGATAAACGGCGGCGTGCTGCAGGGCATCTCGTACGCGCTGTACGAGAACCGCGTGCTCGACCGCGGCCGCGGGCTCATGGTCAACCCGAACTTCGAGCAGTACAAGATCCTGGGCGCGCGCGAGGTGCCGCAGATCGACATCACTGCTGCTCGAGGAGTACCGCGGCCGCAGCTCGACCGACGCGGGCGGCATCGGCGAGCCGGCCACCGTGCCGACGGCGGCGGCGGTGGCCAACGCGGTCTACAACGCGATCGGCGTGCGCGTGCGCGAGCTGCCGATGACGCCGGCCCGCGTGCTCGCGGCCCTGTCCGGCAAGGAGACGCCATGAACCGGTTCGAATGGGTCAACGCCTCGTCGATCGAGCAGGCGGTCGCCGAGCTGGCCGCCGGCGCGGTGGCCAAGGCCGGCGGCATCGACGTGATGGACCTGCTCAAGGAGCACATCATCGAGCCGCGGCGCCTCATCAACCTGCGCACCATCCGCGGGCTCGACGAGATCCGCGACGGCGACGACGGGCTGCGGGTCGGGCCGATGGTGACCCTGGCCCGCCTGGCCGACGATCCGACGGTGCGCCGGCGCTACCGCGCGCTGGCAGACGCTGCCGGCCACGCCGCCACGCCGCAGATCCGCAACGCGGCTACCCTCGGAGGCAACCTCCTGCAGCGGCCGCGCTGCTGGTACTTCCGCTCCGAGCAGTTCGTCTGCAAGAAGAAGGGCGGCGACCGCTGCTTCGCCACCGCGCCGACCGGCGAGAACGCCTACCACGCCATCTTCGACAACAAGCTGTGCGCGGCGGTGCACCCGTCGGCGACGGCGACCGCGCTGCTCGCGCTCGGTGCCCGGCTGCGGCTCCACAGCGGGCGCGGCGCGCGCGAGGTGGCGCTCGACAAGTTCTTCGTCGCGCCGGAGAAGGACATCGAGCGCGAGAACGCGCTGGGCGAGGGGGAGATGATCGTCGAGATCATCGTGCCGGCGCCGGCGCGGGGAGCCAGCTCGGCCTACATCAAGCAGGGCGAGAAGGAGTCGTACGACTGGCCGCTGGCCGAGGTGGCGGTGGCGCTCGAGCTGGAGGCCGGCACGTGCAAGCGCGCGTCGATCGTGCTGGGCGCGGCGGCGCCGGTGCCGTACCGCGCCAGCGCGGCGGAGAAGGCGCTGGCCGGCCGCCGCATCGACGAGGGCACCGCCGGCGAGGCGGCCAAAGCCGCGCTGGCCGGCGCCACGCCGCTGGCCCAGAACGGCCACAAGGTGCAGATCTTCCAGACCATCGTGAGGCGGACGATCCTGGCCGCCCGGGGGAGCGCGTCGTGACCGACAAGCGCAATGAAAGTCCTCTCGCGCCCGAGCAGACCGACGAGGAGCCGCCGGTGGTGTGCCGCAAGCTGCGCACCAAGATGGGCTTCGGCGCGCTTCAGGGCGTGCGCGACTGGCGCTTCGGCGACTCGAGCGTCGCTGCCTACTGGTGTCTGTCGACAATGGAGACGGCCGGGCCGGACGGCAGCTACGCCCACCCGCACGGGTGCCGCGCCGGCCGCAGCTGCTACCGCGCCCCGGATGGCCACGAGGATGGGAGCGATCTGGTCGCCCTGGGGGGAAGCGGCGAACGAGACGGACCTCGCCGGCGCGGGTAGCCCACAGCTCTGGTAGCTGGTGGCGAGTCCGGTGTAGTCTCTCTCGCTGGGGAGGCGGCCAATGACCGACTGGAACCGACACGGGCAACCACCAGGCCAACCACCGCAGGGCGGATATCCGCCGCAGGGCGGTCAATCATCACCGCAGGGCGGCCAGGGCGCGCAAGGCGGCTACGGCCAGCAAGGCGGCCAGGGCCAGCAAGGCGGCTACGGCCAGCAAGGCGGCCAGGGCGCGCAAGGTGGCTACGGCCAGCAGGGCGGCTACGGCCAGCAAGGCGCGCAGGGCGGACAGGGCGGCTATCCGCCGCAGGGCGGTTATCCGCCGCAGGGCGGTTATCCACCGCAGGGCGGACAGGGCGGCTATCCCCCGCAGGGCGGCTATCCCCCGCAGGGCGGCTATCCGCCACAGGGCGGTTATCCCCCGCAGGGCGGTTATGTGCCGCAGCAGGCCGGCTACGACCCGCATGCCGCCTACGGTCCGCAGGGCGGCTACGGCCCGCCGGCGGTCAAGCACGTGTTGACCGCGCTCTACGTGACCCTGTTCCTGGCCGGCTTCATCGGCGGCGGCGCCATGATCGGGCTGGCCGTGAGCGACAGCAAGGTGCAGGAGCTGCTCATGTTCGCGTGGCTGCCGCTGCTGGTGGCCATCATCGCGATGTGGATCCTGGTCTACAAGGCGTGGGCGGCGATCCAGGACGGACGCGCGCGCACGTCGCCGGGCAAGGCCGTCGGCTTCATGTTCATCCCGCTGTTCAACATCTACTGGATGTTCATCGCCATCGGCAGCTGGGGCAGCGAGTTCAACTCGTTCGCCGAGCGCAACCGCATCGGCGGCTTCCGCGCCAGCTCGGGTCTTTTCATCGCCCACTGCGTGCTGGGCTTCGTCCCGTTCGGCGCCGCCATCACGCTGTTCACCGGCGTGGCCATCCTCGTGCAGCTCTGCCGCGGCATCAACGCGGTGGCCGACCGCAACGCTCCAGGGCTGCCCACGGCGGTCGCACACCAGCGGTGACCGCGTCCGCGAGCGGTCGGGGAGGGCCGGTCATGACGAGGAACGCAAAGCCAGGTTTCCGGCTCGGCATCTACGTCTTCAAGGACGCCGAGATCGTCGACTTCGCGGCGCCGCACGGCGTGTTCTCGGTGGCGCGCCGCTTCAACCCGGAGCTGGACGCGTTCCTCATCGCCGACGCGATGCGCCCGGTGCAGACCCAGGCCGGCTTCACCGTCCTGCCCAACTACGCCTTCACCGACGCGCCCGACATGGACGCGTTCCTCATCCCGGGCGGCTTCGGCACGCGCCAGGAGGTGCACAACGGCCGCCTGCACGCGTTCATCCGCGCGCAGCCGCAAGAGACGCTGCTGGTCAGCGTGTGCACGGGCTCCTGGGTGTACGGCGTCATGGGCCTGCTCGACGGCCTGCCCGCGACAAACCGCAAGGAGCCGGACCGCCTCGAGGCCTCGCCGCCGGGCAAGGTCCCGCTCGATCGCCTGGCCGACCTCGCCCCGCGCTGCAAGATCAGCCGCGCGCGCGTCGTCGACGCCGGCCGCATGATCACGGCGGGCGGCATCACCTCCGGCATGGAGATGGGCTTCCACCTCCTGCGCCGCGCCGGACACGACGAGCCCTTCATCGCCGAGGTCGCCCGCGTGATGGAGTACACGAAGGCGTACGAGCTCTACCGCGACGACCGCGAAGCCTCCCGCTGACCGCCGGCGCGATCCAGGGTCCGATCCAGGGGTCTGATCTAGGTCTTTCCCCGGAAGGGGACGATCTGATCGAAGACAAGGCGCCAGCCGGCCTCGCGCTTCTGCCAGATCCGGACGTAGTGGCCGCGCGTGGCCTGGCCCTCGGCCTGCCAGCGGGCGTCGCCGTAGGTCCAGACGAGGTCGCCGGCCTGCGACGCGCCGCCGCCGAGGTAGGCGAACTCCATCGCGGTGCCGCGGGCGGCCAGCGCGGCGGGGAAGGCGGCCTTGCCCAGGGCCGGCTTGAGGCCGTGGGTGTGCACGCGGCCGTCGTCGGCCAGGTACGCGAGGTAGGCGGCCGAGAGGTCCACGGCGGCTCGCCGGGCGAGGTCGTCCTCGGACGTGCGCACCTCGGCCGCGGCAGCCTGGGGCGAGGCGGAGCCGTTCGCCGCCACCGGCAGGTAGCCGGCCGGCGAGTCCGGGGCCGGGCTGGCCCACCGGATCGGCGTTGACGCCGCCGTCGAAGATCCACTTCCACGATCCATCCGGCTGCTTCTTCCACACGGTGAAGTAGTGGCCGATCGGCTTGTCGTTGAAGCGGAACGGACCGGTGGTGAAGCCGAGCTCTCCGGAGCGGGCCACGCCGGCCCACAGCGGCCACCACACCAGCGCCGGCAGCTTTGCGCCCGGCTCCGGGTCGGGCATCTTGCCCATGGTCTCGTGCGCGTTGACCGGGTCCGGCTGCAAGATGATGGCGTCGTCGGCCGAGTGCTTGAGGAATGACTTCTTGATGCCGAGCGCCAGCCCGTCGGCGGCGAAGGCGCGCTCGGCCGCGACCACCGGCTCCGGCGTCGGCGCGGGCGCGGGCGCATTCTGCAGCTCCCGCCCCGCAGGCGGCGGCGCCCAGCGCGGCGCAGGCCAGGAGCGAGCGCAGGATCGTCATCGGTGTCCTCCCGCAGGTGCGCCTGGAGCGCGGCCGGTCCTGGCGTACACTCGCACCATGATCGTCGTCACCAACCGCATCCCGGTCGCGCAGGGCCACGAGATCGACTTCGAGGACCGGTTCAAGCGGCGCGCGCACCTCGTCGATCAGGCGCCCGGCTTCATCCGCAACGAGGTGCACCGGCCGCGGCCGATGGTGTTCGATCACCAGACCGGCGGCTGGCGCGAGGATGCCTCGCTCCAGGGCTACTACTGCGTCAAGACCTGGTGGCGCAGCCTGGATGACTTCATCGCCTGGACCAAGAGCCCGGCGTTCGCGGAGGCGCACAGCAATCGCCCGCCCGCCGAGATGTTCTCCGGTCCCAACGTTCTCGAGATCCACGAGGTGTTCCTCACGACCGATCGGCCGCAGTGAGGCCGAGGGACGCGCACCGGCAGCCCCCGGCACCGGTCGGCATCGGTCGACGCGATCGATGCCACGGGCTGCCGGATCCGCACCACTAACAGCCCCTGGCCTCCCATCGCCGGACATCACAGGAGGCGCCCGGCGGGCCCGCGCATCCTCGCGGTGGCGTAGACTCCGTTGGGAAGGGCGGAGCAGTACGGCGTCGTCCGTCCTCCTCGAGAGAAGGAGGTGCACCGTGACCCGTATCCCCACGTCAGTCTTGATCGGACTTCTGGCCATCGGCCCGGCCGCCTGTGGTAGCGCCGGCGGGGTGAGCGGATCGAGCGGCGACACGCTGGTGACAACGGACAAGCCCGTCGAGGGCGACATCTCCGTGCAGGTCATCAGCCACGCTTTCCGCGACGCCACCATCTACATCTATCTCGGGCCCGCCCGGCATCGCCTGGGCATCGCGACCGGCAAGCGGACCACGATCTTCACCATCCCGTGGGCCCGGTTCGCCCAGATAAGCGATGCGCGCCTGAGCGCCGACCCGATCGGAATGAACGTCGACGTGGGCAGCGACCGGTTCACGGTCAAGCCGGGCAACACGGTGGTGTGGACCCTGGAGGTCCAGGCCGGCGAGTACGGCGAGTCCTCGGAGTCGCGCGGCCAGTCCAACGTGATCGTCTACTGACCGCGCGCGTCAGCTCTTGGGCCGCGCGATCGGGCCGGTCGCCGCGCCGGTGGCTGTCAGATAGTCCGCCGGGGCGAGCACGATCTGGGTGCCGCGAACGCCGGCCGACACGCTGACCTGGTCGAACACCTCGATGTTCTCGTCGACGAACACCGGGTAGTCCTTGCGGGCGCCGAGCGCGGTGACGCCGCCGCGCACGTAGCCGGTAAGCGGCTGAACCTCGCGCAGGGGAACCGTGTCCACCTTGCGATCCCCGGTGAGGCGGGCGAGCGCCTTGAGGTCGAGCTCGTGGTCGCCCGGGATCACGGCGAACCCGATACCGTGACGGTCGCCGCGCACGACGAGCGTCTTCCACACCTGCTCGGCCGGCAGCCCGACCTTGGCGGCCACCGCCTCGGCGCCGAGATCCTCGCCGACCTCGTAGTCGCGCAGCTGGTAGCGGATGCCGAGCGAATCGAGGATCCGGGCCGCGTTCGTCTTCACGCCGACTTAGCGTACACCGAGCGGCGCCGCGCGAAACCCGATCGGCCGGAGCGGGAAGAACGACGTGACGCGGATCGTTGCTGTTGCAGTGGTTCCAGCTGGCCGCCGGGCGCCCCCGACCCCTCGGCGCGCCTTCGTGTATGTTCGGGGATCCGAAGGATGACCACGCAGCGACGAACACCGGGTGGCCTGCTGGCCGGCGCCGCCGTGACCGCACTCGTGCTGGCCATGGTGGTCCGCCTGCCCGAGGCTCCGGCCACCGTCGCCGAGCAGCGCGCGCGGCTGCCGCCCGCCGCCGAGTGCGAGAGCGAGGTGGCCGGCAAGTGGCGCGGGCTTGTCTACTCGGAGAACACGCGCTCCTGGTACGACTACACGATGGAGGTTCGCCACGTCGAAGGCAGCGCGGATCTCCTGACCGGCGTGATCCATGTGGACACCTGGTGGGGCACGCCGCAGGAGTCGGAGCCGGGCGCGTGCACCGGCCGCGGCCGCTACAAGGGCAAGATGATGGGGCGCGGGCTTCTATCGCGGAGGCCAGGTGATGTTCGGCGGCGGGGAGTTCCAGCAGACCGAGGTCGTGTGCGGCGAGGGCGTGATCGGCTACAACCCGGACCAGTTCACCGGCCGCCTCGAGAAGGAGCGCCAGGAGTTCCAGTCGGTCAACAACGACGGCGGCGCGGCGGTCAACGAGCCGACCGTGTTCCGGCGGGTCGCCTGCTTCGACGACGAGCCGCGCAAGGACCGGGCGGACGTCGCCCCGCCGCCGTTCTTCCCCGAGCGCCGCGAAGGCGGCTGCTGAGCCGTGCGAGCGCACGCGCAAGGCCAGGTTCGCGCCGGGTGCGCCGCGCGCGCGACCTGTTCCCGCTGACCGCCGCCGGGCTGCTGGCGGCGGGCGCCTGCCTGCTCGGCTACCTTTATTATGGGCGCGAGCGGCTCGATCACATCCTCCTGGCCGCGGGGATCATCGGGCTGGCGCTGGTCGGCCTGGCCGTGCTGGTGGTCCTGCTCGCGGCCGTGCTCGTGTGGCGGGCCGCCCGCCGCGCCGCCACCGGCGATCCCGCTGCGCGCCGAGTGCGGCCACCTCACCACGACCGGGTTCAGCGTGCCGAGCCTGCGCTGGCTGCCGTTCGTCGACGTGCGCTGGTCGTGGTCGGCGCCGCGCGCCGAGGTGGTGCCGCGCCGCGAGGGCGGCCGCCTGCTCGAGCAGGTGAGGCCGTCCGAGCGCGATCACTTCACCGAGGTGGAGCGGCGCTTCGAGGTGGGCGAGGTGTTCGGCTTCGCCCGGCTCGCCTTCCGCGTGCGGCAGGCCCGCGGCGGCCGCTTCGCCCCGTGGGTCGGCGGCCTCGAGCAGGTGCAGGTGGCCCAGGGCATGGCCGGCGGCGATCACATCAGCCACCCGGACGGAACGCCGACCGGCGACTTCTTCGACATGCGGCGCTACGGCGCCGGCGATCCGATCCGCTTCATCCTGTGGAAGGTGTTCGCCAAGACGCGCGACCTGCTGGTGCGCACGCCGGAGATGGCGATGTCGCCCGACCGGCGCACGGTGGCGTACCTGGTCGCCGGCGACGGCGATGAGCCGGCCGCGGGCGCGGCGCGGGTGGCGGTCGACACCGGCGCGCTCGGCATCGTCCTGGGTGCTCGGCGCCGACGGCTGCAGCGAGGCGGCCAGCTCGGCCGACGAGGCGCTCGAGGTGCTGGCCCGATCGGCGGGGGCGCGGCCGGACGACAGCGGCGCGCTGGCCTCGTTCCTGACCCGCCTGGACAGGGGGCCGGCCACGCGCGCGGTCGTGTTCGTGCCGGCCCGCCCGGGCCCGTGGATCCAGCGCGTGACCGCCGCGGCCCGGACGCGCGCGGGGCAGCCGGCGCGGCTCGAGTTCATCGTCTGCACCGACGGCATCGCGGGCCGCGAGCGCCGCTCTTTGCTGGCGCGGGCCGCGCTCGCCCCGGCGGCGGCGGAGTCGATGGTGGCGGCGCAGCAGGAGGACCTGGTGGCGGTGGTCAACGCTCTGACCGCGACCGGCGCCAGCGTGCTGGTCGTGGATCGGCCGGGCGGCCGCGTGGTCAGCGGTCGCAGCCTGCGCGGAGTGGTGTCGTGAAGCGGCGGCGGCTGGGCGACCTCGGGGCCGGGCCGGACGCGCTCGTGCCGCGCGGATCCGGCGCCTCTGCCGCGGCCCGCATCGCGCGCGGCGTGCGCTACCCGCTGCGCATCGCCGCCATCGCCACCGCGGCCTGCTGCGCCGTCGGTGTCATGACCGGCGGCACCGGCATCGCGGCGGCCGGTATCGGAGCAGGGCTGGGCGCCGTCGCCGGCGAGCTGGCGGCGCGACGCCGCCTTCGGCTGTGGGCTGTCGCCGTCGCCGCGCTCCTGCTCGCGCTGCTCGGCCTGTGGCTGGCCGGCGCGTCGACCACCTACGAGCTGGTGCCGGATCTGTTCGGGCCGGGCGGCGCGCTGCGCGTGTCCGCGCTGATGCGCTTCGGGCTCACCGCCTTCGCCGTCGCCGCCGCGCTGCGCTGCGCCGGCCGGCGGGTGCGCGCCTTCGCGGTGCTGGAGATGGTCGCGGCCGCCGCGGCGGTGGCGGTCCCGTTCGCCGCCCACCGCGACGGCGTGCTGGTGCGCCCGCTCTGGCTCAGCGACTGGGCGTGGCACCGCGGCGTCGATCCGGCGGTCGTGCTGCTGGCCATCGGCGTGACGGTCGGCGGCGTGCTCGCGCTCCTGCTCATGCTCGAGTCGGAGCGGCGCCCAGGGACGGCCTCGTTCCTCGCGCTGCCCGCGCTGGGCGCGATCCTGGCGCTCATCGTCAGCGTGTCGCCGCCACCGCCGCCGCAGCCGACCAACGATCTGGGGCTGACGCAGGAGTCGCGCGGCGATCCTCCGCAGCACGACGACGGCGGACGGCGAGCCGATCGGAGAGGGCAGCGGCGGCCAGCAGCAGCAGGGCCAGCAGCAGCAGGGCCAGCAGCAGCAGGGCGGCCAGCAGCAGCAAGGCGGTCAGCAGCAGCAGGGCGGTCAGCAGCAGCAGGGCGGTCAGCAGGGCGGTCAGCAGCAGCAGGGCGGCCAGCAGCAGCAGGGCGGCCAGCAGCAACAGGGCCAGCAGCAGCAGGGCGGCCAGAAGCAGGGCCAGCAGCAGCAACAGCAGCAGGGTGGGAAGGGCGGGACGCCGCCGCCCAAGGAGACCGACTGGAACGACCCGGGCGAGGGTAGCGGCTCCGCGCCCATGGCGGTGGTGCTGCTCGGCGACGACTACACGCCGGCCTCGCAGACCTACTACTTCCGGCAGGAGGCGTGGAGCGACTACACCGGCAAGCGCCTGGTGGCGCCGCGCCAGCGCGACCGCGACGCCGACATGCCGAGCGATCTGCCCAGCGGCTCGCTCACCGCGCTGCCCCCGGCCGACGCGCCGGGCAACGCGCTGGTCCACGCCGACGTCGCGCTGCTGGTGCCGCACCGGCGGCTGTTCTTCATGGGCGCGCCGACCCGCTGGGAGCCGCTGGCGAACCCGGATCCGTCGCGCTTCGTGCGCGCCTACCGCTTCGAGGCGGCGGTGTCGACCCTCGAGCTGGAGCAGCTGCTCGGCCGCGAGGCCGGCGCGGCCGAGTGGTCGCCCGAGGTGCGCGACTACTATCTCCGCCCGCCGGTCGACCCGCGCTTCGCCGAGCTGAGCACGCGCATCCTGTCCGAGGTGCCGGAGGAGCGGCGCGCCGATCCGTTCGTGCGCGCCGCGGCCATCAAGCGATACCTGGACGAGAACACGATCTACTCGACGAAGCACCGCCACGCCGGCGCGGCCGATCCGACCGCCGACTTCCTGTTCGGCGACCGCACCGGCTACTGCGTCCACTTCGCCCACGCCGCGGTGTATCTATGGCGCGCGGCCGGCATCCCGGCCCGCATCGGCGTGGGCTACGCGGTGCAGGCCGACAACCGGCGCGGCTCGTCGATCCTGATCCGCGGCGGCGACGCCCACGCCTGGCCCGAGCTGTATCTACGCGGCGTCGGCTGGGTGGTGCTCGACATCTCCGCGTCCCGCAACCTCGACCCGCCCGGCACCCCGCCCGACGACGATCTGCAGCAGCGCCTGGCCGAGCTGGCTCGCGGCGCCACGCCGGATCCGGTCGAGGTGGCGCCGGTGACGCCGCGCGAGGGGACGTCGTTCGCCCGGCCGGCGGGCGCCGCTGTCGGGGCCCTGATCGCGGCGGCCCTGCTCGCGCTCTACGCCATCAAGCTGTGGCGGCGCGCGGCGCCGCGCTTCGCCGGCACGTCCCACCTGCCGCGGGTCGGCTACCGCCTCGCCCTCGACCTCCTGGCCGAGGCCGGCAGCGCGCGCGGGCGCGGCGAGACCCGCGAGCGCTTCGCCCGCCGCCTGGCCGGGCAGGTCCCGGTCTTCGAGCGCGTGACCCACCTGCACCTGGCGGCGCACTTCTCGCCCCGGCCGGAGACCCAGAGCCGCGACCAGTGGCATGAGCTCCTGGGCGGGGTCCGCCGCGAGCTGGCCGCGTCCACGTCCCTGTGGCGGCGGCTCCTCCGCGCCATAAACCCGATCTCGTTCCTCGCATCGCGCTAGTCAGCACTCAGGAGAACCCGATGTCACAGCACGACGGCACCCCGAACCTGGCCGATGGCGAACCGATCCAGAGCAAGCACATCACGCACCAGCCGGCCCCGCGCATCGGCGACCTCGCCGGCGCCTACAGCGTCTACGCCCGGCTGCGCGAGCGCCTGGGCTCGGCCGTGCGCGGCCGCGACGAGGTGATCGAGCTCATCATCGTCGCGGTGCTGGCCGACGGCCACGTGCTGCTGGAGGACTTCCCCGGGTCGGGCAAGACGACGCTGGCCAAGGCGCTGGGCGACTCGATCGTCGACGACAAGCCCCACGACGAGATCGTTGCGCTGCGCCGCATCCAGTTCACGCCGGACCTGCTTCCGTCCGACGTCACCGGCGCCACCATCTTCGACCCGAACACGAACCGCTTCTTCTTCCGCCCGGGCCCGATCTTCGCCCACATCGTGCTGGCCGACGAGATCAACCGCACCACGCCCAAGGTGCAGTCGGCGCTGCTCGAGGCGATGGCGGAGAAGCAGGTCACCGTCGACAACCGCACCCGCCGGCTCGACGATCTGTTCCTCGTCATCGCCACACAGAACCCGCTCGACGTGGCCGGCACCTTCCCGCTGCCCAACGCGCAGCTCGACCGCTTCCTGTTCAAGATCCGCATGACCCACATCGCGCCGGAGGCGGAGCTGGAGGTGCTGCGCAACCACCACCTGCTCAAGGCCAGCGCCGATCGCGACGACCTGCCGCGCGTCACCCGCACCGAGATCCTCGACGCGCGCCGCGTCATCCAGGGCCAGATCCACATCCACCCGGCCATCCACGAGGCGCTGGTCGAGATCGCGCACGCCACCCGCACGCACGAGCGCATCCTGCAGGGCGTGTCGACCCGCTCGCTGGTGCTCGGGCTGGCGGCGCTGCAGGCGCACGCCCTGACCCGCCAGCGCCACTACGTCACCGCCGAGGACATCGAGGCCACCGCCAACGAGATCTTCAGCCACCGCATCGAGGTGGCGCCGGGCGCCGGCGAGGCGACCGCGCTCATCCGCGAGTGCTGCGCAGGCGCGCTCGAGCGGCTGGCCGCCGCGACCCTGGGGAGGGCATGAAGCTGCTCTCCGGCAGAGCGTCGGTGCGCGCCCGCGTCCTGGGCGCGCTCGCGCTGGCGGCCGCGCTGTCGGTGCCGGTGATGGTGCGCGGACAGCAGCGCGGCCCGGATCCGGCCGCCGCCGAGGCGACCGCGTGGATGAGCCCGCGCGAGCGCGAGGCGGTGGCGATGATCGACAAGGGCCAGCCGGTCACCGCGCGCAGGCTGGCCGAGCAGGTGCTTGCCGCCGATCCGGACTCGATCGCCGGCCACTACGTGCTGGGCCGGGTGCTGCACGAGGCCGAGGGCGCGCTGGCTCGCGCCATCTACCACCAGGGCCGCGCGCGCGAGCTGTACGAGCGGCGCTTCCCGGCCGCGGGCCGGCCCGATCAGACGCCATGGCGCTTCCACCGCGATCTGCTGCTGTCGATCTCGTCGCTGGCCGGCGAGATGGAGGAGCACGAGTACCAGCTCCAGATGCTCCAGTACCACGACGCGCTGTACCGGCCGGCCCGCCCGGGCGAGCACGCCTGGCCGCTGATGAAGCTGGGCCGGCTCGACGAGGCGCGCGCCGCCGCCGAGAAGGCGCGGGCGATGAAGGACCCGGGCCAGCGCTCGCTCGGCCTCAACGTGCTGTGCGCCATCGAGCGCCACGGCCACGACCGCGCGGCCGCCCGCACGGCGTGCAACGCGGCCTTCCAGAACGCGGCCCAGTCCGACACCCAGCTGCCCGAGGTGGACGTCGAGCACGCGTTCGACCCTGGCGGTCCACGCCTACAACGCGGCGCTGGCCGCGCGCGCCGCCTTCGTGGCCGACGAGGCGGAGAAGACGGCGCTGGCCGGCACGCGCCGGCTCGCCTTCACGCCGGCCAACCCGTGGCGGTTCCTGGTCGCGCTGTACATCGACCAGGGCCGCGGCGGCGACGCGGCCAGCGCGCTGCGCGAGATGCAGCGCTGGCGCACCCGGCAGCCTCCGCAGCTGCGCGACCAGGACCGGGCCGAGACCGACGCCGAGGTGGCGACCGTGCTGCTGCTGGCCGGCCGCACCGAGGCGGCCCTGCGCCTGATCGATCGCGCCATCGACTTCCCGGACCGGCGCGGACTGGCGTTGACCGACGCGTGGCAGGCGCAGGCGGCCAACGTGCTGCTGCGCGCCGCGATCAGCCGCGCGCACCGCGAGATCCTGGACGAGGCCGACACTGTCGGCGCCGGCACGGGCCTCCTGGCCGGCACCGGGCGGCGCACGCGCGACTGGAGCGACGGCGAGATGGTGCGCGGCATGCTGGTCGGCGACGACGACCGCCTGGTTGACACCCTGCGGCTGTTCGGCGAGCGCGGCATCACGCCGGTGCCGGTGTGGCTGCTCGGCGATCTGGTGGACATCGTCGGCCCCGGAACCATGGCGGTGGCGCTGGGCATGGTGCGCGAGCGCGAGAAGGCGCCGCAGCTTCTGCCCTACTGGCAGGCGATCGAGGCGGAGGTGCACCTTGCACGCGGCCGCGAGGGCGAGGCGCTCGACCTGGCCGGCAAGGCGCTGGCCGCGCTGCCGCAGACCGAGGCGCTGCTGCGCGCGCGCGCCGCGGCCATCGGGGCGAAGGCGGCGCACGAGCTGGGCGACGCGCGCCGCGAGCTGGAGCTGCTGGGCGCGGCCTACCAGCTCGATCCGAGCACGATCCGGCGGCTCGGCCTGGCGCTCCCGGCGACCCTGCGCGGCAGCGGCCCGGGCGCTGCCCAGGTGGTGGCCATGCTCGAGGAGTCGCCGCGCCTGCGCGCCGGCGAGCGCGGCTTCGCCATCGACGTGACGGGGGCGCCCGATTCGATCCGCGTCTGCCTGCGCTCGCCCGAGGGCAGCGAGCTGCGCTGCGTGCCGGAGGAGCCCGGCCCGCCGCCGCCTCCGCCGCCCGGGCCCGACGGCAAGCCGGGCAAGCCGGTGCCGGTCACGCCGGAGCGCGCGGTCGAGGAGTTCCACAGGCACGCCTTCTCCATGCCGCTGGGCCTGAGCGGAACCGACATGAGCTCGCTGGACGGCTCGACCACCGCGGCCGAGCAGGCGGTGCGCGACCAGGTTGACAAGATGCTGGGCGAGATCAAGTAGTCGTCGTCACTGCGAGGACGCCCACACCACGCCGATCTCGTCCGGGTGTTCGGCGCACCGGTAGGGGAAGGTGCCGTAGTCGGGGAACTCGAACTCCACGCGGCTGCCGCGCGCGCTGGGCTGGATGGGCGACGGCGAGGTGCCGAGCTGCCGCGGCACGATTGGGTGCTCGACCAGCGAGCCCTGGAAGACGACAGTGCCGCCGCTGGCCAGGCGCACGCACGGCGGCGTGAACGGCTCGTGGCTGAGCCCGAAGCGGACAGCGCCGCGCGACAC
The DNA here is from genome assembly GCA_963759105.1 of uncultured delta proteobacterium. Classification (GTDB taxonomy): domain Bacteria; phylum Myxococcota_A; class Polyangia; order Haliangiales; family Haliangiaceae; genus DATFRY01. The sequence goes on along the minus strand of CAVWXW010000017.1, from coordinate 1,199,669 downwards.
GTAGTCCGACTCGGACAGGCAGGGTTCGATGGGCTGGAAGTCGAAGGCCACGGCCGTGGCCTGGTCGCCTTCGAGGTTCTCGTCCTCGCCTTCGAGGTCCTCGTCCAGCGCCAGCTCGTCGGGCTCGTCGGCCATCGACTCCATCGCGCAGCCGGAGCCGGCGAGGCCCAGCCAGGTGAGAGCGGCGCACGCGCTGAACGCGCCGCGCGTGCGGGAGCGATTCGAGAGACATTCGGACATCCCCAACCTCCATCGGTCGCGGCGAGACGAGCCTCGCGGCAACACCCGGAGCAGCAGATTCGTGCCCGCATCGTCGCGCGCAAGGTACTGCGTGCCGCAGGGCAGGGCGCGGGGTCCCCGCCGGGCGCACGCGCTCGCCGGGGCGGCCGGCCTCGCGTCGCGACCGCTCGCTGTCACCCAGCGGGTACAATCGAGAGCATGCTGGACGTGATTCTGAGGCGGTTCGAGGAGCCGGACGAGGTGCGCGAGTTCGACAAGGGCCGCTTCGAGGTCATCCGGATTGGCGGGCTCACGATTGGTCGCGCAACGTACCAGCCGGGATGGAAGTGGTCGCAGCACGTGCGGCCGATGGCCGGCACCGAGTTCTGCGAGGTCGAGCACGTCGGCATGGTGGTGTCCGGCCGCGCCACCGCCGCCATGGTGGGCGGCGAGACCGTCGAGCTCGGCCCGGGCTCGGTCTTCCACATCCCGGCCGCGCCGCACGACAGCTGGGTCGTGGGCGACGAGCCGTACGTGTCGCTGCACTTCCTCGGCGCCGACCACTACACGCGGTAGGCCTGGAGGCCACGAGGTCGGCGTTCGACCTCGCGGCCTCCTCAGCCAGTTACTTCGGCGCGCAGAGCGGGTTCTGCTTCGGGGTCGGCGGCTTGACCACCAGGTAGACGGTGCTCCACAGCTGCACGGCGTTGGACTCGTCCACGTCGTTGCGGTTGAAGCCGAACGCGCGGTACTCGGGCTGGCCCTTTGCCGGCACCCAGCTCCACAGCTCGCCGGCCCGCACCTCCTCTGCCGCGTCGATGGTCTGCCACAGCACGCACTCGGCGTTCTCGAGGGCGGTGACCGTCTCCGCGTCGAGATCCTCGCGCTCGATCTGGCGGCGGATGCCGGACGCCAGCATCGCCTGCTGCCACGACCACACGACGGTGCCGTGGTACTGCGAGTTGTCGAAGATCTCGCGCAGCGCCACCAGCTCGTCGTCCTTCGGATCGGCCGGATCGTTCGGCTTCGTCACCATGGTGTCCGGCGCGGCCAGGGCCGGGTTGGCCACCATGACGCCGACCGGCGACATCAGGCCGGCCGGGAAGTCGTTGCTGATGGTCGCGGCCACGCGGGCCAGGTACTCGTCCGAGGGCCGGGCGAACTCCATGACGAAGCCGTGGTCGGTGTGCATGACCGGCAGCGGCTCCCCCTCGCCGTCCAGCGCGATGCCGTAGTAGCTGTACGTGTTGCCCTGGTCCGCCACGAGCTGATCCGACGTGTCGGTCACCTCGACGGTGGCGGCGTAGTCGGCCACGTTGTCTTGCGCCTCTCCCAGCCCGATGTCGATGCGGAACAGCTCCTCGACGTCCTGCCACTCGGCCAGGATGCGCTCCGCCTCGGCCTGGTTCTCCTTGCGGCCGAAGAGCTGGTACAGCATCACGGCCGCCTCGAGTGCCCCCGGCACCAGGGCCGCGTTGACGTCGAAGGCGACCCGGCCGTACGCGATGCCCTGATCGGAGTCGCGCCACTGCCCGACCGGCACGTTCTCCTTGAGCGCGACGAGGAGGTCCTTCTTGGCCGCCGGCGCGCGCGGGTCGTCGGCGAAGGGACGCGCCCGCTCCAGTACCAGATTCGAGGTTGGCCTCGATGGCCTGCTGGAAGGTGTTGCCGTCGGCGCGGGCCTGGGCCAGGAAGGCCTGCACGGCCGCCTCGGCTCCCTCCGGATCCTCGGCGGTGAGCTTCTCGATGAACTCGACGACCACCGGCGCGAGCAGGAAGTCGTCGTCCACCATCTTGTAGTCGAAGCGCGGCTCGCGCAGCTCGCCCTCCGGCGCGCCGTCCATCTGGTTCTTCCAGGCCGCGAAGTCGCCCAGCTCCTCCTCGTGGGCCACGTCGCCGACCTCGATGAGGAAGTCGAAGTTCGGGTCCGGCACGCCCTCGACCAGGTTGACGCGCTCGAGCACCGACCGGATCGCCGCCTCGACGATGGGGCTCTGCAGGCCGGGCATCAGCATGCGGGTTGACAGCAGGGTGTCGCGGCCGAAGTAGGTCAGGAAGCGCCACGAGCCTGCCTGCAGCTTCTCGGCGTAGCTCAGGAAGGCCAGGCCGTTGAACTCGAAGCTGTCGGGCGGCTCGTCGATCAGCAGATCCGGCTTCTCGATCGGCGTGAGCGGCTCGTCGTCGGCCAGCGCGATCACCTCGAAATCGAGGCCGCCCTCGCCGGAGATCTCGATCAGCTTCTCGGCCGCCTCGCCGGCGGTGGCGGCGCAGGCCTCGCGCGGCTCGACCTGCTCCTCGCGCACCGACACGGTCGTGCCCTCGCCCCCCTTGATGAGGAACTCCATGGCGTAGTCGCCGCCGATCTGCTCGCGGCGGATGACGACCACGTTGTGCTCCTCGATGAGGTCGATGGTCTCGTTGCGCAGCTCCGGGAACTGCTCCGCATTCTCCAGGCACAGGCCGTAGCCGTAGTCGCGCACGGTGCGCACGTTGCCCAGCACCGACAGGTACGCGGTGAGGCTGGTCGCGTCGCTGTGCATGGTCGCGCGCACACCGTTGAGGTCGCGCGCGGCCCCCTCGTCGCTGCGCACCACCGCCTCGAGCCCGCCGCCCGCGGTCAGGTCCGACTCGTCGTCGGCGCCGGCCCACAGCTGGGTGTCCTCGCCGGCGCCGAGGAACCAGATGCCGATGCCCTGGTTGTTGGCCGGGAAGGCGGCCACGATGCGCGCGTCGGCGCCGGAGCGGGCCAGCAGGTGCACGGCCGCCGGCCCCTGGCGGCGGAAGTAGTTGCGCAGGTCTCCCTCCTGGACGCCGAAGGCGAGGTCCTCGCCCTCCGGCGCGCCGTACAGCGCCGGATCGGTCGGGTCCTGCACCGTCCCGCCGTCGTCCCCTCCATCGTCGCCGTCGTCTCCATCGCCGTCGTCATCCCCACCACACCCGACCCCGAGGCTCGCGACCAGCAACATGCCCAGCAGAGATGTCTTGGTTCTCAGCATTGGCGCCTCCGTGGTTGTCGGAAAGAAGCACCGCGAGGTCGCAGGACGCGGCGCATACCGCTCCCCTTCGCGTCCCCACGCGACTTCAGTTCATAGCACTCAAACTGTGTCGAGAGACCGGGCTCGTCGGGCCCGATCGATCAGTCGGGCGCGGTGGCGGAGTGTCTTCCGTTCGATCCGGGCGGAGGCGAATCGGCCTCGGCGCTCCCGGCGGCGTCCTTGCGATACAGCCACAGGCGCAGCATGCCGAGCAGGCGGTCGACCTCGACCGGCTTGGCCACGTAGTCGGAGGCGCCGGCGTCGAGGCAGCGCTCCCGGTCCCCCTTCATCGCGTTGGCGGTCAGCGCGATGATCGGCAGCGACTCGAAGCCGGCCAGGCGGCGGATCTCGCGCATTGTCTCGTAGCCGTCCATCTCCGGCATCATGATGTCCATGAGCACGGCGTTGGTGTCCGGGTTCTGGCGCAGGATCTCGATGCCGCGCCGCCCGTCCTCGGCGTGCAGCACGACCGCGCCGTGGCGCTCGAGCATGCTGGTCAGCGCGAAGATGTTGCGCATGTCGTCGTCGACCACCAGCACCTTGTTGCCGACCAGGATCGGATCCGCCTCCGGCAGCCCCTCGAGCAGGCCCGAGGGCTGCACGCTTCTCGCGCCGCTCCTCCTTGCGGTGCAGGATGGCGCTCGACTCGGCCAGCAGATCCTCGACCGAGCGCACCGGCCGGACCAGCAGGCGCGAGCGCTCGAACGCCGCCACCACCTCGGCGTCGCCGACGCGGTGGCCGAACAGGAGGATCGGAATGTCGGCCAGCGCCGGGTGGCTCTCCAGCTCCGCGATGAGGTGCCCGACGCTCCTGATCCGGCAGCGCCGGGTCGAGCGCGATGCAGTCGGAGCGCGAGTGGTCGAGCAGCTGCAAGAGCTCGGTGGCCGACGCCACCGCCGTGATCTCGAGGTCCTCGCCCCACAGCAGCGCCTGCACCGCGCGCCGCTCGGTCTCGTCCGCCTCGCACAGCGACCAGGCGGCGCCACGGCTGCTCGAGGAAGGCGGCCAGCCGGTCGATGGCGGCCACCAGCTCGCGGGCCTGGATCGGCTTGCTCAGCGCCGAGAAGGCGCCGCGCCGGCGCGCCTCGCGTCGATCGATCGGCGCGCCGAGCAACAGCACCGGGACGTGGCGGATGCGCGGGTCGCGCTTGAGCCGGTCGAAGAACGACCAGCCCTCCACCGATCGGCGTGTCCATGTCGAGCGCGATGGCGTCGGGGCGGTAGGCGCGCCCGAGCGAGAGCCCGTCCACCCCGCCGAGCGCGACCAGCGCCTTGAGCCCGCGCCCGTGGGCCGCCTGGACCAGCTCGCGGGCCATGGCCAGGTCGTCGGCGATGATGAGCAGGACCTGATCGCCGGTGCGCAGCGCGTGGCGGTCGTCCTGCAGCTCGCCGAGGCCGGGCGACATGAGCGCGGCGCGCGCCTCCTCGATGATGGGGCCGCTGCCGGCCGGCGGAGGCGTGGTCGGCGCCGGGAGCCCGCCCGGACGCGCCTCGTCCGGGCTGACAACGCACACGCGCGGCAGGTACAGGGTGAAGGTGCTGCCGTGGCCGGGCGCGCTCTCGACAGTCAGGTCGGCGCCCAGCAGGCGCGCGATCTCGCGGCTGATCGACAGGCCGAGGCCGGTGCCGCCGTAGCGCCGGCTGGCGCTGCCGTCGGCCTGCTGGAACGCCTCGAAGATGATCTGCTGCTGCTCGCTGGGGATGCCGATGCCGGTGTCGGCGACCGAGAACGCGATCACCTGGTCGGCCTCGTTGAGGTGCCGGTTCGACGCGCGCCAGCCCTCGGTGACCGGCCGCACGCGCAGCACCACCTTGCCCTGGTCGGTGAACTTGAAGGCGTTGGACAGGAGGTTCTTGAGCACCTGCTGCACGCGCCGCGGATCGGTCTCGATGGTGCGCGGCAGGGCCGGGTCGGCGTCGATCTCGAGCTCCAGCCCGTTGGCGTGCGCCACCTGGCGGAAGGTGCGGTCGCAGAACTCGAGCATCGCGCCCAGCTCGACCTCGTCCACCGCGATGGCCATGGTGCCGGACTCGATCTTGCTGAGGTCGAGGATGTCGTTGATCAGCAGGAGCAGGTCCGAGCCGCCGGCGTAGATCGTCTTGGCGAACTCGACCTGCTTGTCGGTCAGGTTGCGGTCGCTGTTGTCGGCCAGCAGGCGGGCCAGGATGAGCAGGCTGTTGAGCGGCGTGCGCAGCTCGTGCGACATGTTGGCCAAAAACTCGCTCTTGTAGCGCGAGGCCAGCGACAGCTGCTGTGCGCGCTCCTCCAGGGCCGCCTTGGCCAGCTCGATCTCCTGGTTCTTGCGCTCGACCTCGGCCTTCTGCTGCGAGAGCAGCTGCGAGCGGTTGGCCAGCTCCTCGTTGGTGGCCTGCAGCTCCTCGGTCAGGCCCTGCGACTGCTTGAGCAGCTCCTCGGTGCGCATCGACGCCGCGATGGTGTTGAGCACGATGCCGATGCTGTCGGTCAGGACGTCGAGGAACGCGATCTGGTTGGCCGAGAACGACTGGAACGCGGCCAGCTCGATGACCGCCTTGATCTGCTGCTCGAACCTGACCGGCAGCACGACGATGCTGTGCGGGCGCGCGTCGACGAGGCCGGAGGTGACCCGCATGTAGTCGGGCAGGGCGCCGGCGATGAGGATGCGCTTCTTCTCCACCGCGCACTGCCCGATGAGCCCCTCGCCGAACACGAAGCTGGTCGGCAGGCTGCGGTGGCAGGCGTAGCTGGCCAGCAGGTGCAGGCGCGGCGGGAACGAGCTCTCCTCGTCGGCCAGGTAGAAGGCGCCCTGGAACGCACCGACCAGCGGGGCCAGCTCCGACAGGATGAGATCGGCCACCGCGTTGAGGTCGCGCTGGCCCTGCAGCATGCCGGTGAAGCGCGCCTGGTTGGTCTTGAGCCAGTCCTGCTCCGCGCTCTTCTGCGTCGTATCACGCAGGTTTGCGATCATCTGGTTGATGTTGTTCTTGAGCTCGGCCAGCTCGCCCGGCGCCTGCACCGTGATGAGCCGGGTCAGGTCGCCCTGGGCCACCGCGGTGGCCACCTCGGCGATGGCGCGCACCTGGGTGGTCAGGTTGTCGGCCAGCTGGTTGACGTTGTCGGTCAGGTCGCGCCAGGTGCCGGACGCGCTGGGCACCCGCGCCTGGCCGCCCAGCTTGCCCTCGATGCCGACCTCGCGCGCCACCGAGGTGACCTGGTCGGCGAACGTGGCCAGGGTGTCGATCATCGAGTTGATCGTGTCGGCCAGCGCGGCGATCTCGCCCTTGGCCTCGAGGGCCAGCTTGCGCTTGAGGTCGCCCTGGGCCACCGCGGTGACCACACGCGCGATGCCGCGCACCTGCGAGGTCAGGTTGGACGCCATCGAGTTGACGTTGTCGGTCAGGTCCTTCCAGGTGCCGCCCACGCCCTCGACGTAGGCCTGCCCGCCCAGCTTGCCCTCGGTGCCGACCTCGCGGGCCACGCGGGTGACCTCGGCGGCGAACGAGCGCAGCTGATCGACCATGGTGTTGATCGTGTTCTTGAGCTCCAGGATCTCGCCCTTGACGTCGACGGTGATCTTCTTGGACAGGTCGCCGCGCGCGACCGCGGTGGTCACCTCGGCGATGTTGCGCACCTGCGCGGTCAGGTTGGACGCCATCGAGTTGACGTTGTCGGTCAGGTCCTTCCAGGTGCCGCCCACGCCCTTGACCACCGCCTGGCCGCCCAGCTTGCCGTCGGTGCCGACCTCGCGGGCCACGCGGGTGACCTCGCTGGCGAACGTGTTGAGGTTGTCCACCATCTCGTTGACGGTGTTCTTGAGCTCGAGGATCTCGCCCTTTACCGCCACGGTGATCTTCTGGCTCAGGTCGCCGTTGGCCACCGCGGTGGCGACGTTGGCGATGTCGCGCACCTGCGCGGTGAGACCCTGGGCCATCGAGTTGACGCTCTCGGTGAGGTCCTTCCAGGTTCCGGATACGCCCTCGACGTGAGCCTGGCCGCCCAGCTTGCCCTCGGTGCCGACCTCGCGGGCCACGCGGGTGACCTCGGCGGCGAACGAGCTCAGCTGATCGACCATTGTGTTGAAGGTGTTCTTGAGCTCGAGGATCTCGCCCCGCACCGCCACGGTGATCTTCACCGACAGGTCGCCGCGCGCCACCGCGGTGGTGACGTCGGCGATGTCGCGCACCTGCGCGGTCAGGTTCGACGCCATCGAGTTGACGTTGTCGGTCAGGCCCTTCCAGGTGCCGCCCACGCCCTCGACGTAGGCCTGGCCGCCCAGCTTGCCCTCGGTGCCGACCTCGCGGGCCACACGGGTGACCTCGGCGGCGAACGAGCGCAGCTGATCGACCATCGTGTTGATGGTGTTCTTGAGCTCGAGGATCTCGCCCTTGACGTTGACGGTGATCTTCTTGGACAGGTCGCCGCGCGCGACGGCGGTGGTGACCTCGGCGATGTTGCGCACCTGATCGGTCAGGTTCGACGCCATCGAGTTGACGTTGTCGGTCAGGTCCTTCCAGGTGCCGCCCACGCCCTTGACCACCGCCTGGCCGCCGAGCTTGCCGTCGGTGCCGACCTCGCGGGCCACGCGGGTGACCTCCGACGCGAACGAGCCCAGCTGATCGACCATCGTGTTGATGGTGTTCTTGAGCTCGAGGATCTCGCCCTTGACGTTGACGGTGATCTTCTTGGACAGGTCGCCGCGCGCGACCGCGGTGGTCACCTCGGCGATGTTGCGCACCTGCGCGGTCAGGTTCGACGCCATCGAGTTGACGCTGTCGGTCAGGTCCTTCCAGGTGCCGGACACGCCCTTGACCTGGGCCTGGCCGCCCAGCTTGCCGTCGGTGCCGACCTCGCGGGCCACGCGGGTGACCTCGGCCGCGAACGAGGCCAGCTGATCGACCATGCGGTTGACGATCTTGCCGGTGCGCAGGAAGTCGCCGCGCAGGGGCTGGCCCTCCGCCTCGAGGTCCATCTTCTGCGACAGATCGCCCGACGCGACGGCGCCGATGACCCGCGCCACCTCGGCGGTCGGATGGGCCAGCTCGCCGATGAGCGCGTTGAGCGCGTCAACTGTCGCGCTCCAGCTGCCGCCGGCGCCGCCGATGCTGGCGCGCTGGCCCAGCCGTCCGGCCCGTCCGACCACCTCGTACATGCGGTGGAGCTCGCGGCACAGGCGCCGGTTGAGGCCGACGACGTCGTTGAAGGCGTCGTGGATGCGACCCGGCACGCCGCTGCCGCCGACCGGCAGGCGCACGTCGAAGTCGCCGTCGCGCACGGCCAGGAGCGCCGCGAGCAGCCTTTGCTCGTCGAGCGGGAGGGACGCGGCGTCGACCGGCCGGTCGGCCGGTGGTTTCCTTGCGTCCTTCTTCGTGGCCTTGCCGCGCGCCCCCTTCGGGCTCCGCCGGCTAGCCATGGCGATCGCCCTTGAGCGCGCGCTGGATCTGGTCGGTGCGCGCGGGCTTGATCAGGTGCGAGTCGAAGCCGGCGGCCAGCGCGCGGTCGCGATCGCTCGACTGGCCGAAGCCGGTCATGGCGACGAGGCGGAGCTGGTTGGGGCCCAGCTCGGCGCGGAGCTTCTGCGCCACCTGGTAGCCGTCCAGCCCCGGCATGCCGATGTTGACCAGCGCCACCTGGGGCCGCTCCTTGAGCACCAGCTCCACGCCGGTCAGGCCGTCGGCCGCCACCTCGACGACGTGGCCCAGGCTCTGCAGCAGCTGCTGCATGGTCTCGCGGATGTCGTCGTTGTCGTCGATGACGACGATGCGCATGCGCTCGTCCAGGCTGGCCGGCTCGAGGAAGAACGGCGCGCTCTTCTCCAGCGGGGCCGGCGGCGGCGCGTCGTCCATCGGCGCGATCGGGATGCGCACGAAGAACTCGCTGCCGCGCCCGACGCCCTCGCTCTGGGCCTGGATGGTGCCGCCGTGCATCTCGACCAGCCGGCGGGCCAGCGACAGCCCGACGCCGAGGCCGCCGCCCCCCGTCTTGACCTGGACGAAGCTGCCGAAGATGCGCGGCAGCATCTCCGGATCGATGCCGCGGCCCTCGTCGGTGACGCAGATGACCGCCTCGCTCTCGTCGCGGGCGGCGCGCAGCCGCACCCGGCTGCCCGGCTCGCTGTACTTGGCCGCGTTGAGCAGGAGGTTCGAGACCACCTGCACCATGCGCGTGATGTCGAGCTCGAGCGAGACCTCGCGGTCGACGTCGCTCACCTCGACCTGCAGGCGCTGCTGCCGCTGATCGAACTGCGGCTGGCTCAGCGCCACCGCGCGGTCGAGGATCTCGCCCAGCGGGAAGCGCTGCCGGCGCAGCTCGATCTTGCCGGAGGTGATGCGCGAGACGTCGAGCAGGTCGTTGACAAGCCGGGTGAGGTGGGCGACCTGGCGGTCCAGCGTCTGCGCAGGCGCGCTGCACCTCGACGATCGCCGCTGGAGCGCGAGCGCAGCAGCTCGAGGCTGGTGACGATCGGGGCCAGCGGGTTGCGCAGCTCGTGGCCGAGCAGGGCCAGGAACTCGTCCTTGCGCCGGTCCGCCTCCTCCAGATCGAGGCTGTAGCGCTTGAGGTCGGCCTCGACCTGCTCGAGCCTGGCCACGGTGCGGGCCAGCTCGGCCGCCTTCTGCGCCATGGCGGTGGCGCTGCGGCGCTCCTTCTCCATCTGCTCGCGCAGCGACTCCGACTCCCAGCGCTGGCGCTCCTCGGCCATGCGGCGGGCGTGATCCTGTCGCTCGGCGTCGCGCAAGAGCTCGGCCTGGCGCGCCACCTCGTCGGCGCGGCGGCGCAGCTCGACGAACACCGACGCCTTGGCGCGCAGGATCTCCGGCACGATCGGCTTGAACAGGAAATCGACCGCGCCCAGGGCGTAGCCCTCGAGGATCTCCCTGTCGTCGCGGCTGAACGCGGTGACGAAGATGATGGGAACGTGGCGGGTTCGCAGCCGCCCGCGGATCAGGCGCGCGGTCTCGTAGCCGTCCATGCTCGGCATCTCGATGTCGAGCAGGATGAGCGCGAAGTCGCGCTCGAGCAGCCAGCGCAGCGCATCGGCGCCGGACTGCGCCGTCACCAGATTCAGTCCGAGGCCTGCGAGCGCCGCCTCGATGGCCAGCAGGTTCGAGGCGTTGTCGTCAACGACCAGGATATCGAAAGACGGTCTCACGGCGTGCACAGCCGACTCATCATGCCACCGCAAAGGGGCCCCCTGGCACCACTGGCGGCCGAACTCTGTCCTACCCGCTCCGCGCCCCCGTCCCGAGCGACAGACTGCGAGCGTGATACCGTAACGTGGCCTAGCTTTCCGGGACAGTCATGTCAATCGATTCTGGTTCGCCCCTGTTGCGGGACATCGCGGAGCAGTTCCCCGCGGACACGCTGAGCCGGGAGCCCGACGATCTGGCCGTGTATGGCCGCGATTGGACAAGGGCCTACTCCCCCGCACCTCTGGCCGTGGCCCGACCACGGTTCGACCGAAGAGGTCGCGCGGCTGGTCGCGCTCTGCCGGCGTCACGGCCAGGCGGTGGTGCCCTCCGGTGGGCGCACCGGCCTGGCCGGGGGGGCCGTGGCACGACGCGGCGAGCTGGTCCTGTCCCTGGACCGGATGTCTCGCATCGATCCGGTGGACCTGGTGGGCCGGACCATCCGCGTCGATGCCGGAGCGGTCACGCAGGCTGTCCACGCGGAGTGCGAGGCGCACGGCCTGTGCTGGCCGATCGATCTCGCGTCCAAGGGATCGAGCCACGTGGGCGGCAACCTGGCCACCAACGCCGGCGGGGTGAAGGTCATCCGCTACGGCCACGCGCGCCAGTGGGTGCTCGGCATGGTGGTGGTGCTGGCCTCGGGCGAGGTGCTCGACCTGGGCGGCGCGCTCGAGAAGGACAACACCGGGGTCGACCTGCGCCAGCTGTTCATCGGCAGCGAGGGCACGCTCGGCATCATCACCGAGGCGACGCTCAAGCTGACGCGGCTGCCCCAGCGGCTGCGGGTGGCGCTGTTCGGGCTCGACAGCATCGACGCCGGGCTGGAGCTCTTCACCGACGCGCGCCGCGCCGGCCTGACCCTGACCGCGTACGAGCTCTTCACCGAGCGCTGCATGGCGCGCCTGCGCGCCCACCGCGGCATCGCGCCGCCGTTTCCGGCGCCGTCGGAGTGCTACGTGCTGGTCGAGACCGAGGGAGCGCCCGAGGGCGCGGCGTCCGATCCGTTCGAGGAGTGGACCGAGCGGGCGCTGGGCGCGCGCGGCGTGCAGAGCGGCGTGCTGGCCCAGAGCGCGAGCCAGGTGCAGGCGCTGTGGCGGCTGCGCGAGGGGATCAGCGAGAGCCTGGGCGCGACCGGGCTGCCGCACAAGAACGACGTGGCGCTGCCGGTCGCCGAGCTGGGCCGCTTCTGCCGCGAGCTGGAGGCGGTGTTCGCCGCGCGCTACCCGGGCTGGGAGATCTGCCTGTTCGGCCACGTCGGCGACGGCAACATCCACATCAACGTGATGAAGCCGGACGAGCTCGACCGCGAGGAGTTCTTCCGTCTGACCGGCGAGGCCGACCACGCGGTGTTCGAGCTGGTGCAGAGCTACGGCGGCAGCATCTCGGCCGAGCACGGCATCGGCCTGGTCAAGAAGGAGTACCTGGCCTACTCGCGCAGCGAGCCGGAGATCGCGCTCATGCGCACGATCAAGCGCGCGCTCGATCCGGACAACATCCTCAACCCCGGCAAGATCCTCGACCCGTAGAGGGAGCGATGGAGGCCGGTGAGCCGCGCAGCGACGTCCTGATCGGAGAGATGGTCGACGGGCGCTATCGCCTGGTCGAGCGCATCGGCGAGGGCGCGACCGGGCTGGTGTACCGGGCGGTGGCCGAGCCGGGCAGCGTGGCGGTGGCGGTCAAGATCCTGCGGCGCGACGCGGCCGGCGGCGCCGCCCGGCGCTTCGAGCGCGAGGCGGTCGCGGCCGGCAAGGTGGCGCACGAGAACCTGGTCGGCGTGCGCGACTTCGGCGCGCTCGACGACGGGCGGCCGTACCTGGTCATGGATCTGGTCGAGGGCCACGGCCTGGCCGAGGTGATCGCGGAGTCGCCCCTGGCGCCGGCGCGCGCGCTGGCCATCCTGGCCCACGTCCTGCGCGGGCTGCGCGAGGCCCACGCCGCCGGCGTCGTGCACCGCGATCTCGAAGCCGGCCGACATCGTGCTGGTCGAGCGCGGCGGCGACCCGCGACGTCGCCGTCATCGTCGACTTCGGCACCGCCGCGCTGCTGGGCGGCGCCGGCGCCGCGGCCGAGCAGCTCACCCGCGCCGGCGTCGCGCTGGGCGCGCCGGCCTACCTGGCCCCGGAGCGGCTCGATCCGGAGGCCGTGGTGGACGGGCGGGCCGATCTCTACTCGGCCACCTGCATCCTGTTCGAGATGCTGACCGGGCAGCCGCCGTTCGGATCGGCCGAGGTCGAGACGGCCCGTGCTGTTCGCGCGCCACCGGGACGCGCCGCGGCCGAGGCTGACCGACGCTGCGCCAGAGCTGGCGTCACCGGCACTGGAGGCGATCGTGGCCCGCGGCCTGGCCGTCGATCCGGCCGAGCGCTTCGCCAGTGCCGACGACTACCTCGCCGCAGTGAAAGCGTTCCTCGAAGGCGAGCGGGATCCGGACGCCGTCGCGGCCGCTGCCCGACCGGCTCGGCTGACCGGGCAGCTGGCCGCGCCGGATCCGAGCATGGCGACCACGGTGTTTCACGGCGCGCCGCCGCCGGACGCGCTGCTCGCGGCGGCCCCACCGGTGCCCGCATCGGTGCCGCTGTCCCCGGTCGCGATCGAGGCGGGCGGGGGCCGCGTGTGGCGCATCGCCGCCATCGCCGGCGTCGTGCTGGGCGCGCTGGTCCTGATCGCGATGGTGCTCGACCGCATCGGCGATCGCACCAGCGACAGCACCGGCGACGCCAAACGGGTCGCCACCGACGCGCCGGCCGCCGCGGTGCCCGATCCGCTGGCCGGACTGATCGAGGCGTGGCGGGCGGACGGGCTGGAGCCGGGACGCTTCGCCGTCCATCGACGGCGACCGCTTCGGCGGCGGCGACTGCCGGCGCGGCGGCGTCAGCGGGATCGACGTGGTCGTGTGCCGCCACGCGACCGCGGCCGACGGCGATGACCGCGCGCGATGACGCCCTGCGCGCGCGTCCCCGTCCCACGCGCCGCCATCGCGTCCGCGGACCGCCTGCTGGTCGCGAACGGTCCGCGGCGCCGCGATCCGAAGCGCACGCTCACCGCGGTGACGCGTGGCTTCCGCAGAGCGACAGCGCCGCGTGGAGACGTCGCGGGAGACAAGGTGCGCACTGAACGCACGAAGTGAGCATTGGGTCGCAGGCGGTCAGGCCATCGCGCCCGAGCGCCCGGCACCAGCTGGCATGGGCCGGCAAGCAGCGGCAGCGGAGCGCGCCGAAAAGTTGGCAAAGCGCACATGCCCGATACGATGCCGGGCCATGAGCAGATCGAACGTATATACCGAGGCTCGCTTCGATGGCCCCAGGCGCTGGCGCGCCGCCAAGCTGGTTTGCGCCCTGGCTCTGGCCCTTCCGCTGTTCCTGGCTCAGGCCGGATCCGCCGAGGCCCAGGAGGGCCGCAGCGGCAGCCTGGGCGTGGGTGTCCAGACCATGCTCCTCCCCGACGGACCGTTCGGTCCGGCGGTGATCTACGACGCCGGCATGTTCCACCTCGAAGGCCTGTTCGGCTTCGCCGACGACGACGCCACCACCCGCTTCGATCTCGGCGGGCGCTTCTGGTACCACATCCACTCCGCCGCCTCGGCCGACTTCTCGCTCGGCGGCGGCCTGGGCGTGGTCAGCATCGACCCGGAGGGGGACGCGGAGGGCACCACCGACATCGAGATCGATGCCGGCGCCCAGATCCGCGCCTTCCTGGTGCCGAACGTGGCCGTGAGCGCCTCGCTGGGTCTGGCCATCCTCACCGGTGACGGCGACTTCATCGCCATCACCGGGGACCTGGTCGGCAACGCCGGCATCGCCTACTACTTCTAGTCGCTCTCACGTCGTCGGGCCCTGGCCGGTTCTGCCGGCCAGGAGCCCCACCCGCCGGGCCGGCGGCAGGGACGTGGTATCGTCCGTTCCGCGCACCGACGTCGTGCGCGGAGCGATCGCATGAGCAAGCTCGTGACCGGCGACGGCCGCACTCACATCGAGTCGCCGTTGATGAGAGAGTCGCTGGTCGATCGCCGCGTGCTGGCCCGCACCGCGACGCCGGGCGAGCGCGCCATCCTGCCCGACGTGGTCCTGGTCAGCGTCGGCGGCCAGTCGATCTTCGACCGCGGCCGCGCCGCGCTGGTGCCGCTGGCCGAGGAGATCGCCGCGGCGCGCGCCGAGCTGGGCACCCGGATGATCATCGGCGTCGGCGGCGGCACGCGCGTGCGCCACACGATCTCGGTCGCCCTCGATCTGGGCCTGCCGACCGGCGGCATGGCGCAGCTGGTCGGCGCGATGGAGGAGTGCAACGCGATCTTCCTCAACGCGCTCCTGGCCCAGCACGGCTCGATCACCATGCCGCGCGATCACTTCTGGGAGCTGCCGCTCTACCTGGACAGCGGCATCCTGCCCATCGTCATCAGCATCCCGCCCTATCACTTCTGGGAGCCGCCGCCCGAGGACGGCCCGTTGCCCGCGCACGGCTCCGACTTCGGGCTGTTCCTGCACGCCGAGGTGCTCGGCATGCAGAAGATCATCTTCATCAAGGACGAGGACGGGCTGTACGACCGGGACCCGAAGAAGCACGCCGGCGCGGTGCCGTACGGCGTCATCGGCCTCGACGAGCTGCTGGCCGACCTGCCGGCCGAGACCATCCTCGACCGCGCGCTGTTCCGGGCCTGGAGCGCGGCGCGCCACGTGCAGCGGGTGCAGATCATCAACGGCCTGGAGCGCGGGCAGCTCACCGCCGCGCTCGCCGGCCAGGACGTGGGCACTGTCATCGTCAAGCGAGGCGCGCGCTCGTGAGCGCCGAGCGCAACACGCTGGCCAGCAGCCTGGGCAGCGCGGCCATGACCGGCGGCGCCATCGCCGGGCTGGCGTACGAGCCGGTCGCGATGGACCCGGACGTCAAGGTGGTGAAGATCGGCGGCCAGTCGATCATGGACCGCGGGCGCGTGGCGCTGTTCCCGATCCTCGAGGAGATCGCCGCGGTCAAGGACCGGCACAAGCTCCTCATCGGCACCGGCGGCGGCACGCGCGCGCGCCACATCTACTCGATCGGCTCCGACCTGGAGCTGCCGACCGGCATCCTGGCCGCCACCGGCGGCTACGTGCCGGTGCAGAACGCGCGCATGCTGCAGATGCTGCTGGCCAGGCACGGCGGCATCTACATCCTGCACGACGACTTCGAGAAGCTGCCGCTCTACTTCCGGCTGGGCTGCATCCCGATCATGACCGGCATGCCGCCGTTCCGGTACTGGGAGGCGCCGGCGCTCGGCAGCCGCATCCCCGCCCATCGCACCGACGCCGGCGTGTTCCTGTCGTCCGAGGTGCTGGGGGCGCGGCGGTGCCTGTTCGTCAAGGACGAGGACGGCCTCTACGAGGACGATCCCAAGAAGCGGCCCGGCACGCCGATCATCCGGCGCATCACGGCGCGCGAGCTCCTGGCCCGCGATCTGCCGGACATGATCATCGAGCGCGTCGTGGTCGAGTACGTGGCGCGCGCACGCTTCTGCACCGAGGTGCAGATCATCAACGGACTGCGGCCCGGTCTCTTGACCCGGGCACTCGACGGTGAAGATGTCGGCACCATCATCCATCAGGGCTGAGCGCGTCGCTCGGGCGGCGCGGCTGCTGGCGATCGCGGCGGCCGCGGCTGCCTGCGGCAAGTCGGAGCCGGCCGCGTCCGGCCAGAAGGCGCCGCCGGTGGTGCGCATCGCCATCTCGGTCGACTGGGAGGGCGGCTTCTTCTCGCCGGAGTCGCTCGACGCGCTCGAGGCGTTCCGCAAGGACAACCCGGGCGTGCCGCTCACCCACATGCTCAACGCGGCCTACTACACAAAGCCGGCTGCGGTCGCGGCCGACGCCACGCGCGAGATCCGGCGCGCCGTCCGCGACGGCGACGAGACCGGGCTGCATGTACACGCATGGAAGTCGCTGGTGGTCGCCGCCGGGGTCAAGCCGCGCGACGGCCCGTCGTTCCTCAGCCCGAGCAGCGGGCTGATCGCGTTCCAGGACGACATTGGCTTCGACCTCGACCTGGCCGTCTTCACCGTGGCCGAGCTGCGGGCGATCATGAAGAAGTCGCGCGAGATCCTGGAAGCGCAGGGCCTCGTGGTCGGACCCAGCTTCCGCGCCGGCGGCTGGATCGCCACGCCTGCGGTGCTGGAGGCGGCGCGCGCCGAGGGCTTCACCATCGACAGCTCGGCGCTCGATCCCTCGTGGCTCGACGAGAAGGACGTGGCGGCGCTGCAGCACCGGCTCGGCGACGTGTGGCGCCGGGTCGACCAGACGACGCAGCCGTTCTGGATCGACACCCCGGCCGGCAAGATCCTGGAGATGCCCGACACGGGCGGGGCGGCCGACTACCTGAGCGTCGTCGAGATCCAGCAGCACGTCGAGCGCGCGGCCACCGCCACCGTCGCCGCCGGCAAGCCGGTGTTCGTGCACATCGTGCTGCACGCCGAGACCGCCGACGACTACGCGGCGCGCCTGGGCCAGGCGCTCTCGGTCCTGCGCGCCCGCAGCACGCCCATGGTGTTCGAGACCCTGTCCAGCTCGGCCGAGGTTGCGCGGCGCGCCCTCGAGGGACAGGGGCGGTGACCTGGCCGGTCCGGACCCGCATCTGCCTCGAGTGCCGCGCCGCCCTGTCGGAAGGAGAGCACTGCACCTGGGTCCGCCACACGGCCGTGGCTCCGGCCGATCCGGCGCAGCGTCGGCGCCTGGCCGAGGCGGTATGGAGCGCGGCCGCCGACGCGCGGCCGCCGCTGACCCTCGGCTCCGCGATGGCCCGTCTGCTCCGCTTCTTCGCCCTCCCGGAGGCAGAGCCGGGAAAGAGCCCGGTTCTGGACGTGCCGCCGCCGCCCCGGTTCGGCGATGACCCGGCGCGTCGCGTCCCGCGCGGCGCCGGCGAGGAGCCGCTGTGGACCGCGCGCACGCGCTACACCGGCCGCGTGAGCGCCGGCGCGGGGACGGCTCCGTCGCCGATCGGCGGGACGCCGTGCGTGGCGTACGGGCTGTGGCTGCTCGATCCGCGGGCCGAGGGCTCGCCGGTGCTCCTGCGCGACGGGGCCAGCCTCGGCTTCGACGTCAACCTCGACGACGGTCAGGTGGCCAGGATCCCGGCCGGCACCGCCGATCTGATTGCGACTGGCGTTCGCGTCCAGGGCGGCCACCCGGGCCTGCAGAGCTACCTGCGCCACCTCGACCCTGACGCGCCGCAGCTGCGCCCGCCCTCGCCGCTGCCGTTCCGCGAGGTGCGCGAGGCGGTGCTGGCTCCCGGCGACGAGCTCAGCCTGCTGGTCGCCCTGCAGCCCGTCCCCGACGCCCGCCGCCCATCCGGCTCCGCCTACCGCGAACCGGCAGCTGGCGTTCTGGCCCCGGTCGGCCGTGTCGCGATCAAGGTTGGCTCACCCGATCCGGGTGTCCCGGGGAGATAGCGCACCCCGCCGGTTTGTTTCGTCGCATCTCCTCTGGCTTGTTGGCGCCAGATGGGTCACGAAGGAGTATCGCAGTAAAGCGTCGCAAAGTCCCCAAAACACCGACGTGGTGGCGGGGGCGGAGCGAAACAGAGGAGCGTGACTCAGATGGCTGAAGGTACGATCAAGCGGCTTACGGACAAGGGCTTTGGTTTCATCGATGCTGGCGACGGCAAGGACGTGTTCTTCCACATGTCTGCGTGCGAGGGTTGTCGCTTCGACGAGCTGAGGGACGGGCAGCGCGTTTCGTTCAATATCGGTCAGGGACCAAAGGGTCCCCGAGCCGAGAACGTTCGCCTCATCTGAACCAATGAACGATCCCGGCAAAGGGCGGCCCGTCGCTGACGACAGTCTCTTCGATCGTCGCCGCGCCCTCGTGCCCACCTGCTCGATACCGGCCGAAAGGTCGGACCTGTCCAAACCGTGACAGAACCGTGAATGGAGCAGGGCGAGGACCGCCATAGCCTCTGGCCATGGCGGTCCTCATCCTGTTCCTGGTGCACTGGCAGCTGTCGGTCTTCTGCCAGAGCTTCTTCCAGCACCGGTACGCCGCGCACCGGCAGTTCACGATGTCGGCGGGCTGGGAGCGCTTCTTCAACTGGCTCAGCTACGTCAGCGCAGAACTCGAGCTACTTGAACCCGCGCGGCTACGCCATCCTGCACCGGATGCACCACGCGTACAGCGACGGGGAGGGGGATCCACATTCGCCGCGGGGCTACCGGGCGATGATCCCGGGTCTGTTCACCATGATGTGGAAGACCAAGAGGAAGTACCACCTCCTCGCCTACAACGAGGAAGCTCCCGAGCCGCGCTTCGAGGGCGCCTTCCCGCACTCGGACATCCTGGACCGGCTCGGCAAGAGCTGGGTCATGCGCGTCGTGTGGGGCGCCGGCTTCGCGGCGTTCTACCTGGCCTTCGCCACCGCCTGGTGGATGTGGCTGCTCCTGCCGCTGCACTGGATCATGGGCGCCATGCACGGGGCCATCGTGAACTGGGGCGGCCACCGCTACGGCTACCGCAACTTCCCGCTCGACGACGTGTCGCGCAACGCGCTGCCCTTCGACTTCCTCACCGGCGGCGAGCTCTACCAGAACAACCACCACAAGTTCGCCATGAGCCCCAACTTCGCCGTCCGCTGGTGGGAGATCGACACGACCTACCTGGTCATGAGAGTCCTGCACCGGGTCGGCGTCATCGACATGCGCGACGCGCAGAAGGCGCGCTGGAAGCGGCCGGCCGAGCCGGCGCTGTCCGCCGCGCCGCCGGACTAGAGCGCGCCGCTGCAGACGAGGCTGTCCCTGGCCAGGACCTTGTCCGGCTTCGAGCCGTGGACGTCGTACACCTCGATCTCGTCGCCGCTGATCCGGGCGCGCTTCTCGTCGGTCTTGTAGTAGATCAGCTGCCTGAGCACGGTGGCGATCTTGTGCTGCTCGCGGCCCTTCGCGACCTTGCACTTCCCGGCCAGCTCGGTCCGGTAGATCGGGCCCGGCTTCCGGTCGGAAGGCTGGAAGATCTCGTCGTCGAAGCAGTCGTCGCCGTCGATCGAGACCTCGACATACCATCCGGTCACGCGATCCGGGCGCCTGGTCGGCTCCCACACCGCCAGCGACAGTGACTCGCACGCCGGCACCTTGCTCTTCAGCGCCGGGAACGGCTTCCACGGGTCCAGGAACGGGACGTCGGTCCACAGCAGCTTGCCCTTGACGCCGACCTGCCGGGCCATCGCCTTCTGCGCCACGGCCCGCTTCTCGGCGTCCACCTCCTCGAGCTCCTGGCGCAGGTCCTGTCCCTTCTTCTTGAGCTGCGGGTCGTCCTCCCAGGTGAGGACAAGGCCGGCGAAGTTAACCGAGCGGTGGATGGCGTAGCCCTCCATCGGCGTGGTGCCGGAGACCGCCACCTGGATCTTCCAGCCTGACCCGTCGCCGCGCGGGACGTACGCCTCGCCGTCAACCGGATAGTCGTCCTGCTGGTCGCCCGGGGCGATCGTCCGCGGCTTGCCCGGCTGGTAGAGGTGGACCGGCAGGCGCGCGGCGCGCATCCCCTCGTCGAAGCACCAGGTCTTGAGCTTTCTGCCCTGGGCCTTGTCGTCAACGGCGTCGGCCAGCCAGTCGCACACCATCATGCGCGAGGTCGGCTCGGTCAGGATGAAGCCCCACTTGCGCGACGCGCTCAGCGCCTTGAACGACTCGTACTCCTTCTCGTCGTCGAAGTTGCGACGGTGGCGGTAGACGCCCATCGCCGGCGAGCTCGTGTTCGCGAGGATGGCCGGGAGATACATGTCGCGCGCGTAGCGCTCCAGCGTCCGCCAATCGAGCGACCCGTCGGAGACGGTCATGCTCTTTCCCGATTTCTCGATCGCCAGCCCCTCGCCGAACAGCGCCCGGGCCGCCTCGCCAATCTCCTTGTCGGTCAGCCTGCCGCGTCCGGCGAGGTACGCGTCGCGCTGCGCCTTGCACTCACCGGGCGACAGGCTGGCGTCGCCAATCAGGCGGGCGTAGCACGCGTCGAGCGCCCTCGCGGCGTCGGAGCCGTGTCCGCCGGCCTTGCCGCGGCCCTCGCGGCGCGCCGCCGGCTTGTCCGGCACCTCGTCCGCCTCCGCATCGCAATCCGGCTCCTCGGCCGCGACGCGCTCGGCGCTGTCCTCGGATCCGTCGGCGTCGTCGTCGGCTGCGCGGGCCCGATCCGGCTTCTTGCCGCCCACTCCGCCGATGGAGAAGCCGGACTGACACGCGGCGAGGGTTGCGATGGTGGCCAGCGCGAGCGCGCCGGCCGCGAGCGAGCGAGTCGACATCGAATCCTCCCTGAGACTCGCCGCGCTCCAGGAACCACGAGTCCGGCGGCGAGCCGTTGCATGGACGCCGCCTGTATCGGACCGACCCGCAGCTTGTTGCGGTGGCTACCGGCCGACTTCCTGCATCCCCGCCTCGGAGTAGCGCGAGCCGGCGGCGCGCGGCAGCGCCTCGGCGATCTGCGCCACTTCGTCGGGCGAGAGCTCGATGTCGGCGGAGCGCACGTTCTCCTCGAGCCGCGCGCGGTGGCGCGTGCCGGGGATCGGGACGATGTCTTCGCCCTGGCTCAGGACCCACGCCAGCGCCAGCTGCGAGGCGGTGATGCCTCGCCGCGCGGCCAGCTCCTCGATGCGGGCCACCAGGTCGAGGTTGCGCTGGAAGTTCTCGCCCATGAAGCGCGGCGAGGTGCGCCGGTAGTCGTCGGGCGCCGAGATCGTCTATCGACTTGATCGCGCCGGACAGGAAGCCGCGCCCGAGGGGCGCGTAGGCCACCAGGCCAATCCCGAGCTCGCGCAGGACCGGCAGCACGTCGTCCTCCGGATCGCGCGACCACAGCGAGTACTCGGTCTGCACCGCGGCGACCGGGTGGATCGCGTGCGCGCGCCGGATGGTGTCCGGGCCGGCCTCGGACAGCCCGATGTGGCGGACCTTGCCGACCTCGACCAGCCGGGAGAGCGCGCCGACCGTCTCCTCGATCGGCGTGTCCGGATCCACGCGGTGCTGGAAGTAGAGATCGATTTGGTCGACGCCGAGCCGCCCGAGCGACGCGTCGCAGGCGGCGACGACGTACTCCGGCCGGCCGTTGATGCGCTGCTGCCGTATCGCGGTGCTCTCACCGGGAGAGCGCACGACGCCGAACTTGGTGGCGAGCACGACCTGGTCGCGGCGGCCCGCGATGGCCTCGCCCACCAGGCGCTCGTTCGTGTGCGGCCCGTACACGTCCGCGGTGTCGAGCAGCGTCACGCCGAGATCGAGCGCCCGCTGGATCGTGGCGATCGACTCGCCACGATCCCCCTCGGTCGCCCCGTACGCCCACGTCATCCCCATGCATCCGAGCCCGACCGCGGACGTCTCGAGACCATCACCCAGTGCGCGTTTCTTCATGATCAAACCATCCCCGGCCCGCCGCGCCGGTCAAGCAGCGAATCGGATCCAGCACCGAGAAGCGGCATCACGGCGTCTTCGGAGCCTGCGCTACTCGCATCGGTTGCCACTTCAGATAGACCGCCGAGCGCCACACCCACTCGAGCGGGCCGAAGCGGAAGAAGCGCAGCCAGATGTGACAGAGCGCGACCTGCACGGTGAAGATGGCGACCGACAGGCCGAGGCACCCGGCGGTGCCGATCGCGCCGGCCAGGCCGAGCCCCCAGCCGTAGAAGATGAACGTGCAGATCAGGCTCTGCGAGAAGTAAGTCGTCAGCGGCATGCGCCCAGCCGGCGCGATCACGCGCAGGACCCTCCGCCACGCGGGACGCTGCATCAGCAAGACGATGATGCCGACGTAGGTCAGGGTCGTGGCCAGGAGCCCGATCTCGTCGATGGCGGTCCACAGGAGCTGGCCCCACAGCCCGTATTTCGCGAGAAACGGGATCAGGTGGAGCCACGTGACGACCTCGAACGTCGCCACCATGACGGCGATCGAGCCGCCCCAGGCGGCGAGCCTGTGGAAGACCGGGAGGTGGTCGGCGCCGTCGTTGTCGAACCAGCGCAGCTTGCCCGCGATGTAGCCGAGCAGGAAGCGGCCGAGCGTCCACAGGTAGTACCAGACGTAGATCCGCGAGCACCAGAGCAGCGCGTAGCGCAGGTGCTCCCACCATAGCCCGTCGCGGTCGGGGGCATGCAGCGCCTCGAGCATCCGCGCGTTGTAGGCGCCGAACGCGCCCGGCTCGAGGAAGGCGGGCATGGTGGCCATGTGCACCGCGGGCACATGCACGACGAGGTTCGGGACGAAGATGAGGCCGAGCCCCCACACCAGGCGCGATCGATTCGACGCGTGGATGAACAGCAGCAGCCCGCACCCGGCGACCGCGTAGGTCCACACCACGTCGCCCCACCACAGCAGGGCCACGTGCAGCACGCCGAACAGAAACAGCACCGCGAGCCGGCGGACGTAGAGGCCCATGACCGGCTCGCTGCGCTCCTGGGCGCGCAGCAGCTGGACGGCGAACCCGAAGCCGAACAGAAACGTCAGGAGCGTTTGCGCCTTGCCGCGGACGAAGATGTTCAGGAACCAGTCGGCGATCTCGTCCAGCCCGCTCAGCTCGGGACCCGGCCCGGGCTCCGCCCACTGGCCGCTGTACAGCACCATGTTGCCGATCATCACGCCGCACAGCGCGACCCCGCGCAGGACGTCGAGCGTGACCAGGCGTTCTCGGGGCGCGACCGGCGCGAGCTGGCTCATCGGGTCGACAGGATCTCACCGGCGTCCGGATGGTTGCCTGACCATCGCCGCGATTCGCCTCTCGATCGCGTATCTGCCGGACCGGCGAGGAGCTAGTCGACGAGACGGCCGGCGTCGGACGAGGCGGAGCAGGCCGCGCCGCGCCTCGGACCACTGCCTGGTGAGGGCAGGGGACGGCTCGCCGGGCGCGCCGGCCGCGTCGAGGAGCGGAAAGGTCGCCGCGGGCGCGCGCGGGCCGCGCTGGCTCAGGGTGATCGTCGTCATGCCGGCGTGCGCCTGGCGCCCCACGCGCACGATGCCTTCCGGGAAGCGCGTCGACCAGATCGGCGACCGCGCCCTCGATGGCGCGCTGCGGCAGCGGCTCGCCGGTCGCCTCGGCCCAGCGCACCAGCGCGGCGAGGCCGCGCAGCAGGTCGTAGAAGTAGAAGCGCGGGAAGCAGGGCAGGGGCCAGGCCGCCGCGGACTCGCGCTCGGCCGCGTTGTGGACCGTCGACGAGCCGCGCACCAGGGCGCGATCGATCAGAAAGCGAGCCGCGCGGTCGCGGCAGGCGCGCTCCTCGGCCGACAGGTCGCGAGCAGCGAGCATCGCCTCCAGCGGAGCGACCGTGCCGACCATGGAGCTCGGGCACTCGTCCGTCGCCCGATAGGCGCTGTCGTCGCAGCTGAAGCCGCCGTCGGCCATCTGGTAGCGCACGAACCAGGGGTTCACCCAGGGCAGCGCGCTGGTCGACGTCGACGCCGCACGCCGCGACCAGCGGGACCATGCAGCCGAGCGCGCAGTGACAGGCGACGTCTCGGTGCGAGTCGAAGCCCTCCGGGGCGTCGCCCGGGTGGATCGGAAACACGTGCAGCAGCCGGTCGAGGCCGGCGGCCATCGCGTCCGCCGTGCGCCGCGGGATCTGGCGGGTCTCGCCCAGCTCGTGGAGGAGCAGCATGTGCCACCACGGCGTGTCCCACTTCGGCCAGTACGGGTCGGCCGCGATGGACTCGAGCGCCCGGTCGGAGCCGAGATACGCCGCGGAGGCCGCGATGGCCGCGCTCCATCGCCTCGGTGCGCGACACGTCGGGGTCCGGAACGGCGGCCAGCCTGGCTCGGTCGATCACACCGCTCGCATAGCACGGCCCCGTGGACCTGATAAGGCCCGACTCACCGACGGAGCCGGCCGGGATCTCACTCGCGGCCGCGGCGCGGCGAGATCGCGCTGGAGCAGCTGCGCCAGTGCGTTCCACAGCGGGCGCACCGCCGCGCCGGCCAGGTCGCGGTGGACCGCCAGCCACACCGGCCGCGGCGGCGGGATGTCCGCGCCACCGACAGCGACCAGCTCCATCTGCTCGGCCAGATAGCGCGGGAGCAGCGCGATACCGGCTCCCGACTCGGCCGCGGCCGCGAGCACCAGGCGGCTGTCGGATCGCAGCACCACCTCGGCGCCGGCCGCGCGCCGCTCCAGCCATCGGCTCTCCGGGACCGCATGCTCGCCCGGCTCGAACCCGAGCACACGATGCCCGCGCAGGCTGGCCGACGGGCGCCCGCTGCGCTCGACATAGGCCGGCGAGGCGAAGAGTCCGAGCGCCACCTCCGCGACCCTGCGGCACACAAGGTGCGCCGCGCGCGGGTTCGACAGTCGCACCGCGACCTCCGGCGCATCGCCCAGCAGCGCGGCGCTCTCGTCGCTGGCCGCGATGGCCAGCTCCACCCCGGGGACTGCAGCCCGCAGCCGCTCGACCCGCGGCGCGAGGAACCGGGCCGCGAACGCCACCGGCGCCGTGATCCTGACGCGCCCCTGCGCGCCCGAGCGAACCGACAGCAGCCGTCCCAGCGCCAGCGCCTCCCGCTCCAGCGCCTCGAACGCCCCGACCATCGCCAGCCCGGCCGGCGTCAGCCGGTAGCGACCGCCGCCGCGCGCGAACAGCCGCACCCGCGCCGCCTCCTCGAGCGCCGCGATCCGCCGCCCCACCGTTAACGCGTGGGTCGAGAGCACCCGCGCCGCGGCCGACAGCGTCCCGCAGCGATGCAGCGCGAGGAAGAACCGCGCGTCGTCCCAGCTGGCCAGGGCCGCATCCATGCAGGATAGCTTTGCACGAATGCACGCCAGTCCGATCGCCGCCGGATGCTAGCGTCACATCGACGCCCGGCGCCGCGACCCGCGCCCGGCGACGGAGGAGCGCCATGGACCATCGCGTGGAAGCAGCCTGTCACTGCGGAGACCTCCGCTTCGTCCTGACCGCGTCTCGCAGCCCCGCCGACCTCGCGTACCGCGTCTGCCACTGCGACCACTGCTCCCGCCGCCGCCCGATCTACACCTCCGACCCGGCCGGCGCCGTCGCCTTCGACCTCGCCGCGGACGGCGCGCTCCTGCGCTACCGCTTCGCCACCGCCACCGCAGACTTCATCTCGTGCGCCCGCTGCGGCTGCCTGGCGGCGGCCCTGTGCGCGATCGACGGCATGCCCTTCGCCGTCCTCAACGCGACCCTGTTCCGCGACCACCCCACCTCGACCCCGTCCACCATCGACGCCAGCGGCGAGTCGGCCGAAGCCCGCCTCCAGCGCCGGGCCCGGACATGGACCCCGGTGACACGCCCGCCGCGCGGCTGGCCGGCCTGAACGAGAGCGGCGTCGCGGGCGGCGACCCCCCCGATCGCGAACCTAAGCGGCGGGATTCACGGGGGGCGGACTTAAAGTCGAAATTCATTTCAGGATTGTTGAAACGCGCTGCGTCACCGGGGATAGATTCGTTTCCATGTCTCAGGATCTCCGGTTCGACGGCCGGGTCGCCATCGTCACGGGCGCCGGCAATGGTCTCGGTAAGAGCCACGCGCTCCTGCTCGCGTCGCGCGGGGCAAAGGTCGTCGTCAACGACCTGGGCGGCGGCATCCACGGCGAGGGCAAGAGCCAGCGCGCGGCCGATCTCGGTCGTCGACGAGATCGTGGCCGCGGGCGGCGAGGCCGTGGCCGACTACCACTCGGTCGAGGACGGCGGCGACATCGTCAAGAGCGCGCATCGACGCCTTCGGCCGCATCGACATCGTGGTCAACAACGCCGGCATCCTGCGCGACGTCAGCTTCGCCAAGATGTCGCAGGAGGACTGGGACCTCATCTACCGGGTCCACGTGCTCGGCTCGTTCCGGGTCACCCACGCCGCGTGGCCGCACATGCGCGAGCAGAAGTACGGCCGCGTCGTGATGACCGCGTCGGCGGCCGGCATCTACGGCAACTTCGGCCAGGCCAACTACAGCATGGCCAAGCTGGGCCTGCTCGGCCTGTCGAACACGCTGGCCCTCGAGGGACGCAAGAACAACGTCCACGTCAACACCATCGCGCCCATCGCCGGGTCGCGCCTGACCGAGACCGTCCTGCCCAAGGAGATCCTCGACGCGCTGCGCCCCGAGTACGTCAGCCCGCTCCTGGCCTGGCTGTGCCACGAGAGCTGCGAGGAGACCGGCGGCCTGTTCGAGGTCGGCGGCGGCTTCATGGCCAAGCTGCGCTGGCAGCGCGCCGCCGGCAAGACCTTCCGCCTCGGCCGCGCCATCACGCCGGAGGCGGTGCAGGAGTCGTGGAAGGAGATCTCCGCGCTCGACAGCGGCGCGGCGTACCCGGCCGACATCGCGTCGTCGATGGCGCCGATCATGACCAACGTGCAGGCCGGCCCGTCGCGCGGCGGCAACCAGTTCATCGACGTCGACCGCGCGCACGGCTACCAGGCTCCCGCCGTTCGAGACCAGCTACGACGAGCGCGACCTGGCCCTGTACGCGCTCGGCGTCGGCGCGGCCGAGGATCCGCTCGACGACGCCGACCTGCCGATGGTGTACGAGATGCACCCGGGCGGCTTCCGCGCGCTGCCGACCTTCGCGGTGGTGCCGGCGGTCAACGGCATCCTGACCATGGGGCGCGAGGGCAAGCTGGCCCCGGGGCTGAACTTCGGGCTCGACCGGCTGCTCCACGGCGAGCAGTACACCGAGATCGTCCGCCCGCTGCCGCCCGAAGGCGAAGCTGACCCACAAGACGAAGCTGGTCGACATCTTCGACAAGGGCAAGAACGCGCGTCCTCGTCTACGAGACCCGGTCGCTCGACGAGAGCGGCGAGGAGATCATCAGAAACCGGCTGAGCGCGGTCATCCGCGGCGCCGGCGGCTGGGGCGGCGAGCGCGGCCCCAGCGAGCCGGAGAACGCGCCGCCGTCGCGGCCGCCGGACGCGGTCGCCAAGCAGACAATCCACGCCAACCAGGCGCTGCTCTATCGCCTGTCGGGCGACTGGAACCCGCTGCACGTCGATCCCAGCTTCGCCAAGGCGTTCGGCTTCGCCCGGCCGATCCTGCACGGCCTGTGCACGTTCGGCTACGCGGCGCGCCACGTCATCCGCGCGTTCGCGCGGCGGCGACCCGCGCACCTTCAAGAGCATCAAGGTGCGCTTCGCCGACAGCGTGCTGCCGGGCGAGACGCTGGTCACCGAGATGTGGAAGGAGTCGGACACCCGCATCGTGTTCCAGTGCAAGGTGGCCGAGCGCGACAAGGTCGTCATCTCCAGCGCGGCGATCGAGCTCTATCGCGAGATCCCGAAGCCGGCCGCCAAGCCGAAGGCCGCCGCGACAGCACCGACGGCCGCGGCTGCGGCGCCGTCGGTGCCGACCAGCGCCGACATCTTCGCCGCCATCACCCGCTACGTGCGCGAGAACCCGGACGCGGTCGAAGAAGGTGGGCGTGGTCTACCAGTTCGCGCTGACCGATCCGGCCAGCGTGTGGACCGTCGATCTCAAGAACGGCAGCGGCAGCGTGGCCGCAGGCGAGTCGGCGCCGGCCGAGTGCAAGCTCGAGCTCGCCGACGCCGACTTCATGGCCATGTGCACCGGCCAGGCCGACCCGCAGAAGCTCTACTTCGGCGGCAAGCTGAAGATCTCCGGCAACGTGATGGCGTCGCAGAAGCTCACCTTCCTGTCGAAGATCGATCCCGAACTGGGTGCTCGAGTCGATGAAGGCGCGCGGCGCCGGCGCGCCGGCCGCGGCGTCGGCCGACGCAGCCGCGCCGGCTTCGGCCGACGGCCCGAACAGCGGCGACGTGTTCATCGCCATCCGCGATCACGTCCAGCACAACCCGGATCTGAAGAAGATCGGCGTCGTCTACCAGTTCAGGCTGCGCAACCCGGACACGCGTGTGGACCGTCGATCTGAAGAAGGGCGAGGTGGCCAGCGGCGAGAGCACGCCGGGCGAGTGCACGCTCGAGCTCGACGACGCCGACTTCATGGCGATGGTGTCCGGCCAGGCCGACCCGCAGAAGCTGTACTTCGGCGGCAAGCTGAAGATCTCGGGCAACGTGATGGCGTCGCAGAAGCTGACCTTCCTCCAGAAGATCGACCCGGAGCGGGCGAAGAAGGCGGTGCTCGAGGCGCGGTCGGCGGGCGCCGCGCCCGCGGCGGCCGCGCCGGCGCCGGCCGCCGCGCGCCGCCCAGGCCCCGGCCCTGATGGACAAGCTGGCCTCGCGCATCGAGGCCAACCCGGGCTGGGTCGGCGAGGTGTCGGCGGTCATCGCCCTGCGCGTGACCGATCCGGACAGCCAGTGGACCATCGACCTCAAGAGCGGCGCCGGCTCCGTCAAGAGCGGCGCGGCGAGCGGAGCCGACTGCACGCTGACGGTCAGCGACCGGGACCTCGTCTCCCTCATCGAGGGCGCCGCCCAGGTGCGCGCGCTGTATCAGACCGGGAAGCTGCGGGTGGACGGCGACGTGCGGGTCGCGCAGCGCCTCGACTTCTTGAAGACTCTCGCCTGACAGGAAAGGAAGCAGCCATGGCCAAGCGGGTGAATGTCCTCGGCGTCGGAATGATCAAGTTCGCCAAGCCGGGCGAGAGCGACGACTATCACGTGATGGCGTCGAACGCGGCGCGCGCCGCGCTGGCCGACGCCGGCGTGGACTACAAGGAGATCGAGCAGGCCTACGCCGGCTACGTGTTCGGCGACTCGACCTGCGGCCAGCGCGCCATCTACGAGGTGGGCCTGTCCGGCATCCCGATCTTCAACGTCAACAACAACTGCTCGACCGGATCGACGGCGCTCATGCTGGCCGCCCAGGCGGTGGCCGGCGGCATGGCCGAGTGCGTGCTGGTGGTCGGCTTCGAGAAGATGGAGAAGGGCGCGCTGGGGTCGAAGTTCGGCGACCGGGCCAACCCGGTCGAGCAGCACGCCAACGTCATGGTCAAGGTGCAGGGCTTCACCCAGGCCCCGCCGGCGGCGCAGATGTTCGGCGGCGCCGGGCGCGAGTACCGCTGGAAGTACGGCGCCCAGCAAGGAGACCTTCGGCCAGGTCTCGGTCAAGGCGCGCAAGCACGCGGCGAAGAACCCGTACGCCCTCTTCAGCCAGGAGCTCAGCCTCGACGAGGTGATGGCGTGCGCCGGAGGTGTTCGATCCGCTGACCCGCTACCAGTGCTGCCCGCCCACCTGCGGCGCGGCGGCGGCGGTCGTCTGCTCCGACGACTTCGCGAAGCGCAAGGGCGCGACGAAGCCGGTCTGGATCGCGGCGCAGACCATGACGCACCGACTTCCCCAGCTCGTTCGGGGAGGACAGCATGATCAAGATGGTCGGCTACGACATGGCCGTGGCCGCCGCGCGCGACGCCTACGAGAAGGCCGGCGTCGGGCCCGGACGACGTCGACGTCGTCGAGCTGCACGACTGCTTCACCGCCAACGAGCTCCTCACCTACGAGGCGCTCGGCCTGTGCAAGGAGGGCGAGGCGGAGAAGTTCATCTGGGACGGCGACAACACCTACGGCGGCAAGGTGGTCACCAACCCGTCGGGCGGCCTGCTGTCCAAGGGCCACCCGCTCGGCGCCACCGGCCTGGCCCAGTGCACCGAGCTGGTGTGGCAGCTGCGCGGCCAGGCCGAGAAGCGCCAGGTCGAGGGCGCCAAGGTCGCGCTCCAGCACAACCTCGGCCTCGGCGGCGCCTGCGTGGTCACGATCTACCGCCGCGACTGAGCCGGCCGCGGCGGCGACCGCCGCGCCGAGTTACTGGACGGCGTGGCGGTTGTCGAACTTGATGGCGCGCTCGACCTGATAGATGGCGCCGTCGGTGAGCTCGATCGCCTTGACCCGGTGCCCGCCCTTGTCGCTGGCGCCGCGCTGCAGCTGATCCTTGGCGATGCGCAGGCTCTTGAGGGCGGCCCGCATGTGCGGCTGCCGCTCGGGATCCGCCGAGGCGGAGTCGACGACGCGCAGGCCGACGACGAACAGGAGCGCGAGGGCGAGGACCAACGAGGTCAACTTCCACGGATTCATGACACCTCCACGACCGTCCGAGAGGGACGTTGTGGGGTGGACCCACACGCCGCGCCGGGGTTAAGCGGAACGCGGGTCGGCGGTGTTATGATGGCGCGCGAGGGCACTCCTCGTGGGGGAACGATGAAAGCCGTCGCGCTGCTGGTGACCATTCTGTCCCTCGCGCCGCTGGCCGGATGCAGCGCCACCGCGCGCCGTCCGGCGGCGCAGGAGACTCCTGCCGCCAATCGGACCGCCGCGGCCCCGGTGCGGCGTCCGGCGTCGCCGGAGGAGCTCGAGCGCTACGCCGAGCGCGAGCAGCGATCGGCCGGGCTGGAGAAGTTCGAGGGCGGACGGATCGACACCGCGACGATCGTCATCGTCTTGCTCCTGGTCATCGTCATCATCCTGATCGTGTAGCCGCGTGCGCCTCTGCCTCGCCTGCCTGCCGCTGGTCGCGGCCTGCTCGACCTACGCCGGCAGCGCGCGCGACTTCTCGCCCGCCGCGCTCGCGCGGGAGCCGGGCTGGGTCGCTGTCAACGGCGTGCCGCTGGTGCGCCAGGAGACCGAGACCGAGTGCGGAGCCGCGGCGGTGACGATGGTGGTGTCGTACTGGACCGGCGCGGCGCCGGCCGGGATCCTGGCCGGCATCCGGCCCGCGCCAGAGCGCGGCCTGTCGGCCGGGCGCCTGCGTCAGTTCGCCCGCGGCCACCGGCTGGCCGCCTTTCTCATCCGGGCCGGGATGGCCGACCTCGAGCACGAGCTGCGGCGCGGGCGGCCGGTCCTGGTCGGGCTGGCCAAGCCGCAGCGGCGCGGGGTGCTGACCCACTACGAGGTGGTCGTGGCCATGCACCCGCGCTGGCGCCGCGTGGTGACCCTCGATCCCGGCCACGGATGGCGGCAGAACACCTACGCCGGCTTTCTGGACGAGTGGCGGCCGGTGCGCGGTCTGGCGCTGATGGTCTCGCCGGCGAGCCCGGTCACTCGTACTCCGGGGCCGTGCAGCGGGGCGACGCGCCGCCGCACTGTCTCTGTCCTCCTGCCGACAAAGTTCCCGGTCACAACGGGGCGCCTGGTGCATCGACCGTGCACTGGCCGATCGAGGCCGACGGGAGGGGGCTGGGTCACATGCATGGCGGCACGTCTTCGTGCATCTCGAGAAGCTTCGCCTCGGAGCTCGTCTACTAGCGGGGGGCGAGCTCGGTAGCGGCCTGGCCGCTTCGTGAGCGCGGGAGTCTCGAGAATCGTGCGGCCGACCGCACGCTGACCAATCGACGCCGATGGCGTGGGGCGAGGGCCTCGTCCACGGCGAGGCTGCCGGGGAAGAGCGACCGCTCCACGCCCGGACGGCCGGCGCTTGCCCGCGCTTCAGCGCGCGAGGCGGCGTGGCCGCTCGCCCGAGAGCCAGGCGGCCGTCTTCTGTTCCCTCCATTCAGTGTGTTCTTGGACAACCAAGTTCCGACAAAGGCTTCACCCGATGACCACCCTTCCCCGAGCCCCGCTCCTCATCCGCACCGTCAGCGTCTTCATCGCTGTCGCGCTGTGGGCGTGCGCGGGGCCGCGCGCACCCAACCGGACCGTGGAGTTCCACTCGACCATCTACTCGGCCCGGCTGCGCAACGGAGTACGGGTCCAGGTGGTCGAGGACCACGCCACCAATCTGGTCCAGCTCGGCGTCAGGCTCGACGTCGGCTCGGCCAGCGACCCGCCGGGCAAGGCCGGGCTCGCCCACCTGGTGGAGCACCTGATGTTCCAGATCGCGGGCAGCCCGGACGGACGGCCGGTCGGCGCCGAGCTCTCGGCCATCGCGATCGGATTCAATGCCCAGACGACGTGGGAGGCGACGCAGTACGTCTCGATGGCGCGCGCCGATCAGATCCAGCGGCTGGTCGAGATCGAGGGGCGGCGCTTCTCCGCCCGCTGCGAGACGATCGCCCAGGGCACGTTCGAGCGCGAGCGCGAGGTGGTGCGAAACGAGCTCCGCCTGCGCCGCGACGTCGGCGACGACCGGGAGCGGCTGATGCAGCAGATCGTTCCGCCTGGCCACCCGTACGCCCGCCCGGTGGGTGGAAGCGACCTCGAGGTGTCGCGTCTGACTCTGGCCGATGTCTGCGCCTTCCTGGCCGCGCACTACCAGCCCGACCGCATTGTCGTCGTGCTGACCGGCGACATCGCTGCGCGCCCGGCCATCGGCCTTGTCGCTCGCCACCTGGGCGCGCTGCGCGGGCACAGCACCGGGCCGCGACCGGTCTTCCCTGCCATCGCCGCCGGGCGCCGGGTCTTCCGGGGTGACCTCCACCTCGGCACCGGCCCAGCAGTGCTGGTCGCCTGGCCGATCCCGACGGCGTACGGCCGTGACCGCGCAGCTGCCTCGATCGCGACCTTGCTCCTCCAGGCCGAGCTGGCGCGCGAGGAGGGCGGCGGCGTGCTGATCGAGCTGGGTGAGACGCGGGCGCTGGTCGCGGCCGTGCTGATCCGAGTTCCCGGTGACGTCTCCGGCCCTGCGGCGGTCGACAGGGCTCTGCTGGCGGTCGAGCGGGCCAGCGCGCGCGTGGCGACCCCGCGCGGCCGGGACGTGCTCGGCGCGCTGGCCGTCCGGCGGGCGCGTGAGCTGCTCGCCGACTACGATCGACTTCCGTCGCGCGTCGCGCGCCTGGCTGAGGGACTCCACGCGCGGCGCCCGCGATCACGTGTTCACCCGGCAGCTGGAGGCGCTCGATCAGGTCACTCCGCAGGAGGTGAGCCGGGCGGCGAGCGTGCTCTTCGCCAGTGAGCGCGCGGTGGTCGTCGCCATCGAGCCGACCGGATCCGACCGGCGCGAGCCGGCCGGATCGGCGCTCTCCTACGCGGGCAAGAGCCACAACGACGCGTGGACCGTGCCGGCGGACCCACGTGAGGCGACCGAAGTCCTTCGCCTTTCGCTGCCGCGCTCGACCCTGTCGCAGGCGCGACGCTTCCGACTGACAAATGGCCTCGAGGTCATCCTGCTCAGGACCCCGGCGGCGCCGCTCATCAGGGCGCAGATGATCTTTGCCGGCGGCATCGCCGACGACCCGCCGGACAAGGAGGGGCTGGCCGAGCTCGCGGCGTGCCTCCTCGAGTCCCGCACCCTCACGCCGTCCGGGGCCGGCGGTGCCTCGGCTGTTCCAGGCCTCGCCCGGACCAGCGACGTCCGCGTCCAGGTCGACGCCGACCACACCCTGTTCTCGGCCAGCGGGCTGTCGTCGCAGCTGGACGTGGTGCTGGCCGGGCTGGCGTCGCGGGTCGAGGGGGAGCTCGGCGTCAACCTCGAGGGCGGGCGCTGCGGACCGCCTCGGCCGTCCTCTCGGCCGGAAGCCACGGAGCTGGACCGCCGGGCGTGGATGCGGTGGTGGCTTTACCGATCGGTCTACGGCAGCTCTCATCCCTATGCGCGGGCGGTCCGCCCCCGTCCGGCCGACGCCCACATCTCGCGGGCCGATCTGGAGCGGGTGCGCGGGCGCCGCTTCGGCACGCGCAACGGCGTCCTCATCGTCACCGGAGAGTTCGACCCGGCGCTCGCCCGCGAGCACGCGGCGCGGTGGTTCGCCGACCTCGGTCCGGGACAGCGCCACATCATCGCGCGTCCACCTCCCGCACCAGGCTCGGCGCGCGCGGTGGTCGCGATTCCGGCCTCACCGGCCGATCCGACCGCGGTCATCCAGATCGCGTATCCGACGCGGAAGCACCCGGAGCTCCGGGCGGCGCGCATGGTCATGGCGCGCATCCTGGGCGAGCGGATGGCGCGCGTGCGCGAGGTACTGGGGGCGGCCTACACGGTCAGCGCGGTGCACGAGGACAACGCCGGGCCCGGCATGTTCCTCATCTCGGCGACGGTGGATGCGCGCCGGGCCGACGAGGCGCTCGTGACCATGCTGGGCGAGCTCGCCCGGCTCCGCGCGGGCGAGGGACGCGAGCTGGCCGAGTCGTTCGTTCGCGCCCGGCGCAAGGTGCTGAACGATCTGCTCGCCGAGGAGTCCGGGGCGGACGTCGCCGGGGCCGACATCGTCGCGCTCCTGCGGCAGGGGGAGACGGTGCTCTCGCACGCGCGTCTCGCCCGGGAGATCATGGCCCTCACGATCGAGGACCTCCGCCCGGTCGTGGCCGCAGACCTCGCACCCGAGCACGAAAGCATCGCGCTCCTCGGCCCCGCGCGAAGCATCGCCAGTGCGCGCCGCGCGGCGGGAATTTGACGGGGATCGCGGCGCTAGCGCGGCCCGGAATCGAGGACGCCTTCCTTCTTGGCGAGCCGGAGCAGCCTCTCTTTCAGCCGCTCGAACCTCTTGCGCAGCGCAACGGCATCCGGCGGGGCGTCTTCGGACTCGGCGAGGACAGTCGCGATCTCCTTCCACGAGAGGCCCCTGTCCACGCGAAGGATCAGCAGCGTCTGCTCCTCCGGCTCGAGCGATTCGCGCAGGCTGGCCAGCCGGTCGGCAGCGGCGTCCGGATCTCGACGGAGGGAGCTCGCGCGGAGGCTGTCGGCGAGCAGCGAGTATTCGCTCGTGGCCAGCCGCCTGACGTGCCTGCGGAACGGATCCCGCCAGAACTGCTGGGCTGCATTCCAGGCCAGCCTTGTATGCCCAGGTCCTGAAGCTGCTCTGCTTCCGGAAGCCGGCGATCCCGGTCCACAGGTCCTCGCTGAAATCGGCAAAGACATCACTCGCTGCCGTCCGATCGCGGACCACGGAAGACAGGTAGCCGAGGATCTCCGGGCCGTATCCCTTCAGCGCCTCGGTCGCCGCCTCGGCGAGCTGGCCGCTATCGAGATGCTGTCCGATGCGGGCCTCGAGCGCTGCGCGATCCTGCGCCATCGCGATGATCCTCTACCTTTCGGTCGATCTTGGCCAGCCGGCCGATCCCACCCGGAACCGCTGCCCGCAGGCCGATCGAATTTCTCCAGTCACAAACCGGGCGCCCTGCATCCACCCTGCGAACCGATGAAGCCGATTGCAAACGACTCTCGAGCCAGTCGGCGAACGGAGGACCCAGTGACCTTGCGAAACATCCTTTTTTCCGCCCTTCTCGTAATCTCCGCCCCCGGCTGCAGCGCCGATGAGGGGGGCGTCACGACGATAACGGGGCCGAATCCAGTCTGTGCCGCCGCGGGGACCATCTGCACGGGCGACAGCATCTGCGGCGAGACCGGTTGCGAGCCGGCCTTCGATCGCACCTTCCAGGTTCGCGTCGAATCGGTCTGGACGCCCGGCAAGAGAGATGGTGAATGTCCCGACGATCGGAACTGCGAGTTTCCCGGCGTGACCGTCTACTTCACCGAGCGGGATGCCCCGATTCTCGATCTTCCAGATGGGCTGCGAGCGGCCGAGATCTTCGTGACCGCGGGCAGCTCCCTCATCGTCGAGCTCCGGGGCACGGACTGTCTGATCGAGCTGACCGCGGATCGCCTGAGAGACGGCCAGGTCGGCTGCTCGAGTAGCTCGATGTCCGCGATCCTGTCGCTGGTCGCGAAGCCGCTCTAGGCAGGACCAGAACAGCGCCATCGTGCCCCCTACCGCAGGAATCACAACCTCCTCCAGGAGATCGGCGTAACATCACTGCGCGGGTGAGGGTGGGAGGTGGACATGGTGCCGCAGCGGCCGGATAGCTCCGTCGAGGCTCACGCCGAGACGGCATCGCCGGAGTCGCCGAGCTCGTTCGACGACTTGCTAAAGCAGCTCGCCCGCACGCCGGACGAGACGGACGGCGGCGCGATCGTGGCACCGGGGGTCGTGTTCGTGGGCCGCTTCGAGATCATCCGCCGCCTCGGGCGCGGCGGCTTCGGCGTCGTCTACCAGGCCCGCGACACCGAGCTCGGTCGCCACGTCGCGGTCAAGCTCGTGCGGCCCGACAGGCTCGAGGAACAGGCACCGGCCAGCCGAACGGGGCTGCTCGACGTGTTTCGTCGCGAGGCCGAGGCCGCCGCCAAGCTCAACCACCCCAACATCATCACCATTCACGACTACGGCACGCATGAGGGCGTTCCCTACCTCGTGCTCGAGCTTCTCGTGGGGGAGACGCTCGCCCGTCGCCTCCAGCGCGCCTCCCTCCCGCGCGCGGAGGCGATGACCATCCTGGCCCAGATCTGCCGCGGCCTTCAGCACGCCCACGCCGCCGGCGTGATCCACCGCGACCTCAAGCCGGGAAACGTGTTCCTGCGCGAGGACGGCCACGTGAAGATCCTCGACTTCGGGCTCGCGCACGTGACCGAGGCGCTCACGGCCGGCACCGGGCGGCAAGCTTTCGCCGGCGGCACCCCCGGTTACATGGCGCCCGAGCAGCGACGCGGCGAGCACGAGGACGAGCGGACCGACATCTTCGCGTGCGGGGTCATTCTGTTCGAGATGCTGTGCGGCCGCTTGCCCTCCGACGCGACCGAGCGCGAACAGATGGTCGGCATCCCCGCGGACCTTGTCGCGATCGCGGAGCGGTCGCTCGCCGTCGATCCCGAGGACCGCTACCCGAGCGCGCAGGAGCTGGGCGAGGCGCTCCTCCAGGTGGCGCAGCGCGGCGGCGCTGCCCTGCCCGACCAGCCGTATCGGTACCTCGAACAGTTCACCGAGGCGGACGCCCCCTGCTTCTTTGGTCGTGAGCGCGAGGTCGCGCGGCTGTCGCAGATGCTCGCGGCGCGGCCGTTCGTGGCGCTGGTGGGCTCCTCGGGCGCAGGAAAGAGCTCCCTCGTGCACGCCGGGCTGGTGCCGCGCCTTCGTCGCGAGCGGACCTGGACGGTCGTCGTCATGCGGCCCGGCGGCGAGCCGCTCCAGCACCTGCACGAGCGTCTCGTGGAGGTGTGCACCGAGGAGCGGGTCGCGCGTCTCCTTCCCGACGCGGACGCCCTGGTCGAGGCGCCCGGGCGCGCCGGACGCCTGCTTCGCGCCCACGCCCGCGCGACCGCCACGCCCATCCTCCTTGTCGTCGATCAGCTCGAGGAGCTGGTCACGCAAGTCCACACCGCCGCCGTCAGGCGGGCGTTCGCCGAGGCGATCCTGTCACTGGCCGATGATGCGGCCGCGCCCATCCGCGTCGTCGCGACGGTGCGCGGCGACTTTCTGGGCAAGCTGACGCGGAACGCCGAGCTCTCCGAGGCGCTGGCCAGGAACATGGTGCTGCTGGGCCCGCCCGACGCCGCCGGGCTGGCCGAGACGCTGCGAGGCCCTGCCGCGCTCCTCGGCTACGAGTTCGAGCCAGGGCTGGTCGATGAGATGGTGGCTGCGGTGGCCGACGAGGCCGCCCCGCTGCCGCTGCTCCAGCTCGCCGCGAGCCGGCTGTGGGAGCGGCGCGACGCGACCCGCCGGCGTCTGTCCCGCGCGGGGCTGGCGGCGGCGGGGGGCGTGGCGGGGATCCTCGCCGCCCACGCCAACCAGGTCCTCGACGGGCTCGCGGGCCGGGACGAGGTCACCATCGCGCGCCGGATCCTCTGCGAGCTGGTGACCGACGAGGGGACGCGGCGTCGCGTCGGACGGGAGGAGGTCCTGGCCCGCTTCGAGGATCCCGGAGCGGCGGGGCGCGTCCTCGAGCGCCTGGTGTCCGGGCGCCTGGTCACCTCCTACCGCGTGGAACGGGGGGAGTGGGTCGAGCTCGCCCACGAGTCGTTGATTGCCGGCTGGACGCTGCTGGAGGGGTGGCTCGACGAGGACCGGGCCGACCGCCAGTTCCGCGAGCGATTGCTCGCCGCCGCGACGCTGTGGCAGGAGCGAAAAAAGCCCCGGGAGCTCCTGTGGCGCGGCGAGACGCTCGACGAGGCCCTGCGGTGGCGCCGGCGGTACCAGGGGTCGGTCAGTCAGGCGGAGCAGGCATTTCTGTCGCGCGCCGAGGCGCGGGCCCATCATGCGCGGCGGGTCCGCCGCCGCTTGCTCATCGGGGGCGCCGGCGTCGCCGTCGCGGTCACCCTGGGCTCTCTGTTCACGGTGCGGGCCTACCGCGCCGCCGCCCAGGCGGCGCGCCTCCGCGAGATTGTGAGGACGGCGGGAGCCGCCGAAGATCCTCTGCTCGGCGCGCTGATCCTCGCCGAATTCTCGGGCCAGCCCGAGCCCCCCGGAGGCGTGGCCGCCGCGGTGCAGGTGGCGGCCCGGCACATCCCTCTCGTGGAGTACCGCGGCCACGAGGCCTCCCTGACAGTGGGCGCGTTCAGCCGCGACGGCAAATGGGTGGCGACAGGAGGGTGGGATGGCCAGGTGCACGTGTGGCGCGCCGACGGCACGGGAAGCCCGATCGTCCTCAAGGCACACAAGGATCGGATCAATTCGGTCGAGTTCAGCCCGGACGGCGAGCGCGTCCTCACCGCGTCGCAAGACAACACGGCGCGCATCTGGCGCGCCGATGGCACCGGCGGGCCCATCGTTTTTCCCCACGCCTCGTGGGCAAATTTCACACCGGACGGCGCCCACGTCGCCGGTAGCTCGCGTGAGGGAGGCATCTTCTTTCGCATCTGGCGGGCCGATGGGCGCGGGGAGCCGGTGGTTTTCCAGCACCCCAGTACGGTCGGGCCATGGGGAGGGGACATCAGCCCCGACGGAAGCCAGGTGGTCGTCGCCGGAGCGGATGGCGTTGGTCTCTGGCGGGCCGCCGATGGAACTCCCATCCTTTTCCTGCCCGGAGAGGCCTTGGACGCCACGTTCAGCCCCGATGGCTCCCGGATCGTCACGACGCACAAAGGGGGGCACCGAATATGGCGCGCCGACCTGACCTCGCCGACGGATCTCCCCGGGGCGAGTGGTGAGAGTGGTTGGTTGGGTGGGTTGGCGTTCAGCCCGGATGGACGGCGCGTTGCCTACCACAGGGGCCGCGGCCTCGCCATCGTTTCAGCCGACGGGACGGGAAGCATGATGGAGCTGTCCGGCGCTGTTGTGTTTGACTACGGGCTAGTCGATTTCAGTCCCGACGGCTCCCGCGTGCTGACGCTCGGCAACGACGTCCACCTGTGGTGGGCCGACGGGGCGGGGGAGCCAATCGTCTTGCCCGGGCAGGGCTCGGTGACACATACCTGCTTCAATCACGACGGAACGCGGGTCCTGACGACTAGCGACGACGGCACGGCGCGCGTCTGGGCGGTGGGTGATCCGCCGGGCGTTCGCTTCTTCCGCGGGCACGGGCGCAGCGAGCGAATCGGCACCATACGCGTGAGCCCAGATGGAAGGCTTCTTGCCACCGCGTCGCGCGACGGTACGGCGCGCCTCTGGCCCGTGGGCGGGGGCTCGCCGGTCGTCCTGGGGACGATGGGCGGGCCCCCGTTCCACTCCGCCGCCTTCAGCCCCGATGGGGGTCGCGTGGCGACGGCAGAGGCCAACGGCGTTCGTGTCTGGCCCATCGCCGGCGGAGACCCGCTCGCCCTCCCCGTCCACGGGTACGTCCACGACGTCGCCTTCAGCCCCGACGGCGCCTGGCTCGCAGCCGTCCCGTTCACGCTCACGGAGGTCATTGTGGCGCGCTCGGACGGCTCTGGTGAGCCCATGACGCTCGAGGGAGGGGGCGTGCACGTGTCATTCAGCCCCGACGGCACGCGCCTGATCGCCAGTGGCTTTCTGGATCGGGCCCTGATCTGGCGCACGGATGATTGGGCGGCACAGCCGGTGGTTCTCCAGCTCTCGAAGGCGGCGATCTACGAGACCGCCTTCCATCCGCGGGGCTCGATGATCCTGACCGGCAGCTGGTCCAACCAGGTCGCGCTCTTTTCGCTGGATGGCCGCGAGCTGATAAATCTACGCAGGCCAGGCGGCCCGGCGGTGGCGTGGAGCCCGGACGGCGAGCTCATCGCCAGCGGCCTCAACGACGGCTCCGTGCGCATCTCCCGGCTCGACCAGCGCGGGGAGACCGTCGTCCTCCGCGGCCATCAGGCCCAGGTGAGCGGCATCGCCTTCACGCCCGACGGTCGCCGCCTGGCGACCGCCTCCGTCGGATGCGACCGCTCGCCTCCGGCTCATCGACTGGGGTGAGCTCGTCCATGCCCTCCGCGCCGCGACGACCGCCTGCCTCACCCTGGACCAGCGCGTGACCTACCTCGACGAATCGCCCAGGAAAGCCCGCGCCGCCTGGGAATCCTGCGAGCGCCGCTTCGGCCGCGCGCCTTGAGCAAACGGCCTGGCGCTGATGGTCTCGCCGGCGAGCCCGGTCACTCGTACTCCGGGTTCGGCACCGCGTCGAACTCCGGGGTCTGTCCCTGTCCCTCCGGGGCCGTGAGCAGGGGCGACGCGCCGCCGCACTTCTTGTGCACGGCGAGGCCCTCCTCCTCGATCTCGTCGACCATCTCGAACAGCTCCTTCTCGCTGAGCTTGCCGTCGAAGCGGGTCTTGTAGGTCAGGCCCGGGGCCCAGTTGTTCTTCTTGATGCGGCCGGCGCGGAACTTCTTGAGCCCGCGGGCCGTCGCCACCGCGGCGAAGCTGGAGATGCGGCACGCCTCCTTGTTCGACTTCTGGTACTTCTTTGCCTCGTCGAGGCGGAAGCGGGCGACGTTGAAGCCGCGGGCGCCCTTGGAGCCGGAGGCCTCGCACACGGTCTCGACGCCGTGCGTTCCGCACTCGTTCGGCTTGAGGTCCCAGTTCGAGGCGTAGATGCGCACGCCGATCCACTTCCTCGGATCGCCGTGGTCGTCGCGGTCGTGGTTCCAGGTGCCCTGCACCACGTAGCGCACGTTCTTGAGGTCGCCGCCGATCGGCTTGAAGACCTTCTTGACCTTCTTGACGACGCTCTTCCACTTGCCGCCGGAGTCCTTGGGCGGCTTGCACGCGGTCTCGGTCGGATTGACGGCCGGAATGCCCGAGGAGGCCAGCGGGGTCCAGCCGCTGCCGCGCGGCTTGATGGACTCGAAGTGCCACTCCTTGTAGCCGCACACCTTCTTGTAATCGGACTCGTCCCACTTCACGGACGACTCGTTGTCGTAGCAGGAGGGGCGGCAGTTGCCGAGCTGGCCGGCGTACTCGCTGATGTACTTCGGGTCCTCGGCCAGGGCAGCGCTCGAAACCAGCAGCACGGCGAGGGCGCTCGCGCACGCAAGTCGAATCATCTCGGTCTCCTTTTCGCGGGCCGCGCTTGGTGCCGGCCGGTGGTCGAAGCGGCCGCCAGGTGGCCGCGTCGAGTCCTTCAGCACGCGTCGTGCCCGGCCGCGCGCGGGCCAAGCGCGCAGAACCGCCTCGCTCGCGGCCGCGAGCGATCACCGCCGCGCCGACCTGGACCTGTTGCGCCCCGTAGCACCCCTGCTACAGGGCTCGTACGGGGCGACCTGGCGCGGCCCGTCAGCGCTCGACGGTCGAGCCGCGCATCTGGCCGCCCTTGTCGCGCGCGCACCAGGCCATCACGCGGCCGGCCGCACCGGCGCTCTCGGTCGCGGTCATCACGATCAGGCCGCCCTCGCCGCCGAGCAGCTCCACGCCGCGGCGGGCCGCCTCGGCGGCCGGCACGCCCTGTTCCAGCCAGCCGTACACGGTGCGGGCCAGGGCCGTGTCGATGATCTTCTCGCCGCGGCCGGTGCCGGCCACCGCGCCGGCCGGCCCGACGTAGAGCCCGGCGCCGGGCAGCGGCGTGTCGCCGATGCGGCCGTTCAGCATGAGGGTCCAGCCGCCGGTCGACAGCGCGCCCGCGAAGCGGCCGTCGGCGCTGCGCACGACGACGCCGACCGTGTCGCTGTTGGAGCGCTCCGCCTTCGCGTCTGCCTTCGTGTCGGCCTTCGCGTCCTGCACCGCTTTCGGCGCCGCGGGCGACCCGGCGGTCGC
Source organism: uncultured delta proteobacterium (assembly GCA_963759105.1). GTDB lineage: Bacteria > Myxococcota_A > Polyangia > Haliangiales > Haliangiaceae > DATFRY01. The sequence continues at coordinate 1,157,647 of CAVWXW010000017.1, read as the reverse complement.
GCCCGGGCCGGGCGGCGGCGTGTCGAAGTTCCAGTAGCGCCGCCAGTCGAAGCCGCGCCAGCTGCGCGGCAGCTTGGGATCCGCGGCCACCAGCCGGGCCATCATCTTGCGCGACTGCTCGATGGTCTCCGGCGTGGTCACGTCGAACTCGGCGTGGCCGAGCGCGCGGGCCAGGGCCGTGGCTCCCTCGCCGGCGAACAGCCGGTGCGGCGTGTCGGCCACCGCGCGCGCCACCAGCACCGGGTTGCGCACCTTCTCGATGGCCGCGACCGCGCCGTAGCGACCCTTCGAGTCGGCCACGGCCGCGTCCATCTGCACGGTGTGGCCGTCGAGGCGCACGTTGGCGCCGGTGCCGGCGTTGTAGCGCGGGTCCTCCTCGAGCGGGATGACGCCGGCCACAGCTGCGTCGAGCGGATCGACGCCGCGCTCGAGCGCGGCCAGCGCCGCCTCCACCGCGCCCGGGCAGCCTCCGCCCTCGGACGGCGGCGTGCCGGATCCACAATGCGCCATGGCGGCCGGCGTCCATGGCGGCGGCGGTGGTGCGGCGGCGGGCTTGTGCGCGGCCTCGCGCGGGGCCTCTTCGGAGCAGGCCGCGAGCGACACCAGGAGGCAGAGGAGGGCGCGCGTCATCCCGGCGAGCATACGCGCTCGGCGGTGCGATGATGACCGGCGCCGGGGATCCGTCGCGGGCGCGGTGCGGCGCGACACGAACGGATCCGGTGTTGGATCTCTCCATGCACACGATCAGGCTCGCCGCACTCGCGGTCCTCGTCCTGGCCTGTGGTCAGCGGCCCGACGATCGCCCACCAGCGGGCACCCGGGCGGCAGCGCCGGCACCTGCGGTCGATCCGCGCATCGCCCGGATCGAGGCGGAGCTGGTGCCGGCGACGACCATCCGCGGCGCCCCGGCCGACGATCTGACGCTGCAGGGGCGCATGGCTCACTTCAAGATCCCCGCGGTCAGCGTCGCCGTCGTCGATCGCGGCGAGCTGGCCTGGGCGCGCGCGTACGGCGCCGTGGAGCCGGGCGGCGCGCCGGCGACGACCGGGACGCTGTTTCAGGCCGGATCGATCAGCAAGCCGGTGGCCGCGATGGTGGCGCTGCGGCTGGTGCAGGACGGCGTGCTCGCGCTCGACCAGGACGTCAACGCGCGGCTGAAGTCGTGGCACGTGCCGCCGAGCGCCGCGGCCGGCGGCGAGAAGGTCACCTTGCGCCGGCTGCTCAGCCACACGGCGGGGCTGACGGTGCACGGCTTTCCCGGCTACGAGGCGGGCGGACCGGTGCCCGGGCTGGTCGCGGTGCTCGACGGCGCGCCGCCGGCGAACACGCCGCCGGTTCGCGTCGACGTCAGGCCCGGCACGAAGTGGAGCTACTCCGGCGGCGGCTACACGGTCATGCAGCAGCTCGTCATCGACGCGACCGGGCGGCCGTTCCCCGACGTCGCGCGGGACCTGGTCCTCGAGCCGCTCGGCATGTCCGACAGCACCTACCAGCAGCCGCTGCCGGCGGGACGCAGGGCCAGCGCGGCGACCGGCACGACCGCATCCGGCGAGCCGGTGAAGGGCCGCTGGCACACCTATCCGGAGATGGCGGCGGCCGGCCTGTGGACGACGCCGACCAATCTCGCCCGCGTCATCGTCGAGCTCCAGTCCGGCCATCGCGTGCTATCGGCCGCCACGGCGCAGACGATGCTGACCCCGGTGATGGAGGAGTACGGGCTGGGGCTGCGTATCGCTGGATCCGGGGCCGGGCGGCGCTTCTGGCACGGCGGCGACGACGCCGGCTTCCAGGCCCTGCTGGTCGCCTCCACGGCCCGCGGGTGGGGCGCGGTGGTGATGGTCAACTCGGATCGCGGCAGGACGATCGCCGACGACATCGTGCGCGCCATCGCACGCGCGTACGAGTGGCCCGGCTACCCGCCGGGCGAGGTCCGCGACGTGATCGCGCTGCCGGCCGAGCGCCTGGGCCGCTACGAGGGGACCTTCGAGGGGGAGGGGCTCAAGCTCGCCGTCGCGCGGGCCGACGGCGGCCTGGTCCTCTACGACCCGGGCGACCCGTCCGACCGCCTGCCGCTCCACGCCTCGTCGGAGACCAGCTTCTTCGCCACCGACGAGGCGCTCGAGGTCGAGTTCGTCGTCGAGGGAGACGCGGTGACCGGGATGCGTCTTGGCTTCGCCGGCGTCCAGCGCGAGCTGCGCCGCGTGCGCTGAATCGCCGGCGACCCGGGTCGAGACGGCCTTACAGCGACAGGAGGTACTGGACCAGGTCCTGCTTCTGCTTCTCGCTCAGCCCCAGGTCGAAGTGCGAGTCGTAGTGGCAGACAACGTCGTACAGGGTCTCGAAGCGGCCGTCGTGGTAGAAGCCGCCCTTCTGGTGCGACCACAGCCCCTTGAGCGGCGTGGTGCGGTAGCGCCCGTCGGGCGAGCGGCTGGACTGGAAGTCGTCGATGCCGATCTCCTCGGCGGTGTGCTGGTTCCAGCCCGGCTCGGTGTAGAGCGGCGGCACGTGGCAGCTGGCGCAGCGCGCCTCGCCCTCGAACACGGCGCGCCCGCGCTCGGCCGCGGCCGCGTCGAAGCTGCCCTCCGGCGGCGCCGGCGCCTCGATGGCCAGCTGGTAGAAGTGCAGGGCGGCCAGCTTGGACGTGATCAGGTCGGGGCTGCTGGTGCGGTGCCCGAACTGGTTGGCCGCGGCGATCGGGAAGCGGGTCGCGTCGTCGAGCCGCGGGTCGAAGAAGACGCCCTGTCCCTGCATCTCGAGGTTGGCCACGAACGCGTTCCAGTAGGTCACCGAGCCCCAGCCGGTGAAGGTGTGCAGGTTCACGCCGGCCAGGCCGTAGGCGGGCGGGATGAGCGTGGCGCTCGAGCCGGTCGGGCCGCCCGACGCCTTTCCGTCGATCAGGAGCGCGGCGTCGAACTTGCCCGGTCCCCAGCCGCGCAGCACCTCGCGGATGGCGGCCTGGTCGACCCCGAGCAGACCCTCGAGGACCGAGAGATCCGGCGCCGCCGCGATGATGGCGCCGACGTCGAGATCGCGCGCCGCCCGGCCGTCGAGCCGGTGGCCGATGCCGGGCACCAGCGAGTCGTCGACGGTCGAGTGGCACAGCGCGCAGCGGATGCCGGCGCCGACCAGCGCGCCGGCGTCGTCGAACACGCCCTTGACGCCGACCACCGCGTCGAGCTGGAGCAGCGCCAGCGTGGTGGCCGGATCGTCGAGATCGACGTCGCCCGCGATCAGCGCGGCGACCAGCTCCGGCGGCAGCGCATCGACGTCAACCTTGAGGCCGAGCGCCAGCGCGGTGGCCGGGCTCACGCCGTCGCCCACGCCCCCCAGCGCCTCGCCCTTGATGGCGTCGTGCAGGCGGAGCGCGCCGCCCCAGAACGCCTCGTCGCCGAAGGTGTCGAAGCGGAACGTCGCGCGCCCCTCGTCGATCATCCGCCGCGCGGCGTCCATGACCGGATCGCCCGGCTCGCCGGGGCCGCCGCCGCCGTCAGAAGGCGACATCGCGTCCGGATCCGGTGCCCCGCTGTCGGCCCGGTGGTGCCCGTCGCGGGCGGTGTTCGCCCTGTCACCTTCACCACTGCCCTCGTCGCTGCACGCACCCGGTGCAAGACACAGCGCCAGCAGCACGGCTGTCGCAACGCGTTTCATGGTTCCCTCCTCGACGGGGTCCGAAGGAGGACCCTCACGTACATCGAGTTGGGGGACTCGGATTCGTTACCGCTCGCCGTCGATGCCGAGGCGGGCGAGCACCGCGCGCGAGATGCGATCGCAGCGCTCGCCGGCGAAGCGGAACGCGTGGCCGGCGGCGACGTCCAGCGTCTCGGTGAGCGCCTCCTGCAGCATGTGTCGCGCGCGGTGCAAGCGCACGCGCACGGTCTCCTCGGTCAGGCCCAGGCATGCTGCCGTGTCCGCGGTGCCGAGCTCCTCGACCTCGCGCAGGATGAAGACGACACGGTACAGATCCGGAAGGGCGTCGATGCGCCGCTCCAGCAGGACTCCCATCTCGCGCGCGGCCACATCCTCCTCCGGGCTCGGGTGCTCGGCCGCCATTGCCGACTCGTCCTGCACCTCGACGAGCGCCATGTCGCCGCGCCGGTTGCGGCGGCGCAGGCGCCCGAGCGCCTCGTTCACGGCGATGCGCGTGAGCCAGGTGGCAAACGACGACTCGTGGCGGAACTGTTCCAGGTTCTCGAAGGCCGCGACCCACGCCTGCTGGACCACGTCCTCGGCCTCGTCGTCGCGGCGCAGGATGGCGCGGGCGGCGCGGAAAAGGCGCTGGTTGTGGCGCGGCAGGAGCAGCGCGTACAGAGCGCGCTCGCCGGCCAGGACGCGCCGAACGATCTCCTCGTCTGGCGGGCGCTCGCCGCCAGGGCTGGCGGTGGTCCGAGGTTCGGGCGCAGACTGTTCGGCCATGCTGTATAGATGGTGATCCTGGCATACCGTTACGGCGCGAACGACGATCGCAGCGCCGCACGAGGAGGGTAGATGCCGCTCGAACCATTCGTTCTGGAGCGATACATGGCGCCGCGGGAGTTTCGCGCGCGCCGCTCGCTCTCCAGCTCCGACTGCGAGGCAGTGGTCATGGCCGAGCTGGTGGCCGGCGCCGATGCCGAACTCCGCGATATGTGGCGGGACCTGCGACTGGGTTACACCGAGTCGCAGGGCCATCCGCTGCTGCGGCGCGAGATCGCGTCGCTCTATCGCGGCGTGGACCCGGACGAGGTGCTCGAGGTGGTGCCGGAGGAGGGGATCTTCCTGGCCATGACCGCGCTTCTGTCGCCCGGCGATCATGTGGTCGTGACCTGGCCCGGCTACCAGTCGCTGTACGAGCTGGCGCGGTCGATCGGCTGCCGGGTCACGCGATGGGAGCCGGAGCCGGGCACCTGGCGCTTCGACCCTGCGCGGCTGCGCGCCCTTGTCGCCGGGGCCAGACGCGTCGCCATGGTGGTGGTCAACTTCCCGCACAACCCGACCGGCTGGCTGCCGGCCGCCGGCGAGATGGCGGAGATCGCCGCTGTCGCGCAGGAGGCGGGCGCGTGGCTGTTCTCCGACGAGATGTACCGCATGCTCGAGCACGATCCGGCCTCGCGCTTGCCGTCGGCGGTCGAGGGCGGCCCGCGCACCATCGCGCTGAGCGGGCTGTCCAAGGCGTTCGGCGCGCCCGGCCTGCGGGTCGGCTGGCTGGTCGCCCGCGACCCGGCGCTGCGCGCGCGCCTGGCCGAGCTCAAGGACTACACGACGATCTGCGGCAGCGGGCCGAGCGAGGTGCTGGCGCTCATGGTGCTGCGCGCGCGCGATCGGATCGTCGAGACCAACCTGGGCCTGATCCGGCGCAACCTGGACGCGATCGATCGCTTCATCGAGCGCGTGCCCGGCCTCGCGCGCTGGTCGCGCCCGCGCGCCGGCTCGATCGGACTGGCCGCGCTCGAGCAGGACGGTGTCTCGGCCGCGCGGCTGAGCGAGGAGCTGCTGGCCGAGACCGGCCTGATGCTGCTGCCGTCAACGGTGTTCGACTACGGCGACCGCCACGTGCGGCTCGGCTTCGGCCGCGCCGACTTCGCCCACGGCCTCGACGAGCTGGCCGCCTGGCTGGAGACGCGCCGCTCAGCGTAGGCCGACGTCGGCCAGGATGCCGAGGCAGAGGATGGCCACGAACAGCGCCGTGACCACGCCGACCAGGCGCGTGGCGGTGTGCCCGTGCCGCAGGTGCATGAACACGCTGGCGACGACGAGCACCTTGGCCGACGCGATGGCCAGCGCCACCGGCGGACCGAGCGAGCCGAGCCCGGCGAATGACAGCGCGTAGCTGAGCCCGGTCAGCAGCAGCAAGGCGACCAGCGCGATCACGTAGGGCACGCCGCCCGGGTGTGCGGAGCTGGTCTCGGCCGCGGTCTCGGTCTCGGCCTGTTCGTCGCGCGTCATCGGCTCATCCGGTCAGGTAGAAGAGCGGCCACAGGAAGATCCACACGCTGTCGACGAGGTGCCAGTACAGGCCGACCATCTCGAGCTCCGGGTGGTACTCGAGCGTCGTGCGGCGACGCGCCACGCGCGCTGCCAGCCAGCCCACCGCGGTCACGCCGCCGATCATGTGCAGCGCGTGCAGGCCTGTCATGAGGAAGTAGAGGGTGAAGAAGATGGTGGCGCCGTGCCCCGGCAGCTCGGCCGACGCGTAGTGCGCGCCCGGATAGATGCCGTGCGCGAAGTGAAGGCGGTACTCGACCGACTTGAGGCCGAGGAAGGTGACGCCCAGGGCGGCGGTGGCGGCCAGCGAAAGAAGGCAGGTCCGACGGCGCCGGTGTCGCAGGGCGTGGATGGCCCACGCCATGGTGAAGCTGGACACGATCAGGACCGCTGTGTTGGTGGTGCCGATGGCGACGTCGTTGTGGTGGATGGCGGCGTGGAACTCGGCGCCGTAGCGGAACCGGTACGCGGTGTAGAGCGCGAACAGGCCGGCGAACAGCAGCACCTCGCTGCCCAGGAACAGCCACATGCCCAGGCGGACCGCGTGCTCCTGGGCCGGCAGGTCCTGGAAGTGAGACTCGAGGCGCTCGCGCCCGCGCCGCGTCACGCGCCCTCCTCGCCGGCCGGGTCGGGCAGGTGGTAGTCGTACGGCCCGCGGCGGAAGGCCGGCGGGTCCTCGAAGTTGTGCTTCGGCGGCGGCGACGGCGTCGCCCACTCGTGGCAGCGCGAGCGCCACGGGTTGCGCCCGGCGCGCGGGCCGCGGAACAGCGCGTAGACCAGGTAGACCAGGTTGAGGAAGAGGCCCGAGCGCCAGGATGCTGGCCCCGGCGGTCGACAGCACGTTGAGCGCACTGGAACTCGCGCCGGGTACATGAAGTAGCGGCGCGGCATCCCGGCGTTGCCGAGCAGGAACTGGGGCATGAAGGTGGCGATGAAGCCGAGGACGATGAGCGCCGCGCGCGACCATGCCCCAGCCCTCCGTGGTACATGCGCCCGAACATCTTCGGGAACCAGTAGTGGACGGCGGCCAGGAACGCCATGATCAGCGTGCCGCCCACCATGATGAAGTGGAAGTGGGCGACGACGAAGTAGGTGTCGTGCCAGTGCACGTCCAGCGACGACGGTGGCCACCGCGATGCCGGTCATGCCGCCGAACACGAACGAAGAACAGGAAGCCGCAGAAGTAGATCGAACGGCGTCGGTGAAGGCGATCGCGCCCGCGGTACAGGGTCGCCGACCCAGTTGAACACCTTGATGGCGGTGAACACGCCGACGAACATCGAGATGACGCGCGAACGCGCCGGCGTCGAACGGCGACTGCCCGGACACGAACATGTGGTGGCCCCAGGCGAAGAAGCCGACGAAGGCGATGCCCAGCGACGAGTAGGCGATCATCTTGTAGCCGAAGCACGTTCTTGCGGCTGAAGGTGCACACGACCTCGCTGATCACGCCCATCGACGGCAGCACCATGATGTAGACCGCCGGGTGGGAGTAGAACCAGAACAGGTGCTGGAACAGCACCGGGTCGCCGCCCCGGGCGGGATCGAAGATGCCGAAGCCGCCAGACGTGCTCGACGCCGACCAGCAGCAGCGTCAGGCCGATGCACCGGCGTCGCCAGCACCTGGATGATGCTGGTGGCGTAGATCGCCCACACGAACAGCGGCATGTCGCATCCAGCCCATGCCCGGCGCGCGCAGCGTGTGGACGGTGACGATGAAGTTGAGCCCGGTGAGGATCGACGAGAAGCCGATGATGAAGACGCCGAGCAGCGCCGGGAGCGACCGTGGTCGGCGTGGTGGTGCTGTAGGGCGCGTAGAACGTCCAGCCCGGTGTCGACGCCGCCCGTGACCATCGCCGGTGAGCGCGATGGCCGCGCCGAGCCAGGTAGACGTAGAGCGACAGCAGGTTCAGCCGCGGGAAGGCGACGTCCTTGGCCCCCAGCATCAGCGGCAGGAAGAAGTTGCCGAACACGCGTCGGGATGGCCGGGATCATGAACAGGAAGACCATCACCACGCCGTGCAGCGTGAAGAGGCGGTTGTAGGTCGTGCGCGTCCATCAGCGTCGCGTCCGGGCGTGAGCAGCTCGAGGCGCAGGATGCATCGCGAAGACGCCGCCCAGGATCAGCGACGCGGTCGTCCGCCACGAGGAACATGAGCGCGATGCGCTTGTGGTCGAGCGTGAGCAGCCAGGAGCGCAGCCCGCGGCCCTCTCGAAGGTAGCTGGTCACGGCGAATCTCCCTGCGACAGCGGCTGCACCAGCGGGGCCGGTGGAACGGTCGGGCGCGGCAGCGGCTGGGCTCCGGGCCGGCGCGGCAGGTCGGCCAGGCTGCGGATGTACTCGACCAGCGCGCCGACCTGCACGGCGCCGAGCAGGCCCCGGTACGACGGCATGACCGGCAGGAAGCCGAGGTGGACCTCGGCCAGCGGATCCATCATCGACTCGGTCAGGTACTGCTCGCTGGCCGCCACGTGGCGGCCGCCGGCCAGCGGGATGTCGGCGCCGTAGAGCCCGGCCCATGTGGGGCCGATGTGCGGCGTGCCGTCGACCGTGTGGCAGCGCAGGCAGCCGCTCTCGGCCGCGACCTGCTGGCCCATGGCCGCGAGCGAGAGCGGCTCGGCCGGCGGCTCGTCGCCGACCACCGCCGGCGCGCGCCGGGACGGGCCGGCCACGCGCAGCGGGGTCAGGCGATCGAGCTGCCGCTCGTAGTCCGGCGCGGCCAGCGCCACCACCTCGGCGCGCATCGTCGAGTGCCCGGTGCCGCACATCTCGGCGCACAGGACCGGGAAGCGGCCGGCGTGCTCGACCTCGAACCACACCGACGTGGATCGGCCCGGCACGACGTCCTGCTTCACCCGGAAGGCCGGCACGTAGAAGCTGTGGATCACGTCGCGCGAGGTCATGATCAGCTCGACCGGGCGCCCGACCGGCACGTACACGGCGCCGTTGGAGCCGCCGCCGCTGGGATAGGCGAAGCTCCACATCCACTGCTTGGCGGTGACGTAGATCTTCAGGCTGTCGGGCGGCGCCTCCTGGAGCCGCACATACTGGCGGAAGCCGAGCACCCACCAGAACACGAAGAGGCCGAGCAGGCCGGCGACCGCTGACAGCTCCATGAACAGCGCCGTGCGCGCCCCGGCACGGGTCGGCGGAGCGGACGGCGCGGGCTCCGGTCCGCGCGCGGTCCGCTCGGCCCCCGGGCGCTCGCGGTAGCGCACCAGGTACACCAGGGTGATCAGCGCGACCGCGAACGCGCCGGCCATGGTGACGAGGATGATGAAGTAGTGGAGGTGATCGACCTCGCCGGCCATCGTCGACGATTGCTCGGGCAGAAACAGCGCGCGGCGCAGGAGCTCGTTCACGGCCGGCGCCTCCTCCGCTCCCACAGGAAGAGCACGCCGACCAGCGAGCCGAGGCAGAGCGCGACCACCGCGGCTCCGGTTCGCAAGTAGGCCTCGATCTGGTCGCGGTGGCGCCGGCTGGCCGGGTCGAAGCGGAAGCAGCGCAGCACCGCCTCGCCGATCGCGACCGGCGCCACCTGGCCGGCGCGGGCGGTGTCGAGCGCGGCGCGCAGTGAGGCGGCGGTCGGCTCGACGCCGCGCAGGTAGCGCGAGACCCTGCCGTCCGGGGTCAGCACGGTGCCGACCGCCGGGTGGGCGTACTGCTCGCTGCGCGCGTCCCACGCGTAGCGAAAGCCGATGCTGTCGGCCAGGGCGCGGATCGAGCGCTCGGATCCGACCAGGTAGGTCCACCGCTCGGGGTGGCCGGGCCAGCCCACCTGATCGAGGATGGCGCTCCGGCGCGCGGCGGCGGCCGCTGTCTCCTCGTGCGGATCGATGCTGACGGTGACCACGCGGTAGTCGGCATGCGATCCTGGCCGGGCGCGACGCCGAGCGCGGCGACCGCGTGCGCCGCGCCGCGCAGGACCAGGTTGCACAGCATGGGGCAGCGGGCGTAGGCGAGGATCAGGTACACCGGGCGGCGGCCGTCGAAGTAGTCGCCGAGGCGGACGCGCCGGCCGCTGGCCTCGGTGAAGGGCAGGTCGAGCGGCACGAGCGCGCCCGGCTTCTCGTCCAGGCGCACCGCGGCCACGGCGGGCGGGGCCGGCTGGGCGGCGGCGGGCCAGGCAGGCAGCAGCGCGAGGAGCGCGAGCAGGCCGACTCTCATCGTCGATCCTCCCCGGCGCGACGGCGCAGGTAGAGATCGATGGCCGCGTCGATCGGGATGTGCACGATGCCGCGCTCGCGGTCAACCCAGCCGTACGACGACAGCCACGCCTCCGCGGCGCGGTGGTCCTCGATGCCCTGGGCGCGCTCGCCGAACAGCGTGGTCTCGACCGCGCTGACCTCGGACGGCATCGTCGCCGGGTGAGGGCGGGGACCGCCGCAGTCGGCGAGTCTCCACGCGATCCCGACGCCGAGCGCGGTGGTCGCGATCGCGACGGCCACCACGGCCAGGATGGATCGCCCCGGGACCAGGTCCGGCTCCTGCTTCCACCCGGTCACGAGCGACTCCGGTAGGTGAGGCCGGCGGCGAGGAACGGATCGCCGCGCGCGAGCAGCGACACGCCGCGCTGGCGCCAGGCGGCGAAGGCGACCGCGCTGCCCAGCACCGCGGCCAGCGCGCCCAGGTCGAGCCAGTGCGGCAGCGCGTCCGGGCTCACCTCGGGCATGACGAGCCAGTAGACGTCAACGAGGTGCATGAGCAGCAGCCAGGCGCCGGCCGCCGCCATGGCGCGCGGGCGGCGCTTGATCTCGCGCGGCAGGAGCGCGAGGAAGGGCAGGGCGAAGTGGCCGACCGCCAGGATGAGGGCGGTGGCGGGCCACGGCCCGCGCAGCCGACCGACGAAGAAGGTCACCTCCTCCGGCTTGTTGGCGATCGCGATGAGCAGCGCCTGGAAGAAGGCGCAGTAGGCCCAGAACGCGACAAGCGCGAACAGGAGGCGCCCCAGCGCGTGGGTGTGGGCGGCGGTCAGCGAGCCGGCCAGCTCGCCGCGACCGGCGGCATGCCCGAAGACAAGGAGCAGCGCGAGCGCACCGCCCAGACCGCCGGCGAGGACGTAGAGGCCGAAGATCGTCGAGTACCAGCCGGGCGCCAGCGACATGATCCAGTCGAACGACGCGAAGGTCATGGCGAGGCCGACCAGCGGCAGCAGCGCGCAGGAGAGCGCCCGGTCGCGCGACAGGGCTGCCTCCGGGTCGCCGTCGAACCGGCGGCCTGCGATCGCGGCGCAGCGACCAGTGTCGGAGAAGCGCGGCGGCCACGATCCAGATGGCGAAGTAGACAGCGCCGCGGGCCGCGAAGGCCGTGAGGTTGAGGTAGGGCTCGCGGTGCGCGATGAGCGCCCGCTCGTGCTCGCCGGCCGCCTCCGGGTGGAGCCAGGGATAGATGCGGTCGGCGCCGAGCACCAGCGGCACGAACAGCAGCGCCAGCACCGGCAGGGCGAGCGTGATCGTCTCGCCCATGCGTCGCACCACCGCCATCCACCGCGAGTTGGTGGCGTAGCCCATCATCTGGAAGGCGAGGCCGCCGACAGCGATCGACACGGCGTACGAGAACGCGGTCAGGTAGGCGGCCCAGGTGCGCGCCGGGTCGAGGACCAGCCCGATGGCGCAGGCCAGGAAACCGGCCGCGGCCACCGCGCCGGGCAGCGCCACCATGCGCCGCCCCGCGCTCACCGCAGCCACCTCCGGGCCTCGCCCTGCAGATCGGCCGGTAGCCGGGCGAGCGGGATGCGCTGGCCCAGCTGCAGCGCCTGCACGTAGGCCACCACCGCCCAGCGATCGCCGGCCGGCAGCTCGGCGGCGTAGGAGCGCATGAGGCCGTAGCCGCTGGTGACCGCCGCGTAGATCCGACCGGCCGGGTAGTCGCGATACGGCTCCTCGATCAGCGCCGGCGGCAGGCGCAGGGTCATGTTCTCGGCCACCTGCGACAGGCCGTTGCCGAGCCGGCCGTGGCAGGCGGCGCAGTAGATGTCGAACCGGTTGCGGCCGCGGTCCACCAGCGCGCGGTCGACCGGGATCGGCACGTCGCGCACCCAGCCGGCCGGGCCGTTGCCGCTGGCCACCTCGGGCGGCGCGAGCGGAGCGCTGCGCGCGACGGTGCCCTCCGGCGGCGCCTGCATGATGGTGCCGCCCGGACAGCTGGCGCACGGCTCGTAGGTGGAGCGGCGCGGCTGATCGATCATGCGCTCCAGATCGAGGTCGCACGCGGCGAGGGCGAGGGCGGCCGCGGCGATGTGGAGCGCGGCGACCCGGCTGTTCGCGCGCATCACGCCGGCACCTCCGGGATCTCGACGCGGAGCGCGCCCAGCGCGGCCAGCCGCTCGCGCGCGTCCGCGGCGTCGAGCGGCGGGTCGACGAGCGACACCTCGAGCCAGTAGCGGTCGCGGCTGGCCGACTCGAAGCCGTCGGCCGACTGTACCTCGTCGACGAGCCGCAGCAGGCGGCCGCGCACCAGCACCCCGACGAACCCGGTCAGCGCCGCGGCCAGGATGCCCATCTCGAAGGAGATGACGATGAAGGCGAGCGGGAAGTGCGGCGGCCGGCCGCCCACGTCGAGTGGATAGAGCACGGCGACAAGCAGCCACTGCAGCGCGTAGGCCGCGGCGGCGGCGGTCAGCCCGGCCGCCAGGACCAGGTGCGGCAGGCGCGAGCGCGGCAGGCCGAGCGCCTCCTCCACCTCCTCGAGCGGGATCGGGGTGTAGGCCTCCAGCCTGAAGCCGTCCGCGCGCAGCGCGCCGATGGCGGCGACCAGCTCGTCGCTGGTGGCGAACTCGGCCAGCGCGCGCTCAGCCATGGGCTTCCTCCTCGGCCAGCTCGCGCCGCAGCTCGCGCATCTCGTGCACCGCGATGAACGGCAGCACGCGCAGGAAGGTCAGGAACAGCAGCGAGAACAGCCCCAGGGTGCCGGACAGGATGCCGAGGTCGACCCAGGTGGGAGCGTAGTCGCCCCACGCGGCCGGCAGGTACTCGCGCTGCAGGCCGAGCACGATGATGACGAAGCGCTCGCTCCACATCCCGACGTTGATCAGGATCGACGCTGCGAACAGGAGCCACGGGTTGGTCCGCCCCCGCCGCCACCAGAACAGCTGGGGCACGAGCACGTTGCAGCCCAGCATCATCCAGAAGACCGCGCTGCCCGGGCCGAACGGGCGCGCGTCGTAGAACTGCTGCAGCTCCGGCAGGGCGCCCGAGTACCAGGCCATGAAGAACTCGACCGCGTAGCCGTAGACGACGAACAGGCCGGTGACCAGGGTCAGCTTCGCGCAGTTGTCGAGGTGCCGCTCGGTGATGACGTCGTGGAGCTTGAAGACAGCGCGGGTCGGGATGACCAGGGTCAGCACCATCGCGAAGCCGCTGAAGATGGCGCCGGCCACGAAGAAGGGCGGGAAGATCGTCGAGTGCCAGCCGGGCGTGAGGCCGATGGCGAAGTCGCTCGACACGACGCTGTGCACCGAGACCACCAGTGGCGTGGCCAGCCCGGCCATGAGCAGGTACGCGGCCCGGTAGGTGCGCCAGGTCGAGGAGCGGCCGTTCCAGCCCAGGGCGAACAGGCCGTAGATCAGCCGGCGGCGGCGAGTCGGCGCGCTGTCGCGCAGAGACGCCAGGTCCGGGATCAGGCCGACGTACCAGAACAAGAGCGACACGGTGAAGTAGGTCGTCACCGCGGCCGCGTCCCACGGCAGCGCGCTCTTGACCTGCGGCCACAGCTCCATCTGCGACGGGTACGGGAACAGCCAGTAGGCGAACCAGGGGCGGCCCAGGTGCAGGAGCGGAAACAGCGCCGCCTGCAGGACCGCGAACAGCGTCATCGCCTCGGCGAAGCGGTTGATCGAGGTGCGCCAGCGCTGCTCGAACAGGTAGAGGATGGCCGAGATGAAGGTGCCGGCGTGCCCGATGCCGATCCACCAGACGAAGTTGATGATGCCGAACGCCCACGCGACCGGGATCATGTTGCCCCACACGCCGATGCCGGTCGTGACCGTGTAGGTCACGCACACCGCGAGCAGCAGGGTCAGGGCGCCGGAGACGAGGAACGCGAGGTGCCAGCCGCGTCCGCCGGGCCGCCAGGTGGTGCCGAGCAGCCGCTCGCCGATCTCGGCGTCCGAAGGCCGGCCGATGAGGACCGGCGCGCTCATCCACCATCGTCCGGGTCGGGAGGGTTGACGATGCGGGCGAGGTACATGGCGCGCGGGCGGGTGCCGAGGTCGTGCAGCACGGCGTAGCGGCGCTGCTCGCGGCGCCACGCGACCACCGGCTCGGCGGTGTGCTCGAGCGCGCCGAACTGGATGGCGCCGGTCGGGCACGCCTGCTGGCATGCTGTCGTGACCTCGCCGGGGCGGAGGTCGCGGCGCTCGATGCGCGTCTGGATCTCGGCGGCGCGGATGCGCTGCACGCAGAAGGTGCACTTCTCCATCACGCCGCGAGCGCGCACGGTGACGTTCGGGTTGCGCTGCAGCTGGACGGTCTCCGGCGCCCCCTCGGTGTAGTCGAACCAGTTGAAGCGCCGGACCTTGTACGGGCAGTTGTTCGAGCAGAACCGCGTGCCGATGCAGCGGTTGTAGGTCATCTCGTTGAGCCCGTCCGGACTGTGGGTCGTGGCGTAGACCGGGCACACGTACTCGCAGGGCGCGTTCTCGCAGTGCTGGCACATCATCGGCTGGTGGATGAACTGGGGCCGCTCGGCGCTGCCCACCAGGTACGTGTCGATGCGCAGCCAGTGCATCTCGCGCCCGTCGAGCACGCCCTGGTGCCCGACCACCGGGATGTTGTTCTCGGCCTGGCACGCGACGACGCACGCGCTGCAGCCGCTGCAGATCGACGTGTCGATGGTCATGGCCCACTGCGGGCTGCTGGCGGCGCGCTCCGGCATCAGCGTGGGCAGCGCGCCGCGCTGGGCGCGCGTGAAGTCCGGATCCGCGCGGTAGCCGGCCAGCGTGGCGAAGAGCGCCACCTCGCGCCCCTCCATGCGCCAGTGCTCCTGCGTGAGCGCCGGCGGCCGCGTCTCGCCGGTGCCGGTCACGCGCAGGCCGCGGGCGAAGCCGGGCGCGGCCGCGCTGCGCAGGCGACCGGCGTCGGCGCCCACGCCGGCGGCCAGGCCTCCGGCGCGCCGCCCATGTCCGAGCTCGATCGACACCGCGTCGCCGGCGTGGCCGGGCAGGACCATCGCCGCCACCTCGATGGCCCGCCCGTCGAGCGCGAGCCGGACCACGTCGCCGGTGCTCACGCCGAGGCGCTCGGCCAGGTCCGCGCTCATGTGCGCCGCGTTGCCCCAGGTCAGCTTCGTCATCGGCCGCGGCAGCTCCTGCAGCCAGCCGACGCCGGCGAAGCGCCCGTCGTGCACCGCCAGCGACGCGTCGAAGGCGATCTCGATCTGCTCGTCGGCGCGAACGGCCGCATGCCACCTGTCGATGGCGCGGGCGAGGGCAGGGGCCAGGGTGGCGGCGTCCGGCGCGACCGTCAGGGCCGGGAAGGCGCTGCCGGCCGCGAAGCCGCGGCGCAGGTTCTCCTCCCATCCCAGATCGCGGCCGGCGGCGGCCAGCGGCGACAGCGGCGCGCGCTCGCGCAGCAGGCGATGTCCGCTCGGGCTGGCCTCGCCGGTGAAGAGCGCGAGCAGCTCGACTGCCGACAGCCCGCCGTAGAGCGGCCGGACCAGCGGCTGGATGAACGACAGCGTGCCGTCGTAGGCGCGTGCGTCCCCCCAGCTCTCCAGCTCGTGGGCCAGCGGCAGGAACCAGTGGCACAGGCGGCTGGTCTCGTCCTGGTGCAGCCCGGCGTGGACGGTCAGCGGGATGGAGGCCAGCATCCGCTCGACGTCGAGATCGGCCGGCGCGCTGTAGACCGGGTTGGGCCCGGCGATGACGAGAGTCTGGACCTGGCCGGCCGCGGCGGCGCGCGCGAGCTCGGGCAGCCCGGGACCGAGCGGGTCGGTGAGCGCCGGCTCCGTGAAGACCACTGTCTGGCCGTGATTGCCCAGCACGTGGTTGATCAGGTGGACCAGCGCGTGCGTGAGGTCGGGCTGGCGGTCGCCGGCCAGCACCAGGCCGCGTCCGCGGCGGCGGGCCAGATCGCGCGCGGTCGTGCGCACCCAGTCTGCGCTCGATGCGGGTGGGCGGTGGCGCGCCAGCAGCGTGGTCAATGACGGCGGCAGCGGCGGGGCGCTGCTGCGCACCAGCTCGGCCAGGATCCCCGCGACGACCGCGCCGATGTCACCCGCGCGCACGGCCGCGCGGTGATCGGCCAGGCTGCCGGTCGGCGTCGGCCGCGGCTCGGCGACGTACAGCCGTCCGGGATCGCCCTGCGGTCCGCTCAGCCGCCGCCGGCGCGCGAAGTCGCGCGACCAGCGCAGCGAGTTCGGCATGGCGGCCAGGAGGTCGGCGTCGAGCGCGACGGTCAGGTCGGCGCGGTCGAACCGGTACTGCGCCTCGAGGGGCCGGCCGAAGACGAGGCTGGCGCCGCGGTAGACAGCGCGCCGGTCGAGCGGGCTGTCGGTGGCCAGCTGCGCGGCGGGGTGGCGCTCGCGCACGCGCGCGAACAGCGCGGCCAGGAGCGGCGAGCTCTGCGGGTAGAGCAGGAACCAGAGGCCCTGCTGCCCCGCGGGCAGGCCGGCCAGCAGGTGGGTCAGGGCGGTGCGCGACGCCGGCTCGCCGCGCTCGAGCGAATCGCGCGCGCGGTCCGGGTCGTACAGCTCCAGGATCGACGCCTGCCCCAGCGCGGTGGTGGCGCCCAGGCTGGCCGGGTGCTCCGGGTTGCCCTCGATCTTGATCGGGCGCCCGTCCATCGCCTTGACCAGGTGACCGGTGGCGAAGCCGTCGAGCACCATCGACGTGGCGTACTCGACCGGGATACCGGGCTCGAGCTCGGGCGGCTGATCGCCGCGCGGCATGATCCGCTCGAGCGGCCGCTCCATGCATGCGCCCAGGCCGGCGAGCGCGGCGCCGGCGGCGCCCAGCTTCAGCAGCTCGCGTCGATCGAGGCCGACCGGCGGCTCGTCAACGCCCGGGGCGAACTCCCTGGAGCGCTGCGTCGGCCGGCCTGTGCCCAATGTCTTCCTCTACCGGTGACAGGTGCTGCAGGTGGTCAGCCGCGTGATCGAGCGATCGGCGAACGACTGACTGGTGAACAGATCGAACGTCGCGCCCCAGGACGAGCGGGGCGGAGTCGGCGTGGCCGGATCGGGGCCGGCGGCGCGCTCGGGCTCGCGGTGGCAGTCGAGGCACCAGCCCATGGTGAGCGGCTGTACCTGCACCACGCGCGCCATGCGGCCCACGTCGCCGTGACACACCACGCAGCCGACGCCGCGGCGCACGTGCACGGCGTGATTGAAGTAGACGAAGTCGGCCAGGTCGTGAACCCGCCGCCAGCGGATCGGCTGGCCGGAGAAGTAGCTGCGGCGCACCGGCTCCAGCAGCGGGCTCTGGTTCCACACCTGGACGTGACAGCCCATGCACACGCCGGTCGTCGGCATGCCGGCGGTCGCCGAGGTCTCGGCGCTCGAGTGGCAGTACAGGCACTCGATGCCGTCGTCGCGGACGTGGTGGCGGTGGTCGAACTCGACCGGCTGATCCAGCGGGACGAACTGACCCGTGTTGTACGGCGTGCGCACGTAGATCATCGGACCGACCACGGCGCCGACCCCCAGCAGCGCCAGCGCCAGCAGCGCGAGCCGGTACGCCGTGTTCGACCATGCGGGGTAGAGGGCCATGGGATCGGTCGGAGCGTGATCCGAGGCGATGGGATCTGGCGGCGCACGTTTGCAAGCCGCGATCCGCGGTGTCGGCGCCGCGATCGTGGCCGGGGCGCCGCGTCACCGACGGTGCCGGCGTTCCGGCGCCTCCTCGGCGACGACACAGTGTGCGGGTGGTGCGTGTCCGGCGCGCACGGTTGCGCCGGTTCAGCGAGCGGCCGTCAAGCGGCGTCGAGCTGGCGCATGGCCGACTCCTGGGCCTCGAGCTCCCACAGGCGGCGCTCCAGCTCGCGATGCACGCCGGCCTCGAGCAGCGGGCAGCTGCTCATCTCGTTCACCAGGTGAAGGAACTCCGCGATCGCGTCCAGCTCGTCGGCCAGCTGCGCCGCGCGGTTGCGGCACGCGTCGCGGTGGCGCACCCGGCGGGCCAGGATGTCCTGGCGCTGCCGGCTGGTTCCGATGACCTCGGCCCTGATGCGCGCGGCGCCGGCCTCCCACAGCGGCGCACGATCGGCGCGCTGCACGGCCTCGACCATGCGCTGGTGCCCGATCGCGATCGCGATGTAGTACTCGAGCAAATCCTGTAGCTCGAGTCGCTCGGCCTGACCGGCGTCGTGGTCCTCGATCTCCTCGACCAGGGCGCTCAGCTCGGCGAATTGCGCCCTTCGCAGCGGGCCGGCCAGCAGCAGCCTCCGCTCGCGCTCGAGATCGCGCCGCCGCCGCTCGCGGGCCACCAGGTGGCTGTCGAGAATGCTGCGGAATGCGGGCGACCTCGCGCCGCTGGCCACCAGCCCGAGGCTACCGAGCAGCCCGATCACCAGGCCGAGAGGGCCACCGATCCATGTCCCGATACAGATGCCGAGAAACAGGACCATGGTGCCCGAGGGATGAGTCACCGCCCGGCCGAGATAGGTCCAGCCGTCGGCGAAGGGGGCGGGCACCGAGGTGACGGGCTCGCTGGTGGGAGGCGCTGCCAGCTCGCTCATACAGGGTTCGCCGGTACAAGTCGTGTGCCAAACACCGGCACAGATGAGCCGGGCGCTCCGTCGTGGCGGCGTTACCTGGGCGAGGCCTCGCGGATGATGCGCTCGACCATCGCGCGCCCCTCGGGAGTGTCGGGCAACAGGCCCGGCTTGATGCAGTCGACGGGTCAGCTCGATCCAGCGCGGATCGTCGGCGAACACCCGGCGGAAGATCGGGATCGAGCGGTCGACCTGGCCGTTGGCGGCCAGCGCCACCGCCTGCCAGTACAGCATCTCGCTGTCGCCGCCGGTCATCTCGGCCGCGGCGCCGTAGTGCTCGAGCGCGGCCTTCATGTCCTGCTTCTCGACGGCGACGTCGCCGCGGTTCATGTGATCGTAGGCGCGGGCCAGCTTCACCAGGCGCCTCAGCTCGCCGATCGGATCCGGCGAGTCGTCAACGCGCAGATCGAAGATCTTGTCGGCCCACGGCTTGTCGCTGCGCTTCCCGCGCACCACCAGGATCGCCGCCGACTGGCAGCCGCGGATGTCGCCGCCGGCCTTCTGCGCCGCCTCGAGCGTGACCATGAGGCGCTCGGCCAGGTCGCCCTTCGCGCCCTCGTACGCGCGCGCCATGGAGGGCACGACCTCGGCGTTGCCCATCATGTTGGCCTGCACGCTGTAGCCGGCTCCGGTGTGGTGGCCGGCGTTCTCGATGCACTTCTCTCCTGTGTGCGCGCCGACTCTTCCCTCGGCGTCGACGAAGGCGATCTGGCGCACGGCGCGGCCCTCGTCGCCTTCGAGGAGCTGCTTCGAGCGCGTCGGCCGCCGGCTTGCCGCTGCGCATCAGCTCCAGGCCGCGCGGGCCGTACGCCGGATCGACGAACGACTGGGTCGCCACCGCGCCGACACCGGGCTCGGCCCAGCTCACCACGGCGCCGACCGAGAACCAGTGCGACTGCACCGCCACGCCGAGATCGCCGGTGGTCGGATCGCGCGCGACGATCGAGAAGGTGTGGACCGGGCGGAACGGTTCGCCGTCGGGCGCCGCGCTCATCGATGTGTCCGACAGCGCGGCCGACGGTCCCGGTGTCTCCGTGTACGCGCCGGAGCGCCGGCAGTAGCCGTTCGCCGTGGCCGGCGCGCCGGCCGGCGCCGCGGCCGGTGCGGCGCTGTCGCCCCCCTGGGCGGCGGTCTGGCACGATGAGGCGAGAACGGCGCAAACGGCGGCGAGGGCGGACAGGGCGGCGGCGCGCACGGCGCGAGCGTAGCACTTCCGATCGCGCGCCCGGGCGGGATCGGCCGGGCTGCTCGAGGCCGTCGCCCTCCGCTACGTCGCCGCGCTGCCCTCGGCGGCGGCCAGCAGCTCGCGCAGCGCGCGCTCGCCGTCGCGGAACACCGGCCAGCCGTCGCCGACCAGCACCGCCTCGATGCCGGGCAGGCCGACCAGGCGGCGCAGCGACGCCGAGCGCCGCCTCGCGATCGGCCAGCTTGGCGTCGGGCAGGAGATCGAGGCCGCCGCCGCGGTGCGCGCGCACCAGGTCGCCGGTGATGAGCGTCGAGGTCTCGAGGACGAGGGCGAGCTCGCCGGGCGTCTTCGAGCCCTGCAGCGCGAGCGCGACAAGACCGGTCGCCACCTCCTCGCCGTCGGCCAGGTACCCGTCGCAGCGGAGAAGCAGCTTGGCCCGCTCGGCGGCGGGGCCGAGCACGCGGGCGCTGGTGCCGCTGGCCAGCTCCTCGGTGCCGCGCACGTGGTCGGAGTTGGTGAGCACGATGGTGGCCACGCCGCCCAGCGAGTCGATGTGGGCCCGGTCGTGCGCGCTGAGCGGCAGCGGGTCGATCACCACGTTGCCGCCCGGCCGCACCCACAGCACGCTGTTGAAGTCGATGTTGCGGCCCTCGTCGAAGACGGACCAGCCCCAGAGATCGGCTCGGTGCAGGCGTTTCACGCCGCGAGCGTAGCAGACGGGCGTCCGGGTCCGAAAACCGCCAGCGGCCGGCCCTCCGGTTCCGTACCATCTGGTACCGATGCTGGACGAGGATCTGTGCTACCAGGCGATGAGCAGCCGCGACGCGCGCTTCGACGGCCGCTTCTTCACCGCGGTGGTGACCACCGGCATCTACTGCCGGCCGATCTGCCCGGCCCGCACGCCGCTGCGCCGCAACGTGCGCTTCTTCGCCTGCGCGGCCGCGGCCGAGGCGGCCGGCTTTCGCCCGTGCCGGCGCTGCCGCCCGGAGTCGGCGCCCGGCTCGCCGACCTGGCACGGCGCGTCGACCACGGTGTCGCGCGGGCTGCGCCTCATCGAGCACGGCGCGCTCGACGGCGGCGACTGCGGCGCGCTGGCGGCCCAGCTCGGGGTCGGCGAGCGCTACCTGCGCCGGCTGTTCGCGCGCCACCTCGGCACCTCGCCGCGCGCGGTGGCCGCGTCGCGGCGCGCCCACTTCGCCCGCGCGCTGCTCGACGCCACCGAGCTGCCGATGGTCGAGGTGGCGCTGGCCAGCGGCTTCGGCAGCGTGCGCCAGTTCAACGACGTCGTCCGCTCGGTGTTCGGCCGCACCCCGACCGAGCTGAGGAGCCGGCGCGCAGCGCGCGGGGTGCGCGACCTGCGCGATCTCGCGGCGCGCAGCGAGGTGCGGCTGCGCCTTGCCTTCCGCCCGCCGCTGGCCTGGCGGCCGCTGCTCGCCTTCCTGGCCGCGCGCGCGATGCCGGCCGTGGAGGAGGTCGACGTCGAGGCCGGACGGTATCGCCGCGCCTTCGCGCTGCCGGCCGGCGGGGCCGCCACCCTCGAGGTCGTGCCTGGCCGGCGAGCGCGCGCTGGAGCTGCGCGTGCGCGGCGCCACCGGCCTGCCGTCGGGGCTGCTCGACCTGGTGCGCCGGGTCCGGCGACTGTTCGATCTCGACGCGGATCCGCTGGCCATCGCGGCGCGCCTCGCGCCCAGCCGGCTGCTCGCGCCGGCGCTGGCCGCCCATCCCGGCCTGCGCGTGCCGGGCGCCTGGGACCGCTTCGAGACCCTCGTGCGCGCGATCCTGGGCCAGCAGATCAGCGTGGCCGCGGCGACGACGCTGGCCCGCCGCCTCGTCGAGCGCTGCGGCCAGCCGGTGGAGGACGCGCGGCTGACCCGGCTGTTCCCGGACCCCGCGGCGGTGGCGGCCTGCGATCTCGACGGCATCGGGCTCACGCCGGCGCGCGCGGCGTCGCTGCGCGCTGTCGCGACAGCGGTGGCGGCCGACCCGGCGCTGCTCGAGCCGGCCGCCAGCCTCGACGTGCTCGTCGAGCGGCTGTGCCGCATGCCCGGCATCGGGCCGTGGACCGCGCACTACCTGGCCATGCGCGCGTTCGACGAGACCGACGCGTTCCCGGCCTCTGACCTGGGCCTGCGCCGGGCCGCCGGCGGCGTGCCGGCGCGCGCGCTCGAGGCGCAGGCCGAGGCCTGGCGACCGTGGCGCGCCTACGCCGCCATCGCACTCTGGACCCTGCAACCGGAGGAGACTGTCCATGACCATCGAGCGATCGCGCATCGACTCGCCCCTCGGACCCATCGCGCTCGCCCTGGCCGATCGCGCGCTGTGCGGCCTCGACTTCATCGACTCTGAGCCGCGCGAGGACACCGGACGGCGCCGGCCGCCGCGCGTGCCCGACCCACCGCCGGTCAACGCGCGCCCAGGTCCGGCCGGCCGCCGGGTCGCCGAGCGCATCGCGGCCTACTTCGACGGCGACATCGACGCGCTCGACGGCGTCGAGGTCGCGCCGGCCGGCACGCCCTTCCAGCTGCGCGTGTGGGCCGAGCTGCGCCGCATCGGGGTCGGCAAGACCCGCTCGTACCAGGAGCTGGCCGCCATCCTGGGCGCGGCCAGCGCGGCGCGGGCGGTCGGCGCGGCCAACGGGCGCAACCCGATCTCGCTGGTGGTGCCGTGTCACCGCGTGATCGCGGCCGACGGCAGCCTGCACGGCTACGGCGGCGGGCTGTGGCGCAAGGAGTGGCTGCTGCGCCACGAGGGCGCGCTGCCGCGCGGGCTGTTCGACGGCCGCGGTGCTACGCTGACCGCCTCATGACCGCATACCAGCTGGCCCAGATCAACATCGGCGTGCCGCTCGGTCCGGTCGGCTCGCCGGTGCTCGCCGACTTCGTCGCCGCGCTCGATCCGATCAACCGCATCGCCGACCAGAGCCCCGGCTTCGTGTGGCGCCTGCAGACCCCGGAGGGGAACGCGACCGCGGTGGCGTGGCCGGCCGACGCGCGCATCATCATCAACATGTCGGTGTGGGAGTCGGTCGAGTCGCTGAGCGACTTCGTCTACCGCAGCGCGCACACCGACGTCATGCGCCAGCGCCGCCGGTGGTTCGAGGCGATGAAGGTGTACATGGCGCTGTGGTGGATCCCGGCCGGGCACGTCCCCACGGTCGCCGAGGCGGAGGAGCGCCTGCGCCACCTCGAGGAGCACGGGCCGACCGCGTTCGCCTTCACCTTCCGCAGCCCCTTCCCGCCGCCGGGCTCTCGCCGCGACATCACGCCGCGCGACGAGGACCGCTGCCCGGGCCCGTAGGCGGGTCCGATTTTGGCGGCGGCTTGTCCTCGACGGGACCTCCGCAGTGCGGGCACTTGAGCAGCTCCATCGGGAACGGGCCGCGGCAGTAGGTGCAGAACAGGCGGCCGGCGATGCTGGCCGGATCGATCAGCGCCAGGTCCGGGTAGTGCTGCTCCAGCTCCGAGCTGCTCATGCGGTCCTGCTCGGCCGCCGGCGACCACACGACCTCGAAGGCGGCCAGGTCGGAGGCGACCACGGCGCAGCGATCGTCGAGCGCGGCGCGGATGTCGCCCGCGTCGCGCGGGTCGTCAACCTCGTGCAGCAGGCGCCGCGCCGCCGTGATCACGGTGACGACGATCAGGCCGGGCCCCTCGTCGGGGCGCGCGGCCAGATCGGCCGGCGCGGTGCCGGTGGTGACGTGGCCGCCGGCGTTGCGCACAAGCTCGCGGGTGAAGCGGGCCCGCGCGTCGCTGGCGGCGTTGCGGAACGACGATCTCGGCCTCCGACGGCACGCGCCAGCCCAGGTCCTGGTAGCCGACGTACAGCCATGACAGCTCGGCGCGGCGCAGGGCCAGCGCGGTCTCGTTGAGCAGCCGCGCCCGGCCCTCTTCGCTGGCGGTGTCGCCCGACGCGGCCATGCGGGCCAGGTTTTCTTGAAGCTCGGCGCGCGCCCGCCAGTCGATGCCGAGGGCGAGCTCGCTGGTGTGCAGGCGCGAGCCGCTCGACGCGGCCGCGCGCGGCGAGCCCCGCGAGTTGCTCTGGCTCACCACGTAGGCGACCGCGAGGACGATCCCGCCGATGATCAGGATCAAGACGAAGCCCTGTCCGTCGATCGATCCGCCTCCACCTCCGCCGCGGCTGTAGCCGCTGTAGCCGCCCGACGAGCCGCCGCCACCGCCGCTCGAGCCCGACGACGACGAGGAGGAGCCGCCGCCGCTCGACCCACCGCCGAAGCTGCCGCCGCCGAAGCTGCCGCCGGTCGACTGCGCCCACGCCGGCGACGAGCTGCAGACGACGACCAGCGCGATGACCCAGGCTCGAACGGCCCTGCTCATGCGCGAATCATCGCACACCCTGGTCGCGCTATGTTCCGCGCGTGCCGGGCCTCCGACGACGACATCTCCTCTCGTTCGCTCTCTTCTCCGCGTCGGCCTGCTCGGGCGCAAGCGCGCAGGCGACCGCCCCCGCGCCGTCGGCGACGGCCGCGCCGCGCGCCGCGACCAGCGTCCCGTCCACTGCTCCGCCCGCCGCGGTCGCCGAGATGGTGGCCGAGATCTCGGCCGAGCGCCTCAAGCATGACGTCGTCGCGCTGGCCGGCTTCGGCACCCGCCACACGCTGTCGGACACCGAGTCGCCCACGCGCGGCATCGGCGCGGCGCGGCGCTGGATCAAGGCGGAGATGGACCGCGCGGCCGCCGCGTCGAAACGGCCGCGCCAACGAGGCGATGGCGGTGTCGTTCGACTCGCACCGGGTCGAGCCGGACGGCAAGCGGGTCACGCGGGCGATCGACGTGGTCAACGTGGTCGCCGTGCTGCCCGGCACCTCGCCGCAGGCGGCCGCGCGCCGCTACTACGTGATCGGCCACTACGACTCGCGCCGCACCGATCCGCTCGACGAGAAGGGCGACAGCCCGGGCGCGAACGACGACGCGTCCGGCACCGCGGTGGTGATCGAGCTGGCCCGCGTGCTGGCGAAGCGCCGCCTCGACTCGACCGTCGTGTTCATGGCCACCGCCGGCGAGGAGCAGGGCCTGCTCGGCGCCAAGGCGCACGCCGCCGCCGCCCGCGCCGCCGGCGCCGACATCCGCGGCGTGCTCAACAACGACATCGTCGGCGATCCGACCGCTCCGTCGGGCGCCGTGCACCGCGGGCGCGTGCGCCTGTTCTCCGAGGCGGCTGCCGGAGGGCCTGCCACCGGAGGCGCTGGCCGCGCTGCGCAAGCTGGCGGCCGAGAGCGACTCGCCGTCGCGCCAGCTGGCCCGCTACGTCGCCGAGGTGGCGGCCTGGCACGACCTCGACGTCCAGCCGCAGCTCGTCTTCCGCTACGACCGCTTCCTGCGCGGCGGCGATCACCTCGCGTTCAACGCGACCGGCTATCCGGCGGTGCGCTTCACCGTCGTCGAGGAGCACTACGACCGCCAGCACCAGGACGTGCGCAGCGAGGGCGGCCGTCGACTACGGCGACCTGCCGGCCTTCGTGGACGGCGCCGTACCTGGCCGGCGTCGCCCGGGTCAACGCGCGCCGCGCTCATGCACCTGGCCAACGCGCCGTCGTCGCCGGCCGACGCGCGCATGGTCACCGCCGAGCTCGACCAACGACACCACCATCCGCTGGTCGGCCAGCCCCGAGCCGGACGTGGCCGGCTACGAGGTGCTGTGGCGCGAGACCACCAGCGGCGGTCTGGCAGCACGCGCGCGACGTCGGCGAGGTCACCGAGGCGCGGCTGCCGATGAGCAAGGACAACTGGTTCTTCGCCGTGCGCAGCTACGACCGCGAGGGCTACCGCAGCCCTGCGTCGTTCCCGGTCGCGGCAGACAAGTAGCGCCCGCGCGAGCCGATTCTCAGCCGAGCGCCTTCTTGAACTCGGCGGCGCTGCGCGGGCGCTCGCGCGGAGACTTGGCCAGGGCGGCCAGGATTGCCTGGGCCAGGTCCTCGGGCAGGTCCGGGCGCAAGAGGCGCGGATCGCGCGGCACCTGGGTCAGGTGGGCGAAGCCGACCGCGATCGGAGTGTTGCCGTCGAACGGCGGCTGTCCGGTGGCGGCGTGGAAGGCGAGCGCGCCGAGCGCGTAGATGTCGCTGGCCGCGTCGACGTCCTCGCCCTTCACCTGCTCGGGCGACATGTAGTGCGGCGTGCCCATGATGAGGCCGGTCGCCGTCATGCCGCGCAGGAAGGTGCTCTTGGCCAGGCCGAAGTCGATGATCTTCACGGCGCGGCGCTCGCCGACCAGGATGTTGTGCGGCTTGAGGTCGCGATGGATGACGCCGGCGTCGTGCGCGGCGGCCAGACCGTCGCAGACCTGGCCCAGGATGTCGCGCAGCTCGGCCAGCGGCAGCGGGCCGCGCGTCTGCATCACGTCGGCCAGGGTGCGGCCGGGGAAGTGCTCCATCGAGATGTAGAGCAGGCCGCTGCGGGTCTGGCCCAGGTCGTGGATGCGGATCACGTTGGGCGACATGACCTTGCGGGCGGCCGATGCCTCGCGGCGGAAGCGGTCGGCGCTCTCGGCCGGATCGGAGCTCTGCGCCGACGACACCACCTTGAGCGCCACCAGCTCGTCGAGCACCTCGTCGTGGGCCAGGTAGACCGCGCCCATGCCGCCGCGGCCGATCAGGCGGTCGATGCGATAGCGGTTGTCGAGCACCTGGCCGATCTGCAGCTCGTCGGTCACCGGCTCGGGCGGCGCGCGGCGGGCGGCGGCGCGCCGCAGATCGAGGGCGGTGCTGTCTACCCGCGCGGCGCTGCCGGCCATGGGCACGGAGGCGAGCCCGCCGGACGGCGTCGCGGCGCGCCCGGATCCGCTGCGGGACCCGCCGCGCTCGACCCGGTCGCCATCGCCGCCGGACACCCGCTCGCCCGGAGCGCTCGGGTTGCCGTCGCGCGCGATGGGCGGCGTGAGGCCGGACTGGAGCCGGTGCTGCTCGCCGGCCAGCTGGGCCAGGCGCGTGTTGAGCTCGTAGTCCACGCTGCAGACGATCGACTCGAGGTTCTCGATCCGCTCGGACAGGAGCTTCCGCTCCTGGCGCAGGGCCTCCAGCTCCTTGGGGTCCGCGTCGCCCTTGAGCTCGCGCTTGCGCTCCGCCTCGCGCAAGTCGTAGCGCCGCTTCACCCAGTACATCGGCAGCCCGAAGGTCATCAGGATCGCGATGATCGGGACCAGGACTTCCAACGGGTTCACCGCTGGAACCTTAGCAGAGGCGTTTGCCCGCCAGAGCGAGCAGGTGCGGAGTGGTAAACACGTCCACGATGCGCGCCGTTGTCGTCGGCGGGGGTGTGATCGGCGCCAGCGCCGCGTATCACCTGGCGTTGCGCGGGGTCGATGACTGATCGTGCTCGACGCCGCATCGGGGCCGGGGCAGGGCAGCACGGGACGCGCAACCGGCGGGTTTCGCGCCCAGTTCGCCACGCCGGTCAACGTGCGCCTGTCCCTGCTCGCGCGCGACAAGCTGCTCCGCTTCCGCGACGAGCTGGGCGCCGATCCCGGCTACGACCCGCGCGGCTACCTGTGGCTGGCCAGCGACGAGACCCAGCTGGCCCGGCTGCGGGCGCTGCGCGCGATCCAGCACGGCGAGGGACTGGCCGAGGCGGTGGAGGTGACGCCGGCCGACATCGCGGAGCTCGCGCCGGCCATCGACCGCGCCGGGCTCGTCGGCGGCGCCTTCTGCCCCACCGACGGCTTCATCCGCCCGCTCGCCATCCTGGACGGCTACCTGGCCGCGGCCGCGCGCCTGGGCGTGCGCGTCGACTGGGACAGCCGCGTCGTCGCGATCGAGCGGAGCGGCGATCGGATCGACGCGGTGCGGACCGCGCGCGGACGCGTGCCCGCCGACGTCGTGATCGACGCGGCCGGCGCGTGGGCCGCGCCGGTCGCTGCGCTGGCCGGCGTCGCCCTGCCGGTGGCGCCGCTGCGCCGGCAGATCCTGCCCACGGTGCAGCAGTCGGCGCTGCCGGCGGAGATGCCGATGACCATCTTCGCCGACGGCTTCCACCTGCGCGTGCGCGACGGGCGCGTCGCTGCTGCTGTGGCCGGATCCGGCGCCGGAGGGTGAGAACACGGCTGTCAACCCGGCCTGGATCGAGACGGTCGCGGCCATGGCGGCCGCGCGCGTGCCCGGCCTGGCCGGCGTGCCGCTCGACCGGGCCGGCGCCTGGGCCGGCCTGTACGAGATGAGCCCCGACCGCCACGCCATCGTCGGGCCGGCACCAGGCTGCCACAACTTCTACCTGGTCAACGGCTCGTCGGGACACGGCGCGATGCACGCCCCGGCGCTGGGCCAGCTCGTCGCCGAGATCGTGTGCGGCGCGCCGACATCGCTCGACGCCTCCGCGCTGCGGCCGTCGCGCTTCGCCGAGGGCGCGCCCAATCCGTCCGCCGACCTCCTATGATGGGGCCGATGCTGGACGCGAAACAGAACCCGGATCCCGCGCCCGATCACCACGTGGAGCACGAGCACCGGGTGACCGTGCTCGAGCTGTTCTTCGACCTCGTCTTCGTCTTCGCCATCACCCAGGTCACCGGCTTTCTGGCGGCGGATCTGACCGTGGCCGGGCTCGGCCGCGGCGCGCTGATCATCGCAGCGCTGTGGTGGGCCTGGGTGGCCTACTCGTGGCTCACCAACACGCTCGACGCCGAGGAGGCCGCCCCGCGGGTGACGGTGTTCGCGGCCATGGCGGCGATGCTGGTGGTGACCCTGGCCGTGCCGGCCGCGTTCGGCGCCGACGCGGTGCTGCTGACCGCGGCCTATTTCGTCGTGCGCGCGCTGCATGTCCTGCTCTACTACCTGGCCGCGCGCGGCGACCCGGATCTGCGCGTCGGCGTGCTGCGCCTGTCGCCCTTGCTGATGGTCGGATCGGCCCTGCTGGTCGTCGCGTCGCTCACCGACGGCAACGCCCGCGTGGCGCTGTGGATCGTGGCGCTGGCGGTCGACTACTCCGGGCCGCTGGTGGCCGGGACGCGCGGCTGGCGCGTGCACGCCGGCCACTTCGTCGAGCGCCACGGCCTCATCATCATCATCGCGCTGGGCGAGGCGATCGTCTCCATCGGCGTGGGGGCCGCCGGGCTGCCGCTGGACCCGCCCGTGCTCGCCGCCGCCTTCCTGGCCGTCGTGATCGCGGGCGCGCTGTGGTGGGCCTACTTCGATCTGGTGGCGCTGGAGGCGGAGCTTCGCCTGAGCCGGGCGCACGCCGCCGCGCAGGTGGCGCTGGCGCGCGACGCGTACAGCTACCTGCACCTGCCGATGGTGGCCGGCATCGTGTTCCTGGCCCTCGGGGTCAAGAAGTCGATCGCCCACGCCGACCACGCGCTGACCCTGGTGCCGGCGCTGGCGCTCTACGGCGGCGTGGCGCTCTACTTCGCCGGCCATGTGCTGTTCCGCCTGCGCAGCCTCGGCTCGCTCAGCCGGCCGCGCCTCCTGGTGATGGCGGCGATGGCCGCCGGCGTGGCGGCCGGCACGCGCATCCCGGCGCTCGCCTCGCTCGGCCTGGTGGCCGCCGTGTGCACCGCGCTGGTTGTGTGGGAGACGATCGTCTACCGCGAGTGGAGAGACCGGCTGCGCCGCGAGCGCGACGCCCACTCCTCCTCGAGCACCGAGTAGATCCAGGAATCGCACCACTCGCCCTTGAGCCACCAGTTCTCGCGCAGGTGGGCCTCGCGCTGCATGCCGAGCCTCTCCATCAGGCGGGCCGAGCGCTGGTTGCGCGGATCGCAGTCGCCGTAGACGCGGTGCACGCCGAGCCGGCCGAAGGCGAGGTCGAGCAGCGCGCCGGCCGCCTCGCCTGCGTAGCCCTGGCCCCACAGGTCGCGCCGGAACGCGAACCAGAGCTCGGCCTCGCGGTGCTCCGGCCGCGCCACCCGCAGACCGACGCGGCCGACCAGCAGGCCGTCGTCGCGACGCTCCGCGCCCAGCTCGTGGAGCAGGCGCGGCCGCATGGCGGAGTCCAGCCGCACCCGCCGGATGTACGCGAGCGTCTCCTCCAGGCTGGAGATGTCGGTCGACTGGTAGCGCACGACCTCCGGGTCGGACTCCCACACGTTGACCGCCGGCGCGTCGGCCTCCTCGAGCTCGCGCAGGATCAGCCTCGGCGTCTCCAGGCGGCAGTCGTCGACGTGCATACGGCGTGAGTCTAGCCGGCATGCCGCGGCTATGATGGCCTCGATGACGCGACGGGCGATCTCGATCGGACTGCTGATGACCCTCGCGGCGTGCTCGCACGCCGGTCCGACCGCACCGGGCGCGGAGGAGCGGCCGGCGCGCCACACGGTGCTCATGGCCGGCAACCGCGCCGGCGCGCAGTCCGCGCTGCGGCGCGCCGACGGCAGCTGGACCATCGACTTCGAGTACAACGACCGCGGGCGCGGGCCGCGCACCCGCACCGAGATGCGGCTCGACGGCGCCGGGCTGCCGGTGTCGCTTCACACAACCGGCGTGGACTACCTCAAGGGCGCGGTCGACGAGACGCTGTCGGCCGGGCAGGGCCTGCGCTGGAAGAACAAGGCCGAGAGCGGCTCGTCGCCGGCCGGGTCCGGCTTCTACCTCAGCATGTTCGGGGCGCCGGAGGAGACGGCGATGCTCGCCCGCGCGCTGCTGCGCGCTCCGGGGGGCAGCCTCGCGCTGCTGCCGGCCGGCCGCGCGTCGGCGCGCCGCATCGACCGCATGACGGTGGAGGCCGGCGGGCGCCGCGAGACCGTCGATCTGGTCGCCATCGAGGGCGTGGGCTTCTCGCCGTCCTTCGTGTGGCTGCGCCCCGACGGCAGCATGTTCGCCCAGGTCAGCGCCTGGATGTCGGTGGTGCCGCAGGGCTGGGAGGGGACCGTCCGCGCGCTGCTCGAGCGCCAGGAGCGCCGCTCGGCCGAGCGCGCCGCGGAGATCGCGAAGCGGATCGCGCACCGGCCGCCGGGCGGCGTGCTGGCCATCCGCGGCGCCGCGCTGTTCGACGCCGAGCGCGCCGAGGTGCGCCCGGGCATGACGATCCTGGTGCGCGGCGAGCGCATCGAGCGGGTCGGCCGCGATGCTTCGGTCTCCATCCCGGCGGACGCGGAGGTGATCGACGCGGGCGGCCGCATGGTCCTGCCCGGGCTGTGGGACATGCACGTGCACATGGGCGAGGTGGACGGCGCGCTGCACCTGGCCGCCGGCGTCACGTCGGTGCGCGACCTGGCCAACGACATCGACACGGTGCTCGACCTGCGCAAGCGCATCGAGGCCGGCCAGCTGGTCGGCCCGCGCATGGTGCTGGCCGGCATCATCGACGGTCGCGGTCCGTACGCCGGGCCGACGTCGGTGCTGGTCAGCACCGAGGCCGAGGCGCGGGCGGCGGTGGATCGCTACGCCGAGCTGGGCTACGAGCAGATCAAGATCTACAGCTCGATGCCGCGCGCGCTGGTGCCGGTGATTGCGAAGCACGCCCACATGCGCCGCATGCGCGTGAGCGGCCACGTGCCGGCCTACATGCGGGCCGAGGAGGCGGTGCGCGCCGGCTACGACGAGATCCAGCACGTCAACATGCTGGTGCTCAACTTCCTGCCCGACGTCCGCGACACGCGCACGCCGCTCCGCTTCACCGCGGTGGGCGAGCGGGCGGCCGACCTCGATCTGGACTCGCCGCCGGTGCGCGCCTTCGTCGAGCTGCTGAAAGCGCACGGCACGGTCGTGGATCCGACCCTGGCGGTGTTCGAGGAGATGTTCAACGCCGGGCCGGGCGAGATCCCGGAGGGCTTCCGCCCGATCGCCGATCGGCTGCCGCCGCAGATCCGCCGCGCGCTGGCGGTCGGCGGACTGCCGGCCGACGGCCCCAGGCGCGAGCGCTACCGCGCCTCGTTCCAGCGCATGGTCGAGCTGGTCGGCCTGCTCGACCGCTCCGGCGTCACCATCGTGGCCGGCACCGACTCGATGCCCGGCTTCTCGCTGCACCGCGAGCTGGAGCTCTACGTGCGGGCCGGCATCCCGGCGGCGCGCGTGCTGCAGCGCGCGACTCTCGGGGCGGCCCGGGTCATGAAGCGCGACGCGGAGCTGGGCTCGATCGCGCCCGGCAAGCTGGCCGATCTCGTCCTCATCGAAGGAGACGCCACGCGCGACATCAGCGCGGTGCGCGCCGTCGACACGGTGATCAAGGGTGGAGTGCGGTACTCGGCGGCGGAGCTTCTCGAGCAGGTGGGCGTGCAGCCAGCTCCGCGAACAGCTTCTCGACCTGGCCCCGGCCGCTGAAGCCGACCGTGTGGCTGACGACCTGGCCGCCGTGGAACCCGAGCAGGGTCGGCATCGCGGTGACCCGGTAGGCCTGGGCCAGCTCCGGCGCGATCCTCCACGTTCACGACCGCGACCCGGACCCGTCCGGCGTGACGGTGAGCCAGGTCCTCGAGGATCGGGGCGAGCGCCCGGCAGGGCGCGCACCAGGCCGCGGTGAACTCGACCAGGACCGGCTCGGCTGGTTCGAGCACCAGGTGACGGAAGTCTTCTGAAGTAGCGATGATCACAGGTGTGTCCGTACTGATCATTCTTGAACGCCTCCTGCCCTCCAGACGCGTCACGGTCGGCGATCGTGACGCGTCTGGTAGAACGAGAGACGTGGAGCGCGACTGCGAGCTGTGCCACCCCGAGACGATCGCCGCGCTGGTGCGCGCCGGGGATCAGATCCGCGCTCGATCGCGCCACGCGCTGCTACGGGCGCCACCTGCTGGCGGTCGGCCGGCGCGTGTGCGGCGACCGCGACAGCGCCGCCGACGCGGTGCAGGACGCGCTCCTGGCCGCGGGCCAGCACATGGACGATTTCCGCGGCGCCGGCACGGTCGAGGGCTGGCTGGTGCGCATGGTGGCGAATGCGTGCCGCTCGCGTCTGCGCGGGCGCAAGAACCAGGCGGCCTGGAACGCGCCGCTCGACGAGCAGGGCGCCAGCTCGGACGAGCTCGGGCCGGATGACTGCGCCGCGCATGCCCAGCTCGCAGAAGCGCTGGGCGCCGCGCTCCTCGATCTGCCTCCGGACGACCGGGCCGTTGTGCTGCTCACGCAGCTGGACGGCTGGAGCGGGCCGGAGGTGGCGGCCGCGCTCGACATCAGTCCGGAGGCGGTGCGCGCCCGGCTGTCGCGTGCGCGCCGGCGGCTGCGCGAGCAGCTGGCCGCGGTGTGGAGCGACTGGTCGGACCTCGAACCGGGCTGACGCGCAAAGATACCCGCGGCCCTCGCACGTCTTGCCGCGGGCGATCGGCGATGGCAGGCTTCGCGCCGATGAACGTCGTCGGTTCCGTCGCCGAGCTGTGGCGCTTCCCGGTCAAGTCGATGGCGGGCGAGCGGCTCGAGCGCGCCGAGATCGAGTCCACCGGCATCGTCGGCGATCGCCTGTGGGCCGTGCGCGACACCGAGCTGGATTGCATCACCAATGGCAAGCGCATCCCGGCGCTGATGACCTGCACGGCGCGCTTCCTGGCCGAGCCGGCCGCCGGCGCGGTGGACGACCGCGTGCCGCCGGTGGCGATCGGCCTTCCGGACGGGACCGAGCTGCGCAGCGACCAGCCGGACGTGGACGCGCGCCTGTCGCAGCTCCTGGGCCGCGCGGTGACCCTGTGCCGCCGCCGGCCGGCGGTCGATCGCGGGCACTACCGGGCCACGCGCTTCACCATGGCCGACATCCGCACCCAGTTCGGGCTCGCGCCGGACGAGCCGGTGCCTGACTTCTCGATGTTCCCGACCGCGAGGCTCGTCGAGCTGTCCCGCTTCGCGACGCCGCCGGGCACCTACTTCGACGCCTACGCGCTGCACTTCGTGACCACCGCGACGGTGGCCGAGCTGCGCCGCCTGGCTCCATCGGCGGAGGTGGCCGCGATGCGCTTCCGGCCCAATCTGCTCATCGCCGGCGACGGCGACGGCCTGGTCGAGAACAGCTGGTGCGGCGGCACGCTGTCGGCCGGCACGATCGAGGCCGCGGTGGAGATCCCGACGGTGCGCTGCTCGATGACGACCCGCGCCCAGCCCGGCCTGGGCGACGATCCCGGCGTGCTGCGCGCCATCGTCGAGCACGCCCGCCGCTGCGCCGGCGTCTACGCGAGGGTCGAGCGCCCCGGCCACGTGCAGGTCGGCGATCCGGTCGCTGTCGAGCCGCCTCACGATTCGCGCCTGAGCGGGCTCCTGAAGGCCAGCGCCCGCTCGCTGCGCCGGCTGGCTCTGCGCGCGCGAGCCGCGACCCTCCCCGACGAGTAGCGCGATGGTCGAGGTCCGGGCGGGCCTACCCGCCGAAGCGGGCCGCTTCCTCGCCGCACGCGCTGTCGAGCTCCGGCCGCCAGCGGAAGCGGCGGACCAGCGCCGGGCTCACGTCGCGGTCGCCGAGCGCGATGCCGGCGATGAGGTCGCCCAGCACCGGGGCGAACTTGAAGCCGTGGCCGGAGCCGCCGGTGGCGACAACAAGGCCGGATCGCTCCGGGTCGGCCGCGATCCAGAAGTGGCCGTCGCGCGTGTCCCCGTAGACGCAGAGGCGGCGGCCGACGATCGGCGCGTCCGCCAGGCCCGGGAAGGTGTCGCGCAGGAACTCGCGCAGCGCCGCCTCGTGGGCGGCCAGCACGATGCGATCGTCGCGCGTCATGTTGACCGAGGTCGCCGGGGCCGTGGTTGGCGATCTTGACCAGGCCGTCGCGGTTGACCGGCATGCCGTAGAAGCCGGTGCGCGCGATGTCGGCGCCGAACACAGGGAAGCGCTCGTCCCGGTACGGCGTCGGGTCGGCCGGGCGCAGATGGAACACCGGCTGTCCCGACGCGCGCAGCGAGCCGGCCAGGGCAGGGCAGAGCAGCGCGGCCCACGCGCCGGTCGCGATCAGGACCAGATCGGCGTCGAGCGTCTCGCCGCTGGCCAGCGCCAGGCCGTCCGCCCGCCCGCCGCGCTCGCGCACGCGCGGCCGCGGCGCATCCGCCGCGCACATCGACGCCGGCCGCCGACGCCTCGGCCACCAGGTGGCGCCACCACGGCGCCGGACTCGGCCCATCCGCCCTGCGGGTTGTAGTAGCCGTTGACCAGCGCGCCGGGCCGGTAGGCGGGGAAGCGGCGCGCGATGGCGGCGGCGTCGAGCCGCTCGCAGGCGTGGCCGCGTCGCGCCAGCAGCGCGAAGCTGTCGTGCTCGAATCCGCCCGGGCGCATCGGCTCGCGCGCGAGGAAGGTCACGCCGGTCTCGTGGAACAGCGGCGCCGGCCAGTCGCGGTTCCAGCGCCGCCAGCCGTCGAGCGCGCGCTCGGCCAGCGCCGTGTACTCCTCGTCGGCGCCATAGTCGAGGCGCACCACCTTGCTGATGTCGGTCGACTCGGCCAGCGGGTGCGGAAGCGGCCCGGGATCGACGAGGGTCACGTCGTGGCCGCGCCGCGCGCAGCGCGATCGCCGCGGTGACGCCGAAGACCCCGCCGCCGGCAACGACCGCTCGCATCGCCGCCGACTATAGCCGCCTCGTCACTCGTACCGGAAAAACATCTGCCAGTTGGTCTCCCAGGTGGCGCCGCTGTCGGTCGAGAAGGCCTGCTCCCAGCGCGCCGACGTCCCGGTGATGTCGCTCCAGATGTAGCGCACCCGGATCGGCCTTTCCGGCGAAGGTGTCGTCGCCGAAGAACTCGCCGCGCCCGCCCTCGAACCTGCCGACCACGGCCGGCTGCAGGGCGCAGCAGCGGTCGTCGAGCCAGTAGATGCTCCACAGGCGGGTGCGTGGGTCGAACGTGCGCAGGCTCATCCCCTCGAGCGGGCCGCCCGGGAAGTCCCGGCCGTGGAAGAAGTCGATGTTGCCCAGGCCGCCCACCACCGGCTGCGCGTCTCCGGTGGCCTCGAACTCCCCCCACTCGGTGCACCCCTCCAGCCGGCGCGCCAGGCGCCGGTTGTGGATGCGCGCGGGTCGCATGTGAAAGTCGAAGTCTCTGCGTCCGTCGTTGTCGCTGGTCATGGTCCGGCAGTTAGCACCGGCGATCACGGCACCCGAAGAGCCAGAGCCCGCGCGACCGATGAGGCCAGACGAAACAGGGACGAAGCTGAAGGTGTGTGCGCTTGTGTATCGACCACATGCGCCGCCGGTTCGGGAGCGCGCCGAGCAGATCCCCGGCGGTCGAGCGCGGGCGTGAAGATGATAGAGTGCGCGGCCGTGAGGTCCTTTCTGTCGAGCATCCTTGTCGCGAGCCTGCTCTCTCCTCTCACCGCGTGCGGCGGGGACGATGACGCCGACGACGGCGGCGGTGCGGCCGACGCCGCGCCGGCCGACGCGGGCGGCGGCACCGAGGCGGACGCCGCCCCGGCCGGCGAGGACGCGGCGGCGGGCGAAGATCTGGAGATGCAGGCCTCCGACTTCGCCTGCATCCTCGAAGGCAGCAAGGTGCGGCAGTTCTTCGTGGTCAACCCGCTCGGGCACCTGGACGAGGCGCTCGAGGTGGCGAGCTCGAAGACCGGCGGCACCTACCCGGTGGGCACCATCCTCCAGCTCATCCCGCAGGAGGCGATGGTCAAGCGCCGCGCGGGGTGGAACCCGGCCACCAGCGACTGGGAGTTCTTCTCGCTGTCGGTGGTCGCGACCGAGACCACGATCGAGGCGCGCGGCGGTGAGGACGTGGTGAACGGCTTTGGCGGCAACTGCTTCGAGTGTCACTCGAAGGCCGAGCCGCAATGGGACCTGGTGTGCGAGGACGCGCACGGCTGCGACCCGCTCTCCATCGGCGACGACGTCATCGAGAGCCTCCAGAACGCCGACACGCGCTGCCTCTGAGCCTGGCTCGTCGCGCCCGGCCCGAGATCGGCGCTTGCATGCTCTCTCGGGATCGAAAGGAGCGTGCGATGGCAGAGCGTTCAAGCTGTGGCGCGGGACTGGCCGCGCAGTCTGCGGTACCGGCGGTGCTGGCCGAGCTGGCCGCGGCCATGGCCGAGACCCTCGAGCTTCACATGAAGGCTCTCGACCCGGCGGACCGGGATGCAAGGCAGGAGCACCGGACCTACGCGGCGCTCGTCGCTCCGTTCCGGGAGGTCGCCGGGCTCCTGCAAGTGGCAGCCGCCCACATGGCCGGAGCGACCGACCTGCCCGAGGCGCCGCACGACATGGCGGCGATGACCGATCCGGCCGTGCTGGGCGCCTTCGAGCGCTACGTGAAGAGCAAGCAGGACCTCGTGGACATGTTCCAGAAGATGGCCGACGACGACCAGCGGATGCTGGTGATCATGCTCGCCGCCAGCGAGCGTTCGCGCGCCGCCGCGTCTACGGATCGAGCGGCGGATTGAGCGGCGAGGCGGCGACGAACCGCCAGCGCAGCGGCAGCGCCGACGGGATCTCGATCGCGCGCTCCACGGTGAATTCCACGCGCCGCTCCGGTTGCCACACGATCCGCGCGGAGCCGGACAGCTGCAGGATCGAATCCGCTGTCGAAGTCGATGAACAGCAGGCCGGCCCGGTCGTCGGACGCGAGGTTGCCCAGGGTCTGGAACATCGCGTTGCCCTGGTAGTCGGGCCACGACAGCGAGCCGCCGCCGTCCGCGACCCGCACGAACCCGGGACGACCGCCGCGGTGCGACGCGTCGGCGCCGGCCTGCGGATGACAGGTCGCGATGAAGAAGGTGTCGGCGCGCGCGATCAGCTGCGGCCTGCGCGCACGGTCAGCGACGAGGAGCGCGACGGGGGACCGGGCGCAGGCGCCGGCGCGTCGGGCAAGAGCTCGCGCGCCTGGATGTACTTGGGGCAGTTCGAGTAGACCTGATCGGGCAGCACGTGGAAGACGTCAGGTCGCTCGCCGATGGCGACGCCGTTGATGCGCATGCGGCGGCGGGTCGCGAGCTCGATGGCCAGCAGGCCCACCTCGGCGGGCGGGCGCGCGCGTGCGGCCAGCGGATCGCCGGGCGCGAGCGCGGCGCGGATGCCGAGCAGACCCGCCCCGTCCGGCGCGATGAAGCCGGCCTCGCCCGTGAGCGGCGAGGCCCACATCCGACCGTCACCGCCGTCGCCGTCGTCGACCCAGCCCATCACGACGAGGCGCTGCTGGGCCAGGAACCCGGCCGCGACCGGCGGAATCTCGGCGCGCACGATGCGGCCGATACGGCGCGCCATCTCGCTGACGCCGGCGCGCTCCTGCACCGCCAGCTCGCCCTCGTGGTACGGGCCCACCGGTCTCATGTCAGAAGAACCCGCACGCGGGGCCGTCGGCGTGCGGGGCGGGCCGCGACTCGGCTCCCACCGGCGCGAAGATCTCGATGCGGACGCCGTCCGGATCGGCGAAGAAGACGCCGCCCGAGACCGCGCCCTCGCGGTGCGCCACGACGCCGTCGTAGAGGAAGCGCGCGCCCAGCTCGCGCAGCCGGGCCTGCGCCTGCTCGACATGCGCGATGGTCGGCACCCGGAAGGCAAGGTGGTGCAGCCCGGGCCGCCCGGTGTCGAAGCTGCCCTCGCTCTGCTGCCACAGGGTCAGCACCACGTCGCCGCCGGCGCCCAGGAAGGCGAACCTGCGCCCGCTGGCCTCGGACTGCCCCAGGGTCTCGAAGCCGAGCGCCGCCTCGTAGAACCGCCGCGATCGCTCGAGGTCGGTGACGTTGAGCCCGACGTGGCCGACGGCGGGGATGAGCTCCTTGTCCATTCTCTGCCTCCTTGTTGCGGTCCGGTTGCCATAACCATCAAAAGTGCTATTTTGACGGTTATAGGTCAGATCGCTAACCTGTCAACCGAGTTTTTGCCGGTGTCATTCGGGATGCGAGAACAGCGAGCGAAGTCGCGGCGCAAGCCGACGCAGGAGGCGGACAAGGCGGGGCAGGAGGCCCGGTCGCGCTTCCTCTTCCGCGGCAACGCCGCCTGCCTCGACTTCGTCAACACCGAGATCATCGCCGGCGGCCAGCGGGTCGACCTGCTCGCCGACTTCGCCGACCTGGTGGACTGGCTGCGCGCCGCGGATCTGATCGACGACGGCGAAGCGCGGACCGCGCGCGAGCGGTGGGACGGCGCTGCCGGCCGCCGGGCGCTGGACCGCGCCCGCCAGCTGCGCGCCGAGCTGCGCGCCATGGCCGAGCGCGCCGCCGCCGGTCGTCCGGTCGCTGCCGGGGCGCTGGAGGCGATCAACGACGTGCTGCGCCGGCCGGTACGCGCGACCGAGGTGCGCCGCGCGGCAGGCGGCTTCGCGCGCGCCGATAGGTGGATGTTCGCCGCCGCCGAGGACCTGCTCGCCCCGGTGGCCGAGTCGGCGCGCGACCTCCTCGTGGGCGGCGGCCTCGCGCTGGTGCGCAAGTGCCGCAACCCGGACTGCATCCTCTACTTCCACGACACCACCAAGAACCGCGCCCGCGCCTGGTGCAGCATGAGCGCGTGCGGAAACCGCGAGAAGGTGGCCAGCCACTACCGGCGCCAGCGCGCCGCGCGCCCGGACGAGCCCCGCGACTCGATCCGGCTCAGCCCGGCGGGATGACCAGCCGGTGCAGCTGCTCGCCGGCGGCGCCGTGCCAGCTGGCCGCGAGCTGCCCGCTCTGCCCGTCGATCTCGATGCGCCCGAACGAGACGTAGCCGTCCCAGGGCGCCGGGTTGGGCGCGGGCGGCGCGCGCTGGAACAGCAGGGTGGGGCCGAACGTCGGATCGAGCGGGTTGGGCCCGAAGCCTCCCGCGTGCAGCGGCCCGGCGACCAGCTCGTGAAACGGCGTGAACGGGCCGAAGCGCGCCGCGTCCGGGTGATAGAGGTGGGCCGCCGAGTAGTGCACGTCGGCGGTGACGAAGAGGACGTTGGGGATCCGACGGCGATGGAGGAAGCCGAGCAGGCGGGCGATCTCGTGCTCGCGCCCGGCCGGCGGCGAGTCGAGCCCCTGGGCGAACGCCTCGATGAGCGTCTCGTCCGGCACGACCAGGCCGAGCGGCAGATCGCAGGCGATGATCTTCCACAGCGCCCGCGAGCCGGCCAGCTCGCCCTCGAGCCAGGAGAGCTGCGCGTCGCCCAGCAGCGCCGTGGCCGGGCCGGGCGCGGCCTCGTCGCCGCGGCTGTTGGCGGCGCGGTAGCTGCGGCCGTCGAGCAGGAAGACGTCGAGCAAGCGGCCCGCGCCCGATGCGGCGGTGGACGCGGCGCTGGCGGCGGGCCGCGCCGCCGAACGGCACGTACTCGAACAGCGCCCGCCGGGCCAGGCCGGCCAGCTCCTGCTCCGGCCGCCGGCGGTAGCGCGTGTCGCCGTCGGTGGTGCCGCCCGGGAACCAGTTGTTGCGCACCTCGTGGTCGTCCCACTGGGCGGCGATCGCGGTCTTCGCGGCGAACCGGCGCAGGGCGGCGTCGTCCAGGTTGTAGGCGAAGTTGCCGCGGAAGTCGGCCAGCTCCTGCGCGACCCGCGACTTGGCCGGCGTGACCACGTTGCGCCACACGCGCCCGTCCGGCAGCGTCACCTCGGGCACCAGCGGATCATCGGCGTAGATGAGATCGCCGGAGCAGACGAACAGCTCCGGTTCCATGCGCGCCATGGCGTCGAAGATGCGGTAGCCGCCCTGTTCGGGATTGCGGCCCCAGCCCTGGCCGCAGATGTCGCCCGACCAGACCAGGCTGACCGTCCTGCGCTCGACCGGCGCGGTGGCCAGCTCTCCCTCGGCCGCCTCGCCGGCGGCGCCCGAATCGGCGCGGAAGAAGCAGCGATAGCGGATGCGCGCACCGGGCGGCAGTCCGTCGAGGTCGACGGTGGCGCACAGGTCCGCCGACGGATCGGCGCGCGGGCCGGCCACCCGTGTCGCCGCCGCGAAGCTGTCGCCGGCGGTCCACTCCACGAACAGCTGGCCGGGCCGGCTGGCGCGACACCAGACCGCGGCGCTGCGTGCGCCGGCGTCTCCGGACTGCACGCCGAGCGACGGATGCGGTGGCGGGGTGGGGCCGCGCCCGCGACCGCATCCGGCCGCGGCCGATCCCGCCGCCGCAAGTCCGCCGACGAGGAAGTGGCGCCTGCTGAGCATCGACGGCGAGCATACTTGTCGCCGGCTTTGCGCGCCGCGAGCCGCCCCGATAACCTGCCTGTCATCGAGCGAGCCAGGACCACCCGGATCGGCGCCATCGCGTCTCTCTACCTGCGGCTCGACCGCCGCAACGAGGGACACCTACAGGAGCAGCTGTGCCACGGCCTGCGCCGGGCGATCGCCAGCGGCGCGCTCGCCCCGGGCACGCGCCTGCCTTCGACCCGCGCGCTCGCCGCCGACCTGGCCGTGTCGCGCACGACGGTCGTCGCGTCGCTGGTCCAGCTCATCGAGGAGGGCTACCTGGTCGCGCGCGAGCGCTCCGGCACCTTCGTGGCGCAGGAGCTGCCGGCCGAGCGCATCCCCGCGGCCGGCCCGTCGCCGTCGCCGGCCGCGTCGCCGGTGCGCCTGTCGCGCCGCATCGAGGAGCTGGCCGGCGCGACGACCGCGCTGCACAGCGCCGGGCCGCGGCCGCGCGCGTTCCGCCTGTCGCGCCCGGCCCTCGACGCCTTTCCGGTGCGCGAGTGGAGCCGCATCCTGTCGCGCCGCGCCGCCCGGGTGAGCGCCGCGCAGCTCGACTACGGGCCGGAGTCTCCCGAGCTGCGCGCCGCCATCGCACAGGTGGTGTCGTCCGGGCGCGGCATGCAGGTCGACGCCGATCAGGTGCTGCTGTTCGGCGGCGGACAGCGCGCGCTCGAGTTCGCGGCCGCCGCGGTGCTCGATCCCGGCGAGCGCGCGTGGATGGAGGATCCCGGCTATCCGGGTGCGCGCCAGGTGCTGCTCTCGGCCGGCGCCTCCGTCGCCGACGTGCCTGTAGACCAGGACGGCCTCGTCGTCGACGCGGGCGAGGCGACGGCCGGCGACGCGCGCCTGGTCTACACGACGCCGTCATGTCAGTTCCCGCTCGGCGTCACCATGAGCCAGGCCCGGCGCGAGCAGCTGCTGGCCTGGGCCGATCGCGCGGGCGCCTGCATCGTCGAGGACGACTACGACGCCGAGTTTCGCCATGCCGGGCCGCCGGTCGCCTCGCTCGCGGCGCAGAGCTCGTCCGCGCGGGTGCTCCACGTCGGCTCGTTCAGCCGCACCATGTTCCCCGCCATCCGGCTCGGCTTCCTGGTCGCGCCGCCCGGGCTGGCCGACCGCCTGCGCGCGGCGCGCGCATCGATGGAGGAGCAGCTGCCCGCCATGATCCAGCTGGCCCTGGCCGACTTCATCGCCGAGGGCCACTTCGCGCGCCACCTGCGCCGGATGCGCGTGCTCTACCGCGCCAGGCGCGAGGCCCTGCTGGCCGCGCTGGAGGCGTCCGGCCGGCTTCAGGTGCGGCCGACCGAGTCGGGGCTGCACGTCATCGCCGACCTCGCCCCCGGCCTCGACGCGACCGCCGTCTCTGCCGCGGCCGCCCGCCGCGGCGTCGAGGCCGCGCCGCTCTCGCTGTTCTGCTCCAGCGGCGCCGGCCCCACGGCCCTGGTGCTCGGCTTCGGCGCCGTCGATCCAGCCCGCGCCCGCGCCGCCGTTGACGATCTGTCGGCCGCCATCGACGAAGTGGCGTCGATGCCGGTCAGCTAGCGCGTCGCTACAGCGGCGACGGGGCGTCCGGGTCGGTCACGAACGCGGCCAGGTCGAGGTAGAACTCGCGGTGGTCGAAGCCGAGCGAGGTGGTGCCGAACAGCTGGCCGACCTCGTCGAGGTGGTCGGCCGGCATGGTCCCGAGCAGGACGCCGCGCTGGGCGCTCTCCACCGGCACCAGCCCGTCGTTGGGCCCGTCGCCGTGGAGCAGGGCGTAGCCGGCCACCAGCAGCGGATCGCAGAGGTCGTTCTCGAACGGGTTGGCGAACGGATTCACCTGGGTGACGCCGGCCACCGAGTAGTACTCGACCCGCGGATCGTCCGGGTTGGCCGGGTCGAAGGTGTTGACCTGGTACTCCTCGGTCAGCTGATAGAGCTGATCGACGACGTCCTGCTCGTTGCCGTCGACGGCGCCGACGAGGAGATCGATGAGGAAGCCGAGCGTGTCCTCGACCGGCCCCGGGATGATGCCGAGCGCGATGTCGGCCACCCGCGAGCCGTGGTGCGGGGTCGAGATGGTGGTCAAGGTCGCGACGCGATCGCCGTAGCCGAGCGACGAGATGAGGAAGCGCGCGTCGAGGCCGCCCTGCGAGTGAGCGATCAGGTGGACGCGCCCGGCGCCGGTCTCCTCGAGGATGGCGTCGATCTGCTCGGCCAGCTGGCCGGCGCGGACCTCGATGGTCTGCAGCGGCGACACCTCGGTGGTGAAGACCTCGTGACCCGCGTCGACCAGATCGCCGGCCACGTGGAAGTAATAGTCGAGCGGCCCGATGCGATCGAAGCCGGCCGCGCCGTGCAGCAGCACGATCGGCAGCGGCGTGCGCCCCACCGCCTCCGCCGCGCCCGCCTCGTCGGCCTCGCCCGCCTCGTCGGCCTCGCCCGCCGGGCCGACGCCTTGCTCTCTCTCGCCCGGCTGGCCCTCCATTGCCACGCTGCAGCCGGCGGAGAAGATCGCGAGAGAGAAGGCCAGAGCGGTCCGGTCGAGTCTCATCGGGCAG
Source organism: uncultured delta proteobacterium (assembly GCA_963759105.1). Lineage (GTDB taxonomy): Bacteria > Myxococcota_A > Polyangia > Haliangiales > Haliangiaceae > DATFRY01. The sequence continues at coordinate 1,114,345 of CAVWXW010000017.1, read as the reverse complement.
ACATCCTAGGATGAGGCGACGTTCCCTCCGGACAAAAATCTGTCCCTCTATCCGAACTTTGGTGTGACAGTGTGCGCCCCGCCGGCATTCGGCCTACAGTCGCGCGATGTCAACGCGATACGTGGCCCTCGCGCTGATCGCCGCTGCGGCATGCGGCGGTGCCCCTGCATCCTCGACGGCTCCTGCAGGCGAGAGCCCGCAAGGGCCGGCCGTCGCCATCGTGGGCGTCACCGTGATCCATCCGGGCGCCGACGGCGCGGCCGCCCAGGAACGCGATCGTACCGTCGTGCTGTCCGGCGACCGCATCGCCGCGGTGGGGCCGGCGGCGAGCACCGAGGTGCCGGCCGGCGCGCGCGTGATCGACGGCCGCGGTGCGTGGCTCATCCCCGGCCTCATCGACGCGCACGTCCACTTCTTCCAGTCCGGCAATCCGTACACGCGCCCGGACGCCGTCGACTTCAACGACGTTGTGCCGTACGCCAAGGAGGTGGCGCGCAACAAGGCCCGCCTGCCGGCCACGTTCAAGGTGTGGCTGGCCTCGGGCGTGACCAGCGTGCTCGACGCCGGCGGCCCGATGTGGAACTTCGAGGTGCGCGACCGCGCGCGCAAGACCGAGGCCGCGCCGCGCGTGCTGGTGGCCGGGCCGCTCGTGTCGCTCGTCGATCGCCCGCCGCTGGCGCTCGACGATCCGCCCATCATCAAGGTGACCAGCGCCGACGAGGCGCGCCAGCTGGTCGCGCGCGAGCTCGAGCACCGCCCCGACTTCATCAAGGTCTGGTTCATCCATACTGCCGCAGGGCGATCTCGCCGCCGAGGAGGTGATCGTCCGCGCCGCCGGCGACGCCGCCCATGCCGCCGGCGTGCGCTTCCTGGTCCACGCCACCGAGCTGGACGTCGCCAAGGCGGCGCTGCGCGCCGGCGCGGACATCCTGGTCCACTCGGTGTTCGAGAAGCCGGTGGACGACGAGTTTCTGGCCCTGGCCGCCCAGCGCCGCGCTGTCGTGGTCCCGACCCTGTGGGTGACCGCTGGCTACGCCGCGGTGCTGTCGGGCAAGTTCGAGCCGACCGAGGAGGAGAAGCGCCTCGCCGATCCGGAGATCCTGGCCGCCATGAAGGCGCCGAGGCACGATGCGGAGCGCGGGTCGCGCACCGTCCCGCAGGCGGCCATGGAGAGCCTGCCGCGCATCTGGGCCGCCGGCATCACCGTCGCGCTCGGCACCGACGCCGGCAACATCGGCACGCTGCACGGGCCGTCGGTGTTCCGCGAGGCGCGCCTCATGGTCGAGGCCGGCCTCACGCCGGCCCAGGTGCTGCGCGCTGCCACGGTGGGCGGGGCCCGCGCGCTCGGCCTCGAGAAGGAGCTGGGCGACGTGGCCGTGGGCCGGCGCGCCGACCTGGTCCTGCTCACCGCCGATCCGCTGGTCTCGGTCAACAACCTGGCCCGCGCGCGCCTGGTGGTCCGCGCCGGCCGCGTGTTCGATCCGGCCGAGCTCATGACCTCGATCCGCTGAGCTGCTACACCGAGTCGTATGGACACCACAGAGTACTGGCATCACATCGCCCGGCACTCGCCGCTGGCGCTGCTGCTCGACATGGACGGGACCTTGCTCCCGCTGGCGTCCACGCCGGACCAGGCGCGCCCCGACGGCCAGCTGCGCGGGCTGCTGGCCGACCTGGCCGCCGCCGAGGGAATGCGCTGCTCGGTGGTGAGCGGCCGGCCGCGCGACTCGCTGGCCGAGATGCTGGGCGACGTGCCGTCCTTGCACCTGGTCGCCGAGCACGGGATGTGGCGCTGGGACGGCGCCGAGTGGGCGGCCATCGCGGCCATCGATCGCGACACCCTCGACCAGCTGCAGGCGCAGCTCGAGCCGCTGGTGCGCGCCCAGCCCGGCGCGCTCCTCGAGCGCAAGTCCTCGTCGGTGTGCGTCCACTACCGCCTGGTGAGCGGAGCGGGCCGCGACGCGTTCCTGGTCAGCACGACCTCGCTCCTGCGCCAGTGGCTGGCGACGCACCGGGCCTACGAGCTGCTCGACGGCGCCGAGGCGATGGAGGTGCGCGCGCGGCAGGTCCACAAGGGCTCGGCGGTGGCCTGGGCGCGCGAGGGCGCCCCCGGCGGCCTCATCTGCCTGGCCATCGGCGACGACGTCACCGACGAGGACACCTTTCGCTCGCTGGCGCCGGGCGACGCCGCCATCCGCGTTGACCACGGTCACGCGCGGCGGACCGCGGCGCGCTGGCGCCTGGGCGATCCGGTCGCGGTGCACGCGTTCCTGCGCGCCCTGCTCGAGGCGCGCCGCGGCGGCCGCATCGCCGCAGAGCTCTTGCCCGATCCGATCGACCTCGGCGCCGGCAGCGCCGCCCGCGCGCCCGAGCGTGCGCCGCGCATGCTGGCCATCTCCAACCGGCTGCCGCACCTGCGCGACCCGGCCCAGCCGGCCGACGGTCGCAAGCGCGGCGTGGGCGGCCTGGTGTCGGCGCTCGAGCCGGTGCTCGCCGCCCGCCGCGGACTGTGGCTGGGCTGGAGCGGCAAGTCCACCGCCGAGAGCGAGGTCGCCGGCGTCAAGACCGACGAGGGCGGGTCGCCCGCGCTGGCCTGGATCGAGCTGCCGGCCGGCTGGGAGGAGCGCTACTACAACGGCTTCTGCAACCGCTGCCTGTGGCCGCTGTTTCACAGCTTCCCGGCGAAGGTGCGCTTTCGCGACGACGAGTGGGACGCCTACGTCAAGGCCAACCAGGCCTTCGCCGAGGCGGCCGGCGCGCTCGTCGATCCGGACGCGGTCATCTGGGTGCACGACTACCACCTGCTGCTCGTCGCCTCCGCGCTGCGCCGCCGCGGCCACCGCGGCCCGATCGGCCTGTTCCTCCACATCCCGTTCCCGGGCGCCGATCTGTTCGAGATGATCCCGTGGTCGCACGATCTCCTGTGCGGCCTGCTCGACTTCGACCTGGTCGGCTTCCACACGCCGTCGTACGTGCACAACTTCCACGACTGCGTCGCGCGGCTCACCTCCGGGCGGGTCGCCGGCGACACCATCGAGCACGGCGGGCGGATCATCCGGGCGCGCGCGTTTCCGCTCGGCATCGTGCCGGAGAGCTTCCAGGAGCCGCCCGATCCGCAAGTGGCCGAGGAGATCGCCGCGCTCGTGGAGGCGCTGCACCCGACCCGGCTCGTGCTCGGCGTCGATCGCCTGGACTACACAAAGGGCATCCCGGACCGGCTGCTGGCCTTCGAGCACCTCCTGCGCGACTTCCCGGAGTGGCGCGGCAAGGTGTCGCTGGTCCAGGTCTCGGTGCCGTCGCGCGAGGACGTACCGGAGTACGCCGAGCAGCGCCAGCTCATCGAGAACGCTGTCGGGCGCATCAACGGCGAGTACGGCGAGGCCCACTGGGTGCCGGTGCGCTACCTCTACCGCTCCTACGGCCGCAACCACCTGGCCCAGCTCTACCGCGCCGCCGACGTCGGCTACGTGACGCCGCTGCGCGACGGCATGAACCTGGTGGCCAAGGAGTTCGTCGCCGCGCAGGATCCGGACGATCCGGGCGTGCTGCTGCTGTCGCGCTTCGCCGGCGCCGCCGTCGAGCTGCGCGACGCCGTGCTGACGAACCCGTACCACGCCGACGGCATGGCTCGCGATCTCGACCGCGCCCTGCGCATGGAGGCGGACGAGCGGCGCGCGCGTCACGCCGCGCTGTCGGCGACCGTGTCGCGAACCACCGCGCTCACCTGGGCGACCGACTTCGTGACCGCCCTCGAGGAGCGGTCGCGCTCGATCAGGGCTCCTTGCGGCGAAGCCACGAGCCCAGGCGGCGCAGCGGCGAGCCGCGATCCGCGTGCAGGCTGACGTAGGCCGATCCCGACGGGCGCGGCGTCGAGGACTCGGCGCGCGGCCTGGGCGGCGGCTTTGTCTCGGCGCCCTCGCCGCGCAGCTCCTGCCAGCGGCGGGCCGTGGTCCCGGTGAGGCCCATCGGCTTTATCTCGAACCGGTAGTCGTTGTCCTCCTTGACCACCGCGGCGACGAACGCGACCAGGTCGAGGTCCTCCTCGGCGACGAGCAGCTTGCACTTGACGACCTGGTTTAGAGGCAGCGCCTGGGTCCCGTGGGCCACGATGCCGTCGGCGGCCAGGCCCACGCAGACGAGCTGCTGGTCGCCGGTCTTGCGCTCGACCGTGGCCGGGATGTTCACCGTCACCACGCGCCCCTTGAGCGTCGTCGGCGGCGCCTCCACGATCGGGATGTGCATCGTCTGGGACAGCTTGAGGTCGTCGGTGGCGGCGCCCAGCGCGCACACGACGGCGGCCAGGTCGGGCAGGAAGTGGGCGATCTCGTCCGCCGCCTGCAGGTCGCAGCCAGCCGCGCGCGCGATGTCCTCGACCGGCGGAGCGGCGTCCCGATAGAAGAGCTCGGTCAGCTTCTCCGCCACGTCGAGCACCGCGACGAACGGAGCCACGCGGGCATCGTCCTCGCGCCCGCGCCGCGCGGCGATCACGTCGCCGACCAGCTTCGGCATGCCCCACTGCGCGGCCACGTCGCCGGCCATCCGCTCCTCGCAGTGGCGCGCCATCTCCATCCACGCCTCGGCGGGACGGCTGGGCACGGACTGGTTGACCAGCGCCTGCTCGATGGCGCCGAGCGCCACGGTGAGGCCGAACGTGGCCAGCAGGCCGCACAGGAACGCGCCCTCCGGCTCGGCCCGGAAGCGCGGCGCCAGCCGGCGGCAGAACTCGGCGGTGGTGGCCGCGTTGCGGAAGACGTCGCGGCGCAGGCTCTGCAGCGGGCTCGAGCGCGTGACGTCGCGGCCGAGCGAGAAGGACACCGCCAGCGAGAACAGCCCGTTGGTGCCGACCCGGTTCACGGCATCCTGAAGCGAGGTGACCTGGGTGCGCGCCGCCAGCAGCGTGCTGCTCGCGCAGCGCAGGATGTGGGCCGCCAGCGCCTGATCGGTCCCCACCAGCTGGGCGACCTGGCGCAGCTCGAAGCTGGGATTGGCCAGGTGCTCGCTCAGGCGCGCCACGACTCCCGGAATGGGCGGCACCTTCACCCCGTCCTGGCTGATCAGGCGGAGAACGGCCCCAAGCACCGGATCCGGCGGAGAGGTCTGGGTTTCGGACGGCGTGGGCGAAGATGGGGCCATATGGCTGCTCGTCACGAGGCCAAGGCTCGGCCCCGCGAGGAGAGCAGATCGGTTGAAATCGCCCCACCTTTAGGCCCGCCTCCCGGCTCGTGGCGCGCTGTCGCGGGTGTCTCGGGCCGCTGTCCCGGCCCGCACATCGCCTGCCGCGGGCGCCTCTCCCCTGTGGCTTCGCGGCGTTGCAACTCCTCGCGGATGTGCTAGTTTCCCGCCCACTCAACCCGAGCGTTCGATTGCCGTGCCTACTGTCGCGCGGATGTCGCCGCCGATAGAAAGGTCACGATGAAGTCATTCAGCGAGCTCGGCCTTGCCGAGCCCTTGCTGCGCGCGGTGCGCGAGCAGGGTTACCAGGTCACCACGCCGATCCAGGCGCAGGCGATCCCCCACGTGCTGGCCGGGCGCGACGTGCTCGGCTGCGCCCAGACCGGCACCGGCAAGACGGCCGCGTTCGCGCTGCCGCTGCTGCAGCGCCTGGCCGCCCAGGGCGCCGACCGCACCCGCGGGCGCGGGCCGCGCGCCCTGGTCATCTCGCCGACGCGCGAGCTGGCGGCGCAGATCGGCGAGGACATGCGCGCCTACGGCCGTTACATGCCGCTGTCCGGCGGGGTCATCTTCGGCGGCGTCAGCCAGGTGCCGCAGGTCGCGGCCCTCCGCCGCGGCATCGACGTCCTGATCGCCACGCCGGGCCGCCTGCTCGATCTGATCGGGCAGCGCCACGTCACCCTCGACCGCGTCTCGGTGCTGGTCCTCGACGAGGCCGACCGCATGCTCGACATGGGCTTTCTGCCCGACGTGCGCCGCATCATCGCGACGCTGCCGGCCCGCCGCCAGACGCTGCTGTTCTCGGCCACGATGCCGCCGGAGATCGCCGGGCTGGCCGGCCAGCTGCTCGTCGATCCGGCTCGCGTGGCGGTCGCCCCGCCCGCGTCGGCGGCCGAGACGGTGCGCCAGGCGGTGCTCATGGTGAGCAAGGACGACAAGCCGGCCCTGCTGGCTCATCTCCTGGCGGATCCGGCGATGGCCCGCGTGCTCGTCTTCACGCGCACCAAGCACGGCGCCGACCGGGTGTGCCAGAAGCTGCAGCGCCAGGGCATCGCGGCCGCCGCCATCCACGGCAACAAGTCGCAGAACGCACGCCAGCGCGCGCTCGCCGAGTTCAAGGCCGGCGCGGTGCGCGTGCTGGTCGCCACCGACATCGCGGCGCGCGGCCTCGACGTCGACGACGTCACCCACGTCATCAACTTCGACGTGCCCAACGAGCCGGAGACCTACGTGCACCGCATCGGCCGCACCGGGCGCGCCGGGGCGCTGGGCGACGCGCTGTCGCTTTGCGCGCCCGAGGAGCGCGGCTTCCTGCGCGCCATCGAGCGCATCGTGAAGCGGCCGATCGAGGTCCTGCGCGACCAGCCGTTCCACACAAACGCCGCGCCGGTGCAGGCCGAGCCGGCCCGTCCGGCCGCGCGCCCGGCCATGCCGCGGCGGCATCGCCCGCACGCCGGCGCCGGTGGCGGCCGCGGCGGCGCACGCGCGGACGGCTCGCGCCGCCGCTGGTAGCTATTCGCTGGCGGCGCCGCAGCCGCGCGAGCGCCGCTGCGGGAAGAACGGCGGCGACTCGACGTCGCGGCTGTCGTGTCGCGGCTCGTCGTCGAAGCAGGCGATGCGCCGGAACACGTTGGGCGAGTTGACGGCGGCGCCGCCGTCGTTGTTGAGCGACTGGAACTCCTGGCGCTCCTTCTCGATGCGCCCGGAGAACTGGTCCGGGTTGTAGCCGCGGAAGGGGCCGCCGCAGACAAGCTCGGTCAGCTCGAACGCCCCGCCGCCGAACGTGAGCACGCCGCCTGTGTACGAGCCGCGCCCGACCATCTTCCCGCGGTAGCGGTAGTCGCCACACGGCCCCGGCTCGGCCAGCTCGGGGCCGCCGCGCCACGCGTCCACGTACATCATGCCCTCGAGCGCCGTCGCGTTGCCCTCCACCTCCCGCACCTCGAGGATGCGGTCGTACCAGAAGCCGGTGACCGGGTCGTGCACCAGCGCCTTCCAGGTGCCGGCGACCTCGCTCTCGCACTCTGCCGCCGGCGGCAGCCGGGCCCGCTGCTCGGCGACGGTCGCGGGGGCCTCGGGCAGCCGTATCGTCATCGCCGCGAGCAGCGCCGCGATCATCCAGACGGCCACGCGCCCCGTCGGTGCTCGTCGCGACCCGCTCATCTCGAATCCGAAGATACACGAGTTCGCCGGATCAGCGGCGCCGGCGAAGGGCGTCGAGCAGGATCGGAAGCGCCCCGACGAGCACATCGGGAGGGGCGGAGCCGTAGCCGAGGGCCAGGCCGCAGGGGCCCGCGTCGATGGAGTACGTGGCGAGGTCGTCGAGGGCAACGCCGCGGGCGCGGGCGCGGGTGACCAGGTTCGCCCCATCAATCTCCGGGGACAGCTCGACCGCGACGTGGAGGCCGGCGTCGCCCGGCACCAGGCGTCCCAGGCGCCGTCCGGGGCCGGAGAACCAGTCGACCAGCAGCTGATGCCGCACCCGGTATACCCGGCGGGCGCGACGCAGGTGCCGGTCCATGGTGCCGTCGGCGAGCAGGGCGGCGAGCGCCTTCTGCAAGAAGACCGGCGAGCACCAGTCCATGATCTGGCGCAGTCCGGCCAGTGGTGCGACAAGCTCGTCGGGTGCGACAAGGAACCCGGCGCGCAGTGAGGGGCGCAGCGACTTGGAGAAGGAGCCGACGTAGATGACCCGCCCACCGTCGTCGAGGCGCGCCAGCGGCTCGAGCGGGCGATCGCTGAAGCGAAACTCGCTGTCGTAGTCGTCCTCGATGACGTGGGCGCGGGCGGCGCGTGCCCAGGCCAGCAGCTCGCGGCGTCGGCGCAGCGACAGCACCGTGCCGAGCGGGAACTGGTGCGACGGGGTCACGTACACCAGCTGGGCGCGGTCGGGCAGGGCAGAGACGACAAGGCCCTCGCCGTCGACCGGGACCGGGACCAGCTTCGCGCCGCGCGCAACGGCCAGCTTGTGGAACGGGAGGTAGCCGGGATCCTCGACCGCGACCACGTCGCCTGGCCGGACCAGGACGCCGAGCAGCAGGTCGAACGCCTGCTGCGCGCCGGCAGTCACAACGGTGCGCCGCGCGTCGGCGGCGACGCCGCGCGAGCGATGGATCCACTCGGCGATCGCCGCGCGCAGCATCGGATCGCCGGCCGGATCGCCGTACTGGGCGGCGGGGGCGTCGCGCAGCGCGCGCCGAACGTGGCCGCGCCACTCGTCGGCGGGAAACAGATCCGGGTCCGGGACGCCCAGGCGCAGGTCGAAGCGCGGCGGCGCCTGCGCCGGCAGCGGCGACAGGTCGGCCGGCGATCGGTCCGGCGCCGCGCGCTTCCGGGAGGGCGCGGCCGGAGGCAGAGCGACGCGCGTGCCCGCCCCGCTGGCCCCGGTCAGGAAGCCCTCGGCCACCAGGAGGCCATATGCGGTCGTCACCGTGTGACGCGACACCGCCAGCTGCCGGGCCAGCTCGCGCGACGGCGGCAGCCGGTCGCCGTGCCGCACTCGTCCCTCGGCGATGGCGGCGCGCAGCTGCTCGTAGATGGCGCGGGCCAGGCCGCGCCGGCGATCGTCGGCGCCCAGGTAGAGATCCATCTTGGTCTGGTCAGAATATCAAAAACTTGGTCATCGACGCAGTCCAAGATCGGCGCTACCTGTCGTGGCAGAGGAGATCATCATGGGCACCTTCGACACGTCGCAGATCGACTGGATCCCGCTCCGCGAGGGGCTTTCGTTCAAGCCGATCACCTTCTTCCCCGACGACGCCGGCCTGCAGCTCCTGCTCCGGGTCGAGCCGGGTACCGTCATCCCGCGCCACCGTCACACCGGTGAGATCCACTGCTTCAACCTGTCGGGGAGGCGGCTGCTCATCGACACGGCCGAGGTCATCGGCCCCGGCACCTACGTGCACGAGCCGTCCGGCAACGTGGACACCTGGAAGGCGATCGGCGACGAGCCATGCATCATCCACATCGAGGTCAACGGCCGGATCGAGCACCTCGACGACACCGGCGCCGTCACCCACGTGGTCAACGCGGCCTTCTACCGGCGCGAATACGAGGAGTGGCGAGCGCGCCGGCCGTGACCGGCGGCCAGACGCATCGTCGTCTGCAGCCGCCCGGCTACAGCATCGACAGCTCGAGGTTGCTCAGCTGGCCCCGCGCGGTGGCGCGATAGCGGACCTTGCGCTCGAGGGCGTCGACGACCGCCTCGTCGAAGTTCACCTTCTCGTGCTTGGCCGCGGTGCCCAGACCGCCGGGGGAGAAGACGTTTATCTCCATCAGCTTGTCACCGACGATGTCGAGGCCGACGAGAAACATGCCGTCGCGCACCAGCTTGGGCCTGACGATCTCCGCGATGTCCAGCATCGCGTCGGTGACCTGCGCCTTGGCCGTCTTGCCGCCGACGTGAACGTTCGAGCGGACGTCCCCCTTGGCGGAGCTGCGGCGGAACGCGGCGTACTTGCCGTCCACCTCCAGCGGCCTGCCGTTCATCATGAACAGGCGCGTGTCGCCCTTCTTCGCCGCCGGCAGGTACTCCTGGGCGATGACGTAGCCGTCGCGCGACACCGCCTCGATGATCTGGTTGAGGTTGCCGATCTCGCTGGGCTTCATCATGAAGACGTTGGTGCCCCCCGAGCCCTGCAGCGGCTTGAGCACCGCGCGGCCGCCCTCCTCCTCGACGAACTTGCGCAGGTCCTCCGGCGATCGCGAGATGAGCGAGCGCGGGCCGAACCTCCTCGGGGAAGCGCTGGAAGTACATCTTGTTGATGGCGCCGGCGAGGCTGTTGGGGTGGTTGAGCACGATCACGCCGCGGCTGCACGCCTGCTGGCCGAACACGAAGCCGGCGCTCTGCGCCCACGGTCTCTTCAGATCCGCCGCCGGATCGTTGCGCAGCAGCAGGACGTCGAGGTCGTCGACGGTGATGCGCTCGACCTTGGCCTTGTCCCCCTGCACCGCGGCCAGATAGGTGCTGGGCGAGCGATAGCTCTTGCCCTTGGCCGTCCGCGCCCACGCTCCGACCTTGTCGTCAGGATCGGTCGCGAGATCGCCGACCCCCATCAGCCACACCTGGTGGCCCATGTTGACGGCCGTCATGCCCAGACGGGTCGTCGTGAACTCGACCTCCTCGGTGTCGCAGTCGTTGCAGACAAGTCCGATCCTCAAGCGTCCCTCCTCGCCGCAACCAGATCGAGCGGGCGCAGGCCCTTGCCCGCGCGCGCCAGCCGGCCGGCTGCGTCCTCTCCCTCCAGCCAGCGAGGACGCAGCGGCGCCGGCTCCAGCACCTCGCGCAGGACCAGCTCCTCCACCAGAGGCACATGGTCGATGCAGATCTTGCCGACCAGGAGCGGCTCGAAGGAGCCGCCGCGGGCCAGATGGGCGAGCAGCTGGAGCAAGCCGCGCAAGTAAATCGCATCCTTGGTCAGTCCACCACCGCGGAAGACGCGCATCGCCACGCCGAAGGCCGAGCGGCGCGCGATGCCGTGGCCCTCGCACAGCTCGGTCACGATGGCGGGCAGGTCGGCCCCCTCGATCATCCTGCGCACCGCGACCACCCGCGCCGCGATGATGCGGAGGCGCCGGGCGTCCAGCCCGCCCGCCATGTGCTCGGCGAACAGCGCGATCCCCTCCTGCAGCGCCTCGTAGCCGGCCAGGCCGGCGCCGAGCACGCACAGCGGCTGGCTCTGTCCGTTGGCGTGGGTCACCACGTGCGTGCCGACCTCGTGCTGCAGCAGCGGCGCCACCCGACCGGCCGCGACGGCCAGCCCGGCGGGGACCAGGACGTCGCCGTGCGACACCATGACCGCCGGGACGTCGTCGCGCACCCTGACCTCGGAGGACAGGTCCGGGAGGATGCCGCGGTAGTGGGCGATCTCGGCGCGCGCCCGGGCGGCGAACTCGGCGGAGCCGCACGGCTCGCGCGGCGCCGACGCCGGCGAGGCGGGCAGGGCCTCGAGGATGGCCAGCGCCTCGGCCATCAGCGCGTCGTCGACCGCCGCCGTAGAGCTGCAGGCTGCCGGGCAGAAAGCGCGGGCTGTCGCGGTCCTCCAGCAGGCCCAGCTGGCGATCGAGCTCGCGCCGCTTCTCGCTCAGGAGCAGCGCCAGCACCGGATCCTCGAGCCGCTCGAGCGGCAGGTCATAGAGGCGGCGCTTGACCAGCTCCGGGTCGACGACGAGCGTCCGGTACCGGAACGCCGGCGCCTCCCGGCAGCCGGAGTGGCGGAACTCCTGCCACGCCTCGCGGACGTTGATCGGGCTGACGTCGAGCAGGAAGTCGAACGACCGGCCGATCTCGGTCAGCGCCTGGTCGGCCTCGCTCACCGCGCGCACCAGCCGGCGCCGTCCCATCATCTGGTAGTGCTCGGGTCGGGCCGGCGTCTGCACGCGGGTGAACTCGAAGAAGCCGCGGTGCAGCGCCTGGGCCAGCTCGGCGGTCAACAACCGCAACACCTGTGGGTACACGCCGTCGGCGGAGCGAAAGATCGGCGGCATCTCGAGACCGATGCGCAGGCATCCGGTGCGGCGGGCCCGATCCTCGTCCACCAGTGGCGCCATGCTGGGCGGATACGGGTCCGCGCCGGACGTCACCTCGACCGCGAGGGAGCCTGCCGGCGTCTTCATGTCGCGCAGCGCGGCGGCCAGCGCCTTGATCGTCGTCGGCGCACCGTCGTCGGATGGAGTGAGCAGGCGGATGCGCGGGGCATCCTGGCCCGGCTCGGGTCCGATCCACAGCTCGAGCAGCAGGCAGGCGCCGCACGCGTCGGACAGCGCGCTGACCGCGGTCCCGGCCAGCCGCGCCATGTCGGCGTGCAGAGCCTCGTCGCCCGACGCCACCAGGTGCGACGCCTGGGTGCGCACCAGCTCGTCCGCGCCCGGCTCGGGCCGCCCGGGCACCATCCGGTAGACGCACAGAAACGGCAGCGGGCGATCGATGTGGAGCCGGCCACCCTCGGGGAGGGTGCGCCGCACCGGCAGACCGTCCGCCAGCCGGCTACTGACCGCGGCGAGGAGATCGTTCATGCGGCCAGAGACGCTCGCAGTCCGGGCAGGGTCGAGGCGAGCGCGCGGCAGAGCTGGTCCAGGTGATCGGTGTCCAGCCGTCCCGTCCACTCGTCCATGAATGTCTTCTTGAACTCCACGGCGATGGCGCAGCCGCGGTCCGCGAAGGTGCGGTTGATCCAGGCCGACATCTCGCCGCCCTCGAACCGCATGTTCTCGCGCACGTCGAGGCGGTGCCCACGCACCTCGGCGGCGGCGAGATCGGCGCTGAACCGGTCGACCAGGCTGCCCCACCTGTCTCGGTCCAGCGTGCCGGTGCCGACGTTGATCTCCGGGTTCTCTTCCGCGCTCTCCGGCGGCGCATCGGGACCCTGCCGCCGGTGGTTGTAGGAGTGGCAGTCCAGCACGACGAAGCGCTCGCGCGAGCGCAGCGTCCGCTCGAGGAGGGCGTAGAACGAGTCGTAGACCGCCAGCGAGCCGGCCACGAGCTCGTCGGAGCAGGCCTCGCGCCACACCTCGAGCCCCCACGAGTCGGCGGCCTCGCGATAGACCGCCTCGTCGCGGGGCCGGTTGAGATCGACCTCGAAGCGCGACCGCAGCACGATCAGGTGAGCCGGCGCGACCGCGGCCAGGCGTCCTGTGTGCGGGTCCTCCTCGCGGAGCCGGGTCGCCTCGTCGAGCGCGAACAGCCGGGCGATCGCGGGCCGCACGGCGTGCCCGTTGTGGATGGCGGTCGCGATCACCGGACCGCCTCGATCGGTGAGCGCGACGATGTCGTCACTCATTCACCCAGCGTAACCGGATGAACTGAGGACAGCCACCTGGCCGTTCGGGCTCCAGCCCTAGCGGATGTGGACGGTGACCTCGGCCGACAGGCCGGCCTGCAGCGCCACGTCGGGCGGCGGCTCGCTCCAGGTGACCGTGACCGGCACGCGCTGCACCACCTTGACGAAGTTGCCGGTCGAGTTGCTGGCCGGCATGAGCGAGAAGCGCGCCGTGGTGCCGGGCGAGACGCTGGCGACGACGCCGTGGAAGCTGCGGTCCGGGAAGGCGTCCACCTCGATGTCCGCCTCCTGGCCGGGGCGGATGCGGCCCACGTCCCCCTCCTTGAAGTTGGCCACCACGTAGGTCCGGCGCGGCACCAGCTCGAGCAGCAGCTGGCCGGGCGCGACGTTCTGGCCCTTGCGCACGGCCAGCCGGGAGGCCACGCCGCCCGCCGGCGCGACGATCCGCGTGTAGGAGCGATCGAGCCGCGCCCTGGCCAGCGCCGCCTCCGCGGTCGCCACCTTGCCGTGGGCCACGCGCGCCTGCGCCTCGGCCGCGGCGACCTGGCGATCGACGGCGCCGGTCTGCTCGACCCGGCCGGCCGCCTCGTCCACGGCCGAGCGAGCCTTCTGCTCGCCGTCGCGGGCGGCGGCCACGCGAGCGCGCGCCGCCCCGACCGCGGCATCGGCCGCCTCGCTGGCGGCGCGGGCGGTGTCCAGCTCCTGATCGGTCGTCGCGCTCTGCCGGTGCAGCGCGGTCGTGCGCTTCAGGGTGGTGGTGGCCGCGCGCGCGTCGGCCTGGGCGCGGGCCAGCGCGGCGACCGCCTCCTCGATGTCGGCCCGCGCGCTCCTGACCCCGGCGCCGGAGCCGGCCAGCTGGGCGCGCGCGCTCGAGCGCGTGCCGCTCGACGAGGCGCGCACGACCGGCACCTGGGCGTCGGCGGCGTCCGCCTGGGCGCGCGCCACGTCCAGCTCCGCCTCGGCGGCGGCCACGCGCGCGTCGGCGTCGGCCGGATCGATCTCGATGAGCACGGCACCGGCCGCGACCGCCTGGTCGTCATCGACGTGCACCCCCACGACCACGCCGCCAACGCGCGCCGAGATCGGCACCACGTCGGCGTCCACGCGCGCGTCGTCGGTGTAGGCCCGCCCGTGCGCGAAGTGGCGGTACACGAAGAAGGTCGTCAGGGTCACGACCGCGACCGCGCCCAGGATCATGTAGGCGCGGCGCGCGATGCGGCGGCGGCGGGTGGTGGCGTCAGCTTCACTGCGGATTGGCGATTCCATGTTCTTCGACTCGTTGGCGCGTGCGGTTGTCGCTGTCGTCTGGGTCGTCATTCGGCGGCCATGTGGGCGGCGGCCGGCACGGCGGAGCCGCGCGGCACGCGAAGGAAATAGAGGAGCGGCATGATGAGGAGGAAGGTCGCCGCCTGGAGCAGACAGGTGCGGTCGAAGCCGATGACGGAGCCCTGGCGGGCGAGCGCCGCGGCGACCGCCGCGAGGGCTCCCCCCGACGCCTGGTCCGCGGGGATGCCGCCGGCGACGAGCTGCGCCTTCACGGTGGCCAGGCCGCCGACCACCTCCGGACGCAGCGCGGAGATCGAGGTGGCCAGGCCGTCGCGCGCCTGCGTGCTGTAGCGAGTGAACATCGTCGCGAACACGGTCAGGCCGACCGAGCCGCCCATCTGGCGCAGGAACGAGTTCAGCCCGGCCGCGTCGGCCAGCAGGTGGCGGGGCGTGCGGCTGAGCGCGGCCGTCGTGAGCGGGACGAAGAGACAGGCGAAGCCGGCCCCGGTGATGAGCATCGGCATGACGAGGTCGGTGGCGCTGGTGTCGAGCGCGGAGTGGCCGAGCTGCCACGAGCCGATGCCGAACAGGATGATCCCGGCGCCGACCAGCAGGGCAGGGTGCACCCGGTTGTAGACGCGGCCGACGACGAGCGAGAAGAACATCATCGACAGCGTGCGCGGAAGCAGCGCCAGACCGGACGCGGTCGCCGTGTGACCCTGCAGCTCCTGCATGAACACGGGCAGCAGGAACATGCTGCCCATCAGCATCGCGAACATCACCGTCGCGATGGCGGTGCCGGACGCGAAGGTCGGATCGGAGAACAGGCGCAGGTTGACGACCGGCGCGGTGGCGGTGAGCTCGCGGATGATGAATCCGGCCAGCCCGAACGCGGCGAGGAACGCCGACGCCTGCACCACGCCCGAATCGAACCAGTCGTTCTGCGGCCCCTCCTCGAGCAGGAACTGCAGCGCGCCCACGCCGATCACCATCAGCGCGATGCCGGCCCAGTCCATGTTGGCGCGCTGGCGCTGGGCGCGCTGGCGGTTGGCCACGCGCACGTCCTCCGGCTCGTGCACGTTCTTGACCGTCATGAGGATGCCGAGCGCGCCGATGGGCAGGTTGATGTAGAAGATCCACGGCCAGCTGTAGTTGTCCGTGATC
The DNA here is from genome assembly GCA_963759105.1 of uncultured delta proteobacterium. Taxonomy (GTDB): domain Bacteria; phylum Myxococcota_A; class Polyangia; order Haliangiales; family Haliangiaceae; genus DATFRY01. The sequence continues at coordinate 1,098,964 of CAVWXW010000017.1, read as the reverse complement.
CAGCCGCCCAGCACCGGCCCCACCGCCGGGCCCACCATGATGACCAGGCTGAACACCGCCATGGCCATGCCCTGCTCCTCGGGCGGGAAGGTCTGGCGCAGGATGGCCTGCTGGGTCGGCTGCAGCGCGCCGCCGCCGAGGCCCTGGAGGATGCGAAACAGGATCAGCGCCTCGAGCGACTGCGCCGTGCCGCACAGCGCCGAGCCGACCACGAACACGCCGAGCGAGATGAGGTAGACGCGCTTCTGGCCGAACAGGGAGCCGAGGAAGCCGGTCAGCGGCATGACCAGCACCATGGCGATGAGGTACGCGGTGCTGACCCAGGTGATCTCCTGGATGCTGGCGCCCAGCTCGCCGCGGATGACCGGGATCGAGACGTTCACGATCGAGCTGTCGATGGAGGCCATGAGCGAGCCGAGCGCCACCGACACCGCGACCACCCACTTGTTGACCGGCGCGTTCATGACGGGGCGCTGAGCCCGGGCGCGCCGGAGAGCAGGACGTCGGCCAGGAACCCGGCCTCATCGGTCAGCGATCCGTCTCGCTCGAGCTGGTGGAACAGGAGGCCGCGCATGGCTCCGGCGGCCATGCGGGCCAGGCGGTCGTGCTGCCCGGACGCCAGGCGCCCCTCGGCCTCGCCCGCCTCGAACACCTGCCGCAGATCGCCCAGCAGCTGGCTGAGCACGGTGTTCTGCGACGCGGTCGTCACCGGCCGCCGGTCGTCGGTCTCCATGACGACGCGCAGGAAGCGCCGGTGCTGCTCGAACAGCCCGAACAGATCGGCCAGCAAGCCGCGCAGGCGCGGCTCGAACGGCTCGTCGCGCCGGGCGGCGGCCGCGGCGGCGATGGCCGGCACGATGCGGGCGCGGCGCGAGCGGAACAGGGCGCGCACGAGGCCGTCCCGGTCCGGGAAGTAGTTGTACACGGTGCCGACCGCGACCCCGGCGCGGGTGGCGATCTCCCCCATCGAGGCGCGTTCGACGCCGCGCTCGGCGATGACCTCCTCTGCCGCGTCCAGGATCGCCTCGGAGGCGGCCTCCTTCAGCCGAGCGCGCAGCGGGCGAACCCGCTTTCTCGTTGATGAGGATGGATTCATCTAGTGAGTCACTATTCGGCCGGGACGACCGCGTGTCAAGACGCGCCCCGGCGGGGTCATCAGCGCCTGCGCGCCAGACCCGCGGATCGCGTAGGCTAGGGCGGTGCTCGCGCGCTGCGCGCTCCTGCTGGTGGCCCTCGCCGGGTCATGCTCGTCGGGGCGCGAGGCGGTCAGGAGCGACAGCGGGGCAATTCGCCTCACCGCCTGGACCATCGGCCCGGAGCCGTCGTCGTACACGCGCAAGAGCAACCTGGTCGAGGGGGCCCGGCGGCTGAACCTGGGCGCGGCCCGCCAGGTCGATCTGCGGGCCGACTTCGCCACCACCAACCAGGACGCCTACGCCAAGAAGCTTGTCTTCGCGTTCGCCGCCGGGCGCGGACCGGACATCGTGTGCGGCGGGCACGAGCTGGTCGGCCAGCTCGCTCCGGCCGGATACCTGGCGCCGCTCGACGGCCTGCTCGCGCGCCGCGAGTCGTTCCGGCGCGACTTCTTCCCGGTCCTGTGGGACGCGATGAGCCACGGCGGGCACGTCTACGGCGTGCCGCAGGACAACGAGGTGCGGCTGACCTATGTGCGCAAGGACGTGCTGCGCCGCATGGGCTGGAGCGAGCCGCGCATCGACGAGCTGCCCCGCCTTGTCGAGGCCGGACAGTTCACCCTCGACGATCTGGCCGCGCTGGCCGAGCAGGCGGTGAGGAGCGGCGCGGTGGCGCCCGGGCACGGAGTGTGGCACCGCAACCGGCTCGGCTTCGACTGGCTGCAGTTCCCGCTGGCCTACGGCGGCGAGCTGGGCGAGAGCGACAAGCTGGCGCTGTCTCGCGCGGCGGCGCGGCGCACCTTCGCGCTGTTCGATCGGCTCACCGACGGCGGGGCGACCCCGGCCGGCATGATGAGCTACTCCAACCGCACCGCCTACTCCGGCTTCCTCGACGGCAGCATCCTCGCGTACCTGACCGGCGGCAGCTGGCACAAGCGCGAGTGGCAGGAGTCGTTCGGCCTGAGCGAGGAGGACTTCCGCCGCCTGGTCGCCTTCTTTCCCATCCCGGCCGGCACGCGCGGCGGGCGCCCCGTGTCGGTCTCGCACCCGTTCGCCTGCATGGTCAGCGCGTCGGCCCCGGACGTGGAGCTGGCCTTTCGCGTCATCGAGCGTTCGATCGATCCCGACCTCGACGTGGGCCACGCGCTGGGATCGAGCCACCTTGTCGTGCGGCAGTCGTCCAGCCGCAGCCCGGCGTACCGGGCCGACCCGTTCCTGGCCCGCATGATCGATCTGCTGCGCTTCAGCCGGCTCGCCCCCAATCACCCCAAGCTGACCCGCTACCAGCGGGTGCTGTTCGACGCGATCCGCGGGGTCGAGGTCGGCGCGCTGGACCGCGAGCAGGCGCTCGACTTCCTCGTCGAGGTCAGCCGCGCCCGCCTGGGCGACCAGATCCGGATCGCGGAGTAGAGGCGATGGCGCGCATGCGACTCCGTCCCTGGCAGCTCCTGCTCCTGCCCTCGGCGCTGCTCATCGCGCTCTTCTACCTGCTTGCCGGCGGTGGTCAACCTGGTCCTGTCCTTCACCGACATGGACTACACGTTCGACCTGCGCTTCGTCGGCGGTGGCGCCTTCGAGCGCGCCGCCGCCGATCCGATGTTCGGGCGCGTGCTGCGCAACACCGCCGTCTACGTGGTCGCCACGCTGACCCTGATGAACGTGACGCTCGGGCTGGTCCTGGCAATCCTGTCCACCGAGCTGCCCGAGCGGATCAGGCGGCGCGTTCCGCCTGCTGTGGCTGCTGCCGCGCGCGACGCCGTCGGTGGTCTACGTGCTGCTGTGGCTGTACCTGTTCGACCCGACCGACTACGGCCTGGTCAACACGGTGGCGGGCGCGCTCGGTGCCGGCAACGTCAACATGCTCACCGCGCACCCGTGGATCGTGGTGGTCCTGCTCAACGGCTGCGTCGGCGCGTCGATGGGCATGGTCGTCTTCACCGCGGCCATCAAGTCGATCCCGCCGCAGCTGGCCATGGCGGCGCGGGTTGACGGGGCCACCGCCTGGCAGCGCATCCGCTACGTGACGCTGCCGTCGATCGCGTGGCCGGTGATGTTCGTGACCATGTACCAGACGCTGTCGCTGCTGACGTCGTACGAGTACATCCTGCTCGCCACCGACGGCGGGCCGTTCTACCAGACCGAGGTGCTGTCGCTCTACATCTTCCACAACGCCATCGCCGACTTCGAGTTCGGCTACGGCGCGGCGCTGTCCCTGATCCTGATGGCGATCGGCACGGGCGTGTCGATCGTCTACTGGCGCGTGTTCGGCATGGGTCGGGCCGCGCCGCCGCGCCTCGAGGTGGACCGATGACCGGGGAGCGAGGCGCGCGCTCGACGGCGCTGGTCGCGCTGCTCCTGCTCAGCCTGCCCCTGTGCGCCGGTTATCTGTGGCTGGTGCTGGCCTCGTTCGGCCGCGGCAGCGAGCTTGTGTGGGGCCTGTTCCCGGCCGACTACACGGCCGACAACTGGCGCTTCCTGTGGAACCCGGAGGCGGCGGGGCGCGACGTGCCCAGCGTGTGGCGGGCGACGGGCAACACGCTCTTTCTGGCGCTGGCGATCACGGCGCTCGACGTGGTCCTGGCCACCAACGCCGGCTACGTGTTCTCGCGCTGGCGCTTTCGCGGGCGCGGGCCGCTGCTGGCGTTCGTGATGGTGCTGCACGCGTTCCCGTCGATCACGCTGCTGGTGTCGCTCTTCATCGTGCTCCTGCACATGGGCCTGCTCGACAGCCTGTGGGGCATCGTGCTGGTCAAGGTGGCGCTGCAGCTGCCGTTCAGCATCTTCGTGATGAAGGGCTTCTTCGACGCGGTGCCGTGGGAGAGCGAGATGAGCGCGCTCATGGATGGCTGCACGCGGCTGGGCGCGTACCGCCGGGTCATCCTGCCGCAAGTCCTGCCGGGCATCGCCGCCATCAGCATCTTCTCGTTCCTCGAGGGCTGGAAGGAGTTCCTGTTCGTGTTCGCGTTCACCTTCGACCGCTCCAACTGGACGCTGTCGGCCTATCTGCAGGCGATCATGAGCCGCGGCGGAGGCGGCGTCGACCACGGCCTGCTGGCGGCGGTGGCGGTGTTCTACATGCTGCCGGTGCTGTTCTTCTTCCTGTTCACGCAGAAGTACCTCATGCGGGTCCAGCTGGGCGGGACCAAGGGATAGCGATGGCCCGCATCGAGATCGATGGGCTCGGCAAGAGCTTCGGCGAGGTGGAGGTGCTGCGCGACCTCTCGCTCGAGATCGCCGACGGGACGGTGGCCGCGCTGCTCGGTCCGAGCGGATGCGGCAAGTTGACCACCCTCTACATCGTGGCCGGGCTGTACCAGCCGAGCGCCGGCGATGTGCGCTTCGACGGCGCCAGCGTCGTGGGCGTGGCCCCCCGCGACCGCAACGTGGGCCTCGTGTTCCAGAGCTACGCGCTCTACCCGCACCTGACCGTGCGCGAGAACATCGGCTTCCCGCTCAAGCTGATGAAGCTGCGGCGGCCCGACATCGCGCGCCGGGTCGGCGAGTCGGCCGAGCTGGCCGGCCTGGGCGAGCTCCTCGACCGCAAGCCGAGCGAGCTGTCCGGCGGCCAGCAGCAGCGCGTCGCGGTGGCGCGCGCCATCGTCAAGCGTCCCCGCCTCCTGCTCATGGACGAGCCGCTGTCCAACCTCGACCAGGAGCTGCGCGCGCGCATGCGCCGCGAGATCAAGCGCGTCCAGCGCGAGACCGGCATCACGACGATCATCGTCACCCACGATCAGGAGGAGGCGATGTCGCTGGCCGACCGCATCTTCGTGCTCAAGGACGGCCGCCTGCAGCAGTCCGGCGACCACCGCGACCTCTACGAGCGCCCGGCCAACCGCTTCGTCGCCGGCTTCATCGGCAAGCCGGCGATGAACCTCTTCGAGGATGTTGTGCTGACGGGCGACGACAGAGGCGACACCTGGGTCGAGAGCGGCGGGCGCAGGCTGATGCGCACCGCGCGCGGCGGCCGGCTCGCGCGCGGCGGCGATGTGGACGGCGTTGCTCTTGGCGTCCGCCCCGAGCACATCCTGATCGCGCCGGCAGCGGTCATGGACGGCGTCCCCGGCCGCGTCATCGACGTCGTCCCCGAGGGCCGCGAGCTCCTCGTCACCGTCGAGCTCGACGGCGGCCTCGAGCTGCGCAGCCTCGTGCCAGGCAGCATGCAGCTGGCACCGAACGACCCGGTCCACGTCGCCATCGACGAGGCCTCGATCCACCTGTTCGACGCGACCGGCGCTGCCATCCCGTTTCGCGACGCGGCCGGGTGACCGCCGTCGATGTGCGCGCGGCGGTGCTCAGGGCCACCGAGACCGTCGCGAACTGGCATAGGATGCGTCCCATGCGGAGTCCACAATGAACCCTCGGCGCTCGATCGCCCGCGCGTGGATCACGGCGTGGCTCTTCGCCGGCGTCTGCGACCTGACCGCCGCCTGCATCCACGCCGGCTTTCTCGGCGCGCCGCCGGTGCGCGTCTTCTGGGCCGTGGCCAGCGGCCTCATCGGCCGCGAGGCGGCGCTCGCGGGCGGCGCCCCGACCGCAGCGCTGGGCATCTTCCTGCACTTCGTGATCGCCTTCGGCGCGGCGGGTACCTACCTCGGCATGAGCCGCTTCTGGCGCTTCCTGATGGATCGCCCGTTCGTGGCAGGACCGCTCTACGGCATCGCGGTCTACTGGTTCATGCAGCTGGTCGTCATCCCGCTGTCGGCCATCCAGCCGCGCCCCCAGGAGCTGTCGAATATCCTGATCGGCATGGGCATCCACATCGTGTGCGTGGGCACGACCATCGCCTGGTCGATCTCTCGCTTCGCGCCGCGCCCCGGGGACACCTCCAGTCCGGCCTGAAAGGAGCAAGGCGGACCCGCGACCCGGTCAACAGTCCTCGTGCGCTACGTTCTGCGCTTCTGCCGATCGGCAGCATGCAGCACGGATCGCTAGGTCCCGATGCTCGTCACCGACCGGGTCTGTCCCGGAATCCAGGAAATCGCCCACCACGATTGCAAGCCCGGTGCGCACCAGCGGTTTGTCGATCATCGGCGTCGCGCGGCCGCCTATAACCCTCGGAGCGGCATCTGGTCGCCCGGAGGCATCGTGAAGAGCAGGACGTTCCCTCGACTGGCTGGCATCGGGATGGTGGCCGTACTGGTCCCGGCGCTCGGCGCCGCGTGCGGTGGAGGGGGCGGGGGAGAGGAGTCTTCGGGGACGAGCGATTCCGGAACCAGCGAGCCGCCCACGGCCGACGCCGGTGGCGAGGCGGACGCCGCCGCCGAGACCGATGCCGGCGCTCGATGCCGCTCGCCGCCACCGGCGGGTTCGTCGCCCCGAAGGGCTCGAGCGTCAGGTCGGCGCCGCTGGCGCTGCCACCCGCGTCGGCGTTCCGCGCGCTGCAGCTGAACCTGTGCAACAGCGGCTACGCCGGCTGCTTCCAGGACGGGCAGTCGATCGCGGAGGGTTCCTCGGTCATCAGACAGGTCGTGCCGGACATCGTCACCCTGAACGAGATCTGCGAGGACGACGTCGCCACCGAGCTGCTCCCGGCCATGCAGCAGACCTGGCCGGACGACTACGTGTTCTGGGTCTTCGCGCCGGCGGCGAGTCGCGGCTCCGGCGGGCCGGTCACCTGCACCGACGGCCAGCGCTACGGCGTCGGCATCCTCGGCCACGTGGCGGCCGAGAGCTGGGCCGGCTTCGAGTTCGCCGGCGACCGCCTGTCCAACCAGTCCGACGACGACGAGATGCGCGCCTGGGCATGCGCCTCCGCCACCGACAGCCACTTCGCCTGCGTCACGCACCTCGAGAACGACAACGGCGACGTCGCCCTGGCTCAGTGTCAGGAGCTGATGAACCCGATCGTCCCGCAGTTCTGGGGCGCCCACGGCGGCGAGCGGCCGACCGTCGTCGGCGGCGACTTCAACCTCGAGTTCAACGGCAGCCCCGACGTCCAGGACTGCGTTCCGCCCGCCTGGTATCGCAAGGGCGACGGCGACGTCCAGCACATCATGGCCACCGAGAACCTCGCCTTCGACTCGAGCGAGCTCCTGCCGATGGAGCTCACCGACCACGACGCCTGGCTGGTCCGCATGATCACGCCCTGAACGCAGCCAGGATCTCGCCCAGCCAGGTCGCGACCTCGTCGAGCGATCGCGCGACGGCGGCGCACGCGGCACGGGTCTCGGCGGCCGGTGCGCCCAGATCCGGCACCATGACGACGATCATGCCGGCGGCGATGGCGGCCCGGGCGCCGGTGTCGCTGTCCTCGAGGGCCAGGCACTCCTCGGGCGGCGCGCCGATCGCGGCCGCCGCGGACAGATAGATGTCCGGCGCCGGCTTGCCGCGACTCACCTCGTCGCCGCACACGACCGCGTCAAAGGCCGCCCACAGGCCGCTCTGCTCGAGACGAGGACGCGCCTCGTGGCGCGCCGTCGATGTCGCGATCGCCCGTCGGATGCCATGGCGAGCGAGCAGGGCGATCAGCGCTGCGGCGCCCGGTCGCAGCGGCACCGCGCGAGCCGTGAGCAGCTCCTGCGTGTAGCCGCGCGCCCGGGCCAGAAAATCGGCCTCGGCCCAGTCCGGACCGAACGCAGCGCCGAGACGAACGACGACGTCAGGCTGGGTCAGGCCGAGCAGCTCGGCGTACAGCGCATCGTCCAGAGCAAGACCGACCTCGCGCGCGGCCCGCTGCCACCCGGTCCGGACGATCCGCTCGGTGTCGAGCAGGAGCCCGTCCATGTCGGCCACCACCGCGGTGATGGAGCGCCCGCGCAGCGGGTTCACGTCGGTGCTCCGCGCCCGGAGTTCTCGCTTGTGCCGCTGGGCGTCAAGACAGTTCCCTGGCCGGGCGGGGGAATCCAGGAAACAGCCATGGCCAGAACAGTCGCGTCATCCGTGGCATCACCACCCAGGTCATGAGCGGCACCAGGATCGCGCTCACGATGAGCGGACGGACGGGAGTCGGCAGCGGGGCCAGGACCGGGAACAGGCTGTAGGTGAGCGCGAGGATGAGAGGGTAGATGGCGAGGAAGGTGACCGCGGCCATCTTGCGGCGAGGCGGCGGCGGCGGCCCGCCGCTCCGACCCGGGCGCAGCGTGAACCATGTCTCGAGGCCGGACTGCTCCTCGACCCGCGCCTCCTCGGCGAGCGGTTGGAGCTTGGCGAGCCATCGCGCGCGAATGTCGGAGTCGACCCAGCGGCGTGACGACTCGAAGTCACGCCATCGCACGACCAGCACGTACTCGCGCCCGCCCGGTGGGGGGCGCAATACGGTGATGCCTTGGTGCCCGTCGAACTCCGACGAGGCGGCGATGATCCCCTCCAGCCAGGCCTCGTACTCCTCCTCCCTCCCGGCCCGAGCGTGGCGCGCGATGACGGTGGTGACAGGAACCGGCAGGATGTCTTTCTCGCCCACCATGGCGCAAGTCTACCTCGCGTCGTAACGTGAACCGGCGCAGATGCTCGCCGCTGCCTTCCCCGACACGATAGCTAGATGATCGCCGCGCATCGCCAGGCCGGGTACCCGGTGCGGTTCGAATGGGGCCCGGCCGGTGCGGCCGCCATCACCGAGGGTGCCGACCTCGCCGTCGTTGTCGACGTGCTGTCGTTCACCACCACCCTGACCGGCCGCCCTGGCCGACTGCGCCAGCGCACGGGAGCTCGCGGCCTCCGGCTTCGGCGCCGAGGCGGTGGTCGCCGCAGACCACGACGCGTCCAGCGTGGTGCCGGTCCTCACCGGCGAGGCGTTCATCGCTGCTCGTTGATCGGCTCGTCGCCGACGGCGATTCCGCGCGGCGTTGGTGTGGTTCTGTCGTGCAGTATCTGCAGCGCCGGCCGGCGCGGCCCTCGCAGCGCGCGGCGTCGACTATCTCTGGTAGCTCTCCGACGCGTTGGCAGGACTCGGCAAACCCAAGGGCTCTGCAGTTGTCTCGCGACGGTCGTTGAGCGGCGCGCGTGGCTCAATCGGCGCGGCATCTGGATCGTCCGGATCGGCGATGTCGTCGCCCAGGCGCACCACGCGCACGTCGCTGATCGCCCACTCGTCCTGTCTGTCGATCGCGACATCGACCTCGAAGTCCCAGCGCTGGTCGCCTTCACTGACGTGTCGCGCAGGCCCGTCGTGTCACGGTCGGCCACCGTCGCGTCCGCGCTGATCATGATCGGCCTGTTTCGCGCCTGAGTCAGGGGATGTCGACCGGCCACAGCCGCAGCTGCGGCTCCCTGCCGCCGACGAGGAGCGCGCTCCCACCATCGACGAACGCGATCGCATCGATGCCCGCGTTGGCGGCGCGAAACGCGGTGAGCGAGCCGTCCTCGCGGAGCTCGGCGATGGCCCCTGCGCTCGTGGCGATCGCGAGCCAGCCCGACGGGTGGTACGCGAGCGCCTCGACCCGCGCGTTCGGCCTGCGGGTCACCAGCGCCCCGTCGAGCAGCCGGCACGTCGCGACCTCGCGCACCGTGCGTCCGCTGCTGCTGTCGAGCACGAGCAGATCGATGTCGGTCCCGCGTCCCGCGACGGCGATCCGCGCACCGGCGGGATCGATCGCGATGGCGTAGAGAAAGAGCAGGGCCGCATCGCGCGGCCACCGGCGCTCCCATCGGACCGCTCGCCGTTCCAGGTTGACCGCCACGATGCGGCCCGCGTTCGACGCCGCATACGCGGTCGCGAGGTCGGACGCCAGCACCAGGAGCGTGAACGGATCGAACGGGTCGGACCCGACGAGGACATCGAGGCGCCTGTCGCCGAGATCCAGCTCGACGAGCCCGGGCCGGTCGGGAAGCACCAGATTGCCTTCGCGGACCTCGGCCGGATCGACCTCGTAGTCAGCGAGCTCGCGGAAGACGCCGTCGATGGTGCCCGCGGCGCGCACCGGCGTGTGCGCCAGGACGCGGCGGCCATCTCTGCGAGCGAACGGCGCGCAGAGCGGCAGCCTGTCGACGACCTCGAGCGTCTCCGGGTCGATCAGCCGCGACGACGCCTGCCTGCCCCTCCACAGCGGCCCCGCCGCGATCCATGGCTGGCCGCTCACCTCCAGCGGCCCGAACAGACCGGTCGCCGACGCCTTCACGGCGAGGTCGGGCCAGCTCAGGACGATCACCCCGCCCGGCGAATCGGCGAACCCCTCGTGATACGCGATCGCGACGCGACCGCCGCCGGCAGGAGCGACCGCCTGCACGCGCTTCGCGAGCCCCTTCGCGACGATCCTGCCGCGCGCGCGCGGCAGGGGCGGGCCGGAGGGGTCTATCGAGAGGCGTTGCACGGCCACTGGAACACGCCGACGTTAGCGCAGTGGGGCCGCGGCCGACCGCTTCACGCAGCCACGATACCGCGCGCCGGCGACGTCGTACAATCGAGACGTGAGCGACGACAGGTCGAAGACGCCCCCGCTGGTCGGCGTTGCGCCGACCGAGCGGGTCGACTACGGCCAGTACGAGATCGACCGCGTCGACCTCGGCGCTCGCATGGGTCGCTACGAGCTGCGTGCGGTGGTCGGCTCGGGTGGCATGGGTGTGGTGTTCGAGGCCCGAGATCCGGATCTCGATCGCACAGTGGCGGTGAAGGTGCTGCGCCGACCGGGCGACAGCAGCGAAGGCACCACCCGGCTGCGCCGCGAGGGCCAGATCATGGCCAGGCTCACCCACCCCAACGTGATCCGGGTCTACGACGTCGGAGTCGCGCACGGCCACACCTTCGTCGCGATGGAGTACGTGGCCGGCGGCACCCTGCACGACTGGCTCGAGCGCGCCCCGCGCACGCCGGCCGAGATGGTCGCGGTGTTCGTCGACGCCGGTCGAGGGCTGGCGGCGGCCCACGATGCCGGGTTGATCCACCGCGATTTCAAGCCGGCCAACGTCCTGGTCGGTGACGACGGCCGGGTGCTCGTCACCGACTTCGGCCTCGCACGAAGCTCCGGCCACGGCGGCGGGGAAGCCGACGCAGCCGGTGGACTCGACCATCGATCCCAGAGGTTGACGCTGACCCGGCAAGGGGAGATCGTCGGCACGCCGGCCTACATGGCCCCCGAGCAGTTGCTCGGCGGCCCGGTTGACGCGCGGGCCGATCAGTTCAGCTTCTGTGTCAGCATGTGGCGCGCGCTGTTCGGCACCGCTCCGTTCGCCGGCGAGTCCGTGGACGAGCTGGTCGTCTCGACCGCGGCCGGTGTGGTGACGCCGCCGCCGCTCGCCGCGGACGAGCAGGTGCGCCCTGACCTGCGCGCAGCGCTCGAGCGCGGCCTCGCACGCGATCCGGCAGCCCGGTTCCCGTCGATGCACGAGCTCCTGGCCGTGCTCTCGCCGCGCCCGCGGTATCCGGCCGCGCGCGGCGATCGAGGCGCGTCGGCGACGGATCAGCGCAACCACGAGTGCAGCGGCGCCGACGGCGTGAGGCTCGCCTACGCCGTCCTCGGCACGGGCGCGCCGATCATGAAGGCGGCCAACTGGCTCAGCCACCTGGATCACGACTGGCAGGTTCCGATGTGGCCGCACTGGTTCGACCTGCTCGGCCGCGGCAACTGCCTCGTTCGCTACGACGCCCGCGGCAATGGCCGGTCGGACTGGGCGCCGGCCTCGGTCACGTTCGAGGACTTCGTCGCCGATCTGGCTGCGGTGTTCGACGCCGCCGGCGTCGAGCGGGCGCCGATCGTCGCCGTCTCGCAGGGCGCGGCGGTGGCCGCCGCCTACGCCGCCCGTCACCCCGAGCGGGTCTCGGCGCTGGTCCTGATTGGCGGCTGTGCGCGCGGCTGGCGGGTCAAGGCAAACCCGGCCCTGACCGCGCAGTTCGAGGCGCTGCTGGTCCTCATGCGCACCGGCTGGGGCGGCAAGAACGCGGCGTTCCGCCAGATCTTCACGACCTCGTTCTTCCCCGACGCGCACGCCGAGCAGGCCGACTGGTTCAACGAGCTACAGCGCCAGACCGCGACCCCCGACAACGCCGCCCGCATCCTCTCCGCGCTCGGCGACTTCGACGTGCGCGAGGAGCTGGCACGGCTCGCGGTACCGACCCTGGTGCTGCACGCGCGCGGCGACGCCGTGGTGCCATTCAAGGACGGCCTCGAGCTCGCCGCCGGGATCGCCGGCGCACGCTTCGTTGCACTCGAGAGCTGCAACCACATGCTCCTGCCCGGCGAGCCCGCCTGGGACCAGTTCGCCGACGAGCTCACCCGGTTGCTGGCCGGCTGCACCGACCGCCGCTGGCGCACGAGTCCGGGCTGAGTCTGCAGAGGCGGTGCCGAGCTGCGCACGTCCGCGGCCGGGATCGAGGGGAGTCAGCGATCCCTGTCGAGGGCGATGGGCATCGTCGGGGCAGCGTAGTCGATCGCGGCGGCGCGGGCGGCGGCGTCGATCTCGACGGTGCGCCCCTCCTGCGACGCCGCCGCTCTGGGCGCGGGCGCGTCGCCGCGTCCCTCCCACCAGGCCCGCGCCTTGGCCGGGGTCCACTCGTCGGCGCCGGCGCAGGCCACCAGCGCGTCCCACATCTCACCCACCGTCTGATAGCGCTCCGCCGGGGACTTGGCCAGGCAGCGCAGCACGATCACCTCGAGGTCGGCCGGCAGCGGCTTGCCCAGACGCTCGCCGGGCGGCACCGGCTCGGTGCACAGGTGGTGCGCGAAGACCTCGAGGGCGGAGCTCCCCTCGAACACCGGCCTGCCCGCCAGCATGTAGTAACCGACGGCGCCCAGGGAGTAGATGTCGCTGCGCGCGTCGGCGTGCCTGGCCCCGGTCAAGGCCTCGGGCGAGATGTAGAGCGGCGTCCCCAGCACGGTCGCTTCGCCGGTCATGGCGGTCGGGGGCGCCGCATTGTCCTTGGCCAGGCCGAAGTCCAGGACCTTGACGAAGTCGGGGTCACCCCACCGCCTGCACAGGAAGATGTTCGCCGGCTTGATGTCGCGGTGCACCAGCCCCACGTCGTGGGCATCGGCCAGGCCGCGCACTGCCTGCCTGAGGATGTGGATCACCCGCGCCGGGGGCTGCGGCCCGTCGGTGGCGACCAGCTTCTCGAGGTCCATGCCGTCGAGGAGCTCCATCGCGTAGTAGAAGGTGCCGTCGGCGGTGCGGCCGTAGTCGTGGATCGTGACGGTGTTCGGGTGGTTGAGGCCGGCGAGGAGCTGCACCTCTTGCTCGAAGCGCGCCAGGCTCGCGCCGCCGCCGTCGGCCAGCAGCTTGATCGCGGTGGGCCGTCGCAGCATCGCGTGGCTGGCGCGATAGACCACCCCCATCCCGCCCTCGCCGAGCTTGTCCATCAGCGTGTACTGCCCCAGGCGGCGGGCGTCGCGGACCTCACGTCGCAGCCCGTAGAGCACCCCCGAGGCCACGCACGAGAAGGCCACCGCGAGCACGGACCAGTTGACGCTGAAGCCGACCATCGTGATCGCCGACAGCGCCTGGTGCTCGAAGCGCGACGCGCCCCACGCCACGCCGACGATGGTCGGCGCACACATGAGGACGCCACACAGGAGTGTGCGCTTCACCGTGCTCGGGACGATCAGCGCGCGCAGGAGGAGGATGCAGATGAACCCGATCAGGTTCTCGAACACGCCCGAGATCGTGCCCAGGTCGCCGAGCATGAGGAAGACATTGTCGATGCCGATGCCCAGGCTGCCGACGACGTCCGTGACGAGGAGGACGAGGGCCGAGCGCGGCCGGCCGCGCGCCACGACCCAGAAGACCGAGTAGATCGCCGTCAACAGGATCACGTCCGGGGAGACGATGTGGCCGAGCGACGCCGCGAAGCCCACGGTCGGGCCCCAGATCAGCGCGTAGATCAGCCAGTAGGCGATGCTCTGGAGGATGAGCACCTTGCCGTAGAGCGACAGGCGACGCTGGAGTAGCGTGCGGCCGTCCTCGCCCGGCTCGAGCGCCGGATCGCTCAGCCGCCGTCGATCGCGATCCTGGGCCGTGAGCCTCGAGCGCATCCCCATCCCATCCTCCCCTCAGGCCGACTGTAACAGAACGAGCCGGACATGCGCCCCGGAGCCGCCGTTACCTCCAGGGTCGGTCCGTGAGCGCCCCCTGCGATCATGATGGCTCAGCTCGGTCTGATCCCGGCGCGCGCATGCTGGGGTGGTGGCGTCAAAGGTCGTTGCGCGCGGCTTCGGCCAGTCGCTGGATCATGTCGAGGTGAGCGGCGAAGTAGTCGGGATCGACCAACCAGTCGTGGCCCCACGTCGCTTGGGGTGAGGCCGGCAGCGCCATCGTCCAGATCGCGCGCAAGGTCGCAAGGGGCGGGACAGCACGCAGTTCCCCCGCCGCGAGCGAACGGACCCGAGCGTACCCGCGCAGAAGGGCCTTCCATTCGTCCTCTGGCTTCGGCGTGTCGGGCGGCGCGAGCGCGACGGGTTTGCGCCAGTAGCACGCCAGGTCGTACACGCATGGCCCTACGCCGCAGACTTCGAAGTCGAACAGCGTCGGCGCGTCGCCCACGAACCGCGCGTTCTGCAGCTGAAGATCGCCGTGGCACAGGCCGCTCGGGAGCAGCGTTGTCCCGTCGCGCGTCCATATTCGTGCGCCCATTTCGTCGGAGAGCGCGGTGAGCGCATCGACGTCGCGTCCCGCTTGCAGTAGCCAAGGGCGATCCAACCGAGCGGCCTCGTGGCGAGCGTTTCGGCATCGATCGTCCATCGGCGCTCGGAACCCACCACGGGGCTGGCGAGGTGAACTTTCGCGATCAGCGCTCCGAGCGCTTCCGCCTGCGCAGGGGCCGCCGCCTCCAGTTCCTCCCCGGGCGCGTCGTGAAACAGCACACCCGAGCAACGCCCCTCTGGCAAATCGAGCGTGCCGACGTAGCGGCCATCAACTCGAAGGACCGGCGCGGCAACCGCGAGGGGGCGGGCGGCAAGACCGGCGGCGACCTCCGCCTCGGACTCGAGATCATCGAGCGGCCGGACGACCTTGTTGGCGAGCTTGAGCCAGAAGGTGCCACCAGACGTCACGATTCGGACCAGGTCATTGGAGCTGCGAACGAGGCGCTCGCAGTCAGGCGGCTCCCCGAATCCGTATGTCGCGACGAGTGCGTCCGCGAGCGGCACCACGGCGTCACCGGCCCAGGTAGCGTCGGATGTCGAGCCGTTCGTGGAAGACACCGAGCACGTCGATGTCGCCGCCTGGCTTCACGAGGTAGGCGATCCGGTAGTGGCCGAATCGAAGAACGCAGATGTGGCGATCGGCGTATTGCTGGTTCCGCTGACCGAGTTCGGGAAAGCGCGAGAGCAACTGTGCCTTCTCGAGAATGCCGCGCACGGTGCGCATCGCGGCACCGAGTCGTCGCCCTCTATGTGGTCGTAGATTCGACGCAGCCAGCCGCTGGCTTCGTCGGTCCAGTCTACTTTCCCCACGAAGAGATTCGCGCGTCCATCTCTTCGTGAGATACCGTGCGCCCTGCGTCCGAATCGGCGAGGCCGCGGTCGATCATCTGCGCGAAGACGAGCTCGCGGAGCAGCTCCTCATACGTGCTGTCGTCCGGCTGGTCGGCGAGGATCGCGACAATCTGTTCCTTCGCAGTCATCTCCACGCGGATCCTAGCCCGGCGTGTACGAGCTCAGGAACTGATACCCGCGCGCGAGGCGTCGAGATCATCGCCTTTGTCTACACGCGTCGCGACTACGAAGGTCCGGCGCAGATCGCTGACATGGCACTCCCCGGAGGGAGCCGGATGTCGGACGATGCCAAAGCTACCGCAGCCGGATCAACTTTCCAGACCCATCCCCATCTTGGCTACCAGCGCACCGAACGCCAGATTCGACGCGATGGTCACAGCGCCCAGAACCAGCACCACGAGGCCCACGCGGAGACTGCGCTGCGCAACCGCAAACGTGCCCCTGAGAAGTATCGCGGGAGCGAGCAAGAACATCACCAGACGTCCCGATGTGAATCGAAACGAGCGAGGCTCCGGCATCCTGCTGGCGAGATTTCGGCGCCGTCCCCGAATCCGCTCGGTCGTCAGTCGCTTGGCTTGGCCCGAGCATTGCGAAGCTCGAGGTATCGCCAGTACGTCTTCGAGAAGCTCGTCGTGCAGCATCTCGCGATGCTCCTCATCGTCCTCGCGCGGCTTGCGGATGACGGCGCCCAACCACAGATCGTGGCGCGCGAGCGCCGGATCGGCCACGCCGTCGAGGAGGCAGAAGAAGCCGAAGAAGGCCGACGCGGCCGCATCGGCGACGAGTTTTTCCATTCCCCTGCGGCAGGCCGAGGTGAGTGCGAGATTGGCCAGCGCCTCGTGCTCCTCGCGAGAGAGCGGCGGTTCGCCCGCCTCTGGCGGATAGAACACCAGCGAGCGCATCGCCATGTCGGCCGCGCGTTTGACCTCGGCCTCTAGATCCAGCGGAGGCGATCCGGGTGGAACCGATCGGGAAGGAAGTACGGATTGCCACGCCCGATCTTGTCTACCGCTTCGCTCGCGGCTTGGTCGATCAGAGCGTGTATCTCCACCAGCAGCGTCTCGCGGATCTCGTCGTCCTTCATGACGAGATGGTAGACCACGCTCCGCGTCGCTCATCGGACTCTTGCGACAGGCTCGCGCCATGGGCTCAGCGTCGGCACCACGCTTGGTGCGCGTGCGCGCGGTGATCAACGAGCTCCTGCCCGAACGGGCGCCTCGCCGATGTCGAGAAGCGGCTCACCACACCGACGCGTACGCTGCAACGTTCGACGATTCTGGCGCGGGCGTCAGGTTGCCGTTCGTCGAGCACGGCGCCCGGGCCCCACCGGATGGCCACTTCGACGGGCCGACACCGTCGAGCGTGATCATCTCCAGGCCGCTCTGCTCCAGCCCGGCCGGCGACCGGACATCGGCGGTCGCTCGAACCGCACCGCTCCGCTCGGCGTCCACCGTCGAGGCACGGGCTGCGGCCCGGTCACAGCCCGAACGCCAGGAGGACCCGGCCCGTCATGCCGAACCACGAATAGTAGCCAGACAGGACCTAGAGCATGCCGTGGGCGACTACGGCGCCTCCGCCGCCGGGGATTGCGCCGCCGGGCCCGGTCGCGTGGTTCACTCCGGTGAACTCGCGGACCGTGTCGTACTGCCAGAGGCTCTTGCCGTCCTCCGCGCGGTAGATCCGCATCTTTCCGTCCATGCCGCCCTCGTAGACCAGCCCCGGCGTGGCGGTCACCGCCGACATGTTCGCGACAGTGCAGACATCGGCGTGCGCCGCGGCCCCGCCGGTGGTGCAGCCGTCGGCCGGGTTGGGAGTCCGCCACAGAATCTCGCCGGTCGCGGCGTCGAGGCCGAACAGCGTGCCGGGCTTCGCCAGCCAGGTCGCCGCGTAGATCCGGCGGCCGTCGTACGCCGTACCCCACAGGATGCCCGCCGATCCACCGTCGCTGCGCTGCGCGATCGACAGCTGCCGCTGCCACACGATCTGTCCCGTCGTCGCGTCGAACACATGGTAGAAACCGCCCTTCTGACCGATGCCGACGAGGGTCCGACGGCCGACGGTGAACACGTTCGGCGAGGCGCCGAAGTCGTAATCGAGGTCGGTCCCGTCCGTCAGCCCGGGGCAGTGGACGATCGGCGAGCGCATACAGCCGACCGTCCAGACGTCCGGATGGTTCATCTGCTGCTTCCAGCGCAAGGCCCCGGTGTCGGCGTTCAGCGCGATGACCGAGTCGTTCTCCTCGCCGGTCCCGGAATAGTTGTTCGCGGTCCCATAGAACACGGTCCGCGACACCGGGTCGATTGCCGGGCTGCTCCAGACCGTGGCACCGGCGGGCGCGTACCTGGCCACGCCGTTGGGCCAGCTTCCGACGCGCTCGGCCGGCGGCAGCGTGTACCGTCGCCAGCGCACCTTGCCCGTGGCCAGGCTGACCCAGACGAACTGGCCGCGCGACGTGCAGCATGGGTACGCAGCATCGGCCGCCGCGGCTTCTTCACTGCTGGCGACTCCCACGTAGACGTTCCCTTCGAACACGAGCGGCGAGCTGGTGATCGTGGCCGACTTGTGCTCCCCCACCCGCACGGACCACAGCTGGCGCCCGGTGCTGGCGTCGAGCGCATGCACAGATCCCCCGGTGTCACCGAAGATCACCTTGCCATCCGCGACCGCCGGCCCGTCGCGAACGGACGCCCCGGCGCTCGCCGCAGACTCGGACACCCACCGCGTCTCCCCGGTCCGGGCGTCCAGCGCATAGATCCTGCCATCCCCCCAGCCGACGTAGAGGGTGTGGCCTACCACGGCCGGCTGGCTGCCACGCGCGCGGTCTCCTACCTCCGGGAACACGAAGCTCCACTTGAGCTTCAGCCCGGCCACAGTCGATGGCGTGATCACGGTTTCGGCGGCGTTGTACCGGGTGCCGCGGAGGTCCTTCTGCCATCCCGGCCAATCACCGGCGGTGTCGCCCGCCAGGCCATCGCTGCCATGGGCCCGGGCACCCGCGGGCGCGGTGGCGGGGCGCTCGGCTCGAGAGCTACACGCCGCCGGGCTCAGCGCCGCGACGTGGAGCAGCGCGACGATGGCGACGTCGCCGAAGTTCCGGGGAACGCTGCGTCGCGCGCGGTCGTGCGGATGGGTCATCAGGATTCTCCGAATGACACGAGATGAGCAGGACTTCCGCCGCGTCACATCGTGAATGACGCCTCCGAGCATCGCAACACATCGATCGACCGACTCCCGTGTCTCGACGCGAACGGCGGCGTGAACCTGCCTGCGCTCATCGTGGCGCCCGGGGTCAGAGTGGGCCGGCGACCCCGCACATGTACGTCGCCGCGATCAAGTATCTCCTCTCCACGACCCTGGGGCGGCCTGAGGCGGTCGCGAAGGCGAACAACAAATCGTCGGAGCAGGCCTCGAAGCGGCTCATCATGAAGCGACACTTCAGGCCGGTCTTCGGGACCAAGCGGCTGGACCAGATTGGTCGGGGAGACATCGAGGTCCTCGGAGGTGGCGCCGAAGAGCGGACGGTCGCGGGTGGTCCCGATGACCGAGCCGCTCCGGCGGGCGCTCTCGGCCATCCGCCACGTCCGTGGGAAGCGGGTCCTGACCGGGCCTGAAGGCGAGCACTGGACGATCGAGACGCTGAGGTGGCCGCTCGACTGGCTGTGCGAGGCGGCGGAGATGCGGCCTATCACCTGCGCGCGCTCCGGCACACGTTCTGTTCGCACCTGGTGCAGCGATGTGCCCCGGCCGCGGCGATTCGGCGATTCAGCGACTCGCCGGGCACCAGTCGATCGCGACGACCGAGCGCTACATGCACCTCGGCCCGAGCGTCGTGATGGAGGCGGTCGCACTACTCGACGAGCGCGGCCGTGGCAACCACGTGGCAACAGACGACAAAGGGCCCGGAACCGAGGTTGATTCCGAGCCCTTGAAGAGTGCCCCACCGGGACTTGAACCGGATCTCACCGACAACCCAAAACCGAAGGCGCGACGCGGCCTTGCTCGGCATTCGGTTACCATTCCGCTCGTCTGTGCCACGTTCGGGCGACCCACCCAGATCTGTCTCGTACCGTGCCGACCCATCCAGTTCCACGGCGTCGCGGCAACCACGTGGCAACAGATTGATCCGCCGGACTGCTAGGATCTCCCTATGGCACCGCGCACCGCGAAGGTCGTCGCAGAAGCTTTGAAGCTCCCGCCCGACGAGCGTGCCCAGGTGATCGACGAGTTGCTCCGCAGCCTCGATGAAGGCGACGATCTCGAAGACGACGATCGCGCCCGCCTCCACGCCGCACTGCGCCAGTCGGACGAGGAATTCAAGGCCGGCCTGGGCATCCCGGCGGCCGACGTCCTCGCCCGCCTCCGTCCTCGCTAGTCCGTGCGCCGCTATCGCGTCGAGTTCTCGCCGGCCGCCGAGCGTCACGCCGAGCGCATTCAGGACTGGTGGGTCGAGAACGTCCGAAGGCGCCCGGCCTGTTCCGACGCGAGGTCGCGGTCGCCGTCCGCCAGCTCTCCCGCGCGCCCGAGACCGGACGCCTCTACGATGGCGGCGAGGTCCCGTCGATGCGCCGCTTGCTCCTACCGCGCACGCGCCACCACATCTATTTCACCATCGTCGAACCCTCGCGCCTCGTGCGCGTGCATGCCGTGTGGCACTCGTCCCGCGGCACCGGACCTGGGTGAGACGTCGGTGCATGGATGACCATCAGCTCGTCGTCAACCTCCTGTCACGGGCTCGGTGCATCGGGCCCCCACGTGCGATCGACTTGGGCGGCCCGGAGCTGCACTCGCATTCTGGGGGGGCGGCAGCGGCGGGCGGCGGAGGCGAGCCGGCGGCTCGCCGGGCACCAGTCCATCGCGACGACCGAGCGCGACATGCACGTCGGCCCGAGCGTCGTGATGAAGCCGGTCGCGCTACTCGAGGAGGGCGGCCGTGGCGGGGTGCGCCACGCGGCCCTCGACGAATTCAATCAGATGCATCCAGACCCCGTCCGGCGTCCGGCCGCTGGGCGCTCGGCGAGCACGGCGTGCTGCCGCTTCGCAGGTCATCCGACCGATCCTGGCGTGCACCTGGCCAACGAGACGGTCGCTCCAGCTGTTCATCTAGAACATGAACGAAACCCGCGTATGCCATCAGCATTACGCGGGTTTCTGGTGACCCCACCGGGACTTGAACCCGGGATTTCGGCGTGAGAGGCCGACGTCCTAACCGCTAGACTATGGGGCCGGGGTGGTGCGGGAAAGTTCTAGGTCAAGCGAGGGTTTGTGTCCAGGGAGAGAGTGGTTCGGGGACAAGGATTCGAACCTTGATAAGCAGATCCAGAGTCTGCGGTCCTGCCGTTAGACGATCCCCGAGCGAGGTGAAGATCTGGAGCGGGTTTCTTTAGCGCTTCCGGCGGCATGGGTCAAGAGGTTAGGCCGGTGGGATGGGGGATGGGGCGCGCGGCTGGGTCCTGACCGGGGTGGGTGGTGGCGCCGTGGGGCGTTCGAGGGTGCAACATTATATGTGGGCGCCCGGTCCTGGCTGGGCCTCGAACCGGAGGAGTCGAGATGCGGACGATCCTGTTGACGCTCGGGCTGGCCGGGCTGGTGCTCGCGCCCGGCTGCCAGAAGGCGAAGAAGGCGGAGGAGGTCGAGCCGCAAGCTCCCGCCGGTGAGGCGACGGGCGGGCAGGCCGCCGCGAAGGGTGAGCCGGGCGCCGCCGGGACGAGCGCCGGCGATGGGGAGAGGCCGACGATGGCCAACAAGATGGCGCACTGTCCGAGCGCGGTGCCCGGCGCGAAGACGGACGTGATCGAGGACAACGGCAAGGTCGTGATCACGGTGACGGCCGAGGGGGAGGCCAGGGTCGTCGAGATCCAGAAGCGGGCCGAGCACCTCGACAAGGTCGAGACGGCGCCGGAGGCGGAGATCAAGCACACCGGCATGGGGACCGGCGGCGGCAGGAGCGGCAGGTGCCCGGTGGTGATGACCGACGTGACGCTCGAGATTGCGAAGCAGAAGGACGGCGTGAAGATCACGATGTCGCCGACGGACCCGGCCGCGGCCGGCGACCTGGCACGGAAGGCCAGGGAGCGAGTGACCGCCATGGCCAGCGGGCGCGGTGTCGGCGGAGGCGGTGGTGGCGCCGCCGCCGACGTGGACGAGGACGAGTCGAGCGACAACGAGTAGGGTGGCGCGGGCCTGGGTCACCCACGTGGGCGGCGCGGACCGACCGGCGGCTCGATCGTCTCGGAGTCGCCTCGGAGCTGCTACTCGGGCGGGCGCTCGTCGCGATCGGCAGTCGGAGCGGCGTCGTGGCGCTCGGTGCCCTCCGGGGACGTCGCGTCGACGGACAGAGTCTCGTCCCCACTGTCTGCGCGGCTGGTGAGGGCGTGGACGAGCGGGGCCGTGACGATGCCGGACAGGACGCCGAACACGGCGTGGATGATCAGGCCGGGGACGAGGACGGCGTAGACCAGGGCAGGGGCCTGGACGGCGAGGGCGATGGCGGTGATTGTCGCGAAGCGGCCGAGGGCGACGACGAGGCCGAACAGGGCCCACGCGACGGGCCCGCGGCGGACGCGGCCGGCGCGCATGAGGGGCAGCAGAGCATCGACGAGCACGCCCGGCGCGACGTGCTTGGCGATCTCGAAGATGCCGTAGCGGCCGTCGCCGAGGAGGAACGCGACGGTGCCCATGGTGAGGCCGGTCAGGGTCGCGCCGGCGCGCGAGCGGGTCATCAGCCCGGCCGCGATGTAGAGCGGGATGAGCAGGACGCCCTTGTGGCCCGGAGCGAACGGCAGGCCGGGCAAAAGCTTGAGGGCCTTGATGCCGAGCATGGTCAGCGCCAGGCCGGCCACCACCGCCACGTCGCGCGCCAGCCGCGCGCCCGCCTCCGGTGACGGAGCCGCCGCGCGGATGTGGCGCTCGGCTCGCGCCACCTGGCGATCGAGTCGCTCGACCAGCACACCGACGTCTCCTCGAGCCAGCCTGCGCAGCGCCAGCCAGAAGCGACCACCGCGGCGATCACCGCGGCGATCACCACCGCCACCACCACGACCACCACCGCCTCCGTCGCCGCCACCACTGCCACCGCCGCGACCGCCGTCGCCCAGCAGGGCCAGGACGGTGTCGATTGCCAGCGCCGCCGAGCGCGGCACGCCCAGCCTGCCCAGTCCGGCGGCCAGGGCCCGAGCGTCGCCGGCGCGAGCGACGTGCGAGGCGAGCACGACGGTGACGATGCGCAGGACCATGGCGAGCCCGACCAGCGCGCCGGTGGTGTTCACGTCGATCTCGAGGCCGAGGATCGATAGCGCGATCCAGCGGTCGTGGGCCGGGTCCTCGCCGACAAGGGCGTACGCGGCCGCGATCACCGCCAGAAACAGCATCAGCTTGCGCAGCTGGCGAAACAACCGCCCGGCGCCCAGCCCGAGGCCAAGCCACAGGGCCACCTGCACGGCCGCGGCGGCGGCGCAGAGCTTCCAGCCGGGCAGGAAGAAGACGCCGACCGCGACGCCCACCAGGTAGAGCGCGCGAAGGCGTGGGTCGAGGCCGCGCTCGCTCACGCGGCCAGGTTACCCGAAATGGCAGCACCCCGCCGGAGGGCCGACGGGGCGCCAGAGGCACATCGCGAGACTCTGCTTACGCCGGCGGCACGGCGACCGGCGTGTCCGGCGTGCACGGTGTGCCGCTGTCGATCGCCTGCTGGTAGCGCGCCTTGGTCAGGTCGAAGAACTGCTGGATTGCCTGCACGCGGGCCGGGTCCATGAGGTAGTTGGGGTGGCCGTTGTCGGCCTGCTTCTGCTCGTAGCGGCTGGCCGGGACCAGCTCGTTGAAGGAGCCGTCCTCGTTCACGGTGCCGGTGGCGAACTTGAGGATGTAGGGCGTCTTTCGCTGGTTGTCGTAGAAGGCGACGTCGTCCTGGGCCAGGAACGCGCCGCCGGTGCCGGCGGCGTGGCAGCCGTAGCATTGCCCCTCGGCGCTCTGCTGCTCGGCGACGGCCTGGAAGCCGCTGGTCTGGAAATCGGCGTAGGTCATGCAATTGGCGAACTGGGTCAGCGCGTTGACGAGGTTGCTCGGAGCGCCGCCGACCGGCGCCTCACCGCCTCCGTCGCCGCCTTCGCCGCCGTCATCGGGCGCGGCGCCGGCCTCCTGCGATCGCACCGCGATCCAGGCCGCCATCTGCGAGGCCAGGCCGGCCGACAGCGCCGGACCGGCGTGCACGCCGTAGACGACGAGCTTGCTGTTCTCGGGCGAGTCGCCCACCAGCGGGCTGCCGTCCTGCCACGAGCGGTAGGTCATGAGCGTGTCGTGGCTGGCCTGCGGGTTGGCGCCGAGGTAGTCGGGGCCGGCCGCCGTGTCGTTCAGGTTCGCGCCCAGGTGGCACCCCCCGCACTCGGCGATCTGCTGCGGGTTGAGCGCGTCGAACATCTCGCGCGCGGTGGCGCCACCGGCCTCGCCGCCGCCGTCGTCGCCGCCGCCATCTTCGGTGTCGACCGCGCCCGGACCGGTGATCATCTCGCCGACGCAGCCGAGGCTTTGAAAGAGCAGCGCCGCGATCGCGGCCGCGAAACATCCCATCGAGTAATGGGCCATGGCGCTACGCCTCCCTCGCGGATCGCTTCGAACCTCGCCGCCGCCGCCGCGCACCGGCCAGCGCGCCGAGCACCAGCAGCACGCCGCCCGCGCCGCCGCCACCGGCCGCGGCGCAGCCGGGCGACACGTTCCCGCCGCCGCCACCGCCGGTCGGCGGCACCTCACCGCCGCCGCCACCGCCCTGGTCCGGCGGAATACCCGGGTCGTCGGGCGGCAGCTCCTGGTTGGGCGTGTGGGCGGGGATGAAGCTGACGAAGAACGAGTTCTTGTAGTCGGTCTCGACCATCTTGCCGTAGCTGGGCACCACCACGAACGTCCTGGCCTCGGTCTGGAAGCCGCCGTCCACGCCGAAGCCCGGGTTGGGCACGCTGCCGATGCACTCGACGAAGTCGCGGCCCTGGGTGTTGGGGTTGTTGCCGTACAGGTTGGCCAGCTCGCCCGAGTCGCCGGTCCACGGCGTGCCGACCTTGGTCGGACCCTCGATGACCTTCTGCGCCGCCTCGCCGGATCCGTAGTAGATGGGCGTGACCACCGCCGGCCCGCTGTTGGTGATCGACGACTCGACGATGATGCCGGCCTGCACGCCGTCGGGGCCGTGCGAGCTCGAGCACATCGCCCCGTGCGCCTGGTAGTGACCGGCGCCCGGCAGCGACGACACCACCTCGAGCTGCATGCTGGCGTTGAAGCGCACGACATGGGCGTAGTACATCGAGGTGCCCTTCTCCTCGCGGCCGTTGGACACCGACGAGGTGTTCATGGCCCAGAACGTCCCCGGCATCGGACCGGGCGCGTGCAGCTCGGGCGAGTTGGCGTAGAAGTTCTCCGCCTCGCGCGACTCCATGAGCGGCATCTGCTCGGTGAGCCTGCCGTCGTCGCCGGCGGTCGGGTTGGCCACGTCGACGATGCGCACGAAGGCGCCGTCCTCGGGCGGCCGCTGGTCCCCCTTGGCCGCCGTCACCGCGAACTTCCCGTCGGTGGTGATCTGCACCATGTGCGGGCGCGGGATGTTGGCCGGGTCGATGACGTCGTCGATCTGCGAGACGACGGCGACGGTGCCGTCCTGCTGCGCATCCGCCACCACGCAGTCGGCGTTGTTGCCGTTGTCGTTGTGGCACAGCACGAAGCGCTTCGGGTACGCGGTCGGGGCCTGCAGGGTCTCCAGCGACTCGCCGGACTTCATCACCTGGCAGGTGCCGGCGCCGTCGTTGCCGTCTCCGTCGGTGAGCTGCGTGCGAGCCGAGCGCGCCGTGCCGGTGGTGGCGTCGATGACCTGCGCGTAGGTCTGTACGTTGTTCTGGTTGTCGTCGTTGGTCCCGAAGCAGAACAGCATGTCGTTGCCGCCGATGTACTGCAGGTCGGGGTGGTTGCACGGGCGGTCGCCGCGGTTCTGGGTCATGAGCGCTCCGTCCACGCGCGTCACCGGTCCCTGCGCGGGATCCAGCTCCCAGGCGTAGTAGCGGCACTGGTAGGGGCCCTCGTTGCGGTCCGGGATCCCCTTCGACGACATCACCACGAAGGCGACCCACGGGTTGCCGTTGGGGCCGACGAACCAGTCCCCCTTTGCCTGCTCGAAGCCGGGGCCGGCGTTCTCGTCCTGCGGCCCGCAGTCGTCCTCGGCCTGATCGCAGTCGGCCACCAGCTGGTAGGTCGTGGCCGGTGCCGCCGCCGCGCCGCGCAGCGCGACCAACCCCGCCGTGGCACCGACGACCAGCACTGTGCACCATCGCTTGTTCTCGTTCATGGGACCTGTTCCTCCGGGCTCCCGGCAGGGAGGGCGTCGGCGTCGAATGCCCTCTCCCTTGTGCAACGGTGGTGCCGGCGAAAAGTCGAGGTGTTCCAGACCGTTCGAGACAGGGCCGCCGAAGGCGGTCTACACCGGGTGGGAGGCGGTCTCCCACCGCCCTCTCGGCAGAGGATCAGCGCCGCGCGTGGGCGCCGGCGCGCTTGCGGGTGTAGAGATTGATGGCCGTGACCTCGACATCGCGCCGCGCGGCCGCGCCGCCGAGGTGGACGACGACCCGCCCGCTCGACCGCGGCGGCGCGGACAGCTCGGCGGTCGCCCGCTCGGCCTTCAACCGGCGACCGTCGAGGCGCAGGGCGACCTGGTTCTCGTCGAGCAGCTCGACGGCGGCCACGCGCCGGGCGTCGACCCCGACCTGGTCGAGATAGTCGAACATCCCGAAGGTGGGCACGCCGCCGACGATGCGGGCCGGCTCGATCTTGCGCTCGAAGGTGCGGTTGCGCTTGAGCACGTGCGCGATGCGGCCGTCCAGGTAGATGCGCACGCCCCCCTTGAGCGGAGCCTTTGCGTACGGAATGCCCTCGAGCTCGATGCCCCGAGCGTTGACGAGGCCCCACTTGCCGCGGTCCCAGCGCGGCGGCACGCGGTCCACGTAGACCGCGACCGCCTGGACCTTGTCGATCGAGTCGGACACCTGCACGTCGCCGTCCCAGTGCATGCGCATCTTGCCCGCGTCCCCCCTGGTGAACGAGAACAGCAGGCGATCGCGCACGCGGCGCAGCTCGGCGCCCGAGATGGTGCCGACCCGCCCGCGCCCGCCGTACAGGTGGACCGCCTGCACGCGGCGCAGCGGGACGCCGAGCGCGCGCAGGTAGTCGGCGAACACGAAGCGGATGACCTTGCGGCCGTCGTTGAGCCGCACCCATCTGGTCCTCAGCCAGGGTGGCAGCTCCCCATAGGCGACGACCGCGGTCGGCACGCCGTCCACGTAGACCGGCGACTGGCCGAAGCGCTTCTTCTTCTGGCCGCCCGGGCGCCGCTGGCCGCCGCCATCGCCGGTCCCGCCGCCGCCGTCGCCGTCGAGGGAAAATTCGTCGCGGTCGAGCGGCGGCGGCGCGTCGTTCAGCAGCATCCAGCGGTTCTTGCCCACCTGCACGGCGTCGGCGAAGCGGCCGCGCTGCACCACCCGCCGCTGCCCGGTCCGCGAGCCGGGGCCGACTCCGCGGCGACTTTCCGGGCCCGACGAGCAGGAGTTGTTTGCGGCGAAGAGCAGGGCCGCGACGACAGCGAGCGAGGCGAGGCGCCAGGTCATGGCCCCTTCGCAAAGCAGGTGTCGTGCCAGGGCCTGACCGCTACTGACCCGCTACTCGAAGTCTGGCGGCGCGCCGAGCGCTGCCTCGATCGCGCGCGCGATGCGCTCCGCCTCGAGCCCGCGCCAGTACACGTGCCACGGCCCGGCCTTCACCATGCCGTGGCACTGCTCCTGGTACCAGGGGACGATCGGGTTGTCGGGCCGGCTGCGCCAGAACAGGGCCGGATAGTCGCGGCACAGCACGCGCCACAGATCGCGGCCGATGCCCTCGCCGCGCGCCGGCGCGCCGACAGCGAGCTTGCTCAGGTACGGACCGTCGGCGGTGGGCGCCACCAGCGCCGCGCCGCGGTAGTCGCCGGCCAGGTACGCGCGCTCGATCGGTCGGTCCCAGAAGGCCGGCCGCAGCCGGCGCCCGAAC
Source organism: uncultured delta proteobacterium (assembly GCA_963759105.1). Classification (GTDB taxonomy): domain Bacteria; phylum Myxococcota_A; class Polyangia; order Haliangiales; family Haliangiaceae; genus DATFRY01. The sequence continues at coordinate 1,071,426 of CAVWXW010000017.1, read as the reverse complement.
GCGGTCTCGATGAGCTCGCCGAGGCGCGGCCGATCGAGATCGGCCAGGTGCTGGTGCTCGGTGACGATCGCGCCGCGGCGGACCAGCGTGCCGGCCCCGCGCACGGTGAAAAGCTCGCGCAGGAGATCGAGCGGCGACGTGACCGCCACGGTCATCGCATGAGGGACCGCGTCGATGAGCGCGCGCGCGCGGTGCAGAGTCCCGGCGTGCGCCTCGGGCAGCGCGCCGGGCGCTGTCAGCTCGTCCCACTCGGCCGTGACATCGACGATCGAGAGCTGCTCGCCGCTCGATCGGACGAGCCCGCCGTCGGCGCCGAGCAGCACCACCTTGCGCGTGCCGAGCCCGGCGACCATCCGGCAGAGCTTCTCCTGCCGCTCGCGCTCGTCCGGTTCCTTGTCGGCCTCGGCCAGCGGGACCAGCGCGATGCCGCCCTGACGCGCCAGGTGGGCGGCCGCGCCCGGCTCGACGATGTGCGCCCGCGCGGCCGGCCCCAGCCACGCCGCCATCGCCGCCGCCTGCTCGGCCGAGTCGAAGGTGAGGATGGGGCTCAGGCCGAGCTGCGACAGGAACTCGAGATCGACCGCAAGCGCGTCGGCGGCCACGCCGGCGACGTCGCTGTCGACGGCGATGAGCGCGAAGCTCTCGCGCCGCTCGGCCCGGAACAGCGACAGGTAGAGCTGAGCCTCGGCCGGCCGACCGACGCTGGCCAGGAAACGCGACACCAGCTGGCTGGGCGCGGTCGCGGTCACTTCCTCTGCCGCGTGCGGGCGAAGACCGCCGCGTAGGTGTTGACCGCCCAGTCGAGATCGGCCAGCGGCACCCACTCGTCGGCGCCGTGCGCGACAGCGATGTCGCCCGGACCGAGCACCACCGCGTCGATGCCGGCCTCGGCCAGCACCGCCGCCTCGGTCCAGAAATCGAGCTGGACGGAATCCTGGACCAGATCGCCGAGCAACGGCCGGAAGCTCTCCAGATCGGTGGTCGCGAACGGCGGGCGGTCCATCACCTCGACCATGCTCACCGACGGGCCCTCCTCGAGAGCGGCGCCGGCCAGCGCCTGGAGCAGATCGCGGTCCAGGGCGGGCCGGTCGCAGCCGGGCGCCGGGCGGAACGAGAAGGTCAGCGCCGCCTGCTCCGGCACGACATTGAAGGCCACGCCGCCCTCGATCGAGGCCACGTTGAGGCACAGGCCGGTCATGCCCTCCGGTCCGCGGTCGATCCAGCGCCGCGCCACGCCGTCGAGCTCGACCGCCAGCCGCCCCAGCGCCACCATCGGCTTGGGCAGGAAGTCGGCGCGCGACGAGTGGCCGCCGTGGGACGCGACCTCGGCGCGGAAGCAGGAGACGCCGCGGTGGCGCACGCCGACGCGGCGGCGAGTCGGCTCCGACACGAGCGCGCGCTCGATGCCGGCCGCGCGCGGCGAGTCGACGAAGGCGCGCACGCAGGTGCCGGTGAACTCCTCGTCTCCCGAGAACAGGACCGCGACGTCGCGCGGCTGCTCGCGCTCGAGCGCGCACAGGATCGCGGCCGCGGCACCCTTCGTGTCGGCCGAGCCCAGCCCGACCAGCCGCTCCCCGTCGATCAGCGGCGCGAACGGATCCCGGCTCCACGACCGGTTGGGCGGCACCGTGTCGATGTGCGTGTTGACCAGCAGGCGCGGCGCACCCCAGCGGGCGTAGACGTACGCGCCGGAGGTGCCGGGCGGAACCTCGGCCGACACCGGGCGCGGCACGAGCTCCACGGCGACCTCGTCGGCGCCGCGGCTGGCCAGCGCCTCGGCCAGGAGGCGCGCCAGCGCCGGCTCGTCGCCGCCCGGGTTGTGGGTCGGCACCTCGATGAGCCGCGAGAGCCAGGCGGCCACGCCGTCGCCGCGCCCGGTCATGCCCGCACCTCGACCGCCGCCGGGCTCGCCAGCAGGCTCCGGAAGGCCGGGTGCGCCGCGACCGCGTCGAGCGCGCGGCGCAGGAGAGACTTGCCCGGCTCCATCCGGTGCCAGGTGGAGGCTCCCGATGGATGGGGCAGGGGGATCACGTCCATCTCGTGTCCGTGAAATTCTGCGCGCAGGACACGTCCCACCACCTGATCGAGCTTCTGCGATCCCGGCAGGACCTGCGCGATGGCCAGCTTGCCGACCGGCAGGACCAGCTCGGGCCGCAAGAGATCCACCTCACGCTCCAGCCAGCGCGAGCATTGCGCGATCTCCTGCGGCGATGGCACCCGGTCGCCGCCGTTCGGGTTCTTGCCCGGGAAGCAGCGACACACGGCAGCCATGTACACGCGCTCGCGAAACTCCGATTCAGTCAGACCGATCTCGGCGAACCAGCCGAACATCGTCTTGCCGGCGGTCCACGCGAAGGGGCGGTCCAGCCGTCCCTCGTGCACCCCGGGCGCCTGTCCCACGAGCAAGACAGGTGAGGAGACCGCGGCGCCGGTCACGACCGGCCGCTTCATGTCGGGGCACTGCTCGCAGCTGCGAAGAACGCGCAGGTGGGAGCGAAGGCGGGCGATCGTGCGCCGGTTCGGGTCCACGACCGGAGTATGCACCGACGACGGCGGGGCCGGACCTTGTCAGGGCTGCTATGATCATCTCGTGACCAAGCGCCCGCCTGCCAATCTGGAGCTGATCCGCCGCGTGCTCGGCAGCGACTACCTCAACCTCGAGGTCAAGCACCTCGTCCTCGAGGAGGACAGCGCGACAGGCAAGAGTCGCGTGGTGGTGGAGACCACCCAGAACGGGAGCTCTCACGTCGTCGAAGGGGAGGGCGTCGGTCTCGTCAACGCGCTGGTGGCCGGTCTGTTCAAGCGCTACGAGATCGAGTACCAGTCGCTCAAGTCGATCGAGCTGGCCAGCTTCCACGTCCACGCCCGCCTCGACACCAAGAAGCGGCGCGCCGGCGCCGACTCGGTCGGCGAGGTGACCCTCGAGGTGCGCAACACCGACGGCCACCTGTTCGGCTTCGTCGACTCGTCGCGCTCGATCGCGACGTCGACCGCGCGCGCTGTCATCGCCGCCGTCGAGTACTTCGTCAACGCGGAGCGCGCCTTCATCACGCTGTACAAGAGCCGCCAGGACGCCCGCGAGCGCAACCGCGACGATCTCGTCACCCGCTACACCGAAGAGCTCGCCGAGGTGGTCAAGAGCACCAGCTATACCGAGGTGATCGAGAACATCAAGAAGGAGCTGGGCGAGAAGTAGCCGCGAGCGCGGACCGTCGGTGGCGCTATACTGGGCCCATGCTGCCGCCCAAGGAGCTCAACACGACGTGTCTGCGGTGCGGGGCCGCCCTCGCGCTCGAACACCGCTACTGCGCCGGCTGCGGCGCGGATCGGGAGCTGGAGCTGGCCGTGGCGGGTGAGGTCACGCCGGCCATCAACGCCCTGCAACGATGGCTCGCCGCGCTCGGCGGCATCGAGCTGGTGAGCCTCGGGGTTTCGTATGCGTACCTGCGCTGGCTGGGCGCGCCGGGCGAGTTCTCGCAGCTCGCTCCGCCCGCGCTGATCCAGGCCGGGGCGCTGTTCGCGCTGTGTCTGGTGGCGCGCTTCATGCCGCTGGGTGCGTCGGTCATGGCGCTGTTCCTGTTCGTGGGCCACTTCGGGCTCGCGCTGATGGCCGACCCGGTGGCCGTGCTCTCGCCGGGGCCGATCCTGCTGCTGCGCCTCCTGTTCCTCGTCGTTGTCGTCGGCGCGGTGCACGCGGGCTGGCGGGCGCGCGATCTCCGTCGCTGCGCGAGCGACGCCTTCCCCAGCGCGGTCGCCAGCTTCCGCAGACCGTAGGGCCGGGCACCTTCCGACGGCGAAGAGAATCGTTGACCGCCGGGGTCAGACGGCCATAACTTTCCCCGGTCTGACCACTGGGAGGCCTGGCTTATGCGGATTCCGCTTTCGTTCATGTGCGCGTTCGCGCTCGCACTCTCTCCGTCCCTTCTTGCCTGCGGCGACAACAACGACGGCGACGATGACGCCGACGACGGCGGCGCCGATGACGACGGCGACGACGTGCCCTCGGACGCGTGCGGCGAGATCGAGGGCAACTGCATCGAGCTCGTCGCCGGAAGACGGCGATCAGGAGGCGGTGCAGACCGCGCTCATCGAGGCGGAGCCGGGAGACGTCCTCCTGTTCCACGCCGGCACCTACTCGTTCACGAACACCCTCTCGCTCGACGTCGCAGGCGTGACCCTGCGCGGCGAGGGCGAGGCCGAGACAATCCTGTCGTTCGCCGGGCAGACCGACGGCGCCGAGGGCCTGCTGGTCACCGGCGACGACTTCACCTGCGAGGACCTGGCGGTCGAGGACACCGCCGGCGACGCCATCAAGGTCGAGGGTGCTGACAACGTCGTCTTCCGCGGCGTGCGGACCGAGTGGACCGGCGAGGCCACCGACGAGAACGGCGCCTACGGCATCTACCCGGTGCAGTGCTCCGACGTGCTGATCGAGGACTCGATCGTGCGCGGGGCGTCCGACGCCGGCATCTACGTCGGCCAGACGATGCGCGCGGTGGTGCGGGGCAACACGGTCGAGGGCAACGTGGCCGGCATCGAGATCGAGAACACCAACGGCGCCGACGTGTACGAGAACACGGCCACCGGCAACACCGGCGGCATCCTGGTCTTCAACCTGCCCGGGCTGCAGGTGGCCAACGGGGTCGGCACGCGTGTGTACGACAACCAGATCATCGAGAACAACGGCGACAACTTCGCCACCCCCGGCACGACAGTGGTCGGCGGTGCCGCCCGGCACCGGCTTCATCGCGCTGGCGGCGCACCAGGTCGAGGTCTTCGACAACACGTTCTCGAACAACCAGACCGCGCAGATCGGGATCATCAGCTACCAGATCACGCTGACCGCCCTCGACGACGATGACTACATCCCGTTCCCGGACACGCTTTTTTTCCATGACAACACCTTCGAGGGCGGTGGCGACAACCCGTCCGGCCTGCTGGGCAGCGCGGTGCTCGGTCCGGTCAGCGAGGGGCTCGGGCTGGACGCGGTGCCGGACATCGTGATCGACGGTAACTACGATGCGGAGAAGGTCGGCAAGGACGGCGAGCTCACCGCGGAGTTCGCCATCTGCCTCGCCGACAACGAGGGCGCCGACTTCATGAGCCTCGGCTTCAGCTGCACAGCGGGTCCCGCGGAATGCATGAAGGTCCTGCTCGGCGGTCTGGCGCCCACCCAGGACACCACGCCGCACGACTGCACGCACGAGCCGCTGGCGGAGGTCGTGCTCGACGGAGTCGGCCCTTGAGCCTGGCGCGGGCAGCCGCGGGGCTGCCCCTGGCCCTGGCCGCGCTGCTGCTGGCCGCCCTCGGCTGCGGGGGCGGCGGCGGTGGTGGAGGCGGTGACGACGACGGCGATGACGGCGACATGGTCGACGCCGGCGAGCCGGACGCCGCGCCGGTCGACGTGTGCAACCCGAGCTCCGGCGAGGCGGTGAGCTTCGACCCGGCCGCCGAGCCTTGCCAGCTGCTGTCGAGCTACCGCTTCTTCACCGACGGCGCGGCCCAGGCGCCGAACCAGGGCGTGGTGCCCTACGACATCAACTCGCCGCTGTTCTCCGACTACGCCACCAAGCACCGCTTCGTGTGGCTGCCGCCGGGCGAGACGATGACCTACTCCGCCGATGGCGCGTTCGAGATGCCGGTCGGCTCGGTCATCATCAAGACCTTCTCGTACCTCGACGACCTTCGCCCGGGTGAGGCCACCGCCGAGCGCCTGGTCGAGACCCGCCTGCTGGTCCACCGCGCGGACGGCTGGGAGGGGCACGTCTATGTCTGGAACGAGGAGCAGACCGAGGCGGAGCTGCGCGTCGCCGGCGCGCGCGTGCCGGTGCAGTGGGTGCACACCGACGGGAAGCCGCGCGAGCTCGACTACGTCGTGCCCAACACGAACCAGTGCAAGGGCTGCCACGAGGCGGACGAGGTTGTCACGCCGATCGGCATCAAGGCGCGCCACCTCAACCGCGACTACGACGCCGGCAACGGTGCGGCCAACCAGCTGACCTCGCTGACCGAGATCGGCTACCTGACCGGCGCGCCCGCGGATCCGGCCGAGGCGCCGCGCGCCCCGGTGTGGGACGATCCTGACAGCGGCACCGTCGACGAGCGGGCACGCGCCTGGCTCGACATCAACTGCGCCCACTGCCACAGCCCGGTCGGTCCGGCGCGCACAAGCGGGCTCGATCTCACAATCGAGCAGACCAACCCGACCGAGTACGGCGTGTGCAAGGCGCCGATCGCCGCCGGGCCGGGCACCGGAGGACGCCAGTACGGCATCGTGCCGGGCGCGCCGGACGAGTCGATCATGATGTTCCGGCTCGAGTCGGTCGAGCCGGAGATCCGCATGCCGGAGCTCCTGCGCCAGCTGGTGCACGACGAGTCGCTCGTGCTGATGCGCGAGTGGATCGGCGCCATGAAGGGCGACTGCGACCCGCCGGAATGAGGACGTCTTGCCACCGCGGGCGGACCTGACCGCCGATCCGGTCTTCCGGCGCTGGTTCCCGACCGCGCGGCCGACAGGGGCGGCGACCCGGCTGTTCTGCCTGCCGCACGCGGGGGCAGGCGCCTCGACCTATCGCGACTGGTTCGCTCGCCTCGGCCCCGACGTCGAATGCCTGCCGGTCCAGCTGCCGGGGCGCGAGACCCGCATCGTCGAGCCGGCGTTCGAGGACCTGGACGAGCTGGCTGTCCGAGCTGGCCCCGGTGCTCGCCGCCCACGGTGCGCCGCGCTTCGCGCTGTTCGGGCACAGCATGGGCGCCCTCATCGCCTTCGAGGCGGCCCACCGGCTGCGCGACGCCGGCGTTCCGCCGATCCACCTGTTCGTGTCCGGCTGCTCCGCGCCCGCGGCGCCCGCGGCCGGAGAGATGGCATGCGCTGTCCGATGGCGACCTGCTCGATCGCCTGGCCGAGCTGGGCGGCATGCCGGAGGGCATCCTGGCCGAGCCGGAGCTGTGCGCGCTGCTGCTGCCGATCCTGCGCGCCGACCTGACCTTGTGCGAGCGGTACGCGTACGTGCCGCGGTCGCCGCTGTCGATCCCGATCACGGCCATGGCGGGCGACGGCGACACCTCCATGGAGGGGCCCCTGGGCGAGTGGGCGGTCGAGACGACCGCGCCCTTCACGGAGCGGGTCTTCCCCGGCGATCACTTCTACCCCCCGGCGGCGCTGGACCTGGTGATCGAGCAGGTCCGCCGTTCCATCGCAGGCGCCCCGTAGCGGGCGCCCCTCGCTAGCGCGTGCTGTAGACGACGGAGATGGCGGCGCAGATCCGCACGTTGGCCGGAGCCGGATACGACTCGTAGACCCAGGCCCGCGCGCTGGTGAGGACCGCCTGGTCGAAGGCGGGAGCCCCCGAGGACTTCATCAGACCGACGCCGGTCACCGAGCCGCTGGGGAACACGCACAGGCGGATCCGGGTGTCGAGACCGGCCCGGCGCTTCGCCTTCGTCTTCGCCTTGGAGAGGATCGTCTTGGCCACCTGGTTGGCGCGTCCCAGATCCGGCGCACGCAGGCGGGCAGGGAAGCCGAGGATTCCGTCGTCGGGTGATGCCGTCAATTCTGGCGGTGTGGCGACGCTGGCGGCGCTGGTTGTGCGACGCGCGCTGTTCGATCCGGCGACCGCCGATGCGCTGATTCCCGCGATTGCGACGACCACAGCTGCGACGAGCATCTTCATCGGGTGAGACCTCCGCTCGAGTCCGTGGACGCGAGTTGCAGCGCGTGTGCCGGAGGCCGATCCGCGCAAGCGCTCGACTTGCCAGGAGGCGCATGAGCGACGGGCGTGTAACGTGCAACGGTCGCACCGGTGTCGCACGCGCGCCCTGTTGCATGGGGCTCAGGTCGCGGAGCGCCCGCGCAGGGCGCGCGCGCAGCCGGATCGCGCCGATGGCCCGTCGGCGACGATCCCAGAACCGGTCACATGGTGGCGGCGTGCTCGAACGGGCTGGCCTGCTCGAGCTGGGCGGCCACGCGCAGGAGCAGGTCCTCGCGCGCGTACGCGCCGACCAGCTGGATGCCGATCGGCAGGCCGCCGGCGCCGCGGTGCAGCGGCAGCGAGATGGCCGGCTGGCCGGTGACGTTGAACGGCGGGGTGAAGGGGGCGAAACCGGCCGCGCGGAACAGCGGCGCCATCGGATCGCTGCCCGCGTCGAACGTGCCCAGCGGCGGCGGCGGCTCGGCCAGCGTCGGCGTCAGGAGCAGATCGTGGTCGCGCCAGAAGCGGGCCACCTGTCGGGCGTTGAGCTGCAGCCAGCTCCAGGCGCGCAGGTAGGTCGAGCTGGACACGCTGCGGCCCATCTGGCCCAGCGCCCAGGTCAGCGGCTCGACATCGTCCGGCGTGATCGGCGCGCCCAGGAGCTCGCCCCATCCGTCGAGCCCGGTGGCCACGCCGGCTGCCCAGATCGAGATGAAGCGCGGCACGTACTCCGGTTGCAGCAGCGGGTCCATGCGCACCTGGTCGACCTGGTGGCCGAGCCGGGAAAGCAGCGCCGCGGCGCCCTCGACCGCCGCCACGCAGTCGGGCTGGGCGGAGGCGATCTGGCCCTGCACCGACAGATACTCGGTGGTGAAGCCGACGCGCAGCGGCCCGGGATCGGCGCCCACCTCGGCGGCGAACGGCCGCGAGGGCGGCGGAGCGGCGTACGGGTCGCCCGGCATGGCGCCGGCGAGGACGTCGAGCAGCGCGGCGCAGTCGCGCACCGAGCGCGTGACCATGTGATCGACGGTGAGCCCGCCGTTGAGGTCGCCGATGGCCGGCCCCTGTGACACGCGGCCGCGGGTCGGCTTGAGGCCGACGAGGCCGCAGCAGGAGGCGGGGATGCGGATCGAGCCGCCGCCGTCGTTGGCGTGCGCCACCGGCACCATGCCGGTCGCCACCGCCGCCGCCGAGCCGCCGCTCGAGCCGCCGGTGCTGCGCTCGCGGTCGTACGGGTTGCGGGTCGCGCCGAACGCGACCGGCTCGGTGGTCGGCACGATGCCGAGCTCGGGCGTGTTCGTCTTGCCGCACAGGACGAAGCCGGCCCGGCGCAGCTTGCGCGTGATGTAGCTGTCGATCGGGGCGACGAAGCCGCGCCGCTTGATGAACCCCATGCCTGCGCACATCGGATCGCCGGCGGTCAGCGGGCCGAGATCCTTGATGAGCAGCGGCACGCCGCGGAACGGGCCGGCCGGCAGCTCGCCGCGCGCCGCCGCCCGCGCCTTCTCGAAGGTCGGGTGGATGACGGCGTTGAGGGCTGGATTGGCCCGCTCGATGCGCGCGATGGCGGCGTCGACCAGCTCGGCGGGGCTCATCTGGCCGCTGGCGACCAGCGCCGCCTGCGAGGTGGCATCCAGCTGTGCGAGCTCGTCGGGCATCGCGCCACGATAGCATCATTCGCCGCGCGGCTCGGGGCGCCGCGCGGCGGGCGCCGGCGGTCAGCCGGCCAGATCGACAAGCTCGGTCTCGAGGCCGCCCGCGCGCCACACCTCGCGCGCCGAGGAGAGGCGGTCGCGCAGGCGCGGGCCGACCCCGTCGCGCGGGAACATCACCTCGGCCACCGTGTCGATGGCGACCTCGAGCTTGTGGCGCGACATGGGCCGGCCGGTGCCGATTCCCTGCCACAGCATCTCGGTGGCGGTGAACATCTTGTTTCGCCCGACCATCAGCACGCGCCGGCTGGGGATGCCGAGCACGCGCAGGTCCGGCTCAAGGTCCTTGAGCCCGCGCAACGTCCAGCCGGCGATCTTGACCTGGAACCAGGCCGCGCGGGCCGCCTGCAGGCGGGTCGCCTTGCGCATCATCTCCGGCAGGTGCTGGACCCCGAGCCCGACGTGGCGGGCCTCGTCGCGCTCGTAGTAGCGCAGCAGATCGCAGAGCACCGGCTCGACCTGCGCCTCGCGCACCAGCTGGAAGATGGTGAGCGCGAGCGTCTCGACCATGAGCTGCATGCCGATCACCTTCTCGAGCATCGAGTCTGTGCGCAGCACCAGGTCGAGCACAGCGCGCGACGAGCGATTGATTGTGCGCGGCACGTAGCCGAGCTCGCGCAGGTACTCGTACATGACGTAGAAGTGGCGCGCCTCGTCGTGCGCCTGGCTGGTCGCGGCCATCTTGGCCTCGAGCGGCACCAGGTCGTCGGCCAGCTGCGCCGAGATCTTCCACGCCGCCAGCTCGCCCCACATGATGATGGCGAACAGGCGTCCGAGGGCGGCCTGCCGGTCCGGGTCGATCCGGATCGGGCCGTGCTTGGCGATGAGCTCGGACAGCACCTCGCGGCCGCCCCAGGCCATCTCCTGGCCCCGGTGATAGATGCTGGCCAGCTTGCGGGCCCGGCGGGCCTCCTGGTCGGCGCGCGGGGCGTCGAACATGTCGAACGGGATATCGGACTCGCCGGTGCCGGCCTTCCAGAACCAGGGCATGCGCCTTGAACGGGCCATGGTCTCATTCTTCGGGCGCAGCCAGTCCAGGTCAAGCGTGCGCTGGAGTCGCCGTCCCATATGGTTTATGCATCGATACATGTGGCTCGCTGGACGCACGGCGCTGGTCACCGGCGGCGGGCGCGGAATCGGCGCGGCGACGGCGCGGCGCCTGGCCGCGGCCGGCGCGCGCCTCGTCGTGTGGGGACGGACCGCGGCCGAGGTCGACGGGGTTGCCGCCGAGCTGGGCGGCGTCGCCATCGTCTGCGACCTGGCCGACCGCGCGGCGACCGACACGCGCGCTGGTGCGCGTGGCCGACGAGGTCGGGGCGGTCGACGTCCTGGTCAACAACGCCGGCATCGCGCACAGCGCGCCGCTGGCCCGCACGGCCGACGAGGACTGGGACCGGCTGCTCGAGATCAACGTGCACCGCCGCGTTCCGGCTGACCCGCGCGCTGGTGCCCGGCATGGTCGAGCGCGGCTGGGGGCGGGTCATCAACCTGGCCTCGAACGCGGGCGTGTCCGGCTACCGCTACACGGCGGCCTACTGCGCGTCCAAGCACGCCATGGTCGGCATGACGCGCGCGCTGGCCATCGACCTGGCCCGCACCGGCGTGACGATCAACGCCGTGTGCCCGGGCTGGGTGGCGACCCGCATGGTGGACGAGGCGGTGGCGCGCATCGCCGGCACGACCGGCCGCAGCGAGGACCAGGCCCGCGCGGCGCTGGCCGACATGAGCCCGCAGCGGCGCATGCTGACCGCCGAGGAGGTGGCCGGCATGATCGAATACCTGTGCCGCGACGAGGCGCAGGCGGTGCACGGACAGGCGCTGCTCATCGACGGAGGACAGGTGCTCAAGTGAAGATCATCAACCCGAAGGGCTTTCCGCCCGCGCGCGGCTACTCCAACGGCGTCGTGGCGCCGGCCGGGCGCACGCTGTACGTGGCCGGCCAGGTCGGCTGGGACAGCGACGGCAGCTTCAGCTCCGACGACCTCGCCCACCAGTTCGGCCGCGCGCTCGACAACGTGCTGGCGGTGGTCGCGGCCGAGGGAGGCGCCGCGGCCAACGTCGCGCAGATGACGATCTTCGTCACCGACGTCGCCGCCTACCGGGACGCGCGGGTCGAGCTCGGCCGGGCCTGGCGCGAGCGGTTCGGCCAGTACTACCCGGCCATGGCGCTGGTCGAGGTGCGCGCGCTGGTCGAGCCGCGCGCCCGCGTCGAGATCCAGGCGGTCGCGGTCCTGTGACGGCCGCAGGAGCCGACGCATGACGCTCGCGCCCCGCAGTTTCGCGTTCGAGCTGCGCGGCGGCATCGCGCGCATCACGCTCGATCGCCCGCAGAAGCGCAACTCGCTCACCTTCGAGGTCTACCGCGAGCTGGCCGACACCTTCGAGGCGCTGGGCGATGTGCGCGAGGCGCGCGCCGTGCTCCTGACCGGCCGCGGGCCCGGCTTCTGCTCGGGCGGCGACCAGCACGACATCATCGCCGAGCTGTTCTCGCGCGACATGGCCGGCCTGGTCGAGTTCACGCGCATGACCGGGCGGCTCATCCACACGATCTGCACCGTGCCGCGCCCGGTGGTCGCCGCGGTCAACGGCGTGGCGGTCGGCGCCGGCGCGGTCATGGCGGCGGCGTGCGATCTGCGCGTGGCGGCGGCGCAGGCCCGCTTCGGCTACATCTTCCCCAGGGTGGGGCTGTGCGGGGCGGACATGGGAGCGGCGTATCTGCTTGCCGCGCCTGATCGGGCGCGGGCGGGCGGCCGAGCTGCTCTTCTTCGGCGACATGATCGGCGCGGACGAGGCGCTGCGCATCGGCCTGGTCAACCGGGTCGAGCCGGACGCGGACGCGGCGGTGGCGCGGGCCGAGGAGTGGGCCGACAAGCTGGCGCGCGGCCCGGCCTTCGCCAACGCGATGACCAAGAAGATGATCGAGAGCGAGGGGGAGATGAGCCTGGCCGCCGCGCTCGAGGCCGAGGCACAGGCCCAGGCGCTCTGCATGCAGCACCCGGACTTCCGCACCGCGCACGAGGCGTTCGTGAACAAGCAGCAGCCGCGCTTCGCCGGCGCCGAGGTGTGCGACGCCGACGCGCCGGTGTCCGATGGCGCCGGCGGCCGCGACGGAGCCGCCGGATGAGCGAGCAGGGCCCGGCCAGCGGCGTGCTCTCGGCTGTCGATCTGGAGTTCTTCTTCGAGCCGCATCACCGCCGTCTGGCCGAGAGCCTCGACGGCGCCGCCGCCGCGGTGAGCGCCGCGGCCGGCCGGGCAGGGGACGAGGCGGGGCGCGCCCGGGCCGTCGCGGCCGAGATGGGCGCGCAGGGCCTGTACGAGTGGCTGCTGCCGGCCGAGGGGTCGAGCGCCGTCGATGTGCGCGCGCTGTGCCTCGTGCGCGAGGCGCTCGGCTACGCCTCGCCGCTGGCCGACGCCATCTTCGCGGTCCAGGGGCTCGGCTCGCTTCCGATCGTCGTCGCCGGCACGCCGGAGCAGCGCGCGGTCGCGGCCGACCTGCGCCGCGGCGCCGCCATCGCCGGCTTCGCCCTGACCGAGCCGGGCGCGGGCAGCGACGTCGGCGCGCATCGCCACCACGCGCGCGGCAGGAGGCGGGCGGCTGGGTCCTCGACGGCGAGAAGACGCTCATCTCCAACGCCGGCCTCGCCACCCACTACCTCCTGTTCGCGACCGCCGACCGCGCGGCCGGCAAGAAGGGCATCGCCGCCTTCTGGCTGCCGGCCGACGCGCCCGGCCTGACCGTGCAGCCGATCGCGCTCGGGGTCGAGCACCCGATCGGCGCGCTCGCGCCTCGCGCGGCTGCCGCGTCCCGGCCGGCGCGCTGGTCGGCGCCGCCCGGCGCCGGCTTCGCCCTGGCCATGCGCACGCTCGACACCTTCCGCGTCACCGTCGGCGCCGCCGCCGTCGGCATGGCGCGGCGCGCCTTCGACGCCGCGCGCGCGCACGTCGTCGAGTCGCGTCCAGTTCGGCGCGCCGCTGGCCGACGCGCAGCTGGTCCAGGCCCACCTGGCCGACATGCTGTGCGACCTGGACGCGTCGCGCCTGCTGGTCCTGCGCGCGGCGCTGGCGGCCGATCGCGGCGGCCAGGTCACCGTGCCGGCCGCGATGGCCAAGCTGTTCGCCACCGAGGCGGCCCAGCGGGTCGTCGACCGCGCGGTGCAGCTGCTGGGCGGCCGCGGCGTGTGCCAGGGCGAGGTGGTGGAGGCGCTCTACCGCGCGGTGCGCCCGCTGCGCATCTACGAGGGGACCAGCGAGATCCAGCGCCTCATCATCGGCCGCGCTGTCGCGCGCGGCCTCGACCCGAGATCGATCATGACCCGCCCGCCCGTCTTTCCCGACCGGTTCAACCTGGCCGACTACCTGCTCTTCGACCGCGTGCGCGAGGGAGGCGGCGAGCCGCGTGGCGCTGCGCTTCGGCGAGCGCAGCTGGACCTACGACGAGGTGGCCGAGCGCAGCGCCGCGGTGGCGCGCTACCTGGCCGAGGCCGGCGTGCCGCGCGAGCACCGGGTCTACATCGTGCTGCCCGACACGCCGCCGTTCGCCTGGGCGCTGTTCGGCACGCTCGCCCACGGCGGCGTCGTGGCCATGGGCAACCCGCACGCGCCGGTCGCCGACCTCGAGTACGTCGTCCACTACAGCCGCGCCGCCGCGCTGGTCACCACGCCGGAGGTGGCCGCCGCGCTGGCCCCGGTGCTGCTCGCGTCGCCGTACCTGCGCGCGATCCTGCTGGTGCCGGACGTGCCGACCGGCGGCGACTGCGAGGCGCGGCCGCCGGTGCCGGCCGAGCTGGATGGCGCGCGCATCCCGGTGGTGGCGCTCGACCGCGCGATCGAGCAGTGGGCGCGGCTCGACCGCGCCGCTGTTGCCGACTCACCGCGACGACGTCTGCTTCTGGCTGTTCACCTCCGGCTCGACCGGCAAGCCCAAGGCCAACGTCCACACCCACCGCGACTTCGCCTTCAACACCGAGGTGTACGCCAAGGGGACGGTCGGCTACCGCGCCGACGACGTGACGGTCAGCGTGCCGCGCCTGTTCTTCGGCTACGCCACCGGCACCAACCTGTTCTTCCCGTTCGCCGTCGGCGCCACGGCGGCCCTGTTCGCCGAGCGACCGACGCCCGAGAGCGTGGCCGGCGCGATCGCCCGCTATCGCCCGACCGTCGTCACCAACGTGCCGACCATGATGGGCAAGCTGCTCGACCACGACGCCGAGCGGACCGGCCGGGGCGAGCCGCCGCTCGACATGTCGTCGGTGCGCTTCCAGCTGTCGGCCGGCGAGGCGCTGCCGCCCGCGCTGCTCGAGCGCTTCATGGCCCGCTTCGGCTGCGACGTCTACGACGGCATCGGCTCGGCCGAGATGTTCCACATCTACGCGTCGAACCGGCCGGGCGACATCCGGCCCGGCTCGCTCGGCCGCGCCGTCGACGGCTACGAGATCCGCATCCTGGCCCAGGACGCGACCGGCCCCGGCGCGCCGCCCCTGCCGCCGGGCGAGACCGGCGTCATGTGGGTGCGGGGCGACAGCGTGTCGCTGGGCTACTTCCAGGACCGCGACAAGAGCTGGGAGACCTTTCACGGCCACTGGTGCCGCACCGGCGACCTCTTCCGCATCGACGAGGACGGCTATCTCTGGTTCTCGGGCCGGGCCGACGATCTGTTCAAGGCCGGCGGCGTGTTCGTGGCGCCGGTCGAGGTGGAGGACTGCCTCATCCAGCACCCGGCGGTGGGCCTGGCCGCGGTGGTGCCGATCGAGCGCGAGGGGCTGATCAAGCCCAAGGCGTACGTGGTGCTGCGCGAGGCGGAGCGCGCCCGCGCCGACGGCGACGAGGCGCGCGCGCAGCTCTGCGCCGAGCTGGAGCAGCACTGCGTGGCGCGCCTGAGCCGGCACAAGGTGCCGCGCAGCTTCGTCTTCGTCGACGACCTGCCCAAGAACGACCGCGGCAAGGTCGACCGGCGCGCGCTGGTGCGGCTCGACGCCGAGCCGGAAGGGGAAGCGTGAGCACGGGCGAGCGATCCACGCGGTGGCTGACCAGCCCGGCCTTCGGCGAGCTGGCCGCCGGCGGCGCCCTCGTCGTGCTGGTGCCGGTCGGGTCGCTGGAGCCGCACGGGCCGCACCTCAGCCTGGAGACCGACACCGAGATCTCGCTCGGCGCGGCCGAGCGCGCCGCGGCCCGGCTCGAGGAGCGCGGCCTGGCGGTCCGCATCGCGCCGGCCGTGCCCGTACGGCGTGACCGACTGCGCGGCGGGCTTTCCCGGGCGCGGTGTCGGTCCCGGCGGCGGCGCTGACCGCGTACCTGGGCGCGGTGGTGGACGGATTTCTGGCCGCGGGCGCCGCGCACGTATGCCTGGTCAACAACCACCTGGAGCCGGCCCACGACAGCGCGGTGCGCGCCGCGCTCGACGGTCGCGACCGCAAGCGGGTCAGCGTCGCCTGTCCGCTGACCCGGCGCTGGGCCCGCACCCTGTCGGCCGAGTTCAAGAGCGGCGCCTGCCACGCCGGGCGCTACGAGACGTCGCTGGCCCTGGCCCGCGACCCGCGGCTCGTCGACGAGGCGGCGCGCGCGCAGCTGCCCGCGGTGCCGGTCAGCCTGTCGGACAAGCTGCGCGCCGGCATCGGCGACTTCGCCGCCATGGGCCTCGATCGCGCCTACGCGGGCGCGCCGGCCGAGGCCACCGCCGGCGAGGGGGACGAGATGTTCGACCGTCTGGCCGACATGGTGGTCGGCGAGGTCGCTCGACGCCCTCGGCCTGATCAGCGCTGATCAGGCCGAGGCGCGCTCGATGATGCCGCTCACCACCTCGGAGTCCTCGCCGCGCGGCTTGGTGAGCTCCACCTCGGAGACGCCCTCCGGCTCGTCGTCGCTCGCGCTGACGCGGTCGGAATGGACGGGCTGGACGATGCCGGGGCCGGCGGGACGGCGCGCTGGCGGCCGGTGTCGATCATGTCCGGCTCGCGCTCGAAGCCGTAGCTCTCGACGGTGGGCAGCTCGGGCGCGTCGATCTGGCCGCTGCCCGCCGGCGCGCGGCCGCGCGGCCGTGAGCCCTTCTGCGAGACGCGGTTGACGAACTCGGTGGTGACCTCGTTGCCCAGCCCGATCGACTCGAACAGCTGGCGGTGGCGCGGCGCCAGCACGGCCAGCTTGTTCCACAGCACCTGGCGCGGCACGAACATCTCCTCGCGCCGGTCGGGGCCCAGGTCGCGCTTGAGGATGAGCTCGCCCGGCACCCGGCTGCGCACGCGGATCTCGCGCACCAGCGCCCCGAGCGATAGCAGGATCGCCTCGGCCAGCTGGGCCGGGTGCTCCAGCTCGGTCACCGCGCGTCCGCTCAGGCGCGCCGCCACCAGCTCCTGGCGCGACGCGACCAGCGCCGGCAGCTCCTGCTCGAGCGCGCGCCACGCCGCCATGACCGCGGCCGCGCCGGCCTCGTCCAGGTAGAACGGCTGGCCGCGGCTCTGGTCTCGCTTGTCGAGCGCGACCACCAGCGGCCCCGCCTCGCCCGGGCGCGGCAGCAGGATGTGATAGCCCGGGCCCGGCTTCTTGCCGGTCTCGCGCAGCACCATGGCCTCGCGGCCGGGTCCGACCGTCACCTCGGTGAGCAGGGTCGGGTCGAGGCGGATCTCGCGGCCGCGCCCCTTGCCGCCCTCGACCGCGGCGGTCACCGGGCCGGGCAACAGATCGGCCATCGGGATCGGGCGCGCCCAGAAGCCGCCGGCGATCGACGCGCGGAACACGAGCTCCAGGTGGCGCGTCGCGTGGGCGCTGATCTCGGCGGCGGCGGCTGCTCGGCGCCGGCCTGCCAGCGCGCCTGCCACTCGGTGCGCGGCAGCTGGTGGTGGCAGAAGAACTGCGCCAGCGCGGCCGGCACTCCCTCGAGCACCGACGGGCGACAGGGTCTGGCGCGAGGCGGTGTCGCGCTTCTTGGTCACGCCGGTCCGGCTGTTGCGGATGATGCCGGCGGCGGCCTCGAAGATGCGCGCGGCCGCCTGCTCGCTGGGGCGGCCGCCGCGCTTGTCGCTGCTGCGCCATCAGCGGCGCGAGCGCGGTCTCGAGCAGGCCTTGGAGCGAGTCGAGCCGGTGCAGCTCCTCGGCGGCGCGGCGGCCGGCGTCGCGCAGGCGGGCGTGGTGCTCCTCGATGCGGGCCTCGACCTGGTACAGGGCCACGCAGCAGTCAACCGCAGCGACGAGCGTCTCGATGAAGTTCTCGCGCAGCGGGAACGGGGTGCCGTCGCCGAAACGGTACATGACTTCTCCCCTCGGGGGCTTGGGGCGCCCTCTCAAGAGTAAGCGGGTAGCAACGGCCATGCCACCACTGGATCGCGCCAGACTGCCGAAAAGCGGCCCAAGGTAGCCTTTCAGGGGCTAACTGCAGGCCCGCGGGCGCGACCCTGGGCCCTTGCGTAACCGGGCCATGGCGGCAGGCGTACCCTGGACGACATGCCGCCGACGATCCCCCGCCGCCCGCTCGCCATCGCTCCCACTGGCTGGATTTCTGGCCCTGGCCATTTCTGGCTGTCCCCGATCGGGCGGCGAGTCCGCGCCCGCGAGGCCTGCCCCGGCCGCGGGCTCGAAACCGGGACCGAGCTCGAAGCCGGGCCCGAGCTCGAGCTCGAGCGAGACCGGCGGCATCGGCGCGCCGAAGATTCCCTGGGCCAGGAAGACGCGCCCCCAGCGCCAGGACTACATGGGCATCTACGTGCTGCCGCGCATGGAGAAGCTGTTCAAGGAGTGGCGGCCGGACGACTACGCGAAGTTTCGCTGCCAGACCTGCCACGGCGAGAAGTTCGACAAGCCGCCGGTCGACTTCCACATGCCGCGGGTCGCGTTCCCGCTCAAGGCCGACGACCCGATCGGCGGCGCCATGAAGTACGACGAGGAGGCGACCCGGTTCATGATGGAGAAGGTGCTGCCCACCATGGCCGAGCTGCTCGGCGAGAAGCCCTACGACCAGAAGACCGGCCAGGGCTTCAGCTGCTTCCGTTGCCATCCCAAGGCCAAGCCGAAGACGAAGTAGCCGCCGCGCTCAGCCCGGCGCCAGCTCGCCGAGCAGCGACTGCTCGAAGTCGCGGATCCTGCGTGATCGCCTCGCTGCCCAGCACGCGGGTCTGCTCGTCGAGGGAGGCGGCGTCGATCGGGTGTCCGCGATCGATGGTCGTGCTGCCCACGCGGTGGCCGTCGAGCACGCGGTCGCTCCACGGCAGGCCGATGAAGTCGAGCACGCCGGACAGGGTCGTCTTCGGATCGGCGACCAGCTGCTCGTAGTCGACCTCGAGGACGCGCAGCCGGCTGCGGCGGTACTCGGCGGCCAGCGCCTGCACCGCCACCGCGCACATCGTGGCCATGAGCACGGTGTCGCCGGCGGCGCGCCGGTAGTGGCGCTCGAGCACGTCGCGCGCGCGCGGGTCGGCGAAGGCGGCCATGGCGACGCGCGCCTCGATGGCGGCGAACAGCTCCGCCCACGACGTCCCGGCGAAGCCGCGCAGGGTCAGCATCGACGCCACCACCTGTACCGCGGGGCGTCTCATGAAGAGGTAGGCGCCGCCCGGGAAGTGACCGACGAAGGTGCTCAGCGCGCCGGTCCAGCTCGGCACCTTGTAGACCCGCGTGCGGCGGCCGTCGCTCGCCTGCTCGGCCAGGGCCGCGTGCGCGCGATCCTCGTCGAGCCACTCGATTCCCTCGTGCGCGCCGAGCGCGAGCCCCAGCAGCGTGGTGCCGCTGCGCTGGCTGCCGACGATGAAGGCCGCGCCGCGACGAGCAGTGCGCGCGTCGACGTCGGAGACGCGGTCGGCCGCGCCGCACACGGCGCACGCCGTCATCGTCGGCGCGTACGACGTGGTCACCGCGTCGCGGTGCCGCTGCGCCCGCTCGTACGGCTCGATCGCGATGCAGCTGGCCACCCGCATGCTCGAGCCGTGATCGACGAACGCGGCGATCTCATCGGCCACCGCCGCCGCGGCCAGCGCCGACATCCAGGGCGCCAGCGCGGACGGCCGGGCGCCGCCGTCGTCGAAGCAGCTCAGGTACTGCCGGCTGCACCGGAAGCAGGCCGTGCGCCGGGGGATGAAGAGCGGCCCGACCGTGATGGCGCCGCGCTCGATGGCCACGTGCAGACACGGCCGGTTGTGCGCCGCACACGCGTGATCGATGCGGGTGAAGGTCAGCGGCCGCTCGCCCTGCTCGCCGCAGAACACGACCAGCTCCGCGCCCAGCACCGCACGCCGCAGGTCGCTGGCCGACTCCGGCGCCGCCGCCAGCCGGCCGGCCACGCCGAAGCCGCGCTCGTCGAGGGCCCTGCGCACCTCTTCGCAGGTGCGGCCCGACCCGATGGTCAGGACCCGGAAGCCCCTGACCCGAGGCTCGATCTCAGGGTCCATTCGACCCTCCGAGCACCTACTCCTTGAGGCCGAACTTCGACTTCATCTGCTCCAGGACCCGGTTGTACTCGATCTCCCAGGTCTGGGTGCCTTCCTCGAGGTTGCGGATGCGCTGCCGCACCTCTTTGTCCAGCTCCTCGTCCACCATCATGTGCTTGCGCACGATGTCGCGCAGCTTGCGCCGCAAGGTCGCGTCGTCGGCGAAGATCTCCTCGACGTGCTTGGACTGCATGAAGGTCTCGAGCAGCTGGTTGAGGATCCAGGTGATCCCCTCCTCGCCGAGACCGAACTCCTTCTCGTCGGCCAGAGTGCGCTTGATGCGGCCGAAGTGGCTGTACGGCAGGCCGCGGATCTCCATGATGTCCTTGGCCCGCTCGGTCAGCTCGCGATCGACACGCAGGTACTCCTTCAGCACCGAAGCGACGTCGAGCTCCGCTTCGGGGCGCTCGGACACCTCGATGTCGCCATCGGTCACCAACCGAGAGACAATCTCGGTCGCCAGGCTGTCGATCTTGCCCGAGTAGAGCTTCATCGCGGGCAAGACTAGCAAGAGACCGGTAGCGCGTCACGAGCGTATGCCGGGGTTCTGACGAGAAAAAACGCCGTCCGCGTGGTAGGCGTAGGCGGTGAAATCGTCCCCCCGGTACCCGACGCTGGTCGTCGCCGCCCTGGTCGGGAGGGCCGACGGCCGGGTGCTTCTGACGCTCCGCCGACCCGACCAGCCGCTGCCGGATCAATGGGAGTTGCCGGGCGGGAAGATGGAGCCGGGCGAGGCTCCCGACGAGGCGCTGGTGCGCGAGCTCGTCGAGGAGATCGACGCGCGCGTCGAGGTCGGTCCGATCTGGGATGTGCTGCACGTCCACCACGGCGAGGAGGCGGTCCTCATCCTCGTCTACGCCTGCCGGCTCCTGCCCGGCGAGCACCCGCGCTGTGTGCAGGTCGCCGATCTGGCCTGGGTCGCGGTCGACGAGCTGGACCGCCACGACATCCTGCCGGCGGATCGAGCGCTGCTGGACCGCCTTCGCGCCGAAGGTCCGCCGCTCTTCTGCACCGCTGAGAGCGCTCCGGGCGGCCGGGGCATTTGACCAGCTCCGTCCGCAAACCATAGAATCTTCGGCGTGGAGGGCAAACCCAAGGTCACCAAGGAGGTCCTCTGCGAGGAGTCGCGCTTCATCCTCGCCAACGTGCTGGCGGAGGCGCGCTACGGTCGGCAGAACCGCTACGACGACATCCGCCGCGTGTGCGAGGGAGCGGTATCGATCCCGTTCTCCGAGTACGTCGGCTTCCTCGAGTCGGCCGGCTATCTGCGACACGACCGGGAGAGCGAGACCCTCGAGGTCACCGAGCCGGGCGAGGAGATCGTCAACGGCGGCAACCTCACCGAGCTGACCCAGGCCGCGGTCTCGCACTTCAAGAGCGCGCGGGCGCTGCGGCGGCGCAAGGAGGTGTCCGGCTCGGGGCCGTCGCCGATGCCGGACACGCCGCAGCCGCCGCTCGGCTCGTCGTCGCCGTCGTCCGCCTCGCCGCTGCCCTCGCCGTCGTCCTTGCCGGCGCCTTCGTCGCTGTCGTCATCGGCGTCGTCGTCGGCGCTCGTCGTCGGTGTCATCGTCGGCATCGGTGTCATCGCCGCGGTCGGTGTCGTCGTCGCCGGAGCCGGCGCGCCGCGCCTCGCCCGGCATCTCCTCGGGCGGCCGCTCGACCGCGTCGGTGGGCGGCGAGATCCGCGGCACGCCGGAGGGGCTCGATCAGCGCTACGAGAAGCTGGCCACGATCGGCTCGGGCGGCATCGGCACCGTCTATCGCGCGCGCCAGATCCAGCTCAACCGCCAGGTCGCGCTCAAGGAGATCCGCGAGCTGTTCGGCTTCTTCCCCGAGGACCAGCACGGCGAGATCGTGCGCCGCTTCACCGACGTGGTGCGGCAGGGCGCGAGCCTCGTCGCATCCGCACATCCTGCCCATCCACGAGGTCAACCTCGATCGCGAGCATCCGTACCTGGTCAGCGAGCTGGCCACGTACGGCTCGTGCCGCAACCTCATCCAGGAGTCGGAGACCCTCCCGGTCGGCCTCGCGCTGCGCTACCTGGTGCAGACGCTGCACGCGCTGCGCGCCGCGCACCGCGAGCGCGTGTTCCACCGCGGGCTCAAGCCCGAGAACATGCTCATCGACTCGTACGGCAATCTCAAGTTGTCCGACTTCGGCTTCGCCCGCATCGTCGAGCGCGACGCGTCGGTCATCCGCCAGGTCTACGTCGGCATGGGCGCGGTGGCGTACATGGCGCCGGAGCTGTTCGGCGACCCGACCAGCGCCGGTCCGCAGGCCGACATCTACGCGCTCGGCATCATCTTCTACGAGCTCCTGGCCGGGCGGCTGCCGGGGCGGCGCTCGCCCATGCCGTCGGACATCGACCCGAAGCTGCCGCGCGGGCTGGACGACGTGTTCGACGCCATGACGCGCGACTCGCGCTCCGAGCGCTATCCGTCGGTCGACGACATCCTCGAGGACTTCGAGAAGATCGACGGCATGTCCGAGCTCCTGGCACAACAAGTTCAGCTCTTGCCGCTCGAGAACCCGCTGCGCCAGGTCACGTTCCGCGCCGGCTCCGAGATCTCGCAGCGGCTGAGCGGCAAGAACGGCTCGCGCGCGGCCGAGCCCTCGACCGACGCCTCGTCCGAGGGAGAGACGGCCGAGATGCCGCTCGACGGCGACGTGCTGTCGTCGGCGCCCTCGTTCAACGGCGACGACGACGACTCCGGGCGCAAGCGCCGCCCGTACAGCTTCCAGCAGCGCCAGCGCAAGCCCTGACCGGCCAGTAGGTAGGTCGGGCAGATCACGCGGGTCGGGCCGGCCTGGCGCAGCCTCAGCCGGCCGACAGCATCGACTCGATGTCGGCCTGGCCGTGCATGCCCAGGCGGGTGAAGATGCCGAGCGCCTCGCGCAGGAGATCGCGGCCGGCCGCGATCTCGCCGCTCTCGATCTTGTAGCGGCCGTAGCGCTCGAGCCCGCGGGCCAGCTCCGACTCGTTGCCGATGATGGCGCAGGAGCTCCACGCCGCGCGCGAAGTAGGAGTCGGCCATCGCGGATCCGATCGGCGCGCTCTCGCTCGCTGCTCGTGTCGGTGTCGACGATGCTCTGGGCCACGAACACCTGGCCCAGGGTGAGCAGCGCGCGGCCCTCGTTGTCGCGCAGGCCGGCCGCGGACGCGACGTCGTAGGCGCGCTGGGCCAGGCGGCGGGCGCGCTCCGGGTCGCCGCCGCCGTGCTCGAGCAGCGCCAGGTTGCGCGTGGCCTCGCCCTCGAGGCGGCGATCGTCGATCTCCTGCGCGATGTCGAGCGCTTCGTCGAGCCGGCGGCGCGCCTCCTCGGTGCGACCCTCGCCCAGCGCCAGCTCGCCCAGGCTGCACAGCGACAGCGCCTGCAGCGGCAGGGCGCCGATCGCCTCCGCCTCGCCCAGCGCCTCCTCCCAGTCCTGGCGCGCCTCGGCCCGGTCGCCGCGCTCGAAGGCGAGCTCGCCCAGGTTGTTGAGCGACGCGATCACGCCGACCCGGTCGCCGATGGCGCGGCGCAGGTCCAGCGCCTCCTGGTGGCAGACCAGCGATTCGCCGAACTGACCGCGGTCGCGCTGGATGTTGCCGAGGTTGGACAGGGAGCGCGCCATCGAGCGGCGATCGCCCGCGCCGCCGCCGCCGCGCTGGCTGAGCGCCTGGGCGACCTTCTCGAACGCCTCCTCGGTGCGGCCGAGCAGGTGCAGGACCGATCCGATGTCGTCGAGCGAGCCGGCGATGCCGCGCTGATCGTCGGCCTGCTCGAACAGCTCGAGGCCGCGCTCCAGGTACTCGAGGGCGAGCTTGATGTCGCCCTTGCGACGCCACACGCGGCCCATCTTGTTGAACGCGACCGCCGCCTTGGTGCGCGACGCCGACAACCAGGCCAGGCGCAGCATGCGCTCGAACGCGCCCAGCGCGGCCTCGTAGTCTCCCTTGAGCTCGTAGACCGAGCCGAGGTCGTGCCACACGTGGATGCGCGTGGCCAGGTCCGACTCGCCCAGGCAGGTCAGGGCCAGGCGGTAGAGCCGGATGGCGCGCTCGTTGAAGAAGCTCGCGCGCGCGAAGTCGGCCGCCCGGCGATAGCGGCCCGACGCGCCGACGCCGTCGCCGGCCAGCTCCAGGTGGCGGCCGATCTCCTCCTGGGCGGTCGCCGCGCGTCCCTCCGGGCGCAGCTCGAGGAACTGCGCCACCACGCGGTGGGCGGCGCGGCGCTGCGGCCGGATCGATCCCCTCGTACACCGCAGACCACAGGTACGGGTAGGCGAAGCGGTACTCGCGCTCGCCCGGCACGCTCGACGGCTCCACCGCGCGCACCCACTCGCGGTCGACCATGCGGTCCATGACCTCGGCCGCCCACGCGCGCGTGCGGTCGCCGGCCGCCGCGATGTCGGCCAGGGTGGGGCCGTCCGGGTCGGCGCCGTCGCGCTCGCGCACGCGCACCAGCGCGACGACGCCGTCGAGCCAGAAGGTCTCGCCCATGACCGCGGCCATCTCCAGGATGTCGCGGTCGACCGCCGGCATGATGCGCACGCGCTCGGCGACCAGCCGCTCGTGCGTGGCCGGCAGCGCGGCCGAGGCCAGGGCGCGCTCGTCGAGCGCGCCAGCCGCTCTGGCCGCTGGGCACGACAAGGTCGCTCTCGAGCAGGTAGCGGACCAGCTCGTAGAGCGCGCGCGGCGAGCCGCCCAGCGCGGCGCCGTGCTCGAGGAGGCGGGGCGGGATGGCGTCGAGCGGGCGGCAAAGCTCGCGCAGCAGGCTCTCCGACTCGGCCGGGTCGAGCGGGCCGAGCTCGATGCGCTCGGGCGCCGCGTCCAGGTGGCGGAAGCTCGGATGGCGCTCGTCGAGCGACGAAGACGCGGTGCCGATGACGGCGACCGCCGACCCCTCCAGGCCGGCCACCAGGTAGTGCAGGAGGTTGACGCTGTCCGGCTCGAAGGCGTCGAGGTTCTCGAGGCACAGGACCAGCGGCGCGATGGCGGCGTCGGCGGCCAGGAAGCGGCGCAGGGCCAGGAAGGTGCGCGCCTCGAGCTGCTGCGGCGAGTCGGCCAGCGGGGCCAGCACCTGGCTGTCGGGGAACGGCACGCGCATCATGTGGGCGAGCAGGTGCGCGGTCTCGGTGACGCGCGCCGGCGGCATGACCCGCGACACCGCGGCCAGGATGCGGGCGCGGCTCTCGTCGAGCCCGTCGCTGGCCGCCAGCCCGAAGCGAGCCGCCAGCAGGCGGGCGAACGGGGCGAACAGGATGCCGGATCCGTCGGCGGCGCCGACCAGGAAGCGGACGTTGGGCCGCGCGGTCGCCGTGGTGCGGGCCAGCTCCTGGATGGTGCTGCTCTTGCCCATGCCCGGCTCGCCGTAGAGCAGCGTGAACGACAGCGCACGCGACTCGCAGGCGCGCCCGATCGCGGCGGCCAGCTGGGCCAGCGCCGCCGCCCGCCCGGTGTATCGCGCCGACAGCTCGAACGCCGCCTCGCCCGGCACTCCGTCGAGCGCGCCGTCCGGGATCGTGTCGACCAGCGCGGCCGCATCGATGCGCTGGATCCTGTCGGTGCTGCACAGCGGACAGAGCCGCCCCGTGCCGGCCATGGGCCGACCGCAACTGGGGCATCGCGAGCCTCCTCCGCCCGCGCTTCGTCGTCCGGACGACACGTCCAACCGCGCGCGACGCTACGTGGCCCGGGTGTCTGTTGTCAATTGCCGCCTGTGAGGCCGCGGGATCCGGCCGGGTTTGATGGTCTGTCCACGGCCGCTGGCTCTACGCGGGGCCGGAAGGGGACGAGGAAGAACAGGTGACAGGCGACAGGCAACAGGAGACAGGAAACCGGCAATGTTCGGACACGGTCCACCCGGGTCGCCAGGCAGAAGCAATTTCCTGTCGCCTGTCGCCTGTCGCCTGTTACCTGTTCTTCCACGTCGCCGCGCGAGCCGACGCGTAGAGCGTTCGCTTCGGTGCATGGACTCAAGAGCCAGCCGGGCACGTGCTACCCGATGCGGCGCGTGCTATCGTGCCCTGGTGCCCGGGCTGGTGGTTTCTTCGGCGGCGCTGCCGATCGACATCCGTCCGCTCCTGGGTCCAGAGGTGACGCTGCGCATCCCCCAGCGCGGGTCGATGGCGCGGCAGGCGGTGGTGGCGGAGCTGGCCCAGGCGGATGCGCTGGTCTCGCTGCTCGACCTGGCCGTGGACGAGGAGCTGCTGGCGGGCGCGCCGCGGCTGCGCGTGGTGGCCAACGTCGCGGTCGGCTACGACAACATCGACGTCGCGGCGGCCACCCGCAGAGGCATCATCGTCACCAACACGCCCGGCGTGCTGACCGACGCGACCGCGGATCTCACCTTCGCGCTGCTGCTGGCCGCGGCGCGGCGCCTCGTCGAGGCGGACGCGCTTGTGCATCGCGGCGGCTGGCGCGGGTTCTCCTTCGATCTGCTGCTCGGCACCGACGTCGCGGGCGCCACGCTCGGCATCGTCGGCCTCGGCCGCATCGGCCAGGCGGTGGCGCGGCGCGCGCGCGGCTTCGACATGAAGATCCTCTACGCCGGTCCGCGGCCCAGCCCGGCCGCGGCCGCGCTCGAGGCGCGACACGTGCCCCTGGCCGAGCTGCTCGCCACCAGCGACTTCGTCACCGTCCACGTGCCGCTGTCGCCGGAGACCCGGCACATCATCGACGCGGCCGCGCTCGCCGCCATGAAGCCGACCGCCTTCCTGGTCAACACCTCGCGCGGCCCCTGCGTCGACGAGGCCGCCCTGGCCGCGGCGATCGGCCGCGGCGCCATTGCGGGCGCCGCCCTCGACGTGTTCGAGGCCGAGCCGACCGTGCACCCGGATCTGCTGTCCAGCCCGGCTGTGCTGGTGGCGCCGCACATCGGCTCCGCCACCCACGCCACCCGCGGCCGCATGGCCGAGCTGGCTGCCCGCGCCGCGGCGGCGGTGCTCGCCGGCAAGCGGCCGCAGCACGTCGTCAACCCGCAGGTCCTCGAACGCCACGCCGACCTCGCATGATCGATCCGATTCGCGATGACAGATTCTCCCGAGACCGCCGAGATGAGTAACGAAGGCCCGCGCGTCCTGGTGGTGACGAGCGCGGGCGCGCCGTCCGCCGTTGTCACGCCGGTCCTGGCCGCGCTCGACGCCCACGGGCTGGTGGTGCGCGCCATCGACGTCGGCCGGGTGGGCGCGCGCGCGTCAGGCGCGGCCTGGCGCATGCTGCGCGCCATCATCGGCGAGCTGGCCGAGCGGCGCCTGCTGCGCGAGATGGATCAGCACCCGCCCGACGTGGCGATCGCGTTCGACCCGGCCAGCGCGGCGGCGCTGTCGGCGGTGCGCGATCAGGCCGAGGCCCCGGCGCCGGTGGTGGCGGTGGTGCCGGAGCTGGAACCAGACGGCGAGGAGTGGGGCGAGGCGGGCGCCGACCGCTACCTGACCGTGGACGACCACGCGGCGGTGGCGCTGGCCGACGGCGGCATCCCGGGAGAGCGCGTGCTGCCGGTCGGGCCGTTCTGTCCGTTGCCCTACGCCGAGGCCGGCCGCGAGACGCGGGCCGATCTGCGGGCGCGCTTCAAGCTGCCGACCCAGGATCCGGTGGTCCTCGTCGAGGTGGGCGGGCTCGGCTACGAGACCACGTCGCAGCTGGCCCTGCAGCTGTCGCTGGCCGGCCAGCGCGCCTCGTACCTGTTCGCCGCCGGCGACGACGCCGAGGCCGCCACCGCCCTGCGCCGCCAGGTGCCGACCCTGGGGCTGCGCGCCAAGCTGTTCGGCCACACGACCGACGCGCCGCTCTTGTGGCGTGCGGCCGACGTGGTCGTGGCGCGGCCGCGGCCGCAGACGGTGGCCAAGGCGATGGCTGTGGGCGCGCGCATGGTGGCGTTCGCGCCGGACGACGGGTCGGGCAAGGCGCTGGTGGCCGGGCTCGAGGCCCGCGGCCAGGGCCTCGGCGCCCAGGGGGCGCTGTTCGTGTCGAGCGCGCTGAGACTCCTTGCTGGCCGCCGGCGCGCAGCGGGCGACCGCGGCGGGCGACGACGGCGCCGCCAACACCGCCGACGTGGCGTGGGTGGTCGGACGCGCCCGGCGCGAGATCATCGGCAGAGGCGCACGCGGCCGAGCGAGCTCGCACCAGCGCGCGGGTCCATCAGGCCACGCGCGCGTCGGCGGCGGCTGCCCGCGCGTCGGCAGTGGCCAGCGACCTCGAGGACCTGGGCGGCGACGACGATGCGGGTCCGGTGAGCGATGTCGGCGGTGGGGCGGCGTCGGCGCCGCGGCCACCGGACCGGCACGAGATCGAGCGCCTGCGCCGCGAGGTGGACGCGCGCATGGCCCGGGCGCGCCGCACCGTGGCCGACGCGCAGCAGTCCGCCGGGCGCTGGCAGAAGAAGGCCGAGGAGGCGCGCGCCCTGGGCAGCGAGGTGGCCGCCCGCGAGGCCGACCGCAACGCCGATCTGGAGCGCGCCCGCATGCACTCGGCGCTGACCGAGCTGTCCGAGATGACCGCGGAGCTCGAAGCGCTCGACCGCGCCGCCCGCGAGGCGCCCAAGCGCCGCGCGGCACCGCCGCCGGGCGGATCGCGCCCGGGGGCAGGCAGCGGCCCATCGCGGTCCGACCGGGCCCCACCGGGCGACCCATCTGTCGACGATCTCCTGCGCGACCTCAAGCGAGGTCAGGGCGGCGGCGGAGGTCAGGGCGGCGCCGGGTCAGGGCGGCGGCAGCTCGCGCGGCCCAGGGGCGGCCCGCGGCAGCGGCAGCGGCACCGTGGACGACGAGCTCGAGGCGCTCAAGCGCAAGATGTCCGGCAGCAAGAAGCGGGGCAAACCGTGAGCCGGAGGACGGCGCTGGGCTGGTTCCTCGCCGTCGCGCTCGCGCTGGGTCTGGGCCTCGGGACGCTGCCGTCCTGCTCGGGCACGAGCAAGCGCCGCTCGGTCCACCGGGTCAAGACCGAGCGCAGCAAGAAGCCGTGACCGCACCCGCAGCCACCGCCGCCCGCGCTCACGCCACGCCCGCCACATCCACCCGCACCCGCATCCCCACGTGGCGGATTCGCATCATCATCATCCGCATCCGCATCCGCATCTGGATGGGCCAGATGGGCATCATCATCCTTATTGATGCGCTCGGTTGATGGCTCGGCTGTCTCCCTGAAAACAAACAGTGGACAGGTAACTGGCGACAGGGGACAGGGAACAGGGAATGGCTCGGCGCTCTCGGCCGTCGGGCCGCGATCCCGCTGACCGCGCTCAGCTCAACCGGCTGACCGCGGTCCGCTCAACAGGCGAACGCAAACGAGGTCGAGAGAACCAGGGACGGCGACAAAAACGTTTCCGGTTCCCTGTCCCCTGTCGCCTGTTACCTGTCCACTGTTTGGAGCCTGAGCTACTTCCCGCCGGCCTTGGGCTTCGTCGCCGGGGCAGTCTTGCCGGCCGGCTTGGCGCCGCCTGCAGGCGGCTGCGCTCCGGCTGGGGCGGGCGTCTGCCCCGGGACAGTAGGCGTCTCCTCGACCAGCCCGCCGCCTTGCCGCGGCTTGTCCGCCGGCGGCGGCGTCGCGGTCGTGCCGGAGGCGGCCGGGGCGGGCGCGGGCGAGGTGCCCGAGGGGCGGGCGAACGTCACGGTCGGGCGGCCGGACTCCTTGCGGTTGACTTTGCGGTCGTAGTCGTCGTCGTAGAGGATCGCGAGCAGGACGCCGCGCTGGTACTGCTCCCACAGGTCCGGCTTGCCGTCGCCGTTGCGGTCGCGCTCCACCGACTCGAGGTTGCCGTCGATGCCGTACTTCTCCCAGGTGTCCGGGCTCTTGTTGTGGTCGAGGTCGCGCTCGACCATGTAGATCTTGCCGCCCTTCTTGTCGTAGTGCTCGCGGGCGTCGAAGCGGCCGTCGAAGGTGAAGTCGAACTCCTCGGCCACCATCTCGCCGGTCTTGTTGTAGATGGCGACGTAGTCCTTCTTGCCGTCGTGGTCGTAGTCGACCTGCTTGCAGGTCAGGACGTCGATCTTGGTCCCGTCCTCGTCGACCGTGGCATAGAGCTTCCAGACGTCCGGCGTGTTGTCCTGGTTGAGGTCGAAGGTCTGGACCTGCTTGCCGGTGGTGTCGCACAGCTCCGAGTCCACCTTCGGAATGTTCTTCTGGTTGGACCCGGTGATGCCCTCGGTGGTCCCTTCGCCCTTGCCCGCGCCGCCGCAGCCGGTCATGAGGGCCAGGGACGCGATCACAGCAAGCGAGCGAAGTTGCATGGTTCTCGAGACTACCGCCCCCCGCAGGGGCGTGCAACCCGGGCCCGAGCCGCGTGTTTGACCGGCGACGTAGTGCAAAGTATCGTCACGATTACCATGTCGCGGAAGAAGGTATCCACGACGGTCTACATCACGGCCGAGCAGAACGAGCGCCTCAACCAGCTCCGTGACCGCACCAAGGTCCCGGTCGCCGAGTACATCCGGCAGGGCATCGATCTCGTGCTGGAGAAGTACGCCGAGAAGCTGCCGGGCCAGGCGAACCTCGGGTTCGACACCGGATCCTCGTAGACGTTGGCCGCCCGGATTCCTGGTCCGGGCCGCCACACATGGTAGAGAGAGCGCTTCCATCATGTCGACGCCGCTGGAGCGCATCCGGAATTTCTGCATCATCGCGCACATCGACCACGGCAAGACCACGCTCGCCGATCGCATCCTCGAGTTCTGTGGCGCCCTGGCCGATCGTGAGCGCGCGGACCAGTTCCTCGACAAGATGGACCTGGAGCGCGAGCGGGGCATCACGATCAAGGCGCAGTCGGTCAGACTGAAGTACGTGGCCGCCGACGGGATCGAGTACCAGCTCAACCTGATCGACACGCCCGGGCACGTCGACTTCCACTACGAGGTTTCGCGGTCGCTCAGCGCCTGCGAGGGCGCGCTGCTGGTCGTCGATGCCGCCCAGGGGGTCGAGGCCCAGACCCTGGCCAACGTCTATCTCGCCCTCGACGCCAACCTCGAGATCATCCCGGTGCTCAACAAGATCGACCTCCCGGTCGCGCGCCCGGACGAGGTCAAGGCCGAGATCGAGGACACCATCGGCCTGGACGCGTCCAACGCGCTCCTGGTGTCGGCCAAGACCGGGCTGGGCGTGCCGGAGATCCTCGAGGCGATCGTCCAGCGCGTGCCGCCGCCCGACGGGCAGGTCGACGAGCCGCTGCAGGCGCTCATCTTCGACTCCTGGTACGACTCGTTTCGCGGCGTGGTCGCGCTCGTGCGCGTGATGCACGGGCGCATCAAGCGCGGCGTCAAGCTGCGCTTCTGGGCCAGCGACCAGGTCTACCAGTGCACCAACACGGGCGTGTTCAACCCGCACGCCATCGAGGTCGAGGATCTCGTCGCGGGCGAGGTCGGCGTGGTGGCCGCGTCGATAAAAGACATCTCGCACGCAAAGGTCGGCGACACCATCACCGACGACGACCGCCCGTGCGCGGCGCCGCTGCCCGGCTTCAAGACGGTCAAGCCGATGGTCTTCGCCGGCCTGTTTCCTGTCGACCCGGCCGACTATCAGAACCTCAAGGACGCGCTCGGCAAGCTCACCCTCAACGACTCGTCGGTCACCTACGAGGCGGAGAGCTCGACCGCGCTCGGCTTCGGCTTCCGCTGCGGCTTTCTGGGCCTTCTCCACATGGAGATCATCCAGGAGCGGCTCGAGCGCGAGTTCGACCTCGACCTCATCACCACCGCGCCGTCGGTGCGCTTCCTGGTCCACATGCCGGGCGGCGAGGTGCTCGACGTCGACAACCCGGCCAAGATCCCGGACCTGGGCAAGTACGACTCGATCGAGGAGCCGATCATCAAGGCCACCGTCCACGTGCCGCAGGAGCACGTTGGCCCGATCGTGCAGCTGTGCGAGGAGCGGCGCGGCACCCAGATCGGCATCACCTACGGCCACTCCGGGCGCGTCCAGATCGCGTACGAGCTGCCGCTCGGCGAGGTGGTGTTCGGCTTCTACGACCGACTCAAGACCCTGTCGCGCGGCTACGCGTCGCTCGACTACGAGCCCAGCGGCTACCGCGACGCCGACCTCGTCCGGCTGGACATCCTGGTCAACGGCGAGCGCGTCGACGCGCTGTCGGTGGTGAGCCACCGCGCGGTCTCGTATCACCGCGGCCAGGAGCTGTGCATCAAGATGAAGGAGGTGATCCCGCGCCAGATGTTCGAGGTGGCCATCCAGGCCGCCATCGGCACGCGCGTGATCTCCCGGGTCACGGTCAAGGCGATGCGCAAGGACGTCACGTCCAAGTGCTACGGCGGCGACATCACGCGCAAGCGCAAGCTGCTCGAGAAGCAGAAGAAGGGGAAGCGGCGCATGAAGGCGGTCGGTTCGATCGAGCTCCCCCAGGAGGCGTTCCACACCGTGCTCAAGGTGGACTCGTGACCGCACAGGAGCCCGCCTCGCGCCAGCGCGAGCGGATCGAGAAGCGGGTGCGCAAGGAGGCGCGCTCGCTGGTGTCCGAGTCGCGGCGCGCCTTGCGGCGCCACGGGGCGCGCGTGCCCGAGAGCATGCGCCGCGAGATCGGCCTGCAGACCGACCGCCTGGACGAGGCCGTCAAGGCCGGCGACGGCTCGGCCATGCGCGAGCACCTCGTCGTGCTCGACGAGATGGTCGACGAGCACCTCGCCTTCGCGCGCAAGTCGACGGCGCGCGAGTACACCGAGTCGATCGGCATCGCGGTGATGATCGCGCTGGTGCTGCGCGCCTGCGTGGTCGAGGCGTTCAAGATCCCGAGCGGATCGATGATCCCGACCCTGGAGATCGGCGACCACATCTTCGTCAACAAGTTCCTCTACGGGCTGCGCATCCCCTTCACCAAGATCCGCTTCTTCGAGTGGCGCAAGCCGCAGCGCGGCGAGGTGATCGTCTTCATCAACCCGTGCCAGCCGGACAAGGACTTCATCAAGCGCATCGTCGCGCTGGAGGGAGACACGGTCGAGGTGCGCTGCGACGTGCTGTACGTCAACGGCACTGCGGTGCCGGTCCAGCAGACCGGCGGCGACGAGTGCGTCTACTGGGACATGGACCAGCGCGGCAACTGGGGACAGGCCAGCTGCTCCGCCTACGTCGAGGCCGTGGGCGGCGTCGACTACACGACCATCCACTCGCCGGACCGGCCGGGCAAGGACCAGGAGCGCAACGATCGGCTCAAGGGCCGCTACACCACCCTGGCCGGCGACCACGACTTCCCGGGCGAGCGCGTCGTCGAGTGCAGCGACTCCGGTGAGCCGGATCCGCGCACACCGGAGCAGAGGCTGCGCTCGCGCGGCCGGGTGGAGCCCTCGTCGCCGGAGAACGTCCGCTACCAGGGCCCGTGCGCGCCGCAGCGGCGCTACGTGGTGCCGGAGGGCCACGTCTTCGCGATGGGCGACAACCGGGACAACTCCAGCGATTCGCGTGTCTGGGGGCCGGTGCCGCTGGAGAACATCCGGGGCAAAGCGCTGTTCATCTGGTGGTCGGCGAAACCGGAGCAGCAGGGCGGCATTCAGTGGGAACGAATCGGCAAGATGGTCTATTAAGACTGTCGATGAGACCCCACCGCACCCGGCCCTTTTTGCTCCTCAGTCTGTGCGCGTCGCTGGTCGCGCTCGCCGCCTGCACGAAGAAGAAGGACGACGCCCCGGCCGAGCCGACGGCGACGGCCCCGTCCGAGCCGGAGGTCGATCCTCGCCTGGCTCCCGACGAGGGCGAGCACGGCTCCGAGCATCCGCCGGTCGGCGACGCCGGCGCCGGCAATCCGCACGAGGGCATGGCCGGCGGTCCGCACGCCGGGATGGGCGGCAACCCGCACGGCGGCGGGGCCGTGCCTCCGCCCATGGCCGGCGGCATGGGAACCCCGGGCAAGCCGCCCGAGAAGACGGCCGACGGCCGGGTGGTCCTCGGCCCGGTGACCATGGCGGCGCCCAGGTGCTGGAAGGAGAAGCCGCCCAAGTCCGGCATGCGCGCCGCCGAGTGGACCATCCCGGGCAAGGCGGGCGAGGCGGAGCTGGCGGTGTTCTACTTCGGCAGCGGCGGCGCCGGCGGCGCGAAGGCCAACCTGGACCGCTGGGTCGGCCAGTTCGAGCAGCCGGACGGGTCGCCCAGCGCCAGCAAGGCCAAGATCGAGGAGAAGAAGGTGGGCGGCACGCCGGTCACCTTCGTCGAGGTGGCCGGCCGCTACGTCGCCGCGGTGATGCCGGGCGCGACCGAGAAGCACGACAAGGCGGACCAGATGATGCTGGCCGCGATCGTCGAGACCTCGGCAGGGCCGTACTACTTCAAGCTCGTCGGCCCCAAGGAAACTGTCACCTCGGCGCGCAAGGACTTCCGCGGCTTCATCGAGTCGCAGAAGCCGGGCGCGAAGTGACGGGCGCGAGCCGGTCATGAAGGCGTACGAGCTGCAGCCGCGCGACGGCTTCGACTCGCTCGCGCTCGTCGAGCGCGAGTCCGGCCCGCTGCGGCCGGGCGACGTGCGCGTCCGCGTGCGCGCGGTGTCGCTGAACTATCGCGACCTGGTGACGGCGAAGGGGGCGAAGAGGCGCAAGGCGCCGATCGTGCCCTGCTCCGACGGTGCAGGCGAGGTGATCGCGGTGGGGGAGGGCGTCACCCGCTTTCGCCCCGGCGATCGCGTGGTGGCGTCGTTCTTCCCGACCTGGCTCGACGGCCCGCTGTCGGACGCGCACCACGCGGCTGCGCTCGGCGGCGGCCAGGACGGCATGCTGGCGGAGGAGGTGACGCTGCCGGCGCAGGCGTGGCTGCCGCTCCCCGACCGGCTGTCGTTCGAGGCCGCGGCCACCCTGCCGTGCGCGGGGGTCACCGCCTATCACGCGCTGTTCGAGGCGGCCGCGCTCAAGACCGGCGACACCTTGCTTGTCCAGGGGACCGGCGGCGTGTCGATCTTCGCGCTGCAGCTGGGCCGCGCGGCCGGCGCGCACGTGATCGTCACGTCGTCGAGCGCCGAGAAGCGCGAGCGCGCGCTGGCCATGGGCGCGGCCCACGTCATCGACTACGTGGCGGACAAGAGCTGGGGCGAGACGGCGCGCAAGCTCACCGGCGGGCGCGGCGTTGACGTCGTCGTCGAGGTGGGCGGACCCGGCACGTTCGACCAGTCGACGGCGGCGCTGCGCTACGGCGGCACCATGAGCATCCTCGGCGTGCTGACCGGCACCCGCGGCGAGGTGAACACCTACGCCATCTTCCACCGCACCCTGCGCGTGGCCGGCGTCTACGTCGGCTCGGTCGCCATGTTCGAGTCGCTGCTGCGCGCGGTCGAGGCCAGCGGCCTCGAGCCGGTCATCGATCGCACGTTCCCGTTCGACCAGGCGCGCGCCGCCTACGAGCACATGGCGGCGGGCGCGCACTTCGGCAAGGTCGTCATCGCGCTGTGACGACCCGCTGACGCCTCAGCGGCCGCCGAACCAGTCGCGCAGGAGCTTCTCGGCCGGCTTGCCGCGCGGCGTGTAGTCGCCGTCGCGCGGCCCGCCCTCGCCCCACCAGTTCCACACGAACAGGCCGCGCAGCTCGGCGGCGCCGTTCCACGCGGCGATCAGGGCGGCGAAGCAGCGCCGCTGCTCCTCGAGGTCGATCGGGCCGCGCGGCGCTGTAGTCCCACGGTCGGATCGCGGCCCGGTCGCGGCTCGGGTAGCCGACCTCGGTCAGCCACAGGCTGACCCGCTCGGCGCGCGCGAAGGCGCGCAGCTCGGCGGCGGCGCGGCGCCAGGCCCGGGTCAGCTCCGCCTCGCTGGCATCGCCGTCGTCGGTCAGCTCGAAGTAGGCCGAGATGCCGAGGTGGTCGAGCCGCGACAGGAAGCTTATCGCGCGGTAGTGGTCCCAGTTGGCGCTGTAGACCAGATCGCCGGAGTAGACCCGCTCGACCCGCGAGATCAGGTGATACCAGCGATCGCGCCAGGTCTCGGAGAAGCCGAGCTCGCTGCCGACCACCAGCGCGGCCGCCGCCTCCGCCGCGCCCAGCTCGGCGTAGTGCAGGATGAAGCGCTCGTACGAGCGCCACCAGGCGTCGACGTCGCGCGGGCGCAGCGCGCCGCGCCACTCGCCCATGCGGATCTCGCGCACGGTCAGGATCGGGAACAGGAGCGCGCGCAGGCCGCGCGCGCGGGCGCGGCGCAGCGCCCGGCGCACCTCGGCGTCGGCCGCGGTCACGCGCGGCGAGCGCGCGATGGCGTCGGCGCGCACGTCCGTGCTGCTCCCAGCTCACCACCAGCGCCACCCAGGT
Organism: uncultured delta proteobacterium; assembly: GCA_963759105.1. Lineage (GTDB taxonomy): Bacteria > Myxococcota_A > Polyangia > Haliangiales > Haliangiaceae > DATFRY01. Next base: position 1,035,420 of record CAVWXW010000017.1, on the reverse strand, counting down.
GGCGCCGGTGCCGGCCACCTCGTCGATGCGGCGCAGCGCGGCGCCGCCGTCGCCCGGGTACACGCCGACGGTGAAGCCGCGCACGGGCGGCGGCCGCGACTTGCCGGCGGGGCGCGGACCCGCCGTCCGCGCCGGCGGCGCGAGCGCGGCCGCCGTTACTTTTTTCCCGGCTTCTTCTTCTTGGTGGAGGGGGGCGGCTCCTTGAGCTTGGTCAGCGACTCGGCGATGGCGCTGGCCACCGCCTGGTCGAGCGCCTGGGCGCTGGCCTCCTCGCGGTCGCGCGGGCGCACCGTCTTGCCGACCTCGAGCTTGACGGTGGCCGAGCCGTCGCCGGTGAAGGCCATGACCCGGTCCGGAACCGTCTCGCCGAACAGCCGCAGCGACACCCGCACGGTCAGGTACTGGCTGTTCTTGCGCGCCGCCTGGCCGCGCGGACCGCCGCGCACAGGCTCCAGCTCCGACGAGAACTGGCCGACGTCCACGTTCACGCGGAAGGCGCGCTGCCGCCGCGACTTCAAGTATTTCTTGAACTTCTCGGGCTGCGCCTCCGGATCCGGCGCGCCCGCAGCCACGCTCGCCTCGAGATCCTCGTTATCGGCGATGGCCGCGCCCAGCCGCGCCACCAGCTGCGGCTCGACCTCCTTGGGGACGTCCTTGCCGAGCTCGACCCGGGAGATGAGAAACACGTAGGTCTCCCGGGACTTGGCCCATGCGGGGCGATCCCCGACCAGGGCGGCGAGCGCGACGAGGGCGCCGACGGCGAGGATTCGGCGGGTCATGGCCAGCAGTTTGCCCGCTCGCACGCCGAGCGACCAGACCGATCGCCGGATCACGCCCCCGGCGCGTCGACCCGCGGCGCGCGCGCCGATCGCTCGGCGCCTCGTGGTGCTAGTCTTGACCCATGCAGCAGAGCCGGGAAATTGCGGCCGGATCGCGCTGGCACGAATGGATCATCATCGCGTGCATCGTGACCCTGGCCTGCATCGGCGTCGCATCCATCTGGGGTGGATCGATCCGGCGCTGGATCAGGAGCCCGAGCGAGCCGCCGGTACCCGCGAACGCGGACTCCGGGCGCAGCCCTTCGGCGTCGCGGCTTCTAGATCCGATCGAACAGCTAGGCTAACTTGACCCGGGTTTGTCGCTTTTAGTAAGGTTCCAGCACCTTTAGGAAGGCGGTCAGAGGGGCTCGACGCGACGCGACGTCGGTCGAGCATCTCTGCACCGGGAGAAGGCCGAATGTTCTCGATCACTGTCACGGAGAAGGGCGGCGAGCAGCGCCGGCTCGATTTCGACAAGCCGGAGATCACCATCGGCCGCGTCCAGGGCAACGACGTCATCTTGCCCAAGGGCAACGTCTCCAAGCGGCACGCTCGCATCGTCCTCAAGGACGGCAAGTTCATCATCGTCGACCTCAAGAGCACGAACGGGACCTACGTCAACGGACGCAAGATCACCAGCCCGCTCGTGGTCAAGGAGACCGACAAGATCTACATCGGCGACTTCATCCTCGGTGTGGAGGAGATGGGCGGCGCAGGGGCCGGTCGCGGCGCGGAGCCGCCGGCGCAGCGCATGGACGGCGGGCCCGGGCCGCTGCCGGCGATGGCGCACGATCAGGGCGGTGCCGGTCTGACCGAGCCGCCGGTGCCGATGCGCATGCCGGCCGATCCGACCGGACCCAGCGCGCCGCCGCGGCCGCACATGCCGATGAGCGGTCCGCCGCCGGGCCCGGGGCCCGGCATGATGGGCGAGCCGCACGGCATGCCGCACGCGCCGCCGATGGCCGCCGCCGGGGCAGGGCCGGCGCCGATGGGCGGCATGGCGTCGCCGATGCCGCCGCCGCTGTCGCCGGTGGGGCCGGCGCCGTCGCGCGCGGTACCGCGTTCCTCGCCGCCGCGTCCAGGCCCGGTGACCGGAGCCGCGCCGATGGCGCGTCCTGGTGGGCCGGCCAGCGCGCCGATCGCGGCCCGTTCCGGCGCGCCGGGCACGCCCGCGCCCGGGCTGGCGGGGGCCAATCGCGGCCGCCTCGTCGGCGCCGGCGCGCAGACGACGTCGCCGCCCGGCGGTGCCCCGGTGCGGTCGCAGCGCCCGCAGTCGGTCGTGTTCGCGCCGCGCCGTCCGTCGAGCATCCAGCCGCTCGACTCGAAGGTCGTCAAGCAGCTCGAGCTGCAGGCCTCGGTGCTCGATCGCCTGGTGCCGAAGCTGGAGCTCAACGAGATCCCGCTCGACAAGCTGGGCGAGGAGGAGCTGTGGCAGCGGGCCGAGAGCGCCATCGTCGACATGGTCGAGACCATGGACTCGTCGGGTGAGCTGCCCAAGTTCGTCGACCAGGACCAGCTGATCAAGGACACGCTCAACGAGGCGCTCGGGCTCGGCCCGCTCGAAGATCTTCTCGCCGACGAGAAGGTCGAGGAGATCGTCGTCAACCGGCGCGACCGCATCCTCGTGTCGAAGGGCGGCATCCTGACCATGGCGTCGACCGCGTTCTCGTCGGACGACAGCTTCCGCCGCGTGGTCGAGCGCCTGGTGGCGCCGACCGGGCAGACCATCAGCGACACCCACCCGCTGGTCGACGTGCGCCTGCGCGACGGCTCGCGCCTGGCGGCCGCGGTGCCGCCGGTTTCGGTGCGCGGCGCGTGCCTGACCCTGCGCAAGCCGAAGAGCTCGGGCCTGAGCCTGACCGACCTGGTCGGCAAGGGCGCGCTGTCGGCGGAGATGGCCGAGTTCCTCAACACCTGCATCCAGGCGCGGCGCAACATCGTCGTGTGCGGCGCGCCCGGCTCCGGCAAGAGCAACCTGCTCTCGGCGCTGGCCACGGCGTCGCCCGACGGCGAGCGCATCGTCAGCGTCGAGGAGGTGGCCGAGATGTCGCTCGCGCGCGAGGACTGGATCGCGCTCGAGGCCAAGCCCTCCGAGGGCAACGGCGCGACGCCGGTCGACCTCAGCGCGCTCCTGCGCGGGGCGCTGCGCATGCGGCCCGACCGGCTCGTCGTCGGCGACGTGCGCGGCGGCGAGGCGCTCGAGCTGGTGCAGGCGATGGCGTCGTCGGCCGACGGCACGGTGGCGGTGGTGGCGGGAGAGGGGGCGCGCGGCGCCCTCGGCCGCCTGACCTCGATGGCGCGCCTGGGCGCGCCGGGCGCGTCGCTGCAGGCGCTGCGCGAGCTGGTCGCCTGCGCTGTCGACGTGGTCGTGCACGTGGCGCGCTACGCCGACGGCGTCTACCGGGTGGCGTCGATCGAGGAGGTGATCGGCGTCAGCGACGACGGCTTCCACGCCCAGGAGCTCTTCGCCTACCGCGGCACTGCCGAGGACGGCGGGTTCTCGGCCGCTGGCGTCGTCCCGGCGTTCTACGCCGAGCTCGAGGCGCGCGGCATCGCAGCGGACACCGCCATCTTCCGCTCGTGAGCCCGGCTCCGTGTCCCGGAGTTCCCAGGGGCCGTCGGAGGAGGCGGTGCAGCGGCTCTGCTCGGCGCTCGACCGCTACGCCGAGGGCGTGCACCAGCTGGGCGAGCCCGCGACGGCGCTCGACGCCGATCTGCCGGCCGGCCTTGCCGCGGTCTACCGCGAGTTCGACGGCGCGGATCTGTTCCACGAGGCGCTGATCCTCTACCCCACGCTGTCGTGGAGGCGCGACGGCGCGCACGTGATGGTGGGCGAGATGGGCGGCGACGCGCTGTGGGTCGAGCTGGCCGGCGGCGCCGTCTGGCGCGTCGAGGAGGACACCGGCGAGTGGCTGTGCGAGGGGACGCAGTTCGACCGCTGGCTGTGGGGCTGGGTCGAGGCCGAGGCGGTGCTCTACGACCGCGAGGGGGAGTTCCGCGCCGGCGTGATCGGCCCGCACGGCGATCTCAACGCCGGGACCGCCATCGAGCACGAGCGGCGCCTGCTCCGCCGCGACCGAAGCGCCGCCTCGCCGCGCTGGCGGCTGGCCCGCGCCCTGGCCCGGGCCGGCAACATCGAGGCAGCGCGGCGCGAGCTGGAGCAGGTCGTCGAGGAGCACCCGCGCTTCGGCTGGGCCTGGTACGACCTGGCCCGGCTGTCGGAGGCGCTGGGCGAGCTGGCCGGCGCGCGCGAGGAGGCGCTGGCCGCCGCCGACTCCGACCCGCACTACGAGCACGCCGGCTTCTTCCTGGGCTGGGCCGCCCGCCTGGCCGCGCTGGCCGGCGACGAGGCGGCCCGCACCGAGCTGGCCGCGCGCGCCCGCAGCGCCGACGGCTCCCTCGGTCAGCGCCAGCTCGACGGAGCCCGCGCCAGCCTGGAGGCCGGCGAGATAGAGGCAGCCCGCGAGCTGGTCCAGGTCGCCCTGGCAATCGAGCCGCGCGACCTCGCCGCCCTCGACCTCAAGCGGCGCATCGACGAGTCCGCCGGTCGCTGACGGCCTCAGAGCGTCAGCGGCCCGGGATGGGGTACGCGCTGGTTCCCGCCGCTTGAAGGGGGCGGCCGGCCTCGTCGCTGCCCTCGAACAGGGCGCTCACGCGGCGGGCATCGCCAGGGACGCCCGGAAAAGAGCCGGCGACCTGGCCGGCTGCGGTTCGCTCGACGGCGGCCTCGCGCAGGCGGGTTCGCACGCCGCGCGCGTCGTCCCAGTAGAGCGCGACCTTGCCGCGGCCCAGAGCGGTCGCGCCGGCCCGCACGACGATCTGCCCGCTCTCTGCCTCGAGGGTGAGCGAGCCGCGGAACAGCGTGTCCAGCATGCCGGCGGCGTAGCTGGTCACCACCGGCAGGATGGCGGCGACCTGCTCGAGCGCGCAGGGATCGTCGATGAACCAGCTCAGCTTGTTCTCGACGATGCGGAAGCGAGCGAGGCACACGCCGCGCGCGTCGGCGACCTCCATGCCGTCCTCGCCGGCGCGGGGCAGGTCGAGCGCGAGGCGGCCGGCCGACGGCGCCGGGGCCGGGCGGCGCAGCGAGGCACGCAGACCGGAGGTGAGCGCGCCGCGCGGGTCGCCGCCCAGATCGATGGGGCGCGGCAGGGTCGACGCCGAGAACCAGGACGCCGCCGTGCGATCGGCCAGCCCGCTTCCGTCCCTGGCGGTGAAGAAGTCGCGCAGCGGACGATCTTCGATCGGCTTGGAGGTGCCGGGCACGCCGAGCCGGCCGTAGGCAAGCGCCGCCACGTGCTCGAAGCGCGATCCGAGATCCGAGCCGTCGGGGCCGAGGCGCTCGAGGTGCGCCGCCAGGTCGTTGCGCACGTGCGTCGGCGAGCCCATGTCCTCGAGCACGTGCATCATGGCCCCGGCCGCGAGCAGCGCTCCCGCGAGGTGCCGCGCCCGCTCCCCCGGCGTGCGGGCCGACACCGCCTTGGCGTACTGCGAGCGGAAGCCGGCCAGACCCATCGGGTTGCTCGGGTGCTCGATCCAGTCGGGTGCGGCCAGGCCGCTGCGCGCCACGCCGCCGCGGAACCGCGCGGTCAGCCGCTGGCCGAGGCCGTCCAGGCTGGCGTCGCTCAGCCCGGCCCGGGTCGTCGGATCGTAGAAGTGGTTGGCGGCCAGCTCCGGCGGGTTGTCGGCCACCACGCTGCCGGCCACCAGCCAGCCGATGGCGTGCAGGCGGCCGCGGGCGTCGGGCACGTAACCATGGGTCGGGTTGAGCTGGCGCAGCACCTCGAACAGCGCCGGGGCGTCCTGCGGCGGGACCGCCAGCACGTGGAACAGGCCCTGCTCGTGGCCGAACTGGGCGCGCAGCTGATCGTGCAGTCCGGAGGCGAGCGCGGCCTGCTCGGTCAGGCCCGCGTGCGTGGTGGCCGCCTCCCACGCCACGCCGGGTCGCGCCGACGCAGCGAGGACGACGCAGGCGACCACGACCGCGCGAGAGACCAGGCGGAGGCGCGCGCGCGAGCGCTCCTGCCGACGACGACGAAGATCGGTGCTCATGGCGAAGAGTCCTATCCGGCGCCGGGGCCGCCCGCTCCAGGAGCCGGCTGCGGCGGCGTGGTCGGGGCGGGCGGAACGGGCGCCGGCTTGGGCGCCGGGCGGGCCGGCACCGGTGGCTTGGGCTGCGTCGGGGTCGGCTGCGCGGGCTGGGCCGGCTGGCCCGGGGTGGGCGTCGATTGCTGGCCGGGGCCAGGTCGCGGCCGCAGGCGCGGCGCCGGCCGCGGCTGCGCCGGTGCGCCGTCCTCGCCCTCCTTGCCTTCAGGGGCGACCGGGGGCGCGGTCTCGCTCGCGGCGCCCTCGGCCACCAAGCGCTTGATGTTCTCGTGCGCCTTGCGCCCGAGCGCGACCAGCACGTCGATCGACTTGCACTGCGACTGCCCGCAGGTCATCAGCACGACGACGCCTCGCTTCACGTCCACGAAGCCCACGCCGAAGATGTTCTGCTCGGTCGCGCGCATCGACTGGTCGGCGATCTCGTTGACCTCCTTCGCGTCCGGCAGGCTGCCGACAAGCTCGCCGTAGCGCTCCTGCGCCGTCTTCTGGTCGAGCTTCCACACCCGGACCGCGACGTCGAACGACTCGGGCTGGCCCAGCGCGCGGAAGTGCTGCGAGCTGTACAGATCGGTGTCCGGCTCGTCATTGAGCGGCCCGGTCTCGAAGGTCCCGTCGAAGCGCGTGATGGCGCGCAGGTCCTGCTCGGACAGCACCAGCGCCGCCGGCAGGCCGCCGCCGCCGCTCACCACAAGGTCGGTGGCCACGCGCGGGCCGGCCTTGATGCCGCTCAGCTCGGCGGCGGCCTCCTGTGTCTCCCAGCGGGTCAGCGCGGCGATGGCCGGTCCGCCGCCCACGTAGCGCAGGTGGCGCACGTGCGAGTGATCGGTGCGCCACTTGTCCAGCCGCACCTGGTTCTGGCGCTGCGCGAAGTCGAGCCGCGGCCCCAGATCGTCGAAGCGGCGGTCGCTGCGGTAGGCGACGTAGCCGCGCTTGTAGACCACCAGATAGAAGTCGGACACCCGGGCGCTGCGCGGCACCCCCGGCCCGTCCTGGTCGTCGAGCGACGCGATCCGGTAGCGGCCGCTCGAGTCGGTTGACGTGACCGCCTCGCGGAAGCCGGACGGGGCCTGCATGGCCGAGCCGGCCTGGAGGCTCCAGGTGGCGTAGACCAGCGCGCCGGCGACCGGATCGCCCGAGGTCGCGTCCACCACCTTGCCGTCGAACGGCCCGAGCAGCGATCCCGGGTCGACCGAGTCGGGGCGGAAGCGGAACGGGGCCGGGCGAACCCGACCGGCGCCGCACCCCGCGACGGTGATAGCGAGCAGGAGCCCGGCCATCCAGGACGCCGCCCGGCGCGGGGCGCGCGCGAGAGGCGCCGGCCTGGGCGCGAGCGAGGAGAGCTTTCGTTTGCGTGATAGAGGGCCGGGCACGGCGACGCCTTGACCGTTTTCCAAGTGATTTGCTACGTTGCGTGAAGCCGCGGAGGATTCAAGATCGAAGCTCCTCGAATCATCTGGCAGAACTTCGATTTGCGGTTCCAGTCCGGGGCAACCTTGCTTAACAGGACCGGCGACCGCTTGCAAACGGGGCTCGGGGTGATCTTCGCCCAGACAAGCACGAGCTCAGGCGACTGAAATGGGGCTTCGGGCGCAGCTGCGACCCGGGGACGGGTAAAGGCGACTCGATGTCTCGATGCTCGAACTGCGGTCGGGAGAGTCCACAAGGCGCGATCTTCTGTCTCAGCTGCGGCGCGAGGCTGTCGGCGACGCCCGTCCCGGGCATGCCGATGGCCGGACCCGGGGCAAGGGTCGGGGTAGCCGGCCCGTCCGTGCCCCCCAGTTCGACGCCGCCCGGCGTCATCGGGTTGCCCGGCGCCGTGACCTGCACGGTGTGCGGCGGCGAGAACCAGCCCGGCATGAACTTCTGCCGCCTGTGCGGCACGTCGCTGGCAGGGGCGCGCACGCCGCCACAGGCCCAGCCGCTGCCCACGCCGGTGCCGGGCGGCCGCGTCGCCACGCCGGTGTCCGAGCTGCACACCTGCCGCCGCTGCGGAGGCACGACCACGGCCGGCTTCGCCTTCTGCCAGCACTGCGGCGCGATGCTGCCGACGACGCCGGCGGGGGCGCGCGGCGGCCGCGCGGTCATGGATCCCGTGGCCGAGGGCGTGGCGCCGACCCTGGCCGCCGGCGGCGACGACATCCACGGCCGCATCATGTCGACGCCGGTGCCCGCTGGTGCGCCGGCGGTGCGCCCGTCGCTCGACCGCCCGTGGGGCAGCCTGTACAGCGTCCGGCGCGACGGCTCCGACGGTGATCGCTATCCGCTTGCGGGAGAGTGGGTCGAGATCGGCCGCCCGGGCGTGAGCGCGGCGGATCTCGTGTTCGACGATCGCTACCTCGCCCCGCGCCACGCCCGCCTCGAGCTGCAGCCCGGCGGCGGCTGCCGCGTGGTCCCGATCGATCTGCTCAACGGCGTGTACCGCCGCATCCGGGCGCCGCATGCCGATCCCGAACGGCACCGCAGATCCTGATCGGCCGCGAGCTCCTGCGCTTCGAGCTGGTCGAGGAGGCGGAGCGCGGCGATGTGCCGGCTCTGGCCCGCTTCGGCATCACCATGTTCGGATCGCCGCCGCGCGCGCCCTGGGGTCGGCTGATGCAGGTGCTGGCCTCGGGCGGGCTGCGCGACGTTCGCCACCTGCACGGCATCGAGGTGGTGCTCGGCCGCGAGGAGGGAGAGATCGTCTTCCGCGACGACGAGTTCCTGTCGCGCCGCCACGCGGTGCTCAAGTGGCAGGGCGGCCAGTGCGTGCTCGAGGACCTCAGGAGCTCCAACGGCACCTTCGTGCGCCTGCGCGGGCCGCAGCCGCTGGAGAGCGGCGACACCCTGCGCATGGGCGATCAGATGTTCCGTATCGAGCTGGGGGGCGCGTAGGGCGGCAGGGCGCGCTGCCCGAGCGAAGCGCTCGATGGACCCGGGGCCGGTGCAGGTGGAGTTCGTCGGTGTGACCGACGCCGGGCTGGCGCGCGACCACAACGAGGACTGGTTCGCGGTCGGCGATCTCGACGGCAGCGCGCTGGCCGAGCACGGCCAGCTCGTGCGCGCCGTCGGACCGCGCGGCCCGCTCTTCGTCGTGTGCGACGGCATGGGCGGCGTGGCCGGCGGCGAGGTGGCCAGCCGGCTGTGCGCCGACATCGTGTGGCACGAGATGCTGGCCTCGCGCGCGACCGCCGAGATGGACGTGTTCGCGCGCCACCTGCGCCGCGCCATCCGCTCCGCGCACCGCGCCGTGGTCGACGAGGCGGATGCGCGCCCGGAGCTGCGCGGCATGGGCACGACGGTGTCGGCCGCCGGCGTCGCCGGCACCGCGCTGCTCATCGCTCAGGTCGGCGACTCGCGCGCCTACATCGAGCGCGCCGGCAGCCTGACCCAGGTGACGCGCGACCAGTCGGTGGTCTCGGCGCTGGTGCACGCCGGCCAGCTGAGCGAGGTGGAGGCGCGCCTGTCCGAGAAGCGCAGCCTCATCCTGCAGGCGCTCGGCACCGGCGAGGACGTCGACGTGGCCATCTCGCTGGTCGAGCTGCGCCGCGACGACCGGCTGCTGCTCTGCTCGGACGGCCTGCACGGCCCGGTCAACGACGAGGCGCTGCGCCACGCGCTGTCGCAGCACGGCGATCTGGCCGAGGCGGCCGCGGCGCTGGTCGAGCTGTCGCGCCAGGCCGGCGCGCCGGACAACATCACCGTGGTCCTGGCCCGCTTCACCGGCGAGCGGCTGCCGCTGCCGGCCGGCAAGGACGACCGGCCCGACTTCGCCGAGCTCGATCCCGAACGAGGAGGGCGCCAGCGCGCTCACCAGCACGTCGTTCGTCGGCCGGCGCCTGGCCGCGCGCGCCGGGCTGCGCGCCGACACCCTGCCGCCGGGCATCCCCGCGACCGGACAGCACCGCGCGGTGCGCACCCTGCCGGTCGATCCGGCGCGCGACGCTCTGGTCCGGGGGTCGCGCCTGGGTCTGCTAGCATGGATGCTGGCGGTGGCGGTCGGCATCGCGATCGTGGCGCTCCTGTTCGGGGACCTCCTGTGAAGATCATCGTCGATCACATCAAGGGCAGCCGCCGCGGCCAGCGCCAGATGTTCCCCGGCGCGGCGCGCATCAGCATCGGCCGCCACCCCAAGTGCGATGTGCCGTTCGACGCCCACCGCGACCTGGATGCCTCCTCGCGCCACGCCGAGCTGCGCCAGGACGGCGAGCAGTACGTGCTGCACGACGTCGGTTCGTCCAACGGTACGTTCGTGGGAGGCAACCGGGTGAGCGAGGTGCCGGTCGAGGTCGGCCAGCCGATGGTCGTCGAGTTCGGCGGCGGCGGGCCTCAGCTGCGCGTGTGGGTCGGCACCGACGACATGACGCCAGAGCCGTTCAGGATGCCGGGGCGGGGGATGTGGCGCTGGGCCGTCGCCGGTGCGCTCATCGCCATCACCGCTGCAATGCTGGCGATCTGGGCGATCAGATGATGATGCAGGCGGGCCGGGAATGGGCGAGAATGCCCGGACGGTGAATCGCGAGAGCAACGCGCCATGACGTGCCCGCGCTGCGGCAACTCGCTCGAGCGCGGGGCCCGCTTCTGCGGCGTGTGCGGCCACCGGGTCGACGCCACGCCGCCGCCCGCGCGCACGGCGGATCCGCCGAGCGGATCCGCGGCGCGCTCGCCGGCACGGCCGGCCACACCCATCCCGGGTGACCCGAGCGGCCCGCGCGCCGCCACCAGCCGCGGCAAGGGCCGGGCCGCCAGCGAGAAGAAGCTCAGCGAGATCGCGATCATCCCGTCCGAGCCGATAGGCGACGATCCCTACATCGGCACCACGCTGAGCGGCCGCTTCACGGTCGAGAAGAAGCTGGGCGAGGGCGGGTTCGGCGCGGTCTACAACGGCATCCAGCTGCTGACCGGGCGCAAGGTGGCCATCAAGCTGCTGCACCCGGAGATGACGCGCGACCAGAACGTGGTGGCGCGCTTCCGGCGCGAGGGGCAGGTGCTGTGCAGCCTGCGCGACGCGCACACCATCACGACCTACGACTTCGACCAGACCGCCGACGGCACGCTGTTCATCGCCATGGAGCTGCTCGAGGGGCGCAGCCTCCACGACGTCTTCCACGACGAGGCGCCGATCGCCTGGCAGCGCATGCTCAAGGTGATGAGCGAGATGTGCTCGTCGCTGGAGGAGGCGCACACGCTCGGCATCGTGCACCGCGACCTCAAGCCGGAGAACATCTACCTCGAGAACCGCCCCGGCAACCCGGAGTTCGTCAAGATCCTCGACTTCGGCATCGCCAAGGTGATGCGCGGCGATGCCTCCGGCCTCGGCGGCGACATGTCGCCGCAGCTGACCGCGACCGGCCAGACGCTCGGCACGCTCGAGTACATGTCGCCCGAGCAGCTGATGGGCAAGCCGCTCGACGGGCGCAGCGACATCTACGGGCTCGGCGTGGTGGCGTTCGAGATGCTGACCGGGCGCCTGCCGTTCCCGGACGCTGTCGGGCCGGCGGCGCTGATCTCGGCGCAGCTCAAGAAGACGCCGCCGACCGCCTCGCAGGTGAATCCGGGCGGCCAGATCCCGCCGGTTGTCGACAAGCTGATCCTGAAGATGCTGGCCAAGGACAAGAACCAGCGCTTCCGCGACGTGGGCGAGCTGCGCCGCGAGATCGAGGAGATCCTGTCGGGGGCAGGGCGCTCGTCGTCGGGCCGGGCGGGATCGTCGTCCGGCGCCGAGCCGCGCGGCCAGTCGGGGTCGTCGAAGGCGCGCGCGCACGCGCCGTCCGATCCGGCGCCGGAGCGCCAGGCGCGCAGCTCGTGGGCGACGCCGTCGCGTCCGCCGCCCGCCTCGGCAGCGGGTCCTTCCTTCGGCGGTCCGTCCGCTGTCAGCTCCGGCCCGGCGCCGGAGTCGACGCCGGCCGCTGTCATCACCGCGCGCTCCGCCTCGCCGCCGCCGGCGCAGACGCGCGGGCCGGTGCAGGCCGTCGGCGCCGGGCTCTCGGTCAGCCCCGGTCACACGGATCCGCCGTGGGCCGGGAGCGCTCGACCGGCCGGCTCGTCGGTCTCTCCCGGCCAGCCGGGTCGCCCGCGCGCCAGCGCCGGTCCCCAGGCCGCCGCGCCGCGCGACCACGGGCACCCTCACTCGCATGCCCACGAGCACGAGCACGTGCACCTGCATCGCTCGCGCTCCAGGTCGGGCTCGACGCCGTGGATGTGGATCACCGTGGCCGCCATCCTGTTCCTGGCCATCGTGATCGGCGGTTTTCTGGCCACGCGCTGAGCGGCTCGCCTCCGCGTCGCCACCGCGGCGTCCGCATTCCAGCTAGATAGCCGGATCCGTCGAACCGGCTATCATGAGGCGATGGTGCGCCGTGACGCGACGACGAGAGGTTCCCGCCAGGGAAACGGCTCGGAAGTCGCACGCTGCGCCTCTCCAGCGGGTGAGAGTCCCGTCCCGGTAAGCGCCGGAGCGCCGGGAAGCAGGCCCCAGGCGTCAGGGGGAGACCCCGGCGTCCGAGCGGGGCGTCAAAAGCCTTCAGCGGGGAGACCCGTGGGAAGCGAGCAAGCACGCGGGCCGCAACATCAAGTGAAGCCTGCAGCCTCGACAGATGAACAATCCGGGGGCCGAGCCGCTCATTTCACGGCGAAGGCAACACCGAGGGCGCAAAGACCGGAGGGCGCCGTCGGTCCCGGCGGGGTACGGGGAGCAGCACGCGTGCAAGGAGATGCGCGGAACACGGGAGACCCGTCTGCGCTGCCCACGTCAGGGCGAAGCGGGCTGTATAAGCCGAAGGCGAAGTCGGCCGCTGCGCAGCGGGAGTCCGAGGGGATTGTAGTACCTGCGATCGCCGCGACGAACAACGCGGCAGGAGGGAAGGGTCCCTGGGGTGATCGCGTCGCTCGAGCAGGTAAGCGCGAGGGAATGGCCGCCACGAGCGGACCTAACAACCCCGGCGGCCGTAGGCCGTGCGACAAAGTGCGACAACTGCAAAGGCGACTGTGTGCCTCGGCCAAGCGGGCACCGGGTAGGCGCTTCCACGCGCTATACGACCATCTCTGGCGGAGTGACGTCCTCCAGGAGGCGTGGAAGCGGGTCAAGGCCAACAAGGGCGCGGCGGGCGTTGATGGACAGACGATCGCCGAGGTGGAGCAGTACGGCGTCAAGGGTTTCCTCGAGGACCTGGGCGACGCACTGCGGACGCAGAAGTACCGGCCTGGTGTGGTCATGCGCCGGTACATCCCGAAGGCAGATGGGAGGAAGCGGCCGCTCGGCATACCGACGGTCCGGGATCGGGTGGTGCAGATGGCGGCGAAGCTGGTGCTGGAGCCGATCTTCGAGGCCGACTTCTTGCCGGTCTCGTATGGCTTCCGCCCCAGACGAAGCGCGTTGGGTGCCCTGGAGACGCTGAGGAAGCTGGGCGCGAAGGGTCACCACCACGTGTTCGACGCCGACATCCGCGACTACTTCGGCAGCATCGACCACGACAAGCTGATGAAGCTGGTGGCGAAGCGAGTCTCGGACCGGCGGATGCTGAAGCTGCTGCGGCAGTGGCTCGAAGCAGGAGTGATGGAAGACGGTGTGGTGTCGCCGGTAATTGCTGGGACGCCGCAGGGTGGCGTGATCTCGCCGCTCCTGTCGAACATCTATCTGCACGTGCTCGACGTCTTGTGGACCCGGCACAGCGCTCCCCTGGGAACGCTGGTTCGGTATGCGGACGACTTCGTCGTGCTGAGTCGGACGAAGCAGGAGTGCGCCGAGGCCGAGGCCAGGATCCGTGTGATCCTCGCGCGGCTCGGACTCGAGCTACACCCGGACAAGACGAGGCGAGTCGAGCTCTACAATGGAAAAGAGGGCTTCGACTTCCTCGGCTGCCACCTGCACAAGCGCATGAGCGGCCGCATCTGGGAGAGGGAGCATCGCAAGCTCTACTTCCTCCACCGATGGCCATCGCAGCGCGCGATGCAGAGAATCCGGCAGCGGGTGAAGGAGCTGACCCCAAGGCGGCGGTGCCACGACGACCTGCGCGACGTCATCGCCGACCTCAACCCGGTCCTCCGGGGATGGGGCAACTACTTCAAGACCGGGAACGCCGCCAAGCGCTTCAACCAGCTCGACAGCTACGTCTGGATGAGGCTCCGTCGCTTGCGCCTCGAGCGCAAGGGGCGGCACCTCAAGCCCGGCGAGGCGGCGCGCTGGACGCGCGAGTCCTTCCACAACCTCGGGCTCCATCGCCTGCGTGGCACCGTCCAATACCCGGAGCCGGCACAATGCTGAAGCACGAGAGATCGCCCGGAAGCCGTGTGCGGGAAATCCGCATGCACGGTTTGAGAGGGGGTCTTGACCGAATCGACTGCCGCGAGGCGGAAGGAAGGTAAGGATCTACCAATGGCAGACGTCGTATCGGTCGCGGTCTCCCTGGTCACCGAGCAGGCCTTCGATTTCCCGCGCGAGCCTCTGGCGGTGGGAGGCATGGCCGAGATCTTTCACGCTCACGATCGCCGGCTGCCGCGCGACGTGATCCTCAAGTGCCCGCGCAGGCACGGCACCGACGGCAAGCCGCTGATGCCGGAGCTGCTCGACGAGTTCCGCGACCGGCTCGAGACCGAGGCGCTGATCCTGTCCAAGCTGCAGCACCCGTCGATCGTGACCATCCACGAGCTGGGCCGCCGCCGCGACGGCGCGCCGTTCTGCGTGCTGGCTCGCATCGAGGGGCGCGCGCTGCGCGACGTGCTGGGCGAGCTGACGCTGCGCGAGGCCGAGCTCGGCAAGGCGTGCACGCGCGAGCGCATCGAGCTCCTCACCAACCTGCTCGCCATCGCCGAGGCGCTGGCCTGCGCCCACGACCGCGGCATCGTGCACCGCGACGTCACGCCCAACAACATCCTGATCGGCCCGCGCGGCGAGGCCACGCTCATCGACTGGGGCCTGGCCAAGGACCTCAACGACGACCGACCCAGCAGGGCGCTGGTGAGCCAGGAGCCGGTGCTGCCGGCCGAGAGCTCGGCGGCCGGCAGCGGCACCGCCACCATCATCGCCGGGACGCCGCCTTACGTGCCGCTCGAGCAGGCCATGGGCCAGCCGGCCCATCCGAGCTTCGATGTGTACAGCTTCGGCGCCACGCTCTACCACGTCGTGTCGGGGCGCCCGCCGTTCGGCGACGAGAATCCGGCCGCGTACCTCGCGCGCCTCGTGCAGGGGGAGCGCCCGCCCGAGGCGGCGCTGCGCGACCCGGAGCTGTCCGGCATCATCTCGCGCGCGATGGCGGCGCAGCCGTCCGACCGCTTCACCGCGGCCGAGCTGCTGCGCGCGCTCAAGGAGTATCTCACCGGCGATCTCGTCTTCTCGCACCGGTACTCGCTGACCGGCCGGGTCGGGCGCTGGATGCGGAAGAACCGCACCAAGGCGCTCGCCATCGGGCTGGTCGCGCTCGCCGCTGTCGTGCTGGCGGTGGCGTGGGCGGTGGTCAGCGAGCGGACCCAGCGCGCCGCGCGCCTGGCGGCAGAGGCCAAGAGCCGCGCCGCCGCGCAGGTGGCCACCGCCGAGGCGCGGGCCGCGTCGGAGGCGCGGCGCAGCGCGGCCGCCGAGCGCGAGCGGGTCGGCGCGCTCACCGCCGCGTCGCAGAAGGACGCCGAGGCGCGCCAGGCGATGGAGGAGGCGGAGCGGGCCGACAAGACGAGCCGGGCCTACAAGCAGCTCAAGGAGGTCGCCGACCTCAAGCGCCAGGAAGCCGACGAGGCGCGCAACCTGGCCGACCAGACGGCGCAGGCGGCCGAGCTGCGCGCCGCCGACGCGCGCGAGGCGGCCGAGCGGTCGCAGGCCGAGGCGGCCGAGACCCGGCGACAGGCCGAGGCGATGGCCAGCGAGCGCGACCAGGCGCTGGCCGCCCTCGAGCGCGCGCAGCGCGAACGCGACGACGCGCGCGCGGCCATGGAGATCTCCGAGTCGGAGCGCGATCAGACCCGGGCCGCGCTGCGCCGGGTCGAGTCGGAGCGCGATCTGTGGCGACTGCGCTTGCGCTCGCTCGAGCGCGAGCTGGGCCGCACCGCCGGCCTCGACGCCGGGCCGTGACGGCCGCTGTCGCTCCGGCCGCTGACGTCTCTACGCGCGATCGCGCCCGGTGAGGCCGAGCAGGGCGAGGAGCGCGTAGCCGGCGACGCCGGCCGCCAGCACGAGGCCGAACAGGAAGAACCGGGCCGAGACCAGATCGGTCTCGAACAGGACGCGCTGCACCGCCCAGTACGCGAGCCATTCGAACACCGCCACGACGACGAGGGCGAGCACGGCGTTCCCGGTGCGCCTCGACAGGTCGCTCATCCAGATGAGGACGCCGGGGCGCCGGGCCTCATTCCCTGCGGCCGGCGGCCTGCAGCGCCTCGGCGGCGGTGTACAGCGCCGCGCCCAGCAGGATGATGTCCTTCATCAGGAAGCCGCCGAACGGGCTGCTCGGCTCCAGCGCTCCCGGCGTGGTGACGAGGAACGACAGGGTGACGACGAACGTGCCGGCGGCGATCAGGCTGCCGAGCGCGGACAGGGCAGGGCGCCAGCTGCGCAGGCAGATGAGCAGCGCGGCGACGAGCTCGACGACCCCGATGAGCGCCGACGCGCCGCGCACGCCGAGGAGCGGATACATCCAGCCGAGCAGCGGGCTGTTCTCGATGAGCGGCCGGATCGCCTGGGCCTCGAAGTCGGCGAACTTGAAGCTGCCCCACAGGAGTAGCAGCGCGACCAGGCCGTAGCGCAGCACCACGCGCCCGGCCCCGGCCAGGCGGCGCGTGCGGCCGGCGTCGAACAGACCGAGAGCCGGCTGGTGGACGTGTTCAGTCATCGGATCCTCCTTCTTCTTCGTTCTCTCTCGTTCATGCGTCGCCCGCATCTCCGTCGTCGCTCGCGTCGGCGCGCGGCTCGCCGGCCGCCATGAGCGAGCCGGCCACCGGACAGACGTCCTGCGGGCAGATGGCGTAGTCGCACAGGCGGCACACGCGCAGCGCCTCCCCCTCGCTCGACACCAGCGCGCCGAGCAGCTTCGACACCAGCACGCCCAGCTGCGCCTGCTCGGCCGTCGTGAGCGCCTCGAGCGCGTCGGTAAGCGAGTCCTCGCGCTGGCGCAGGATGCGCTGGGCCCGGGTGCGGCCGCGCGCGGTCAGGCGGACCGCCACCGAGCGCGCGTCCTGTCCCGGCCGCCGCGCCACGTAGGCCTGCTCCTCGAGCCGGTCGACAAGCCGCACGCATGCCGAGTGGCTGAGGTCGAGCGGTCGGCGGAGCGCGTCGATGGTCTCGTCCCCGTACTTGGAGAGATGGACCAGCGCCGCGCTGGTGGTGCCGCTGCGGTCGTCGGAGGCGGCGGCCCGGCGCAGCCGGTCGGTGATGGCGACCGAGAGGGCGCCCAGGACGTTGGCTGCTGTGGCTCGCTTCACCGTGATGCTCCGTATTTCCGCGTCTGCAAAGAATATATGCATGACACATGCATTGATGTCCAGCGGTTTTCTTGCCGCCGGTCCCGGCGCGTGTTCAGCTGGGCGCCAGGTGGGCTCGATCGACCTGGACAGCGCCTGCGACCGCTTCCTGGAGCAGCTCCTGGTCGAGCGCCAGCTGTCCGGCAACACGGTCGAGTCGTACGGGCGCGACCTGTGCCGGATGCGCGGCTTCATGGTCGAGCGCGGCCGCGACGGGGCAGGGCAGGTCACGGACGCCGATCTCACCGACTACCTGCTCGACCTGGCCGAGGCCGGGCTCAAGCCGCGCAGCCGGGCGCGCGCGCTGGTCGCCATCCGCGGCCTGTTTCGCTTCCTGGCCGCCGAGAGGCTGATCGCCGCCGACCCGAGCGAAAATCTGTTGTCGCCGCGCATCGGCCGCAAGCTGCCCACGGTGCTGGGGCTCGACGAGGTCGATCGCCTGCTGGCCGCGCCGCAGGGGCCGTTGACGCGCGGGGTGCGCGACAGCGCCATGCTGGCCACGCTCTACGCCACGGGACTGCGCGTATCGGAGCTGGTCGGGCTGCGCCTGCCGGACCTGAACCTCAAGGGCGGCTTCGTGCGCACGACCGGCAAGGGTCGCAAGACCCGGCTGGTTCCGCTGGGCGACGTGGCGGCCGCACGCCTGGTCGCCTACCTCGAGGTTGCCCGGCCGCGACTGTGCGCGCGGCGGCCGGCCGAGATGGGCCTGTTTCTGACCGAGCGCGGCCGCCCCATGACTCGTCAGGGATTCTGGAAGCTGATCCGCCGCTACGCGCGCGCGGCCGGCATCCGCCGCGACGTGTCGCCCCACGTGCTGCGCCACTCGTTCGCGACCCACCTGGTCGAGCGCGGCGCCGACCTGCGCGCCGTCCAGGCCATGCTCGGCCACGCCGACATCGCGACCACCCAGGTCTACACCCACGTCAGCCGCGCCCACCTTCTCGAGCTCTACCGCAAGCACCACCCCCGCGCGACCTAGCCGAGGTGTGCGGCGTCCGGCGGACGATGCGCGGTACGCTGCGCGCGCCCATGGACATGAACGGCATCGCGCACATCCAGCTGACGGTCTCGGACATGGACCGCAGCCGTCCCTTTTACCGGCGCCTGCTGGTCGACTGCTTCGGCATGACCGTGCTGTACGACGCGCCGATCATCTTCTACTGCATCGGCAGTCGCACCGGCATCGCCATCACGCCCGCGGCCGACGAGCAGCGCGGCGACGGCTTTCACCAGCGCCGTCCCGGGCTGCACCACTTCTGCTTCCGCGCGCGCAGCCGCGAGGACGTTGACGAGCTCCATCGCGTGCTCGTCGACATGGGCGCGACGATCGTGCATCCGCCCGAGGAGGGCTCGTGGGCGCCGGGCTACTACTCGGTGCTGTTCGAGGATCCGGACGGGATCCGTCTGGAGGCCAACTTCGTGCCGGGCAAGGGGAACCTCGATCCGTCGCGCTCCCTTCCGCCGGGTCGCTGACCGCGAAGGCGCTTGCGTCGCAGGGGGTGACCTTGCGTGGGGGCCGTCGCGCGACATACTGGAGTCCATGCTTCCCCGTATTCGCGGCTCCACCTGATTGGCGCTGCTCGCGGTCCCGCTCCTGGACGAGCTCACCACCGGCATCTTTCCGGCGAGCTCGCCCGAGCTGGCGTCTGCCTTCGATGTGTCGGGAGCGACAGCCGCCGCCATCGCGCTGGCGGGGCCGCTGGTGCTGGCGACGGTCGTCGAGCCGCCGCTGTTTCTGCTCGCCGACCGCTCGCCTGACCGGCGGCCGTGGGTGCGAGCCGGGCTGCTGGCCATGGCCGCGTCCTGCGCGCTGGCCGCGCTGGCGCCCAACCTCCTGGTCCTGGCCGCGGCTCTGGCGCTGCTCGGACCGAGCACCGGTCTGGCCTGCGGCGTCGCCGAGGCGGGCCTGGTCGAGATGGAGCCGGGTCGGGCCGAGCAGCGCCTGACCCGCTGGACCCTGCTCGGCGTCGTGGGCGACGTGGCGGCGCCGGCCATGCTGGCGGCGGCGGTCGCGGTCGGCGCCGACTGGCGCGGCGCGCTGCTGGCCGTGGCGGCGGCAACGGCCGCGGCCGCCCTGGTCGTGCCGCCGCTGCCGCGCAGAGCGATCGGCGCGGCGCCGGGGGCCGAAGCGCCGTGGCTCTCCGTGCTGGCCGCCGCCCTGCGCGACCGGCGCTTGCTGGCGTGGACCGGCGGCATGTTCCTCTGCACCTTGATGGACGAGATCTTCGCGGCCTTCGCGGCGCTCCACATCGCCGGCCGCTTCGGCGCGGAGCCGTCGGCGCGGGCGCTGGTCCTGGGCGCGTTCATGGCGGGCGGGGCGGGCGGCCTGCTGGTGCAGGAGCGGGTCCTGGCCGCGGTCTCGCCGCGCAGGCTGCTGGCCGCGCTGGCCGCCACCTGCGCCACCGCGTACCTGGCCTGGATCGCCGCGCCGTCGCTGGCCCTCAGCGCCATCCTGGCCGCCGTCGTCGGGCTGACCTGCGCGGGGCAGTATCCGCTGGCCCAGGCGCAGGCCTACCGCGCGGCGCCGGGACGAGGCGGCGCGGTCAACGCGCTCTCGGCCCTGCTCACGCCGATCGAGGTGGTCCTGCCGCTCGGCCTCGCCGCCATGGCCGGATCGCTCGGCGTGACGGCGGTGCTCCTGGTGCTCGCGGTCCAGCCGCTCGGCCTGCTCGCGCTGGCTCTGCTGGCGCCGCGCGACCCGGACGACCGCCGGACCTCGCCGCGCCACGGCTGAGCCGGGCCGATCCGGTTGACCGCCGGACCTCGCCGCGCCACGGGTGAGTCCGGCCGAGCCCGGGACCGAGGACTGAGACGGCGGCGCGCGGGCTCGTCTGTGCTGCCGGGGCCGCGACGACTGCGGCGCGGCCGCCCGGTCCGGGCTACTCTCGGCCCGTGGTGGTCAGGGTTCGCAGGGCAGGGCCGAGGGACGCCGCCGCGATCGGCCGCGTGCACGCCGAGAGCTGGCGGGTCACCTACGCCGGGCTGCTGTCGCCGCGCTACCTCGCCGGCCTCGATCCGGACGCGCTGGCAGCGCGCTGGCAGCGACGACTGCGCGCGCGCGGCGGCGACGAGCTGGTGCTGGTCGCCGACGCCGGCAACGGCGTGGAAGGGTTCTCGCTGTCGCGACCGTGCGTCGAGGATCAGGACATGGTCGGCTTCGCCGGCGAGATCTCGATGCTCTACGTCCACCCGGCCGCGCAGCGCCGCCGCCTCGGCCGTGCGCTGTTCGAGCGCGCGCGCTCCGACCTGGCCCGCCAGCAGCTGTTCTGGCTCGTTGTGTGGGTGGTGGAGGCCAACCACGCCGCGCGCGCCTTCTACCGCCGGCTCGGCCTGCGCCCCGACGGAGCGGCGCGCGCCGACGCCCTCGGCGGCGAGTCCGTTGACGTCGTGCGCTACGCCTGTCCGCTCAACCCGGCCATCGACTACGACGCACTGCTGCGGCCGCGCGCGCGCTCGGATTGATCGCGCGACCGGCGCCCGTCGGTGGCGCCCGGCGGCCGGGGTGCGCCGGAGGGTCGCGGCCGGGGTCGCCGCCGACGGTGAGTGTCACGGGGGCGCGCTAAGACTCGGTCGGTTCGCGGTTCCGGGCCCGCGGCTTTACGGTCAGGGGCAAACGAGCCATAGTTGTGTCGGCAGTATATGGACCTCTCCAGCGACGACATCCGCAACATCGTTCAGATGTTGATCATCTTGATCCTGTCGATCTGCGTGCACGAGTTCGGGCACGCCATCGTGGCCGACAAGCTCGGCGACCCGCTGCCCCGCAGCCAGGGACGCACGACCCTCAACCCGCTGGCGCATGCCGACCCGATCGGCACGCTGCTCTTTCCACTGATCGGGCTGGTGTTGACCCACGGCACGTCGCCCGGTTTCGGCTGGGGGCGTCCGGTCCAGGTCAGCCCGCGCAACTTCACGCGCCGGATGTCCATGCGCACCGGCCACATGCTGGTCGCGGCGGCCGGCCCGATCATGAACATCCTGTTCGGCGTCTTCATCTCGCTCGTGCTCTTGCTGCTCCTGAGGGTCGGTGTGCTCGACATCCAGAGCGCGCTGGTCCAGCCGCTGGCCATGGCCGTGCTCATCAACTTCGTGCTGGCGTTCTTCAACCTGATCCCGGCCCCGCCGCTCGATGGGGGCACGGTCCTCGAGGGTCTCTTGCCCGCTCGCTACCTTCCGACGTGGCACAAGATCTCGGTCTACGGCCCGTTCGTGCTCATGGCGGTCATCTTCATCCCGCAGGTGCGCAACGTCTTCCTCGGCCCCGCCGGCTGGCTCTACAGGTCGTGGATGGGTCTGCTCGGATTCATGGCATGACCGCCGCGGCGCAGGCCGGCTACCAGGTTCAGCTGGATGTCTTCGAGGGGCCGCTCGATCTGCTCCTGCACCTGGTCAAGAAGCACGAGCTGCCGATCTTCGACATCCCGATCGCCTTCATCACCGAGAAGTACCTCGAGTACCTCGACCTGATGACGTCGCTCAACCTGGATGTCGCCGGCGAGTATCTGCTGATGGCGGCCACGCTGGCCCACATCAAGTCGCGCGAGCTCTTGCCCACGCCGCCCCCGACCGACGACGAGGATGCGGAGCAGGGCGAGGAGGCGGATCCGCGCGCCGAGCTGATCCGCCGCCTGCTCGAGTACCAGAAGTACAAGGAGGCGGCCGAGTCGCTGGGCCAGCGCCCGGTGGTGGGGCGCAACGTGTGGACGCGCGGCGCCCCGCAAGAAGAGGTGCTGGCCGAGAACGTCGACCCGGACGTGCGGCCGCCGCTCAAGGAGATCCCGGTCATCGCGCTGATCGAGGCGCTCGACCGCGCCCTGTCGCGCGCGAAGATCCGGCTGAGTCACGAGGTCAGCGTCGACCGGCTGTCGGTCAGCGAGCGCATCAACCAGCTGACCGACCGCCTCGATCGCGAGGGCTCGTTCACCTTCGAGTCCTGCTTCCGCTTCCTGCGCGAGGAGATGAGCCTGGCGCAGGCGCGGCACGAGGCGGTGGTGACGTTCCTGGCCGTGCTGGAGATGGCGCGGCTCGGCCTCATCCGCGTGTGGCAGGAGCTGGTCGGGTCGCGCCGCGATGGCGACGCGATCGCGCCGGCGGAGTCGTCCGGAGAGGGCGCCGCCGACGAGCAGGACGAGCAGGACAACTACGAGAACGACATCGTCATCGCGCGCGCCTCGCCTCAGGAGCGTGTGCGCCCCGTCGCGGCACCCGGGCCCGAGGCCGAGGGCGGCCCTGGACCCGAGAACGTTGCCCCGCTGCCGGAGCAGGAACCCGCGCAGCTCACCGACATCGACGACGAGTACCGGTAAGCGGAAAGGGAAGGCCTCGTGAGCGGAATGCGCAAGAAGCGAAAGCTGCGCGCCCGCGCCGCCGCGGAAGCGGAGCGGGCAGGATTGGGCGACGGGCTGGATGCCTCGGCGGACCCGGAGAAGGAGCCGTCGGACGACGACGCGTCGGATCCACAGGCCGACCCGGAATCTCCGTGGGACGGCGAGCCGACCTGGAACTCGGACGAGAAATCGGACGACGACGGGGCGGACGACGACGAGGCGGACGACGACGAGGCGGACGACGACGACGAGCCGGAGGCGGTGGCGGAGTCGAACGCGGACGGTGCGGAACAGGACGAGGAGTCGGACGAGGACGAGGAGTCCCTGGATGCCGAAGGGGAGGCCGACGACGACGATGTAGCAGCCGCCGGGTCGAATGCGGACGCCGAGTCGGATGCGGACGAGGAGTCTGACGCGGACGCCGAGTCGGACGACGCCGAGTCGCTGGACGCGGACGCCGAGTCGGGCGACGCCGAGTCGCTGGACGCGGACGCCGAGTCGGGCGCGGAGGCCGGGTCGGACGGGGAGCCGGACGCGGCCGAGGCGGAGCTGTCTGCCGATCCGGACGCCGAGCTTGCGCCGGCGTACGTCGTCGATCCGGTCCGGCTGCGGTCGATCCTCGAGAGCCTGCTGTTCGCGGCCGAGAAGCCGCTGACCCCGACCGATCTCCGCCGGCTCACCGGCTGCAACGACGGCCCCGCCATCAAGGCGGCGCTCGACGTCCTCGTCGAGGACTATCGGGAGCGCGGCGTGGCGCTGTACGACGTGGCGGGCGGCTACCAGTTCCGGACCCATCCGTCCAACTCGGAGTACGTGCAGCGCCTGATCGCGGGCCGACCGGTCAGGCTCAGCCGCGCCCAGCTCGAGACGCTGTCGATCATCGCGTACCGCCAGCCGGTCACCCGGCCCGAGATCGACGAGATCCGCGGGGTGGACTCCGGCTCCACCCTCAAGGTCCTGCTCGACCGCTCGCTCATCCGCGTGCTGGGCAAGAAGGAGGAGCCGGGCCGGCCGCTGCTGTACGGCACCAGCAAGGAGTTCCTCGAGTTCTTCAACCTGAGCGAGCTGCGCGACCTGCCGACCCTGCGCGAGTTCCACGAGCTGACCGAGGAGAGCCTGCGCGAGGTCGAGGCGCTCGACCGGGCCGACCCGGCCGAGGGCGCGGCCGCGTCGGGCGATCCGGGCGACGGCTCGCACGCCCGCGGTGAGGGCGCCGGCGGCGATCCGGACGATGACGACGACGATGCCTCCGCGGCGGCTCCCCATTGAGCCGCTCGGGAGCGGGTGAGGCGCAGGTGAACCGGGTGAGGCTCCAGCGCTACCTGTCGCAGTCGGGCGTGGCGGCGCGGCGCAAGGCGGAGGCGCTCATCGTGGGCGGCCGGGTGCGGGTCAACGGCCGCGTGGTGACCGAGCTGGGCACGTCGGTGGATCCGGCGGTGGACCGCGTCACCGTCGACGGCCAGGCCGCGCACCCACAGGAGCTGTTCTACTGCGTGCTCAACAAGCCGAAGGGCACCATCACGACGGTGTCGGATCCGGAGGGCCGGCCGACGGTGATGGAGTACCTGCCCAACGTGCCGATCGCGGTCAAGCCGGTCGGCCGGCTCGACTTCTACAGCGAAGGCGTCCTGCTGCTGACCAACGACGGCGAGCTGTCGGCCGCGCTGCAGTCGCCGCACCACCACGTGGAGAAGACCTATCACGTCAAGATCCGCGGCCAGATGCGCGACGGGCACATCGAGGCCATGCGCCGCGGGGTCAGGCTCGACGACGGCACGCTCACGCGTCCGGCGCAGGTGGACCGGCTCAAGACCAAGAGCCGCCACGACTGGCTGATCGTCACCCTGACCGAGGGCAAGTCGCGTCAGATCCACCGCATGGCCGAGTCGCTCGGCTACCAGGTGCTCAAGCTGCAGCGGGTCGCGTTCGCCGGCCTCGACTACTACGGCCTGCGGGTGGGCGACGCCCGTGAGCTGACCCAGGCCGAGGTCACCCAGCTGCGCGACCTGGTCCAGCTGCCGCGCGACCAGGCGGCCGTGGCCCGCGGGATCTGGCGTTCGCGCCGCGAGGACTCCGACCTGTCGCGCCGCGCCCGCGATCGCCAGCGCCAGGCCGGCACCCTCGTCGTGGACGACGACGGCGACATCGACATCGAGGCGCTCGCGTCGACAAGGCCGGACCGCGACCGGCCGCGCGACCGATCGCCCGACCGCGCCCCGAGCCGCGATCGATCGTCATCCCGCGACCGCGCACGCGGCCCGGGCGGGAATCGCGCCGCGCCGTCCGGCGATCGCGGCCGCGGAGGGTTCGACGAGCGCGGCCGGGGCAGCGGCGGGAATCGCGGCGCATCGTCCGGCGATCGCGGCCGCGGAGGGTTCGAAGAGCGCGGTCCGAGGAGCGGCGGGAATCGCGGCGCGTCGTTCGGTGATCGCGGCCGGGGATCGTTCGAGGAGCGCGGCCGCCCGGGCGGGAGTCGCAGCGGCGCATCGTTCGGCGATCGGGGCCGCGGGGCGTCCGGCGATCAGGGTCGCGGGGCCGGCGGGGGGCGCAAGGGCGCATCGTTCGGCGATCGCGGGCGTGCATCGTTCGAAGAGCGCGGTCCGAGGAGCGGCGGGAATCGCGGCGCATCGTTCGGTGATCGCGGCCGGGGATCGTTCGAGGAGCGCGGCCGGGGATCGTTCGAGGAGCGCGGCCGCCCGGGCGGGAGTCGCAGCGGCGCATCGTTCGGCGATCGGGGCCGCGGGGCGTCCGGCGAGCAGGGTCGCGGGGCCGGCGGGGGGCGCAAGGGCGCATCGTTCGGCGATCGCGGGCGTGCATCGTTCGGCGATCGCGGGCCGGATCGGGAGCGCGGTCGCGGTCCGGCGCGCGGGGCACCGGGCGACCGGGCTCGCGGGGC
Organism: uncultured delta proteobacterium; assembly: GCA_963759105.1. Lineage (GTDB taxonomy): Bacteria > Myxococcota_A > Polyangia > Haliangiales > Haliangiaceae > DATFRY01. The sequence continues at coordinate 1,009,855 of CAVWXW010000017.1, read as the reverse complement.
GCCCTCGTGGGGCCGGCCCGCGAGCGTCGGGCAGCCGGCGCGGCCGTCGCGAGGCCAGTCGCCGTCGCGAGGACCGTCGCCGTCGCGGGGACCGTCGCCGTCCCGAGGGTCATCGTCGCCTTCGCGTGGGCCATCGCCGTCGCGGGGCCCGTCGCCGTCGCGCGGTTCGTCGCGGCCTTCGCGGGGCCCGTCGCCGTCGCGGGGCCCGTCGCCGTCGCGAGGCCCGTCGCCGTCGTCGGGGCCCGTCGCCGTCGCGCGGTTCGTCGCGGCCTTCGCGGGGCCCGTCGCCGTCACGCGGCCCGTCGCCGTCGCGCGGTTCGTCGCGGCCGTCGCGGGGCCCGTCGCCGTCGCGGGGCCCGTCGCCTTCGCGTGGGCCGTCGCGGGGCCCGTCGCCTTCGCGTGGGCCGTCGCGGCCGTCGCGGGGGCCGGGGCGATCGCCGCGGGGACCGGCCGGCAAGCCGTCGCGAAAGCCGGCGCGTCGTTGACACCGGCCTGAGCCGCGGCGTACGGTCTGGCACCCTATGGAGTTACGCACCTTTACTGTTCTGGACTCCCTCCAGCCGCAGGTGACGGGCTTCCTCCAGACGGTGTGCCAGGGGTTCATGCCGCTGGAGGAGCAGGCAGCGCTGTTCCTGGAGATCGCGCCCGGCATCGCCATCAATCAGCTGACCGACGTCGCGCTCAAGACCACCGACGTGCAGCCCGGCATGCAGATCGTCGAGCGGGCCTTTGGCCTGCTGGAGGTGCACCACGACGACCAGGGCCAGGTCAGGGCGGCGGGGCGCGCCATCCTGGAGCGGATGGGCGCGCGCGAGGCCGACCGCCTCAAGCCGCGCGTCGTCTCGTCGCAGATCATCACCGGGCTCGACGGCAAGCAGTCGCAGCTCATCAACCGGATGCGGCACGGCGACATGATCGTCGCGCGGCCAGGCGCTCTACATCCTCGAGGTGCACCCGGCGGCCTACGCCGCCTTCGCCGCCAACGAGGCCGAGAAGGCGTCGCCCATCAACGTGCTCGAGTTCGTCTCGTTCGGCGCGTTCGGCCGCATGTGGCTGGGCGGCGGCGAGGCCGAGATCCGCGAGGCGGCGACCGCCGCCGAAACGGCCCTGTCCTCGCTCGAGGGCCGCCCCAACGACAAGTAGCGGTCAGCCGTCGTCAGAACGACAGACCGAGCGACGGAAGGTAGACTCCGGCATGAACTCCGACCCGCTCAGCGCGCCCTTTGGTCCGGGTGGCGAGTACGAGGTGGACGCCGACATCGCGCGGCGCCTGCTCTCGCTCGCGCTCGAACGCGGCGGCGACTACGCCGACCTGTACTTCGAATACCGCATCTCCGGCGACTTCGTGCTCGAGGACGAGCAGGTCAAGGCGGTCGGGCGCGGCATCACGATGGGGCTGGGCGTCCGCGTGCTCAAGGGCGACGCCACCGGCTACGCCTACAGCGAGGACCTGTCGTTCGAGCGCATGGCCCACGCCGCGCGCATCGCCGGACAGATCGCCGCCGGCGGCGGCGCGCCCGAGCCGGTCGCGATCCGGCCGGTCGTGCTGCCCGACTTCTACCCGGTGGAGCGGCCGTCGCTGGCCACGCCGCCGGAGGAGAAGCTGGCGCTGCTGCGCGCGGCCGACCGGGCCGCGCGCGGCCACGACTCGCGCATCACCAAGGTCGAGGCGTCGCTGGTCGAGCAGGTGCGCGAGATCCTCGTGGTGACCTCGGACGGCTCCTGGTCGCGCGACCGCCAGCCGCTCATCCGCTTCGGCGTGCGCGCGGTCGCCGAGGAGGGCGGCAAGCGGCAGAGCGGCAGCTCCGGCGGCGGCGGCCGCTACGGGCTGGACTACTTCACCGGCGCCAGCAGGGACGCGGCCTGGCACGGACGCGAGGCGGCGCGCATCGCGCTGGCCATGCTCGACGCGCGCGACGCGCCGGCCGGCGAGATGGAGGTCATGCTCGGGCCGGCCGACTCCGGCATCCTCCTGCACGAGGCGGTCGGCCACGGCCTGGAGGCGGACTTCAACCGCAAGGGCACGTCGAACTACACCGGGCGGGTCGGCCAGAAGGTGGCCTCCGACCTGTGCACGGTGGTGGACGACGGGACCGTGGTCAGCTCGCGCGGCTCGATCAACGCCGACGACGAGGGCAACCCCGGCCAGCAGAACGTGCTCATCGAGAACGGCACCCTGGTCGGCTACATGCACGACAAGCTGTCGGCGCAAGCACTTCCACGTCGACGCGTCCGGCAACGGGCGGCGCGCAGTCGTTCCGCCACATGCCGATGCCGCGCATGACCAACACCAGCCTGCGGCCCGGCCCGCACGCGCCCGAGGAGATCCTGCGCTCGATCAAGCGCGGCGTGTACGCGGTGCGCTTCTCCGGCGGCCAGGTCAACATCTCCAACGGCGACTTCGTCTTCTCGCTGACCGAGAGCTATCTCATCGAGGACGGCAAGATCACGGCGCCGCTCAAGGGGGTCAACCTGATCGGCAACGGACCGGAGGTGCTGAACCACGTCGACGATGCTGGGCAGCGACTACGAGCTGTCCGACGGCATCTGGACCTGCGGCAAGGAGGGGCAGTCGGTCCCGGTCGGGGTCGGCACGCCCACGGTCAAGATCGACCGCATCACGGTGGGAGGGACCAGAGCGTGAGCGGCGCCAGGAACAAGGACATCGTGGGCGAGCTGCGCGAGCAGGCGCAGCGCGTGGTGCAGCTGGCGCGCAAGGCCGGCGCCGACGAGGCCGAGGTGCAGGTCTCCGACGGCACCGAGCTGACCGCGAAGGTGCGCCTCGGCCAGCCGGAGCTGGTGCAGGAGGCGGGCAGCCGCGGGCTCGGCCTGCGCGTGTTCCGCGACCGGCGCCAGTCGGTCACGTTCACGTCCGACCTCAGGCCGCACGCGCTCGAGCGCTTCGCCACCGACGCGGTCGCGCTGGCCCGCCTGTCGGAGCCGGACGAGCTGCACCGGCTGCCCGAGCCGGACCAGCTGGCCGTCGAGCTGCCCGATCTCGATCTCTACGATCCGGGGAGCGAGGCGCTCGACGCCGCCGAGGCGCTGGCGCGGGCGCAGCGCGGCGAGAAGGCGGCGCTGGCCCACGACAAGCGAGTCACCAACTCGGAGGGCGCGTCGTACTCGCGCGTCCTGGGCGCGATGGCGTTCGCCACGCTCGGGCGGGTTCGCCGGCGGCTATCTGGGCAGCTACTCGTCGCTGACGGTCGAGCCGGTGTGCGACGACGAGGGCGGCAAGAAGCGCAACGGCTACTGGTGGACCGCGGCGCGCTTCGCCTCGGCGCTCGAGGAGCCGGAGGCGGTGGGCGAGGAGGCGGCGCGCCGCACCGTGGCCCAGCTCGGCTCGCGCAAGGTCGACACCTGCGAGGTGCCGGTGGTGTTCGACCCGGAGGCGGGCAGGGCGATCGTCGGCATGGTGTTCTCGGTGGCCAACGGCTCGTCGTTCTACCGCAAGAGCTCGCTACCTGACTCGAACGCGAGGGTCAGGCGGTCGCGTCCGAGCTGGTCACCATCGAGGACGATCCGCACATCGCGCGCGGGCCCGGGTCGCGTCCGTTCGACGGCGACGGCCTGCCCACGCGCAAGAACCTGGTCATCGAGCGCGGCGTGCTGCGCACCGTGCTGTGCGACGTGTACAGCGCGCGCAAGCTGGGCCGGCAGTCGACCGGCTCGGCCGGCCGCAGCACCGGGTCGAGCCCGGGTCCGACCACGTCCAACCTGATCATGCGGCCGGGCGAGCTCACGCGAGACGAGCTGCTGTCGCGCACCGAGCGCGGCCTGTACGTGACCGAGCATGATGGGCTTCGGCTTCAACCCGGTGACCGGAGATTTCTCGCGCGGCGCGTCCGGCTTCTGGATCGAGAACGGCAAGCTCACGTTCCCGGTCAGCGAGATCACGATCTCGGCCAACTTCGACGATCTGCTCAAGCGGATCGATCTGCTGGCCGACGATCTGGTGCTGCGCTCGTCCACCGCGTGTCCGACCTTCCGGGTGTCGAGCATGACAATCGGCGGGCGTTGATGGGCGGCGACGGCGGCCCCGACACCGACGACGACCTGATCGAACGCGCCCGCGCCCTCGCGCTCGCCGCCCACGGCGACCAGCGCTACGGCCAGGAGCCGTACCGCGTCCACCTCGAGCACGTCGAGGCGGTTGTCCGCCGCTACCCGCACAGCGCCGCGATGTGCGCCGCCGCCTGGCTGCACGACGCTGTCGAGGACACGCCGCTCACGCTGGCCGAAGTCGCGGCCGCGGTCGGCGGCGAGGTGGCCGCGATGGTCGCCGCCGTCACCGACGAGCCGGGCGCGACCCGCGCCGAGCGCAAGCCGCGCACGCTGGCCAAGCTCAGCCACGCGAGCCCCGAGGCCCGCGCGCTGAAGCTGGCCGACCGGATCGCGAACCTGGAATCCGCGCACCGCGACGGCCGCGCTGACCTTGTGGCGATGTATCGCGGGGAGCACCCGGCGTTCAGGCGTGCCCTGGCGCGCGATGGCGAGCACACGGCGCAATGGACTCTCCTGGACGAGCTCATCGGCCGCGCGATCGACTGAAAGCCTTCACGCCTCGCTTCCCGCCGCGCGCGGCTCCAGTCTGAACAGGAGACAGGTAACAGGCGACAGGAGACTGGAAACCGGAGATGCTTTTTCCGGATACCCCGGCGCCTGCGGCCGCGGCGAGGGGCCATCGCAGACGGTCGCTCGCCCGAGGCACCGAGGGTGCCGAATCAGAAATTCCGGTTTCCGGTTTCCTGTCGCCTGTTACCTGTCTCCTGTTTTCTTGTCCTGCCGCGAGAGCCAGCAGCGCGGCCATCAGGCAAAACGACCGGGAGACAACCGCGCAGCCATGTCCGCGTCACGCGCGGCCCCCCCGGCGAGCAGCGACGCAGCCATCCGCCCCACAGCCGGGCTCGTCTCGATTCCCCATCCGCCCTGGCCGGCGAGCCAGAAGAAGCCCGGGCGCATCGGATCGCGGCCCATGACGAGTCGGCGGTCGGGGGCGAAGGTGCGCAGGCCGGCGCGGGCCGCGCGGATGCGGTCGGGGCGCAGCGGGGCGGCGAGGCGGCCGAGGCGCTCGAGCGCGAGGTCGATGCGCGCGGGATCCGGCTGCGCGTCGCAGGGGCCGATCGGGTCCTCGTCCATCGGGCAGGCCAGCAGGCCGTCGCCCTCCGGTGCGACGTAGATGTGGCGCGACTCGTGCGCCACCAGCGGCCAGCCGCGCACCGCCATGCCGGACGGCGCGTCGAACGAGATCACGGTGCGGCGAAGCGGCTGCATGTGGATCGGCAGCGCGCCGGCCATCGCGGCCAGCTCGCCCGCCCATGGGCCGGCGGCGCACACGAGCGTGCGGCAGCGCAGCGGCCCGCGGCTCGTCACCACGCCGGTCACCCGGCCTCCCTCGCGCTCCACCGCGGTGACGCCGGCGTCGAGCCACAGCTCGGCTCCGGCCGCGCGCGCGCCGGCCAGGTAGCCGGCGATGAGCGCCGCCACCTCGATGCGGCCGCTGCCGGGCGCCCACGCGGCGCCGGCCAGCTCCGGCTCGGTGATGAACGGGTGGCGCCGCCGGACCTCGTCCGGCTCCAGGATCTGGATGTCGATGCCCTGCCGGGCCAGGTCCGGCAGCGCCGCGGCCAGCTGGTCGCGCTCGAGCGCGTCGAGCAAGTTGATCTCGCCGGTCGCGCGCAGGAGCGGCACCGGCGCGAAGCCGGGCGGCGGCCGGCGCAGGAACGCCGCGCCCTCGGCGACCAGCGCCTGCCACAGCGGATCCGGCTCGACCTCGACAAGGGCCTCGGCGCTGCGCCCCGAGGCGTGGCGCGCGGGGGCGCTCTCCCGCTCCAGCACCACCACGTCGCGCACCCCTGCCTGGGCCAGAAAATAGGCCAGCGAGGCGCCGGCCACGCCGGCGCCGACGATGACGACCTCCCGTTCCTGCATCGCGGGGAGCTTAGCCCGGCCGCCGGCCCACCGGGCCGCGGCCGATGCGATTCGCATCTCTAGGTTTAAGGCGTACAGCTGTCGCACTCGCCGACGGTGCTGCAGTCCCGGGGCCCGTCACAGTCAGCCGGGCAGACCGGCTCCTGAGTGCATGACGACGGGTGGCAGTCGATGTCGCAGAGGCACGCGCTCTCGCATTGAATGCCCTGGGTGCAGCTGTCCTGCCCGCCGCAGTCGATGGTGCAGCTGCCCAGACCGCAGTCGAGCGTTCCCTCGCACGACTCGCGTCCGGTGCACTGGAGGTCGCACGACGACGCCGCGTTGCAGTTGATGCCGCTGCCGCACGACCTGCGTCCGGTGCATTCGACGCGGCAGGGGATGCCGGGCGGACAGAGGACAGTCTGGTCGCACGGATCGCCGCCCAGCGCCGCCTCGTCGTCGCTCACCCCGTCGTCATCGCCGCCCCCGCCGCCGCTGCCATCGCCGTCGCACACGAACACGCAGGTGCCGGTCGCCGCCTCGCAGGTGCCGGGCGCGTTGCACAGGCCGCCGCATGCGTCGCCGGGATCGGCGTCCGCCGGCGGAGCGCCGTCGGGCGGAGGAGCGGCGTCCCTTCCCGGCGCCGCGTCCGCGAAGCCGCCGCCGTCCGCTCGCCCGCCGCCCACGCCGCCGCCCGCGTCGCTTCCGCCGACCGGGGGCCCGTCGCTGCCGTCTCCGTCGCCGGCGCCGCTTCCGTCGAACGAGCAGGCTGCGGGCACGAGCAGCGCGAAGAAGACGCAGCGCGCGGCGAGCTGCGCACGGGTGGAGGCGGGACGACTGCGCATCATCGGGGTCGACGCTGCAACAGACGTGCCCGCGCCGCCGGCTGTGAAGACGTCGTCTATCTGCCCGCGATCTGTGCAAGGTCCGGACTGTGCGGCTGTCCAGGCGCCCCGTCCGCGAGTCACCACCTGGACTCTGCACAGGTCAGGGCGGACGGTCCGAGGCCGGGCTGTAGCGCTCGGATGGGGGCGCGGTCTCCTCCCCGGTGTCCCCACCGACGAGCAAGACGGTGCCATCGCACAGCTCGGTCGCTGTGTGCCTGGCGCGCGGCGTGCGACATGGCCCGAGTGGGGACCAGCGCCTCCAGCTGGGGGTCGAACAACCAGGCGTCACTGCGCAGGTTCCCGGCGCCGTCGCTGCCTCCGGTGATGAGGATCCGGCCGCCCGTCATCAGCGTGGCGGTGTGGTCGAAGACCGCGCCGAAGTCACCGCGCGTCCACCTGGCGCACCTCGCCCACGATCGGATCGAACAGCTCGACCCGGTCGACAGCGTCGAAGCAGGTCGACGGCGTGGCTCCCGTCTCGCAGCCCTTCACGCGCGGCGTCTTGCCGCCGACGACGAGGATGCGCCCGTCGTCCATCACGGTCGCCGTGTGGCCGTAGCGCGGCACCGACAGCTCGGCGGTCACCGGGCGCGTCGCGTCGTCCTGCGGCCGGAGCAGCTCGATCGACCCGGTCACGACCTCGGCGTCCATCTCGTCGACCGACAGCCCGCCGATGATGTAGGCCACGCCGCCCAGGCCGACGCTGGCGGTGTGGCCGGCGCGCGGCCGCGTGAGGCTGGCGATGGGGCGGAACTGGTCGTCCCCGTCGGCCAGCAGCGCGATCCCGCCGCTGATGACGCCGTCGGCGGCTCGCCCGCCGGTCAGCAGCACGTCGCCGTCGGCCAGCGCGGCCATCGCCAGACCGGTCCGCTGCGCCTCGGACTGGCGCGCGGGGCCGAGCTGCACCACCCGCTCGTTCTCGTCCTGCGAGCCCGGGTCGAGCTCCTCCACGGCGCCGACCAGACCGCCCTCGAGGTCGACGCCGCCGGCCACGACTGCGGTGCCGGTCGGCCGCACCGCGATCGCTCCGCCCAGCCGCGCCAGGGCCTGCCCGCGCCCGCTGAAGCTGCCCACCCGCGGATCGAAGAGCTCGACCTCGCGGTTTGGCGAGCCGCCGGTCACCACCGCGCGCCCCTGACTGTCGGCGAACATGAGCCCCGCGCTGCGGGCCGGCTCGAGCGGCTGGTCGCCGGTGCGGAACCGCCCGACCCGCGCGAAGTAGAGCAGGGCGTCGATGCCGTCGTCGCTGTCGTCCCTCACGGCGAGGCGGCAGGTGCGGCCGTAGGCGACCACCGCGCCGCCCTTGAAGCCGCTCAGATCGAAAAGGATGCTCTCGCCGGTCGGCACGTCCGGCAAGGTGAGCTCGGGCGGAAGGCCGTCGTCGATCTGCTGAAACTGGCCGGAGACGAACACGCGGCCGTCGGAGACGCGGAACTCCAGCGCGTCGAGATCGCCGAGCAAGGAGCTCATGCCGTCCTCTGCCGGCACGTCGAGATCGATGTGGACGCGGGCAGGCGTGGTCTGGTCGTCGCAGGCCGCGAGCGCGAGGAGGAGGGCGGCCGCCGCGCGGGCGGTGCGGTCGATCCGGTTCACTCGAGCGAGCCCAGATCCACCGCCGCGGGGTTGGTCCGCAGCGGCTCGGAGGAGTCGAACAGGAACGGCGACACGGCGACCAGCGCCGCGGCCGCGCCGACCCCCACCCACAGCCACCGGCTGTGGTACCAGCGCCGCTCGCCGGTCGCACCCGGCAAGGTGGTGGTCAGCTCGGCGCGGTCGCGCTCGGCGGCGGCCAGCTCGCTCAGCGCGCGCTCCACGACCGGGCGGAGATCGCGCGCGTTGGCCTCGGGAGAGGGCCCGAGCCGCACCGCGCCGCGCGGCACCGCGCCGCCCGGATCGAGCGAGCGCAGCTCCACCGTGTCGATGCCGCCCTGGCGGGACAGCGCGACGACGAGAGGCGCGCCGGCGGCGAGCCGCTGCGCGCGCCGGCGCAGCTGCGCGTCCTCCGGCAGGCGCGCGGCGTCGTCCGGCGCGGTCAGGCTGGCGGCCGCCGCGAGCGTGACCGTGCGGCCGAACGGCGCCGCTTCCGGCCGCTCGACCCACACGTAGTGCTCGCCGGGCAGGAGCGCCTCGCTGGCGGTCTCGCCTCCGCTCGATCGGCCGTCGATGTGGATGCGCGAGCCGGACGGAGCTCGCACCGTGAGCGTGACCGGCTGGCGCGCCGACACCTCGCGCACCGCGCGCCCGAACGACTTGACCGCGCTGGGCCGGAAGCGGGCCGGGTCGAGGACGCGCGACGGATCGATCGTGGCGGCGCGAACGAAGTCGGTCCACGCGCCGGCCTCGTCGCCCGACTCGGTGCGGGCGAGCGCCCGGTAGAGGAAGAGATCGACGAGCGCCTCGCGGCTGAGGCCCCACGCGCCGTGCTCGGCGGCGGCCAGCGCGGCGGCGTCGAGCGCGCCGATGGCGTCGGCGAACTGCATGGCGTCGTACGCGGTCACCGCGCGGGCCACGCGCGCGGCGGTGTCGGGCGGGGTCGCTGCGGGCGGCGACAGATCGAGGACGCGGGCTCCGACCGCCGCCGCGGCCGACTGGACCGCGCTCAAAAGCTGGCGTGTCTCGCTCAGCGCGCGGCCGGGCGAGGACCAGAAGAAGACGACCGGCGGCGCGACGCGGTTCGACGGTGGAGCGGCCGCCACCGTTCGCGCGCGCATGAACGGCGCGACACTCGCGGCGAGGGCGATCGCGAGAGAGAGGGCGCGGGCCGGTGCCCGGAATGGGCCGTAGGTGGTCACGTCTCCTACCGCGCGAGAGTCGATAATCTGCCTATACTCGTTCCGTGCCAAGTGCGGTCGGCCGCTACGAGCTCGTGAGAGCCATCGGGCGTGGCGGCATGGCCGAGGTCTTTCTGGCCCGGCGCCGCGGCGCCGCGGGCATCGCCAAGCGCCTGGTGGTCAAGCGCATGCGCCAGGAGCTCATCTCCGATCCGCGCCTGGCGGAGCTGTTCCTGCGCGAGGCGCGCGTGTCGACCCAGCTTTCGCACAAGAACATCGTGACCGTGTTCGACGTCGGACGCGATCCCGAGGGGCTGTTTCTCGCCATGGAGTACGTCGAAGGGCCAGATCTCGCCGCCGCCATGGCGGGCGCGCGCGATCGCGACCTGCGCTTCGACCCGCTCATCGCCGCGCACATCGTCTCCGAGGTGGCGGCCGGCCTCGACTACGCCCACCGCGCGCGAGACGAGCGCGGCGCCGCCCTCGGCCTGGTCCACCGCGACATCACCCCGCGCAACATCCTGCTCTCGCTGGACGGCGAGGTGAAGGTGACCGACTTCGGCGTCGCGGTGCTGGGCGGCGAGGCGGCGGACGATCGGCGCGGCACGCTGCCGTACATGTCGCCGGAGCAGGCGCGCAGCGAGCCGGTCGACCCGCGTGCCGATCTGTTCTCGCTCGGCCTGGTGCTGTTCGAGCTGCTCGCCGATCGACGGGCCTACGACGAGCGCGACCGCGACGCGGTGCTGGCCCTCGCGCGCGCCGGCCAGGTGCCGGCGCTGCCCTCCGATGCGCCGCCGGAGCTGGCCAGGATCGTGGCGCGCGCGACAGCGGCCTCGCGCGACGACCGCTTCGCCAGCGCCCGCGACATGCAGCGCGAGCTGGCCGGCTGGGCGGTCAACGAGCGCGGCCGCCGCGATCAGACCGACCCGCTCGAGCACGCTCTGGCCAGCTTTCTGGCCTCCGCGGTGCCGGGCTGGACCGAGCAGGGCGAGGACGCCGTCGGGCGCGCCGCCGGCGTGGCCGGCACCGGGACCCTGCGATCGGTCGCCGAGACGGCGGGCGACAAGCCCGCCGCGGAAGCCGGCGCAGGAAAAGATCGAGTCGACCGAATCGACCCGGCGATCGCGGCGCCCGGCGGCGCTGATCGCCGGCGCCGCGCTCGCGCTCGTCGCCGCGGCCGCGCTCCTGGCCACCACGCGCGGCGCCGAGCCGGAGGAGCGCACGGCAATGGAGGCCGCGATCGCGCCGGTGGCCGCGCGCGAGCCGAGCGCCGTGCCGGGGCTCGGCGCCGAGCCGCGGCCCGACCTCGAGAAGCGATCCGGATCCCAGGCCGCGCCCGGGACTCCCGCGGCTCTCGATCCGAGCGGCTCGAGCGCCGCCCCGGCGGCGAGCGCTTCCGGCGCGGCCCGGTCCGATCGCGCCGAGCCGGCGCCGCGCGCACCGGACCGCGCGGCGGACGGCGCCTCCGCGAGGCCGCGCCGATCCAGCGCGGCGCCCCGCACCCACACGGGGCGCACCGGCAAGCTCGACATCAACGCGGTGCCCTGGGCCTACGTGTCGATCGACGGCGGCCCCGAGGTGGAGACGCCGATCCGCGGCCGCGTGCTCAGCGCCGGCCGGCACCGGATCGTGATCCGCAACCCGGTGCTGGAGACGCAGCGCGAGATCGCCGTCGACATCTCGCCGGGTGAGACAGCCCGCTACGTGGTCGACCTCGACCGCTGAGCCGATCTACTCTACATGTCAACCCACGAAGAGGTGCGAGTGCGCGACCAGCCGCGCGATCAGGCCGAGACAGTCGAAGCATTGACCGGGATGGAGGCGCCGGCGGACGCCGCGCTCTACCTGGTCGTGTACGGCGACGATCGCTCGCGCGTCCTCGACCTGCCGGAGGGCACCGAGGTCACGGTCGGCCGCTCGCGCGGCGCGACCCTGTCGTTCCCCGCCGACGAGCGGCTGTCGCGCATCCACGTGGTCCTGCGCCGCGAGGGAGACGAGGTCCTCGTCGAGGACAAGGAGTCGCGCAACGGCACGCGGGTCAACGGCCATCCGGTCTCCGGCGCGGGTCGCGCCGTCGGCCGGCGACGCCATCGAGGCCGGCGCCATCACCTTGCTGGTCGCGCGGCGCGCGCCGCGCCGCCACGCGCTCATCGAGCCGGAGTCGGCGCTCGACGAGTGCCTGCAGGCGGAGGTCTTCCGCGCCGCTCGCTACAGCCGCCCGCTGTCGCTGCTGATGCTGCGCCTCGACGGGCCGCCCGAGGCGGTCGACGAGGCGCTCGACCGCATCGCGCGCGACATCCGGCCGATGGATCGGCTGGCCACCTACAGCGAGCGCGAGGTCGCGCTGGTCCTGCCCGAGACCGCCGCGCCGGGCGGGCGCGCCATCGCCGAGCGCGCGCTGCAGCAGGCCCGCTCCACCCCCGGCGTGACCGCGGCGGCCGGCCTCGCGTCTCTGCCCGAGAGCGGGCGCAGCCCCGGCGCGCTGGTCGAGGGCGCGCGCACCGCGCTTCGTCTCGCGCGGCGCGGCGATCCGGTCGGCGGCTTCGCCATCGCGCCGCGCCTGGCGCGTCCGATGGAGGCGGTCGGCGACGCCGAGAAGGCGGACGCCGATCCGGAAGCGCCCACCGCCACCGATCCGCGCTCGCAGCAGACCTTCCAGCTGGCCCGCCGCGTGGCCGCCACGCCGATCACGGTCCTGTTGCTGGGCGAGACCGGAGCCGGCAAGGAAGTTGTGGCGGAGCTCATCCATCGCTCCGGCCCGCGCGCCAGCAAGCCGTTCGTGCGCCTCGACTGCGCCTCGCTACCGCCCACGCTGCTCGAGAGCGAGCTGTTCGGCCACGAGCGCGGCGCCTTCACCGGCGCCGAGCGCCGCAAGCTGGGCTACTTCGAGGCGGCCGAGGGCGGCTCCATCCTGCTCGACGAGATCGGCGAGCTGCCCTCCGGCCTGCAGGGCAAGCTGCTGACCGCGCTGGAGCGGCGCGTGGTGTGCCGCATCGGCTCCACCGAAGAGATCCCGATCGACATCCGCGTCATCGCGGCCACCAACCGCGACCTCGAGCAGGAGGTCAAGCTGGGCCGCTTCCGCGAGGACCTGTACTACCGCCTGGCGGTGTTCACCATCTTCGTGCCGCCGCTGCGCGACCGGCCCGGAGACATCCTGCCGCTGGCCGGTCGCTTCGCGCGCGGGTTCGCCGCCGAGCTGGGCCACTCGGTGCCGCACTTCACCGCCGAGGCGCGCGGCGCGCTCGAGAGCTACACCTGGCCGGGTAATGTGCGAGAGCTGCGCAACGCCGTGGAGCGCGCGGTGGTGCTGACTCCCGACGGCGCCATCGGCCTGGACGCGCTCCCCGAGGCGGTGCGCGCGCGCGCGCCTCGCCAGGCCCAGGGCATCACGCCGACGACGCGGGTCGAGCTCGACGGCCATGTCCCCACCCAGCTCATGCAGATCGAGCGCTCGGCGGTGGTGGCGGCGCTCGACGCCTGCGGCGGCAACCAGACCCAGGCCGCCCGCCGGCTCGGCATGTCGCGCCGGTCGCTCATCTACAAGATGGAGCGCTTCGGACTCAAGGCCCCGCCCAAGGGGCGTTGACTGTCCACGCGCCGCTCGGCGCTGTTCGAGGCTTGCACAACCGTGACAGCGAGGTCGCGAAAAAACCCGTTGCTGCATGCGCCCGCTGACCAGGCGTCAAGTGGTACCGGGCTTGCAGTACCAGGGGCAGGATGAAACGCCGGGCCTACACCCACTGCGTCGCCGTCCTGGCCCTGCTCGCCGGCGCGGCCGGCTGCGACGACGGCGGGGGCAAGACGGGACAGCCGACCGACGCCTCGGACGGCGGCCCGGGCGACGACGACGGCGACACCGGCGACGGCGGCGGGTCGGACGACGAGGGACCGGACAGCGGCGTCGCGATCGAGTTCCACTTCCTGGACGCCACCGGCGAGCGCGTGCCGCTCGGCGACGAGGGCATCGCGATGCCCGGCTTCACCATCACGAGCCTCACCATGCAGCTCCACCGCCTGGAGCTGGTCGGCGACACCGCCAAGCCAGGCGACCTGATGTGGCGATCGCAGGTGCTCGACTATCCGCTCGACGAGGTGCCGAGCATCTCGTTTGCCAGCGCGCCAGAAGGCATCTACTCGCGCCTCAAGTACCGGGTCGAGCGCACCTACTCCGACGAGGACGAGCCGCCCGGCTTCGACGGCGCCCGCCTGTCCACCCGGGTGCGCGGCCTGGCCTTCGTGACGCAGGGTGAGCTCACCTTCGAGTACCGCGAGGAAGACAAGGTCGACATCGACCTCGACTTCAACCAGCTGGTCGAGGACGAGGCGGGCGTCATCCAGGTGGAGCTCGACCTCGCGCGCTGGTTCGCGCCGGTCAACTGGCAGGCGGCTGGCCGACGAGGACGACCAGGGCGACGACGACAACAGCGGCCCGGGCGGCGACGACGACGACGGCGAGGACGACGACAACAGCGGCCCGGGCAACGGCGAGGACGAAGCGGACATCCCGATCGGGGGCATGGGCGGCGGACCCGACGACACCGCCCGTCTCCTGCGCGACTCGCTCAGGACCTGTTTCCAGGTCCCGCACTAGCCAGCCGGTCTGCGCAGAGCGCGGCCGAGCGGCCAGGGGCGCGGATCCAGTGGCCCGGCGCACCTTCGCCGGCCGATTGTGGATGCGCGGCCCTGTCGTACAATCCCGCTCATGTCCCCTGCCGTCCCCGGGCATGCCTCTCCGGCGCTGGATCCATCCGCGGCCGCGACCCTGCCGACCCAGATCGCCCCGCACCACGCCCGCGCCCGCGCCGAGAAGCGCATGTGCCCGATGCGAGCCCGCCGCGAGGAGCGCGAGGAGAACCCGGCCGGCTCGTCGGTGCCGCTGCCCAGCGACGTCGTCGAGGGAGCCAGCTGGCGCCTGTCGACCGCGATGCTGGTGATCGCGGCGGTCGACTCGATCTACATCCTGCTCTACCTCACGATCTGGTCGGAGTACGCCAACCTGGTGGGCAAGGTGGTCGGCGCCGGGGCCCTTGTCGCCTCGCTCGGCCTGGTCTGGGCCATGCGCAGCTGCCGCCACAGCCAGCGCCAGATCCTTCTGGTCGGGGCCCTCTACCAGGTGCTGCTGACCTTCGGCTACTCGCTGGTCGAGTTCTGGAGCCTTCCCCACTACACGGGGGTCAGCAACCTCATCAGCTGGACCTGTCTCATCATCGTCATCTTCCCGGTGCTGGTGCCGGGCTCGACCCGCCACGTGGCCATCGCTTCGTTCGTGGCCGCGGCCGCCAACACGGCGGCCTTCATCGTCGCGGTGCCCCTGCGCGGCGTGCCGATGCCGCCATCTTTCGATCTCACCGCGTCGCTGCTGCTGCCGCCGTACATCGCGGCAGCGGTCGCGATCATCCCGGCGCGCGTCCTTCACCGGCTGGGCCAGAAGGTGCACCAGGCCCGCCAGCTGGGCAGCTACCAGCTGGTCGAGCCGCTCGGCACCGGCGGCATGGGCGAGGTGTGGCGCGCCGAGCACGAGCTCCTGGCCCGCCCGGCCGCCATCAAGCTGATCAAGACCGACAACCAGAACGGGTCCGACGTCGGGGCCCGCCAGCGCCTGATCGAGCGCTTCGAGCGCGAGGCCCAGGCCACCGCGGCGCTCGAGTCGCCGCACACCGTCGAGCTCTACGACTTCGGCGTGTCCGACGACGGCGTCCTCTACTACGTGATGGAGCTTTTGCGCGGCATCGACCTCGAGACGCTGGTGCATCGCTTCGGCCCGCAGCCGCCCGAGCGGGTGGCGCACATCCTGGCCCAGGCCTGCCTGTCGCTCGAGGACGCCCACCAGCGCGGGCTGGTCCACCGCGACGTCAAGCCGGCCAACCTGTTCCTGACCAGCCGCGCCCAGGAGGTCGACTTCGTCAAGGTGCTCGACTTCGGCCTGGTCAAGGTGGTGGCGCCGCAGGCCGGTGACGTGAAGCTGTCGCGTGTCGGCGAGGTGCACGGCACCCCGGCCTACATGTCGCCCGAGGAGGCCACCGGCGACAGTGGAGAGGTCGAGCCGCGCAGCGACCTTTACTCGCTGGGATGCGTGGCCTACTGGCTGCTCACCTCCAAGCTGGTGTTCGACGAGCCCAGCTCCATGAAGATGACGATCGCGCACGCGACCCGCGAGCCGGTGGCTCCGTCGCGCGTGGCCGAGCAGCCGGTCCCGCCGTTCCTCGACGATCTGGTCCTGCGCTGCCTGGCCAAGTCTCCGTCGGAGCGGCCCGCCTCGGCGGCCGAGATGGCCCAGGAGATCGCGGCCAGCGGCCTGGCCCACGCCTGGACCGTCGAGCGGGCGCGGGCCTGGTGGCGTGAGCACCTGGCCGACCGCCTCGGCCCGGTGCGGCCGCAGCCGGTGCCGATGCGCAGCCTGAGCCTGTCGGCCCGCGTCGCCCGGTAGCCGATCTGTTCACAATTTGATCGATCGGTCCGGCTGACCAATCTTGCGACACGTCGCCTGCGGCCAAGGGGGCCAAAATCGACGGCGGGCCCTGGCACCGGGCTTGCTCGATGCCCATGTGCCATGCGCGAAGACGACGTGCTCTGCAACTACATGGGCGGCGCCTGGATCGCTTCGTCGTCGCCGCGCACACTCGACGTCCACAACCCGGCTACCGGAGACATGTTGTGCCGGGTGCCGATGTCGGGCCAGGACGACGTGGACCGCGCGGTCACCGTGGCGACGCAGGCGTTCGCCACCTGGCGGCGCGTGCCGACGGTGCAGCGCGCGCGGGTCCTGTTCCGCTTCAAGAACCTGCTCGAGCGCGCCTCCGAGGAGCTGGCTCGCACGATCACCATCGAGCACGGCAAGACGCTCGACGAGGCGCGCAGCAGCGTGCGGCGCGGCATCGAGAACGTCGAGCACGCGTGCGGCATCCCCAGCCTGATGATGGGCGAGACCCTGGAGGACGTCGCCGCCGGGCATCGACTGCGAGTCCTTCCTCCAGCCGATCGGCGTGTTCGCCGCCATCACGCCTTTCAACTTCCCGGCCATGGTGCCGATGTGGTTCTGGCCGTACGCGGTCGCCACCGGCAACACGTTCATCCTCAAGCCGTCGGAGCTGGTGCCGCTGTCGCAGCAGCTCCTGTTCGAGATCGCGCACGAGGCCGGATTCCCGGCCGGCGTGGTCAACCTCGTGTACGGCGACCGCGAGGCGGCGCAGGCGCTCGTCGATCACCCGGGCGTGGCCGGGCTGTCGTTCGTCGGCTCGACCCCGACGGCGCGCGACGTCTACCGGGCCGCGGCCGGGCGCGGCAAGCGCGTGCAGGCGCTCGGCGGGGCCAAGAACCACGTGGTGGTCGCGCCGGACGCCGACCTCGATCGCACGGTCGACTCCGTCATCGAGAGCAGCTTCGGCTGCGCCGGGCAGAGGTGCCTGGCCGGCAGCGTGGTCGTCGCCGTCGGCGACGTGGCCGACGAGCTGAGCCGCCGCCTCGTCGCCGCGGCTCGCCGCATCGTGGTCGGCAACGGGCTCGAGCCCGGCGTCAACATGGGGCCGCTGGTGTCCGGACGCCACCTCGACCGCGTGGCCTCGGCTCATCCACGTCGGCGTCGAGGAGGGCGCGCAGCTTCTGCTCGACGGCCGCGGCGTGGCGGTCAAGAGCCATCCGCGCGGGCACTGGCTGGGCCCGACGATCTTCGACGGTGTGGGCCCGTCGATGACGCTGGCGCGCGAGGAGGTGTTCGGTCCGGTGATGGTGCTGCGCCGCGCCGCCGACCTCGACGAGGCGTGTGCGATGGTGCGCGAGAGCCCCTTCGCCAACGCCACGTCGGTCTTCACCCAGAGCGGCAAGATCGCGCGCGAATTCCGGCAGCAGACCGGCGCGAGCATGATCGGCGTGAACGTCGGGGTCGCCGCGCCCATGGCCTTCTTCCCATTTGGCGGCACCAAAGGTAGCTTGTACGGCGATCTGAAGGCGCACGGGAAGGACGCGATTCGCTTCTTCACCGACGCCAGGGTCGTCATTTCGCGCTGGTTCTAAGGAGACGGTACGCACATGGCACGGAACGTCGTCGGCGGGCTCATCCAGATGTCCAACCCCCTCAATGATCCGGACGCGCCGGTCAAGAAGGTGGCGGACGCGATGCTCGAGAAGCACCTGCCTTTCATCGAGGAGGCCGGCAAGAAGGGGGTCCAGATCCTCTGCCTGCAGGAGGTCTTCAACGGCCCGTACTTCTGCCCCAGCCAGGACGCGCGCTGGTACGACGTCGCCGAGGCCATCCCCGGCCCGACGGTCGAGCGGATGCAGACGATCGCGGCGAAGCACAAGATGGTGATGATCGTCCCGATCTACGAGCGGGAGATGGCCGGGCGTCTACTACAACACCGCGGCGGTCATCGACGCCGACGGCACCTACCTCGGCAAGTACCGCAAGAACCACATCCCGCAGACGGCGGGGTTCTGGGAGAAGTACTTCTTCAAGCCGGGCAACCTGGGCTACCCGGTGTTCAAGACCCGCTACGCCACGATCGGCGTCTACATCTGCTACGACCGCCACTTCCCGGAGGGCGCGCGCCTGCTCGGGCTGCACGGCGCCGAGATCGTGTTCAACCCGTCGGCCACCGTCGCCGGGCTTTCGCAGTACCTGTGGAAGCTCGAGCAGCCGGCCCACGCGGTGGCCAACGGCTACTTCATGGGCTGCTCCAACCGGGTCGGCACCGAGGCGCCGTGGAACATCGGCAAGTTCTACGGCACCAGCTACTTCGTCGATCCGCGCGGCAACTTCCTGGCCACCGCCAGCGAGGACAAGGACGAGCTGGTCGTCGCCGAGATGAACCTCGACATGATCGAGGAGGTGCGCCGCACGTGGCAGTTCTATCGCGACCGCCGCCCCGAGACCTATGACGACATGGTGAAGCAGCTGCCCTAGGAGGGCCGACCATGACCACGACGCTCATCAAGAACGGCACCGTCGTCACCGCGACCGACTCGTGGCAGGGCGACGTCTTCATCGACGACGAGACCATCACGCAGCTGGGCACCGGCATCGACCGCCAGGCCGATCAGGTGATCGACGCCAGCGGCCGCCTGGTCATCCCGGGCGGCATCGACGTCCACACCCACATGGACCTGCCGTTCGGCGGCACGGTGGCGTCGGACGACTTCGAGACCGGCACCATCGCCGCGGCCCACGGCGGCACGACGACGATCGTCGACTTCGCGGTCCAGGACCGGGGCGAGAGCCTGCGCAAGGCGTGGGAGACCTGGATGTCGAAGGCGGAGGGCAAGGCCGCCATCGACTACGGCTTCCACATGATCATGCGCGAGTTCAACCCGGAGCTCGGCTCGCGAGATGAAGGACATGGTCAGCGAGGGGGTGACGTCCTTCAAGCTGTTCATGGCCTACCCGGGCGTGTTCATGGTGGACGACGCCGGCATCTTCTCGGCCATGCAGCGCTCCGGCGAGATCGGCGCGACCATCTGCATGCACGCCGAGAACGGCGGCGTCATCGACGTGCTGGTCAAGCAGGCGCTGGCGCGCGGCCAGGGCGACCCGAAGTACCACGCCATCACCCGCCCGGCCCGCGCCGAGGCGGAGGCCACCCACCGCGCCATCGCCATGGCCGAGATCGCCCAGGTGCCGGTCTACATCGTGCACCTGAGCGCAGCCGAGGCGCTGCAGATGGTGACCGAGGCGCGCGACCGCGGCGTGCCGGCCTACGCCGAGACCTGCCCGCAGTACCTGTTCCTCGACTACACAAACTACGAGGAGCCGGGCTTCTCGGGCGCCAAGTACGTCATGTCGCCGCCCCTGCGCGCGCAAGGAGAAGCAGGACGAGCTGTGGCGCGGCCTGGCCGGCGACGATCTGCAGGTCGTGTCGACCGACCACTGCCCGTTCTGCATCAAGGAGAAGGAGCTCGGCCTGGGCGACTTCTCCAAGATCCCGAACGGCGCGCCCGGGGTCGAGACCCGGCTGTCGCTGCTGTACGACGGCGGCGTGCGCACCGGCCGCATCTCGCTCAACCGCTGGGTCCAGATCTGCTCGACCGCGCCGGCCAAGATGTTCGGCCTGTTCCCGAAGAAGGGCACCATCGCCCCCGGCTCCGACGCCGACATCGTGATCTGGGACCCGAACAAGAAGCTGAAGCTGTCGCACGAGACCCTGCACATGCGCTGCGACTACAACCCGTACGAGGGGCGCACCGTGGTCGGCGCCTCCGAGGTCGTGCTGTCGCGCGGCCGCGTGGTGGTCGACAAGGGCAAGTTCACGGGCAAGGCCGGCAGCGGGCGATACCTGCGCCGGGCGCCCAGGACGTCTCTCTAGGAGAACCGAGGCATCATGTCCAAGGCGAGCGATGTGCGGGACCGGCAGGCCGAGTTCCTGTTCCCCTGCGTGGCCAACTACTACAAGGAGCCGGTCGTCCTCACCCACGGGTCGGGCAGCCGCGTCACCGACATCGAGGGCCAGGAGTACCTCGACTTCTTCGGCGGCATCCTGACCGTGTCGATCGGGCACGCCAACCCGGAGGTGAACGAGGCGGTCACCGCGCAGATGCGCGAGCTCGGCCACACGTCGACCCTCTACCCGACCACGCGGCAGATCGACGTGGCCGAGAAGCTGGCCCGCCTGTCGCCCGGCAAGCTGAAGAAGAGCTTCTTCACCAACAGCGGCAGCGAGGCCGACGAGACCGCCGTCGTGCTGGCCAAGATCTACACCGGCAAGCAGGAGATCATCGGCCTCAAGCACGGCTACCACGGCCGCACTCACATGGCGATGGCGCTGACCGCCAACGTCAACTACCGGCTCATCCCCAACCAGCTGTCCGGGGTCGTGGCCGCCGCCGCCCCGTACTGCTACCGCTGCCCGTTCGGCGCCAACCCGAAGACCTGCGGCCTCGAGTGCGCCAAGGACATCGAGGAGACCATCCAGACCCAGACCACCGGGAAGCCGGCCGCGTTCATCGCCGAGCCGATCATGGGCGTGGGCGGCTTCATCACGCCGCCGCCCGACTACTTCCAGGTCGCCGTCGGCATCGTGCGCAAGTACGGCGGCCTGTTCATCTGCGACGAGGTGCAGACCGGGTTCGGCCGCACCGGAGGCAAGTGGTTCGGCATCGAGCACTGGGGGGTCGAGCCGGACATCATGACGATGGCCAAGGGGATCGCGAACGGGTTCCCGGTCGGCGCCACCATCGCCACCGACGAGGTGGCCAAGGCGTGGACCGGCGCCACCATCTCCACCTACGGCGGCAACTCGGTGTCGATGGCGGCGGCCGATGCCACCCTGGCGGTCATGGAGAAGGAGAACGTGCCCAGGCGGGCCGAGGAGCGCGGCCGCGAGCTGCGCGCGCGGCTCGAGGAGTACAAGGAGCGCTACGACTGGGTCGGCGACGTGCGCGGCATGGGACTCATGCAGGCGATCGAGCTGGTCGACGACCGCAAGACGAAGGCGCCCAGCCCGACAAAGGCCAACGCCCTCATGGAGGCGGCCAAGCGGCACGGCCTGCTGCTCGGCAAGGGCGGCCTGCACGGCAACACCATGCGCATCGCGCCCGGGCTCCTCATCAGCAAGGACGAGATGGACGACGGCCTGCGCCGCTTCGACAAGGCGATGGCCGAGGTGAAGTGACGCGCGCGCGTCGTATCGGCAGCACAGCACCCTGGAAGAGATAGAAACGAGGCAGCCATGCCAGCGGACCTTTCGATCGTCGTCAACGGCATCCATTTCGAGAACCCGTTCATGCTCGCGTCCGGCCCCCCGGGGACCAACGCCAAGGTCATCGCCAAGTCGTTCGACCTGGGCTGGGGCGGGGTCGTGTGCAAGACGATCAGCCTCGACTCGAGCAAGGTCGTCAACACGGCGCCGCGCTACGGCAAGTACAAGAGCCGCGACAACGGCGAGGTGGTCGGCTTCGAGAACATCGAGCTCATCTCCGACCGTCCGTTCGACGTCTGGCTCGACGAGCTGCGCAAGCTCAAGAAGGAGTACCCGAACAAGGTCCTGGTCGCGTCGATCATGGAGGAGGGCCGGCGCGAGGCCTGGCACGAGATCGTCAAGCGCACCCAGGAGACCGGGGTCGACGCCTTCGAGATGAACCTGTCCTGCCCGCACGGCCTGCCCGAGCGGCGCATGGGCATGGCGATGGGCGAGGACCCGGCGCGCGTGCGCGAGGTGGTCGGCTGGGTCAAGGAGGTGTCGACGATCCCGGTGTGGGCCAAGATGACGCCGAACATCGGCGACCCGACCGCCCCGGCCAAGGCGGCCGTCGAGGCCGGCGCCGACGGCATCTCCGCCATCAACACCATCCTTTCGATCGTCGGCATCGATCCCAAGACCCTGCGGCCGCAGCCGACCGTGGAGGGCTTCACGGTGCCGGGCGGCTACTCCGGCCAGGCGGTGCGCCCGATCGCGCTGCGCCAGGTCATGGAGATCGCGCGCGCCATCGGCGACAAGACCGTCAGCGGCATGGGCGGCATCGAGACCGGATGGGACGCGGCCCAGTTCATGCTGCTCGGGGCCCACACGGTGCAGGTCTGCACGGGGGCCATGCTGCGCGGCTACGACATGGTCGGCGAGCTGCTGCAGGGCCTCGAGGCCTTCATGACCGAGCACGGCTTCAAGTCGGTGAAGGAGTTCGTGGGCGCCAGCCTGCCGTACTTCTCCACTCACGCCGACCTGGTCGAGCGCCAGCGCCTGGCCAAGGTCGAGAAGGCCGGCAAGACGGCCCGCGACAACGAGTGGAAGGGCGAGATCGCGAAGGAGACCGAGGCCCTCACCAGCAACTGATCGCCGGAGGAGACGGGCCATGAAGGTTCTGTTTCGCGCCCTCGGCAGCCTGGTCGCAGTCGCCGCGACCGTGACCGGGTTCGCCTCGCTGGACTACGGGGTCGCCGGCGGCGGCTCCGGCGTGCAACCGCTGGCGGCGCTGGCCCTGGCCGCGGCGGCCTTCACGCTGCTCAAGGCGTCCGAGCTCTGGTCCTGAGCAGCACGCAGCCGCCATGGCCCGCGCAGACGAGCTCCGACGCCTCGGCCTGGCCTGGAACGAGGCGTGGAACAGCCGCGACCCGTCCCGCCTGGCCGCCTTCTTCGCCGCGCACGGCAGCTTCCAGGAGCCGCAGCTGACGGTGCCGACCGGCGGCGCAGAGGGCGTCCGGGCCAGCGCCACCCGCACCTGGAGCGAGTGGCCCGGGGCCGTGTTCGAGGCGGTCAGCGTGACGGTGGACGAGCCGCGCGTCGTCGTCGAGTGGCGGACCAGCGCCACCCACCGCACCGGGCTGCAGCACGTGCTCGAGGGCGTCGACATCCTCGAGTTCGAGGACGACCTGATCGTATCGTGCCGCACCTACTACGACACGCGCACCCGCAAGGTCAGAGCGAAGTAGAGCGTCGGCGCACCGGCCGACTGTGCCTGTGCCTGTGCCTGTGCGGCCGGTGCTCGGTGCACATGCTGACTCGCACCGGCAGGTGATCGGACGGGTAGCGCGGCGCGCCCGAGTAGACCAGCTTGCGGTCGACGACCTCGTAGCGCAGCGGGTGGAGCTCGTCGGACACGAAGACGTGGTCGATGTGGTGGCCCGGATCTTTTAGCCGCGTCCACGCGGTGATGCTGGTCCCCGCCGGCGGCCGCGTGACCCGCGGCGCCGTCGTCAGCGTGTTGCGCAGCCGGGTCGCGATGATGCGCACCGGCTCGCTCTCGGGCCGCGAGTTCAGGTCGCCCATCACGATGAAGTGGTCGGCGCTGCGCTGGCGGAGGAACCTGACCACCATGCGCGCGCTGTGGCGGCGGGCGAGCTCGCTCACGTGGTCGAAGTGGGTGTTGACCACCAGGTAGGACTCGTCGGTCGACTTCTCGCGCAGCAGCGCCCAGGTCGCGATCCGGTTGTGCGAGGTCCCCCACGGCTTGAACTCCCAGCGGCCGCGCGGGCGATCCGGCGTGGGCGACAGCCAGAAGGTGCCGCCGTCCTCGCGGACGAAGCGCTCGGTGGAGTAGAACAGCGGGGAGAACTCGCCGCCGCGCGCGCCGTCGTCGCGCCCCACGCCCTCGTGGGCGTAGCCGGGCAGCATCGGCTCGAGGTCATCGAGCTGGTTGGCCTTGGCTTCTTGAAGTCCGATCAGGTCGGCGCGGAACGAGCGCAGGAGCTCGCCGACCTGGATGCGGCGCCGCGACCAGCGGCTCTCTCGGTCGCTGCGGGTGTCGAAGCGGACGTTGTAGGTGACCACCACCAGGTCCGCTTCGCTGCACGAGACCGGCGCGGGGCGGGTGTTTTCGATGACCGTGAGCGTGCAACCGGCCAGGGAAGGGATCGAGAGCCACAGGACAGCGGTGCGCAGCACACAGGTACTGTACACACCGGGGCCCGCTGCGTGGAGTGACCGGCCAGGGGCCAGCCGGTCGCGACAGGCGGTGCGCCTGCGCCGCCGTTGTGGTGAACTAACCACCGATGAGCACCGCTGCCTGTTCGCATGCCGATGCGCACATTGGCCAGCGCGTCTGCCGGCACCTGTTCGGCGGGCAGGCGGACACCTATGCCCATCACTTCACCGGGGACGGACTCGACCACGACCTCATCTGCGCCGCCTGCGCCGAGCTCGAGGAGCCGTGGCCGGACGATCTGATGACCGTGTGCGGCGACTGCTTCGACGCGGCGGTCGAGCGCGCCACCTGGATGCGCGGCGAGCGCGCGGTGCTGTCCCGGCCGCCGGTTGCCGAGCGCGCGACCCAGCTCAGCTTCAGCCACCAGATGATCCACATGCCGATCGCGCTGGGCGCGTCGCTGCTCGACCTGCAGGCGCTGCCCGGCGCCACGTCGCGCTGGCTGGCGGTGACCAGCGCCGGCGCCCTGATGCGGCTCGACCTCGACGCCCTGTCGTGGACGCACCTGGCCGACCTCACCGGCGCGATCGAGATGGGCCAGGACGTCGCGTTGACCATCTCGCCCGACGGCGAGATGGCGGCGGTGGTCGAGACCCGCGGGCAGAACGGCGTCGTCGTCGACGCGGCCAGCGGCGAGCTCACCATGCTGCTGGAGCGCGGCGCCGACACGGTGGACGGGGCGCGCTTCCCGATCTCCTTCGCCCGGCGCGGCGACCGGCTGCTGCTGATCCAGGGCACCGACTGGAACCGGCTCGACATCTTCGATCCGCGCAGCAGCGAGTGCCTGACCCGGCGGCCGCCCACCGGACCGGCCGGCCACGGCATCGCGTACGTCTGCTCCGGCCTGTCGGTGTCGCCCGACGGCGAGTGGCTGGTTGACAACGGCTTCAGCTCGGAGGGCGCCGGCATGCCGGCCGCGTTCCGGCTCGGCACCTGGCTGGACGAAAATCCATGGGAGGCGGAGGACGGCCCGTCGCGCCGCTACCTGTGCCAGCGCTGGGACTACTGGGACGGGCCGCTGTGCTGGATCGACGGCCGCACGCTCGCCCTGTGGGGCTACGGCCCGGATCGCGTGAGCCTGATGCCGGCGGTCATCCTGTTCGACGTCCAGAGCGGTGAGCCGGTGCGCTGGTTCCCGGGGCCGCGCGGCGCCCTCGTGTTCGACCACCACCTGTTCGCGCTCGGCGACGGCGAGGGCGTGTCGGTGTGGGACGTCGAGACCGGCGAGCGGCTCCTGCACGACGCCGGCTTTCACCCGCTGCGCTACCACCGCGGCACGCGCCAGTTCCTGACCACCAACCCGGACGGCGAGCTGTTCGTGCTCAGCCGGCTGGTCGGCGACGCGGGCGAGCAGGGCGCGTAGGGCGGCTCAGCCGGCCGAGGGCAGCGCGGTCAGCCACTCGCCGAGCAGCCCGCTCAGCTCGCCGGACGGGGCGACCGGGCGCAGGGCCGGCTGGCGCTCGACGGCGGTGCGCAGGCGCTGGCGCGCCTCGTGGATGCGCCAGGCCACGGTGCCGGGCGAGCAGGCCTGCACCACCGCGGCCTCGGCCTGGCTGAGGCCCTGCAGCACGACCAGCACCACCGAGGTGCGCATCTCGGGCGGCAGGCGATCGAGCGCGGCGATGAGCAGCGAGTAGACCTGGCGCAGCTCGGCGGCGCGCGCCGGATCGCCGGCGGCGTTGACCGCCACCGCGATGTTGACGCGCGGGTCGTCCATCGTCGTCTCGCGGCGGCGGCTGCGGTCGCGCCGCGCGTTGAGCGATCGGTTGACCGCCATGCGATAGACCCAGGTGAAGAACTCGCTGCGCCCCTCGAAGCTGGCCAGCTTGCGGTAGGCCTTGAAGAACACCTCCTGGGCGATGTCCTCGGCCTCGCTCTCGGTGCCGCAGAGATGCAGCGCCAGCGCCAGGATGCGCGGCCTGTAGCGCCGCACCAGCTCGCCGAAAGCTTCGCCGCTGCCGGCCTTGGCTCGCGCCACCAGCTCCGCCGCCTGCACTGCGTTCTCCGCGGCAGAGCTGCCTGCGCGGGCCCCCGAGCTCATATCCTCCATTAGACGACGGGACGGGGGGCGGGTTGGGAAAAAAACACCCGCCGGCGCTGCTTCTCGCGTCGGGACCGAACGCCGTGGTGGGTCGAGGTGACATCCGTGGAAGTACCCTGGTTTGGCGTGGGAGCGGCGCGCCGGCTATGCTACTCGCATGTTCATCGCCGCGCTCCTGGTCGGGGCCCTCGTCGCCTACTATTTCGGCCTGCGTCCGGGCCTGATGGCCGCGGGCGCCACCGCGGGGCTGTTCCTGCTCGCCGCCGTCATCCCCGGGGTCGCGGTCTACGCCTATGTGGTGGTGGGAGCGGGGGTGGCGGGCGCCGTCGTGCTCGGCCCCAAGCTCAAGCGCCCCGACTCGCTGGCCTCGGGGGCAGGCGGGGTGAGCGGAAAGGCCGTGCGCGCGCTCGCCACGGTCCGGCGGACGTTCAAGCAGGTCACCGGCGCGGTGACGGGCGAGTCGGGCAAGGGCGGCAAGGGCGGCAAGGGCAAGGCCGCGCGCCGGTAGCCCGGCAGTAGCCGATCCAGATCGGCGCGGCCGTGCGGCCGCTCAGACGACGTACTTGAGCCCGCTGCCGGTGGCGAACAGGACCACGCGGTCGCCGGGACGCACGGCGCCGGTGCGGGCCAGCTCCGGCAGCGCCGCGGCGGTGGCCGCCGCCTCCGGGGCCACGAACAGCCCCGTGTTGCGACCGACCAGCGCGGTGGCCTCGAGCATGGCAGCGTCGCCGACGGCGACCGCCGCGCCGCCCGACGCTCGCACCGCGCGCAGGATGAGGAAGTCGCCGATGGCGCGCGGCACGCGCAGGCCCGACGCGATCGTGTGCGCGTCCGGCCACGGCTCCGCGCGCTCCAGGCCGCGCCGCCACGCGTCCACGATCGGGGCGCAGCCGTCGGCCTGGACCGAGATCATGCGCGGGCGGCGGCCGTCGATCCAGCCCAGCTCCTCCATCTCGTCGAACGCCTTCCACATGCCGACCAGGCCGGTGCCGCCGCCGGTCGGATAGACGATGACGTCGGGCAGCGCGTCGAGCTGCTCGGCCAGCTCGTAGCCCATGGTCTTCTTGCCCTCGACCCGGTACGGCTCGCGCAGGGTTGACATGTCGAACCAGCCGTGCGCGGCCACGCCCTCCTGGACCCGGCGGGCGCAGTCGGTGATGAGGCCGTCGATGAGCTCGACCGCGGCGCCCAGCGCGCGGCACTCGGCCACGATCGGCGCCGGCGTGTCGCGCGGCATCACCACGTGGCACGCGATGCCGGCGGTCGCGGCGTAGGCGGCGGCGGCGCTGGCCGCGTTGCCGGCCGAGGGCACGGCGACCGCCTCGGCGCCCAGCTCGGCGGCGCGCGACACCGCGACGCACAGGCCGCGCGCCTTGAAGCTGGCGGTCGGGTTCTGGCCCTCGTCCTTCACCTGGAGGTCGATGTCGAGGCCGAGCGCGGCGGCCAGGCGCGGCGCCGGCACCAGCGGCGTCATGCCCTCGCCCAGGCGCAGGGCCGCGCCGGGCGAGCGCACCGGCAGCACCTCGGCGTAGCGCCACAGATCGGGCGGTCGCGCCGCCACCGCGTCGCGGGTGAAGCGCCCGCGCAGCGCGGCCAGGTCGTAGCGCGCGTAGAGCGGCGCGCCGGCCGGCGACACCGTCCACAGCACCTCGCTCTCGTGACGCTCGCCGGTGGCGGTGCACTCGAGGTGCGTGCAGCCGGCGAAGCTGGCGTCGGGTGCGGGCTTCATGGCGCCAGCACCGCGTCGACCACCGCGCCGGCGCGCGCGCCGGGCAGCGAGCCCTGGAGCTCGACCGTGTCGCCGCGGGCCGCGACAGCGGTCTGGCGCAGCGCGGCCGACAGCCCGGCCTCGACCAGCTCGTGGCTGCCGGCCGCCGTGTCGAGCATCTGGCGCAGCACCGCGACCAGGGCCTGCGCGCTCTCGCGCCGCGACGTCTTGACCTGGCCGCGCCAGCGCGTGACGTCGCCGAGCGTGAGGCCGGCCGGCGGTCCAGCGCACGTCGGCCAGCGCGGCGGTCAGCGCGCCCTGGCGCAGCCGCGTGCGCACCTGCTCGGGCAGGAGCAGCGCCAGCCACGCGTGGGCGCCCGGGCGCCCGGCCTGGGCGACGGCCAGCAGGAGCGGCCGGTTGGCGGCCGCCGTGTGCATGCTGCCGGTGGACGCGCGCAGCACCTCCTCGACGTAGCCGGCGTGGGCGACGAGCATCGTCTCGCGGTCCAGGAAGGCCCACGCGATGTCGCCGGCCACGTAGTAGGTCGACGATCCGACCCGGCGCGCGGCCAGCTCGTCGCCGCGCACGCGGCGCAGCCACTCCAGGAAGCGGGCCTGGTCGATGGTCAGCTTGGCGATGAAGGCGACCTGATCGCCGCCGTCGAAGGCGCCGGGCGGCATGGCCAGCCACACGCGCTCGATGTCGCGGCGGTAGTCGAAGCCGACCCGCCTGCGCAGCTCGGCCGCCACGCGCTGGAAGGCGCGGTCGCGCTCGAGGCCGGCCAGCACCCGCCGGCCCATCGGCGAGCGGCGCGCTTCGGCCACGTGGATCGACGCGAACAGCGCGGTGTCGAACGGCAGGCGCGCGAGCGCGGCGCGGCTGGCCGCGTCGAGCGCCGGCGCGGCGGTGCTGGGCGGCGGCTGCGCGAGCGCGCGCGGACCGGCGGCGGCGAGGATCACGAGGGCGAGGGTCGGGGGGAGCAGGTGTCGCTTCATCGACGGGGGTCCGACGCTAGCATTTCGGCGGGCCGCACCCGACGCGCGCCGGTGTGTCACGGCGGCACGGCGGGGCGAGCCCGCTCGCGAGTGAATGTCCCACCGTGTCGCCTCGCCGCTCCTCCCGCCCGGGCCGAGGCCCACTCCGCCGGCGAGGTGACTGGCATTGCGCGTGCACGCAAGGCCCTGGAAGGAGTCGCCATGGCACGAGTCATCACCGCATCGTTTCTGAGTCGCGAGGAGGCAGAGGACGCCACCGAGCGGCTGGTGGCCGCGGGTCTCACGCGCGGGGAGGTCAGCATGCTGGCGCCGGAGGACAGCGGCGGCAGCTACGTGTTCTCCATCGAGCCGCGCCGGACATTCCTCGCCGGGGTCGGCGGCGGCGCGCTGCTCGGGATGCTGATCGGCGCGATGTGCGGCGCGCTGCTGGCGCTGTCGCCGGTGGCGGTGCCGGAGGTGGAGCGGCTCGCGGAGCGGCTCGGGCTCGACTTCGCCGCGATAGGCCCGGTTGTGTCGGCGCTGATGGGCGCCGGCGCCGGGGCCGCGGTCATCGGGCTGCTCGGCGGCCTGTTCGGCCTGCGCCGCACCGAGCACGAGGCGATCCTGCGCGACGGCGACCGCGTCGGCGCCGGCGGCTACGTCCTGGTCGGGGTCGCGGCGCCGCCGGAGATGATGCGCAGCGCGGCCCACTTGCTCGCCAACACCGGCGCGTACAAGATCGTCAGCGGGTAGGTAGCGAGACAACCCGACGCAGGGCGGGTGGGGAAGGGAGGAGGCGGTCATGGACAGCAAGGCGAGGCTGCTGGGCCATCCGGTGCACCCGATGCTGGTGGCCTTTCCGGTCGCGTCGTACGTGTTCACGTTCGCGGCGCTGATAGGCTTCGCGGTCACGCGCGACCCGTTCTGGTATCGCGCGTCGATGGTCGCCAACCTCGTCGGCGTCGCGACGGCGGTGCTGGCCGCCATCCCGGGCATCATCGATCTCGTCTCGGTGGTCCCGGTCGGGACCACGGCGCGGCGGACCGGCTCGATCCACGCCCTCGCCAACGTCAACGCGCTGGTGCTGTTCGGCATCAACCTGGCCATGTCGCTGCGGCTGAACGCCGCGGCAAAGCCCCCGGTCCTGTCGGTGGCGCTGATCCTGACCGGCGCCGGCGTGCTGCTCACCGTCGCCGGCGGCTGGTTCGGCTGGAAGCTGGTCCAGCGCCATCACATCGGCGTGGCCGCCGTGGCCGATCTCGAGCCGCACGTCGCCAGGGCCTGGATGGAGGGAGCGCCGACGGACGACGAGAGCACGCGCAGCACCGCCGAGCTGCGCCCGCGCGAGTGACGGTTCAGCGAGGCGCGTCGCCGTCGTCGTCGCCGCGGCGCACGGCGTAGCGCCGCTCGGCGTAGGCGGCGTCGTCGCGCCACAGGCGGTGGGCGGCGCGCTCGATGAACGGGCGCAGGAGGCGCGATGAGCGGCGCGCGAACCAGAAGCCGGGGCGGCTCGAGGTGGCCAGGGTGGCCTCGATGATGGCGGTGCGCCCGGGGCCCAGCGGCGTCGCGTGGGTCTCGACCACCGAGCCGGTCCCCTCGCCGTCGACGATCGTCATGGCGATGGTGCGGCGGTCGGGGCAGTCGAAGCGCGCGTCCACCTCGACCCCGATGCGCCCGAGCACGCGGTAGACGACGCGCACGGTGATGGCGTCGTCGTCCTGCTGCACGACGCGCAGGCGGCCGAACGAGTACGGATGGAAGTGCACCCCGTGCCAGGGGTCGAGGCGGTTGGCCAGCACGTCCTCGGGCGCGCAGGTGGCCTCGACCCGGATGCAGCCGTCGACGGCGCCCTGGGGCCGCACCGTCGTGATCGGCGCGTCGGTCGGCGCCTCGTCGCCGCCCTCCTCGGTCGACAGGCGCACCCAGGCCAGCACGCCGTCGTCCACCGCGGGCAGCGGGTGCCAGCGGCCGTGCGGCCGGTCGCCGAGCGCGAGGCCGTGCCACGGGCAGACGACGCAGCCCGACGGGTCAACCCGGCCGCGCGACAGCGACGCGCCCAGGTGCGGGCACAGATCCGGCCCGACGCGCAGCTGCCCGTCCGGCGTGCGCCACGCCACCAGCTCGCGGCCGGCCACCTGGTACAGGCGCGGGGCGGCGCCGACGGCGCGCGCGCCGTCGAGCACGTGCCAGCCGCCGGCCGGGCGCTCGAGGGCGCGGGCCAGGGCGCGCTCGATCCACCCCGGCCGGCACTGGGCCCAGTCCGGCCTGTCGTCCCCGTCGGGCACGGCGGCCGGCCGGGCGGCGGCCGAGCGTCCACAGCGGGCTCACGCCCGCACCTCCGAGCGGCCGCCCCGACGGCGCGAGAACAGGCCGCGCGCCGGGCAGCGACTCGATCGGCTCCGGCGCGCCCAGCGTGCCGGACAGGAGCAGATTTGCGGCCATCATGCCGGAGGTGGCGGCGCGCTCCATGAGAGCGCTCGGCACCGGCAGGCGGGTGAAGTCTCCGGCCACGGCCGCGCCGGCGTATGGCGTGGCAACGCCGACCCGCTGGGCGTGGGTGCCGGGCGGAAAGCCGGAGCAGTCGCGACGCCACAGGAAGCGCTGGTCGCACGATCGTCGCGGCGCGGGTCTCGGGATAGAGCGCGTGCAGCCCGGCCAGGAGCTCGGCGCGCAGCACTTCCAGATCGGCGTCCGGCTCGACGGCGTAGGCGTGCAGCTCGATGACCGAGCCGCCGCGGGCGCGCGCCCACGCGGCAGACTCGTCCTGGAAGTGATCGTAGACCGAGATGTTGTCGAGGCGGCCGAAGCCGGTCGGTGCCGGCGAACGGCGCGCGCCCCGGGTCGGCGGCGCGATCGAGCCACAGCCGCCACACCGCGAACGGCCGGGTCAGCGGCAGGGCCCGCACGCGCGCGCTCCACTCGCCGTCGCGCGACAGGTCCGGCGAGTCGGCGACCAGGCGCTGCAGGGCGGGCACGGTCACGGCCAGGACCAGCGCGTCGGCGGCGACGGCCTCCGCGCCGGCGTCGAGCTCGACCCGCCAGCCGGCGCCGCTGCGCGCGACCGAGGCCGCGCCGGCGCCGAGGCGCACGTCGACGCCGCGCCCGGTCAGGTAGTCGCCCAGCGGCCGCCAGAACGCGGCCGACATCGGGCGCCGCGCAGATGTCGAAGATCAGCCCCTCGCGGTTGGCCACGAAGTACCAGTGGAACATCATGAGCAGCTCGGCCGCCGACAGCTCCTCCTCCGCGCTGAAGAAGGAGTGGGCGAAGACATCGAACAGCATGCGGCGCGCGCGCTCCGGGAAGCCGAGCGAGTCGAGGTAGTCGCGCGCCGAGGTCCAGTCCCAGCGCGCGTAGGTCTGCTCCGGGTCGAACGCCAGCATGGCCAGCGCCGGCCGCGGCGCGGATGCCGAGCAGGTCGCGGGCGCGGATGGTGGGCGTGCGCAGGGCCAGCGCGGCCAGGTTCCACGGCGCGCGGCGCGGCAGCCCGGCGAACGACTCCACCTGGCCGTCGGGGCCCAGGATCGGATAGTCGCCGGCGGGCGCCAGGTCGGCCAGCTGCGGGTCGACCCGGCGCAGCAGGCGGCGCAGGTTGTAGTACTGGCGGAAGAAGCCGTGAAAGCCGCGCTCCATCTCGAAGCGCTCGCCGCCGGCCAGCTGGTCCGGCCAGGAGCCGGCGCGCCCGCCGAGGAACGACTCCTTCTCGAGCAGGGTCACGCGCGCGCCGCGCTCGGCCAGCACCGTCGCGGCCGCCAGCCCGGCGATGCCGCCGCCCACGACCACCGCGCTCCTCGGCGGCGGCGCGCTCACGCCCGCCTCCGGGCCAGAAACGAGTGCACGATGCCGCGCTGCCAGCCGTCCATGCCCTGGGTGGTGACGTCGTCGAAGCCGGCCCGGCGCAGGCGGGCCTCGAACGCGCGCACGCCGTCGAAGGCGAGCACGCTGCGGCGCAGGTAGCGGAACAGCTCGCCGGAGCCGGTGGCGGCCGCGCCCAGCGGGACGATGACGCTCGCCGCGACCGCGTTCCACACGGCGCGGGCCGCGCGCGAGTCGGCCACCGAGTACTCGTGGAAGCAGACGACGCCGCCCGGCGCGCAGCAGCGCGCGCACGCGAGCCAGGCACAGGTCCGGGTCCGGCACGTTGCGGATGCCGTAGGCCATGAGCACGCCGTCGAAGGCGGCGTCGGCGCCGGCCGCCGCCGGATCCATCGCGTCGCCGACGAGGAAGCGGACCGCGGCCAGCTCCGGCTTGCGCCGGGCCAGCGCGATCATCTCGCGCGACGCGTCGATGGCGACGATCTCGGCGTCGGCGTACGACCGCACCAGCGCCCGCGTGGACAGCCCGGTGCCGCAGCAGAGATCGAGCGCCCGGGCCCGCGGCGGCAGCGCCATCCGGCGCGCGCTCCAGGCCAGGTGCTTTGCGTAGCCCGGGTTGAGCGCGCAGAGGAGATCGTAGCGACGCGCCACCTTGTCGAAGTCGTCCGGCACGCGCTGCTTGCGCTCGGGCCCAGGCTCGCTCGATGTCTCGCGCACTCGTGACTCCTTCGTCGCTACAGCGCTAGTGATAGACCATGCGGATCCGGGCCACGAGGCTCTGGCCGGGGCGCAGGGCCAGGCGCGCGTCCTCGAACTTCGGCGGCCCCATCTTGCCGCGCGCGTCGCGCGACGCGCCGTAGCCCTCCTTGGGCCGGCCGAGGAAGCCGGTCTTCATCTCGCGATTGCCGTCCTCGTCGTGCAGCACGCCGACCGCGTAGGTGCCGGGCGGCAGCTCGCGCAGCACGGCGCGCGCCTTGCCGCCGCGGATCTCCACCGAGACGCGCCTGACCGCGTGGTGCGGCTGGTCGGGAAATCCCTTCGGCGAGCGGAACAGGGCGACCAGGGCGTGGCCCTTGTCGCTGTGGAAGCCGGACATGTCGATCGTGATCGCGCACGGGCGCGTCTGCGGCCATCGCCTCGCCGGCGGCATGCGAGCGCGATCAGGAGACCGAGACTCAGCGTGGTTCGAGTCGACGAGCGCATCACGGGAGGCATAGCACCTCGTCGCCGAACTCCAGCTGCCGGCGCGGGATGCGCGCGAAGGCGGGGTGCGCGGCGCGGCGCGGGATCTCGATCGAGCGCGGCCGCGCCGGCCCGACCGGCCAGCGCCAGCTTGGCCATGCCCGGGACCACGGCCCGCCCGGCCAGCGCGTCGAAGCCGCGCTCGGCCAGTCGATCGCCGATGGCGGCGTAGACCAGCCGCGCGGTGCGCACCGCCAGGCTGGCGCGCCAGGGCAGGGCGGCCATGCCCAGATCGGCCGAGCGGTAGTAGCGATCGGCCCGGGCCAGCATCTTCTCGACCACGATGGCCACCGCGCCGCGCGCGCGGGCCGGGAACGGCCGCTCGCCGCCCAGCTCGTCGGCCAGGTCTCCGGCCCCGGCCGCGTCCAGCATGTCGGCCGGCAGGTAGAGGCGGCCGAGCAGCCAGTCCTCGTGCACGTCGCGGCAGATGTTGGTCAGCTGCATGGCCAGCCCGAGGTGCACCGCCGGCACCAGCGCGCGGTCGTCGCGCAGCCCGAGCACGTGGCACATCATCAGGCCGACGGTGCCGGCCACCCGGTAGCAGTAGTGCAGCAGCTGATCGAGATCGCCGTAGCGCTCGCCGCGCGCGTCCATCTCCATCCCGGCGATGAGCTCGGACGGGTAGTGCTGCGGGATGCGGCACTCGGCCGCGACCTCGGCGAACGCGTCGAGCACCGTCTCGCCGGTGCGTCCGCCCGCGGTACAGCGCCGCCAGCTCGCCGCGCAGCCGCGCCGCCGCGCTCGGCGCGCCCGGCCGGCGCGGCCAGGTCGACGGCGTCGTCCGCGCGCCGGCAGAACGCGTACACCACGGCGGCCCGGTCGCGCTGCCGTGGCGGGCAGGAGCCGCGCCGCCAGCGCGAAGCTCTTCGACTTGGCCGCCAGCACCCGGCGCGCCGCCCGCGCCGCGCCGCTCACGCCCGCGCCTCGGCCGCGCCGGTTCGCGCGAAGTCCTCGCACGATCAGCCGCGCCGTCGCCTTGGCCGAGTTGATCACGCCGGGCACGCCGGCGCCCGGGTGCGTGCCGGCGCCGACCAGGTACAGGCCGGGGATGCGCGGATCGCGGTTGTGCGGCCGGAAGTACGCGCTCTGGCCCAGGCGCGGCGCGCAGGAGAACGCCGAGCCGAGGTACGAGCGCAGCTCGCCGCGGAAGTCGACCGGCGTGAAGTGCCGCCGCACCACCACGTGGCGGCGCAGGTCGGGCAGGAGGCGCTCGAGCGCGGCCAGGATGCGGTCGCCGTACGGGCCGGCCACCTTGTCCCAGTCGAGCGGCGCGTGGCCCAGGTGCGGCACCGGCGACAGCACGTAGAAGCTGCCGCAGCCGGGCGGCGCCATCGACGGATCGGTGACGGTCGGCGCGTGCAGGTACAGGCTGAAGTCGTCGGGCAGGCGCGAGCCGGCGAAGATCTCGCGCAGCAGCCCCTCGTAGCGCGGCCCGAACACGACGGTGTGGTGCGCCACGTCGTCGCTGTAGGAGCGATCGGTGCCGAAGTAGAGCACGAACAGCGACATCGACCAGTCCATGCGCTCGAGCTTGCGCGCGCATCGGCCGCGCGCGCCGGCTCGTGGCCGTACAGCGACGCGTAGGTGTGGTGCAGGTCGGCGTTCGACACCACCAGGTCGAACGGCTCGCTGGCGCGCGCCGCGGAGGTCACGCGGTGGAGCGGCCGGCCGCCGCGCGCGGTCGAGGTCGATGCGCTCGACCGGACAGGACAGGCGCAGCTCGCCGCCCAGCTCCTCGAACAGGCGCACCAGCCCGGCCACCAGCGCGCCGGTGCCGCCGCGCGGAAAGAACACGCCCCAGTGGCGCTCGAGGTAGTGGATGAGCGTGTAGATCGAGCTGGTCTCGAGCGGATTGCCGCCGACCAGCAGCGAGTGGAACGACAGCGCCTGGCGGGTGCGCTCGTCGCGCACGAAGCGGCTGACCGTGGCGTACACCGGCCGGTCGGCGCGCAGCCGCACCAGATCGCGGCGCCACCCGCACCATGTCGGCGAAGCGCAGGAACGGCGTCGCGGCCAGCTCGGTGTAGCCGGTCTCGAACACGCGGCGGCTGTAGTCGACGAAGCGCCGGTAGCCCTCGCCGTCGGGCGCGTGCGCGGCGCGCGATCTCGGCGACCATCGCGTCCTCGTCGCCGGCGTAGTCGAAGCGTGTCGCCGTCGGGCCAGACCAGGCGGTAGAACGGATGCACCGGCATCAGCTCGGTGTAGTCGGCCAGCCGGCGGCCGGCGGCGGCGGCCAGCTCCTCGAGGCAGTCCGGCGCGGTGATGACCGTCGGCCCGGCGTCGAAGGTGAAGCCGCGCTCGCGGTAGACGTAGGCGCGGCCGCCGGGCAGGTCGCGCGCCTCGAAGAGCGTCGTGCGAAAGCCGGCCGCCTGCAGGCGGATCGCCACCGCGAGGCCGCCGAAGCCGCTGCCGACGACAGCCGCCCGCGCGCCCGGCTCGGGATCAGCCATAGCTGCGCTCCACGCGGGCCAGGTCGGCGGCGGCCTGGTCGCGCGCGCGCGACGGCGGGAAGCGATCGGACAGCCGGGCCGCGGCGCGGCGCAGGGCGGCTCGCGCACGCTCGCGCCCCATGCCCTCGACCGAGCCGGCCAGGCGCGCGCGCAGCGGCTCCGGATCGTCGCCGCCGGCCACGCGCCGCGCCGCCTGCGCGCAGCTCCTCGTAGTCGGGCGGCGCCTCGCGCTCCGCCGCCCAGGCCCAGGCCCAGGTCGGCCGGCCCTGGCGGAGGTCCTCGAAGCCCTTGGCGCGGCGCTCGCTCGCGACCAGGCCGCCGAGATCGTCGAGCATCTGCAGCCCGCGGCCGAGCTCGCGGCCCAGCTCGCCCAGCGCGTCCAGCACGCGGCGGCTCACCGCCGGCGGCGAGGCCGCCCAGCGCCGCGGCCAGCTCGGTCAGGCTGGCGGTGCGCAGCAGCGTGCTCATCGCCACCACCGGGCCGACCTCGCTCTGCGCCAGCTCGCCGACCGGCAGGAGGTCGAGCGCCTGGCCCTGGTGGCAGCCGACCAGCGTGGCCGCGACCCGCTCGTGCGCCGCGCGCGCGCGCCTGGGCGGCAGATCGATCTGCCCGAGCAGGTGCAAGCGGCAGGAGCACCATCCAGTTGCCGGTGTTGAGCGCGACCGCGGTGCCGTGGGTGCTGTGCAGCGTCGGCGCGCCGCGCCGCTCGTGCGATCCGTCCTGGATGTCGTCGATGATGAGCGAGCCGGCGTGCAGGAGCTCGACCAGCGCCGGCAGCTCGGCCGGCGGTCCCTCGGGCCCGCCGCCGGCCAGCGCCCAGCCGGTCTCGACCAGGCGGCCGCGCAGCCCCTTGCCCGGGCGGCGCAGGAACTCGCCCGCCGGTCCGAGCAGCGCGCGCTCCCACAGCCGGCGCGGCAGGACCGGCTCGCCGTCGACGGCGTCATCGGCGCCGTCGGTGGGGCGCTCGCGGAAGCAGCGCGCGATGAGCTCGAGCACGTTCACGCCGCGCCTCCACCCGACGAGTGGGCCAGCCGCGCGCGCAGAGACAGCCCGCGCGGCGGCCGGCCGACCAGGATGCGCGCGCGGTCGAGCGCGCCGAGATCGAGGGCGTAGAAGCGGCGGATGGTCGGCTCCGGCAGCTGGTAGAAGCGGGCCAGCACCTGCCAGCGCTCGGCCGGCGCGAACCAGCGGAACAGGAGCCGGTTGAGCTGGCAGAAGAAGCCGGCCTGGCGGCGCACGCGCTCGGCCAGCTCGTCGAGCTCGCGGCCGAACAGCGCCTCGGCCGGCAGCGCGCCGACCAGCGCGGCCAGCCGCACCGCGACCGGCAGCGAGTAGCCGGTGGCGGGATGAAACCAGCCGCCCTGGTAGCCGGCGACCAGCGGGCTGCCGCGACGGGCGCGGCGCGTCCAGCGGCCGCCACGGCATCGGCAGCACGCCGGTCTCCTCGCGCACGGTGGCGACCGGCTCCATGCCGCGCTCGCGAGCGTAGGCCAGCGCGCGCTCGCGCAGCGCGTCGCGGTCGAGCGCCGGCGAGTCGGAGAAGTAGGTGTCCTCGACCAGCGCGCGGGTCGGGGCCAGCGGCAGCACGTAGACGAAGCGGTAGCCGTCGAGCTGCGGCACGGTCGCGTCCATCAGCACCGGCTCGCTCAGGCCGTGCGGCCGCGCCAGCTCGAGCTCGAGGCCGACGAACTTCTGGAAGCCCGGCGCCGCGCCGGGATGGCGGCCGCGTCCGGACCGCGCGCGTCGATCACCACGCGCGCGTCGATGGCGTCGCCGCCGTCCAGCTCGACCCGGTGGGCCGTGATCGATCGCGCATCGCGACCGAGGTACAGCGCCGAGCCGGGCAGGGCGGCGAGGCGGGCCTGCACCACCTCGTCGAGGCGGGTCGACGGGATCACCGAGTACGCGCCGCCCAGACGCCGGCGCAGGGTCGGAAATCTGACCTCGTGTCCCGGCCAGGTGGCCGCCACCAGCGGCGCGACGATGGCGCGCGCCTCGGCCGGCACGTCATCCTCGTGAAAGCACCAGGTGTGATTTCCGCCAAGGTGCTGGCCGCGCTCGATCAGCGCGATCCGCGGCGGCCGCTCGCGGGCAGCCAGCGCGAGCGCGATGAGGGCATTCTGCAGGCCGCCCCCCACGAGGGCGTAGTCGAACTCGCGTCCGCATCAGCAGAAGCACTCGATACCATGGACCACGCCCCTGGAGGGCGCCCGCCCGCGCGCCATCACGATGCCAGCTCTTGCCGGCGCGAGCGGTGTGCTGAGGTGGCTTGTCCACACAGCCGCCCATCGGCAGCAGCAGATTTCTGTCCGGCTCGAGGTCTTGCGGCCGTTGCAAGAAGCTGAAAGAACATGGCCGAGCGTGTGCGCGTCGACACCAATTGCTCTGGCACGCACTCTGCCTACAAGGCTTCATCTTCAGGCCCGGAGATCATGATGAGCTGTCTCACGCCCTGCTCCACGGCCCATGCGGACGAACGAGTCCGTCCGAGCAGGTCCGCCCGGGGCCTCTCCCTCGCGGCGGCTCTGGCTGCCTCGCTGCTCGCCTGCGGTCCGTCGGGCGGCGGCGGCGACGACGGAGACGGTGACGGCGACGGCCCCGACGCCGGCGCCCCCTCGGTCAAGCTGGCCCCGCTGCGCATCCGCCGCCTGCTCGACCGCCAGTACGTGAACTCGGTGCGCAGATCTGCTCGGCGAGGAGGCGGCCCGGGTCGCGCAGCCGCCCGAGAACCTCGTCTCGCACGGCTTCGAGTCGATTGGCGCCGCCGAGGTCGCGCCGCCGGCGGTGGCCGTCCGGCGCTACGAGGAGTCGGCTCGCGCCATCTCGGCCCAGGCGGTGCTCGACCTCGGCCTGCTGTCGCCCTACATGGACTGCGAGCCGGCCGGCCCGGACGACGCCGCCTGCATGACCGAGTTCGTGCAGCGCTTCGGCCGCCGCGCGCTGCGCCGGCCGCTCGACGAGGCGGAGCTGGCCCGCTACGCCGAGCTCGGCACCGCCAGCGCGGCCGACTTCGACAGCTTCTACATCGGCGTGTCCTACGTCATCTCGGCCATGCTGCAGTCGCCGAGCTTCCTCTACCAGATCGAGATCGGCGAGCCGGATCCGGACGACCCGTCGCGGCTGCGCCTGACCGGCCACGAGGTCGCGACCCGGCTGTCCTTCTTCCTGCTCGACACCACGCCGTCGGACGAGCTGCTCGACCTGGCCGAGAGCGGGGCGCTGACCGACGCCGACGGGCGTGCGCGCCGCCGCCGGGTCGATGCTGGAGCAGGACGCGGCCCGCGGCGCCCTGGCCGGCTACTACGAGGAGCGCTTCCGCCTGCGCGAGCTGGCCAGCCTGTCCAAGGACCCGGAGCTCTATCCCGACTTCGACACCGAGCTGGCCGGGGCCATGCGCCAGGAGGCGCTCGAGCTGCTGTCGCACATCGTGTGGGAGGAGGACCGCGACTACCGCGAGCTGTTCACCGCGCGCTACGCGTTCGTCAACGCCGACCTGGCCGCGCTGTACGGCGTCGAGCCGCCCGAGGATCCGGCCGCGTTCGAGCGGCGCGAGCTTGCCGGCCGACGGCGGCCGCATGGGCATCCTCGGCCAGGCCGGATTTCTGGCCCTGCACGCCCACCCGGGTCTGACCTCGCCGACCCGGCGCGGCCGCTTCATCGTCGAGCGCCTGCTGTGCCGCGAGGTGCCGCCGCCGCCGCCCGACGTCAACCCGATCCTGCCCGGAGGACCCGGGCCGGCCCGAGACCATGCGCGAGAAGCTGAGCCGCCACATGGAGGACGAGGCGTGCGCCAGCTGCCACAAGCTGATGGATCCGATCGGCTTCGGCCTGGAGCACTTCGACGCGGTCGGCGCCTACCGGCCCGACGACCGCGGCCTGGCCGCTCGACGTGACCGGCGAGATGGAGAGCGTGGGCGCGTTCGACGGCCTGGCCGGGCTGGCCGAGCTGCTCGTCGGCGTCGAGGGGCTCAACACGCTGCTGGGTGCGCAACCTCTATCGCCACGCCACCGCGCACGTCGACGGCGCCTACGAGCAGCCGATCCTGGAGGACCTGAGCGGCTCGTTCGCCGACTCCGGCTACCGCGTGCGCCAGCTCCTGGTCGAGCTGGTCGCCAGCCAGGGTTTCCGCTACGCCGGCGTCCAGGAGGAGGAGTGACATGCCGTTCGTTCTGAACCGACGCGCGGTGCTGCGCGGCATGATCGGCGGGGCGCTCGCATCAGGTGGCGCTGCCGCCGCTCGAGGCGATGCTCAACCGCAACGGCGACGCCCTGTCGGGCGGCAACCCGCTGCCGATCCGCTTCGCCACCTTCTTCTTCGGCAACGGCGTGCTGTGGGACCAGTGGATCCCGACCACCCAGGGGCCGGGCTTCGCGCCGACGCCGCAGCTGCAGCCGCTCTTCGACGCCGAGGTGGCCGACTACTGCAGCGTGCTGACCGGCTTCGAGAACAAGCTGGAGTTCCGCATCACCCATCACGAGGGAGCGGCCGGCATGCTGTCGGGCCACCCGTTCGTGCACCTGGGCGGGCTGCAGTCCAAGTTCGGCGGCCCGTCGATTGAT
Organism: uncultured delta proteobacterium; assembly: GCA_963759105.1. GTDB lineage: Bacteria > Myxococcota_A > Polyangia > Haliangiales > Haliangiaceae > DATFRY01. The sequence goes on along the minus strand of CAVWXW010000017.1, from coordinate 969,145 downwards.
CAGGTGATCGCGGCCGCGCTCAAGAGCGGCCACACCCCGGCCTCGATCCAGCTGGGCGTGTCCAAGCGCGTGTCCACCGACGAGGACACGACCATGCAGTACATCTCGCACAAGTTGACCACCGAGCCGCTGCCGCCGACCTACAGCCCGGCCCGGGTGTGGACCGATCTGTTCGGCTCGTTCGTTCCGCCCGACGACCCGAGCGGCCCGGCCCGCATCCGCGTGCTGGACGCGGTGCGCGAGGACGCCCGCGCCCTGGAGGGCAAGCTCGGCGCCGCCGACCGCCACCGCCTGACCGCCCACCTCGAGGGGGTCGACGATCTGGAGACGCTGATCCGCCAGATGCCGCCCGTGTGCGAGACGCCGGCGGCGGAGACCGAGAGCAACACCGACGACGGCGGGCTAGAGCCGATGCAGGCGGTGGCCGACGCGATGAACCGGATGCTGGTGTACGCCTGGTCTTGCGACGTCACCCGCGTGGCCAGCTACATGCTGACCGGCGGCGTCGGGCACACCGTGTACGGCCAGCTCGGCCAGAGCGACGAGCAGCACGCCATGAGCCACGACCCGGAGTTCTTCCGGGACCAGCTGCAAGAGACCATCGTGTGGAACGTGCAGCAGTTCGCCAACCTGTGCGCGCTGCTGCGCGGCGTCGAGGAGGGCGCGGGCAACCTGCTCGACAACTCGATCCTGCTCCTGTGCAGCGACTGCGGCGAGGGCTGGAGCCACACGACCTTCGATCACCCGATCGTGGTGGCCGGGCGCGGCGGCGGCCAGCTCGTCTATCCGGGCATCCACTTCCGCTCGCCCGACGCGCAGAACACGAGCGACATCCTGCTCATGCTTGCGCAGGCGATGGTGCCGACCATCACCGAGATCGGGTCGGCCGAGGGGCTGTCGACCACGCCCTTCACCGAGATCGTGGTCTGACGCGCGGGCGGCGGCTATGTTCGCCGCCATGAAGCCACTCCTCGCCAGCGCGGCGCTCATCGCAGCCGTCGCCGCCGGCGGCGACTCGTTCGCCGACCGCGCGCCCGCTGCCACCGGCACGCTCGTCGTGCTCAACAAGGCCGAGGCCTCGGCCAGCCTGATTGATCTCGCCAGCGGCAAGGTGGCGGCCACGGTCAAGACCGGCGACGGGCCGCACGAGGTGGCGATCAGCCCCGACGGCGAGCACGCCGTGGTGACCAACTACGGCGGCCAGGGCGCGCCCGGCTCGAGCCTGACGGTGATCGACGTGCGCGGCGGCCGCGTGCTGCGCACCATGCAGCTCGGGCCCTACCGGCGGCCGCACGGCATCCAGTACGCGCCGGGCGGGCGCGATCTGCTGGTCACCTCCGAGGACAGCAAGGCGCTGCTGGTGCTCGACGCGGCCAACGGGCGGGTGCGCCGGCGCATCGACACCGGGCAACAAGTTTCGCACATGGTGGCGGTGGCGCCGGACGGCCGCCGCGCCTACGTGGCCAACATCGGCTCCGGCAGCCTGACCGTCGCCGACCTGGTGGCCGGCAAGGTGGTGGCCACCATCCCGACCGGAGCCGGCGCCGAAGGCGTCGCGATCGCGCCCGACGGCCGCGCGGTCTGGGTCACCAACCGCGAGGCGGACACGGTCTCGGTCGTCGACACGGCCGCCCTCAAGGTGGTGAAGCAGCTGCCGGCGCCGTCGTTTCCGATCCGCGTGCAGATCACGCGCGACGGCAGCCGGGCGATCGTGTCGTGCGCCAAGACCGGCGACGTCCGCTTCTACGACGCGGTCAAGCGGGTCGAGCTCGGCCGCCTGGCCATGCCGGCTCGCGCCGCGTCGGGCGACGGCCGCCTGTTCGGCGATCAGTTCGGCGGCAGCCCGGTCCCGATCGGCATCGTCCTGCCCCCCACACCGGCCGGCCGCGCCTACGTGGCCAGCGCCCACGCCGACGAGGTCGTGGCCATCGACATCGCCTCGCGCAAGATCCTCACCCGCCTCCGCGCCGGCCGCGAGCCCGACGGCCTCGGCTGGTCCCCGGTCGCCGTGAAGCGCTGAGCGTCGGCCCGGTTCAAATCAACCGTGGCCGATCCACCGGATCGGCTTGCGCGGCTTCTTCGGGAGGCGAAGCGGCCGCGCCCTTGCGGCGGGTGAGGAGGGCGGCTGCTGCGGCGAGGGCGGCTTGCAGGGTGGCGCGGCGGGTGGGGCGGTCGGGTTTCATTCGGGGAATCCGTCGGCCAGCTCGGAGAGGGTGAGGTCCTGGCGGAAGTCTTGCTCCTCGATCTCGCTCGCGTCGAGGAAGGACTCGCCTGCCTCGTCGTCGATGTCGCCCAGCACGCCAGCGGGCTGCTCCTTGGCCTCGGCGGCGGAGAACTTGCCGACGCCGACGTCGGCCAGGAGCGACGCCTCCTGCAGCTTCTGGTTGACGAACTGCACGAAGGCGATCGGGTTGTAGTGGTAGACGACGCCGTCGCGCGGCAGGCGGGCGTGGCGCGCCACGTCGTCGGTCCACCACAGGGTCGGCTCGATCTCCTCGGCCACCCGCTGCTCCAGCTCCTGCCGGCTCAGGCCGGCGAAGTCGGGCGCCGCGGCCAGCGCGTCGACCCAGCTCGGATTCGCCGTCCACTCGGAGACGTGCAGCGTGGCGTAGTAGCGGGCCAGGTTGCGGTCGCCGGAGCTGCGGAAGAATTCGGTCAGCTCGCGCCGGCTGATCTTGCCGTCCTTCGGCTCGACGTCGATGGCGGCGAGCACGGCGTCGTCGGTGACGAAGCGCCCGCCGCTGGTCCCGTCCACCACCTGGAACGGGTTGTTCGGGATGGCGGCCAGGATCTCGTCGGCGGCGAACACCTCGAAGTGGACTTGCGGCGCGCGCAGGTCGGTCGGCCCGGCGATGCCGACCCGGCCGATGATGTCGCCGGCCTCGACCGGCTCGTCGAGCAGCGCGACCGTGCCCGGCCCGCCCGCGCGCTTCCAGTCGGGGCTCTCCATCCAGCGCGGCGCGTTCTTGTCCTGCCCGCGCGCGTCGGCCAGGTGGAAGTAGAGCGAGTAGAAGCGGATCGGCTTGGGCCCGACGCTCATGTCGTGCCGCATGAGCACGAAGTTGGTGCTGCCGACCGACGTCTGCGGGCCCATGCGCGCCGCCATCACCCGCCCGGCGAACGGCGCGTGCACGGTGGTCCCGGCCGGCGCCGGCAGATGCACGCCGCCGTGCCACAGGCGGGTCTCGCCGTTGGGGCCGAGCGGGAAGAAGCCGGCCGAGCCCTCGACCTCGTTCTTGCGGAACAGCTGCTCGCACATCTCGCGCAGCGTGTCGGTGTCCTCCGGCACGTCCGGCTTGTCGCCGCGCACCGGGATGGGGAACGACATGCGCCCGCGGATGGACTGGCAGAACTTCTTGAAGTCGAACGGCCCCGGATCCCACTTGCGCGTGGTGGTGTGGTAGTGGCCGAGCAGCCCGGCGAAGCCCTGCACGCCGGACAGCACGCCCCACGACTGATAGCCGGGCGACTGCTGCGGGTACTCGGCGGGCAGGTTGGGCAGCGCGCGCACGAGCCCGCGCGCCAGCGCCTTGAGCGCGTCGTACTGCTCGCGCGTGTAGTCGAAGGCCAGGTAGGTGTGGCCGTGAATGCGGCAGGTGGTGACGTCGCGCTTCACGCCGCGCTGGCGATAGAACTCCGGGTAGCGCTTGGCGTCGCCGCGATTGCACAGCTCGATGCCGATCGAGCTGGCGTTGAAGCCGGCCGCGTGGAACGCCATGAACGCCAGGTTGACCGTCTGGTAGATGGTGCCGTCGTTGTCGAGCAGGAAGTGACACGACAGGCCGCGCTCGTTGTGCAGCACGTTGAAGCAGCTGGCCGCGCTGGGGCAGCCGTCGTGGTGGACGACGAACTGGCGGATGACCGCCTGCGCCGCGCTCAGGGTCGGCCGCTGGCCCAGGCTGCGCAGGGCAGGGCGGGTGGCGATGCGGATGGCGCGGTTGGAGGTGAACTTGGGCGAGAACGGCCGCACCCCGCCGGCGCAGGCGTGGCTCGGGTTGATGCAGCGCGGCTGGTGGCCGTCGAAGCGCGGCCCTTCGTCCCAGCGCATGCACCCGCGCGTCCACGTCGAAGCCGGCTCCCGCGATCCAGATCTTGCCCATCGACTCCTCGTTACCGGTTCACTGGCTCAGAAAGCGCAGACTGCACGACCCGATGCGGACGAGGTTGCCGTGCTGCAGCCTCGCCTCCGTGATACGGACGCCGTTGACGAAAGTCCCCGTGGCTGAACCGCGGTCGACCACGGCCATGGTCCCGCGCTCGTCCACCACGAACATCGCGTGGTGCGGCGCGACTTGCGGATCGCCCGGGATCAGGAAGTCGCAGCCGCGCGCGCTGCCCACCAGGAAGCCGTGGCGCAGCGGCATGCGCTGGCCCTGGTATGGGCCGGCCATGACCAGGAGCGAGCCGCTGGCCGCGGGCTGCGGCGCACCGGCGGGCGGGCCGGGGCCGGCGACCGGGGCGGGGCCGACCGCGTGCGGCATCCCGGCCGCGCGGTGCGCGGCTCCGCGACGCCAGCGCGGCGGCCGCGCCGAGAAGCAGCAGCACGCCGAGCAGCCCGCCGGCGATGTACAGGACCCAGCGCAGCGCGCCGCCGCCGCCGTCGCCGCGCTCGACGCAGGCGTGGCGCACGCAGAACGACTCGTCGTCGCACGCCTTCCCGCCGCAGCTCATCTCCTTGATGCGGATCTCGTTCGACTCGAGCTCGCCGACTCGGACGGCGATGCGTTTGCCCGCGACCTGCTCGGCGGGCAGGAAGAAGGTCAGCACGTACTGCTGGTTGATCTCGGCCAGCAGCGTGTCCATCTGGGTGCGGAAGCCCTCGCGGCTGCGCACCCAGCGGAACGTGCCGCCCGAGCGCTTGCTCAGCTCGCCGAGGCCGAGCAGGGGGCCGCGGTTGTCGACCGAGCTGTACGCGATGGTGTGCACGCGCACGCCGTGGCGCTCGGCCAGCTCTCCCGCGCTGCGGTAGCGCGCCGGATCCGGATCGGCGTCCTTGCCGTCGGACAGCACGACCACCATGCGGCGGACCGGCACGCCGTCGCCGCCCCCGCCGCGCGCGCGGGTCAGCGTGCTGACGGCGCGCTCCACCGCGCTGACCAGCTGCGGATTGGCCGGCGCCGGATCCGCCTGCAGCGCGTCCGCCCGGTTGCCGGCGCGCGCCGCGCCCAGGCGGTTGCCGCCGTCCACCGACTCGCCGTACGAGACGAGCGCGACCTGCGAGTCGGCCGGCAGCCCGTCGATGAGCTGGGTCACCGCTTCGCGCATGGCGTCGAGATCGTCGCGCATCTCCCAGCCGGTCTGCACCACGATGACGACCGCGGTGGCGCCGCCGCTACCGCCGTAGCGCCCGACCAGGTACGGCTCGCGCCGGCGGCTGCCGCCTATCTGGAGGACGAACGGCTCGGCGCCGCCCACCGGGATGAGCGCGCCCTCCAGCTGGATGGCGGTCACGTGAAGCCGCAGGCGGGCGCGGCCGCCGAACCAGCTCGGCTCCAGCTCCGCGCGATCGAGCAGCAGGCGCGGGCCGGCCGCGCGCGCAACGGGCGTGGTGCCCGCGAACGAACCCGCAACCAGGAGCAGCCCCGCGAGGCCGAGCCGTGCCGTGCGCTTCACCCGACCGGCTTAGACTAGCCGAGCCGGCAGGCGCGCGTCGAGCACGGGGCGGAAGTCACAGCCAGCCCTTCTGGCGGGCCAGGCGGTACGCCTCGATGCGGTTGGACGCGCCCAGCTTGCCCATCGCCTCGGACAGGTAGTTGCGCACGGTGCCTGTCGACAGGTCGAGATCGCGCGCGATGTCCGGCGTGCGCATGCCCTCGCCGGCCATGCGCAGCACCTGGCGCTCGCGGTCGGTCAGCGGATCGGCGTCGCCCCACGCCTCGGCGGCGAGCTCCGGATCGATGGCCCGGCCGCCGGCGTGCACGCGGCGCAGCGCCTCGGCCAGCTTCTCGGCCGGCGCGTCCTTGAGCAGGTAGCCGGACGCGCCGACGTCGAGCGCGCGGCGCAGGTAGCCGGGGCGCGCGAAGGTGGTCAGGATGACGATGCGGCAGCGGATGCCGGCCTCGCGCACCTTGCGGGCCAGCTCCAGCCCGGTCAGGTGCGGCATCTCGATGTCGGCGACGAGGATGTCGACCGCGTGCGCCTGCACCAGCTGCCAGGCCTGCTCGCCGTCGCCGGCCACGGCGGTCACCTCGATGTCGCTCTCCATGCGCAGGAGCGCCGCCAGCGCGCCCCGCACCATGGCCTGGTCCTCGGCCAGGAGCACGCGGATCATGACGGCGCGGCCCGCGCCTGCTCCCCCGGCAAGGGCACGCTCAGTCGCAGCCGGGTGCCACCGCCCGGCCTGGAGTCGATGTCGAGCACGCCGCCCAGCGCGACGAGTCGCTCGCGCATCCCGGTCAGCCCGTGGCCGGGCGAGAGGCGGCCGCCGCGGCCGTCATCCGAGATCTCCATCAGGGCGCAGCCGTCGGCGCGGCGCAGGTCGACCTCGACCCGGCGGGCGCGCGAGTGGCGCAGCACGTTGGTCACCGCCTCGCGCAGCCCCATGGCCAGCGCGGTCTCGGTCTCCGGCGCCAGGTCGAGGCGATCGATCCGCGCCTCCAGCTCCACCTCGCGGCTGCGCAGCGCGAGCCGCGCGCGGGTGATCTCGACCTGCAGCGCGGCGGCGCGGATGCCGGTCACGGCGCGGCGCACCTGGCCGAGCGCGTCGCGCGCGACCTGCTCGACCTCGCCGATCTCGTTGCCGGCTGCGCGCGGATCGCGCTGCAGCAGCTTGCCGGCCAGCTCGGTCTTGAGCGCGATGAGCGACAGGGTGTGGCCGAGCAGGTCGTGCAGGTCGCGGCCGATGCGCTCGCGCTCGTTCATGCGCGCGAGCCGCGTGACCTCCTCCTGGGTCAGACGCAGCTCCGCGTGGCGGCGGACGGCGGCGCGGCCGACGAACACGCCGATCACAGCGATCGGTCCGATGACGGCGGTGACCACGACGTACGACAGCGGCTCGCCCGCCCACTGCAGCTCGGCGGCGAGCAGCCCGATGAGCAGGCCCACCACCGCGAGCGCGGCGCGCAGTCGCAGGAAGAAGGCCGCCTCGACCATCGCGTAGATGATGAGGATGTAGCCGCCCGGGTTGATGACGAGGATGAGCGCGAAGCCGAGCAGCGCCGTCGTCGCGAGCACGACCAGCTTCCAGGGGCCCTGCGCGCGGCAGCCGAGCGCGTAGATCGGCATGAACAGCAACACGGCCAGCGCGCTGGGCGGGCACGTGGCCAGCTGGGTCACGTGCGGCAGGAACAGCAGCGCGAGGAACAGAAGCAGGAGGTACACCGGATCGAAGTACGGCCCCACGCACGGCTCCGGATCAACCGGACCCGCTGCGCGGCTGCGCAGCCACCGATCGCGTACGGCGCCACCGCGCCCGTCCCCCATGCATCGAGTCTGGCGCCATTTCGCCGCGCCGCCAGCCGAACCACACGCATCGCGCGTCGCGACGGTGCTGTCCGCGCATGGGACGGCGCCGGGCGCGATTGCCGCGGCGCGCGAAAGTTGTGCGTCGAGCGATCGATGCGCGCGCGAACAGCGCGCACAGCAGCGCGACCAGCGGCCAGACCGCGCCGCCGCCGCCGCCGCCGATCGCGCAGCCGGTGTCGCGATCGCGGGAAGCCTCGGCGATCCACTCGGCGTAGGGCGCGACCCGCGTGAAGATCGCGCCGGTGTTACACATGCTCGTGGATCCGGTGGCGCGCGACACGAGTCCCGCGATGCGCCGGCCGTCTCCCGACCGCGCGAACACGGGGCCGCCCGAGTCGCCGCGGCACGGCTGCGGGTCCTCGCCGGTGGTCTGGAGCTCCCACTCGTTGATGCCACCCACGAACACGACCGCGTCGCGCTTCACGCCCGACGTTCCGGCCTCCGACCACTGCGCGCGGCCGTAGCCGCACAGGGCGAGCTCCATGCCGGAGCTCAGCGCGGCCGGCGCGCTGGCCAGCTGCTCGCCGGTGTCCAGCTGCTCGACCGCGACGCCGTCGAAAGGCTCCGCCAGGATGATGACGCCCACGTCGTTGCGCTTGCCGATCTCGGCCAGCTCGTCGCCGTCGACCTGGAAGTCCGGGTGCTGGTGGTACACGAGCACCGGGACGAGGTCGTCGGGACCGTCGGACAGGTCCGCATCGAGCGTGAAGCTGAAGTCGCCGAAGCCCTGATCGGCCAGGCAGTGGGCGGCGGTGACCGCGACGTCCGGCGCGATCAGCGTCGCCGTGCACCTGTAGCTCAGGCCGCGCACCAGCGCGCCGGTGGCGGCGTACTCGCCCGGCTCGCTCGAGTCGCCGCCGACGATCGCGCGATCGATCGAGCCTACCTCCTCCGCGTCGTCGCCGTCGGCGTTAACATCGATCGCTGCGCACCCAGCGCCCCATGTCGCGATCGCCGACAGCGCGGCGAGCGCCCTCACCATCCCCATCCCCGACATGGCCCTCATCCTCCACACTCTCGCCGCGGCGCGATCGGCGCGGCAGTGGCGCGCGTCAGGGCCGTCGACTGACAGCTGTCATCTCGTTGACGTAGCGGCCGTCGCTGTCACGTGTGACGCAACGGCCTGTCACAGGTGACGGATTGACAGTGCGCGCTCCGATGAATGACAACCGAAGATCTTCGACCAAGGATCGATCACATGCAGATGCATCGACTGACGAAAGCGCCGGCCTCCCTCGCCCTGGTCGCACTGACGGCCTGCGGCGGTGGGTCGAGCACCCCCTCGACACCTGCCCCCGCACCCGGGTCGGGTGAGACCGCCGCGTCGAGGGCCCCCGAACCCGGGCGCGGCGTCTTCGTCGACGATATCGACCGGCGGTCCGATCCCTGTAGCGACTTTTTCGAGTTCGCCAACGGCGCGTGGCGGTCGAAGAACCCGATCCCGCCGTCGATGAGCCGCTGGAGCCGGCGCTGGGAGTCGGGCGAGCTGGCCAAGGAGCAGCTCAAGGGCATCCTCGAGGAGGTGTCGGCGCGCAAGGACTGGGCGCCGGCCAGCGTCGAGCAGCTGACCGGGGACTTCTACGGCTCGTGCATGGACGAGCAGCGCGTCGACAAGCTCGGCGTCGAGCCGGTGAAGCCGCTGCTCGCCGAGATCGCCGCCATCCGCGATCGCGCGCAGCTCCAGAAGATGATCGCGCGGCTGCACCAGCTCGGGATGCGGGTGCCGTTCGGCATGCGGGCCGACTCCGACTTCCACGAGCCGAACGACGTCATCGCCCACCTGTTCGCCTCCGGCCTGGGCCTGCCCGACCGCGACTACTACTTCAAGAAGGAGAAGCGCTTCGCCGAGGCGCGCGACAAGTACCTCGAGCACGTGGCCGCCATCTTCGTCCTGGCCGGCCGCGACGCCGCCGGCGCGGCCGCCGCGGCGCGCACCGTGATGGCGCTCGAGACCAGGCTGGCCGGCGCGTCCCTGGACAACGTCGCGCTGCGCGACCCGAAGAACACCGATCACAAGATGACCGCGGCCGAGCTGCGCAAGATCGCGCCGCGCTTCGACTGGGCCGCCTACTTCCAGGCGGTCGGCGTGTCGACCGCAGCCATGAACGTGGCCGAGCCGAAGTTCATGACCGAGATGGATCGCCAGCTGGCGCGCGCGCCGATCGCCCAGTGGCGCACCTACCTCGAGTGGCACCTGCTGAGCGCGGCAGCCTCGTCCCTGTCGCGCCCGTTCGTCGAGCAGGAGTTCGCCTTCTACGGGCGCTTCCTCGAGGGTGCGACGGAGATCAAGCCGCGCTGGAAGCGCTGCGTGGAGCTGACCGATCAGCTGCTGGGCGAGGCGCTGGGCCAGAAGTACACCGAGAAGTACTTCCCGCCCGCGGCCAAGGCGCGCATGCAGGAGCTGGTCGCCAACCTGATCGCCGCCATGCGCGACACCGTCGAGCAGCTGGACTGGATGAGCCCCGAGACAAAGAAGCGCGCGCTCGAGAAGCTGTCCACCTTCAACCCGAAGATCGGCTACCCGGACAAGTGGAAGGACTACAGCAGCGTGCGCGTCAGCCGCGACAGCTTCCGCGCCAACGTCGAGGCCGGCCTGCGCTGGAACGTTGACGACGACTGGTTGACCATCGGCAAGCCGGTCGATCGCGGGCGCTGGGGCATGACGCCGCCCACGTCCAACGCCTACTACAACCCGCTGCTCAACGAGATCGTGTTCCCGGCCGGCATCCTGCAGCCGCCCGCCTTCAGCATGGAGGCGGTCGACGCCATCAACTACGGCGCCATCGGCGTCGTCATCGGCCACGAGATCAGCCACGGCTTCGACGACTCCGGCGCCCAGTTCGACGCCCAGGGCCGCCTGCAGAACTGGTGGACGCCCGAGGATCTGGAGCGCTTCAGCGCGCGCGGCCAGTGCGTCGTCGATCAGTTCGAGGGCTACTTCATCGAGCCGGGCATCCACCACAACGGCAAGCTGGTGCTGGGCGAGAGCATCGGCGACCTGGCCGGCGCCCAGATCGCCCACCGCGCGTTCCAGAAGGCGCAGGAGTCGCATCCGGCCCCGACCCTGGACGGCTTCACGCCCGACCAGCAGTTCTTCATCGCCTGGGGTCAGTTCCGCGGCGACGCGATCCGGCAGGAGGCCCAGCGCGTCATGGTGCAGTCGGATCCGCACCCGATCGGCAAGTACCGCGTCATCGGCCCGCTCTCGAACATGCCGGAGTTCCGCCAGGCCTTCCAGTGCAAGGCCGACGCGGCGATGGTGCGCCCGGAGGCGAAGCGCTGCGACGTCTGGTAGGCGCGCGCGGCGGCGTCAGCGCGATCGGATAGCGGAAGCGGTGGGTGACCGGTACGCTGGGCAGAAGGTCCATCTCGCTGGCGCGGAAGCCGTCGGTCCAGCTGTTGATGACCAGCGGCATGCCGCTGGGCCCGCGGCGGTCCGACAGGATGCCGACGTGGTCGGGGCCGGGCTTGCCGGGGAACGTGTCCATGAAGATGACGTCGCCCGGGCGCAGCGGATCCTCCGGATCGTCGAGCGCGACGCGCCGCCGGTCCCAGCGGCGCTCGAAGTAGGGCAGCACGGTCTTGACCCGCCGGTGATCGATGTGACCGTTGGGCCGCTTGACCATGGGGAAGGCGCGCGGCGCCCGGCGGATCTCGCGCTGCACCTCCGCCTGCAGATCCAGGCCGGCGTTGCGCGCGCGCGCACGATGACGTCGGTGCACACGCCCATGTCGCGCGGCACGTCGCCGCCCGGGAAGTCGATCAGCATGTAGCCGCCGCTGTAGACCGCGGCGTTGAGGCTGTTCTTGTAGCCGCCGAGCAGCAGGTCGAGCGGATCCGGGATGCCGTCGCCGTCGTCGTCCCCCGGCGGCGCCTCGTCGCCGGCGGCCAGCTCGCGCACGCTTGGCCGGGGCGAGCAGCGGCGCCAGCTCGGCGCGATCGCCGGAGCGCAGGCCGAGGCGGTGGGGCCCGACCGCGAGCTCGCTGGAGCCGCCCAGCGGATAGACCTTGACCGGCCAGTCTCGATCGTAGAGGACGAGCAGGTCGCGGCGGCGGTCGATGAGCGCGCTGACCGCGGCGGGCGCGAGGTCGCGCCGCACCTCGATCTGCACCTTCGCGTCGAGGTCGGAGAAGATGCCGCGGTTGACCACACCCAGCGCCGCCTCGGCCGCCGGGGCCGGCGGGCGCGCTCGCCGGCGGAGGCGCCGACCTGCGGCGCCGCTGTCCGGCGACTGGCCGGCGATTTCGTTTCGGGCGCTTGCCCGGCCTCGGCCCCCTCGGCGAGCGGCTCGGTCAGCCCGCGGCCGCACCCCGCGCAGGTCGCGACCGCGGCGAGACACGCGATCGGCCACAGCAATCGGGAACCTGACGCCGCCAGGGTTGTCGAAGGTCCCGATCGCATCCGTGCTATCGTGAAAGGCGCGCGCGCCGCGGAACTATTCCGCCCGAGCGCGCCACAGCCTGGGGAGCCCAGCCAAGATCATGCAACCGTTCCAGGATTTCTCATCGTGGCAGCCGGAGCAAGAGCGCCAGTTCGTGGTCTTCGAGCAGCGCACCGTCGAGGCCTCCAAGCGCGCCTGGGCCATCGGCCTCTTCGCCGGAATCGCTTTTGGTATCGCCATGATCGGCATCGCCGTGGCGGTCCCGACCGACGAGCGCAAGATGGAGTCGGCGGCGTCCGAGCGCCTGACCTGGGCACCGAGGTCGGCTCCGCGGCCACCGCGCCCTCGGCGGCCACCACTCCGGCTCCGGCGACGGCTCGCGGCTCCCGCGGCGACTGCTCCGGCGGCGACGGACCCTGCGGCCGCGCCGCACGGACCCGGCGGCCGCGCAGCCCGCAGCCGCTGCCGATCCGGCAGCCGCCTCCGGCGCGGCGCCCCGAGCGCCGGCGCCGCCACGGCGCCGCCCCCGCCGCCGGGCGCGACGAAGGCGCCCCCGACCGATCTGGTCAAGGGTCAGAAGTAGCCGCGCGGGGCGGTTTCTTCACCCCGCGCCATCGCCCGCTATAGTTCGCCCTGTTGCGGGCCGAACTGGCAGAGCTGCCCGGACGCTGCGGTTGCACGTGGCGAGGGCGGCGGTCGGGCTCGCGGCGCTGTGCGGCGCCGGCACCTGCGTGCCGCCCGCGCCGCGACGCGGGCGCGCCGGCGCCGGTCGCGGCGCGCATCGTCACCACCGAGCGCGGGCCGCGCGGCGGCCGCCTGGTCCTGGTCGACGAGGACGGGGCCCGGCTGGCCGATCTGACGCCGATGGGCCAGCGGCCGACCATCGACAGCAACCCGGCCTGGTCCGCCGACGGCCGCTGGATCGTGTTCGCGTCCAATCGCGGGCGCGCCGGGCTCGATCAGACGAGCCTGTGGCTTGTCGGCACGCCGGCGCGGCTCGCCGCTCGCGCCGCCTCACCCGCGAGGCCGCCGTCGATCGCGATCCGCGCTTCTCGCCCGACGGCCGCCATGTCGTGTACGCATCGTCGACCGGTGTGACCTTCGACGTCTGGGTGCTGGACCTGGCGCCCGGGCGGCGAGCGGCCCGCCGCGGCCGATCCGGGCGACCGCGCCGACTCACCGCGACCGACCGGCTCGACGAGCTCGCGCCCAGCATCTCGCCCGACGGCCGCACCGTCGTGTTCATGGGCCTGGACCGCGACACGCAGCGATCGAGACTCTACGTGCTGCCGCTGCGCCGGAGGCGCCAGCCGCCGCCTGACCGAGGGGCCGGCCGACATGACGCCGAGCTTCGCCCCCGACGGCCGCGCCATCGCGTTCGCCGCCCCGGTCAAGGGGCGCGACGACATCGACCTGTGGGCCATCGACGCCGACGGCGGCAACCGCCGCCTCCTGGTCGGCGAGCCGCTGGCCGACGAGACCGGCCCGGTCTGGTCCGCCGACGGCCGCTTCGTCTTCGCCACCTCGGTGCTGCGCTCGGTCGTCCACCGGCCTACCGATCCTGTCGTCGCTCGCCTTCGTCGACCTGCGCGAGCGCCCGACCATGCTGCGCGCCCTCCACGACCCGGCCCAGGTCGTGCCGCGGCTCGGCGCCGCCCTGGCGCCCGGCGCGCTGGACGCGACCAGGCTGCGAAGGCACCCGGCGTACAAGGACGCGGTGCGCAGAGCGATCCGGGAGATGAGCGAGCGAGAGGCGGCCGGGCAGGGCTCGCGGTGATGCGCCGAGCGCGGCCCGCGGAGGGGCACCCAGGCAGCGCGCGCCGAGGATCCGCCAGACCGGCCGCGGTCGAGGTCAGCCTCATCAAGCCTCTCCGCCGCCGCATCCTCGCCGGCCATCCGTGGATCTACGACCGCGCTCTGCCTCCACGCACGCGCTTGAGTCCCGGCGCGGTCGTGCGCGTCCGCGATCGCGAGCGGGCCGGTCGCGGTCGGGTTCGCCGATCCTTCGTCGCCGATCCGGGTGCGCGTGCTCGGCCGCGAGATCGAGGACGATCTCGGCGGCGAGTGGGCGGCGCGGCGGGCCGCGCGGGCGGCGGCGCTGCGGCGGGCCGACGCGCGGCTGGCCGACACGAACGCCCTGCGGCTGGTGCACGGCGAGGCCGACTTCATGCCCGGCCTGGTGATCGATCTCTACGACAGCACCGCGGTGCTGCTGTTCGACGGCGCCGGGGCCGCCGCGTTCTGGGGCGGCCGCGTCGCCGCCGTCGTCGACGGCCTGCGCGCCGGCGGCTTCGCCATCGAGCGCGTGTGGCAGCGCGAGCGCGGGCGCTCCGGCCGCGGGCGCAGCCTGGCTGGGCGGCGAGCCGCCCGACGCCATCTCCGTGCGCGAGGGCAGCGGCGCGCTACGAGGTCGACGTGCGCGCGGGACAGAAGACCGGCCTGTTCCTCGACCAGCGCGACAACCGCGCGTACGTCGGCCACCTGGCCCGCGGCCGCGACGTCCTCAACCTGTTCGGCTACACCGGCGGCTTCTCGATCCACGCGGGCCTGGGCGGCGCGCGCCGGGTCGTCACCGTCGACTCCGCGCCCGCCGCGATCGCCGCGGCCGGCCGCAACCTGGTCCGCTCCGGCCTCGATCCGTCGCGCCACGAGCTGCTGGTGGACGACGCGTTCGACTACCTGGCGCGCGCGGCGGCCGGCGGGCGGCGCTTCGATCTGGTGGTCTGCGACCCGCCCAGCTTCGCGCCGCGCGCCGAGGCGCTGCCGGCCGCGCGCGGCGCGTACCGCCGGCTCAACGCGCTGGCGCTGGCCGCGGTCGCGCCCGGCGGCCTGCTGCTCACCGCGTCCTGCTCCAGCCATTTCGGCCGCGACGACCTGGCCGGCGCCGTGGCCGAGGCCGCGGCCGACGCGGGCCGCTCGGTCCTGGTGCGCGCGGTGCGCGGCGCGGCCGGCGATCACCCGGTCCTGCCCGCGTTCCCGGAGGGCGACTACCTGGTCCTGCTCGACTGCGCCGTCGCCTGAGCGCCGCCGGCCGCCTCCGCGGCTACTCCTCGCCGGGGATCTTGTGCGCGGCCAGCTTCCAGCCCTGGCCCTGCGAGTTGCGCACCTGCACGACCCCGACGTCCGGCTCGAAGAACATCGCGATGTCGAGGGTCGGCACGTTGAACGGCTTGTCCGGCGTCGACTGCAAGGTGGCGCGGCCGGTCATCTGGATGGTCAGCCGGGTGGCCTTGTGGCTGGTGATGCCGCTCTCGATGGTCTCCTTCTGCGCGCCGACGGTCATCTTGCGCTCGATCTCGACCTTGGCCGGCACCAGCACCGCCCCGCTGTTGGGGCTCGGCTCGCGCGTGACGTCCATCTTGAGCTCCTCGAACGCCTCGCCCTTGAGCGTTCCGCCCGCGAAGACGTTGGTCTCGGCCTTGCGCTCGACCTTGCCCAGCTTCATCTGCAGTCCGCCGCCCGGCTGGCCGGCGAAGAAGAAGCTGTCGGGCGGGACCGTCAGCCGCCCTTGGCGTCGCACTCCAGCTCGGTCTTGACCACGACCTTGCGGTAGCTCTCCTCGAGCCCGATGACCGTCTTGGCGCCGCTCTTGGCCACCTTGGTCACCTTGATGGTGAGCTCGGGCGGGTCCTGCACGCGCACGCCGGGCGGCAGCTGCACGCCCTCGGGCACGAAGTACTGGTACTTCCACTCCGCGCCCTCGGCGAAGGGCAGCACCTTGAGCCCGCACGCCGGCTTCACCTTCGACTTCTTCTTCTTTTTCTTCTGCGCGTCGGCCGAAGCGGGGAGGACGGCCAAGGCGGCCGCCAGGGCGATGAGGGCGATGCGACGGTGGACAGGAAGCATGCAGCCCGTTGATACGGCAGGCAGCGCCGGCCTGCAAGAGCTAGATCCTGACTGGTGCTTTGCCGCGGCCGATGGGCCCGGAAACCGGTCAGAAGTTCTTCACCAGGTCCCGGAAGCGCGGGTCGTCGCGCAGCTCGAAGAAATCCGGGTCGAGCCGGCCCCGGTACTCCTTGCGCCCGAGCAGGCGGTCCAGCTTCTCCTCGACCTTGGCGGCCAGGCTGGGCAGCCGGCGCAGCGGGACCAGGCGGGCGAGCAGGTTGACCGCGCACTGGCCGCGCCCGATCCGCGCATAGGCGGCCGCCAGGTTGTAGGTGGCGTGGACATTGTACGGGATCGGCCAGCAGCGCGGTGATGAAGCGGTGCACCGCCTGCTCCAGCATCTGCTCGCTCTGCTGGCTGTCCTCGCCGGCGGACGACTGCTGGAGAAGATCGTAGCCCTGGTTGGCCAGGTTCTCCGCCTCCTCGACGCTGCGCTCCTCGTAGCTGAGCGGCGACGGACCGTCGCTGGGCACGACCGACGTCGCAGTCGCTGCGCTGGCGCTGGGCGGCCGGGAGCGGGGCGCGGCGCGCCTGCGGGCGCAGTGGCGGCGGCGCCGGCTTGACCGTGCTCCCGCCGCACGCCGACGGGCCGCCCGCGGCCGCCGCGGCCAGGAGCGCCGCCATCATCCATCGCACGGGTCGCGGCCGCGACACGTCACATCCCCAGCGCGGTGCGAGCTTCCTTGTTGAACGGCTGGAACGCGGGATCGCGCGACGGCGCGCTGGATCGTGCGCGACGCCTCCTTCTCCACGTCCGGCATGCCGGCGAGGCCCTTGAGCCGCTCGAGCAGGGCCAGCGAGCAGGACTTGCGGCCGAGCAGCGCGTACGCCACCGCCAGCTTGTAGGTCGGCTCGGGCCCGTACGGATCCTTGGCCAGCGCGTTGGACAGGGTCCCCATCGCCTCGACCACCAGCTGCCTGGCGGGCCGGGCCCTGCTGGCGCCTCGGCGTCCTGCAGGCTGGTGTCGGTCTCATGGCCATGTTGCGCGCCTCCTTCGCCTTGCGCGGTCCTCTGCGCGGCTCGGCGAAGAAGTTGGTGCGGCACTGCTCGTCGGAGACCGGCGCCCCCTTGCCCTTCTTTCCGTCGGTGCCGCCGTCCTGACTCACCTCGGTCGGCCCGACCTTGTCCTTGGGCCGCTTCTTGGCCCGCGGCTTCTTGAGCCGCTCCGGCTTGCTCGTGTACGGGCCGGACCCGCACGCGGCCAGCCCGACCGGAAGGGTGGCCGCGCCAAACACCGCCAGGGCGAACAAAATCGCCAGTCGATTCATGCCGTTCGCAGGGTAGCGCCAACCGGTTCAGCGGTCAACGAGCCGCGCTGCACCGCAGCAGGGTTCACGGCCGCGACGCCAGTGGTCGGCTTGCGCCGTCAGAGCTCTTTCGATAGAAGCTCGAACCGGAATGTCGACCCCTTTCTCGCTCGATGCCCACGGAATTCACGTCGCTCAGGTGCTGCGCAACGCGTCGCCGCCTCTGCTCTATGAAATGGCTCTGCGCCACGAGCGCGGCACCGCGATCACCTCGTCCGGCGCGCTGGTCGCGCTGTCCGGCGCCAAGACCGGCCGCAGCCCGCACGACAAGCGCATCGTCGACGAGCCGACCACGACGGGCGACATCTGGTGGGGCGACGTCAACATCAAGCTCGATCGGCACACGCTTCCACATCAACCGCGAGCGCGCGATCGACTACCTCAACACGCGCCAGCAGCTGTACTGCGTCGACGGCTTCGCCGGCTGGGATCCGCGAGCACCGCATCAAGGTGCGCGTCATCTGCGCGCGCGCCTATCACGCGCTGTTCATGCACAACATGCTGATCCGGCCGACCGCGGAGGAGCTGGCCAGCTTCGGCGAGCCCGACTACGTGATCTTCAACGCCGGCGGCTTCCCGGCCAACCGCTACACCACCGGCATGACGTCGACGACCAGCGTCGACCTCAGCTTCGAGGAGCGCGAGTTCGTCATCCTCGGCACCGAGTACGCCGGCGAGATGAAGAAGGGCGTCTTCACGATCATGAACTACCTGATGCCCAAGCGCGGCGTGCTGTCGATGCACTGCTCGGCCACCGAGGACCGCAACACGCAGCGAGACCTCGATCCTGTTCGGCCTGTCCGGCACCGGCAAGACCACGCTGTCGGCCGATCCCAAGCGCTCGCTCATCGGCGACGACGAGCACTGCTGGACCGACGACGGCATCTTCAACATCGAGGGCGGCTGCTACGCCAAGGCCATCGACCTGTCGGAGAAGGCGGAGCCGGACATCTTCCACGCGCTGCGCTTCGGCGCGGTGCTGGAGAACGTGGTCTACGACGCCGACTCGCGGGTGGTCGAACTACGACGACATCTCGGTCACCGAGAACACGCGCGGCGCCTACCCGATCGAGTTCATCGACAACGCCAAGATCCCCTGCGTCGGCGGGCACCCGACGCGACGTCATCTTCCTGACCTGCGACGCGTTCGGCGTGCTGCCGCCGGTGAGCCGGCTGACGCCGGCGCAGGCGATGTATCACTTCATCAGCGGCTACACGGCCAAGGTGGCCGGCACCGAGGTGGGCGTCACCGAGCCGCAGGCGACGTTCTCGCCCTGCTTCGGCGGGCCGTTCCTGGTCTGGCATCCGGCCAAGTACGCCGAGCTGCTCGCCGACCGAGCTGCGCAAGCACAAGGCGCAGAGCCTGGCTGGTCAACACCGGCTGGACCGGCGGCGCCTACGGCACCGGCTCGCGCATGAAGCTCGGCTTCACCCGCGCCATCATCGACGCGATCCACAGCGGCCAGCTCGACGAGGCGCCGGTCGCCGAACGATCCGCTGTTCGGCCTGGCGGTGCCGACGCGCGTGCCCGGGGTGCCGCCGGAGATCCTCATCCCGCGCAACACCTGGAAACAGGCGGCCGACTACGACCAGGCGGCGCGCAAGCTCGCGTTCCTGTTCCAGGAGAACTTCAAGAAGTACGAGTCCGGGGCCGACGCCGAGGTGCGCGGCGCGGGCCCGCGCATCTGAACCGCGACGGGGCGCATCATGTGAGCCTCGCACACCCCGGGCCCCCACGGAAGGATGGTGGCGACGGGGGGCGGCCTGGCTATACTGGAGAGATGGGACGACTCACCGGCGAACGTCGCGCGGTCGCGGCGGCACTTCTGGCCTTCTACGTCTTCGTCTTCCTGGTCCTCGCGATGTTCGCGCCATTGCCGGGCTGGACGGCCCCGTTCGCCGCCCTGTGCCCTGGTCTACGGCGCCGGCTTCTTCGGGCTGGTCGCCGGCTACTTCTGGGCTCGCTGGTACTCGATCGGCCTGGGCATGTCGGGACTCATCAGCGCGGTCTTCTCGATCTTCCAGGTCGGCATGGAGCCGATCCTGCTGTTCTACGGACTCACGCACGGCGGCGTGGCGCTGTTCCTGTGGGGCGGCGGCATGTCGCTGGCGTTCGACGGCCGCAAGGAGTGGCGCGAGCGCTTCCACCTCGATGAGAACGCCACTCACAAGCTGGGCAAGTCGGTCATCCGGCTCGGCATCTCGCTCCCGTACATCGTGCTCTACGCGCTGGCTCCCAAGGAGGGCGCGGCCGAGGCGCTGTTCGCGGCGCTGGCCGGCGGCCTGGTGCTGACCGGCGTCGTCGCGATGTTCCGCATGCGCACCTGGGGCGTGGCCGCGCTGATCGGCGGCACCCTGGCGATGGGCGCGTCGCTCGTCACGGCGCCGTTCGAGCTGGCCCCGTTCGGCAACGGCTACGCGCTCAACGTCACGGCCGCGGGCGTCGCGGCCGTGCTGCTCATCGCGGCGGCGCTCGATCCCGCTCGCCCGTCCCATCGCGCGCTACCTGCGCGCGTAGCCCGCGCGCTTCGCGGCGACCATCTCCGGCGCGCTCGACTCAGTCGGGTGCGTCGGAGCCGCCGGTATCCGGGCGCGCCGAGGCGATGGCGACCAGCACCGCCTGCACGTGCTCGAGGGTGTCGAGCCGGCAGCAGAGCGAGTAGTACTCCTCCTCGCTGACGTCGGCCATGTTCTCGAGCACGCGGGCCACGTGCGAGCGCAAGCGGCGGCGGCGCCTGCAGCGACGCGTCCCACGCGCTGCCGGTGCCGACGGCGGCGTCGACTCGTCGAGGTCGGGTCCGTCTTCGTCCTCGTCGTCGTCGCGATCGCGCGCCGGCTGGCTCGGCGTCTGCCGTCGGGGCCGAGGATGGTGGCCATCGCCATGGCGGCGGGCCAGAACCACAGGCCGGAGGGCAGGACGAGGCGCCAGGTGCCGGGGTCGGCCGAGGGCAGGTGCCACGAGCCGCCCAGCCTGCGGCGCACGACCTCGCCGAAGTACGCTCCTGCGGTGGCGGCGACGAGCGCCGTGGCCGGCGGGCGGCCGTCGGCGGCGCTGCCGGGCGCGCCGCCGGCAGATCGGCCGCCTGGCGGACCGGCCGTTGCCGGACTTGCCGTTGCCGGACCTGCTGGCCGCGGCCGTCACCACCTGGCGCAGGTAGTGATCGAGGATTGGCAGTGTCTCGCTGTTGTATTCGAGCGTGATGCCAAGAGCTCGGCGGACGTACTCGACCGCCTGCGAGGCGAACTCGAGGACCTGCTCCGGTCCGCCGCGGTCACCGTCGCCGAAGGGCGCGGAACTCGAGTGCGGAGTCCGTCTCATGGCGGCAGTGTGACGCCCCACAGCATGCCGGTCAAGGAGCGCTGGGTCTTCGCGCAGGCCGCTCTCCGTGGTAACTCCCTCCCGATGTCCCCCGGCACTGGGCTCTCGCGCGCGCGCTATCGCGGGCCGCTGGGCGCCACGCGGCGCGAGCACGTGCACTACGCATGCGCGTGCGGAGCGCTGCACTCGGTCGAGGTGGTGGTCTCGGTCGACAGTCAGTCGGATCCGCTGCTCGCGCGCCGGATGCGCGATGGCGACGCCGCTTCAACACGACGGTGTGCCCGGACACGCGGGTGCGCGCGCGGGTCGAGGTGCCGGTCGTCTATCACGACCCGCTGCACCGTCTGTTCGCGCTGGTCCTGCCGGAGAGCGCCCGCACGCGCGAGCTGCGCGAGCGCGCCGCGCTGCTGCTGCGCCTGGCCGACGACACCGTCGCACGCGGTGCCCGCTACGTGATCGACTTCGCCGTCGCCTACGGGCCGGCCGGGCTGCGCCGCTGCGTCGAGGCGGCAGCCGACCGCGCGCTGAGCCGGCGCGCCGCCAGCGTCTCGGATCGCGAGCTGACCCCGGCACCGGCGCTCGACCCTGCCGTCCCGCGACCGCTGTCCGGGCCGGCGGCGAACGGATCGGGCGCGGTGCGATCGATGGCGAGCGCGGCGGCGAGCGAGTCGGGCGCGGTGCGATCGGTGTCGAGCGCGGCGGCGAGCGAGTCGGGCGCGGTGCGATCGGTGTCGAGCGCGGCGGCGAGCGAGTCGGGCGCCGTGGACCGCCTCGCCGACGCCGGTGAACGAGTCGAGCGTGACTGCACCGCTGCGGGCACTGCCGGTGAACGAGTCGAGCGTGGTTGCGCCGCTGCCCGCGCCGAGCCGCCGGCGCGCGAGCCGGGCACCGGGCGGCCGCCGGACCCGCCGCCGACCATCTGGCCGGCGACGCCGTCGGCGTCCGGATCGGCCACGGCACCGCCGGAACCGGCCACGCCGCAGGCGCCGGAGGGCGAGTCGTCGCCGCCGTGGGTCGGGCCGACCGCGGCGCCGGCCGAGTCGCCCGGATCGGGTCGGACGAGCCGCCGCGCGGCCGATGGCTTCGCCGTCGCCGTCCGAGCCGCCGCAGCCGCGAGCCGCCGCTGCCGGAGCCGCCGGTGCCGGAGTCGTCCGGCGAACGAGTCGCCCACGCGCTCCCGGGTGCCGACGTCCCCGCTGCCGGCGCCGCCGCCGTCGCGCGAGCCGGCGACCGTCGCAGCCGGCGACCGGATCGGACGCGGCCCCGCTCGGGCCGGCGCCGGCCGCGGGCGAGCCTCCCGCGCCGCTGGCAGAGCTCGTCGATGAGGACCCGGACGGCGAGCCGACCGCGCCGATTCCCGGGCTCGAGACGGTGGTGACTCGCCGCCGCCCGCCGGCGCCGAGGCGCCGCCGGAGGAGACGTGGCCCTACGGGCGCGCCGACGCGGACTGCGGCGTGGGCGACGACGGCCTGGTCCAGCTCTCGGTGCGCGCCGCCGGGCGCGAGCTGGAGATGCTGTCCAGCCCGGACCTCGGCGTGCGGCTGCAGCTCCACCGCATGCCGAGCTTCCCGGTCGTCACCATCGCGCTCGGCTCGGCCGGCGGCGCTGGCCGGTGAGGCCGACGCAGGGCCGCCGCGCTGGGTCGCGCTGCACATCGGCCACGAGCCGGACGTGGCGCGTGCTGCGCGCGCTGGCCCGCTCGTTCGAGATCGAGCTCCAGGTCGCTCGACATCGACGCCGCCGACGCGCCGCCGGTGGCGCGCGCGCGCCTGGCCCCGCCGCTGGCCGACAACGCCGCGGCCGTGCTCGCCGCGGCCCTCGACTACCTCAAGGGCATCCCGCCCGAGCGCCGATCGTTCTCCCGCGGGCTGCGCGCGTTCGAGGCCGCCGACCACGATCGCCTGGGCGCCGGCTCGAGCCACGCCGCCGGGCTACAAGAATCCGGTGCTCGAGGCGCTGGAGAGCCCGGCCGACGTCGTGCGCGCGTGCGCGCTGGTCAAGCGCTTCAGCCAGCCGACCGGCGAGGACTGGCTGATCATGACCCGCAGCTATCCGCTGCCGCGCTGGCAGGCCAGGCGCCGCGCGCGCCGTGGCGCGCGCCGTGGAGCTGGGAATCTGGCCCGGCCCGGTCGGCGCCCAGATCGCGGTCGCCGACGGCCTGGCCCGCTCGCGCAAGGACCTGGTCCTCGTGATGCAGCGCCACTTCGCCGCGACCCTGAGCAGGCCGACCCACGGGCTCGACGACGCCGCCGTGCGCGAGAACTGGAAGGCGCTCAAGGCGGAGGCGCGCGCGCTCGGCATGCCGGTCGGCGACTGGTCGGCAGCCGCGCCGTCCGCCGATCATGAGCGAGTCGGAGCCGGTCGCCTCCGGCACCATCGGCGATCCGGCCAGCATCTCGCACAGCGATCTCCTGCCCGCGCTGGGCACGTCGCAGATCATCATCGCGCCGAGCGAGGAGGCGGCCGCCGCGCCGCGGCGCGACGGCGAGTGGACCGGCCTCAAGGGCCGCCCCGGCCGCCCCGCCACCGCGCGGCGCGGCGACCTCGCGCACCTCGAGCTGCCCGAGCTGCTCGTGCGCCTGCGCATCCGCGAGCGCCGACACGCGGCCGCCGTCGAGCTGTGCCGGCGCGGCGAGACGACCGGCGATGGAGCAGGTCTTCCGCTCGGTCGAGCTGATGACGCGCGGCGAGGCGAGCCGCGTGCTCGCCACCGCCATCCAGTTCGGCCGCGCCGCCGAGCCGCACTTCCTGGCCGGGCTCAAGAGCCGCAAGGCGTTCGTGCGCCAGGGAGCGGCCTTCGCGCTGGCGGTGACCCGCGGCGAGGCCGGCGTGGAGGCTGTCTGCGATCTCCTGCTCGACGAGGCGACCGAGATGTGGCGCGAGATCGCCCGCGCTCTCGGCGAGGCCGGCACGGCCGCGGTCATGCCGCTGGCCGCCCGCCTGGGCCAGCGGACCGACGAGACGCGCGAGCGGGCGGCCTGGGCGCTCGCCCACGTGGCCGCGCGCGGCGCACGCCGGCCGATCGAGACCCTGGCGGCCGGGCGCGACCCGGTCGCCGCCGGCGTGGCGACGCCGCGCGCTCGAGCTCGTCGAACGCGCCAGCGGCGACGATCTCGACTCGCGCAACGACAAGATGCCGCGCGACCAGGCCCTCAACCGCGCCTTCTCGCGCCGGTTCCTCGACACGCTGCGCGCCGAGCGGCGCGCGATGGCCGAGGCGGCCGCCAAGGGGGCTGCAGACACCACGTCGACCCCGCCGGTTCTGCTGGATGTGCCCGACCCCGCCGGTGCTGCGCCCGACGACGACGGCGAGGCCGCGCAGGACGCTGACGGCGACGACGAGGGCGTGGCGATCGGCGCCGAGGCCACCAGCGGTGCGCGCGGAAGTGACCGCGCTCCCAG
The DNA here is from genome assembly GCA_963759105.1 of uncultured delta proteobacterium. Lineage (GTDB taxonomy): Bacteria > Myxococcota_A > Polyangia > Haliangiales > Haliangiaceae > DATFRY01. The sequence continues at coordinate 945,385 of CAVWXW010000017.1, read as the reverse complement.
CTGACACACACCTACAACTGCAACAGGCCGTGCAACCAGTGATCGCCGGTGCACGCCGGCGAGCGAGAGATTCGACCCGCGACGGTCTGCAGCCGGTCTGGTGGCGGTTTCTGGCGATCGCCGGGCAGCCGACCTGATGGTCGGGAGGCGCCCGGGCCACCTTTTGGAGACAGCCGGGCGGGCGCGAGCGAAAGTTGTATCGGCCTCGGACCCAGACCCCTCGAACTTGGCTACACTTTGGGCGTACCTGGGGCGGTCTGCGTCTCATGCGATACGGCATCTTCTCGGACACACACGCCAACATCGAGGCGCTGACAGCTGTCTTGCGCGCCTACGAGTCCGAGCGTATTGATCGTTACGCCTGCCTGGGCGACACGGTCGGATACGGCGCGTCGCCCAACGAGTGCTGCGACTCGATCCGAGATGTGGCCGCCTTCACCATCCTGGGCAACCACGACGCCGCCGTCGCCGGCCGCATGGACTACTCGTACTACTACGACGCCGCGCGCAACGCGCTCGACCTGCACGCCAACCAGCTGAGCGAGCCGAACATGCGCTGGCTGCAGCGAGCTGCCCTACGAGGTCCGCGAGGGCGACCTGTGCTTCTGTCACGGCTCGCCGCTCAACCTCGAGGAGTTCGAGTACATCTTCTCCACCGAGCAGGCGGCGCGCTGCCTCGAGATCTGGGACCAGCTGGCCACGGTCACGTTCATCGGCCACTCGCACCTGTGCAAGTCGTTCGCGCTGACCAAGGGCGAGGTGTTCGAGGTGGTGGCGACGCAGTTCGAGATCCGGCCCGACCACAAGTACATCGTCAGCGTCGGGTCGGTCGGCCAGCCGCGCGACTACGATCCGCGCGCGAGCTACACCATCTACGACACCGAGGAGCGCGTGTTCGAGTTCCGCCGCACCAGCTACGACATCGACGCGGCGGCGCAGAAGATCCTCGGCTCGCAGCTCGAGCGCAACTTCGCCAACCGCCTGTTCCTCGGCGTCTGACCGGTCACGCGGCGGCGGCGGCGGCCACGCCGGGCGCGCGCGGTCTGCGCCCGCGGCAGGTCGCGCCCTGCAGCATCGCCTCGACCAGGTCCTCGAACGACAGCCCGGCCGCGGCGGCGATCCTGGGCAGCAGGCTGTGGCGGGTGAGGCCGGGCACCGTGTTGACCTCGAGCAGGTACTCGTTGCCGCTCGGGCTGACGATCATGTCGACGCGCGTGGCGCCGGAGCAGCCGAGCGCGCGCTGCGCCACGACGGCCTGGTGCAGGACGCCGCGCGCGCGCTCCGGGCTCAGGCGGGGCGGAAGCACGTAGCCGGTCCCCGCCGCCGGGCTGTACTTGGCCTCGTGATCGAAGAAGCTGCGCCGGCTCTCGATCTCGACGGCGCCGAGCACTCGGCCGTCGAGCACGCCGACCGAGATCTCCTGGCCCTCGATGTAGCGCTCGACAAGGAGCTCTCCGTCGTAGGAGGCGGCGCGCTCGCACGCGGCGACCAGCTCGTCCCGGTCACTGGCCAGGGTCACGCCGTGCGACGAGCCCTCGGCCGCAGGCTTGACCACGACCGGGAAGCCGAAGTCGCCGTGGCGGGCGATGATCTCGTCCGCCTCGACCGGCGCCGACAGCGTGTAGCAGGGCGGGGTGGGGAGGTTGTTGAGGCGGAAGATCTGCTTGGCGCGGACCTTGTTCATGGCCAGCGCCGAGGCCAGCACGTCCGAGCCGGTGTAGGGAATGCCGAGGGTCTCGAGCAGGCCCTGGACGCAGCCGTCCTCGCCGTATCGCCCGTGCAGGGCGATGAACGCGATGTCGATCCGCTCCTGGCGCAGGACCAGATCGAGGTCGCGGTCGACGAAGACGTGGTGCGCGTCGTGGCCGCGGGCCAGGAGGGCGCTGAGGACCGCCTGGCCGCTCTCGAGCGACACGCGGCGCTCGCTCGACAGGCCTCCAAGGAGTACGCCGATTCTCGGTGCACGCATGATCCCGCCCGTTCGCAAGCGCGATGCCACATGCAGATCCGCCAGCTTGGGGACCGGCTGCGGCCGGGCGGACACGCGCGCTGTGTCCGCTCGTTTCGCGGTCGACGGGCCAGCTTGCGGCTGCTGTAGTACAGTCCGCCGCCGATGAACTTCGTGGATGCCGCCGTCACGTTGCTGCGGGAAGCGAACGCGCCTCTCCATGTGGAGGAGCTGTGTCGCCTCGCCCTCGAGCGAGGCCTGCTCGACAGCCCGGGGCAGAGCCCGCTGCGCAGCCTGAAGGGCCGGCTCACCACCGAGCTCAAGCGCGGGCCGGACAGCCGCGTCGTCAGGGTCGAGGACGATCTGTGGGCCCTGGCCGAGGCGGGCCGCAACGGCGAGGCGGCCGAGGAGGAGACCACGGCGCCCGAGATCGAGCCGATCAGCGCGCCGCCCGGGTTCTCCGCCGAGGCCGGCACGAGCGCCACGGACGCATACGAGGACGCTCTGGCCGGCGAGCTCGCCGACGAGGACGACGAAGACGACGAAGACGACGACGAGGACGACGACGACCTCGCGGTCGACGAGGACGACCCGGCGGCCGAAGACGAGGCCGACGCGGGCGCCGGTGCGGCCGAGGTCGATGACGATTACGACGACGACGAGGACGACGACGACCTCGACGACGACGACGAGGGTGTGGCCGAGGGCGCCGACAAGGCCGCTGCCGGCGAGGGCGAGCACGTGGACCAGGGGGAGGACGTGGACGAGGGCGAGGACGTGTCCATCGACGTGGACATGGAGGACGAGGGTGAGTCCGGAGCTGCCGCCGACGGCTTCGAGGAAGAGGACACCCAGGTGCGCGAGCGCGCCGCCCAGGCGGAGCAGGCCCGTGCGCTCGAGCGCGACGACCTGAGCAGCGAGGAGAAGGAGCTGATCCAGACCTACGGCGCCGAGTCCGGCACCGCCGCAGGTCGGCGAGCTGGTCGAGTACCGCGACAGCCAGACCGCGGACGAGGATCGCCCGATGGTGCCGGAGATGCTGCCCGAGCGGCGCGGTCGCCAGCGCGAGGACTGGAAGGCGCGGCGCGAGCGCATGCGCGAGAAGCGGCGCGAGCGGCGCGAGGAGCGCGAGCGCGGCAAGGGGTCGCGCGATCACGCAGCGCCCGCCGCCGAGTCGGGCGAGACCCGCGCCGCGCCCGAGCGCGCCAGCGAGCGCGCCAGCGAGCGCGCGACCGACGCCGCCGACGGCGAGCCCCGTCCGGTCGTGCCTGTCGGCGACGGCGACCTGGCCCGCCGCGCCTGCGAGGTGCTCGCCTCGATCAAGGGCGCGCAGCCGGTGCCGGTGCGCCAGCTGGCCCAGATGATGCGCAAGCGCCGCCTGGTTGACGCCGAGCCGGAGCAGCTGTGGCGCCCGCTCAAGTCGGCGCTGCTGGCCGATCACCAGCGCCGTGCCGCGGCCGGGCTGCCGCCGCGCGTCGCCTACCGCGGCCGCGACCTGTTCGCCTACCGGCCGAGCGCCAACGCGGAGCTGGAGGCGGCCGAGACCGCGCTCGAGGCCGCCGCCCACCGCCTGCGCGGCGCCACCGAGCGCGCCCTGGCCGCGCGCCTGGTCGAGCTGACCCTGCCGGTGCTCGAGCAGGTCGTGCAGCTCTACCTTGTGCAGACCGGCTGGCGCGAGGTCGAGTGGATCAAGCGGGTCGATCGCTCCGGCTACGCCGTCGCGCGCGAGCCGGGCGACGGCCAGCTGATCATGATCGCGGCCCGCGCCGGCAACCAGGAGGTCGATCGCCGCGGCGTCGGCGAGCTGCGCGCCGGCGTGGCGGCCAAGAACATGTCGCGCGGCCTGCTGCTGGCACCGCGCGAGCTGGGCGGCGAGGCGCGGTCCGAGCTGGAGCGGCCCGGCAAGCCGGTCGGCGCCATGTGCGGGCTGCCCTGGGCCGGCGCGCTGGTCGAGGCCGGCATCGGCGTGGCGCTGCGCATGATGCCGGTCGCGTACCTGGAAGCGGAGCTGTTCGACCGCCTCAGCGAGGGCTAGCGTGGACGGCCGGTCCGGCGGGCCGCCCTGGTCGTGGCTGGGCCGGCTCGGCCACGCCGCAGCCGTCGAGCTGATGGAGGCGCGCCGCGCGCGCATCCTGGCCGGCGACGACGCGGAGGAGATCCTGCTCTGCGAGCACGACCCGGTCATCACGCTGGGGCGCGGCGCCGACGGCGCCAACGTGCTGCTGAGCCGGCGCCGAGCTGGAGGACCGCGGCGTGGCGGTGGTCGACGCCAGCCGCGGCGGCGACGTCACCTACCACGGGCCCGGCCAGCTGATGGTGTACCCGGTGGTGCGGCTGCGCGGCGGCCTCGTCGCCTTCCTCGAGCTCGTGGCCGGCGTCCTGGCCGAGGTGGCGGCCGAGCTGGGCGCGCCGGGCGCGAGCTGGCGGCGCCAGCCAGCAGGCCTCTGGCTCGGCGAGCGCAAGCTGGCCGCGTGCGGCCTGCACGTGCGGCGCGGCGTCGTCATCCACGGCTTTGCCTTCGACGTGTGCACGCCGCCGGACGCGTGGCGGGCGATCGTTCCGTGCGGGCTGGGCCGCGGCATCACCGTGTCTCTGGCCGAGGCGCGGGGCGGGCGCGCGCCGGAGGTCGCCGAGGTGGCGGCGCTTGTCGGTCCGCGACTGTCGCGAGCGCTGGCTGCGCGCTGACATTGTCGGAGCGAGCGGTTACGATGGGCGAATCGCCAGCGACGGAAAAACCCTGCGCCGCGTCCTCCTCGTCTACAACACCGACTACGACGAGGAGCTGAAGCGAGACTCGCCCACCGACGTCAGCGCGGTGCAGGTCGCCGCGATGGCGGTGTGCCGCGCCGTGTGCGACTACGGCCTCGACTGCGAGCCGCTCGGCCTGCACGGCGTCGACTTCGGCCGCCTGCTCGAGTCGATCGAGCGCGATCCGCCCGACCTCGTGTTCAACCTGTGCGAGTCGCTCAACGGCGACACGCGCAACGAGATCGTTGTGCCGGCGGTGCTCGACATGCTGCGCATCCCGTACACCGGGCCCGGGCCGCTGACCATCGGGCTGTGCCTGGACAAGGACCGCACCAAGCAGGTCCTGATCCAGCACGGCGTGGCCACGCCGGCTCATCATGTCATCGGCTCGATGGGCGAGCTCGACGATCCGGCCCACCCGTTCGGCCCGCGCCCGGCCGCGCTCAACGGCCACGGGCAGCTCCTCGAGCACGCGCAGTTCGTCAAGCTCCTGCGCGAGGACGCGTCCATCGGCATCGAGCCGTCGAACCTCGTGACCGATCGAGAGGCGCTGTGCCGCCGGGTCGGCGAGCTGATGAAGGAGCACTCGCAGCCGATCCTGGTCGAGCGCTACGTCGAGGGGCGCGAGGTCAACGTCACGGTGCTGGGCAACGGCGACGGGGTCACCGTCCTGCCGCTGCACGAGATCGACTTCGGCCGCATGCCGGAGGGACGGCCGCGGATCCTGACCTACGCCGCCAAGTGGTACGAGAACCACGTCAACTACATCGGCAGCGTGCCGATCCCGATGACGGACATCCCGCCCGACGTCGAGGCGGCCATCCGCGACGCCGCGCTGACCAGCTTCCGCGTGCTCGGCCTGCGCGACTACGGCCGGGTCGACATGCGCCTCGACGAGACCGGCCAGCCCTGGGTCATCGACGTCAACCCGAACTGCGACCTGTCGCCCGACGCCGGGCTGCCGCGCACCGCGCGCAGCATCGGCCTGGACTATCCGCACATCATCGGCCACATCTGTGAGCTGGCCTGGAAGCGCCATGCCGCCGACCATCCGCGCCCTGCGACCCGATGATCGCCCCTACCTGCTGGAGGCGCTGCGCTCCGACGACACCTTCAACCAGGAAGAGGTGTCGGTCGCCCTCGAGCTGATCGACAACGCGCTCGAGCGCGGCCAGCACGACTACTCGGTGCGCGTGGCCGACCTCGACTCGCGGCCGGCCGCCGGCTACATCTGCTTCGGGCGCACGCCCATGACGGCGGCCACGTATGACCTCTACTGGGTGGTGACGCACGCCCAGGCGCGCGGGCGCGGGGTGGCCTCGGCCCTGGTGCGCGGCATGGAGGACGAGCTGCGCCAGCTCCGTGCCCGCTCGGTCCGGGTCGAGACGTCGCACAAGGAGAGCTACGGGGCCGCCCGCAGCCTGTACGATCGGCTGGGCTACCCGGTGCTGGCGCGCTTCCCCGACTTCTATCGCGTCGGCGACGATCTCATCGTCTACTACAAGCGTCTATGAACGTACGGGCTGTGGGGCTGGCGGCCGGCCTGGTGCTGGCGGTCGCCGGCTGTCGCGACGGCGGCGACGGGGCCGGGCAGGGCAGGGCCGTGTCGGACGCCTCGGTTCCTCTGGCGAAGGCGAAGCCGCGGCCGGAGACGGCCGTGCTGGGCGGCGTGCGGATCAAGGTGGTCGAGCCGGAGCACCCGCGATCCGATCAACGGCGAGTCGCTGTCGGCGCGCATGCGGGCGCTGCTCACCTCGTCCGGCGCGTTCGTGGCCGACGAGGCGAAGGTGCCGGCCGGGCGGGTCCCGGTGCAGGCAGAGGTCGACGTCACGGTGCGCTACGACGTCGTCACCGCGCCCGCCGCCGCGGACGCCAAGGCGGGCAAGCCGGGCAAGCCGGGCAAGGCGACCAGGCCGGGCAAGGCAGGCCTGCGCGCGGCCATGGTCGCGGTGGAGGCCGAGGTGGACTGGAAGGCCTCCGGTGATCGGCCGCAGCCGCGCGAGAACGTCCTGGTCGAGCGGCCGCTCGAGCGGGGCGACGAGGCCAGGCTCGACGAGCTCGTCTTTCGCCTGGTGGCCGACGCGCTGGAGGTGGCCGGGCGCGGCCTGGCGGACCAGGAGACCCTGCGCCAGGGCGACGACGGCGCGGTGCTGGCCGCGCTGGGATCCGACGATGCGGACATGGTCCTGTGGGCGCTCGACGTGAGCGCCGACCGCCGTCTCGCACCTGCCTTCGACCGCGCGGTCGCGCTGCTCGGCGCCACCGACCTGGGCGTGCGGGGCGCTGCGCTGCGTTTTCTGGTCGCGCTGCGCGACCCGCGCGCGGTCCAGCCGCTGGCCCGCCGCGCCGACTTCGCCGATCCGGACACCATGCGGCAGCTGGTCGAGGCGGTGACCGCGATCGGCGGGCCGGAGGCGGTCGAGTTCCTCGAGATGGTCGCCGGCGGGCACGACGACCGGGACATGCGCGAGCGGGCGCGCGAGGGCCTGGAGCGCCTGGGCAGGCGCCAGCGCGCAACCCCGTGAAAAAACCGCGTCAACGAGAATTCACAGGCGGCCGGGCAGAGGGGAGCTGCCGATCGTGGAACCCCTGGTTGTGCATCGCTGCCAGGGCGTGGCATGCCAATTGCTGCCGTGAGACCGAGGAGGTCGCCGTTTGCGCTCGCCCCCCTGCCGAGTCCTGAACCGACGCGCGCTCGCCGCGCTCGCGGTGACGCTCGGCCTGGTGCTGGCCAGCCAGGCGGCGGACGCGCAGCCATACCGGCGCGGGCGCAACGCCCATGACCAGCACGCCTACGTGCAGGTCTACTTCATCCCGTTCGGCCTCTACGTCGGCGCCGGGCTGGTCGCCACCCATATCCTGCACCAGAGCGAGGAGCCGGAGCTGCTCGACGACGGCGCCGGGATCACGCTCTATGCCGGCCTGCGCCTGAGCGACCGGCTCGCGCTCGAGCTCGGCTGGCTCACCACCTTTCACGATCCGGAGAGCGCCGACTCGAGCTTCGGCGAGGGCACCGACTACCTGGTGCTCAACGGCTTCACCGGCGACGCCAAGATCTACCTGACCGAGCAGGGGCAGCGCTCCGAGCTGTACCTGCAGGGCGGCGTGGGGCTGTACCTGCTCGACGCCGACTACTTCGGCTCGGCGTCGATCGGAACCGGATTCCAGGCCGGCGGCGGCATCGACTTCCACGTCGGGGCAGCACCTGGACCTCGGCCTGCGCGCCCTCTATCGGGGCATCGCCATGGGGCCGCCCGACTCGGATGACAGCGACACCTACGTGAGCGCCATCGGGGCCGAGGGCAACCTGAGCATTCGCTTCTGATCTCCCCGGCTGGGGGTCCGGTGGGGGTGCCGATCGCTGTGTGTTTCCGCGCTTACGGCCCTCGGACCGCCTGAACCCAGGGCCGCGCCGCCGGTCACATGCTAGGGTGCAGACCATGGCTGGCGGCTCTCCCGACGACAAGCGCGTCGGCGATGCGACCCTGCAGCGCATCGACGACCTCGCGTCGGGGTGGAGTGTGCCCAGGCGGGCGCGTCGGGAAGAGGAGACGCCGCCGGCCGAGGAACGTCCCCCCGAGGCAAAGGCCGCCGGGTCCAACGCGACCGCCGAGAAGACCCGGGCCGCCAAGAAGAAGAAGCCCCGCGACAAGACAAAGGCCCGCGGCAAGGAGCGGGGCAAGTCCACGGCCGCGACCAGGCGCCCGGCCGAGTCGTCCCTGCCGCCGTTTCCGCGCGCCCTGCGCGGGACCGAGCAGCCTCCCCAGGGCCCGCCCCTGGCCGCCAGACCCGAGCTGGCCAGGCCGGAGCCGGCCAGGCCCGAGCCGGCCAGGCCGAGCCGCCAGGCCCGAGGAGGCCGGGACCGAGGACGACGACCGCGCCGCCACCCAGGTGTCGGATCGCGCCGCCACCCGTGCGCTGTCCCCGTCGGGGCGCATCGTGACCGAGATGTTCGACCGAGCCGCCACCCGCCTGGTGGAGCGCGGCGACACCGAGGCGCCCGAAGGCCCGGCCCTCGACAACGCGGCCACGCTCCTCTATGGAGGGCGCGCCGAGACCGAGCTCGATCACCCGGAGCTGGACACCAGCGACGGCACCGGCGCCGTGATCGAGGCCAGGACCGACCGCGGGGTCGACGAGACGGTGCTGGAGCCTCCCGGCTCGGGCCTCTACGCGGGGGCCAGAGCGGACGCGGCGCGCATGGCGGGAAGCACCACCGCGGTGCTGCGCCTGCCGCCGACCCTGCCGCGCCGGCGCGGGCCGCTGGGCGACGTGCTCTACATCTTCACCGCCACTTTCGGCGTGGCGCGCGCCAACCGCGAGCTGAGCGCGGTCGCCCGCAAGCTCGAGGCGGAGAAGCAGTCGCGCGGCCGGCGCCTGGCCGACCTGGCCCGCCTGGCCGTGGCCGACTCCGAGCTCGAGAGCGAGACGATCGTGCGCCGGGCGCGAGGAGATCATCGAGCTGGAGGAGCAGCGCTCGCGCCGCGCCGGCGCCGTCGCGGCTGCCGACGCCGACATCGCCGCGCTCGAGCGCGAGCGCCAGGACGAGAAGGGGAGCCGCGCGCAGGAGATGGACGCGCTGCGCCGCGAGCTGGCCGCGATGGACGAGAAGCTCGAGCCGCTGCATCGCCGCGTGCGCGCCACGCGCCGGCGCGGCTTCCGTCTACGAGAAAGCATGGCCGAGCTCGACCGCCGCCTGGTTCGCGCGGAGAAGAAGCTGAGCCGCCTGCCCGACGAGCAGCGTCCGGCGGCGGACGCGCACCTCGCCAGCCTGCGCGCCGAGCGACAGGCGATCGTCGACGAGCAGCCGGCCCTGGCCGCGGAGCTGGACGAGCTCGAGCCGGCCATCGCGGGTCTGATGGCGTCGCGCGCCGACGGCCGCAAGCGCCTCGCTCCGCAGCGACAAGGAGGAGCACGACGCGCTGGCGCGGACGGCCGAGAAGGTGGCCGCGGTGCGGGCAGGCAAGGTTGTGGACGAGCGCGCCGAGGCCGAGCTGCTCGTGGCCCAGGAGGAGGCGCTGGCCGCCCTCGGCGAGCAGCTGGCGGAGGAGCGGCCCGAGGAGCTCACGCTGCCGCTGCGCAGCATCGAGGCGCACGAGGTGGCCATCGCCACCCTCGACCGGCGCCACCTCGAGCTCAGCGAGCTGGTCCGCAGCGTGGACCGCTGGGCGGTGGCGCGCGGCGTGCTGTGGCTGCTGACCCTGGCGGTCGGCGTGGCCGCGGCCCTGGTCTGGTCGTACGCCCTGCGCTGATTGCGCCCCGGCGCCCTGTGGTATTCCTTCGGGCCATGGCCGCGGACACGACACGGGCAGGCATCTGCGCCATCCTCGGCCTGCCCAACGCCGGCAAGTCCACGCTGATGAACCAGCTGCTGGGCATGCGCCTGATGGCGGTCTCGCCGCGGCCGCAGACCACGCGCAACCGGGTGCTCGGGGTCAAGAACGTCCCGGTGGACGGCGTCGCGGCCCAGATCGTCTTCCTCGACACGCCGGGGGCCCAGCGCGGCCCGGGCGCGCTGCGCGCGTACATGCGCGAGCAGACCCTGGCCGCGGCCGGCGACTGCGACGTGGCGCTGTTCCTGCTCGACATGACCGATCCGGCCCAGCGCGCGCCGGCGTCGATGGAGGGCGTGGCGGCCGCGCTGGAGGAGCTGACCCGCACCGTGGCCGCGCCGATGCTGCTGGCGCTCAACAAGATCGATCGCGTGCCCAAGCCGGCGCTGCTGCCGTCGCTGGAGGCGTGGAACGGGACCGGCCGGTTCGAGGAGCTGATCCCGATCTCGGCGCTCAAGGGCGACGGGCTCGACCGGCTCGAGGTGGCCATCGGCCGGCGCCTGCCCGAGGGGCCGCATCTGTATCCCGAGGACATGGTCACCGACCGGGCCGAGCGCTTCCTGGCCGCCGAGCTGGTGCGCGAGCAGGTGTTCCGCCAGCTGGGCGACGAGCTGCCCTACGCCGCGGCGGTGGTGGTCGAGGACTTCCGCGAGCGGCCCGAGCGCGGCGACGTCGTCATCTCCGCCGTCGTCCACGTCGAGCGCGAGTCGCAGAAGGGGATCGTGGTCGGCAAGGGCGGCCAGCGCATCAAGGCGATCGGGTCGGCCGGGCGCGCCGCCATCTCGCAGCTGCTCGGCTGTCCGGTTCACCTCTTGCTGCACGTCAAGGTGTCGCCCAACTGGTCGAGCGGCGCGGGCGGTCTGCGCGCCATGGGGTACGAGTGAGCGACGCGGAGCGACAGCGGCCGCGAGCCGGTGGTGGCGATCGTCGGCCGGCCCAACGTGGGCAAGTTGACGCTGTTCAACCGGCTCGTCGGCGGCCGGCCGGCGCTGGTGCACGGCACGCCGGGGCTCACGCGCGACCGGCGCTACGGCACGGTCGAGTACGAGGGCCGCACGATCCGCATCATCGACACCGGCGGCCTCGATCCGGAGGCCAGGCGCGACGCCATCGGCGCCGGCATCCACCGCCAGGCCGAGGTCGCGCTCGAGCAGGCCGACGCGGTGCTGTTCGTCGTCGACGCGCTGGCCGGCACCATGCCGGTCGATCGCGAGCTGGCCGACAAGCTGCGCCGGCTCGGCCGCCCGATCGTGTGCGCGGTCAACAAGGTCGACAGCGTCAAGCGCGAGGTGCTGGCCGGCGAGCTGTACGAGCTCGGGCTCGCCGAGGTGTTTCCGATCTCCGCGGTCCACGGCCGCGGCCTGGACGAGATGATGGACGCGCTGGTCGCGCACCTGCCGGGGCCCGCGCCCGCACCGCCGGGCGACCCGGACCAGGAGCTGACAGACGCGCTCGCGGAGGCGGTGGCCGACGAACAGACGGACGAATCGGACGACGAACGCCCGCACGAGCGCCGCAGGGAAGACGAGCCGCTGCGCGTCGCCCTGGTCGGCAAGCCGAACGCGGGCAAGTCGTCGCTGCTCAACCGCCTCGTCGGCAGCGAGCGCAGCCTGGTCCACGACCGGCCCGGCACCACGACCGACCCGGTCGACTCGCCGTTCACCTACGGCGGCAAGCAGTACATCCTGGTCGACACCGCCGGCATCCGGCGGCGCGCGCGCGTCGAGGGGGCGACCGAGAAGCTGTCGGTGACGCTCGCGCTCGCCCAGATCGATCGCGCCGACGTGGTGGTGCTGGTCATCGACGGCCACGAGGGCGCCAGCGAGCAGGACGCGCGCCTGGCCGGGCTCATCGAGGACAGCGGCCGCGCCGTGGTGATCGCGCTCAACAAGGCGGACCTCCTCTCCGGGCCGGGAGCCGGCCGCGAGATCCTGCGCGTCACCGCCGACGAGCTGCACTTCCTCTCCTTCGCCCCGCGCCAGCTGGTCTCGGCCCTGCGCGGCGACGGCGTCGGCGATCTGTTCAAGCGCGTCGACCAGGCGGCAGCCCAGCAGCGCCGCCGCATCCCGACCTCGGAGCTCAACCGCTTCTTCGCCGAGGTCTGCGAGCGCTACCCGCCGACGAGCCGCGGCGGCAAGCTGGTCACGGTCCACTACCTCACCCAGGGCGGGATCCGGCCGCCGACGTTCCTTCTGTGGGCGAACCGGGCGGACCTGGTGGACGAGTCGTACCGGCGGTTCGTGACCAACCAGCTGCGCCAGCGCTACGGATTCCTGGGCACGCCGCTGCGAGTCGTGATCAAGGCCAAGGCGCGGGAAGGACGATCTCGGTCGGCGCGAGGCGGGACGCAAGCGGCGGTGAAGAGAAACAGGAGACAGGCAGCCGGAAGCGGGCAGCAGGTTCCCTGTTCCCGGCTCCCTGTCGCCTGTCGCCAGTTTCCTGTTTGTTTTAGCCAGCGTCCATACCAGCACCAGCGTCCACCTGAGCGCCGCCGTCCGGCAGCGCGCCTTCCTGCACCCTGCAAGCCTCCAGCTTCCCCAGCTGCTCTTCGTTCCGCACCGCCGGCAGCGTCTCGCATCCGTCCGCCACCATGCAGCGCAGCACCATCCGGTCGTTGAAATAGTCCAGCTCGAGCCGCAGGCTGGCCAGCGCCTGCGTGCCGAGGATGCCGTCGAGCTCCGGCGCCTCGGGGCGCAGCTCGTCGCGCAGCGCCTGCAGCAGCGGGTGGCCGTCGTCGAGCACGGCGACGTCGACCGAGCGGTTGAGATCGACTGCCGCGGCGGCGGGGCAGAAGGTGCCCTGGTTGGGGCACGGACAGTCGTCGACGCCGGAGTCCGGATCCTCGCAGGCGTTCACCGACATGACCCGGTTGCGGTAGAGATCGCGGCACGGGCCGCGGTCCTCGCTGTCGTCCTCGCTGCCGGTGCCCAGGCTGCCGACCAGCGCCATCGTGCCGATGCGGCCCATGCGGACCGGCGCGGCGCCCGACGGAAGGCGGAGCTCCGCGTCCGGCAGATCGGCGAGCGCCGGGGCCCCGGTGGCCGCCGCGTAGCGCTCGTAGGCGCTGGCCGCCAGCACGCTCACGCCCTGGCCGGTGGACACCATCATGAGCGCGTCGGAGCCGCGCTCCTCGTCGTCCGGCGCGCCTTCCTGATCGAGGCACGCGCCCACCACCGGTCGCCGTCCGGCGAAGAAGATCTCGGTGCCGCCCACGCGCAGCGTGCCGCCCCCGGCGAAGGCGCGGCCGACCACCGCGTGGCAGTCGTCGCCCAGCTGCGCGGAGTCGCCCGTCGTGCTGGGGAAGAAGCGCAGCTCCGAGGACGGGAAGTCGAAGCGGGCCGCGCTGCGGGCCAGGATGTCGGCCCCGATGATGCCGGCGAAGTCGACCGCCCCGTCCCCCATGCCGACGCTGCACATGGCGTCGTCGGGGCAGGGGTGGAGCTCCAGGATCGGCGTGGCCGGGAAACGCGCGCGAGAAATGGTGGCCTGACCCACGTCATCCAGACCCAACAACGTCAGGGTCACCTGTCGCCGCCGCGGCGCCGGGACGTCCTCGCCGGCCACGAACGGGTCGAACACGGTGAGCGGCGTGGCGGTGTCCAGGACCGCCGGAACCGGCCCGTCCCCGATGTCCATGGCCAGGGTCAGTGGCCCGGAGGTCAGATCGACCCGGATGGGAAACGGATCGATGGCCCGGGCGTCCTCGGTGCAGGCTCCCGTCATCACCGCGGCCAGGGCGGACACCGTGACGACCCTGTGCGGTGTCGCCGCGATGCGTCGAAGCGTGCGGGATCGCGGCGAGGATCGCGTTGACAAGCGACTACCTTAGCAAACTGGTGAGCTCTTCCCCCAGGTGGGGGGCCGGCCCTCGCGGCAAACGCGGCAGAAACGCGACGGCGGCGTGTCACGGCCGACGCAGGACCTCCGATAGACAGGGAGTTGCGTGATGGCACCCGGTTCGCAAGAGCGTGGTGCGCGGTGTCAGGACAGACCAACAGGGACGATTCGATGAGCTCGGGCCTCTACAAAGCCGTCTGCTACCGCTGTGCGTACGAGGGCCCCGGGTCCTCCGACAGCGGCTGCCCGATCTGCCGGTTCCCGATGATCCTGGAGCCCGAGAGCACGCCTCCCGGCGGGCGCCGCATCGAGGAGATCTTCGCCCGCGACTCGGTGGCCGACGGCGCGCCGCTGCTGCCGGGAGTCCACGCCGAGAAACGCCAGGCCCAGCTCATGGCCGAGGCGCGGCGGGAGCGCATCTCCACCCAGCGCAGCGCGCGGCTCGACCGCCAGGGCGATCCGGGACCGCAGGCGCACGAGTCGCTCTCGTCGGTGCGCATCCCGCGCTTCCGCCACGGGATGCTCAAGATGACGCTGCTGTGCGCCTCGGCGGTCGCGGCCGGCGTCGTGGCGGCGGCGCTGCAGAGCGGCGCCCTGTAGCTCTGAAGTCGCCGAGGTCGTTGGACCGAATTCGGGCGCGTCGTGTGCCCGGGCCGCGCGGATGCTACGTTCCGCTGATGTCCCAGGCGCTGACACCGGCGGCCACCCACTGCGTGATGACGCAGATCGTCATGCCGGGGCACACCAACGGCGCCTCGGGGGTCCTTTTCGGCGGGGTCATGGTCCAGTGGATTGACGTCTGCGCCGGGGTCGCGGCCATGCGCCACGCCGGCGGCGCCGTGGTGACCGCGTCGATTGACCGACTCGACTTCATCCACCCCGTGCGCCTGGGCGACGTGGTGGTGTTGCAGGCCCAGGTCAACTACGCGCGCCGCACCTCGATGGAGGTCGGCTGCCGGGTCGAGACCGAGGACCCGCGCACGCGCGAGCGGCGCTACACGACAAAGGCCTTCCTGACCTTCGTGGCGGTCGACGGCGCCGGGCGGCCGCGCCCGGTCCCGGCGCTGGCCCTCGAGAGCGACGACGACCGGCGGCGCTTCCACGACGGAGAGCGGCGCGCGCCACGAGCGCCTGCGCGCGGCCGGGCGAGGAGAGCAGTGATGAGCAGCGACGTGGTGGTCGTCGATCAGACCGGCTGGGGCGCCGTGCGCGTCACCGGCTCCGATCGGGTGCGCTTTCTCCAGGGCATGTGCATGGGCAACGTTGACGCGGTGCCCGAGGGCGGGTGGCTCAGGACCGCGACCCTGAACATCAAGGGCCGGCTGCTGTCGATCTACGACCTGGTCCGCCGCGCCCGACGATCTCCTGCTGCTCTGCCAGCCCGGCCTGGCCGACGCGACGGTGGAGCTGCTGTCGCGTCACGCCATCGCCGACGACGTCGCGTTCGAGCGCGCCGACGTCCCTGTGCACCGGGTCTGGGACACGCCGGCCGCCGTGTGGGACGCGCCGCCGGTGCTCGCGCTGCCGCCGTCCGCGCCGGCCAGCCCGGAGGCGGTCGATGCCCGCCGCATCGAGGCCGGCCTGCCGCTGTGGGGCATCGACGTGAGCGAGGATCACTTCCCGTTCGAGACGCCGCTTGCCCGGGTCATCGACTACGGCAAGGGCTGCTTCATCGGCCAGGAGCCGCTCGCCCGGGTGCGGGCGCGCGGCACGCCCAACCAGCTGCTGCGCGGCCTGCGCCTGGCCGGCCCGGCCTTGCCGGCGCGCGGCGCGCGCATCCGCCACGCCGAGCGCGACGACGCCGGCCATGTCACCTCGGCGGCCGTGTCGCCGGCGTTCGGCGCCATCGCGCTGGGCTACCTGCACCGCCAGGTGTGGCAGCCGGGCGGGCAGGTGACGGTCGACGGCCAGCAGGCCGAGGTGGTCGAGCTCCCGTTCGGTTGACACCCACGGCCCGCTCGTGAAAGATGGCGGGCCATGGGTCGTGGAGATCGCAGAAAGTCGCCCAAGATGCGCCGCCGCGTCGGGCAGCGCAAGAAGAAGGCCGCCGCGAAGCGCCAGGTCGCCACGCGCAAGGCCGCAGCAGCCGCCGCCAAGCCGTCCGGCGGCAGCAAGAAGAAGTCCGCCAGCCACAGCGCGACCTAGATCGCTCGACCCGGGCAGGCTTCCTCGCGGTTCAGAACAGGAAGCCGAAGTTGACGTGGACGCGGCCGCGCGGGTCGTCGCCCAGCTGAGGATCGAGCGGGACGGCGTACTCGAAGGAGAAGGCGCCGAACGGGGTCACCCAGCGCAGCAGGGAGACGCCGAGCGAGTGGCGCAGGTCGCGCGCCTCGAGGCCGACGAGGGTGTTGGTCACGACGCCGGTGTCGAAGAAGACCGCCGACGCGATCGGAAAGTCGAACCACGGCTCCTTCCACACCCGCACCTCGAGGTCGAGGTTGTAGATGGCGCGGATGCTGCCGCCGGCCGGCACCACGCGGAACTGACTGACCCCGCCGAGCGGACCGAACTCGTCCTCGATGATCTCGATGGCCAGGCGGTCCTGCTCGAAGCCGCGCACCGTCGTGTCGCCGCCGGCGAAGAAGCGCTCCACCTCGGGCAGCGCCACGTCGCCGCCCAGCGGCACGCCGTGGTCGTAGCGCACGCCGTTGGACAGGCGGAAGCGATTGCCCAGCGGCAGGTAGTGCTGCGCGGCGCCGCCCAGCTTGAGGAAGCGCGCGCTGCCCAGCAGCACGTCCTCGCCGTATGCGCCGCTCACCTCGAGCCGGAAGCCGCGCTCCGGTAAGAGCGGATTGATGCGCCCCTTGCGATCGCGCCGCCGGTCGAACGCGATGACCGGACCTATCGTGCTCGAGCGGGTCTCCACCTTGTCGGTGGCGATGTCGTCGCTGTTGCCGCTGGGCCGCACCAGCTCGACGTCGCGGTTGCGCTGGCGGAAGTCGTAGCGCAGCGAAAGCAGCAGGCCCTGCAGCGGCCCGCGGTAGTACTCCTTTGTCGCGGCGACGCTGGCGCCGATGCTGGTCAGCTCGCCGAACCGCTCGGTCTCCTGGATCTCGTAGATGCCGCCCAGCTCGAGCAGGAACGACGTGCCGAGCAGCCGCCGCATGATCCAGCGCGGGAAGGCCAGCTTGGCCTCGAGCGAGCGCTCCTTGAAGCCGAGGATGCCGCGGATGTCGAAGCGCGAGCCGCTGCCCCACAGGTTGGCCACGATGAAGCCGAGCTCGACGAACAGGCTCTTGTCGGTGGAGTAGCCGCCGCCGGCCTGGCTCTCGAGCCAGTTGTCGTGCCGTTCCTCCACCTGGACCAGCACGTTGACCAGCTCGCGGCGCGGGTCCTCCAGCCCGACGTAGTCGATCTGCACCGCCGAGAACAGGCCCGAGCTGCGCAGGTTGCTCATCGCGCCCTCGGCGGTGCCGATGGTCAGCTGGCGGCCTTCGCGCAGGTCGAGCTCGTCGGAGATGACCCAGTCGCGGGTCTTGAAGTTGCCGCGGATGGCGACCTTGCCGATGCGCGCCGTGCGGTGCGGCGAGATCTCGTAGGTGATGACGATCGAGCTGGGCGAGCGGCCGGGCGCCGGCCGGGTCTCGACCTCGGCGCGCGGGAAGCCATGGTCGAAGTAGACCCGGCGCAGCGCCTCGCCGTCGGTCAGGGCCCGCTCCGGCGTGAACACCGAGCCGGGCCCCAGCGTGAGCGCGGCCGACAGCACCCCGACGTCGAGCTGGGCCGGCCCGATGAACTCGAAGCGCACGTCCTCGACCCGGTGAAGCGGCCCCTCGTCGATGTCGAAGTGGACTTGCAGTCCCTCGGCCGGCGCCTGGGCCGCGACCGCGGCGGCCAGCGCGGCGGCGTTGCCCAGCAGCGCCTGGCTGCGCGCGACCCGCAGCTCGACGCGGGCGTCGCGGTAGCCGAGCGAGTGGTACAGCCGGATCAGCCGATCCACGTCCTGATCCAGCTGCCGCCCGGTGGCGAAGCCGCCCCCCTTGCCGACCACGATGCGGCGGTACGGGCGGGTGGCGATGGCCGCGCGCAGCCGCTCGTCCGACAGCGCGCGGTTGCCGACGAACTCGATGCCGGCGACCTGCAGCTTGGGCCCCTCGAAGATCGTGTAGACGACGCGCTCGAACAGGCCGAAGCGGACCCGCTCCCAGGTCACGCTGGCCTCGAAGTAGCCCTGGGCCTGGTAGTAGCGCCGGATCTCCTCGGCCGACGCCTCGAGCTCGACGTCGTCGTACGAGGCCTCCTCGTCCAGGGTCAAGAGGTTGCGCAGCCGGTCGTCGCGATAGCGGCTGCCCTCGAACACGACGTCGATCTTGCGCCGCTCGCGCACGTCGATCGTGAACTCGACCGTGTGGCTGTCGCGCTGGAAGCTGTGGCGCAGGTCGAAGTCGGTGCGCACCCGCACGCCGGGGAAGCCGCGCTTCTGGTACATCTCCGCCACCGCCTGCACGTCGCGGTTGAGCTGGGTGCGCGAGAAGCGCGCGCGCCCGAAGCAGACGACGATGCAGCGCCAGGGGTGGTGGAAGGCCCTCCGGATCTCGCGGCTGTCGATCGCGTTGTTGCCCTCGATGGTGAGGCGGCCGATGTGGTAGGCGGCGCCCAGCGAGACGTGCACGCGCAGCTCGACCGCGTACGGCCCCTTCGACACCCGCACGACGTTGACGTTGACGTCGTAGAAGCCCTCGTTGCGCAGGTACTGCTCGAGCCGGCTGGACTCGTTCTCCAGCTGCACCGCGCGGCTGGTCTGGTCGCGCTCCAGCGGCGAGCCGGGGCGCAGGGTCATGCGCCGCTTGAGGTCGTCGGCGTAGATGGGCTCCCGCAGCCGGTCGAAGTAGTTGCGCGCGTCGATGTTGACGGTCACGTAGCGGATGAAGGTGACCGGCTCGAGCAGGAGCACCGCGTGCACGCCGCCGTCGGTGAGGCGCCGGTTCTGGATCGCGCACTCGTAGCCGAGCCGGCGCAGGAACTCGATGACCTGGCGCTGGTCGGCGTCGCTCCAGGCGCGGTGCTCCTCCATCATCGGCTCGAGGAAGCCCTCGACCGTGTTGGGGTCGTCGATCAGGTTGCCCTGCACCGACCACTGGGTCCAGCGCGTGGTCGGCTCGCCCAGGGTGGTCTCCTCGATGGCGCCCGGCGCCGGCTCCGGCGTCGGCTCCGCCTCGGCTCCTGGCGCCGGCCGCCCGGCGGGCGGGGGCGGCCTCGGCGGCTGCCCCGGCTGCGTCTCCGGCGCGTTCGCCGGCGGCGCGGCCGGGGGAGGGGCGGGACGCCTGCCGGGCACAAACGGCGGATCCGCGGCCGCGGCGCCGGCGCCGACCAGGAGTGCGACCGCCAGCGCGGCGGCTGCCGACCCTCTCATGGGAGCAGGACTTTACGCCAGATCACGCGGATCCGACCCTCCGACACGTCCTCTTCTGCTTCGTCGTCGAACTTGCGCTGCTGCCCGCCGCCCTCGAGCGACACCGAGTCGTTGAGCCGGTACTCGCCGCGCGCGTCCCAGCTCCACCCGCGCAGCGACCGCTCCATGTCGCCGACGGCGCGCAGCCCGGGCAAGAGGCCCTTCTCCCAGTGAAAGCCGATCGACCCGGTCCCCAGCTCCAGGCGAGCCACGTCCAGCGTGGTCACGTTGCGGATGCTGTCCTCCATCAGCAGCGAGAAGTACTCGCCGGCCAGCTGCTTGAGCAGCTGATCGGCGATCACCAGGCGCCCCTCGATGAGGCCGGTGGTCGAGTTGGTGCTGGTGAACTCGCCCGAGCTCTTGCCGATCGGCTCCTCGCCCAGCAGCGCCTGGCGCGCCTCGTCCGGCGTGCGCCCGGCGAAGATGAGGGTGAAGGTCTGCGCCTTGTTGAGCCCGGCGTTGGTCGACAGATCCCAGTCCAGCTTGCCGATCGGCCCCTTGAGGGCCAGCTGGATGAGGTGGCTCTGGCCGCTGATGTCGCGGTAGTCGCTCTCGCTGCGGATGTCGAGCGTGGGCGTCTCCTCGGGGAACCGGCGGAACGGGGAGAAGTTGACCTCGCCGCGGGTGCGCTCGAAGCGGGCGCGCACGCCCTGGAACTTGAAAGAGCCCTGCTCGACCCGGATGGTCCCCTCGAAGCGCGGATCGGCCGGCGTGCCGGTCACCGTGACCAGGCCGGTCATCTGGATGTCGGCGACGTTGTTCTTGACGAAGAAGGAGCGGCTCTCCACCGACAGGTTGAGCTGCGCGTTGCGGATGAGCGGCACCGCCTCGTAGAACGGCATGGACGACTCGGTGATCCGCTGCGGCCGCAGCGCGTCGAGCAGCGGCGAGAACTTGCGCACGTAGCGGCCGTCGACGATCTCGATCACGCCGGAGATGTCGAGCCCCTCGTCCACGCCGCCGACGACGTGCAGCCCGCGCACGTTGAGCGCCAGCTCGAGCGTCTGCGGCACGCGGAAGGGCAGGTCGTTGGCGGTGATGCGGACGTCCAGGTCGACCGGGCTCCAGTTGGCCAGGCTGACCCGGCCGCTGATGTCGCTCAGCTGCCCCTCGTCGTCGATCCAGCCGGCCACCCCCTCCAGCTCGACAAGCTTGTCGGTGAACTTCACCAGCCCGCCGGTCAGCGCGATCTCGCGCCGTGCGCCGCGCGGGGTCAGGGTCAGCGGCGACTCCTGATCGAACTCGATGCTGCCGTCGATGTTGGGCGCCTCGCCCTCACCCATGAGACCGATCGACAGGTTTGCCGAGCCGGAGCCGGCCGAGAAGACCGACGGCGCCACCACCAGCAGCATCTTGCCGGACAGCTCGCCGTCGATGTGGATGGCCCAGTGGACCGGCTTGAAGTCGTCCAGCTTGACGCCGCCCGACACCGACAGCTCCGATCGCTCGTCGCTGAACTCGTCCACCACCACCATGCTCAGGCCGGTGAGCGACACCTGGTCGTTGGTGAACTCGATCTTGCCGCTCGGCACGCGCACCATGGCGTCCTGGCCGATCGGCTTGAGCGCGACCTTGGCGATCTGCACCACGCCGGACAGGCGCGGCGCGCTCGGCGTGCCGGTGACGTGCACGCTCACGCCCAGGCTGCCGGCCACGTCCTCGAAGTAGCGCTTCACGTACGGCGCCAGCAGGCCGACGGCGATGTTGCCGCTGACCCGGAAGTCGAGCGCTCGGGTGCCGCCCGAGCCGCTCATCTTGAAGTCGCCGGTCGGACCGTGCAGCACCGCCTCGTCGAGCAAGGACACGGTGGTGCCGTCGTAGGCCAGGCGCACCGGCGTGCGGTTCTCGACCCGGATCGGCGCCGGCCGTCCCGACGCGTCCTCGCTGTCG
Organism: uncultured delta proteobacterium; assembly: GCA_963759105.1. Taxonomy (GTDB): domain Bacteria; phylum Myxococcota_A; class Polyangia; order Haliangiales; family Haliangiaceae; genus DATFRY01. The sequence continues at coordinate 924,237 of CAVWXW010000017.1, read as the reverse complement.
ATCACGACGACCGCCTCGGTCAGATCGGCGCTGATCGCCGGTGGGCGCCCGCCCGGCACCTGCGCCAGATCGCCTCGCCAGCGGATCTCGCCCGACAGCCAGCCGCGCGCGCCGTACCGCGCGGCCAGCGCCGGGAACAGCTGGTCGAGCTCGACCCGGCGCAGGATCAATGTCAGGTCGGAGGCGAACGGAGCCCGCGTCGAGATGAAGCCGTCCACCTCGGCCTTGCCCTGGAACAGCTGGCCGCTCACCCGCAGCTGGCCGTGCGCCGCGCGCTCGATGTCGAGGCGGGCCGAGCCCAGGAAGGTCTCGCGGAACCAGCCGCGCACGACCTGGACGGTGCCGTCGGCGGTGGGCGCGTCCGGCCTGCCGCCCAGGTGCAGCTCGGCGTCCACTGTGCCGCCCAGCGGCACCGGCAGCCGGCCGGTGAAGGTCTCGAGCGGCAACTTGCGCAGGCTGACCGCGCCGGACAGCGCGCCGTCTCCGGCCAGCAGCGCCGCGGCGCTGAGCACACCGCCCGCCTTGCGCCGCAGCTCGAAGGCGATGCTGCGCCGGCCGTCGCGCTCGGTGTGGACCACCAGCTCCGTGTCCTGATACGCGTCGCCCGCCACGGTGAGTCCGCCGAACGACGCGGTGCCCTCCGCCTCCGGCGCCAGCAGCAGCCCCGACGCGCGCGCGTCGATGCGCGCCTTGCCGGTGACCACGCCGGCCAGCGCCGGCACGCGCGAGAGATCGAGATCGTCGCCGCGCAGGCGGGCGCCGACCAGGCGCGGCCGCTTGCCCAGCAGGAGCTTGCCGGAGCCGGTCAAGGTGCCGCCCAGCGCCGTCGAACTCGGCGCGCTGCACTGTCAGCGCGCCCTTGCTGTAGCCGAACCGCGTCTTGACCTGGCCGACCACCGGCACGCCTCGCAGGGTCACGTCGGCGTCGGCCACCGGGTCGACGATGCTGCCCTTGACCGTGCCTCTGCCGGACAGCTCGGTGGCCACCGGCGGCGCGCCGGCCCGCTCCAGCCAGCGGCTCAGGTCGGTCGAGGTCGCGTTGAAGGCCAGCTCGAGCTTGCCGGCGGCGGCGTCGATGTAGCCGCGCAGCTGGCTGACCCGGGTCTTGCCCAGGCGCAGCTCGACGCCGTCGGGGCGGATGGCGCCGTCCTGGGTGCGGGTGGCGCCGCCGGTCACGCGCGCGCTGCCCAGGCGCAGGTCGAGCTTGTCGAGGCGCTGGACGGCGCGGTTGCCCGACGCGTGCAAGCGGCCCGACAGCTTCGTGCCGGCCACGCGGCGCGCCCGCTCGGGCAGAAACGGCCCGATGTCGAGCGCCCGCGGGATCTGCACGTGCAGATCGAAGTGCGTGGGTCGGTACTGGAAGGTGGCGCTGAGCCGGACCTCGCCGCCGGCCCCGACCGCGACCGTGTCCTCGAGGTAGCCGGCGTCGGTGGCCACGTCGAACGCGGCGGTGGCGCGATCGAGGTGGAGGTCGAGCGGCGGGCGGCGGCCGCCGGTGGCCAGCGCGAGGTCGACGCCCTCGAGCCTGACCGACACCTTGGGACCGAGCACCGGGCCGGACACGTCCACGCGCGCGCTCAGATCGTCGCCGCTGGCGATGCCGCCGGACAGGCGCTCGGCCAGTTTACCGGCCCCGGCCAGCGTGAGCGTCACGTCGTGCTCGCCGCCGAACATGTCCTTCCAGCTCTGCGCGAGCTCGCCGACCAGGTGGACGTCCGCGCCCTCGACGGTGCGGGCCAGCATCTCGTAGCGCAGGCCGCGTGGCACCGAGTCGTGCGGCCATTCTTGTGGCAGCTGGGACAGGCGCTCGACTCGCACGTCCTCGAGATCGATCGCGACCGGGCCGGACCGGAAGGTACCGCGCGGCGCGTGCGGGACGAGCGAGAAGTACAGGCGCGAGGCGAGCGGGTCGCTGCCGTCGGCGCGCAGGAAGCCCTTGCCGTGCGCGTCCTCGACGTGGGCCGAGAAGTGGCGGTAGACGAAGTCGAGCGTCCCGCCCGCCACCTCGTAGTCCTCGAGGTCGAACACCGGCGACGAGCCGGCCGAGATGCCGGCGCGGAAGGCCGGCCTGCGCTGGGGATAGAACGCGGAGACCAGGCTGATGGTGGTGCGGTCGTACTCGTGCACCGGGTAGGGCTGGCGTCACTTCCTTGATCAGCGCCGACCCGCCGCGCAGGATCTTCATGTTCCTGACGTGGAGGTCGTGGCGCCCGAACATGGCCGGGTGCGCGTCCAGCTCCGCGCTGACGTGCTTGGCGGCCAGCACCACGTCGCCGAACTCGTCCTTGATCTCGAGGTCGTGGATCTCGAGCGGCACGTATCCGCCGACCAGGAACCTGCCCACGCTCGACAGCGGCCACTCGATCGAGCGCACCGAGACGTGCCCGCGGATGCGCTCGTTGAGCTTCGACGCGACCAGCTCGGCCAGATCCGCGCCGTTGAACCACACGCGCAGGATGCCGACCGCGACCGCGCACACCGCCAGGAACACGGCAGTGCCCACGATCGGGAAGCGGCGCCGCCGCCGGCCAGGTTTCTCCTTACGCGACACGGTCTTGCGAACGATCAACCTAGCACGAGGCCTCGCGAAAGGCCTGCAAGCCGCGTAGTTGAACCGCCAAGGCGCCAGAACGCCAAGGGAGTTGAAGCCGCGGCTTCAGCTCCTGTTCGGCGGTCCTTGGCGCTTTGGCGGTCAATCAGCGGCCTACGGCGTGCGCTTGGCGGTGGGCGGCAGGAAGAAGCTGACGCCGACGCCCATGAAGAGGTGGTTGAGGAAGCGGTTGTCGTCGTCGCTCACGACCAGGTCGGCGTCGAAGTCGAGGCCGGACGGGTTGTCCTGGAACAGGTAGTCGCGCACCGTCAGATCGAGCGCGGCCCAGTTCGACAGGAACAGGTGGATGCCGCCGCCGAGGTAGCCGCCGACGCGCGAGCCGTCGTTGAGCGCCGGGTCGTTGTTCGGGTTGTTGTCGGCCAGGATGCCGTTCTCGAGGTCTCCCCCGGGCGCCGGGTCCTCCTCGAAGGAGCAGCACTCGTTCTCCAGCTTCGCGTACGACACGCCGGCCGAGAAGTAGAAGTCGAAGTTGACGAAGAACTTGCTGAACGCGGCCAGCTTGCCGTACCAGGGCGTGATGGTGATGTAGCCGGCCCCGTGCAGCGGGATGGTGTTGAGGTGCTGGTCCCACTGCTCCTGGGTCGGCGTCGGGTCGCCTTCGCCCGGCTCGTCGGGCAGGTCGCCGCTGATGCGCGAGTTGAGCCCGGTGTTCAGGTCGGTGCCGTAGAAGCCGACCACGCCGATCGACCACATGTCGGTGAGGTGAAACTCGAGCTTGAGGCCGCCGGACAGGATGTGCTTGAAGTCGGCGTTGATCGAGCCCTCGACGGCCGGGGTCAGCTCGAAGCGGCGCTTGACCAGCAGCAGACGGTGGCGCACCGCCGGCTGTCCATCGAGGGCGTTCTTGCGCTCGGCCCGCGCCGTCCCCGCCCCGACGGGCAGGAGCGAGACGGAGAGGAGCGCGGCGGTCGCGATCGCGATACGTGACATGGCTGCTCTCCTCCGGCCTAGCGGAAGGTCGTGTAGTCGAACGAGGTCGGGAACCAGAAGGCGATGCCGGCCTGGAAGATGACGTTGTTGATGAGCGACGAGTCCGCGTTCTCCTTGGCGTCGTCGCCGCTGATCTCGGTGCGGCTCACCGCCTCGAACTGATCCACGAACACGTAGTCGCGGATGCCGGCGTTGACCGTCAGCCACTTGGTGACGAAGAAGCGCATCGACGCGCCCACGTTCGGCGTGATGAGGAAGTTCTTGAACGGCTGGAACGCCGGGTCGCGCGGGATGACCTCGCTCTGAGTGAAGCCCACCCCCGCGGTGAAGAACGTCTCCCAGTGGATGATGTGCTCGTCGAGGATGGCGAACTTGCCGTAGATGGGCACGTAGTGGAAGTTGAGCGCCGCGCCGTAGTTGTACTTGTTGACCGTCGGCAGGCGGCGGGCCTGGCGCGCGACCAGGTCGTACGGCTCGCGCAGATCCTTGACGTAGTACTGGCCCTCGAGGCCGACGGCGAGCACGTCGGTGAGGAAGTAGTTGATCGCCGCGCTGAACTGAAGATGGCGGATGATGTTGTCGTTCATCGTGATCCCCCACGTCGGGAGGAACTCGATGCGGCGCTGCTTGAGGAACGGCTTGCGCACGACGACGACGATGTCCTGCCAGCTCACCCGGGTATCGGTCAGCTCGGTGCGCCGCGACGCGGAGTCGGACGTGGGATCGGCGCCGAGCTTGATCTCGCCGCCCGCCTCCGCGCCCGGCTCCGGCTCCGGCTCGGGCTCGGGTTGCTGTCCTTGATCCGACGGGGGCTTCTTGGCGTCCTCCTCGTCGAACGTCATCTCCGGCTCCTCGTCCCCGGCCGGCGGCGGCTGCGCCCATGCTCGACCAGGTGCGCCGGTCAGCGCGAGCGCAAGGACCAGGGTGAAAGCTGCAGCGAGAAACCACGACGGCATAAAGCGGCGCTTCATTCCGATGTCTTTCCCCTCTGGCCCCGGCTACGGCGGGCCCGCCTCTGCGTGGGTGTCCGGCGATCGCCGGATCCTTCGACCCACCCTAGGAAGCCTTGCGTTTCCGACACTTGGCCCCCCGTCGAGACCCGCGCAATATATCACGGCGCCAAAGCGGGCAGCAAGGCAACCGCCCTGTATCACGCGGCGTTGGCGGTCGGATCGTGCTCGTACAGCGCGCTGACGAAGGCGTCGGGATCGAACTCCCGCAGCGCGTCCACCGACTCGCCGATGCCGATGAAGCGGACCGGGACGGCCAGCTCGTCGCAGATGCCGAGGATGACCCCGCCCTTGGCCGTGCCGTCCAGCTTGGTCAGCACGATGCCGGTCACCTCCATCGCCTCCTTGAACATCTTGGCCTGCTGGATCGCGTTTTGACCCGTGGTGGAGTCGAGCACCAGCCAGGTCTCGTGCGGCGCGCCCTCCTGCGCCTTGTCGATCACGCGGCCGACCTTGCGCAGCTCCTCCATGAGGTCCACCTTCGTGTGCAGCCGGCCGGCGGTGTCAGCGATGACCACATCGTGCCCCTCGGCCTGGGCCCGCTTGATCGCGTCGAAGATGACCGATGAGGGGTCACCCCCCGGCTTCCCCTTGACCACCGGCGCCCCGGCGCGCTGGCCCCAGATCTCGAGCTGCTCGGTGGCGGCGGCGCGGAAGGTGTCGCCGGCCGCCAGGATGACCTTCTTGCCCTCGGCCACCAGCTTGGCCGCGATCTTTCCGATCGTGGTCGTCTTGCCCACACCGTTGACGCCGAGCACCAGCAGCACGAACGGGCGCGCGCGGTCCCAGTCCACCGGCGGCGCGTCGACCGAGAGGATGCGACCGGACTCCTCGCGCAGCCGCGTCCACACCGACCTCCGGGTCATCGAGCTGATCGCGGTTGAGCGCGGTCCGGATGGTGGTGAAGAGCTTCTCGGCCGTCTTGGGACCGATGTCGGCGGTCAAGAGGACCTCCTCGAGCTCGCCCAGGATCTCGCGGTCGATCTTCTTCTTGGCCAGGAGGCGGCCCAGCCGGGCCACGAAGCCGCCGCGCGTGCGGGCCAGGCCGTCGCGCAGCTCGGCGACGCGCTCCTCGGCGTCGTCCGCCGCTTCCTCTTCTTCCGGCTCCTCTTCCGGCTCCTCCTCCTCGGCCTCTTCGGCCTGCTCCGCCTCGGCCTGCTCCGCCTCGCGCTCCTCCTCTTCGGCCTGCTCGCGCTCGCGCGCGCTCGCGCAGCCGGCGGCGGGCCGCCTGTCCGCCGTCTCCCAGCTGCTGGCGCTCCGAGGCCCGGCGGACCGCGAACAGCACCAGCGCGACCGCCGACAGAGCGCCCAGAAGGTAGAAGATCTCCAGGCCTGTCATGGGCCGGAGAGTACTCGCTCGGTTCGGTCCGATTCTACGGCTGCACGGGCCTACGCGCGCGCCTACGGGCCGAGCGGCGGGACCGCCTCGTCCCGGACCGCGGCCATGCGCGCCTCGGCCTGGGGCAGCTCCGACTCGGCCGGCACCCGGGCCGAGAAGTACTTCTCCTCCACGTAGTCGGTGAGCTCGGCCAGCGCGCGCGCCGGGTGGCTCTTGCGCACGTGCTCGAAGATCTGGCGCGGCGTCCACACGCCCCACAGATCGGGACGCGGCAGGAGCGGCTCGGCCACCTCGCGGTAGAGCTGGAAGATGCGCTCGCGCACCGGCAGGAGATCGACCCGCGCGTCGCGCAGCTCGCCGCGGTGGGGGATCGTCACCGCGAACGACTCGGTGACGTAGCCCTCGCACGTCACCCGCGCGCGGTGCTCGCCGTCGGGCAGCTCCTCGAGCTCGAAGCGGCCGTCGGCGTCGGTGGCCACGCCGGCGTCGGCCAGCTCGACGCGCGCCTCGGCGATCGGATCGCCGGTGACCGCGTCGGCCACGCGTCCGGTGAAGCCTCGGTCGTGCGGGCGGCGCAGGGTCGAGACCAGCCCGGGCCGGGCCAGGCTCAGGCCTGTGTGCGGCGCGGCATCGCGCTCGTCCGACGCACCGGCGCCCGGTCCCGCGGAGGCGCCGCGCAGCCGCTTGATCCAGCGCGTCCACGGCCTGGTGCGCAGCGCGACGAAGGCGATGATCGACATCGCGGTGGCGGCGAACGCGGCCAGCGAGTAGCCGACCGGCACCGGGCCGCCGCTCCGCCACCGCGATGTGCGCCGGCGTCCGAGCGGCTGGTCTCGAGGTACGAGCGCGGCGACTCGAACATCGCCTGCACCAGGTGCTTGCCCGGGCCGAGCTCGCTGGCCGGCGCGTCGAGCGAGAACTCGCCGTCCGCCCCGCTCAGCGTGTCGTCGAGCACGCGGCGCGTGCCCTGCACGTCGGCGGTCAGCGAGATCGGCTGGCCGATCAGCGGCTGGCCCAGGTCGTCGACCAGCCGGCCGCTGCCGCGCACGCGCCCCTCGAACCTGACCGCGGCCACCTCGGCGTCGAAGCTGATGCGGGTGGCGGACGAGACGGTGAAGCTGGCCTCGACGGAGGCCGGGTCGAAGGTGTCGTCGCCGGCGAAGGTGGCGCGCACCAGCTTGGGGCCGGGGCCGCCCAGCCGCGCCACCGGCAGCACCAGCGGCGCCCGACCCCGGCCGTTGGTGGTGAACTGGCCGAGCAGCGGCAGCTCGTCCTGCTCGGCGCCGCCCACATGGATCGACACGGTCACGCGCGCCGGCTCGATCTCGCCGCTGGCCTGCGCCTCGATCAGCAGCGGGCCGCGGGCCCGGCGGTGCTCCTCGGGCATGCGCAAGGACAGCACCAGCGGCTGCTTGGCCACGTCCAGCTCGGGCAGGGTGAAGGCGGAGGCGTCGAAGTGATCGTCGCCCGGGAACTGGATCGAGAGGCGGTGGCGCCCGCCGCGGGTGGCGAACCAGGTGCCGAAGCGGCCCTCCTCGCCGACCAGCGCCTGCTCGGTCCGGTCGTCGAGCGAGACCGACACGGCGGTGCCGGCCGCGAAGGCCACCGGCTGGTCGGAGCCGCGCTCGTGGATCCGGCCGTGGATGACGAGGCCGCCCTGGGCGCGCCGGATGGGCTCGAGCGTGATGGCGGTGCGGGCCCGCACCTGGACCTTGGGACCCGCCTCGGCCCATATCCAGAGGCTCGGCGCGCCCACGCCGGCGGCGACAGCGACCAGCGCTGCGGGAGTGACCAGCCGCAGCGCGTTACGCGTCATTTGGCCGTATATAGCACGTCCTCGACGCGCGGGTAGGCGGGCTCGGTGTCAGCCCGCTCTGCGAGAGTCTCGACACTTAGCCGACGGGGGCTTGCCCCCGGGCGCCAGGGACGATACGAGGAGAGTTTCCCCGCATGCGTATCAAGCGGATCGAAGTCATTGGCTTCAAGTCGTTCTGCGACCGGACGGTGTTTCACTTCCAGCACCCGATCACGGCCGTGGTCGGGCCCAACGGGTGCGGCAAGTCCAACATCGTGGACGCCATCCGCTGGTGCATGGGCGAGCAGTCGGCCAAGCACCTGCGCGGTCAGGCGATGGGGGATGTGATCTTCGCCGGCTCGGACACCCGCGGCCCGGCCGGCATGGCCGAGGTCGCGCTCACGTTCGAGGATGTGGGCTTCTCGGCCGAGACCCTGCGGATGGCGCTTGAAGAGCAGGAGGAGGTGCGAGCCGAGCATGCCCGGCGTCGAGGCGGACGCCGAGTCGCCGGAAGCCGAGGCGGCGCCCGAGGCCGCCAGCCCGGAGCCGGCCGTCGAGGCCGCGCCCGCCGACGCCGCGCCCGCCGAGGCCGCGCCTGCCGACGCCGCGCCCGCAGAGGGCGCGCCCGCCGAGGGGACCGAGGAGGCGCAGCCGGAGATCGACGTGCACGCCGCCACCCGCGAGGTCCAGCAAGTCCTGGCCGACTCGCCGCCCGCCATCGACTTCTCGCAGTACAGCGAGGTGACGATCAGCCGGCGCCTGTTCCGCGACGGCACCTCGCAGTACTTCCTCAACAAGACGCCGTGCCGCCTGCGCGACGTCACCGACTTCTTCCTCGGCACCGGCATCGGCACCAAGGCCTACTCGATCATCGAGCAGGGCCGGGTCGGCCAGATCGTCTCGTCGAGGCCGCAAGACCGCCGCTACATCATCGAGGAAGCGGCCGGCATCACCAAGTTCAAGAGCAAGAAGAAGGCGGCCGAGCGCAAGCTGGACCAGACCCGGCAGAACCTCCTGCGCGTGTCCGACATCGTGTCGGAGCTGGAAAAGCGCCTGGGCTCGCTGCGCCGCCAGGCCCAGAAGGCAGAGCGCTACCGCCGCTACCGCACCGAGATGCGCGACCTCGAGCTGTGGATGGCGTCGCACCGCTATCTCGAGTTTCTGGCCGAGGACACCACGCTGCGCGCGGCGCTGTCCGAGGTGGCCGACAAGCACCAGATCGCGCGGGCCGACTTCGAGGGCCGCGACGCGCGCCTGGTGGCCGAGCGGGCCGAGCTGTCGGTCGAGGAGCGGCGCCTGGCCGGCCTGCAAGAGACGATCTACGACCGCGACAACCGCATCCAGCTGTCCGACAGCAAGGTGGCGTACCAGCGCCGCGAGGCGGGCGAGCTGGACGAGCGCGCGCAGTCGGCCCAGGGCGAGATCCGCGGGCTGGTCGAGCGCCAGTACCAGCTCGAGCGCGAGGCCGAGACGCAGCGCGCCGAGCTGGAGTCGGTCCGCGGCGAGGTCGAGAGCCGACAGTCCGAGGTGAGCGGGCGCGAGACGGAGACCAGCGAGGCACGCGCCGGGCTGGTCGCCGGCCAGCGCCAGCTCGACGAGGCGCGCAAGCTGCTCGCCGCGGCCCAGGCGGATCTGGCCCGGGCCGAGAGCCAGCGCGTCTCGCTCGGCCAGCGGCGCCAGGAGACCGGGCGGCGCCTGGGTCAGGTCGTCGACGAGACCTCGTCCTTGACCGAGCGCGCCGGCGAGCTCGAGCGCGAGCTCAAGCGGCTGGGCCAGGGCCTGGCCGATCTGCGCCAGACCCGGCTCGACCTGGGCAGCAGGGCAGGGCACCTGGAGGGGCGGCGGCTGCAGCTGGTCGACACGCTCGACTCGTGCGAGGCAGAGGTCGAGACGCTGCGCACCGAGCTGCACCGGCGGCGATCGCGCCTGCAGTCGCTGCGCGAGATCCACGACCGCTACGAGGGCTTCCAGCGCGGCACGCGCGCGGTGATGCAGTCGTCCGGCTTCACCTCCAGCGCGGCCAGCCACGGGTCGAGCGACCGCGCGCAGACCGGCATCCACGGCCTGGTGGCCGACCGCATCGAGGCGCCCGAGCAGCTCGAGGCCGCGGTCGAGGCCGCGCTGGGCGATCGCCTGGGCGGCATCCTGGTCGAGTCGCACGAGGTCGGCGCGCGCGCGGTCAAGTACCTCAAGGACACGTCGTCCGGCCGGTCGGCGTTCGTGCCGGTGGTGCGCCCCGATGCAGGGCCGGCCGCGCTCACCTTCACCTTCGCCTACGAGGACCGCAGCGACGTGGTCGCCGTCGGCGAGGGGGGCGAGGGCGTGATGGGCCCCATGGCCGACCTGGTCCGCTTCGACCCGGGCTACGACGGCCTGGCCCAGTGCCTGCTGGCCGACACGATCGTCGTCGACTCGCTCGAGCGCGCGATCGATCTGCACAAGCGGGGCGTCAAGAAGACGATGGTCACGCTCGACGGCGACATCGTCGACGAGCGCGGCGTGGTGTCGGGCGGATCGATGGACGCGCAGGGGGCCGGCGTGCTGGCCCAGAAGCGCGAGATCCGCGAGCTGGACGAGATTCTGCGTCTCCCTGGAGCGCGACCTGACCGAGGCGACCGGGCGCTTCGTGCAGACAAAGACCGAGCTGGGCCACGTCATGCGCGCCCTCGACGGGCTGCGCCACGAGACCCACGACGGCGACATGGCCATCACCGTGGGCGAGAAGGACGAGGCCGCGGCGCGGGCCGAGCTTGACCGCCTGCGCGAGCGCACGGCGCGCCTCAACAGCGAGCAGCTGGAGCTGGAGGAGCGCAGCAAGCGGCTCGAGGCCGAGGCGACCGCCAGCGACGAGCTGGAGCGCGAGGCGGGCGAGCGGCGCGAGCGCCACGAGCGCGAGCAGCTCGGCCTGGCCGGCGGCGTGACCGACAGCCAGCAGCGGGTCGAGCAGCTGCAGGCCGGCCTGATGGAGGCGCGGGTCAGCCTGGCTCAGCTGGGCGAGAAGGCCGCGTCGCTGGAGGCAGCCGATCTGAGGGTGCAGGTGGCGCGGCGCGAGGTCGAGGAGCGCACCCGCACCCTGGAGGCGACCATCGCCGACGGCGCCGCGCGCGCCGCGGAGCTGCGCCGCGACGCCGACGAGGTGGAGCGCGGCCTGGCGACCCTGCGCCAGGAGCGGCAGGTGCTGGGCGAGCAGATGGTGGCGGGTCGCGCGGCCTACGATGCCCGCACCGCCGAGGCCTCGAGCGAGGAGGCGCTGCTGCGCAAGGTGCGGCACGAGGCCGAGGAGCTGGGTGGAAAGGTGGCGTCGCTGGAGGCGCGGCTGGCCCGGCTGAGCGGCGACCGCGACCACCTGCGCGAGACCGTCGAGGAGCGCCACCGCGTGCGCATCGATCGCGTCGTCGGCGACTACCACCTGCGCCGCCAGGTCGGGCCGGACGAGGAGGAGCGCCTGAACGAGCTCAAGGGCCTCATCGATCGCATGGGCGCCGACATCAACCTGACCGCGATCGAGGAGTACGAGGAGATCTCGAAGCGGCACGGCTTCCTGGCCGCGCAGCGCGACGACCTGGAGGACGCGGTCGGCCAGCTCGAGCGCGCCATCGCCAAGATCAACCGGACCTCGCGCAAGCTGTTCCGCGAGACCTTCGACGCGGTCAATGCGCAGTTCTCGGAGACCTTCCCGCGCCTGTTCCGCGGCGGCCGCGCCAAGCTGACGCTGACCGGCGACGACGACGACGTGCTCGAGGCGGGCGTGGAGATCATGGCGCAGCCGCCCGGCAAGAAGAACAGCACCGTCGACCAGCTGTCGGGCGGCGAGAAGGCGCTCACCGCGGTGGCCCTCATCTTCGCCATCTTCCTCATCAAGCCGTCGCCGTTCTGCCTGCTCGACGAGGTCGACGCCCCGCTCGACGACGCCAACGTCGACCGTTACAACGAGCAGATCCGCAGCATGACCAACGCCTCCCAGTTCATCGTCATCACCCACAACAAGCGCACCATGGAGACCGCCGATCACCTGTTCGGCGTCACCATGCAGGAGCCCGGCGTCTCCAAGCTCGTGTCGGTGAACCTGTCGAAGCTGGAAGACGCGACCACCGTCGCCGCGTAGTCCGCGGACTACGGCGGCGGCGGGGAGGTTGGGCCAGGTGAAGCCGAAGGTGGTGCCCTGGCCGGGGCTGGACTCGATGTAGACCTGGCCGCCGCGGGTCTCGACCGCCTTCTTGACCACCGACAGGCCGATGCCGGTGCCCTCGACCTGATCGCGCGGCTTGAGGGTCTGGAAGATGCCCCAGATGCGCTGGTGGAACTCGGGCGGGATGCCGGCGCCGTTGTCGCTGACGCGGAACTCGCCCATCTCGCCCTGGGCGGCCCAGCTCACGTCGATGACCAGGTCGTCGCGGCCGCCGTGCTTGAGCGCGTTGCCCAGCAAGTTCATGAAGACCTGTAGCAGCGGCACGCGCTCGGTGCTGAGCACCGGCATGTCGGGCGCGACGCGGATGTCGACGCCGTCGCGCGGCGACAGCAGCTCGGTGACCTCGCGCAGGAGCCGCGCCACGTCGACCCGCTCGAGCTTGTGGCGCTGGCGGCCGGCGCGCGAGTAGTCGAGGATGCCGTCGATCAGCGCCTCGAGGCGGAGTACGCGGCCGCGCAGGAGGCCGAGGTGCTCGTGCGACGCCGGGGGCAGGAGCGGGCCCAGGTCCTCCTCGAGCCAGGCCGACAGGTGGGCGATGCCGCGCAGCGGCGCCTTGAGGTCGTGCGAGGCCACGTAGGCGAACTCGTCCAGCTCGCGGTTGGAGCGCTCGAGCGAGCGGTTGAGCTCGCGCAGCGTGATCTCGGCGGCCAGGGTCTGCTGGTACAGGCGCGCGTTCTCGATGACCGCCGACGCCACCTGCGACAGGTGGCGCAGGACGCGCAGGTCCTGGTCGCTGAAGCCGCCCGCGCCGCCGGTCAGCACGATCGAGCCTATCTCCCGGCCGTCGCGTCCGCGCAGCGGCGCCACCAGCTCCGCGCCCGCGGCCGTGGTTTCCGGCCGCTCGCAGGTGGCCTCCGCGCGCTTGCTGGCGGCCCAGGTCTCGCTCTCGGCCATGCTGGCGACCGCGTGATGCGCGTCCAGGATGGTGCAGGCGCGGTCGGCCACGGTCTGCAGCACTGCGTCGAGCGAAACAGCAGAGTTCATGGACAGGGCCGCGTCGGCCAGCCCCTGCAGCTGCTCGCTGTAGCGCCGCTCGCGCGCCAGCAGGCGGGCGCGCTCCTGCTCGGCCCACTTGCGCTGGATGCCCAGCGCGATCGAGTCGGCGACGGTGCCGAGCACGTCGAGGCTGTCGCGCGACAGCGACTGGCGCGAGAACATCGCCATCACGCCGACACACCTGTCGCCCAGCAGCAGCGGGTAGCCGGCGAACGACATCAGGCCCTCGCGCGCCGCCCAGGAGCGGTCGGACACGCGACCGTCGCTGGCCGCGTGGTTGGTCAGGAAGGGCCTGCGATGCTCCGCGATGAGACCGACCTCGCGCTCGCCGACCCGGATGCGCCGGTGCTCGCGGTCCAGGTCGGTTGACAGGCCGGAGCTCGCCTCCAGCTCGAGCACCTTCTCCGGCTCGTTCATGCTCCAGATGCGGGCCAGGGCGAAGTCGAGGCGGTGGACCAGGCTGTCTGTGCACTGCTGCAGCATCGAGTGCAGCCCCTCGCCGCGGGTCAGCGCGATGCCGATGTCCATGGCCAGCCCGGCGTGCCGCTCGCGCAGCATCTGGGCCTCGTCGAAGCGGCGGCGCTCGGTCCGGCGCAGCTCCGACTTCTTCTGGTAAAGCTCGATGAACACGTTGACCTTGGCGCGCAAGGTCTCGGGCTGAAACGGCTTCTGGATGTAGTTGACAGCCCCCAGCGAGTAGGCGGTGGCCGCGCGGTCGTCGTCGTAGCTCTGCGCGGTCATGAACAGGATCGGCACGTGGCGGATGCGCGGATCGGCGCGGATGCGCCGCGCCGTCGTCAGGCCGTCGACCCCAGGCATCTGGACATCGAGGATCACCGCGGCGTACTCGTCCTCGAGCAGCCGGGCGACCGCCTGCTCGCTCGACGTGGCCCGGACCAGCTTGTGACCGAGCGGCTCGAGCACCACCTCGAGGGCCAGCAGGTTGGGTGGATAGTCGTCCACCAGCAGGATGCGGGCCGGCTCCGCCGGGCTGAGCGCCGATACGTCGCGGTCAGCGATCATCGCGCGCCGCGCGCACGCTGCTGAGCGGGGAGCATGACGACGTCATAGCCCCCCGCACCGTCAAGGTCGAGCGACATCGAGACCCAGGGTGCGCCTGTGTCGGAACGACCAGGCGCACCCTGGGTCAGACGGGGTGCCGACGAAGTCGGCGGGGTCCCCCGTCGAAATCGACCGGCTGAGCGCGGAAGCGCGAAGCCCTGACACCAAAGGTCGCTGAGTTTCACGAAGCGAGCTCTGGTGTCAGTGAGCCAGGCGCAGGCGCAGCAGCGAGAGCAGGTGGGCCATGTCCACCGGCTTGGCGATGTAGTCGTTGGCGCCGGCCAGGATGCACTTCTCGCGATCGGCGCCCATCGCCTTGGCGGTGACCGCGATGATGGGCAGGCCCTTCCACTTGTCGACCGCGCGGATGCGCTGGATGACCTCGTAGCCGTCCATCTCCGGCATCATGATGTCCATCAGCACCGCGTCGACGTGGTGCTTCTCGAGGATGGCCAGGCCGTCGCTGCCGTTGTCGGCGTAGATGACGCGGGTCTGGAAGCGCTCCAGCGCCGATGTGATGGCGAAGATGTTGCGCACGTCGTCGTTGACGACGAGCACGGTCTTGTCGGCCAGCGCCGGCACGGTCTGGTGGAAGCGCTCCAGCATCGCGCGCTGCGCGTCGGGCATGTCGTCGTGTCGGCGGTGCAGGTGGAGCGAGACCTCGTCGAGCAGGCGCTCCGGTGAGCGCGCGTCCTTGACGATGACGGTCTCGGCCAGCCGGTGAAGCTCCCCCTGCTCGCGGGTCGACAGGTCGCGTCCCGTGTAGACGATGACCGGGAACCGGCGCACCGCCGGATCGCCCAGCTGCTCGAGCAGCTCGAGCCCGCCCATGTCCGGCAGGCCCAGGTCGAGTACCATGCAGTGGAAGTGCTCGTCGCGCATGCGCTCGAGCGCTTCGCTCGCGGTGGCCACCGCGGTGACCTCCACGTCGCGCGGCCCGATCAGATCGAGCAGGCTCTGGCGCTGGGCGGCGTCGTCCTCGACCAGCAGCAGCCGCCGCCCCTCGCTGGTGAACGAGCGCAGCTGGCGCAGCGCGACGGCCAGGGCGTCGCTCTGCAGCGGCTTCTGGAGGTAGTCGAACGCGCCCATGCGCATGGCCCGCCCGCGCGCCTCGGCCACGCTGATGACCGAGGCCGGGATGTGGCGGGTGGTCTCGTCGTGCTTGAGCCGATCGAGGACGGTCCAGCCGTCCATGTCCGGCAGCTTGAGGTCCAGGGTCACGGCCGACGGCTTGTAGCGGCGCACGTGCGACAGCGCGACGTCGCCGCTGGGCGCCACCACGACCTTGAACTCGGCGGCGCGGCCGGCGTCGAGCAGGATGCGGGCGAAGGCCGGGTCGTCCTCGACGACCAGCAGCACCCGGTCCTCGGGCGTGATCTGATCCCGGTCGTCCTGCCGGGCCAGCGCCGCCATGCCGTCGCCGTGCACCTCGTCGAGCAGCACCGAGGGCATGCCGCGCGGCAGGACGGGCGGGGTGGCCAGCTGCGGCGCCATGCGCGGGCTGTCGCTGACGTCGACCACCTGGATCTTGCGCTGCGGCGGCGCCGCCGAGGCCGGCGTATCGAACACGCGCGGCAGGTACAGGGTGAAGGTGGTGCCGCGGCCCAGCTCGCTGCTCACTCGCAGCTCGCCGCCCAGCAGCCGCGCGATCTCGCGGCTGATCGACAGGCCCAGGCCGGTGCCGCCGTACTTGCGGCTGGTGGTGCCGTCGGCCTGCTGGAACGCCTCGAAGATGATCTTCTGCTTGTCCGGGGCGATGCCGATGCCGGTGTCGGTGACCGAGAACGCGATCACCTGCTCGGCCACGTTGAGCGTGTCGATGTCGCGCGAGAAGCCGTCGGACACCACGCGCATGTCGAGGAGGACCTGCCCGCGCTCGGTGAACTTGAACGCGTTGGACAGGAGGTTCTTGAGCACCTGCTGCAGCCGCTTGCTGTCGGTGAAGATGGAGCGCGGCAGCTCCGGCGCCACCCGGGTCTCGAAGCGCAGCTTCTTGTGGTCGGCCACGTGGCGGAAGTTCTGGTCCACGTAGTAGCGCAGGTCGGCGAACTGCACCTCGCCGGGATCGACGGTGATGGTGCCGGATTCGATCTTGCTGAGGTCGAGGATGTCGTTGATGAGGGCGAGCAGGTCGGAGCCGGAGGCGTGGATGGTGCTGGACATCTCGACCTGCTTGGCCGTCAGGTTCCCGTCCGAGTTCTCCGACATCATGTTGGCCAGGATGAGCAGGCTGTTGAGCGGCGTCCTGAGCTCGTGCGACATGTTGGCCAGGAACTCCGACTTGTACTTGGAGGTCAGGGCCAGCTGCTCGGCCTTCTCCTCCAGCTCGCTCTTGGCCAGCTCCACCTCGCGGTTCTTTACCTCGAGCAGCTGCGCCTTCTCTTGCAGCTCCTCGTTGATGCCCTGCAGCTCCTCCTGCTGCTGGCGCAGCCGCTCCTCCGACTCGCGCAGCGTGGCGGCCTGGCGCTCGAGGCGCTCGTTTGTCGTGCGCAGCTCCTCCTGCTGCTGCTGCAGCTCCTGGGTCAGCGACTGCGACTGGGTGAGCAGCGACTCGGTCCGCATGCCGGCGGCGATCGTGTTGACCACGATGCCGATCGACTCGGTGAGCTGATCGAGGAAGACCAGCTGGTTGTCGCTCCAGCGGTGGAACGAGGCCAGCTCGATGACGGCGTTGACCTTGCCCTCGAACAGGACCGGCAGGACGATGAGGCCGAGCGGCGGCGCCTGGCCCAGCCCGCTCTGCACCTGCACGTACTCGGCCGGCACCGGCGTGAGCAGGATCTTCTGCTTCTCGAAGGCGCACTGGCCCAGCAGGCCCTGGCCGAGCGGGACCACCGCCGGCGCCTGCGTGCGCTCCTGGATGGCGTAGCTGGCCAGCAGCTTGAGCACGACCTCGGCGTCGCTGCGGTCGGCCCGCTCGTCGCGCTCGACGATGTAGAACACGCCGTGCTGGGCATCGACCAGCGGGGCCAGCTCCGACAGGATCTGCTGGGCCACGCTGACCAGGTCGCGCTGGCCCTGCAGCATGCGGGTGAAGCGCGCCAGGTTGGTCTTGAGCCAGTCCTGCTCGGTCGTCTTCTGCGTGGTTTCACGCAGATTTCGGATCATCTCGTTGATGTTGTCCTTGAGGGCGGCGACCTCGCCCGAGGCCGCCACCGCGATCGACCGGGTCAGGTCGCCCTTGGTCACCGCCGTGGCCACGTCGCCGATGGCGCGCACCTGCGTGGTGAGGTTGCCGGCCAGCTGGTTGACGTTGTCGACAAGGTCGCGCCAGGTGCCGGCCGCGCCGGGCACGCTTGCCTGGCCGCCCAGCTGCCCCTCGACGCCGACCTCGCGCGCCACCGTGGTCACCTGCTCGGCGAAGGTGGCCAGCGTGTCGGTCATGCTGTTGATTGTGTCGGCCAGGTCGGCGATCTCGCCACGCGCGACAAGGGCCAGCTTGCGCTTGAGGTCGCCGCCGGCCACCGCGGTCACCACGCGCGCGATGCCGCGGACCTGGCTGGTCAGGTTGGAGGCCATGGAGTTGACCGAGTCGGTCAGGTCCTTCCACGTGCCGGCCACGCCCTTGACGATCGCCTGGCCGCCCAGCTTGCCCTCGGTGCCGACCTCGCGCGCGACGCGGGTGACCTCCGAGGCGAAGGCGTTGAGCTGATCGACCATCGTGTTGATGGTGTTCTTGAGCTCGAGGATCTCGCCCTTGACGTCGACGGTGATCTTGCGCGACAGGTTGCCGGTCGCGACCGCGGTGGTCACCTCGGCGATGTTGCGCACCTGGTCGGTCAGGTTGGAGGCCATGGAGTTGACCGAGTCGGTCAGGTCCTTCCAGGTGCCGGCCACGCCCTTGACGAAGGCCTGGCCGCCCAGCCGGCCCTCGGTGCCGACCTCGCGCGCGACGCGGGTGACCTCGGAGGCGAAGGCGTTGAGCTGGTCGACCATCGTGTTGATGGTGTTCTTGAGCTCGAGGATCTCGCCCTTGGCGTCGACGGTGATCTTGCGCGACAGGTCGCCGGTGGCCACCGCGGTGGTGACGTCGGCGATGTTGCGCACCTGGGCCGTCAGGTTGGAGGCCATCAGATTGACGTTGTCGGTCAGGTCCTTCCAGGTGCCGCCGACGCCCTTGACGATGGCCTGGCCGCCCAGCTTGCCCTCGGTGCCGACCTCGCGCGCGACGCGGGTCACCTCGGCCGCGAAGGCGTTGAGCTGATCGACCATGGTGTTGATGGTGATCTTGAGCTGCAGGATCTCGCCGCGGACGTCGACGGTGATCTTCTTGGACAGGTTGCCGGTGGCCACGGCCGTGGTGACCTCGGCGATGTTGCGCACCTGATCGGTCAGGTTGGAGGCCATGGAGTTGACCGAGTCGGTCAGGTCCTTCCACGTGCCGGCCGCGCCCTTGACGATGGCCTGGCCGCCCAGCTTGCCCTCGGTGCCGACCTCGCGCGCGACGCGGGTGACCTCCGAGGCGAACGAGTTGAGCTGGTCGACCATCGTGTTGATGGTGTTCTTGAGCTGCAGGATCTCGCCGCGCACGTCGACCGTGATGGTCTTGGACAGGTCCCCCTTGGCGACGGCCGTGGTGACCTCGGCGATGTTGCGCACCTGGTTGGTCAGGTTGGAGGCCATGGAGTTGACCGAGTCGGTCAGGTCCTTCCACGTGCCGCCCACGCCCTCGACCACCGCCTGTCCGCCCAGCTTGCCCTCGGTGCCGACCTCGCGCGCGACGCGGGTGACCTCCGAGGCAAAGGCGTTGAGCTGATCGACCATCGTGTTGATGGTGTTCTTGAGCTCGAGGATCTCGCCCTTGGCGTCGACGGTGATCTTCTTGGTCAGGTCGCCGCGCGCCACCGCGGTGGTGACGTCGGCGATGTTGCGCACCTGGCCGGTCAGGTTGGACGCCATCGAGTTGACGTTGTCGGTCAGGTCCTTCCAGGTGCCGCCCACGCCCGGGACCTGGGCCTGTCCGCCCAGCTTGCCCTCGGTGCCGACCTCGCGGCCGACGCGGGTCACCTCCGAGGCGAACGCGTTGAGCTGGTCGACCATTGTGTTGATGGTGATCTTGAGCTGCAGGATCTCGCCGCGGACGTCGACGGTGATCTTCTTGGTCAGGTCCCCCTTGGCGACCGCGGTGGTCACGTCGGCGATGTTGCGGACCTGAGCGGTCAGGTTGGAGGCCATCCAGTTGACGCTGTCGGTCAGGTCCTTCCAGGTGCCGGCCACGCCGGGGACCTCGGCCTGTCCGCCGAGCTTTCCGTCGGTGCCGACCTCGCGGGCGACGCGGGTGACCTCCGAGGCGAAGCCGTTGAGCTGATCGACCATCGTGTTGATGGTGTTCTTGAGCTCGAGGATCTCGCCCTTGACGTCGACGGTGATCTTCTTGGACAGGTCTCCGCGCGCCACCGCGGTGGTGACCTCGGCGATGTTGCGCACCTGATTGGTCAGGTTGGAGGCCATCCAGTTGACGCTGTCGGTCAGGTCCTTCCAGGTGCCGGCCACGCCGGGGACCTCGGCCTGTCCGCCGAGCTTTCCGTCGGTGCCGACCTCGCGGGCGACGCGGGTGACCTCCGAGGCGAAGCCGTTGAGCTGATCGACCATCGTGTTGATGGTGTTCTTGAGCTGGAGGATCTCGCCCTTGACGTCGACGGTGATCTTCTTGGACAGGTCGCCCTTGGCGACCGCCGTCGTCACGTCGGCGATGTTGCGCACCTGGCTGGTCAGGTTCGACGCCATCGAGTTGACGTTGTCGGTGAGGTCCTTCCAGGTGCCGCCCACGCCGGGGACCTGGGCCTGGCCGCCCAGCTTGCCCTCGGTGCCGACCTCGCGGGCGACGCGGGTGACCTCCGAGGCGAACGCGTTGAGCTGATCCACCATCGTGTTGATGGTGTTCTTGAGCTGGAGGATCTCGCCCTTGACGTCGACGGTGATCTTCTTGGACAGGTCGCCCTTGGCGACCGCCGTCGTCACCTCGGCGATGTTTCGCACCTGAGCGGTCAGGTTGCCGGCCATCAGATTCACGCTGTCGGTCAGGTCCTTCCAGGTGCCGGCCACCGCCTTGACCTTGGCCTGTCCGCCGAGCTTGCCCTCGGTGCCGACCTCGCGCGCCACGCGCGTGACCTCGCTGGCGAACAGCCCGAGCTGCTCGACCATGCCGTTGACCACCTTGGCGGTGGCCAGGAACTGCCCGCGGATCGGCCGGCCGTCGATCTCGGTCGCCATCTTCTGCGACAGGTCGCCGCTGGCGACCGCGCCGATGACCCGTCCGACCTCGGTGGTCGGCTGCACCAGGTCCTCGACCAGCTCGTTGACCGAGTCGACGCACATCTGCCACGCGCCGCCGGCGCCGAGCAGGCGCGCGCGCTGGCCCAGCCGCCCCTCCTTGCCGACCGATCGGCTGATACGCCCGAGCGCGTTGCACAGCGACTCGCTGTGCGAGACCGCGCCGTTCAGCGCCTCGGCGATCTCCCCCGCCACTCCGGTGTAGGAGGACGGGAGTCGGACCGAGAAGTCCCCGCGTTGAAAGGCCCGCAGCACCGCGAGCAGCTCGCCCGCGCGCATGACCTCTGTGATGTCACCCGCCTTCGCCTTGGGTGTACGAGTAGACCTTGAAGCGCCGCCCATGACGACTCCCCCGTTGCCGCCGAGATGACGGCAGGTCGCAAGCGTGACGCGGCTCGCCTGTTTCGGTCAACAAGATGCTGAGGGAATTGAAGTCGATGCTGACGCCGGCACCGACGCGGGACACCGACGCGGATGCCGACGGACGGTCGATCGGCCAAGCAGGCAGGAGGACACCCGCCCACACGCCAGGATGGATCAGGCGACGCGCCGCGCCGCGGCGCTCTTGTGGCCGATGCGGCCCAGGAGCGCGGCCGGCGCGTCGTCCGGCCCCAGGCGGAGCACCGGAATGGCGTGGCGCAGCAGCAGCCGGCGGCCGTGCTCGATCCGATCGGCCTCCTCGCGCGCCAGCACCGCCGCCACGTCGGTGCCCGCCTGCGTCCGCGCCGCCGGGAGGAAGGCGGTGCCGAAGGGCACCACCGCGACCGCGTGCTGGCCGGCACGGCGCAGCTGGGCGAGCGCCGACGCGGCGGTCTCCGGGCTGTCCAGCACGCAGCCCAGGTCGGTCAGCAAGATGATCACATCCGCGCGGCCGGCCGCCTGCAGCCGGCGCACCGCGTCGAGCAGGCCGGCAGCCCGCCGGCCGGGCGCGTGCTGGGCCCGGTAGGGCAGCTCGATGCCGCGCAGGCGGCAGAACAGCCGCAGGCGCGCCATCTGGGGATCGGACTCCGGCGCGATCGGCACCCGCGACCACCACCAGGCCGGCGCCAGCGGGCGGGTCGAGCTGGCCTGGCCCATCGACTTGAGCAGGCTGGCGATCACCTTGCCGAGCGCGTCCAGGTCGAACAGCTCGCCGGTCGGTCCGGCCTGGATGCGCGACCACAGCGGGTCGTCGAGCGGCGGGGCGCGCCGCACGCGCACGTCGATCGCCTCCTGGTGGGCCAGGTAGCGGGCCACCGCGCTGACAAGCTCGCCGTTGGTGAGGTCGGTCAGGTCCTCGTCCACCACGTTGTGGGTCTCGAGCAGGCGGTCGATGAGCTTGAGGTAGTGGTGGCGGCCGTCGCCCGCGCGCAGCTCGGAGTAGACCCGCGCGTCGAAGGTGCACAGGCCGACCCGGTCTCCTCCCTCGAGCGCGGCGTTGCCCAGCGCGGCGGCGGTCTCGATGGCGACGTCGAGCTTGCTGTGCCCGGCCGAGGCGTTGCGCATCGAGCCTCCGATGTCGAGCAGGAGCTGGTGGGTGACGACGATCTCGGTCTCGAGGTCGCGCACCATCAGCTTGCCGCGGCGCGCGGTCGCCTTCCAGGCGATGAACTTGAACGGATCGCCGTGGGTGTGGTCGCGGATCTCGCGCAGCTCGCCGGCCAGGCCGCGCCGGCGGACCTGGTGCACGCCGACCCGCTCGTGCATCGCCCCCACCGCCGGGCGCAGCGCCGTGCCGCCGCGCGCCATGCTCTGGCGCGGGAACACCTTGATGGCGATCGGGTTGGGGAAGTACGCGCGCACCTCGAACAGGCCGAGCGCGTCGCCCAGGGTGAGCACGGCGCCGTGCAGGACCTGGTAGCCGGCGGCGCGCGAGCGGGTGTCGCCGGCGATCTCGACCTGGGTGCCGGGCGGCACCTCCGCCTCCAGCCCGCGCGGCAGCTCGAGCGCCGCGGTGCCGAACAGGTCGGCCGCCAGCACGCGCAGGGTGCGGCCGCCGTGGTTGCGCAGCGCGATGTGGACCGAGAAGGGCCTGTCGACGGTGAGCGCGCCGCCCGGCTGGTCGCCCGGCGGGACCCACCAGCTGAGCTCGATCTTGCGCCGCCGCAGGAGGATCGCGGTCGGGAAGAAGCCCAGGTACGCGGTCATCAGCGCCGACAGCGCCAGGCCGCCCATCGCCACCAGCGGCGCCGACATGTAGATGGCCCCGACCACCAGGAACAGCGTGGCCGAGGCCAGGACCAGCTTTCCGCGTCGGGCCGGGATCGGGATCATGGCCGCACCCGCTCCACCGTCAGCGGGCGCGGGCTCTTGTACGCCACTCGCTCCAGCGCCTCGGCGACGACCGCCTCGGCGTGGGCGCCGTCCAGCTCCGCCTCCGGCGTCATGATGATCCGGTGGGGCAGGACCATGGGGGTGAGCGACTTGATGTCGTCGGGCAGGACGAAGTCGCGGCCGCGCACCAGGGCCAGGGCCTTGGCCGCGCGCAGCAGCGCCAGCCCCGCGCGCGGCGACGCGCCCAGGTAGACCCGCCGGTGCTGGCGCGTGTACTGGGTCAGGCCGAGGATGTAGTCGAACACCTCGTCGGCGACGTGCACGGTGTCGGCCAGCTCCTGCATGCGCACCACGTCCTCGGGCCCGACCACGGCGCGCGGCTCCGGCACCGGCCGGTTGTAGGTGGTGAGCATGCGGCGCTCGTCGGCCGCCGCCGGGTAGCGCATGGTCAGCTTGATGAGGAAGCGGTCGACCTGCGCCTCGGGCAGGGGATAGGTGCCCTCGTGCTCGATCGGGTTCTGCGTGGCCAGCACGATGAACGGCTGGGCCAGCGGGCGGGTCTCGCCCTCGATGGTGACCTGGTTCTCCTGCATCGCCTCGAGCAGGGCCGACTGGGTCTTGGCCGGGGCGCGGTTGATCTCGTCGCCCAGCAGCACGTTGGTGAACACCGGGCCGGCGCGCAGCACGAACTGGCTCGTGCGCATGTCCAGGATGTAGGTCCCGGTGATGTCGGACGGCAGGAGGTCCGGCGTGAACTGGATGCGGCGATAGGAGCAGCCCAGGGTCTGGGAGAACGCCTTGACCAGCGTGGTCTTGGCCACGCCCGGCACGCCCTCGATCAGCACGTGGCCGCGCGCGATGAGCGCGCAAAGCAGCGCCTCTCCGGTGGCGGCCGTCCCGATGTAGGCGACCCCGACCTCGGTGATGATCGCCTGTGCGATCTGGCTGACCTGGGCCAGCACGTTGGTCGCGATTCCCTTGTTGGCGGCCATGCCGGGCTAACTCTCCTCCTCGAGACTACGATAAAGCCGGTCGGCGGCGGCGCTGAGCCGCTCGAATTCTCGCTGCGGCAAGAACGGGGCCTGCCACGGCGATGCGGCCTGCGAGCGAGCAGGAAGCGCGCGCAGCGCCGGATACAGCGCGCCGAGCGCGGTGATGGCGTCGCGGCCGACGCGCGGCTCGAGCATCTCGTACAGCTCGTGCGACGGAATGCCGTGCAGCGGATCCGGATGGCCGGTGATGAGCGCGAGGCGCGCGTTGATCGAGTCGCGCAGGATGGCGGCCGGCAGCGCGTAGCTGCGCCGCCCGGGCCGGTCGACCTCGGCCAGGATCTGCTCTGCCGTCGGCTGCTCGGCCGAGCCGCCGCGCGCGCGGGTCCAGCTGCCGTCGAGCGGCGTCTGGCGCGCACGCGGCAGCCACACCAGCGCCAGGCCGCCGAGCAGGAGCGCGATGGCGACGGCGAGCACGCGCATGCCGGCCTCGGTCATGAGGTACTCGTTGAGGCCGAGCAGCCAGCGGTTGAAGTCGCCCAGCACGGTCTTGACGCCGCCAGGGCCGGCCTCGCCCAGCAGGCGCGACGGCTCGCCCAGCAGGCTCAGGTCGCCGGTCATGATGACGAGGCGCTCGCTCTCGCCCGGGCGGGACAGGTAGCGCAGGAGGTTGATGGCGAAGGCCAGGTTTCCGTCGAACTCGAGCATGCGGTTGATGAGCACGCTCGGGTCGGCCAGCGCGACCAGGCGACCCTCGCCGACCTGGATGGCGGCCACCAGGGAGTCGCCGCCCTCGAAGCCGAACACCGACTCGGCTCCGCGCGCCGCGTTCCACACCGACGGATGGTTGGCGGTGAGCGCGTCGACCCCGACGGTCAGCGGGTGGTCGGGCAGCAGCGGGCGCGCCACCGGCGCATAGGAGTGGCCGTCGTAGAACTGATCGGCCTGCACGCCGACGCCGGTGCCGCGCAGGATGCCGAGCCCGGCCAGCGCCTCCTCTCCCTTGCCGAAATCGTCGGCCACCATCACGCGGCCGCCGTTGTGCAGGAAGGCGGCCAGGTGCGCCGGATCGATGCGGCTGGTGGGATAGAGCAGCATCAGGATGTCGCCGCGCTCCAGGTCGTCCCACTCGATGGTGGCCTCCTGGGTCACCTCGAGGCCCATGCCGTGGGCCAGCGCCTCGAGCGTGCTCAGGCCGTTCCAGGCGGAGCTGCTCGTCGCGTAGTCGACGGCCGGCGCCTCCTCCTCGTCCTGCGCCGCCGCGGTCGCGGGCGCGAGCAGGACGACCGCGAGCGCCGCCGCACGCCGGCCGGGCTTCATCTCTCGGCCTCGGTCGCCGGCGCAGGCCCGGCCGACTGGGCCAGCGCCTGGTCGTCGGGCAGGTTGTCCGGGATAGACCTCGACGCGCGCCGCACCCAGGTAGCGGCCGACCCAGTCCTGGAACTTGCGGTTGCGGTACTCGGCGGTCTCCGGCCGGCCGATCAGCATCTCGCGCATCTCCGGCTCCGCCTGCTCGAAGGTGCGGGCCTCGGCCGGGAGGATCTCGGTCACCAGCACCACGTCCCAGCCCCAGCTGGTGCGGGTGGGCCGCGACACGCCGCCGACCGCCGCCACCGTGAAGGCGGCGCCGGCGAAGGCCTCGGCGTAGCGGCCGCGGTCGTGGCGGCCGTCGCGGGTGAACGGCCGGGTCGGGCTGGCCGTCGTCTTCACCTCGGCGCCGCCCGACACCATCCAGCACAGGGACGCGAACCGCCTCGGCTCCAGGTCGCGCATCGCGCTGAGCGCCGAGTACATGCCTTCGGCCAGGTTTCTGGCCCGCTGGTCTTCTGGCCCGTCGGCCGGGGCGTCCTTTGTCACCGGGGCGCGGCAGTAGGTGGCGCGGCGCCGCTCCGGCTTGTTGTAGCGGCGACTCAGCTGCGAGTCCCACAGCCAGTGCAGATCGGCGACCGGCACGTCGCCCGGATCGTCGAGGGTGGGCGCGTACTCCTGCTCGACCAGTGCGCGCACCATCTCGGTGCGGCGCGCGTCGAGCACCTCGCGGTCGGCCAGCAGGCCGCGCCGGATCGCCTCCTGGGCCAGCAGCTCGAAGTCGATGCAGCGCTGCAGCGCGGCCTGGATGTCGATGCCGGCAGCGCTGGCCTGGGTGGCCACGCAGTCGGCGTAGACAGGCTCGCCGTTGACGGTGGCGACCGGCGTCCGGCCGGCCGGATCGACGCTGGTGGCGATCGCCGGGGCGCGGGGCGGGGCGGCCGCGGGCCCGGAGGCCGGCTCCTCGCCGCACGCCGCGAGCGCGGCGGTGAGCGCGAGGATCGACGCGCGGTGCCGGCTCACCGTCAGTCCTTCTGGACCAGCGCGAGCCGGGCCATCTCGCGCCCCACCGAGATGACGGCCAGTCCGATGAAAAGCAGGATGATGGCGGAGATGTAGTCGCGTTGATCCAGGTAATGGATGCACTCGACGAAGAAGTACAGGCTGCCGCCCATGAGCAGGATGGCGAGGATCTCGAAGAAGTGGCGCCGCACGAGCACGAGCCTCTATCCCTGGCGCAGGACCAGGAGCGCGATCATGAGGAGGAGGGCGCAGGCCACGCCGAGGTAGAACTGAGGCCGGGGCCGCGCGCGCCCGCTCTGGCGGCGAACGCGCTCCAGGTCCGCGAGCAGATCGCGGTCGCCGGTCCGGTGCGGCCGCAGCACGCCGAGGAAGAACCAGAAGTAGATCAGCACCCAGAAGCTGACCGTGCCCAGGTTGACGACCGTGGTCAGCGCGGCGACCCGTCCGGGATAGCGGCGCAGCATGAACTCGCGCGCGGTGTCGTCGAAGTTGACGGTGTAGAGCAGCACAAGCGGGAACAGCAGCGACAGCGCGGCCAGCGCCGCGTAGATGCGGAAGCGCCGCCGCCAGCGCTGGGGCACCGGGCGCGCGGAGGAGGCCAGCGGCCGCTTCCCGATGGGCGGCGGCGGCTCGCGGAACGAGGTGAAGATCGAGGCGCCGAACAGGTAGCCGACCAGCCCGGTGGCGACGATGGCGAAGCGGATCGGGCCGTAGACGTGCACGTTGGCCATCTCCGGCGCCAGGGCCAGCGGCACGAGCAGGCCCGAGGGGTAGCCGAGCAGGAGCACCAGCTCCGAGCGGCGCCACACGCCGAGGCCGAGCACGCCGAGGGGGAGCACGGCGGCCAGCTGCTCGGGCAGGGTGTGCAGCGCGCCGGCCACCAGGCCGGGCAGGAGCACAAGCGACACCCAGAGGTTGACCCCCAGGGCACCGGCCACCCCGTCCGCGAAGGTGCGCCAGCGTCCGAGGCTCACGTCCGTCGTGCGAGCGTGGGACGTGGCGGCGGCCATGCGAACAGCAATGCTAACCGGCTTTTGCCAGCGCGGCCAGACGGCCCCTGGCGATACGCGCGCCCAAGACTCCCGCTTCTTCGCGCGCCGCGCCTGCGATCCCCCCGCGGCGGTCGCGGCATTGCGGCGCCGCGAGATGCCCGGCATCCTGGTCCGATGCGGGCGGTGATGGCCCTGGTTCTCGCCGCGGCGGCGGCAGTGATCGCGCCGCGCGGAGTGGGCGCGGACACCGGATCGCGCGCCCGCTGTCCCGGCCGCACCACGGTGCGCGGCATCGATGTGTCCAAGTGGCAGGGCGAGGTGGACTGGAGGGCGGTGCGCGCGGCCGGCATCCGCTTCGCGTTCGTGCGCGTGTCGGATGGGACCACGGTGCTCGACGCGACCTTCGCGCGCAACTGGCAGGCCGCGCGCGCGGCCGGCGTGCTGCGCGGCGCCTACCAGTACTTCCGCCCCGAGGAGGATCCGGTCGAGCAGGCCGATCTCCTGCTCGCCACCATGGGCGCGCTGCGCGCCGGCGACCTGCCCCCGGTGCTGGACCTGGAGGTGTCGGGCGACGTCGAGCCGCGCGAGCTGGTGCGCCGGGTGGGCCGCTGGGTCGAGCGCGTGCGCAAGGCGACAGGGGTCAAGCCGATCGTCTACACAAGCGCGCTGCACTGGGCGACGCTGGCCGGCAACTCGCGCCGCTTCCGCTCGCATGCCCTGTGGGTCGCCCACCACGACGTCGATTGCCCGATCACGCCGTCGAGCTGGCGCGGCTGGACGTTTCACCAGCACTCCACCGAGGCGGTCATCTCCGGCATCTCCGGCCCGGTGGACGAGAACCGCTTCCGCGGCAGCCTCAGGGCCCTGCGCCGCCTGAGCGTGCGCAGCGATCGGACCGCGGGCCGCCTGTGGGCGCGCTGGAAGGTGCGCGCGGCCGCCGAGATCGCGCGCCGGGATGCGCGCGGCCGCGGCGCGCAGAAGCGAGCCTCTCCGTAGATGGGCGCGACGAGGACCGCGCAGCCCGGGCGCATCGGCCTCGGCTGCATGCGCCTGTCGGACGTCGACGAGGAGCGCGCGGTCGCCGTCCTGCACGCCGCGCTCGACGCCGGCGTCACGTTGCTCGACACGGCCGACGCGTACGGGCCCGGCGCGGCGGCGATCGGGCACAACGAGCGGCTGGTGGCGCGTGCGCTGGCCGCGTGGCCCGGCGACCGGTCGCGCGTCCAGGTGGCGACCAAGGGCGGGCTGACCCGGCCGGGCGGGCGCTGGGCCCCGGACGGCCGCGCCCGCCACCTGATCGCCGCGGCCGAGGCCAGCCGGGCCGCGCTCGGCGTGGAGGTGATCGATCTCTACCAGCTGCATGCAGTGGATCCGCGCACGCAGCTGGCGACCAGCGTGCGCGCCCTGGCCGAGCTGCGCGACGCCGGCGTCGTCCGCGCTGTCGGCCTGTGCAACATCAGTCTCGGCCAGCTACTCGAGGCGTGCCGCATCACCACAATCGACGCCGTGCAGGTGCGGCTCGACCTGTGGGAGCACGAGGCACTGCACGGCGGGCTTGTCGAGCACTGCCGCGAGCACGGCATCGCAGTCCTGTGCCACACGCCGCTGGGCGGGCGCGACAAGGTGCGGCGCCTCGGCCGCGAACCGGTCCTGTGCGCCATCGCCGAGCGACACGGCGTGACGGCGGCCGACGTCGCGCTGGCCTGGCTGTGCGATCTGGCGCCCAATCTGGTGCCGCTGCCCGGCGCCACCAGGCCGGAGACGGCGCGGGCGGCGGCCGAGGCCCAGCGCCTGGCGCTCGACGACGACGACCGCCTCGCGCTCGACGAGCTGATCCCGGCCGGCCGCATCGCGCGCGTGCCGCGGGCGCGCCGGCGCCCCGCCGCGAACAGCGACACCGACGTGGTGCTGGTCATGGGCTCGCCGGCGGCGGGCAAGAGTACCTGGGTGCGCGGCATGGTCGAGGCCGGCTACCAGCGGCTCAACCGCGACGAATCGGGCGGACGCCTGGCCGATCTGACAGCCGCGCTCGAGCGAGGCCTGGGCGCCGGAGGCCGCCGCTTCGTGCTCGACAACACCTACGCGTCGCGGGCGGCGCGCAACCGCGTGCTGGAGGCGGCCTGGCGCCACGGCGCCCAGGTGCGCTGCGTCTGGCTCGACACCTCGCTCGAGGACGCGCAGGTGAACGCCGCCGCGCGGATCCTCGAGCGACACGGCCGGCTGCTCGGCGGCGACGAGCTCAAGCGGGCCAACCGGCGCGATCCGGGCGCGCTGCCGCCGCGCGCGCTGTTCGACCATCGCCGCGCGCTCGAGCCGCCGTCCGACGACGAGGGCTTCGCCGCGATCGAGACGGTCCGCTTCGAGCGCGCCGCGGCCGCGGATCGCACGGCCCGCGCGCTCATCGTCGATGTCGATCTGCTGCCCGACAGCGCCGGGGCCCTGGCCCGGTGGCGCGAGCACGGCTGGCTGCTGCTCGCCACCTCGTGGCAGCCGGGCATCGCCGCCGGGGAGACCAGCGCCGCCGACGTCGAACTCGGCCTCACCGCGCTGCGGGAGCGCCTCGGTCTGGACGACATCGTGTACTGCCCGCACGGTCCGGGGCCGCCGGTCTGCTGGTGCCGCAAGCCGCTGCCCGGCCTGGGCGTGCTGCTCATCGAGCGACACCGCCTCGACCCGGCCCGCTGCCGCCTCGTCGGCCAGGGCGCCGCCGATCGCGGATTCGCCGCCCGGCTCGGCTTCGGCTGGAGCGAGTCGATCGGATCGCCCGCTCCCTGAACCGGGGATTACCCAGAGTTCGCCTGTGTCGAGCTCGCTGAGTTAACGGAAGCGAGCTGTGGGGTCACGGACGCTCCGTCCGCTTTTCACCTCGCCGCCATCGGCGTCGCTGCAGGCCGCCGAAATCTGGATGTGGGCCTCCGCGCGCGCGGCTGGCCCGCGAGTTGTATCTCGAGAGAGACGATGCGTTCGGCTCTCCTCTGCCTGGCCTTGCCGCCCCTGGTGGCGGCGTGCCACGAGGAGCCGTCGTTCTCGTCGCACATCGACATCGACCCGGCCTGCGGCGACGTGATCGGCGACCTCGTCGTCGCGGAGGTCGGCTGCGAGGCCGAGGTCTCCCTGTCGGTGAACGGCATCTCCGATCGCGCGGAGTGGGAGCTGAACGTGGTCCTGCCCGACCAGCCGGACGCGTTCTACCAGGTCCCCGAGGACGGCGAGCTCGGCCTGTCGTGGACGCCCGACCCGGTGCCCGGCCAGTGGCGCGCCTCCGCGGGCGCGATGCACTTCGAGCTCGACGACCTCGCCGAGAGCGACGCCGGGCCGTCGACGTCGGCCTTCGCCTTCGCCACCCGGGTCATCGATCGGGCGCGGGCGCCGGCGGCGTACTTCCGGGCGGTGTCGTGGAGCGTGGTGGCCGACGAGCACGGCGAGACCGGCCACGTCGACTGCGGCGACACGCTGGGCATCCAGCTCGTGCTCGGCGGCGATCTGGCCGCCGTCGGCAGGGTCAGCGCGGAGGTGCTCGACATCGACTTCCTGGGCACCGACCATCTCGGCGACGTCGCGCTGGGGCGCGACCCGGCGGCCCCGCACCACTGGCTGGGGACCTGGAGCCCGCCGTGCGCCGGCGGCGATGCGGACGGCCTGGGCGGAAACGATCTCGTCTTCCACGCCCGGGTCACCGACCGGTCCGGCGCGCCGCTCGACGACATGCGATTGGCCGAGATCGACGGGCCCGCGCAGTAGTTGTTCGGCGCTCGGGCGCCCCGTCGTCTAAGCTGCACGCGTGGTCGCGCTCCTTGTCGTCTTCTCGGCGCTCCTGCACGCGCTGTGGAATGCCCTGCTCAAGAACGAGCGGGACAAGGACGTCGCCGGCGCCGCGGTCGTCGGCGTGGCGGCGGTGGTGGCGGTCGCGGTCGCCCTGATCGTCTGGGCGGTCAGCCCGGCCGAGCCGTTCCCCGTGGCCAGCGGCGTGTGGTGGAGCGCGGGCGCCGGGCTCTTCGAGGCGGCGTACTTCGTGCTGCTGGTGCTCTCGCTCGAGCGCGCGCCACTGGCGGTCGCCTACACCGTCTCGCGCGGCCTGGCCATCCTGGCGGTGTGGCCGCTGTCGATCCTGTTCCTCGGCGAGGCGATCAGCGCGGTGTCGATCGGCGGGACGGCCGTGCTCTGCCTCGGGCTCGCCGTCAACGGGATGGGGAAGGGCGGCGGGAGCGCGCGCGGCATCGTCTTCGCGTGCATGTGCGGGCTCGCCATCGCCGGCTATCACCTCTGCTACAAGCAGGCGCTGGGAACCGCCGCCCAGCCGACCGCCGTGTTCGCCGTCGCGCTCGGCCTGGCCTTCCCGCTCAACCTGGCCCGCCTGGGCAGGCACAGGCTCGCCGACCTGGGTCGCGCCGTGCGCTCGCGGCCGCTGTTCGTGCTGCTGCTGGGCGGCCTCACGACCTCATCGTTTCTCATCTTCCTGCTCGCCCTGGGCGGCGGCGGGGCCGGCTTCGTGCTGACCCTGCGCAACACGTCCATCGTGTTCGCCGCGCTGATCGGCTGGTCGCTGGGCGAGCGACCGACAAGGCCGCAGCTCATCGGCGCCACGCTGGTCGCGTCGGGCGCCATGCTCGTCGGCCTGGCCAGGTGACGCGGCGGGGACCGGGCCCCGCCGCCGTCATCGTCCGGTCACTCGGTTCCGTTGAAGCGGGGACTCGAGCGGCCGAGCATCAGGTTGACGAGGCCGCGCACCGACAGGTTCGGGATCGCCTTGCCGCCGATGTAGCCGCCCGTGCTCGGATCCACCGTCGGGCTGCCGCTGGCGAACGCGTCGCTCCACTTGCTGGCGTCGCGCGCACCGGCGGCGAAGATGTACACCGACGTCAGCGGCTGGTCATTGAACGACAGGTAGACCGGCGCCATCCCGTTCTCCTCGAACATGCGCTGCACGGTCAGCGGCGAGAAGCGCCAGAAGTCGCCGTAGACGGCGTGGTAGGGCTGGAGAAACGGCACCACGACCACCACCAGGTCGCGCGACATCGCGCAGAGATTGGCGAACGCGATCCGGCACTCGTAGATGTGCTCGAGCGTGGTGTGGTTGAAGACCACGTCGAAGCGCCGCTCCAGCTCCGCCGGCAAGGGCTGCTCGAGATCGAGGAAGACCTCGCCCGGCGTGCCCTGCACCCCGCGCATCTCGCCCTTGAAGTTGGTGATGGTGTAGCTCTCGGCGCTGGCGAAGTAGTCGCGGTAGCGACCGCCTTCCTTGTCCTCGTCGCGCCAGCCGCTGACGTTGACGACGTCGCCGCCCATGCGGGGCGCGAACCGCCGCAGCTCTGCGTTCGACCACACGCGCGCGGCGCGCGAGACGCGATCCCCGCTCAGACCCATCTTCTTGATCATCGATCTCAAGGCTCGACCTCGCGCCGATCGCGGCAGGCCGGGCGCCGGCGCGTCTCGCGCCAGCGCGCCGGCCGATGCCCGACTCAGTCGCTGACGTTGATGTCGGCTCGCAGGTTGCCGCCGCCGGGCAGGGCGAACACCAGCACCGGCTCCTGGTCAGCCAGGGTCGGATTGAGCGCGAACAGGTCGCGGTTGTTCGTCGGGCCGGCGACCATGAACACAGTCTCGCCGTTCGGCGCCCAGGCCACGGCGTAGGCGTCGGCGTTGATGTTCGCGAACGTGTGCAGACGAATCTGCCCGGTGCCGTCGACCGGAGCGACGAACGGGGTGTCTCTGCCGTTGACGTCGTAGTCGGCGGGGAACGCCACCGCGGTGCCGTCCGGACGCCACTTGATCGGCTGCCGGGCCGGGCTGCCCTGGGTCACCCCGACCGTGACCGGCGTGGGCACGGCGCTGCCGTCGACCGGCATGACCCACACGTCGAACACGCCCAGCCTCTGATCGGCGGCGAAGGCGACCTGCGTCAGATCGGGCGACAGGCTGAAGGCATTCTGCGGCTCCGCGAAGGTCGTGCCGTCATCGCGCAGGATCTCGGAGTTGGTGAGCACCTGCGCGCTGCCCTGGCCGCTGGCGGCGATGGTGTAGAACTTGAAGCGGTTGTCGGCCTCGAGCCGGCCCAGGAAGAAGATGTTGCCGTCGCCGTCGGCGACCGGCTGGATCACGCCGACCGACCCAGGACCGGTCGCGCCGATGTCCGCGACCGAGATGAGCGGCACCGGATCCGGCGTCGCGTCGTCGACGTCGACGATGACCATCTCGAAGAAGTTCGGCTGGGTGAAGGCGCCGGTGACGACGAGCGAGCTCGAGTCCGGGGTCCAGGTCAGATCGTCGACCTCGCCCACCGCACCGGCCGGGCTCACGAGCGTCAGCGGAGCGTCGGTGGCGTTGGCCCGGACGACGTACGCGCGCGAAAACCCGAGCGGATCGGCCGCCCAGACCGAAGACGGTGAAGGCGACGAACTGCCCGTTGGGCGAGAAGCGCGCCTTGCCGACCCGGGCTGGAGCCGGCGGGTTCACCAGGCGCCTCACGTTGGTGCCGTCGGTGTTCGCGATGTACAGATCGAACTCATCGGGCGTGGTGGTGTCGAGGTCGGCCGGGAACGCGACCCGATCGCTGAGGCTGTTGACGCTGTAGGAGGCGAAGTTGGTGCTCTCGAAGACGGCGATCGCACCGCCGACCTCCGGCAGCGCCGGGGAAGGAGCCGAGGGGATCGGCGTGCCCATGTCGTAGGCGCCGAACTGGTTGGCGGCGCCCGCGGTCAGGACACCGTGGACCC
Organism: uncultured delta proteobacterium; assembly: GCA_963759105.1. Taxonomy (GTDB): domain Bacteria; phylum Myxococcota_A; class Polyangia; order Haliangiales; family Haliangiaceae; genus DATFRY01. The sequence continues at coordinate 890,754 of CAVWXW010000017.1, read as the reverse complement.
GAGATCTGGCCGGGGCCGGCCGGCGGCGCCGCGTCAGGCTCGCCGCCGCCATCGGGCACGCCGCCGTCTGGCTGACCGCCGCCGTCGGGCTGGCCGCCGCCATCGGCACCCGCGTCCGCCATGGTTCCGTCGCCGTCGTCGTCCCCATCGTCCCCCGAGTCGTCATCGCCGCAGGCCACCAGGCCACCAGCGAGGACGAGCGCAGCCAGAAATGAACTAGTCCTATTGAAGCGCACAGGTTCCCTCCCTCGTCGTCAACGAATGGGCTACGCCGCTAGTCTACCGACAGCAAGTCGAAACGGGGCCGGCACTCGTCACATTCTCATTCCTGCGACGGACGGCGTGAGGTGCGGTCACACCGAGCGACCTGCGATCGGATCTGGCGCGGCGGCGGGTTCTGCAGGCGGCCCTCCCGCCCCGCCGGAACCGCGCTTGCGCCGGACCAGCTGGCGCGCGCTGTCCCGGAGCCATTCCCAGTCCGACACGCCCTTGCGGAGCGACAGCGCGGCGAACGCCACAGCGGCTGGCACGCCGGCGAGACCGGCGACCGGCACGATGACAAACGGCGACAGACCGGCGTGGCGGAGCAGCGCGGCGACGGGCCAGGTCAGCGCCAGGCACAGTGCCCCGCAGGCCAGGCCGGGGATGTGCGCCGCCGCGATCTCGCGCCAGGTCAGCGTCGTCCGTCGCTTCCCGATGCGCATCATGTTGATGAAGTGGATGAAGATCGCAGCGGCGGTCGTCGCGGCCACGCCCGGGATTCCCCATCGCGCGCCGAGGAGCGCGCCGCCGATGACGGCCGCCGCGTAGACCACCTGCCACACGGCGATCCGGTAGGCGTCGCCGGATCCGCGCGCGATCAGCCCGCCCAGCTTGTAGCTGGTGCCGAACAGCATGCAGACCGCCATGACGCGGAACGGCAGGATCGCGCCGGCCCAGCCGTGGCCGAGCAGGACCTGAATGATCTCGGGAGCGAGCACGATGAGGGCGGCGCTTGCCGGGATGAGGAAGACGGCGTTGGTGAAGAGGCCGCGCCGCAGCGCGCGACCGAGCCGCACCGGATCGTCCTGGAGGCGCGAGAAGGCGGAGAACAGCACGCCCCCGGCGACGTTGGAGAACGCGTTTGCCGGAAAGCGGACCAGCTCGTAGGCGCGGTTGTAGAGGCCGAGCTGGGTCGCGCCCAGCACGCGCCCGACGACCATGTAGTCGCCCTGGGCGGCGAAGTAGTTCGCGATGCGCGAGATGGTCATGCCGGTCCCGAAGCCGAGCAGCTCGCGCAGCCGCGCCCAGTGCCAGCGCAGCCGGAAGGGCGGCCGGCGGATGGCCAGCAGCAGCACCGTGCCGATGCCGGCGTTGACGATGTAGCCGTAGGCCAGCGACCAGGAGCCATGGCCGGCCGCCGCGAACGAGATCGCCACGGCGGTGCCCACGACGTAGCCGATGACGTCGATGGTCGCGAGGGCGCGGAAGCGCATGTCTCGCTGGCACAGGAACGACGGCACCGACGCGATGCCGCGCAGGAGGAACAGGAACGCGAGCAGGCGGACGAGCGGGACCGCCGCGCCGCGCAGCCCGTAGAACTCGGCGATGAGCGGCGCCCCGGCGTAGAGCGCCAGCGCGAGCACGCCACCGACCGCGACCGAGAAGGCGAAGGCGACCTCGACGTGCTCGCGGTCGAGCTCCGGGCGCTGGACCAGCGCCAGCCCGACGCCGAGGTCCTTGAGGATGGTGGCGAGCGCGATGATCGTCATGGCGGCCGCGACCTCGCCGAACTGCTCGGGCAGGAGCAGGCGGCCGAGGATCGCGAGCGACGCCACCTTGACCGTGTTCGACGCGATCTGGCCGAACAGCGTCCACGCCACGCCGCGCACCGCTCGCTTGCGCAGGCCCTTCATGGGGAGACGGGAGGGGCCTCGGCCAGGTACGAGCCGTAGTACGGCGACAGGCGCGCGGCGATGCGCTCGTTGACATAGGCGAGCTGATCCGGCGTGAGGTGGGCCTGGTACCCGCCGACCCGGCCCTTGCGCGTCTTGAACGACGTCGGATCGGCCTTGTCGGCCGCGCGCAGGCGGCGCGACTTGAAGGCGTCCTGCATCTCCAGCTTGCGCATGTTGTCGAACCGCCCGAACTCGACGGCCGCGGCGACCGTCTGCGTCGACACGCCCAGCCCGATGGCCTCGAACACCGTCGCCAGCGCCGCCGCCGGATCCCGGTGCAGGTCCTCGTAGCGGACCAGGCAGAAGCGGCGCGGCAGGTGGCGGTTGTCCGCCCAGACATTGTAGTAGGTGATGATCGAGTCGAGGCTGCCGACCGGCTGGCGGATGAAGTCGTCGAGCGTTCCCTCGTACCGCTCGCGGCGCTTCGAGAGCTCGAAGTAGATCGAGACGAGCACGTCGCGCGGGTCGCGCACCATGAAGATGACGGTCTTGCCGGCGTAGCGCGCCTTGGACGACTCGATCGCCTGCCACGACGTCGAATAGGCGTCCTCGTGGTCCACGCGGATGCGCGGGATCGCCCGCCGGTAGCGGTGCATCCGCTGGATCTCCATCGGGTTCTGAACCGCCAGGCCGTACTCCAGATCCAGGGCCTTGCCGATCATCAGGCGGAGCCAGGTGCGCCCGGTCTTGGGATACGACAGCAAGAAAGCCTTCGTCCGCCGGTGGGTCCACCAGGCGACGAGGTCTCGTCCGGGACCGGTCCGTGACAGCCCGGCCGCGACCTGCCGGCGCAGGTCCGCGCCGAGCCGAGGAATGACACGCACCTTCATCGTGGGGGAGATTGTGGCGCGTACTCGCTGCGCGTTCATCCGTACCCGTACACCATCGGCGCGGGGGCGAGAAGCAGCTGCGCGCGCGATCCGCCGCGATGGCGGGTCGCCGCGCGGCGCGGGCCACTCACCGGAGATCGTCCGGATCTTCCAGGCGCGCCAGGTCGAGCGAAGCGCCCAGCTCCCTGAACACCGCCGCCGCCCGCTCGCGCAGCCCCGCCGCCTCGTCCGGGCGACCCGCGCGCTCGGCGTGCTTCGACGCCGCCGCCCACGTGCGCGCTTCCTCGTACGGCTCGCCGGCCAGGCACTGGTGGGCGGCCGCGAGCAGATCCTGCACCTCGTGCGAGGGGGCGCCGCCGCGGTCCAGGATGGCGGCCAGGTGGCGCAGCGCGACGCCCTCGTCGACCGACGAGCCGGACTCGCGGCCCAGCGCCAGGGCGCGGCGGGCGCGGCGCTCGGCCTCGGCCCGGTCGCCCGCGCGCAGCGCCACCTGCGCCAGGGTGCAGTTCGTCTCGGGCAGAAAGCGCGTGTAGCCCACCCGCGTGGCCAGCCGGATCGCCTCCTCGAGCTCGACGCGCGCGCCGGCGTCGTCGCCGGCGTCGGCCAGGATCAGGCCGAGGTTGTTGTGCGCCAGGGCGCGCTCGGACAGCCGGCTGGTGCGGTTGCTCAGCGCCAGCGCCTCGCGCGTGTGGAAGGCCGCGGTGTCGAGCTCGCCCAGAGACGTGTAGTTGGCGCCCAGGTTTATGTGCGCGATCAGCTGGCGGCCCAGGTCGCCGGCCATCACCGCGATCTCCAGGTGGCGCTGGTTGCAGCGCAGCCGGTCGCGCCAGCGGCCCGCGCGCATGTAGTTGGCGGCCAGCCGGCTCAGCGCGTAGGCCAGCTCCGCCACGTCCCCCTGGCTCTCGAGCAGCGCCACCGCGCGCTCGGCCTGGGGCAGCCCGCGCCGGTGGTCGCCGATCTCGTAGCCCACCACCCAGCCCAGGCTGCCGAGCAGCCGCGCGGCCAGCACGCGCACCGGCGCCTCCGCCTGGGCCAGATCCGCGTCCGAGCCGAGCAGCGACAGCCCGGTGTCGAAGCAGGCCACCGCTGTCGCGTTGTCCGAGCGCCCGATGGCCGCCTCGCCGAGCTGGTGGTAGAGACGCGCGCGGGCGACCCGGTTCGAGGTCAGCTCGAGCGCCGCCTGGTAGCGCTGCGCCGCCGCGGCCCCGTCGAGCGGCAGGAGCGCGTTGCCGCACATCTCGGCCAGCTCGGCGTCCGGCTGGTCGGAGAGCGCCTCGGCGCGCAGCAGCGCCTCGCTCGCCTCCCGGTGGGCGAAGAGAGACAGCGCGATCTCGCCGGCGGCGCGGTAGGCGTCGCGCGCGCCGGCCCGGTCGCCCGACGCCTCGCGGTGGCGGGCCAGGAGCAGGAGGCGCGCCGGCTCGCGCCGGCTGGCCGCCCCGGACTTCTCGAGGTGGGCCGCCAGCGCGCCGTGCGCCCGCTGCCGCGACGGCTCGTCCAGCTGGGCGTAGGCAACGTCCCGGCTGAGCGTGTGGTGGAAGATGTAGTGCTCCTCGCCGCCGCCGGTGCTGCCCGCCGCCGGCGCCATCGACGCGACGATCTGGCGCCGCTCCAGCACGTCGAGCGCCACGTCGAGGGCGTCCTCGCTGATCGGCGCGCCCGACTCGAGCACCGCGCGCAACGACGTGCGATCGAACTCGCGCCCGATCACCGACGCGGCGTGGGCCAGCCACCGCGCCGTCGTCGGTAGGCGGTCCAGGCGGGCCTGGATGACCAGCTCGACGGCGGCCGGCAGATCGGCGCGCCGCCCGATCTCGATCGTCGATTCGCCCAGGTGGCGGGCCAGCTCCTCGGTGAAGAACGGGTTGCCGCCGGCGCGGCCGACGACCTCGTCGATGCGCGCGTCCATCGCCTCGGGAGCCAGCCGCCGCGCGATCGCCCGCACCGCGTCGTCGGGCAGCGGCGCCAGCTCGACGCGCAGGTCAACATCCGGGTGCGGCGCCGGCGCGGGCTCGCCGTCGCCGGCTTCTCCCTCGGGCGCGTCCCCGTCGCGCATGAAGAACAGGATGGAGACCGGCACCCGGTCCAGCGTGCGGCGCAGCTCGGCCATGAACTCGAGCGACGCGCGATCGGCCCAGTGGGCGTCGTCCAGGGTCAGCACCACCGGGCGGATCGAGGCTCGCGCCTCCAGCCACTGCCGCGCCGCCGCGAAGGCCGCGCTGCGACCGTCGCCGGGGCCGCCCGCGGCCGCGGCCGTCGCCGCGGCCTGGTACCAGGCCACCGACGCGCTGCGCAGCAGCCCGAACGGGACCCGCTCGCCGAGCGCGCCGGCGCGCGCGCGCAACCAGTCGAGCTCGCGCCGCCCGGTCATCTGCCGCTCGAGCTCGAGGCGCAGCCGGCTCTTGCCGGACCCGGGCGCGCCGACGATCAGCGCGGCGCGCGGCGATCGCTCCTCGCAGGCCTCGCGGATGAGGTCGGCCAGGCGGGCCAGCTCCGCCTCGCGACCGTAAAGCGGCGGCAGGTCGTAGCGCTCGGCGCGCGCCAGCAGCCCCGGCAACACCAGCCGCGCCTCGCCCGGCGCGTCGCTGGTGTCGAAGCGGCCCACGAAGTGTCGCGACGTGACCTGTGTGGCCAGCACCTGCGACGGCTCGGCGGTCCGCGCCAGCGCCCGCGCCCGCGTCAGCGCCTCGCCGCGCGCGCGCAGGCCGCCCGGCTGCCAGGACAGCTCGACGCGCCCGGTGTGCAGCCCGGCGCGGCCGCCCACGCACTGCTCGAGCAGGGCGAACGCGGCCCGCGCGGCTCGCACGACGTCGTCGCCCAGCGCGCGCGGGGCGCCGAAGATCGCCATCAGCTCGCCCGGACCGCTGGCCACCAGGTGCCCGCCGTGCTCGCGCACCGTCGCCTCGAGCACGTCGAGGACGCCGGTGTCCCCGTCGCCGGTCGCCACCGTGTCGCTGTCGGTGGTGCGGCGCCGGCCCGGCCGCGCCACCACGGTCGGGTTCCCGGGACCGGCGTGCGCGTCGCTGCCCTGGGCGCCGTGGGCGCCGCTCCCCAGGGCGCCGCGCGCCTCGCCGCCGTCCATGCTCCCGCCGGAGACGTCCGCGCCGTGCGCCTCGCTGCCGTGCGCGCCGGCCGGGGCGGGCCCGGCGTAGAGCAGCTGCAGCGCGGTCGCCACCCGCGGCAGCGCGCGCCCGGCGTCGCTCACCGCGTCGACGCCGCTCTCCGACGTGGGCATGGTGTCGTGGCCGACGACGGTCTGCCCGCCCACCGGCGCGCCGGCACGCGGCCGGGCGGCGCGCCACTGCCGGAACTCCTCCTCTGCCGCGCCGCGCGCCGCCAGCGCCAGCTGCTCGGACAGCCGGTCCACCGTCTCGGGCCGGGCGCCCGGCCAGCCGTCGAGCGCGCGCGCCAGCACCCGGTCCAGCCCGGTGCGGCACGAGGGCGGCGCCGCCTCGTCGGGCAGGGGCGGCACCGCCGGCACCGCCCGCGCGCGCTCCATGGCGTCGCGCAGCCCGATGGTGCGGAACGGCGGCCGCCCGGCCAGGAGCTCGTAGGCGACCAGCCCGCAGGCATAGATGTCGGCCCGCGGCCCGCCCACCTCGCCGCGCAGGATCTCCGGCGCGATGTAGTGCGGGGTGCCGGCCACCATGCGCCGGCCGCGCCGCGCGTCGAACGGGCTGGCCACGCCGAAGTCGCTCAGCACGGCGCGGTCCGACTCGACGATCAGGTTCTCCGGCTTGACGTCGCAGTGCACGATGCCGACCCGGTGGGCGGCGCCCAGCCCGGCGCACAGCTGCACGATCAGATCGAGCTTGCGGCTGAGCGCCAGCGGCGGCTCGTCGGCGGCGTCGATGCAGCGCAGCAGGTCGCGCAGGGTGCGCCCGCCCAGCAGCTCCATCGTCACGAACAGCTGATCGCCGTGCTGGCCGAGGTCGTGCACGCGGCACACGTTCGGGTGCGAGACCCGGCGGGCCAGCCGCACCTCGGTGCGCAGCCGCTGCCGGTAGGCCGGGTCGCCCGACAGCTGCGGGTGCAGGAGCTTGAGCGCGACGGACTCGTCGAGCTCGCGGTCGTGCACCTCGTAGACCGCGCCCATGCCCCCCTCGCCGAGCGGCCGGATGACCTCGTAGCGGCTGGACAGGACCTCCCCGGGATCGACGGTCTGCCGGTCGGGCGTGCGAACACCCGCCGGCGGGCCCTCTCTCCTCCCCAGCGTCACCGCCGCGAGCTTCTCACATCGCCTGGCGGTCCGTCGCGGCTTCGTCGACGGTCGCCGGGCCGTGTCGTGGTATGCACCGTCTTCGATGGACGCGACGCGCCCGACACGACAGACAACGCCGCGATCGATCGTGGTTGCGATCGACGGACCCGCCGGAGCCGGCAAGTCGACGGCGGCCAAACGCCTCGCCGGACTGCTCGGTTACCGGCTGCTCGACACCGGCGCGCTGTACCGGTCGGTGGCGCTGCTGGCTCGCAGGCGAGACACCTCCTGGGAGGACGAGGCGGGGCTGGCGGCCATCGCGGCCGGCCTCGACGTCGAGTTCAAGCTGGCCGGCATGATCAACCGCCTGTTCGTGGCCGGCGAGGACCTGTCGGACGCCATCCGAACACCCGAGGTATCGCAGGGCTCCTCGATCGTCTCGGCGCTGCCCGGGGTGCGCGCCGCGCTGCTCGGGTTGCAGCGCCGGCTGGCCGGGGAGGGCGGCGTGGTGGCCGAGGGCCGCGACGTCGGGACCGTCGTCTTCCCCTCGGCCGAGGCCAAGTTCTTCCTCACCGCGTCCGACGAGGTCCGCGCCCGCCGGCGCCAGGAGGAGCTGCACGCCGCGGGTGTGGAAGCCGACTTCACATCGACGCTGACAGAGATGCAGCGGCGCGACAGGCGCGACGCGACCCGCCAGGCCGCGCCCCTGGTGTGCGCTCCGGATGCCGTGGTCTTGGATTCATCTGCACTTACCATCGACGATGTCGTGAAGCGGATGGTGGAAGTTGTGCGCGAGCGTGAGGCGGAAACCCGCTAGCAGCCGAGAATTCCCAGATTTGGTTGACAAAAGGGGTGCCCGAAGGGTACCTGTCTGGACCCGCTGAAAGGAGCCAGAAGCTTGCATATGGTCGATGTGGACAACTCAAACGGCGACAACTTCGCCGCTCTCTTCGAGGAGAGCCTCAAGCAGGATGAGGTCAAGGAGGGCGACATCGTCCGCGGCACCGTCATCGCTGTCGCCAAGGACTACGCCATCATCGACATTGGGTACAAGTCGGAGGGCCAGGTGTCCCTCGACGAGTTCCGCGGGGCAGACGGCAGTATCGCGGTCAAGGCGGGTGACGTCGTCGACGTCCTGCTCGAGGACCGCGAGAACGAGGCCGGCATGTGCGTCCTCTCCAAGGAGAAGGCGGACCGGCTCAAAGTCTGGGACGAGATCAGCGCGGCGTGTGAGCGAGACGAGCTCATCGAGGGGACCATCACCCAGCGGGTCAAGGGTGGTCTCAGCGTGACGATTCGCGGTGGCGTCAAGGCGTTCCTGCCCGGCTCGCAGGTCGACCTTCGCCCGGTCCGCAACCTGGACGCGTTCATCGGCCAGAACCACAAGTTCAAGGTCATCAAGTTCAACAAGAAGCGCGGCAACATCGTTCTGTCGCGCCGCGTGCTCCTCGAGAAGGAGCGCGCCGCCCTCAAGGAGTCGACGCTCGAGCGCCTGAAGGAAGGCCAGGTCGTCGAGGGCATCGTCAAGAACCTCACCGAGTACGGCGCCTTCATCGACCTCGGCGGCATCGACGGCCTGCTCCACATCACCGACATGAGCTGGGGCCGGGTCAATCACCCGAGCGAGCTGTTCCAGGTCGGCGACCACGTGCGGGTCAAGGTCCTCAAGTTCAACCCGGAGACCGAGCGCGTCTCGCTCGGCCTCAAGCAGATCAGCGAGGATCCCTGGAGCCGCGCGGCCGAGAAGTACGTGCCCGGCACCGTGGTCCGCGGCAAGGTGGTCTCGCTCAAGGACTACGGCGCCTTCATCGAGCTCGAGGAGGGCATCGAGGGCCTGGTCCACATCTGCGAGATGTCGTGGACCCGGCGGGTCAAGCACCCGTCCAAGGTCGTGGCCGTCGGCGACGTGGTCGAGGCGGTCGTGCTCGACGTCGATGTGGCGCAGAACCGCATCTCGCTCGGCATGAAGCAGCTCGAGCAGAACCCGTACGAGCAGCTCACCGAGAAGTACCCGACCGGCACCGTGGTCAAGGGCCGCGTTCGCAACATCGCCGACTTCGGCATCTTCGTGGAGATCGAGGAAGGCATCGACGGCCTGGTCCACATCAGCGACATGTCGTGGACCCAGCGGGTGAAGCACCCGAGCGAGCTCTTCCAGAAGGGCGACGAGGTCGAGGCGATCCTGCAGGCCATCGACACCGACGACGGCGAGAAGCCGAAGATCTCGCTCTCCATCAAGCACATGGTCGCGGACCCCTGGTCCCGCATCCCGTACGACTACCCGATCGGCAAGATCGTCGACGCCAAGATCCTCAAGGTGATGGACTTCGGCGCCTTCGTCGAGATCGAGAAGGGCGTCGAGGGTCTGGTCCACGTCTCCGAGATCGCCGAGGAGCGCATCGAGGATCCGCGCGCGGTCCTGTCCGAGGGGCAGGAGGCCAAGGTCCAGATCATCAGCCTCGACCCGGCGGAGCGGAAGATCGGCCTGAGCATCAAGGGCGCGGTCCGGGCGCAGGAGATGGCCGACGCGCAGGGCTACACCGTCGGCGCGAACACCGGCGGGGCCACGCTGGGCGACGTCATGCGCAGCAAGCTGGGCGACCTGGCCGGCAGCGGCAAGTCCGAGGGCAAGAAGGGCGGCAAGCGCCGGCACGAGCGCGAGGCGTCGGACTCCGACTAGCCCGTCTCGGGTCAGTCAGCATCCAGCCACGTGGCGATCTCGACGACGCCGCGGGCCTGCGGGCGGAGGCGTGAAAGCGCTGTTCCGCCCTGCGGCCGGCGAGCGTGCGTGCTTTAATTGCGGGCGCCGATGAGCGAGTCGAAGGCGAACGCAGGGGTCGGCGAACAACCGCAGGGCTCGGGCGGGTTGCCGCCGGCGACGCCGTTCGACCCGACAACCACGACCGGCCCGATCGATTCGCCGTTCGAGGTGGATCCGAACGCGCCCGGCGGCGGCGGGGCCAGCGGCCGGTTCCGCACCACCCGCACCACCTTCGGCCCCGGCGGCTGGGGCCGGCGGATGGCCAAGCTGTGGGGCTTCCTCGGCTTCTGCATCCTGGTGCTCATCCTGGCGCGCCACGTGGTGCTGCCGTTCGTGTTCGCGCTCCTGGTCGCCTACATCTTCGCGCCGATCGTCAACCGGATGTCGAGCAGGGCCGACGGCCGCCGCCGCATGCCGCGCGGCCTGGCCATCATCCTCTGCTACCTGGTGCTGCTGGCCTGCGTGGGACTGTTCATGGTCGCGCTGCTGCCGCGCGTGTACAAGGACATCAGCCGGCTCGGCCGCGAGGCGCCGTCGATGTACCAGCGCATCAACGACGACTACGTGCCGCAGCTGGCCACCTGGCTGGAGAGCCGCTTCCCGTCGCTGCGACCCCAGGGGACCGAGCCGGAGGAGTCGCCGGTGGTGGCCGACGTGCCGCTGCCGCCCGGCACCGGCTTCGTGATCACGCCGCTGCCCGACGGGCGCATGGCGGTGCAGCTGCAGCCGACCGGGATCGAGCTCATCCCGCGCTCCGGCGGCGGCATCGTGCTGGCGCCGCGCGAGGACAAGCCGGTGCCGGTGCGCCTCGAGGAGCGGCTGCGCAACATCGCGGCCAGCGCGCTGGGCGGGCTGCAGAGCGAGCTGGGCGACGTGTTCCGCCTCGGTCAGGTCATCATCACCAAGGTCATCAGGAGCATCTTCACCTTCTTCCTGGTGCTGATGATCGCGGCCTTCATCCTGCTCGACCTGTCGAAGATCCACGGCTTCGCGCGCGGGCTGATCCCGGTCGGCTATCGCGGCGACTACGACGTCATCGTGGCCGGCATCGATCGCGGCCTGTCCGGCGTCATCCGCGGCCAGCTGCTCATCTGCCTGGTCAACGGCGCGTTGACCTACGTCGGCCTGCGCATCTTCGGCATCAAGTACGGCCTCATCCTGGCGCTGGTGGCCGCGGTGCTGAGCCTGATCCCCATCTTCGGCTCGATCCTGTCGACGATCCCGATCGTGCTGGCAGCGCTTGTCTCGTCCGACAGCGGCGTCGACGTGCCGCGCGCCGTCTTCATCACGCTGTGGATCATCGGCATCCACTTCCTCGAGGCGAACTTCCTCAACCCGAAGATCATCGGGACCGCGGCCAAGATTCACCCGGTGCTGGTCATATTCGCCTTGGTCCTCGGAGAACATAGCTATGGCCTGGTCGGCGCGTTACTCGCCGTGCCGGTGGCCGCCATCGTCCAGGTCTTCTTCCTCTACTTCCGCAGCAAGGCGTGGCGCGGCGAGCCGAGCGGGCCGGGCGGGCCGATCGCGGCGAGTGGCTGACGCGCCTCGGCGTGACCGTCGGCGGGCGAATGTGAGTCTTCGCATTGCTGGGCGGCCGGGCGGGTGCTATCAAGGCTCCGTGGCCGATCAGCGCCATGCCTAGCAGCTCACTTCCAAGCGTCGCGATCGCCGCGCTGGCGATGCTCGCGGCCCGCGGAGCGGCGGCCCAGCCGCCGCCCCAGCCCAGAGGCGACCAGCCGGTCGATCCGTACGCCGCGCCCCCGGCCGACAAGCCGGAGGCCGAGCCGCCGCGCGGACCGGAGCCGCCCGAGCCAGAAAGCGAGCCGGGCCCGAATTCTGGCCTGGGGGACGAGGACGACGTCGACGACCAGGTGGCCCAGGCGCTGTACCGGCGTGGCGTGGCGCTGTACCGGCGCGGCGCCGCGGCCGAGGCCAAGACGCTCTTCATCGAGAGCCTCGAGCGCAGCCCGAAAGGCAGGGTGTCGGCCGACGCGCTGCGCATGCTGCGCGCCGCCAACCGCCGCCTCGGCATCTCCGACCTCGACCACGGCCGACCGTCCGCGCAGGGCGGGGAGGGTGTCCTCGACCCGTATGCAGGTGGCGGCGGCGCGCCCGCGCCGTCCGAGGCCCCGCTCGATCCGTACGGCGCCGCGCCCACGCCGGAGCCGCCCGAGGCGACGATGCCCGTCGAGCCCGCCGGCCCGCCCGATCGGCCGGAGCCGGAGCTGGGCAGCCCGATGGGCCGGCGCGCGGTGATCGGCTGGAGTGGCGCGGTCGGCCTGGTGGCAGGCCTGGCCCTGGGCGGCCCCGAGGACGACAGCGGCGAGCTGGCCGACGCGGCGGTCGTCGCCGGACTGGTCGGCGCCGCCGGCGGCGTCGGGCTGTCGTACTGGCTCACGCGGCGCGTGCCGCTCACCGTCGGGCAGTCGGCCGCCATCGCGTCGGCCGCGACCTGGGGCGCGACCCAGGGCGGTCTCCTCGCCGACGCCACCACCGGCACCGACAGCGAGGCCAACGACGTGTGGAAGTACGTCGCCGCGGGAGGCCTGGTCGGCCTGGGCGGCGGCGTGCTGTACGCGCGCATGGGCGATCCGTCGGAGCAGGACGTCGCGCTCACCAACTCGCTGGCGCTGATGGGCACCGGGCTCGGCCTGAGCATCGCGGCCGGCATGGAGGTGGCCGAGAGCGAGGCCTTCTCGCTCAACGCGCTTTTCGGCTCCACCGCCGGGCTGGCCGCCGGTCTCTTGCTCTCGCCACGGGTCGAGCTGTCGCTGCGCCGCTCGCTGCTGCTCGACCTCGGCGCCGCCGCCGGCGCGGCGGCCGGCTGGGCGGTGCTCTACCCGCTCATCTACGACGACACGACGCGCAACGACGAGCAGGTGGTCGGCTGGGTGTCGACAGCCACCTTGACCGGCGGCGTGATCGCCATGTGGTACCTGACTCGCAACATGGACGCGCCGCGGTCCGGATCGCTGACCGCGGCGCCCCGGCGGGGGCCGCCGGCGCCGCCGGGCCTGGCCCGCCTCGAGGCCGACGGCGACTGGCACCTGGGCGTGCCGTTCCTGCGCCCGCTGCGCAACCCGGCGCTGGCGCCGGCCGGCGGTGAGACCGCGCTCGGCATCGATCTGGTGTCGGGCAGGTTCTGAACCGGCCAGACCCGGGTCCTGCGCCGATTGCAGGGACCCCTCGCGCTTCCTGCGGTGTTTGCAGCTGTGCGGGGCCGCGGCCTCGCAGCGCGGCCTTTTTTGGCCGCTCGCCCCGGTTTTTTGGCTAACCAGCCGCTCGGTCGCGAGTCAATGTCGCAGAAGCCCATGAGGTGGTGTGCACGCTGCCGGCGCCGGCTCTACGACCAGAGCGCGGCGTTCTGCCCCTTCGACGGTACCCGGCTCGAGGTGCCCGACGCCGAGGCGTCCGGCAGCGACCCGTACCTGGGCACCACGCTGCAGGGCCAGTTCCACCTGGTGGAGGCGATCGGCTCCGGCGCGATGGGGACGGTCTACCGCGCCTGGCAGAGCGGCATGGAGCGCGCAGTGGCGGTCAAGATGCTGCGCGCGGATCTGCTGGCCGACGACGAGCTGCGCTGCCGCTTCGTGCGCGAGGGCAGGGCGGCCGCGCGCCTCAACCACCCCAACATCGTCTCGGTCCACGTCGTCGGCGAGACCGACGCCGGCGTGCCGTACCTGGTCATGGAGCACCTCGGCGGCGACACGCTCGATCAGCTGCTCGACGCCGAGCCGCGGCTGCCGCCGGAGCGCGCCGTCTCCATCGCGCGCCAGATCGCGTGCGCGCTGTCCGAGGCGCACGCCGCCGGCATCGTGCACCGCGATCTCAAGCCGGGCAACGTCGTGCTGCTCGAGCGGCGCGGCGCGGGCGAGCTGGTCAAGATCTTCGATTTCGGCATCGCCAAGATCGCGGACGCCGCGCTGCTCGACGGCGAGGTCGGCCGACTCACGCGCGACGGCGCGATCTTCGGGACCCCGCACTACATCGCGCCGGAGCAGGCCCAGGGCGGCGCCCTCGACGGACGCGCGGACCTGTACAGCCTCGGCATCCTGCTCTACCGGATGCTGTCGGGACGCCTGCCGTTCGACGGCAACGCGGTGGCGGTGCTACTGGCCCACATCGGCCGCCCGCCGCCCGACCTGGCCGAGGTGGCGCCGGACGTCGATGCGGCGCTGGCGGCGCTCGTGATGCGCTGCCTGGCCAAGGATCCGGCCCGGCGGTTCGCCAGCGCCGAGGCGTTCATCGACGGGCTCGATGGCGTGGCGGGGGCCTGGCGCCGCGCGCCCTCCCAGCCGGCCGCACCCGCGCGTCCGGCCAGCGCGCCGTCACGCGCCGCCAGTCCGTCTCTGCGCGCCGCAAGTCCCGTTCAGGACCATCCGGCCCCGCGCGCGGCGAGCCCGGCCCTGCGGCCCTCCAGCGCCGCCCTGGGCGCCGTCGATCCGCGCTCATCGGGTCCGTCCCCGCGCGTCGTCGAGGCTGTCGGTCGCGTGGCCGAGCCGCGCTTCGCCACCGACCCTGTCGCGCCGGTAGGTGCCGGGTCCAGCTGGACCGGCAGCTGGCGGGTCCGCCTGCCGCCGCCGCGTCGATCGCCGGCGCGCCACGGCCGCCGCGCCCGCGTCTCGCTGGCCGGGTTCGCGCTCGCGGCCCTGTGCACCGGAGCCGGCACGGGAGCCGCGGCCTGGTTCCGTCGCGGCGAGCCGGACCTCGCCGCCGGCGAGCCGGCGCGTGAGCCCGGCGTCGCGCGCGTCGATGCGCCGGTCGTCCAGCCCTCGCCCCGCTCGATCATGCTCAGCGACGACGGCTACGCGGTGCGCGCCCTGGTCCCGCATCCGGTCCTGGCCGGCCAGCCGACCGAGCTCCTGTTCGATGTCTGGGACCCCGGCGGTGCGCCGCTGCGCGCCCCGGCCATCCCGGTCGAGCTGGCATCGCTCGGCGCGCCTCCGATGGTGAGCTCCGGCGACGACTATTCCGGTGCGCCCCTGGCCGCGCGCCCGGTGGCGGACCACCCCGGCCGCTACCGCCTGGTCGCGCACCTGCCCGCCGGCGAGGCGGCGCTGCTGCTCGAGCTGGGCGGCGGCTCGATCCACGTCCACTTCGAGGTCGCGCCGGCGCTGCTCTGAACGCGGCGTCGCGGCGCGCGCCCTCGCGTCGGCTCGCCGCCGGCGATACGATGGCGCGAATGGCGGAGGAAAAACCGTCCCCGGTCCGAGGGCTCGGCGCGGTGCCCGGTGGGCGCGGCGCCAGCTGGGAGTCGTTGCTCCGCTGTCCGGCATGCCGGGCCGAGGAGTTCGCGCGCCGCAGCCGCCAGCTCGAGTGCCGCGCCTGCGGCCGCTCGTATCCCGAGCACGGCGGCTACGTCGATCTACTCGTCGGGTCGACGCGCGGCGAGCAGCCGCCGACCACGCCCGAGCAGCGCCTCATGGAGAGCGAGCTGGTCGCGCGCCTGTACGAGCGCTTCTGGCGCCCGGCCTTCGTGCGCCTGTTCGCCGGCAGCGGGGCGGCCGGCGCCACCGGCGGCTTCCCCGGCGAGTTCTTCATCCACAAGAACGCCCTCGGTCTCGACGAGCGCGGCGGTCCCTGGCTCGACATCTCGTGCGGCCCGGGCACCTTCACTCGGGCCATGGCCTCGGCCGCGCCCGGCGACTGGCTCATCGGCCTGGACATCTCGCGCGCGATGCTCGAGACCGCGTCGCGCCGCCTGCACGGCTACGGCAACGTCAGCCTTGTCCGCGCCGACGCGCACGAGCTGCCGTTCGCCAGCGAGTGCTTCGCCGGCGTCAACAACGCGGGCGCACTTCACGTGTACGACGACCCCGAGGGGGTCTTCAGCGAGATCATCCGCGTGCTGACTCCGGGGGGAGTCTATGTCGGCAGCACCTTCGCAGAGTCGCGATCGCCGCTGAGCCGCTTGACCGCACGCGTGGCCGGGATCCGGCGCTTCGATCCGTCCGAGCTCCGGGCGTGGCTGTCCCGCATCGGCTTCGCCGATTACGAGGAGATCCGTCCGGGTGATGCCCTGATCTTCAGGGTAAAGAAACCCTGAGGCAGGGCCCCGAGCCGGGTCCTGCGCGTGCTCCCGGGCCGGCCAGAATTCTGGCCTGACCGACCCGGGCTCGGTCGTCGCGGCTACGCCGCCTGGTGAGCTTCCTGGAGCTCGCTCTGGCGCAGCGTCGTATCGATCGCGGCGAACCCGTACTGCGTCAGGTCGTTGTAACCAGCGCCTGGCAGGTCGAGGTTGTTGCGCGCGTCGTTCGACTCGAGCACGCCGATGAGCATGCACCAGAACAGGTCGACGACCGGTCCGGTCGCGCCGCGGCGGTACTGCCCGCTGTTCATGCCGTCCTGAACCATGGCACCGAGGTGCTCGCGGGTCTGGGCCAGGCCCTTGCCGACGGCCTCGACGACCTCGTCAGACAGCTGAGCGCGAACGTTCGGCTGCGAGATGAGCCGCAGAACGCGACTGGCCTCCACATCGGTGGCGGCCCACTGGGTGAGGAAGGACCACGCATTGCGTAGCCGCTCCGGCGCGGACACCTCCGAGCGAGCGCGAATTTGCCGCAACTCTGTATCGAAGAGGTCCAGCGTCTCCTCGAGCAACGAGACGTAGAGATCCTCCTTGGACCGGAAATAGAGATAGATCGCACCAACCGAGAGAGAAGCCTCGCGAGCAATCTGCTCGATCGACGTCTTGGCGTACCCCTTCTCGGCGAAGACCGTACGCGCCGCGCGCTGAATGCGGCGGCGGCGGGCCGTGCGCTCCTGTTGCTTTCTTTCCTGAGCGGTGGTCATAAGGGGGGGATAGTTCGGCTAACGCGACGTGTCAAGTTCAGTTTTGTCAAGCGCGTAATTTTTTCCAGCGGTTACGCAACGCGTCGAATCGGCTTAGTTGACTGGAATTTTGGAGCTCAAGCGATGATCGGTCTCATGGGGCATAAGCCAGGTTACGCCCGTAGCCAGTACGGTGTGCCCGCTTCATGGAGCGATCGCCATTCTTCGAGGGGATCGGCCTCAGTTTCGGAGCCAGAAAACCGGACGCAGAGCCGCGCCGTCGCGCCGTGAGACGCGACTCGATCACGAAGCGATCGATCAGGCGTCGAGCTCGACGATGTCGGTCGACACGTCGCGGCTGATCGCAACCACCGAGCGCGCCGGCAGCTCCTCGAAGCCGCTCTCGCCGCGCAGATCCGCGCTCGACACCACCAGCACCGACTTGAAGTGGCTCTCGGGCCGCTTGGGATCCTTCTGCTGCTTGAGTCGACGCACGACCAGCGGATCGGCCAGGCGCACGCCCATCATCGAGCGGCTGTTGGACAGCACGATGTTGCCCAGCGGCCAGATGTGGCTGGTGCTCGCCACCACCGAGTCGATGAACGCGACCGTGTCGCGCACCGCGCGCCGGATGTGCGGCGGAGCCAGGTTGGGATCGTCGAGCGTGCCGGCGTCGTGCAGCATGGACAGGAACAGGTGGAAGACGTGCTCCGCCGGACTGCGGCCGCGGATGTTGCGGCGCAGGTAGTCCGGGATGTGCTGCAGCAGCTGAGGCATGAGCTCGGCGTACAGCTCCTCCGACGGACCCGGCCCCTCCTGCGCGAAGAGCCAGCGGCGGTAGCGGAATGGCTGCGTGTTGGCGTCGCCGCGCAGCTGGTCCTCACCGCCGGCCCAGCCGATCACGTAGTCGGAGTTGAGTCCGGACAGGAGCGCGTGAAAGTCCACGTCTCCGCCGGTCTGGCGGGGATGCAGCGTGAGCAGCACTTCCCCGGAGTGAACGTACCCGAGGCCCCAGCGGGCCACGGGCGATTGGGCCACGAGCACCGAACGCACGGCTTCGAGCGCTTCGTCGAGCCGATGCGGTTGATTGCAGATACATCCAAACAGGCGGGTCATCAATACTCCACGCTCCTCCCCAGGCCCCTGGCGCGGATCCGCGAGCCGTCGCGTCGCGCGCAGCCGATCCTGATGGTCAAGGAGCAGTTGGCCCGAGCAAACGGACGGAGGTATCCGGCGCGGGCTCCCCTAGTATATGGGGCACCCCTTCGCAAGCAAACCGGATTCTCTGTAACGCGACGTACTTCCTAGGGAAAGTTCTCGTCCAGGAACGACCGGATGAGGGCGAAGGCGCGGCCGCGCTCGGTCTCGTTGAGAACCTCGTGATACTGGTCCTCGAGCAGGTGCCAGTCGGCGCGCGCCTTGATGCGGTCGTGCACCAGGCGCGACGTCTCCGGGTCGACGAGGACGTCGTCGCCGGCGACCAGCCACAGGGTCGGCACCTCGACGCGGTGGGCGTACTCGCGCACCCAGTCCTGCGCCGCCACCACCTCGTTGTACCAGCGCGCGCCGGCGACGTCGTGGCAGAGCGTGTCGACCCGCCGCTCGGCGATCTTGCCGGCGTCGTGGGTGAGTCGCTCGATGTCGATCTCGTTGGGCAGAGAGAAGCTGGGCAGCACCCAGCCGAGGCATGCGCGCCGCCGCGCGCTTGACCGGCGACACCTTGGCGCGCAGGCGCAGGAACGGCGACGACAGCACCGCGCAGCGCACGCGCGGCGGGCAGCCCCACGGATCGGCGAGCAGGCGCATGGCGATGAGACCGCCGTGGCTGTGGCTGAGCAGCGCGAGCGGCAGATCGCGCGACGCGCGCGCGTCGAGCTGGGCCAGCGCCGCCTTCACGTCCTCGAGGTACTCGGCGAAGCGCAGCACGTGGCCGCGCGGTCCGTGCGCGCGACCGTGGCCGCGGTAGTCGAACGCGAGCGTGGACAGGCCGGCGTCGCGCAGCACGTGGGCGACCTCGCGGTAGCGGCCGCAGTGCTCGGCGTAGCCGTGCAGGATGAGCGCGGCGCCGCGCGGCGACTCGCGCGGCGAAGAGCTCGCCGTGCAGCTCGGTGCCGTCGGCGGAGTGGAAGGCGAACGACGCGGTCGGCTCGATCGGGCCGGGGCCGGGCGGTGACGGTGCTGCGCTGGCGACCATGACGCTCACCTTATCGCACCGCGCGGGCGGATCCAGTAGCCCCGCGGGGCTCCAAATTGACAGTCACAACGCTGCGTTGTAGCGTCTCCACGCCCTGCATGGGGCCGTACCCAGGCAGATTGCTGGCCGTCGTCGCTCGGCCTCGCGCTCGCCGCGCTGGTGAGCGGATGCGCCGGCGCCAGCAACGGCGGCGACACGAAGCGCTCCGGCACGCGGCTGGAGCTGGCCAAGGACTATCTGGGCCGCGGCCAGCTGGAGGCGGCCGAGGGGGAGGGGCGCAAGGCGCTCGAGTACGACGCCGAGAACGTCGAGGCCTACAACGTGCTCGGGCTTGTCGAGTACCTGCGCGCGGTCAGCAACATCAGACCTGCTCGAGGTCGAGGACTGCCTCACCGGCGTCGACGCCGAGGCGCTGCGCCAGGAGATGGATCAGTTCCTGGCGCGCGCCGATCGCTTCTTCGCCCGCGCGCTCGAGCTCGACAAGGAGTTCGGCGAGGCGTGGGCCAACCGCGGGCTGGTCGCGTTCCACCTCGGCCAGTACGGCGCCGCGGTGCGCTACCTCGCCCAGGCGCTCGCGCATCCGCAGCGGCTGGTCAACGTGGGGCTGGTGCGCGCCCACCTGGGATGGGCCTACTTCCACCAGCGCGACCACGCGCGCGCGGCCAAGGAGCTGCGCCAGGCGGAGCAGTTCAACCGCGGCATGTGCGTGGCCAAGTACCGACTGGGCAGGGTCTACTTCGCCCGTCGAGAGTGGAACAAGGCGCTCGAGCAGTTCCAGGCCGTTTCGGACGACGGCAGCTGTCCGATGCAGGAAGCGCAGCTCTACCTGCTCAAGACCTACAAGGCGCTGGGGATGGGCGAGCGTGCGTCCGGGACGGAGAAGCGCTGCGTCGAGATGGCGCCCCGCAGCTGCGTCGCCGCGCAGTGCCGATCGCTGTGAGCTCGACCTGGGCTAGGCTGACACCGAGACGCCGCGAGGCGGCTGCCCGTCCGATGGACTCTGGTTCCGCAAACCCGCCCGCGCTCCGCTGAGCGATCGGCCGGCCGGCGGACGCCGGGCCGGCGCGCGGCGAGGGCGGCGGCAAGCGCGACGAGCTGTGCCGCCTGCTGCGCGAGGCGCGCGAGCGCCGGTCGATGACGATCGAGGACATCGCGCGCGTGACCCGCATCCGCTCGCACTGGCTGCGACGGCTCGAGGCGGGCGAGTTCGAGGAGCTGCCCGGCGACGTGTTCGTGCGCGGCTTCCTGCGCTCCTATGCGCGCTGCGTCGGGCTCGACGCCGGCCGACGTGCTGCGGCGCTACGCCGAGTGCGGGATGGCGCCGGCGCCGGTGGCGTCCGACCATGCGCTGGCGGCGGCGGCGGAGGCGGCGGCGATGGCGGAGAGGGACGAGGGGCGGAGGTCGGGCGGGCGGTCGAGGGTGGGGACGGGGATCGGGTCGCCGCGGGACGGGGACGGGGACGGCCATCGGAGTCGGGGACGGGGAGGGGGACGGGATCGGGATCGGGGGACGGGATCGGGAACGGGGGCGGGATCGCGGGGTCGGCAGGGTCGCGCGGCGGTGGATCGGACGACGTCGGCGACGCTTCGGGACGGGGGCGCGGCCGATGAAGGGCCCGGTGCGCGACGGGGAGGGGCAAGTGCAGGCGCGGGCGGGGACTGCGTCGCGGGGACAAGCGGTCGCGGCAGCGGCGGGGGACGCAGGGGTGGGCGGCGTCGCAGCCGGCGGCGCGGCGGGTGGTGCCGCGCGAGGCGCGGCGGGCGCGGTCGGAGAGAGGGGGGAAGTGGCGGCCGTCGATGCTCGCGGTCGCGATCGCGGTGCTCGTCATTGCGGCCATCGCGGTCATGTCGCATCTCCTGCGGCGGCCCGAGGCGCGGCCGCGTGGGGGCGAGGCGGCCGGCTCGTCGAGCCGCTGACGCGCGATGGAGCAGCCGACGCAGCCAGGCCGTGGTCCTTCGCAAGGTCGCCTATCGGCGAGGCAGACCTCATCTCTGACCCTCCTGTGCCGCGACCTCGGCAAGCTGTCGGCGCTGGCGCGCGGGGCGCGGCGATCGCGCCGCCGCTTCGGCGCGGCGCTCGAGCTGTTCACCGTCTCGTCGGTGCAGCTGCGCGCCCACCGCAGCGAGCTGTGGACCCTGAGCGCGGCCGAGACCGCGACCTCGTTCGCCCACCTGGCCCGCGACGTGGGCGCGCTGGCCCACGCCAGCTACGGCACCGAGCTGGTGCGCGAGCTGAGCCCGGCGGAGCAGCCGGACCCGGCGGTGTTCGACCTCCTCGTCGATCTCTTCCGCGCGCTGTCGGCCCGCGGCGCGCGCGCCGATGTCCTGCGCGCGTTCGAGCTGTCGCTGCTGGCCGCCATCGGCCTGGCGCCCGCCCTCGAGTCGTGCGCCGCGTGCGGCCGCGACGCCGGCGCCGGCGCGCTCGATCGCGGCGCGCTGCTCGATCCCGGCCGCGGCGGCGCGGTGTGCGCCGCGTGCGCGCCGGCCTCGCGCTCGGCCGGTGTGCGCCCGCTGTCGGCCGGGGCGCGGCGCGCCCTGCTGTCGGCGCAGCAGCGCGGGCGCGGCCGGCGATCTGGCCGCGGTCGACCTCGACATGGGCGAGGACGCGACCGAGGCGCGCGACGTCATGCTCGCCCTGATCCACCACCACGTGCGGCCGACCCCTGCGCACGCTCGAGTTCCTGGGCAAGCTCAACCGGCCCGCGACGTAGTATCCTGCGCCGCATGCTGGCCTCGCTGCTGGAGCGAGCACGTGTTCGCCGCGCGGCGCTGCTGGTCGCGGCGATCGTCGCGCTCGGCGGAGCGCAGCCTGTCTCCGCGCAACCGGAGGGAGGCGACAAGGAGAAGAAGGAGGCGGTGCGCCGCCTGGCCCAGGGCGACCGCCAGCTCGCGCGCGGCGACAAGCTGGCCGAGCGCGGAAAGATCGAGGAGGCGTTCACCCGCTTCGAGGCCGCGCTGGCCGAGTACGAGGCGGCCTACGAGGCCTATCCCGATCCCGCAGATCTTACTTTCCGATCGCGCAGGCCGAGCAGCGGCTGGGGCGCTTTCTCGACGCGCTGCAGCACTACCAGGAGCTCCTGGCCGAGTCGAAGGCGCTGAGCGCCGACGCTGCGCGACCAGGTGCAGGTCCACCTCGACGAGGTCCGCAAGAACCTGGCCGCGCTGGTGCTCGAGGTGACGCCCGACGGCGCCACCATCCTCGTCGACGGCAAGGAGGCGGGCCGCAGCCCGATGAGCCAGCCGATCTTCGTCGAGCCGGGCAAGCACAGCTACGAGGTGACCCGCGACGGCTACCGCGACGGCCGAGGGCGCCATGGATCTCGCGCCCGGCAAGGAGACGCGGCGGCGCATCCGAGCTCGAGCGCGAGCGGCCCGAGGTGGCCAGGAAGCGGCCGCGCCGGCGCGATCTCGTCGGCCGAGCGTCGTCGGCGCGCGGCGCTGGAGGCGGAGGCGCAGCGGCCGAGCGCGGTGCCGGTGTGGATCGGCGTCGGGGTGACCGGCGCGCTGGCCGTCGGCGCCGGCATCACCGGGTTCGCCGCGCTGTCCAAGCACAACCAGTTCGAGGATCCGATGCGCAGCCCGGCCCAGCGCGAGCAGGCGCGCGCGGACGGCGAGCGGCTGGCCGGCATCACCGACATCCTGCTCGGCGGCGCGGTGGTCGGCGCCGGCGTCACCGCGTACTACTACTTCGCGATCTACCGGCCGCGCGCGGCGCGCGCCGATCGAGCCGCGGAGCTCGGCGCCGAGCGCGAGTCCGCGCTCCAGCTCGCGCCGGTGCTCGGCGACGGCGTGGCCGGATTGGCCGTGTCAGGTAGCTTCTGGTAACCTGGTCGATCGCCGGACAGGACGCAGACGTGAGATGAGCGCTTCCCACGGGCCATATCCGGGCTCGATGCCGCCGGTCGGGATGGCCAGGCCGTACGGCCAGCGCGCCGCGACCGACGTCGCGCGGGCGCGCGCTGCCGATCGCGGTGGCGTCCGGCCTGGCCCTGGGCGTGTTCGCCGGGCTGTTCGTGGTGCGCGGCACCGGCGACGAGCCGGACGAAGCGGCCGCGACCGCGCCGGCCGACGGCGGAGCGGCGCAGCCTGCGGTCGCCGCGGATCGGCCGGTCCAGGCGCTCGACGCCGGGACGGTGCAGCCGGAGGCGGCGCAGCCCGACGGTCGCGACCATCTCGTTCACGGTCAAGCCGCGCCGCGCCCACATCTTCGTCGACGGCACCGAGCTGGACGGGCACCAGCACCGAGGTGCCGCTGCGGGGCGGCGAGGCCAGCATCGACGTCGTGATCCGCTCGCACGGCCACCGCTCGCATCGCCAGAGCTACACCGTCACCGGCGATCAGACAATCGACGTCGAGCTGCGCAAGCGCGACGAGCCGGCCGGGCCCGGCAGCCTGCTCGACATCCGCTGATCGTCGCCGGCGTCGAGCGCGATGCGCGGCTCAGGGCCCGGCGTCGGACAGGAGCGACCCGCGGGTCAGCACGACCTCGTAGTCGTTCTGCACCGTCGCGCTGTCGCGGCCGAACACGCGCACCGCGTAGGTGCCCACGGGCAGGCGGCCGCTCACCGCCTTCGATCGCTCGATGCGCTCGTTGCCGTCGACCCCGGTCGAGACGGTCAGCACGCCGCCGGTGTCGGCGTCGAGCAGCTCGAGCTCGAGGTCGTTGGGCCCGGCCACGAAGGTCACGTCGATCGCCAGGTCCTGCAGGCCGTCGACGGTGAAGCTGTAGAAGTCGATGTCGCCGGCGGGGCAGATCGCGGCCTGGAACGTGCCCGGCTCGACCGCCAGCGCCGCGGCCAGCGCCTCGTTCGGCTCGAGCACGCCGCACAGGTCGGCGGCGTCGCCGGCCCCGCTGTCTGCCGCGCCGGGAGCGTCGGCCGGCGGCGCCCCTCCGTCGTCGCGCGGAGAGAAGTCGAGGACCAGCTGGCACCCGGCGAGCAGAGCCAGGCCGGCCAGTCCGGCTCCGGCATACAGCGCGCCCGCCATGGCCGGCCACGTTATCTGTCGGCGCCCGCGATCGTCAAGAGTTACCGACAGCTAGCGCCGCTGGGGGCCTTGACCGACCAGACCGCCGCTGGTACGGTCCCGGCCCCTCCAGCCCATGTACCTGCAAGATCTCATCCTCGAGCTCCAGCGATTCTGGGCGGATAAAGGCTGTGTGGTGCAGCAGCCGGTGGACATCGAGGTCGGCGCCGGCACCTTCCATCAGGCCACCTTTCTGCGCGTGCTGGGGCCGGAGCCGTGGAGCACCGCGTTCGTGCAGCCGTGCCGCCGCCCGACCGATGGTCGCTACGGCGAGAACCCGAACCGCCTCGGCGCCTACTACCAGTTCCAGATCGGGCTCAAGCCGGCGCCGATCGACGTGCAGAGCCTCTACCTCGACTCGCTGCGCCACATCGGCCTCGATCCATCCGTGCACGACATCCGCTTCGTCGAGGACGACTGGGAGTCGCCCACGCTCGGCGCCTGGGGCCTGGGCTGGGAGGTGTGGGCCGACGGGATGGAGATCACCCAGTTCACCTACTTCCAGCAGGCCGGCGGGATCGATCTGCACCCGGTCACGGCCGAGCTCACCCTCGGGCTCGAGCGCCTGGCCATGTATCTGCAGAACGTCGACAACATCTTCGACGTGAAGTGGAACCAGCACGTGCGCTACGGCGACCTCCACCACCAGAGCGAGGTGGAGTACTCGCGCTACCACTTCGAGGAGGCGGACACGCGCCTCTTCTTCGACCTGTTCGACCGCTACGAGGCCGAGTGCCAGCGCCTGGTCGGCGGCGGCGCCACCGGACCGGTGCTGGCCGGCCTACGACTTCTGCATGAAGGCGTCGCACGCGTTCAACGTGCTCGACGCGCGCGGCGCCATCAGCGTCACCGAGCGGCAGCGCTTCATCGGCCGCGTGCGCGCGCATGGCCCGCGCCTGCGCCGAGGCCTACCTGCGCAGCCGGGCCGAGCGCCGGTTCCCGCTGCTCGGGGCCGAGCGCGGCGGGCGCGCGGCCGACGCGTTCGACGCCGCGCTGTCCGACGGCATCAACGCCGCCGCGCTGGCGGCCGGTCGCGCGGCGCTGGAGGCGCAGGCCGATGCCGCCTGACAGCCCATCGCGCGCCGACGGCGAGCCGAACGACGCCGCGCGCGAGCTCCTGCTGGAGCTCGGCACCGAGGAGATCCCGGCTGGATTTCTGGCCCGCGCGCTCGCCGAGCTGACCGGCGCGGTGCCGGCCGCGCCTGGCCGCCGCGCGCCTCTGCCCACGGCGCGGTCCAGATCTGGGGCACGCCGCGCCGCATCGCGGTGGCGGTGGCCGAGCTGGCCGCTCGCCAGCCGGACGTCAGCGAGCGCGTCGTCGGCCCGCCGGTCGGGGCCGCCTACGACAAGAGCGGCGCGCCGACCCGGGCGGCGTCCGCGCTTCGCCGACAAGAACGGCGTCGCCGTGGCGGATCTCGAGAAGAGCGAGGTGGCCGGCAAGAAGGGCCAGTACGTGGTCTGCACCCGCCGCGAGCCGGGCCGGCCCGCGCTCGAGGTGCTGCCCGGCCTGCTGGCCCAGCTGCTGGGCGGCATCGCCTGGCCCAAGGTCATGCGCTGGGGCGGCGGCGAGCACTCGTTCGTGCGCCCGGTGCACTGGCTGGTCGCGCTGTACGGCGGCGAGGTGCTCGCGCTCGAGTTCGCCGGCGTGCGCGCCGGCCGCGCCAGCCGCGGCCACCGCTTCCTCGGCCCGCCGCGCGGCATCGAGCTGGACGGCAGCGCGGCCGGCTACGTGGCCGCGCTGCGCCAGGCCCACGTCATCGTCGAGCCGGAGCGCCGCCGCATCATGATCACGGCCGAGCTGGCCCGCATCGAGAAGGAGACCGGCGCGCGCGTGCGCCGCGACGACGCGCTGCTCGACGAGGTCACCAACCTCGTCGAGTACCCGGTGGCGGTGTGCGGCGAGTTCGATCGCTCCTTCCTCGACGGTGCCGGAGGAGGTGGTGGTCTCCGCCATGCGCGCCCACCAGCGCTACTTCGCCATGGAGGACGACGGCGGCCGGCTGCAGAGCCGCTTCGTCACCATCGCCGGCACGGTGGTGCAGGACCCGGCCGTGGTCCGCCAGGGCAACGAGCGGGTGCTGGCCGCGCGCCTGGCCGACGCCAGCTTCTTCTTCCGCGAGGACCAGAAGCACACGCCGGACGAGTTCGCCGCCCGCGCCGGCGGCGTCGTGTTCCAGAAGAAGCTCGGCACCATCGGGCAGAAGGTCGAGCGCGTCGCGCGCCTGGCCGACTGGATCGCCGGCCAGGTCGGCGCCGACCGCGCCGCCGTCGCGCGCGCCGCCGCGCTGTGCAAGTTCGACCTGGCCACCGCCATGGTCGGCGAGTTCCCCGAGCTGCAGGGCATCATGGGCCGCCGCTACGCCGAGCTGGCCGGCGAGGACGCCGCAGGTGGCGGTGGCGGTGGCCGAGCACTACATGCCGCGCGGCGCCCGCGACGACACGCCGGCGTCGACGCTCGGCGTCGGTCATCGGGCTGGCCGACCGGCTCGACACCCTCCTGCGCTGCTTCGACGTCGGGCCTGGCCCCGAGCGGCTCGGCCGATCCGTACGGGCTGCGCCGCGCCGACGCTGGGCATCCTGCGCATCCTGGCCGCGCGCGACTGGCGCCTGCCGCTCGACGCGCTGCTCGAGCAGGCCGCGGCGCCGGCGGGAGGCCTGGGCGCGGCCGCCGGCGCGACGCGCGATCAGGTGCTCGACTTCCTGCGCACCCGCCTGCGCGGCCAGCTCGACCGAGATCGAGGGGCTGGCGGCCGACTGCGTCGACGCGGCGCTGGCGGCCGGCTTCGCCGACGTGCCCGACGCGCGCGCGCGCGCCGCGGCCCTGTCGCGCCTGCGCGCGCGGGCCGACTTCGAGCCGCTGGCGGCGGCCTTCAAGCGCGTGGCCAACATCCTCAAGGGCGAGACGCCCGACCTGGCCGACGGCCAGCCGGATCCGGCGGTCTTCGTCGAGGAGGACGAGCGCGCGCTGTGGGGCTCTTTCAACGAGATCCGCGGGCGGGTCGACAGCCGCCTGGGCGAGCGAGACTACGGCGGCGCGCTCCAGATCCTGTCCGAGCTCAAGGCGCCGGTCGATCGCTTCTTCGACAAGGTGCTGGTCATGGATAAGGACCCGCGCGTGCGCTCCAATCGCCTGGCCCTGCTCGGCCGCATCAACGCGACCTTCACGCGCATCGCCGACTTCAGGCAGCTTTCAGTCTAGGCAGGAGAGCGCAACCATGCCGCGCTACACCTACAAATTCGGCGCCGGGCAGGCGGACGGGCGCAGCGATCAGGCGCTGCTGCTGGGCGGCAAGGGCGCCAACCTGGCCGAGATGGCGTCGCTCGGCGTGCCGGTCCCGCCCGGCTTCACCATCACCACCGAGGTCTGCAACCAGTACTACGAGCACGGCGCGCTGCCCGAGGCGCTGCGCGGCCAGGTGGTCTCGGCGCTGGAGTGGATGGGCGAGGCGGCCGGCCGCAGCTTCGGCGCCGCCGACGATCCGCTGCTGGTCTCGGTCCGCTCCGGCGCGCCGGTGTCGATGCCCGGCATGATGGACACCATCCTCGACCTCGGGCTCAACGACGACACCGTCCAGGGCCTGGCCCGCTCCACCGGCGACGCGCGCTTCGCCTACGACTGCTACCGCCGCTTCGTCGCCATGTACGGCGAGATCGTGATGGGCGTGAAGGACGAGGAGGACGGCGGCGGCGAGGGCCCGTTCGAGGAGCTGCTGGACGCCCGGCGCACGGCCGCCGGCGTCGAGGACGAGCGCGAGCTGAACGCCGACGCGCTGCGCGGCCTGGTGCGCGACTTCAAGGCCGAGATCCAGCGCCGCACCGGCCAGCCGTTCCCGGAGGAGCCGCTCGCCCAGCTGTGGGGCGCCATCGAGGCGGTGGTGCGCTCGTGGGAGAACCCGCGCGCCGAGGTCTACCGCCGCATGCACGGCATCGATCGATCGCTGGGCACGGCGGTCACCGTGCAGGCGATGGTGTTCGGCAACCGCGGCCCGCAGTCCTGCTCCGGCGTCTGCTTCACCCGCAACCCGGCCACCGGCGAGCCCGGCCTGTACGGCGAGCTCCTGTGGCGCGCGCAGGGCGAGGACGTGGTCGCCGGCGTGCGCACGCCGGAGCCGATCGCGTCGCTGGGCGACGCGCATGCCGGCGGTGCACGCCGAGCTGCTCGACCTCTGCCAGCGCCTCGAGCACCACTTCGGCGACATGCAGGACATCGAGTTCACCGTCGAGGAGGGCCACCTCTGGATGCTGCAGACGCCGCAGCGGCAAGCGGGCCGGCAAGGCGATGGTGCGGGTCGCGGTCGATCTGGTGAACGAGGGCGTGCTCGACCACCGCGGCGCCATCGAGCGCATCGACCCGGACAAGCTGAGCGAGGTGATGCACCCGACCATCGATCCGAACAGCCGGCCGGAGCCGCTGACCAAGGGCCTGCCGGCGTCGCCCGGCGCGGCCATCGGGCGGGTCGTGTTCACCGCCAACCAGGCCGAGCAGTGGTCCAAGCGCGGCGACACCGTCATCCTGGTCCGCACCGAGACCTCGCCCGAGGACATCCACGGCATGAAGGTGGCCGCCGGCATCCTGACCGCGCGCGGCGGCATGACCTCGCACGCGGCGGTGGTGGCGCGCGGCATGGGCGTGCCGTGCGTGACCGCGGCGACAAACCTCAAGGTCGACCACGCCCGCGAGCAGTTCACCGTCGGCAAGGCGGTGGTGTCCAGGGGCGACATCATCACGCTCGACGGCTCGACCGGCGAGGTGTTCGCCGGGCCGGCCACGCTGGTCCCGGCCGCCCTGTCCGACGAGTTCCAGACCCTGATGGGCTGGGTCGACGAGGTGCGCCGCCTGCGCGTGCGGACCAACGCCGACACCCCGGCCGACGCCCGCACCGCGCGCGCGTTCGGCGCCGAGGGCATCGGCCTGTGCCGCACCGAGCACATGTTCTTCGCGCCCGGAGCGCATCCTGGCGGTGCGCGAGATGATCCTGGCCGCCGACGAGGCCGGGCCGGCGCGCGGCGCTCGACAAGATCCTGCCCATGCAGCGCGACGACTTCCTCGAGATCTTCCGCGCCATGGACGGGCTGCCGGTCAACATCCGCCTGCTCGACCCGCCGCTGCACGAGTTCTTGCCGCAGACCCCGAAGGACATCGACGGCGGTGGCGCGCGACCTGGGCAGGTCGGCCGACGAGGTGGCCGGCGCGGTCGCCGCGCTGCACGAGCAGAACCCGATGCTGGGCCACCGCGGCTGCCGGCTGGCCATGTCCTATCCCGAGATCTACGAGACCCAGACCCGCGCCATCGCCGAGGCGGCGCTGCTGGCCGTGCGCGCCGGCGTCACGGTGCTGCCGGAGATCATGATCCCGTTCGTGTCGACGCCGGCCGAGCTGAGCCTGCTGCGCGAGCGGGTGTGCGCCGTCTTCGACCGCGTGGTGGCCGACGCCGGGGTCGAGATCGAGTATCTGGTCGGCACCATGATCGAGCTGCCGCGCGCCTGCCTGGTCGGCGATCGCATCGCCGAGCACGCCGACTTCTTCTCGTTCGGCACCAACGACCTGACCCAGACCGTGTGGGGCCTGTCGCGCGACGACAGCGGGCGGTTTCTGCCCACCTATCTGGAGAACGGCTGGCTGGAGCGCGACCCGTTCGTGGCCCTGGACCGGGCCGGGGTCGGGCGCGCTCATCCGCCTCGGGGTCGAGAAGGGGCGGGCGCGCAAGACCAAGCTCAAGATCGGCATCTGCGGCGAGCACGGCGGCGAGCCCAGCTCGGTCGAGTTCTGTCACGTCGAGGGCTTCGACTACGTGTCCTGCTCGCCCTTCCGGGTGCCGATCGCGCGCGTGGCGGCCGCGCGGGCGGCCCTGCGCGGAGAGGCCCGAGGTAAGTGAAAAGGATAATGAAGCAGAATCGGACAACCCGCGCGCACCGGTCTCGGTCCAATCCTCCCGTGCCTCTGCACCGTGCACGCGTTCCCGCGGTGATCGCGATCACCTGGCTCTGCGCCGGGTGCCCCGCGACCGGCGACGAGATCCGCCCGCCGCCCGACCAGTTCTACTTCCCGACCGGCATGGAGATGGCGCCGGACGAGTCGGTCCTGTTCGTGGCCAACGCCAACTCCGACCTGCGCTACGACTCCGGCGCGGTCTCGGTGGTGAACCTGAACGAGGTCGACGGCCTCATCGGCCAGTGGCTGGAGCAGGGCGTCCCGCCCGAGGGGCGCGA
This sequence comes from uncultured delta proteobacterium, assembly GCA_963759105.1. Lineage (GTDB taxonomy): Bacteria > Myxococcota_A > Polyangia > Haliangiales > Haliangiaceae > DATFRY01. Next base: position 860,824 of record CAVWXW010000017.1, on the reverse strand, counting down.
CTGCGAGCGCGACCTCAGCGTGCCGTACACCCTGGTGTGCGACGAGAGCGAGGCCATCCTCGATGACTGCGGGCGTCCGGATCGGCAACTTCGCCACCGAGCTCAAGGTCCAGACGCTGGACAATGGCGGCATGCTGCGCCTGTTCGTCGCGGTCCGCGGCGACCCGTCGCTGACCTGGATCGACTACAACAAGGAGACGCGCGGCCTGTCGTGCGGCGGGCGGCGCCGGGTTCTCCGAGTGCGACGACGACCACCGGCTGACCCAGCTGCGCAACGACGAGGACCTGATCGGTCTGCCGGACGAGCCGTTCGGCCTGTTCGTGGACTCGACGAACGGCTACGTCGTGGTCACGCACCTGTCCAACGGCGCGGTGTCGGTGGCCGACGCGCCCCACAACGGCGACCCGCCGATCCTGTCGGATGCGGTCGGCAACCTGTTCCTTGCCGGCGAGCAGGACGGCCAGCGCGGCGCGGTCGGCGTCGCCGGCCGGGTGCCCGGCTCGGCCAACGACCGCATCTACGTGACCAGCCGGCGCGAATCGCGCATCCAGACCCTCATCGTCCAGCGCGGGGCGGGCGGCCTTCCATCGCTCCTGCCGGCCGAGTTCTTCTTCATGCGCGGGACGATCAACCCGTCGAGCGACGGGCGCGGGATCGCGTTCTCGCCGCGACGGGAACCGCGCCTATATCGTGAACCGGTTCCCCGCGATGCTGCACATCTTCGACACCTCGCTCGATCCGCTGGGCGTGCCGCGCAACGAGTTCATGGCCAGCGTCGAGGTGTGCGCCGAGGCGTCCAACCTGGCTGTCGTGCCGGGCGACGACCCGGAAAATCCCGAGCGCGGGGACCGCATCTACGTGGCCTGTTTCCGCAACGGGCAGATCTGGTCGATCGATCCGCGCGGCCCGGTGGTCGACGCCATCATCGACGTCGGCCGCGGTCCCCACGCGATCGCGGCCGCGCCCGGGCGCAAGCGGCTCTTCGTGAGCAACAACCTCGAGGGCACCGTGGCGGTCATCGACCTCACGCCGGAGTCCAATACCGAGAACCGAGTCGTGCTGCGCCTGGGGCGGCCGCGCTCGTCGGGAGATGACGTCGAATGAACGCCCCGATCACCGCGCATGCGGCCCGCGCTGGCCGGCGCGGTCCTCGCCGCCGCGATCGCCGCGGCTGCCTGTTCGTCCGAGACCCCGCCGCCGCTCATCCGCAACCTCGATCGCCCGTCGGAGGTGGCGTTCGCCTGCTTCGGCGACCGGCGCGTCGAGGGCGGCGAGGTGGTGTCCACCGCGCAGCCGATGGCGGCATGCCTGGCCACGGAGCCGCCGGCCGGCCAGGAAGATCTGATCCCGCCTCGCGTGTATGGCTTCGTGCTGCAGGGCAGCCGCGGGACCGCGGCGGTGGTGGAGGCCGACACCCAGGCGGTGCTCGACAGCGACCCGCTCACGCCCGGCAAGAACGCCATCCCGATCACCACGCTGCCGGTGGGCATGACCGCCGACAGCTCCGGCTGTTTCATGCTGACCGCGAGCGCGGCCAGCTGTGACCTGGCCGCCCTGGACGTGACCTCGGCGCTCGACCTCGACGCGGCGTCGCGCATCTCGCGCTACCAGATCACGAACGCCGAGGGCACGGTCATGCACGCCAAGCCGCGCACCGTGGTCGCCGGCCCGCAGGGCGAGAGCACCGGGGCGGTGTGCCCGTCGCAGCCGACCGGCCTGATCTACGTCGCCTATCCGGCATGCCACACCGTGGCGGTCGTTGACGCCACCAGCGGCGAGATCCAGGCCGGCGTCCAGTTCGACGAGGAGGGCAACGCCACAATCACCGACGGCGCGTTCGAGTGTCCGTCCGAGTGCGGCGACGTGTCGGGCACTTCCAGCGCGCTGGGCGGCCCGCCGCCGCCCGACGCGGGTCCTCCCGACGCCGGCCTGGACGCCAGCGTGCCGGACGCGGGGCCGCCCACCATCGACGACCAGGCGCCGCGCCCGGTCGGGCTGCGCTTCGGCGGCGACGGACGCCTGTACGTGGCGTCGGAGAACAGCTCGAAGATCGCGATCATCGACCTGGATCCGAAGAACGGGTTGCCGGCCACCACCTCCAGCGTGCAGCTCCAGGGCAAGGTCGGCGTGACCTCGCTGGCGGTCTCGCCCGAGGTGCTCAACGGCGGCGCGACCGGCCAGCCGAGCGGCGGCGTCGGCCGCAGGCGCTATCTGTACGCCGTCGCGACCGATCGCACCGTGCGCGTCGTCGATCTGGCGGACCTGATCGAGTGCGACACCCAGGTCGATCCGCGCTACCTGTACGGCGAAGCGGATGTGTCGTTCCTGTCCTGCATGCCGGTCGGCGGGCCGGACACGCCGCCGCGACGGCCGAACGCGAGGTCTCCCGGGATCCACATGCCGGCGGAGGAGACGCCGCTCGACGTGACCTTCAGCGAGGTCGTGCCGCCGACCACGCCGCCCGAGCGTTCCGGCTTCCAGATGTCGGGCACCTTCGCCTTCATCTCGACGAGCAAGGGCAACGTCTACCTGGCCAACGTTGACGACGACAACTATCCGGACTTCGACCCCTCGCAGCAAGACGGTGTGCCGCAGCCGGCCGAGTCCACGCTGGCGCTGGCGCTGGCCCACCAGCTGCGCGACATCGGCGGCAACCGCGGCGTGGAGCCGGCCAGCTGCGGCGGTGACGTGACGGCCGATCCGCTCGACCTCTCGCCGCGGCTGGCCGACGCGCCCTCGCGGACGTTCTCGGAGGGCCGCATCACGGCGGAGAAGCTGCATCTTCTGCCGTCGATGCGTCAGGTCGAGTGCACGACCGGGGACACGTCGGCGTCGGTGCCCGAGCTGTCGTTCGCCGCGCCGCTCGAGCTGCGCGAGCTCAACTTCCCGGACTGGTTGGGCGTGCGGCCGGAACCGCAGGCATGGTCGGTCATCTACGAGGGGCTGCTCTCGCGCGACGGGCTCGGCTCCGACGTGGACGGCCCGCCGGTGCGCAACGGCACCTTGTCCGTCGACGGCTCCGACGTGCGGCTCCAGGATCCGGCCGGGTCGCTCTGCCAGCTCGGCGTGGAGCCGTTCGACGCCGTGCAGCTCATCGGCTGCGACCCGCAGCAGGGGGACGGGCAGTGCGGCGTGGGGGAGACCTGCTTCATCCATCCGGACGCGCCCGCCACGGTGACCACCGGGATCTGCCTGCCCGCCAACCGGGCCGAGTCGCTGGCGGCGCTGTGCCGCGACTTCCTCATCACGCGCCGGGTGTACTCGGCCGCGACCGTGTCGGCCGACAGCGTCACACTGATACCGCGCAAGCGGGTCCTGCGCACCAGCGCCGATCGACGGGTGCGCGAGCGACGACCAGTGCGAGCAGATGGCCGAGGTGGAGCGCACGCTGACCGGATCCGTCGCATCCGCTCGCTCAGGGCGGGCCGCCGGCGGAGACGGTCGACTACGAGTGGGTGTGCCGCCCGGAGCCGAGCCGCGCGCCGGGCCCGAATCGCTGCGTGATGGAATGCGAGACCTCGGACCAGTGCGAGGAGGGGCACACCTGCCTGGCCGGCTACTGCTACGAGAGCACGTTGCCCAGCCAGGAGTGCGTCCAGGCCGTGCAGCGCTACCAGGTGCGGGCCAGCGACGCGTTCGTGGCCATGAGCCCGCGCGACGGCTACCTGCACAACCGCTACATGGATCCGGAGACCAGGGAGTGCCGGAGCCGGGAGCCCACCGATCCGCTGTTCAATCCGCTTCTGGTCAGCCGCATCCCGCTGCGGCCGCCGGCCTGCCAGGGTGACGCGATGACGGATCTGTGGCCGAACCCGTGCTCGGTCGACCTCGAGCAGTTCGAGGCGTACACCGTGTTCTCTCCGCAGGGCAACGACTGCACGGGCGGCGAGGAGACCAACCTGCGCCACCGCACCGCGCAGAGGTCGATCCGCCTGCAGAACCCGGCCTTCCGCCTGAACCTGGTCGATATCGCGACCACCGGCGACGCGCAGTGCAACGGCGACCGCTTGGGCGAGCTGCCGCTGTTCTCGGCGGTCTACACCGGCTTCGAGCTGGACTTCACGATCGTCGGCGGCGTGCGCGCCATGTTCGTGCCGTTCCCGCAGCAGCCTGCGCTCCCGGTCCGGCTCCAGCCGGCGCCCGACGGCCGCATCTGGGTGATGGACGCAGGAGACGCGGGTGGAGGCTCCGGCCGCGTCTTCACGTTCGTGCCGACGGCCCCGGCCGAGGCCTTCGGCGGCACCTTCATTCAGTGACGCGAGCGACGCGCGGCCGGGCTGACCCGGCCGTCCGCGTCGGGACGGGCCGCGGGTCGATCGGCGCGGCGCGCTGGCTCCGGCGCGGCGCGCGGCCGCTCTGACCGAGACGCCGGTGGCGCGGTGGCGGCGGACGGCTCCGTCGCCGACTCGCCACCGCCCGCCATCATGCACAGGGCCAGCAGCGTGCTGCCGATGCCGACGCCGGCCGGAGTCATCGACAAGAGGTGCGCCCGGCGGCGGCGGCGCGTGCGCGCGATGCGCTGCAGCCGGGCCTCGACGTCGGCGGCGCTGGCGAACCGGTCGCCCGGCCGCGCCGCCAGGCAGCGCCGGACGATCGCGCGCAGCGGGCGCGGGACGCCGGCCAGGCGCGCCGGCTCGCCCCGCCGATCGCGCGGTCCAGACAGCACCTCGAGCAGGACCATGCCGAGCGCGTAGACGTCGGACGCCGGCGTCGCCGTCTCGCCGCGCGCCTGCTCCGGCGCCCAGTAGCCCGGCGTGCCGACCCGGCCCTGCCAGCCGCGGCCCTCCGGTTCCCATCGGTCATCGCGGGCCAGGCCGAAGTCCATGACCGTGACGTGATCGCGGCCGGCGACCATGATGTTGGCCGGCTTGAGATCGCGGTGCACGACGCCCTCGCGGTGCGCGGCGGCCAGCGCGGCCACGATCTGCTCGGCGATGCGGCGGCCGCGCTCCTCGGGCAATCGGCCGCGCGCCAGCAGCTCGGCCAGCGTGTCGCCCTCGACCAGCTCCATGGTCAGGAAGTGGAGGTCGCCGCTGGTGCCCAGATCGTAGATGCGGCACACGTTCGGGTGGCTCACCCGCCGGCCCAGCAGGATTTCCTGGTGCAGATGAGCGACCGTGCTGCGCGCCGCTCCGCTCGGCTGCGGCGGCAGGAGCTTGATGGCGACGCGGATGCCGAGCAGCGCGTCGTCCGCCTCGTACACCTGACCCATGCCGCCGGCGCCGATGCGGCGCAGGAGACAGAATCGGTCGGCCAGCACCTGGCCGACGGCGTACTCGTCGCCCGGGCAGGTCGTGGCGGTGGCGGCGTCGCACGCGCTGTCGGCCCAGGTCCGCTCCACCGCCGACGAGTGGGCCAGCTGGGCCAGGACCAGCCGGCAGTCCGGGCACTCGTCGATGTGTCCCTCGATCGCGGCGGCGTCGGCGCCGCGCGCGTACCCGGCGGTGAAGGCGACGATCTGATTGTCGTCGGGGCAGCGTGTGGTCGCCGCCATCACGGCGCCTGCTCCCGGGCGCCGTCCCTCTGTCGCACACCGCACACTGCGCGGCGATAAGTGCAACGCCCGCGCCAGGCAGCGACGCCCGGCGGCGCCCTGTCGGAGGCGATCGTTAGCCGCCCCTGACGCGACTTCTCTGGCGACTCGCGGGTGCTCGGCTACTCGGCTAGCTGGCCACCCGAGTCGCCACGGGTCAGCTCGACGGCGAGATCGGCGAGCGCGACCTCTCGCTCCTGCCCGCTCGTCCATGTCGCGCAGCTTGCCGCGGCCGGTGGCCAGCTCGTCGTCGCCCAGGACCAGGGCGGCCCGGGCGCGCAGCTTGTCGGCCCGCTTGAACTGGGCCTTCAGGCCGACAGCGCGGTGCTCGAGCTCGATGCGCAGCCCGGAGACGCGCAGGCTGTGGGCCAGGACCAGGGCGCGGCGGCGGGCCGCCTCGCCGATGGCGGCCAGGAACAGATGCGGTCGGGCAAGGAACGACTCGGCCGGGCCGGGCAGGGCGAGGATGCCGCGCTCGACTCCGAGGGCGAAGCCGACCGCCGGCGTGGGCGGGCCGCCCATGCTCTCGACCAGCTCGTCGTAGCGCCCGCCGCCGACCAGGGCCGCCTGGCTGCCCAGCGCCGGCGAGGCCGACTGGATCTCGAACACCATGCCGGTGTAGTAGTCGAGCCCGCGGACCAGGCGCGGCTCGATGCGGAAGCCGACGCCGAGATCGGTAAGCGCCTGGCAGGCGGCGTCGAAGTGGGCCCGGCTGGCCTCGGTCAGGTGATCGATCACGCGCGGCGCGCCGGCCAGCACCTCGCTGCCCGCGTCCACCTTGCAGTCGAGCACGCGCAGTGGATTCGTGGCGAGCCGGCGCTGGCAGTCGGCGCACAGCTCGGACGCGCGCGGCTGGAGGTAGTCGAGCAGCGCCTGCCGGTAGCGCGGGCGGTCCTCGGCGCCGCCCACCGAGTTGACCAGGGTGGAAAGCGCCGGCACGCCGAGGCCGTCGTAGAGCTGGACCAGCATGGCGATCTGCTCGGCCTCGACGGTCGACTCGGCCACGCCGAAGCACTCGACGCCGATCTGATAGAACTGGCGGTAGCGCCCGGTCTGCATGCGCTCGTAGCGGAACATCGGGCCGCTGTAGTACCAGCGGGAGACCGGCTCGCGCTTGCCGACCGCGTGCTCGATGTAGGCGCGCACGCAGCTGGCCGTCATCTCCGGCCGCATTGTCAGCGAGCGCTGCTTGCGATCGAGGAAGGTGTACATCTCCTTCTCGACGATGTCGGTCGCCTCGCCGATGCCGCGCGCGAACAGCGCCGTGTGCTCGAGCACCGGCGTGCGGATCTCCTCGTAGCCGTGGCGCTCGAACAGCTGGCGGCAGCGCCGCTCGAAGAAGCCCCACTTGGCGGAGTCCGGCGGCAGGAGGTCGTTCATCCCGCGCACGGCCTGTACAGACTCTGACATGGCGGGGACTTTACCCCGACAGCGGCCCGCGCGGCGGCGGCCACGGCGTCACGTCGATCACCGCGTCGAGGTTGAGCGCGCCGTACAGGTGCGGAAACGCCTCGCCGGCGCCGTCCACCCGGTCGAAGCGCAGCGGCGCGGCCAGCCGGTCCTGGTCGACGGCGACGAGCACCATGTCGTCGCGCCCGGCGAAGAAGCGCGCCGCGCTGCCCGGCAGCTGCTCTGCGGTGCTGAAGTGGATGAAGCCCTCCTGGGCCAGGCTGGCCGGCGCGTACGTCCCGGCTGCCTGGGCCAGGGCCCACTCGTCGCGGCCGACCAGGTGGAACAAGGTCATCAGGCGCCCGGTCTACTCGGTCGATCCCGGCCCTCGCGGCGGCATGCGCGGCAGGTTGCGGTGCGAGCTGGCCGCGTCCTCGGCGCGCGACGCCGAGCGCAGGTAGACCCGGGCGACCTCGGCCTCGTCGAGGAAGCCGAGGATCTCGCCCTTGCGGCTCACCACCGGCAGCTCGCGCAATCCGTTCTGCACCAGCTTCTCGCAGGCCACGTGCAGGTCGTCGTCGGGATCGACGGTGACCGCCGGCTGCATCAGGTCGGCCGCGACCAGCCAGGTGATCTCGCGCTGCTCGGAGGCCAGCATGCGCAGGGCGTCGGCGCTGACCAGACCGGACAGCGAGCCGTCCGGCTCGACCACCGGAAACACGTCCTGCCAGGCCGCCTCGCCGATGCGGTGCAGCATGTCCTCGGCCGGCGTGGCGGGCGAGAAGCTGACGAACGGCCGGCCGCGCGCCATCAGCTCGCCGACCCGCACCGTGCGCAGCACGTCGAGCAGCAGCGCGTCGCGGTGCACCGGCGAGTCGCGCTGGGTGGGGACCTGGGCGTCGTACAGGGTGCGCTTGCGCAGCGCGACGAACGAGATGCCGAGCGCCAGCATGAGCGGGACCAGCAGGTCGTAGTTGCCGGCCAGCTCGCACACGAGCACGAGCGCGCTGAGCGGCACGTGGGCCACGCCCCCGTAGAAGCAGCCCATGCCGACAAGGGCGAAGGCTCCGGGATCGATGCTCGGGTCGACCCAGATCTGCGCCGCGCGGCCGAACGCGCCGCCCAGCAGGCCCCCGATGGCGAGCGCGGGGGCGAAGTCGCCGGCGCTGCCGCCGCTGCCGATGGTGATGGTGGTGGTGAACAGCTTGGCCATGGCGAGCGCGAACAGGAGGCCCACCGCGTTCCACCCGCCCGGCAGCCAGTCGGAGCCGGTGATGGCCATCTGCACCGCCCCGTAGCCGCCGCCCAGCAGGCCGAGGCCCTGGCCGGGCTGGCCGATCGCGCGCCCGACCAGCATGATGATCGGCGTGCAGATGATGCCGATCGCCAGCCCGCCGAGCGCGGGGCGCGTCCACTCCGGGCCGGGCAGGCGCAGCGCCAGGCGCTTGACCGCGCGGAACACGCCCAGGAACAGGATGGCGGCGGCGGCCAGCACGATGGCGAGCAGTCCGTACATCGGCAGGTGCGACGGCGCGAACGGGAAGCGGGCGGCGTGGGCGAACAGCGTGCTCTCGCCGAAGATCGAGGTGACGATCGAGTAGGCCACCACGCTGGCCAGCACCGACGGGATGAGCCCGTCCGACTCGAAGCCGTCGCGGTAGAGCACCTCGACGGCGATGAGCGCCGCGCCCAGCGGGGTGCGGAACACCGCGGCGATGCCGGCGGCCACGCCGGCCACCAGCAGGATGCGCTGCTCGCGCGGACTGACCCGCAGGAGCGCGCCGACAGTTGAGCCGAGCGCGCCGCCTATCTGCATGGTCGGCCCCTCGCGCCCGCCGACGCCGCCGGAGCCGAGCGTGGCCGCCGAGGCCAGCGCCTTGACCCAGATGACGCGCGGGCGGATGACGCCGTTCTGGTGGTGGAAGGCGTCGATCATGGCGTCGGCGCCGCCGCCCCGCGTCTCCGGGGCCAGGCGGGTGATGAGACCGCAGGCCAGCCCGCCCAGCGCCGGCAGGAACAGCAGCAGCCACGGCCGGAACACCGGCTGGTGGAATCCGCCCACGAACGTCTCGCCGTCGGCGCGCAGCGGCTCGTAGCCGACCAGGTACTCGAGCAGGAACAGCTGCATGTACTCGAGGCCGGCGAAGAAGGCGGCGCCGGCCAGCCCGGCCGCGGCGCCGACCAGCGCCGCCCGCAGCAGCGTGCGCCCGACCAGGCGAAGGTCGAGCGGCGCCGTCTCGGCGAACAGCATGGGCAGGAACGTCACCGGCCCGCGATCCCAGACATTCCGCCAGCGCGGCCGGTTGGCCCAGACCTCGCGGCACTGGACGAGGAGGACTCGGATACGATCTCGCACGCGTTGCTTTGCCCGCCTCTCGGTTGTCACTGCAGGAACTGAAACAGGAGGCGGGCAGCAGGCAGCGGTGCACACGCAACCGGCAGCGCAAGGCACCCCGACGCCTGTTGCCCGATGCGCGCTGCCTGCTGCCCGTCTCCTGTTTCTTTCATCAAGACGCGCCCTCCACCCGCACAACCAGGGCACCCAGCGCTGCCGAGAGCTCGCCGAAAGCCCGCTCCACCGCCGACCTGTCCTGGCTCTCCACCGTAAGCATCACGCGGTACTCGGTCTCCTCGAAGCGCGGGTAGCTGCCGAAGCTCACAGATGGGTGGGCGCTCACCATGCGGTCGAGGTCGGGCGCGATGGTGGTCTCGTCGGCCATGACGTAGACCCGGGCGCTGAAGTAGGGGCGCGAGCGGAAGCGCTCGCGGATGGACAGGAACTTGCGGCGGAACAGCGACGGCACGCCTGGCAGGATGTAGACGTTGCGGTAGGCCAGCACCGGCCAGACCCGGTCCTCGCCGTAGACCAGCTCGGCGCCGTCGGGGACCTCGGCCAGGCGCAGGTGGCTGTCGGTCAGGTTGTCGCCGTAGTACTTGCGCAGGAGCTCCTCGAGCACCGGATGGCGCACCACGCGGGTGCCGAAGCCGCGCGCCAGGCCGGCCATCGTCACGTCGTCGTGGGTCGGGCCCACCCCGCCGGAGGTGAAGACCGAGTCGAAGCGGGCCGCCACGCGCGGTACCGTCTCCGCGATGTCGTCGATATCGTCGGGGATGATGGAGATGCGCCCGAGCTCCACACCCAGGTCGCGCAGCTCGCCGATCAGGAAGCGCGCGTTCTCATCGGCGAACTTGCCGGAGAGGATCTCGTTGCCGATGATCACCACCGCCGCGCTCGGCATCGCTGTCAATGTATCAGGGCCGCGATCGGATGGACACATCCCGGCGGAGCTGCTAAACAGCCTCGATTCATGAACTTGCTCCTGCGAGGCGGACGCGTCGTCGATCCGGGCCAGCGCACCGATGCGGCCCTTGACGTGCGCGTGGAGGCGGGTCACATCGCGGAGCTGGGGCGCGGGCTGCAGGCCCGCCGGGACGAGCAGGTGGTGGACGTTCGCGACCGCCTGGTCGTGCCCGGGCTGGTCGATCTGCACGTCCACCTGCGCGAGCCGGGTCAGGAGTACAAGGAAGACATCGCCACCGGCTCGGCGGCGGCCGCGGCGGGCGGGTTCACCACTGTCTGCTCCATGCCCAACACCGTGCCGCCCAACGACTGCCGCTCGGTCACCGATCTGATCGTGCGGCGCAGCCGCGAGGTCGGACTGTGCCGGGTCCGGCCGGTCGGCGCCATCTCGGTCGGGCTCAAGGGCGCGGCGCTGGCCGAGTACGGCGAGATGAAGGAGGCCGGCATCGTCGCGCTGTCCGACGACGGCAAGCCGGTCATGAACGCCGGGCTCATGCGGCGCGCGCTCGAGTACGCGCGCACGTTCGGCCTGCCGGTGGTGCAGCACGCCGAGGACCTGGCCCTGGCCGAGGGCGGCGTGATGAACGAGGGCGAGGTGGCCACCCGGCTCGGGCTGCGCGGGCAGCCGCCCCAGGCCGAGTCGATCATGGTCGCGCGCGACATCGAGCTGCTCGAGTGGACCGGCGGGCGCTACCACGTGGCCCACGCGTCCACCGCGCGGACCATCGAGCTGGTGCGCGAGGCGCGCCGGCGCGGGCTGCCGGTGACCTGCGAGGTCACGCCGCACCACCTGCACCTGACCGACGACGCGGTGGCGGCGCCGCCCGGCTACGACACCCGCGCCAAGGTCAACCCGCCCCTGCGCGCGGCCGGCGACGTCGAGGCGCTGCGCCAGGCCCTGGCCGACGGCGACATCGACTGCATCGCCACCGACCACGCCCCGCACTCGGCGGTCGAGAAGGACGTCGAGTTCGACCACGCCGCCTTCGGCATGATCGGGCTGGAGACCGCGCTGCCGCTTGTCTTCGATCTGGTGCGCGACCAGGTCATCGACCTGGCGCGCGCGATCGCGCTGCTCACCATCCAGCCGGCGCGCATCTTCGGCCTCGACGCGGCCGGGGCCGGCACGCTGCGGGTCGCGGCGCCGGCCGACATCGCGGTGATCGATCCGGACCTGGCCTGGACCGTCGACGCCGCGTCCCTGCGCTCGCGGTCGCGCAACACGCCGTTCCTGGGCCGCGCGATGCGCGGCGGCGCGGTGCTGACCCTGATGGGCGGGCGGCCCACCTTCGACCGCGCCGGCCTGGTGGAGGTCGCGGGATGAGCGCCGCGCGCCCGGCGGTCCTGGTGCTGGAGAACGGCCGCGTGTTCCGCGGCACCGGCTTCGGCGCCGAGGGCGAGTCGCTCGGCGAGGTGGTGTTCAACACCGCCATCACCGGCTACCAGGAGATCATCACCGACCCGTCCTACGCCGGTCAGATCGTGGTCATGACCGCGCCGCAGATCGGCAACACCGGCACCAACCAGGAGGACCTGGAGGCGGCGCGGCCGGCGTGCGCCGGTCTGGCGGTGCGCGAGGTCGCGCTGCGCCCGTCGAGCTGGCGGTCGGAGCAGGCGCTCGATCGCTCCATGGCCGACAGCGGGCTGGTCGGCATCGAGGGGATCGACACCCGCGCGCTGACCCGCGCGCTGCGCGACCAGGGCGCCATGCGCGGCGCCATCTCCACGACCGCGATCGGGGCGGCGGCCGAGGAGGAGCTGCTCGCGCGCGTGCGCTCGTCGCCCGACATGACCGGGCTCGACCTGGTGCCGCGCGTGACCTGCGCCGCGCCGTACACCTGGGACGAGCCGAGCTGGTCGCCGCCCGATCAGGCCGCGCGCCGGCGCTCGCGCCGGCCGAGCTGCACGTCGCGGCCTACGACTTCGGCATCAAGCGCAACATCCTGCGCCTCCTGCGCGACGCCGGCTGCCGCGTCACCGTGCTGCCGGCCACCACGCCGGCCCGGGACGCGCTCGCGCTCGGGGCGGACGGCTACTTCCTGTCCAACGGCCCGGGCGATCCGGCGGCGGTGACCTACGGGATCGCGGCGGTGCGCGAGCTGGTCGCGGCCGACAGGACGGTGTTCGGCATCTGCCTCGGCCACCAGATCCTGGCCCTGGCCCTGGGCGCGCGGACCTACAAGCTCCCGTTCGGCCACCACGGCGGCAATCACCCGGTGCTCGACCTGGCCACCGGCAAGGTCGAGATCACCTCGCAGAACCACGGCTTCGCGGTGGCCGCCGATGGCCTGCCGGCCGGCTCGCACAGCACCCACGTCAACCTGTACGATCAGACCGTGGAGGGCATCCGCGTCGACGAGCCGGCCGGTGTTCGGCATCCAGTACCACCCCGAGGCCAGCCCCGGGCCGCACGACGCGGGCTACCTGTTCGGCCGGTTCGTGGCCGCCATGCGCGGGCGCGCGTAGCACCGCCGCCGGCCGAGGACAGAGGAGCTCCGCCCGATGGCCACTTCGCGCGCGCCCGAGGACGAGCCGCCCGGCGATCCGTTCCTCTATCAGGTGGCCGACGATCTGTTCCACCGGCTGGGCGACGACGACGCCGGCGAGCTGGCCGCCAGCCGCGAGCAGTACGAGGACCGGCGCGGGCGGGTGCGCCAGGACGAGGAGCTGTGGGAGCCGTGGACCCAGGCCTTCCTCGAGTGGTTCGCCTTCCAGTGGGAGCGCGCGCCGGGCGCGGCGCCGCCGGCGGTGCGCGCGCTGGCCGAGGAGGCCGACGCGCGCCGGGCCGTCGGCGCTGCGCGCGTGGCTGCGCTCGCAGCGCGCCCTGGTCGCCATCGGCCGCCACCAGCCCGGCCGCGTGCGCGTGCGCGACCTGTGCCGCGGCGGAGTCTTCGACGTGGCCGAGAAGCGCTCGCTCTACGGCGTCGAGCCGGGCGACGTCGCCGAGGTGCGCCTGATCGGCTTCGAGGGCCAGGTCCGCTTCGGCCGCACCTTCATCTATCACCCGACCGGCACCGCGTCCGCCATCGAGGAGCGCGTCGCCCAGCTGCGCGACCAGGGCCGCGACCCGGAGGAGATCGTCGACCACTGCGCCGCGCTGCGCCTGCGCACCGAGCGCTACCGCCACGTCGATCCGGTCCGCCTCTACCGCGCCGCGACCGAGGAGCTGGGCGAAGAGGAAGAGCAGTAGACCCGGGCCGGTCTACTTCTCGTCCTCGTCGGTCAGCGCGCGCGCCGTTGGTGGCGATGACGCGCGAGTAGAAGCGGGCGCTGTCCTTGGGCGTGCGCTCCTGGGTCTCGAAGTCGACGTGGACGATGCCGAAGCGCTTGGAGAAGCCGAGCGACCACTCGAGGTTGTCGAGCAGCGACCAGACCATGTAGCCGCGCACGTCGACGCCCTGGCGCGATGGCGTCGTGCACGGCGCGCAGGTGCTCGCGCAGGTAGTCGACGCGCAGCGGGTCGCGCACGCGGCCGCCCTCGGCCACCGGCGGATCGAAGAACGCGGCGCCGTTCTCGGTGATGTAGAGCGGCAGGTCGCCGTAGCGCTCCTTGACCCAGAGCAGCGTGTCGGTCAGGCCCTGGCGGGATAGACCTCCCAGCCGGTCTCGGTGTAGGTCGCCCGCTTCTGCACGCACCGACGACGGCGCGCGTCGGCCAGGCGTCGGCGTCGTCGCGCGTGACGCTGCGCGTGTAGTAGTTGACGCCGAGCGAAGTCGATCGGCTGGCGGGCCAGCGCCAGGTCCTCCGCCGACCAGTCCGGCCAGGCCGTCGCCGAAGATCTCGGCCAGCTCGGCCGGGCAGCGTGCCGAGCAGCGCCGGATCGAGGTACTGCCGGTTCATGTAGGCGTCGGCGCGCGCGACCGCCGCGCGATCGGCCGTCGCTGTCGCGACGCCGGATACTTCGGCTCGAGGTTCACCACCAGGCCGATCTCGTGCTTGCCCTCGGCGCGGTAGGCCTGCACCGCCGGCGCCGTGCGCGCGCATCAGGTTGCGCGAGGCGATCGGCGCCTCGAACAGGCTGCGGTGGCCCGGGCGCCAGCGCGCCGTGCAGGTAGCCGCCGTCGGTGACGACCCACGGCTCGTTGAGCGTCGCCCACTTCTTCACCCGGTCGTCGAGCTGGCGGAACACGACCGTCGCGTAGTCGGCGAACCAGCCGGCGATGTCGCGGATTGAGCCAGCCGCCGCGATCGTCGAGCGCCGCCGGCAGGTCCCAGTGATAGAGCGTGACCAGCGGCTCGATGCCGTTCTCGAGCAGCGCGTCGACCAGCCGGTCGTAGAAGTCGAGCCCGGCCTGGTTCACCGCGCCCGGTCCCGTCGCGGCAGGACGCGGCCCAGGCGATGCTGAAGCGGTAGGCCTGCAGGCCGAGCTGGCGCATCAGCGCCACGTCGCCCGCGTAGCGGCGGTAGTGGTCGCAGGCGACGTCGCCGGTGTCGCCGTTCGGCGATCATGCCCGGGCGTGTGCGCGAAGCGGTGCCAGATGCTCGGCCCGGCGCCGTCGGCCAGCGGCGAGCCCTCGATCTGATAGGCGGAGGTGGCGCTGCCCCAGAGAAAGCCGGCCGGAAACTGGATCGCTTCGCTCATTGTGATCACCAGATCGGCGCGCTCAGGGCGCCTCGAACGTGATGCGCGCGGCAGCTGGTCGAAGCGCAGCTCGCCGGCCTGCCAGGCGGCCGGCTTTCCGTTGACCGTCGCCGCGACCGGGGGTGCCCTCGAACGGCCACGGCAGGGCGAGGCCGCCCGGCGGCGCGCGCCCGCTCACCCGCATGGTGACGCGCTTGCCCGACCGCCTGATCGTGTAGCCGAGCGGGCCGTACGGCGTGCGCAGCTTCTCGACCGCCACGCCCTTGCCGTCGAACCAGGCCGGCGGCACGCCGGCGGCGAGCACCAGCGTCCGGTCCGCGTCGCGCGCGTAGACGAACATGTCGAGCGCCGAGCGGATGTAGTCGGACGCGACCCAGCGCGTGCGGCATGTCGCCGATGAAGCGCGGCTCGCGCAGCTCGCGGCCGACCACCTCGGCCCACTGGTTCCACGCCCCGGGCCGGCGGTCGGCTGAAGAAGAACTCGAGCAGCTGGTGCGCCGCGGATCGCGCCAGCCCAGGCGGATGAAGGTGCCGACACGCGCAGCTCGTAGGGCGTGTAGGCGTCCCACTTCACGGTGCCCGTCGCGCGCGCCGGCTGAACTCGGGCCAGTAGCGCTCGAAGGTGGCGACCAGCGAGATCGCGCGGCAGGTGCAGGCCGCTCGCGGCCGGGCGCCAGCGCGATCGTGGTCGACGTCGCGTCGAAGTCGCCCAGGTCGGCCGCGCCGGGGATGTAGGCGATGCCGTGCCTCGTCCGCGGCCGCGCGCAGCGAGGCGAGTAGAGGTCCGCGCGGAACTCGTCGCGCTGGCGCGCCAGCCGCGCGTGCGCCTCGGTCTTGCCGAGCGCCTCGGCGATCTCGGCCGCGTCCTGGTAGCCGATGAGGCCCCAGAAGTCGTCCCAGTAGGAGTAGGCCGGCTTGGCCGAGTAGCCCTCGTGGCTGATCGACGGCGGCAGCAGGCCGTAGAGCTGGCGCCGCGCCCGGCTCGCGGTTGGCCGCGGTGCGCTCCGACTGGCGCAGGGTCTCGAGGTAGCGCGCCGCGCGCCTCGACGTGCGGCCACATCGTCTCGAGCAGCGCGCGCGATCGCCGGTGATAGCGGTAGATCTCGGCGACCAGGAAGATGAGCTCGCCATGGCTGTCGTTCTCCGGCACCGGATCGGCGCCGCGCGCGTCGACGCAGCACGGCACCTTGCCGCTGTCGAACTGGTAGCGGCGCGTACCAGCGCAAGGTAGTCGGCGGCGGTCTTCTCGTGGCCCAGGCGCAGCAGCGACTCGGAGATCATCGCGCCGTCGCGGATCCAGGAGCGCGCGTAGGAGCGCGTGCCCGGCTGCAGCGCCGGGCCCTCGCGGGTCATGAGGATCTGGGCCAGCGCGGTGCGCAGC
This sequence comes from uncultured delta proteobacterium, assembly GCA_963759105.1. Lineage (GTDB taxonomy): Bacteria > Myxococcota_A > Polyangia > Haliangiales > Haliangiaceae > DATFRY01. Next base: position 844,635 of record CAVWXW010000017.1, on the reverse strand, counting down.
GTGTCGACCACGGCCTGGCCCTGCGGCCGGCACCTCGATCGAGGCGCGGTTGAGCTTCTCGCGCCAGGCGGCCGCAGTCTTCGATTGCTGCGCGACGAGGTCGGCCATCGACGACAGTCCGGCCAGCTCGTGCTCGCCGCCGCCCCGGTCAGCGGCGAGGCAACGCCGACCGCGACCCGCCCGCGCGGCGGCAGCCGGAGCTGGTAGACGAGCGCGGCCGAGGCAAAGCCGTTCGGATCCTCGACCTGGCTGGCCGCGGCACCGCTCGACGGCGCCGGCTGATCCGGGAACCCGCCGCCGTCGAACGTGCTCAGCCCGACGTGGTCGGGCGGCTTGAGCGGGAACACCTCCGGCGCGCCGTTGACCGACAGCACCTCGCCGTCCCAGCGCAGCGCGCGGATCGGGCTGACGCCGCCGGCCAGGTTGAGGAACTGGGTGGGCGGGTTGACCTGGTACGGCCGCACCGCCAGCACCAGGCGCGGCGACATCGGCTTGTTCGTGAGATTGACGAGCTCGTAGCGCGCGGCCAGCCGGGCGCGGTCCGGCTCGCCGGCGGCGAACGCGGTCACGCGCAGCTCCCACTGCGGATGGCGCCAGGTGACGCTCGGGATCGGCAGGTAGCCGTCGCGCAGCTCGTGGCTGATCTCGACGTCGGCCCAGCTCGCCGGCGCCGCGTCGGCCGGCCAGCACGAACGGCTCGATCGAGAAGCCGCCCTTGGCCACCTCGAGCGCGCCGTCCTCGGAGAACAGGCCGCTCTGCGCGGCCGCCCTCGACGCCGACGATGGTCCAGTAGGGCTGCTCGCCGTGAAAGCCGCGCGGATAGCGCCCGCGCGGCGACTCGGCGGCCAGCGCCTGGACGAAGGCGTTGGGCGTGGCGCCGAACGCGAGGTCCTCGACCTCGAGCTCGGCCAGCTCGTAGGCGGTCGCCCGGCCCCTCGCGCAGGCTGAGGCGGACGTAGCGCGCCTCCGACTCGGGCAGGAGCAGCGGGTCGCGCCCGCCGTCCCCTCCGTCGACCCGGCGCACCGTGTGCCAGCGTGGCCCGGTCCTGCGACAGCTCGACGTCGTAGCGCGACGCGTGCGCGCCCGGCTTCCAGCGCAGGGTCAGGCCGCCGAACTCGCGCGCGTAGCCGAGGTCGACCTCGAAGCGCTCGGTCGCCGCGCCCGCGCTCTTCCAGGCGGTGTCGGCCGCGCCGTCGACCGCGGCCGCCGCCTGCGCCGACGACGACGAGGCCGAGGCCACCGGCTGCGGCGGCGTGGCGGGCGGGCGGCGGCACCTCGCGGATGCGCAGGCGATCGACGGCGACCGAGCCGCGCCCGCCGCCGCGTCCGGCCGACACGACCAGCTCGATGCTGGCCGAGCGGCGCAGCTGCTTGTCCTTGGTCGGGCCCCAGGCGAACTCGATCTGTCGCTTCTTGACCCGGATGCGCTGCCAGCCGTTCGGGAAGCTGTAGTCGGGCGCGCGGAACCACCAGACGTTCTCGCCGCTCTCGTCGACCAGCTTGAGCTCGAGGTTGTTGACCGGCGCGTCGCCGCGCAGGTCGAACGAGATCTCGTAGTTGCCCGGGTACTCGAGCGGCAGCTTCGCGACGCGCGATGGCGTAGCCGCCGTGGCCGCGGAAGTCGAAGTCGAGGCGCAGCGCCTTGCCGGCGACGCCCTCGTCCTGCCGCGCCTGGGCCGACACGCCGTCGGAGCCCTCCGCCTTCCACGCCGCGATGCTCTCGAAGTCGTCGAGCTCGCGGTTCTCCTCCTCGGTCGGACGGTTGGTCAGCGCGCAGGACGCCGCCAGCGCGCCGCACGCGAGCGCCGCCGCCGTCGTCCGCTGCTTCATCCCTTGACGCTCCCGGCCAGCAGGCCCTGGATGTAGTAGCGCTGCAGCACCAGGAACAGCAGCAGCACCGGCAGCACCGTGAGCACCGAGCCGGCCATCATCAGCTCGTTGTCCTGCACGTGCTCGCGCGACAGCGACGCCAGCGCCACCGGCAGCGTGTGCAGGTCGTCGTCGGTGAGCACGATCAGCGGCCACATGAAGTCGTTCCAGGTGCCGAGGAAGGTGAAGATGGCCAGCGTGACCAGGATCGGCCCGAGCGCCGGCAGCGACGATCGGACCTGAAGATGCGCAGCTCGCCGGCGCCGTCGACCCGCGCCGCCTCGAGCAGCTCGTTCGGGATCGACAGCGCGTACTGGCGCACCAGGAAGATGCCGAAGACGCTCGCCATCGACGGGATCGAGCACGCCGACGTAGGTGTTGACCAGGCCCATGCTCTTCAGCATCAGGAACAGCGGCAGCATCGCGACCTGGGCCGGGATGACGAGCGCGCCGAGCAGGACCTTGAACATGCGGTCGCGGCCGGCGAAGCGCAGCTTGGCGAACGCGTAGCCGGCGGTGACGTTGAAGACGCAGCGACAGCAGCGTGGCCGCGGTGGCGAGGAACAGGCTGTTGGCGAAGTAGCGGCCCATGCCGGTGTGCGCGAACAGCGCGCGGTAGTTGCTCGAGGCGTGGCGTGCTCGGGCAGGAACGGCGGCGGGAAGCGCGCTGGCCTCGCCGGCCGCATGAACGAGACCGACAGCATCCACAGCAGCGGGCACAGCGTGACCGCGGCCGCGGCCAGCAGCGCGGCGTTGACCAGGAACGCGGACCAGCGCCGGCTCATGCGCCGGCTCCAGCGTCGCGCGGCCCAGAACTGCAGCATGGTGACCGCGAACATGAGCAGGAACAGGATGAACGCCACCGCCGAGGCGGAGCCCAGGTTCCACCACTTGAAGCCCTCCTCGTACATGAAGTAGAGGACGCTGACGGTGCTCTGCAGCGGCCCGCCCTGGGTCATCACGTACGGCTCGGCGAACAGCTGGAAGTAGCCGGCCATGGTCAGGATGCTGACCAGCAGCAGCGTCGGGCGCGAGCACGGCAGCGTGACGTGGCGGAACTGCTGCCAGCGCGCCGGCGCCGTCGATCCGCGCCGCCTCGTACAGGTCTTCCGGGATGGTCTGCAGCCCGGCCAGGAAGATGACCATGTTGTAGCCGAAGTTCTTCCACACCGCGAACAGGATGATCGCCGGCATCGCCCAGTTCGGATCGCCCAGCCAGTCGACCGGGTCGATGCCGAAGGCGCCGAGCGCGTAGTTGATCAGGCCGTAGCGCGTGTGGAGCAGGTAGCGCCAGATCACCGCGACGGCGACCAGCGGTGGTGACCACCGGCGCGAACAGCGCGGTGCGGAAGACGCCCTTGAGGCGCGCGACCGCCGGCGTGGAGCAGCAGCGCGGCGCCCAGCGACAGCGCCGATCGACAGCGGCACGCCGACGACGACGAAGTAGAGCGTGTTGCCCAGCGCCTTCCAGAACAGCGGCGTCTGCAGCAGGGTGCAGGTAGTTGCGCGCGCCGACGAAGCGCAGGTTGTCCGGGTCGGCCAGCGCGTAGAGGTCGAAGTCGGTCAGGCTGAGCGCGAAGCGCGGCCAGCACCGGCAGGAAGAAGAACAGGCCGAGATGACCAGCAGGGCAGGGGCGGCGAACATCCAGCCGGCGCGCGACGCGCTCACGCGGCCGCGCCTCCTGCTCCAGCATCCAGCGCCGCTTCTCGAGGATGCGGTCGGCGCGCGCGTCGAGCTCGGCGGCGGCCTCGTCGACGCTGACGCTGGCCGTGCGCCGCCTGCTCGCCGACGATGTCGCAGCTCGGTGACGATGCGCTCCCACTCCGGCACCTTCGGGGTGGGCTCGACGCGCTCGAGCTGATCGCGGAAGGCGGCCGCGTGCACGTCGTCGGCCAGGCGGCGGCCGCTCCCAGCTGCTGCGCCGCGGCGGCAGGTCGCCGGTCAGCTGCGTAGAAGCGGCGCTGCATGTCCGGGCTGCGACAGGTACTCGATCAGCTTCCAGGCCGCCTCCTGGTGCTGCGAGTCGGAGAAGACGACGAGGCTGGAGCCGCCGGCGATCGAGGCGCCGGGGCCGTTCGGGCCCGGGCAGCGGCGCCGTCATCCAGTCGTCCTGCACGCTCGGCCGGCAGGCGGCGCTTGAACTCGCCGATGTTCCAGGGGCCGGTGATGTAGAAGACGAACCAGCCGCGGCGAACTCGTCCCACACGTTGGAGATCTGGGTGTTGGTGACGCGCGGCGCCAGGCCGCGCAGAACAGGTCGACGTAGAAGGCGAGCGCGCGGCGAAAGCCGGCCCCGCGGAAGTTGCCGTAGCGGCCGTCGTCGCGCAGCAGCGGCTCGTCCTGCTGCAGCGCGAGGGCGAGCAGCGGCTCGTACTCGTTGAGCGGCAGCAGCGCGCGCGTAGCGGTCCGCGCCGCACTGCGTCTTGATCGCGACCATCATCTCGAGCCACTCGGCCCAGGTGCGCGGCGGCGCGAGAAGCCGGCCTCGGACAGGAGGTCGCGTGCGGTAGAACAGCAGGCGCGTGTCGACGTACCAGGGCACGCCGTAGAGCCGGCCCTCGATCACGTTGGTGTCCCAGACGCCGGGGAAATAGTCCTGCGGCCGGACGACGGTCGAGGCCGCTCAGCTCGGCGTCGAGCGGCGCGAGCGCGCCCAGCGCGGCGAACTCCGGGATCCAGGTGTTGCCCAGCTGGGCCACGTCGGGCGTCGAGTCGCCGACGAACGCGGTGAGCAGCTTCTCGTGCGGCCGCGTCCAGGGCATCTGCTGCACCTCGACGCGGATGCCCGGGTGGCTGGCCTCGAACTCCGGGGTCAGCTGCGCGACGACCTCGCCCTCGCGGCCCATCGCCCAGAGCTCGAGCACGATCTCGTCGCTGGCGGACGAGCACGCCCCCAGCCCGGCCAGGAGCGCTGCGCAGGCGAGCCGGCGCGCGGCGAGGCGGAGCGCGCCGGCCGCCTTCACTTCGCCGCCTCGAGCCAGCCGCCCGTGAAGCCCGCGCGCTCCAGCCCGCGGCCGGATGTGCGGGTTGCGCGCATCACCTTCCAGACCAGCCCGCTGCGGTGGTTCTCGATCATCGCCAGGATCGGACCCTGGTCGATGCCGAGGTAGTCGCTGTCGACCCAGCCGAAGCCGGGCACGACCTTGCCGTTGGCCAGCGGCACGTCGAACTCGAAGCTCGGGTTGAAGGCGTCGAGGAAGCCGTACTGGCCGTAGATGTGCTGCGCCGAAGCGGTTGCGCATCGCGACGGTCGCCGGGATGGCGATCTCCGGCGCGAACGGGATCGAGCGAGGCCGCCGCGGTCGGCGCGATGGTGCCGTCGTCGATCTCGCCGCGGGCCGCGCGCCGAGTAGGAGCGGAAGGTGCGGCGCTCGCCGTCGTACGTCCAGCTCGGCGTCGGCCGGGCCGTCGCAGGCGGTGAGGCCCCAGACGTTCGTCGCCGTAGCTCCGTCCAGCCGTCCGGGTTGGCGATGGCGTAGGCGCGCTGCGCGTAGCGTCGCGCGGCGGCTGTTCTCGAAGTAGTCGATGCCCTTGCCGCGCATGAACGCGTCCTGGATGCCGCGGAAGTCGATCCAGACGTGGGTGTACTGGTGGCCGAACAGCGGCGCGAAGATCAGGTGCTCCTGGCCGTAGCGGACGCCCCACTGGCCGTCGTAGGGCGCGGCCCAGGCCTGCCAGGCGCGCCGGCTCGACCGGATGGGTCGGCGAGCCGAGCGCCAGGATGTAGACCAGCATCGCCTCGTTGTAGCCGCGCCAGTCGTACTGGATGAAGCCCTTCTCCGGGCGCCAGCCCATGCGAGATCGCCGGCGGCCGCGCCTGCGCCCAGGTCCAGTCGACGCGCCGTAGATCTCCTCGGCCAGCTCGCGGATCTCGCGCCTCCTCCGGGTTGTCCTGGTCGAAGTAGGACTGGCAGAACAGCACGCCGCCGAGCAGCAGCGCGGTGTCGACGGTGGACAGCTCGGTGTCCTCGAAGCGCGTCCCCGACTTCATGTCGAGGAAGTGATAGAAGAAGCCCTTGTAGCCGGTCATGCCCTGCGGGCTGCGGCGCCCTGCGGCGCGTTCGCGAAGAAGCGCAGCGTGGCCAGCGTGCGCGCCGCGCGCCTCCTCGCGCGTGACGTAGCCGCGCTCGACGCCGATCGCGTACGCGGTCAGGCCGAAGCCGACCGCCGCGATGCTGCTGAACGACGGCGTCGGCCAGCGGTCCGGCACCAGGCCGTTGGACTGGTTGGCGGTCTCCCAGAAGAAGCGGAACGTGCGCTGCTCGAGATCGTCGAGGACCTCGTCGGGCGTGAAGGTGCTCGGCGGGGTCGCCGAGCCGGGCGGCTGGCGCGGCGACTGCCCGTCGGTGCAGGCCGGGGCCGCGCCCAGAAGGAGCGCGACCGCCGCCGCGGTGGCGGCGGTGCGCGCGAACAGGCGGGCCCTGGTCGTCGTCGTCATGCGGCGAGTGGGCCGATCAGAAGTGGTAGGACATGCCGAGCTGGAACGCGCGCGGGATGCCGACCAGCCTCGAGGGCTTGCCGAAGTCCATGGCCGGCCCGTCCGCCCCGATGAAGCCGCCGTAGCCGCCGAAGTTCTTCGAGTTGAGGATGTTGAAGCACTCGACGAACGCGTTGATGCGGTGCTCGTCCACCAGCTTGAAGGACTTGGTGATGCGGGCGTCTACCTGGCGGAACTCGATCGCCTTGTCGTCGCGGCCGCCGTTGAGATCGAGCACCTTCTGGCGGTCGTTGTCGCCCGCCGACACGTCGGTGATGGTGTAGGGCAGGCCGCTCCCCAGCGTGATGAGCGTGGACAGGGTGAAGTCGAGCGGCAGCACGGCGATGCCGGACAGGACCAGGCGATGGCGCTCGTCGGTCTCGGTAGGCACGAACGGGCTGTCCTCGATGGTCGGGCGGTCGAAGTTGAACAGCTGGCCGCGCTCCCTGGCCCACGCCAGCGTGTATGCGATCGACGCGCTCCAGCTGATGCCGGCACCGGACCACTCCGCGTCGAGCGGCTTCTCGAGCGAGACCTGCACCGCGGTGTAGCGCGACTGCCGGTCGTCGGACGAGACGAGGACGTTGGCGAAGCCGTCGCCGTCGATGTTGACGAACTCGCGGTTGTTGGTGGTCGCGTCCGGCTCGGCCAGGCGATTGACCGGGTAGAAACCGATGCCGTTCTCGCTGCGCACGTGGGTGAACGTTGCCGACGCGCTGAGCGGGCCGGCCTGCTGGCGCACGCCGCCGCTGAAGTGATCGGTGTGCACCGGCTTTGTGTCGTTCTCGAGCAGGAAGATCTCCGGATCCGGGGCCACGCCCTGCTCGATGAGCCCGTTTAGCCCCTCGGCGCTGAGGTAGGTCCCCGCCGGATCCCACATGATCGTGTCGGCGCCGTTGCGCGGCATTCCGTCGCGCGAGAACAGGAAGGTGCGCACCTCGTGCTGGAGGCGGTACTTCTCGTCCAGGCCGTCGTTGAACAGCGCGCGGTCGTAGTAGCGGCCGGCTCCGCCGAACAGGATTGTATTGCCGTCGCCCAGCACGTCGAATGCGATGCCGAGGCGCGGCTGGATGGCGCCGAGGAAGACCGGGCGGTCGGAGCGTCCGTCGGTGACGTAGTTCTCGACCGGGAACCAGTCGGACGGGTTGCCCCTGTTGGTGAGCTCGTCGCGCAGCCCCTCCAGACCCGGGCGCAGGTCGGCCGGCGTCACGTAGTCGTTGTTGAGCATGTTGGTCTCGACGTCCCAGCGGACGCCGAGGTTGAGGGTGAGCCGGTCCGCGATGGTCCAGTCGTCCTGCGCGTAGAGTCCGAACCCGAGGTTGTTGGCGTCGACCAGCGGGTCGCCGACACCGTACACGGCCTCTGCCGGCGCCGCCCAGTTGAGGTCGCCGAGGTCGTCGATGGCGCCGTCGGGCGTGCCGTCCGGGTTGCCGGTGACGTCCAGGAAGCCGTACTTGAAGGTCGGGTTCTCCTCCAGCTGCTTGTCGACGTTGTAGCGGTTGACGGAGATCTTGGCCCCGGTCTTGATGACGTGCTGGCCGCCGCCCTCGATGTCGGAGAAGGTGATGTCGTCGCGGAGGTTGAAGCTGCGCTGGCCGATGTCCTGGTTGCTGGCGCGACCGCCGAGGTGCATGACCAGCCCGGTGCCCGGAGCGGCGGCGAAGAACTGCTCACCCGGGAGCCCGAAGTTATCGGCCTCCGGCTTGAAGTGGTTCTCGAGGAACTGGAGGGTGGCCTCGTTGAGCGCGGAGCCGAGCCACAGCTGGTGCTTGGCCGACGCGGTGATCACCTGGTTGCGGACGTTCTCGGCCTGCTCGTAGCTGGCCTGGCCGCCGAAGCTGCGCACGTCGGTCTCGGTGCGCAGGCTCGCGGTGACGTCGACGTTCTGGTTGTCGCGCGGCCGCCAGGTGAGCTTGCCGAAGCCGAGGTGCTCGCGGAACGGGCTGGTGAACGTGCCCTCCGCGTCGTTGATGCGCTGCTGGATGCCGGGGAACTGGTCGATCTCGGGCGGGGCGTTGGCGATCAGGACCTGGTTCTGGCGGTTCTGGTAGTTGCCCTCGTAGGTCAGGAAGATGAAGGCCTTGTCCTTGACGATCGGGCCGCTGGCCGCGGCGCCCACCTGGTACCGGGCAAGCTCCGGCTCCGGATCGCCGCGGTCCTTCACGAAGAAGTCGGTGGTGGTCAGGCTGTCGTGCTGAAACTGGGTGAACAGGTCACCGTGGTACTCGTTGCTGCCCGAGCGCGTGACCGCGCTGATGATGGCGCTGCCGGCCTGCTCGTACTCGGCCTTGTAGTTCTGGGTGATGACGCGGAAGCCACCGACCGCCAGCTGCGGGAACGGGTTGCCGCGGCTGGCGTCCTGGCCGACGGTGCCGCCCTGGAGCACGTGGCTCTTGAGGCTCACGCCGTCGATGAAGATGTTTGTCTGCGCGGCCGGCTGCGCGCCCGCCTGCAGCTCCTGCCGGAATTCGTCCTGGTTGAGGCGGACGCCGGGCGCGAGCTGGGCGAAGTTGAGGAAGTTGCGGTTGTTCTGCGGCAGGTTCTCGATCTGGTCGCGGGTGATGTTGGTGGCGATCTCCGAGTTGGTCGCCTCGGTGACCCGCCCCTCGACGACGATTGTCTCGCCGCGCCCCTCGACCGGCTCCTGGCCGAGGTCGAGCCCGACGGTCGCGCTCTGGCCGACCTGCAGGGTGACCAGGCGGTAGACCTCCTTGCCGCCCGGTTGCGTGGCGGTGACGAGGTACTCGCCCGGCGCGAGTCCGGCGACCACGTGCGATCCGTCGGCGCGCTCGGTGGCCAGCGCGGCGAAGCCGCTGTCCGTGTTGAGGACCACGACCGTGACCCCGGCCGGCGGCGCGCCTCCGCCCGCGGTGATGCGGACCTGCACGTCTGCCGTCGTCCGCTGCGCCAGTGCCTCCTGTGGCGCGAACAGAGACGGGACCGCCAGGCCGACCAGCCCCAGCAGGAGGCATGTGCCGATCCCTCTCGTCCTCATCGTCGTCAGTGTCATGAGACCCCTACCTCCTGACGCCGGCGGCGTCTTTTCTGTGGTTGCTCGACGCCGCACGACTCGCGGACGACGAGCTCGGGCTGGAATGCCTGCGCCACTCGCCTGGTGCGCTTCGGGCTCTCGATGCTCTGGATGAGGTGCGAGAGCGCGCTGCTACCGAGGTCGGCGATGCGGACGCGCATGGTGGTCAACGACGGGCTGACCAGCGCCGCGACCGGAATGTCGTCGAAGCCGGCCAGCGCCACGTCCTCGGGGACGCTGCACGCCGGCCTCGCGAAAGGCGAGCAGACAGCCGACCGCCATGACGTCGTTGGCGGCGAACACCGCGTCGGGCCGCTCGCCGCGCGCGGACAGCCGGCGTCCGGCCTGGTAGCCCGACTGCTCGCTGAAGTCGCCCTTGACCACCACCGCCTTGACGTCGGGCACCGACTCGGCCATCTCGTCGCTGAACCCGCGCAGTCGCTCCTGCGAGTCGAAGTTGAGCTCCGGTCCGGCGACGTGGGCGATGCGGCGGTGGCCGCGCGAGAGCAGGTGGCGCACCATGGCGCGCGCTCCGCGGTAGCTGTCGATGGTGACGGTCGAGTGGTGCGTGTCGCTCAGCGCATTGTTGAGCAGCACGACCGGCAGCGTGCTGGGGATGTTGCGGTCGAGCAGGGCGGTGTCGACGTGCGGCGACATGATGAGCAGGCCGTCGACCCGGCCGCGCATGGCGCGCATGGCAGCGGCGACCTCGGCGGCGTCGCCGTGCACGCTCGACAGGAGCAGCTGGAGGCTGGTCTCGCGGGCCACCGTGTCGATGCCGCGGATGATCTCGGAGAAGAACTCGCCGTACAGGTCCGGCAGCAGGACGCCGATGGCGTGGGTGCGGTGGGTGATCAGGCTGCGCGCGCCGCTGTGCGGGACGTAGCGCAGCGAGCGCACCGCGGCCAGCACGCGGGCGCGGGTCTCTTCGCGAACGTTGTCGTGGTCGTTCATCACACGCGACACCGACGCGATGGACACGCCGGCCTTGCGGGCCACGTCCTTGATGCTCGCGTCCGGGCTTCCTCTGCCGTTGCCATTGTTGCGTATTCGGACCATGTAAACGTTTTCTCTCACCGACTACCGCACTTGGGCAGGGGGACGCAACAACTTCGTGCTGCCATCTTCAACCGCCGTGCCTGATGCACCGCGGCATGGGATCGATCGACTCTGCTGGACACACACAGATCGCGGGTTTCAACTCACCGAAATGGATCGAGCACGGCGCGATGGCCGGCGACTCGATCGCGGAGGGCCTCGAGATGGCGTCGGTCGGACTGGAACGAGTCTACAAGCGCTTCGGCGACGACGAGGTCGTCTGCGGCATCGACCTCGAGATCGCGGACGGCGACTTCGCGGTGCTGGTCGGGCCCAGCGGCTGTGGCAAGTCGACCGTGCTGCGCATGATCGCCGGGCTGGAGACAGTCACCTCCGGCGACGTCTACATCGGCGGGAAGCCGGTGAGCCAGCTCGCCGCCCGCGACCGCGATGTGGCGATGGTGTTCCAGAGCTATGCCCTCTACCCGCGCCTTACCTTGCGCGAGAACATCGGCTTCGGGTTGCGGCTCAGCAAGCTCCCCGCCGGGGAGATCGCCTTGCGAGTGGAGAGGGCGGCAGACATCGTCGGGCTCCGACACCTGCTGGACCGCACGCCGAAGCATCTCTCCGGCGGTCAGCGCCAGCTGGTCGCGATGGGCAGGGCGATCGTGCGCCAGCCGGCAGTATTCCTCTTCGACGATCCGCTTGGCAACATGGAGGAGAAGCTACGTGACGACGTGCAGACCGAGATCGCCGCGCTGCACAAGCGCCTCGGCACCACAGTCGTCTACGTGACGCATGATCAGGTGGAAGCATCGAAGGTGGCTGGCCTGACCATCGTCATGGATCGCGGTGCGATCCAGCAGGTCGGCTCCCCGCACGACGTGTACGCGCGCCCGGCCAACCTCTTCGTCGCCGGCTTCATCGGCTCACCGGCGATGAACTTCCTCGACGTCACCATCGCAGAGACCGACGGCGCCCCGCACATCCAGGCCCGCGGCTTCCAGCTGCCGCTCCCCGATCGTTTCCGCGCCCGCGCCCCGGCCGACAGCCCCCTCATCCTCGGGATCCGCCCGGAGCACATCTCGCACGCCGGTCCCCACCCGCCCACCATTCGCGTTCAGGTGGCCGTCATCGACCGGCAGGGCAGCGACGCGCATGCCCGCTGCGAGCTCGAGGGCCAGCCGTTGACGATCCGCCTCGCGCCGGACAGCCCGGCCCGGGCCGGGGATATTCTGGACCTGGCGATCGACCTCGACTCCATCCACCTCTTCGACCAGTACTCCGGCACCTCGCTGGTCAACCCCACGTGAAGCAGGATGCGGCGCGCCAGCGACTCGCCGCGCCGCCAGCCAGCGCCGACGCGCGTTCCTGACCCGCCGCGCGTTCGCCGGCCCGCGCCCCAGTCCATCGCGTGACTCCTGGAGAGGCGGAGTTGTTCGGGCCGCGCAGCGACGGTTCGAGCCGCGCTTCGACGGTTCGGGCCGCGCTTCGACGGTTCGGGCCGCGCTCCGACGGTTCGAGCCGGGCTTCGACGGTTCGAGCCGCGCGCTTCGACGGTTCGAGCAGCGCTGCTGGCCTGCCCTGCACCCGGGTCGGCGCGGTGTCCGCCGTCAACCAGTGCAGCTGAGGGCCTGCCCATCGTCGCGGCGTCGATCGCCGCGCGGAGCACGGTTGCCGATCCGCGCTGCGGATGGGTCGAGGAAGAGCGGCCCTTCGCACCGACGGCCGGTATCGGAGTGGCAGGGCATGCTGGGTGCGTCTCACAACCGGATCAAGCGGGATACATCGACGTCGCTCGGTAACGACCGGCGAAGTGCGACCAGTAGCGGTCGAAACGGCCGCGCTGCTCGATGGATCGAAGGTGAAGCGCAGCGGTGAGTCCACGCTGAGTCCAGTGCTGTCCGCTCCGCTTGGCGCGCGTACCGACGAGCGACTTGCAGGCTCCTTCGGTGATACCGCTTCCGATCGGAAGGCCTCTGCGCCGGGTGAGGGGGTAGCGGAGGAGCGAGCGACGCTTGGCAAAGAAGTCGATGTGCACCTGCAACGCCGAGTGGTCGTCGCCCTTGAGAGAAGTGGCCACCCGACGGATGGAGCGAAGGAAAATGTCAGGGCCGCCCTCCTGCTCCAACAACATCTGCTGCCAGCGTTTTCGCTGCATGACTCGCTGTCGGGGATCGTTGGTGCACAAGTCGAGGCATTGCCCGATTCGTTCGTCCACGTGATACCAGTCGAGCACCTCGTGCCAGTTGCGAACCAACGGATGGGCCCTGAGTTTGGTCCGGAGCAGCTTCCAGAGCTCGGGCGCTCCATCCTGCACGACCGAGACCTTCAGGGTGGGTCGTTGTTCGAGCGCATGGCTGACGTCGGCCATCATGCGGTCAACCACGTGGGCAGGATTGGCTGCACCAGGCAGACGGTATTGTCGCGAGTCAATTCGACGGCCATCGGCATCGACGAAGGCAACCGTCGCGATGTAGTCCATGCGCCAGCTCACCCCCTTGGCACTCCCAACGTACGAGGTTGGTTTCGGACGAGGCCGACGTAGATCACGATAGACGAACGCCGCGACGTGGCTGCAATCCGTATTGCGCATCGCAACCGCAGTGCGATCGAGGCCGAGGACAACCGCACGGGCGTCCTCTGGGACCGTCTCCTCGGCACGAACCAGCGGCTCGATCTCGTCATTCGCGGCCATCGCGTACGCTCCAAGATCCCTGGCGCTTCGATCCAGCGTTGATCTCGACGGTGGACGACGACCGGCGGCGTGCAACATGGCTTCGACCTGCCGGACGGGCAGGTGAGAGAAGCCCAAGGCCACGTAACGGGCGAGCCCCGGTGTCATGTGCTCCATGAGGCCGGCATCGAGCTCCAACGGCACGTAGGTCACACCATTGCGGTAGCACTCTCGATAGGTGTAGCGACGCACCGTCAGGCCACCAACCAGGCTGTGATAGGTGACCGTGCCCGGCAGATGGCGCCGATACTCATGGACGGTCTCTTCGCGCCAGCCGTGCCAATCGTTGTTGTGGTCGATCCGCAGCGCCGGACCATGACGATCGGCGATGGTCTGGAGCTTTCGTTCAAGCTCTCGCCGAGCAATCTCGTTGGTGATCTCGAGAACGGCCCGTTCGTAGTCCTCGAACGACGACCCTTCTGGCAACACCTTCTCCACGAGCTCACGCAGCACCTTCGTTGCCTGCTCGAGTCGCTGGCTGTCCTCGGGCGAAAGGCGGTTCCCGAGGTCTTCGATGATGGTCTGGGGAGGGCCGGGCTGCTTCGGCGTCAACATCCGTCGATTCAACTACGCGTTCGATCGCCAAACCAACAATTCCGATCTCATCGAGTCACCGAGCGTGATCCGCACCCGACCCTCGGTCTACAAATCATTGCCGGAATCAACGATGAGTCGAGGGCCGCGGAAAAAACATGTGCAGCTGACGCTCGAGCGGGCGCGCAGACCGAGCGGGCGGGGAGGGTGGCGGCCCGGAGCGGGGCGGCCGCGAGGGCGTGGGCGCGGTGGGGTCGCGCATGGGCGACGGGAACGGTTCGCGGGGAGGTTTCCCCAGCATGTGACGTTGCGCGTGGTGGCCGGGGTCGGTTCGCTGCGGCGCTACCACCCGCTGCGCGTCGTGCGAGAGGCGATCGCGAAGGGCGGGCACAGAGACGACTTCCGAGTCGTCGAGTTCAACCTGCTGTCGAATCACATCCACTTCATCGTGGAGGCCGCGGGGTCGGAGGCGCTCGCGCTCGGGATGCAGGGGCTCGAGGTCCGGCTGGCGCGCCGGCTCAACCGGGTGCTGGGCCGCTGCGGCAAGCTGTTCGCGGAGCGGTACCACAGCCGCTCGTTGCGCACGCCCACGGAGGTCCGCCATGCGATCCGGTACGTTCTCCTCAATCAGCGCCATCACATCGCGCGCGGCGGCGCGCGGCCTTCCTGGTCGGTGCTCGACCCGTACTCCAGCGCGGCCTGGTTCGACGGCTGGAAGTCGCCCGTGCGCGCCTACGAGCCGTGGCAGCGCGAGCTTCTCGCCGCGCCGCGACCCACTGCGCCTGCGACGCTGTGGCTGCTGACCACCGGCTGGAAGCGCCGCGGCCTGCTCGGCTTCGGCGAGCTCCTCGGCGCGGCGGCGCATCATCGGTGAGCGCGTGCTTGACTGCTGCCGACCGCTTCATGCTCGGCTTCGGCGAGCTCCTCGGCGCGGCGGCGCATCATCGGTGAGCGCGTGCTTGACTGCTGCCGACCGCTTCATGCTCGGCCTGGGCGAGTGCCTGGAGCGGCGGCTCGGTCTCGACGAGGGCGGCCAGGCCATGGTTCGAGGCGCGCGGGTGGCGGCGCGCGAGCTGTCGGTCATGCCCCTGGCATTGCGGCCTTGATCGCCGGCGACGCGCTCATGGACCGGGTGCGCTCGCGCAGGCCCTGCTCGATCACCACCGAGAGGAGATTCCTCGACTTCGTGACCGAAGGCGATCTCGACGCTGCGCGCGAGCTCGCCGGGACGGTCGAGGGTGTGCCGAGCTGTTTCTCTATCCCGGCGATCGACACCTGGCCGAGGGAGCCCGAAGGGCGACCGAGGGTATGTCTTTAGCCGGCGACGTGCTGGCCGGGTAAATACGGAGTCGAGCTGCGAGTAGTGCCGTCCCCGCGCTACGGGGCGGGGGGCAGGTCGGGGCGGGGAACCGAGGTGAGCGGTGGGCTCAGGGCGCGCAGGAAGGCCAGGAGCTGGGTGCGCTCGGCGGACGACAGGGTCACGTGCTCGCGGGAGAGCTCGACGGTCACCGCGGCCTCGAGGGTGGCGGCGCTGCCGTCGTGGAAGTAGGGGGCGGTGTGGAGCAGGCCGCGCAGGCCCGGGGTCTTGAAGGCGCCCAGGTGGCGGGGGTCGGCGGTGACGCGCATGCGGCCCGGGTCGCGGGCGCGCTCGACGGAGGCGATGCCGCGGTCGTGAAAGCGATAGATCGGTGTACAGCGGGGGCGGATGGCAGGTCGCGCAGCCGGCTCGCCTGGTGAAGATCTCGCGACCGGCTCTCGCCTCGACGGTGAGCGCGCCCGGCGACGCCGCCCTCGTGGCGATCGAGAGGGGAGTCGCCGCTGGTCAGGGTGCGGACGAAGGCGGCCAGGGCCTCGGCGCTGTGGTCGCGCTCGGGACGGCTGCCGAAGGCGCGGGCGAAGCGGGCGGCGTAGCCGGGCGCGCGGCCGAGCAGCGCTGCCGCGTCGTCGGGCAGGCGGCCGAGCTGGCCCTTCCAGTGCGAGAGGATGTGAGCCTCGAGCGTGGGCATGCCGCCGTCCCAGGCCCACTCGCGCTGGTAGCCGGTGTTGTAGAGGCTCGGCGTGTGGCGCAGGTTGGGATGGCCGGCGTCGGTGCGCGCGCGCTGGATGCCGTCGGCCCAGCCGCGCTGCGGCTGGTGGCAGCTGGCGCACGACGTCTTGCCGGTCCCCGACAGCCGCGGATCGAAGAAGAGCAGGCGGCCGAGCTCCACCTTCTCCGGCGTGGTCGGGTTGTGCGGCGGCGACGCCAGCGGAGGCAGGCCGCGCGGCGGGGCGGGCAGGGGAGGCGCGTCCGGCAAGCGTGCATCGCCGTCACCGCCGGTGCCGCGGTCGACGGCGAGGCCGCGCCACTGGCCGGTGCGCCCGGCGGCGTCTCGCGCGCCGTGGCCGTTCCGCGCGGCTCCGACTGCCTCTCCGATCCGGCCTCCTTCTCCGTGCACGCCGCGACTCCGGCCAGTGCGGCGAAGAGGAGCGCGACACGGCGAGCGTGGTGCCGTCTGTTCACGGAAGCCCGATCATAGCGGGTGACTCGCACACTCGCCCGCCGCCGAGCGCCGCCCGGTCTTTCGAACGGTCGGAAGAAGGGCGGTGCACGAACGGCCAGCCGCAAGCAGCCGAGCTCGCGACCTGCGCCGCCTCGCGGTTCAGATGGCGATCGCCGGTCGCGCTCAGCGCGACGCGCGCCGGACCACGTCGATGGCCTCGAGCGCGCGCAGGTAGGTGAGCACGATCTCGAGCGGCACCGGCCCGTAGATCGCCGACAGGTCGTCGCGTATCCCGCGCACCGTGCGCCGCCCGTCTACCAGGTTGAGCGCCTCGTACGCGTAGTCCTCCCCCTCCGCGCGCGCGCCGCGATACGCGAGCAGGGCCGGCTTCGGCCCCTTGTGGTGAGCGTCGAAGTAGTCGTAGCCGAACACGGCCACCGGCCCCTTCAGCTTCGGGTTGCGCCGGAACACGAGTCTCGGCCCCGTCGGGCCCCGATGACGCACCGGGCGCCACGGCGTGCCGCGCGGGCGCGCCGGCCAGCGCGCCGAGGCGGTCGAGGAACTCGTCCGCATGCCGCCGCATGTCCGCCGGCGGCCGGAAGAAGCGCTCCACCGAGGCGGCCACCTCGCGCTCCTGGGCCATGTGGAAGCGGACCAGGTTGGCCGCCTCCGGCGCGGTGAGCCGCGCGCGCTGCTCCAGCATGGTGGCGGTCCGCCGCAGCGACTCGCGCGCGATCGCGTCCCACACCCAGCCGGCGTCGGACGCGCCCAGGCGCGACAGCAGATAGCCGCGAGCTGGCCGCGATGAAGGCCGCCCGCTCCAGCTTGGTGGCGTCGATGTTGGCGACCGAATCCAGGTGGGTGTGGATGTAGCGGTCGGGCCAGTCGTTGAGATAGATGGCCGGGATGCGGAACGAGCCCTCGCCGTAGACCGCGTGGTCGCTGCCGCTGCTGAACGGCACGATCTCGGCCTGCAGCGCCTCGGCGCCGCCGGCCGGATCGACCATCGGCCAGCTGGCCTCGCCGGTGCCGGCGTACTCGTCGCTCTGCTGGTTGACGAAGCGGGCCACGGTGGCCGCCACGTCGTGGACGAAGGACGGCAGCGAGGCCGGTCCGCGAGTGACGTGAAAGACCGCCTTTGTCGCCGGTCCGCCGCCGACCATGTCGAGGTGAACCGCCGCGCGCACGCGCCGGGTCAGGTCCGGACGCGCGACGAGCAGGGCGAGCGTCCCCTCGATCTCCGGCGGCCACACGAAGCGGATGGTGCGCGCCGGCGGGGGCAGGCGCTTGCGCGCGATGAGGCGCGACAGGGTGCGCGCCACCTCCAGGATCGTGGCGCAGCCGCTCGCGTTGTCGTTGGCGCCCGGTCGCGGGTGGTCGAGATGGCAGCTGAAGACGATCTCCTGGCCCCTGAGCGAGCGATCGGTCGCCCGGGATGACGCCGGTCGCGATCTGGTAGCTGCCCGGGTGCTTGCCGGCCTGCACGCTGGCCTGCAGCCGGATGCGCTCGCCGCCCGACAGCCGGCGGCGGAGCTCGTCGGCGCGCTGCAAGCGACACCATGAACGCGAAGCTCGGCGTGGCCGCGAAGGTGTCGAGGTGGCCCCAGCGCACCAGGGTGCGGTTCTTCTTCCACCACGCGGTGCGCTGGTTCTGCGCGTAGCTGATCATGCCGGCGGCGCCGAAGCGCTCCACGGCCAGCTTCGACGCCTCCTCCGGCTGCGCCCCGATCAGGACGATCTTGCCGCGCACGTCCTTGCCGGCGTAGTCGGCCGGGGACGTGCCCTCGCCGACGTCGATCAGGTCGGCGACCACCTCGGCGCTCTCGCTGTCCTGGGCCAGCACCAGCGGCATCTCGGCCCAGCTGGCCAGGTGCACCCGCTGCGTGCCGCCGCCGCGGGCGGTGCGGATCTCCCACAGCTCGGCGCGGTCGGCGTCCCACGGCGGCCGCGAGCGCTGGGTGCCGTAGAAGACGCGGCCGTCCGCCTTGAGCTCGATGACCTCGACCCGCTTGAGGCCGGCGTGGCGAAGCTCGTTGGCGATGTGCTCGGCCACGGTGCGGTAGCCGCGCGATCCGCGCATGCGGTGATGGCGCGAGATGAACTCCACCTCCCGCTTGATGCGCGAGCCGGACAGCTCGTCGGCCAGCGGCTCGATCACCGCCTTGTCGAACGGCGCGCCGTGGGCCGGAAACGCCGCGAGCAGCGCGCCCAGGACGAGGCCGAGCGCGGTCGTGCGCTGCAGCGCCAGTCGCGTCGGCGGCGCGGGCGTCCGGCTCTGCTTCAGCGTCCCCTTCGGTCTCTGCGTCGGCTTCGGTCTCGGCACGCCCCGAGTCTCGTCCACCCGGTCGACCGATGTCGAGGATTCGGCGCGTCCGCCGCCGACTCCCTACTTGACGTGCCAGACCGCGTGCATGTCGGGCGTGTCGAACTCGTCCGGGACCACACCCTCGGCGGCGTAGATGTAGAGCGCGGCCCGGTAGATGGCCTGCAGGGTCGATGCGACCACGGCGAAGGCGAGCACCAGCGCGATGGCCACCGCGGCCGCCAGCGGCTCGTCGATGAGCCGGGCCAGGAGCAGGCAGATGATGAGCACGATGATGACGAAGTAGACGATGAGGATGCGGAAGCCCAGCTCGGACAGCGCGGTCTCGCCCCAGGTCCGGCGCAAGAGCTCGCCGGAGCGGCGCAGGCTGTCGTAGCCGCCCCGACGCTCGGCGATGAGCACCGGCAGCGCCAGGTAGCTCAGCAGGGCCCACGCGCCGCCCATGAGCTGCTCGAGCCAGCGCGCGGATCGCCCGCCGCGCGACAGCGCGCCGAGAAACAGGCCGATCGTCGAACTCGATGGACGCGTAGGCAGCCAGGGCGCCGGCGCGCGACGCCGCGCAGCCGAGGCCGCCGGCCAGCGAGATTGTCTGCCCGCGCAGGGCGCGCAGCGCCTCGCACACCAGGGCGCCCGAGAAGAAGACCGAGACCCCGTGGAGCAGGAAGTAGACCAGCGCCAGCACCAGGCCGTCGGCCGGCTCGTCGAGCACCGGCAGCAGCAAGAGCAGCAGGGTCACCACGGTGCCGAAGCCGAGCAGCGGGAACAGCGCGAGGCGGGGCTGCGCGCGCAGGACGCGCAGGCTCGCCTTGGTGATGCCGAGCGTGGTCGAGAGGATGGTCATGGCTTTGCCTTGCGGAAGTACGCCCGTAGCTCGTCGATGCCGATGCGGTGACGCGTCGCCTCTGCCCAGGCGCGCTCGAAGATGCCGCGCAGGACGTGCGAGCGATCAGGCGGCGCCGGCTCGTCGCCGGAGGTGGCCGGGAAGGTGCCGACCCCGCGCCTGGCCGTGATGTAGCCGTCGCTCTCCAGCTCGCGGTAGGCGCGCGCCACGGTGTTCGGATTGATCTCGAGCTGCCCGGCCAGCTCGTGGATGGTGGGAAGCTGCTCGCCGCGGTCGAGCGCGCCGCTCGCCAGCGCGGCCACCACCGCCTCGTAGATCTGGCGGTAGATGGGGATGCCGCGGTCGTAGTCGAGGCGTAGCTCCAGGGCCACGCCATTTTACTAGCTGACTAGTAAAACCCGGTCAAGAGGATTCCGCGTCCGCGCCCCGCGCCGGCACCGCGTCGAGCACGCGCAGCGCGTTGCCGCCCAGCACCTTCTCCAGCGCCCGCCGCGACAGGCCGCGCGCCGACAGCGCCGCGGTCAGCTGCGGCAGCATGGACGCGTCCTCCAGCCCCGACGGCGGGATGACGAAGCCGTCGAAGTCGGAGCCGAGCGCCGGCACGTCCTCGCCGGCGACGTCGATCACGTGCACGATGTGATCGACCACGGCGTCGACAGTGCGGCCGCCAAGGTAGCGCGGCGCGAAGATGATGCCGGCCGCTCCGCCGCGCTCGCCGAGGGCGCGCAGCTGCTCGTCGTCGATGTTGCGCCAGTGCGCGTGCACGCCGGCCACGCCGGTGTGGGTGACCAGCACCGGATGCGAGCTGGCCGCCAGCGCCTCGTAGAAGCCGGTCCGGTTTATGTGCGCCAGGTCGACGATCATGCCCAGGCGATTCATCTCGGCGATCACGTCGCGCCCGAAGTCGGTCAGCCCCTTCTCGGCCCGCGCGCCCACGCCGTACGCCGGCGTCGCGATGGCGTTGACCGAGAAGTGAACCAGCCCGAGGCTGCGCACGCCGCGCGCCGCGAAGCCGGCCAGGTGCTCGAGCGAGCCCTCCAGCGCCTGGCCGCCCTCGATGCCGGCCAGCGCCGCCACCTTGCCGGCCCGGTGTGCCCGGCGCACGTCGTCGCCCGACAGGCAGCGCTCGATCTCGATCGGGGTGCTTGTCGACAGCGCGGTCGAGCGCGTCGAGCTGGCCGTGCACCGACCTGGCGCAGCCGCGCTCGGGGTAGGGGAAGGTCCACAGGCCGAAGACCTGGGCCGCCAGCCCGCCCTCGCGCATGCGCGGCAGATCGACGTGGCCGAAGTAGCTGGCCTGGCGCGGCCGCCGCCGCTCGTGGCGCGCGGCGATGTCGTAGCCCAGCCGGTGCATCAGCTTGGGCGTGTCGGCGTGCAGGTCGAACACCACGATCTCGTCGTGGAGCTGGCGGGCCTCCTCGGGCGACAGCGCTCCGGTCACGCCGCTTTCCTCACGCGCGCGTCCGCAGCGGCGAGCTCGTCGCCGGCACCGGCGCGCGCTGCCAGCGCCCCTCGACCGCCTCGAGCACCGCCAGCGCGGACTCGACCCGGTTGAACGGCGGCATGATGTAGGCGCCGGCCACGCGGCTGGCCACGGCGGCCAGCGCCTCCTGGGAGATGCGGATGCCCTCGGCGCGCGCCTCCGGACCGGAGCCGACCCGCGCCATGCGCTCGCGGAAGGCCGGCGGGATCTGCATGCCCGGCACCTCGTTGTGCAGGAACTCGGCGTTGCGGTGCGACGCCAGCGGCAGGAGGCCGACCATGACCGGCAGGCCGAACGGCTCCACCTGATCGAGGAAGCTCGACAGGGTGGACGGGTCGTACACCGGCTGCGTCATGATCAGCTCGGCGCCGGCGGCGCGCTTGGACTCGATGCGGCGCAGCTCGCGCTCGCGGTCGACAGCGCCCGGCTCGGCGCCGGTGGCCAGCACGAACGAGGTCGGGCTGCCGGTCTCCTTGCCGCTGGGATCGACGCCGGCGTTGAGCCCGGCCGCGATCTCGAGCAGGCCGACCGAGTCGACGTCGTAGACCGGCGTGGCGAACGGGTAGTCGCCCATCTTGGGCGGGTCGCCGGTGATGATGACCAGGTCGCGCAGGCCGAGCGCGTGCGCGCCGAGCAGGTGGGCGACCAGCCCGAGGTAGTTGCGGTCGCGGCAGCAGACGTGAAGGATCGGCTCGACGCCGGTGTACGCCGCCGCCAGGGCGCAGAAGGCCACGTTGCTCATGCGCGCGGTGGCGCGCGGGCCGTCGGCGATGTTGATGATGTCGACCCCGCTGTCGACGAGCTGGCGCACCTTGCCGACCACCGCGTCCGGCGTGTTCCCGGTCGGCGAGGTCAGCTCGACCGAGACCGCGAACTCGCCGGCGGCCAGGCGCGCGCCCAGGCGGCTGCGCCCGCCCAGCGGCACCACCGGCGGGCGGCGGGCCTGGGCCCGCGGCTCCTCTGCGCTCTCCACGGTCGGCTGCGGCACGCGCTCGGCGCCGAGCATGCGGACCGCGCCCAGCATGGCGCGCGTGTGGGCCGGCGTGGTGCCGCAGCAGCCGCCGACCAGGTTCACGCCTGACTTGAGCATTCGCCGCGCAAACACGCCGAAATGCTCGGGATTGGCGACATAGATCGTTCGCGCGTCGACCTGGGTGGGCAGCCCGGCGTTGGGCTGGATGGCGACCGGCGCGCCCTGGCCCACCATCTGGGTGCCGACCGCGTAGAGCTCGTTGGGGCCCGCGCCGCAGTTGGCGCCGACCACGTGGGCGCCGGCGCCGACCAGGCGGCGCGCCACCTCGGCCGGCGACAGCGCGCCCTCGACCAGGCCGCTGGCGTCGAACACCATCTGCGCCACCACCGGCAGCTCTGGCGCCGCGATGCGCCACGCCGACAGCGCGGTCTCCATCTCGAGGAACGAGGCGAAGGTCTCGAGCAGGATCGAGATCGACCCCCGCCTGGCGCAGGATCGCGATCTGCTCGGCCAGGGCCTGGCGCCCGAGCTGGCGCTCGCTCTGGGTGGCGACCGAGAACTTGATGCCGGTGGGACCGACGGCGCCGGCCACGTAGGCGCGGTCGCGCGCCACCTCGCGGGCCAGGCGCACGCCGGCTTGGTTGATCTCGAGCACCTGATCGCCGTAGCCGTGGCGGGCCAGCGCCATGCGGTTGGCGCCGAAGGTGTTGGCCTCGATGATGTCGGCGCCGGCCTCGAGGTAGTCGCGGTGGGCGCGCGTGATGAGCTCCGGCCCCGACAGGTTGAGCTCGTCGTAGCAGCGGGTCAGGAAGACGCCGCGCTCGTACAGGAGCGAGCCCATGGCGCCGTCGAACATGAGCGGGCCGCGGCCCAGAGCCTCGAGGAACGGCTTCACGTGGGCCCGTTCGGGACGAGCCCGATGCTGGTGACCATGCGCCGGAAGGCGCGGAACGCGTCGCCGCGCGCCAGCTGGGTCAGGTGTCCGCCGGCCACCCAGCAAAGCTCCGGCTCGCCCCAGTGGCGCCACAGCATCTCGGCCTGCTCCGGCGGCGTGATGCGATCGCCGCGCGCCGCGGCGATGAGCAGGCGATCGCGCGACAGCTTGACCGGCCGGCGCAGCGGCGCATGGACGGCGAAGGCATCGTCGAGCAGGTCGGCGGTGACGCCGGCGCGCTCGGCGCGGCGCCGGGCCGGCGAGCCCTCTCCGTGCGACCAGAACAGGCGCGACATCGATACCGCCGGGATCAGCGCGGTGGCGAAGGCGAGCTCGTCGAGGCCGGCCCACAGCGCCGTTGTGTAGCCGCCCAGGCTCATGCCGATGGCGCCGACAGCGGGGGCGCCGCGCCGGCGCAGGTAGAGCGCGAGCGCGCGCAGGTCGCTCACCGCCTGGCCGAACGTCTCGTTGGTGCGCACCACGTTGGGGCCCGGGAACAGCGCGCCGGAGCGGGGCGCGCCGGCCGGCGTGCGCTGGCCGTGAAACGGCAGCTGGAACAGCGCCACGTCGAGGCCGATGCGCAGGAGGTAGGGGACCACGAACGCGCGCTCCTCGAGCCAGACGCGGCCGCCGCCCCAGCCGTGCAGGCAGACGACCGTGGGCCGCGGAGCCTCGCCGCCGCAGTAGAGGCGGGCGCGCGCGGTCAGGTTGGCGGCGTAGCTGGCGAACTCGTCGCGGTAGGCCGGCCACGTGGGCAGAAAGCGCGACGGATACGACAGATCGAGCACGCGCATCGCGCCGACCCGCGCCGGCCGCTCCGCCTCGGTCACCACCGGCTCGGGCGGCGGCGCGAACAGGTCGGCCTCGGCCCCGCGGTAGTGCTCGGCGATCTCTTGAAGGCGCGCGCGCGGGTCGCCCGCGACCGCGGCCGGCGACGAGAAGCCGTGGCTGGCCCGCACGCTGCGGGGCCCCTGGTGGTCGGCGCGGCTCACCGCGTCGCGGCGCCCGGCCGTCACGTTCATGGCGCGCCGCATGAATCGCAGGACGCCCTGGTCCACGGCGGACCCGGCGCGGCTCAGCGCGCTGTCCAGCGCCCAGCGGGCGCGGTCGCTCAGGTTCGGCACGGCAAGAACGTACCGCAGATCGCGCGCGCCGGCAGAACCGGGGGCATCGGGCCGCGGTCGCTACGCCAGGCGGCGATGGACGCGCAGCACGTACTCGCGGAAGTCGTTCATCACCACCGACGTGGCGTGGCCGCCGAAGAACGGATCGCCCCAGGGGGGCAGTGCCTCGGCGGGCAGGTCGAGCGCGAGCTGGTACTGCATGAGGGTGGCGCGCTCGCCCAGCGGGATGAACTGCGCCCGGCCCGCGATCAGGGTCTGCGAGCCAGGGTCCGTCCCCCACGAGACCGCCAGCTCCTGCTCGGCGTGGCGGTAGAACAGGGTGTAGCCGATGGTGCCGCGCTGCAGGCGGCCGACGAACGCGGCGCGCTGCGGCCGGTCCGACCGGGTGCGCGCCAGCACGCGGACCGACTGCACCACCGAGAGCCAGCGCGGGATCGCCTCGACGTCGCAGAACGTCTCGTAGGCCGCGGCCGCCGGGATCGGCAAGCTGGTTGACAGCACCTCGGCGCTGGCCAGATCGCGCGCGGCCGGCGGCGGCGCCACGGCGCGCGCGCGCAGCGCGATGCGGTGGCGCTCGATCGGCATGTCGTCCTCGAGCGTCGGCAGATCGTCCAGCTCGGCCAGCACCAGCTCCTCGGTCGGATCGATGGTGTCCAGCTCGTCGAACGTCTCTGCGCGCTCTGGGCGATCGAACATGGGGACGCGCTCCTCCTGGGCCGGTTGCGCTGCGGCCGTGGTCGCGCGGTTGGCTGGAGCAACCGCCGTGCCGCACGAGAGCGAACCGATTTGCGCGAGCTTGGACAGGGCAGGGGCCGGCGAGCCCGGCAGGTCAACGCGCCGAGTGGCCACTGCGCTGGCCAGTGCCAGGCGGTGGGATGTTGCGTCTGTCGGCCGCAACATCGGCTTCATCCCGCGCTGCAGCCGCGCCCCGGCGCTCGCGCGATCCCGGTGCTAACGTAGGCGACGACATGCGCCGTCACGCTGAGCTCGCTGGTCGGCATCCTGTGGCTCGCACCCGCCGTCGCCGCGGCCGGTCCGTTCGGCGGCTTCTCGCGCGACGGCACGCGCTACCTGGCCGACACAAGCCGGGTGTGCCAGCCGGTGGCCGGCGCCCAGGGCATGCCGAAGTGCGAGAAGAAGAGCGCCGACGAGGTGGCCCGGCACGGGTTCCGCAAGGGCGCCGCGCAGCGCGGGGCCGGCGCCGCCGTGCAGGTGCAGGCGTCCGGCACCAAGCTGGTCGTGCGCAGCGGCGACGGCAAGGCGGTGCGCGCCCAGTGGGACAGCGGCGATCCGATCGGCTCCGTCGGTGCGGTCTACCTGAGCGAGGGCGGCAAGCTGGTGGCGATCGAGTACGAGGCGCGGGTGGCCGGCCGCAGCCAGCCCCAGGTCGTGGTGCTGCAGCTGGCCGGCGCCGCGAGCGTGGGCCAGAAATCGGGCCAGCCGGCGCCGGGCCAGCCGACCGGGCCGGCAGGGCAGCCGGGCGGGCAGACGCCCCAGCCCGCGACCGCCACGGCCCCGCCGGACGATCCGAGAACAACGGCGCAGATCCGCGCCGCCGACAAGCTGCTCGCGGCCAGGAAGTGGAAGAAGGCGGAGGAGGCCTACCGCGGCGTGCTGTCGGCCGGCGATCACCCGGCTGCGCGCCACGGACTGGCGGCCGCGCTGGCCGGACAGAATCGATCGGCCGACGCCGTGGCCGAGCTGGTCGCGCTCGGCCGCTCGACCCATCCGCAGGCCGCGCGCTGGCTGGTCGAGGCCCGCCTCGGCTCGCACTTCGCGCGGCTGCAGAACGATCCCGCCTTCCGCCGCGCCGTCGGCATCGACCGCGACCCGGCCCGGACGCCCAGCGCCTACGAGCGCCTGGTCGGTTACGGCGGCCACTGGGAGCAGACCGGCGCCGCCTGCCAGGATCCGACGGTGAACCTCGACCTCGACCGCAAGAGCGACAAGTTCAAGCTGTCCATCCGCACCCGCTGCCAGGGCGAGGACGACACCACCCGCCTGGCCGGGGCCTGGCGCGCCGACGGCGCCGCCACGCTGCGCCTCAGCTTCCCCAACGTCGAGGGCCCGGAGGAGCAGCTGCAGTGCCAGCTGGCCGCCGCGAGCGATCGATCGGGGGAGGACACGCTCAGCTGCACGCTCGAGGAGCTGCAGATGAAGCTGCGAGTCGTCAGGCGTTGAACCCTTGGGTCAGACGGGGTGCCGACGAAGTCGGCGGGGTCCCCCGTCGAAATAGATAGGCTGAGCGCGAATGCGCGAAGCCCTGACCCCTGAGCTCGCTGAGGGTCAACCGAAGCGAGCTGTGGGGTTAGAAGAAGCCCCACCGCCACGTCACTCGTAGCCCGGCGGTGATCAGCGCGCTGTCGTCGAGGAAGGTCGCGGCGCGGGCGAAGAACCCGTAGGACAGGCCGCGGCGGGCCAGGATGTCGAGGCCGATCCCGAGCTCGGCCATCGGATGCATCTCGAAGTCGAACGCGTCGCTGCGCAGCGCGACCGCGCCCACGCCGGCGTGCAGGTAGGGGACGTACCTCAGCACATCGATCACATAGGTCAGGCCGCCGACGACGTTGCCGGTGTAGCCGGTGCCGTCCTGGTCGCCTCCGCGGTAGACGGCGCCGGTGCTGGTCACGCGCAGCCAGAACGCGTCGCTGAGGCCGCGCTCGTACTCGAGGGTGAGGGCGCCGCCGTCGCCGTCGTGCTCGGGGATGCTGAAGCGGGCGAAGCCGAGGCCGACCGAGAGCGCGGTCTCGCCCTCGTCGGCACCGGCCGGCCGCGCTGCCAGCACGACCAGGACCAGGCCCAGGACCAGGGCCGCCAGGGGTCGCACCATCACCCGGACCGCGGACAGCGACATCGGCGAAAAATAGAGCAGGCCGCGGCTGGGGGGAACCGCCGGGCGGCTCGATCGGCCGGTTCCAGGCCTCCTGGGCCGCCTGGCGAGCCCTGGCCCGGCCCGCACCTCCCGGTGCCGCGCAAGGCAACCGGGCTCACCCGACCGCGGTCCAATTGACACCCAGAAAGGCCGGGTGCTAACACCCCGCCCCTGGGTTCGGAAGCCCGGCGAGGTTCATCGTGTCGCCCAAGAACAAAGGCAAGTTCGGCAAGGGAAAGCCCACCTCCGTGCCCGAGACGGACGAGTTCATCTCCGGCATGGACCGCCTGGCGCGCGTGCTCAAGCCGCATGCGATGCGCCTGGTCGTCTTCTTCGGCGTCGTCGCCGTCATCGTCGTGAGCTACACGACGTGGCACTGGTGGCAGCAGCGCAAGCTCACCTCCGCCACCGAGCTGTACGGGCGGGCGGTCGCGCTCAGCATGGTGCCGCTGGCGAAGGAGGGCGGCGAGGACACCGCGGACGATGCCGAAGAAGGCCGAGCCGCCGCCGGATCCGCGCGATCTCCCCGTCCGAGTTCGCGACCGCGGCCGACCGCTCGCGCGCGGTGCTGTCCGCGCTCGAGGAGCTGTCCGCCGAGTACGGCGGCACCTCGGTGGCCCAGCAGGGTCTGCTCCTGCAGGGCGAGACGCTCTACCGGCTCGGCCGTCAAGACGACGCGGTCGCGCGCTATCGCGAGTACCTGGATGCCGGCGGCCCCGACGAGCTCCTGCTGTCGGCGCGCGAGGGCGTCGCCTACGCGCTCGAGGCCAAGGCGGTCGCGCAGAAGGACGCCAAGGCGCGCCAGGCCGGCCTCGAGGAGGCGCTCAAGGCGTTCCAGGCGATGCAGCCGCAGGGTGAAGGTCCGCGCCGCGACGAGGCGCTCTATCACCAGGGCCGCATCCAGGCCGAGCTGGGCCGCAAGGACGAGGCGCGCAAGACGCTGGAGCAGATCCTCGTCCAGCACCAGGACTCGACCCTGAAGCGAGACGTCGAGATGCGCCTGACCGCGCTGTCGGCCCCCGCGAAGTGACCTGAAGAAAGTGACACGCTCCCCGATGCGCGCCTCTCACCGACGAATCCCGCGCGCGCCGGTCGCCGCGCTCCTCGTGGCGCTCGGCGCCGCGCCGGCATGCGCTCCGGTCGAGCAGCTCGATGCCCGCAACGCGACCGATCGCACCGATCTGGGCTGGCCGGTCATGTCTCTGCGCTGGAGCGTCTCGCTGGCCGATCGCGCGGAGGACTCCAAGCCGCAGGAGTTCGCCAGCGCGCTGGCGCTGACCGCGTCGGATCCGGACGCCGATCGCCTGTTCGTCGGCTCGCACGAGGGGATCTTCTACGGCCTCGAGGCGCGCACCGGCGAGATCCTGTGGAAGCGCAAGCTCGGCTCGACCAGCTCGCGCCCGGTGCTGGCCCCCGACTCCAAGCTCATCTACATCGGCACCGACGACGGCCACGTGATCGCGCTGGATCCCAGGGACGGGCGCGAGAAGTGGCGCTACGCCACGCGCGGCCCGGTGCTGGAGAGCCCGGTCCTGTCCGGCGATCTCGCTGATCCTGTCCAACGAGGCGGATCAGGTCTACGCGCTCGACCGCGTCAGCGGGAAGTTCCGCTGGCAGTACAAGAGCGAGACGCCGGAGGAGTTCACGCTGCGCGGCCACGCCGGCGTGACCATCGACGGCGACCTGGTCTTCACCGGGTTCTCCAACGGCACGCTGGTGGCGCTGCGCGTGGCCACCGGCTCGGTTGCGTGGCTGACCTCGCTCAAGGGAGACGCCGAGCGCTTCGTCGACGTGGACGCCACGCCGGCGGCGGTGGGCGAGAACGTGTTCGCCGCGTCGTCGGCCGGCGGGGTGTACGCGGTGGACCGCACCACCGGGCTCGTCCGCTGGCGCCTGCCGCTGCTCGGCGCCGGCGCGCTGTCCACCGACGGCGAGCGGCTCTACGCCGCCGCCGCCGACGAGGGCGTCTACGCCATCGACCTGGCCGGCAACGTCGTCTGGCGCCAGGGCACGCGCGGCGGCGGCGAGCCGGCCGGCCCGGTGGTCAGCGGCGACTACCTGCTCTACGCCCTGAGCGAGGCCGGCCTGTACGTGGCCGACAAGCGCACCGGCCGCGTCCACCAGTACTTCGATCCCGGGTACGGCGTGTCGTCGTTGCCGACCCTGTCGCGCGACCGGATGTACGTGGTCTCCAACAGCGCCGTGCTGTACGCGATGACCCTGCGCCGCTTCTGATCGCGACGACGCACCGCGAGCGCGCGGCAGGACTGCCGCGGCTCGGCGGACCGGTCGCGGGTCAGTGGACCGGCGAGACTTCGTGGCGCTCGATGCGGCGCACGAGCTCGCGCAGGCGTCGCATGCCGCCGATGTCGCGGCAGCGGAACTCGACGCCGACGCCCTCGTGGCCGGGGGTGTCGCGGCGCCAGGCCACGCGGCCCTCGATCGCCTGCGGCGTGTTCGCCCCCGGTGGACACAGCTCGATCACCACCGGGGTGCCCTCGGCCGGCTGCTCGAGCGTGCGCAGGAAGGCGCCGCCGATGCCGATGTCGTCGACCAGGCTGATGTGGCGCTCGGTCTGCTGCGGTACGCGCCAGTTGACCCGGATCTCGATCGGCAAACGACGGTGTCGCCGCTTGCCGGTTTGCGGCCGCACTTCACCGCGGGCCAGAGCCAGCAGGTGGTCGCGGCGCCCACCCTCGGAGGATAGGAACTCGATGAAGAGCCCGGCGCGCACGTTATCGTTGCGGCGTCCGCGCTGCCGCTCGATCACCATGCCGCGTAGCAGCAGGTGATCGCGCAGCTCTGCCAGGCGAATGTCGATCAGAACCGGCTCGCCCGGCTCGATGATGCGGCGGGTGGGAAGGAACAAACCACCGTGCTCGCGCTCGTCGAGGTGCCGGGCGAGGAGGTCTGCGCCGCTACGAAAGCGTGCCAGGAGCAGGCGCATGGGGGGTGACTCCCTATTATCAGAGCCACCCAGCGTACGCAACCGAAC
Source organism: uncultured delta proteobacterium (assembly GCA_963759105.1). Taxonomy (GTDB): domain Bacteria; phylum Myxococcota_A; class Polyangia; order Haliangiales; family Haliangiaceae; genus DATFRY01. The sequence goes on along the minus strand of CAVWXW010000017.1, from coordinate 814,921 downwards.
GTTTTTCACAAGGTCACTTCGCCGCGCGCAAAATCCGCGCGGCGAAGTTTCCCGTGCGACGTCCAGCCGTTAGCGAGGCTGGTAGCCGCCCCCCGGCGGGTACCCTCCGCCCCCCTGCGGCGGACCATAACCGCCGCCATAGCCCTGCGGATATCCCTGAGGCGGGTAACCCTGCGGGGGGTAGCCTCCTCCCTGCGGATATCCCTGACTGTGGCTGGGCGCCATCGGCTGCGGCCGCACCGGCGCGCTCCAGCTGCTCAGCCCGCCGAGCCGGAACAGCGAGAAGAAGCCGACGCCGGCGAACACGACGAGACTCGACAGCTCGCGCGAGGTGATGGCCCAGGGCTGCGCCTGGATGAGGAGCGTGACGAGACCGTTGAGCGACTGCAGGGCGAGCATCACGCCGAACGCGGCGAGAAAGCCGTACGCCATGCGCGCCGCCTTCGGGTACTGGCGGTAGTTGGTGCGCGGCAGGAAGATCACCGCGACGGCGAAGATCGGAACCACGCCGGCGATGAGACCGGCGAGGCCCGCCTTCAGCGTCTCGGTGCCGGCCTTGGCTCCGCTCAGCGCGTAGTAGAGGACGGTGGAGAGTCCTCCCGACGCGAAGCTCACGCCGATGATGATGAAGAAGTAGAGCGCGAGCTTGAGCCCGATCTGGCCGTCGTCCTTGTTCGGGCTATCGCTGCGGCGCGCATCCCAGACCAGAAAGAAGTACGAGAACGCGAGAAAGGCCGGGGCGCCCAGCAGGAAGAGGGCCCCGAAACCATTCGCGAACAGCTGCTCCAAGCCTGGCATGTCTCTCACCCTCTCCCGTGAATGGTAGGCCGGGCACCCTCATCACAGGGGGTGCCGAGCGCGCGCCATGTTACCCCAGGGAGCGGTTGAAAATGCCCGACCGCGGGCGTTTTTCGATTCAGGTACGCGCCGGGAAACCCGCCATCGCCGCCGCTACGAGGTCGAACACGTCGATCGCGTTGCTGCGATGAGGGATCGTATTGCAGGTGACAACGCTGTCAGCCCCGGCGGCGAGCAGATCGTCGTACGCGCCGTGACAGAACACAGCGTGCACGCCGACGCAGATCGGCCGCGACGCGCCGACCCGGCGCAGCTGGCTCACCGTCTCGATCATCGTGCGCGCGGTGGACACGATGTCGTTGACGAGGACCGGCGTGTGCCGCGTCCAGTCGATGCCGTCGGTGGCGCGCTCGTCGATGGGCGAGATGGCGACCTCGCGGTCGCCGCTGCGCAGCTTGCGCAGCACCAGCGACGGGCAGCCGAGCTCGGCGGCCACCGCGTCGACCCACTGCGCGCTCTCGGCATCCGGACCTATCAGCACCGGCTGCTCCACGTTGTCGCGCACCCAGCCGGCGATGCGCGGCGCGGCCCGCACCGCGCGCGTCGGCACCGTGTAGACCTCGTCGAGCGCGGCGTAGCGGTGCAGGTGCGGGTCGACGGTGACGATGCCGTCCACCGCTCCCGACAGCAGGCCGCCGAAGTAGCGCGAGGTGATGCCCTCGCCATCCTTGAAGCGATGGTCCTGCCGCATGTAGGCCAGGTACGGCGCGGCAAGGTGGACCGACGCGGCCCCCAGGTCGCGCGCGGTGCTGGCCAGGAAGTACAGCGGCAGCAGCTTGTCGCTGGCCGGGTGCAGCGTGCAGACGAGCCACAGCGCGCGCCCGGCCACCCGCGAGTCGATGCGGACGTACACCTCTCCGTCGGGGAAGCTGCGGACCGTCGCGGCGCCCAGCTCGGCGTCCAGGCGATCGGCGAGCGCGCGGGCGGCGCTCTCGTCGCCAGGAGCGGCCAGGATGAGCGGCTTCATGAGCCGCTCAGCATAGTATGGTTCGTCGGCGCCGTCCGCCCCACGTCCCGGGCGGCGGGAGCGGCGGCGCGGCGTGGAAATATCGCTGGCTGGCGAGCGGCCGCGCGCTGCCGGCGTTCACGCGGCTCGCGGCATGCGCTGCGGGACGGCGGCCGCGGTGACGCGACGCTCGGCGCGACGGCGCCACACACGGTCGGCGAAGCGCGCCGGCGCGTCGATGCCGGCCATGCCCGGCAAGGTGGCGACGCGGCGCTGGATGTCCGCCATCGTCTGGTCGATTACCTCGCCGGGGAACACCGCGTCGACGAGGCGATAGACCTCGTCGCCGGTCTTCACGCCGGAACCGACCGGGTTCCATGCGCGCTCGAAGAAGAAGCGAGTCACGCGGCGGGCGGCGGCGGAGCGCGCCAGGTGCTCGCGCGCGCCGTTGAAGTACCAGGCGAAGTGGCGCCGCTCCTGCTTGGCGATGCGGCCGGCCAGCTCGGCCAGCACCGGGTTGGCGGTGGTCTCCTGCACCCGCTCGTAGCAGCGCGAGGTCAGGAGCTCCTGGCTCGATCCCCACGTGAGATAGAGGGCGAGAAACGCCTCCGGAGCGAGGCGTGACATGGCCAGCTGGAACAGGTTCTCGACGCGGGCCATGATCGTCGCGCCGGCGCGGACCTCGGCGCGGCGCGCCGCCGCGTTGGGATGGCCGCACACTTCGAGGAGGCGTCCGAGCGACTCGGCGTGGAAGAACTCCTCGTAGTTCCACGTGGTCATGAACGCGAGGATCTCCGGATGCCGCGCGGCGTGCGTGTTCAGGATCTCCTTGAAGTAGAAGATCGTCTGACCCTCCACGTCCGCGAAGTAACGCAGCACGAAGGGCTCTTCTCCGGACAGGCCCGCTCTCCGCGCCGCTTCCCAGTCGAGGTCGTCGGTCTCGACCCGGCGCGAATGGCGGATGAACTTGTCTATCTCCATGGGTTCTCCCTGACGCGGACGTCGCATCGTCGAATCGATACGCCTTCGGCACGCGGGCGGATCGCGCGGCCCCGATCTTGCGCACCGCCCCAGCCTGCGCGATCGTGCCCTGGATGCAGGGAGGAAATCCAGAGGGCGAGGCCAGGCGTAGCTCTCTGTGGAGCCCTCCCGCGCATGACAGCCCTCGTCCTCAGCATCGCCTTCCCTCGCGGGCCTGATCGCATGGCCCAGGACCGATCAGTGGAGGCAGACCTGGTGGCCCGGATGGCCGCCGGCGACACCGGGGCCGCGCTGGAGGCGTTCTATCAGCGCTTTGCGGGCGTGGTGCTGGCCGTGGCGCACCGCATCCTGTCCAGCCGGGCGGAGGCGGAGGAGGTACTACAGGAGATCTTCTTCGAGCTGTGGCGGCGCGCGCCCCAGTACGACCGCGGCCGCGCGTCGGTGACGACGTGGGTGCTGACCGTCGCCCGCAGCCGCGCGCTGGACGCCCGGCGGGCGCGGGCGCGGCGGCCCAGCGGGGCAGGGGAGGAGAGCGCGATCCCGCCCGCCCCCGACGAGGAGCGTCCCGATCAGCGCACACTGGCGCAGCAGCGCAGCCAGGCGGTGCGCGCCGCGATCGGCCGGCTCACGCCGGATCAGCGCCAGGCGGTCGAGCTGGCCTACTTCGACGGTCTATCCCACAGCGAGATCGCGGCGCGGCTCAACCTGCCGCTGGGCACGGTCAAGTCGCGGATCCTGTCGGCGATGCGCCTTCTGCGCGGAGGACTGGCCGAGCTCGGGGAGGACATCCCGTGACCGCCGCGCCCGAGCGCATCGAAGAGCTGGCCGCCATGTGCGCGGCCGGAGCCGCCTCCGCGTCGGAGCGCGCCGAGCTGGAGTCGCTGGCCGCCGGCGATCCGGGGGCGCGCCGGCTCATGCGCGAGTACGCCGACGCGGCGTCGCTGCTTTCGTTCGATCTGCCGCCGCTGGCGCCACCGGCCGGAGCGCTCGACGCGATCCGGCGCCGCGCGGTGCCGGGCGGCGCGGCGCCCGGCACCCCGGGTGTGCCGCCGCGCGGCGTCCCCGGTGCGGGCGGCGATGTCATTCCGATGGCCAGCCGCCGTCGCGCGCCGGTGGTCATCGCGGTGACGCTGCCGCTGGCCGCCGCGGCCGCCTTCGCCTTGCTGTGGCTGCAGGAGCGCGGCCGCGGCTCGTCGCTGGACGAGGAGGTCGCCCAGCTGACCATCGAGCGCGACAACGAGCAGCGCGTGCGCACGCGGGTCGAGCAGCAGGTGCGCGTGCTCGAGCGCGAGCGCGACGCGATCGCCGGCACGCTCAAGAAGGTCAGCACGCCGGAGCTGCGGCTGGCCACGGTCAAGGATCCGAAGAACCCGAAGGGGGTCGTGCTCAAGATCCTCATCGATCCGCTGACGGCGAACTGGTACGTGATGGCGTTCCATCTCCCGGAGGCCGACATGGCCAGCAAGGACTACCAGCTCTGGTTCGTCGACAAGAAGGCGCCGGCCGCGCCGGTGGCGTCGGAGGTGTTCGAGGCCGGGCCAGGCGGCGCGCTGCAGGTCATCACCCAGGTGCCCGAGGGAGTGGACCCGGTCGGGGCCGCCATCTCCCTCGAGGCCAAGGGCGGATCGACGACCGGGAAGCCCGGCCAGGTCCTCGGCGGCGGCGGCTTCCTGTAGAACCTGCAGGACCGGCTGCGGCAGGAACGGCATTCTGCGGCCGGCCCCGATGTCCCTGGCTGGCGGGGGGCCAGAAATCGGTTAGTCTGCCAGATGGCCCGTCCGTCTCGCCTGGATCTCCTCCCGGCTCGTGGGGAGGATTCCGGACTGGATGGAGCGGATGCACAGCCCGGCGGATGCAAGAACCTGGCGCCCGGAACAACGCACGGCTAGCGTGAGGATCATGGCTCGCTGGCGGGTCGAGGTGACCCTGTGCCTCATCATGATCGCGCTGGTCGCCAGCGCAGCAACCGCGCGCGCCGGGGCGTCGACGCGGCGCTCGCACCGGGTGACCGCCGGCGACAGCCTGTGGACCATCGCGCGGGCGTACCGCTGCTCGGTCGACGATCTGCGCCGCGCCAACCGGCTGGGCGGCAACCTCCTCAAGCCCGGCCAGCGGCTGCGCATCCCGGTGTGCAAGGACGACGACGAGGTGCAGGAGACGCGCGCGCCGCGCAAGCGGGCGCGGGCCGCGCCGGTCGAGGAGCCCCGCGAGCGCGACACCCGCGACGAGGCCGACTTCGATGGGGATCGAGGCCAGGCCGGCGTCGATGACGGCAGCAGCGGCGGTGAAATCCCGGCGGAGCGGGCGGAGGGTTCGTTCACGCGGGACGGCCGGTGGGGAGACGACATCGCGCTGTCGGAGGAGCCGATCGCGTCGGTTGACGCGCGCGACTTCCAGCCGCGCAGCGCGCGCGACTTCGAATCGCGCGACTTCGAATCGCGCGAGATCGACCCGCGCTTCACGGAGCCGCGCGAGATCGATCCGCCGCGCGAGGAGATGCCGCGTGAGGAGCCGCGCGAGGTGACGATCGAGCCGCGCGAGGTGCGCGAGCCGACCCAGCCGCCGCGCGAGCAGCCGGGGACCGGCGACGACCTGGTGCCGGTGGCGGTGCCGATCGTGGGCCAGAGCATCGGCCGGCCGCAGACCGGCTACCTCGTGTCCGGCAAGCACATGCCGAAGAACCCGAAGCTCTACTTCCTGCGCCGGCCGGAGCGGGCGTGGGGGACCAGCTACACGGTGGATCAGCTGGTGCGCGCGATCCGCCTGGTCCGCAAGCGCTACCCGCGCGTCCATCCACTCGCCATCGGCGACATCTCGGCGCGCCACGGCGGGCGCATCTCGATGCACGGGTCCCACCGGTCCGGGCGCGACGCCGACGTCGGCTTCTACTTCCGCAAGGCCCAGCGCGGCTACCCCAAGGCGTTCGTTGTCGCCAAGCCGGACAACCTGAACTTCCCGGCCACCTGGGCGCTGATCAGCGCGCTGTGCAAGACGGCCGCCGACAAGACCGGCGGCGTCGAGCGCATCTACATGACCTACCGCACCCAGGGCATGTTCTACCGCCTGGCCCGCAAGCACGGCGTGTCGAAGGCCCGGCTGGACGAGTGGTTCCAGTACCCGCACGGCCGGCGCGCCGACCACGGCGTCATCCGCCACGAGCCGGGGCACGAGGAGCACATCCACGTGCGCTTCCGCTGCGCGGCGAACGACCCGGAGTGCAAGTAGGCCGGCCGGACCGGCCGGGCGGCTACAGGATCGGCAGGGCGATGGCGACCGGCAGGTGGTCGCTGACCCGGTCGACGTAGTCGGGCACCTCGACATCCAGCGGCGGGATGACCGCCTCGCCGGCGCTGAGCGACTCGGCGAAGCCGTTCGTGGTGACGATGTGGTCCAGCATGCGGCCGGTCGGCACGAACGTGAACGCGCCGGACTGGGCCAGCTCGTCGGTCTGGACCGCGTAGAGGTCGGTCGCGCTCAGGAACGGGGCGAACACGTCGCGGCCGGGCTCGCTGGTCAGGATCTCGTTGTAGTCGCCGAGCACGATCACGTTCTGGTCGCCGGCGTCGACAAGGCCGCGCACGTGCTGCTCGAGCGTGATCATGGCGGCCCGGCGGCGGTCGCGGTCCTCGGTGGCGGTGCCGGCCTTGAGGTGGACCACGATGGCCACGAACTCGGCCGGTCCGGCGGCCGCGCCCGGCACTGTCACGCGGACCTGGAACGGCGGGCGCGGAAACTGGAACGTGTCGTCCTCGAACAGCAGCGAGTCCGGGTTGACCTCGAGCAGATCGGCGCGGAAGATGTAGCCGACCTTCTGGAACTCGCCCGGGCTGTACTCGTGGAACGAGAGCAGGCCCTCGTGATCGGGGAGCAGCTCGATGAGCTCGTCGAACGCGTCGAGGTCCGCGATCTCCTCGACCGCGACCAGGTCGATGCCCAGCGACGTGATCGAGATCCGCGACCAGGGCAGGGGTGTTGCCGTCCGCCGGGAAGTTCTCGATGTTCCAGGCCGCGATGTCGATGGCGTCGTCGGTGCCGATCGGGTCGACGACGTCGCTGGCCGGTCCGTCGTCCTCGCCGTCGTCCGCGGAGCCACCGTCATCGGCGCTGCCGTCGCCGTCGTCGCTGCCGTCCGAGCCGTCGTCGTCGTCGCTGCCGGTGCCTGGCTGGTCTTCACCGCCGACGTCGTTGCCCTCGATGCCACCTTGCTTGCACCCGGTGGCGCCGGCGAGCGCCACGGCGAGGAGCAGGGAGAGAGCGTGGACCAGGCGACGAGCATCCAGCATGGGCCGGAGAGTAGCGGCCGTCGGCGCGCGCCGTCGAGCTGGAATGGAGCGCCGCAGCGCTGCGTTCCTCCCACGTGGAGGCTTCCGTCGTGCCCGGCTGCAACTATGCTCCCGATGTGCCGGATGTGAAGGATGCGAATGCTTACTTCTGTGGGCAGTGCGGCGCGCGGATGCCGCCCGACTCGATCTTCTGTCCCATGTGTGGATTCCGGACCGGCGGATCGATCGACGTCGCACCGGGCGCGCAGCCGATAGCGCCGCAGCAGATCGCTGCGCAGCCGATCGCGCCGCAGTCGTTCGCGCCGCAGTCGTTCGCGCCGCAGTCGTTCGCGCCTCAGCCGACCGGCGCACGGCGCACGCCGGTGCACGGGGAGCGCGTGCCGGATCCATCCGGGTACGCAGGCATGCCGGGCGCCGCCGAGTACGCGGCCGGCGATGGCGGTGGCGCTGCGGTCGCGCGAAACCCGGTCCGCATCGCGCTGGGCTCGGTGGCGGTCGGACTGGCCGCGGTGGTCGCCATCTGGGTCGCGGCCGGCGATCCCGGCGACGAGCTGCTCGTGGGCGGCAGCATGGCCGCCGCGGTGCTCGCGCTGGCCGGCGTCGGCCTGGTGCTGACCGGCGCGTTTCATCGGGCCCAGGCGCAGGTGCGTTGCCGGCGCTGCGATCGTCCGGTGCTGGCGTGGAAGGGCGCCTTCGGTCTTCACTGTCCGCTCGCGCCGCACTACGCGCGCGTGAACTGGTTCCTTGTCGCAATCACGGCGGCGTTCTGGCTCGGCCTCCTTGTCACGCTTGTCGGGATGCTGATCTGGCTCGCCGTGTAGCGGCGATTGCTCGGCGTCTTGGCGGGCCCCCTTGGCGTCTTGGCGCTCCCGGAGTTTACATAAGATCGATTATGCGACGTTCTTGATACGGGGCCGGAATCCCGGTTTCCCGGCCATCCCGTGGTTACGGCGCGACCGAAGCCCAGGTCGCGGCGCCGGAAACCAGGTCGCCGATCCAGGATCCGAGCGACACGCCGGAGACTTCAATCTGGTCCAGCGCACGCTGCGTCCACACGTGCTGGTCGCCGTCGATCGTGAACGCGCGCGCGTTGGCCAGCGGCGCCATGACGTCGTCGCGCAGCTCGGCGATGCCGGCCGCGAACACGTCGGCCGGCATCCGGATCGGATTTTCGCAGTCCGGATACCCGTTGCCGTAGACGCCGCGAATCGACTCATCGGCCAGCGACGAGATCAGCCCGAACCGGCTGTCCGGATATTTCGCAGCCAGAAATGGCACCAGATTGACCAGGCCGCCGCCGTCCGGGCCGGTGCATTCCGCGCAGTCGGCCGGCACGGTCGCGCCCAGGTTCCAGGCGTCGCGGAAGATCGTCTGCAGGCACGGCGTCATGTACGCGTCGGACATGGGCGGCCCCGAATCGTCCACCAGATCCACCGGCACGTCGCCGAACAGCCGCTGCACCTGGTCGAAGTCCAGCGTGGCGCCGAAACCGCCGGCGCTCTGGCCGATCAGCAGCACGCGATCGAGCTCGGCATCGAGCCTGCCCAGCTCGCCGGCGACCAGGTTCACGGCGCGGCTCAGGTTGGCGGCTCCGTCGTGCAGCCGCCCGTCCACGCCGCTCTCGCTGGCGCCGGCGTGCGTGTCGCCGCTGCAGTACGGCACGAACACGTGGCTGGAGCCGGCCAGCGGATTGGCCGCCGCGGCGCGGTCGAAGATGCCGCTCTCGCCGCCGCCGCCAGCGAAGTCGGCCAGCTGGTCCGGCCCGAAGCCGTCCTGGTGCGCCACGCCCGCGCAGCTGGCCTCGTCGAAGCATCCGCCGCCACCCTCGAGGAAGATGACCAGGTGCGCCGAGCCGTCCAGCAGCGAGCCGTCCAGGTTGACGCCGATGCCGGTCTGGCTGCCGTCCATGCAGCGGCTTCCATCCACGTCGACCCACGTCCACGCGCGCTCCGCCGCGCCGAACGGCAGCCCCGGCTCCTGACCGTCATCGCCGCCGCCGCCGTCATCGCCGCCGCCGCACGCCGCGGCCAGGACCACGAGCATGGCGGCGGCCCGGCTCAACCGATCCGCGCCAGCTCGGCCCGCGCCGCGCCCAGGAGGTTTATGTCGGTGGTGCCGGCGCCCAGCTCGAGCAGCTTGGCGTCGCGCGCCAGCTTCTCCAGCCCCACCTCTTCCATGTAACCGTAGCCGCCGTGCACCTGGATGGCGGTCATCGCCACGTCGACCGCCGCCACCGCCGCGTACGCCTTGCTGGCGTTGACGAAGGCCGGGTCGCGCAGCTTGCGCTTCTGCATCCACGCGGTGCGGAAGACCAGGTTCTCGACGTGCTTGAGCTTGATGTACATGTCGGCCAGCTTGAGCTGGACCGCCTGGAACTCGCCGATCGGCCGCCCGAACTGCTGGCGCTCGCGCGCGTAGGCCAGGCTCTTCTCGTAGCAGCGCTCGATGATGCCCCAGGCCATGGCCGGCACGGCGGAGCGCTCCGCGGCCAGGTTCTCCTTGGTGGCGCGCCGTCCGCCGCCTCGCTCGCCTAGTAGATTTTCGGCCGGCAGCTGCACGTCGTCGAAGAAGATCTCCGAGGTCGGCGAGTCGCGCATGCCCATCTTCTTGAACGGGGGACCGACCGTGAAGCCGGCCATGCCGCGCTCGACGACGAAGGCAGCGACCTCCTGGTCCTCGCGCGGCTCTCCGCGATCGACCCGGGCGTAGACGACGAACAGGTCCGCGCCCGGGCCGTTGGTGATGAAGGTCTTGGACCCGCGCAGGCGATAGCCGCCCTGCCCGTCGGCCCGCGCCGCTGTCTGCATCGATCCGAACGCGTCGGAGCCGGCGCCCGGCTCGGTCAGGCACCAGGAGCCGATCTTCTCCATGGTGGCCAGCGGCAGCGCCCAGCGCTCGATCTGATCCGCGGATCCGCGCGACAGGATCGCGCCGCCGGCCAGCCCGACCGACACGCCCCAGCCCATGGCGAAGCCGGGCGACACCCGCGACAGCTCCTTGACCACGACGAAGCCGAGCATCGGGTCGTCCATGGACAGGCCGTCCTCGTCGCCGCCGGCGCGCGAGTCGGCCCCGTCAGCGCCTTTCGCCTCGGCGGCACCGTCAGCGCCTTTCGGATCGTCGCCGCCCGCGCGCATGCGGGCGACCCGCCTGCCCAGCCCGGCCCGCGCCATCGCGTCGAGCCCGAAAGCGCGCGCCATCTTGCGCATCAGATCGAACGGGTGAGCCTCTCCGGCCTCGAGCGCCGGGATGGCGGGCACCAGGTGCGCCTCGCACCACTTGCGCACCATCTTGCCGACCATCGCGTGTTGCTCGCTGAGCTCGAACATATGCAGCCTCCTCGGACTGCACCGGTTCTAGCGCGCTGCGGCCAGGCGCGCGAGCTCCGACGGGGACAGACCGCTGGCCGCCTCGATGCGCACCGAGGCGGCGCGCGCCGATTCGGTCTCTCGCGCGGTCACCTCGAGCAGGCCGTCGGCGTCGAGGGTGAATGACACCTCCACGCGGACCAGGCCCTTGGGCCGGCTGGGCAGGTCGCCCAGCACGAAGCGGCCGAGGAAGCGGTTCTCGCTCGCCCGCTCGCCCTGCCCCTGATAGACCTCGATGACCACGTACGACTGATCGTCGTCGGTGGTGGTGAAGACCTTCTGCTCGCGCGTCGGGATCGTCGTGTTGGACGGGATGACGACCGACATGCGGTCGCCGGTCACCTTCACGCCCAGCGAGTGCGGCGTCACGTCGAGCAGCACCACCTCGGCCAGCTCGCCGCCCATCAGCCCGCTCTGCACCGCGGCGCCCATGGCCACGATCTCGTCCGGGTTGACGCCCTTGGACGGCTGCTTGCCGAAGATGTCGACCACCTTGGCGGCGACCGCCGGCATGCGCGTCATGCCGCCGACCAGCAGCACCTGGTGGATGTCGCCCGGCTGCAGCCGCGAGTCGGCCAGCGCCTTGCGGCACGGCCCCTCCAGCGCCTCGATCAGCTTGGCGCAGATCCCCTCCAGCTCGCCGCGTCCCAGCTCGCGCAGCAGGTGCAGCGGCCCGCCGTCCCCCGACGCCAGGAACGGCAGGTTGATCTCGGTGGTCAGCGAGGACGACAGCTCGATCTTGGCCCGCTCGGCCGCCTCCTTGAGCCGCTGCAGCGCCACCGCGTCGGCGCGCAGGTCGACGGCGTGCGCCTCCATGAACTCCTCGACCAGCCGGTCGATCACGCGTCGATCGAAGTCGTCGCCGCCCAGGTCGGTGTCGCCGGAGGTGGCCAGCACCTCGAACACACCGCTCTCGATGCGCAGGATCGAGATGTCGAACGTACCGCCGCCCAGATCGAAGACCGCAAGCTTCTGGTCGGTCTGCTTCTGGACGCCGTAGGCGAGCGCGGCCGCGGTCGGCTCGTTGAGGATCGATCGCACCTCCAGCCCCGAGATGGCGCCGGCGTCGCGCGTGGCGCGGCGCTGCACCTCGTCGAAGTAGGCAGGCACGGTGACGATCGCCTCGCTCACCTCCTCGCCCAGGTAGTCCTCGGCGATCTGCTTCATCTTGCGCAGCACGGCGGCCGCGACTTCCTGCGGCGACACGTCGCGATCGCCGATGCGCACCCACGCGTCGCCGTTCTTGGCCGGCACCACCTGATACGGCAGCGCGGCGGCCAGCCGGGTGGCCTGCGGCGAGTCGAAGCGGCGTCCGATCAGGCGCTTGACGCCGAACACGGTGCGCGCCGGGTTGGTGACCATCTGCCGCTTGGATGCGGAGCCGACCACGACTTCGCCGGCCGGTGTCCACGACACCATCGACGGAGTGGTCCGCCCACCCTCCTGGTTGTGAATGACGACCGGCGCGCCCCCCTCCATCACCGCCACACATGAGTTGGTCGTGCCCAGGTCGATCCCGATGATTCGACCGGCCATGGTCTGCTCAGTATACGCCCGGCGACCGGCTCACTTGCGGAACCAGCGGCCGAACCGCCCTGCCCCGCCGTCGCCTTCCGGCTCGCCGCGGGACGGTTTGCGTGTCAGGAGGTCGCGCGACTCGCGCGCCAGCTCCAGGTCTGCATCGAAGCGGAGCGCGCTGTCGTACTCCGCCACCGCCTCGGCCAGCCGGCCGGCCGACTCGTGCATCCGCCCGGTCACATAGTGCAGGTGTGCCCGGAAGCGCCGATCGGACGGGCTCTCGGCCACCAGGGTGCGCAGCGCCGTGCGCGCGCTGGGCAGGCGCCCGTGGCTCAGGTCGACGAGCGCGCCCTGGAAGCGCTCCTTCTGCTCGGTGTCGCGGCGGCGCGCCCGGCCGAGCAGCTCGATCCCCTGAGACGTGGGCCCGCCTGTCGCGGGCAGTGACGGCTGCGAGCGCGGCCGGCGGCGCCGGGCCGCCAGCGCGGCGTCCACGTCGAGCCGCGGCTGCGACGGCGGCGAGATCTCGCTGGCGCGCGCGGCCGCGGCGGCCGCCGGAGCCTGCGCCACTCCGCCCGCCGCCACTCCGCCCGCGGCCGGCGCTGCCGCCGCCGCACCCGGCGCGCCCTGTGCCGGCCGGAGGTCCGTCGAGCCGGCGGGCTCGGCCAGACGCTGGTACGCGCGGCGGAGCAGGAGAAACACCTCGTTGGCCACCTTGATGACCTCGGCCGGCCGCCGCGCGAAGCGGTTCGGGTGGTAGAGCTTCACCACGGCCAGAAATCTGGCCCGGACGTCGGCCGCGGATGCATCTTCGGGGACGCCCAGTGCCGCTGCCGGCCCGGCTGCCCCCTGCAGACGTATCAGTTCCTGGCCCAGCGCGACCCCGACAGCGCCATCGTCGGCGGCCAGGATGCCGTCAACGATCTCACCCACCCCACTCATCAATGTACATGGCCGCGCGCGAGCCGGCAATCTGCCGCATCGCGCGGGGACGAAAATCCGGACCCTGTGACAACCGGCTACGCGACGCGTCGCGTACGCCGCGCGGGGCTCACCCGTCTGTGCGCGGTGCGCAGTGAGACGACCACCAGCAGCAGCGCGAAGGCGCTTGCGAGCGCGCCGCCATCACCCGCCGCGCTGCACCCGCCGCTGACCTCTTCCGGCTCCTGGGACTGCGGTGCGCCGGCCGCGGCGTCGTCCGTGCCCCCCTGCCCGCCCCCGGACGTGTCATCCGGCAGGAGGCCGCCCGGGTCGTTCTCGGCCACGAACGGCTCGATGTACGACTTCGCAAAGTGATCGACTCGCGTGCCGACGCCGTACTGATCGCACCCGACACTGCCGTACGAGGTGATACCGGCGATCACCTCCTGGCCATCGATGGTCATGAAGTTCGGCCCGCCGGAGTCGCCCTGACAGGTGTTGGCAGTGGCGGAGCCGTACTCGATCAGGAGGTCGTTGGCCGAGGTGAGGTCCGTCGTCGCCTCGCGCTTGAGGCCGAAGTCCTCGCCTTCGCCGGTGGTGCGCCCCCAGCCGACCAGGTGCACGTCCTGGCCGACCAGCCCGTCGACCGGCTTGCGGTTGATGCGCATCGGCGCGATGCCCTGCACCGGACGGGAGAGCAGCACCAGGCCGATGTCGTGCCCGCCCTCCAGGTCATCGATGTTCCAGGTGGGGTGAAACTCGTACTTCGTGATGTCGATCGGCTCGGTGCCGACCGGGTCGGTGTCGTCGAGCACCGTCGAGCCGAAGTACGCCAGGTAGCGCTCCGGCGCGCCGCTCGGGAACTCGACGCAGTGGGCCGCCGTGAGGATCACGCGCGGCGTGATGAGCGTGCCGCTGCACAGCTGCGCCGCGTCGGTGTCGGAGAACTCGCTGTACAGGAACGCGACCGCCGGATACTCGGTCGTGGGCGTCCCACCCACGACCTGCGCCTGAGAAGCTCCGATGTCTGCCTCGTCGACCAGCGTGCAGCCTGCGCTCAGCGCCAGGCCGAGCGAGAGAGCCGTGAGAGACAGGGTACGCATCGAGTGTCCTTCCGACCGGGCTGAGAGGGCGCGGAAGGTCTGACTGCAGATGCCATACCCGGCCCGTCGCGGGTCAAGTCGAGGGAATGACTCGGCGGCGATCTCGAGCGGGCCTGAAAGCCCTGGAGCCTGCACCCCACACGTTGATGACCTCGCCGGACAGGACGATGCCAGGAGTGACGCAAACTTGGGGGCCGCCAGCCGCTGGCCAAGGGCTGCGAGCGTGCCTCGCACTTATCGATGTGAGTCGTTGACACGCAGCGTCATGAAGCGGTAGAAGGTCCGCCTACATGTGGCAGGCGGTGCTTCCGATGTCAAAAAGCCGGGTGGTTGTCATGCGTTGTCTCGTTGTCGCTGCACTTCAGGGTTCCCTCATCGCCGGCCTCGCCGGATGCGCCGACGCGTCGCTGGGCGATGCCGGTGTCGATGGGCGGGATGAGGAGGGAGAGCCGGCCGGGGATCTGCCGGTCGGAGATCTGCGCGAGCGGCTGGCCGCGCCGACATCGTTCGTCGTCGCCGATCAGCTCGGCGGCAGCAGCGCGAGCGTCATGGCGGTCGCGCTGAGCGACGGGCAGACCGCGGCGGTCGAGCTCTCGGTGGTCGGCGGCCTGGTGACGCTGTCGCTCGACCCGGACGACCGCGTCGTGTTCCACGACCTGGTGATCGACACCGACGACGTGATGGTGTCGCCGGTCATCGTGCCGCCGGGCGGCCTGGTGCTGACCCATCTCACGGTCGAGCTGGCCGAGCCGGCCCGCGTGCAGCTGGGCTCGTGGTCGGACGACGAGGTCGCTGTCGGCGCCCAGCTCGCTGTCGATGTGGCGTGGGCGGTGGAGGTCGAGCACGGCGTCGTGGACCTGGCGCCCATCCACCTGACCGATATCGCCTTCGACGTCTCGGTGGCGACCGACGAGTCGGGGCGACTCGCGGCGCGCCTGGCCGCGTCCCACCCGGGAACGTTCTGGAGCTGGGCCGGCATCTTCGAGCTGCACGACCTCGAGATCGACCTGGTCGCCGCCGTCGATCCCTGAGCGACGCGGCGCAGTCGCTCAGGCTCAGCGTGGAGGCGGCGCCGTGCGGCTCACGCGCCGCAGGCGGCTCCGGCGCGACAGCAGCAGCGCGATCACCAGCAGGCCGGACGCGAGGATCGCCACGCCGGTGATGGTCAGGCCGGTGATCAGCGCCTGCGTGGTGGTGTCGCGGGCGGTAGGCGGCGCCGTCACCGCGAGCACCGGCGCAGGCGACTTCGCGGTGTCGGTCGTCTCGGCCGTCCGGGTCGTCTCGGCCGTCTCGCGCCTGTCGATGCGCCGGGGGCTGGACCATGCCTCGCTCTCGCTGCCGTCGGCGAACAGCCCCGTCAACTTCACGTAGAGCGGCCCGTCCAGCGCCTCGGCCGGGATCGTGTAGCCGAAGCAGTTGAGGTGTCCGAGACCGACCGAGCCGGGCTCCGCCGGGCTGCGCGGGGACGGCGCAAACTCGTGCCAGAAGTCCATGTCGTTGCGCGGGAACACCGCGGCGCTCACCCCGCCGCGCTCCCACGCCGACGGCGAGGGGGCCCACTCGACGCGAAAGGCGTCGGCCGGCGTCGCGATCTCGAGGAACCAGGCCTTCGTGAACGAGCAGGTCCACTCGTTGACGCGGCGATCGATCTTCGCGATGTCGACCGGGCGCCGGCCAGGAGCGCGCCACGCCGGATCGATCCGGTAGCGCGCGTGCCATCCGTCGGTGGACAGCGTGAGTCGCTTCTGCCCGTCGGTGTCCACCGCGACGCGGAGCGCGACGAACGACCCGCCGCGCGACACCTCCTCGACGCGCGCCGCGATCGGCTTGCCGTCGGCGGCGACCCGGATGCGGGGGGCCGCAGCCCCGTGCAGCGAGAGCCGGTGGATGAAGACGTAGATGGTCGGGTCGGGTGGGACCGCCGCGCGATCGGCCGGGCTCGTCGCGATGCCCGGTGCGGCGCAGCGAGCGGCAGCAGGCGCGGCGGCCACCAGCGACGCGCCGGCCGCGACGCACAGGGCCACCCATCTCCGCGACCATGGACGATTCATGCCGGGTACTCACGCGCGGCCGTCGCGCCCGATCTGCCGCCGGCAGGGGAGCGGGCCGGGCCTGCACAAGTAGCTGGAACGGTTCAGGGCGCCAGGAGCGCGGCGGTCACCACAAGGTCTCCCCCGATGGCGTAGCGGGCGGTCATCGGCGACAGATCGGCCGCGCGCGTGCCCGGCCGGAAGGCTGCGTCCAGCTGCCCTGCCATGCCGACCGCCTGGCCCGGCTCGAGCGCCAGCTCGACATCGGGGAAGTCGAGCATCTGCCGGGTCAGCGGGAACTGGCACTTGTAGAGCGCCTCCTTGGCCGAGAAGATCAGCGCGGAGCCGAGCGCCTGCTGGGCCTCGTCGAGGTCGGCCAGCCACCGCGCCTCGGCCGCCGTCGCGACGAGGCGCATGACCTCCCCGCGCGACGCCGCGATGGCGCGCTCCGCGTCGAGGCCGAGGCCGCGCAGGTCGCGCTTCCACGCCACCGCGGCGGCGCAGAAGCCGCGCGTGTGGGTGATGGTGCCGACCACGTCGTCCGGCCAGCGCGGCACGCGATCCGGATCGGCCGGGAGCGCGATCGGCGCGGCGCCCAGCAAGGTCAGCGCGCGGCGGGCGCACGAGCGGCCCGCGGCGACCTCGCGGCGGCGTCGATCGATGGCGCGCGTCACCATCGGCTCCTCCTCCGGGAGCAGCGCGGCCTGCCAGTCGTCCGGCCCGGCCTCGACCCCGATCGCGGGAGGCCCGAGCACGGCAGCCACCAGCCCGGTGGGAGAGGCCAGGTCGTCGTCGAGCACTGCTCCCGATAACACAGGCGCGCGCGGCGGGGCAGCCCGGGCAGATTCGCCCGGTCGCGTCCGGTCGCGGACCAGGCGAGTGGCGCTCAGTCGGCCTTTGCTTGACAGGTAGTTGAGCCGCCGATTACAAGAAGCGAAGGGTCGCCGAGGTGTGCAGGCGCGGGCGCCGGATGGTCGGGCGGCAGTCCTCACCGTCGTGAGGATCGACTCCGAAAGGCTTCTCCCCCCGCTGTGTCCCCGGTAGCCGCCCCCAGGCTCGTCCCGCGCCGGCGGAGCCACCAGCCCACGATGGGTTCTGTACATGAGTGAAACCGCTGGCTTCCCCGCGCCGGTCGCTCGCAGCATCGATCTGCTGGTGGACTCGCTCCACGGGCTCGAGGCGCTGCTCGCGCTGTACCGCGAGAAGGACCGGACCTGGACGGCGACCGAGCTCGCAAAACGGCTCCGCATCTCGACGCGCGTGGCGGCCGACGAGCTCGAGCGTCTGCAGGCGCGCGGAGTGGCCGAGAGCGGCAGCGACGGCACGGAGCTGGTCTTCCGCTATCACGCGGTGGACTCGATCCACGCCGCCCATGTCGCCCGCATTGCCGAGGCTTACGCGACCCGCCGCATCGAGATGATCAACCACGTCGCCTCGAGCAGGCTGCGCCGCGTGCGCGCGGCCACGCAGTAGGCCTGAGCTTCCTACATTGTTCTAGGAGGCCGGTGAACCGGCTGCGTATACTGAATCGATGGCGCCGCGCGCCGGAATTCGGGCTCTCCTCGCCATCATCACCGTCGAGGGCGCGGCGCTCACGGTCGGCGAGGTGACGGCCGCGGCGTCGGAGGTCGTCCAGCCGGCCATCATCGGCGGCGAGTTGACCGACCCGGGCGAGTACGCGGCCACCGGCGCCCTGGTGCGCGGGCGGACCTATCGCTGCACCGCCACGCTGATCGCGCCGGACGTGGCGGTCACCGCGGCCCACTGTCTCGTTGACCAGGGCTGGGGCGATTTCAGCTTCACACTCGACGCCGACCTCACCGACTCGGTTGACGATCTGATCCCGATCCTGGCGTTCCATCAGCACCCGAACTACGAGGCCGGCGGCGCCCAGGACAAGATCGGCCAGCGCAACGACGTGGGCGTCATCATCCTCGAGGAGCCGATCGAGGGCATCGAGGTCGAGCGCCTGGGCGGCGGCGCCGATCAGTACAGCCTGGGCGACGGCAGCGAGCTGTCGCTGTGCGGCTACGGCCGCGACAACTGGTCCAACCAGCGGACCGCGGGCATCAAGCGCGACGCGGTCGTGTTCGTCGACGACATGACCGACTGGGAGCTGCAGGGCGTCGGCGAGGATCCGCAGCCGTGCAAGGGCGACTCGGGCGGGCCGCTGTTCGCGCCCACAGCCGACGGGCGCCGCATCGCCGCGCTCGTCTCGCGCTCCGTGGGCGGCGAGACCATGTGCGCCAGCGGCGCGATCTACACGCGCATGGAGCCGTACATCGACTGGGTGGAGCGGGCCTCGCTGGATCGCGACAACGACGGCTGCGCCGCCGCGGCCGGGGGCGGCGGCGGCGCATGGATCGTCCTGCTCGGCTGGCTGGTCATGGCTCGCCGTCGGCGCGCGCGGCTCTGACTACTGCTTCGGCGGCTCCTGCGGCGGCGACGCCGGGGTGGTTCCGTCGTCGGGCGGCGTGCGCCGGGTCCGGTTCGTCGTCGGGGCGGTCGTGCCGGTCGTCGTGCCCATCGTGTCCGGCTGGATCGTGTTGTCGGGCGTCACGGTGGTGCCGGACGTCGCGGTGCCGGACGTCGCGGTGCCCGGGGTCGACGAGCCGACCGGGCCGGTCATCTCGGGCTGAGGCGTTGTGGCCGTGTCGGGAGTCGTGGTCCCGGGGGACGACGGCGTCGTGGTGGTGCCCGGCGAGGCCGGCGGTGTGGCAGTGCCCGGCGCGGCCGGCGGTGTCGCGGTGCCCGGCGCGGCCGGCGTCGCCGGCGACGGTGTCCCCGGCGACGGCGTGCCCGGTGTGGTGGGCGACGCAGGCGAGGTCGGCGTGCCCGGCGTCGTGGGCGACGCAGGCGAAACCGGCGAGGTCGGCGTGCCCGGCGTCGTGGGCGACGCAGGCGAGGTCGGCGAGGTCGGCGTGCCCGGCGTGGTGGGCGACGCAGGCGAGGTCGGCGAGGTCGGCGTGCCCGGTGTGGTGGGCGACGCAGGCGAGGTCGGCGAGGTCTGCGCCTCGGCCGGCTTGACCAGGTCGCCGTCGCCCTGGCACGCGCCGATCAACACGACCGCGCCGAGCGCCGCGAGTATCGCGCTCAGACCTGGACGTAGATCTTTCATCCTCATGATCTGCAATGTGGTGGGTGCCTCCGCCTCGTCAAGCAAGGCGCCCGGAAAGGCCCTTCGGGTCCCCGGTTCACGACCGCGCGCGTGGCTGCACAGTGCGCGGGCCGGCTCACCGGGTCGTGGCCGCTCGTGCATCGACTCGATGCTCGTGACATCCACACCTGCGAGCGCACTTTTCGAATGCGGTACCGGGCTGCGTTCGGCTAAGAAGAGCGTGTGCCGCCGGGACTCGAATCCGCCATCCTGCCTCCCGGGCTGGTGCCGGTAGGCGGCGGACGCTGGCATGCATCGGTGTGGGCGCCGGCGGCCGAACGGGTGTGGCTGCACATCCTGTCGCCCGACCGGGTGGTGCCGCTCGAGCGCTGGCCGCGACGGCCTGCACCGGGCCATTGTCGAGCTCGAGTCCGGCGCGCGCTATCGCTTCCGCGTCGCCGGCGCCGACCGCGAGCTGGCCGATCCGGCCTCGCGCCACCAGCCGGACGGCGTCGACGGCCCGTCCGCCGCCTTCGACCCGACGTTCGCGTGGACCGACAGCAGCTTCCGCCCTGCCCCGCTCGAGCAGATGATCATCTACGAGCTGCACATCGGGACCTTCACGCGCGCCGGCACCTTCGACGCGGCGATCGAGCGGCTCGACCGGCTTGTCGAGCTCGGCGTCAACACCATCGAGATCATGCCGGTGGCGGAGTTCCCGGGCGGCCGCAACTGGGGCTACGACGGCGTGTTCCCGTGGGCGGTGCAGTCCACCTACGGCGGGCCGACCGGGCTGGCTCGCCTTGTCGACGCCTGTCACGCCCGCGGCCTCGCGGTGCTGCTCGACGTCGTCTACAACCATTTCGGCCCCGAGGGCGCCTGCCTGCCCTCGTTCGGCCCGTACTTCAGCGAGCGCCATCGCACCGGCTGGGGCGCGGCGATCAACTTCGATGGACCCGAGTCGGACGAGGTGCGGCGCTACTTCATCGAGTCGGCGCGCTACTTCGCCCGCGATCTGCACATCGACGGGTTCCGCCTCGACGCCATCCACGCCATCGTCGACGTCTCGGCGCTGCCGTTCCTGGCCGAGCTGACCTCGTCGCTGCGCGAGCTGGGGGGCGAGCTGGGTCGCACGATCACGATGACCGCCGAGTGCGACCGCAACGACGTGCGCGTGGTGCTGCCGTGGGAGAACGGCGGCGGCTTCGGCATGGACTCGCAGTGGTCGGACGACTTCCACCACGCCGTGCACACGCTGCTGACCGGCGAGAGCAACGGCTACTACGCCGACTTCGGCGAGCTGCGCCACCTGGCCCGCGCGCTGTCGCACGGCTGGGTGTACGGCGGCGAGCGCTCGCGGGTGCGCCGCAAGCGCCAGGGCAACTCCGCGGCGGCGGCGCCGGGGCGCGCGTTCATCGTGTGCACCCAGAACCACGACCAGATCGGCAACCGCGCCCGCGGCGACCGGCTGAGCGAGTCGATCACGCCCTCCGAGCAGCGGCTGGCGGCGGCGCTGCTGCTGACCGCGCCCTACGTGCCGCTGCTGTTCATGGGCCAGGAGACCGGCGACCGCGCGCCGTTCCAGTACTTCACCAGCCACCGCGATCCTGGTCTGGTCGAGGCGGTGCGGCGCGGCCGGCGCGCCGAGTTCGCCTCGTTCGGCTGGCGGCCGGAGGAGATTCCCGATCCACAAGATACGGCCACCTTCGAGCGCTCGCGGGTGGCGGCGTCTCCGTCCACCAGGGAGGAGAGCGCGCTGTTCGAGCTCCACCGCGAGCTCCTGCGCCTGCGCCGCGAGCACCCGGCGCTGCGCCGGCTGGATCGCGATCGCCTCGAGGTCGTGTGCCTCGAGGCCGATGAAGTGCTGATGCTGCACCGGTGGAGCGGCGCGACCGGCGCCGAGCGGCGCGCGCTGCTGGTGGCCAGCTTCGCCCGCGAGCCGCGCGAGGTGGCGCTGCCGGCCGGCCGCTGGCGCATCGCGATCGACACCGAGGACCCGCGCTGGCGCGGCGTCGCCGATGCGCCGGCCGCGCACGGCGAGCTCGGGCCGCGCGTGCGCGTGGCGCCGCGCTCGGCCCTCGTCCTCGTCACGTCCGACACGTGACCCAGTGAGCGCCTCCCCGTGAGCGCCGCGATCGGCCGTCCAGCCTCGGCGACCTACCGCCTGCAGCTGGGCGCCGCGGTCCGCCTGCGCGACGCGCTCGCTGCGGTGCCGTACCTGGACTCGCTCGGCGTGGGCGCGCTCTACCTGTCGCCGATCACCGCGGCCGCGCCGGGCAGCGGCCATGGCTACGACGTGTGCGATCCGACCCGCGTCGACCCGGAGCTGGGCACCGAGCAGGACGTGCGCGAGCTGTCCGCCGCGCTGGCGGCGCGCGGCATGGGCCTGCTCGTCGACATCGTGCCCAACCACATGGCCGCCAGCACCGCCAATCGCTGGTGGCGCAACGTGCTGGCCGACGGGCCCGACTCGCCCGACGCGCCGGTGTTCGACATCGACTGGCGCCCGACCGGCGCCACCGGGCGCGGCCAGGTGCTGCTGCCGGTGCTCGGCGGGCCCTACGGCGAGGTGCTGGCGCGCGGCGAGATCGTCCTGGTCATCGACGAGGACGCGCCGGCCATCGGCTACCACGACCGGCGCTTCCCGCTGGCGGTGCACTCGTGGCCGCCGCTGCTCGAGACGTGGGCGGCGCGGCTCGACGAAGATGTCGGGCCTGGCCGCGATCGTCGCCGACATCCGGGCCGCGTCGGGTCCCCGGCCGGTCCGCTTCGTCGAGCCGGCCGCCGCCGCCCAGCTGCGCCGGCGCGTGGCCGAGATCCTCGAGCGCGACGGAGCGCGCGACGCGCTGGCGGCTGCCCTCGACGCCGAGCGCGATCCGGACCGGCTGCACGGGTTGCTGGAGGAGCAGGCCTACCGCCTGGCCGACTGGCGCATCGCGAGCGAGCGCATCAACTACCGCCGCTTCTTCGACATCGCGGACCTCGTCGGCGTGCGGGTCGGCGATCCGGAGGTGTTCGCGCGGGCGCACGCGCTGACTCTTCGCCTGGTCGCCGACCGCGTCGTCACCGGGCTGCGCGTCGATCACATCGACGGGCTGTGGGATCCCGGCGCCTATCTCGCGCGCCTGCAGACCGCCACCGGCGGCGACACCTGGATCGTCGTCGAGAAGATCCTGGCCGGCGACGAGCAGCTGCCGCGCGAGTGGCCGGCGGCGGGTACCACCGGCTACGAGTTCGGGCGCGCGGTGGCCTGCGCGATGCTCGACCCGGACGGGCTGGCGGCGCTCGACCGGCTCTACCACCGCTTCACCGGCCGGCCGGAGCACTTCGCCGATCTCCTGTTCCGCCAGAAGCTGCGCGTGCTCGACGAGCTCTTCGCCGGCGAGATCGCCCAGCGCAGCGCCGAGCTGTGCCGTCTGGCCGAGCTCGACCGGGTGGCCCGCGACCTGTCGCACCGGCGCATCGGCGAGGCGCTGGCGGTGGTGACGGCTGCGTTCTCCGCCTACCGCACCTACGCGCGCGACATGCACCAGCGGCCGGAGGACCGGGCGCGCATCGAGGATGCAGTGGCCGAGGCGGCTCGCCGCCGACCGGACCTCGACCCGGATGCGCTGGCGCTGGTGCGGCGCGTGCTCCTGTTCGAGGCCGGCGCGTCGCCGTCGGAGGCGCCGTGGGCGCGCGACCGCGCGTGGCTCGAGTTCGTGCTGCGCTGGCAGCAGCTGACCGGCCCGCTCATGGCCAAGGGCCAGGAGGACACCGCGCTCTACCAGTACAACCGGCTCCTGTCGCTCAACATGGTCGGCGGCGAGCCGGATCCGCCGCGCGAGACGCTCGGTGCGGCCGGCTTTCACCGCCACGCCGCGGCGCAGGTGGAGCGCTGGTGGGGCGGGCTGACCGCCACCTCCACCCACGACTCGAAGCGCAGCGAGGACGTGCGCGGGCGCCTGCACGTCCTGGCCGACATCCCGGACGTGTGGCAGCGCGCGCTGTGGCGCTGGCACCGCATCAACACGCACCACCGGATCGTCGTCGGCGACACGGTCGCGCCCGACCCGAACGAGGAGCTGTTCCTCTACCAGACGATCGTCGGGCTGTGGCCGCTCGATCCGGAGGCGCGCCCTCGCTTCCGAGAGCGACTCGAGCGCTACCTGGTCAAGGCCGCGCGCGAGGCCAAGGTGCACACAAGCTGGCAGCGCGTGGACGAGGCCTACGAGGCGGCCATGCTCGCCTTCGCCGGCGCCATCCTCGATCCGGCGCGCTCGCCGAAATTCCTGGCCGACCTCGAGCGCCTCGTCGAGCGGGTGGCCGCCCACGGCGCGGTCAACTCGCTGGCGGAGCTGACCCTCAAGCTGGCCAGCCCCGGCGTGCCGGACTTCTACCAGGGCACCGAGCTGTGGACGCTGACGATGGTCGATCCGGACAACCGCGACCCGGTCGACCTCGCCGACCGCGCGCAGCTGCTGGCCGAGCTCGACGAGCGCGCGGCGCGCGACCGGGCCGCCCTGTGCGCGCTGCTGTGCCGCAACTGGCGCACCGGCGCGATCAAGATGTTCGTGACCGCCAGCGGCCTGCGCGCCCGCCGCGCGCAGCCGGCCCTGTTCCAGCGCGGCTCCTACACGCCGCTGGAGCCGAGCGGCGCGCGCGCCCGCCACGTCCTCGCCTTCGCCCGCGAGCTGGACGGGGCCTGGCTCCTCTGCGCCGTGCCGCGCCTCCCGGCCGCTCCTCGGGTCCGGCCTCCCGCTCGGCCGCCGCCCCTGGCGCGACACGACCGATCGCCCTGCCGGAAGGGCGCTCCCACCCGCTGGCGCGATGTGCTGTCCGGCCACACCGTCGCGGCCGAGAACGGGAGTGCTCCCGGCGAGCGCCCTCTTCCGCCACCTCCCGGTCGCAATCCTCGGGCAGGCGCCAGGCTAGTCGCGATGCGGCCGCCGGGCTGATCCATACTCGGGGCATGTCCGGCCGCTACGATGTGGGGCTCGATCGCGTTCAGGCCAACTACGAGCCGCTGACCCCGATCTCGTTTCTCGAGTGGTCGGGGACGGTGTATCCGCAGCGCCCGTCGGTGGTGCACGGCGCGCGCCGCTTCACGCTGGGGCGAGACGTACGCGCGCTGCCGCCGCCTGGCGTCGGCGCTGGCGCGGCGCGGGGTCGGCGCGGGCGACACGGTGGCGGTGCTGGCCGCCAACACGCCCGAGATGTTCGAGGTGCACTTCGGCGTGCCCATGGCCGGCGCGGTGCTCAACGCGATCAACACGCGCCTCGACGCCGCCACCGTGGCCTTCATCCTCGAGCACGGCGAGGCGTCCGTCTTCCTCGTCGACCGCGAGCTCTCGGCCACCGCGGCCGGGGCGCTCGCGAAGGTGAAGCGCCCGCCGCTCGTGGTGGACATCGACGATCCGGCGTACGACGGGCCGGGCGAGCGGCTGGGCGCGCTCGACTACGAGGCGCTGCTGGGCGAGGGCGAGCCCGACCACGTGCGGCGGCAGCCGGCCGACGAGTGGCAGGCGATCGCGCTCAACTACACCTCCGGCACCACCGGCGATCCGAAGGGCGTCGTCTATCACCACCGCGGCGCGTATCTCAACGCGCTCGGCAACGTGCTCAGCTGGAGCCTGCCCCGCCACGCCGTCTATCTGTGGACCCTGCCGATGTTCCACTGCAACGGCTGGTGCTTCCCGTGGAGCCTGGCGGCGGTGGCCGGCACCAGCGTCTGCCTGCGCAAGGTCGACCCGGAGCTCATCTTCCCGCTCATCGCCGAGCACCGGGTCACCCACTTCTGCGGCGCCCCCATCGTGCAGAACATGCTCATCCACGCGCCGGCGGAGCTGCGCGCCGGCATCCACCACCGGGTCTCCACGCTCGTCGGCGGCGCGGCCCCGCCACCCGCCATGGTCGAGGGCATGGAGCGGATGGGCTTCGATCTCACCCACGCGTACGGGCTGACCGAGACCTACGGCCCGGCCACGGTGTGCGCCAAGCACGACGAGTGGAGCGAGCTCGACCTGGCCGGCCGCGCCGAGCGCAACGCGCGCCAGGGGCCGCGCCACGCTCTGCAGGCCGCCATGAGCGTGATGGACCCCGAGACCATGCAGCCGGTGCCGGCCGACGGCCAGACCATCGGTGAGCTCATGGTCCGCGGCAACACGACGATGAAGGGCTACCTCAAGAACCCGCGCGCCACCGAGGCGGCGTTCGCGGGCGGGTGGTTTCACTCCGGCGACCTGGCGGTCATGCAGCCGGACGGCTACGCCAAGATCGTCGACCGGGCCAAGGACATCATCATCTCGGGTGGGGAGAACATCTCGTCGATCGAGGTCGAGGACGCGCTCTACCGGCACCCGGCGGTGCTGCTCGCCGCGATCGTGGCCGCGCCGGACGAGAAGTGGGGCGAGGTGCCGTGCGCGTTCGTGGAGCTCCGGCCGGGGGCGGACGCCACCGAGGCCGAGCTCATCGCCCACTGCCGCGAGCACCTGGCCCGCTTCAAGGCGCCCCGGCGGGTGGTGTTCGGTCCGCTGCCCAAGACGCCGACCGGAAAGATCCAGAAGTACCTGCTGCGCGAGCGGGCGCGGTCATCGGCCGGCGACGGCTCGTGAACGGCGCGGCGGCCGTCACTCCAGCTCGTCGGTGCGGCTGATCGCGGCGCTGCCGGCCGGGCCGTCGGCGTAGACGCTGTCGATGACGCCGTACATGCTGAAGCGCGACTTGATGGTGTCGCAGTCGAGGTCGCCGATCGCGATCGCGGTGAACTCCGAGCCCTGCCCGCCCGAGACGTTGATGACGTCGTACTGGTACGCGTAGTAGTGCGGGTCGTCCATCGAGAACTTGAGCGCCTTCCACGCCAGTCCGCCCGGTCCCCCGATGTCCCAGCGGGTCGGATCCGGCAGGCACTTCTCCGTCGGACCGCCCATGGCGCAGCAGTTGAGCTCGGCGGTCGCGGGCGCCCCGCTGTTGGAGAGCGCACCGTCCGACGGTCGGGAACTGTGGCGAGTCGGCGACGATCTGCCCCTCGGCCACGCTGCGATCCATCCAGTAGACGCGCGCGCCCTGGTAGATCTTCTGGACGTGCGTGGTCGCCTCGGTGCTCTTGGCCTTCTTGATGTACTTCATGAAGGCCGGGATGGCGACCGCGGCGAGGATGCCGATGATCGCCACCACGATCATGAGCTCGATCAAGGTGAAGCCCGCCTGGGCCCGCCTACGCGGACAGACAATCATAGACCTGCCCTCCCCCCACTCCTCCCCACACTATCAGAACTGCGCCTCGATCCTCATATCGTCGATCGCGGCCTCCACCAGGCTCGCGCTGGCCGCGTCCGCCGCCTCGATCAGGATACGCACTCTCTGGCCGGCCAGAGAACTGATATCGACAGAGCGGGACTGCCAGGCCGCGGCGCGGTCGGTGGCCGCGCCGAGCTCCTGGAGCGCGACCTGGCTGCCCTTGCCCACCACGCGCACGCGCAGGAAGTCGGCCGATGTCGCATTTGTGAGATGGGCCAGGTAGTAGCTGAAGGACAGCGTCAGCTGCCCGATTGGCAGCGTGATCTCGGGCGAGCGGATCGAGGTGGTGCCATTGTCGATGTCGTTGGCGCCGACGTCCGCGCCGGCCGGCCCTCCGGTCACCAGGTCGAACGACCCGCTGGTTGGGATGCGCAGCTGCATCGGCACGTTGCCGTTCATCGTGGCCTGCGGCACCGCGCGCTCCCAGCGGCCGGTGGTGGCGGTGTCGGTCCCGCCCGGGTTGGTCGTCCAGCCGCGCGCCTGCTCGAAGTCGTCGGCGAAGACAACGGCGCTCGATAGCTCGACGATGACGCTGACGACGTCGTCGTCCTCGGCCTCGCCGTCGCTGACCACCAGGCGGAACGTGTGGGTCCCGCTCGCGGCAGGCGTGAACCTGGGCCGGGCCGTGTCGGCGCCGACCAGCGTCACCGGCGGACCGGCGGTCTGCGTCCACGCGAACGACAGCGGCGACGGCTGACCGTCCGGATCGGTCGAGCCGCCCCCTTCGAGGACGACCGCGGTCCCGACCCGGCCGGTCTGGTCCGGCCCGGCGTTCGCGGTCGGCCCCTGGTTGAGGATGGTCACCGCGACGGTGTCGTCGTCCTCGGCCTCGCCGTCGCTGACCACGAGGCGGAAGCTGTAGGTCCCGAGCGCCGCCGGCGTGAAGCTGGCCACCGCCTGGTCGGCGCCCGCCAGCGTCACGGGCGGACCTTCGGTCTGGGTCCACGCGAACGACAGCGGCGCCGGCGCGCCGTCCGGATCCTGCGAGCCGCTGCCGTCGAGCAGGATCTGATCTCCGGCCAGGCCGGTCTGATCCGGTCCCGCGTCCGCGATCGGCCCCTGGTTGACGACGGTGACCGCGACCGTGTCGTCGGCCTCGGCGGCGCCGTCGCTGACCACGAGGCGGAACGCGTAGGTCCCGAGCGCGGCCGGGGTGAAGCGAGGCTGCGCGGTGTCGGCCCCCTCGATCGTCACCGGCGGCCCGTCGGTCTGGGTCCACGCGAACGATAGCGGCGACGGCGCTCCGTCCGGATCGAGCGAGCCGGTGCCGTCGAGCAGCACCGTGACGCCGGCCAGACCGGTCTGGTCGGGTCCCGCGTCGGCGATGGGCGCCTGGTTGACGACCACGACCGCGACCGTGTCGTCCGCCTCGGCGGCTCCGTCGCTCACGACCAGGCGGAACGCGTAGGCGCCGAGCGCGGACGGGATGAAGCTGGCCTGCGCGGTGTCGGCGCCCGACAGCGTCACCGGCGGGCCCTCGATCTGGGTCCAGGCGAACGACAGCGGCGACGGCACGCCGTCCGGGTCGTTCGATCCAGTGCCGTCGAGCAGGACCGGGAACCCGATGAGACCCGTCTGGTCCGGTCCCGCGCTGGCCACCGGCGGCTGGTTGACGACAGTGACGCTGACCGAGTCCTCCGCCTCGGCCAGCGCCGTCGCTGACCACGAGGCGGAACGTGGCGGTCCCGAGCGCGGCCGGCGTGAAGCTGGGCCGCGCGGTGTCTGCCCCCTCGAGTGTCACCGGCGGCCCGTCGATCTGAGTCCAGGCGAACGACAGCGGCGACGGCACGCCGTCCGGGTCGTTCGACGCCGAGCCGTCGAGCAGTACCTGGCGGCCGACCTGCCCGGTCTGATCCGGACCGGCGTCGGCCACCGGCGGCCGGTTGACGATGGTGACCACGACCGAGTCCTCCGCCTCGGCCTCGCCGTCGCTGACCACCAGGCGGAAGGCGTAGGTGCCGAGCGCGGCCGGGGTGAAGCGGGCCTGCGCCGTGTCCGCACCCTCGAGCGTCACCGGCGGTCCGTCGGTCTGGGTCCACGCGAACGACAGTGGCGACGGCGCGTCGTCCGGATCGTCCGACGCCGAGCCGTCGAGAAGGACCGCGTCGCCGATCCGGCCGGTCTGGTCCGGACCGGCGTCGGCCACCGGCGGCTGGTTGACGATGGTGACCACCACCGAGTCCTCGCTCTCCTCGGCGCCGTCGCTGACCACCAGGCGGAACGCATAGGTGCCGAGCGCGGTCGGGGTGAAGCGGGCCCTCGCCGTGTCGGCGCCCTCGAGCGTCACCGGCGGTCCGTCGGTCTGGGTCCACGCGAAGCTGAGCGGAGCCGGCACGCCGTCCGGATTGGTCGACGCGCTTCCATCGAGCACCACCGCGTCGCCGATCTTGCCGGTCTGGTCCGGCCCGGCGTCGGCCACCGGCGGCTGGTTGGGCACGGCGTCGCCGGTCAGGACCAGCGCGAACGGCTGCGGTCCGACCGGGATGTTGAACGCGCGCACGGTGACCGTGTAGACCCCGGCGCCCGGCGTGGGCAGAAGCACCTGCTCCACCGTGTTGCGGCGGTCGGGGTTCCCGCCCGGCTGCGACACACCGCCGGAGAAGACGTTGCCGAGGAACGTGCCGGGCGGCCCGGCCACCTCGAGATCGAGATCGTTGACCAGGTTGATCGCGGCCGCCGGCGTCGACGGGAAGTCGGTCCACACAAGCGTGGCCTTGAGCGACTCGTTCTCCCGCACGATGAAGGTGTAGGTCCGCTCCTCGCCGGCGCCGCCCTGCGGGAACCCGGGATCGTCGGCCACCGACACACGCCGGGCCTGGCCGGGGAAGAACAGCGCGTCGTCGAGCAGGATGCGACCCCAGCCCTGGCAGTTTGCCGGGATGGTGCCGGCGGCCGGCGCGAGCATGCCGCGTGCCGAGTTGAGCAGCGTGGCCTTGACCAGCGCCGCCGACGGCGCGAAGCCGTCCTCCGCCACCGCGGCCCCCGTCGGATAGAACCCGTCGGTGTAGTACTGGCGGATGAGCGTGGCCAGGCCGGCGGCCGCCGGCGTCGCCATGCTGGTGCCGCTCATGGAGATGGAGGTGCAGTTGTTGGTGGCGACGTTGTTGTCGCCGCGCGCCGAGATGATGCCGGAGCCGGGGATGGTGATGTCCGGCTTCACCCGGCTGTCCGCGGTCGGGCCGCAGCCGGAGAACACGGCCATCGACTCGGCGCTGGCGGCGCGCAGGGTGGCGCCGACCGACACCGCGTTCTTGGCGGTCGACGGGCTGAACACCGTGCCCGGGTTCGACCCGGAGTTGCCGGCCGAGAAGAACAGCAGGAAGTCGGGATGCGTCCACATGAACTCATCGACGTCCTCGCTGGCCGCCGTGTAGACGTTGTGCGGGATGGCGTTCTGCCGGTCGCCCCACGAGTTGGAGTGCACGCGGGCGCCCTGGGCATACGCCTGCTCGAAGAACGGCTTGAGGTCGACCATCGGGCAGCCGATGCCGGGCAGGCTGCCGCACGCGTCGTTGGCGAAGCCGGCGTCCTGGACCACGAGCTTGGCGCCCGGCGCCATGCCGTCGGCCGGGTCGTGCACGATCGGCCCCGCGAAGTTGTCGCCGGTGAACGTGCCGGCCACGTGGGTGCCGTGCCCGCGCGTGTCCCACTCGGTGGCGGCGATGCCGCCGGCGCACTCGGCGGCGTGCAGGAAGTTGACCGCGATCACCTTGCGCTGCTCCGGGTCCACGACAACGCCGCCGTTGCACACGTTCTGCGGCGGAAGGCCGCGCGCGGTGTCGCGGAAGAAGCAGCTGTCGACGTTGACGCCGCTGTCGATCATGCCGATGACCTGGCCCTCGCCGTGGATGCCGTGGTCGAAGATCGGCGTGGTCCGCGCCGTGGTGACGCCGGACTGGCCGACCCAGATGGTCGTGTCGTTGAGCAGACCGCGCTGGCCCTCGACGTCGATCCACATCACCTCCGGGATGGCCGCGAGCGACTCGGCGACCACGACCGCCCGGTCGGCCGGCACGCGCAGGCGGATGCGCGAGAAGCGCCCGCCGGCGCGCATCCCGACCAGCTCGGCTTCGGGGAGCCGCGCTATCTCGCCGGCGATGCTGTCGAGGTCGGCGTCGGGATACGCGTGCACCATGATCGTCTGCGCGTCGTCGTCGGCGGTGCCGGACGCGACCCGGTCGGCCGTCTCGCGCAGCGCGCGCGCGATCTTGTGCTCGGGGCGGTATTCGCCGGCCCATGCGCCGAGCGACGCCATCGTCTGGCCGGGCCCGACCCTGACCAGGAAGCTGTTGTGCGGCAGGTAGCCGTAGATTCGATCCACGCCGGCGGCCAGCGCGGTGAGATCATCGGACGTCGCCGGTCCGTCGAGCTGGACGATCACGTACCTGTCCGACCCGTCGGAGGCGTCGAGCAGCGCCGGCTCGTCGGCTGTGTCGATGGTCTGGGAGCCGAGATCGATCGAGCCGTGCGGCCGACCGTCGAGTCCGTCAGTGGGGGTGCAGCCAAGAAACAGGCAAGCTAGAAAAACGGCCAGGCAACGAATGACAGAAAACACCATATCGAGACGCCCTCCCCGTCCACGATGAAGCATCATCATGATGCCCGAGCATCTCGAACTATGTGAAATACTTTTGCTTGTCCACATCAGGGACGGTCGCCCACAGCCCGATCACGACCACGTGAGAGCAGTAATCTGCTTTACCGTCCTGACGGCGGATGAAGCGTCTCCGACGGTGAGAGGCGCGGCGCTGCGGCACGTTGCGCGAGATCGCGCGCGGCTCGTCGGAGACGCGGAAAAAATGCGCGCACGGTCATGAGCCGGCGCTCGAGAGCCACATCGACAGCCACGACGCGCGCCGCGCTCAGCCGGCGCGCCCAGGCCGTGGTCGAGAGCTCGCACGCGATGCGCCCACGGCCGCGCTGGCGGGTCGCGGCTCGACGGCATCGCGGCGCGTCGCTGTTTCGTTCGTTTACTGACGTGTCGGGGCAAGCTAGATTCGTCACGGCTCGTAGCGACGTGTGGCCGTTCGGCCCGTTGTACGAGGGCCGGTAGCCGCCCTGGGATGTTGTTGTAGGCGCTGAATCGCCCAACAGAGGAGGAGGGGGTCATGAAGAGGACGCTGCTGCTAGGTGTGGTCTTGCTCTCGCTCGCGCTGAGCGGTTCTGCGATGGCGCAGAAGAAGACGCTGGCCGTCGTGGTCAAGGGTCTGGACAACCCGTTCTTCACGGTGCTGGGCGACGGCTGCGCGCTGTGGAACAAGGAGAATCCGAAGTCCGAGTACACGTGCCTGTACACCGGTCCGGCCTCGAGCGCCGACGAGACCGGTGAGGTCCAGATCGTCGAGGACCTCATCAACAAGGGCGTCGCCGCCATCGCCATCTCGCCGTCGAACGCGCCGGCCATGGCGAACATGCTCAAGCAAGAAGAAACCGAAGATGCCGATCATGACGATCGACGCCGACCTGGCGGCCGCCGATCGTTCGCTGCGCAAGACCTATCTCGGCACCAACAACTACGACATGGGCGTGCTGATGGCGAAGCACCTGAAGGAGCTCAAGCCGAAGGGCGGCACCGTCTGCCTGCAGCTGGGCAACGTCGCGGCCGACAACATCAACGCCCGCGCGCAGGGCTTCCGCGACACGATCTCCGGCAAGAAGGGCATCAAGCGGCTGGCCAGGGAGGGCGGCTGGACCGAGATCAAGGGCTGCCCGCTGTTCACCAACGACCAGATCGATCTGGCCAACCAGCAGATGGCGGACACCTTCACCGCCAACCCGAACCTGGACGCCTTCATCCTGGTCGGCGGCTGGGCGCAGTTCGGGCCGCAGGCCTACGCGCAGGTCACCGACCAGGTGATGGCAAGCTCAAGGCGAAGAAGCTGATCATCATCGCCGGCGACACGCTGCCCCCGCAGATGGCCGCGCTCAAGGCCGGCCGCAGCCACGCGCAGATCGGCCAGCGCCCGTTCGAGATGGGCCACAAGGCTCCCGACGGTCATGATCGACCTCATCAAGGGCAAGAAGGTCCAGGACCCGCTCTACACCGGGCTGGACGAGTGCACGTCGAAGAACCTCGAGAACTGCCCGGCCGGCGCCAAGAAGTAGCGAGCCGGCACAGACACCTCACCGCAAAGGGCGCCGCGCAGGCGCCCTTTGCGCAACTCCACGCCGGGCGCCGGGGGCGCTCCGGGGGCCGGGAGCTCATGGCGCGACTCGAGCTGAGCGGCATCTCCAAGCACTTCGGCGCCATCCAGGCGCTGACCGACGTCTCGCTCTCGCTCGAGGACGGCGAGGTCGTCGGCCTGATGGGCGACAACGGCGCCGGCAAGTCGACGCTGGTCAAGATCATCGCCGGCAACTACCCGCCCAGCAGCGGCACGATGGAGCTGTCGGGCCGCCGCGTCGCGTTCCACAAGCCGAGCGACGCGCGCGCCGAGGGCATCGAGATCGTCTACCAGGACCTGGCGCTCTGCAACAACCTCACCGCGGCGGCCAACGTCTTCCTCGGCCGCGAGCTGGATGCGCGGCTTCTGCCCGTTCCGCTTCCTCGACTACCGCACCATGTTCCAGCGCGCGGCGAGCTGTTCGCCGAGCTCAAGTCGGAGACGCGGCCGCGCGACCTGGTCAAGCGCATGTCGGGCGGCCAGCGCCAGGCGGTCGCGATCGCCCGCACGCGCCTGTCCAACCCGAAGATCGTGCTGATGGACGAGCCGACCGCCGCGATCAGCGTGCGTCAGGTGGCCGAGGTGCTCAGCCTGATCCGCCGGCTGCGCGACCACGAGATCGCCATCATCCTCATCAGCCACCGCATGCCGGACGTGTTCGCCGTGTGCCGACCGGATCGTGGTGCTGCGGCGCGGGCGAGAAGGTGGCCGACAAGGCCATCGCGCAAGAGCTCGCCCGAAGAGGTGACCGGCCTCATCACCGGCGCCATCGACGCCGCCTGAGGCCAGGACCACATGACGCGCAAGGACGACAGCGGGATCGGTCTCGAGGACGCGATCGGCAAGAGCATGCACGCCAGCCTGACTCAGCTGGCTGGTCAGCCGGCAGGTGTTCTGGGTCTCGGTCGCCGCGCTGCTCGCGTTCGTCTTCATGTCGGTGGCCAGCGACGTGTTCGCGACCCAGCACAACCTGTTCAACGTCACGCGCAACTTCGCGTTCGTCGCCATCATCGCGCTCGGCATGACCGCGGTCATCGTCACCGGCGGCATCGATCTGTCGGTCGGCGCGGTGCTGGTGCTGGCCGGGCATGGTGATGCGGCATGGCGATGAACGAGGGCATGTCGTTCTGGCTGGCGGTGCCGCTGGCGCTGGGCGTCGCGCTGGCGGTCGGCGCCTTCAACGGCGTGCTGATCGCGTACATCGGCATGCCGCCCTTCGTCGTCACGCTCGGCATGCTGTCGATCGCGCGCAGCCTGGCGATGGTGCTGTCCGACAACCGGATGGTCTACGAGTTCGGACCGGACCAGGAGACGCTGCTGGCGCTGGGCGGCGGCTACGTCGATCTGTGGCTGCCGCTGCTCGGCTCGGTGAGCGTGCCGAACCCGGTCCTGTGCCTGGTGGTGCTGTGGATCTTCGCCGGCCTCGCCTTCCGCTGGACGCAAGTGGGGGCGCTACCTGTTCGCCATCGGCGGCAACGAGGAGGCCGCCAACCTGACCGGCGTGCCGGTCCGACGCATGAAGGTCTCGGTCTACATGGCCTCCGCGCTGTGCGCCGGCATGTGCCGGCATCCTCGAGGTCGGCTGGCTCGGCACCATCACCACCGGCCTCGGGCCAGGGCATGGAGCTGAACGTGATCGCGGCCGCCGTGATCGGCGGCGCCAACCTGTCGGGCGGCATGGGCACCGCGTTCGGCGCCATCGTCGGCGCCGCGCTCATCGAGGTCATCCGCAACAGCCTCACCCTGCTCGGCATCAGCACCTTCTGGCAGGGCACGTTCGTCGGCTGCTTCATCCTGGTCGCGGTGCTGTTCGACCGCCTGCGGATCCGGACCTCGAGCGAGTGACGACCGGCGCCCTGCGGCGCCCTGCCCTACCCGGGATACCAGGTCACGCGCGGATCGTCGGCGGCCCGCTGGTAGCCCCACGCGGCGTCGACCATGCGGCGCAGGTCGTAACGCGGCCGCCAGCCCAGCAGGAACCGCGCCTTTGCGTTGTCGAGCCAGGTTGACCGGTACGGCGTGGCCACCGGCACCGACGGCAGCCCGCGCGACTCGGCCAGGTAGGCGGCCAGCTCGCCGTAGTCGACCGGCTCGTCCATGCAGACGTTGAACAGCTGCTGGCGCGCGCCGGGGTGGTCCACGGCGACGAGGATCGCGGCCACCAGGTCGTCGACGTGCACGAAGTTGCGCTTCACCGGGCGGCCGTCCGGGTCGAGCATGACCGGCACGGCTCCGGCCGCCACGTACTCGTCCGCCCGGGCCGGGCCCACCAGATCGCGCCAGCGCGGCCCGCCGAAGACGTCCTCGCCGAACGAGAGCTGGTAGCGGAAGTCGTCCTTCTCCATGATCCACGGGGCGCGCAGGCAGCAGCCGTCGAGGTCGTACTGCACGTAGTACTGCTCGAGCATCACCTCCTCGAGCACCTTGGACAGCGCGTAGCAGCCGGGATAGGGCGAGTGCCGCTGCGACTCGACCACCGGGACCGGGTGCGCGTAAAAGAAGTGGCCCATGGCGGCGTCGCCGCCGACCATGACCAGCCGGCGAAAGTCCGGGCTCGCGCGGCACGCCTCGAGCAGCCAGAACATCCCCTTGATGGCGACGTCGATGATGGTGTCCGGCGTCTCCTTGCTGGTGGCCAGGTGCAGGACGTGGCTGACACCGGCGACCGCGGCCTCCACGACATCGCGCTCGGCGATCGATCCGACGACGACCTCGAGGCGCGGCCGCGCGTCGAGCCTGCGGTTGTGACACAGCGCCCGCACCTGTACCCCGTCGAAGCGCGGGGAGGCGAGCAGCGCGTCGATGGCGGCCCGCCCGACCTTGCCTGTCGCTCCGGTGACCAGGACGCGGCTCGCGGGGCTCATGACTCAGACTCCTTCGGGCAGCGACTTGGCGGCCGGGCGCGCCGGGCCGCCGTGCTCGCGCAGGAAGGCCAGCAGCTGATCGATCGCGATCGGCTTCTGCAGCACCAGCGACGCGGTGGCCGGCGCATGCCTGGAGACCCCGGACAGGATGCAGATCGGGACGGCGCCGTGGCGCGCGTCGCGGCGGACGCGGTCGACGAACTCCCACCCG
Source organism: uncultured delta proteobacterium (assembly GCA_963759105.1). Classification (GTDB taxonomy): domain Bacteria; phylum Myxococcota_A; class Polyangia; order Haliangiales; family Haliangiaceae; genus DATFRY01. The sequence continues at coordinate 779,302 of CAVWXW010000017.1, read as the reverse complement.
TCCATCACCGGCATCGTCAGATCGACCACCGCCGCGCACGGGTCGTGCTCGTGCAGGACGCGCAGCCCGTGCTCACCGTTCTCCGCCTCGACCACGGCGTAGCCTTCCCCTTCGAGAAGGAAACGCAGCGTCTCGCGCAGCACGCGGTCGTCGTCGATGATGAGGATCGGCCGGTAGACATCGCCGGTCGCGGCCGGGCGGCGGCGCGGCAGGCTGAACCAGAACGTGCTCCCCCGCCCGGGCGTGCTGAACGCGCCAACCGTCCCACCGTGCGCCTCGACGATCTCGCGCACGATCATGAGCCCGAGGCCGGTGCCGGCCACAGGCCGGCTGGGATCGATGGCGCGCATGTAGCGCTGGAACAGGCTCGGCAGGATCTCCGGCGCGATGCCGCGGCCGGTGTCGGTCACCATCACCTCGATGTGTCCCCGCCGCTCGGTCGGCCGCACCGTGATGGTCCCTCCCGCGGGGGTGAACTTGACCGCGTTGGACAGGAGATTCGACAGCACCTGCATGAGCCGCCGGCGATCGCCGCTGATGGACGCGTCGAAGCTCGGCGTCTCGTACTCGACCGTCAGCTGGCTGGCATCGACAAGCGGCTGCACGTCGTCGATCGCCTGGGCGATGAGCGTGCCCAGATCGACCAGCTCGCGAGAGCTGCTGTGGGCAGTGCCCTCCAGCTGGGCCAGGTCCAGGAAGTCGTTGACCAGGGCGACCAGCGTTCGAATGCTGGTCTCCATCTTGCGCACGTCGGCGATCGCCGCCGCCGGCAGAGGGCCTCGCTGGCCGCGCAGGAGCATGTCGGCGCGCAGGAGCAGGCTGTTGAGCGGAGAGCGCAAATCGTGCGCGACGACCGAGTAGAAGTCGAGCCGGCGCGCCTCGGCCCGGCGCCGCGCCGTCACGTTGCGCATCGCCACTGTGGTGCTCGCGGCGAAGTCGGTGGGCAGCCGGCGCGCGGTCGGCGCGTACACCTCCTCCCCGATCTCGACGTCCGGCAGCGGCACCAGCACCGATTCGCCCTGCGTGGTGTTGACCAGGAACACATCGAGCGCCGGCAGGATGTCGCTCATGCGGCGCCCCACCAGCGCGCCCTGCTCCGGTGCAATCGGGCCCAGCACGCGCTCCGCCTCCTCGTTGGCGAACGTCACCGCGCCGCGCTCATCGAGCGTCAGGAGCACATCGGGCACGCTGGCCAGAAGGCGCCGGATCTGCTCCTCGGTGCGGGTCACGCGATCGAGCAGGTCGCCCGAGCGGATCAGGTTGTCGACCCGGGCGCGCAGCTCCTCCTCGGCATACGGCTTGGCCAGATAGTCGTTGGCTCCGGCCGCGAGCCCGTCGACCAGCTGGGCGATCTCGTGATGGGCCGTCAGCAGCAGAATTGCCAGGTTTGGCGCGGGGCTGCGCGACGAGCGGAGGAAGCGACAGACGTCCAATCCGGACACCGCGGGCATGATCCAGTCCAGGACCAGCACGTCCGGGGTGCGCGCTCCGCCGGCCAGCGCCTCGAGCACTGTTGACCCGTCGTGGAAGACCGCCGTCTGGTAACGCACGGCCAGAGCCCGCTCCGCGAGCTCGGCATCGAGCGGACTGTCATCGACGATCCACACGAGACGCCTCGTCCCGCTGTCGGACACCCGTCAACTTATGGATAGACACAGAGCAACTGTCAATCTAGAAGGTCAGAGGGGGCCGACCGTGACCTCACTGGTCCTGGATGGAAAGCGCCGTGACGGAGATCCTCATCGTGGACGACAGCCAGGTCATGCGGCAGATGATCATGGCCTGCTTGCGCGCCGAGCCGGGCCTGTCCTTCACGCAGGCGGACAGCGGGCTGGAGGCGATCGAGAAGCTGTCGCTGGGCCAGTTCGCGCTCGTGGTCCTCGATCTCAACATGCCCGACATCAACGGCTTCGAGGTGATCGAGTTCATCCGCGGTCAGGACACGCTGCGCGAGCTGCCCATCCTCATCGTGACCACGCGGGGTGACGAGACCTCCCGGGCGCGCGCGCTCGACATCGGCGCCTCCGCGTTCATGACCAAACCGTTCTCCCCCGACGAGATCCTCTCCGAGGTCCGCGCGCTGCTCGAGGGCGGGCGCCGGGCCGTCTCATGACAGAGCACACGTGAGCTCGCTCGACCTCAAGGAGTTCCTCGCCGGGTACCTCCTCGAGGTCGAAGAGCACCTGCGCAGCGCGGGCCGCTACCTGCTCGACGCCGAGCGTCTGGCCGCGGCCGGCCAGCCCACCTCGCGCCCGGTGCGAGAGCTCTATCGATCGATGCACACGATCAAGGGCCTGTCCGCGATGATCGGCATCGAGCCGGTGGTCGAGCTCGCCCACGCCATGGAGGCGGTGCTTCGCGCGGCAGACCGCGGCCAGGGGCAGCTCGAGCCGGAGACGATCGATCTGCTGGTCGGCGGGGTGCGCGCCATCCAGGCGCGGGTGGCCGCGCTGGCCGCCGGCGCCGAGGTTCCACCGGCGCCGCGCGCGATGGTGGACGCGCTCGTCGCCATGGCGGTGGTCAGCATCGCGGCGCCCGGCGCTCTGGTGGCGGTGGAGCTCCCCGCCGATCTGAAAGGGAAGATCAGCCCGGCCGAGGCGCAGGAGCTGGGCGCAGGGGCAGCGGCCGGACGCCGCGCGGTGCGCATCGACTTCGTGCCCAGCCCGGCGCGCAGCGAGCGCGGCCTGAACATCACCTCGGTGCGCGAGCGCCTCGGCAAGCTGGGCGATCTGGTCAAGGTGGTGCCGCTCTCGATGTCGCGGTCGCCCGAGGCGCCCGGAGGGATCGCGTTCGTGCTGCTGCTGGTCACCAGCGCCGACGACGAGGCGCTGGCCGACGCGGCCGGGATCGAACCGTCGGCCGTGCTCACGCTGTCGGCCCTGCCCCCGCCCCGGCCGGCCGCGCCCGGCGGGGACGGCGACGACGGCGTCATGCTGTCCGACGACGCCGACTTGCTCGGCGACAGCGGCGGCGTGGTGCGCGTCCCGGTGGCCCGGCTCGACGACGCGCTCGAGCGTCTGTCGGCCCTTGTCGTCACTCGTTTTCGCCTGGCCCGGGCCGCTGCAGCGCTGGCCTCCCGCGGGGTCGACGTGCGCGAGCTGAACCACATCGTGCAGGAGAGCGGCCAGCGCCTGCGCGACCTGCGCGCCTCGATCATGCGCGCGCGCATGATCTCTGTCGACGAGCTGCTCGAGCGGGTGCCGCTGGTGGTGCGCGGCCTGAGCCGCACGACCGGCAAGGAGGTCCGCCTCGAGATCGCCGCCCACCGCGCCGAGCTGGACAAGGCGGTCGGCGAGCGGCTGTTTCCGGCCGTGCTGCACCTGGTCCGCAACGCGGTCGACCACGCGATCGAGCCGCCGGCCGAGCGCGAGCGCCTGGGCAAGCCGCGCGAGGGGCTCATCCGCGTCGAGTGCCACGAGCGCGCCAACAATCAGCTCGAGCTCACCGTCTCCGACGACGGGGGCGGCATCGACCGGGCCCGCGTGGCCGAGCGCGCCGGGTGCCCGGTGCCCGCCTCCGACGAGGAGCTGCTCGCCCTCATCGTCCAGCCCGGCCTGACGACCCGCGACGAGGCGACCACCACCAGCGGGCGCGGGCTGGGCATGGACATCGTCAAGCGCATCGCGGTCGACCAGCTGCGCGGCGGGCTGGCGCTGGTCACGGAGCCGGGCCGCGGCACGCGCCTTCACGCTGCGGGTGCCGCTCACCATCACCATCATCGATGCCTTCTCGTTCTCGTGCGGCGGCCAGTCGTTCGTGGTGCCGGTGTCGATGGTCGACGAGATCCTCGAGGTCGACCACGACCGCGTGCGCCGGCCGCCCGCCTCGTCGGACAGCGCGCGTCCGCCGATCGGCCTGCTCGATCGGCGCGGCGAGACGGTGCCGATCTGCGATCTCGAGGCCTGCCTCGAGCTGGGCCGGCCGAATGCCGGGGCGAGCAAGGCGATCCTGGTGCGGCGCAACGGCCGCCCGTTCGCCTTCGCTGTCGACCGGATGCTTGGCCAGCACGAGGTGGTGGTGCGGCCGGTCGAGGATCCGCTCGTGCGCGTCGCCGGCGTCACCGGGTCGACCGACCTGGGCGACGGTCGTCCGGTCCTGGTGATCGATCTCCTGGCGCTGAGCGCGCGCATGGCCAGCCGGGATGGGGTGAGCGCGTGAGCAGCCTCTATGTCCTGTTCCGGGTCGGCGACTCCGAGTACGTGCTGCCCGCCGCCGACGTGCTGCAGATGGAGTCGTACGAGGGTGCGACGCAGGTCCCGGGCACCGCGCCGTACGTGGTCGGCCTGGTCCAGATGCGCGGCCGGGTGGTCCCGGTCATCGACCTGCGCCAGCGTTTCGGCCTGCCCGCCATCGAGCCGACCCTCGATTCGCGGGTCGTGGTGGTGCAGCACGCCGCGCGCACGGTCGGCCTGCTGGTCGACTCGGCCCGCGAGGTGATTCACCTGGACGAGAGCGCGCTGGAGGAGCCGCCGGACGTGCTGACCGCGAACGGACATCGCTTCGTGCAGTCGCTCGCCCGCGCCGGCAACCGCCTGGTCATGCTCATCGACTTCCAGAGAGTGGTGGGGGAGGAACACATTCATGGCCAGTAGCGGAAATGGACAGAACGGGGTCGAGGCCGCGCTGGCGCGGGCCGGCGAGACCGCGCAGTCGCTGCACCGCACCGCCACCCAGGCCCGCGCGATCGAGGAGTCGGCCACGCGTCTGGCCGCCGCCGGCAACGAGCACGCCGCCGCGACCGAACAGGTGCGCGTCGGGATCGAGTCGGTCGCCAAGGCGATCGAGGAGACCGCCACCACCGTGCAGTCGATGGCCCGGTCGCAGGCGAACGCGGCCGATACGGCCCGCGAGGTGCAGCAGAACCTCACCGGGACCGTCTCCGGCCTGAGCGAGATGGCCGCGTCGATCGAGTCGGTCCGCAAGGACACCGACCTGCTCGCCGCGTCCACCGAGGCAGCCGCCACCGCGATCGAGCAGGCCGCCCGCTCGGTGCGCGGGGTGGCCGCCAACGCCGAGGAGCTGGCCGCCGCCAGCGAGGCCCTGCTGGCCAGCGCCACCGAGTCCGGTGCCAGCATCGCCGACGTCAGCACCCGCGGCGAGGACAACGCCGCCACCATCACGCAGGTGGCCGGGACGATCGAGCAGATGGCCAAGGGCATCGCGCGCCTGACCAGCGACGCCAACGGGGTGGGCAACCGGATCGGCGAGATGGCAACAGCGATCGGCAACGTCACCCGGACCAGCGAGTCGCTGGTCGCGGAGGGCACCGAGATGTCGGCCGCGATCGAGCAGACCTCCAGCACGACCGAGGAGATGGCCCGCTCGGTGGCGCAGGTGGCCGAGAGCGCCCGCCAGCTCGAGGCGGCCGCGGCCACCACCAGCACCAGCATCGCCGAGATCGCGGCGTCGGTCGAGGAGGTCGCCGCGACCGCCGAGAAGACCGCCACCGTCATCGAGGGCAACGCATCGGCCATCGAGGAGTCGGCCCGCTCTGCCCAGGCCGTGGCCCAGAGCGCCGAGCACATCGGATCGCTCATGACCCAGGCCACCGCGGCGACCACCCAGCTGGACGCCACCACGCGGCGGATTGGCCCGGTGGTGTCCGGCTCGCGCGTCACCGCCGACAAGGTGGGCGGCATCGCGCGCGAGGGAGGCGCGACCGTCTCGCGCACGATCGCGGGGCTGGTCGGCACGCGCCAGGCGATGGCCGGTTCGTCCGCCGTCATCAAGGAGATGGGCAAGCGGGCCGAGGACATCGGCGACATCGTGCAGACGATCAACCTCATCGCCGACCGCACCAATCTGCTGTCGCTCAACGCCAGCATCGAGGCGGCGCGCGCCGGCGAGCACGGGCGCGGCTTCGCCGTCGTCGCCGAGGAGATCCGCGCCCTGGCCGACCGCGCGGCCGCGGCCAGCGCCGATGTGGCCAAGATCGTCCGCAGCCTGCAGTCCACCGCGCGCGAGGCGGTGGCGGCCTCCGACGACGGGCTCAAGGTAGCCGACGAGGGAGCGCGCCAGGCCGGCGAGGCGGAGCGCGCGCTCGGCGCGATCCTGCAGGGGGTCGAGCAGCTGAGCGGTGCCGTGCGCGAGGTCGAGACCGGCACCCTGGAGCAGGCCCAGGCGGTGCAATCGGTCGTGCAGGCCACCACGCGCGCCAGCGAGGAGTCGCGCTCGATCACGCGCGCCGCGGCCGAGCAGACCCGCGCGCTCGAGATGCTGACCCAGGGCAGCTCCGAGATGCGCAGGATGGCGCGGGAGACGCGCGAGGCGACCGCCGAGCAGGCCCGCGCCCTGCGCGACGTCGTGCGCGCCAACGGCCAGCTGGCGGCCGACTCGGAGAAGGTGTCCCGGGCCATGACCGAGCAGGCGACCGGAGCGAGCGAGCTGGCCAGGGCCGCGCTGCAGATGCGACGGGTCGTGCAGAAGACCGCCGCCGGGCTCACGGCGCAGAACGAGACGCTCGCCGCCGTGGCCGCCAGCGCGCAGGAGGTGGTGTCGGCCACCCAGCGCACGATCACCGGCCTCGCGGAGCAGTTCGACCGGGGCCGCCGAGGTCGCGCGGGCCATGGACGGGGCGCGCCGGCGCGCAACCGAGAGCGCTCGCGCGGTGGCCGAGCAGACCCGCGCCGTTCGCCACATCGAGGCCAGCGCCCGCACGCTCAACCGCCTGGCCGCCGATGTCACCCGCGCGACCGAGGAGCAGGGCAAGGCGCTGGCGGCGCTGAGCCGCGAGGGAGACGAGGTCCGGCGGGTGTCCCGCCAGACCGCGCGCGCCGTGGCCGAACAGGCCAGCACCATCGGCCAGCTGGCCACCGCTGCCGGCCGCCAGACCAGCTCGCTCGGGACCATGGCGCAGGCGATCGCCGAGCAGGCCGCTGCGTCGGGCCAGGTCGCCGGCGTCACCGCCGACATGCGGGCGCGGGCCCGGGAGATCACGACGGCCGCGGCGCAGCAGGCCCGCGCCATGGCGGCCCTGGCCGGCGACGTGGAGAGCATCGCGGCCAGCGTGGCCCGGGTGCGCGCGGCCAGCGCCGAGGACGCCGACGCGATGCGCCTCATCATGAACACCCTGACCGATCTGCTGGCGCTCAGGCCCGGACGCACCAGCATCGAGACATCGTGAACCGACCGGAGATCATCGCGCTCTCGATCGAGGAGCTCCGGCGCCTGGAGCAGGTGGACCGGTTCATGGGGCTGGGCGTCGCAGGCATCGCGCCGCTGTGCGACATGCTGACCGACGCCAGCTGGGTCGTGCGTCGCGCCGTGGTGTCGGCGCTGGCCGCGGCCGGCCAGCCGGCGGTCGCGCCGCTGTGCGAGAGCCTGCGCACGCACCGCGATCACGAGGGCCGGCTGGCCGCCGCCGTTAACGCGCTGGTCGCCTCGACGGCACCGGTCGAGGACGCGATGATCGCGCTGACCGGGGACGCCAACCCGGCCGTGGTCTCCGACGCCGCCCAGGTGCTGGGGCGGCGGCGGGCCAGCTCCGCCACGCCGGTCCTGGTGGCCCTGGCCCACCACGCCGACGACAACGTGGCCGTCTCGGCGATCGAGGCGCTCGGCCGCGTCGGCGGACGCGCCGCGGTCGAGTCGCTGACGGAGATCGTGGAGGGCGGCAACTTCTTCCGCACCTTCCCCGCCATCGACGTGCTCGGCCGCAGCGGCGACCCGCGCGTGGTCGAGCCGCTGTCCCGGCTGCTCGATCACCCGCACTTCGCCTCCGAGGCGGCGCGCGCGCTGGGCCGCACCGGCGATCCGCGGGCGGTGGCTCCGCTGGTGGGCCTGGCCGAGCGCGGCGCCGAGGCGCTGGTCAGGGTGGCGGCGCTTTCGCTGGCCGACCTGGCCGAACGCCACCGCGAGCGCTACGGGCGCTCGTCCGCCGTTGACGACGCCATCAGCGAGGCGGCGGCGCGCGACGGGCTGGTGCGCCGGCTCGATCAGAGCATCGCGGCGGCCGACGCGGACGAGCAGATCGCGGTGGCGCGCGTCCTGGGCGCGGTCGGCTCCGACGAGGCGGTCCCGGTCCTGACTCGCCTGCTCGAGCTGCCCGAGCCGGTGGCCAGCGCCGCGGCCGAGGGGCTGCGCCGCGTGGGCGAGCGGGCCGACGCACAGGTGATCGCCGCGCTGCGCTTCGGCGACAGCGAGCGCCGTCTGGCGTTGCTGCCGCAGATCTCGCGCCGCGGTGCGAGCGAGGCGGTGATGACCTGCCTGGACGATGGCGACCCGTTCGTGCGGGCGTCCGCCTGCGACGCGCTGGCCCGCATCGGTCAGGCGGCGGTGGTGCCGCGCCTGTTCGAGCTGCTCGCCGATCGCAGCCCGCGCGTCTCGCAGGCCGCGGTGGGAGCGATCCAGTCGCTCGGCAGCGCCGAGACCGAGGGCCTCGGCCTGGCCGCGGCGCGCTCGCCGCAGCCCGAGGTGCGCCGGGCCGCGTTCCGCATCCTCTCCTATTTCGGCTACGCGTCGGCGCTGGACGTCTTCAGCGACGCGCTCGAGGACCCGGATCCGCGCGTGCGCGACGCGGCCATCCAGGGCCTGCCCTACATCGAGACGCCGCTGGCGCTCGACAAGCTCCTGGCTGCCTCGCGCCACGGCAACGAGCGCGTGCGGGCGGTCGCGTTCCGCGCGCTCGGCCACAGCCGGGGCGACGTGCGCGTGGCCTCGGTCCTCCTGCGCGGGCTGGGCGACGTCGACTCCTGGGCGCGCTACTACGCGGCCCAGTCGCTCGGGCGGCTCGGCGTCGAGCAGGCCACGGCGGCGCTGGCCAGGCTGCTCGAGGACCAGGCGGGACAGGTGCGCGTGGCGGCCATCGAGGCACTCTCGCACCTGCGCAGCGAGCTCGCCTTCCAGTCGCTGCGCGACGCGTCGCAGGCCGGCGATCCAGACGTGCGCAGGGCGGCGCTCATCGGCCTTGGCATCTCCCGCCGGGCCGAGGCCGAGCCGATCCTGCTCGAGTCGACCGATCTCGCCGGATCCGGCCACCCGCCTGGTCGCGGTCTCCGCCGTGGCCGACTACGAGTCACGCGAGGTGCTGGGAGCCCTCGAGCGGGCCGCCGCCGATCGCGACGAGAGCGTGCGCACCGCCGCGATCGGCTTTCTGTCCAGCCGCTCCGGCGCGGAGGCGACCCGGTCGCTGGTCCGCATCCTGTCGCGGTTCCCCGATCGCGAGCGGGTTGTCGACGCGCTCAGCGTCTGGGTCGATGGCCGCGTGGAGGCGCTGGTCGACGGACTGGCCGGCGCCGACGACGAGGTCGCGCCCCACCTGGTGGCCGCGCTGATGCGCATGCGCCGCCCGGACGCCTGGCGGGCACTGGTCGGCGCGATGACCCTGGCCAACCCGGCTGCGCGCAAGGCGGTGGCCGCCGCGCTGCCCGCGGTGACGACGCCCGAGGCGCACGACGCGCTCGCCAGGGCGGCTGCCGACGACGCCGATGAGGAGGTGCGCCGCATCGCATCACTGGTCCTGACCGGCCAATGAACGCTTCACCCCAGCTGTTCGCGATCCTGAGCGGATTGATCGAGGAGCGCGTCGGGCTGCACTACGGCCCGGCCGAGCAAGAGGTGTTCCTGGACAAGGTGCAGATGCGCGCGCTGGAGGTCGGGTTCGACTCGCTGCTCGATTACTACTACTACCTGCGCTACGACGACCCCGACGGGAGCGAGCTGGAGCGGCTGACCGAGGCGCTGGTCGTCCACGAGACCTACTTCTTCCGCGAGCTGGAGCCGCTCGCGGTCGCGGTCGAGGACGTGATCGGCCCACGCGTGGCCGCCGGCCAGCGCGCCCGCATCTGGTCGGCCGCGTGCGCGACCGGCGAGGAGCCGCTCACGGCGGCCATGCTGCTGGCCGAGCGCGGCTGGCTCGATCGGGTCGATCTGGTCGCAACCGACATCAGCCGCCGAGCCATCGATCGGGCCCGGCGCGGCGAGTTCTCGCAGCGCGCCCTGCGCGACAGGGCGCCCAACGGCCTGGCCGGCCGCTGGCTGCGCGCGCGAGAGCGGACCGTGATGTGCGACCGCAGGCTCGTCGACGCCGTCCGCTGGTCGCGGCTCAACCTGCTCGACGAGGCGGGCATCGCCGCGCTGGGCGCCTTCGATCTCATCCTGTGCCGCAACGTGCTGATCTACTTCTCGGACGCGCTCGCCGCGCGCGTGGCCGGCACCCTGGCCGGCGCGCTGCGCCCGTCCGGCTCGCTGCTCATCGGCGTGTCCGAGTCGCTCATGCGCTTCGCCACGCCGCTCGAGTGCCAGGAGCGGCGCGGCGTGTTCCTGTACAGCAAGCCGGAAGCCGCCGCCCGATGAGCAAGGTCCGCGTGCTGGTGGTGGACGACTCCGCGTTCGCGCGCAAGGTAGTGCGCGAGTGCCTGCGGCGCAGCGAGCGCATCGAGGTGGTCGACATCGCGCGCGACGGCCTGGAGGCGGTCGAGAAGGCGAGCGCCCTGCGTCCGGACGTGATCACGCTCGACCTGGTCATGCCCAACCTGGACGGCCTCGGCGTGCTGCGCGCGCTCGACCGCGCCGGCGCACCGCGAGCAGTGCTGGTCAGCATGTCGGACGCCAGCAGCGACCTCGCGCTCGACGCGCTCGCGCTCGGCGCTGTCGACCTGGTCCACAAGCCGACCGCGCTGGCCACCAATCAGCTCTACGACATGGCGGACGAGCTGATCGCCAAGGTGCTGGCCGCTGCGGCGGCCCGACCCGGCGCCCTCGCGGCACGGCGCCCCGCCCCGGCGGCCCCGCTGCGCGCCGTGTCGCCCGCGCGCAGGCGACTGCTGGCCATCGGCGCGTCCACAGGCGGACCGCAGGCGCTGACCGCGCTGCTCTCGGCTCTGCCGGGCGACCTCGCGGTCCCGGTCGCGGTCGTGCTCCACCTGCCGGTCGAGTACACGGCCGCCTTCGCCCGCCGGCTGAGCGAGCAGACCGCGCTCGACGTGGTCGAGGCGCGAGACGGGCTCGAGCTGCGGCCCGGGATGGTGGCGATCGCGCGCGGCGGCATCCACCTCAAGGTCGAGCGCGATGGCCGCCAGCTGATCGCCCGGCTCGATCCGGCGCCGCTGGCCGCCCAGCACCGCCCCTCGGTCGATGTGCTGTTCGACAGCGTGGCCCGCGCCGTCGGCTCGGCCGCTCTCGCGGTCGTGCTGACCGGCATGGGCAGCGACGGCACCGCCGGAGCGCGCTCCATCCGCGAGGCCGGCGGCGCGGTCCTCACCGAGGCCGAGTCGTCATGCGTCGTCTACGGCATGCCGCGCGCGGTGCGCGAGGCCGACCTGTCGACCGCCGAGGCGCCCATCGACGAGATGGCCGCGCTGGTCCTGGCGCACATGTGAACAGGTGCGTGGGCCGCGCGGCCCTTCACTGGGCCGGGCTGACGATCACCTGACGCCGGGAGTCGGTGCCGAGCAGCCGGGTCGCCTTGATGGTGCCCCGATAGAACGCCGTCCTGGCGTCGGTGGCGACCACGAGACCGACGGGGGTCTCGCGGCCAGATCCGTCTCGCGCGGTCACGATCCAGGTCTGCATCGCGCGCAGTCTAACGACCGCGATCAATCCCGCCACCGGTATCGCATGCAAATGGAGGCCGCCGCGGCCGGTCGAAGGGAGGACCTATCTCTTGCCGGCGTCGAATCCGATGGCGCTGATGTGGCCGGTCTCCTCGAGCGCGGCGAGACGGACATCGGATGGATCGGCGAAGCCGAGCTTGCGCAGGCCGGCCAGCAGGTCCTCATGGGTGATGCGCTCCTCGACCAGCGCATCGGGCACGACCCGGCCGTCGACCACGAGCGGGCGCGGGCCGCCGCGCACGACGCGCCGCAGCGCGGGGGAGCGGGCACACAAGCTGGCCAGCCCACGGTGAGCCACGAAGACGGTGGCGACGAACAGGATCGCGTTCAGCGTCCCGTCGCGCAGCGCTGCACCCTGGAGGACGACCGCGATGGTGATGAGCACGACCAGGTCGAAGGTCGTTGTCTGGCCGGCCAGGCGCTTGCCGGCCAGGCGGAACAGCGCCACCAGGCCGGCGTAGTAGGCCAGCGCGAGCAGAGGTTGAGCGGCGACGTTCGGCATGCCGGCTTTCTTGCACCGGGCGCCCGCCTCCTGCAACGGGTGTCAGCTCGACTCGCCGATCGGATCCGGACTCAGGTCGGGCTCTTCGGGACGCCGAGCGCCTCGAGGTGCTTGACGAGGTCGGGCGCCGCGCTGTCGGGCTTCACCTCGCGGTCGATGTCCTTCACCGTCCCGTCCGGGCCGATGTAGAACGTCCACCGGTTGGCGTGCTTGCCGTCCTTGCCGAGGACGCCGAACGCGCTCGCCGCCTCGCCGGTCGGGTCGGCCAGGATCGGGTAGTCCGCGCCCAGCGACTCGGCGAACTTCTTGTTGTCCTCGGGCGTGTCGGTGCTGACCGCGAAGTAGGCCACGTCGTACGCCCGGATCGCCTTGCTGCCCTCGCTCAGCGACTTGCACTCCTTCGTGCAGCCGCCGGTGAACGCCTTGGGGAACCAGGCCAGCACGACGTTGCGCCCGCGCAGCTCCGACAGCTTGTGGGTCTTGCCGTCGGAGCCGGTCAGCGAGAAGTCCGGCGCCTTGGCCCCGACGTCGGGCGGCTTGGCCGGTGCAGACGCGGACGGTTCGCTCTTGCAGCCGCTCGCGCAGCCGAGCAGAAGAATGACAGGAAGTACGCGCATGGGCGGATTCTACCCCCGCCCGGTGCCGTGTCACACGCGCTCATGGCGGCGCTGTCGCGGATGACGCCGGCGGGAGTGTGAAGTAGACGACCGCGCCCGCGTCGATCCGTCCCTCGGCCCAGATGTGGCCTCCGTGCCGGTGGACGATGCGCTGCGCCGTCGCCAGCCCGATGCCGGTGCCGGCGAGATGCGCGGCCGTGGGCAGGCGCTGGGCCGGCGGGAACAGCTTGCCCGCGGCGGTCATGTCGAGGCCGGCCCCGTTGTCGCGCACGAAGAAGGCGCGGACGCGGCGGTTGTCGGCGGACCCGACGTCGATGCGCGGGGCGACGCACTTGGAGGTGAACCTCCATGCGTTGGCGAGCAGATTGGCCATCAAGGTGCGGGCCAGCAGCGGGTCGCAGCAGGCCTTGAGCCCATCTTGTACGACGAGCTGGACCGAGCGGCCCGGCTCGGCGCGTCGGAGCTCGGCGCCTACCTCGCGGGCCAGGGCGCCGAGGTCGACCAGGTCCGGCTTGAGCTCGCTGCGGGTGATGTTCGACAGGATCAGGAGGCCCTCGATGAGTGCGCCCATGGCCACCGCGCTGGTCCGGATCTCCTCGAGACAGTCCAGGGCGTCGGTGTCGAGCAGCCGGGCGCACTTCTCGGTGAGGATCGCCGCGGTGCCGCTCACGGCGCGCAGCGGAGCTCGCAGATCGTTGTCGATCGAGAAGCTGAAGGCCTCCAGCTCCTGATTGGCGAGCTTGAGCGACGTCTCGGTGCGTATCCGGTCGCTGTCGGCGATCGCCGGGCGGCGGGCACGGCCCGCGATCATGTCGATGTCGCCGCGGTCGTCTCGCACGATCGACACCCGCAGCTCGACGAGGATCCATCGGCGGCCAGAATTTCAGCCTGCGTCACGCCTCCGCGCGCGACCGCCTCGGCGATGAGCTGTCGCGCCCCGACATCGTCGTGAGGCAACGGCAGGGCCTGGTCGATGGGGCGCCCTACCGCCTCGTCTGCCGCCAGATCGAACATCTGCGCGGCGGCGCGGTTCCACAGCCGGACGACTCCGTCCGGCGAGATCGCGAACAGCGCCTCCGAGGCCTCATCGAGGAGGTCTACCGCGTGCCGATTCCCCATACGCGCCGACATCGACTGCGCGCGCGCAGCCGCAGACACTCTATCACCGTCGATCGGATCACCGGCGAGCTCGAGAGAGTGCCAGTCCGCTGTTTCACCATTCCTGGAGCCATGAATGCGAGCGTTCGAGCGACCCGGGCGCGTGGTCTTGCCTCCGCGGCCACCCCGCAGGGGCTCACGTGAGGCTGTACTGCCGCGCGGGAGGCAACTAGTCTGTGCGGATGGTCGAGCCAGCCCGCGGCGCGCGCAGGGTCCGCTTTCCCCTCTATCTACAGATCATCGCCGCCATCGCGGTCGGGCTGGTGGTCGGGCCGTTGCTCGGAAAGCAGGCGTCCGGGCTGGGTGAGATCGGCAAGCTCGTCATCCAGCTCATCAAGGCGGCCGCCACGCCGCTGCTGTTTCTCGCCATCGTCAACGCGATCATCAAGACCGAGATCCGCGGGCGCTCGGCGGCGCGGCTGTTCTTCTGGGCCACGCTGAACGCGTCGATCGCGCTGACCATCGGGCTGCTCATCTCGAACCTGTTCGAGCCCGGGCGCTCGCTCGCTCACGTCGCCCGGGTCGATCCGGCCGCGGCCGCGGCCTACGCCGACAAGCAGATCGACCTGCTCGCCACGCTGGGCACGTTCGTCCCGGTCAGCCTGGTGACGCCGTTCGCCGAGAACCTGGTCCTCAGCATCATCCTCATCGCCGTCCTGGTCGGCTTCGGTCTGCGGCGTGCGCGCGGCGAGCAGATGGGCGCGGGCGTCCGCTCGTTCCGGCCGGTCGAGGAAGCGGTCGAGACGCTCCTGCGCGTGATGGAGATCGTGCTGGGGTGGGTCATCAACCTCATCCCGTTCGCCGTCTTCGGCGTGGTGGCGAAATCGGTCGGCGAGCACGGCTGGGCGCCGCTCAAGGGACTGGCGGTCTATGTCCTCGTCGGCCTCGCCGGGCTGACCGTGCACATCGCCGTCACCTACCAGGCATGGCTGCTCCTGTTCACGCGCCTGTCCTTGCGCCGGTTCTGGCGCGAGGCGCGCGAGCCGGTGGTCACCGCCGCGGGCGTCAACAGCAGCCTGGCCACCTTGCCGGTCACGCTGCGGGCGCTCGATCGACTCAAGGTCTCGCGCTCGTCGTCGGCGCTCGGGGCCTGCGTCGGGACCAACTTCAACAACGACGGCATCATCCTCTACGAGGGCATGGCGGTGCTGTTCGTCGCCCAGGCAAGCGGGATCGATCTGTCGCTCGGCCAGCAGCTGGTCGCTGCCGCCGCGTGCATGGTGGCCGCCATGGGCGTCGCCGGCGTGCCGGAGGCCGGCTTCGTGTCGCTGGCCCTGGTCCTCAACACGGTGGGGCTGCCGATCGAGGTGCTGCCGCTCCTGCTCACCGTCAACTGGATCATCGCGCGCGGCCGCTCGGTGGCCAACGTGCTCAGCGACATGATGCTCTCCATCCTCGTCGACCGGAACGCGACCGAGAGCGAGGGCGCGGCCGAGAGCGGGGCAGAACCGCTGAAACCCGGCCTGGCGGACGGTTAGGCCCCTCCCCGCCCGCATTCGCGAGGCGCTATTTCGCAGTCGGACTGGCGTATAGTCGCGCCATGCAGGATCCCTCCCTCGCTGCAGAGGCACTCGAGTCACTGCCGCCAGAGGTGGCCGAGAGCCCGCTCTTCAGCCCCGATCTGGCCCCGGTCCCGCCGTCCCGCCGCAACTGGAGCACCTACAACTTCGCGGCGCTGTGGATCTCGATGGCGCACTGCATCCCGACGTACATGCTGGCCGGCGGACTGCTGGCCGCCGGGATGAACTGGTGGCAGGCGCTGTTCACCATCGGCCTGGGCAACCTCATCGTCCTGGTGCCGATCCTGCATGAACGCCCACCCGGGCACCAAGTACGGCATCCCGTTCCCGGTGCTGGCCCGGGCGTCGTTCGGCACCAGCGGCGCCAACATCCCGGCCATCCTGCGCGCGATCGTCGCGTGCGGCTGGTTCGGCATCCAGACCTTCATCGGCGGCGAGGCGGTCAAGACCTTCATCGTCGCGGTCGCGCCCGGGTACGCCACGCTGGGCGGCGACTTCTCGATCCTCGGCCTCGGCCTGCCCAGCGCCCTCACCTTCGCGGTCTTCTGGGCGATGAACATCTTCATCATCTACCGCGGCATGAACGCGGTGAGGGTGTTCGAGAACTGGGCTGCGCCGATCGTGCTGGTGATGGCGCTGGTGCTGCTGGTGTGGGCTGTCGCGCGCGCCGGCGGGTTCGGCCCGGTGGTGGACGAGCCGTCGAAGTTCCACGGTCTGGCCGACTTCTGGCCGGTCTTCATCCCGTCGCTGACCGGCATGATCGGCTTCTGGTCGACGCTGTCGCTCAACATCCCCGACTTCACGCGCTACGGCCGCGGCCAGCGCGAGCAGATGCTCGGCCAGACGATCGGCCTTCCGACGACGATGATCCTGTTCTCGGCCATGGGCGTGATCATCACCAGCGCGTCGAAGGCGATCCTGACCGGCGTCCCGATCGAGCAGCTGTTCGACCCGGTCTTCATCCTGTCCCAGCTCACGTCGTCGACCCCGCCGCCGGGGCTCGACGCGCCGCTCATCGCCTCGTCCGCCGTCCGCATCCTCGTCGCGCTGCTGGCCGTCGTCGGGCGTCCTGATCGCGACCGTCTCGGTCAACATCGCGGCCAACGTCGTGTCACCGGCCAACGACTTCGCCAACCTGGCGCCGCGATACATCTCGTTCAAGACCGGCGGGCTCATCGCCGGCATCGTCGGCATCGTCATGATGCCGTGGAAGCTGCTGGCCAGCGCCGACACGTACATCTTCGAGTGGCTGATCGGCTACTCGGCGCTGCTGGGCCCGATCGCCGGCATCATGATCGCGGACTACTACGCGATCCGCGGGATGAAGCTCGACGTGGGCGACCTGTACCTCGAAAAGGGGCGCTACGGCCGCTTCAACCCGGTCGCCGTCATCGCCCTGGTCGTCGGCGTGGCGCCCAACCTGGTCGGCTTCCTGCACGCCACCCACATCCTGGCCCGGCCGGCCCAGCCGGACATCTGGGACAAGATCTATCCCTACTCCTGGTTCGTGGGCTTCGCCGTCGCGTTCCTGATCTACCTGGTGGGCATGCAGATCACGAAGCGGGCCGATCAGCGCACCTAGGGCGCCGGGTAGCCGGCGAGCGGCTGGTAGGCACGGAAGTAGTCCACGGCGAGCTCGACCGGGTAGGAGCCGGGCGGCCGCGCGTCCCGCTCGGGGCCGGCGAACTGGTAGATGTTGAGCATCAGCTGCATCGGGTAGGCGGGCGACTGGCCGACGCGCTTGACCGTGCGGCCGTCGACAATGAAGTCGACGTGGCTCGGCGTCCACTCGGCCGCGTAGACGTGGAAGTCGGTGGCGTCGATGTCGAGCGGCTCCTTGGTGACGTCGTCGACCAGGTCGGGATCCGCGAACCGGCGCACGCCCATGCCGACGCGGGCCGATCCTGGCTCGACGTCCTTGCCGAAGATCTCGCAGATGAGGATCTCGCCGCAGCGCTCGGGCGCGTCCTCGAAGCCGATCATCCAGAGCGCCACCATGCAGTCGCGGTCGGCGACCGCCCGGGCCCGCAGCTCGAAGTAGCCGTACTGCGGCGTGTACAGCCGCGTGCTGGTCTGCGCCTCCATGACCGTGAGGTCCGGATGGAAGCGGTGCTGGCCGACGCGGCTGCCGACCGGCCCCGCGTGCACGCCGGTCTGCAGCGACGAGACCCGGATCTCGCCGTCGTACGCCGGACACCACGGCTCCTGGTCGTCGGTGATCTGCAAGAACAGGTGGCCGCCGTCCATGCGGTAGCGCGCCGCCGCCCGCTTGCGCGAGCTCCACTGCGGCAGATAGGCGGGCAGCCACTTGCCGAGATCGAGCTCCGCGCCGTCGAACTGGTCGGAGAACTCGAGGCGGTAGCCACTCTTCGCCGAGCATCAGTTGACCACCTTCAGCCACCCTCCGTCGACGTAGTAGGACGAGCCGACGCAGTAGCTGGCGCAGGGCGAGCAGAGGAAGGCGAAGAACAGCGCCAGCTCCTCCGGCGTGGCGAAGCGCTTGATCGGGGTGGCGTCGCGGGCGATCTGATCGAGATGACCCTGCCAGTCGCCGCCGGTGTTGGCGGTGAGGATCTTGGCGGTCTTCACCCAGTCCGGGGTGAGCACCAGGCCGGCGTTCACCGTGTTCACGCGGATGTTGTACTGGATGAACTCGTTGGCCAGGCACTTGGAGAACATGGCCAGCGCCGCCTTGGTGACGTTGTAGATCGGCTCGTAGCCCAGCGGCTGCGTCGCGCAGATGGAGGCGTTGTGCACGATCACGCCGCCGCCGCGCCGCACCATGCTCGGTTGTACGAGGCGCGCCAGCCGGACGGCGGCCATGACGTGCAGATCGAAGAAGCGCTGCCACTTCTCGTCCGGCGCGTCGAGGATTGTCTCGTCGCCCCCGGTGCCGGCGTTGTTGATGAGGATGTCCACGCCGCCGAACCTCTTCTCCACCTTCGCGATCAGGTGCTCGAGGTCCTCGGGACGGCTGACGTCGGCCCGCACGCCCAGGGTCTCGACGCCGAGCTGGCCGGCGATGCGCTCGGCCTCGCCGACCACGCGCGCCTCGTCGCGCGCGCACATGGCCACGCGCGCTCCCTCGCGCGCCAGCGCCTCGGCGACGGCGAGCCCGATGCCCAGGCTCCCCCCGGTGATGACGGCGACCTTGTCTCGCAGCTGCAGATCCATGATGTCCCTCCGGGCGCTCGAGCCCGACGCGACGGTCGGGCGCACGCCAGAGGATAGCGGACCTGCGCGGCGCGACGGCGGCTACCGGCGCACGGTGCCGAGGTCCACGAAGGCGTTGTCCTGCATGATCTGGAACGGGCGCTGCTCGAAGCGCAGGCCGCCGTGGCCGTCGTGCTCGACGATCTCGAGCTTGCCCATGCCGTAGCCCATCGGGCCGCGCGCGTAGTAGTGGGCCTCGAGCTTGTAGGGATAGGCGCGCTCCTTGCGGGCGCCGCGGATGGTGAAGCACTCCGGGCCGTAGCCGGTGGTGACGTCGGCGTACAGCCTGCCGCCGCTGGCCAGCTCCGGCTGGCTGTAGAAGGCGTGGTTGCCCTTGCCGTCGTGGATGTGGAAGTCGACGTCGTTGGCGTCGGTCTCCCAGTACAGGACGAAGCGGATCGACGGCTCGTTCTCGGCCGACGCCGCCGGCCTTGCGCAGGCGCCTCATGATCTCGCCGCGGCGCGGCCGGTCGGCGCGGATCCAGGCCGCCGCGACCAGGCCGAGGTCCTCGCGCAGGATCTGGGTCACGCCGCGGAAGCGGCCCTCCGGGTACTCGCGCGCCAGACCGTGCTCGAGGGCGGCGAACGCCTCCTCGTACTTGCCCTGCCGCACCAGCGCGAAGGCGAGCAGGCGGTGGCTGGCCGGGTGATCGGCGCGCTGCTCGGCGGCGCGGGCGTAGGTGTCGGCGGCCAGGGCCAGCGCGGCGTCGCTGGCCAGGCGATCGAGCCGCTGGCCGGCGAAGCGGCGCAGGTCGGCGCGCTGCGGGAACAGGTCGATGATCGAGCCGTAGGCGCGCGCCGCCCGCGCCGCGTCGCGCTTTGCCTCGAGCGCCTCGCCGAGCGCGATCAGCGCCATCACGTCGCCGGGCGACTCGGCCCGCCACGCCGTGGCCGCCGCGACCGCCTCGTCGATCTTCTTGCGGCGCACCAGCCGCATCACGTCGCGGAACTTGCCGGTGTACGGGTCGATGCGGGGCTGCGGGATCTCCTGCGCCTGACCGACGCGCGCCTCGAGGTTGGCCGCGCCCTGGGCGCTGGCCTGCTCGGCGTGCCGGCGGTCCGGGACGGCGTCGGCGGGCGGCGGGGGCTCCGGAGCCGGCACCGGCGTCGAGGTGGGCCTCGAGGTGGCAGCAGGACGCGCGTCGTCGGCGCGGCCGTCCAGATCGGCCTGCCGGCTGGCCTCTCCGCCGGTCGCGGGCCCGGGCGCGGCTGCGGTCCTGGGCTCCGCCTCGACCCGCTTCTCCTCTTCCTGCGGTGCGGCGCCCGGATCCTGCTGCGGGCAGGTCAACCTTGGCCGGCGACAGGTCCGCTCTCGTCCTGCCGCCGACTGATCGCCGAGCTCCTTGCCGAGCTTGCCCTCGTCGAGCTTGTCCTCGCCCTTCTGCTTCTTGCCGGTCTTGTTGCGCGGGCGGAATCTGGGGCGATGCGGCGATGACGAGCGTCTTCTCGCTGCGGCTGCAGCGTGGCCAGGTTGCCGTCGCGGACGGTCAGGATGTCGGCCAGCGCCTTGCGGTCGATGCCGAAGCGGGCGTAGTCCTCGGCGGTCTCCAGCACCAGCAGCGCGGTGAACGGAGACAGCACCCGCTCGGCGGTCGAGATGGCGACGATGCGTCGCTCCAGCTCCTGGCGCCGCTTGCGGTCGGCCGGCGCGATGGCGTCGCGCTCGGCGACAAGCGAGGCGATCTCGGCCCGCGCCACCGCGCGCTCGAGCAGCGGGCTGTCGGTCCGCGCCACAGCTGGCGTCGGCCAGCGCGACCGGCTTGCCGTCGAGCTTCACCCGCAGCGGCCGGTCCGACGCCACGCGAGCGTAGATGACGGTCTCGTCGCCGGCCTGGACCGCGTCGAGCTTGCGCGGCCACCACCACGTGGCGCCCTCGACCGCGACCGCGATGCCCGAGCGCGACCGGCTGGTCAGCTTGCGCGCGATCTCCTCGACGCCCGCGCCGCCGTCGATGACGGCGCCGTCGCGCGCCAGGCCGGCGGTGACGAGCGCGGCCAGGCGGTCCTCGTCGCGGATGCCGCCCACGACGACCGCGTCGAGCCGCTCCACGCCGGCCGTCTTCAGCGCCCTGGCAGCGGCGCGCAGCGGCTCCGCGTCGAGGTCGCCGGCGGTCGCCACGCCGTCGCTGACCAGCACCACGCGGCGGTAGGGCGCGCCGTCGTTCTTCTCCTTCGCGGCCCACGCCAGCGCGGCGCCCAGGTTCGACGCGCCGAGCGGCTTGCGGGCCATTAGGCGCGCTGTCTCGTCCGCGCCGTAGCCGCGCGCGCCGCCGCGGTGGATGATCTCCACGTCCTGATCGAACGCGGCCACCAGGACCGGGCGGTCGCCGGCACCGTCATTGAGGCCGCGCACCAGCGCCTCGACAGTGCGCGCCTGGTCCTCGAACCCGAGCGCGCGCGACGCGCTCGTATCGACGAGCACCAGCAGCGAATCGATCTCGTCCGGCGCGGCCTCGACCGGCGGGGCCACCCGCACCGCCGCCAGCGTCCCGCTGCGCAGCGCCGCACCGCGGCCGAGGCGGGCCGCCGGCACCATGAAGTCCTCGACCGGGACGACCTCGCGCTGCTCCTTCTCGGCCACCAGCGCGCCGCCGGCGAACACATGCAGGCTCAGCTCGCCGAGCCTGGGCAGGCCGCGCAGCGGGATGCGCAGCGGCTCCTCGGCCGACGCCAGCTCCTGCGAGTAGGAAAGGATGATCTCCTTGCGGCCGCGCGCCGGGATGGGGAAGACCCGCGCGCTGAACTCGTTGCCGGGCGCCTGCTCGAGCAGGGCCGGGTCCTGCTTGCGGTGCAGGAAGTCCTCGTAGGCGCGCCGGGCCGCCTGCAGCTCGACCACCTCCCCCTCCTGCCAGCGCTCGTCGATCTTCATCGCGAAGCGGCTCACCGTGGCACCGACCGGCAGCGTCACGCGGAACTGCCCCTCGAGTACCCGCTCCTCCGGGTTCTCGAACACCATGCGCAGCTCGGTGAACGCCAGCGGCGCCTCCGCCACCGCCTCGGCCCGCAGCGACACGAGCGCAAGCCCGGTGCCATCGCTCGCCGTCAGACTCATCGGCGCCTCGGCCTCCGCGATCTGCGGCCGCGGCGTCCCCCGGAAGCGGAACGACCGCGCCGCCACCGGCGTTGCCCGCGCGGCCAGCGGCTGGCCCGTGTCGGCCTTCGGTCCGGGAGGAGATCTCGGTCTTCGGCTGCTCGGTGCAGCTCACGGAGGCAACGACAAGGGCGGCCAGCCAGGCGCTTCGCATCCCGCGTGCAACGCGCGTCCGAGTCGCGCGATCTGTGGGATATCGCGGCGCCAGCGGCGGGACGTGGCCTAAAGGATCGAGATGACAGTCCCGCCCGTGAGCCCCTGGAGCTCCGAGGACTTCAGGCAGAACACGGCGTTCGGCGTGCCGGCTGCCGCCCACACCTCGTCGTACGCCAGCAGATCCTCATCGATGAAGGTCTCGATGGCCCGCACGTGCCCGACCGGCGGAATCCCCCCGATGGCAAACCCGGTCGCCTCGCGCGCGAACTCCGCATCCGCCTTCCCGATCTTCTCCCCCACGTGGCCGGCGACCGCCTTCTCGTTGACCCGGTTGACCCCGCTGGCCAGCACCAGGATCGCCCTCCCCGTCTCCCTGGTCCGGAACACCAGCGACTTCACGATCTGCCCCACCCCACACCCGATCGACCGCGCCGCATCCTCCGCCGTCCGCGTGCTCGACGACAGCTCCACCACCCGCGTCTCCAGCCCCTTCGCCCGCAGCACATCCTGCACGCTCTGCGCCGCCCTGCTCAGCGTCTTCGGCTCGTCCATGGTCCGCCTCGTCTAGTATGGATGTCGAGACGATCTTGAAACACGACGACCACGCCGGCGCAGCGGAGTTCGCGTTCCGCGAGGAGCGGAATCTCGGAGTGTTCACGCGGCCTCGAGCGCGGAACGGGCGGCTCAGGGAGAGAAGTGGATCGTCACCGACGAGCAGGAGGCGTTCATCCGGCGAGTTCCCCGTCCTCCAGCTCATCTGGCCCGACAAGACCGGGCGATTCCCCGACGATCCGGCCAGCTCGGACGAGCTCCGTAAATTGCAGCCGCTCCTGCCGTGACGGCCCGGTGGCCGTCCGCTCCGCTGGTCCAGACGCAGCAGTGTCGTTTGAGGCCGCGCAGAGCACGGAACGTACACTCCGCGGCCCCACGGTGTGTCGCCTCGCCCTGTGCAGCTGAGTCCCATGCGGCGGCCGGTCAGGCGCATTCCACCGAAACCGCGATCCGCTCGCTGCGTGGCACCGGCCGTGCACTCCTGTCGCGTCCAGGAGGTACCAGAATGCGCAAGTTGACCGCTCTATCTTCTCTGCTGATGGCCGCCGCGATGTTCGTCGGTTGCGCCGCCGAGACCCAGGTGAAGGCCAAGGACAACAACACGACCATCTCGCCGACCGTCGAGCAGCAGGGCGAGGAGACCACCGAGGTCCAGGTCACCCCGGCCCCCGAGGGCGACAAGCACGACGGCCACGACAAGCCCAAGCACGACGACAACCACGGCCACTGACCCGCCTCGGCCGTCATGGAGTGATCCCAGCAGGACTCGAACCTGCGACCTACGGTTTAGGAAACCGTCGCTCTATCCACCTGAGCTATGGGACCGGCGCGCGCCCGGGCGCGGAGTCGGGGCCGAAGGATAGGGGCAAGCGGGCGAGGTCGCAAGGGAGTCCGCGAGGCGCCGATGGGAGCGCAGGAACGCTTGATTGTGGGGTTGGTGCTGAGCAAACTGCCCGGCATGACGATACGAGCGGACAGGCTGGAACGCACTTGGGCTGCTGGTGGCTTTGCTGGCCGTCGGGAGTCCGGCATGCAAGAAGGAGAAGAAGGCGCCGGAGGGGGCGCCGGCCGAGGCACCGGCCACGGAGACGCCGCCGGGCGCCGAGACGCCGCCGCCGGGCGAGACGCCCCCGGGCGAGACTCCGCCTGCCGGTGAGCCGGCCGCGGCTGGTGAGCCGGCCGCGGCGGGCGAGCCTGCGGCGGGAGAGCCGGCCGCCGGTGGCGGAGGGACCGCGGTGGCGGAGATGAAGCCGACCGCGAAGAGCAAGGTGTCGGGCACGGTCACGTTCACCGAGAAGGACGGCAAGGTCGAGGTCGCGCTCGATCTGAAGGGGCTCAAGCCCGGCGACCACGGCTTCCACATCCACGAGAAGGGGGACTGCAGCGCGCCGGATGCGGCCAGCGCGGGCGGTCACTTCAACCCGGAAAAGAAGCAGCACGGCGCGCCGGATGCACCGGAGCACCACGCCGGCGACTTCGGCAACATCACCGCCGACAAGGACGGCAACGTCAAGACGACGGTGACGATCGACTTCGTGACGCTCGCCGACGGCCCCAACTCGGCCATCGGCAAGGGGGTCATCGTGCACGAGAAGAAGGACGACCTGAAGACTCAGCCGACCGGCGACGCGGGCGGGCGCCTGGCCTGCGGCGTCATCGAGAAGAAGTAGCCTCCGCGCGGATCAAGTCGAACCGCGAAGGCGCGAAGGACGCGAAGAAAGGAGCGCCAGGACCCTGAGCCTGGTCTCCCCCTTCGCGGTTTTCGCGTCTTCGCGGCTCAATCATGCTTCTTGGCCTGGTCCAGGCATGCGTTCAGCTCGTCGCAGGTGGGCGAGCCGTTGACGCAGCGCTGGATGATCGTGACCTGGCGCGGCGAGAGCGAGCTGTGCATGCCCTCTTCCTCGCACTCGGCGCGCAGCTGCGGCACGGTCTTGTCGAGCTCGAGCTTCGCGACCTCCTCGGGGGTCATCGTCGCCCGCGCCTCCTCGACCGCGCAGTCGGCCAGGCGCTCGCACATGGCCTGCACCGCGGTCTCCTGGGCCGCGCGCAGCTTGGCCTCGGGCGACGGCCGCGGCGCCGCGCCGCCCCCCTGCCCCGCCGTGGACGCCTGGGACGAGGGCTCGCCGCTCTCGGCGCCGCCGCCCGAGCAGGCCTGAACCACGACACAGAGCACCGCGGCCACCACGAACAGCTGACCTGTCGCGCGCATGAGCCGGCAGGATACGTCAGAACGTGAGCAGCGTCTCGACCGGTCGCTGGCCCAGGCGCTCCCGCCCGTTGAGAAAGCCGAGCTCGATGACGAAGGCGCAGCAGGCCACCACGCCGCGCTGCATCTCGACAAGATCGGACGCGGCCGCCGCCGTGCCGCCGGTGGCGATGAGATCGTCAACGACCGCGTACGGCTTACCCGCCTCGATCGCGTCCACGTGGATCTCGACCCGGTCGCTGCCGTACTCCAGCTCGTACGACACGCTCACCGTCTCGTACGGCAGCTTGCCCGGCTTGCGCACCAGCTGCAGCGGCAGAGACAGCCTGGTCGCGAGCGCGGCGCCGAACAGAAAGCCGCGCGACTCGATGGCCACGATCGCCTGCGCGCCGCGCGCCTGCACCCGCTCGGCCAGCATCTCGACGATCGTGTGAAACGCGCGCGGCTGGGCGAGCAGCGGCGTGATGTCCTTGAACAGGATGCCGGGCCGCGGAAAGTCGGGCACGTCGCGGATGGCGGCCTTGAGCTCGTCGAGAGTCAGGAGCTGGCTCACGGCGCCATGTTCGCTCAGTTGCTGTCAGGAGCCAAGCGCTCGCCGTAGTCGCCCATGAACGACACGAACCGCACGGGGCCGAAGCTGCCCCGGGCGAAGTCGTCTCCGCGCCGCACGATGCGCACCAGCTCCTGCTGCAGCGGATCGCCCAGCGGGATGACCATGCGGCCGCCGTCGCCCAGCTGCGCCAGCAGCGGCACCGGCACCTCCTCGGCCGCCGCCGCGACGACGATGGCGTCGTAGGGCGCGTGCTCGGCCCAGCCGTAGCCGCCGTCGCCGACCCGCACCGCCACGCGCTCGAGCCCGATCTCGGCCAGCCGCTGGGTGGCGATGTCGGCCAGCTCGCGCCGGATCTCCACGCCGAACACCTCATCGGCCAGCTGGGCCAGCACCGCCGCCTGATAGCCGGAACCTGAGCCGACGTCGAGCACGCGCTCGCTCGGGCGGATCTCGGCCAGCTCGGCCATGCGCGCCACCACGTACGGCTGCGAGATGGTCTGCCCGGCGCCGATCGGCAGCGGCTGATCCGCGTAGGCCTCGTGCGCGTGGTCGCGGCCGACGAAGTGCTCGCGCGGCACCGCCGCCATCGCCGCCAGCACGCGCGGGTCGTTGATGCCGCGCGCGCGCAGCTGGCGGGTCACCATGTCCTGCCGCCGCCTGTCGAAGCCGCTCATGGCTCGCGCTCGAAGCCGCCCAGCAGCTCCGGCGGCCAGTCCGGCGCGCCCTCGCCGAGCAGCGACTCGGCGGTGAGGTCCAGGTGCAGCGGCGTGACCGACGAGATGCCGGCAGCCACCGCCTCGCAGTCGGAGCCGGCCATCTCCTCCATGCCGGCCTCGCCGCCGCCGATCCAGTAGTAGGCGCGGCCGCGCGGGTCGTTGCGCTCCTGCACGTCGTCGGTGTAGAGGCGCTTGCCCAGGCGGGTCATGCGGTAGCGGTGATCGGCGCCGGTCGGGACGTTTATGTTGAGCACGGTGCCGGGCGCCAGCGGGCGCTCGAGCAGGGCCTTGCCGAGGCCGACCGCCAGCGACACGGCGCGGTCCAGGCACTCGGGCGCGCCGTGCTGCAGCGAGACCGCCATGGCCTGGGCCCCGCGCAGGCCGCCCTCGATCGCGGCCCCGACAGTGCCGGAGTAGAAGACGTCGGTGCCCAGGTTGAAGCCGTCGTTGATGCCGGACACGACCAGCGCGGGCGGGCGCGGGCACATGCGCATGATGCCGAGGTAGACGCAGTCCACCGGGCTGCCGCTGGCAGCGAAGCGGTTGGGCGCGTGGGTGCGCACACGCAGCGGCTTGTGCAGCGTGATGGTGTGCGACATGGCGGAGCGCTGGCGCTCCGGCGCGATCACCATCACTTCCGCGTCGGTCGCCCGCTCGAACTCCGTCGGCCAGCGCCACCAGGTACGTGGACTCGATGCCGTCGTCGTTGGAGAGGAGGATGAGAGGACGCATGAAGCAAGCCGCCAGAGCGCCACGAGCGCCAGACCCGATCCTTCGAGTTTGGCGGTTCTGGCGCTCTGGCGGGTCGAGCAAAGTCGGTCGGGGCGACTGGATTTGAACCAGCGACCCCTTGACCCCCAGTCAAGTGCGCTACCAGGCTGCGCTACGCCCCGGGACCGAGCGGCGTTGGTACCTCACTCCTGCACGAGCCGCAAGAGCTCTTCCGCTTCCTTTCGTACCCGCTCGAGCACCGCACGGGTGCGTGCGGGCACCTCGGCTCCGGACGTGCGATCGCTCAGGCGAAGCCGGCGGCGCGCGCCGCTGATCGTGTAGCCCTCTTCGTAGAGAAGATCGCGGATCCGCAGAACCAAGCTCACGTCGCGCCGCGAGTAGACGCGCTGGCTCGATCGGGTCTTGGCGGGCCGCAGCTTGCCGAACTCCGTCTCCCAGAAGCGCAGCACGTAGGGCTCGACCTGCGCGATCTCCGCCACCTCGCCGATGCGGAAGTACTCCTTCTCCGGGATCCGGGGATCACTCGTGGAAGGATCGCGCATGACCACTCTCGCCGTCGGTGGGCCTCGGCGTGTTCAAGATCGCGGAGCTACGGGATTGGCTGGCCGTTGAGCGCGTTCTTGAGGACCTGACTCGGCTTGAAGGTCAGGACGCGCCGTGCAGAAATCGTAATCTCTTCCCCGGTCTGCGGATTGCGCCCGATGCGCGCCTTCTTCTCGCGGACGACGAAGTTACCGAAACCCGAGATCTTGATCTTCTCACCGCTCTCGAGGGTCTCCTTGATGCAGTTGAAGACAGTCTCGACGATCTCGGCGGCTTCCTTCTTCGAGAACCCGCCGACTTTCTCGTACACGGCCTCGATGATGTCGGCCTTGGTCATCTTCGCCATCCTCCGTGACTCCCCGCAGTGAGTTGAAGGTTCTCTACAACCGCGAGATTGCCACACTTTGGCTCGCGGAGGGGCAACTGCCTGTCTTCATTCAAGGCCTACCGCCGGGTGGCGGCAAGTTTTTCGACCAGGTGGGATACCAGCACCTCGTGCCGGTCGTCGACCTCCTTGTCGGTCAAGGTTGCCTCGGAAGATCGGTAGGTTATGGACCAGAGGAGGCCCTTCTGACCGGGCGGAACCCGCTCCGGATCCCGGTACTCCTCCAGCACCCTGACCTGCTCGATCAGGGGATCGGCCCGCTCGGCGATGAGATCTCCGACCCGGGCGGCCGGGATCTCGGCCGCCACGAACAGGGAGATATCGCGGGTGATGGCCGGGAAGCGCGGCACGGCGCGCATCTGACGCGGCTCCGGCTGCGGCAGGCGCTCGAGGTCGAGATCGAAGACGAAGCAGGCCGGCGCGATATCGAACGCCGCTCTGACCTCGGGGTGCACCTCGCCCACCTCGCCCAGCACGGTGCCGTCGGTGGCGAGCACGCGCGCGGCCACGCCGGGGTGCAGGTAGCTGATGTCTCGTGCCGGCTCGAACCGGATGGCGGCGCCCTGGGCGCCCGGAGGCACCAGCTCGGCGATGATGCGCTCGACGGCGCCCTTGGCGTCGTAGAAGTCGGCCGCGGGGCCGTCGCCCAGCCACCCGGGCCGCCGCCCGCACACGATACCGGCGACGCGGGCCGGCTCGTCGGGCAGCTCGTCCTCGGCGGACGCGCCGCCGCGACCACCTTCGGCGCGCGGAAAAAACACGCTGCCCACTTCGAATAGCCACACGTCGTTGACGTCGTGCTTGAGGTTGCGCGCGACGGCGCCGAGCAGGTTGGGCAGGAGCGATGTGCGCATCACCGACTGATCGACGGTCATCGGGTTGCGCAGCTCGACCGTGCGCAGGCGCGCGTCGCCGGTAGGCAGGCGCAGCGCGGCGATGCGGGCCGGCGAGGTGAAGCCGTAGGTGATGGCCTCGTTCCAGCCCAGAGACGTCAGCGCCCGCCGCACGGCGGGAGTCCGCCGGTCGCCGCGGCCGGCCGGGCCCGGCCGCCAGGGGCGGCAAGGTGGCCGGAAGCTGGTCGTAGCCCTCGAGGCGCAGGACCTCCTCGATGAGATCGACCTCGCGTGCAAGATCGGGCCGGAAGGTCGGCGCAACGACGCTCAGCTTGTCGTCGCTGCCGCTGTCGAGCTCCACCTCGAGGCCGAGGCGGCGCAGGACCGCCGCGGCCGCGTCCCGGCGGATCGACACGCCGGCCAGCGACGAGGCCCGGCTGGCGCGCAGCCGGATGCGCTCGCGCGCCGGCGGCACCGGATAGGCGTCCACCACGCCGGCTGCCACGCGCCCGCCGCCCAGCTCGGCCAGGAGGCGCGACGCCCGCCGCGAGGCCCGCTCGGCACCGACCGCATCGACGCCGCGCTCGAAGCGCTGCGACGCCTCCGAGCGCAGGCCGAGCCGCCGCGCGGTGCGGCGAACCGCGACCGGCTCGAACGCGGCCGCCTCGAGCAGCACCCGCGTGGTGTCATCCGCCACCTCGCTGTTCTGCCCGCCCATGACGCCGGCCAGGCCGACCGGGCCGCGCGCGTCGCAGATCAGAAGATCTCCGGGCTCGAGCGCTCGATCCTGACCGTCGAGGGTGACCATGCGCTCGCCGGCGCGCGCCCGCCGCACCCGGATGCGCCCCTCGGCCACGCGCCGGTAGTCGAACGCGTGCAGCGGGTGCCCGAGCTCGAACAGCACGTAGTTGGTCACGTCGACCAGGTTGCTGATCGGGCGCACGCCGACCGCCTGCAGCCGGCGGCGCATCCAGCCGGGCGACGGCCCCAGGCTCAGCCCATCGATGACGCGCGCGACGTAGCGCGGGCAACCCTCCGGATCGTCGATGTCGACGGCGGTCAGGCGCGCCGCCTCGATGCGAGGCGTCGGTGACCGGCGCGAGATCGACGTCGCCGGGAGCCAGTCGCCCGCCGACCAGCGCGCAAAGCTCGCGCGCGAGGCCGAGGTGGCCGAGCGTGTCCGGCCGGTTGGCCGGCGCCGACACCTCGAGCACCGCATCGGACAGTCGCAGCGCGTCCTGCGCGCTGGCGCCGAGCGGCCCCTTTGCCTCGTCGCCGGCCAGCACCGCGATGCCGCTGGCGTCGTCGCCGATGCCGAGCTCCTTCTCGGAGCACAGCATGCCGGCCGACTCCACGCCCTTGAGGGCGCGCTTGCCGATCTCGAACGGTTTGCCGCCCTCGCCCGGCAGCACGGCGCCCGGGTCGCGCCCACAGGACGCGGCCGCCCGGCGCCGGCACGTTGGGCGCGCCGCACACGACGCGGGTCGCCTGCCCCTTCGCGCTGTCGATGACGTCGACGACGGTGAGCCGGTCGGCCTTGGGGTGGCGCTCGACGGCGACCACCTCGGCGACGACGACGCCGGTGAAGGCCGCGCCCAGGCGCTCGATCGCCTCGACCTCGAGGCCGGCCCCGGTCAGGAGGCGCGCGCCCTCGTCGGCGTCCACCGCGCGCTCGAGCTCGGCCAGCTCCAGCAGCCATGACCAGACCGCGCGCACGTCAGAACTGCCCCAGGAAGCGCAGGTCTCCCTCGTAGAAGAACTTGATGTCGCTCACGCCGTGGCTTGAGCATGGCCACGCGCTCGAGCCCCATGCCGAAGGCGAAGCCGGTGTAGCGCTCCGAGTCGTAGCCGACCTGGCGGAAGACTTCCGGATCGACCATGCCGGAGCCGGCGATCTCGACCCAGCCGGTCCCCTTGCACACGCGGCAGCTCGACCCGGGGCCGGCGCAGAACGCGCACTGCATGTCGATCTCGGCGCCCGGCTCGACGAACGGGAAGTAGCTGGGCCGGAAGCGGATGTCGAGCTTCGCCCCGAAGTAGCGGCGCACGAAGTGGAGCATCACGCCCTTGAGGTCGGAGAAGCGCACGCCCTCGTCGACCAGCAGGCCCTCGATCTGCATGAACATCGGGCTGTGGGTGGCGTCGTCGTCGCGGCGATAGACGACGCCCGGCGCCACGATGCGCACCGGCGGCTGCTGCGACTGCATGACCCGGATCTGCACCGGGCTGGTGTGCGGGCGCAGCACCACCTCGTCGCTGACGTAGAAGGTGTCCTGCATGTCGCGCGCGGGATGATCCTTGGGGATGGCCAGCGCCTCGAAGCAGTGAAAGTCGGTGTCGATCTGCGGACCCTCGGCCACCTCGAAGCCGAGCTCCGCGAAGATGGCGACGGTCTGCTCGCGGATCTGCGTCAGCAGGTGCAGCCGCCCGCTCGACGCGACCCGCCCGGGCAGGGTCACGTCGATCGAGCGCTCCAGATCGGCGGCCGCCGCGGCGTTGCCCAGCTCGCCCAGGCGGCGGCTGACCTCGCCCTCGATCGACTCCTTGACCCGGTTGAAGACGGCCCCCAGCTCCTTGCGCTGCTCCGGGGCCAGGGCGCCCATCTGCTTCATGAGCTGGGACACGCTGCCCTTCTTGCCCAGGTAGCGGGCCTGAAGGGCGCGGATGTCCTGCTCGGTGGCGCAGGCGCCGACGGCGCCGCCGAACTCGGCGCCGAGCGCCTCGAGCTGGCTCACCAGATCGGAGGTGGTCACCGGCGGCAAGAGGCGTGGAGCTAGGCGACCGCCGTCGACACGATGGCCTGGAAGGTGGCCGGGTCGCTGATCGCGATCTCGGCCAGCATCTTCCGGTTGAGCTCGATGTCGCTCTTCTTGAAGGCGCCCATCACCTTCGAGTAGCTGTGGCCGAGCGGCCGGACCGCGGCGTTGATGCGCACGATCCACAGGCCCCGGAAGTCGCGCTTTCGCTTCTTCCGGTTGCGGTACATGTGCATCCACGCGTGCTGCAGCGTCTCCATCGCGATCGCGTGGCACGAGTGGCGCTTGCCGCGGTAGCCCGAGGCCGCCTTGAGCACGCGGTTGCGGCGGCGGCGGGCCTTGAAACCTCGTTTTGCGCGGGGCATGGCTTTTCCTGTCTCTTCCTTCGGCTGCCTCGGCTCTCGCCTAGGCGTAGGGCAGCATGGCGCGGATCTGGTGCTCCTGCGTCTCGTGCACCAGCGCGCCCTTGCGGAGCTGACGCTTCCGCTTCTGCGACTTCTTGGTCAGGATGTGGCGCTTGCCCTTCTGGGAGCGCTTGAACTTGCCGGAGGCAGTTGCGCGGAACCGCTTCTTGGCGCCCGACTTGGATTTCATCTTGGGCATGAGGGCGTGTATTCTCCAGAGGTCGGGCCGAAAAGCAAGCAGCTCCGTGCTACTCGACGCGCTCGGGAGGCGGATTCGGGGCCTGCTGCCCCGCCCCGGGGGCCGGGGTGGGCGCCTGAGGGCGGCGTCCTTTCGGCAGCCAGGATGTCCTCCTCGAGGCTCCGCGGTCCAGGAGCCGGCGGGCGCGGCCTTGACGCGGCGCACCAGGCCGGCCTTGGGGCCCAGGATCATCATCATGCGCTTGCCCTCGAGACTGGGACGGACCTCGACGGTGGCGATGTCCTGCGTCGCGTCCACGACCCGGTTGAGCACCTTGACCCCCGTCTCCGGGTGGGTGATCTCGCGGCCGCGGAACACGATGACCAGGCGGCACTTGTTGCCCTCCTCCAGGAACCGGCGGACATGGTTGATCTTGAAGTCCATGTCGTGCTGGTCGGTCTTGGGGCGGAACTTGATCTCCTTGAGCTCCATCGCCGACGCGTGCTTGCGCGCCTGCTTCTGCTTCTTGGACTGCTCGTACTTGAACCGCCCGTAGTCCATGATCCGGCACACGGGTGGGCTCGAGCGGGCAGCGATCTCGACCAGGTCCAGCCCCTTCTCCTCCGCCAGGCGCAGCGCTTCGTCGCGCGACAGGATGCCCAGCTGCGTGCCGTCGTCCAGCACGACGCGTACCTCCGGGACGCGGATCCGGTGGTTGACGCGGTACTGATCGCGCGGTCGGCGATCCCTATCTCCCTTGCCTGGTGGTGGTGGACGAATGGCAGTCTTCTCCTGGTGGTTGTTTCGCTACGTGCGAGCCCGGCGCGCAGAACGCGCGCAGGGCTGCGCCGTGCGGCGCGCGGGACCTGGCCCGGGCCGCTCCGGCGGGATGGCCGCTCGCTCAAGAAGCATTGCCAGCTTCAGCGGCGAATGCGGCAGCTTCTACTTCGATGATGACGTCGGGTCCTGCGACGAGCACCGCCGGTGAGGCGGCGCAAGTCGTAGGTGCGGGCAGGATTGAACTGCCGACCCCTACCGTGTCAAGGTAGTGCTCTCCCACTGAGCTACGCACCTTCGGGGATCCGCATGAGAGCGGATTTCTTATTCCCTGGCGCAGCCTGTGTCAAGCGCGCGGCTCACTGGACGAGCGGTCGGCTCGGCCTGGATCGGCCGCTTCGGGGCCTCCTCGCGGTACAGGCGCTCGATCTGGTCGCGCGTGGCGCTCGACGACGACCTTTCGCTTGACCTTGAGGCTGGGGGTCAGCTCCCCCGACTCCTGGGTGAAGTCGGTCCCCAGGATGGCGAACCGCTTGATCGTCTCGTGGGCGGCCAGCTTCCGGTTCAGCTGATCGACGGCCCCGCTGACCTGATTGAGCACGTCCGGATGGCGGCTGAACCGCTCCATGTCGCCGACCAGGTCGGCGGCCCCGGGCAGACGGCCGCCCGCCGCCCAGGCGCGCGCGGTATCGGCGCTCAGGGTGATGAGGGCGACCAGGTACTTGCGGCGATCGCCGACGACGACGACCTGCGAGACCAGCGGGCAGCCGGACTTGAGCTCGTTCTCGATGTTCTGCGGCGCGACGTTCTTGCCGCCGGCGGTGACGATGATGTCCTTCTTGCGGTCGGTGATGGTGAGGCGGCCCTGCTCGTCGATGGCGCCGATGTCGCCGGTGTGAAACCAGCCGTCGGAGTCGAGCACCTCGGCGGTCGCCTCGGGATGGTTGTAGTAGCCCATCATCACGTTGCCGCCGCGGATCAGGATCTCGCCGTCGGGCGCGATGCGCAGCTCGACCCCGGGCAAGGGCTGGCCGACAGCGCCGAAGCGAACCGCGTCCGGCCGGGTGCAGGTGGCCGCTCCGCACGTCTCGGTCAGGCCGTAGCCCTCGAGCACGGTGACGCCGGCGACGTGGAAGAACTCGGCGATGTCGGGGGCCAGCGGCGCGCCGCCGGAGATGAGGAAGCGGACCCGCCCGCCGAAGGCGCCGCGCACCTTCTCGAACAGGAGCTTGTCGGCCAGGCGATCGGTGATGCGCGCCAGCCGGCGGCGTCCGTTTCCCCACAATTCCCCCTGGCGTCGACTCGATCGGTCTGCCCGCGACCCGCGGGCCCGCCGCGCGCTCGCGGCCGTGGGCCATCGCCCAGTTGACGGCGCGGCGCGCGACCGGCTGCTTGCGCGCCGATTCCAGGCTGGCCTGCACGCGCGCGTGCGCCTTCTCCAGCACGCGCGGCACCGCGACCAGGATGGTGGGGCGGACCTCGGCCAGGTTGGCCGGCAGCGCGGCGAAGCTCTCGGCGAAGCTGGTGGTGAAGCCGATGGCCACACCGGCCCACAGGATCGAGCGCGCCAGGCTGTGGGCCAGCGGCAGGAACATGAGCTGCTCGTCCGCCTCGCCCAGGTCGAGCAGGTCCTCGACCGCGCCGCACTCGAAGACCAGGTTGGCGTGGCTGAGCACGACGCCCTTGGGCATGCCGGTGGTGCCGGAGGTGTAGATGATGGTCGCGGCCTGCTGCGGATCGAGGTCGTCGGCGATCGCGGTCAGGCGGAGCGGGACGCGCTCGAGCAGCGTCCGGCCGCGCTCGCGCAGCTGGTCGAGCGACAGCACCCAGTCGCGCACCGGCGAGTCGGTCGGGCAGCACGTCGGCCAGGGTCACCGTCGTGCGGCCCTCGCGGTCCGGCCGGTCGAGCTCGGCGCGATCCGACAGCAGCACCACCTTCTCGACGTGGGCCAGGTCGGACTTCATCGCGAGCAGCTTGTCGAGCTGCTGCGGATCCTCGGCGATGATCAGCCTGGCGCCGGAGTCGCGCACGATGTGCTCGACCTGATCGGGCATCGACGAGGGATAGATCGGGACGACGACCGCGCCGGCCAGCAGCGCGCCCGCGTCGCACAGCGCCCACTCGACCCGCGTCTGGGCCAGCAGCGCCACCCGGTCGCCGGGCGCGAGCGCCGAGGTCGAGCAGCCCGCACGCGATCTCGCGCGCCGCGCGGTCCCAGTCGCCCCACGACAGGCTGCGCCACTGCCCGCCCGCCTTGTACCGCAAGGCCGGCCGCCCGCGGCTCCGCTCCACCCGCCGGTGGAACATCTCGATGAGCGTGCGAGAACCCTTCGCCGTCCCCGTCACCGCCACGGCCCCACGTTCCGCGCGTCCCCTCATCGCGGGCTTATAGCATCCGAGGCAAGGTCATCCCGGCCTGGAAAAGAAACAGGAGA
The DNA here is from genome assembly GCA_963759105.1 of uncultured delta proteobacterium. Lineage (GTDB taxonomy): Bacteria > Myxococcota_A > Polyangia > Haliangiales > Haliangiaceae > DATFRY01. The sequence goes on along the minus strand of CAVWXW010000017.1, from coordinate 744,422 downwards.
CGGGCAGCAGGAAGCGGGCGACGGGCGACCGGCCACGGAACGCGTGCCATGGCCAGTTGCCTGTGGCCGTTGCCTGCTGCCCGCCTCCTGTTTCTTTTTCCTATCCCCCCTACAATGCCCTCCCCTCGGATGCGCCTCCTCGCCTTCACCCTGCGCGGCATCTGGGTCGCCGCTGCTGGTCACAAGTCAGCTCGCCATCTGGCTGATCGGCTGGGTCGGGCTGCTGGTGACGCTGCGCGGCAAGGCGCGGCGGCAGGCATGGTTCGCGGACCGGCTGCGCGCGCTGCTGCGCGGGCTGGGCGCGACCTACGTCAAGGTCGGGCAGATCATGAGCACGCGCCCGGACCTGTTACCGCCGCACGTGGTCCGCGCGCTGGAGACGCTGCAAGACAACGTGGGCGCGTTCCCGTTCCGCGACGTCGAGCGCACCATCCGCGAGGACTTCGGGCGCGCGCCGGACGAGATCTTCGCCCGCTTCGACCGCGCGCCGATCGCCAGCGCGTCGGTGGCGCAGGTGCACCGCGCGGTGATGCCGGACGGGCGCGAGGTCGCGGTCAAGGTGCGGCGCCCGCGCGTCGAGCAGATCGTGTCGTTCGACCTGTCGGTGATGCGCCTGTTCGCCCGCGCGGTGGCGCTGGTGCCGTCGTTTCGCCTGCTGGCGCCGGTCGAGAGCGTGGACGAGTTCGGCCGCGCCATCCGCACCCAGATCGATCTCACTGTCGAGGCCGGCAACAACCGCCGCTTCCGCTCCAACTTCGCCGGCGACGCCGACGTCGAGCTGCCCGACCTGGTGCCGGAGCTGTGCTCGCGCCGCGTGCTGACCATGAGCTTCGTGCGCGGGGTGAAGCTGATGGAGCACCGCCGCGTGAACGCCGACCCGACCCGCCTGGCCCGCATCGGCTTCCGCCTGCTCCTGCGCATGGTGTTCGAGCACGGCTTCGTCCACGCCGACCTGCACCCGGGCAACATCCTGGTGACCGAGGCCGGCACCGTCGCGCTGCTCGACCTCGGCCTCACCGCCGAGCTGGACGAGCAGCACCGCCGCATCTTCGCCCTCTACTTCGCGGCATGGGCCCAGGGAGACGGCGCCACCATGGCGCGGCTCATGTCCGAGTTCTCACCCAGCTCGGCGGTGGCCGACTACGCCGACTACGAGGCCGACATCCAGCAGTTCGTCGGCCGCTACCACGGCAAGGCGCTGGGCGAGGTGGCCGTGTCGCAGGTCGTGTTCGACATGATGGGCATCCTGCGCCGCCACCGGGTGCGGGTGAACGCGACGTTCACGATGGTCAACATCGCCATCGCCGTGACCGAGGGAATCGGCAAGCAGCTCGACCCCCGGCTCGACCTCTTGAACGAGGCGTTGCCGTTCTTTGCCCGGCTCCAGGCCGAGGCGAAGCTGTGAATTCGGTCGCGTCCTGGCGCGACCGTTCGAGCCGCCGCCCGTGATTATCGGGTCATAGACTGTGACGCGGTGAGTTGCCCACCATCTCGTGAGCTGCCTAAAATACGCGGGTTAGACTCGATTCCGCGCTCACTGCTCGGCCGTCGAACGCCGGGGAGGGGGCCTGACATCTGTGTCAGTAGAGGCCGGAAGCGAGACGGTGGTGACGACAGGCATCCGCCAGATACTCGATAAGTACGAGCTGCTCGAGAAGGTCGGCCAGGGCGGCATGGCGATCGTCTATCGCGGCCGCGATACCACGCTGCGCCGCGAGGTGGCGGTCAAGGTGCTCCACCGGCACCTGGCCGATCACAAGGAGGCGCGCGACCGCTTCGAGCGCGAGGCGCAGGCGGTGGCGAAGCTGCGCCACGAGAACATCCTCGAGATCTTCGACTTCTCCGGCGTCGAGTCGGAGGACAGCTACATCGTCACCGAGTTCATCGACGGCCAGACGCTCAAGCAGTTCACCAGCGAGCACCAGATCCGGTTCCCGGAGATCGGCGCGATGATCACCGTGCAGGTCTGCCGCGCGCTGAGCCACGCGCACTCGCTCGGCGTGCTGCACCGCGACGTCAAGCCGGAGAACATCATGATCCGGAACGACGGCGTGGTGAAGCTGACCGATTTCGGCATCGCGCAGATGCTCGATCACCAGCGGCTCACCGTGACCGGACAGCTGCTCGGCTCGCCGGCGTACATGTCGCCCGAGCACGTCGAGGGCGGCAAGCTCGACTTCCGCACCGACGTGTTCGCCGCCGGCATCGTGCTCTACCAGCTGGCCACCGGCGAGCTGCCGTTCCGCGGCAAGAACGCGCACGAGATCCTCAAGCGCATCGCCGAGTGCAGCTACGCCGACCCGCGCCAGATGAGCCCGCTCATCGGCAACGAGCTGTGCGCGCATCATCCGCAAGGCGCTGGCCCACGACAAGGACGACCGCTATCGCCGACGTGTCGCAGATGGTGGCCGCGCTCGAGGCGCTTCCTGGCCGGCAGCGGTCTGGGCACGGCGCGCGACGAGCTGGCCCGCTTCTTCAACGCGCCGGTGTCGTACGAGATGGCGCTGCGGCCGCGCCTGGTCGCGGCGCTTACCAGGCGCGGGCTGGCCTGCCTGGCCGAGGACCGCAACGCGGCGCTCGAGATCTTCAACCGCGTGCTCACCATGGACCCGGACAACGCCGAGGTGCTGGCCGCGATCGAGCGGCTGTCGCGCCAGCGGCGCTGGGTGCGCATGGCCGCGCTGGGCGGGGGCCTGCTGGCGATCGCGGTGGGCGGCTTCTTCCTGCGCGAGAACCTGCGCGCCGGGGTTGCCACCGAGGTGGTGGTGCCGGCCCAGGCGAGCGGCCTGGCGCCCGACGCCGGGACAGCCGCGGCGGCCCCCATCGCGCCGGCCGCGGACGCGGGCGCCGTCGCCCGGCAAGCACGCCGGTCGCGCCGGCCGGCGGCGCGCGCACCGGGCGCGATCGCCCGCAGCGCAGCGGCGGCCGCGAGCCGGGCTACCGCCGCGGCACCGGCGGCCGCGACGCCGGCGACGAGGCCGGCGCGCGCCGCGAGTTCACGCTCAACGTCTCGCCCAAGGACTCCGAGTACAGCGTCGACGGCGGACCGTGGCAGGCGATCGCGGGCAGCCGCGCCGCCCTCGCGGTCGGCCCCGGCGAGGTCAGGGTGGCGGTGCGCAACAAGGACTGCTGCGTCGACGGCGACGCGGTCATCGCCCCCGACCGCAAGCCGGGCGGCATCATCGACGTGTCGCTGCGCTGGCTGCCGGCCTCGGTGACCCCGCGCTGCGACGACAAGCGCGCCATGGTCCGCATCGGCAGCCGCAGCTGGAAGCGGGACAGCAAGTTCACGGTCCCGGTCAGGTCGGTCACCGGCACCGAGAAGGTCGTGATCACCTTCTTCGTCGACGGCACCGACATGGTGGACGACCAGGAGGTGGACGTCCACTACGGTGAGGACCGGGAAGTCGCGTGTCGTTTCTAGCCAGGGCTTCCCTCGTGTCGGACCGACAAGGCGAGCTCGCGGCGCGGCGCTGGTCGGCGATCCTCGTCGCCGTGCTCCTGCTCGCGTCGTTGCCGGTCGTCGCCGCGGCGTCGCCGTCGAAGGAGTTCGACGACGCGCGCGCGGTGTTCCGCTCCGGCCGCTACAAGGACGCCATCCCCAAGCTGACCGGGCTGCTCTACCCGCAGAGCCGGCTGAGCGAGTCGGGCGAGCTGGCCGAGGCGCACCTCCTGCTCGGCGTGGCCTACTTCGAGACCGGCGACCGCGACGCCGCCGACCGCGAGATGGAGGCCGCGCTGGCGCTCGATCCCGCCCTCGAGATCAGCACGGCCACCTTCTCGCGCGGCGCGGTGCGCTTCTTCGAGGAGAAGCGCGGCGAGCTGGACCGCAAGGGGCGCGAGGAGGCGGCCCGGCTGGAGCAATCGCGCCGCCAGCAGCTCAAGAAGCGCATCGTCGAGACCGCCTTCGTGCTCGAGAAGCGCAACTACCTCATCAACTTCGTCCCGTTCGGTGCCGGCCAGTTCCAGAACGGCGAGCGCAACAAGGCCATCTTCTTCGCCGTCGCCGAGGGCGCGCTCGGCACCGTGTCGCTCAGCCTGTTCGCCTACCAGCTCCTGCGCTACTCGAGCGGGCGCGTGCCGGTCGACGAGGTGGACGCCACGCGCAACCTCCAGATCGCGCAGATCACCAGCGGCGCCCTGTTCTTCGGCTTCATGGCCTGGGGCATCATCGACTCGCTCGCCCACTACGAGCACACGGTGCGGCGCGAGCTCGATCCGGCCACGCTCGACCTCATCGACGAGTACCTGGACGAGACGCTGCCCGAGCGCGGGCGCCCTGCCCGGCCGGCGCCGCAGCCGCGCTCGCCCAGCTCGTCTCTGCGTCTGTTTCCGACCCTGGCCCCCGACGGCGCCGGGCTCGGCCTGTCATGGGAGTTCTGAATGCCCACGCTGCGCGTACAGATCCCCGGTAGCGGCGCCACGGTCTTCCACCTGTACAAGAAGATCACGTCGCTCGGGTCGTCGCCGGAGTGCGACGTGACGCTCCCCGATCCGCTGGTGCCGGACAGCTTCGCCCACATCCACTTCGACGGGCAGGTCTACACCATCGCGACGACGTCGCGCCGGCACGAGGTCAGCATCAACGGCAAGAAGCGCAAGAAGCACCGGCTGACCCACGACGACCGGATCGTCATCGGCGCCATCGAGCTGCGCTTCTCGCTGCTCGACGACGCGCCGCCCATCGAGCACGAGGCGGCCGAGACCATGGCCGACCTGGACGCGTACCAGAAGCTCTACGAGTTCTCGGCGCGCCTGCTGCCAGAAGCACGACCTGAGCGACCTGCTCAACGAGCTGATGGACTCGGTCATCGAGATCACCAGCGCCGACAAGGGCTTCCTCGTCCTGATGGAGGGGGACCAGCTCGACGTGAAGGTGGCGCGCAACCTCAAGCGCGAGAACATCGCCGACGCGCGTCAGCCAGCTGTCGCGACTCGATCGTCGCCAAGGTGATCGAGACGCGGCGCCCGGTGATCATCTCCGACGCGATGAACGACGACGAGTTCTCCAGCTCGCAGTCGATCATCAAGCTGCAGCCTGACCTCGGTCATCTGCGTGCCGCTGCTCGAGCAGGGCAACCTCATCGGCGTCATCTACGTCGGCAACGACTCGGTGGTGGACCTGTTCCAGGACGAGACCATGCGAGGTGCTGACCGTCTTCGCGGCGCAGGCCTCGCTCATCATCTCGCAACGCGCATGCTGCTCAACGAGCTCAAGGTCGACAACCAGCAGCTCAGCCGACCGGCTCGAGGAGCTCCGCTTCGGCGAGATCGTCGGCACCTGCCGGCCGATGCAGGAGGTGTTCCGCAAGGTCGAGAAGGTGGCGTCGACCGACATCTCCGTGCTCATCACCGGCGAGACCGGCACCGGCAAGGAGCTCATCGCGCGCGAGATCCACCGCCGCTCGCCGCGCGCGCGACCGCCCCTTCGTCACCATCAACTGCGGCGCCATCCCGGAGAACCTGCTCGAGAGCGAGCTGTTCGGCCACGTGAAGGGCGCGTTCACCGGCGCGGTGGCCAACAAGGCGGGCAAGTTCCAGGCGGCCGACGGCGGCACGCTGTTCCTCGACGAGATCGGCGAGATGCCGCTCAACCTGCAGGTGAAGATCCTGCGCGCGCATCCAGGAGAAGGTCGTGGTCAAGGTCGGCGACACGCGCCCGGAGGCGGTCGACATCCGCATCCTGGCCGCCACCAACCGCGAGCTGGAGGAGGAGATCCGCCACGGCCCGCTTCCGCGAGGACCTCTACTACCGGCTCAACGTCGTCAACCTGCACCTGCCGCCGCTGCGCGACCGCGGCGACGACATCCTGGTCATCGCGCGCTACCTGCTGTCGCGCTACGCGCAAGGAGTACGACACCACGGTGAAGGGCTTCTCGCCCAACGCGGCGGTCGCCATCCGCAAGTACGACTGGCCGGGCAACATCCGCGAGCTGGAGAACCGGATCAAGAAGGCGATCGTGCTGGCCGAGGGCAACCTGCATCGGGCCCGAGGACCTCGGGCCTGTCGGGCGACGCGCTGCCGTCGATCCTTTCGCTGGCCGAGGCCAAGGAGAAGTTCCAGCGCGACTACATCAACGAGGTGCTGGCGCTCAACAACGGCAACCGCACCAAGACCGCGCGCGATCTCGGCGTCGATCCGCGCACCATCTTCCGGCACCTCGAGAAGGAGGAGCAGAACTAGCCATGCCGGGGCGCAAACTGCACAGCGACGGGACGGGCATGACGCGCATGTCTCGGTCGCGAGGGGTGATGTGGTCGTGTCGCCACGCCAAGGCCGCGTACCGCATGGGAAGGCCGAGCGTGGCACGGCTTCTGCTTATTTTTGGCCTCAGAATGTCCGGGGCTTTGCTGGTGGGTGCTCTCGCGAGCCAGCCCGGGTGGGGCTGTGTGCTCCCACCCGATCTGGAGCCCGAGGGCTCCGATGCCGGACCGAGCTCGCCGCCGGTGATCGTCTCCGCGCTGCCGGCCGACTTCGCCTTTCCCGGGCCGATCACGATCGTCCGCGACGACGTCACCCAGATCCTCACCCTCACCGTCGAGGACAACGACGTCGGCGACCAGCTCTACGCCAAGTTCTACCGCGACTACGTGCCGATCACCGCGCCCACCCCCGCCCTCGTCGATTGCGCGGAGCGGGCCCAGCGGCACCCGGTTGCGCACCATGGACTGCCGGCCGGTCGCGCTCTGCATCGGCGTGCCGGACGCCGACCCGACGCTGCACGTCGTCGAGGTGATGGTCTCGGACCAGCCGTTCATCTCCGACGCCGACCCGGACGCGATGGGCCAGGACACCTACCGGGCGGTCGCCAACCAGCTGCAGGCCGGCCACTCGCTGCGCGCCTGGTCCATGACCTGCGCGAGCTCCGAATGAGAGCGCTCCTTCCATATGGAGTCGGCGCGCTGGCCCTGGCCGGTTGCATCAGCAACGAGCCGCCGCCGTCGGACGCGCTGCCCGACCAGTGCGAGGTGACGGCCGACTGCGATCAGGGGGCCGGCGAGGTCTGCGACGAGGGCGTGTGCTGGGGCGACCCGCCCGACGTGGCGCGCTTCGCCGCCATCCTGGTCCCGCCGGCCGGACGCACCGACCTGCCGGTGGCGGTGCTGCCGGAGCTGGCCATCGCGTCGGACGGCAGCATGGCCGGCATCGAGTTTCCGGAGGCGGTGGTGGTGCGCGGTCGGGTGCTGCTGGCCTGCCCGGCCGGGGAAGCGTCCTACACCTGCGGCGCGGAGGAGTCGGTCGGGGCGCAGATCCGCGTCGAGCGCGCTTCCGGCTTCGCCGGCGGACCGGCCTACACCCGGTTGATCGAGGCGGCGCCCGGCGCGAAGCCGGGGCAGGACGCGTTCTCGTTCGTGCTGCCCCGCGATCCGGACGCCGAGTACCGCATCACCATCCAGCCGGCCGACACGGTCGGCGGCGACGACATCGCGCCGGGCGAGATCGCGCCGCCGCGCCAGATCAACCTGCGCGCCGACGGCGATCGCGAGGCGGACTGGGTGCTGGGCGATCCGGCCGATCTCAACGTCGTGCGCGGCTGCGTGCAGAACGTGCTGGGCGACGGCTCCGACTACGCCGGCATGCGCGTCGTGGCGTTCGGGCGCTGGACCAAGCTGTCGCCGCTCGAGCGCGCGTCGTCGCGCTCGATCACCGGGCCGGACGGCTGCTTCGAGCTGAGCGTGCCGCGCGACATGCTCGACGAGTTCGACATCACCGTGCAGCCGGCGGCAGGCGTCACGCTGCCGACCTACACGCTGCGCGGCGAGTTCGTGCGCGACCCGGCCGAGGGCGAGCAGGTCGTGCACACGATCGATCCGCCGCTGCTCATGCCGATCGCGCCGTCGCCGGTGCCGTTCCGCCTGCCCCTCGAGGTGCAGAGCGCGTCCGGCGGCCAGGAGCCGGTGGTCGGGGCCGACGTCCGCTTCACCACCGTGTTCGCGCCGCCTGCGGAGGACGAGGGCCGCGACGTGGAGATCACCTTCACCGCCCAGGCGGTGAGCAGCGGCGCCCAGTCGCCCGAGCCGGGGATGGCCGACGTGATGCTGTATCCCGGGGACGAGAGCAGCCGCAGCTACCTGGTCAGCGTGGTGCCGCCCGGCGGCTCGCAGGTGCAGTCGGTGTTCCAGCGCGAGGTCGAGGTCGGCGGCACCGGGGAGCTCGAGGCCGCTGACCCTGGAGCGCCGCATCGCGGTGCGCGGCACGGCGCTGCAGCGCGACGGCCAGCCGGTCATCAACGCGCCGATGGAGGCGCGCCCGTCGGCGCTGTTCCGGCTGCTACTCGGGCAGGAGGCGCTCGAGCAGGCGGTGGCGGAGCTGCCGCTGCCCACCACGGCCACCGACGGCAGCGGCGGCTTCGTGCTGTGGCTCGACAGCCTGCTGGTGGGCGAGGCTGCCTCCTACGACATCGACGTCACCCCTCCCCTGTACTCCGGCGCCCCGAGCTGGAGCTTCGAGGACGTGGCCGTGGTGCCGTCGGAGGAAGGGACGCTCGACCTCGGGGCCCGCAAGCTGCCCGACCCGTCGTTCGCCCGCGCGGTGGTGACGGACCGCAGCGGCGAGGTGGTGCCGGACGCCGAGCTGCACGTCTACCAGCTGCCGCCGGACGATTACTGCACCCGCCAGCCGTCGATCACCGTCGGTGAATGCGAGCCGACAGCCAAGCTGCGCGGGACCTGGCGCAGCGACGAACAGGGCAACATCCGGGTGGTGCTGCCCGACCCGTAAGGCCCCTCACCAGCACGCCTTGACGCTCGGCCTCCGGACAAGTATCGTTCGGCCACCCTAGAAGCGTCCCAGTGTCCCTAGATAGTAAGAGACCCGGCGAATTTCCCGAGCTTTCAGAATTTCGCAGATACCGGCAGGCCCTGACAGCGCTGTACCTAGTCTTTGCCGCCGCTGGTGTTCTGTTGCTCGCCGGATCGGTCTTCAAGGAGCTTTTCTTTCGCCGCCCAGCGGTGGAGCTCCCGCCTTCGGCGATCGTCGCGGACGATCCGACACCGAGCCAGCTGCTCGAGTGTCACGGGATCGTCCTCGATCTCTTGACCAAGCTGGGACGCGAGACATGCGAGCTTCTCGCCCTGCCGCCGAGCGGCAGCAGGAGCGAGCTGCCCGCCCGGTGGGAGAAGTTTTCGCGCGCGTGGCACGACGAGTGGGACGATGCCAACGCGCGCTGCCGCTTCTCCGAGCTGGCGGACACCAACCTGGGAGTCGCCTACGACCGTCTAGCGCAGGTACATGGCGATCTCCAAACCATGAGGCATAAGTATCAGAGCCTCGTCGTACGTTTCGACGATGAGCAGGCAGCCGAGCTGGCGCGGATGCGGCGCGCGCTCGACATGTCTCGCACGGCTTTCGAGGACAAGGCGCACCGGGCAAGCCCCCGCGCGCCTGCGCTCCTCATCCCGTCGCGGACAGTCGAGCCCACTTCGCCGCCGCCACCGGATCCGGCACGGCTGCGTTAGGACGACAGAATGATCGATGACATTGGTCCGGCCACCGACGAGGTGGTGACGGACGCCGACCAGGAAGCGATCGCTTCCGAGAGCGATGCTGGCGGTTTCGCGAGCATGAACCTGGCCCCCGAGATCCAGCAAGCGCTGGGCGACATGGGGTACCTCACGCCGATGGACGTGCAGGTCGCGGTCTTCCAGCAGGTGATGGACGGCCACGACATCATGGTCCAGTCGCGCACCGGCACCGGCAAGACGGCGGCGTTCGGCATTCCGATCGCGCAGCGCATCGCGGCCGAGTCGAAGGGGGCCCAGGTGCTGATCCTGGCCCCGACGCGCGAGCTGGCGCTTCAAGTCTCCGAGGAGCTCAAGCGCATCACGCGCTTCAAGGGGGTCACGGTGGTGCCGATCTACGGCGGCGCGCCGATGAAGCCGCAGATCGACGCGCTGCAGGCCGGCGCGCAGATCGTCGCCGGCACCCCGGGGCGCGTGCTCGACCACATCCGGCGCAAGACGCTGGTGACCAGGGACATCCGGCTGCTCGTGCTCGACGAGTGCGACGAGATGCTGTCGATGGGCTTCCAGGAGGAGATCGAGAACATCCTCAGCTTCCTGCCGCCGCGCGAGGACCGGCAGACGATGCTGTTCTCGGCCACCATCCCGGAGGCGATCGAGCGCATCGCGCGCCGCCACATGCGCGACCCGGCCAAGATCTCGCTGTCGGCCGACGGCATCGGCGTGCGCGAGATCTCGCACTACTACTACATGGTCAGCGGGCTGGCGCGCACGCGCGACCTGCTCAAGGTGCTCAAGGCGGAGCGGCCGGAGTCGGCCATCATCTTCTGCAACACGCGCGAGGACACCGTCGACGGTGGCCAAGTACCTCGTGCGGCACGGCTACGACGCCGAGGCGATCTCGAGCGACCTGACCCAGCGCGACCGCGAGCGAGTGATGAAGCGCTCGCGCGACAAGACGCTGCAGTTCCTGGTCGCCACCGACATCGCGGCGCGCGGCATCGACATCAGCGACCTCACCCACGTCATCAACTACCAGTTCCCGGAGTCGCCCGAGGTGTACGTGCACCGCACCGGGCGGACCGGCCGGGCCGGCAAGACCGGCGTCGCGGTCTCGCTGATCGGGCCGCGCGAGATCGGCGCGTTCTACTACCTCAAGCTCATCTACAAGATCCGCCCCGAGGAGCGCGAGCTGCCGTCCGCCGAAGAGCTCCTGACCATGCAGGAAGGCGAGCAGTACGAGCGTGTGGTCGAGCTGGTGCCGGAGGTGCCGAGCCAGCAGTACCTGTCGCTGGCGCGCCGCCTGTGGCAGTCGGTCGAGGGAGAGCGGGTGGTCGGCGCGCTCCTGCAGCGCCTGCTGACCGGGCGCACCGAGGCAGCCGCGCCGTCGCCGGTCCGCAAGACCGAGTCCAGGGCGACGACCGAGCCGCTCGGCGTCGTCGACGCCGGCGTGGCGCCGCGCGACGCGGCGGCGGGCGACGCGGCGGCGGGCGACGCGGCGGCGGGGCCCGAGGCCGGGCGCAGCGAGGAGGAGCGACCGCGTCGCCGGCGCCGCCGCGAGATGGAGGGCGGCGGCGGCGATCGCGGGCGCGATCGCGACCGGGGCGGCCGCGGACGCACGCGCGGCGGCGAGCGCGGCGGCGATCGGCGGGACCGGGGCCGCGGCGATCGAGACCGCGGCGGCGATCGGGACCGCGGCGGCGAACGCGAGCGAGTGCGCGAGCCGGTCAAGGTCGAGGCGGCCCCCGTCGAGGGCGCCGAGGGCCAGAAGCCGGAAGCCGCTCCGCCGCGTCCGCTGGTGCCGATGCCGCCCAGCCGCGGCTCGGACGACGGCCGCGAGTTCTGGGAGGCGTGGGCCGACGAGAAGAACACGCGGGCCGCGCCGGTGGGCGACACGCGGGCCGCGTCGGTCGGCGACACGCGGGCCGCGTCGGTCGGCGACATCACCGATCCGCTGACCGAGCTGCCCGGCGAGGAGCTCGGCAACGGCGACGGGCCCGAGGGGGACCTCACCGCCCGGCTCTACGTCAACATCGGCAAGCGCGAGGAGGCGACCGCGGACGACATCCGCGAGCTGCTCAGCCGCGACCTGGGCGACGACGCGTCGCGCATCGGGTCGGTGGCCCTGCGCAACACGCACTGCTACGTGCGCGTGCCCGAGGATCTGGTCGACCGGGTGATCGAGGCGACCCGGGGCAAGTCGTACAAGGAGCGCGAGCTGGTCGTCGAGCGCGCCCGCCGCTGACCGACCGAAACTGACGAGACCGCCAGGACGCGCGTCCTGGCGGTTCGTTGTTTTCGGGTGCGACGGATCAGTGGAGGTTCTTGTCGCGGCCCAGCTGGGAGCTGGCGCTTTGCTTCTGGGCCTTCGAGCTGTCCTTGGCCTTGGCCTTGTGCTTCGCCTTGGCCTTGTCCTTGGTCTTGTCCTTCGAGGTCGGCTTGGTCTTGGCCTGGTCGTCGGTCTTGTGCTGCTGCATGGTGTCCGGCTTCTTGGCCGGGGTGCTCGGCGCGCGGGCCATGGCGGCCAGCGGGGCGGACGCGAGGATGGCGCCGACGATCACGGTGAGGAGTGTCTTTTTCATGGCGGTTTCCTTTCTCGGGTGCCGTGCGCCCTCAGGCCGCACGTGGGGACAGCGGGACGTAGAAGGTGTGCTGCTCGCGGCGGACCAGCAGGACGTGGGGCGCCTTGCTGGCGTGGTGGAGCGCGTTGACCGCGGCGCTGGCGCCGGCCACGGTGCTGCCGTCGATTCTCCTGGACCACGTCTCCGGCCTGCAGGCCGGCCTCGTCGGCCGGGCTGTTGGGCTGGACCTCGGCGATGACCGCGCCGCGGCCGGCCACGTCGGCGGTCGCGTCGGTCAGGCGCAGGCCGTAGCCCTGCCCGCTCTGCCCCTCTGAGGCCGACGCGGTGCGCTGCGACTCGGGCAGGGTGCCGAGCGTGACCGGGATGTCGAGCGGACGGCCGTCGCGCAGGAGGCGCAGGTGAGCGGCGGTCCCGGGCGCCATGCCGGCGATGCGCACGCGCAGGGCGTGGCTGTCGAGCACCGGCACGCCGTCGAGCGCGACGATGACGTCGCCGCGGTGGAGGCCGGCCTTGGCGGCCGGCGTCGCGGGGCTCGACGCCGCCCAGCAGCGCGCCGCCCGGGCGCTCGAGGTGCAGGCCGGTGGCCAGCTCCGGGGTCAGGTCCTGGATCGAGACGCCGAGGAACCCGCGCACGACGCGGCCGTGGGCGATGAGCTGGCGCATGACCGAGACGGCCAGGTTGACCGGCACCGCGAAGCCGACGCCCTGGTTGCCGGCCGCGCCGTGCGAGAGGATGGCGGTGTTGATGCCGATGAGGCGGCCGCTGGTGTCGAGCAGGGCGCCGCCGGAGTTGCCCGGGTTGATGGCGGCGTCGGTCTGGATGAAGTCCTCGTAGTCGGCCAGGCCCATGCCGGAGCGGCCGATGCCGGACACGATGCCGAAGGTCACCGACTGGCCGAGGCCGAACGGGCTGCCGATGGCGAGCGTGAAGTCGCCGATCTGCAGCGTGCTGGAGTCGCCGAACGGCACGACCGGGAGATCGCGGGTCGCGACCTTGACCACGGCGATGTCGGTCGGCTCGTCGAAGCCGAGCACCTTGCCGGTCAGCTTGCGGCCGTCGGTCAGCACCACGTCGACCTGGGTGGCGCCGTTGACGACGTGGCGGTTGGTGAGGATGACGCCGTCGGCGCGGACCACCACGCCGGAGCCCTCGCCGCGCATCTCGGGCGCGAAGCCGCCTCCCTGTCCGCGCGGCAGCAGGCCCAGGAGCGGAGCCAGAGGCGACAGATCGTCCTCCGAGGCCGGCCGGCGCACCATGATGGTGACGATGGCGGGGCGCGCGCGGGTCACGATGGGAGCCAGGCCCTGGGTCAGGGTGGGCGCCGCTGCGGGCGCGGGCGCGGGAGCCGGTTCGGCGCGCCGCGGCGCGGGCGCGGCGGCGGCGGCCGGCGGGCTGGACGACGTGCAGGCCGGCCCGGCCACGACCAGCAAGGTCGAGGCGAGGACGGCGCCGAAGACGCGGTGGATGCGTGTGGACATGACTCTTCTCTCCTTCAGGAAGGCGCCTGGCCGGAGCCGACCAGGGCGGCGACGCGGGCCTTGAGCTCGGCGGCCGAGAACGGCTTGGCCAGGAGCTCGGCCCCGATGGCGGCGAGCGAGCGGCGCACGTCGTCGTCGGGGAAGGCCGTGATGATGAGAAACGGTGCGGTGGCGCCGGCGGCGCGCGCCATGGCGACGACCTGCAGCCCGCTGGGACCCGGGCATGCGCAGGTCGGTGATGACCAGGTCGTACGGCTCGCCGCTGGCCAGCAGCTCCAGCAGCTCGACGCCACCCGAGGCCTCGTGGATGGTGGCGCGCATCGGGCGCAGGAGCAGGCACAGCCACTCGCGCATGGCCGGATCGTCGTCGGCGATATAGATGCGCGGCCCGGTCACTGCGACACCAGGACCGCGATCGCCGTGACCAGATCGTCGAGCTCGAACGGCTTCTCGAACGTGGCCGACGCACCCAGCCGGCGGCCCTCGCGCCGGACCTCGTTCGCGCTCGACGAGGCGGCCAGCAGGATGAAGGGCACCGGCCACTTGAAGTCGCGCACCGCCCCGAGCACCTCGAGGCCGGTGGCGCCGGGGAGACGGGCGCTGGCGATGATGATGTCGATCGGCCGCCCGCCGTCCTGCAGGCGGGCCAGCTCGGCGCTGACCGCGGCGATCAGCTGGCGCCCGTCGAGCGCCTCGAGCACCAGACAGCCGTCGCGGCGCAGCCGCGTGGCGACCAGCCGGCGCATGTGCGTGTCGTCCTCGGCCAGCAGCACGCGCGGGTGGTCCGCCGGCCAGAACATGTGGTGAAGACCGCGAGTGAAGTAAGCGACCTGGACGTCGTTGGTGGTGTGCTTGCGCAGGTTCGTCATGGTTGCCTCTGCCGGGCGGCAGTGCAGCCGACGTGCCCGCTCAAGGGCGCGGCATCTCAGGCGCGGGGCGCGCGCGTCGCGGGGCCGAACGCCTCGCGGGGCATTTCGCCCCCTGGAGCGGCGGCGCTACTTCTCGTCGCCGGCGCCGTACTGCTTGAGCTTGCGGTACAGCGTCTTGCGGTCCAGCCCCAGTGCCTGCGCCGCGAGCGTCCTGCTCCCGCCGACCGCTTCCAGCATGTGCAGGATGTAGCGGCGCTCGACCGTCTCGAGCGGGACCAGCTCGGTCGGGTCGCTGGCCGCGACCACGACGTGGTTGCTGGCGTAGGCGCGCACCTTCTCGGGCAGGTCCTCGACGGTGATCTCGGCGAAGCGGGTGAGCGCGACCGCCTGCTCGATGCAGTTGGCCAGCTCGCGCACGTTGCCGGGCCAGCTGTACGACATGAGCTTGTCGGCCGCGGCCGGGGCCAGGCCGTTGACCGGCTTGTCGAACATGCGGCGGAAGTGGTCGAGGAAGTGCTGGGCCAGGAGCAGGATGTCGCCGCCGCGCGCGCGCAGGGGCGGCAGCGGCAGGCGGACGACGTTGATGCGGTAGTAGAGGTCCTCGCGGAAGCGGTGCTCCTCGACGGCGGACTCCAGATCGCGGTTGGTGGCGGCCAGGATGCGGGCGTCGAACGGCGACCTCGCGGTCGGCGCCGACCGGGCGCACCGCGCGCTCCTGCAGCGCGCGCAGGAGCTTGGCCTGCAGCGCCAGCGGCAGCTCGCCGATCTCGTCGAGGAAGAGCGTGCCGCCGCTGGCCTCGAGGAAGAGGCCGGTGCGCTCGCGGCGCGCGTCGGTGAAGGCGCCCTTCTCGTGGCCGAAGAGCTCGCTCTCCAGCAGCGCCTCCGGCATCGCCGCGCAGTTGATCGCCACGAACGGCCCGCCCTGCCGCTTGCTGCGCCGGTGGATGGCGCGCGCCACCATCTCCTTGCCGGTGCCGCTCTCGCCGGTGATGAGCACGGTGGCGTTGACCGGCGCGACCCGCTCGATGAGGTCGTAGACCCGGCCCATGGCGGCGCTGCTGCCGATCAGCTCCTCGAAGCGGCGCGCCTCGCGCACGGTCTGGCGCAGGCGCACCACCTCGCGGGTCAGAGCGCGGTGGCGGACCGCGCGCTCCAGGGCCAGGCGCAACGGCTCCAGATCGAGCGGCTTGGTCACGAAGTCGTAGGCGCCGACCCGGATGGCGGCGATGGCGGTCTCCAGGCTGCCGAACGCGGTCATGACGACGACCGGGATGTCGGGCCGGTTCAGGGTCACCCGCTCGCACAGCTCGAGCCCGTTCATCCCCTTCATCTGCAGATCGGTGATGATGACGTCGAAGTCCTGGTCGGCCAGGAGCCCGAAGGCCTCGTCGGCCGCGGTGCGCGTGGTCACCTCGAAGCCGCGCCGGCCCAGCGCGCTGACCAGCAGGTCGCACATCTCCGGCTCGTCGTCGACCACGAGCACGCGTGGGGCGGCGCTCATGCCGGCTCCGCCGGCGGCAGGTAGACGGTGAACTCGGAGCCGCGCCCGACCGCGCTGTCGACGGCGATCCAGCCGCCGTGATCGCGCACGATGCCGTGCGCCACCGACAGGCCGAGCCCGGTCCCCTCCCCCACCCCCTTGGTGGTGAAGAACGGCTCGAACACGCGCGCGGCCACGTCCTCGGTCATGCCGCAGCCGCTGTCGCGCACCGCGATGGAGACCATCGACCGGCGGTCGCCGCCCACATCGGCCGGCGGCGCGACCTCGGCGGCGCCGACCGCCACCGTCACCGCCGACCCGCGCTCGCTGGCGTGGATCGCGTTGACCAGGAGATTGGACACGACCTGCTGGAGCTGCGCCTCGTCCATGAGTCACCTCGACCGGGCCGCCGGGCGCCAGCGACAGCTCGACCCCGGCCTTGCGCGCCATCGCGCCCAGCATACCGGCCGTGCGCGCCACCAGGGCAGCGCAGATCGCCGCGCGCGCTGGAGCCGGGCTTGCCGCGGCGCGCGAAGTCGAGCAGCTGGCGGATGATCGAGGTCATGCGCTGGCTCTGCTCGTGCACGATGCGCGCGCTCTCGGTCGCCTCCACGCCCTGCAGCTCGCCCGACGCGATCATCTGGGCGCGGCCGGAGATGACGTTGAGCGGCGTGCCCAGCTCGTGGGCCAGGCCGGACGCGAGCTTGCCGACGGTGGTCAGCCGCTCGGCGTGGCGCAGCTGGTCGACCGCGAGCAGGCGGGCCGCCGTCTCGCTGGAGAGCTTGGTGCCGGCCTCGTCGAGCTGCTCGCACATGCGGTCGATGGCGCGTCCGACCTCGCCCAGCTCGTCGCGCTGGCGCAGGCGCAGCGGTCCGCCCAGGTCGCCGGCGCCGATGCGGCGCGCCTTCTCGACCAGCCGCTGGGTCGGCCGCGCGATGAACACCAGGCCCAGGGTCATCGCCGCGCTGCCGGCGGCGAACAGAAGCGCGCCCGCCGAGGTCAGCGAGTCGCGGACACTCTGCTGGACGTAGCGCCGCTCGTCGGCCAGAGACTCGGTCAGCTCGAGGACCGCGTGCCGGCCGTACGGACCGTCGATGCCCAGGTAGGTGCGCAGGACGCCGCGCTGGTCGTCGCGCACGTGCTGTGCCTCGCGCCGCTCGTCCTGGATGCGGGCGAGCGGAAGGTCGGCGGGCAGCCTGGAGACGCCGTCGAGCCAGAGCAGGCGGCCGGTCATGTGGCGGCCGCGGCTGAAGTCGGCCACCAGCGCGGCCGCCGGGCCCGCGCCCTTGCTGACCCAGGTGTGCTCGACCGCGCCGGCCAGGGCGGCGGCGATCACCTGCGCGTCGCGCCGCATGTCGGCGTCGAAGAGCTCGACCTCGCGCTGGGTCCGCCGCCAGCCGCTCACCCCCAGGACCGCGGCGGTGGCGAGCAGAAGGAGCAGGAGGAACTTGGCCGTGAGGCGCACGGCTCGAGTATTCGCGCTCGGCGGCCCGCGCGCAAAAGCCCTCTTCGCAGGGGGGGCTTACCTGGCCGGGGCCAGGAGCGGCACCGAGCGCATCAGGGCCGAGCCGATGTGCTGCACGTAGTCGATGCGCACCACCGGGTCGATCGGGCTGGCGGTGAAGGCGCCCATGCCCTCGGCCGAGGCGCGCACCCAGAATCCGTTTTCCGGCCGCACCTGCTGGCGCAGGGCGTAGCGCATGGACCGGAGGATCATCTGGCGCAGCGGCTCCGACGGCCGGCCGTGGTACTTGCCGAGCAGGTAGGTCGAGATCATGGCCTCGTTGCGCGAACCGACCGGCGTGTTGTTGGGCACCAGGAACGGCGTGACGCCGAAGGTGCCGGCCAGGTCGGCCTGGTCCTCGCCGAAGTCATCGACCTGCATCTGCTGGCGGCTCAGAAATTCGCCGTAGCCGTCGCAGAACTCGCGGTAGCGGTCGTGGCGCAGGGCCGGCCAGGCCGCCTCGGACGCGATGCAGGTCCAGTGCTCCTCGCCGTAGAAGAAGCCGCCGGCGAAGAAGTCGTACCAGGCGATCAGCTGGTCGAGGGCGCGCTCGGTCGCTTCGAGATAGCGCGCGTCGCCGTAGACCGCGTGCATCCGGGCCAGGGCCAGCGCGGCCTCGCCCGAGTAGTAGAGCAGCTGCGCCTTCTCGTCGCGCACGCCCGCGCTTGACGTCGTACAGGTGCGAGAAGGTGCCGTCCGGCCGCTGCATGAACAGCAGCCACTCGGCCAGCTGGTGGGTCAGCGCGTCGAAGCGGTCCGACCTGGTGGCCCGCTTGTACTCGCACAGCGCCACCACCGCGAGCGCGGTCGAGCCCAGGCTGGCGTTGCGGTCCTCGCGCTGGTGCACGCAGGCGAAGGCGGCGCCGCCGGCGGTCTTGCCGGTGCACCCGCCCTCCTTCACCAGCTCGGCGAAGTGGCCGAAGGCGCGCTCGATGGGCTCGAGCAGGAACTTCTCCCCGGTCTGCCGGTACATCTCGGCCAGGAAGTACGTGGTCCCCGCGTGGCGCGGCAGGCTGTACGGGCGCGGCCGCTTCGGATCGCTGGCCCGGCCGCTGGCCAGATCGACCTCGTAGATGTAGCGGCCGTTGGCGAGCCAGGTGGCGGACCAGGTAGCGCGCCCCCTCGAGTGGCCGCGGCGCGCAGGTTCGCCGCTGTCAGCTCGGGGCCGGGCGGCAGGCCGCGGTCCAGCGGCAGCGAAGCACCCCCGCCGGGTCCCTCGATGAAGCTGTCGGTGCGGAAGCGGAACCAGGTGCGGCCGATGCCCTCCCAGGCCGCGAGCGACATGCCGGACGCCCGGGCCATGCGCGAGCTGGCTCGCTTGAGGTCGATGCCGAGGCGCAGGTCCGGGATCGACGTCGATCGGCTTGCGGGTCACCAGCAGCTTGCCCTGGACCAGCTCGTCGGGCGTGAGCAGGTGCTCCTGCGGTCCGGCGGTGATCGCGCCCAGCCCATCGCGGCCCGGGTGCAGGGCGACGAGCTCGAGCCCGCCGACGCCGGTCAGGAGCGGCGCGCGCCCGACCACCAGGTCGACCTGGATGCGGGCCGACTTGCGCCGCGCGTCGTCCAGATCGGTCAGCGGCTTCGACTCCGACAGCGCCTTGGCCGCGGCCTCGAGCGCGTCGGCCGCGCGGGCCCCGCGCCCCTCGACCCGCACGCCGCGGATGCCGTCGAGCCACACCGAGACGACGACCGGGCCGCCGTCCGGCAGCGCGTGCTCGAGCTCCTCGTGGCGCGGGCGGGCGGGCGGCCCGCCGTTCACCGTCGCGCGCAGCGCCGCCATGGCCGCGGCGCGGGCGGCGGGCGACAGCCGCTCGGACGGCTCGATGCGGTAGCTGCGATCCGACCCAGGTGGCGGCCGCGCACAGAACCAGCGACGGGAGCAGGATCACGGCCGCCAGCGCCGAGCCGGCGGCGGGCGCGGTCGGTCACCGCGCCGACTCCGCGGCGAAGTGGCGACGGCCCGCGCGCGTGCGCAGGAACTTGAGCTGGAACGCCGGCAACAGGCCGACCAGCTCGATGATGAGCGCCCCGGCCGCCAGCGAGATCATGGCCGCGCCGCGCCCCATCGAGCCGTACACGCCGGCCAGGAACGAGGCCGACAGCACGATGAGGACCAGGAGCAGGATGGCGA
This sequence comes from uncultured delta proteobacterium, assembly GCA_963759105.1. Lineage (GTDB taxonomy): Bacteria > Myxococcota_A > Polyangia > Haliangiales > Haliangiaceae > DATFRY01. The sequence continues at coordinate 724,914 of CAVWXW010000017.1, read as the reverse complement.
TGGCGATGAGCAGCGCGCAGCCGGCCGCCGCGGCCCACCACCCCAGCCGGTTGCGCACGAGCATGCCGGCGCCGGCCAGGGCCACGGCGCCGACCATGCTCCACAGCAGGGTCGCGTGCAGCGCGTTCTCGGTCGGTACTTGAAGCAGGAGGAGCGCGTAGACAACGGCCATGACGAAGTCGAGGCCGGCATAGATGTAGGGCCGGACCTCGCGCCGGGACGGCGGCGGTTCGATCGGCCGCGCCGCGGTCGGAGGCCACTGCTTGCCGGACGCGGCGGCGTCCTCCTTCCCTTCACGGACGTCGCGCGGCCGGCGCCGGCTGGGGCGTTTCTGCGCCATGGCCGTGGACAATACTCGATCGCTGCGCCGGCTTGTGTCGGGCGATGTCGGACCGGCAAAACCGAGCTGCCGCGGATTCGCGGGATCGGTCGCGGCGGGCCTTTGGTATGATGGGGTCCATGCATGATTCACCGTCGGAGAAAATCCTCCGGCGCGAAGTCCAGCCCCCGCATCGGCAGCCGACCGGGCTCGGAGTGATGCTGATCGCATCGGCCGCCATGTTCTTCGCGGTGGCCGGCTCCGCCTTCGTCGTCCGTGCGCGCATGGCGGGCCACTGCTGCGACCGAGCGCATCCCTCACCGCACGCGCAGGTGCGGCCGCTTGCCGCCCCTCGTGACCGGCGCCGGCGAGGCGCCCTGCGGCGAGGCGGTCTATCGCGCCGGCCAGGACGGCACCGTGCTGGTTGACTTCCGCCTGTGCCCGCCCGTGCAGGGAGAGCAGGCGCAGATCAGCGTGGGCGTGCCGATCCTGATCGCGGACGAGTGATCCGCGGCCGCCGGCCGGCTCACTCCAGCCCGATCGAGATGTCGTAGCGGTTCTCGGAGCCGCCGAAGCCCTGCACCACCACGTAGAAGGTGCACGGCTGGCAGCCCGCCGGCGTCTCGAGCTCGAAGTGCTCGTCGGAGTCGGCGCTCTGTCCGTTGTCGAGCGCGCACAGCTCCGGCGCCTCCGCCGTGCACGGCGTCAGGTCTTCGCCGGCGTCGTCGTGCAGGTGGATGTCGAGGTCCTGCTGCGAGCCGAGCCTGCTCGAACGTGAGATTGACCAGCAGGCGCTCGCCGGTGAAGAGATCGACCTGGTACCAGTCGTCGTCGCTCGCTGCAGATGGACTGGTCGCTCGACACGAACGGGTCGGGGAAGATCTCGGTCGGCCGCGCCTGGGCCGGGCCGTCGTCCTCCTCGTTCTCGTCCGCCTCGCAGGTGGCGGCGCAGGTGGTCGGGTCCTGGCTCACCGTCAGCGAGTACGGGTTGCGCTGCGGTCCGAACGCGAACACGCGGGCCAGGTACGAGCCGGCCGGCACGCAGGCCGACACCGCCTCGTCGGAGCTGAGGCTGAGCGACGAGTCGATGAGCGCGCCGTCCTGGTCGTACAGCGCGAGGTCGAGGTCGCTGGCGTCGCCGCCGGCCAGGCCGAGGTCGAGCTGGGTGTCGTCCGCCACCTGGATCTCGAACCAGTCCTCGTCGTCGCCGGTGCCGACCGCGGCCGGGCAGCTGACCAGGTCGTGGCTGCCGGCGGGCAGGATCGGCGCGGCGGCGGCCTGGGCCTCGCTGTCGTTGTCCTCGCGGTCGTCGTCCTCGCACACGCCCCCGCCCGGATCGGCGCAGTCGATCGACTGCGGGCACGCACTGGCGCGCGCTGGCGCCGTTGACCGAGGCGACCGGCTCGGTCGAGCAGGTGTAGTCGGCCGGGCAGTCGTCGGCGCTGTCGCATGCGCTCAGGCAGAAGGCGTCGGAGCTGCTGCCGACCGGCACGCACAGGTCGTCCACGCCGCCGCACTGGACGTCGTGGCTGCACGGCTCGCACAGCGCGCCGCCCCCCTCGCCGCCCGGGTTGGTCACCGCCATGGCGAAGACGCCGGTCGCCGGCGCCTGGGTCAGGTGATCGCAGCTGCCCTCGGGATCGTCGTCGTCGGTGACGGCGATGCAGGTAGTAGAGCGTCGGCCGATGCGCCGGCCGCCTGGCCGGCGACCGGGTTGGGCGCGCTCGCCGTCCAGGTCCCGGCCTTCATGTCGCCCGCGGTCAGCCGCATGGTCAGCTGGGTCATCTGCGACAGGTCGGGCGGATCGGACGGCGGCGTGCTCGAGTAGTAGAGCAGCGGCTCGTGCTTGAGCCCCTGGTCGTCGGAGATCTCGGCCGTGATGGCGAGCCCGGCCACGGTGCCCAGGTCGCGCGCCTCGTGCACGATGGCCGGCGCCTCGCCCGGGCAGTCCGGCTTGGTCGGGCGGCGCAGCACCACCAGGTACGGATGCGCGGTGCGCGGGTTGGCGCCGTCGTCGGCGCCCAGCACCAGGGTGTAGCGGTCGTCGGCGTCGATCTGGGCCTCGCTCGGGCACCAGCTCCAGCCGGCGTGCAGCCCGTCGGTCTGGCGCGAGCTCGGCGCCGGCCAGCAGCGGCTCGAGCTGGCTGATCTCGACCTCGGCGGAGTCGGAGTCGACGATCTCGACGTCGAGCTCCATGCAGGCGCTGCGGGTCAGGTCGAGCGTCGTGCCCATGCCCTGGGGGTGCAGGAAGTGCGGCGCGCTGCTCGCGCCGACCGCGGTGCGCACCTCGATGCGCGCGGTCACGGTGTCCTCGTGCGAGCCGTCGGACACGGTGAAGTCGAAGGTCCACTCGCCGACGTCGGCGGCCAGCGGGATCCAGCGGAACTCGCCGGCGCCCGAGCGACAGCGCGGTGACGCTGGCGCGGCCCTCGATGTCGGGAACGTCCGACTTGAAGCTGTAGCTCAGCTCGTCGCCGTCACCGTCGGTCGCGGCCAGCAGGATGACGACCTCCTGGTTGACCGCGACGATCCGGTCCTCGATCGGCTGGAGCCTGGGCGCGCCGCCGCTCGGCCCGCACGCCGCCGCGGCCAGGACCGCCGGAACAGCAAGACAGTGACGCGCCGCTCTGGAAGCCCTCACGGGCGCGGTGAGTAGCAAGATGGGGTCCAGGCGTCAAGCGCCCAGCTCGGCCCGCAACGCCGCGTGATCCTCGCTGACTGCGAAGCGCAGGAGCCCGGCGACGAACGCGTCGGCCACCCCCTGGTGGATATCGCGGTAGCCACCCAGGCGCAGGAGCGCGCCGGCCGCTGCGCCCGCGCCGCCCGCGGCCAGCAGGCCGGCCCGGTTGCCGCCCTCGATGATCCCGGCCCACAGCGCGCGGTGATCGAACTCCGCGCCGGCGCCGGCGATGTCGAGCCCGAACGGAGCCAGCTCCTGGACCATGTTGCTGGGGATGAGGCGGCGCAGCTTCTGCTGCTCGGCGGCGACGTGGGCCGGGTCCAGCCCCGACGGCGTGAACTCGGGCTGGAACTGCCGCACCATGCCGGCAACCAGCGCGCCCAGCTCCTCGACGCCGAGCCGGGCCGGCACCGCCAGCGAGCACAGCGACAGCTTGAGCGCGCGGCCGACCAGGAAGCGCAGCTCGGCCGGGCGGTCGATGCTGGCCAGGTGGGCGCCGATGACCAGCGACGGCGGGCCGGTCGGCTCGACGGCGAGCGCGGTCGGCTGGCGCTGCGACAGATAGATGTCGAGCTCCGGGATGCCCATCTCGCCGGCCATCTCGAGGATCATGGCGGCCAGCGGGTCGCCCGGGCGCAGCCTCTCGGCGCGTCCGACGCCGTAGCGGCGCACGTCGATGCCCAGCTGCTTGGCCAGGCGCTCGCCCAGCATGCGGAACAGCGAGCGCAGCGAGCTCGACAGCGGCGCCGGGAAGAGAAGATCATCCACCTCGGCGGCGGCCAGGCCGGACAGCGGCGGCCGCGACCGCGCCGCGCCGGCGGCCAGCTCGGCGTCGCGCTCGTCGGTCGAGCCGAACAGCACCGCGATCTCGGCCGCGCAGCGGCCGGTTGCCAGCGAGCCGGGCGTCCCTGCCCGCTCGCGCGCCTCCAGCGCGCGCGCCAGCACCCGGTACGGCTGCACCAGGGCCGGATCGGCTGCCAGGCGCTGGCGCATCGATCCGGCCACGCGGTCCAGGTGCACGCGGGCGCTGATGCTGTCGCCCACCTCGCCGTAGAAGTTGACCAGGGCGGCGAGCGCCGCGTCGCTGGTCGGATCCATGTCCAGCGCGATGCGGTAGGCGCGCTCCGCCTTCTGCCGGTCGTGCAGCCCGTCCAGGTAGACGCGCGCGACCCGGTGCAGGTGCACGACCTTGTCGGCGTCGGAGGTGGCCAGCTTGATGAGCTGCTCGCACGCGCCGAGCGCCATGCGGTGGTCGCCGGAGCGTGCGGCCAGGTCGGCCACGCGCTCGAGCGCGCCGGTGTCGCCCGGGTGATAGGTCAGCACCTTCTGGAACGACATCATCGCGTAGCGCGGATCCGGCAGCCGGTCGGCGTAGATCATGCCGAGCCGGTAGAAGATCTGGCGCAGCACCTCGGGGCGCGACTCGAGCTTGGCCCGCGCGATGAGCGCCTCGGCCGCCTCGGCCCAGTCGCCCATCTCCCAGGCGATGTCCGACAGGTCGCCGACCGCGCGCAGGTTGTCGGCGTCGATCTCCAGCGCCGACTTGAGGTGGCGGCGCGCTCCCTCGCGGTCGTCGAAGAAGTTGCGGTACAGGTCGGACATCCCCTGATGCAGCGCCACCCGCATCTCCGGCTCGGTCTCGACGGCCAGGCGCCCGTGATAGAGCTCGACCAGCTCCACGTCCTGGCCGGTCTCCTCGTAGAGCAGCTTGAGGCGCAGGAACGCGTCGGTGTGGGCCGGGTCGGTGTCGAGGACGCTGGCGGAAGGCGCCGATGGCGCGCTCCCCGGCATCCGGGCTGGGCACGCGGTCCATCATGACGACGCCGGCCAGGTGGTGGAGCGCGGCTCGCTCCGCGGGCGCGGCCGAGGCCTCGGCGGCGCGGCCTGACGCCTCGGCCACGTCGAGCCACATGCCGCCAGCGGCCGCGGCGTCGCGCCAGCCGTGCAGCGCCGGCAGGTGATCCGGCAGCGCGGCCACCGCGGCGCGGAAGCTCTTGACCGCCGCCTCGCGGTCGCCGAGCGCGCGCAGGGTCTCGCCGGCGCGGGTGTAGAACGCGGCCTCGGCCCGCGCGTCGCCGGCCAGAGCGCGCGCCACCGCCTGCTCGAGCTCGGCCAGCTCGCGCGACGGCCCCTCGCTGCGCGCGTGGGACTCGAGGCGGAAAAGCGCCATGCGCTGCATCGGATCGATCTCGCGCACGCGGCGGAAGTGGGCCAGGAGCTCGTCGCGCGGGCGGCCGGTGCGCTCGGCGAGGCGGGCCAGCTCGCCCAGCATGGCGACCGTGTCGCGCGGGCCGCTGAGCGCGGCGGCCACCCGGCCGTAGAGCTGGTAGAGCTCCGGCTCGCGGTCGCCGTCGCCGGACAGGTACGCGCGCTCCAGGCTGCGCATCGCGGTCATGCGGCCGGGATCGGCGTCGATGGCCGCGCTCCAGCCCAGGATGGCGGAGGCCAGATCGCCGCGCAGCTCGGCGTCGATGCGGGCCAGCTCCTCGTAGGCGGTGGCCTTGGCCGCGCCGTCGCCCATCGTCTCGGCCTGCTTCAGGTCGGCCAGGGCCAGCTCGGCCAGCGGCGCGGCCTCGCCGGCTCGCTCGGCGTTGCGCGCGAAGCCGTCGCGCGCGAGCGGATCGTCGGGGCGCAGCTTCAGGGCGCGGCGGTAGAGATCGGCCGCGCGGCCCGGGTCGCCGAGCTGCAGCTCGACCACCTCCGCCTCGCGCAGGAAGCGGGCGAAGCCGTCGTCGGTGTCGGGGCGGTCCGCGGCCGGGGCCGCGGTGACCGCCTCGACCGCCGGCGCCGACTCGCCGGTGCGGCGCTGGGCCGCGCGCAGGAGCTCGGCGGCGATGACGAAGTCGGGCCGCGCGTGGACCGTCGCGGTCAGGAGATCGACCGCGCGGCGCGCGTCGTCGCTGCGGTCGAGCAGGATGCTGGCCGCGCGGTAGCGCAGGCCGATGGCCTGGTCGCCGTCGCCGAGCGCGTCGGCCCGGTCGGTGAGCAGCTCCGCGGCCTCGGTCCACTTCCCGCCGTCGGCCAGCAGGCGGAGCAGCGCGACGGTGGGCCGCGGATCGTCGGCGTCCAGCTGCGCCGCGGCGGCCAGGACCTGGGCCGCGGTCGCCGTCCGCGCCCGCCTCGCCGGCCGAGCAGCTCGGCCCGGCGCAGCGCCAGCTCGATCGACCAGGCCGCCGGCACCTCGCCGCGCTGGGCATCGGCCAGGATGGTCAGCCGCTCGGCGGGCGCAGCCGGCCTCGGCCAGGCGCATGACCGCCGTGCGCGCGGCCGCCGAGTCCGGGTTCATGGCCAGGACGCGCCGCCACGCCGCCAGCGCCTCGCGCAGGCTCGGCGCCGCCGCGGCGTGCGAGATGCCGCTGGTCTGGGCGCCGGCGCTCGGCTCGCGCCAGATGCCGGCCGGCAGCCCGGCCGCCTCCGGCTTGCCGTCGAGCTGCTGCGACGGCGCCGCGAACAGGATCTCCGGCACCGCGGCCTCGGTCGCGGGGTCGGGCCAGCCGTCGTCCGGCTCGTCCGCCTCGCGCGGGGCGATCGTGTCGGCCAGGCCCGAGGTCGGCCACCTGGACGCTGGGCGCGGGCGCACCGGCCGACAGCGGCACCGACGCGGCCGCACCGGCCGCGCGCGCCAGCTGCTCCAGCGCCACCGCCGTGCGCCGCTCCGCCACCGCGGGATCGATGTACGGGCAGCTTCTCGTCGGCCTGCTCGCGCGACAGCTGGGCGCGCTCGGCCAGCTTCGCGCCGCGCATGTACGCGCGCTCGAGAGCGGCGTCGAGCGCCGCGCTGCGCGGTCCGGCCGCGCGCCCTGCCGCCAGCACCGCCGTCGCCTCCTCGTCGCGCCCGAGCTTGTCGAGCCCGCGGGCCAGGCGCAGCCGCGCCAGCACGGCGCCGTCCGGATCGGCGGAGACCTGGCGCCGGGCCAGGCCGACCAGCCCATCGTCGTCGCCGGCCGCCTCCAGGGCGCCGGTCAGATCGATGGCGGCCAGCGGCTCGGACGGGTCGAGCTCGACCGCCCGGCGCAGGAGCGCCAGCGACTCGGCCCGGTCGCCGCCGGCCGCGCGCAGGGTGGCCGCACGGCGCAGCAGGCGCGCCGCCTGCCCCTGCCACCGCGTGGCTCCGGCCGCCGCGCTCGAGCGCGCCGGCCGCGGCGTCGGCCTGGCCGCTGGCCTCGAGCAGGAGCGCGTGCACCTCGCCCAGCTCCGGGTCGCCGGGCACGAGCTCGGCCGCGCGCGCGATCGAGCGCGTCGCCGCCGCCAGCTCGCCGCGACCGATGAGCGGCTCGCCGCGGCGCCACTCGAGCGCGCCGCCCAGCGCGGGGGCGGCGAGGCCCAGCCCGCCCTGCCCGACCAGGTGGCCGGTCAGCTCGGCCGCCTCGCTCGCCGCTCCGCGCGCCGCCGCGGCGTGGGCCAGCCCCATCCAGGCCAGGCGATCGGCCGGATCGACGAGCAGCGCGCCGCGGAAGGCGGCGCCGCCGTCCTCGCCGCGCGCCTCGGCCAGCAGGCCGCGCGTGCGCGCCATGGCGCCGGCCAGCGCGCGGTCGGCCACCGCCTGGGCCAGCTGATCGAGGATGACGTCCAGCTCGTCGTTCCTGCCGTCGACCCAGGCCAGCTCCAGATCGGCCAGCAGCGCGCGCACGTCGGCCGGCGCCTCGTTGACCAGATCGCCGACCGCGACCCGCGCCACGTCCTGCTCGCCGATCGCCATCAGGAGATCGGCGCGATAGGCGGCCAGCGCGCGCCGCTCCCTGGACGAGGCCAGCTCGATCTCGGCGTCCAGGTGGCGCACCGCCTCGGTGAAGTTGCCCAGCTGGCGCTCGACCCGGCGCAGGGCGCGCAGCGGCGGGCGCAGCTGCGGGTCGAGCTGCATGGCGACGTCGTAGTGGGTGCGCGCGCGGTCGAGATCGCCCAGCTGCTCGGCCAGGCGGCCGGCCTCCAGCCGCATGCGCGCGGTCGGCACCGGCTCGTCGAGCAGGACCAGCTCGCGCTCGTACAGCAGGAGATCGCGGGCCAGCTCCTCGGTGCGGTCCTCGGTCGTCGGGCTCGGCGTCGGACACCGACAGCGCGTTGAAGTCGATGGTCGGCTCGCTGACCGCGAACGGCGACAGCGGCAGATCGGGAGCCACGTCGATGTCGGTCAGCTGGACGACGGTGGCCGCCGACATGAGCGTGCCGTCGTCGATCGCCACCGCCTCGTCGAGCGCGGCGTCGACGTCCGCATCGGTCTCCGGGCGCGGCGCCCTGCTCTCCCAGGGGGCCACGCCCTGCACGGTCTCGTCCGGCGCGTCCCACGGCGTCGGTCCGCGAACGATGGTCTCCGGCTCCGCCTCGGCCTGCGACGCGCGCTCGCGCGCCGCCGCCTCGGCGACCGCGTCCCACGGCGTGATCGCGCGGCGCCGCTCGGTCGCCGGCTCGGGCGGCTCCGGCTCGGCGTCCCACGGCGAATCCCAGGGCGGCGTGGTGCGCGGCGCGCGGCGCTCGACCGAGCAGCGCGGCGCCGACGACTGGACCAGGTCGGGCGGCGCGCTCTCGCCGCTGACGCCGGTGCGTCCGGTCGCCAGCTCGCCGACCACCACCGTCGGGTCCTCGACGTCGTCGTCGAAGTCGGAGGCGACGGTCACCGACGGCGGCGGCGCCGTCGTGTCGAGGTTGCGCGGCCTGGACTCGACCGGCGGCTCCATGGTGGCCGGCGTGGCGGCGCGGCGCACGATGTTGCTGGTGGTGCGGCGCGTCCCCTCGCCGGTGGGCGGGCGCGAGCGCCGCACCGCCGTGCCCTCGGCGACCGGGGCGGGCGGCTCCGGCGCGCCCGCGGCAGGCTGGCCCTCGGCCGCGCTGGCCGCGACCTCGATCCCCTCGTAGAAGTCCTCGTCCAGCTCGAGGCTCACCTCGGGCGGGGCGTCGCGGAACAGCGCCTCGGCCGATTCGGCCAGCCGCTCGACCAGCTCCGAGGCGACCGCGTGGGTGCGCTCCTCGGGCCAGAAGTCCGCGCTCTCGTCGTGATCCGGCGCGACCCCGGGCGCCGGCGCGCCCGGCGCGGCGTCGATGCCCGGGCCGGGCCGCGTCTTGTCGGTCCACGTCGGCCAGGGCTTCTTGGCGCCGGTGCCGGGCCGCCGCACGATCGCGGCGCTGCGCCGCGCCGCGCGGTGGTCGCGGGCCCGCCGGGGCTCCCTGCGCGGTGCCGGGCGGGCGCACCGCCGACGTGAACAGGCTGTCTTCCTCGTCGCCGCCCGGTCTGCGGCCGGGCGAGCCGAGCAGCGCGCCCAGCGCGCGTGGCTCACCGATGGTGAGCTCCTCGCCCGGCAGCGGGAACGGATCGGAGTCGTCGTCGAACCCGGTGGGCGGCGGCGTGGCGCGCGACGGCAGCGGCAGTCGCGGTAGCACCGGCGGCGACGGCACCGTCGCCCCGCCGGTCCGCGACGGGGCGGGCGGCGGCGGCACGGTCACCGGGTCTGGGAGCGCGGCTGCGCCCGCCGGTGCGGCCGCGGCCGACTCGCCCGCATCCGGGACGTGGAGGGAGTCGAACATCTTGTCCCACTCCTCGAGGTCCTCGAGCAGGCCGTCGCCCAGCAGTTCGTCTTCGTCGTCGACCATTGTCCGCCGCTTCGATCCTCGAATCAGTGCGCGGCCAGCCCCAGCCGCTGGCGCATCTCGAGACGCTCTCCCGACACCGCCCAGGCCAGGAGCGACAGCGCGTCGCGATCATCGGTCAAGGAGCGCGCGCCCGGCCCCAGGTCCAGGAGATCGAGCGCGGCCGGCAGATCGGCGCACAGGAGCAGCCCGGCCCGCGCCCCGGTGCGCAGCGCCGCGCGCCGCCACGCGCCGAGATCGCCCGGATCGGCGAAGCCGTCCTCGATGGCGGCCAGCGCCCTGCGCGCGCGCCGGTCCAGGTGCTTGTCGAGGTGCTTGACCAGCTCGTCCTGCCGCCGCGCGTCGGTGCCGGACAGGAGCACGCGCGGCACCTCGCCGAGGGCCAGCTTGGCCGCGGCGGCGAACCAGGCCGCCAGCATCTGGTGGGCGAGCTCGGCCAGGCTGGAGGTGCCCTGCTGCAGCAGCGCACAGGTGCGGCCCAGCGCGAAGCGCGCCTCGGCGGTGTGCGCGGCCGCCACGTCGGCGCCCAGGTAGAGGGCGCGCTTGTCGCCGATCACCGCGCGCGCGTAGCCCGGCTTGCCGCTGGCCACGTAGATGTCGGGCGCGTCCGGATGATCGCAGCCGAACAGGCGCAGGAACGCGGGCACCGCCGGCGCCTCGTGCTCCAGGTCCTTGGCGCGCCGCCGCTCCGACTTGGTGAAGCCCAGCTGGCGCGGCTCGCGGGGCAGGAGCAGAGCCACCGCCGGCCCGATGATCGACCACACGCTGGCGGCGAACCCGCCGGCGCTCGGATCGACGAGCACCGCCCAGTCGCCGGAGGCCAGCGGCTGGGCCAGCCGGCCCAGGTCGAGGTCGGGAGGAGCGTGCGATGACCACTCGTTCACGAAGCGGCGGTGGTCCTGGGTCAGCGATCCCAGCGAGCCCTGCGCCGCCAGCGCGATGGCGCGGGTCTCGGTGTCGCCCATCCACTGGGCGATGGCGCCCAGCCGCTCGTAGAGCGCGGCGCGCCCGGGCTCGCCGACGATGGCGCGGCGCAGGTCGGCGGCCGAGCGGATGAGGACCCGCCGGCGGCGGTCGTCTCCCTCGGGATAGAGCTCGACCAGCTGGCGCACCGGCTCGGCGGCGAGCGGATCGAGCTCGCGCGCGCGCTCGAGCGCGGCCAGCGCGCTGGTCCGCTCGCCCAGCTTCTCGCGCAGGAGCCGCGCCAGGCGCAGCTGATCGCGCGCCTTCTCGGCCTGGCCCGGGCGCAGCCGCTCCAGGGTGCGCAGCTCGTCGGCGGCGCGCCGGTTCTCGCCCGCGCGCATCAGCACGTCGATGAGACGCTCGCGCACCGACAGATCGCTGGGCGACTGCTTCACCACGTGATCGAGCTGCGCGATGGCGCCGCTCAGATCGTCCATGTTCTCGGCCAGGATCTCGGCCAGGGCCAGCTCGGCCTGACCGCGCCGCGCGTCGTCGTCGCCGGCCCGCTCGAGGAAGGCCTGGAACGCGCGCGACGCCTCGCTGGCCTGGCCGAGGCGGACCAGCGCGCCGGCGCGCAGGAACAGCGCGTCCGGGTGGCCCGGCTGCACCTGAAGCGCCACCGCCAGGTCGCGCGCCGCGCCCTGATCGTCGTGCAGGCGGATGCGCAAGGTGGCGCGCTCGAGCAGGTCGCGCACCAGGGTGGCTCCGCGGCGCTCCACGTCGTCGAAGTGGTGGATGCGCTGGGTCAGGATCTCGAACAGGCCGCCCACGTCGTCGTGGCTGAGCAGGATCTCGTGCAGGCGCTCGAACTCGAAGGCCGCGGGATCCTCGAGCACGATGCGGCGATAGACCGGCACCGCGTACTCGATCTGGCGCAGCTCGCCGTCGAAGATGCCGGCCGCCTCGCGCAGGAGCTCGAGCTTGCCCTCGCGATCGCCGATCAGACGGGCCAGGCTGGCCGACGCGCGGGCCAGACCGGCGCGGTCGCCGCCGCGGCGGCAGATGCGGCGCAGGAGCTGCAGCGCGCGGATGCCGTCCGGCTCGTGCTCGAGCACGCGGCGGACCGCGGCCAGCGCGTCGCGCAGCTTGCCGCACGCCTCGAGCAGCTCGGCGCGATCCAGCTGCCAGTCGTGGTGCGCCGACGGATCGCTGGCCAGCTGGGCGCGGGTGCCGAACAGCTCGGCCCGCTTCGCCAGCGCCTCGCCGCCGCCCGCGCTGCCGACGGTCGGACCCAGCGGCGGCAGGTACTCTGCGGTCACGACGAGTGTGCCGACGTCGTCGGGAGCCGCGGCCAGGGCGCGCTCCATGCGGTCCTCGACCCCGCTCTCGTCTCCCTGCACGTCGGCCAGGGCGGCTGCGCGCAGGTAGAGCGAGGCGGCCGCGTAGGAGGGCGGCAGCGCCGCGGCCAGATCGGCCAGCGCCTCGCCGAGGGCGAACGGATCGGCCGCCCGGGCCTCGAGCAAGAGGCGCCCGAGCAGCGCGCCGCGGCGATCCGGGTCCAGCTCCAGCGCGCGCTCGAACAGGTGCAGGGCGCGCTCGCCGTCGCCCAGCGACGCGGCGGTGAGCCACGCGGCGCGCTCGGTCAGCTCGGCGGCGACCGGAGCCGACGCCGGCGCCGACTCCGACGTCGACTGCAGCGGCGACTCGGCAAGCTCGACGAGCGCGTCCACCTCGGCGGCGTGGTCGCGCCGGCCGACCGCCAGATCGAGCAGCGCGACCGCCGCGCGCACCGAGTCGGGCCGCGCGGCCAGCGCGCGGCGATAGGCCTCCTCGGCGTCGGTCGGTCGGCCGGCCTCCTCGGCGCGGCGGGCCAGGCGGTACAGCGCCGACTCGGCCAGCTCGCCGCCGTCGCGGGCGGCGACCTCGCGCTCGAGCGCGTCGATGGCGCCGACCTTGTCGCCGGCGCGGCCCAGCGCCTCGGCCATGGCGGCCAGCGAGTCGGCGTCGTCCGGATCGCGATCGCAGAGGTCGCGGTAGATCGCGGCCGCTTCGGCCGGGTGATCGAGGCGCTCGGCCAGAAGCGCGGCCGCCTCGCGCAGGGCGCGGGTCGCCGCCGGGCCGTCGCCCAGCTCCGCCGCCTCGGCGCGGCGCTCCGCGGCCAGCTCCTCCCAGCGGCCGGCGCGGCGGAGCGCGTCGGCCAGGGCCTGGCGGGTGTAGCGGTCCGACGGCCAGGTCTCGACGACCTGGCGGTAGATCGGGATCGCGCGCTCGACCTGCTGCAGCTCCTCGTCGCGGATGCGCGCGCTGTCGAGCAGCGCGGCGGCGCGCTGATCCGGGTCGTCGAGCTGTGCGGCGATCTCGGCGAGCAGCCCGGCGCGCTCCTCGCGGTGCTCGGGGCGATCGAGCGCGGACAGGGCGTCGACGAGGCGCCAGCGGGCCTGGACGTCCTCCGGATCGAGGGCGACCAGGCGGCGCAGCGCGGCGGCGACCTGGTCGAGGCGGCCGACCGGCCCGTCCATGCGCTGGTAAAGGTCGACCAGCTGCTCGAGCACGTGGGCGCGGAAGCTCGCGCCCGGCGGCTCGCCGTCGGCCGCGCTGCTCGCCGTCGCCGTGCAGCTCGTACAGCGCGGCGGCCTCCTCGAGGCGTCCGGCGCGCTCGTGCAGCCCGGCCAGGGCCAGGAGCGCCGGCGGATAGTCGGGCGCCAGGGTCAGGGCCTGCGCGTAGCGGGCGCGGGCCAGCTCCGGGGCGTGTCCGAGGTGAAGGTGCAGATCGCCGGCGACCAGGAAGTGAGCCGCGGCGGCCCGCGCATCCGGCTCGCCGGGCGCGCCCGGACCGAACCCGGTGCCGCTCTGCGCCGCCTCGCCGGCGGCGACGTAGGTCTCGGCCAGCGCGGCGACGTCGCCGCGGGCCAGCGCGTCGCGCTCGCGCAGGGCCAGGATCGGCAGATAGGGCGGCTGGCTGGCGGCCAGCGTGGTGAGCAGCGCGCGCGCCGCGTCGCCGTGGCCGCCGCGGAACAGGGCGTCGGCGCGGCGCAGGGTCAGGCTGAGGGCGCGGGCCGGATCCGGCTCCTCCGACTCCCAGCCCTCGACCAGCTCGGCCAGCTCGTCGTACTTGCCCAGGCGCTCGGCCAGGTCGGCCAGGTCGGCGATGAGCAGCGGCTCGCCGGGCAGGAGCGCGACGGCCTGCTGCAGATAGCCCCACGCGCGCTCGGCGTCGTCGAGCTGCTGGGCCGCGATGCGGGCCTGGCGCCGGCGCACCGCGACGAGCTGGCGGCGCAGGCGGACCGAGCCCTCGGTCTCTGTATCGACCGACGATGACGACGGGCTCGCGCCGTCGGCGGCCGGCCGCGCGCCGGGGCCGGCCGGGCCGAAGCGCGACAGCAGCTCGGCCGCGCGAAGATCGAGGGCTGCCACCAGCTCGCCCGGCTCGCCGCTGCGCTCGGCCAGCCACTCGCGCAGCCGCGCGCCGCGCTCGCCCAGGTTGCCGAGCTCGTCGGCGCGGGACATCAGCTCGCGCGCGCGATCGAGCTCGGCGCCGCCGCGCTGGCCGAACAGGCGGACAAGGTCGAGGTAATAGGCCTGCCGGCGCGCCGGCGTCTCGCTGGCCTCGGCCAGGAGCGGCCACACGCGCTCGAGCGCGGCCTCGTCGGCGCGGCGCAGGGCCAGTCGCTCGATCCCGGACAGCGCCGGCGTGCAGCGCGCGTCCGCCTCGATCGCCTGCTGGTACGCCTCGGCAGCGCCGGCGGCGTCGTTCACGTGGTCCTCGAGGATGCGCCCCTTCTCGACAAGGAGGTCCGCGCGCGCCGGTCCGCTGGCGGCCAGGCGGGTCTCGGCGCCGATGAGCTTGATGAGGTTCGGCCACAGGCCGCGGCGGTAGAACACGCGCCGGATGGCCCACAGGTTGGGGCGCAGGGTCGGATCGGCCTGCAGCGCGCGGCCGAACGACTTGACGGCGCGCGCCTCGTCGTCGAGCTGGCGCTCGCAGAGCTCGCCCAGCTCGTAGGCGAGGGCGGCGATGCGCTCCTTCGATGTGGCGGCGGGGGCGGAGCCGGGCGCCGCGGATGCAGCGGCTGCCGCGTCGGCCGCTTCGTCGACCGGCGCGGAAAGCTCGAGCGCGAGGGCCTGGGCGCGCGCCTCGCTCGACCCCTGCTCGATCTCCGCGATCAGTCGATCCAGCGCGGTCGGGCTCTCGAGCGGGCGGGCCAGCGGATCGGGCGGGCCCGGTGGCGGCTCGCTGGCCTCGGGCGCCGGCGTGCTGGCCTCGTAGGCGGCGCGGAACTCGGGCGAGATGCCGGGCTCGGCCGCGGCGGTGGGCGGCGCGACCTCGAAGGTGCGGGCGGTGGGCGGCCGCGAGCGAGGCGTCGTGGGCGGCGGCGGGGGCGGCGCGCTGGTGACGGTGCGCGCGCGAGGAGATCGCGCCGGGACCGACCAGTGGGCGTCCCCGTCCGGCTCGGCTCCCTCCGGCTCGGAGGTGAGCGCGGCGAGATCGTCGCGATCCTCGATCAGCTCGATGTTCTCGATCTCGATCGACTCGGTGGATTCTTCCTCGAGCTCGGCCAGCGAGGTCCCGTCGAACATCGAGGCGCTGTCGGACGCGTCCGGCGATCGATCGTCCGGCGATCGATCGCCGCCGTCGGCGTCCGCGCCGGCGGACGAGCGAGAGTCGTCCTCGGCGTCCGCGACGGTGCGGGCTGCCGCGGGCGAGGCCGTGTCGCGCCCGTCGTCGGCATCGGCCCGGGCTGGCTCCGACGCCGCGCGTGCGCGCACGTCCGGACCGTCTGTCTCCGCGCCGCCTGCCTCCGCGCGCGTGTCCTGATCCGGCCGCGACTCTTCTTCCGACCGCGAAGCGTCGCCCGACCGCGACTCGTCCGCACCGCGGTCGGCGTCGGCCGTGCCGCCATCCGCATCACCGTCGGAGCCCGCGCCCTTCGCCTCGGCCGCGCCCTTGCCGGACCCGGTGCCGCGGCCAGCCCGCCCGACCTTGCCCGACGCCGGCCCGCTGGTCCGCCGCTTTCGCCGCGGCAGCGGGGGGGCGCCCGACTTCGATCCGGACCCGCGCGCCGGCGGGCTCGACTTCGACTCTTCGCCTCCGGGATCCGACGCCGCGCCGGCGTCGTTCTTCGCGGGATCCTCCGGCTTCACCGGCGTGCCGGA
The DNA here is from genome assembly GCA_963759105.1 of uncultured delta proteobacterium. GTDB lineage: Bacteria > Myxococcota_A > Polyangia > Haliangiales > Haliangiaceae > DATFRY01. The sequence goes on along the minus strand of CAVWXW010000017.1, from coordinate 709,278 downwards.
CGCCGCGCCTGTCGATTCACCGTCGTCGTCGTCCATGTCCAGATCGATGTCGACGCTCTCGATCGGCTCGCCGTCGTCGTCGTCGTTCGACCCGCTCGCGCGAGCGCCCGCCTTGCGCAGACCGGGCGGTAGCTCGCCCTCGTCGCGCTCGCGTCCCGCTCGTCCGGGCCCCCCCTCAGACGTCCCGTCGGGGTCCGCGTCCCTGATCTCCGAGGCCATTCGTAACGCTCGAAAAGGACTATATTATATCGACCGGCGATACCCTCTCTGTCAACGCGCCGCGCAGGAATAGCGAGCCGCAAGGCCTGCGCGTGCACGTCTTGACCGCCCGGGATCACGGCAGGTATAGCCGCGCGGTGGCGAGTGAGCGCAAGACGGTTTCGGATGTGGTCCTCGGCGAGCACGAGCTGACCCTCGAGCGGATCGATGCGGTGGCTCGGCGCGGCGCTGCCGTGAGCATCGCCCCGGCGGCCCGCGCCCGCATGGCCGCCTCGCGCGCGGTCATCGAGTCCGTGCTGGCCGGCGGCGCGGCGGCCCCGTCGGTCTACGGCGTCAACACCGGCTTCGGCGCCCTGGCCGAGGTGCGCATCTCGCCGGCCGAGATCCGCGCGCTGCAGAAGAACCTGGTCCGCTCGCACTCGTGCGGCCTGGGCGCGCCGCTGCCGCGCGACGCGGTGCGCGGGATGATGCTCCTGCGGGCCGCGGTCCTCACCCGCGGCCACTCCGGCGCCCGTCCCGAGGTGGCCGAGCTCCTGTGCCGGATGCTGGCGGCGGGCGTCCACCCGGTGGTCCCGTCGCGCGGCTCGGTCGGCGCGTCCGGCGATCTGGCGCCGCTGGCTCACCTGGCGCTCGGCATGATAGGCGAGGGCCAGGTCGAGCTGGACGGCCAGATCATGCCGGCGGCGGTGGGGCTGGCCCGCGCCGAGCTCGCCCCGCTCGAGCTCGAGGCCAAGGAAGGCCTCACCCTGCTCAACGGCACCCAGCACATGACCGCGGTCGGCGGGCTGGCCGTGTTCGACGCCGAGCAGACCTGCCTGGTGGCCGACATCGCCGGCGCCATGTCGCTCGAGGCGCTCAAGGGGACGGTGCGCGCGTTCGACGAGCGCATCCTGGCGGCGCGACCGCAGCCGGGCCAGATGGCGTCGGGCGCGCTCCTCCGTCGCCTGCTGGCCGAGAGCGACATCGCCGAGTCGCACCGCGACTGCGGCAAGGTCCAGGACCCGTACTCGCTGCGCTGCATGCCGCAGGTGCACGGCGCGGCGCGCGACGTGCTGGCGTTCGCCCGCGGCGTGCTCGAGCGCGAGGCCGGCGCCACGACCGACAACCCGCTGGTCTTCGTCGACGCCAGCTCGCCCCACGGCGGCGAGATCCTGTCGGGCGGCAACTTCCACGGCCAGCCGGTGGCGCTGGCGCTCGACGCCGCGGCCCCGGCGGTGGCCGAGCTGGCCAGCATCAGCGAGCGGCGGGTCGAGCAGCTGGTCAACCCGTACATGTCGAGCGGGCTGCCTCCGTTCCTGGCGCCCGAGAGCGGCCTGCACTCCGGCTTCATGATCGCCCAGGTCGCGGCCGCCTCGCTGGTGTCCGAGAACAAGATCCTGGCCCACCCGGCGTCGGTCGATTCGATCCCGTCGTCGGCCGGCCGCGAGGACCACGTGTCGATGGGCGCCACCGCCGCGCTCAAGCTGGCCCAGGTGCACGATCACGTGCGCGACGTGCTGGCCATCGAGCTGCTCGCCGCGGCCCAGGGCCTCGACCTGCGCCGCCCGCTGCAGCCGGCCCGCATGCTCCAGGCCGCCCACGCCCACATCCGCAGCGCCGTGCCGCCGATGATGGTCGACCGCCCGCTCTACGAGGACATCCGCGCCGATCCGCGCGCTGATCGACGACGGCAGCCTGATCGCCGCCGTCCTCGGCGACTAGCGCTTCGCCGCGCCCTGCCCTGCCCCGGTCTGCAGCAGGACGTTCAGGGTCAGGACGTCCGGCTCCGACACGATCACCGTGTCGCCGTGGCGAAGCTCGGTGCGCGTGATGCGGCCGCGGTCCATGTCATTGACGTAGGTGCCGTTCGTCGATCCTTGATCGATGGCCATCAGCACGCCGTCCTGGAAGCCGATCCAGACGTGCTTGCTCGACACGCGGCCGTCCGGGATGACGACCTGCGCGGTCCCGGCCTGGCGGCCGATGACGACCCCGTGGGCCCCGAGCGAGAAGTGCTGCCCGCGCAGGAGCCCGCGCACGCAGACGAGACCGGCCAGCGCGGCGCCGCCCGCGCCTGGCGACACGGCGATCGTCTTCTGCGGTCCGGATCCGGGAGCGGCCTGCGCCATCGCCGGACCGGCGTGACCCGGATGCTGCACCGGCCCGGAGCCGGGTTGCGGGGCGTGACCGGGATGCGCCATCGGTCCCGACCCGGGATGCGCCGCGTGACCCGGATGCGGCAGCGGAGCCGAGGCGGGATGGCCCGCCGGACCGGCGTGACCCGGATGGGCCGGATGTCCCGGGTGCCCGGGATGCCCGCCCTGCGGATGCCCGGCGTGCCCGGGGTGCCAGCCGGGCGCAGGCGCGCGCGCCGGCCCGTGTCGCCCGCGCCGCACCAGCAGAAACGCGACACCGGCGAGCAGCGCGGCCCCGCCGACGGCGCCGAAGACGATGCCGGTCGTGTTCGACGAGGTCTCCGGGATCACTTCCTTGCCCTGGCGCTTGAGCTCCTGCGCCTCGGTGATGAGGCGGCCGACCTCCGAGTGGGCGGGGAACAGGTTCCGGACCTCCTCGAACTCCTTGATCGCCTCGCTGTAGCGGTGCTCCCAGTGCAGCGCCAGCCCGCTGCGGAACGCCTGGTTGGTGAGGCTGTCCTCGTTGGTGACGCCGGCCTGCTTGAGGAACTCCTTCACCGTGCTGGCCGGGACCAGGAAGTTGTAGCCCTCGGCCTGCGCCGCCTTGAAGGTGGCCAGCCCGACCACCTGACCGCCCTCGTTGAGCGCCGGCCCGCCCGAGTTGCCGGGCGAGATCACGGTCGTCACCTGGATGACCGGCACGCCGTCGGAGGTCTTCTTGAGCGCCGACACGTTGCCGTCGGTGATGGTCGCCTCCAGCATCGCCTTCTCGTCGAGCACGCCGACAAGGTCGTCGGCCGCGCCCGGATATCCGATCGCGTAGATCTTGTCCTGGATCTCGACGGTGGCCTCGTCGCCCAGCATCAGGGTGGGCGCGTTGCGCGTCTGCACCTTGAGGATGGCGACGTCCTTGCTGCCGGCCAGACCGACCGGGGTGCCGAACACCTTGATGTCGTAGACCAGCTGATCGCCGTTGGGCAGGATGACGACGCTTACCTTCTTGGCCAGGCGGACCGCCTGCCCGACCGCGCGGTCGATCTCGTTGCGCTGCTGCGCCGGCAGCTTGGCCAGGTTGACGCCCTTCTCGCGCGCCAGCTGGGCCACGAAGTCGGCCACGATGCGGGCGTGCGCCTTGTCGTCACCCTGCTGCACGAACTCGACCACATGCGCGTTGGTGACCAGGTAGCCGTCGGGAGAGATGAAGAAGCCGGAGCCGTGGCCGCCCATGAAGCGCCGCTCGTTGCGCCCCTGGCCCTGGTCCACATCGATCAGATAGCCGGCCACCACCCTGACCACGGCCGGTTTTGTCTGCACCGCCAGGCGCTGTCCGGGCGAGGGTCCGTTCTCGCCGGCGCGCCCGTCGCGCGCCAGTCCGGCGAAGCACAGTCCAGCCAGCAAGACGGCCGCCACCTGTTTCATCCGAGCCCCCTCACCTATTCGTCGCATCAATCGACGGCGATGCCAAGTCGCACCAGACCCAAGGTTCGCTTGTGTCGAACCGACCAAGCGAACCTTGGGTCGGACGGGGTGCCGACGAAGTCGGCGGGGTCCCCCGTCAACTTCGATAGCCGGGCGCGCCGGGACCGGGCGCAGTGTAAAACATCCTTCCATGACACTGCATGCGACACCCGAATCGGTCCGGGCTCCGCGCGGTTCCGACATCAGCTGCCGCGGCTGGCCGCAGGAGGCCGCCCTGCGCATGCTGATGAACAACCTCGATCCGGACGTGGCCGAGCGCCCCGAGGATCTGGTGGTCTACGGCGGCACCGGCAAGGCGGCCCGGTCGTGGGAGGACTACCACGTGCTTGTGCGCGAGCTGCGCCGGCTCGGCGGCGACGAGACCCTGCTGGTGCAGAGCGGGCCGCGCCGTCGGCGTCCTGCGCACGCACGAGGAGGCGCCGCGCGTGCTCATCGCCAACTCCAACCTGGTCCCGCGCTGGGCCACGTGGGAGAAGTTCCACGAGCTGGAGGCGGCCGGCCTGACCATGTACGGCCAGATGACCGCCGGCTCGTGGATCTACATCGGCACCCAGGGGATCCTGCAGGGCACCTACGAGACGTTCCTGTCGGCCGCGCGCATCCACTTCGGCCAGGGCCAGGGCGCGGGCGCCACCCTGCGCGGCAAGCTGGTGCTCACCGCCGGGCTCGGCGGCATGGGCGGCGCGCAGCCGCTGGCGGTGACCATGGCCGGCGGCGTGTGCCTGGCGGTCGAGATCGATCCGGACCGCGTGCGCCGCCGCCTCGAGACCCGCTACCTGGACGAGCTGGCCCCCGACCTGGACACCGCGCTGGCCCGCGCCGAGGAATGCGTGCGCGCCGGCACCGCGCGCTCGATCGCCGTGATCGGCAACGCCGCGTCGGTGTTCACCGAGCTGGTTCGCCGCGGCGTGGTGCCGGATCTCTGCACCGATCAGACCTCGGCCCACGATCCGCTGGCCGGCTACATCCCGCTCGACGTCACCCTCGACGGCGCCGACGAGCTGCGCCGCCGCGATCCGGACGAGTACATGCGGCGCTCGCGCGCGTCGATGGCGGTGCACTGCCAGGCGATGATCGATCTGCGCAAGGCCGGGGCCCACGTCTTCGACTACGGCAACAACCTGCGCGGCCAGGCCGAGCTGGGCGGGCTCGACGGCGCCTTCAGCTACCCGGGCTTCGTGCCGGCCTACATCCGGCCGCTGTTCTGCGAGGGCAAGGGCCCGTTCCGCTGGGTCGCGCTGTCGGGCGATCCGGCCGACATCCGCCGCCACCGACGCGGCGGTGCTCGAGACGGTCCAGGGCGACCACGGGCTGGTCAACTGGATCCAGATGGCGCAGGAGCGGGTCGCCTTCCAGGGGCTGCCGGCGCGCATCTGCTGGCTCGGCTACGGCGACCGCCACCGCGTCGGCCTGCGCTTCAACGAGCTGGTGCGCCTCGGGCGCGGTCAAGGCGCCGATCGTGATCGGGCGCGACCACCTCGACTGCGGATCGGTCGCGTCGCCGTACCGCGAGACCGAGGGGATGAAGGACGGCTCCGACGCGATCGCCGACTGGCCGATCCTCAACGCCCTGGTCAACACGGCGGCCGGCGCCACCTGGGTCAGCTTCCACCACGGCGGCGGCGTCGGCATCGGCTACTCGCTGCACGCCGGCATGGTCGTGGTGGCCGACGGCACCGCGCGCGCGGCCCGCTGCCTCGAGCGCGTGCTCACCAGCGATCCGGCCATGGGCGTCCTGCGCCACGCCGACGCCGGCTACGACGAGGCGGTGGCGCACGCCGACAAGCATGGGCTGGGCATTCCCCGCCGCCGCGGCGACTGAACGCGCCGTCGAGCGCCCGGGCCAGGTCCGGGCCTGCCGGCGTGCGCGGTCGACCTGATCCGGGCTACGCTCGCCGCCATGTCAGTGTCGATCGAGTCGGTGGAGATCGCGCGCAGCGGGACGGCGCTGCGGGTCGCGCTGCGCGGCGGCGAGCGCCGGGTCCTGCGCTGGATCGATCTGGCGCTGCTGCTCGGGCTGCCGGACGTGCGGCGCTCGCGCTTCCGCGCCGCGCGGGTCACCGCCGGCGGCAGCAGCCTGGAGATCGACACCGACCACACCGAGCGCGAGCCGATCCACGCCACCGACGTGGCCGGCGTGGGCGAGCGGCGCCCCGAGGTGGTGATCGAGACGGCCGGTCTGCTCATGACCGGCGAGGGCACGCCGGAGGAGCCGCTCGGCCTCATCCACGGCGGCGCCGTCGTGGTGGGCGGCAGCGGGCGCATCCTCTGGGTCGGCCGCCGCGATGACCTGTCTCGCTGCGGCTTCGAGCTGGGCGGCGCGCGCCGGGTCTTCCACGGCACGTCGCTGGTCACGCCCGGTCTGGTCGACTGCCACGCGCACCCGGTCTTCGCCGGCAGCCGGGCCGACGAGTTCGCCATGCGCGCGGCCGGCCGCAGCTACCTCGACATCGCGGCGGCCGGCGGCGGCATCGCCAGCACCGTGGCGGCCACCCGCGCCGCCGACCTGGACGAGCTCATCGCGCTGACCTGCGATCGCCTCGACCGCGCGGTCGCGTGCGGCACGACGACGATGGAGGCCAAGAGCGGCTACGCGCTCGACGCCGCCGGCGAGCTGCGCCTGCTCGAGGCGGCGCTGGCCGCCGACGCGCTGCACGTCGTCGACCTCGAGCCGACCTTGCTCGGCGCCCACGCGCTGCCGCCGGATCGCGCCGGCGACCGCGCCGGCTACGTGACCGAGGTGGCCGAGAAGATGGTGCCGGCCGCCGCGGCCGCCGGGGCCCGCGCCGTCGACGTCTACTGCGACCGCGGCGCGTTCACCGTCGAGGAGACGCGCCGCGTGCTCGAGGCCGGGCGCCGGAGCGGCCTGGCCCTGCGCGCGCACGCCGGCCAGTTCGCCGATCTCGGCGCCGCCGAGCTCGTCGCCGAGCTGGGCGGGCTGTCGGCCGATCACCTCGAGCACGTGTCGGCGGCCGGCATCCGCGCCATGGCGGCGCACGGCGTCGTCGCCGTCATGCTGCCGGGCGCGTGCGTGCAGCTGCGCCTCGAGCCGCCGCCGGTGGCCGCGCTGCGCGAGGCCGGCGTCGCCATGGCGGTGGGCAGCGACCTCAACCCGGGGAGCTCGCTTGTGCGAGGCGCTGCCGGTGCAGATGTGGCTGGGCGCCACCCACTACGGCATGACGGTCGAGGAGGTGTGGCTGGGCGTGACCCGCCACGCGGCCCGCGCGCTGGGGCGTCCCGACGTGGGCGTGCTGGCGCCGGGCGCGGTCGCCGATCTGGTGACGTGGAACGCCGAGCGGCCCGCCGAGATCCCGTACAGCTACGGCGCCGGTTCGTCCCTGGTCCGCACGGTGGTGAAGGCCGGGCGCCCGGTCGTGCGCGGACGCTGAGCCGGCCGCCGGCTCGTGCTATACGACCGGCGCATGGCTGACAAGCTGGTCTACATCGAGGACATCGCGCGGCAGCTGGACGAGTGGGAGGGCAAGACCGTCACGCTGCGCGGCTGGCTCTACGCCCGGCGCTCGTCGGGCAAGCTCCACTTCCTGCAGCTGCGCGACGGCACCGGCATCCTCCAGTGCGTCATGTTCTTCAAGGACGTGCCCGAGGAGCTGTTCCGCAGCGCCGATCACCTGGCCCAGGAGACGGCGCTGGCGGTGACCGGCGAGGTCAGGCGCGACAAGCGCTCGCCGATCGGCTTCGAGCTCGGCGTCAGCGGGCTCGAGGTCATCGCCGCGCCGAGCCAGGAGTACCCGATCGGGCCCAAGGAGCACGGCACCGCCTTCCTCATGGACCACCGCCACCTCTGGCTGCGCTCGCGCCAGCAGTGGGCGATCCTGCGCGTGCGCCACGAGATCATCATGGCGATCCGCGACTTCTTCGACAAGCGCGGCTTCATCCTCGTCGACGCGCCGATCTTCACGCCCAACGCCTGCGAGGGGACCAGCAACCTGTTCGAGGTCGGCTACTTCGACGAGAAGGCGTACCTGACCCAGAGCGGCCAGCTCTACATGGAAGCCGGCGCCATGGCGCTGGGCAAGGTCTACTGCTTCGGCCCCACCTTCCGCGCCGAGAAGTCCAAGACGCGGCGCCACCTGACCGAGTTCTGGATGGTCGAGCCCGAGGTGGCGTTCCTCGAGCTCGACGGCGTGATGGACCTGGCCGAGGATTTCCTGACCGACGTCATGGCGCGCGTGCTCGATCGCCGCAAGCTCGAGCTGCAGGTGCTGGAGCGCGACACGAGCGCGCTCGAGCGCGTGGTCAAGCCGTTCCCGCGCATCCGCTACACCGAGGCGCTCGAGATCCTGCGCAAGGCCGGCAAGGAGGTGCCGTTCGGCGAGGACTTCGGCGGCGAGGACGAGACCATCATCTCCCAGGCCTTCGACCGCCCGGTCATGATCACGCACTACCCGGCCGCGGTGAAGGCCTTCTACATGAAGCGCGACCCGCAGGACGATCGCTTCGCGCTCGGCGTCGACGTCATCGCCCCCGAGGAGGCCGGCGAGGTCATCGGCGGCGGCCAGCGCGAGCACGACCTGGCCGTCCTCGAGGCCGCCATCGAGCACCACGGCCTGCCCCGCCAGGCCTTCGAGTGGTACCTCGACCTCCGCCGCTACGGCTCGGTCCCCCACGGCGGCTTCGGCCTCGGCGTCGAGCGCACCGTCGGCTGGATCTGCGGCCGCCACCACGTCCGCGAGACCATCCCCTTCCCGCGCATGCTGGAGCGACTCACGCCGTAGCAGGCGGGCGGCCCGGTGCCCTGATCGCGGCCTATCGCCCGCCCGGCTGACGGCGCGCGCGGCGTTTCGTGCGTGCCGGGCGCTGGCGGCGGGCCAGCCAGGAGGCGACCTGGGCGGCCGCCTCGGCGTCGCCGGCCTTCTCGAAGCCGGCGCGCGCCGATCCGGCCAGGCGCAGCGCGCGCGGCCGGGACCGGCGGGCTGCCCACAGCGCCTGCGCCAGTAGATATTGCGAGCTGGCCGACTCTGCCGTGCGGCCCTCGGCCTTCGCGTACAGCGCCATGGCGCGCTCGAGCATCGGCAGGGCGCGCCGCGGCTTGCCGGCCAGGAGGTGCGCCTCGCCCAGCCCGGCCAGGGCCTGGGCCACGTCCGGGTGGTCGGCGCCGCCGATCTTGCTGTACATGGCCAGAGCGCGGCGGTAGAGGGCCATCGACCGCGGGTACCGCTTCATCTTCATCAGCGTGTAGGCCAGGTTGAAGATGACCTCGGCGCCGTCGGGGTGATCGCGGCCGTGGATCATCTCCTTGACCGCCAGCGAGCGCTCGAACCACGGCACGGCCTCGGCGTACTGCTCTCGCGTCTGGTAGATGAGGCCGATGTTGTTGAGGATGAGGCCGGCCAGGTGGCTCGCCTTGCCCTCGCTCTGCTCGGCCAGCGCCAGGGCGCGGCGGTTCACCTCGAGCGACTCGTCGAGGCGGTGCAGCTGGCCCAGCATCGCGCCCTCGTTGACCAGGTACGACGCGATGGCCGGATGCCCGGGCCCCAGCACCTTCTCGGCCAGCGCGATGGCGCGCCGCTGCTGGCCCAGCGCGCCCTCGAGGTCTCCCTGCATGGCGGACAGCGCGGCCAGGCGCTTGTGCGCCTCGGTGGCCAGGCGGGGCTCGCCCCCCTTCTCGGCCACCTCGAGCGATTTCTGCAGATGTCCGCGCGCCTCGGCCAGCTTGCCCTGATCCGAGAGGATGACGCCGATCAGCCCCTCGAGGATGGTCTCGAGGCCGGCGTCGCCGCCCACCCGCTCGAGGGCGCCGCGCGACAGCAGCGCGAGCCGGTGGGCCTCGTCGCGGCGCTTCTGGCGGTAGGCGATCCAGCCGAGATCGAGCCACGCCTCGACCGCGACGCGCGACGAGCGCCCGGCCTGGCTGGCCCCGAGCGCGCGATAGAGCGACTCCTCGGCGGCGGCCGGCTTGCCGAGCCGGTTCTCGACGCGAGACAGCTGCAGCAGCACCTCCGCCTCGAGCGGGCGGTAGCCGAGCGCGACCGCGTCGGCGGCGAGCACGCGCGCCGGCTCCAGCGCCTGCTGGTTCTTGCCCGCCTCGCGCAGCGCGACGACGTCGGCCAGGCGGCGGCGCAGGTCGGCGATCCGGCGGCCGTGCGCTGGATCGTCGGGCGGGCGGACCTCCTCGCCCAGCGCGACGCCCTGCGCGCAGCGGGTCAGCGGCGCCAGGGTGTTGGCCGCCTCGGGCGCGCGCGCCACCGTCGGCGAGTTCGACCTCGGCCGATGAGAACAGATCCACCAGCGCGCGCAGCTCGACCCGGCGCTGTTCCAGGCACGCCATCCTGAGGTCGAGGAGGGCCGTCGACTGGACGCCGCGCACGTGGGTCGCCTCGCACGCCTCGGTGTGCATCGCCACCCACCGGCCGGTCCAGCCGTCGATCCCCTGCTCGACGCCGGTCCAGGCCCGCTGGGCGACGGGCGAGCCGGTGGCGAGGAAGGCCGCGCGCACGGCCTGCTTGCGCGCCGGGTCCCAGACGCCGGCCATGCGCTCCGCCGCGCTCCGGCACGGGCGCTCCTCCGCCGGCAGCAGCGCGACGACCAGCAGCGCGACAGCGCCGAGGACCGCCAGCGCGGCCAGCGCGATTCCGGCGCGGAGGCGGGCGCCGCGCGGATCGCGGCGCAGCTCGGCCAGCAGCCGATCCATCGACGGGAAGCGCCGGCCGGGCTCCGCCGCCATGCCGCGGGCGAGCACGCGGCGGATGCGGGCGGGGACGTCGTGCGCGAATGGCAGCTGGCGGGCGTCGCCGGTCGCCGGCGCCGCCAGCTCGGCGGCGAGCGGGCTCGCCTGCGCATCGACGGTGTCGATCTCGTACGGCCGCTCCCCGCACAGCGCCTCGTACAGCGAGACGCAGAAGCTGTACTGATTGGCGCGGCCGTCCACCGGCGTCCGCCCCTCGCGCTGCTCCGGCGCCATGTAGGCCGGCGTCCCGACGGCGGCGCCGGTGGCAGTGAGGGCGCCGCGCTGCCGGCTGTCGCGAGGAGGGTGCTCGGCTCCGCTCGCAGAGACGGCCTGGTCGGGTCGGTGCTCGGCGTCGTCGGCGGCATCGGTCGGCTCGTGCTCGGTGCCGTCGAGATTGATGGTGGCCAGCCCGAAGTCGGCCACGCGCACGCGGCCGGTGTCGTCGATGAGGACGTTGTCCGGCTTGAAGTCGCGGTGCACGATGCCGGCGGCGTGGGCGGCAGCCAGACCCTCGCCGGCGCGCTGGAACACCTCCATCACCTCGCGCCTGGTGCGCGGGCTCTCGGCCAGCCAGCTGCGCAGCGTGCGCCCGGCCACCAGCTCCATGGCCAGGAAGACCTTGTCGGCGTACGTGCCGACGTCGTACACGGCGACCACGTTCGGGTGCGATAGCTGGCCCAGCGCCTGCGCCTCGCGCAGCAGCCGCCGGCTGGCCCCCTTGCTCCTGGGATCGCGGACGAGCTTGAGCGCCACCCTGCGATCGAGATCGCGATCGTAGGCGGCGTAGACGACGCCCATGGCGCCGGCGCCCAGGCGCTCGAGGATCACGTAGCGGCGGATCGCGGTCCCGCGGCTCAGCAACTCGTGATCCGGCGGCGCGCCGGGCGGCGCTCTGTCCGGGGCGATGGCCGCTCCGGCCGGTCTGTTGACTACCTCGGCCATGCGGAAGCAGCGCAGTGGGGCTGCGCTCCTCGCACTGTAGCAGGAGTCGCCGCCGCCAGCGCGTCTGCGGCCGGCTCAAAGACGGCGCGGTGGCCCGGTCAGCCGGGCTGGCCGCCGCGCGCGCGCAGGAAGCCGAAGAACTCGCGCCGCGTGCGCGGGCCGTAGGCGCGGTGGGCCTCGGCCGGGCGCTCGGCCAGCTCGCGGCGTCGCGCCGACAGCTGATCGTCGCGGATCTCACAGAGGACCCTGTCCGGATCGAGCCGGTAGAGCGCGGCTGCGTTCAGGCCGAGGATCTTGGCCCGGATCGCGTCGGTCAGCTGCGGGTAGCCGTGCTTCTCGCGCAGCTTCTCCGGGATCTGGAAGGTGCGAAACGCCGCGATCTGATCCTGTGGCGAGCCGTACCAGATCGAATCGGTGCCCCACAGAATGTTGTCCTCGCCCACATGGACGAGCAGCTTGCCCAGCACGTGGGCCGCCTCGGTCGGCGACGTCATGACGCTGCGCCAGGTCGAGCCGAGCTCGGCGTAGACGTTGCTGCCCGGCTCGAGCCCGTTGTCCTGCATGGCGGTGACCAGGGTGTCGACGCCGGCGGTGCTGGCCGCGTCGTACGGCCCTTCCGTGACCGTGGTCTCGTAGCCGGAGTGATAGGCGACGAAGCGCATGTCGGGATACGCGGCCGCGACGACGCCGATGTCGCGCGGCCCGGCGAAGTCGCCGTCGAAGCCGGGCAAGGTCAGGCCCTTGTGGGCGCAGATGATGTCGATGCCGAGCTCGACGGCCTTCTCGATGAAGGCGATGCCGGGCGGATCGTCGAGCCACCATCCGCCGAACTGGGTATAGACCTTCCACGCCGCGATGCGCAGCTCCGAGGCCAGCGCCTCCATGCCGTCGAGCTGCGCCTGGCCCAGGTCGGGCATGACCAGGCCGTGGATCTGCAGCCGCGACGAGCCGGACAGCATCTCGATCACCTCGCGGGTCTCGGCCGCCTCGCTGGCCAGCAGCGGGTTCTCCTCGTCGACAGCGGGCACGGCCGACAGCACCGCCACCGACGTGTCGCTGTTGATGAACAGCTCGCGGATGTAGTGGTTGCGGTCGTAGCAGTCGATCTCGCCGTCGCCGCAGCTGGCCTGCGGGAAGCTGCCCAGGATCGCGGGCCATAGCGTGCCGGCGTCGCGCCAGGAGCCGGCCGGGTTCACGTGATGGGTCTGCACGTCGAAGATGAACTCGGGGCCGCTCAGCCCCTCGCACGCCTGGCCGGCGTCGATCGCCGATCCGGCATCGACCTCGAAGCCGCCGCCGTCCCCGCCACCGCCGCCGCCGCCGCCACCGTCATCCCCGCCGCAGCCGTACACCTGGTTGATGACCAGCAGCGCGGCCGCCGTCCCGCACGCGCTGTTCACGAAGGCGCGGCGCGAGATGCCGAGCCGGCGCGCGTTGTCGTCCGCCAGGCGGCGGAACATCTCCTCGGCGCGCAGGTCGGCCGCGGTCACCTCCCGGGGCGCGAACTCGCCGTTCGAGCCGGTTCGAAACGGGATCGGGGAGGCCAGCTCCGGTTCCGGGATCGACTTCTTCATGCCTCCACGATAGGGCGAAGCGGGGCCGACCCGGCCGGAAATGGGTGCTTGCGGCTCGTCGGGGCTGCGGCGGTGTGCGGTCGCCGGGGACGAGGTGTGTGCGTCGAGCGCGCGATCGCGTCATTTGCGGCGCGGGCGTGAGCCGGTGATACGTTCGGCCCCATGATGCGCCTTCGACTCGCTTCCCTCTCGATTGTTCTCCTCTTTGCGACCGCCTGCGGCGACGACGACGGCGGCGGCGGCGACGACGATGGTGACGATGGCGGCGACGTCGACGCAGGCGGTGCCGACGCCGGTGTCGAGGGCCTGCCCGACCTGGAGGAAGGCTGGACCGAGTTCGCCGGCGGAGGCGAGACGATCTGCTCGCGCGGAGACCCGTTCGCCTACTTCGTGCGCAAGGGAACCGTGAACAAGGTGATCATCGACTTCATCGGCGGCGGCGCGTGCTGGGACGCCGTTACTTGTGGTTTCGCAGGCGCGATCTTCGAGGAGACGGTTGACAGCGTTCGCGACCGCATCGAGGGAGGCGCGCCGGAGGGCTTCTACGACGATCAGGACCCGGCCAACCCGTTCAAGGACTGGTACCACGTGGTGGTCCCGTACTGCACCGGCGACGTCCACTGGGGCAACTCGGTGCAGACCTACAACCCGGGCAAGAAGGACGAGGTCGTCATCAACCACAAGGGCGCGGTCAACTCGCGCGCGGTGCTCGACTGGGTGTACGCCAGCTTCGCCGCGCCGGAGCAGATCCTGGTGACCGGCTGCAGCGCCGGCTCCTACGGCAGCGCGCTGTGGTCCGCCTTCGTCATGGACCACTACCCGGACTCGCAGGTGTTCCAGTTCGGCGACAGCGGCGCCGGCATCATCACCGAGGAGTTCTTCCAGGACAGCTTCCCGGCCTGGCAGGCGGAGGACGCGTTCCCCTCCTTCATCCCGGAGCTGGATCCGAAGAAGGTTGAACATCCTGACGACGGCCCTGCCCGACCTCTACGCCGGCATCGCCAACTTCTTCCCCGAGCAGTGGATGAGCCAGTACAACACCACGTTCGACGAGAACCAGTACTTCTACTACCAGGTGATGGGCGGCGGCACGGTCGAGGAGTGGTCGGAGCAGATGCTGACCTCCATCTCCGAGATCGAGAAGCGCGCGCCGAACTTCTCGGCCTTCATCGCACCGGGCGAGCAGCACTGCATCGTGCCGTACGCCAACTTCTACACCGTCCAGAGCGACGGCGTGCTGCTCGTCGACTGGCTGACCCAGATGCTCGGCAAGGGCGGCGTGGAGTCGGTCAAGTGCCAGGGCGTCGAGTGCGACGCCGAGACGCCGTAGCTCCCCGGCGCGGCCGCTGACCTGAGCGGCCAGGAACCAGGAGAGCCGCGGGGATCGAGGCCGGCGCCTTGATCCCCGCGTGTCGATGCGTGTCGATCGACCGGCCGGCCGGATCGCGTGATGGTGTGACCCAGGGAGAAGCAGCCCGCGCCGCCGCGGCGGGCGCCTCCCCAGGGGAGCACCATGTCTCGCACGTTGTTCCGCGCGGTCGTCCGCGCCCGTCATCTCGCGCTCATGGCGCTCGGCGCGTTGGTCGCCGTGGCGGCAGCCGGTCCGGACCCGGGCGGGTTGGCGAGCGGGCCGGCTTCGAGTGAGCCGACCTCGAGGTGGTCGGCGTCGAGCGACCACGACGACGACGACGAGGAGAGCGACGCCGGCCCGGATGCCGGCGAGGGTGTGCCGGACGCCGGTGCCGACGGCGGGCCGGTCGCGGAGCCGCCTTCCGACCAGGAGGCGGTGGGCGCCCTGGTCGACGACGGGCAGCGCGCGTTCTGTACCGGCGCCCTGCTCTCGCCCGACATCATCCTGACCGCGGCGCACTGCGTCGCACAGGACGGGGTGGTCAGGTGGCCGTGGGGCTTCTTCCTCGGCGACGACATCACGCTCGGCGGCCAGTTCGTGCGCGTGCTCGACGGCGCCGTCCATCCCTCCTACGACCCGTTCCTGCACACGGCCGATCTGGCGGTGCTGCGCATCGCCGGCGGCCCGCCGCGCACCGCGACCCTGCCGATCGACGCGGACGTGCCGGAGGTCGGAGTCCCGGTGCGCATCTTCGGCTTCGGCTCGGGTGCGGCCGGCCCGACCCGGCGCGACGCGGAGGTGACGTCGCAGACCGAGGACTCCTTCCGCTACGAGCCCGGCACCTGTCCGGGAGACTCGGGAGGACCGGTCCTGGTCGGCGACGACATCGCGCTGGTGGCCGGCGTCGTGTTCAACCGGCGCGGCCGGCTGCGGCAGCGCCCGCGCGGTCGCCGTCGCGCCCCACGCCGGATGGATTGGCGAGGCGATGGAGTTCCTCGATCCGGCGGCCTGCCGGGCGGGCGACGGCGCGTGCGGCGCGGACTGCCCGCTCGGCGATCCCGACTGCGAATGCATCGACGACGACGGCGCCTGTCGCATGTGCGCCGGCTCCGACCTGGACTGCTCCGGGTCGTGCGACACCGACGGGCTGTGCGTCACGGCCTGCCTGGCGCCCGACCCTGACTGCCGCACCGTGCAGGAGGGAGCCGCGTGCGAGCGCGACGTCGAGTGCGCGTCGTCGGTCTGCGTCGACGGGACCTGCCGCGAGCCGTGCGCGGCCGAGTCCGGCGCCGGATGTCCGCCGTGGGCCGCCTGCCTGCCGCGAGGCGGCGACAGCGGCGATGGCGTGTGCATCCCGTACGACGACGCGCAGGTCCAGGGCGGCTGCACCGCCGCACCGGGCGGCGCCGGCGTCTCTCTGCTCGTCCTTCTGGCTGCCGTGACGGCACGGCGGCGTCGCTCCGCACTTCCACGACGTAGGCACAGACAAGGAGAATGAAGATGAGGAAGACGTACTCTCTGGCGAGCAGGTTCATCGCGGCGCTGACTGCAGCCGGTGTGGTCGGCCTGGGCTGCACCACCACACAGGACGGCGGACCCGAGGCCGAGCCGGGTGCGCGCGAGGTCACGCTCGAGGTGTGGACCAACCTGCCGGACGACAGCGGCACAAGGAGGCTGACCCGGATGGGCACCAGCGCCTCGACCCTGGACGAGCTCATGACGGCGGAGCGAACGTTCGTCGTCGACGGCGGCGAGACCACCGACCTGGCGCGCCTGCGCACCGGCAGCGAGATTGTCGTGCCGCTGAACACCGGCGAGACCGCGACCCTGGTCAGCAAGGGAGATCGCCTCGAGCTGGCCAGCTTCACCGGTGAGGACGACGGCGCCGGCGACCTCCCGCGCGGCGCGGTCGAGGCGGTGCGCTTCCTGCCCGACGGCATCGAGGTGTTCCTGTCCGGTTCCGGCGGCGACGAGGCGGACACCATCGTGCGCGTCTCCGGCCTGGAGGACCTGGACGCGGAGCGTGGCTCGCTGCTGACCTCGCTCGCGCTCGACACAATCCTTGTCTCGCTCGAGGACACCGAGCAGATCTATCCCGCGGTCGCCATCGCCATCATCGTGGGCATCGTCGGCGGCGCCTGGCTGGCCATCTGCGGCGGTCTGGCCTGGTACTGCGCCGACCACTGCCAGTACTACCGAGACTTCGCGGTCACGTG
Source organism: uncultured delta proteobacterium (assembly GCA_963759105.1). Classification (GTDB taxonomy): domain Bacteria; phylum Myxococcota_A; class Polyangia; order Haliangiales; family Haliangiaceae; genus DATFRY01. The sequence continues at coordinate 692,695 of CAVWXW010000017.1, read as the reverse complement.
CTCCGGCATCACCGTGAATGTCGACCCGCCCGGGGCGACCTTCGGCGGCGGCTACTCGTGCAGCTGCCGCAATTGACGAGCGACCGGTCCCGACCGGTCACGACGCGATGACCTGAAGCTCGCAGCCCGGCTCGAGGCGCAGTCGAACGCCCTCGCCGTCGGTGGCGACGAGCAGGCCGGTCGGGGCCAGTAGCGCGCGCAGGCGCTTGACGTTGACCCACAGCGCGCCGTCGTGGATGGAGCGGTAGTTGACCGACCAGATGGCGCGCGCGAGGGCGGACCTGTCGTGCGTGCGCGCCGGCGCTTCGAGCATCGCGTACAGCAGACGTCGAAGCGCCGGCCGCCGCCCGAGCTCGACCGTCACCGACTCGGACGTGACGGTGTCGGAGCGGCGGTCGATCACGATCAGGCGCAGCTGCGGCCGCGTTTGCTGGCGGTCGCGCAGCCAGGTGACGATGGCGGGGAGCAGCTCCGGGTCGGCCCCGGCTCGGGCCGCCTCCTCGCACGCGGGTGCGAGGCGCGGCTCATCGCCGAGGCCGCCGTCGAGCGCCGCCTCGGCCAGGGCCAGCAGCGCCCGCTCGAGCGGGTCGATCGCCTCGCGGTTGACGGCGGCCAGGTAGCCGCGCGCGACAGCCGCCTGGCCGGCGGCGAGCGAGCGCAGCACCGCGATGACCCGCTCGCGCCGCTGCTCGCCGGGCCGGGTGCTGACCGGCGGATCCGGGCTGGTGATCGCCGTCCATGGATTGGCCCGGCCGGCGCGCGCCGCCAGGTGGAGCAGCAGGGTGGCGCCCGCGCCGCTGGCCTCGCGCGTGACCTCCTCGAGCAGGGCGCGACCGGCGCGCAGCTGGCCGCAGTGGAGCATCGCGCGGGCCCGCACCAGCCTGGTCCACAGCGCGCCGAGCAGATGGCCGGCGCGGGCCAGCGCGTCCTCGACCGCGGCCGCCTCGTCGCGCGCGGCGGCGAAGTCGCCCTGACTCTCGAGCAGCGTGGCGCGCAGAGCGCGCAGCGACACGCGCATCAGCGGATCGTCGAAGCGGGCCAGCGCGCTCTCGGCCTCGTGCAGCGCGGCGGCCGCGTCGCTCATCTTGCCGGCCCGCGCCAGCACGCTCACCATGAAGGTCGGCGCCAGGATGCTGGCGCGAAACGCCAGCGCGCCGCGGAACACCGGCCACGACGCGCGCATGGCCTGGTCCGCGTCGGCGTCGCGCTCCTCGAGCCAGAGCGAGAAACCGCGCGAGAGGGCGGCGTAGCCCTTCATGAGCGGCGTCGAGAAGCCGGCGGCCGCGTCCTCGATCGCCTGCCGGGCGGTCGCGCCGTTGCCCAGATAGGTCGCGGTGAGCAGATAGACCGTGGCGAAGCGGACGCGCAGGTCCGGCGTGATCGACGGCGACATCAGCCCGGCGCGGCTCACCCGCTCGGCGACGTCGAGGCGCAGGGTCAGCATGGCCAGGTGGGCGAAGGTGGCGCGCAGCTGCTCGCTGGCACCGGGCCGGTCGGCGCCGAGCGCGACCATCTCGTCGTAGGCGAGGCCGAAGTCGAGCATCCGGGCCATCGCGCGCGCGCGGGCCAGGCGCGCCTCGCCGTCGCCGTCGCTGGTGACCAGGTCGAGCCCGCGCAGAAGCTCGCCGGCCGCGCCGCTCCGCACCAGCTCCTGCGCGCGCGCCAGCAGCAGATCGCGCGCCGGGCGCACCAGCCCGGCCGCCGCCATGTGGCGCACGCGCAGCCGCGTGCCGGTGACGAGACCCAGCTGCGCGTCCTCGAGCGCGTCGGCCAGCGCCCGGTGCGCCGCGGCGAGCTCCTGCGGCGACGAGGCCGCGCGCAGCCCCTCGCCGAGCAGATCGTGCACCACCAGCTCGCCGCACCAGGTCGTGTCGACAACGAGCTTCGCGATCAGGCCGCGGATCGCCGCCCGCGCGACGCGCGCCGGCAGCAGCCGCGCGGCGATCTCGTGGGCGAGCGGCATGCCGACAAGCGCGAGCGAGAGGGCGAGCCGACGCTCGTCGTCGCCCAGCGACGCGACGGTGTCGCCGACCGGATCGTCGGCATCCAGCGCCCCCTTGTGCGCGCGCCGCAGGTGAAACGGATTGCCGCGCGTCCGCTGCCACGCCGCCTCGAAACCCGACCGCCTCCCGTACAGATCGTCCAGCCGCGCCCACAGCTCTTGCGCCGGCTCCATCGCCAGCCCACCCAGCACCACCTCGACCCGCTCCCCCGCCCCGTCGATCCGCGTCCGGCTGGTGACCACGACCCGCCCCCGGCGCAGCGAGGCAGCGAACGCGTCCACGATGTCCGCCGCGCCGTCGCCGAGCCGATCGAGGTCCTCGAGCACCGCCAGCCCGCCGCCTCGATCGAGCCGCTCCGCGGCGTCCGCCAGCCGCTCGCGATCGGAGCGCAGCTCCGGCGGCTGCTCGTCAGCCGGCGCGAGCCCGCGGCGCATGTCGTCGAGCAACTCTGCCGCCAGCTGTCCGGCGCGCACATGGTGTCGCGTGACCGGCCCAGGCCACCGCGCGGCCACGCGCTGGGCCAGCGCGCTCTTGCCCACGCCGGCCAGCCCGACGATCGTCGCCACCCCGACCTCGCCGAGCCCGCGCCCCAGCCGCCCCAGCTCCTCCTCGCGCCCGACGAAGACCGTTGACGCCACCGCCCCCGGACACAGCGCGGCGAGCGCAGGCGCCGCGGCGAGCGTCGTCGCCGCGCCGTCGCCCTGCGCACCGGCAGGATCGCGCATCAGGCGGGCCGACCGATCACGCCGGGCATCGGCCGCCACGAAAGACCGCTTCGTGCTCGCCATGAAACATCTCCTCGGCGCATCCCGGCGAGGCGCACCCACCCAGCATCGTATTTGGAATTTCCACGTCCGCACCATCACAGTCACTCTCGGTCCGCTCGATCGTCGGAATGTCCGCCGCGCATCACCACCGCTCTGCACGAACTGCATCGCGAGCCACACTCCTTTCACCGCCGCCGTCCATGCGATGGCTGGCGACCGCGAGGCCCAGCCACCAGCGATGTCGCGGACCGGCGAGCCTGCCTGAGGTCGAGTCGTCGACGACCGGGCCGGGGGAGATTCCAGGCCGGGAGATCCGGGCCAGCCGATCAAGATGCGGGCGATCGGGTTGGCCGATCGGGGTGCGGACGATCGGGTGACGACCGGGTTGGCCGATCGCGGTGCGGACGATCGGGTGACGACCGGGTTGGCCGATCGGGATGCGGACAATCGGCGTAGACGATCGAGACGGACGATCGGAGTGACCATCGAGAATGCGACGATCGGGAGGGCGCTCGAACGGCGACGCACGAGCGTCCGACGATCGACAGACGACGGGGTTGGATGGAACGCGGGCACGCCCGGTCAGGGTGTGGCGGAGCAGCCTGGCCGGACGCACGATGTCCGCCGAATCAGATCATGCCGCCCATCGAGTCTCGCACTGGCGAGTTCCCACGCTTCTCCGCTGCTCAAGACGCTCGTCGCGCCACCTTCGGGGCGTTGTCGTGGGGGATCAACGGCTCGTCGTCGGTGCACACCGGAGCGAGCACGCGATGCTGGAGCGCCGCCAGTTGAAACGGCCGACATTCAACCCGGGGGAAGCGGCGACGGGCGAGCGCAGGAAGCCACGTATCAGTTCCGGGGACGGCATCTGGCCCGATGGGACGCGGCTCGCCTCGCCACGACGTTCGATTCGAGTGCACCAGCTTGCGCCTTGGTCCGACATCGCCGCATGGCCGCTGCATCACGACCTCATTCCAGTGGGCGCACCCCGCGTGCGCGCCAGCTCGAGCTCGGACTCCGTGGCACCAGGGGCGGAGCGCGCCGAGGCGCCGGGCGGAAGCCGAAGCAGTCGCGCGCGGAGGTTCCGCATGCCAGCCGTCCTCGGCTCGAGCCGCGGTTCCCGGTCCACGTCACGACACGGGTGCTGCGCGGCATCGCCCACCTGCGCGGTTTCCGCATCTATCCAGTGCTGCGGCGGGCGCTCTGCGCGGCCCGCGAGCGGCTGGGCGTACGGATCATCCACTACTCGATCCAGGCCGACCACATACACCTGCTCGTCGAAGCCGCAGACCATGTCGCTCTCGGTCGCGCGATGAAAGGCTTCGGCGTGCGGGTGGCTCGTAGGCTCAACAAGCTGTCCGGTCGGAGTGGCCGCGTGATCGCGGATCGCTACCATGCCCGCTACCTCCGCACGCCGACCGAGGTGCGTCGCGCCCTCATCTACGTCCTCCAGAACGGGGTCAAGCACGCGCGCGACGACGGAAGGATCGCGCGGGGTGAGCGCGCGTGGGTTGACCCGCACTCCTCGGCCGCCTTCTTCCCCGGCTGGCACCCTCGCTGTCGCCGGTGGATACCGGCGCGCGATGCGCCCGCCCATCCCTTGCACGGCTGGGGTCCGCCGGTGACCCCCGTCGTCCCGCCGCGCACCTGGCTCCTTCGCGAAGGCTGGCTGCGCGCGGGCGGCCCGATCGACACCAGCGAGCTGCCCGCGCGTGGCCACGTCGAACCGCATCAGCGTCGCCACGTCGAACCGCAGGGAGGGCAAGTCGAGCCGCGACCGGGTGCCCACGTCGAGGCGCGACCGGTCGCCACGTCGAGCCGCGACGCGCGTCGTCGTGTCGGGCCGCCACCGCGCTAGCGGAACGACTGGCTACAGGTATCGCCTGTCGATCTGCCGCACGGCGGCATGTCCGCCGTTTCGAGGGCGGATCGAAAGAAGCGACGGCCCTTGATCCGTGCCACCTGGCAGCGCCTCCGCCAGGCCCGTCGGCGCCGGATCGCCGCGCACCGGCTCATGCCCCGACCCGAAGCATGTGCGCCGATTCAAACCCGGGCGCGCGCCGTGCTGGCCCAGCTTGATTTTGGCGGACATCGGTTCCGCGGTCGTAGCCCGGCTGGCCGTGCGCTTTCGTCCGGGGGTCTGTCCAATCTCCTCCTTGCCGGGCTGGGCTAGGATGTCTGCGTGCCGAAGGGCTCGCGGCGGCAGCTCATCCTGTCCATCGTCGCGACCGACTCGAGCTTCGAGCGCGTGACCGTGCGCGGCGCCGAGGCCTGGCAGGGCAAGTGCATTCACTGTCGGCGCCGCCTGCTCATCGATCTCCAGGGCGAGCCACTCGGCGCCGTCACCGTCGAGCACATACTGCCGCGCGGACACGGCGGCAGCGACGAGCTCGCCAACCTGGCGCTTGCCTGCGCCTCCTGCAACCACCAGAAGGGCTACCGGCTCGACCACCGACGCGCGGACGACCCCGTCCTCCTGCGCGTCATCGACACCCTGCGGGCCCGCCGCCTCGCACGCTGGCGCGATCCTTCCTGATCGCCGCCCGGGCGGACGCACGACGACGCGTTGTCCCGGCGAGATCGCGAGCCGCCACGGCGATGGGCTCGGGGCGCGGCGCGGAACGGGGTTGTCGTCGCTGCATCGCTGCGAACGCGGGTCGTGAATGCGGGTGACATCGTTCGCCTGGTCAGGCCAGGTCAGGCCCATGTCCGCCACGTTCCGGCGCCTGGCGACGGTTTGAAAAGGCGGACATGTCCTCCCGGGTGCCGCGCCGTGCACCAGGGCCGCGTCGTAGAACGCCGGGCGCTCGTTGAAGGGCGGACATCTCTGCTCGGCGCAGCGTCGCTTGCGGTCGCGGGTCGAAACGGCGGACATCTCTGCTCGGCGCAGCGTCGCTTGCGATCGCGGGTCGAAACCGCGGACATCTCTGCTCGGCGCGGTGTCGCTTGCGGTCGCGGGTCGAAACGGCGGACATCTCTGCTCGGCGCGGCGTGGCTTGCGGTCGCGGGTCGAAACGGCGGACATCTCTGCTCGGCGCAGCTTCGTTCGCGGGCGGCGAGGCTTCACATCTGGTCGGGCTGGGCCGGCCGCGCGTGGCCGACTGGCGCACCGTGGCGCAGCGGCGCGAGCGCGGCTCGAATGCCTCGGAACAGCACTGGGCGCGTCGGCCGTACTGGACGCGTCGGCCGGCACCGGGCGCGTCCCTCCGGCACCGGGCGCGTCCCTCCGGCACCGGGCGCGTCCCTCCGGCACCGGGCGCGTGCCCTCCGGCACCGGGCGCGTCGGCGGCCGCCCTGGAGTCGGTTCGGCCGGCTCAGCTGCGCTTGGAGCGGGCGGCGTGGCGGGCGCGGCGGGTGCGGGCGCGGCGGCTGCGGGCGCTGGCCTTGCCGCCCTTGCGGCCGCCCTTGCGGGAGGCGGAGCGGTTGGGCTTGCGGCCGCGGCCGCTGCCGGACTTCTTGCCGCCGCCCTCTTCCTTGTTGACGGTGGCCCAGGCGCGGCGGGCGGCCTCGCCGGACTTGACGCCGCGGCGCTTGTAGCCGCTCTCGATCTTGCTCGCGCGGCGCTTCTGCTTGCTGGTGTATTTCGACTTGCTGCCTCGTGGCATGAGGTCCTCCGTGCTTGCCTCATGAAATTGCAAGCGGCGGACCAGGCCTCCGAGGCTGAGCGCGATGCAGCGTCGAAGTCGGGTCAGAACATCTCGGGTAGCCACGGGGCCGGGCCGGCGAAGATCGTCGTGAGGGCCGCCAGCGCCGCGTCGTCTCCGCTGGCCAGGCCGACGCTGGCCAGCTGCTCGGCCGACAGATAGCCGCTGTAGGCCGCTGCGAGGCCGCGGACCGAGATTCGCACGGTGGGGCCGTCGCCGCCGCGGCGCACGTGGGCGCGGCCGCCCGCTACCTCGACGGTGAAGCGGTCGCGGTTGCGGGCGATCAGATCGTCCTCGACCTCCAGCCCGACCGCGCGGGCGACGCCGTCGGCGTATCCGCGGCCGGTGAGAGCGCCCTCGACGTCGAGGATGCGCAGCATCCAGAGCAGCTGCCAGTCCACCTCGGGGGTCTGCTCGGCGAAGAGGAGGTGGTGCGGTGCCGCCGGCGGGCCGGAGACGACGACGGTCCGGGCCAGGGAGCGCTCGTCGGCCAGCAGGGTCCACAGGCGCCGCGCGGCGCCCGGGGTCTCGGCGATCAGCTCGCGGCAGCTCAGGTTGTGGTGCGGGAGCGCGCGCATGTCCCAGGTGCGACCGAGCGCGAGGTAGCCGGTCACCTCGCCCGACTCGCGCACGCAGTAGGTGGAGACGCTGTGGCCGAGCGGATCGACGACCCGCCGCCAGAACCAGGTCGTGCGATCGACGAAGCCGTTCTGGCGCCGGGCGACCCGGCCATAAACGCCGCCCAGTACAGCGGCCGCCGCGTCGGCGTCGGACGGCACCTTCTCGACCGTGAGATCGTGGGGCCCGGTCGGGATGGCGGCGACCGGCATGCGATAGCGGATGAAGCTGCCGGCCTGCTCGAAGCCGACGCCGCGGTAGATCGGCTGCGTGGCCGGATAGAGCACCGCGATCGGCGGGCCGCCCGCAGACTCCGCGAGCTCGCCCATCACCGCGGTCATCAGCTCGCTTCCGGCGCGCGAGCCGCGGGCCTCCGGTGCGATGGCGACCGCATTCACGCCGACCATCGGCACGCGCCTGCCGCCGAAGAACTGGCCGCACGGCAGCAGGGTCAGGCCGCCCGCCACGCGCCCGCCGCGGCGGACCAGGCGCATGTCCTCGGTCCGGTAGCGGGCCATGAAGTCGGCATCGGACCGCCGCGGAAAGTTGAGCGATTCCGTGAGAATCGCGGCGAACTCTTCCAGCTCGGCTTCACCCTGGGGCGGCCCCACTCGCGACGTCATGGAGCTCCCTTGGGCGTGTCCTTTGCAGCGTCTTTGGACGGCCTGTCCTTCGCAGTGTCCTTCGCCGCGTCGTTGCGGACCGCCCAGCCCTTCTTCACCATCGTCTCGCAGGCGGGCCGGTCGTTGTCCTTGCACGCCCGGGTCAGGAGCTCGCGGCCGCGCGCCTCGTCGGCCTTCACGCCGCGCCCCTCGATCAGGAGCAGGCCGAGGGCGCGACAGCCGATCGTGTCGTTGCCGTTGCACGCCCGCTCCAGCCACACGGCGGCGGCGGCCGGTGCGCGGGACACGCCGCGTCCGTCCAGGTACAAGGCGCCCAGGTTGCGGCAACCGACCGGGTCGCCGCTCTCGCAGGCCTTGTGGAACAGCGCGCGCGCCTTCTCCGGCGACGCGGGGACGCCGCGGCCCGCGAGGTGGAGCGCGCCGAGGTTGTCGCACGCGAACGACACGCCGGCGCGGCACGACTTGTCGAACAGCGCCGCCGCCGCGGCCGGGTCCGCCGCCACGCCGCGCCCGTCGGCCAGCATCAGGCCGAGGTTGCGGCAGCCCAGCGGATCGTCGCCGTCGCATGCCTTGCGGTAGAAGCCGGCGGCGGCCGCCTCGTCGCGGCCGGTGCCGATGCCGCTGGCGTGGAGCAGGCCGAGGTTGTTGCACGCCTTGGCCAGGCCGCCCGCACATGCCTTGTCGTAGAGGGCGCGGGCGCGCGCCGGATCGGCCGGCAGTCCGGCGCCCTCGGCGTACATCAGGCCGAGCGTGCGGCAGCTCTCCAGCTCTCCCTTGTTGCAGCGACCGCCCAGCAACTTGATCGACTGCACCGCCGCCGCCGACGGCGCAGCCTCACCGGCACCGGCGTCGGCGCGCCGCTTCGGCATCTCCTTGCTCCGGCATCCGCCCACCACGCACACGAGAGCCGCCAGGGCGAACGCTGCCCGGGCGGGGCGCCGGTCGATCATGCCGGCGGTGTTAGCACGCTTCCGCGCGCGGATCACCGGTCAGGTCCGCTCGGCATCCAGGTCTGGATGCGCGCGTACGAGCGCGCCGCCGCCGCGCCGCCGCCGGGCACTGCCCCGTACAGGGCGAGGATGGCTGCGGCCAGCGCCAGGCCGCCCACGCCGGCGCGCCACCGCGCCCGCCGCGGCACGGCGATCATCAGCAGCAGCGCCGCCAGCGCGGCCAGATACGGCACCATGCTGGCCAGCCCGCGCAGGCCGACCAGCCAGCCCGCGTTCCACGGCGCGTAGCCGGCCCCGAGCAGGCGCAGGACCAGCTCGTGCACCGGATTGCGGAACGTCTCCGGGTAGTGCGGGAACAGCGCCGCCGACAGCGCGTAGATCGCGATCGACGTGGCCACCAGCGCCACCGCGCCGGCCCAGGCCAGCTCGCCGCGCCACCCGATCATCCTGTCGGCCTCGGCCAGCGCGGCCGCCACCGGCACCATGACGAACGGCAGCATGACAGTGATGTAGCGCGGCCCGACCTGCCAGCCGCCGCGCCAGAACGACAGCGACGAGATGAAGAGCATGTAGATCGCAGCCACCGACGCCGCGATCGCGAAGGCCCACCACTGCCGGCGGCGCGCCAGCACGTACAGGCCGGGCAGCGCGAGCAGCAGCATCGGGCACAGGAAGAGCAGCCCGTTGTCCGGCGCGACGGTGGACCCGGCGAACGCCTCCCAGCGCAGCTTGTCCATGCCGAGCAGGCCGCGCTGGTGGAAGTGCGCGAACGTCTCGGACGCGGCGTAGCCGGTGCGCAGCGGGTGGCCGAACGCGCGCCAGTGATAGAACAGCAGCAGCGCCATGGGCGGCACCGAGCTGGCCGCCACCAGCGCCAGGGCCGCCGGCCGCCGCGGCGCGCGCCCGACAAGCTTCCAGACCAGATACACGGCCAGCGGCAGCCCGGCGAAGGCGGCCTGGTAGTCCATGAGCGGCGCCGCCCCGGCCAGAAAACCGGCCGCCGCGAGCAGCCGCACGTCGCGGCCGTCCTCGAGCACCCACACCGACAGGATCCACGCGCTGGCGATGCACACGGCCGAAAGCTGGTGCGAGAAGAAAAGGATGGAGTAGATGAGCGCCATGCTGCCGGCGGCGTATCCGCCCAGCGCCGCCGCCCGCGCGCCCGGCTCGGGGGCGAAACGGGCCAGGAACCGCCACAGGAGCAGCAGGAACAGCAAGGTCGGGATCACGCCGGTCGCCACCCGGAAGGCCCAGGTCTTCCGGGCCAGCGACGGCTCCGCGCCGAAAAGCCCGCACACGCCCTTCAGCACCAGGTAGGCCGGCATCGCCAGCATCGATGACCCGGGCGATTTGTTCGAGTACCGGTGCCCGCCCGACGGAGAGATATCGGCCGTGGCGCCGTGACGTCGCACACCGGTGTCGATGGCGAATGTCCCTTCGTTGACCATCGCCGTGGTGAGGTAGACGCGCGGCAGCTCGTTGGCGCTGCGCATCTCCTCGAAGTACGGGAACGGGTACAGATAGAGGAACGCGAGCAGTCCGGCGAGAGCCAGCTGGCGGACCGGGCGAGTCACGACCCCGCAACGTACCTCAGCTCCTCGCGGAGAGCACCCGGGTGAGGTGAATCGCCGCGCCTTGCACGGTATGGTAGCGGACCAGCGATGCGCCTGTTATCCATCCTCATCCCGGCCTACCAGGAGGAGCGCACCATCGGCGAGGTCCTGCGCCAGGTCTCGGCCATCGAGACCGAGTCGGTGGGCTTCCGCAAGGAGGTCCTGGTGTGCGACGACGGCTCGAGCGACGGCACCGTTGACGTGGTCCGCCAGCGCATGGCCGAGGACGAGCGCATCCGCCTCGTCATCCACGAGCGCAACCGCGGCAAGGGCGCCGCCATCCGCACCGCGCTGGCCGACGCGCGCGGCGACTTCGTGCTCATCCAGGACGCCGACCTCGAGTACGAGGTGTCCGACTACCCTGCCCTGCTCGAGGCGGTCAACGGCGGCGCAGACGTGGTGTACGGCTCGCGCTTCCGCAACGGCGCCCGCCCGGGCGGCATGCGCGCCGCCAACTATGCCGCCAACCGCATCCTCACCGCCTCGGCCAACTTGCTCTACGGCCTCTCCATCACCGACGAGGCCACCTGCTTCAAGGTCTTCCGCACCGATCTCCTGCGCGCGCTCGAGCTCGAGTGCGAGGGGTTCGAGTTCTGCCCCGAGGTGACGGCCAAGCTGGGCCGCCGCGGCGTGGACATCGCCGAGGTTCCGATCCACTACCGGGCGCGCAACATCGCCGAGGGCAAGAAGGTGCGCTGGACCGACGGCGTGGAGGCGCTGTGGGTGCTGATCAAGCACCGCCTGCGGCGCACGTGAGGTAGCTCGGTGCAGGACCTGACCGGCAACGAGTCGAGCACCGTCACCGAATCGGTCGGCACGCCGCTCGCGCTGCTCGTGTGGGACGACGTTCGCCGCGTGTTCGCCGCGCTCCTGTGCGGCTGCGCGGTGGCCGCGCTGGGCGAGTACGCGATCACGCTGGTCGCCGCGCCCGGGCGGCTCGCCCTCGGCACGGTGCTGCGCTTCCTGCTGCTCGACCTGGTCCTGTTCGGCGCCGTGTATCTGGTCGTCGCGCCGATGATCGCGCTGGTGGCGGCCGCCGCGCGGCTGGCTCTCCTGGCCGACAGCGGCCAGCGCGCGCGATCGTTCCGCGGCCTGCTCGCTGCGGCGCGGCCCGCGCGCCGCCGGGAGTCTCGGCCGCCGCGTGGGTGTGGGGCGGGGCCGTGGCGCTGGCCTTCTACCTGGCCGCCTCCACGCTGCTGACAATCCGCGTGTCGGCCGCGTTCAAGGAGCCGCAGCTGGTGGCCGCGCTGCTGGCGGCGCTGCAGCTGGCGCTGCTCCTGCTCGCGGCCGCGCTGGCCTGGGTCGCGGCGTCGCTGGCCCGGCGCCTGGTCGCGCCCGTTCGACCGCCGGCTGGGCCGCTTCTCGCGGCTCAATCCGTTCGCCCATCCGCTCGCCGCCGCGCCGGGGCTGCTCCTGGTCGGCCTGCCGGTCACGGCGCTGGTGCTGGCGCTGCTGCCCCAGCTGCGCCCGCTGGTGCCGTGGCGCCACATCGTCTGCGCCGGCCTGATCGCGCTCGGCGCCCACGCCGCCACGTATCGTGTTCGCGCGCCGCGGCGCGCTGCTGCCGCAGGCGGCCCGGCCGCGGCTGGCGGTCCTGGGCGGCATCCTGTTCGGCGCGGCGCTGATCATGCCGGTCACCCTCGTCGTCGTCGGCGCCGAGCCTGCCACCAAGAGCCTGGCGGTGAGCGCCTCGCCGCCGCTGCGCACGGTGATCGACGTGCTGCGCCGCGCGACCGACTTCGACCGCGACGGCTACGGCACCCTGCTGGGCGAGAACGACTGCGCTCCGTTCGAGAAGGCGGTGCACCCGCTGGCGCGCGACGTGCCGGACAACGGCGTCGACGAGAACTGCGACGGGCGCGACTTCGAGCTGGGCCGCGTGCCCAGCTACCGCAAGGGCGTGCACATGCCGGTGCCGGAGGGCTTCCGGCAGAAGTGGAACGTCCTGCTGGTCACCATCGACACGGTCCGCTACGACCACACCACCATGGGCGGCTACGGCCGGCGCACCGGGCGCGAGACGACGCCGCGGCTGGCCGAGCTGGCCCGCCGCTCGGTTTCGTTCACCTTCGCCAACGCGCCGTCGGCCGGGACCATGGCGTCGGTGCCCGCCATCCTGACCTCCAAGTTCTTTCACTCCGGCATCGCGCTGGACGAGAAGAACATCAAGCGCGGCTTCCCGCCGAAGCTCAAGGACCAGAACCTGCTCGTGAGCGAGATGTTCAAGGCCGCCGGCTACCGCACCGGCGCCATCCTGACCCACGAGTGGTTCGGCGAGTGGGGCCTCGAGCAGGGCTGGGACAGCTACGACAACCTGGTGCCGAAATCGGACCCGTACGGCGTCACCTCCGACCGGCTCACCGACGCCGCGCTCAACTGGATCGGCCAGCGGGCCGGCGATCAGTGGTTCCTGTGGCTGCACTACATCGATCCGCACGGCCGCTACGTGGCCCACCCGGGCGAGACCAGCTACGGCAGCAGCGAGGAGGACCTGTACGACGGCGAGCTGGCCTTCACCGACAAGCACCTGGGCCGGCTGCTCGACGAGATGGCGCGGCTGCCCGGCGCCGACCGGACCATCATCGCGCTCACCAGCGACCACGGCGATGGCTTCAACGAGCACGGCTTCATCAACCACGGCCAGGCGCTGTATCGCGAGCTCCTGCACGTGCCGCTGATCGTCTTCGTGCCCAACCTGACCCCGCGCGAGGTGGCCGGGCGCGGTGTCGCCGCTCGACATCGCGCCGACGCTCGTCAACCTGTGCAAGCTCGATGCCGCGCGGCGCCGAGTTCGAGGGGGAGAGCCTGGTGCCGCAGCTGTTCTACGGCCAGGACGCGTCCGAGCGGGTGGTGTTCGCGGAGACGAACGCCACGCGCACGCTGCGCGCGGCCGTGACCGGGCGCCACAAGCTGATCTACGACCTCAAGTCCAACGTCTACGAGCTGTACGACCTGGCCCGCGATCCGTGGGAGAAGCGCAACCTGTGGCCCAACGGCGACAAGGCGGCGTTCGCGACGATGAAGCGCTACCTGGACGACTGGCTCGAGCGCGTCTACTACGCGCGCGATCCGGCCAGCAACCAGGCGATGACCAAGATCGCCGATCATCTGCTGACCGCGCCGCCGAAACCGCAGGCGCCGATCGCCGGCGCGTCGCTCGACGGCGGAGCCATCGAGGTGATCGGCTTCGACCAGGACAAGCCGAGCTACCAGGCCGGGCGACAAGGTGGAGGTCGCGGTCTACTTCCGAGCCGCGCGCCGCCCCCAGGCCGACCTGCTCTTCCAGGTGGAGGCGTGGCGCAAGACCGGTCCGGCGGGCGCGACCAACGTGTCCAAGAGCGGGATGCGGGCCACCGCGGGCGGCCTCTTGCCCACGTCGCGCTGGCGCGAGGGCGAGTACATCCGCGATCGGGTCAAGGTGCGGCTGCCGGACTCGTGGGCCGACCCGGCCGGCGGCCCGATCGTGCTGGGCCTGCGCGCGCAGACAGCGAGCGGGCGCAAGCCGGTCCCGCACCAGGGCCCGTCGCGCCAGGGCGATCCGGATGTGCTGGTGCTGGGCGAGGTCCGGCTGGATCCGGGACGGGCCGCAGCGCCGCCGCCGCCGCCGCCCAGGAAGAAATGACAGGAAGTCCGGCGCCTCCGCCGGCGTATCATGGAGGCGCGTGAAGGAAGACCTGCCCATCCCGATGCTGGCCACGCTGCTCGGGCAGCGCATTCGACAGGCCGAGGACCGGGCGGATCGCATCCACGAGGCGGTGGTCGGGCTGGTGGTCGACAACCGCGACCCGGAGAAGCTCGGCCGGGTCAAGCTGCGCTTCCCGACCCTGTCGGACGTGGACGCCACCTGGTGGGCGCCGCTGGCCGCGCTCGGCGCCGGCAAGGACCGCGGCTGGTTCTTCTTGCCCGATATCGACGACGAGGTGCTCGTCGTGTTCGAGCACGGCGACTTCCGCCGGCCGGTCGTGCTCGGCGCCCTGTGGAACGGCGTGGACCTGCCGCCCGACAAGAACGGCGGCGGCAACGAGCGCCGCGTGATCGTCTCGCGCAAGGGCTCGCGCATCGAGTTCGACGACGACAAGGGGACCATCACGATCGAGGACGGCGGCCAGGTAGGCCGCATCGTGATCAGCGCGGAGAACAAGATCACGGTGGAGGCGAAGTCGGGCGACCTGGTGCTGCAGGCGCCGTCCGGCGAGGTCTCGGTGGTCGCGGCCGATTGCGACATGCAGGCCACGCAGGGCCTCACCATCCAGGCCGGCACCGCGGTCGTCGTGGGCGGCAAGACGGTCGCCGTGCAGGGCTCAGCGTCACGGTCAAGGCGTCGCGGCTCGACCTCAACCCGCCCGGCGGTGTGCCCGGCCCGGCCGAGGCGACCGCGTCGACCGAGGACGTCCCCGACCCGGTCTGAGCCTCCTGGCGAGGCTCACTCCGGCGCGGTGGCGTAGAGCTGGAGCCGGCGCACGACGCGGGCTACGCCCCCGCCGCGAACAGCGCCACCAGCGATGCCCGGGTCACCTTGCCGCGCGAGGTCTTCGGCACCGCGTCGACGAAGCGGATCGTCTCCGGGCACTTGTAGGCGGCCAGCACCGCGCGGCAGTGCTCGATGAGGTCCTTGCTCCGATCACCTGGCCGCCCTGCTTGCGCACCACGCACGCGCCCGACCTTCTCGCCCAGCACCTCGTGATCGAGGCCGACCACGTAGGCCTCGGCCACCGCCGGGTGGCGGAGCAGGACGCCCTCGATCTCGGCCGGGTAGATGTTTGCGCCGGCGCGGATGATGAGCTCCTTGGACCTGCCGGCCAGGTAGACGCGGCCGCCCGTCGTCGACCAATCCGAGATCGCCGGTCGATAGCCACCCGTCGCGCAGCACGCGCGCGGTCGCCTCCGGATCGCCCTGGTAGCCGAGCATCACGCTGGGCCCGGATACCTGAAGGTCGCCGATCTCGCCGGCCGGCAGGACGGTCGTCTCTCCCGTGTCCTGGTCGATCTTGACGGCGCGGAACGCGCAGCCGATCGCGGTGCCGACCGAGCGGCGATCGCGCGCCGGATCGACCGGCGACAGCGCGGACCAGGTCCCGCCCTCGGTGAGGCCGTAGCAGTTGAGCAGCGGCACGCCGAAGCGGGCCTCGAACGCCTCCCCCTCCTCCGGGTGGAGCGGCGCCGACGCGCAGGTGACGAAGCGCAGGCGGCCCGAGGCCGGCGGCGCGATGGCGTGGTTGCGCAGGAGCAGCCGGACGATGGTGGGCACGGTGGAGAAGGTGGTGACCTGGTGCTCGTCGGCCAGGGCGAACACGCGCGGCAGGATCTCCAGGTCGAACGGCTTGCACAGGACCAGCGTGCCGCCGTAGTGCAGCGCCGACAGGCAGACGCACACCAGGCCGTGGCCGAAGTGAGTCGGCAACAGGCACATCGACCGGTCGTCCTCGCCGAGGTCGAACCAGGACACGATGCTGCCCAGCTTGGCCAGCACGCCCGCGTGCGAGTGGACCGCGCCGCGCGGCGTGCCGGTGGTGCCGGACGTGTACAGGATGAGCGCCGGGTCGGGGCTCGCCTCCTGGCCCGTCTCGCCGCCGTCATCGCCCACATCGCCCGCGCCCGTCTCGTCGCCGATGCGCCGCAGCCTGACGCCGAGCGGCTCGAAGATGGCGGCCGATCGGTCGCCGACCACAACCGCGTGCGGGCGGGCGTGCTCGATCACGTTGCGCAGCTCGGCCGGGGCCAGCCCGGGATCGAGCGGCACCGCCACCAGGCCGGCGCGCGCCGCCCCGAACAGGCCGACGAAGAACTCGGGCGTGTTGTAGTTGGTCAGGACCAGCCGGTCGCCCGGGGCCGCGCCCTCCTCGCGCAGCGAGCGGGCCAGCGCCGACGCGGCGCGGTCGAGCTCGCCGTAGGTCCACGGCCGGCCGCCGGGCATCGCAATCGCGATCCGGTCGGGCGAGCGCCGCGCCCCGTGCGTCGCGATGCGATCGAGGCGGGTCATTGCCGCGCGGCCCGCGCGGCCTCCGGCCCTGCCTTCGCGCGCACCGCCGCCGCGACCACCGCGACAAGTGTCGTCACCGAGGCCATGTCGTTCATCTGCATGTCTGCCAGCGAGATGCCGAGGTCCTTCTGGATCGCGGCCACCACCTCCATCGCGCCGACCGAGTCGAGGAAGCCGGACGCCAGCAGCTCCTCCTCCACGGCGCCGCGCACCCGGTGGATGGCGGCCTGCACGCGCGGGCGCAGCACCGCGTCGCTGTCGGGCGGCGGCGGCGCCACGTCCTGGCTGGCGTCGATGGTGAAGACGTGCGACGGGTTGCGGAACGACTTGAACTCGAGCGAGTTGCCGGACGGGTCGTACACGAACAGCGTGTCGTGCTCGCCGACCTGGCCGGCCATGCGCACGTGCGGGTACTCGCGGAAGTGGCAGCGCGAACGCACGAGCCGCTCGGCGAGCTTCGCCCAGTCGTCATGGTCGAGGTTGAGGCCGAAGTGCGGCACCGGGACCTCGTGCCCGTCGAACTCGCTCGGCGTGGCTTCCGGCAGCTGCGGAGCCAGATGCGCCACGACATGGTGGCCGAACATGTCGAGGTCGATGTGGTTCCACGTCTCGCGCCCGGCCCGGCAGCCGAGGACCTCGATGTAGAACGTCCTCGCCTCGTCGAGGTCACGCACCGGGAAGGCAAGGTGGAACTGCGAGATGCTCATGACGCGGATCTCCTGTCGATGCTCACGCCTTGTGGGCGACCACCAGACGCGACGGATAGTCGGCCACCGGCCGGACCGCCTGAACCAGATCGACTAGTACCACACCGGCGAGGATTCCGGCTGCGCCGACCAGCCCGCGCGGCGACACGTGAGCCCGCGGAAGACCAACGAATGTAGGAGATGAGGTTGCCGCGGACTACCAGGTACGCGACCTGCGCTCTCCGCAGCGGCCGCGTGGTACACCGCTGACCATGCGCGCGGCGACACCGATTCTCTTCACGCTGATCTCCTGCGGCGGTTCTGCGCCGGCGACTCCGGCGGCGCCCGCTGCGCCTGCTGGTGGCGAGAACACCGCGGCGCCCGCGATCGCGCCGCGGCCGTTCACCGCCGAGCAGATCCGCGCCGCCATGCCGGCCGGCACCGAGATCCGCTTCCGCGTCGAGGAGAGCGGCAAGGCGCCGGTCGTGCTGCACTGGCGCGTCACCGCGGCCGACGAGGCGACCATGACGCTGGTCTCGCGCATCCTGGGCGAGGACGGCGCCGTCATCGCCGAGGAGCCGGCCCAGTCCAGCCGCTGGCAGGAGCTGGTCGAGCACGCCACCTTCCCGGCGGCGCGGACCGCGCGCAGCGAGGGCTCGGTCGAGGTGCCGGCCGGGCGCTTCGACACCATCGACTACGTCGTGACGGACGAGAAGGACGGCTCGAAGACCGTGTCCACCTTCCGCTTCGCCAGGCAGCTGCCCGGCCCGCCGGTCTCTGCTCACCGTCGAGAAGGACGGCGCGACGGTGCGCAAGATGATCCTGATCGAGCGCTCGTCCGCCCCGGCATCGCCCCGGCGCCCTGACCGCTACACCAGCGCGCGGCGGCCGGACTGCGGCGGGTTGGGCGGCCGCGCGTGGCCGAGGTAGCTCTGCACCGACGGGCGGGCCAGGTTCTGGTCGACCACCGCCTGCAGCTCCGGGGCGAGCGTCTCGCCGTTGCGCGACAGGCGCAGGAGCGCGAAGGTCAGATCGGCCGACGCGATCGACCAGGTCGCCAGCGTGCCCTCGGCGACCACCCGCGACGCGATGGCCAGCAGCTCGTCGGCGGCGGCGCGGGCCGGCGGGGTGAGCGGCGGCCGCTCCGACCGGATAGTTGATGGTCCACGACGGGCGCTCGCGGTTGAACGCGAACAGGTCGCTGCCCAGGAACGACACCAGCTGGCGCGCCCGCGCCCGCGCGCGCAGGTCGTCCGGCCACAGCGGCGGCCACGCCGGCGGCGGGAACGCGTCCTCCAGGTACTCGATGATGGCGAGCGACTCGGCCATGACGAAGTCGCCGTGCACCAGCCCGGGCACGCGCGCGGTGACGCTCTGCTCCTTGTACGAGGCCGACAGCCCCGCGCCCTCGTCGATCATCACGCGCGAGACGCTGAACTCGAGCCCCTTCTCGCTCAGCGCCACCCACGCGCGGAAGTCGAACGGCGTGCTGAAGAACGCGTCGACGAACAGCATGAGCGGCGCCGTCATGTCGGCTAGGTGGACACGTGCTCACCCGGTGATCGCCGCTACCCCGCGAACACGCGCAGGAGGCGCTTGAGCGGGTCGTAGAAGCGGTCCACCACGCGCTCCTTGAGCGGGATGATGGCGTTGTCGGTGATCTGGATGCTCTCCGGGCACACGACCGGTGCAGCACTTGTTGATGTTGCAGTAGCCGATGCCGTCGCGCTCCTTGAGGTCCGGCGACGCGGTCCTCGGTGTCGAGCGGGTGCATCTCGAGCGCCGCGTTGTAGATGAGCAGGCGCGGCCCGATGAACTCGTTCATCAGCTTGTGGTCGCGCAGCACGTGGCAGGTGTTCTGGCACAGGAAGCACTCGATGCACTTGCGGAACTCCTGCACGCGATCGATGTCCGCCTGGGCCATGCGCCAGGTGCCGTCCGCGGCGTCGGGCGGGCGCGGCTTGAACTTCTTGATCTTCTTCTTGGCCTCGAAGTTCCACGACACGTCGCACACCAGGTCCTTGACGACCGGGAACGCGCGCATCGGCTCGACCGTGATCGGCTCGTCCGACCGGCAGCTCGCTCATGCGCGTCATGCACATCAGCCGCGGCATGCCGTTGACCTCGGCGGAGCAGGAGCCGCACTTGCCGGCCTTGCAGTTCCAGCGGACGGCCAGGTCGCCGGCCTGCTCGGCCTGGACCTTGTGAACGACGTCGAGCACGACCATGCCGGGGCCGGCCTCGGTCGTGTAGTCGACGTGCTTGCCTTCCTGTCCGGTCGCCGCGCCAGATGCGCAGAGTGACCTTGCCGCTCACTTCTGATTCTCCTCGATGATCTTCTTGAGGTCGTCGCGGATCGGCGACGACCGGCTCCTTGCGCACCTGCATCGCTGCCGTCCGGTGCCCTTGACCGCGACGAGGTTGAACTTGCCGTGCGCCTCGTCCTTGTCCGGGTAGTCGGCGCGGGCCTGGGCGCCGCGGCTCTCCTTGCGCTCGATGGCGCAGCGGGCGATCGCCTCGGAGCAGACGAGCATGTTGTGCAGGTCGACCGCCGTGTGCCAGCCCGGGTTGTAGTGCCGGTTGCCGTCGATGGAGGCGTTCTGCGCCCGCTGCTTGAAGCCCTCGAGCGCCTCGAGCGCCTGCTGCATCTCCTTCTCCTCGCGGATGATGCCGACCTTGTCCTGCATCAGCTCCTGGAGGTCCTGCTGGATCTTGTACGGCGACTCGCCGCCCTGGCGCTCGAACACGGCCAGCGCCGCGCGTGCGCGCGTCGTCGACCTCGCGCGCGTGCACCTCGCCGGCCCGGTTGGCCTGGGCGTACTTGGCGGCGTACTCGCCGGCCAGCTTGCCGAACACCAGCAGGTCGCAGAGCGAGTTGCCGCCCAGCCGGTTGGCGCCGTGCAGGCCGGCGGCCACCTCGCCGGCGGCGAACAGGCCCGGCACCGTCGTGCTCATCTGCGAGTCGCCGTCGACGCGGACGCCGCCCATGATGTAGTGCGTCGTCGGCCCCACCTCCATCGGCTCGGTGGTGATGTCGATGTCGGCCAGCTGCTTGAACTGGTGGTACATGCTCGGCAGCTTCTTCTTGATGTGCTCCGCCGCGTTGGGCAGCTTCTCCTTGATCCAGGCGATGTCGAGGAAGACGCCGCCGTGCGGGCTGCCCCTGCCCTCCTTGACCTCGCGGTTGATGCAGCGGGCCACGTGGTCGCGGGTCAGCAGCTCGGGCGGGCGCCGCGCGTTCTTGTCGCCCGTGACGTAGCGCCAGCCCTCCTCGGCGTCGTCCGCGGTCTGCCCGCGGTAGAGCGGCGGGATGTCGTCGAACATGAAGCGCTTGCCCTGGCTGTTGCGCAGCACGCCGCCCTCGCCGCGCACGCCCTCGGTGACCAGGATGCCGCGCACGCTCGGCGGCCACACCATGCCGGTCGGGATGGAACTGGACGAACTCCATGTCCATCAGCTCGGCGCCGGCGTCGTAGGCCAGCGCCTGGCCGTCGCCGGTGTACTCCCAGCTGTTGGAGGTGATCTTGAAGGCGCGCCCGATGCCGCCGGTGGCCAGCACCACCGCCTTGGCCCGGAACAGCATGAAGTAGCCGCTTCTCGCGCTCGTAGCCGAACGCGCCGGCGATGCGGTCGCCGTCCTTGAGCAGCGCGGTGACCGTGCACTCCATGTGCACGTCGATGCCCTGGTGGATGCCGTGATCCTGCAGCGTGCGGATCATCTCCAGGCCGGTGCGGTCGCCGACGTGGGCCAGGCGCGGGTAGCGGTGGCCGCCGAAGTTGCGCTGCAGGATGCGGCCGTCCGGGGTGCGGTCGAAGACCGCGCCCCACGCCTCCAGCTCGCGCACCCGGTCCGGCGCCTCCTTGGCGTGCAGCTCGGCCATGCGCCAGTTGTTGAGGTACTGCCCGCCGCGCATGGTGTCGGCGAAGTGGACCTGCCAGCTGTCGCGCTCGTCGACGTTGGCCAGCGCGGCGGCCACGCCGCCCTCGGCCATGACGGTGTGCGCCTTGCCGAGCAGCGACTTGCACACCAGCCCGACCTTCACGCCGGCGGCCGACGCCTCGATGGCGGCGCGCAGCCCGGCGCCGCCGGCGCCGATGACGAGGACGTCGTACTCGTGGACTTCATGGTCGGCCATCAGAGGATCCTCCAGTCGGAGATCACGCCCATCGCGCACAGGCGCACGTAGAGGTCGGTCCCGGCCACCCAGAGCAGGCTGGCCCAGGCCCAGTTCTGATGGCGGCGGTTGAAGCAGGTCGCGCACTTCCACAGCTTCATGCGCGAGCGGCCGCTTCGACATCTCGTCGGTGCCGCCGCCGACCAGGTGGCGCAGCGAGTGGCAGCCGAAGGTGTAGCCGGCCAGCAGGATGACGTTGGCGAGGAGCACCAGGCTGCCGACGCGGAGCTCGAAGTGGTGGTCCTCGCCCCAGTGGAAGAAGCCCTTGTAGGCGTCCCAGCTGAGGAAGACCAGGAAGAGGAGCGCGGCGTAGAGGAAGTAGCGGTGGACGTTCTGGAGGATCAGCGGCAGCTTCTGCTCGCCGCGGTAGTTCTTCTGCGGCTTGCCGACCGCGCAGGCCGGCGGCGAGGCCCAGTGCGACTTGTAGTACGCGCCGCGGTAGTAGTAGCAGGTCAAGCGGAACAGGCCCGGGAACGGGAGGATGAGGAGGGCCGGCGAGAACGGCAGCCACGCCGGCCACCAGCCCGGCTTGGGGCCGAACCAGGCGTGCGGCGACGATGCCGAAGATCTCCGGCGAGTACATCGGCGACAGGTACGGGCCGAACGCGTAGTACGCGTTCTGGAACGCGGCCCAGGTCGAGTAGACGACGAAGCCGGTGAGGACCGAGAAGACGAACAGCGTCTTGAGCCACCACGCGTCGCGCCGCCGGGTCTCACCGAACGAGAGACGCCTCAGCGGAACGTCGATGCGCCTGGCTTCTGCGTGGCGGGGGGCATCGGCGGGCTCATGCGGAGGCTCCCGGATGCGGCACATGTCCGCGTGATGAAAGCGAATCTTGCATGGTCGGGCGAGAGTATCCGCGTTCCCGCGGCAAAATCCAACATGCGACCATCGGATTCGATGCCGCGCGCCCGGGCCGCGCTTCGCGCGATCTCAGAACGGAGGCAGGAAGCTCAGGTAGAGCTGCACCGACGATCCGCCCGACGGCGTCTCGCCCAGGCACGGCTGCGGTTCACCCCAGAGCCGCACCGCGACGTCGAGGCGCATGAGCGCTGCAAGTGTCCCGAAGTTGTCGTAGAGGACCTGGAGGCCGTAGCCGGCCGAGGCGTACAGCGAGTCGCGGCCGTCGGGTCGGTACGAGCCGCACGGCGACAGCACGCCGGCGTCGAGGAACGCGATCCCGCCGAAGGCGCGCGCGTACGAGTAATGGCCGAAGTTCCAGTCCAGGTCGTGCACGAACGTGTGGCGGTACTCGCCGCGCGCGCTGACCAGGGCGCGGCCGAACAGCGCGCCGGGGGCGAAGCCGCGCACGCCGCCGGCGCCGCCGGCCGACAGCAGCTGCGATCGGCTCTCGATGTCGCCGACCGCGGCGGCGACGCCGATCTCGCCGGCGAAGGTGTGCCCGGCCCACGGCGTGATCGTGCGCGACACCCACGCGCCGAGATCGCCTGACAGCAGATGGTCGGCCGGCGCATCGGAGACCGAGTCGCGCCGCGTGACGTTGAACGAGGCCGACACCCGCGCCTCGTGGCGGGCCAGCGGCTCGAACTCGAACACCTGCGTGTCGCCGCCGAGCGCCGCGGTCAGGCTGAGCTGGGTGGCGGCGCGCTCGACCTCGTCGCCGGCGGTGAAGAAGTCGGCGTCGAGCCGCGCGGCGCCCAGGCTCAGGCTGGCCTGGCCGAGCAGGCGGTTGGCGGTGACCTCGCGCCCGAAGCCGCGGTGGTACGCGACCGAGCCGCCGTAGCTGACCGCCGCGCTGGTGTAGGCCACGAAGCGGAGCTCGTTCTCGAGATCGTGCACGCGGCCGAGGGTGAAGTCGGCGGCGATGAGCGCCGACAGGTCGCTCACGTTGAGCAGGACGCCGAGGTTGTTGTAGACGAAGCGGAGCGGGTGGCGGTCGCGGTTGTCGAAGCGCGCGTGCCGGCCGGGGTGGCCCACGCTGCGTCTCGAGCAGGCGCGCGTCCGGATCCACCCACGCCCAGTCGACCGGCGACGACGAGATGTAGCGCAGCGAGCCGCGCGGCCCGCGCCCGGACCAGCGCAGGCGGTGGCGGCTGCCGTCCCGGTCGACGGCGAGCACCGCGACCGGCTCGACCGGCTCGCGATCGCCCGGCTCGGTGTCGCGCGCGACGACGACGCGGTTCTCGCGGCGGCCGGGCGCGACGACGCGCGAGGAGTGGCCGACGAGGCGATAGTTGACCCGCGGGTGCGGCAGGCTCCACTGGCGAAAGAACCAGTCGATCGGCGCGCGCTGCATCCGTCGCGATCGCGTCGCGGTGGCCCTCCCCGCCGAGCACCGCGCGCATGGCGCGATCGAGCCGGGCCGGGCCGAGCAGGTCGCGCAGCTTCTCGTAGTACAGGCGGCCGCGCGGGCGGGCGTGCATGAAGCGGCGCGGGTCGTCGCGCAGGACCTCGGCCGCGGCCGGCGCGGCGCCGCCCGCCGCCTGGGCGCCGACGTCGCCGAAGTAGGCCTCGGCGAACATCGTCTGCGGCGCGTACAGGAGCTGGTCGATGGCCGGGACGAAGCTGACCGGGCGCAGGATGCTCTGGATGAACTCGGCGCGGTCGTAGCGGCGCAGCACGAACAGGTCGGACAGGTACGAGGCGACCAGATCGGCGGCGTCGTCGCGCTCGGCGTACGGCGCGCCCGGCCAGCCTCGGTGCGAGCTGGTGGGCGAACACGGCGCGGGCCAGCTGGCGGCGGTGGAACTTGCGGAAGCGCTCGGCCGGCCAGATGCGAAAGAAGCGATCGGAGACCAGGACCACGCCATGGTGGGCGCTGGCCAGCTCGAAGCGAAGCGGCGCCGACACCATCGTGAGCGAGCGCGGGCGCAGACCGCGAGCGACGTCGGCCAGCAGCGACGCGGCGGCCGCGGCGGTGTCGAGCGCGTGGCGGGCGTGGTCCTCCGCGGTGTAGGCCAGGATCACGCGCTCCGCGTCGCCGGCCGGCGGCGGCGGATCGGGGGACAGGAAGCGCAGGGTGGCGCCGCGCACGGTGCGGCGCGACTCGTGATGGTGCGGGGCGACGATCAGGGTGGCGTACGGCGTGTCCGGCGCGCCCGCGCGCAGGCGCACGGCGTCGTTGCCCGACCAGGTGTCGAACAGGACGATCGACGCCGGCCGGGCCAGCTCGACCGCGACGTCGAGGTCGGCGGGCGGCGGCGCCGCGGCGAGGTCCCAGCCGGCCGGGTCCAGCGCCGCCGGCATCGGGTAGAAGCCGCCCGCCAGCGTGCAGCCGCCGTCGGTGCAGCCGAAGCCGCCGTAGCGCTCCGGCACGTGGGCGCGGTAGTCGGCGCGCAGCCGCAGGCTCGCGCCCGGGGCCAGCGGCTCGGGCAGCGCGATCGACCACAGCACGCCGCCGCCGGCGTCGGCGTGCGGCTGGGCGCGCCAGCGCGCGGGCGGGACGGCGCGACTGCCGCCTCCCACTTCGATCGCGACCCGCTCGAGCGCCATCGAGCCCGGATCGTGGCGGCGCGGGTACAGCCAGTAGAAGCTGACCTCGTCGAGCGACTCGCGGCGGACGCGGCCAGCCGGTTGGGATAGAGCCAGACGTAGACGCGGTCGAGCGGCGCCGCGGTCGGGTTGACGAGATCGAAGCGCACGCGGCCGCGCACCGCGCCGCGATCGACGTCGAGCCGGCAGTCGACGCCGACGGAGCGGACCTGCGCGGCGGCGTCACGTCCAGGCGCGCACGGGACGGCGACGGCGGCGAGCAGGAGGAGGCGAGCCGGGCGCGAGATGGGCGCAGTCTACACTCGCCCGGGCGCGTCACCCGGCGCGCGATGCGCCAGGCGACGCCGCTCGCTTCACTGCTCGTACCAGGCGATCGACGCGTCCGGCGCCGCCGCCCCCCGCATCCGGCTCGCCGGGTCCGCTATCGAATTTCTCGCCGCCGTCCGGGGGCCCGCCGTCGCCGCCGCCGGACGCGTCCGGGATGCCGGCGCCGCCATCAGGATGCCCGCCGTCCGGGTCTCCGCCGCCGGCGTCGTCCTGCGACGACGCGTCGCTGCCGGAGCCCGCCGGCCACCGCGACGCACACGTTCTGCCCGTTGCACTCGTAGCCGCTCAGGCACGGGCACGGCGCCCCTTCCAGCGACGCGCGACACCCGGCCGCGAGCAGCGCGCCCGCGAGGACGATCGCGATCCTCATCCCGTCATGGTGCCAGCCCAGCAATCGTTCTACCAGCCGCCTGCGTCGGGGAACGGCTCGCCGCCCGCGTCAGGGAACGGATCTCCACCGTCGGGGAAGCCACCGCCGGCGTCCGGGAACGGATTGGTGCCTGCGTCGGGCTGCGGGCCGCCGGCGTCGTCAGTGCCGCACGTCGCATCCGGCGTCGGATGGCCCCCATCCTGGTCCGGGTCGCCGCCACCCGCGTCTCTCGAGCGGAAGGAATCTCCCTGGGTGCTGCCGTCTCGTTCGACGACACATGCGGTGCACAGCGTGGCGAGCATCACCGACAGGACAAACCGGCGCGTCATTGCACTCTCCTTTTGGTTCCCGGTCTCACCCAGCACAAGTGCACCTGCCGGGCGGGAGGTTCGCTCGCGCGGGCGCCTTCCTACCAGGAACCGGAGATCGCGAGCCCCGCGGCGCTCGAACCGGCGCTCGGGGACACAGTCAGGCGCGCGGGCTGGCCGTCCGGCTCGCCGTCGTCGCGCAGCAGCCACCAGACCAGCGCGCTCCCGGCCGCGACGCCGAAGGAGATGCCGGCGCCCAGGCGGGCGTCCGCGACGGTGGCGTTGAGCTGCTCGCGGGTGACCTGATCGGCGTCGTCCGCCTTCAGGCTGCGCTCGACGGCCCAGCCGCCCAGCGCCAGGCCGACAAGGCCGGCCGCGATCGCGGTCCCGGCGGCGGCGGTGCCCACGACCGAGCCGCCGCCCTCGGGCGCCTGCATCGACAGGGCCGCCCCGCGCTGCTCGACGGCGGCGCCCGCGCTCAGCGCCGCCTCGCGGTAGCGCTCGACGTCGAGCGCGGAGAACGGCGCCGAGAACAGCTGGCGGAAGGCCAGGTGCAGGGCGCCCTTGCTGGCCACGCGCGCGCGGCCGTCGGACAGCGACGATATCCGGATCGGGCCCTGGCCCTCGCCGATGGCGAACTCGCGGTCGCCGTCGGCCGCGCGCAGGAACAGCGGGCGGCGCGCGGGCAGCTGCAGCAGCAGCTCCTGGTCGTCGGCCGGGTGCACGTCGAGCACGCGCTCGCCGCTCGGCCCCTCGAGCACCACGTGTCCCAGCGGCCGATCGAGCAGCAGCGCCTGGCCCTCGCCGCCGCGCCGCCAGCGCAGGAGCTCGTCGGTCAGCGAGCCGGGCGGGCGCACGACGAAGTCGGGCCGGAAGCGCTGGTTGGGGATGCCGCGGTTGGCCACGGTGAGGAACGCGCCCAGCTCGGCGTAGGTCACGCTGCCGTCGCGGTCGGCGTCGGCCGCGCCGCGCAGGGCCGAGCGCACCTCGTGGCTGAAGATGCCGCCCTGGAACGCCTCCCACTCGTGGCTCTCGCGGTCGGACGAGGTCGACAGGATGTAGCCGGTGCGGGCCCGCCCGCGGCCGCGATCGACAAGCGGCGCGGCGCGCCGCCGCCCGCCCGGGCCCTTCTCGAAGGCCAGGTAGTAGGAGCGGCACGCGTCGATGACGAGGTGGACCTCGTCGGCCGAGGTCCGCTCGAGGATCTCGCGGCGCAGGAGCGTGCGGGTCAGGTGCGTGTCCTCGAGCTCGACGTAGCCCTCGCCGTTGGCCACGTCGCCGTGTCCGCTGTAGAACAGCAGCAAGGTGGTCTCGGCGCCGGCCCGTTCGGCGGCGACGATGGCGTCCTCGAAGCGCGCGAGCTGGGCGCGCAGCGCGGTCCAGCGCGGACGTCCGGCGGCTGCCAGCTCCGGATAGAGCTGCTGCGACTCGGCGTCGAGGGACACGTAGAGCGCGCTGTGCACGCCGGCCTCGGCCAGCAGCTGGTGCATTGCCACCGCGTCGTCGTCGGCGTAGCGCAGGCTGCGCGTGTCGCGCCGATCGGAGTGGTTGTTGCCGATGACGATGGCGAATCGCTCGACGCGCGGCGCGGCGAGAACGTCGCTCGACGCGCACAGGAGGGCCAGCGCCAGCACACAGGCGATCGCTTCCGTTCCGACCCTCATGGTACCTCCACGTCGAAGCAGTGCTGTCCGGAATCCGGCACCGGCAGCCGCTCTCCCGGCCCGGGCGGCAGCCCACCGAGCGCGGTCTCGATCGCGCCGACGCGCAGCGCGCGGCGCAGGAACAGTCCGCACACGACCAGTCGGCCGCGGGCGAAGTCGTGCTCGACCAGATCCGGCAGGACGATGTCGGCCACGCCGGCGGCGATCGGGATCGCCGGCGGGTCGGTCCCGGCCTGCTCGTAGGCCGGATAGAGCCACCGCACCTCGCGCGAGGCGTCGATCGTGAACACCATGAGGAACGCGTACGGCTGCGGCCCGAGGTTCGTGAACGATATCTGAAGCTCCACCCGGCCCCAGCCGGGAGCCGGCCGTGACCGGCTCGACGGTGTCGCCGCGCACGCGCCCCAGCTGGATCCCGACCCAGCGATCCGGATCGGCCGACGCGCTCCCCTTGGGACGCAGCTCGCCCTTCATCGCCGCCCGAGATGCCGGGGCGTCGTCGCCTCCGCCCTCGCCTGCTCGCCGGGCGCCGGGCCGCGCGACAAGGACCACGGCGGCGGCCGCCGCCAGCGCGGTTGCGCCGCCCGCGGCCCACCAGCGCCTGCGCCGCGTCGTCTGCGTCCTCGCCGCCGCGCCGCTCGCCGCGCGCGCGCGTATCTCGGGGACCAGATCGACCGAGGCGGCCCAGTCCGGCGGGCGGCGCAGCTCCTCCATCATGGCGCGCAGCTCGGCCACGCGCTCCTGAACGCGCCGCGAGTCGGCGATGAGTCGCTCCGCCTCCTCGCCCTCGCTGCGGGTCATCTCGCCCTGCACGTAGCGGACGAGCTGCTCGGTCGACAGCTCGCCGCCGCGGCTCCATGTCCGTCCGCGGCTCACGGTCGCTCCCCCGCCAGGTCCTCGCGCAGCGCGACCAGCGCGGCCGACAGCCGCGACTTGACCGTGCCGATCTTGATGTCGAGCGCGTCGGCGATCTCGGCCTGCGACAGATCGCCGGAGAACTGCAGCACCACGACGGCGCGCAGCTTCTCCGACAGCCGCAGGAGGCCCATCTCGAGCCGGCGCTGGCGCTCGCGGGCGAGGATCTGCTCGTCGGGCAGAGACCCGGTGCCCTCGTCCGGCTCGGCGATGATCAGGCGCTCCTGGAAGCGAGCGCGGATCCGCCGCGAGCGCGCCGCCATCCGGCACTGGTTGAGCAGGACGCGGTGGAAGTAGGCGCGGAACTTCCCGCTCGGGCGGTACTCGCCGAGGCGCCGGTAGATCTCGAGGAAGGTGTTCTGCGCGACGTCCTTGGCCAGATCGCGCTGGCCGAGGTAGCGGTACGCGACCGCCACGGCCCTGCCCTGGTAGCGGCGGACCAGGGCGTCGAAGGCGCCGGGCCGGCCGCTGCGGGCCAGGATCATCCAGTCGTCGTCGCTGTGCTCCGGCTCGGCCGGCGCCGGGCATGCCGCGTCGCGCGCGGCGGTCGAGCCGGCCGCCGGCCGCGCAGCGAAGGCGAGAATCTTTGCGTCCATGGGGAGCCGGGCGCCCGGTCAACACCCATGGCCATAGTGCACGACCCACCCCGGCGGTTCGGTGATCCATGCCGGGCGCGGCGGTTTTTTTGTCGGCCGCGCCGTCTCGCGCTGCGACCTGGATCGCGGCCTGCGGTCAGCTCACCGCAGGCTCATTGCACGATCGTCATCTTGGTGCCCTTGGCGGGCTTCGGCATGTGGGACGGCTTCTCCTTGGGCGGCGGCAGGTTCGGGTCCGGGTTGATGCCCATGCGCACGTACTCGACCACCGGCTTGTAGGTGAGGACCCACTTGTTCTTCTTGATGACCTTGCCCTTGCGGTAGACGTTGCGGAACCGGTTGATCTTGTAGCCGGGGTAGCCGGCCTGATCGATCACCATGTGGCCGACCGCGATGGTGCCGTCCTCGCGCGTGACGGTCTCGAACGGCTTCTGCTCGACCACCTCGCGCACGAACTCGACCTTGTCGAAGGGGCGCTTCTTGCCCAGGATCTCGACCTCGGCCTCGCCGCGCGCCACGCGGTAGCGGATGGCGACCGGAAAGTCGTACGGGTTCTTGAGCCGGAGATCCACCGACGGATAGACGACGGTGGAGTCGAAGCCGAGCGGCACGTAGGTGCTGGGCCGCGAGTGCGGCGTGGTGGCCGTGATGTCGAGGCCGGCGAAGAAGGCCGCGCCGTGCAGCGTGGTCGAGATCTGGCACGCGCCGCCCGCCATGCCGTCGACCATCTCGCCGGCGGTGATGACGTGGGCGATCTTGTAGCCCTCCTTCTCGGTGCGGTCGCCGGAGATCTTGTTGAAGCTCATCTCCTGGCCCGGCTGCAGCACGCGGCCGTCCATGTGGCTGGCAAGCAGCTTCAGGTTGTCGTTCCGCGCCTTCTCGGCGATGGCGAACTTTGTCTCGTAGTGGCCGAGCACGACCGAGATGTCCTCGATGCCGAGGTCAGCGACGGTGAAGGTGGGCGGGACCGGCGCGCCCTCGAGCACGATGCGCTGGGCCTGGCCGCGCGCGGCCGTCTCGATCGCGCTGATCGCGCCGAAGATCTCGATGCCGAAGCCGGGCTTCTCGCGGTGGACCTTGCGGGCCTCGAGGTCCATGCGCGCGTTGAGCGGAGCGCGGTCCATGGTCGTCTTGAGCTCGAGCAGCGCCGCCTCGACGCGCGCGCGGTCGACCACCGGGCTGCCCGTCTCCTTGTCCAGCGCCACGCCGAGATCGGCCCAGGTGCGCGACATGTGCTTGCCGTCGAACTCGATCTCGACCGACTTGCCGAGCATGTCGGCCGGGGCGGCGACGGCGGCCGGCGGGGCGGCCGGCGCGGTCGCGACGGCGGGCTTGTCCGGCTGCGCGGGGGGCTTCGCGGTGGCAGCCGGCTGAGCCGGCGGGGCCGTGCGGGCGTCCCGGGCCGCCCGGGCTGCGGCGTCCTGCACGTGGACGAAGTACGCTGCCAGGAGGACGGCGGCGGAGAGAAGAACCAGGCTACCCGCGCCGATGATCAGGGAGCCGCGCTGCTGAACAGGAGGAAGATAACGACCGACGGGTCTCATGATTTGGCCTCTGGATCGTATCACGCGAGACGAACATCACCGACGGTTGCATGCCCCGCGCCGGAGTAAGTGGAGCTATGTCCTCGGGAGTTTCGAGGCCTTGCGACCTGGCGTGCAGTACCCTGCCACGTCCGTGTCCGGAGGGACACGCGCGCTGTGCTCGATTTGACGCGCGGTTTGACAGGTGGGTGTCCATCGGGCAGCGTTAGTGGAGCAATGGGTTCCCTCATCCAGCGCAACAAATCGATCTCCAAACGCAAGGGCACCCTGGCGGCCGCCGCGGCCGGCGGCGCAGTGGCTCTGGTGTTCGCCTCTCCGGTGCTCGGCATCCTGGGCCTGGCCGGCGCCGCCTACCTCGGCTACGACTGGTTCAGCTTCCGCGCAAAGAACGGCATGCGCTTCTAGCTGGCGGAGGCCCGGCGCCGCTGGCGCCGGATGCCCGCGCCGCCGCGATACACTGGCGCGCGGTGTCGCCGCTGGACTCCGTGAGCGATTCGCTGATCGGCCAGACGCTCGATTCGCGCTACCAGGTGGAGGCGCGCATCGGCCGCGGCGGCATGGGCGACGTCTACCTGGCGCGCCACCTCCTGCTCGGCTCCAAGGTCGCGCTCAAGGTGCTGGTCGGCGAGCGGGCGGGCGATCCGAACGCGGCCCGCCGGTTCGTGCGCGAGGCGCGCAGCGCGTTCCGCGTCGATCATCCGCACTGCGTGCGCGTGATCGATCTCGGCGCGTCCGGGCCGGCGCTCTACATCGCCATGGAGTACCTCGACGGGCGCACCGTCGGCGACGAGCTGCGCGCCGACGGACCGATCGTGTCGGGCGCGCGCGGCTCACGTCGCCGGCCAGGTCGCGGCCGCGCTGGCCCACGCCCACGGCCTCGGTCTGGTGCACCGCGATCTCAAGCCGGAGAACATCATGCTGCTCCGGCGCGGCCAGGACGCGGACTTCGTCAAGGTGCTCGACTTCGGGCTCGCGCGCATCTTCGACGAGCAGGGCGACCTGGCCGGCACCGCCATCTCGCTGTCGCCGCTGACCAAGGACGGCCTGGTGTTCGGCACGCCCGAGTACATGTCGCCGGAGCAGGCCTGCGGCGGCAAGGTCGGCCCGCAGAGCGACGTCTACGCGCTCGGCGCCGTGCTCTACGAGATGGCGACCGGCTCGGTGCCGTTCTCCGGGCCGACCTTCACCGACATCCTGAGCCGGCACGTGCGCGAGACGCCGGTGCCGCCTGCCGCGCGCTGCCCGCAGCTCGGCATCGCGCCCGAGCTCGACCGGCTCATCCTCGAGTGCATGGAGAAGGAGCCGGAGCGGCGGCCGCCCGGCGCGCGCGTCCTGGGCGAGCGGCTCGCCGCGCTGGCCGCCGAGCTGGGGCGCGGCGCGCAGCGCGTGGCGCCGGAGACGGCCGCGTCGGAGACCGCGGAGCTGCGACGCCGGCCGCGTGAAGCTGGCGGCGGCGCGCACCCGCGCGGCGGAGACGCTCGACCTGATGCCGGTGGCCGGGCCGGCGGCGCGCGACGCGGGGGCGGCGGCACCGACGGTGGTGGCCCGCGAGCCGATGGCGCCGACGACGCAGATGCTGCGCAGCATCCGATCGGGCGGCCGGCGACGCATCCTGATCCTGGCCGCCGCGGTCGCGGCGCTGGGGGCGGCGATCGCGGTCGCCGCGCTGCGGTCGGCGCCGGCCGAGGAGCTGGCCGAGCCCGGCGTCGCGGCCATGTCTTCGGCGCGCGGCACGCCGGCCGACCGGGTCGATCCCGCGGATGACTCGGGGGCGCCGCGCATCCGGAGGCCGCCGATGTCGCGGATGTCGGCGACCGCCGCGGCCGCGACGCGCGGCCGACGCGGGGCCCGCCGACGAGCCTTCATCCGACCCCGAGCCGCCGGGCGCCGGGCCGGGCCGCAAGACCGCCAACCAGCTGAAGGCGGACAAGCACGTGCAGGCCGCAGAGGCCGCTCGCCGGGCCGGGAAGTACCTCCTGCAGCTCGCCGAGGCGGACGAGGCGCGCCGCCTCGATCCCGGCAATCGCCGCGCCCGGCTCCTGATGGGTGAAGCGCTGGTCAAGAGCGGGGATCGAGCGCGAGGTTGCCCGCTGCTGCGGCGCTCTGCGCGGCTTTATCGCCAGGCCGGATGCGCCGATTGACCGGCTTCCGTCCGCCCCCGTACACTCGGACTCCACGCCGAGGTCGGGGTCCTCGGTCCGCGACGGAATGTCATTACCAATGGATCCGCAGGCTGTCGCCCGAGGGGGGCGCGATGCGGGGCGCCTGCCGCCCGGCACTCGCTTCGCAGGGGGCCGCTACACGATAGGCAAGTGCGAGCGCCAGGGGGTGTTCGCCGACCTCTATCAGGCCACCGACGCCACGGCAGGGACGCCGCTCAGCCTGCACGTCATCGACCCGCGGCTGGTCCAGAACCGGGAGATGGTCGACCAGCTGGCCGAGGCGGTGCGCCGCGCGTCGGCGCTGGACCACAAGAACATCGCCCAGGTGATCGAGCTCGCGGTCGAGGGCGAGCACACCTACATCGCCACCGAGCTGGTCGAGGGGCACTCGCTGCGCGAGCTGCTCGACCGCAAGCGCGCAGACCGGCACCGTCGGTTTCGGCGCCAAGGGGGCGATGAACATCCTCTCGCACGTGGCCGGGGCGCTCGCCGCGTCGGCGCCGCTCCTGCCCCACGGCGTGGTCACCATCGACGGCGTCGCGGTCAGCCGCAACGGGCGCATCCGGGTCACCGACTTCGCGATGTCGCCGCTGGTGCCGGTCGTGGTGCGGCTCGGGCGGTCAGATCCCGGGCTGCGCGCCCGAGGTGCTGGCCGGCTCGCCGCCGACCGAGGCGTCCGACGTCTACTGCCTCGGCGCCCTGCTCTACGAGGTCCTGGTCGGCGCGCCGCCGCTCAAGGGCTGCACGCGCCCGAGCCAGGCGGTGCCGGGCGTGTCGAAGGCGGTCGACCAGATCATCGCGCGCGCGATGTCGTCCACGCCGCACAAGCGCTACCCGAACGCCGGCGCGCTGGTCGAGGCGGCGGCCGGGGCGCTGTCCGACGGGCCGCGGCTGTCGGCGTCGCACCCGCCGCAGCCGCAGCGCTGTCGGTGGGCAGCGGCGTGCATTCCGACAGGCGCGCGAG
Organism: uncultured delta proteobacterium; assembly: GCA_963759105.1. Taxonomy (GTDB): domain Bacteria; phylum Myxococcota_A; class Polyangia; order Haliangiales; family Haliangiaceae; genus DATFRY01. The sequence continues at coordinate 659,332 of CAVWXW010000017.1, read as the reverse complement.
CAACGGCGGCCCGGCCGACTCGCAGCCCAGCCTGGCCGAGTCGCTGGCCGGGGCGCGCAGCGGCGTCGGGATGGCCGCGGCGCCTTCGCCTGGCACGCCGTCGTCGTCGATGTCGGCGGTGCTGGCCGAGCGCGACGTCGAGAAGTGGCTCATCTCGAAGGGCAAGCTCGACTACGGCCCGTTCAACCTGGGCCACATCGCCCAGCAGATCGCGGCCAACCAGATCCTGCCCGGGCCACGTCATCATCGACAAGGACACCGGCGACAGGCGGCCGGTCGAGAAGCACCCGCTGCTGGCCGAGATGGTCGACGCCGCGCAGCACAAGCGCGACGAGCTGCGCCGCGCCCACGCCGAGGTGCAGCACGCGAGCCAGGAGAAGCGGCGCGGCACCGCGCTCTACGCCTTCATCGGCATCGGCGTGCTGGCGCTGGGCGGCGGCGCCTTCCTCCTGGTGCAGAAGCTCAGCGCCGCCAAGAACGAGGACCGCGGCGCGCTCGAGTCGCTCGAGGCCGGATCGCTCGAGGCCAAGATCAGCTTCCCGAGCAAGGCGGAGCGGCAGAAGCGCGCGCGGCGCAGCGCGGCGGCGCGCAAGACCAAGTCCGGTGGCAGCTCCGGCCCCGGCGGCGTGTCGGGCGGCTGGGACGACTCGCTCAACCTGGACCTGTCGGGCGACGAGGAGGACGGCGGCAGCGACCGCCTGACCGACGACCAGGTCAACCCGGTCATCCAGCGCCAGGGCGGAGCGCTGGGCCGCTGCCTGACCGTCGACCAGCACGCACAACGCGAACATCGAGTTCATCGTCAAGCCGACCGGCGGCGTGTCGCACGTGCGGGTCAACGGGCAGACCGGCAGCCAGGTGGCCAACTGCATCCGCGGCGTGATGGTCAAGACTCAGTTCCCGTCGTTCAACGGCGCGCGCAGCAAGCACTACTTCGACATGGCTTATTGACGACGGCGCTCCGGGATCGCGCTCGCGCCCCGGGGCCTCTACGCCCCCCAGACGCCGAGACGTGCCGTGATGTCCACAGCCGAACGCGACGCCGAGATCGACGAGCCGACCGCGGCGCGGATTGCGCGTGCAGGTGCGGCGGCGCCAGGACTCGCTCATCCGCGCGCGGCCGCGGGCCAGCCGCGTGCACCGCGTCCTGCTCAGCCTGGTCTTCGCGCTGGTCGGCGCGCCGATCCTGATGTCGAGCGGCTGGGTGGTGGAGTCGGCCGGCTTCAGGAGCGGCGAGGCAGCGCCGGTGACGGTGCGGGTGCCGCTGTTCCTGGGCCGCGCGGTCGACGACCAGCAGCCGCGCGCGGGACGCGATCGTCGCGGCGCGCGGTGACACCGTCGAGGACGCCGGCCGCATCGAGCGCGTGCGCGCGCTGCAGCCGACCGGCTGGGGCGCCTGGCTCACCTACATCGCCGCGCTGTTCCTGATCGGCATGCTCTACACCCAGCAGCTGCGCCGCTCGCACAAGGGGCGCCTCCTGCGCGCGCAGGCGGCGCTGCTCGGCCTGCAGCTCGGTCGTCGCCATGGTGATGGCGGTGGCGCTGCTCATGACGCCGATCGCGGCGGTGGCGCTGCCGGCCGCGCATGCTCGTGGTGATGACCGCGGTCGTCGCTCGACGTCGGGGCCGCGCTGGCCACGGCGGTGGTCGCCGCGCTGCTGCTCGGCGCGCTGACCCCGTTCGACCCGGGCGTCATCACCGTGCTCGCGGTGCAGGGCGCCTGCGCGGCGCTGTTTCTGGGCGACAGGCCGCGCCGGGTGACCCGGCTGCGCATGCTGGCGGCCGGCGCTGTCGGCGGCGGCGCGGCGGCGCTGACCTACCTGCTCATCTACTACCTGTCGCGGAACCAGGCGCCGCTGGCCGAGCTGGCCGCGCCGCTGCGCTCGGCGTGGCTGGCGGCCGGCGCCGCCGGCGTGCTGGCCGCGATCATCGCCATGCCGTGCCTGGCGCTGTTCCAGCGCCTGCTGGGCGACCTGCCGCTGGGCGCGCTGATCGAGCTGGAGGACCTGTCGCATCCGCTGCTCAAGCAGATCGCGGACGGCTCGCCCGGCACCTGGCAGCACAGCCTGGCCATGGCCAACATGGCCCAGATCGCGGCCAACGCGATCGGCGCCGACGGCCGGCTGGTGCGAGTCGGCGCCTACTACCACGACCTGGGCAAGTCGGTGCAGCCGAAGTACTTCATCGAGAACCTGTCGGGCGGCGAGGCCAGCCCGCACGACGCGCTGCCGCCGCGGGTCTCGTGCGACGGCGATCTTCGCCCACGTCACCGAGGGCGTGCGGGTGGCGCGGCGCCACGGCCTGCACGAGCGGGTCGTCGACTTCATGCACATGCACCACGGCGACGGCCTGCTCGAGTACTTCTGGGTCAAGTGCCAGGAGCAGGGCAACCCGGACGGGCTCACCGAGGCCGACTTCCGCTACCCGGGGGTCAAGCCGGACAGCAAGGAGACCGCCATCCTCGCCATCTGCGACGCGGTCGAGGCGGCGTCGCGCACGCTGCGCAGCCCGGACGCGGCCGCCATCGAGGGCCTGGTCCAGCGCATCGTGTACGGCAAGCTGCACCTCGGCCAGCTCGACGACAGCGGGCTGACCGTGGCCGATCTGCGGGTCATCTCGAACTCGCTCATGGACACGATCAAGCACGCGCACCACGGCCGCATCGAGTACCAGTGGCAGCGGCAGAAGCGCGAGGAGGAGGCGGCGGCCGCGGCCGCGACCCCGGCGCCGATGGCGGCCGGGAGCCGGCCGCGCATGGCCGCGGCCGCTGGCGAGTCGGACGCCGGTGAGATCGACAGCCCGACGCAGCGGCTCCTGCGCGAGCCGCGCCTCGACTCGCTCGATGCGCCGCGTCCGGCCTGGCGCGTCGCCCGCGGCGCGCCGCGGCTCACGCCCCCGGGCATGGAGAACGCGGCCACCGAGCCGATGACGTCCGACGTCGGGGCCAGCCCGGCGCTGGTCCGGCCGCCGACGGCGGCCGAGGTCGCGCGCGTGACCGCCGAGATGATGGTTCCGAACCCGACTCCGGCGCCCGAGCCGGCCGCGGCCGCGGATCCGGCGCGGCCGCCGAGCCCGCCGACCGCGGGCGGACGGCACGCCCATGCCGGGCAGGCGCCCCGGCGAGCGAGCCGCGACCCGGCTCGACGACGAAGCGGCCGGGCGACGCTCCGGCCGGTGCAGACGTGGAGCCAGAGACGCCGACGCACGCGGCGTGCCGGTCGGGACTGAACCGCGTCCGCGCGCCCCGGCCCGGCGACTACCTCTCGTATCCGGCCGCGGTGCTGCCGCCGTGGCCGAAGCGCACGGCGCGCACGTCCTCGTAGAGCAGCACGAACCGGTCGCCGCGCGCGGTGCTGGCGACCGCGAACTCGGCTCCCAGCTCGACCGAGCGCACCCGATCGATGACCAGCCCCTCCTCGCCAAAGGCGACGAACAGCGTCGTGTCGAGGGAGGGCGGAATCTCGATGCGCGCGCCGGTCTGCCGCCCGTCCCCGTACTTGGTTAGGATCTCTGCCAGCGCCTTGTGGGTCATGCAGTCAGCATATGCGCCGCAGGTGGTTCGGTCCATCATCGGATGGGCGATCGCCGGCGCGCTGGCCGGGGCGTGCGGCGGGGGCAAGGCCGCCGAACCGCGTGCAGAAGCGGCCCCTCCGACCGCCCGGCTGCTGGCGCAGGCGCGCGTCGAGGAGCGGGAGCGGCGCTACGACCGAGCCCGCGCGCTCTACGAGCAGGCCGCGCGCGAGGCGCCCGATCGGAAGAGCGCGGCCCACGCCTGGCGCGAGCTGGCCCGCGCCCTGCTCTTCTGGGGCGAGCTGCGCGACGCCGAGGCGGCCCTGACCCGCGCGGTTTCCGCCGCGCCTTCGGCGAGGTGAGCGCGTGGCACGATCTCGGCGTCGTGCGCGCCCGCCTCGGCGACACCGCCGGCGCCGAGCGCGCCCTCGCCCGCGCCATCTCGCTCGATCCGGCCGAGCCGCGCCCCCGCGTCGCGCTGGCGGCGATGATGGTCAACCAGCACCGCTGGGACGACGCGCTGGCGCAGTACCGGGCGCTGGAGAAGATGGCGCTGCCGGAGCGGATGCGCGAGGCGGTCGCGCGGGCGATCGAGCTCATCGAGAAGTCGAGGCGGTCCGGGCGCTGAGATGCGTCGGGCGAAGTGGGCGCTATACTGGTGCGCGGTGCCCGCCAACAGAAACAGGCAACCAGGCCGGTTGTTGATCGGCGTCGGCGTCGCCGCGCTGTCAGCTCTATCGCTGCTTCCCGGCCGAGCGTCCCACGCCGACGGCTTCGACTGGATCGGCAAGGTCGAGCTCCACGCCGACGGCCTTCGCTCCAAGGATCCCGAGCAGCGCCTCGAGGCGGTCCGTCGCCTCGGCAAGAGCGAGGTGCGCTGGGCGCGGCCGCACCTGCTGCGGGCGCTGCGCGATCCGGACATCCGCGTGGCCGGCGCGGCGGGCAAGATCCTGGCCCGCGGCAAGGTCGTCCAGGCGGTGCCGATCGTGATCCCGTGGCTGTCGTCCACCAGCGTCGAGGCGCAGCAGGCCGCGGCCGAGATCCTGGGCGAGGTGGGCGACCCGCGCGCCATCCCGCAGCTGGTGCGATCGATCGGCAACCAGGATCCACAAGTGCGAGTGCGGGTGGTCAACGCGCTCGGCCGCATCGGCACCGCGGCCGTCGTCGTGCCGCTCATCGACCGACTCGACGACGACAAGGCCGAGGTGCGCCTGGCCGCGGTCGAGCAGCTCATGAACACGCGCGACCGCCGCGCGGTCATCCCGCTGGTCGGGCTGTTCACCGAGCCGTCGGTCGAGGTCCGGGTCGCCGCCATCACCGCCGTCGGCCGGCTCGGCGATCGCGCCGCCCTGCCCGCCCTGCTCCGCCTGCTGCGCGATCCCAACGAGCAGATCAAGAAGTCGGCGGTGACCGCGCTCGGCAACCTGGAGGCGGCCGAGGCGACCGACACGCTCATCCAGATGCTGCAGACCGGCAGCGACAGCTTCCGCGCCGAGGTGGCGTTCGCGCTGGGCCACATCGCCCGCTCGCCCAGCGCGGGCGAGCGCGGGCGCGAGGCGCTGCACACCCTGGTCGAGGCGCTGGCCCACGGCCAGCTGCGCGCGGCCGCCACCGAGGCGCTGACCGCGGCCGGCCGCACCGCGGTGCCCGCCCTCATCGCCCACCTGCAGGGCAAGCTCGACGGCGATCCGGCCACGGTGGTGGTGCTGCTGCGCGACATCGGCGACGCGCGCGCCACCCCGGCGCTGGTCAACGAGCTCGATCGCGGGCGCCTGAGCCGCGAGCTGGTGCTCGACGCGCTGCGCGTCATGGGCGACTCGCGCGCGCTGGTGCCGGTGCTCGGCCTGGTGTCGGACAAGGACCCGTCGGTGCGGCTGGCCGCCATGAAGGCGCTGCGCCCGCTCATCGGCAAGGGCTCGCGCGCCGCCGACGTGCTCGGCGATCTGCTCGACGACCCGGAGCTGGAGATCCGCATCCTCGCCGCCGAGTACCTCGGCATCATGTCGGCCGAGGTCGCGATCCCGCGGCTGCTCGACATCGCCGCGTCCACCTCGGCCGAGCTCCGGCTGCGCGCCGCCGCGGTGTCGGCGCTGGGCGACATCGGCCACCGCAGCGCGACCCGGCAGCTGCTCGCCATCCTGCGCGACGGTCCGGCCGGGCTGCAGCACGCCGCGGCCAACTCGCTCATCTACATCCAGGACCCGGCCGCGGTCGGTCCGCTGCTCGATCTGATCGAGCGCGCCCCGGCGTCGGCGCGCGCGTCGGTGGTGCGCACCCTGGGCGGCGTGCTGCGCGACCGCCGCAGCGACCGGGCGCGCGGCGACCTCGAGGAGCTCGCGGTCGAGGGCGCGCTCGATGTCAGCCTGTCGGCGGTGGCCGCGCTCGGCGCAATGGCCGACCCGGCCAGCCGCGAGACGCTGGTCCAGCTGACCCGCGCCGGCCAGATTCGATCGCCGCCGCTCGGCGGTCGAGGCGCTGGGCAACCTGGCCGGCCTGGCGGTCGACCAGGACATGCTGTCGCTCATGCTCGACCAGGTGCGATCGACCGACGACCGCGTCGCGGCGGCCGCGGCCTGGTCGCTGGGCAAGTGGCGCTCCGCGAGCGCGCGGCCGGTGCTGCTGCGCGCGTGCCGTCGGCGCGGGTTCGCCACGCCGATCAACGCGTCGGCCGCGTTCGCGCAACTGGCCGACCGGACCGACGCGCGCGCCGTCGTCGAGCTGCTCGGGCACCGCAGCCGGCTGGTGCGCACCAACGCGCTGTTCGCCGCCGGCCGCCTGCGCCTCACCGAGGCCCGCACCCGCGCCCTGCAGGCTCATCGACGGCGATCCCAGCTGGCTGGTGCGTCAGGCGGCGGCACGCGCGCTCGGGCGCATCGGCGGCGCCACCGCGGCGCTGCGCAAGGCCTCGCAGCGCGACGCGCGCGAGGAGGTGCGCGCGGCCGCGCGCGCGTCGCTGGCCGGGCCGTTCCAGGCGCCCGCGCGCAGCGACTGGCGCGAGTTCTACTTCGTGGACCCGACCAGCGGCGACGAGCCGGTCGAGCAGGAGCCGTACTTCGTCGCCGCCGCCGACGGCCTGGTCACCGCGCTCTACACCGACGCGCGCGGCGTCGCCGTCGAGGAGCGCTTCCCGGCCGGGCCCTACGTCATCGCTTCCGCGATGGAGGAGAAGGAGTTCTAGGCGGCGGCCGGGCGGATGCCGTAGTCGTCGGCCGCGTAGTCGCGCAGCCTCTCCTCGAGCTGGCGGCGGGCGCGGAACAGGCGCGACATGACGGTGCCGATCGGCACGCCCAGCTGCTTGGCGATATCGCGGTAGCGCGTGCCGCGCAGATCGGCGAGCAGCACCACCTTGAGGTAGTCCTCGCCCAGCTCGGCCAGGGCCGCCTCGACCTCGTCGCCCAGACCGTCGGTGAGCAGCTGCTCCTGCGGGTTGCCGACCCGCTCGAAGCCCTCGCCGTAGAAGGCGGTCACCGCGTCGTCGCCGGTCTCGTGCGCGAAGCGGTTGTGCCGCCGGCGGCGGCGGTAGCCGCTGATGAAGCCGTTGGTCAGGATGCGGAACAGCCACGCCCGGCAGTTGGAGCCGGGCTCGAAGCGAGACCACGCGCCCAGCGCGCGGGCCAGGGTGTCCTGCACCAGGTCCTCGGCGTCGGCCAGGTTGCGCGTGTAGCGCAGCGCGGCTGCCAGGAGCTCCTCCCGGTGCGGCATCACGGTGGCGGAAAAGTCACCCTTGCGGGCTCCAGCCCCGACGGCCGGGCCACCGCTCGCGCGTGGCCGACGGGGCTTCCTGGAATGGACCATGTCACAGGGGACAGCAACCGCGATGCCACGGGCACTTGCCCGGAACCCGGCCACATCCGGCCGGCTGTGGGTCCCCGCACACAGATCGCGTCTACTCGTTGACGCAGCCATCAGACGCGCAACGCACGGGGGATGGCGAACGATTTACCGGGGCTACCCCGGGCCACGCCGGGCCGCGCCAGGCTACGCGCGCAGGGCGCGCAGCCGCGCCAGCGCGTGGGGCACCGCGTCGAGGATGTCCGACGCTGTCGCGCCGACCTCGCCCACGCGATCGCGATACACGTCGCCGGCCAGCCCGTGCACGTAGGCGCCGACCCGCGCGGCATCGCCGGCCGGCGCCCCTGCGCCATCAGGCCGGCTATCACGCCGGTCAGCACGTCGCCGGCGCCGGCGGTGGCCAGCGCCGGATTGCCGGTCGGATTGATGGTGACGAAGCCGTCGGCCGCCTCGCCGTCGCACACCAGCGTGCCGGCTCCCTTGAGCAGGACGACGGCGCGCGAGCGCTCGGCCAGCTCGCGCACCGCGGCCACTCGATCGCGCTCGATGTCGGCGGTGCCGGTGCCGAGCAGCCGCGCGGCCTCGCCCGGATGCGGCGTCAGCACCACCGGCGCGCGCGACTCGGCCACGCGCTCCAGCTCGCCGGCCAGGTGGTTGAGCGCGTCGGCGTCGAGCACCATCGGCACCTCGAGCCGCTCGAGCGCGGCCCGCACCAGCGCGCGGCCGCCCGGCCCGGTCGACATGCCGGGGCCGATCGCGACCACCCGCTTGCCCTCGGCCAGCGCGACGAGGCGATCGATCGCGTCCGGCGCCTCGGCGTCCAGCTCGGCGGTCATGATCGGATCCGGAGCCGGGATCTCGCGCCCCTCCCAGGCCAGCGTGACCAGCCCTGCCCCGCTGCGCAGCGCAGCCATGCTCGACAGGCGCGCGGCGCCGCGCTTGCCGGCGCCGCCGGCGACCACCAGCGCGTGGCCGCGCCGGTTCTTGTGATCGAGCAGACCCGCGCGCGGCAGGCCGCCGGCCGCGTCGGCCGCCTCCAGCACCGCCAGGGTCACGCCGTGCGCGGTGGCCAGCTCGGTCGGGATGCCGATCTCGGCCACGGTGACTCGCCCGGCGCGCGCCATGCCCGGGCGCGACCGCGATCCCGACCTTGAGGAACGCCATCGTCACGGTCCGGTGCGGCTCGACCGCCGCGCCCAGCACCGCGCCGCTGTCGGCCGACAGCCCGCTCGGGACGTCGACCGACACTACGCGGCCGGCGCCGCGGTTGATGCAGTGGATGATGTCGGCCAGGTGGCCCTCGATCGGACGGGTCAGGCCGGTGCCGAACAGCGCGTCCACCACCACCGCGGCCGACTCGATGGCGCCGCGCTGCTGCGACAGCTCGGCCGGCTCCGCGATCGACGCCGTCACGCCGCCCGAGCGCTCGTACGCGTGCAGGTGAGTCAGCGCGTCGCCGCGCACCGCCGCGCGCGGCACGGCCAGGTAGACAGTGGCCGGTACACGCTGCTGGCGCAGCACGCGCGCCACCACGTAGCCGTCGCCGCCGTTGTTGCCGGCGCCGCACACGATCGCGACGGCGTGGCCATCGCCGCCGTGCCGCTCCATCTCCTCGCGCACCGCCGCGACGACCGCGCGCCCGGCGTTCTCCATCAGCACGGCGCCGGGCAGCCCGATCCCGTCGATCGTGGCCGCGTCGATGGCCCGCATCTCCGCCGCGGTCAGGACGTGCTGCACCGGTGTCTCCGGAGACCTGCCTACTCGGCTTCCGCCACGACCATGGCCGCGGCCACGTCGGCGGTGTGCGTGAGCGTCAGGTGCATGCGAACGGTGCCGAGCCGGTTGGCCGCGGCCAGGGCCTCGCCGCGCAGGACCAGGAGCGGCGGCTCGTTGCCGCCGCCCACCACCTCGATCTCGTGCCAGGAAAGGCCCGGCGGCACGCCCAGCGCCTTGAGGGTGGCCTCCTTGGCCGCGAAGCGGGCGGCCAGGTGGCTGGCCGCGTTGCCGCGGCTGAGCGCGTACTCGCGCTCGCCCGTCGGTGAAGACGCGCTTGGTGAAGCGGTCGCCCCAGCGCTTCACCATGCTGGCGATGCGCGGCACCTCCGCCAGGTCGATGCCCAGGCCGACGATCACGCGCTCACCCGGCCCGGCAGCAGCGGGCCAGCTCGGCCGCCACCTCTTCGGCCCGCGCCAGGATCGCGGCCTCGTCGGGGCCCTCGATCATCACGCGCGCCTTGGGCTCGGTGCCGCTGTAGCGGACCAGCACCCGGCCGTTGTCGCCCAGCTCGCTCTCGATGGCGGCGATGAGGCGGCGCACGTCCGGCAGCTCGTCGATCGGCAGGCGCCGCTCGACCACCACGTTGACCAGCACCTGGGGCGTGCGGGTCATGACCTGGGCCAGCTCCGACAGCGGCCGGCTCTCGCTCACCATCACCGCCAGCACGCGCAGCGCCGCGACGACGCCGTCGCCGGTGGTGGCGTGGTCGAGGAAGATGAGGTGGCCGGACTGCTCGCCGCCGAAGTTGTATCCGCTGCGCCGCATCTCGTCGACGACGTAGCGGTCGCCGACCTGGGTCCGCACCAGCTGGCCGCCGGCGCGGCGCAGGGCCAGCTCCAGGCCGAGGTTGGACATGACCGTGCCGACCACGGTGCCGCGCGCCAGCGTGCCGGCGCTCAGCATGCGCGTGCCGCACAGCGCCATGACGGTGTCGCCGTCGACGATCTGGCCGTGCTCGTCGCACATGACGACGCGGTCGGCGTCGCCGTCGAGCGCGATGCCGAGGTGGGCCTTCTCCTCGACGCACGCGGCGGCACATCTCCGCCGGTGCCAGCGCGCCGGCGCCGTCGTTGATGTTCTTGCCGTCCGGCTCGTGGTGGATGGCGATGACGCGCGCGCCCAGCTCCTCGAACACCGCCGGCGCCACCCGGTAGGCGGCGCCGTGCCCGCAGTCGACCACGATGCGCAGCCCGTCGAGGGTCAGCTCGCGCGGGAAGGTGGCCTTGCAGAAGACCACGTAGCGGCCGCGCGCGTCGTCGATGCGGTGCGAGTAGCCGATCGACTCGGGCGCGGCCCGCCGGGTGACGAGCTCCTCCGACTCCATGAGCTGCTCGATCGCGGCCTCGACCTCGTCGTCGAGCTTGAAGCCGTCGCGCGCGAAGAGCTTGATGCCGTTGTCCTGGTACGGGTTGTGCGACGCGCTGATCACGATGCCGGCGTCGGCGCGCATCGACGAGGTGATGAACGCGATGGCCGGCGTGGGCAGCGGGCCGGTCAGCCACACGTCGGCGCCCATCGACACGATGCCGGCCGCCAGCGCGCTCTCGAACATGTAGCCGGACAGCCGGGTGTCCTTGCCGATCACGATGCGGGCGTGCCGGCCGCTCTGGCGCAGGCGGGCCGCGACGGCCATGCCCAGGCGAGACACTGTCTCGCAGGTCATCGGCTCGACGTTGGCCACGCCGCGCACGCCATCGGTTCCGAACAGCTTCCTGGACATCGCCTGGTCCTGTCGTCTGGTTGTCTCGGGGGCTTCGTTCCCGGCGGCGGGCGCCTGGCGAAGCGTTATCACGGAGTCGGCCGGAGCGTCACCTCGGCCGGCGAGATCTCGTAGCCGATGCCGGGCAAGGCCGGCTCGACCCGGACCGGCGCCGTCCTCGCGGTGTTTCCGCTCAGGTCATTGGGCGACACGCGCACGTAGGCGGTGATGTTCTCGGCCCTCATCTCGTCGATGACCATCACCGAACCGCGCAGGATCACGCGGACCTGCCCCGGATGGGCGGCGAAGCGCGCCGCCTGTTCGGCGCTGACCCCGGCTCCGGCGTGGATGGCCACCGGCAACGACAGCTCGCGCGAGCCCTGCTCCTCGCCCATCGACACGTCGACCTCGACAACCGGATTGCCGTCGACAACCAGGCCCGGCGGAGGGGCCAGGCGCACGGTCTCGCGGAAGCTCTTGTTGCGGCGCGCCAGATCGATCTCGGCGGTGCGCACCGAGCGACGTCTCGGCCACCAGCGACATGGCGCCGCGGATGGTCACCGTCGACGGTCGCGCGGCCAGCGAGTCGACCTTGAAGCCGCGGTCCGGCGTGTTTGTCGTGTCGATGGCGACCGGCACCTGCTTCTCGGCCAGCTGCTCGAACACCACCTGCATGCTGGCGGGGCTGATCGACACCAGCTCGAGGCCCTCCGGCAGGTCGATCATGTCGGCCTGGAAGAAGACCTCGCCGCGGGTCGTGTTGCGCAGGTCGATCTTGACCGGCTCGAGCTCCTCGCGGTGGAAGCGCTTGATGACCCGGCGCGAGCCCTTGACCGTGATGCGCAGCTGATCCGGGCGCTCCGACACCAGCACGCGGTCGTCGGGCAGGAGGTAATCGACGTCGACGGTGCCGCCGGCCACCTCCTGATCGTCGGCGTGGACCAGGATGAAGACGGTCAGGGCCAGGACCAGGGCCACGAACTTGAGCGGCGCGTTGTCGAGCAGCGCGCCGCGCAGCCAGGCCAGCAGCGACGACCCCATCGAGCGCCGGCGCTCCTCGCTGGGCGAGCGCGGCGTCCGGCCCGGACCCGGCTGGCGCGCCGTCGGCTCGCGCGGCCCGCGCGTCTCCGCCCCTGGCAGCGCGGCCAGCTCCGGGCGGGTGCGCCGCGTCCGCTCGTGCTCGCGCCTCATCCGCCGCCCGATTCCTCGGCCGGCCGCCCGGGCGCGGCGCGCAGGCTCTCGCTCGGCCGGCTGGCCGGCGGACGCGCCGTGCGCATCGACTGGGTGGCTCCCGCGTCGTCGGGGCGCTCCTTGTCGCCTCCCGGCTCGCCACCCAGCGCGGCCACCGCCTTGGCGATGGCGGCCGCCGCCTGCGCCTCCTGCTGCAGCGCGGCGGCGTCGCGCTCGCCGCTGTAGAACAGGCCGCGCAGCACGCGGCGCAGGGTCTCGGTCTCGAGGTCGCGCGCGATGTTGCCGCGGAAGCAGAGGCTGATCTCGCCGCGCTCCTCGGAGATGACCACCGAGACCGCGTCGGTCTCCTCGGTGATGCCGAGCGCGGCGCGGTGGCGGGTGCCGAAGCTGGCTGCCATCTGCGAGCGCGACAGCGGCAGCACGGTGCCGGCGCGGTCGATGCGCAGGTTCTTCATGATGACGGCGCCGTCGTGCAGGTCGTTGTCGCGCGACGGCACGAACAGCGTGACCAGCAGCTCCTTGGACACGCGCGCGTCCAGGCTCTCGCCGTGATCGAGGAACTCGTCGAGCGGCACCTCGCGCTCGAACACGACGATGCCGCCGATGCGCGCCTTGGCCAGGTGCTCGGCCGCCTCGACGACCTCGTCGAGGGCGTGGCGGATCTCGTGGGTGCGGCCGAAGCGCGACACGTTCTGGCCGATGCGGGTCAGCGCGCGGCGGATGTCCTGCTGGAACACGACGATGACCAGGATGATCAGGTACTCGATGAAGTTGTCGAGCAGCCAGAAGACCGTGGTCAGGCGGAAGCGCTCGGCGGCGAAGAACGCGGCGCCGATGAGCACGATGCCGATGACCATCTGGGCCGCGCGCGTGCCCTTGATGGTCAGGAGGATGCGATAGAGGATGTAGTAGACGATGAAGACGTCGAGGCAGGCGAACAGGATGTCGCTGATGCTCGCGTCCTGAAACAGCCCGGTCAGCACGTCGCTCACGCCGGATCCCCCCACTGCCCGCGCACGGCGCCGAACACCCGCAGCGCCGCCGTCACCCCCGCCACATCGTGCACGCGCACCACGTGAGCGCCGCATGATCGCGGCGGCCAGCGCGGCGCCGATGGTGGCCGCATCGCGGTCGCCCACCGAGCGGCCGGTCAGCAGGCCGAGGAAGCGCTTGCGCGACGGCCCCACCATCACTGGACATGATAGCCTGCCCGCCAGCTCACCGGCTCGTCGACTGAGCTCCAGGTTCTCGGGGCCGCGCTTGCCGAAGCCGAGCCCGGGGTCGGCGATGGTGCGACGGCGCAGGTCCGGCGGCAGACCGCTCGAGGCGCTCGCCCAGCTCGTCGGCGACCTGGTCGAAGGTCGGGGGGCGATCCTCGCTGGCGTGGACCTCGGCGATGGTCGACCCGCGCACGTGTCCGCACACGAGGGCCGCCCCGGCCTCGGCCGCGACGCCGACCAGCGCCGGATCGAAGCGCCCTCCGCTGATGTCGTTGACCAGCTCAGCGCCGGCCGCCAGCGCGGCCCGGGCCACCTCCGCCTTGACCGTATCGACCGACAGCACGGCCCGCACCCGGCGCGCCAGGCCCTCGAGGATGGGGATTACCCTCGCGATCTCCACGTCCGCGGACACCGGCGCCGCGCCCGGCCGGGTCGACTCCCCGCCGATGTCGATGAGGTCGGCCCCGTCCGCCTCGAGCTGGAGGCCGTGCGCCACCGCCTCCTCGACCGAGGTGAACCGGCCGCCGGCTGAAAAAGAGTCGGGAGTAGCGTTCACCACCCCCATCACGTACGGCCGCGACCAGTCCAGGGTCTGGTGGCGAAACGCGATCGGCGGCAGCACGGCGCCCACTCCCCGTGTTTTAACCGCCAAAGCGCCAAGAACGCCAAAGGGCGGCCAGGCTTCGCTCGGCCGGGTCACGTGACAACGCCTTCAAACCTTTTGGTTTGAAGACGTTGAGGCCCCACTCGACGGAGCGAAGCCTGGCCGCCCTTTGGCGTCTTTGGCGCTTTGGCGGTCCAAACGCGCGGCCTGGGCGCGCCTACGCCGGCTCGGGGTCGGGCTCTTTTTTGCCCACGATCGGCGGGATGAGCACCGGGCGGCGGCGCTTCTTGGCGGTGTCCTCGTCGGCCTTGGCCGTGGGCTGGACCCGCGGGGTGCGGCGGTCGAGGACGCCGCCGCCGAACAGCGTGATGACCTCCTCGCCGCTCAGCGTCTCGAACTCGAGCAGCGCCTTGGCCACCCGCTTCAGCTGGGCCTGGTGCTCGTCCAGCAGCTTGCGCGCGCGGTCGTGCTGCTCGGTCACGATGCGCCGGATCTCGGCGTCGATGCGCTGGGCGGTGTCCTCGGAGTAGGCCTCGGTGGCGCTGAAGTCGCGGCCCAGGAACACCTCGCCCTGCGCGCGAGAGAAGTTGAGCGGCCCGATGGCGTCGCTCATGCCCCACTCGGTGACCATCTTGCGCGCCAGCTCGGTGGCCTGCTCGATGTCGTTGCCGGCCCCGGTCGTGCGCTGGTTGAAGATGACCTCCTCGGCGCAGCGCCCGCCCATCATGATGCAGATGCGGTTGAGCGCGAACTCGGCGTTCATGCTCATCCGGTCCTCGGTGGGCAGCTGCTGGGTCAGCCCCAGGGCTCGCCCGCGCGGGATGATGGTGACCTTGTGCACCGGGTCGGCCTCGTCGCCGACCAGCAGCGCCACCAGCGCGTGCCCCGCCTCGTGGTAGGCGGTGGTCCGCTTCTCCTTGTCGCTGATGATCATCGAGCGGCGCTCGCTGCCCATGAGGACCTTGTCCTTGGCGTCCTCGAAGTCGAGCATCTCGACCCGCTCCTTGTCGCGGCGGGCGGCCAGCAGGGCGGCCTCGTTGACCAGGTTCTCGAGGTCGGCGCCGGAGAAGCCGGGCGTGCCGCGCGCGATGACCTCGAGGTCGACGTCGCCGCCGAGCGGGACCTTGCGGGTGTGGACCTGCAGGATGCCGATGCGGCCGTTGAGGTCGGGGCGCGGCACCACGATGCGGCGGTCGAAGCGGCCCGGGCGCAGGAGCGCCGGATCGAGCACGTCGGGCCGGTTGGTGGCGGCGATGAGGATGACGCCCTCGTTGGACTCGAAGCCGTCCATCTCGACGAGCAGCTGGTTGAGCGTCTGCTCGCGCTCGTCGTGACCGCCGCCGAGGCCGGCGCCGCGATGGCGGCCGACAGCGTCGATCTCGTCGATGAAGATGATGCACGGCGCGTTCTTCTTGCCCTGCTCGAACAGGTCGCGCACGCGCGAGGCGCCGACGCCGACGAACATCTCGACGAAGTCGGAGCCGGAGATGGAGAAGAACGGCACGCCGGCCTCACCCGCGATGGCGCGGGCCAGGAGCGTCTTGCCGGTGCCGGGCGAGCCCATCATCAGGACGCCCTTGGGGATGCGGCCGCCGAGGCGGGTGAACTTCTTCGGGTCCTTGAGGAAGGCGATGATCTCCTCGACCTCGTCCTTGGCCTCCTCGACGCCGGCCACGTCCTTGAAGGTGATCTTGTTCTGGTGATCGGTGAGGAGCTTGGCCTTCGACTTGCCGAAGCTCATCGCCTTGCCGCCGCCGGCCTGCAGCTGGCGCATGAAGAAGAAGAAGATGACGAACAGAAAGAGCATCGGCAGCCACGAGACGATCAGCGTCTGCCAGAACGCGCTCTCTTCCTTGGAGCGCACCGACCACTCGATCTTGTTCTTGTCGAGCGCGGTGGTGATGTCGTTGCCGGCGCCGGAGTACGGGCCGTGCACCACGGTCTTGTTGCTGCCGCTCTTGTAGCTGACCACGTACTTGGCGTCGTCCCGGCCCTTGGGCTGGATCTCGACCTTGGCGATGGTCTTGACCCGGTCGGCGCTTGCCAGCTCGTCCTTGAGCCAGGTTACGTTCTGCTCTTCCTCCTTGGACCCGTCGCCCGTGAACAGCTTGTAGATGCCCACGAACATGAGGATGAGGAACAGCCAGAGGAGGATTGTCTTTTGCGACTGCTTCAAAGGATTGGAGCCCTGGGTGCGGTGTAAGCGAAGCGGATTGTACCCTCGGAGCTGGCCGAAGGCCCGCGGCATCGCGGTCTCACGGTGCCGAGCGGCCCCGAGGATCCCGCTTAGGTTATCGACTCTTATTAGTAGCCAGCGTACCGAGGCCCGTCAAGGTAACGCGAACCGTGCTCCCGTGCGCGGGGCCGATGTGCTCCGCCCACTCGATCGCGCCGTCCGACTCGCGCACAACTACCCGTGCCGCGGCGCGCAAGCGGCGCGGAACGCGCGCGTCGATGAACAGATCGGACAGCTTGCGCGAGCGCCCGCGCAGCCGGGCCGGGCGCATGCGGTCCCCGGGACGGACCGACCGGACCTCGTACGGCCCCTCCGATCCGGCGATCTCGAGGTCGCTGCCCGGCGCGGCGGGATCGCCGCCCGGCACGGGCTCGACAGGGACGAAGAGTAGCCGCCCGTACTCGCGGATCGCGCGCGCGGCCGGCAGGTCGAGCGCGGCACTGCCGCCACGCGGCCGCCGCAGCAGGCGCTCGAGCGCCGCGTGGTGGCGGGCGCTGAGCGGACCGGCCCCGGCCTCCGCGGCGGCGCGGGCCAGGACGCGGGCCGCGACCGGCCGCGGCGCGGCGGCCAGCGCCGCCACGTCCCAGCTGCCGTCGATCCGGGCGCGGCCGGCCAGCGCGTCGGCCGCCAGGTCGATCAGATCGCCTACCTCGCCGGCGCGCGCGGCCAGCTCGACGAGGGCGCGGTTGACGGCGGCGTTCTCGCGCCGCAGCGCGGGCAGGATGTCGTGGCGCAGCCGGTTGCGGGTGTGGCGCCGGTCGAGGTTGGTCGGATCGTCGGCGGTGTCGAGGGCGTGCCGGCGGCAGTAGTCGATCACCTCGGCGCGCGAGCGCTCGAGCAGCGGGCGCAGGAAGCGACCGCGCCGGGCCGGGATGCCGGCCAGGCCGCCGAGGCCGGTGCCGGCGATGATGCGCATGAGCACGGTCTCGGCCTGGTCGTCGGCGGTGTGGGCCAGCAGCACCGCCCCGGCCGCGTGCTCGTCGGCCACCCGTTCGAGCGCGGCGTAGCGGGCGTCGCGCGCCGCGCTCTCGAGCGACGCGCGCCGCTCGACGTTGACCGCCACGCCTGTGTAGTCCGCGCCGCCGGCGGCGGCCAGGCGCGCCACCAGCAGGCCGTCCTTGTCGGAGCCGGGGCGCAGCTGGTGATCGACGTGGCACAGCGCGACCGGGCCGAGGCGCCCGTCGCGCGACAGCGCCATGACCGCGTGGGCCAGCGCCGTCGAGTCGGGACCGCCCGAGCAGGCCACGACGATCGGCGCGGCCCGGTCGACCCCGAGCCGGCCGAGCGCGCGGTCGATGGCTCGCTGCAGAGAGTCCACGTCGGCTGGCCTCGCGTCCGACGACCCGTCCCGCACACCAGGAGGACCTCGAGCGTCGGACTCCGGTCACAGCATGTCATCCCGCGTGCGCGATGGCCATGGTCAGAGGCGCGCTCGCGCCGGCGCTCCGGCTGCGATCGCGAGCCGCGCCTTCGCGAGGGACCGGAA
Organism: uncultured delta proteobacterium; assembly: GCA_963759105.1. Lineage (GTDB taxonomy): Bacteria > Myxococcota_A > Polyangia > Haliangiales > Haliangiaceae > DATFRY01. The sequence continues at coordinate 641,817 of CAVWXW010000017.1, read as the reverse complement.
GCGCCGTCGGTCAGCGACCGGGGGCTGGCCCCGCCCCGCCGCCGGTGCGGCCCGGCGCGGACGAGCCCCCGGCCGTCCCTTCCAGGATCTGGATCGCCGAGGGCAACACGATCTCGAAGGTGGTGCCTTCTCCGAGCGGGCTGGTCACGCGGATCTCCCCGCCGAGGGCGCGAACGATGCCGTGGCTGAGTGACAGTCCAAGGCCGATCCCCTCGCCGACCGGCTTGGTGGTGAAGAACGGCTCGAAGATGCGTCCGATGAGCGCCTCGGGGATGCCGCGGCCGGTGTCCGCGATCGTGATGCGCGCGCTGCCGTCGTCGCCTGTGCGGGTCGACACGCTCACCAGATTCGCCTCCGGGCGGCCCTCCGGGATGGCCTGGGCGGCGTTGGCCAGGACATTGAGGAAGACCTGGGTCAGCCGCCCCTCGCTGGCCAGCACGAAGGGACACTCCTGATAGTCGCGGTCGATCTGCGCCCGCCTGCGGATCATGTGATCGACCATCCTCACGGCGCGGTCGAGGAGCGGGCGGACGTCGAGCGGAAACCTGGAGCTGTCGTCCTCGCGGGCGAAGGCGCGCACTCCCTGCACGATCTCGGAGATCCTCTCGGCCCCCTCGAGCGCGCCGGTCACCCGTCTGGTGATCGTCTCGGTCAGGTCGGCGTCGCGGTCCGTGCCCAGGCTGCGGACGATCTCGGCGAGGTCGCGCAGCTCGAGCATGATGCAGGTCAGCGGGTTGTTGATCTCGTGCGCCAGGCCGGCGGCCAGCACCCCGAGCGACGCGAGCCGCTCGGCCTTGGCTGCCTCGGTGGTCTCGCGCCGGCGCTCGTGCGCCTGCACGACCGCGTCGATCGTCTGGGCCAGGGCCGGGAGCCGCACCGGCTTCGCGATGTACGCGTCCGCGTCGATGGCGGCCGCCGTCGACGCGCCGACCGCCGAGACCGCCACGACCGGTGTCCCGGCCAGCTCCGGGTCGCGCTTCTGGGCGACGCGGAACTCCCATCCGTCCATGACCGGCAGCAAGAGATCGAGGACGACGACGTCGCTGCCCTGCCCTCTCAGCACCTCGAGCGCCTCGCGACCGTTTGCGACCGCGACGACCTGGTAGCTCCGGTCGCGCAGGCCGTCTACCAGCGCGTCGCGCAGATCCGGGTCATCCTCGACCAGAAGCACGCGCCGCCCGGCCGCCGAGACCTGTCTGCCCGGTCCGCGTGCACTTGCGTCCCCCGGCACGTCTGCATTCTAGCCCGCGCGATCGCATCGCGCTCTCGACATCGTCTCGATCGATCGAGGTGCGCACTTCCGGATCGGTGATGAACGCGATCGGCGCGCGGCGGTGTACGACCTTGGACGCCCGGCCTCGCGCCGATCGGCGACATGGTGCGCTCACTCTCCCACTCGTCGTCGCGTCCGCTCATGCGAGGCGGTCTGCCTCGTCACCCTGTCGGGGCGCGGCGCATTCGTTCGCGTCCCCGTCGTGAGGAGAGCGGACAGAACCGGACTCATCCAGATACTGAGGCCGTCAATCCAGCTCGCCGTCGCCCGGCGGCGGCGCCGGGGCCGGCGCGGCTGGCCGGGCCGGCGGCTCCCACTTCACCACCTTGAGGTCGAGAACGAAGATGGCGTAGATGACCGGCACCAGGAGCAGCGTGATCACGGTGGCCACGGTGAGGCCGCCGATCTGCGTGTAGCAGAGCGGCTGCCACAGCGGCCCGCCGTTGATGGCCAGCGGGAACAGCGCGAACACGGTCGCGGCCACGGTGATGAGCACCGGGCGCAGGCGCACGATGCCGGCGTCGATGAGGGCCAGGCGCAAAGTCTCGCCCTCCTCGTGCTTCTCCTCGATGAAGTCGAACAGCACGATCACGTGGCTGACGATCACCCCGATCAGGCTGATGATGCCGAGGAAGGCCATGAAGCCGAACGGGCTGCCCATCACCGCCAGGCCGACGAGCGCGCCGACCACGCCGAACGGGATCGCGGCGAACACGATGAGCGGCTTGACCGCGTTGCGGAACTGGATGACCAGGGCGAGCAGGATGGCCAGCACCGAGATGAGCAGCACCACCGCCAGGTTGCCGAAGCCCTTCTTCTGCTCCGCCTCCTCGCCGCCGATCTCGATCCAGTAGCCGGGCGGCATGGCGGCCGCGACCTCCGCCACCTCGTCGCGCACTGCGTTCATGACCTCCGACGGCAGAACGCCGGGCGCGGGGAACGCGCCCACCGTGATCGTGCGGTAGTGGTTGCGGCGCTGGATCTTCTCGGTGCGCATGCCGTAGGAGACCGTCGACACCTGGCCCAGCGGCACGCGCTCGCCCGTGCTGGACGACACGTACAGGTTCTGCACGTCCGACAGCTGGGCCCGCTCGGCCGCGCGCATGCGCGCCACGATCGGGATGAAGCGGTTGCCGTCGCGCAGCTGTCCGACCCGCGCGCCGCGCAGACCGGCCGCGGCCGACTGCGCCACGTCGAGGTTCGTCACGCCGGCCATGCTGGCGCGGTCCGGGTTGACCTCGAGGCGGACGGCGAACGAGTCGGCGCCCCAGTTGTCGCGCACGCGCTCGACCCACGGCGGCCCCGCGCAGGATGCCGGCGACCTCCTCGGCGGCGCGGCGCAGCTCGGTTATCTCGGGCCCGGAGATGCGGAACGACACCGGCACTCCCACCACCGCTCCGTTCTCGAGCTGGCGGACGTCGATGCGCGCCCCCGGGATGCCGGCGGTCAGCGCCTCTTGCAGCACCGGCACGATGACGTCGGTGTCGTGCTTGTCGTACACCTCGAGGATCATCTGGGCGTAGTTCTGCTGCTGCTGCTCCGGCGTGACCGAGTACCAGAAGCGCGGCCCGCCGCCGCCGGCGAAGGTGGTGATGGAGCGCAGCACGCGGCGCGGCTCGTCCAGCGTGCGCTCGTGCTGCTCGAGCGTCTGGCGGATGAGCTCGTCGACCTGGCGCACGACCGCGTTGGTCTCGGAGATGGGCGCGTCCTCCGGCAGCCAGACATCGACGTAGGACAGATAGGACAGGTCCTTGGGGAAGAAGGCGGTCTTGATGCGGCCGGAGAAGGTGATGCCGGCGGCGAGCAGCGCGATCGCGCCGAGCAGCGCCTTCCGCCGGTGATCGATGCACCACCCCGCGATGCCCGAGTAGACCTTGCCGAACCCGGTCGAGCGGCGCACGGCGTCGGACGGGGCCAGCTTTGCCGGCGGGCGCAGGAAGTAGAAGCCGAGCAGCGGGATGAAGGTCATCGACACCAGCCGCGACGCGACCAGCGACGCGGTGAGCACGATCGGCAGCGAGTGGATGAACTTGCCGGTGTCGCCCGGCAGGGACAGGAACGGCAGGTAGGCCACGATGTTGGTGATGGTGGCGAACAGGATGGCGCGCGCGAGCTTCGTCGGCCCCCACCAGGCGGCGATCGAGCGCGGCCGGCCATGGCTCGAGCTCGCGCTTGATGGCGTCGCCGGCGACCACCGGATCGTCGACCAGCAGGCCCAGCGCGATGATGAGCGAGGCGACCGAGACCTGCTGCAGGTCCATGCCGACCAGGTGCATGAAGCCGTAGGTCATGCAGAGCGTGATCGGGATGGACAGCGCCAGCAGCGCGGCCGATCGCCACTCCCAGAAGCCGAACAGCGCGATCACGACCACCAGCGCGATGGCCTCGTACAGGCTGTGGGTGAACAGGCCGACCGACTCCTCCACTTGCAGAGGCTGGTCCGAGGTGCGGGCCAGGATGAGGTCCTCGGGCAGGTTGGCCCGGGCGTCGGCGAGCGCGCGGTCGACGTTGGCGCCGAAGTCGGCGATCTGCATGCCGGAGCGCATCGAGACCGCCAGCGTGACGGCGCGGGTGCGCTGCCACGTCCCGGCGCTGTCGCGCGACGTGTACTTGTTGAGGAAGCGCGGCGGATTCTCGTAGTCGCGGGTGACCTCGAACAGGTCGCGCAGGTAGACCGGCGCGCCCGAGGTGGGCAGGAGGATGCTGCCGATCTCGGCCTCCGAGGTCAGCTCGCCGGATGGATCGATCGCGATCGTCTTGCCGCCGGACTCGATGGTGCCGCCGGGCAGCGTGATGTTGCGCGCCCCGAGCACCTGCTCCAGCTGGGAGAGCTGGAACCCGTGCTTGGCCAGCTGGTCCTGCGAGTACTCCAGATAGATCTGCTCCGGCAGGACGCCGGCGCGCGACACCTTGGACACCTCGGGGACGCCCTGCAGCCGCCGCTTGAGCTCGTCGGTGTAGAGGTCGAGCTCCTTGTACGAGTACTTGCTCTCCGCGACCTCGGCCAGCCGGCTCTCGGTCTCTTTCGGGTCGACGATGACGACCGCGCGCCACACGTCGGGATGAAGCTCGACGGTGCGCATGCGCTCCTGCAGGAAGTGGAGCGCGGCCTCGCGCGAGGCGCTCCTCGGCAAGGTCGGTGGCGCAGTCCAGGCCGAGGAAGCCGCGCCCCTCGATGGTCTGGACGTCCGCGGGCCAGGTCGCGCTCGCGCAGGTAGGCGCCCAGCTGCCCCACCACGCGGCGCAGGGTGTGGAGCTCGAGCGACGCCGGGAAGGCGTAGGCCAGCGTGACGCGCCGGCGCCCGGCGGCGGGATCGGCCTTGCCGCGCACCCCCTCGATGCCGCGGCGCAGGGTCTCGGCGCGCAGCTGCAGCTCGATGTCGCTGACCTTGGGGCTGGCCACGGTCAGCATGAGCGCGGTGGTGTCGCCGAAGTCCTTGATGAACTCGATCGGCATCGCGCCGCTGGGCAGCCCGGTGATGGTGGCGAGCCGGAGCTCGATGTCGTCGAACTCGCTTGGCGGTGTCCTCGACGTCACTCCTGCAGCTCGACGGTGACCATCGCGAAGCCGCCGCGCGTGCTCGACTCGATCTTCTGGATCTTGGAGTTCTCGGCGACCTTCTCCTCGATGCGCCGGGTGATGTACTCCTCCATCCGCTCGGCGCTGGCGCCCGGCCACATGGCCACGGCCGCCGCCACGCGCACCGGCACCTCCGGGTCCTTGCGCTTGGGCATGCGCTGGTACGAGAACAGGCCCCACAGGACCGTGCCGGCCAGCAGGACCCAGGCGACGTGGCGGGTCTCGACGAAGTAACGGGCGGTATTGCGCGTGGACGCGATGCGCGCGTCCTCGTCGTGCGAGTGGCTCATGGCAGCCTCACCGGACCACGCGGACCGGCTCGCCGTCGGCCACCAGGGTGGCCCCCGTCTCGATCACGCGCTCGCCCGGCCGCAGGCCGCCGTGCACCTGGACCGCGTTGCCGATCACGTCGCCGAGCTTGACCGTGCGCACGTGCGCGATCGACTTCGCCTGGCTGCCCTCGACGACGAACACGGCGAAGCCGCGCGGGTCGTCCGGCGCGCGCACCACCGCGGTGAGCGGCAGGGCCAGCGCCGTGGTGGCCGGCCCGCCCTCCGGGATCCTGAGCGAGGCCACCATGCCGACCTTGAGCTGATCCTCCTGGTTGGCGAGGGTGGCCTCGACGTCGAAGGCGCGGCTCCGGGTGTCGGCCGACGGCGAGATGCGGCTGATGGAGCCGATCAGCTCCTTGCCCAGCGCCTCCAGCCTGACCGCGATCTGGTCGCCGATGCGCAGGCGGTCGAGCAGCGTGTCGGGCGCGCCGAACACGACCTTGACGGTGCGGGTGTCGGCGATGGTGAAGGCGACAGTGCCGGGCGAGGCGAGCGCGCCGACCTCGACGTGGCGGCGGATGACGACGCCGTCGAACGGAGCCCGCACGGTGCAGTCGGCCAGCGACAGCTCCGACTCGTTGAGGTTGGCCCGCGCGGCCTGGGTCCGGGCCACCGCCATGTCGCGCTTGGCGCTGGTGGCGTCCAGCTCGGCCTGGGCCACCACATCGGAGGCCTTGAGCTTGACCGAGCGGTCGAAGTCGAGCTGGGACTGTCGCTGCGAGGCCACCGCCTCGGCCAGCGACGCGCGCGCGGCCGAGATGCGCTGCTGGTAGTCCGACTCGCTGACCACCGTGAGCACGGTGCCCTTCTTGACCCAGTCACCCTCCTGGATCCTGCGCGGTCCGCCCGCAGCGGCGACCTCGGCCACGTCGCGCACGTAGCCGCCGACCTTGAAGGAGAGGTCGACCTTGACCGCGGGCTCGATGGTGCCGGAGTAGCGCGTGGCGGTCGCCCCGGCCGACTGAGCGACCACGCGCACCCGCACCGGCGTCGGCGCCTTTGGCTTCTCCTCCTCGGCGCTGCCGCACGCCGCCCCGAGTCCCACCGCCATCAACGACGCCAGAACACGCCCTCCGCGCTTGCCCATGCCTCACCCCCGCCGCCGCATCGTACTCCTCCAAGGCGATGAGGGGACTGGCTTTTCGCCGCGCGAGCGCGCAACGCGTGCGCGCTCTCCGTGGTCTGACTCGCGGCCCGGGATCAGTCGTGCAGCGGGGCGCCGGTCTGCGCGCGAACCTGGGCCGGCGTGACACCGGGCGCGCACTCGACCAGCGCGAAGCCCTCGCGCGTCACGTTGACCACGGCGATGTCGGTGATGATGCGGCTGACCACGCCGCGTGCGGTCAGCGGATAGGTGCACTCCGCCACCAGCTTCGGCTCGCCGTCCTTGCTGGCGTGGGTCATGAGCACGAGGATGCGGCGGCTGCCGCTCGACAGATCCATGGCGCCGCCGATGCCCATCGTCTTGCCGCCCGGCACCGCCCAGTTGGCCAGATCGCCGCCGGCGGAGACCTGCATGCCGCCCAGGATGGCCAGGTCGATGTGGTTGCCGCGGATCATGGCGAACGACATGGCCGAGTCGAAGCAGGAGCCGCCGCTCACCACGGTGACGGTCTGCTTGCCGGCGTTGATGATCTGCGGATCCTCGTCTCCCTCGTACGGGAACGGGCCCATGCCGAGCAGGCCGTTCTCGCTGTGCAGCCACACGCCGAGCGAGTCCGGCAGGTAGTCGGCCACCAGCGTGGGCAGGCCGATGCCGAGGTTGACGATCGATCCCGGCTCGATCTCGCGCGCCGCACGCTGCGCCATCTCCTCACGACGCCATGCCATGACTAGCCTCCCTCGGAGGGCCGGCGGTGCGGCCGCGGCCTGACCGTGCGGTACTCGAACGGATCCTCGTGGTCAGGCACCTCGAGGATGCGGTGGACGAAGATGCCGGGCATGTGCACGTCGTCCGGATCGATGTCGCCCAGCGCGACCATGTGATCGACCTCGGCGACGGTGGTCTCGGCCGCGGTGGCCATGATGGGCGAGAAGCTGCGCCCGGTGCGCCAGAAGCGCAGGTTGCCGAACGGGTCGCCCAGCTTGGCGCGCACCAGCGCGAAGTCGGCGCGGATGGCGTGCTCGAGCAGGTACTGCCGCCCGTCGAACTCGCGCACCTCCTTGCCCTCGGCCACCACCGTGCCGACTCCGGTCGGCGTGTAGAAGGCCGGGATGCCGGCGCCGCCGGCGCGCATGCGCTCGACCATGGTCCCCTGCGGCACCACCTCGATCTCGACGATGCCCGCGGCCATGGCCTTGTGCAGGTCCTCGTTGTTGCCGAGGTAGCTGCACGTCACCTTGCGCACCAGGCCGGCGCGCAGCCACGAGGCCAGGCCCTTGCCCAGGTTGCCGGCGTTGTTGCTGATGAGCCAGAGGTCCTTCGGCCTGCGCTCGACCATCGCCGCGATGAGCGCCTCCGGGTTGCCGCACAGCCCGAAGCCGCCGACCATGACGCTGGCCCCGTCGCGCACCCCGTCGAGCGCCTCGAGAGCGCTCTCTCTGACCTTGTTCTGGTGTTTTCCCGGCATCAGGTCCGTTCCTGTCCCGCGATCGCGGCGGCCACCGCGGCCGCAAGCTCGTCCATCCCGGCGGCCAGCTCGCGCTGTCCGATGACCAGCGCCGGCGCCAGGATGATGGTGCCGCGCTTCGCCGACGAGTGCACGTACAGGCGGCGGCGTTCCAGCTCCGCCTCCACTCGCTGCCAGCCGGCCGGCTCCAGCGTGACGTCGATGGCGGCCAGGAGGCCGCGGCCGCGGGGGCGCCCGATGTGGCCCGGAAAGCGCGCCGACAGGGTGCGCAGCGGGTCCATGAGCGTCGGCTCGAGCGACGCGGCTCGCTCGAACAGGTTGTCGTCGGCGTAGATGGCCATCGCCTCGGCGCCGGCGGCGCAGCCGAGCGGGTGGGCGTAGTTGGTCAGGCCCGCCCACAGCACCTTGTCGTCGAAGTGGCGGGCGATCCGCTCGTGCACCAGCACGGCGCCGAGCGGGGCGTAGCCGGCCGTGATCCCCTTGGCCAGGGTGATGAGGTCCGGCTCGACGCCCTCGTGCTCGATGGCCAGCGCGCGCCCGCAGCGGCCGAACCCGGTCAGCACCTCGTCGGCGACCAGCAGCGCGCCGTGGCGTGAGCAGGCCTCGCGCGCGCCGGCGAAGAAGCCGGGCGGCGGCAGGTGCACGCCGTTGGCTCCCGGCACCGGCTCGAGCACCACCGCCGCGACGGTGCCGCCCTCCCCGTCCAGCACGTCGTCGAGCAGCGCCGCGTCGTCGACCGGCAGGCGCACGACGCCGGGCAGGAGCGGCTCGAGCGGCGGCCGCCGGTAGTCGCCCGACAGGCTCAGCGCGCCGAGCGAGGCGCCGTGATACGAGCGGTAGCGGGCCACGAACTTGAGCTTGCCGGTGACGAGGCGCGCGATCTTCATCGCGTTCTCCATCGCCTCGGCGCCCCCCAGCGTGTAGAAGACCTTGCCCCGGCGAAAGCCGGGCGGCGCCATGGCCAGCAGGCGCTCGGCCAGCTCGCGCTTGGCCGGGAACTCGGTCCACGCCGAGGCCAGGCACAGCTGGCGCGCCTGCCGCTCGATGGCGGCGATCATGCGCGGGTGGCCGTGGCCGAGCATCGCCTGGTAGCTGAGGCTGCCCAGGTCGAGCCAGCGCCCGCCGTCGGCGGTGGTGAACCAGACCCCCTCTCCGCCCACCACCTCGCGCCCCTGGGCGCCCTTCTGTGCGCTCCAGGTGTAGAAGAACGGCTGGTCGGTCATGGCGTGAACCGCTCCGGGCGCGCGCGGTGGGTGAAGCCGGCGCACGCGTCGATCTCGACGGCGGCCGGCCGCATGACCAGGCCGCCGCACGTGGCCGGTCCGTGCGGATCCTCGGGCGTGGCGCCGTTGCTGCACACGCTGCGCGGGTAGCCCTCCTCGGAGCCGAGCAGCTGCCACAGATCGGCCGGGCCGGCCGGCGGCTCGGCCTCGAGCCTGGCCTCGAGGAAGCGGAAGCGATCGAGCGTCGTCGCGCCGGGCGCGATCTGGGTGCGCGCGGCGATCTCGGGATCGAGCGAGTGGTTCGTGTGCACGTAGTGGCGGCGCTCGCCTGAAAAGACGACCGCGCGGCGGGTGCCGGACACCTCGACGCCGAAGGCGTGCTCGGCGTCGGCGACCAGGAAGTGGCGGCCGGATCCGATCGGCGCCGACATGAGCGCGTCGCGCGCCGCCTGGGCGCTCGGCTGGTCGAGCGCGCGCCGCACCACCGCGCTCCAGGCCGCGCCGATGCGCGCGTCGGTGGCCGGGAGGTTGTTCACGCACAGCGCCACGCCGTGGCTGTTCATGCCGGCCATGCCCAGGCATCCGGTCAGAGACAGCACCCAGGACGACGGTCGGCCGTCCTGCGCCGGCTGGCGCAGCATGAGCACGTAGGGCATCGACGTCGCGTGCATGTCCCAGGTCTGTCCGCACAGGGCGCCGTCGCGCGTGCGCGTCCACACCGTGCTGCACCCGTCGGTGGCCACCTCGGCGTCGCGCTCGAAGCGGTGGTCGCGCAGATCGGTGTAGTGGTTCAGCACCATGATGGTGGCCGGGCTGAGCGCCGCGCCCTCGGCGATGCCGAGGAGCTCGTCGCTGAGCGGGCGGTCGTAGGACTCCAGCACCGGCAGGTGCTCGCTCGGCCAGCGCCATGCACCTGGCCGCGGTTGCCTCCGCCCATGCGGCAGGTGAGGTAGAGCCGGATCTCGGCGAGCGACGCGATCTCGCCGCGGAACTCCTCGCCGTGGGCCCGGCCCTGCTCGCGCCTGCTGGCGCCGGCCGGGAGCTCGAACGACCGCATCAGTTGACCCCCTCCTGGAGACACCCGGCGAGCGCGCGGCCGAACGCCTCGGCGGCCGCCTCGGCCCGGTCGAGCGGCGGCGACAGGCCCAGGCACCCGTTGGGATAGCGGCGCACCAGGACGCCGCGCCGTCGCAGCGCCGACGGCGAGCCGCTCGGCGCGCTCTCCCGCGTCGATCACGCGATACAGGCCCAGCCCGCGCGCCGGCAGGTCGACGCCGGCCAGGGCGCGGTCGAAGGCCGCCGCCGACGCCGCCACATCGACGAGGCGCGCGGCGCGCAGCTGGTGGTGCTCGCGGACCAGCGACAGCTCGTCGCCATCCCAGGTCGACACCAGGGTCAGCGGCTCGGCCACCCGGTAGCGGGTCGCTGTGTGCAGGTAGCCGGTCTGGGCGCCGCCCCACCAGATGAGCGCGTCGGGCGAAGCGGCGCCCCGGCCGACGCGAACGGCCCGAGCCCGGAGCGGTAGAACGCGCTCGCGGTCTCGACCGCGCACACCGGCACGTCCAGCTCGGCGCGCAGCGCGGCCAGGAGCGGCCAGAAGTCGTCCGGGATGACGCGGCCGGTGCGCTCCTGCACCACCTCATAATAGAAGGCGAGCACCGCCTGCGGCCCGCCGGCGGCCGCGATGCACTCGCGCAGCGCGCGGATGGTGGCCTCGCTGCCGGCGACGGCCGGGTGCGGCACGCGCGGCCAGGCGAAGTGGGCCGGGCCCTGGCGGTGGACCGCCGGGTCGCTCAGCGAGCGCGCCGCCGCCGTGGTGTGGCCCAGGTAGCCGCCCTCGAGCCCGATCGGCACCTGCGCCGCCCTTGCGGTGCCAGCGGAACAGGCGCAGCGACTTGTCGAAGGTCTCGTCGCGCGACGAGGTCAGATAGAGGTGAGGCAGCACCGGGTAGAGCGCGGTGACCCACTCGATCGCGCGCACCACCGCCGGCGTCACGTAGTTCATCAGGGTGATCTTGTTGACCGCCGGACCGTAGAGCAGCCCGCTTCGCTCGGCCCGGGCCAGGCTCTCGGGCGGCTCGGCGAACGGCCGGGCGATGCCCTGGGCCAGATCGACCGCCGGTGCGCTCCGCGCGCGGCGCCGGACGCCGTGCGGCTCGGGCGCGAACGGCGCCAGCGGGATGCGGTAGTAGCTTGCCTGTCCCTCCGGGTCCTCGTACTGCCCGGTCAGCACCGTGACCAGGTGCGCGCCGTAGACCCAGTTGAGGTGGGTCATGCGCGGCGTGTGGCCGATGCGGTTGCGGCTGGTGACGTGGCGGTAGCGCGGCTTGCCGTCGGCCGCTGCGCGCGCTGGCCGGCCTCGCGCAGCTGGGCCAGCTTGATGTGCCGGCCCAGGCCGAGCTCCTGGTACTCCGGCGCCAGGGTGAGCGACAGCGAGTAGAGCGAGTTGTTCTTGCCCAGCATCGGGTCGCGGTCCGGGCCCTCCTCGATCACCGCGGCCTGCTCGAGCGGATAGCCGATGGCGAAGCCGGCGAAGCGCCACTCGCTCGCCGGCGCGCACCTCGGCCACCGTGACGATCGCCTCGGGATCGCGCAGCGCGCGCCGGATGTCCTCGGGCGGCGTGCGCCGGGCCGGCTCGTACACCCGGTGCTCGATGTCGAGCATGGTGGGCAGGAGGCGCTCCGCCTCGGCGCGCGCCGATGGTGCGGATGCGGTAGACCGGCGTGGCGCGCGGCGCGCGCGGCGGCGTCGACCGGGTCCTCCCAGACCGGCGGCTGCGCGCCCGGGTGGGCGTCGAGCCAGGCCAGCGAGCGCCGGATGGCCGACGAACAGCAGATCCATCTCGCGGGCCAGGTAGCTCTCGTTCAGCCGGTAGCGCACGGTGCGCTCGCCGCAGCCGTACGAGATGGCGCCGCGCCAGAAGCGCTGGCCCAGGTAGGCGTCGAGGTGCGCCGGGCTGGGCAGGTCGAAGGCGAACGCGAAGCCCTTGGCGCGCGGATCGCCGACCAGGTGCGGGAAGCCCTGGGCCAGCTGGCGCAGCCGGGTCATCGACCAGCTTCTCGATGCGGTCGGCCGAGTGCTCGGTCGACACCATGTCGGCGTGCATGCGCCCGCGGATGAGCGAGGCGGCGTGCACCGTCGTGTGCTCCGGATCCTCGAAGCGGCTCATGCACACGCCGACCTGGGCCCGCTTGGCGAAGGTGACCGCGTCCGGGTAGTCGGGCCGGCCGCGGAAGTTGACCAGGTTGAACTCCTCGTGCCACGCGAAGCTGCCGCCCAGGCGCGAAGCCGGTCTGCACCTCGTCGAAGATGAGCGAGACCTTGTGGTGGCGGGTGAGCAGGCGCAGCGCGCGGAAGAAGCGCGTGGTGCGCGTAGCGATCGCCGCCCTCGGCCTGCATCGGCTCGATGATGCACGCGAAGTAGCGCCCGGTGGCCAGCGCCTCGTGCACGGCGGCCAGCGACGCGACCTCGGCGGCCAGCAGCTCGTCGTCCTCCGGCATCGCCGAAGCGGCTCTCGCAGCGCGGCGATGTCGCCGGTGCCGGCCGCGGCGTAGTAGCCGGACGGCGCCTCCGGCTGCTCGGCCATCGGCGTGCGCCACACCGGGAACGGGGCGAACGTGACCTCGTAGCCGGCGCATCTGGAACGGCGTGCGCTTCGACGGGTTCCAGCTGGCGTGCAGGGTCAAGAGCGTGCGGCCGTGGAAGCCGCCCTCGAACGCGAGCACCTTGTCGGCCTGCGGGTTGCGCGGCGTTGAGCCGGCACAGCGCGAGCGCCTTCTCGTTGGCCTCGGCGCCGCTGTTGGCGAAGGTGACGTGCGGCACGCCCGGCACCAGCTGGCGCATCACGGTGGCCAGCTCCTCGGCCGCGGCGTCGCCCGCCTCGAGCGCGGTGTCGCGCGCCTGCACCAGCGTGTCGGCGAAGGCGCCCTCGAAGTAGCCGCGCACCACGTGCGACTCGGCGAACCCGCCGCACTGGGTCGCGGTCTGGCTCATGCCGTCGAGCACGGCCAGCGGCTCGTCGTCGACCGAGACGAACCAGGGCCCGGACGAGCGCAGGTGATCGAACACCGGCGGCTTCTTCTCCTCGACGCACGCGGTCGCCGGCGTACAGGCGGCGCAGCCAGCCGCCGACTGCGGGCAGCACGCCGCCGGGCGGCAGGCGCAGATCGCGCGGGCGCGGCAGGTCGAGCAGCGTGCGCGCCGCCTCCGCCTCCTCCTCGCGCGCGTGCTGCGCGGCCAGCCGGTCGAGGTCCGGCGCCGGCATCAGCGTCGGCCAGCTGCGGGTGGAGCTGGCCCCAGCCGAGCACGTTCTCCTGCACCGCGACCGGGTAGACGACGTTGCGCGGCGCGTGCGAGCCGGCCGGGCGGTAGTTGCCGCTGCGGCCCACCCCGCCGAACGGCAGCTGCGGGCTGGCCAGGTTGGTCGAGCGGTTGCGGTTGACGATGCCGGAGTGGGTCTCGCGGTAGAAGCGCTCGAAGCGCTCGTCGTCGCCGGTGAACACGCTGGTGGCCAGGCCGAAGCGGGCTGGCGCGCATGACCGCGATCGCCTCGTCGTCGTCGGCCACCGTCTCGACGCACAGGTCGGGGCCGAACAGCTCCTCGTCGGTGTAGCCGGCGACGTCGTGGCGCCCGTCGGGCAGGAGGTGCAGCGACGGGCCCATGAAGAAGCGCTCGCCGCCGCCCACGGGCCGGCCAGGCCGTCGACCACCGGCTCGGCGCCGGCGGCGCGCGCCGCCTGCAGCGCGGCCGCCACCCGGGTCCGCCCGGCCGCGGTGGTCAGCGGGCCGGCGAAGCTCGTGCGGTCGTCGGGATCGCCGAAGCGGAGCGCCGAGACCAGGCGGCGCAGGAGATCGATGAGCCCGCCGGCGAGATCCCGGTGGACCAGGACCCGCTCGGTCGCGGTGCAGCGCTGGCCGGTCGTCAGGTAGGCGCCGAGCGACCAGCTCGTGGGCGGCCTGGTGGAGGTCGGCGTCGTCGAGCACGACCGCCGTGTTCTTGCCGCCCATCTCGAGGGCGAGCAGCACCTCGGGGCGGTCCAGGCAGGTCTGGGCCAGGAGGCGCCCGACCCGGTACGAGCCGGTGAAGCACAGCCCGCGCACGGCCGGGTGCGCGACCAGCGCCGCGCCGGCCTCGGCCCCGCCCTGCACCATGTTGAACACGCCGGCGGCAGGCCGGCGGCGTGGGCCGCCTCGGCGTAGCGCTGGCCGGCCAGCGGCGTGACGTCGCTCGGCTTGACCACCACCGCGTTGCCGGTGAACAGCGCCGGGATCGACGTGGGCGTGACAGAGATGGAGCGGGAAGTTGAACGGCCCGATCACGCCGACCACGCCGAACGGGTGGTGGCGCAGCTTCTCGCTGGGGCGACCCGGCACCGTGCGATCGGCCAGGTCGCGCTCGACCAGCTTGTGCACCAGATCGAAGCGGACCAGCAGGAGCTGCACCTCGGCCGCCGCCTCGCTGCGCAGCTTGCCGGTCTCGAGCACGATCGCGTCTGCCAGATCCGCGGCCCGCGTCGGCCAGCGCCGCGCGAAAGCGGGCCAGGTGCTCGGCGCGCTCGGCCAGGCTCAGGCGCGCCCAGGCCGGGGCCGCCTCGGCGGCCGCATCGCACGCCTGCGTCGACGCGTTCCGGCGCCCAGGCGGTCTCCAGCACGCGCGCGCCGGCACGGGCCGGGTTGCTCGACACCAGGGGCTGGCCGGTCGGGGCGAGAAACCGGCCGGCGATGTAGTCGCCGAGCGGGCGCACAGCGGGCGGGGACGGCTGTCGTTCGGAAACCACGGGCCGAGTGTACCTGGCCGCGGCCCCTTCCCAAGCCCGGCCAGGGATGGACAGGAATGAGCGCGAGAACGAACGAGCTGACAGGCGCGGAGGGTGAGGCGCCGGCGTTCGTCGGTGTATATTCCGGTATCTAAGTGGCTAGTCTGGTCTTCCAAGCCGGACCCAACGCCGGTAGGCGCTACAAGCTGGGCGACGGCGACTACATCATCGGCCGAAGGTCGGATTGCCAGATCTTCGTGCCCGACATGCGCGTATCGCGCCAGCACGCGCGCATCCGGCGCGAGAACCAGCAGTGGTCGATCGAGGACCTGGGCTCCAACAACGGCACCTACGTCAACGGCCAGCGCATCCAGTCCGGCGTCCTGCACGACCAGGACGAGATCATCATCGCCAACAACCGGATACGCGTCGAGCTGCCCGACGCGCAGCCCAAGGGGCGCAGCGAGTTCGACGCCCACGTCACTGTCGTCGATCTGCAGTCGCCCAGCCTGGTGCTGTCGTCGGAGGACGCGTCCGACAGCCAGCGCTTCTGGCACAGCTCGGCGGTGCTGGCCGGCGTGCAGGACTCGCTGCGCGAGCAGCGCCTGCTCGAGCGCAAGCTGAGCGCGATCTCGTCGATCCTGGAGATCGCGGCGCAGGCGCACGACCCGAACCAGCTGCTCGACGCGCTGTGCGGCGCGCTGCTGGAGCTGTTTCCGTCGGCCGACTCGGTCGGCGTGCTGGTCGAGGACGAGCGCACCAAGGAGCTCAAGGCGATCACCCACCGCTCGCGGCGCAGCAACGGGCCGGCGGCCAGCGACATCCGCGTGCCCGGCACCATCATCCAGCACGTGGTGCAGGACCGGCGCGGCATCCTGCTCAACGACGGCTCCGGCGCCGGCGTGATCCCGGTGCCGGTGGCGACGGCACCGCGCTGGCCGGCGGCGCGGCGACGACCGGCGCGGCGGTGGCCAGCACGTCGGCCGCGGGCAGCGGGCCGACCACGATCGGCGCGCCAGCGCGGCGGCGGGCCCGAGCGGCGACGGCGCGGTCGCGGTGGCCAAGGCGCCGGTGATCGACCAGCCGGCCGGATCGCGCATGGGCGCGCCGATCCAGGCCCACCAGAACCACTACGGCGTCATCTACGTCGAGAGCAGCTCGCGCGTGTTCCGCCAGGAGGACGTCGATCTCCTGACCAGCGTGGCGGCGCAGGCCGGCCTCGCCATCCACGCCACCCGCATGCAGCACCAGGTGCTGCTCAAGCAGCGGCTCGAGCGCGACCTGCGCGTGGCGCGGCAGATCCAGCGCTCGCTTCTGCCGGCCAAGCCGCCCGACGTGGTCGGCCTCGAGTTCGCCGTGCACTACGAGCCGGCCTACGAGATCGGCGGCGACTTCTACGACTTCATCTGGCACGACAAGAGCCACCTGGCCATCGTCATCGGCGACGTCGCCGGCAAGGCGATCAGCGCGGCGCTGTACATGGCGCGGCTGACCAGCGAGCTGCGATCGCGCGCCGGCATCGCGCGCACGCCGGCGCGCCTGCTGCGCCGGGTCAACCAGGAGATGCTGCAGCTGGGCGACGAGGGCATGTTCGCCACGCTGACCTACGCCATCTACGACCTCAACAGCCGCACGCCTGGTGTTCACCAACGCCGGGCACGTGGTGCCGCTGCTCCGCCGCGAGGGGCGCGTGTATCCCGCTGCACGCGGAGCGCGCGCACGTGGCGCCGATCGGCGTGATGCCGCAGATGGAGGTGGGCGAGGCGCGCGTGCAGCTGCACAGCGGCGATCTCCTCGTGCTGACCACCGACGGCATCCACGAGGCGCGCGACGCCCAGGGCAACGAGTACGGCATCAAGCGGCTGTCGCGGCGCATCCGCTCGGCGCGCGGCGGGCCGGACGACGTGGTCAAGGCGATCCTGCAGGACGTCGACAGCCACGTGGCCAGCGGCAGCCAGGGCGACGACATCACCATCGTGGCCATGGGCGTGGGCGCCAAGCGGGCCAGCCGGCGCACCGACACAATCCCGGGTGTGGCGCCGGGCGATCCGCTGCCGCCCGAGGAGGGCGAGGGTTCCCCAGCCCCACGTCCGACGGAGACGGCTCCTCGACGTCCACGTCCGACTCCTGAGCCTGGCGGGCGCGGCAAACCGAGGCTGGCGAGCGGTTGGCGATATCCCAATCCCGATGCCTGAGCGCGCCCTGGCGGCGAAGCGACGCTAAGTCTGGCGAAGTGGCCCAGAAGGCGCTGAGGCAATCCGCGGCGCGGTTCGTGCTATCCACGCCGTCATGCGGTCCTCTCGGTGTCCTGCCCGTGCCGCGCTCTGTCCTGTGTCCCTCGGTCTGCTGCGCCGGCGATGGCGCAGGCGCAGTCGCACACCGGCTCTGGCGAGCGGGCGCAGCCTCGTCAGGAGATGGTACGGATGGCAGATCATCTCTCGCCGACAGCTCGATGCTCGCCGCGGCCGATGCCACCGAGGGCTGGCCTCCGTTATGATCCCGATCCCGCTCAGCGGGCCGATCGTCCACGTGCTGCATCTGCGAGGCCGCGCCGCCCTGCTGAGCCTGAGGCTGCGCCTGGGGCTGTGCGTGGCCGCGCGGTTACCTGGTCGGTGACGCGTGCGCGACGGTCTACGGTCTGTCCTGGCGGCGTGAGTCATCCGAAGCGCTGCTTCGCCGGCGCGGTGTCCTCGCCGCGTGGTCGGTTATCTGGTCGCGCTCGCCATCATTACCACCGTGCTGGCCCGCTCCAGCGCCGCACCGCCGAGGTGCTCCGCCGGTGACGCCGCTCCTGCGGCTCGATTCCTGCTCGGCGTCGGCCGGCCTGGTGCTGCACTTCTGAGCGGCGGCGGCTCCGGTCGCGGCGCCGCGCTACGATACCGCGATGCAGGTGGTCGTCGAGCCGATCACGATTCGCAAGCTCTACCGCACGACCGACAGGGCCGGCGTCGAGGCGATCGACATCAGCTTCGAGACGCGCACGGTGTTCGACGTAGCGTCACGGCGCGCAGGATCGATCTCGTCGAGTGCGAGCTCGCCGAGCGATGACCAAGCGCTACTCGAATCGGCGAGGTGTTCGCCGTCTGGGCGGGGCTGGGATGCGGTTGGTTGCGCGAGGAGTGCGGCACAGATCTGCGGCTTTGCCGACCGCCGGGTACGAGGCATGGCACGAGCGCCTGGTGCTGTGGTTCCTCGTACGTCGCGCCGGCGTGGCGCCGCCGCGGCGTGGGGCGCGCCCTGCTCGAGCAGGTCGTGGCGCACGGGCGCTGCGGTCGGTGCGAACCTCGTCTGGCTCGAGACCAGCAACGTGAACGCGCCCGGCGTGGCCGCCTACATCCGGCTCGGCTACGCGCTGTGCGGCGCCGACACGCTGTTCTACGGCTCGTACATGCCGGGCGAGTTCGCGATCTATCTCGCCAAGCTGCTCTGATCGATCCGCGAACGCAGCGCGGGGGGTGCTGCCGCGGTCCGGCGTCGCTCGCCGGATGCTCCCAAAAGGATCGAGAATCTTCCGGTTTTCGCCCCTGCGGTCTCGGCGCCGGCGCTTGTCGGCCCGAGAGGCCTGTGGCATAGTCCGACGCCCCTCAGGGAAGGACACGAGTCATGGCCAAGAAAGGCGGACGCGAGCTCATTCGCCTGGTGTCGACCGCCGGCACCGGATACTTCTACACGACCTCGAAGAACAAGAAGCGAACGCCCGACAAGCTCGTGTTCAAGAAATACGACCCGGTCGTGCGCAAGCACGTCGAGTTCAAAGAGTCGAAGATCTGAAGAGGCAGCCATGTCGCGCGTCTGTGAAGTCACTGGTAAGAAGGCCCTGGTCGGCAACCGGGTAAGTCACTCGAACCACAAGACCAAGCGGCGGCTCGAGGTCAACCTGCGCAACAAGCGCTTCTGGTTCGAGGAGGAGGGTCGCTGGATCCGGCTGCGTCTGTCGGCCCGAGCGATGCGCCTCATCGACAAGCGCGGCCTCGCCGAGGTGGTGAGGGACATGCGCGCCCGCGGCGAGAAGGTCTGATCGCGCGCCTTCCGCTCCTGGGAGCGGCGCTGCTCGTGGCCTGCGGCGGTGCCAGCGGCACCGCGAGCGCGCCGCGTGCGGCCGAGCCGGACTGGCTGCTCATGGTGGCCGGCGACGGCCGGGCCGGTGTGCGCGGCCTGGCCGGCCTGCCGGGCGGCGCCGCCGTCGCGGTCGGCGCCTTCGACGGCGGGCTCGCGGCCGGGCCGGTCGCGCTGACCAGCGCCGGCGCCCGCGATGGCTTCGCGCTCGGCGTCTCGGCCGCCGGTCGGCCGACCTGGGGCATCGCGCTGGCCGGCGCAGGCGATCAGGAGCTCACCGCGGCGGCGGCCGCGGCCGACGGATCGGTGGCGATGGCCGGCACCAGCGCTGGGACGGCCCAGCTCGGCGGCCGCGCCATCGACGTGATGGGCGAGCCGGGCGCCGATCGTCGCGCGCGTGGACGGCCGCGGCGCGCCGGCCTGGCAGCGCGCGATCGCGGCCACCGGTTACGTGGTTCCGGCCGCGGTGGCGTGGACCGGCGACGGCGACGTGGTGGTCGCCGGCTACTTCTCCGGCACGCTCAATCCGGACGGCGCCGCGCTGCACGGGGCCGGCAGCCTGGATGTGTGGGTCGCGCGTCTGGCCGGCGCCGACGGGCGGCTGTCTGTGGATCCACCGCGCCGGCGGTCCGGCGGCCGACACGGCGCGCGCCGTGGCCGTCGTCGGCGACGCGGTCGTCGTGGGCGGTTCGTTTCACCGCTGGGCCGACTTCTCGAGCACGACCCTGCAGAGCGGCGACGCGCAGTCCGATGCCTTCGTCGCCGCGGTCGGGCCCGGCGGCTTCGCCTGGGCGCGTTCGTTCGCCGCCGACGGCGCCGGCGTCGTCGCAGGCGCTGGCGCCCGCGCCCGGCTCGCGTCTGGCCGCGGCCATCACCTTCGACGGCGCGATCGACATCGGCGAGACGCGCATCGAGGTGGACGGCGAGGGCAGCCTGGGCCTGGTGGCGATGCTCGATGCCGAGGGCAAGCCGCTGTGGGCGCGCCCGGTCGGCACGCGCAGACTCCGCCGACGCGCTGGCCGTGCCGGCGAGACCGTGGCCGTGGCCGGCGAGGACACCGAGACGCGGGCTATGTGGCGGGCGTGTCGCTGGCGGGCGCCAGCCGGTGGGCCCGTCGCCGTGGATGGCCCTGCCCTGCTCATCGGCCCTGGCGCCGTATCGGGCGGCGCCCTGCTGGGCGGCACGGCGCACGGCCCGCTGAAGATCGGCCGGGCGACGTCGGCGATCGCGGGTGAGTCCGACGGCTTCGTGGTCCGCCTGCCGGCGCGCTAGACAAAACACGTGTGGCCGTCGGACGGCTCACGTCGGCGCCGTCTTCGACAACGACCACGTCAGGACGTTGGCGTCAAGCGCGAACATCAGGCGGTCCGGATCCTCGATGCGCTGCTTGATGGCGACCAGGAACGACACCGCCTCGCGGCCGTCGACGACGCGGTGATCGTAGGTCAGCGCGACGTACATGATCGGGCGGACCTGGACCTGGCCCTTCACCGCCACCGGGCGCTCGACGATGTTGTGCATGCCGAGGATGCCGGTCTGCGGGTAGTTGAGCATCGGGGTGGACATCATCGAGCCGTAGATGCCGCCGTTGGTGATGCTGAAGGTGCCGCCGACCAGGTCGTCGAGGGCGAGCTTGCCGGTGCGCGCGCGGGTGGCCAGCTCGTCGATGCCCTGCTCGATCTCGGCGAAGCTGAGGCTGTCGGCGTCGCGCAGGACCGGCACGATGAGGCCGCGCTCGGTCAACACGGCGACCCCGAGGTCGTAGTGCTTCTTGTAGACGATCGAGTCGTCGCGCACCTCGGCGTTGAGCCCCGGATAGAGCTCGAGCGCGGCGATCGCCGCCTTGGCGAAGAACGACATGAAGCCGAGCTTGACGCCGTGCTTCTCGGCGAACTCCTGCTTGAAGCGCTCGCGCAGCTCCATGACCCGCGTCATGTCAACCTCGTTGAAGGTGGTCAGGGTGGCGGCCGACTGCTGCGCCTCGAGCAGGCGCTGGGCGATGCGCTTGCGGATCGGCGTCATCGCCACGACTTCCTCGCGCTTGTCGCCGCGCGCCTTTTCGGCCGGAGCCGCCGGTGCCGGTGGCTTTGCCGGCGCCTTTGCGGCCGCGGGCGCCGACGGAGCCGGGACCGGTGTGGCCGCAGCGGTCGGCGTGCTCGCGCTCGCCTTGGGATCGACGGCGACCGGCGGCGGCATTGTCTCCTCGCGCTGCGCGCGGCGCATCGACGGGCTGAGCCGTCGGCCGCCCGGGCTGCGCGCCTCGCCGTTGTCGCGGCCGGCGCTCGACTCCGGTTCGCCTCGCCTTCGCTGCCGGCCTGGCCGCGGGCTCGGCCTTGGCGGCCGGCGCGGCCTTCGCGGCCGGCTCGGCCTTGGCTGCCGGCTCGGCCTTGGCTGCCGGCTCGGCCTTCGCTGCAGGCTTCGGCGCCGGAGCCTTTGCGGCCGGTTTCTCGGCGGGCTCGGCGGGCTTCTCGGCCGCCTCGGCCTGCTTCTCTGCCGGCGCGGGCTTCTTGCCGTCACCCTCGGCCGCCTCGGCGCCGGCCGAGATGGTGCCGACGACGTCGCCGACCCGGACCGTGGCCCCCTCGGCGAAGCGCTGCTCGGCCAGCGCGCCGGCCGCGGGCGCCGGCAGGTCGACGGTGATCTTGTCGGTCTCCAGCGCGACCACCGGTTCATCGGCGGCCACCGGATCGCCGACGTTCTTGTGCCAGCGGCTGATGACCGCCTCGGTGATCGATTCGCCCAGTGCGGGTACGACCAGATCAGGCATCTCTCGTCCTTTTCGATCCGCGCGCCGGTCAGCCCGGGCGGCGGAAGGCCGCGTCGAGGAGCTGGCGCTGCTCGATCAGGTGCGCCTTGTGCGATCCGGTGGCCGGGCTGGCGCTCTCGACCCGGCTCACCGCCGACACCGCCTCGTGGCCGAACATCTCGGCCAGCCGCGGCATCAGGAAGTGGCGAGCCCCCATGTTGGCCGGCTCGTCCTGGACCCAGACGAAGCGTCTTCGCCCCGGTGTACGCCTCGACAGCGGCGCGCAGCTCGTCTGGCCACCAGGGATAGAACTGCTCGACGCGGACGATCGCCACGCCTTGGTCGCCGCGCGACTTGCGCTCCTCGATCAGCTCGTAGTAGATGCGGCCGGAGCAGAGCAGCACCCGGTCGACCTTGTCCGGCTGCCGCCTCGGCGTCCGGGATGAAGCGCAGGAAGCGGCCCGTCGGTGAGCTCCTCGATGGTCGAGCTGGCCGCCGGCAGGCGCAGCAGGCTCTTGGGCGTCATCACGATGAGCGGCTTGCGCAGCGGGCGCAGCACCTGGCGGCGCAGCATGTGGAAGACCTGCGCCGGCGTGGTCGGCTGGACGATGACCATGTTGTCCTCGGCCGCGCCCTGCAGGAAGCGCTCGATGCGCGCGCTCGAGTGCTCCGGCCCCTGCCCCTCGTAGCCGTGGGGCAGGAACAGCACCAGCCCCGACAGCCGGTGCCACTTGTCCTCGGAGGACATGATGAACTGATCGATGATGACCTGGGCGCCGTTGGCGAAGTCGCCGAACTGCGCCTCCCAGATGACCAGCCCGTCCGGGTAGTCGAGCGAGTAGCCGAACTCGAAGCCCATCACCGCCGCCTCGCTCAGCGGGCTGTCGTAGATGCGGCACTCGCCCTGATTCTGGTGCAGGTTGCCGAGCAGCATGTACTCGGTGCCGGTGTCGACGTCCACGATCATGGCGTGGCGGTGGCTGAAGGTGCCGCGGCAGGTGTCCTGTCCGCTCAGCCGCACCATGTGCCCGTCCCACAGCAGCGTGCCGTAGGCCAGCATCTCGCCCATGCCCCAGTCGAGCCTGCGCTCGCCGCGCCCCATCTTGAGCCGCTCCTCGAGCAGCTTGCGCACCTTCGGGTGGACCTGGATGCCCTCCGGCACCGAGTTCATGCGCTCGGACACCTCGCGCAGGCGCTCGACCGACACGCCGGTGGGGACGTCCGGCACGTTGGCGGCCAGCCCGCCCAGGTAGCCGGCCCAGATGCCGCCGAACGAGGAGATGACCGGCCGCTTGCCGCTGGCCCGCGCCGCCTCCAGCTCGCGCTCGTACTCGGCGCGGAAGCGGGTGCGCACCTCCTCGACGTCGCGCGCCGTCAGCACGCCCTCCTCGATCAGCTTGGCGGCGTAGATGGCGTCGATCGGCTCCTTCTGCTGGATGCGGCGGTACATGATCGGCTGGGTGAAGCCCGGCTCGTCCATCTCGTTGTGGCCGAACTTCCGGTAGCAGAACATGTCGATGACGACGTCGGTCTGGAACTGGGCCCGGTACTCCATGGCCATCTCGACGACGCGGTAGACGGCGTCCAGGTCCTCGCCGTTGACGTGCCAGATCGGGCACTGGATCATCATCGCCATGTCGGTGCAGTAGGGCGTCGAGCGCGCCTCCTGCGGGCTGGCGGTGAAGCCGATCTGGTTGTTGACGATGAGGTGCACGGTGCCGCCGGTGCGGTAGCCGTGCAGGTTGCTCAGCTGCAGCGTCTCGGCCACCAGGCCCTGGCCGGCGAAGGCGGCGTCGCCGTGGATGAGGATGCCGAGGATGCGGCGGCGCACCCAGTCGCGGTGGCGGCGCTGCTTGGCGCGCACGCGCCCGACCACCACCGGATCGACCGCCTCCAGGTGGCTGGGGTTGAACGCGAGCGACACGTGCATGGCGTTGCCGTCGCGGTCCTCGCGATCGCACGAGTAGCCGAGGTGATACTTGACGTCGCCGCCGCCCAGCGTCGCCTCCGGCTCGATGTCCTGGAACTCGCTGAACAGGTCGCGCGGGCGCCGCTTCATGCTCTGCACCAGCACGGTGAGGCGGCCGCGGTGAGCCATGCCGACCACCGCCTCGATGGCGCCCAGGCGCCCGGCGTGGTTGAGCACCTCCTCCAGCAGGGGGATGAGGCTCTCGGAGCCCTCGAGCGAGAAGCGCTTGGTGCCGGGGAACTTTGTGTGGCAGAAGCGCTCGAAGCTCTCGGCCGAGATCAGCTTCTCGAGGATGGCTCGCCGGATCGCCGGCGGCGGCGGCGCAGATGTGGCCAGCCGCTCCATGCGGCGGTTGAGCCACTCGCGCTTGCGCAGGGTCTGGATGTGAGACGACTCCAGCCCGATCGAGCCGCAGTAGGTGGCGCGCAGGCGGTCAACGACGTCGCGCAGGGTGGCGCGCGAGGTGCCGAACAGGCCGCCGGTGGGAAACTCGCGGTCCAGGTCGGCCACGGTGAAGCCGTGGTGGGCCGGATCCAGCTCGCGCGTGTCGCGCGGCTCGCTCAGCCCGAGCGGATCGAGCTGCGCGGCCTGGTGGCCCATGCTGCGGAAGGCGTGAACCAGCGGCCAGATGCTGGACGGATGGTCCGGCTGCGCGGCTGGTGCGACCTGGGCGCCCGGGCTCGGCGCGTCCGGCGCGGCAGGTCTCGCCGCCGCGGCCGGCGCCGCCCGGGCCGAAATATCGGCCGAGCGGGCCAGCTCGGCGACCGACTCCGGGGCGTGGCCGTTGAGGAAGAACTCCTGCCACTCGGGATCGACCGAAGCCGGATCGGCCTTGTATCGCGAGTAGAGCTCGTCGAGCAGTGAAAGACTCTGGCCTAGACTCGCCGGATCCAGCGGCACGGGGCGAATCCTAGCCCGAATCCTGTAGCCCGTCACGGGTGGCTGCCGCCGCGTTCTGGTCGCGAGAGTCGATGGCGCGGGCCACGCCCGGGGTGATGTCGATGCGGCGGCGACGGCGTCTACAATGGGTTGCTTCAGGGGAAGGGGGATCCATGGGACGGCACAGCGTGCTGCTCGCTGCGGGCGTCGGGCTGGCGGTGGCCTCGCTGCCGGGTCAACCGGCGGAGGCTCAGGGCGAGGACCGCGGCGAGCGCGAGAAAGAGCGAGAGCGCGGCGACCGCGATCGCGACCGCGACGGCAAGCGCGGCCCGGACGGCGACCACGACCGCGACGGCAAGCGCGGCCCGGACGGCGACCACGACCGCGACGGCAAGCGCGGCCCGGACGGCGACCACGACCGCGACGGCAAGCGCGGCGACCACGACCGCGACGGCAAGCGCGGCGACAACGACAACGGCCGCGACGGACACGGGCCGCGATCCCCCGGGGACAAGCCCTCGATCGATCCGCCCGATCGAGGCGGGCACCGCGCCCGCTGGGATCGCTCCGGCTGGGTCATGCTGGGCGAGCAAGCGGTCAAGGGGAAGCGCGACCGCGACGTGATCCGGGTCGGCCGCCGCGAGGGCAGCTTCACCCGGCTCATGGTGGTCGTGGAGGACAGCGATCTCGAGGTGCACTCGATGGAGGTCGTGTTCGCGAACGGCGAGCGGTTCAATCCGTCGCTGCGCCACTTCTTCCGCGAGGACGATCGCACGCGCCCGATCGATCTGCCGGGCAAGGGCCGCGCCATCGGGCGCATCGAGTTTCGCTACGGCAATCTGCCCGGCGGCGGCAGCGCCCGCGTGCAGGTCTGGGCGCGAGAGGACGCCGGCCACGCGGGCCGCGACGACGATCGCAGACCGCCTCCGCCGCCGGTCGCCGACTCGCGCTTCCGGCGCGGCGCGCCGCTGGTGATGGACTTCTGGCCCCGGCAGGGCTCGGTCGGCACCGAGGTGACAATCCAGGGCCGGCGTCTCACGCCGGACCTGCGCATCCAGTTCGGCGACCAGCTGGTGCCGGTCTCGCGCGCCGACGACCACACGATCACCTTCGTGGTCCCGCGGGCGCGCGGCAAGGCGATGATCGTGCTGCGCCGCCCCGGCCTGGGCGACCTGCCGGTGGGGACGTTCGACGTGTCCGGCCGCGACGGCAGGCGCGAACGCGTCCAGTGGGAGGGCCAGCGGCGCAGGGCCGCCGAGCGCTGGTGGGTCGAGCGCCAGCGCCGGCTGGCCCACAGCGCCGCCGAGCGCGAGGCCCGCATGCGCGCCGAGGAGGAGCGGCTCACGCGCGAGCGTGAGAACCGGCGCCGGCACCGTCGGGCGGCCCTGCGCGCGCGCTGGAAGCAGCAGCTGCTCGCCCGCGAGGAGGTCCGCGCCGAGCTGTCGCTGCACGCCGAGCGGGCAGCGCGGCTGGACCGCATGCTCCGCCTGGCCGAGCTGGAGGACGAAGGCCGGCTGGTGATCCGCATCCGCCTGCTGGCCGACTACGAGGACGCGCGCCACAAGCAGCGCATGGACGATCTCGAGACTGTCTACGCGCGCCGGTGAAGGAGCCATCATGAAGAAGATCATCATCGCGACCGCCGCGCTCGCCGCCCTGGCGTGCGGCAAGGAGCCGGCCGACAAGACCGGCGCGGGCGCGCCGCCCGAGAGTCGGAAGCCGGCCCCCGCGACAGCGCCCGCGGCGACGACCGAGCCGGCCCCTGCCCCGCCGGCCGCGGTACCAGAGACCGACGAACAGACCGACCCGGACCTGTCCGCCGAACCGGTGGCACGGGTCTCGGCCGACATCCCTCCCGAGGCGTCCGCGGTGCCGGGCGAGATTCCGACCGCCGAGGACTTCGAGGAGAAGGCGGCCGCCGACGTCTCCAAGGGCAACCTCGAGACCGAGGTCACCCGCATGGAGAAGGAGATCGGGGCCAAGAAGTAGTAGCCGCGCGGGGACCTCGAGCGCGAGCGCCGGCCGGCGCGACGCTCAGCGCGGCGCGCCAGCTTCCGCGTGACCCGCTCCACCTCGTCGGCGGGCCAGGCCGGGTTGTCCTCGATCGCCAGCTCGCCGGCGCGCTCCAGGCCATCCAGGACGACGGTATCCAGCTGCGGGTGGCCGCCGATCTCGAGGCGGCCGCCCACCCGCCTCAGCGCGCCCAGGTCGAGCCGCAGGAGCTCGTGGTTGTCGCGCACGGTCAGGTCACCGCTGACCTCGACCAGATGATGCAGCGACACGGTCGCGACCTGGCGATTGTTCTCGATGACCAGGTCGCCGTCGACAGCGGTGAGGGCCGGCATGTACACGCCGCTGAGCTCGAGGTTGTCCGACACGTCGAGCCCGCCGGCCACGCGCTGGATCCGCGCCAGCGGGGCCAGCGAGCGCAGCGCGAAGCTCGGACCCACGGCCAGGTCGCCGGCGATTGCGACGCACGGCGCCAGGTCAGCCGCTTCGTCGTCGACCTGGACGGTCGACGTCGCCGGCCGGACACCTGCGCGGCGCGGTCGCGGTCGGCGACTCCGCGGCGCCACAGGCGAGCAGAAGACCCGACGCCACGCAGACCGGCACAGGCCCGACAGGGACAGGACAACATCCATCATCCTCGTCTTCGCGTCCTTCGGCGACTTCGCGGTTCGATCCGGAGCCGGCGCTAGCACGTGATGGGCGGCTCGGTCTCCTGGCCGCGGCACGCGTCCACGTAGGCGCGCACCGCCGGCTCGAGGCCGATGTAGAGCGCGTCCGCGATCAGGGCGTGTCCGATCGAGACCTCGAGGATCTCCGGCACCTCGCGGGCCAGGAGCGGCGTGTTGTGCAGGTCGAGGTCGTGACCGGCGTTGACGCCGAGGCCGGCCGCCGCCGCCGCGCGCGCGCAGGTGCGCAGGCGATCGAACTCGGCCTGCTGGCGCGGCGTGCCGTAGGCCCGGGCGTACGGCTCGGTGTAGATCTCGATGCGCTTGGCGCCGGTGGCAGCCGCCGCCGCCATGTCGGCGTTGACGTCGACGAAGATCGCCGTGCGGATGCCGACCTTGTTGAGCGGGGCCAGCAGCGAGCTCACCAGCTCGCCCTGGCGCGGCAGGTCCCAGCCGTGATCGCTGGTGACCTCGCCCGGCTTGACCGGGACCAGCGTGAACTGGGTCGGCCGCAGCTCCATGGTCAGCGCCATCAGCTCGTCGCGGCCGTCTCCCTCCAGGTTGAACTCCACCCGGCGGGATCGCGCCAGCGCGCACAGCTCGCGCACGTCTGCCTCGCGCGTGTGGCGGTTGTCCTCGCGCCAGTGCAGGGTCAGCCCGGCCGCGCCGGCGCGGATGCAGGTCTCGCCGGCCACCCGCGGCGCGGGGTTGCTGGCCCCGCGCGAGTTGCGCAGCAGCGCCACCTTGTTGAGGTTCACCGACAGGTTGATCGCCATGTCGCAGCCACTCTACTCCAGCGACGGCCGCGGTGCGCGCCGCAGCGAGCCCGGCTCCCGGCCATCACAGGAGCCGCGTTCGAGGCCGGCTTGTCCTGGCCTCAGAATGCTGATAAGCGGCCGTCATGGCGAGCGCTCGAACGGTGGTGGCCGCGATCCGTCTCATCGCGCTGGTGGCCCTCCTCGCGGCCTGCGGCGGGCGAGCCGGCGCCCGCGGTGCGGAGCCCGGCCAGCCACCTCCCGGCGCCGGCTCGGTGCGGCGCCTCGACGGCACCAGGATCACCGCGGCCGAGATCGACCGCACCGTCGAGCGGCTCATCCGGGCGGCTCGCGTGCCCGGCCTGGCGCTGGCCATCATCGTCGACGGCGAGATCGCGCATCTCGAGGGCTACGGATACCGCGACGTGGCGCGGCGGCTGCCCATGACCGAGGACACGATCATGGTGGGCGCCTCGTTCACCAAGTCGGCGTTCGCCACCGCCGTCATGCAGCTCGTCGCCGAAGGGCGCCGTGTCGCTCGACCGGCCGGTGGTCGACTTCTTCGCCGCGCCTCTGGTCGAGCACGAGGACTACCGCGACCTGGCCGGCGACGCGCGCGTCGCGCGCATCACGCCGCGCATGCTGCTCAGCCACACGGCGGGCTTCCCCAACTGGCGCCGCTTCAACGACGACAAGAAGCTGGACATCAAGGCCGAGCCCGGCTCGCGCTACATGTACTCGGGCGAAGGCATCTCGCTCCTGCAGCTCGCCGTGGACCAGGTCACGCAGCGCTCGACCACCGACCTCATGCGCGAGCGCGTGTTCGCTCCCCTCGGCATGACCCGGACCAGCATGGTGTGGCAGCCGCAGTTCGAATCGGACACCGCCATCGGCTACGACCGCGACGGCAAGTCGCTGGGCCACAACCACCGCGAGCACCCGGACGCGGCCGGCTCCATGGACACCACGGTGCGCGACTGGGCCACCTTCCTGTGCGCCGTGCTGCGCGGCGATCGTCTGTCCAGGGCCGCGCGCGACGAGATGCTGCGCCCGCAGATCCGCATCCGCTCGAAGAGCCAGTTCCCGACCACCGATCCGGCCACCTCCGACGAGAACGACGGCATCCGGCTGTCGTACGGGCTGGGCTGGGGCCTGCTGTGGTCGCCGCACGGCAGGGCCTACTTCAAGGAAGGCCACGACGACGGCTTCCAGAGCTACTCGATCACGTTCGAGAAGTCGCGCACCGCCATCGTCATCATGACCAACAGCGACAACGGCGAGAGCATCTTCAAGGAGCTGCTCGCCACCCTGATCGGCGACACCTTCACGCCGTGGCGGTGGGAGAACTACGTGCCGTACGACCAGAAGCGGCCGTGACCGCTCATCAGATCTCCGCCGACGCCCTGGCGCAGGTACTTGACCGTGTCGGCCAGGGTCAGCTGCGGGTCGCGCGCCTCGAAGCCGAGCTCGCTCTCGGCCTTGCTCGAGTCGACGTACCAGAAGTGCTCGCTCATCTCGACCGAGATGCGATCCACCGGCGGCTCGCGGCCGGCCGCGCGGTAGGCCCGCTCGACCAGCGACGCGCCGGCCCGGGCCAGCCCGCTGGGCAACGCGCAGCCGCGGACCGCCCTGCTTGGCCACGCGCTCGAGCCGGCCGAAGAACTCGCGGAAGGTCCAGTTGGGCCCGCCCAGGAGATAGCGCTCGCCCGGCCGGCCCCGCTCCAGCGCCGCCACCGTCGCCTCGGCCGCGTCGCGCACGTCGACGAAGTTGATGCCGCCGGGCGGGATGATGGGAATCTGCCGGCGCAGGAAGCGGTCCACGTCCTGGATCGACGCGCGCCGCCGGTCGCCCGGCCCGAGCAGCAGGCTGGGCGACACGACGACGACCTCGAGCCCGAGCGACGCGCCCAGCTCGAGCGCGACCTTCTCCTGGTAGATCTTCGAGCAGTAGTAGGGCCAGCCGGCCACCACCTCGGTGGCGTAGTCGCTGCTCTCGTCGTGCAGGCGCTCGTCGCGCGACACCGCGATGGTGCCCGAGCTGGACGCCACCGCGACCCGGCGCACCTTGGCCCGCGCGCACTCGCGCAGCACGGTGCGGGTGCCGTCCACGTGCACGCGCATCATGCGCTGGCCGTCGTCCGGATCGCGCGACACCATGCCGGCCAGGTGAAAGACAGCCTCGCAGCCGGCCAGCGCCGCGGCGATCTCCTCGGCGGAGGTGACGTCGCCGCGCACCTCCTCGACGCCGAGGTCGGCCAGCACCGGCGACGGCGACCGGGCCAGCCCGCGCACCTGCCAGCCGCGGCCGACCGCCACCCGCGCGACGTGCTCGCCCAGGAACCCGGTCGCCCCGGTGATCAGGACTCTCTTCACCGCTGTCACCGGCGCTGCTGCGTGCGGCGCCGAGCCGGAGCCGGCCGACGCCGGCTGCTCCGGGGCGGCCGCGGCCGGCGCGCGCCCGCTCTCGCCCAGCGTCCACTCGTACTCGCGCGGGCACAGGCGGCGCACCTCGGCCTCGACGTGGGTGGCGATGCGCCGGTACGACTCGGCCCGCGCCGACGCCCTCGGCCATGCCGCGCACCCGGTCCGCGGTGATGAACGGGCCCACGCGCGCCTGCGACGCGCGCGTTGCGGTGGGGCAGGAACGAGCCCTTCGGCATCGCGTCGTGGGTGCCGGCCAGGTACATGGGCAGGATGCCGCACCGGTTGGACAGCGCCAGGTAGCCGAGGCTGGGCTTGAAGTCGATCATCACGCCGGTCTCGCTGCGCGTCCCCTCGGGGAAGATGAGCAGGATGTAGCCGTCGCGGATGACCTCGCCGGCCAGCCGCAGCGACTCGCGCAGCGACCCGTGGCGCTCCATCGGCACCAGGTTGGTGAAGTTCTCGAAGTACATCCGGCGCACCGGATCCTCGAAGAAGTAGTCCTTGGCGGCCAGCGCGACCAGGGCCGGCCCGCTCTCGCCCAGCGCGTGCTTGACCAGGCCCATGTCCAGGTGGCTCGAGTGGTTGGCGGCCACGATGTAGCCGCCGAACGGCGGCACGAACGCGCGCCCGCTGACCTGCGTGTCGAGCACGCGCTCGTAGAGAGCGCGCTGGCCCAGGCGCAGCGCGCGCCGGCCCAGCCGGACCAGCGGCCTGGGCACGTTGATGTCGTCCTCGGTGCCCGGCTCCTCGTGCCGCACGCCGTTGCGCTCGCCGGGCTCGGTCCGCCGCAGCCGCTTCGGCGCCCGCTCGGCCGCCCGCTCTCTCGCGCGCGCGTCGGCGATGTGCCGCGCCGCCCACGCCTCCATGTCGGCCACCGTCTCCATCGCGTTGAGCTCGCCGGCGTCCGGCAAGGTGACGCCGGCCGCCTCGAGCGCGACGCCCAGCTCGGTGAACATGAGCGAGTCGAAGCCCGAGATCGGTGAGCCGCGCCGACGGCACCACCTGCGACGCCGGCTTCTGCGCCACCTGGGCGATGACCTCGCGCACCCAGGCGGCCCCCTTCCCCGCCGCGGCCCCGTCGCCGGCGCGCCGCGCGCTGCCCGAGCCGGCCTGCGCGGCCCGCTCCAGCCGCTGCAGCTCGGCGACCACCTCGCGCCGCTTCACCTTGCGCGTGGAGGTCTTGGGCAGGTCGTGGTCGACCAGGTGGAAGACGCGCACGCGCCTGTAGAAGGCCAGCTTGTGCGAGATCTGGCGCATGTGCTCGCGCGCCCGCTCGCGGATCTCCTCGCGGGCGAGCTCGCCGGGCGCCTCGTAGTCCGGCACCACCAGCGCGGCGACCGTCTCGCCGTCGCCGGCCGGCAGCCCGACCACCGACACTTCCTTTATGTAGGGCGAGTCGCGGTAGATCTCCTCGAGCTCGTCCGGGTACACGTTCTCGCCCGACGGCCCCAGGATCATCTCCTTGACCCGCCCGACGATGACGAGCTGCCCGCCGTCGTCGAGGCGGCCCAGGTCTCCGGTGTGCAGCCAGCCTTCGCGCAGCACCTCCGTCGTCGCGTCCTGGTTCTGGTAGTAGCCGAGCATCACGTTCGGCCCCTTGGCCAGCACCTCGCCGACGCCGCGCTCGTCCGGGTCCGCGATCTTGACGTCGATGCCGGGCAGCGCGCGGCCCACGCTGCCGGGCACCGTCTTCTCGCCCGGGCGCTGGGTGGTGATGACCGGCGACGCCTCGGTCATGCCGTAGCCCTCGTACAGCTTGAAGCCGAGCCCGAGGAAGTCCTTCATCACGTCGGGCGACAGCGCGGAGCCGCCGCTGATGAGCAGGCGCAGGCGCCCGCCCAGCTCGCGGTGGACCGGGAAGAACAGGACCTTGCCCAGGTGGAGCCCGTACGGCATCCGGTCGCGCAGGCGGCGGTTGAGGTCGACGACAGCCTCGAAGGCGCGCTCGACGAGCGGTCCGCGCTCGCCCACCCGCTTGGTGATCTTGCGGTGCAGGAGCTGCCACAGCGCCGGCACGCCGACCATGCCGGTGATGCCGCCGTCCTTGAGCGCGCGCGCCAGGGTGTCGGCGTTGACCTCCTCGAGGTAGGTCACCTGCGCGCCGTGGACCAGCGGCATGAGCAGCCCGGTCGAGAACTCGAAGGTGTGGTGCAGCGGCAGGACCGAGAGCAGGCCGTCGTGGCGGTACAGGTGGAACAGCGACGACAGCTTCGCCACCATCGCGGTGAAGTTCTTGTGCGACAGCATCACGCCCTTGGGCGCGCCGGTCGTGCCCGAGGTGTAGATGATGGAGGCCAGCTTCTCGCCCTTGCGCACCGGCGCGAGGGCGGCCGCCGACACCGACGGCTCGACCAGCAGGTCGTCGAAGCGGACCAGCTGCAGCCCCGGCGCGGCGCGCTCGAGCTGCTGGGCGCCGAGACGCTCGATGACCGCGTCCGACGCGACCATGCTGGAGGCGCCGCTGGCGGCGACCAGGCGCACCAGCTCCTCGAGCGACAGCTGATGGTCGAGCGGGACCGCGGTGGCCCCGGCCTTGAGGATGCCGAAGTAGCTGATGCCCCACTCCGGCCGGTTCTCCGACATCAGCATGACGCGGTCGTCGACAGCCACGCCGCGCTCGCGCAGCCCGGCCGCGGCCTGCGCCGCCATGTCCTGCACCCGCTCGTAGGTGTAGACCACCGGCTCGCCGTCGTCGGCCTCGAGAGGCAGGAGGCGCATGGCGACCCGGTGGCGGTGCAGCTTGGTGGTGGCGTCGAACAGCTCGAGCAGGTCCTTGTAGGTGTAGACCGTGCGCGGGCGCTTGCCGAACTCGTCGTCCAGCACCGGGAACACCCACTTCACCAGGCCGGGGAAGTGAGTGTCGAGCCAGTAGTGGCGCCAGTCGATGGCGTCGATGTCCCAGGGCAGCGCCTCGCGATCCTGGGGCGACAGCCGCCGGTTGAGCGCCGAGACGTTGTCGGAGCGGAACGTGATGTCGCAGTCGTAGGTGAACGGCTTGAACAGGTCCATCAGCTCGGTCACCCGGCCGGTGAACTCGGAGACCTGGCTCAGCTCGTCCTTGACCCGCTCGGCCAGCGCGTTGAGCCGCGGCGCGCCCCAGCGCGGCACCCGCTCGTCGATCTCCGCCAGCAGCCGGTCGGCCAGGCGCTTGATGCGCGGGGCCGACTTGCGCTCGAAGGTGTCGCCGTTGACCGGGAAGCCCTCCAGCCGCGCGCGGATGCGGTTCTCGAGCGGACGCTCCCCGTCGTCGGCCAGCTTGCGGCGGTGCTGGCGGATGGCCAGCGCGGTCAGCTCGGTCAGGCGGCCGCTCGTGACCACGTTCACGCCGCTCGAGGCCAGCTGGTAGACCGGCTGGTGCTCGCCGCGGATCACAGCGGTGGCCGCCATGATCATGCCGGCGGCCACGTAGTTGACCGGGATGATGTCGAGCGGCGTGTACCGGTCGGAGACGATCTGCCGGTGGCCCTTGAGCATCAGGTAGACCAGCGGCGCGGTGGTGTTGAAGCCCTCGTTCCACCCGGCGAACGGGTAGCGCATCGCAGACTCGACGATGGCCGGTCGCACCACCGGCGACCTTCACGTCCGGCGCGTTCAGCACCAGCTGCTCGCCGAGCGACTTCGTGTACGTGTAGGTGTTGGGCCAGCCCCAGTGCTCGGCGCGCTCGATGCCGACCCGGGTCAGCTGCTCGTGCACCCAGAGCTTGCGCTCGCGCGCCACCGCCAGGCGCAGCGACGCCTCGTCGTCCGGATCGCGCCCCTGGGCGGCCAGCATGCGGTGGGCGCGCTCGCGGAACTCCGAGATGTGGACGCGGTCGTTGGCGCGGCTCTTGACCTCCTCGATCACGCGCTGGCAGTCGGCCAGCTCGCCGGCGGCGTCGAACTCGCCCCAGCGCGGTCCGCGCCGGCTCGTGTCTTCGCTCCTTGCGGGAAGTAGCCGACCACCGGCTCGTCTTCCCACACCTCGCCGTCGCGCCGGCCGGCCACGTAGCAGGTCGACACGTGGACCATGCCGGCCCCGGCGCGGCGCGCCACCTCCAGGCAGTGCATGGCGCCGAGCGTGTTGATGCGGATCGCGCTCTCCAGCGACGGCGTGAACGTGACCAGCCCGGCCGAGTTGATGATGGCGTGGAGGCCGCCGTCGGCGGCGAAGCGGTCGAAGGTGGCGTCGGTGAAGTTGCACAGCGGCCGGCCCACGTCGCCGTCGACCGGCACCACCTTCTCGCGCATGAACGAGCGGAACCCGTCCTGCCACATCTCGCGCACCGGGTCGAACACCGGCGACGGCGCCACCTTGTCGAAGAAGCGGTCCTCCGGCGTGGCCCCGGCGCCGGGCCGCACCAGGACGTAGACGCGGCCGATGTTCGGGTAGCGGCGCAGCAGCATCGACAGCGCCACCTTGCCGACGAAGCCGGTCGACCCGATGAACAGGATGTTCTTGCCGTCGAGGGTGGCGGCGACATCGATCGAGCTCGGGCTCGCTCGGCCCGCTCGGCTCTTTCGGCTCGCTCACGTCAGTGCACGTCGGTGATGAGGATGGGCGGGTGGTGCATCATTGTGATCTGCGCGCTGCGCCCGGCCGTCGACCGCCCCATGGCGATCGCCTCGGCCAGGCTGTCGGCGGTCTCCCAGCCGAGCAGCTCCGGCACGGTGGTGTTGTCCGCCCCGACCGCGATCACGCGCCCGACCTTCTCGCGCCCGCGCTGGCCCCAGTACCACATGTAGAACGGGTGCGCGCCGTGGTAGGCGTTGCCGCGCCGGTACATCTCGACGTAGCTCGGGTTGTAGGCGAACTCGTCCTGGTACTTCTTCTCCAGCGTGTATGCGTCGCGCGTCTCGGGCAGCAGGCGGTTGAAGAACTCGATGTAGCGACGGGTGGTGGACCGGATCGAACTGGTCCGAGCACGGGTGGGTCAGGATGAGGACGCCCCCGTCGCGCAGGAGCGGCCGCTTCCGGTACATGTGATAGAAGTAGCCCAGCGCCATCACCTGCACGAGCAGCGGGTTGAGCGCCTTCGAGTTGACGTTGTAGGGCGAGATGTACGGGATGCCGGTGATGAGGATGTCGGCCTGGCCCTCCACCTCGACCGCGTACTGCTCGAAGCACTTGGCCAGGGTCTTGGCGTGGGCCGGCTCGGTGGCGCCGGCGTAGCAGCCGATGAGCTCGTAGGCCGCCGGCGTGCGCATGAACACCTCGCGGCGCAGCGGGCGCGGCGTGCGGTCCAGCGTCCACTTGATGGCGTGGAACTTGAGCCGGTCGGCCTCGGTGAAGTCGTCCTCGTTCTTCATCAGGAAGTCGAGCGGGCCGCTGAACATGCGGCTGTTGAGGACGGTCTCGATGTGGAACACCTTGAGGTGCTGGTCGACGACGCGGCCGATGCGCTCGACCGACGACGACAGCGCCGAGTTCTCCGGGTCCATGAACGAGTTGGAGTCGACGATCGCCTTGGGCGTGTGGTGCGCCTTGAGGCTCTCGTAGCCGCACAGCCCGACGCCCATCGACTTGTGGCCGCCGTCCATCGGGACCAGGTTGATGTTGACGTAGATGCACAGGTCCGAGTCGGCGGCGCGCTTGTTCGACTCGACCATCTCGCCGTGGCGGGTCTTGCCCAGCACCACCATGCCGTCCGGATCGCAGGCGTCGTGGTTGTAGAGCCGCTCGGGCCAGTACTCCTTCCACACCTTCTCGCCCACCATGCGGCGGATCTCGGCGTCGGTCATGCGCCGGTGCAGCGAGGTGGCCACGATGATGTGGACGTCGTCGACGCCGTGGTCGGCCAGCATCTCGCAGACGATCTCGAGCACGGTCTGGCGGATGTCCGGCCGCACCATGGGCGGCAGCGGCAGCGAGATGTCGTCGACGGCGATGGTGACGCGCATGCCCGGCTCGAGCAGCGCGTGCAGCGGCGGCATCTCCTCCGGGTGGTTGAGCGCGTAGCGGATCGCCGCCACCCGGTTGGCCACGCCGGTCATCGGACGGCGCGGATAGATGACGCGCGTACCGACCGGGAGGTCCTCGAGCAGGAAGTTCTCGCCGTGGAACAGGATGCGCGGCGCCGAGTCGGTGTCGATGGTGACGACCTGTTCGCGATCGCGTGCGCGAGTGCGGGGACGGATGGCGCGCATGGGGTCTCCTGGATCTTCTACAGGCCCTCGTCCTGACTGAGGTCGAGCACCGGCCAGTCGTAGGAGCGGGCCACCGCGCGGAGGCGGCGGTCGGGGTTGCACGCGGTGGGACGGCCGACCACCGCGAGCATGGTCAAGTCGGAGTAGCTGTCGGAGTACGCCCACGACTCGCCCAGGTCGATGCCGTGGCGGCGGGCGTAGTCGCGCATGAGGGTCGGCTTGGTCGCGCCGCCCACGAACGGCTTGGCCAGCTTGCCGGTGGCGTAGCCGTCCTTGAACTCCAGCCGGTTGGCGATGAAGTCGTCGACGCCGAGGTAGCGGGCCAGCGGCCGCATGGTGAAGTCGAGCGCGCCGGACACCAGCACCTGCCGGCAGCCGGCCCGGCGCGACTCGTCGATGAGGTCGCGCGCGCGCGGATAGATGTTCGGCTCGGATGACCTCTTCGAACAGCTCCTCCGACAGGATGACCAGCCGGTCCTCGGAGAATCCGGTGTAGAGCCGATAGAAGAGCTCGTTGAACCACTTGCGCGAGATCTTGTCGGCCGCCCAGAACAGCGGCACCGACGCGGCCGTCTGCGCGGTGGTCCGGAACGCGGACATGAGCGACGGCTTGCGCATGGCGTAGAACGCGAACGCGTGGACGATGTTGATCCGGATGAGGGTCCCGTCCACATCGTAGAATGCGGCGGAATTCTTTCGCTTGCGGGTCGCCATGGCTCGGAACGCGCGGCCACTGTGACGCAGCGCCGGCGCGGCTGTCAACCGAAGGGCTGGAGCCCGGATCCTGGACCGCGCGCGCCGGCGCGTATGTCGTTACGCACGCATCCGGTTCGTTCCCCGAGCGAGGCTGTCGCTCGCTGGGATTCCGGCGCCTTCGAGGCGCGAAGGCCGCTTCGCCGGCCCGCCGATCGCGGCCCGGTCTACGAGGCGCGGCGGACCAGCCAGAGCGAATCGGCGGTCACGGCCCCGCGCAGCATTTCGAGCAGCGCGCGCGGCTCCGACGGCTTGGGCAGGAGCGTGATCGATCCGAGCGTCTGCCGGGTGGCGAACGCGTTGCTGGTCAGCAGCACGACGATCCCCGGATGGCGGCGGCGCAGCTCGCCCATCGCCTCGGATGCCGGCTCGTCGCCCATCTGATAGTCGGCGATGATGAAGTCGGGCCGGAACTCGTCGGGTTCGTCGAGCGCCTCCATGGCCGACGCGGTGGCTTGCACGGCCAGGCCGCGGCCTTCCAGCGCGCGCTTGTACTTGGCCCGCAGGCGGATCGAGGGCTCGATGATCAGGACTCTGGGGGGCATCTCGGGGGGGCCGATCGACCGCTTCGCGCTGCCCTTTAGGGGCGAATTGCATTTAAGCGAGCCGGCGCGTCCACGCTGCCGCTCCCGGCGATGCGCCACTCCCGCGACCGAGACGTCCAGAGTCGGCGCGGCCCGGCGCTTCAGAGGCGGGGCGCGGCCCAGAGCCAGAACGCCAGGCTCAGGAGGAACAGCGCCGCCAGCGTCACGATGGTCATCTTGCGCGACGGCTCGTCGAACGAGTACTTCGCTTCCGGCACGGGCGTCGGGTCGACGCGCTGAGGCAGCTGGTGCACGCCGGACAGCCCCGCCGGGGTGGACCCGGTGATCGGGGCGACCGCCGAGGCGTGCTGCAGCCCGGCGATCGATCCGGTATAGCCGCCACCGGTCAACCCGCCCGTGAACTCGGAGAAGGTCTGACGGCCCATGTTCGCGTAGGACGCGTGCATCGGAGAGGGCGTCGACGTGATCTCCGGGTGGCTGGATGAGATGCGCCCGTCGATGCTGCCGGAGCCGGCCGGCTGGATCCAGTCGAACGGGCTCGGCGTGCTGGTCGGGCGGTCCGCCACGACCTGGCGCACGAGCGTGGCGAGCGCCTGGGTCTCGGCGTCCCAGCCGTTCTTGCGCGCCACGTCGGTGAGCTCCTCGGCCATCGCGCGCGCGGTCGGGAAGCGGTCCTCCCGGTTGCGGGCCAGCGCGCGCATGACGATCGGCTCGAGGTCGGGCGGATAGTCGAGCGCCACCGTGCTGGGCGGCGGGATCGGATCGACGAGGATGGCCTGCAGCGTCTTGAGGTCGCTCTCGCGGCGGAACAGGCGGCGGCCCACCGTCATCTCGTAGAGCATGGCGCCGAGCGAGAAGATGTCGGACCGGTTGTCGAGCGGCTCGCAGCGCACCTGCTCGGGTGACATGTACCCGTACTTGCCCTTGAGGGTGGCGACCTTGGTCAGCCCCTCGGACTGCAGCGCCTTGGCGATGCCGAAGTCGGCCAGCTTCACCTGTCCGTCGACGCCGACGAGGATGTTCGACGGCGACACGTCGCGGTGGATGATGCGGCGCGGGCGACCGTCCGGCGACGGCTCCTCCCACGCGTAGTGCAGCGCCTCGCAGACCGCGATGATCATGCGGACGATGTGGCCGTAGGAGATCCTGACGTTCTTCTGGCGGGTCTCGCGAAAGAGGCCGAACACGGTCTCGCCGTGCACGTACTCCATCGCGATGACGTACGAGGTCGGTCCGTCCTGGAACAGATCGTAGATGTGGACGATGTTGGGATGCGACAGGTCCGCCGCGATCCTGGCCTCGTTGAGGAACATGCTCAGGAACTGCGGCTCGTCGGCCAGATGCGGGTGGATGCGCTTGAGCACGACCTGGCGGCGAAAACCGCTCGGCCCGACCTGGGTGGCGAGGAAGACCTCCGCCATTCCGCCGATGGCGATGCGCCGCGAGACCTCGTATCCGCGAATCAGGAGGGACGGCTTGACACCCGTCCCTTCAGGATTGCCATCAGTCAATGACGTGCTCCGTGCCAGGGTTCGACGCGGCAGCGAGTATAACGCCGCTGTCGAGAAATCGTCATCGGCGCGTTGAGCGAACAACTTTGGCTCGAACAGAAGTAACTCGGCACAACACTCGCGACATCGAGTGGTGAAAGCGTCGACTCGAGACATCAGTCGATCGCACAGCTACTCGCACAGCTGCTCACGTCGACCTCACACGGGCGATCGCGATCGGCGATGTACGAGCGCGCGGCGCGCGATGAGTTCACCGTGAGCGCGTGTCAACCCGCTGAACGGACATGTTATGGTGCGCCGCATGAAGTCCGACGCTGCCATCGGTGGAGTCGGGAGCGGAAGCAGGCGCCGTGGCCTCCTGCTGTTCGCGGTCCTGCTCGTCGTCGCTCAGGTTCTGCTCTTCGCCTTCCTGCGCATGCGCAAGGACGACGACGCTGCGCGCGAGTCGGCTGCGGCTCCCGGTTCGGTGCCCAAGCCGGCGGGCCTCTCGCCGGCGTCGCCGGTCCCGCAGGCCACGCCGCTGCCCGACACGCCGGCGGAGGCGACTCGCAATGCCGGCGCCGAGCCAGAAAACAAGCCTCAAGACGGTCCAGAAAACAAGCCGCCTGCGAGCGCCGAGCAGCCGAGCGCGCTCGATGCCGGTGACGACGCCAAGGACGAGGCGAAGGCGGCCAGGGAGCGCGAGCGGCGCGAGCGGGTCGAGCGCGACCGCGAGCGGCGCGACCGCGAGCGGGCCGACCGAGATCGCGAGCGCGAGCGGGCCCGGCTCGACGCCGAGCGCGAGAAGGCCCGCATCGAGATGGAGCGGGAACGCGCCAAGATCGAGCTCGAGCGGGCCGAGCGTGCCCGGCTCGAGGCCGAGCGCGAGAAGGCCCGCCTGGAGGCAGAGCGGGCCAAGCTGGCCGCGCAGAAGGCCGCGACCCCGGCCGAGACCGCAGCCGCGCCGCCGCAGCGGCCGGCCGGCAGCCCCGACGTGCTCGTGGTCGTGGTGAGCTCGCGGGCCGGCTCGAGCAGCCTGAGCCGCGAGGAGATCCGGAACATCTACACCGGCAAGACCACCTTCTGGCCCAACAACACACCCGTGCGCGCCTACAACCGGCCCGCCGGCAGCCCGGCGGGTCGCAAGTTCTTCCGCTCGCTGCTGGGCATGTCGTCCGGCGCCTTCCGCGAGCACTGGAACGAGCTCCAGCTCAGCGGCGGCGGCATCGCGCCCGCCACCGTCACATCGGCCGAGTCGATCCTGGCGCGCGTCGCGGGCGCCTCGGGGGCCATCGGTTACGTCCTCGAGTCAGAGCTGCCTGCGGATGTGTCGGGTGTCCGGCTCATCCGATTCAAGTAGTCCCCCACTCGTCTGAAAGCTGTCACCAGGGAGGAGCCATGCGGAGCTCAATCGGCTCTCTTGCGTTCGCATCTTGCCTTTGCCTCGCCGGGAAAGCCGGCGCTCAACCCGAGCCGGAGACCCCGCCGGCCACCGACGAGCCTCCGCAGGCCGGCGACGACCAGGATGCGCAGGGCCCCGAAGCGACGGGCCAGAAGACCGCGCCGCCGCCCAGGAGCGGGCCGGCCCGCGGCCCGGCTCAGGCACCCGCGCCGGCCACGCCGCGGCCGATCGACGAGGTCGAGGGCGAGGACCAGAACCTGGCCGACACCCTCGGCATCCAGCCGGAGGTGTTCACCGCGCGGCTGTACGGCTTCATCGACGCTCACTTCGAGCAGGTGGCAAAGACGCCGGTCGCCGTCGACGAGGACGGCGAGACCGTGATGGCGTCCAACCCCTCGGAGATCGACGTCACCAACTTCAACGTCATGCTGCAGGGCACCGTCTACTCGCGCTACCGCTACTTCGTGAACCTGGCGTCGCCGGGCGCGGGCAGCCCGGCCGAGGACGCCGTGCTGGCAGTGCGCAACGCGTGGGTCGAGCTTCCGCTCTTCCGCGAGTACTTCAACTTCCGCATCGGCAAGACCTACCGCCGGTTCGGCCTGTACAACGAGCTGCTCGACGCCATCCCGACCTTCATCGGCATCGAGCCGCCCGAGATGTTCGACGACGACCACCTGCTGCTGACCCGCACGACCAACATCATGCTGCACGGCACCTTCGCGGCCCAGGACAGCTCGTTCTCCTACGCGCTGTCGACCGGGACCGACGAGCGCGAAGGCCACCAGGTGCCGATCGGCGCCGACCTGCGCTACGACTTCCGCAACAACTTCCGCATCGGCACCTCCTACTACACGACCAACGGCGACGCGGTGCCGTCCAAGGAGCTGGGCGAGGGCGCGCCGCTGGGCGGAGTCGCCACCTGGATGGACGAGGACGAGTTCTCGGTCACTGGCGGCTACGGCCAGGTCACCGCGGCCGGCTTCATCCTGCAGGCCGAGTTCTGGCTCGCGCGCCACAACGGCACCCGCAACGCCGAAAAGATCATGACGCTGGCGACGATGGCCGACCCGCCGCTCAACGAGCGCCAGCTGGAGGAGTTCGGGTTCTCGGACCCGGAGAACCCGCAGCCGAACCTGGACGCCAGCTACAACGTCAAGACCGGCTACATCCGGACCGGCTACTCGTTCCCGGTCAAGAACTGGTCGCTCACGCCCTACGCCCAGTTCGACTACTACGACAACCCCGAGATCATCAACGACTCGGACAACGGCGGCGACAACGAGGCCGGCCTCGCCGACGACGGCGTCTTCTACAAGTCGACCCTCGGGCTGGTCATCCGCCCGGTGAGCTTCATCGCCGTCAAGATCGACGGCTCGACGCACACCCAGAAGTTCAACGGCGAGACCGTGACCTACCCCGAGATCCGCAGCTCGTTCTCCTTCTACTGGGAGCTGGGCGGGATGCGCTAGCCCGGCGCGCCGTCAGGCGTGCAAGGACTCGTCGCGGCTGCGGACGAGGGCGGCCAGCGGGACGTCGGCCATCAGAGCCGCGTCGGTGCTGGCGAAGCCCAGGCGGGCGAGGACGCAGCGCGGGGCGCCCGGGGTCTCATCGCCCGCGAGCGACAGGGCGCGGGCGACCTCGATCGGCTTGGCCGAGCCGTCGGGCGCCACGGTGACGCGGGCGCGCAGCAGGGCCGGCGCCGCCGGCCAGTCGAGCACGTCGCTCAGGCGGGCCGCCGCGTCGCCTGCGATCAACTCGAGCTCCTCGACGAACGAGCGGACGTCGATCTGCCGCTCGCCGCGCGCGACATGCACCTTGCCGGTGGCCATGAAGCCGTCGATGCGCGCGGCCAGCTCGTCGGCCTCGAGCGCGACCGCCGGGCGCACGAGCAGATCGTAGGCGCGCAGCAGCTTGGCCAGCGACGGGCTGCCCGGCTCCAGCTCCCAGGCGCCGGTGAACTCGATCCCCTCGGGCGAGACCTCGCTCAGGCGGGAAGCCAGCTGCTCGGCGCTCGCGGCCCCGGACTCGACCGACACGTCCATCAGCTCGCCCAGGCTGGCGACGCCCAGCGACAGCGCCGGGGCGAAGGCCAGGCTCGGCTTGGGGTGGAAGCCGCGCGTGTACGCCAGCTCGATGCCGCCGCGCCGGAACATGCGGGCCAGCACGCGCGCCGTGTCGAGGTGGCCGAGGAAGGCGGACCGGCCCAGCTTGGTGTAGCGCAGGCGGAAGCGGCGCACCGGCCGCTCGGCGAAGGAAACCTGTGGGATCGGGCGCGCCCTGCCCTTGCCCGGCCGGAGCGCGCCCTGGCGGCGGACAGGCTCGCCCAGCACGACCGGCTCGTCGGCGCCCAGCGAGCGCAGGAAGCCGACGCGCTGCTCGCGCATGTGGACCAGGTCGCAGGCGACGCCGCAGTCGTAGCAGACCAGCTTGCGCTTCTCGGCGGTGGCCTCGGCCAGGTTGCTGTGCGTGCACCAGCTGGCCGACCACCTTGCCGCACGGCGGCGACAGCCGGTTGGTCAGCGCCTTGCGGTACTCCGACAGCAGGAAGCCGTCCTCGAGGCCGACGTCGATGTGGTCCCAGGGCAGCCGCGCCGACACCGGGCGCGTGCCCGAGGTACGCCGGCACGTCCACGCCGCACTCGTCGAGCGCGGCCAGCCAGCGGTCGAGATCGAACAGCTCGTCCCAGCCGTCGAAGCGCGCCCCGCGCCGCCACACCATCTCGATCACGTCGCCCAGGCGGCGGTCGCCGCGCGACAGCACGCCCTCGACGGTGCTGACGCCGCAGTCGTGCACCTTGAGGCGCAGGCCGCGCTCGCTGACGCGTCTGGCGCAGCATGGACTGCTTGCGCTCGATCTCGGCGGTCGAGTCCTGCGCGCACCACTGGAACGGCGTGTGCGGCTTGGGCACGTGCGAGGACACCGACACGGTCACCTCGGCCCGCTTGGCCACGTGCTTGCGCCCGATGCGCAGCATGCGCTCGCCGGTCTCGACGATGCCGACGCACGTCCTCGTCCTGCTCGCTGGGCAGGCCGATCATGAAGTAGAGCTTGAGCCGGTTCCAGCCGCGCCCGAACACCCGCTCGGCGCTCTCGGCCACGTGCTCCTCGGTGATGTTCTTGTTGACCACGTCGCGCATGCGCTGGGTGCCGGCCTCGGGCGCGAAGGTGAGGCCGGTGATGCGCATCTGCGCCATCTGGTCGAGGATCTCCTCGCCCAGCCCGTAGGCGCGCAGCGACGACACCGACAGCGACACCTTCTTGTCGCGCAGCTTGCCGGCCACCTCGCGCACCAGCGGCGTGATGCAGGAGTAGTCGGCGGTAGACAAGCTGGTCAGCGAGGTCTCGTCGTAGCCGGCGTGGTCGACGCCGTCGATCACGCTCTTGACGATCGACTCGGGCGAGCGCTCGCGCACCGGGCGGTAGATCATCCCGGCCTGGCAGAAGCGGCAGCCCTCGGTGCAGCCGCGCGCGATCTCGACCGCCGGCGCGGTCGAACACCGCCTCGGCGTACGGCACCGGCGTGTCGCTGGGGAACGGATACTTGTCGATGTCGGCCACGAAGCCGCGCCGCACCCGCGCCGGCACGCGCTCGTCGATCGGCTCGCCGACCACCTCGAGCCCGGTCGCCTCGTCGATCTCGGTGCGGTAGAGCGCCGGCACGTAGATCGGATAGCGGCCGGCCAGCTCGGCCAGGGCGTCGAGGCGCGGCCGCCCGGCCCGCCGCGCCGCCGACCACTCGAGCACCAGGCCGGCCAGCTCCTCCTCCGCCTCGCCGATGAAGAAGGCGTCGAAGAACGGCGCCATCGGCTCCGGGTGGGTGGCGGTCGGGCCGCCGCCGATGACCAGCGGGTCGCCGTCGGCCCGGTCCGCGGCGCGCAGCGGCACGCCGCCCAGGTCGAGCAGGGTCAGCACGTTGGTGAAGGTG
Source organism: uncultured delta proteobacterium (assembly GCA_963759105.1). Classification (GTDB taxonomy): domain Bacteria; phylum Myxococcota_A; class Polyangia; order Haliangiales; family Haliangiaceae; genus DATFRY01. Next base: position 597,337 of record CAVWXW010000017.1, on the reverse strand, counting down.
AGCTCGAACTGCAGCGAGACGCCGATGACGTCGAAGTCGCGCAGCGGCGTCTGCGACTCGAGCGAGACCAGCGGCAGGTCGCGGGCGCGCAGCTCCGCCTCCATGTCGACCCACGGCGCGAAGCAGCGCTCGCACGCGATGCGCGGATCGGCGTTGAGGATCGAGTAGAGGATCTTGGTCCCCATGTGCGACATGCCGATCTCGTAGAGATCGGGGAACGCCAGCACCACGCGCGCGGCCACGGCGGCCGGGTCCTTGATCACCGACTGGTACTCGCCGCCGAGGTAGCGGGCCGGGACCGCGACGCGGTCGATGAAGTCGGCGTAGACGTGGCGCATGGTGCCCCTTCCTATCAGCCCGTGTTCCCGGGCGCAATCTGCACCTCGGCGAGCACGCCGAAGTGGTCAGACGCGCACGCCCCGCCCTCGTCGCGCTCCTGCAGCACGACCTGGGCGTCCAGCACGGTGCCGCGGCCGTCCTTGCGGCGGGTGGTCACGAACACGTAGTCGATGCGGCGGTCGATGTCGAGCGAGCGCAGCGGCCGGGTCTGCTCGTTGTCCGACGACCAGGTCAGGCCCGGCTCGCTGGGCCGGGCGCGCAGCCACGCGTCCTGGAAGTGGGTGCGGCGCCCGTCGAGCGTGCACAGCCCGCGCATGAAGCGGATCTCGTCGGCGTCGGGCGGCGCGTTGAAGTCGCCGCACACGATCTGCGGCAGGTCGTCGGCCTCGCGCCCGAGCGCGCGCACCGCCTCGTCGATGGCCAGGACCTGCTTCTCGCGCGCCACGCCGTCGTCGAGCCGGTAGTGCAGGTGCGTCGAGTGGCACCAGACCGGGCCGGCATCGGTGGCCGACCCGGGCCGACAGGAGGATGCGCGCCTCGGTCGGGCGCGCCTCGGGCAGCGGCAGGACCCGGTGCTCGGCGATCGGGAAGCGGCTGAGCAGCGCCAGCCCCTCCTGCCCGCCCGGCCGGCCCGGCCCGAACGCGCCGTCGCTCCAGCTGACCGCCACCTCGTACACCCGGTTCATGCCGAGCGCCTCGGCCAGCACGTCGGCGGTGGTGCGCCCGGCGCGCCCGTCGAGCGGCCGCACCTCCTGCATGGCGACGACGTCCGGCGCCAGCTCGAGCAGCTGGCGGCGGGCCAGGCTCAGCCGGCGCTCGAGCGGCGGCTCGATGCCCCAGAAGTTGATGGTGCAGATGCGCAGGGTCGCGGACATCTCGTCTCTCGCACTTCGCGCCCGGCCGGGCGCTCAGGCGCGGCGCAGGATGCAGCGCGCGCTCGTCGGTCTCGGCCACCTGGATCTCGACCAGCGGCAGCCGGCCCTCCAGCTCGCGCCAGATCCACGCCGCCAGCAGCTCGGCGGTGGGATTGTCGAGCCCCGGCACCTCGTTGAGCACCTGGTGATCGAGGCGGCGAATCGTCGGCTCGACCACCTCGTCCATGGCGGCGAAGTCCATGATCCAGCCCCGCTCCGCCGATGGCTCGCCCTCGATGGTGACCTGCACCGCGTAGCTGTGGCCGTGCATGCGGCGGCACTGGTGACCGGCGGGCACGCGCGGGAGGAAGTGCGCGGCCTCGAAGCGATAGTCGCGGCTGAGCCGACAGATCACGGGGCCAGCCTACCCCCCCGGACTCCCGGACGCCACCCGTCGCGCCGCGCGCCGGCGCCGGTTATCGTCTGCTGCTCCGGGAGGAGCCTCATGAGCGAGCGCGAGTCGATGAGCGGGTCCTGCCTGTGCGGCGCCGTGCAGATCCAGCTGGATCCGCCCACCGACTTCCTGAGCATCTGCCACTGCCGCTCCTGCCGCCTGTCGCACGGGGCGCCGTGCGTGGCGTGGACCTCGGTGCCGCTGACCCGGTTCCGCTTCGCCGCCGGCGAGGAGCGGGTGCGCTGGTACCGCTCGTCGCAGTGGATCCGCTGGGGCTTCTGCGGCGAGTGCGGCAGCCACCTGCTCTACCGCGCCGACGCCGAGGGCCACCCGGACGGGCCGAAAGTGGACCGCATGTACGTCTCGGCCGCGTGCCTCGAGCCGCCGCTCGACCGCGAGGTCGAGTCGCACGAGAGCTACGAGGAGAAGCTGCCCTGGTATCCGTGCGCGGACGCGCTGCCCAGGCACCGCGGCAAGGGGTCCGAGCTGCTGGATGGCTGAGGGCGACATCCGAGGCCGCCCGGGCTCGCTGGCGGCGCGCCTGCGCCGGTCGGCGAGCGCCTACGAGGGGATCGACCGGCGCATCTGGGTGCTCGCCCTGGTGCGCGGCGTCAACACGATGGGCCTGTCCCTGGTGATGGCGTTCATGGGGGTCTACCTGGTCACCGAGCGCGGCATGTCCGGAGCCGCGTACGGCCTGCTCTACTTCGTCGCCAACCTGGGCCAGGCCCTGGCCAACAGCTACACCGGGCGCCTGAGCGACCGCCTGAGCCGCCGCAGCCTGATGGTCGCCGCGCTCACGTCGCGCGCGGCCATCATCGCGCTGCTCGGCTACCTGGTGCTGATCGCACGCGTCCATCCCGGTCCTGGCCGTGGTCCTGGTCGTGTCGTCCAGCCTGCGCGGCGGGTTCGAGCCGGTCGCCTCGGCGGTGGTGGCCGACGTGGCGCCGCCCGATCGGCGGGTGGCCGCGTTCGGCCTGCAGCGCATGGGCGTCAACCTGGGCTGGGTGATCGGCCCGTCGCTGGGCGGCCTGCTCGCCGCCCACATCGACTACGGCTGCGGTCTTCTTCTGCGCGGTGCCGCCCATCCTCCTGTCCGCCGTCGCCATCGCGCGGCAGGCCGAGCCGCGCACGCACTCGGTGGCGTCGCGCGCGGCCAGCGAGTCGCTGATGCCGACCTCCGCCGCGCTGGCCGACTCGTCGCGCCGCCCGCGCGGCGAGCTCACCCTGGTGCTGGGCGGCGCGCTGCTCTTCTCGGTCATCCACGTGCAGCTCTTCTCCACCTTCCCGGTCTACGCCGCCGTCCGAGGTGGGCCTGACGCCGCGCGACATCGGCCTGCTCTACGGGGTCAACGGCCTGGCCGTGCTCCTGTTCCAGCTGCCCGCGGTGGCGCTCATCGAGCGCTTCAGCAACGAGCGCGCGCTGGTGATCGGGCCGCTGCTCTACGTCGTCGCGTTCTTCGGCATGGGCGCCGCCGGCGGCGCGTGGACGCTGGGCGCGGCGGTCATGCTCCTGACCATCGGCGAGGTGGTGGTGACGCCGGCCCAGCAGGCAACCGTCGCCGAGCTGGGCGATCCATCCCGGCTCGGCCGCGCGTTCGGCGTGTTCGGCACCATGCAGATGCTCGGCGTTGCGCTCGCGCCGGTGCTCGGCGGTCTGGCCTTCGACCACCTGCGCCACCGCCCGCTGCTGATGTGGGCGTGCCTGGCCGCGCTCCCGGCGCTGCTGTCGATCGGCTACGCGCGCTTCGCCGTGGCTCCGGCGGCGATCGAACGCGGACAACCGCCGCGCCATGTGGGAGAGTCAGGTCGAGCAGTGATGCGCATCTGCCGTCGCCGGCGCTCCTCGCGCCTGATCGTCCTCGGGCTGCCCGGCTGCCTGGCCGGCGAGGGCGAGCAGTGCGCCACCGACGTCGACTGCGCCGGCGACGGCGAGTGCACGCGCACAGGAGAGTGCGTGGCGGACGGCGCCGCCCTGCGCGTGGTGGTGCGCTGGACGGTGGGCGGTCAGGCGCCCACGCCGGCCGCGCCGCAGCCGTGCGCGCCGCTGGGTGAGCTGGAGATCGTCTTTCACGATCCGGGCGCGGAGACCACGAGCTACCGGCCGGTGCCGTGCGACCTGGGCCAGGCGCTCTACGACAAGATGCCGCCGCGCTTCGAATCGGTCGAGGTGGTGGCCTACGACGTCGCGGGCGACATGGTGGACGCGGTCGAGGAGCCGCTGTCGGCCAGCGGCGAGACGTCGGTGCTGGTCGATCTCTCGCCAGACCCGTAGACCTCGTCGGTGACGTCGCGTCGCCCTGATCCGGGGGGTGGCATAGAACCACCGATTCGGTTCGGCTATGCTGCTCGGCCCATGGGCAAGAGCTCGACCCAATCGCAGGCCCCGACACCGCCCAAGCCCCAGGCGGCGTCCCAGCCGACGCCGGCGCCCGAGGCGAAGGAGCCGTCCCAGGAGCCGGCGCCTCCGCCATCGTCGTCGAGCGCCTCCAAGCGGCTCGAGCCGGACGACAGCAGCCTGGATCCGGCGAGCAAGGAGGAGATGCTCCCGCTCTACCGCCAGATCCTGGCCATCCGGCGCATGGAGGAGGCCGCGGCCAAGGCCTACTCGCAGGGCAAGATCGGCGGCTTCCTGCACCTCATCATCGGCCAGGAGGCGGTCTGCGTCGGCGCCATCGCCACGCTCGACCACGACGACTACGTGGTCGCCACCTACCGCGAGCACGGCCACGCCTACGCCAAGGGCGTGAGCTCGCGCGCCATCCTGGCCGAGCTGTACGGCAAGAAGACCGGCGCGGTGAAGGGCCTGGGCGGCTCGATGCACATCTTCGACGCGCGCCACCAACTTCCTCGGCGGCTACGGCATCGTCGGCGGCCACGTGCCGATCGCGGCCGGCGCCGGCTTCGCCTCCAAGTACCGCGGCGACGGGCGGGTCACGCTGTGCTTCTTCGGCGAGGGCTCGAGCACCATCGGCGGCTTCCAGGAGGGGATCGCGCTGGCCGCGCTGTGGAAGCTGCCGGTCGTCTTCATCTGCGAGAACAACCAGTACTCGATGGGCACGCCGCTCTACCGCTCGCTGGCGGTCGAGGACGTGTCGATGCGCGCGCTGGCCCACGGCATGGCGCGCGACCGCTTCGACGGCGACGACGTCATCAAGGTGCAAGCGGCCGCATCGCAGATGCGGTCGAGCGCGCGCGCGAGACCGGCGAGCCGACCCTGGTCGAGGTGCGCACCTACCGCTTCCGCGGCCACTCGATGTCGGATCCCGGCCTCTACCGCACGCGCGAGGAGGTCGAGGAGTGGAAGCGGCGCGACCCGGTCGGCATCGCGCGCCGGCGCCTGGCCGAGGAGTGCGGCGCCACCGAGGAGGAGCTGCGCGCGGTCGAGGACGACGTCAAGCAGGAGATCGCCGACGCGGTCCGCTTCGCCGAGGACAGCCCCGCCGGCCGACGAGTACCTGCCCTACGTCACCAAGGAAGCGTGAAAGGAGCCGCCGACGTGCCGGTCATCAGCTACCGCGAGGCGCTCAACCAGGCCATGCGCGAGGAGATGGAGCGCGACGAGCGCGTGTTCCTCATGGGCGAGGAGGTCGGGTACTACCAGGGCGCCTACAAGGTGTCGCAGGGGCTGCTGCAGCGCTTCTCCGAGCGCCGCGTGATCGACGCGCCGATCGCCGAGATGGGCTTCGCCGGCATCGGCGTCGGCGCGGCCATGGTCGGCCTGCGCCCGATCATCGAGTTCATGACCTTCAACTTCTCGCTGGTCGCGATCGATCAGATCGTCAACAACGCGGCCAAGATCTTCCAGATGTCGGCCGGCCAGTTCACGATCCCGATCGTGTTCCGCGGGCCGGGCGGCCCGGCGGTGCAGGTCGCGCTCGCAGCACTCGCAGGCGCTCGAGTCGTTCTACAGCCACGTGCCCGGCCTCAAGGTCGCCATGCCGTCCACGCCGTACGACGCCAAGGGGCTGCTCAAGTCGGCCGTGCGCGACGAGAACCCGGTCATCTTCATCGAGGGCGAGACGCTCTACAACACCACCGGCGAGGTGCCGGAGGAGGAGTACCTCATCCCGCTCGGCCAGGGCGAGGTGAAGCGCCAGGGCCAGCACGTCACGCTGGTGGCGTGGTCGGCCATGGTGCCGGTGTGCATGGCCGCGGCCGACAAGCTGGCCGAGGACGGCATCGAGGCCGAGGTCGTCGACCCGCGCACGCTGCGGCCGCTCGACGACGCCATCATCGTCGAGAGCGTGCAGAAGACCGGACGCTGCGTGATCGTCGAGATCGGCTGGCCGATGAGCGGCTTCGGCGCCGAGATCGCGTATCGCGTGCAGCGCGAGTGCCTCGACAGCCTGGACGCGCCGATCGAGCGCGTGACGTCGGACGACGTCCCCATGCCCTACGCCCTCAATCTGGAGAAGGAGGTCATTCCCCAGGTGGCGGACGTGGTGGCGGCGGTCGAGAAGGTCCTGTACCTGGACTAGCGACCGCGCCTACTCCGGGCCGGACAGCATGGCGCGGGCGTCGGTGACGGCGCGCTCGCGCCAGTCGGGCAGCTGATCGGCGACGTTGAGCGCCTTCAAGACTTCCATGTCGATGCGCTCGGTGTACGGCTCGCCGGCCGCCGCGGCCAGGGCCGCGTGCACGAGCGAGTCGGCCACGTGGACGGCCACCTGGGCGTCCACCTTCTCGCGCGGGACGACGCGCAGGACGTGGTGGTAGGCCACCGCCTCGACGATCGCCAGCGGCAGGCCCCACACGCCGAGCAGGTAGCCGCCCACCGCCGCGTGGCTGGCGCCGAAAAGCTCGCGCTCGACGTCGTCGAGCGGGCGGCCGGACTCGGCGACCACGCGGGCGACCTCGGCGAGGCGCTCCGGCATGCTCATGGCGAAGATGATGATGCCGATGTCGCGCACCAGGCCGCCGGTGTAGGCGGCCTCGGCCTCCTTGGGATCGCCGCCGCCGACGATGCGCTTGGCCAGCTTGGCGCTGAGCAGCGCCGCCTGCTGCAGGCGGTCGAACGAGAACCCGGTGGCCGGCATGCTGCTGTTGGCGGAGGCGAAGACGTCCAGGGTGAGGGCCAGCCCCTTGATCAGGTCGACGCCGAGATAGCTTATCGCCTGGTCGACCGAGCTCAGCGGGCGCGCCAGCCCGAAGTAGGCCGAGTTGACCAGCTGGAGGACCTTGGCGCTCATCGCCGGGTCGCGCTGGACGACGCGCGCGATGTCCTCCATGCCGCTGTCCGGGTCCGCGATGACCTTGGTGAGGCGCAGGTACGTCTCCGGGATCGACGGCAGCTTGTCCAGCCGGCCGACGATGTCGCGCACCGCCGAGCCGGCCACCAGCGCCTGCAGCTCGCATACGCGGTCGATGACGCCGCGCAGCTGCTCGCCGTCGCACGGCTTGGACAGGTACTGCTGCGCCACCGGCAGCGCGCGGGCCACCATCTCCTGGTCGGCGTGCCCCGACAGGACCACCCGCGCCGTGCCCGGGTAGCGCTGCTTCACCTCGCGCAGGAGCTCGGCACCGTCCATGCCCGGCATGCGCATGTCGGAGACGACGACGTCGAACGGAGCCTTCGCCAGCTCCTCGAGCGCCGCCTTGCCGCCCAGCGCGAAGGTCATCTGCCACCTGTGGCGCTGCTTGCGCAGCAGGTTGCGCAGGCCGTCGAGGACCGCGGGCTCGTCATCGACGAACAGGATGTTCTTCACGGGTGGCTGAGGTTTGTCCATCTCGGGCCCACGCGGGTGCGATCGACTGGATCGGCCGCTTTGGGCGGCGCTTGAGCCGGTGGCGGGCCGGCCGCCGGGAGTGCGAGACCCGGGGCGGCGCCACCTCTCGAGCGCGTGTAACTTTCCGTCACCTGTACACCGCGGCGCTCCCGATGTGCATACTTGCGCGGTTCACGGAACCCGGACGAAGAGGACATGGCTCAGATAATCGGTCTTCCCAAGCTCTCCCCCACGATGGAAGAGGGGGTCCTGGTCAAGTGGGTCAAGAAGGAGGGCGAGCGAGTCTCGCCCGGCGATCTCGTCGCCGAGGTCGAGACCGACAAGGCCAACATGGACTTCAACCTCGAGGACGAGGGGGTCCTGCTCAAGCTCCTGGTCAAGGAGGGCGACACGGTCAAGCTCGGCGCGCCGGTGGCCATCCTGGGTGAAGAGGGGGAGGACATCGCCGGGCTGGTGAAGGAGGCGCAGTCGGGCGGCGCCGCGCCGGCCAAGGGCGAGCAGAAGGCCGAGAAGGCAGAGAAGCCGGACAAGGCGGAGCCGAAGGCCGAGATCAGAAGGCGGCGAAGAAGCCGGCCCAGGAGGGCAAGCCCGCGGCCAAGAAGGAGGCGGCCCGGGCCAAGGAGGAGCCGGAGGCCGAGGAGGCCGAGGAGGCCCCTGCCCGGGCCAAGGCCCCGAGCAAGGAGGCGCGGCCCAAGAACGGCGGCGGCCGCGCGCGGCCGGCCGCGGCCAAGCCGGGGCGGCTGCTCGCCTCGCCGCTGGCCAAGAGCCTCGCCATCGAGCTCGGCGTCGACCTGCGCCAGGTCAAGGGCAGCGGCCCGGGCGGGCGCATCGTGGAGCGCGACGTGCGCGGCGCGGCCGAGGGCGGCCACGAGGAGGGCGCGCACGAGGAGGTCGAGCAGGCCGAGGCGGAGGAGGTCGAGCAGGAGGCCGACGAGGGCGAGGAGGCGGCCGAGTCGGGCCGCACCGCGCTGGCCGTGGTCCGGCCCGGGGCTGTCCAGCTGCACGACATCACCGACGAGTACGAGGACCGGCCGCTCACGCCGACCCGCCGCACCATCGCGCAGCGCCTGACCCAGGCCAAGCGCGAGATGCCGCACTTCCGGGTGACCGCGACGATCGACGCCGGCCCGCTCATCGACTTCCGCCAGCGGCTCAACCACCTGCTGGGCGACCGCGGCAAGGTCAGCATCAACGACCTCCTGCTCAAGGGCGCGGCGCTGGCGCTGCGCCGGGTGCCGGACTGCAACGTCGCCTTCATGGGCGACAGCGATCCGCTACTACTCGCGCGTGCACATGGGCGTGGCGGTGGCGCTCGAGCAGGGCCTGCTCACGCCGGTGGTGCGCAACGCCGACCTCAAGGGCATCGGCGTCATCAGCGCCGAGGTGCGCGACCTGGTCGACCGGGCCAAGCGGCGGCAGATCAAGGCCCACGAGATCCAGGGGGCGACCTTCACCGTGTCCAACCTGGGCATGTTCGGCGTCGACAACTTCGACGCCATCATCAACCCGCCGGCGGCCTGCATCCTGGCGGTCGGTCGCATCCAGAAGATCCCGGTCATCGAGGGCGAGCGCATCGCCATCGGCGAGCGGCTCAGCCTGACCCTGTCGTGCGACCACCGCGCCGTCGACGGCGCGCTCGGCGCCCGCTACCTGGACGAGCTGCGCGACATCCTCGAGCGCCCGGAGTCGCTCGCGCTATGAGCGAGGAGCAGAGCTACGACGTCGTGGTGATCGGCAGCGGTCCGGGCGGCTACGTGGCCGCCATCCGCGCCGCGCAGCTGGGCCTGCAGACCGCGTGCATCGAGCGCGAGGCGCTGGGCGGCATCTGTCTCAACTGGGGCTGCATCCCGACCAAGGCGCTCCTGCGCTCGGCCGAGGTGCTCGACCTGGCCCGGCGGGCGGGCGAGTTCGGCGTCATCGCCAAGGACGTCGGCTACGACTTCGGCGCGATGATCGAGCGCTCGCGCGGCGTGTCGTCGAAGATCTCGCGCGGCGTCGCGTACCTGTTCAAGAAGAACAAGATCACGCACATCCAGGGCACGCGCGCGCCTGGGCGGGGCCGGGCTGGTCCACGTCGCGGCCGAGAGCGGCGAGCGGACCGTGCGGGCCAAGCACATCATCCTGGCCACCGGAGCCCGCGCGCGCTCTCTGCCCGGCATCGAGCTGGACGGCGAGCGCATCATCGCCTACCGCGAGGCGCTGGTCCTGCCGCGGCGGCCCGAGTCGATGATCATCGTCGGCGCCGGCGCCATCGGCGTGGAGTTCGCGTCGTTCTACAACGCGATCGACACGAAGGTGACCATCGTCGAGTTCCTGCCCCGGCTGGTGCCGAACGAGGACAAGGACATCTCGACCGAGCTGGCGCGCGCGTTCAAGAAGCGCGGCATCGCGGTGCACACCGGCGCCAAGCTGAGCCGGGCCGACGTGACCGACGGCAAGGACGGGCGGGTCAAGGCGCTCATCGAGCCGGCCCAGGGCGGCGGCGCGCTCAACGAGCTGACCGCCGACGTGCTGCTGATGGCGGTCGGCATCACCGGCAACGTCGAGAACCTGGGCCTCGAGGACGTCGGCGTGGCGACCCAGCGCGGCTTCATCCAGATCGACGATCAGTTCCGCACCGGGGTGAAGGACGTCTACGCCATCGGCGACGTCGTCGGGCGCCAGGCCCTGGCCCATGTGGCCAGCGCGGAGGCCGTGTACGTGGCCGAGCTGATCGCGGGCAAGCACCCGCACCCGGTGCCGTACGACGCGGTGCCGGCCTGCACCTACTGCCACCCGGAGATCGCGTCGGTCGGCCTGACCGAGGAGAAGGCCACCGAGGCCGGGCTCGAGGTGAAGGTGGGACGCTTCCCGTTCGGGCCGCTCGGCAAGACGCTCGCCGCCGGCGAGTACCCGGGGTTCGCCAAGTTCATCTGGGACGCCTCGAACGGGGCTCTCGTCGGCGCTCACCTGATCGGCCCGGCGGTGACGGATCTCGATCGCGTCTCCCACCCTGGCCAAGACCACCGAGGTCAACGCGGAGAGCTTCATCCACACCATCCACGCCCATCCGACATTCGCCGAGGCGCTCAAGGAAGCCGCCGAGGACGCGTTCGGCATGGCCATCCACATCTGAAGCTGCTCAAATAAACACGGACATGTCGTCGAGTAGTCGCATATCGCTGCCGGTCGTCGGGCAGCCGGAGCCGCCGGCGCCGCCGGCCAGGCCGCGCGGGCGAAGGCATCCCGAGTGGATCAAGGTCCGGTTGCCGACGAAACCGACCTTCTTCGAGGTGCAGCGGCTGGTGCGCGAGCAGGGGCTGCACACGGTTTGCGAGAGCGCCGGCTGTCCCAACATCGGCGAGTGCTGGAGCCGGCGCGCGCTCACGATCATGATCCTGGGCGACATCTGCACCCGCTCGTGCCGCTTCTGCGACGTGACGACCGGGCGTCCCCTGCCCCCGGATGCCGACGAGCCGCGCCGCGTGGCCGAGACCCTGGCCCAGCTCGGCCTCGAGCACACCGTCGTCACCTGCGTCGACCGCGACGACCTGGCCGACGGCGGCGCGGCCCACTGGGCCGAGACGATCCGCCGCATCAAGGCGGCCTGCCCCGACATGTCGCTCGAGGTCCTGACCGGGGACTTCAAGGGCCAGACCGAGCACGTCGACACCGTCCTCGACGCCGATCCGGACGTGTTCGCGCACAACCTCGAGACCGTGCCGCGCCTGTCGCGCCAGGTCCGCGTGCAGGCCAGCTACGCGCGCAGCTACAAGGTGCTCGAGCACGCCCGCCTGCGCGGCGCGGTCACCAAGACCGGCCTGATGCTCGGCCTGGGCGAGGAGGTAGCCGAGGTGCATGCGGTGCTGCGCGAGGTGCGCGACCTCGGCGTCGACATCGTCACCATGGGCCAGTACCTGTCGCCGTCGGCCGCGCACCTGCCGGTGGCGCGCTACGTCCACCCGGACGAGTTCGCCGAGCTGGCCGGCTTCGCGCGCGAGCTGGGCATCCCGCACGTCGAGTCGGGGCCGCTGGTGCGCTCCTCCTATCACGCCGACGGACAGGCGGACATCGTGCGCCGCCTGCGAGCTCTCGCCGCGACGCGATGAAGCGCCGGCTGCAAGCGTGGCTGGATCGCCTGCCCCGCAACCGGGTGCGCGGATGGCTGCGCGGCTCCGGTCGCGCCGGGCGGTCCGCCACCGGCGCCGAGGGCGCGGACGGCGCAGACGGCGGCGGAGCGAGCGGCGACGCCGATGGAGCAGAAGATGCCGCGGCCGCGCCACCGTCGCGCGTCCCGGGAGAGCTGATCGGACTGGGTCTGGCCATGTGCGTCGCACTTTCATTCGTCACCCTCATCGTCCTCCTCGTCGCCCCGGCCAGCTCCGGGTGCGGCTCGCGCCAGGTCGCCGGCCCGAGCGCGGCGGCCCCCACGGCCGCACCGCCGGAGACCGCGGCGGCGCCCGCGCCTGCGGCCGCGCCGGTCTCGTCGGCAGCTCCGGCCGACGCGACCAGCACGGCGGCGCCGGCCGCCGCGGTCCGCCGCGCCGCCGCCCAGCTCGCTCATCGGCGACTACGAGTGCCGCTTCACCCGCGGCAACCGCGAGCTGGCGCCGGTACCGTGCGCGATCCGCGCCGGCGACGGCGGCGCGCTTCGCATGGAGCAGGCGGGCGGCGCCGTGCGCCTGAGCGGAAATGTCACCGAGGACGAGGCCGGCTTCCGCCTCGACGGCGAGGTCACGTGCACGTCGGGCCCCTGCCCCGGCCCGGGCGGCCGCAACCTTGTCTTCTTCAACCAGGGACCGGGCGCCTACTCGGCGGTGGTCCTGATCAAGGGCGGCCGCTTCCTCAACATCGACCTCGTCCGCAAGGACTGATTGCCGGCCGCGACGCCGGCGGCGCTACAGAGCGCCGATGAGCAGGTAGGCCCCGGCCGCGCCGGCCGCGACCGCGAGCAGCAGCACCGCGATCCACAGGCCGATGCGCGCCGGCAGCGCGGCCGACTGACGCGGGCGCCGCGCGGCCGGCAGCTGCTGGCGCGCCGCCGCCTCGCGGGCGGCCGACGCGCGCATGACCGACGCCGGCCGGGCCATGCCGCTGCGGCTCTGATCGTGCTCGAGCCCGCGGCCCTGTCCGAACGGGTGCGACTCCTCGACCGTCTTGTGGAAGCCGTGGCGGCCCCACTCCTGCTCGGCCTGCACCTCGGAGCTGTCGGCGCCGCGCGCGGCCGACAGATCGGGGACCTCGGGGCGCCGATCGGAAAGCCGGTTGGGGATCGGATCCTCCGGCACGCGGTTCATGATGCGCGTCGGGTCGTCGTCGCCGACCGGCTGCGGCGGGCGGGACGAGGTCATGACGACGCGATCCGGCTGCGGCGCCGGCGCCGGCGGCTGCGCCTTGCCGCCCCCGCGCGCCTTGCCCCGCTGGGTCGTCGTGTGGTGCATCGTCGCGCCGACCCGGTCGTGGGGCAGCTCGGGCCCGGTCAGGGACGGCAGCAGCACCACCTCGCTGGTGAGGCAGTCCTCCCACGCCCGCTTGAGCGCCGCCTCTGCCTCGGCCCCGTCCTTGAAGCGCACGTCGGTGGACGGGTGCAGCGCCTTCATCACCACGTCGGCGAGCTGATCCGGGATCGACCCGTCGTAGTCGCGCGGCGACTTGGCGGCTGTCTTGAGCACGTACCCGTTGGTCGTGCGCGTGTCGGGACCCTCGTACGGGATGCGCCCGGACAGAAGCTCGTAGAGCACTGCCCCCCACGCGAACACGTCGGCCTGCGACGTGTAGCGGCCCTGGCTGATCGCCTCGGGCGGCGCGTAGCCCGGCGTGCCCATGAAGATGCCGACCTGGGTCAGATCCGAGTCGGGCAGCCGCGCGATGCCGAAGTCGGCCAGCTTCCAGCGCGTGTCGCCGGCGTGCAGCACGTTGGCCGGCTTCACGTCGCGGTGCACGATGCGCTGGCGGTGCGCGAAGGCCAGCGCGCTGGCCAGGTCCTGCCCGACCTGGACCGCGCGGCCCAGCGGCATGCGCACCTGGTCGAGCCGGTCGGCCAGCGACTCGCCCGGCAGGTACTCCAGCACCATGTACGGCGCGCCGTTCTCCTCGAGGCCGACGTCGAAGATGGTGACGATGGCCGGGTGCTGCATCTTGGCGGCGGCCTTGGCCTCGCGCTCGAAGCGCTCGAGGTAGGCGCGCCGCGTGCGGCGGCCGCCGGCGCGCGGCGACACCAGCGTCTTGACCGCGACGATGCGGTCGAGCAGCGGATCGCGCGCCTTGTACACGACGCCCATGGCGCCCTTGCCCAGGGTCTCGAGGATCTCGTAGCGGCCGATGGTCTTGGCCTCGCCCTGAGACTCCTCGAGCGCCATGCCCGGCGGCGCGACGAAGCGGAGCCGGGTCAGGGTCTTGGGCCGCTCGATCGACGAGGATCCGTCCGGGCGGAGGTCCCCGTGCGCAGGCCGTTCGGGCCCGCCGGCGGGCATGCGTGGCGGGGAATGATCGCTCATCCCGATCCCGCGCAAAATACCACGCTTCGCCCGCTTCGCATCACCGGCGCGCCGCGCTTGTGGCCGAATCTCTCGCCCACCTGCGTCGCCGTCCGTCGCCGTCGGCGCGCGGGATGCAGGTCAGCGCGCGGGGGCGCGCGGCAGGCGGATCCCGTCCTGGGTCACCACCGCTCCCGCCGGCACCGATTGCGTGACCCAGCAGTTGCCGCCCACGACCGCGCCGCGCCCGACGACCGTCTCGCCGCCGAGGATGGTGGCCCCGGAATAGATGACCACGTCGTCCTCGATTGTCGGATGGCGCTTGGCGCTGCCGGTCGCCGGCTCGCGTCGCTCCTTGACCGACAGGGCGCCGAGCGTGACGCCCTGGTACATGCGCACGTGCTTGCCGATCACGGTGGTCTCGCCGATGACGATGCCGGTGCCGTGGTCGATGAAGAAGGAGTCGCCGATGCTGGCGCCCGGATGAATGTCGATCCCGACCTTCTCGTGGGCCAGCTCGGTCATCATGCGCGGGATCAGCTTGGAGCCCAGGCGCAGCAGCTGGTTGGCCACCCGGTACACCGTGATGGCGTACAGGCCCGGGTAGCAGAAGATGATCTCGTCGGTGCCGGTCGCGGCCGGGTCGCTGGCCAGGCTGGCCTCGACGTCGAGCGCCAGCCGCGAGCGGATATCGACGAGGCTGGCCAGGAAGTGCTGCGCGATGTCGGCGGCGCGCGCCGCGCAGTGCGGGCAGTCCAGGTCGCGCGTCCCCTGCGTGCTCTGCACCTTGTGGTGCAGGCCGCGGTAGATCTGCCGGCGCAGCCGGTTGCCCAGGTCGTCCACCCGCTCGCGCACGAACTCGCGCAGCTCGGTCTCGGTGGCGCGGATGAGCGAGCCCTCGACGAAGCCGGGGAACAGGAGGGTCCGGCACAGCCAGACGATGCGCGACACCTCCTCCATCGACGGCAGCTCGTACGAGTTGACGTGCTGCATCGCGCCGGACGCGGACTTGTAGCTGTGCAGCAGCTTGTGGACCACCTCGTCGGCGAAGTCGCGCGGCCCGACGTCCTCGGCGCTCAGCGTCCCGTGGTCGTGCGCCGCCTTGTCGTGGCGGGCACGGGCGAGCGCGGCGAGGTCGGGCTGTGGTTTGGCGCCATCCATGGGCTGGTCGGATCGAAGGCCTGGTTCCGGCTCAGGACCAGGACTTACGTAACGCGCCCCAGGTGGCCCGTCAACGATTGGCCCGGCTCGGTGACTTGGCATCGTTGACCGCCGCCAGCGCCTCGTCGAGGCGGGCCTCGGGGACCGTGACGCGCGTCGGCATGCCGCCCTCGAGGCGGAACAGGCTCAGGAAGTCCCACCCGGACCCATAGCGAGCCGCGAACGTGACCGTCCCCGAATCGCGCACAGCCGCCACCTCCGCCAGCTCCTGGCCGCGCAGCAGGAGCTCGGTCTTGTCGAACGGCTCGCGCGCCGCGCCCACGTCGACGAACGCCACCCGCCCGCGCATGACGAAGCGGCGGGCCAGCTTGTCCGTCCCGGCTGTCCGGTCGTGGAACTCGTGCGCGGCCTCGTCGATGGCGTCCTTGAGCGCGCCGTCCGGCATGCCGGTGCACAGCCACAGCACCACCGAGCGCTTGAGCGCGCCGTCGCGGAAGCGCGCGCGCAGGGCGCGGTCGATGTGCCGGGCGATCGGCCCGGGCGTGCCCACGCGGGTGTCGACGCAGCGCGCGTCGTCGTCGGCGCCGGGGTACGGCTCCTCGCCGGCGCGGATCCACTTGGCGGCCGAGTACAGGCCGTCCAGGTCGTTGTGGGTGACGATGGTCTCGACAGGCCCGGCCTGGCGCACGAGCTCCGGCGTCACCATCTCCGGGCAGGCCCCGTGCTGCGCCTTGGTGGCCAGGGTGAAACGGGGATCGCCCGCGTAGTCGACGTGACGCTCGTGGTCGTGGTGGTCGACCCAGGCGGCCAGCCGGCTGCCCAGCTCGTCGATGAAGGGCCGGGTGACCAGCTCGAACGACACTGTCTTTCCGCTGGAGGCGGCAAAAGCAATGTCGAGCACGACCACACGCCCCTCCAAGGTGTGCGGACGGGGGAGCCCGCGCGGCGAGGCGAACACCAGGCGCGGAGTGGTCGCGACGAGGGGCGGGGAGGACACGCCGGAACTTTACGACGCGAAACGAGGAGTGGCGACCCTGCACCGGCAATGGGACAATCGGTGACGGTAAAGGGGCCGGCGAGGCCCGGCCGGTGCCCTCCACGACATGGCTGCGTTCTCGGTTCCGTTCTCCTCTCTCTGCGTCTCCACGATGACGAGCATGGTGCTGGCGCCCTCCGCCGCGCCGGCCGAGTCGGTGCTCGCGGTGCCGCCGCAGATCGCCGATCAAGGGCTGCAGATGCCGGTGCCGCCCACCTTCCTGAGCGGGTTCCGCGTCGAGGGCGCGCCCGAGGTGGAGGTCGTGTTCGGCGACAGCGAGTTCTACAAGCGCCACGTCGATCGCTTCGGCGCGCTGGATCGCTCGATGGAGACGGCGCGGCGCTCGTTCTCGCGCAACGTGCAGGGCGCGGTCTCGGTGCTGGGCAAGCGCCGGCGCGGCGCATGCCCGGTCGACGGCGTGGCGCGCGCCTACTACGAGGCGCGGCGCGACGGTGAGACCTACCGCGCGCTGGGCGCCGAGCTGGAGACCGAGCAGGCGCTGATCCGCCAGCTCGACGAGCTGGGCGAGACCGCCGCGCTCACGCCCGACTATCGCTGGAAGGTGAACCAGGTCGCCGGCCGCTACCGGGAGGCGCTCGTCAACCTCAAGGAGATGCGCCTGGCCTTCCAGGTCCAGCTCGGCGGCGAGCTGCGCCACCGCGGCTGCGACGGTGCGGCGCTGCTGGCGCGCGGAGCCGAGCTGGTGGCCAGCCAGGCCGCGCCGACCGAGGCCGAGATGGCGGTGGCCGCGGCGGAGAGCGAGGACCCCAAAGAGACGAAGCCGAAGCGCCCGGACGAGGAAGAGGAGCAGCCCGCGGTGCCGGCCACGACGATCACGTTCTACGTCGACAACCGGACCTGCGCCGCCGGGCAGCAGGTCTTCCTCGACGGGCAGCTGCTCGGCGAGGTCGCCGCCGAGGCGCGCTCCGCCTTCCAGGCCCTGGCCGGCCGCCACTCGCTGTGCCTCATCTCGGGCGACTCGCCAGCCCGCTGCGGCGACCCGGGCACCGTGCGCGCCGCCTTCCTCCACGACGGCTGGTCGGTCGGCATGCACTGCGCGGCCAACTGATCGCGCGCTACTGCTGCTTGCCCTCGATGACGACCTCGCCCTCCTGGGCGCGGCGGCGTAGCTCGTCGATGAGCTCGATGTTGTGGCGGGCGCCGTCGTGCTTGGCGTTGAGGGCCAGCGTCTTCTCGAACTCGGCGCGGGCCGCCTCGGCCTCGCCGCGGCGCAGCAGCACCACGCCGCGCAGGTAGTGCAGCTCGACGTGGTTCGGCTCCAGCTTGAGGGCGGCGTCGACCTGCTCGAGCGCCTCCTCGGTGTACTTGCTGGCCGACAGCGACAGCGCGTAGTTGTAGCGGAAGCGCGCGCTCGACGGCCGCCTGAGCACCGCGCGCCGGTGGTACCACATGGCCGTGTCCAGGTCGCGCTCGCGGTAGGCGATGGCGCCCAGGTTGTTGTAGGTCTCGGCCAGGTAGCGCTTGAACCGCTGCGCCTGCTGGTAGATGCGCTTGGCGTCCTTGTCCTTGCCGCCCTCGACGTAGATCGCGCCGAGCAGGAAGTAGGCGCGCGGGTCGCCCGGGTCCGCCTTGACCGCGTCGCCGTAGTACTTGACCGCCCTGTCGACCTGGCCCTGGCGCTTGTGCAGGTCGCCGAGGAACTTCATCGCCTGGGCCTGCTGCGGGTTGCGGTCGACGATGCCGCGATACGCCTCGATGGCGCGGTCCACACGGCCCATCGCGGCGTAGGCCGCCGCCAGGTCCATGCGGGTCGCCTCGTCGGTGGGATCGAGCGCCGCCACCTGCTCGAGCTCGCTCACCAGATCCGCGTTGTCGCCGCGCGACGCGTGGATGAGCACCAGCACGCGGCGCGCGCGCACGTCGCGCGGCCGCTTCTGCACCACGCGCGACATCTCGCGGTACGCGCCGTCGGCGTCGCCGCCGTCCCACATCGTCTTGCCCAGCTGGTAGCGCGCCTCCAGGTCCCACGGCCGTACGGTCAGCGCACGCTCGTACAGGTCGCGCGCCTGATCGAGGCGACCGCTCTCGCGCGCCAGCCTCGCCCCGGACGCGAGCGCCGGGTAGTAGTCGGGCCGCATCTGCAGCGCGTAGGCCAGGCGCCCCTTGGCCTTGGACTCCTTGCCCTGCGCGGCGTAGATCTCGCCCAGCACGCGCTGCGCCTCGCTCAGGCGGGGATCGATCAGCACGGCCCGCTGCACGTTCTTGAGCGCCTTCTCGAGGTCTCCGGGCTGGCCCTCGCTGCCCAGCATGGCCGACAGCCCGCGGCCGAACAGCGTGTAGGCGTAGAAATCGCCGCTCGGCTTTCGCTCCAGCTCGACCCGCTCGCCGGCGTCAACCGGCAGCCCGGCCTTGTTGCACAGCGTCCCCACCGCCTGGGCCGCGAGATCCGAGTAGCGCGCGAACTCCGCGCGGCCCACCACCTCGCCCACCCGCACCGCGGGGCCGGTGTTGCCCTCCACGCGCCACAGCGACACGCCCAGCTGCAGCTCCCAGTCGGGCCGCGCCACCCAGCCGGTCCACACCCAGCGCGCGCCGACCTGGCGGGCGAACGCCGCCACCGACGGCGCGGTGATCGCGATCGGCGGCCCGGCCGGCACCACCAGCGGCCCGTAGACCGGGGTCAGGTCGCGGTTGGCCTCGACCTTCTCGCCGACGAGGAACGCCATGCCGGCGCTCATCCACGCCATCCCCTGCACGCCGGAGCGGTTCTCGAACGGCAGCACGGCGAACGCGTCCGGCATCCGCGCCGGCACCCCCGGCACCGCCGGGGCCAGGGTGCCCTGCCCGGTCGGTTTGGCGGCCGCGGTTCCGGGGGCGATCGCGGCCGCGGCGACCCATGCGGCGGTCGCTCCGGCGCATGCGAGAGCTGCTATTCTCCCGATCGGCCCCATCTCAACAATTTTGAACCCCTCCCCTGATAGATCAAGCCTGGGCTTCCGGGCGTTTTGGCGGCGCGGGTCGTGGCGGCGCGGGAGGGGGCGCCCGGCCCGCCGGTTGCGCCGCTTCTCGGTCCTGCGCATCGTCCTGGTGTGCCTCCTGTGGGGCACCTTCTCGGGCGCCGGCATCGCGTACAACCGCTACGCCTACTACGCGGCGCAGCTGCCCGACGTGAACCGCATCGAGCAGCAGCAAGATATGGCCACGCTGGTCTACTCGGCCGACGGTGAGCTGATCGGCGAGTTCTATCTACAGAAGCGCGTGCGGGTGCCGCTCGAGCGCATCCCGGAGCACGTGCGGCAGGCGTTCATCTCCGCCGAGGACAGCCGCTTCTGGGAGCACCCGGGGTTCGACATCTTCGGCATCGCGCGCGCCGCGTACGCCAACTTCACCAGCAGCGGCTCGACCCAGGGCGCGTCGACGATCACCCAGCAGCTCACCCGCATGATCCTGCTGTCGAACGAGCGCACCGTCGAGCGCAAGATCAAGGAGCTCATCCTGGCGGTGCGCGTCGACCGCCGCCTGAGCAAGCGCGAGATCCTCGAGCGCTACTTGAACGGCGTCTATCTGGGCCACGGCGCCTACGGGGTGCAGGCCGCGGCCGAGGTCTACTTCGGCAAGGACGTCGACCACCTGACAGTGGCCGAGGGCGCGCTCCTGGCCGGCCTGGTGCAGCGCCCGACCGACTACTCGCCGCACCACAACTTCCGCGCCGCGCGCCACCGCCAGTCCTACGTGCTCGAGCGCATGCGGCAGGACCGCTACATCAGCGACGCCGTCGCGCGGACGGCGCTGGCCGAGCCGCTGGCCATCGTGTCCGACGAGGTGCCGGTCAACTACGTCGCCGCGCCGTACTTCCTCGAGCAGGTGCGGCGCTGGATGCAGGCCCGCTTCGGCACGCGCAGCGTGTTCTACGGCGGCATGCGGGTCTACACGACGCTCGACATGCGCATGCAGCGCAGCGCGGAGGCGGCGCTGCGGGGCGGCCTCGAGTCGCTCGATCGCATGATCGGCTTCCGCGGCCCCATCGGCCACCTCGGCGCCAGCGAGCTGGCCGCGTTCCGGGACCAGCCGCCGCGCCCGTGGGTGCAGGGGCGCGAGGACGCGGCGCTCGGCACCGGCGCCGTGCTGCTGCCGGACGTGCGCTATGCCGGCGCCGTCCTCGAGCTGGGACGCAACGAGCGCGTCGTCGTCGCCGTCGGTGAGCTGGAGCTGCCCATGGTGGCGGCCGACGGGCGCCACCTGCGGCGCTGGCGCGGCGAGGCCCCGGCCGGCAAGGGGCGCCCCCCGGCGGTGCGCGACCTCGCCGTCGGCGACCTCCTGCCGGTGCGCCTCGTGGAGGGTGAGAAGGGCGAGCAGCTGTTCGCGCTGGCCCAGCTGCCGGAGCTGGAGGGCGCGCTGGCCGCGCTGGTGCCGGCAACCGGTGAGGTGCGCGCGCTGGTCGGCGGCTACGACTTCCGGCGCAGCCAGTTCAACCGCGCCACCCAGGGCAACCGGCAGATCGGCTCCGCCATCAAGCCTTTCATCTACGCCACCGCGCTGGCCGGCGGGGCCAGTCCGCTCGACATCGTGCGCGACGGGCCGGTCGCCATCCCGACCACGGGCGGCATCTGGTCGCCGGGCAACTACGACGGTGAGTACCACGGCAACGTCACCATCCGCACCGCGATCGCCCTTTCGCTCAACACGGTGGCGGTGCGCCTCATCGTCGGCACCGGGGTCGAGGCGGTCATCGAGACGATGCGCGCGATGGGCATCCGCTCGTTCGTGCCGCTGCACCCGTCGATCGCGCTGGGCACGCCCGACCTCACCCTGATGGAGGTGGTGGCCGCGTACTCCGCGTTCGCCAACGGCGGCAAGCTGATCGAGGGGCAGGACGACTTTGCGGACACGCCGCCCGGGCGCTTCATCGACCTCATCACCGGCGCCGACGGCACCATCCTGGCCGACTACCGGGGCCGCGTGCCGCGACGCCAGGCGATCTCGCCCGGGCTCGCCTATCTGATGGTCGACATGCTCAAGGCCCCGGTCGAGCGCGGCACGGCGAAGAAGGCGCAGGTGCTGGGGCGGCCGGCCGCGGGCAAGACCGGCACCGCGACGATGTGGAAGGACGCCTGGTTCATCGGCTTCACGACCGATCTCCTGTGCGGCGTGTGGGTCGGCCGCGACGACTCGAAGCCGATCGGCATCAAGGCGACCGGTGGCACCGCGGCGCTGCCCATCTGGTTGCAGTTCATGCAGGGCGCTCATCCGGAGACGCCGGTGCGCGACTTCCCGGTGCCGGACGACGTCACCCTGGTGCGGGCCGACGACCGCAGCGGGCAGCCGGCGCCGCCCGGATCGACGAGCGCGCACTGGGTGCCGTTCCTGCGCGGCACCGTGCCGGCTCGGTTCGCGCCGCACGTGAAGTTGACCCGCTTCGCCAACAGCGGCGAGTTCTCGTCCGGTGGCGGCAAGCAGAAGGCAGCCCCGGAGAAAGTCGCCCCGGAGGAAGAAGAGCCCGCCCCGCTCGCCCCGCCGGCTCCGCCACCTGCCGGCACCGCTCAGAAGAAGCGGCGCGCTGTCACCCCGGCGCCCGCCGGCTCCGCTCAGAAGAAGCGGCCCGTCGCCCCGCGCCCGCCGGCCCGTCGCCCCGTCGCCCCGTGACGGTCGCGACGACCGGGGCCGATCGCGCGGCGTAACTTTTCCGTGTCACCCCAGGGCCTCTTGGAGGGCCCCGCCGGCAAAGTTCTCACGGCTCTCGCTTTCGGGATTGAGCGGGGCACCCTCCGGGGTCTCATGTGAGTCGTGCTAGAGTGACCGGCTGGCCCGTCAGGGATGTCGTACTCCGGAGATGGGTCCGGACCCGGGTGGGCCTTTTTCGTGCATTCGGGGATTACATGAGCCTGAAACTGTCGCGTTTTTCATCACTAGCTTCTCTTTGCATCGCCTCTCTCTGCCTGGTCCTCGTCGTCTCGGGCGCCGCCTGCGGCGGTGGCGGCGATGACGGCGGCGGCGACGGCACGTCGGCCGAGTGCCTCGAGGCCGAGGAGCACTCCGATCTCGACTGGATCCAGGAGAAGATCTTCACGGTGAGCTGCTCGCTGTCGACCTCCTGCCACCGCGGCAGCGCCAACTCCGCGCTGGGCCTCAACCTCGAGGCCGGGATGTCGGAGGCCAACATGCTCGATGTCCCGGCCATGGGCGAGTTCGCCGACGGCCTCGACATCGTGGAGCCGGGCGTCCCGGAGGAGAGCTACCTCCTGGTGATCCTTGGCCAGTTCGGGACCGACGATCCGCGCCTGCCGCAGGACAGCGCCGGCAACAAGATCACCATGCCGGACTCGGCCACCGGGCTGGACCCGCTTTGCGAGCCGAAGCGCGACGCGATCGAGCGCTGGATCACGGATCTCTAAGAGCCCGGATCCGGCGCCGTGGGCCCCGCTGGCTCACGCCGAGATCGCTGCTACCATGTTCGGCGGTCGGAGCCGACGTACGTCCAACTGCTTGACGATGCAGCGAGTTGGCTACTATAACGCCATGACAAGCGCGGGACTTCCACCCCTGCTCGGACGAAGGAAAGGACCCGATGGATCGGCTGGCTGACATTTTCCAAAAGGGTGGCCCGTTCTTCATGGTCAACACCGCCTTCCTGGCGGTCGTGATCGCGCTGATCGTCGAACGCACCATCTACTTCCTGGGCCGCGGCCACATCAATGCGTCCGCGTTCCTCGAGCAGATCAAGCGGCTCCTGGCGGCGAACAACGTCGACCGGGCCAAGAAGCTGTGCGACGCGACGTCGGCGCCGATCGCCCGCGTCGCCAAGGCCGGTCTCGGCAAGATTCACCGCGGCGAGGCCGCGGTGGCGCAGGCCATGGAAGAGACCATGGTCGACGTCCTGCCCGAGGTGAAGACCCGCATCGCCGCGCTGTGGTCGATGGCCAACATCGTCACCCTGACGGGGCTACTGGGAACGGTCACCGGCCTCATCCGCACCTTCCAGGCCATCGGCGACACCAACCCCGCAGAGGCGCGCAAGCAGCTCACCGACGGTATCGCGGAGGCCATGTACAACACGGCCATGGGCCTCTCCATCGCACTTCTCTGCATGCTCGCCCACCTGCTGCTGGCCAGCGCCAGCAAGCGCGTGGTGGCGGACCTCGAGTCGTTCTCGCTCAAGCTGGAGAACCTGCTCGGCGAAGGCGCCGGCCCGCAGCAGCCTGGCTAGTCGCCGGTGAAGCGAGTCGACGACAACGGGAAGCGACGAGAGCACCGCCAGGAAGCTGATCGATGAACGCCGCCCAAGTCCGCGCCAAGGCCCGCCTGGCCATGAAGCGGCGCGAGGAGGAGATCGAGCAGGAGGAGCTCGAGGGCGGCGAGGTCAACCTCATCCCGTACCTCGACATCATCACCAACCTGCTCCTGTTCCTGCTCATCGGCGTCTCCGCCGGCTACGTGCTGGGGCAGATCAACACGACGCTGCCGGACCACGTGCCGGCCAACCAGGTGGCGCCGCTCGAATCCGTCGAAGCTTCCGGACGAGCAGCCGCTGCAGCTGGTCGTGTCGACGAGCAAGCAGGGGATGCTCCTCTGGTCGGTGTCGCAGCTCGAGGGCACGCTGGCCGTGCCCAAGGCGCGCATCCCGCGCCTGCCGGCGACGCAGCCGAACGAGGCGCCGCGCTACGACTACGGCGCGCTCAACAACGCGCTGTACGAGATCGCGTCCCGGCGCTGGAAGGGCAAGCTGCGCGGCACCGAGACGTACGAGATCATCATCCAGTGCGACCCGGACATCCCGTACGAGACCGTCGTCGACGTGATGGATGCGGTCCGCAGGCGCATGCCGCAGGCGGGCCAGCCCTCACCCGCCGTCACCATGCCGCAGGCGCAGAAGCAGGCACCGGCGCAGAAGGGCCAGGCCGAGAAGTGGATCCCGACCGAGCCCTACGATCCGGACAAGCACTACCTGTTTCCCGACATCCTGTTCGGCAAGTGGAACTTCGACTAGATGATCACCAAGCGCGAATCTCGCGGTCTGGTCCGCAAGGCGGTCAAGCGCGTCCCCGAGGGGGAGGAGATCCGGCACCTCAACATCGTGCCGATGATGGACATCATGACCATCCTCCTGGTCGCGTTCCTCATGACCGCGGCCGAGTCGGCCGCGCTGCCGCTGGGTGACGTCAAGCTGCCCGAGTCGCAGACCACCGAGGACCTGCCGGAGAAGGAGCTGACCCTCACCATCGCGCGCGAGGCGATCCTGGTCGAGGGCACGCCGGTTGTCGGGGTCAAGAACGGCTCGGTCGACCCGTCGGAGAAGAAGGACGGCGCGCTCGGCCTGCAGATCCCCAAGGTGAGCCGCTTCCTGGGCGGCATGCGCACGTCGTTCGACCGCGATCTGGTCAAGAAGGGACGGCAGCCGCCGGCGATCCCGGAGCTGCTGATCATCGCGGACAAGAGCACGCCCTACAAGCTGCTGTTCGAGGTCATCCTCAGCTCGCGCGCCGAGGAGGCCGGCTACCGCCGCTTCCGCCTCATCCTGCTCGAGGAGCAGGCGGGCGGTCCGTCGGGCGGCTGAGCCTGGCCTGCCGCGCGGCGCTCAGCCCGCGGTCGGCACCAGCGTGCGCCACACGATCTGCCAGCGCCCGCCGTCGCGGGTCAGCACCAGCACGTCGTGGCCGTCCTCGCGCTGCGCGTCCTCCCCCTGCCGCCAGGCCATCTCCCAGTGGGTGCGGGCCACCGCGGTGGCGCCCCAGGTCTGGACGGCGACCGCGTGCTCGACGTACTCGAGCACGGTGACCGAGGACATGAACTGGCGGTAGCTGTCCACGCAGGCCCGTCGGCCCTCGATGCGGCCGCTGAAGCCCGGACTCTCGAACACGACCTCCTCGTGCAGGAGGTCGGACATCGCCTCGAACCTGCGCTCGCGCCACGCGGCGGTGAGGCGGGAGACGACGTCCTCGATCTGGGCCACCTCTGCGCGCTCATCTCTGCCCGGCATCGCGATCTCCTTCTTGGAGATCATCTCTGCGCGAGTGCCGCCGCGGAGTCAAGAACGCGGCGGCGATGCAGGGATCGCGCGCGGGCAGCTCATTTGCGGCCGTCGCCGACGACGCCCTCGACGGCGCCGCGGTTCTCGTCCAGGGTCGGCTGGTCGGCCCGCTCGTCCTTCTCCATGACCGACTTGATGACCTTGTTCTCCGCCTTGGGCTTCTTGTGCGCCTCGCGGATGCTGGCCAGCTCGGCGTCCTCCTGCGGGTGCGAGATGACCAGGCAGAAGCTGCCGTAGAAGGCGAGCTTGTCGATCGCCAGCACCCGGTAGGTCGGCGACTTCCACTCGATGTAGCCCTTGTCGGCGACCACCTTGCCGGCGCCGTAGCGCTGCTCCATCAGGGTCTGGAAGTAGGTGAAGTTGCGCTGCTCGTTCTTGAGCTGCTGCGAGTTGAGGGCGACGAACATCTTGTACAGCTGGCCGTCGTGGAAGAAGAAGAAGCGGCGCTGGTCGCGCCCGCTCTCGGCCGAGTTCTCCCACTGCACCATCATCGCCTCGTCGGTGTTGTGGGCGAACTGGTCGTCGACGATGGAGACGTCCCAGCCGGTCTTCTTGCCCTTGAACTCGACGAACGACTTCTTGATGCGGTCGAACTCGGCCTGGCGATCGCGGCGCAGCTTGTCCTGCGCGTACACGTCGCTCGTGCCTGCGATGCGGTCCTTGTAGCGCTCGTTGATCTGCTTGCTGAGGACCTTGAGCACGTCCTGCTTGTTCATGCCGAACTTGTAGGGACCCATCAGCTCGCCGAGCGCGCGCTCGCTGATCTTGGCGCCCACGCGGGAGCCACCCCTCTCCTTCCCCTTGCCCTTCTTGTCGTCACCCGCCTGTGCCTGCGCGGTCAGGGTGGACAGGGCGAAGGCGCCCACGAGCAGGGACAACGACAACCGGCGTGAAGATCGCCACATACAGTTCTCCATCCTCCAGACGGCGCGGGAGCGTCGCCAATCTCAGTGTACCGCGAGGCGATCTCGCGTCACAAGGCGTGGGACGGGCGCGGCTCGAAACGATTCAATGACCTGGACGACTCACGGCGCCGCGCTGGCGGGCGCCACATCGCGCGACATCGAGCGCGATGCGGAGGTGAGGGCGTCCGGGGTCACGAACACGTCGATCTCGCGCCCCGACACCGTGCCGTGGCAGCCGCCGCACACGGCGTTGAACAGCGGCTCGGCGATGCCGATGCTGATGTTCTCGCCCGGGCCGAGCTGGTGCTCCTCGCCCATCGTCACGATCGGATTGCCGGAGCCGTCCTGGAGCTCGAGGATCACGCCGCGCGTGGCAGGTATGCGCACCTTGGCCGACCCGTCCTCGGCGAGCGATACGCGCCCCAGGAGCTCGCGGTCCTGGTAGATGTCGCCCTGGTTGCCGCTGGTGGTCCCCGGCGGCGGGCGCTTCTCCTCGTACACAGCAAGCTGGCTGGCCTCGCGGAACAGCTCGACAGGCCGGCCGCGGCGAAGGTTGCCGGTCAGCAGGGTGAAGATCAGCGGCGCGTCGGGGAAGTGGATGACGCCGAACTCGGACCCGCCGCTGGCGTCCGCATCGGCGCCGCCGCCGAACACCAGCTGGCGGCGATTCCGGTACATCTCGCGCGCCGGGTGGGCCAGCGCGAGCACCGCCTCGACGAGGGACTCACCCGGTGAGGCAAGCAGGGTCTCGCGGTCGCCGCTGCGCGGGTTGACGGCGACGAGCTCGAACTCGAGCGAGCCTGCCCCGCCCAGGTTCCCCTCGAAGCCGGCGTACGAGGCCATGATGCGGCCGTCGAGCAGCGGGAACGGCGAGCGGTAGGCGCCGACGGTCGCCTCCCCTGCCCGGCCGGTCGCGCTGCGATCCGGGATGACGAGCGAGCCGAGGAAGCCCGGGTCGTCGCGGCCGGTCTCGAACGGACCGACGCTGCGGTTGAAGATCGCCAGGGTGCCGGCGCCGGCCGCGGTGCCCGGATCCGAGAGGATGAGCAGGAAGTCGCCGTCGAGCGACTCGCGCACCTCGGTGGCCTGGCCGTAGCCGATCGAGCTGCGGGTCAGCCCCGGGTCGCCCGGATCGCCGTACAGCGACTGGGCGCGCTGGCCCAGGAGCGGGTGGTAGTCGGTGAGGTCCCAGTTGATGCGGCGTCCGCTCAGCTGATAGAAGCCGTCGGAGACCTTCTCGGTCGTCATCGTCATGCGCCCCTCGCGCATGAACTGGGGCGAGACCTCGCTGTTGGTCAGGAAGGTCATGCGCTGGGCCTCGCTGCCGTCGGGGCGGACGCGCCAGATGTCCGACTGCGGCAGGAACAGGCGCCGCGTGCGGCTCGGCGCCGGCGCTCCGCCCTCGGCCCCGCGGGTGGACGCGTAGGCGATCCACTCGCCGTCGGGCGACCAGGCCGGATCGAAGTTGTGGATGAGGATGCCGTCGACCTCGCCCTCGTCGGCGGTCACCTGGGTGCAGTCGGAGCCGTCGATGCCGACGGTGAAGACTTGCAGCGGCGCGCCGGCCGCGCTGCGCATGGCAAAGGCGACCCGCTGGCCGCCGCGGTGCACGTCGGGGCCGCGCACGTCGACCGGCGCCCAGGTCGGCCGCGCCCGCGCAGCCGGCCAGGAGCGAGGTGCCGGCCGGGATGGGGGCCACCAGCGCGCCGTCCGGACCGATGGTGGCCAGGCTGACGCGCAGGTCGGAGCCGGGCTGATAGGTGTCGAACGCGAGCGTCCCGGCGACGTGACCGGGCTGGCGTGCCACGTAGACCACCGGGACGGTGTCTCCCTCGGCCAGGGGCAGCACCTCGCCGGCGGCCACCAGCGCCTCGCGCTCGATGTTCACCCACTCCTGCACGGTGCAGAACGCGCTCGCCGTGGCCGGATCGTACGGGTCCGGGCACGCCGACGGCACGGCGCCGCCCGAGCCGGGCGTCTCCAGCACCGGCCCGCCGCGGTGGGCGATGCCGCCCAGGCTGGTCAGGATGTTCTTGGCCACGCTGCGGCCGCGGCGCGCATCCGGGACCTCGAGCGCCATGAACAGGTCGCGCACCTTCTCGTAGTTGCGCTCCAGCGCGATGGGCGAGAAGAAGCCCTGGCTGCCGGAGCGCAGGGTCAGGTCGTTGGTCGCGGCCGGGCTGTGGCAGGCCTCGAACGAGCAGCCGCGGGTGAGCAGGAGCGGCTGCACGCGCCGGGCGAAGAACTCGCGGCCGGGATCGCCGGCGCCGAACTCGACAGGCCCCGCCGCCGCGGCCCACTCCTCGAGCGCCGCGTAACCCTCGCTGTCGCGGCTCTCGAAGTGGACCCCGCCGGTGTGGAAGGTGCCGCCGCCGCCCAGCTCGAGCGGGACGACGAGGATCTGCGACGTCTCGGTCTCCTCGGCCACGAAGGAGCGCGCCTGCGAGAAGTTGAAAGCCCGCTGGCGGTCGCCTTCGCCGCAGGTGATGTAGAAGTCGGCCTGCGGCGCGCCGTGACAGCTCGATGAGTTGCACGCGGAGAGCACCGGCATCACCTGGCTCTCGAACTGCGCGAAGGTCGGTTCGGCGCGCGCCGGCCCGTCGTCGAAGTCGTCCGGCACGAAGCTCGAGCAGGCGCCGTCGCCGGCCACCGGCGCCGCCGGCGGCGGCAGGCCGTTCTCGGTGGCGCCGTTGTCGGTCCACGCGAGCAGGGTCAGGTAGGCGTCCGAGCCGGCCGCGAGCAGGCCGCCGCCGGAGTGGTCCACGTCGAGCGGCAGGAACTCGCCGTCGTAGGTGATGCCGAGCTCGCCGCTCCGGCCCACTGCCTTCACCAGCAGCAGCGGCACGCCGTAGGCGCCGAACGGGCGCAGCAGGTCGCGCCGGCGCTGCACGCTGTCGAAGCTGGTCACGTCGAGGTTGCCGGCCGCGAACCCGAACGCGTCGGCATCGTCCACCGCGTGGCAGCCGCCGGTGTTGCCGGCGCACGAGCCGATCAGGATCGGCTCGATCTCGCGCTGGTAGAAGGTCCTGCCAGGCGGATTGTCGCTGGCACAGCCGCACACGAACACCGCCGCGGCGGCCACCGCCCGGATCGATCCCGTCATCCCCGCCCCCCTGCTGAGAATCCGCTCGATTCTACCCGGGCGGCGGAGCGCGCGGTGAAAAGGAGCGGCGCGCGGGCGGCGGTGGGGAACTGTATGCCGCCCGCGCGCGCGCCAGCCATCACCCCACGCCCGCGCGCCCCCATCACCCTCAGCGGACCTGGCGCAGCGCCGCGCGTGCCGTCATGCGCACGAGCGACGAGGAGTCCTGACCGGCGGACTCGAGCGCGGCGCGCGAGGCCGGATCGCCGATGCGTCCCAGCGCCCAGGCGGCGTTGCGCCTGACCGCCGGATCCGCGTCGCTCACCACGAGCTGCTCGAGGGCGGCGCGGGCCGCGGCGGCGCGGAAGCGACCGACCGTCCGGGTCGCGGCGCGCCGCACCGACACGTCGTCGTCGCTCACCAGCGCCACCACCGGCTCGGCACCAGACTGGCGCAGGAGGCCCGACCAGGCCTGGATCGCCTCGTGGCGCACGCCGGCGCTGGCGTCGGTCATGGCCGCGGCCAGGTGCGGGCTGGCCGAGACATGGGCGATCTTGCCGATGGCGCGCACGGTGTGGACACGCGCCTCGTCGCTCAGCCCGCTGCGGCCGAGCGCTGCGGCCAGGTCGGCGATCACGCGCGGGTGGCCGACGCGGGCCAGCGTGTCGGCGGCGCTCCTCACCTGGGCCGAGTCGCCGCTGGCCAGGCGCGCCGTCGCGCGCTCGGCCAGCTCGCTCTTCTGCGCCGGCCGGCGGGCGAACCACCAGGCGGCGGCGTCGCGCACGTAGTAGCTGTCGTGGTCCAGGAGGCCCATGACGAAGGTCATGCACTCGCTCGTGCACGGGATGTTCTCGGCCTGCTCGAGCGCTGCCACGATGGCGTCCGGGTTGCCGTGCTCGGCGGCGGAGCGGATGCCGCCGAAGCTGCCGCCGCGGCCGGCCATGGCCGGAGTCGCGGCCAGCCCGACGAGCAGCGCCGCGGGCACGAGCCGAGCGAGGATGCGATTGCGATGGTTCATGGTGCTGTGTCTCCTCAGTCTCTCTCGTGCCGTCACGGGGCCAGTCCGGGCGAGTTCTCACGCGAGTAGAACTGGCCGCCGTTGTCCACCATCTCGATGAGCAGGCGGTGCTCCTCCGCGGTCAGCGGGAAGCCCATCTGCTCCGAGTGTCCGTCGATGCCGCCGAAGGCGCGGTCCTCCAGGTCCACGTCGGGGAACAGCCGCGGCGGGTTGAGCATCTCGATGAGCTTCGAGCCGCGCGCGTCCTCCGGCTCGACGACGGCCGTCAGCTCGCCGGTCACCTCCAGGTCGAACTCCTCGAGCTCGAGCATGCCGGGGCCGAGCAGGGACAGGTGCGACCGGCTGTAGCCGGACAGCATCTCCTCGCCGAACTGGAAGTCCACCGGCGCCGCCGCGCAGGTCGAAGGTGAAGGTCTGCGACTGCTCGGTCTCGGGATC
This sequence comes from uncultured delta proteobacterium, assembly GCA_963759105.1. Taxonomy (GTDB): domain Bacteria; phylum Myxococcota_A; class Polyangia; order Haliangiales; family Haliangiaceae; genus DATFRY01. Next base: position 566,880 of record CAVWXW010000017.1, on the reverse strand, counting down.
GGTGATGGTGAACGACTTGTTGGCCGCGCCGGGCGTGCCGTCGTGGCAACCGGACATGGCGCACTTGGCGTCGAAGATGGGCTGCAGCGCCGTGTCCCACGGGATGCCGACCGGGTTGGCCGCGTCGGTGGTGATGCGGTCGAAGCGCGCCACCTGGCTCATCAGGTCGTTGGGGCCCAGCACGATCGCGTCGGTCAGGCCCGGCTCGATCACCGTGGTCTCGGTGCGGTTCTCGTGGCAGCCGCCGCAGAAGCGCGACTCGCCGGGGCGGCCGGTGATCCAGACCGACTCGTTGCGCACGCCCATGCCGTACTTGTCGATGGCGATCAGGTGGACCGGGATGTTGGGCGGGATCAGCGCCGCCCACGAGCCGTCGTCGCGCACCTCGGCGATGCCCAGGGTGGCGGCGCCCTCGGCCTCGGTCAGGCCGAAGTCGTTGCCGACGCCCTCCTCGCCGGAGAAGCCCTCGACGATGCGCACGCCGTAGATTCGATCGGCCGTCGAAGTCGCCCAGGCTGGTCTCGTAGACGTTCATCGCGCCGAGCAGGACCGCGTCGTCCGAGAAGCTGTTGCTGCCGGACGGCGGGATGGTGGGCGGCGCCGGGCGCGCGCGCAGCGGCGTCGGGTTGATCTCCCAGGTGCCGGCGCCGTCGTAGATCGGCTGGCGGGTGCCGCGATCCGAGTCGAACAGGTACAGGCCGAAGTCGGGCGCCACGCCGGCCGCGCCGTTGACGTCCGACTGCACCGGGCCGTCGGCCCACGACACGAGCAGATCCGGGAACTCCTTGGAGTTGAGCGGATAGGCGTTGTAGTAGCGGCCGATGCTCTCGAACGACGGCTCGTCGCCGAGCGGCACCTGGTTGGTCAGGATGCGGGTCGAGGCGGTCACCTCCGACATCTCGCGGTCGGCGTAGACCTCGCCGTCGACCTCGTAGGCCTCGCCCAGCCGGATGTCGAGGATGGCGCCGGACTGGAAGGTGCGGTCGCGCGAGCTGCCGATGGCGATCACGCGTCCGGGCGCGGCCTCGACCGCCTTGTAGTACGAGTTGGTGATGCCGGTGTTCTCCTTGCCGAACGCCTCGCGCACGCGCGTGCCGTCCGGGTTCATGCGCACCAGGTGACCGGCGTTGAGCTCGTTGAGGTGATCCCACTGGGTCATCAGCACCTCGCCGGTGTGCATGACGGTCGTGGTGATGCGGTGCGACAGGTTGCGCGAGTAGAGCTGCAGGTCGCTGCCGTCGGTCGAGATCGAGCCGGACTGCAGCGTGGTGCCGCGCTCGTACTCGTCGGCGAACTGCGGCGCGCCCTCCTCGACCACCGCGTTGGTGGCGAACAGGATGCGGTCGCCGGGCAAGAACGTCGGATAGACGAAGTCGGCGTCCGGATCGGTCGGCAGCTGCTCGACGTCGCCCGACTCCAGGTCGAGGAGGAACAGGCCGTAGCGCTGGTCGTCGCTCAGCTTGCCCGAGAAGACGATGCTGCGCGCGTCGAACGACAGATCGAAGTCGATGATGTCGACGGCTTCGTACTCGCCGAGCCCGCTGCAGCACAGCTCGGTCACCTCGCCGTCCGCCGTCGGCGGCGACAGCTTGAGCAGCCGCGCCCCCGGTACGTACGACTGGTACTGGAAGATGTCTCCCAGGCCGTCCATGCGCGACTGCCGCTCGATGAAGACGATGGCGTCCACCTCGTCGAGCGGTCCCTGGCCGCCGCTCTCGCCTCCACACCCCGCCGCTCCGGTCACCGCCGCGAGCGCGGTCAGAGCGAGTCCTTGAATCTTTGGTTTCACTACCGTCCTCCTGGCTCCCGTCGCCGTCCCAGTGCGAAGGGAGTGCCAGGCGAAAAGGCTGTGATTCCGCGTGGTGGGATATGTGGCGTCGTGGGCTGATGGCCGCGGCCCGCGGGAAGCTCGGGGGCTGCTGCCCCCTGGCTCACGCTTCAAACAAAACAGTGAACAGGTGACAGGCGACAGGGAACAGGGAGCTGGCAACCGGACTTCTCCGGTGGCGACCCGACGGACGGCGGCCCTCACGTCCGGACAGCATCACCCCCCGTCAGTTCCCTGTTCCCTGTTCCCTGTCGCCTGTCACCTGTTCACTGTTTGTCTTGCTCGACGTCACGCGTCGCGCGCCTTGGCGCACAGCTCCGCGAGCACCGTCAGCGCTTCGAGGGGCGTGAGCCGATCGCAGTCGAGCTCGCGCAGGCGCGAGGTGACAGGATCGGGGGAAGGCGCCGCGGCGGGCGGCGGCGCGGCCTGAGGAGCGCGCAGAGAACAAGCCGAGCTGCGGGCCGCTGTCGTCGGCCGGCCCGTGGCCGGTCTCCAGCGAGGCGAGCACCTGGCGGCTGCGCGACAGGACCGGCGGCGGCAGACCGGCGAGGCGGGCGACCTCGATGCCGTAGCTGCGGCTGGCGCCGCCCGGGACGATGAGGCGCAGGAAGCGGATGCGGCCGTCGACCTCGCGGGCGGACGACTGGAGGTTGACGACGCGCGGGCGCGACTCGGCCAGGGCGCAGAGCTCGTGGTAGTGGGTGGCGAACAGCGTGCGGCAGCCGATGGCGTCGTGCAGGTACTCGGCCACCGCCCACGCGATCGACAGGCCGTCGAAGGTGGAGGTGCCGCGGCCGACCTCGTCGAGCACGACCAGCGAGCGGCGGGTCGCGCCGGCCAGGATGGCGGCCGTCTCGCGCATCTCGACCATGAAGGTCGACTCGCCGCGGGCCAGGTTGTCGGCCGCGCCGACGCGCGTGAAGATCCGGTCGACCACGCCGATGCGCGCCGAGCGCGCCGGCACGAACGATCCCATCTGGGCCATGAGCGCGATGTGCGCCACCTGGCGCATGTAGGTCGACTTGCCGGCCATGTTGGGCCCGGTCAGCAGCAGCACCTGGCGCTCGCCGGTGGCCATGCGGCAGTCGTTGGGCACGAACTCGCCGGCCGCCACCGCGCGCTCCACCACCGGGTGGCGTCCCTCGACGATGTCGATGCAGATCGCCGTCGTCGACCACCGGGCGCGTGTAGCCGGAGCGGTGGGCCACCTCGGCCAGGGCCGCGCACACGTCGACCGCGGCGACCTGGGCGCCCGCCGCCAGCAGCGCGCCGGTGCGTCGGGCCACCTGCCCGACCAGCAGGCGCAGGAGCTCCGCCTCGCGCGCGATCAGCGTCTCCTGGGCGGCCAGGATCTGGGCCTCGAGCTCGGCCAGCTCCGGCGTCACGAAGCGCTCGCCGGTGGCGACCGTCTGCTTGCGCACGTAGTCGGCCGGCACCCGGGCCAGCTGGCTGCGGGTGACCTCGATGTAGTAGCCGAACACGCGGTTGTACTTGACCTTGAGCGACCCGATGCCGGTGCGCTCGCGCTCGCGCGACTCGATGGCCAGGATGTCGTCGCGCCCGCCGTCGGCCAGGCGGCGGTTCTCGTCGACGATCGGGCAGAAGCCGTCGCGCACGACGCCGCCCTCCTTCGCCGTGGGCGGCGGATCGTCGACCAGCGCCGCCGCCAGCTCCTCCTCCAGCTCGGCCAGCTGGGCCAGGATCTCGCCGCGCCCGCCCTCGTCCAGGCGCAAGAGCTCCGGCAGCTCGAAGCCGGGCGCGGCGCCGGACGCGATCGCCTCGGCCAGATCGGGCAGGCGCCCCAGCGAGCCGCGCAGCTGGCCCAGGTCGCGCGGCGTGGCCACGCCCAGCGACGCCCGCCCGGCCAGGCGCTCGAGGTCGTGGATGCGCTCGAGCTCGCGCCGCACCCGCTCGCGCGCGCTCTGCCGCTCGACGAAGAACTCGACAGCGTCCTGGCGGCGGCGGATCGGCGCCACGTCGACAAGCGGGTACAGCAGCCACCGGCGCAGCAGCCGCCCGCCCGGCGCGGTGACGGTCTGGTCGAGGACGGCCAGCAGCGAGCCGCTGCGGCGGCCGGCCGCCGGGCCCGGTCCGGGCAGGATTGTCTCGGTCAGCTCGAGGTTGACGATGGCCGCCTCGTCGAGCACCACCGCGTCGCGGATGCGATACAGGTGGAGGCGCGCGACAGGCAGCACGCCGGTCGGCTGGGTGGCGCGGGCGTAGCGCACGCACCAGGCCGCCGCCCGCCGGGCCAGATCGAGCTCGGCGTCGCCGTCGGCGCCGTCGGTGGCGAGGTCGGCCAGGACCTCGTCGACCTCGGCCGGCGCCGGCGGCTCCTCCGGCGTGAAGGCGCAGGCGGCCAGGCGCTGGCGCAGCTCGACGAGGGCGCCGCCGTCGGCCACGGCCGGCCCGGCGGCGAGCAGCTCGCGCGGCGCCGATGCGGGTGAGCTCGCCGGCCAGCTCGTCGACGTCGGTGACTGCGGTTGCGCGCAGCTCGCCGGTCGACGCGTCCAGGTGGGCCAGGCCGAGGCCGCCGCGGCCCTCGACGACGGCGGCCAGGTAGCGCGCCCGCTTCGGCTCGAGCGCGTCGTCGTCGACGACCACGCCCGGCGTGACGATCTGGACCACCTCGCGGCGGACCAGGCCCTTGGCCTGCCGCGGATCCTCGACCTGCTCGACGATGACGACCTTGTGGCCCAGCTCGGTGAGCCGCATGAGGTAGCTGCGCCCCGCGTGGTGCGGCACGCCCGCCATCGGGATGGCGTCGTCGCGGCCCTTGTCGCGCGAGGTGATGGTCAGGTCGAGGGCGCGCCCCGCCACCAGGGCGTCGTCGAAGAACATCTCGTAGAAGTCGCCCATGCGGAAGAAGACGATCGCGTCCGGGTGGTCCGCCTTGACCTCGAGAAACTGCCGCATGAGCGGCGTCTCGGCCGGATTCTTCCGTACCACCAGCCGGGTCTATCACAGACCTGCGACGGTGGCGGCGCGCGTCAACCGCGGAAGATCGGGAAGCGGCAGATGGTGCGAAAGCCCATGCGCTCGAGGATCGGCGCCGACGTGCCCTCGCGAGCCTGCGACGTGGCCAGCGTGAGCCCTCGCGCCGCGGCGTGGCGCATGCGGGCCGCGACGAGCGCGCGGTAGAGGCCCACGCCGCGGAAGCGCGGCAGGGTCACGGCGCCGAGAAGGTACGCCGAGCGCGGGAAGGCGACGTAGCTGGCCACGGCGGCCGGCTCGCCGCCCCAGCGGGCCAGGAACAGCCGGTGCCGGCGCTCCGGGCTCGGCGAAGATGGCGCGCTGAACCGCGTCGAGCTCACCTGCGTCGCTGTCCCAGCCCTCGGCCATGACGGACGTGAACAGATCGGCGCTGCGCTCGTCCACCTCCTCGACCACGGCGCCGTCGGGCGCGGCGGGCGGCTCGGCCGTGCCGCGCGCCATGCCGCGCACCATCGACGCGACGAGGCCGCGGCGCTCCAGCCGCTCGGCCAGATTGTCCGGCTTGCTGCCGGGCGCGACCAGCCAGCGAAACGCGATGCCGAGCCGCCGGTACTCGTCGATGGCGGCGTCGATGGCCGCGTCGGCCTCGTCGTCGGCCAGGTGGGTGAGCGCCACGTCGTTGAACCCACCGGTGCGAAACGACGGCGTCACGATCTGCAGCCAGCCCGGCCGCTCGACCAGGCGCAGATCCGGCAGCGGAACCCACGCCTGCCGCGGGGCCGCGACCACCTCCTCGAGGATCTCCGGTTCGGTCCAGTCGGTGGCCACGCGACGACGGTAGCACCTCGGCGACGCCCCGGGAATTGTCGGCCGGTCGCGCGCGTTGCGTACGATGGTGCAGAGACGCCGGGTCAGGCGAATCGCCGTGGTAGCAGGCGGCATCCTCGTCGCGCTGCTGGTCGGCGCGTACGGGCTGCGGGAGCTGGCCAATGCGCGCCGGTTCCAGCTGTTCGGCGATCTGGTCGCGCGAGTCGACACCCGAGAGCGGGTCGTGGCCCTGACGTTCGACGATGGACCGATACGCCGGGTCGAGCGAAGCGCTCCTGGTGACCCTGGCCCGGCATCGGGTGAAGGCGACCTTCTTCCTGGTCGGCGAGTCGATCGAGGCGCACCCGGACCAGGCCCGGGCCATCGCCGCCGCCGGTCACCAGATCGGCAACCACTCCTACACGCACAGCCGGATGGTCTTCCGCTCGCCCTCGTTCATCCGCTCCGAGGTCGAGCGAACCGACGCCGCCATCGCCAGCACCGGCTACCGCGGCGATGGCGTGTTCCGGCCGCCGTTCGGCAAGAAGCTTGTCTACCTGCCCTACTACCTCGGCCGGCGTGGAATCCCGACAATCATGTGGGACGTGGAGCCGGACAGCGACCTGGACGCGAGCGCGGACGACATCGTCCGCCGCGCCGTCGACCAGGTGCGCCCCGGATCGATCATCCTGCTCCACGTCATGATGGCGAGCACGGGGCCAGTCGCTGCGAGCCGTCGAGCCGATGGTCGTCGAGCTGGCCCGGCGCGGCTACCGCTTCGTCACCATCTCGGAGCTGCTCGCGCTGCGATAGTCGACGTCAGCGCTTGCTGCGCGTCACGTAGGCGATGATCGGCTGCTTCTTCTCGAAGTCGGTCTTGCCGGCGACGGCGGCCTCGTAGTCGGCGTAGTGGCCCACGCGGACGCGGAACCAGGTGCCCTTGCCCTCCTCGACCGTCTCGACCACGTAGGGGGCGTAGCCGGCCTGCTTCAGCTTCGAGACGAGGGCGTCGGCCTCGGGCCGGTTCTGGAACGAGAGCAGGTGCAAGGTGAAGCGAGCCGCGTCGGCCGCAACCTCGGCGGCGGGCGCACTCTCCGGCTTGGCCACCGGCTCCGGCCTGGCCACCGGCTCCGGCTTGGCCACCGGCTCCGGCCTGGCCTCCGGCGGCACTGCAAGCTTCGGCTTCGGCTCCGGCTGCACGGCCGGCTCCGGATCGGGGCGCGGAACCGGCGACGGCGCTGAGCGGGCCGCGGCCGGCTGCGCCGGACGGTCCAGCGAGAGATCGACAGCGCCGAGCGCATCCCCCTCGCGCTCGCCGCGCAGGGTCGACGCGAAGGTCAGCTCCTCGGCGGCGGCGCCCTGCTCGGCCGCCACGTCGTCGAGCGCGACGAGCGGATCGCCGGTCGCCGCGGTGGCCACCGACTCGCCGTGCTCGCGCGCCTCCACGCGGCGCCCGACCGTCACGCCCAGCACGAAGACAAGGCTCGCGATCACAGCGCCGCCGCAGAACAGACAGAAGATCTGCCGGCCGTCCAGGTTGACCTCGATCTTCTCGACGAACAGCTCCCCTTCGCGCGTGGCCATGCATCGGTTCTCGCTCGCTCCACCGCGCGGGGCAATTTTTCGTCCGGCACGCGCCGATCTCCCAGCTTCCCCGCGACCTTGGCCGGCCGGGATCGCCCCGCATCCCCTGCTGGACGCCCCCCGGCGGCGCGTGACAGATTGCCGCCCGTATGCCGACGACCAGAGTCATCGCGGCCGCGCTCGCCCTGCTCGCGAGCTGCGGCCGCTCCGGCGAGCCGGCCAGTCCGGCCGCGCCCGCCCAGCGCTCCGCCGAGGTCGGCCAGGCGAGGCTCATGCTCGAGATCCTGCGCGCCGCCGCCGCAGGTCCGCTCACCGAGGTCCAGATGGAGGCGGCGATGTCGTCGCGCGGCACCCAGCTGGTCATCGAGCAGCTGAACCTGTCGCGCCAGGTCACGCCGGCCCAGTACCGCGCGCTGCTGGCCGGCCTGTCGCGGCCGGAGCTGCCCGCGCTCACCCAGGCCGGCGACGGCGAGCGCGCGCGCCTCGGCCTCGAGGGCCTGCGCGCGGACGTGTGGCCGTCGCTGCGCTGGGGCGTCGCCAACGCAGATCTACTATCTCGCCGCGTCGCCGACCTCGAGAAGCTGGACGTCGGCGTCGCGGCCCACGACCTGGCCGTGAGCATGCTGCCGTCGGACACGCCGGTGGCCGCGCGCCTGTACGTGGTGATGGGCGGCCGCGCCGGCACGGCGGTGCTGGAGGGCGGCATCTACGTCGACGTCCTGGCCCTGAGCTACCGCGAGCAGGCCGGCGGCCCGCCCTACCCGTCGCCGCGCGAGCTGGTCGAGCTGTTCGCCCACGAGATCCACCACATCGGCATGCGGCCGGTGCTGGCCCGGCGGCTGGCCAACCTCAACATGACGCCCTTCGAGCAGCGCGCCTTCGAGACCCTGGCCGCCATGGTGATGGAGGGCAGCGCGACCTACCTCATCGACGCGCGCGGCGACATGGCCGCGCTGCGCAGCGATCCGGACTACGCCGCGTTCCTGGCCGATCCGGATCGCCTGGTGGCACAGTGCGAGGACCTCCTGTCGGCCATCCTCAACCGCGGCCTGGCCGGCGAGGCGTACGAGACGGCGATCGCGCCGATCTTCGGCTCCGGCTTCCACGGCGCCGGCGCGATGATGCTCGACGCGATCTGGCGCGACGGCGGCCGCAAGGCGGTGATGAACGTCGTGTCCGACCCGCGCCTGCTGTTCTCCGCCTACAACGCGGCGGCGGCCAGGCTCTCCGGCGGCCGCCCGCTGCGTCGGGTCGACGCCACCCTGGCCGCCAAGGTGTCGGTCATCGGCACGAACGTCAGTTCGCAGCGCTTCTGACCGGGCGCGCTACGCCCTACTGCCATCCGCCGCCCAGCGCGCGGTAGAGCTGCACCAGGGCCAGGAGCTCGTCGAGCTGCGCCTGGGCCAGGCCCAGCTCGGCGGCGAAGTAGCGCGTGTCGCTGTCGAGCACCTCGAGGTAGCTGGCGGTGCCGCCCTTGTAGCGCTGGTCCGACAGCTGCCGCGCCTCGCGCGCCGATCCGGTGAGCAGCTGCTGCTGGGCGCGGAACTCGCGGTCCTTGCTGTAGGCGACCAGCGCGTCGGACACCTCGCGGAACGCCTGCAGGATCGTCTGGCGGTAGACCAGCAGCGCCTCGCGCTGCTGCGCCTCGCTCAGCCTGACCCCGGCGCGAACGCGGCCGCCGGCGAAGATCGTCTGGGTCAGCGACGCCGCCACGCTCCACAGCCGGGCCGGCGCGCTCAGCAGATCGGCCAGCGCGTTGCTCTGGAAGCCTCCCGTGGCGGTCAGCGCGATGTCCGGGAAGTAGGCGGCGCGGGCCACGCCGATGCGCGCGTTGGCCGCGATGAGCCGCTCCTCGGCCACGCGGATGTCCGGCCGCCTCTGCAGCAGGCTCGACGGGATGCCGGCCGGCACCACCGTATCGTGCGGCTGCTCGACCAGCTTGCGCCCGCGCGGCACCGATCCCGGGTTGGCGCCGAGCAGCACGCGGATGGCGTTCTCCTGCTGCGCGATGCGGCGCTCGAGGTCGATGATTGTCTGGCCGGCGACGTAGACCAGCTGCTCGGCCTGGCGCACGTCGAGCAGCGACACGGAGCCCTGCCGCTCTTGCAGCTGCACCAGCTCGAGCGACTCGCGGCGCGTGACCAGCGTGCGCCGGGTGATCTCCAGCTCCAGATCGAGCTCGCGCAGCTGGAAGTAGGAGGCCGCCATGTCGGCGACCAGGGTGGTGATGACCGCGCGGCGTCCCCAGTGCGCCGCCAGCAGCTCGGCCCGCGACGCCTCCGACGCGCGGCGGAACTTGCCCCAGAAGTCGAGCTCCCACGAGGCGGTGGCGCTCAGCTCGAAGCTGTTGACCGTCGTGGCCGGCATCTGGCCCGACTCCGGCAGCCGCCGGCGCGAGGCCGAGCCGCCGCCGCTCAGGGTCGGCAGCTGATCGGCGCGGGTGATGCCGAGCTGAGCCTCGGCCTGGACGATGCGCGCCGCCGCGATGCCGACGTCGAGGTTCTGCTCCAGCGCCGAGGCGATGAGCTGCTGCAGCGTCGGGTCCTGGAACACCTGCGACCAGCGCCTGTCGCCCAGCGACATCTGCCGGACCTCGGTGGCGCCGCGGAACGCGCCGCGCGTCTCGACGGCGGGCCGCTCGTAGTCCGGCCCCATCAGGCAGCCGCCGGACGCGAGCCCGGCGACGAGCAACGGAACGACTCTTCTCATGTTTCCCTCGCGGTCAGGAACCGTCGGACACGCGCGCGGTCGGCGCCTCCGGCTCCGACCAGCGGCCGCGCGCCAGGCGCTGCACCACCACGTACAGGAGCGGGATGACGAACACGGCCAGCAAGGTGGCGGCCAGCATGCCGGTGATGACGATGGTGCCGAGGATGCGGCGGGCCGCCGCCCCCGAGCCGCTCGCGATGAAGAGCGGCACGCAGCCGAGGATGAACGCGAACGACGTCATCAGGATCGGCCGCAGCCGGCGCCGCGCGCCCTCCAGGGCCGCCCCGACCAGGTCGCGTCCGGCCGTCCGCTCGTCGACGGCGAACTCCACGATCAGGATCGCGTTCTTGGCCGCCAGTCCGATCAGCATGACCAGGCCGATCTGCCCGAACACGTCCAGGTTGTAGTCGCGCATGATCAGCCCGGCGAAGCCGCCGAAGACCGCGATCGGGACCGACAGCAGCACGGCGAACGGCAGCGACCAGCTCTCGTACAGCGCCGCCAGGATCAGGAACACGAACACGATCGAAAGCGCGAACACGACGATGGTGCTGCCCGACGCCTGCCCGCTCCTGGTAGGAGAGATCGGCCCAGTCGTAGCCGATCTCCGGCGGCAGGGTCTCGGCCGCCACCTCCTCGAGCGCGGCCATCGCCTGCCCGGAGCTGTAGCCGGGCGCGGCGGCCCCGGTCACCTGCGCGGCGCGGAACAGGTTGAAGCGGTTGGTGTACTCCGGCCCGGAGATGCGGCGGGTCGTGGTCAGGGCCGACAGCGGCACCATGCCGCCGCTCGAGTTGCGGACGTAGAACTGGCCGATGCTCGTGCTCGTTCAGGCGGTACTGGCCCTCGGAGCCCAGGAACACGCGCCACTGGCGGCCGAATCGGTTGAACTGGTTGACGAAGATCCCGCCCAGGTTGGCCTGCAGGGTCTGATAGACCTCGCGGATATCGACGCCCAGGACCAGCGCCTTGTCGCGGTCCACGTCGGCGAAGACCTGCGGCACGGCCGCCGTGAAGCCGGAGTTGAGCCCGGTCAGCTCCGGGCGCTTGCGCGCCGCGGCCAGGAACTTCTGGAGGTTCTGGTCCAGGAAGTCCACCCTGCCGCCGCTGCGGTCCTGGAGCCAGAGCGAGAACCCACCCGACGTGCCCAGCCCCGGAATCGAGGGCGGCAGGAAGGCGAAGGCATTCGCCTCGGGCACCTCGGTGGCGAGCCTGCGGTTGATCGCGTCGCTCAGCGCCTTGGCCTGCAGCTCGGGCGACCCGCGCTCGTCCCACGAGTCGAGCTGGACGAAGAAGAAGGCGTTGTAGGTGGCGGTGACGCGCGTGAGCAGGCTGAAGCCGATGATCGCGTTGAAGTTCTGCGACGCCCTCGGTGCTGGCCAGGATCTTCTCCACCTTGCGCGCGGCGGCGTCGGTTCGCTCGAGCGACGCCGCCGGGGCCAGCGCTCATGTTGACCAGCATGTAGCCCTGGTCCTCCTCCGGGAGGAAGCTGGCCGGCAGCTGCTTGCCCATCAGACCGTCGGCCACGGTGAAGACGAGCAGGATGACGACGCCGAGCGCAACCTTGCGGATGAGGCCGTGGCTGACCCGGACGTAGCCGCGCGTCCCCCACGCCAGCGACCGGTTGAACAGGCCGAACACCCGCGCCAGCGGACCGCGCGACTGCTTGCGCGGGCGCAGCAGCATGGCCGACAGCGCCGGCGACAGGGAGAGCGCGTTGAACGCGGAGATGACCACCGAGATGGCGATGGTGACCGCGAACTGCGTGTTGAGCACGGCCCTGGATGCCGCCGATGAACGCCATCGGGATGAACACCGCCGACAGCACGAGCGCGATCGCCACCACCGGGCTGGACACTTCCTTCATCGCGCGCACGGTGGCGTCGCGCGGCGACATGCCCTCCTCGATGTGGTGCTGCACCGCCTCCACGACGACGATGGCGTCGTCCACCACCAGGCCGATGGCCAGCACGAGGCCGAACAAGCGACAGCGTGTTGATCGAGAACCCGAGCAGCGGGAAGACCGCGAAGGTGCCGATGAGCGACACCGGGACCGCGATCATCGGGATCAGCGTGGCGCGCCAGTTCTGCAGGAAGACGAACACCACCAGCGTGACCAGCAGCATCGCGATCAGGATCGTCTCCAGGATCTCGCGGATGCCCTGGGTGACCGGCAGGGTGGTGTCGAGCGTGATGCGGTAGTCGAGGCCGGCCGGGAAGCGATCCTGGAGCTCGGCCATGGTCTGCTTGACGCCCTCGGCGACGTCGAGCGCGTTCGAGCCCGGGACTCTGGAACACCGCGATGGTGGCGCCGGGCTGGCCGTTGATGCGCGCGCGCTGCTGGTAGTTGAGCGCGCCGAGCTCGATGCGCGCGACGTCGGCCAGCCGAACCACCGAGGCGTTCGGGGTGGATCGGACGACGATCTGGCCGAACTCCTCCGCGGTCAGGAGGCGCCCCTGGGCGCGGACCGTGTAGGTCATCTCGCGGCCCGGCGGCCCCGGCTCGGCGCCGAGCTTGCCGGCCGGGTTGACGTTGTTCTGCTGCTGGATGGCGCGCAGCAGGTCCGGCACGGTCAGGCCCAGCTGGGCCAGGCGATCCGGCTTGATCCAGATCCGCATCGCGTAGTCGCTGGCGCCGAACACGCGCACCTCGCCGACGCCGCGCACGCGATAGAGCGCGTCGTTGATGTTGATGTTGGCGTAGTTGGCGAGGAACAGCGAGTCGTAGACGTTCTTCGGCGAGTACAGCGAGACCAGCATCATCGGCGTGCCGGTTGACTTGCGGAAGCTGAGACCGAACTGGCTCACGTCGGTGGGCAGGTTGGGCTGCGCCTGCGCCACCCGGTTCTGCACGTTGACCTGATCGAGGTTGGCGTCGCTGTCGATGTCGAACGTCACCGTCAGCGACATGGTGCCGTCGTTGGAGTTGGTCGACTGCATGTAGAGCATGTCCTCGACGCCGTTGAGCTGCTGCTCGAGCGGCGTCGCGATGGACTGCTCCACGGTCACCGCGTCGGCCCCCGGGATAGGTGGTCGACACGATGATCTGGGGCGGCACGATGTTGGGGAACCGCGCCACCGGCAGGGTGCGCATGGTCAAGAGGCCCGCGATCACCGTGATCAGCGCGATCACGATGGCGACGATCGGCCGGTTGATGAAGAAGCGGGCCACGGTCAACCGCCCTGGCCGGGTGTCGCCGCCTGCGGCCGGTCTGGGACTGACCGGCGCGCCGTCGCGCACCTTCTGCACGCCCTCGGAAACGACGCTGTCTCCCGGCGCTCAGGCCGCGCTCGACGATCCACATGGAGCCCACCCGCGCGCCGAGCTGGACCGGCCGGATCGAGGCCCGCTTGTCAGCGCCGACCACCGCGACCTGATAGGTCCCCTGCAGCTCGGTGACCGCGCGCTGCGGGATGAGCAGCGCGCCGCGGACGACGCTGGTGGTGGCGCGCACGCGGCCGAACTGTCCGGGGCGCAGCAGCCGGGCCGGGTTGGGGAACGTGGCCAGCACGCGGATCGTCCCGGTGGTGGGGTCGACCTGGCGATCGGCGAGCAGCGAACTGACCCTTGTACGCGTGCACCTTGCCGTCGCCCAGCACCAGCTCGAGGCCGCCGCCGTCTCCCTGGCCGGGCGGTCCGCCGCCGGGCATGAGCTGGCCGCCGGCCACCATGTTCTCGGCGAAGCGCAGGTACTCCTGCTCGCTGATGGAGAGGTAGGCCTTGATCGGATCGACCTGCGAGACGGTGGTGAGGACCGTTGTCGAGCCGACCAGGTCGCCGATCTGACCGCGCGCGATACCGGCGATCCCGTTGACAAGAGAGCGCACCTTGGTGAACTCGAGGTTGAGGCGCGCCTGGCGCTGCGACGCGCCTGCCGATGCGGATGCCGCCTTGGCCGCGCGTTCGGCCTGGATGTCGTTGTCGAGCTGGCTGCGCGCGATCGCCCGGGCCTCGGCCAGCGGGCGGTTGCGCACCACGTCCTGCTCGGCCTTGCCCAGCTGGGCGCGCGACTGGTCGAGCTGGGCGCTGGCCTGGTCGAGCGCCGCGCGGAACGGCCGCGGGTCGATCTCGAACAGCACGTCCCCTTTTTTCACCTGCGCGCCCTCGGTGTAGAGCTGGCGGACCAGGTAACCGGATACTTGCGGCTTGATGTCGGCGTTGACGTAGCCGTCCAGGGTGGCGAGCCATTCGCTCTGCAGCGGCACGTCGCGCTGGAGGACCTTCACCACCTCGACGGTCGGTGGCGGTGGCGGGGGTGGAGCGGCCTCGGTACGGCACGCGATCGCTGCGATCGCGAGGCCAGCGGAGAGGAGGAAGTGGCTCGATTCTCGCGCGCGCATGGGGGTAGACGTCTGGAGACGAGATAACGCGATGGCGCGGCGTGGCAAGAGGGATCGCGCTTCCGTGAGCCCTGAATCGGCAGCCAGCCCCACCGCTCGGCGGACGGCCCCCGGTCCGTGTCCCGGCTACTTGCGCAGGGTCCAGACGATGACGCCGGCCGACGCCAGCGTGGCGACGATGCCGATGGCGCCCAGCAGGCCGAAGCCGCCCGCCTCGCCCGGGGGCGTCAGGCGAGGCCTGACCCGCGGTCGCCGCAGCCCCGGCCCCGGCCGCCTGGATGGCCGGCGCGGACGCGAGCGGCGCGCGCCACTCGCTGGCCCGGCCGCGGCGGCGTGCCCCAGCTCAGGCTCTCGATCAGCGTGCCATCGGCGCGCACCGCGGCGATCTCGATGAAGTCGCCGTAGACATGCACGCGGATGTAGTGGTTGACGCGCTCGAAGTACTGGGTGGCCTGCGTGTCGATCTTCGACGAGCGCGCCTTGCGCGGATAGAGCGGCGCGCCGGCGCCGCCGGAGACGAAGTAGCGCACCCCGCTCTGCTCGGCGCGCGAGTAGACGTGGTCGTGGCCGGAGAAGACCGCCGCCACCTGGTACTTCTCGAACAGCGGCGTCCAGGCCTCGCGCAGCTCCTCCTGCCCGCCGTGCAGCGACACCGAGTACGGCGGGTGGTGCATGGTGACGAAGATGTGGCGGATGTTCGGGTCCAGCCGCGCCGCCTGCAGCTGCTGCTCGATCCACTCGGTCTGGTCGGTCAGGGCGAAGCTGTGGGCGTTGGAGTCCAGGATGAGGAAGCGCCCGCTGGCGTAGGTGAACGCGTAGTAGCGCTCCGGGTCCGGCGAGTTCTCCGGCAGGGCGAAGAACTTGCGGAAGTTGTCGGCGGTGCGGCCGCGGCCCTGGCGGTCGTGGTTGCCGAGCGACGGATACAGCACGTTCTCGCGCAGGAGCTCGCGCTCGGTGTCGAAGAAGTCCTGCCAGTCCTGGTCGTTCTGGCCCTCGTAGACCATGTCGCCGGTGCCGAGCAGGAAGTCCGGCACCTCGTCGCGGATGCGGTCGACGACGCGCTGGTGACCGCCGGTGCTGTCGCGGCTGTCGCCGAAGACGATGAAGGAGAACGGCGCGCCCGGCACCGGCGCGGTGGCGAACTCTCCGCGGCTGCGCGTGCCGCCCATGGTCACTGTGTACTGGTAGCGGTGGCCCGGCTCGAGGCCGTCGACCACCACCTCCTGCACCTCGTCGGCCGGGACCTTGATCGACCGCCTGGCCGGACCCGAGACCTCGAGGACGGCCGGCACGCGCCGGTCGGCCTCCCACAGGATCGTGACCGAGGCGCCGGTCACGTTCTGCAGATACGGGCCCTTGCGGAACCGGGGGTCCTGGTCCGCGCGAGCGTCACCGACCCCGAGCAGGAGGAGCAGCGCCAGGGCAGCCTGAGCACGAAGCGTCCGGGCGCTCACCGACCCAGTCTACTGGGCCTCGCGGCGCAGCGGCAAGCAGAGCGTGCGGCATGCATTTCACCGCGCGCGGGCGAGGGTGACGCCCGTGGTCAGGTGTAGGAGTCCGCGCCGGATCTCATTCCGGCCACTCGCGGCGGCTGATGCGGCGCGGCGCGCGGCGCGCGACGCCGGGCGGCACGCCGAAGCGGTCTCGGAACTGGTTGCCGAAGTGTCCCTGATTGGCGAAGCCGACCGCGTACGCGATCTCGCCCAGCGGCCGGTCGGTGTCGAGCACCAGGGCCAGCGCGTGGCGAAGGCGCAGCTCGCGCTGGAAGCGGTGCAGGCTGCCGCCGGTGGCGCGGCGAAACGCGCGGCAGGCGTGGAACACGGACACGCCGGCGCGAGCGGCGAGATCGACGAGCGCGAGCGTCTCGTCGAAGCGCAGCGCGATCTCGTGGGACAGGAGATCGGCCAGCGCGCGGTCCGCGGCGCGCGTGGTGCGCTCCGGGCGGGGCGCGAGCGCGAGGACCAGCGACTCGGCCTGGGCCAGCGGCGCCTGCCGCCCGAGGCCGGCCAGCACCATCTGCGCGCCCAGCGAGATCGGCCGGCGCAGCGGGCCGGCGTCGACGATGGGCGCGGCCAGCGGCCCGGCCAGCGACACGCACACGTCCCCCTGCCCGTGCGGATGGGTGATCTCGAAGGTGGAGTGGTCGCGGATGAACAGCCCCTCGCACGGGCTGGCCACCGCGCGGGCGCCGGGCGCGCGGAAGGCGAAGCGGCCCTGCACCGGCAGCATCACCCGGTCGCCGGTCATGCGCTCGGGCTCGACCCGGGCGGCGTCGCGTCCGTCGCAGATCCAGTGGCGCACCACCAGGTCGGGCGTGTGGCCGAGCGTGGTCACCTGATAGCGAGGCACGCTCCGCATGCTAGCCCGGACCGGCGAGCCCGAGCACGAACGTGTAAGCCGGCCGCGCCGCCGCCGCCCATGATGCGCGCGTGCCCACCCGTCACCTCGAGCGACTGCTCGCTCGCCTCCTCCCCTCCTGCGCGCTGCTGGCCGTCCTGGCCGGCTGCGCGCGCGACGCGGCCGACCCGCCCGCGCCCACCTCGAACCGGAGACCTGCCGTGCGAAATCAGCTCGTCGTCCTCGATGCTCCGTCCAACCTCGGCCTGCGGCCGCCGCGTCCGGGCGCGCTGCCCGGCGTCTACCGCCTGCCCGCGGCGCTGCGCGCCACCGGCCTTGTCGACCGCCTGGCCGCACGCGACGCCGGCGTGGTGCCCGCGCCGGCCTACTCGCCGGAGCCGGATCTCGAGGTCGGCTACCGCAACGGCCGATCGCTGGCCGCGTATTCGGCGGCGCTGGCGGAGCGGACCGGCGCGCTGGTCGCGGCCGGCGACTTCCTCGTCGTGCTCGGCGGCGACTGCAGCGTGCTGCTGGGCAACACGCTCGCGCTCCGCGTGCGCGGGCGTTACGGCCTGGTCTTCATCGACGGACACGACGACTTCTCGCCGACGCTGCACCCGGACAAGTACCGCGGCATCATCGCCGCCGCCGGGACCGACCTGGCGCTGGTCACCGGCCACGGCCCGGCAGCGCTCACCGACCTGTCCGGGATGCGGCCCTACGTGCGCGAGGAGGACGTGGCGCTGTTCGCCATGTACCGCGATCCAGAGGACCAGAAGTACGCCGACGTCTCGGTCATCGAGCGCACGGCGATCCGGCGCTACCCGATCGAGATGGTGCGCGAGCGCGGCGCGCGCGCAGCGGCCGAGCAGGCGCTGGCCGCGCTGGACCGCCAGCCGCTCGACGGCTTCTGGATCCACCTCGACGCCGACGTGCTCGACCGGACCCTGATGCCGGCGGTGGACTCACCCAACCCGGTGGGCCTGACCTTCGACGAGCTGTCCGCTGCACTGGCGGTCTTTCTGGCCAGCCCGCGCGCCGTCGGCCTCGAGCTCACCGTCTTCGACCCGGATCTCGATCCGGACGGCGCCTACGCCCGCCGGCTGGCCGACGCGCTCGTGCGAGCCTTCGCCGCCGCCGGGCGCATCGACGCACGCACCGCCGCTCAGCCCGGGTAGCGGTTGCGGGCCAGCAGGGTCACCGCGTCGCGCGCGCTCGCATCGGTGTACTGGAAGCGCTCCATCAGGTTGTCGAGCGTGGTGCGGGCCCGCTTGCGCGCGTCGGCGTTCAGCACGTTCTCGTTGCCGGTGACCAGGCGCAGGAGCTCGGAGACCGCCGCGTGCACCGTCTTCTTGCGCTCCTCGAAGTAGGCCTCGCGGATGCGCTTGAAGTAGTCGGGGAAGATGAGCCCGTAGTCCGGCTTCTGGTTGAGGTTGTCGAGCGACCAGGCGCCCACCTTGGCGATGAGGTCGGCGCGGAAGTCGTCGGCCCGGCCGCTCACCTCCAGCGTCTTCTCCATCTCGCGCATCATCGCCTCGTCCGGGTTCTCCATCCGGCCGGTGCTCGGGTTGCGCACCTTCTCGTGGCGGATCCAGTGGGTGACGTGGTTGACGTAGCGCTGGAACAGGCGCTGGTACTCGATCTCCTCGACCAGGCCCATCGACGAGCGCACCTCGTCGTCGACCCGATCGATGAGCCGCTCGCGGCAGAGGTCGATGAACTTCTTGTGGTCGTGGAAGCCGCCCGGCAGCGGCTCCTGCTTGAGGAACTCGTAGACCGAGGTCTGCTTGCACAGCTCCTCGATCTCCTCGAGCACCGCCAGCGGCGAGACGTAGGAGTAGTTGGGCGAGTTGGCGGCGTTGAAGATGACCACCTGCAGCTCGCGCGGCGAGGCCCCGGTGCGACCCTCGTAGTTGGGATAGGAGTCCGACTCGCGCAGGATGGCGCGCAGGTTGGAGATGAGCTCGCGCGACTGCGCGGTGGTGAGCGCGTCCGGCGCCTTGCCCAGCGCGTACAGCTCGGCCTTCTCGAGCGGGGTCAGGCGGGCGACCAGATCGGCGATCTTCTTCGGGAACTTGTCGGCCATCGGCTTGCGCATGCGGGTGAGCACCGCCCACAGCGCGGCCACGTAGGAGCTGTGCGGCGCGACGTGGCGCGAGTGCGCCGCCTCGCGCAGCTTCTCGCCGTAGATCTTCTCCTCCTGCTTGAAGTCGAGCAGGTACGGCACCCGGACCAGCTCGAGGCGCCCGCGGAACGACTGGAACTCCGGGATCTCCTTGAACGCCTGCAGGTGGATCTCGTTGGAGCTGCCGATGAAGACGAGGTCGAGGAACAAGGTGGCGGTCTGCAGGCTGACGCTCGAGCGCTCGACCGTGGTCAGCAGATACTTGTACGCCTCGAGCGGCCGCTTGAGCAGGTCCTGGTACTCGACCAGGCCGCGGTTGGCGTTGACCAGCTCGCCGCCGTACTCGTAGAGCGCGATCGACTGCAGCGCCGCCGGCAGCGCGGCCACCGAGCGATCGGCGCTGACCTGGCGCTCCGACGCGTCGACCGAGAGCTGCGGCTCGACGGTGGCGTAGCCCTCGCGGTAGCGGTGGCCGACGAAGAAGCGCTCCACCTGGACGTGGCGCAGGACCTTGAAGTAGTCGCCCTGGTAGCTGGCCAGCAGCGCCTCGTAGATGGCGCGGTTCTTGTGCGAGAGCCGGCCGTGGCGCAGGTAGTCGGACAGGACGAAGTTGGCGCGCTTCTCGGCGGCGGACTTCGACGCGGCCTCCGCCGCCTCGCCGTTGCCGTCGCCGCTCACCGGCTCCCCGTTGGCGCCGTCGCCGTTGTCCATCTCGGCCAGCATGCGGGCCATGGTCTCGGCGCGGCGGTCGGGCGGGATCAGGAACAGCGGGTGGTCGCGCAGCTCGTCGGTGAGCTTGGCGTCGATGAGCTCGTCCGGCAGGTAGGCGAAGCTGTCGCCGCTGGCGTGCTCGTCGAACTTGGAGCCGGAGAAGCCGATGCCGCTGCGCGAGATCTTCTGGCCCGGGAAGATCCAGTTGATGCGGTAGAGCGCGCCCTCGTCGCGGGTGGAGTAGTTCTGCAGCGCGCGCCCGATGCAGCGGACCAGGGTCGACTTGGCCGAGCCGTTGGGCCCGTGCAGGAGCACCAGCTTGTTCGACACGCCCTCGTTCACGAAGTTGGTGAGCGCGCGGTAGATGCGGTTCTGGACGTCCTCCTGGCCGACCAGGCGATCGCGGCCGCCGGCCCACTCGCAGTCGAACAGCTTGAAGCGGCGGACCTGCCCCCACGCGAACTGCAGCATCTCGACCCCGTAGAAGTCGAAGCAGTCGCGGATGTACTGCGGGGCCGAGCGCAGCTGCTGGTGCGGCCGCGACCGCGGCCAGCTCCAGATACTCGGCGAACGACATCACCCGCCGGTTCTGGACGAAGTCGTCCCGGATCTCCTCGCCCAGCCGCAGCAGCTCGTCCCGGATACCCATGCTTGCAGCGTACTACGGCCCGGGCTGGTCGGGCGCGGCGGCTAGTCGGCCACCGCCACCTTCCAGGCCAGCTGCTCCTTCTTCGGGTCGCACGACGTCTCCGTGCACACGGCGAACTTGATCGTGCCGGTGAAGTCCTTGCCGCCGGACGAGTCGGCCTGGAACTCGACCGACCACTTGCCGGACTTCTCGGCGAACGCGACCGCGTCGGCCACGGTCTGCTCCGCCTTCTTCACCTTCACTCCCGCGGGCGGCACGATCGTCAGCTTGGTCGGGAACTCCTTGTTGAGCTTCCAGCCCTCCTTGGGGAGGACCTCCAGGGTGACGGTCGCCTCGGCGCCCTTGCTGACCTTGGGCGGCGCGGCCAGCATGAGCTTGTAGGTGGGCGTGTCGGCGATCGTCTTGCTGCCGACCGCCACGACCTTGGCCTTGCCGCCCGAGCCGAGCGCGACCACCTGGCGGTCGTCGGCCGGGGGGCCTGCTCGGAGCCGTTCTGAGTCGGGGTCGCGGCGGCGCCCTCGGCCGGCTCGCCGGTCGTGGGGGTCTCCGGGGCCAGCGGCGGAGTCCCCGCCCGCGCCTCGTCCTTCTTGCAGGCAGCGGCGAAGAGGAGCGAGGAGACGACAGCGACCGACAGCACGCAACGCATGGAATTCATGTCTCGAACCTCCGCAATCCGGCAGGAAAGCACCTTAGTATAGTGGACGCACGTGCGCAGGGCACAGCAGCTCGGCCGGTACCACCTGCTCGACCGCATCGCCTTCGGCGGCATGGCAGAGATCTACCGGGCAAAGACCTTCGACGCCACCGGACATGCTCACCTCGTCGCGGTGAAGCGCGTCCTCGCCCACCTGGCCGAGGATGACGACTTCATCCAGATGCTGGTGGACGAGGCCAAGATCGCGGGCCTTCTGCGCCACGCCAACATCGCCCGGGTCTACGAGTTCGCGCGCGCCCACGGCGAGTACTTCATCGCCATGGAGTACGTCGACGGCAAGGATCTGCGCACGATCCTCGAGCGCTGCCGCCAGCGGCGCAAGCCGATCCCGCCTCAGCACGCGGCCTACATCGCATCGGAGATCGCGACCGGGCTGCACTCGGCTCACGTCGCCGTCGACCCGCGCGGACGCCCGCTGCGCATCGTTCACCGCGACGTGTCGCCGTCGAACGTGATCTGCGCCTACGCCGGCGAGGTGAAGCTGTGCGACTTCGGCATCGCCAAGGCGACGCTGTCGAAGGTCAACACCAAGACCGGCGTCATCAAGGGCAAGGTGAAGTACATGAGCCCCGAGCAGGCGCTGGGGCGCAAGCTCGACCACCGGTCGGACATCTTCTCGCTCGGCTCGTGCCTGTACGAGATGCTCACGCGGGTCCCGCCCTTCACCGCCACCAACGAGATGGATCTGCTCATCAAGGTGCGCGACGCCAAGTACCGGCCGGTGTCGGAGATCGTGCCCGGCGTGCCGCGCGAGCTGGAGGCGATCTGCGACAAGTGCCTGGCCCGCTCGCGCGCCCATCGCTTCCAGACCGGCCTCGAGGCGTCGCACGCGCTGCGCGGCTTTCTGCGCTCGTTCATGCCGGAGTACACGCGCAGCCACCTGGGCCGCTACGTGCGCAAGCAGTTCGCCCAGGAGATCGAGCGCGAGCTGCGAATGCTGGAGGAGTTCGTGCTCTCGGACCAGGTCGACGACGACGTCGGCGAGAACCTGATCGCCGGGGTGCTCGGTCCGCAGGCCGACTTCTCGCGCTTCAGCCCGCGTCCGCCCGGCGAGACCGGCACGTCGCGCCCCGGCACGCCGCCGCTCGATCTGGCCGCCATGGGCCACATCGGCCAGCCGCCGACCGGCGTCAGCGGCGTCGGCAGCGGGATGGGCAGCGAGGTCGAGACCGGCGTCGACACAGGCGTGGACACCGGCGTTGACACGGGCGTCAAGTCGGCGGAGGCGGACGAGTTCCGGAGCCTCGAGCCGGCCCGCCCGGTTGTCGTGCCGCCGCGGTCGGCCCCTGCGCCGCGGGCAGCGCCGGTGCCGCGCCCGCTGCCGGCGCCTCCGCCGCTGCAGGCTCCGTCGCAGCCGCCGCGCCCTGCCCCGCCGCCGCAGCGGCCGCCGACCGCCCACCCGGAGCCGCCGGCGGACAGCCAGGCCTCGGACCTCGACCTGCACGACGCGTTCAACCTTGATCCTCGACGAGGATCGGGTCGCGCGCCGCATCCTCGATCCGATGGTGGGCCACGGCCCGCCCGACCCGGTCGACGTGGACGAGGCGCTGCACAGCGCGCCGACGCTGATCCTGGATCACCGCCGCGCCCGCCGCCGGCGTCCCGGCGGCGGATGAGCGTCTCGGCGAGCGTCGCGACCGCGCGAGCGGTCAGAGCGTGTAGTCCACCTTCACGTAGTAGAACGCTCCCTCGATGCCGAACGGGGTGACCAGGCCGCCGGCCGGAGACCCGTAGAGGAACGTGTTGAAGTAGCGGTTGTCTTCCTGCTTGTTCTCGTCGGGGAAGTTGTCGAAGACGTTGTTGCCGCCGATTCCGAAGCGCAGGTCGCCGATCCGGTAGCCGAGATCGACGTCGAAGGTCACCTCGGACCCGTAGTTCTCGTCGAGCGCGGGGTCGGTGCTGCCGTACCGCGTGGGACCGAAGTAGTTGGCGCGCACGCCTCCGGTCAGGTCCAGGTACCGCGTGGTCAGCCCGAGCGAGCCCTTTCGCCGCGGCAGCTGATCCTGGAGTCGGTTCCTGCCGTCGCGGCCGAGGAAGATCTCCCTCACCCTCTCGGAGCCGGACCCGTCTCCGCTCTCGTCGAATCTGTCCTGCACGCTTTCGGGCACCTTCACGTCATCGACGTTGGTGCGAGTGAAGTTGGCCGATGCGGTGGCCGAGACCTGCCCCTTGGGCAGTCGGTACGTGTAGTCGACCACCACATCCAGGCCGTTGGTGGTGGTGTCCACCGCGTTGACGAAGAACTGCGCCCCGTCCACGCCCGGGAACGCCTCGAGGATGGACGACACCGTGGTTCCGATGTCCGCGTCGTCCTCCGCGAAGAGGCCGGAGAGCACCACGCGGTCCTCGATGCTGGATGCGGTAGTAGTCGGCGCTGAACGAGAGGTTCTCGAACAGGCGCGCGGTGAAGCCGGCGCTCACGTTGAGCGACGTCTCCTCCTTCAGCTGCGGGATGCCGAACGCCTCGGTGACCTCGCTCCGGTTGGGGGTCACCTGGATCTCCGACGGTTCGAGCATGCCGGTCACCGGATCGTTGACGAAGTTGGTGGCGATCGTGCTGTACCAGATCTGCTGCAGCGCGGGCGCGCGGAAGCCGGTCGACGCCGAGCCGCGCAGCGCCACCTCGTTCTCGTCGGTCTTGATCGCGGCGACTCGCCCGGCCACCTTGCCGATCACGGTGTTGCCGAAGTCGCTGTAGTGCTCGAAGCGACCGCCCACGTCGAGGTTCACGCGCTCGACGAGCTTGCTCTCGAGGCCCAGATACAGCGCCTCGCTCGGCGGCTCTCATCCGATTCGTTGGACGGCTGGAAGCCGGGGAAGACCTGCGAGCCGGACGCCTTGGGCACCTGCTCGTCGATGCCGTCGGTGGGGTCGGATCGTACGTCACCGTCCCGGTCTCGTACGATGCCTGATCGCCCGCCGTGATGCTGTAGTTCTCGTTGCGCACTTCGCCGCCGCCGACCAGGGAGAACGCACTCGAGGAAATCGGACCTCGGCTCGAAGCGCCGCACCACATCCAGGTTGGCCGTGGCCTGGGCGAACGCCAGCTTCCCGGCGTCGAAGTCGGTGGGGCTGTTCTCGAGCGAAGCGTTGAGGCTGTGGTCGACGAAGAAGTGGAACGAGTCGCCGCCATAGGTCGCGCTGAGGTCGCCCTCCCACCCGCCCGCCCGGGCGCGGGTCCCGACGGTGCCGGTCCACGAGGCGGTGGTCGGGTTGATCTCCGGCAGGAACCCGTCTCATAGCGATCGGTGTCCACCCGATCCTCCTCGTACGGGAATCGATAGAAGCCGGTTGCCTTGCCCTTGCGGTAGGTGTAGCCGCCGTGGGCGTAGAGCTCGAAGATCGGGTTCAGTGGATAGGCGGCGTTGACGAACCCGGAGCCGACGATGGCTCGAGCCTGACCGACCGACATGCGGAAATCATCGCGGCTGAGCCCCATGTCGGCGAGCAGCGCGTTGCCCTCCTCGAGGGTCTCGTCCGGCGAGAAGATCGGGCCGGTCCACTGCCCGGTGCGGTTGGTGCTCCCGCGGGCCAGGAACTCGCCGGTCACGTTCACGAATCCGCGCGAGCCGAGCTTGAGGCCGCCGTTGGCGCCGGCCTTGAACTGCTCGCCGTCGCCCGATGCGGTGATGCCGCTCATTGTGTAGACGGTCGCGGTGTCCACGTCGTCCTTGAGCACGACGTTGATGACGCCGGCGATCGCGTCGGAGCCGTACTGCGAGGCGGCGCCGTCGCGCAGGACCTCGATGCGCGAGATCGCGCCGGTCGGGATCGCGTTGTAGTCCACGCCGACCGTTCCGCCGCCGTAGAAGTTGATGAGGGCGCTCTGCTGCCGGCGCTTGCCGTTGAGCAGGACCAGCACGTGCTCGGGCCCCAGGCCGCGCAGGCCGGCCGGATCGATGTGGTCGCTGCCGTCGGCCACGCTGAGGTGCGACGAGTTGAACGAGGGCGCGACCACGTTGAGCAGCTGGGCGGTCTCGCTCTGGCTCGATTCCCGGATCGCCTCGTCGGTGATGACGTCGACCGGCACCGACGTCTCGAGCTGGGTGCGCGGCGTTCGCGATCCGACGACGACGATGACCTCGCTCAGGCGCGGATCGCGCGTCATCTGCACGTCGAGGCTCAGCGGCGCGCTGCCCTGGGCGACCACCACGGTCCGCTGCACGTCGGCCTGCCCGACGGCTTGCACGCGCAGCGCGTGGCTGCCGGGCGGCAGCGCCAGCGAATAGCGCCCCGCCTCGTCGGTCAGCGCCGCCGCGCCGACGGCGTTAACGGCGACCGTGGCGCCGGCCTGCGGCGTCCCGTCTGCGGATGTAACGGTTCCGGTGACTGTCACCGACTCCTGGGCGGCGGCCGGCCCGGCCGCCAAGACCAAAAGCACAAAGGCCACAACCAGCTCACGCACAGCGCGAGTTTGCGCGACTCTCATGCCGCTCCCCCTTGGGTTGAATGCGCGGCGACAGTAGCACGCGCGATCGCGGGCGTATCGCGAACGGTTTGCGTCTTTGCGGCCTGCGCGGTCCGTCGACGCGGTGCGAAAAACTGGCTCCAGTCCGATGGCTCGACCGCCGCCGGCTCGGTCGCGGCGGCACCGCCGCCACGCGTCTACTGCACGCGCAGCTCGAGCGTGACCAGCTCGTCGCCCGGCGCAAGGTCGAGCTCGAGCTCGCCGTGCGCGTCGCCCTTGTCGGCCTCGACGACGACAGGCCCGGTCATGACCTGGGTGAGGCGGAAGCGTCCGTCCGCGTCGGTGCTCGTGCGGCTGTTTCCGACGGCCACGGTGGCGCCGGAGACTCGCTCGCCGTCATTGTCGCGCACCACGCCGGCCAGGGTGGCGCCGCGCCCGAGGTCGATTCGCACCGACGTGGCCGGGATCTGCCCGGGCCGCGATCCGGAGGCGATCTGAACCTCGATCTCTCCGTCGGCGAAGCCGCGCGCGCTCGCCTGCACGGCCCAGGTGCCGGGTGCCAGCGGTCCGAGCCGGGCCGCGCCCCTGCGATCGGCCGTGGCTCGGTGGGTGCCGCCGTCGGGGCCGACGGCGACGAGCTTCGCGCCGGCCACCGCCGCGCCCGCGCGATCGCGCACCTCGATCTCCATGGCGCCGCCGGCGTCGAGGCGTAGCTCGCGTTCGGCCCCGGTGGCGACCTCCTGCTCGGCGGGCGGATAGTCGGGATGCTCGACGCGCACGCGATGGCGGCCGGAGGGCACGCCGGCGAGCAGGAAGCGGCCGCCAGCGTCGGTGACGGCGCGCGCTGCGGAGGCGCCGGACACGACGCGCACGGTGGCTCCGGCGATGGCGAGCCCTCCGGCGTCGGTGACGCGGCCGCGGATCTCGTCGTCTGCCTGGACCAGGGTGAAGCTCTCCTCGCGGGTCGATGGAGCCCGCGAGCCGGGATCGATCTCGATGTGGCGCATCGCGCTGCCGAGTCCCGGCGCGCTGACCTCGACGTCGGCGTCGGCGCTGAGCGGGCCGAGGCGGTAGCTGCCGTCGGCGCCGGTGACGGTGCGGCGCGGATCGATCCCGCGCTCGCCGCGCGCCGCGACCATGGCGCCTGCGATCGCCTCGCCGTCCTCGTCGGTGACGAAGCCGTGCAGGGTCAGGCCGCCGTGCATCGTCACGTCGACGTCGCCGAGCGCGGTGCCGAGGTCGACGTCGCGCGGCTCGCTGGCTGCGTCGGCGAAGTCGCGGTGGCTGGCCAGGACCCGGTAGCGGCCGGGCGCCAGGCCGGTCAGGCGGTAGCGCCCCTCGCTGTCGGTGGTGAAGCGCGGCTCGAGCGCGGGATCGACAGGCACGGTGGGCGCGTCCGCGGGCCCCTGCGGGGGCCCCGCGGGCAGACCGTTCGGCTGCACGCTTGGGGGAACTCGTGGGGCGGCCCCGCGCAGCGGCGAGGCGATGCGCACCGCGCTGGAGATCGCGCCGGGCGGCGGCGGGAACGGCACCGGGCCGACCAGCACGCCGAGCTCGCCGCGTGGCAAGAAGCGCTGCCCGGTGGCGGTGACCAGGCCGGCGGTGCTGGACGGCGCCAGCCCGGCGCCCCATCCTCCGGTGGCTCCGAGGCGGCGAGCGACGATCTCCTCGCTCACATCGGCGCCGCCTGCCGTCCGAGCGGCCCAGGACGATGGCGCCCACCACCGGCGCACCGCTGCCGTCGACAACGCGGCCGGCCAGCACACCGCCGCGCCGCAGCGCCACCGACGGAGCGTAGCCGCCGCCGGTCTGGAAGCGAACCGAGTCCGCGCTGACATAGCCGGGCGCGAACGCGTCGGCGGTCCAGCGCCCCAGCGGCACTCCCTCGATGCGAAACCCGCCCGCCGCCGTGCTGGTGGCAGAGCGCGGCGGCTCGTCCGGATCGTCGGCGACCAGCGTTACATGCGCGGCCACACCGCGCCCGGTCGAGCCGTCGACAACCTGCCCCGCCACGATCGCGGCGGGCTCGAGGTCGAGGCGCAGCGGCTCGAACGGCCCGGCCCCGAGCCGATCGACCGACTGCGCCCGCGACGCGCGATCCCCCGCCGCCGCCCACACGCGATAGCGCCCCTCGGCCAGATCGCCGAACGCGAACGCACCGCCGTCGTCGCTCACGACAGCGAGCGCCGCCCCGCCTCCCAGCGGCAACAGCCGCACGGCCGCACCGGCCACCGGCTTCCCCGCCTGGACGACGTTGCCCCGCACCTCCGCCCTCCGCGCCACCAGGATGCGCACCGCCTGCCCCGGCACATCGACGAACCGCACCTCGGCCGTGAGCAGCCCATCCCCTTCCACCCGCAACCGATGCCGCCCCGCCGCGACCCCCCTCAATACGAACCGCCCCCCCGCATCAGAGCGACCGATCACCGAGTCCGATCCCGTCCCGGTCGCCGTCCCCTTCCCCCGCCATTGCCCAGGAGGCGCCTTCCCTTTCGTCCCCGGCCCCAGCTCCAGCTCCGCCGTCACCCACGCCCCTCCCACCGCCTTCCCACTCCCATCCGTCACCGTCCCCCCGAGCTCGTGCGGCCCCTTCCCATCCCGCACCTCGCGCGGCGGTGGCTGCTCCTCTCCCGCAACCACCTCGACCGCCCTCCCGCGCGACACCTCGCCATCACCATCGCCGGTCGTCAGCCCGACAATCGCGAACACGACGAGGATCAGCCCCGCCCCCGCCACTGCGACCTGGCTCCACTCGATGATCGGGCGCTGGGGCCTCTCTCCTTCCATACGGACCGATCAGTTCATCCCGTCGGCGCGCCGGCGCAGCTGGCGCAGCTCTCCCTCCACCCGCGCGTCGTCCGGAGCGAGCACGTTCATGCGCTCGAGCACCGCGATGCTCCGGTACACGTCGCCCGCGCGCCGGTAGATGGCGGCCAGGTTGGTGAGCATGCGCAGAAGGATGTCGCGCCGCGACGCCGGCGCCAGGTGCTGCTCGGCCAGCTGCGCGTTCGGACCGACGACCCGGCGCAGGCGCGACTGCAGCGCGTCGCGGTCGAGCCGCGTTCCCCGGTGGAACGGATCGATGAACAGCAGCTTCTCGCCCTCCTGGTAGCGCACCAGGAAGTGACCCGGGAACGACAGGCCGGTCAGATCGAGGCCCATCCGCTGGCCCAGCTCGATGTACAGGAGCGACAGCGTGATCGGGATCCCGGTGCGCCTGTCGATCACCTCGTTGAGGAAGCTGTTGCGCGGATCGTGGTAGTCGTCCTGGTTGCCTCGAAACCCGAGGTGCTCGAAGAAGGCGGCGTCGAGCGCGCGGATCGGGCCGCCCGGCGCCTCGTCGTGCACCAGACCGCTGGCCAGATCGGCGAAGCGATCGACCTGGTTGACGTAGCGAGCCACGTCGAGGTCGGGATATTCGAACTCGATCGCGACCAGCGCCGCGACGACGAGATCGACCTCCTCTGCGTCCTCGACGATGTGCCGGAACAGGAGTAGCTCGGGAGTCACGGCAGACCCTGCCCGCAGCCCGGTCCAGCCAGCGCGCGGGTCGCTAGACGTCGCGCCCGGAAGGCCCTTCTTCCAGTCGAATGCCGGTCATCACGTTCGGACACAGCGACAGCGAATCGTGGGTCTCGAGGACATTTCCGTCTGCATCGTGCAACTCGGCCCGCGCCAGCTTGACCAGCTGCACGGGACCGGTGCCGGGACGACACTGAGCCAGATAGCCGACGATTCGCGCCCCGGTGTCGTACTCGAAGGCGACCCGATGGCTGACCAGCTCGCGTAGCTTGGTGTAGTCGGGCATGAGCGCAAATCTACCCTACAGCGGCCCGCCCGCGAAGCAGGCGGGATGCGCTTCTGCTACCATGACTGCCGGCCCAGGCCTGGGAGGACGACCCGCTTGCCCGGGGAGATCCAGAACGTACCGCCGCAGCCGATCGCGTTCGGCAAGTACACGCTGCTCGAGCGCATCAGCCACGGCGGTATGGCGGAGGTGTTTCGCGCGAGGACCCAGGGCACGGCCGGGTTCGAGCGCATCGTCGCGATCAAGCTGCTCCTGCCCCAGGTCGCCGACGACGCCGACTTCATCACGATGTTGATCGACGAGGCGAAGATCGCCGGCCAGCTCAGCCACGCGAACATCGCCCAGATCTTCGACCTCGGCCACGTCGAGGGGCGCTACTTCATCGTCCAGGAGTACGTGCCGGGCCGCGACCTGCGCGCGATCCTGCATCACCTCGAGGACGCGCACGGGCGTCTCGGCGTGGCCCAGTCTTGCCACATCATCCTCAAGATCTGCGAGGCGCTCGACTACGCGCACAACAAGCGCGACGCCTCCGGCCAGCCGCTCAACCTGGTCCACCGCGACATCAGCCCGCAGAACGTCATCGTCTCGCACGAGGGCGAGGTCAAGCTGATCGACTTCGGCATCGTGAAGGCGGAGGGGCGCGCCACCCGGACCCTGGCCGGTCTGGTCAAGGGCAAGTTCGCGTACATGTCGCCGGAGCAGATCCGCGGGCTGCCGGTTGACCGCCGCTCCGATGTGTTCGCCTGCGGCATCCTCCTGCACGAGCTGCTGACCGGCGTGCCGCTGTTCAAGCGCGGCAGCGAGTTCGAGACGCTGCAGCGGGCCCGCTCGGCGGAGATCGAGCCGCCCAGCCGGCTCAACGCGCGAGGTGCCGCCGGATCTCGATCGCATCGTGCTCAGGGCGCTGGCCCGCCACGTTGACGATCGCTACCAGGCGGCGATCGTGATGCGCGACGATCTGTGGGAGTTCGTGCGCGCCAGCGGCCAGTACCACACGCGCGATCAGCTGTCGGCCTGGATGCGCGGGACGTTCGGCGAGCCGAGCGGGCCCGATCTGGACGCCGCGCGTTCGGCGGCCGACCTGCCGGAGGCGGATCTGTCGCGACCGCTGCCGCCTCCGCAGCCGGGTGCTGCCGGCCCCGACCTGTCCGATCGCTCCCTGTACGGCGACGAGGACGTCGACAACATGACGATCGTCGACTCGGACCTCCAGTCGCGGCTGCGCGTCGGTGTCGGCGTCGAGGACGCGGACACCGTGGCCGCCGAGGCCGACGAGTCGCTGCTGGGCGGGCTGGGCGCCGGCGAGGCCGGGCGCGTGCCCGCGCTGCGCGACCTGGCCGAGGCGGCCCAGAGTGAGCCGGAGCGCGCCGTGTTCCTGCGCGGCGACGAGGGCAAGCTGCTCGAGCGGGCCAGGCGCGAGTCGCGTGCGGTGCGCGGCGAGCTCGAGGTGCGCCCCGGCGGGCTGGGCGCGCGATCGCCGCGCCAGGACGCGCACGACGAGGAGGAGACCACCAGCGCGCGCGACGAGCTGCCGGCCGGCGGCGGGGCGGGTCCGCTGTCGCCGTCGGCGGCCTGGTTCGAGCCGCAGACGCCCACGCGGCCGCGACCTGTTGCGGGCGACGCCGACGACGAGGTCGCCATCATCGACCGCGATCGCTTCGCGCCGCCCGGCCCGCCGTCGATGCCGTCGTCGCCGATGCCGCAGGGCATGGCGCAGTCGATGACCGCGGCGCCGGATGCGCGCACGATCGGCCCGGCCCAGGAGATGATGGCGCCGCAGCTGCCGCCGCAGCTGCCGCTGCCGCCGCACGGACCGCCGCCCCACGCGCAGCCTGGGGCGGGCTTCGGACCGCCGCCGTACCCGATGCAGGGCGAGCTCGGTCCGCCCGGCCCGATGCAGGGCGAGCTCGGTCCGCCCGGTCCGATGCAGGGTGGGATGCCCGGCCCGCCCGGTCGATGCGTTCGGCCCGCCACCGATGCCGCCCGACGCGTTCGGCGACGCGTACGCGGATCCGTTCGGTCCTCCGCCCGGGATGTGGCCGGGCCAGCCCATGCAGCACAGCGAGGGGTCGGACCGCGCCGGGCGCTACTTCGTCATCGGAGCGATCTTCGTCCTGGTCGCCGCGGTGACAGTGAGTATCGTCCTCGCAGTGACGGGCGGATGAGTTTGTGCTAACCGCCTGCGGGTGACAAAGAAGGACGAGCGCGAGGGCGGGCGCGACGACATCATCCCGCTGTCCCGGTTCCGGGCCAGCCTGGCGCGCCCCCGCGGCGAGCGCCGCATGGAGGCGCTGCTCGACGCCGCCGATCCGGCCGCGGCGGTGGCCGCGCTGTCGCTGCCGGAGCTCTACTTCCTGGTCAAGGAGGTCGGGCTCGGCGAGGCGGGAGACCTCGTCGTGCTGGCCACGCCGGCTCAGCTGCGCGGCTGCCTGGACATGGACATCTGGGACCGCGACCGGCTGCAATTCGACGCGGCGGTGCCCTGGCTGCAGGCGGTGGTCGAGGCCGGCTTCGAGAAGCTGGCCGAGGTGTGGGAGCGGCTCGACCCGGAGCTGCGCGCGCTGATCCTGGCCCGCACCACGCGCATCTACGACCACGCGCTCGAGGAGGAGGCGCCCGAGGACGAGGAGCGCCCGATGATCACCACGGCGGATACGTTCTTCACCGTCGTCATCACCGCCGAGCGCGAGGACGAGATCCGTCTGGTCTACCGCATCATCGACGACCTCTACCGCGGCGACATGACGCTGGCGCGCCACACGCTGATGGCGGCGCGCTCCGAGCTGACCTCGGAGCTGGAGGAGATGAGCTACCGCTGGCGCGCCGGCCGCATGTCCGACCTGGGCTACGTCGACTTCTACGAGGCGCTCGAGGTGTTCCGGCCCATCGATCCGGAGACCATCAGCATCGGCGAGGAGACCGCCGATCCGGGCAGGCCGGCGCGGAGGGGGGCGGCGTCGGGCTGCCGGCGCCGGTCATCGAGCCGATGTCGGGGACGTTCCTGGCGCGCGCGCTCGAGCAGGTCAGCGACGCGGCCGAGGCCGAGCGGCTCGAGGCGGCGCTCATCTACCTGGTCAACCGCGTGCTGAGCGCGTCGCGCGTGCAGCCCGGCGAGGAGGAGGCGGTGCGGCTGGCCAGCCAGCACGCGGCCGCCACCGTGTCGCTCGGCCTCGAGCACCTGTGCGCGGGCCGGCTCGAGCGCGCCGCGGCCGCGCTGGCCACCGTGTCGCTCACCCGCGCGCACCGGCTCGGCCACACGCTCACCCTGCGCCTGGGACGCATGGCACGGCTGCTCGCGCCCCGCGCCATCACCGCCGGCGATCCCAGCGGCGCGGTGCTCGAGACGCTCCTGCGCGCGCGGCCGCTCTACACGGAGGCGCTCGACGATCCGGACGCCGACGGCGTGCGTCCGTTCCGCTCGCTGCAGGATCTCCGCCGCGCCGCCGAGCACCTGACCGAGCTGGCCGCCCGCATCGCCCTGGCCGACGCGCTCGGCGTCGATCTCCTGGCCATGGCGATGGTGCCGGAGCCGCGCCCCGAGCTGGACGACCACGCGCGCACCGCGCTGGCTCGCCTGCTCGCCGGCGGCGAGCTGGACGCCGCGCCGCTGTCGCCGGCCGAGCTTGCCGCCGCGGCCCGCCGCCTGGCCGGCGGCGTGGGCGCCGACGCGCAGGCCGAGTCGGTGCGGGCGCTCGAGTCGCTGGCGGTCAGCCACCGCATCGCGGTCCCGCCCGCCCTGCTCGCGCGCCTGGCCGAGCGCTGGCTCGATCGCCTCGAGCAGGAGCTCGGCGGCCTCGGCGCAGGTCAACCGATCGACGCCGCGCTGGTCGGCGGCCTCATCACCAGCGCGCAGAAGACCTGAGCCGGCGCGCGCCGGGAGAGGCCGTGACGCCGCGATCGGGCCGGCGGTTCAATGGTCCGGCAACTCGGCGGCGGTCCGGAAAGCCGCCAGATCGGCGGATTCAGGCCCAGACTGGGGATTCCGGTCGGTCAACGCGGCGGCGCCGCATGGAGTAGGGTTCCGGCTGGCTTACACCCATGCGAGTCCCCGCGAATCGAGTCCTTTGCACCATCGGTACCCCCTGCACGATGTCCGCGGTGGGGAGCACCGAGACCCACCGCGCGCTGGTGACGCGCAACAGCGCGGCCATCGGGTTCGCGGCCCGCGACGCCGAGCTGGTCAACGTCGATCTCGAGCGCAGCACGGCGGCGCAGCCCCATTTCGTGCGCGCGGGCGGCGATCGCGCCGGCGAGGCGATCTCGATCGATCAGATCGAGGCGGAGTGGGGCGACCGCCTGCGCGCGCAGATGGGCATCCGGCGCATGCCGCGCGAGCGCATCGCGTCGCACGTGGTGCCGGACGTGGGCGCGCCGCTGCCGCACGACATGGAGGCGGGCGCGCTGCGCCGGGCGGCGGGGCTGACCTTCGGCGAGATCCGCGGGTCTTCGCTCGCCGACTCGTTCGGCCTGTTCGACGATGACCCGAGGCTCCAGCCCAGCCTGCAGGCGCAGCTGTTCCTGTACGGCGGCCTGGGCGCGCTGGCCTCCCTGCCCGCCCCGCTGTCGCAGATCCTGACCGACCCGCAGCGCTTTCGCGTGGCCGCGGCCTGTGCCTTCCCCGGCTTCGACGCCCACGACGCCATGAGCCTGGGCATGCAGCCCCGCTACGAGACGGTGCCGGACAAGCGCAACGACAAGCTGGCCTATCGCCTGGCCGCGTCGCTGAGCTCGCACGGGCCGGCGCTGCTGTCCGCGCTGCTCTCCCCGCCCTTCAACCTGAGCAAGGTGCGGCGCAACCCGGATCTTCTGCAGCAGCTGCGCCACCAGAGCTCGCCCATGCGGCGGGTTCCGCAGTCGCCGCTTGTCGGCAGCGGCGCGTGCGCCAGCGCGCAGATGACTCTGTGCGACGCGGCGTCGTCGATGTTCCTGGACTACCCGGGCCACATGCCGGCGACCATGCTGATGTGGTGCGCGGCCGACGCCGCGCTGCTGCCCGACGCGCGCATCCTGGAGGCGTTCGGCCTGGGCGCGATGATGAGCCAGGAGAAGCTGGACCAGCTCAACGAGGGGCGCGCGCCGGACGAGCGCCGCCACGTGTCCGAGTGTCTGGCCCCGTTCGACATCGACGCTCACGGCACGATCGTCGGCCACGCCGGCTCCGGCGTGATGGTCACCACGCTCGAGTTCGCGATGCAAAATTTCCTCGACGTCACCTCGCTCGTCGTCGGCTTCGGCCAGAGCGGCGAGACCGGCGGCAAGGGCCACTTCGCCGGCGTCGGCTTCGGCGGCGAGAACTCCAGCATCGTCGCCTACCGCATGGCCTTCGAGGCCCACGGCTACGGCGTGGCCGACTTCGGCCACCTCGTCGCGCACGCCACCGGCACCCGCACCAACTCGCGCACCGACCTGGCCGCCGCGCACGGCGCCCGCCGCGCCGCCGCCGAGATGCAGGGCTACACCGGAGCGCTGCCGCAGATGACCCTGGGCGCGCCCAAGGCGCTCGGCGACGGCCACTCGATGGGCGAGGCCGGCCTCAAGGGGGCCAGCGAGGCGATCCATTACCTGCTCGGCGATCTGTCGGTCGGCATCCCCACCCTGCGCCGGCTCGACGACGAGCTGGGCGAGCCGGCCGAGAACTTCCGCCTGTCGCGCGACCCGGTCCAGGGCGACCAGGACGGCGGCGTGCTCGTGCCGACCCAGGGTTTCGGCGGCTACAACGGCGCCCTCGCCCTGCGCGCCGCAAATCCCGACGCGCTCCGCCGCTACGCCGCCGAGGCGGGCGTGCTCGACGCCTACCTCGAGCGCTGGCGCGACGTCCGCCAGGCCCGCATCGAGAGCGAGGCTCGCTGGCGCCGCACGCCGGGCGCCGCGCGTCGCCTCGCCGAAGAGCACCGCTGGGCCACCTGACCGCGGCGTCTCGTCGTCGAACCGCGACGGACGTGGCCGCCCGTCACGTGGCCTGATCGTCGTCCAGGTCGGCGCCGTCGAGCAGGAAGGCGGCCATGGCGGCCGCGCGCTGCTCGGCTTCCTTCTTCGATTTGCCGTGGGCGCGGGCCCACTCGCGCTCCTTTATGTGCACCGCGACCTCGAAGGTCTTGTCGTGGTCGGGGCCGGCCTCGCCGACGACGCGGTACTCGGGCGTCGCCTTGAGCTTGGCCTGGGAGCTTTCTTGAAGCCGGGTCTTGAAGTCGTAGAAGCCGCTGGTGTCGACAGCGCTCAGGCGCCGGCGGAGCAGGCGCTCGACCAGCCCGCGCGACGCCTCGAAGCCGCCGTCCAGGTAGACCGCCGCGACCACCGCCTCGAAGGCATCTGCCAGCAGTGACGGCTTGTTGCGGCCGCCGGTGCGCTCCTCGCCCCGGCCCAGGCGCAAGAACTCGCCCAGACCGAGCTCGGCGGCCAGCTCCGACAGACCGGCCTCACTGACCACCTGAGCCCGTGTGACAGACAGCTCACCCTCGCTGAGGGTGGGATACTGCTCCATGAGCAGGTGCCCGACGACGAGATCGAGCACCGCATCACCCAGAAACTCCAGCTTCTCGTTGTCCGCCCCGGCGCCGGCTCGATTCTCGTTGGCGTAAGAGCGGTGGGTGAGCGCACGCTCGAGCAACTCGGGGCGGACAAAGTCGTAGCCCAGGAGCCGTTCGAGCCGCTCGAAGTCGCGCGCCAGGGACACAACCGTATTTATACTGGACACTGGCGTGACCGTACTCCCCCGACGTCTGGGCAAGTATCACGTCCTGGAGCAGATCGCTCAGGGCGGCATGGCCGAGATCTACCGGGCCAAGACCGTCGGCATCGCCGGGTTCGAGAAGATCCTCGCACTGAAGCGCATCTCGCCGCACTTCGCGCGCGAGCCGCGGTTCATCCGCTCCTTCGTGGACGAGGCGCGCATCGCGGTGACCCTCAACCACCGCAACATCGTCCAGGTGTTCGACTTCGGCAAGGCGGACGGCGACCTCTACCTGGCCATGGAGCTCATCGAGGGCGTTGACCTGCGCTCGGCCCTGGCCGCCGCGTCCGAGGTGGGCGTGGCGCTGCCGCCGTCGGTCGCCTGCTACATCCTGGCCGACCTCGCGTCCGGGCTCGACTACGCCCACCGCAAGGCCGACGGCGAGGGCCGCCCGCTCGGCATCGTGCACTGCGACGTGTCGCCGCAGAACGTCATGATGTCGTACGAGGGCTTCGTCAAGATCCTCGACTTCGGCGTGGCCCGCGCTCGCTTCGCCAACCCGCCGCGCGAGAAGCGCCTGCGCGGCAAGCCGCGCTACATGGCGCCGGAGCAGACCCGCGGCGAGGCGCCGACCGCCGCCACCGACGTGTTCGCGCTCGGCATCCTGGCCTGGGAGCTGCTCACCGGCCTGCCGCTGTTCGAGGGGGAGGACCTGGCCGAGATCCTGCGCGCGGTGCGCCGGGCCGACGCGCCGCCGGTGTCCCGGCTCAACCCGGAGGTGCCGGAGCCGCTGTCGCAGGCGATCGCGCGCGCGCTGTCGCCGCAGCCGGCCATGCGCGGCGACGCCGGCGAGATCGGCATGGCCCTGGCGCGCTGCGCCCGCGAGCTCACCCACGTGCCGAGCGCGCGCGCCATCGCCGAATGGCTGGCTCACATCTACGCCGGCGACGAGGAGGCCATCACGCGCGACACGCTGGGCGGCAGCTTCGGCGCCGATCGCGCGCTGACAGCGACCGGCCCGGGCGCCGACCCGTGGTCCGCCGCCGAGGAGCCGACCGGGACCGGCCCCAGCGGCCTGTGGGGCCCGGGCACCGGCACCGGCACCGCGGTGTCGCCCAGCATCACCGACATGCCCGACTCGGACGACGAGTCGCTGGACGGGGGCGACGCCGTCCCGGTGGCGGCGGCGGCCGAGCCGGAGACCGGGCCGGCCCTGGTCGAGAACCGGCGGGTGGTGGCCACGGCGGTGACCGTCAACGGCGCCGCGCCGGAGCCCCGCCGCGAGCTGCTCCGCATCGTGGCCGAGCTGGTCTACAAGCACGGCGCGCTCCTGCACAGCCAGACCATCGACGGCCTTGTCGCGGTGTTCGGCCTCGAGGTCGCGGGCGAGGACGACATCGCCGGCGCCATGCAGTTCTCGATCGACGCGATGGAGCTGGTGCGCGAGGCCACCGACGGCGAGCTGGCGGACTCCTGCCCGGCGATGCGCATCGCGACGCGCGCCGGCATCGCGGCGCAGAAGAGCGGCGGCTCGATGCGCGTGCGCGGCGACGCCATCGAGGAGGCGCGCCTGCTGGCCCGCGGGGCCGAGCCGGGCCGCCCGCTGCTGACCGGAGGCACCGGCCGCGTGGCCTCGGCGCAGTTCGCCTTCCGCGAGCTGCCGGCGCGGCGCCTGCGCAGCCGGCGCCTGCGCGTGCTCGAGCTCATCGGGCCGCGCGACTACGCCGAGCAGACCCGGGCGCTGCACGAGCGGCGCGGGCGCTTCGTCGGACGCTCGGCCGAGCTCGAGCGCCTCGGCGCGGCGCTCCAGCGCGCCCTGAGCGGCGAACGGCGGGCGCTGGTCGCCGTCGTCGGTGGCGCCGGCATCGGCAAGAGCCGGCTGGTGTCCGAGTTCGTGGCCCGGGTGGAGGCGCGGGCGCACCCGCCCGCCCTGGTGGCGGTGGCGGCCAGCCCGGCGGCGCGCGACGCGCCCTTCTCGTTCCTGGGCGATTTTCTGCAGAGCGCGCTCAAGCTGCCGATCCGGCGCGGCAAGGCCGGGCGAGGCAGCACTCTCCAGCGCCTGCGCCACGTGCTGACCCGCGGCGGCATCACGCGGGCGGAGCTGGACGAGTGCCTGGCTGCGATGGAGCGCTCGCTCGAGCTGCGCGACGGCGCCATCGGGACGATGGGTCAGCCCTCGCCCGACCTGCACGATCAGGTCGGCCGCGCGCTCCGCACCGTGCGGCGCGCTCTCGGCGGCCCCGCGCTGCTGGTGCTCGAGGACCTGCACCTGGCCGACGCGGCGTCCCTGGAGGTCCTGCGCGGCGCGGCCAATGTGGAGTCGGGCTTGCCGGAGATGGTGGTGGTGACGTCGCGTGAGCGCGAGCGGCTGCCGGTTCCCGAGAGCTCCGAGATCCTCGAGCTCGACGAGCTGGGCGAGTCGGAGCGGCGCGCGCTCATCCTCGACCGCCTGGCCGAGTCGGCGTCCCCGGAGGTGGCGGCGACGGTGGCGCGCCGGGCCGGCGGCAATCCGCTCTTCATCGAGGAGCTGGCCAGCGCAGTGCGCCAGCTGGGCGACGGGGCCCAGGTGCCGGCCGGGCTGCGCGACGTGCTGATGGCCCGCGTCGAACTCGCTGCCGGTCGCCACCAAGGCGACCCTGCAGCACGCCGCCGTCGTCGGTCCGGTGTTCCGCAGCCGCATCCTCGAGGAGCTGCTCGGCCGGGCGGTGCATCAGCACCTGCAGGAGCTGGTCGAGGAGGGTCTGGTGGTGTCCAGCCGCGGCGCGGCGGCCGAGGTGGACGAGGGCGAGCTGGCCTTCCGCCACGGCCTGCTGCAGGAGGCGCTCTACGAGTCGCTGGGCGCCGCGGCGCGGCGGCAGACCCACGCCCGGCTCGGCCGCCTGCTGGTCGCGCGCGTGGAGGCCGGCCGCGAGGAGCCGCCGCTGCTGGTCGCGCGACACCTCGAGCTCGGCGGCGAGAGCGGGCTGGCCGCGGGGATGTGGCTGCGCGCCGGGTACGTGGCGGTGGCGGCGTACGACGCCTTCGAGGCGCGCAGCGCGTTCTCGCGCGTGCTCGAGCTGGACGCCCGCGCCGACGACGCCGACGCGGCCGCGCGCACCCGCCGGGTCTGCGCCCTGCTCGGCCGCGACCAGACAAACACCGTGCTGGGCGAGCACGAGGCGCAGATGCGCGACCTTGTCGAGCTGGAGCGCCTTGCCGCCGAGGATCCGATGGTCCGGGCCGACGTCGGCAACCGGCGCGCCGCCGCGCTCCTGCGCATGGGCGACTTCCCCGGCGCGGCGGAGGCGGCCCGCACCGCCGAGCGCGCGGCCCTGGCCACCGACAACCAGCGCTGCCAGGGAGAGGCGCTGCGCATCCTGGGCGAGGTCTGCGAGCGCACCGGGGACTTCCAGCGCGGGCTCGAGGTGGTGGGCCAGGCGGTGGAGATCCTCCAGCGCGTGGGGGCGACCTACGAGGAGATGCATGGCCCGCGTCGGCATGGGTCGCATGCACCTGGGCCGCTCGCGCTACGACGCCGCGCAGGCGACCTACCAGCCGATCCTGGATGAGGCTCGACGAGGCCGCCGATCCGCTGCCTCGAGCGCGTGGTGCGCAACCACGTGGCCATGATCCAGATCTGCCTGGGCGAGTTCGAGGCCGCCATGAAGTCGGCGCGGCACGCCATGGAGCTGTGCGAGCTCTACGGCGACAGGTCGCGCGCCGGAGACAACCTGTCGGTGTGCGGCATCATCCTGACCGAGGTGGGCCAGTACGGCCCCGCGCGCGACCACTACCAGCGCGCGCTGGCCAGCCTGGATCGCACGGTCTCGCGCTGGAGCCGGGCCGGCTGCCTGGTCCACGCCGGCAGCAACGAGTGCCATCTGGACGAGTTCGGCCGCGGGTTCGCCCTGCTCGAGGAGGCAGTGGCGACCGCGCGCGACATCGGCGCCCGCTGCGTCGAGGCCGGCGGCGAGGTGGCGCTGTGCGGCGCGCTGCTGCGCCGGGGCGGCCGCGGTGACGTCGAGCGCGCCCTGGCGACGGCCGGGCGCGCGCTCGCCACCGCGCGCGCCGCGACCCTGATCGGGGCGGAGATCGGCGCGCTCACCCGCCAGGGCGAGGCGCTGCGCCGGCTGGGCCGCCTGGACCAGGCCCTGGCCTCGACCGGCCGCGCGGTGGAGCTGCTCGAGGAGCAGCGATTCTTCGAGGGCTCCGAGGAGGAGGTGCTGTTCGTGCACCACCAGGTCCTGCAAGCGATCGGCGACCCGGCGGCCGGCGATCTCCTGGCCCGCGCGCGCGAGGGTGTCGAGCGCAAGCTCGGCAAGCTGGAGGACGCCGACTGGCGGCGCTCGTTCGTCGACGCCATCGCGCTGCACCGGCAGATCCTCGGCCCGGAGCCGGACACCGCGCCGTCGTGAGCCGGCCGGACCGTCAGCGGATCCAGCCGCCGCCCAGCACCGCGTCGCCGTCGTAGAAGACGGCGGCCTGCCCCGGCGCCGCGACAACCGCCGCGTCGAGCAGCGCGACCCGGGCGCCGTCCTCGCCGATCTCGATGTCGGCGGTCAGCGGCCGGGCCCGGTGGCGCACCTGCACCGCGGCGCGCAGCTGCGCGCGGGCCGGCGCGGCGCCCAGCCACTGCACGTCGCCGACGTCGAAGCCGGTCCGCTCGGCGCTCTCGCGCTCGCCCACGACCACCTCGCCGCGCTGCGCGTCGATGCGCGTGACGTAGAGCGGCTTGCCGCCCGGGCGGGCCAGCCCGATCCCGCGCCGCTGCCCGACCGTGTAGCGGTGCACGCCGTCGTGCCGCGCCACCACCGCGCCGCTCTCGTCGACGACGTTACCCGGCGGAGGCGGAGCCCCGCGCCGCGCGAGAGCGCGCCGCTCGACGAAGCCGGCGTAGTCGCCGTCCGGCACGAAGCAGATCTCCTGCGACTCCGGCTTGCCGGCGTTGGGCAGGCCGAGCTCGTCGGCGCGCCGCCGCACCTCTTCCTTGCTCAGCCCGCCCAGCGGGAACACGACCGAGCCCAGCTCGGCCGGCGGCATGGCGAACAGGAAGTAGGACTGGTCCTTGTCGCGGTCGACGCCGCGCCGCAGCTGCCAGGCGCCGTCGCCGCCCTGCTCGATGCGCGCGTAGTGCCCGGTGGCCAGGCAGATCGGCGCCGAGCGCGCGAGCTCGCCGCAAGCAGCGGCGAGAACTTGATGTACTGGTTGCAGCGCGCGCACGGGTTGGGCGTGCGTCCCTCCAGGTAGGCGTCGGTGAAGTCGTCCACCACGCGGCGCGCGAACTCGTCGGCCAGGTTGACGACGTAGAACGGGATGCCCAGGTGCGCGCACACCCGCCGCGCGTCCTCCATGTCGCGCGGACCGCAGCAGCGCCCGCCGATCGACGCCTGGGTGCCGGACGCGTCGTACAGGCGCAGGGTCATGCCGACGACGCGGTAGCCGGCCTCGACGAGGAGCGCGGCCGCGGTGGCGCTGTCCACGCCGCCCGAGAGGGCGGCGACCACCATCGGCCGGTCGGCGGGCGCGCGCATCCGGCATGCTTAGCACGCCGGAGGCGGCCTAGCGGGCGCCGGGGGCGTCCGCCCGGAGTTCACCCTGGGCCCGGCGCTCCGCCTCGGCCCGGGATTCGGCGCGAGCCCGGGCCATTACCTCGAGCAGCCGGGCGGTGGCGAACGGCTTCTCCAGAAAGCCGAGGGCGCCGGCGGCCAGGCAGTCGCGCGCCTCCTGCTCGAGCGCGTAGCCGGAGGCCAGCAGCACGCGCAGATCGGGCGCCAGCTGGCGCAGGCGGCGGAAGCACTCGGCCCCGCCCATGACCGGCATGGCCATGTCGAGCACGACCACCTGGACGTCGCCGGCCCGCTCCTGGAAGCGGGTCACCGCCTCGGCGCCGTCCGACGCGGTGATGACCTGGTAGCCCACCCGCTCCAGCGATCGCTTTGTCACCGCGCGCACCAGCGGCTCGTCGTTGACGACCATGACCAGCGCGCCGCCGCCCGCGTGCGCCGCCGCCGGGGCCGCCGGCGCTGCCTCCGCGCGCGGCGAGGCCTCGACCGCGGGCAGATGGATCGTGATGGTGGTGCCGCGGCCCGGCTCGCTGTCGACGGCGACGGCGCCGCCGTGGTTGACGATCGTCCCGTACACCATGGCCAGGCCCAGCCCGGTCCCGCGCCCCTGCTCCTTGGTGGTGAAGAACGGCTCGAACATGCGCGCCCGGGTCTCGCGATCCATGCCGCAGCCGGAGTCGGCGACAGCCAGCGAGACGTAGCGGCCGTCGACCAGGCCGAGCGAGCGGGCCGCCTCGCCGGCCAGCGCGCGCTCGGCCACGTCGATGCGCAGCGTGCCGGCGCCGCGCATCGCGTCGGCCGAGTTGATGCACAGGTTGATGAGCGCCTGACCGAGCTGGGCGCTGTCCCCCTCGATGGCGTGGCGCGCGCCGTTGGTGCTGGCCAGCTCGATGCCCTTGGGCAACGTCCGCGACAGGAGGTGGGTGACGGTGGCGACCACCGACGACAGCTCGATGTGCTCCTTGCGGTACTTGCCGCGCCGGCTGAAGCCGAGCAGGTTGCGCGTCAGCTCGGTGCCGCGCCGGGCCACGTCGACGATCTGCTCGAGCCCCTCCTCGTGGGCGACCTCGTCCTCGCGCATCAGCTCGGCCAGCCCGATGACCGCGGCGAGCACGTTGTTCATGTCGTGCGCCACGCCGCCGGCCAGGGTGCCGATGGCCTCGAGCTTCTGCGAGTGCAGCAGCTGCTCGCGCAGCCGCTCGCGCTCCTCCTCGGCGCGCCGCCGGTTGACCAGCTCGCGCTGCGCGGTCTCCAGCGCCGCCGCCAGCTCGGTCTGGTGCCGGCGGTCGTGCTCGCGCAGGTCCTCGATGCTGCGCAGGTAGCGCATGTTGACCAGGTGGACGACGAAACCACAGAACGCGGCGATGGTCAGGCCGGCGGCGGCCAGCGCGAAGCCGGAGCCGAACATGTGGAAGCCGGCGGCCAGGAACGCTGCAAGCGTGTACGAGGATGCAGGCGATCGACCAGCGCGTGTTGGTGTGCATCGCCCCGCCCGCCAGCATCAGCAGGGTCGCGAAGGTGCTGAAGATGTGGTTGCGCGCCGCCAGGAACGAGACCAGCTCCATGCTGGCCAGGCCGATGAACAGCGCGGCCCCGCCGGCGGCGAGGCGGACGTCGGGCAGCCAGCGGCGGCGGGCCGCCAGGAACAGCGCGCCGGCCAGGAGCACGAAGCCGGTCGTGGTCGCCGCCACCGGCAGGACCGTGGTGGGGTAGACCCACCACATGACGATCAGATTTATCGCCGCGGCGAGAAGGCTCACCAGGCTGCCGGCTTGCAGCCGATCGCGCGCCGATGGGTGGACTCGTCGAGTGACGTCGCCGGGCGGCTGGAAGGGCTCGGCCTTCACCTGCGGTGATCTTCGGCACCGGCGGCGCTTCTCTGAAGTGCCGCGCCGACCTGGGTGGCCGCTCGCCGCACACAGACCCGCCGGGGGTCAGGCCGCGGTCAGGATCTGCGGTCCGTCCTCGGTGATCGCGACCGTGTGCTCGACGTGGGCCGACAGGCTGCCGTCGGCCGTGACCACGGTCCAGCCGTCGTCGAGGATGCGGATGCGCCCGCTGCCGGTGTTCAGCATCGGCTCGATGGCGATGACCATGCCCGGCTTGAGCCGGATCCCACGACCGGCCGTGCCGTAGTTGGGCACGTTGGGGTGCTCGTGCATGCGGCGGCCGATGCCGTGCCCGACGAACTCGCGGACCACGCCGTAGCCGCGGTCCTGCGCGCAGCCCTGGATGGCGGCGCCGATGTCGCCCAGCCGGCGTCCGGGCACGCACTCGGCGATCGCGCGCTCCAGGCACTCGCGCGTCGTCTCGAGCAGAGCGCGCGCCGGCGCGCTCACCACGCCGACCGCCACGGTGCGGGCCGCGTCGGCGCAGTAGCCGTCCTTGTAGCAGGCGAAGTCGATCCCGATCAGATCGCCCTCGCGCAGCACCTCGCGCGGGCTGGGGAT
Organism: uncultured delta proteobacterium; assembly: GCA_963759105.1. Classification (GTDB taxonomy): domain Bacteria; phylum Myxococcota_A; class Polyangia; order Haliangiales; family Haliangiaceae; genus DATFRY01. The sequence goes on along the minus strand of CAVWXW010000017.1, from coordinate 523,259 downwards.
GCCGTGCACGACGACGCGGTTGATCGACGTGCACACGACGGCCGGATAGGGCGGCGCGCCGCCGGGCGCGTAGCCCAGGAACGCCGACCGGGCCTGGCCGCGCTCCAGCTCGCGCGCCGCGATGCGGTTGAGCTCGGCGGTGGTGACACCCGGGGTGCAGGCGGCCTCGACCGCGTCGAGCGCCGCGGCCACGACCCGTCCGGCCTCGCGCATGCGCGCCAGCTCCGACTTGCTCTTGATGACGATGCCCACGGTGGAACTTTACCGCGGCGACGCCCGAGCGGGCAGCGCCTCACGGCTCGCACAGCAGGCCCGGGTGGGGGGCGGCGCGCACGGCGAACAGGTGGACGTCTCCCGCGCGCGCGAGCGGCACGAGGACCTCTCGCCCCGCGGCCAGGAGATCGTCCGGCGGCGCGATCACGAGCATCCGGTCGTACGCGGCCGCCGCCTCGAGCAGCGCGGCGTAGCGGGTCGCCTTCCAGGCCGCGCAGCCGCAGTCGATGGCCGGCTCGGTCACGCCGGCGCAGCGGTGCGGGTCGATGCGCTCGATCTGGCCGGCCGCGTCCTCTCCCAGGTGCGGCAGGCGCGCGACGGCGGCCGGCGCCGGCAGGGGCGAGGCGCAGGACAGCAGCGCCCCGCCTCCGGCGAGGAACGGCGTGACGATGTCGCGGTCGATCGCCACGTGAGCCCAGGCGTGGCGCAGCGGATCGATCGCGGGGCCGGCGCCGAAGCGGAGCGGCAGCACCCGGCTGCCGCGCGGGATCGATCGGCCGACCGCCCGCACCTGCTCGATCGCCGCGACCGCCGGGCCCATGGCGCGGGACTGGACCATGGTGAGCGACGCGGCCAGGCACAGGCCCACCGCCGCGATCACGTGGCGGGGCACGGACGGCAGCGACGCGGCGAGCGCGCATGTCGTCCACAGCAGCATGTCGCCCGCCATCTCCGAGCAGGGCGGCAGTCCGGCGATCGACGGCATCAGCAGCGCGATGACGAGCGCGCCGGCGACAAGGCGCGCGGTGCCGGAGCCGCGCAACCCGCCGCGCCGGATCGCCAGCGCCGCGCCAGCCAGCAGGAACAGCACCGGCAGCCGTCGCAGCGCGGCCTCCCAGCCGGAGAACGTGGCCAGGTTCGCGCCCAGGACGCCGAGCACTCGATCGTCGAGCCGCGCGTGCACCCAGGGCGCTCCGTGCGGCGCGGCCAGCATCTCCTCGACCGCGCGGGCGATGCCGGGCAGCGCGGCCAGGGCGAGCAGGACCGCCAGCGGCCACGCACGCCGGGCCAGCAGGCCGCGACCGGTGAGCAGCAGGAGCGCCGCGGCGCTCAGCAGCAGCGCCAGCGGCGCCATCACGCCGGCGGTGGCGAGCAGCACGGCCGCCACCGCGGCCACCGGCCAGTGCAGGGCGAATGCGCGGCCCCGCTCGCGCATCAGCGGCGGCGCGATCAGCGCGACGGCGGTCAGACCGAGCGCGAGGCCGAGCATGAGCGGCGTGCCGCCGCGCAGGAGCAGCGGCCCGGTCGACAGCGGCAGCAGAAGATGGATGTTGGCCTGGCGCTGCGGGGCCAGGCGGCGCAGCAGCAGCCACTGGGCCAGACACAGCGCGGCGATGGCCACGCTGCAGACCAGCCGGCCGGCCGTCGCCACGCCGACGATCCGGCCGGCGGCGGCGAGCAGGGCCAGGACCGGATGCGCGGCCGCGGTCTCGGGCAGCCCGGCGTACGGCGAGCCGGGCCGGTCGGCGCCGAGCAGCGCGTGCGCGATGGCCAGGCGGCGCGGCTCCTCCTCCGCCGGCCAGATGTTGACAAGCCAGGGCAGGACGGCCAGGCTCGCCACGCCGAGCGCGAGCAGCAGCGCGTCCAGTCGAGACACGCGGTCCCGGTCGGACGCCTCGCCCTCCCTCGCGCGCGGCGACATGACGCGAGTCATGGTACCGGACGCGGCGCTTCTGGCAGAATGCCGATGTGCACCAGGCGCCCGGTGTCGGGCACGACGTGTTGCAGGACACGCGCGGTCGCGCGCGGCTGATGCGGGCCGGGCTGCTGCTGCTCGCCATCGCGCCGCTGGCCGCCCTGCCCTGGCTGCTGTCGTACTGGCCGTCGGTCGACGGGCCGAACCACCTGGCCCTGGTCCACATCCTCCGGCGGCTGGGTGAGCCGGGCAATCCGTTCGAGCCGTACCTCCAGTCCGAGCTCCGGGTCGGCTCTTACTCGCTCTACTACTGGCTGATGCTCGGGCTCGGGCGACTGATGGACCTGCACCTGGCCGACCGCCTGGTGCAGACGGCGATCATCGCCGGTCTGCCGCTGTCGGTCCTGTACCTGATCCGCCGGATCGCGCCGGAGCGCCGCCACAACGCGCTCGCCATCGTGCCGCTGGCGACCGGCTGGCTCGTCATGCTCGGCTTCGTCAACTTCCTGCTCGGCTTCCTGCTGGGCCTGCTGGCCCTCGGGGCCGTGTGGGGACGGCGCGGCGGCCGCGTCGATCCGGTGGCGCCGCCGTCGTGGCGGGCGCGCGCCGCGGCCGGCGGCCTGCTGCTGCTGGCGACCACCGCGCACCCGTTCCCGGTCTTCATGATCGCCGCCGCGTTGCTCCTGCTCGAGGGGCCGGCGCTGCGCCATCGACGGACGTGGGCCTGTCTGGCGACGGTCACCGGCCCGGCGTTCGCGGTGGCGGGCGCGCCGCTTGTGGCCGGCTGGCTCGACGGGCGCGGCGGCGCCGGCCTGGGTCAGTTCGACTATCTCTGGGTCAACGAGGTGGTGCTGCGCTCGGTCGAGAACACGGTGCTCACGTTCTCGAGCTGGGAGCTGCTCCTGCGCGGCGTGCCGCTCCTGGTCCTGGCCGGCGCCGCGCTGCGCAGTGCCGCCCGGCGCAACCTGCGCGGCGCCGAGCGCGACGACGGCCTGGCGCGGCTGGTGTGGGGCCTGCTGGCGCTGTACGTGCTCGTGCCGGACCGGCTCAGCTCGATCGCCTTCATCTCGCCCCGCTTCACTCTCTTCTTCGCGGTGGCGTGCGCGCTGATCGTGTCGGGACGCGCGGGCCTCGCGCGGCGCGCCGCGCCGGTCATGGTGGCGCTGGTGTGGATGGTGGCCGCCGTGCAGTACGCGGCCATGTCGCGGGTGGACGCGAGGGTGCGCGACATCGTGGCCGCCGGACGCCAGGCCCCGCGCGGCAGCACGCTCTTGCCGCTGATGTTCGAGACGAACACCGGCGCCGCCAACCTGTTCCCGCTGCTGCACGCCTGGGGCCACGTCGTCATCGAGCGCGACGCGGTGGTGCCGTACCTGTTCGCCTCCGGCGGGACGGCCCACTACGGAGGCGGCGACTTCCGGCCGCTCCGCTTCCGGCGGCCGTTCTCGCGCTGGTTTCTGCCCAACCTGGGCGAGCGCGCGCCGCCGCGCCTGGACGATCCGTTCACCGGGCCGCGCCTGCTGCCGGGCGAGAGGCTCGGCTATCGCACCCAGCCCGATCTGCTGCCGCGCCTCGCCGGTGTGGCCGAGCCCGGCACCGACTGCTCGTTCGAGAGCTGGATCGCGTTGCGCCACCGCGCCATCCTGACAACCGCGCTGGCCTACGACCGCGTGCTCGTCTACGCGCCGGACGACGCGTTCCTGCGCCGCGCGCTCCCGCTCCTGTCGGTCGAGGCCCACGTGGGCCGCGCCTGGCTGTTGCGCCCGCGCCCGGGGGCGACCCCGCCGGGCGCCGAGCTCCTGTGCGGCGAGGCGACGCACTGAGCGTGAGGGCGGCTGCCCGCGAGGTCACACCGACGCTACGCCGCCGCCTCCCGCATCCGCCACAGCGCCGCGATGAGCGCGGCGGCGGCCAGCAGCGCGGCCACCGTGCGCACGTGGTTCCACGTCGTCCAGCTCACGACGTAGTCGGCCCACAGCTTGGCGCCGTCGGCGCTCTTGGGATCGACCGCCGCGAGCGCGTCGTTGCGCGGGATGTTGAACGCCCTCGTGACGACGAACGTGCCGACGACGTAGAGCGCGCCGCCGGCGAGCAGGTAGCCGGAGCCGGCCGCATGCCAGCGCCACGCGGTGGAGATGGCCAGCAGGGCGCACGTCAGGGCGGTGCCGACGAACACGCCCAGGAACACCGGGTTGATGACGACCACGTTGATCGATTGCATCGCCGCGATGCCCTGCTCCGCAGGCAGTCGGGCCAGCGACTTCATGACGAACGAGGAGAAGGCGAAGAAGGCTCCGGCGATGAGGCCGCATCCGAGCGCCGACAGGAGGGTGACGACGAACAGCGCCTTGTCCATCAGGTTCTCCAGGTGAGGGCCGCCCGCCGAGCATAGACCAGGGTTCTCTGGTGTCGAGCCGACCAGGGAACCCGCGAGCTCGGGGTCGGTCGGAGAAATCACGCGGCGCCCGTCTGCGGAGCGGACCGCCCTGGGTATGCTTCCGGCGCATGCGCCCCGGCGATCGCATCGAGCTCGTGGCCACCGACCTCGATCTCGAGGGGCTCGGCGTCGGCCGGGCTGGCGCGGTCGAGGTGCACGCGGCCGATCTCCTGCCCGGCGAGACCGCGGAGGTCGCGATCGAGCACGTCAGCAAGCACGCGCCGCGCGCCTGGGCCGCCGCCGGCCGGCGTGTCGGCCCGCCCGCGCCGGAGCGCGTGGCCCCGGCCTGCCCGGCCTTCTCGCGCTGCGGCGGCTGCGCGTGGCAGCACCTGGCCTACCCGGCGCAGCTCGACCACAAGCGCCGCCGGGTCGAGCGCGCCCTGTCCGCGCTGCCGTCGCCTCCGGCCGTGGCGGACGTTGTCGCGTCGCCGCACGAGCTCGGCTACCGCAACAAGGCAACCTACGTGGTGGCCGCGTCGGCGTCCGGGCCGGCCCTGGGCGCCTACGCCCCGCGCAGTCACGAGTGGGTTGACACCGCCGGCTGCCGCGTCGTCATGCCGGAGATCGATCGTGCGGCGGTCGCAGCCCGCGCCGCGCTGTCGGGCAGCGAGCTCGCGGTCCACGACGAGCGCGGCCGCACCGGCCACCTGCGCTACGTCGTCGTGCGCGCCAGCCGCGCCGGCCAGGTGCTTGTCGGCCTGGTCACCACCAGCGACGCGCCGCGCGCTGCGCTCGACCGCGCGGCCGCCAGCCTGATGGGCGAGCCGGGCGTGGCCGGCGTGGTCTGGGTGCCGAACGACGCCACCTCGGGCACCATCCTGGCCGGCGGCGAGGGTCAGGTCCTGGCCGGCGCCGGCACCCTGTCGGAGACCATCGCGGGCGTCGCTGTGGACCTCGCCATCGACACCTTCGTGCAGATCCACCTGGACCAGGCCGAGGCGCTGTACGCGCGGCTGGCCGATCGCGTCGGCGCCGGCCCCGGCACGCGCGCGATCGATCTCTACTGCGGCATCGGCGCCATCGCCTTCACCCTGGCCGGACGCGGCGCACAGGCGCTCGGCCTGGAGCGCAATCCGGGCGCCGTGCGCGCCGCAGAGCAGGCGGCCGGGCGCGCCGGTCTGGCCGGGCGCGCGCGCTTCGAGGCCGCGCCGGCCGCCGACTTGCCGCGCCTGCTCGGCCGCGACCCGGTCGACGTCATCGTGGTCAACCCGCCGCGCCAGGGCCTCGAGCCGGCGGTGCGGGCCGCGCTGGCCGGCGGGCCGCCGCCGGTGCTGGCCTACGTGTCGTGCGGGCCCGAGTCGCTGGGTCGCGATCTGGCCGAGCTCGCCGCCGCCGGTCTGCGCATCGACTCGGTCGAGCCGTTCGACCTGATGCCGGGCACCGGCCACGTCGAGACGCTGGTCATCGCGCGGTCGGAGGCGGCGCGGGATCGGGCGCCCGGTCCTGCGCCGGAGCCGGGGCGAGATCCGGCTCCAGATCGATCGTGACGACCGCGCCGTCGAAGACCTCGAGGCCGCGCTCGATCCGCGTGCTGCCGGCGGCGGTGCGCAGGGCGATCTTCATGCGGTACAGCCCCGGGTCGGCGCGCACGGTCCAGCGCCCGGCGTCGGAGCCGCTGCCGTGCTGGTAGTCGCGCCGGTAGAAGCCGAGCACCTCCTCCTCGCCCGGCCGGTAGAGCTCGGCCTCCAGCCCCCGCAGGGTGGCGCCGGCCTGGCCGACCCGGAATCGCATCTCGGTGCTGGCGCTCTCGCTGCGGCAGGTGCGCGTGGTCAGGAACACGAGCGCCAGCAAGAACGCCGCGTATCCGGCGCGTTGCCGCCACTTCTTCACGCGCTGGTTCATCTGCAGAGAGTAGACACAGCCCCCGCCGCTGTCCATTCTCCCCGGTACCGGCGGGAATCGAGGGCGCTCGCGAGCGGTTGTCGAGAGCAGACAGCGCCGGGAAAAGGGGATTCGATGAAGTCCGCCGCCATCATCGTGCTCTCGTTCGCGGCCTGCGCCGCGCCGCCGCCCGCACCCGCGCCGGCAGCGCAGCAGGCGAGCCCGGCCGCCGAGACGGCTCAGGCCGCCGCCGGCCGCGCTCCGACCGCAGCCGACGACATGGCGGCGCTCGGCTACTACGCCGGCGACGATCCGAGGGCCGCGTCCGCGCGCAAGGCGAAGTGCGGCGGCCCGGCCGACGGCAGCGAGCTTGTCGGCAAGGAGCTTGGCGAGTGGCAGCTGGGCGGCTGGGCCAACACCGACGGCCAGTCGCTCACCCTTGCCGGCCTGCGCGGCAGAGTCGTGGTGGTCCGCTTCTGGACCGTCGGCTGTCCCTTCTGCGAGGCGGCCATGCCGGCGCTGCAGAAGCTGTCCGAGGAGCTGCGCGATCAGCCGGTGACGTTCATCGGCGCCTTCCACGCCAAGCCGGAGTCGTCCGAGCAGGACCTCAAGCGCCCGCTCGAGGCGATCCGCGACTGGAAGATCACCTTCCCGCTCGCCATCGATCGCGAGTGGCGCACGCTGCGCTCCTGGTGGCTCGAGCGCGGCCACCGCCACGCCAGCAGCGTCACCTTCGTCCTCGGCAAGGACGGCCGCGTCGTCCACGTGCATCCGGGCCCGGTCTACTTCCCGAGCGACGACCCGACCCAGGCCGACGCCAACCGCGACTACCTCGCCCTGCGCAACGCCGTCGTCGAGGCGGCGAAACAGTAGCGCAGCCAGCTGAACCGCGAAGGCGCGAAGGACGCGAAGAGGGCTGTCGGTTCGCGTCCTGGCGGTTCGAGGAGCGCGCCACTGCCAGCCGAAAACTGGCCGCGTGTGGGCTGCGTCTCTACCATGCGATGTGGCTCGCGCATGGCTCGGATGCGCCCTCGCGTGCGCCGCGCTGGCCGTGACGGCCGGCTGCGGGCGCCGCGCCGTCGCCTATCACTTCCGCGCCCCGCTGGTCGGCGCGGTGAACGCGTCGCCCCGCCTCTCGCAGCCGGACCCCGCGCCCGCGCTCGACCCGGAGCCGGATCCGGTCCGCGCCCGCTACCGCGAGGGCGGCCGCGATCACCGCCGCGGCCGCGGTGGCCCGGTCGGCCGCCGCCCCGTGCGCCTGGCCATCGCGTCCGACTCGCTGCGCGCCGCTGATGGCGATCCCGCCGCGGGCCTGCGCGCCCTGGTCGGCGGCCACGACGAACAGTCGTCCCACGTCCAGTTCGCGCTGGCGACCCTGTCGGGGCTCGGCGCCGGCCTCGATCCGCGACTGCGCAGCGCCGACGACGGCCCTGCCCTGCGCGACCTGGCCGCCGAGCGCGGCGCGCTGATCGTCGCCGACGAGCCCGCTGCCGCCGCCCGGCCCCGCCTCGGCGATCTCCTGCTCTTCGACGCCGTCGTCGCCGACGAGCCCACCTCGCTTGTCGCCGTGGCGATCAGCAACGACTCGCGCGGCGTCGTCGAGTTCATCTACATCGCCCGCGGCGTCGTCCGCCGCGGCTTCCTCGACCGCGCCCACCCCACCGACAAGCGCGACGCCGACGGCCGCGTCCTCAACACCTTCATCCGCCACTCCGACGGCAACGACCCGCGCGGCACCCGCTACCTCGCCGGCGAGCTATACGCCGCCACGATCCGCCTCGACCGCCTCCTGCGCTGACGCCCGCTGCCCCGCATGTTATGCCTCCCGACCTACGGGGCAGTGGCGGAGCTGGCAGACGCATGGGGCTTAAAACCCCAGGGCCGAAAGGCCGCGAGAGTTCGACCCTCTCCTGCCCCACTCTGATTCCGCGCTGGTGGGCCTGCTCTCGATGAAGGTCTGATTCTCGGATGAAAGTCGCCATGCTTGCACCGATCGCCTGGCGCACACCGCCGAGGCACTACGGGCCCTGGGAGCTGGTGACGAGCCTGCTGACCGAGGCGCTTGTCGCGCGAGGCGTCGATGTGACGCTGTTCGCGACGCTCGATTCGATCACTTCGGGCCGGCTCGATGGTGTGGTGCCGCGGCCCTATTCGGAAGCGGCGGAGATCGACGCCAAGGTCTGGGAATATGCCCACCTCGCGCATGTCTTCGAGCGCGCGGGCCAGTTCGACCTGATCCACAACCAGGCCGATTTTCCCGCCCATGCATTCGCCAATCTGGTGAGCACGCCGATGGTCACCACGATTCACGGCTTTTCATCGGAGCGCATCCTGCCGATGTACAAGCCGTACGAGCATCGCGTTCACTTCGTTGCGATCAGCGATTCCGACCGGCATCCGGACCTGCGCTACGCCGCCACGATTCACCACGGCATCAGGCTGGACGAATTTCCGTTCGACGCGCAGGGCAGCGACGGCCTGCTGTTCTTCGGCCGCATGCATCCGGACAAGGGCGCGGCCGAGGCGATCGCCGTCGCCAGGTCGACCGGCAGGCGGCTCGACCTCTACGGCATCGTCCAGGACGAGGGCTATTTCGCCCGCGAGGTCGCGCCGCAGCTCGACGAGCGCATCCGATTCCACGGGCCGGTCGGGGGTGCCGAGCGCGTCCGCGCGCTGGGCAGCGCCCGTGCGCTGCTCCACTTGATCAACTTCGACGAGCCCTTCGGCCTGTCCGTGATCGAAGCGATGGCGTGCGGGACACCGGTGATCGCGGTCCGGCGTGGAAGCATGCCCGAGATCGTCAAGGACGGAGAGACCGGCATCATGGTCCACTCTGCCGACGAGGCGATCACCGCGCTCACGCGAATCGAGGGAATCGACCGCGCTGCCTGCCGCCGCGACGTCGAGGAGCGCTTCTCGGTGGAGACGATGGCCGACAAGTATGTCGAGCTCTACCGCCAGATTCTCTGTGGCTGATCGGGCGCGGTTCGATGGTGCGACGCGCTCAGTCTGCCGACAGCGGCGGATCCAGGGATGGGCGAGACCCGCAGGCCGCCGGCGCGACAAGCGCCGCGAGGCCGGCCAGCGCGAATGATCTGACAAATCGCGACATCTGATCTCCCGCGGCCAAGTGTAGCGCGCCGCCCGCCGTGTGCCGTCACACCGGCCTTGCGTGGGCCGAGCGCGGCACCGCTCAGGTGCGCTCAGGGTTGTGCAGCCGCACGGTCGAATTTTAGGCGACACGTGCCGTCGTGGTCCGACTAGAAGGTCGTGGAGAGTGCCAGTCCGTTCCGCGACCGGAGGAGGCCGAGTGCGGGGCCGATCCTCATGGGCAGTGCTCTGGCTCACTCTACGCGGCCAGTGATTCATGGGAAAAGAGCGCTTCGAACCGGAGGGGGAAGGCGATGAGTCGTCGGTCCATGGGCTGGGGTGCGCGTTCGGGTCACGTTCTCTTGTTGCTGCTCGCAACGGGTGCGGTGACCGCCTGCGGCGGTGATGACGACTCCGGGGGTGGTGGGGGTGCGCCGGACGCTGGTCCAGGAAGCCTGGCGGATGCGTCGGTGTCGCTCTCCGTCACCCTCGATCGCGAGGATCTGGCCGTGGCGATCGGCGAGGCTGCTGCCGAGCTGGAGGTCACCGTCGTGCGCGGCGGCTGGACGGGAGAGATCGTCGTCGAGGCCAGCGGGCTCCCTGCCGAGACGTCGGCGAGCCCGATCACGCTCGACGGAGACGAGAGTGTCGCAGAGCTGCAGTTCGCGGTGAGCCCGGCGGGCGCGCCTGGTGGGCCGTACGAGGTCGCGATCACGGCGAGCGGCGGCGGCGCGACGGCCTCGACACCACTCATGCTGCAGGTGAGACGCCGGGGCGGCCGGCTCGACGACGCGTTCTCCAATGACGGAGTGTTCTACGACCCGTTCGTCGGCGGATCCGACACTCTGAACGGGCTGGAGGTCCTGCCAGGCGGGCAGATCGTGCTCGGCATGTCTCGCTATTCACCCCCGTACGAGCTCTCGATCGCGCGGCTCACCCCGGACGGCGAGATCGATCGCTCCTACGGAATCGGCGGTATGGCCAGCATCGAGGTCACCGACCAGCCGACGGAGTGGGCGTGGGCGCCGCAGCCCAACGGAAGAGTCGTCGTGATGAGGACGCGGGTCGAACAGTGATACGGGCTTCCGGCTGCTCGATGTCTCGGCCTTGACGGCGCAAGGACAGCCGGACGAGGCCTTCGGGCTCCAGAGCTCCCGTCTGCCGGATCCGGGGTCAAACGCTTTCTCCCTCAGCTGCGCCGTGGCGCTCGCCGATGGCAGCTTTTACGTCGGCGGCACGATCGCGGCCGAGACGGCCTCCGGGATGATGCTGCTGCACGTGGGCGAGGACGGCCGGCTGGATGCCGGGTTCGGGCAAGAGGGCGTCGCCCGCCTCAGCGACTTGAGCCAGGCCCGCAGCCTTACCGTGCAGCCGGACGGGCGCATCCTCGTGGTGGGACGCGACACGGTCGCGCGGTTCACGCAATACGGGTTGCTCGACCCCGCGTTCGGAGAGGGCGGCACGATCTCCCTCGATGACGACGAGATCATGGACGTCGCATGGACCGCGAAGGGCATCGTCCTGGCCGGCATGTTCGACGCGAAGACGGCCGGCGTGGGCTTCGTCCGGCGACTTACCGACGCAGGAGATCTCGACCCGGCCTTCGCCGATGACCGCCCGGTCCCGGAGGTCTTCATCCACGGCCGCCGTGTCGTGGAGGACGAGCAGGGCTCCCTCCTGGTCGCCGGACTGGGAGAATTCGTGGGCGGTGCACTGGCTTCGGGTGTTGTCGTGCGCCTCTTCGATGACGGCACGGCCAATCCGTTCCTTGGCGACGCCGGCTTCGTGACCGCGCCGAGCGAGCCAGGAGGCGGCTTCGTGACCACGGACTTCACGGAGCTCACCGTCGGGCCCGGCGGCCGGATCTTCGCCGGAGGGACCTTCTCGGGCGGCTTCCCGGACCGCGACCGGGCGAACATCGTCAGCTACACCCCTTGACGCGACCCGCGCGTCGGCCTCGAGAGAAGACAGGATCGAAACCGCCAGCTACTTCTGGCGGGCCGCCTTGGCCGGCTTCGCGCTGCCGCCGCCCGCCGGCTTCTTCGCCGGCTCCTCGGTCGGCTTCTTCGCCGGCTCCTCGGCCGGCTTGGCTGGCTTGACCGGCTCCTCGGCCGGCTTGACCTGCTCCGCCGCCGGCTCCTTGGCCGGGGCCTGGGCCGGCGTGTCGTCAACCGGCTTCTCTTCCGGCTGGCCGGGCATGGGGGGCATCTCGGCGAGGTCCGGCATGAGGATGATCTCGATGCGGCGGTTCTTCTCGCGGCCCTCCTTGGTCTTGTTGGGCGTGACCGGGTCGTGCTCGCCGTGGCCGGCGGCCATCATCATCTTGGGGCTGAGCCCGACGCTGATGAGGAACTGCGTCACGGTGACCGCGCGGGCTGTCGACAGCTCCCAGTTGTCCTTGTAGGTGGTGCTCTTGACCGGGAGGTTGTCGGTGTGGCCGACGACCATGAAGCGCCGGTTGGGCAGCTGCTTGAGCGTGATCCCGACCTCCATGACGGCCAGCTCGCCCGGGCGCGACAGCGCCGCGCTACCCGACGGGAACAGCACCTCGGCCGGCAGCGCCATGAGCGGCACGCCGTTGCGGACCTTCACCTCGATCTTGCCGGCGTCGATCATCTTCTGGAAGCGCTCGGTCAGCTCCTTGAAGGCGGCCAGGCGCTTCTCGGTCTCGGCTCTCTGAGTGCGGAGCGTCTCCAGCTCCTCCTGCGACGCGGTCAGGCTGGCCCTGGCACCCGCGGCCAGCGTCTCCGCCTCCTTGCGCTTGCTCTCGCTGCCCGACAACCTTGCTGTCCAGCTCGGCGTAGCGCTCCTTGAGCTTTGTCAGCTCGGTGCGGGCGGTGCGCGCCTCTGTCAGCTCGTCGGCGCTGGTCTCGAGCTCGGCCCGGTAGGTCCAGGCGTAGTAGCCGGCCACGCCGGCCGCGGCCAGGGCCAGAATGCTGAGCAAGGTGAGGCGGAAGACGGTCCGGCCGCGGTAGCGCGGGATGGGCGTCAGGTCGTCGAAGTCGTCCTTGGCCATGGGTCGGCCATTCTACATCCGGTCTCCATCGGAGCCCTCGCGGAGGGCTTGACGACTGAACGTCCGTTCCGTAGGGTTACACCCCATGTCTCCCTCCCCGTCGGGCTCGGGCGGCCGCGAGCCGGACTTCCTCTCGATAAAGGGCGCGCGCGAGCACAACCTGGCGGTCGACTACCTCGAGATCCCCAAGCGCCAGCTGGTCGTGGTCACCGGCGTGTCCGGGTCGGGCAAGTCGTCGCTCGCCTTCGACACGCTCTACGCCGAGGGCCAGCGGCGCTACGTCGAGTCGCTGTCGGCCTACGCGCGCCAGTTCCTCGGCCAGATGGAGAAGCCCAAGTACGACCACATCCGCGGGCTGTCGCCGACCATCGCCATCCAGCAGAAGTCGGCCTCGTCCAACCCGCGCTCGACGGTCGGCACCGTCACCGAGATCTACGACTACCTGCGCGTGCTCTACGCCCGGGTGGGCGAGCAGCGCTGCCACCTGTGCGGCGGCTCGGTGTCGGCGCGGTCGACCGACGAGATCGTCGGCGAGCTGATGGGGCTGGACGAGGGCAGCAAGGTCACCCTGCTGGCGCCGCTGGTCGAGAACCGCAAGGGCGAGTTCCGCGAGCTCTTGACCGACGCGCGCAAGGCCGGCTTCGCCCGCGTGCGCATCGACGGCATGATCGTCCGGCTCGAGGACGTCGAGGCGCTCGAGAAGCAGAAGAAGCACAACATCGAGATCGTCGTCGACCGCATCGTCATCAAGCAGAGCGAGCGGCCGCGCATCACCGACTCGGTCGAGACCGCGCTGCGCGAGGCAAAGGGCAAGCTGGTCGCGGTGGTCGAGGGGGAGCGCACGCCGCGCGCCTACTCGCAGGACAACGCCTGTCCCGAGGTGCGGGGTCGGCTTCCCTGAGCTGTCGCCGCAGTCGTTCTCGTTCAACTCGCCGCTCGGCATGTGCGTGGACTGCAACGGCCTGGGCGAGCGCATGCAGGTCGATCCGGATCTGGTGGTGCCCGACGCAGAGCGCAGCATCCGCGACGGCGCGATCGCCATGTGGGGCGACGCGATCGAGAAGGACCAGGGCTGGACCGCCAACATCGTCAAGGCGCTGGCCAAGCACTACGACATCGACCTCGACCGGCCGTGGAAGCGGCTGACCGCGAAGCAGAAGAACGCGATCCTGTACGGCACCAGCGGCGACCGGGTGCAGGTCAAGTGGAACGGGCGGCACAGCTCCGGCTCGTGGGCGATGAAGTACGAGGGCGTGCTGGCCCAGCTGGAGCGGCGCTACCGCGAGACCGGCTCCGAGCGCACCCGCGCCCAGTACGAGGCCTACTTCCGCGCCATCGCGTGCAAGAGCTGCGGCGGCACGCGACTGCGCCCGGAGACGCGCGCGGTGTTCGTGGCCGGCAAGCCGATCAACGACGTCACCGGCATGACCGTGGGCGCGGCGTCGCGCCACTTCGACGAGATGCAGCTGGTCGGGTCGCGCGCGCAGATCGCGGCCGAGGTGCGCAAGGAGATCCGCGCGCGCCTCTCCTTCCTGCTCGACGTCGGTCTCGACTACCTGACCCTGGACCGCAGCCGCGGCGTCGCTGTCGGGCGGCGAGGCGCAGCGCATCCGGCTTGCCTCGCAGCTCGGCTCCGAGCTGAGCGGCGTGCTCTACGTGCTGGACGAGCCGTCGATCGGGCTGCACCAGCGCGACAACGAGCGCCTCATCCGCACGCTGCACCGGCTGCGCGACCTGGGCAACAGCGTGCTGGTGGTCGAGCACGACCAGGCGACCATCGAGGCGGCCGACCACGTCATCGACTTCGGGCCCGGCGCCGGGCGCCACGGCGGCAAGGTGGTGGCGCAGGGCACGCCGGAGGAGGTGCGGCGCGATCCGCACTCGCTGACCGGGCAGTACCTGTCCGGCATGCGCTCGATCGTCGACGCCGTCGTCGCGGCGGGCGCCGCGCGGCCACATCCGCCTGGAGGGCGCGCGCGAGCACAACCTGAAGGACGTCGACGTCGAGGTGCCGCTCGGCTGCCTGGTGGCCATCACCGGCGTGTCCGGGGCCGGCAAGTCGTCGCTCATCAACGGGACCCTGCACCCGGCGCTGTGCCGCCTGCTCCACCACTCGCTCGATCGCGTCGGGCCGTACCGCAAGCTGACCGGCCTCGAGCAGATCGACAAGGTCATCGTCATCGATCAGAAGCCGATCGGGCGCACGCCGCGCTCGAACCCGGCCACCTACACCAAGTCGTTCGACCTGGTGCGCGACCTGTTCGCCCGCACCCCGGAGGCGCGCACCTACGGCTACGCGCCGGGGCGCTTCTCGTTCAACGTGACCGCCAAGCAGGGCGGCGGCCGCTGCGAGGCGTGCGAGGGGGCGGGCGTGCGCGAGGTCGAGATGCACTTCCTGCCCAACGTGTTCGTCACGTGCGAGGTGTGCCGCGGCAAGCGCTACAACGACGCGACGCTGCGGGTCCGCTTCAAGGACAAGAACATCGCCGACGTGCTCGACACGCCGATCGAGGAGGCGCTCGAGCTGTTCGCCAACCACCGGCAGCTGTCCGCGATCATGCAGACGCTCGTCGACGTCGGGCTCGGCTACCTGCAGCTGGGCCAGGCGGCGACGACGCTGTCGGGCGGCGAGGCCCAGCGGGTCAAGCTGGCCCGCGAGCTGTCCAAGCGTCAGACCGGCCGCACCCTGTACCTGCTCGACGAGCCGACCACCGGCCTCCACTTCGAGGACGTGCGCCGGCTGCTCGAGGTGCTGGGCCGCCTGGTCGAGTCCGGCAACACGGTCGTGGTGATCGAGCACAACCTGGACGTCATCAAGACCGCCGACTGGATCATCGATCTCGGACCCGAGGGGGGCGCGGCCGGCGGCCGGGTGATCGCGACCGGCACGCCGGAGCAGGTGGCGGAGATCGAGTCGTCGTTCACCGGGCAGTTCCTGCGCCGCATGGTCGGCAGCTCCGGCCGGACCCGGCGCGTCTCGGCGCCGCGGACCGCGGCCCTGCGGGCGCGCGACCGGGACCTGAACCGCGCGCCGCCGTCGCATGCGTTGTCGCCGGAGGACCGCCGATGTGCCACGGTTCCGGAACGTGCGCCGCTTCCTGCCCCTGCTGATCCTGGTCGTACCGCTCGTCAACCTCTACCTGCTGGTCGTGATCGCGCGACACATCGGCGCCTGGCCGGTGCTCGGCTTCGTGCTGGCCAGCGCGATCCTGGGCGGGCGCCTGGCCCGCAGCGAGGGGCGCCGCGTGATAGGCGATCTCCAGGCCGCCCGCCGTGACGGCGCCGAGCCGCGCGAGGGCCTGCTGTCGGCCGGCCTGCTGGCGGCGGCCGGCGTCCTCCTGATCCTGCCGGGTGTGATGACCACGATCGCCGGGCTCGCGCTGCTGATCCCGTTCGTGCGCCGCCTGATCGGGCGCTCCGCCCACGGCTGGGTGGAGGCGCGCATGCGGGCCCTGGCGATCGATCCGCGCGTGGCGCCGGGTCGGCCGGGCCAGGACGATCCGGGCCGGGCCGAGCCGCGCGAGGGCGGCCGGGTCATCGACATCGACGAGCACGGCCGCCCGCTCGGCTGATCCTGCCCGCGGCGAGACTGCCGTGCAGGATCAGAGCAGGTCGCCCATGTCGCCGAAGTCGCCGCCGCCGTCGAAGCCGCCGCCCCCGTCGAAGTCGCCGCCGTCGCCGCCGTCGCTCCCGCCGTCACCGCCGTCATCACCGCCGCCGTGATCGCCCTGATCGCCGGCCTGGTCGATGGAGGCCGCGTCCTGCCCGCTGCCCAGCGCGTCGCCCTGCTGGTTGACCACCACGACGTGCGGCGGCATGGCGAACGAAAGCAGCGACGTCCACATCAGCACCGACAGCATCGAGTCGAACGGAGACGGGTAGTAGCGGTCGTACGGGTCGTAGCGCGGATCGGTCGGCTCCGGCGCCTGCGCCCGCTGCGGGCGATCGCTCGGCCGGGTCACCTGCGCCTCGGCCTTGCCGACCACGACCCGCGCCTCCGGCATCGACGCGCGCATGGCGTCGGCCACTCGATCGACGAACGACTCGAACTGGCGGCGCGACACCTCGATGAGGGACGCGTCCCTGGTCAGCGGCTCCACCCGCGCGCGATAGGCGTCGGCGTCCTCGCCGGCGCGCGGCTCGAAGTCGGCGATGCGACCCGAGACGACGATGCGCGCGGCCGGCTCCTCGTCGGCGTGCTCGGTCCGCGCGATCACCTCCAGGATCAGGTGCAGCCCGGCCTCGCGGTGCTCGACCGCCAGGCGGAGCAGGCCGAAGCCGCCGCCGAACACCGACTCGTTGTCGGAGAACGCAAGGAAGAGATCGCCGAGGTCGTCGGGCCGGCCGTCGCTGGTCCTGGAACAGCACCTGGTCGTCGATCACCAGCGACACGGCGTTGGTGGCGCCCAGGCGCGACAGCGCCTTGCGCGTGGCCTCGACCACGGCGGTCGCCTCGAGGGCGGCGCGCATGCGGTCGGTGCGCAGGTCCGGCTCGCCCCCGAAGCGCTTCTTGAGCCGGTCCCAGAAGGTCGGCTCGCGCAGGATCCGCTCCCCCGAGACGTGCAGGTCCACCATGCCGTGCAGCTTCATGCCAGCGAGGATAGCCGCGAACCGCGGCGCCGCAACGGACGTGATCTCGCGCCTCTCCCGTCGTCGGGACGCACAACGAGACCCGGGGGGGACGGAGATCGTGACCCCGCGGCCTGCGTTGTACCGTGGCTTGCGACACGTGTAACAGGTGCCCGCATCGGCGGAGGCATCCTCTGCCGGCTAGAAGCGTACGAGGCAGAGGACTACACTCGCGAGTCGGGCGAGCCAAAAGGAGGCGATGATGCGCTCTGGGCACGAGAACAAGGGGCTCTGGACAATCCACCGCACGGGAGAAGAGCGATGAATTACGGACCACCGATGGGACCGCCCCAGGGCGCTCCGCCTCACGGACCCACCCGCACCTCCGGCATGGCCATTGCGGGCTTCGTGCTGTCCTTCTTCTGCGGCCTGCTCGGGCTCATCTTCTCGATCATCGGCCTCAACGAGGTCAAGCGGTCGAACGGAACCGTGGGCGGCGGCGGGCTGGCCACCGCCGGCATCGTCATCTCGATCGTCACCATGCTGTTCGGACTGATCTGGCAGGTATCGAGATGACCTATCGCGACGATCTCGCCGGCGCGCAGAGCCGCGCCGCGGCGCTGGAGCGCGAGCTGTCGCAGGCCCGCACCCAGGGCGCTGTCAACCGGTCGCGGCTGGACCATCTCGAGCGCGAGCTGCAGGCGGCGCGCCAGGCGATCTCGTCGATGCAGCAGGGCCTGCCGGTCTCCTATCCCGTACAGCACTACCAGCACTCGAGCGCGACGACGATCCTCGTGCTCGGCATCCTGTCGCTGGTCGTGTGCAGCGTGCTGGGACCGTTCGCCTGGCATCAGGGCAACAAGGAGATGGAGCGCATCCAGGCCGGGCTGGTCGATCCGTCAACCCACGGCATGGCCAGCGCCGGCCGCATCTGCGGGATCGTTGCCACCGTGTTGATGGGCATCAGCTTCCTCGTGGTGATGTTCGCCTTCCTGGTGGGGATGTCGTCGTGACCTACCAGCAGGACTACGGCGGCGGACGCTACGTGCAGTCGCGCGCGACGACGATCCTTGTGCTCGGCATCCTGTCCCTCGTCGTGTGCGGGCTGCTCGGCCCCATCGCCTGGTATCAGGGCAACCAGGAGCTGCAGCGCATCTCGGCCGGCGCCGTCGATCCATCGACCCAGGGCACGGTCAACGCCGGCCGCATCTGCGGCATCGTCGGCACCGTGCTGACAGTCGTCGGCGCCATCGTCGGGTTCGCGATAGGGGTCGCGAGCTAGCGCCGTCCATGCTCCTGCGCGTCGCCGGAGGCTTTCTGTTGCTTGCCGTCGTCGGCGCGCTGCTGGCCGGGGCGCTTGTCGGCGACGAGACCCGCGTCGCCCTCGCCGAGGGCGGCCCGGCCTGTCTGTTCCGCGCGCTGACCGGCCTGGTGTGCCCGTTCTGCGGCATGACCCACGCCACCCTCGATCTCGGCGCCGGCCGCTGGGCCTCGGCGCTGAACGAGCACCCGCTGGCCCCGCTGGTGGCCCTGGCGGTCGCCTGGGTCGGCCTGCGCCTGGCCCGCGGCCAGCGACTGTCGCTGTTCGGCCGGGAAATCGGGGCGCGCGCGCTGCTCGCCGCGGTCTTCGCGGTGTGGGCGGTCAACCTGATCGCCCACGCCTGAGCGCCCGCGCCCGATCGTCCGCGCCGGAGCGTCCGCGCGGCGCGGTCACAGCTCGTCGGCGGTGAACCAGACCACGTCGCGGATCTCGGCGCGCCCGGTCAGCAGCATGACCAGGCGATCGATGCCCAGCGCGTTGCCGGCCGACGGCGGCAGCCCCTCGGCCAGCGCGGCGACCAGCTTCTCGTCGATCGGATGCACCGGCTTGCCGTCGCGGCCGCGCCGCCGTCGGTCCTCCTCGAAGCGACGGCGCTGCTCGGCGGCGACGGTCAGCTCGCCGAACGCATTGCAAAGCTCGAGGCCGCCGGCGTAGGCCTCGAAGCGCTCGACCACCTCCGGCCGCCCGTCGACCGGCCGGGCCAGGGCGCACAGCCGGATCGGCCACTGGTCGAGCACCAGCGGCCGCTCCAGCGCGGCCAGCCGCGGCTCGACCCGGCTCACGAATGCGGCGTAGAACGAGATCGTCCCACTCGGTCGCCTCGCCGACATCGACGCCGGCGGCGCGCAGGCGCTCGGCCAGCTCGGCCGTCTCCTCGTCGCCGCGAATGGTCACGCCGGCCCACTCCTCCATCGCCTCGGCCACCGAACGCCGCGGCCAGGGCGGCTCCAGGTCGAGCGTCCGACCGGCGTGGGTCACGCGCGTCGTCTGCCGGATCGCCAGCGCGCTCTCGGCGACGAGCTCCTCGGTGTCGCGCAGCACCTCGTCCAGCCCCGCCCACGGCCGGTACCACTCCAGCATGGTGAACTCCGGCTGGTGGTGCGGGCCGACCTCGCCGCCGCGCGAGCAGCGGCACAGCGCGTAGATGGGACCGACCTCGGCCGCCAGCAGCCGCTTCATCTGGTACTCGGGCGAGGTGATCAGCCACTGCCCGGCGCCGGCGGCCACCGCGTCCAGGTGCACCTCGAGGCCGGGCGCCGGCACCCGCACCGGCACATCCACCTCGAGGAAGCCGCGCCGGTCGAAGAAGGCGCGCGCTACAGCGCAGCACCGCCGCCCGCGCGGCCAGCGCGTCGAGTCGCTCGCGCGGCAGCCGCGCCACCTCGCTGTCCGGCGCCGGGTAGTCGCCGCCCTCGTGGCGTCGCACCACCACCGGCGCATCACCTGTGGCGTCGACCAGATCGCCGGGCCGCGCATCGCCGGCCGGCGACACGACGACGTCGCCGGACCGCGTCCTCAGCCCGATGGAGTCGCCGTCGCGCCACAGCACACGGCCGCGCCGCTCGGCGCCCACCGGGCTCGATCCTCTAGCCCTTCACCCGCTCGACGTACGCTTTCTCGCGCGTGTCGATCTTGAGCAGGTCGCCTATGTTGATGAACAGCGGGACCTGGATGATCGCGCCGGTCTCGACCACGGCCGGCTTGGTCACGTTGCCGGCCGCCGTGTTGCCGACGGCGCCCTGCTCGGTGCCGGTGACGCGCAGGAGCACGAAGTTGGGCAGCGTGACACCGACGGCGCGCTCGTTGAAGAACAGCACCGACACGTTGATGTTGTCCTTCATCAGATCGTGGTCGGAGCCGATGACCTCGGCCGCGATGGTGACCTGCTCGTAGCTCTGCGGGTCCATGAACACGAAGTCGTCGCCATCCTTGTAGAGGTACTGCATCTCCTTCTCCTCCACGTTGGCCGGCTCGAGCTTCTCGCCAGAGCGGATGTTTCTCTCGAACACCGCGCCGGTCAGGAGATTCTTGAACTTGGTGCGCGTGAACGCCGCGCCCTTGCCCGGCTTCACGAACTGGAACTCGACGATCGTGAAGGGCTGGCCGTCCATCAAGACCTTGAGACCTTTGCGGATGTCCGACGTGTCGTACATTGCCAGGCTTGATACCTGGAAGCTGCCGCCACTGTCAAACCCGGGCGTGACGGTCCGTCGCCGAACCGGCCCACTGAACTGACCCCCGGTCCGCTTGCCACGGCTCGCCAGGTTCTGCTACCCCCACGGGAATCGAATGATGGACGATGACTTCGAGCCGGCACGGCGCGAGCTGTGCCCGGATGGCGCCTGCGTCGGCCTGATCGGCCCGGACGGCCGCTGCAAGGTGTGCGGCACGGTCGGCGCCTCGGCGGTGGCCGACCCGCGCATCACCGGCATGCGGCCGATGCGGGACGACGACGACCCGGAAAGCGACCTGGACAGCGATCGCGAGCTGTGTCCAGACGGCTCCTGCGTCGGCGTCCTGGGCCCCGACGGCGCGTGCAAGGTTTGCGGCGCGCGGCCCGACGGGACCCGCGCCGCCGTGGCCGATCGCACGGGCGAACCGTCGGAATCGCAGGTCGAAGTCGAGGACGACGAGGATCGCGAGCTTTGCCCCGATGGATCCTGTCTCGGCCTCATGGGGCCGGACGGACGCTGTAAAGTCTGCGGGACTCCTCGATCTTCTTCGCCTTCTTGACACCCGCAGCAGCTTTCGGCACCTTGGGATTGTCCCATTTCCCGATAGGCAATACCCAAAATGCGGCTGTCGACCAAGACTCGCTATGGCGTCCGGGCGATCTTCGATATCGCGTATCACGGCCAGGATACGGCCCAAGCGTCGGCGCAGGCGCGAGACATCGCCCGTCGGGAGGACATCCCGCTGCGCTACCTGGAACAGATCTTTCAAGATCTGAAGCGCGCCGGCCTCGTCGACTCCAAGCGCGGTCCGCGCGGCGGCTACTACCTCAAGCGCCCGCCCGAGGAGATCTCGCTCGCCGAGGTGGTCCGCGCGCTACAGGGTCCGATCGAGGAGATGTTCCTCGTCGAGGAGGTCGAGCCGGGCGCGGCGAGGATGGCCCAGGTGCCCAGCTCGCGCCAGGTGACCGCCGCTCTCTGGAAGGAGCTGGCCGAGCATGTGCTGTCCTGGTTCGCGGCCGTCACGGTCGCCGATCTGGTGAAGCGCGGTAACCACCTCGGTGTGCCGCGTGCTGGCGCCGGTCAGCCCATGTACTACATCTGAGCTGACCGCCGTGAGCGCCCCCGCCCTCGCCGCACCGCCGCCGCTCCTGCAGGCGGCCTCCCTGCTCGACCTGATCGGGCGCACGCCGCTCGTCCGCCTCAAGGCCGTGGTGCCGGCCGACGGAGCCGAGGTCTGGGTCAAGTGCGAGCAGTACAACCCGGGCGGCTCGGTCAAGGACCGCATCGCCCTGGCCATGATCGACGCGGCCGAGCGCGCCGGCCAGCTGACCCCGGGCCGCTCGATCGTCGTCGAGCCGACCAGCGGCAACACCGGCATCGGCCTGGCGCTTGTCTGCGCGGCCCAGCGGCTACCGCCTGGTCCTTTGCATGCCGGAGTCGATGTCGCTCGAGCGGCGCGCGCTGCTGCAGTCGTACGGCGCCGAGATCATCCTCACGCCGGAGCAGGAGGTCATGGAGGGCGCGGTCGAGCGCGCGCGCGCGTTCTGTCGCGACAACCCGGAAGCGTTCATGCCGGATCAGTTCCGCAACCCGGCCAACCCGGAGGTGCACCGGCGCACCACCGCGCGCGAGATCCTGGAGCAGCTGGCCGGCGATCCGGTCGACGCGTTCGTCTCCGCCATCGGCACCGGCGGAACCGTGACCGGCGTGGGCGGCGTGCTGCGCCAGCAGTTCCCTGCCTGCCGCGTGATCGGCGTGGAGCCGGCGCGCAGCGCGGTGCTGTCGGGTCGAGCCGCCCGGCCCGCACAAGATCCAGGGCATCGGCGCCGGCTTCGTGCCGGACACGCTCGACCGCTCGGTGCTGACCGAGCTGCGCGGGATCGAGGACCGCGAGGCCTACGAGATGGCCAGGCGGCTGGCGCGCGAGGAGGGCCTGCTGGTCGGCATCTCGTCCGGCGCCAACGTGTTCGTGGCGGCCCAGGTGGCGCGCGAGCTGGGACCGGGCCGGCGCGTGCTCACCATCCTGTGCGACACCGGCGAGCGCTACTTCTCGCTCGACGAGTACTTCAAGTGACGGAGCCATGGACGCCGCCGCCGAGACGAGCTTCGCGCTGATCGGAGCCGGTGGCCTGGGCGGGCCGGTCGCCTACGCCCTGGCCGCGGCCGGCGCGCGGCGCATCGTGCTGTGCGACCACGACCGGGTCGAGCTGTCGAACCTGCAGCGCCAGATCCAGTTCACCACCGCCGACGTCGGCCGCCGCAAGGTGGACGCCCTGGCCGGCGAGCTGGTCCGTCGCGGCTATCCGGCGGCGCACATCCGCGCCCACGCGGTGCGCTTCTCGCCCGCCACCGCGGACGAGGTGCTCGACGGCGTCGACGTGCTGGTCGAGGGCACCGACTCACCGCCGACAAAGTTCGCCGCCAACGACGAGGCCATGCGCCGCGCCCTGCCCTTCGCCGTCGGCGGCGTCGAGCGCCACGGCGGACAGGTGCTGGCCGCGGTGCCGGGCCGCAGCGGCTGCTACCGCTGCCTGTTCGAGGAGCCGCCGTCGCCGGAGGCCGCGCCCACCTGCGCAGACGCCGGCGTGCTGGGCGCCGCGGTCGCCGTCATCGGCGGCCTCCTGGCGCGCGCCGCGCTCGAGCTGGCCGCGGATCGCGCCGGATCGGCCGGTGTCGAGGTTGCCGGCCACGCAGGGCCCGGCCTGCTGCTGGTGGTGGACGACGTGAGCGCGCGCTCGGCCCCGCGGCGAGTGCGCTATAACCCCCGTCTGGGCTGTCCAGCCTGCCGTTCGATGTCACGCGGCGCGGACGCCCTGGAGCCGCCGTGAACTCGATCTACTCAAGAGGACTCAGGTGCCGTGAGTGCCGGGCGGAGGTGCCGCACGGCCCGGTGCACGTGTGCGAGCTCTGCTTCGGCCCGCTCGAGGTGGACTACGACTACGACGCCATCGCCGGCGCGATCGACCGCGATCGCATGGCCGCGCGTCCGTTCAACATGTGGCGCTACGCCGAGCTCCTGCCGCTGGGCGGCGAGCCGGCGGTCGGGCGCGCCGTGGGCGGCACGCCGCTGGTGCCGGCGCCGCGCCTGGCCAGCAAGCTCGGCATCGACGAGCTGTGGGTCAAGAACGACGCGGTCTGCCACCCGAGCCTGTCCTTCAAGGACCGGGTGGTGGCGCTGGCCATCTCGATGGCGGTCGAGTTCGGCTTCGACCACATCGCCTGCGCGTCGACCGGCAACCTGGCCAACTCGGTGGCGGCCAACTCGGCGGCGCTCGGCCTCAAGGCCACGATCCTGGTGCCGCGCAACCTCGAGGCGGCCAAGATCGTCGCCACCCAGGTCTACGGCGCCCGCGTCATCGCCATCGAGGGCACCTACGACGACGTCAACCGGCTGTGCGCCGAGGCGGCCGATCGCTACCGCTGGGCCTTCGTGAACGTCAACCTGCGCCCCTACTACGCCGAGGGCTCGAAGACCTACGCCTACGAGATCGCCGACCAGCTGGGCTGGCGACTGCCCGACCACGTGGTGGCGCCGATGGCCGGCGGCTCGCTGGTCACCAAGATCGACAAGGCGTGGAGCGAGCTCGACCAAGCTGGGCCTGGTCGCGTCGCGCGGCCGCCCGCCGCGCATCCACGGCGCCCAGGCCGCCGGCTGCGCGCCGATCGCCGACGCGGTGATCGCCGGGCGCGAGCTGATCATCCCGGTCAAGGAGCCGCGCACCATCGCGCGCTCGCTGGCCATCGGCAACCCGGCCGACGGCTTCTACGCCGCCCGCGCCATCCGGGAGAGCGGCGGCTCGTGCGCGTCGGTGCCGGACGCCGGAGATCGTCGCCGCCATGCGCCTGCTGGCCGAGACCGAGGGCATCTTCACCGAGACCGCCGGCGGCGTCACCGTCGCCGGCGCCCAGCGCCTCATCGCCGAGGGCGCGATCGGACGCGGCGAGTCGGTGGTCCTGTGCATCACCGGGCAGGGCCTCAAGACGACCGACCCGCTGGTCGCCGAGCTGCCCCGACCCCCCGTCATCGGGCCCCGGCTCTCCGAGCTGGCCGCCATTGCCTAGAGGACCGCAGAGGACCAAACCATGGCCACCATTCGCATCCCCACCCCGCTGCGCAAGCTGACCGACGGCAAGGAGGAGGTCGCCGCGTCCGGCGCCACCGTCGGCGAGGTGATCGACAACCTCGAGCGCTCCTATCCCGGCATCAAGGCCCGGATCTGCGACGACAGCGGCGCCGTGCGCAAGTTCGTCAACATCTTCGCCAACGACGAGGACATCCGTTTCCTGTCACAACCTGGACACGCCGGTCAAGGATTCGGACGAGGTCTCGATCGTCCCGGCCATCGCCGGCGGCCGGTAGCGGCTGCTCGCCGGTGGATGTCCATGGCGCGCATGCGCAAGCGGATCTATCTGACGTTTCCAGCCACGCTGGTGCGCGAGCCGCTTGTCTGCCGCATGTACGCCGAGCTGCGGGTCGAGTTCAACCTGCGCACCGCCAGCGTCACCGACGAGATTGGCATCATCGGGCTCGAGCTGCACGGTGAGCCGGACGAGATCGACGCCGCCATCGAGTTCTTCCGCAGCCGCGGCGTCCGCGTCGAGCCGATCGAGCTGGACGTCGTCGCCGGCTAGCCAGCGGGGTGGTACACCGATGGACCGGACAGACGGGACACAAGAGACGGCGGCGCGAGCGCCCGCGCCGCTGCGCGAGGACCAGATCCAGCGCTACGCGCGCCACGTGCTCCTGCCCGACGTGGGCGGGCGCGGGCAGCAGCGCCTGCTCGCCGCCGCCGTCGCCGTCGCGGTGGGGCCGGATCGCGGCGCCGAGCTCACCGCGCTGGCCTACCTGGCCGCCGCCGGCGTGGGCCGCCTGGTGCTGACCGGCGACGTGCAAGGACCTGTCGGCGCCGACGAGATCGCGGGCGGCGTGCTGCTGGGCGCCGCCGATCGCGGGCGGCCGCGCGGCGAGGCGGTGCGCGAGCGCGTCGCCGCCCTCAACCCGGACGTGGTCGTGAGCGATGACGGCGGGCCCGCGGACGCGCTGCGCCTGGCCGACGAGCTGGCGCCGGCCGATCCGTCGGCGCAGGCGCTCGGCCCCGGCGGCGCCGCGGCCGATGCGCTGGCCCGCGCGGGCGCGGCAGCCGCGCGCCTGCTCCTGCACATCGCGAGGCCGCGCTCATGAGCCTGCACAGCAACCGCCGCGTCGAGCTCTGTCGTCGACCTGGTCGGCGACACCCCGCTCATCCGCCTGCGCTCGGTCGAGGAGCGCGCCGGCGGCGGCGTCGAGATCTGGGCCAAGTGCGAGTTCGAGAACCCGGGCGGCTCGGTCAAGGACCGCGCGGCCCGCCAGATCATGCTCGACGCGCTGGCCGACGGCCTCCTCGACGGCAAGCGCCTCATCGACTCGACCAGCGGCAACACCGGCGTTGCCTACTCGATGATCGGCGCCGCCCTGGGCATCCCGGTCACGCTGGTGATGCCGGCCAACGTGTCGGTCGCGCGCGTCAACATCACCCGCGCCTACGGCACCGAGCTCGTCTTCTCGTCGGAGATGGAGGGCTCCGACGGCGCCCTGGTGCTGGCCCGGCAGATGGTCGACGCCGAGCCGGACAAGTACTTCTATCCCAACCAGTACGCCAACCCGTCCAATCCGAAGGCGCACTACCTCGGCACCGGCGTCGAGATCCTGCGCTCGCTGGGCGATCGCATCACCCACTTCGTCGCCGGCATCGGCACCACCGGCACCATCATGGGCACCGGCCGCCGCCTCAAGGAGCACAGCCGCGCGATCCAGGTGGTCGCGGTGGAGCCGGACGACTCGTTCCACGGGCTCGAGGGGCTCAAGCACCTGGGCAGCTCGCTGGTGCCGCCCATCTGGCAGCCGGACGGCATCGTCGACCGCCGCCTGGCCATGTCGACCGATCAGGCGTGGGAGGCGTCCGACAGCCTGTGCCGCGAGGAGGGCGTGTTCGTCGGCCACTCGGCCGGGGCCAACGTGGCCGGCGCGTGCGAGGTGGCGCGCCAGGCCGGTCGCGGCGCGGTGGTGGTGACCGTCCTGCCCGACCGCGGCGACCGCTACTTCGCCCCCATGAAGTGGGAGCGGCAGTATGTCTGGTGAGGGGATCCGAGCCGGTCGACATCCCGCGGCGCGCTGCTCGAGCAGGTCTTCCGCGAGGCGCGGCGCGCGTTCCCGCTCGAGTGCTGCGGCTGGCTGGCCGGCGGCCGCGCCGACGCCTCGGTCAGCCAGCTGCGCGCCTGCGCCAACCAGCAGGAGGGCGGACAGCACCCGACCCAGCCGGGCCGCGGCTCGGAGACCGCCTACGTGATCGCGGGCGACGACCTCCTGGCCCTGGTGCGCAGCCTGGACGGCGACACCCCTGCCCGCGTCATCTATCACTCGCATCCGAACGGGCGGGCCTACCTGTCGGACACCGACCGTGAGGTGGCGACCAGCCCGTGGGGCGACGGGCCGGCCTACCCGGTCCAGCAGCTGGTCGTCGGCCTCGACGAGGGCGGCGTCCGCGAGGCGGCGCTGTTCGCGTGGAGCGACGAGCGCGGCGCTTTCGTCGAGGTGGCGCGCTTTCCGGGCGCCGATCTGTAGCCGCGCGGCGCGTGTCAACGTTGACCCTGGCCCGGGCTCGATGGCCGCGCCCGATCTTGACCGGCGCGCGTTCCGCGCGTGAACTTGATCGTGAGGGCCCTGTGTGTCGATGCGTGGAGTGACATAGCCGTGGCCAAGCGGCTCACCATCGTTGTCTCGACGGCCGCCGAGCGCGGCGATCTGGACGCGGCGTTCGAGCTGGCCCGCGCCGCGTCGGCCTGCGGCGTGTACGTGTCGATGTTCTTCATGTCCGATGCGGTGGCCGGCCTGCCGGCGCGGCGCGACGAGCTGGCCGAGCTGGCCGAGGACGGCTGCGACCTGGCCGTGTGCGCGGCCAGCGCCGCCGCCGCCGGGCTCGGCGAGGCGGACATCGGGCTGCCGCTGGGCGGACAGGACGATCACGCGGCCATGGTGAGCCGCGCCGACCGGGTGGTGGCGTTTACTTGATCCTGGTCGTCGTCGAGGCGGCCGAGGCCGATCGAGTGAGCGAGGGACTGCGCGCGGGCATGGGCCTGGGCCTGCGCGGCGACGACGTCGTCGTCGTGCTGACCGGCCCGGCCGCCCGCTTCACGGCCAGCGACGATCCGCGCATCGCGCGCGCGCTGCGCACCCTGGGCGAGCTCGGTCGACCCGCCCGCGTCGTCGACGAGGCGGAGCTGGCCGGGCTGGTGGCGGCGGCGCGCGCGGTCGAGCGGTGGACCCCGGCGGGTGGCGGGATGCGCCGGCTGCGCATCGGTGACCGCGAGATCGAGGTCGCCGGAGCGCGGTTCCGCGACGCCGGGGGCCGCGCGATTGACGCGGCCGAGGTGGTGGCGCAGATTCTCGGCTCCGATGGACCCATCGTCGTCAGGTGAACGCGAGCTCGATCTGCGCGGGGAGGTGTGCCCCTACACGTTCGTGCGGACCAAGCTGGCGCTGGAGGACATGCCGCTGGGCGCGCTCCTGGCCGTGCTGGTCGACCACGAGCCGGCCACGCGCAACATCCCGCGCAGCGCGACCGAGTGGGGCCAGGAGGTGCGCTCGGTCGAGGCCGAGGGGCCCGGAACGTGGCGCATCGTGCTGATCAAGCGACGCGACGCGCCATGAACGCCAGGCTTTGCACTGGTCGGCCGGGGCTCCAGCTGGCATGGTTCATCATCCGATGAGCCGCGCGCAGCTCAAGCTGGAGCGACTGCGGGACATCCTGCGCTCCTACGACGGCCTGCTGGTCGCCTTCTCCGGCGGCGTCGACTCCACCTTCTTGCTGAAGATCGGCGTCGAGGTGCTCGGTCCGCGCTGCCACGCGGTCACCTGCGTTTCCGAGACCATGGCCCGCTCCGAGTCGGACGACGCCCGCCGGCTGGGGACCGAGCTCGGCCTGGGCGACCGCCACCACCTGGTGGAGACCGCCGAGCTCGAGCGGCCCGGCTTCGCCGACAACCCGCGCCACCGCTGCGCCATGTGCAAGACCGAGCTGATGGAGGTTGCGGCGCCGCTGGCCGAGCGGCTCGGGCTGCACCGCATCGCGCTCGGCACCGTGGCCGACGACCTGGGCGACGACCGCCCCGGCATCGCGGCGGCGGCATCGCGCGGCGCGGTCTCGCCGCTGGTCGAGGCCGGCCTGGGCAAGGCCGAGGTGCGCGAGCTGTCGCGCGAGCTCGGCCTGCGCACCTGGAACAAGCCGCAGCTGGCCTGCCTGTCGTCGCGCTTCCCGTACGGCACGCGCATCACGCCGGAGCGGCTGCGCCGGGTCGATGCCTTCGAGGAGGGATTGCGCGCGCTCGGCTTCGCCCAGCTGCGGGTCCGCTTCCACGACAGCATCGCGCGGCTCGAGCTCGACGGCGACGAGCTGGCGCGCGCGGTCCAGCCCGACGTGCGGCGGGCCATCCTCGAGCTCGGCGCCGAGCTCGGCTTCACCTACGTCACGCTCGACCTGCGCGGTTTCCGGTCCGGCTCGCTCAACGAGGCGGCGCCGGCGCCGCTGGTGTCGATCCGCAAGCTGGGATGAAGCGCGCTGCCGGCACAGCGGCCGCGGTGGCCGCCTTCGCCGCCGCGGCCGTGCTCGCCCGCCCGGTCGCGGCAGGGCCGAGCAAGAAGGAGCAGCTCCTGCAAGAGAAGGCGCGGGCGCGTTCCGACGGCGCCCGCGCGGCCGGGCGCGCCCAGCGGCGTGCCGAGCTGCGCCGCCTGGTCGGCCGCAAGCCGGCCGAGGTGGTCAACATCTACAACACCTGGACTCACGAGGTCGTCGCCCTCGCCGCCGACGGCAGCGAGAGCCCGCCGCAGGAGCTGGTCAACCGCTTCCTGCGCTGCCACTTCACCAACCACCAGACCACGATGGACGCGGCCCTGTTCGGCGTCCTGCTGCGCGCCGCGAAGCAGTTCAAGTCGCCGCGGGTCGAGATCGTGTCCGGCTTCCGCGCGCCCAAGTACAACCTCATCCTGCGCAAGAAGGGCCGCCGCGTCGCGCGCAAGAGCGAGCACACCTTCGGCAACGCCGTCGACTTCCGCCTGCCCGGCGTGACCACCGAGCGCCTGCGCAACTGGGCCCGCCGCCTCCGCCTGGGCGGCGTCGGCTACTACCGCGACGACGGCTTCGTCCACGTCGACACCGGCCCGATCCGCTACTGGGCCGAGTGACCGGCGTCAGCGCCGGCGCAGGGTGATCTCGCGCCTGCCCTCGCCGCGCGCGATGGCCAGGACGCAGGCGCCGTCGGCCAGGTGGTTCTGCACCAGGGCTTCGACGCCGCTGGGGGCGAGGTCGGCGACCGGCTCGCCGTCCACAGCGAGCACGCGGTCGCCCTGCTCGAGGCCTGCGGCTGCGGACGGGCCGTCGGGCTCGACCCGCCACACGCGCGGCGGCAGGGCCCACGGCTCGTAGGCGTGGCCGATGTTGACGTGGGCGGCGCGCCGGCGCACTGAGCGCAGCAGCACGTCGGCGGCGCCTCCCCGCGGGATCGCGCGATCGATGAAGGCGTGGCTGAGCCGGTCGTCGTGCGACCAGCACTCGATGCGCACGCCGTCTCCGGCCGGCGCGGGGGCGAGCTCGAAGCGGCCGGCGACGTCGCTGATGTGCCCCGCGTCCCCCGGTTGCGAGAGGACCATGTTGTTGGCGCGCGCGCCGTCGACAGAGGCGGTGGCGTTGCAGAACATGCCGGGCACAGGCTTGCGCGAGCCGTGCTCCAGGACGAGGCCCCGGATGACGGCGGTGCCGCGATTTGTCAGCTCCAGACGTGCGGTGCGGCCCGACCGGACCTGGGCCGCGGCGGCGTCCAGCTCGACTCCGTCGCGGCGTCCCTGCGCGGTCACGTAGTAGTCCCCGGCCGGCAGCGCGGCGAAGCGGAAGGCTTGCTGGCCCGCCGGGCCGCGGACCTGGCCGGCCTCGACGCCGTGGCGGGTCATGTCCAGGGGTCGCGCGGTGACCTTGAGCCAGCGGTCGAAGCCGGCCAGGGTGCCCTCGATGGCCCCGAACGGCTCGATGATGACCAGCGCGTCGGTCGCGCCGGCGACCACCTCGTTGACCACCGCGTCGCCCATCGCCGACCGTACATGCAGGGCGTAGGTCCCCGGGGCCAGGTCGGTGACGGCGAAGCGGCCGTCGAGATCCGTGCGCGCCGCCGACAGGGACGGCCGGCCCGAGATGGAGGCCCGCTCGAGCCCCTCGGCTACCACCCGCGCGTCCACCACCGGCGCGCCGTCCGGATCGATGACACGCCCGCGGATGATCGGCCGATCGTGCTCGATGACGAGTCGCACGCCGCTCGCGCGCGCCTTGCCGTCGGCCACATGGATCGGCGGGTGGGAGCCGCCGGCGCCGGCGAACGGCGTGCCCGCGGTGGGCGACGGATACACCGCCGCGAGATAGTCGCCGCCCCCGCGCAGACTGCCGCAGCGGAAGCGCCCGCGCTCGCCGGTCATGCACTCGCCCCAGTCCTGTCCGCCGGCCAGCCGGAGCCGAACGTACGCGCCCACCACCGGCGTGCCGCTGCGGTCCACCACCTCACCGCTCACCTCGCCGGCCAGGTCCAGCTCCAGATCGACCACCTCGGTCTGGCCCGCCGCCACGGTGATGGCGCGGCCGTCGGTGAACGCCCCGAGGCCGGGGCTCTCGGCCCACACCGTGCCGCCGCCGGGAAGGAGGCCCTCGAGCGTGTAGCGGCCCTCGAAGTCGGTGAGCGCGGACGGATACTCGGCGAATCCCACGCGCGCGTCGGACACCGGCGCACCCGCGCGGGTGACCCGTCCGCGCACGCTGGCGGTCGGGGAGACCTCGATCGCGACCTCGAGATCGCGATCGCCCACCTCGATGCTTTGCGGCGAGAGGACGATGTGGTTGCTGACGTCGACGCCGATCGGGCCGCGCGGCGCTCCGTCGAGGACGAAGGAGCCGTCGGCCTGGGTATACACCGGCGCCGCCGTGTTCGGTGTGTCCTGGCTGAGCCCGACCTGGGCGCCGGCAACGGGCGTCCCACCGGCGGTGACCCGGCCGCGCAGGCGCTGCGTGGGGGCGAGCTCGATCACCACGTCGTCGGCGCTGCCGGCCTGCAGGACCAGCGACACCGGGTAGGCGGTGGTCGCGCGCTCCGCAACCGCGACCAGCTCGTAGGATCCGGGCGCGAGCGCGGCGAGCTCGAAGCGGCCGTCGTCGCCGCTCACGGTCGCGCGCGGCGACAGGTCCGCCTCGGCGGTTGACGCTTTCGGAGTGATCGGCGCCGCCAGCACGCGGGCGCCTGCGACCGGCCCGCCGTTCGGGGCGATCACGCGGCCCGACACCCGCGCTTCCGGGACCAGCATGATGTCGCGCTCGAGCCGGCCGACGTGGCCGAAGGTCAGCGTCGCGGCTGCGTAGCCGTCGGCGTCCACGCGGACGAAGGACGGCGCGGACGGGAGGCAGAGGGCGAAGCGACCGGCCTCGTCGGCCGTCGCGGCCAGGGTCATCGGGCGGTTGCCGTTGCGCGCCTCGCGCCCTTCCACACGGAGCTCGGCGCCGGAGATCGGCCCGGACACGTCGGTGACCGCGCCGGTCACGCTGGCGTCGCACGGGCCGAGATCGATCACCAGCGCGTCGGTGCGGAGGGCCGGATCGCCGAGGTGGACGCGGGCCGAGGTCGGGGCGCGCCCGGGTGCGGTCGCGGCAACCGCATAGGCGCTCGCCTGGTGGGTGCCGAGGTCGAAGCGCCCGTCGGCGCCGGTGACGCGCTCGGCCAGCACCGCGGCCGGCACGCTGAAGCGATCGCTCGGGTGAAGACGCACTGTCGCGCCGGCCAGCGGCGCGCCGCCAGCGACCACGCGGCCGGCGATCCGCCGCGCCGGAGCCCCGGCCTGGACGCGCCAGCGCGGCAATGGATCCGGATCGGCGGGTCGAGGCGTCGGCGAGAACGCGCCGCCGTGGCGTTCGGGGGCGACGAACCGACCCATCGTCGCGTCGGGGTGCGCGGCGTGCGGCCACCGGACGGCGACACCGGCGGTCAGCAACAAGATGACGACGGCGACGGCGAGCGCGAGCTTCTTCATGGCGATGGCTCCCAGGGCGACCTTCGCCGCCGGCGTCGTGCCGGCAGCGGACGGCCCGTGGGCGAGCCTGATCACCGGCGGCATCCACAGCCCCCGCTGACCCCCCGATTCCTCGTCGAGTCGAGCGCGCAGCTGGTCGAGCGCCTGCTTGAGGCGCCAGCGGACAGTGCCGCTGGCGATGCCGAGTCGCTGCGCGATCGCCCCCGACGACAGGCCCTCGACGTAGTGCAGGAGGACGACGACCCGGTACGGCTCGCCGAGCTCGACAACCAGTCGAGTCACCAGCCGCTGGGTCTCCAGCCGCGCGAGGAGCTCGTCCGGGCTCGCCTGGGCGACGGGGTCGCCGGCGGCGCGCTCTTCGCGGCCGCTGCGCCGGGTCGCGGCTCGCCACTGCATGCGGGCGAGGTTGCGCATGACCCGGACCAGCCACGGCCCCAGCGGCCGGCCGGGCCCGTGTCGAGCGGCGACCAGGAAGGTGTCCTGGACGAGATCATCGGCGGCCGCCTCGTCGGCGACCAGCGCGCAGGCCAGGCGGCGAAGCCAGATGCTCTGCGCGAGCAGCTCGTCGACATCGAGTGTCGAGGTGGTGTGCCTCATCGGCCGTCACACGAGAATGCCGCCCGCGCGCCAGCTGTTGGATGATGGCACGACAGGCCGGCGGCGCGGCGGCCGGGACGAGCGGCACCCTACCCCTGGCAGGTGATCTCGGCGGCGTCGGTGTGGCAGCGCAGGCACATGCGGCGGGCGCGGCGGAGCAGCGCCTCGCAGCGGCGGCTGCCGCGCCAGCCTTCCGGGTGCGGATCGATGCGCGGGGCGCCGGGCTGGGCGGAGTGGCAGGTGAGGCAGAAGCTCTCGCGGTGGCAGGCGGCGCACTGGCGGATGTTGCGCTGGGCCTCGAAGGCGTGGTGGTTCTCGCCGCGCGAGGCGTCGCCGGAGACGGGGTTGCCGGCGGTGTAGTCGACCCAGCCGGCCGGGTGGTAGCGCGGGCCGGCGCCGCCCGACGGCGGCGGCTCGAACTCGCTGCCGTTGCCGTCGGCCGCGACGCCGCTGCGGCTGTGGCAGCCGACGCAGAAGGTCTGCAGGCGGTGGCAGGCGCTGCAGTCCGGCTTTCCGCGGCGGGCGTCGACGGCGTGCATGGACACGTAGTCGTTGCCGTGGAAGTCGAGCGGCTTCATCGCGCCCTGGTGGCAGTCGACGCACTCGGACTTGCGGTGGCAGCTGGCGCAGTAGTCCTCGTCGGCGCGCGCGGCGGCGGCGTGGTCGGTGCGGAAGGTCGGGCCGTGGGCGTCGTTGCCGCGCAGGGCCCCGGACGGGGCCAGGCGCCCGCCGGGGAACTCGGTCACGATGCGGCCGCCGCCGCGGGTCAGGTGGCACGTCGTGCAGCGATCGGAGGCGCGGCGGCCGTCGTGGCAGCGCAGGCACAGCGCCATGGACGGCAGCTGATCGCGGGTGGCCAGGTCTATCTTCTGCCCCGCCAGATCGCCGTGGCAGTCGCGGCAGCCGATGATGTCGCGGTGGGCGCGGTGATCGAACTTGATGCGCGCGGTCGGGATGACGACGCGCGCGACGGCGCCGCCGCTCGCGGAGCCGGGGTGACACGCGGCGCAGTGGGCCGGCGGAGCGCCGGGCGGCACCGCCTTGCGCGGCTGCGCCCGGTCGATGGCGTGGCAGGCGCGGCAGCGGTCCTCGCCCGGCACCAGCGAGTCGAGCGACGACCGCGACTGCGCCGCGGCCGTGTGGCAGGTCTCGCAGTCGACGCCGGCGACGGTCAGGTGGCGCGCGTGCGAGAAGCGCAGCGGCAGCTGCTGATCCGGATAGACGACCGCCGAGACCGGCTTGTCGTGTCGGACCGGCGGCCGCGTCGTCGCTGGCGTCTTCGCTGGCGGCGTGGTCGCCGGCGGAGCGGCCAGGGCGGCCGGCAGCGCGGCCAGCAGGAGCAGCGAGGGGACCAGCGCGGAGGGTCGTCTCATCATCACAGCTCCGGGCGAAAGGCGAGGTCGAGCAGGAGGAACAGGGCCAGCTGGTGGCGGTCGATCGCGCTGGACGTCTCCTCCGCCACGACGCTGGCCGCGATGCCGTCGTTGATCTCGTAGGTGGCGCCGGCCTGGGCCCCGAGGCTGGTGGCGTCCAGGTTCGGCTGTAGATCCTCGTCGAAGTCGATCGCGCTCAGCCGCGTGCTGAGCACCAGCGGATCGAGGGCGCGCCAGCTCAGCAGCGCGAAGCCGCCGGTCCGCCGGCCGCCGTATCCACCCTCGTGGAACAGATCGAGCCGCGCCAGCCGATCGCGCGCGCCCCGCCACCTCGCGCCGACCTGACCGCCGCCGGCCAGCGCGCCCGTGTCGACGTCGGCGTCCGGCGCGGCCCGGCCCGCGTCCTCGACGCGGAAGCGCCGCAGCCACCCGCGCGCGTAGGCGCTCCACGGCGCGCCGCGCGGGGCCAGCTCGTAGGTGAGGCGCGCGTCGACGTACGGCTGGATCGAGAAGACGTTGAAGATCGAGTCGCCGTCGAAGGTGGGGAACGAGTAGTACGCCTCCGGCTGGACCGCGTGGGCGCCCAGTCGGAGACGCGCGCCGGCCTGCGCGTCGTCGACCAGCGCGTGCAGCA
The DNA here is from genome assembly GCA_963759105.1 of uncultured delta proteobacterium. Lineage (GTDB taxonomy): Bacteria > Myxococcota_A > Polyangia > Haliangiales > Haliangiaceae > DATFRY01. The sequence goes on along the minus strand of CAVWXW010000017.1, from coordinate 488,227 downwards.
GGCTGTAGCGCGCCGCCGCGAACGGCGTGATCTGCAGACGCCCCAGGTCGATCGGCCCGCGCGCCTCGAGCGAGACGTGCTCCTGGTTGGTGCCCCAGTCGGGGGCCTGCCCGACCTCGTTCGGGTAGTAGCCGGTGTCGGGGACCGTCTGACCGCTCTCGGTGCCGATGCGGTCCGGCGACCGCGACATGCTGCGCCGGTACGACAGCCGCGCGGTGACGCGCGGGACGCCGGCCAGCTCCACCGCGCCGCCGAAGGTCGGCATCAGCTGCTCGCGCTGCGGGCAGAAGTCGAAGTCGTTGCGGAACGGGCTGCCGTCGTCCGGCCGGCCCAGATCGATCGGGCGCCACGAGCCGCTGCCCGGGGTCGCGCCCTCGACGTACTCCTGGCACTCGCCCGACGAGGTGCCGTCCGGCTCGGTGCTGGCGGCGCCGACCGGCGACCAGTCGCGCACCAGCAGGCCGCCGAACACCTCGACCGCGAGGTGCCAGCGCGTGTCGACGTGCGCGCTGGCGCCGTCGTAGGCGTACCAGTCGAGCGCCTCGAGCCCGAGCTGCCGCCCGGCGTAGAGGTCGACCGCGCCGCCGGCCAGGTCCTCGGCCGCGAAGGTGGCGTACAGGACGTCGAGCTGCAGGCTGTCCGGCCTCCAGCTCGGGGACCAGATCGATGGCGTCGATGGAGCGGGTGTCGAGGAACAGCTCGCCGCTCGGTGTACTCGCCGAAGTCGTGGTCGACGCGCAGATAGGTCTGGAACGAGAAGCGCGGGCCCCGCTCGCGCTCCGGCTCCGGCTCGTACAGCCGCCACCAGTCGCGGTGCGGGCGGCCGATGTCCCACACGTTCAGCGCCAGGGTCTGGGTGAAGCGTCGCCGCGCCAGCGACAGATCGCCGCGCGCGAAGCGCAGCGAGCGCAGCTGCTCCGCCTGGCCGATGGTGCGCGCGATGAGCTCGAACTCGTACGCGCCGGCCGGCGCCGGCGCCGATCCAGCTGCCGCGGCGATCGCCAGCGCGGCCAACCACCACCGGGGCATCGGCTCGACCTTACACCAGGGCCCGGATCGCTAGCGGCTGGCGCTGAGCAGATCCAGGCGCAGGAGCGCGCCCTCACCGCCGAGCGGCGCGACGCCGACAAGGCCGGGCGCCGGCGGGTCGACGTCACAGCGCAGCACCTCGCGCCCGTCGAGCGTGGCGGTCAGCTGGCCGCGCGAGGCGGACACGGCGAGCGCGTGGCCGGCCCCGTCCGGCGGTGCCAGATCGCCTTCTCCGATCGGCTGGCCGGCGCACGAGCCCAGCGGCCGCTGCTCGCCCGCGGCGATCGCGAACAGGGCGGCGTCCTGGCCCGGGCGCAGCGCCAGCACCGCGGTGGTGGCCTCGTCGCGGAACCAGAGCAGGATCGCCACCCCGCCCTGCTCGGCCGCGACGCTGGCCTCGAGCGACAGCGACGTGAAGCGCGGCCCGGCCAGGATGGCCCACTCCGACGGCGCGCCGTCCTCACCGCTGGCCTCGATCCGGTAGTGGGCCGGTGTCGATCCGTCGGCCGGGACGGCGTGGGCGCGCGCCGGATCGCGCGGCACCATGGGCGCCGCCGACTCGGGCGTGACGAAGGTGGCCGACAGCCCCGCGCTCCACGGCCCGACCACATCGGGCCGGAAGATCCAGGCGTCGGCCAGCGGCGCGCCGCCGGCGTCGCGGCCGCCGACCAGAAGGACGCTGCCGTCCTCCAGCCGGACCGCGCCGTGTCCGGTGCGGCCGCCGCCCGGCGCCGATTCCAGCGGCTCGAGCCCGCCGCTGACCGGAGCGTAGAGCGCGGCCGCGGTCTCGCCGTCGCCGCCGCCCATGACCAGGACCTGTCCGCTCTCGAGCGGGACGAGGACCGGGCCGGCGCGCGGATCGAGCGTCTCGCCCACCCGCGTGGCGAGCAGGGCGCCGGGCGGCACCACCGCGGCGGTCTCGCTGGGCGGCGCTCCGCGCGGCGCGAAGCCGGTCAGCGCCCCGCCGGCCGCCAGCAGCGCCGCGGCCGCGCCGGTGTCGGCGACCAGCTCGCTGCCGCCGCCGAAAGCGGGGTCGATGCGCTCCGCCTCGGCGACCGGCGCGCCCTCCTCGTCGATGCCGCCGGTCAGCAGCACGCGGCCGTCCGCCTCGCGCAGCGCGCTTCCGTCGATGCGCAGGCGGGCCAGCCCGGGGCCAGAGGCGAGCTCGCCCGACGACACGTTCAGGATCACCGAGGTCGACAGGCCGGAGCCCGCGCTGCACGCGCCGCTCTCCAGCCGCGCGCAGCCGCCGGCCAGGAGCAGCCGCTCGGCGTCGAGCGCCACCGCGGCGTGGAGGGCGCGCGCCTCGCGCAGGAACTGCGGCGCGCCGAAGCCGTCCGCCGGGTCGTAGACCTGGAACGCGGTGGCGCCGCCGCCGGCCACCACCACGCGTCCGTCCGGCATCGCAGTCATCGTGGCGCCGGCCAGGCCATCCTCGAGCACGCTGCCGTACAGCGGATCCCCCAGGCCGGAAAACTGGCCGGTGGTCGGATCGTAGAGCTCCACCTCGTGGACCGGCGCGCCCCCCTCGCCGGTGCCGCCCGCGATGAGCACGCCGCCGCCGGCGCGGGCCAGGAGCGGGGCGTCGCGCGCGGCGGCGGGCGGCCCGGTCAGACAGAAGCCGTTGCGCGGCGCCATGAAGGCCGCGATGACGGCGTCGTCATCCAGGTCGTCGAGGACGAACTCGGGCGTGCGGCCGACAGCGCGGAGAGCGCCGCCGGCGCCGCGCACCTCGATCTCGAGGCTGGTGGTCCCGGGGGGAAAGCCGTCGATCGAGAACTCGACCCCGTCGGCCACCTCGACCGAGCGCGCGGTGGCCTCGGTGGCGGGGAACTCGCCCAGCGCCCTGACCAGCAGGGTGCGCGCATCCTCCGGCGCGCCGCAGTCCGGATCCGCCGCGGGTGCCACGCGCTCGATGCGCACCCGCTTGCGCTCGACCTCCGAGCACGCGGCCAGCTGCAGCACGACGCAGGCGCAGGCGATCGCCCGCCCCACGACCCCGCAGCCCCGAGGGCTCCCCATGACCCCCATGGTACACTCGTGCCCGCATGGCGGAGCTGCCGGGGGCGTTCGGCAAGTACTTCCTGTGCGACAAGATCGCTGCGGGTGGGATGGCGGAGATCTACCTGGCGAAGCTGATCGGGCCGGGCGGCTTCGAGAAGCAGCTGGTCATCAAGCAGATCAACCCGGAGCTGAGCAAGGAGCGCCAGTTCGTCGAGCTGTTCGTGGCCGAGGCCAAGACGCTGGTCTCGCTCAGCCACGGCAACATCGTGCCGGTCTACGAGCTCGGCGTCGTCGACGACACCTACTTCATCGCCATGGAGTACGTCGACGGGCCCACCCTCGGCGAGCTGCTGGCGGCCCTCGAGCGGCGCGGCGAGCGGCTCGAGCCGGGCGCGGCCGCCCACGTGGCCAGCGAGCTTTGCAAGGGGCTCGACTACGCCCATCGCAAGGGCGAAGGCGTGGTGCACCGCGACCTGTCGCCGCGCAACGTGCTGCTGTCGCGCGAGGGCGAGGTGAAGCTCGTCGACTTCGGCCTGGCCCTGGCGCCGGCGCCCGATCGATCGACGCGCGGCCAGCCGGGCGCGGCGCCGCCGGCCGGGTCGTTCCCGTACATGTCGCCCGAGCAGGTGCGCCGCGACGCGCTCGACCAGCGCAGCGACCTGTTCTCGCTCGGCGTGCTGCTGTGGGAGATGCTGACCGGCGAGCAGCTGTTCGCGCGCGACGACGCCGACGCCACCCTCGAGGCGGTGCTGCACGCGCCGATCGCGCCGCCGTCGCAGATCCACCCCGGCGTGCCGGAGGAGCTCGACCGGATCTGCCTGCGCGCCCTGGCGCGCGAATGGGGCGAGCGCTACGCCTCGGCCGGCGAGATCCTGGCCGCGCTGTCGCGCTTCTCCTACTCGATCGATCCGCCGGTGACGCAGTCGACCCTGGCCGCGCTCATCGCCCGGGCGAGCCCCGCGCTCGCGGCCGGTCGCGCGCTCGACCGCTTCGAGGCGCCGACAGTGGCCGGGGGCGCGAGCGCGGTGGCGACCGCCGTGGCGGCGACCGAACCGGGCGGCGCCGCGGCCGAGCTCGCCCACACGCGCCCGATCCCGGTGGGGCCGCGCCGCAGGCGGTCCGCTACCATTCGCACGTTCGCCACCAGCGAGCAGTTCGACCAGGTGCTGGCCAACGCCACGCCGATGATGCCGTTCCCGGCGCTGAGCGAAGACGAGGCCCGGATCGTGGCCGGGATGGCGCCGCGGCGGGCGGCCACGAGGGCGTCGGAGGACGAGGTCGCCCCGAGCGGGGCGCGGCGCGCCTGGCCGTGGGCGGCGGCGGCGGCGCTCGTGGTCGGTGTGGGCGCTGTGTCATTCATCCTGGTGCGCGACGGCGGCGCGGACCGCGACGCGCGCGCGGCGGCCCAGCCGGTGGATGCGCAGACGGTGGCGGAACAGCCGGTGGCGGTGCAGCCGGCCGCGGTCGCCTCCAGCGCCGCCGCTCCGAGGGCGACAGTATCTCCGGGCGCGTCCACGACGCCGAACCCGTCGTCGGCGCCGGCCACCGACCCGGCCCCGACTTCCACGCCGGCGCATCCGGCGCCCACGCCCCGGCCGACCGACAGTGCGACCAACGGGTCCGGCAAGGAGCGCCGCCCGCGCGGCCAGGGCACGCTCCAGGTCGGGGCCGATCCGTGGGCCGACGTCTACATCGACGGCGTCCTGCTCGGCCAGGCGCCCGGCACATGGCCGGTGCCGGCCGGTCCGCACACCGTCGAGCTGCGCCACCACGAGAAGCGGCGCAGCTTCCGCGTGGCGGTTGACCCGGGCGAGACCGAGGCGCTCGGCCTGATCGACTTCACCCGGCCCTGAGCGGCCGGGCGCGGCCGGACTCGCCGCGCCTCAGCAGCGTCCGAACTGGCAGCCGTCGGACGACAGGGTCCACTCGAGATCGCCGTCGTCCGCGCTCAGCACCAGGCCGGCCGCCACCGCCGACAGCGCCGCGCCGCCGATGCCGACCCACAGCCACCGGCTCTGCCACCAGCGCGCATCCCGACCAGGCAGTGGACGGGCCGGAGCCGGCTCGCGATGGACCAGCCGCGCGTCGGCCAGCAGGGTCAGAGCGTGGCCCTGCCCGCCATCGCTCGCCTGGCGCCACAGCGCGGCGGCGGCCTGCTCGAGCCGGTCGCGCCGCCCGTAGCCGATCTCGATCACCCGGCCGCAGCCGGCCGGAGCGGCGCGGCAGAACTGACCCAGCAGCGCCGGCTCGCCCCGCCGCCACACCGACGCGGCCACCAGCACGCCGTCCAGCTCGCCCACCTCGATGAGCGCCTGGGCCGCATCGGCCGCGCCGGCCGCGCCCTCTCCGATGCGCAGGTGCGCTCCCGCACGGGCCACGGTCGCGGCCAGCGGATCCTCGGCCAGCTCGATCCGGATGTCGGCCGCGCCGCTCGCGTCGACCGCCGCCACCTGACCGCGCGGCGTCCGCCCCGGCGCGCGCGCGACGACCACGTGCCTCCCGTCCTCGAGGTCGACCTCGACCGGAGCGGCGCCGAGCGGCGCGCCCGTCCACCTCGATCGCGCTGCCTGTCGGCACCGCGTCGATGCGCCGGCGCCGGCTCGGCCGCGCCCTGCCCTGCGCCGCGCGGAAGCGGTCGACCACGGCGGGCTTGAACTCGGCGTCGGACACGTCGCGCTGCGGATCGAGCAGCCCGGCCAGGCGAAAGCTCGCCTCCGCCTCGGCTCGCGGCCCAGCGCCAGCTCGACCGCGCCGAGCCGCAGGCAAAGCTCGGCGTACACCTCCACGCCGCCCGCCAGATCGAGCAGCGCGGCCGCTTCACCCCTGGCGTCTCCCAGGTGCGCGGCCGCGTCGGCGAAGCGCGCCTCCAGGTATCCGCGCCAGCCCTTGGCCGCCAGCTGGGCCGCTCGCGCGAAGCCGTCCAGACGCTCGGCGGGCACCGCGCCGGCCTCGAGCTGCGCGGCCGCGCGCGAGAACGGCCGCCCCTCGCCGCGCACTCCGCTGCGCCCCGCCGCCCGCACCAGCGCTGCCCGCAGCGGGTCGACAGCGGCCGGTGCGCCGGCCGGCGCGTGCACCACCAGGCCACCTCCTGCGCGTCCGCCGCGCCCGAGGCCATGGCGGCGACCAGCGCGCCCACCACCACCGCCGCACCATGCGCGCGCCGCCGCGACCTCCCCACGCGCGCATCATAGCGCCGCGCCGCGTCCGGCCGGTCGTGCTCGCTCTGTTATAGTGCCGCGCGTGAGTGCTTCCGCGTTTCCCTGGCTCGCGCCCGGCCCGCGCCGGCGAGCCGTCGTGACCGCCCAGGCCGAGCGTCGCGCCGCCATGTACAAGGCCGAGCTGCTCGAGCGCGCCGCGCCTGTACTACCGGCTGGGCTACTCGACCAAGCGAGCGACCGCCCGGCTCAAGGCGAACGTGGCCTGGGACTTCGAGGCCGGCGATTCGCGACCGGCAGGGCTCGGCGACCGCGACATCTCCGAGATTGTCAAGGCGGCGTACCTGCGGCGGGCGAACCGATGAGGTGATCACCGCGCGGGGAGTCCGCGCCGTGCGCACGTTCGAAGGTGCACCCACCGGTGCGCACATGTCGGCGCCACTGCGCCGCTCTTGCAGCCGATCTCGTGAACGCGCACACTTGGAATACGTGGAAGATCTGCCGCAGCGCTTCGGCAAGTACCTTCTGCTCCGGCGCGTGGCAGTCGGGGGCATGGCCGAGATCTTCCTCGCGGTCGAGAAGAGCCCGCACGGCAGCCACCGCTTCGTCACCATCAAGCGCATCAAGGCCGATTTCGATCGCGACGACGAGTACGTCCAGTTCTTCCTGACCGAAGGACGCGTCTCGCTCAAGTGCGCGCACCCCAACCTGCCGCAGGCCTACGAGATGGGCGCGGTCGACGGCAGTCACTACCTGTCGCTGGAGTACATCCACGGCCACACCCTGCTCGACGTGGTCCGCGCCGGCGTGCTCGGCGAACGGCCGCTGTCGATCGAGACGGCGGTGCACGTCGGTGTGTGCGTGGCCGCCGCGCTCGAGCACGCCCACGGGCTGCGCGACCTCGACGGCCAGTCGCTGTGCGTGGTGCACCGCGACGTCACGCCGCAGAACGTGATGCTCGCGGTGTCCGGCTCGGTGAAGCTCATCGACTTCGGCATCGTGCGCTCGGTGGTGCAGACCCATCGCACCGCCAGCGGCGTGGTCAAGGGCAAGTTCTCGTACATGGCGCCGGAGAGCCTGGCCAGCGCGCGCGAGTTCGATCACCGCGCCGATCTGTTCGCGCTCGGCATCGTCATGCACGAGACGCTGACCGGCCGCTCGCTGTTCCGCGGCGTGACCGACAACGACACCCTGCGCCGGGTGCGGACCATGCCGATCCCGGAGGTCACCCGCATGCGGCCCGACACGCCGGAGAGCGTGTCGGCGGTCATCGCGCGCGCGCTGGAGCGCGATCCGGATCGCCGCTTCCAGACCGCGACCGACTTCCTGCACGCGCTCGAGCACGCGGCTGAAGAGGCTCATATCCACCGCTCGGTCACCCGCCTGCGCGACGAGGTGCTCGACCGCTGCGGCGACCCGGCGCTGCCCGCGCTCACCGAGGCCGAGCGAGCCCTGCTCGAGGAACACGCGCCGCGCGCGACGGCCGCGCCGCCGCTGCCGCCGCTGCCGCCGCCCGAGAGCGCGGCCGACGACGCCGGCATCACCGTGGCCGAGCCGATCTCGCCGGAGCTCAACGATGCGGTGGCTCAGCTGATCGGCCAGGCCCAGGCCATCGGCGCGCACTCGATCGGCGCCCACCCGGTGCTGCCGGAGCCGGATCCGGTGCCGACCTCGATGCACGTGCCGGGGCCGGTCGCCGAGCGCGACCCGCAGCTGGCCTACTTCCTGCGCCAGGCCGCGCTGCCGCAGGTCGGACGCCGACGCGCCGCCGAGGCGACGCCGTCGGATCCCGAGCTGGCCGAGCTGCTCGCCGCGCTCGATCGCTAGACGATCGAGCGACAGCACCAGCAGGCCGCGGTGCGTGTCGGCCACCAGGATCAGGTCGCGCTCGCCGTCGTTGTCGATCGCCGATGGCGCCCTCGAAGAAGCTGCGCCCGTACTCCGGCCGCGTCCCCGGCCAGGTGTCGAAGTGCGCGATCTCGACGGGGCTTGTCGGGTCGGCCAGGTCGAGCACGCGCACGCCGTCCTGGTAGTGGGCGACGAGCGCGATCTCACCGACGGCCATGATGTTGTGCACCGACACCGCCGGGCGGGTCTGGTACGCGCCGATCTCCTGGAACGCGGTGGCCGACGCCGGGTCGACGTCGATCACGCGCACGTGCGCGTCGAAGTCCTCGTCGCCGTGGATGGCGACTCGCCGGCCACCCGCCTCGGTCACCCAGTTCGAGTGGCTGGTGCGCCGGTCGTAGTCGTCGAACACGCCGACCACCGCCGGATCGGCCGGGTCGTCCGCGGTGTCGATCACCACGAGGCCGAGGTTCCAGTAGTTGAGGTAGGCGACGCCGTCCTCGACGAACAGGTCGTGCACGTAGCCGCCTGCGACGCTCACGTCCGGGTGCACGTAGGTGCCGAGCCGCACCGGGCTCGTCGGGTCGGCCACGTCGTAGATCTCGAGCCCGCCGATCGTCGTATGCGCCGCGTAGAGCCGATCGCCCTCGGTGAACAGCGTGTGCACGTTGACCTGGCCGCTGCCGATGGACGGCTCGGGGAACGTCGTCACCTCGACCGGATCGCCCGGGGAGGTGACGTCGGCGACCACGACCCCGCGCAGGTTGGACGCGAGGTACGCGTACACGCGGCCGTCGCCCGCCTCGGCGACCTTGACGTCGTTGTAGTACTCGTCGGGCGGGAACCTCGCCGGAAGGTGGCCGAGATCGGCCGGCTGCGCCGGATCGGAGAGGTCGACGATGCGCAGCCCGTCGGACGCGCGCGCCAGATAGGCGACGGTGCCGCGGTGGCGCACGTTGAGCGTGACGTCCTCGCCCCAGGCGCCTCCCTCTCCCGACCACCGGGCCACCAGGGTCATGTTCTCGGCCTCCGGCTCGTCGAGCGGGGCCACCGGAAACGCCTCGACGTCGCCGACGATGCACTCGCTGCCGAAGCAGCTGGCGATCCGGCCGCCGAGCGCGCCGCCGTCGAGCACCCGGCAAAGGTCGACGGTGAAGACCCGCTCGTTGCCGTCGACGCGGTACTCGCGCCGGATGAAGAGGTCGTCGCCGGACAGCTGCACGTCCTCGGTCTCGCCGCCGGCCACGAACGCCACCAGCCCGCCCCCGCCCGGGTCGATGCTCATCGCCCTGACGCCGTTGACTCCCTCGAGGACCGTGTCGAGGTGCCAGATCCCCTCCGGATCGACGGCCCCGACGGCACCGCCGGAATCGCAGCCCTCGCGCGCGAAGTCGGAGGGATCGTCGTACCTGCCCTGCCCGTCACCGCGATCATCGCCGCGATCGTCGCCGCACCCCACCAGGCCCAAGCCGGTGAAAATCAGGACGAAGGCGACCGGCCGGACTGTCTTGCACACCCGCGCAGCCTAGCTCGCCGGCTCGTCGAACCGGAGGAACGTGCCTGACACACACTCTCTCGTCCCCGTTGTTCGGAATGCCATGTCTTGACGTCGATTCCCTTTTGTGGCCCGAGGGGGCCGCAGGTAACATGGATTTCGTGGGCCAGGCTGTGCGCCGCGATGCGGACGAAGACGGCGAGCTCTTCCGCGAAGCGGTCCGCGGCGCCCGGCCCCTGGCCGATCGCCGGCGGGTCGCGGTCTCGGGGCGCTCGGCGGGCGCAGGTGCGCGCCCGGCGTCTCCGGCTGCAACGGAAAGCAAGGGGTTGCAGCGCGACGGCGCGAGCGGACACGCGTTTGGTGTGAGCCGCAAGACGCTCCGCGAGCTGGCCGCTGGCCGGCTCGCCCCCGAGGCGACCCTCGACCTGCACCGCCGCACCGCCGCCGCCGCGCGCGATCGCCTGACCCGATTCCTCGCCGACTCTCGCGCCTCCGGCGCACGCGCCGTCCTGGTCATCACCGGCAAGGCCGAGCGATCGCCCGGCCCCGACCGGCTGCGCGACCTGGTCCCTGACTGGCTGTGCGGCCCGCTGTCCGGCGCGGTCCTCGCCTTCACTCCAGCCCGCGCCGAGCACGGCGGCGCCGGCGCGATCTACGTCCTCCTCCGCGCATCGAGACCATGAGCCCTCGCCTCCTCGCTCACTCCGCTGGTGCTTCTCTTGATCCTCGCCTGGTTGCCGGACGCGGCAGCCGACGGCGGCCGTTCCGGCAACCGCAGCGCGCGCAACCCGGTCAAGGCCAGCGCCCGCCGGGCCACCACGCGCGACGCGCTCCGCCGCTCCACGTCCCGGTCGCGCTCGGAGCCGGAGACGCCGGAGAGCCGCCTGCGCGAGGAGCTGCACGACATCTGGGCCGGCCGCATCCTGCGGCGCGGGACCACCGCGATCTACGTCGTCGACGCCCGCACCGGCGACGACATCTACTCGGTGCACCCGGACGACAAGCTCAACCCGGCGTCCAACGTCAAGCTGCTGTCGACCGCGACGGTGCTCGATCTGATGGGCCCCGAGTGGCGCTACCATGACGCGCCTGTACGGTCCGGCGCCGGATCCGCGCGGCGTCGCCCGCGGCAACATCTACCTGCGCGGCAACGCCGACCCGACGCTGGCGCGCAGCGGCCTCGAGGACCTGGCCAAGGACGTGGCGCGCGCCGGCGTCAAGCGCATCGAGGGCAATGTCCTGCTGAGCGACGACGTCCTGCGCGACACGGCGGGCGAGCCGCGCATCGCGATCCGGGTCAAGGCCGGCAAGGAGGCGGGCGCGCCCGCCGTCGTGTCGATCGAGCCGGCCGACAGCTTCGTCCAGATCCACGTCACCGCGACCACGACGACCTCGAGGCGGGCGCGGCTCGAGATCGCGGCCGAGCCGATCGCCGAGGGCGGCGAGAGCGCGCCGGTCGGCCGGCGAGGTGCGCGACGGGCCGCGCTTCGTGGTCCGCGTCGGCGGCACCATCCGCGAGGGCCGGAGCGGCACCTACTGGCGCAGCCTCGGCCTGCGCTCCACGTACACCGGCTACGCCGTGCGCCAGGCGCTGCGCCAGGCCGGCGTCGAGGTGACCGGCGGCGTCCGGCTGGCCGACTTCGACGCCTACCACGGCGAGGCGGTGGCGGCCGGCTATCTGCCCATCGAGCTGGGCAGCCACAGCTCGAAGTCGATGCACGAGCTGGTCGCGCGGGTGAACAAGCGCAGCCTCAACTCGCTGGCCGACCGCCTGCTCATGACCGCCGGCGCCGAGGCCCGGGGCGGCGGCGCGCCCAGCATGGAGAACGGCATCGAGGCGATGTACCGCTGGCTCGAGCAGAGCGGCAACGACCGCAAGCAGATCGTCGTCGACACCGGCTCCGGGCTGTCGCACCGCACCAAGATCACCGTGCGCCAGCTGGTCCGCGTGCTGCGCGCCGCGGCCGGCTTCAACGACAAGCACGAGCGGCAGGGCCTGCTCGACCCGGCCATCTATCTCGCCTCGCTCGCCGTCGGCGGCGTGGACGGCACCCTGCGCGGCCGCTTCCGCAGCGAGGCGCTGCGCGGCCACGTGGTGGGCAAGACCGGCACCCTGCGCGACAGCGTGGCCCTGTCCGGCTTCGTTTCCGACGAGCTGGGCAACGCCCTCTGCTTCGCCATCGTGACAAACGGCAACCGCTGGGACGCGCGCGGCCGCATCCGCCGCGAGCACGAGCAGATGGTGGCGGCCATGCGGCGCTACCTGGACGCGCGCACGGCCCAGAGCCAGACCCGCACCGCCGGCAGCGAGGAGGCGGACAAGGACGCGGAGAAGGCGGCGCAGAGGGCCGAGGCTGCGGCCAAGCTCACCGCCGGCCCGGGAGGGGCGTCCGACGACGAGGCCGCCGAGGAGCGCCAGGGCAGCGAGACCAGCGCGGGCGACTTCGTCGCCGACGACAGCGACAGCGATGACGCCGATGGCGATGCCGAGGGCGCGAGCGCCGGCGAGAGCTCCGAGCAGTCGGACACCGCCGCCGCGCCCTGATCGCCGCGCCTACTCCTCGTCGCCGCGCTCGGCCGCCAGCCGGGCCAGCACGCCCGCGTCCTCGAGCGTCGTCGTGTCGCCCTTTGTCTCCGATCCGGACGCCACGTCGCGCAGCAGGCGGCGCATGATCTTGCCCGAGCGGGTCTTGGGCAGCGCCTCGGCGAAGCGGATCTCCTGCGGCCTGGCCAGCGCGCCGATCTGCTTGGTCACGTGCTTGCGCAGCTCGTCGGCCAGCGCGCGGTCCGCGGCCACGCCCTTCATCGGCGTCACGAAGGCGACGATGGCCTGGCCCTTGAGCTCGTCCGGCTTGGCCACCACGGCGGCCTCGGCCACCTTCTCGTGCGACACCAGCGCGCTCTCCACCTCCATCGTGGACAGGCGGTGGCCGGCCACGTTGATGACGTCGTCGACCCGGCCCATGACCCAGAAGTAGCCGTCGGGGTCGCGCCGCGCGCCGTCGCCGGCGAAGTACATGCCGTCGATCTCGCCGAAGTAGGTCTTCTGGAAGCGCTCGTGGTCGCCCCAGATCGTGCGCAGCATCGACGGCCACGGCTTGCGGATGACCAGGAAGCCGCCCTCGTTGTCGCCGCAGCTCTCGCCCTGGCGGTTGACCACGTCGGCGGCGATGCCGGGCAAGGGACGCGTGCACGAGCCGGGCTTGGTCGGCGTGGCGCCCGGCAGCGGCGCGATCATGATGGCGCCGGTCTCGGTCTGCCACCAGGTGTCCACGATCGGGCAGCGGTCGCCGCCGATGACGCGCTGGTACCACATCCACGCCTCGGGGTTGATCGGCTCGCCGACGGTGCCCAGCAGGCGCAGGCTCGACAGATCGCAGCGCGCCCGGATACTCCTCGCCCCAGCGCGAGAACGCGCGGATGGCGGTCGGCGCGGTGTAGAAGACCGAGACCTTGTACTTCTCGATGATCTTCCAGAACCGGTCCATGTCCGGGTGGTTGGGCGCGCCCTCGTACATCACGCTGGTCGCGCCGTTGAGCAGCGCGCCGTAGACCGTGTAGCTGTGCCCGGTCACCCAGCCGACGTCGGCCGTGCACCAGTAGATGTCCTCGTCGCGCAGGTCGAACACGAGGCCGGTGGTGTAGTAGGTGCCGACCATGTAGCCGCCGGTCGTGTGCAGGATGCCCTTGGGCTTGCCGGTGGTGCCGCTGGTGTACAGCGTGAACAGCGGGTGCTCGGCGTCGAGCGCGATCGCCTCGTGCTTGTCGGAGGCGCCCTTCATCTGGTCGTGCCACCAGACGTCGCGGCCCTCCTGCCACGCGATCTTGTTCTTGCAGCGCTGCACGACCACGACCCGATCCACGTCGGTTCCCTTGATCGCCTCGTCGACGTTGTCCTTGAGCGGCACGATCTGGCCGCGCCGCCAGCCGCCGTCGGAGGTGATGGCGATCTTGGCGCCAGCGTCGCGGATGCGGTCGGCCAGCGCCTCGGCGGCGAACCCGCCGAACACGACCGAGTGGGTGGCGCCGATGCGCGCGCAGGCAAGCATCGCGATCACCGTCTCCGGCAGGAGCGGCATGTAGATGGCGACGCGGTCGCCCAGCTTGACGCCCAGCCCGGTCAGCACGTTGGCGAAGCGGCAGACCTCGCCGTGCAGCTCGGCGTAGGTCATGCGCCGCTCGTCGCCCGGCTCGCCTTCCCACAGCAGCGCCGCCTTGTCCCGGCGCGGCCCGCTCAGGTGCCGGTCGAGGCAGTTGTAGGCCATGTTGGTCTTGCCGCCGACGAACCACTTCGCGTCGGGCAGCTTCCACTCGAGCACGCGCGACCACGGCTGGTGCCAGTGCAGCTCGCCCGCGATCTCGGCCCAGAATCCCTCAGGGTCGTCGGCCGCTCGCCTGGCCATGGCCTCGTAGTCGGCCATGCTGCCCACGCGCGCCTTCGCCGCGAACTCTGCCGGCGGCGGAAAACGGTCGATCTTCCTGCAGGACGGATACGATCTCTCCGGCCATATATGACCCTCCCGAATTCCCGATGAGATAGCTCAGGACGTCTCAGGGCGCGATGGCGAATACGGGAGGCCGCTTCAAGCCGGCCGGCCGGCCATCGCCGAGCTTGACGAACCGATACTTCCGCCCCGGCCCGAGCGGGTCGAAGCTCAGCCCCAGCTCGAAGCGGGTTCCCGCGGGCCCGCGCAGCAGCCGCGTCGTCGGGCTGACGGCAAAGGCCAGGTCGTGGCTGACCTCCGGATCCCCGAACACCGCCGACTGCTTCGACAGCACCCGCGTGCTGCCATCTTCGAAGACGAGCACGATCTGACCCAGGTCGCCGAGGCGCGACGGCACCAGGTCCGGATCGTTCGAGTAAAGCTTGCGGTTGACGGTGGCGATCACGATCGGGTTGGGCCGCTTCGCCGTGCCGATGCGGCGCCCGGTGGCGAGCGCCACCGGTGCGCCGGTGAGCTCCTTGACCTCGAGGGTCTGCTCGATGCGCGGGCGGCCGGTCTCCCAGCTGACCGTGACCACGCCGGGTCGGCCGCGCGCCCTTCTCCTGCACCGACGGGGCGTCGCCCAGCAGCGCCCAGGCCGAGCCGCCGCCGGCGGAGAACTCGACGTTGACCGCCATCGGATCGCGCTCGTCGGGCAGGAGATTGATGCTGTTCTCGATGCGCGGCATCTCGCGCACCGAGATGTCGACGGTGGTGAGGATGTTGTCGCGCGGCGACAGCAGCGCCACCTTCTTGCCCTGCGGGTGGACGGCCAGCGCGTGCGCCTCGGCCACCAGCGGGAACGGCGCCATCGCGGTCGGCGCGAGCGGCTTGCGCAGGTCGAGCAGCACCAGCCGGCCGCGCCCGACCACCGCGCCCAGGCGCGCCTTGTCGGCCACGCCGAACGCCGCGACCTGGGTCAGGTCGAGATGCAGCGTGCGCACGCGCCGCGGCCCGCCGCCGGCGGTCAGCGAGATGACGTGCACGGCGGCGGTCTCGGCCGGCCCGGGCGGGTTGGCCACCACGTAGGCCGCCTGTCCGTCGGACGAGATGCGCGCGTCGAACGCGCCCGGGATGGTGAAGCTGTTGCGGACGTCTCCCTCGGTGCCGCGGCCCGAGCGCCACGAAGTGGACGCGGCCGGTGCTGCGATCGACAAGGACCGCGTTGCGCTCGACGCCGATGCTGGTCGCGTCGCGTCCGCCCTCGTGCGACACGACGATCTCGATGGTGCCGGAGTCGATGCCGCCCGGGATGCGGCACACGATGGCGCCGTCTCCGGTGCGGGCCAGGATGCGGACCGACTCGCCGCCGATGCGCACCGCCGGCAGCTGGCCGAAGTCGATCCCCTCGATGAGGATCAGCTCGCCGAGCGAGAAGCGATCGTCGCTGTCCGGTCGGGGCATGACCCCGCTGCGCGGCAGCCGGCGCATGTCGCCCAGGTCGGTGACCCGGGAGATCTTCGGCCCCTCCCCTCCGCGCGGGAGCTGGTCGCCTTCCACGATTTCGCGCGCGCCGGGCCCGCCGCCACACCCCAGTGCCACCGTCACCCACACAGCAAGGGCCCAGGGCCGCGCGCCTGCGAGACTTCTGCCGGCCATGGCGCCCCAGTATATGAAGCGAGCGGTCAGTTGACCACAGCGATTGCCTCGATCTCGACGCGGGCATCGCGCGGCAGCCTGCTCACCTCGACCGTCGCGCGCGCCGGCGGCGCCGAGCCGAAGCTCTCGCCGTACACCTGGTTGACAGCAGCAAAATCGCCCAGGTCGACCAGGAAGATGGTCGTCTTGACCACCTGGGCCAGCGTGGACCCGCCCGCCTCGACCACCGCCTTCAAGTTGGCCAGCACCTGCCTCGTCTGCGCCACCACATCGTCCGGCGCGACGAGCTGCCCGCTCTTCGGATCCAGCGCGATCTGCCCCGAGCAGAAGACCAGGTTCCCGACCCGCACCGCCTGCGAGTACGGCCCGATGGCCGCCGGCGCCGCCGCCGTTGCCACCACATCGCGCGAAATCGCCATGCCCCCGTCTACCACATAACAATCTCGCGCGATTGACAGCCCGAACGCCTCTGGCTAAAAAGCCCAGGCTCGGTGCGCCGAGCATTGCGAGCGTAGCTCAGCGGCAGAGCACCGCTTTCACACGGCGGGGGCCACAGGTTCAATCCCTGTCGCTCGCACTGGAGATGTCGAGAGATGACGCGGCCGTGGGGGACCGCGCGATCTCAGGTGCCACGGAGGTGCCACGCGTGACAGCCGAAACTGGGTCGGCGATTGACGTTGTCGTCAGCAGCGCGGAGGAGGCGAAGCGGGCGGTTCGAGAAGTGCTGGAGCGATTCGGTCTCTACCGCCGACGACGTCTGGTCTTCGCGGACGAGTACGAGACGTCCTACGCCCCTTGGCCGAGTGCGCTGACGCTTCGTTGCGAGTGCTCGAAGGGCGAGGCTACAACATGGAGCCGAGTCGGGCAGGCCACGGAGCCTTACTCCTACCAGTGCGTCCTCTGTGGCGAATCGCAGGTCAACATCTACGCCGTTTCGGAGCAGCGACGGCGGGAGTCGCCGGCGGGCCTGAAACCGGCGAAACTGGCAGCCTTGGCGAGCTTCGAGATGTGGAAGGTCGGCCAATGGCCCTCGCCTTCTGTGTACCCCGGCAAGCTTGTGCGTCGGGCTCTTGATCCGGAGATGCAGGATTCTACAGAAAAGGCCTGACGTGCCTAAGTCACGGCTTCGGCATCGGTGCGTTCTCGTATTTCCGGCGAGTCGTCGAGCATCAGATTGAGGCGCTCCTCGACCATGTCCTCGCAGCGGCCAACCTGCATGAGGACCCTGAGACAGTGAAACGCGTCGAGGATGCGCGGCGGCAAAAGAATGCGGAGGAGCGACTCAAACTAGCGGCCGCCGCGCTACCGCCCTACCTGCGCCCCGGCGCGGTTAACCCGCTCGGCGTTCTGTACGCGCAGCTCAGTGAGGGTCTCCACGCGTTGGAAGACGACGTCTGTCTTGAGATGGCAGCGCACCTGCAAGAAGCGTTCGAGTTCGTCTTGGGGGCCCTCGATGACCACCTCAAGCAGGCTCAGGAGTTCAAGAAGAAGGTGTCCGCTTGGGCTCCACGTCCAGCAAAGCCAGAGTGACGTGATGGGGCCCGGCCTGACTGCCCTGCCGTCCTCCCGAACGCATTGAGAGGCGTTCCGGCCGACCCGGCGCAGAACCCTCCTCGCTGTTTCGACTGCCGTCAACCGTAGCGCGCGCGCCGAGCATCGCCAGGACGCGTTCGTCTGGGTCGTCGATCCCGCGCCCGACCTCGAGCACCTCGGCCGGGATAGCGCGCCGGTGCGTCTCGGCGTGGTGCACGTACTGCATCGTCTGCGTGATTGACGAGTGCCCCAGCCACGCCTGCAAACGCCAGGGGTTCACGCCGAGCTGCGCCGCGTGGGTCGCGTAGCTGTGGCGGAGGCAGTGCCAGCTCCGCTCGGGCAGCCCGGCCAGGCGACAGATGCGATAGATGCGATGGCCCTTGATGAGGCCCTCGGTGACGTCGTCGCCGCTCTGGTGGCGCAGCACGCGGCCGCGCCGGATCGTCGGCAACGCCACGAGCGCGTCGTGAAGGTGCGGCGTCATCGGAACTTTGCGCGGCCGGCCGCCCTTCGTGGGTCCCTCGACGCCGTGGCGGATTCTGGCGCGCCACCGTGACGATGCCGGCCACCAGGTCGAGGTCCTCCCACTTCAGCGCGACGATCTCGCCGATGCGAAGGCCCGCCTCGCCGGCCAGAAGCACCGCGGCAAGCCACTCCTCGCCCTCCTTCCTCGCGGCCGCCACGATGCGCGCGTACTCGGAGAGCTCCCAGGCCTCGATCTCGGGCCGCTCGACCTTTCCCAGCTTGACGCGCGGGGCCTGGTCCAGGACCCCGGCCTCCTCGGCGTAGCGCAGCGCCTTGCTCAGCACGGCGAGGATGTTCTGCCTGGTCTTGGCCGCGAGGGGTTTGCCCGCCCTGCCCGTCTTCGCCACGAGTGCGGCCTTGAACTGCTGAACCGTCGCCGCGGTGATCTCGTCGAGCCGCAGGTGACCCAGCGCGGGAGCGAGGTGGTGCTCGAACGCGCTGCGCTTCTCGCCCTGCGTGCCGGGTCGATTCTCCTCGCCGATCACCCACTCCTTCCAGAAGCGGTCGTTGAACCACTCCTCGAACGTCGGCGCTTTCGGCCGCTCTCCGCCGGGCGTGAGCACGCGCTCGACGTGCGCGCGCTCCGCCGCCAGGGCCGCCGCCTTCGTGTTCAGGCTCGGCGTGCCGGCCACGCGGCGTTTGCTGCCATCGGGGAGCCGGGCCACGACCCGATAGTGCCAGCGGAGCTCGCCCTCCTTCGTCTTGCGGCGGTAGACGCTCATCGGCTCGCCCCGCTCACTGTCCGCCAGAGTGCACAGCCAGCCAGGGGCGTCGCGAACGTCCCGCGAGCCGTCGCTCGAGCATGGCCACCTCGGCGTCGTCGAACTCGGCCAGGGCGGTCGGGACCTGGGCCTTCACCTCGGCCAGGAGCTCGCCGATCCGGGAGACGATGTCTGCGACGCACGCGACGCGCAGTTCGAGGTCGTCGTTGTGCCCGTCCTCGCCCGCCTCGGCGTCCAGGTCACTGCAGATGTCGCCGGTCGCCCGGCGCCGCTCCTCCGCATCGGCATCGAGCTGGCGCAGCATCGCGATCGTGTCGAGCAGGTACTTCACGCGCTCGGCTGGTGGCCGGCTCGAGATCTTCGCCGGCGGCTCGAAGGTCATGGTGTTCGTCGGGGCATGTTCGGTAGTGGTCAAAGTCGTCCTCCTTTCACTGGGGCCTCTGGTCTTGCGACCGGCGACATGCCGGCCGCCTGTGCGCCGCGCTCAGTCCGGGATCTCCAGAACCAGCTCGGCAATGCTCACGCCCTCGAAGTCGTCCAGCGCCGACTCGGCGGTCTCGGCCAGGACCAGCTGGTCGCGCTGGAGGATCTCGAGAAACGCTCGGAGCCGCGCAGGCCGCTTGATCGCGCTGTGCAGCTCGGCCAGCTCCACGGCCCGCCGGAGCGCCGTGGAGCGCACCTCGGCGAGCCAGCGGCTTGCGGAGGACACGCTGGCGACGACCTCCGCTCGTTGGCGCTGCGCCCGCGTCACGGCCCCCTCCAGGTCAGGCCGAACGACTCGACCCACTCGATATCGGTGGCCGTGAAGCCCTGGCAGGTTGGGCAGACCCGCAGGCCGGTGAGGCCTGGCTCCGGGGCGTGCTCGTTCGTCGAGAGCACCACGTGCAGCATCTCGTGGGCCGCGATCGCCCACAGGACGCGGTGCCGGCCGGGCTGGTCAATGTCCGTGCGCAGGTCCATGCGCATGCCGTCGGTCGGCGACCATGCGCTCGCCCCGTAGCGCCAGGACCAGAACTCGCCGTCGCGCAGGCAGACCGCCACCGCGTCCGGCGAAGCGACGACGGGTGCGTTTGACTCGACGAGCTCGACGCCGAACTCCTGCCACATTGAGAACGCGTCGGCGGTCGCTTCCCACAAGCCGGGCACGACGGGCGAGCACTCAGGCCTCGGGTCGAGGAAGTAGGTGACCCGGCGATAGGGCGGCGCCGGCGCGGTCGCGATCGACTCGCGATCGTCTGCCGTCTCGAAGCCGTCGGCGTGCGCGTTGCACGCGGCGACAGCGGCCACGACGAAGACGAGCAGCCCGCCACGCTCGAGGGCGCGGGCGACCCGCCGGACCCAATCGACGGCGGCATGGAGCCGCTGGCGGAGTCCGACATCGTGCGGATGACGACGGCGCGCCTCGTCCAGTTCGGCCGCGCGCTCGAGCGCCTCGTGGAGGTCAGCCTGTTCGACAGATCATGCGAGCACCAGCCACGCCAGGAGGCCCAGCGGCAGCGCAACCAGGGCGAGTGCGTGCCGAGCTACGGAGAGCCTCGCCGCGCGACGAGCGGAGGCACCATCCACGGCGGCGGCGCAGGCGCGCGCAAGGTCGGCGGCGGTGTAGAGACCGGTCGTGTCGGGCACGTGCACGGGCACCAGGGTCGGCGCGCGCGGCAGTCGTACGAAGCGCCCCTTCGTGTCCCTCGGGGGAAGCCTCTTGTTCCTGGCCATCACGCGCGGGAGGCAGCACGGCGCATGCCAGGACTCCGACGTGCGCAAGTGCTCGACGCGCATGCGATGCGAACAGGCGCCGAGGGCGCCCTCGCGCGCGCAGGTCGTCCCCGACGGAGCCACGCGGCCGACCACGGACGACAATTCGCATGCGATGCGCATGCGCTTGCGCTGCGGCTGTCGTCTTCGCATGCGCTCTTGCGCCAGGCTGTCTCATGTCGTCTGCGGCCCCCGGTCTGCGGCCCACTCCAGGAGCTCCTCGTGGTTCAGACCTCGTTCGTCTGGTCCGTCGTCGAGCTCGCCGGCGCCGACCGCACCTCGCCGACCGTCCAGGTGGTCACCAACACCGTAGGCGGGGCGACCACCATCAACGCGACCCTGGCCGCGCTCGAGAACGCGAGCAACCTGGCGCTGGCCGCGGATCCAGCAGTGCGCGGCGCTCAAGGTCCGGATCACCGCGGTCCACGAGACGCTCGACGATCAGGGCCCGGTCGGCGGCGGGTTCAACCTCACCGCGCTCTCGCTCGAGTGCGGGGTCCAGCCGGGCCTGTTCCGCCACCTGCCGGCCGGCCAGCGGCAGTAGCGATTCGGTGGCGCGCCCGCGGGAGGCACCCCTCCTCCTCGCCGACCGCGGGCGCGACCGCCCATCGGCAGTGCGCCCGGGATGCACCGGCGGGGCCGGCGTTTTGACCGCAGGTAACCTCGCGGCCGAGGGCCTACCAGTTCTCGCATCGGAGGCGGCACGTGTCAGGCGATTGGACGGCCCGTCAATGTGACGATCTGCGCCATGACGCCGTGAGTGAACTGGTAGAGCCACTCGACGTCGGAGGAGTACCGAGTTCCAAAGTAGTCGGCTGACGACGCCGCGCCGGCCAGTCTCGCGGCCTGCTCGTAGTTCCCGTGCAGCATCGCATTTCGCAGATCGACGACTCTCTTGATCGTCGCGTCTCTGTCCGCGATGCGTAGCAGGGGCTGGCTTTCGTGGGTGGCTTTCTTGAGGAGCTTCGGCAGCGTCTCGCGCTCAGTCGCGTTCAGGCCAGGCAGAATGCGAAGGAATCGCTCCAGCGCGAGTAGGCAGAGCGTTCCCTCAGCGAAGAGGAGCAGCCCGTCTTGTGGGTCGCCTTTCTTGAACTTCAGGTTGTGGTCGCGGACGAGCCACAGCTCGCGCGCAAGGTTCTGCAGTTCTGGGTTCTGGTCCTTGAACGTTGGCTCCATCGACACCTCCCCTTTTGAGGAGGCAATCGTGCTCGCCCGGCAACGGTCCTGTCGAGCCACCCTTGCCGGGCCCTGAGCGTTCGGCCAGCTTGACCGCACCCGTCGCCCCGGCGGAGGCTGAGCAACTCGACGCGAGGACTTCGGAGGTGGACCGTGTACATCAACTGCCCGGACGACTTCGACCGCGACGAGCGGGAGCGTGTTTTCCGCTGCGTTGAGGCCCGACTTCGAGCGCTCGGCGTAGTCACGATGCCGGTGCTCGACGAGTGGAGGATCGAGGCTCCCAACGAGAGCGGGACGCCCGAGAAGGTCGAGCGACGCCGAGCGGAGCTCCAGCGGCACCTCCGGGACGAGTGCGGGTTCGTCGGCGTGACGGTCACCCTGGCCTGATCGGCCGGGTGAACGACCCGCGGATGCTAGCAGCGGTCGCCTACCCGGGGTGACGTTGGTGAGTCGGGCGCTCGGTGGCGTCACCGTCGAGCCGCCGAACCATCTGCGGCCTGTCCAAGGGCCCCCCTGCCGTTACTCCGTTGCGGACGTCTCAATCGGGGGCGCTAGCTTCAGTGGCGCGCAGGCGCCGCCTCGAGCGGTGAGGCGCCGGCAGTTGAGCTCTGCTGCGTCGGCGGCCGCGGTGGCCATGCCGACGCACAGCTCCGACCCCTTCACGAGCTCGAGGATGGTCTTGCGCCGATCCTCGCTCTCGCTCTCGACGTCGCGGATATGGGTGCGAGCCGCCTCGCTGATCCTGCGCTCGACCTCGAGCAGCCGGCCGCACCACACGACGGCGACGAGGGCCGCGAGCGATGCGCCGATGACGAAGCCGATCACGCCCGGGTGGATGTCGCTGGCGGTCTTGTCCTGGCTCATGGTCTGCCCCCGGTCCGCCGATCCTGAGTGGCCGCAGGTGTCCTGTCCAGCTACCCGGGGAGGGTGTCGCGCCGGCCAGCCGGATCGGCCCCCCCTTTGCGGGCCTGTGATCGTGCCCAGCCCCGACACGCAAGTGAAGGCCGCGGGCTCTCGCCCGTGAAACGACTCGAGCGCCGTGCCGCGGGCACCCGGTCCGGACACTCGAAGGGTGACGCGCGGGCCGCACATCGCCGCCCCTGAGCGTTCGCCGAGCCTTGACCACCCGGCACGGCTCCGTTGATGTGGATCAGCGCGCAGGTTCGTGGCGCAAGGTGTCGAGACAGGAGGGGCCTCGTGAAGGGACTGCCAGGGCTGTTGCTCGTAGGCGCCGTGTTCACGTCGTGCGGGGTGTTCCAGCCGGCGCCGCCGAAGCCGCAGATGTCGGTGCGCGAGTCGGTCATCCGCTCATGGAACGGCGTCGAGCTGATCGTGCTTGAGCGGCACCCATGGTTCTCGTATCGCCAGCCGCAGGTGCGGACGCTCTCCGACGGGACCGAGACCTGGGTCTACTCGAGCTGCCGCTCGCAGCAGGCCGGGCGCTCTGGCAGCTACACGTTGGGCCAGGCCGCGGTCGGCAACAGCTCTGCGACGGCCTGGGAGGAGTGCTGCCACAGCCAGTTCTTCATCCGGGGCGGGGCCGGCGGTGCCAAGCAGGTCGTCGAGTACCGGCCCTCGCGCTTCTGCGTGCTCGACTGCACGGTGGCGGCGGGCGGTTGCCGCCAGTGACCAGCGCAGCGACGGCGTGCGTCGGTTCCTCGCGTGCCACGCAGGTGCCACGCCGAACGAGCGCGACGTGAATCCGGAACGTCTCAGCCCGTCGCGAGCTGTCGCCGCGTGGCACGCCGATTCGCGAGCGCTGACGCGGCGATCTGTCGATTCCTCAGCCGCGACCGCCACTTGGCCGATCGTGCCCCGGCAAATTCAATCCCTGTCGCTCGCACTGGATGGATGGAGGACGACGGCGACGCCGCCCTCCAGGCCGCTCGGCGGTCAGCCGCGGTAGGCCTTCTCCAGGGTGGCGAGGTCGAGCTTTACCATCTTGAGCATCGCGTCGCCGACGCGCTTCGCCTTGGCCTGGTCCTTGTCGCCCATCATGTCCTCCAGGGCGGCGGGGACGATCTGCCAGCGGAGGCCGTAGCGGTCGGTGATCCAGCCGCACGCCTGCTCCTTGCCGCCGCTGTCGAGGATGGCGTTCCAGTAGCGGTCGAGCTCGGCCTGGTCGTCGCACGCCACGGTGATCGAGATGGCGTCGTTGAAGTCGTGGTGGGGGCCGGCCGTCATGGCCTGGAAGCGCTGGCCGAGCAGCGTGAAGTCCACGACCTTCACCGTCCCGGGTGGTCCGCTGGGCGACTCGCTCATGAGTGGCGTCACGCTGTTCACGCGCGAGTCCGGGAAGATGGAGCAGTAGAACTTCGCCGCCTCCTCCGCTTCCTTCGCGTACCAGAGAAACGTGTAGATCTTCTGTCGTCCCTTGGCTGCCATGTCTGAGGCTCCTTTCTCGATCAGGACCCGTGATCCGGCTCTTCACCGGAGGTCTAACGGGACGTCGAGGCAGGCGCGCGCGGATCGACACGCGGGGGCGAGTTTTTCGGGCCCCGGCCTAGTAGTGGTGGCCGGGACCGTGCGGATGCACGTGGCAGACGACCCGGCGCCCGCGGTCGTGGCAGTGCCGGTGAGCGCCATGCGCGGCACGGTAGTGGCGATGGCGCGGCCTGCTCTCGACGATGCAGGCCGAGGCCGACCCGGCGAGGAGGATGGCAAGGAGCGGCATGGCGAGCGAGCGGAGCGCTCGCCTCGAGGTGGACATCATGTCTTTCATGACACCCGGAGCGCGCCGGGGTTAATCGCGGATTCGCGCGAGGACCTGGCGCGCTCGGTCGCGCGGAGAGCCGGTCACCTCCAGCACGGGCGGCGCGAGATCCCACGGATCCTCGAGGAGGATGGCGCGCAGCTGCTCGTCGACGCGGGCCCTCCACCCGGCCTCGGAACGCGCAACCGGGATGCGGTCCGGATCCTCGATCGGGACGTAGACGATGAGGTCGAGCTTCTCGATCGCGGTGCGCGCGCGCGGCAGCCAGTCGGCCAGATCGAAGGCGTCGGCGTCGTCGTGGGTGAGGATGTAGGCCAGGAGGTCGGCGGGGCAGCGATCGAAGAGGACGTCGCCCTCCTCGTCCGAGATGCACTCGATCGACCGGGCCAGCTGGAGCTCGAAGTCGTCGACCGTCGGCACCTCGGCGAGCTCGTGGCCCTCCTCCTCGAGCAGGTGATAGGGCTCGTCCACCGTCGTGAACCCGGGCAGCGCGCGGGACAGCTCCTCGACGAGAGAGGACTTGCCCACACGATGCGAGCCGGCGACGGCGATCTTCATGCGCGCCTCCCTCGATCGAGGCCTCCGAACTGTACGACCGGGCGCCACTGGCGGCGACGGATCAGGCGACGCGCTCCGCGCCACCGAGGTGCCTACCTGCGCTGCGCACTGAGCGCCATTCGTCGGCGAGGGTGGGCCCCAGGTGGGCGAGGCGGCGCTCGATATCGACGTCCGTCGGTGGGACGGCTCTTGAAACGCGGGCGTCGCGATGGCTGACTGGTCGGTGCGCTGGCCGCGGTCGGCGTCGATGGGTCCGGCAAATTGGATCCGTCAGGGGGAGGGAGATGGGCTTCCGCTTCGGGAAGAGGGGCCGGCTGGCAGCCGGACTTGTGGGTGTCATCGTTGTGGGCATGGGGTGCGGTCGGTCCGAGGCGGACCGGCAGGCGCGTTCCGCACCGGAAGCATTGGGCCGATCGCCCGCGCGCCGGCCGGAGGTCAAGCGCGAGGCGTGGCGCAGGGAGCTGGTGGCGCAGGTGCAGGCCGGCCAGGCGCGCGCCGCGTACGCGACCTGGGAGGCGGGCTCGCCGTCCTTCAAGGTGAGCGAGCCGCGGCTCGGGGCGCGGGTCATGGAGGCTCGCGCCCACGACTGCCTGTCGACGAAGGCGTACGACTGCGTCGTCGAGAGCGTGGAGCTCGCGCGCTACCTGGATGCGTCGCTGCCGTCGAAGGAGCTGCAGGTGGCGGTCGCCACCGAGCTCAGGGCCGAGGCGAAGAAGCTCGAGCGCGAGGTGAAGCGCGCGACCGGCCCCGACCGCGCGGCGAGCGCGGCCGCGGCGGCCAGCGTGTGGGCCATGTGGGCGACGGTCACGCGCAGGCCGCAGCCGACCACCGCGCGACGCATGGAGACAATCGCGGCCATGGACGAGGCCGAGTCGGCTGGCCGCGCGGCTGCCGCCGAGAGCCGCGAGTCCGCGCGGGCACCCGACATGACGCCGTTCTATCGCTCGTGCTGCAAGCACTGCTCGAAGGGCTGCGCGTGCGGCGACTCCTGCATCTCGTGCTCGAAGGTGTGCCGCAAGGGCCGCGGCTGCGCCTGCTGAGCCGCTCCGTCGGATAAGCTCGGGGGCCATCGGCCGGGCCACCACACGAGTTGCCGCCTCGAGGCGGTGCTGCACGCTCGCGCTGGCGGGACTGTTCCTGCTCGCGGGCGGATGCAGGACCCGCGGGGCCGCTGACGGCGCGTGTCGCGAGCCGGGGCGGCTCGGCACCGGGCCGCTGGCGGACCGGGCGCGGCCGGCCACCTCCGGGCGCGTCTTTCACGTCGGCGCCGGCGGCAGCGACGCGCGCCGGCTGCACCGCCGCGGCGCCGTGCCGGCAGATCGCGCGCGCCCTGTCGCTGCTCGAGGCCGGGCGACACGCTGCTCGTCGGCCGCGGGGAGTACGAGCGCTTCACCTGGACCGGCGCGAAGGGTCGGGCCGATGCGCCGATCACGCTGTTCGCGGAGCCCGGGGCGGTCGTGCGCGGCGTGGCCGGGTGCGGGCGGCGCGACCGCTCGTGCCGCGACGCCATCCTGATCGACCGTGCGGAGCATCTCGTCATCGACGGGCTGGGCGCGACCGGGGCGACCCGGGCCGGCCTCGCCGTCGAGCGGAGCCGGTACGTCACGGTGCGCAACGGCGTGTTCGTCGACAACGGCCGCTGGGGCGTCTTCTCCAGCTTCGTCGACGATCTGACGATCGAGCACAACGAGACGGCGGCCAGCCGCACCGAGCACGGCATCTACGCCTCCAACAGCGGCGACCGCACGGTCATCCGGCGCAACTGGGTGCACGACAACCGGGCGTGCGGCATCCAGATCAACGCCGACTGGAGCGTCAAGGACCCGGACGGCGCGTATCCGGGCGAGGTGGACGGCATCACCACCGGCGCGCTGGTCGAGGGCAACGTCATCTTCCGCAACGGCCGCGGCGGCGGCGCGGCCATCAACCTCGACGGCGTGCAGGACTCGACGGTGCGCAACAACCTCCTGTTCGCCAACACGGCCAGCGGCATCGTGGCCTACGGGGACGAGGACGGCGTGGAGGACATGAGCCCGGACGACGGCGACGGCCGCCAGGGCCCGCGCGGGATGGTCATCGCGCACAACACGGTGGTGCAGGCGGCCGGGGCGCGCGCGGCGCCCTGTACCTGCGCTTCTCGGTCGGCCCCAACCTGGTCCGCAACAACGTCCTCTACCACCCGGACGGGCCGTCCATCCTCGTGGGCGGCGACGAGGACGTCGGCCCACCTCGACAGCGACCACAACCTGATCGGCCGCGTCGACGTCGACGGCCACGTCACCGACGGCGGCCTCGTCGATCTCGCGGCCTGGCGCGCGCGCGGCGAGGACCGCCACTCGCTGGCCGCCCCCGAGCTGGTCGGAGCTGTTCGTGGCGCCGGGCTGCGACTTCACGCCCGCGCCGCGTCGTCACCTCTGCGCGATCGCGGCGTCGCCGTCGACGGAGGCGAGGCCGACCTGCTCGGGCGCCCGCGCGGCCCGGCGCCCGACCTCGGCGCCCTCGAGGCGCCGTAGCGCGGCTACGCGTTCGGTCTCGAGCTTGGGCCGCTGGCTGGGCAGCCGGATCTCGAAGCAGGTCTGGAAGTCCGGCACGTCGATGAGCGCGATGGCGCCGCCGTGGGCCTCGCAGGCCAGGCGGCAGAAGTAGAGCCCCATGCCGGACTGCGACTTGCGGTCCGTGCCCTTGCGGTACTTGGCGAACAGGCCCGCGCGCAGGTCGGCGGAGATGATGGGGCCGGTGTTCTTGATCCGGATCAGCAGCACCGGCGTCTCGCCGGTGGTGTCCATCTCGCCGGTCATCGCCACGCGCCCCTTGCGATCGACATAGCGGGTCGGCGTTGATGAGAAGGTTGTGGATGACGCGCTCGAGCAGGATCGGATCGATCCAGGCGTCCAGCTCTTCCGGGCAGACGACCTGGATCGGCGCGCCGCGGGGATGGTGGATGGCGCCCAGGCTGCGCAGGATCTCCGCCGCGTTGGTCTTCACGCGGGCCGGCTTGAGCTCGCCGTCCTCGGAGCGGGCGATGTTGACGAAGTTCTTGACCAGCGTGGCCATGCGGCGCAGCGCCCGCTGCGTGCTCGACAGCGCGTCGAGCTTGTCGCTGTTGCGGCTGGCCGCCTCGATGTCGGCCAGGTAGTCCAGGTTCGAGACCGCCACGGTGAGGCCGTTGTTGAGGTCGTGGGCCAGGAGCGCGACCGCCTCGGCGGCGTACATGCGCTCGTTGTCGACCTGGCGCAGCGCCTGCTGCAGGGCCGCGGTGGTGCGCAGCGCGCGGTCGTGCACCTCGACGCGCTTCTTGAGCTCCTGCATGTAGACCGGCTTGCCGACCACGTCGTCGGCGCCGGCGTCGAACGCCTGGATGCGCTCCTCCTGCTCCTGCGTCCCGCTCATGACCAGGACCGGGCGCATGGCGTCGATCGACTTGCTCTCGCGCACCAGATTGACCCCGTTGCCGTCGGGCAGGTTGAGGTCGGTGATGAGCAGATCGGGAGGACCGGCGTGCAGCGCGTCCATCCCCTCCTTCATCGTGCCCGCCTCGACGACCCGGTAGGAGCGCGCGCGCAGTGCGCGGGCGATGATGCGGCGCAGCGGCTCATCGTCCTCGACCAGGAGGATGGAGCCGATGCCGACCTCGCGGGCCAGCTCCGTGGTCATGCGGCGAACGCGTCGTTGCCGTCGCGGGGCGTCGACCTCGCCGCGCCGCGCTTCGGACGACATCCGCTTCACACCCCGGCGGCAGAAGCGGCGACGCGCCGCTTCCGCTCGGTCCGCTCCGGGGTGCGGGCGCGCGCCGGGTCCATCTCGTCGCGCAGGCGGCGAAGGGCGCGGGTGTGCAGCTGGCACACGCGCGACTCGGTCACGCCCAGGAGCCGACCGATCTCGGCCAGGGTCATCTGCTCTTCGTAATACATGGTCAGGATGCGGGCCTCGCGCGGGTCGAGGCGCTCGCGCGCGCGGCCGAGCTTCTCCATGATGGCGGCGCGGATCGCGTTCTGCTCCGGGTCGCCGCCCGGCTCGCTCGAGCCGCCGATCACGCGGTCCAGGCTCACCATCTCGACCGAGCCGAGCCCGGCCAGCTTGTCGCGGTAGTGCTCGACATCGACGCCGAGGTGGGCGGCGATCTCCTCGTCGCGCGGCACGCGACCCAGGGTGTGCTCGAGGGCGCGCACCGCCTCGCGCACGCGGCGGGCGGCCTGGCGCGCGCGCCGCGGCAGCATGTCGCCGCGCCGCAGCTCGTCGAGGATGGCGCCGCGCACGCGCTTGGCGGCGAAGGCGGGGAAGCTGTCGCCGCGGCCCGGGTGGAAGCGGCGGGCCGCCTCGACGAGGCCGAGCAGCGCGGCCGACTGGACGTCGTCGGCCAGCCCGGGCGGCAGCCGCCGGGCCAGCATGGCGGCGATGCGCCGGGCCATGCTGATGTTCTCGGTCACCAGGGCCGACCGCATTCGCGCGAACGGGTCAGGCCGACGGGCGACGGAGTCAACGGCGGGCTCGAGGTCGGAACAGTTGTCGTCAAGTAAAGCGTGCGCCAGCATACTTAGTTCACTGATTGCGAAATCTGGTCCAAGGTCAGGTGCGCGTTTTGCGTCCTCCCTTGCCTGCACCCCAGGCGCGCTTTGCTTCGTGCTTTCAAGGAGCTGGGCCGCAGCAGTCCCACTTCTGCTTCAGAGCACCTACATCTCGCGGGGGTCGGGGACGCACCATGCGCTTGACCCCTGGAGCGGTGCCGACCAACCCACCAGGGGTGGGTCGCGACCCGCCCCTCAGCGAGGGGAGGAGCCGCGCCAGTTCTCCGGGCGCATGCCCAGGCGCGCGAGCGCGCGGCGCAGGTTGGAGCGATCGAGCCCGGCCAGGCGCGCGGCCTCGGACAGGTTGCCCTCCGTGCGGCGCAGCAGGCGCGCGAAGTAGCGCCGCTCGAAGTCGGTCACCGCGATCTCGCGCGCCTTGCGGTAGACCTGCTCGTCCGACCAGCTGGCGTCGCCGCCCTGCCCGCGGTGCGCGGTGTCCGACAGGCGCCCCGCGACCGGCCCGAGGGCGGCGCCGTTGCTGGGGCTGACCGGGTCGGGCCCTGCGCCCTGCGCCACGCGCGTGGGCAGCGCGTCGACGCCGATCTCGGCCGACGTGGTGAGCGCCAGCGCGCGCTGGATGACGTTCTCCAGCTCGCGCACGTTGCCCGGCCAGTCGTAGCTCGAGCATGGCCTCGATCGCCGCGCCCGAGAAGTGCGGCACCGGCCGCTTCATCTTGGCGGCGTGCTTCTCGAGCAGGTGCGCCGCGATCAGCGGCAGGTCGTCCATGCGCTCGCGCAGGGCGGCAGCCGGATGGCGACGACGTGCAGCCGGTAGTAGAGGTCGGCGCGGAACTTCTGTTGCCGCACCATCTCTTCCAGGTCGACGTTGGTCGCGGCGATGACGCGCACGTCGACCTTGCGCGATCCGGTGCCGCCCACCGGGCGCAGCTCGTGCTCCTGCAGCACGCGCAGCAGGCGCTGCTGCGCCGTGAGCGGGATCTCGCCGATCTCGTCCAGCAGCACGGTGCCGCCGTGCGCCTCGCTGAACACGCCGGACCGCGCCTCGGTGGCGCCGGTGAAGGCGCCGCGCGCGTGGCCGAACAGCTCGCTGTCGATGAGCGTCTCCGGGATGGCGCCGCAGTTGAGCGCGATGAACGGCCCGCGCGCCCGCGCGCTGCGCGTCGTGGATGGCGCGCGCGGTCAGCTCCTTGCCGGTGCCGCTCTCGCCCATGATGAGGACGCTCACGTCGGTCTCGGCCACCTTGGCCACGGTGGCGAACACCTCGCGGATGGCGGGCGACGCGCCGACCATGAGCTCGAACTTGTCGCTGAGCTCGACCTGCTTCTCGAGCGTGCGCGCGCGGCGCTGCAGGCGGCCGTAGTGGCTCGCGCGCAGCAGCGTGAGCGACACGACCTCCATGTCCTCGACCGGCTTCTGCAGATAGTAGAAGGCGCCGGCCTTGAGCGCGGCCGACGCGGTGACGCCGCTGTCGTCGCCCGACAGCATGACGACCGGCAGATCGGGCGCGATCTGGCGCGCCTCGACGAGGACGTCGAGCCCGTCGATGCCCGGGCCCGAGGAAGCGATCGAGCAGGAACACGTCGTAGCCGCCCGGATCGCCGCGCAGCGTGGTCACCGCCTCGTCGCGCATCGTGAACGGCGTGACCTCGAAGCCGCGCGTGGCCAGCAGCCGCTTGAGCGGCCTCAGGACCGTGATGTCGTCATCGAGCGCAAGAACCCGGACGACCTCGTCAGACGCAACCTTGGACACCATGGACGAAGGTCCAACCCCTCCCCGACTCGTCGAGCCAATTGTGCAGTGTTGCTGGGCCGATGGCACGAAACAAGAACAACCAAAATCGAAACCGGGGTTGGCCCCGCGCCGGCCCTGTAACGTCGATCTTCGTCTCCGCGACCGGATGGCGCGGCGCACCGGGAGGCCGGGGCGGCGGGCGCCGGCGCCCGGGAGCGCCGCCCCCGTTCGGGGGCTAAAGGCGACGCGCGCACCGGCCGAATGCCATGGCGATGACCTCCTCAACCATCGCCGCTGGCTCGTACGACAGCATGACCGAGCGGACGCCGGCTGTCGACGCCATCGATGTGGCGGACTACCTGCTCGAGCTGATCCTTCGGCAGGTCGCGACCTGCGCCTGGCTGGAGCCGAAATCAGACGGTGTGCACGAAGTGGTCATCGAGCAGCGCGGCGGCACGCTCGATGGGTTCACCCTCGGCGAGGGACTGGGGGACGCGGTGCTGGCGCGGCTGGCCATGCTCTGCGAGATCGATCTGCTCAGCGGCGGCAGCGGCGCCGGCACCGCCCGCATCCGGCAGGGCGAGCGCGCCATGGAGGTGGTGGTCACCACCCGGGTGACCGACTCCGGTCTGGCCGGCGAGCTGCGCACCATCGAGGAGCGCGTGACCCAGGTGGCCGGCACCGAGGTGGTGTTCGACGGCCGCCTGGCCGAGGAGTTCGATCCCGGCACCCGCATCGGCACCTACGAGGTCGTGCACCAGATCGGGCGCGGCGGCATGGGCATCGTGTACGAGGTCGAGCACACGGTGCTCGGCAAGCGCTTCGCCATGAAGGTGCTGGCCAGCGCGGTGCTGTCGCGCGACCCGGCCAGCTCGCGCCGCTTCGTGCGCGAGGCCCGCGCGGCGGCCCGCGTGCGCCACCCCGGCATCGTCGACGTCACCGACTTCGGCACCCTGCGCGACGGGCGGCCCTACCTTGTCATGGAGCTGCTCTCCGGCCTGGCTCTGCACGAGGTCGCGGCCGAGGCCGGTGCGCTGAGCGCGCTCGAGCCGCTGCGGGCCACGCGCATCATGCACCAGGTCTGCCAGGCGCTGGCCGCCGCCCACTCGTGCGGCGTGGTGCACCGCGACCTGACGCCGGCCAACGTGTTCGTGATGCCGGACGACGAGACCGACCGCGTCGTGCTGGTCAACTTCGGCTCCGCGATCACGCCGGAGACGGCCAACGAGGCCAACGACGGCCCGCCCGGCGTCGTCATCGGCACGCCGCACTACATCTCGCCCGAGCAGCTGCGCGGCCGGCCCGGCGACGCCCGCTCCGACATCTACTCGGTCGGCATCATCCTGTTCGAGCTCTTGACCGGGAGCCCGCCATTCGACGGCCCGAGCGCGCGCGACATCGCGCTGCTGCACCTGCAGGCCGAGACCCCGCGCATCGAGAGCCCGCACGGCGAGCTGCCCGAGGAGCTGGTCCGCATCGTCCAGCACTGCATGGCCAAGCAGCCGGAGGACCGGTTCGCCAGCGCCACCGAGCTCAGCGCGGCGCTGGACCGGGTCGAGAGCATGATGAGCCGCCGCGGCTGGCGCCGCTGGCTCCCGAGGTGACGACATGACTGCGATCCTGGCGGTAGACGACGATCCGGACATCCTCAACGCGCTCCGGCGCGCGCTCGCCCCGCTGGGCGTGCCGCTCATCCTCACCGAGGACCCGACCGAGGTGCTGGCGATCCTCGACGATCAGCCGATCGCGCTGCTCATCTCCGACATCGACATGCCGCAGATGACCGGGCTCGAGCTGATGAGCCAGGTCCGGCAGGCCCACCCGAACGTCGTGCGCATGCTGCTGACCGGGCGCACCACGTTCGACTCGGCGATGTACGCCATCAACCACGGCGAGGTCCACCGCTACCTCAACAAGCCGTTCGAGCCGTCCGAGCTGCGCAAGCTGGTCCAGGAGGCGCTGGCGCGCAGCGCCGACCTCGCCCGCACCAGCCGCGCCGGTCTGCTCGCCGAGAAGCAGCGCCAGCTGCGCGAGCAGCTCGAGGCCGAGCACCCGGGCCTGACCAAGCTGGTGCGCGACGCCGAGGGCGCGTACCTGGTCAGCACCAGCCGGGCGTCCAACGCCGAGCGCGTGCTGCGGTCGCGCAACGCCGGTCGCTGATCAGCGGCGCCGGCTGACCGTCGAAGGCTGGGCCAGCGCGGTCCAGCGCGGCAACCACTCGTGGGTCGGATCGCGGGTGAGGCGGCGCGGCGCCTGGCCGCCGGCGGCGCGGGCCACGTACAGATCCGACTGTCCGTCGGTCTCCGACGCGAAGACCAGGTAGCGGCCGTCGGGCGACCAGGCCGGCGTCGAGTCGCGCGCGCCGTCGCGGCTGATCGGCCAGCGGCGGCCGGTGCGCGTGTCGGCCGCCCAGACCTCGCCGCCGCCGTCAGGCCGGCGCGCAACCAGCGCCAGCCGGGTCCCGTCGGGCGAGAAGACCGGCGCCTCTTCCTCGACCTCGGCGTCCCAGTCGCCGAGCAGCCGGCGCAGGTGGGTGCCGTCCGGGCGCACCAGGAACACGCGGGCCGGGCCCTCGCGCGCCGACAGGAAGGCGAGCGCGTCGCCGGACGGCGACCAGACCGGCGACCAGTCGTCGCGGTGAAACGCGGTGAGGCGGGTCTCGCGGCTCCCGTCGGCGCTCATGGCGTAGATCTCCGCGTTGCCGTCGCGACTCGAGGTGAAGGCGATGCGCTTCCCGTCGGGCGAGACCGCCGGCTCGAAGTTTCCGTGCCGGCTGGAGGTGAGGCGCCGCGCCGGGCCGCCCGCCAGAGGGACGCGGTAGATGTCGCGGAAGCTGTCCCGGTCGCTCTCGACCGCGACCCAGCCTGCGGGCGCGGCGCTCGGGTTGCGGATCCGGCCGGCGGCCAGCAGCGCGGTGGCGCGGCCCTCGCTGTCGAGCGCGGCCAGCTCCTCGCGGTGCGCGTCGCCCTCGCCGCCGGTGGCGCGGATGGCCAGCAGCCAGGCCGGGCCCGCGCCGCCTGCCGGATACACGCTGGCGTCCGGCGACGACGCGACGACGCGGCGGCCGCTGCCGTCCGGGCGCACCGCGTGGATCTCGGCGCGGCCGTCTCGCTCCGACACGAAGGCGATCTCCGGCAGCGCGGCCGAGATCCGGATCCGGCGGCGGCTCGGGCTCGGCGGCGCGAGGCTCGACGCGAGGCTCGACGACGCGAGGCTCGACATCGCGGCGCTCCACCGCCGGCCCGTCGGTCGCGGGGTCGCGGCAGGCCGACGCGGCGACGCACATCAGCGCCGCGATCGGCCAGGCGACCCCGCCACGCGGCTCAGCGCACCCGGACTGCATCGGCGATGACGACCCCCGCGGCGCCGGTCCAGCGCGAGACCACCAGCGAGTTCCAGCCGGCGGTGAAGTTGAACGTGCCGAGCTGGTTCCACTGTCCGCCGCCCGAGCGCTGGTCGCGCTGCGCGTTGCCGACCACGTTGCCGGCGGCGTCGAAGGCGACGAACGGCGTCGAACGCCGAGCGGTTGGTGCCCGACGTCCACCACGCGTCGATCGTGTGCGACCCGCCCTGGTCCAGGTGGAACCAGAACACCGCGCCATCGGAGATGGGCGACGCCTCGGCGAACCAGTAGCCGGAGCCGTAGTAGCCGGGCGTGGCCGACGCGCTGGTCCAGTTCGCCGACACCTGCATCTCGGCCACGTTCGGGTCGTTGTTGGCGTTGTTCGAGTCCACGATGATCTCGTCGCCGCCGCCCCCGCCGCTGCCGCACGCCTGGTTGATCTTCTGGATGTACGAGGTCCACGGCCAGTTCGGCCCCGGGTCGGTCCGGTTCGCCGGCTGCAGCTGGCCGTGGCCGACGAAGTGATTGCGGTCGCGCGGCACGCCGTGGTCGCGGCTGATGTCGCACGACAGCGCCGCCGACGAGTCGATCTGCGCCACCGGCCACGACGACTGCGACGCGAAGCCGCCGTGCTCGATGCCGACGGTGAAGTTGTTCGAGCTCTGGCCCTGGCGCCCGCACATCACGCCGTCGTTGAGGTTGCAGTCGTAGCTGGCCGCGATGTGCCAGGCGCGGTTGGCCTCGCGCACCAGCTGGCTCACCTCGCCGAAATCGGCGACCACGTAGTGCGCGCTGGCCCCGGCCGCCGGGTTGGTAAGCCAGCTCCAGCAGCCGGCGTAGTTGCCCTCGCAGGTGTGGATGATGACCATCTCGACCCCGACGCCGGCCGGCCGCGCGTTGAAGTTGGGCGAGTCGCGGCCGATGGCGCCAGGGTAGTCGACGACGAGGCGGGGAGCGCCGCGGTGCGGCTGCGGAAAGTCCGGCTCGGCCGCGGCCGGCGCGATCGTGCCGACAACGCCGCCCTCGGTCTGCACCACTGCGCCCTCGTTGATGGCGGCGTAGATCTGATCGTGGACGAACTGCGCCTGCGCCTCCGGATCCTCGATGCCGCTGGCGCGCGCGACGGCGCCGGCCCAGGCGCCCAGATCGTCGCCGGCGGCGATGCCCTCGTCGGCGGCCAGGTCGGCCAGCAGCGCGGCGCCGGCGCGAAGATGCGGCCGCAGCTCGCGCCGCACCGCCTCGACCGTCTCGCCGGCCAGCTCGGCGGCGCGCTCGAGCCGCGCCCCGCGCAGCGCGAAGATCCCCCACGCCGGCGCCAGGCCCGGGTGTTCCTCGCCTCCCTCGACCATCTGCCAGCGCGTCTCGGCGTGGCCCCAGGCCTGGAGCAGCGCGGCCGGCACGCCGAACTCGTCGGCGGCTGTGGCGAACTCGCGATCGAGCTCCGACGCGCCGGCCGGCGACTCCGGCGACCGCGTCGGAGCGCGCTCATCTGTCTGACCCGGGTCCTCGCGATCCCCACCCTCGCCGTCCATGGCGCAGCCCGCCGCCGGTGCAGCGGCGAGCGCCATGGA
Source organism: uncultured delta proteobacterium (assembly GCA_963759105.1). Lineage (GTDB taxonomy): Bacteria > Myxococcota_A > Polyangia > Haliangiales > Haliangiaceae > DATFRY01. Next base: position 452,458 of record CAVWXW010000017.1, on the reverse strand, counting down.
GGTCAGCAGCACGGACAGACGGCGGCCTTCGAACAAGAGAGACATTGCGTTGCCCTCCGTTTTTGGTTGCGCCCGCGACATCGAGCCGCGGCCCCGGCGCGGCGAATTCGCCTGGCCACGAGAGTCACACCGCGCGCGCCGAGCCGCAAGAACGAGGCGTCTCGCGCGCGCCGTCGACGCGGTCAGCGCTGGCGCGCGCCCGCAACGTGCTGTGCGGCAGCGACCGCCACCTCGGCGGCCGCACCACAGCGGAGCACACGCGTGCCGGCTACGGCTTGCTGCCGGGGCGCGTCTCGTCGCCGACGGCGTCGCTCGTCACGTTCGTCGGGTTCGCGCCGCGATGCCGCACCGGCACCTCGGTCTCCTCGACGATCTCGAAGTCGGCCACCGAGTCGGCGCGCGACAGCTCGAGGAATCCGGCCGGCGACGGCGTGGTGGCGGCATCCGGTCCTCGGCGCACGACCTGGCTGCGCGGCGACAGGGTCGAGATGCGCGGCGGCTGGGTCGCGCCCGGACGAACGACAGCGGGACGCGCCGGCTTGGGCGGCTTGACCTGCATGTCGTCGACGGTCCCGATCATCGTCGACGCCGGTGCCAGCGCCGCGCCGCCGCCGTTCGCTCCGGCCGGGGCCGGGACGGTCGCGACGCCGAGGCTCGCGACCGGCGACGCTTCGGGCTGGCCCTGCAGCTGGCGCGCGGCGGATGACCGCACGCAGGCCCACAGGATCGGCATCGGCGCGTGCTCGGCCAGCGCCTCGACGCCGACCACCTGCACCACGAGATCCGGCGTCATGCGCTCGGCGCTGAGGCTGGCCTGGAGCAGCCTGGCCTTGAGCGCGATCGGCATGTGATGCGCGAGCACCTCCGCCGTCACGTGCTGGAGCACGTCGTCGGGCGTGATGACCCCGAGCTCCAGCCCGCGGCTCACCACCTCGCGCAGGAAGCGGCGCGCCGGGATCATGATCGTCCCTCGCCGTCGGGCTTCGGACCCGCGATGCCGGCACGCTCGGCGCTGGCGTCGATGCCGCGCCAGAGCACCTCGAGCGGCACGCTGTCGACGAGCACGTCCGGCGTGAGCGTCTCGAACAGGCGGTCCGGCGTCATCTGGCCGGCGGCCAGCGACGCCGCGAGCACGCGGCTCATGACGTCCGGCGGCAGGTGATGAGCCAGCACCTCCGGCGTCAAATGGACGACGAGCTGGCCCGGTGACAAGAGCTTCTGGTCGATGCCCACACCGAGCATGTGGGCAAACCATTTCTGGCGCGCAGAATCCGGCACGACCCCTCCTCCCCGAACGATCACGGTAACACCCGGCCCAGAGGCCTTACAATGGATCGCTTTGCGCCAGTCCTTCGGCACGCTGCTCTACAGGCGATCGCAGGTCGACGCGACGGACGATCGCGACGTTCGCGACGATCGCGGCGCCTTGGAGGTGCTCCTCGTTCACCCTTCGGGGGCGTACAACCGGCGCGCGCCGTGGAGCATCCCGAAGGGAATGCCGGAGCCGGGTGAGAGCGCGGAGCAGGCCGCGCGCCGCGAGACGCTCGAGGAGACCGGCGTCGCGGCCGGCCCGCTCGAGGAGCTCGGGCGCGTCCGCTACGTCAAGAGCCGGAAGGAGATCGTCTGCTTCACCGGACCGGCGCCCGACGACGCGGCCCCGCGCTGCGCGTCGTGGGAGGTCGACTGCTCCGAGTTCGTGTCCCTGGCCCGCGCCCGCGAGCTCCTGCACCCGGACCAGGCACCGCTGGTCGATCGGCTGCTCGAGCACCTCGATCGCGCCGGCCAGTGACCTGGCGCTGATCTATCGCAGCGCGGTGTCGAGCACGAGCTCGACGCTCCTGGCCGGGATGCGGGCGCGCACGCGGCCCTCGACGTCGCCCGGCTCCTTGGTGCGGGCCTCGCCGTCGCCGTCGACCCACGCGCTGATCATCACGTCTCCCTCGAAGCGCGTGCCGGCCGCCATCGCGTCGCGCTCGGTGAGCTCGAACGGCATCGGCAGCTTGTCGACATCGAGCCGGGCCACCGCCACCGGCGCGCCCAGCACCTCTCCGGATGTCGGGTCGATCGGGACCGCGCTCAGGAACAGCACGGCGCCGCTCTTGATGCCGGCCGCCAGCTTGGCGTCGGCGCGGATGGTGCCGCGCAGGAACTTGCTGTCGTCGATCTTGCGGTCCGGATCCGGCGGCTGCAACGCGGCCATCGCGGGGTCGTCCTCGCCCATGTCGAGACCGGCGTGCGGATCGGCGCCGCCCTGCCCGCCCATGTCGAGGCCGGCGTGCGGATCGGCGCCGCCCTGCCCGCCCATGTCGAGACCGGCGTGCGGGTCGTCGCCGTCCATCTGCCTGCCGGCGTGCGGATCGTCGGCCTCCCCCTCGACCGACTTGCCGGCCCCGCCGCCGCGCTCGACCTCGCTCTGCTGGGCATCCGGCGGCTTCCACGCCGACGCTGACGGGACGCCCCGGGGCTGGCGGTCGCCGTCACAGCCGCCCAGAGCGATGGAGACGAGGATCGTGAGCACCGGCGCCGCGCCCACGGAGAGCTGGTACCTACCGCACCGCACGCGCCAATCCTACACGGTCCCGAGGACGGTTGCCGTGGCCACGACACCGTCGTCCGGATACGGCGCGCCCAGCCATTCGGTGAACAGCCGCCGCTCACCCGGGCCTGCATCCAGCGACGCCGCGACCTCGTAGCGGGTGGCCGGGGCCGCCTCCAGGATCACCTCGCACTGCTCCAGCCGCCCGCGGCGGAACAGCGTCACCTCGACCCGCTCGCCGCGGGCGCGGCCGGCCAGGCGCTGGCGCAGATCCGACTCCCCGCCCACCTGGTAGCGATTGAGCGCGACGATCTCGTCGCCCGGGCTGAGCCCTCCCGCCTCGCCCGGCCCGCCGTCGAGCACGCCGCCGACGGTGCGGCCGCTGCCCTGCGTGGTGATGCCGAGCCACGCAGGCGGCGGCGCGCAGTCCACCGGGTTGACCCCTTCCCAGCCGGCGCCCAGCCGCAGCCCGACCGAGGCCAGCAAGCTCGGCGAGAGGCGGATCCTCGCGGCCGCGGATGAAGCGGGTGAAGAAGTCGCTCAGATCGAGCCCGGCCCCCTCCTCGAAGATCGGCTGCAGGTCCTCCGGGTAGCCGCGCCCGGCGGCGCCGTACTCGCGCCACATGTGGATGAGCACGCGGTCGAGATCGACCTCGCCCTCGCTGCGCCGGCGCAGGTCGAGATCGAGCGCGCACATGACCAGCCCGCCCTTGAGGTAGTAGGAAACCGTCGTGTTGAGGTTCGACTCGTCCGGCCTGTACAGCTTGATCCACGCGTTGAACGACGAGTCCTCGAGGCTGTGGCGGCGCCGGCCCGGGATCGACTGGAGTCGGCCCCACTCCTCGGCCAGCTTGCTCAGGTACTGGTTGACCGGCAGCACGCCGGCGCGGCGCACCGCCAGCCGGTCGTAGTAGCTCGTCACGCCCTCGATCACCCACAGGCAGCGGGTGTAGTTCTCGCGGCCGTAGTCGAAGCGATCGAACGCGCGCGGCCGCAGGCGCTTGCCGTTCCACACGTGGAACAGCTCGTGCGACAGCAGCTCGACCAGCTCGTTGTAGCCGCGCGAGGTGGCGAAGGCGTGCGGGCTGCTCAGGTTGGCGGACGAGGCGGCGTGCTCGAGCCCGCCGTAGGCGCCCGGCGACAGCATCAGGATGAATGGTGTATCGCTCGCACGGCAGCGGTCCGAGCCGGCCCGCGTGGTCGTCGATCACCGCGGTGAGGTCGCGAGTGAGCTCGTCGAGCCCGAAGCTGGTGCCGCCGTCGTGGCGGCCCCACACCGCCAGCGTGACCGGGCGCTGGCCGGCCTGCAGCTCGCGCAGCTCGACCGGGCCGATGTGGATTGGGCTGTCGAGCAGCTCGTCGATGTCGCGGGCGCGGTACGTCCCGGGCGCGCCGCCCGGCTCCAGCGCGGTGACGATCGGCCAGTCGCGCCCGGGCGGCGGCTCGACAGTCACCTCGCAGGACGCGTCGCGCGCCTCCTCGGGAAACAGGTACAGCGCGGGGCCGTGCAGGTACGCGTGCGAGCCGTCCACGTGGTTGGTGCGGACCGTGAGCTCGTGGCCGTAGACGCGGTAGCGGACGACGATCTCGCCGACGTCGCCTCCTCCCTCGAGCAGCCACTCGCGCTTGGACACCTGGCGCAGCGAGAGCGGCTGGTCGGCGCCGGGCGCCTCCGCCTCGAGGTCTCTCACGTGGCGCGCGTAGTCGCGGATGAGGTACGAGCCGGGACACCACGCCGCCATCTCGAGCCGGACCGGCGCCCCGTCATGCCGGCGCAGGCGGAGCTCGACCTCGACCACATGGCTCTCGGGACGCGGGACGGACACGCGGTAGCGAAGCGACGCGATGCTCACGGCGGGACGGTTCGGCACCAGGGTGGGATCAGGCTAGCACCGGTCGGGCCATGTCACAGGCAGTTGAAGAACACGTATCGCTCGGCCCGGGTCCACTCGATCTCGTCGCGCAGCCAGTAGTCCAGGCAGTAGGGAGAGACGCGCTGGCCCGATGGCGCGATCGGCAGGTCGCGGACCTGGTCGCTGCACTCGAACGCGGTCACCGCCAGGTCGGCGTCCCCGTCGCCGTCGCGGTCGACCGCCATCCACACCTGCTCGACCTCGCGCCCGCTGGGCCGCAGCTGCTGGTCCATCATCACGCGCGCGCCGTCCTCGAGCTGCACGCCCTGGACCGCGAGCGTGAAGGGAAAGCCGCTGGTCGGGCGCGGGTCGAGCCCGTGCGGCTCCTCGTAGCTCAGCTCCACCTCGTGCGCGCTGCCGATCTTGCAGTAGTCCTGGCCCGACGGCTGCGACTGCACCGCGACGCCGTGGCCGCGCACGCCGATGTCGTCGATCAGGGCGAAGCGCGTGCCCGGCTCCGGCGCGGGCCCGCCGAAGCAGGTCATGCGGCGGCCATCCGGGTTGGTGAGCGGACAGACGCGCACGCGCTCGGCGGCGCGCAGGCGCGGCCGCTCCACCCGCACCACCTTGCCGGGCCGGCGGGCGCCCCTGCTCGGCGCTGCCTGGGCCGGCCATGCCGTCGCCGTGACGGCCAGCAGCCAGAGGCCGCGCCGCCCGAGAACCCCCCGCAACCACAGCAGTCGGGGCGTCAGCACCCACCTATTGTAATGGCAGCGCGCCGCCACGCACGCCTCGCCCAACGGTGTCGGAGACACCGTTGAACGAGGTCATTGTTGGGCATAGCCCTCCGGACGGCCGCACTCGCGGCCGGGAAATCCGCTCGCTTGCGCGGCGCGGATTTCGCTAGCACTGCTGTGTTGTCACAGTAGTGCTAGGGTTCCCACCCCCGTGAGCCGAGGACGTATCAGCGCGCGCCAGTACCTGGAGGCGGAGACCGGCACCATCCGCAAGGAGGCCGAGTTCCGGCTGGCTCTGGTCTATCCGAGCCCCTACCGGGCCGCGATGTCGTCGCTCGGCTACCAGACCATCTACCGCCGGCTCAACGGCGTGCCCGGCATCGCCGCCGACCGCGCCGTGCTGCCCGACGACGACGCCGCGACCGGGCCGCTGCTCACCCTCGAGCGCGACCGGCCGGCCGGCGGCTATCCGCTGCTCGCCTTCTCGGTCGCCTACGAGCTCGAGCTGGCCGGCATGGTGCGCTGCCTGGAGCTGGCCGGCATCCCGCCGCTGGCGGCCGATCGCGGTCCCCAGCACCCGGTGGTGGCGGCCGGCGGTCCGCTGACGTTCTCCAACCCGGTGCCGCTGGCCCCGTTCTGCGACGTGATCGCCCTGGGCGAGGCGGAGGAGACGGCGCTCGAGCTGGTCGAGGCGGTGCGGGCGGACGGGCGCCGCGACGCGGTGATGGCGGCCCTGGCCGGCCGTCCCGGCTTCTACGTGCCGGAGCGCGATGGCGACACGGTGCCGCCGGTGATGGCCGCGCCGGACGAGCTTCTGCCGGCGCGCTCGCAGATCCTGACGCCGCACGCCGAGCTGTCGTCGATGTTCATGACCGAGGCGGCGCGCGGCTGCTCGCGCGGCTGCACCTACTGCGTGATGCGGCGGTCGACCAACGGCGGCATGCGCATCGTGCCGCCGGACGAGGTGGTGGGCGGCATCCCGGCCGAGGCGCGCCGGGTCGGCCTGGTCGGCGCCGCGGTCACCGATCACCCGCGCATCGCCGAGATCGTCCGCCGCGTGGTCGAAGGCGGCCGCGCAGATCGGCATCTCGTCGCTGCGCGCCGACAAGCTGGACGACGAGCTGGTCGAGCTGCTGGCGCGCGGCGGCTACCGCACCCTGACCACGGCGGCCGACGGGGCCAGCCAGCGGCTGCGCGACGCCATCGAGCGGCGCACGCGCGAGGAGCACCTGGTGCGCACGGCCGAGCTGGCGCGGCGACATGGCCTGCGAACCGTGAAGTACTACATGATGGTCGGCCTGCCCGGCGAGACCGACGCCGACATCGACGAGCTGGTGGCCTTCTCGCGCCAGCTGCGCGCCATCCACCCGCGCATCGCCTGGGGCGTGGCGCCGTTCGTGGCCAAGCGCCACACGCCGCTCGACGGCGAGCCGTTCGCCGGCATCGACGTGGTCGAGGACCGGCTCGATCGCCTGCGCCGCGGCCTGCGCGGCACCGCCACCGTGCGGCCGACCTCGGCGCGCTGGGCCTGGGTCGAGTACATGCTGGCCCAGGGGGACGCGAGCGCGGGGCTCGCGGTGCTCGACGCCCACCGGGCGGGCGGCCGCTTCGCCGACTACCGCGGCGCGTTCGAGCGGCGCGGCTGCGCGCCGACCGGGCCGCGCGCGCGGGTGCCGTCCACCTCGGAGCTGATCGCGCTGCGCAGGCGCGGCCTGGCCGAGGCGCGCCCGGCCTGATCGATCGCGCGATCGATCTCGTCTCTCAGGCGACCCGGCGCGATCGACTCGCCGGGCCAGTCGAGTACCATCGATCCCATGTCGGGCTGTTCTCGCTTCGCGCCTTCGGTGACCGGAGAGGCGCACCCGGGCACGCTGCTGTCCGGCCTGCTGGCCTGGCTCGACGCGCGCAGCCGCGGCGATCGCTTCATCCTGCGGCTCGAGGACCTCGACCACACGCGCGAGCGGCCCGGGTTCGCCGACAGCCTGCAGTCGGATCTGACGTGGCTCGGCATCGACTGGGACGAGCTGCACGTGCAGTCGGGCCACCGCCCGCAGCACGAGCGCGCCCTCGACCGGCTGGAGTCGGCCGGCCTGCTCTATCCGTGCCGCTGCAGCCGCACCGAGCGCGCGGCCTCGGGCCGCCGCGCACCCGACGGCGGCTGGGCCTACGACAACCGCTGCCGCGCGCGCCGGCTGGGCGCGGGCGGCTGGCGCGCGGCCGAGGAGCCGGTCCGCCTGGCCCTGCCCGAGCGCCGCGTGGTCCTGATCGACGAGGGCGGCGTCGACCTGTCGCAGCGCCCGGCGCTCGACATGGGCGACCCGGTGCTGGTCCGGCGCGACGGCGTGCTCGCCTATCACCTTGCCGTCGTCGTCGACGACGCCGCCGCCGGCGTGACGCGCATCGTGCGCGGGCGCGACATCGCGCCGTCGACGGCGACGCACCTGCTCATCCAGGACCTGCTGGGCATGCCGCGCCCGATCTACCGCCACCACCTGCTGCTGCTCGAGGAGCGCGGCGAGAAGCTGGCCAAGCTGCACGGCTCGGTGGGCGGGCGCGAGCTGCGCGGCAGCTACAGCGCCGAGCAGCTCGTCGGTGTGCTGGCCCACGCGGCCGGCCTCGTCGCGGCGCCGGAGCCACGCACCGCGTCATCGCTGGTCGCCGAGTTCGCCTGGGAGCGGGTGCGGTCCGACGACGTGCCGGTCGGCGTGGACGGGCGACGAGCTGCGCGTGCATCTCCAATGACCGCGATGGCAGCGTTGCGGCTGCCGAACCGGGCGCGTTATGTTGACGCCGTTCCTCCCCCCGGCGGTGACGACGCATGGCCCGCATCCGTATCGAAGACGTCCACAAGACCTACCCGAACGGCTACGTCGCGGCCAAGGGGGTCGACATCGACATCCGCGACGGCGAGTTCATGGTGCTGGTCGGCGCGTCCGGCTGCGGCAAGAGCACGACCCTGCGCATGGTGGCCGGCCTCGAGATCCCGACCCAGGGCAAGATCTGGATTGGCGAGCGCGACGTGACCAACGTGCGCGTGCAGGACCGGGACATCGCCATGGTGTTCCAGAGCTACGCGCTCTACCCGAACAAGACGGTGCGCCAGAACCTCGCCTTCGCCCTCGAGCTGCGCAAGGCGTCGCCGGCCGACATCGAGCGGCGCATCCAGGAGGTGTCGCGCGCCCTGGCCCTCGACACCCTGCTCGACCGCAAGCCGGGCCAGCTGTCCGGCGGACAGCGGCAGCGCGTGGCCCTGGGCCGCGCCATCGTGCGGGAGCCGCAGGCGTTCCTGTTCGACGAGCCGCTCAGCAACCTGGACGCCAAGCTGCGCGTGCAGACCCGCGCCGAGCTGGCCCGCCTGCACCGGCGGCTGGGCTCGACGATGGTCTACGTCACCCACGACCAAGAGGAGGCGATGACCCTGGGCGAGCGCATCGCGGTGATGCACGAGGGCCGCCTGCAGCAGTGCGCGCCGCCGCTCGAGGTCTACCGCCGGCCGGTGAACGCCTTCGTGGCCGGCTTCGTGGGCAGCCCGGCCATGAACTTCGTCGACTGCGACCTGCGCCGCGAGGGCGGTGAGCTGCGCATCGAGAGCGCCACGTTCAAGTTCACCACCGACAGGCCGCCCCAGCTGGACGAGGGGGCCGAGCACCGGCGCGCGCAGCTGGGAATCCGTCCCCAGGACATGGAGGTGGTGCCGACCGAGAAGGCGGACGTCGTCGCGCGGGTCGACGTGATCGAGCCGCTCGGCTCCGAGGTGCTGGCCCACCTCGAGCTGGGCGAGGCTCGGACCGACGAGAACGGCGGCGGCCCGCTCGGACGCGACTTCTGCCTGGTCACCCCGCCCGAGGTGGAGCTGCACGAGGGCGCGCCGATCGGCCTGCGCCTGCGGCGAGACCGCCTCCACCTGTTCGAGCTCGAGACCGGCGCTCGCCTGAACTGAATCGCGCCTGAGGCCGGGCCGGAAATCCGGCTCGCGCCGAGGTGCGATGAACGGGAATGCCGTCCCCTGTGCGGCCGCGCGCGGTGGGGCAGCATGACGCGTCGGCCGTCGGTGCGGGGGCGCTCGGAGTGCTTCAGATCGCGGCGTTCTCGGCGGCACGAGCCGTGCAGTCTGATAACAGCAGCCATGTCGCCAACCCGAGCGACTCCATTCGTCTCCTCGTTCCTGTTCGCGCTGATGCTCCTGACCGGACTCGGCATGGCAGCGCTTGCCGCTGGTTGCCAGGCCCGACAGCCGGCCGATCCGGAGAACCCGGATCAGAACCAGACCGATCCGGCCCATGCGGAGAGAGTGAAGCCGACCGAGCCCCTCGACGACGGCAACAAGCCGGACAAGGATTCGCCGAAGTCGCCGCCGCCCGGTGAGCCGGGGCCGGATCCGCAGCCGCTCCCCGATCAGCCCGGTCCGGTGCCGGACCCGACGCCGCAGCCCGCGCCAGAGCCGATCCCCGCCCCGGGTGGCTGATCGGCCACGCGAGCGCGCCGCCTGCCCGCTGCTCGCTACTCGAGCAGGCGCAGCACGGCGACGAGGGCCAGCGACGCGGCGGTGACCGCGGCAAGGAGCGCGAGCCCGCGGCCGCCCGGCGGCGCGCGGTCGGCGACGTCGCCGCGCCCGGGCCTCGCCACGCCCAGCCACACGCCGGCGCCGCACGCCAGGATCAGCGCGATGGCCAGTACCGGGACCAGCGGGAACGCGCGGTGGCGGCGGGCCAGCTCGGCGCGCATGCGGGCCAGCTCGCGCTCGTCGAGCCTCGCGCCCCGGCCGCGCGCCTGCTCCTCCAGCCGGGCGATGTCATCGTCGATCCGCCGATCGCTCTCCGACTGCATGATGCGGCTGTAGGTGTCGTCGCGGGCCAGCGCTCGCTCCGACCAGGTGAGCGCGCCGTGACCCGCCGCCGCCATTGCCGCCGCGGTGACCAGCGCGGCCGCGCGCCCCGGCCGCGAGCGCGCGCCGGTCCAGTCGCCGGTCAGACCGGCCAGGTGGCGGGCGAGCACGAACCCGGCCGCGACGACGGCGATCGCCACCGGCCACACGACCGCCGCGCGCGCGTCGCCCAGCTCGACGTGGAGGCCGTGTCCGTCGCCGAAGCCGTGGTGCGTGCCGGCCGCCAGGTAGAAGCCGGCGTGGACCACGTCCGCCGTCGCGAAGCCGACCAGCGCGACCCGGGCCAGCGGGGCGCGTCCGCGTCGCCCCAGCAGCGCCGCGGCGACCAGCGCGAACGCGGCGGCCAGGATCTCGAGCGCGATGCCGCCGAGCGACACGGCGAGCGACTCGGCCAGGCTGTGGTCCGGCCCCGACCGGTAGCGGACCCAGCCGCCGCCGAACAGGAACAGGTGGTAGGCGACGACGCGGCTGCCCACCAGCGCGGCGACGCCGCCGTGACCGGCCAGCTCGTGCAGCACCAGGCTGACCCGGCTGGCGGTCAGCCCGACCAGGAAGAACACAGCGCACAGCCGCGCCCAGCGGGCCATCAGAACGCCGACAGGTACCAGCGGCCGTCGCGCCGGACCAGCTCCATCGTCTCGCCGTCGCGGCCGTCCGGTCCGAACAGGAACTCGAGCGCGGCGTGATCGCCGTGGACGCGGGGCTCGCCGTTGATGCTGCCCGCGCGCGAAGTTGCGCCGGAACGACTGCCAGTCCGGCGCGCCCGGGTGCATGGCGCAGATGCGCCGCGTGTCGTCGTCGCCGGCGCCGGTCGGATCGCAGAGACCGGCAAGGTGCGCGGTGCGGCCCGATCTCGGCCGCGTAGAAGATCGATCCGACGACGCTCTTGGGATCGTGGAAGTCGACGTCGGCCGAGCGCGGGTCCGCGATCTCCTTGGCGCACGCCGCCACCAGCGCGGCGACAAGGCATGCCAGGAGGCGGCGTCTCATGGGCGAAGTCTACCGTCGGCCGCGCTGCGCGGCGCGCTACTCGGCGCGCTCGAGGCGCAGGCCGCGCGGCACCACCAGGCGCTCGACCAGCCCGAACAGCCCCTCGAGCAGGAGCGCCAGCGCCGCCGCCGGCAGGGCGCCCTCGAGGATGAGCGAGTGATCGCCCTGCCGGATCCCGGTCAGGATGGGCTGGCCGTAGCCCCCGGCGCCGATCAGCGCGCCGATGGTGGCGGTGCCGACGTTGAGCACCGCGGAGGTCTTGATGCCGGCCAGGATGGCGCGCGACGCCATCGGCAGCTCGACCAGGCGCAGGCGCGCGCCGGCCGGCAGGCCCAGCGCCTCGGCCGACTCGCGCAGCCCGGGCGAGATGTCGGTCAGGCCGGTGGCAGTGTTGCGCACGATCGGAAGCAGGCTGTAGAGGAAGATGGCCGCCATGGCCGGCAGGGCGCCGATGCCCATGAGCGGGATGAACAGGACCAGCAGCGCCAGCGATGGGATCGTCTGCACGACCCCGACGGCGCCGAGCACGACCTGGCCGGCGTGCGGGCTCTTGCCGGCGACGATCCCGAGCGGCAGGCCGATCAGCAGCGCGGCCAGGAGCGAGACGCCGACGAGAAACAGGTGCTCGACGGTGCGGTCGGCGATGCGCGCGACCACGCCGACCTCCTCGCAAGGATGGCGCGGCAGCCGCAAATCGGCGCTCAGGAACTCCGACGCCACCTCGCACTCGCCCGCCTTCTCGAGATCGGCGCGCGCGTTGAGCGCGATCATCTCGCGGTCGTCGATGCGGCGCTCGAGGCGGGCCAGGGCTGCCGCCGCGCGCGGCGTGAGGTCGGCGCGGTAGAGGTACACCGCGCGGTAGGGCGGGAAGTTGTGGCGGTCGTCCTCCAGCACGCGCAGGCGCAGCTGCACGATCTTCGGATCGGTGGAGTAGAGATCGGTGGCGGCGATGGCGCCCGACTCGAGCGCCGAGTAGGCCACCTCGTGATCGAGCCCGCGCACGTCGCCTTGCTTCATGCCGTAGCGGCTCTTGAGCGAGGGCCAGCAGTCCTCGCGGTCGAGGAACTCGTGCGAGAAGCCGAGCGCCAGGTCCGGGTGGCGGGCCAGATCCGACAGGGTGCGGATGCCGAGGCGCTCGGCCACCTCCTCGCGCATGCCGACCGCGTAGGTGTTGCCGAAGCCGAGCGGCCCGGTCATGCGCAGACCGCGCGCGGCCAGGGCGCGGGCCAGCGCCTGGTCTCCCTCCGGGATCGACTCGCCGGCCAGGATCTCGCCGCGGATGGTGCCCGTGTACTCCGGGTAGACGTCGATCTCGCCGGCCCGCAGCGCGTCCCACAGGATCCGCGTCCCGCCCAGCTCGCGCCGGTGCTCCACCTCGAGCCCGGCCGCGCCCACGATCTGTTCGGCCATGTTGCCCAGCAGCACCGACTCGGTGAACTTCTTGGAGCCGACCACCACCTGAGCGCGGCCGCCGCAGCCGCCCATCAAGCAGACGCCGACGAGGATCGCGACCCTCATCGCACAGGGCTCCGCTGGGCGTTGAGGAAGCGGGTCACGAACTCGTCGGCCGGGCGCTCCATCAGATCGTCGAGCGTGCCTTGCTGCACGATCTCGCCGGCGCGCAGCAGCACGATGGCGTCGCCGAAGAACCAGGCCTCGCCGATGTCGTGGGTGACCATCACCACCGTCTTGCCGAGCGAGCGGAACACGTCGCGCAGATCGTCCTGCAGCTCGGAGCGCACGATCGGGTCGAGCGCGCCGAGCGGCTCGTCGAGCAGCAGCACCGGCGGGTCGAGGGCGAGCGCGCGCATCAGGCTGACGCGCTGGCGCTGGCCGCCGGACAGCTGCGCCGGGTAGCGGTCGAGCAGGTCCTCGGGCAGGCGGACCAGCGCGGCCAGCTCGGCGGTGCGCTCGGCGATGCGCGCGCGGGTCCAGCCCAGGTAGCCGGCCAGGAGGCCCGCGTTGCCGCGGGCGGTCAGGTGGGGAAACAGGCCGCCGTCCTGGATGACGTAGCCCATGCGGCGGCGCACCGCCTGGGCGCTGGCCTGCGTCACCGCGCTGCCGTCGAACAGCACCGAGCCGCCGTCCGGCTCCAGCAGGCCGTTGAGCAGGCGCAGCAAGGTCGACTTGCCGCAGCCGCTGGGCCCGATGAGCACGGTGTTCTTGCCCGCCGGCGCCACCAGGTCGATGGGGCCGAGCGCCGTGCGCCCGGCGAAGCGCTTGACCACCTGGCGGACCTCGAGCATCCGCGCATCATAGTGCGAGGTCCGGGCCCAGGCTCGCCGAGTCTCACTCGATCGCGGCCAGGAGCTTGCGCAGGAGCGCGACCATGTCGGTCGGCTGGACCGTCGCCGCCTTGACCAGGTCGTCGAAGTGCTGCGTGAACACGCGCATGTGCTCCGTGCTGTTGAACACCACATACGTCTGGCCCACGTACAGCACCGCCCGGCGCGGGCCGAACAGGATGAGCGGCACAGAGTAGCGCTGGCGCGCGTCGTAGAGGAACCAGCGCAGGGCCGGGTAGAGCTCCTCGGCGCGCTCGATCATGTGGCGTAGCTGGGTGCGGCGCGCCTGCACGCCCAGGCCGCGCCACAGGTCCTCGCCGCGCGCGAAGCCCTCGAGGCGCTGGCGCGGCATGCACACCTCCATCAGCGTCTCGGGCCGGCGCAGGTAGGCCAGCTTCTCGTGCGCGGTGGCGATGCTCTGCTCCGGCGTGAACGCGATCGACTCGCGGTACTCGTACTCGATCACCTGATCGGTCTTGAGCAGATCGGGCAGCGAGGCCGGCGCGTAGCGGATCAGGTAGCCGGCCGCCTCGTCGTGCCAGCGGGCCAGGCGCTGATCGGCGGGCGAGCTGGCGTTGCGCTCGAACTCCAGCGAGGGCAGGAAGTCGGCCCCGACGCTGCCCTGCTCGCTCAGCCCGAGCAGCCAGTCGATGCTGACACCCTCGACCTGCGCGATCGAGACGAGGTTGTCGGCGCGCGGCAGCCGGTCGTTCTTCTCCGACAGGAGCTGCGACAGAGTCGAGCGATCGATCTGCACGCGCGCCGCGTACGCCGACTGGCTCACCCCGGCACGGTCAAGCAGCTCGCTCAGGCGCTGGCGGAAGCGTGCGACGGTGTCGTGGCGAGTAGGCACACCATAGTTATAAACCAAGTCAGATGGTGTGGAATATAAACATTCGCGGCGAATCGTTACGAAGTGCAGCTAACGGCCACGATTGTATCGTTGTCGCAACATCGGCGCGTCCATATCCTGGTCGGGTCGCGCACATCATGATCCGCCGAAATCAACTCGCCGAAATCACCGACCTGGACCGTGATCGCCGCCATCTACGGCGGCTGGCTCGCCCTCACCTTCTCCTTCCACGCACTGCCCGCGTACCTCGTCGCGCCGCTCGGCGCCTGGCTGCTCGCCTGGCACGGATCGCTGCAGCACGAGGCGCTGCACGGCCACCCGACCCGCCGTCCCTGGCTCAACGCGCTGCTGGCCGGACCGCCGCTGGCGCTGTGGCTGCCGTTTCCGATCTACCGCGAGACCCACCTCGCGCACCACCGCGCCCCGCAGCTCACCGACCCGCTCGACGACCCGGAGTCGTACTACACGTCGCCCGAGCGCTGGGCCGGTCTGTCGCGGCCGGCGCGGCTGGTCCGCGTGGCGCTGCACACCGCGGCCGGTCGCCTGGCGCTCGGCCCCTTCGCCATCGTGTGGCGGCTCGCGGTCGCCGAGGCGCCGCGCGTGCTGTCCGGCGACAGGCGGCGCATGGCCATCTGGGCCGCGCACGCCGCCGCCGTGGCCGCGGTCCTGTGCTGGGTCGTGGCGGTGTGCCGCATCCCGCTGTGGGCCTACCTGGCGCTGTTCGTCTACCCCGGCGTGTCTCTGACCCTGCTGCGCTCCTTCACCGAGCACCGGCCGGCCGCCGACCAGCACCGCCGCACCGCCGTCGTCGAGGCCGGTCCGATCTTCTCGCTGCTCTACCTCAACAACAACCTGCACCTGGTCCACCACCTGTGGCCGCAGCTGCCCTGGTACGAGCTGCCGCGCCGCTACCGGGCCCGGCGCGGCGACCTGCTCGAGCGCAACGGGCAGTTCCGCTTCGCCGGCTACGCCGACGTGCTGCGCCGCTTCGCGCTGCGCCGGAAGGACTCTCCGGTCCACCCGCGCGGCGCCGAGGAGGTCGGCGCGTGACCCGGCTCGAGATCGTCGACGCCGCACCCGCGCGCGATCGGGCGCCGGTCGCCCTCGACGGCGAGCACCTGGCGCTGTCGGATCTGGTCCGCGTGGCACGAGAGCGCGCCCCGGTCGTCCTCACCGAGGCGGCCGCCGCCCGGGTCGCCGACGCGGCCGCGCGCCTCGATCGCATCGCGGCCAGCGGCACCCGCGTGTACGGCCTCAACACCGGCGTCGGCGCCCTCGAGCGCGATCGCGGCGACGCGGCGGCCGGGCGCCAGGAGAGCCTCCTGCGCAGCCACGCGGCCGGCGTGGGCGCGCCGATGCGCGACGACCAGGTGCGCGCGATGATGGCGGCCCGGGCCAGCCAGCTGGCCGCCGGCCGCAGCGGTGTCGCGACCGCGACGCTGGCCGCGCTGATCGATCTGCTCAACGCCGACGTGGTCCCGGTGGTGCCGGAGGCCGGATCGGTCGGGGCGAGCGACCTGGCCCCGCTGGCCCACGCCGCGCTGGTGCTGATCGGCGAGGGCAGCGCGCGCTGCGCCGGCGGCCCGCCGCAGGGCGGAGGCGCGGCCCTGGCAGCGGCCGGGCTGGCGCCGATCGCGCTGGTCGGGCGCGACGCGCTTGCCCTCATCAACGGCCTGTCCCAGACCGTGGCGATCGGCGGCCTGGCCGCGTGGGACGCGGGGCGCCTCGTCGGCGCGGCCGAGGCGGTGAGCGCGCTCAGCCTGTGCGCGCTGGGCGCGCCGAGCGACTTCCTCGATCCGCACCTGGCCCGCGAGAAGCGCCACCCGGGCCAGCTCGAGAGCAGCCGGCGCACGCGCGACCTGGTCGGCGCGGCGCGCCCGGCCCTGGCCTCCGCCCCGGTCCTGCGCGCGCCCCTGTCGGTGCGCTACGCGCCGCAGATCCTCGGCGCCGCCCGCACCGCGCTGGAGCTGACCGAGCGCGTGCTCGCCGCCGAGCTGGACGCCGCCGTTGACAACCCGTTCCTCGATCCGGACGGCTTCGTCACGAGCAACTCGCCGCTGACGTGTGGCCAGGAGCTGGCCCAGGCGTTCGATCTGCTGGCCTCGTCGTTCACCTCGGTGGCGGTGGCCAGCGAGCGCCGGGTAGCCGCGCTGCTCGACGAGCGCATGAGCGGGCTGCCCGCCTTCCTGCGCCACCCGCGCAGCCGCCCCGGCATCGACTCCGGCCTGATGATCGCGCAGTACACGGCGGCGGCGCTGGTGGCCGAGATGCGCGCGCGCGGCGGCGCGGCCGGCGTGCAGTCGATCCCGACCTGCGCGGGCGTCGAGGACCACGTGTCGATGTGCTCGATCGCCGCGCGCCACGCCGCCTGGGTGGTCGAGCGCGCCGAGACGGTGATGGCGATCGAGCTCCTGTGCGCGGGCCAGGCCGCCGCGCTGGCCGGCCGTCCCCTGCCCGCACCGCTGGCGCCGCTGGTCCACGCGCTGCGCGCCCGCGTGCCGGTCCAGGTCGAGGACCGCTTCCTGGCCGGCGACATCGCGGCCGCCCTCGCGGTCCTGCGCGAGTCGGCCGAACCGGCGTGAGCCCACCACGGCGTCGATGCGTGCTAGCGTCCGACCGATGACGGCGCGGTGCGCATCGCTGCCCATGTATGACCTGCCGGAGCTGCGCGGCGCCACCGACGCGCTGTGGACCGCGCTGGCCGGCGCGCTGCATGCGCGCGGCGTGGACGGCGTCCCGGCCGCGCTGTGCCGCGACCGCGCGCTGCCGTCGATGTGGCTCGATCCCGAGCTCCTGCTCTCGCAGACCTGCGGCTACCCGCTGGTGCGCGCGCTGGCCGGCCGCGTCCAGGTCGTGGCCACGCCGCGCTACCGCGTGTCGCACTGTGAAGGCAGCTGGTACCGGAGCCTTGTCGTGGTGCCGCGCGCGTCTCGCGCCGCCGCGCTCGCCGATCTCGCCGGAGCGGTGTGCGCGGTCAACGAGCCGGACTCGCACTCCGGCATGAACTCGCTGCGCGCGCTGGTCGCGCCCCTGGCCGGCGGCGTGCCGTTCTTCGGCAGCGTCGTGTGGACCGGTGCGCACCGCGCCAGCCTCGAGCTGCTGGCGCGCGGCGAGGCCGACGTCGCCGCCATCGACTGCGTGAGCCTCGCGCTGTTCGAGCGCGCGCTGCCGCACCTGGTCGCCCAGGTGCGTGCGATCGACATCACGGCCGCGTGCCCGGGGTTGCCGATCATCACGCGCGCGGGCGCCAGCCGCGACCAGATCGAGGCAATGCGCGCGGCGCTGGCCGACGTGATGGCGGATCCGGAGCTGGCCGGTGCGCGCGACGCGCTGCTGCTCGACGGCTTCGAGCTGCTCGGCCCCGAGGTCTACGCGCGCGTGGACGAGCTCGAGGCCGGGGCCGCGCGGCTCGGCTATCCGCAGCTGGCGTAGCCGGCGTCGCCTATTTTCGCCCGTCGCGATCCGACGCGCCCCTGGAGGCGTAGCGTCCCCAGCACTCGAGATTCAGTGCCGGGAGGGCATCATGAGGATCCAGTCGCGCCGGTGGAGTCCGGCCGCGTTCTTGTTCTGTATGGCCGTCTGCGCCTGCGCCGATATCGGCGTCGACGCGGAGCCGGGACCTGACGGCGCCGATGTCGACGCCGGACCTGGCCCCGGCGGCGGCGGCGACAGCGGCCCCGACGCCGGAGGTGGTGGGCCCCTGCCGCCTCCCGGCTGGCCCACGCCTCCCCCTCCGCCGCCTGCCGCGATGGCCTACGCGCCGGTCTACGCCGTGACCGCCGCCAACCAGCTCATCCTTGTCAGCGCCGACGCGCCGTCGACGGTGCTGCGCACCGTGCCGATCCTGGGTCTGGCCGCCGGCGAGCAGGTCAACGGTATCGACTTCCGCCCGGCCACCGGCGAGCTGTACGCGCTCGGCAGCACCAGTCGCCTCTACGTCATCGATCCGGCCACCGGCGCCGCGACCGCGATCGGCGCGGCCCCTCTCGCGACGCCCCTGGCCGGATCGCTTTTCGGCTTCGACTTCAACCCGACAGTCGATCGCATCCGCGTCGTCAGCGACACCGGCGCCAACCTGCGCCTGCACCCGGTCACCGGCGACATCGCCGGCACCGACATGAACCTGGCCTACGACTCGCTCGACGCCGGCGCCGGCGCCGCGCCGCGCGTGGTCGGCTCGGCCTACACCGCCAGCTTCCTCGGCTCGACCCGCACCACGCTCTACGGCATCGACGTCGACCGCGACGCGCTCGTGCGCCAGGGCTCCGACGGCGGCGCGCCCACCTCGCCCAACACCGGCGCTCTGTTCACCGTCGGCGCGCTCGGGCTCGATGTCGTCGACGTGGCCGGCTTCGACATCGCCGACCGCGACGCCGCCTTCGCGGCGCTGGTCCCGGCCGCCGGCGCGCCGCAGCTGGCCGTCATCAACCTGGCCACCGGCGCCGCCACCTCGCTCGGCGCGCTCGGCGACGGCTCCGCGATCCGCGGGCTGGCCATCCCGACTCCGCCCCCGCCCATGGTCTACGCGGTCACCGACACGAACAAGCTCGTCGGCTTCAATGCCAGCGCGCCCGGCGTCGTCGTCGGCTGGGTGCCGCTGACCGGTCTGGCGCCGGACGAGGCGATGCTGGCCATCGACTTCCGCCCCGCCACCGGCCAGCTGTACGGCATCAGCAGCGCCGACCGCATCCACGTCATCGACATCGCCACCGGCGCGGTCACCCCGATCGGCGCGCCGCTCACGCCGGCGCCGGGCGGCGGCCCGGTCGGCTTCGACTTCAACCCGACAGTGGACCGCATCCGCGTGGTGACCGCGTCGCGCCAGAACCTGCGCGTGCACCCGGACACCGGCGCCGTGGCCGGGATCGACGTCGGCGTGTGGTACAGCCCGCTCGACGCCGGCGCCGGCATCCCGCCGCGTCTGGTCGGCTCGGCCTACACCGGCAACTTCCTCGGCTCGACCCGCACGACCCTGTTCGGCATCGACAGCGGCCGCGACATGCTTGTGCGCCAGGGCTCCGACGGCGGCGCACCCACCTCGCCCAACACCGGCACGCTGTTCTCGGTCGGCGCGCTCGGCATCGACGTGTCGGACCTGGTCGGCTTCGACATCGCCGCGCGCGACGCCGCCTTCGCCGCCATCGTGCCGGAGGGAGGCCCGGCCGGCCTGTACGCCATCAACCTGGCCACCGGCGCGTCGGTCTCGCTGGGCGCCATCGGCGGAGGCGAGACGGTGCGCGGCATCGCCGTGCCGCCGCCGGCGCCGCCGACCGTCTACGCGGTCACCGCGAGCAACATGCTGCTCAGCTTCCGGGCCGACTCTCCCGGCTCGCTGCTCGACTCGGTGGCCGTCGAGCGGGCTGGCCGACGGCGAGAAGCTGCTCGGCATCGACTTCCGCCCCGCCACCGGCCAGCTGTACGCGCTCGGCAGCACCGGCCAGCTGTACCGGATCGACGTCGACACCGGCGCGACGACCGCGGTCGGCGTCGCGCTGTCTCCGCCGCTGGCCGGCGCGGAATTCGGCTTCGACTTCAATCCGACAGTGGACCGCATCCGCGTCGTCGGCGGCCAGCGGCCAGAACCTGCGCCTGCACCCGGTGACCGGCGCGGTGGCCGGCATCGACACCGACCTGGCCTACGACCCCGGCGACGCCGGCGCCGGCCTGCCGCCGCGCGCTGTGGGCGCCGCTTACACGGCGAGCTTCCTCGGCTCGACCCGCACGACCCTGTTCGACATCGACGCGGACCGCGACGTCCTGGTGCGCCAGGGCTCCGACGGCGGCGCGCCGGTCTCGCCCAACATGGGCACGCTGTTCACCGTCGGCGCCCTGGGCGTGGACGTCTCGGAGCTGGCCGGCGTGGACATCGCGGGGACCGGCGCGGCCTTCGCCGTCCTGGTCCCGGCCGGCTCCAGCGCGTCGCAGCTCTACGCCATCAACCTGGCCACCGGCGCGCTGATCCCGCTCGGTCCGGTCGGGTCGGCCGACGCCATCGCGGCCGCCGCGGTCGCACCCTGATGTCAGCGCGATAGCATCCGGCCATTCTTCCGGCGGCGGCGCTCTCGGGGCGCCGCCGCCGTGTCACATTCAGGGCATGGCGCGAGCGCGGCGATGGCTGGTGTGCGTGTCGATCCTGATGGCGGCTGCCGTCGTCGGCCCCGGCCGGGCGTCCGCCGACGAGGCCCCGAAGTGCGCGACGCCGCCGCGCCCGGTGCTTTACTCGGCGGTGGAGCCGATCTTCCGCCGCCACTGCGCCACCTGTCACGACGCGCGCAAGAGCGACAACCGCGCCGCCCAGCGCGTGTTCGAGATGACGCGCTATCCGTTCTCGACCGCGCGGCCCGCCACCTTGCTGGCCGACCTGCGCGGATGTTCATCGGCCGCGGCAGCCTGAGCCGGGCCGAGAAGTGCACCGGCATCGCCTGGGTCGACGGCGGCGGGCGCGACGCGAGCGGCAAGCCGCCGCGCTGGCGCGCGCCGCCGGCCGACCAGCCGGCATCGAGCGAGAAGCAGAGAGCGAGCGAGTAGAGCCGCGAGGGGCCGCGCTCAGCTCTCGTGCACGACGATCTTGACCATCTGGACCGGCTTGCGCGGCCGATCCTGATCGCTGGTCGGGGTGTTCTCGATCTTGGTCACGACGTCCATGCCGTCGATGACGCGGCCGAACACCGGGTGCTTGGACGGGCCGGGCGAGAACCAGTCGAGGTACGCGTTGTGCACCGTGTTGACGAAGAACTGGCAGCTGCCGCTGTTGGGGCGGCCGGTGTTGGCCATCGACAGCGTGCCCGGCTCGTTCGACAGCTTCGCGTTGGCCGGATGCTCGTCCTCGATGGTGCCGTGCGGCGCGTTGCCGGTGCCGGCGCGCGGGCTCTCCGGGTCGCGGCTGTGCGGACAGCCGAACTGGAGCATGAAGCCCTTGATGACCCGGTGGAAGTGCAGGCCGTCGTAGAAGCCGCTCTTGGCCAGCGACACGAAGTTGCCGGCCGTCTTCGGCATGACGTCGGTGAAGAGCTCGACCCGGATGGTGCCGAGCGACGTGACGAGATCAGCGATGGGATTGCCCATGGCCCACGCTTATCATTTGCCACTGGCGCTGTCACCGTCAGCGGGGACAACGCGGACGCTGTCCGCCGAATCCGGACTCTGGGTCGCATCGCGCTGGCCGGCGCAGGCCGCCATGTCGAGCACCGGCGCCCAGCCGAACCCGGTTGCGATCAGGAACCCGCCGAGGATGATGTAGACCACGCCGAAGAGACCGTGCGTGCGCGGCGAGCGGGCGAACATGCCCTTCTGCATGTAGTTCGGCCGGTTCGGGTCGAGCTTGCGCGGCCGCAACGCGATGTAGAGGCGAAACACGCCGAACCCGATGACCCAGGCCGCAACCAGAAACAGAAGCCAGCGGGGGATGGTCACGCGCTGTCTATAGCAGATCCGCTGCGGCTCGCATACCGCAGCTCAGGCCGCGCCGCGCGCCACGTCGGCCAGAAACCCGGCGTAAAGCTCCATCATCCGGCGCGTGGCCGGGCCCGGTTTGCCGTCACCGATGGTGCGGCCGTCGACGGTGGCGACCGGCATCACGCCGCGGATCGAGCTGGTGATGAACGCCTCGGCCGCGCCGCGCACCTCGTCCGGCGACAGATCGCCCTCCTCGACCGCGAGGCCGCCCTCGCGCGCCAGATCGATGACGCGCTGGCGGGTGATGCCGGCCAGAAGACCCGTGCGCAGCGCAGGCGTGATCAGCCGATCGCCGCGCGACACGAACAGGTTCGAGGTCGAGCCCTCGGCCACGCGACCGTCCGGGCTGCACATGATCGCCTCGTAGGTGCCGGTGCGCCGCGCCTCGGCGAGCGCCATGATGTTGTTGAGGTAGTTGCCCGACTTGACCGCCGGGTCGAACGCGCGCCGCGAGGTCCGCTCGACGCCGACGATTGCGAGCGAGCAGCCGCGCTCGTACAGCTCGGCCGGCGGCATCGCCAGCGGCTGGACGATGAGCACCAGGCTGGGCTTCTCCGCCGCCGTGATGTCGAGCGTGATCGGCCCGCCGCCGCGCGTGACGACGATGCGCACGTATGACTCCGGGTTGCCGGCCGCGTCGAGCGTGTCGGCGATGCCGCGGCCCAGCTCGTCCGGCGAGGGCATGGCCAGCTCGATCGCGGCCGCCGAGCGGCTCAGCCGCTCGAGGTGGCGGTCCAGGTCGACCGGGCGGCCGCCGGACGTGCGCAGCACCTCGTACACGCTGTCGCCGTAGAGAAAGCCGCGATCGAAGATCGAGATGACCGCGGAGTCGCGATCGGTGATGCCGCCGTTGACGTAGACCCGTACCGACACGCCGGCAGTATATCCGGCCGGCCGGCTCAGTCTCGCCCGCGCAGCAGATCCTCGGTCGAGCGCAGGCCCAGCTCGGCCGCCTCGAGCCAGATCGCCCCGGCCGGGCCGGCGCGCCCGTCGCGGCCGGCCTCGAGCGCGCGCAGGTACGCGGCGCGGGCCCGGTTGCGATCGGCGAGCGCCTGGGCGCGCAGCGACTGGCGCAGCTCGGCGGCCGTCCCTGCCTCCAGCTCCGACGGCAGATCGAACGTGAGCGACAGCGACAGATCGTAGTACAGCCCGGCGATGCGCAGCTCGGCCGCCACCGTCGCGGCCGGCTCGTCGAGCGCGGCGACCTGCCGGTACGCGCGCACCGCCGCCTCCATCGCGGATCGCTTGCCGCGCACCCCGGCGCCCAGGTCCTCGAGGCGCGGCTTGAGCCGGCGCGCGTGATACGCGGCCAGGAGCTCCTCGGCCCGCGCGTGCAGGTCGGCCGCCTGAGCAGAGACGCCCTCGAGCGGCGTGCCGGCCGGCGGCCCGCGCACCTCGATGTCGTGCACCCGCACCGCGGCCAGGCGGCGCTGCAGCCGCTCGGCCCAGTGCAGCAGGTCGCGGTGATCGCGGCCCAGCGCGGCCGCGCGCGCGACCAGGTCGAGCGCGATGTGCCGCCGCCCCGCGTCTGCCTCGTACTCGGCCAGCCGCAGCGCCGCGCGCGCCGCCACCTCCGGCTCCGCGCTGCCATCCTCGACGACGGCGCGATACCCGGCCCGCGCCGCGCTGAAGTCGCCGCGCAGCACCTCGTCCAGATAGCCCCGGTAATACCGCCTCGCCGAGTCCGCCGCCCCGCCAGCCCCCGTCTCCGAACCCGTCTCCGACCCCGTCCGCGTCCCCGTCCCCCTCCCCCTCCCCGAACCCGTCTCGCCGTCTCCCGACTCCGACGGCCCCGACTCCGACGCCCCCGGCCCCGGATCGGCCCCTTCGGCCCCGCACGCGACAAGCACCGCGAGCCACAAACCGGCGCAGCGCCGGCACCGAAAGACTGTCCGCAACGCGTCCATTCCCCCGATGCCGGCGCTCTCGCCTCGCCCGTCTACCTGCATATCAGACTGGCGGGCCGCACTCGTGCCGTGGCTGTCCCAGCTCGTCACGCCTCTGCAAAAGCTTGTCACGAATCTGTCATGTCCGGACCCGCGGCGGCGCGCACATCACCCCACGCGGCCGATCAGGGCGCGTACTCTCGCTAGTCCGGAGGCGGCTCCGCGGCGTCGCGCTCGATCAGGAGGCGGTAGCCGGCGCCGTGCACGGTGATGAGGTGGCGCGGCCGCTCCGGCTCGTCCTCCAGCGCCCGGCGCAGCTTGACCAGGTGGTTGTCGACGGTGCGCGTGTTGGGATAGCGCTCGTAGCCCCACGCCTCCTCGAGCAGCACGTCGCGCGTCACCACCTCGCCCGGCCGGCGCGCGAACACCTTGAGGATGGCGAACGCGCGCGCCGGCAGCTCGACCCGGCGGCCGGCCTTGAGCGCGGTCTGGCGCGCGAAGTCGATGCGCGACGTCGCCGAACTCGAGCATGTCCGGCTCGGCGCGTCGCGCGCGCCTGCCGCGCGCAGCACCGCCGACACCCGGGCCAGCAGCTCCATCAGCGAGAACGGCTTGGTCACGTAGTCGTCGGCGCCCAGCTCGAGGCCGCGCACGCGATCGAGCTCGGCGCCGCGCGCGCTCAGCATGATGATCGGCGTGCCGGCGATCTCGCGCGCCGCCGACTTGAGCCGGCGGCACACCTCGAAGCCGTCGATGTCCGGCAGCATGATGTCGAGGATGATGAGGTCGGGGCGCACGCGCTCGGCCAGCTCGAGCCCGGCCGCGCCGCGCGTCGCCACCGTCGACCCGGTAGCCCTTGGCGCGCAGCGTGTCCTCGAGCCCGAGGCGGATCGACGCGTCGTCCTCGATGACGAGGATGCGGCTGCTCACGGCGGCGGCTCCGCTGCAGTCTCGGCCGGCGACGCCGGGAACAGCAACGTGAACGTGGCGCCGCGCCCCGGCTCGCTGTCCAGCTCGACCTGGCCGCCCTGGGCCTCGACGTGGCGCTTGACCAGCGCGAGGCCGAGCCCGGTGCCCTCGACCCCGGCGGTGTACGCGGTCGGCGAGCGGTAGAACTCGCGGAACACGCGCTCCTGCTCCGCCTTCGGGATGCCGGGCCCGCGGTCGCGCACCGCCAGCGCGATCCACTCCTCGCCGTGCGGCGCCACTGTCACCTCGATGCTGGCGGTCCTCGCCGCCGTACTTGACCGCGTTGGAGAGCAGATTCAGCAGCGCCTGCACCGTCACCTCGCGATCGATTGTCACGTGCGCGTCCTCGGCCGGCGGCGCCACCGCGACCGAGACCTCCTGCCCCTCGCCCTCGCGCAGGCGCGCGAACGTCGTCACCGCCTCGCGCGCCACCTCGCTGGCCCGCTCGCGCCGGCGCAGGTAGCGGCGGGTGCCGCGCTCGATCTGCGCGTAGTCGAGCAGGTTGGCGATGAGCAGGCCGAGCCGCTCGCTCTCCTTGACGATGATCTCGTGGTAGCGGCGCTCGCGGTCGCGGTCGTCGCCGGCCACGCCCTGCTGCAGCATCTCGGCGAACATGCGGATCGAGGTGAGCGGCGTCTTGAGCTCGTGCGACACGGTGGAGACGAAGTCGCTCTTGAGCCGGGCCAGCTCGCGCTCGCGCGCGGCCCCGCGGATGGTGGCGACCAGGCCGAGGACCAGCACCGCGACCAGGCCGCCGGTCACGAACAGGTGGCGCCGGCTGCGCTGGCGCACCATCTCGGCCACCGGATCGGGCCGCGAGCGGTCCTGCACCAGCGCCAGGTTGAGGTGCGGCAGGAGCGGGCCGAACGACGCGCTGGCCAGCGCTCGCGCCGATCCGGCGTCGGGGCTGTCGCCGACCGGCAGCACGACCGCGCGAACGCCGACCTGCCGCTCGCGAGCCGGCACCGCCAGATCCGCCACCCGATCGAGGCCGGGCCGCTCGAGCGCCAGCCCGACCACCGCGCCGCTGGGCAGCCGGCGGTAGAGCAGCGTCCGGTCCGGCGCGCCCAGCGCTGGACGGCCGCGCGGCTCGATC
This sequence comes from uncultured delta proteobacterium, assembly GCA_963759105.1. GTDB lineage: Bacteria > Myxococcota_A > Polyangia > Haliangiales > Haliangiaceae > DATFRY01. The sequence goes on along the minus strand of CAVWXW010000017.1, from coordinate 426,913 downwards.
TCGGCGCTGCGCGCCAGCGGCGTCAGGTCATCCGACAGGCGCGCCGCCAGCCGCGCCGCGCTCTCCGCCAGCACCAGCTGGCGCTCCAGCGCGGCCAGCTCCTCGGCCTGGGCAGCGTCGAGGCGGCGGTCGCGCAGAAGCTCGCGCACGTGATCGATGAACAGCCCGCGCGCCGCCCGCGGGACCGCCGCGTCGCCGGTCACCAGCTGGCGCAGACAGTCGAGCGCCGGCGCGGCCGCCGGCTCGACCTCGGCCAGGCCGAGCTGCGCGATGAGCGAGTAGCCCATGCCGTCGGCGTCGACGCGATCGGCGAAGCGGCGGGCCAGCTCGCGGTAGAGCGCGGCGGCCTGGGCCGGCCGCTCGGCGGCGCGCTCGAGGCGCGCGAGGCCGAGCAGCGCCTCGGGGCCGGTGTCGCGGTGGCGGGCGAGCTGCGCGTAGGCGCGGCGCGCCTCGGACAGGTCGCGCAGCGTCGGTCGGCAGGACGGGCCCGGCGCGACCCCCGCCTTGCCCGGACAGATCCCGATCTCCTGGCGGCGCGCGAGGTGCAGCAGCGAGGATCGGGTCGGGTCGAGGCGCACGCCGCGGCTCAGCAGCGCCATGAACTCCTGATCCGGCGCCGAGTCGAGCGGCGACGCCGACGGATCCTGCGACGGGTAGACCAGGCGGCCGTCCGGATCGATGAAGATCGGCTGCGACGCGATCGGATGGGCCGCCACCAGCGGCTCCAGCCCGGGCTCGGCACCGCGCTCGTCGCGGCTGCCGTCGCGATCGCGCGCGCTCTCGAACGCTGTCGCAGTGGCGTCGAGGGCCAGGCGCAGCTCTCCGGCGACCGCGTCGGCCACGCGGCGGGCCAGCCCGCTGTTCTGCTCGGCGACGGCGGCGACCATCCCGCGGTCGGCGAAGTACGAGACCGCGCCGAGATACGCGATGCCCACGGCCGACGCGAGCACCGCGGCGGCCGGGAACATGCCCCAGAGCGCGCGCCTGCGCACCGCCTTCACCGGGCAAGCATAACGTCCAGCGCGGCGCCTGCAATGGTCGTGGCCGATCCCGGCGCGCGCCCGGATGCGCGGCACCTTGACGCACCGCAGGATCGGGCATTGACTTGTTGACGCGTCGCGTTATGATGCGCTCGTCACGCTTCATCAGAAGGAGAAAGCCATGGAAAGTCCGAGCAATACGGCGACGCCGGAGACCCCGGCGCCCGAGGGAGCGCAGGCGGCGGCCGAGGCCGCAGCCGGCTTCGGCGATCGGATCCGCGAGCGCGCCCAGGTGGTGAAATCCCAGATCGACGCCGCCGAGGCCAAGGCGAAGCCAGCGCTGGGCCGACTCGAAGGTGCGCCAGCGGCTGGCCGGTTCCGCGGCGGCAAAGAGCTGGCAGGAGGTGCCGGTCAAGCTGCGCACCGCCCTGCACCAGGCTGTCGGCAAGGTGCGCACCGGGCTCGACCTGCCCAGCCGTCGCGAGCTCAGCGAGCTGGCGATGCGCATCGACGAGCTCGACAAGAAGCTCGGCGAGTACGAGGTCGCCTCGACAGCGCGCAAGAAGCGCAAGAACGAGCAGGGCGACTGGGCGTAGTCGGTCCGCGCCGACCCGCCGCGCGATGACCGCGCTGGCGCGCCGATCGCGAGCAGGGCCGACGAGCTCTGCGCCGCGCTCGCCGTGTCATCGCGGTTTGCTGTTTTCGGCGCCTGCGATCAACCGCGCGACGCGCCGCCCAGGCGCAGCCGCCACACCATCAGGAGCGCCTCGGCCACGATCGCGCCGGACATCTTCGACTGTCCGACGCGCCGGTCCTCGAACACGATCGGGATCTCCTCGATGCGCATCCCGGCGCGGTGGACGCGGTACTTCATCTCGATCTGGAAGCCGTAGCCGTTGGATCGCACCGACGCAAGGTCGATACGCTCCAGGGTCTGGCGCCGGTAGCAGACGAACCCGGATGTGGGGTCGGCGACGTCGAAGCCGAGCACCGTGCGCGCGTAGCGGCCGCCGGCCCGGCTGATGAGCTGCCGGCCCAGGCCCCAGTTGATGGTGCCGCCGCCGTCGATGTAGCGCGAACCTACCACCAGGTCAGTTCCCGCCTCGGCCCGCTCCACCATGGGCGGCAGGTAGCGCGGGTCGTGGCTGAAGTCGGCGTCCATCTCGATGACCAGGTGGTAGCCGCGCTCGAGCGCCCAGCGAAAGCCGTCGAGATAAGCCGTGCCCAGGCCCAGCTTTCCGGCTCGGTGCAGGACGTGCACGCGGGGATCGCGAGCCGAGATCGCGTCGATGAGCGAGCCCGTGCCATCCGGCGAGGCGTCGTCCACGAACAGGAGCTCGGAGCCCTCCACCGGGGCCAGAAACTCGGCCGCGACCTGCTCCACGTTGTCGCGCTCGTTGTAGGTCGGCACGATGATGAGCGCGCGTCGCGCCAGGTCGCCGGGGCCCATGGGGGGCGACCTTACCGCGCCGCGGCGTGGGGCATCGGCCATGTGGCCCGAAACCCTACCTGAACAAACGCTCCTCACCCCTGATGTGCTAACCCCCGAAGAAGTCAAGAGGGGAGGCCGTACGGTCAGGGTACTGTGTTAACCTGCGTACAGGTCAACCAATGCAAATTCTGAAGGTCCGCTTCCGCACAAACAATGAGTTCGAAGCGAACTACCAGAGCGACTTGACCTCGGGCGGGCTGTTTTGCCCCACCACAGCCCCGCTCGACCGAGGTGAATCGGTCATCGTCGAGCTGAGCGCTCCCGCGCTTCCGAACAAGGTCCTCATCCGGGGCATCGTCCGCTCGTGGCGACCCGCCCTGCCCCGCCTCCGGGTCCGTGCCGGAGCGGTTGTCGAATTCGACGCTGCCGAGGCGGACAAGCGCGATTTCGTGGTGGAGACCATCAGCGGGGATCGCACCCCGGCCTCGCGGCGGCGCCACACGCGCCTGCCCGTGGCCGTCCCGGTGCGGTATCGAACCAACGAGTCGGCCGAGCTGATCGACAGCTCGCTGAGCGAGATCAGCGTGGGTGGCGCGATGCTGGCCACGCCCACGCCGCTGCCGCTCGAGACCGACGTGATTCTGGAGATCACGCCGCCGGGCGCGGTCCGGCCGATCTCGATATCGGGAAAGGCCACCTATCACCTGCCCACCGGATCGACAGGGCTGAAGTTCCTGTACCGGGACGCGGGCGGCTCGCGGCGTCTGCGCGAGCTGGTGCGGCGCCTGCGCCAGTCGTGAAGCTGGCGGGCGACCCGCCCGTGCTATGACCTGAGCGCGATGCCGTCGAGCGGCAGATCCGGGCGGCGGCGCGGCCGCGTCAGCGCAGGTGACGTGCTGGCCGGCCTGCTCGGCCAACACGGCATCGCGCGCGAGCTGCGCGAGCACCGCATCCTGGCCCGCTGGCGCGACATCGTCGGCGAGACGCTCGCACAGCGCACGTGGCCCGACGGCCTCGAGCGCGGGATCCTGTGGGTGCGGGTCAAGAACTCGTCGTGGCTGCACCAGCTGAGCTTCTTGCGCGACGACCTGGTCGCGCGCCTGGGCCGCGAGCTCGGCGATCCGCCGCTGGTGCGCGAGATCCGCTTTCACGTCGGGCCGCGCCAGCTGGTGCCGGACGACGACGCGCTCGCGCCTACTCTTCGCATCCGGCGCCGGCCTCAGCGCCTGCGCCAGCCGCCGCCGGCGGCGACCGCCGAGCGACTGGCCGCGATCGAGCGCGAGGCCGAGCGCATCGGCGACGACGAGCTGCGCGCCATCGTCATCGACGTGCGCCGGCGCTGGGATCTCTAACTATCTCTGCGCGCCGTCGAGGGCGCGGCGCAGCTCGGCCACGAAGCCTGCCGCCGCTTCGACTGCGGCCTCGGGCGAGCGCGCCGCGGCGATGCGCTCGATGATGGCGGAGCCGACCACGACACCGTCCGCCACCTGCGCCACCGCGGCGGCGTCGGCCGGCGTCTTGATGCCGAAGCCGACCGCGACCGGCGCGCGCGAGGCCCGCCGCACCTGCTCGATCCGGTCGGTCGCCGTCGCGCCGCGGAAGCTCGCGCCGGTCACGCCGGTCATGGAGATGTAGTAGACGAAGGGCACATCGAGCCGGCCGAGCGCGGCCAGACGATCCGCCCCGGTGGTCGGCGCCACCAGCGGCACCACGTCCACCCCGGCAGTGGCCAGCGGGCCGGCCAGCTCGTCCAGCTCGTCGATCGGCAGGTCGACGGTGAGGACCGCGTCGACGCCGGCGGTCGCGGCCTGGGCGGCGAAGCGGTCGACGCCGAGCACGAAGATGGGGTTGTAGTAGCCGAACAGGACGATCGGCACGTCGCAGCCGCGGTCGCGCAGCGCGCGGACGCCGGCCAGCGCGCCGGCCAGGCCTCCGCCCTGGGCCAGGGCGCGCTGCATGGCCGCCTGGATGACGACGCCGTCGGCGTTCGGGTCCGAGAACGGCACGCCCAGCTCGATGGCGTCGGCGCCGGCCGCCGCCACGCGCTCGCACAGGTCGACCGTCGCGGCCGGCGACGGGTCGGCCTGGGTCAGGTAGACGATCAGCGCGGGCCGGCCGGTGCGCGACAGCTCGGCGAAGCGTCGGCGCAGGCGCGTGTCCGGCCTCATTCGACCTCACCGCCCAGCCGGCGCGAGACAGTGACCATGTCCTTGTCCCCTCGCCCCGACAGACACAGGATGACGATGCCTTGCTCGCCGATGCGCTTGCCGATCTCGGCCAGCGCGGCGACGGCGTGCGCTGTCTCGAGGGCGCAGATGATCCCCTCGGTGCGGGCGAGCAGCGCCAGGGCGTCGAGCGCCTCGCTGTCGGTGCGGGCCAGGTAGGTGGCGCGGCCGGTCTCCATCCAGTGCGCGTGCTCCGGCCCCACGCCCGGGTAGTCGAGGCCGGCGCTGATCGAGTGGGCCTCGTCGATCTGGCCGTCCTCGCCGCACAGGACGAACGACTTGGAGCCGTGCAGCACGCCGATGCGGCCGCGCGACAGGGTTGCGGCGTGGCGGCGCGTGTCCAGGCCGTCGCCGGCCGCCTCGACGCCGTAGAACGCCACGCTCTCGTCGGCGACGAACGGGGCGAACAAGCCGGCCGCGTTGGACCCGCCGCCGACGCAGGCGACAAGCGCGTCGGGCAGGCGGCCGGCCGTGTGCAGGATCTGCCCGCGCGCCTCGCGCCCGATGACCGACTGGAAGTCGCGCACCAGCGTGGGATACGGGTGGGGGCCGGCCACCGAGCCGATCAGGTAGTACGTGTCGGCCACGTTGGTCACCCAGTCGCGCAGCGCCTCGTTCATCGCGTCCTTGAGCGTGCGCGAGCCGGCGCGTACCGGCGTGACCGTCGCGCCGAGCAGCTTCATGCGGAACACGTTGAGCGCCTGGCGCTCGACGTCCTCGGCGCCCATGTACACCTGGCAGGGCATGCCGAACAGCGCCGCCACCGTCGCGGTGGCAACGCCGTGCTGGCCGGCTCCGGTCTCGGCGATGATGCGGCGCTTGCCCATGCGGCGGGCGAGCAGCGCCTGGCCGACGCAGTTGTTGATCTTGTGCGCGCCGGTGTGGTTGAGGTCCTCGCGCTTGAGGTGCACGCGGCAGCCGACCTGCTCGGACAGTCGCTCGGCGGCGGTGAGCGGAGACGGGCGGCCGACGTAGTCGCGCAGCAGGCGCTCGTACTCGGCGATGAAGGCCGGGTCGGCCGCCGCTTCGGCGTAGGCGCGGTCCAGCTCCTCGACCGCCGGCATCAGCGTCTCGGCCACGTACTGGCCGCCGAAGCGGCCGAAGCGCCCGGCGCCGGTCACTTCGCGTGTCCCTCGCGCCGCAGGGCGAACGCGGCCCGCGCCGCGGTCACGAAGCCCTCGACGAGGAGCGGCTCCTTGCGCCCGGGCGTCAACTCCACGCCGCTGGCGGAGTCCACGCCGTGAGGCGCGACCGTCGCCACCGCCTCGGCCACGTTGTCCGGTGTGAGGCCGCCGGCCAGGAGGACGCGGTGAAGCTCGGCCGCCCGGCGGGCCAGCCCCCAGTCGCCGCGCTCGCCCGAGCCGCCCCGGCCCGGGCTGGGCGTGTCGACGAGGAACGTGGCGCACGAGTAATCGTCGAGGCGATCCACGTCGCTCTCCCGGGCCAGGGCGATCACCTTGATCGCCCGCCGGCCCAGTCGCCTGACGTACGCGGGCGGCTCGTCGCCGTGCAGCTGGACGAAGTCCAGGCCGATCGCGTCGACAAGCTCGGTCACCTCCTCGATCGGCTGGTCGACGAAGACGCCGACCAGGCCGACGTCGGCGCGGGCGGCGCGGGCCGCCTGGGCCACCTCGAGCGCCTGGCTGCGGCCGACGACGCGTCGCGACCGCGGCCAGAAATTCAGCCCGAGCCAGTCGGCCCCGACCTGGGCGGCGAAGGCCGCGTCCTCGGGCCGGGTCAGGCCGCAGATCTTGATGATCACGTCGACGCCTCCGGGATCGCGGACAGCGCGGCCAGCGCGGCCCCGGGCGACGCGGCCCGCATCAAGGTCTCGCCGACGAGGACCGCGTGGGCGCCGGCCTGCTCCAGCCGGCGCACGTCGTCGGCGCCGCGGATGCCGCTCTCGGCAACCACGACGGCGCCGTCGGGCAAGAGCGGCGCGATACGCGCGGTCAGGCCCATGTCCAGCTCGAAGGTGCCCAGGTCGCGGTGGTTGACGCCGATCAGCTCGGCGCCGGCCGCCGCGGCGCGCTCCGCCTCGGCCTCGTCGTGCACCTCGACCAGCGCGTCGAGGCCCCAGCGCCGGGCCTCGTCGAGGAGCTCGCGCATCTGCTCGGGGCCGAGCGCGGCCGCGATCAGCAGCACGGCGTCGGCGGCGTGGGCGCGCGACTCGACCACCTGGTACGGGTCGACCATGAAGTCCTTGCGCAGGAGCGGGATCGACACCGCGCCGGCCACCGCCGGTACGAACTCGAGCCGGCCGTCGAAGAACTGCTCGTCGGTGAGCACCGAGATGGCGGCCGCGCCGGCGGCGGCGTACTCGCGTGCCACCTCGGCCGGATCCGCGCCCGGTCGGATCGGCCCGGCCGACGGCGACGCTCGCTTGATCTCCGCGATCATGCGCATCGGCTGACCGGGACCGCGGCGCAGGGCGGCGATCATCCCGCGCGCAGGAGGCGCGGCGGCGGCCCGCGACTCGAGATCGGCCAGCGGCCGCTCGGCGCGGGCGCGCGCGACCTCGGTGCGCTTGGCGCGCAGGATATCGCTCAGGATGCTCACCGCGTGGCTGCCTCAGCGGACCTCTCGACTCACCCGCGCCCATCGCTCCAGCGTCCGCGCGGCCCGGCCGCTGTCGATCGCCGCGGCGGCCATCTCGGCGCCGGTGCGGAAGTCGGGCGCGCGGCCGCACGCGACCAGCGCGGCGCTGGCGGCCAGCACGGCCGCGGTGCGGACCGGGCCGGAGTCGCCGGCGAGGATGCGCTTGACCGTGGTGGCGTTGTCGGCCGCGGTGCCGCCGCGCAGACCGGCCGGGTCGTCCTCGGTCATGCCGAAGTCGGAGGGGGTGACCTCGGTGAGCGACAGGGTGCCGCGCACACCGTTCCACTCGGCCACGACGGTCGGGCCGCGCACCGCGATCTCGTCCAGTCCGCCGGTGCCGTGCACGACGAAGGCGCGCTCGGTGCCGAGCTGGCCGAGCGCGCGCGCCACCGGCTCGCACCATGCGCGGTCGAACACGCCGACGACCTGGCAGCCGACCCCGGCCGGATTGGTCAGCGGGCCGAGCAGGTTGAAGATCGTGCGCGTCCCGAGGTCGCGGCGCGGCTCGGCGGCGTGGCGGGTGGCGGCGTGGAAGGCCGGCGCGAAGAGAAATCCGATGCCGACCTCCGACAGGCAGCGCTCCACCACCGGCGTGGGCGCGTCGATGGCGACGCCGAGCGCCTCCAGCACGTCGGCGGAGCCGGCGCGCGACGACAGCGCGCGGTTACCGTGCTTGGCCACCGTGGCGCCGGCCGCAGCGACGACGACAGCGGCCAGGGTCGAACACGTTGACCGTGCCGGAGCCGTCGCCGCCGGTTCCACACGTATCCACCGCGGTCCGCGGATCCGGACACGCGATCGGCAGCGCCCGCGCGCGCATCGCGCTGGCCGCCCCGGCGATCTCCTCCGCCGTCTCGCCCTTCATGCGCAGCGCCACCAGCAGGCCGCCGATCTGCGCCGGCGTCGCCTGGCCGTCCATGATCGAGCCGAACACCGCCGCGATCTCCTCGCGCGCGAGGTTGTGGCCCGCCATCACCCGCGCGATGGCCTGGCGGATCTCCATGGCACTACGCCTCCCCCGCGCCGCGACTCATGTCGAGGAAGTTGCGCAGGATGCGCAGCCCCTCGCGCGTCATGATCGACTCCGGGTGGAACTGCACGCCCTCGAGCGGCGCGGCGGTGCCGACGTAGTCGCGGTGGCGCACGCCCATGATCTCGTCGTCCCAGGTCTTGGCCGTGATCTCCAGGCACTCGGGCAGGCTGTCCGGCTCGATCACCAGCGAGTGGTAGCGCGTTGCCTCGAACGGGTTGGGCAGGCCCAGGTTGAGGCCCTGCTCGTCGTGGAAGATCTTGGAGACCTTGCCGTGCATGACGCGGTCGGCGCGGACGATGTTGCCGCCGAAGACCTGGCCGATGGCCTGGTGGCCCAGGCACACGCCCAGGATCGGCACCTGACCGGCGAAGCGGCGGATGAGGTCCATCGAGATGCCGGCTTCGTTCGGCGTGCACGGGCCGGGCGAGATGACGATGCGGCGCGGCTGCATCGCGGCGATCGCGTCCAGGTCGATCGCGTCGTTGCGCTCGACCCGCACCTTCTGGCCCAGCTCACCCAGGTACTGGGCCAGGTTGTAGGTGAACGAGTCGTAGTTGTCGATCAGCAGCAGCATTGTCGGCGGAGATTGGCAGTCGTTCAGGTCGGCTCGGACGCGCCGCGGGCCAGCGCCACGGCGCGCAGCACGGCGCGCGCCTTGTTGAGCGTCTCCTCGTATTCCAGCTCCGGGACCGAATCGTAGACCAGCCCGGCCCCGGCCTGGACGTAGATCGAATCGCCCGCGCACACCAGCGTGCGGATCGCGATGGCCAGGTCCATGTTGCCCGAGTACGAGATGTACCCGATCGCGCCGCCGTAGATCCCGCGGCGGTGCGGCTCGAGCTCGTCGATGATCTCCATGGCGCGGATCTTGGGCGCTCCGGTCAGCGTCCCGGCCGGGAAAGAGGCGCGCAGCACGTCGTGCCAGCCCAGCCCGTCGTCCACATCGCCGTGCACGTGCGACACCATGTGCATGACGTGCGAGTAGCGCTCGACCACCATCTGCTCCGACACCAGCACCGTCCCGACCTTGGACACCCGACCGACGTCGTTGCGACCCAGGTCGATGAGCATCAGGTGCTCGGCGCGCTCCTTGGTGTCGGTCTGCAGCTCGGCGGCGAGCAGCTCGTCCTCCTCGGCGGTGGCTCCCCGCGGGCCGGGTGCCGGCGATCGGGCGCACCTCGACCCGTCCGCCCTCCATGCGCACCAGCGTCTCGGGCGACGCGCCGGTGACGCGCGCCTCGGGGAACTCGAGGTGGAACATGTACGGCGACGGGTTGACCACGCGCAGCGCGCGATAGATGTCGAACGGGTCCACGCCGCCGCGGGGCACGCGGAAGCGCTGCGACAGCACCACCTGGAACGCGTCGCCCGACAGGATGTACTCCTTGGCCCGCTCGACCGCCGCGGTGAAGCCCGCGCGGTCGAAGCCGGAGGTCGGCGCCTCGCCGCCGCCCCAGCGCAGCTGCGCAGAGCCCTTCTCGCCGACCGGCGGCGGCTCGAGCGGCGACAGCGCCGGCGGGTTGCGCCGCAGCCGCTCGACCACCTCGTCGATGCGGCGCAGCGCGCCGGCGTAGGCCGCCTCCGCCTTCTCCGGGCGCGGCACGTACGGCGTGGCCACCACCTTGATTGTCTGGCGCAGGTTGTCGAACACGACCAGCGTGTCGGTCAGGACCATGGTCATGTCCGGCAACGCGGCCAGGTCGGGCGGCTCGGACGAGCGCGGCGCCTGATCGGGCAGGTTCTCGAAGCCGCGCACCAGGTCGTACGACATCCAGCCGACCGCGCCGCCCCAGAAGCGCGGCAGGCCCTCGGGCGCCACCGGGCGCCACTCGCTCATCACCTCGACCAGCGCCGCGGTCGGCTCGCGCACCGTCCAGGTCGCCGTGCGCGGCGCGCCGTCGCCGTCCACGTCGTACCAGACGACGCTGGCCTGGCGGCCGGTGGCGCGCAGCACGGCGCGGGGACGGACGCCGATGAACGAGTACGCCGCCCACTTCTCGCCGCCGACGACCGATTCGAGCAGGAAGCTGTGCTCGCCGCGGCCCAGCTTGGCGTAGGCGCCGACCGGCGTGTCGCCGTCGGCCATGATCTCCCGGTAAACCGGGATCAGGTTGCCCCGCTGCGCGGACTGGCAGAACTCGTCGAGAGAAGGGTGATAGACCGTCGATTTCGGCAAGGTGCTTCGTCTGGTGGTGAGCTTCGACTATTCTACGCGCCATGACTGGCGCGCTCGAAGCAGTAGATCCCGAAATCGCCCACCTTCTCCTGGCCGAGGAGCGGCGCCAGCGCGACTGCGTGCGCCTCATCCCGTCGGAGAACTACGTATCGGCGGCGGTGCTGGCGGCCACCGGATCGGTCCTGACGAACAAGTACTCCGAGGGCTATCCCGGCAAGCGCTACTACGAAGGCCAGGTCTACATCGATCAGGTCGAGACGACCGCCATCGAGCGGGCCAAGGCGCTGTTCGGCGCCGCGCACGCCAACGTTCAGCCCTACTCCGGCTCGCCGGCCAACATGGCCGTGTACTTCGCCTTCTTGCAGCCGGGCGACACGGTCATGGGCATGCACCTGGCGTCGGGCGGGCACCTGACACACGGGTGGAACGTGTCGATCACCGGCAAGTACTTCCGCTCGGTGCAGTACACGGTGGTCAAGGAGACCGGCCGCATCGACTACGATGCGGTGCGCGAGCTGGCCCGGCGGGAGCGCCCCAAGCTCCTGTGGGCCGGCGGCACTGCCATCCCGCGCACGATCGACTTCGCCGCGTTCGGCGACATCGCGCGCGAGGTCGGGGCCGTGTTCGCCGCCGACATCGCGCACATCGCCGGCCTCATCGCGGCCGGCGCGCACCCGTCGCCTGTGCCGTACGCCGACGTCGTCACCACCACGACGCACAAGACGCTGCGCGGGCCGCGCGGCGGCATGATCCTCTGCCGCGACGAGCACGCCAAGGCGATCGACCGCGCTGTGTTCCCCGGCCTGCAGGGCGGGCCGCACAACCACACGACCGCCGGCATCGCCGTCGCGCTCAAGGAGGCGGCCACGCCGGAGTTCCGCCGCTACGGCGAGCAGGTGGTGACCAACGCGCGCGCGCTGGGCGAGGCGCTGGCCGAGCGCGGCTTCGACCTGGTCTCGGGCGGGACCGACAATCACCTGCTGCTGTGCGATCTGACCGGCAAGGGCGTGCCCGGCAAGATCGCGGCGCGCGCGCTCGATCGCGCCGGCATCGTGTGCAACTACAACACGGTCCCGTTCGATCCGCGCAAGCCGTTCGATCCGTCCGGCATCCGCCTGGGCACGCCGGCTCTGACCAGCCGCGGGATGGACGCGGCCGACATGCGCCGCGTCGCCGGCTGGATCGACGAGATCGTGGCGCGCCACGACGACGAGGAGCTGGCCGGCCGCGTCCGCGGTCAGGTCCAGGAGCTGTGCCGCGCGAACCCGGCTCCCGGGATCGCCATCACCGACTGAGCCGGTCGGTCGCTGCCGGCGCCAGCAGCGCGGCCCGCTCGCGCCGCGCGGCCTGGCCCAGCTCGGTCAGGCCGGCGCGCTCGAGCGCGTCAGCCACAGCCGCGAGCGCCGGCGCCGCCCGCTCCGGAGGCGCGATGAGGCCGACCGCCAGCTGCGACGCCACCTGAGTCGCCCAGCCGTCCGCATCCGGCGGCGGCAGCACGTCCGGCGTCGACGCGCCCGCCGCGCCGCTCGCCCTCGCGGCGCCGGACGCGGCGGCGACCCGCGCGCCTTCCGGCAGGCGCGCGCGCAGCGCGGTGGCATCGGCGGCCCTGCCGAGCAGATCGAGGCTGGCCGCCGCCAGCTCGATGGCCGCGGCGTGCTCCGGCTCGCCGGGCGCCGTCAGATCGTGGGCCCGTCGCGCCGCGGTCAGCGCCGGCAGCGCCCGCCCGGCCGCGAGAAAGCCGCGCGCGGCGGTCAGGCTGGTCGCGCCGGCGTCGCCCGACGCGGCGGCCGCGCGAACGAAGAAGACGTCGGCGCGCGGGCTGTCGCCGGTGGCGACCGCGGCCAGCCCCGCGGCCAGGAGATACGGAGCGTGATCGGGGCTCGACGCGCTGGTGCGCTCCGCCCACTGCCAGGCGCGGGCCGGATCGCCCAGCCTGGCGAACAGCTCGACCAGGAGCGGCCCGCGCTCGCCCATCGCGACAGCGCCATCGGCCAGCTCCGCCGCCAGGCGATCGGCCAGCGCCGGATCGCGCAGGTACGCGCGCGCCACGCGGCCCAGCCCGTCGGCCACAGCCGCGCTCCGCCGGTCGCGCGCGCCGTGCGCCGTCACCGGCGCGATGCGGTGGGGATCGACGACGCCGAGCCGCAGCGCCGACGGCAGCGCGGTCGGCAGCGCGGCGCCCGCCGCCAGCCGGCGCCAGCGCGTCTCGAGCGCCTCGAGCCCTCGCGCCAGGCGCGGATCGGGCGACGAGCGCAGCGCGTCGTACCAGCGGGCCAGCGCGTACAGCGCGTCGCGCGACGGAAAACGCGCGGCCAGGGCGCCCAGCTCGCCGCTGCGGCGCAGGTGCTCGGCCGCGATGGCGACCGGCGCCGCGTCGCACAGCGCGGCCTCGCGCGCCCCGCCCGGCTCGGCCGCGCGCGCGAACGCCAGCGCTGCTCGCCAGGCTGTCGGCGAGGCCGGCCCGGCGTGGAGCAGCGCTTCGATCGCGCCGCCGCGCCGCTGCGCCGCCGCCTCGGCCACCAGCAGCGCGCGCGTCTCCGGGGCCAGTCGCGCCGCGCCCTCCATCGCGCGATCGAGGGCTGCGCGCGCGTCCTGCTCGTGGCCAGCGACGCGCAGCAGCGTGGCCCGCGCGTGCGGCGCCACGCTGGCCCTGCCCACCTCGGTGGCCAGGAGCGCGGCCAGGTCGACGCGCGCGGCCAGCTCCGCCTCCCACGACCCGACCCTGCCGTCGAGCCAGGCGCGCAGCGCGACGAGCGCCCAGGCGCCGGCCGTGCCGGGATCCGCGCTGCGCCAGCCGCGCACCGCGGCCAGCTGCCGGATCTGCTCGGCCGCCGCCGGATCGTTGTCGGCCGCGCCCACCAGCGATCCGGCGCAGCCGAGCTCGGCCGGCTCGCGCGCCAGCCCGCACAGATCGAACTTCTCGGCGGTCAGCTCGTCGAGCAGCGCCGGGCTGGGCCGCTCGCGATCGCCGTACCACCAGCGATGCAGGGCGAGGTAGCGGCGCAGGTGATCGGCGCCGCGTCCGCCGCGCGCCACGTACGCGGCGTAGGTCTCGAGCGCGGCGCGACGGGCCCCGCCGTCGGCGAGCCACGCACCGGCGGCGCCCACGTCGGCCAGGTCCGCGGCGGCCGGCGCCCGCGCGGCCAGCCTGGCGTCGCGCGGCGCGAGCCGCTCCGCGCGCGCGAGCAGCCCGAGCGCGGCCCGCCGCCCCGGCCCGTCGCCGCGGCGCAGCTCGGCCAGCGCGCCGGCGAAGTAGCTCTCACGCATGAGCGCGGCGCCGCGCGTCTCGCCGAGCCGGCTCGCGGCCTCGAGGTCGCGCCAGGCCGCTCCGTCGCCGAGCGCCATGCGCGCCCTGCCCCGCTCGAGGTACAGCGCCGCCAGCGCGCGCGCGTCGCCGGCCGCGAGATCGTCGCGGCGGCGCGCCTCCTCGAAGTGTCGGATCGCGCCGCCCGGCTGGCCGGCGCGCAGGAGCGCGCGCGCGAGCGCGGCGTGCAGCTGCGGGTCGCGCGGATCGCCGGCGATGCGCAGGCGAAGATCCGCGATGCGCCGATCGAGCCCCGCTCCGCCGCTCGACGGCGCGACGCCGCCGCAGGCCGCGATCCAGAAGACCGCCGCGAGCACGGCGCTGGCTGCGCGGCGGTGCATGCGGGGGCCCCGACGGCAGACCGGTGACCCCGTGGGCCTCACGCCGCGATCATGCGGGCTCTACTTGCGCGAGTTCAAGAGCGACTTGAGATCGCTGCCGATGGCGAACGACACGGTCTCGAGCGCGGGGATGCGGATCGGCTCACCTGTCTGCGGGTGACGGCCGTCGCGCTCGGGGCGGCGGCGCTTGGCGAAGGTGCCGAACCCCGGATAGGTGAACTTGGGTGTGGTGCCGTTGCGCCGGACGCGCGCCTTGACGAAGTAGTCACCGAGCTCGGCGAAGACGCCGTCGATGATGTCCGCCACCGCCTTCTTGGTCAGCCCGTTCTGCGCCCCGCGCTTGCGGTAGATGAGCTCGATGAGCTCCTGTTTCGTCATTCGATCGCCTCTCTCCGGGGGCTCGATGGACCAGATCGGTTGACGGAGGCAAAACTCTAGGGAACAGCCAGCGAGCGTGTCAAGGGCGAGCGCGCCGCTGTCCGGATTCCAGCGCATCGCAACTGACTGTCGTCAGTCGCGGGGCGTGTTCGGTGAGCGCACGCCGAGGCGTTGCAGCTCATCGATCACTTGTTTCAGATCACTCCACGCGTCTCGCTTGCGATCCGGCGAGCGCAACAGGAACGCGGGATGGAAGGTTGGCATCACGCGAACGTCGCGAAACTGGTGGAACCGCCCGCGCAGCGCGCTGATCGGTGCGCTGGTCTGGAGCAGCGCCTGCGCCGCCGGCTTGCCCAGCGCCACGATGATGCGCGGCGCCAGCGCCTCGATCTGGCGGTGCAGGAACGGCAGGCACTCGGCCACCTCGTCCGGCGCCGGGTCGCGATTGCCCGGCGGACGGCACTTGAGCACGTTGGCGATGTACACGCTCTCGCGGGTCCAGCCCATCGCGACGATCATGCGATCGAGGAGTTGCCCGGCGGCCCCGACGAACGGCTCGCCGCGCCGGTCCTCCTCGGCACCGGGCGCCTCACCGACGAACATCAGCGGCGCCGACGGCGAGCCGACCCCGAAAACGATGTTCGTGCGGGTCGGGCTGAGCTTGCAGCGCGTGCATTCGCCCAGATCCTCGCGCACGACGGCGAGGCTGGCGCGCGCGGGAGCGGGGGAACCGGTCTCCGACGATGGATCCGGGAACACCGACGGGCCGGCAGCGTCGGGCGCGTGGGCAGGATCTGCCGTGGCATCGAACGCCGCGCGCGCGGCCGACGCGGATTCGCGCGCGCCGCCGCCGGCGTGATGGATACCCATTCGCTCGAGCTTCTGCGCGTGCTGGCGCAGCGCGCCGGCCAGGGAGCGCAGCTCGGCGCGCGGATCGACCTCGGTGTCCTCGCTGCTCATGACGCCGACAGCATCTCTAGCACGCGATCGAGAATGGCGTGCGAGATCTCGTCCTTGCTGGCCAGCGCGAGCTCGCGCGCCCCGCCGGCCTCGACCAGGATGACCCGGTTGGTGTCGACCGCAAATCCAGCGTCCGGCTGAGTCACGTCGTTGGCCACCACCAGATCGCAGCGCTTGCCGGTCAGCTTGGCCTTCGCCTCCTCGACGACGCGCTCGGTCTCCGCCGCGAAGCCGACGAGGAGCGGGCGCTTGACGCCGCGCTCGGACCGCGCCTGGCCCAGCTCACCCAGGATGTCCGGGTTGCGCACCAGCTGCAGACTGGTGTTCGATCCGAGGTCGCGCTTCTTGCGCTTGTGCGTCGCGCGCTCGGCGGCGCGGTAGTCGGCCACCGCCGCCGCCATGATCACCACGTCGGCGTTCTCGGCCGCGCGCCGCGTCGCCGCCGCCATCTCGACGGCGGACTCCACCGCCTCGACGGTCGACGCCGACAGGCGGTTCGATCGCGACCGGGCCGTGCACCAGCTCGACCGTCGCGCCGCGCCGCGCCGCCGCCCGCGCCAGGGCGAAGCCCATGCGCCCGGTCGAGCGGTTGGCCAGCACCCGCACAGGATCGACCGCCTCCCACGTCGGCCCGGCGGTGACCACCACGCGGCGCCCGGCGAGGTCCTGGGGCGTGAGCACGTGGGCGGCGGCCTCGACGATGTCGGCCGGCTCGGCGAGTCGCCCGGGACCGGTCCAGCGGCAGGCCAGGAACCCCTCGCCCGGGCCGACCACATGGACTCCCGCCTCCGACACGATCCGGCGCAGATTGGCGCGCGTGATCGGGTGATTCCACATGTTCACGTTCATGCTCGGCGCCAGCAGCACCGGCGCCTTGGTGGCCAGCGCGACGGCCGAGACCGGGCAATCGGCCATGCCGGCCGCCATGCGGGCGATCAGGTTCGCGGTGGCGGGCGCGATCACCACGATGTCGGCCGCGTCGGCAACCTGGATGTGCCCGATTTCCGACTCCTGGGTGAGGTCGAACAGGTCGGTCATGACCGGGCGCCCGGAGAGCGCCTGGAAGGTGATGGGGCCGACGAACTCGCGCGCCCGCGGGGTCATTACCACCCGCACCGTCGCGTCCGCCTTGGTCAACAAGCGTACCAGCTCGACCGCCTTGTAGGCCGCGATGCCCCCACCCACGCCGACGACGACCGTGCGGCCACCGAGCGGCTGCGCGCGCTCACTCATGCGCGGAGCATATCCCGGCAGCCCCCGTTTGACCCGGCTCGGGCTCGGCCCCAATAATAGAGGTGTCGGATGGGGAAAGCCGGGACGCCTGGTCGCGTGCCGCTCGAGGCGCTGATCCTAGCGTTCAGCCACTCGCGCGCCAAGACGCTGGTCGGGACGGATGCGCTGCGCAGCGTGCTGTCCGGCCAGTACCGCGAGATCCACCACGACGGCGAGTTCGATCTCGAGCCGGTGTGGCAGCTGCTCGCGCAGCAGCCCGGCTTCGACCCGGCCCACGCGCGCCCGGCCCTGTGCCGCTTCAAGGGCTGGGAGAAGGAGCTCGGCGTGGCCGTGCGCATGCCGGCCGACATGTCCGCGATGGGTGAGTTCGAGCGCGCCGAGCTGGCCGCCCAGGTCCACGTGCCGGCGCACGAGCGGTCGCGCGTCCTGCGCGGCGCGCGGGTGCTGTCGGACGATCCGGAGGCGGCCGCGGTGGACATGGCGGACGACGCCGGCCAGACGAGGTCCGCCCCTGCCCGCCCCTCGGCTCGCCACGACCGCCCGGACACCGCGCCGTCGGTGCCGCACACCGCCAAGACGCCGCGCCTGCGCCGCATGAGTGCGGGACAGCGCCGCGCGCTCGAGGTGATCGCGCTCATCCTCGGCTTGACCGGGTTCTCCGCCGCCGGCGTCCAGCTGCAGCGCGGCTGCCAGACCCAGCAGTGGGAGACGCTGACGACCCGCTTCGCCGGCGACATCCCGATCGCCGCCGCGTCGCGCCAGGGCCCCGAGGTGAGCGGCGCGCTGAACGACGAGCGCTGGCTGGCGCTGCCGGCGCCGGTCCGCACCACTCACATGAAGCGGGCCCTCGAGGGACTTTCGCGCGACGTGCAGGTCTTCTTCGTGCGCGATCGCCAGGGCCACGTGCGCGCGACGGCGCGCTGGTTCGGCGCCCAGCCGCGCCAGATCGCGGTCACGCTTCAGTAGACAAGGGGTCGCCTGTGTCGAAGACCAGGCGACCCCCTAGTCGACGGGGTGCCGACGAAGTCGGCGGGGTCCCCCGTCGACTTCGACTGGCTGAGCGCGGAAGCGCGAAGCTCGGATAACAGAGCTCGCCGAGTTCAACGAGGCGAGCTCTGTGTGTCCGAGTTGTGGTACCACTGCGTGCCGCCGGGGCGGCCGCCATGGGGAAGCCGAGCAAGGGACTCGTTGTCGTGATCGCGACCGGGGTGGTGGCCGCCGCGCTCGCCCCGGCCCACTCGAACCCCGCGACCGGCGGTTGAGCATGGCGTTCCTTGTCTCCCCCGAGGTCGAGGCCCGCGTCCGCCGCCTGGAGATCCCGTTCGACGGCCACGGCATCGATCCGTTCGGCGTCTCGCAGCGAGAGCTGGCGCGCTTCCTGACCCTGCTCGGCTGGCTCTACCGCCGCTACTTCAACGTCACGGTCAACGGCATCGACAACGTCCCGGCGCGCGGGCGGGCCATGCTGGTCGGCAACCACTCCGGCGGCGTGGCGCTCGACGGCGCCATGGTGCTGGCCTCGCTGTTCTTCGAGATGGACCCGCCGCGGCTGGGCCACGGCATGGCCGAGAAGTTCCTCAACCGCGTGCCGTTCGCGTCGACCTGGACCAACCGCCTGGGCCAGCTGACCGGCCTGCCCGAGCACGCCGTCTCGCTGCTCGAGGCCGACCGCCTGCTCATGGTCTTCCCCGAGGGCGCGCGCGGGACCGCCAAGCTGTACGGCGATCGCAACAGCCTGGTCGAGTTCGGCACCGGCTTCGTGCGCCTGGCCCTGCGCACGCGCACGCCGATCGTCCCGTTCGCGTTCCTGGGCGGCGGCGAGGCCATCCCGACCGTGGTCAACCTGGTGCGCCTCGGCCACCTGTTCGGCATGCCGTACATCCCGGTCACGCCGTGGGTCGTGCCGGTGCCGCGCCCGGTCAAGCTGGAGATCTACTACGACGCGCCGATCGTGCTCGACGGCACCGGCAACGAGGATGACGAGGTCATCCACGGCCACGTCGAGCACATCAAGAGCCGCATCGCCGCGCTCATCGATAGCGGGGCCAGCATCCGGCGCGGCCGCGGTGAGGCCGTCAGATGAGGAGTGACGCGTGAAGGTCCTGGTCACCGGCATCGCGGGCAAGATCGGCCGCATCGTCGCGCTGCGCCTGCGCGACGGCGGACACGACGTGCTCGGCATCGATCGACGCGAGTGGCGCGGCGCGCCGCCCGAGTTCGAGCTGCACCAGCTTGACATCCGCAAGCGCGCCGCCGAGGACGTGTTCCGCACCGGCAAGCCGGACGCGGTCGTGCACATGGCCACCGTCACGCACCTGACCGCCCGCTCCGCCGACCGCGACCGCATCAACCTGCACGGCACGCGAGCGGTCTGGGAGTGCAGCCATCGCTACGGCGTCAAGCGCGCGGTGTTCGTCGGACGCCACACCTACTACGGCGCCGACCACGACGCGCCCATCTACCACCGCGAGGACGATCCGCCGATGGCGGTGACCAGCTTCCCGGAGCTGGCCGACCTGGTAGCCGCCGACCTGTACGCCGGCTCGGCGCTGTGGCGCATGCCGGAGATCGACACGGCGGTGCTGCGTATCTGTTACACGCTCGGCGCGTCGCGCACCGGCACGCTTGCGCAATTTCTGCGCGGGCCGCGCGTGCCGACGCTGCTCGGTTTCGATCCACTCTTCCAGTTCCTGCACGAGGGGGACGCGGCCGACGCCATCGTGCTGGCGCTCGAGCGCGGCCTGCGCGGGGTTTACAACGTCGCGGGGCCGGAGCCGATGCCGCTGTCGCTGCTCATCGATCTGACCGGACGCTCCCATGTGCCCATCCCGGAGCCGCTGTTTCGCCTGCTGCTGGGCCGTTTCGGACTGCCGCGGCTGCCGCCGGGGGCGCTCAAGCACGTGAAGTATCCCGTGGTGATCGATGCAGCGGCGTTCCGCGCCGCCACGGGTTATCAACACCAGCACGACGCCGACGTGACGACGCGAGAGTTTCGCGGTGCCCCGCACGGAACGCTCGACTGACCGGATCTGGGTCACCCTTGCGGGGCGCGAATGGGCTTTTCCCCTCGACGTCGATCCGCTATGCATCCGAAGCAATGAGCGAGCGCGCGCTGCACATCCTGCTGGTGGAAGACGACGACGTCGATGTCATGAACGTCCGCCGCGCGTTCCAGCGCAACAACATCACCAACCCGATCCACGTGGCCTCCAACGGGCTCGAGGCGCTGCAGCTCCTGCGCAGCGGCCAGATCCCGGCCGATCGCCGGCTGATCCTGCTCGATCTCAACATGCCGAAGATGAACGGGATCGAGTTCTTGCGCGAGCTGCGCGCCGATCCGCAGCTGGCCCACGTGCCGGTGGTCGTGCTGACGACCTCCAACGACGAGCGCGACAAGGTCGACGCGTACAACCTGAACGTCGCCGGTTACCTGCTCAAGCCGGTCACGTTCGGCAACTTCGTCGATCTCATGGCCGCCCTCAACAAGTACTGGACGCTGGTCGAGCTGCCGTGACGTGGACGGCATGAGCGACGACCGCGGCGGTCCGATCCGCGTGCTGGTTGTCGACGACGACGACGTCGACCGGCGCTTCGTGCAGCGCGCGCTGGCCCAGGGCGGCGTCCCCATCGAGATCGTCGAGGCCAGCGACGCCGACCAGGCGCTGGCCGCGCTGGACGGCCAGCCGTTCGACTGCATCCTGCTCGACTACCAGATCCCGGGACGCGACGGGCTGTGGCTGCTGCGCGCCGTGCGCGGCCACGGCGTCGACACGCCGATCGTCATGCTGACCGGCCGCGGCGACGAGGACACCGCGGTGAGCCTCATGAAGGCCGGCGCCGCCGACTACCTGGCCAAGAACGCGCTGTCGAGCGCGCGGCTGGTGGCGGCGGTGCGCAACGCCATCCGCGTCAACCAGGCCGAGCGCGAGGTGGCGCGCGCGGCCAAGGCGCTGCGCGACAGCGAGGAGCGCCTGCGCATCGCCCTGAACGCGACCGAGCTGGGCATCTGGGACTATCACCCGGCGTCCGGCAACATCGCCTCCGACGCGCGCGGCAAGGCGCTGTTCGGCCTGGCGCCGGACGGCTCGATGACCTACGACCTGTTCCTGTCGCGCCTGCACCCGGAGGATCGCGACGGCACCCATGCCGCCATCCAGCAGGCCCTCGAGGCCGGCCCCGACGGCGAGTGCGACGTCGAGTACCGCCTGCGAGTACCGCCCGGGCAGGCCGAGACCTGGGTGCGCGCCACCGGGCGGGCCTTCGTCGACGACGACGCCACCCGACGGCTGATCGGCACCGTCCAGGACGTCAGCGCGCGCAAGCACTACGAGGAGGCGTCGCGCCGGCAGACCGAGTTCGAGCAGCAGCTGATCGGCATCGTGAGCCACGACCTGCGCAACCCGCTGCAGGCGATGATGATGGGCGCGCACGCCGCGCTCATGCGCGAGGGCCTCGATCCCGGGCTGGCCAAGATCCTGGCCCGCATCGTGTCCAGCGGCGAGCGCGCCGCGCGCATGATCAGCGACCTGCTCGACTTCACCCAGGCGCGCGCGGCCGGCGGGCTGCCGGTCTCGCGCCGCGACATGGACCTGCACGAGGTCGCGCGCCACACCGTCGGCGAGGTGCAGATGAGCTCGCCCGACCGCACCCTGTGGGTCGATGCGACCGGCGATGGCCTTGGCCACTGGGATCCGGACCGCCTGGCCCAGATCGTCACCAACCTCGTGTCCAACGCGCTGGCCTACAGCCCGCCCGGCACGCCGGTGACGGTGCGGACCGCCGCGGCCGGCGACTGCATGGTCCTCGAGGTGCACAACCACGGCGCCCCGATCGCGCCGGACGTGATGCCGATCCTTTTCGAGCCGTTCCGCCGCGGCAAGGGCGGCGGCGGCAACCACCGCAGCATCGGGCTGGGCCTCTACATCGTGAAGCAGATCGCGCTGGCCCACGGCGGCGCGGTCGACGTCGAGTCGCAGCCGGAGAGCGGCACGACCTTCCGCGTCCGCATCCCGCACACCGACCCGGCCGCCGACCCGTAGCGCGTCGCCTACGCGCGCAGGAGCGGGGCGAAGCGGGCGGCCAGCTCGCGGGTCTCGACCATGTTGTCCTCGATCGAGCAGTAGGTCCATCCGCCGTAGCGGCCGACCGAGTGCACGCCGGCCGCCTCGAGCACTGCGCGCGCCCGCCGGGTCTCGGCCAGCGAGCGGGCGGTGATGTGCACGTAGGCCGGGTCGAGGACGATGCTGTGCCACGCGACGAGGCGGTGGGCGTCGACGATGCGCTCGCGCTCCAGATCGGCCATGACGCGGCCGCGCAGCGCCTCCATGTCCAGCTCGGCTCCCGCCGGCGCGCCGATCTCGACGTAGAGCGACATGCGGTCGCCGTCGTGGATGTTGTCGTAGAAGCCGACCCGGTAGAACGACAGCTCGCGGTCCGGGAAGTAGATCCAGTGCACGCCGGACCGGCCCTTGCGGTCGAAGCCGAGGTTGAACACCGCCACCTTGTTCCAGCTGAACGCGCCGGCGTCGTGGGCCAGGCCGGAAAGGGCCAGCAGGCGCGGCAACGGCAGCGAGCTGACCAGGTGGCGATAGCGGATCTTGCGCGCCGAGCTGGTCGCGACCTGCGCCGCGAGGTCGAGCCCGACCAGCGGCTCGCCGCAGGCAAGCATCGCGGGCGGCAGGTCGCGCAGCAGCGCGCCCACGTACTCGACGGCGCCGCCGCGCGGATAGGTGAAGCTGGCGTTGTAGCTCGCGTTGTCCGGCCGCTTCATGTTGCGCAGGATGTCGGCCACGTCGGCGTGCGGGAAGAAGCGACCCATGGCGTCCGGATCGAGCGCGTCCAGATCGCAGGCGTACAGCTTCTCGTTGTAGGGGACCAGGAAGCGCTCGCAGATGCCGGCGCCGAGGCGCTGGTGCAGCATCTGCTTGAACGAGTGCGGCGCGCCGATGGCGCCGGGCACCCCGCCCTCCTCCTGGCCGCGGAAGAACAGACCGTACAGGCAGTCGATGAAGTCGTCGCGCTCGAGCTGGTGGATGTTCTTCTGGAACGGGAAGTCGATGTCGCGCCCGCGGTAGCGGATGAACGAGCGCTTGGCCACGGTGCGCACGTCGGCGCCGGGCATGCGCGCGCGCAGCCACGCCTCGATCTCCGGGTGCCGGAAGTGGAAGAAGTGCCCCGAGTAGTCCCACACGAAGCCGTCTCGCAGCACGCTGCGGCAGTAGCCGCCCGGCTCGGCCTCGGCCTCGAGCAGGAGGATCTCCGGCTCGCGCGCGCCCAGCGCCGCTGCCTCCTCGCGCAGCCAGCTGGCGAACGACAGCCCGCTCACCCCCGCGCCGACGACCAGGTACTCGACCGACTCCATCCTGCCGGTCACCGCTGCGACGCCGCCGGCGCGGCGTCGGCCAGGGCCTCGTGCGGCTGCACCACGTCGAGCAGCTGCACGCCGGGGAAGTCGTCGCACGCGTGCTCGAGCTGCCAGTCGTTGCGCGCCAGGAACACGGGCGCGCCGGTGTGGTCGTCGGCGATGTGCTGCTCGTGCGCTTCGCAGAACCTCTTCAGCAGCCGATGATCGTCGGACACGGCCCAGCGCGCGGTCACGTACGGCACGCTCTCGAAGTGGACCGGCAGGCCGTACTCGTTGCGGATGCGGTCGGCCAGCACGTCGAACTGCAGGCGACCGACGACGCCGACGACCCACTCGGAGCCGACCCGGCGGCGCAGCGCCTGCGCCGCGCCCTCCTCGGCCAGCTCGCACAGCGCGCGGCCCAGGTGCTTGGCCCGCATCGGATCGTCCGGCCGCACCCGCTGGAGCAGCTCGGGCGCGAAGCGCGGCACGCCCGGGAAGCGCAGCGGCTCTCCCTCGGTCAGCGTGTCGCCGATGTGCAGGATGCCGTGGTTGGGGATGCCGACGATGTCGCCGGCGAAGGCCTCCTCGGCCAGCTCGCGGTCGCGCGCCTGGAACAGCACCGCGTTGCCGACGGCCAGGCTCTTGCCGGTGCGGCCGATGGTGAGCCGCATGCCGCGCCGGAAGTGGCCCGAGCACAGCCGCACGAACGCGACGCGATCGCGATGGCGCGGATCCATGTTCGCCTGGATCTTGAACACGAAGCCGGTGACCTTCGGCTCGCCCGGATCGACGATCCGATCGGCGGCGCGCTGCGGGCGCGGCGGCGGCGCCAGCTCCTCGAGCCCGGTCAAGAGCTCGCGCACGCCGAAGTTGTTCAGCGCGCTGCCGAAGAAGACCGGCGTCAGGTGCCCCTCGCGATAGGAGTCGAGGTCGAAGGCGGGGCACAGCTCGCGCGCCATGGCGACCTCCTCGCGCAGGCGCGTGGCGGCGCGCTCGGACAGCAGCTCGTCGAACTTGCGGATCGTCGAGCCCTTCGACCGTCTCCCCCTCGCTCACCACCGCGCGGGCCGATCGATCCATCAGCACCACGCGCTCGCGGCGCAGGTCGTAGCAGCCGCGGAAGTCCTGGCCCATGCCGATCGGCCAGCTGACCGGCGACACGTCGAGCGCCAGGCCGGACGAGATCTCGTCGAGCAGCTCGAACGGCTCGCGCCCCTCGCGGTCGAGCTTGTTGATGAAGGTGATGATGGGGACGTCGCGCAGCCGGCAGACCTCGAACAGCTTGCGCGTCTGCGCCTCGATGCCCTTGGCCGCGTCGAGCACCATGATCGCCGAGTCGACGGCGGTCAGCGTGCGATAGGTGTCCTCGCTGAAGTCCTCGTGACCCGGCGTGTCGAGCAGGTTGAACGTGCAGCCGCCGTGCTCGAAGGTCATCACCGACACGGTCACGCTGATACCGCGCTGCTTCTCGATGTTCATCCAGTCCGAGCGGGCGCGCCTCTCTGCGCCGCGCGCCTTGACCGCGCCCGCCAGCTGGATAGCACCGCCGAAAAGCAACAGTTTTTCAGTGAGCGTGGTCTTCCCAGCGTCGGGGTGAGAAATAATTGCGAAGGTTCTCCTTCGCCGAACGGGTTCAGGCAGCCTGGTCATTTGTACCGATTTGAGAGGCGTTTTCGGCCCGCTCCTGGTAATTTGAGGATAGCGGCCACGCTCCACCGAGGAGTTGGTCGTGTCAACTAGCAGCCAGAAGGAGTGTCGCCATTTCTGCCAAGGTCTTTGTCGGGAACCTGAGCTATCACACTACAGCCGAAGAGCTGACGCAGGTTCTCTCGGAAGCGGGACAAGTCGTCAACGTATACATCCCCACTGATCGAGTCACAGGACGGCCACGCGGGTTCGCGTTTGCCACCTTCTCGTCGGAGGCGGAAGCCGGCAAGGCGATCACGCTGTTCAATCAGCGCGAGATCGGCGGCCGGCGGCTCAACGTGAACCAGGCCGAAGAGCGGCCGCGGCGCCCACCGGGTAGCGGTGGCTACGGCGGTGGCGGCGGCGGCTATGGCGGCGGCGCGCCCGGTGGCCCGCGTCGATTCGGCGGCCCGCCGGCTGGCGGCGGTTACGGCGGCGCCCCGGGACGAGGCTTCGGCGGCGGCTATGGCGGTGCGCCCGGCGGTGCTCCTCCGACCGAGGATCCGGCCTTCGGCTTCGAGGGCGGGCGCTATCAGCGCGACGACGAGCCGAGCCCCGGCACTGGTGGCGGCGGCGACGCGCCCGGCGGGCCGAAGCGCTTCAAGAGCAAGGGCAGCCGGCGCGGCCTGCGCGCCCGCAAGCGCTCGCTCTAGACCTTCTCTGCTGCGGAGTTCACGCCGGCCGAGAGCGCCTCGTCGCTCTCGGCTGTGCTAGCCTTTGCCGGCCCAAAGGTACGCCGGCCGGCAAACGGCGCCGGCCCGAAGCATTACCGGCCGGCTCGACGCGCCGGCCCCACCAGTCGGAGGTCGCGAGGCGATGAGCAAGGTCCTGATTATCGGCGCCGGTGGTGTCGGCGGCGTGGTCACGCACAAGTGCGCTCAGGTTCCGGATGTGTTCAGCAAGATCGTGCTGGCCAGTCGGACCATGGCGCGCTGTCAGGAGATCCAGCGCCAGGTGCGCGAGATGCGCGGGCGCGAGATCGAGATCGACAAGGTCGACGCGGACGACGTGGCCCAGACGGTCAAGCTGATCCGCCGGGTCAAGCCGAACCTGGTCATCAACACGGCCCTGCCCTACCAGGACCTGCCGATCATGGACGCCTGTCTCGAAGCCGGCGTCGACTACCTGGACACGGCCAACTACGAGCCGCGCGACGTGGCCAAGTTCGAATACAAGTGGCAGTGGGCGTATCACGAGCGCTTCCGCAAGGCCGGGATCATGGCGCTGCTCGGCTCCGGGTTCGATCCCGGGGTGACCAACGTCTTCTGCGCCTACGCCCAGAAGCACCTGTTCGACAGCATCCAGACCATCGACATCCTCGACTGCAACGCCGGCAAGCACGGCCATCCGTTCGCCACCAACTTCAACCCGGAGATCAACATCCGCGAGATCACGCAGCGCGGGCGCTACTGGGAGAAGGGGGAGTGGCGCGAGATCGATCCGCTGTCCGAGAACATGATGTTCGACTTCCCCGAGGTCGGGCCGTACAAGGCGTACCTGCTCTACCACGAGGAGCTGGAGTCGCTGGTCAAGCACATCCCCGGCCTCGAGCGCATCCGCTTCTGGATGACCTTCTCGGACCAGTACATCACGCACCTGCGCGTGCTCGAGAACGTCGGCATGACGCGCATCGATGCGGTCGACTTCGAGGGCCAGAAGATCGTCCCGCTCAAGTTCCTCAAGGCGGTGCTGCCGGATCCGTCGTCGCTCGGCCAGCGCTACGAGGGCAAGACCGTCATCGGCTGCCTCATCGCCGGCGAGAAGGCGGGCAAGAAGCGCACCGTCTTCATCTACAACGTCAGCGATCACGCCGCCTGCTACGAGGAGGTGCGCGCCCAGGCCATCTCGTACACCACCGGCGTGCCGGCCATGGTCGGCGGCCTGATGATGCTGTCGGGCAAGTGGCGCGGCAAGGGCGTGTTCAACATCGAGCAGCTGGATCCGGATCCGTTCCTCGAGGCGCTCGGCAAGAACGGCCTGCCCTGGCAGGTCCAGGAGATGGGCGAGTAGCCCGCCGCGCACCATGACCGGTACCCGCGTGGTGCACGCGCCGCCGGCCACGCGCCCGCTCGACATCGACGTCAGCGGGGTCGACACGCCGGCCTACATCGTCGACCTCGGCGCCCTGCGGCGCAACCTCGACATCCTGGCCGACGTGCAGGCGCGCGGCGGCTGCAAGGTGCTGCTGGCGCTCAAGGGCTTCGCCATGTGGAGCCTGTTCCCGCTCATCGGCCAGCGCCTGTCCGGCATCGCGGCCAGCTCGCTGGCCGAGGCGCGGCTCGGGCGCGAGGAGATGAACAAGGAGGTCCACGTCTACGCGCCGGCGTTCGCCGAGGCCGAGCTGGTGGAGATCATCGGGCTGGCCGATCACGTGGTGTTCAACTCCTTCTCGCAGTGGGAGCGGCTCGGGCCCGCGGCGCGTGCGGCCGGAGCGTCGCGCGGCGTGCGCTTCGGCATGCGCGTCAACCCGGAGCACTCCGAGGTGGAGGTCGCGCTGTACGATCCGGCCGCGCCCGGATCGCGGCTCGGCGTGCCGCGCGCGCAGTTCCGCCCCGAGCTCATGGACGGACTCAGCGGCCTGCACTTCCACACGCTGTGCGAGCTGGGCGCCGACGCGCTCGAGCGCACGCTGGCCGCCTTCGAGGAGCGCTTCGGGCCGGAGCTCGGCCGCGTCGAGTGGGTCAACTTCGGCGGCGGGCACCACATCACGCGTCCCGACTACGAGGTCGATCGCCTCGTCGAGCTGGTGCGCGACTTCCGGCGGCGCCGCGGCCTGGAGGTCTACCTCGAGCCGGGCGAGGCGATCGCGCTGGGCACCGGCGTGCTTGTGGCGAGCGTGCTCGACATCGTCCACAACCAGGTCGACATCGCGATCCTCGACACGTCGGCCACGGCGCACATGCCGGACGTGCTGGAGATGCCGTACCGCGCGATCATCGAGGGAGCGGGCGAGCCGGGCGAGCACCCGCACACCTACCGCCTGGGCGGTCAGACCTGCCTGGCCGGCGACGTGATCGGCGACTACTCCTTCCCGCGCCCGCTCGCCGTCGGCGACAAGCTGGTCTTCCGCGACATGGCGCACTACACGATGGTCAAGAACACGACCTTCAACGGTGTTCGGCTGCCGTCCATCGCGATCCACGATCCGGCCGACCACTCGATCCGCGTGGTGCGCCGCTTCGACTACGACGACTACAAGCGCCGCCTGTCGTAGACCCGGCGCTCTCGGGCGCGGCCGTGTCGATCTGCTCTGGACGGCGGCGGCCGGGCGCCTAGCTGCGTTCAGGCCATGACCAGAACCACCGAGCCGATCCGCGTGCTCCTGCAGACCTCCATCCCCCGGGTCGACGATGACTGGCACGTCGGCCGATTCTCCACCCTGGCCGAGCTCATCGCCGAGGTGGCCGACGTGGTCGCGCGCAACCGCGAGCCGGATTGCCGCGGCGACGATCCGGTCCTCTCCGGCCTGAGCCGCGACGAGTTCGACGAGGTGTGGCTGCTCGGCGTTGACGGCGGAGAGGGGCCGTCGGCGCGCGACGTCGCTGCCATCGACGCGTTCCACCGCCAGGGCGGCGGTCTCCTGACCGCGCGCGACCACCAGAACATGGGCCTCTGGCTCAGGCACCTGCCCGGCGTCGGCGCGGCGAACTTCTTCCACCAGGAGGACTGCTGCGAGGACGATCCCAGCCGGCGTTGCGCCGACGATCGCGAGACGCCCAGCATCTCGTGGCCGAACTATCACTCGGGGCGCAACGGCGACTATCGGCGCATCATCGCCGCGCAGCCGCACCCGCTGCTCGAGCGGGCCGACGCGCCGGGCGGCCGCATCGAGCTGTTCCCCTCCCATCCGCACGAGGGTGCGGTCGGGGTGCCGGCCGGCGAGGGGCGGGCGCGCACCGTGGCGCGCCCAGCTTCGTCACCGAGCCGCCCGGGGACGGGATGCTCACCGAGCCACGCGCGCGGGCCGACATCCGCGCCTACGTGCACAACGCGGTGCGCTGGCTGGCAGCGAGCTGAGGCGGCTCCTCACTCCGGCACGAGGCGCCAGCGCAGCGCGCCGTCCTCGACGAAGCAGCCCTCGGCCTTGCGCAAGGACGGCACCGAGCTCGTGCCGCAGAGCAGCCCGACAAGGTGCGACATCGACGGCTCGTGGCCTACCGCGACCAGGGTGCCGCCGGCCAGCGGCTCGGCGCAGCGTGCCAGCCACTCGGCGGTCGCGCGCGCGCTGGCGCCGCCGGGGGCCAGGAAGTGCGTCGCCTCGATCGCGCCGGCCCAGTCGAGCCAGCGCACCAGCAGCTCGGCGGTCTGCACCGCGCGCACGAGCGGGCTGGTCACAACGGCGCCGAGCTCCAGGCCGGCCTCGGCCACGAGCGCGCCCAGCTCCCGGACCTGGTGGCGGCCTGCAGGGGACAGGTAGCGGTACTCGTCCGGGAGAGAGGCGGTCTCGGACACGGCGTCGGCATGGCGGACGACGAGGATACGCACTCGGGTTCACCCTGCCCGCCACTGCTCCCGATGTCAACCTGGCCTCGATGCGGGACCCACGCTGGGCATGTTTGACACCGGTTTTTGGCGGGGCCTATGCTTTCCAGCGATGTCTCTTCCGGTCCTGGCCCAGCTGCTGTGCGATCGGATCGAGCTGAGCGACCCGGCGCCGGCGGCCGACATGATCGCGTGGCTGCGCGAGACGGCCGAGTCGCTTGCCGGCGGCGCCGCCTCTGCCTCCTGCGCGCCGGCCTTCGTCGCCGCCGGGCGTCGGCTCGGCCGCCAGCAGCTGGCCGCCGGGCAGCCGCTGCCGGGCCCGGAGGACCCGGTCTCGACCTACCGGTGGACCGTCGACGACGCGGGCCGCGTCGCGCTGCTCGTCGCGGTCGCGGCCGGCTCGCCCGGCGATGTGGCCGACCTGGTCGACGAGCTGTACCGGCAGGGGGACAGCCGCGAGAAGCGCGGCGTCGTGCGCGGCCTGTCGCTCCTGCCCGAGGCGGGGCGCTTCGTGCCGATCGCGCTCGACGCCGGGCGCACCAACGAGAGCGATCTGTTCGCCGCCCTGGCCTGCGACAACCCGTTCGCCGCCCGCCACTACGGCGAGCCGGAGTTCAACAAGCTCGTCATGAAGGCCGCGTTCGTCGGCGCGCCGCTGGGCCGCGTCGACGGCCTCGACCGCCGGGCAAACCCGGAGCTGGCCCGCATGGGCATGGACTACGTGTCGGAGCAGGAGGCGGCGGTGCGCCCCTTCCCGCCCGACATCTGGCTGCTGGTGGCACCGCACGTCACGCCGGTCGCGCTGGCCCGCATGATCGGATATCTCAACCACAGCACCGCCGAGATGCGGCGCGGCGCCGCGGCCGGCCTGGGCCGCGCCAGGCAGGGGCGCGCCCGCGCGTTCCTGGTCGAGCGCTCCGCCATCGAGCGCGACGCCGCCGTGCGCGCCGCCATCGCCAAGGCGCTGGAGGAGATCACGCCGTGAAGATGTTCGATCCCCACATCCACATGACATCGCGCACCACCGACGACTACGAGCGCATGGCGGCCGCCGGCATCGCGGCGGTGCTCGAGCCGGCCTTCTGGCTGGGGCAGCCGCGCACTCAGGTCGGCAGCTTCGTCGACTACTTCGGCTCGCTGGTCGGCTGGGAGCGCTTCCGCGCCCGCCAGTTCGGCATCGCCCACTTCTGCACCATGGCGCTCAACCCGAAGGAGGCCAACGACGACCGCCTGCGCGACGAGGTGATCGAGCTGCTGCCGCGCTACCTCGAGAAGGACGGCGTGGTCGGCGTGGGCGAGATCGGCTACGACGACGTCACGCCGGGCGAGGAGAAGGCGTTCGCCGCGCAGCTCGAGCTGGCCCGAGAGCGCAAGCTGCCGGTCCTGGTGCACACGCCGCACCGCGACAAGAAGCGCGGCACCGAGCGCTCGCTCGCGCTGGTGCGCGAGATCGGCATCGACGAGAGCCTGGTGCTGATCGATCACAACAACGAGGAGACGCTGCCGCTGGTGCGCGCGACCGGCTGCTGGGCAGGTCACTCGATCTATCCCGACACGAAGATGACCGAGGAGCGCATGGTCGCGCTGCTGCAGCGCTACGGCGTCGAGCGCATGATCGTCAACAGCGCGGCCGACTGGGGCAAGAGCGACCCGCTCAAGGTGCCGAAGACCGCGCAGGCGATGGCGCGGGCCGGCTTCGCCGAGGACGACATCGAGGCGGTGGTGTGGCGCAACCCGATCGCCTTCTTCGAGCAGTCCGGACGGCTCGACCGCGGGCTGCTCGAGGACGGCATCGCCGTCGATCAGACGCAGACCTTCGCGGGCAACTCCGTCCTGCGCGGCCAGCAGCCGATCGTGGACGCTGAGTGAGGCTGTCGGTCGGCGGCGGGCGCACCGCTCTCTTGACCTACTGCGCCAACGTCCACCCGGGCGAGCGGCTCGACGACGTGTGGGCGGCCCTCGACGCCGCGGCGGACGTGCGCTTGCGCTCGCGGCTCGACCGCATGGCGATCGGGCTGTGGCTCAGCCGGCCCGCGCTGGACGAGCTGCTCGCCGCGGCCGGACCGGGACGGCGCCTGGCCGGTGAGCTCGCCCGCCGCGACCTCGAGGTCTTCACCTTCAACGGCTTCCCGTACGGGAACTTCCACGCTCCGGTGGTGAAGCGCGCCGTCTACCACCCTGACTGGAGCACCGCCGAGCGCAGCGCCTACACGCTCGCCCTGGCCGGGAATCCTGGCCGAGGTGCTGCCGTCCGATGTCGAGGAGGGGACCATCTCGACCCTGCCGCTGGCACACCGCGACGAGGTCGTCGATCCAGGCGCCGAGCAGGCCGCGCTGGACAGGCTGTGCCGGCTGGCGATCGACCTGGCGCGGCTTGCCGATCGCACCGGCCGGCGCGTGCGCGTCGTGTGCGAGCCGGAGCCGGGCTGCCTGCTCGAATCGACAGCCGACGCGATCGAGTGGTGGACGTCGTCGCTGCCGGCCGCCGCGCGCCGCACCGGGGTGCCGCCTGATGTGATCGCGGCGCACCTCGGCCTTTGCTTCGACACCTGCCATCAGGCGGTGGCGTTCGAGGACCCGCGCGCCAGCCTCGACGCGCTGGCCGCGGCCGGCGTCCCGATCGGCAAGATGCAGCTGTCCAGCTCGCTTGTCGTCCCCTCGCCCGGGACCGCCGCCGGGCGCAGCGCGCTCGATCGGTTCGCCGAGCCGCGCTTCCTGCACCAGGTGCGGGCGCGCGGCGCCGACGGCGTCCTGGCCGCGGCCGACGACCTCGACCGGACCGACGGCCTGCCGGTCGATCGACCGTGGCGCGTGCACTTTCACGTGCCGATCCACCGCGCGGCGGTCGGCGAGGTGGGGACCACGCGCGAGTTCTTGCGCGGCGCGATCGCCTGGCTGGTCGAGCCGGGCCGGCCCCTGCCCCACCTCGAGGTCGAGACCTATACCTGGTCGGTGCTGCCGGAGAGCGAGCGGCCGGCCGACACCGCGTCGCTGTGCGCCGGGCTGGCCGCCGAGCTGGCCTGGGCCCGGGACGAGCTGCAGAACGCGGCGGACCGGGAGCCGGTCGCTCCGTGAGCGCGCCGCGCCCGCTGGTCGTCATCGACGTCGTCGGTCTGACTCCGTCGCTGGTCGGCCCTGACACGCCGCACTTCTCGTCGCTGGCGCTCGACGGTTTTCGCGCCGCGCTCGACCCGGTCCTGCCCGCGGTCACCTGCACCGCGCAGGCGACGATGCTGACCGGCGCCCTGCCGCGCGAGCACGGCGTCGTCGGCAACGGCTGGTACTTCCGCGACCAGGCCGAGGTGATGTTCTGGCGCCAGTCGAACGGTCTGGTGGCGGGAGAGAAGCTGTGGGACGCGGCGCGCAGGCGGCGGCCGGATTCTGTCGACAGCGGTGCTGTTCTGGTGGTTCAACATGTACAGCTCGGCCGAGCTGTCGGTCACGGTGCGGCCGATCTACCCGGCCGACGGGCGCAAGATACCGGCTCTGTACTCGCAACCGGCCTCGCTGGTCGGCGAGCTCGAGGCAGAGCTCGGCCCGTTCCCGTTCTTCCAGTTCTGGGGTCCGAAATCCGGGCTGCCGTCGTCGGACTGGATCGCGCGCGCGGCCATCGACATGTTCCGCCGCCACCGCCCCGGGCTGATGCTCGTCTACCTGCCGCACCTCGACTACGACATGCAGCGGCTCGGGCCCGGCAACCCGGCCATCCGGGCCGAAGTGCGCGCCATCGACCGGGTGGCCGGCGGGCTCATCGACGCCGTGCGCGGCGACGGCGCCGACGTGGTCGTGGTCTCGGAGTACGGCCTCGAGGAGGCGCGGACCCCCGTGCACATCAACCGCGCGCTGCGCGAGGCCGGGCTGCTGGCGGTGCGCGAGACGCTCGGCTGGGAGATGCTCGACGCCGGCGCGTCGCGCGCCTTCGCGGTCGCGGACCACCAGGTGGCGCACGTCTACGTGGCCGATGCGGCGGACGCCGATCGGGTCGCCCGGCTGGTCGCGTCGCTTCCCGGCGTGGCCCAGGTGCTCGACCGCCAGGGCCAGGCGCGAGTCGGGCTCGACCACGAGCGCTCCGGCGAGCTGGTGGCGGTGGCCGAGCCGGGCGCCTGGTTCACCTACTACTACTGGCTCGACGACGCGCTCGCGCCCGACTTCGCCCGCACCGTCGACATCCACCGCAAGCCCGGCTACGACCCGGTCGAGCTGTTCCTCGACCCGGACCGCCCGCTCATCAAGGGGCGGGTGCTGTTCAACCTGGCCCGCAAGCTGGCCGGCTTCCGCTACCTGATGGATGTCATCCCGCTGCGCGCCGACCTGGTCAAGGGCACGCACGGCCGCGCCGGCGTCGATCCGGACCAGGGCCCACTGCTCATCTCGTCGAGCCGCGAGGGCGCTGTCGACCGCATGCCGATGACGGCGGTCCGCGACTTCCTGCTCGGCATGCTAGCCGGGTGAAGATTCGCCGCGCGCGAACGCCAGGGCGGCACGCGCCACGTTGACGGCGGCGTGCGAGTGGCGCGACAGCTCGAAGGTGGCCGGTCCGACGTAGCCGACGTCGGTGAGGGCGGCGAGCACGGCGCGCAGGTCCATGTCCCCCTCCCACGGCAGCAGGTGATCGTGCACCGGGCGGCGCATGCCCTCGAGGTGGACGTTGACCAGGCGGGCGGCGTGACGCACCACCGTTGCCTCGGCCGAGTCCTCGGTCAGGTGCGCGTGGCCCACGTCGAGGGTCAGACCCAGCGCCGGGTGGTGGACCGCGGCCGCGACGCGCTCGAAGTCGGCCATCGACTCGATGTGCATGCCAGGCTCCGGCTCGAAGCCGATCCGCACACCGGCCGCCGCGGCATGGGTGCAGACCACGTCCAGACCATCGGCCAGGCGCCGATCGAGCTGGTCCGGCGTCGCCGTCGACTCGGGCGGCCGGACGCCGGACCACAGGCTGACGACACCGGCGCCGACCGCGGCGGCCAGGTTGACGGCGCGGACCAGGAAGTCGAGGCGCCGCGCGCGGGCGCCCGGATCGTCCTCGAGCAGCGTGGGCCGGTGCTTGCGCCACGGGTCGAGCAGGAAGCGGGCGCCGGTCTCGATGACCGGCACCAGCTCGAGCTCGCGGCACAGCGCCGCGATCCGCTCCGCCTCGCGGCCGGCCTCGGGCGCGTACGGATCGAGGGCGGCGTGGTCGAGCGTGATCGCCACCGAGCGGTAGCCGAGCCCGCCGATGACGCGCAGCGCGTCGTCGAGGGCATGCGACGTGAACCCGTTGGTGTTGTAGCCGAGCAGCACGTCAGGTCATGTAGAAGCGGCGCTTGAGCATCCAGGCCGGCAGCGCCATCGCCGTCACGACCAGCGCCGCCTCGGGCCAGCCGGCCGCGGCCACCATCGCGGCGTCGATGGCCGGCATGAGCAGGATGCCGCCGCCGATGGCGCGGCCGATGGTGGGGCCGCTTGTCTCGGCGAGCAGCGGTCCGAACACCGCGCGGGCCCGCCAGGCCACGAACCCGGCGAACGGCAGCAGCCACAGGAAGCCGCCCAGGTGGCTGGCCGGGCTGGCGGTGGCCAGCGCGACGAGCGCCGCCATCAGCACCGCGGCCACCCGCAGCACGCCGCCGCGCGCGCGACGCCCGCTCGCACCGCCCACCTCGTCGCGCGACAGGTAGGTGATGGCGGCGGTGTAGCCGCCCATGGTCAGCGGCGCGATCCACATCCACGCCTCGGGCGGCGCCGGCGTGCCGATCGCGGTCAGGCCGAGGCAGACGTTGATGAAGCGGCACGCGCCCATCGCCAGCGGACCGAACGGGCCGGTCTTGACCCCGCCGTCGTAGATCAGGATGGCGCAGGCCAGCCCGGCCGCGACCGACGCGGCCAGGTGCGAGAACATGGCGGCCAGGGCCACGCCGGTCGCCATCAGGGTCACGCCGAGCCCGAGCGCCGCGCCCGGCGACACCATCCCCGCCGGGATGGGACGCTCCGGTCGCTCCAGCGCGTCCACGTCGCGGTCGAAGAAGTCGTTGAGCACCATGCCGGCCAGGTACAGGCAGGCGGACGCGCCCAGCAGCAGACCATCGCGCAGCGTGAAGCTGCCGCCGCGCGCCAGCAGGACGCCGGCCGCCACGTTGGCGGTGGCGGTGAAGACGTTCGGGATACGGCACAGCGCCAGCAGCGCCTGCGTTGTCATGGCACCGGTTCCGCGGCGGAGGCGAGATGGCGCGCGAGCAGCGCGAACTGGCGCTCGTGGCCCTGTTCGCTCACGCCCATCGGCTCCTTGAAGAACATCGCCAGGTAGGTCAGCAGCCCGCGCTCTCCGCGCCGCAGCGCGCGGTCGCACAGGCGGGCCAGGTCGATCACCAGCGGCGCGGCCAGCGCCGAGTCGGCGCCCTCCCAGGTGAGCTGCAGGCTCATGCGCGTGCCGAGGAAACCCTCGAACAGCACGTGGTCCCAGGCCACCTTCCAGTCGCCGAGCGGCGGCACGTAGCTGATGTCGACCTGCTGGGCCGGCCGGTAGCCGAGCAGCTGCGGCAGAGTCTCGCCCTTGCTGCGCTGCTTGGAGCGCCGGGCGTCCGGATCGGACAGCGTGCGGCCGTCCTCGTTGCCCAGGATGTTCTGGCCGAACCAGGACAGGACGCGCAGGTTGCGCGCCGCGAACACCGGGGCCAGCACGGTCTTGATCAGCGTCTGGCCGGTCTTGCCGTCGCGGCCGCCGTGCACCGCGCCGCGCTCGAGCGCGATCTCGTGAAGCGCGGGCAGGCTCGAGCCGAGAGAGGGCGTGAAGTTTATGTAGCCCCAGCCCAGGTCGAGACTGGCCAGGGCGTAGAGCGCGCTCGCCGGCAGCTCGCCGCCGCGCTCGATGTGACGGCGCAGGCCGGCGGCGTCGTCCGGCAGCGGCCCGTCCCACGGCGCCTCGGTCGACGCCAGGTTGATCGCCACCGCGCGCGACAGTCCGTGCTGATCGGCGAAGCGGCGCAGCTCGGCGCGCACCGCGTCCAGCGCGGCGGCGGTCCCGGACACGCCGGCGCGGCCCGCGGCGACGCCGGGTCGGATGGCGGCCGCGTAGCGCTCCAGATCACCGGCCACATCCTCGACGAGGCGCTCGGACAGGATCGCGATCCACATGAGCGAGCCGACGCGCGCGCTCCAGCACGTTCGCCGCCCGCAGATCGCACCCGCCGAGCGCGATGTCGCCGAGCCCGACCAGGTCCGCCCCGGCCAGGAGCGGCAGCTCGGTGACCAGCCCGAGCGGCTCGGCGAGCCCCCGCCGCAGCGCGGCCAGCCCGACCGCGACAGTGGTGGCCACGTTGCCGGACCCGCCGATGAGGTAGAGGCCGAGCATCGAGGCATCATGACATGGCGCGCGCGGCTGCGGGCCGGTGCGACCCCGCGCCCGAGCGCAGCGCGACGGCGATCACGTAGAATCGAGCAGAGATGGTACACACCGCCGCGAGCGGCTGGGGGCGAAGGTGAGGGCAATGGTCCTCGATCGCCCCGGCGAGCCGCTCCAGCTGCGCGACCTACCGGATCCGGTTCCCGCCACGGTCAGATCCGCCTGCGTGTCGCCGCCTGCGCTGTGTGTCGCACCGATCTACACATCGTCGACGGCGAGCTGACCGCGCCGGCGCTGCCGCTGGTGCCCGGCCATCAGATCGTCGGGCGCGTCGATCTCGTCGGGCCCGGGGTGGAGGGTCTGTCGGTCGGCGACCGGGTCGGCGTCCCGTGGCTGGGGCGGGCGTGCGGCGGCTGCCGCTTCTGCGCGAGCGAGCGCGAGAACCTGTGCGACGCGCCGGTCTTCACCGGCTACACGCGCGACGGTGGGTTCGCCGAGCTGGCCGTGGCCGACGCGGCGTTCGCGCTGGCGCTGCCGGACTCGATCGGCGACGACGCCGGCGCGTCGCCGCTCCTGTGCGCCGGGCTGATATCCTTTTCGCGCCGGTCGGCGCCCTGGTGCCGGCGGCGCTGGCCTGCACCGACAAGGGCGGACGCGTCGTGTGCGCCGGTATCCACATGAGCGACGTGCCGTCGTTCCCGTACGAGCTCCTGTGGAGCGAGCGCTCGATCGTCTCGGTGGCGAACCTGACCCGGCGGGACGGCGCCGAGCTGCTGGCGGCGACAGCGGCCGCGCTGGGCTCTACATGTTCGCGCGGGCCGACTGCCGGCGCATGGTGGGCAGGCGAGAGAACCTGTCGATGCGCGCTGTCAGCTCCGACAGCTCGCGCTGCAGCTCGTCGTAGTCGGACTGGCTGTCGCCGATCGCGTTGGCCCGCCAGCGGCACCCGAACACGACGAGCACCGACTGGTCGAGCACGAACGAGAGCGCGAATCCCTGGTCCGCGCCCTGCGAGGTCAGGAGATCGGCCAGGCGCCGCGCGGTGGCGTCGTCCTCGAGGGGGGCCAGGGTGACGCCGGGGGTGATGCTGCGCGCGCTCAGCCAGCCCTGGGCCAGCGGCACCTCCAGCTCGCAGAGCTCCTCCCAGCTGTCGACGTCGCCGGCGGCGGTCCACGGCACGAGCGCGTCGTTGACGCGACACAGCAGCATGGCCGCGCTCCAGTGCCCGACCAGGTGGCCGAGCAGGACCTCGATCGCGTCGGCCAGCGTGGCCGCTGCGCGCACGCCGGCCAGCGCCGACTCGATGCCGGGGCCGTCGGTGCGGCGCTGGATCTGGACCCCGCGCAGGCAGGTCAGCGGCCCGAGCCAGGGAGGCCCGGGCGTCGTCGGCAACAGCCCGGTCTCCTCCATCACGGTGGCCATCTCGTACAGATCGGCCATGTCGATGTCGACCGCCTCGTCAACCGACTCGTCGTGCTCCGGCTCGGCGTCGGCGTCGTCGGCGCGCGCATCCGCCTCGGCGGCGAGCCGCTCCTCGGCAGCGAGCCGCTCCTCGGCGTCCTCCGCCACGGTCACGTCGTCGTCTTCCGGATCCGGGCCGTCGTCGCCCGGATCGATCTCCTGTGCCAGCAGCATTCCGGACTCGAACTCGAGCACGACGCCGGTGTCCGGGTCGTGGACCGGGGTCAGCTCGGCCGAATCGGCCGGGTCGTCGTCGGCCGGATCATCGAGCTCGTCGTCGTCGGCGAGATCGGCCTCCGCCTCCATCACCATCTCGTCGACGACCTCCAGGAACAGGCCGCTCTCGGCCGCCTCCGCCGGCGGCTCTCCGTCGGCGTCGTCGCCGGGGTCCGGCGCGGCGGCGAGCTCTCCGGTCGGGTCGTCGACCTCGCCGGGCGGCTCGTCGATGGGAGCGGCCGCTTCCAGGGCATCGTCCAGCGCCGCCTCCTCGGCCGACACCTCGAGCGCCGCCTCTTCGCCGGTCGCCTCGAGCGCCGCCTCTTCAGATGTCGCCTCCAGCGGGGGCTCGTCGGCCGCCGACGATTCAGTCGCCGCGGATCCGGCCGCCACCGGCTCGGCGTCCATCGGCTCGAAGGCCACCGCTTCATCCGCCATCGGCTCAGCGGCCGCCGGTTCGGCCACCGCTTCGGCGGCCGCCGATTCCGCGGCCGCCGATTCCGCCGCGATCTGCTCATCCGCCTCGGCGGCCAGCACGACCTCGTCCTCGACCTGCGCCTCACCTTTCGCCGCGCTCTCCTGCGCCCCGATCTCGGCCGCTGCGTCGCCCGACTCTTGCACGGCCGGCTCGCCCGCCGGCGTGGCCACCGTGTCGGTGCGCCGCGGCGCGACCACCGTGTCGCGGATCGTCTCGGACCCATTCTCGCGCGCCACTGGCGGCGTCAGCGACACCCACGCCGCGCTCTGCTCGACCAGCGCCGCGAAGATCTCGCCCTTGACCGCGTCCGACAGCTCGACGCTCGACGGCTCGGCCGTCTCCGCGCCCTGCCCGACCGTATCGCCGGCGTCGTCGAACACGTGCAGCGACGCCACACCCGCCCCGCGGCCGCCGATCTTGCGGGTCAGGTTCCACAGTCCGATGACCTCGGTGCGCCGGCCCGGCGCCAGGTTGAACACCAGCTGGTCGGCGTGGCAGAGAGCGGCGTACAGCCCGATGCCGGCGCCGCCCGCCTTCTGCTCGATCGGATCGTGCCGCGACACACAGCGCTGGATCGCGCTGCGCAGCACCTCCGCGGCCAGCGCGCCGAACTCGTCGCTGATCGACAGGCCGAAGGTCCGCCCGTCGGAGCCGAACTCGAGGTGCACGTACTCGTTCGGCTCGAGCGCGATCTTCTCGCGCCGGTTCACGTGCGCGTAGCGCGGAGCTCCGTCGGCGTCGCGCGGCGCGTTGTACACCGCGTTGGTGAACAGCTCGTCGGCCACCAGGCTCACCGACTCGATCACGCGGCGGCCGGCGCCGAGCGCGCGCACCGCCTCGGTCAGCTGCGCCACCAGACCGTCGCGCTCGGCGGCGTGCTTGATCACGCGGCGGGGCCGCTCGATGCCGAAGCCGGCCAGGTACTTGTCGAGGCCGAAGATGTCGCGGCGCAGGATCTTCTCGCACGTCACCACCAGCTCGGCCGGATCGACGAGCCGCGCCGCGCTCGCCTCCTGCTCCGGGCGCGCCGCGCACAGGTGCATCAGCCCGCGCCGGCAGATCAGCTCCTCGAGCGCGCGGATGCCGGTCTCGCTGACCAGCACCACCAGCGGCACGCGATCGCCGGCCGCCTCGACCACCGCGTCCAGCTCGACGCCGCACGGCCACTCGACGAGCGCGAGGTCGACAGCGCCGCTGTGCAGCAGCTCGACCGACCGCTCGGTGCTCTGACCGTGGACGAGCTGGTTGCCGGCACCGGCCAGCGGCGGAGTCACCTGCCGCCACGTCCGTGCCCGATCGCTGCACACGAGGACGACCTTCCCGTGCATGCAGGTCGAGATTCGCTCGAACGCATCCAAAAGTCGCCACGCAAATTCGGCCACTTGGTAACGCACGTGAGCACCGCTACCGAGTGGAGTGCGTCGCGAGCCGCAGTCTCGCGCTGACGTGTCGGTTAAGGTAGCCTGCCGACCGTGATCCGTCCGCATCCCCGCAAGGGCGACCACGTCCGGCGCGTGGCAGTTCTGTTCGCCGGCGGTCCCGCTCCCTCCGCAAACGCCGTCATCTCCGCCGCCGCCATCTCGTTCCTCGAGGACGGCCGCCAGGTGGTGGGCTTCTTCCACGGCTACTCGAACCTCCAGGAGTACCACCCGGTCAGTCGACGCCTCCTGCCCGACGAGCACTACCGCCTGTTCGAGGAGCGCGACCTGCGCGGGCTGCGCAACAGCCGCGGCGTCATCATCGGCACCGCGCGCTCCAACCCGGGCAAGGCGGTCCGCTGCCCGGCCGACCTGGAGGACCCGACGAAGACCGGGCCGCTGCGCAACGTCTACAACGCGCTCGTCGACCTCGAGATCGACGCGCTCATCTCGATCGGCGGCGACGACACGCTCAAGACGGCGAACCTGCTCTACGAGTACCAGAACCGGCTGCCGGCCGAGGCCCGCCGGGTGCAGGTCGTCCACCTGCCCAAGACGATCGACAACGACTACCGCGGCATCGACTTCACCTTCGGCTTCTTCACCGCCGTCGACGTGATGGCCAAGGAGATACAGAACCTCCGCGCCGACGCCATCGCGACGAGCAGCTACTTCATCATCGAGACGATGGGCCGCAAGGCCGGCTGGCTGTCGTACGGCGTCGCCATCGCCGGCGAGGCCAACCTGGTGGTGGCGCCCGAGGACGTCGTCGACGAGCTCTCGATCCCGGCGCCCAACCAGACCCCGGAGATGGCCGCCTACGCCGGCGCGCTCGAGCCCAGCGAGCGGCGGCTGTCGCTCGACGCGCTGGCCGACCGCATCGTCGATCTCGATCCTGACCCGCGAGCGGCGCAACAAGTTCTACGGCACCGTGGTGCTGGCCGAGGGTCTGGCCGAGCTCCTGCCGCCCACGCAGCTCGAGAGCCTGCCGCGCGACGAGCACGGCCACATCTCGCTCGGGCGCATGGACCTCGGCAAGCTGGTGGCCAAGGTGGTGGCCGATCGCTACGAGAAGCGGACCGGCCGCCGCAAGAAGCTGGCCGGCGTGCAGCTGGGCTACGAGTCGCGCTGCTCGCCGCCGCACGCCTTCGACGTCATGCTGGGCAGCCAGCTCGGCATCGGCGCCTACCGCGCCCTGGTCGAGGAGAACCTCGACGGCCACATGGTCAGCGTGACCGGCCAGCTCGACCTGCGCTACGTGCCGTTCAAGGAGCTGGTGCACCCGGACACCCTGCGCACCGACGTGCGCTACATCGAGCCGGGCAGCGACTTTCACCGTCTGGCCCGGTTCCTCGAGACCCGGGTCGATCAGATCGTCGACTGGAGCCCGGGCCGCCGCCGCGAATGAGCGGCC
Source organism: uncultured delta proteobacterium (assembly GCA_963759105.1). Classification (GTDB taxonomy): domain Bacteria; phylum Myxococcota_A; class Polyangia; order Haliangiales; family Haliangiaceae; genus DATFRY01. The sequence continues at coordinate 385,437 of CAVWXW010000017.1, read as the reverse complement.
GCGACCGCACGCGGCTCGCCGCCGCCGCGCTCTTTCTGCTGCTGGCGGCGAGCTGCCTGCCCGCGGCGTCGCGCGATCAGACGCCGCCGCCGCCGCGCGGCGAGACGATGGACGAGTACCTCGCCGATCCATCGCCGGCCCGGCGCGGCCCGCCGCCGGGCGCGCGCGCGGCCGACACGATGCGGCTGCACGTCATCGACGTCGGCCAGGGGGCCGCGCAGCTGCTCGAGTTCCCGTGCGGCGCCATTCTCGTCGACACCGGCGGCGAGAAGAACCGGATGTTCGACGGCGAGCGCGCGCTGCTGGCCTACCTGGATCGCTTCTTCGAGCGGCGGCGCGATCTGCAGCGCACCCTCGCCCTGCTGGTCGTGACCCACCCGCACATCGATCACACGCGCGGTATCGGCGCGGTGCTGGCCGGCTACCGGGTCCTCAACGTCGTCAACAACGGGGACGTGCGCGAGGACGAGGGCGGCCGGCCGCAGCTGGCCCTGCACGAGTGGTTGAGCCATCACCCGGGGGTCGGCCACCTGGACCTGAACCGCGGCGAGATCGACCCGCGCGAGGGGGCGACCGGACCGGTGATCGATCCGATCGGGCCGTGCCCGGCCTCGCCTGTCGACCCGGTCGTGCGCGGGCTGTGGAGCAGCCACCTCGGGCGCGAGGAGGTGGGCCACGATCCGAACAACGACAGCGTGGTCCTGCGCGTCAACTTCGGCGAGGCCTCGGCGCTGCTGACCGGCGACATCGAGCTGCTCGCCATCGCCCGGCTGGTGGAGAAGTACCGCGCCAGCCCGCAGCTACTCGACGCCGACATCTACGTGGTGCCGCACCACGGCTCGCGCTACTCCACCACCGCCGATCTGGTGGCGCGGGTCAGCCCCGAGGTGGCCGTCATCTCGGCCGGCCCGTACGCGCGCCACCTGCGCACGCCCGAGGAGTACACAGCGCGTGCCTTCGCGCATCCGCATCAGATCGCGTTCGATCACCTGACCGGCCGCGGCGGCGTGAGCGGCCGGCGGCCCCGGCCGATCCAGGTCTGGGTGGGACAGCGCGGAGCATGGAAGTCGCAACCCTCCCGGTTCCAGAAGCGGAGGGTGTCGGCCGCGCTCTACGCGACCGGGTGGGACGGGACGGTGGTCGTCGCCGCCCACGCCAGCGGCTGGATCCAGGTCACCACCGCCCGGCGCTGAAGCGGCGACGCTGGCGCGGCGTCAGGCGCGCTCGCGCATGGCGCGGATGAGCTGCCACACGCCGAGCGCGGCACAGATGGCGCCGACGACGATCAGCGCCGTGGAGCTGCCGGTGCCGAGCAGCGCGAGCTTTCCGGTCACGCCGCCGAGCACCATCCCGATGCCGAGCGCGATGTTGAGGATGGGGACGAACACCGGATCAGCCTCCTCGGACGGGGTCTAGTGGGGTCTAGTGATGGCCAGGGCCGTGCGGATGAGTGTGACACAGGCGGCGGTGGTGCCGTCCGCGGCTGTCGTGGCAGTGCCGGTGCTCGTGCGCCGAGCGCCGATGATGGTGATCGCGCGGGGTCGTCACGATACAGGCCGACGCGCTGAGGCCGAGCACGGAGACGAACAGCGGAAGGACGAGCAGTCGAAGTCGTCGAGACATGGTGGACATCGAGATCAGTATGGCACGTGGCTACACCTCAGGACATGTGCCCTCACGGCACGCCGGCAAAGACGACTCGCCCGCCCGCTCCTTCGAGGCGATATCTCTCCACTTGCGCCGTGACCAGCGCCGCGGCGCCGCGACCCAGGTCCAGACAAGCCCCGGTCTCGTCGTCGATCAGCCGGCAGCGTCCGGCAAAGCTGAGCACGATCTCCGGGCCGCGCTCTGCGCCGCGCCGCCGCTCGAGGCCGCTCGGAGTCAGCTCGGCATGGGCGAGGCGGAACTCGGGGGCCGGCGTGTCGTAGGCGAACAGGCCCTCGACCGGCGCCGGCGCCAGCACGTCCGGGCGCATCGGCTCGGCCCGCACCACGGCCATGAGCTCGTCGATGTCGATGTGCTTGTCGGTCAGCCCGCCGCGCAGGACGTTGTCGGAGCTGGCCATGATCTCGAGGCCGGCGCCGCCGAGATAGGCGTGCAGCACGCCGGCGGCCAGGTAGATGCCCTGGTCGGCTGACAGCTCGATCAGGTTGAGGAACAGCGGGGCCAGCGCTGTCGGGTCGCCCGGGTAGTCGGTCATCAGGCGGCGCACCCAGCGCGCCTCGGCGCCGTCGTCGCCGGCCAGCGCTTCACCGACGTGATCGAGGAGCGTAAGCCGCCGCTCCGGCGTCAGGCGAAGCAGCGAGGCCAGAAATCCGGCCAGCCCGCCCGGCCGCTCGATGGCGGCGGTGGCAAGCTCGGCCGCGCCGGCCGCGGCCAGGCGCGCGCGGATCTCCGCCGGCTCGCGGAAGCCGACCAGCGCCTCGAAGCGGCCGAGCGCGACGAGGAGCTCCGGCTTGTGGCTGGCGTCGCGGTAGCTGCGCTCGCGCGCGGTCAGCGGCACGCCGAGCCGGTTCTCGCGGTCGAAGCCGGCCCGCGCCGCGGCCGCGTCCGGGTGGCACTGGATCGACAGCGGCCGCGCCGCCGCGATCACCTTGAACAGGAACGGCAGCCGCCCGCCGAATGCGCGGGCCACGCGCGTGCCCCAGCACCTCGTCTGCGTGGCCGGCGGTGAGCTCGTCGAGCCCGATCGCGCGGCCCGCGATCGTCACGCGCGACGGCGCGCTCGGATGCGCGCCCATCCACAGCTCGGCCCACGGCGCATCTCCTGCGGCCGGCGCAGGCACGCCGAGCAGCGCGGGGATCGCGTCGTGCGAGCCCCACGCGTAGCGCTGGATCGGATTTTCGAGCAGGAGCATGCCCTCCATGGACCCAGCACAGCGCTGCACGGCTGCGCAGTCAAGCGACCCACACTGCGCAGCCGATCCGTGTGGCATGCGTCGCACCTTGCCGGGTCCGGCCCGGCGCCGCACCAGCGGTGCCGCTGCTTACCCCGGATGCCGCACAATCGGCGCGATCCCGTGCGCCCTTGTGCCGCGCGCTCGCACACCCTCTTCCAAAAATGCAACGAGAGGGCGAAACGCGCTCGCCTCACACGCCCCCTAGCCGATACAACCGCTGACGCGTTGCAACCGCGTCGCTTCGGGGAGGGGCGGGGTTGGGCGCAGAAACCCCATCGGAGGTAGGGATGCACTTTTCCGATCGGGCGGGCGCTCTCTCTCGCTCGCATACGCTTGGTCTGTTCCTGGCGGGCACGCTGGTCGTGTCCGGTTGTATCGGTGAGATCACGGGCGGCTCCGGCGGCTCGGACGACGACTCCGGCGGCGGCGGCGATGACGACGGCGGTGGAGGCGGCGGCGGCGGCGATGGCATCGGCGAGGGCGAGGACGTCACGCCGGAGGTGCCGGGCGAGGGCTCGGTGCAGGTCACGCTGCACCCGGGGCCGCAGGCGGCGATCGGAAGCCCGACCGTCGTCACGTTCGGCGCTCCGTTCCCGCGCGGCGCCCTGACCGACGCCGGCATGCTGCGCGCCCGCATCTCGGGCGGCGACGAGCTGCCCATCCATGCCGAGGCGACCCTGCCCTGGCGCGTCTTCCCCGGGCGCAGCGACGCCACCGAATCGGTCCGCGCCGCCATGGTCTCGATCGAGGTGACCTTCGCGTCGGCCGATCCGCTGCAGATCGAGCTCGAGTACGGCGCCGCGCCCACCGCGTCGCTGGCGCCGCGCGCCAACCCGCAGGCCGACTGGATCGCGGCCAGCGACGGCGAGTTCCCCGACGGCGCCGTGTCCGAGCCGCCGGTCTACGCCACCTTCCCGCCCGACTGGCTGGGCGCCTGCGTGCTGCGCACCCGCACCTCGCCGGTCGGCAGCGATCCGACCTACGCGTGGCTGGACGAGTCGCTGGTCGGCTTCTCCTACACGGCGGTCAACGACGTGCCGGATTCGGTCACCGAGCTCATCGACTACATCGGCGACGCCTCGGCCTGGCTGTTCGATCGCACGTTCGACCCTGTGGGGCGCCTACGCCCGCACCGGCGACGTCAAGTGGCTGCGCCACGCGCACCGCTCGGCCCAGTTCTACCTCGGCCTCATCGATCAGGACGGCTACTTCGAGTTCGAGCAGGGCGACCTCAAGTACAGCTACGGCCGCGCGCTGCTCATCGACTACATCTTCACCGGCGACCCGGCCCTGCTCGACGCCATCGAGCGCATCGCCGCCGCCGGCGAGGAGTGGGATCCGACCTACGACATCGACACCAACTTCTGGACCGAGCGGCACCAGACCTACGCCCTGCTCGCCTCGCTCATCGCATGGGAGGCGACCGGGGCCGACCGGCATGCCGAGCGGACCCGCGAGATCGCCGAGGTCTCGTTCGCGCTGGCCGCCGAGCCGGCCGTCTCCTCGTGGCCGGACGACGGCTGCATGCTGCACGGCATGAACGCGCACGAGGGCACCGGCGGCGACGTGCCGGTCTGCTCGCCGTGGATGAGCGCGCTGTTCACCGACGCGGTCTGGGAGTACTACGTGCACACGGCCGACACCGCGGCGCTCGAGTTCCTGGCCAGCATGGGCCGCTTCGTGGCCAACGTGGGCCTGTACGACGAGGACGGCCAGACGGTGCCCTGGTACCTGGTGTCGAGCGAGACCGAGTTCTCCGAGGGCGCCGACATCGAGCACGCCTGCGACGTCGGCGGCCTGGTCGCGCGCGGAGCGTGGGCCGAGCAGGCGCTCGGGCGCGACCCGGGGCCGCTGCGCGCGGTGGCCGGGGATCTCGTCTCGGCCTGCGAGTTCAACCTCGACTCGTGGCACCGGCCCAACGGTCCGGACAGCGGCCAGACCGAGTGGCGGCTGTCGCCCGAGCGCAAGTTCAACTGGTGGTTCGGAACGACGAGCGATCTCGGCTGGCTGCTCGACGCGATCGACAATCCGTGAGTCGCACGCCGACGGCGGCGTGATCGTGCGCGCGCCGCCGGCGAGCCCGCGTGGCCGCCGCGCCGGCGGCGGTCTATCCTTCCCGGCTCGCATGCCCAGCTCCTCTGCTCCTGTGCGGCTCGCCGTGCTGCTGCAGCTCGCCTGGCCGATCGTCCTGTCGCGCTCGACCCAGGCGGTGATGGGCTTCTTCGACGCGCTGATGACCGCGCCGCTGGGCCAGAGCGCGCTGGCCGCGTCCACCACCGGCGCGATCAACGTCTTCGCGCTCGCCATCCTGCCGACCGGCGTCGTGTTCATGGTGCAGAGCTTCGCCGCCCAGCTGTCGGGCGCGGGCGATCTGGTCGGCGCGCGCCGCTACGGCTGGTACGGCCTGATCCTGTCGGGCGCGGCGGGCCTGCTGGCCCTGGCCGGCCTGCCGCTGGTCGGCCCGGTGCTCGGCCTTTTCGAGTACGAGCCGGCGGTGCACGACCTGATGACCGTCTACCTGGTCATCCGCCTCACCTCGATCGGCGCGATGCTCGGGATGGAGGCGATCGGCAACTGGTTCGGCGGCCACGGCAACACGCGCCAGCAGATGGTGGCCAGCGTCCTGGCCATGGTCGTCGATATCGCGCTCAACTGGATCCTCATCTACGGGCTGCTCGGCTTCCCCGCGATGGGCGTCGCCGGCGCCGCGCTGGGCAGCTCGATCGCGTCGTTCGTCGGCCTTGGATATCTCCTCGTCGTGTTCGTGCGCCGCTCCGGCGTGCCGCACCCTGCGCAGCCGCCCGCACCCGGCGCCGCCCGGCTGCGCTGGGCCGAGATGGTGCGCATGGTGCGCTTCGGCGTGCCCAACGGGCTCAACTGGTTCCTCGAGTTCGCCGCCTTCGTGCTGTTCATCAACGTCGTCATGGCCGACCTGGGCACCACGTCGCTGGCCGCCTTCATGGTGGTGCTCAACATCAACTCGGTCTCCTTCATGCCGGCCTTCGGCCTGAGCTCGGCCGGCGCGATCCTCGTCGGCCAGGCGATCGGCGCCGGCCGCATCGACGAGGTGCCGGGCATCCTGCGCGTCACCGCCATGACCGCCGCCGCGTGGCAGGGCACCGTCGGCCTTGTCTATCTGCTGTTCCCGGTGGCGCTGATGTCCTGGTTCGCGCCGCCCGGCGAGAGCGCCTCGCTGCTCGCCATCGGCGCCACGCTGCTGGCCATCAGCGCCGCGTGGCAGCTGTTCGACGCCGTCGGCATCACGGTGGGCGAGGCGCTGCGCGCGGCCGGCGACACCACCTGGTGCCTGTACGCGCGCGTGCTGCTGGCCTGGCTGGTCTTCACGCCGGCCTCGCTGGTCGTCGTGATGGTGATGGGCGGAGGCTACGTGGAGGCCATCCTGTGCGTGGCCGGCTACATCGCGCTGCTGGCCGGGCTGCTGGTGTGGCGCTTCCGCAGCGGCAAGTGGCGCGACATCGATCTGACCGGCGCGCGCGAGCAGCAACCGCTCGTCGCCTGAGCGCCGCGCGCGATCAGGCGCCGGGCACGAGCAGCACGCGCCCGGCGTTCTCGCCGGCCTCGAGCATGCGGTGCGCGGCCGCGGCCTCGGCCAGCGGCACGCGCTCGAGCGCCGGCACGCGCAGCGTCCCGCCGGCCGCGGCCGCGGCGATGTGCTGCATCGCCTCGCCAAGCTGGTCGCGCTCGAGCGTCTCCGAGGAGTAGCCGGTGAGCACGACCGGCCGCATCAGCGCCCAGCCGGACAGCTCGAGCTCGCCGCCCGAGGTCCCGCCCACGAACACGAGCCTCCCGTGCGGCGCCAGCAGGTCGACCGCCGCCGCGAAGGTGGCGCGCCCGACCAGATCGAAGACCCGGTCGACCGGAGCGAGCCTGTCGTGCCAGCGCGGATCATCGCCGGTGGCGATCGACCTCGCCCGCGCCGAGCGGACGCAGCCGCTCGAGTCTGTCGGCGCGCCGGCCGCTCGCGATCACGCGGCAGCCGGCCGCGGCCAGCAGCTGGATGGCCATGACGCCGACAGCGCTCGTCGCGCCGGTGACCAGCACGCGCTGGCCTGCGCGCGGCTCGAGCGTTGCGAGCGCGAGCCACGCGGTGACGGCCGGCAGTCCGAGCGCTCCGGCGGTCTCGAGATCCAGCCCGTCCGGCACCGGCGCGAGCGTGTCGGCGGGGCATACAAGCCGCTCCTGGTAGCCGCCCGGCCGCACCCCGTGGATGCCGCCGAGCTTCTGCATCATCGTGATCACCCGGTCGCCGGGCGCGATGTCGCGCACGCCCGGGCCTGTCGCCTCCACCACACCGCACGCCTCCAGGCCGGGCGTGTACGGCCAGGCGCCGCCCTGCGTCCACTCGCCGGAGCGGATGAAGCAGTCGGCCCGGTTGACGCCCGCCACCGCGACGCGGATCGCGGCCTCACCCCGCCGGGGTGGCGCGTCCGGCCGCTCCACCGGCTGCAGCACCTCGGGCGGACCGTGACGGTCCATCTCGATTCGCAGCGACACGGCGCTCGAATCCTACGACGGCGGAGTCCGCCTCCTACCTCCGCCGGACAATCGAGGAGACCGGGTGCAGCCCCGAGGGCCGAGTCACCACCGGACCGGCCCTGCGGGGGTCACAAGTCGCCGATATCCGTGCGGCGTCGCGGAGCTGCGCGTGGCCTGGCACTTGCTCTGCCCAGGCGTGGGGCTATGGGTACCGTCAAGACGATGAGCGCAGTGGTGGCGCTGCTGAGCCTGGTCGCATGCCAGCCGACCATCGGGGACGCGCCCGGCATCGGCGGCGCCGGTTCGCGTGCCGACGGCGGCATCCCGGGCGGCGGCGGCGGCGGCGACGATCCAGGACCGGACAGCGGCGGCGGCGGCCCGGGTCAGCCCGGCTCCGACAGCGGACCCGGCGGGCCCGGCGGACCGCGGGCCGTGACGCTCTCGCAGACGAAGAGCGATCAGATCCTGGACCTGCACTCGATCGCCTGCGTCGAGCAGGACGACGACGACAACCCGATCCAGAACCGCGACAACAGCTACTACCGGGTCTTCAACCTCGACCAGCAGCAGGTCGAGGGACAGCTCGACGTCACCTCGGTCATCGTCGGCGTCGAGTCCGCCGTCACGCCCGACGGCAGCGCGCAGCCGGCCACGGCCCGGCTGTACACGCTCGACGGCGCCTTCCTGATCGACAACATGACCCAGATCGCGTCGACCGACTTCGAGATCCAGCCGCAGAACCAGACGACGCTGGAGGTGCCGCTCACCGCCTCGGTGCCGGCCGGCTCCACGCTGGTGTTCGAGCTCTTCATCCCCAACGCCACCGACGGCGGCACGCTGTTCTTCATCGGCTCCAACGACCTGGGCCAGACCGCGCCCGGGTACCTGCGCGCCCCCTCGTCCGGCTGCGACTTCATCGAGCCGACCGACTTCGCCGACATCGGCGGCACAGATTTCCCCGACATCCACATCGTGATGATGGTGTCCGGGACGGACAAGGGGTCGGACTCGCTGGTCAGCGGAAGCGGGACACCAGCTCCAGCAACGCCTCGACCCGTATTGGTTTGGTGAGGTAGCCGTCGGCCTGGAGGCGGCCGCCCAGCTCGACCGGGTACCAGCCGGCCGTGAACACGACGACCGGCACGGCCGCCAGCTTCGGGTCGCGCTTCTGCTCGGCGCGGAACTCGAACCCGTCCATGACCGGCATCATCAGATCGAGCAGGATGATGGACGGCAGCGGCGCGGTGCGCAGGAGCTCGAGCGCGGCGCGTCCGTCCCCGGCGCTGAGCACCTCGTAGCCGGCGTCCTCCAGCACCGCCACGAGCGACTCGCGCACATCGCGGTCGTCCTCGACGACGAGCACCGGGCCCGAATCCAGCCATGCCCCATGGCTAACACGCCATCACGACGCGGTCCAAGGTTCCCGGACTACTCAGCGCTCCCGGGACCGTCCCCTCTCGCGCGCGACGCCTCCCGGTAGTGGCTCATCAGGTCGCCGATGGTTCGGCCGGTCTCGACCGGATAACGGTCTTCCAGAAGCTCGAGCTGGCTCACACGATCGAGGCGGAAGTTGCGGAAGTCCTGTCGCAGCTCGCACCACGCGCCCAGGGACCAGAGCGTTCCCCAGTAGAAAAGCCCGAGCGGCCAGACGGTGCGGCTCGAGGGCGCGCCCACGCTGCCGGCGTACGAAAATCTTATCTTGAGCCGATCCCGGATGGCGGCGCGCAGCTCGCCGAGCCCCGCCCGCACCCGGCTCGGGACGTGGAAGCCGAGCGCGAACAGCGGCGACTCCGGGACCAGGTGGCGCAGGCGCTCCGGCAGCGCGTTCTCGATCTTGGCCAGCGCGTCGTCGGCGGCGCGGGCCAGGGCAGAATCACCCCAGCTCCTGACCGCGCGGGCGCCCAGCACCAGCGCTTCGATCTCTTCCTCGGTGAACATGAGCGGAGGCAGGTCGTAGCCGCGCGGCAGCGCGTAGCCGACGCCCGCCTCGCCGAGCACCGGCACACCGGACGCCACCAGGTCGGCGATGTCGCGGTAGATGGTGCGCGGGGAGACCTCGAGCGCCTCGGCCAGCTGCGCGGCGGTGGTGACGCCGCGCCGGCGCAGCCGCTGCACGATCTGAAACAGGCGATCCGCGCGGCGCATGGACGGATGCTACCGGGATCGCGCTCAGGCCTCGCCGAACAGCGCGTCGCCCTCCAGCACCTTTCCTTCCGCGGCCGGATCGAACGCCGCGCGCACCAGCGCCTCGGCCAGGCCCGTGTTCGTTGTCGGCCGGTACCTGGCCTGCAGGCGTCGCGCGCCCAGCGCGCCGGCCACGGCGAGCAGCCCGCCCGTCATCGCGGCGCCGACGCGCTCGAACGGGCGCTCGTCATCGCGCTGCGCGCCGGTGATGAACGACGGCCGCGCGACGGTGAACGGGACGCCGCTCTGCGACAGCGCCGCCTCGACCTGGGCGCGCGTCTTGAGGTACATCGATGACGAGCGTGAGCTGGTGCCGACCGACGACAGGTAGACGAAGCGTGGACGCAGCCCGGCCGCTCGAACCGCGTCGAGCAGCATCAGGGTCAAGCCGACGTCGATGCGCTGGTACGCCTCGACCCGGGACATGCCGTCGCCGCGCGCCCGCTTGCCGGTGGTGCCGAGCAGGGCGAACACGCGATCCGGCGCGGCCCGGCGCAGCGCGGCGGTCATCGCCTCGGCGTCCCACGCCGCCGCGTCGACCTCGGCGCCCATGCCGGCGAAGCGCTCCCGCCACTCCTCGACGCGGCTCGAGTCGGGGCGGACGTGAGCGATGGTCGGCTCGCCGCGAGCCGCGAGCACTCGCACGACCTCGCGGCCGGTGTATCCGGTCGCGCCAGCAACGAAGGACGCCATGGGCGCACAGTGTAGGACGGGACGGATGAAGCGTCACGCGAGCGTGAGGTGATGTTCTCCTGGTACGTCGCTTGCTAACGTACGGCGCCATGCGTGCCTCCCTCGGCCTCCCCCTCGCCTCACTCTCCATCGCAGTGGTGCTCGCGGGCTGCACGTTCCTCGGCGGAGACGACGACAGCGGGTTGAGCGGCGGCGATGGGGCGAGCAGCGGCGACGGTGGCGGCGATGACTCCGGCGGCGCGGACGACGGCGACGGCTCCGGGGGCGCGGACGACGGTGACGGCTCCGGCCCGGCGGGGAATCCGATCTCCGGAATCTACCGCGTCAACAGCAGCATGGACCTGACCTCGACGCCGCTTGCCAACGACCTGGTTCCGTCGACGGTGGCGACCCTCAACGAGCTCGCCTCGCGTCCGGCCGGCACCCTCATCGACCTGCTCGAGGCGGCCAACGTGCCGATCGTGGACGAGCTGCTGGGCCTGCTCGGCGCCGTGCTGCTCGAGCCGTTCGCAAACTTCGTCAACGAGTTCGTCGTCGAGCGCGTCGTCAACGGCCTCCCGCTGCGCGATCAGCTGCTGCTTCTGGCCAACGACGTCGTCGTGCTGGTGACCCAGTTCGAGCTCTTGAGTGAGCTCGAGCTGTCCGACCTCGACGCGGGCGGCGGCGCCACCTCGGCCACGCACAAGCTTTCCGGCATCTCCCTCCCCTTCCGCGACCAGAACATCCTCGTCGACACGCCGGAGCTGATCGATCAGATCACGATCGCCGACGGCGTGAGCTGCGCGGTGTCGCTGGGCACCACCGAGGGCAGCATCCAGGTCGGCGCCCACCAGTTCGGCCTGCCGCTGGGCGCCCTGGCGCTCGACGCGCTCCAGCAGGCGGTAGGCCTGCGCGACACCCTGGGCGCGCTGTTCGACTGCCCGGCGCTGGCCGCGGAGGTGTCGTCGAAGTGCCTGACGCCGCTCCTCTGCATCGGCAACCGCGAGAAGATCGAGCAGTTCTGCGAGGCCGGCCTGGATCAGGCGGTGGCCCAGATCGAGAGCCGCATCTCGTCGTCGCTCAACCTGGTGCAGATCCGCTTCCAGGCCGGCGACGCGCTGCTGCGCGACACCGACGATCAGGCCGACGGCATCATCGACCAGCTCGACCAGGGCAACTGGGAAGCCGCGGTCACCGTCGACGGCGTCGACGTGCCGTTCTTCGCCGCGTTCGAAGCCCTGCGCGTCGCGAATCCCTGATCGGCTGACGCGCCGGCGGTGAGCCGGGCGCGGCTCCGCGTCAGCTCGGCTCGGCCGGGCGGACCAGGATGCCGCTGAGGAACACGTCCGCCACCGTCGAGACGGCCTTGTCCTCCGGCACGCCGTAGTGGTCGCTGCCGCCGAACAGGGTCTCGATGCAGAAGTAGTTGAACAGGTGCATGTACACCATGACGAAGGCCAGCTCCGGCTCGATGCGCAGCGCGTTGGTGGCGCGCAGCTCCTCGAACCGCTGCTTGAGCTCCGGCGCGCCCAGCAGCGCCTTGGGCGCGACCTGCGAGCGGAAGTGCTTGCCCTCGAACTCGACGATGTCGATGTACCAGAGCAGCCAGTAGGGCCGGTTGCTCGTCACCACCTCGCGGATGGCGCTGGCCAGCTCCGGGATGTCGTACGGGAAGCGGCTGTCCTTGAGGATGCGGGTCAGTGCGTTGTCGGCCTGGTTGCCGACCAGCTCGCGCTGGTAGCGGTGAACGACGGCGGCGAACAGCGCCTCCTTCGACGAATAGTGGCTGTACAGCGCGCCCGGGGTCAGGCCGACGGCCTGCGCGATCTCTCGCGTCGTCGTGGCCGCGTATCCGGACTTGATGAAGTGGGCCAGGGCGGCTGATTCGATCCGCTGCTGGATCGCGTCCAGAGTCTCGGCGCGCAGTCGGGGCATGAAAGGGTCCTCGTCGAATTTGAACGGTCGCTCATTTTGAATGCGGCAGAGGGCGTGTCAAGTCCAGGACAATTCGCCACCTCCGCAACATCGGCTCGGCCACCTTGACAACAAAATGAGCGCTCAATTAGTGTGCAGTACGAAGCAAGGAGGACGACAGATGATCCGCTCGGCCCTGGCGTTGGCACTGTGCACTTTCCTCATCGGATGCGTGGATTCCGAGTCCCCGGACGACGATGACGGCGGCGACGACGGGACCCAGCAGGACGACGGCGGCGGCACCGATGACGGCAGCGCCGACGACGGTAGCGCCGACGACGGCAGCGGCGACGACGGCCCCGACTACTCGATCGCCGACGCCATCTCCTACCGCGAGGTCGCCGAGCATCCGGGCTGCACCCGCGAGATGCTGACCTACGAGCACGGCGGCACCCCGAGCTACACGTGTGCCTCCAAGGCCTATCCGGTCGAAAGCGAGGACGCGGCCAGGCCGATCGTCCTGCTGGTGCACGGCAACTCCGACACGCCGGACAGCTGGCAGAGCTTCCCGGCCGACACCGGCGCGCCGATGATCGCCGAGAGCCTGACCGGTCTGGGCTACCGCACCTACGCTGTTGACCTGCGCATCGACAAGGTTGACGACCCGGACTCCAACAACGACACCGAGAACGCCGCGCGCAATGTCGACCACGGATGGGCCACGCCGCTGGTCCAGCACTTCATCTCCTCGGCCATGGCCGACGAGCCGGACCGCCGCTTCGTCATCATCGGCTTCTCGCTCGGCTCCACGGTGGTGCGGGACGCGCTGCGCCGCCTCCACATCGAGTCGCAGGGCGGCGGGGCCAACCCGTGGGAGCGGCTCGACCAGGTCATCCTGCTGGCCGGCGCGCATCACGGGGTATCGACCTTCGCCTCGCTGTGCGGCTCGAACCCGACCATGCGCGGGCAGATCGCGTGCGAGATGGGCAGCCGCGACAACTTCGCCACCACCGACTTCATGGCCGCGCTCAACGGCCCGGACGGCGCCTACGAGACGCCGTGCGCCGACGGTGACAGCGCCTACGGCACGGCCGACGCATGCGGCGGCAACACCGTGGCCTACACGACCGTCGTCATGCGCGACATCTCCGACGGCTCCTACCAGGACGAGTTCGTGTCCGAATCGTCCAGCCACCTCGAGGGGGCCGAGAACCACCTGCTCGAGCTGACCGACACCGACGAGAGCGGCTACTTCTTCGACGGCCTGCTCAAGAACCACTACGGCTCGTGTCGCAGCCAGGCCGCGCTCGACATCGTGATCGAGACCCTGGAAGCGCCATGAGCCGGGCGCGCACCGGGGCCGGTCTCCTGGCCGCCGCCCTGCTCTGCGCCGCCGGCACGGCGCGGGCCGACGGCCGCGGCGGCGACGTGTCCGAAGGCGCGCGGGTCGACGAGCGCGTGGAGGGCAGCCGCCCCGGTGACGACCGGGACGACGGCTCGACCTGGCGCATCCGGCCCTACGCCGCCCTGGTCGGCGGCGTCGAGTACGAGACGCTGCAGACCCGCGGCGACGACCGGTCCGAGGACCGCGGCGTGACGATCGCGCTGTCGCGGCTCGGCCTGCGCGGCGACATCGGCGAGAGCATCTACATCGAGAGCGAGTTCGAGATCAACGCCGGGCCGCACGGCACCAGCGTGTGGGAGGGGCAGGCCGCCATCCAGGTGCGCAACCAGCTCATCCGGGTCATGCGCTTCGGCTTCGCTGTGGATGCTGGGCGCATCACCGACGACTCCAGCCTCGACTACTTCTCCGAGCACGTGGCCGACCAGCTCCTGACCGACGGCTTCACCCGCACGTCGATCCTGGCCAGCGGCTTCAACCGCGGCAACGGCATCCTGGTCCGCTACGACGTGCCGGGCGTCCCCGGCCTGCGCCCCGGCATCACGGTCAACGCCGCCAACCCGACCAGCACCACGGCCAGCCTGGTGGTGGGCGGCACCTTCCCGCCGTTCTCCCGCTTCTACTTCGCCCCGCACCAGCAGGTCGGCCGCGACGCGTCCAAGTTCCCGGCCGACGAGTATCACATCATGGTGGTCACGCCGTCGGTGGTCTATCGCCACCCGTCCGCCATGATCGAGGCGCAGACCGGCGTGCAGCTGTTCCGGGTCAACACGAACACGTCGACCGACCAGGACCAGCCGATCGACGGCTTCAACATCCGCGCCGGCGTGGCCGGCTACCTGTGGGAGCGGCGCATCCACCCGTTCGCCAACTTCTCGCTGGTGCAGAACGAGGTCGTCGATCCGGACGACGGCATGCGCCTCTCGGGCGAGGTGTTCAAGGGCATGACCCTGTCGGGCGGCGTCGACTACAACTACCTCGAGCGCAACGGGGTCGGCGTGCAGTACGCGCTCGTGCGCGACCAGCAGGGCGACGCGACCAGGTTCACCCAGCACTTCATCAACCTGGGCTCCTCGTTCTGGCTCAGCCGCACGACGTCGGTAGGCGGGCGGGTCGGCGTGTACATCCGCTGCGACGACGTCGACGGGACCGGCTGCCCCGACACCGAGGGAGAGCGTTCCTACTTCATGACCCTGCGCACCCTCCTCTGAATCGCGAGCCGCCATGCCGTCGTGCCGTGACCTCCGCCTGCTCCTCGCCGCCGCGGTCTGCACCGCGGCGGTCCCGTCCGCCGCGCGCGCCCAGACCATCGAGCGGGTGACCGGCTTCGGCTCCAACCCGGGCCGGCTCGACATGTTCGAGTACGTGCCGGCCGGCGTGCCCCAGAGCGCGCCGCTGGTGGTGCTGCTGCACAGCTGCTCGCAGCTGGTCACCCAGCTGCCGCCGACCGGCTTCCTGGAGCTCGCCGATCAGATCGGCTTTTATCTGCTCTTGCCGCAGCAGCGGGCCAGCAACAACCCGCTGGGCTGCTTCAACTGGGCCGGCGAGTACGGCGACCCGGGCAACCTGGTGCGCGGCCAGGGCGAGAACATGTCGATCAAGCAGATGATCGACAGGATGGCGGCGGATCACTCGATCGATCCGGCGCGCGTGTTCATCGCCGGCTTCTCGTCGGGCGGCGCGTTCGCCGCGGTGATGATGGCGACCTGGCCGGAGCAGTTCGCCGCCGGCGCCATCCTGTCCGGCCTGCCCTACCGCTGCGCCGACACCGTGCAGGGTGCGGGCGAGTGCATGCGGATGGGCGAGAACCCGCAGCGCAGGCGGACGCCGGCCGAGTGGGGCCAGCTCGTGCGCGACGCGGCGCCGGGGCACACAGGGCCGTGGCCGCGCGTGGTCCTGTTCCAGGGCAGCGCCGACGCGACAGTGCACACGGACAACCTCGTCGAGCTGGGTGAGCAGTGGCGCGACGTGCACGGCCTGGCCAGCGCGCCGTCGCAGACCGACACCGTGGCCGGCCACCAGCGCGATCGCTGGACGGTCGGCGGCGCGGCAGCGCTCGAGGTCTGGCGCATCGACGGCATGGATCACGCCGTCGCGATCGGCGGGGATCCGGAGCGCCCGTGCGGCGGCGACGGGCTCTACGTCTCCGACGAGGGGCTGTGTGCGGCATACCGCGCGGTCGAGTTCTTCGGCCTGGCCGCGCGAGGCGGCGAGGCGGACGCCGGGCCGGGCAGCGACGCGGGGCCGGCCGACGCCGGGCCGGGCGACGGCCCGACAGTGGCGTTCGTCCAGCCCGGCGACGGCGACGAGGTGTCGGGCCAGGTGACCATCGAGGTCGAGGCGTCCGACGACGACGGCGTGGCGCGGGTCGAGTTCCGGCTCGATGGGATGTCGCGCGGCAGCGACGCCGAGCCGCCCTACCAGCACCTGTGGCAGACGGCGAACTACGCGGGCAGCAGCCACACCTTGACGGCGGTGGCATACGACACGCTCGACAACCCGACCGAGGCCTCGGTCACCGTGACCGTGGCGGGAGGAGCCGGCGGCGACGCCGACGCCGGCCAGAGCGGCGGCGGGGAGGAACAACAGGATCCGGAGCGAGTCGATCCGATCTCGTGGGGGTGCTCCGCACCTGGCGGCGATGGAGGCGGCTGCGGACAGGCGGCAGCACTCGGGCTGGCGCTGATCCTGGCAGCGCTGATCAGAGCGCGCGGTGGGGGGCCCGATCGTTCGCGGAAGCGCCGGCGCGTCGCCGATGCGCAACAACGCGACGGAGGGTGAACGCCGCGCTTCAACCAGCGGCCAGCGTCGTCACACGGCAGGGCCGCAGAAAGTAGAGTCGGCCCATGTCTCGCTCGCGCACGTTCGTTCTGGTCGTCGCAGTCTCCGGTGCGCTGCTCGCGGCGGCCGGCGCCGGTCGGGAGGCGGCCGCCCAGGCGGTCCCGGTCCCGAATTTCGGCCCCAACCCGGGCAACCTGGACATGCTGGCCTACTCGCCGGACAGCGCCGGCGAGGACGCGCCGCTGGTCCTGGTGCTGCACGGCTGCACGCAGACGGCGGCCAGCATGCCGCCGGGCGGCTTCGAGGCGCTGGCCGACGAGCTCGGCTTTCACCTGGTCTACCCGCAGCAGAAGAGCGCCAACAACCCGGTCACCTGCTTCAACTGGGCGGGTGAGTTCGGCGATGCGACCAACCTGGTGCGCGGCCAGGGCGAGAACCAGTCGATCGCGTCGATGGTCGAGAAGATGAAGACCGACCACTCGATCGATCCGGGCCGCGTCTTCATCATCGGCTTCTCCGCCGGCGGCGGCATGGCCTCGGTCATGCTGGCCACCTGGCCCGACCTGTTCGCCGGCGGCGCCATCTTCTCCGGCCTCCCGTACCGCTGCGCAACAACCGTGACCGGCGCGTTCGACTGCCAGAACATGAGCGCCCACCCGGAGCGCAAGAAGACGCCGGCGGAGTGGGGCGATCTGGTGCGCGACGCGTTCCCGGAGTTCACCGGACCGTATCCGCGCGTGTTCGTCGCGCACGGCACCCAGGACTTCACCGTCCAGTCCGACGCCGCCATCGAGCTGGACGATCAGTGGACCGACGTGCACGGCATCGACCAGACGGCCGAGACGGTCGAGACGATCAGCGGCCACACCCGCTCGCTGCACGAGCGCGACGGCGAGGTGGTGGTGGAGAGCTGGCGCATCGTCGGCATGGGCCACGCCTTCCCGATCGGCCAGGACCCGGAGCACGGCTGCGGCACGGTGGCGGCCTTCTTCGAGGACCGCGATCTGTGCGGCGCCTACCGCGCGCTGAAGTTCTTCGGCCTGACCGGCAACGGCGGCACGCCGCAGCCCGACGCCGGCCCGTCCGAGCCGGACGCGGGTCCCGAGGCGGACGCGGCGTGCGGCGACGGCGACGAGCACAAGAGCGACCTGGCCGGCCCGGGCGAGGACGACGAGTCGGAGGCTTCCGGCTGCGCGACCGCGGGCGGCGGCGGGACGCTCGGGGCGCTCGGGCTTCTGCTCGCGCTCGTCATCTCGGCGGCGCGGCGGCGCAGGTCGGCGCGGTCGACCTTGCCGGCCCCGGTGCGCGGCAGCTCGACCAGAAGCTCGTAGCGCCGCGGCAGCTTGTAGCGGGCCAGCCGGCCGGCCAGGAATCCGGCCAGCTCCGCGTCCGCCGCAGCGGGCGCGTCCGGTTCGCGCGGGGCGACGAACGCACCTCGGCCGGATGGACGTTCTCGCCGCCGGAAATGAACATCTCCTTGCGACGGCCGACGATCGAGTAGGCGCCGTCGCCGTCGCGGCGGGCCAGGTCGCCGGTGGCGAGCCAGCCGCCCTGCCCCATCGCTGTCGCCGTGGCCTCCGGGTCGCGGAAGTAGCCGGCCATGACGTGCGGGCCGCGCAGCTGGAGCTCGCCGACAGCGTCGGCGCGTTCGATGACGCCGCCGTCGTCGACAAGCCGGGCCTCGACGTGCAGCAGCGGATGGCCCACCGAGCCTGGCTTGGCGCGGGCCAGCTCGCGCGGCAGCCAGAAGTTGTTCGGCCCGGCCTCGGTCAGGCCGTAGCCGAGGCGGAGCTCGACCCCGCGGGCGAAGAACGACTCGAACAGGCGAGCCGGGACCGGGGCGCCGCCGCCGATGACGAGCCGCAGGCGCGACAGATCCGCGCCGCCCCAGCGGGCGTGCTGCTCCAGCATGACGAACATCGTCGGCACGCCGAACAAGAGCGTGGCCTCGCCGCCGGCCACCAGATCGAAGACTTGCTCGGGATCGAAGCGCCGGCACAGGATCGAGGCGCCGCCGGCGTGCACGAGCGGCGTGGCGCACACGTGCAGCCCGCCGGTGTGAAACAGCGGCGCGTTGACAATGGCCGTGTCGCCGGCGCCCAGGTCCCAGCTCGCGACCGTGTTGATCGCGTTCCACAGGATGCCGCCGTGGGTCTGCACCACGCCGCGCGGCGCGCCGGTCGAGCCGCCCGTGTAGCACAGCACCCACGGATCGGCGTTCGATGGCCGAGCTGGCCGACTCGCCGGTGCGGCGAGCGCATTTGCTTCCGCGATTGGAACGCGTGCGGCAAGCTGGGGGCGGTGTTCATGCCGCCGGCGGCACACCTGTCATTTGGCGTCCAGGGCCATGTCGGCGGGCGCGGCCGCGCTCATCGCCGGCGCCGGCGCGTTCAGCTTGAAGCGGGCCACGATGAGCGCCGTGGCCAGGAGCAGCTCGAGCCCGCCGGCGGTCACCGCGATGGACGCGCCCAGCGTCAGGCCGGTCGACTCCGACAGCGCAGCGATTGCCATGGCGGCGAACGCGGCCGGGATGGCGCCGAGGTGATAGACGATGCCGACCGAGCGCGCGCGCACCTCGGGCGCGAACAGGCCGGTCAGGAGCAGCGGAGTCACGCCGCAGAAGCCGACGCCGATCGCGCCGCCGGCGAAGGCGCCGAGCGCCAGCACCTCCGGCACCGCGCCGACGTAGAGCGGCAGGAGCGGGATCATCAGCAGCGCCGGGACCGCGATCGCCACGATCGGGCCGCGCCGGCCGGCCAGCCAGCCGGTCACCACCGCGCCGATCAGCATGCCGACGTTGAACAGCGCCGTCAGCGACGCGACCCGGTCGGCGGCGCCCAGCTCCGACTTGAGCAGCGCCGGGTAGAGCGCGGCCAGCGAGTAGTACACGCCGAAGCCGCACGCCATGATCAGCGTGCTCCACGCGACGGTGCTGGCCCAGCCGGGGATGGCGAGCAGCTGCGACAACGGCACCCGCGGCGGTCGCTCACGCGGTGAGCGCTGCCACTCCGGGCTCTCGCGAACCAGGAAGCGGATGGGCAGGACCAGCAGCGCGGGCAACGCCGCCGCCACGAACAGGCCGCGCCAGCCCCACACCGGCACCACCCAGCCGTAGACCGGTGCGGCCAGGAGATAGCCGACCGCCCAGCTGCCCTGCAGGATGCCGGACGCGATGCCGCGGCTGCGCGCCGGCCAGCTCTCCATGGCCAGCGTGGTGCCGGCGGTCCACTCGGCGCCCATGAAGAAGCCGAACAGCGTGCGCATGAACAGCACGAAGGCGAACGACGGCGCCATGGCGACCAGGCCGTCGCACAGCGAGAAGCCGACGATCGACAGCATCAGCGGCAGCCGGCGCCCGAAGCGATCGGCGAGCGCGCCGGCCGCGAAGCCGCCGGCCAGGCGCGCCATGAGCGTCAGCGTGATCGATCCGGTGGTCGCCAGCGTGCCGACGCCGAACTCGTCGCCGATCTCCTTCATGACGAGGAAGAAGATGGTGAAGTCGAAGGCGTCGAGCACCCAGCCGGACCAGGCCGCGACGAAGGCGCACCACTGGGCGCGGGTCGGCTCCTTCCACCAGGGCTCTTCGCTGCTCGCTCGGCTCGTCGGCGATCGACTCATCGGGGCTACCTCCCTGGCCTCCATCTTTCACATCTGACGCGCTTGACACAAGATAAACGAGCGCTCATTTTACCCGCCCGCATCAGATTTTCTCGGCGGCCGCTAGGCTTGCCTGACTCCTCGACCGGGCGACCGGAGATCGAACAGGAATGAGTACTTTCATGCGCTTGTTGGATGTGCGACATCGCCCTACGCAGGCATCGGGTTTGCTTCGACAGCGGCCCGTGCCTCGCTCCCTGCTCACGTGCTTCGCGATCGCCCTGCTCGCCGGCTGCGGCGCCTCCGGTTCCGACCAGGATGCCGCCGATCCTCCGGCCAGCGGCGGCAAGGCCGACGGCTTCGGCTCCGACCCGCTCTTCGTGACCGCCTCGAGCGTGGCCGACCTCGACGGCGATCTCTCATCGGTGCAGCCGGCGCCGGAGCGGATGTTCCCGGGCGATCCGCTCGCGCCCGAGGTTTATCTGAAAGCGATGAGCTGCCTCGGCTTCTACGGTCCGCTCGGCCCGTGGGGACCGCTCGGACTGCTCGGTCCGGTCGGCGATGGCGCGTGGAACCCGAGCGTGTACGTCTCCGGCGACGGCAGCATCGCTTGGGGCGAGTGGTCCGAGGAGCTCGCGCGGCTCGACGGACCGCTCGGCGAGGACGGTCCGCTGGGATCGAACGGACCGCTCGGCGACGCCTACTGGGAAGGCCTGGCCACGATCGAGGATTTCGGCCCGCAGCTGCAGGGCGGTGGGCTGTTCGCGCCGCTGGGTCCGCTGGGTCCGCTCGGTCCGCTCGGACCGCTCGGGCCGCTGGGGCCGGTCGGCGCCCACGGCTTCACCGCCGACGGCGACGGCCGCTACGTCGATGGCGACGGCGAGGTCGTCCGCGCCGTCGAGGTGAGCTGGGACGCCGGCGAGACGCGCACCTACGAGCTCGTCGAGACTTACGACGAGGATGTCGCGCTCGACATGGAGGGCAACGACACCTCGTTCCTCGTGCGCGGCCGCGCGCGCGCCGGCGAGACCGACGAGTACGCCTTCACCTCGGCCGCGGATCAGTTCGTGACGATCGTCGTGGTGCCCGAGTCGGCGCTGATGTTCATGCCGCAGGCGATGAGTGTGCTGTTCGCCGCGTCGGTCATCGGCTACGATACGCCGGCGGTGGCGCCGCTCTGGCCCCAGCTCACCGACGACTTCGACATCGAGCTGGCAGCGGGGGGCGAGGTGGTCGCGCGCTCCAGCGCGGTCGAGCACGTTGACTGGATCCAGGCGCGGGTGCCGGCCGGCGCCGAGCTGTCGGCCCGCATCACCTCCGTGTCGAACTGGTCGACCGAGAGCGGCTTCCCCTCCCCGCTCAGCGGCGACTACCGGCTGTTCGTCGTCGGGTCGACCGAGCACATCCAGTCTGCCTCGGTCAGCGGCGCGCACCAGTTGACCGGGCCGTGAAGCGCCGCGATCAGGTCGCGGTCACGGCGGAGAGCCAGGCGAAGCCGTCGCCGTGGATCTGCTCGAGCGGCGGCACCAGCAGGCTCTCGGCCTCGGCCGCGGCGCGGGCCAGGTTGGCCAGCGCCTGGCGCAGCGTCGCCTGGCTGCCCACGCACAGCTCCAGCTGATCGGGTGCCAGCGGCAGCGCGCCGAGATCGTGACGCCACAGCGGCCCGCACAGGATGAGCCGAGCCGACAGGCGGCCGTTGATCGGCCCGCGATCGAGGCGCAGCTCGAGCTCGTTGTCGCGGGCGGTGCGCTTGTCGAGCACCCACATGCCGCCGGGGCGCGGGCGCGGCGCGGCGCGCTGGCGGTAGCCGCGCGGCGCGAGGATGTCGGACAGCGCCTGGCGCAGCGGCAGGAAACCGCCGCCGTCCGGATCGGGCGCCAGCTGGTGCGGGAAGTCGAGCTCGCGCAGGGAGCGCGTCCACTCCTGCTTGAGGTCGGCCAGGCGCAGGTCGGCGCGGGCCTCCTGCTCGTCGACCGCGTCGCGCTCGCCCGGCGACGACGGCTCGAGCCGCCGCCGCTCGCGTCGCACGGCGCCCATGGCGGCCAGCAGCGCGGCGACCTCGTCCGCCACCGGCGGCAGCTCGCGCGCGGCGCGCGGCGGCAGCTGCTCGCGCGCGGCGGCGAGCAGGCGGGTGCGGCGTCCGGTGATCCACCAGTGGCTGAACAGCGCGATCTCGCCGGCGATCAGATCGGTGTGCGGACGGCCGCTGGTGCGCACCGGCGCCGGCTCCATGCTGTCGCCGAGCAACGCCGGCACCGGCGCGAAGAAGAAGTGCGAGTCGTTGAGCGGGTACGAGCGCGGCACGCCGTCGGCCAGCTTCTGTGCGCGCGCCGGCTCGAGCGCCGGACTCGGTGTGCGCGCGCGAGCCGGGCACGCCCTCGTCGAAGCTGGACAGCACCTCGCCGCCCTCGACGGTGCCGGCGAGCGCGGCCAGCTCCGGGAAGGCCTTGACCAGGCGCGCGCATCCCTTGCTCGCGCCGGTGAACGTGTCGGACAGGAACAGTCGAAGTGGGGCCAGCTCGCTCCCCACGGCGGCCAGCCCGGCGCGCGCTCGCCGCATCGCGTCGCCGACGCTCTCGGCCCGGTCGAGCGCGACCTCGAACGTCCTGACCACGTACATGATGCGGTATCCTCGCACGATGAGGGGCGCGCGGATCTGCACCGCGATGCTGGCGCTGGCGTGGGCGAGCGGATGCGCGGCCCGACAGCCGCCGCGTCCTGCGGTCGCCGTGCTCGAGGTGCGTGGCGCGGACGGCGGCCAGTGGCAGGAGCGGGTCGCGGAGCTGGCCGAGGCCCACCACTACCAGGTCATTCCGGCCGAGACTTACTGGGTGATGGCGACGCGCCTGAAGGCCAGGCCGCTGACCGCCTCCAACGTGGCCCGGGTCGCCAGCGCCGTCGGCGCCGCCGCGGTCGTGCACGGGCGCATGACAGGCGCGAAGCGGCGCCGGGTCGTGACGATCTATGTGCGCGCCGGCGACACGGGCCGCGTGGTGGAGAAGCACCGCGTACGCCTGCGGCGTTCGAATCGCGCCCGCGGCGAGGCCGCCCTGGAGCGCCGGTTGCTGGCGTCGCTGCCCGAGCCCGCTGACGAGCCGGTCGCCGCGAGGCCCGCCGCCCGGAACCGGCGCGCGGCGACGGAGCGGCCGGTCGCGAAGGCCAGGCCGACCGCGAAGACAAAGCCGGTCGCGAAGGCCAGGCCGGTCGCCAAGACAAAGCCCGCGAAGGCGAATCGCACTGCCAGCGCGAGGCCCGGCCATGACAGGCAGCCCGCGGCCGCGAAGGCCGCCGACGGGCCGCCGCCCGCACCCGTCGAGTACGACAATCGCGGCCAGGCCATCGACGACGAGATGCCGTCCTCCCTCAAGTAGCTCGCAACCGCGCGCCGCGCGGCTGCATCTCACCTGGCGATGCGCGTCTTCGTGGCTGGCGCGACCGGCACCGTCGGGCGTGAGCTGACTCGCCTGCTCGCCGCGCGCGGCGACCTGGTCGTCGCGTTCTCGCGCGATCCAGCTCGCGCCGCGTCGCTGCGCAGCATGGCCGAAGACGTCGAAGTGCGCACCGGCGACGCCCTGCGGCCAGCCAGTCTGGCCGGCCTGCTCGACGGCGTCGACGCGATCGTCTCCTGCCTGGGCGGGCGGCTCGATCTCGGCTGGGGACAGTGGCGCGGCTATCGCACGCTCGACACCCTGGCCAACCGGCACCTCCTGCACGCCGCCCGCGCATCCGGCGTCCGGCGCTTCGTGTATCTGTCGGTGCACACCGGGCCGGGCTACGCCGGCACCGCCTACGTGCGCGCCCACGAGGCGTTCGCCGCGGAGCTGCTCGGCTCCGGTCTGTCGGCCGGCGTGGTGCGCGCGACGGGCATCTTCCCCAGCTTCGCGCCGCTCCTGGCCATGGCCCGGCGCGGCCGCGTGTGGCTGCCCGGCGACGGCCGCGCGCGCACGAACCCGGTCCACGCCGTCGAACGTCGCCGAGGCCTGCGCGGCGGTCCTGCACGGCGACCGGCGCGAGCTGTCGATCGGCGGGCCGGACATCATGACGCGCGACGATCTCGCCCGCCTGCCCTTCCAGGCCCTGGACCGCACGCCCCGCCTCGCGCACGTGCCCCGGCTGGTCGCGCTGGCCGGCGCCGCCGCGCTGCGCCCGCTGCATCCGCGCCTGGCCCAGCTGCTCGACTTCGCGGCGCGCGTGTTCACGTCGGACTGCGTCGCGCCGCCGCTGGGCCGCCGCCGCCTCGTCGATTACTTCGGCGAGCTGGCCGCGCCGAGCTGACGCTCGATCGCGCGCAGCGCCAGCTGCGTGGCCGCCGCGAGGTAGCCGAAGTCGACCTGGTCGTACCTGTCGCCCGGCAGGTGATAGAAGGGCGTGGTGTCCCCCTCGTGGAACTCCTCGCCCATCCCGATCGCGGGGAATCCGTTGGCCAGGAACGCGGCGTGGTCGCTGCTGAGGAGCTCGTACGCGGCCACCTGCATGCCGATCTCGGCCGCCGCCTCGCGATAGAACGGCTCGAGGTCCTCGTCCGGCGACCACAGCTCCACCCCGCGGTCGTCGTCGCGGTCCCAGCTGAGCATGTCGAAGTTGTGCATGCCGTCGACCAGCGCGCCGTCGATGCGCAGCTGCTGGGCGAAGGCCAGGCTGCCGACCAGTCCCAGCTCTTCCTGATCGAAGAGCGCGAACAGGACCCCCACATCGCGCCGCTCGAGCTCCGACAGGTAGCGCGCCGCGGCCAGCACGAGGGCCACGCCCGAGCCGTTGTCGGCCGCACCCGGCGCACCGGCCACCGCGTCCATGTGCGCGCCGATCACGATCATCCGCTCGCCGGCGGCGGTGGGGGCCAGCCCGGCGTACACGTTGGCGCCGGTGCCGTAGTCTTGCAGCTGCGGCTCGAGGCCCAGGCGAGTCAGCTCGCCGGAGATATATGCGCGGGTCAGCGCGCGGTCCTCGGTGCTGTAGCGCCCGACCAGCGCCACCTCGCCGTCGATCGGCCGCTCACCGGTCAGCGCAGACAGCACCTCGCGCTCGTACTCCTCGATCCAGTCGGGGCAGCCGAGCGAGAGCCGGCACCGGATCTCCACCGCGTCCCCGCCGTCGTCTGCCCCGCCGTCTTCCATTGCGTCGTCATCGCCGAGATCGTCACCGCAGGCGTGCGCGGCGCACAGCAGCAGGACGATCGCGAGGCGTCGCATCAGGGACATCGTACGCTGGTCCTTCCGGGCGACTCGATGCCTTCGCTCACGCGGGGACTGTCATGAACGATGCACGCGCATCTCACGCCCAGGGCAGCCACGACGGCCACTCGATGACACCCTGCGTGGCCGCGAACCACAGACCCCCGACGGCGGCCGCCCCGATGGCGAGGCACACGAGCAGGAGCACCGGCGGGTTGCGCCGTCGCACCGGAGTGCGATGCGCGCCGCTTCCCCGTCCCATCGCCACCGGACGGGCGGCCACGGTCGGCATGCCGGGCGTGTCCAGACGCGGCCGCGGCTCGGGCCTCACCGGACGTGCCCTGGACTGCGGCTCCGGCGCAGGCGCGGGGACGGGCGCAGGCGCGGGGGCGCGCGCGGGCCCGGAGCCGGGCGATGGCGCGGCGACCGCGGCCGGTGCTCCTTCCGCGCCGAGCAGCGCCGCTCCTCCCTCGGGCACCGCGGCCAGCGCCTTGGAGAACTCGGCCGCCGACTGCCACCGGCGCTCCGGCGACTTCTCCAGCGCGCAAAGCGTCGCCGCCTCGAGCTCGGGGCTTATCTCCGGCACCAGCGTGCGCAGCGCCCGCGGCGTCTCCTCGATGTGCTTGTGCAGGAGCGCCAGATCGCCCTCGGCCTGGAACGGTAGCCGGCCGGTCAACATCTCGTACAGGAGCACGCCGACCGCGTAGATGTCGGTCCGCTGATCGATGCGCTCGCAGCGCGCCTGCTCGGGCGACATGTACTCGGGCGTGCCCAGCACGTAGCCGGCCACGGCGCTGAGGTCGCTGGGGCTGCCATCTCCCTCGAGCAGCTTGGCCACGCCGAAATCCAGGATCTTGACCAGATCCTCGCCCGGGCTACCGGCCAGCAGCACGTTGCCCGGCTTGAGATCGCGGTGCACGACGCCGCTTGCGTGGGCGCTGCCGATGCCGGCGAGGATCTGGCGCGCGATGAAGACAGCGCGCCGGCCCTCCATGGCGCCGGCCTTGAGCGCGCCGCGCAGCGACACGCCCGGGTGATAGTCCATCACGAGGTACGGCACCTCGTCGCTGGAGCCGAAGTCGATGATGGACACGAGGTTCGGGTGGGTGACCCGGCTCATGGCCGCCGCCTCGCGCTCGAAGCGAGCGCGATGACCCGGTACGAACGCGGAGCTTCGGTGCAGGAACTTGACCGCGACCTGGCGGGCCAGCCCCAGCCGCTCGGCCCGGTACACGACGCCCATGCCACCGGCGGCCAGCCGCTCGACGAGCCGGTAGCGGTCCTCGAGCACCTTGCCGATCCGCGCGTCCGGCGCAGCCATGCCTCGGCCGGGCCGTTTCTCCGGATCGTGCCGCATCCCCCGTCGGCGGTCCTCCATCAGCGGGTGGAACAGTATACCGTGACGACCTCCCTCTGGTAGTCTGGGTCGCATGGTCGGCCCGGACCCGCACCTCGGGACGGTGCTGCACGGTCGCTACCTGGTTTCCGAGCGGATCGCAGAGGGAGCCATGGCCGTTGTGTACCGCGGCGAGCGAGTGGGCTTGAAGCGCCAGGTGGCGATCAAGTTCCTCCACGAGTCCTACTCCGCCTCCGAGGACGGGATGCGCCGCTTCGAGGTCGAGGCCCGGGCGATGAGCCGCCTGGCCCACCCGAACTGTGTGGCGGTGACCGACTTCGGCGTCGAGAACGGCGCGCCGTATCTCGTGATGGACTTCGTCGGCGGCCACAGCCTGCGCGACGTGCTCGAGGAAGAGGTCCGCATGCGGCCGGCGCGGGCGGTGGCCGTGGTGCGCCAGGTCCTGGCCGGGCTGACCCACGCTCACGGGCAGGGCATCGTGCATCGCGACGTCAAGCCGGAGAACATCGTCATCTCGCCTGTCGAGGGGCACGGCGAGCAGGTGCGCATCCTCGACTTCGGCCTGGCCAAGCTGCGCGACGAGAACTCGGTGACCTCGGGGCTGGCGGTCGGGACGCCGGGCTACATGGCCCCCGAGCAGACGATCGGCGAGAAGGTCGACGAGCGCGCCGACCTCTACGCCACCGGCATCATCCTCTTCGAGCTGATGGCCGGGCGCAAACCGTTCCAGGCGGAGTCGCCGTTCGACGTCATGCGCATGCACCGCGAGGCGCCCATCCCGCCGCTGTCGGCGGCGGCGCCCGGCGTCACCATCTCGTCCGAGCTCGAGGACGTGGTGCGGCGCGCGCTGGCCAAGTCGCGCGCCCAGCGCTTCTCCACCGCCGGATCGTTCCTCGAGGCGCTCGAGGCGACGCCGGAGGCCGAGGGCTCGCAGGTGTCGAACGCGCGCGCGCCCGGGCGCAGCGGCCGCGTGCTGGCCGCCGTCGGCGCGGCGCTCGTGCTCGCGACCGGATCCGCCGCGGCCGTGTTCTGGCTGCTGACCCGCGAGAGCGACGGAGCAGCGGCCAACTCGGAGCGCGCGTCGGTGTCGGATGGCGTGTCCGCGCCGGCGCAGACACCGCCGGCGGCCCCGGCGGCCGGGTCGGCCGCGCCGGCCGCGGGCGCACAGGTCAGCTCGGAGACGCCCGCGCCGGCGGAGACCCAGGAGCCGGCCGGAGCGACCGAGGATGCGCCGGGCCGCGCTGCGCAGCCGGCCCCGGACGCGCTGCCCGAGGAGCCGGCCGACATCGTGCGCCTGCGCGCCCGCGCCGCCGACGGCGATCGCCGCAGCGTCGTGCGGGCGCTGGAGAAGATCCGCTCGCGCAGCCCCAGGCGGCCCGAGGTCTACTACGCGCTCGGCAACCTGTACGCGGAGCTCAACGCGTGGCGGCCGTCGGTGGAGGCCTACGACGAGGCGCTCGTGCTCGAGCCGGCCTACCGCCGCGATCAGCGCCTCATCGGCGACGTCGTCGAGGCGCTGGCCAGCGACCTGGCCCACGGTCACGCGGCCAAGATCATCAGGAAGAAGCTGGGCGCGGCGGCCGTGCCCCGCCTCGAGCAGGCGATGCGCTCGGCCAGCCCGCGCCAGCGCGTCCGCGCCAGGCGCTTGCGCGCGCGCCTGCCCCGCTGATCATCGCCATCACCGCGCCGCGATCACGACGCACCGCCCGCGGGCCGGCCGGTCTTCTCATCGTGGTCGGGGAAGTCGGTCGTCGCGCCGATCGCGGCCCAGGCCTCGAGCTCCTCGAGCTGGGCGCGCAGCCTGGCCCGGATGTGGTCGAGCGCCATCTTGCCCAGCGGAAGCCGCAGCGGCGGCTCGCTGGCCTCGACCGCCTGCATGATGGCGCTGGCGGCGCGCGCCGGATCGCCCGGCTGCGCGCCGTCCATCTGGCGCAGCATCCGGCGAGCCTGGCCCACGCTGTCGGCATACTCGGGCATCTCCGCCGCGACCTTCACGTTTCCCTCGTGGAGGAAGGCGGTGCGGTGCGGGCCCGGCTCGACGATGGTGACGTCGATGCCGAAGGGCGCGACCTCCTCGGCCAGCGACTCCGACCAGCCCTCGATCGCGAACTTGCTTGCCGCGTAGGTGGCACCTCCGGCGAGACCCTCGACCCCGTTGAGCGACGACATCTGCACCAGGTGTCCGGAGCGCTGCCGGCGCATGTGCGGCAACGCGGCGCGCGTGACGTTCATGACGCCGAGCAGGTTCACCGCCAGCTGCTGGCGCAGCTCCTCGTCGGACAGCTCCTCGACGGCGCCGACATGGCCGTATCCGGCGTTGTTGACCACCACGTCGAGCTGGCCGAAGTGCGAGACCGCCTCGTCGACCGCCCGGCGTGCCGCGTCGGCGTCGGTGACATCGAGGCTGAGCGCGAGCACGCGCTCCGGATCGATCTGCAGCAGCGGGCGCAGCCGCTCCACATCGCGCGAGGTGGCCGCGAGGCGGTGGCCGCGCTCGAGCACCTCCTTGCAGATGGCGCGACCCAGGCCGCTGCTGGCGCCGGTCACGAGCCAGACCCGGTCCTCGTTGCTGACTGCCTTCATGACGTGCTCCTCGCTTCGTCCTCCCCCCTGGTGTAGCGATCGACGTGCCAGCCGAACCGCGCCCAGCGGTCTCCGTTCAGCCGCGCAGCGAGCGCGCGCCGGCCAGGATCGCGGCCGCCGCCAGCAGCGAGATGCCGGCGCACAGCCACCACAGGAGCTGGAACGAAGCCTGGTCGGCGATCACGCCGGCGCCAAGCGGACCGAGGACGGCTCCGCCGAAGAATCCCGCCGCGGCCACGCCGACTGCCGCGCCCGGTTCACCGCGGCTCTGGCGCACGATGGCGAACAGGAACAGCCCCGCCCACCCCCAGCCGAGCGCGAGGGCCACGATCGCGCCGAGCGCGACAAGCGCCGGGATCGACGAGGTGAGCAGCGCATGGCCCGCGGCGGACGCGACCAGCTGAGCCGCGATCCACCGCGGGGCCGCGTCCGGACGGTGATCGGCGAGCACACCGAGGCCCAGCCGCACGGCGACCGCGCCTCCGCTCGCCGCGGCGAACATCGCTCCGGCCGCGCCGGCCGACAGGCCGGTCTCGACGCCGTAGCTGACGAGGAACGTGAGCGCGGCTCCGGCGGCGGCGTTCGCCCCCAGCGCCCCTGCGGCCATGAGCAAAAGCGCGCGTCGCGGCGGGCCGCCCAATCGCTTCGGCGCCGCCTTCTCCACCGTCACTCGCGGAGCCGAGGCCGCCGCGGCCGCGGCCAGGACCGCCGCCGCCGCGAAGACGGGGCGCCAGCCGATGGTCCCGCCCAGGACAGGAAGCGCGAGCCCGGCCACCAGCGCGGCCAGGGGCGGAGCGGCCTGCTGCAGCCCGAAGGCCAGCCCCAGCCGGTGCCTGGCGATCGCCCCGCTCGCGAGCGCGCTCACGCCCGGCGTGGCCAGCGCATTGGCGGCTCCGCCGACGGCGAGCGAGATGACGAGCAGCGCGGGCGATGCCGCGATCGCGACGCCGGCCGCTCCCAGCGCGGCGAGCGCTCCGCCGACGTGGATGCCGCGCGTGGGGCCGAAGCGATCGACGAAGCGCCCGCCCGGGGCCGAGCCGATCGCGGCAGCGAACCAGAAGACGGCGGCCGCGAGCCCCAGCCCGGTCGTGGACAGTCCAAGATCGCCGCGCACGTCGCCGGCGAGACTGCCGAGCAGGAGCCCCGGCAGCGCGTCGGCGATGACGACGAGCATCGCCGAGGCGATGATGAGTGCCGGAGAGCGCACCGCGAGTCGGTGGCCGCAAGAAGCAGACCAGCGCTCCGGGAGGGGATCGGTCCGCCCCGAGCCGACGAGGGCCGGTGAACCGTGAGCCACCGCACGTAAATGCGGTTCAGTTCGGTGAGCCGATTTTTCGTCCGATCCCGGCCGACGGGCCGAACGCGGCGCAGGTGCCACGACCGGCCGCGAGCAACTTGGCCAACATGGATTGCTCCGCGCGATCATCCATGGGTGCGCGCATACAGTTCGGCGCCCTCGCCGCGACGCTCGTCCGTCGCCCGCGCGCCGATCCCGCCGGGCCCTCGGCCGAGGTAGGCTCGATCGGATGCGGCTCGTCGGAGATCACGATGGCATCGCGGCGCTGAAGCGACTGGTCGCCGACCACCGCGACTATCTCAAGTTCCTGCTGGCGGAGGCCGGGTCCAACACGGACCACGCGGCCTCCTTTCGTGACCCGGACGGGGTGCTGTGGCAGCTGGTCCACCGCCCCATCACCGGCGAGCTGGAGGTCCGTCGCGCTGCGCCATGATTGCCGCCGTACCAGACGTCTGCCCCCGGAGTGGGGCGCGGTGTAGCATCCGCGCCCATGCGCGAGCGACTCCTCCTTCTCTCTCTCTCCGCGGCCGCGGCCGCGTGCGGTGGCAGTCACGTGCCGGCCTATAACGAAGGTCGTGCCGGCGACACCGGCGAGCTGCGCGCCCCGGTCGCCGAGGTGCGCCCGTACGAGCATCGGTCGGAGCACGGCACGCGCACCGATCCGTACAACTGGCTGCGCGACGACTCGCGCTCGAAGAAGGAGATCCTGGCCTACCTGCAGGCGGAGACCGACTACGCCGCGGCAGAGCTGGGCCCGACCCGGCGGCTGCAGCAGCAGCTCTACGACGAGATGGTCGCCCGCATCA
The DNA here is from genome assembly GCA_963759105.1 of uncultured delta proteobacterium. Taxonomy (GTDB): domain Bacteria; phylum Myxococcota_A; class Polyangia; order Haliangiales; family Haliangiaceae; genus DATFRY01. The sequence goes on along the minus strand of CAVWXW010000017.1, from coordinate 354,276 downwards.
AGCAGGACGACTCGAGCGTGCCGACGGTGGATCGCGGCTGGTGGTACTACACGCGCTTCGAGACCGGCAAGCAGTACCCGATCGTGTGCCGCCGCCGCGACAAGGGCGGGACCATGGACGGGCCGGAGCAGGTGCTCATCGACGGCAACGAGCGGGCCAAGGGGCTGACCTACTACCGCACCGGCGGCTACAGCGTCAGCAAGAGCGGGCGCTACCTCGCGTTCACCGAGGACACGATGGGCCGCTTCCAGTTCCGCCTCCACGTGCGCGACCTGGAGACCGGCGCCGTGCTGCCCGACAGCGCCGAGAACCTCGCCGGCATGGTCGAGTGGGCCGACGACGACCGCACCATGTTCTACGTCGGCAAGGACCCGACCACGCTGCGCACTCACCGCGTGTACCGCCACGAGCTGGGGGCGCCGGTCGACAAGGACACTCTCGTCTACGAGGAGGCCGACACCTCGTACTACACGAGCATCTACAAGACCAAGTCGCGCGACTACATCGCCATCCTGCTGTCGAGCACGCTGACCAGCGAGGTGCGCGTCATCGACGCGAAGCGTCCGGCGGCGGCGCCGTTTGTCTTCCTGGCGCGCGAGCACGACCACGAGTACGAGGCCGACCACCTGGGCGACCGCTGGGTGGTGCGCACCAACTGGCAGGCGAAGAACTTCCGCCTCATGGAGGTGCCGGAGAAGCGCCACTCCGATCGCTCGGCCTGGCGCGACCTGGTGCCGCACCGCGAGGACGCCCTGGTCGAGAACTTCGCGCTGTACAAGACCTTCACCGCAGTGGGCGAGCGGTCCAACGGCCTGCGCGTCGTGCGCATCCTGCCCGCGCGCGGCGTGCCATTCATGGTGGACGGCGACGAGCCGGCCTACACCATGATCCCGGTTGACACGCCGGAGGCGGACAGCGGCCGGCTGCGCTACGTGTACACGTCACTCACCACGCCGAGCTCGACCTACGAGCTGGACGTCGCCACCGGCAAGCGCACGCTGCTCAAGCGCACGCCGGTGCTGGGCGACTTCGACCCGTCGCACTACGTCACCGAGTACGTGCAGGCGACCGCGCGCGACGGGACCAAGGTCCCGGTGTCGCTCGTCTACCGCAAGGGCCTGCGCCCGCGACGGCAGCGCGCCGCTCCTCGTCTATGGCTACGGCTCGTACGGCTCGTCGGTGGATCCGACGTTCTCGACCGACCGCCTCAGCCTGCTCGACCGCGGCTTCGTGTACGCCATGGCTGCACGTGCGCGGCGGCCAGGAGATGGGCCGGCGCTGGTACGAGGCCGGCAAGCTGCTGACCAAGAAGAACACGTTCACCGACTTCATCGACGCCACCGAGTTCCTGCTGGCGCAGAAGTACGCCGCGCGCGGCAAGGTGTTCGCGGTGGGCGGCAGCGCCGGCGGGCTGCTCATGGGCGCGGTGGTGAACATGCGGCCCGACCTGTACCGCGGCGTCATCGCTTACGTGCCGTTCGTCGACGTTGTGAGCACGATGCTGGATGACTCCATCCCGCTCACCTCGAACGAGTTCGACGAGTGGGGCGACCCGAAGACGAAGGAGTACTACGACTACATGCTGTCGTACTCGCCGTACGACAACGTGCGGGCGCAGGCGTACCCGTCGATGCTGGTGACGACCGGGCTGCACGACAGCCAGGTGCAGTACTGGGAGGCGGCCAAATGGGTGGCGCGGCTGCGCGCCACGCGGACGGATCGCAACCTTCTACTGCTGCACGTCAACATGGCAGCCGGACACAGCGGCAAGTCGGGGCGGTACGAGAAGTACCGCGAGACCGCCCGTGACTACGCCTTCCTGCTGCACGTGCTCGAGCGGCCCGATCGCCGCCCGCCGGCTCGCCCTCAGTAGCGATCGCGGCCGCCGCGGCCACCGCCGCCGCGGCCGCCGCCACCGCGGCCTCCACCGCCGCCGCCGCGGAAGCCGCCGCCACCTCCTCCGCCGCCACCGCCGGTGCGCTCCTGCGCGATGTTCACCTTGATGGTGCGACCATCGAGCTGCTTGCCGTCGAGCGCGCCGATGGCACCCTCGGCGTCAGCCGGGCTGCCCATCTCGACGAAGCCGAAGCCGCGCGGTTGCCCGGTGTCGCGGTCGGTGATGATCTTCACCTCGACCACCTTGCGTCCGTCCTGCTCGAAAGCGGCGCGGAGCGCGCTCTCACTGGTGCTGTGGGCGAGGTTTCCAACGTAGAGCCGCGATCCGGTGGCCATGATCTCTCCTGAAGTTGCTCCGATCGTACAACACTTCACGGACGTGCGGATGAATCCGCCACAGGCCCCGGTCGGAGCCCGAAGCCAAAGCACAGCGGATCCCGGGTCTTACTCCTGACGATTGGTCGAGACCGCGGGGAGCGGCTCGTGCGTCCGATCCGCCCCATGGACCGGATCGGCGAGTACTTCGTCCGCCGCCTGATCGGCGAGGGCGGCATGGGCAAGGTGTACGAGGCCGAGGAGCGGCTGTCCCGGCGCCGGGTGGCGCTCAAGGTGCTGCGCCCGGAGCTGGGCCGCTCCGAGGCCGGACGCCAGATGTTCCTCAACGAAATGACCATCCTGGCGCATCTCGATCATCCGAACATCGTGCGCAGCCTGGCCTGCACGGAGGTGGATGGAGAGCTGGTCATGGCGCTCGAGTTCCTCGAGGGGCAGACCATGCGGCGAGCGGCTGACCGCGGCCGGGCGGCTGGCCTGGCCCGAGGCGGTCTCGATCGCCGCGCAGACCGCGGCGGCGCTGGGGGCGGCGCACGGCCAGGAGCCGCCCATCATCCACCGCGACCTCAAGCCGGAAAATCTCATGCTGGTCGGCGGCTCCGGGCGGGTCAAGGTGATGGACTTCGGCATCGCCAAGGTCCTGCAGGCGATCCGCAAGGGCACGACCCACAGCGTCGGGACCCTGCAGTACATGAGCCCGGAGCAGATTGACGCCGCCGACGTTGACCGCCGCTCCGACATCTACTGCCTGGGCTTGATCCTGTACGAGGCGCTGGCCGGCGGGCCCCCCTTTCACTCCGACTCGCCGCGCGAGCTGCTGAATCTACAGTGCACCGCCGAGCCGCCGCCGCTTGCCGGACGAGGTGCGGGCGCAGCTGCCGCGCGGCGTCGAGCGGATCCTCTTCGCCATGCTGGAGAAGGCGCCCGGCGATCGACCTGCCTCGGCGGCCGAGGTGACCGCAGCGCTCGACCCGTTCGTGAGTGCCGGCGACGCGGCCGGCAGCTCGACCGCCGTGTCGGTGTCGGCGGCGATGCCGGCGGCGTCGGCGAGCTCCTCTGCGATCGCGATGGCCGCGCCGCGCGCGTCGGTTCTCGGCGCCGCGCCGGTCGCGCACGGCGTGTCCGCGGTCGGGGCCGCGCCGGTCGGCGCCGCGCGGCTCGACACCATCGCGCTGCTGGAGCGCGCGGGTCGCCCGCGCGAGGTCCCGGCGCGCATCGGCGTGGCGATCGCGCTCGGGCTGTCTCTGGTGACCGGTCTGGTCACCTACGCGGTGCGCTCGAGCCGGGTCGAGGCGCGGCCGGCGGCGACCGAAGCGATCGACGCGGGCGGGCTCGGCGACGCCGGGCCCGACGACGCCGGGACCGGACGACGCCGGGGCCCGGTTCTGATGCTGGCCCCCGGTTCGCCGGAGTCGCGCGGCTTCGTGCCGGGTGCGGAGCTGCCGCCCGCCGGGCAAGCGGCTCGCTTCGCCACCGATGTGGACGGCGCCGCCGGTGAGCTGTGGCGGCTGCCGGCCGCCGTCGCGCGGCCCGCCGGTCGTCTGGTCGAGCTCGGCCGACACCGGGTCGGCGGCTTCGTCGCGGCCGGCCAGGATGACGCCGGCGTGTGGCTGGCCCGCCTGGCCCCGGCCCCGACCCTGGCCGCGTGGCTCGAGCAGCAGCCGGGCCCGGTCGACGGCGCGCGTGGCATGCTCTCTCGCCGCCAGCCTGGCCGCGGCCGCGGCCGCGTGCGAGCAGGCGTCGCTGTTCCCCGGCCCGATCGATCCGGACAGCGTGGCGGTGCGCGGCGACGCCCTGGAGATCCGCGCCGACGCGCTGGTCGCCGCGCTGCTCGGCACGCCCGGCGCGGGCGGCATCGCCGCGGCGCGTGCCGGCGGGCGCTGGCTGGCGCCGGAGCAGGCGGACGGCCGGCCCCCCGACAGCGCGAGCAACCGCTACGCGATCGGCCTTCTCCTCTATCGCATGCTGTCCGGCGCGCACCCGTTCGCCGGCCGCGGTCTGCGCCGCGGCCTCGACGATCAGCTGCAGCGCGGCGCGCCGCCCATCGATCAGTCGATCGCCGCGTCGCCTGCCGCCCGGCCTGCAAGCGGTTTGTCTGCGCCTGCTCGATCCCGATCCCGCCCGCCGCCCATCTTCCGCCGCAGCCCTGGCCTCGCAGCTCCGCTCCCTCCTCCCCCGCACCGCGACACAGCCCAGCGCGACAGCGAGTGCGATCCCATCCCCGAGCCCGCGCACTCGCACGAGTACGCGCACGAGTACGCGCACGAGCACGACCGCACGAGTCCGAGTACCGAGTCCGAGCACGAGCACGAGCACCCGCACGGCCCATCCCCGTCCCCGTCCCCCTCCCCGTCCCCATCCCCCTCCCCCACACTCCTCCGCCTCCGTTCCCTCTCTCCCGTCGCCCTCCTCCTCGCTCGCTCTCCCCGCCGCCTGGCTCATCGCCCGCTCCATCGATCCCGCCACCGCCTCCTCCACCCGCGCCGGCCCGCGACAGCCCCTGACCCAGGCGCGCGAGCTGGCCGACTGCGCGTCCTGCCATCCGCGCCAGGCGGCCGAGTGGCGCCGATCGGTCATGGCCCACGCGGCAGACAGCCCGCTGTTCGCGTCGCTCGAGATGCTCATCCAGGAGCAGGTCGGGACGCGACCGCGACTGCCCGGGCGGGGCCGGCATCCTGCGCGCGGCCGGGGACGGCGCGTGTCGCAGCCGCGTCACCGGTCTGCCGGTGACCGGCTCCGGCGGCGAGCTCTGGTGCGTCAACTGCCACGCCCCGGGCAAGAACCTGGGCGCGTCGATGCCGGCCTGGAACGGCCGCGCGGCCGACTCGTCGACCCGCCGGCCGCTGCGCGACCTCCTGCCCGCGTCGTCGATGGAGGGCATCAGCTGCGCCGCCTGCCACCAGGCCATCGGCCCCGCGCATCCCGGCAACCAGGCGGTCGGCCTCTACGAGGGCAATCCGTCGTGGATCTCGCCCGACACCGGCCGGCGCTTCTCGATGCGCCCGGAGGACGGCCGCGGCCTGCCCGGCATCGCCAACAGCGGCTACTTCCTCGACCCGTCCGCGCTGCTGGCCCGACCGGGCGCGGCGCATGGTGCGCGGCGACAGCCACGCCATCCCGGGTGCAGACGCGCGCCGCTACCTCGCGTCGAGCGAGTTCTGCGGCGCGTGCCACGACGTGCGCCTGTTCGGCACCGACGCGCTGGCCGGCCCGCGCGGCGGCGAGCACTTCAAGCGACTGCGCAACGCCTACAGCGAGTGGGCGGCGTGGGCCGACGACGAGCGCCGCGCCGGCCGCGCGCCCGCGACCTGCCAGGACTGCCACATGAGCCTCTACCCCGGCGTGTGCGTGCCGTCGCCGGACGCGCCGGCACCGACGACGGCGCGCGCCACGGCGGCCGAGCCGCGCATGTCCGCCCGGCACCGCGTTCGAGCCGCGCCCGCCCGGCAGCTACGCGCGCGGTCGCTCGTCGGCCGGCTCCGCGGCGTCGCGCGTCACCGCGCACTACTTCTCCGGCGTCGACCTCCCGCTCGCGCCCGGCTTCGATCGCGCCGCGCTCGACGACCCGACCCTCGACGTGGCCGGCATCCCGCTGGGCGCGCGCCAGCGCCGCGACCTCCTGCTCGCGCGCACGTTTCGCCTCGCCCTCGATCGACCGGACCTGAGCGGCGGGACGGCTCGAGATCCCGGTGGTGGTCGAGAACGTCGGCGCCGGCCACCGCGTCCCGGCCGGCTTCAGCCAGGAGCGCGAGTTCTGGATCCACCTGACCGTGCGCGACAGCGCGCGGCCGCGTGGTCTACGAGGTCGGCCGGGTCGACCGCGGCGACGAGGACCTGCGCGACAAGACCTTCCTCCGCGTCAACAGCACCGGCGACGTCACCGACGGGCTGGGCCGGCCGATCGGCCTGTTCGGCGCCGACATCGCCGACGGACCGGACGCGCCGCAGTGGGATCCGCCGCCGGCGCTGGGCGGGACCCGATTCCGCGGCCGCGGCCTGATCAACTTCCAGAACGGCTTCCTGCGCTGCGTGCGCTGCATCGGCACCATCGACGCGCAGCGGCCGCTGCCAGCCGGCGCCCGGCCAGGAGAGCCGCCGCGCCGCCCGCTACGCCGACGGCGACTACGACCCGGACACCGGCGCGTGCCGCTCCAACCTGCGCGGCCTCGACGCCTTCCTCGAGACCTACTTCCCGATCGGCGCGCTCGACGCCGATCGCGGGCTGGTCAAGGGGCCGGACGCGATCATCGACACGCGCTCGGTGCCGCCCGGTCAGCCGATCCGCTACGTCTACGAGCTCGACGTCGCGCGCGGCGCCGGACCGTTCACCGTCGAGGCGCGCCTGCTGTTCCGCGCCTTCCCGCCGTTCCTCCTGCGCGCGTTCATCGACTACGAGGAGCGCCAGCACCGGCGCGGCCTGCGCCCGAGCGGTCCGCTCATCGACGCCGGCGCGCTCGAGCGGCTCGACGTGGTCGAGATCGCCACCGTCCGCGCCACCGTCGGTCCCGGCGGCGCGCCGGCCGGGCGCGCACCATGACCGCCGCGTGGCCGACCGCGCTGTGGGACAGCCCGCTCCTGCGCCACATGGACGCGGGCGCGCGCGAGCTCCTGGCGACCGCGTCGCGCACCATCGAGCTCGCCCCGGCCGCGACTGCCTACCGCGAGGGGGACGACAGCGACACGTTCTTCCTCGTCGCGGCCGGCTCGGTCGCGCTGCGCGCGGTGCGGCGCGGCGACGAGGCGGACAGCGTGCTGCGGCTGGTGCGGGCCGGCGACTCGTTCGGCGAGGAGGCGCTGCTGGCCGGGCTGCGCCGTCGCGCCACCGCCTGCGCTGTCGACCCGGCCCGCGTCGTGGAGATCCCGATCGCGCTGTTCCGGCGTCTGGCCGGGCGCGAGCGGCGGCGCGCGCGATCTCGATCGCGAGTGGCGATACCTCGAGCGGGCCGCGGTGCGCGACCTGCTCGCGGCCAGCGCGCTGGGCCGCGATCTCGGCGACGACGATCGCGAGATCCTGCTCGACGGCGCTCGCATGGAGCGCTTCGAGCGCGGCGCGCGCCTGTTCGAGCCGGGCGATCGCGCGGACCGCTGCTTCGTCCTGGTGGACGGGCTGGTGCAGATCCAGAGCGAGGAAGACGGCCGCGCGTCGGTGGTCGCCTACCTCGGCCGCGGCGACCTGTTCGGCGACGAGGAGGCGCTGGCCGGCGCGCCGCGCGGCGCGGCCGCGGTCGCGGCCGGCGACAGCTGGTGCGCGTCGGTCGCGGCCGACGTCCTGCGCACGGTCAGCGATCGCAACCCGGGGCTCATCCCGCGCCTGCGCCGCATCGCCCACCGGCAGCGCGCCGATCAGGGCGAGCTGGTCGCCGCGGCGGCCGCGCGCTCGACCCAGCACGTGTTTCGCGACCTGTACCGCATGCAGGTGGCGCGCTCGCTGCTCGTCATCGATCAGGACAGCTGCGTGCGCTGCGGTCACTGCGCGTGGAGCTGCGCCGAGGTGCACGGCGTCAGCCGCCTGGTGAGGCGCGGCGACAAGGTGGTGACCCGGCTGGACGCCGGCGCGGCCGGGCCGGCCAGCCTGCTCCTGCCCAACACCTGCCAGCACTGCCGCCACGCGGCGTGCATGATTGACTGTCCGACCGGCGCGATCGGGCGCGATCCGGAAGGCGAGGTGTTCATCCGCCCCGAGCTGTGCACCGGCTGCGGCAACTGCGCCAAGGCGTGCCCGTGGGAGAACATCCAGATGGCCCCGCGCGCCGGCGCCGGGTCTGCGCGGGTCTGTCGCCGGCTCTGTCGATCGACGTCGCGGTCAAGTGCGACCTGTGCCGGGGCTACGAGGCGCCGGCGTGCATCGAGGGGTGTCCGACGGAGGCGATCACGAGGATCGATCCGGCGAGGGACATTGCCGAGGTGGCGGGGGTGCTCGGGCTGCGGGTGGTGGAGACGGGGACGGGATGGGGACGGAGTCGGGGACCGGGACAGCATCGGGGTCTGGGACGGGATCGCGATCGAGGGCGATCGGGGGACGCGGCGCTGGCTGCGGCGGCGGCGGTATCGATGATGGTCGGGGCGCTGGGGTGGGCGCTGCAGCGCAGTGGAGGATGGGAGGCCGGACGGGGGCCGGGGCTGGCGATGGGGGTGCTCGGCGGCGCTGCTCATCGCGGCGCTCGCCTCCTACGCTGGGCCGAAGCGGCTGGTGCGGCGCGCGATGAGGCGGCGGCCGGCCGGGGCGCGGGCGGCGCTGGGGACCGATCGAACGCCGCGGTCGCGGGTGCGGCCGCACCTCGCAGCTCACATGGTCCTCGGCGCGCTCGCGCCTGCGTGCGCGCTGGCCCACGCCGGGGCGCGGCTGCCGGCCTCGCCGGGCGGTGCGCTCATGCTCGCGCTCGCGCTGACCAGCCTGCTCGGCGTCGCCGGTGCGATCGCCTACCGCGCGCTGCCCCGCCGCCTCACCCGGCTCGAGCGGCGCGGCGCGCTGCCCGAGGACCTGCCGGCCGAGCGCGACGCGCTGGCCGCGCGCCTCTACCGCGAGATCAGCGGCACCGGCGAGGCGGTCAAGGCCGCCGCCGCGCACATCGTCCTGCCCTACGCCCGCGCGCCGCTGGGCGGGCTCGCGCTCGCCCTGTCCGGGCGCAGCCTGGCCGGCGAGGAGGCGCGCATCCAGCGCCGCATCGACGACGCGCTGGCCGGCCGCGCCGCCTCGACGGTCGTGCAGCCGATCCTGCGCACCGCGGTCGAGCTGCGCGCGCTGCAGAGCCGCCGCATCCTGACCGCCGCCCTGCGCGCGTGGTTGCCGCTGCACATCGTGGCCGGCGCCGCGGTGCTCGCGCTCCTCCTCCTGCACGCGGCGGTCGCGCTCCTCTCATGATCCCGCACCTCCGGCGAAGGCAGGCCCCGCGCGCCCTGGCCACCAGCGACACGACGCGCTTTCGCGGCGTCGGCCTGGCCGCGGCGGCCGCCGCCGTCGTCGCCGCGGTGGCCGCGATCGCGCTGTCGACCGGCGACGCGCTGCGCGGCGCGCCCGGGCCGCTCCCTCTGCCCCACCGCCGCGCCGGCCTGACCTGCGCCGCCTGCCACCAGGAAGGCGCACCGGTCGCCGCCGCCTGCACCGGCTGCCACGGCGAGCATCGCTCGACGCGAACGCCGCACCAGCAGCTGGCCAGCCGCGGCCTGCTCTCCTGCGCCGACTGCCACAGCGGCCACGGCGACAACGCCGGCGTCATGTTCGCGGCAGGCGGCGGCGCGCTGCGCTACGGCCCCGGCGGCGAGCGCCCGCGTGGCCGCGGCCGCGCTGTACCGGCCGAAGCGCGAGGCGACCGTCCCGATCATCGCCGCCCGCGCCTGCGCGCGCTGCCACGACCCGACCTCGCCGCGCGACGCGATCGCCGCGTGCCTGATCGCCGGCCAGGACGCGCTGGGCGCCGCGCGCCCCACTGTCTGCTTCGACGAGCATCGCCCGGCCGGCCGCGAGGTCGGCGCCGCCGCGGCCCGCAGCGCCGCGTGGGAGGCGGCGCGCGAGGTCGCGGCCGCTGGCGCCGCTGGCCCCGGCGCGACCCGCCGCCCCGCTCCAGCCGTGGCTGTGGATCGCGCTCGCCGCCGCCGTCGCCGCCCTGGCCTGGGCGGCCGCCCGCGTCGTCCACCGTCGCCGCGCCGCCGCATCGGCGCGCGCCGCCGCATCCGCCCATGGGTCGCCGATCGCGTCGCTGCGCCCGCCCGAGGTGGCGCGCCTGCCGGTCATCGACGCCGCCACCTGCCTGGGCTGCTACGCCTGCGTCGACGCCTGCCCGTACGACGTGCTCGAGATCCGGCGCTACGTCGCCGAGGTGGCCCGGCCGGCCGACTGCTGCGGTCTCACTCTGTGCGAGCAGCGCTGCCCCAACGGCTTCGCTGGTCATGGTCGACGCCGCGGCGGCGCCCGCGAGCGCGACAGCGCTGGGCGACTCGCTCGAGTCGCGCGAGGTGCCCGGCCTGTTCCTGGCCGGCGACGTGACCGGCCTGCCGCTCATCCGCAACGCGATCAACCAGGGCGCCCACGCGGTGCGCACCATCGCCGCCGGCCGCCGCGCGCGCACGCGCCTCGACGGCGATGCTGCTGGACCTCCTCGTCGTCGGCGCCGGCCCGGCCGGGCTGAGCGCCGCGCTCGAGGCCCAGGCGCTCGGGCTGCGCTACCTCGTCCTCGAGCAGGGCAGCGTGGCTGGAAGCATCCGCAGCTTTCCGCGCGGCAAGCTGGTCCTCGATCCGGACCTGCCGACCCTGGGCCGGCTCTGGCTGGCCGAGACGAGCAAGGAGGAGCTGCTGGCGCGCTGGCTGCAGACAGTCCGGCGCGAGCGCCCCGCCATCCGCGAGGGCGTGCGCGTGACGGCGATCGAGCGCGCGGCCGGCTGGTTCGCGATCGCCGCGGTCTCGAGCGACGGCGAGGAGCGCACCACCCATCGCGCCGCCAGCGTGCTGCTGGCCGTGGGCCGGCGCGGCACGCCGCGGCCGCTGCCGATCGAGGTGCCGCCGGCGTGGGCCGATCGGGTGCACTACAGCCTGGCCGACGCGCGCAGCTTCGCCGGCCAGCGCGTGCTCGTCGTCGGCCTGGGCGACGTGGCCATGGAGGCCGCCCTGGCCCTGTCGCGCCAGCCAGGCACCGAGGTGACCGTTTCCTATCGCGGCGGCGACTTCAATCGCGGCAAGGCGCGCAACATCGCCGAGCTCCGCCGCCGCGAGGCGGCCGGCGCGCTCCGCATCCTGTGGCGCAGCGAGCTGCGGGCGCTGGAGCCGGGCCGCGCGGTCCTGTCCGCGCCTGGGGGACCGACGTCTCTGCCCTGCGACGCGGTCCTGGCGTTCATCGGCGCCATTCCCCCGGATTCGCTGCTGCGCGCCGCCGGGCTGCAAGCCGGGGAGACCGCCTCGCCGGCTGGTCCGTTCAAGGCGGTCGAACCTGCGTTGTGCCCCGAGGGGCCCGAGGAGGCGCGATCATGAAGTGGACGACTCTCTTGCTCCTGAGCGCCAGCGGAATGGCCGCCAGCGGCGCCCTGGTCTGGACCGCGGTGGACAGCGCCAGCGGGAGCGAGCCGCTGGCCGCCGGCGCCCGGGCCCCCGCCGGGCCCGCCACCCGGGTCGAGCCGGCCCGCCCCACCAGGCCGGCAGACGATCGGTCGCGCTTCAACGCCGACGGCACGCTGCAGATGGAGGCCCGCCTCGGCCACGCCGTCCTGCCCAGCGCCACCGACAGCCAGACCTACATGTTCGTCGACGTGCACCCGGCCCCCAACCGCCGGCCGCCGGTCTCGGCTCCTCTCAACCTCGCCATCGTCATGGACCGCTCCGGGTCGATGAAGGGCAAGCGCCTGACCAACGCGGTCGCCGCCGCGCGCTCGGCGGTGCAGCGGCTGCGCGACGGCGACGTGGTCAGCGTGATCACCTACAACACCGCCGCCGATGTGCCTGGTCTCCCCGACCGTGGTGGACGCGGCCTCGCGCCCCCGCCTGCTCGCCCGCATCGACCGCGTGCGCGCCGCGGGCGACACCTGCATCTCCTGCGGCGTCGACACCGGCATGCGCCTGCTCGGCCAGCGCGCCGGCATGGTCGGCCGCATCCTGCTCCTGTCCGACGGTGAGGCCACCGCCGGCGTGCGCGACGTGGACGGCTTCCGCCGCCAGGCCGAGGATTGCCGCCGCATGGGCGCGTCGATCACCACCATCGGCGTGGACGTTGACTACAACGAGCGCATCATGGCGGCGCTGGCGCGCGAGTCGAACGGCCGCCACTTCTTCGTCGAGACGCCCAGCGGGCTGCCCAGCATCTTCGACCAGGAGATGGAGTCGCTGGCCAGCACGGTGGCCAACCGCGCCGAGCTGACCGTCGATCTCTCGCCCGGCGTGTTCGCCGAGCAGGTCTACGACCGCAGCTCGAGCAACAGCGGCAGCCAGCTGGTGGTGCCGCTCGGCGCCTTCTCCGCCACCGACCGCAAGACCCTGCTGGTCCGCGTGCGCGTGCCGCGCGGGTCCGCGGGCCAGCGCCCGGTCGCCGCCGTGCGCCTGCGCTACGACGATCTCACCGACAGCGGCAAGGCAGGCGCCAGCGACGGTGCCCTGTTCGCCCGTCTGACCGACGACAGCTCTCAGGTGGCGCCGCTCGACGGCCTGGTCTCGGCCCGCCTGTCGAGCAGCGACACCGCCGCGGCGCTCGAGGAGGCCAACGACCTGGCCCGCTCCGGCCGCGCCGACGACGCCCGCAAGCTGGTCCGGGACAAGGCCGGCGTGCTCGCCAGGCGCCGGCACGACGCCCGCGCCGCCACCGCCGCGCCCACCGAGACCGCGGATCTCGATCGCTCCTTCGAGCGACAGGAGGAGGCGCTCGAAGCGGCGGAGGGCGGCTTCGCCCAGCCGCCGGCCGCCGATCCGGCCGCGGCTCCGCCCCAGGCCTCCACCGCGGCCGGGCCCGTCACCGGAGCCGCCGGAGCCGCCGGAGCCGCCGGCGACGCCGCCGGGGCCGAGTCGGAGCGCAGGACCAAGGGCCGCATCCGCTCCAACCAGAAGGACGCGTTCGACCTGGGCGAGTGACCGCGCGGCCGCGGTCGCCGCGCGCGCCGCGTGGCGTGGCACCAGCTTTCGAGGTAGCTCTATCGTTCGATGGAGCTCACCTCGCTGACCGCGATCGAGCTGGCCCGAACCATCCGCTCGGGCGGCGCGTCGGCCCGCGAGGTCACCCAGGCCCACCTGGCCCGAATCGACCGCCTGGCCCACCTCAACGCGGTCGTCACGCTGGACGCCGAACGCGCGCTGACCCGGGCGCGCGCCGCCGACAGCGCGCAGGAGCGCGGCGAGTCCTGGGGTGAGCTGCACGGCGTGCCGTTCACGCTCAAGGACATGCACGCGACGGCCGGAGTGCGCACCACCGCCGGCCTCAAGGCCCTGGCGCATCACGTCCCCGTCGCCGACGGGCCGGTGGCCGAGCGACTGCGCGCCGCCGGCGCCATCCTGCTCGGCAAGACCAACATGGCGATGAACGTGGAGTCCGACGGCGATCTGTTCGGGCGCCCGCTCAACCCATACGACCCGGCGCGGGCCGCGGGCGGCTCCAGCGGCGGCGCGGCGGCGGCACTGGCCGCGCGCCTCACCCCGCTCGACGTCGGCACCGACCTGAGTGGATCGATCCGCATGCCGGCCCACTTCTGCGGCGTGCTCGGGCTCAAGCCGACCGTCCACCGCATCCCGGCCAGCGGCCTGCTCGCCGGATCGGTCGACCTGCCGCGCGTCGACCGGACCCTGATGGCGTGCGGGCCGATGGCGCGCTCGGTCGCCGACCTCGGTCTGCTCCTGCGCCTCCTGGCCGGACCGCACCCGGGCGATCCGGACGTGCCGCCGGTGCCGGTGGCCGCCATCCCGCTGGCCGATCCGGCCGAGCTGCGCGTCGCGCTGGCCCCGACCATCCCGGGCATCCCGGTGTCGAGCGACGTGCGCCGCTCGCTGGAGCAGCCTCGGCGAGGACCTGGCCGCCGCCGGCGCGCGGGTCGAGGAGGCGTCGCTGCCGTTCGACTTCGAGGAGCTGCTGGCCGCCTTCCGCCGCCTGATCCGCTTCCCGATCGCCGTGCTGGCGGCCCACGGCCAGGCCCCGCCCGGCGCCTCTGCGCTCGTCGACAACCCGCCCAGCCCGGCCGACCTGGTGGCCGCCCTGGGCGAACGCGACCAGCTGGTCCGCGAGATGGAGGCGCTGCTGTCCGAGCGCGACGCGTGGATCTGTCCGGCCGCGCCCTCGGCGGCGTTCCTCCATCGGCCGCTGGGCGAGCCGATCCAGGTGGACGGCCAGACAGTGTCGTCGCAGGTGATCGATCACTTCTCGATCCTGGCCACCTATACCGGCAACCCGGCCCTGGTGGTCCCGATCGGCCCGGATCCGGCCGGCCTGCCGATCGCAGCCCAGCTGATCGGGCGGCGCTGGCGCGACGAGGCGCTGCTGGCGGTCGGCCAGGTCGTCGCCGACGTGGTCGGACCGCTCCCGCCCCCGCGGCTCTGAGCCGCCGGCTGGGGCTACCATTGACAGAGTCAACGATTCCGTTGACCATGGCAATCGCCATGGGCAACGCGGGGAACGGGGAACCGGTCACGGCGCACCAGATCGACGCGGTGCGCCGCTTCAATCGCTTCTACACCGTCGAGCTCGGCATCCTCGACCAGGGCTTGCTCGACAGCCCGCTGTCTCTGACCGAGGCGCGCGTGATGTACGAGCTGTTCCACCACGACCACAGCACGGCCGCCGATCTCGGCAAGCAGCTCCGCATCGACCCGGGTTACCTCAGCCGCATCCTGCGCCGCTTCGGGCAGCGCGGCTGGCTCGCGCGGCAGGCGTCGGCGAGCGACCGGCGGCAGGTCCAGCTGCGCCTCACCCGGCGCGGCCAGCGCGCGTTCACCTCGCTCGACAAGCGCTCGCGCGACCAGATCGCCGCGCTGCTGGGCCGCTGCACGGCGAGCGACAAGAGCCGCATGGTGGGCGCCATGGAGGCGATCGAGCGCGCGCTGGTGCCGTCGGCGGCGCGCGGCGCCGGCTACGTCATCCGCCAGCACCGCCACGGCGATCTCGGCTGGATCGTCGAGCGCCACGGCGCCCTGTACGCGGCCGAGTACGGCATGCCCGAGCGCTTCGAGGGCGCTGGTGGCGCAGGTCGCGGCCGACTTCCTGGCCAGGAACGATCCGCAGCGCGAGCGCTGCTGGATCGCCGAGCTCGACGGCGAGCGAGTCGGCTCGATCATGCTGGGGCGAAGAGCAAGCGCGTGGCCAAGCTCCGGGTGTTGCTGGTCGACCCACGCGCACGCGGCCTCGGCGTCGGCGCCGGCCTCGTCGATGAATGCGTGCGCTTCGCCCGGCAGGCCGGCTACCGCACCATCATGCTGTGGACCATGAGCGGGCTGCATGCCGCCCGCCACATCTATCAGGCCCACGGCTTCGAGCTGGTCGAGGAGGCGGCCGACGATCTGTTCCCGCCCGGCCAGATCGGCCAGACCTGGGAGCTGACCCTGTAGTCCGGGTCAGAACCAGTCCCCGGCCGGGGCGCTGGCGATCACCCGGTCGAGGTCGGCCGGCGAGGAGGCGAACAGCCGGGCCGGGTAGTTGCTGTCGCCGGGCTGGAAGCCGATCCCGCGCTGCGGATCGATGAAGGTCGCGCCGTCGGCCCCGCCCCGTGCAGCCATCTCGATGATGGCGTCCGCATCGAAGGCAGCGGTCGCGGCCTCGACGGCACAGACGGAGTGCTCGCGCGGCTGATGCTCATCCGGCGTCGCCCACAGGGTACGGCAGTCGATCCGGTCGGCCCCGGAGACATGAGGACGAGGATCGTGGTTGAGGGTGAGCAGCCACAGCCGCGCCGAGCCGGAGAACACGAGGTCGAAGAGCGCCCTGCGCGGCGGCAGCTGCCCCCGGTTGCGGTCCCCGGGAGCCCAGTAGCTCCTTGCCACCGGCGCGCTCATGCGCACGACGTAGTAGCCATCGTCGAACGTGGCCGAGGGCCACTCGCGGGCCAGGAACGCCCGGACCTCGTCCAGGAGCCCCGGCTGACTTCCAGAAGCAGCTGTCATCCTGCCTTCCTCATTCGATCGCGATCTTGCCGTCGAGGGCCACGGTGATCCTCGCCGTCGGTCGCGTGGCGGCGGTGTTGCGCGCGGTCGCGAGCTTCCCGGCCGCGCGGACGAACTCGGCGGCGCTCAGATCGGCCTTCGAGGCCATCCACTCGGACATCCCCTTGACCCTGCCGGAAGACTCGAGCACCAGCAGATCTTCGGCCATCCGCAACGCGTCGAGCCCGCCTTCGACCTCGGCGATTCGACCCATCCGCCCCGGCGTCATGTGGGCGCGGGTCAACGGATACTTGACCGCGTGCGCGTTCTCGGCCAGCTCGGCGTTGGCGCGCGGGATGTCGCGCCCGGCCATGTGGATGGAGCCCGGGACGCCGACGGACTCGGGCGACCGCGTGCGGATGGACTCGCTCTTTGCCTGTTCGCGCAGCGCCTTCTCGTAGCGGGCCCGGTACGGCTCGGCGACGCGCGGGATCAAGGTCGGGCTCCACATGGCGATGCCGGTCAAGGTGCACACCCCGGGGTGCTCGAAGCTCTCCAGCGCCACGATATCGCCCTCGACGATGACCGGGCGCCACACGATGTCCGCGATGACCGTCTGCACGCCCGGGGTTCCGAAGTCCGGGCTCCGGGGATCGGTCGATCCCTTCCTGGCTCGGTCCGGCCCGTGCGACACGACCACCTGATCGTAGAACGTCCCGCGTCTCCCGTTCCTGACCTCGCGACCGGCTCCGCTCGCGAACTCGACCCACACCTTGTTCTTGACCGCGGGATCCACCACCTCGGACGGCAACACGGTGCTGATCTCGTCGACGCGCCGGTTGACGCGCGGATTGTCGAACGCCTCGCCGGGCCCCATGTTCCGCTTGAACATGCCGTCGCCGAACGCGCGCAGGTCGCGCTGCTCGTTCTCCAGCTTCACCCGCTCTTCCGGAGCCGTGTCCGGGTCGTCCAGCTTGCGCTGGATCTCCTTGTATCGCTCCACGACGGTGTCGACCACGCCCGGCGGCTTTCCGGTGTCGCGGGCGACGAGATCGACGTTGCCGTGGAGGTCGGTCGCGGCGAACTTCGCATTCCAGGGCGCCGTGCCGCCGCCGCCCGAAACCAGGACATCACCGCCGCGCTGCCGCCCGACCGGACCGTCCCCTGCGATGACGCGGCCATCCCCCTCCAGAAGCGCCCGATGGTCGCCTTGCTTGCTCGCGTCCGGTCCGAACTGGTCGTTGACCAGCCGCCGTCCCTCACCAGGACCGATCGAGATGTTGGTCGTGCGCGTGTAGAGGTACACCTCCCCGTCGTGCAACCGCACCTTGATGCGGGCGCGCCCGTCGCTTACGTGCCAGGTGCCGTCATTTGTCAGCGACAACTCCAGGATCTGGGCGTCGCGCAGCGTGGGCACGGAGACGTCGAAGCGATTCGCGACCAGCGCGTCGGCGTAGTCCCGTGATCGTGCATATCCGGTGTGATCGGAGGTGAACTGGCCGGTCTGGGCGCGAAGCGCATCGGCGGCCAGGCCGGGGGCGGTCTGGCCCATGAGCACGGAGCCGCGGGTGTCCCACGGATCGGGCCCGGAGGCGAGCATCGCTCTGTCGCCGAGCTTCGTCGGCGCGGCCCCGTCGCCGCCGCGCGCGGCGCCTGGTCGGCTCACCACGTTCATGATGCTGGCCCCGCCGCCGCCGCCGCTCAGGTGGTCGAACAGGTGGCTGACGTACCGGGTCCCGTCCGGTCCCGACTTGATGGCCGCGCGGACCAGTGCCGCGAACTGGGCGTCGAACTCGACCAGCAGGCGCCGCATCTCGAGCGCTGCCTGGTGGTTTGCCTCGGCCTGCTCGGGAGTCGGCACCGCGGCCGGATCGCCCTCGATCTTGGGAACCTCGCGCGCAGGGACCGGCTCGCCGCCGGGGGTGATGACGCGCTCGGCGCCGGCGCCGACCTCGCCGGGCAGTCCGGCCCGCTCGCTGATGCGCATGCGGCTGCCGTCGCTGGTCGTCACCTCGAAGGAGCGCGAGCCGGTGGCCGCGTCGCGCGTCACGTCGCCGACCTTGCTCTCCTTGTCGCCGCCGAAGTGCTCGCGCGCCTCGTCGAACGCCTTGCCCGGCTCGGACAGGTACTGGCCCTCGCTGATGGGCTCGAGCCGCGCGATGATCTCGGCCTCGCGCAGGCCGCGCGCGGCGTCGGCCAGCTGGCCCTCGATGGCCTGGACTCCGTCGAACTGCTCGCGGGTCATGCCCGCCTTGCGGGCGCTGTCCCAGCCCTTGCTGGTCAGCTCGACAAGCTCTTCGATCATCGTCCGCTCGGACTCGAGGAGCTCGCGCTGGCGCTCGAGCAAGCGGTCCGCGGACGCGTGATCGCTGCCCTTGGACGCCTCCACCTGCTTGCCGAGGGTGATGACCTCGGTGTGGAGCGTCTCGAAGCGCTGCATGGCCCGGCCCACCTGGCCGCGCAGCCGCCAGCGGCCGAACGCCGGCCCCAGCGCCTTGCTGCCGATCGACACCGCCGCCACGAACAGCAGGTTGTCGAGCGAGATCTTCAGGATCTCGCCCTCGGTCAGCGCCTGGCCGGTGCGGCCCGCCTTCTCGCGATTGGCCTCGGCCAGCGCGATGCCGTTGAGGGTGGCGAAGCTCGCCACCATCTCGCCCATCTTCATCTCGACGCCGATGAGCTTCTCGAGCGCGCCCCACGCCTTGGAGACGCCCTTGAGGATGCCGAACACGGCCAGGTTCTTGGCGAAGTCCTTGCCGAAGCCCTCCAGCGACGGGTGCTTCTCGACGAGGAAATACGACATCGTGGTGAAGACCGCCGCCTCGGTGGCCACGGTGACGACGAAGCCGAGCACCGGGCCGAGCGCGGCGACGGCGATCGGCTCGACCAGGACACCGACGAAGCCGGTGACGATGGCGATGCCGACAAGCAGCCCGAAGGTCATCCAGGCGTCGTACTTGGCCTGGTCCTTGATCTCGGTGGCCACGTCGTTGAAGAACTTCTTCCACTCGGGCGACTTCGCCCGCGCCTCGAGCGCGTTGGCGGCCCCCTGCTTGTCGCCGGCGGCCCAGCGAAGCACGATGAGGCCCCACTGGAACTGGAACGCCTCGGCGCGCCCGGCCAGCTCTTTCAGCCGGTCGTTGCCGTGGTCTCCGGTCAGCGGGTTGCTGGCCAGGCTGCGGATCCAGCCGGTGGCCGACTTGGCTTCCGTGACCGCCACGAACATCTCGTTGCAGGCGTCGATGTTGCGCATCGCCGCGGCGCCGATCGCCAGGTCCTGCAGCTCCTTGAACAGCCTCTCGACCTCGTCCTTGACCTCGGTCGGATTGGTGAGCAGCCGGTCGCGCAGCTTCATCAGCTCGACCCGGAGCGCGGCCTCGCGCTCGCCGAGCTTCACGACCATCTGGTCTTCCTTGCCGGTCCGCGCGTTCTTCTGCGAGGCCAGGACGGCGCGGCGGATCCAGCGGAACACCGCCTCCATCCAGTCGGCCGGGAAGGACAGGAGCTTCTGGTTGGCCCGATCGAGCTCCTTGCGCGCGGTGACGACGAGGTCCGACACGCCGGCCGCCACGACGAACAGGCTGGCGATCTCCCACGACAGGTCGCGCCCCTCGCGCGAATCGGGGAACGACTCGTTGAGCTTGGTGGCGATCGACAGGCCTCGCTCGGCCTTGATCACGATGTCGAGCTGCTCGCGGGCCTGGGCGTTCCACATCTCGGCCTCGCCCGGATCCGCGGAGCTCTGGATCTGCGTCCTTCTGGACGCCACGCGCTCGCGCGCCTCGCCCAGCTCCTTGCCCAGCGTCACCCAGCTGGCGGCCTTCGTCTCCATCAGCTCGAGGTGGTGGTCGATGAGATCGAACTGCTGCAGGGTGGCGGCCGGTGAGACCTTGCCGCTCTTGAAGCCTCGCGACTGGTTGAGCGCCGCCGTGTCGGCCAGCGGCCCGCCCAGGATCTGCTGATCGGTGGTTCCGCCCGGCGTGCCGTCGTCGGAGAACTTGCCGTACTGCTCCTCGTACTCCTTGACGAACATGTGCTTGCCGATGTCGAACCCGAACAGCGGCGCGGCGTCGGTGACCAGGTAGGTAAGCTCGGTGTCGCCGAGCAGCTCCTTGGCGACCTCCTCGGGCAATGCGTCGATCGGATTCTGTCACCCGGATCCACCGCCGCGCCTGGTTCGGCGACTGCCAGTTGAACTTCACGCGGCGCAGCTCGCCGGGCGCCTCGCGCGCCTTGGCCTCGGACGGGAAGGCGCGCCGATAGGCCTCGAAGTCCGGCACGAGGCGCCTGGTCAGGGCGGCGAGCACGAACCGGTCGATCGGGTGCGACTTGAGGACGCCGACTCCGGGCTCGTTGCTCTCCGGGTGCTCGGGGATCTCGGTGCCGGTCGCGCCGCGCGCGCGCGCCTCGTGGTCGGCGAGCGTGCGGCGGTTCCACTCCTGGAGGTAGCGCGGCACCAGCCGGGCCAGCGACTCGCGCAGGCGCTCGCGGTAGGCCTCCTGCATCCCGAGCGTGACGCCGAGGTGATACTCGTTGGCCATGGCCGGGTCGTCCGGGTTCTCGGCGTCGCGCCCCGTGTTGACGACCTTCCAGACGTCCGTCGGCGCAATCGTCTTCTCGAGCCGGTCCCACGCCCGGTCCTTCTGCATGAACAGCTCGTAGGCGAACCAGTAGGCGAACGCCTTCGAGCTGCCGCTCTCCCACGCCGCGTGGGGCGAGGGGACCTCCAGCGTCGCCTCCTCCATGTACTTCATGAGCTCGCTGTAGTGCTTGTCACCCCACTTCTCGAAGTACTCGAAGGCGCTCAGCCGCGGATCCTTGGGCTGACCGATGCCGGCAAACGGACCAGGACTCGGTCCGCCGAGGCCGAACGGGCCGCCCCATCGCGCGATCTGCACCGGCGCGCGCCCGATCGACGCGCCGGATGCGGGCGACGCGCCGCTGACAACCTGCCGCGCGACCGCGTCCGCCTCGGCCTCGGCCGGGCTGTTCTCTTCACCGACGGCGACCTTGCGCTGCGGAGCGGCCTCGCCGGCCGCGCCCTGCTGCACCACGTGGGTCAGCTCGTGAGCCATGAGGCCCACATCGCGATCGCTCTCGCCGGCGCCGAGGAAGATGTCCTCGCCGTGGGCGAACGCGCGCGCGCCCAGGGCGCGGGTCGCCTGATTGGCCCGCGGATTGTCGTGCACGCGCACGTGACCGAGGTCGGCGCCGACATGCGGCTCGACCTGCGCCCGGACGCCGCCGTCCACCGGTCGGCCCGCGTTCCTGCTCTCGATGGCTCGGGTCGCGACGTCGTCTCCGCCAGGCGTGGGCGCCTGCGGTCCCGACAGCCGCATCGTCAGCGTGCGCTTGCCAGGCGAGACCCGATAGGGGGGCGGGTTCGGGTTGCCGATGAGCGAGCTGGAGGCGATCTTGCCGGGAGCAGGACCGGCGGGACGGGCGACCTGCTCGCTGCCCGGCACGTCCCCGGAATGCGAAGTTCGCTCCTTGCTCGCCATGGTCCCCTCGCCGATCGACGCCGGTGTCGGGGCATTGTACGCCCGCCGGGTTCAATCCCTACCCGGTCGGGCGGCCATGGAAGCCTGCCGCGATGCTCAGGGCACCGCGCGGACGCGCCCGCCGGCGGGTCGCCGGCGGCGGTCGGGAAGCGAGATGTCGGCTGGATGGGCGGACGACGCGAGTCGCCCGGCGACGTCAGTTGTTCTCGTCCATCCAGGGCTGAGGCTGCGGACCGGGAACGATGCCCTCGAGATCCGGATCGGCGCCTGTGGTGCCGTCCTGCCCGCCCGGGCGAGAGTCTTTCTCTCTCTTGCGCTCGGCTCGACGCTGCTCTTTTTCGCGCGCGCGCTGCTGTCGCTGCTGCTCGCGCATGCGCTTCTCGATGGACGGCCTGCCGCGCCCGCTCATCGCTCATCTCCTCGACGTGCTGGGACGTGCGTGGACGCAGCTCGGATCGTGATCTGTGTCGTGGGTTCGCTCTCGGGGTCCATGGCCAATCGTCGCCGTCCTTTCATTCGTCGCTACCTGGCTCGGCGCGCGCCAGCCACTCCGCCTTCGCCGTCAGGTAGAGCGTTCGGGCCAGCCAATCCAGATCGTCCGCGCTCAGCGTGCGGACCGGCTGAGATGACCGGCCGTTCATGCACATCGCAATGCGAAGCCGGGCCTGAGACAGAGTCCCGGGCCAGCCGCCTGCGATACTCCGGCCCTGGCGAAGCAGCTCGTCACACGAGCGCGTCGCCCAGGCCGTTCCTTCGGCCGTGGCGAGACCTTCGAGGTCGCGCCAGCGGTCGAGCTCTTCTGGAGATGCCCCTTCCAGGGTACGGCCGGGGCCCTGCACGGAACCGGCACGGGCAACCCGGCCGTCATGCAGGTGCCCCGACCTAGACCCGGTTGGGCCAGGGCGCTCTCGTCTACCAGCGATTGCGACGCTCCGAGCCGCGCGACCCGCGATCCCCGCCACCGCCGCGGGACCGCGAGAAGCCACCACCACCACCGCCACCGCCGCGGTTGTCGCGGCGGGCTTCGGCCAGGTTCACGCGCAGCGGGCGCCCATCGAGGAGCGCGCCGTTCATCTCCTGGATCGCCTTGTTCGCCGCTTCCGGCGACGCCATCTCGACGAACGCAAAGCCGCGCGAGCGGCCGGTGTCGCGATCGGTGACCAGCTTGGCCTCCACGATCTCGCCGAACTCCGCAAACGCGTCGCGAATCGCCTCTTCGGAGGTATTGAACGAAAGATTGCCCACGAACAGTCGGCTATTCATCTGTCTCTCTCACGCGCGGCTCTCTGGACGCATCCCCCGAGGCGAAGAGCCGCACTGATCGGAACGAGGGTCGCAGCGCACGCCGCTGCGTTGGGTGAGCGTCACCGGAAGAAACGATCTTCCATCCCCATCGTTCGAGAGCAGGAAGCCGATATGCCAGAAACGTTCGCCGTATGACCTAGCACGGCCCCTCATGGGGCGCAAGGATTCTCATCTGAACGTGCGGGTGTAGGACCGGCACCGCGGCCGTCGGAGGCGCACTCACGAGCCGAGCTCGCGGCCCGAAAATCGCCCCTCGCGGATCGCGCTTCGCACGCCGATCGAATCGATCGCGCCGCGCATCGATCGGCCGCTCGGCCGGCCGCTCGGCGCGGTCCGCGAGCCGCGGTCAGCCAGTGTCAGGACGGGGTCGAGAATTGACCCGTGGTCGGTCGCGCGGTGAGCTTCGATCATGAGCCGCAAGTCGACCGCCGAGCAGCCGCCTCGCCTGC
Organism: uncultured delta proteobacterium; assembly: GCA_963759105.1. Classification (GTDB taxonomy): domain Bacteria; phylum Myxococcota_A; class Polyangia; order Haliangiales; family Haliangiaceae; genus DATFRY01. Next base: position 331,258 of record CAVWXW010000017.1, on the reverse strand, counting down.
CCATCAAGCTCGACCCGGTGTCCAACGGCGAGTTCGTGCCCCCGCCGCCCGACCCGCGCGTCCTGGCCGTGCAGCGGCTGGCGCACGAGCGCGCGGCCGGGTCGGCGCGCAGCCTGGGCCTCTCGCGGCGCGACTTCCTGCGCTCGAGCTGCGGCGCCGCGACGGTGCTGCTGGCGCTCAACGAGATCGGCTGCGGCGGGCGCGGCGGCCGCTACGACGTGCCAAAGGAGGCGGGGCGCGACCGGGCGGCCGCCGATCAGGCGCTGTCGGGCGACGAGCTCATCTTCGACGTGCAGACCCATCACGTGTCGAGCGACCGGCGCTGGTGGGACGCGGAGAAGCCGACCCTGGGCAACTTCCTGCGCAACACGCCCAAGGCGAAGTGCGGCGAGCCGGAGTGGGCCGCCTGCTTCGCGCGCGACCCGTTCATCAAGGACATCTTCCTCGACAGCGACACGCGCATGGGCGTGCTGAGCGCCCTGTGGGGCAGCCCCGACATCAACGCCATCCACGTCGAGGAGGCGGCGCTCACGCGCGACCGCATGGCCGCGATGCAGGGCGCGCCGCGCCTGCGCATCCACGGCACCGTGCTGCCCATCCTTTACTCGACAGCGCAGCTGCGCGAGCAGATGCAGGAGCTGGCCGAGAAGTGGAAGATCGCGGCGTGGAAGCTCTACCCGGTGTGGGGGCCGAAGGGCACCGGCTACCGGCTCGACCGTGAGCCGGGCGCGCCGGTGGTCGAGCGCGCGCTCGAGCTCGGGCTGCCGCTCATCGCGGTGCACAAGGGGCTCCCGCTCGAGGGGACCGACCCGGAATTCACGCGCTGCCACGACATCGGTCCGGCCGCGCGCATGTTCCCGAAGGCGACCTTCCTCGTCTACCACTCCGGCTGGGAGATCGACCACGTCGAGGGCCCGTACGATCCGAAGGCGACGCGCGGCGTCGACGCGCTCATCCGCTCGCTCGAGGAGAACGGCATCGGCAAGCACGGGAACGTCTACGCCGAGCTGGGATCGATCTGGCGCGGGTTGATGGGCGATCCGGACCAGGCCGCCCACCTCATGGGCAAGCTGCTGCGCCACCTGGGCGAGGACCGCATCCTGTGGGGCACCGACTGCATCTGGTACGGCTCGCCGCAGGATCAGATCCAGGCGCTGCGCGCGTTCGAGATCAGCGTGGAGTTCCAGGAGCGCTTCGGGTATCCGCCGCTGACTCGCGCGGCCAAGGCGAAGATCTTCGGCCGCAACGCGATGCGCGTGTACGGCATCGACGAGGACGAGGCGCGTCGGGCGACCGAGTGGGATCCTGCCGCGCAGGCGCGCGCGCTCTACCTGGAGGATCCACGGCCGTCGCACCTGACGCGCGGACCGCGCACGCGCGATGAGGTGCGCGCGCTGGCCCGCGCCAACCGCGGCCTGCCCTGAGCTACCCGCGCGACCGGCGGACTGACGACAGCTGTGTGCGCAGGGCAGTGCGCACTCGAGCCGCGCGGCGGATGCGATCGCGCGAAAAGCGCGCCGAACCAGATCCGCTGGCAGTTCGTGGTTGATCCGCGCGCCGCCGGATCACTACCCTCCGGGCGCCGGAATTCTGGCTGCGGGGGCCCTTGATGTACTTGTCCGTCAAACTGTTTCGAGCTGCGCCGCTGTGCGCCGCTCTCGCGATCCCGCTCTGGGCCGCGTGCGCCGACGACTCGGGCGGCGACGGCGGCCAGCGGCTCGGCGCCCAGCTCGATGGCGCCGTGCTGGTCATCAACGAAGTGATGGCCAACGAGGCCGGCTCGGACGTGGCCGGCGAGTTCGTCGAGCTGGTCAACATGGGCGACGAGGCGGCCGACATCGGCGGCGCCACGCTGTCCGACAGCGTCAGCGTGCGCCACGAGTTCGACGCCGGCGCGAGCATCGGCCCGGGACAGGCCCTGGTCGTGTACGGCGGCGCGTCCGCGATCCCGACAGACCTGGAAGCAGCGGTGGCCGCGTCGAGCGGCGCGCTCGGCCTGTCCAACGGCGGCGACTCGGTCACCCTGGCCGACGCGTCGGGCGGCGCGCTCGACTCGGTGTCGTACGACGACAAGCTGTCGGCCGACGGCGTGTCGATCAACCGGACCACCGACGGCGATCCCGGCGCCGCGCTGGCGCTGCATACCGACCTGGCCGAGGCGTCCTCGTCGCCGGGCACGCGGGTGGACGGCAGTCCGTTCGACGGCAGCGAGCCGCCGCCTCCTCCCCCGCCACCGCCGCCTCCTCCTCCGCCACCTCCTCCGGGCGAGGGCGCCGCGCTGCGCGTGGTCGCCGCCAACCTCACCTCGGGCAACGACCAGAGCTACGACCCGGGCCACGGCATCCGCATCCTGCAGGGACTGCGGCCGGACGTGGCGCTCGTGTCGGAGATGAACTTCGGCGCCAACAGCAGCGCTGACATCCGGGCCTTCGTCGACCAGGCCTTCGGCGAGGAGTTCCAGTTCGCGCGCCAGGACGGCGTCAACATCCCGTGCGGCGTGGTGAGCCGCTTCCCGATCATCGACTCCGGCATCGTCGACGACCCGACGCTGACCGACCGCGACTTCACCTTCGCGCGCATCGACCTGCCCGGCGACCGCGACCTGTGGGCCTTCAGCCTGCACCTCAGCGGCGCGAGCGCCACCAACCGCGCGACCGGGGCGGGGGCGCTCGTCGACTTCATCGCCGCCGAGGTCCCGGCCGGCGACCTGCTCGTCGTCGGCGGCGACTTCAACACGCGCAGCCGCGGCGAGAGCGGGATCCAGATCCTCGGCCAGCAGACCGTGACCGACGGGCCGTTCCCGGTTGACCAGGGCGGCAACGACAGGACCAACGAGCCGCGCAGCCAGCCGTACGACTGGGTCCTGGCCGATCCGGACCTGGACGCGCTCGAGGTGCCGACCCGCATCGGCGACCAGGAGTTCGCCGCCGGCCTCGTCTTCGACAGCCGCCTCTTCTCACCGCTGTCGGACGTGGCGCCGATCGAGGCCGGCGACAGCGGCGCGCCCAACATGCAGCACATGGCCGTGGTGCGCGACTTCGAGGTTCCGGGCGAGTAGCTGCGCGGAGTTGCTGGCCCCGGTCGGCGGTCTGAAGGCCGCCACTTGACACGACCGACCGGTCGTTCTATTTGGTCACCATGGCCATGAGCAAGGGCGACGAGACGCGGCGGTCGATCCTCGACCAGGCCCTGCGCCTGGCCAGCGCCCAGGGCCTTCAACAAGTCACCATCGGGCTGCTCGCCGAGGCCGCCGGGCTGTCCAAGAGCGGGCTGTTCGCCCACTTCCGCTCCAAGGAGCAGCTCCAGCTGGCGGTGCTGCGCGAGGCGTCCGATCGCTTCGTCGGCAAGGTGCTGGCCCCGGCGCTGCGCGAGCCGCGCGGAGAGCCCCGGCTGCGGGCGTTCTTCGAGAACTGGGTGCGCTGGGACAGCCAGGAGTTCCCGGGCGGGTGCCCGTTCCAGGCGGCGGCCGACGAGCTGGACGACCAGCCCGGGCCGGTGCGCGACTACCTGGTCGAGACCCAGCGCGATTGCTTCGACAGCATGGCCACCATCGCGCGCGCCGGCGTCGAGGCCGGACGCCTGCGCGCCGACCTCGATCCGCGGCAGCTGGCCTTCGAGCTGTTCGGCATCATGCTCGCCTTTCACCACGCCCATCGACTCTTGCGCGCCCCGGACGCGGAGAAGCAGGCCCGCGCGGCCTTCGATGTCCTGCTCGAGCGCGCACGCCCGCGATAGCGGGTTCTGACGGTACGGACGAAGAACAAGGAGCTGGGAGATGGCATCGTTTCGCGCAAGAAAAAGCACGACCGTTCGTAATCCAATCTGGGCGCTGCGACGAGCGGCCATCCGCTCGATGCATCCGCTCGCGCCGCGTCGCGCCACCAGCCTGGCAGCGCGCTGGTTCGTCACCCCGTCGCGGATGGCGGTCCGCCCGCGCGGCCAGGCCGCACCGTCGCAGGAGACCGCTGTCGCGACCCGCGATGTGCCGCCCGATCCGGGCACGCCGCTGGTGGTGAGCGACGGACGGCGCCAGCTCGCCGCCCGCTCGTGGGGGCGCGGCCCGCTCGCGCTCCTCGTGCACGGATGGAACGGGCGCGGCCTGCAGCTCGCGTCGATTGGCCGCGCGCTCGCCGGCCGCGGATACCGCGCTGTCGCGTTCGATCACCCGGCCCACGGCGACTCGAGCGGCCGCACCGCGACGATCCCGGAAATGGCCGACGCCATCGGCATGGTGAGCCAGCAGCTGGGCGGCGTGCACGCGCTCGTCGCCCACTCGCTGGGCGCCGTCGCCGCGACGGTCGCCATGTCGCGCGGGCTCGACGTTGACCGCGCCGTGTTCCTGGCCCCGCCGCTGCGCCCGGAGCGGTGGATCTCCGCGCTTCGGGCGAGCGCTCGGCCTGCCGGCTTCGGCCGAGCCGGGCCTGGTCGCCGCCATCGAGGCGCGGGCCGGCCTCCCGGTGACGGCGCTGCAGCCGCTCGCGCTGGCGCCGAGCCTGCACACCGCGCTGCTGATCGTCCACGACCGCTCCGACCGCGAGGTGCCGCTCGCCGACGGCGAGGAGCTGGCCCGCGCGTGGCCCGAGGCGCAGCTGATCGTCACCGAGGGGCTCGGCCACAGGCGGGTGCTGTCGAGCCCGGACACGGTGGAGATGGTGGCCGACTTCATCGGCGATGCACCGGCGGGGCGTGCGGCGGCGCGGCCGTGGGCGCGCGATCCGCACTTCGCCGCCATCGTCGACCAGATCCTGGCCACCTGACGGCAGCCCCGAAGCCCCGGCTTGACCGACCCGGGCGCGCGCCCTACCCTTTCCTCGCCGCGTAACCCGCGGCCGACATGCGCGCGACCTCCAGATAGACCGCTCTCGTTCTTCTCGACTCTGGTCTCTGGAGGTCTTCATGCCTGCGCCTGCGATCCGCGCGGTGCACCTCGCGTTCGCCCATGGCGACGCGGTGCCGCTCTTCGAGGATGTCTCGTTTCACATCGGCCCCGGCTGGTGGGGCCTGGTCGGCGACAACGGCGCCGGCAAGACGACGCTTCTGCGCCTCGTCGCCGGGCTGCTGGCGCCGGCGTCCGGGTCGCTCACCGTCGAGCCGGACCTGGCGCGCGTCGCGCTGTGCGAGCAGTCGGTCGATCGCCCGCCGGAAGACGGCGCGGAGCTGGCGACGGCCGGAGACGGCGAGGCCATCCGGCTGCGCGCGCGCCTGCGGCTCACGCCGGACGATCTGGCGCGCTGGGACACGCTGTCGCCCGGCGAGCGCAAGCGCTGGCAGGTCGGCGCGGCGCTGCTGTCGGCGCCCGACGTGCTCCTTTGCGACGAGCCGACCAATCACCTCGACGCCGACGGGCGGGCGCTGCTTGTCGCCGCGCTGCGCCGCCACCGCGGGGTCGGCCTGGTTGTGTCGCACGACCGCGCGCTGCTCGACGAGCTGACCGCGGGCACCGTGCGCGTGCGCGACGCGGCTGTCGATGTCGTTGCCGCGCCGTACGGCCGGGCGCGCGAGGTGTGGGCCGACCGGGACGCCGCGGCCGCGGCGGCGCGCGACGCGGCGCAGGACCGGGTGGCGGCGGCGCAGCGGCGGGCCAGCGCGGCGCGCCGCGAGCAGGCCGGCGCCACGCGCAGCCGATCGTCGCGCGTGCGCATGAAGCACCGCAACGACAGCGACGGCCGCTCCATGGCGGCCAAGAACCTGGCCGAGTGGGCCGAGGCGGGCGCCGGCCGGCGTGTCGCAGTGGAGCTCGGCGAGCTGGCGCGCGCCCAGGCCGCTCTGGCCGACCTGGGACCGGCGCGCCGCGCGCGTGGCCGCTCGCTGTTCGTCGACTGGGTCCCGGCGCCGCGCCCGGTGCTGATCGAGCTGCGCGCCGACGAGCTGCGCGCCGGCCCGCGGCTGCTGGCGCGCGACGTGCGGGTTCACGTCGGCCGCAACGACCGCGTGCACCTGCGCGGCGGCAACGGCGCCGGCAAGAGCACCCTGCTGGCCGCCCTGCTCGCGGCATCGACCCTGCCGCCCGAGCGCGTGCTGCATCTTCCGCAGGAGCTGCCGCCCGGCGCCGGCGCGGCGCAGCTGGACGCCCTGCGCGCCCGCCCGCCCGACCAGCGCGGCCGCGTCCTCTCGCTCCTGGCCGCGCTCGGCGCCGACCCGGACCGCGTGATGGCCTCGCCGGAGCCGTCTCCCGGCGAGGCCCGCAAGCTGGCGATCGCCGACGCGCTGGCCCGCCAGGTCTGGCTCCTCGTGCTGGACGAGCCGACCAACCACCTGGACCTTGCGTCGATCGAGCGCATGGAGGCCGCGCTGGAGGAGTATCCGGGGGCGATGGTGGTGGTGTCGCATGACTCGGCGTTCGCTCGGCCTCTTGTCGAGAAGGCATGGCGGATGGGCGATGGGGCTGTCGTGGAAGAGGGGGCTGTCGTGGTGGAGGGGGGCTGATCGTGGCCGGAAAAGAAACAGGAGGCAGGCAGCAGGCAGCAGGCAGCGGGCAACTGGCATCTGCGATCGACTCGTTCGCTCCTCGCGGGCTGCCCTCGCCGTACCGAGCCGAGCCGCGCGAGCAGGCAGCGGGCACCGGCGAAGCAGATGCGGCCGCGAACGGATTGCGTTGCCGATTGGCGGTTGGCAGTCGCCTGCTGCCCGTCTCCTGTTTCTCTTTGCCCCCCGTGTCCCACCGCCCGCCACCCGACCGCACCGGCAGTGCAGGGAGCAGACCGCGATCGCCGCTGACGAGTCGCTTCCCTGTTGCCTGAGGCGTCCGGCCGGCGACAATAGGAAATGGTCCGGCGCTCGTTCGTTGTCGTCGCGCTGGCGGTCGTCGTGCTTGTCGCGGGCGCGGCCGTGGCCGAGGCCAAGGGTAAGACTGCCAAGGGCAAGACCGTCCGGCGCAACAACCTGCCGCCCGGATGGAAGTGGCCGCCTGCGCGCGAGACGAAGCGCGAGGGGCGCAAGTGCATGCGCGAGCTGCGCAAGCTGGGCGTGGAGTTCAAGCGCGCGCCGCGGCGCCGCATGATCGCGACGCCGGTCGTCGTGCCGGGCATGAAGTTCGGGCCGCTCGTCCTGGCGCCGACGTACCGCAAGCCGCCGTTCGTGATGGACTGCCGGCTGGCCCGCGCGCTCGCGATCTACGCCGACCGCCTGGCCGCGCTCGGCATCCGCGAGCTGCGCTTCTCCAGCATCTACGACTTTCGCCGCGTGCGCCTGCGCCACAAGGTCCACCGCGCGCTCAGCCGGCACTCGCTCGGCCTGGCCATGGACGTGTACAAGGTCGTGCTCGACGGCGGCGCCGTGCTCGAGGTCGACGAGGACTACTGGTCGAGCCCGGTCCTCATGGTCGCCGAGCTGGCGCTGCGCTCGACCGGCGGTTTCCGCGCCATCCTGAGCCCGGCGGTGGACCCGGTCTCGCACAGCGACCACCTGCACATCGAGGTCAAGGTGGAGCAGATGGAGAAGCCGAAGAAGGCGGCCAGGCGGGACAGGCGCAAGCGGCGCGCGGCCGCGCTCAGCCAGATGAAGCAGGACCGCTGAACCCGGTCGCGCCGCCCGGCCCGATCCTCGGATGGCCGGCCGGGTGTGAGATGGCGGTGGCTCGGGCATGAGACGCCGGTGAGATGCCGGAGATCAGCGACTTCCATGGCTAAGGTGGAGGTTCGCCCCCGATCCGGAGTCGCCGCCGGAATGAACACAGAACGTCGTCGTACGCCCCCACCACCGCGCCGATCACCAGACTGCCGGACCGACTGGCCGGCGACTGCTCGTCTGGGGTGCCGGCCATGATGTTGCGCGCGCTGGCCGAGCTGGCCCGCCAGCTGGAGCTACCGGGCGCCGGCGCCGGCGTCGACCCGGATGCCGCCATCGCGTACGTGGCCGCGCTCCACGGCCTCATCGAACGCGGCGAGGCGCCCGGGCCCGACAACCGCTACGGCGTGCGCCTGGGCCGCGACACAGCGGCTGTCTTCTGGAGCACCGCGCCGGTCGAGGTGCTCGATTTCTTCGCCGACCTGTGGAACGGGCCGCGCCCGGAGTCGGCCGACGAGTTCTTCGCCGCGCCGTGGAGCATGGAGCCGCCGGACGTGCTCGACGACGAGCGCTTCTACGTCGTGACCCTCGGGGCCAGCGGCGGGCGCGTGGCGGTGCGCGACTGGTACGAGACCAGCCTCGGCCGCCTCAAGCGCAGCGCGCGGCGCTTCGCCGACGACCTGGCCATCGCCGGCGAGTGCCGCCCGCTCGCCATGGGCCAGCTGCTCGCCGCCGTGGCTCCCCCCGACGGCGCCCCCCTCCCGTCGGATGTGGCGGGCAGCATCTTCCAGGCCTCGCTGCGCGGGACGCCGCTGCCGCGCGAGATCCTGCGCCACGCACTGCTCCGCCTGCGCGCCGCGCCCGGGCGCGAGCGCGAGGCGACCGCTCTCCTGCGCGCGCGCGCGGCGCTCATCAAGGCCACGCTGCGCGGCCTGGCGCGGACCGATCCGAGCTGCGCGCACCTCAAGGAGCTCTCGGCGTCGCTGGACGACGACAACACGCACGCGGCCTACGGCCTCGGGCGCCTGTTCGCCGCGCTCGAGCGCGCCCAGCAGCAGGTGCGCCGCGGGCCGGGCGCCACCATGCGCGACAGCTACTTCGCCTCGGCGTCGATGGCGCCGGCGTCGGTGTTCCCCCGCCTGCTGCGCATGGCCGAGCAGTCGGTCAGCCAGGCGCGCGCCGACGGCAGCGACGCCGGGGTCGGCCCGGCCATCGGCCGCATCAGCGAGCGGTTGCCGGCCGGCGGCTTTCCCACCAGCCTCTCGCTGGAGGATCAGGGCCTGTTCGGGGTCGGCTACTACCACCAGCGCGAGTCGTTCGCCGCCGCGCCCGCGTAGGGCGTCCGGGATCGCTCGATCGCGCGCGGGAGGCTCCTCTGGGGCGCACCGCTGCCGATTCAGAGCGGCTGGGGGCGGCCGCGCAGGTGCCAGAGACCCATGTTCGCGTAGATGGCGCTGAATGCGCGATCGGAGGCGGACAAACGCACCTTGATACATGCGCTTCGGCGATCTAGTGAACAACCGATGGGGTCGGATCGTGACCTCCGTCGGAGCAAGCTGTCAGAGGGCGTGGCGCGGGTCGGGACCGACTTCCTGGTCCGTCTGGCCGAGCCGAGCCACATCGTCCAGTTCTACGAGAGCGAGGACTTCCTCTGCGGTCTGGTGGCCGACTACGTGGCCGCCGGGATCGAGGCCGGCGAGCCGGTCGTCGTGTTCGCCACCGAGGAGCACCGCGACGTCCTCCGCCGCTCCCTGACCGCCAGGGGGCTCGACGTCGATGGCGCCTGCGCCGCCGAGCAGCTGTGGCTGATCGACGCGCGCGAGACCCTGGGCCGCTTCATGGCCGGCGACATGCCCGACTGGGAGCTGTTCGAGGACGTGGTCGGCGGCGCCGTCGATCGCTGCCGGCGCCACCGCCGCGCGCGCGTGCGCACCTACGGCGAGATGGTCAACCTCCTGTGGCGCGAGGGCAACGAGGCGGCCGCCATCCGCCTGGAGGAGATGTGGAACGACCTGGGCCGCCAGCGACGGCCCTCGCTGCTGTGCGCGTACGTGATGGGCGGCTTCTACAAGGAGGGCCACAGCGACGGTCACCCGGCCACGCTGCACCAGATCTGCCGGACCCAGGCGCCCGAGCCGTCGCGGACCGGCGCCTCGCGGCGCGGCAAGCTCGGGCTGACAGCGCGGCGCGCGCGCCGGCTGGCGGCCGAGATCGAGCAGCGCAAGCAGGTCGAGAAGGCGCTGCGCGCATCGCTCGTCGAGCTGCGCCGCGCCCAGGAAGCGCTGCGCGAGAGCCAGCAGGAGCTGCAAGATTTCGTCGACAACGCGGCCGAGGGGATGGAGTGGCTCGACCCGGAGGGCACCATCCTGTGGGCCAACCGCGCCCAGCTCGATCTGCTGGGCTACGCGCGCGACGAGTACATCGGCCGCCGCGTGGCCGAGTTCCGCGCCGAGCCGGCCGAGGTGGAGGAGTTCACCGCGCTGCTGGGCCGCGGCGACGTGCGCGACCACGAGGCGCGCGTCGTGTGCAGGGACGGCAGCATCAAGCACGTGGTGGTCCACGCCAACGTGTTCCGGCGCGGCGGCCGGGTCGTGCACACCCGCTGCTTCACGCGCGACGTCACCGCGCGCAAGCGGGCCCACGACGCGCTCATGCGCCTGCACGCGATCACCTCTGCCCTGTCGGAGGCGCGCACCGAGGCCGAGGTGCTCGAGGTCGTCACAACGCACACGGTGGCCGCCACCGGCGCGCTGGGCGCCAGCGTCTACCTGCACGGCGCCGACGGCACTCGCCTGGAGCTGGCCCGCGCGGTCGGCTACGCCGGCAAGGTCACCGAGCACGCGGCCACCATCGCGCTCGACGCCGCCGTGCCGACCGCGGAGGCCGCCCGTCGCGCCGAGCCGGTCTTCTTGCAGTCGATCGCCGAGTACCGGCGCTATCCCGCTCTACAAGAAGCGACCGGGCAGACCCCGTCGCGCTCGCTGGCGCGCCTGCCGCTCATCGTCGACGGCCGTCCCATCGGCGTGCTCGGGGTCAGCCACGGCCAGGCCGGCGCCTTCGGCGACAACGAGCAGGCCTTCCTGACCGCGCTGGCCGAGCAGTGCGCCCAGGCCCTGGAGCGAGCCCGCCTGTACGACGTCGAGAGCCGCGCGCGCCGCCAGGCCGAGGCGGCCGGGCGCCGCAGCTCCTTTCTGTCCAGGGCCAGCGCCATCCTGTCGTCGTCGCTCGACTACGAGGCCACGCTGACCAACCTGGCCCGCCTTGCGGTGCCGCGCATCGCCGACTGGTGCCTGGTCGAGCTGGACGGCGGCGGCGATGCGCCCGGCAGTCAGCTGGTCGTGGCCGACGGCGATCCATCCCAGGTCGAGCGCCTGCGCGAGCACCGGCGCCGCGTCCCGCCGGATCCGGCGGCCCAGGTGGGCCTGGCCCGCGTCATGGCCAGCGGCCGCTCCGAGCTCCACCGCGAGATCTCCGAGCCGCTGCTCTCCTCGTTCGCCCCCGACGGCGAGTACAAGGCCTTCCTGCGCCGGCTCGGCTTCCGCTCGGCCATCATCGTGCCGATGACGGCGCGCGGCCGGACCCTGGGCGCCATCGCGCTGGTCGCGGCCGCGTCGGAGCGCCGCTTCGAGCAGGCCGATCTGGACATGGCGGAGGAGCTGGGCCACCGCGCCGCCATGGCCATCGACAACGCGCGTCTCTACCAGGAGGCGCGCGAGGCGGACCGGCGCAAGGACGAGTTCCTGGCCATGCTGGGCCACGAGCTGCGCAACCCGCTGGCCCCGATCCTGACCGGGCTCAAGCTGATGCAGCTGCGCGGCGTCGGCGGCGAGCGCGAGCGCCAGGTCATCGAGCGCCAGGTCAACTACCTGGTCCGGCTGGTCGACGATCTGCTCGACGTCTCGCGCATCACGCGCGGCCGGGTGGAGCTGCGCCGCGAGCCGGTCGAGCTGTCGAGGGTGCTGGGCAAGGCGATCGAGATGGCCAGCCCGCTGTTCGAGCAGCGATCGCATCTCCTCTCGATCGAGGTGCCGCGCACCGGCCTGCTCGTGGAGGTGGATCAGCTGCGCCTGGCCCAGGTGCTGGCCAACCTGCTCACCAACGCCGCCAAGTACACCGACCCGCGCGGCGCGGTCGTCGTCCGCGGCCGGCGCGAGCGCGGCCAGGTGGTGGTTTCGGTGATCGACAACGGCATCGGCATCACGTCGGAGGTGCTGCCCGGCGTCTTCGACATGTTCGTGCAGGGCGACCGCGCGCTCGACCGCTCCCAGGGCGGCCTCGGCATCGGCCTGACCCTGGCGCGCAACCTCGTCGAGGCCCACGGCGGATCGATCGAGGCGCACAGCGCCGGCCGCGGCCAGGGCAGCGAGTTCACCGTGCGCCTGCCGGCCTGCGTCGGCTCGCGGGCGGCCACCGAGCGCCACGGCGAGGCGCCGCAGCTCGGCCCGCCGCGCTCCGGCCTGCGCATCCTGCTCGTCGACGACAACACCGACGCGGCCGACGTGCTGGCCGAGGTGCTGCGCGGCGCCGGCCACGAGGTCGCGGTGGCGTACGACGGGCCGCAGGCGCTGGGCGTGGCGCGCAGCTTCGAGCCCAACACCGCCCTGCTCGACATCGGGCTGCCGGTGCTCGACGGCTACGAGCTGGCCGGCAAGCTGCGCGAGCTCCTGGCCGGGCGGCCGCTGCGCCTTGTCGCGGTCACCGGCTACGGCCAGGACACCGACAAGCGCAGGAGCCGCGACGCCGGCTTCGACGCCCACCTGGTCAAGCCGATCGACCTGGGCGCGCTCATCCGCCTCATCGACGAGGACGCCGGCGACGGCCCGCTGGCCGCCGCGCCGGGCAGCTGAGCCGGATCGTAGATCTGCCGGACGCCCCTGGGCTGCGGCGTGCCGACCGGCGTGGCCACGATCTGGTAGAGCTGGAACTGCCGCGAGCGGAAGCCGGCCGCGCTGGTCAGCACGTAGTACTTCCACATGCGGTAGAACGGCTCGCCGTAGCGCGCGCGCAGCTCGGGCCAGGCGGCCTCGAAGTTGGCCCACCACGCCATCAGCGTGCGGTCGTAGTGCTCGCCGATGTTGTGGACGTCCTCCGGCACCAGGACCTCGTCCATGGCGGCGCCCAGCTGGCCCAGGGTCGGCAGCACCGCGTTGGGGAAGATGTACTTCTGGAACCAGGGCTCGACCTGGTTGCGCGGCTTGTTGCCGGCGATTGTGTGCATGAACGCGACCCCGCCGGGCGCCAGGCAGCGCGACACCAGCTCCATGTAGCCGCGGTAGTTCTTGGGTCCGACGTGCTCCATCAGGCCGATCGACACGACCGCGTCGTAGGTGCCGGTCGCGTTGCGGTAGTCCTCGAGCCGGATGTCGACCGGCAGGTGGGCGAAGTTCTCGCGCGCCCAGGCCACCTGCTCGCGGGACACGGTCATGCCGGTCACCTCGGCGCCGTAGCGCTCGGCGGCGAACGCGGCGAAGCCGCCCCACCCGCAGCCCAGGTCGAGCACGCGCATGCCCGGGCGCAGGCCGATCTTGCGGCACACCAGGTCGAGCTTGGCCTCCTGCGCCGCGTCGAGCGTGTCGACCGAGTCGTCGCGCCAGTAGGCGCACGTGTACATCATCCGCTCGCCCAGCATCGGCCGGTAGAGGTCGTTGCCGATGTCGTAGTGCCGCTCGCCGACCTCGAAGGCGCGCGCCGCCTGCAGGTTGAACAGCCGCGCCTTCACCGCGTGGGCCAGCAGCACCCAGCTGTCGCGCACCGCCTGGTCGACCCGGCCGCGCATCAGCCGGTCCATCATCTGATCGATCGCCGGCGAGTCCCACCAGCCCTCGACGTAGGCCTCGCCCGCGCCCAGGCTGCCGTCGCGCAGGACGCGCGTGTACAGGCGCTCGTCGTGGACATGGATGTCCCACGGCGCGTCGCCGCCGACCATCACTCCGGCGCCTTCGAGCAGGTCGCGCACCAGGTGACCGGCGCGCCGATCGTCGAGCGCCGAGAACAGCTTGTGAGCCGTGCTGGCCACCGTCGTCGTCATCATCTCCCTCATCTCCCTCATCTCCCGTTGTGGGCGCCGGCGCCGAGCCAGCGCTCCGCGCCCGCCAGCGCGAGATCGATCAGCCTGGCCGCCGGCAGGCGCGAGCCGGAGAACATCCAGGCGAAGCCGGTCGCCACCGCGCGCTTGCCGATGCGCGCGGCCGAGCGGTTGGCGTGGCCGTTGCGAGCCCGCGGACCGCCGCGCTGGCTCAGGGCCGCCCCCGCCTCGCGCAGGCGGTAGACGCGGCGGTAATCGATCATCGTCGGATGGTTGCGCAGCCGATCCGGGTAGCTGGCCGGCTGCCCGGAAAGGATCGCCTCGGCGGCCAGGCGGCCCGACAGCACCGCCGGCAGGATGCCCTCCGCCGTCAACGGCTGGGCCAGGCCCAGGCTGTCGCCGACCAGGTAGGCACCGCCCGGCCCGTCGACGCGCGCCGCGCCGTCGAGGTGAGCCGGGTCGAACAGGTAGTAGGAGTGGCCCTTGACCGCGTCGAGCGCCGGCTCGACCTCCTCCGGCAGGTGGCCGGCGTCGCGAAAGTGGGCGCGCGCGGTGCGCCACGCGGCGCGCACCTCGGTCGGATCCACGGTGCCGCAGCCGACGTTGAGCCAGCCGGTCTTGGGCACGTTCCACGAGTAGCCGCGCATGTCGTCGTGCAGCAGCAGCTCCGGCTCGCCGTCGCCGCCGACGCGGGTGCGGGCGACCTGGATCGGGTCGGCCTGGAACTCGTGCTCCTGCACGCCGACCGGCCCGCGCGGGCGCGGCGGCGCCAGCAGGCGCGCGACCGGACAGTGCGTGCCGCCGGCGCCGACCAGGTGGCGGGCGCGCAGGTCGCCGACCTGCCAGATGCCGTCGCCGTCGCGCTCGATGGTGGCGCGCATCCAGGCCTTGCCCAGGTGCAGCTCGGCGCCGCTCTGGCGCAGCAGGAAGTCGTCGAGCTCGAAGCGCCGGATGAACCAGCCCCGGCAGGCGATGGCGCGGTCCTCGCCGCGGAAGCGCACGTGGCAGGTGCTCCATTCCCACAGCCCGCCGGTGTAGTCGCGCGGCGTCAGCTCGAGCGCGTCCCAGATCGGCGTCGATAGCCAGCCCGCGCACAGCTTGACTCGCGGGAACTCGGCCCGGTCGACGACCGCGACCCTGGCGCCGCCCCGGGCCAGAAATCGGGCGCAGGTGCTGCCGGCCGGCCCGCCACCCACGATGACCGCGTCATGGATCACCATCGCCGGGAGGTTAGATCGCCTGCCCGTCCGGGTCACGTCATGGGGCGGTCATGGTTGTGTCGCATTCACGCTCTGCCCGCGGACGCGGCGGTCCCGGTTCAGCCCTGTTCTCGGGTCCTTGGGGCAAAGGTCGGACCTTCAGGTGCCGAGTCTGTACAGGTGGAAGAGCGGATGGTCGACCGGGAGGATCTCCACGCGCGCGAAGCCGGCCTCGGCGGCGTAGCGGCGCACTGTCGATGGCCGGATCACGGCGCCGGTCGCGGCCGAGCCCGGGTGCGCCATCGACTGCGGCAGGCAGTGCAGCACGCTGAAGTTGTAGTAGAGGCGGCCGAGCGGGCCTGTGTTCTCGGCCAGCGACTCGGCCACCTTCTCGTCGGAGACCAGCGCGACGCCGTCCGGGCCGAGCAGGCCGCGCATCGCGCGCAGCGCGTCGACCGGGTAGGCCATGTCGTGCAGGCACTCGAACAGGGTCACCAGATCGAACGGGCCGACCAGCCTGGCCTCCTCGATGCTGGTCTGATGGAAGTGGATGCGATCGGCCAGGCCGGCCTCGGCGGCGTTGCGGCGGGCGGCGTCGATCGAGCGGCGGTCCGGCTCGATGGCGTCGATGCGCACGTCCGGGAACGTGCGCGCGATGGCGATCGATGACCAGCCCACGCCGCAGCCGACGTCGGCCACGCGCGCGCCGCGACGCAGGCGCGCCTCGATGTCCGGCATGGCGGCCAGCCAGCTGCCGACAAGGTCGTGCTCGAAGATCGGGCGGTAGGCGGCGCCCTGCGCGTCGACAAGGTCGTCGCCGTAGTCCTCGAACGGCACGCCGGTGCCCTGGCGGAACGCCTGCATCAGCCTGGGCAGGACCGAGGCCAGGCTGGGGATGAAGGCCACGTTGGGCAGCGCGTGGGCCGGATGGTCCGGCACCAGGTAGACCGCCTCCTGCGCCGGCGAGAGGGCAAAGCGGCCGCTCACGGGGTCGTGCTCGATGTAGCGGCTGCTCGCCATGCACTCGAGCCACTCGCGCAGGTAGCGCTCCGACATGCCGGTGGCCCGCGCCAGGCTCTCGCCGGTGCACGGGCCGGTCTCTTCCATGGCGCGGAACAGCTCCAGCCGGTAGCCGAGGTAGAGGTTGAGCACGCTCATCGCGGTGCTGACCTCGTCGCCGATGCGCCCGGCGAGCGCCGCCGCTTCCTCGAGATCCACCTTCTCCATCGCCCTCCTCCTCCCGCCCGGACCGAGGGGCGGCCGGACCAGCGACAGCTTGCCCCGCCGCCGCGCAGCGCGCAATCAGGTCAATCCGGCGGCGCGCGCGGACACGGCTCGCCCGGCTCCGCGGTAGAGTGTCCCGGCATGAGCCAGCTCCGGACGCGGGCAGCGGCCGCGGTCGCGGCGCTACTGATCGGGATGTCGCCGCTCTGGACCGGCGGCTGCGCGGGCACCCCCGCTCGCGAAGGCGGACCGCCCCCGGCCGCCGGCCCGCAGGGCCCGGACTTCACCGACGTACGCGCCCGCATCCGCCAGCTGCTCGAGATGGGCGACGCCTCGGTGGCTGTGGCGGTGGTCAAGGACGGCGCCATCCTGTGGGAGGAGGCGTTCGGCTGGGAGGACGTCGATAGCCGGCGGCGGGCCACGGTGCACTCGCGCTATCCGATCGGATCGGTGAGCAAGCCGTTCACCGCCACCGCCGTCATGATCCTGGCCGAGCGCGGCGAGATCGATCTCTCGGCTCCGGCAAACCGCTACCTGGGCATCGCGCAGCTCACCCGACCCGACGGCGGCGCCGGCCAGGCCACCGTGCGCGACCTCCTGCAGCACCGCAGCGGCCTGCCCTCGCCGCACGTGACCCGCTACTACCTGGGCGAGTCGCGCCAGCCGCCCGGCGTCGAGGAGGCGATCCGGCGCTACGGCGTGCTGATCGATCCGCCGGGGATGCGCTTCGCCTACTCGAACCTGGGCTACGGCGCGCTCGCCCACATCATCGGGCGCGTCTCGCGGACCAGCTTCGCCCGGTTCCTGACCCGCGAGGTGTTCGAGCCGCTCGGCATGACCGACACCACCATCGAGCTGGACGCGGTCGCCAGCCGCCCCGGCGTGACGCCGTACTTCAAGGGGCAGCCGGTGCCCGGCTATCGCTTCGACGAGGAGGGCTCGGGCCGGGTGTGGTCGAGCGCGCACGACCTCGCCCGCTTCGCGCTCTTCCACCTGGGCGAGCCGCTGCCGGACCAGCGGCCGGTGCTGAGCGAGCGCAACCGGGTGGCGATGGCGGCCGACGCACGTCCGACCGGCCGGCCCGGCGGCCCGTGGGCCGGCTGGTTCTACGGCCTGGGCTGGGGCGGCCGCGAGGCGGACGAGCACAACCACGCGCGCTGGTACGGCCACGACGGCGGCATCCCGGGCGCGCTGGCCGAGCTGCGCCTCATCCCGGACCACCGGCTCGGGGTCGTGGTGCTGTCCAACGACGAGCGCGTCCCCACCAAGGTGATCCTCGAGCTGATCCTCGACGCGATGATCCCGGGCTCGTCCTGGACGCGGCGCGAGGACCCGGCGCGCGGCCGCCGCACGCAGGCCCCCTTCTCCGCCCCGGACGATCTGCTCGGCAGCTGGTCGGGCGAGATCCGCACGTGGAGCGGCACCGTCGCGGTCCAGCTCGACATCCAGCGCCGGCGCGCGCGCGTCCGGGTCGGCACCGCGGCGGCCGTGCCGCTCGACGGCCTCGAGATGTTCGAGGGCCGGCTGCGCGGGAGAAGCCCCGGGCGGCTGCCCGCGCCCGATCTGGCGGACGTGCCGTACGAGCTGTGGTACGAGCTGCGCCGCGACCGCGACCACCTGGTCGGCGCGGTCTACGCCGCGGACACCGCGCCGCTGCGCCACTTCGTGCTGCCGTCCTGGATCTCGCTGCGGCGCATCGAGCGAGCGCAGTAGGCATCTTTCAGTCGTCGGCGTCGCCGTCGGGCGCCGCGTCGCCGGCCAGGGCCAGGCTGCGGGCCATCTCGGCGGCCGCGGCGTAGGCGGGGCCGAGCAGATCGGCCGGCGTCTCGTCCTGGCGCCACGACGGCGGCTCGGCCAGCTGGCGCAGCAGCGCGCCGGCAGACGCGGGCGGCTCGAACGCGAAGCGCAGGTGCGCGAGCGGTGCGCGCAGGCGCTCGAGCTCGGCCGGGTCGCGGCCGGCCAGCGACACGGTCGCTACCGCCTCGCGCGCCGGCGTCTCGACCGCGCCGCGCAGGCGCCGCAGCGCCGCGAGCACGTCGTCGCGTCCGCGGCCGCGCAGCTCGAAGAGCAGGAAAGGGTCCTTGTCGAAGGCCTCGCCCAGCACGTAGTGGGTCGCGGCCACGTGCTTGCAGGGATTGGCCCAGTCGGGGCACGAGCAGTCAGTGTCGAGATCGCCGCGGTGGGCCGGGAACAGGCTCGAGCGCGCGGCGCGGAACGCCTCGTCGATGTCGTTCGGCATGCGTCCGGCCAGGAGCTCGGCGGCGAACACAGCCTGCTCGCCCATGGCCGCCACCGCGCCGTCCCACGCCGCCGGCTCCAGCACCGAGATGCGCAGCGTCACCTCGTACGGCGTGCGCCGCGAGCCGGTCACGCGCGCGCTGACCAGGCCGGGCTCGATCGACAGAATCGTGCACGCGGCCGGTGCGCGCGTAGGTGCGGCCGCGGGCCAGGCGGCTCGAGTAGTCGGTCGAGATGCGCTCGAGCGCCTCGATCCAGCGCTTGCCCCACCAGGTCGCGCCGATCTTGCCGACCTGCACACCGTGGGCCGGCGGCGGCTGCTTGGGCCCCGGGCGCGGAAAGCCGCCCCAGCCGTTCCAGTCGCTCACGGCCGCGCCTCCGCCTTGCGCCGGCGCCGTCCCGGTGTGCGCCGCGCACGTGTGTCGGCGTCGCCGTCGTCGCCGATGGCGGCGTCGGTGGAGAGGGCGAACAGATCGCGCAGGGCGTCGTCGCCCATCTCGGTCACCCACTGCTCGCCGCGGCCGACGATGCGGGAGGCCAGTCCGCGCTTCTGATCCAGGATCTCGCCCACCCGCTCCTCCATGGTGCCGGCGCACACCAGGCGGTGGACCTGCACCGAGCGGCGCTGGCCGATGCGGTGGGCCCGGTCGGTCGCCTGGTCCTCCACGGCCGGGTTCCACCAGCGATCGAAGTGGAACACGTGGCTGGCGGCGGTCAGGTTGAGGCCGGTGCCGCCGGCGCGCAGCGACAGGACCAGGACCGGCGGGCCGCCCTCGCCCTGGAAGCGCTCGACCATGGTGTCGCGCCCCGCCCGCGACACGCCGCCGTGCAGGAACGCGACCTCGACGCCGAGCGCGCGCTCGAGCTCGGCCACCAGGCGATCGCCCATCTCGCGGAACTGGGTGAAGACGAGCGCGCGATCGCCGGCGCCGACCACCTCCTCGAGCATCTCGCGCAGGCGATCGAGCTTGCCGGACCGCCCGGCCAGCGGCCCGGGCTGGCCCAGGTAGTGAGCCGGGTGGTTGCAGATCTGCTTGAGCGCCGTGATGAGCGAGAGCACCAGGCCGCGCCGCTGGATCCCCTCGCTGCTCGTCGATGCGGCGCATGGTCTCGTCGACGGCGGCGCGGTACAGCGTTGCCTGCTCGCGGGTGAGCGTGCAGGCCACCGTGCTCTCCTGCTTGGCCGGCAGGTCGCGCACCACCGACGGGTCGCTCTTCTCGCGGCGCAGGAGGAACGGCCGGATGACCCGGCGCAGCCCCTCGGCCACGTCGTCGCGGCCGTGGCGCTCGATCGGCACCGCTACCTCGCGGCGGAAGCGCTCGAGCGGACCGAGCAGGCGCGGGTTGAGGTACTCGGACAGCGACCACAGCTCGCCCAGGTGGTTCTCGACCGGCGTGCCGGTCAGCGCGACGCGGAAGTCGGCGCGCAGCGAGCGCGCGGCCCGGGCGGAGCGCGAGCCGGCGTTCTTGATGTTCTGCGCCTCGTCGAGCGCGGCCACCGACCAGTCGACGCCGGCCAGGAGCTCGGCGTCGCGGCGCAGCAGGCCGTAGGTGGTGACGACAAGCGCGCCCGGCGGCGCCGCGTCGAGGTCGGCCGCGCTGGCCGCGCGCTGCGGGCCGTGGTGGCGGACAACCGGCAGCTCGGGCGCGAAGCGCGCCGCCTCGCGCTCCCAGTTGCCGACCACCGACGTGGGGCAGACGAGCAGCGCCTTGCGCGGGTCGGCCGGGCGCGCGGCGCGCCGCCCGAGCAGGAAGGCCAGCAGCTGGATGGTCTTGCCCAGCCCCATGTCGTCGGCGAGGCAGGCGCCCAGCCCGAGCCCGGCCATCATGCTCAGCCAGCCCAGGCCGCGGGTCTGGTACGGGCGGAGCGTGCCGCGAAAGCCGTCCGGGATCGCCGCGCCGGCGGCGGCCTCGCCCTTGCGCAGCCGGGCCGCGATGTCGGCCAGGCGTCCGTCGGCGACGACATCGACGGCGAGCCCTGCCCGCTCGGCCCCGGCGCCGGCCAGCGCGGCGGCCAGCGCCTCGTGGCCCGCGATCTGTCCGCCGCCCTCGGCGAGCAGCCGCCGCGCCTCCTCCAGCTGGACCGGATCCACCGCCACCCAGCGGCCGCGGAAGCGGATGAGCGGCGCCTTCAGCCGCGCGAGCTCGCGCAGGTCGCGCTCGGTCATCGTCTGGCCGGCCAGCGCCACCTCCCAGCGGAAGGTGGTGAACGGATCGAGGCCGATGCCGGCGCCGCCGCCGGAGCCGCGCGCGCCGCGCCGTCCGTCGGCGCCGACCCGCATGCGCAGGCGCAGGCGGCGCTGGCCCGAGCGGGTCAGCTCGGCCGGCAGGATGACGCCCATGCCGGCGTCGGCCAGCGCCGGCGCGCCGTCCGACAGGAACGCCCACGCCTCGTCGACCTCGAGGCGGACCAGCTCGGGGCGGGCGTCGCGCAGCCCGCGCTCGACCGGCGCGAACAGGCGCGCGGCGGTCGCCAGCGAGCGCAGCAGGTGCTCCTCGGCCGCGGGGAAGCCGAGCTTGCGCAGGCCGCGCCCGCGCCCGCGCAGCACATCGGCGGATGGGACGAGCAGGCTGGGATCGTCGGCAGCCTGCAGGAAGAAGCGCAGCGGAAAGCTGGCCGCCCGCGCGGCCGCAT
This sequence comes from uncultured delta proteobacterium, assembly GCA_963759105.1. Classification (GTDB taxonomy): domain Bacteria; phylum Myxococcota_A; class Polyangia; order Haliangiales; family Haliangiaceae; genus DATFRY01. The sequence continues at coordinate 310,431 of CAVWXW010000017.1, read as the reverse complement.
CGACGCCGGCGTCCTCGGCGGCGTCCCCGGCCTCGTCCTCGGTCTCCTCCTCGCCGCCGGGAAGCTCGAGGCGCATGCAAAGCCGCGGCGCGCCCGGTTCGGCGCCCCGCGCCGGCCGCGCCCAGGTCTCGAGCTCCGCGGCCAGCGAGCGCTCGCCGAAGCCGTCCGGCGCGAACGCCGGGTCGTCACCGGTCAGCGCGGCCAGCAGCCGGCGCTCCCAGCGCACGTGGCGCGGCGGGGCGGCGGCTCGCCTGCGCGCCGGGCGTCCCTGGGCCGCGGCGGCCCGCACCAGCGCGTCGGCCACCTCGTCGAGAAAGCGCCGCACGAGCGGCTCGGCGGCCCACACATGATCGTCCGCGCCGCGCCCGCGTCTCGCAGGGCGACGCGCCGGCCGGTCCGCCGGCACGCCGTGCGCCGCCAGCGGGAACGCCCTGGCCAGGGCGAGCACGCGATCGGCGTCGTCGGTGCGCGACAGCGCCACCGCGGTGCGGGCCTGGCCGCCGCGGTCCGGGCTCAGCCGCGGTACCAGGCGCTCGCGCGCGACGAGCTCGAGCGCCAGCTTGGCCGCCGCGCTCCACGCCGCCACCGAAGCCGGCGCGCGCTCCAGCTCCGCCGCCGTCATCCGCGCCAGCCGCGCCACCGCGTCGAGCAAGCCCAGCGCGACACCCGGCGTGTCGCGCACTCGCAGCTTGTCGCCCAGCACGCGCGCCGCCTCCTGGCGCCCCCCGGCGGCCAGGGCCGAGCCGGCCGCGTCGGCGCCCCACATGAAGAAGCGCGGCGCGTCCCCGTCGGGCAGGAAGACAAGGTGCAGGCCGGCGCTCATCGGCCCGGAAGCGTGCCCGCTGGCTGTCAACCTCGCAACCGTCCTGCCGCCCCGATCGGTCGAACGGCCGCCGCACGGCGCCCGCCGCCCGGACGATCGAGCTATAGCTGGTAGCCCATGAGTCATCCGCGGCATCGTCGACCGGCCCGGTGCGCCGTCGCCCTCGCGGCGCTGGTGGCGGTGGCCGGCTGCACAATCGAGATCCAGGAGCGCCATCTGTTGTACCCCTGGCCGCAGCAGCTGCCGCCGTTCGACGAGCGCATCGCCCGCCGCAACCTCGAGGTGAAGACCGGCGACGGCGCCACCCTGCGCGGCTGGCTGCTGGACGTGCCGGACCAGCGCTTCACTCTGCTCTTCTTCTACGGCAACGCGCAGAGCGTCGTCGGCAACGCGGCCGAGCTGTACTCGCTGGCCGACCGCCTGCGCGCCGACGTCGCCTGCGTCGACTACCGCGGCTACGGCTTCTCCGACGGCCAGGCCAGCTTCGAGAACCTGAGCCGCGACAGCCTGGTCGTCTTCGACGCGGTGCGAGCGCGCGCGTCCGGCCCGATCGTCGTGATGGGCTACTCGCTCGGCTCCGGCTCGGCCGTGATGATCGGGTCGCGCGCGCGACACCGCCGCGGTGGTCCTGGTGGCCCCGCCGGCCTCGCCGCGCGCCATGGTCGATCACATGGAGTCGAACCTGCCCTGGTACGCGCGCCTGTTCTTCGACCTGGAGCCGGGCGAGGCGCTGCGCCGCCTCGACCCGGTGCCGGAGACCGCCATCCGCACCCTGGCCGAGCCGCTCCTCGTCGTGCATGGCACCGCCGATCTGGTTGTGCCGATCGAGCACGGCCGCCGCCTGTTCGGCCTGGCCGCCAGCGCGCGCAAGCGCATGTGCGAGGTGCCGGGCGAGGACCACGCCATGGCCCTGTTCGCCGTCGACGCGGTACCGCGAGTGCGTCGTGTCGTTTCTCGCCGACATCGGGAGAGCGTCGAAGTGAGCGAGCGCCCGAGATCCCGCGCGCTCGCGGTCGCCGTCGTGGCGGCCCTCGCGCCCGCCGCCGCGCACGCCGGCGGCTCCGTCACCGGGATCGCCGATGTTCGCTACCAGATCGCGCCCGGCGACGCCGCCGCCATCGACAACGCCTTCACCGCCGGCGCGGGGGTGCGCGCCCTGCCCGGCCGCCGCCTCACCGCGTGCCTGGGCGCCGACGCGCGCGGCGGGGCCGGCGGCGGCGGGGCGCTCTACGCCGCCGAGCTCTACCCGCTGGGAGTCGGTCTGCGCTACGCCGGCACCTCGACGGTCTCGCTGTGCGCCGGCGTCGGGGTCGCCGGCGGCGGCGGCGACGCTGTGCCGCGCGCGTGGACCTTCCCGGTCGAGCTGCGCTGGGAGGGCACCGGCGCATTCGCCGTCGTGCGCCCGCTGCTGGTCGCCCGCGCGGTGCGCGTGGCCGGCGCCGAGGCGCGCGAGGACGGCTCGCCGCTCCTCTCCGCGGCCGACGAGATCCACCTGGCCGCCGGCCTGCGCGTCATGATCCCGTCCCAGCCGCTGCCCGGCCTGGCCGCCGCCGACGGTGTCTTCCTCGGCGTCACCTACGACGAGGCGATGGGCGACCGCATCCTCGGTGTCGCGCTCGGCTACGCGTTCGCAGCCGGCAACTGATCGGGTCCGCCGCGCGGGATCTATAGTAGAGCGCGATGACCGCCGCCGCCGCGCCGTTCCGCTTCCTGTTCCGCGTCCGCTACCACGAGTGCGACGCGCAGAAGATCGTGTTCAACGCGCGCTGGGGCGACTACGTCGACATCGCGGTGGCCGAGTACAGCCGCGCGCTGTTCGGCTCCATGGATCCGGAGGAGATCGGCTTCGACTGGCGCCTGGTCCGCCAGACAATCGAGTGGCGCGCGCCCGGCCAGTTCGACGACGTCATCGAGGCGCAGGTCGAGACCGTGCGCATCGGCACGACCTCCTTCACCCTGACAGCGCGCTTCCGGCGCTGGCCCGACGGGTCGCAGCTCGTCACCAGCGAGACGGTCTACGTGGCGGTCGTCCCGCACACGGCGACAAAGCACCCGCTCACCGCCGACCAGCGCCGCCGCCTCGAGGCCGGCGCGCCCGGCGTCATGCTCGACCATGCCGGCGCGCTGGCCACCGAGCGCCCGGAGTGAGCGCAGGCCGCGCCGTCAGAGCTTCCCGGCGTCCACGTCGCGCAGGAACTGGATGACCCCGGTCATGTACGTCTCCTGATCGTCGTACATGGCCATGTGGCTGCCGTTGGGGCAGTGCAGGTAGCGCCCCTTCTTGACCGCGCCGGCCATCATCTTCATGTGGGCCGGGTCCATCGTGTCGTGGGCGGCGCCGATGACCAGCGTGGAGACCTCGATCTTGCCCAGGTCGGCCACGCGGTCCCACTTCTCCAGCTTGCCGCTGGCGCCCAGCTCGCTCGGCCCCTGCAGCGGGATGTAGATCGCCTGGTTCAGGTGCTTGAAGGCGCGGTTGACCGGATCCGGCCACTTGTCGACCGGCATGCGCAGGATGTGCTGCGTGTAGTGGTGCTCCAGGAGCAGGCCCATGTAGCGCGGGTTCTGGTAGTCCTTGGCCGCCTCGAGCTTCTTCACCTCGGCCAGCACCTTCGGGTCCATCTTCGGCATCAGCACCTTGCTGGCGTACTCGTTGTAGGCCGGGATGCTGGCCATCATGTTCGAGATGATGAGGCCCTTGAGGTTCTGCTGGTACTTGAACGCGTACTCGAGGGCCAGGATGCCGCCCCACGAGTGGCCGAGCAGGTAGAAGTTGTCGCGCGTGAGGCCGAGCGCCTGGCGCACCTGCTCCACCTCCTCGACGAAGCGCGGCAGCTCCCACAGCGACGGCTCGTTCGGCTGGTCGCTGTAGTAGGAGCCGAGCTGGTCGTAGAAGTAGTACTCGATGCCGGCGCCCGGGAAGTAGCTGTCCATGGCCTCGAAGTACTCGTGGGTCATGGCCGGGCCGCCGTGCAGCAGCAGGACCTTGATGGTCGGGTTGTTGCCGACCCGCTTGGTCCACACGGTGAACGTGCCCTTCGGCGTCTTGATCGGGATGCGCCGCGCGCCGCCGCTCAGGACGTCGTCGCGCCCGCTGTTGTCGAAGTAGCTGGCCCGATCCGGCGCACCGGCCGGTGCGGACGCCGCGCTGGGCGTCGTGGCCGCCGGCTCGCCGGCGCCCCCCGAGCAGGCCTGCAGCAACAAGCCACTCACGAGCAACGGCAGGGCGCGCGTCATGTGGGCCTCCATCGCCGCGTACTCTACGACCGATCGGGCCGGCGCCGCCAGCCCGGGTAGAGCTGGCGGCGGTCGCGGGCCTGCCGCGTCCTGGCTACTGCCCGCCGCGCGGATCGACGCTGGAGGTCACGCTCCAGTCGATCGCCGTGCCGGTGTCCTCCGGCGCCGAGCGCACGATCGACTGGCCGGTCGACGCGCGCAGCCGCCAGTCGGTGCGCTCCCAGCCCACGTAGTCGACCTCCGCGCCGTCCGGGTCGAGCAGGCGCAGCTCGCCGGCCCCGTTGGACAGGTTCAGGACCGCGCCGCCCACATCCGCCGCGCCTCCATAGAGGCTCGTGAAGCCGGCCGCGTCGGAGGCCACCGACAGGAACCCGCCCGCCGGCACCGTGGTCCCGGCCGGGAAGGTGAAGCTGGCCGCGCCGCTCGACAGGCTGAAGCCGCTCAGGTCGGCCGGCTGCTCGCCCGCGTTGGCCAGGTCGACGAACTCGCCCAGGCGATCCAGACCCGGGGTGTCGTAGGCCACCTGGGACAGCTGCACGGTCGGGGTGACCGGCGGCTCGGTGCCGCCGTCCGGCACCTCGGCCGACTCGACGACGTACGCGACGCCGAGCTTGGCGAACTTCGACGCGTGGTCGGCGTTGTTGCCGCTCACGCTGAGCGTGTCGCCCGAGGTGTGGATGTTCGGGTTGTACGTGTCCATGGTCGCCTCGAACGGCAGCACCGCCGGGAAGCCGGCGCGGGTCCACGAGGCGTGGTCGGAGCAGGCGTAGCCGCACGCGTCGGTCGAGGTCGGGAACTCCGGCACGTAGGTGGCGGCGAGATTGGAGATGAAGGCGGTCTGCGCGTCGTCCGTGTTGTCGGTGATGAACACGATGTCGTGCTGCGACCCGTCGAAGTTGGTCATGTCGAAGTGCAGGACGGTGGCCACCTGGATGCCCTGGGCCGCGAAGTCCTGCGCGATCTCGTCGGAGCCGCGCAGGCCGGCCTCCTCGGCCGCGTAGCCCATGAAGATGACCGTGCGCCGCAGCCGCACGTTCTGCGAAACGATGAGGCGCGCGATCTCGGTCAGGGTCGCGATGCCGGACGCGTCGTCATCGGCGCCGGGCGCGTTGCCGCTGAAGCTGATCGAGTCGAGGTGGCCGCCGACGACGACGACCTCGTCGGGCAGCTCGTCGCCCGGGATGGTGAGCATGACCGAGGGCTGCGCCCAGCTGCTGTGCGGACGGAGCTCGGCGACGGCGCCCGGCCGGCTGGCGGCCAGGGCGGCCCACTCATCGCGCAGGAAGTTGGCCGCGTCCACGCCGCTGGCCGACTGATAGTGGCGCGTGGGGAACGCCGACAGGCTGGTGATGGTGGCGAGGATTTGCCCGGCATCGACCAGCGGGATGAGCTGGTTCACGACCTCCGGCTCGGCCAGCTCGAGCGGCGGCGTCGCCACCGCGCCCCTGGGCCCGGCCGGCTCGTCGGCCAGCGCCTGGCGCGCCGACTCGAGGGTCGTGTGGCTGGAGAAGCCGCCGCAGCGGTTGAGCTTCTCGTGCATGTAGCCGGAGAGCGTCTCGAGCTCCGGCTCGCTGAGGAGCAGGATGGCCCGCTCCTTGTTGACGGTGAGGACGCGTGATCCGCCGTCGTCCTCACGGGGACCGAGGAACTCGTTGACCTCGGGCGCGATCGCGCCGCTCATGACGACGAAGATCGGATCCTGGAGGCCGAACTCGGAGTCCTGCGAGTCCGTCATGGAGGGTCCGCAGCCCGATGCTGCCGCCGCGACGATGACCAGACCGAGTGTGATTGCACCGTGGTTACGTCCGCGCATGGTCGGGCACTCTAACACGCGAGTTGACACGCTCCGCATTTCCGATCGCGCGCTGCCGCATTCCATCGCGTCGCTGTGCCCTCAGGTGGGACAGGTGCAAATGGATGTCCGCACTGCGCGGTGATCGATCCATCGATCGCTGCAGTGGCGGTGCGGCGCGTCGCGCTCGGATCACGCCGCAGCGCGGATCACGAGGCCGAGCGCTCGGGCCGGTCGCACGGATCGCACAGCGTGGGATCGACGTCGACCTGGATGGTCGAGTGGTGCAGGTCGAAGCGCTCGCGCAGCACCTGCAGCACCTCGGCCATCACCGCCACGCGATCGGCGTCGGCGTCGGCGGTCACGTGGGCCGACACCACGTCGCGGCCCGGCGCGACCGACCAGACGTGCAGGTCGTGCACGTCGCACACGCCGTCGATCGCGACGAGCGCGCTCTGCACCGCGGCCACGTCGATGTGGCCGGGCACCGCCTGCATCAGCACACCGACGGTGGCCTTGAGCAGCGACCAGGCCGAGTAGACCACCAGCACGCCGATGACGACCGAGGCCACCGGGTCGGCCCAGTTCCAGCCGAACGCCGACACCAGCACGGCGGCGGCGATCGCGCCGACGCTGCCGAGCGCGTCGGACAGGACGTGCAGCCACGCGCCGCGCATGTTCAGGCTGTGGTGACGGCCGCCGCGCAGGATCCACAGGCAGGCCAGGTTGACCAGGAGCCCGCCGATGGCCACGCCCATCATGAGGCCGCCTCGCACATCCGGCGGATCGCCCATGCGCTGGTAGGCCTCGTAGAAGATGTAGCCGGAGATGGCGACCAGCAGCCCCCCGTTGAGCAGCGCGGCCAGGATCTCGGCCCGCTGGTAGCCGAAGGTGTGAGTGCGCGAGGGCGGCCGGCGCGCGATCGACATGGCCAGCAGAGACAGGGCCAGCGCCCCGGCGTCCGACAGCATGTGGCCGGCGTCGGCCAGCAGGGCCAGCGAGTTGGACATCAGCCCGCCCACCACCTGCGCGACCATGTATGTGGCGACCAGGACGAGCGTCACCGCGAGGCGGCGCGAGTTCGCGTCGCGCTCCCGGTGGTCGTGCCCGTGATCGTGGCCGTGTCCCACTGTTCCGATGATGGTCGCCGTTGCTCCTGTTGACAAGCCCGGCCGCGTGAACTCCTTTAATGCCGTGACCTTGCTTCGCAACCGGGCGGGCCGCTCGGCGGTGGATCCCCCGCGTGTTACCGTCCGGCCATGCGCGCCGTTCGGTGTCACGAGCTGATCGGCCCCTCGGGCCTCCGCGTGGATGAGGTCGCCGATCCGACGCCGGCATCGGGCCAGGTGCTGATCGACGTCCAGGCCGCGGGCGTGAACTTCCCCGATGTGCTGCTCACCCGCGGCAAGTACCAGTTCAGGCCGGAGCCGCCGTTCTCGCCCGGCGGCGAGGCGGCCGGCGTCGTCAGCGCGGTCGGGCCCGGCGTCACCGCGGTCGCGGTCGGCGATCGGGTGGCCGCCACGGTGGTGTACGGCGCGTTCTGCGAGCGCGTGGTGGTGCCGGAGCTGGCGGCGGTGAAGCTGCCCGACGGCGTGAGCTTCGAGGTCGGATCGGCCACGCTGCTCACCTACGCGACCACCTATCACGGGCTGGTTGACCGCGCGGCGCTGGCCAGGGGCGAGACGCTGCTCGTGCTCGGCGCCGCCGGCGGCGTCGGCCTGGCCGCTGTCGAGCTCGGCGCGCTGCTCGGCGCGCGGGTCATCGCCGCCGCGTCGACCGACGACAAGCTGGCCCTGTGCCGCGAGCACGGGGCGCACGAGACCATCTGCTACGCGCGCGAGGACCTCAAGGAGCGGGTCAAGGCGCTGACCGGCGGCGCCGGCGCCAACGTCATCTATGATCCGGTGGGCGGGCAGTTCGCCGAGCCGGCGCTGCGCTCCATCGCGTGGGAGGGTCGCTACCTGGTCGTCGGGTTCGCGGCCGGCGAGATCCCGAAGATCCCGCTCAACCTGGTCCTGCTCAAGGGCTGCCAGGTGGCCGGCGTGTTCTGGGGCTCGTTCGCCATGCGCGAGCCGGCCCGCAACCGGGCCAACGCCGAGCGCCTGTTCGCCTGGGTCGCCGAGGGCCAGCTGTCCCCGCACATCGACGCCGTGCTGCCGTTCGACCGCGCCGCCGAGGCGCTCGAGCGACTCGAGCGGCGCGAGGTGAAGGGCAAGCTGGTGCTCGTGCCCTGACCGCCCGCGATCAGCGGAAAAGGATCTTGCGCACCAGCGGGATGGGCAGGCTGCCCTGGGCCACGAACGCGTCGTGGAACTCGCGCAGCGACGCGCCCTTCTTCGACCGGTACTCCTCGCGCAGCTCCTGGATCTCCAGCTTGCCCAGCGTGTAATAGAGGTAGGTCGGGTTGTAGGTCCCGCGCCGCGCCTCCTCGAAGGCGTTGGCCCGCTCCTGGAACGCCTTCTCCTGGAAGAGCTTGGTCCCCTGCTCCACCGTCCAGCCGGCCGTGTGCAGCTTGATGCCGTTGACGTAGCGCGCGTCGCGCAGCAGCGCCTCTTGAAGCTGGGCCAGGCGGACCTTGGGATCGCCTCCGCCGAAGCCCTCGTCCACCATCATCTGCTCGCAGTAGTGCGCCCATCCCTCGGCGTTGCTGCTGGCGAACAGGAGCTTGCGCGTCTTGGTGGGGAAGCGCGGCGCGTACAGGAACTGCAGGTAGTGCCCGGGATACGCCTCGTGCACGTTGATCATCGCCACCACCCACGGGTTGAACAGGCGGAGGTGCTCCTCCTTGTGCTTGCGGTCCCAGTCCTTCTCGACCGGGGTCACGTAGTAGAAGGCCTCGGTCGCCTTGGTCTCGAACGGCCCGGGCGTGTCCATCGACGCGAAGCCGCCGGAGCGCGCGTACGGCGGGGTCTCCTCGATGCGGGCGCGCACCTCCGACGGAACGGTCACGATCTGCTTGTCGATCAGGAACTGCCGCGCCTCCTCGACCGAGCTCTTGACCGACGGGATGAGCTTCGTCCGCGGTCGGGTGGGTGTCGGACAGCGACGCCATGACCGCGGCCGGGCTCTTCTTGGGATCGATCTTGCGCGCCGTCTCCACGAAGGCGGCGTAGTCCTTCTCGAGCTGCGCCTCGCCCTTGGCCAGGAGCTCGGCCAGCGGCAGCTCCACCATCTCCTCGTGGCGCAGCTTGGCCAGGAAGTTGGCCTCGCCGATGGCGTACTTGCCGTTCGAGCGCGGGCGCAGGTCGGTCTTGAGCCAGGCGGCGAACTCCTTGGTGGCGGCCACCACCGCGCGGTTGGCCTCCTCGAACTCCTTCCACAGCGCCTCGTCGCCGCCGGCCGCCTGCTTGGCCCAGGTCGCCACCGAGCCCTCGAAGAAGCCGACCGAGCCGGCCGCCATGCGCATGGCCAGCTCGGTGAACTCGGCCGGCGGGTTCTTCACGTTGGCGCGCGCCGCCGCGAACACCGCCGGCACCGCCTTGAGCCGCGCGATGACCGAGCGCAGCCGCTGCGCCGGCGGGGCGAAGTCGCGCTTGATGAGGTTGTCGATGGCGCCGCCGGGCAGCCCGGCGTACGGCATCGGGTTGATCTCGTAGACCCGGAGGGTCTCGAGGTCGAGCAGCTCGCCCTCGATCTGGCCGGCCAGCGCCTGATAGTCGATGGCGTCGTCGAAGGTGAGCGACGCGCGGTCGAGCGCCGACAGACGCGAGCGGAACGCCTTGAGCTCGGCGATGCGCGCCTCGATGCGCTCCTTCGAGCGGTCCTCGAGCGCGTTGTCGTACTCGTGCAGGCCGGCCCAGGTGCCGTTGCTCGGCTCGAAGCTGAAGCTTGGCCGCGAAGTAGTCGTTGACGAAGCGGCTGAACTGGTCGCCGGCGCCGGGTCCCTGCGCGGCGCCGGGAGCAGCGGCGGGGCCGCGCGGCTCCGGCCTGGTCTCGGATCCGGACGAGCAGGACGCGGCGGCGGCGAGAAGACCAAGGACGGTGAGTGTGCGCGGTCTCATCGCGGCGAACGCTAGCACGAAGTCTCGGGGCCGCCGCGACCAGATGCTGTCTCACGATGGCAGCGGGATGCGCTCCTCGTCGTCGCCGGGAATGGGCGGAAAGCGCCCCTCCTTCCAGTCGCGCTTGGCCTGCTCGATCCGCTCGGGCGAGCTCGACACGAAGTTCCACCAGATGTGGCGGGGCCCGACCGGCTCGCCGCCCAGCAGCATGACGCGCGACGCGGTCTCCGCTCGCAGGGCGGGCGTCGAGCCGGGCGACAGCAGGGCCATGTGGCGCGCCTCCACCCGCTCCGCCCCGCAGGCAAGCGCGCCCTCGACGACGTAGGCGGCGCGCTCGCTGGACTGGGGCAGCGGCAGCACGGCGCCGGCCGGCAGCCGCGCCTCGACGTAGAACATCGGCGAGAGGGTCTGGACCGGCGAGGTGGCGCCGAACGCGGCGCCGATCAGGACGCGCAGCTGCACGCCGTCCCGCTCGAGGTCCGGCAGCGACGCGCCCGGGTGGTGGTGGAACGACGGCTCGACCTCCTCCTTGTCGTCCGGCAGCGCCACCCACAGCTGGATGCCGTGCATGGTGGAGCCGGCCGCGCGCTCCTCCGGCGGCGTGCGCTCCGAGTGGGCGATCCCCCGGCCGGCGGTCATCCAGTTGACGTCGCCCGGGCGGATGACCTGATGGAAGCCGAGGTTGTCGCGGTGGGCCAGGGCGCCGTCGAACAGGTACGTCACCGTGGCCAGGTTGATGTGCGGGTGCGGGCGCACGTCCAGGCCGTGGCCCGGCGCCAGCTCGGCCGGGCCGACGTGGTCGAAGAAGATGAACGGCCCGACCATGCGCTGGCCGACCGCGGGCAGCACGCGGCCGACGGTGAGGCCGTCGATCGGGCGCGGCCGCGCCTCGATGATCCTGGCAAGTCCGGGTGTCCCGGGGCAGTCGCGCTGGGCGGGTTCGGTCGCCGGCATCCAGCTCATGGAGCGAGTCTGGCCCATCGGCGCGGCGGGCGCAGCCCGGTCGCGAATCGAGGACAGGGCCGGCTGGAGCGCAGCGCGCAGGCGGTCCAGCGCGTCGGTGTGGATGCGGCTGGCCCACGACCGCGAGTGGCCCATGGCGCTCCCGATCTCGCACAGCGTGTCCCCGCCGAAGTAGTGCCGCTCGATGATGCTGCGGTCGCGCTCGTCGAGCGACTCGAGCGCCTTGACCAGGTGCGGCGCGACGCGGCGCCGCCTCGATGGCGAACAGGACCTGCTCGTGGATGGCGCGGCGGGTGCTGCCGTAGCCGTGGCGCTCGTCGAAGCGTTGCACGCTGAGCCGGCCCTGCGGCTCGGGCCGGCCGCGGCGCTTGCGCACGGCTCCGCGCGACAGCGGCCCGACCGCGCCGATCCCCTCCAGCATCGCCCCGCGCACGCGCAGGTAGACGAACGTGGCGAACGGAACGCCGCGGCCCTCGTCGTAGCGCTCGGCGGCGCGCAGCACCGCCTCCACCCCGATGGCGACGAGGTCGTCCAGCTCGAGATACGGGCGCGCTCGCTGCACCATGCGCGACGCGACGCGCCGCACGAGCGGGAAGATGGAGGTCCACCAGACGGGCGCGCTCCGCCTCGTTCGACGTCGTTGACACCCTGCATGACGCCCCTCATGGCAAGCCGGGGGCCAGCGTCCTGGTGCCTGGGTTCCGCGCCCTTGTCGCGCGGGCGGGTGGACCAGCTGGACCAGGGGGGTGGACCTCGGCCGGGTCCCGGTCGGGCTAGAATGAGTCGTGGCCCCCAGTGACACCGTCTCGCTCCACGACGAGGGCAAGGGCGCGGCCCGCGAGCCGGGGGACTGCCTGGTCTTCGCGCTCGACTGCGCGCGTCCGCACGAGCAGCCCTGGCGCCTGTCGCTGGCCGGCGCGAACGAGGTGGTGATCGGCCGCGGCCCGGAGCGCAGCGTCCAGCGCCTCGACGGCACGCTGGTGGTGGCGATCCCGGACGCATCGGTGTCGTCGGTGCACGCTCGGCTGCGGCGCACCGGCGGCGAGTGGGTGGTGGAGGACGCGAGCTCCAAGAACGGCACCTTCGTCAACGGCGTGCAGACCGAGCGCGCGCATCTCGGCCCGCGCGACACGCTCGAGATCGGCACCACGTTCTGCCTGCTGCGCCGCGGCGACGGCGACGTCCTGGCCGGCGATCTGGAGGCGCGGCCGGCCGGCACGCGCACGCTGTGCGAGTCGCTGGCTCGCGCTTTCGACCTGGTCGGGCGCGTGGCCCGCTCGTCGGTGCCGGTGCTGATCCTGGGCGAGACCGGGACCGGCAAGGAGATGCTCGCGCGCGCGGTGCACCAGCTGTCGCGCCGGGCCGGCCCGTTCATGGCCATCAACTGCGGCGGCCTGCCCGAGTCGCTGGTGGCCAGCGAGCTGTTCGGGGCCAAGAAGGGCGCGTTCTCCGGCGCCGACGCCGACCGGGCCGGCCTGGTCCAGGAGGCGGACCGCGGCACGCTGTTCCTCGACGAGATCGCCGAGCTGCCGGAGGCGTCGCAGGCGGTCCTCCTGCGCGTGCTGCAGGAGCGCGAGCTTGTGCCGCTGGGCGGGACGCGCGCGATCCCGGTTGAACATCCGCGTCATCGCGGCCACCCATCGAGGATCTGGCCGAGCGGGTGGCCGCGCGCCGCTTTCGCAAGGACCTGTACGGGCGGCTGCGTGGCTTCTCGCTGACCTTGCCGCCGCTGCGCGAGCGGCTCGAGGACATCGGCGTGCTCGTCGCCGGCCTCCTGCCGCGGGTGGCCGGCGCGCGCGCCCGCGACCTGGTGCTGAGCCGCGCCGGTGGCGCGCAGCCTCCTGACCTACGACTGGCCGCTCAACATCCGCGAGCTGGAGCACGCGCTGGCCGCTGCGGTGGCGATCGCGGACGGCAACGAGATCCTGCCGGCCCACCTGCCGGAGGAGCTGCGCGCCGCGCTGGCCGGCGGCGACCGCCCTGCCCGCCCAGCGCGAGCGCGAGCGGCTTCGTCCAGCTCTTGCACGAGCACGGCGGCAACGTCAGCGCCGTGGCCCGCGCGCTCGGCACGTCGCGCACCCACGTGCGCCGCCTGGCCCAGCGCTACCAGATCGAGCTGGACGCCGTGCGCGGCTGACAGCAGGTCTAAGCGCAGCTGCTCGCGCAGCGCGGTGACCAGGCGCTCGTAGTGGCCGATCTCGTTGTAGAGCTGCGCCGAGATGCGGATCAGGCGGCGCGGCGGCCCCGGCCACGGCGGGATCGGGACCTCGATGCCGTGGCGCTCGAGCAGGTCGAGCTGCAGCGGATCGGCGTACAGCGCCGACGACGGCGGTGTCGGGTCGCCGTCGGGGAGCCTGACCGCGGCGAAGCTGCCGATCATCTCCTCCGGCGCCGGCGGATCGACGGCGAGAGCGTCGCACAGGAGCGCGCGGCCGGCCATGGCCAGCGCGTGGTTGCGCTCGCGCACCTCGGGCCAGCCACCAGGCAACAGGCCCGCCATGAAGCGCAGCGCCTCCGGCACGCACAGCCACGGCGTGGGATCGTCGGTGCCGACCCAGTCGAACTCCTCGTGGAAGGGCGGGCGCGGCCGCGCGCGAGTTGTAGCCGTGGCTGATGACGGCCGGGTGCAGGCCGGCCTGGCGATCGCGCCGCACGACGAGCATGCCGGCCCCCTTCGGCGCGCACACCCACTTGTGGAAGTTGCCGGTGTAGTACGCGGCGCCGAGCGCGCGCACGTCGAGCGGCAGCATGCCCGGCCCGTGCGCGCCGTTGACGAGCGTGTCGACCCCGCGCTCGGCCAGCCGCTCGATGAGCGTCGCGATCGGCAGGATGAGCGCGGTCGGGCTGGTCACGTGGTCGAGCAGCGCCAGGCGGGTGCGCGGCGTGACCGCGGCCAGCACGGCGTCCACGATCTCGTCCGGGCCCCGGACCGGGAAGGGCAGCGACACGGTGACGACGCGCGCGCCGGCGCGGGCGGCCACGTGGTCGAGGACGTTGCGGCACGCGTTGTAGCCGTGGTTGGTGGTGAGGAGCTCGTCGCCGGCGGCCAGCTCGAGCGAGCGCAGCACGCTGTTGACCCCCACGGTCGCGTTGCGCACGAACGCGAACTCCTCGGGATCGGCGCCCACGAACGCGGCCACCTCGGCCCGCGCGTCGGCCAGCATCGGCTCCAGCTCGTGCACGAAGAACCTGACCGGCTCGCGCTCCATCTGATCGCGCAGCCGCTCCTGGTGCGCCAGCACCGGCCGCGGACAGGCGCCGAACGATCCATGGTTGAGAAACGCGATCGCCGGGTCGAGCCCCCAGTGCGCGCGCAGCTCGGCAGGTCCAGGACGCATCGCCGGAGTATCGATCGACTTTGCGGCCGCCGCGCCGCCGCGCGTTCAAAAAGCGCGGCGGGCGAGCGAGGCGCGCAGCGAATCGAGGTCGATGAGCTCGATGGCGCCTGAGCGCCAGGCTGCCGGCGTCCAGGATGCGGTGGCCGCGCAGGTCGCGGGCGGCCAGGATGGTGCCGCGGTGGCGGACAAGGCGGAGGGCGCCCTGCAGGCCGCCGAGGACGCTGTGCGGGGCGGTCCGGCGCGGGCGCGCAGGAAGAGGACGACCTCCTGGCCCGGGGCCAGCTCAGCCTCGCCCTCGACCCACAGGCCGCGGCCGTCTCGCTCGCCGCCGCGGCGGCGCACCCGCACCGTCTCCGGGCAGTCGCCGGCCAGACACTCGGTCACCGTCACGATGCTGTCGGTGGCCAGCTCGTCCGCCTCATCGACGTCCGTCGGCTCGACGGCGACGACGACGCCGCGCACCACCAGATCTGCGCGCGCGCCCAGCTCGACGACATCGAGCGGCGCAGCTCGGCGGCCGACGCGACCGACGCCAGGCAGGCTGGACCCAGCGCGATCAGGAGCAGCGCCGGCCCGCCGCGCGCGATCGAACGTGCGCCGGCGCGCCAGACCCAGCAGCGCCGCCAGCACCGCCAGGGCCGCGGGCGAGCCGGAGCCGCCGGCGGCCGCGCAGGTGGTCGGCGACGGCGCGACCCCGCCGGGCGGCGGCAGGTCCAGATAGAGAAACTCGATCGCCGACGCGTCGTCGGCGGTCAGATCGCGCTTGAGGGTCTCGGCACGGGCCGCCGGTGGCGAACATCGTCGCCTCCGGATCCAGCGAGTGGCCGAGCCCGAGCAGGTGTCCGAGCTCGTGGCTGAGCGAGCCCTCGAGGTCGTACACGTCGCTGCATCCGCCGGGGGTCACGGTCGTGGTCCACGCGAACTCGGCGGCGTTGACGACGATGTCCGCCTCCAGGATGGCGCCGTCTTCCACCTGGTAGGCCAGGTGGGTCTTGGCCAGCAGGCCGGCGTCGACCCCCGCGTCCTCCTCGTCGAGGGCCCAGCGCACGCTGTTGACCCCGTCGCCGGTCACGATCGCGCTGCCCGGGACCGCGCTGACCGCGATGCTCACGTCGGCGCCGTCGAGCGCGGTCTGCCAGCTGGCCACCGCGATCTGGATCGCGCCCACCGCCTCGCCGTCGGTCACCTCGGGGGGGCCGCCGGACATCGCCGACTCGATCAGGATCTCGCCGCCCGGCCAGCGCAGCAGCTCTCCGGTCGACGAGGTCTGGAGGACGTAGGCGTGCGCGGCGGTCGGCGCGGCCCCGAGCGCCACGAGCGCGGCCGCCAGCAGTGCGCGATGCATCCCTGCCTGGCTCGTCGAAGATTCGCCGTTCTTGAGACCGGCAGGCCCGCGCGCTCACCCCACATGTCCACCGGGACCCGCGGGGTGACGTCCGAGCGCTTCCTGTCGACGAGCATCCCGGGTGCCCCCACGAGCTCCCCCAAGCGTGGAGCCGAGCGGTCTGCCGGCGGGGCCCCCGCAGGGGGCCCACGAGCTCCCCAAGCGTGGAGCCGAGGACTCTGTCGGCGGGGCCCCCGCAGGGGCCGGTCTCAAGACGCGCTGCGACCAGCCGATGACTGCTCGACACGGCCTCGCCGACTTCTGTCTTGCGTCCACGCCTCGCCACATCCACCGCCGCGCACCTGGCGCTCTGCCTGCTCGCGGCCGCGTGCGCCGCCGAGGACCCGGGCAGCGCGTACGAGCCGAGCGATCACGAGGGAGTCGAGGAGGCGTCCGAGGCGCTCGAGGACCTGAGCGCCCAGTGCACGTTCACGCCCGCCACCGGCGTCATGGCGCTGACCCTGAACGGCGGCGACATCGCGCTCATCAGCCGCTCGTCGATTGCATCCAACGCCACCGTGCAGGTCAACGGCTACGAGTGCGGCCCGGCGGTCGTCACCGCGCTGCTCCAGCTCGCCGTCACCGAGGGTTCCGCCGGCGACGAGACGCTCATCCTCGACTACTCGAACGGGCCGTTCGCCGCCGGGCGCGCCGGCTCGGTCGGGGTCGACGTCGACCTCGGCTCCGAGACGACCGTCGACGCGCTCAAGCTGGTCGGCTCGACGGCCGGCGAGAGCTTCACCTTCGGCAACACAGCGATCGCCATCAACGCCGACGCGCTTCCGGACATCCACGCGGTGAACGTCGAGCTGTACGTCGCCAGCATGGGCGCCGGCAACGACAGCTTCTCCGGAGCCGGCAGCGTCGCGACCGGCGCCGCCTTTCCGGCCGCGCTGGAGGTCTTCGGCGGCGCCGGCAACGACACCTTGCGCGGGGGCGCGGGCAACGACGTCTACAACGGCGGCGAGGGCAACGACCTGCTCTCCGGCGGGGGCGCCCCGGACGGCGCCGACGTCATGAACGGCAACGGCGGAGTCCGACACCGCCGACTACGGCGGCCGCGCCGCGGCCGTCACCGTCTCGCTCGATGGGGTCGACAACGACGGCGACAGCGGAGGCGAGGGAGACGACGTCGCGGCGGACATCGAGATCCTCAAGGGCGGGACCGGCAACGACAACCTGACCGGCGGCGCCGGCATCCAGACGATCAACGGGGGCGCGGGCGACGACACCCTGGCCGGCGACGCCGACGCCGACGTCCTCAACGGTGAGGCCGGCGACGACAGCTTCGACGAGGGCGCCGCGGCCAGCGGAGCCGACGTCATGAACGGCGGCCCTGGCAGCGACACCGCCGACTACTCCGGCCGCACGCTGGCGGTCAGGGTGCTCATCGACACGCTGGCCGGCGACGGCCAGAGCGGCGAGAACGACAAGGTCGCCACCGACGTGGAGAACGTGACCGGCGGAGACGGCAACGATCAGCTGACCGGATCGACCGGCGTCAATCTCCTCGTCGGCGGCCCCGGCGACGACCAGCTGGCCGGCGGCGACGGCGACGATGTGCTGCGCGGCGGCGACGGCGACGACACGCTGAACGGCGGCAACGGCCGCGACACGCTCGACGCCGAGGAGAGCGCCCGCGGCAACGACACCATGCTGGGCGGGACCGGCATCGACATGGTCACCTACGCGGCGCGAAGCGGCGCCGTCATCATCGTCATGGACGGCAACACGCCGGGGGGCGAGTCCGGCGAGGGCGACCGGGTCGGCACCGACGTCGAGCACCTGCGCGGCGGACCGGCCGACGACCAGGTGACCGGCAACGCGCTCGACAACCTGATCGAAGGGGGCGGCGGCGACGACACGATCGACGGCGCCGCGGGCGACGACACCATCGACGGCGACGCCGGCAACGACGTGATCGAATGTGGTGCCGGCGACGCCGACGTGCTGCTCGACACGACAGTGGCGTCTTCGAACGGCTGCGAGCTGTGACCCGCCGCGGATGAGCCGCGCGCGGTGCACGGGCGCCGGTCTCAAGATCCGCGAGGGGCAACCGATTCTGGCTTCACCGCCTCCTGTTGGCGGCCGGAGGGCGATAGCGATGCAAGTGCGTACGGTCATGCGGTGCATCTGGCCGCTGGTGTTCGGAGTGGCGTGCGGAACCGAGGAGTACGATCCCGAGCAGGATCTGGGCGATCTGGAGGGGATCGAGGAGGTCGGCGAGGGGCTCACCGACCTGAGCAGTCAGTGCGCCTTCACGGCCAGCTCCGGCCTGATGGCGCTGACTCTCGACAACAGTGAGATCGCCCTGATCAACAAGGCCTCGGACGGCAAGATCGTGGTCAACGGCTTCCCCTGCGTCACCGCCTCGGTGCCCGCCACGGCGACCACGATCAAGAAGCTGACCGTGACCGGCACGACCGGCAACCAGACCGTGATCCTCGACTACCTGGGCGGCGCCTTCAGCCCCGGCATCACGGCCGGGGTGGGCGTCGAGATCGACATGGGCGCCGGGACGGGCGACGCGGTCAAGATCCGCGGCTCCAAGCTGGCCGACACGTACACCTTCGGCGCCACCGGCATCACCATCAACACCGACACAATCAACGACATCACCGTCGCCAACAGCGAGGTGTTCGTCGTCACTCTGAGCGACGGCAACGACATCTTCAGCGGGGCCGGCAGCGCGGTCACCGGCGGCGCCTTCGCCGCCGCGATCACCGTCTACGGCGGCGCGGGCAACGACAGCCTCCGCGGCGGCGACGGCAACGACATCTACAACGGCGGCGACGGCGACGACACCTTCCCCTGCGGCACGGCCGATGACGGCTCCGACACCATGAACGGCGGCGCCCACACCGTGGCCGACACCGTGGACTACTCGGCCCGCACCGCGGCCATCACCGTCACCCTCGACGGCACCGGCAACGACGGCGACGGCGGCACCACCGAGAACGACGACGTCAAGGCCGACGTCGAGAACGTCAAGGGCGGCACCGCCGCCGACAGCCTGACCGGCAGCTCGGCCGCCAACGTCCTGTCGGGCGGCGCCGGCAACGACACCCTGGTCGGCGGAGACGGCGCCGACGTCCTCAACGGCGACGCGGACAACGACACCTTCAACGAGGGCACTGCGTCCAACGGCGGCGACACCTTCAACGGCGGCGCCGGCACCGACACCGTGACCTATACCGGACGCACCGTCTTCGTGACGGTCGTCATCGACGCCACCGCCCTCGACGGCGAGGCGAGCGAGCTGGACAAGGTCATGGTGGACGTCGAGAACGTCACCGGCGGCGACGGCAACGACATCATCACCGGCTCGACCTCGGCCAACGTGCTCGATGGCGGCGACGGCAACGACACGCTCAACGGCGGCGACGGCGCCGACACGCTGCGCGGCGGGGCCGGCGACGACGGGCTCAACGGCGGCAACGGCGACGACATCTTCGACGAGGGCACGGCCGACAGCGACGCCGACACCATGCTGGGCGGCGCCGGGATCGACCTGGCCAACTACTCGGGGCGCACCAACGCGATCACCATCGTGATGGACGCGACCAGCTCCAGCACCGGCACCGCCGGCGGCGAGACCGGCGAGGGGGACCGGGTCGGCACCGACGTGGAGAACCTGATCGGCGGCGACGGCACCGACGACATCACCGGCAACGCGCTGGACAACCTGCTCGAGGGCGGCGACGACGTTGACACCATCGCCGGCCTGGGCGGCGACGACACCATCGACGGCAACGCGGCCGATGACATCATCGACTGCGGGGCCGGCGAGGGCGACATCCTGCTCGACCCGACGACCGACTCGACCGACACGCCGGTCAACTGCGAGCTGTGATCGAGAGATGAGCGGCGTGGCCGACTTTCGCAGTCCGCGTGAGCCGGCCCGCCGCGTCCGTCGCCGGGGGGCGTCCGTGTTGGCGCCCCTCGGCGCGCTTTTTTCGGCTCTCATGGCCCTGGGCGGTTGCCAGGACCGCTGCACCCGCAACAGCGACTGCCCGCCCGGCCTGGTGTGCCAGCCGTCAGGCATGTGCGACAGCCCGCCGATGCCGCTGCCCGGGCAGACAGACGCGGGCCCCGCCGACCTCGCCGACGACCTCGCCGACGACGACCTGGCGAGCGACGACGGCGACATCGACGCCGGGCCGGAGTGATAGCCTCGCCCTTGCGTGGCTGACCTCACGGCTGACTACCGGCGCCAGTACGCCTGGCGCAGCTGGGACATCGCCTACCAGCAGCTCGGCGACCTGCGCGGCCTGTCGGTCCTGGACCTCGGGTGCGGCCCGGGCGATCAGGCCGCCGACCTGGCGGCGCGCGGCGCGAGGGTGCTCGGCATGGACATGGACGCCTCGCTCCTGGCCGCGGCACGCGCGCGCGGCATCCCCGGCGCCTCGTTCGTGCAGGCCGACATCGCCGACCCGGCCAGCTACGGCGGCCTCGCCGTCGACGGCATCTGGCTGTCCTTCGCCGCCGCCTACGTCCTGCGCATCGCCGACGCCCTCGAGACCTGGGCGGGGGTCCTCCGGCCCGGCGGCTGGCTGGCGATCACCGAGGTCGACGACCTGTTCGGCCACGAGCCGCTGTCCCCTGCCCATCGCGCGCGCATCCTCTCGTACTACCGGGACGCGCTCGACAGCGGCCGCCACGACTTCCGCCTGCGCTCGCGGCTGCGCGCCGCGCTGGCCGCCGGATGGACGATCGAGGTCGAGCGCGAGCTACCCGACGCCGAGCTCGCCGCCGACGGGCAGGCCACGCCCGAGGTGATCGACGCCTGGGCCGCGCGGCTCGACCGCATGCGCCTGCTCGCCGCTCACTTCGGCGGCGACTGGGCCGAGTTCCGCGCCGCGTTCCTGGCCGCCCTGGCCTCCCCACAGCACCGCTCGCGGGCGTCGGTGTGGTTCCTTCTCGCCCGCCCCGCTGTACACTCGCGCGCATGATCTGGCCATCGTGGCGCGGCGAGCGGGACGACCTCGCCGCCGAGGTGGCGCGCTTCGATCCGGTCATCCCGATCGAGCGCGCCTTCACGCCTCCCGGCTCCTGGTACACGGATGCGCGCTTCCACGAGCTGGATCGCCGCGCGGTGTTCGGCGGCAACTGGCTGCCGGCGTGCCGGCTCGACCAGCTGGGCCAGCCCGGCTCCTACGTCAGCGGCTGCGCCGCCGGCCTGCCCTGGGTGGTGCTGCGCGCGCCGGACGGCGGCGTGCGCGGCTTTCACAACAGCTGCCGCCACAAGGGCCGGGAGGTCGTCACCGGCGCCGGCACCGGCGGCGACACGCTCGTGTGCGGCTACCACGCCTGGAGCTACGGCCTCGACGGGCGGCTCAAGAGCGCGCCGCGCATGGCCGGCATCGAGGAGTTCGACCGCCAGGCCATGTCGCTGGTGCCGCTCGGGGTCGAGATCTGGGGCCCGTGGGTGCTGATCCACGCCGACGCCGGCGCGCCGCCCCTGCGCCCGCGCCTGGCCGAGCTCGAGGGCCGGCTGGCCCGACGCGGCTGGGACCGCTACCGCTACGTCGAGAGCACGGAGTGGGTGGTCGACGGCAACTGGAAGACGGTCGTTGACAACTACCTCGACGGCGGCTACCACGTGCCGCACATGCATCCGACCCTGACCGCGCAGATCGACATGCAGAGCTACCGCACCGAGCTGTTCGACCTCTACTCGATCCAGGGGGCGGGCGCGGCGCAGGAACGGGACGAGCAGCTCGGCTACGACCCGGCGCAGCGCATCGGCGAGGGCGCCATCTACGCCTGGATCTATCCCAACCTCATGATCAACGCCTACGGGCCGTGCATCGACACCAACGTGATCCTGCCGCTGGGTCACGACCGCTGCCGCGTGCTGTACGACTTCTTCTTCGCCGTCGATCAGGGAGAGGAGGCCGAGCGCTTCGTGCAGGACAGCATCCGCCAGAGCGCTGTCACCCAGCGCGAGGACAAGGAGATCTGCGAGTCGGTGCAGATCGGACTGCAGTCGCCGTCGTACGACCGCGGCCGCTACGCCCCGCGCCTCGAGATGGGCGAGCACCACTTCCACCGCCTGCTCGCCGCCGATTACGATCGTGTCCTGAGCGCGATCAGAAGGTGAGGCGGAACAGCGCGCCGCCGCCGGTGCGGGCCGACGCCGTGATGGCGCCCTTGTGGACGAGCATGACCTGGCGGGCCAGGGCCAGGCCGATGCCGCTGCCGTCGGTCTTGGTGGTGAAGAACGGGAGGAAGATCTTGTCCTTTATGTCGTCGGGCACGCCCGGCCCGTTGTCGGCGATCTCGATGACCGGGCGTCCGCGCTCGGAGATGCCGCTCGCCAGCCAGACCTGTGGATCTGCGCTGGCGGCGGCGGCGTCGGCCGCGTTGCGCAGGAGGTTGATCATCGCCTGGTCGAGCAGGGTCTCGTCGGCCAGGAGCTCGAGCCCCTCGGCCGGCTCGCGCATGTGCAGCGCGATGCCGCGGCCGCCGTAGTCGGCGTCGACCAGACGCTGCAGCCGCCGGAAGTAGTCGCGCACCGACAGCGGGCGGATCGACGGGGGCGGCAGCTGGGTGACCTGGCGGTAGCTCTTCACGAAGCGCAGCAGGCCGTCACTGCGGCGCGCCAGGGTCTGCACTGCATCGCGCAGGTCCCCCATCACGTCGGCGTCGCGGGCCGGCTCGCGCGCCTCGAGGTCGCGCACGATCTCGTCGGCGGTGCGCGCCAGCGATGCGATCGGTGTCAGCGAGTTCAGGATCTCGTGCGACAGGACCCGCGCCATGTCCTGCCAGGCCGACAGCTCGCTGGAGTCCAGCTCGCTCTGGATGTCCTGCAGCGACGTCACCCGCTCGCTGTGGCCGCCCACCGTGATCTGCGTGGTGGACAGGATCAGGTGGCGCTCGACCCCGTCCAGCGCGGTGCGGGTCAGGGTGCGCCCGCCGGCGCGGCTCTGCGCGATGTCGCGCCGGAACGCGCCGCCGTAGACGTCGAGCGCCTCGAGGCTGCTCTTGCCCGACGCGTTGAGCATGCGCCGGGCCGCGCCGTTGAGCAGCTCGACCCGGCCGTCCTCGTGCACCGACAGCAGCGCCACCGGCACGTGCTCGATCAGCGCCTCCAGGTAGCGCCGCCGCTCCTCGTCGCCGCGCCGGGTGTCGCGGAAGCGCTGCATGGCCTGCTCGAGCGCCTGATCGAGGTCCTCGAAGCTGGCGCCCGGCCGCGCGCTCGAGAACGACTGGGTCACGTCGTCGTAGCGCACAGCCGCGACGAAGCGCGCCAGCTCGCGGTTCGTGCGGCCGACGAAGCGGACGATCAGCCCGGCCTGGGCGACGGCCAGACCGGCGACGATCAGCGGCACGGCGCGGAACTCGGTCCCGACGAGTGTGTAGGCCAGGGCGGCCAGCAGCGCGAACAGGACCGCCGCCCGCACCAGCAGCCGGGTGGCGAAGCGCGCGGCTCGCCTAGAGGCCATATTTACCCATGCGCCGGTACAGCGAGGTGCGGGTGATGCCCAGCTCGCGCGCCGCGTGCGAGACGTTGCCGGCGTGGCGCTCCAGCGCGCCGACGATCGCCTGGCGCTCGAGATCGGCCAGGGTCGTGCCCGGGCGCGGGCCCTCGTCAGGCTCGCTCGTAGCGCGGTCGATGCGGGGCAGCGGGAAGTCCGACGGCCGCAGCGTGTCCCCCTCGCACAGGATGACAGCGCGCTCGAGGGCGTGGCGCAGCGCGCGCACGTTGCCCGGCCACGGAGACGCCGCGATGGTGGCCATCGCCTCGGGCGACAGCCGGCGCACCGGGCGGCCGTACTTGCGCGCGTAGTTGCGCATGAAGTGATCGGCCAGGATCGGGATGTCCTCGGCCCGCTCGCGCAGCGGCGGCAGCTCGATCTCGACCGTGTTGAGGCGGTAGAGCAGGTCCTGGCGGAAGGTGGCCTCGTCGGCCAGCTCGCCGCGCGCGACGTTGGTCGCCGAGATGACGCGCACGTCGATCGGCACCGGCGCGTTGGCGCCGACCGGCACCACCTCGCGGCGCTCCAGCGCGGTCAGGAGCTTCGCCTGCACGTGGCGCGGGATGTTGCCCAGCTCGTCGAGAAACAGGGTCCCGCCGCTGGCCGCCTGGAAGCGGCCGATCCGGTTCTCGTTGGCGCCGGTGAAGGCGCCCTTCCGGTGGCCGAACAGCTCGCTCGGCACCACCGTCTCGGACACCGCGCCGAGGTTGACCGACATGAACACGCCGGCCGAGCGCATCGACTGGCGGTGGATCTCGCGCGCCACCAGCTCCTTGCCGGTCCCGTTCTCGCCCAGGATGAGCACGTTGGCCTCGGTCGGCGCCGCCTTGGCGATCACGCGGAACACCGAGCGCATCGGCTCCGACTCGCCCAGCATCATCTCCGACGGCCGGCTGATGTGGGCGGCCAGCTCCTGGTTCTGATCCTTGAGCCGCGCCGTCTCGGTCCGGCTGTGGCGCAGCTTGATGGCCGCCTGCACCGTGGCGACCAGCTTCTCGTTCTGCCAGGGCTTGGCCACGAAGTCGATCGCGCCCATCTTGATCGCCTCGACCGCCGTGTCGATCGCCGTGTACGCGGTTATCAGGATCACCACCGCGTCGCGGTCGAGCTCGAGGATGCGCGACAGCCAGTGCAGGCCCTCGCGGCCGGAACGCTCGCCGGCGCCGAAGTTCATGTCCAGCAGAACGGCGTCGAACGGCGCCTCGCCCATCATCTCCGGGATCACGGCCGGGTCAGTCGCGGTCAGTACCTGGTGGAAGTGGCGCTTGAGCAGCAGCTTGGCGGCGACCAGGATGTCGCGGTCGTCCTCCACGATCAGAATGCGTTCGTTGCCGGGCACGGTTCGCTCCGGCGGGGCGGAGCCCGTCCGGCTGCCGCGACCGCCCCGCCGAGTGTACGCATTCGAACACTGGTGCACGGATGCGGACGTTCGATCCTGAAGCGCCCGATCATCGCCCATTGAAATCATTCAGCTTCTCCATGGCATCGCCATTGCCATGGAGATGTCGCGAGCATGGATCGCACCAACGACAGACGCCTCGCGCCCGCGTCGGGAGAGGGCATGGACCGGGCCCTGCCGCGCCGCCGCTGGCTGCGCCGCGCCCCGGTGGCGGTCACGGCGGCCGCGACGGTGGCGGCCGCCGTGGTGGCCTACCTCCTCCTGCGACCGGGAGAGGGCCGCACGCTGGCCGTGGAGAACGACCACCTCGTCATCTCGAAGGTGACGCGCGGCCGCTTCGACGACTTCGTCCCCGTCCGCGCCCGCGCGGTGCCGGCGCGGACCATCTTCATCGACACGCCCCAGGGCGGCCAGGTCGAGGCCATCCATGTGCAGGACGGCGCCATGGTGCAGGCGGGCCAGCTCCTGCTCGAGCTGTCGAGCACGGCGCTGCAGCTGGACGTCATCTCGCGCGAGGCGCAGATCACCGAGCAGCTCAACAACCTGCGCGGGCTCGAGCTGGCCCTGGAGCAGAACCGCCTGGCTCACAAGCGCGAGATGGTGGAGGTGAGCTACCACATCACGCGGCTCACCCGGCAGCTCTCGCGCAGCGACCCGCTTGTCACCACCGGCGCGGTGGCGCGCGGCGAGACCGAGGACATGCGCGACGAGCTCACCTACTACAAGCACCGGCGCGACGTGCAGCAGGAGAGCTTCCGCGCCGCCGACCGGCTGCAGCGGGCCCAGGTGGTGCAGCTGCGCACGGCGGCCACCCAGCTGGAGAAAAACCTCGCCTTCGCGCGCGGCAACCTGGACAGCCTCAACGTGAAGGCTCCCGCCGCCGGCCAGGTGTCCGCCTTCTCGCTCGAGGTCGGCCAGTCGCTGGCCGCCGGCGACCGCATCGCCCAGATCGACGACCCGGTGCGCTACAAGCTGACCGCCGAGATCGACGAGTTCTATCTCAACCGGGTCGACGTCGGACAGCGCGCCGACTACGAGCTGGGCGGCAAGACCTACCGGCTCAAGCTGGCCCGCATCCGCCCGCAGGTGCAGAACGGCCGCTTCGAGGCCGACCTGGTGTTCGAGGGCACCTCCCCGCCCGACGTGCGCCGCGGCCAGACCGCCCAGCTGCGCCTCCAGCTGGGCCAGCCGACCGAGGCGGTGCTTGTGCCCAACGCGGCCTTCTACAATGACACCGGCGGCGCCTGGGTGTTCGTCGTCTCCGGCGACCGGCGGCAGGCGGTGCGCCGCACGGTCCGCCTGGGCCGGCGCAACCCGCAGTCGATCGAGGTGCTCGACGGACTGCAGCCGGGCGAGGAGATCGTCACCTCGCCGTACACAAACTTCCTGGACACCGATCGTCTGGAGCTAACGCGATGAGAAAGGAAAGCAACGGCATGTTGCTCAAGCTCGAGAGCCTCACCAAGGTCTATCGCACCGCCGAGGTCGAGACGACAGCGCTCAACCAGGTCAACGTCAACATCGCCGAGGGGGAGTTCGTCGCCATCATGGGGCCCTCCGGCTGCGGCAAGTCAACCCTGCTCAACATCATCGGCATGCTCGACGGCCCGTCGTCCGGGCAGTACTACTTCCGCGGCGACGAGGTCGCCAGCTACTCCGAGGCCCGCCTGGCCCGGCTGCGCAAGCAGAACATCGGCTTCGTGTTCCAGAGCTTCAACCTGATCGACGAGCTGACCGTCGAGGGGAACATCGAGCTGGCCCTGCTCTACCACCGCATCTCGGCCGACGAGCGCAAGCGCCGCGTCGACCGAGGCGATGGAGCGCATGCAGATCGCCCACCGCGCCCGGCACTTCCCGACCGCGCTGTCGGGCGGCCAGCAGCAGCGGGTGGCCATCGCGCGCGCCGTCGTGTCGAAGCCGTCGCTCATCCTGGCCGACGAGCCGACCGGCAACCTCGACTCGCAGCACGGCGACGAGGTGATGAAGCTCCTGCAGCAGCTCAACAGCGAGGGCACCACGATCGTGATGGTCACCCACTCGTCGGCCCACGCCCAGTGCGCGCGCCGCTCCATCAACCTGTTCGACGGCCGGGTCGTCACCGAGAACCTGCGAGCCGCCAGCTAGGCGGGAGACGGAGACGACGATGCTGCGCAACTACTTCGCCACGGCGATCCGAAATCTGATCCAGCACCGGCTGCACTCGGCCATCAACATCGGCGGCCTGGCGCTCGGCCTGGCCGCCTGCCTGCTCATCCTCCTGTTCGTGCGCGACGAGCTGTCCTACGACACCTGGCTGCCCAACGTCGACCGCATCGCCAAGCTGGAGATCACGTTCAACGTGCCGGGGCGCCAACCGCTGGCCTTCTCGCAGACGCCGGGGCCGGCCAAGGCCGCCCTGGAGAAGGACTTCGCCTCCGACGTCGAGCGCGCCGTGCGCATGTTCCAGCCGGAACAGCCGCTGCGGGCCGGCGACCGCCAGTTCGCCGACGACATCACCTACGTCGACCCCGGGTTCTTCAAAGTCTTCGACCTGCCGGTCGTGAGCGGCGAGCGCGAGGCCGCGCTGGAGCGAGCCGACCGCCTGCTGGTGACCGAGAGCATGGCGGCGAAGTACTTCGGCGACGCCTCGCCCATCGGGCGCACCATCACGGTCGACAACAAGCTCGACTTCACCGTCGTCGGGGTGCTGCGCGACCTGCCTCGCAACACCCACCTGAAGATCGACATGATCGCGCTGTTCGACACCAAGCGCTGGGTCGACTCACCGTCGGTGGCCGAGGAGTGGACCTCGGCCAACGTGCACACCTACGTCCAGTTTCGCTCGCCGGAGTCGATCGGGCGGGTGGAGTCGGAGCTGGCCGCATTCACCGA
Source organism: uncultured delta proteobacterium (assembly GCA_963759105.1). Taxonomy (GTDB): domain Bacteria; phylum Myxococcota_A; class Polyangia; order Haliangiales; family Haliangiaceae; genus DATFRY01. The sequence continues at coordinate 283,142 of CAVWXW010000017.1, read as the reverse complement.
CCGGAACGTCTCGCTCAAGCTCCCCGGGTTCGAGAAGGCCCGGGTCAGCGACCTCCTGGTCTTCAACTTCATGCCGGTGCGAGACATCCACCTGCACGCCACCAAGGCAGCCTACTTCAAGCCGGGCGGCGACATCGCCGCGGTGATCGCGTTCTCCGCCATCGCGGGGCTGATCCTGCTCATCGCGTGCATCAACTTCGTCAACCTCGCCACCGCGCGCTCGATGAAGCGCGCGCGCGAGGTGGCCATGCGCAAGGTCCTGGGCGCCACCCGCGGTCACCTGGTCGTGCAGCACCTGGGCGAGGCGGTGCTGACAGCGGTCATCGCGCTGGTGCTGGCGATCGCCATCGTCGAGCTGGCGCTGCGCCCGTACAACGCGTTCCTGAGCAAGGACCTGTCTCTGGATCTGCTCGGCGACCCCTTCCTGATCGCGGTCGCCGCCGGGCTGGTCGTGGTGGTGGGCGTCCTGGGCGGCCTGTACCCGGCGATCTACCTGTCCCGCTTCCGCCCGGCCCACGTGCTCAAGGCCAACCAGTCGGGCGCCAGCGGCTCGCCCGGCTTCCGCAACGTGCTGGTGGTCTTCCAGTTCGCCATCTCGATCGCCCTCATCGTCTGCACCGGCGTTGTCTACGGCCAGACCGTGTACGCGCGCAGCATCGAGCTCGGCTTCGACTCCGGCCACAAGATGGTCATCGACGATCTCACCGATGTCCCCTCGTCCGAGGTCATCGAGCCGCTCGGCGTGGAGATCGCAGCGCTCCCGGGCGTGCGCGGCGTGGCCTTCTCCTCCGACACGCCTCCGCTCGAGAACACGAACATGTCCATCCTGTACCGCTCCTCGGTGCCGGACGAGAACAGGCTCCTCATCGAGCGGCTCACCATCGACCACGACTTCTTCGCGCTCTACGGCGTGAAGCCGCTGGCCGGCCGGCTGTTCTCGAAGCAGTTTCCCACCGACGTGCGCAGCGTCCCCGCGGACCGGGCCCGGGAACCCACCGAGGCGATCGTGGTCAACGAGACCTTTCTGTCCAGGCTGGGAGTCGCGCGGCCACAGGAGGCGATCGGGATGGTGCTGTGGGATCTGCTCGATCCGGTCGCAGACGACGCGCGGCTGGTGCGCGCGACGATCATCGGGGTGGTCCCGGACATGCACCTGCGCTCGGTGCGCATGGAGATCCCGCCGCTGGTCTACTACGTCCGCCCCGACGCCGCCAAGAAGTACTCCGACCTCAACCTCTTTCCCCTCGACAACGTGACAATCGACGTCGAGCCGGGCCGCATGCGAGAGGTCCATGCCGCCGTGACCGGCCTGTGGCAGCGCCTCATCCCGAGCACGCCGATCCGGACCGAGTTCGTCGACGAGAACCTGGCCGCGCAGTACGACGCCGACGAGCAGCGGGCCCAGACCCTGGCCGCGTTCGCGGTCTTCGCGGTGCTCATCGCGTGCCTCGGCCTGTTCGGCCTGGCCTCGTTCGCCGCGGAACGGCGGACCAAGGAGATCGGCCTGCGCAAGGTCATGGGCGCCAGCGTGCGCGACATCGTGCGACTGCTGGTGTGGCAGTTCTCCAAGCCGGTGCTGGTGGCCAACCTGATCGCCTGGCCGGTGGCCTTCTACTTCATGAACCGGTGGCTGACCGGCTTCCGCTACGCCATCGACCTGACGTCGCCGCTGGTCCTGCTCGGCCTGTTCGGAGGCGCCGGGCTCGTCGCCCTGGCCATCGCCTGGTCGACGGTGGCGGGCCACGCCACGCGGGTGGCGCGGTCGAGCCCGATCCACGCGCTGCGCTGCGAGTGACGGATCCGGCGCGACGAGGGCCGGCGATCCGGCTTGACAGGAGGTGCTAATCCACTAGCATGTGCCAGTGAGTTAGCACCTTCGGGGGCCCAGATGACGGACTTCGCCGCCAGCGAGCTCGGACGCCGCGAGCGCCAGATCATGGACATCCTCTTTCGCCTGGGACGCGCCTCGGTGGCCGACGTCCTGGGCGAGCTGCCCGACCCGCCCACCTACTCGGCCGTGCGCGGGATGCTGCGGCTGCTGGAGGACAAGGGGTTCATCACCCACGAGCGCGACGGCCTGCGCTACGTCTATATCCCCGTCGGCGACACGTCCAAGGCCGGCCGCTCGGCCCTGCGCCACCTGGTCAACACGTTCTTCGGCGGATCGGGCGAGAGCGCCGTCGCCGCCCTGCTCGACCTGCCCGAGACCAAGCTGACGCGCGAGCAGCGCCAGCGTCTGGTCGCCATGATCCGCAAGGCCCAGTCGGAGGGGAGATAGTCATGGACGCCGCCGCCATCCTCGCGCCGCTCGGCGACGCCGCCCTGCGCGCGACCGCGCTCCTGGCCGCCGCCCTGCTCGCCTGCCGCGCGCTGCGGGCCCGCCCGGCCGCGCTTCGCTACGTCGTGCTCGCGTCCGGGCTGGGCGCCGCGATGCTGCTCCCGCTGCTCGGCCTGGTGATGCCGCGGCTGTCCATGCCGATCTTGCCGGCGCCGGAGGGCGCCGTTGCGATGCGAGCGCCGGTCGCAGGCGAGCCGATCGTCGCGCCGGTCCCAGGCGAGCCGGTCGTCGCGCCGGTCGCGGGCCAGCCGGTCATGCCCGAGGCGCTGGACGGACAGCTCGCGGCCACGCCGGTGGTGACGGCGACCGGCGCGCCGGTGCCGGTGATCGAGGCGACGGGCCCGGTGGTGGCGCTCGATCCGACCAGCCCGGTCGTCGCGATCCAGGTTCCGGTGGCCGCCGCGCCGGTCGTGGCGCCGGCCGCGCCCGCGTCGCCCGGCCTGATGTCGCGCGTGGCGTCGTGGACCGGCGTGCTGCTCGCGGTCTGGCTGGCCGGCGTCGCGCTGATGGCGGCGCGGATTCTGGCCGGCCGTCGCCGGCTGCGCTCGCTGCTGCGCGACGCGACCGCCGTCGACGATGCGGCCCTGCACAGAGCCATGCGCGCGGCGAGCGGCCGGCTCGGGATCGGGCGGCCGGTGTCGCTGCGGTGGAGCCACGCGATCGACGTGCCGGTCACGTTCGGCGTCCTCCGCCCGGTCGTGGTCCTGCCGGGCGCGGCACGCGAGTGGACGGCGACCCGCAGCCGCGCCGTGCTCGACCACGAGCTGGCCCACGTCCGCCGCCTCGACGCCCTGACCCGGTGGGTAGGCGAGCTGGCCGCGGTCGTTTACTGGTTCCACCCGCTGGTGTGGAAGGCGATCGCCGAGATGCGCGCCGAGCGCGAGCGCGCCTGCGACGATCACGTCATCAACAGCGGCACGCCCGCGTCGGTCTACGCCCGCGACCTGCTCGAGATCGCCGCAGTGCTCCCGCCGCAGATCCACCACGTCGCGGCGCTGGCCATGGCGCGGCGCTCGGAGCTCGAGGGCCGCGTCGTGGCGGTGCTCGATGCGAATGTCAACCGGCGCTCGGTCTCGCGCCTCGCCATGACCCTGGTCGCGGCGGCCTGCGCGGTGGTGCTCCTGCCGCTGGCCGTGCTCGAGATCGGCTGCGCGGCGGCGCGTCCGGCAGCAGCCGCACCGACGGCTGCGGGCGACACGGCCGAAGCAGGCGAGCCGGCCGAGCCGAGCGAGCCGGCCGAGCCGAGCGAGCCGGCCGAGGCAGGCGAAGCAGCCGAGCCGGCCGAGCCAGCCGAGCCAGCCGAACCGGCCGAGCCTGCCGAGCCGGGCGCATCCGCCACACCCTCGAACGCCCCGTTCGCCGCGCCCCCCGCACCGCCGGCTCCTCCTGCCCCACCGGCCCCGCCCGCTCCGCCCGCACCCGCCGGCGACCACAGCCACTACGACTCCAGCGAGGAAGGCGGCCCGCCCTGGTCGGCCGACTGCGACGGACAGGGCCGGATCACCCGCAACGTCTCCATCAACGACGACGGCGGCCAGCGCACAATGGTCGGCTTCTGGTCGCGCGGTCAGTGCACGATCGATCTCCGCTCCCAGGGCGTCATCGTCTTCCGCCCCGACATGAGCGGCATCGAGAGCATCTCGGCCGGCGGCTACTTCGCCCTCGCCGAGCGCGTCCGCGACGACCTGCGCGTCGTGCGCGTCACGCGCGGCGCCGGCGGCGCGCTTCGCCACGAGTACAAGGTCAACGGCCAGACGCGCACCATGGACGACGCCGCGCGCCGCTGGTTCGGGGCACTGCTGCTGACCCTGGAGCGCAACTCCGGCTTCGCCGCCGAGCGCCGCGTGCCGCACCTGCTCTCCCGCGGCGGGCCGGGCGCCGTGCTGGCCGAGATCCCGCACCTGGGGGGAGACTACGTCCGCTCGACCTACCTGCGCCGGATGCTCGAGGTCCGCCGGCTGGACGAGCCGACCGTGGAGCGGACGCTGCAGATCGCCGGCCAGCGCATCCGCTCCGACTACGAGCTGGCCCGCGTCCTGATGCTGGTCGGCGGCAAGTACCCGCTGGCCAGCGCCGGCTCGCGCACCGCCTTCCTGCGCGCCGCCGCCACGCTGCAGTCGGACTACGAGCGCGCCCGCGTCCTCATCGAGATCCTGCGGCGCCCCAAGCTCGACCGCGAGGCGGCCCGCATGGCGCTCGACTCCGCCGTGGCGATGAGCTCCGACTACGAGCGCGCCCGGGTGCTCATGGCCATCTCCGACGCCAGCCTGGTCGAGACGAGCATGCAGCCGGCATACATGACCGCCGTCGGCCGGATGAAGTCGGACTACGAGCGCGCCCGCGTCCTCATCGATCTGATGACGCGGCAGAAGCTCACCGCCGGCTCGGTCCGCGTCGCGCTCAGGGCAGCCTCCGGGATGCGCAGCGACTACGAGCGGGCCCGCGTGCTCATCGCGCTGGTCGGCACCGGCGCGCTGCCGTCGGGCCAGGTGTCGAGCTATCTGGACGCGGTGCGCCGCATGAAGTCGGACTACGAGCGCGCCCGCGCCCTCATCGCCCTGGCCGGCAAGGTCGCGCTCGACGCCCGCGGGCGCAGCGCGTACCGAGCGGCGGCCGGCGCCATCGGCTCCGACTACGAGCGCGGCCGCGCCCTGGCCGCCCTGCGCCGCTGACAGGCCCGCGGGTCACGCCCCGCCCCGGCTCCGGCGCAGCCACAGGCGCGGACCGGGGCCGGTCCGGCCCAGCCGGTCGGCGGGATTGGCCAGCTTGCAGCGCGCCAGCGAGAGGCAGCCGCAGCCGATGCAGGTGGTCAGCCCGCTGCGCAGCCGCTCGAGCTCGGCGATGCGCTGGTCGATGCGCGAGGTCCACCCGGCCGACAGGCGCGACCAGTCGCGGCCGGTCGGCACCCGGTCGGCGGGCAGCCTGGACAGCTCGCCGCCGATCTCCTCGAGCGACAACCCGATGCGCTGGGCGAAGACGATGAAGGCCACCCGCCGCAGCACCGCCTGCGGGTAGTGGCGGTGGCCGGAGCGCGTGCGCTCCGACGCGATCAGGCCGCGCTCCTCGTAGAAGCGCAGCGCCGACGCCGCCACCCCGCTGCGACGCGCCACCTGGCCGATGGTGAGCAGCTTGTCCATCGCGCCGCACCACAACACGGGGGGCTCTTGACTTCAACCATGCTTGAACCCCCACAGTACCCTCCATGTCGATCGCGACCACCACACCCGGACGCCGCGCGTGGGGCGTGATCCGCCGGCGATCGGGCGGCCCGTCCGATCCGGTCGCCGGCTCCGCGCCCGCAGCCCCGGGTCCGTCGCCGGCGCCGCTGTCGGAGCGCCGCCTTGTGTTCCTGATCGGCGCGGTCCAGTTCATCAACATCCTCGACTTCATGATGGTGATGCCGATGGGGCCCGACTTCGCCCGCGCTCTCGGCATCCCGAGCTCGCAGCTCGGCCTTGTCGGCGGCAGCTACACCCTGTCGGCGGCGCTGGCCGGCGTCGCGGGCGCGTTCTTCCTCGATCGCTTCGACCGTCGCCGCGCGCTGGCCGTCGCGCTGGCCGGGCTGGTGCTCGGCACGCTGGCCGGCGGCTTCGCCATCGGGCTCGGCACCCTGCTGGCGGCGCGCGTCGTGGCCGGCGCCTTCGGCGGGCCGGCCACCGCGCTGTCGATCGCGATCATCACCGACTCGGTGTCGCCCGATCGCCGCGGCCGCGCGCTCGGCGCCGTCATGAGCGCCTTCTCGGTCGCGTCGGTGCTGGGCGTACCGGCCGGGCTCGAGCTCGCCCGTCTGGGCGGCTGGCGCGCGCCCTTCTTCACCGTCGCCGCGCTCGGCGTCGTCGTCGCGGCCAGCTCGCTGTGGATGCTGCCGCCGCAGCGCGCGCACCTTGGACCCGACCGCTCCGCGCCGACGCCGTTCCGCGACGTCCTGAGCCGGCCGGTGGTGCAGCTCGCGCTCGGCGTCATGCTCATCGCGATGGTCGCCAACTTCGCGCTCATCCCCAACCTCTCGGCCTACTTCCAGTTCAACCGGGGCTACCCGCGCGAGCACCTGGGCCTGCTCTACCTGGTGGGCGGCGCGCTGAGCTTCGGCACCTCGCGGCTGGCCGGGTGGCTCACCGACCGCCACGGCGCGCCGCTCGTGTGCGCCGGCGGCTCGGCGCTGTTCGCCGCCGTGATGGTGGTTGGCTTCATCGCGCCGCCGCTGTGGATGCCGGTGCTGCCGATCTTCGTCGCCTTCATGGTCTCGGGCACGTTCCGCTTCGTCCCGATCCAGACCCTCGCCTCGCGGGTGCCCGGGCCGGGCGAGCGCGCCCGCTACATGTCCGCGCAGTCGGCGGTGCAGCACCTGGGCTCCGCGACCGGCGCCGTGGCCGCCACCCAGATCCTGACCGAGCGCGCCGACGGTGCGCTGGTCGGCATGGGCGAGCTGGCCTGGGCGGCGGTGGCGACCTCGATCGCCCTGCCCCTCCTCATGGTCCTCGTCGACCGGCTCGTTCGCGCCCGCGAAGCCCGGGCCTGACCACCGAGGCTAATCGTGGTCGATGCCGGCGCCGAAGCGCAGCACGTTGCCGTCTGGATCCGAGACGTGCATCTCGCGCATGCCCCAGGGCATGTTCGTCGGCGCCATCCGGATGATCGCCTTCTTGCCGCGGAACTCCTCGTGCAGGCGATCCACGTCGCGCGTGAACACCATGGTCCAGGTCCCGGGATTGCCCTGGCAACCCTGGCACAGGAAGATGACCGAGCTCCCACGGCTCACCGAGCCGAAGTCGGGCGGCTCGCCGTACTGCCAGTCGATCTTGAAGCCGAGCGCGTCGCGGTAGTAGTTCAGGCCGGCCCGCAGATCGTGCACGTTGAAGATCGGCACCGCGCACGAGAGGTCCCCGCCGGCGTCGATGCACTTCCTGGCCGCCTCGACCAGCGGTGAGCGACTCTCGCCCTTGTCGCACCCGAGAACCGCCATCGCCCCGAAGGCCATCAGCATCATCGTCCGCCGCATGGGGCGACGATACACCTGGGGGGCGTCTCACGCCCGATTTCCCTTTCGCCGTGGGACTCTGGTGCTACGACACAGGTATGGCCGACCAGGACCAGGCGCTCCTGTCCCGACTCCCGCGCTGCCCCGAATGGGTGGCCGGCATCATCTCGAGCCCTTCCTATGCGTTCGACGGTGCCGAGCCGTACCGGCCAGCCGCGCTGCTCTGGGTCGAGACCGGATCGGGCCTCATCGTCGGCTGCGAGCTGCTCCATCCGCGCGAGGCGCTCGGGCGCGCGGCCGGCCTGTTCATGGAGTCGGCGCGCGCGCCGCTGGCCGGCAAGCCGCGCGTGCCGGAGCGAGTGCGCGTCGCCGAGCCGGAGCTGCTCGCCGCGCTGGAGGGCCGCATCGGCGGCGTGCCGCTGGTCCAGTCGGAGACCCCGGAGCTGGACACCGTCGCCGAGTCGTTCGTCGCCCACATGATGGAGGCGGGCGAGGAGGAGGAAGAGGAGGAGAGCTACCTGGTGCCCGGCATCGAGCCGGAGGACATGGGCCACATGTTCGCCGCGGCCGCGCGTTTCTACCGCCTCCAGCCCTGGCAGGTGTTCCCGCCCGACACCTTCGCGTCGATCCGGTGCGAGACGCTCGACATCGAGCAGGGCGCGCTGTGCGTGGTCGGGCAGATGGGCGAGTCGTACGGCTTCGTGCTGTTCCGCTCCCTCGACGACGCCGCCGCCTACAGCGACGCGGTGGACGTGATCGAGGCCGGCGGCCAGCCGGTCTTCCCGCGCCACCTCATGTTCGGCTTCGAGGAGCGGAGCGCCGTCGGCAAGGTCCTCGCGCGCGAGATCCGCACTCACGGCTGGGAGCTGGCCGGACCCCACGCCTATCCGGCGGCGGTCGTCGTCGATCCGGACCTGGTGACGCGCCCGCTCGGCCGCGACGAGCTGCTCGGCGTCACCGCCATCATCGAGGCCACCGCGGAGCTCATCGAGGCGGAGCCTGACCTGGCCGAGGCGTGGGCCGGCGGGCCGCCGCGGCGGCACGAGTCCGCGGTGGAGACCCCGGTCGGGACGATCGAGGTCGCCGTCGAGGTGCCGGTGTGGCTGCCGGGCGAGGAGAACCGGCGCGCCCGCCATGACCGCCGTGACGACAGCGAAGGCGACGGCGACGAGATGGACCTCGAGACCATCCTGGCCGAGGGCTTCGACGACGAGGACCGCTGCGACATCTACTGCCAGGCGATGATGGAGCGGTTCGCGCGCTCGCCCGAGAGCGGCGGCGAGCACCTGGAGTGGGCCGAGATGCTCGTCCACCACATCGCCGAGCATCACGGGCTGCCGATCACCCAGGTCACGCCGCAGCTGGCCCGCGAGGTGCTGTTCGAGTCGATCCCGCGCCAGGTCAGCGTCGGGCCGGACGACGCGTCCGCCATCGTCGACGCACTGCGCGCCCTGCTCGCGTTCAGCGCGCGCGAGCTCGACTCGAGCGCCGCCCGCAAGACGCTGGGCTCCCTGTCCGCCGACTCGCCCAGGCAGGTCGCCCGCGCCCTGGGCGATCCGCGCAAGTACGGTCCGGCCAAGGCGCTGGTGATGGCCGGGGCTCGCGCCGGATACGACATGACCTCGGAGGAGGGGCTGGCCGCCTGGATGAAGGTGGCGCAGACCGAGATGCTCGAGCAGCGCCCTGCGCACCACGGCGGCCGGCGGGACGTGGCAAGCACCGAGGCGTCGCGGCGCCGCACCGCGGCCAACAAGGCCCGGCGCAAGGCGTCCCGCGGGGCGCGCCGCAAGTCGCGACGCCACTGATCGGGCTGCGCCGACCGCGGTAGCGCCTACAGCGTCCAGCTGTACACGACGCCCGCGCCTCGCTCGCGCGCGGTGCGGCAGGCGTCGCGGATCTGGGCCACGAGATCGATGATCTCGGCGACCGACGCGACCGGCACGTCCGCCTCGGCGGCCCACTCCCCGGCCCAGCGCTGGCCGATGCGCTGCACCGCGACGTCGTCGAGCCCGGCGAACAGCTGCACCCAGGCCGGCGCCATCTCGAACGCGCCGGAGGTGGCCTCCCGCTCCTCGGCATCGCCGGCCAGGTGGCGCCCACGCGCGCGCTCGAAGGTGAGGCCGCTGCGCGCGGTCTCTCCGGTCACCTCGCAGACGATGGCGGTGAGCCGCTCCGGCGAGCTCGGCGTCTCGGCGTCCAGCGGCAGGATGCCCGGCAGATCCACGTGGGCGAGGACGAAATCGGCCTCTGCCAGCGTGACCTCGTCCTCATCCTGGTCGTCCAGACTGGCGCCGATGCGCTCGGCGTCCCCCACCCAGAGACCGCTCCAGAAGCTCACCGGGCCAGGATGCGGCCTCCGGCGCGTGCAACGCAAGCCAGGAACCGCTCGCAGCGGGCCGGCGGTCGTGGTAACCACGCACGCAGCATGGACGGGTTGCCGTACATCGATATTCCGCAGACGTTCGGGCCGATCAAGACGTTCGGCGTCTTGCTGGCCGTCGGGCTCCTCTTCGCCATCTGGCTGGGGCGCAGGTACGCCCGGCGCAACGGCCTCGACGAGGACACGATGCAGTGGCTCGGCGTGCGCCTGATCGGCTGGGGCCTGCTCGGCTCGGTCGTGCTCAACCTGGTCTTCTACGAGTGGGCGGCGTTCCTCGCCGATCCGTGGAACGTGACCAAGGCGCTCGGCATCTCGTCGTACGGCGCCATCGTGTCCGCCGCGATCGCGTTCTTCTACTACACGCGCAAGAAGGGGCTCGACCGCCGGCAGTGGGCCGACATGGCCGCGTGGGGTGTGTGCGGCGGATGGCTGCTGGGCCGGCTCGGCTGCGCCCTCGCCCACGACCACGTCGGCATCAAGACCGATTCGCCCTTCGGCGTGAACTTCCCGCCAGGGCGCTACCCGTTCGAACGCTCGAGCGAGGTCGTCATCCGCGCCCACGACCTCGGCCTGTACGAGTTCCTCCTGTGGATCCCGCTCCTCTTGATGGTGGTCGTGCTCGAGCGGCGCAAGTCGCGCCGGCCCGGCTTCCTGCTCGGCGTCCTGGCCGTCGTGTACAGCATCCCGCGCTTCCTGTTCGAGTTCCTCCGCCTCGAGCGCACCGACCCGCGCTACGGCGGCCTGACCTTCGCGCAGTGGGCCAGCATCGCGGCGTTCGCCACCGGACTGTGGCTGCTGTTCGGCCCGCGGCGCGAGTCGGTTGCCGCGACGCCGGAGCCGCCTGCAGAGCCGCCTCCGCGCAAGCGTCAGTCGGCGGGCCGCAAGCGCAAGCGGGCGTAGAGGGCGTCCGCGGCGGCTCGGTGGCTGGCCTGGCCGCGCGCGAGGATCTGCTCGGCGGTGAGCGACTCGTCGCCGCCGCCCTGGACCGCGGCGACGTAGGACAGCGCGACCGCCGCGCCCGCGGCGGCGAAGGCCGCGCTCCACTGGTAGCGCGGCGGATCCCAGACCGTCGCGTGCCCCGGCCCGCCGTCGCGCAGCGGCTCGTGATGCTCGCCCTCGACCAGGCCCATCTCGCTCACCCAGGCGCGGACGCCCGGCACCGGCGCCGGCGCCGGCCGGAAATCCTCGCCGCTGGCGCCGAGCAGCTGGTACAGCCGCTGCGGCTCGGCCTCCATCCGATCGGCCGCGGCCGCGTCGATCTCTCTGCGCCGGACCTGGATCTCGGCCCAGCCGCCGCCCGCCACCGCCTCGTGGAACGTGATGACCCGCAGGCCGTCGCGTACCTCGCTGCGGACGTGCCGGGCGTCGGTGCTCGGCGCCAGCCCCAACTCGAGTCCGCCGCCGATGTCAACAAAGCGCTCGGCGCCCTGGCTTCGCACCGAGCCGGGCCCCGCCCCGCCGCAGGCGAGCCCCAGCGCGCACGCCACGAGAGCCATCGGTCGAGTCGTCCAGCCCGGTCGCGTCACGCTGCGATTCTAGACGACGATCGCGTCGGTCAGTTCACCGCGTCCAGCGGCAGCGAGAAGACGTGGCGCGCGTCCAGGCCCTCGCTCAGGCTCCACAGCAGCCCGTCGGTCGGATTGAACGACAGGTCCTCCGGCGTGTCGCTCCAGCCCAGGCTCTCGCTCGGAGAGCCCTCGGCGGTGCGGTACAGGACTCCGGCCGCGCCGGTCGGCTTGCTCGACGACAGCCAGAAGCTCCCCTCTCGCGACAGGCCGCCCTGCAGGTGCGAGTGGCTCGAGAACCAGGCCTGGTCGGCGACGACGCGCCCGGCATCGCCGACCAGGCGCAGGCGATCGCCGTCGAGCGGCCAGCGGTAGATGCGGCCGTACACCGACTCGGCGTCGTACTCGCCGGTCACCAGCGACGGCGGGCTGGTGCTGCGGTCGAGCGCGACCCACGAGAAGCGCGGCTCGCACGACGAATCTTGCTGGTACATGCCGATCTGCGGCACCGCGTAGGCGTACTCGTGCGCGTAGTAGGCGTCGGTCTCGGCGTCGTGGCCGATGACGTCCTTTCCGGTCTCGACCGGGAGGATGCGGGTGAGGTCGAAGGCGCGCAGGCCGCGCGTCGTGTTGACCACGTACAGCAGGTCGCCGACCCACGCCACCCCGCCCGCGTGGATGGCGACCGGCCCGAAGGTCGGGCGATCGCCGTCGGCGCTCGGCTCGACGAGCAGCAGGAAGCGGTAGCGGATGTCCGCCGGATCGGTTGCGTTGACCAGCGCGATGCGCACGCCCTTCTGCGCGCCGGAGCCGGGGTCCTCCTCGGCGTCGTGGTACCAGCTGACCAGGAGCACCCGCCGGCCGTCCACGCGCCCGCCATCGACGCCGTCGCCCGACCCGGTGATGCCCTGCGGGATCCAGTAGGCGACCGACTCGTCGCCCGACTGCCAGGCGAACGCGGTCTCCACACCCGGCGTGTCGCCCGGCAGATCGGCCGGGGCGATCGGCTCGCCGACGCGATTGAGATCGCCGAGCACGTCGGCGACCGAGACCGTGCCGAGCGTCTCGGCCAGCCGGTTGACGATCTCGGCGCTGTCGCCCCACGTGCCGGTGTCCTGCATCGGGAACGCGCAGCGATCGATCGGCGCCAGACCGGAGCCCTCGTTGACGCCGCTCTGCGCCGGACACTCCGGCGCCTGTCCCTCGCACGGATCCGGCACGACGGTCGCCGGGCCGCCGTCGGGCGACGGGCCTCCCGCTCCGGAATCCACATCGTGACCGTCGTCATCACCGCCGCCCTGACCGTCGCCACCCGAGCAGGCGGCCAGCAGCAACGCGACGACGGTCCATGACTGCGCGAGACGTCTCATCCCCGAAAAGCGTGGCGTGCGACTCGTCCTCGCACAAGTTGTTTGCGAGCGCTCCGTTAACGCCGAATCAGCACCCCATCTCGCGCATACGATGCAGTTCCCAACAAGGGAGGGAGACGACATGAAGACGAACAAGTGGCGTGCAGCTTCTCTTCTGATCGCGGCGTGTGCCTTCGTGATGAGCATGATCGCCGCCGCGCCGGCCAGCGAGGCCGCCGACGGCGAGTGCGTGCCGGTCTGCTACAAGCACCCGGTCACCGGCGAGTGGATCTGCACGCCGCCCTGCCCGTAGGAGCCACAGGCTCGAGTCAGAGGGTGGGCTTGCCGACCACCCTCTCACAAAATCCGCTCGAGCCGCATGTGGTCCCGACGCTCGTGTACCACGCGCTCTTGCGCGTACCGAACTGGCGGTTGTCCGAGTGCGAGTGCGCTCCGAACGATTGCCCGGTCGAGCCGACAAGGCCCAGCGCGCAGCGATCGCAGGTCCGCGTGAACGTGTTCGGGCTGGCGTTGAAGTGCAGCTGGCGGAACTGCCAGCCGTTGGCGCCGTTGACCTGGAAGTAGTTGCCGGCGCCGCCGTTGCAGTTCGGGTTGGGCGGCGGATTGGCGCAGTTCGCGGCGCAGCCGCCGAACAGGTTGTAGCGCACCGAGCCCAGGATCATGCCGCGGTGGTTCCACTCGCTGCACGACTGGTTGCTGATATCCAGCGCGGTGTGGGTGCCGCCGTTGCACGAGTAGAAGGTGGTGGAGCCGACCCGCGCTGTCGACTCGCAGATCGGGCCGCGCGCCGTGAAGGTCGCCGCCGTGATCTCCGACGGACCCGGCCAGGCGAGCGCGAGCACCGCCAGGGCTGTGATGGAGAACGCTCTCGACAGAACGGTCCTGCTCGTCTTGGCCATGTCCTCTCCTTGTGAGTCATCGACTCATCGATCGATCGGGTCGGGCGGGAGAAGCCGCTGCTTCTCGCGCAGGATGATGGACCACTCCTGCAGATTCATCGCGAGCACCTGCAGCCACGCGTCGATCTCGGGACCCAGCGCCGGGTCCACGCCGCGAAGCGATTCGAGCAGCGGCCGCGCGCCGCCCAGGCCCAGCTGCACCAGGCCCTCGAGGACCGCGACCTTCACCTCGCGCTCCGGTTCGCTCGAGTAGCGCGCCACCAGCGCGCGCCGGGCCTGCTCCGCGCGGGTGGCAGGGACGCCGCCCAGGGCGCGGGCCGCGGCGGCGCGAAGCTCGGCCTCCGGCGCCGCCAGCCTGGCGATGAGGGTGGCGACCGCCTCGGCGCCGGCCTGCTCCATCGACGTGCCGGTGAGCAGGCGGGCGGCGATCGCGGGATCCGGACTGGCCGCCGCGGCGCCTACCGCCGCGTCCGAGACCGCCCCCTCGTGGCCGAAGTAGACCTGCGCGCCCTCGTGGATGAGGTTGTCCGCCGCTGCCTCGCGCACCTCCGGCGACGGATCGCGGGCGAAGTCGGCGTAGGTCGGGCCGCGGCTCTTTGCCATCATCTCCACCGAGCCGACGCCGCGCAGCCCGCGCAGCGCCGCCGCGCGCAGCGCCGGGTCGCCGTCACCGCGCGCGCGCTCGAGGATGGGGGCGATCATGGCGGCGTCGCCGGCGTTGCTCGCCCTGGTGGCCAGCGCGACGCCCAGCGCCTCCAGCACCTTCGGGTCGCGCTCCGCGGCGAAGGCAGCGCGCAGCTCCTCGACCGGCAGGCGCAGGGCGCCCTCCTTGAGCAGCGTCCGCATGTACTTCTGCAGCGCGGGCGATCCGTCCTGCAGCGCGCCGCGCAGATCCTCCACCATGACAGCCAGCGAGCACGGGGCCCGCTCGAGCCGCTGCCCGCGCAGCTCGGAGCTGACCAGCGCCACCGCGGCCACGCCGGCAAGGGTCAGGGCCGCGCGGCGCGCGAAGCGAGCCCTCACGGCTGGTCTCCTTCCTCGGTCAGGCACTGGTGCCGCTCGTTGACGCCCAGCCAGATGCGGGCGAAGTCGACGGTGCCGGACCCGTACAGAGCCGCGAACTCCTGGTGGTCCGGTTTGAATTTCGGATCGACGGCGGCGAACTCGGCCAGGAACGGCAGCGCGTTCGGCCCGGCGACCCGGGCGGTGAAGCGGAAGATGGCCCAGCGCACGCACTCGTCGCGCTCCTGGGGGAAGGCGGCCCGGAACACCGCCAGCACCCGCTCCGAGGAGCGCGTCACCGACAGCCGGTGCGCCGCCATCTCGCGCACGTTGCGGTCGGGATCGCTGCGCAGGAGCTCCGCGAGCGCGTCGATCGATCCCTCGTCGAGGACCGGATCGGCGTACGACGGCATCTCCAGCGCGAGCAGCTGCACCGCGGTCTCCTCCGACTCGCGCCCGATGGAAAGAAGCTGCTTCCAGTAGCGCTCGTACGCGCCGGTGCGCTCGAAGTCCTCCACCATGACGCGGCCCATCGTGCGCGTCGCCATCCACGCGGCCGCGTCGGACGTCTCGTCCATCGCGATCGCCTTCATGCGACCCATCATCCCGTCGTCGAGGCGCTCCTGCGTCTCCAGTGCGTCGAGCGCGCGGCTGCGCAGATCCACCGCCGCGGTCTGGTCCTCTCCGACGGCGAGCAGCACCTGGGCGACGCTGGGCTCGCGCACCGCCGGCGCCGCCTTGAGCGCCGCGAGCAGGATCTCGAGCTCCGGCCCGGACGCCTTCTTCGCCCAATCCAGCACGGTCCGCGCGCGGACTGCGTCGGAGCCGATCAGCTCGGTCAGCTTCTCTTGCAGATACCCGGCCAGCAGCACGTCCTGGCCGCCGACCGCGGCGATGGCCGCGTGCAGGTCCTCGAGGGTCGCGGCGCGGTCGAAGTCGCGCAGCGCCGGCCAGCAGCCCGGCATCGGGACCTCGTCCTTCTCCCACCTGCGCCGGCCGACCGGCGCCTTCGATCGAGCGGCCTCGCGGACGGCCGGCGCCGACGTCGCGCTCTCGCCGTCTCCGCCGGTCGACTCCGACGCGGCGGAGAACGGACGAGTCCACAGCGCCCAGATCACGACAACCGCCGCGATCGCGCCCGCAACTGCCCACCAGCGATGCTTGCCCGCCAGCCTCAATGGCTCGCCTGCATGCCTGCTCGCAACGCGCCGAGCTTACCGTCGTTCTCGACGGCGCAGAAAGCATTCCCGCGAACACTCGGCTTCCGTCCCCTCGCGAACGAGGTCGAGGTGCGCCCGACTGCGACCTTCACTGCGAAACACCGACGGACCGACGGCCGCGCGCGCGGAGCTACAACGTTCGACGGAGTCAGTCGCAGACCGGCTGGCACTCCGGGTTGGTCGAGCTCGGCGTGCACGCTCGCTTGAGCGACATGACCCCGTTGCAATACCAGGTCCCCGCGGACCAGTCGGCCTGGCTGTGATGGTGATTGTCGATGTTCGGCTGATTGCCGCCGCAGCAACCGACCCCGAGTCCGCCGTTCTGCATGCACCGCGTCTCCAGATCGGCGTCTGCGCGGTTCCTGCAGCCGAAGTATCCGATCTCGCTCCCGTACGGTCCGGGGTCTGGATACTGGGCCTGGACCTCGAACGGCTCGCACCAGTGCGTCGGCGGGAACGAGCAGCCCGGCTCGACCGACGACTCGTCGGCCGGTTCCGCAACCGCTGCTTCGGCCTCCTCGTCGTCGAAGACCTCCGGCTCCGGTTCCATTGCGCACGCGCCGACACACGCGAGCACGGACGTGAGAATGAATGATCGCGATCGCCTCATGATGCCTCCCTGCAGCGCCGAGCTGCCCGGTGATGCCCAGGCGCGGGCCCTATTCAACGGACGTGCCGCGAACTTCGCGAGCAATCTCGCGAGCGCGTCCGCGCGACTGGGGTCGTCGTGACCACAGGGGCGTGGCCCGGGCGACCACGCCCCTCGACCCCCGTCTCGATCGAGGTACCCTTCCGCGAGCGATGAAGCGGCGGAACCGGATCCGGCGCGGCCGAGCGCCCTACCCTTCCGTGGAGCCAGCGCCATCCGGTCAACCCGGCGAGCGTCCTCCCGGACGCCCGCGACGGCCTCACCCGCCTCGAACGCGCCATCCTCCTCGAGCTCTCCCGCCTCGAGGCCGAGCGCAACGGCGCGTCCGTGCCGACCGCCATGCTCTACGGCCGCGTCGTCTGCCACATCGACGTCAGCGTCGAGGAGTTCCAGTCCGTCCTGTCCCGCCTCGTCGGCCGCTGACAGCGGCCGCGCGCGCCGCGATCTGGTGGCGCGTGGCGGCGCCGGTCGCCGCCATCTTGCGGGCGTTCCGGACCAGGCGGTCAACGTCCTTGCGGAAACCGACCTCGTCAATCTGCAGACCGTTGAGGAACGTGCTCCAGTGGCGGACGATGGCGGCCATCGCGATCGCCTCGGCAATCTCCTGCTGGCTGGCGCCCTCGAGCCTGGCCAGCTCCGTGTCCGCGATGACGCAGAAGCGGCACGGGATCTGAGACGCGACGGCCAGACCGATGAGGCTCTTGTACTTGCCGGGGAGCGCGGTCTTCGGGTCCAGCTCGACGTCGCGCAGCTCGATCCATGCCCCGGCCAGGCCCGCTTCCGGGAACTTCTTCAAGAAATCGGGTACCGAGCCGAAGCCCTGCCGGATGTCGGCCAGCGCCGACGCTCGGTCGGTGACGACCATGGGCCTCGGCGGCGGCACCGCGCCGGCGGCCATCTTCTTGACGTGGTCAACCAGCCGCGCGATCTCGGCCCGGAACGCCTTCTCGTCGGTCTGGATGCCGTTGAGGAACGTGCTCCAGTGCCTGGCGAGCGCCGCGACCGCGACCGCCTCACCGACTTCGGCGTCCGTCGCGCCCTGCAGCCGGGCAAATTCGGTGTGCGCGTAGACGCAGTAGCGGCACGGGATCTGCGCCGCGACAGCCAGCCCGATGAGCTCCTTGACCTTCCCCGGCAGCGCCGTCCGCGGATTCATCTGCACCGACTTGAGCTCGAGCCACGCCCCCGGCAGCGCGCGCTCCGGTATCGCCCGGATGAAGCGCGGCACGAACCCGAAGGCGGCCCGTATCTCCCCGCGCGCATCCTCGGCGGGCGAAGTCGGTGGACGATCGGCCCGCGCGACCGCCGAGAACATCGTCACCAACAGCGACACGATCACAATCTGTAGACGCACCATGGTTCTCTCCCCTCGTGGTTCGGGAGCCGCAACTCGGCCCCTCGTGGGCGGCCCGTCGACCGCGGCGTCCCTCCCGCCGCCGGCCCCACCGGCCGCAATCACCGGATGCCCTTACGTCACCGCGCGAGGTCGGTTACGCCCGGCCGCCGGACACCTCAGAACTTCACCCAGGCAGCCTCGTGGAGCCGTCGCTTCGAGTCGAACGATCGGGCGTCGATGTCGATGAAGGAGAAGCCGACGTCCGGGCCGTGGTAGGTGCTGATGTCGATGCCGCGGGCGCCCTGCGCGCCGGCATGGAAGGTGTGGATGTTGTCGCGGAAGGCAGAGAGGGTGTTGAGCCTGCCGGGAGCCACGAGCTCGTCGCGGGTCTCGCGGACGTGGAAGGTCCGCCGCGACGAGAAGTCCGGGGCGTGGCCGACGATCTCGAAGTTGCGGATGTGCGCCTCGCCCTCGATGCCCAGGGTGCAGACGCTAGCGTTCGGATGGCAGTGGGGTGGCAGGGTCGCGTTCGGCTCCAGGTGCCACTCGACGATGAAGAAGGGCTGGCCGCGGAAGCTCACGCCGAAATTTACCGGCGGCTCGAACGGCCCGAAGCGGCCGAGCACCGCGCGCGGCAGCTCCGCCCTGCGCAGGCGCGCGGCCATCGATCCGAGCCAGTACAGGTAGGCGTCCTGGCCGCTCCTCGACGGGTCGCGGTGCAGTCCCTCGGCGACCGGCAGGCACTGCTCGAGGAACTCCTTCCAGCCGAGACCGGTGACCCTGCGCTCCTTGCCCACCTTCGCCGGCCTTGACCCCGGCCGGGCCATCGCCGCCTTCCATTCCGGTCCGCTCAGGATTGCGGCCCCGGTCATGCCGGACAGCCACAGCAGCCGACGGCGCGTGATTGCCTGGCGCGATCCCCGACTCTCCTCGTTGTTCCAGTCCATGTCGCCTCCTTCACCGGTTCGCCGACCCATGGAAGCCATCCTGGAGGAGCGCGCGCGGCGCCGCATCGGCCGTCCGGGACCGGGCCGCGTCTGGTCCTTTCGGCCCATGTCACCGGGAACCCGGGGAGTACGATGACGACATGGAGGATCGCTGGTTTCGGCGCGCCACCGCCTTCGCCTGGGCGATGGTCGGCCTGCCGATGCTGTTCGAGTCGGGGCTTCCGCCCGGGCCGCTGGCGATCTGGTGCTCGGCCTACGCCGCGTTCGGCGCGTCCGCATGGGTGTCGAGCCGCCGGGCGCGGCCGCCGCTCGTCCTGCTCGGCCTCGAGGGCGCCTGCGTCTTCCTCATGGTGGCCGTGCTGTGCAACGGCTTCGAGGCCGCCCTGCTCGTGCTGGTGGCGATGAAGCTGGCGCGCCGCGCGCCGGCCCGGGTCGGCTGGGCGTGGATCGCCGCGCAGTCGCTCCTGCTGGGCGTCGGCATCACGCTTCACTGGTCGCTGCGGTCCGCCATCCTGCTGGTTCCGCCCTACCTCGGGCTCCAGGTTCTCGGCTACGTCATGGTACGCCTGCTCGGCCGCATCGAGGCGGCGGGTCGCGCCGAGGAGCGCCTGCGCATCGCGCGCGACCTGCACGACGCGCTGGGCCATCACCTCACCGCGCTCAGCCTCAACCTCGAGGTGGCGGTTCACTCGGTCGACGGTGACGCCGCCCCTCCGGTCCAGACCGCCCGGTCGATCACGAAGCTCCTGCTCGCCGACGTGCGCGACGTCGTCAGCGCCCTGCGCAACGACGAGCTCGACCTCGCCGCCGCGCTGCGCCGGATGGCCGCCGACATCCCGGCCCCACGCGTCCATCTGCGCCTGCCCGACGCGCTGCGCGCCGACCCCGAGTGCTCGCAAGTCGTGCTGCGCTGCGCCCAGGAGATGATCACCAACGCGGCCCGTCACGCCAGCGCGCACAACCTCTGGCTCGACGTCGCCGAGCGCGGCGCCGGTCTCGAATCCGCGCCCGCGACGACGGCGACGGAGCCACGATCTGCAGGACGGTCAGGGCCTGCGCGGGATGCGGACGCGACTCGAGCAGCTGGGCGGCACCCTGTGGTCACGACCGGGCCGGGAGCCGGCTTCGTCGTCGTGGTCAACGTCCCGCAGGGCCGCGACGCGTGAGCGTGTCGTCTGCGTGGTCGAGAACGAGGCCCTGGTCCGCCAGGGCCTGACCGGCTGCTCGAGCTCGACCCGGGCGTCGTGGTGGTCGGCGAGGCTCGGGACGGCCACGAGGCGCTGCGCGTGATCGCCGAGCGCAGCCCCGACGTCGTCCTGCTCGACGTCCGCATGCCCGGCATGGACGGCATCGAGGTCCTCACCGCCCTCCAGCAGCACGCGCCGGCGCCGGCCTGCCTCGTGCTCACCACGTTCGACGACCCGGAGGTCCTCTTGCGCGCGATCCGCGCCGGCGCCCGCGGCTACCTGCTCAAGGATGTCTCGTTCGAGGTCCTGTCCAGCGCCATCCGCTGCGTCGCTGCGGGGGGCACTTTCGTGGCGCCCGCGATCACCGACCAGATCCTGCGCGGCAGCGACGGCATCGCCGTGCACCCGGACATCGACGACGCCCACGAGCCGCTGACCGGGCGCGAGCTCGAGGTCCTGCGCCTGCTCGGCGGCGGCTACTCCAACGCCGAGATCGCCGGCGCGCTCGGGGTGGCCGAGCGCACCGTCAAGAACCACGTCTCCCATCTCCTGTCCAAGCTGTACGTCCGCGACCGCACCCGTGCCGTGCTCAAGGCCCTGCGCCTCGGCCTCTCTGACCGGCCAGGGCAGCTCGCCCGGCGGCGCCTGGCGAACGTGCGATGACGGACGGTTCGCCGGCCAGCGGGCCTGACCCGGCCGGCGGCCGCGGTACCATGTCGAGCCCGATGACCGAAGAGCGGCGACGGGCGCGCTGGAGGCAGATCGCGCACGAGGTCATCTTCGAGTCGGACACCCGGGCCGGCCGCGCGTTCGACGTGGCGCTGTTCATCGCCATCGTGGCCAGCGTGCTGGTGGTGACACTCGAGAGCGTCCAGAGCATCCGACGCGACCACGCGCTGCTGCTGAGGACACTGGAGTGGGTGTTCACGGCGGCCTTCACCATCGAGTACGCGCTCCGGCTGGCCAGCGTCTACCGGCCACTTCGCTACGCGACCAGCTTCTTCGGCCTCGTCGATCTGGTCTCGATCGTGCCGTCCTACGCCAGCCTGCTGCTGCCGGGCGCCCAGGCCATTCTCATCTCCGCGCGCTGCGCCTGCTCCGCGTGTTCCGCGTGCTCAAGCTCGGTCACTACCTGGACGAGGCGCACAGCTTCTCGCTCTCCCCCCCCTCCTTCCTCGGGACGGTGGTGACCATCGTCGTCATCATGGGCGCGGTCATGTACTTCGTCGAGGGCGCCGAGAGCGGTTTCACCAGCATCCCGGTGTCGATCTACTGGGCCGTCGTCACCATGACCACGGTCGGCTACGGCGACATCGCGCCCCAGACCTGGATCGGGCAGACGCTCGCCGCTCTGCTCATGATTGCCGGCTACGGCATCATCGCCGTCCCGACCGGAATCGTCTCGGTCGAGCTGGCCCAGGTGAGGGGCCGGCTGATCAGCACGCAGGTCTGCCCGTCGTGCGCCGCCGAGGGCCACGACCCGGACGCCCGCCACTGCAAGTACTGCGGCGCCCCCTTGTGACGGCGTCGTCGAACTTCTCTCGCGCGACGTGAACAGCGACTGGGGCCAGGGATCAGCTCACGCCAGGTGCGGACCGCGCCGCGAACGCGCTCGCTGATCGGCCCGTGAGGGGCAGGCAGATCTCGAAGCAGCCGCCGGAGCCGGCCGGGCTGGTCGCTACGATCGAGCCGCCGTGCGCATCGACGATCCCCTTGGCGATCGCGAGGCCCAGTCCGGCGCCGCCGTGGCGATCGCGCCCCTGCCAGTAGCGATCGAAGATGTGAGGAAGCGCCGCCGCGGAGATACCGGGACCGGCGTCTGCGACGATGAACGCGACCTCGGCGTCGCGCTGGTCGACGCTCAGTGTGACCGCCGTGCCGCGGGCGTGGACGAGCGCGTTGCCGACCAGATTCGAGAGCGCCTGATGGATCCTGTCGCGGTCGGCGAGCACGCAGACCTCGCGGTCCGGGACCGCGCAGCTGATGGTGGACCCGACAGCCAGCGCGGCCCGCTGGTGATCGCCGCAGACCTCGGCGACCAGCGAGCGCGCGTCCACCGCGGCGAGCTCGAGCTCGAGATGCCCGCCCTCGATGTGGGCAACCTCGAGCAGGTCCTCGATCAGCCGCTCGGCGCGCACCGCCGCGCGCTCGATCGCGGCCACGCACGCGAGGCCCTCCGCGCTCAGCGGCTCCTCCGCCAGGCCCCCGCAGGCCAGGCCGATCGAGTTCAGCGGACCGCGCAGGTCGTGGGCGACGATCTCGAGGATCTCGTCCCGGGCGCGGGTTGCGGCGACGGCGACCTTGAGCGCCCTGGTCGAGACCGCCTCGGCGCGGGCGACGATGAGCACGTGACGCAGCCGGCGCGCCAGGCTCTCTGCCGAGATATCCCGCTTGGGCAGGTAGTCAGTCGCTCCGGCGGCGAGCATCTCCCGCTCCACGTCGCCCCCTACAGCGGCGACGACCACGATTGGCGCGACGATGCCTCGCGCGCGCAGCAGCGCGGATCATCTCGCGGCCCGACATCTCGGCACGCGCTCGTCGACGAACAGGCAGTCGAACGTCGCGGCGCCGACCGCCGCGAACGCGGCGGTGGCGTCGCCGGCTTCGACCACGAGCGACGGAATGCCGTGCCGGCGATCGCGGTCGCGACCAGCCTGCGCGCGCTCGCGTCCTGGTTGACGATGAGGACGCGCAGCTCGGGCTCGACGGCCGGGAGCTCTTCGACGGCGGGTGCATCAGCTGGCGCCCAGCGCGCTCCCTGGCGCGAACTCGGCGCTGGACCAGTAGCTCCGCATCCACTGGAGCAGCTCGTCGAACGGCTTGCGCGCCGCCTTCTTGACGAAGTAGCCCGCGACCTGCAGATCGAACGCCGCGCGGCGGTCGAATTCGCGAGACGACGTGGTCAGGACGACGAAAGGTAGGTTGCGCAGCTCAGGGTCGGCGCGGACCTCGGCGAGGAGCTCCAGGCCCGACATCCGTGGCATCGCGAGGTCGGTGATCACCAGGAGCCGTTCGGAGGCGAGCGTCCCGCCCCGCAGCAGCGCGAGCGCGTCCACGCCGTCGGTCGCGACGGCGACCGAGGCAATCTCCAGCGTGTTGGCGAGGGCGCGCTTCACGTTGATGATCGTGAGCGGGTCATCGTTGACCAGGAGGACATGTATCGAGCCCGACATGTCCATCCATCCTGCACCTATCGGGCCAGTCGATCAGGCGGGCGGATCGCCCAGCCGCCGGTACAGCGAGCGGCGATCGATGCCGAGGACGCGCGCCGCCTGCGTCTTGTTGCCGCCGACCGCGAGGAGGACCTGCTGGATGTACCGCTGTTCCAGCTGTCGAGCGAGATCGAGCTCGGACGCGGTCCCCGCCGGCGACGGGCCGGACCAGCCGTGCCGACTGGTGAGCCTGGATTCGCTCGGGCAGGTCCTCGACGGCGATCTCGCTGAGGCGGCGCATCACGATCGCGCGCTCGATGCAGTTCTCGAGCTCGCGGACGTTGCCGGGCCAGTCGTAGTCGACGAGCTTCTGCGCCGCCGCCGCCGACATGCCGCCCACCCGCTTGCCGCTCGCGCGGCGATCAGGTTGATGAAGTGCTGGGCGAGCAGCAGGATGTCGGTCGGGCGCGCGCGCAAGCGGCGGCACCGGGATCGCGACGACGTTGATCCGGTAGAACAGGTCCTCGCGGAAGCGCTTGTCCGCGATCTCGGCCTCGAGGTCCCGGTTGGTCGCGGCGACGACGCGCGCGTCGAACGGGACCTCGCGTCGCCGCCGACCGGGCGCACCGTCCGCTCCTGGAGCACGCGCAGCAGCTTGGCCTGCATGTCGAGCGGCATCTCGCCGATCTCGTCGAGGAACACGGTGCCGTCCCGGCCTGGATCGAACAGGCCGGGGCGCGCTGCCGGGCGCCGGTGAACGCGCCCTTGACGTGGCCGAACAGCTCGCTCTCGAGCAGCGCCGCCGGCATCGCGGCGCAGTTGATCGCGACGAACGGCGCCGCGCGGCGCGGCGACATCGCGTGGATCGCGCGCGCCACGAGCTCCTTGCCGGTGCCGCTCTCGCCGGGGATGAGCACGGTCGCGTCGCCGCCGGCGACCTGCCGGACACGGCCGAGACCTGCCGGATCGCGGGGCTGTCGCCGATCAGTCCGTCGATCGGGCGCGCCGCGTCGACCACGGTGCGCAGCCGCTGGACCTCGCGCCGAAGGTGCAGGTGGTCGACCGCGCGCGCGATCGCGATCACCAGGGTGTCGAGCGCGACCGGCTTCGTGATGTAGTCGAACGCGCCGGCGCGGATCGCCGCGATCGCGCTGTCGAGGCTGCCGCCGGTCACGACGATCGTCTGCAGATCGGGATGCGCCTCGCGCAGGGCGCGCACAGCTCGAGGCCGGACATGCCGGGCATCCGGAGGTGGGTGACGACGACGTTCACCGGCGTCTCGCGCAGGTGCGCCAGCGCTTCGCTCGCCGACAGCACCGCCTCGACCGCGTAGCCGCGCCGTCGCAGGCTCGTTCGCAGGATGTGCGCCGAGTCGGCTGCGTCGTCCACGAGCAGGATCGAGCACGCCACGGGCGAAGTTTGCCCTGCGGTCGGGGGGGGGTCCATGGATATCGGTCTGTGCGAGGATGATACGGCGACGTCTCAGTTCTCCAGCCAGCGTTCGATTCGCGTCCTGGCGGTGTCGCCGACGTCTTCCCAGCCCTTGACCACGCCTTCCTTGAGGACGTTTCCGAGCTCGGAGAGACGCTTCTTGATCGCGTCGCGTGTCGCGGCCGCGTCGTCCGCGGTGCTGTTCTTCAGCTCGCGGAGCGTGTCGATCAGCTCCTGCTTCCGGGTCTCGACGCGCTTCTTCAGATCGGCGGTACTCGTCATGCGCTCGCTCTCTGCATGGGCGATGCCAGCGGCCGGACCCTGCATAAGCCGCGCGCCCGGTGGCGCACAGGGCCCGACCGCTACGAGGGCGCCCCGGCACGTGCGCCACGGCTCGCCGTCAGCGGCATCCGCCGCTCCGCCGCGTGACCCGCAAGCGTTGCGCTCCGGCCATCCGTCCGGGGCGGCCCGAACATGCAGTTCCTGCGAGCGGAGGAAATCATGAAACCGGAAACGAGACAGAAGACGACGCGCATGGCTCGCGTCGGGATGACGGCCGCCGCCGCGGCTGTCGCTGCGCTGGTCGGCACGCAAGCGGGTTGCGGCATGTTCGGGGGAGGCGACAAGGAGCAGACGATGCACGCCAGCTCCAGCTCGCCCGCGGCCCAGGGAACGGTGAAGACCTCCGTGGCCGACAACGGCAACACGGCCCTGAGCGTGCGGGTCAAGCACCTGGCTCCCCCCTCGAAGATGGTATCGGACGCGACGGTCTACGTCGTCTGGATCCAGCCCGGGGACGCGGCCATCCAGAACGTGGGAGCGATGAGCTTGAATGACAACCTCGAAGGTTGAACTCGATACGGTGACCCCGCACCACCGCTTCACGGTGTCCGTGACGCCGGAGCCGGGCGCGCAGGGCGCCCAGCCCACCAACGCGGCCGTCTTCACGACCAGCGTCGAAGGCAGCAATTGATCGAACGGGGGGCGGCCAGTGCGACTCTCCGATGAGACCATCAGAGGCAAGACGGTCGTCGGATCGGACGGCCAGGTGATCGGCGAGGTCTCGGCTCTGTTCCTGAACAGCGAGGCATGGCGCATCGAGTCTCTGCAAGTAAAGCTGCGGCGCGAGACCGCCGATCACATTGGCGCGTCGCGCGGCATCTTCCACGCCGGGAGGAACATCGAGATTCCGGTCGGGAGCGTGCAGTCGGTGGGAGATGCGGTCGTCCTCTCGGTGGCAGTGGACGACCTCCGTCTCTTCCTGGGTTCCGACGGTGAGCCGGCGATCACGCAGTTGGCGGACACGCAGCCCTGAGCGGCGCGGTAACCTCTACGTCATGAGGCCATGGCCGGGCCGCCGCTCGGGCCTGGGAAGCGGTTCGCGAGGTCGACGAGCAGGATCTCGGTCTCCTCCCGCGCCGTGAGTGAGACCGCGCGGTCGGCCGTGACGCCTGCGCCGTCGCCCGTGGTCAGGACGACGTCGCCGAGCGTCACCTCGCCGCGCACGACGTGGAGCCACGCGCACCGCCGGCGCGAGAGCTCGTGGACCACGTGCTGGCCGGAGTCGAGCAGGGCCGAGCAGATCAGGGCGTCCTGGTGGATGCGCAGCGATCCCTTCGTCCGTCCGGCGACGCGACGACGCACAGCCCGCCCCGGCGTTCCGCCGCGGAGAAGCGCTTCTGCTCGCGGCTGGGCTCGAGCCCCGCTTGCGAGGGGCGCAGCCACATCTGGAAGCAATGCGCCCAGTCGGTCGGCGACGCGTTCGACTCGCTGTGCCGGATTCCGCGCCCGGCGGTCATGCGCTGAAACTCGCCTGTCTGGATGACGCCCGAGCGGCCGGCCGAGTCCTCGTACGCGAGCGCGCCCTCGTGAACGTAGGTGACGATCTCTGCGTCGTGATGCCGGTGGAGCGGGACGCCCGCGCCGGCGCCCGCGGGCAGGCGGTCCTCGTTCAGGATCTCGAGGTTTCCGAAGCCGTCCGCGAGCGGGTCACCGCGGTCCTCCGCATCGAACGTGAGCCACACATCCTGCTCGCGGCGCCGGACGTGGTGGCGCTGCTTGTCCCTGCGCAGAGTGATCATCGGTCCGCTCCCCGCTCCCGCTCGCGTGCTTCCCACGGGGAGGTCCTTGCTCCCCCCTCCGAGATACCCGGTGCTCCGAGCTCGGCCGAGGCGAGGCGACCAACCACCGCGTCGGCCACCATCGGGCACATCCTTCTCGTCGTAGAGAGAACAGGCTGCGGGCCATCACCCCTCGTGAGAGCACATTGTGGGCCACCCTCGCGATCCAGGGACTTCCAGCCGGCATGCCCGGGATCGCGGTAGCGGGTCAATCAAGATGAAGTACCCTTCCTTCAATTCGAGGGAGTCGGGTGGATGCGCGTCGAGGACCTAGATCACGAAGAGCTGCTGGAGCTCGACCCGGAGGGGGGCGTGATCCGTTCGCCGGGCAGCGCGCGCTCCTGCTCGACGCCGTCGCGATGGGGCTCCTGCGCAACTACCTCGTCGAGAACTTCGGCCTCACCGCCGCGCGCGCCGTGCTCACCCAGTTCGGGTTCGCCCACGGCTGGCGCATGGCCGAGGCGATGCAGGCCGAGTTCAAGTGGGACAGCGACGAGGACTGGCGGCGCGCCGGCGCCCGCATCCACACCCTCGAGGGCCTCTTCCGCGTGGAGTCGGGGAGCAAGGGCCCGCTGTCCAAGGAGGGCTCGATGCTCGTCGCCTCCTACGAGGCGGAGCAGCACCTCCTGCATTTCGGCCGCTCCGACGTGCCGGTGTGCTGGACCATCTGCGGCCTCACCAGCGGCTACATCAGCCGGACCGCCGGCAAAGAGATCTACGTCCTCGAGGATCGCTGCATGGGCAAGGGCGACGCGGCCTGCCACCTGTTCGGGCGCACGCGCGAGGAGTGGGGCGACGAGCGCGCCGACGAGCTGCGCTTCTTCGAGCCGAAGCGGCTCAAGGAGTGCCTCGATGTCTCGCTCCATCGGGTCACCGAGACGCTGAAGGCGGCCGAGCGGAAGCTCCGCGAGCACCGCCGGGCGCTGGTCCGCGTGGCGCGCGACGTCGATGAGCCGCTCGGGCATCGTCGCCAAGAGCCCGCCGATGCGGCAGCTCGTCGACCTGGCGCGCCGCGTGGCGAAGGTGGACTCCACCGTCCTCATCACCGGCGAGAGCGGCTCGGGCAAGGAGCGGATCGCGCGGCTCGTCCACGAGGAGTCGACGCGCGCGGCCGGGCCGTTCATCGCGGTCAACTGCGGCGCCATCACCGAGACGCTGCTCGAGAGCGAGCTCTTCGGCCACGCGCGCGGCGCGTTCACCGGCGCGACCCAGGACCGACCTGGGCCTGTTCGAGGCGGCCAACGGCGGGACGCTGCTGCTCGACGAGATCGGCGAGGTCTCGCCGGGCATGCAGGTCAAGCTCCTGCGCGTGCTGCAGGAGCGGGAGATCCGGCGCGTCGGCGAGAACAAGAGCCGCGGTCGACGTGCGCGTCGTGGCCGCCACCAACCGCGACCTGGCCCACGGCGTGGCCAGCGGCACCTTCCGCCAGGACCTCTACTACCGGCTCAAGGTCGTCGAGCTGCACGTTCCGCCGCTGCGCGAGCGCCGGGACGACATCCTGCCGCTCGCGCGGGTGCTGCTCGCGGACGCGGCGATCCGCATGAAGCGCAAGATCACCGGCCTCGCCCCGCGCGCCGCGGATCAGCTGCTGCGCTACGATGGCCGGGCAACGTGCGCGAGCTCGAGAACGCGATGGAGCGCGCCGTCGCGCTGGCGCGCGGAACCCGCGTGGAGCTCGAGGACCTGCCCGAGGAGGTCCGCCAGGCCTTCCCCAAGCCCGTCGCCACCGGCGGCGCGGTGCGGCCGCTCGACGAGATCGAGAAGGAGTACATCCTCGCGGCGCTGGAGCTGAACGGCGGAAACCAGACCCGCACCGCCGAGCAGCTCCGCATCGGCTCGGCGACGCTGTACCGCAAGCTCAAGAGCTACGGCGTGATCGGCGGCAGGCGTCCGCCGGCTGGTTCTTCATTCGGCAAGCGGCTCATCCCTAGAGCGTCTTTCGGGGCCGCGTCCCAGGCGATACACACCGAGCACCAGCCTCGCGCCCACGATGCTCGCGATGATGCCAGGGGCCCCGCTATCAGCCATGCATTGAAGCCCAGAGCGCGGCCCACCAGGTAGGCGACGAACGCGCCGGCCACACCGAGAAGCATCGTGAGAATGATGCCGCCGCCATAATCCCTGCCGGGCATGAGCACCTTGGCGATGATGCCAACCAGCAAGCCGATCAGAAGTGTCCATAGAATCGTCATCGTCGTTTTCCTTCCGACACGTCGTAACTATGCACCGCCCGTGCCGGGCTGAGTACGCGAAAAGCGAAGGCAACCGAGTCAGCGCTACCAGACGAAAGGGGCCATCGATTATGATGGCATCTTGACCTCCTTTTTTGATGGAGATATAGAACTCAAACCGGCCATGAGATTGGCGGTCCAGGTATGGAGGTTGGGCGCGTCCTGCCGCGGCATGTCTCTGGATCAGGTCGTCGTAGAACACGCGCCGGTACACGCCGCGACCTCGATGATGAGGCGCCCGACCGGTAACCGAAACCGATGCCGAGCGGCGTCTCGAGCACGTCGTCCTGATCGTTCACGCTCGACGTGTTGAAGTCGGAGTTGATGATGTCGTAGCGGCGCCAGGCGGCACCCGCCGAGGAGGTAGGGCTGGTAGGGGTCGGTCACAAGTTCAGGCGCAGGGCGCCTCCGGCCCCGTTGCTGACCAGCATGGCGTCCTGATCGAGGCCGAGCGAGTCGATTGACTGGACCGAACCCAGGTAGGAGGCCTCGACCGCGATCCGCGGGCGGGTTCCGAGTGAGGCGGGCCTCCCAGCTCCCGGCGAGATTGGCGAACTCTCGCATCTCATCGTCGGCGAAGGCGGTGACGCCGCCCCCGACGCCGAGGCTCATGCCCGGGGCCGCGCCATCGACCGTGACGTGCACGGCTCGGCCGAAGCAACTCCCTCGACCGGAGCGCTCCGTGCACGGCGGCCTCGCTGGCGGCCAGCGACATGGGCACGCAACCGGTGATGAGGGTGTTGACCCCTAGCTCGGTCGCGCGCGCAGCCGGGCCCGGGCTCGCGCGGCATCGCGAATGGAGGGGTCCGCGGCTCCACGAGCGCGTGGTCCACCACGAACTCGACCCGCCGGTTCTCTGCGCGAGCGTCCTCGCTCGTGCCCGCCGCGCGGTGCTGGCGGAAGCACCGCTGGCCGAGGCCGCCGGTCCGAACGCCACGAGCGCGGCACACCGCGACGAACCCGTGGGCGCCCTCGCGCGCGGCCTCGACCGATCACTGTACTGGCAGGAAGTGGCGAAGCGCCATGATTCGTATCCTCCGCAGATGGGTTTGCGGTGGGCGAACGCAAGCGACGTGCCGTCGCCTGGCCTGGGACGTGCACTCGGGCTCGACGCCTGGCCGACCTGCGGCCGGCGCAAAGAGGAGACAGCATGCACCGCCCTTTCGCGTTCTCTTTCGCGATCGCCACCATCGCGTGCGCGTGGACGAATCAGGCGCTCGCCCAAAACCCTGCTGCGTACGACAACTCGTACGACCAGTATAACGACCCCGACGCTCCGTATGACGACTACGACGCGGAGCAGCCGTACGACGACGAGCAGTACGGTGAGAGCTTGGAGCAACCGGTTGACCCGGCGGTCGGATCGATCGACAACTTCCACAGCGAGCTCGCCCCGTACGGCTCATGGATCCAGAGCACCGAGTTCGGGCTCATCCGGGTCCCCTCGCGCTCCGTGGTCGGTACCTCCTTCATGCCGTACGCCACCGGCGGCAGCTGGCAGTACACGAATGTCGGCTGGATGTTCGCCAGCGACTGGCGCTGGGGCTGGGCGACGTTCCACTACGGTCGCTGGTATCGCGACACGGGGCATGGGTGGTGCTGGATCCCGGGCTCGGTGTGGGCGCCGGCATGGGTCGACTGGCGCTACGGCGGGGGCGTGGTCGGCTGGGCACCGCTGCCACCGCGCCATCACCGGACGGTCTGGGTCTTCGCCAGTGCACGCCACATGAACCGGCGACAATCGATCGCTACGTCTATCGCGACTCGGCCCGGTACCACCGGACGACGGCACCGGTCCGGCACCGGGTCCGCTCCGGTCGCGCCTACTGGTATTCGGGGCCGAGACGCGCATCAGATCGAGCGGGCGGCCAAGATCCGGATCCGGCCGATCCGTTCTGCAGCCGCCGCGGGCCGGTGTGGTGGCGAGCGTGCGCGTGGAGGCGGGCCGAGTGCACCGCTCGCGCGTGGCGGCGCCGCGCGATCGTGTGATCACCCGCTCGCGGCGGGAAGCGCTCCGGGCGAAACCGGCGGTGCGCGACGGCAACGTGCCCGAGCGCGCGAAGCGGCCAGACGTGCAGTCTCCGCGCGCGACGCCGCGAGCTGCGCCGGCAACGCGACAGACTCCGCGGGCCGCGCCAGCACGGCGGACAGCACCGCCCAGGCCGCACGGCCGCAGCGAGCACCAGCGCAAGCGCGTCCGTCAGCCTGACCCGCGCTGAGCCCGATGTCCGTCTGGGGCAAGGCGCTGCGCTGCCTCTGGAAGCGGGTGGTGCACGACAACCTCGACATCCTCGCCGGCGGCGTCGCCCTGTTCGCGCATCCTCTCCTTCATGCCCGCCATCGCCGCCACGGTCGCCATCTACGGCGTGGTCGCCGATCCGGCCGACATCCACGCCCAGGTGGCCCCGTTGGCGGGCGTGATCCCGGACGATGTCATGGCCGTGGTCACCACCCAGATGACCAGGGCGGCGCAGGCTGACGACGACGCGCTCGGCTGGGCGTTCGCGCTCAGCCTCGCCATCGCGATGTTCTCCGCCCTCGGTGGCGCGCGGGCGGTCATTCAGGCCCTCAACCTCGTCAACCGCCACAACGACAGTCGGTCCTATCTGCGGCAGACCGGCCTGGCGTTCGTGCTCTCGATGGGCGGCATCATGACCGTCATCGTCGCGGTCAGCCTCGTCGTGGTGCTGCCGACCGTGCTCCACTTCGTGCGGCTCGACGCCGAGACCGAGCTCCTCTTCACGCTCGGGCGCTGGCCCGCCCTGTTCGTCCTGGTCGCCGTCCGGGCTGGCGGTCTTCTATCGCCTCGCGCCGGACGAGAACACCTCGCGCATCGTGCCGGGCGCGATCTTCGCCACCGTGCTGTGGATCCTCGGGTCGGTGCTCCTGTCGCTCTACGTCTCCCACGTGGCCAACTACAGCGCCTACGGCGCCTTCGGCGGGGTGCTGGTGGTCGTCCTGTGGTTCTACGTCAGCGCCTTCGTGGTCCTGCTCGGCGCCGCCCTCAACCGCGAGCTCACTGTGGCGTCGAACGACTCAGTCGCCGGCGCCCAGGCTGACCATCAGCCGGGTGCCCTCGCCCGGCGCGTGGGCGACCTGCATCCGGACCAGCGGCGCGGCGTTCCAGTAGTCGCCGCGGATCTCGTGGATGCGGAGGCCGAAGCCGTAGCTCGGGATCATCCGATCGAGCGACAGGCCCTCGAAGCCGCGCTCGAACGCGCCCCCGTGATCGACGAACAGCGCGGCATCGAGGTACGGCGCCACCAGCCAGCGGTACTCGAGCGAGCCGAAGACCTGGCTGTGACCGCGCAGCCGCCCCGAAGACAGCCCGCGCATGCCCGTCGGTGCCGCTGGGCGACATCAGCTCCTCGAACGGGACCGGCGCGTCCCCGAGCGGTCTCACCATGCCGGCGTTGACGCGCACGATGAGCGCGCGGTCCGAGAGGTCGAGGACGAGCCGCGCGTCGGCGACGATGCGGACGTGGGGGCTGGGGTCGCCGACGACGCCGTGGGCGAGCGCGCCGTCGAGCGCGAACCGGACCCCGCCCCGCCGCCGCCGGCCCTGACGAGTATCGAGGAGCAGGCCGGCGTGGCCGCGCAGGAGCCGCAGCCCCTCGTCGAAGCCCGGGACCAGCCTCGTCGTCGACGCTCGCGCACGACGGCGTGCCGGGCGCCGCGCAGTAGAGCGCGTCGATCGACCCGGTGGAGCGGTACGTGCGCAGATCGACCTCGCCGGCCAGCGCGACAGCACCGGGCTGCCGACATGCCAGTGCAGATTCAGTCGCTCAGCGCCCGATCCACGCCGTAGTAAGCCAGGCCGCGCCCCGCCTCGCGCAGCTCGGCGCGGGTCTCGCCGTGGGTGCCCGCGAACAGCTTGTCGGTGCTGCGCTCGTACAGCACGCGCTGCTCGAGCACGAACACCGACCCGTGCGAGGGCCGCAGGCGCAGCTCGGCGAGCGCGTAGCCCCGGCCGGCGGTGTGCGCGCGCAGCTGTATGAGCGAGCCGCGCCCGAGCGTGCGGCGGTCGAAGAAGCGCGCCCCGAATGACGTCAAGAACCCGGTCTCGTACCGCGCCTCGGGGCGCACGCCGACGAGCCTGTCCTCGCTGGTCAACGCCCAGTAGGTGCGCGCCACCAGGTCGTGGCCTCTCGACGAACGAGACGACCCGCACCACCGGCCAGAACAGGCCCTCGATGAGCAAGCGCGGGATCCGAGAACGACGCGCCCGACCGCGCGCAGGGCGCTTCGCGGATCCTCGGGCGCGGGGCGCCCGTCGAGCCGCTCGCCGCGCCGCGGATCGGGCGGCCCGTCGGTGGTGGACGGAGGCGCCGCCGGCTGGGCATGCGCCACCGGACCGAGAGCCATGAAGCTCAGCAGCAGCGATGACAGCAAGATGCCGGGTCTATTCATCGCGCTCGAGACCCACGACGACGAAGCGGCGCTCGCCGGACCGCCAGGCCAGGTGCACGCGGGTGGGACGCGCGAGGGCGCCTTCGACCCGCGAGACGACCGTGACGACCACGTACTCTCCGCGCAGCGGCGGGAGAGGAGGACAGCTGCGGGGGCCCTGCGCGTGGAACCAGCGACGCTCGCCGCCCACGATCACCGTGTAGCGCACGCCCCCGGCCGGCGCGGCGCCGCGCTCGATGGCCGCGTCGAGGAAGCAGAGAGCGGCACCGCCGCGGGAGAGCTCAGGCTGCTCCACGGCGGTGACGCGGCTGAGCCAGTGGCGAGCGATGGCGTCGCGCCGCGCGCGCAGCGCCCGCTCCAGCAGAGCGGCGTCGGCGGCGGAGAACCTGCCGGCGCCCACGGCGGCGCGGATCTGCGCGTCGGTGAAGGAGGCGACGACCTTGGCGCCCCAGTAGCCGTCGCGGTCGGTCATGCGCACGTATGCGGGGAGCGGCCACGCGGTCCGGAACTCGTCCGGTCGCCAGCCCTCGCCGGGAAACCAGCCGAGCGCCGGCGCGTCGCGCTGCGCCGCCTCCCACTCGTCGCGCCTGCCCTGCCAGCTTCGGCGGAACAGTCCCAGGAGCACCGTCGCCTTCACCTGGCGTGACAGGTCCAGGATCCGCTCCTTTCCCTGCCAGGGACCCTTGAGCTCGATCCAGGACGCTCCGAACGTCGCCGAGAAATCGCGAAAGTAGTGGCGTACGAAGCGACGCCCGCCGCCCGCGACCCACACGTCCTGGGTGTCGGCGGGGCTCATCGCGGCGGCGCCGGTCCACGCGGCCATGACCAGATTCGCGCGCAACGAGCGGCGATGCTGGTGTGGGATCCGATCATTCGGATCGTCGTCGCGCTGTCCTGTGAAGTCGAAGGCGCCGATCGCCGTCCCCGCCGGCGTCGCCACTGCGACCGCGCTGATCCGGCCATCCCGGGTGCGGGCCACGTGGGCGAGGATGCGGCGGAGCGCGGCGTTCGTGAACGGACGCCGGTCGTATCCGTGGTGCAGGATCGTCGCGCCGTCGGCGATGGGCAGATCGCCGGCGCCGAGCTCGATGACGAAGGCGCCTGGTGTGTTGTAGCCGGCCGCCCAGAACAGTCGCTGTGCGACGGCCTCGGCGCCGGTGGCGAGCCCCGGGTGGCCGGGCGGGTCGAACTTCAGCCGGTACTCGCGGCCGGCGGCATCGATGACATCGAAGCCGAACTCGGCCGCCGCCTCGCTGCCGGCGCGGATGGTGAGGGGCAGGACCGGCGTCGCGGCGCCAGGCGGCCCGGCGGCGACCGCCTCCGGCGTGAGCCGCGACTCCAGGTGGTTGCGCGGGCAGAACCAGGTGGAGCACGGCACCTCGTCGAACGCGTTGACGTCATCGGCAGGGCGGCGCCACTCGATCGACAGCGCTCGGTCAAGCTCGCGGATGAACAGGTCGAACATGCCGATCGCGACGCGCCTCGACCCGATACCCGAGCGCTCCGGCGCACGCGGGACGTCATCGTCGTCATGCTCCGACCAGGCGACCGGTCGATCGGCGAACTGGCGCGCCTGGGTCGCGCAACCCATCGCCAGGACGGCGAGAAGGAGCGCGGCATGCTCCGACCCGGGCCTGAAGAATGGTCGAACGGTCCGGTTCACGAGCAACCTGGACCCAGCGCACTGCAAAGGCGCTACCACGTTGCCGGCGCGAATGCGGCGATTCGCGCCCGGCTGGCTCGACCACCTCCAGAGGTGCGTTGACGGTGGCTCGCCGGTTGCAGTTCTGGCGCTGTCGAGCCTTGCCGACCGAGTCGCCGAGATCGACGCCGCTACATTTGCGCGTTGCTTTCGGGCCTCGCCGAGCGGATGCGCTCGATGGCGGTCTGTCGCCGAACCGACCCGAAGGGGGCCTCATGCGGACGAAGTTGCGCTGGTTCAATCTTGTGACCGGAGCGCTCATGGTGTGGAGCCCGAGCTCGGCGCCCGCGTTTCAGATCGAGACCTCGTTCACGACCGGCTGTCATGAGCGGGCGACCCTTGCCGCCCTGGCTGCCAGCGGCTGGCCCGGTGGACGGCGTGCTCCAGACGCGGACGAGACGACCGAACGCATCCTCTCGGACCTCCCCTTCGATTTGCCGGCCGGGGCCGGGGGGACCCCTGGGGCGTCGGGCTCATCATCGGTGTTCGCTCCAATGACCTGGGCGGCGCGGATCCGTTCGACCTGGCGGCGCTGTCCACGTTGCACAACGATCCGGCGCGCCAGCCCGAGCACTGCCTGCGTCAGGAGGACGACGACGGCGAGCGAGGGGACGTGTCCGCCCTGGCCTCGTGCCGCGGGTTCATCCTGGCCGAGCTCGAGGCGGCGCTCGGAGCGGACGACGAGATCGACACCGACGCCACTGTCTCGGTGGAGACCTTCCTTGTCTTCCGGGGCCGCATCGACCTGGACCTCAACCGCTACGGCTACCACCTCGGCCGCGCCGCGCACGCCCTCGAGGACAGCTACACCCACACGTTCCGCAACCCGGACGACGCGCGGGTCCGCCACGTCCTCAACTGGATCGAGGGCAACCTCGGCGGCTCGCACGACCTCGCGCGCGACGGCCACCCGCACGTGACCGCACTCGACGAGTGCGACGTCGATGAAGAGGCGCTCCAGCGCCACGATCGAGCGGCGGCGGCAGTGGCCGACCTGATGGCGGCGATGAACGACGACGGCGGCGGGCGCGCCGGCCGCCTCGATTGCGCCGGGGCCGCTCTCGATCAGCACCTGATTCGCGAGGAGGGCTGCGTCGAGGACAACGAGTGGTGCGGCACCGGCATCATGACCTCGCAGGGCGGATGCAGCGCTGCGGGCACCGGGCATGGCGGCGCGGCGGCGGCAGCCGTCTTGCTCGCTCTCGCCGGCCTGGGCCTCCGCTCGCGTCGCGGCCGCGCCAGCGCGGCGCTCGCAGCGCTTTGCGCCGCGCTCGCGCTGTCTCCGACGGCGAGTGCGGGCGAAGCCGGGAAGGACGAGACAGCCCCGCCGCCGATCGCAGGCGAGGACCCGCCTTCCGACCAGGATCCCTCCGACGCGACCACCGAGGGACGCCTCGACAGCGAGGAGAAGACCATCGAGCGCATGCCGGATCAGGTGACCCGGGCCTGGGGCATGGCCTTCAATGTCGGCGGTGCGTTCGATCGCGCGGCTGTCGCGGTGTCGCTCGGCGCGCGATGGAATCCGTGGCGCAGCCTCGGCTTCGGGCTCGACGCCGAGTACAACCCGTGGGTCTCGTTCTCGTCGTCAGAGGTCGCGGCCGGCGCGGTCAACCTCTACGTGCCGGTGATCTGGCGCATCAAGAGCTTCGGCAGCTGGGAGCTGCGGTCGACCGCCTATGCGGGCGCGACCATGCTTCTCTTCGATCTGGTCGGCGCGGACAAGGGGACCATCGGGCTCTTCGCCGGCTGGAACCCGCTCGGCCTGGCGCTGCCGATGGGCTCGGACGTCAAGCTGGTCATCAAGCCAGGCGACATCGCCGTGTCGGCACCCCAGCTCCGCGGCATCCCCTTCTACTATCACCAGTACCGCCTGACGGTCGGCATCGAGTGGTATCCGTGAGCGGCGCGCGATAGCAGTGGAGGGCAAGCCGCTCGCCACGACAGTGTTCGGCATCCCGCGGGCCATCGCCGGTCGGGTGGCGGTGGCCACCGCCACGCTGTTCGGCATCCTGACCGGGCACTCGATCCTGGAGACCGCGCGGGACGCGCTGTTTCTGTCCTCCCTGCCCGCCTCGCGACTGCCGTGGGTCTACCTCGCCATCGCCGGCCTCGCCGTGGTGGTGGCCCGGCTCAACTCGCGCGTGACGAGCCGGTACTCGCGCCGCGCCCTGCTGGCCCTCACGCTGTTCGGCGCGGCGGCGTGCACCGCCGGCTTCTGGCTGTGGGCGGGGTACGGCGAGGCGTCGCTCTACGCCCTCTACGTGTGGACCGGTCTCATCGCGACGATCGTCGTCGTGCAGCTCTGGCTCCTGGTCGCCGATGCGTTCGAGCCCGCCCGTGGCCAAGCGCGCCTTCGCCGTCATCGGCGCCGGCGGCCTGGTCGGCGCCACCTTCGGCTCGGCGCTGGCCGGCGCGCTCCTCCGCGTGATCGACGCCCGCGACCTGGTCCTGGTCGCCAGCGCGCTGATGGCGCTCTCGGGAGTCCTGCCCGCGTGTCGCCTGGCGCCGTACGACGGCGCCGGAAGCCCCGCCCTCTCGCCGCGCCCGCGCCGAGCCGGAGCCGGAGGGGCTGCTCGCCCATCCCTACCTGCGCCGGCTGCTTCTCCTCGTCGCGCTGACCCAGGTCGCGGTGACCTCGTCGGACCTCCTGTTCAAGACGGCCGTCGCGTCGCTGGTGGACGCGCGGGACCTGGGCTCCTTCCTCGCCCTGGTGTACACCGCGCTCAACGGGCTCTCGCTCATCGTCCAGGTGCTGGTGGCCTCCTGGGTGCTGCGCCGCTTCGGCGTCAGCCGCGCGCTCTGGGCCCTCCCGGTCCTGCTCGGGGTCGGCGCGGTCGGCTTCGCACTGACCGCGGCGCTGGCGCCGATCCTCTTCCTCAAGCTGGTGGACGGCTCCCTGCGTCACTCGCTGCATCGCACCGGCATCGAGCTCCTCTACTTGCCGCTGCCGGCGCGCCTGCGCGAACGCCACAGGGTGACCATCGAGGCGGTCGGCGGCCGCGGCGGCCAGGCGGTGGCGGCCCTCGCCATGCTGGGCGCGCTGGCGCTCGGGCTCGGCCTTTCCCAGCTGGCGATCGTGGTGGTCGCCTTCATCGTGCTGCTCCTGATCGCCGTCGCGCTGGTCAAGACCGGCTACGTCGACATGTTCCGCGACCGGCTGCGCGACGGAACCATCGAGACGCGCGCGTCGATGCCCGCCCTCGACCTCCACTCGCTCGAGGCGCTGGTCGCCGGCCTGTCGAGCGAGGAGGACGCGGTGGTGCTCTCCGCCATCGAGCTCCTCGACGCCAGCGGGCGCGGCAACCTGGTCCCCCCGCTCATCCTCTATCACCCGTCGCGCGCGGTGGTGATCCGCGCGCTCGACGTCATGAACGCGCGGAACCGGCGCGACTTCGTGCCGCCGGCCCGGCGCCTGCTCGACGCGCACGACGAGGAGGTGCGGACCGCCGCGCTGCGCGCGCTGACCGCGGTGGGCGGTCGGGACGAGCACGCGATCCTGCGCCGCGCGCTGTCCGACCCGTCGCCGCCGGTGCGCGCGACCGCCCTGGTCGGGCTCATCCTGTCGAGCGGCGACGCCGCGCGGTTCGCCGACGACGTGCGCGCGGTGCTCGAGGCGCCCGAGCGGGAGGGGCGCCTCGCCCTTGCCCACGCCATCCGGCGCAGCCCGGGGCCGGCGTTTCACGACATCCTGGTGCAGCTCGCCGCGATCCCCGAGCCGGAGCTACAAGCCGAGACAGCCGCCATCATCGCGGCGGCGCCCGCATCCGTCGTTCCTGCCGCTCCTCCTGCCGATGCTGGGCGATCGGGTCGCGCGCGCCGAGGCCCGCACCGCCATGGTCGCGGTCGGCGGCCCTGCCCTCGCCATGCTCGACCACGCCATGTCCGACCCGGCGCTGCCGCGCCGGCTGCGCATGCATCTGCCTCGCACGGTGAGCAGGTTCGGCAGCCAGGCGGCGGCGGACGTGCTGTCGCGCCACCTCGAGGACGAGCGCGACGAGGTCGTGGGACACAAGATCCTGCGCGGGCTCGGGCGCCTGGTGGCCGAGAACGACCACATCCGCGACCGATCCCGACATGGTCGAGCGAAGCCTCACCGCCGCCCTGACTCGCGCGATCACGGTGCTCGGCTGGCGGCTCACCATCGCCGAGCACATGGCCGCCGCGATCCCGACCCCGGCTGGACTGCTCCTGGTCGAGCTCCTGCGCGAGAAGGAGGAGACATGGACCGAGCGCGCCTTCCGGCTGCTCGGGCTGCGCCACCCGGAGGAGGACATGCATGCCGTGTACGTCGGCCTGCGTTCGGGGGACGTGCACGGCGTCGCGTCCGGGCGAGAGCTGGTCGAGCATCTTGTCACCGGGCCCATGCGCGACGCGCTGCTGGCGCTGGTGACGCACGGAGATCACGACGATCGCGAGCGGCTTGCGCTGGCAGCGCCGTTCGCGCCGCCGGCCGCGGCCGGACTGGCCGGGGCGCTGCGCGCGATGATGTTCGACCCCAGCGACGCGGTGGTGGGCCTCGCGGCGCACCATATCGGAGAGCTGGACGCCGGCGCTCTCACGCACCAGGAGGGCTCGGAGATGCTCTCGTCGCTGGAGCAACGGACCGGCAACTGGATTGACGCGGCCAACCAGGCGCTGCTCGCGATGCGCGCCGTGGAGGAGCCCCTTGCGGGCTGAGTCGCAGCCGCCGGTCGGTCCGCCCGGGCGGCCTCGAGCGCGTCATGAAGCTTCGCGCCTACCACGCGTTCGACAGCCTGGCGCCGGCGCAGCTCGCCGTGCTCGCCGAGCTCGCCGAGGAGCGCTTCTTCCCCGCCGGCACGCTGATCCAGGCGGAGGGGACGCCGGCGCGCCTGATCCACTATCTGATCGAGGGCGAGGTCGAGATCCGGCGCCGCGGCGGTCCGGTGCGGCGGCTCGGCCCGCTCACCGTGATAAACGGGCTGGCGGCGCTTGCCCGCCTCGAGCGCTCCCACGAGGTGCTCGCGCGTCGCTGACACCACCACGCTCTCCTTCACGCTGGAGGATCAGATTGACGTCTTCGACGACAACTTCGCGATCCTCGCCAGCGCCCTGCGCGGCGTGGCCGGCGCGTTCCTCGACGCGCTCGCGGCCGCCGGGCCGGCCGACCGGCTGCAGCCCCCGCCCGCCGCACCGCCGACCCCGGATCGGATCCTCAGCCTTGTCGAGAAGCTCACCGCGCTGCGCAGCGCGGCGCCCTACGACGAGGCGCCGCTCGAGGCGCTGGCGGAGCTGGCGCGCGAATCGCCCCAGGTGCGCC
Source organism: uncultured delta proteobacterium (assembly GCA_963759105.1). Lineage (GTDB taxonomy): Bacteria > Myxococcota_A > Polyangia > Haliangiales > Haliangiaceae > DATFRY01. The sequence continues at coordinate 243,006 of CAVWXW010000017.1, read as the reverse complement.
TCGCCGCGGGGGAGTCCCTGTGGAGCGCAGGAGACGAGTCCGCATGGAGCCTGGCCATCGTGGCAGGCTCCGTGACGGGGACGGCCGGCGGCGGGGCCCCGCTCCGCTTGACCGCAGGAACCATCGCCGGCGCGCTCGACAGCATGGCCGGCCGCGTGCGCGGGTTCGACGCGGTGGCCGAGACCGACATCATCGGCCTGCGGATCGACAGCGACACGCTGCTCGACGTCCTCGAGGACCACACCGACATGGCCCTCCATCTCCTGCACAGCATGGCGCGCGACGTGCTGGCCCTCCGCGAGCGCATCGCCGCCCTGAGGACCTCCGCGGTCGTTCAGCCCGATCGGATTGAGCGGCGAGCCACGTCAGAATGATGGAGGCGGCCGGGCCCGAGATGGCTCGGTGTCCCGCCAACTGGCTCGAATCGTCCGCTTGTGCATCGTCGCTCGGGGCTCCCGTCGATGTGGCCCGGAAGATGCGTAGGCGCGGACTCACATGCCCACTCGAGGTCACTCATGAAAATCCGACCGCTCCACGATCGCATCCTGGCCAAGAGGCTCGCCGAGAAGGACAAGACCGCCGGCGGCCTGTTCATCCCCGACACGGCCAAGGAGAAGCCGCTCGAGGCGCTGGTCATCTCGGTGGGCACCGGCAAGGTCCTCGAGAACGGCACGACGCAGGCGCTCACGGTCAAGGCCGGCGACCGCGTGCTCATCGGCAAGTACTCGGGCTCCGACGTGAAGCTCGACGGTGACGAACACATCATTCTGCGCGAGGACGACGTCCTCGCGATCCTCGAATAGGAAGGAACGACCACCATGGCCGCCAAAGAATTTCTCTTCGACAGCAACGCTCGCCGTCAGATGGCCAACGGGCTCAACACACTCGCCAATGCGGTGAAGGTGACCCTCGGGCCGCGCGGCCGCAACGTCCTCCTCGAGCAATCGTGGGGCGCGCCGACCGTCACCAAGGACGGCGTCACCGTCGCCAAGGAGATCGAGCTCGAGAACCACTTCGCGAACATGGGCGCGCAGATGGTGAAGGAGGTCGCGTCCCGGACGTCCGACGTCGCCGGCGACGGCACCACCACCGCCACCGTGCTCGCGCAGGCGATCTACGCGGAGGGCGCCAAGCTGGTCACCGCGGGGATCAACCCGATGGACATCAAGCGCGGCATCGACGCCGCCGTCGAGACCGTGGTCGCCGAGCTGGTCAAGCACTCCAAGCCCACCAAGGGTCGCGACGACATCGCCCAGGTCGGCATCATCAGCTCGAACGGAGACGAGACCATCGGCAACCTCATCGCCGAGGCGATGGAGAAGGTGGGCAAGGACGGTGTCATCACCATCGAGGAAGCCAAATCCATGGAGACGACACTCGAGGTCGTCGAGGGCATGCAGTTCGACCGCGGCTACCTCTCACCGTACTTCGTCACCGACGCCGCGCGGATGGAGGCGGTCCTCAGCGACGCATACATCCTCATCCACGAGAAGAGGCTCTCCAGCATGCAGGAGCTCTTGCCGCTCCTCGAGCAGGTGGCCAAGGCGGGCAAGCCGCTGCTCATCCTGGCCGAGGATGTCGACGGGGAGGCGCTGGCCACGCTGGTCGTCAACAAGCTCCGCGGCACGCTGCAAGTTTGTGCAGTGAAGGCACCCGGCTTCGGCGATCGCCGCAAGGAGATGCTCAAGGACATCGCGGTGCTCGCGGGCGGCCAGGCCGTCACCGAGGATCTCGGCCTCAAGCTGGAGAACCTGACGCTGAAGGACCTCGGCCGGGCCAAGACCATCACGGTCGACAAGGACCACACCACCCTCATCCAGGGCGCGGGCAAGAAGGAAGACGTCCAGGCGCGCGTGAAGCAGCTCCGAGCGCAGCTCGAGGACACCACCTCCGACTACGACCGGGAGAAGCTGCAGGAGCGCCTGGCCAAGATCGTCGGCGGGGTCGCCGTGATCAAGGTCGGCGCGGCCACCGAGACCGAGATGAAGGAGAAGAAGGCCCGCGTCGAGGACGCGCTCAACGCGACCCGCGCCGCCGTCGAGGAAGGCATCGTTCCAGGTGGCGGCGTGGCGCTGCTTCGCACGCTTCCGGCGCTGGAGAAGCTCGAGCGCCCCGGCGATCAGCGGTACGGCGTCAACATCATCCGTCGCGCGCTCGAGGAGCCGCTGCGCCAGATCGCGCAGAACGGCGGAGCCGAGGGGGCGGTGGTCGTCAACAAGGTCCGCGCGGGCAAGGGCGCCTACGGCTACAACGCCGTCTCGGGCCAGTACGAGGACCTGGTCGCTCGCGGGTGTCATCGACCCGACCAAGGTCGTGCGAGTGGCGCTGCAGAACGCGGCCTCGGTCGCCTCGCTCATGCTGACCACGGAGGCGCTCATCGCCCAGCGACCGAAGGGGGACGCCGACGACGACGCGGAGAGCCGTGGTGGCATGGGCGGGATGGGCATGTAGGAAGCGAGCGCGGGCCGATGATCAGGCTGCGTAGAACGCAGGAGCGGCACCATGGCCGGCGCCGCAGGCGGGAGGTCTGGCTCACGTTCGACCGTCGGGACCGAGCGGACCCCCTGGCCGACGGCTTCGGCTGCCTCGAGATCCTCAACGAGGACCGTCTCCCGCCGCGCGCAGACGTCCCGCGCCTCCCGCAGCAGGATGCCGAGGTCGTCACCTACGTCCGCGAGGGCGCGCTCGCGTACGAGGATTCGATGGGTCGCTCGGGCGTCATCCACGCGGGCGAGTTCCAGCGCATGACCGCCGGCCGCGGCATCCGCCACAGCGAGACGAATGCGTCGCGGACCGACTGGGCGCACGTCTTCCGGATCCGCTTGCGCTCCTCGCATGGCCGGGCTCGAGCCCGATCACGAGCAGAGACGCTTCAGCGCCGCGGAACGCCGGGGCGCGCTGTGCGTCATCGCCTCGCCGGATGCGCGGAGAGGATCGCTGCGCATCCACCAGGACGTCCTGATGTACTCGGCCATGCTCCACCCCGGCCAGCACGTCGTCCACGAGCTCTCGCAGGATCGAAGCGCGTGGCTCCACCTCGTGCAGGGAGAGGTGACCCTCGACGACGTCGTGCTGACCACCGGCGACGGCGCCGGCGTCACCGCCGAGCGCGCCGTCTCGCTCACGGCGCGAGAAGAGACCGAGATCCTGCTGATCGACGTCGGCGAACAGCTGACGAAATCTCCCACGAATTGAGGACTCCATGAACAGCCAGCAGTCTTCCGGTCCAGACGCCGCGCGCTCTCGACTCCGCTCGACCGTCGCGTCGATCGAGCGCGAGATCTCGCGCCTTCCCAGACAGGCCACGGACACCGACAGCACCAGTCCGATGAACTGCCTGCTCGCGTCCTTTGCCGACCTCGTCGAGCAGCTGGGGCTGGGGCCGGAGCCCGAAGTGCGACAGTGCCCGGCCTGCAAGCAGGTCGTCATGCTCGCCGCGACGCGATGCGGCTACTGCTGGGCGCAGCTGACACCGCCCGCGGCGGTCGATCGCCTCGACTGAACGCCAGGCCTCGAAGACCCGCGGGCGGCCCCATACGGTACGGTACGGTCCGTTCCTGTGGAGGAGAAGCTCATGCGAGGCAAGGGCATCACCTACGACACCGGGTTCGTCAACGGAGGGGTGAGCACTCACGAGCCGTTCGACCCCGACCGCGTCGGGCGCGAGATGCGAATCATCCGTGACGACCTGCACTGCAACGCGGTGCGTATCACCGGCGGCGACCCGGACCGACTGGAGACCGCGGCCTCCCACGCCGCCGAGCAGGGCCTCGAGGTCTGGTTCTCTCCGTTCACGTGTGATCTGGCCGCGGACGAGTTGCTCGACCTCCTCGCCGACTGCGCCGGACGCGCCGAGCGCCTCCGCCGGCGCGGCACGGAGGTCGTCTTCGTCACCGGCGCCGAGCTGAGCCTGTTCGTGCCGGGCTTCCTGCCCGGCGATACGCTGCAAGAGGCTCGACCTGCTTGTCTCCGCCCCAACCCAGCTGCGCGACGCGCTGGCCGCGGTCCCCGCCCGGCTCGGCGACTTCCTCGCCAGGGCCACCGATGTCGTGCGCCAGCGCTTCGGCGGCAAGCTCACCTACGCGTCGCTGTGGTTCGAGCGCGTCGACTGGACTCGTTTCGATTTCATCTCGGTCGATGCCTACCGGTCAACGGAGATCGCCGACCAGTACCGCGCGGCCGTGCGCTCCCTGGTCGCGCAGGGCGTGCCGGTTGCCATCACCGAGTTCGGATGCACGACCCACCGCGGCGCGGCCGACCGCGGCGGTCGCGGCTCGATGATCGTCGAGTGGAACGGCGCCAACCCGATCCGCCTCGACGGCGAGTACATCCGCGACGAGGCGGAGCAGGCCGCCCACCTGCGCGAGCTGCTGGACCTCTTCGACGCCGAGCGCGTCGACACCGCCTTCGCGAACACCTTCGCCTCGTATCACCTGCCCCACCGAGGCGATCCGCGAGCCGACCTGGACATGGCCAGCTTCGGCGTGGTCAAGGTCCTCGAGGACCGTCGCGGCGACACCTACCCCGACATGCCCTGGGAGCCCAAACGTGCCTTCTCCGCCCTCGCCGACCGGTACCGCCAGGCGGCGGGTTGACAGCCAAAGGAATCGAGAGCTCATGCATGACGCCATCGTCGTCGGTGGAAGCTACGCAGGCCTCGCCGCGGCCCTGCAGCTGGGCCGGGCGCGCCGCCGTGTCCTGGTCATCGATGCCGGCCAGCGCCGCAATCGCTTCGCCAGGGAGTCGCACGGCTTCCTGTCCCAGGACGGCCAGCCTCCGGAGGCGATCGCCGCCAGAGGCCGCGCCGAGATCCTCGCCTACCCCACCGTCACATGGCAGGAGGCCCTGGTCAGCGAGATCCGCCCGGTCGAGGGCGGCTTCGCCGTCCGCGCCGGCGCCGACGAGCATGTGGCCAGGCGAGTCATCCTCGCGACCGGAGTCGCCGACGAGCTGCCGGCCATCCCGGGCCTGGCCGAGCGCTGGGGTAGCACGGTCTTTCACTGCCCCTACTGCCACGGCTACGAGCTCGACCGCGGCCGCATCGGCGTGCTCGCGACAGGCGAGCTGTCGGCGCACCACGCCGTCCTCGTCTCCCAGTGGGCGGCGGCCGGCCAGACGACGTTCTTCACGAACGAGGCGCTCAATCCGGACGCCGCCCAGCTGGCCGACCTCGCCGCCCGAGGCATCGCCATCGAGCGCACCCCCGTCATCGGTGTCGCCGGCGAGCCGCCCCGCATCGAGGCTCGCCTCAGCGATGGCCGCACCCGCGAGCTGGACGCGCTCTTTCTCCTCCCCCGCACCGTCTTGCGCGATCACTTCGCCGAGATGCTCGGGTGCGCGCTGGAGGCCGGACCGACCGGCCCCTTCTACAAGACCGACGCCACGAAGGAGACGACAGTCGCGGGCGTGTTCGCCTGCGGCGACGCCGGCAGCGCCACGCCGGCCATCGCCTTCGCGGTGGCCGACGGCATGCGGGCCGGCGTCTCCGCCCACCAGTCCCTCGTCTTCCGGCCCGAGCCCGGCCTCGCGACGCCTGCGCGCGGTTGATCGTCAGTCCGAGGTCATTCCCGACGCCCGATGGCGTACGTTCGCCGGATGCAGCTTCTGCTAAATCTGCTCTGGATCATCTTCGGGGGCGGATTCGTCCTCTGGCTCCAGTACCTGCTGGGCGGCCTGATCCTGTGCGTGACAATCATCGGCATCCCGTTCGGCATCCAGTGCTTCAAGATCGCCGGGCTCGCGCTGCTGCCGTTCGGCAAGGACATCGACGTCCGGAGGGTGGGGGAACCCGGCGCCCTGCACACGGTGTTCAACGTCATCTGGTTCCTCGTCGCGGGTCTGTGGATCTTTCTGACCCACGTGGGCCTGGCCATCGGCCTGGCGATCACCATCATCGGCATCCCGTTCGCGATCCAGCACTTCAAGCTTGCCGTGCTCGCCCTGTGGCCGTTCGGCCGCGAGGCCCGCGCCGGTCTGTGAGACGGGGCATGGAAACGGCGGGCGGTTCGCCCTACGCTCGCCGCCATGCGAACCGGCCGTCATGCGATCATCATGGGCGCGCTCCTCGGGCTCCCCGGCGGGGCCTGCTCCGTCGAGGGCGACACCGAAGAGGTGAGCCAGGCGCTCCGCTCCAGCCAGCTCGTCGACTCGGATTGCTCGATGGCGGAGACGGTCCCCGGGCCGGCGTGGGAGCCGGGCGATCTGCTCCGCATCCCGATCGTCGTGCACGTCATCGCCGACGCCGGCTGCACGACCGGCAACGTCTCCGACGCCGCCATCGCCAGTCAGATCGCGGTCCTCAACGAGGACTACCGCGCGCTGGCCGGATCGCCCGGCGCGGCCGGGACCGACACCCGGATCGAGTTCTTTCTCGCCACCCACGATCCGCAGGGGGCTCCGACCTCGGGCATCACCCGCAGCTGCAACACCACCTGGTATGGCGACCGCGGCGACTACTGGCTCTCGCTGGCCTGGGACCCGACCCGCTATCTCAACCTCTACACCAGCAGCGCGAACGGCTCGCGCGGCTACGTCCCCTTCCTGCCCGCCGATCCAGCCGCCGCGATCGGCCAGCTGCAAGATCGCGTCGTCGTCAACCACCTCGCCTTCGGCCGCAACGGCCCCTTCCCTCCCTACCACCAGGGCCGCACCGCCACCCACGAGATCGGCCACTACCTCGGCCTCTTCCACACCTACTACGAGGGCTGCGGCTCGGCCGACGAGCCGGCCTGCTACACCACCGGCGACCGCCTCTGCGACACCGAGCCCAACGCGACCTTCCACAAGGGCTGCCCGGCCGACGCAACCGGCTGCGGCGGCACCCCCGCCCCGATCGACAACTACATGGAGCTGACCGACGACACCTGCATGACCGGCTTCACCCCCGAGCAGGCCCAGCGCATGCGCTGCACCCTCGCCACCTACCGCACGGCGCTGGCCCAGCCCGAGTGAGTCCCGCCGGCGTCCACTGGCTCATCGAGGCGGGCGTCTTCCCGGCGACCGCGCCGCGCGTGATCGGCTCGCTCGAGGCTGTCGGCTGTCCCTGGACGCGATACGAGGACGACATGCCGAGGTCCGCGCTCCCGCCCGACGACGCCTGCGTGATCTTCTGGGGCTCGCTGGGCGCGGCGTACGGCGAGCGAGTGGCGGCGCGCTGGACGCCCGGCGCGATCGGCGACGCCGACAGGTTCCGGTGCAGCGTCTACCATCCGTACCTCGCTTTTCTCCTTGCCAACCAGGACAGCGTGTTCTCGACGGTGCGAGAGCTGGTGGACCGGACGGCAGCTGTCCTCGCTCCGGTGGGATCCCCCGCCCGCATCTTCGTTCGCCCCGACAGCCCGCTGAAGCCGTTCTCCGGCCGACAGCTGGCCGCGTCTTCCGTCAGCCTCGAGGCTCTGGACTACGGCTACTACTATGACGACGAGCACCTGCCCGTGGTTGTCAGCTCGGCGAAGCAGATCGGCCCCGAGTGGCGGTTCGTGCTCGCCGACGGCGAGGTAATCGCCAGCTGCGAGTACGGCGCCGATCGCCGCGCCCGCGGCACCGGTGTACCCCAAGCCGCCCATGATCTCGCCCAGCAGGTCGCGACCGCCGACTGGCAGCCGGCCCCGATGTACATCCTCGACATCGCCCATGTGGGCGGTTCCCCCCGCGTCATGGAGCTCAACCCCTTCTCCGGCGCCGACCTCTATCACTGCGACGCCGACGCCGTCGTGCGCGCCGCGACCCGCATCGCCGCCCGGCTCCGCGCCGGGGCGTGACTACTGCGCCGTCTCGGCAGCCGGTGCGCCGGAGCCGCGGCGGAGGCGGCGCACGAGCGCGACGATCGCCGCGGGTGCGTGCGCGGCGCAGATCGCGAGTGGGACCAGGATCAGCATCAGGTACTGCGGCCACTTCACCGGCCAGACGAGCAGGAACGCGAAGCCGACGAGGGCGGCGGCCGCCCATACCGGTCGGCGCGATGCCGCGACCGGGAACCCGATGACCGCGAGCGGCAGCAGCGCCCGCGTGATCTGTCCGGCCGGAAACAGGCCGGGATGCCACGTCGTCGGCCCGGCCTTGAACAGCCACACCACCTGCTGGTACCAGGGCAGGCCGGCCGACTTCACATCCTCGCTCTGCCCGTAGGCGAAGTGAAATGCGATCGAGTCGCGGAGCCGCCCGACCGGATCCGGCCACAGGTACGGGTCGAACGCCAGGAAGGCGAGCAGCGCCGCTCCGCCGAGGGCCAGCCAGACCATCGGTCGCCGGGGGATCGCGACGATGGTGAGCGGCACCATGGCGAGGAGACCGACAGCGCCGAAGGGGTACTTGCCGGCGGCGGCGACGCCGAGGAGCGCGAAGGCGGCGGCGCCTAGGCGCAGGTCGGCCGCCGGTCGGCGCGCGCCGTCGGTGGTGCGCGTGGCCCGCTCGAAGACGAGCAACGCCAGCACGAAGAAGAGCCCGGGGATGCCCTCGAGGTACGCCTGCGCCGTGTACTTGGCGTGATAGCCCTCGCCGGCGAGGATCAGGCCCGCCAGCGGGTTCACCGCAGCCGCGACTGCCACCTGGGCGATGCCCGGCACCGCGGAGGTCCAGCGCCCTGCCCTGAACGCCGGCCGCGCCTCGTCCGGCAGCGGCTTGCCGAAGGACGACGCGCGGCTCCAGTCGGGCTCCGGTGCGTCCGCGGCTGCGACGGCGGCGCCATACGCGAGCTTCACCAGCGGCGGGTGTTCGCGGTTTTCGACGACGTCGGGGATCTCGGCCCAGCGGCCGGGCGCCATCCGCTCTGCGTAGCGGAACGCAGCGTGAAGGTATGGCCGCTCGTCATAGTCGCAATTCAAGGTCGCGACCGCGCACGCGCGCTGCCAGGTCGCGAGCAGGATCGCGATGACCACGATCGAGAGGCGCACGGCTCTCCTCGTGGACCTCGACCACGGCCATCCGACCCTGCTCAGCAGGCGCCCCCCCGGCGGCATGGGCGAGACGATAGGACCGCCGGGCGTCCGTGGCGACGACATTGCTCACGCTGTGAGACTCGTTCCCGGCAGCAGGTGGTACATCGGCACCTATTCCACCACGTGGACGCGGGCCTCGGCCAGCTGCGCCTCGACGCCCTTCTGCGCGACGAGCTCGTGCAGCGGCTGCTGACCCGTCGGTGACGCGGTCGTGAAACGCTGCAGGGTGCCATCTGAAACGAGTCAGATGGCCGTCGGCCGCGTCTCACGATCATCGTGCGCGCCAGATCACAAACTCGAAGTTTGCGGTTTCAGCTCGAAACGCCACGTCCACCGCGCGCGCGATCGTTCTGCAGTGCGAGATCCGTTCCGCCGAGCCCATCGCGGCACTGGCACATCGTGTGCTGTTGTCCCACGCGTCGTCGAACCAGTGGGACGACTCGCAAGGAGGAGTGGATGCGTATCGCCATGGTCTGTTCTGTAAGTCTGTTCGTGGCCCTGAGTGGGTGTGCCTTCGAGGACTCCGAGAATCTCGATCTCGCGGAGGAGGAGCTGGTCGCCACCGAGGAGGCCGAGGCCACCGCCGCCGTGCTCGAGCAGGCGCCGGCCGATCAGGAGGTCGTCGCCGAGGACGAGACCGGCGAGGCGGAGGCCGCACCGGATGAGGAGCTGGCGGAGAAGGACCAGGCCGTCGACAGCTCGCTCGCTCCGTGCGGACTCAGCATCACCGCGTCGGGCGACGGCAAGGTCTGGTACCAGATCCGCAACTGCCACAGCTACCGGGTCCACCGGGAGCTCGACATCGCGGGCTGGTGGGACATCTGCCCGTGCCACAACCTCGCGCCCGGCGAGACCGAGAGCGGCGCCTGCGCGCGACCTGCCTCATCGGTGCGCGGCATCAGGTCCTGCTGATCGGGTGACTTGACCGCGAGACCGTGGCCGAGCACGTGAGGTCGTTCCGCTCGCGTGCTCGGCCGCTGGTCGTTCCGGACCTCTGGCGCTCGCGGTATAACGAGCGCCATGCTCGATACGAGGAGTCGCTCGCTGCTCGCTCTGGCCGCGATCGCGGCGATAGCAGCCTGCGGAGGTGGCCAGAAGGAAACGGCCGAGGCCGGACCCGAGGCCGGCGGCAAGTCCGGCGCGGCCGCTCCGGCCGACGCGCCGGCGCCGGCGCGAAAGCTGACCAAGGAAGAGACCGTGACCACCGCGTCGGGCGCGACCTTCACCGCGTCGACCGGCTGGACGGTGCAGCAGGCGCGCGACCGGATCACGCTGACGACGCCCGAGGGGGACCTGTCGGTGGTGCTGGTCGAGGTGCCGGCCGCCGAGGCGAAGGACCGCGCGGCGGCCATCGCGAAGGGCTGGGCCGAGGTGCGGCCCAGCTTCGACCTCGAGGTCGCGCAGTCGCAGGACGTCACCGCGCGAGAGGGCTGGGACGAGATCGGCCAGACCCTCTACGTGACCCCGACGGCCGAGCGGCGCATCGTCCTCGCCGTCGCCCGGCGCAAGGGACAGACCTGGTACGTCGGGCTCCTCGACGGGAGCCAGGCAGGGCTCGGCCGGCGCGGCGCGCAGCTGCAGACGGCGTTCGAGAGCTTCAAGCCGCCCGGCCTCGAGAAGGAGTCGTTCGCCGGCAAGACCGCGCACCCGCTCGACGAGAAGCGGCTGGCCGAGCTGGAGAGGTTTGCCGAGTCCGCGCTGGCCACCGCGAAGGTGCCGGGTGCGGCGATCGCGATCGTCCAGGGCGACAAGATCGTCTACGAGAAGGGCTTCGGCGTGCGCACGCGCGGCAAGCCCGCCGTGGTGTCGCCAAAGACCCTCTTCATGATCGGGTCGGTGACCAAGCAGCTCACGACGATCCTGATGGCTCGCCTCGTCGACCAGAAGAAGTTCGGCTGGGACACGCCGGTGACCGAGGTGCTGCCCAGCTTCGCGCTCGGCGACGCGGCCACCACCTCGTCGGCCACGATGCGCCACACCGTGTGCGCGTGCACCGGCATGCCGCGCCAGGACCTGGAGTTCATCTTCGAGTACGGCAAGGTGACGCCCGAGGATCGCCTGGCCAGCATGAAGACGATGAAGCCGACGACCGGCTTCGGCGAGACGTTCCAGTACTCGAACCTCATGGTGTCGGCGGGCGGGTTCGCCGCCGCCCATGCCCGGTCTCCCAGGCAGAAGCTGGGGCCCGCCTACGACGCGGCGATGAAGCAGCTGGTGTTCGGCCCGCTCGGCATGAAGTCCACGACATTCGACTTCGGTAGAGCCGCCAGGTCCGACCACGCCGCGCCGCATCCGTTCGACCTGCGCGGAGAGCCGGTGGCAGTGCCCATCGCGGCCGAGGGTTGGACGATCCCCGTGCGCCCGGCCGGCGCGGCCTGGTCCAACGTGCGCGATCTATCGCGCGTGATCCTGCTCGAGCTGGGCAAGGGCGTGCTCGGCGGCAAGGAGATCGTGTCGGAGGCCAACATGCTCGCCCGCCGCGCGCCGCAGGTGAAGATCACCAGCGAGCTGAGCTACGGCCTCGGCCTTCTCGTCGGCACCGCGCACGGAATACAGGTCGTGACGCACAGCGGCGGCACCGCCGGGTTCACCTCGGATCTTCTCATCCTGCCCGAGCACGGCATCGGCATCGCCCTGCTGACCAACGCCGCCGGCGGCGGTGCCTTCAATCAGGCCGTCGAGCGGCGCATGCTCGAGCTCCTGTTCGACGGAAAGCCGCAGGCGCAGGAGGACCTGGCCGAGGCCATGATGCTGCGACAGAAGACCATCGACGACGACTGGAAGCTCGTCCAGCCCGACCCGGATCCCGCATGGGTCAAGGAGCTGGCCGGCGCCTGGACCGCCGACGGCCTGGGCCGCATCGAGCTGCGCACCGACAAGGGCGTGGCCATCCTCGACGCCGGCGAGTGGAAGGTCACCTTCGGCAAGAAGACCGACCGCGACGGAACCGTCAAGCTGGTCACGACCGGCGCGCCACTGCCCGGCATCGAGCTCATCCCGCGCGACAAGGACGGCCGCAAGGTCCTCGTCCTCGACGACGGCCAGCACTCCTACACCTTCGAGCGCGCGGCGAAGTAGCGCAGGAGGTCGGCAGCGAGCGTCAGGCGAGGACCGCGTCGAGCCGTGTGCCCCGGTCCGCGAGGTCGTCGATGGCCAGGGAGTCGGCGAGGTCCGGCGCGATCGCGGCGACGGCTCGATGAGCGGCAGTGGTGAAGTGGACGGTGCCGTCGTCGTCGATGTGATCGATGCCGTCGCCGCCAGCCATGCGCTCGTTGAAGGCGATCGCGTCGGCTTCGGACAGTCCCGGCGGGAAGATCCAGGCCAACCGAGCCAAAGACGATGCGGACCGGATATCCGCCGGGCAGACCTGCCGGCGCGGCGGTCGAGTGCCGCAGCGGACCGGCCCCGGGCAAGAGCGCTTCCAGGACCGGGATGACAGCGGCCGCGGTGACCGCGTTGTGCCGCAGGCCGGGCGCGAGCGGTGGCGCCCGGTAGGCCCGCGAATCGTCCCGTCGCCCGTCCTCGCCGAGATAGACCCGGCATCTCCGCTCCGGGTCGACGGGCTCACGTCCTTGCATGACCCCGGACACCTGGGAGTGGTGCCCGAGCACGCGGATGAGCGGCGTGGGCCGGTCCGGATATGCAGCGCGCAGCGCGGCGCGTACCCGCAGCTGCACCATGGCGGCGTTGCCCAGGCCGACGGTGGGCGCCAGTCCGAGGCGAGCCAGGATCGGCCCGGTCACGTCCGGGAAGGAAAGGTTCGCCACCGGCCCGCTGTGGCCGGCGTCGCGAACCGCCCGCATGACCGACAGGATGAGCGGGACCTGGTACGGCAAGCGCAGACCGAGACCGGCAGCGGCCACGGCTCGGGCCGCGGGATCCTGGCGGTCGGACAGCGCCCAGGGGCCACGCAGCGACGCACAGTGCACGACCAGGTCGGGACCTGTGGCGGCGAGCAACTCGGCCACCTCGTCCTGCCGGGACGCATCGAGCCGGATCGCCTCGACGATGCAGTCGCGAGCACTGGCCACGGTCGCCGCGACCGCATCGGCCGCAGCTGACCGGCCCGCCACCAGCACGCGTCGCACACGGCCACCGGCAGCCAGCCCATCCGCTACCCGTTCGCCCATATCGCCTGCGCCGATGATCAGCACGGTGGTCACCGCGCGATCGTAGACCGGACGTCACCAGTTGGGGCGTCGGGCCCAGCTCGCCCTGGCTGCCCAGCGCTCACCGCGAGCTCGATGGAACGTAGACCCAGGGCAGCGCGAAGGGGGATCCGGTACCCAGCGCACCTGGCCGCGGGCACGAGATTGCACAAGGCTCGCGCGGATCGCGCCGGAACGACAATTGCTCCTCTCCAGCGTCATGACCAGATCCAACGAAAACCTCCCCGAAATCGATCCTCCCAGCCTCGAGAAAGCCTCCGGGGGCCAGCAAATGGGCCTGAAGTGGCAGGGCCGTGAGGGATCGACCAACATCCTCGACTGTCGCGGGCCGACTTGCCTCGACTCGACCGGCAAGGTCAACGAGCAGGCGACCAGGGAACACAAGAAGAGCCGCCCTCCGGCGCCCACGCCCACGCCTGCGCCGTCCCGGCCCCCCAAGGGCTGAACCGTGGCGCGCGGCTAGCTGCTGCCGCTCGCTGCGATCGCCGAAAACGACATCGGCGACCCAGCGGGCCGCCGATATATCCAAGGAGTAGCGGGGGCAGGATTTGAACCTGCGACCTTCGGGTTATGAGCCCGACGAGCTACCGGACTGCTCCACCCCGCATCGAGTTGTCACGAAGTGCCGTGACGGGGAAGGTTTGTGCCACGGCCAGAGCGGCGCGTCAAGTGGTTGGACGGGCGGGAGCGCGGTGCGGCGAAGAATAGGTCTCGTTGGGATAAGCTGGCGCCGTGGCACGCGGGCGGCGGATCTCGCTCCGGTGGGGGACGCGGCTCAATGCGCCGCTGCTGGCCTCGGGGCTGGCTGCGCTGCTCTGTGCCGGGCTCCATGCCGCGCATCTGGCGCGGTGGGTCAGCTTACCGGGCCTGGATGCGTGGGAGGCGGCGACCGAGGATGCGCGGGCGCGGCTGCGTGGGGCGCGGGCACCCGACGACGATCGCATCGTCATCGTCGGGCTCGATGACCGGGCGCACCGGGAGGCGCCCGATCTGTTCCAGAAGCGGCGCGGGGTGGCGCGGCTGCTGGATGCGGTCGCGGCGCAGAAGCCGGCCGTGATCGGGCTCGATATGTTCTTCGCGCAGCCGGAGCTGCAGCTGGATCGGCGCGTCGTGGAACAGGTTCGCGAGGCGCTCGGCCTCCTCGCGGCGGAGGCGTCGAAGCCATCCTCTGCACCGCCCTCCCCGGCCGCGATGGCCTCGCGTGCCGCCCTCTCTGCCGTGCTCGAGGAGCTGCGGGGGGACGAGATCCTCGCCAGGTCCGTCTCGAGGGCCGGGCCGCTGCACCTGGCGTTTCTGCTGCACCTCGATGAGGAGGCGCCTCCGGAACGCTTCGCGGCGCCGCCGGCCATCGCGCGGGCTGCCCTGGGCGAGGCGGTCGTCACGAACCAGCCGGTCGGGCGCAGGCCGCCGCGGGCTGGCAGCCTCACCGCGTCGCTGTCGGACATCGCAGGCTCCGCCGCTGGCGCCGGCTTCGTGAACATCACGCCGGATGCCGATGGGGCGCTGCGGCGCGTGCCGCTGGTCATCGAGTACGGCGGGAAGTACTACGCGGCGTTCGGGCTTGCCATCGCGCTGGCCGCGTCGGGCAGCAGCCCCGACGACATCGGCTACGTGAGCGGCGAAGATGCCATCGCGCTCTCCGACAGTCTCTCTGCGCCGGTCGATCGGCGCGGGCGGGCGTCGCTGCGGTATCTCGGGCCGGCCCGGACGTTCCGCCATGTGTCGGCCGCGGACATCGTGAACGGCTCCGCCCCCGACGCTCTGCGCGGAAAGATCGTGCTGGTCGGGTACACCGATGCGGCGCGCGATACGGTGATCCAGCCGTTCGACACCGTCATGTCCGGGGTCGAGGGGCACGCCACGCTCGTGCACAACCTCCTCCACGGGCAGCTGCTGCGCAGGGCCGAGCCGGGCACCGCATTGCTCCTTCTCCTCGCGCTCGGCGGGTGCATCACGCTCTTGCAGATCCGCCGGCTCAGGCAGCGTGGCGGATGGGTGGTCGGCGTCGGCGCGGTCGCGGCCATCGCGGCCTACTTCGCGGCCGGCCACTTCCTCTACGTCAACCACGACTTGCTGATCCCGCTGGTCCCGCCGGTGCTGAGCGCGGCCCTCATCACGGCCGCATCTCTGTCGACCGCGCTGGCCACCGAGGGGCGGGAGAAGGCACGGCTGCGGTCGGCGTTCTCGCGGTATGTGCCGCCGGGTGTCGTCGATCGCATCCTGGCCGATCCGTCGCGCGTGCGGCTGGGCGGAGAGCGGCGCGAGCTCACCGTCCTGTTCTCGGATATCCGTGGGTTCTCGCGCTCGGCGGAGAACCTCGAGCCGGAGGTGCTCTCCGAGTATCTCAACGAGTTCCTCACGCCGATGACCAACCTCGTGCTCGACGAGGGCGGGATGCTCGACAAGTACATCGGCGATGCGCTGATGGCCGTCTACGGCGCGCCGCTCGAGGCGGCCGACCACGCCGCGCGGGCGTGCCGCACGGCGCTGGCCATGCAAGGCGCCCTGGGCGGGCTGAATGCCGAGTTCGCGCGACGCGGCCTCCCCGAGGTCCAGGTCGGCATCGGGATCAACAGCGGACCGATGTCGGTCGGCAACATGGGATCGCAGGCGCGCTTCGACTACACGGTGCTGGGCGACGCGGTCAACCTGGGCGCGCGGCTGGAGGCGCTGACCCGCGAGTACCGCGTTAACGTCCTGGTCGGCGAGACGACGGCGTCTCTCGCCTCGGACTTCGCGTTTCGCGAGCTGGACACGGTGCGGGTCAAGGGGCGGGCCGGGGTCGGCCGCATCCACGAGCTCTGCGGGCCGATCGGCGCGGCTCGCTTCGCCGCCGACGATCTCGCCCTGTTCGCCGCGGCCCTCGAGCACTACCGCGCGGGCCGCTGGAAAGAGGCCGAGCCCGACCTCCGTACCTTCCTCGACCACCACCCGGACGACGGACCGGCCCAGGTGCTGCTCGAGCGGGTCGCGGCGCTGCGCGCCCACCCGCCGGCCGCGCAGTGGGACGGGGTCTTCGATCAGCTGGTAAAGTGACCGGCCAGCACGGCAAGGAGCTGCGATGTCCATGAACAGCGACAAGGTGGTCCTGTCCTGCGCCCTCACCGGGGCGGTGACGACCAAGAGGCACTGCCCGGCCATCCCGTACACGCCGGTCGAGATCGCCGAGGAGGCGCTGCGCGCCTACGAGGCCGGCGCCGCCATCGTGCACGTGCACGCGCGCACCGACGAGGGGGCGCCGAGCTGGGAGGCGGACACGTTCCGCCGCATCAAGGAGGAGATCCAGGCGCGCTGCCCGGTGCTGCTCAACTGGTCGACAGGCGGCGCGGGGCCGATGAGCTCACGCGTCGAGCACCTCAAGACGCGCCCGCACATCGCCGCGCTCAACATGGGCTCGATGAACTACGCCAAGTGGAAGGGCGAGAAGAAGGAGTTCGCCTTCCAGTTCGTGTTCCAGAACTCGTTCGACGACATCATCGCGTTCGCGCGCGCGATCCGCGAGTGCGGCGCCAAGCCGGAGATGGAGTGCTTCGACACCGGCCACACGTTCTCGCACACGGTGCTCGAGGACCTGGGCGTGCTCGATCCGCCGTATCACTTCTCCTTCATCATGGGGGTGCTGGGCGGCATCCCGGCCACCGCGCGGCACCTGGCGTTCCAGGCCAGCTGCGTGCCGGCCGGCTCGCGCTGGAAGGTGATCGGCATCAGCCGCGACCAGTGGCCGCTGTGCATGGCCGCGCTGTCGCTGGGCGGCGACATCCGCGTGGGCCTGGAGGACAACTTCTACCTGCCGGACGGCGCCATGGCGCGCTCCAACGGCGACCTGTGCAAGGCCGCGGTCAACATGGTCCATCTGTCCGGACGCCAGGTCGCCAGCGTCGACGAGGTGCGGCAGATGCTGTGGCCGCGCGGCGGCATCAACTCCTGAGCCGCCATGTCGAAGATGCGCGAGCGGCTCGAGGAGCTGGAGCGCCGGCGCGCCGAGGTGCGCGCCATGGGCGGCGCCGAGCGCATCGCCGCGCAGCACCAGCGCGGCAAGCTGACCGCTCGCGAGCGCATGGCGCTCCTGTTCGACGGCGGTGACTACTTCGAGATCGGCGCGCACGGGACCGAGATGGGCGCCGGCGCCTCCCCTGCCCCGGTGCCGGCCGACGGTGTGGTGTGCGGCTGGGGCCTCGTGCGCGGGCGCCACGTCGCGGCCGCGGCCTACGACTTCACCGTCAAGGGCGGCTCGATCGGCTTCACCGGCGAGACAAAGGTCACCCGCCTGCGCGAGCTGGCCCTGCGCTGCCGCATGCCGATGGTGTGGCTGGTCGACTCGGCCGGGGCCCGCATCGATCCGCGCGCCGGCGGCGATCCGGACCGGCTGTCTCTTTTCGCCGGCACCGGGCACCTGTTCCGCGAGCAGGTCATCATGAGCGGCGTGGTGCCGCAGGTGGCGGCCATGGTCGGGCCGGGCGCGGCCGGCACCGCCTACATCCCGGGCCTGGCCGACTTCGTGCCCATGGTGCGCGGCAAGAGCTCCATGGCGCTGGGCGGACCGCCGCTGGTCAAGGCGGCCACCGGCGAGGAGGTCACCGAGGAGGACCTCGGCGGATCGCGCGTCCACTGCGAGGTGTCGGGGGTCGGCGATCTCGAGGTTGACGATGACCGCGCCTGCATCGACGTCGTCGTCGACTACCTGTCG
Source organism: uncultured delta proteobacterium (assembly GCA_963759105.1). GTDB lineage: Bacteria > Myxococcota_A > Polyangia > Haliangiales > Haliangiaceae > DATFRY01. Next base: position 225,214 of record CAVWXW010000017.1, on the reverse strand, counting down.
TACATGCCGCAGCACTCGGGCGAGCGGCCGCCGGTCGCGCCGTGCAGCGACCCGACCGATCGTCGCGACGAGGCGCTGCTCGATCTCCTGCCCGACAACCCGCGCGGCGCGTACGACATGTACAAGCTGGTGCGAGCCGTGGTCGACGACGGCCGTGTCCTCGATATCAAGCCGCGCTGGGCGCGCTCGATCATCACCTGTCTCGCCCGCCTCGGGGGCTACCCGGTCGGCATCGTGGCCAGCAACCCGGCGCAACTGGGCGGCATCCTGACCGGCGACGCGGCCGACAAGGCGGCCCACTTCATCCAGATCTGCGACGCGTTCGGGCTGCCCCTGGTCTTCCTGATGGACGTGCCCGGCTTCATGGTCGGGTCGAAGGTCGAGCACGGCGGCATCATCCGCCACGGCGCCAAGATGCTCCACGTCATGGCCGCCGCCACCGTGCCCAAGCTCACGGTCGTGATCCGCCGCGGGTACGGCGCCGGGTACTACGTCATGGCCGGGCGCGCGTTCGAGCCCGATCTCCTTGTCGCATGGCCCGGCGCGGAGGTAAGCGTCATGGGCGCGGACGGCATGGTCGGTATCGCCGGCCGGAAGATGTTCGGGGGCGTGGAGCCTCCGCCCGAGGTGCGCCGCCAGGTCGCCGACGCCATCCAGAAGCACATCGACATCTACAAGGTGGCGGGCTGGGGACTGGTGGACGACGTCATCGACCCGCGCGACACGCGCCCCATCCTGTGCCGCGGCGTGGCCATGAGCTGGGGCCGCGCCGCCGAGCGTCCGCCGCGCAAGCGGGGCATCATCCCGGTGTGACCCTGCGTGATGGAGGCGCGGTCCGGCCTCGCGCTGCTTGACAGGCCGCCGCGCGCATCATTAGCTGGATTCGAGCGCCAGGGGGTCATTGGCCCTGGAGGGGTGCGCCCCCTCCCAGCGGCGTGGTGTGGAGCGAGGCCTGATGCCGGACTTCCTCAAGGAGATCGCCTTTCCGTCCGAAATCCTTCATGCGCTAGACAGCGCCGGAAGAAGGGGAAAGGGCTCCGCGTGTTGAGATCGATCCTCCTCGTGGAAGACGACGTTGACATCAGGCTCGATCTCGCGGATATCTTGCGCTCCGAGGGATACGACGTCGCCACGGCCGCCAACGGGCAGGAGGCCCTCGAGTTCCTGGGCCAGAACAGCGAGCAGGTCGGCCTCATCCTGCTGGACCTCATGATGCCGGTCATGAACGGGTGGGACTTCAGGGCCAGGCAGCTCGAGGAGCCGGCCCTGACGGCCATCCCGGTGGTGCTGCTGTCGGGCGCGGGCGACGTGGCCCGCCACGCGCTGGCGCTCAAGACCGCTGGCTACCTCATCAAGCCGCTGCGGCTCGACTCGCTGCTGGGAATCGTCTCGCGCCTCTGCACGCCCGAGGGCGGCAACGGCAGCAACGGCAGCAACGGCAGCAACGGCAGCAACGGCGCGTCCTGACCGCGGGGCCACCGGCGGACGCGGGCCGGAGCCGTGCTAAGGTGCCCGCCCATGGCACTCAAGCTCGATCTCGTCGGTGCGCCCCTCGAGCCGGTGCGCCACGCCTATACATGGCGCGACCCGGTCATCTATGCGCTCGGCGTCGGGGCCCAGATGGGCGAGCTCGACTATCTGTACGAGGGGCGCGGCCCCAAGGTGCTGCCGACCTTCGCGGTGGTGCCGTCGTTCCGCGCCCTGGCCCAGGTGGTGGGCGCGCTGGGCGCCAGCCCGATGTCCATCCTGCACGGCGAGCAGACGGTCCGGCTCGACCGCCCCATCCCGGCCTCCGGTGAGCTGGTCACCAGCGCCGAGGTGACCGGTATCTTCGACAAGGGCAAGGGAGCCCTTGTCGTCGTCGTGGCCCGCACCACCGACGGCGGCGGCCGGCCGCTGTTCGAGAACGAGTTCTCGCTGTTCGTGCGCGGCGAGGGCGGCTTCGGCGGCCCGCGCGGACCGGAGGCGCGCGCGGCCGAGCCGCTCGATCGCGCGCCCGACTTCGCCCGCACGCAGGCCACCACCGCCGAGCAGGCGGCGCTCTACCGCCTGTCGGGCGATCTCAACCCGCTGCACATCGCCCCGGAGGCGGCGCGAATCGCCAGCTTCGATCGCCCCATCCTGCACGGGCTGTGCACCTACGGCTTCGCCGGGCGCGCGCTGGTCGCGGACGCCTGCGGCGGCGATCCGGCGCGGCTGCGCAGCTTCGCCGCCCGCTTCAGCGGTGTCGTCTTCCCGGGCGACACGCTCACCACGTCCGGCTGGCAGGTGGAGCCCGGTCGGTGGGTCGTCCAGGTCAAGACGCAGGAGGGCAAGGTCGTGCTGTCGCACGCCGTCGCCGAGGTGACCGGCTGATGGACGGCACCCCGCTCACCAGCAGCGCGCTGGCCCGCGAGACCGCGGCCGCCGAGCAGCTGGCCCGCCAGGCCGGGCAGCTGGTGCTCAAGTTCCACGGCGGCGAGCTGGAGGTCGAGCGCAAGGCGGGCAACGAGCCGGTCACCATCGCCGATCGCCAGGCCTCCGAGCTCATCGTCGGCGGGCTGCGCCAGGCGTTCCCCGACGACGTCATCATCTCCGAGGAGAACGCCGACGATCTGCGCCGGCTGAGCGCCGAGCGCGTCTGGTACATCGATCCGATTGACGGCACCAAGGACTTCATCCGCGGCGAGGACGGCTTCTGCGTGATGATCGGGCTGTGCCTGGGCCACCGGCCCGCGGTCGGAGTCATCTACCAGCCGGTCCACGATCGGCTGTTCGCCGCGGCGCAGGGGGCCGGCACCTGGCTGAGCGCGCCGGGAGCCGCGCCGGTGCGCGCGCACGTGTCGAGCATCTCGCAGCTGCCGGACGTGCGCCTGGTCGCGTCGAAGTCGCACCGCGGCTCGAGCATCGATCAGGTGAAGAGCGCGCTCGGCATCTCCAACGAGACGAACATCGGCTCGGTCGGCCTCAAGCTGGGCACGATCGCGCTGGGCGAGCGCGACCTGTACGTGAATCCGTCGTCGAAGACGTCCAGCTGGGACACGTGCGCGCCCGAGGCGCTGCTGGTGGAGGCGGGGGGCCGGATCAGCGACATCGAGGGCGCGCCGCTGCGCTACGACAGCGAGGTCATCGCGCACACGCGCGGGCTGCTCGCCTCGAACGGCAGCGTGCACGACGCGGTGGTGGGCAAGCTGGCGCCGCTCTTCGCCGGCAAGCTTCCGTAGCTCCGCGTCAACGCTTCTAGACGCCGACCACGTCCTCGTGGCGGCGCAGTTCCCAGACCAGCTCGAGCTCGTCGTGGCCGAAGGGCTCCAGAGCGACTGACCAGCGCAAGAAGCCGTTCTCGTCTGGCTTCCTTCGCCCGGTGACGCGCTCGGCGTTCGACCGAGATGCGCACCTTCTCGATCTCCGAGACGGGGAGCCGCTCGGTGACCGACAGCTTGCGCGGCTCGGCGCCCAGGTTGGACAGCTTCACTCGCACCAGGGTGCGGCGCACGGCCCACGAGCTCAGCATGCGCGACTTCTCGTCGAGCGCCTCGACCTCGCGCGAGACGCGCAGGTCGGCGTCCGGGCCCCAGCCCAGCTCGAAGCGCTCGCCCGGGGCCACGTAGCGGATCGACGTGCGGCCGCACAGGCCGCTGGAGCGGACCAGGTTGAACAGGCCCGGCCAGGAGCGGTCCCGCGCCGCGGTTGTCCTGCGCGCTCTTGAGCAGCACCGACGGGCCGAGCTCGGGGAAGGCGACCAGCTCGAGCTCGGCGTCGCCGCGGAACGAGCCCAGGCGCACCCGGTAGGGCCGGCCGTCGGACGGGATCGTCGCCCGCTCCGGGGCGCGCCAGGTCTGCACCTCGCCGGCGTCGTCGATGCCGGGCAGCTCCGCCGAGATCGCGCGCGGCGCCGCCTCGGTGCCGACGCCGGCCGTCTCGATCTCCTGCTCGCGGGCCTCGACGACGACCGTCTCGCTGCGGCGCACAGCGCGCAGCACGTCGCTGCCCAGCCGGGGCGGCTCGACGCCGAGCGAGGAGCGCTCCGTTGACAGCACCAGCTCGACCTCGCGCCAGTCCTCGCCCGTGTTCTGCCACACGCAGGCGTCGGTCTCCAGCTCGACCTGCGCCGGCTTGCCGCCGGGCTCGCCGTCGAACAGACGCGCCGTGTGACAGGGACGCCAGCACGCGCCCGGCACCACGTAGTCCACGCGCAGCACGCAGGCAGCGCCCGCCGCGCCCTGCAGATCGATCTCCAGATCGGCCCGCTCCTCCTCGGCCGGGCCGTCGAAGGCGGCGATCCGCGCATTGAGGCGATCGAGCAGCTCGTCCAGGCGATCCATCTCGCGATCCAGCTCGACCTGGCGGCGGCCGAGCGCGCCCTGCTCGGTCGCCAGCTCGTCCAGTCGGGCGCCCCAGCCGTCGTTGACCGGCGCGCCCCACGAGACGTCCTCGGCCAGCTCGCCCATGGCCAGGGACGCGGCCCGGTCCAGCGCCGCCGCCTGGCGCCCTGCCCCCTCGCGATCGGCGCGCAGCTCGGCCAGCTTCTGCACCAGCTGATCGCGCTCGCGCTCCAGGGCCTCGCGCTCCGGGCGCACATCCGACGGTGACGCCTCCCCGTCGCGCAGCCGCACCACCGCGCGCCGGCGGATGCGCGCGTTGACGACGGTCACGCCGGTGCCCTCGACCAGCGCCACCGCCAGCGTCCGGTCGCTGGCCACCGGCGCGACCCGCTCGACGCGGATGCGCTCGACGGCCGCGCCCAGGGCGAGGCTGCCGCGCCGCACCACGTGGGCCCGGTCCTCGAGCAGGGTCACCGTCATCACCGGCAGATCGATCGCCCGCGTCTCGCGGCCCCGGTCCTCCGTGCGGTCCTCGCGCGCCATGCCGCTACTCCTCCCGCCGGTTGCCGCCGGCCAGCTCCTGCTTGGCCGGGATCCTGATGTCGTAATCGGCGCGCAGCTCCTCGCGCGCGCCGGCGGCCAGGTTCACGCGCCAGCGATAGCCGCCGCGCAGCGACGCCTCGCTCGGCCGCGCCTGGTCCTGGCGCCACTCCTCCCACGCCGGGCGCACCGCCTGGACCGACACCTGGACGTCGTCGTCCTCCTCGCGCGCGACCGGGATGCGCTCGCGCACCTCGATCGGCGCCGGCTGGCTCAGGTTGCTGCGCAGCTCGACGTGGATCTGGTGGCGCAGGAGCAGCGCGCCGCCCATCAGCCCGGCGCTCTCCTCGCGATAGCGCGTGTTGCGCGCCACCTTGACCCCCTGCTCGACGCCGAGCCCGACGGTGAACTTGCCGCGCGGCGGGGTGAGCTCCACGCGGCTGGTCAACAGGAAGTCGCCGCGCAGATAGACGTTGACCGAGCCGGGCAGGAGCGGCGAGTCGAGCGGGTTCTCGACCGTGGCGGTGCGGAACACGTCGGTTGACTCGCGCGGCACCACGACGAAGAGCGGCTCGCTGGCCGCGCTGCGCTCGACCAGCGGCAGCGAGTGCGAGTCTCCGTCCGACGGCACATCGACCCGCGCCTCGGCCCGGTAGGCGTAGTCGTAGCCCTCGGCCCAGGCCAGCACGCAGCCGGGCGGCAGCGACACCGACAGCGAGCGCTGGCGCGCGCTCTCGACCGCGCCGAGCACGTCGAAGCGGACCTCGACCCGCTGCTCGATGAGCAGCGCCAGGTACAGCTCGACCCGGCTGGCCAGGGCCAGGCGCCCGCGCCGCCGCGACGACGGCGGCGACATGCGCAGGTCGCCGTAGCGCAGCATGTCGGCGCTGGCCTCGACCTCGACCGCGCGGCCGATGGCCGGCTGGGTCGGCTCGGGAGCCACGAGCGGCGCCTGAGCGACGATGGACATCGGCATGCCGCCTCCGCCGGGCGCGGGCGGCGGCGCCATCAGGGTCTGGCGGCGCTCGGCGCGCCCGCCCAGGCTGCGGGCGATCGCGGCCGGCATCGCGGCGGCCGCCGCCACGGTGCCGGTGATGCGCCGCGCGCGGCTCGCCGGGCGCGGCGCCATGGAGGGCGGGTGCGGCGCGCCGCGCACCGCGGTGTCCTCGTCGAAATCGTCGCCGCGCATGCGCTCCAGCTGAGCCTGCACCACGCCCGGCACCACGCCGGTGATGGCGTTCGGATCCGCGGCCGCCGGCACCGGGATGACCCGGGTCGGCTCGTCGAGCAGGCCGCCCTCGCCTTCCACGCTCGGCGTCGGGCGCGGCACGCGGGCGCCGAACACGCGATCCCAGTCGCCGTACAGATCGTCCACGCCGGTCGGCGGCGGGCGCCAGCCCACGCGCGGCGGCGACGGCTGGCGGCGGCCGATCCGGATCGAGGCCAGCTCGGGCAGCTCGTTCCACGCCTGCGCCTCGGCGGTTGACAGCGTGAGCGCGACCTGGCGCCAGTCCTCGCCGGTGTCCTGGGCGACGATGGCGCGGGCCGACAGCGCGGCTGCGGTCATCGCCTCGTCGAAGCGCAGCGCGTAGGCCGGGGCCCAGCGCGCGCCCGGCACCAGGTAGTCGAGGTGCAGGCGGATCGCCGGGAGGTCCTCGCGGCCGCCGCGCAGCGAGACCAGCACCGCCTTGCGGAGCTCGTGCTCGTGGGCCTGGCGCGCGCTGGTGGCGCGGCGGGCCTGATCCTCGAGCAGCTCGCGACGCCTCTGCGCGGCGTCGAGCCGGTCGCGCACCTGGCGCAGCCGATCGGCCAGCAGGCGCGCGCGCTCGGCCTTGAAATGGATGAGCGAGAGGCGCGCGGCCGTGGGCGACGGCGGCGGCGCCGAGCCGGTCTTTCCGCGCGGCCGCGGCACCAGCTGCAGCCGCTCGAGCTGGGCCATCTGGTGCTCGAGGTGGGCGGCATCGCGCTCGAGCCCCTGCTCCTCGAGCCGCGCGGCCTCCAGCTCGGCGTCGTCGGCCGGCCGCAGCGACGGATCGAGCTCCGGCACGTCGAGCACCACGCGCAGATCGACGGCGGCGGGCAGCACGCCTTCGATGGGGCCGTTACCCGCGGCGGACGTGGGCTCGACCCGCGCCCGCACGCTTCCGTCCTCCAGACCCAGCGGCAGCCCCCCGATGCGGACCGTGCGCGGAAACCCACTCCCGTCGGCGGCGATGTCCGCCACCCGCGTGACCCGTGCGCCGCGGCGATAGACCGTCACCGCGTCGATCCGGGACGCGACCCCCTGTGGTGTCATCGCTCGTCAGCGTCGGCTGCCCCGGCGACCCTGTCAAGGCGCGAGGCCGATGGGGGCCGCCGCGCGGCGGTCGACCGCCGCGTGCGCCCACGCCGCCGCCGCGAGTCCGGCGAGCATCGCGACGACACAGAGCAGAGTGAAGATTCGAGACCGCGTGGATTTCATCGTTCGGGTCCACCGCGAACGGCCATCACGGACAGGTAACCGCCCAAGGGTGATCCAGAATTCCACGCGCGTCAGATCTTGACGAGTGCTCGCGGTCACGCCGGGATCACGCTGCCCGTCGGGGAAGCCCCGCCACGTCACCCTGCGCGGGGCAGAGGACCCGCCGCCGGCACGCCGATCACCGGCCGACGTCGAGCAGGCAGAGATCCGCGCGCCCGGCCGCCACGATGGTCGAGACATCGTCGAGCGTCGCGATCCCGCCGGCCACGATGGTCGGGACCCCGGCCTCGTTGCGCACCCGGTCGGCCACCGCGACGTTGGCCTGCCGGGCCGCCCCGGCGCGACTCTCGCCCACCAGCACCGCGTCGGCGCCGCTGGACAGGGCGTCGGCCGCCAGCGACACGGCGCGCGCCCCGTCGCCGCCGGGCACGCGCGCGATGCGCAGCCGGGCCCCGTCGAGCACCAGGCCGGGCTCCACGCCGTGCGCCGCGCGCACCGCGGCCGCTGCAGCCGCGTCCTCGACGGCGATGCGGTTGGCCAGCGCCGCGCCGCCCAGCTGCACCGGCACCAGCGCCGGAGGCCGCGTGTCGACCCCCTCGCGCGCCGCGAACCAGCGGTCGACCTGGGCGACCAGCGCCGGATCGCGCCGGGCCAGGTTGTCGTGCGAGACGCGCAGCGAGCGGGTGAGCAGGCTGAAGGCGAGCTGGATCGCCTCCATCGAGCGGTAGCGCTCGGTGCCCTCGAACCACTCCAGGCTGACCTGCGCCGCGCGCTGCAAGCGACTCCACCGACGGGCGCCGCGCGCCCTCGTAGCGGTCGAGCGCGGCCTCGACGTCGCGCTCGGCCAGCAGCGCCTCGGACAGCGCGATCGAGTCCTCCATGGCCAGCTTGGTGCCCGAGCCGATCGAGAAGTGGGCCGTGTGGGCCGCGTCGCCGACAAGGACGACGTTGCGGTCGTGCCACGATCGATTGCGCACGGTCGGGAAGCTGCGCCAGATCGACCGGTTCTTGATCAGGCGGTGGCCGCCCAGCTCGGCGGCGAACAGGCGCTCGAGGTAGGCGATGCTGGCGTCCTCGTTCTCCGCGGTCAGACCGGCGGCGGCGAACGCATCGGCCGTGGTCTCCACGATGAAGGTGGAGCCGCTGTCCCGTGTAGCGATAGGCGTGGACCCGCCAGAGCCCGTGCTCGTTTTCCTTGAAGTAAAACGTGAAGGACTGGAACGGAAATGTCGTTCCCAGCCAGACAAATCGGTTGGGGCGGACATCGATCTCCGGGCCGAAGCCGGCGGCCCGGGCGGCCCGCACGGTGCTGGCCACGCCGTCGGCCCCCAGGACCAGGTCGGCGCTGGCGGCCAGCTCGTCGAGGTCGCGCACCTCGTGCTCGAAGCGCAGCTCCACGCCCAGCTCCAGGCAGCGCTTCTGCAAGATATCGAGCAGGACGCCGGCGCTCCATGCCGCAGAAGCCGTGCCCGGTCGAGCGCAGCACCTGGCCGCGCCAGTGGGTGTCGATGTCGTCCCAGTGGGCGAACGAGCCGCGGATGGCGGCGTAGCTGTCCGGATCGGCGCGCGCCCAGGTTCTCCAGCGTCGCGTCGGAGAACACGACGCCGAAGCCGAAGGTGTCGTCGGGCCGGTTGCGCTCGAGCACCGTGATCTGATGGCGCGGGTCGGCGCGCTTCATCAGGATGCCCAGGTACAGCCCGGCCGGACCGCCGCCCACGCTGATGATGCGCACGCTCTAGCCCTCGGCCTGCGATTCCGCCGCAAGCCGCGCGGAGTGCGACCGCGCCACCACCTGGTTGACCACGACCTCGACCTGCTCCGGCGTGAGCCGGCTGCCGCGGCCGCGTGGCGAGCCGCCCACGTTCTCGGAGCCGCCCCAGCCGCGCAGGTCCTCGGGCCCGTAGCCCTCGGCGCGGTTGAGCTCGCGCAGGATCTCGGCCACCGGGAAGTCGACGATGTACTCGGAGCGCCGCCAGATCGAGTACAGGTAGCGATCGCCGGCCTGCGAGTAGATCTCGACCGCGGCCTTGACCCCGGCCTCGACCATCTTCTGGCGAGCGTGCTGGTGATCGACGTGGACCAGCATCCAGCCGTCGCCGCCGCCGACCGCCCGGTAGTCGCCCAGGAGCGGCAGGGTCTCGCCCTGCCCGCGCAGGAAGCGCTCGATGCGGTGGTGCACCTCGTCGAGGATGCGGGCCATGCCGTCGGCGTCCAGGGTTGACATCTCCGGGCGCCGCGCGGTGTACGGCTCGAACACCCAGCGCACCTCGCCGAGCAGATCGCGCTGGTCGGGCAGCGGAAAGCCGCCGGCCGACATGTCGAGCAGATCCTCGACATAGGCCAGCGTGCGCACCCACGGCTCGCCGGCGCGCTGCGGGTGAAAGAGGATCCAGGTGGCCAGGCACACGTCCTGGTCGCAGTCGTTGACCCACACCGTGGCGCGCGGCCCGTGGCTGCCGTGGTACAGGTCGAACAGGCCGAGGATGACGGCGCGCCTCACCTGCTCGCAGGTGGCCGAGGTGCAGCTGCGGTCGACCGACTCGTGGTGGTTGAAGTTGCGGTACGGCCCGCGCCCGGTGACCTCGAGGAACGGCTCGCCGCGCGCGTAGCCGTCGAGGGCGATCGAGTACGGGGGATGGGTGGCGACGAACTCCTCGCGCGAGACCACCTTCCCCGGGATGATCTGCAGGCTTACTGCCACCTTGGCGTCGCTTCCGTGGTCATCCGGAAAAGTGGTTCCCCGACCGCACGCGATGTTACCGCATTTTGGGCCCCACCCGCCGCGACCGGCGCGCCGGTCGTGCGGGCGGACGCGAGCGCGGCTCGGACTGCAGGCGCTCGCCCAGGCGCCCCAGCGCGGCGAGCAGATCCGGCCTGGACGTCCAGGACCGGGCGCACCGGGTCGTCGCCCAGCCGCTCCAGGCGGCGCTGCGCCGTCTTGAGGGTGAAGCGCGACGGGTCGAGCTTGGGCCCTACCTCGCTCCAGCGCAGCGGCATCGACACCGGCGCGCCCGGCAAGGGCCGCACGCTGAGCGGCGACACCAGCAGCTGGCCGTGCCGGTTCTGCAGCCAGTCGAGGTAGACCTTGCCCCGCCGCGCGTCGATGACCCGCACCATCGTCGCGATATCGGGCCGCTCCGACTCGACGATGCGCGCCACCAGCCCGGCCAGGGTGCGGCTCTGCTCGTAGGTGCACTGGCGGCCCAGTGGGATGAGCACGTGCAGGCCGGTCGAGCCGCTGGTCTTGACGAAGGTCTCCAGCTCGATGTCGTCGCACACGCTGCGGATGGCCAGTGCGACGTCGATGACGTCGGCGAACGGCGCCCCCTTGGGATCGAGATCGAGGATGCACCAGTCCGGCTTCGCCAGGTCCGAGACGCGGCTGCACCAGATGTGCAGCGGGATGGTGCCGAGGTTGACGACGTACTGCAGCGCGTCGATGTCGTCGCACACGAAGTAGTGGATGTCGCGCTCGGAGTGCTCGCTCCACACCGACTCGGTGCGCACCCACTCCGGCGCCCACTCGGGCGCGTCCTTCTGGTAGAACGACTTCCCCTCGATGCCGTCCGGGTAGCGGGTGAGCACCAGCGGCCGGTCCTCGAGGTACGGCAGCAGCCACGGCCCGACGTCGCGGTAGAACGCGATGAGGTCGCCCTTGGTGATGCGCTCCGCCGGCCAGAAGACCTTGCCCAGGTTGGAGAAGGCGATCGTCCGCTCCGACGGCGCGGCGATGGCGGCGGCCGGCTCCGGCTCCTCCGCGACCGGCGGCGGCTCGTCGTCCGCCGGCGGGCGCTGCGAGAGCTCGCACTCGTCCGGCTTCTTGTCGGTGCGCAGGCTGAGGAAGGTCGGCTGGCGCAGGAGCTTGCCCTCGGGCCACTCCTTGTAGCGCACGCTCACCACCAGGCTGGGCTCGACCCAGACGCTGCCGGCCGCGCCGGTCGGCACCTCGAAGTCGTACGTGGCGCGCTTCGCCTTCTCGAGCACGCCGTGCACGTGGACCAGCTCCGCCTCGGCGAAGCCTCCGCCCACCTTGCCGGCGTAGACCCAGCCGTCGGGCCCCTTCACCGCAAGGTGCAGCCCGCCGAAGCCGATGCGCCCGGGGCCCGACGGCGGCGTGTAGCCGACAACCGCGAAGTCGCCGACCCGGGTCGAGCGCACCTTGATCCATGTCGACTGGCGGCCCGGCCGGTACGGCGAGTCGGCGCGCTTGCCGACCATGCCCTCGAGCCCGAGCGAGAGCGCGCCCTTGTAGAACGCCTCGCCCACCTCCTCGATGTGCTCGACGTAGCGCAGCACGCCGGCGCCGGGCAGGAGCAGGCGCAGGAGGCGCTTGCGCTCGGCCAGCGGCAGCTCGCGCGCGTCCAGCCCGTCGAAGGCGAGCAGGTCGAACACCATGTACGTCGCCGGAAGGTTCACCGCCGCGCGCGCGATGTCGCGCGGCCGGCTCAGCATGGCGCGGTTCTGCAGCCTGCCGAAGTCGGGCCGGCCGGTCGCGTCGCACACGACCACCTCGCCGTCGAGCAGCAGCGAGTCGACGGGCAACGAGCGCAGCGCGAGATCGATCTCCGGGTACACCTGCGTCGCGTCGCGGCCGCCGCGGTAGCGCAGAAACGGCCTGGCGCCCTCCACCACGCCGCCCAGCAGGCGAAAGCCGTCGTGCTTGAGCTCGAACAGCCAGCCCTTGCCGCCGAACGGCTCCTCGCGGCTCTCACACAGCATCAGGCGAAGGGCGTCGGGATCGACCCGCCGGCGCGGCGCGCCCGCGTCGACGAGCGCGCTGCGCACCTCCTCGACCCGCGAGCTGCCGGTCTGCAGATCCTCGATGGTCAGGCCCGACAGCACCGAGTGCTCGCCCGGCGGGCGCTGGCCGGCCGGATCGGCGAAGCCGTCCGGTTTCTTGATGAGCAGCCAGTCGCTCTGCGCCACCTGGTCCGAGCCGTCGAAGGCGCCGCCCGAGCCGCTGCGCTTGGTGCGCACCAGGGTCCAGCGGCCGCGCAGCTTGTGGCCGTGCAGGTCGAACAGGAGCTTGCCGCTCTCCAGGCTCGCGCCCGGCTCCGGCACCTCCTGCCACGAGCCGCGGTCCCACACGATGACGGCGCCGGCCCCGTAGTTGCCCTCCGGGATCACTCCCTCGAAATCGGCGTACTCGAGCGGATGGTTCTCGACCATGACCGCCATGCGCTTGTCTTTCGGGTCGAGCGAGGGGCCGCGCGGGACCGCCCAGGACGTGAGCACGCCCCCCATTTCGAGACGGAAGTCGTAGTGCAGGCGGCGCGCTGCGTGCTTCTGGACCACGAAGCGGGCGCGCCCGGGCGCCGGCGAGGCTGGCCCGGCCGCGCCACTGCCAAAAGGTTCAGGTGTCTTGCCGGCCGAACGCATGGCGCGATAGCGGGCAAGACGGTCATCCGAACCTGAATTCGCGGGCATGAGATACGCATTGGTACTATAGCGGGAAACGAGGAGCCTCGATTCATGCCCGCTCGCGCCATCAGTTCCGCCACGGTGTCCTTCGGCCTGGTCTCGATCCCGATCAAGCTCTACTCGGCGCACGAGACCGCCAACGACATCCACTTCAACATGCTCCACGAAGAGTGCGGCACGCGCCTCAAGCAGCAGTACATCTGCCCGACCCACGATCGCGTGGTGACGCGCGACGAGACGGTGCGCGGCTACGAGTTCGCCAAGGGGCAGTACGTCAAGCTCTCCGACGAGGAGTACAAGGCGCTGCAGGAGGTCGCGGACAACACCATCGCGCTGACCGAGTTCGTGCCGGCCAAGGAGGTCGACCCGGTCTACTTCGAGCGCTCCTACTACATGGGCCCGGACAAGGGCGGCGAGCGCGCCTACAAGCTGCTCATCGAGGCGATGAACGAGACCGGCCTGGTCGGGCTGGCCAAGTACGCCGCGCGCGGCAAGCAGTACCTGGTGCTGGTGCGCCCGTACGGCAAGGAGGGCCTCATCCTCCACCAGCTGCACTACTCCGACGAGATCAAGGCGTTCGACGAGGTGCCGATCAAGGAGGGCAAGCCGGCCACCACCGCGGAGGTCAAGCTCGCCGTCCAGCTCATCGAGCAGATCGCGGAGAAGAAGTTCGTGCCGGACAAGTACGAGGACGAGGTCAAGGAGCGGATGCTCGCCATCATCGAGAAGAAGGTGCAGGGCGAGGAGATCACCGCCGCGCCGGAGCCGGCCCCGCAGGCCCAGGTCATCGACCTCATGGAGGCGCTGCGCAAGAGCCTGGGCATGGGCGGCGAGGGCGGTGCCGAGGCCGAGGCCGAGGAGCGACCGGCCAAGAAGGCGTCCTCGCGCAAGGCGACGAAGGGCGAGGACAAGGGCGAGGGCCGATCGGAGAAGCGGACCGCGGGCCGCCGCGGATGACAGCGCCAGTGTGAGAGTGCAGTGCCGGGGTGAGAGAGCAGTGATCGATGTTTCGCGTGTCGTGCGGGCGCCCGGGCGCGCTCGTCCTCATCCTCTGTCTCGCCGGGCCGGCATCGGCGCAGCCTGAGCCCGCCCCTGCCCCGGCGGCGGCGCAGCCCGCGCTGTCGCCCGAGGACGCGGTCTTTCTCGATCCGGCCATCACCGGCGAGGCGATCGTCGTGTGGGGCGAGCGGCCCGACAAGCCGTTCGATCGCGACACCGAGCTGCGCCTGACCGGCGCCGAGCTGGCTCGCCGCGGGGCCAGCAACCTGGCCGACGCGCTCGAGCTCCTGCCCGACATCGTCGTGCGCGAGCAGGGACGCGGCGGCCGCCAGGTCGAGATCCGCGGCGCGCGCAAGGGCTCGGTCAAGATCCTCGTCGACGGCGTCTCCATCGGCGACCCGTACTACGGCAACCTGGACATCTCGTCGATCCCGGTCACCGACATCGTGCAGATCCGGGTGTCGTCGTCGCCGGCCTCGCCCATCGACGGCGCCGGCGGCCCGGGCGGCGTCATCGAGGTCCACACCCGCGACGCGGTCGGAGCCCGCCTGGTCGCGGCGCGCGCGCTCGGCTCCAGCCTGCCCTCGGCCGAGGCCAGCGCGTCGGGCCGGGCCCCGGTCGCCCGCAACCTGGCCCTGCGCGCCTCGGCGGCCGGCACCCTCGGGCTGCGCGACTACGCCGTGATGCCCGACGGCGCGCCGGACGCGATCGTGCCCGAGGACCGGCGCCAGGCGGTCGGCGCGCTGCGGCTCGAGTACCGGAGGTCGCGGCGGCGCGCGGTCGCCGACCTGTGGGCGCAGACCGGCGGCTATGTGGTGCCGCCGGGCGAGGACGGCGTGCAGGACATCCTGGTCATCGACGACGAGACCCAGGCCCGCGCCGGCCTCACCGTTGACGACGAGCTGGGCGGCTGGCGGCTGCAGGGGCGCGGCTACGGGCATCTCCTGGCCCGCGACTCGCGCAGCTTCTCCGATCTGGAGCTGCAGGAGCAGGTCTCGCGCGAGGACCTCGAGGCCACGCGCATCGGCGGCGGCTTCCTCGCCAACCGCCCGCTCGGCCCGCGCGTGCACGTCATCGGCTCCGCCGTCGTCGACAGCGAGCAGGCCGATGTCGCCGACTTCGACGGCGAAGACACCGGCGGCCGCGCCACGCTGGTCGAGGCTGCCGCCGGCGCCCAGCTGGCCGACGGGCCGTGGCGCCTCGACGGCGCGCTGGGCCTGGCCGCGCCGTTCGGCATCGACGCCGACGCCTGGCCCGAGGCCAAGCTGACAGCGACCTGGGCGCCGGTCTCCGCGCTCGCCCTGCGGCTCATCGGCGGGCGCAAGGGGCGGCTGCCGACCCTGCGCGAGCGCTTCCGCCCCGACATCGGCAGCGAGTCGCTCGGCCCGGAGCAGGTCTGGTTCGGCGAGAGCGAGGTGACCGTGCGTCCGTCGCGCTGGCTCGAGCTGCGCCTCGCGTCGTACCTGCGCCGCTCCAACGGACTCATCCGCCTGGGCACCGAGCGGCGCGAGCTCGTCAACCTGGGCGCGTTCGACACCCGCGGGATCGACAGCAGCGTGGAGATCTCGCGCGGCCAGCGGCTGGGTGGGGGCGCCAGCTACAGCTTCACTGACGCGGTTTCGGAGGAGACCGGCAGCGACGCGCTGGACTTCCTGCCCCGCCACCGCGCCACCGCCTGGATCGAGGGCCGCTTCGACCGCGCCGGGGGCCTCGTGCGCCTGCGCCGCCAGAGCGAGCAGATCGATCGACAGACGGCCCTGCCCGCCCGTACGCTGCTCGATGTGAGCGCGTGGGCCGCGCTCCCGGCCGATCTGATGGCCTCCGTGCGCATCGACAACGCCAGCGGAGTTGACTACGAGGAGCGCGCCGGCGTGCCCTCGCCTGGGCGCGTGCTGGTGCTGGTCGTGCAGGGCGAATGGAAGTAGATTGCGGGGGGTGCCGGGACCGGCGGATTCTCACTCTCAGCATGCACGGGCAGAAGAGCGTGGGGCCCGGTGCGCCCACGCCACAGCCGGTGCTGGTGGTCGCGCTGGAGTGCGACCGCCTGGCCGCCGGCGCGTCTCGCCACGCCCTCGGCGGGGTCACCCAGGTGCTGCTCGGCCGCGGCCGCGAGCGCCAGGTCGAGCGGCACGCCGGACCGGGCGGCGAGGAGCTGATGGTGCGCATCCCGGACCGCTGGATGTCCTCCCAGCACGCGCGCATCGAGTCCAGCTTCGGGCGCTGGATCCTTTACGACGCCGGCTCCAAGAACGGCACGGTGGTCAACGGCAGCGCCGTCGACCGCACGGTGCTGCGCGACGGCGATCTGATCGAGCTGGGACACACGCTGTTCTGGTTCCGCGAGCGCGTGTCGCTCGCCGTCGAGGACGCGACCGACCTGCACTACACGATCGAGGACCTGCGCGAGCAGCCGCCCGGCCTGGTGACCCTGGCGCCGGTCTACGCCCGCGCGCTCGGCGAGCTGGAGCGGGTCGCACGCTCGCTCCTGCCCATCGTGCTGTCGGGCGAGTCCGGCACCGGCAAGGAGCTCCTCGCCCGCGCCATCCACGCGCTGTCGGGCCGGCCCGGCGAGCTGATCGCGGTCAACTGCGGCGCCGTGCCGGACACGCTGATCGAGAGCGAGCTGTTCGGCCACCGGCGCGGCGCCTTCTCCGGCGCCAACGAGGATCGCCCCGGGCTGGTGCGCAGCGCGCATCGCGGCACGCTGTTCCTCGACGAGATCGGCGACCTGCCGATGGCGTCGCAGGCGGCGCTGCTGCGCGTTCTACAAGAACGCGAGGTGCTGCCGGTCGGCGCCAACCGGCCGATCGAGGTCGACATCCGCGTGGTCGCCGCCACGCACCGCGATCTGGGCGCGATGGTCGACCGCGGCGAGTTCCGCCAGGACCTGTACGCGCGCCTGGCCGGCTACACGGTGCTGCTGCCGCCCCTGCGCCAGCGCGGCGAGGACCTCGGCCTGCTCATCGGCTCGCTGCTGGGCCGCCACGCGGCCGCCGGCGCCGCGCTGCCCGCCATCGACGCCGTCGCGGCGCGCACGATGTTTCTCCACGCCTGGCCGCGCAACGTGCGCGAGCTGGACAGCTGCCTGATGGCGGCGGCCATCCTGGCCGGCGCGCTGCCCATCCAGCTCGACCACCTGCCCGCCGACGTGCGCCAGAGCGGCGCGCGGGCGCGGGCCTCGGCCGACCGCCCGGCGGTCCCCGGCGACGTCGTGTCCGGCGAGCGAGTGTCCGGATCCGGCGAGCGAGTGTCCGCTGACGCCTGGCGCGACGGCTCCACGCCGGGCAACACAGATCCGGATGCCGATGACGACGATCTGTTCGATGGCGGGAGCCCGGCGGTCAGCGGTCCGCTCAGTGACGAGGATCGCCGCCTGCGCGACGAAGTCATCGCCAGCCTGCGCGCACATGGCGGAAACATCAGCGCCGTGGCCCGCGCGATGGGCAAGGACCGCAAGCAGATCCAGCGCTGGGTGAAGCGCTTCGATCTCGATCCACAGAGCTTTCGCTGAGCTCGCGTACCGTCGGTGCACCGCTCGCAGGTGCGACCTGCGACAGGGGTGCGACAGCGGGTGCGACACGTCCGCGCGGACAACGCGACACGTCCAGGCGGACAACGAGATCACCACCGGCCGCGTCTTTACTGATGGTTGTTGGTCGGCGCGATCGGCACGTCGGCTGCAATGCCTGGCGGCCGGAGGGTGGTCATGAAGAGAAACCGACTCGACGCTGTTCTGACTCGCAACCGCAAACACATGGTGCTCGACGTCGCTCTCGCGGCGTTCTTTCTGATGGCGCTCCTGTTCTCGGGCTTCGCGTTCGGCGCGGAGGTTCCCAAGCTGAACGTCGGCCATCCAGGACGCGCCGGCGGTGACGCCGGTGGCACAGGGCGCGGATCGCGCCGACAACAACCTCGAGCCGCAGGCGGAGTCCTCGCCCCAGCTCGCGTATCACTGAATGACGCCGGCCCGTGCGGTCGGCGCGGGCGGGGCTCCCGACGCGCGCACGTCGCGCGACGGGGGGGCCACGCCCGCTGACGGACCGATCTGGCGGGCCCACCTGACCGATGGCTTTGCCGGCCGCGTCGTCGATGATCACGATCGGCCGCTGGCCGGCGCGCTCGTCGTCGCGGTGGCGCACTGCTCGGCGCTGGCCGCCGGCGTGACCGGCGCCAGCGTCGGTGGCGCCGGGGCCGCAGCCGACACCGGCGCTGGCACCATGCCCGCTCGCACCGGCGCGTGGTTCGTGGCCAGCACCGAGGCGGATGGCCGCTTCACCATCCCGGTGCTGCCGTCTGGTCGCTACACGCTGTTCGCGCTCCACATCGGCCCGCCTCCCGCCACCAGCGAGCTGGTGGTCGTGGACGGCGGGTTTCTGTCCGTTCCGCTGCGCCTCGTGATCCGCCGCGGAGAGCTGCTGCTGTGAAAGCGTCTTGTCGAAAGTCCGGCGAGGCCGTGCGCCCCAAACTGTTCGCGCACTCGAGACGCGGCTTTCGCCGGTCTCGCCGGACCTTCTTCTCTCCCGTCGCGATCCCCTGACGTCGTCGCCTCCTGGCGCAGAACGCGGCTGATTCCGCGGCGTTTCGGCGTCGGGTGCGGTACGGTCCGCCGGTCTCGGGGTTGCGGACGAAAAAAGCGCGCCCGCCTGTCGATCGCGGCCGCGTCGTTCGACCACTCCGGGAAACCGAACTCGCCGGCGACCCGGCGTCCGACCCAGGAGACAACGATGCAATACCTGCTGCTCATCTACGACGAAGAGAAGAAGTGGGAAGGCATGTCCAAGGCCGAGTCCGAAAAGTTCATGGCCGACTACTTCGAGTACACCCAGAACATCAAGAAGAGCGGCCACTTCCGCGCCGGCGAGGCCCTGCAGCCGATCAGCACCGCGACCACGGTGCGCGTGCGCGACGGCAAGACCCTGACCACCGACGGCCCGTTCGCGGAGACGCGCGAGCAGCTGGGCGGCTTCTACCTGGTCGAGGCGGCCAACCTGGACGAGGCGATCGCCCTGGCCGCGCGCATCCCGTCGGCGCGCCTGGGCAGCATCGAGGTCCGCCCGCTCATGGTGTTCGACAAGGAGTAGGGCAGCGGCCGGCCGGCCCCGATCGCGGCCGCCTCGGCTATTCTGAGGCGGCCGATGATCAACTTCCCGGCACGGATCTCCCAGCTCTATCGCGCCGAGTCCGGCCGCATCCTGGCCACGCTCATCCGCGCCCTGGGCGACTTCGATCTCGCCGAGGACGTGCTGCAGGAGGCGTTCGCGGCCGCGCTCGATCAGTGGCCGCGCGAGGGCGCGCCGGAGAGCCCGCGCGCGTGGCTGACCAGCATCGCGCGCAACAAGGCGGTCGACACGATCCGCCGCCGCCGCGCCTTCCGCGACCGCAGCGACGCGCTCGAGGCGCTGGCCGGCGCTGCAGGCCGACGAGAAGAGCGACGCTGCGCTCGAGGCGACCGAGCTGCCGGTGCCCGACGCCGCGGTGCTCGAGGACGATCGCCTGCGCCTCATCTTCACCTGCTGCCACCCGGCGCTGGCCATGGAGGCGCAGGTCGGCCTTACCCTGCGCACGCTGTGCGGACTGTCCACCGAGGAGATCGCGCGCGCGTTCCTGGTGCCGGCGCCGACGCTGGCCCAGCGCCTGGTCCGGGCCAAGTCGAAGATCCGCGACGCCGGCATCCCCTACCAGGTGCCGGTGCCCGAGCTCTTGCGCGAGCGGCTCGAGGCGGTGGCCGCCGTCATCTATCTCGTCTTCAACGAGGGCTACGCCGCGACCGCCGGCGACGCCCTGGTGCGCGTGGATCTCGTGCGCCGAGGCGATCCGGCTGGGCCGCCTGCTGGTGCAGCTTCTGCCCGGCGAGGCGGAGGTGCAGGGCCTGCTCGCGCTCATGCTGCTGCACGACGCGCGGCGCGCCGGCGCGGGTCGGCGCCGACGGCGAGCTGGTGCTGCTCGAGGATCAGGACCGCGGCCGCTGGAACCGGCGACAGATCGACGAGGCCCTGCCGCTGGTCGAGCGCGCGCTGGTCGGCCGCCCGGTCGGGCAGTACGCGGTGCAGTCGGCCATCGCCGCCGTGCACGCCCGCGCCGAGCGGCCGACCGACACCGACTGGCCGCAGATCGCCGCGCTGTACGACGTGCTGCTCGGCATCGCGCCGTCGCCGGTGGTCGAGCTCAACCGCGCGGCGGCCGTGGCCATGGCCGAGGGGCCGGAGGCGGGGCTGGCGCTGCTCGACCGCCTGGTCGCGTCCGGCGCCCTGCCCCGCTATCACCTCCTGCCCGCGGCGCGCGCCGATCTCCTGCGCCGGCTCGGGCGCGGCGACGAGGCGGCGGCCGCCTATCGCGAGGCGATCGCGCTGGCCGGCAACGAGGCCGAGCGCCGCTTCCTCAACCGCCGGCTGGCCGAGGTCGAGGGCGCGGCGTAGAAGGACTGACGTGCCGCGCGGCCAGATGCCGAGGCCGGTCAGCGCGACGCGATCGGCCAGGCGGCCGAGCAGGCGCGGCCGGCGGCGGCCAAGGCGCGCCTCGGCCTCGAGGTAGCCGGGGAAGTAGCGCAGCTGGCGCGGCAGCGCGCGGATGGTCGGCCGCATCGCCGCCACCGACGCGCGATAGATCGCCCGCTCGAGCCTGCCGAAGCGCAGCCCGAACTCGTCGCGCAGCCGCGGCGGCAGCAGGCCCGCGGTCATCACCTGGTACCAGTCCATGACCGGCGCCAGCGCCGGCGTGGGCGGCGCCAGCACGAAGCGAGCGATCTCGCGCGCCGGCCGGCCAACCGCGATCTCGCCCGAGCTCAGCATCCGCGCCATGTAGTCGCGGAAGCCGGCGAGGTCGGCGGGCATGGCGGCGTCCGGGATGCCGAACAGGTACGCGAAGCGCTTCTGCTCCTGATAGAAGCGCTCGGCCTGGCCCGGCTCGAGCGCGCCGAACAGCGCCTCGCGCACGACGAGCGAGGTGTCGACGAGCGTGGCGTGGACCCAGAACAGCGAGCCGACGTCGTTGGCGTGGTAGAGGGTGCCGCGCCGCCACGAGCCGACGTCCTCGTCGATCTCGCCGCGCACGCGGGTGTGGATTGCGTGCACCCGGCGGGCGGCGCGGAAGGCGTGGTCCATGTCGCCGAACGCCATGGCGAACACGCTGGCGAAGGTGCGCTGGAAGCGGCCGCGCGCGTCGGTGCGGGTGCGCGAGTGCTGGTCGATCGCGTGGGCGACGAACGGGTGGGCCAGCTGCAGCAGGATGGCGCGGCCGCCGCCCCACATCTGGATCACCTCGCGGTTGATCTGCCAGGACACGCTGCCCGGCCCGTAGATGCCGGCCTGCGGGTCCCGCACCTGGGCGCGGGCGCGCGCCAGGCCCGCCTCCAGCTGATCGCGCGAGACGATCTCCATCGGCCCCACGGTACTACAACCTGCGCCGCGCGGCGGGATCAGCGCTTGATGCCGAGCAGGAGGCCGTCCGGCGTCGGGATGCAGACCGAGTCGAAGGCGGCGGCGGCCTCCTCGTGGAAGCGACGCATGGCCACCGCCGCCGGCGTGTCGCCGAGCAGCCCGCCGAACAGGAACGCGTTGTCGCCGAGCAGGAGGCCGCCCGGGCGCAGATGGCGCGCGGCCCAGCTGCCGTAGTGGGCGTAGCCCTCCTTGTCGGCGTCGATGAAGACGGCGTCGAACGGGCCGTGCTTCTCGATGGTCGGCAGCACCGCGTTCGCCTCGCCGACGAGGACCTCGACCCGGTCGCTCAGCCCGGCGCGCTCGATGTTGCTGCGCGCCACCTCGGCGTGCTCCGGCATCATCTCGATGGTCCACAGCTTGCCGTCGGCGCCCAGCGCGCGGGCGCAGCGGATCGCCGAGTAGCCGGCCAGGGTGCCGAGCTCGACCACGCGGCGGGCCCCGACCATGCGCAGGAGGAGCTCGAGCAGCCGCCCCTCGCCCGGCCCGACCTGGATGGCGGGGATGTCGCCGCGCTCCGGGGCGCGGAAGGCGTACTCCAGGGCCTCGTCGTGCGGGCCGTGGATGCGGTTGACGTAGTCGAGGATGTCCGCGTCGGCGTAGCGCGCTCCAGCGCGAGAGTCCTGGTCGGCCATGGCCCGGCATGGTCTCACACCCGCCGGAAAAACACACACCGCCGCCGGAAAAGCGGAACTCGGGACGGCGACCGTTGACAAAGCGAGAATGCTGACGCGGCGCGAGCGGCGCGGGGTCGCGCGGATCGCGCTGGTCGCCTCGCGGTCGCTGCCTGGTCGGGCTGCGACCCGACCGCCCCTGCCCCGGGCACCCGAACCGGCATCGCCGCGCCGGCGCGCGGACGCAGACCCAGCTGCCGGCGGGGCCGCCCCGAGCGCGCCGCTCGCGCCTGCCTTCGCGGTGCCGGACGCGCGCACCCGGGTCAGGGCCGCGGGCGCGCCTGGCCGGGCTGTCCGCCGAGCTGCGCGCCGCGTTCGCCCCCGGGCCCGGCTTCATCCCGATCGCCGCGCCGCAGCCGGGGGACTGGCTGGCCGAGCACGACGAACCGGGCCAGACCTACGATCGCTTCGTCGCGTCGCGGCCCAACCGGCCCGGCGCCGGCGGCAGGCGCACGATCTACATCGTGCCCCTGGGCGATCTCGGTCGCGCCGCGCCGCCGCTCGATCTCCTCGCCGACTTCACCCGCGCCCACTTCCAGCTGCCGGTCCGCGTGCTGCCTGCGATCGCCGTCAACGACACCGGGGCGCGCACCCGCCGGCACGACGGCCGCCGGCAGATGCTGGCCACCGACGTGCTCGAGCACCTGCGCTCGATCCTGCCGGCCGATGCCTACTGCCTCGTCGGCCTCACCGCGGTCGATCTTCTACCCGGATCCGAACTGGAACTTCGTCTTCGGCATGGCCAGCTTCCGCGAGCGCGTCGGCGTGTACAGCATCGCCCGCTACCACCCGCCGTTCGACGGCGGACGCGCGGGGCGCGACCCGGCCTCCTGGGTGCGCAGCCGCGCGCTCAAGGTCATGGCCCACGAGATCGGCCACATGTTCGGGATGGAGCACTGCACCTACTACGAGTGCGTCATGAACGGCTCGAACCACCTGGTCGAGACCGATCGCCGCCCGATGAACCTGTGCCCGGTCTGCCTGCGCAAGCTGTTCCACGCGGTCGGCTTCGCGCCGGGCCGGCGCTACCGCGAGCTGGCCCGCTTCTTCGCCCGCCACGGCCTGGAGACCGAGGCGGCGTGGACGACGGCGCGCGCCGACGAGCTCGCCCGCATCAGTCGGACGCCTGCTCCTCCTTGAACGGCCCCACGCCGGCCAGCCGCTCCATGTGGCGCGCCACCGCCGGCGCCTCATCGCGCAGGAACTGGCGCACCGCGCGGTCGAGCGCCGGGTGGAACATGCGGTGCGCGCTGTGGGTCGGCGACGGCTCGAAGCCGCGCAGGAGCTTGTGCTGCCCCTGGGCGCCGGCCTCGTACAGCGGCGTGCCGCGCTCGATGCAGCGCTCGATGCCGAGGTAGCACGTGACCTCGAAGTGGAGCATCGGCACGTCCTCGACCGCGCCCCAGTAGCGGCCGTACAGCGCCTGCTCGCTCTCGAGGAACAGCGCGCCGGCGATCGCCTTGCCGCCGCGCACCGCGCGCGCCATCAGGACCGCGTCCGGCATGCAGCGCACCAGGGCCGGGAAGAAGCCGCGCTCGAGGTACGCCGAGCCGCCGTGGGCCGCGACGTTGATGCGGTAGAAGCGGTCCAGGTCGCGCAGGTCCTTGCGGCGACATGTCGCGCCCCGGCACCATCTCGATGGCGTCGACCGCCTCGCGCGCCCGGCTGCGCTCCTTGCGCAGCTGCTTGCGCCGGCGCGAGCTCATGCGGCCCAGGAAGTCGTCGAAGTCGCGGTAGCCGCGGTTGTGCCAGTGGTACTGGAAGCTGGCCCGCGCGGCCAGGCCCAGCGTCGGCCAGGAGGTCGCGCTCCTCCTCGGTGCAGAACAGGACGTGCACCGACGAGCAGCCCTCCTCCTCGGCCACGCGCTCCACCTCGCCGACCAGCGCGATGCCGACGGTCGCGGCGATCGGCGCCGACAGCCCGGGCGCGCGCAGGAGGCGCGGCCCGGTGGCCGGCGTGAGCGGCGCGGCCACCACCAGCTTCGGGTAGTAGTCGATGCCGGCCCGCTGGCTGGCGTGCGCCCACTCCCAGTCGAAGATGAACTCGCCGAAGCTGTGGTCCTTGACGAACGCGGCGGCGGCGCCGACCAGCGCGCCGGCCCGCTCGGCCAGGACGTAGCGCGGCTCCCAGCCCGAGCGGCGCCCGATCGAGCCGGTCTCCTCGAGCGCGGAGAGAAAGCCGTGGCGCAGAAACGGCGAGCCGCCGTGCTCGAGCCGGTCCCACGCGGCCGCGTCGACGTCGCCGATGCGGCGGATCACGCGAGCGGCGATCACTCGCGTGCACCCGGACGATCGGCCGCCCCCCTGGCCAAAGCCGCCAGCCAGAGGCTATCCTTCGCCGTCACCTCGAGGTACGTCATGTCCAGCAGCCCAGAGACCCTTCGGCAGATCGAAGACCTGGTCAAGTCCCAGAACGTCGTCCTGTTCATGAAAGGATCCCGCAGCTTTCCGCAGTGCGGCTTCTCTGCCGCCGTGGTGCAGATCCTGAACAGCCTGGTCCCCGAATACAAGACGGTGAATGTGCTGGCCGACCCGGCCATCCGGCAGGGGGTCAAGGACTTCTCGTCGTGGCCGACCGTGCCGCAGCTCTTCATCGGCGGCGAGTTCGTGGGCGGCTGCGACATCATCAAGGAGATGTTCGCGTCCGGCGATCTCCAGAAGAAGCTGGGCGTGGAGGCCGAGCCGGTCGAGCCGCCCGATGTGCAGCTCACCCCGGCCGCCGTCGCGGCGCTGCGCGAGGCGCTGGCCGAAGCCGGCCCCGACGAGCAGGTGCACATCGCCATCAGCCCCGAGTTCGAGCACGAGCTGGAGCTCGGCCCGCGCCGCCCGGGAGACATCGAGATCACGTCCGGCGGCCTCACCCTGCTCGTCGATGCGATCTCGGCCAAGCGCGCCGGCGGGCTCAGGATGGACTTCGTCAGCGGCCCGGAGGGCGCCGGCTTCCGCATGGACAACCCGAACGGCCCGGCCGCGGTGCGGCCGCTGTCGGCAGCCGACCTCAAGGCGAGGCTCGACGCCGGGCTCAAGGAGCTGTACGACGTGCGCCCGTCCGACGAGCGCGCCCGGGCCCACATCTCCCAGAGCCGCCCGCTCGACCAGGCCGCGCTCGACCACCTCGAGGGCCTCGATCGGGCCACTCCGATCGTCTTCTACTGCCACCACGGCCAGCGCAGCAGGGCCGCGGCGCAGCAGTTCATCGGCCTCGGCTTCCGCGAGGTCTACAACCTGTCGGGCGGTATCGACGCGTGGTCGCGCGAGGTCGACCCGAACGTACCGCGGTACTCGTGATGGCACAGGACGGCGACCGGCAGGGGCCGGACGAGGAACGACTGGCGCAGCCGTGCCCGTGCGGCACTGGGGCCGAGCGCGGCCGAGTGCTGCGCGCGCTACTTCGCGAGCGCCGACGGCGAGCCGGGCGCGGCGTGGGCGCCCACGGCAGAGGCGCTCATGCGCTCGCGCTACAGCGCCTACGCGCTCGGCGTCATCGACCACATCATGGGCACGCACCACCCGAAGGCGGCGGGCGACGTCGATCGCAAGTCGACCGAGAAGTGGTCGCAGGAGGCCAGCTGGCAGGGTCTCGACATCGTGTCGACCGAGGCCGGCGGCGAGGCGGACGAGACCGGCCAGGTCGAGTTCATCGCGCGCTACGAGCTGCAGGGCACCCCGCTGACCCACCACGAGCTGGCCCAGTTCCGCCGCCACGACGGCCGCTGGTACTACTGGGACGGCGCCATGGTGCGAGCCGCGCCCGGTCGTGCGCGACCAGCCCAAGGTCGGGCGCAACGACCCCTGCCCGTGCGGCAGCGGGCAGAAGTACAAGAAGTGCCACGGCGCCAACGCGTAGCGGCTCAGTCGGGCAGATAGCCGTCGCGGCGGTAGTTGCCGCGGCCGGTGGGCCAGAGCAGGCAGTCGGCGCCCGAGCCGGGCACGGTGTAGACCAGGACCTCGTCGCCGCCGTCCGCGTCCTTGAGGCTGACCGCGATCTCGAGCTGGCCGTCGCCGTCGGCGTCGGCGATGGTCGGCACCGCCATGGCCCCGCGGCCGGGCAGCGGCAGCTCGGCCACCGGGTTGCCGCCGCCGTCGAGCACGAACAGCGCCGAGCGCCCGTCCTCCGGCGAGTAGGTGGCGAACACGATCTCCGGCCGGCCGTCGCGCGACAGGTCGGCCACGGCCACGCCGCCGGTCAGCACGTCGCTGTCGCTGGTGAACGACGCCGACCACAGCTCCTCGGCCGCGGCCGACACGGCGTGCACACGCCCGTCGAAGCCGGCGAACACAACCTCGGGGCCGGGCAGATCCGGATCGAGGTCGACGACGGCGACCTGGTTCGTCGCCGCGACCACGTTGGTGTCCTCGAAGTCCCACAGCCCGGCGCGGTACTCCGGCACGTGCAGCGGTGTCTCCCAGCCGTCCAGCCGGCGGCCGTCGTTGTGCACGACCCACAGCGCCACGCCGCGCTCGCGCTGCGACTGGGCCGCGTTCTGCACCGAGCCGAGCACCACCAGATCGCCCTCGCCGTCGCCGTCCATGTCGGCGATGGCCGGCGCCGAGTTGGTGAAGTGGGCCTGGTTGGCAGACTCCTCGTCGTCGGCGTAGCCCTGGCGCGCCTGGTCGTAGTCGTGCAGGAACCGGATGCCCATGAACTTGCCGGGACGGTCGAAGATGTCGGCGGCGTCGAAGGCGCGGCCGGTGCCGTCGTGCAGACTCATGTACGCGTTGTCCTGGGGCGCGAGGATGTCGGCGCGGCCGTCGCCGTTGACGTCGCCCAGGGCCAGGTTCTGATCGTAGCCGCCGGTGACGTAACAGGCGTCGTCGCAGCCGGAGGTGCCGCCGGTGTTGGCCGGAAAACCCTCCACCGTCTGGCCGTCGGCCTCGACCGCGATGACGATGTCGCGCTGGTCGCCGGCGTCGAGCGGGCTGGTGGTGACCGCGACCAGCTCCAGCTCGCCGTCGCCGTCGATGTCGCCCGCGGCCAGCGAGCGCATCTCGTCGCGCCACTCGAAGGGGAAGCCGTCGAGCGGCTCGCCGGCGGCGTCCCAGGCGTAGATGCGCCCGCGCGAGGCCGCGGCCAGCTCGAGCCCGTCGCGGCCCGGGTCCAGGTCGACCGCCACCGGAGACGACCAGATCCGTCCCTCCGTGCCGGCGTCCCACAGCACCTCGCCGCCGGCGCTCCACACGATCATGCGCTCGTCGCGGCCGGCCGCGATCTCGGGCGCGCCGTCGCCGTCCAGGTCGACGACGACCGGCGAGGCCAGCCAGGCCTCGTCGCCTCGGTCGCCCACGGCGAAGGCGAGCTCCGGCGTGCGCGCGGTCTGGTCGCCGCCGGCTTCGAGGCACACCGGCGCGGGCGGCTCGATGCCGCCGTCATCCCCGCCGTCGCCGTCGCCGCCGTCGTCCCCGCCGTCGTCCCCATCGTCCGCTCCGCCGCCGTCGCCGCCCTCGCCGCCACCGCATGCGATCGGGCCGGCCACCAGCGCCGCGAGCGTGATCGCGAGCGCTCTCCGTCTCTGCATGGCGCCCATGGTACATGGACTTGACGCGCGTTCTTGATCTGACCGCCGGATCGGACCGAGAGACGGGCGGGAAAGATGCAGCGCGTCCTGCGACGCCATGCGAGGATTCTCACTCATGCGCACACCCGGCCCCGCGCTCGCCCTCGCAGCGCTCGCGCTGACCGGCGCGCATGCCCCCGCCGGGGCTTCGCCGCCGCCGGGCGGCGAGCCGGCCGCTCCACCGCCCGTGGTGGGCGGCGGCCCGGCCGACGCCGGCAAGTGGGACGACGCCGCCGCGGTCTTCTTCGAGCAGGAGCCGGGCTGCTCCGGCACGCTCATCGCCCCCGACGTGGTCCTCACGGCCGGACACTGCATCTCCGGCGTGACCTCGGTGAAGATCGGCGTCACCGATCTGAACGACGAGGGCGAGACAATCCCGGTGGCCAGCGCCGTCGAGCACCCGGACTCGTTCACCACCTACGACGTCGGCCTGCTCCTCCTGGAACGGCCGGCCGAGACCACGCCGCGCGTCCTGGCCACCGGCTGCGTGCTGGAGCGGTACCTGGCCGAGGGCGCGTCGGTCGCCATCGTCGGCTGGGGCGCGACCGACCAGCAGGGCGAGCGCTCGACGAGCTTCCTGATGGAGGCGGAGTCCTCGATCACCGACGCCGACTGCACCAATGGCCGCGGCTGCAACGCGTCGGTGAGCCCCGGCGGGGAGCTGGCGGCCGGCGGCCAGAACGTCGATTCCTGCTTCGGCGACTCCGGCGGGCCCCTGTACCTGCTCACCGACATCGGCGAGTTCCTTGTCGGCGTGACCTCGCGCGGCTACGACGATGCGTCGGTGCCGTGCGGCGAGGGCGGCATCTACGTGCGACCCGACGCGGTGGTGGACTGGATCGAGGCCGAGAGCGGCCAGAGCATCCCGCGCGCCACCTGCAACGCGCGCCCGGAGGCGAGCGCCGACGCGACCAGCCTCGAGGTAAAGGCCGGCGACTCGGTCGATGCCGTGCTCACGGTCAGCGACGCCGACGCCGGCGACGCCCACGTCTACAGGGTGGGGACCGCCCCGGAACACGGCGAGGCGTCCGTCGACGAGGACGGCCTGGTGACCTACCGGGCCGGCGACGACTACGAGGGCGACGACGAGTTCACGATCGAGGTGGCCGACGACGGCATCCCGTCTCTGGCCGCCGAGGTCGCCTTCGAGGTGACCGTGCTGCCCGGCGACGGGTGCGGTTGCCGCGCCTCGAGCCCGGGCGCGGCCGCGCCGCTCCTCGCCTTGCTTGCGCTCATCCCGCTGGCGCGGCGGCGCCGGCGGCGCGGGTGAGATACCATCCTGCCCTATGTCGAGCTGGCGCTATTGTTCGAGCTGTCGCTCGGAGATCGCGTTCGAACAGGTCTACTGGGAGTGCAGCGTGTTCGACCTGCGCGCGGGTGGCCAAGACCGGGCTGTTCTTCTGCTCGGTGAGCTGCTGGGAGGCGCACCTGCCGACCATGCGGCACCGCGAGGCGTGGGCGGTCGAGAAGCGCGCGCCGACCGAGGGCGCCTGGCGCCGCCAGCTCGAGGAGGAGCGCCCCGGCGACAGCGCCGACGATCCTCCGCCCCCGCAGAGGACCCAGGAGCCGGCGCGCCCCGCCCCGGCCCGCCCCGCGCCATCACCCATCCGCAGTGAAACCCGCAGCGACGCGCCCCGGCGTGTCATCGCACCCGAGGCGCAAGCAATGGACGACACAAGCACCGAAGAGATCCTGATCGTTGCCTCCAAGCTCAAGAAGTACATCCGCGCCAGCTCCAGCATGAACACCTCCGACGGCGTCATGGCCGTGCTGAGCGACCACCTGCGCAAGGTCTGCGACCTGGCCGTCCGCCACGCCGCCGAGGACGGCCGCAAGACGGTCCTGGATCGAGACTTCAAGGCGATCCTCTGACCTGACGGATCGATCGATCAGAGATTGCCGAAGTCGCGGTCGAGGCGCGAGGTGATCGACTTGAGGGTGCGATCCGCGTCGCGGCGGACCGACTCGGAGCGCATGGCGTCGGAGACCGGGATCTCCTGGTAGCGCAGGCGCATCTTGGCCACCGCCGCCTCGCCCTTCTTGGCGACGATGCGCTCGAGACGGTCGCCGGTCGCCTTGTAGCGCGAGAGGAACTCCTTGGTCGAGATGACCGGCTCGGCGGGCGGCGCCGGGGCCGCCACGGCCTTGTCCGGCTCGGGCGGCGCGGGCGCCACCGCGGCCTCGGCCTGGGCGGCTCGACGTCCGCCTTGCGCTCTTCCTTGTCGGCGCGCTTCGACCGCGAGTCGTCGCGGGACTTCTCGCGCCGCTCGGCGACCGCTCGCTCGCTCGCCGGGCCGCGCGGGTGCGCTTCTCCTTGTCCGGCGGTCCCTGTCCTCGTCGCGTTCCTCGTCGCGACCTTCGTCCTCGTCGGACGCGACCGGCGGCGCCGTGTCAACCGGAACCGGCCGCGGCTCGGCCGCCGACGCCGGCTCGCTCGGCGGCGGGGTCGCGGCGCACCGGCTCCGGCTCGGGGCTGGGCGGAGGCGCGACCGGCTCGGCGCCGGGACGCGTGCCCGGCGGCTCGGCCGCGCTGGCCGGCGGCACCGCCACGCCGGGCGCCTCCGCGCTGTGGGTCGGCCGCTCGCCGCCGCCCGCGCCACATCATGGCGACCACCACGACCACCAGCGTGACGAGGATGGCCCCGCCGGTGATGAGCACGCGCGGATCGCGCACGCGCGCGCGCCGGCCGGACGCGGCCAGCTCCGGCATGCCGTACGGCGTCATGCGGAACGCCTCGATCGGGTACTGCTCGCCGCTGGGCGCCGACGTCACCGGGATGCTGTCCGAGCCGACCTGCACCGTGGCGTCGTGATCCTCGCCCTCCTGCGAGTCGGCGCGGCCGTACGCGCTGTCCAGGTGGGCCAGCAGCGCCCGCGCGCTCTGGAACCGCTCCTCCGGATCCTTGGCCATCAGGCGCATGGCCACCGCCTCGAGCCGCGGATCCACGCGCAGCCCCGGCACCCGCACCGCAACCGGCGGCACCTCGGAGGCCAGGTGCGCCTTGGCGATGGCGACCGCCGTGCCGTCGAACGGCAGCCGGCCGCACAGCATCTCGTACAGCATCACGCCCAGGCTGAACAGGTCGCTGCGCTCGTCGACCTCCTCGCCGGTCGACTGCTCGGGCGACATGTACGCCGGCGTGCCCAGCACCATGCCCTCGGTGGTGAGCCGCTGCGCCGGCTCCATCATCTCGCCCACCGCCGCGATGCCGAAGTCGACGATGCGGGCCAGCTCCTCGTCGCCGCTCTTGGTCACCACGACGTTCTCGGTCTTGAAGTCGCGGTGGACCAGGTTGCGCTCGTGCGCGTGGGCCAGGCCGCGGGACAGCTGGCGCAGGAGCGAGAGCACGCGCTGCGGCGACAGCGGCGCCTCCTGGGCCAGGAGCTGGTGGAGCTCGCGGCCCTCGATGTAGTCCATCACCAGGTAGAGCAGGCCCTCGTCGGTCTCGCCGAAGTCGACCACCGAGAGCACGTTCGGGTGGTTGAGCCGGCTCACCGCCTCGGCCTCGCGCGAGAAGCGCGTGCGGGCCTTGGCGTCCGCCGCCATGTCGCCGAACAGCACCTTGATCGCGAAGCGCCGGCTCATCCGGTTGTGGCGCGCGCGATAGACCCGGCCCATGCCGCCCTCGCCGAGCAGCTCCTCGATGATGTAGCGCTCGGCCAGGGTGTGGCCGATCAGCGGATCTCCTGTCAGCCCCTGCAGCGCCGCTCCGTCGAGCGGACAGCGTGCGAACCCGGCCCGGAACACAGACAGGCACTGGGGGCAGCCGTACCGCTCACTCGGCGCTGACGAGGGCAAGCTCACAGATCGCCGCTCCCAGAGCACCATCGTACCGCGCGTCTCGGGAATGACTTGTAGACGGAGAGCGCGCGCGACCGGCACCCGCTCGATGTCACCGCCGCTGGTCCACCAGATGACGAAGGTCGCGGCGGCCGACACGACCGCCGCCCCGGCCAGGATATCGGCCGTGATCGCGTTGCGGTCGATCTTGTCCTTGAGCGGGTCCCACATCGGGTTGTCGCAGTTGTTCTCGCGCGCGCACTGCTCCTCGAGCTGATTGAAGTCGTTGCGCGTGACAATGAAGAAGCCGACCGAGGTGCCGACCGCGGCCACCGCCAGCCCGCCTGTCACCCAGGCCGGGATGGTCATGTGGCGCGGCGTGGTGCGGATGACCACCGCGCCGGCGTTGCCGCCGCCGCTCACACCGGGCACCCGTCGCTCGCCTGCTGCGTCGGCCGCACCGCCGCGTCCGGCAGGATGAGCGACGCGGCGTCGGCGAAGCGCGTCTCGGCCTCGTCGAGCTTGACCATGACCACCTTGGGGCGCGACGCGCTGCGCCCGTTGGCCGGGTCGACCCAGGTGCTGTCGACCTGGATGCGGTTGCCGACGCGCACGGCGACGAGGAAGAGGAGCTCGTCGGCCGTGAGCCTCTGCGCCGCGTCCTTGATGCAGTTCTCGTCGACCACGCACGACTCCGACACACCCTCGGACGGCAGACGCCGCATGGCCTCCGGTCCGGCCACCACGTCCACCACCAGTCGCTGCCGCAGCGCGCGACCCATCGCTTGCGAGATCTTCTGGACCTCGCTCTTGTTCAGGTTGACCTGCACCGACACCACCACGCCCACGCGCGGCGCCTTGTCGGCCAGGGCGCGCCCGGGCAGGACCACGAACGCCGCGGCACCGACCGCGGCTATCAGGGCGAGATGTAAGCAATGTCTACGCAATTGGCGGCCTCCGGTAGAGAGTCTAGGTCGGCACTGGAAACGGCCCGCAGGCACAGTCGGTTGAAGCCTTCCCAGAGCTCGACCGTCTTTTCCCCCGCCCCGTCGGAACCTGGTGTCGCGACGACCTCGGTGGTCGACCGCTCGATGTCGCTCGAGCCCTCGGGGCTGGAGACGACCATCTCGTACGAGCTGGCGGCCGCGCCCCTGATCGGGATCGAGAATCTCCGCCTCGGCGGTGACCGCCGGAATCGAGCCGGTCACGAACGCCGGCGCATCGAACGCCTTGGGCGTGGCCGTGACGCTCTCGCCGTCGGGCACGTCGACCCGGATGCGGCCGTTGCCGCCGTCTCCGCCGGTCGCGGTCCCGCACTCACCGCCCACTCCGCCGATCGCCTGCAAGGTGATGGCGCCGGGACCCTCGCCGTCTGCCTCCGCCAGCTGCCCGGCGCGCACCATGATGGCGCCGCCGGAGCCGCCGCCGCCGCCGCCGCCCACGCCCGCGCACGCTCCGCCGGCGGCGCCATCCGTCTGCACCACCGCGCTGCCGGTGACGAGCACGCCCGGCGTGGTCAGCTCGATGACCCCGCCCGAGCCGCCGCCGGGTCCGCCGCCCTGGGCAATCTCGTTCTGGCCGCCGCCGCCGCCGCCTGCCGGCTGCGCGCCGCCGCCGGGCGGCATCGGCACCAGCGACGGCTCGCCGTTCGCCACGCCACCTGCCCCGCGCTGCATGGCAGCGCCGCCGCCGCGCGTGCCGCTGCTGGCGAAGCCGCCCCCGCCCCCGCCGCCGGCCGCGAGACCGATGATTCCGGCGCCGCCGGGCTGGCCGGCGCCCGGCGCGCAGGGCGCGCTCTCGGCGACTTCTGCCCCCA
The DNA here is from genome assembly GCA_963759105.1 of uncultured delta proteobacterium. Taxonomy (GTDB): domain Bacteria; phylum Myxococcota_A; class Polyangia; order Haliangiales; family Haliangiaceae; genus DATFRY01. The sequence goes on along the minus strand of CAVWXW010000017.1, from coordinate 192,229 downwards.
CGCATCCGCCTGCGCCCGGTGTGGTGCCGGCACCGCTGCCGTCGAGGAATCCGATCAGCGTGATGGAGCTGTAGGCGAAGACGCGGAACGGCGCCGCGCCGCGCACCTGCACCAGGCCGCGCAGGTTGACGGCGCTGAAGCGCGCGACGCCGGTCGGGTCTCTCGTCAGCGAGTCGGTCGAGATCTCCTCCGACGTACCGTCCGACTCGACGCGCAGCTCGCGCAGGAGGTGGTGCACGACGGTGGTCTTGTGGCTCTCTCCGCCCTTGACCAGCTCGATGACCAGCTCGACGTCGCGCGGATCCTCGTCGTCGTCGATGACAGGCAGGCGCAGCTCGAAGGCAGCCCAGCGCCCGCTGGCGCTGACCTGCGCGTCCACCGTCTTGGGGAGGAACCCGACGCCGGACACCGTGAACTCGGTGTCGGCGGTCATGTTCTGGCCGTACAGCACCATTGGAATGGCGCGCACGCTCGCCTCGTCATCCGGATCCGCCACGTACCCCTGGCCCTCGAACACCTCCGGCGGATAGACGCGGTGCACAAAAAGTTCCTCGGGACCCGCCGCCTCCCCTGGATCCTCTCCGCCCCCGTCGTCGCCGCCGCTTCCCAGATCATCGGGATCGTAGCGCAAACTGCAGCCACTCGCGGTCGCGAGCGCGCCAGCCAGCGCCAGCAGCAGAGACAGCGTGTCCACGAACCCCCTCATTATATACCCCTGATACCCAGCATCTCACGCAGTACTTCGTCGGCGCTCTGGTAGCGCTCGGCAGGGTCCTTTGCCATGAGTCTTTGCGCCATGGCCTCGAGGCGCGGGTCCACCAGCAGTCCAGGGACGCGATCGGCGATACGGGGAGGAGCCAGCGCCATGTTCTGGACCGCGATCATAATCGGCGTGCCCTCGAAGGGACGTTCACCGGACAGCATCTGGTAGAGAAGCACGCCGAGGCTGAACAGGTCGGCCCGGTGATCGAAGACCTGACACAGAGCTCGCTCCGGGGACATGTAGGACAGCGTCCCGATGGCTGTCTGCTTGGTCGTCAGGCGGGGCTCCTTGCCGCCCAGCTCGACAGCCACGCCGAAGTCGAACAGCTTGGCCCTCTCGCGTCCGCCGCTCCTGCGTCACGATCACGTTGCCGGCCTTCACGTCGCGGTGGACGATGCCGCGCCCGTGCACGTGCTCGAGCGCGCGGCACAGATCCGAGATGAGCGACACGATGCGATGTTCGGCGAGCGGCGCCTCGCGCCGCAGGATCGAGGACAGCGATCGGCCGGCGACGAACTCCATCACCACGAACGGCTGGTCGCCGGCGGTGCTGCCGAAGTCGACGACGCGCACCAGGTTCGGGTGGTCGAACGCGCTGGCGCGCGCCGCCTCGCGCACGAAGCGCTCGTACTGGCGCGGGTCGGCCGACAGCTCGCCGAACAGCACCTTGATCGCGTAGCGCCCCGGTCCGCCGTCGGCGTCGACGCCGAAGTAGACCCGCGCCATCCCACCCTCGCCCAGCAGGCTCTGCACCGCATAGCGGCCGGCCAGCACCTTGCCCATGAGCGGATCCTCGGTCAGCGCCGCCAGCAGCGATCCGTCGGCCGGGCAGTAGCGCAGCTCGCGGCGGAACACCGCCCCGCACGATCGACAGATGAAGCGGGTCGGCGCCGAACCGACCGGTCCGTCCGACCCGCGCGATGCTGCTCCGCTGCCCGGCTCAGGGTCGGCGGGAGAGTTGGTCATCCCCCCATTGCGCCGTTTTGCCGCGTGAGGGCACAAGCCGGCGCCCCGTGAGAGGGGCGTGAGAGCAGCGGAGGAGCCCGCCGGCGCCCGTCGCGCCGCCGCGAATCAGCCCTTGACGGTCCAGGCCAGGCGATACCCGACGCCCTGGCGGCTCTCGATCAGGTCCTCGATGCCCTCGGCCTTGAACTTGCGGCGCACGCGGCGCACCAGCTCGCGCACGTTCTCACCGTCGGCCTCCTGCGACTTGAAGTCGAGGAGATCGGCCAGCTCCTGCGACGACACGAAGGCCAGCTCCGGGTCGGTGTGCAGCAGGCGCCGCTCGGTCAGGATCTTGAGCAGCGCGAACTCGAGGCGCGCGAACTCGAGCGCGGTGTCGTCGTCGATGCGCATGATGCCGCCCGACGCGCGCTGCACCAGCGCCATCTCGGATCCCTTGCCGCTCGACACCCGGGCGTGGAACGCGATGTCGCGCGCGCGGGTCGGCACCGTCTGCCCGGCGCCGGTGCGCCCGTGCTGGATCGGCACGCGGCGGGCCGAGAAGTAGAAGCTCACGCTGCCGAAGCGCACCCGCTCGCCATGGTGCAGAGGCGCGTTGCGCACCGCCTCGTCCTCGACGTAGGTGCCGTTGAGGCTGCCGCGGTCGATGACCCGCCAGCTGCCGTGGTCAGGCGAGACCAGCTCGATCTGCGCGTGCACCGCCGACACCGAGTGATGCAGGATGGCGACGGCGCACTCGCTGGCCAGGCGCCCGACCAGCGCACGCTCCGACAGCGCGTGCGTGTTGCCCCACTGGTCGATCAGCCCCGCGGCCGGCTCGTTGAGATCGCGGCTGATGATCTGCTCCGCGGTCATGTCCGAGCAGGTCGCTATCGCCTCGGCGTGGGCAAGGCACAGGCTTCCCATCCGAATTTCGATCCCGCACTGAAGACAAGAGTTCATGGCCCCCGGAGCCCGGATCGGACCACGAAGGACTCCTGGAGACAAGCCGGCGGAGGCGCGACGCAACGGACGCATCCCACACGTGTCGCCATGACTTACCCGGAGCGGGTCCGCGCCCCGGAGCCTTTCGGGCCGCCGTCCCCGGTCAAACCGAGGCTGCGCAGGCACGCCAGCGGCTCGGCCTCGAGGCGCCGGGCGAGACCCGCGAGATCGGTCGCGGACCGAGATCTCGAGCGCGCCCCCGATCCCGACCCGGTCCGGATCGGCCAGCCCGACCGCGACCGGGGCCGGATCCGGGCCGGCCGTCACCATCTGGCGCAGCAGGGCAGCCAGGCCGGCCATGTCGCGCTGGCGGTCGGCGGCACCGACGGCGCCGCCGATGCCGAAATCGACGATGCGCGCCTGCTCGGCGCGGCCGCGCTTGCTCGCGGGCCAGGAGCACGTTGGCCGGCCGCAGATCGCGGTGCAGCACGCCGCGCTCGTGTGCGTGCTCGAGGCCGGACGCCACCTGGCGCAGGATGGCGACCGCGCGCTCGCGATCGAAGGGACCCTCGCGCTCGACCACCCGCGAGAGCGAATGCCCGGCCACGAAATCGGTGACCAGATATGGCAGGCCCTCGTGGCTGGTGCCGATCTCGGTCACCGGCACGATGTTCGGGTGGTCGAGCCGGCGAGCCAGCTCGACCTGGCGCTGGAAGCGCGCCCGCGCGATCGGATCGGCGGCGCGCTCGCCGGCCAGGACGCGCAGCGCGATCGGGCGCCGGTCCGGCATCGCGCGCGCGCGGTAGACGCGGCCGAGCGGACCGTCGCCGACCAGCTGCTCTATCAGGAAGCGGCCGGCGAACCAGGTGCCGACCAGCGGGTCGCGGCCGCCGGGGTGGAGGCGCGCGCCGTCGATCGGGCAGCGCTCCGCCGGGGCGAGAAACACGCCGCGGCAGCGCAGGCAGGCAAGTCTGTCGCTCGGCGGGAGACTGTTTCGAGCGCTTGCTAGCCCGCACAGACGCCTCATTGTAGCCGTTTTCTCCGGGCCGGCGTTTGTTATGCTCGGACCCATGGCGGAGGGCAACCCATTCGATGGGCCCTATGGGGCGGGGACAACCGAGTACGAGCGCTACCTGCGCACACCGGAGCTGCTGCAGCTTCAGAAAGTGCCGGAGAAGCGGTCTCACCCGGACGAGCTGATGTTCCAGAGCATTCACCAGATCGAGGAGATCTGGATGAAGCTGATGGTGCATGAGCTGGGTGAAGCGGTGATGGCGCTCGACGGGGACAGGTTCACACCGGCGCGCGACTCGATCCAGCGCACCTGCCAGATCGAGATCCTGCTCGAACAGCAGCTCAAGCTGTTCGAGACGATGCTGCCCGGCGCATACCTCGTCATCCGCGCCGGGCTCGGCGCGGGCAGCGGGCTCGACTCGCCCGGCTACAACCGGATGAACGAGATCGCGCCGGCCATCTGGGCCGCGTTCTCGGGCGCCGTCGATCGCCAGGGGCTCGAGCTCCTGACCCTGTATCAGGAGCCGACAACGCGGCCCGAGGTGCTGGGCGTGGCCGAGGCGATGGTGACGCTCGACGCCCAGATGCAGCGCTTCAAGCGCGAGCACATCATGACGGTCAAGCGCATCATCGGCATCGGCACCGCGTCGCTGCGCGGCAACCCGCTCGAGATGCTGGAGCGCAGCGCGAAGCTGACCTACTTCCCGATGCTGTGGGCGGTGCGCGACCGCATGTTCATCGACTTCCGCTCGGGCGGGCCGCTGGGCTACTGACGCTCCGGCGCCGGCTCTGACGTCGATTCACGTCCCGACCCGCGTGGCGCTCGCGGCGGCGCTGTTCCGGCACGCGCGAAAACGAGACAAACTCGGAGCCACGCATGGCTCTCTCGCCCCCCGCGCGCCGGGCGCTCGGCCGGATCCTGCTCGCGGCCGGGCTGCTCGCGGCCGCTCTCGCCCTGTACTCCGGCCGCAAGCGCTTCATCCAGTCGTTCTTCGAGCGCGGCGCGGGCGGCGCCGAGCCCCCTGCCCTGGCGCCGCCGCCGGCCAGCCCGACCGGCGCCGTCGCCGCCGGGCTGCCGCCGGCCGAGCTTGTGCGCGTCGCGCTGCTCGACGGTGTTGACCGCGCCACCGCGCTCCGGCTGCCCCACTACGATCAGATGTGCAAGCTCGGCCTCGAGCTGGTCGTCGACGTGGGCTTCCCGACCGTGTCGCTGCCGGTGCAGTCGGTGCTGTGGACCGGGCTGACCCAGCAGCAGTCCGGCATCGAGTTCGTGCAGGAGCACGTGGCGCCGCCGCCCGACGGATCGCTGCCGGCGCGCGAGCCGTCGAGCGCGGCGGTGTCCGAGTCGCACCCGTTCATCGCGCAGTCGTTCGGCTTCGCCCAGGCCTGGCCGCCGCTGGACAGCACGCCGGCCGCGATCGCGCAGTGGAAGGCCGGGCCGTTCGCGTTCAAGGCGCTCGAGCAGGTCGGCTCGAGCACGCGGCTGGTGTTCGTGCACCTCGTCGGTCCGGACAGCGCGGCGCACAAGTTCGGCCGCGACTCGCGCGAGTTCGAGGCGGCGGCCGCGGCGGCGGACAAGACGCTCGGCGATCTGATCGCCATCGACGCGGCCAACCACGGGCCGCGCAGTCGCTGGCTGGTGCTGGCCGATCACGGCCACCGCGCCGCCGGCGGCCACGGCGGCGAGGAGCGCGACCTGCGCCTGGTGCGAGCGTGCGTGGCCGGGTCCGGCGTGGCCAGCGCGACCGCCGTGCGCGGGCACCTCATCCACATGGTCGACCTCTCGCGCGCGCTGGCCGACTCGCTCGGCCTGGCGCCGCACCCGCGCTCGGCCGGCCGGCCGATCTTCGGCGCGCTGGCCGCGCCGGAGCAGCCAGGCGTCAGCCTGCCGCGCTCCGGGCCGCTCCGCCTGGTCATCGCGGCGCTGCTGATCGCCGGCGGCGCTGGCGGTGTCGTGGCGGGTTGCGCGGCGCAGCTGGCGCCTGCCCTGGTGGTGGGTGCTGGCCTATCTGTCGGTGGTCGCGATCGAGGGCGCGCCCACGCTGTTGACGCCGATGATCTACAAGCCGCTCGGCCAGTCGATCTACGTGGCCGCCCTGCCCGGCCTTTGCCTGCTGGCGGTGCTGGCCGGCCTGGGCGCGCGCGCCGGAAGCGGGCTGCGCGTGGCGCTGACCGAGCTGCTGTTTCCGGCGGCGGCATGCGCCGCGTGCGCGGTGCTGTGCTGGCGCGATCCGCCGCTCGCGCCGCTGTGGAGCGCGCAGCTCAGCATGTGCCTGGTGCTGCTGTTCAGCGGCGCCGTGGTGGTAGCGCTAGCCTGTCTCGCAGCTCTCGTCCCTTTCGGGTCCGGTCCAGGTTCACCGCCGGAAACGTCTGGTACAGAGTCTTGAGCTCGCGCACCGTGTCCGGCTCGCGCTCGGCGCGATCCTGGCGCTCGCCCGGGTCGCGCGACAGATCGTAGAGCTCGACGAGGTTGTCCTTGGGCCGCACCAGCAGCTTGTCCGGCCACCGGATGACGCCCCACTGATCGCTCTCGTTGAGCGGCAGCGGGCGCGGCTGGGCCAGGAGCTCGGGCGGCGCGCCCGGCACCAGGTGGGGCACCAGCGAGCGCCCGGCCAGGTCCGGCCACGGCTCGGCGCCGAGCAGCTCGACGACGGTCGGCGTCAGATCGAGCAGCGTGACCGGCTCGTCGCTCGCTCCGGTCGGTCCGCCCGGCACGTGCAGCGCCACCGGCACGTGGACCAGCGGGTGGTAGAGGAACAGGCCGTGGTTGTCGGGCAGGCGCTCGTCCTCGCCCAGGCTCTCGCCGTGGTCGCTGAAGAAGATGATCGCGGTGCTGTCGGCCAGGCCGCGGCGCTCCACCTCGGCGACGACAGCGCCGATCTCGCGGTTGACGACGGCGACCAGCGCGCGGTACTTGCCCTCGCGGGTGGCCAGGTCGAAGCCGCCCTTCGCCGCCGTGGCGCTGAGGTCGGGATCGGCGTTCTCGATCTGCAGGTGCTCGTGCACGTCGAAGTAGTGCAGCCACAGCATGAACGGCGCGCGGCCGGCGGCCATGCGATCGAGCGCGGCCAGCCCACGCTTGGTCGTGGCGATCGAGGTCGTGCTTGTCGACACGTCGCGCTGGAGCTGGTCGTTGACGATCACGTCGTGATGATCGAGGCCGCGCACGAGCAGGTTCTTGCCCGCGTAGCGCAGCACCTCGCGCGGCAGGACCGCGTGGGTGGCGCGCCCGCCGCGCCGGATCGACTCGAACAGCGTGGTGCCGAGCGGCCGGAACGGGTTTATGTGCCCGGTGATGACGCTGGAGACCGACACGTCGGTGCCGGACGACGGCGAGAACGCGCGCGTGAAGCTGCGCGACCTGTCGAACAGGGCGAAGATGTGCGGGAACGCCTTGCGGTTGGCCGGCGTGTCGGCGACCGCGTCGGCGCGCAGCGCGTCGACCGAGATGAGCAGCAAGTTCCAGCCGGCCGCGCGGCGCAACAGCTCGGTGCGCGCCGGCAGGTCGCGGTAGGTGGCCATCGCGTCGGCCCGCCGCTTCTGGACCGCCGGTGGGACGGCCGGCGGCGTCGCGTCGGCGCCGTCGCAGTCCTCGTCGACGCGGTTGGACGGAACCTCGGCGGCGCCCGGGTTGACCCGCTCGTCGCCGTCGTCGCAGTCGCCGCCGCCCAGAGCGCGCGAGAAGCCGTCGCCGTCGCCGTCGAACCGATCGCGCACCAGGCGGACCAGGTGGCGGCCGTGGTTGCCCTCGGTGGTCAGCAGCCACCTGCTGTCCGGATCCTCGAGGCCACCGGCCAGAGACAGGCCGAGGCCGAGCAGGATCAGAGCGCAGGCCAGCGAGCCGGCGATGAGCGGCGCGGCCGGGCCGCGCGCGTCGAGGGTCGGATGGGACTGGCCGGCCGCGGCGCGCAGGCCGGCGGCGAACAGCACGCACGAGACCGGGATGAGGAAGGCGTGCAGATCGGGGTACTCGGCCTGGAACAGGCGCCGATTGCCCAGCTCGACGACGACGGCGGCGGCGAAGCAGGCCCCGGCCACCAGGGCGCGCCGGCCGCGACCGGGCCGCGACAGGATGGCGTCGCCGGCGACCAGCGCGCCGGCGATCATCGCGCCGCCGACCACCGGGACCCAGACCGGCCCCCACGAGGCGCCGGGCAAGGTGGCCGCGCTCGCGCCCTGAAACAGCGTGCGACCCAGCCACACCAGCGGCGGCAGCGCCGGCAGCGCGCGCAGCATGGACGCTGTCAGCGGCCGCAGCATCAGCCGGTCGGCCAGGTACTCGGTGAGCCACATCGCCAGGCCGATGACCAGGCCGAGCGCGGCGTGCAGGCTGAGCACCGTGACGCCCAGGTCGGGCACGGCGGCGCCGCTGCCCAGCGCGATGAGCTCGAGGACGGCGACGAGGAGCGAGGCGGCCAGGGCGCCGCCGAGGGGACGAGACAGGAGCGTACGAAGCACGGACCGTCGACCCTACTCCTGCTGTGTCAGCGGCACAGCACGAGCAGGACATTGTTGGGCCTGGCCCTCCGGACGGCCGCACTCGCGGCCGGGAAATTCGCTCGCTTGCGCTGCGCGAATTTCTTCTGGCCGGCCTACTTGAGCGGCTCGAGCAGCATGGCCTGACCGGCCCGTCGCGCAGGTAGCGGTAGAGGGCCAGGTCCGGCGTGACGTCGATGAGCGTGTGGCGATGTGCGTCGCGCGGGTGACCCAGCGGCGAGGCGCGGACCAGCCTGGGCGCGGCCACGAAGACGTAGCGCTCCTCGTGCAGGCGCACAGCGTCCAGCTTGGGATTGGTCAGCACCGACGAGGTCACGGCGCAGTCGATCTGCAGGGTGCGGACGCGGTGGATGAGGTCCGGGCCCGAGCCGAAGTACATGTGCACGGTCAGGCCGGGCTGTGCCTTGCGCAGGCGCGGCAGGAGCGGCATGACCCAGGACAGGCCGAGCTCGTGGCGCGTGCCCAGGGTGAGCTCCATGGGCGGAGGGCCGACCTCGCCGCGCCCGGCGCGCACGCACTCGGCCGCCGCGTCGAGCGTGCGGTGGGCGTACGGCAGGAGCGCCAGGCCCTCCTCGGTGAGCGTGACGGTGCGGGTGGTGCGATGGAACAGCCTGGCGTCGAGCATCTCCTCGAGCACGCGGATGCGCTGGCCCAGCGCCGCCGGGGTCAGGCCCACAGCCCGGGCGGCGGCGCGAAAATTCAGCAGGCGCGCCGCCTCCGCGAAGCAGCGCAGCGCTTCGAGCGATGGCAATGGCTCGCTCACGGCGAGCCATTCTACCCTCGGGGCTCGCTTCGGAGACCTCGCGAGCCCCTCAGGCGCGCCGGACGCGGCGCCAGGTTTGCGCGGCCGCACCGGACTGGAGCGACGGGATCCGCTCGCCGGCGACCCGCCGCGCTACACGGTGACACAATCTGGGCGACGGACGACGGTCGTCCCGTCTACTCTCGCAGTGTCGAGGGAACCGAGAGGAGACGCGCATGGTGAGGATGGGACGTATCGGTGGGGCGCTGGCGCTGCTTGTGTCCCTGGCTCCGCTCGCCGGGTGTGGCGGCGCGTCGGACCGGGGCGCCGCCGAGCCGACCGCCAGCGAGACCGGCGAGCTCGAGCCGGACACGGAGTGCTGCTGCCAGCGCTACGCCGAGGACGGCAGCGCGACCGGCGCCATCACGTCGGATACGACGGCGTGCAAGTTGACCGGCGGATCCTGCATCGACGACCAGACCCAGTGCGAGAGCGAGTGAAGTCGACCTCGACGTCGACGGTCACTTGGTCGGGGGATACTTCTGGAGCTTGCGCTGCAGGGATCGGCGGTGGATGCCCAGGCGGCGCGCGGCCTCGGAGATGTTGCCGCCCGAGTCGGACAGCACGCGGTTGATGTGCTCCCACTCGGCGCGGGCCAGCGACGGGGCCTGGTAGCCCGCCTCGGGCGGCTCGAGCGGCGGCGCCTCGCCGCGCGCGAAGGCGGCCACGATGTCGTCGGCGTGGGCCGGCTTGGGCAGGTAGTAGGTCGCGCCCAGCCGCACCGCATCGATCGCCGTCGCGATGCTGCCGTAGCCGGTCAGCACGACGATCTTGGTCGCCGGATCGATCGCGCGCAGCGCCTGCACCAGCTCGAGCCCGGAGCGGCCCGGCATGCGCAGATCCACCACCGCGAACTCCGGCGACTCGCCGCGCGCCTGCACCATCGCCTCCTCGTAGTTGCCGGCGGTCACCGCGTCGTAGCCGCGATCTTCGAAGGCGCGCGCCAGGCGGCGGCGGAAGGCCTCGTCGTCATCGACGATCAGGATCGATGGCCGGTTCTGTGGCATCGCTTGCGCTGCTCATACTCGAGGTCGATACGGGCCGGGACTATAACCCGCGCCATCGTGCCGTGCGGCGGGTCCGACTCGATGGCCAGCGCGCCGCCCAGCCGCTCGACCACCGCGCGCGTCAGGTAGAGGCCGAGGCCCATCCCGCGCCCGGGCGGCTTGGTGGTGAAGAACGGTTCGCCGACCCGCCGCAGCACCTCGCGCGCCATGCCGGGGCCGCGGTCGCGCACCTCGACGGCCAGCGCCTGGTCCTCGATCGCGGCGCTGACCACGACCGGCTGGCGCGGCGGCGACGCGTCCTGCGCGTTGGTGACCAGGCTGCGCAGCGCCTGCGCCACCGCGCGCGGCGGCAGGCGCAGCCGGGCCCCGACCGCCGCCGGATCGATCTCGAGGTGGACCGGCGGCGCGTCGCGCACCCCGGTCAGCACCTCGTCGAACAGCGCCGACAGCGTGATCGACTCCAGGCTCTGCTCGTCGCTCTTGCCCACCGCGCCGCCCATCTGGTCGAGGATGAGGCGGCAGCGCGCCACCTGCTCGCGGATGAGGCGCGCGTCCTCGATCGCCTGGGCCGCCGCCGGTGGCGCCCAGCTCGCGCTCCAGCTCCTTGGCGGCCAGCGCGATGGTGCCCAGCGGCGTGGCCAGCTCGTGGGCGGCGCCGGCCGCCACCGTGGCCAGCGACGCCAGCCGCTCCTTCTGCGCCGCCGCCACGCGGGTCTGGTGCAGCTCGCGCTCGCGCTGGGCCAGCGCGCCGGTCACCCGCCACAGGAAGTGCACGATGAAGCCGGCCGCCACCCCGAAGGCGACCCACATGCCCTGGCGGTGCAGGCGGACGTTCTCGTCGGGCGACAGGTGCTCGAGCGGCAGCTGCCAGTAGTCGGTGAGCGGCAGGATGCCGAACGACAGCAGCGCCAGCGCGACGAGCATCCAGGTCCACTGCGCGTGCATGGCCACGGCGGCCAGCGCGATGTTGACCAGGTAGAGGAAGCTGAACGGGTTGAACGGGCCGCCGGTGAAGTAGAGCAGCCCGGTCAGGAAGCCGATGTCGATCGCCATGATCATGGCCAGGTGCCACTCGTGGACCGGCGGCCGGCGCGCGAACCAGACCGCGCACAGCACGTTCGACAGGAGCTCGATGCCGACCACCGCGAACAGCGGCAGGAGCGGCACCTTGATCTCGAGCAGGAAGTAGACGCCCAGGATGGTCGCTGTCTGCCCGGCGATGGAGCTCCAGCGCAGCTTCATCAGCCACGAGAAGTTGAGCCCGTTGCGATCGGGGATGCCGTGCGCGCTGTCGACCACCGCGACAAGCTTACGCCGTCCGGGCTCACGCTGTGCTCACGCCTGCGCCGGCCGGACTCCAATGGGCGGGCGGACCAGAACCGTGATCGGTCGCAGCGAGTCGCCGCGGCGCGCTCACGCGCAGTGCGCGGCCGTGGTCAGGCATACCACTTCGCTGGATTTCTGCAGTCATCGCGCCTGTCATCCGAAGCGAGCTTTGGGGTTAGGATGCACGAGAGAACGTCATGGGACTCTTTGACAAGAAGAAGAAGGGACGCGACGACTTCGACTCCCCGGTGGAGCATGTCAACCTCAGCGCGCCCACGACCGCGGTCCTCGACGACGAAGCCGGCCACGAGGCCGACGACGCCGAGACCGTGGATCTGTCGTCCTCCCCTGCCCCGGACCGCCTGCGCGGCGCCATCGCGGCCACCCGCTCGGCGGAGAGCCGGCGCGCGCGCACCTCTCCGGGCACCTACGGCATCGACGACGCGATCGCGCTCATGCGCACGCTGCCCAGCGAGAACATCGAGCTCGTGGTCCAGGTGGTCAAGCAGACCCTCGAGTCGGCCCGCATCGACATCCCGGTCATCATCGAGGACGCCTCGGCCAAGCTGCAGCGCATCGACGGCCGCATCGTGGTCCTGCGCGACGCCATCGCCGAGCTGGAGCGAGAGATCGACACCCGGCGCGCCGAGATCGATCAGCTCGAGGCGGAGAACCGCGAGACAACGCGCGTCAAGGAGCGCCTCATGCTGGCCGAAAAGCTGGCCCAGGGCGGGCGGCCGGACACGGTCGTCGACGCGCACGGCGGCCGGCATCTCCGGTCGGGGCGCCCCGCCGCGCGGCAAGGCGGCCAGCGCGCCGCCGCCGCCGCCCGGCTCGTCGAGCCCGCCGGGCCACCCCGGCAGCGGCGGCCACATGGCCGCGCCGGGCGCGGCGGCCCCGGGCGCCGGTCCGGCCCTGGGCGCGCCCGGCGGCCGGGTCGTCGTTCGGCCAGAAGACGACCGGAACGCACACCGTCATCACGAAGAAGTAGAACGTAGAACAGGCACCGGGCCGCCCACGGGCGGCGAACCGCAGGCGGGCGATGCTTCGCTACCACATGACCGTGATCACGCGGGATGGCGCGCTCAAGCGCTCCATCAAGCGTCTGACCACCGCGACCGGCGCGACCGCCGACTTCGCCGCCGATGGCGCACAGGTAAATTCGGCGCGGCCGATCAACCTGGCCATCTTCGACGCCCGCTACGACCTTCCGGACAGCCGCTTCCTGTCGCAGATCCCGCGCGGCGCTCGCGTCCTCTACATCGTCTCGGGCGAGGATCTGGTCCACCGCGTCTCGCTGTTCGAGGACAAGCGCGTCACCAGCCTGTTCTGCCACGACGAGCGCTTCGACGACGACGAGTTCATCTCCAGCGCGACAAAGGCGCTGCGCGGCGAGATCTTCGGCCTGCAGAAGTACTTCCCGTGGGGCGTGACCACCTTCACCATGCTGGTCAAGAACCACGACGAGAAGGGCCGGGCCATCGAGATCATGATGCGCTACGCCCAGCTCGCCGGCGTGCGCGGGCCGGTGCGCGACCGCATCCAGCTGGTGGCCGACGAGCTGATGATGAACGCGCTCTATCACGCGCCGACCGACGACGAGGGTCAGGAGAAGTACCGCGGCATGACGCCCAAGCAGCTGGCCCAGCTGGCGGACGTCAACGCGATCCAGGTGCAGTACGGCTGCAGCGGCCGCTACTTCGGCGTGGCGGTGCGCGACGGCGGGGGCTCGCTGACCCGCGAGCGCGCGCTCGAGTACCTGGCCCGGGCGCGGACCGGCGCGCAGATGGAGCAGAAGGAGAGCGGCGCCGGGCTCGGCCTGGTCAGCGTGCTGCACTCGGTCTCCAAGCTGGTCTTCAACCTGGCGCCTTCCTACTCGACCGAGGTCATCGGCCTGCTCGACATGGAGCTGTTCGCCCACGGCAAGGTGGGCGCGCGCTCGGTGCACCTGTTCACCGCCGCCGCCTCGGCCGAGGCGGCCGACCAGGAGCCGGACGAGGCCGCGCCCGTCGAGCGGGTCCGGTCGCGCGGACGGGCGGGCGGATGGCTGGCGGCGGCGGTGCTCGGCGCGGCTGTCGCGGTGGCGGGGACGACGTATTACCTGACGCCCGACGGCACCGCCCTGGCCACCGGCGCCGAGCCGGACAGCGACAGCGCCCGGGCCAAGACCGTCACCGTCTACGCCGAGCCCGGTGGTGCGCAGATCACGATCGGCGGGCAGCCCGCCGACTCCGGCGTCCCCGTGCAGATCTCGAACACCGCCGTCAACGTCGAGATTCGCGTGACCTATCCGGGCTACCGGCCCTGGACGCGCACCTTGACCGCCAGCTCACTGCTCGGCGACGACCGCATCTACGTGGTGCGCCTCGACCAGGACGAGATGAGGCGAGTGTCGCAGATGTCCCACCGGTGGTAGCCTTGAGGCCGACTCTCGACTTTTTCGACGCCGTACCAGCTCCGGGACGATCTTTCGAAACCGAATTCCAGACCTTGGCGTATTCAGATCGGGACCTTTTGCGTCGATATACATGCGCCCGGACCGTCCTCGAGCTCCCCCACGACGACCAACTAGCCTAGAGCCATAGCCTCATGCCCCTTGCACGATCGGAGACCTCTCCGGATCTGCGCCTCTTCGACGAGGCGGAGTCGGAGCTGGTCGCGCGCGCGCTCATCGCGCTGTCGCAGATCTCGCCGAGCGATGCGTCCGTGCTCAGCCGGTTGATGTCGCAGCTCGCCGACCTCAACCACCTCATCTCGGTGACCCCGTCCTTGCGCACGACCGAGAGCCTGGGCGGCGACGAGCGCGACGAGCAGACGCTGCTCACCCACCTGACCCAGATCGACGGCCTGGCCGGCGACCTCGACCTGCCGTTCAAGGCCAGCCTGCAGCGAACCTTCCTGATCTCGAAGATCCAGTTCCTGCGCGCGTTCGTGAAGTCGACCAGCGCGCTCATCCCGGAGGCGCCGCAGCTGCGCCCGCTCAGCCTGCAGCTGCGCGACGAGCTGGCCCAGTCGATCTACACCCAGATGGCCGAGGAGCTCCTGCTCGCGCTCCTGCGCAAGCCGGACGTTGCCGACGAGACAAAGCGGCGCTCCGCCAGTCAGCTCATCGCCATCTGGGACAACGCCACGCTCGAGATCGATCAGTTCTGCCCGCTGCTGGAGTCGGCCTGGCGGGCGCGGAACCGCATCACGGTCGGCCTGGGCAGCCTGCTGGGCGCGAGCGAGTACTTCCGCCTGGTGGCGCAGGACTGCGCGCCGCAGTTCCTCGACTTCTTCGCCCGCGACGAGGTGTCGGCCGGCGAGAACCAGGCCTTCACCGAGTTCCTGTTCGGCCTCACCTACGAGGAGCTGGGCCTGCTGCGCGCCGCCATGAAGGCGCAGGGGATCGAGAACGTGAGCGAGGACTGGGCCAGCAACGTCCTGGGCCGCATCATCGAGCACGAGTGCGATCCGGCCGACCTGGACGAGATCGATCCGGTCTCGCTGTACCGCTCCTACTCGCGCCGCCAGCTGGCGGCCGATTTCCGCATCCTGGCCGGCTCCGAGGGCCCCAGCCGCACGGCGGAGGCGTACCTGCTCATCTACCTGCTCGACCAGGAAGCGCCGGAGGATGACGGCAACGGCCGGGGCGTCGGCGGCGGCAACGGCCGGGACCAGGTCGAGGCCGAGTAGGCGCGCGCCGGGGCGGCTCAGCCCTGGCGCAGGTTGCGGACCGGATCGATGCGCGCGGCGCGCGCGGCCGGCGCGAGTGAGGCAAGCAGCGCGGCGGCCAGCAGCACCGCGATCGCGATCATCATCGTCGGCGGGTCGAGCGAGGCCGCGCCGTACAGGAAGCTCTCCAGCAGCGGGCCGAGCGGCCAGGCGGCCAGCAGCCCGAGGAACACGCCGGCCGCGGCCACGGCCACGCCCTCCCCCACGATGCCGCGCAGGACGCGGCCGGGGCTGGCCCCCAGCGCCATGCGGATGGCGATCTCTCGCGCGCGCTGGCTCACCGAGTAGGCGGTGACGCCGTAGATCCCGGTTGCCGCGATGCACAGGGCGACGAGTGCGAACGCGGCCAGCAGCCAGGCCAGGAAGCGCTCGCCCGATACCTGGTCGGCGACGACGTCCTCCAGGCGCGCCACCTCGGAGAACGGCAGGCCCGGCTGCAGGGTCTGGAAGATGGCGCCGAGGCGGTCGGCCGCCACCGCCGGCGCCATGTCGGTGTCGAACAGCCAGCAGGCGTCGAACATGCGGTGCAGGATGCCGAACAGCCCCGGCGGCACCTGCGCGGCGGCGACGTAGATGCGCGGCTCCGGCTCCTGCCGGGGCCCTTCGTCGAGAGTGTCGCCCACCACGCCGACGATGGTGCGAGGCGCGTCGACCGCCTCGGGCGCGTAGCGATGGAGGTGCACCTGGCCGCCCAGCGCGTCGCGGCCGGGGAAGTACCGGCGCGCGAAGGCCTGGTTGACCACCGCGACCGGCTGGCTGGCCGCCGTGTCGCCGTCCGACAGGCTGCGCCCGCGCACCGGGATGCCGAGCATCTCGAAGTAGCCGGGGCTGACGTAGCGCCAGCCGGCCGAGGTGATCGTGTCGGTCCCGATCACGCGCACCGGCAGGTTGAGCCCGCGCCGCCCGGGGACGCCGCTGGCGACGGCCACGGCGCGAATGCCGGTCGCGCCGCGCACCTGATCCAGCGCGCGGCCGTAGAAGGCCTGCAGCCCGGCGCCGCCCCTGCCCTCCGGCGCCATGGTGAGGGCCAGGATGCCGCCCGATCGGAAGCCGGGATCCACGGAGCGGAGCGCGAGCAGCGACCGAGTCAGCAGCCCGGCGCCGACAAGGAGCAGGGTGCAGAGCGCGATCTGGACCGCGAGCAGGCCCCGCCGCCAGCGGGTGGGCGGGGCCGACGAGGCCAGGCCGGTGGCGGTGCCGGAGATCGCCTGGCGCAGGTCAACCCGGCTGCCGCGCAGCGCCGGCGCCAGCCCGCACGCCAGGCCGGTGACCACCGTGAGCGCCAGGCCGAACAGCAGCACGCGGCCGTCGATGCCGATGCTCCAGTCGGCGAGGTCGGGCGGCGCGAGGTGGAGCAGGAGGTCGAGCACCCAGTGGGCCGCCGCGACGCCGAGCAGCCCGCCGACCAGCGCGTAGACCATGCCCTCGGTCAGGAGCTGGCGCGCGAGCCGGCCCGGTCCCGCTCCCAGCGCGGCGCGCACCGCCAGCTCGGCCCGCCGCCGCTGCGCCTTGATGAGCAGCAGGCCGGCCACGTTGGCGCAGGCGATCAGCAGCACCAGCCCGACCGCGCCGAGCAGAAGCAGCAGCGTCGGGCGCCGGAGCTCCGACATCGCGTCGCCCAGCGGCGTCCAGCGCAGGCCGTGCCGGGCCGGCAGCACGCCGGCCTCGTGCAGGCCCGCTGTCGCGACGCCCAGCCGCGCGTCCGCGACGCCGGCGCCGCCACGCAGCCGGGCCAGCAGCAGGTAGTTGGTGCCGGACGCCTCGGCGCCCATGCGGAACGGGATCAGGAGATCCGCGGGCGGAAACAGGCGGGCGTCGGGCGGCAGCACGCCGGCCACCTCGTGCGTCTCGCCGCCCAGCCGCACGCGGCGGCCCACGACGTCACCGCCCAGGCGACGGGCCAGGTCGTGGCTCAGCAGCGCGACCGGCGCCGCCCCGGCGCGCTCGTCGTCGGACGCGAGCGGCCGGCCGAGCGCGGGGCTCAGCCCCATCACGTCCAGGTACTCGTGCGAGGCCGGCAGCGCGCGGACGTGGAGCGCCCGATCGCCGTCAACCAGGTTGACGCCTTCCGGCCAGCCGACGGCGGCGATGGCCTGGCTGGCGTCGTTCCACCGGCGCATGGCGGTGACGGTGGGGCCGTCAACAGGGATCTGCTGAGGGACGCCGGGGCGGTCGAACACGCGCTCGAGCAGCGCGATCTGCTCGGGCTGCGGGTACGGCAGCGGGCGCAGCAGCACCCCGTCAACCACGCTGAACACGGCGGCGTTGGCGCCGATGCCCAGTGCCATGAGCAGGATGACGGCGGCCGAGAAGCCGGGCGCGCGCCGGATCGAGCGCAGCGCCAGGCTGGCGTCGGCGGCGGCGTCCTCCAGCCAGGGCAGGCCGCGCGCCTCCTGCCACTCGCTCCTCGTGTGGCCGACGCGGCCGAAGGAGCGCTGGGCGGCGCGGCGGGCCTGCTCGGGCGGCAGCCCGCGGCGCAGGTTCTCCTCGGTCTCCATCTCGATGTGGAAGCGGATCTCCTCGTCCAGCTCCGCCTGGCCGCGGCGCCGGCGCAGGGAGGCGAGCAGGCGGCGGCCGAAGCCCCGCGGCGTCATCGCGGCACGCCCAGCGCGGCGGCGATGAGCTCGGTGGCGCGCACCCACTCATCGATCTGCTCGGGCAGGCGACGCGTGCCGCGCGCTGTCAGCGCGTAGAAGCGAGCCCGCCGCCCGTTCTCGGAGACGCCCCACTTGCTGCGGATGAGGCCGTCCTGCTCCAGGCGGACCAGCGCCGGATACAGCGTGCCCTGGCCCAGGCGCAGCGCGCTGTCGCACACCTGCTCGATGCGGCGGGCGATGCCCCAGCCGTGCAGCGTGCCCATTCCCTCGAGGGTCTTGAGGATGAGCAGGTCGAGCGAGCCGTACGGGACGTCGATGCGCTTGTCGGTCATGGCTTCCCTGTCGAAAGACAACAGGGAGAGGCTAGCCGCTTTCCTGTCGAGAGGCAACAGGGAGGCGCTTGGGGCCCCCACGAGTTCGCTTACACGCCTGGGGGAACTCGTGGGGGCGCCCGGCGCAGGAAGTAGACCGCCGAGGCGGTGAACAGGACGCCGGTCACGATCGCGGTGGCGTAGGAGAAGGCGCGGAAGAAGTCGACGTACGGAAGATCGCGGTGGCCCAGCATCTTGTAGAGCACCACGCCGACCGAGCCGCCGTAGGCCACCGCGTCGGACACGTAGATGAGGAAGACCGCCGTCGCCACGGTGCCCAGCGCGGCGATGGTGCGGTCGAACAGCACGCAGCCGTACGGCATGTAGCCGAGGAACAGGCCCAGCCCGACCAGGGTCAGCCAGGCCTGCCCGCCGATGGCGCCGGCGTCGAACAGCAAGGTGGCAGCGCCGACGAGCACCGACCCGGCGATCATGATCGCGTACGCGCCGATCAGGCCGCGCCGGTTGTCCTTGATGAGGAACAAGAGCGACAGGACGACCAGCAGGACGACCGCGATCGGCAGCTCGGTCCTGGTGAAGATGGCCGGGTCGCCGGCCAGCCCCATGTCGCGCAGGATGTCGGCGGCGTAGTTGTCGCGGAAATCCCGGTACGCGGTGAGGAACAGGTAGACGATGACCAGCACGACCAGACCCGGCCAGTAGGTGCGGCTGAAGCGGCGGCGCGCCTCCGCGTCCATCGGCTCGCGCTCGGTGCGCGCCGCCATGTCGGTCGCGCTGGGCGGCGGCAGCTGGCTGAGCAGCCAGGCGAACAGGAGGAAGGGGAGCAGGAACAGCAGCCCGGTCACCGCCGGCATCCAGTCCTCGCTCACGCCGGCGCCGAGCACGCCGCTGCCCACCGTCTTGACCGCGCCTGACGCGACGACGTAGCTGCAGCTCAGGCCGGCGCCGAGGATCTCGGAGGTGGTGCGGCCCTCGAGGAAGCTGAACACCACGCCCCACACCGCGCCGAGCGGCAGGCCGTTGAGGAACAGGGCAACGATCTGCAGGGGCGGCGGCGACACCGCGAACAGGATCAGCGCCGCCTCGGCCCACACGACGAGCAGGATGAGAGCCAGCCTGCGGCGGGCCAGCGACAGCTCCGAGTTGAACTTGACGCCGACCAGCTTCGACGTCGCGTAGCCGGCCAGCTGTCCGACGACAAGCGCGTCCTTGAGCGACAGCACGCCGAGGGTCTGTCCCGCCCACGCCCCGACCGCGAACGGCTTGCGGAAGGCGTACATGCAGAAGTAGAGCGAGAAGGCGGTCACCGCCGCGTAGGCCACAAGGACCAGCAGCGGCGCGCGCTCGAGCGCTCGCGTGATGGCGGACGGCCGGCTCACGGCGCGTCGCTCATGTTCGCCGGGAAGCGCCGCACCGCCATCCCGGCGTTTTCTCATCTCCGGCGCCGGCAGATCAACCGGCCCGTGCCGGCGTCGTCCCGGCGCGGAACTGCGGAGCCGCTCGACTCCGTCTTGCCACGGCCAGCACGTCGTCAGCCAAAGACATACCGTCGGTTGGCCCTTCGGGCCTCCCTCCGCTAGACTGCAAGCGTGCGCGCGCGCTGGATCGCGGCCTGCCTCGGTGTCGCCGGGACCGCCACCGCGGCCGCGCTGACCGCCGTGGCCCAGCCGGCCGCCCCGCCGCCGGCCACACCTGTGCTGCACGAGGAGGTCCGCTCGCCGGTCGGGGACAAGCCGCGTCGCTCGCCGCCTCCCCTGCTGGGCGGCGATCCGTCGGCCGGCCAGAACCCGACCGCGATCCGCGACGACAACAAGATCCTGCCCGAGCCGGAGGCAAGCCCGGAGCCGGCCAGCGAGGAGCCGATCCTGGGCCGCACCGGGTTCGGCGCCGACCGCCGCACCGAGAACATCCCGGACGTGCAGACCGGCGGCGACGACGCCCTTCACTACGTCGAGGTGTTCAACCCGTCGGTGGTGCCGTTCAAGCGCATGAGCGCCCTCGACGCCGTGCGCGACGACTACACGCTGGTCATCGGCGACGCCTCGCTCACCGAGCTGCGCGTGTCCGGCCAGCCGAGCCGCGGCTTCGATCGCTTCTGGGGCTCGATGCTGGTCGACCTGAAGCCGGGTGAGGACATGCCGATCCCGTCGGTGTCGCCGGAGATGCGCATCGTCTCGTACGAGGTCGAGCCGCGCATCCAGGTCACCTTCTCGGTCGACGGCGCCGGCAACTTCTACGTGCGCAGCGACGAGGCCGAGGCGCGCGGCGTGCATCGCCTCGTGTTCCTTGCCGAGGCCGACCCGCGCTACTTCGCGCCGGTGGTGCCGCGCGGCGTGCGGGTGTCGGATATCCCGGCCGGCCGGGTGCGGCCGATGCCGGAGCGGGTGCGGCAGCTGGGTGAGCAGGCCCACCGGCGACTCGGCCTGCGCCGGGACATGTTTCTCGACGAGGCGCTGGCCCGCCTCGTCGAGTACCACCGCGCCTTCGAGCCCAAGAAGCTCCGCAACGCGACCGGCAACCACTACTGGGACCTGCTGACCCAGCAGGCCGGCGTGTGCCGACACCGCGCCTTCACCTTCACCGTCACCGCCAACGCGCTCGGCATCCCGACCCGGTTCGTGTCCAACGAGGCCCACGCCTGGGTCGAGGTGTGGGTGCCGGACCGGAGCGCGAGCCGCGGCGGCGGCTGGCTGCGCGTCGATCTGGGCGGCGCCGCCTCGTCCCTCGAGGTGAAGAACGCGGCCGGCAAGTCGATGTACCGCCCGCGCGGCGAGGACCCGTTCCCCAAGCCGCCCGAGTACGCGCAGAACTACACCCGCCTCGAGGGAGACGTCAGCGGGCTCTCGGCCGGGCAGATCGCCGAGGCGCAGACGCCGCGCACCGGCCGCGGCACGGGCAGCGGCGCGGCCGCCGCCGACTCGACCGGCGGCGAGGCGGACGAGGGCGGACTTCTCGCCAGCGACGAGGGCGCCGAGAGCACGGCGGACGACAGCGGCGGCGGCGATCCGCTGCCCGGGCCCGGCGAGGGGCTGCCGGAGCCGGACATGGCGCACCTGCGGGGCAAGAAGCCGACCTCGATCGAGGTCGTCAGCGCCAGCGCGACGGCGTTCCGCGGCGAGGCCATCGCGGTCGAGGGAATCGTCGCCGACGACGCCAGCCGCGGCCTCGCCGGACAGCACGTCGTTCTGTACATGGCTCCCGCCGGCCAGAACGGTGACGGCGCCCACGTCGTGGGGCACACCCGCTCCGGCGCCGACGGCCGCTTCCGCGCCGAGGTGCTGGTGCCGTTCGAGGTCGAGCTGCGCGAGCACGAAGTGTTCGCCTCCACTCCCGGTAACGAAAGCTATCAGCCGTCGGTCTCCCGGTAGAGGGCGGGCCGAAGGGCCAGCGCTCCCGCCCTTCTCGGAGGTACATAGCGGTGAACCGGCGAAGGCTCGCGATCGGCGTGGCTGCGCTGCTTGTCCTGGCGGCGCTGGCCGCGTGGTGGAAGACGCGCACCAGCGGCGCGGCCGACGAACGCGCCGCGCCCGGCGCAGGCTCGAGGGCGCCGGATCGCGAGCGGTCCGCGGGCGGCCCCATCGACGTGGCGACTGTCGCGCGTGGCGCCATCGCCGGGACGGTGCGCGATCCGCAGGGTGCCGCCATCGACGGCGCCCAGGTGTGCGCGCACGGCCGCTCGGAGCAGCTGTCCGACGAGGACCTGCGCGATCCGCGCTGTGCCCGGACCGGCGCCGACGGGAGGTACCGCGTGGACGGCCTGTTGCCGGCGCGCTACGAGGTGCACGCCTCGGCGCCGCGCTTCACCCCGGCGAGCTACAGGGACGAGAGACGCTCTGCCGGGCTGCGCCTCGCCGCGGGACAGCAGCGCGGCGGGATCGACATCGTGCTGCGGCCCGGCGGCGTGGAGCTGGTCGGCACGGTCGTGGACATCGGCGGCGGGCCGGTCGAAGGCGCCTGGGTGGGCGTCATGTCGGTCGACTGGGGCGTCAGCCCGACGGCGAGCGTGCGCAGCGCCGCGGACGGATCCTTCCGCGTCTGGGTGGCGCCCGGCACGGTCCACATCAGCGCCCAGGCGGACGGCTACGCCGACGGCAGAGAGACGACACGCGCG
The DNA here is from genome assembly GCA_963759105.1 of uncultured delta proteobacterium. GTDB lineage: Bacteria > Myxococcota_A > Polyangia > Haliangiales > Haliangiaceae > DATFRY01. The sequence goes on along the minus strand of CAVWXW010000017.1, from coordinate 170,179 downwards.
CCGGGACGGGCCACCATCCTGCTCACGCCGGAGTCGGTGCTGGCCGGGCGCGTGGTCGAGGCCGGCAGCGGCGCGCCGGTGCCGGATGCCCGCGTCGTCGTCGGTGACGACGAGCCGTTCGGCGCCGGCGAGGACCGCCTGCCGGTGCACGCCGGCGCCATCACCGACGACGATGGGCGCTTCCGCATCGCGCGACTTCCGCCCGGGCGCTACAAGCCGGTCGCGCGCGCGGCCCGCGGCTACGGCCAGGCGCGCCAGAGCGTGCTGCTCGGCCTCGGCCAGACCGCCACCGACGTCGTCATCGAGCTCCACCCGGCGGTGCAGGTGACCGGGCGCGTCGTCGCCGGCGACGGGACGCGGTGCACCGAGGGATGGGTCGGCCTGTCCGACTCGAAGACGGAGCGGCGCGCCGGCGGCCAGGTCGAGGACGGGCGGGTCGCCATCGACGCCGTCCTGCCCGGCACCTACGACGTCGACGTGTCGTGCCGCGGCTTCCGCCCCGAGGACGAGTATCCGGATGTGGTGGTCGCCGGCGCCGCGCCACCCGAGCAGACCTGGACCGTGCGCAGCGGCGGCCGCATCCGCGGCAGGGTGCTGTCGTCGACCGGCGCCCCGGCCGCCCAGGTCGGCATCACCGTCCGGCTGCAGGGCGACCTGGGCAAGGCGCGCGACGCCTGGCAATGGGCCCGCAGCGACGCGGACGGGGGCTTCGAGGTCGACGGTCTGCGCCCCGGCAGCTACAAGGTCGGCCTCGAGAGCTCCGAGCCGACCGCGGGCCAGTCGCAGCTGGTGACGGTGGCGGAGGGCGGCGAGGCGACGGTGGAGCTCCGCATCGACGAGGGCGGAGGCGTGGCCGGCGAGGTGGTGGACGAGCGAGGCCGCCCGGTGGCCGGCGTCGGCGTGCGCGCCATCCCGAGCAGCATGATGTGGAGCGGCGACCACGGCGCCCAGACGGCCGACGACGGAAGCTTCACCATCGACCGGCTGCGCCCCGGCCCGCATCGGGTGATCGCGCACCGCCCCGGCGGATGGGACGAGCTGCGCGCCCCGGGCCAGAGCGACGACGACGAGTCGGGACAGAAAGTGACAATCGTTGCCGGACGGACGGCGCGCGTGCGCCTGGTGGTGGAGAGTCCGTCCGGCGTCATCCGCGGCCGCGTCGTCGATGGGCAGGGCGCCACGATCACCGACGCGTTCGTCGATGCGGCGCGCGAGTCCGAGTCGGCCGCCGCCGCCGCCGGCCAGGCGCGCCACGCGGTGCGGTGGGGCTGGTCTCGCGATCCCGCGCTCACCGACACCGACGGCGCCTTCACGCTCGAGAAGCTGACGCCCGGCAAGTACACGGTGCGCGCGTTCCGACGCGGCGGCGGCGAGGCGCTGGCCGAGGGCGTCCAGGTCGGCGGCAACGTCACCTTGACCATCCGGCAGACCGGCTCGGTGTCCGGTACCGCCCGCGCCGACGGCGGCCCGCCCGAGTCGCTGACCGTGTCGCTGAGCGACCGCACCACCGGCTTCTCGCGCAGCGAGAGCTTCTTCCGCACCGGCGGCCAGTTCGCGCTGCGCGACCTGCCGGCCGGCTCCTTCGAGGTCATTGTCAGGGCGCCGCAGGGCAACGGAAAGGTCGAGACCAAGCTGACCGAGGGACAGGACCTGACCGGGCTCACCGTCGCGCTCCAGCCCAGCGCCACGGTGACCGGCCGCGTCGTCTCGCTCGCCGACGGGTCGCCGATCCCCGGCTGCCTCATCAGCATCGAGCCGCTGCAGGGCGGCTCGATGGGCCGCTTCTTCACCGACCGACCAGCAGATGAGCGGCGGCGACGGGCGCTTCGAGGTGAAGAACGCGCCGGCCGGCCGGGTGCAGATCATGGCGTTTCCGGTCGACTTCCAGGAGTCCGGTCACTTCATCGGCCGCCGCGTGGTGACAATCGAGGGCGGACGCGACAACGACATCGGCGACGTGCGCGTGCCGCGCCGGCGGCTCAAGGACGGCGAGCCGCGAGGCGACATCGGCTTCGAGCTCAAGCAGTCGGCGCCCGACACCGACCCGGGCCAGGAGGATTCTGACGGTGGCCCTGGTCCGGGCCGACGGCCCGGCGGCCGCCTCCGGCCTCCGCCCCGGCGACGTGATCGTGTCGGTCGACGGCGTGGAGGTGCGCGGCGACCTGATGCTGTTCTGGTCGATGACGACGGTCCCGCCCGGCACCGCGCTCACCCTCGGCCTCGAGAGCGGCGCGTCCGCGCGCATCACGTCCGGGCCGCCACGCTGACCGCGCGCCGCGCTGACCGCGCGCCGCCCATGGCGTAGCATCCTCGGCGATGGAATCGAGCGCGACCGAGCCGCGAGGCGCCCAGCCGGTAGGCCCGGTGGCCGCGCTGCTGCTCATGCCGCTGGCCTTCGTGCTGGTCGCGCTGGCCGGCGCGCTCACGCTGCGCTGGGGGCTGGCCGGCGTGGCCGCGGCCCAGGTGGTGGCCTTCGCCCTGCCCGCCTGGCTCGTCGCGCGCGCGCCCGGTCCGCCGGCGCGCGTCCTCGCGCTGGTGCGCGCCGTCGGGCCGCGCGCTGCTCGGCGCGGCGCTGCTGGCGTTCGCCTACTGGTACCTGAGCGCCGCCCTGCTCGCGCCGCTGGTCGACGATCTGGTCACCGAGCGCGAGACCGAGATGCTGGCCGAGCAGTTCTTCGGCCCCGAGCCGCTGGCCATCAAGCTGCTGGTGCTCGCGGCGGTGCCGGCAGTGTGCGAGGAGCTGCTCGTGCGCGGCGCGATCGCGCGCGGCCTGCGTCCGCGTCTCGGCATGCTCGGCGCCGCGCTGCTGTCGTCGCTCTACTTCGCCGCGCTGCACGGATCGCTCGCGCGGCTGCCGATCACGTTCGCGCTCGGCATGGTGCTCGCGCTGGTCACGCTTCGCTCCGGATCGGTCGTGCCCGCGATGGTCATCCACGCCGGCAACAACGCGGCCGCCGTGCTGCTGACGCAACCGGCTCTGGCCGGCGCCGCGCACCTCCTCGGCGAGCAAGCCGCGCTTTTTCTACCCGCCGCGGCGATCGCGTCCGGGATCGGCCTCTGGCTCGTATGGCAGCGTCCATCCCCACGATCCGATTGAATCCGGCGCACTCCACAGGCTCCCGGGGGACCGACTGGAGTCCTTGGTAAGCGATGCAACATCCTTGTAGCTATTTGCAAGCCCAGCTACATTAACGACCTGTGCAGGACGCCAAGCGAACACTCTGGTACCTGAAGAAGATACCCATCCTCGCCGAGCTCGGTCCGGAAGTGCTCGCCCGACTCTCGGAGCGCATCCAGCTGCGCGAGGTGCGTCGACGGGAGGTGGTGTATCTGCCCGGCGACCCGGGCAACTCGATGTTCATCGTCAACGGGGGACGCATCAAGATCTCCAAGGTCACTCGCGACGGCAAGGCGCTGACGCTCAACTACGTCGGCCCCTCGGAGGTGTTCGGCGAGACCTGCCTCATCGAGGGAGGTCCGCGCGAGGAGATGGCCGAGGCGATGGAGAACTCGATGATCACCGAGCTGGAGCGCAACGACGTCGAGAAGCTGCTCCAGAACCACGCCCAGCTGGGATTTCACCTCACGCGGATCCTGGCCCAGCGGCGGCGCGAGCTGGAGAACAAGCTCGAGACGCTGGTCTTCCGCGACGTCACCTCCAAGCTGGCCGAGCTGCTGCTCGCCCTGGCCGAGGAGTACGGCGTCGAGGACTCGCGCGGCACCATGGTGGCGCTCAAGATCACGCACCAGGAGCTGGCCAACCTGATCGGCTCCACGCGCGAGACGGTGTCGCTCACGCTGTCTCAGTTCAAGCGCAAGCAGCTCATCTGCACCGAGGGGCGCAAGGTGATCATCTCCGACGCCGAATCGCTGCGCGCGCTGTTCTGATGATCAGCGCGCCGCCTGCAGCGGCGACGGCCGGCTGTAGTTGACGAGCTCGGCCCTGACCTCGCCGTACTCGGTCTTGCCAACGACCAGGAGCGGCAGGCGGGTCTCGTCGTCCGAGATCCACAGCGTGTAGTAGCGAGGCTGCTTGCGCCGGTCCTCGCGCAGGCTGCGGGTCAGCCGGCGGGCCACGCCGTCGATGCGCAGCGCGTCGAACTGGCCCATGCGGGTGCGCAGCCGCTCGTGCCCGGTCAGCCGCACTGTGTTCTGCCACAGGTGGCGCCCGACGAGGACGAAGAAGTACGCGTGCTGTCCGTCGTCCGGCTTCCAGGCGCGCAGGGCGCCGATGACCGCGTGCGGATCGAAGGCGGCCTGGCCCTCCGGCATCGCCTGACGCAGCACGCGCCGGATCTCCTCGCCCGACTCGCGCTTGCTGCGCACCTCGACCTCGAAGGCGCCGTTCTCGCCGCCGGCGAACTTCGTCTCGACGAACGACTCCTTCTTGCCGAACAGCACGTGGGCCGAGTGGCTCAGCGGCAGCCCGGTGTCCATGTGGATCCAGCTGGTCACCTCGTCGCGCACCTCGCGGAACATCGCCACCACGCCGGCGCTCTCCACGCGCGAGCGCACGATGATGACCCGCTTGCCGTCAACGCGGCCGGCCTGCCCCACCGCCACCGCCGCCTCGCCGCCGACGATGCCGCGCAAGGAGAGCTCGAAGCGCATCTCCTCGCCGGGCAGGAAGACCCCGCCTACCACCGGCAATGCGGTAGGCGGCCCCAGCGAGGGCGGAGCCTCGCTGATGCTGCGGCCCCCGTTGCCGCTCGCCCCACACCCCACCGATGCGGCCATGGCCGAAAAAACCACAGCTACAATCGCCCCGAACCCCGGAAAAGAGCGCATAAACTCCTATTACAACCCTGACGGAGCCTGGCCCTCGATGCAAGTGTTTCGAGCAGGCCGGCCGAATGAGCGCATGGGTCGAACGAACCGGATCGGAATTACCCTGGGTGATCCTTCGGGGATAGGCCCCGAGATCGTTGCGCAGGCTCTGGTCGCCGCCGGACCGGCGCTGCGCAAGCGTCTGGTGGTTTTTTGCGACCAGGCGATCCTCGAGCGCGGCGCCGCCACCGTCGGACAGCCCCTGCCGGGTGACGTGACGGTGGTCGATCGCGGCGAGCTCTCGTCCGATCTGGCGCCGCCCGGCACACCGTCGGGACAGGGCGGGCTCGCGCAGGTCGCGTACCTCGAGAGCGCCGTCGCCGCGGCGCGCGCGGGCGAGATCGCCGGCGTCGTGACAGCGCCGATCTGCAAGACCACCGCGCGCGCGGCCCACTTCGAGTTCGTCGGCCACACCGACTTCCTCGCCGCGCGGCTGGGCGCGTCGCGCGTGGCGATGATGTTCGCCGGCACGCGGCTCAAGGTGGTGCTGGCCACCGCGCACGTGCCGCTCGCGATGGTGTCGCAGGAGCTGACCATCGACGGCGTGGCCAGCGCGACGCTCATGGCGGTCGAGGCGATGCGGCGCGACTTCGGCGTGAGCCGCCCGCGCGTCGGTGTGCTCGGCCTCAACCCGCACGCCGGCGAGGGCGGTCTGTTCGGCGCCGAGGACGCGGCGGTCATCGCCCCGGCCATCGAGATGTGCCGCCGACAGCTGGGCGGCGACGCGGAGCTGGCCGGCCCGCTGGTCCCCGACGTCGCCTTCCGCCTGGACTACGATCTGTTCGTGGCCATGTACCACGACCAGGGGCTCATCCCGGTCAAGCTGCTCGACTTCGACTCGACGGTGCACCTCACGCTCGGCCTGCGCATCGTGCGCACCTCGCCCGATCACGGCGTGGCCTACGACATCGCCGGCAAGGGCGTCGCCCGCGCGACCAGCTTCATCGCCGCGATGCACCTGTGCGAGCAGCTGGTTGACCGCCGCCTCGCCGATCAGTAGCCCGACTCCGTGTTCCCACGACGAGCACGTCGTCGGCCAGAGACATACCGTCGGTTGGCCCTTCGGGCCGCCCCCCGTCAGCGCGCCAGCTGCCTGGCCAGGGCGGCGTAGAGCTTCACCCCGAGATCCGGCTCCTCCTCGCTGAGCTCGAGGAAGTCGCCGCGGCGGATGGCCAGCGCCAGCGCCGCGCTGTCGGCACGGGCCGCCTCGCGCGGCGGCGGGGTGCCCTCGATGAGCGCGCCGGCGTACACCAGATCTCCGTTGGCCAGACGGTCGCCGCCCGGCAGGACGACGTCGCCGGCCAGGACCACGTACGCGACCCGGTCGCCGGCCGCCGACGGATCGAGCGTCTCGCCGGCGACGAGCGCGCGCGGCGTGGCGATGCGCAGCGCGCGCAGCCGCTCCGGCTCGCTCAGCGCCTCGAACAGGGCGCTGGCCGCCAGCTCGCCGGCCTGGCGCTGGGCCGCGACCGCCGTCTGCCAGGCCGGCCCGCGCGCCGACCGCACGACGTCGACGACAACCGCGGTGGCGTCGTCGATGCCGCCCCGCTCGCGCGGCAGCTCGATCAGCGCGGCGGCCGCGCGCGCGGGATCTCCGGCCGCCACCTCGGCCACCTCCGCGTCGGACAGGTGCCCGTGCACGCCGTCGGTGCACAGGACGACTCGATCGCCCGCCACCAGCGGGACCGCGAAGGTGGCGACCCGCGCGATGTGGCCGATGCCGAGCGCCGAGGTCAGCACGCCGCGCCACTTCTCGCGCGGCTCCATCCCGGCCGCCCTCAGGCGCGACTGGATGTTGTGGTCCTCGCTGAGCTGGGCGGCCCGGCCGTCGCGCACGAGGTAGGCACGCGAGTCGCCGGCGTGGGCGAAGATCGCCTCGCCCCCCGCCACCAGGAGGCCGGTCAGCGTCGTGCCCATGCCGTGCTTGCCCTCGTCGCGCTGGGCCTCCTCGGCGATGGCCAGGTGCGCGTCCATCACGCCCGCGCGCGCCGCCTGAAACAGCGCCCGCCGCTCGGCCGCCTCCGGACGCGCCGCGTAGGCCGCGGCCCGCTGCCGGGTGGCCGGCTGCATCCAGGCCCGGTGCACCCGCGCCGTCGCCATCGCGCTGGCCACCTCGCCGGCGGCGTGGCCGCCCATGCCGTCGGCCACCAGGAACACCGCCGCCTCGACGTCGACGAGGTGGCTGTCCTCGTTGTGCTCGCGGGCGGGGCCGGCGCGCGAGGCGGCGGCGGCCACGACGGCCCCCGGCTCCGGGTCGGACCCGCTCGCGCTCACAACCACCGCTTCCACCAGAACCAGGTCACCAGCACGATCGGCACGATCGCGCACAGCCCGAGCGACAGCACGCTCATCACCCCGGACGAGCGGAACGGCAGCGACTCGAAGTTCTGACCCCAGAAGCCGACGATGAATCCCAGCGGCAGGAAGATCGCGCTGAAGATGGTCAGCTTGGCCATGATCTCGTTGGTGCGCGTGCCCACCGCCGACCGGTGCGCGTCGACCGTGTTGACGATGAGCTGCTCCGCCTCGTCGATCGTCTCCATCACGCGCAGCACGTGGTCCTGGATGTCGCGGTAGTAGAGGGCGGTGCGCTCGGACAGCGGCGCGTCGGTGTGCCGGGTCAGGATGGCGACCACGTCGCGCACCGGTCGCATCACCCGCCGCAGGCTCACCAGGGTGCTGCGGATGGAGAAGATCTCGCCCAGCGGCCGGCGCGCCCTGCCCCGCCCCTCGCGGCGCAGCACCTCCTCCTCGATCTTCTCCACCTTGTCCATGAGCGCGTCCAGCACCGGGAAGGTCGAGTCGATCATGGCATCGACGGTCATGTAGAAGGCCCAGCTGGGGCCGCGTCGCAGCACGGTCGGGTCGGACGCCGCCTTGCGCCACACGCCGTCCTTGGACGGCACCGGGTTGTCGTGCACGGTGATGAGGTAGGACTCGGCCAGGAAGGCGTGCACCTCGTGCACCTGGATGAGGGTCGGATCCTCCGGCGCGTGGCTGAAGGTGTGCAGCACGATGAACAGGTGGTCGCCGTACTCGTCGAACTTCGAGCGCATCTCGAAGGTGGCGCAGTCCTCGAGCGCGAGCGGGTGGAAGTTGAAGCGGCGGCGCAGGAGGTCGAGCGAGGCCGGGTCGGCTCGAAGCAGATCGATCCACCGCACCGTGCCTTGAGGTGGCGGGGCGACCCGGTCGGCGTCATCACTACTCTCTAGGGGCTTGCCTTCGGGTCCCAGGTCGATGACCTTGAACACCTCCGGAGAATAGCAATGGAGACCACGACCCGTCTCATCCTCCCCGAGGTGATCGAGGCGCTGCAGACCAGCCCCGAGGATCTCGTCGGCCTGACCGAGGAGCTGCACCCGGCCGACCTCGCCGACCTGGCCGCCGCCCTCGAACCGGAGCTCGCCCAGAAGCTGCTCATGGTGCTGCCGGTCGACGACGCGGCGCGCCTGCTCGAGAACCTGGACGAGGAGCGGCGCTCGACCCTGTTCGCCAACCTGGCCACCAAGGAGCTGGACAAGGCGGCCGCCATCACCGACGAGATGGCAGCCGACGACCGCGCCGACCTGTACGCCACCCTGGGCGAGCAGCTGCGCACCGAGCTGCTCGAGGCGATCGACGAGGACGAGTCGCGCGACATCCGCCAGCTCCTGTCCTACCCGGAGGACTCGGCCGGCGCGCTGATGACGACCGACTTCCTGGCGCTGCCGGCCCACGTCACCACCCAGGAGGCGATCAACCTCATCCGGCAGACCGCGGCGGACAAGGAGACCATCTACCAGGCCTACGCCGTGGACCAGAACAGCACCCTGCTCGGCGTCGTGTCGCTGCGCGACCTGGTGGTCTCGCCGGCCGACCGCACGCTGGCCCAGATCATGAACCCGAACATCGTGAGCGCGCCGGTCGAGGCCGATCAGGAGGAGGTGGCGCGCGTCATCGCCAAGTACGACCTGCTCGCCCTGCCGGTGGTCGACCGCCACCACCGCATCGTCGGCATCATCACCATCGACGACGCCATCGACGTGGTGGAGGAGGAGGCGACCGAGGACGTGCAGCGCCTGGGCGGCGTCGAGCCTCTCGACCAGGCGTACCTGGCCACGCCGTACACCCAGCTCATCCGCGCCCGCGCCCCGTGGCTGGTCGTGCTGTTCGTGGCCGGGCTGGCCACGCGCAACGTGCTCGAGCACTACACGACGGTCGCCAACATCGCGTCGATCGCGATGCTGATGTGGTTCGTGCCGCTCATCGTGGCCTCGGGCGGAAACTCCGGCTCGCAGTCGGCCACCCTGGTCATCCGCGCGGTGGCGCTGGGCCGGCTCGAGCTGCGCGACGCCGGCCGCGTGCTCGTGCGCGAGCTGGCGGTCGGGTTCAGCCTCGGCCTCATCCTGTGCGTCGTCGGCATGGCCAGCGCCGCGGCGTGGGAGAGCACCCGCATCTTCGGCATGATCATGACCGTCGGCACCTCGGTCCTGTGCGTGGTGACCGTCGGCGCGCTGGTCGGCTCCGGCGTGCCGCTGCTGCTGGTGCGGCTCGGGCTCGACCCGGCGGTGGCCTCGAACCCGTTCATCACCTCGCTCTGCGACATCACCGGGCTGGTCGTCTACCTCGAGATCGCGCAGCTGTTCCTCGACTGACCGGGCCGGGGACGCCGCCGTCACTTCTGAGCGCGCATCTTGTACCCGACGTGGCGCACCGTCGCGATCAGCGCGCCGACCACCGGGCCCAGTTTTGCCCGCAGTCGGCGCACGTGAATGTCCACCGTGCGGGTGCCGCCCGCGTACTGGTAGCCCCAGACCTTCTGCAACAGCTGATCGCGGGTGAACACGCGCCCGCGGTGCTGGGCCAGGAAGCGCAGGAGCTCGAACTCCTGGTGGGTGAAGTCGAGACGACGGCCACCCAGGTACACCTCGTAGCCGGACACGTCGATGTGCAGGTCGCCGATCTTGATGACCTCCTCCGACCCGAACGCGGATGTGCGCCAGTCGAGCTGGCGCAGGCGCGCGTACAGCTCGGCCGGGACGATCGGGCGCAGCAGGAAGTCGTCGAACCCGGTCGAGAAGTCGAGCGCGGGCAAGCGCGGCACCGTGACCACGAGCAGGGTCGGGATCTCCGCCAGGCTCGGGATCTGATCGATCTTGCGCCGGCATTGCGCGGCCCGTGCCAGCTCGTCGCCCGCGTCCACGACGATCAATGTGGGAGGCTGGCGATCGCTCTCCTCCTCATCGAGATCGCCGAGATCGAATCGACACAGTGTGACGCGGCAGCCGAGATCGACGAGCACCGGCGCGGCGGCGTGACTGTCGGCTGTGACCGACTCCGGTTCGGAGCACACGACGAGCACCCGCACGCGCCCAGTGAGACGAAAATGACCCGCTGCGTCAAGTGCAAAGCAGCACTCCCGATGCGGGTGTCGCGGACGGAAATTCTGCGCGCCGCGCGGCGGGTCGGGGACTGTTGCGCTGCCACCCCCCTGTGTAAGAATGAGTTTGTCGGATGGAAGAATTCCACTGCTCGTTCTGCGGCAAGCAACGTCGCGAAGTTCGCAAGTTGATTAGCGGTCCGCGGGTCTTCATCTGCGACGAATGCGTCAAGCTATGCAATGACATCCTCGCCAAAGAGGAGGCCGCCGAGCGGCCGAAGTATCCGCCGCCGAAAGAGATCGTGAAGGAGCTCGACCGCTACGTGGTCGGCCAGGGCAGCGCCAAGCGCGCCCTCGCGGTGGCGGTCTACAACCACTACAAGCGCATCGGCACCCGCGGCAAGCAGTCCGACGTCGAGCTCCAGAAGGGCAACATCCTCCTGATCGGGCCCACCGGCTGCGGCAAGACGCTGCTGGCCCAGACCCTGGCCCGCAAGCTCGACGTCCCGTTCGCCATCGCGGACGCCACCACCCTCACCGAGGCCGGCTACGTCGGCGAGGACGTGGAGAGCGTCATCAAGGCGCTGTTCCGCAGCGCCGGCGGCGACGTCGAGAAGACCGCGCGCGGCATCCTGTGCATCGACGAGATCGACAAGATCGCGCGCAAGGGCGGCGTGCCGTCGCCCACCCGCGACGTGTCCGGCGAGGGCGTGCAGCAGGCGCTGCTCAAGATCCTCGAGGGCAAGACCGCCACCATCACCCCGGATGGCGCGCGCAACCGGCCGCAGCAGGAGCTCATCCAGATCGACACCACGGACATCCTCTTCATCTGCACCGGCGCCTTCAACGGTGTGGAGGAGATCGTCCGGCGGCGGACCGGCCAGCGCGGCCTCGGCTTCGGCGCCTCGATCGGGACGGCCGAGGACGACAAGGACGCGCTGCGCTCGATGGTGCGGCACGAGGACCTGATCAAGTTCGGCATGATCCCGGAGTTCATGGGACGCCTGCCGATCATCGTGTCGTGCGACCAGCTCGACGAGGACGCGCTGACCGAGGTGCTGTGGAAGCCGAAGAACGCGCTGGCCCGCCAGTACCAGCGGCTGTTCGAGATGGAGAGCGTCAAGCTGCGCTTCACCCAGGACGCGCTGCGCGCCATCGCCGAGGAGGCCTACCGGCGCAAGTCGGGCGCCCGCGGCCTGCGCGCCATCCTCGAGGAGCTGATGCTCGACGTGATGTACGAGATCCCGTCGCTCGACGGGGTCAAGGAGTGCGTCGTGGACCGCTCCGTCGTCGAGTCGCGCAAGCGCCCCGAGCTGGTGTTCGAGAACAAGGCCGCGAGCTGACGCTCGCGGCCTCGCGCTGACCGCCGCCGGCGCTACTGGCGCCGCGGCCGTTGATGATCGCCTCGACCTGGCGCTGAGCCTCGGCGCTCAGGCGGCTGCCGCGCGAGCGCAGCTGGATGGGCGGCCGCGTTGCGGACCTGCTCGTGCTGGCTGCCCAGCGCCGCGAGCAGCGCCTGGTCGACCTCGCGGCCGCCGGCGTGCGACGCGGAGATCGCGGTCGTGGCGATGTCCCGGGTCGCCGGACTTGATGAGCTCGGCGATGAGCGCCGAGGCCCGGCCGTCGTCGGTGTAGGCCAGCGCGTTGATCGCCGCCTGGCGGCTCTCGGTCTCGCCGGCGCGCGCCGTGTCGAGCAGCGCGCCCATGGCCGCCTCGGAGCCGACCTGGCCCAGGCTGTTGAGCGCCGCGTTGCGCACCTGCGCCTCGCTGTCGCGGCTGAGCGCGATGAGCGACTGGGTCGACGCCTCGTCGGTGGAGGCGGCCAGGGCCGAGGCGGCCAGGGCGCGCACCTGCGCGTCTTGCTGGCCGGTCGCCTCGCGCACCAGGCGCCGGGCGTCCGGCGTCTGGCTGCTCATCAGGACCTGCATGGCCTGGCTGGCCGCCGCGCTGTCGCCGCCCTTGAGCATCTCCTCGGCCAGCTTCATGCCCTCGGGCAGGCCGTTGTAGACCAGCTGGCCGAGGGCGGCCTGGCGCAGCTGCGGATCGGTGCTGCGCGCGGCCTGGGCCACGGCGCCGGCCAGGTCCGGATCGGCCAGCATCTGTCCGAGCGCGCCGACCGCGGCGCTGGCGCGCTGGGTGTCGCCGCCCGACAGCGCGGCCATCAGCGCGTCGCGCGCCTCCGGCGATCCGGCGCGGGCCAGCGAGTAGGCCGCCGTGCTCATCTCGTCGTTGCGCCCGTTGTTGACCAGGTCGACCAGCATCGCGGTCAGCTCCGGGTCGTTCGGGTTGGCCTGGGCCAGCGCGTCGAGCGCCTGCAGCTGGCTGTAGCCGCTCGAGCCGCGCGCCATGGTCCACAGCTTGTCGCGCGCGGCCGGCTCGTCGAGCTGGGTCAGCTGGTAGAGGAAGGCCTGGCGCTGCTGGCGCGAGCCGGTGCCGGCCATCTCGAGGATCATCGCGTTCGGCGTCCGGGTGGCCGATCTGGGCCAGGTACTGCAGCGCGGTCTGGCGATCGCGCAGCTCGCCGGTGCGCGCCACGTCGAGCAGGACCTGCTCGACGTCGTCGCCGCCCAGCGCGGTCAGGGCTGCCAGCGCGGCGCTGCGATCGCCGGTGGTCGAGCGCGCCGACGCCAGCAGGAGCGCGCGCGCCTCGGGCGTCTCGGACTGGGCCAGCGCGGCGGCCGCCTGCTGGGCCAGCGGCTGCGGGCCGCGGGCCATGAGCTCGCCCAGCGCGCGCACCGCGTCCGGGGTGCCGATCTCGCCCAGCGCCGAGAGCGCCGAGTAGGTCGCCTGGTAGTTGCCGGAGCGGGCCACGTCGAGCAGGAGCGGGACCGCCTGCTCGGCGCCGGAGTGGCCCAGCACCTGGGCCGCGGCTGCGGCGCTGGCCGGGTCGCCGGAGGCGAGCACCTCCATCAGCATGGCCTGGCGGGTCTCGTCGCCGCTGGCCGGCAGCGAGGCCAGCGCGGCGGCGCGCACGTCGGCGTGCATGTTCTGGTCGCGGGCCAGCTCGAGCAGGAACGCCTCCGACTCGTCGGTGCCCATGGCCGCCGCCGCGCTGCACCATCGCGCTGACGACCGGGCGGCTGCGGTCCGGCATGGAGCGGAACAGCGCGATGACGTCGGCGCCGCCCACCTCGCCGAGCGCGGCGATGGCGGCCACGCGCTGGGCGTCGCCGCGGCTGCCGGCCAGCTCGCATGAGCCGCTGCTTGGCCAGCGGCTGCCCGGTGCGGCCCAGGGCGGCGACGGCGGCGTTGCGCACGCGCGAGCTGGTCTTGTCGAGCAGGCGGACGAGCAGCGAGGTGGCGTCGTCGGTGCCGATGTGGCCGACCGCGGCGATGGCCGCCTCCGCCACGCCCGGGCGGCGGTCGTGGGCCAGCTTGCCCAGCAGGTCGAGCGCGCGGTCGGTGCCGACGAAGCCGAGCCGCTCGCACAGCACCTGGATTTGCTGCACGCTGCGCGCGCGCTCGAGGTCGCGCAGGATCGCGTCCTCGTCGAGCCCGACCAGGTGGCCGGGGATGCGCAGCTGGCGCAAGGTCGCGGCCCGGCTGCTCGCCGCCGCGCCGCTGGCGCCGATGCCCGCGCCGGGGGCCGGCGGCGCCGCGGCCCGCTCGCCGCGGGCGCGGTACGCAAAGAATGCCGTGCTCAGCGTCAGGAGCGCGGCGGCGATCCGCCAGCGCGCCAGCGGGCTCAGGCGGGGCTAGGCGCGGCTCGCCGGGCTGGCCGGTGCCGCGGGGCCGCGGCCGGTGCGCCCCGCGGGAGATTGTCTCGCGCGCCAGGGGGCCCCTGGCGGCCCCTGCGGCGGACTTTTCGCTCTGCCGCGGGGGGGAGTGGGCGGGGGAGCGATCACGGCTGACGGTCAAGAGGCTCTCCGGTGGCTCGGAACGGCTCTGTCCGAACGAACGGGCAGACGGGCGGATCTAATCCCGTTCCGCCCGTGAACCGCCCGCTCCCGGAATCGGGTCCCGCGATTTGACGACCGGGATCCCGCGTCCTTATTCTTCACGGTACTCATGCTGACCGAAGCCCAGATCGATGCGCTCCGTCGTGTGCTTCTGTCGGAGAGGGAGCGCCTCGTTCGCAACGCCCAGCAGGCCATCGACTTCTCGATGGACCGCGACCGGGACCGGATCGGCCGCGACTCGATGGACGAATCGGTGGAGGAGTGGCTGTACGGTACCGAGCTGCGCCTGCACGACCGCGAGAAGTTCCTGCTCCGCAAGATCGACGAGGCGCTCGAGCGGCTCAAGGCCGGGAGCATCGACCAGTGCGAGGACTGCGAGGAGCCGATCGGCTTCGCGCGGCTCCAGGCCCGCCCGGTCACGACGCTTTGCATCGGATGCAAGGAGGAGCGCGAGGACGCCGAGCCGGACGAGTGAGACGCCTGGTGAGCGAGAGAGTGGCGCGTCGCCGCGCACTTTGCTAACTAGCGATTCCCTCTGGTATCATCGGTGATCTCTGAGCCGTCGGACGACAGCGCCGGCGACCTGGACGTATGGGCGATCGCTACACGATTACGGAACGCGTTAACTCGGGCGGCATGGCCGAGGTGTTTCGCGGCGTCGCCGAGTCGCTGCAGGGCTTCAAGAAGAACGTCGCCATCAAGCGCATCCTGCCGAACCTGGCCAAGAACAAGAAGTTCGTGGCCATGTTCCTCGACGAGGCGAAGCTGTCGCTGTTCCTGCAGCACGCCAACATCGTCCAGGTCTTCGACATCGCGCAGACCCAGAACTCCTACTTCCTGGTCATGGAGTTCGTCGACGGCTGCAACCTGAAGGCGCTGAGCGACCGGCTCAAGCAGCGCGGCCGCCGCGTGGAGCTGCCCCAGGCGATCTACGTGATGGTCGAGGCGTGCAAGGCGCTGTCGTACGCGCACCACGCCGAGAACCCGGAGACCAACGAGCCGCTGCACATCGTCCACCGCGACATCTCCCCGCCCAACATTCTCCTGTCCAAGATGGGCGAGGTGAAGCTGGTCGACTTCGGGCTGGCCAAGGCCAACAGCCAGATCGAGTCGACCGACCCGGGCGTGGTGAAGGGCAAGTTCTCCTACCTCTCGCCCGAGGCGGCCAGCGGGCGCGAGGTGGACCGCCGGGCCGACATCTTCGCCATCGGCATCCTCCTGTGGGAGCTGTTCACCGGGCGCCGCCTGTTCTACGGCGACACCGACTACCAGACCGTCGAGCTTGTGCGGCAGGCGCGCATCCCGTCGGTGGCCGCGCTCAACCCGGACGTCGACCCGGAGCTCGAGGCGCTGGTGCGCAAGTCGCTGGCCCGCGATCCGGACGACCGCTACCAGGAAGCGGCCGACCTGGGCGACGCGCTGTCGCAGTACCTGTTCAGCCGCCGCCTCAAGGTCACCGCGCGCGACGTGGCCTCGCTGGTGCGCGACGTGCAGATCGAGCAGGCCCGCCGGCGCAGCCTGGCGCCCCAAGATTCGATCATCGACGTGCTCATCCAGGAGGAGATGGCCAAGGTCACCTCGCTCATCGAGGGCGAGCAGCCTGGCGGAGCCGAGGGACAGTCCAGCCTGGACCCGAGCTCGTTCGTCGACACCTCCGGCTGGGCGGCCGACTTCGGCTTCGCGGCCGAGCCGGCCCAGGCGCCCGCACCTGCCCCGCCGCCGCCGGTCCCGGCGGTGCGCTCGAGCATCCGCCAGCCGCCGCGCCCGACCCCGCCGCCGCCCATGTCGATGCCGGCCGAGGAGGAGATCGAGTCGCTGCAGCAGATGCTCGAGCCGGATCGCACCGGCGTACACGACACGCGCGACACGCGCCTGGTGGTGGCCGTGCTGATCCTTGTCTTCCTGGTGGCCGTGCTCAGCACCGGCCTCATCCTGTACCGCGACCAGATCTTCGGCTGACCGCAGCGCCCGCGGCCGACCAGAGCGGTCTATCGCAGCTTGGTCAGGAGGTCGCGCGCGTCGGCCGCGAAGTCCCCCTCGGGCCAGCGGTCGAGGTAGGTCTGCAGGGCCTGGCGGGCCTGGTCGTCGCGCCGGCGGCTCATGTAGTTCTCGCCGAGGAAGAACCAGGCCGACGGGTTGCCGCCCGGATCGAGCGCGACCGCCTTCTCGAAGCGCTTGACCATGACGGTCCGGCTTGCGCGACTCGAACGCGATCTGACCGAGCAGGTAGTGCGCGTCGCCCAGGCTGGGGTCGTGCTCGATGGCCTTCTCGAGCCAGTCGATGGCGCGGCTCTCCTTGTCGTCCAGGTACTGCGCGCGGCCGGCCCAGTAGGCTGCGCGACCCAGCGCGCGCGGCGACTCGCCGTCGTCCACCACCATGGAGTGGGCGCGGGCCAGCTCCTCGGCCGCGTCGCCCCACTGCTCGCGGGTGAGCGCCTCGAGGCCGCGGGCCAGGGCCAGGACCGGCGTGCCGCGGAACGTCTTGGTCAGCTGGACCAGCTCGCGCGCCGCCGCCTTGCGGTTCTTGCTCTGGAGGTACGCCTCCATCAGCAGGATGCGGGTCTCGTCGTCCTCCAGGGCCAGGCTCTTGGCTCGCTCGAGCTCCGCCACCGCCTGCTCCGGCCGGCGCTCGCGCATGAGCAGCCGGCCGCGCTCGCGCGCCACCTTCCAGCTCGGCGAGGGCAGCTTGCCGGCCCGGTCGAGCAGCGTCGCCGGCGCCCTTGTGGTCGCCGCTGAGAGTGTGGAGCTGCGCCGCGTCGACCAGCAGCGGTCCGGACTGGCTGCCCTCGTTGACCAGCGCGTCGAGCTGGGTCCGCGCGCCGCGCAGATCGCCGGTGTCGAGCGCCAGCTGGGCCGCCTCGAGGCGCGCCTCGAGCGCGAACGGCGCCGCCGCGATCACCTTGTTGAAGCGCTCGGTGGCGGTCTTGAAGGCGCCCTCGGCCCGGGCCAGGCGCGCCTGCTCGAGCATGATGCGCCAGTCGTCCGCGTCGGACGGGCGGCGCTGCGCCAGGTCGGCCAGCGCCTTGCGCGCCTCCGCGCGATCACCGCTCTGGCGCAGCGACGCGATGTACGCGGCCACCACGTCGACCGGCGCGCCGGAGCCGTTGCCGTAGAGCGGCGAGAGCCGCTTGCGCGCCATGCGCGCGTCGCCGCGCGCCAGGTCGACCTCGGCGCGGGCCAGGATCGCGCCCTCCTGATCCGCGCGCAGGGCCAGCGCGGCGTCGAGGTCCGCGGCCGCCTGATCGGCCGAGCCGGTGGCCAGGCGGGCGCGGCCGCGCAGCGCCATCGCCTCCGGGTGGCGGCTGAGGTCGCCGGCCTGCTCGAGCGCGGCCAGCGCCGCCCCCGGGTCGCCGCCGGCCATCGCCACGCGCGCCTCCAGCGTGCGGGTCACGACCGACCGCGGCCACTCCTTTACCGCGAGCTCGACCTGGGCTCGCGCCGCGGACAGATCGCCCAGCTCGACGAGCATCTCGGCCAGGGCCGAGCGGAAGGCGAAGCCGCCGTGCGCCTGCGCCGACGCCGCGGTGCCGATGGCGTGCTGCGCGCCGGCCCGGTCGCCGCGCGCGAGCTTGACCTCGGCCAGCGCCAGCGCCGCCCAGCCGGCCTGGCCCGGCGACGCGCCCAGGGTCTGCTGCGCCGGCGGCCGCGCGCCCTCCTGGATGATGGCGTCGAGGCTGTTCTCCGGCTCGCCCGCGCGGGTCGGGAAGTTCTTGCCCCAGACCGCGATGCGCGCGGCCCAGATGGTCGCCGATGCGTGCCGCGGGCGCATCTTGAACGCGCGCTCGAGCGCCGCGTTGGCCTCGCTGAAGCGGCCCTGCGCCGCCTCCGCGCGCGCGAGCGCCACCGCGATGGCCGGGCGCGGCCGCTTCTCCAGTGCGGCGCGCAGGAGCTGGGCCGCGTCGGTCGCGCGATCCGAGATGAGCGCCGCGCGCCCGGCCAGGTGCAGCGCCTCCGGGTGCTCGGGCGCGACCTGGCGCAGACTGTTGGCCGCGGTGGTGGCGCGCTGGGCGTCGTCCTCGGCCACGGCGAGGAAGCCGCGCGCGGCCAGCGCGTCCGGCACGTCGTTCTCCTCGTCGAGCCCGGTGACCAGCCGGCGGGCCTCGGCGATTCCTTCGCCGACGTCGGCCGCCATGCGCGCGGCCATGGCCGCGTGCGCGGCCTGGTTCTCGTCGTCGTCGTCCGCGTCGGCGATGCGACGGTAGGTGTCGAGCGCCATGAGATAGCCGGCGTACGTGTCGGTTGACGCCGACTTGTCGGCCGCGACGCGGGCCGCCTCGATCTGTCCGTCGAGCCGCACGCCGCGCACCTTCAAGCCGATCAGGACGGCGATGGCGATGACCACCACGCCGACCCCGGCGTAGACGACGATCGGGAGGCTGGCCAGGCCGGCGCGCGACAGGATCGGCCGACTGATGCCGCCGCGCTGCGGCTGCGGTCCCCACGGCCGCGGCGGGACGTTGTGCGCCTGGCGCGGGTCGAACGCCGGCTGCCAGCCGGGCTGCGGGGCCATGCCGGGAGGCGAGCCGCCGGGCCACGGCGCCTGCGGGGGCGGTCCGCCCTGCCCGGGCGGCGGCTGGGGATACGGCGCGCCGGCCACGGTGCCGTCCGGCGGCAGGCCGAGGCCCTGGCGGATCATGCGCATGTCGTCGGTGCGCGACCGGAAGCCGGAGCGCGAGGCGGTGTTGCGGGCAGACGACGCCTTGGATTGCCCGGTGCGACCGACGGCCGGAGCGGGCTGCGAGCCCTGCGGCCCGGGGCCGTACGCTGCCCCTGCAGGCGGCCCGCCGTACCCCGGCAGGCCGGGTCCGGGAGCGCCCCCTCGCATGCCGGGGTGGCCCGGCTGGCCCATGCCCGGCTGTCCTGGATAGCCTGGCTGGCCCATGCCCGGCTGTCCCGGATGGCCCATGCCCGCATGCCCTGGCTGGCCCATGCCCGGCTGTCCTGGATAGCCTGGCTGGCCCATGCCCGGCTGTCCTGGATAGCCTGGCTGGCCCATGCCCGGCTGTCCTGGATAGCCCGGCTGTCCTGGATAGCCTGGCTGGCCCATGCCCGGATGCCCTGGCTGGCCCACGCCCGGATGGCCCGGTGCAGGCATGCCCGGATGGCCCGGTGCAGGCATGCCCGGATGACCCACCCCTGGAGGGCCGCCGGCGCCGTTGCCGTACGGGGCGGGGCCGCCGTGCATTCCGGGCGGACGCTCGAGGCCCTGCGGACCGGGCGGACGCTCGAGGCGGTTGAGATCCATCCGCGAGACGCCGCGCTCCTCCTCGGGAAACATCTCGTCGATCGACGCGTGCTGGGCCGACGTGATGGGCGGCTCGTGGCCCGACATCCGGCGCCCCGACGGAGCGGCCGCAGGAGCCGAGTAGTACGGCCCCGCGCCGGGTCCTCCGGGCGGGTAACCGGCCGGGCGCGACAGCCTCGGGCTCGGCCCGGTCAGCTGCCGGTCCACCGGCGCCTCCAGCGGCGGGATGCGGGCCGACGGCCGGGGCGCGAATGGCCCGTCGATCACCTCGAAGCCGGTCGGGATCCCGCCCGGCAGGATGTCGGCGGCCGACAGCTCGATCGATGGCTCGGACTGGTCGTTGCCGCGCGGTGGGGTACGAATCGAGCCGGACACCAGCTCCACTCCCTCCATGTCGGGGTCGATCTCGATGGTGCCGGACTGATCGCCTGTGGCGCCGCCCTCGGGCAGAAGCCCGGACCGGCTCCTCGAGTCGCTCGGGACGGGCCGGTAGCTCGCTCCCGAGCCGTATCCGGACGGCTGCATCATGCCCTCGCGCAGGGTGCGCGCCTCGGTGTAGAGCTGGCGCAGCGTGGTGTCGCCGGGCGTGGCGGTGACCGCGCGGGCGAGCACGTCGCACGCCTGCAGCACGTCGCCTTTGCGCAGCAGCGACGCGCCCTTGAGCCCGAGCGCGCGCGGGTTGTCGCTGTCCAGCTCGAGCGCCACCCGCATCTCGGCCAGCACCTCGTCGTAGCGGCTCAGCGCGAGGAGCGCCTCGCCGAGGATCAGGCGACCCTCCACCTCCGTCGGGTGAGCCAGCAAGCCCAGCCGACAGACTTTCACCGCCTCCTGGTACTGCGCCTGCGCGCAGAGCTGACGGCCGCGCTGAACGAAGTCGGCTTGGGCCAAGACCGGCCTATTCTAGCCTGGATGCCCCGCGCGCCACGGCCCCCGCGCGGTCCCGATCTCATTTCGCCTCAGGACCGTCATTCATTGTATTGCCGCCGCGTTGCCGTCGCTTCTTGCGCTCGGCCAGACCGGGCATCGGCTCCCCGCGCACACGCACCTCCCGGTCGAGCAGCCACACGTCGCCGTGACGGCTCCACCACTGGCGGCTGACCGTCTTGTGGACCAGGCCGCGGGAGTCGAGCAGCCACGTGTACTCGATCTGGACCTCGGCCCGGTAGCGGGTGTCGTCGTACTCCAGGCGGGTCATGTCCCAGTCGGCGATGCGCAGGTCCTCGTCCAGGGTCTCGCGTCGCTCGAGGAAGTCGGGACGCCTGGCCGGGGCCACGTGCATGGCGGCGGCCGGGAAGTCGCGCCAGCGCAGCCCGTTGCCGTAGGCGCGCACATCGCGCACCAGGTCGGCCGAGCGCTGTGACGAGCCGCCGCAGGCGAGCGCGAGACCCAGCGCCGCCAGGGCCGCCACCGGCCCCCTCCGTCCCCTCCCCCCGGACAGGCTCAGGCCGCGCCTCCTCCCCTTCTGCGCACCATGCGGCTCAGCGCCGCCAGGTCGGCGCGGCCCAGCTCGCGCGTCAGCACCAGCGCGACGAGGAAGACAAGGCCGACGACCGCCGCCTCCACCACCACAAGGACGAGCCCGGCGGACGGGATCAGGCGGCCGACCGCCGCGGCGGCCACGCCCGCGATCGCCACGCGCACCAGGCTGGCCAGCGGCAGGAACGCGCCCAGCTCGCGCCGCAGCACGATGGCGCCGGCCGCGGCGCCCAGCACCATGGCGCCGGAGGTCGCCGCGCTGCACGCCAGCAGCAGCGAGGGACCGGGCGTGAACATCGGGATGATGAACCAGTTCGCCGCGGCCGCGGCGATCAGCGTGACCAGCGCGATCACGATCGCCTGCTTTGTCATGCCGGCCCCGTTCAGGATGGTGCCGGCGATGGCGAACAGCGAGAAGGCAACGTTGCCCAGCGCGAGGGCGACGAGCGCGGGCGCGCCGAAGGCGGCGTCGTCGGCCTGGAACGGCACGTCCAGGATGGCCACCGGGTTGGACGCCATCACGATGGCGATCGCGCTGGCGAAGATGAGCGAGTAGCGCACCGTCGTCTGGATGTACGCCGTCGTCGCGCCGCGGTCGTTCTGGAACGTGCTGCGCGAGACCAGCGGGAAGATGACGAACGTGGCCGCGATGATCGCCTGGTACGAGATGCGGGCCAGGGTCTGCACGGCGCGGTAGTAGCCGACCTGGCCGTCGGCGGCGTGGGCCGGGTCGATCTCGCCCAGCCGGGCCATGAGCCAGGCCGGCGCGTTCGGCCGCAGCGCGGACAGCGCCTCGTCGCCGTGGGCCGCGAACCACTCGGCCGCCAGTCGCTTGAGCAGGAGCTGGTCGGCCACCATGATGAAGTTGAGCAGGACCAGGTAGACCGACACGCCGATGAAGAAGCCGACCATCGGCCGCAGCTCCTGCACCGGCTGGCCGGCGACCCCGCCGCGCCCCGGCATGCCGACCACGACCGTCGACACGAGCAGCATGATGATGGCCGCCGTGGCCCAGCCGCCGATGGCGCCGTAGAGGCCGAAGCCGGCGACGGTGAGCCCGACGATGCAGAGCAACCGCGTGGTGGCCGCGCCGATGTCGAGCCCGGCCTGCTTGTGGAACTCGCGGCGTCCGTTCGCGGTGCCGACGAAGACCGAGTAGAACGAGTAGGCGCCGATGATCGCGGCGGCCAGCATGATCGGGCCGGTCTTGGCCGCGTCGTGGAACAGGTGCGCGGTGACCGGAGCCATCGCGGCGAAGACGACGGCCAGCACCAGGCCGATGTAGAGGTGCATGCGCAGGCCGGCGCGCTGCACCGCGGCCGCCGCCTCGGGGCGCTGCGACGAGAAGCGCGACACCGCCTGGATCGTGCCGGTCACCAGCACGTTGTTGAACGGCGACACCAGCGAGTTGACGACGCCGTAGGCGCCGTACGTGGTCGTGCCGAGCACGCCGCGCAGGACCAGCTCGAGGATCAGGCCCGCCGCCATGAAGTAGAACTTGGCGAAGGCGATGTAGATCACGCCGCGCCCGGCGCGAGCCGCTTCGCTTGCCCGACCACCCGCCGGCCCCGCTCCGTCCCCGCCCGGCGATGTCTTCGGCGCTTCTATCAAGAGTCCGTGCCTACCATCGTCGCGGCCCCGAGGTCAAAGGGACAGCGCGCGGGTCAGAGCTCGATCTGGGCCCCCAGCTCGACGACCCGGTTGGGCGGCAGGTGGAAGAACTGCGTGGCCGGGCGCGCGTTGCGCGACAGGAAGGCGAACAGCACCTTGCGCCAGCGCGCCATCGGCGCGCCTCGTCCGGTCAAGAGCGTCTCGCGACCCAGGTAGTAGCTCACGTCGTTGAGGTCGATGTCGGCCCCCTCCTTGCGCGCCTGGCGCAGGATGGCCGGCACCTCCGGATCCTGCATGAAGCCGATGCGCGCGGTCACCTGCCAGAAGCCCTGCCCCATCTCCCCCACCTTGACCATGTCCTGGGGCTTGATCTTGGGCACGCGCGCCGGCAGCACGGTGAACAGCACGACCTGCTCGTGCAGCACCTTGCTGTGCTTGAAGTAGTGCAGCAGCACCGACGGAGTGCCGGTGGCGCTCGAGGTCATGAACACCGCCGTGCCGCGCACGCGGTGCGGCTTGTTGCTCTCGACCTCCGACAGGAACATCTCGATCGGGAGCGAGTCGGTGGTGATCTTGTGGGCCAGATAGGCCCGCCCGCGCCGCCACGTCGTCATGACGGCGAACACCATCCCGCCGACGACCAGCGGGAACCAGCCGCCGGCGGCAATCTTGATCGCGTTGGCGGCGAAGAAGGAGACCTCGACGGTCAGGAACACCGCCACCAGCGCCGTGGCGGCCAGTGTGCTCCAGCCCATCAGCCGCCGCGACACCACCCAGAACAGCAGCGAGGTGATGATCATGGTCCCGGTCACCGCGATGCCGTACGCCGAGACGATCGCCGAAGAGCTGCCGAATCCGATCGTCAGGCCCACGCAGGCGATCATCATGAGGTAGTTGATCTCCGGGATGTAGATCTGCCCCTCCTCGTGGGCCGAGGTGTGCATGATGCGCAGGCGCGGCCAGTAGCCCAGCTGCATGGCCTGACGCGTGATGGAGAAGAGCCCCGAGATGAGGGCCTGCGACGCCACGATCGCTGCCGCCGTGGCCAGACCGATCATCGGGTAGACCGTCCAGCCGGGGGTCAGGGCGTAGAACGGATTCTCCGCGGCGCTCGGGTTGGTGACGAGGATGGCGCCCTGGCCGTAGTAGTTGAGCAGGAGCGCCGGCATCACGAAGCCGAACCAGCCGATGCGGATGGCCGAGCGGCCGAAGTGGCCCATGTCGGCGTAGAGGGCCTCGCTGCCGGTCACCGCCAGGAACACGGCGCCCATCAGGAAGAACGCGTGCCAGCCGTGGTGGAGAAAGAAGCGCACGCCCCAGATGGGGCTGATCGCCTGGAGCACCTCCGGATGGCCGATGATGGCGCGCGTGCCGGTCACCGCCAGGGTGGCGAACCAGACCACCATGACGACGCCGAAGGCCCGCCCGATGCGGCCGGTGCCGTGGCGCTGGACCAGGAACAGCAGCACCAGGATGCCGACCGTGATCGGAACGATGGCCGGCTGGAAGGCCGGAATGCGAACGCTGAGCCCCTCCATGGCGCCCAGCACCGAGATGACCGGCGTGATGACGCCGTCGCCGTAGAGCAGGCCGGCGCCGAAAAGGCCCAGCATGAGCAGCGCCGCGATCTGGCGACCCGACTTGCCCTGCGACGGCGTCAGCATGGCGAACAGCGCCAGCACGCCGCCCTCGCCCTGGTTGTCGGCGCGCAGCACGAACACCACGTACTTGAGGGCCACCACCAGGATGAGCGACCAGGACACCAGAGAAAGCACGCCGTAAACGTTCTCTGGCGTGGGCGGCACCGCGTGCGGCCCGTAGACGCACTCGCGGATGGCGTAGAGCGGCGAGGTGCCGATGTCGCCGAACACGACTCCGAGGGCCCCCAGGGTCAGCGCCGCCATCTCGCGCGGCGTGCGGACCCGCGCGTGCGGATGCGGGACGGCGGAGGAGCCCGGCGCTTCAGCGCGTAACGCGCTCTCGCTTCGACCCATGGTCAGTCCACGGCATAGGGCATCCCCGGGCCGCGATCAATGGCGGGAGCTGCCCAAGTGCGTTGCAAGTGTCGAGAGTGAAACGAGACCTTCATGCGGCGGCGGGCCTGCGGGCGGTCGTTACCCGAGGATGTCCGGCCAGATCCAGGCGCGTCCGGGCCGGCTCGAAGGGTCCAGGAGCGCCGTTCAGGATCTCGCGCACGGCCGTGCCCTGGTCGAAGCCGTGCTCGAGCGCGACCAGCCCGCCCGGGGTGAGCTGGCGCGCGACGCCTCCGGCCAGGCGCCGGATCAGGTCGAGCCCGTCCGGCCCGCCGTCGAGCGCCGCGCGCGGCTCCTGCTTCACCTCTGCGGCGAGACCTTCGATGTCGCGGCTCGGCACGTACGGAAGATTGGCGACCAGGACGTCGAACATGTCATCGGCCAGCGGCGCGAGCAGGTCGCCGTGGCGCAGCTCGATGCGGTCGGCGAGCTCGAGCCGGGTCGCGTTGGCCGACGCCACCGCCAGCGCACCGTCAGAGAGATCGGTGGCCACGACCCGAGCGGCCGGCAGCTCGCGGGCCAGCGCCAGGGCCAGCGCGCCGGAGCCGGTGCCGACATCGGCGATGCGCAGCGGCGCCGCGCGGTCGCTCACCTGCTCCAGCACCGCCTCCATCACCGCCTCGGTGTCGCGGCGCGGGATCAGCACGCGCGGGTCGACCGCCAGCGAGATCGACCAGAACTCCTGGGTCCCGACCAGGTACGCGACCGGCTCGCCGGCCAGACGCCGGCGCACGAGCTCGCGGTAGCGCGCCAGCTCCTCGGCGCCCAGCGGCTTGTCGAACTCGATGTAGAGGCCGACCCGATCGCAGCTCAGCGCGTGGGCCAGCAGCACCTGGGCCGCGAGCCGCGGGCTGTCGATGCCCGCGGTCTCGAACCGGCGCGTGGTCCAGTCCAGGAGCCGGAGCGGCGTCCAGGTTTCGGGCACGAGGCCTTCTACCACGGCCATGCGATCCCGCACGGGCGAGGCTGCCGGGCCGACTCAGTGAGGCAGCATGACCCGCCTGAACCGCGTGCCCGGGCAACTTCGCGGCCCGACAGGTGGCGGCACGGTTCGTGAACCTTCTCGAGGGCAAAGGAGGACTCATGAGAGAACCATTCCGCGCCGACATGGAGACCATCCGCCGTCGCGCCCGCGAGAAGATGGATGAGGGCGCGGTCACCGAGGCGTACAAGGCCGATCGCGCCCAGGTGATTCAAGTTCTCAACGAGGTGCTGGCCACCGAGACCGTCTGCGTCCTGCGCTACAAGAACCACTACTTCATGGCGCCCGGCGTGCACGGCGACGCCGTGGCCAACGAGTTCCTGCAGCACGCCACCGAGGAGCAGCAGCACGCCGACCTGGTGGCCCGCCGCATCGCACAGCTGGGCGGCAACCCGAACCTGAACCCGGAGGGCCTGCACACGCGCGCCCACGCCGAGTACCGCGAGTGCGAGGACCTCGAGGAGATGATCCGCGAGGACCTGGCCGCCGAGCGCGTCGCCATCGCGACCTACTCCGAGATCATCCGCTGGCTGGGCAACGACGACCCGACCACCCGCCGCATGATGGAGGAGCTGCTGGCCAAGGAGGAGGAGCACGCCGACGAGCTGGCCATGCTGCTCGAGCCGAGCCGCCGGCGCGTGGCCGGCGAGCGCAAGCAGCCGGTGCCGCTCAAGGCAACGCCGGGCGGGATGAGCGGACGCGGCAGCACCTGATCGGCGAGCTCGAGCCCGGCCGCGATCAGGCCGGGGCGCAGACGGCCAGGACCAGATCGGCGTGATTCACGCCGG
Source organism: uncultured delta proteobacterium (assembly GCA_963759105.1). GTDB lineage: Bacteria > Myxococcota_A > Polyangia > Haliangiales > Haliangiaceae > DATFRY01. Next base: position 143,959 of record CAVWXW010000017.1, on the reverse strand, counting down.
TCGGTCCGGTCGTGATCTGCGCGCCGGCCGCGGCCAGCGCGGCGGCGGCGTCGCAGCGGGCCAGGTGCGCGTCCGGGTCGAGCCCCGCGGACCGGATGCGGCGCCAGGTGTCGCGCTCCACCACCGCGCCGGCCGCGCCGCTGGCTCCGTCGGCGCCGTCGGAGCCGGCCACCAGGACGGCGTCGCCGGGCGCGCCGCCGGCGTCGAGCGCGCGGGCCATGAGCAGCGCGAGGTGATGCGCGCGCCCGCTCCGGCCGGCGCCCGGCGGCACGGTCACCGTCGGCTCGCCGCCGGCCGCGATCAGCCGTCCGCGGCGCGGCCTCGCGAACATTCGCGCGGCCAGCATCTCGGCCACCGCCTCGACAGGGCCCTCGAGCCGCTCGGCCACCAGGTCGACCACCGGCGACTCGCGGCGCGCCTCGTCGGCCGCGGCCTCGACCAGCGCCGACAGCCCGAGCAGGAGCAGCGCGCGGTCGCGCGGCCGCGGCGCCGTCAGCCGCTCGCCCAGCTGACCGCGCCGGCCCGCCTCGAGCCGGCGCGCGGCCGGCAGCGGCAGCGCGTCCCATCCGGTCCAGCGCTCGACCACCGCGCACGCGTCGGCGAAGCCGGTCGGATCCGGCACCGTCGGGCCGCTGGCCACCTCGTGCAGCGCGTCGCCGACGACGTCGGAGATCACCAGGGTCGTCACCCGGGCCGCGCTGGCCATGGCCAGGCGGCCGCCCTTGAGCGCCGACAGGTGGCGGCGCACGCAGTTGAGGTCGCCGATCGGCGCGCCGGCCGCCATCAGGCGCGCGACGGCGTCGGCCTTGTCGGCCAGGTCCAGGCCGTCGGCCGGCACCGCGCTCAGCGCCGATCCGCCGCCCGAGATCAGCGCGACGACGTCCTGGTCGGGGCGCGCGGCGGCCGCCGCTGCCAGGAGCGCGCGTCCGGCCGCCTCGGAGCGCGCGTCCGGCACCGGGTGCGAGCCGACAAGCACGCGCCGGCGCCGGTGGATGCCCTGCCGGCGCCACGACGACGCGCTCGACGATGCGCCGGCCCAGCGCCGTCTCGGCACCCGCGGTCATGCCGAGCGACGCCTTGCCGGTGGCGAGCAGCACCACCGAGTCGGCCAGGTCGAGCTCGCCGAGGGCGCGCGCGGTCGGGCCGGCCGGCTCCACCCGGGCGAGGGCGCGGGTGAAGATCCGGCGGAGAAGCGCGGCGCTCAGCAGCCCAGTGCAAGACCGATCTGGGCGACGCGTACCTGCTGGCCGACGTACTGCGCACCGACGGTCATCGCTTCCGCGTGCTCACGCCGTTGTCCGACGAGACGAAGGCGCTGCGCGGCCTGGTCCGGCTGCGTGACGACCTGGTCGGTCAGCGTGTCGCGCTCGCCAACCAGCTCCGCTGTTTGCTCGAGCAGTTCTGGCCCGGCTCGGCCGCCATCTTCGCCGACATCGACTCCCCCATCGCGCTCGACTTCCTCGACCGCTATCCGACTCCGTCGGCGGCAGCCTCCCTCGGCGAGAAGCGCATGGCCGCCTTCCTGGCCCGCCACAGCTACTGCGGGCGACGCAGCGCGGCCGAGTTGCTGAGCAGGCTGCGTGCGGCTCCCGTCGGGGTCACCGGTGAGCTCGAGGCCGAAGCCAAGGGCGAGTGTGTCCGAGCCCTGGTCACGGTCCTTCGGCCACTGGTCGCGCAGGTGCAGGCGCTGACCGCTGCCGTTGAGCACGACTCCAGCACCGCGAGGATGCGGTCGATCGCCTCGTCGAGCGCAGGCCGATCGACAGAGGTGAAGCAGAGCCGCGCCCAGTCGCCGTAGTGGTGGCCGAACGCGGCGCCCGGGGCGAGCAGCACGCCGGCGTCGGCCATGCGCTCGAGCGCGCCGAGCGCGTCGGGCTCACCGTCGCGGCGGAAGCGACCCAGGTCGAGGAAGAGGTAGGTCGAGCCCTGCGGCCGCAGGCACAGGTCTGCCAGGCGCGCGTGCACGGCGTCGCGCACCGACTGGTACAGCGCGCGCGTGTCGGCCAGAAACTCGGCCCCGGTCTGCAGCGCGAGGAGCGCGGCGCGCTGCATGGCGCGCGGCACGCAATAGACAGTGTGGTGCGACATCTTGCGCAGGGCGTCCATGGCGGCCCGCGGACCGACCGCGTAGCCGACCCGCAGCCCGGCCTGGCCGTAGCTCTTGGAGAAGGAGAACACCGTCACGGTGCGCTCGGCCATGCCCGGCAGGCTGGCGATGCTGATGTGCTCGCGGCCGTCGTGCAGGACCTCCTCGTACACCTCGTCGCTCAGCACCCACAGGTCGTGGCGACTGGCCACGCGGGCCACGGCGTCCAGCTCGGCGCGGGTCAGCACCTTGCCGTCCGGGTTGTTCGGCGTGCTGATGTAGATCGCCCCGGTCTCCGGCGTGATGAACTCCTCGAGCAGCTCCTCCGGGTCGGCGCCCGGCCGGCGCAGCAGCATGTGCGAGAACGGCGCCTCCACCGGGCGCACGCCGGCGGCGAGCGCCACGCCGCGGATGTGCGGCCCAGCACGGCGACGGCAAGATGATCTGATCGCCGGGATCGAGCAGCGCGCGGATGGCGCACGCCAGCGCATGGGTGGCGCCGACGGTGACCTGGACGTGGTCGGGGCCGGCGAAGGCGAGCCGGTTCTGGTGGTGCAGCTTCTCCACCAGCGCCTCGAGCAGGCGCTGCTTGCCCGGCGGCGGCGAGTATCGATAGAGATCCGGATCGCCGCCGACCGAGAAGCCGAGCGCGCCCAGGCGGCTGCGCTCCGGCGGCGCCAGGTGCGTGTCGCCGATGTGGAGCGGAATCACCGGGCCCGCGAACACGGCCGCGCGCCGCTTGAGCCCGTCGAGGATCGATCCCGGCAGCACCCGGCTCGGCGCCGACAGGCTGGGAAAGCGCGGCACGCCACGACATTAGCACCGCCACCGCGGCTCGGGTGCGGCACGAGCTTGGCGTCCCGGCGGGTGGAATGCGGCGGCGAGCCGGGTCAAGCTATGCGCCACTCCATGACCGAGAACGACATCACGACCGTCATCGCGCGCCATCTGATGGCCACGCTGGAGCCGCCCCCCGACGCACCGGTCACCGGCGACACGCGCCTGGTTGACGATCTCGCGCTCGACTCGCTGCAGAGCTTCGAGATGGTGGCCACGCTCGAGGACCACTACCGCGTGACCCTCTCGATCGAGCTGCTACAAGATGTCCGCACCGTGGGCGACGTGGCTCGCGCCGTGGCAGGCGCGCTCGCGCGCCAGGTGGCGTGACTGTCGTGACGGCGACTCGGCATGCGACCCTGGTGGACTCGCTGGCCGCGCGGGCGGGCGACACCGAGCAGGGCTACGACCACTGCACGCGCGAGGGCGCCGAGCCGGAGTTCGTCTCCTTCGCCGCGCTGCACCGGCGCGCCCGCCGCGTGGCCGCCGCGCTGCAAGAGCGCGGCGTCGCCAAGGGAGACCGGGTCGGCCTGATCCTGCCCGACTCGAGCGAGTTCGTGGACGCGATCTACGGGACCATGGTGGCCGGGGCCATCCCGGTGCCGGTCTACCCGCCCATGGCGCTGGGCCAGCTCGACGCGTACCTCGAGAACACGACCCACATCCTGCGCCGGGCCGGCTGCTCGCTGGTGCTGACCGACGCGCGGGTGCGCCCGGTGCTCGGCAAGCTCATGACCGGCGCGCCGGGCCTCAAGGCGATCGAGGTGTTCCGCAAGTTCGCGTCGATCGTGCCGGAGGACGCCGCGCCGCGGCCTGTTGACATCGGCCCGGACGACGTGGCGTTTCTCCAGTTCACGTCGGGCAGCACGTCGCGGCCCAAGGGCGTGATGCTGACCCATCGCAACCTGGGCCACAACATCGAGGCCATCGGCGGCGAGCGCGGGCTCCGCCTCGACGCCAGCTCCTCCGCCGTCAGCTGGCTGCCGCTCTATCACGACATGGGCCTCATCGGCTTCGTGTTCACGCCGATCTACTGCGGGGCCAGCCGGATCCGCTTCCTGTCGCCGCTGATGTTCCTCAAGCGGCCGTCGGTGTGGCTGCGCCAGCTGTCCGAGCTGCGGGCGACGATCACCTTCGCGCCCAACTTCGCCTACGGGCTGACAACGGCGCGCGTGCGCGACGACGAGCTGGACGGCGTCGATCTCTCGTCGGTGGAGGTGGCCGGGTGCGGCGCCGAGCCGATCCAGTACCGCACGCTGCGCGGCTTCGCCGATCGCTTCGCCGCGCAGGGCTTCAAGCGGACGGCGCTGCTGCCCTGCTACGGGATGGCGGAGCACTCGCTGGCCATCACCTTCGCCGGACTGCGCGATGATCTCACCGCCGACCGGGTCGACACCGACGCGCTGGCCGCCGGCGAGGCGACCCCTGCGGCCGAGGGCGGCGACGGCGGCCGCGATCTGCTGGTGGTCAACTGCGGCAAGCCGTTCCCGCTGCACGATCTCGTGATCGCCGGCGAGGACGGCGAGGCGCTGCCGGAGCGGCGCGTGGGCCAGATCCTCGTGCGCGGCCCCTCGGTCATGAAGGGCTACTTCGACGACGCGGAGGCGACCGACGCGGCGCTGGCCGGCGGCTGGCTGCACACCGGCGACCTGGGCTACCTCGCCGGGGGCGACCTGTACGTGTGCGGGCGGGTCAAGGACCTCATCATCGCCGACGGCCGCAACTACTACCCGGCCGACATCGAGTGGCAGGCCTCGCAGGTCGAGGGCGTGCGCACCGGCAACGTGATCGCCTTCGGCCTGGACGATCCAGAGCTGGGCCGCGAGCGCGTCGTCGTCGCCGCCGAGACAAAGCTCCCCGAGCCGGAGCACGCCCATCTGGCCCGGGCAGTCCGCGCCCGCGTCCTCGAGGGCCTGGCCCTGCGCGTCGACGAGGTCTTGCTCCTGCCGCCGGGCAGCCTGCCCAAGACCTCCAGCGGCAAGCTGCAGCGCCCCCGCGCCCGCGACATGTTCCGCAGCGAAAGCCTCGGCGAGCGCAAGGCCGGCGGCTCGTGGCAGCTGGTCCGCCAGCTGGCCTCGTCGCGCTGGAACTTCGTCAAGGCGTCCCTGCGCGGCTCGGACTGAGCTCGCCCGGTGTCGCGGGCCCGCCAGCTGTTCCAGCGGCACGAGCTCGTCGTGGTCGCGCTCGTCAGCCTGGCGATCCTGCTCACCGGGCTGTGGGCGCACCAGCTCATCGATCCGTGGGAGACGCACTACGGCGAGGTGGCGCGCCGGATGCTGCAGGACGACGACTGGGTCCACCTCCACTGGCAGAACGAGTCCTTCCGCTCCAAGCCGGTGCTCACCCCCTGGCTGATGGGCGCGGGCATGGACGCCTTCGGCGTGGCGCGCGACGGCGGCTACTCCGGCGAGCTGGTCGCCTCGGACCTGGTCGTGTTCGCCGTGCGGCTGCCGTTCGCGCTGTTCGGAGCCCTCGGCCTGGTGATGACCTGGTGGATGCTGGCCCGCCTGGCCGGCCGCCGTGTGGCCTGGCTGGCCTTCGGCATCATCGCCACCAGCCCGCTCTACTGCCTGGTCGCCCGCCAGGCCATCCCCGACATGCCGCTCTGCGCCACGCTGATGGGCGCCATGGCCTGCTTCGCCATGGCCGTGCACCGCGGTGAGGAGCCACTGGAGCCGTTCTGGCGTCGCGGCCGGCTGCGGGTCGACGCCCACCACGTCTTCGTCGCTTGCCTGTCGCTGTTCATCCTGTCGCAGGCCGCCTACTACGCCCACTACTTCGCCATCGGCCCCAGGCTGGCCCCCGGTCTGCGCGTGTGGCAGCCGGGCCTGCTGCTGTGCGGCGGCATGGTGCTGCTGCTCGCCGGCTTCACCATCTGGAGCTTCCTTTCCCGCCCGCTCACGCGCGGCCGGGTGTGGATGTACTGGTTCTACTTCCTCATCGGCGTGAGCGTGCTCGCCAAGGGCCCGCCCGGCATCGGCCTGGCCGGCGCCATCTGCCTCTTCTATGTCGTGCTCACCGGCCGCTGGCGCCTGCTGACCCGGCTCGAGATTCCGCGCGGCGTCCTCGTCACAGCGCTCGTCGCCCTGCCCTGGCACCTGGGCATGTACTTCGTGGACGGTCGCGCCTACGTCAAGGAGTACGTGTTCTTCCACATGCTGGACCGCGTCTCGAAGCCCGAGCTCGGCAGCGACGGCACCTTCGACTATTACTCGTCCGTGCTCGGCGTCGGCATGTGGCCATGGATCATGCTGGTACCGGCGGCACTGGTGGCGACCCTCGCGGCGCGCCACGACTCGACCGGCGCGGCGGGACGCGTTCGACTCCTGGTCGGCATCTGGGCCGTGCTGGCGATGGCGCTCTTCGCGCTGTCGGCTACAAAGTTCCGCCACTACATCCTGCCGGTGATGCCGGCGCTTGCCGTGCTGGTCGCGTTCTGGCTGGACGACGTGCTGTCGGGGCGCGGCGGACGGATCGGGCTGTTCGCGCTCCTCGGCGCCGCCCTGTCCCTCCTGGTCACCCGCGACCTCCTGGGCAAGCCCGGCCAGATCATCGATCTCTTCATGTACAGCTACAACCGGCCGTGGCCGAGCGGCGACCCCTGGTACATCGACGTGTCGGGGCCCATCCTCGGCTTCGGCCTGGCCGCCGCCGTCGCGCTGGTCGTCTTCGCCTTGCCCTGGCGGCGCATCCGCGTCGCCGGCCTCATCGGCCTGTTCGCCGCCGGACTGGGCTTCTCGCTGTGGGCCTCGAACGACTACATGGCCGAGGCCGCGCCGCACTGGGGCCAGCGCGAGCTGCACCGCACCTACTACCGGCTGCGCCACATCCACGGCGTCGAGATCAAGTACTGGAGCCTGCGCGACCTGGCCGACCAGTGGGGCGCCGGCGACGCGCCGCTCGAGGTCCGCTCCGTCCTGCCCGACGGCTTCCGGCCCGGCCTGCCCATGACCGTGCGCCTGCTCGTCCCCGGCGCCGGCGTCCCCGGCGACGAGATCGAGCTGCGCGGCCAGGTGGCCAGCGCCGACCCCGACGACGACCGCTTCGCCATCGCCATCCCGCCCGCCGAGCGCGGCAAGCTGACCGACCTGATCGCCCGCGGGCGCAAGCAGTCGCGCGGCCGCGCCCGCCGGCCCTGGATGCAGGTCAACGCCGATCGCCTGATCGCCTGGCAGCTCAACTGGCGCGGCGAGAACTTCTGGTCTTCAGGCGAGATCTACGGCGAGACCGAGGACACCCGCACCGTCTTCGTCCAGCCCTACACCGACGAGAAGGCGATGGGGAAGTACCTCGGCGTGCCGGGCCGGCAGGGGCGCACGTTCTTTCTCATCACAGAAGCCGGCCGCGCCGCCGGTCTCGAGTCGGTCTTGCCAACCCGGAGCGCGAAGGACACGCTCGAGCCGATCGACACCTCGTGTAACAAGTTCACTCTGCTGAGGTTCGTGCTGTAGCCCGGCCTGCGCTCGGCTTCCAGTCGAGGCGGACGTCGGGGTAGATTGCGGCGATGTCCGAGGCTCCCGAGGACGCGACCGCGATCACGAACGAGAGCGCGAGCGAGCTCACGACCGCGAGCGAGGTCAAGACCGCGACCGAGCCGGCCCCCGTGCCGGTCCGGGAGGCGCGCGCGACCAGGAGCGCAGCGCGGGAGCTGTTCGAGCGGTACGAGCTCGTCGTCGTCGCATTGCTCAGCCTGGCCATCCTGGTCACCGGGCTGTGGGCGTACCAGCTCATCGATCCGTGGGAGACGCACTACGGCGAGGTGGCGCGCCGGATGCTGCAGGACGAGGACTGGGTCCACCTCAAGTGGCAGAACGAGATCTTCCGCTCCAAGCCGGTCCTCACCTTCTGGCTGATCGGCGCGGGCATGGACACGTTCGGCGTGGCGCCCGACGGCGGTTACTCCGGCGAGCTGGTCGCCTCGGATCTGGCGGTGTTCGCCGTGCGGCTGCCGTTCGCGCTGTTCGGCGCGCTCGGGCTGGTCATGACCTGGTGGATGCTCGCCCGCCTGGTCAGCCGCCGCGTGGCCTGGCTGGCGTTCGGCATCATCGCCACCTGTCCGCTTTACTGCCTGGTGGCGCGCCAGGCCATCACCGACATGCCGCTGGTGGCCGCGCTGATGGGCGCGGTGGCCTGCTTCGCCATGGCGGTCCACCGCGGCGAGCAGCCGCTCGAGCCCTGGCTGGGCCGCGGCCGGCTGCGCATCGACGCGCATCACGTCTTCGTCGCCTGCCTGGCCGCCTTCACCCTGTGGCAGGTTGTCTACTACGCCACCTACTTCGCCTCGAGCCCCAAGCTGGCCCCGGGACTGCGCGTGTGGCATGCCGGGCGGACTGCTGGCCGGCGGCATGGTGCTGCTGCTGGCCGGCTTCACCGTGTGGACGTTCCTCTCGCGACCGGCCACGCGCGGCCGCGTGTGGATGTACTGGTTCTACTTCCTCATCGGCGTGAGCGTGCTGGGCAAGGGTCCGCCCGGCATCGGCCTGGCCGGAGCCATCTGCCTCTTCTATCTGCTGCTGACCGGGCGCTGGCGCCTGCTCGCCCGGCTCGAGATCCCGCGCGGCATCCTGATCACGGCGCGTTGTCGCCGTCCCCTGGCACCTGGCCATGTGGTTCAAGGACGGCCGCGCGTGGGCCAGGGAGTACTTCATCTATCACATGCTCGACCGCGTCGTCCCAGGGCGTGCACGGCGACAAGGGCACGTTCGACTACTACTCGTCGATCGTCGGCGTCGGCATGTGGCCGTGGGTGGCGCTGCTCCCCGCCGCGCTCGTCGCGATCCTGGCCTGGCGCCAGGGCGCCGCGACGCGCGGCGGCGCTGCGCGCGACGGCCGCGACGTCGGAGCCGACATGCGCCTGCTGGTCGGCATCTGGGCCATCGTCGGCGCGGCGCTGTTCGCGATCACGAAGACCAAGTTCCACCACTACATCCTCCCGGTCGTGCCGGCGCTGGCGCATCCTGATCGCCTTCTGGCTCGACGACGTCCTGTCGGGGCGCGGCGGCCGCGTGGCGCTGGCCGCGCTGTTCGGCGCCGCCCTGTCGCTGCTGGTCACCCGCGATCTGCTCGGCGAGCCCCAGCAGCTCATCGAGCTGTTCACCTACCGCTACGACCGGCCGTGGCCGACGGGCCAGCCCTGGTACGTGGACGTGTCGGGCCCCATCCTCGGCTCCGGCATCGCCGCCGCCGCGGCGCTCATCGTCTTCGCCCTGCCCTGGCGCCGCATCCGCGTCGCCGGACTCATCGGCCTGTTCGCCGCCGGACTGGGCTTCTCGCTGTGGGCCTCGAACGACTACATGGCCGAGGCCGCGCCGCACTGGGGCCAGCGCGAGCTGCACCGCACCTACTACCGGCTGCGCCACATCCACGGCGTCGAGATCAAGTACTGGAGCCTGCGCGACCTGGCCGACCAGTGGGGCGCCGGCGACGCGCCGCTCGAGGTCCGCTCCGTCCTGCCCGACGGCCTGCGGCCTGGCCTGCCCATGACCGTCCGCCTGCTCGTCCCCGGCGCCGGCGTCCCCGGCGACAAGATCGAGCTGCGCGGCCAGGTGGCCAGCGCCGACCCCGACGACGACCGCTTCGCCATCGCCATCGCGCCGGCCGAGCGCGGCAAGCTGACCGACCTCGTCGCGCGCGGGCGCAAGCAGTCTCGCGGCCGGGCCCGCCGCCCCTGGATGCAGGTCAACGCCGATCGCCTGATCGCCTGGCAGCTCAACTGGCGCGGCGAGAACTTCTGGTCCGCGGGCGAGATCTACGGCGAGACCGAGGACACCCGCACTGTTTTCATCAACACCGACAACAAGGCGTTCTTGAAGTACGCCGAGGAACCGACCCGTCAGGGTCGCACCTACTTCGTGGTGACCGAGGCGGGACGCGCGGCCGGGCTCAAGTCGGTCCTGCCCACCAAGCGCGCGCGCGACACGGTCGAGACGCTCGACACCTCTTGTAACAAGTTCACGCTGCTGCGCTTCACGCTGTAGACGACGCGCGAGCCGCGGACCGACGCGGGGCGATCGCGCGTGACGATCGCCCCGACACGATCGACGTTTCCGCAAGATCGGGGCCAGGATTCGCGCGTTGCACGGAAGACCTGTGCTGGCTGGCAGGTTCCCTTGGAGTGCTATGCTGGTACGGCTGACCCGAGGGGAATAGATCGTCCCGACGCGGCGCACGGAGGCCCAGCTGATGATGGCCGATACCGCTCGAATCCACTCGCTGGTGGCCAAGGCTCGCCGCCGGCTGAGGCTCCAGTCGGCTCTCGACGCCGCCGTCCTCGCGGTCATCCCCGCCTCGGCGGTGGCCGCGGTCTCGATCTACCTGATCCGCTCCGAGACCATCGAGCAGATGGCCGGCCTCGTCGCCCTCGCCGCCGCCGCGGCGCTGGTGCTGATCGTCGGCGCGGTGGGCTGGCTGCGACACTTCCCCACTCCGCTGGTCGCCACGCGCATCGATCGCGCCTCCGGCCTGGCCGATCGCCTGTCGAGCGCCTGTGACTTCGAGGACCAGCTGCGGCGCGGCTACGACGGCCCGGAGGAGACCCGCCAGCTCATGGAGGCGGCGCTGGCCGACGCGGCCGAGTCGGCGCATCGCGCCCAGGTCAAGGCGGCGACGCCGTTCTCGTGGCCGCGCGACACCCGCGCCGCCCTGGGCTTCTTGACCGCCGCGGTGGCGGTCTCGGGCCTCAACATCGTTCCGACGGCGACCGAGCCGAGCATCGCCCGCATCGAGCCGCCGGCGGCCGCGCGCGGCGCCGAGGTCGAGCTGGTCGGCGCCCGCTTCGGCGACCTCGAGGCCGGCGCGGTGCTGTTCGGCGAGGGCCCCGACGCCCGCGCCGCCGCGGTCCTGGCCTGGAAGGACGACCGCATTCGCATCGCCGTGCCGTCCGACGCGCCGCTCGGCCCGACGATGATCGCCGTGCGCAGCGCCGCCGCCGACTCGGCCGGCCGCCGGTTCGACGTTCTGCGCGACGGCGCCCGCTACCGCGATCCGGACGAGCCGCTCGCCCTGTCCGAGGAGGACCTGGGCTACACCCGCGACCTGCTCGACGAGCTGCGCCAGACCGCGCTGGCCAACCAGGACGACGAGCTCACCGCCCTGGCCAAGGAGATCGAGAAGCTGCATCGAGCAGGCCGAGAAGGGCGAGATCAGCAAGGAGGAGCTGCTCGACAAGCTGAGCAAAGCCCACGACGAGTACATGAAGGGCGACAGCGAGAAGATGTCCGAGGAGGCGCTCGCCGATCTCAAGAAGACCGGCGAGGAGCTGCAGAAGAGCGAGGCGACCAAGGAAGTGGGCAAGGCGCTCGCCAAGGGAGAGCTCGAAAAGGCCAAGCAGGAGATGGAGAAGCTGGCCCAGAAGCTGGCCAAGGGCGAGATCCCGGAGAAGCAGATGCAGCAGGCCGCCGAGGCGATGGAGAAGGCGGCCAAGGAGTTCGAGAAGCGCGAGGGGGAGCGCGAGTCCCAGGCCGAGAAGAAGACCGCGCAGGCCGAGAAGGACGTGAAGAACCTCGAGCGCAAGCTGTCCGAGGCCAAGAGCCAGCAGCGAGAAGGAGCAGCTCGGGCGCCAGCTGGAGCAGAAGAAGCGCGACCTCAAGAAGCTGCAGCGCGAGCGCGAGGAGCAGCAGGCCTCCAACCAGAAGCGCTCGCTCAAGCGCCTGCACCGCAACATGAAGCAGGCCTCCGAGCAGATGCGGCAGCAGCAGAACCAGCAGAGCCGGCGGCAGGCCTCGCGCACGATGGAGGACATGGCGCGCGAGACCGGCAAGGTGGACTCCGACCGGCGCAAGGTGACCAACCAGAAGACAGGTCGCGTCGCAGCTCGAGGACCTCAAGGAGGCCATGCGCCGGGCCAAGCGCGGCGGCTCGCGCGGTCCGCAGGATCGCTTCGGCCGCAACAAGCGCAACGCCGACTTCCAGCGCCGCGCGCGCGGCGGCCAGGGCAGCCGCACCGCCTGGCGGCCCGGCCAGGGCAAGGGCGGTCAGGGCCAGAAGCCGGGCGGCCAGGGCAAGCAGCCGGGCGGCAGCTCGTGGGGCGACTCGCACGACCCGGACCTGCTCGGCGACGCCACGCCCAAGAGCGGCAAGACCAACGACGAGGCGGTGTCCGGCGTCCACGGCAAGGGGCCGTCGACCCGCGAGTCCATCCTGTCAGCGGCGCAGAAGGGCTTCGCCTCGCGCAGCTACAAGGAGGTCTACGCCCGCTACAAGACCATCGTCGAGGAAGTCATCAACGCCGAGAAGGTCCCCAGCGGCTACAAGTACTACGTGAAGAAGTACTTCCAGAAGATCAAGCCGCACGCGATGTGACGAGATCGCGCGCGACGGGCACGTGACGGAGTCCTTCCGAGGAGAGACATGAACGAGACCGCCAGCGACCTGCGCCAGTCCCCCGACGCGACCGAGATCGAGGGCATCGTGGCCGGCTTCTGCGCCGACCTGCGCCGCCTGCGCGAAGAGATCGGCAAGATGATCGTCGGGCAGGAAGAGATCGTCGAGGGCGTCATCACCGCGGTGCTGGGCGGCGGCCACGCGCTGCTCGAGGGCGTGCCCGGCCTGGGCAAGACCATGCTGGTGCGCGTCCTGGCCGAGTGCATCCACGCCGACTTCTCGCGCATCCAGTTCACGCCCGACCTCATGCCGGCCGACATCGTCGGCACGAACGTCATCATCGAGGACGAGCGCGGCGGCAAGCACTTCGAGTTCCAGCGCGGCCCGATCTTCGCCAACATCATCCTGGCCGACGAGATCAACCGGGCCACGCCCAAGACCCAGTCGGCGCTGCTCGAGGCGATGCAGGACTTCTCGGTCACCGTCGCCAAGCAGACCCACAAGCTGGACCAGCCCTTCTTCGTGCTGGCCACGCAGAACCCGCTCGAGATGGAGGGCACCTATCCCCTGCCCGAGGCCCAGCTCGACCGCTTCTTCTTCAAGCTCAAGGTCGAGTTCCCCGACCGCGAGTCGCTGCACACGATCCTCGACCGCACCACCACCGACGAGCAGCCGCAGCCGCAGCCGGTCATCGACAAGACCCGCATCCAGGCCATGAAGCACCTGGTCCGCCGCGTGCCGCTGTCGCGCAACGTGCAGGACTACGCGGTGCGCGTGCTGCAGGCCTCCCACCCGGAGAGCCCGGAGGCCACCGCGCTGGTCAAGAAGTTCGTCCGCTACGGCGCGTCGCCGCGCGGCGTGCAGACCGCCATCCTGGGCGCCAAGATCCGGGCCCTGCTCCAGGGGCGCTACGCGGTCTCCATCGACGACATCCGCAAGGTGGCGGCGCCGGCGCTGCGCCACCGGATTCTCCTGTCCTTCGAGGGTGAGGCCGAGGGCATCGATCCGGACCAGATCGTCGCCGATCTGCTGGAGCGGACGCCCGAGGCGGTGTGAAGGCAACGTCCTTGGCGCAGCCGAAACCGAAGCTCCCCGGGGCGGCCCGGGATCCGGACGACGATCGCAGCGGCCTCTTCGACGAGGAGTTCCTCAAGAAGCTGGAGTACCTGCACCTGGTCGCGCGCAAGACCTTCGCCGGACGGCTGCGCGCCGAGCGGCGCACCAAGAAGGTCGGCTCCGGCATCGAGTTCGCCGATCACCGGCGCTACTCGATGGGCGACGACTTCCGCTACATCGACTGGAACGTGTACGGCCGCATCGACCGCCTGCTCCTGCGCCTGTTCGAGGAGGAGGAGGACCTCCACATCTACATCCTGCTCGACGCGTCGCGCTCGATGCGCATCGGCAGCCCGCCCAAGCTGCACTACGCCATGCAGGTGGCCGCGGCCCTGACCTACATCGGGCTGGGCAACCTCGACCGCGTCGGCATCATCCCGTTCTCCGACAAGCTGCACGAGCCGCTGCCCGCCTCGCGCGGCAAGCGGCGCATCTTCAAGGTGTTCCAGTTCCTGCGCAGCGTCCAGGTCGGCGGGCTGACCCAGCTCGGGCCGTGCATGGAGAAGTTCAGCCACCAGTACAAGCGGCGCGGCCTGGCCGTCGTCATCTCCGACTTCTACGACCCGCGCGGCTTCGAGGAGGGCATCAACGAGCTGCGCTACAACAAGTTCGAGCCGTTCGTGCTGCAAGTCTTCGACGAGCGCGAGGCCAACCCGAGCCTGCACGGCGACCTCACCCTGGTCGACTGCGAGACCGGTGAGCTCAAGGAGGTCACGGTGTCGCGCTCGCTGCTCGACGCCTACAAGGCCGAGCACGACAAGTACATGGCCGAGCTCAACCAGTTCTGCACCGCGCGGGCGATCCCGTACTTCCGCACCCACACGCAGGTGCCGTTCGACGAGCTGGTGCTGCGCATCTTCCGCCAGGGGGGCTTCCTGCGATGAGCTTTCTGGCCCCCATCCCGCTCAGCATCATCGCCTGGAGCGCGGCGGCGATGGGCGGCCTGGCCGTCGCTGGCCTACGTGCTCAAGATGCGGCGGCGGCGCTTCGAGGTGCCGTTCTCCACGCTGTGGCAGCGGGTCCTGCGCGAGAAGGAGGCCACGTCGCTGTGGAAGCGGCTCAAGCGGCTCCTGTCGCTGCTCCTGACCCTGCTGGTGCTCGGCCTCCTGCTGCTGGCCGCCACCGAGCCGCGCCTGGGCGCGGCCGACCACGACGCCCGCAGCGTCGTCATCCTGCTCGACGCCTCCGCGTCGATGAAGGCGCGCGACGGCGGCGACGGTGACGACCGCGAGCGGACCCGCATGGACGCAGCCATCGGCCAGGTGCGCGACATCCTCGAGGGCATGGGCGGCGGCGACGCCGCCATGGTCATGCGCATGGACGGGCAGACGACGCCGCTCAGCCGGTTCGAGCGCGACATGCCCCGCCTGGTCAACCTGGTCGAGAAGGTGCAGGCCTCCGACATGCCGGCCGACCTGCGCCGCGCGCTCGGCGCCGCGGCCGACGCCCTGCAGGGCCGCCAGGAGCCGATGATCATCATCGTCGGCGACGGCGCCTACGACCCGGAGGCGCTGGCCAGCGTGACCTGGAAGAAGGCCGCTCCGCTGCCGGCCGCGGCGCCGGCCAAGGGGGGCGAGGGTGCGGCCGGCCCGGGCAAGCGCCTCGACGCCATCGACCTGACCGGCATCGACGTGCGCTACCTGCCGGTCGGCAAGAGCGACGAGAACGTCGGCATCATCGCCTTCAACGCGCGCCGCTACGCGACCGACAAGAGCTCCTACGAGGTCTACATCGAGGTGCAGAACACCGGCAAGAAGCCGGCCCGCCGCAAGCTGGTCCTCTACAACGGCGACCTGGCCACCGACGTGCGCACGCTCGAGCTCAACCCCGGCGAGCGGCTGCGCCAGATCTACAGCCGCGGCGGCGGCGAGGACAGCGTCCTGCGCGCCTCCCTCGAGGTGGAGGGACAGGCGCAGGGCTCCAGCGCCGCGCCCGGCCAGGCGCGCCGCGACGTGTTCCCGCTCGACGACCAGGCCTGGGCGCTCCTGCCCGCCCGGCGCAAGCAGCGCGTCCTGCTGGTCACAAAGGACAACCTGTATCTCGAGGGCGCGATGCTGGTCTACGACAACATCGAGGTCGACAAGCTCACGCCCGACGAGTTCGACGCGCAGGTCGGCCGCCAAGCCGCCTGCCCGAGTACGCCGCGGTGGTGCTCGACGAGCACACCCCGGCCGCGCTGCCGCCGCCGCCGGCCAATCTGCTCTACTTCAACCCGCAGGGCGAGAACTCGCCGTTCCGGGTGCGCGGTCAGCTGGCCCGCCCGCGCATCACCGAGGTCAACGAGAACCACCCGGTCATGCGCTGGCTGGTCCTGAGCGACGTCAACTTCGACAGCTCCTCGACCTTCGATCTGGACCGCGAGCGAGGCGAGGTGGCGCTGGCCAGCTCGGTGCGCGATCCGGTCATCGCCGCCAAGCGCACCGCGGACCGCAAGATCGTGGCCTGCTCGTTCAGCCTGGGCTCCACGGACCTCATGCTGCGCGTCGCCTTCCCGCTGTTCCTGGTCAACTCGCTCGACTGGTTCGCCTCCGACGAGGCGGATCTGCTCACCACCTACGCCACCGGCACGCGGGCGCGCGTGCCGCTCGACGGCGTGGTCGGCGTGTCGGAGGTGACGGTGACGTCGCCCAGCCGGCGCGAGTCGCGCGCCCCGCTCGTCGACGGCCAGGCCACGTTCTACGCCGCCGAGGTCGGGGTCCACACCCTGCGCGCGCGAGAAGCCGCGGCCCAGGGCCAGCCGGCCGGCCGCGTCCTGGCCGAGGTCTCGCTCGCCGCCAACCTGTCGAGCCCGACCGAGTCGAACATCACCCCGTCGCGCGGCCTCGAGCTGGGCGGGGTCGCGCTGGCCGCGCCCGAGGGCTTCGGCATCTCCCATCGCCAGTCCATCTGGATGTACCTGGTCCTGCTCGCCGCGCTGCTCCTGGGCGTCGAGTGGCTCACCTTCAACCGACGCATCACGGTCTGACTCCATGCGCGCGATCACCAAAGGCGTTCTCCTCCGCAGCCTGATCGGCCTCGGCGCGGCCGTGGTGACGGCCGCGGCCCTCCATCTGCTGCTGGCCCCGGAAGAGGGCGGCATCTACGTGGACTGGCAGGACCGCACCATCGACTTCCTGTCGCCGGCCTGGTTCTACCTGGTCGCGCTGGTCCCGTACTTCTTCGTGGTCCGCACCCAGTCGCTGACCGACGTCTCGCTGGCCCAGCAGTACATCGCCACCGGCGTGCGCTCGCTGCTCGTGATCGGGCTGGCGCTGGCGCTGGCCCGGCCGGTGTGGAGCACCACCGACGACAAGGTCGCCACCGTGGTGCTGGTCGACGTCAGCGACTCCATCACCGACAAGCAGCTGGCCGCGTCGCGCACCTACGTCGACGGGTTCGACCGCGCGCGCCGCGATCAGGACCGGCTGTACGTGGTCAGCTTCGCCGAGCGGCCGCGCGTGGTGCGGCGCGACGACGGCGGCCAGATCCAGCGCCACAAGGGCGAGGGGGCCGGCACCAACGTGCAGGCGGCCATGCAGCTGGCCTACGGCCTGTACCCGGACGGCTACCTGCCGCGCATGGTGATCGTCTCCGACGGCAACCAGACCGGCGGCGACCTCCTGGTCGAGTCGTACCGCGCCAGCGATCTGGGCGTGCGCGTGTCGTGGAAGACCTTCCCGCCCGAGCGGCGGCCGGAGGTGCGCGTCCTGTCGCTGTCCCTGCCGGACGAGATCAAGGTCGGCCAGCCGTTCGAGGTCAAGGCGGAGCTCTGGTCGACCGCACGACCAGGAAGTGACCCTGGCGCTGCTCGCAGGACGAGTTCCCCAACGGCCGCGAGCCGCGCAAGACGGTCAAGCTCGAGGCCGGCCGGCGCACCCGGGTCGCGTTCGCCAGCGAGGCCAAGCGGGCCGGCCACACCACCTACCGGCTGCGCGTGGTCAAGTCGGAGCGCGACACCGAGCAGGCCAACAACGCCGCGGTCATGGCGGCGCCGGTCAAGGGCCGCCCGCGCGTGCTGTACGTCGAGGGCGGCGTGCTGCGCAACGCCGAGCGTGGCGTCGCACCTGGAGCGCGCTCTCGAGCACGAGAACATCGACGTCGAGGTGCGCGGCCCGCGCGGTCTGCCCGCCTCGCCCAAGGAGCTGGAGAAGTTCGACCTGGTGCTGGTCTCCGACGTGCCGGCTCACTTCGTCGGCCTGGCCCAGATGGCGGCGCTGGAGAGCTACGTGCGCGACCTGGGCGGCGGCCTCATCATGGCCGGCGGCGAGGACTCGTTCGGCTCCGGCGGCTACCAGGGCACGCGCATCGAGAAGATCATGCCGGTCCGCTTCGACTCGGAGAAGCAGCGCGAGCAGCCGCACATCGCCCTGGTCCTGGTCATGGACCGGTCCGGGTCGATGTCCGGGCCCAAGCTGGACGCGGCCAAGGAGTCGGCGCGCGCCACCGTCGAGGTGCTGTCACCGTCGGACCTCATCGGCGTCGTGGTGTTCGACAACACGCCGACCACCCTGGTCCGGCTGCAGCGCGCGTCCAACCGGATGCGCATCTCGACCGACATCTCGCGCCTGGTCGCCGGCGGCGGCACCCACATCTTCCCGGCCCTGCAGGAGGCCTACCAGATCCTGCAGTCGGCCAACGCCAAGGTGAAGCACGTCATCCTGCTCAGCGACGGGCAGGCGCCCTACGACGGCATCGCCGAGCTGTGCCAGGAGATGCGCGCCTCGCGCATCACGGTGTCGGCGGTCGGCATCGGCGACGCCGACCGCAACCTCCTGCAGCAGATCACCGACAACGGCGAGGGCCGCCTCTACATGACCGAGGACCTGTCGGCGCCTGCCGCGCATCTTCATGAAGGAGACCACCGAGGCGCAGAAGGCGGCGCTGGTCGAGGACCGCATCCGCGTGCTGGTGGCCAAGAACGTGGAGATGATCGAGGGGACCGGCGTGGCCACCGCGCCGCTCCTGCACGGCTACGTCACCACCAAGCCGAAGCCGACCGGCGAGGTGGTGCTGGCCGCCGAGCGCACCGGCGACCCGATCCTGGCCCGCTGGCGGCTCGGCACCGGCACCTCGGTGGCGTGGACCAGCGACGTCAAGAACCGCTGGAGCACCGAGTGGATCCAGTGGGGCGGCTATCCCAAGTTCTGGGCCCAGGTGGTGCGCACCAGCATGCGGCGCAAGGTCTACGACAGCTACGACCTGTTCGCCCAGGTGCACGACGGCCGCGCCCAGGTGGTCGTCGACGCGGTCGACGTGAACGACAAGTTCGTCAACGAGCTCGACACCACGCTCGAGATCGTCGACCCGGCCAGCAGCAAGACCCTGCGCTCGCTGCCGATGGTGCAGAACGCGGCCGGGCGCTACACCGCCGACTTCGCCGTCGACCGCTACGGCAGCTACCTGCTCAAGGCGGTGCACAAGCGCGGCGGCAAGGTCGTGGCCGAGAGCGCTCGGCTCAGCCGCCCTGCCCTACCCGCTCGAGTTCTTCCACACCGAGCCGGACGACGCGCCGCTGCGCCACGCCGCTCAGGTCACCGGCGGCCTGGCCCAGCCTCAGCCGGCCGCGGTCTTCGACCCGGCCGACCAGTCCATCGAGTACACCCAGGACCTGTGGCCCTGGGTCCTCCTGATCGTGGCCGGCCTCTTCATCCTGGACACCTACCTCAAGCGGGTCCGGGTCTTCGGCTACCGCACGATCGAGTTCTAGCCAGAGGCCTGGCTAGAAGCGGTAGGCCAGGCGCAGCAGCAGGCCGGTGGTCAGGATGGTCGGCTGGTCCACCAGCGCGCCCTGCGCATCGGCCGACTTGGACATCTGCGCGCCCAGGTTGGCGTTGGTGATGACGAACCACGCCCGGCTGAAGCGGTAGTAGAGCAGCAGCCCCAGCGACACGCCCTGGACCTCCGAGGCGCCGTAACACTCCTCGATCATCGCCCCCAGCGCGCACGCGATGCCACGGTTGTCGTCCGCACTGTTGATGTACGTGAGGCTGCTCTCGAGCTCGGCCCGATCGTCGGCGAATTCCTTTGTCGCGTCGAGCCGTCCGATGATGGCGCGGCTCCGATTCAAGTTCTCGCTTCCGAGGCCGAAGCTGCTGGTGCCGGAAATTCCCAGGCGCATGTCGCCCAGAGACTTGCGGTCCACCAGCGCGACAGTGATGTCGGCCGCCTGCGCCGCCGGAAACGGAATCTGTGCCGTGCCGTCGACCGAGTCGACGTTCAGCTCGCCGCGCCGGCGCAGAGCGCCGATGGTCGACAGCTCGACCCGGTTGTTGAAGTTGCCGCTCAGGCCGACCCTGGCCGAGTCCTGAGCGATACGCTGCACCTCGATGTTGTTCTGCAGCTGTCCACCTGCGCCCTCGTTGGAATCCGGATCCAGAAGCTTGGCCTGGGCGATGACATTCAGCGTGTCCGTGTCGACCCGGCTGACATTGGCGTAGACCCGCAGTCGCGGCGAGGGCTGGAGGTTGACGCCGAGAGTCAGGTTGGTCAGCCCCGCGCCGCCCGCGCCAGCCGCGTCCACGACCAGGTAGTGATAGAAGTCGACGTTGGCCCCGGCTCTCAGATAGCCGTTGGCGGTGGCGAACACGCGCGGTTTCTCTGCCGTGCCGGTCGTCACGTCGTCCGCCAGCGGCAAGATGCCGACCACGCCGAACGCGCCGTGCGTGTTCTGGAAGCGATACCCGGTCCCCGCGCCGCCCGTGATCGGCAGGATCGGCTTGCCGCCCTTCTGATACCCGGGCATGTCCGGGTTGAAGTCGCCCTGCTGGTAGTCTTCGCGGATATCTCTCGAGATACGCGAGGGATAGAGGCCGCCGAACGCGATGAGCTTCCAGCGCTTGCCCTTGCCCTCGACCTTGAGCCCGTCGAACTTGGTGGCCGCCAGCTCGAGTGAGTACTGCCGGCCCACCGAGACGTCGAACCGCCGAGCCGGTCCGCCGCACGTAGACCTCGCGCAGGTCGATCTCGTTGCCGTATCAGCGTGCCCGACTGGTAGGGGACTTCGATGTCCTCGCCGCCGGGGACATTCGAGGCGGTGGTGTGCGTCGTCGTGTTGAGACGCCCGCGCACGTCGGCGCGGAAGTCCACCTTGGAGCCGGCGATGTGCGTGGCGGTCGAGCTGCGTGCGCAGATCGGTGAAGATGCGGTCGACCGGGCTGGCCGAGAAGGGCCTGTTCGGTGCCGACAGGCGGCGCAGCATCCCCGTCCTCGCGGTAGTAGAACGTGGTCGAGGTGAAGCTGCCGTCGTAGGTCGTGCTCTCGCGGTCCTGTTCGTCCTCGGCCTCGTCCGCGAAGAAGCGGTCGGCGCCCAGCTCCTGCGCGTGCGCGGGCGCGGCCCCGATGACCAGCAGCAGCGCGCCGCGGCGACACGCGGCGTCCTAGCGACATACCGACTCCCGCCCGTAGCCAGAGATGCCGGCGCCGCGCCGGGACCAGGAGTTCGGGTTGTGGCACGGTACCGCACTGAAGCTGCCCGAGATCATGAGCAGTCATCGCCCTTGCCAGCGGCGACTTGTCGCTCGCGGTCTGCATGTCGGCCGCGTGGCAGCCGTAGCAGTTGGGCGACAGGCCGCCGAAGGTTCCCGGTCTTGTGGCAGTCGTAGCAGGGCAAGGTCCTGTGCAGGCCGGTCAGGTTGCAGCCCACCGTCGTGTGATCGAAGCGGGCCGGGCGCGAACGACCACTGGCTGTGGCACTCCCCGCAGCGCGGCGAGAGCGAGTTGGAGTGGATGTCGTCCTGGCGGTGGCAGTTGATGCAGAAGTTGCCGGTGCCGGCCAGCGGGCGGTTGTCCTGGTGGCAGCGCTTGCACGGCAGGTTGTCGTGCTGCCCCTTGAGCGAGAAGTCGCCGACGTCGTGCTGCGGCTGCACGTCCTTGAAGCTGGCCGTCGTGTGGCAGGTCTCGCACACGGTGCCGTACTGGCCCTTGTGGACGTCGGGCTCGGCGTGGCAGGCGCCGCCGCCGAAGCAGTCCTTGGGCCGCGGCTTGAACGTGATCGACGGGTGGCACTCGGCGCAGCGCGTCTTGAGGTGCGCCCCCTCGAGCTTGTAGTCCGCCTGCGTGTTGTGGTTGAAGACGTTCTGGCCGGTCTCCAGGTGGCACTTGCCGCACTTGTCGCCCAGCTTGCCGCGGTGCGCGTCGTCCTTGGCGTGGCAGCCCGACCGACGAGCAGTCGCGCGGCGTGTTGGCGTAGATGCGGCTCGGGTGGCAGTCGTCGCACTGCGGCACCTTGCGGTGCAGGCCGTTGAGCGGCCAGTCGGTGTCGTCGCTGTTGTGATCGAAGCAGCACCGCCTCCCAGCGGCCCGCGTCGTGGCACTTGTCGCACTGGTCGCCGAGGGTGCCCTGGTGCAGCGAGTCCTCGTGGCACCTCACGCCGCACTGCTTGGGCGTGTCCTTGAACTGGCTGTCGATGTGGCACTTCTCGCACTTGACCTGCGCGTGCTCGAACTTGAGCGGCCAGCGGCCGCGCGCCCCGTGGATGCGCTCGACCCCCTCGCGGGTCTGATCGACCATGCCCGGCTTGAAGTGGCACTCGAGGCAGGTCTGCACCAGCTCGCGCTCCCCCTTGTCGTTGCGCCGGTAGATCGGCCGGTCCTTCGGCTTGTCGGTGAACTCGCCGTTGTGCACGTTGGTGTGCTCGTGGCAGCTCATGCAGCGCTGCCCGTGGTTCGTCTTGTCGACGAACCGCTCCCACTGGTACGGCTCCTTGCCGCGGTGGCACGAGCGGCACGGGATGGTCCCGTGCTTGCCCTGCAGCTTGAACTTGGTCTGCTGGCCGTGGTTGAAGCGGGTCGGCTTCCAGCTCGACTCCGGGTGGCACGTCTCGCAGGACGGCAGCGGGCGGCCGAACTGGGCGAAGCGATCGCGGTGCTTGTTGTCGTCGGCGTGGCAGCCGGCGCAGCGCGCGCTCGGGCTTGCGCGTGCCCAGCTGCTTGGTGTGGCACTTGTAGCAGGTCTGCTTGCCGTGGGCTCCGGCCAGGCTGAAGCGGGTGCGCGCCGCGTGGTTGAAGTCGAACCGCTTGAGCGAGCGGAACACCGGCGAGTGGCACCAGTCGCACGCCTTCTTGTCGAACAGGTGGCCCTCGTGCGACGAGACGTGGCAGCCGCTGTTGCCGCAGTTGCCCGGCCGCTTGCGCTTGAGGTTGAACTTCGACTTCGGGTGGCACTTGCCGCACGCCACGTCGGCGTGCGCGCCCTCCTGCGGAAACTCGGCGTCGGCCTTGTTGTTGTGGTCGAAGTCGAGGCGCTCCTTGCGCGGCTTCCACGCCACCTCGGTGTGGCAGCGCTCGCAGCGCATCATGTTGCGGCGGTCGAACTCGTGCGGGTCATCGTCCTTGTGGCAGCTGCCGCACTCGCGGTCCTCGCCCAGATAGGTGCGCCGCCCGCCCTTGTTCTTGTCCTTGTGGCATTCGGCGCACTCCAGCACGCTGTGCTTGTCGCGCAGCTTCCAGCCGGTCAGCTCGTGGTTGAAGCCCTTCTCGCCGCCCTTGATGGTGCGCCAGCCCATGATGTCGAAGCCGCGCTTCTTGTGCTCGACGTGGCAGGTCTCGCACTTGCGCCCGCGCACCGCGCCCGACGAGTGGTAGCCCTGGCCGGCGGCGATCCGCTTCTTGAGGTTGTCGTGGTCGTGACAGCCGAGGCACTTGTCGTTCGACAGCTGCTTGGAGCCGTTGACGTGGCAGTCCTCGCAGCGGTCCTGGTTGTCGAGCTCGGCGTGCTCGGTGGTCAGCGGACCGGGCGACGAGGTGAAGAAGTTCTGCTGCTGCGCCAAGGCCGGCGACGGCCCGTCGGCGTCGCCGCCGAGCAGCCAGACGATTCCGCCGGCCAGACAGAGCAGCGCGATGTGCTGGAGGGGTGCTCTCCGCATGAGGCTGCGCCTCAGTCTACAACGAGTACTGGAAGGCCAACCAGATGTGGACCAGGGAGATGCCGGCCATCACCAGGCTGAAGGGCACGTGCACCTTTTTCCACGTGTGCAGGAGCAGCTGCGCGCGCGGCACCAGGACGCGGCGGCGCTCGAACAGCATCAGGCGACCGGTCCGCTGTGCGATCTCGCGCGACACCTTGCGCGGCAGGTTGGCCCGCGCGAACAGCGCGCGGCGCGACATCCATCGTCCTGGCCGACGGAGGTCCTGTATCAGGATCCAGGCGAAGGCGCCGAGCAGGCGGGCGCGCTGACCGATGTGCATCGCGCGATCGCGCTGCATGGCGACCATGCGATCGGCCTCGGCCATCGCCGCCGGGTAGTGCGCGCGCATGTACGTGAAGGCGCGCTGGTGATCGACCTCCTCGAGCTCGCGACCGTTGAGCAGATCCGGCACCTGCGTGTAGAGATAGCGGCCGATCACGCCGGAGACGACGACGATGACCATGCTCCAGAACGCCGCCGACACCCAGTTGTCGAGCTTGAGCGCCGTGTGGAGGATGATGAACATCGGCCCCATGGTGCCGGCCATCATGTGGAAGTCGAACCACATGGTGTTCGAGGCGATGCGCCGGAACACGCGCAGGCGGCGCAGCGGGGCGTAGAGGATCGAGATCAACATCAGGATCGAGCCGACGTAGCCGCAGTTGACGGCCAGGTCGGTGCCGGCGCGGAAGCCGACCTTGAGCTGCGCGATGACCGGCTCGAGCCCCTGGTTGCGCAGCATCACGTACTGCAGCGAGCTGGTCGGCTTGTACATGCGGAGCAGGATCTCGGCCAGGGCCAGGAACCACGCGGCCAGGGCC
The DNA here is from genome assembly GCA_963759105.1 of uncultured delta proteobacterium. Lineage (GTDB taxonomy): Bacteria > Myxococcota_A > Polyangia > Haliangiales > Haliangiaceae > DATFRY01. Next base: position 119,894 of record CAVWXW010000017.1, on the reverse strand, counting down.
ACGCCCCAGAACAGCACCGGCGCCAGGCGGCCGCGCCGCACCTTGGCCATGCCGGCGTCGCGCACGCCCACGCCCTTGGTGAACGGCTCGGGCGGCAGGATCTCGGCGTGGCTGAGCGACATGTCCTGGCCGTAGCCGAGCTTGGCCAGCGCCGCGGCCGCCGGCGAGCGCTCGCGGAACAGCTCGTAGGCGTTGATCTCGATGAGCGAGCCGGTGGGACAGGCCGAGACGCAGGCCTGATCGCCGTAGCTGGCGCAGTGGTCGCACTTGTTGGCGATGCGGCGGGCGCGCGCGATGCGCGCCTTGCCGGCGCCGAACTTGAGCGAGCCGTCCGCGTCCAGCCGCATGCGGAACGCCTCGCGGTAGTTCGGGTTCGACGGGTCCTCGACGTCGACCATCTCGATCGCGCTGTACGGGCACGACTTGGAGCACAGCGTGCAGCCGACGCACGAGGTCTCGTTGATGACCACCTCGCGGATCTCCGGGTCGTACTTGATCGAGTCGTACTCGCACGGATCGATGCAGCGCTGGTCGCTGCAGGTGCGGCACGTGTAGACGAAGTCGAGCATCCCGAGCTGGTAGCCGCCCAGGGTCAGCCGCTGCGAGCCGTAGCGGTCCTCGCACGCCTTCTCGCACAGCTTGCAGTCGATGCAGCTGTCGAGCTGGCGCACGCGCACCATCTCGCCGGACGACCGAGATGCCGTGCCGGATGAAGAAGTCGAGGATCTCCTGCTTGACGCCGGCGATGTTGCGCAGGCGGTCGCGGCTGATCTCGATGGCGCGGCGCAGGCGCGCCTCGAAGAACGGGTAGCGCACCGCCAGCTCGGCGATGGCCGCGTGCGAGATCGACACCACCTGGCTGGGCGCCAGGCTGAAGAAGGCGACGTCACCGCCGGCGCCGGACATCAGCGCCGCCGAGTTGAAGATGTCGCCCTCCATGAACGTGGCCAGGTTCTTGCGCGCCTCGCGCGCCAGCGGCGGCGGCCGGAGCAGCGACAGCTCCTCGCGCTCCTTCTCGTTCATCTGGTCGTAGCGGTCCTGCTCGGCGCGGCGCGCGGCGAGCACGCCGGGATCGAACACCGCCACGCCCACCTGCCCCTCGGCGACCAGCATGACGCGGGCGCCGTGTCCGTTCGGTCCGCCGGCCATCGCTGTGCGGATCGGCGATGAAGCGGTCGCGGTCGACGTAGCGGCGATCGACGTCGCCGGCGGCGATGGCGCCCCACAGCTCCGGGTTGGGGATGCCTTCGAAGACCGGCACGCGCCGCAGGGCGCGATACGCTTCCTCGAGCTCGGCGTGCGGTCCGGCGGCCGGTTCGCCACCGGGCGCGCTGGTTACTTCCTGCATGGCGTGAGGACCTCTGAGCTTGTCACTGGAGAGTCCCGGTTCCACGGAGTATCGTGGGGCAAGCAAGCGGCGTGCACGGGCTCGTGCGGGACCAGGCGTCGAAACATTCCGATATCTTGTCGCACAACGTCGCGAAACGGGACCGGGAGGGCGGGGCCTTGCCTCCCCAGGCACCGCAGGGAGGTGAGAAGGCCCGCCGCGCCTTCACGCTGCTGTCGGTCGCCACTTTACTGTGTGCGCCGGCCGGAGCGCTACCGGCCGGGGCGGACAGCGGCTCCGCACCCGCGGCCGGCCGGTCAGGCCGAATCGCCCTCGCACTTCGTCGCGCTGACCGTCCTGGGCAGCGCGGTCCGGGCGGAGGGCGAGTGGGACAGTGGCTTTGGCGGCGAGATCGCCGTCGGTGCGCTGCCGCGAGGGCTCGCTGCTGGCCGCGTGGGCCGCCGGGATCGACTTCGTCGCGTACTCCGAGCGCAGCGGCGGCCGCGCTGACGCTCGAGGGCGCGATCGGGACGCGCTGGCCGACCGGTCTGCTGCTCGGGCTGGCCGGTGGCCCGGTGATCGAGCTCGACGATCTTCGAAGACCCCGCGCGGGTGGCCAGCTTTCGGTCGTGGATGTTTGCCGGCGTGGTGCCCTACGTCCGGGCCGGCACCGTCGAGAACAGCGGATTCTTCGTCGACCTGGGGCTGCGGATACCACTCCCTGTCTGGCGCTGGTAGAATGCATCACCCAGTAAGATCCCGTGCTGATTGATCCCAAGACAGTTGACAGCGAGTCTTCTGGTAGGGATAACTCCTATCTCGCAGTACCGGGGCGTAGCGCAGTCTGGTAGCGCACATGGTTCGGGACCATGGAGTCGGAGGTTCAAATCCTCTCGCCCCGACGACATACGGAACATGGGATCGTCTGGAAAATTGCATCGTCACGGAGACTGTAGACCGTGCCCCAGCTCAGTATCCTCGTCGTCGACGACGACCACGACGTCCGCGAGTACCTTCGCGATTTCCTGACGTCGGAAGGGTACGGAGTCATGGTGCTCGACGACCCGACCGGAGTCGTCGATGAGCTCAAGCGCGGCGACTACCACGTCGTCGTGCTCGACCTCATGATGCCGAAGCTGTCCGGCATCGACCTGCTGAGGCGCATCCGGGAGGTTGACGACGACGTCGCCGTCATCATCCTGACCGGCTTCCCCAGCCTGGAGACGGCCGCCTCGTCCATCGAGCACGACGTCTCGGCCTACATCCGCAAGCCGTTCGCGGTGAAGGACTTCCGCGAGGCGATCCAGCGCATCGCCAAGAAGAAGGGCCTGCTGCTGCGCGGCGAGGACGAGCTCCTCGCCACCATCGGGCGCACCATCCGCGAGCTGCGCAAGTCGCGCGGCCTGACCCTCAAGCAGATGGCCCGCCGCACCGACCTGTCGGTGTCGCTGCTGTCTCAGATCGAGCGCGCCGAGTCGTGCGCGTCGGTCTCGTCGCTGTTCAAGGTCGCGACCGCGCTCGACGTGCGCATCACGGAGCTGTTCGGCCAGTACTGACGGCCGCGGCGCCGAGTCGGCGCGCTCGCGCATCGCGGCGATGGTGGCCGCGTAGTCGGGCGTGTTGAAGACGCCGCTGCCCGACACGAACACGTTGGCCCCGGCGCCGGCGACGACGTCGACGTTGTCGACCTTGACACCGCCGTCCACCTCGACGTCGACCTCGAGGCCGCGCTCGGCGATGAGGTCGCGCAGCGCGGTCATCTTGGGCAGCGCGGCCGGGATGAACTTCTGCCCGCCGAACCCGGGGTTGACGCTCATGACCAGCACCATCGAGATCATGTCGAGCACGTGGACGACGTGATCGATCGGGGTGGCCGGGTTGAGCACGACGCAGGCCTTCTTGCCCAGCTCGCGGATGCGCTGCACGGTGCGGTGCAGGTGCGGGCTGGCCTCGACGTGCACGCCGAGCAGGTCGGCGCCGGCGGCGGCGTAGTCGTCGATGCAGGCGTCGGCGTTGGCGATCATGAGGTGGACGTCGAGCGGCAGGTCGGTGTGGCGCCGGACCGCCTCGATGACCATCGGCCCGAAGGTCAGGTTCGGCACGAAGTGGCCGTCCATGACGTCGACGTGGATGTAGTCGGCACCGGCGGCGGTGATGGCCCGGATCTCCTCGCCCAGGCGCCCGAAGTCGGCCGACAGGATCGAGGGGGCGATCAGGACTCGGCGCGGCACGGCCTGACCTTAGCATTCCTGGACAGAGCCATCAGGCGCGTCGCCGCAGGCGCACGGCGAAGAACGCGTCGGCGCCGTGGCGGTGCGGCCAGGTCCGCACCTGGTGGCCGCCGGTCTCCACCGCGCCCCAGTCGACCGCCGGATCGAGCTCCGGCGCGATGTGCTCCAGCTCCGGCGCCTCGGCCAGCAGGGCGCGGATCTGGTCCGGACCCTCGGCGCCGGTGAAGGTGCACACGCTGTAGACCAGCACGCCGCCGGGTCGGACGCGCGCGCCACAGCGCCTCGAGCAGCTCGCGCTGCAGCGCCGCCAGCTCGGCCACCGCCGCCGGCGAGCTGCGCCACTTGAGCTCCGGGTGCCGGCGGAGCACGCCCAGCCCGCTGCACGGCGCGTCGAGCAGGATGGCGTCGTAGTCGGCGGCCAGCTCCGGTCCGGGGCGGCGCAGGTCGCTCGCGATCGGCCGGATGGAGGTCAGGCCGAGCCGGCGGGCGGCGTCGGTCAGGAGGTCCAGCTTGCGCTCCGACTGATCGGCCGCGTCGATGATGGCCCGGTCGCCGGTGATCTGGGCCAGGTGGGTCGACTTGCCGCCGACCCCGGCGCAGGCGTCCAGGATGCGCTGGCCCGGCTGCGCCCCGACCATCCGCGCGACGATCTGCGCGCCCAGGTCCTGCACGGTCCACAGCCCGTCCTGGAACGAACGGCTGGCGTCCGGGCTGCCGGCGCCGGAGATGCGCACGGCATCGACGCACAGCGGGCTCTCCTCGGCGGTGGCGCCGGCGCGCTCGCCGGCGAGCAGGCGGGCGAGGTCCTCGGGCTGGATGCGCCCGCGGTCGATGCGGGCCCACAGCGGGGCCGGAGCGGTCAGCGCCAGCGCGCCCGGCTCCCACTCGTCCTCCGCCAGCGCCGAGGTCAGCTCCTCGACGAGCCACGCCGGCATCGAGCAGACAGTCGCCAGGTAGGCGGGCAGATCGGCGCGGTCCGGCAGCGGCGGCTCGCCCGACGCGGCCAGCGCGCGCAGCACGCGATTGGCGAAGCCGGCCACCCGCCCGCCGGCCACGCGTCGCACCGCGCCGACCGCGTCGTCGACCGCGGCGTAGGCCGGCACGCGATCGAGGAACAGGATCTGGTAGGCGGCCGCATCGCAGCGCCGCGCGGATGGCCGGCGACAGCTTGCCGAGGCCGCGCGGCGCGTGGGCGGTCGAGCGCGCGCTCGAGGCGCGAACGGTGGCGCAGGACGCCGTAGGCGATCTCGGTGGCGAGCGCGCGGTCCTCGACGGCGAGGCTGGCTGCGCTCGAGCTCGCCGGCCAGGGCCAGGCTGGCGTACGCCCCCTCGGTATCGACGCGTCGAAGGACGCGGCGGGCGACCTCGCGCGCGCTTGTCGACCTCGCCATCGCTACGCGTCGTCGCCGAGGAGCGTGCCGACCGGCAGGCCGCGCCCGCGGGCCAGCTCGACCGCGGACATGCGGCGCCCGCCGGGGAGCTGCAGCTCGCGCGATGCGGACCGCGCCCTGCGCCGCAGGCGACCAGGGCGCCGCTGTCGTCGACGGCCAGCACGGTGCCGGGGCCCTGCCCTTCGGTCTCGACCGCGGTGGCGCCGTAGAGCTTGAGCGGCTCGCCGCGCAGCGTGGTGGCCGCGCCGGGCCACGGATCCGCGCCGCGCACCAGGTCGCGCACCTCGCGCGCGGTCTGGTTCCAGTCGACCGTGCCGTGCGCCTTGCTGAGCAGCGGCGCGTAGCTGGCCAGCGCGTTGTCCTGCGGGGTCTCGATCGCCGTGCCCTGCTCGATCGCGGCCAGCGCCTCGACGAGCGCCTCGGCGCCGATCGCGGACAGGCGCTGGGCCAGGCTGCCCGCTGTGTCGTCGTCGCGGATCGGCTCTCGCCGGGTCAGGAGCATCGGGCCGGTGTCCATGCCCTCGTCGAGCTTCATGATGGTGACGCCGGTCTCCTGCTCGCCGCGGATGATCGACCACTGGATCGGCGCGGCCCCGCGGTACGCGGGCAGGAGCGACGCGTGCACGTTGACGCAGCCCTTCGGGAAGGCGTCGAGCACGGCGCGCGGCAGGATCTTGCCGTAGGCGACGACGACGGCGAGATCGGCGTCGGTGGCGCGCAGCGCCTCGGCCACCTCGGCCGAGCGGGCCGAGCGCGGCTGCAGCACCGGGATGCCGGCCTCCTCGGCCACGCGCTTGACCGGCGGCGCGGTGAGCCGGTGCCCGCGGCCGGCCGGCTTGTCCGGCTGGGTCATGACCAGCACCACGCGGTGGCGCGCGATGGTGGCGCGCAGCGACGGCACCGCGAACTCCGGCGAGCCCATGAAGACCAGGCGAAGCAAGGTATCCGATTCTCGTCGACGGCCGGCGTTCAGTCGAGCAGATTGGCCTGATACGAGCGGCGCACCCGCTCGTCGCGCAGGACCTGGTACGCCTCGTCGATGAGGCGGTTGATCTCGCCCAGCTCGCCGGCCAGCTCGCGCTGCAGCTCGGGCGGAAAGCCGACCGCCGCGTAGTCGCGCCGCGCCGCCTCGTAGGCGCGCCGGATCTCGAAGCTGGTCGCGTCGCGCCGCACGCCGAGCAGGGTGAAGTAGTCCGCCTCGTGCACCAGGGCGTGCTTGGCCAGCACCCGCTGGCGATCGATGGCGATGTCGGTCTCGCCGACCAGCGATCGCGAGCGCACCGGCTTCGGCTCCGCCTCCGGCCCGTGATCGACGACCTCGGCCACGCCCAGGGCGATGAGCGCGAAGGCGAGCTGGAGCGCGACAAGGTGGTCGACCTGGGCCGCCTCCGCGACCTGCTGCACGGTGCGCTCGCCGTCCATCTTCTGGATCACCGCGCGCTCCGACGGCGGACAGGTCCGCCACCGCCGCGATCGATCCGAGCTGGCGCTGCGAGCGGACCGCGACGACCGCCGCCGGCGAGCGCAGCCGCGCCTCCAGCAGATCGGGCCCGTACTTGCGCCGCACGCCCTCGAGCACCAGCGCGGCCGGATGGCGGGTCAGGCGGATGCGCTCGCTGGTCGGCTCGCCCGCGCTGATGGCGAACTCGCCGCTGTCCCACGCGAACAGCGAGTACACGATGTCCTCGATGTGGTGGCGCACCGCGGGCAGGAGCTCGCGCGGCTTGAGGAAGCCGACCTCGACCAGGATCTCGCCCATGCGCCGGCCCGATTCCACCACCACGTCGCGCGCGCGCTGCTGCTGCTCGCGCGTGATCTTGCCCTCGCGGTAGAGCAGGTCGCCCATGCGGTCGTGCGGCAGGTTCGAGATCGCGAACACCGGCCGCCCGTCCTCGAAGTGGATCGTCTTCTCGGCCGGCCCGCGGCGGAACAGGACCCGGCCGGTGAAGCGAGACTGCAGCAGCCGGCCGAGCAGCGAGGCCACGTCGACGTCGGTCAGGTCGCCGCGCGACGGCGGCTCGCTGGTGAGCGGCTTGCGGCGGCCGGTGTCCTCGCCGTCGTCGGCCACCATCGGCTCCGGCGGGGTCGGCTCGAGCCGGCTGAGCGGATTTGTGTCGGCGAAGGTGTCGACGCTGCCGATCGCCTCGTAGGGCGCGCCGCCGGCCACGCCCTCCACCGTCTCGAGGCCGATGGCCGTGAGGTCGATCTCGGTGTGCGCGTCGTGGGCCAGGCCGACGTCGAGACGCGATCGCTCGCCGCGCCCGGGGAACAGCCGCTCGGCCATCATCGACATCTTGCGGCGCAGCTCGCGGGCCAGCGGGCTGCGGCCGCCCTCGCCGGCGGCGCCCTCGCCGGCGGCGTCGGATGCCCCGTGACCGGACGCGCGCTCGCGGCCCGGCGGCCTGTCGTCGTCGAAGTCGGCCTCGTCCATGTCGGAGTCGAGCGGGAGGTCGTCGTGGTCGCCCGGCTCGGCCGACAGCCGGCCGGTGACGCGGCCGTTGCCCGGGTGGCCGTCGCGCGGCGGCACCGTCGAGCTCCGGCGCTCGCGTCGGCGCTCGGGCTCGCGCGCCGACTCGCGCCGGCCCCGATCCGCTGCATCGCGCGCCGGCGCCGGCGTGGCCGCGGAGTCGTCTTCGTCGCCGTCCCAGGGCGACGCCTTCTCGGGCGCGGTGACGTCGGCGTCGATCGGCTCGACCGGCGGCGCCGGCTGCGACCCGGCGCGCGACGTGTCGCGTCCCGGCATGCGCCCGCCGCCGGGCAGGATCAGCGTCGGTTCGCGCAGGACCGGCGCCGGTGGCTCCTGCCACGCGCTCTCGCCGGCGTCAGATCGATCTGCGGCCGCGGGCCCCGAGCGATCGGCCGCGGATGCAGCGACCGGCCGCGGATCCGTCGACCGGCCGCGATCCGACGACCGGCCCGGCGCATCCGACGACCGGCCAGGCGCATCCGACGACACCGACGGCCCCGAGGGGTCGGCGACCAGATCCTGTACCCTGCCGTCGAGCTCGCGATCGTCGAAGACGTGGCGCTCCGAGTCGCGATCCCTCGCGATCGCCGAGCCGGTGTCGAGGGCGTGCATCGCGTCGCTGACGAAGCGCGAGATCGCCTCCTCCATGGCGCGCTCGAGGCCCGGCGTCGTCGTGTTCGGCATGCGCCGCCCGCTCGCCATCACCGGCCCGGGCAGGATCGGCGGCCCGGTGCCCGGCGTGGTCGCCGCGCGCACGATCGGCATGCGCGGCGGAGGACGCGGCATCGGCGGCAGCGGACGCGGCGACGAGCCCTCGGCCCGCGTCCCTTCCGCTCGCGTTCCCGCCGCGGCCTGGGCATCTGCCTCGGTGACCTCGGCCGCGCACGAGCGCACGGCGAAGACCAGCGCCTTGGGCGACAGCGGCCGTCCGACGAAGCGATCGACCTCGAAGTCGGCCGCGTCGAGTGCGTTGCGGATCGGGCCACCCGCGTCGCCCACCAGCACGATGCCGAGCTTGCGCCCGCGCAGCGCCGCGCGCATCGCGCTGGCCAGGGAGCGCGCGTCTCCCTGCTCGAGCGACGCGCACAGAACGACGACGGCAGGCGCCGACTCCTCGCACAGAGTCAGCGTGTCGTCGCCGCCGGCGGCGACCTCCGGGGCCGAAAATCCAGCCCCGACCAGGGCGCCGGAGATCTCCTCGGCGTCACCCGGTCTGGCGACCAGCAGGATCCTGGGTGTAGGTGTGGCGCTCATCCCCGTAAAAACGAGCCATTCTAGCACGTTGCCGATGCTCGCGCCTCTCACGACGGCGGTCCGATTCAGAGCGCGGACACCGGATCGACGTCGATTGTGACCCGAACCCGTCCGGAGCGCCCAGCGGGTCGTTCAGCGGGAACCAGCGCCCGCAAAAAAGCACGCAGGTCCCGCCGCTCTCGCGCGCGCAGCCACATGTGCCAGCGCGTGCGTCCCTTGAGCCGCACGAGCGGCGCCTCGGACGGTCCCAGGACGGTGACGCGGCCCTCGCCGCCAGCCCCCAGCTGGCGAGCCCGCTCGGCGAGGCCCCTGGCCTCGGCCTCCACCTCGTCCGCCTCCGGGCCGTCCAGCCGCAGCGCCGCGAGGTGGCCGAACGGCGGATAGTCCAGCTCGCGCCGCGCCTCCACCTCGCTGCGGTAGAAGCCCAGATAGTCGTGCCCCTGGGCCGCGGCCACCGCCGTCGCGTCGGTGCGGTAGCTCTGGATGATGACCCGCCCCGCCCGGTCGCCTCGCCCGGCCCGCCCAGCAACCTGCGTGAGCAGCTGGAAGGTCCGCTCCGAGGCGCGGAAGTCCGGCAGCGACAGGCCCGTGTCGGCGAGGAGCACGCCGACCAGCGTCACGCCGGGGAAGTCGTGCCCCTTGGCCACCATCTGGGTGCCGACGAGGATGTCGAGCTCGCCGCGCGCCATGCGCCCGAGCACGCGCTCGACCCCGCGGCCGGCCGCCGCGTCGCGGTCGAGCCGCGCGATGCGGGCGCGCGGAAATCGCTGCGCCAGCGCGTCGGCCACCCGCTCGGTGCCCAGCCCGCGCCGGGCGATCGAGCCGGTGGCCTGGCACGCCGGACAGCGCGTCGCGATCCGCTCCGAATGCCCGCAGTAGTGGCACAGCAGCCGGTCGAGCTGGCGGTGATAGGTCAGCGACACCGAGCAGGACGGGCAGCGGAACGGATGCCCGCAGCGCACGCACAGCACGAAGGTGTGAAAGCCGCGCCGGTTGAGGAACAGGATGACCTGCTCGCCGCGCGCCAGCGTCTCGGTCACCGCCTGGGCCAGCGGCGCGGTGAGCATCGAGTCCAGATCCGGCCGGTGCACGCGCAGGTCGACCAGGTCGACCGCGGGCAGCGGCCGCGCCGTCGGCCGCTCGCCCAGCGCCAGCAGGGTCAGCCGCCCGCTCTCGGCGCCGTGATACGACTCCAGCGACGGCGTGGCCGAGCCGAGCACGCACAGCGCCCGCGCCCGCTGCGCCCGCACCAGCGCGACGTCGCGGGCCTGGTAGCGCACGCCCTCCTCCTGCTTGAAGGAGGAGTCGTGCTCCTCGTCCACCACGACCACGCCGAGCCGGTCGAGCGGCGCGAACACCGCCGACCGCGCGCCCAGCGCGATCTGCGCCCTGCCCTCGCGCAGCCGGCTCCACTCGTCGAACCGCTCGCGGTCGCGCAGCCCGCTGTGCAGCACCGCGACCCGGTCGCCGAACCGCGCCCGGAAGCGCGCCGCCAGCTGCGGCGTCAGCGAGATCTCCGGGACCAGCACCAGCGCGGTGCGCCCCTCGGCCAGCGCGTCGGCGATGATCTGCAGGTACACCTCGGTCTTCCCGCTGCCGGTGATGCCGTGCAGTAGATAGCCGCGGAACTCGCCGCGGGCCAGCCCCTCGCGCAGCGCCGCCAGCGCGGCCGCCTGCCCCGCCGTCGGCACCGGCGCCACCACCGGCGCGACGAGCCCGGCCGCGTCCTCGCTGCGGCCGGCCGAAGCCTCTGCCGCGCACCGTCCGCTCCTGGATCTCGACCAGCCCGCGCTTCGCGAGCTCGCGCACGTGCGCCAGCGGCGTGCGGATGCGCCGCCCGCAGCGACAGGATCTCGGCCTCGCCGCCCGCCGCGACCAGCGCCTCGAGCACCGCCTTGCGCGCCGGCGCCCTTCCGAGCTCCGCCGCCTCCATCTCGTCGCATGCGTCGGGCCCCCGCAGCACCACCGCGACGCGCACCGTCCGGTCCCGCACCCGCGCCCGCTTCACGTCTCGCACCACCTGCACCCATCCGGCCGCGACCAGCTCGTCGATGAGCGCCGTCGTCCCCCTCCGTCCGCCCGGCACCTGAGCGGTCGCCAGACTTCCGCCGCCGGCCACCAGCGCCGCCAGCACCTCGCGCTGCGACCGCACCAGCGCCCCGCCGGCCCCATCGAGCGCCCGCCGCCCCTCCTCGGTCACCTCGACCCGCGTCGCCGCCCCGACCCTCGTCCCGGCCGGCAGCGCCGCGCGAAACACCTCCCCCAGCGGCGCCTCGTAGTAGCTCGCCATCCACCGGCAAAGCTCGATCATCTCCGCCGACACCGCCGGCTCCGCATCCAGCAGCGCCTCCACATCCCGGACCTCATCCACCTCCCCCGGCGCCGCCTCACTCTCCCCGACCACCAGCCCCGTCACCCCCCGACTGCCGAACGGCACCAGCACCCGCCGCCCCACCAGCCGCACGTCATCGGTCTGCCCCGGGACCGAATAATGAAAGGTCCCGTGCACCGGCAGCTGCACCGCCACCTCGACGTACCTCGACACCGACGGAGAATATCGGTCCGGGCTGACGGTGGTTGCGGAGTCTCAGCAATCCAGGGCGAACCCCGGCTCCCCGACCAACAGCGGAGAAGCTCCCCGGATCCGATCGCGATTGCTCAGCGCGGCTCAAGGCGGAGCACCTGCGGCCTCCGCCCGGGCGCTCCTCGCTCGCCCATGTCCGTTCCCCGTCTATCGGCAGGTCGAGTAGTAGAGGTCGCCATCGACGGCCACGACCATCTGTGTCTCGCTGCCATCCCATCGTGCCGAACGATACTCTTCCTCCACCGTCTCATCGAGATACAGCTGCTCATTCAGCGACAGCGGAGGTCCGAACAAGTCGTCAACCGTCGGTCTCTCCGAGAACCAGGATCGGCTGCGGATCCCGGCGAGGTTGGAGTTATGAGGAGCCGCAGTTCGTCGCCTGAGACATCCACGCTGTGGGCGCCCTCCAGGAGGAGAACGGGGCTGGGGTCACCCCACGGTGACTTCGTTGTCGAACGAGTAACCCGCTGCACCGACGCGGCGTCGTAGTCGATGAAGTAGAGCGCCAGTCCGTCTTCCGAGATCGCCGGGCTCGTCCCGGACAGCCCGATAGACGAACGCGGCCCGAAGGGCGCAGTCGTCGATGTCCGTTCGTAAACGGAGATCGCTTGACCATCGGAACCGAAGAGCTCGAGCCCGGACGACGAAAGCTCGGGATCGTAGGCCTGCACGTCCTGTACAAGGCTCGGCTTGCCAAAATCCTGGTCAACGCTCGGTCGCGAGGCCTGATAAACGCCAAAGCCAGAGCCTTGGCGAAAAAAGTACAGGTTGAGCCCACCGAAGTCGAGCGTGGGACCTCCTTCGCGGTCGGTGGTGCTCACCTCGGACAAGCGATCAAGTGGTGTCCACGTACAACCCGAAGCGCCGTCCGACTGCTGCTGGGCGTCGGCTGGGTTTCCGCCACCTGCGTCGGAGGCCCCGTTGCCTCCGGCATCGGCGTCGGACCCCGCGTCGAAGGGATCCGCGATGCAGGTCCGCGCAACTCCTTCGGAGGCTGGATACTCCCCCTCGGTGTCGCAGAAGGGCCGCGCAGGGTCCGGGCATCCGTTTTCTGCGTCGCAGTACAAGGGGTCGTAGACCTTGCACGCTAGGAGGGTTGCCGTGATCGAGACAAGGGCGGCAAGAACGAGTGGCTTCATCTCGAGCACTGTCGGACCTTGACCTGGCCTGTTGCCACGATTCGCCTGTGCGCACGACATTACCGATCTCCCTGGTCTCAAGGCTCGGATTCGCGGCACTCCCGACATCGACTGGTACTAACCGGCCAGCCTGCGCCTCACTCGCAGTCTGTGCCAGTCACCACGTCGGCTGCCGAACGCGGAAGGATGTTGATCGGCCCGTCGAACGTATTGCGATGCATGATGCCGGTGAGTGTGGCGAAACACTCGTTGAGCGTAGCCTCGTGCTCGAAGATGTCGTTGTCAACCATCAGCTCAGTGGTCCCATCGCCGACGAAGAAAACCCCGAACTGATTGGGGGCGACCGTCACCTCTACATTCTGGAGTGTGACCAGGACGCCCTCGTAAGGCTCCCCATCGGGATCGGAAGCCACGACCGCCAGATCGATTCCGCTCAACGCGGTCGGCGGCGTCCCCTCCGCGACACTATCCAGGTCAACAGTAGCGCTCGTGATCTCCGTCAGCGTGGCGTCCGCGCATAGATCGTCCGAGCAGGCAAACTCGGTGACCGTGCCCTGCACATCGAGCGTCGCGCCAATCACGACCGTCGCCGGAAGCGGCTCCGCATTGAAACCCCGGAACACGAAGATCCCCGAGTTCTCCGCCGCCTGCGCGTCGTCTTGCACCCACAATTGCCGACGATCGAAGCTCACGCCCGTGACGGTCACCCCCGTGAGGGACACATCCGTATCCACCGCGACGGTTCCGCCCTGGATATCCGCGACGCTGGTCTCGGTCGTCGGGCACGCCACGGCGGCGTCGGCGCAGCTGAAGTCCTCGCAGTCGGCGAAGCCGTTGTAGTCGTTGTCGGTGTCGTCGCCGCACAGCTCGTCGCCGGTCTCCACCGGCAGGCAGTCGGCGTCGTCGCCGGCGACCAGGTCATCGCCCGAGCGGGGCAGAAGCTTGTACTCGAAGAAGTAGTCGCCCATGCCGGTGATCGACGAGTAGCAGGTGCCGGCCTCGATGCCGTCGAAGGCGGTGAGAGCCGACTGCACGACGAAGGGACCGGTGACGTCCATCTCCAGCAGGCGTCGGGTCGGTGTCGGTCACGCCCCCCGGCGCATTGAAGTTGCGCACGTTCTCGAAGCGGATCAGCACGCCCTCCCACTTCTCGGACTCGTCGTCGTCGCCGCTCAGCTCCCAGGGCTGCAGCACCTCCGGCGCCGGCACTTCACCGTCGCCCACCTTCGTGACCTCGATGGCTCCGCCGCCATCGGGCGGCGTTATCTCGGTCATCGTGCGGCCGGTCTCATCGTCGTCGAGCGCGAACTCGTCCTTCACGCCGCCGACCACGTCGACCAGGTCGCCGGGCGCCAGGCTCGCCGCGGCGTCACCGGCGCCGAACATGAGCACGCCGGAGTAGGGACCGCCCTCCGGCTCCATGACGAACACGCTGCCGTTGCGGCCGCCGTAGGCATCGACCGCCACCACCACCACGCCGCGCATCGTCACCGGCGTGCCGACCGGCATGTCGTCGCTCTGGATGTCCTGGATGGCGATGTCGTCGGCCGAGCCGCCGTCGTCGTCGGAACCGTCGCCGCCGTCATCGTCGTCGTCCTTACCGCCGCTGCGGCAGGCGAACAGGGAGAGCGCCATCATCAGTGCGACAAGCTTCGTGCTCTTCATGGGGACCTCGACAAGAAAAGAACCGAGTGAAAAGTGCGCGCGGACTCTACGAAAAAAAGAAAGCCCGCCTTGCGGCGGGCGTCACACTACATCGGGTTTTTCACTCGTTCGAGATCGGGCGCGAGCTAATCGTCCTTCGCCTTCTTCTTGCTCTTCGCCTTGCCCTTGTCGGCGGCGGCCTTCTCGCTCTGTCCCTTCTTTGACTTCTTCTCGGCCTTCTCGCTCTTCTCGGCCTTCTCCTCGGACTTCTTCGCCTTGCCCTTGGCCGGCGCGCTCTCGACGCGCGGCGCGCTCTCGCCCTTGCCCGCGCCGTTGACGAGGGCAACGAGCGCCATGGGCGCCGCGTCGCCGACGCGGAAGCGCGTCTTGAGCACGCGCGTGTAGCCGCCCGGGTGACCGGTCAGCTCCGGCGCGACCTCGGCGAACAGCTTCTCGAGGGCGTCGGTGTCCTTGAGCACGCGACGCGCCATGCGCTTGGCATGCACCACCTGGGCGCGCTCGATGTCGTTCAGCTTCTTGGGCCCGCGCTTCACCAGCTCGCTGACGCCGACGCCCCAGTGGATGGTCCGGTCGGCGATGGTGCGCAGCTCCTTGGCCTTGGCCTCGGTGGTCTCGATCTGGCCGTGAGTCACCAGCGCCGCGACCATGTTCGAGTACATCGCGCGCCGATGGCTCGAGGTCCTGCCCGAGCTTGCGTCCTGCCTTCAGATGGCGCATTGAAATCCGTCCTTACTTCTTGAGCGGGGTCGTGCCCGGCCAGTTGTCGAGCTTCATGCCCAGGCTGAGACCCATCTCAGCCAGGATTTCCTTGATCTCCTTCAGCGACTTGCGGCCGAAGTTCTTGGTCTTCAGCATCTCCGACTCGGTCTTCTGCACCAGCTCGCCGATGTACTTGATGTTGGCGTTCTGCAGGCAGTTGGCCGAGCGCACCGACAGCTCGAGCTCGTCGACGGTGCGCCACAGGTTCTCGTTGAGCTTCTCCTGCTCCTCGTTGACCGGCGACTCGATCGGCTCCGCCGTCTCCTCGAAGTTGATGAAGATGTTGAGCTGCTCCTTGAGGATCTTGGCCGCGAAGGCGACCGCGTCGTCCGGCGCGACCGCGCCGTTGGTCCACACCTCGAGCGTCAGCTTGTCGTAGTCGGTCTGCTGCCCGACGCGGGCGTTGGTGACCGTGAAGTTGACCTTCTTGATCGGCGAGAACAGCGCGTCGATCGGGATGGTGCCGACCGGCGAGTTCTTGCTGTGGCGCTCGGCCGGCACGTAGCCGCGGCCGGTGCCGATGGTCAGCTCCATGTGCAGCTTGCCGGTCTTCGACAGGGTCGCGATCTGGTGGTCCGGGTTGAGCACGTGCACCCCGTCGACCAGCTGGATGTCGCGGCCCGTCACCTCGCCCTCGCCCTCCTTGTCGATGCGGACCGTGTAGGTCCGATCGTCATGGACGCGGAGCAGCACCTCCTTGAGGTTGAGGATGATGTCGGTGACGTCCTCGACCACGTCGGGCAGGTAGGTGAACTCGTGCAGCGCGCCCGTCGATCTTCAGATGGGTGATCGCCGCGCCCTGCAGCGACGACAGCAGCACCCGGCGCAGCGCGTTGCCGAGCGTGGTGCCGAAGCCGCGCTCCAGCGGCTCGCAGGTGAACTTGCCGTAGTTGACGCCCTTCTCCTCCACCTCGAGCGTGCGCGGCCGGATCAGGTCGCGCCAGTTCTTGGCCATGAAGTCGGTGGTGGCGCCGGACAAGCTGGGCCTCTCAGCGGACGTGGTTTCCATGTTCTCCCGGTTTCTCTCTTACTTGGAGTAGAGCTCGACGATGAGCTGCTCGCGGATCGGCAGGGTCACGTCGTCTCGCGCGGGCATGGCCTTGACCGTGCCCTTGAAGCCGTCCTTGTCGAGCTCCATCCAGCGCGGCACGCCGCGCCGCTCGACCGCGCCGAGCGCCTCGACGATGCGGGTCACGGTGCGCGAGCCCTCCTGCACCTCGACCACGTCGTTGGACCGCACCAGGTAGGACGGGATGTTGACCCGCCGGCCGTTGACCTTGAAGTGACCGTGGCGGACCAGCTGGCGCGCCTCGGCGTGGTCGCTGGCGAAGCCCATCCGGTAGACCACGTTGTCCAGGCGCCGCTCGAGCAGCTGGATCAGGTTGTCGCCGGTCACGCCCTTCATGCGCGAGGCCTTGAAGTAGTAGCCGCGGAACTGGCGCTCCGCGATGCCGTAGATGCGCTTGACCTTCTGCTTCTCGCGCAGCTGCTCGCCGTAGTCGGAGCGCTTGCGGCGGCGCGCCTGTCCGTGCTGACCCGGCGGGTAGGAGCGCCGCTCGTAGCCGCACTTGTCGGTGTAGCAGCGCTCTCCCTTGAGGAAGAGCTTCATGTCTTCGCGCCGGCAAAGCCGACAGACGGGACCGATATATCTCGCCATGACTGGTCGCTCACACACGCCGGCGCTTGGGCGGCCGGCAACCGTTATGGGGAATCGGAGTGACGTCGCGGATGACGCTGATCTTGAAACCAGCCGACTGCAGCGCGCGCAGCGCCGACTCGCGGCCCGCGCCAGGTCCCTTCACGTAGACCTGCACGTTGCGCATCCCGTGCTCCTGGGCCTTGCGCGCCGCCTGCTCCGCGGCCAGCTGCGCCGCGAACGGAGTCGACTTGCGCGAGCCCTTGAAGCCGCACGCTCCGGCCGACGACCAGGACACCACGTTGCCCGAGACGTCGGTGATGGTGACGATGGTGTTGTTGAAGGTGGAGCTGATGTGCGCGACGCCGGTCTGGATGTTCTTCTTGACCTTGCGCTTGGTCTGCCGCTTCGGCTGTGCCATGCCCTGGTTCCCTGCTCTCTTGAAGGTGTTGGTTGCTCGCGACTACTTCTTGGTCGCGGCGCCCTGCTTCTTGACCGCCTGACGGCGCGGTCCCTTGCGCGTGCGCGCGTTGGTGTGAGTGCGCTGGCCGCGCACGGGCAGGCCGCGCCGGTGGCGCAGCCCGCGATAGCAGCCCAGGTCCATCAGCCGCTTGATCGCCATCGTGCACTTCGCGGCGCAGGTCGCCCTCGACCTTGTGCTCCGCCTCGATGACGTCGCGGATGCGGCGGACTTCCTGCTCGTCGAGATCGTCGGAGCGCTTGTCGGCCGAGACGCCTGCCTTGTCGAGCAGACGTGCCCGCGCTGCGACGGCCGATGCCGTAGATATAGGTGAGCGCGATCTCCATCCGCTTGTTGCGCGGCAGGTCGACGCCAGCGATTCGTGCCATGAGAGTTCTCCTCGCTCCTTCAGCCCTGGCGCTGCTTGTGGCGCGGGTCGCTGCAGATGATGCGCACGACGCCCTTGCGCTTGATCACCTTGCACTTGGGACAGATCTTCTTGACTGACGCTCTGACCTTCATCGCGCTTCCCTCAGGCGATAGCCGGCGACGCCTCGTGGGCGGGATTGCCGGGTGTCGATTGCGGACGACTGAGCACCCAGGGCCCGTCATCCGTGATGGCTATCGTGTGTTCGAAATGAGCAGACAGGCTGCGGTCCTTGGTCACCGCAGTCCACTTGTCATCCAGGACCTCTACCTCGTGGGTCCCGGCATTTACCATAGGCTCGATGGCGATCACAAGTCCGCTTTTCAAGCGTTTGCCAGCCCCCTCGCGCCCGTAGTTCGGCACCGGCGGGTCCTCGTGCATCTGCCGCCCGATGCCGTGACCGACGAAGCTGGTCACCACTGAAAATCCGTTCACTTCGACGTGCTTCTGGACCGCGTGGCCCACGTCTCCGAGGCGATTGCCCGGGTAGCAGCGGTCGATGGCCAGGTTCAGAGCGTCGCGAGTGACGTTCACCAGACGCTTGCGCGGCCGCGGGGGTCGAGTTGCCGACCTGGACCGTGCGGGCCGAGTCGCCGCAGAAGCCGTGCTTGAAGGCGCCGAAGTCGATGCCGATGATGTCGCCTTCCTTGAGCACCAGGTCGCGGCGCGGGATGCCGTGGACCACCACCTCGTTGACCGAGGTGCACAGCACCGCCGGGTAGTCGTAGTAGCCGAGGAAGGCGCTCTTGAGGCCGAGCCGCTTGATGGCGCGGGCGGCCACCTGGTCGAGGTCCCAGGTCGACGCGCCGGGCACCACCGCGGCGCAGACCTCGTCGAGGATCTCGGCCACCGCGACGCACGCCTCGCGCTGCAGGCGGATCTCCTCCGCCGACTTGTACTTGATCCTCATGCTGCCGCCCAGCATCACCACCGATGGCTGGCGAGCGGCATCAGCGAGGACGAGCAACCGTGCGGCCGCGGATGCGTGGTCCCTTGGGACCCGTGAAGCCCTCGTAGTTGCGCGTGATGAGGTGCGACTCGATCTGCTGCACGGTGTCGAGCGCCACGCCGACGACGATCAGGAGTCCCGTGCCGCCGAAGTAGAAGGGCACGTTGTACTTGGCCTGCAGCAGCTGGGGCAGCACGCAGACCGCCGACAGGTAGACCGCGCCGGCGCAGGTGATGCGCGTCAGCACGCGGTCGATGTACTCGGCCGTCTTCTTGCCGGGTCGGATGCCGGGGACGAAGCCGCCCCCCTTCTTCAGGTTCTCCGCCACGTCGACCGGGTTGAAGGTGACCGCCGTGTAGAAGAACGCGAAGAAGACGATGAGGCCGACGTAGATGACGTTGTAGCGCCAGTCGGTCGGCTGCAGCGCGTTGGCGAAGCTCTGCATCCACGGCGTGTCGACCATGTTCGCGATCTGCGCCGGGAACATCAGGATCGACGACGCGAAGATGGGCGGGATGACGCCGGAGACGTTGATCTTGAGCGGCAGGTGCGTCTGCGTGCCGCCGTACATCTTCCGGCCCACCATTCGTTTGGTGTACTGGACCGGTATTCGGCGGTGGGCTCGTTCGAAGTAGCAGATCGCCGCGATCGTGCCGATGACGATCGAGCTCAGGACGAGCATGTTGAACGTGTCGAAGTCGCCCAGCGACTTCAGCGCGAACAGCTGCGTGATGCCGTCCGGCATGTCGGCGACGATGCCGGCGAAGATGATGAGCGAGATGCCGTTGCCGATGCCGCGCTCGGTGATCTGCTCGCCGAGCCACATCAGGAAGGCCGTGCCGGTCGTCAGCGACAGGCAGGTCAGCATCCGGAACGCCCAGCCCGGATCGGTGACCACCTCGCCGCCGCTGAAGCCCCCGCCGCCGCCGCGCCCGAAGCCCTCGAGCCAGGTGGCGATGAAGAAGGCCTGCACGAACGACAGCCCGATGGTGCCGTAGCGCGTGTACTGGTTGATCTTGCGCCGGCCCTGCTCACCTTCTTGATTCAGGCGGTGCAGGCTCGGGATGACCACGGTCAGCAGCTGGATGATGATCGACGCGCTGACGTACGGCATGATGCCGAGCGCGAAGATCGACAGCTGCTCCAGCGCTCCGCCGGAGAACATGTTGAACAGGCCCAGGAACGAGCCCGAGCCGCCGGTGGAGATGAGGTTCTGCATCTCCACCCGGTTGACCCCCGGTGTGGTGACGAAGATGCCGAGCCTGTAAACCAGGAGGATGAAGAGGGAGAAGAGGATCCGCTTCCTCAGCTCCGGGATCTTGCTGATATTGGCGAATGAGCTGGCCACGATCGCGCCTGTTCTGGGTCTGACTTCTTGTCGCCCCGACTACGCTACGCCCCCGCTTCGGCCGGCGCGGGATGCGCACCAGGCAGCGCCAGGACTTCTGCGGTTCCGCCGGCCGCCTCGAGCTTGGCCACCGCGCTCTTGGAGAAGCGGTGCGCCTTGACGGTCAGCTTGGCGGTCACTGCGCCGCCGGCCAGGATCTTGACGATGCGGGCCTTGCGCGGCACCAACCCCACGCCGCGCAGCGCCTCCACGTCGATCACGCCGCCGCTCTGGAAGTGTCGCTCGAGCACGCCGACGTTGATCGGGAAGGCTTCCTCGCGGAACGGGTTGTGGAAGCCGCGCTTGGGCAAGCGCCGCTGCATCGGCATCTGGCCGCCTTCGAAGCCGATCCGCGCGCCGTGGTGACCGGTGCGCGCCCTCTGGCCCTTGGTGCCCTTGCCGGCGGTCTTGCCGGTCCGCGACCCGGGGCCGCGGCCGATGCGCTTCTTCTTCTTGGTCGCGCCCGGGTTCGGAGCCAGGGTGTGAAGTGTCGTGCCCATGGTGGTGATCCTCTTGACTGCTGGAGTCCGTTACTCTGGATGATCGGCGGGCTCGACCCGAACCAGGTGGCTGACCTTGCGGATCATTCCCCGGATGGCGGGAGTGTCGTTGAGGATGACGGTCTTGTGCATCCTCGTCAACCCGAGCCCCTTGAGGGCCAGCTTGTGCGGCTCGGGCCGGTTGATCCCGCTCCGAATCATCGTGACTTTGAGCTTGATGGCCATGGCGACTGCCTAGCGGCTGGGGACGGGAGAAATCTCGGCGACCGTCTTGCCGCGCGTGCGCGCGACCTGGTCGGCGGAGCGCAGGTCCTTGAGCGCCTTCACCGTCGCATGAATGACGTTATGGGGATTCGAGGTGCCGATCGACTTGGTCAGGATGTCGCGCACTCCCGCCACCTCGAGCACCGGCCGCACCGCGCCGCCGGCGATGACACCGGTTCCGGGCGCCGCCGGCCGCAGCAGCACGCGCGCCGCGCCGAAGTCGCCGATGATCTCGTGCGGCAGGGTGCCCTGCACCATCGGAATCTTGAACAGGTTGCGCTTGGCCTGCTCGGTGCCCTTGCGGATTGCCTCGGGCACCTCGTTGGCCTTGCCCAGACCGGCGCCGACGTGCCCGTTCTGGTCGCCCACCACCACGAGGGCCGAGAAGGAGAAGCGACGGCCGCCCTTCACCACCTTGGCGACGCGGTTGATGTAGACCACGCGGTCGACCAGCTCGCCCACTTCGTTGAGATCGATCGCCATGTCTAGAACTCCAACCCGCCCGCGCGGGCGCCCTCGGCCACTTCTTTGACGCGACCGTGATAGATGTACCCGTTCCGGTCGAAGACGACCTGGATCACGTTCTTCTCCTTGAGCCGGCGCGCGATCGCCTCACCGACGAGCCGGGCCCGCTCCCTCTTCTTCTTGCCGGCCGCCGCCGCGGCGACGTCCTTCTCCAGATCCGACGCAGTCGCCAGGACCTGGTGGGTCACGTCGTCGATCGCCTGCACGTAGATGTGCGAGTTCGAGCGGAAGACGGACAGGCGCGGCCGCGCGGCGGTGCCCGCCACCCGCTTGCGGATGGTGCGCTTGCGGCGCCAGCGGGCGCGCTCGGTCGGGCTGTAGATCTTTGTGTGTCCGGGCATGATGGTTCCCCTGGCGCTAACCGGCGGCCTTGCCGACCTTGCGCAGAATGGTCTCCTCGACGTACTTCACGCCCTTGCCCTTGTAGGGCTCCGGCGGCCGCAGCGCGCGCACCTTGGCCGCACACAGGCCGAGCGCCTGCTTGTCGATGCCGCTCAGCACGAGCACGTTCTTCTCCACCGCGGCGGTGATGCCGTCCGGCAGCGGGAAGTCGATCGGGTGCGAGTAGCCGAGCTGCAGGGTCAGCTTCTTGCCGGCGACCTCGGCGCGGTAGCCCACGCCGTTGATCTCGAGGCGGCGCTGGAAGCCCTCGCTCACGCCGTGGACCATGTTGGCGGTGTTGGCGCGCACGAGGCCGTGGGCGGCGCGGGAGAGACGGCTGTCGTCGGCGCGCGTGCACACGACCTCGCTGCCTTCCGTGGCCACCTTGACCGCGGGGTGCAGCTCCATCTTGAGCTCGCCCTTGGGGCCCTTCACCGTGACGGTGTCGCCGCCGATGTTGACGGTGACGCCCTTGGGGATCGGAATCGGTTTCTTGCCTACTCGCGACATGATGTCACCTACCAGACTTCGCAGAGGACTTCGCCGCCCACGCCCAGCTCGCGCGCCTTGCGGTCGGTCATGACGCCGCGCGAGGTTGACACGATGGCGATGCCCAGGCCGTTGCGCACCTTCGGCATCGCCTTGGCCCGCACGTAGCTGCGCTGGCCGGGGCGCGAGGCGCGCTTGAGCCCGGTGATGGCCGGGTGGTTGGAGTGGTCGTAGCGCAGCGTGAGCGAGATGGTCCCCTGCGGGCCGTCGTCCATGCTGGAGACGGCGTCGACGAACCCCTCGTCGCGGAGGATCTCGGCGATGCGCAGCTTCAGCCCGGAACGCGGGCAGTCGATCGAGATCTTCCGGGTCTGCAGCCCGTTACGGATACGCGACAGGAAATCGGCAATCGGATCGGTCATCGACATATCAGGCGCCCTTCACCAGCTCGACTTGATCACGCCGGGCAGCTCGCCCTTGAGCGCCAGGTCGCGGAAGCACAGGCGGCACATGTGGAACTTGCGCATGTACGCGCGCGGACGGCCGCACAGCGGGCAGCGGTTCTTCGCCCGCACCTTGAACTTCGGCTTCCTGGGAAGCATCTTGGCCAGACGACTCATGCTTGTGCTCCTTGCGCGGCGGTCTCCGACTGCCCGGCAGCAGCCTGGCGGAACGGCACCCCGAGGAGTCGGAGCAGCGCCCGTCCCTCCGCGTCCGTCTTCGCCGTGGTCACGATGGTCACGTTGAGCCCCTTCACCGAGTCGATGCTGTCGTACTCGATCTCGGGGAAGATGATCTGCTCCTTCACACCGATGGAGTAGTTGCCGCGACCGTCGAAGGCCTTGCCGGACAGGCCGCGGAAATCGCGCACGCGCGGCAGGGCCACGTTGAGGAAGCGATCGAGGAACTCCCACATCGCTTCGCGGCGCAGCGTGACCATGGCGCCGATCTTGTGACCCTTGCGCAGCTTGAAGGTCGCGATGTCCTTCTTGGCAATCGTGACGACCGGGGCGCGCCCGGAGATGGAACGCATCTCCTCGACCGCGCTGTCCATGATCTTCGGATTCTGGGTCGCCTTGCCGAGGCCCATGTTGACGGTGATCTTCACCAGCCGCGGCACCTGCATCGGGTTCTTGTAAGAGAACTCGTCGCGCAGCTTCTGGCGCACTTCCTCGTCGTAGATGCGCTTGAGGCGCGGCGGCCCCTCGCGCTTGTACGTCGGCGCCGGACCGGACGGGGCCTTGGCCTTGCCCTTGCCGCCCTTGTCCTTGCCGCCGTCCTTCCCGCCCTTGGCGCCCTGCTTGCCCTTGTCGCCCTTGGGGGCGTCGCCCTTGGGGGCCTTCTCGCCCTTGGGAGCCTTCTCCGGCTTGCCCTCGGCCTTGGCCTCGGTGGCCTCCGCCTGCGCCTCGGGCGCGGCCTGCTCCGGCTTGCCCTGCTCGGTGCCTTCCGGCCCGTTCTTTTCGTTTTCAGCCATGACGTCGTCCGATCACATGCCCGGCTGCGGGAACTGCGCGCCGCAATCGACGCATACCCGCACCTTCTTGCCGGCCTGGTTGGTGCCCGACCGCGAGCGCCGCGCCTTTTTGCACGCCTCGCACCACAGCCCCACGTTGGCCATCGCCACCGAGCCCTCGACGTCGATGATCCCGCCCTGCGGGTTCTTCTGCGTCGGCTTGCTGTGGCGCTTGACCATCATCACTTTCTCGATCTCGACCCGGCCGCTCTTGAGCACGCGCTTGACCTTGCCGCGCTTGCCCTTCTCGCGGCCCTTGGTCACGACCACGGTGTCCCCACGTGCGATGTGCGCCATCACAGCACCTCCGGCGCCAGCGAGACGATCTTCATGAACCGCTTGGCGCGCAGCTCGCGAGCCACCGGGCCGAAGATGCGGGTCCCGATCGGCTCGCCTTCCTTGTTGATGAGGACGGCGGAGTTGCCGTCGAAGCGGATGTAGCTGCCATCGGCGCGCGCGATCTCCTTGGAGGTCCGCACGACCACGGCGCGCGCGATCTCGCCCTTCTTGACCTTGGCGCCCGGGATCGCCTCGCGCACCGACACCACGATGATGTCGCCGATCGACGCGTAGCGCCGGCGCGAGCCGCCCAGCACCTTGATGCAGTAGACCTTCTTGGCGCCGCTGTTGTCCGCGACGTCCAGCACCGAGGACATCTGGATCATGACGCGATGTCCTCCCGGGCGCGCACCAGGGTGCGGGCCACGCGCCACTTCTTGGTCTTGGAGTAGGGCTTCGACTCCACCAGCTCGACCAGATCGCCCACCTGGCAGGCGTTGTTCTCGTCGTGCGCCTTGTAGCGGACGCGGCGGCTGATGAACTTGTGGAAGCGTTTGTCGCGGAAGCGACGGCTGACCGTCACCACCACGGTCTTGTGCATCTTGGTCGAGGTGACCGTCCCGGTGATCACGCGGCGGATGCCGCGCGTCTTGTGGGTGGATGCGTCAGTCGTTCGTGCCTGGGCAGCCACGGCCTACTCCTTTCCACTCTTCTTCTTGGAGGACTTCGCGCCGGCCTTGGGCTTGGCGGCCGACTTGGCGGCGGGCTTCTTCGCCGGCTTGGCCGCCGGCTTCTTCGCCGCCGCCTTGCCCTTGGCCGCCTTCTTGGGCCTGCCCACCACCGCGCGCGCGCGGTCGGCCACGCTCACCTGCTCGTCGGCATCCGCACCCTCGGCCGCCGGCGTGCGGCTCCCGCCCGAGGCCTGGCTCTCGAGCGCCAGCTCGCGGGCGCGCTGCACGGTGAGGACGCGGGCCAGCTCGCGCCGCTTCAGGCGCAGCGAGATGTTGTTCTCGACCTGGTTGGTGTAGTTGCCCAGCCGCAGGCGGAACAGCTCCTCGCGCGCGCGGTCGAGCGCCTGACCCAGCTCGTCGTCCGGCAGGTCGCGGACGCGCGACAGCGCTTCCTTGGCCTTGCTCACAGGACCGCCTCCCGCGCGATGATCTGGGTGCGAATCGGCAGCTTGTGGTGCGCGTTGGTGAAGGCCTGCTCGGCCAGCGCGCGATCCACACCCTCGAGCTCGAACATGACGCGGCCGGGGCGGACCACCGCCACGTGACCCTCGTTGCCGCCCTTGCCCTTGCCCATGCGGGTCTCGGCCGGCTTCTTGGTGACCGGCTTGTCGGGGAAGACCCGGACGTAGAGCTTGCCGAGGCGCTTGACCGAGCGGCTGATGGCCACGCGGGCGGCCTCGATCTGGCGCGCCGTGATCCAGCCCGGCTCGAGCGCCTGCAGGCCGAAGGTGCCGAAGGACACCTCGTCGCCGCCCTTGGCCCTGCCCCGCGTGCGGCCCTTCTGCTGCTTGCGGAACTTGCTTCTCTTGGGAGCTAACATGACTCGTCAACCTTCTCCGGCTCAGACCGGCGCCGGCCCGGGCTGCCGCGTCGTGGAGCGCGTCGGCATGATCTCGCCGTGGAAGATCCAGCACTTCACGCCGATGGCGCCGTGCGTGGTGCGCGCCGTGGCGAAGCCGTACTCGATGTCGGCGCGCAGGGTGTGCAGGGGCACGCGGCCCTCGCGGTACCACTCGCGGCGCGACATCTCGGCCCCGCCCAGGCGGCCGGACGACGCCACGCGGATGCCCTTGCCGCCGAACTTCATCGCGGTCTGCACGGCCTTCTTCATGGCGCGGCGGAAGGCGATGCGGCGCTCGAGCTGGGTGGCGATGTTCTCGGCAACCAGCTGCGCGTTGGTCTCCGCCTTGCGGACCTCGACGATGTTGAGGAAGACCTCGTTGTCGGTCAGCGCCTGGATGTCCTTCTTGAGGACCTCGACGCCGGCGCCGCGCTTGCCGATCACGATGCCGGGGCGCGCGGTGTAGATGTTGATCTTGGCCTTGTTGGCCGCGCGCTCGACGTCGATGTAGCTGACGCCGGCGTGGAGCAGCTTCTTGCGGATGAACTTCTTGAGCTTCAGGTCCTCGTGAAGCCACTTGGAGTAGTTCTTCTCCTCGTACCACTTCGACGACCAGGTCTTGATGATCCCGAGGCGGAACCCGATCGGATGCGTCTTCTGGCCCATGACTCGTCCCGTCCTTTTCCTACGCCTCGTCCGAGACCACCACCGTCAGGTGGCTCGAGCGGTGCTGGATGCGGTTGGCGCGGCCGAGAGCGCGCGGCATCCATCGCTTGGTGATCGGCCCGCAATCGACGCAGATGGTCTTGACCATCAGGTCGTCCACGTCGACCTCGCCGCCCGACTTGTCCTCGGCGTTGGCCGCCGCCGACACGAGCGCCTTGCTGATGATGCGGGCCGCCTTCTTGGGCATGAGCTTCAGCGTGGCCAGGGCCTGCTCGACGCTCTCGCCGCGGATCATGTTGGCGACCGCGCGCATCTTGCGCGGTGACATCGGAATCGTCTTGACGATTGCTCTGGCTTCCATGACGCGCCTCTACTTCTTCCGGTCGCCCGAGTGGCCGTGATAGGTGCGGGTCGGCGAGAACTCGCCGAGCTTGTGGCCCACCATGTTCTCGGTGACGAACACCGGGATGAACTTCTTGCCGTTGTGCACGGCGAAGGTGAGACCGACCATCTCCGGCACGACGGTGGAGCGACGCGACCAGGTCTTGATGACCTTCTTCGACTGCTCCTTCTGCGCGTCGGTCACCTGCTTGGTCAGGAAGCGATCGACGAACGGACCCTTCTTCACGCTGCGTGGCATGGCACCTTAACCTCTCGTCATTTCTTGCCGCGCCGGCGGACGATGAACTTGTCCGTGGCCTTGTTCTCGCGCGTCTTGTAGCCCTTGGTCGGCATGCCCCACGGCGAGCAGGGATGCCGGCCGCCCGAGGAGCGCCCCTCGCCGCCGCCCATCGGGTGGTCGACCGGGTTCATCGTCACGCCGCGGTTGTGCGGCCGCCGGCCCAGCCAGCGACGCCGGCCCGCCTTGCCCCACTCGATGTTGGCGTGCTCCGGGTTGCCGACGGTTCCGATCGAGGCCCGGCAGTCCACGTGCACGCGCCGCATCTCGCCCGACGGCATGCGCAGGGTGGCCCAGTGGCCCTCCTTGGCCATCAGCGTGATGCGCGCACCGGCCGAGCGGCCCAGCTGAGCGCCGGCGCCGATCTTGAGCTCGACCGCGTGGATGTCGGTGCCGATCGGGATGAAGCGCAGCGGCAGGCAGTTGCCCGGCTTGATGTCCGCGCTCTGCGCCGAGACCACCTCGTCGCCCACCACCAGCTTGGCCGGCGCCAGGATGTAGGCCTTCTCGCCGTCGACGTACTGGATGAGCGCGATGCGGGCCGACCGGTTCGGGTCGTACTCGATGCCGAGCACCTTGGCCGGGATGCCGGTCTTCTGGCGCTTGAAGTCGACCTTGCGGTAGCGGCGCTTGTGCCCGCCGCCGCGGAAGCGAACGGTCGTCCGACCGTAGGCGTTGCGGCCGCCGCTCGAGTTCTTCGTCTCGAGCAGCT
The DNA here is from genome assembly GCA_963759105.1 of uncultured delta proteobacterium. Classification (GTDB taxonomy): domain Bacteria; phylum Myxococcota_A; class Polyangia; order Haliangiales; family Haliangiaceae; genus DATFRY01. Next base: position 92,638 of record CAVWXW010000017.1, on the reverse strand, counting down.
TCTTCTCCGGCTCGCCCTTGGTGATCGACGCGAAGTCCTGGCTGGACATTCCGCGGCGGCCGGGCGAGGTCGGCTTGTATCTCTGGATGGCCATCAGATCACACTCCCTCGAAGAACTCGATCGACTGGCCCGCCTGGAGCGTGACGATCGCCTTCTTGCGCCGCGGGCGGCGGCCGATGTAGCGACCGACCCGCTTCTTCTTGCCGCGCATCACCTGCGTGTGCACGTCGGTCACCGACACGCTGAACAGCTTCTCGATGGCGCGCCGGATCTCGATCTTGTTGGCGTCGATGGCGACCTCGAACGCGATCTTCTGCGCGTACTCCTCGCCCTCGCCGAAGACGGCGTCGTGGCCGCCGGTCTCGCGCAGGCGGGTGCTCTTCTCGGTGAGCAGCGGTCGCTTGATGATGGAATGCGGGGTGCGCATGTCTTGCTCCGGGCTCCGGTCAGCTCCGGGCCGTCTTGGCCGCGGGCCGCAGGGCGTCCTGCACCCGCTCGAGCGAGCTCCGGGTCAGGATCAGGGTCTCGTGGTTGAGCACGTCGTAGACGTTGAGGCCTTCGGGGGCCAGCCACTTGGACGTGCGCAGGTTGCGCACGCCGCGCACCAGCTGAGCGTTGTCCGACACGTCCACGATCAGGACCTTGCTGGTCGGCTGCGGGGCACCCAGCGCCTTGAGGACGCCGGTCACCGCCTTTGTCTTGCCGCCCTCGGCCGGGAACTGATCGAGCACGATGATCTTCTGCTCGCGCGCGCGCAGCGAGAGCGCCACGCGCAGGGCCTTGCGGCGCGCCTTGCGCGGCATGTTGTACTCGTAGTCGCGCGGGCGCGGGCCGAAGGTCTGGCCGCCACCGACCCAGATGGGCGAGCTCTTGTCGCCTGAGCGGGCCCGGCCGGTCCCCTTCTGGCGCCAGGGCTTGATCTTGGACCCGCGGACCTCGCCGCGCGTCTTGGTCATGGCCGTGCCGGAGCGCGCCTTGGCCCGCTGCCACTTCACGACCTCCCAAAGGAGGTGCTCGTTCACCTCCTCGGCGAAGACGGCGTCGTCAAGCTCGATCGAGCCGACCGTCTTGCCGGACACGTCCTTCACGTCGACTTTGGCCATGATTACCTCGATGCCTCTGCGATTGCCTGGGCCGCGCCCTTCAGGTCCGGATCTCGACGTCCACGCCGGCTGACAGGTCCAGCTTCATCAGCGCGTCGAGCGTCTGCTGCGTCGGCTCGAGGATGTCGAGCAGGCGCTTGTGGGTGCGGATCTCGAACTGCTCGCGCGACTTCTTGTCGCCGTGCGGCGAGCGCAGCACGCAGTACTTGTTGATCTTGGTGGGCAGCGGGATCGGGCCGGCCACGCGGGCGCCGGTGCGCCGCGCGGTGTCGACGATCTCGTTGGCCGACTGATCGAGCAGCTTGTGATCGTAGGCCTTGAGGCGGATGCGGATCTTGGGAGTCGTCATGGTGGACCTACTCAATGATGCCTGTCACGACGCCGGCGCCGACGGTACGGCCACCCTCGCGGATGGCGAAGCGGAGACCCGCCTCGCACGCGATCGGGGCGATCAGCTGCACTTCGAGGTTGATGTTGTCGCCGGGCATCACCATCTCGGTGCCCTCGGGCAGGGTCGCCACCCCGGTCACGTCGGTGGTGCGGAAGTAGAACTGCGGGCGGTAGCCGTTGAAGAACGGCGTGTGGCGGCCGCCCTCCTCTTTCTTGAGGATGTAGACCTCGGCCTTGAACTTTGTGTGCGGCTTGATCGAGCCCGGCTTGGCCAGCACCATCCCGCGCTGCACCTCGTCGCGCTTGGTGCCGCGCAGCAGGATGCCCGCGTTATCACCAGCCTGACCCTCGTCGAGCAGCTTGTGGAACATCTCCACGCCGGTCACCACCGTCTTCTTCGTGTCGACGAAGCCGACGATCTCGACCTCCTCGCCGACCCTGATCTTGCCGCGCTCGATGCGGCCGGTCACCACGGTGCCGCGGCCGCTGATGGTGAACACGTCCTCCACCGGCATCAGGAAGGGCTTGTCCACCTCCCGCTTGGGCTCCGGGATGAACGAGTCGCACGCATCGAGAAGCTTGGGGATGCTCTTGACCCCGTAGTCCGAGTCCTCGCCCTCGAGCGCCTTGAGCGCCGCGCCACGGATGATCGGGGTGTCGTCGCCGGGGAACTCGTACTTGGTCAAGAGCTCGCGCAGCTCCAGCTCGACCAGGTCGAGCAGCTCCTCGTCACCCGCGGCGATCGTGTCGCACTTGTTCAGGTAGATGATCAGCGATGGCACGCCGACCTGACGGGCGAGCAGCACGTGCTCACGGGTCTGCGGCATCGGGCCGTCGGACGCGCTCACGACCAGGATCGCGCCGTCCATCTGCGCCGCCCCGGTGATCATGTTCTTGATGTAGTCGGCGTGGCCCGGGCAATCGACGTGGGCGTAGTGCCGCTTGGGCGACTCGTACTCCACGTGCGCCGTCGCGATGGTGATGCCGCGAGCCTTCTCCTCCGGCGCCTTGTCGATCTCGTCGAACGCCGTGAACTTCGCCAGTCCCTTGGACGCCTGCACCTTCGTGATGGCGGCCGTCAATGTCGTCTTGCCGTGGTCCACGTGACCGATCGTGCCGATGTTGACGTGCGGCTTGTTCCTGACGAACTTTTCCTTGGCCATCGATTGACTCCCTCTTAGATCGTCTTCTGGCTCGAGCGGTGGGGCGCGACGACCTCGTCGCTCAAGTTGACTGGCATTTCCGAGTACTCGTGGAACTGCATCGAAAAGGTGGCGCGCCCCTGCGTACGCGACCGCAGGTCGGTGGCGTAGCTGAACATCGAGGCCAGCGGCACCAGGCCGGCGACGACCTGTACACCAGACCGTGTCTCGATGCCAGTGATCTTTCCGCGTCTTGCGCTGAGATCGCCCATGACTTCGCCGACGTCGGCGACGGGGCAAACCACCTCGATGCTCATGACCGGCTCGAGCAGGACCGGCCGGGCGGCCTGCGCGGCCTCCCGAAACGCCTGAAAAGCCGCTGTCTTGAACGCGGCATCTGACGAATCCACCTGATGGTGGCTGCCGCCCAGGATGGTCGCGGCGACGTCGGTCATGGGAAAACCACCGACGACGCCGCGCTCGGCCGCCTCGGTCATGCCGATGCGGACCGCGGCGACGAACTCCTTGGGCACCTCGCTGGCCGGCGCTCGGTTCTCGATGACCAGACCGGAGCCGCGCCTGCCCGGCTCGACGGAGAGGCGCACGTGGCCGAACTGCCCGCGGCCGCCGACCTCGCGCACGAACCGGCGATCGACCTCGGCCCGCTCGGTGACCGTCTCGCGATAGGCGACTTGCGGCCGGCCGACCCGCGCCTGCACGTGGAACTCGCGGGCCAGGCGGTCGAGCAGGACCTCCAGGTGGAGCTCGCCCATCCCGGAGATGATGGTCTGCTGCGAGTCGGCATCGACCGAGACGCGGAAGCTCGGGTCCTCGACGGCGAGCGACTCGAGCGCGCGCTCGAGCAGGTCCTGCTCCTCCAGCGTGGACGGCTCGATGGCGACGCCGATGACCGGCTCCGGGAAGCGGAGCGTGTCGAGCACGATCGGGGCGGCCGGATCGCACAGCGTGTCGCCCGTGGCGGCCGTGCGCATCCCGATGGCGGCGCCGATGTCGCCGGCCACGATCTCCTTCACCTCGCTGCGCCGGTTCGCGTGCATGCGGACCAGGCGGCCGATCTGCTCCAGCTTGCCGCGCGTGGCGTTGAGCAGCTGGTCGCCGGACTGCACGCGGCCGGAGTAGACGCGCAGGTAGGTCAGCGGGCCGACCTGCGGGTCGTTCATGATCTTGAAGGCGACCGCCGAGGTCGGCTGGTCGTCGGCCACCACGCGCTGCTCGCGTTCACCGGTCTCCGGGTGCACGCCGCTGGTCGTTCCGCGGTCGGCCGGCGACGGCAGGAGATCGACGATGGCGTCGAGCAGGAACTGGACGCCCTTGTTGGTGAGCGCGGAGCCGAGCACGACCGGGACCGCCTTGAGCCCGATGGTGGCGCGGCGCAGCGCGGCCAGGATGTCGGCCGGCGAGATCTCCGCGTCGGCCAGGAACTTGGCCATGAGCTCGTCGTCCACCTCGGCGATCGCCTCGACCATGACGCCGCGCGCGGCGGCCGCCTCGGCGCGCAGGTGGACCGGCACGTCGCCGTCGCGGAAGCGCGCGCCCAGGCTGGAGTCGTCCCACTCGCGCGAGCGCCAGTGCACGAGATCGATGAGGCCGTTGAACTCGTCCTCGAGCGCGTGCGGCACGTGCAGCACGATCGGGTTGGCGTTGAGGCGCGTGCGCATCTCCGACGTGACCGCGCCCGGATCGGCGCCCACGCGATCGCACTTGTTGATGAAGGCGATGCGCGGCACCGCGTAGCGGTCGGCCTGGCGCCACACGGTCTCGCTCTGCGGCTCGACCCCGCGGACGGCGCAGAAGACGACGACCGCGCCGTCCAGCACGCGCATGCAGCGCTCCACCTCGACGGTGAAGTCGACGTGGCCCGGGGTATCGACCAGGTTGCACTGATAGTCGCGCCAGCTGAACGTCGTCGACGCGGCGGTGATGCTGATGCCGCGCTCCTGCTCCTGGGTCATCCAGTCGGTGACCGTGGAGCCGTCGTGCACCTCGCCCATGCGGCTGGTGGCGCCGGCGTAGTACAGGATGCGCTCGGTCGTGGTCGTCTTGCCGGCGTCGATGTGCAGCCATGATCCCGAGGTTCCGGGTCCGCTCGATCGTCGCCAGGCGCGCCATGCTCTCGTCGCGAGGAAGCGACGGTCTCGGTGGCGGCGCTGCGAGAGCTGACCGCGAAAACGCAAAGCAGCGAAGAGCAGTGTCTTCGTGGCTTCGTGTCTTCGCGGTGAGGTCCCGGTGGTTCGGCGCTGTGCCGGACGGTGTTGCGTGCGTCCGGCCGATCAGCCTGTTGCGCCGCCTGTCGAGCCCTGTTGCTTCGTTCCTCGCCCTCCTGAGCTACTTCGTCTGAGCCGCCGTTACCAGCGGTAGTGGGCGAACGCCTTGTTGGCGTCGGCCATCTTGTGCACGTCTTCGCGCTTCTTGACCGCGTTGCCGCGGTTCTGGGCCGCGTCGAGGATCTCGTTGGCCAGCTTCTCGACCATGGTCTTCTCGCTGCGGTCGCGCGCGAAGCTGATGAGCCAGCGCATGCCGAGCGCCTGCGAGCGATCGTGGCGCACGTCGACCGGCACCTGGTAGGTCGAGCCGCCCACGCGGCGCGACTTCACCTCGACCTTGGGCTTCACGTTCCCGAGCGCCCGGTCCCACACCTTGAGGGGATCGTCCTTGGCCCGCTCGGCGACGAGGTCGAGGCAGCCGTACACGATCTGCTCGGCGGTCGACTTCTTGCCGTCGACCATCACCACGTTGATGAACTTGGTGAGCCGGCGCCGGATGTCGGGCGGCGCGTCGGTGTACTTGGGATCCGGGAGGACTTTCCTCTTGGGGACTTCGCCTTTGCGCGGCATCGCTTCGGTTCCTCTTTACTTGGGCCGCTTGGCGCCGTACTTCGAGCGCGACTGCTTGCGGTTGGCGACGCCGGTGGTGTCCAGCGTGCCGCGGATGATGTGATAGCGAACGCCCGGCAGGTCCTTCACTCGGCCGCCGCGGATGAGCACGACCGAGTGCTCCTGCAAGTTGTGACCTTCACCCGGGATATAGGAGGTGACCTCCATGCCGTTGGTGAGGCGCACGCGCGCGACCTTGCGCAGGGCCGAGTTGGGCTTCTTCGGCGTCGAGGTGTAGACGCGAACGCAGACGCCACGCTTCTGGGGACAGGAGCGCAGGGCCGGGGCCGTCGTCTTGCGGCGAACCTTTTTACGGCCCTTCCGGACCAGCTGATTGATTGTGGGCATCTCTACCGTTCGGGATCGTTCTGGCTAGGTTTCCGGGAGGGAATCGTACGGAATCGCGGCATCTTACGGATCCGCACGCCCGTGTCAAGCACGACGCGCGGCCGATGGCCGCGAATCCTCAGTGAGTCCAGCGTCGACCCTGCTGAGGCTGCTCATCTTCGTAGGAATGCGTCAGGACAAAGTGGTAAGCCACTTCACGAGTTGACTCGGTCTCGACCACGCACTCGAACACGTACTCGTCCGACTCCGACGCCTCGCACTGTACATATGTGATTTCACTGGACATCAGGACCATCTCGCCGACCAGGTCCTTACCGCGCACCAGCTGAACCAGCAGCGCGTTGTCCTCCGCATCGGCGGCCAGGTGCCAGTGATAGTCGTCGTGGTCGAAGAGCAGCACATCGGGGGTCCCGGCCCGAACGATGCAGTTCGAGTGCCCCTGTAGCCAGGCCCAGAACTTCTCGAAGGGAAGCGTGACCGGCAAGCCCTCGGCGCGGCTCTGCGGCATTGCGGCGGCAGTCTGTCAGAAGCGGGGGTGCAGGGCAAGCCGCCGCGGTCTTTGTCTCCGCCGGCCCTACCGGTAACTGCTGGCCGAGAGGGCGGCTCCGCTCACTCTCGTCGCGGACTCCGCGTGTCCGCCGTCCGGTACGGCCGATGCCGGTAGTACTTCGGGGTTGTATCGATCCGGACATGCAGCCAGCTGACGCCGAGCCCGGCGGTCGAGACCCAGCGCGGGGCGCTCCCCACGACAGAGCGCACCGCCAGAGCCACGGCGCGCCATAGCGCCGCTACCTGGTCATCGCCCGCCGTGCGCAGAAACGCGGCCAGATGGGCGCAGTCAACCCCTTCCGCGGAGGTTGGTGCGACGAGCAAGGCGTCCCCACCCAGGTTCTCGAACGTGACCACTGCATCTGGGCTCTTGAGCTGCGCCCGGAATGGAGCCGGATCGGCCCTGGCCGCCGCCAGCGGCGCACCGTCGATGAGAACGCACTCGAACGGCAGCCCCAGCGTGTCCGTCGTCAGACTCGGGGTCTCGAAGTAGAGCGCGGCGAAGGAAGCCGCAGCGATGGCTCCCGAGAACGAGCAGGCGAACGCCGGATCGACAGCCCACCGGTCCAGCACCTCGCCTCGTGTCAGAGGTAGCGTGCCGCTGAGCAGCCCGGAGCCGATGTCATCGACGTGCATGGCCTCGAAAAAAAGAAAGCCTGCCCCGCGCGAGGGCAGGCTTTGTCTCTCAGCAGTCCGCGGCTACAGCGCGGGCGTCGCGCTCTCTTCGGTCGGGCCCTGGGCCGGGCCCTCGCCGCCGTCGGTGCCGGTCGGCGCCTCGCGCTCGGCCGGGACCTCATCACCGGGCATCAGGCCGTCCTGGCCCTGTACGTCGATCGAGAGGCGCTTGTAGGCGCCCAGGCCGGTGCCGGCCGGGATGAGGCGGCCCATGATGACGTTCTCCTTGAGACCGCGCAGGTAGTCCACGCGGCCGCAGATCGCCGCCTCGGTGAGCACCTTGGTCGTCTCCTGGAAGGACGACGCCGAGATGAACGACTCGGTCGAGAGCGACGCCTTGGTGATGCCGAGGAGCAGCGGCTCGCCCTTGGCCGGCTGGCCGCCGGCCGCGATGACGCGCTCGTTCTCCTCCTCGAACAGGTGCTTCTCCACCTGCTCGTCGACCAGGAAGTTGGTGTCGCCCACGTCCTTGACCGTCACCCGGCGCAGCATCTGCCGGACGATCACCTCGATGTGCTTGTCGTTGATGCGCACGCCCTGGAGCCGGTAGACCTCCTGGATCTCGTCCACCAGGTAGTTGGCCAGCGCCTTCTCGCCCAGCACGCGCAGGATGTCGTGCGGGTTGGCCGCGCCGTCCATCAGCGGCTCGCCGGCGCGCACGCGGTCGCCCTCGCGCACCGACAGGTGCTTGCCCTTCGGGATCAGGTACTCGCGCGGCTCGCCCACGTCCGGCGTGATGACCACCTTGCGCTTGCCCTTGGTGTCCTTGCCGAACGACACCACACCGTCGATCTCCGAGATGACCGCGTGGTCCTTCGGCTTGCGGGCCTCGAACAGCTCGGCCACGCGCGGCAGACCGCCGGTGATGTCCTTGGTCTTCGTGGTCTCGCGCGGGATCTTGGCGATCACGTCGCCGGCCTCGATCGGGTCGCCGTCGTTGACGTACAGGTTGGCGCCGACCGGCATGTAGTAGCGGGCCTCGTTCTCGGAGTTCGGCAGGGGCACGGTGCGGCCCTGCGTCGTCCTTGAGCGTGATGCGCGGGCGCGCCTCCGGGTCCTTCGACTCGATGATCACCTTGCGCGACAGGCCGGTGACCTCGTCGAGCTGCTCCTGCATGGTGACCGCCTCGATGATGTCGCCGTACTTCACGACGCCGGACACCTCGGTGACGATCGGCATCGAGAACGGGTCCCACTCGGACAGCAGCTGGCCGGCCTTGACGTGCTGGCCGTCCTGCGACCATCAGCTGGGCGCCGTACTGCAGGCCGTAGCGCTCGCGCTCGCGACCGATGTCGTCGATGATGACGAGCTCGCTCTGCCGGTTCATGACCACGAAGTGGTCCTTCTTGCTCGACGACGTGCACGTTGTCGAGCTTGATGGTGCCGTCGTTGCGCGCCTCGAGCGTGGTCTGCTCGTGGCGAATCTGCCCGACGCCGCCGATGTGGAACGTCCGCATCGTGAGCTGCGTGCCCGGCTCGCCGATCGACTGGGCGGCGATGACGCCGACCGCCTCGCCGATGTTGACCATCTGACCGCGCGCCAGGTCGCGGCCGTAGCACAGGGTGCAGATGCCGCGACGGCACTGGCAGCTGAGCACCGAGCGGATCTTGACCCGGTCGATGCCGGAGTCCTCGATGATCTGCGCCATCTCCTCGGTGACTTCCTCGTTGGCCGGCACCAGGATCTCGCCCGGTGTACGGATCGACGACGTCCTCGAGGGCCACGCGGCCCAGGATGCGGTCGGACAGGCGCTCGATGATCTCGCCGCCCTCGACCAGGGCCTGGCTCTCGATGCCCTCGAGGGTGCCGCAGTCGTACTCGCCGATGATGCTGTCCTGGGCCACGTCGACCAGACGCCGCGTCAGGTAACCGGAGTTGGCGGTCTTGAGCGCGGTGTCGGCCAGACCCTTGCGGGCGCCGTGAGTCGAGATGAAGTACTGCAGGACCGACAGACCCTCGCGGAAGTTCGTGGTGATCGGGGTCTCGATGATCTCACCGGACGGCTTGGCCATCAGGCCGCGCATACCGGCCAGCTGCCGCATCTGCTGCGCCGAACCGCGGGCGCCCGAGTCGGCCATGATGAAGATCGAGTTGAACGACGGAGCCCGCATGGTCTCCTTGGTCTCGGGATCCGTGTACTCCTCGGTCGAGATGTCGTTCATCATCTCCTTGGCGATCGCCTCGGCCACCTGGGCCCAGATGTCGACCACCTTGTTGTAGCGCTCACCGTCGGTGATGAGACCTTCGGTGTACTGCTCCTCGATCTCGGCCACTTCCTTCTTGGCCTCGTCGATGAGCACGTGCTTGGCGTTCGGGATCTCCATGTCGTCGATGCAGATCGAGATGCCGGCCATGGTCGCGTACGTGTAGCCCATGGTCCGCAGCGCATCGGCGAGCAGCACCGTCGCCTTCTGGCCCGACGCGCGGTACACGTCGTCGATCAGATCGGCGAGCTGCTTCTTGCCCATGACCCTGTTGACCCGCTCGAACGACACCTCGGGCGGACAGATTTCATAGAGCAGCGTCCGCCCGACGGTGGTCTTGACCGGCTTGCTGCCGGGCTCGATGCGCACCAGCACCGGGGCCTGCAGATCCACCTCGCCGTGGTCGTAGGCCATGCGGACCTCCTCGCGGGATGCGTAGATCCCCTCGAGGCCCTCCTTGCCCGGCTTGGTCTCGCGGTAGTGCCCGCGCGCGTACGGCCGCTCGCGGGTCAGGTAGTACAGGCCGAGCACGATGTCCTGCGTCGGCACGATGATCGGCTTGCCGTTGGCCGGCGACAGGATGTTGTTGGTGCTCATCATCAGCACGCGGGCCTCCATCTGCGCCTCGATCGACGAGCGGCACGTGCACCGCCATCTGGTCGCCGTCGAAGTCGGCGTTGAACGCCGCGCACACCAGCGGGTGCAGCTGGATCGCCTTGCCCTCGATCAGGACCGGCTCGAACGCCTGGATGCCGAGGCGGTGGAGGGTCGGCGCGCGGTTGAGCAGCACCGGGTGCTCCTTGATCACCTCCTCGAGGATGTCCCACACCTCGGGACGCTCCTTCTCGACCAGCTTCTTTGCGCTCTTGATGGTGGTGACCAGGCCGCGCTCCTCGAGCTTGTTGTAGATGAACGGCGTGAACAGCTCGAGCGCCATCTTCTTGGGCAGGCCGCACTGGTGCAGGCGCAGCTCCGGGCCGATCACGATGACCGAGCGGCCGGAGTAGTCGACGCGCTTGCCGAGCAGGTTCTGGCGGAACCGGCCCTGCTTGCCCTTGAGCATGTCGGACAGCGACTTGAGCGGGCGCTTGTTGGGACCGGTGATGGTCTTGCCGCGCCGGCCGTTGTCGAACAGCGCGTCGACCGCCTCCTGCAGCATCCGCTTCTCGTTGCGGATGATGATCTCGGGAGCGTTGAGCTCCTGGAGCCGCTTGAGGCGGTTGTTGCGGTTGATGACGCGGCGGTACAGGTCGTTGAGGTCCGACGTGGCGAAGCGGCCGCCGTCGAGCGGCACCAGCGGGCGCAGGTCGGGCGGGATGACCGGGATGACCTCGAGCATCATCCACTCCGGCTTGTTGCCCGACTCGCGGAACGCCTCGACCACCTTGAGGCGCTTGGCGATCTTCTTGCGCTTGGCCTCGGACGTCACCTCGCGCATCTCGATGCGCAGCGACTCGGCCATGGCGTGGACGTCGATCTCGCGCAGCATGCGCAGGATCGCCTCGGCGCCCATGCCGGCGTCGAAGGCGTCGTCGCCGATCTCCTCGAGCAGCTTGCCGTAGCGCTCCTCGGTCACCAGCTCGCCGACCTGCAGCCCCGACTTCTTCGGGTCCGTCACGATGTACGACTCGCAGTAGAGGACCTTCTCCAGCTCCTTGAGCGGGATGTCGAGGATGTTGCCGATGCGGCTGGGCAGCGACTTCAGGAACCAGATGTGCGCGACCGGCGTGGCCAGCGTGATGTGGCCCATGCGCTCGCGGCGCACCTTGGACTGGATGACCTCGACGCCGCACTTCTCGCAGACGACGCCGCGGTGCTTCATGCGCTTGTACTTGCCGCAGTTGCACTCGTAGTCCTTGACCGGGCCGAAGATCTTGGCGCAGAAGAGCCCGTCCCGCTCCGGCTTGAAGGTGCGGTAGTTGATCGTCTCGGGCTTCTTCACCTCGCCGTGCGACCACTCGCGGATCTTCTCGGGCGACGCCAGCATGATCCGGATCGCGCTGAACGAGCGCGGGTCCTTCGGCTTCTCGAAGAAGTTGAAGATGTCCTTCACGGCGACTCCTTAGATCCCTCTGGTCGTCTCGAAATGTTCCAGCGCGTCCGTCCCGACGGCCGACTCACGCGCCCCCCACCTTCTCCGCCACTTCCCTGGCCAGCGCGGCGAGTCCCGCCGGGACCGACGGAGCGGTCTCCTGCTTGCGCGGCGCGCTCGGGTCCTCGATGAGCTCGACGTTCAAGCACAGCGACTGCAGCTCCTTGAGCAGCACGTTGAACGACTCCGGCAGGCCGGCCTCGAGCACGTGCTCGCCCTTGACGATCGACTCGTACATGCGCGTGCGGCCCAGGACGTCGTCCGACTTGACGGTCAGGAACTCCTGCAGCGCGTAGGCCGCGCCGTAGGCCTCCATCGCCCACACCTCCATCTCGCCGAGCCGCTGGCCGCCGAACTGCGCCTTGCCGCCCAGCGGCTGCTGGGTGACGAGCGAGTACGGGCCGATGCAGCGCGCGTGGATCTTGTCGTCGACCAGGTGGTGCAGCTTCAGCATGTACATGACGCCGACGGTGACCGCGTGCAGCGAACGGCTCGCCGGTCCTGCCGTCGAACAGCTGGGCCTGGCCGCTGAGCGGCAGGCCAGCCATCTTGAGCGCGGCCTTGATCTCCTCCTCCGACGCGCCGTCGAACACCGGCGTGGCGAGTGAAGATGCCGCGGCGCAGCTTGTCGGCGAACTTGCCGACGTCCGCGATCGGACAGCCCGTCGACGAACTCGTGGGCCTGCTGGCTGGTGAAGACCTTCTTCATCTTGTCGCGCAGGATCGCCGGATCCCACTCGGTGCGCAGGTACGTGTCGATCTGCTGGCCGAGCTGCCGAGCGGCCCACCCGAGGTGGCATCTCGAGGATCTGCCCGACGTTCATGCGCGACGGCACGCCGAGCGGGTTGAGCACGATGTCGACCGGCGTGCCGTCCGCCAGGTACGGCATGTCCTCCTCCGGCAGGAGCCGCGAGACCACGCCCTTGTTGCCGTGGCGGCCGGCCATCTTGTCGCCGACCGCAGCTTGCGCTTGATGGCGACGTAGACCTTGACCATCTTGATGACGCCCGGCGGCAGCTCGTCGCCCTTGGTGAGCTTGGCGATCTTGTCGCGGTACTGGGTCTCGATGGCGTGGACGTCGTCCTCGCGGCGCATGGCCAGCTGCTCGAGCTGCTCCTCGATCTTGCCGCCGCCCTCCGCCACCTGGATCTCGTGCCAGTACTTGGCCGGCACCTCGTCGAGGTGCTCCTTGTCGAGCTTCTCGCCCTTGGGCAAGAGGACCTTGCCCTTGTCGTCGACCAGGCGCGCCGCGGTGCTCTTGCCCGACGAGGAGCTTGCGCATCCGCGAGTAGTAGCTGTCGCGAGATGATCTTGATCTCGTCGCGCTGGTTGATGAGGAGCTTCTCCTTCTCGGCGTCCTCGATGTCCTTGGCGCGCTCGTCCTTCTCGGTGCCCTTGCGGGCGAACACGCGCGCGTTGATGACCATGCCGGTCACGCCGGGCGGGACGCGCGAGCGAGCTGTCGCGCACGTCGCCGGCCTTCTCGCCGAAGATGGCGCGGAGCAGCTTCTCCTCGGGCGAGAGCTGCGTCTCGCCCTTGGGCGTGATCTTGCCGACCAGGATGTCGCCCGGCTTGACCTCGGCGCCGATGCGCACGATGCCCGACTCGTCGAGGTCCTTGAGGGCCTCCTCGCCGACGTTCGGGATGTCGCGCGTGATCTCTTCCTTGCCGAGCTTGGTGTCGCGCGCGACGCACTCGAACTCCTCGATGTGGATCGAGGTGAAGATGTCGTTCTTGACCAGCCGCTCGGAGACGAGGATCGAGTCCTCGAAGTTGTAGCCACCCCACGGCATGAACGCGACGACCACGTTCTGGCCGAGCGCCAGCTCGCCGATCTCGGTCGCCGGACCGTCGGCGATGACGTCGCCGGCGCTTGACCTTGTCGCCGCGCTGCGACGATCGGCTTCTGGTTCGTAGCAGGTGTTCTGGTTCGAGCGCTGGAACTTGACCAGGTTGTAGATGTCCGGCTTGGCGCCCAGCGGGTCGCTGTCGGACGACTCGAACGGCTTGACCACGATGCGGGCCGCGTCGACCGACTCGACGACGCCGTCGCGCTTGGCGACCACGGTGACGCCCGAGTCGCGCGCGACGATGCCCTCCATGCCGGTGCCGACCAGCGGCGCGTGGGTGCGGATGAGCGGCACCGCCTGGCGCTGCATGTTCGAGCCCATGAGCGCGCGGTTGGCGTCGTCGTGCTCGAGGAACGGGATGAGCGAGGCGGCCACCGAGACCAGCTGGTTCGGCGACACGTCCATCAGCGTGATCTCGTCCGGCTTGGCCACGATGAAGTCGCCGCTGCGCCGCGACGAGACCAGCTCCTCGGTGAAGCTGGCCCTTCTCGTCGTAGGTCGGCGTTCGCCTGGGCGATGGTCTGCCCCTCCTCCTGGAGCGCCGAGTAGAACTTGACGTCCTCGGTGACGTGGCCGTCCTCGACCTTGCGGTACGGCGTCTCGATGAAGCCGTACTCGTTGACGCGCGCGAACGTCGACAGCGACGCGATGAGGCCGATGTTCGGACCTTCCGGCGTCTCGATCGGGCAGATGCGGCCGTAGTGGGTCGGGTGCACGTCGCGCACCTCGAAGCCGGCGCGCTCGCGGGTGAGACCGCCCGGCCCGAGCGCCGAGAGGCGCCGCTTGTGGGTGACCTCGGAGAGCGGGTTGGTCTGGTCCATGAACTGCGACAGCTGCGAGCTGCCGAAGTACTCCTTGACCACCGCCGAGACCGGCTTGGCGTTGATGAGGTCGTGCGGCATGAGCGTCTCGATCTCCTGAGACATGCTCATGCGCTCCTTGATGGCGCGCTCCATGCGAACCAGGCCGATGCGGTACTGGTTCTCCATCAGCTCGCCGACCGCGCGCACGCGGCGGTTGCCGAGGTGATCGATGTCGTCGATCATGCCGCGGCCGTTGCTGCAGCTCGATCAGGTAGCGGACCGTCTCGAGGATGTCCTGCTTGGTGCAGGACCGGGTTGTCGAGCGGCTCGTCGATCTTGAACTTGTAGTTGAGCTTCAGCCGGCCGACCTTGGACAGGTCGTAGCGCTCGGGGTTGAAGAACAGGTTGTGGAACAGGTTCTGCGCCGTCTCGAGCGTCGGCGGATCGCCGGGGCGCAGGCGCCGGTAGATCTCCATGATCGCCTCGTCGGGCGCCCTGCAGCTTGTCCGCGATGAGCGTGTTGCGCAGGTACGGCCCGACGTTGAGGCCGTCGATGAACAGGACCTCGAACTCGTCGACGCCGCGTCGCGCAGCTCGTCGAGCTTGGCCTCGGTCAGCTCCTCGTTGCACTGGAGCAGCACCTCGCCGGTCTCCTCGTCGATGACGTCGTGCGCGGACGACCTTGCCGACCAGCTCCTCGATCTCGATCGGCAGCTGGTCGATGCTTCGACTCCTCGCAGCTTGCGGATCGCGGCCTTGGTGAACTTGCGGTTCTTCTCGACCAGGACCTCGCGCGAGGTCGGGGTGGCGGATGTCGCGCGTCGCGCGCTGGCCGAGCAGGAGCTCGTAGTTGACCGACTTGGAGTACTTCTTGGCCGGCTCCAGGTAGATGCGTCTCGGTGTCGTAGTAGTAGTTGAGCAGCTCCTCGGTGGAGTAGCCGAGCGCGCGCAGCAGCACCGTCGCGTGCAGCTTGCGGCGGCGGTCGATGCGGACGTAGAGGATGTCCTTGTGGTCGAACTCGAAGTCGAGCCACGAGCCGCGGTACGGGATGATCGCGCGCGCTGTAGAGCAGCTTGCCCGACGAGTGGGTCTTGCCCTTGTCGTGATCGAAGAACACGCCGGGCGAGCGGTGCAGCTGGCGACACGACGACGCGCTCGGTGCCGTTGATGATGAACGTGCCGTGTCGGTCATGAGCGGGATCTCGCCGAAGTAGACCTCCTGCTCCTTGACGTCGCGGATCGACTGCAGCGCCGGTCTCCTCGTTGACGTCCCACACCACGAGGCGGATCACGACCTTGATCGGCGCGGCGAAGGTCATGCCGCGTGCGCGGCACTCGTCGACGTCGTACTTCGGCTTCTCGAGGTTGTAGCGAGACGAACTCGAGCGACGCGGTCTCGGTGAAGTCCTTGATCGGGAAGACGCTCTTGAACACGCCCTGAAGGCCGACGTCCTCGCGCTGCTCGTGCGGGACGTCCTCCTGCAGGAACTTGTCGTAGCGAGCGCTTCTGGATGTCGATCAGGTTCGGGATCTCGATGACCTTGCGGGAGCTTGGCGAAGCTCTTGCGAACCCGAAAGTTGTTCTGAATTACCGACGCCATGTTGGGGAACCCCCGTCTTGAAACAGAGCCAGACTCGACCGCGCTGAACCGAAAACGCAGACGGCGGACCGCTCCCTAAGGGAGGGGTCCGCTACAAAAATGAAACGCACCCGGCGCACGTCGCCGGTCACCGCTTCGCGGCGACCAGCTGAATGAGTTGGTGCTGAGGTCGATCGAGCAGCACAAGCTACTTGATCTCGACCTCGGCGCCAGCGTCTTCAGCTTCGCGGCCATCTCGTCGGCCTCGGCCTTGGACACGCCCTCCTTGACCGCCTTCGGCGCGCCCTCGACCAGATCCTTGGCGTCCTTGAGGCCGAGTCCGGTGATCTCGCGGACCGCCTTGATGGCGCCGATCTTGTTGGCGCCGGCCGCCTTGAGCATGACCGTGAACTCGGTCTGCTCCTCGACCGCCGCCGCGCCACCGCCGCCGCCACGGCCGGACCGGCCACCGCGACCGGTGCCGCCTTGACGCCCCACTTGTCCTCGAGCGACTTGGTGAGCTCGACGATCTGCATCACCGTCAGGCCGCTCAGATACTCGACTACCTGCTCCTGCGATATCTCAGCCATGGTCGTATGTCCTTACTGCCTCGGTCAGCGCCGAGAAGATGCTCTAGCGAGCTGGTTCGATACTGCGATTTAGTTTTTGGGTTCGGCGTGGTTCTCACTCAGGCACGGCGAGCTTCCGCTCGCGCGCCTGGAGGAGATAGAGGAAGTTCATCGGGCCCGCCGCCAGCGTGCGCACCAGGTCGGTCGGCGCGGCGAGGAAGGTCATCAGGAGCGACGCCTGCAGCTCCGGCTTGCCCGGCATCTTCGACAGCGACTCGACACCCTTCTCGTCGAGAACCTGGCCCTCGAAGAAGCCGCCCTTGATCTTGAAGTGCTGCTGCTCCTTGGCGAACTTCACGGCCAGCTTGGCCGGCGACCGACGGAGACTCGTTCGACCAGATGACCGCGGTCGGCCCGGCGAGCAGGGTCGACATCGGCGCCATGGCCGTGTCCTTGACCGCGATCTTGACGAGCGTGTTCTTCAGCACCCGGTAGCCACAGCCGGCCTTGCGGAACTCGTTGCGGATCCCGGTGACGGTCTGGACGTTGAGCCCGCGGAAGTCGGCCAGCACGATGCTCGTGATGTTGGCGAGCGTGCTGGAGACTTCTTCGATGAGCTGCTGCTTGGCTGCGCGTTCCATGGCCTGCTACCTCAGGCAACGACCAGGCGGACGGTCGACGCAGGGTCGATCTTGATGCCCGGGCCGTGCGTGGTGGAGATGGTGATCGACTTGACGTAGGTGCCCTTGGCCGTGGCCGGCTTGAGCTTCTGCAGGGTCTCCATGAAGGAGAGGACGTTCTCGGCCAGCTTCTCGCGCGCCGAAGGACGCCTTGCCGATCGGGCTGTGCACGATGCCGGCCTTCTCGACCCGGAACTCGACGCGGCCGGCCTTGAGCTCGCGGACCGCCTTGGCCACGTCAGGCGTCACGGTGCCGACCTTCGGGTTCGGCATCAGGCCGCGCGGGCCGAGCAGACGGCCGATCTTGCCGACCTGCCCCATCATGTCCGGCGTCGCGACCATCGCGTCGAAGCCGAACCAGTTCTCTTCCTGGATCTTCTTGATGTACTCGTCGCCGCCGGCGAAGTCGGCCCCGGCGTCGAGCGCCTCCTTGGCCTTGTCCGCCTTGGCGATGACGAGCACGCGACTTGGACTTGCCGGTGCCGTTGGGCAGCACGAGCGCGCCGCGCACCATCTGATCGGCGTGCTTCGGGTTGACGCCCAGGCGCACCGCGATGTCCACGGTCTCGTCGTGCTTGGTCGAGATCTTGGTCTGCGGCACCAGCGCGCACGCCTCCTCGACCGAGTAGCGAGTCGAGTTGTCGACCTTCTTCACTGACGCGCGATACTTCTTACCGGCCATGGCTAGACGACCTCCAGCCCCATCGAGCGCGCGGTGCCGCAAACGCTGCGGACCGCCGCCTCGACATCGGTGGTGTTGAGATCAGGCAACTTCGTCTCCGCGATCTCGCGGACCTGCTTCATCGTGACGGTGCCGACCTTGACCTTGTTGGGCTCGCCCGAGCCCTTCTCGAGCTTCGCGGCCTTCATCAGCAGGATCGACGCCGGCGGCGTCTTGGTGATGAAGGTGAAGCTGCGGTCGGCGTACGCAGTGATGACGACCGGGATGATGATGTCGCCCAGGCCCTGCGTCCGCGCGTTGAACTCCTTGCAGAACTGCATGATGTTGAGCCCGTGCTGGCCGAGCGCGGGCCCCACCGGGGGCGACGGATTGGCCTTCCCGGCCGGGCACTGCAGCTTGATGAGAGCGTTGATCTTCTTCATGGCACTTTCGTGTCTCTTGATGGGCGCCCGACGGTCTCGCCAGGCGGCGCCCGGCGTCACAAGGGCGGGGACAGAGCTCCTAGGCCTTCTCCACCTGGGCGAAGTCGAGCTCGACGGGCGTCGCCCGGCCGAAGATCGACACCAGGACCTTCACCTTCTGCTTGTCGGGCTTCACCTCCTCGACCGTGGCCGAGAAGCTGGAGAAGGGACCATCGATGACGCGCACGGTGTCGCCCTGCTCGAACACCACCTTGGGCTTGGGCTTGGCCTTGCCCTCGGACATCGCGGAGTGAATCCCGGTGATGTCCTTCTCCGGAACCGGAGTGGGGTTGGTGCCGCCGAGGAAGCCGGTGATCTTGGGCGTGTTCTTGACCAGGTGGAACGTCTTCTCGTTGAGATCCATCTGGACGAACATGTAGCCGGGATAGAACTTGCGGGTCGAGGTGCGGCGCTGCCCCTTGACCACCTCCATCACGCTCTCGGTCGGGATCAGGATCTCGCCGAACGAGTCGTCGAGCGCAGCGTTCTTGATGCGCTCGAGCAAGGCCAGCTTGGCTCGGTTCTCGTGACCCGAGTAGGTGTGGACCACGTACCATTTGAGATCACGTGTCGCCTGTTCCGTCTGGCTCATGATGGGATCTGCCTGCATGGCGCGCCGTTCCGGCTCGATCGAGACCGGCGCCTCACCCGTAGATGAACTTGGTGAAGTTCGACCAGACGAAATCGAAGAAACCGAGGATGATGGCCGAGATGATGGTCATGACGATGACCACGATGGTGGCGGCCTTGACCTCCTTGCCTGTCGGCCAGCTCACCTTCTTGAGCTCGGCGCAGACCTCGTTGACCAGGCTGTAGGTTCGCTCGTGGCGATACAGCGCGATGCCGGTGATCAGACCGATCGCGCCGGCGAGCATCGTGATGTAGAGCTCGCTGGGCGTGCGCGTGAAATAGCCCCAGATCCAGTCGGCGGTCCACTTGAGGAGATAGAAGAACAGCAGACCGCCCGACAGGTAGACCAGGTGGACGGGCTTGTTGGGTCCCTGCGAGACGGACGGCGATTTGATGCGCGGTGAGTTTTCGAGTGCCACGGTGCCAACGTGTTTGCCCTCGATGCGAGGCTCTGGAGTTTTTGCGATCCGTTTGCAGGGAAGGAGGGACTTGAACCCCCAACCATCCGCTTTGGAGACGGACGCTCTGCCAGTTGAGCTACTTCCCTAGGTTTGCTCGGAAATCCGTTACGGGATGGTATGGAAGTGACCGGAAATGGAAGCGGACGTGTACCTCGGTTTCTACTCAAGTGCAATGCTTCACTTCAGAAAAACCGAATGACATCCGGCGCCCAGCAACACCTTAGCTATATGGCAAGGTTAGCCGGGCGCTGACGGATGAGGCCACATCACCGTAACCCTGGGAACACAGGGTTACGGCGCGCCTCGACGCGCTCGCTTCTTACTCGATGATGCCGGTCACGACGCCGGCGCCGACCGTGCGGCCGCCCTCGCGGATGGCGAAGCGAAGCCCTTCCTCGCACGCGATCGGCGCGATCAGCTGCACTTCCAGATTGATGTTGTCGCCCGGCATCACCATCTCGGTGCCCTCGGGCAGGGTCGCCACCCCGGTCACGTCCGTGGTGCGGAAGTAGAACTGCGGCCGGTAGCCGTTGAAGAACGGCGTGTGGCGCCCACCCTCCTCTTTCTTGAGGATGTAGACCTCGGCCTTGAACTTTGTGTGCGGCTTGATCGAGCCCGGCTTGGCCAGCACCATGCCGCGCTCCACCTCGTCGCGCTTGGTGCCGCGAAGCAGGATGCCCGCGTTGTCGCCCGCCTGACCCTGGTCGAGCAGCTTGCGGAACATCTCGACGCCCGGTCACCACCGTCTTGCGGGTCTCGCCGAAGCCGACGATCTCGACCTCCTCGCCCACCTTGACCTTGCCGCGCTCGATGCGGCCGGTCACCACCGTGCCGCGACCGGTGATGGTGAACACGTCCTCCACCGGCATCAGGAACGGCTTGTCGACCTCGCGCTTCGGCTCCGGGATGAAGTGGTCGCAGGCCTCGAGCAGCTTGCCGATGCTCTTGACCCCGAAATCCGAGTCCTCACCCTCGAGCGCCTTGAGCGCCGCGCCGCGGATGATCGGCGTGTCGTCGCCGGGAAACTCGTACTTGGTCAGCAGCTCGCGCAGCTCCAGCTCGACAAGGTCCAGAAGCTCCTCGTCGCCCTTCGCGATCATGTCGCACTTGTTCAGGTACACCACCAGCGACGGCACGTTGACCTGGCGGGCCAGAAGCACGTGCTCGCGCGTCTGCGGCATCGGACCGTCCGGCGCGCTCACCACCAGGATCGCGCCGTCCATCTGCGCCGCTCCGGTGATCATGTTCTTGATGTAGTCGGCGTGCCCCGGGCAATCCACGTGGGCGTAGTGCCGCGCCTTCGACTCGTACTCCACGTGCGCCGTCGCGATCGTGATGCCGCGAGCCTTCTCCTCCGGCGCCTTGTCGATCTCGTCGAACGCCGTGAACTTCGCCATCCCCTGCGCCGCCTGCACCTTCGTGATGGCTGCCGTCAACGTCGTCTTGCCGTGGTCCACGTGACCGATCGTGCCGATGTTGACGTGCGGCTTGTTCCTGACGAACTTTTCCTTGGCCATCGATTGACTCCCTCCTGGCTACCCCAGGTGGGGCCGCCAGCGGCTGCGACGAGATCCTGCGCTTTCAGCGGAGCCCACGGCCAGGATTGAACTGGCGACCCCTTCCTTACCAAGGAAGTGCTCTACCACTGAGCCACGTGGGCGGTTCTGGACGGCTACTACCAGATGAGAGCGGGCGACGAGATTCGAACTCGCGACATCCAGCTTGGAAGGCTGGAGCTCTACCAGCTGAGCTACACCCGCACCGCGACGAACGGAGTGGAGGGGGGAGGATTCGAACCTCCGAAGTCGTGCGACGGCAGATTTACAGTCTGCTCCCTTTGGCCACTCGGGAACCCCTCCGCGCGGAGTCGTTTGCAGCGATGTGCCGTGAATCTGCAAGGAAGAAGGTCGAGAGAGGTCGAGAGCTGGCGGTGGGACTCGAACCCGCGACCTCCTGATTACAAGTCAGGTGCTCTACCGGTTGAGCTACGCCAGCGGAATCACAACATCCACGCCCCCAAACGGGGACGGCAGTGTATACGCTCACGCCCACCTCGCGTCAACCATTCCGGCACGCAAGCACAGCCGAATCACGGGGGAAGTTCCGGCGCCCGTGAGCGGCCGCCGCCGGGCCCGACAGCAGCGGGCCCATATAATAAGGAAGGGCCGGTCCGGATTGCCTCCCCGATGCGAAAGCGGTGCGGCGCGAGGCGCGCGGCCCTCGAGACGCCGGACCGGACGCGACGATCTATCGATCGATCCGGCCAGCGCTCGATCCGGCCAGCGCTCGATCCGGCTAGCGACCGATCCGGCTAGCGACCGATCCGGCGCGGCACCCGATGGCCGGGACGGGCCGGCGCCGGAGGGGGCGGACGCGTCGCGCCGCTGCGCCGCGGCCCCACCACGCCGCCGGGCGCCGGGGCGGCAGCGCCGTCCGGGCCAGCGGCCGCGCGCGCGAGGAGGTCGGTGAGCTCGATGATGCGCTCGCCCGAGGCCTCGCTCCACGGTGTCCGGGCGCCGTGGTGGTCGGCGACCTTGCGGTTCATGACGTGGGCGGCCAGCGCCTTCTCGAGATGCGCGCGCGCCAGTGCATGCACCTCGGTCGTGTAGATGGCCGCTGCGTCCTGCGCGAGGTGGCGAGGGACCGGCGCGGCGATCAGCGCGCGCCACATCTCCTGCTGCATCGCGCCGAGCTGGTAGCCGGCGGCGGTGGCCCAGTAGAGGTCGCCCTGCTGGATTGTGTCCTCGAAGCGGCGCTGGGCGACCAGCACCAGCTTCGCCTTCGTCTCGAGGCCGCGCTCCAGCCGGTCATCGGGCAGGTCGAGTCGCACCGCGTCCGCCTGGCGCCGCGGTATCTCGGCCAGGTAGTAGCGCGCCATGGCGGTGAAGTAGCGCAGCGTGCCCGGCTGTCCGCGCGCGCCGCGCTGCGCGAGATCGAGCGCGGCGTTCAGCGCGACCTCCGCCTCCACATCGCGGCCGGCCTCGACCAGCACGTAGCCGCGCCGCGCCTGGATCTCGATCCGGTCGGCAGCGCCGAGGTCGCGGCGGACCAGCAGCGCATCGAACAGGCGCAGCGCGTCGACCCACCTGCGCAGCTCGGCCGTGACCGCGCCGGCCCGGATGCTCGCGTCGAGACCGTAACGGGTCGCGCCGGCCCGGCGGTTGACCTCCAGGTAGCGCGCGACCGCGGCGTCCAGCGCGCCCTTCCCTTCCAGCGCGAGGCCGGCGTTGAACAGCGCCGGCGCCACCAGCTGCGAGTCCGGGAACGACGCGACCAGCCGATCGTAGAGCGCGACGGCCTCGTCGTAGCGGTCCGCGGCGAGGGCCGCGCCGGCTCGAATCGAAGAGCTCGCGGGCGTCGAACACCTCGACCCGGGTGCCGCCCGGACTGCGCGCCACCTCGACCCGCATCGGCTCGACGTCCACGCTGGTCACCTGGGCCGGCCGGGGTGCAGCGGCGTCGCGCGAGCCGCCGGCGCAGGCTCCCACCCCGAGGATCGGCCCGAGAAGGGCGAAAACAGCGAGAGACGGCCGAATACGCGACAGCTGCGCCATTCCGGTATGACGCCGCCGACCTCGCCTCGGTTCCCGTGCACGTCGGCGGGTGAAGCGCGGAGGCATCAGGGACGACGATCTTGCGCGGTGCGCAGCGTTCGCGCCCTTCGGGCTCGCTCTAGCCGGCGAGCGCTCGGATGAGGATGCGGCGCTCGCGCGGGCCGTCGAACTCGCAGAAGAAGATCGCCTGCCAGTTGCCCAGCTGGGGGCGACCGCCCTCGATGATGAGCGTCAGCGACTGGCCGATGAGGCTGCCCTTGATGTGAGCATCGGAGTTCTGGTCGGGACGCTGGGAGCCCGCCTCGCGCGGCACGACCAGCCCGAGGTGCCGAACCATGTCCGCCTTCACCGCCGGATCGCTGTTCTCCTGGATCGCCACGCCTGCGGTCGTATGCGGGCAAAAGACGCATACGAGCCCGGAGGAGACCCCGCTTCGCCTCACCGCAGCGCGCACCAGAGCGGTGATGTCGATCATCTCGCTGCGCGTCGTGGTCTTGACGTCGATCGTCTCCATGGCGGCCATGGTTGGTTCTTACCACACGCGCGAAGACGACCCGCGAGCGCGCGAGACGCGCGCATCGCGCGCTGCGATCGAGTCGCGATCGAGGTCGGCGCGCCGGGCACGAGACGCTTTTTCTCGCGATCGCTTTGTTGAGATGTGTATATTGAAAGCGCGGTGTCACACCGAACTGGTACAGGTGAAAGCACCTTATGAAGGTCGCCTTCACGTACAACCTCCGCCGCACCGACTCCGAAGAAGAAGCGGAGTTCGATACGGTCGAGACTGTCGAAGCGATCGCTGACGCGATCGAAGCCGCTGGTCACGAGGTCGACAAGATCGAGGTGTCTGGTCCTGCGGCGCATCTCCTCGAGAGGATCGAAGCGTCGGACCCGGACATCATCTTCAACACGGCCGAGGGTCGAGGCGGGCGCATGCGCGAAGCCTTCTACCCGGCGCTGTTCGAGGAGATCGGCGTCCCGTACACCGGCTCGGACGCCTACGCCATGGCGGTCACGCTCGACAAGTGGCTGACCAAGCTGGTCCTGCTTCGTCACGGCATCGACACGCCGCGCGGCCGCCTCATCAACGCGCGACAACCTGGCGACCATCGCCGAGCAGGGCCCCGGGCTGGCGTTCCCGATCATCGTCAAGCCCAATTACGAGGGCTCGTCGAAGGGCATCGCCGACGACTCGGTCGCGAACGATTTCCGCGAGTTGATGACTCTTCTGAAGGCCGCCGTGCGGGCGTATCCCGACGGCGTCCTGATGGAGGAGTACATCGCCGGCGTCGACATCGCGGTCGGCTACGTCCACGGCGTCGGCCTCGATGACGGGCTGCTGGCGCCGGTCGAGTTCCTGCTCGAGCCGTCCGGCCTGCACGGCTTCACCGTCTACGACTACTTCAAGAAGAACATCGAGCCGAGCGCGGTCAGGATGCGCTGCCCGGCTTCGGTGCCGCGCGACGTGGCGGCCCGGCTGCGCGCCATCTCGGTGGACGCCATCCGCGGGCTCGGCCTCAAGGACATCGCGCGGCTCGACTTCCGGGTCGCGGACGATGGCCGCATCTACCTGCTCGAGGCCAACGCGCTGCCCGCGCTGGGACGCAGCTCGTCCATCTTCGTGGCGACCGCGCAGCTCGGCCTGTCGTACGACGACACGGTCGCCGCCATCCTCAACGCGGCGGCGCTGCGGGCCAACGTGGCCACGGCGCACGAGCTCGGTCTTCGCCACCGGCGCCGCGGCCGGCATCGGCCGATCCGGGTCGGCTTCACCTACAACGTCAAGCGCACCCACGACGGCGACGAGCAGGCCGAGTTCGACCCGCCCGAGACCATCATCGCCATCTCGAACGCCCTCGCCCGCCAGGGGTTCATCGTCGTCCACCTCGAGGCCACGCCGGACCTGCCGAGGGTGCTGGCCGAGGCCGACGTCGACCTCATCTTCAACATCGCGGAGGGCGTCGAGGGGCGCAACCGCGAGGCCCAGGTGCCGGCGCTGTGCGAGCTGCTCGGCATTCCCGTACACCGGCTCGGACTCGGCGACCCTGGCCATCGCGCTCGACAAGGCGCTGTGCAAGAAGGTCCTCAGCCAGCACGGCGTCCCCACCCCGAAGTTCCAGGTCATGGAGACCGGGCGCGAGCGGCTCGACCAGGAGCTGAAGTTCCCGCTCATCGTCAAGCCGAACGCCGAGGGCTCGTCGAAGGGCATCGGCACCGCCAGCGTGGTGGACAGCGAGGAGGAGCTGCGGCTCAAGGTGGCCAGCATCATCGACCGCTACCGGCAGCCGGCGCTGGTCGAGGAGTACATCCACGGCCGCGAGTTCACCGTCGGCCTGCTGGGCAACAAGCGGCGCCTGCGCGTGCTGCCGCCCATGGAGATCCGGTTCAAGGACGCCAACCTGTCCCGGCCGGTCTACGACTACGTCGTCAAGCAGGAGTGGGAGAAGCACGTCGAGTACGAGTGCCCTGCCCGCCTGACCGAGGCCGAGACGAGAGCGATCGAGAAGGTGGCCCGCGCGACGTTCTCCTCGCTCGAGTGCCGCGACTTCGCCCGCGTCGACCTGCGCATGGCCCCGGACGGCAAGATCTACGTGTTCGAGGTCAACCCGCTGCCCGGCATGACCCCCGGCTACTCCGACCTGGTGCTCATCTCCAAGGGCGCCGGCATGGACTACGACACGCTGATGGCCGAGATCATGGTGGGCGGGCTCCGGCGGCTGCGCGAGAAGCGGCGCCGCGAGGAGCGCGAGGACAGGCGAGGCCGAGGCCCAGGCCCTGGCGCACGCTCAGGCCCAGGCGGCTCAGGCCCAGCCCGGCAGCAACGGGAACGGCAACGGCAACGGGGCGAGCAACGGGAACGGCAACGGCCACTCCAACGGCCAGGGCACCGAGACCGCCTCCAAGATGGAGCTGGCCGCGGAGAAGGCCGAGCGCGCAGCCGAGCGGGCCGAGCGGGCCGCCAAGCGGATGGCCAAGCTGGCGCGCAAGCGCGCCCTGCGCCGCGGCACTCGTCGCCCTGCCAATGGCAACGGCGCGGCCGGGGCGGCGGGCGGCGCGCAGAGTGAAATACCGCCCACCACTCACTGAAGGCTGGCCCTTCGGGCCGGCCCAGGGAGTCTGTGATGCCATATGAAGACGGCGGGGACGGTGATGCACCCGAACAGGGCGCCTGCATCACGCTTCTGTACGTGAGGCCGTTTCGCGAGGGACTCACGGACTTCGACCGGCGGGTCGGCGTGATCGCCGAGAGGTACGCGCGCTGGGTCGAGCTCGTTGTGATCGCGCCGGAGGACGCGGCCGCGCGTACGGGTCTCGAGGGCCTGGCCAGCTGCGGCTCGCCCGCGCTTGTACCTGCTCCGGCGCGGCGAGCTGGTCGGCGAGGCGATGGGCGCGCTTCTGCCGGCGCGCGAGCTCGAGCAGGTCGTGCGCCGCGCGGTCGAGTGGCCGGCCCCGCTCTGAGCGGGCCGAGCGGCCCGCGGCCGCGGTCGGAGCGCGTGACGACGGTGCACGCTGAGCGCGAGCCTCGGGGTTAGACTCCCTCCCAGGTGAAGGTCGGGACGCGCATCACCGCGGTGACGTCGGCGCTGGTGGCCGGGACGCTGGCGGTCTACGCCTTCTTCGACCTGCGCGACCGCGCGCACGACCGCCACGAGCGGCTCGACGGCGACACGCGGGCCCAGGCGGCCGCGCTCAGGACCAGCATCGAGCTGCAGGGCGTGGCGCAGGCCCTGGTCCAGGCCGACGAGCTGTCGCAGGCGATGTCGCAGGCGATACCGGACACGCAGGTGCTGGTGCTGCCGTCGGCGGCGGTGCGCTGGCCGGGCGACGACGAGTCGCTGCAGCGCCTGCGCGTGCTGGTGCAGGCCCGGCCGGTCTACCTGTCGGCCCAGGACGACGACCGCCTGGTCTATGCCCTGCCCCTGCGCACGCCGAGCCGGACCGCGCCGGACGGCTACGAGGTGGCGGGCGCGGTCGAGGTGTCGCGCTCGCTGGCGCCGCTGGACGAGGCCTGGCGCGACGACCTCCTGCGCACTCTGCCGCTCCTGGCCGTCGTCGTCGGGCTGGTGATCATCGCGGTGATGCTGTTCACGCGCAGCCTGGTGACCCGGCCGATCGCGAAGCTCCTGTCCGGCATCGACGACGTGGCGCGCGGCGACCTGTCGCGCGTCCTGCTGAGCGAGCGCGAGGACGAGATCGGCGCGCTGGCGGCGCGCTTCAACGACATGACCTACTCGCTGCGCGAGTCGCGCGCCGAGACCGAGCGGCAGAACGCCGACAAGATGAAGCTGGAGGAGCAGCTGTTCCAGACCGAGAAGCTCGCCACCATCGGGCAGCTGGCCGCCGAGATCGCCCACGAGGTCGGGACGCCGCTCAACGTCATCGTGGGCCGCTCGCGCGCCATGGCCAAGAAGGCCGGCGACCCGGAGGCGGTGATCAAGAACGCCGAGATCGTGGCCGAGCAGGCCGCCCGCATCACGCGCAAGATCCAGGGCCTGCTGGACACCGCGCGCAGCAAGGTGGGCGCGCCGGAGGTCGGCCCGGTCGACCTCAACCAGATCGCCGCCACCACCATGGACTTCCTCGAGAACAAGTTCGCGGCCGCCCGGGTCGCGCGCACCCTGGCCCGCGCCGAGGGTCTGCCGCGCGGTCAAGGGCGACTCCGACCAGCTGCAGCAGGTGCTGCTGAATCTCCTGCTCAACGCCATCGACGCCATGCCCAAGGGCGGCCAGGTGCGGGTCGAGACGTCGCTGGTCACGCGCCGGCGGCCCGGGCTGGAGGTGGCGCCCGAGCAGGCGGTGGTCGTCGTCGAGGTGTGCGACACCGGCGTGGGCGTGCCGCACGATCAGCGCGAGAAGATCTTCGAGCCGTTCTACACCACCAAGCAGGGGCGCGGCGGCACCGGGCTGGGCCTGTCGGTCTCGCACGGCATCATCAAGGAGCACGACGGCTGGATCGAGCTGGAGGACGGGCCCGGCGGCGGTCGGCTGCGTGTTCCGGGTCTGCCTCCCCGCCGCGGGCGAAACCGGGTAGCTTGAGGGCAGCATGAAGTCGGCGACTGAGCGCAGCCAGACGCGCGGCGGCCCGCGCCTCCTGGTGGTCGAGGACGACGAGGCGATGCGCGACCTCCTCGTCGAGGAGCTGAGCGAGGCCGGCTTCCAGGTGGTGGCGGCGCGCAACGGGCGCGAGGGCATCGACCGGGTGCGGCGCGAGCCCTTCGACCTGGTCATCACCGACCTGCGCATGCCGGATCTGGACGGCTTCGACCTCATCCGCGACGTCAAGGCCTCGCCGCGCTCGCCGCACATCGTGATGATCACGGCGTTCGGGTCGATCGAGACCGCGATCAAGGCGGTCAAGCTGGGCGCCTACGACTACATCACCAAGCCGTTCGAGATCGAGGAGCTGGTCCTGGTCGCGGACAAGGCGCTCGAGGAGCGCAGCCTGCGCCGCCAGGTGGCGCGCCTGCAGCGCGAGGTCGAGGGCAAGTTCGGCCTCGACAACATCGTGGCCCGCAGCCAGGCCATGCGCGAGATCCTGACCCTGGTGCACGCGGGTGGCGACCTCCAGCGTGTCGGTGCTGGTCACCGGCGAGAGCGGCACCGGCAAGGAGCTCATCGCCCGGGCCATCCACTACAACTCCGACCGGGCCGCGGGGCCGTTCGTGCCGGTCAACCTGGCCGCGGTGCCGGGCAACCTGATCGAGAGCGAGCTCTTCGGGCACAAGCGCGGCGCCTTCACCGACGCCGCGCCAGGACCGCATCGGCCTGTTCGAGGAGGCCACCGGCGGCACCATCTTCCTCGACGAGATCGGCGAGCTGGCGCTCGAGCTGCAGGCCAAGCTCCTGCGCGTGCTGCAGGAGCAGGAGATCCGGCCGCTGGGCGCGACCCGGACCCAGAGCGTGGACGTGCGCGTGGTCGCGGCCACCAACCGCGACCTGGACGAGATGCTCGCAGGAGGGCCGCTTCCGCGAGGATCTGTACTACCGGCTCAACGTCATCGAGATCGCGCTGCCGCCCCTGCGCCAGCGGCCGGACGACATCGCGCCGCTGGCCGAGCACATCCTGGCCCAGGCCGCGGCGCCGGCCAGGCGACGCCGCGCCGGGTGCGGCTGAGCCCGGCGGCGCAGCGCACGCTCCTCGCCTACCACTGGCCGGGCAACGTGCGCGAGCTGAGCAACGTGCTCGAGCGCGGGCTGGCCCTGTGCCAGGGCGACGAGATCCAGGTCGAGGACCTGCCCAACCAGGTGCGCGCGCAGCGCGACAGCGACATCCTGGCCGCGGCGGTGGCCCGGCGCATGACCCTGGCCGACGTGGAGCGCGAGTACATCCAGCTGGTGCTGGCCGACGAGGGCGGCAACAAGACCCGCGCCGCCAGCCGGCTGGGCCTCGACCGCAAGACGCTGTACCGCAAGCTCGAGGAGTACGCGCGCGGCGGCGAGGAGCCGGAGAGCTGACCGCGAGACGGGGCCTCCTGCGCGACCGCGTCCCGTGGCGCCGCCGCGGGACGGCTCAGCCGAGGTGATCGCGCAGGCGGCGCAGGACCAGCTCGGTCTTGAAGTCCTCGATGTCGCCGGCCACGCACGCGGCGATGGCCTGGTCGAGCTCCATCCAGCGGGTGACCGCGCCCTCCTCCATGGGTGAGCCGTCGCCCTCGATCGATCCCTGCGCCCCCGGATCGGCCACCTCGGCGGCCGCCAGCCACACCTTCTCGCCGACGATGCCGGGCGACGGGAAGCCGCCGGCGCCGAGCAGGATGACGTCCTGGGCGTCGACCTGGTAGCCGGCCTCCTCGGCGATCTCGAGCGCGGCCCGCCGCCTCAGCCCGTCCTCTCCCACATCCTCGGCCTCGACGACGCCGGCCACCACCTCGGTGAGGAAGAGGTACGAGCGTCGATCCGGCACCGGATGCGGCGCGCGGCTGCGGCCCAGCGGCCAGCGCCGGGCGCAGTCCGTCGCGCAGCAGCACCTGGGTGCGGCCGCCTGCGCGCGAGAACAGCGCCACCGCGATCGCATCCAGACCGATCGGGCGGATCAGGCAGTCGAGCTGGTAGGCGCGCGAATGGCTGCCGTCGTCGCGCCGGTTGCGCAGGGTGAAGCGCTCGATGGTGAGGAAGCCGCCGACTCCCACCCGCTCGTGCCGCTCGATCTCGAGTCCGACGATGCGAGACATGACCCATCGTACCCCCGGCCTGGACCGGTTGCGGTAGCCTCGGGCCATGAGGCGGGGCTCGTGAGCGTGGTCGCAGCGCCGGCCGAGGCGGCCGACGGCGGACCGCGCGCCGGCTGGCCCGGCGAGGCCGACAACCGGCGGCGCTGGGACGGCCGGCCCGGCCACTACGAGGTCTGGTATCTCACCCTCAACCACCGCGCGAGCCGCAGCGGCGCGTGGCTGCGCTACACCCTCGAGGCGCCGATCGCCGGCGAGGCGCACGCGGCGCTGTGGTTCGCCCACTTCGACGCGCGCGAACCGGACCGCACCTTCGCCATCCACCGCGAGTTCCCGGTCGACGAGCTGGTGGCGCAGGAGCGGCCGTTCGCCGTGGCGGTGCCCGGCGGGTTGCTCTGCCACGACCGCGCGCGCGGCGCCCTTTCCGGCGCCGGCCACACCGCGACCTGGGATCTGCGCTGGCCGCCGGCCGAGCGCACCTACCGCCAGCTGCCGTCGCTGTTCTACCTGCGCGGCGGCCTGGGCGGGACGACGATGCTGTCGCCCAACCTGAACGTGCCGGTGAGCGGCTGGATCGAGGCCGACGGGCGCCGCTTCGAGCTGGCCAGCGAGCCGGGCTGCCAGACCCACCTGTGGGGCCGCAAGCACGCCCACTCGTGGGCATGGGGCCACTGCAACGCGTTCGAGGGACGCCCCGACCTCGTGTTCGAGACCCTGACCGCGCGGCTCGAGCGCGGCGGCCGCGTGCTCCCGCCGCTAACGGTCATGTCGCTGCAGCTCGGCGACGAGGTGCTCCGCTGGAACCGATTGCACCACGTCGCGACGGCGCGCGGTCAGTTCGGGACCGGCTTCTACCGGTTCTCGGCCGTGGCGCCGCGCTGCCGCGTCGAGGGCGAGTTCTCCTGCCATCCACGCGACATGGTCCAGGCCGAGTATCGCGACCCGGACGGCAGCGCGATCCACTGCGCCAACACCGAGATCGCCGACCTGCGCCTCACTCTGTTTCGCCGCGTCGCCCCGCTCGGGCGCTGGCGCGAGGCCGCGCGCCTGGTCGCGCCGCGCGCAGGGCACTTCGAGGTGGCCGGCCGCGAGCGCGACCCTGCCATTGGCAAACCACACCGCCGAATATAGGATTGCCCCCGCCGTGACCACGCCACCGACGACGCCGGCGCCGCTGCGCCGAACCCCACTCCACGCGCTGCACGTCGAGCGCGGGGCCAAGATGGTCGAGTTCGGCGGCTGGGACATGCCGCTTCAGTACCAGGGCATCGTCGCCGAGCACCGCGCCGTGCGCTCCGCCGTCGGCCTGTTCGACGTGTCGCACATGGGCGAGGTCGCGCTGCGCGGGCCGGGCGCCGGCGCCGCGGTCCAGCGCCTCATCACCAACGACGCCTCCAAGCTGGAGGACGGCAGCGCGCTGTACACCGTGATGTGCATGCCGTCGGGCGGCATCGTGGACGACTGCATCGTCTACCGCCGCGCGCCCGACGACTACATGATCATCGTCAACGCGTCCAACACGGACAAGGACCTGGCCTGGATGCGCGAGAACGCCGGTCGCGGCGCCGGCGCGCCCCAGATCGCCGACGAGAGCGACCAGACCGGGCTCATCGCCGTGCAGGGGCCGGCCGCGGTGGCGCTGTGCGACCGCCTGGCCGACGCCGACCTGGCCTCCGTGGCGCGCTTTCACTTCGCGCGCTGCCAGGTGGCCGGGGTCCCGTGCCTGGCCGCTCGCACCGGCTACACCGGCGAGGACGGCTTCGAGCTGGCCTGCCCGGCCGATCGCGCGCCGGATCTGTGGAGCGCGCTCCTGGCCGAGGGCGCCGCCGACGGCGTGCAGCCGATCGGCCTGGGCGCGCGCGACACCCTGCGCCTCGAGGCGCGCCTGTGCCTGTACGGCAACGACATCGACGACACCACCACGCCGCTCGAGGCCGGGCTGGGCTGGACGGTCAAGCTCGACGCCGGAGACTTCATCGGGCGCGACGCGCTGGTCCGCCAGAAGGCCGAGGGCGTGAAGCGCTCGCTGGTCGGGTTCCGCATCGACGGCCGCGGCATCGCCCGCCACGGCTATCCGATCGTGGACCGCGGCCGCGCGCCGGACCGAGCAGGTCATCGGACAGGTCACCAGCGGGACGACCGGCATCACGGTCGGCGCGGCGATCGGGATGGGCTACGTCCCGGTCGAGCCACGCGGCGGCCGGCGGCGCGCTGACCATCGACTGTCGCGGCAAGGACGTCACGGCCCAGGTCGTCAAGGGGCCCTTTTACCAGCGAGGACGAGGAGCGTCATGAGCGCTGACTACCCCGAGGAACTCCGCTACACGAAGGAGCACGAGTGGGCTCGCATCCGGGGAAACGTGGTCCAGATCGGGATCACCCGGTTCGCCGTCGAGCAGCTGGGCGACGTCACCCAGCTCGAGCTGCCGCGCGAAGGTGAGTCGGTCAAGAAGGACGAAGTCTTCGGCACGGTGGAGAGCGTCAAGGCGGTGTCGGATCTGTTCGCCCCGGTCTCCGGCAAGGTGGTCAAGGTCAACACGCCGCTCAACGACACGCCCGAGGCGGTCAACGAGGACCCCTACGACGACGGCTGGCTCATCGAGATCGAGATGACCGAGCCCAAGCAGGCCGACGATCTGCTGACGCCCGAGCAGTACCGCGAGTTCGTGGCCGAGCAGGGCTGAGCGCTCCGGGCGCTCCGCCCCCCTCGCGGCCGATCACGGCCGGCCGCTCACTGGTCGTAGCGGAACACCTTCCACCGGCTGGCGTCGCCGCCGATGCCGAAGTGGAAGCCGAAGCTGAAGGTGATGAGGTTGGAGCGCGCGTCGACCAGGCCGGCCGGCGGGTTGGGGAACGGCTGCGCCTCGCGGAAGGCGCGCACCGCCTCGTCGTCCAGGAAGTCGACCCCGGACTGCTTGGCCACGTAGACCTTGGCCAGCCCGCCGTCGGGCCGGAGCGACACGCTCAGGATGGTGAGGCGGTCGCGCGTGCCGTAGATGTTGCCGCTCGGATCGCGGCGCAGGTAGACCTGGTCCGGGTGCCAGTTCTGCGCCACCTGCCGCTTCATGCGGTTGAAGAAGGTGGCGTACTTCCACTTGCGCGAGTTGAGCGCGGTGAAGTCGCCCTCCTCGGCGTCCTCCAGGTGATCGACCGAGCCGCCGCCGACCGCGCGCTCGAGCAGCTCCTCGGTCGGGCGCAGGTTGGGCGTCTTGGGCGGCCCGCCGCCGCCGCCCGGCTTCTCGGTCGGACCGCCGCGCGGCTCGGTCTCGGTGGCGCGCGACGCGCCCGCCCTCGCCCTTCTGCGGCGCGATGCCGTCGGTGGTGGCCAGCTCCTGGCCCGCCTTGTCGCCCGGCTTGTTCGGATCGGCGGGCGGCGCATCGGTCGGCTCGCCGGGGCCGCGCATCGACAGCTTGCTCGGCGCCTGCTCGCCCGGTCCCTGCCCCGGCCCTTCCGTCCGTGGTCTTGCTCGCCTCCTGCTTGCTCTCGGGCGGCTCCGGCGCGTCCGGAGGCTTCTGGCCGGTGGGCGGCATGTCGCGCGGCGCCGGCCGCTCGACCATCTTCTCGGTCGAGCCGCGCGCCACGGTCTGCTTCTCGACGCTGGTGTCGTACTCCGACAGGTAGCGCGCCTTGTCCGGGACCTTCTCGGTCTCCGGCCGCGTGACCTCCACGACCTGGGCGTTCGGATCGGGACGTGACATCTCCTTCTGCGCCTTCTCGAGCTTCTCGGCCACTTCCTTCTCGATCAGCTGGGCGGCCACCACGTCCTCGACCGGCGCCACGTCCGGCATGAGCGGCCTGGGCGTCGGATCGAGGCTGGCTGAGGTCGAGCAGCTCGACCACCTGCTCCGGGTCGGCCCGGCAGCGGACCAGATCGATCTCGAGCTGCTTGAGCGCGTCGCCCCTGCACGCCGCGCCATTGGCGCCGCGATGGAACGGCGTCGCGCAGACGCCGAGGCGCGCGGAGGTGGCCAGGGCCGCGTCGGACTCGCACGACACCACCCACTCGGCCTGGACGGCCTGGGTGAGCTGCGACGTGTCGGGCGTACGGACGTTCACCCAGGCCACGACCGCCGCGTGTCCCACGACCGAAACCGTTCCAATGACCAGCAGCACGGCCCTCTGCCTGCTCGACCGCCGGTGCCATGAAGCGGAGTGCGTCACCTCTGGAAGGACCTCCCTCCTGATCTTCCTTTCAGGACAGGCGACCCCCGCAACAAGCGACGGTCACTGTTCATTATAGAGTGCACGGTCCCGAACGCATCGGTTCGCTGTTCTGCTGTCGTCGTCTGGCCGCGTCGAGCGCGCAGGGCCCACCCGGCGCCCGGGGTGATGCGGCCAGATCTCGCATCGTTGGTACGTCTGGAGCGGGAATCCGGACCTGTCATTGTCTGCTCTAACGGATGAGCGGACTGCTGAACTTGTACGGCGCTGTGACCCCGACCCGATCGGAGCGGCCGCGGAGCGCAACGGGGACCGGACCGAACGGCGCAGCCACCCGCAGGGCGCGCTGCAGCTCGTCGTCGAACTGTTCGAAACCACTCGATTTCAGAACCCGCACGTCGCCGACAGAGCCGTTGGCGAAGAGCGTGAAGGCGACCACCACCTCGCCTTGCTCGAGCGCCCGGGCGAGCTCGCGCGGGTACTTCACGATCGAATCGAGGCGCTCGTACATGCGGCGGAAGTACGGATCCTGGCGGTGGGCGCGCAGCGCGGGGCGGCCGGCGCCGGTCGCCAGCTCGGCCCGCGTGGCGGCGGTCCCGGAGCCGGACTCCGGCGAGCCGGGCGACGGTCCCGCTCGCGCGAGCGCCGCGCACGCCGATCTCGTCGCCGCCCGCGCTCGGCCGGGTCAGCTCGAGCGGCATGGGATCGCGCTCGCTCGACGCCGCGGCGGCGGAGTCGGCGTCGCTGGCGGGGCCGAGGCGCTCGGTCTCGATCGCGGTGGCCCCGCGGTCAACCAGCGGACGCTCCTGACCCGGCTCGGTCGAGCCTGTCCGCCGCTCGACGTGCATGGCGGCCGGGCCGGTGTCGAGGCGCGGATCGGCATCGCGCCAGGCGCGGTCGACGACCTCGACCTCGCCGCCGTCACCGTCGGCGCCGTCAGCGCCGCGCTGGGCCTGCTCGGCGCCGGCGCGCGCGCGGGTCGCGCGGCTCTTGCGCGCGTCGAAGCCGGGCCTGGGCATGCGGGCCAGCGACTCGGGTGTCGAGCTGGTCTCGCCGGTGCGCAGGTGCGGGACCTGGTAGCGATCGAGCCCGTTCCAGATCTGACTGCGCAGCTGGTCGCGATGGCGGCGGCCGGTGAAGCTGGGCACCCCGCCCTGCTCGTCGCCGCCGCCGCGGCCTGCCGCGCGCGTGCCCGGCAGATCGATGGTCGCCGACGGGAGAGGATGCTCCTCCTCGAAGCCGGACTGATCGGCCGGGCCGGGCCTGGCGGCCAGGAGCGGGCCGAGCATGTCCTCGTCGATCACGCTGACGCTGGCCGCCTCGGGCCCGGCACTGGAGCGAAGCGGCGGCAGCGGCTCGCCGGGCACCAGCTCGACCAGGAATTCCACGTCCGCGCCGCCGACGCTCGGGCCGCGCAGGTGGGCGTTCAGGCCGAACAGCAGCGCGACGTGGAGCAGGACGGAGATCGCGATGACGGAGGCGTTGCCTCGCCGGATGCGCTGTCGGCCTGCTCCTGTCACGGCGCTCGACCCACTAGTATGCGGCCGTCGGCCTGCCAGCGCGACCGCGGCGTGTGCCCGCCCCGCAGCAAACCTCACGGGGTGCGTCGCGAACGCCACCGCTGCCGGGAAATCCCACGCCCCAACTACCCGCAACGCCGTGGCTCCCGGATGGCACTCGAGTTGCTCTGGAACCGGTCATGTCGAGCACGTTTCGGTTGTCACCTACGAGATTCGCCTTCGCCTTCGTCGCTCTGGCCCTCCCCTTCACCCTCGGTGCGCAGGGGGACGGCTGCTCCGCCAACTCGCGCTCACCCGCCCCGGATGTCACGGGCGAGTGGTCCATCAACTACGACGACACAATCGGCGTCGAGATCGAGATCGGCGGCGCCCACTACGAGGAAGAGATCCCCGCCACCGGCGGCACCGTCGAGATCGTCCATGACGGCATCGACCTCTCCTTCGACCTCGACTGCGGTCGGCCCGACATCGTGTGCCCCAGCGAGGCATGGCCGGAGCAGATCTCGGTCGAGCAGCGCAACGAGGAGTACGAGCACCGCATGATCTTCACCCTGCCGGAACAGCAGTGCGACGGCACGTTGCGCGCCCCGGACGACGACGAGTGCGGCGAGGGCACGCTCAACCCGGACTGCGAGAGCGTGTGCGACGGCGACATCGTCGTGCGCGAGACCGAGCGGTTCGGCGTGATCGGCGAGGAGGGGGAGAGCTTCCGCCTCTACCTCGGCGCCGGCATCGCCACCAACGGCCTCAACTGCGCGCTGCTCGCCTACTCGGTGGCCGACGCCGATCTCGAGACCACCGGCTCGTCGGAGGACGGCGACTGGGAGGCGCTCTCGATGGAGAGCGGTCTCGTCACGATCGGCTACGCCGGCGGCTGCCTGTGGGCCGGCAACGTCAACGACGATCCGGAGATCGAGGCGCTCCTGGCCGGCGCCAGCGTCACCTTCCGCACCGGCTTCACCGGCGAGCGCCAGTGAACTCGGCCGGCGTCGGCCGGCCCTTGCGCCAGTCGCGCTGACGCCGCAGCGCGACCGGCACCAGGTGGTCGGCCCGCGCGCGCAGATGGAGGTCGACGCGCGGACCGACAGCGCCGCGGTGCACTCGCCGCCAGGTGAGGGTGAGGAACGGATCGTCGTCGAAGGCGCCCCCGGCGCGGACGCGGCGCACGGCCGCGGCCAGGTCGACGACCGGCGCGGCCGCCTCGCCGGCCGCGAGCTCGCGGTCGCCGCGCCCGGTCCGGTTCCAGCGCAGGGCGTAGCGGTAGCGTGCGTCGCGCGGCGCGCGGCCCGCCGCTCGATCGAGGTCGGTCATGGCGACGCGGAAGCCGCGCACGTCCGGATCGACCAGCGGCAGAAAGCCGGCGAAGCCGTGATCGAGCATCTTGGCCCGCCGGGCCATGAGGACATCGACGATGAGCCGGGCCGCGCGTGGATCGCTGTAGCGCGCGCCGGCCACCGCGGCGGCGATGGCGGTGCGGTCGAGCCGGGCCAGGATGGACGCGGCCCAGAAGGTGTCCTCGGCGGTGGACTCCTCGAAGGCCGGGTTGGAGTAGGCCGGGCGCCAGGTCTCCGGCTCGAACAGATCGGCCTCGAACAGCGCCACCGACGGGTACGGCGTGCGGCGCAGGCCCAGCCAGTCGTCGTAGCGCAGGCCGAAGCCGAACAGGCGCCCGCCCATCGCCTCCCAGTCGAACTCCCCCTCGTAGCCCTCGCCCACGTACTTGTCGCGCTCGCCCGACGCGCCCAGCGAGTTGCCGAAGTCGATCAGATGATGGCGCACGTAGCCGAGCCGGCGGCGCCGGTCCACCTCGATGAAGGTGTCGAGCGTGTTCTGCCGTCGGACGTCGCTGTTGTTGAGCCAGGCGTCGAAGACCCACAGCGCCCGCAGCGTGCGCCGCCGCTCGTGCGGGATGCGGTCGTTGGGATCGTCGACCCGGACGCCGCGGTAGGAGAACGGCCCCATGGACCAGCCGGGGGTGGCGCGGCTGAGCAGTGCGCGCAGCCGCCCGCTCGACGACGGGTTGAGGTTGCTGAGCAGGCTGTCCAGCTGGGCCCTGGCCATCGGCACCAGCTGGCGGTAGTCGTTGAGCCGCTGGGCGCGCGGGTCGAGCACCAGTCGCTCGAGCGCCAGGTCCGTGACCTGCATCTCCGGGACGAGGTAGCCGGCGGCGTGCAGCAGGCGCTGGGCCACGATCTCCGCCCCGGTGGACAGCTGCGGGAAGGCGGGCGGATCGAACTTGACGAAGAAGACGCGCCCGGCCGTGTCGCGCATGACGAGGCCCGGCGTCGCGCCCTCGAGCTTGCCGCTCACCACGGTGAGCGCCCCGTCCGCCGGCTGCGCCCAGTCGCCCGGACCGCGCGCAATCTCCTCGGCGGTCATGGCGCGGCGCCCGATGCGGTTCTCGAACCAGGTCGAGTCCGGCACCTCGCCCAGCTGGTTGACGTCGAGCGCGTCGCGCCCGCCCGACACCGCCGCCAGGTAGCGCGCCGGGCTCACGCTGCGGCCGAGCGGCAGCAGGGTCGAGCTGGTCATGCGGTCCCACCAGTCGGTGGGCAGCGACTCGGCGGCGGGGCGGCGGTGCAGCGCCGGGGCGGGCGCGCGCTGGAACCGCTCGTCGTGCGGCGCCCGCTTCCAGGTCGGCGCGCAGGCGACCGCCGCGGCGACGGCGCAGGCCGGGATCGTGCTGCGCCAGGCGCTCACAGCTGCTTGCCCAGGTTGAAGCCGACCTCGATGCCCTCGGGCGAGCGGCCGACCTCGATGCGCATGATGAGCGACGTCTCCAGCTCGCCGGCGATGCCGACGCCGACGTCCCACTGCACGTCCGACTTCCACAGCTCCGAGAAGGTGCCGGCCACGCGGCCGGCGTCGGCGAACACCGCCGGGGAAAGCACGAACGGAGAGTCCGCGTAGCGGTAGATGGGATAGCGGTACTCCAGCGCCGCCCACCAGCCCAGGCGGTCGCGGAAGCGGTAGTTGGCGAAGCCGCGCAGGCCGGTCTTGCGCCCGAGCAGGACGTACTCGTCGAGCGGGATCTGCCCGTCTGCTGTCGGCGGCAACACGCCCTCGACGCCGAAGCGAGCCACCAGTACCCGGTAAAGCGGCAGGAGCGGGATGAAGCCGGTGATCTCTCCGCGCATCGACAGCGCGCTGAAGTCCGCGTCCGGCTGCAGATCCGAGGTCACGCGGGCGCTGAGCTCGGCCAGGATGCCCCTCTGGGTGCGCGCCTCGGTGTCGCGCGAGTCGTGGCGCAGGATCAGGCCGAAACGGCCGTAGTTGGTTGTGCGCCCGAAGTCGGGCGGCGGCTCCACGTCGTCGTCAGGTTCTCCGACTGGCTCCACGCCGACCTGATTGCCCGGGCCCAGGCCGGTGCGGCGGTAGCCGAGCTCGACCAGACCGTAGGAGTCGTGGCCGCCGCGCGCGAAGACCTCCATGGAGGCGGACGCGTCCAGCCCGCGCCGCTCGACGACGCGCTGGTCGCGCGGCCGGGTGTCGTTGCCCAGGCCGTAGTAGTCGAGGTCGGTGTTGAGCTCGTAGTCGACGCCGGCCTCGACGACGCGGCCGTCCAGGCTGGCGATGCTCTGCTCGAACCCGGCCTGCAGCTCGTAGTCGCGGTTGACCTGCATGAGGCCGCCGAGCTCGAACTGTTCGGCGCGGCCGAGCAGGTTGTCGAGGTCGAGGCTGGCGCCGACGCCGAGTCCGTCGCCGCCGCTGAACTTGAACAGCGGCACGACCTCGATGGTGCCGGCGTCGTTGCGCAGGAGATCCACGATGCGGCGGTCGAGCCGGTGCTGCTCGACGAAGCCGACCACGAAGCCGAGCGGGCTCAAGGCGAGCTCGATCGCGTACTCCGGCAGGGCCAGGAGGTGCCAGCCGAGATCGAGCGGCTCGCGCGGCTCGCGCCAGACAGGCGTGGTGATGTCGGCGGCGCGATCGGCGGCCAGGCTGCCCGGCACGTCGGGTGCGCGAGCGGCCCGCGGCGGCGGGGGCGCGGTCGGCGGCGCGGACGGCGCGGCCGGCTGCGCCGGAGGTGCGGCGGATGACCCGACCGGCGGCGCCGGCGGCGGAGTCACCGCGGCCGGCGGCGGGTCGGCCAGCGCGGGCGCCGCGCTCGCTGCCAGGGCGACCAGGGCACCTGCGAGGCCGCGCCTCGGCGTCTTCACATTCACGCGCAAGATCGGTGGAGGGGTGCGGGTGCCAGCGGACGAGCGACCGGAGGGACGATACGTGCCCCTCCGGGCGTGCCGCAAGCTCGCGGAGCGCCTTGCTCATTTCCCGATCGAGCGACCGCGGGCCGCCCTCCCGACGCGATCTACTCCTCGCGCAGCGCCACCATGGGATCGAGCGCCGCCGCGCGCCGGGCCGGGAGCAAGCTGGCGCGCGAGCGTGATCGCGGCCATGAGCACTCCGGCCAGTACGAGCGTCAGCGGATCGTGCGGCGCCAGCCCGTAGAGCAGCGACCGGGCCGCGCGCGTGGCCACCAGCGCCAGGATCGTGCCCGCCGCCAGGCCGATGAGCAGGAGTCGGATCGCCTCGCCCAGGAACATGACGGTCACGCGCCGCCGGTCCGCGCCCAGGGCCATGCGGATGCCGATCTCGTGGGTGCGGCGGGCCACGCTGTAGGCGACGACGCCGTAGAGCCCGATGCCGGCCAGCAGCGCGGCGAGCAGGCCGAAGAAGCCGGACAGCGCGGCCAGCAGTCGCTCGCGCACCAGCGTCTCCTCGATCTGCTCGTCCAGCGGCTGGTAGTCGAGCGTCCCGGCCGGGACCACCTCGGCCACCGCCTGCCTGACCGCGCCGGTAAGGTCGGCCAGCGGCGCCGCCGAGCGGACAAGGAGCTGCGCGCCCGACCCGGGCTCCGGATCCTGCGCCGCCGGCAGGTAGACGAGCGGCTTGAGCTCCTCGTCGAGGGCCTGGTACCTGACGTCCCTGACCAGGCCGACGATCTCGTAGACATCCGCCGGCGCCGTGGATCCCGGCGCGACGGCGATGCGCCGCCCGATCGGGTTCTGGCCCGCGCTGAGCTGGCGCGCCAGCGTCTCGCTGACGATCGCCACCTTCGGCGACTGGCGGGTGTCGCTGGTGCGGAAGTCGCGGCCGGCCACCAGCGGCGATCCGATGGTCTGGAAGTAGCCGGGGCTGACGCGGTTGAAGAATCCGTCGACCTGCACGCGCGGCTCCACGCCGTCGAGCCAGAGAAGGTTGTTCCACGAGTCGCCGCTGAGCGGCACGATGCTGGCCGACGCAGCGTCGGCGACGGCGGGCGCCTGGCGCAGCCGGTCCAGCAACTGGCGCTCGAGATCGAGGTTCGCCTCCGGGCTCAGGCCGGGCGGCAAGCGGACCGAGACCACCAGGACGTCGTCGGCGCGGAACCCGGTCTCGACGGTGGCCAGGTTGCGGAAGCTGCGCGCGAACAGGAGCGCGCCGACCAGCAGCACGAACGAGAGCGCCACCTGGATGGCGACCAGCGCGCGCCGCAGGCGGAGCCGCCCGCCGCCGGCCGAGAGCGCGTGGGTCTTGAGCACGACGCCGACGTCGGTGCGCGCGGCCTGCAGCGCCGGCGCCAGGCCGAACAGCACGCAGGTCAGCGCCGCCAGACCGGCGGTGAAGCCGAGCACGCGCAGGTCCGGGTCGAGCGACACGCTGAGCATGCGGTCGCGCGTGCTCAGCGACGTGACCAGAAAGCCGCTCAGCCAGCGCGCGAGCAGCACGCCGAGCGCGGCCCCCAGCGCGGCCAGCAGCAGGCTCTCGGTCATCAGCTGCTGGATGAGCCGGCCGCGCGACGCACCGATGGCCAGGCGCACCGCCATCTCGCGCTCGCGGGCGGTGGCGCGCGCCAGCATCAGATTTGCGAGGTTGGCGCACGCGATGAGCAGCACCAGCGCCGCCGTGGCCAGCAGGAAGTAGAGCGCGGGGGTGTAACGCCCGCGCAGGTCCGAGACCCCGGTGGCGGCCGGGTATGCGGCCAGGCGATACGCCTCGTACTTCGCGGAGTCCTCGGGTGAGTAGTAGCCGGCGGCCGGCACCGTCGCCTCCATCATGGCGGGCGAGAGCGCGGCCAGGTGCGCGGTGGCCTTCTCGACGGTCCAGCCCCGCTCGAGCCGGCCGACCAGCGACAGCCACCACGCGTGACGCACTCCGAGCCAGCTTTCGGCGCTGGGGCGCAGCGCCGGAATCATGCAGGCCGCCAGCGCGACGTCGAAGGAGCGGCCTACCTCGGGGCCGAAGAAGCCGGCCGGGGTCACGCCCACGATCGGGACGGTCTGCCGGTCGAGCGAGAGCTTGTGGCCGAGGATGTCCGGATCGCCACCCAGCTCGCGCTGCCAGAAGCCGTGGCTCACCACCGCCGCCGGGGCGCCGCATCCGGGCCGGTCGTCCTCGGCGGACAGCAAGCGGCCGAGCGCGGGCCGCACGCCGAGCACGCGGAAGAAGTCGCCGGTGACCAGGATGCCTCGCGCCCAGTGCGCCTGCCCGCTGGGGGCGAGGTTGATGACCAGGTCGCCCCACGCCGCCACGCCGGTGAAGGCCTTCTGGTTGTCGCGGATCTGCTCGAAAAGGGGATACGTGAGATCCGGGTGCCAGCTGCGGAAGCTGCCCTTGGCCCAGTCGCGGTCCTGGATGCGCACGGTGACCAGCTGGTCCGGCTCCATCACCGGCAGCTTGCGCAGGTGGATGGCATCGAGCAGCTGGAAGATGGCCGTGTTGGCGCCGATGCCGAGCGCGAGCGACAGCAGCGTCACCAGCGTGAAGCCGGGGCTGCGCCGCAGCGCGCGGGCGGCGTGGCGAACGTCGCGGCCCAGGTCGGCGAGCAGGCGTCCGCGAGGGGCACCGGCCACCATCGGCTCGATCGGCCGCCTCTCGACCTTCGACAGGTGAGCGGCCAGCACGTCGCTCTCGTCGAGCTCTGCCATCGCCGCGGCCGCCGCCTCCTCGAGGGTGGCCCCGCGGAGCAGGTGCTCGGCGTAGCGTTCGTCCATGTGGAGCGCGATTTCCTCCACGATCTCCGCCTCGCGCCTCGGTCCGAGCGCGACGCCGGCCAGGCGCCGGCGGACCGCCTCCCTGAATTCACGCATTCTCGCTCCCCACGATGCGGTTGATGGCGGTGACGAACGCCTCCCAGGTGCTGCGCTGCTGGGCCAGGATCTTCTTGCCGGCCGCCGTGAGCCGGTAGAAGCGCCGGCGCCGCTGGCCCGGCGTCTCCACCCAGCGGCCGTGCAGCAGGCCCCGCTTCTCCAGCCGGTACAGCAACGGATAGAGCGAGGCGGCGTTGAAGCGGACCACGCCGTGCGAGCGGGCGGCGATGAGCTTGCTGATCTCGTATCCATGCCGCGGGCGCCCCTCGACCAGGGACAGGATCAGCAGCTCCGCGCTCCCCTTCTTGAGCTCTCGGTCCGCGATAGGTTTCATTGCGACATATTATCGACTGATATATCGCGCTGAAAGCCAAAAGGGTGGTCGGCCGGGTCGGCCACGGTGCGGCTTTCGCCGGGCCTTCGGGATCTCTCCCGGCGCCTACGTCCGCGCCCGCCGCCTCGACCAGGCCAGGCCGCTCGCATGCTCGCCGGGGACGCTCCGCCGATCGCGGCGGTGGCCACCGAATGTGGCTTCACCAATCAGAGCCACCTGACACGCCTCTTTCACGCCGGTTTCGGCGTGACCCCGGCCTGCCATCGCCTGTCGCGCCGCCCTCTCCGGTAGCGCAGACGTGCGCATTTCCCCCTCGCCGCGCGGGCGCAGCCGCTGCATCATTGTGTGAA
Organism: uncultured delta proteobacterium; assembly: GCA_963759105.1. Classification (GTDB taxonomy): domain Bacteria; phylum Myxococcota_A; class Polyangia; order Haliangiales; family Haliangiaceae; genus DATFRY01. Next base: position 49,360 of record CAVWXW010000017.1, on the reverse strand, counting down.
GTCGGGGAGTCATCCAGCATGGAGCAGGGGGAACAAGGTTCGACCAAGAACGGGGCCGAGGCGGCCGGCGGTGACGGCCGCGCCCGCGAGCCCGAAGGCGAGCGCGCGGCCGACCCGCCACCGGCGCCCTCGGGCGAGAAGGCCGCACCCGAGCGGGTCGAACTGGACCGCGATCCTGGAGGAGCGCGCCCTGGTCCCGGACTCCGAGGCGGCCAGCCCGGTCGCCGTGGCGGAGGTGCCGCTGGAGATCCCGCGGCGGCGCGGCCTGCTTCACGTTGTCGTCGCCGTGGTCGCCCTGTTCTCTGTCGTGGCCAGCGCCGCCGTCGTGATGGCACTGTGGCGCGGCAGCTCCGAGGATGAGCCGTCCCGTCCATCCGCGAAATCGACCCCGCCGCCGTCTGCCGGCGCCGCCGCCGCAGCCGCGGAATCGCCGCCGGCGCCCATGCCGCCCCGCGAGACGCCGCCCGCCCCTGCCCCGGCGATGGTCCCGGACGATGAACCGGCGGAAGACCCACCGGAGCCGGCCGAGGAGAAAAAGCCGGCCGAGGAGAAGAAGCGCGACGAGAAGAAGGCGGAGTCGCGATCGAAGAAGCCGCGCGACGAGAAGAAGCGCGCGAGAGAGAGAAGAAGCCGGCGAGGAGAAGAAGCGCGACGAGAAGAAGGGCGACGAGAAGAAGGGCGGCGAGGAGCGCGACGAGAAGAAGGCTCCCGATCCCAACAGCCCGGTGCAGCCGTCGGCCAAGGACGTGGCCAGCGCCATCGACAAGGTGAAGGGCCCCATCGAGACCTGCGCCAAGGAGAACGGCGTCAGCGGCATGGTGGCGGTGCGCATGCAGATCGAGCCCAGCGGCTCCATCGCCTGGAGCGCCATCCGCGAGGGCGGCGACACCTTCCAGTCCTGCGTCGGCCGTGTCCTGCGCGACGTCCGCCTCCCCGCCTCCCAGCGCGGCGGCACCCTCGTCCACAACATCACGCTCGCGGCTCCCTGAACGCGTCGCGGGCCGGCGCCCTTTGCGCCCGCCCCGGCCTCGTGTATTTTCGCCGCGGAAGTGCGTCCTGGACTGGTGCCGGGCTCGGTCTTCAAAACCGATGGTGGTCCGTGAGAGCGGCGCCACGGCGGGTTCGATTCCCGTGCACTTCCGCCAGTTCCGGCCTGTTGGCCCGCGATCTGGCCCCAATATGGGGAAGTCTCCCCATGTTGCCTGCTCGAGGGATCGCTATCGTGGCCCTCGACGTCCCGATGTCGTTCGCCGCGATGCCGCTTTAGAGCGTGGCATCTCGGTCTCTTCCGGGGACGAAGCCAGTCATGAGAGAGTCTGGCCGGGGGATGGGCGATGGCGAGGACATCCGAAAGGCTTCTCGAGCGAGACAAGGAGCTCGGAGAGCTGGCGGCGCTGCTCGACGCCGCGCGCGCCGGTGAGGGCCGGGTCGCCCTCGTCCATGGCGAGGCCGGAATCGGCAAGACAGCGTTCCTGCGGCGCTTCGTCCTGCAGCACGTGGCGCCTCCGGTCCGGCTCTTCTGGGGCGGTTGCGACGCGCTGTTCACCCCCCGGCCGCTGGCGCCGCTCCAGGAGGTCGCCTGGCTGCACGGCGGACGCCTCGCCGAGAAGCTCGGCGACGGCGCCGCCCGCGACGATATCTTCCAGATCTTCTTCGAGGAGCTCGGCCGCCCTCACCCACCGGCCATGGTGGTCATCGAGGACGTGCACTGGGCGGACGAGGCGACGCTCGATCTGCTCAAGTTCCTCGGCCGGCGAGCCGAGCGAACCCGCGCCCTGCTCGTGATCAGCTGGCGTGACGATGAGGTGCCGGCGGCACATCCCCTGCGTTCGGTGCTCGGCGACCTGTCGCGCGAGGCCGTCCAGCGGATCCGCCTGCGGGCGCTGTCGCCCGCCGCGGTGGAGCAGCTCGCCAGGGAAGCGAAGCGGCGCGCCGCAAACCTGCATGCCGTGACCGGAGGCAATCCCTTCTTCGTCACCGAGGTCCTCGCCGGGGGCGAGGACGCCCTCCCGGCGACGGTTCGAGATGCGGTGCTCGGCCGCGCGGCGCGGCTGTCGGCGCCGGCGCGCGAGCTGCTCGATCTCGCGTCGGTCGTGCCCACGCGGATCGAGCTGCCGTTGCTCGCGGCGGCGGCCGGTGCTGCGTTCGCCGGGCTGGACGAGCTGCTCGGGGCCGGCATGGTCTCGCTCTCGGACGGCGCGGCGTCGTTCCGCCACGAGCTGGCGCGGCGCGCCATCGAGGATGCGGTGCCACCGCTCCGGGTCCGTGAGCTGCACGTGCGAATGCTGGCCGCGCTGCGTTCGCTTCCGGAGGAGCCGGGCCTGCTCGACCGGCTGGTGCACCATGCCGAGAAGGCCGGCGATGTCGCCCTGGTCGTGCGGCTCGCTCCCGAGGCCGCCGCGCACGCCGCGCTGCTCGGGGCTCACCGCGAAGCGGCTGCCCATCTCGCGACGGCGCTCCGCCACGGCTCACAGCTCGAGCCCCACCGGAGAGCGGAGCTGCTCGAGTCACGCGCGTACCAGTGCTACCTGACCGATCGGATGAAGGAGGCCATCGACGCGTGCTCGGCGGCCCGCGATCTGTTTCATGAGCTCGGAGACCGGCGGCGCGAGGGCGACTGCCTGCGGTGGCTCTCGCGGATGTGCTGGTACTCGGTGCGAACCCAGGACGCGCAGCGATACGCGGCCATGGCGGTGGAGACCCTGGAGGCGTTGCCGGCCGGGCCCGAGCTCGCAATGGCATGGTCCAACCGGTCCCAGGTCCACATGTGCGCGGGGGAGGCGGCGGAAGCCACGCTCTGGGGAGAGAGGGCGCTCGCACTCGCCCGCGAGCGCGGGTTTGCCGAGACGGAGGCGCACGCCCTCAACAACCTCGGCTGCGCCCGCATCCAGCGCGGGGACGAGCGGGGGTGGGAGCTCGTGGAGGAGAGCCTGCGCGTCTCGATCGAGCACGGCTTCCAGGAGCATGCCGCCCGCGCCTTCTCGAATCTCGGCAGCCTTTCGGTGGAAGAGCGCCGGCACGAGGCGGCTGCGCGATGGCTCCGCGAGGGCATCGAGTACGCGTCGGAGCGTGACCTTGGCACCGTCGGGCGATGCTCGCTGGTGTGGCAAACACGACTCCACGTCGTGGTCGGGCAATGGAGCGAGGCAGCGGACAACGCGACGCTGGTCATCGACGACCCGGCCTCCTCGGAGATGGCGCGCCTGGTGGCGTTCACGTCGCTGGGCCTCGTGCGCGCCCGGCGCGGCGACGCCGGCGCCTGGGCGGCGCTCGACGAGGCGCTGGTGCTGGCGTGCCAGACCAGCGAAGCCGAGCGGCTGGTTGCGGTCGCGGCCGCGCGCGCGGAGTTGGCCTGGCTGGAGGGCGACGCGACGCGCGCACGCGCGGAGGTCGCCGACACGCTGGAGCTCGCGCTGCGGCTCGATTCGAGCCTGGTACGTCGGCGAGCTGGCGGTATGGAGCTGGCGGGGTGGAGGCCAGCCGCCCGAGGCGAGGATGCCGCCTCCCATCGTCCTCCAGCTCGCGGGCGACTGGCGAGGAGCCGCGGAGCAGCTCGAGCAGCTCGGCTGCCGCTACGATGCGGCCCTCGCCGTGTTCGAGGGAGCCGATCCCGAGGCGCTCCTGCGCGCGCTCGCCGTGCTCGATGCCATGGGGGCGAGGCCAGCCGCGGCCCGCCTCCGCCGCCGCCTCTCGGAGCTGGGCGTCCGCGGCGTTCCGCGGCGACCGCTCGCCGCCCGCCGCGAGCACCCCTTCGATCTCACTGCCCGCGAGCAGGAGGTCCTCGACGCACTGGCGCTCGGCTTGTCGAACGTCGAGATCAGCAAGCGCCTCTTCGTGTCGCCGAAGACGGTCGACCACCACGTCTCCTCGATCCTCTCCAAGCTGCGCGCGCCATCACGGGGCGTTGCGGTTGCCGAAGCCCGCCGCCATGGCCTCATCGGCGGGCCCACAGAAGCGCCAGGTCGATCGCGACCAGGTTGAAGAGATCCTGGCACGAGTCCGAGCTGGTTAACGATTGCGGAGGGTCGTGCGTCGTCCCTCCAATGCACCGTTCGATCGCGCATATTCCACGAGCGAGGAGGCCTGGATGAGGCTCAACGTCAACGGCACGGTCCGCACGGTCGAGGCGCCCGAGGACATGCCGCTCCTCTGGGTGCTGCGCGACATCCTCGGGCTCACCGGCACCAAGTACGGCTGCGGGGAGTCGCTGTGCGGTGCGTGCACGGTGCACGTCGATGGCAAGGCGGTGCGGTCGTGCTCGGTGACGGCAGCCGACGTGGCCGGGAAGCGGGTCACGACGATCGAGGGGCTGTCCAGGGACGGACGGCACCCGCACCCGGTGCAGCGCGCCTGGGCCGAGGTGGACGTGGTGCAGTGCGGGTACTGCCAGTCCGGGCAGATCATGTCCGCGGCCGCGCTCCTCGCGGAGCGGCCGCGGCCGACCGAGCGCGAGATCGACACGGCGATGAAGGGGAACATCTGCCGGTGCGGCACGTACGAGCGGATCCGGGCGGCGATCGCGCGCGCGGCCGAGCTGGCGGGAGGGCGCCGGTGAGCGTCTCGAGGAGAGACTTTCTCGGCGCGGCGGGTCGCGGGCTCGTGCTCGGCTTCACCATCGGGCTGCCCTTCCGAGGACGCGGCGTCGCGCAGGCGGCGGGTGGGCGCCCGGTCACGGTCAACGCCTTCCTCCGCATCGCGCCGGACGGCACGATGACGATCCGCTGCAACCACTCGGAGATGGGCCAGGGCGTGTGGACGATGGTGGCGATGCTCATCGCCGAGGAGCTGGACGCCGACTGGTCCGCGGTGCGCGTCGAGCACGCACCGGCGGCGGCCGCATACGGCGACGGGATGTGGAAGGTGCAGGGCACCGGCGGCTCGTTCAGCACGGTGAACGAGTTCGATCGGCTGCGGAGGGTCGGGGCCTCGGCGCGCGCGGTGCTGGTCCAGGCCGCGGCGAAGAGGTGGAAGGTCGCGGCCGACAAGCTGCGCACCCAGGACGGCGCCGTCGTCCACGGCGAGAAGCGGCTCTCGTACGGCGCGCTGGCCGCCGAGGCCGCCAGGCTCGCGCCGCCGTCTCAGGTGACGCTGAAGAAGCCGAGCGACTGGAAGATCATCGGCACGTCGCGGCGGCGCCTGGACTCGCCCGAGAAGCTGACCGGCCGGGCGATCTACGGCGCCGACGTGCGGCTCCCGGACATGCTGACCGCGGTGGTGGCGCGCCCCCCGGTGTTCGGCGCCCGGGTGAAATCGTTCCGCGCCGACCCCGTTCTGAAAATGCCGGGGGTCCGCAAGGTGGTGCAGGTCCGGTCAGGGGTGGCGGTCGTGGCCGACCACTTCTGGGCGGCCCACAAGGGCCGCGAGGCCCTGCAAGTCGACTGGGATCTCGGACCCGGTGCGGACATCGACAGCGATCGCCTGGCGGCCGACTTCCGCAAGCGGTCCAGGACGCCGGGCGTGGTGGTCGTGGCGCACGGCGACGCCGCGGCCGCGATGAGAAAGGCCGCGCGGCGCCACGAGGCCGTCTACGAGGTGCCATACCTCGCCCACGCGCCGATGGAGCCGCTCAACGCGACCGTGCGCCTCCGCAAGGGAGGGGCCGAGATCTGGACCGGCACGCAGTCGCAGACGGCCGACCAGGCGGCGGCGGCGAAGATCCTCGGTCTGCGACCCGAGCAGGTCGTGCTGCACACGACCTTCCTCGGCGGATTGTTCGGCCGCCGGGCCTCCGCGAACTCCGACTTCGTCTCCGAGGCGGTCGAGGTGGCCAGGGCGAGCGGGGCGACGGTCAAGACCATGTGGACGCGCGAGGACGACATCCAGGGCGGCTGGTACCGGCCGCTGTTCGTCCACCGGCTGGAGGCGGGTCTCGACGCTGCCGGCCTGCCGCTCGCCTGGCGGCAGAACGTCGTCGGGCAGCCGACCACGCCGCCGGGCAAGGGCGGCATCGACGAGGACTCGGTGCACGGCGTCACGAACTGTCCGTATCTGGCCGCCATCCCGGCACACCGGGTGACCCTGCACTCGCCGCGGAACGCAGTGCCGGTCCTCTGGTGGCGCTCGGTCGGCAGCACGCACAGCGCGTTCGCCATCGAGTCGTTCGTGGACGAGCTGGCCGCGGCGGCCAGGGTCGATCCGGCCGAGTATCGCCGGCGGCTGCTCGCCGGCCGCACGCGTCATCTCCGCGTCCTCGACACCCTTGTCGACCGGTCGGGCTGGGGCAAGCGGCCGCCGCAGGGAATTGCGCGCGGGCTCGCGATCCACTCCTGGTTCGACACAACGGTCGGGCAGGTCGCCGAGGTCTCCGTCGAGGGGACTCGCATCGTGGTGCACCGGGTGACCTGTGTCATCGACTGCGGCCTGGCGGTCAACCCCGACGGCGTCACCGCGCAGATGCAGTCCGGCATCATCTACGGCCTCTCCGCCGCGCTCTTCGGCAAGATCAACCTGAAGGCGGGCCGCGTGCAGGAGACGAACTTCGACGGCTACCGGGTCCTGCGCATGCCCGACGCGCCCCGCGTCGACACGGTGATCGTCCGCTCCCGGGAGAAGATGGGCGGCGCCGGGGAGCCGGGCACGCCGCCTATCGCCCCGGCGGTCGCGAACGCGATCTTCGCGTTGACCGGCCAGCGGCTGCGGACCCTGCCCTTCGCCCTCGGATTCCAGCGCTCCGGGCCGGACCTCATCGGCCCGGTCCTCGGGCTGACAGGAAGCGCCCGTTCAGCTGGCCGACAGCGCCTCGAGCAGACGTGCGATGCGGTCGCTCTCGAAGGCATCGCGGTAGGTCTCGATGGCGTCGTCGCGCGCTGCCTCCGGGGTCTTCCAGCTCAGCGTGCCCGTGAGCAGCAGCAGGATGCTCTCGGTTTCGCGGATGAGGTAGCGCGCGAGCACGCCGGGCGCGGACAGGTCGAAGCCCGGGAGCTCGCGGACTCGCGACAGCGGTATCCATCGCTCGGTCTCGAGGCGGGATTCGAACAGCAGCTGCCACGCATCCTCCTCGGCCGGCCCGGATTCCGTGTCGTCGAAGTCGATCAGCCCGGTGAGCTGCTCACCATCGAACAGCACGTTGCTCCACGTCACGTCGCCATGCAGCAGTCCGGCGGGGGGCGCGGCGATCAGCGCGTCGCGGCCGTGCGCGAGGTGGCGCTCCATGCGCGCCAGCCATTCTGTCGGGAAGCTTCCGGTCTCCCGGTGGCGCGCGAGCTCGCGCTCGATGAACGCGACCGGCGAGGCCCACCATGGCTCCGAGAAGCTGGCTCCGGAGGCCACCACAGCCGGGATCGCGTGCAGGCGCTCGAGCTCGCGCGCGATCTGTTCGAGCGCCGCAACTCGACGCGTGACGTCGAGGCGCGGCCATGTCCGTGACAGTGGTGTTCCCGGAAGTCTCCGGAGCACCATCACCGGGAATGGCAGTGCTCGGCAGGTCGTATCCGAGTAGAGCACCTCGGGGACGCGAACCTCGGGTGCGGCGGCCCGCAGCACGGCGACGGCGGCGGGGAACCTGGCGCCATCGGTTCCCGTGCCGACCCGGACGACGACGTCACCGGCGAGGTAGACGTGGTTGCCAACGCCCTCGCGGGCCCGTTCGACCAGGTCCGGCCGAGGTATTCCCGCAGATTCGAGAGCGGGATGGACGACGGCATCGATCAACTCGTCGCGCGATGTGGTCATCGATTCACTGCCCGGGTGGGCGGGCCGACGCAGACGACAGGTTCACATCCCACAGGGCGTTGAACCTGGCAACCGGGCCTCCCTGCCCTGCTCGACCAGCTTCGAGCGGCCCTCGTGGAGCTGACGGAATGAAGACCGGCCGGGACTCTCTCAACTTCTTGCACCGTCCCTGGCTCGAGGAGAGAGGAGCGACGGGGCGCCGGCGAGGAACCAGGTGGCGATGAGGGCGTCGAAGATCATGCAGCCGAAGGACGAGGTCGGCATGAAGGGCCAGATCGGGTTTCCGTACAGGTGGTGGGCCAGATCCCAGCAGGAGTGCAGCAGCCAGGCGACGCCGATGAGCGGGTGGGAGCGGAGCCCTCGACAGGCCAGACCCACAGCGATGGCGGCGTAGAGCAGCTCCCACTGGCCGAACCCGCCGCTGAGGTAGACGCCGCCCGCACCCGCCACCAGGATGGCGTTGAGGTTGCGCCTGGCCGGCTCCTTCAGCAGCGACATGATCAGGACGAAGAGGACCGCGCCGGCAGCCGGTCCCAGGTAGTCGGTCAGGTGAAGCGGTGACGGGTCGTGCATCGAGTCGCTCCTTGCTGGCATGACCGTAGCGAGCACGGCAGACTCGAGACAGTGGCTCGAAAGACAACATCCGCAGGATTTCAGCCAACCCTCGATCCGCGCCGCGGCACGGCCAGGCGCGTCGTCGCCGTGGTCGCGTTCGACGGCGTGGTGCTCGGCGACCTGGCCACGCCGTGCGAGGTGTTCACGCGCGCGCGGGACGGCGGCGGGCGGTCGCTCTACGAGGTGCGGATCTGCAGCACCGAGCCGGAGGTCGAGTCGGAGCACGCCCAGCTCCGGGTCCCCTGGCGGCTCTCGTCGCTGACCCGCGCCCACACGGTGATCGTCCCCGGCATCGACGACGTCGACCGACCGGTCCCCGCCGCGCTCCTGCAGGCGATTCGCCGGGCGGTCGGCCGCGGTGCGCGCGTCGCGTCGATCTGCAGCGGGGCGTTCATCCTGGCCCGAGCCGGCGTGCTCGACGGCCTGCGCGCGACCACCCACTGGCTCGGCGCGCCGGAGCTCGCCCGGCGTCACCCGGCCATCGAGGTCGACCCGGATGTCCTCTACGTCGACAACGGCCATGTCCTGACGTCGGCGGGCGCCGCCGCGGGCCTCGATCTGTGCCTTCATCTCGTCCGCCGCGATCTCGGCGCCGAGGCGGCCGCCGCCGTCGCGCGCGCCGCGGTGATGCCGCTCGAGCGTGCGGGGGGCCAGGCCCAGTTCATCGCGCACGAGGCGCCGGTGGACGATGGCACCTCGATGGGCCCACTCCTCGCGTGGCTGGAGCGGCACCTGCGCGACGACCTGACTCTGCCGGTCATCGCGCGGCGCGCGGCGATGAGCACGCGCACGCTGAGCCGGCGCTTTCGCGAGCAGGTCGGAACCACGCCGGCCGCGTGGGTCGTGCGGGCCCGCGTTCGCCACGCGCAGCGTCTGCTCGAGACGACGGACCTGCCGGTCGAGGCGCTGGCCGCCGAGGTGGGGTTCGGCTCGTCGGCGGTCCTGCGCGAGCACTTCGGCCAGATCGTCGGAACCAGCCCGCTGGCGTACCGCCGTTCCTTCAGGACCGACTGAGCGACCACCCGGCCCGGTCCCTGGCCCTTTCAGGGCGTGCATTGCCCATAGATCCGCCCACAGATCGGGACGCGCCCGGAGCGACGCTTTCTGCCCTACCGGCGCCGGAACACATGGCGCGGCCGAGGCGGCGAAGTCTACGTTTGGGGGGACCGCTGCCGGTCGCGAGACAATGCCCTTTTCGGCCACTTCGCCACCTGTTACCCCCCGAGCGGCGGCTCGCTCGAGGGCTGTCCAGGTCCTGCGGGGGCTCGGCTGGACGGCCGTGTCTCTGGCGGTGGTCACGGTCATCAAGCTCGCGGCCTTCGACTACATCGGACCGGACACGCCGTTTCTCCTCTACTTCGCGTCCATCATCGCGGGCGCGTGGTTCGGAGGCTGGGCGGGCGGCCTCGCCGTCACCGCCATCTCGGCGGTCCTGGGGCTCTACCTGTTCATGCCGCCCTTCGGCGCGCTGCAGTCGCCGAGCGCCGGCGACACGGTGCGCCTCGGGTTCTTCTTTCTCGAGGGGACGGCGCTCACCGCCATCACCAAGTGGCTGCGGTCGGGGCAGGTCCGCTGCAACGACGCCGTGCGGGACGCGCAGGGCTCGCTCGCCAAGCTCGAGGGTGTGCTGCGCGGCGTGGAGGACGGCATCACCGTGCAGACCGCGCGCGGCGGGCTCATCTACGCCAACGACGCCGCCGCCAGGTTGACCGGGTTCTCCTCGGCCGAGGAGATGCTGCGGGCCTCACCGGCCGACATCGTGGCGCACTTCGATCTCCTGGACCCGGACGGCGCGCCTTTCGACGTCTCCGGGCTGCCCGGGCGTCGCGTGCTGCTGGGTCAGGCGGCGCCGGAGTGCCTGGTTCGCTTCCGGATCCGCGCGACCGGAGAGGAGCGGTTCGCGCGGGTCCGCGCCAACGCGGTGAGCGTGGAGGCACTCGGCGACAGGTTCGCGGTCAACGTCTTCCAGGACGTCACCGAGGCCCGCGAGCAGGCCGAGGCGCTGCGCGTGAGCCACGAGTGGCTGGCCACGACCCTGCGCAGCATCGGCGATGCGGTCATCGCCACCGACGCGCACGGCAAGGTCAGCTTCATGAATCCGCTCGCCGAGAAGCTGACCGGCTGGACCTCGTCGGAGGCGGAGGGAGTGGAGCTGTCCGAGGTCTTTCGCATCGTCGACCAGCAGACGCGGAGCCCGCTCGAGAGCCCCCTGGCCCGCGTGCTCCCCGAGGGCGAGGTAGTCGGACTGGCCAACCACACGATCCTCATCGCGCGCGACGGCAGCGACGTCGCCATCGACGACAGTGCGGCTCCGATCCGCTCGGCGTCGGGGGAGCTCATTGGCAGCGTGCTCGTCTTTCGCGACGTCTCGGCGCGGCGAGCCGACGAGCAGCGCCGAGCCTTCGTCGCCCACGCCTCCGCCGAGCTGGCCTCGTCGCTCGACACCCGGAGCACGCTCTCGGCGCTGGCTCGCCTGGCGGTCCCGGCGGTGGGCGACTGGTGCGCGATCGACCTGGTCGAGGACGGCCAGCTGCGCCACCTCGCCGTCGAGCACGTCGATCCGGCAAAGGTCGAGCTGGTGCGCGAGATCGAGGCGCGGTACCCACAAGACCCGGACCAGGCCGGCGGCCGCCACCAGGTCGTGCGCACCGGCGAGCCGATCTTCGTCCCGCACGTCTCCGACGAGGCACTGGTGGCCGGGGCCCGCGACGCGCAGCACCTCGAGCTGTTGCGCCGGCTCCAGCTGCGATCCTTCATCGCCGTCCCGCTCATCACCCAGGGCTCCGTCATCGGCGTGCTCACGCTGGCCACGGCCGACTCGGGGCGGGACTACACCCAGCCGGATCTCGATCTCGCCAGCGCGCTGGCCGATCGCCTGGCGCTGGCGGTGAATCACAGCCGGCTCTACGCCGAGGCCACCGCGGCCCGGCTGGAGGCGGAGCGAGCCAGCCGCGCGAAGGACGAGTTCCTGGCCATGCTCGGCCACGAGCTGAGGAACCCGCTGGCGCCGATCCTGACCGCGCTACAGGTCATCGAGCTGCGCGCGCCGACGGCGATCGAGCGCGAGCGCGCCATCCTCCAGCGTCAGGTCAAGCACGTCGTGAGCCTGGTCGACGACCTGCTCGACGTCTCGCGCATCACAACGGGCAAGATCGAGCTGTCGCGCGAGCCGATCGTCCTGCGCGACACGGTCACCAAGGCCATCGAGCAGGTGGGACCGCTCCTCGAGAAGCGGCGCCACCATGTGCGGATCGACGTGCCGCCGGCGCTGGCCGTGGCGGGCGACCCGATGCGCCTGGCCCAGGTGGTGTCGAACCTGCTCTCCAACGCCGCCAAGTACACCGAACCGGGCGGCCGGATCGAGATCACCGGCAGCCGCGACGGCGGCGACGTGGTGCTGAGCGTGGCCGACAGTGGCGTCGGCCTCCACCCGGAGCTGTTGCCCGGCGTCTTCGATCTCTTCGTGCAGGGGCGGCAGTCGCTGGACCGGGCGCAGGGCGGGCTCGGCCTGGGTCTGGCGATCGTCCGCAGCGTCGTGGAGATGCACGGCGGGCGCGTCTCGGCGCACAGCGACGGCCCCGGGTCGGGCAGCGAGTTCCGCGTCATGCTCCCGGCGCTCGATGCCGCCGTCGACGCCGCCGAGCCGGCGCCCGCAGCCGCCCGCCTCCGCGCCACGGCGGGCGTGAAGGTGCTCATCGTCGACGACAACGAGGATGCGCTCGCGCTGCTCGGCGAGGCGCTCGCGCTCTCCGGCTACGAGACGCACACCGCCGCCGACGCGGCGACCGCGATCGTTCGCGCGCAGGCGCTCAGGCCCCAGATCGCGCTCCTCGACATCGGGCTCCCGATCATGGATGGCTACGATCTGGCGCGGCGGCTGCGCCAGACCGTAGGGCTGGAGACGCTGAGGCTGGTGGCCATCACCGGGTACGGCCAGGCCGCCGATCGTGAGCGCGCTCGCACCGCCGGGTTCGACGAGCATCTGGTCAAGCCGATCTCGGTGGATGACGTCCAGCGCGTTGTCGAGCGCCTGCTCGACAACGGCGCCGGATGACCTGCCGTCGCTGGATGACCTGCTATCATCGGCGAGCGGGATGAGGGACACGGCGTCCGGCTGTCTCGGGCTCGAAGCGGTGCAGGGCTTCGTGCGAGGAATGGTTGACGCGGGCGCGGCCGATCGGATCGAGGAGCACCTCGACGCCTGCGACGCGTGCCGGGCCCTTGTGGCGGCGCTCGCCCGCGGTGAGGGCGGCCATGCGGTGGCCGGGACCATCGCAGGCCTCGACTCGACCGCGGCGGCCGCGCTGGCGCAGGCTCTGACCGGGTTCGATCTCGGGGCGCCGGATCGAGTCTCGGCGGAGCGATCGCAGCTGGGCAGCACGCTGGCGGACACCTACCAGCTCGTCCGCGTGATCGGGATGGGCGGGATGGGCGTCATCTACGAGGCGCGTCACGTGCGCCTGCGCGGCAAGCGCTACGCCGTCAAGCTCCTGGCCGGACAGCACGCCGGCAGCTCGGACGTCCTGACTCGCTTCCGGCGCGAGGCGGAGATCGCGTCGCGACTCGGCAACGAGCACATCGTCGAGACGCACGACTTCAACGTCAGCGACGGCCACGCCTACATGGTGATGGAGCTGCTCGAGGGCGAGGACCTGGCCGGCCGCATCAAGGCGCGCGGCGCGCTGCCACCGGCCGACGCGATGCGTATCGTCGAGCAGGCGGCCTCGGCCCTCGACGCCGCGCACCGGGCGCAGATCGTCCACCGCGACCTCAAGCCGTCGAATGTCTTCCTGTGTCAGCGGGGCGGGCGCGACGACCACGTCAAGCTGCTCGACTTCGGGCTTTCCAAGATCCTCGACTCGATGACCGTCATGACCCGCCAGTACAGCCTGCTCGGCACGCCGGCGTACATGTCGCCGGAGCAGGCCGAGGGGCGCATCCAGGACATCGACCCGCGCGCCGACGTGTTCGCGCTGGGGGCCATCGTCTGGGAGATGCTGACCGGCACGATGGCCTTCGCCGCGCCGACCATCGCGGACGCGCTGCACAAGGTCCGCTTCATCGATCCGCCCGACGTGCACCTGATCCGCCCCGAGGTCCCGCCCGCTGTGTCGGCCGCGCTCCGGCGCGCGCTCGCCAAGGATCTGCAGGCGCGCACGCCCGGCGTGGCCGAGCTGGCCGGCGAGCTCACGGTCGCGATGCGCGACGCGAACCCGCCGAGCATCGGTTCGTCCGGGAGATTGGTGTCGCGGGGCGCGCTGGCCCTGGCGGCGACCGCCGCTCCGACGGCTCCGTCGGTCCACGGCGGGCCGACGCCGACGCTCGCGACAGGGCCGCTTCCCTCCGGGCCGGTCATGCCGGCGCCGACGGCTCCGTCGGGACCGTACATGCCGATGCAGGCGCCGCCGTCTCCGTCAGGGCCGTACATGCCGGTGCCGGCCCCGGCCGGCTCGCGGCCGGGCCAGACCGTGCCGGCGCCGCGTGGCCTCGTCATCGCGATCATCGCCGGGACGCTGGTCGCCGCGGGGATCTGGCTGGCCGTTGCGCGGAGGCTGACACCGGGCTCGGATTCGCCCGTCGCCGAGCCGGTCACCGAGCCGGCCGCGCCCGCCGCCGTGGCCCCGTCCCCTGCTCCGACCAGCCCGGAGCCGGCTGCACCGGCCGCGACGGTGGTGCCGGACGCGACTCTCGTGCCGGAGGTCTCGCTCACCTTCATCGTCAAGCCGCGCGTCGCCGCCGACATCCGCGTCGGTGGCCAGCCGGTCGCGAACGGCCGGATCAGAGTCCAGCGCTCCGGCGAGCCGGTCGTCGTCACCGCCGAGGCAAAGGGCTACTCCAGCTTCCGCGCGCAGATCGTTCCCGACCGGGACCGGAAAATGCCGATCGTGCTCCACAAGGAGCGCCGGACCAGGGCGAAGGCGGCGGCGCGGGTCAAGTCGCCGTCGTCGCCGAAGGCAGGCGCGACGAAGCCTGCGGAGCCGCGATCGGCAGCGCCCCAGCCGGCGCCACAGCCCGCGCAGCCGGCGCCACAGCCCGCGCAGCCGGCGCAGCCCCTGCCCCAGCCCGCCGCGCCGCGCCCCGCCCCGCAGCCGACGCCGTCACAGCCGCCGGCCGCGTCGAAGCCCGCCCCGAAGCCGCAACCGAAGCCCAAGCCGCCGGCCAAGCGGGGCACCGGCACGGTCTTCGATCAGTAGTCGATCACAGCGTCCAGATGAACCCGGCGCGCACCGCGACCGTGGTCGTGTCGCCGATGTTCACCTGCGGCGCGATGCCCCAGATGTGCCCGTTGGGATCGAGGAACGCGAGATAGGTGGCCGCCTGGAAGGTGAACGCGTCGTCCGTCGCTGTGTCCTCGTTGCCGAACTGGGTCAGCGTGACCTCGGAGTGGACGAAGCCCGCCCCCAGCGCGGGGGTCACGCCGAAGTTGGATGACAGCTTGAAGAAGCGATAGAGCGAGACGTCGGCGTTGTAGTTGAAGCCCTGCAGCTCGGCGTCGCGCGCCTCGAGCTCGTCGCTCGAGTAGCCGAAGCCGGTGATGCCGCCGCCGATGCCGAGCGAGATCGGCATGCCCTCGCCCTGCTTGAGCGGATGAACCTCGACCCGAGGCGCGATGGCGACGCCGACCAGATCATCGGGCAGCGGGTCGCTCGGAAAATCGAGGTACGCGATTGTCAGGTCGAGATCGATGAAGCCGCGCACCGAGTAGCCGCCATTGATCCCGTACGTCGTCTGGTCCTCGTTGTACGCGAACAGGGCGCCGACGCCGGCGCCACTCACGCCCTTCTTCAGCCAGATGCTTACCTGCGCTGACGCCGACCGCGTCCCGGCCAAGAGGACCAGCCCGAACACGAGCGCGATGAACACGAACCTTCGTCGCATCCGGCTACCTTATCGCTTCGCAACCAGGAACGCAGGCCGTTCACGGCCGCCGAAATGAAACCTCGCCCCCGCCGGCGCTGTATCACGGGTGAGGGTCGATGGTGCGCCGGTACGACATCCTGATCGCGGCATTTGCCGCGTGCGCATGGCCGGGGACCGGCCCGCAGGGTCGGCCCCAGCCGCCGCTCGCGTTCGCCATCACCGATGTGACGCTGATCGACGGGACCGGCGCGCAGCCGCTGCCACATGTGACGGTGGTCGTGGAGTCCGGCAGGATCGCGCGCATCCAGCCTGCGGCCGAGCCGCTGCCCGCGAACGTGCGAGCCGTTCGCGGCGCGGGTCGCTTCCTCATCCCGGGCCTCTGGGACATGCACGCGCACCTGACCAGCGCCGGCGACGTGGCCTGCCCCGTGATGGTGGCCAGTGGCGTCACCGGCGTGCGCGATCCGGGCGGCGAGCTCGAGGTCGTCGACTGGCTGCGCGCGCGGATCGCCGGCGGCGAGCTGGTCGGTCCCCGCATCTTCCGGGCCGGACCGTTCGTCGACGGCGACAAGCCGGGCGTGGCCGACCGCCTCGTCGTCCGCACCGCGGAGGACGGCCGCCGGGCCGTGACCTTCCTCAGGCGGCGCGGGGTCGACTTCATCAAGGTGCACAACGGCACCCCGCCGGCCGCCTACTTCGCCCTGCTGGCCGAGGCGCGCCGCCAGGGCGTGCAGGTCGTCGGTCACATCCCGCTCGCCGTCGACCCCGCGCGCGCCATCGAGGCGGGCCACGGTAGCGTGGAGCACGTGGTGTCGCTGTTCGAGGGACGGGTCGCCCGCAAGGTGGAGTCCGGCAAGTCCCAGGAGCAGGCGCTGGCCGAGTTCACCGACGCCGACGTGGCGGCCCTGGGTCGCCAGATGGCCGCCCAGGGCACCTGGTTCGACCCGACGCTGATCACCTACTGGATGCGGACGTCCCGCCGAAACGTGCCGGCCGAGAGCGATCCGCGCCACCGCCACGTCAGCGCGTCGCTCGCGGCCTTCTGGAGCGGCGCCCGCCTGCTTCCGGACACGCCGGAGGTGCGCGACCTCCTGGCCCGCGGCTGGCGCCGCTTCGTCGAGATCGCCGTCCTGCTCCGGCGCGAACGGGTCCGCTTCCTGGCCGGCACCGACCTGGGCGCTCCCAACATCTATCCCGGCTTCAGCCTGCACGACGAGCTGGAGCTGCTGGTGGAGGTCGGCTTCACCCCGCTCGAGGTCATCTCGATCGCGACCCGCAACGCGGCCGAGTCGCTGGGGCGGCTCGGCGATCTGGGCACCGTCGAGCCGGGCAAGCGAGCCGACCTGGTCCTGCTCGAGGCGGATCCGATCGCCGACATCGCCAGCACGCGCAAGATCGCCGCGGTGGTGGTGGACGGCCGCCTGCATGGACGGGCCGAGCTCGACGCGATGCTCGAGCGATCCGCGTCGCTCGCGCGCACTCGCTAGACTGGGGCGCATCGCTCACAGTGCCGCCGCCGCCGATGGCACCGTCGCCGACGATCGTGCGATGGTCGGCGGGTGAAGTGCACCCTCCTCGCGTTCATCGTCCTGACCGCCTGCGGCTCCTCCGAGCCGGCGCCGGCGGCGGTCTCCTCTCCGGCGGCGACGCCCGCGCCGGCCAGGGCCGCCACCTGGCGAGTCCCCGACG
The DNA here is from genome assembly GCA_963759105.1 of uncultured delta proteobacterium. Taxonomy (GTDB): domain Bacteria; phylum Myxococcota_A; class Polyangia; order Haliangiales; family Haliangiaceae; genus DATFRY01. Next base: position 32,524 of record CAVWXW010000017.1, on the reverse strand, counting down.
GCTGGAAGAGCGAGACGATCCCGTTTCCGCTCGAGTTCGCGCGGTCCGTTTCCCACCGCGGCGCCGAGGAGCTGCGCTTCCCGCCCGGCTTCCTCGAGCCGGGTCAGCCCGGCTACTGGTCGTACGCCTTCACCTGGCGCACCGAGGATGCCGCCGACATGGACGCCGCCGCGCTCGGCGCCGAGCTCACCGCCTACTTCAAGGGCCTCATCGCCGCCGTCGACGACGAGAAGAAGCGCATCGACGCCGCCGCGCGCGAGTCGATCGCGGCGCGCGCCGAGCCGGACGGCCCCGGGCCGCTGGAAGCTCACCGCGCACGTGTACGACGCCTTCAAGACCGCGCAGCCGGTCGAGCTGGTCGGCTGGGCCGAGCGCAGGTCGTGCGGCAGCGGCGCGCTGTGGGTGTTCGTGCTGGCCCGCGCCGACAGCCCGCTGCGCGGCGAGCTCGACGAGCTCGCCCGATCCGCCGGCTGCTGATCGCCGCCTCGCGGCGCAACGGGTCAGCCGGCGACGCGAGCGCGTGCGGCCCGCGAGCCGCCGCGGACGGCGCGGTTGCGCCCCTCCTGCTTGGCGCGGTAGAGCGCCTCGTCGGCCCGGGCCACCAGAGTCTCCGCCGTGTCTGCGCTCACCCAGGCGCTGACGCCGATGCTGGCGGTGAAGCGGATCGTGTCGCCCGACTCGATCACCCAGTCCTGGTCGGCCAGCTGCTCGACGAGCGCCGCTGCCTTGCGATGGGCGATCCGCTCGCTGGCCGACGGCAGGAGGATGGCGATCTCCTCGCCGCCCCAGCGGGCCACCATGTCCCCTCGCCGGACCCGCGAGCGGCAGAAGGCGACGAAGCCGACCAGCACGCGGTCGCCGACCTGGTGGCCGTAGGTGTCGTTGATCGACTTGAAGTGATCGACGTCGGCCAGCAGCAGCGCGAAGCCCTGGTTGCCGGCGCCGGCCAGCTCGACGAGGCGCGCCACCTCGGAGTCGAAGGCGGCCCGGTTGGCCGCGCCGGTCAGCTTGTCGGTGGCGGCCGAGACCCGCGCGTCCTCGACGTCGCGGCGCAGCGTGTCCACCTCGCGGGCGAGCTCCGCCGCGCGCGCCTCGTCGCTGGCCTGCTTGTCGGCCACCTGGCGCCGCAGCTCGTTCACCTCGCGCGAGATCGCCTCGCGCACGCGGACCAGGTCGCCCAGCTGGCTGGCCGCCTCCAGCCGGGTGCCGCGGTCGAGCATGCGACGGTTGAAGACGTCGTCCACGTCCGACACCGATGCCAGGCCGTCGCGCAGCACCTGGATGATGCGGTAGAGCTCGGCGTCCCGGGTCGTCAGGTACTCGCGCTCGCGCCCGGCGAACTCGAGCGCCTCGGTCTTGCGCGCCGCCAGCGCCTCCGCCAGCTGCTCGGCCGGTGCCTCGGCGCGCAGCACGGCCAGGGTGTCGTCGAGGGCGAGCTTGAGCGCCGGGGCGCCGATCTCCTCGATGTCGAGGGCGAGCGCCTTGACGCACGCGATGAAGGACGCGGTCGCGTCGGCCAGCAGCAGGGTCCGCTCGCGCGAGCCGCGCAGCTCCTGCGACATCTGGCCGAGTGTGCGGCGCTCTCGTAGCCCACGCAGGATCCCCATTGCTCCTGGATCGGCCGCTGGCTGCCCTCCCTTGACCCCACCGGCTCGCCATCGCCCCTCCCGGGCATGTCGAGCTATTCCGAAATCACCGGGGCCTGACCCCACAGCTCCTCGATGAAGCGCAGCTTCTCCACCATCTGGTACGGACCGCCGCCCTCGTGGCCGTTGTAGCGCCAGGTCCGGATCTGCTTGGGCCCGGCGAAGTGGTTGTAGGCGGCGAACACGCTCGACGGCGGGCAGACGTCGTCCATCAGGCCGACCGAGAACAGCGCGCTGCAGCGCGCGCGAGCGGCGAAGTTGACCGCGTCGAAGTAGGCCAGCGTGGCGAACACCTGCTCGACCTTGTCGCGGTGGACCACGCAGAAGCGCGCGATCTCCTTGTAGGGCGAGGAGTCGGTGATCTCGGTGGCGCGGCGGAAGTGGCACAGGAACGGGACGTCGGGCATCGTCGCCGCGACGTCGGGCACCAGGGCGCTCATCGCCAGCGCCATGCCGCCGCCCTGGCTCACCCCGGTGACCGCGACGCGCGAAGGGTCGACCGCCGGGTGCCGGCGCGCCGTCTCGATCGCGCGCACCGCGTCGGTGAAGAGCCGCCGGTAGTAGTAGGTGTGCGGGCTCAGCACCCCGCGCGTCATGAAGCCCGGGACGTGCGGGTTGCCGCCGTCCATCTCCGGATCCGGCGTGTCGCCCCTGCTCCACGAGCTGCCCTGGCCGCGCGTGTCCATCACCAGATGCGCGTGGCCGGCCGCGGCCCACACCAGCCACTCGTGCGGGAAGCCGCGGCCGCCGCCGTAGCCGATGTACTCGACCACGCAGCCCAGCGGACCGGATCGCTGCCGCGGCAGCATCAGCCAGCCCTTGATCGGCTGGCCGCCGTACCCGCGAAAGGTCACGTCGAAGGCCTCGACGGCGCGCAGGCCGCAGTCGAGCGGCGCGAACTCGGGGCGGAGGTCGACGGCGCGCGCCGCATCGAGCGTCTCCTGCCAGAAGGCGTCGAAGTCGGCCGGCTCCTCGCGCGGCGGCCGGTAGGCGTTGAGCTGGTCGAGCGACATGTCGAAGAAGGCCATGCCTCGCCCTTAGCACGTTCGCACCCCGACCGGCACGGCCGGCCGCCGCCAGCCATGCGCCTCCGCTCGCCCCGCCCTCGTGCCGCTCGCCCCGCCCTCGTGCCGCCCGGCACATGCTGCAGCGGCCCTGCAGGCGCCGCGGATACCGTGGGCGCCGGGAGGCCACCATGAAGCGGATCACGGTCATCATCGCCCTCGTCGTCCTCGCGCTCGGTCCGGGGAGGACGCGCCCGGTCGCGGCCGATGTCCTGGTGCTCGCGTCCACTGGAGAGAGCTCGGTGACGCTGCTCGATCCGTCCAGCCTCGCGCCGGTGGCCCGGTTCCCGACCGGGGCCGGCCCGCACGAGGTCGCGGTGTCGCCCGACAATCGCTATGCCTACGTCGCCGATGCGGGGAGCGGCCCTTCATCGCCCGGCCGCACGGTGACAGTCGTCGATCTGGCGCGCCGCGAGGTCAGGGCCACGTACGACCTGGGCGCCGGCTCGCTACCGCACGACCTGGCGGTCAGCACCGACGGATCGCTCCTGTGGGCGGCGTGCGCGCCCGATCGAACGGTGCGGGAGATCGACACCGACGACGGGACGACGGCGAGGAAGTGGAAGACCGGCGCGGAAGGCGGCTGGATGCTGGCCGCGGCGCCCGGCGGGGCCAAGCTCTACGTCGCCCATCTCGAGGGCGGAGGCGTGAGCATCATCGACCGCGAGCGCGAGCGGGTCAGCTTCGTCCGCACGCGGCCGGGGGAGATGGGCATCGCGGTCTCGCCCGACGGGAAGGAGGTGTGGGCCGCCAACGTCCAGACCAACCGCATCATCGTCATCGACGTCGCGACCGATCGGGTGGTGGCGCGCTTCGGCAGCGGCGGCGTGGCGCCCCTGCGCGTCAAGTTCACGCCGGACGGCAAGCGCGTCCTGGTCCCGCATCGCGGCAGCAAGACCCTCGTCGTGTTCGACCGCGCCCGCCGCGCGCCGATCCGCACCATCGTGCTGCCGGTCCAGCCGAAGATCCTGACCGTGTCGGGAGACGGTCGGCGCGCCTTCCTGACCAGCCCCGACCGGGCCATGGCCATGGCCGTCGATCTCGGCTCGGCCCGCGTGACCGACCTGGTCCCCACCGGCAAGACGCCGGACGGCATCGCCTGGGCGGGCACGCCGGGGCCCTTCCGCGCCCGCGTCGCCTTCACCATCAACCAGCCGGACCTGATCCCGGAGGGCATCGCCCACGACCCGGTGACGCGGACCTTCTACCTCAGCAGCACCTACCGGCGGAAGATCGTCGCTGTCGGCCCGGACGGCGAGGCGCGCGACTTCACGACCGAGGCGCAGGACGGCCTCCTCGGCGTCGTGGGCATGAAGGTCGATGCCCGCCGCCGGGTCCTGTGGGCGGCCGCGGGCGACGCCGGCCGCAACATGCCGATGATCGGCATGTTGCCGGCCGGCGAGGGAAGGAGCGGGCTCTTCCAGTACGACCTGCGCACCGGGAAGCTGCTGCGCGTGCTCCATCCGGCGGGGCGCGAGAAGCACTTCCTCAACGACCTGGTGGTCGACGGCCGCGGCAACGTGTACGTCACCGACAGTGTCGGGGGCGCCATCTACACGGTGCGCACCGGCGGCGCGCGCCTCGAGGCGCTGATCGAGGCCGGCCGCCTGCCCTGGCCCAACGGGATCGCGATCTCCGGTGATCAGCGCACGCTGTTCGTCGCCACGCGGGACGGCCACCGGGCCATCGACATCGCCACCCGCCGGATCCGCCGGCTGCCCTCCGCCGTGCCGGTCGGCTCCGCCGACGGACTGGCCTACCATCGCGGCGCCCTCATCGCCGTGCAGCCCTGGGAGCAGGGCCGCGTTGTCGTGCGATACGTCCTCTCGCCGGCCGCTGACCGCATCGTCCGCTCCGACGTGCTGGTGGCAGACCACCCGGAGCACCTCCAGCCCACCACGGCCGTGGTGGTCGGCGACCAGCTGCACTACATCGCCAACAGCCAGCTCCAGCTGTTCCGCTCCATCTTCCGCGCCGACGGGACGTTTCCGCTGCTGCCGCTCCGTCCGGTCGTCGTCCTCCGGGTCGGACTTTGACGCGGGCCTGGTGCCCGGCTGTGGATCGTGCATAACGTCGGCGTGGGGTCTCGGTGGGCGATGTGGGCGCTTCCCTTCGGCGTGGCGAGCGCGATCGGCCTGCTCCTCGCGGCGCAGTGGGTCCTGGCCAGCGGCACCGCCGGGCCGAGCATCGCCTGGTCCTACGCCCTGGCCTGGGTGCTGCCCGAGTGGTACCTGTGGGCGGCGCTGACCCCGCTCGTCTTCGCCCTGGCCAGTAGATTTCCGATCGGGCGCGCGACCTGGCGGGTGGCGGCGCCGCTCCACGCCGCCGCCGCCGGCGTCCTGGGCGTGGCGCACGCCGCCGCCTTCGCGCTGGTGACCTGGCGGCTGCCGTGGGCCGACATCGCCTCCGTACCGCTCGACCGGCTGGCGACGAATCTGGTGACCAAGAAGATCGTCACGAACCTGCTCGTCTACGCCGGGCTCGTCGCCCTGCGCCACGCGCTCGCGGTCTACCGCCGCCAGCGAGAGCGCGAGCTGCGCGCGTCGCAGCTGGAGGCCGCCCTGGCCCGCGCCCACGTCCACGCGCTGCGCATGCAGCTGCACCCTCACTTCCTGTTCAATGCGCTCCACACCCTCTCGGAGCTCATCCACCGCGACCCGCGCGCGGCGGACCGCATGGTCACCGGCCTGGGCGACATGCTGCGCGAGACCCTCGACAGCGGCGGGGCCGAGGAGGTGCCGCTCCGCCAGGAGCTGGCGCTGCTGCAGCGCTACCTCGACATCGAGCGGATCCGCTTCTGCGACCGCCTCGAGGTCAACGTCCAGGTCGCCCCGGAGTGCCTGGCCGCAGCGGTGCCGCACCTCATCCTGCAGCCGCTGGTCGAGAACGCGATCCGGCACGGCATCGCGGCCCGGCCCGGGGCGCATCGCATCGAGATCGACGCGGCCCGGCGCGGCCGGTCGCTGCTGGTCCGGGTGCGCGACGACGGCGCCGGGCTGGCCGACGGCGCGGCGACCGGCATCGGCCTGGGCAACTCGCGCGCCCGCATCGAGCAGCTCTACGGCCCGGGGGCCACGCTCGAGCTCGCCAACGTCGACGGCGGGCGCGGGCTCGAGGTCACGCTCTCCATTCCATTCCGGACGGCAGCAGCTCAGGAGACACATGCAGCGGATCCGCGCGCTGATCGTCGATGACGAGCCCTACGCCCGCGAGCGGGTGCGCCGGCTGCTCGGCGACGATCTGGACATCGAGGTGGTGGGCGAGAGTCCGGACGGGTTCCGCGCTGTCGAGCAGATCCGCGAGCTGGCGCCGGACCTGATATTCCTCGACGTGGTGATGCCCGGCAAGGACGGCTTCGAGGTGCTCGACGAGCTGGGCGCCCCGGCGCCGGCGATCATCTTCCTGACCGCCTTCGACCGCTTCGCCGTGCGCGCCTTCGACGCCTGCGCGCTCGACTACCTGCTCAAGCCGTTCGACGAGGAGCGCTTCGCCCGGGCGGTGCGGCGGGCCGAGCAGGCCCTGGCCGGCCGCGGCGCCGACGACGAGGGCTCGGTTCTGGCGCGGCCGCTCCGCACCTCCGACGGGCCGCTCCTGCGCCTGGTGGTCAGGACGAACGGGCGCATCCGGTTCGTCAAGACGGCGGACGTCACCTGGATCGGCGCCGAGGGCAACTACGCCTGCGTCCACGCCGGCACCGAGTCCTACCTGGTGCGCGAGGCGCTGTCCGCGCTCGAGGCTCAGCTCGATCCGCAGCGCTTCGTGCGCATCCACCGGGCAACCATCGTCAACCTGGACCGCGTGCGCGAGCTCGAGCCGCTGTTCAACGGCCAGCACGCGGTCCTGCTCGACGACGGCACCCGCGTCACGATGAGCCGGCGCTACCGCGCCCACGTGGAGCGCGTGCTCGGCCGTCCGCTGGGCGGCTGATCGGCGGCCGCTCGTCACGATCGTGTCGGAGGGCCGTCATCGTTGTGCCAGATGGTCGCGCCGCGAGTGCCGACCGGAGCGCACGTCGTTAACCTGAAAAGGTGATCTCGACAGCCGACATCCAGGTGCTCCGCGCGGAGCTCGATCAGGCCGGCGTCTTCGCCCACCGGCCCCTCGCCGGCTGGTTGAAGTTCGCGGCCATGATGGGCGCCGTCGCCGCCTGCCTCGCGGCCACCGCGATGCTGCCGTGGTGGTGCGCGTTCTTTCTGATCCCGATCGGCGCGCTCTTCGCCGTCACCGGGGTCATGCTGGGCCATGAGGCGGCGCACGGCAGCTTCGCCGCGGGCAAGGCGCACAACGAGCTGATGCTGCACATCGCCTTTCCGCTGTTCGGCGGACTGGGCGCCGAGCACTGGAAGAACAAGCACAACCGTCGCCATCACGGCCACCCGAACGTTGTCGGAAAGGACGACGATATCGAGCTGTGGCCGCTCGCCGTGTCGAACGTGGCTTACCAGCGGTCCGGTCGGCTGCGCAGGTGGTGGCAGCGCAACCTCCAGGGCTGGTTCTTCTGGCCGCTCAACCTGTTCCTGACCTTCGCGGTGCGAGCGGCGACCTGGGAACACATCGTGACGCGCATCCGCGCCCGCCGGATCGACCGCGCGCTGGTCATCGACATCGCCTGTCTCCTCGGCCACTACACGCTCTGGCTCGTTGTCCCGGCCCTCCTGTTCGGACCGTTGCCGGCCGTGCTCGTGTACGCCGGCCTGTGGGGCGTCGTCGGCCTCCTGCTGGGCCTCATCTTCTCGCCGGCCCACATGGGGCTGCCGATCATCGGCGCGAAGGGGGATGGGAAGGGGGATGGATGGCAGCACCAGCTCGAGACAACGCGAAACCTCGTGATGCCGCGCTGGATGTCCTGGTTCTTCGTCGGTCTGGATCACCAGGTCGAGCACCACCTGTTCCCCCGTATTCCGCACCAGGGGCTGCCGCGCGCCGCTCAGATCACCCGCGCCTGGTGCGCGCGCATCGGGGCGCCGCATCAGGAGATCGGCTACGGCGCCGCCGTCGCCGACGTCACCCGCTGCATGTTCAAGAGCTGGCAGCTCGTGCCCATCGATCAGACTCGACAGTGATCGCAGGGTAGATCACTCCTCGCGCCGTCGACCGCCCCGCCCGACGATCGACTCACGGACGCGGGGACCGGGCGGCGGCGACCGCACAGGCGCAACCGCCGATCTCCGTCCGGCCGCTGCCCGCCGCGGACCAGGACGCCGCGATGATGGGCGTGCGCCGAAGATGTCCTTGCGCGCGCCCTCGCAGACGGCCACGACGGCGGGGTGCTTGATCTTGCGCTCGACGGAGATGGCATAGAACTCCTGCCGTACCGCGTCGGCCCGCCCGAGCACTTGCACGCGGTAGTCCTGCCGCACCTTGGACTCGATGACCGTGGGGGCGGCGAACACACCCATGCCTGCCTTGCCGAACTCCTTGGCCAGCGCTCCGTCGTCGAACTCGGCGACGATCCGCGGCCGGATGCCCTGGGCGTCGAACCACTGCTCCAGCGCTCGGCGTACAGCCGAAGGGGCGCCAGGAAGCAGAAACGGGACGCCGTCGAGGGAGTACGGGAAGCCGCGGCGGATCGAAGCTGCGAGCCGGGCGCTGGCGAAGAAGCTCGTCCCGCATTCGCCGAGCAGATGGCTGAACGCGCGCACCGAGGTCGCAGACCCGACCGGTCCATCCGCGATGACCACGTCCACCTTGTGGATCGCCAGCTCCGCGATGAACTCGTCGACCGACTTGTCCGCGCGACAGATGACGTGCACGGCCTGGCCGAGGCGAAATGCAGGCTCCAGGAACCGCCGCACGAGCGACGGAGGCAGCACGTCCGCGACGCCGACGACCAACCGCAGCGCTCTCCCGCTGCCCCGCCCTTTGAGCACGTTGACGAACTCACGCCCCAGTGAGAAGATCTCGTCGGCGTAGCGGAACGCCAGGCGGCCGGCCTCGGTCAGCACCAGGCTTCGTCCCCTGCGGCCGAAGAGCTTCTCGCCCAGCGTCTCCTCGAGCCGGTGGATCTGGCCGCTGATTGTGGGCTGCGCGAGGCGGAGCTCCTTGCTCGCGCCGACAATGCTTCCCTCCCTCGCGACGACCCAGAAGTAAAGGAGGTGGTGGTAGTTGAGCCACTCCATGATCCACCATACTTCGCTTTTTTCGACGGGTCGGGCCCGAACTTCCTAATCGTCTACGTGGCGTCTGGAGGCTACACCCATGTATGCACCCCCCGACCCGTCGAGCAGGGCTCGATGGATGCGGATCGAGGCCGGTCCGGAGGACACGCCAGATGGTGGAAGCGCGGCCGGTTGAACCTGCTCTGGCCGTCTGGGAGGACGAAGGAGGGCACGCGCTGCCGGACCCTGGTGTGCCCAAGGCGGAGCCGAGATGACGCGTGGTCCCGGCCGGCTGCCAGCCGCGGCTGTCGAGCGCGCGTGGCGCGCTCTCTGCTCGAAGCCCCGGTCCCTCTCGTATCTGGCGCTCGGCTTCATGCTGGCGCTGGTAGGGCCTGTAGGGGCTCTCGTCTCGCGCGCGGTGGGCGCCGGCCTGGCGCCGACGCCCGACTGGGCCGTGGCGGAACTCGCTCATCTCCCGGCGGCGTACGCCTGGTTGACGCTCTCTTCCGTCATCGTCTTCGCCGTCTTGGGGTGGTTCGTCGGACGCTCCTACGATCGCGTGCGATTCCTGTCGATCACCGATCCCCTGACCGGCCTCTTCAACCGCCGTCACTTCGAGCGGCGGATGGCAGAGGAGGAGAGCCGACGCCAGCGCCATGGCCATGCCACGTGCGTGCTCTGCGTGGACATCGACGGCCTCAAGGCGATCAATGACGGTCTCGGGCACAGGGCGGGAGACCGCGCGATCGTGGCCGTGGGTCGGATCTTGCTGCGGAGTGTGCGGGCCGTGGATGCAGTCGCGCGGGTCGGCGGTGACGAGTTCGCGGTGCTCCTGCCCGAAACCTCGGCAAGCCAGGCGCTGGTCCTGGCTCGACGGATCGCGGGTCACGTCGTCGGCCACAGCGACGAGTCGATCCTGGGCCTCGCCGTCTCGATCGGCATCACGGAGCTGGACCCGACCGGGGATGACGAGTCGACCGATGCGCTCGCGGCCGCCGACGCGGCGCTCTACCGCGCGAAGGCAGCAGGAGGCGGTCACATCGCCGTGGCCGGGCTGACGGAGCCATTGGAGTCGAGCTCCCGGCAGGTCGCGTTCATGGACGAAGCGCGGCTCATCGACGGGTGAGCGGCGCGCCAGCACACACTTGAAGCGCAACGTCGGCCGAAAGGAACGACATCCGCAATGCAGATACGAATTCGCGACGACGACGTGGAGGTGACCGACGCCCTGCGCGTCCATGTGGAGCGCAGGCTCGGCATCGCCCTGGGTCGCTTCGGCGACAGGATTGGACGCGTGATGGTCCGGCTCTCCAGCGCCGGCGTCGACGCCGGTGGCCGGGTCAAGCGCTGCCAGATCGATGTGGGCCTGCGCCCGATCAAGGTGCAGGCGGGCGACGTGGACGCCGACGTCTTCGCGGCCGTCGACCACGCGAGCGACCGCGTCTCACGCTCTGTCGCCCGCGTGCTCCAGCTGGAGCGCGAACGCGGCGCGGCCTGACGGCCCCGTCGAGCAGGCTGCCCGCGTCGATCCGAGGTCAGCGGGGGGCGCCGAGGTGCTTCTCGAGGAAGAGTGCGACGCGGGCGTAGAACTCGATCTGGTTCTCGCGCCGGGCCAGCGAGTGGCCCTCGTTGTCCTTCACCATGTACTCGACCGGCACCCGGCGCTCGCGCAGGGCCACGACCAGCTGGTCGCACTCGGTCTTGGGCACGCGCGGGTCGTTGGCCCCGGCGTAGACGAACAGCGGGTCCGCGATCTTGTCGAAGTCGCGGTGCGGCGAGATGGTCTCGAGGAAGGCGGCGTCCGCCTCCATGTCGCCGAACTCGAGCTTGAACAGCTCGCGGATGAAGCCGGTCGTGGAGCGCAGAAAGGTCTGCATGTTGACCACGCCGAACAGGTTGACGCCGGCGCGCCACAAGTCCGGCATCCGGGTCAGCGCGATGAGCACGGTGTAGCCGCCGTAGCTGCCGCCGTACACGACCATGCGCTCGCGGTCGGCCCACGGCTGCTGCGCCACCCAGCGGCCGGCCGCCTCGATGTCCTTGAACGCGTCGAGCCGACCGGGCCCGTTGTCGGCCATCTCGAACGCGCGCCCGTAGCCGGACGAGCCGCGCACGTTGGGCTCGACGTAGGCGTAGCCGATCGAGGTGAAGAAGCGGGCGCCGTTGCTCCACTGCACCTTCGACACGCCGGCCGGACCGCCGTGGTAGCTGACGATGACCGGCAGCCGCTTGCCGCTCGAGCCCGCCGGCAGGTACACGTTGACCGGCACCACCGTGCCGTCGAACGACTTGACCTCGGCGGTCTTCACCTCGACCGCCGGCAGCTTGTCGAGCGACGGGCGCGGGTCGAGCCTGAGCGGAGTGACCTTGCCGGTGGCGGTGGCGGCCACGAACACGTCGCTGGGCCGCTCCGGCGTCGACCAGGTGAAGGTCAGGCGCTTGCCGTCGTGCGAGAAGTCTCCCAGCGAGCCGTTGCCGGCCGGCATCTCCAGGGTGCGGCGGACGGCCAGGGTGCGCGCGTCGAGCAGCCGCATGAAGGCCTGGTGCCCGGCGTCGACGTGGATGGCGATGAGGTTGCCCTTGCGGCTCACCTCGATGCCGACCACCTGCGCCGTCTTCGGCGAGGTCTCGGCGTGGCGGGCCACCTCCTTGCCGGTCCGGGTGTCCAGCGCCAGCACGAACGAGTCCTCACCGCCGCCGTCGGTGCTGAGGAACACGCGCTTGCCGTCGGCGGAGAAGCGACCCTCCCAGATGCCGACCTGACCCTCGGTCGGGAACAGCGGACGCGCCGCGCCGGTGGCCAGATCGATCACGACCAGGGTGCTCTCGGTTCGCCGCGTGACCCGCTCGTACAGGCCGAGCTTGCCGTCGGGCGAGACGTCGAGCAGCGCGCCCTGCACCGGATCCTTGTAGACCGGGCGCGGCCGCGCCGACGGCCGCCATGTCGAGCGCATACACGGTCGTCTCCGGGCTGGCCTGGTTCCTGGCCGAGTAGAAGATGGTGTTCGGCGAGCGCTCCGCCGCCTGCGGCCAGTCGCGCTGCAGCTTCTCGCCCGGGGTCAGCTCGGTCGTGCCCTGGCCGTCGATACCGACCTTGAAGATCGACCAGTTCTCGTCGGCGCCCACGTCGCTCAGATAGACGATCGACTTGCCGTCGAACGACTCGCCGCCCAGCACCCGCTCCGGCGTGGTCACGCGGCTGGCCGGCGCGTCCGGCCTGGCGGCGTCGGCGATGTAGAGCTGTGGCAGGCCGTCGCGCGAGGTGGTGAAGAGGAGCTTCTTGCCGTCGGGCGACAGCAGAGGAGCCGTGTTGTTGAAGGCGTACACGACCGGCTCGACCCGGCGCGCGTACTCGGCGACGCGCGCGGCAGCCTCGCCGCCGGGTACGTCGGGCTTCGCGTCGGCAGGCGCGTGCGGCCCGCTCGCGGGCGCGACGGCAGCGGGCGCCGTCGTGCCAGGCGCCGACGGCTCGGTTGACGAGCTTCCGCAGGCAGCGAGGACGAGCGTGCAGGGCAGGATTCGCAGTCGAGCGGGCAGCATGCCGGCGAACTTAGCCGGAAGCGTGAAGGCAGCCAAGCCGGGTGGACCCGCCACAGGCCCGGTAGGCGCACGCCCACATCGGCCGACCGTCAAGCTTGCCGGTGACCGGCCGATCGCTTCCTTGGTCGCGAGTAGGTTCGCGGGGCAGGTTCGAGGACTTCATGGCACCACTGAGATACATCGGGCCCCTCGCGCTCGTCATCGCCGTGGCGGCGTGCTCCGACGAGGAGACGCCGATCCCCTACGACTCGACGACGCAGAACCTGTACATGCAGGGCACGGTGAGCGGCTTCCAGCTCGACGTCGCCGACGCGGAGCCGCTCGAGGGGGAGCGCGAGTACTCGCCTTCGCGTCTGTGCGAGGTGACCGCCAGCTTCGACATCACCGTCGAGGGCGCGATCTGGTCCGTCGACATCGAGCTGGAGGACTTCGACCCCGAGTCGTTCGGTGTCGGCATGTACACCGTCGCGGGGCCCGACGCGCCGGCCGCCGCGAACCAGACCGGCGTGGAGATTCGCCTCGACGGCGACGCGGCACACCACGAGCGCTCGGCGCTCGGCGGCTACGTCGAGATCAAGGCCTACGATTCCACCGCCGTCCAGGCCGGCAATCCCGGCGTCCTGGAGGGCGGATCGTTCGGTGCGGTCTTCGAGATGGACTTCGGTGCGGGCGAGGTGGTGGAGGGGAGCTTCCATGTCGATCTCAACGTCACGACGCTGGAAGATGAAGAATGCTAGCGGCGCGCTCGCGGTCGTCCTGACCGTCGTCGCGACAGGCTGTCTGGATGGCCTCGATCCGCCGTTCGACGCGGAGGCCACCGAGCTCGAGTGCAGCAGCGACCGCGATGGGCGCTACCTCAGCGCGGCCGGGTCCGTCGCCGACAACGGGGTCGCGCTGTCCGACGGCCATCCGCCCGCCGCCATCCACGTGCTCCACGAGGATGCCGACGAATCCGGGCTCGCCGTCATCGGCTCGTCCCAGGAGGGCGACTACCACTTCTACATCCTGAACCCGGCCGCCATCGCCCAGGGATTCGATCGACGTCGTGCGCAGCTCGATCGACGACCCGGCCGGCGTCCGCCTCGTCATCGAGCTGGAGCGCCACTCGCTCGGATCGGTCGCGCTCGACTCGCTGGACGGGGAGATCACCTTCGAGATGGTCGCCGACGACGAGCTATCCGGCCACTTCGAGGCGGCCTTCGGGACGCTGACCGACGAGTTCCAGGGTTGCTTCCATGTCGACGTGGTGAGCACGGATGTCGCGCAGTAGCGGTGCAGGGGCCCGCGGCCGCCGCCCTGCCCGGCTGATCGCCTCGGCCCTGGCGGCCGCGATCCCGCTCCTGCCGGCCAGCGCGCGCGCCGACGAGGAGACGATCGAGGAGCTGTCGCTCGAGGACATGCTCGGCGTCGTCGAAGGGGTGACCCGCTTCGAGGAGCCGGTCGCGCGCGCCCCCGCCGCGGTGACAATCATCACGGCCGACGAGATTGCGCGCTCCGGCGCCCGCGACCTCATCGAGCTGCTCCGCTACGTCGTCGGCGTCCACGTCGTCTCGCACACAGGCGACAGCCACAGCGTCGGCATGCGCGGCCTCGACGAGCTGGTCGGCAACAGCGTGGTGCTGCTCATCGACGGGCACCACTTCACCAACGTGTTCGACGGCGAGACCGACTGGAGCGCCCTGCCCGTCACCCTCGACGACATCGAGCGGATTGAGGTCGTGCGCGGGCCGGTCTCGGTCGTTTACGGCGCCAACGCCTCGGCCGGCGTCGTCAACGTGGTGCGCAAGGGAGACGGCAGCGCCTCGCTGTTGACCTATCGGGTCCTGGCCGGCGCCCCGATGACCTACGAGATGACCGCCCGCCTGGTGCAGAAGTTCGATCGCGTCTTCACCAAGATCTCTGCCCGCCACAGCAGCGCCCCGGTCGACGACGCCCTGTCGGACGACGCGCCGCGCATGACCACCTTCGACGCCGCGGCGTCGTGGAAGGTGGCGCCGGGCCGCCAGCTGGACGCCGCCGTCGGCAGCAGCACCGGCGTCGGCGACCGGGTGAGCCCGCTGTTCCCGGCGCCGATCCGGCTCACCACCATCAACCTCATGCAGTCGGCCAGCTACACCCACACCGGCGCGCTGATGGCGGGCGACGAGCTGTCGGTGCGGCAGTCGCTCCATCGCCGCTCCCTCGATCCCGCCCTGGGCGCCAGTCCCTCGGACGACCTGCAGCACCTGCAGTACCGCAAGATCGACGGCGAGGCGTCGTACCGGGCGCAGGTCACCGCACGCCTCGACGCAGGAGTATCCGGCTCGGTCCGCCACGTCGAGGTTGACAGCCCCGCGATCACCGAGCGAGCCTCGTTGCCGTTCTACGCCGCCGGCGTGACGGCCGGGTTCCGTCCAGTACCGCGCTTCGAGCTCAGGGTCGGCGCGCGCCTGGACTACAACGAGTTCGTCATCCGGCCCAAGCCCTCCTTCCGGGCGGCGGCCAGCGCCGCCATCTCGGACCACCACCTGGTCCGCACGGCCGTGGGCACGGCCTTCCGCCACCCGACGTTCGCCGAGGCGATCGGCCTGTTCCAGGACCCGCAGTCGCAGTTCATCTACCTGGTCGGCGCCGGCACCGACGCGCTCAGGCCGCCGGAGGTGGCGAGCGGCGAGCTCGGCTATCGCGGCCATGTCGCGGATGGACTGACCGCGGACGTCACCCTGTTCGCGTCCCGCTCGCGCGGAACCATCAACCAGGAGCATCGCAGCATCCCTTCCA
The DNA here is from genome assembly GCA_963759105.1 of uncultured delta proteobacterium. Classification (GTDB taxonomy): domain Bacteria; phylum Myxococcota_A; class Polyangia; order Haliangiales; family Haliangiaceae; genus DATFRY01. The sequence continues at coordinate 17,416 of CAVWXW010000017.1, read as the reverse complement.
CCTTCGTGAACGGCGACGACCAGGACCACGGCGGCGTCGAGGCCGAGCTGCGCTACAGCACCGCGGCCGCCTACGCCACGGCCGGCTACTCGGTCGTGCACGCCTTCCAGGGGCCGATGGACGCGCCGCCCGGGCATGCGGCGTATCTGAGCGTGGGCGGCACGCTGCCCTGGGGCGTGCGCGGCGATGTGCGGGGCAGCTTCACCTCGATGCGGCGCTACCAGACCCTGGTCGGCGTACCCGCGAGCCTGCTGCAGACCGACATCGATCCGGTGCTGCTGGCCGCCGCGCGGGCCGCCTACACGCTGCCGGGCACGCGGTTGACCCTGGCCCTGCAGCTGGCCGGATGGCCGCTGCTGGCCGGGCGAGAATCCCCTTATCCGGCCGCCTCGGAACATGAGGCCCATGGCTACGCGACGCTGCAATTCGACTACTGAGCGCCGCCGCGGCGCTTGTGCGCGCCTGCGTGGCGGCGGCGTTCGCGCTCGCCCACTGCGCGGCGATGATCGGCGCCGCCTGCGCCGGCCCGGCCGACGACGAGGCCAGGATCCTCCTGCGCGCCATCTCCTTCGATCGCGGCCTGGCGACGCGCGCCGGCGCCGAGGTGGTGATCAGCGTGGTCTACGATGCACGGACAAGCGGTGGCGAACGCGAGCGCGACGGACGCGTCCTGGCGTTCCGCAAGCTCGCGGATCGGACCATCGTCGGTCTGCCGATGAAGGTCGTCTGGTTGGACTGCTCGCCGGCCCGGCCGATGGACGAGGCGCTCCGCGGCGTCGACATCGTCTATCTGACCAGCGGGGCGAAGGACTGCGTGCGCGCGGTGACCGCGGTGACGCGCAAGCTGCGCATCGCCTCGCTCGCCAGCGGCCGCGCGCTCGTCGAGCAGGGCGTCACCATCGGTGTGACGATCGAGAACGCGCGCCTGAAGCTGCTCGTCAACCTGAGGGCGAGCAAGGCCGAGGGGCTCGATCTGGCGTCTCAGATGCTCCAGCTTGCCGAGGTCATCAAGTGAAGCGACCCCTGTCGTTCCGTGCCCGTTCGGTGTTCATCGTCCTCGCCACGAGCGCGGTGGCGGTCTCTCTGGCCTGCACCGCGTTCCTGGCCTACGACCGGGTGACCTTCCGCGGCGACCTGGTCGACCGCCTGCGCACCCAGTCGGTGGTGGTCGGGGCCAACACGACCGCCGCGCTGTCGTTCGGTGACGACGAGGGGGCCAAGCAGATCCTCGTCGCGCTCGAGGCCGAGCCGATCATCGAGGCGGCCTGCCTGCACAACGCCGACGGCGTTCGCGTCGCCAGCTACATCCGGCCGGGCGGCCCCGGCCTGTGCCCGGATCACCCGCTGGGCCGTGCCCCAGGGCGTCGAGGGGGACGCCCTCATGGTCGAGACCGAGATCGGCCACCAGAAGCGAGGTGATCGGCTCGGTGCTCCTGATCACGGACCTGGACCAGGTCTACGCCCGCACCGCCCGCTTCCTGGCCATCGTCGGGATCGTCATGGTCGCGTCGCTCATCGTCGCGTTCGTCATCGCCACCCGCCTGCAGGGCGCGGTGGTCCGGCCGGTGCTGACGCTGGCCGAGACCGCCAAGCACGTGTCGCGCACCCGCGACTACAGCGTGCGGGCGGTCGTGCAGACCAGCGACGAGGTCGGCGCGCTCACCGACGCGTTCAACACGATGCTGGACGAGATCGAGACCGGCGAGCGCGCGCTGCAGGCGGCCCGCGCCGATCTCGAGCGCCGGGTGGTGGACCGCACGCGCGACCTCGAGCAGGCGGTGCTCAGCGCCGAGCGGGTCGCCGAGTCCCTCCGGCTCAGCGAGGAGCAGTTCCGCTTCCTGAGCGACTACGTGCCGGTCGGCATCTTCCGCACCGACGCCGAAGGCGTGCTGACCTACGCCAACGAGCGCCTGCTGGCCGTGCTGGGCATGGAGGGGCAGCCTGCGGCCAGGGACGGCTGGCCGGACGTGATCCACCCGGACGACCGCGAGAAGGTCGATGACCGCCTGGGCCGAGGCCCGGGCGAGCGGGGCCGAGATGGCGAGCGAGCACAGGTTCGTCGTCGCGGGCGAGGTCCGCTGGGTGCAGGTGCAGACCCGGCAGCTGCGCGACGTCAGCGGGCAGCCGCAGATCGTCGGCACCGTCGCCGACGTCACCGAGAGGAAGCAGGCCGAGCGCGAGCGCGAGCGGATGAACGCCGAGCGGCTCGAGATGTCCCGCCAGGCCGGCATGGCCGAGGTCGCCACCGGCGTGCTGCACAACGTCGGCAACGTGCTCAACAGCGTCAACGTGGCCTCGTCGGTGCTACAGGACAGGATCCGGAACTCGAGCGTCGGCCAGCTCGGCAAGGCGGTGGGGCTGCTGGAGGCGAACCGCGAGCGACTGGGCGACTACCTGATCGTCGGACCAGCGCGGCAAGTCCTGCTCGTGCCGTTCCTGACCGCGCTGGCCGCGAGGCTCGATGGCGAGCGGACCGAGATGCTCGCCGAGGTGGCCACGGTCAACGAGAACATCGACCACATCAAGCAGATCATCGCGACCCAGCAGACGTTCGCGCGGACCGGCGGCTTGACCGAGGAGGTCGACCCCGCGGAGCTCATCGAGGGCGCCGTGTCGGTGTCGCTGTCCGAGGCCGGCTCGGCCCGCCACAGGATCCGCATCGTGCGCGACTACCAGGCGGTCCGCCCGGTCAGCCTCGACAAGCACAAGGTGCTCCAGGTGCTCATCAACCTGCTCAGCAACGCCAAGCACGCCCTGCTCGACTCGGAGCGCGACGACCGTCAGATCGTCCTGCGCTCGCGCATGGCCAACGGATCGCTCCGCATCGAGGTCGAGGACAACGGCGTCGGCATCTCGCCCGAGAATCTGAACCTCATCTTCCGGTTCGGCTTCACCACCAAGGAGAAGGGCCACGGGTTCGGCCTGCACGGCAGCGCGCTGGCCGCCAAGCAGCTGCACGGCTCGCTGATCGTGCACAGCGACGGCCCCGGGCGCGGCGCGGTGCTTCGCGCTCGAGCTGCCCTGCCGGTAGCGCGAGCCGGCCGCCGCTCGCTCAGCCGAGGTCGCTGGTCAGTCGCGCGCCGTCCGGGTCGCGCCCGGCGACCGGCAGGCGGATGTGGAACGTGGTCCCCACGCCTACCGTCGAGTCGAAGGTCAGGCGGCCGCCGTGCCGATCGACGACGATGGCGCGCGAGATGGCCAGGCCCTGGCCGGTGCCGCGGCCGACCGGCTTTGTGGTGTAGAAGGCGTCGAAGATGCGCTCGCGGATCGCGTCCGGGATCCCGTGGCCGCAGTCGGCGATCGAGATCACGACGTCCGGTCCATCGGCGCGCGTGGCGATCCGGAGGCGCCCGCGCGGCGCCCCGTCCTGGCCGCAGCGCTCCATGGCGTGGGCCGCGTTGACGATGAGGTTGATGAAGACCTGGTTCATCTCCGCGGCGAGGCACGTGACCAGCGGCAGCTCGCCGAGCTCGACCTCGGGGTCGGCGACGTACCGGTAGGCGTTCGCTGTCACCTGCAGCGCGTTCTGCAGCGCCCGGTTGAGGTCGGTCGGCGCCATCTCGCGCTGGCCGGGGTGGGCCAGCTCCTTCATCGCGCGGACGATGGTGGCGACACGTGTCACGCCGTCCTGGATCCGGTCCAGCGCCTCCGGCATGTGCTCCTCGAGGTACGAGAGGTCCGCCTCCTCGGCGATCGAGGCCAGCTCGACGGCGAGCCCGCTCGACGATGCCCCGTTCGCGCCGCCGTGGCCGGCGGCCGCTCGCATGGCGGAGGCCATCTTGACCAGCCCGAGCGAGCCGTCGCGGACGAAGTGCAGGCTGTCGCTGACGTACTGGATCGGGGTGTTGATCTCGTGCGCGACGCCGGCGGCCAGCTGGCCGACCGCCTCGAGCCGCTGGGCCAGCCGCAGCTCCGCCTCCACGCGGTCGCGGCGGCGGATCTCGTCGGCCAGCTGCGTGGCGACGGCCTCGAGCTCGGCGGTGCGGGCCCGCACCGCCGCCTCCAGGTTCTCGACGTGGGCGCGCGCGCGCCGCGCCAGCGTCCACTTGGCGGTCAGCGCGTGGGCGCTCTGCACGACCTCGATCGGGTCGAACGGCTTCTTGATGATGAGGAGCGCGTCGCTCTCGCCCAGCCGCGATCGCAGGTCCTCCCACGAGTGGTCGGAGTAGGCCGAGCAGATGACGACCTGCAGGAGCGGATCGGCTCGCCAGATGTGCTCGATCGTCTCGAGCCCGTCCCAGCCGGGCGGCATTCGCATGTCGACGAACGCGAGCGCGTAGGGCCGGCCGGCGCTGGTGGCGCGGGTGACCCGCTCGAGCGCCTCGCGCCCCTGAAAGGCCGAGTCGAGCTCGAACTCGCTGTGCCGGGCGGCCTCGGTGGTGCTGAACAGCATCGCCGCGAGCTCGTCCATGGCCGCCTCGGCGGCGCCCGGCCCGGCGAGGATCTTCCGGAAGTCGGTGTGGATGGCCTGGTTGTCGTCGACAATCAGGATTCGCCGGTTCACATCAGCGGAGACGGACGACACTGCCATCGTTCAATCGGCCGCCGCGCCGGCCGCTTTAGATCGGATCGCTGCCCGGGGACCCCGGCCTCACCTCAACGCACATATGCTCTCCGGGGGCATCGCCGCGGGATCGCTCGGCCCCGCCGCGCCGTCGGGGGCGCGAGACCAGCGCTGGAGATCAGTAGACGAGCTTGCGGAGACGGCGGGCCAGCGGAGGGCGCGAGCGGCGCGCCGGGGCCGCGGACGGCGGGCCGAATGCCGCCTCGGCCATCGCGCTGGCCAGCGCCGGGTCGAGGTTCTTGATGGCGACGACGCGGGTGTCGCGCTGCTCGATCCAGAGGGCCTCGCCGTCCGCCGACGTCCCGGCCTGGGGCGGATCGTCGGATGGGACGCGTCCGTACAGGGTGTCGAGGGCGGATGCCACCAGGCTCGCGGTCTCCGGGGTGTCCCAGGCCGAGCCCCACACCGTGGCGACCGCGCCGCCGCGCTCGGCGTCGTTCACGAACAGGACGCGGTCGCCGCGCCAGGCGGCCGCCAGCGCGCGGGCGTCCTCGAAGGGCGACAGGCCGTACAAGAGGAGATGGATGTACCAGGCTCCGAGCATGTCCCAGTTGCCGTCCTCGAGACGTCCCGCGAGCGCACCGGGCACGGTCACCAGCCCGACCGCCTCGACCTCCTCGGCGCCGGCCAGGCCGCCCATCACCTGGCTCGTCGTGGCGGGCGGTCGCTCGGTGAACAGCTCGTCCTCGCGTCCCCAGTCGTGCGGGGGCGGCGCGTCGAAGCGCGGACCCAGAAGGTTGAGCGCCGTGTACTCGAGCCCGAACGGGTACACGAACGACGGATAGTCGAGGAAGAGCGGATAGGTGGCGCTCTGCAGGAGGTCGTCGCCCCAGGTCTGGTAGTCCTCCAGAATGGGCCGCCAGCCCCAGGCGTCGAGCTCGGCCCGGTGCTCGTCCTGGACGACGAAGCGAGCCTCGGCCAGCGTGGCGTCTCCCTCGACGACGGCGCGCCGGGCCAGGTACCCGTCGCTGGTGAAGCCGTCGAAGGCGAGCAGGTCGAAGTGCTGATCCTGCAGCGCATGGACGTACTCGTGCACGCGAGTCGATTGCGTGGCCTCGCCCGGTTCGTCCTCCACCACGATGATCGACTTGGCGACCGGCGAGTACGAGGCCCCGACCCAGTCCGACGACACGGCCAGGATCGGGCGCAGGTCGGCGTCGAGCGGGAAGTAGCCGAGCCGGCCATAGGTGTCGGCCAGCTCGCGGAGGTCGGCTTCCTCGGCCTCCGCGGCGTTCTCTGCCGCCTGGGCATGATACTCGGCCCGCGTCATCGTGATCACGTCGACGCCCTGCAGGAAGTCGAGCTCGCGGACCTCCGCTGCACGCTGCGCGACCCAGGGCAGCTCCTCGCCGTCGTCGCCGCCACAGCCGGCCAGGACGAGCCAGCTCGCCGCCGCGGCGATCGAGGCCAGCCGACTCACGATCCGCCACGCACCTCGACTTCGACGTCCCGTTCGCATCGTGTCCCTCTCCAGGCTGGCTCGCCCCATCTCTTATACAGCTCGCAGGCGCCCCCCGAGCGCCGTAAAGAGCGGCCCGGTCCAACTCCTGTCGCTGGCCCGCTCGCGCGCCATCTTTTCGGCAGACGGCCTCCCCTTGGCGGGTTACGCGCCGGAAGCGGTAAAGTCTCGGCGCATGAATCTCGGCGTCCGGCGACAGGAGCAGGCCTTGATCCTCGCCCTGCTCGTCTCGCTCGGCCTGTGGAGCCTGCCGTTCGGCGGCTTCGTGCTCTACCCGTTCAAGCTGCTGTCCACCTGGGTGCACGAGATGTTCCACGGCGTCGCCATGATGCTGACCGGCGCCGGCTTCTCGCGGCTCGAGATCTTCCGCGACACCAGCGGGATCGCGTTCCAGGAGCGAGGCGCGGGCGGCCTCGTCGTGGGCGTGATCGCCAGCGCCGGCTACATGGGCGCGGCGCTGCTGGGCGGCCTCCTGCTCGTCATCACGCAGAGATGGCATCGTCCGCGCGTCGTGCTGCTCGTGCTGGCGCTCGCGCTCGGGCTGTCGCTGCTGCTCTGGGTGAGCAACGACTTCGGCCAGGGCGTCGTCGCCATCGGCGGCATCGCGCTGCTGGTCCTGGCCCGGTTCGCCCCCGAGCGAGTCGCCCTTCTCCTGGCCACCTTCCTGGCCGCGCAGGCCTGCATCAACGCCGTGCTCGACATCCGCATCCTGTTCCGACCGGTGCTGGTCATCGACGACAAGATCGTCCAGTTCTCCGACGCCCAGAGCATGGCGGCGGCCACCTTCGGCTCGCCCGAGCTGTGGGCCGCCCTCTGGATGGTCTGGTCGTTCGCCTGCTTCTACGTCGCGCTGCGCGTCGCGCGCCCCAAGCGCGGCCGCGCCAGGTCCACGCAGGACTCTGGCGCTTCCTCGCTCTCCGCGAGCTAGCGGGCGGAGCGGGCCAGCTCCACGAGGTGGGATCGGGCGGCCGCCGCCTGCCACTCCCTGGCGCCTCGATAGCGCGCGACGAGCGACGCCATCCGCGGAGACGAAGAAGCTGTCCGGGAGCGGGCCGATGCCGAAGCGCTGCGCCGCGTCAGACTCGCGGGCGCGGGCGACCTCGGGCGGGACCGCGCCGTCGAAGAAGCTCTCGATCGCGGTCCAGCTGTCGTTGACGCTGACCGCGACGAGCTCGAAGCCGGTCTCGCCGGAGACCGCGCGGGCGGCGGCGAGCAGCGCGGGCAGCTCCGTCCGGCAGGGGCCGCACCAGGTGGCCCAGAAGTGGACCAGGGTCGCCCTGCCGGCCCGCCAGGTCCGGACGGTCCCGTCGCGCGCCTCGAGCCGGAGCGCCGGGGCGGCCTCGGTTCCGGACAGCCGCTCGAACGAGAAGCGGGGTGCGCCCGCGCTGCGATTCGTCTCGACTGCGACGTAGGCCGCCACCAGCGCCGCCTGGACCGCCACGATCGCGCCGGCCGCGACGGCGATGCGGCGTGCCCGCGGGCTCATCGCCTCACCTCGGGCGCGAGCGGGCCCTCGCGCACGGCCGGCCGCGGCGGCGCGAACAGCGTGTAGAGGACCGGCAGCACCACCAGGGTGAGCAGCGTGCTCGACAGGACGCCGCCGATGATGACGGTCGCCAGCGGACGCTGCACCTCGGCGCCAATTCCGGTGTTGAGCGCCATCGGCACGAAGCCGAGCGCCGCGACGAGCGCGGTCATGAGGACCGGGCGCAGGCGCTGCTCCGCCGCGAGCGCCACCGCGTCGGCGACCGCCATGCCGCGCCCGAGCATCTGCCGCACCGTCGAGACGAGCACCATGTCGCCCAGCACCGACACGCCGGACAGCGCCACGAAGCCGACCCCGGCCGACACCGAGAACGGCATGTCGCGCAGCCACAGCGCCGCGACGCCGCCGATGGCCGCGAAGGGCACGCCGCTGAAGACCCGCACCGCGTCGAGCACGCCGCCCGTAGGTGACGTAGAGCAGGAGGAAGATCAGGCAGAGCGCGATCGGCACCACGACCAGCAGCCGGCTGCCGGGCCCGCTCGAGGTTCTCGAACTGGCCGCCGAATCTGACGTAGTAGCCGGTCGGCAGGTCGAGCTTCTCGGCCAGCGCGCGCTGCGCGTCGGCGACGAACGAGCCGAGGTCGCGCCCGCGCACGTTGGCCTGGACCACGATGCGACGCACGCCCCACTCGCGGCTGACCTGGCGCCGGCCCCTCCACTGTCTCGATGCGCGCCAGCCGCGCCAGCGGGATGCGGGCACCGCCCGGCGCGTTGACGAGGATGCGGCCGATCGCCCGCTCGTCGCGGCGCAGCCGCTCGTCGAGCCGGATGGCGATCGGGAAGCGCCGCTCCCCCTCCTGCATCTCGCCGACCTCGAGCGTGCCGAGCGCGCCGACGACGCGCATGATGTCGCGCGCGGCGACGCCGTGGCGGGCGGCGGCCTGCCGGTCGACGGCGATCTGGAGGATCGGCTGCCCGGTGACCTGCTCGGTGGTGACGTCGCTGGCGCCCGGGATCGACTCGAGGATGGTCTGCACCTCGGCCGCCTTCTGCCGCAGCACCTCGAGGTCGTCGCCGAACAGCTTCACGCCGAGATCGGCGCGCACGCCGGCGACCATCTCGTTGACCCGCATCTCGATCGGCTGGGTGAAGACCATGCGCATGCCGGGCAGCCCCGCCAGCGCCTCCTGCATGGCGGCGACCAGCTCGCCCTGGGTCTCGGCGCGCTGCCAGTCGGTCGCGCGGCGTGCAGCTGGACGAACACGTCGGACAGCTCGACGCCCATCGGATCGGTGGCGATCTCGGCGCTGCCGGTGCGGGTCCACACCCGCTCGATCTCGTCGGGGAACCGGGCGAGCAGCGCGCGCTCGATCTGCGTGCCGTAGCGCACCGACTCCTCGAGCGAGACCGACGCCAGGCGCACCGTGTTGACGACGATGGACCCTTCTTGCAGCCGCGGCATGAACTCGGAGCCGAGGCGGGTGGCCAGGAACGCGCCGTTCGCGAGCAGCAGCAGCGCGCCGGCGACGACGGCCCAGCGGTGGCGCTGGCGCACCGGCCAGCACCGGCCGATACGCGCGCTGCAGCCCGCGCATCACCAGACTCTCGCGGCGTCCGTGACCGCGCGGCAGCAGCATGCTGGACAGGGCGGGCACCAGCGTCAGCGACAGCAGCATCGAGCCGAGCAGCGCGAAGATGACGGTCAGCGCCATGGGGCGGAACAGCTTCCCCTCGATCCCCTCGAGCGTGAGGATCGGCACGTAGACGATCAGGATGATGAGCTCGCCGAACAGCGTCGGTCGCCGGACCTCGAGCGCCGCGTCCGCGCACGATCTCGGCGCGCGGCCGCTCGCCGTCCTCGGCGCGAGCCGGCGCATCGAGTTCTCGACCGATGATGACCGAGCTGTCCACGATCAGGCCGAAGTCGATCGCGCCCAGGCTCATCAGGCTGCCGGCGACGCCGGCGCGCGTCATGAGGTCGAAGGCGAACAGGAGCGAGAGCGGGATCGCGGCCGCCACGATGAGCCCGGCCCGCAGGCTGCCGAGGAACACGAACAGCACCGCGATGACCAGGATCGGCGCCCTCGAACAGGTTCTCGCGCACGGTGTCGAGCACGCGATCGACGAGCGTGGTGCGCTGGTAGACCGGCTCGACGACGATCCCGGCGGCAGGGTCTTGGCGATCTCGGCCAGGCGCGCGCGCGAGGCGGCCCGGCCACGTCGTGGCTGTTCTCGCCCACGAGCAGGAAGCCCGAGCCCGAGCACCACCTCGCCCTTGCCGTCGGCGGTGACCGCGCCGCGCCGGATCTCGCGCCCCTCGACCACGCGCGCCACGTCGCCGACCCGGATCGGCACGCCGTCCGGGCGCGGCGACGACGATCGCCTCGACCTCTTTCGGGCTCGGTCACCAGGCCGACGCCCTGGATCAGGCTCGACTCGCCCGCCTCGTCGAGCGTGCCGCCGCTCTGGTTGGCGTTCTCGCCGGCGATCGCCTCGGCCAGCTGGGCCAGGGTGAGCCCGCGCGCCTTGAGCGCGGCCGGATCGACGACCACGTGCACCTGGCGCTCGTCGCCGCCCCACGCGTTCACCTCGGCCACGCCCGGGCACCGAGGCGAGCTGCGGCCGCACGATCCAGTCCTGCGCGGTGCGCAGCTCGGCCAGCGTGTGGCCGGCGCCGCGCACCAGGTAGTGGAAGATCTCGCCCAGGCCGGTGGCGACCGGACCGAGCGTCGGCCGCTCGATCCCGACCGGCAGCTCGACCGCCACGCAGCCGCTCGGCCACCACCTGGCGCGCGAGGTAGAGGTCGGTGCCGTCCTCGAAGGTGGCGGTCACCTGCGAGAAGCCGAACCGGGAGATCGAGCGCACGTCGCCGAGGCCCGCGAGCCCGGCGATGGCGCGCTCGACCGGCGCGGTGATCTGCCGCTCGATCTCGAGCGGCGACAGCGCGGGCGCCTCGGTGTTGACCTGGACCTGCACCGGCGTCGTGTCGGGGAAGGCGTCGATGGGCAGGCGCAGAAACGCCAGCACGCCGGCGCCGGCGATCGCGGCCCAGACCAGCATGCACGGCGACGCGGTGCCGGATCGACCAGACGATGACGCGCGACAGCATGTCGGCTCTCGGGTCGCAGCAGCCGGCGCCGATGGCGCCCTTGAGGGTCTCGGTCTTGAGCAGGAAGCTGCCCTCGGTGGCTACCACGGTCGCCCGGCTTCGAGGCCGGAGATCACCTCGACGACGTCGCGCCTCGCTCGAGCCCAGCTGGACCCGGCGCAGCTCGAAGACGTCCTCCGCCACGCGCACGAAGACGAAGGACACGTCCGCTCGCGCGCTGGACCGCCGCCCGCGGCACCAGGACCGTCGCGCGGGCGGCGCCGAGCTCGATGGTCGCGGTGCCGACCATGTTGGCGCGCAGGCGCCCGTCGGGGTTGGCGATCGAGACGCGCGCGAGCGCCGTGCGGGTGGCCGGATCGATCTCGGGAGCCACGTACTCGAGCGCGCCGGCGACCGGCGGCCCCTGGTACGCGTCGAGCGCGATCGAGACCTTCTGGCCCGGCGCGATCGCCGGCAGGTCCGCCTCGGGGATGGCCAGCTCGGCCCACAGGGTGCGCGGATCGACGATCTCGAACAGGACGTCGTCCGCGTCGACCATGTGTCCGACGGTCGCGCCTCGCCGGACCACCAGGCCGGCCAGCGGCGCCGTGACCGTGTAGCTGCCGGTCAGCGCCTGGCCGCCGCCGACCATGCCGAGCGCGGCCCGCGCCGCCGCCTCGTCGGCGCGCGCCGTCGTCGAGCTCCGCCTCGCCGGCGAGCACGTCCTTGGCCGGCGTGATGCCGTCGGCCGCGAGCCTGCGTTCGCGCGCCAGGGTCGACTCGGCGAGCTTGACGCGGGCGCGCGCCGCCGACAGGCGCGAGCGATCGGCGCCCACGTCGCCGCTCTCGATCGACGCAAGCGCCGCGCCGCGCGCGACCGCGCTCGCCGATCTCGACCGCGAGGCTGCGCACCACGCCGGGCGCGCGCGCGTTCACCTCCGCCCTGCGCCGCGCGTCGTAGGCCAGCGTCACGAGCACCTCGAGGCGGGCGCCGCCCTCGCGCGGCCTCGGCCGGCCGGGTCTCGATGCCGGCGAGCCCGCGCGATCTCCTTGCGCGCGAAGCGGACCAGGGTGCCGTCGGGCGGCGCGTCGTCGCTCGACGACACGTCGGCGGCCGGGCGCCCGCCGCGCTCCGGGTGGCAGATCGGGCAGAATCGACTCCGGGAAGCCGTGCTCGGCGCACCAGTCGCCCTTGGCCTGGAAGACCGGGATGAGCTTCGGATTGCACTTCGTGCACAGCGCCTCGAGCACGCCGTGCTCGGCGCACATGGCCCCGTCGGCCGACCTTCTTGTGCCCGGCGACCGGCGCGGGCTCGTCGCCGCTGCAGGCACCGACGGCCGAGCGCCAGGGCGATCCGCGATCTGCAGTCGCCTCATGGCGTCTTCGGCGGTCTGACGATCTTCAGATCCGGGTTGCACTTCAGGCACTGCGACTCCGGCACGCCGTGCTCCTCGCACCAGTCGCCGGTCGCCTTGAAGGCGGCGATCAGGTCCGGGTTGCAGCGGGTGCACTGCGACTCCGGCACGCGCGTGCTCGCCGCACCAGTCCTCGTGCGAGCCGGGCTCCACTCGGACGCGGCGTGCTCGGACTTTTCGGCCGCCGCGGCGGGAGCCTCGTCCGCTGTCGGCTGCCTCCTTCTTGCAGGCAGCAGCGGTAAGGACCAGAGAAACCAGGACCAGCGCGATCGTCTTCATTGCACATCCTCCGCGAGGCGCGCGCGAATTCGCGCGCATGAGAGCTCACAATGCGCCGCCCCGCGAGCCCGGCCCGCGCGCAGCGCGCACTTCACCCGTCGCCGTCAGGCGGCGCGCGGAGGATGGAACACGCCGGTCGGCGGCGCCGACTCGGGGCAGGCGATCGCGTCGACCGCCACGTCGGCGGACGCGGCACGATCTGGACATCGAGCACCGCGGGCAGAAGCGCCGGCGCGAAGTAGGCCGCGCACACGCACGAGGTGCAGAGCGGCGGACAGCCCATGCCGTCGCCATCCTGCTCGGTGTCCTCGCATCCATCGTCGTGTGCGAGCTCACTTGCCTCGTCCGCGCAGCAGTCGCCGGCAGCGGCCACCGCCGGCAGCACGCCGGAGACCCCGGCGGCCAGGGCAGCGATCAGCATGAGCGCGAACCAGCGCGGCACGACCCGGCCAGCATAACCGAGCACGGTGCCCCGGGCCAGTGCGGGTCAGGCCGCCTTGTAGGACAGCAGAGGGCGGAGGCGGCGGACGATGCGGACCAGATCGCGCTGGGCGCGCATCACGTGAGCGATGTCCTTGTAGGCCGCGGGGGCCTCGTCGCGCAGGGCGTCGGCGCGGCGGTGGTCCCAGGCGATGCCGTCGAGCTGGCGGGCGAGATCGTGGCGGCTGATGGTGCGGCGGGCGTCGGTGCGCGACAGGGCGCGGCCGGCGCCGTGGGCGCTCGAGCCGAGCGCGTCGGGATGGCCGCGGCCCTCGACGTGGTAGCTCGGCGCGCCCATCGAGCCGGGCACGATGCCGGGCTCGCCGGCGGCCGCCGGGATGGCGCCCTTGCGGTGGACCCACAGCTCGCGCCCGGCATGGGTCTCACGCCGGGCGTGGTTGTGATGGCAGGTGACCAGCGTCGCCTGTTCCGGTGCCGCGCCGGTGGCCGCGCCGACCGCGTCAATCGTCGCCTCGAGCAGGCAGCGGCGGTTGGCGTCCGCGTAGCGCAGGGCCCAGGTCATGTCGGCCAGGTACGCCCTGCCCGGCTCGCTGTCGGCGTCGAGGGCCCGGAAGCCGCCGGCCGGCTCGCCGCGCGCCGCGTGATGGGCGCGGACGGCCGGGCCGATGGCGCGCGAGCCGCTGTGCAGCATCAACCACAGGCGATCCTCGTCGTCGGCCTGCAGCTCGATGAAGTGGTTGCCGCTGCCCAGGGTGCCGAGCTGCGCGCGGCCGTCCCCCTCGGCGAGCGCGACGAGCGACGGATGCGACAGCCGGTCCGGCTCGATGCCGGCGGGCCAGGCCCGGAAGCCCGCGCGCCGGTATCGCCCGCGCGGGACGCGCTCGTACAGCCCTGCCAGCACGCGCGCCGCCCGCGCCGCGTCGAGCACATCGGCGCCGGCGTCGAAGCGCAGCGCCGCCATCCCGCAGCCGATGTCGCCCCCGACCGCCGCCGGGTACAGGAGTCGCGCGGTGCCGACCGCGACGCCGACGCACACCTCCTCGGCCAGGTGGACGTCCGGCATGACGGCGACGTGCTCGACGTCGGGCGCGGCGGCCAGACGGGCCAGCGCGCGCTCGACGTCGGGCGACAGCGGATGGGCGACGAAGCAGGCCTGTGTCGCGGTCACGGCATCACCTCGAAGATCAGGTCCGGCACTCGCTTGCGGGTCAGCGCCATGGACAGCTCGTCGCGCAGGTGTCCGCGCGCCGCCTCGAGAGCTGCCTCCACCTCCGACGCCGTCGCCCGCGCGCCGGCGCTGACCTGGACCGCGAACCGGCTGCCGTCGGGCGCCGGACGCACCTCGAGCGCGAACGCGGACTCCAGGCGCGGGTCGGCGAGCTCGGCCAGCGCCTGCGAGAGCACGCGGTACACCTCTCGCGCCAGCTGCTTCAGTTTTCGATCATGACTGCGGGACGCACCATGCTCCCGCGAGTCGGCAAAGAAACGATCCATCAACTCGGCGTCGGTCGCCTCGCTGGCGCCGCGCCCGGTCTTCTTCCTGGTCACGCACACTCCTCGACGCAGAACAGGATGCGCCGCGGGCGATGTGACAGGGCGTTACTGCGCGGTCACACGGATCCCGTCGACGCGGACTTGCTCACGGTTCTCTGTGCGCTGCGCAGTCATGACGGGTCTCCGAGCCGATACCGATGACAGATCTGGCCTCGCGCGTCAACGCCGATCTCGCAACCGGCAGATCCCGTTGAGCGACGATCTCGCCGCCACACCTCGTCGGAGGCCCGGATCGATCGGAATACTTCGATGGTGAAGCGAGCGCGCCTGACCATCTCGGCGGAGCAGGCGCGCCGGCTGTCGTACGGCGGCAGCGGCTGCCGCGGCCGCGGCGGGCGGCGGACGCGCGGTCTGCGGAGACGGGTCGCGACCTCGGCGGTGCAGCTCGATCCGATCGCGTCGTCAACCGGTCGCCTCGGCTGGTGCTGTGGAGCCGGGTCGGCGGTTCGAGCAGTCGGAGCTGGACCGCCTCCTGTGGCGGGATCGGGCCCTGTTCGAGTGCTGGGCGCTCGCGCGTCGATGGTCCTGACCGAGGACTACCCGATCCACAACCTCATGATGCGGCGATGTGCGGCGCGACGGGGTGTGGGCGGCGCGCACGCGGGCGTGGATGAAGCAGAACGAGAGCCTGCGCCGCTACGTCCTCGCCCGCCTCCGCGCTGCGGGTCCGCTGCCGTCGCGCGAGCTGACCGAGGCCGGGTTCAAGCCGGAGGCGTCGGTGTCGACCGGATCGACATCGGGCCACAACGTCAGCCGCATGCTCGACTTCCTGTGGCCCAGGGAAAAATAGTGGTCGCCGGGCGCCCCGGCGGGCGGAAGCTGTGGGGCCTCGCCGGGCAGACCTTGCCGGCTCGCGCCGCGCGACCGGCTGTCGCCGCTGGAGGTGGCGCGCCGCGGCACCGGGAAGGCGATGCGCGCGCTCGGCATCGGCGCCGCCCGGCACATCCAGCTCCACTTCATCCGCGGGCGCTACGAGCAGCTGCCCCGGGTGCTCGACCGGCTGGAGCGGGCCGGGCGCATCGAGCAGGTCCAGGTCAACCGCTGGCCCGGCATCTGGTACGCGCACGCGCAGGACCTGCCGCTCATCGACCGGCTCGACGCCGAGTGGACGCCGCGGACCGTGCTGCTGTCGCCGTTCGACAACCTGATCTGCGACCGGGCGCGCACCCGCCAGATGTTCGGCTTCGACTACTCCATCGAGATCTACACGCCGGCCAGCAAGCGCCGGTACGGCTACTACGTGCTGCCGATCCTTCACGGCGACCGGCTGATCGGCCGCATCGACCCGGCCATGGACCGGACAGCGGCACCCTGGTCGTGCACGCCGTGCACGCCGAGGCGGAAGGCGCGCGCGCACACGGCCGCGCGGTCGCACGCGCCATCGAGGAGCTGGCGGGATTTCTCGGCGCCCGCGCGATCCGCTACGGCCGCCGCATCGCCACGGTCTGGAAGCCGGAGCTGGTCGGGACGGTCGGCAAGCGGCGCCGCGCCGCGAAAAATCCGGCCCCCTGATACCTCCTGACAGGCGCGAAACAGCGCTGGCCTGCGGCGAGGCGAGGTCGGACGATGGCGGCATGGCGGAGGACAGAAGGCCCGGGGCGGCCGGGTGATGCGCGCACCCGCCTCCTTCGCTGTGGCTGCGCTCGCGCTGGCCTGCTCGACCGAGCCGAGCCGGAGCCGGCGACACCGGCGACAGCCGCTCGGCTCGTTCCCCAGCGGCGACGTCGATCTGGCCTACACGCTCGACCTGCCATCCGGTCCCGGGCCGTTTCCGGGCGTCGTACTGGTCCACGGCTCCGGGCCAGCGCGAGCAGGAGGTGAGCCCGCTGTCTGTCCGCTGCTGACTCGCGGATCGCAGTCTTTCGCTGCGACAAGCGGGGCATGGGCGGCTGGGGTGGCAGCTGCACCCGCGTCAGGTCGCCAACAGCCCCGACATGATCCGCTCCTCGCCGGGACGTCGCCGCGGCGGTCGACGATCTGTCCGCGCGGCCCGGTGTCAACGCCGCGCGCCTCGGCCTTTTGGCGCGACCAGGCCGGGTCGAGATCATCCCGGTGGCCGCCACGCTCTCCTCGCGCGTGCGATTCGCCGTGATCCTGGTCGGCCCGACGGTGTCGGTCGAATTGGAGATCCATTACAGCGAGCTGGTCGAGGGCGACGACGCGCCGCTCGCCGAGGCCGAGGAGCGGCTCGCTGCCTTCGACGGCCCCCGCGGCTTCAATCCGCTGCCCGTCCTCGACCAGGTGGACATACCGATCCTCTGGCTGTACGGGCTCGTCGACCGCAGCGTCCCGACCCGCGCCTGCCTGGCGGTCCACGACAGCATCGCCGCGGACCACGAGTTCGCCCTCCGGTTCTTCGACCGGCTCGGCCACGGCCTCGGGCCCTTCGATATGGTCCAACATCGATCCGTCGCTTCGACCGAGACCCTCCCCCAGTGACTTCACCAATGGGGTTCACGACGAGACAGTCGAAACGCCAGCCATGCCCGAGCCCCTCGTCGCTCACCGCCGCTTGCCTTCTTCGCATCGTCGCGCTCGTCGCGCTGCTCGTCGCTGGCGCGCTGCGTCCGGACGGACGCCGGCATTGGCTCCCCACGGTCGGGATACGTCACACCCTGCCTGACCGTCCCCGGGCGCGCTCGCCTACGCAGGCGTTCAGTACCGGTGAGACGCGCGCGCCGCCCCCCTGCCCTGCTGGTCCCAGTGGTCCTCGTCCTCCTCACCGTGATCGTCGCGCTGTCGCCGTCGGGCGAGCGCATCGGCCGGCAGCGTCAGCGTCCCGCGCCCTGGAGTGGCGCTGCAGATCTTCCAGCTACCGATGAAGATCGCTTCTGCACCAGCATGTACGCACGAGGGCATACCGTCCCAGTGCGGTCGACGTTCAAGGAGCGCAACTTCGACATGGTCCCGCGCATTCCTCGCGCTGGTGCTGGCCCTGTGGATGTGGCGCCACGACGTGCCGCGGGCGTCGTACTAGCCTGGAACGTCATGGGCCTGGCGCCTGCTCGCCGACGTCGTCGTAGTCGCGATCCCCTCGACCCCGGCCGGATTTCAGACCTTCACGGCTGGGCCGCCGAACACGCTGCCGAGCGCGTTTCCGTTCGTCTGGCTGCCCAGCTTCCTGGTCC
>CAVWXW010000016.1:0-746597 GCA_963759105.1 uncultured delta proteobacterium | reverse complement strand
ACGCGAGATGGCGCGCCGCCACGCTCGCCACCTCGCCCGCCCGACGAGGCGCTCCGCGCGTACTGGCGCATCGGCTCGAGCAGCCGGTAGCGGTACCGCCGGCCTCCTCTCGGCCACCACCAGCGACTTGTCCACCAGCCGCCGAGCAGGTCGGCGACCTCCGCCGCTCGACCCTCACCCGCCGACCGCCTCGGCCGCCTCCAGGGCGAAGCCGCCGGCGAACACGGCCAGGCGGCGAAGAGCGTCCGCTCCGCGCCCGCAGCAGGTCGTGGCTCCAGTCGAGCGTCGCCCGCAGCGTCTGCTGGCGGGGCGAGGCGGTGCGGCTGCCCGCCGGTCAGCAGGCGGAAGCGGTCGTCCAGCCGCGCGGCGATCTGCTCCAGCGACAGCGACCCGCACCCGCGCCGCCGCCAGCTCGAGCGCCAGCGGCATCCCGTCCAGCCGCCGGCAGATCTCGGCCACCGCCGGGGCGTTCGTCCGCGGTCAGCGCGAAGCCCGGCGGCGACGCGCGCGCGCGCTCGACGAACAGCCGGACCGCCTCGTAGCCGGCCAGCTCCGCGGGCCTCGACCGAGGCGCTCGGCGGGTCGGGCAGCGCCAGCGACGGGACGCGCCAGGTCACCTCGCCGGCGACGCCCAGCGGCTCCCGGCTGGTGCCAGGACGCGCAGCGCCGGGCAGGCGCGCAGCAGCGCGCTCGGCCAGCGCGGCGCAGGCGTCGACCAGGTGCTCGCAGTTGTCCAGGATCAGCAGCAGGCGCCGCGGCCGGAGGTAGGCCGCGAGCGCCTCGAGGGACGGCGGCCGGGCCGCTCCCGGACACCCGAGCGCGGCGGCGACCGCCTGCGGCACCAGCGCCGGGTCGGCCAGCGGCGCCAGCTCGACCAGCCAGACGCCGTCGCGGAACTCGTCGGCCAGCGCGCCGCCGCGACCTCCAGCGCCAGGCGGGTCTTGCCGCACCCGCCGGCGCCGGCGAGCGTGACCAGGCGCTGGTCGGTCGAGCAACCGCGCGACCTCGGCGATCTCGCGCTCGCGCCCGATGAAGCTCGTCAGCGCGCGGGCAGGTTGTGGCGCCGCGCGTTCGGCGGCGGGGCCGGGCGGCGGCCGCGGCCCCGTGCTCGCCGCCACTGCCTCGCCGGCTCGAAGTCGCACCTCGCCGCGCAGCAGCGCCCGATACAGACGTGCGGTCTGAGGGTCGGGCTCGGCCTCCAGCTCAAGCCGAAGCGCCCTCGCGCAGCCGATGATATTGCCCGAGGGCCTGCTCGTTGCGGTGACCGTCAGCGGCGAACATCCGCATCAGCGCGCGGTGCGCGGCCTCGTGCAAGGGGTCGACGACGACAGCCTGCTCGAGCGCCTCGACCGCCGCCGCGGTATCCCCGTCCTCGGCCAGGCGGGCGGAGAGCGCGAGCAGCAGCCCCAGGTGCGCCTCCCGCACCGCGTCGCGCCTGCCGCCCCGCCACGGCTCAAAGCGATCCTCGGCGAGCAACTCGCCGCCGTACAGCGCGAGCGCCGCCCCATAATCCGACGGCTCACCGGTTTCGCGCGCACGCACGGCGGCCGCCTCGAAGGCGTCGACGTCGACCGCCACGCGCCCGCCCGGGAACAGCGCCAGGATGTCGTCACGCAAAGGGAGCACGGCCGTGGCCTCGGCGCCGGCCGCCTCCAACGCGCGCCGGGCGACATACAGCGCCTGATGGAAGTTGTTGGCCGCCGCCTCGGGCGCCCGGTCGGGCCACAACAGCTCGGTCGCCCGCTCCCGGTGAACTCGACCCTCAGGCGCCAGCGCGAGCAGCTTCACCAGGCTCTTGGCCTTTCGCAGCCGCCACGCGCCCTCGGGTACCACCTCCTGGCCGACACGAACGGAGAAGGCGCCGAACAGCCGAATCTGCACGGCATCATCCATCCCTCCCACGGTACGGCAGCGCCCACGCTTCCGCACCGGAACGGCATGCCCGGCGCCTGACGCCGTGTCGTCCCTGTAGCTCCCCTGGAGGACCGCCTTCACGTTGGCTCGGGAGCGTCGGGCACGAGGCTCTCGAAGGCGCTTCTAGGGAACCAGGATGACCTTGCCGATGTTGCGCCGCTCGGCGATGAAGCGGTGGGCGTCGGGCGCCCGGTCGAACGGGAAGGCCTCGGCAACGACTGGCTTCAGCTCTCCCTTCCGGAGCGCCGGTATCAACGGCTCAATCACCCGGTCAAGGCTTCCCTCGGCGTCCCACCAAGTGAGCATGTTGAGGCCGAAGACGCCCTTGTTCTCGTTCATCACGCCGAGCCCCTTCCACCAGGGCATCGACGAGAATGGGCTCGGCAAGGGTCCGCACAGATTAGGACCTGTCGACGTAGTCCGCCATCAGACTGCCATTGACCTTGAAGGCCGCCGGATGCGTCTTGATCTCGCGCAGGAAGGACGCGACAGAAGTCGCGGCAACGTCGCGCCATAGAGCGGTCTTGTGCCACTCATGGAGCGTTCCGTTTGGCCGCTCTCGGGTGGGATGGTGCTCCCAAGCGGCGCCCATGCGGTCCAGCAAGGACTGCACCGCGAGAAGATTGTCGTCGAGCACCTTGTCAACGTGAAAGGCGGTGTGTTTTCGCTGATATCGCCCGCGTATGAAAGCCGATTCTCGCGCCCGTGTCGCATCTTGACGCGCGACGTGACTAGGAGAGATCAGTGGCTCCGAACGCGCAGGCCGTAGTCTTGCGGGCTGCCCCCTTGAGCGGCCATTCGATCAAATTCCTGTCGAAGCTCTTCATTCGCCGAGCTTATCTCCCTGAACCAGTCCTTCAGGTCATCGGTCATGTAGAGGCGGCACAGGTCAAGGTATTAGGGCAGGTACCCGAACCACCGTCCCATCTGCATCAGCGTGTCGTACATTCTGGAGGCTCGAAGAAAGTAGCTGACTGTGAGCCCCTCCAGTGTCAAGCCTCGCGCGAGTTTGTCGCCTCCGACTGCGATGAGGGACAGGCCAGTCTCTTTATGAGTCTCGTAGTCCAAGATATCCGCGGCAGATCCGTTGATCAGTTTCATGATGATGGCGGCTGCGGCGGGCCATAACTCGCGTTCGACAGACGTCCAGTCCTCGACGGGCGCTTCGTTGCCGAGCACCGCTCGAGTCACTGGCACGAAATCGACTTCCCACAGATTGTCAGCTCTTCTAGGAGCGGGGTGGGTGCTTCGCCATCGCCGAAGCGTAGTCGGCGTCTGATCTGGTCCAGGGCCTCTCTTACCTGCCTGTGCACCGCCTTCTGAACGCTGGTGAAACGAGTGACATGCACCAGCATCGAATTGTGCACATGGATCTGTCCGCGTGCGCGTCGCACCCCGCATGAGACGATGAACGACAGGAGCGCTCGGTACGTAACGGGCTAATGCGGTCATGCCCCTCGTGTAGGGGCACGTGATATTGCTTGTGCTTGTCGGGCATCCAGCCGGACGACTCGTCGCTGCCATCGCTGTCGTCTGGGCGTTCGTGGTCGTCGATTCGCTGCACGAGCGGCAACGCCGGAATGTTCTCGAGGGACGCGTCAGGGTTCGCGGCCATCCCGAAGATACGCAGCGGACCAGCATAGTCGGATGGCGCAGGTAGGCTGATGATGAAACTTCGAGGGAATAGGTCATCTCCCTCCTCTGTGGTGCGACCAGACTCGTGGATGAAGATGTTAGCGAACGGCGTCGCTGTATAGCCGACATACGCTATCTTTTCGAAGCGATGCAGCAGTCTTCGGATAAGAGCGTTGATTCTTGTTGGATCGTGATCAGGGTCGGGATTGCCGTCCTCGTCGTATGCTTGTTCGCCAGTATCGATGGATGCATGATCAGCCTCGTCATCGATGACGAGCAGCGGAACGCCGCGAACAACATGGCAGCCACGTTCCGAATCGGCCTCCCCGCAGAAGTTGACCCACTCTTCCAGCAGGTTCCTGAGTACGGACACGTTTTTCTTGATGACGAACAGTAGAGGATTGTTGCCCGGGTTTATGCGAAAACGTTTCGCGACCGCTGCCTTGAAGTCTCCGTCGTCGAGGTCGATTCGTGATGGTGTCGGTATTGCGGAGACTAGGATTGACCAGCCCGACACCGATTCGCTTCCGTCCGTGCGCCGGAATGTCGAAGGCAGGCTTTCGTAACCGAGAAAGCCCTCATCGAGACGAATCTGCGTCTGACTTCGGAGGCTCTTGTGAATGCCCGCCAAGACGACGATGACCTTGTAGCCGGCATCCACGGCCTTGTTGATGAGACCTACGTAGTTTGCCGTCTTGCCCGACTGCACGTGGCCGACGATCAGGCCGCGGCGGTCCCATGCACCCTCGCGGAGTGGGTCCTCAAGACGAGCAAGCACTTCGTCATTGATCTCGTCGAGGCTGTCGATGCTGGGGGAGGCCCAGTCTCTGATGAGCTTGAGCTTGTAGCGCTCCCAGTAGTTCCACGCGATAGAGGCCCTCCTCTGGGGCAACCACGGTCGGTGATTCGTCGTGTCGTCCAAGGTCCGGGACTTGCCGATCCAGACCGTGAACTGCGTCTCCAGCTCCTTGATCAGGGCGTCGCGGTCGATACCTGCACTGTTGAATGGTGGTATCGCAGGCCTGATCGACGGCCGCCGCAATGCTCTCCCTCGTGAGGGTATCCGGCGCAACGGTACGAACAAGGTGGATCGCAATAGCCTTGGCGCCTTCCTTCATTGTCGTCGCTCCTCTCGAAGCCGGGAGAGCAGTTCCGGGTAGTCGTTGAAGGGCTCCATGCTGGAAAGTCGTTCGATGGCGGAAGCCGGGGTCACGTTGTCGGCAAGAAGCGCGGCGTAGAGCGATCTCAGCACTGGTAGGAGTGCGCTTGGTGGTTCGCGCTCGAAAGGTGCAGCATGGGCGCCGGGCTTTTCCGCCGCGTACACCGGATCTGCTGGATCGGCACGGTCGCTTCGACAAGCCGCAGGAGCGATTCGACATGCGATCGGTGGGCCTTGGTCGTCGCCATCGATAGCGTGAGCTTCGTCAATGGGTGCTCACGATCGATGCGGTGGAAGAGCCGCTCCTTCCGTCGCTCCGTCATCCAGATGCGACGCACGGGGTCGCCGCCATCGGACGAGCTGCGCTGGCCTCTGTGGAGAAAGACTTGGCGCGCCTGGCCTCGCACGATGTCGGCGAGCTCCTTCAGTCGTCGTCGAATCGCGGCGGGAGGTCGGGCTCGCGATTTCTTGACGTCGATGGCCCAGGCCTGATCCGACGAGTTGGGTATCTCGACCCTGATCCGCGCTAGCTCGTAGTGCTCGTCGTTGGTGTAGCCGAGATCGAGCCATCCCCCCGGAACAAGCAAGCGCTTATTCCGGTAGACATAGAAACCTTGCTGTGCATTCCAGCCTGAGGGGCCGGCGGCCGCGACGTACTCCTGCTCCGCAAGCTTGTCCTTATGGGGCAAGACAAAGCCCTTAGCGGTGATGTTGCCGGCCGAAAATCGGATCGTTTCGGCGTCGGAGGGGGTGAAGGTCGCGAGGTGTTTCTCGAGGAATGGATCCCATGCGCGAAGCCGGCTTCTTTCGTCCGAGCCATTGACGTAGATTTGCAGGCGAGGGCGAGGTCCCCCGATGAACTGGTGGAAGACCATGGCCAAGTGCGTTTCCACCTTCTGCGCGGCCTGCAAGAATCTGTCTTGTGCTGCTGTGTCACCCGGGCCGGCATCGTTCAGACGATCCGATCGAGCTTTTCCCAGATGACAACGGTACCGTGCGAGAGGGCATGCAGCTGTGCGAGAAGGTCGGGACTGGTCTCTGACGGCTGGCGCAGGAGGCGCCATTCTCCGGTCAGACCGACGTAGTCAAGGTCCCAGCGTCGGAGGACCACCTTCCTTCCCTTGGCCTTCGAGGCCACGGTCAGCTCCGGCACTGCGAAAAGGACGCCGTCTTCAGTCCCAGTCCAAAGCGGCCGAGATCATCGGCGTCGCGCTTCTCGAGTGGATTCCGCGTGCCTGGTCGCATGGCTTCTATGAGCTCCTGCTCATCCATGCCGCGGCCATCGTCGAAGAGAGCGATGGCCGAACGCTCGCCCGCCCAATGAAAATGCACGCGCACGTTCGACGCGTGCGCCGTGATGCTGTTGTCAATGAGGTCCGCGATTGCGGTCGGCAGTGTGTAGCCCACCGCTCGCAGCGCTTCGATCAACGATGATGCATGTGGCTCGGCGAGATCATAGTCCTCGGCCAAGCGCCCTCCCCCTATCCCCAGTTCATCGCAGGAGCCTGAAACGCTCCCTAGCCCGCGGCTTGAGTGCCGAAACTCGACTTGCGTATAGAGGAACCGACGCACGGGTTTCGTTCGTGTGTCGCCGGAGGTACGGACACAACGCGGTCCCGGCCCCAACAGCTTGTAGCCGACGCGCAGTGCTAGCGCGTTGGTCTCGCCTCGAGGCGCTTCGACAGTGTCGAGCCCCACGGCACACAAGTCCGCCACGTCCCTCATCCCCCGTCAGTAATATTACGCCAGCTCACGCCGCCGATGCATCAAATTACCGGCGGTGGTGCCGGTGACCTCGGAGAGGCGCGATTTCGGTCGGAGAGCCCCTGCTTGGCTCCGTTCGCCCTCCGTACCTCCTGAACCCCGGCAGATGCTCAGGACGAGTGAGCTCCGGATGGAAGATCGTGGCGCGCGCCTTCTTGCGGGGGAGTAGCACCTTGAAGGTGGCGCCTCTTCGCCGTCGGTCCGTCACCAGCGAGACCGACCCGCCGTGTGTCTCGAGGACACTGCGTGCGATCGTCAAACCCATCCCTGCACCATCATCGCGACCCGACACCATCGGCTCGAAAATAGCCCCTTCCAAGCCCGGAGTAACTCCGCGCCCGTTGTCCTGAACGACGAGCTCCAGTGCGTTGCCGCATAACGCACGGTGGCCGTGATGACGAGTTCACGCTTGGGGTGACGCCATTCGAGTGCATTCATCATGAGACTGCTTGCGACGGCGCTGAACAGCTCAGGTCGCATCTCGGTTCGCATTACGGCACCGCGGGGCGCGTCGATCTCGAATGATGCATCGTGCTCATCCAGCAAGGCGCGACTCAGTTCTCCGAAGCGACGCAACTCGGACGGGACGTCCAGACCCCTCCGTCGCTTCGCAGGGCCCGCCTGAATCGCAGTTACCGACTGAAGCTGCGCGGACGCGAGGTTGGACCGTGGCCTCGAGCTGAGTCAGCGCGGTGCCTGCACGGATGATGTCCTTCATGTTCTTCTGACCGAAGGAGCTCCTGAGAGTCGCGCAGGCTGTCTGGACATGCTGGAGGCAGGCGGCCACGCTGCGGCCGACCAGCGCAGCTGTCTGTCCTGTCGCGGCCAGCTCCGGTATATCCCTCCAGCATTCGCCGACGCGACTGTGCCTCCGTGTTCGCGGCCACACGAGCGCGCGCCGCAGCACGGCGAAGATCATCGGCCACGGCTCCACCGATCTTCTTCGCAAGTGCCTCGAGTTGATCCGGAAGCGTTGCGGCTTCTCGGGTCGACCGCGCCTGATGTCCTGACTCCGTCACGACTTCGAGACTGGGGGTGGCGAAGAGTCTGCCTCTCCGCCTCCAGAAGCTGCATCGCGAACAGAATGAAGCGCTGGAGATCCGCGAAGGCGTCGTTGTGGATCAATCCTTCGCGGTTGGTCTGGTCGCGAAGGGCAGGGTTGGCGTCACCGGAGATCTCGACGAAGCCCACGACCTGGTTGTTGCTGAGGCGAACCACGGGGTTGTTCACACGGCGCTGATCGAGTCTCAACCAGTCGTCGTGGGGTTCACCGTAGGGCCAGACGCGGAACCCATCGCGGTAGACACTCACGCCCGACCATTCTCGGAGCCAGGCTCGCACGTCTGTTCGCGGGCCTAGCCTTGCCAGCGCTTCGGTCTCCGAGATCGAAGGCAAACAAGCGGACCTTGACCGGGCCGCACGACGGGCGGTCCTGCGCGGGCAGTACATGCCGCACCGCACGGCCCTGATTGATCTTGAGTGAGACAGCGTCCACGCCGTCGAAGTCGCCCTCGAGACGATAGGGCGCAACGTCAAGATAGGCGCCTCCCACCTCTCCCGAGTACTGCGGAAACTCGTCGGACTCGATGACGATGCGGAATCCGTTGCCCGCTTCGAAAGGTGAAATGAGCCGAGCCAGGCGCGTGCAGAGACGCCGGAACATGCGTTCGGTCCACATCGAGCGCAAGCTGCTCAAGCGCAGCATCGTCCCGTGCGAGTCCAGCCAGTCGGCGGCTCGGACTTCCCACCGGTTGCGCACGTCCGAGAGCATGCGGTCGTCCGAGTCGAACTCGTCCCAGTCGAAGCTGGCGTGTACTTCGGTCGGCTGCTCTCTTTCGCGCGAGACGAGCTCGAGCCGTGCTGCAAGCTTGTCGGTAGCAAAGCGCCCGACGCCCTTCTCTCCCAGGACCCGCCGTCCTCCGGCGGTGAAGCGCGTCGCCTGGCGTCCCTTCGCGCTGCTGGCTGGCTGCATCCAGCGGGTGAGCAGCGTATCGAGGTCCATGCCGTGCCCGTCGTCCCGGACGATGATCTCGCCTTCTCCACCGGTGACGTTGGCGAACTGGATCGAGACCACTGTTGCGTCCGCGTCGTGAGCGTTCTTGACGAGCTCCGTCACGGCGACGACGTCATCGCTGATGAGCTCGGCCCCGATGAGGCGAAGCAACCGAGCACGTGGGACGAACGGAGCGAATCCCGAGCGGACGGACTCCTGCGTGTTCATCGCCGTGCCTTTCCCGCTTCGAGGGACGCGAGAAAGCTGCGTCCGATCGCCTCGCTCAGAACCGGAGGCACAGCGTTCCCCAGCTGGACCCATTGATCGGTGGGCGCACCGCAGAAGATGTACTCGTCATGGAAGGACTGGACCCTTGCAGCCTCGCGGATGCTGATCGACCTTACTTGTGAGGGGTGGATGTATCCGTTTCCGTCCTTGGCCAGGTGAGAAACGATCGTCTTGCAGGGCCTGTCTCCGCGCAGCCTCGCGTACTTGTCGTCAAAGACGTCGCTCCGATATCGCATGAGATCGGAGCGGCCATAGCGCTCCAGCGCATGAACGCTGTCCTCGCCGGGCTGCAGAAGCGCGTACAGTTCCAGGTCTCGATCGTTGTGGTAGCGCACCGTGTGGTTGAAGAGCAGTGGATTGTTCCGCACCAGGCCGCGGCGAAGGAGATAGCGGCGACTGGACGGGTCATCCTGGACGGTCCTTCTTGACCAGCGATCGATGGTTGCTCCGTCGTCGGCTGCGCGTGCTGGAAGGTCGAAGGTGGCCTCATCGAAGGTCACCGCAGGCAGCGCATCCGGATCGTGAGTTCGCGCCGAGTGGTCCTTGTAGTGCGCAGTCGGGGCGGCCGGGAGCGGGATGTCTCGCGACGCGACGAGGAACACGCGCTGTCGATCCTGGGCGACCCCAAAGGCCGCGGAATTCAGCTTCCACGTGGTGGTACGAAAACCGGCTCTGGTCAGCTTCCTGGCCGCGCCCTCCAGGAATGACGAGGAACCGTCCCTCGCAGATCGCATTCCAGGAACGTTCTCCAGGAGGAAGAGGCGTGGTCGGAGTGCCAGGGCAAACCGGACCATGTGGTCAGAGAGGTAGTTGCGCTGGTCATCGGTGACCTTGTAGCCGGTACGAGAACGTTTCGATCTGTGGCCTACAGACGAGAAGCCCTGGCATGGCGGTGCACCGATCAGAACATCGATGCGGCGACGGCCAGCCACGCGGCGGATGTCCTTCTCGTCGAGTTCGCGGATGTCCTTGCACAGGATCCGCTCGTCGCGCACCGAGGCATGATTCAGCCAGTAGGTGCGAAGTGCCACCGGGTCCATGTCTACGGCGGCGGCGACCTCGAAGCCGGCCCGATGAAAGCCTTCGGAGAGGCCGCCCGCGCCCGAGAACAGGTCGACTACCCGAGGCCGCTCCTCGGATTCGATGCGCTTAGCTTCTCGTTCACGGTAGTCACGGCAGAAGCTCCGCACGGGGCATTCTTCACACAGAGGCTTGACCGCGCGGCATACCTCTCGCCCGTGCGTCACGAGGTTGACGTGCAGGGAGTACCGTAGATTGGGAGGCACCAGGTCGGCCAGGATCGCCTGGAGCTGCTTGTGACCAAGGCCCCGGAGCTCGAGGCCGAGCTCGCGGTATGGCCCGATACGCGCCAGTGTCCGGCCGACATGCGTATCGACGGGAAGCACAGATCGCCCGAAGGCGTACATCATGATGCAATAGGCGCTCTTCCGGTGTAGCTCAGGCAGTGAGCAAAGCAGCGCTTCCAGGTCCTCATCGGACAGGCTTCTGGCCGGTTCCAGCGTGCAGCTTCCGAACAGCTCCCTCAGCTTGCCGAGTGCGCCGAGAAGACTGATCGTCTTCTTCTCGCCAAGACCGCTCGGTCGCAGCAGCTTCTCGATCTCCGTGCGGTCCGCATCGAGGAGATCGTCCCAGCTGGGGAACCGCGACTTCAGCGCGGCGAACGCTTCCTGATAGGCATCCTCGCGCGTCTTCCGCGAGAGGATGATGTAGACGAGCTCGTCGACCGGGTCCTTCTTGTTTCCGAGATCAGGCGTTCCGTGAAGGACAGCCATCATCCTCGCAATCTCGCGAAGGAAGCTGATCCCATCGTTGACCAGCGAGCGTACCTGCTCGACTGCCGACGCATCATCCTCGGCGGATGTAGCCACACGATGTGAGCGGGGGAACAGCGCGCGATCCTCCATGGCTCTCCGCACCATGCGAGTGCGCCAGCGCTGGACCTCCGGAGGAAACTCACGCGGGCGGTGATAGAGATCGCGCCTCTCGCGTGCCTGAAACGGCCAGCCCGAAGCTGCTGCACGTGCTTCTCCAGTTGGACTCGTGGTCCTCCGGCGTGGGGCTCGATGGACTCTCTGGTGGACGGTCGGCCATCGCGTGGACGAGTGGAGCATCCGGTTCCTTGCGCGCCAGCTCCAACAGTTTCTGCTCCAGCGCCGGGATGGGTTGGTGCCGCCCGTTTTCCCACCCATTCACGGTGGCGAACGTCACCCCTAGCTGGCGCGCCAGTCCCTCCTGCGTGAGCCCGTGAGCCGCCCGAATACTCCGGACGAGAGAGGCCACTTCGAGTCCGGACTCGAGGATCATGGAAACGTTTTATAGCAGGGGTCTGACGAGCGATACGTGTTTGATCATTCAGGCGTCAGGAGCGCTCTGATCTCTCCTTGCAGCGATCGAACGCATCCTGATCGGGGCTCGACGCAGGGGCAGGTCTTGGGCTCGTACTAGACGAGCTCGAGGCGTGTTGCCCGTGCTGGCGAGCAGATCTTCCTGTCCGGCGACAAGTTGGCAGCGGCCATGCGCCGAGCATGACGCCACCCCACGAAGCCGC
The DNA here is from genome assembly GCA_963759105.1 of uncultured delta proteobacterium. Classification (GTDB taxonomy): domain Bacteria; phylum Myxococcota_A; class Polyangia; order Haliangiales; family Haliangiaceae; genus DATFRY01. Next base: position 735,275 of record CAVWXW010000016.1, on the reverse strand, counting down.
GCGTCAACTGGTCCCGCTCACGGTGCCGATCCTGTCCAAGGCGCTGCCATGATACGGTCAGGGCAGTCGGCTCATACAAGAGGGGGCGGTCGTGTCGATCACGGGTCTGCTCGAGAGGGGCGTGCAGTCGGTCCTGGATGAGCCTGAGTCCGAGGAGGAGCTGCGGGGGCTGCTGGAGGCGCTGGCCGTCGATGAAGACTCGGCGGAACACATCGAGCAGACACTCGAGGCCATGCCTGGACTGTTCGTTTCGATGGAGCGCGCTCTCGCGGATCCTGATGCGCCACCGCACGCGCGCGAGCTGTTCCTGGTCGTGCTCAGCTACGTGCTCGATGACAACAACTTGATTCCGAGCCACGAAGGAAAGCCCCTGCTTGGGCTGCTCGATGACGTCTACGTGGTCCACCTTGCCGCGCTCGAGCTCCAGGAGCACCTCGGACGCGTCGACATGCGAAGCGTTGCAGGAGGGGCTGACCTCCTCGGCCGGATCCTTCCGCGCGACGTGATCGGGCGACTGCGCGAGAAGATCGCCCTGGCGCGCGAGAGAGTCATGGCGCCCCCACGAGCAGGCCGCCGTTGACGTTGCTCGTGAGCCAGCCGATCCTCGGACGTGCCCGTGTGATCTGCGCGGCCTGCGGCAAGCTCGGTTAGCCGGTATCATTGCGCCCGATCTCCGGATGAGCGTGGCGTGATCGTGCACAGGACAGCGGGTCGGCTGGTGTTGATCGCCTGCCTCGCCCTGGTGGCGTGCCGGCGGCCCGAGAGCCACGTGCTGGGCGAGAGCCACGTGCTGGTCTTGTCGGCGTTTCCCGACGAGCTTGCCCCGCTGCTCGACGTGGCGCACGTGACCGAAGAGGTTCGACGCGATGGTCGCGTCTACCACGTCGGCGTGATCGAGGGGAACCGCGTGATCCTCGCGCTCACCGGCGTCGGGGTGGACCGTGCGCGCGAGGCGACGCGGGACGCGATCGCGGCGTGGTCGGTCTCGGCGATCGTGTTCGTCGGCATCGCGGGCGGAATCGACCCGGGTGTCGGTGTCGGCGACGTCGTCGTCCCGGGGGCGTGGGCACGACACGACGCGGGTCGACCGACGTGGTACCCGGTGAGCGAGCGCCTCGCCGCCTTGGTCCCGCGCACTGCCGAGCTCGACGCGTGCGCCCGCCGCCCGCCGTGTGCCGATCGTCCCCAGGTGCGGCAAGGCGGGCACGGTGTGAGCGGCTCGCGATTCATTGCCGACCCTGCACACGGCCGGGAGCTGTGGCGGGCGCACGCCGCGCGGGTCGTGGACATGGAGACCTCGGCGGTCGCCGAGGTCGCGAGCGCGAACCAGATACCCTTCATCGCGTTCCGCGCGGTCTCGGATGTGGTGTCGAGCGGAGACAGCCACCAGGATGTCAACGAGCTGGGCCCGGTCGCGATCGCCAACGCAACGCGCGTGGCGCTCGGATTCTTCGATCGCCTCGCGCCCTGACCGGATCGTCGTCGGCGCCACAGGACTCCGAGATGCACATGATCAATGCGGCAACTCGCAGCCGGTTGAAGAGACGGCAACCTTGTATGCGCCATCTCGTCGCTGGATAGTCGAAGAACCGCTCCGACTTTATCGATGCCTGCCGGACGACCAGCGCAACGAGCGAGATCGTCCGAAGCCACCCGGTGCCCGCTCACATCGCCTGCTAGAATCGTCGTGGAAGGGAAGGGGGGAAAGGTGAGGACTCGAGCGATCGAGGTCAACCGGTGCCAGGCCCGCCAGCCCGACCTCCAAGCGCTCGTCGAGCCAGCACCGGTAGCTATTCGGCCCGAGCTCACCGTCGTCGGCGGGCCCCGGGCGCTCCCGCTGAAACGCCGGCACCGTCTCGAGCAGGCCGGCGTCGAAGCCGGTCGCCTTGAGGTCGTGCAGGCCGGAGGGGCCCGCTTTGTAGGAGACGGCGTTCGCGCGACACCGAGGGGGGGCCAGGGTCGGAGGCGGATCAGGAATGATCATGAGTGATGCACGCGATGTGACGGAAGACCTCACGCAGACCGCTCACCGTCGTCGCTTGTGGGTCCGAGCGTACAACGGCGTGGCCGGGCTCTTCCCTGTCAAGACGGCGAGCGTCGATGAGATGCTCCGGCTCGCGGAGCGACGGGCGAAGTTCTCCGACTGGGGGCCGGCCAGCTTTCGAGAGGGTCTCGAGCTCCTCGTCAAGCCGTACGGCGAGGACGATCTTCCCCATCCGCTTGGCCGCAAGCTCTTCCATGACAGCCTCGTCAACCGCCTCGTGCAGCGCCTCCAGGTGGTCAAGTGCCTCTCGGAGCAGCCGCACATCACGGAACAACCGGTGACGTCTCCCGTCCTCATCGCGGGGTTGGCGCGCACCGGGACGACATTTCTGCACCACGTCCTTGCGCGTGATCCGCGCTTGCGTGCGCCGCTGTCCTGGGAGACCGAGGAGCCAGCACCGCCACCACGCCCGGACAGTGCCGACACCGACCCGAGGGTAAAGAAAACCGATCGGACCTTGAAGCTCATGTATCACCTGGCGCCCCGCGCCAAGGTGATTCACACCAAGTCCGCCAAGCTCGCAGACGAATGCTATCCGTTGCTGGAGCGCAGCTTCACGTGCATCAATCTGGCGCTCTTTGTCGCGCGGCCCGAGTACGAGCAGTGGCTCTGGTCCGCGCCGCCGGACACCGTCGACGCGTCCTACGAGTTCTATCGGCACCAGCTGCAACTGCTGCAGATCCACTATCCGCCACGGCGCTGGGTTCTCAAGGCACCCGCCCACTCCCCCTTCGTCGATGGCTTCGTGCGCGCGTTCCCGGACGCGAAGATCATCTACACGCATCGGGATCCGGTCAGCGCCGTCGGGTCTCTCGCGAGCCTCGTGACGGCCGTCCGCTCGATTTCCTACCGGACGGTCGATCCGAAGAAGATCGGCGAGGAAACGCTCGACCTCGTCGATCAAATGACCAAGCGGTTCATGCGGGCCCGATCGAGCCTGCCCGCCAGGTATTTCTGCGACGTTCACTACGATCGTCTCACGCGCGATACGATCTCCGTTCTGCACGACATCTACGCGCACCTCGGGCTCGCGTTCGACGACGACATGCAGGCACAGGCCAAGCAGTGGTTGGCGGTGGCCGCCGCCGAGAAGGCCGGCGAGCACCGTTACGAGCTGGGCGACTTTGGCCTCGACGAGCAGACCGTTCGGCGACGCTTGCGCGAGTACATCGACGCGGCACGGACCTGGACCTGAGGCGCTCCGTCCAGGGGCCCGGCAGGCCGATGCTGTCCGCGGTGCGATCGCGGTCTGGATCGCCACCCGGGGCAAGAGCGGCGAGCGGGCCGCCCGCGGCGGGCGACCCCGTCGGCGAGGCTGGAGGGGCCGGGACTCGCGAGCAACTCGTTGGCGATGGCGCGGCCGCGTACCGGGTCGTGTTGCGCGACCGCCCAGGCGCAGGCGGCCCGCATCTGCTCTTCGACCGTCTCGTCTCCGCGATGGAACTTGATCGGCGGGCGATCAGAGGGCGATGGCGGGCAGCTCGGCGGCTTCTGCCGCTCCCCAGAACCACTCTACCCGGGCGGTGCGCCGCTTCTCCTCGAGCCATTCCTCGAACAGGATGTCCCGGATCTGCGCGCTGGTGGCGGCGTCGAGCTCCGCCGGCAGGAGGCGCAGGACCTGCACGAGCTCGAAGCCGTCGCGGCTGGGGAACGGTGCGATCACGTGGCCGGGCTCTGCGGCGAACATGGACGTGGCCTGCTCGGGGGAGAGATCGCGGCGCAGGATGGTGACGAACAGAGAGTCCTCGACCTGATCGGCGAGGAACCGCTCCTGCGCCGCCTGGAGGAACATGGCCGGCTCGCGGCGCAGTCGCTCGTACAAGCGCGCGGCCGGTTCGTGCTGGGCGACATGGATGCGGGCCACCTGGGCGCGATCGAAGGCCGCGCGATGGTCGCGGAAGTAGGCGGTCTCGCGTCCGGCGGCGACCCTCCGGCGCAGGCCGTCGCGCGCGACCTCGTCGCGCAGGTGAGCCTCGAGCTGGACCTGCGAGGTGCCGTGGTCGCGCAGCCAGCGCTCCACCTGGGCCACCGAGAAGAGTCTCCGGCGCCGGCGGAACCTGGTCAGCGCTTCGGCCAGCTCGTCGTCGGTGACGTCGATCGGGTTCAGGGTCAGCTCGCGGGCGATGAGGCTCGTGTCGATGAGGTGCCGGCCGATGTGCAGTGTCTGCCAGGCGTGGTCCAGGCTGGTGATGGCCTGATGGATGTACACGGGGTCGTCGTTGACTCGCACGACCAGCGACTCGTTGATCCGCTGGGTCCCGCGGACCGCCCACGGCGTCTCCTCGTCGGCACAGTAGCTGAACGAGTACGTGCCGCGCTCGGTCCCGACCAGGATGTCGTAGTGGAGAGTCTCTCCCAGCGTCTCTCTCTCCCAGACGATGTTGAGCCAGCAGTGCGGGTGGCGCTGCTGGAGGACCGAGAGCCGGGACAGAGCGTCATCGGTGTCAACGCGCTCTTCGCGCAGCGCCACCAGCAAGGCGAGCACGTCGCCGATCACTGGCGGAGAGTGGGCATCGCTCATTGTGCGATCTCCTGTATTTCGCATGCGGGCTTGACGAACGGGACGCGAGCGGGGCCCGACGGATCCATGAGCGTGTCGCAGATGGCGTCGCAGATCGGCAGTCCGGTCTCGTCCTCGATCCACATCCACTGTCCGTTCGGGTTGATCTCCAGGAAGACGTAGCGACCGTCGGGCGTGACGATCATGTCGATGGCGCCGAACCGCAGGCCGAGGCGCTCGACCATCGCCAGGCAGGCGCGCTGGACGCTGTCGGGCAGGCGGTGCGGCCGATAGGGGGTGTGACCCCAGTCGTAGTGACGCCAGTCGACCGTCGTGCGCTTTGTCGATTGCGAGTGGATCTCGGCAGCGAGCACGTTCGGCCCGACCACCGTGATGCGGAGCTCGAACTTCTTGGCCACGTTGGCCTGGAACAGCATCGGGCTGTGCCGCAAGCGCCGGGCATATCCGACGTCGCGGGTGCTCACGGTCTGGGTGTAGCGCATGAGCTCGCGTCCGGCGCGCAGGCTCGCGGGCATCACGATGCTCGGCAGCTTGTCGATCAGGTTGCCGTCGTGCTGGCGATAGAACTCGAGGAAGCGGTCCGGATCGTCGGTGATGAGCGTCGGCGGGATCTCCATCCCGAGCTCCATCGCGAGGCCGAGCTGGAGCTGCTTGCAGTCGGCGCGGCGGATGGCGTGCATGGGACCCGGGAGCCAGGCGACGTCGAGCGTGTTCCAGGTGTCCTGCATGACCTGCATGCATTCGTCCTCGGCGTAGCTGGCCAGGGTGGGGTTCGCGATGCGGCCCCGCGTGCGCGGCTTGCCCGGGCGGCGCAACCACCCGGCCGAGCACTCGGCGAGATCGACGGTGTTGCCGCCTCGGGTCAGGAGGACGCGCTTGCGTCCGCCGGCGAGCTCGATCGACAGGCGGGCCTCCGCCGGGTACTCGGCGAAGTCGAAGCGGACGAAGCGCGCGCGCCGGCGGCGCAGCGCGGCCTCGACCCGGTTGGCGTGCAGATCGTCCGGCTCGGTGAGTATCAGGATCATCTCGTCTCCTCGCGTTCCTCTCCACCGATGCGGCAGGTCGTCGCGGGGGCTGGGCCCGGTCAGTCATGGCGCGAGCCGGTCTGGCCCGGTGCCCACCCCCCCGAGCGAACAGCTACTGGTCGCAGTCGTCGCAGAAGGTGCAGGTGCCGCCCTGAGTGGCATAGCCGCCGGCGACCGTCTTCAGCTCGGCCACGGACAGCTCGCGCTCGCCGAGACGCTGGCGGATCTCGGGCATGTCCTTGAGCGCGATACGGGCGTTCTTCTTCTTCATGGCTCTTCCTCCTCGAGTGGCCGACTCCCGCCGGCCGCTTGTTTGCCCCATGGGCGTGCTGCACTGGCCCCCCTGGCCAGCGCTGGAGAACCCATTGCACGTGGAGCGCCAAGGGCGGGCGCGCCCGCTCGGATCCGGGCGCAAGACGGGCGGCATTGCGACAGGTGGCGCCATCATCGACCCAAGGTCGCGGATCGCGAGGGAGACGGCGCGGAGACGGCGTTCGGTCGCTGTAGCTCGCCGCCCGTGATGACGCCCCGCCGCTTCGTGGTCGACCAGCCGGTGAGACGGATCGTGCGCGCGACCTGTGCGCGCGGATCGATGTCATGCTCCGGCGATGGCACATTCCCTCTGGGTGCGGACGCGCGGTCCATATCGGCGCCTCGAGCTCGCGGCCGGGAAGCCATGACGGCGCTGCCGGCGTGGTCCGCCGAGGCGATCCTGGAGGAGGTCCTCGTCACGCCGCGCTCGGCGTCGCTACCGGTGCCCGATCTGCGGCGGATCGAGCGGCCCGGCTGGGTCCAGATCATCACGCCTTCGTTCCGGACCGGCGGGCTCAACGAGGTGATGTTCTCGGCGCTCGCCGACGACGAGGCCGACGCGGTCATCGACGCGACGATCGCCGAGTACCGCGCGCTCGGGATCGCGTTCCGGTGGGCGGTGCCGCCCGGCAGCGCGCCGGCCGATCTGGGCGCTCGCCTCGTGCGGCGCGGCCTCTTCGAGGAATGGGGCCGCGGCATGGCCCGTGCCACCACGGAGTCGGACCAGTCCGCCGATGGCGACGGAGCGGCCGAGCCGTCGGAAAACGCCATCGGCGTCGACGAGATCGACGACGCCGCCGGTGCCGCCGCCTTCACGCGCGTGATGGCCGAGGGCTGGGGCCGCGATCCTGCGCCGCTCCAGCGCGCCAACGAGCTGCTGCTCGCGCTGCCCGGGCGCCGCCACCGCCTTTTCCTCGCGCGCTGCGGCGGAGAGGCGGCCGGCGCCGCGAACTACGTCGCATTCTCGCGCTCGGCGCACCTGATCGGCGCGGTGGTGCTGCCGCGCTTCCGCGGCCGCGGCGTCTACCGCGCGCTGGCCCGCGCCCGGCTCGCCGACGCGCGCGCCCGCGGCATCGAGCTCGCCACCTGCCATGCGCGCGAGGCCAGCGCGGCGCCGATCCTCGAGAGGCTTGGCTTCGCGACCGTGTGCCGGTTCGCCGTCTACTTCTCGAGCCCTCTCTGAGCCGCCACCTGCGCCGCCAGCACGCGGGCCAGAGACGGGACGCGGACAGAGGGCTCGACGGGTAGGGCATGCTTCATCGATGACGACCGATGGTCAGCGAGCCCGTCGACGACTACGATCAGATGGCGGACGTCTACGCCGACGATGCCGACCGCCACCCGGTGAACTGCTCGTACGAGCGACCGGCCATGCTGCACATGGCTGGCGAGCTGGGTGGCCGGCGCGTGCTCGACGTGGGCTGTGCGGCGGGGGCGCTGTCGGAGCAGATGGTGGAGCGGGGCGCGTCGGTCGTCGGCGTCGACGTCAACGAGGCGGCTCGTTGCGCGGGCCCGGCAGCGCCTCGGGGATCGGGCGCGATTCCACGTGGCCGACCTGGCCGAGCCGCTGGAGTTTCTGCCCGATGCCTCGTTCGATCTGGTCACGGCGTCGCTCGTGCTCCACTACCTGCGCGACTGGGGCCCGCCGCTGCGTGAGCTCCGCCGCGTCTTGCGACCCGGGGGCGCGCTGCTCATCTCCACCCATCATCCCGTCCAGGACGTCGAGATCGCCGACCCTCCGGCACCCTATTTCGAGACGACGCTGCTCACCGATACCTGGCGCAAGGCCGGCCGCGACTTCCAGGTCCGCTTCTACCATCGTCCCTTGAGCGCCATCGGCGACGCGCTCGCCGACGCCGGTTTCCTCATCGAGCGCATCGCGGAGCCGATCCCCGATCGTGAGGCCTTCGCCGACGACCCCGCCCTCTACCAGCGGATGATGCGATGTCCCCTGTTCCTGTTCATCCGCGCCATCACGCAGCGGGCGCCCACGACCGACCGACACACCGCCAGAATGACCCGGGCGGCTCGGTTCCACTGTCCCGCTGACTCGATCACCGACAGGGCGTCGGGCCGTTGTCCCCCTCAGTCCGGATACTCGTCCTTCCGCCAGGAGCGGGGTTCGGCCGGTTGACCTCTGGGCGTCCGGTCGAGCAGGAAGCCGAAGTACGGCGCGACGAACGGGTCGGGCGCCGACACGGTGTACGTGTGGTAGACGGCACCGTCCTCGCGCGCAAAGGCAATCCAGCTCGGATTCTCGCGCAACCCGTCCTTCAGCTCGGCTCCAACCTGGCGTGACCAATCCTCGAGCCAGCCGGGCGGATGGTCGATCATCTCCTTGACCTCGGGAGTCCGCTGCGCCTGTTCCTCGGTCATCACGAGATTGAAGTCGAGCGCAAAGTCGCTCTTGTAGGTGGAGACGTACGGAAACGACCAGCCCATTCGTCGCTTGTAGGCGGTCAGCCGTTCGATCGGCGCCCGCGAGAAACAGATCAGCGTCACGTCGCGGTGGTTCAGGTGAACGAGCGTGCCGTCGAGCCCGTCTGCCAGGCTCGTGCAGCCCGGGCACGCGCCGAGCGTGTAGTCAGGGCCGAACATGATGTTGTAAGCGAGCAGCTGCGACCGCCCGTCGAAGAGCTCGGCGAGGGTCTTCACGCCGTCCTCGGTGGCGAGCTCGTACTCCTTCTCGATCCGGACCCAGGGCAGCTCGAGACGCTTTCGCTTGATCTCCTCGTTCCGCTTGGCCTGCTCGGCCTCCAGCTTGGCGAGGTCGTCCCGGGCGGCCTGCCATTCCTTGCGGGTTCCGATCCTGTGCTCGGGCATCTCATTTCCTCCTGTCGGACACGCCGCGACCGTACCGCAAGATCAGCCCGGCTGCGTCGGGGGGACGCGGAGCGCGGCGATGTCACCGACGAGACGGGGCGCGGTGCCCCGATCGATAGCCGTGGAAGCACAGCGGTTCGTCGCCGCAAAGGCCGCGCTTGCCAGATGACTCACTGCGGTGCAATCTCGGTCGGAGATTGGCTACAAGAAACGGGGGCCGACATGGCTGACATCGCGATTCATCCGGCGGTAGATGGTGGCGTCAAGGCGGGCACGAAGGGCTTTGCGGGCGCGGTGCTTCGCTGTCAGTGCGCCAACAATCAGGTCGAGGTCCAGATCTCGGCGGACTGTGCGCACAACCATGTGTGCGGGTGCACGAAGTGCTGGAAGCCCAAAGGGGCGCTGTTCTCGATGGTGTCCGTGGTCCCGCGCGACAAGGTCGAGGTGACCAAGAACGGCGACAAGCTCAAGGTCGTCAACTCGAGCGCGCTCATCCTGCGCCACGCCTGTACCGGCTGCGGCGTCCACATGTACGGGCCGGTCGAGCGGCCGAATCATCCCTTCACCGGCCTGGTCTTCATCCACACCGAGCTGTCGAAGGAGCAGGGCTGGACGGAGCCGACATTCGCCGCCTTCGTCTCGTCGATCATCGAGGCGGGGGCCCGCCCCGACAAGATGGACGGCGTGCGCGCCCGCCTGCAGCAGCTGAACCTGCCGCCCTACGACTGCCTGTCGCCGGGACTGATGGACTACATCGCGACGTTCACGGCGAAGGCTTCGGGCGTCCTCAAGGAGTAGCGGGCACCCTCCGCGAGCTGCCAGGGCGCCCGAACGGCGTCCTGGCGGTCACGCGCCCCGAAGGCCGAGGGCCCTCGCGTGGTGGGTGAGGTGGTCTTCCACGAACGTCGCGATGAAGTAGTAGCTGTGGTCGTAGCCGGGGTGGCGGCGGAGCTCGAGCTTCTGGCCGGCTTCGGCGCACGCGCGCTCGAACAGCTCGGGGCGGAGCTGCACCTCCAGGAACTTGTCCGCGGTGCCGATGTCCACGAGCAGGTGGAAGGGCAGCGGGCGGGCGCGGACGAGGTCGCAGGCGTCGTAGGCTGACCAGGCCGCGCGGTCGGGGCCCAGGTAGTTGGCGAATGCCTTCTCGCCCCATGGCACCACCGACGGGGCGACGACCGGCGCGAAGGCCGAGACGCTTCGATACGCATCCGGGTTGCGCAGCGCCAGCGCGAGCGCGCCGTGGCCGCCCATCGAATGGCCGAAGATGCCGCGCTCGCCCGCCGCGACCGGGAAGTTCGCCTCGACCACAGCCGGCAGCTCGCGCGTCACGTAGGTGTCCATCCGATAGGACTGCCGCCACGGCTCCTGGGTCGCGTCGACGTAGAAGCCGGCGCCGAGGCCGAAGTCCCAGCTCGCGTCGTCGCCGGGATAGCGCGCCTCCCTCGGGCTGGTGTCGCACGTGACCAGCACCAGCCCGAGCGCCGCCGCGGTCCGCTGGGCGCCCGCCTTGGTCACGAAGGTCTCCTCGGTGCAGGTCAGCCCGGCCAGGTAGTAGAGGGCCGGGCGCGGCGAGCGCACCTCTTCGGGGTACGAAGACCGCGAAGCGCATCGGTCCGCCCACGGCGGCCGAGTGGTGGCGGTAGAAGCCCTGCACGCCGCCGAAGCAGCGCTGCTCCGACAGCGTCTCGAGCGCGGCGGTCACGAGAACTCGACGACCGAGCGGATCGACTTGCCGGCGTGCATGAGGTCGAAGGCCTCGTTGATGCGCGCGAGCGGCAGCTTGTGGGTGATGAGGCTGTCGATGTCGATCTTGCCGTTCATGTACCAGTCGACGATCCTCGGCACGTCGGTGCGCCCGCGCGCGCCGCCGAACGCGGTCCCCCGCCACACCCGGCCGGTCACCAGCTGGAAGGGCCGCGTGCGGATCTCCTGCCCGGATCCGGCCACGCCGATGATGATCGACTCGCCCCAGCCCCGGTGGCAGCACTCGAGCGCCTGGCGCATGAGGTCGACGTTGCCGACGCACTCGAAGCTGTAGTCGGCGCCGCCGCCCGTGAGCTCGACGAGGTAGGGGACCAGATCGCCCTCGACCTCTTTCGGATTCACGAAGTGCGTGAGTCCGAACTTGCGCGCGAGGGCCTCGCGCGCCGGGTTGAGGTCGACGCCGATGATCTTGTCGGCGCCGGCCAGGCGCAGCGCCCTGGACGACGTTGAGCCCGATGCCGCCGAGGCCGAACACGACCGCGTTCGAGCCCGGCGTGACCTTGGCGGTCCAGAACACCGCGCCCAGGCCCGTGGTGACGCCGCAGCCGATGTAGCAGACCTTGTCGAACGGCGCGTCCGACCGGATCTTGGCCAGCGCGATCTCCGGCAAGACGGTGTGCTGCGCGAACGTCGAGCAGCCCATGTAGTGATGGACCATCGTCTTGCCCATCGAGAAGCGGCTGGTCCCGTCGGGCATCAGCCCCTTTCCCTGCGTGGCCCGGATGGCGGTGCACAGGTTCGTCTTGCGGCTGAGGCACGACTTGCACGCCCGGCACTCGGGCGTGTAGAGCGGGATGACGTGGTCGCCCTTCTGGACGCTGGTGACCCCCGCCCCGACGTCGACCACGACGCCCGCCCCTTCGTGACCGAGGATGGTGGGAAACAGCCCCTCCGGGTCGGCCCCGGAGAGCGTGAACTCGTCGGTGTGGCAGACGCCGGTGGCCTTGATCTCGACCAGAACCTCGCCGGCTTTCGGCCCATCGAGCTCGACGTCCTCGACGACCAGCGGCTTGCCAGACTGATACGCCACTGCTGCGCGAGTCTTCATGCGCGCAAACGTACGCCGAACGGACCCCGCGAACCAGTAGTCTCAGCGGACGGCGACGCCCCAGGGCGAGCCGCCCACCGCGATCCGCTTCGCCACCGCGCCGGAAGCGGTGTCGATGACCGAGACGTCACCCGACTTGCCGTTGGCCGTATAGAGCTTCTTCCCATCGCGGGTCAGGCCGATGCCCCAAGGCCGCTCGCCGGCGTCGGTGAAGGTGGCCCGGACCCGCGCAGCTCCGTCCGCGAGATCGACGACATGGACCGTCTTGCTGCGACCACCGGAGACGTAGAGCGTGTGGCCATCGCCGCTCACCGCCAGTCCCATCGGGCGCACGCCCTCACCGGGAAGATCGAGATTGGCGACCGCCTTCCGGGAGCGCGTGTCGATCACGCCGAGCGGAGTGCGACTCCTCGCAGGACGTGAAGGCGCGCAGCCCATCGGCGCTGAAGATGACCGAGCGCGGGCGGTTGCACACGGGAATCAGCGCCAGCGCGGCGCCGCTCTCGACGTCGAGGACCGACACGTTGTTGTCCCGTTCGTTTGTCACGTAGACCTCCTTGCCGTCGGGGTGAACGGTGACGCCCTCGGGCTCCTCGCCGACCTTGACGCGCTGCAGGATCTTGCCGCTGTCGACTTCGACCAGCGTGGCCTCGGCGGTCTCCTCGTTGGAGATCCACACGCGCTTGCCGTCACCGGTCATGTCGAACAGCTCCGGATCCTGGCCGGACGGAATCGTGCGGACGAGCTTCAGGGTCGCAAGGTCGATGATGCCGATTCCGTCGGCGGCGCGGTCGGCGGGCGGGAGCTTGGCCGGGTCGGTGCCGGGCGGTGACTTCGGCGAGCCCGAGAGTGCGACGTAGACCCGCGTGCCGTCGGGCGAGACGCGCACGCCGCGTGGTCGCTTGCCGACCGGGACGCGCGCCACCACCTCGTCGGAGGAAGCGTCGATGACGATGACATGGCCCCCATCCTCGTCGGTGACGTAGACCCGTTCGCTGGCGCCTTCGCCGGTCTTTCCGCCGGTCTTTCCGCACGAGCCCAGGGCCAGAAGAGCCGCGATGAGAACCAGTTGGCGCATGAGGGCACATCTAGTACGGGTTCCGTCGGAAGCCAAGCCGCAAGGACCCGCGACGCGACGCATGATGGCCACCTGACCATGGCGCGCAACGATTTCGCTCGATTTCGCTTAGCGAAGAGAAATTCGATATCAGAAGTTCTCTCGCGAGGATGGCAAGAGCGCAGTCGCGCACGCCGCGATTCGCGGGAGGGCCAGTCGCGGAATCGCCGGGTGGGCTCGATTTTCACCTTTGCTACTCACGAAGCAGGGAGTAGGCTCGCGCCGTCGTCATCACTTCATCCCCCGGGGGGGGGATTGGTGATGGAAAAAGGCCGTCTCGAGCGTCTGCCTGGCTGTAGGGCGCAGCCCCGCCCAAGGCGTGGGGTGTGGCCGCAAAATTTTTCTGTGCGACTTGAAAAGGGGAGGATTGCCATGAAATGGAACCACTGTGTCGCGGCGATGATCGCTATGTGTCTTCCGATCGTTGCCCATGCAGACGACGACCTGAAGTCGCTGCAAAACGACGATGGGCAGTGGGCCATCCCCGGCAAGAACTACGCGGGGACTCGCTACAGCACCTTGAACAAGGTCACGACGGCGAACGTCGGCAAGCTCAAGGAAGTCTGGTCGCTGAAGACCGGCACGCTGCAGGGCCACGAGGGGGCGCCGCTGGTCATCGGCTCCACGATGTACATCCACAGCTCGTATCCCAATCACGTCTACGCCCTCGACCTGACCAAGCCGAAATCGCCCTCCGGAGACGAGAAGGGCCGGATCAAGTGGAAGTACACGCCCAAGCAGGATGCCAAGGCCGTGCCCGTCGCGTGCTGCGACCTCGTACATCGGGGCCTCAACTACGCGCAGGGCAAGATCCTGATGATCACGCTCGACGCGCAGGTCATCGCCCTGGACGCCAAGACGGGCAAGGAGCTGTGGAAGGCCAAGAACGGCGATCCCGCCAAGGGCGAGACGATGACGGGCGCCGGCATCGTCGTCAAGGACAAGTTCATCGTCCCGATCTCGGGCGGCGAGTTCGGCGTGCGCGGCCATGTGACCGCCTACGACATCAACTCGGGCAAGCAGGTCTGGCGCGCCTACAGCACGGGCCCCGACAATGAGATGAAGATCGGGCCCGACTTCAACGCCGCCAACCCGCACTACGGGCAGAAGGGCGAGGGCACCAAGACCTGGTCGGGCGACGCCTGGAAGCGCGGAGGCGGCACCACCTGGGGCTGGTACACCTACGACGCCGACCCTCAACCTGTTCTACTACTCGACGGGCAACCCGGGCACGTGGAATCCCGATCAGCGCCCCGGCGACAACAAGTGGTCCATGACCATCTTGGCGCGCAATCCCGACACCGGCGTGGCGAAGTGGGGCTATCAGATGACGCCGCATGACGCCTGGGACTACGACGGCGTCAACGAGAACATCCTGGCCGACCTCACCATCGGCGGGAAGAAGGTAAAGGCCCTCGTCCACTTCGACCGCAACGGCTTCGGCTACACGCTGGACCGCACCAACGGAACGCTCCTGGTGGCCGAGCCCTTCGTCCACGTCAACTGGGCCAAGAAGATCGACCTGAAGACCGGGCGGCCGGTCGAGGATTCTGTCGAAGCGGACCAAGCAGGGCGTGGTGACCAAGGACATCTGCCCCAACGCGATGGGCGGCAAGGACCAGCAGCCGGCCGCCTACTCTCCCAAGACGGGGCTCTTCTACGTCCCGACCAACAACATGTGCATGGACTACGAGGCGACCGAGGTGAAGTACACCGCCGGCGCGCCGTACGTCGGCGCCAACGTGGCCATGAAGGCCGGACCGGGCGGCCATCTCGGCGAGCTTGATCGCGTGGGACGCGACCGTGGGCAAGAAGAAGTGGGGCATCAAGGAGAAGTTCCCGGCATGGAGCGGCGTCCTTGTCACCTCCACGAACGTCATGTTCTACGGGACGATGGATGGCTGGTTCAAGGCCGTCAATGCCAAGACCGGCAAGGAGCTGTGGAAGACCAAGCTCGACTCCGGGATCATCGGCGCGCCGATGACCTTCACCGGTCCGGACAAGAAGCAGTACGTTGCAGTCTATTCCGGCGTCGGCGGCTGGTTCGGCCTGCCCGTCTCGAATGACCTTCCCACCGCCGATCCATACGCGGCGCTGGGCGCGGTCGGCATTGCCAAGAAGTCTGGCCTGTACGAGGCGACCAAGAAGGGCGGCGCGGTCCACGTCTTCGCCCTCGCAGTAGACTGTTTCGTTCATGGCGGGCAGGTAACCGGATGAAGAGACAAAGGACCGTACTTCTGGGCCTGCTCGCGACGGCGGCGGCGCTCCTCGCACCGGGGAGCGCCGCATCCGGCGACGGCCGCAAGGAGCTGCGCATCTGCGGCGATCCCAACAACATGCCCTTCTCGAACGAGAAGCGCGAAGGGATCGAGAACAAGATCGCCGAGGTGGTGGCCAAGGAGCTCGGCCTGCGCGTGACCTACACCTGGTGGCCGCACCAGCGCGGCCTGGTCAAGCGCGTGCTCAACACCGGGCGCTGTGACGTCCTGGTCGGCATCCCCAAGGGATACGACGTGGTCTTGTGGACCAAGCCGTACTACCGCACCGGCTACGTCATCGCGTATCGCAAGGACCGCCTGCCGGGGGGCGTCCGCTCCATGGACGACCCGATCCTCAAGCGGGTAAAGGTCGGGGTCCAGATCAACACGCCTCCGCACGAGGCGCTGGGACGCCGCGGCATCGTCGGCGACAACGTCGTGGGCTACCAGCTCATGTTCGACTCGAACTTTCATCCCGAGGACTATCCCGGGAAGATCGTCGAGGACTTGATCGCCGGTCGCATCGACGTGGCGCTCGTGTGGGGCCCGATCGCCGGCTACTTCCAGAAGAAGAAGGGCGCCCGCTCCCTGAAGCTCGTGCCGATCGACGACAAGAGCGATGCCGGGGCCCCCTTTGCCTTCGACATCTCGATGGGGGTCAGGAAGGCCGACAAGGAGCTGAGAGATCGGCTGGACGAGGCGCTCGCGCGCAGGCACGACGACATCGTCAAGATCCTCCAAGAATACGGCGTACCCCTTCTTCCTATCGCCGGGGACCGACGACAGCCGTAGACCCTGGCCGTTCCCAGCTTGACCGAGGCGGTCCATGACACGCTGCTACGTTATCTGCGCGCTGCTTCTCCTTGCCGCCTGCACGTCGGAGGATGCGAAGGAGGGCAAGGAAGGCAAGGTCGCCAAGAAGCCGTCAGGCCCCACCGTCCAGGACGTGGTGGAGGGGCGCAAGCTCTACCTCACGTACGGATGCGTGGGGTGCCACGGCGTCAACGGCGGTGGCGGCATGGGCAAGCCGATCCTCGACGACGAGTGGATCTTCGGGAGCGACGACGCGACCCTGACCAAGCTGATCAAGGGCCAGATCCCGAAGCAGACCATGCCGAACGCGATCGGCAAGGTGCTCACCGACGAGCAGATCCGGAAGGTGATCGTCTACGTGCGATTCATCTACCAGGGCGACCGGGACAAGATCAACTGGGCGATCCCGCCGCCGGTGTCGGAGGACAAGCTGAACACCTCGGTCAGCACGGGCGATGCGGTCGCCTCGGGAAAGGTCCTGTTCATGTCGGCCTGCTCGCCCTGTCATGGGCAGCTGGGCCACGGAGATGGGCCCAGCTCGAAGCCCCTCAATCCGAAGCCGAGGAACCTGACCGACGCCAAGTACATGGCCCCGCTCGATGACCGGTACCTGTTCGAGCTCATCAGCCGCGGAGGCATCGCGGTGGGCAAGTCGCCGCAGATGCCCCAGTTCCCCCTGAGCAGCCAGGACATCGGGAACCTCATCGCCTACGTGAGGACGCTGTCCAAGCCCGGTGCTGCCGCTGCCCCCGGTGCTGCCGCTCCCCCCGGTGCTGCTGCTCCCCCGGCTGCCGCGGCTCCCCCAGCTGCCGCTCCCCCGCAGGCCGCGAGCAAGCCGCTCTAGCTAGGG
This sequence comes from uncultured delta proteobacterium, assembly GCA_963759105.1. Classification (GTDB taxonomy): domain Bacteria; phylum Myxococcota_A; class Polyangia; order Haliangiales; family Haliangiaceae; genus DATFRY01. The sequence goes on along the minus strand of CAVWXW010000016.1, from coordinate 718,700 downwards.
CTGGCCGACGCAGCGGTCGGGGGCGCGCTCGTCCGGGGGCGCCCATCCGAGCGTGAGGCCGGCGAAGAAGCGGCGCGGCATCCCGGGCTCGAAGTAGCGCTCGCCGCCCGCATTGAGCCGCAGGTTGTCAACGTAGTTCTGGTCGAGGACGTTGGCCACGCCGACGTTGACCTGATAGCGGAGCGGCCCGCTGCAGCCCCGGTAGCCCGCGCCCAGCTCCACCAGGACGTGGCTCGGCGCCAGCGCCAGCGCCGTGTTGGCGTCGTCAGCGTACATGCGGCGCAGGTAGCTCGTCTCGACGCTGGCGAAGGGGCCACGCTCGTGGCGCCAGCGCAGCGAGGCGTCGAGCTGATGCGGGGCGATGCCGGGCACGGCGTTGCCGGCGAAGTCCATCTCCATGGGCGTGTAGTCGTCGAAGCGCGCCCGCAGCCAGGTGTAGGCCACGCGCAGAGCCAGGTCCTGGCGCAGCGAGACCGTCGCTGCCGCCTCGGCGCCGGTCCGGTGGGACCGGCCCGCGTTGCGGTAGAAGGTCTGCTGGGTGACCTCGTCCTCGAACGGCACCAGCTCGTCGCGCAGCCACATGTGGAAGCCGGCCAGCTCGCCGGTGACGGCCCCATGGCCGCCGCGCAGGCCGACCTCGAGGCTGGTCGCCTTCTGGAGGTCCAGGTCGGGGTTGAGACCGGCCCCGCCGCCGGGGCGCACCGCGAGCTCCGTCGTGGTCGGCGATTCGATCGACTGCCCGAAGTTTGCGTAGATGTCGAGGTCGAGCGTCCTCGCGCGGCGTGGCGATGGCGCCGGCCATTGTGCTCACCGTGTCGAAGCTCCGCGAGCCCGACTGGTCGCCGAGCTTGTCGGTGACCTCGAAGCGCAGATGGTCGTAGCGCGCGCCGGCCAGGAGGCCGAGCCACTCGAGCGGCGCCACGTACGCCTGCGCGAAGGCGGCGACCCCCTGGACGCGCTCGTCCTGGCGCAGGATGGCGTCGCCCATGGCGGCCCCGTCCAGGTTCTCGTAGTTGACGCGCTCGTCGCGCATGCGCTGGGCCTCGACCCCGACGGTCAGGCGCGCCGGCAGGCCGGCCACCGGGCGCGTCGAGCGGTAGCGGGCTCCGCCCCCGCCCGCCAGGTGATCCAGCTCGACGATGCGGAACGGGACCGCGCCGGTGAAGTCCCGGGCGTCCAGATTGGCATTGCCCTCGACCACGTCAACGGGCGAGAGGCGGACCTTGAGCGCGGCGCCGACGGTGGGCTGGCGCACCGACTCGCCGGTCCTGAACATGATGTTGTTGGGCGCCGCCAGCGACGGGTCGGAGTTCATCTCCTCGCGGGTGAGACCGCCGGAGTCCTGCGCCACCGGGGAGTCGACGAAGGTCGCGAGCAGCCGGAGATCGGTCGACGAGGCGACCCGCCACAAGGCGTTGGCGTGGACGAGGGTCTGCTCCACGCGGGCGCGGTTGCGATAGCCGTCGCTGTCCAGGCGACTCACGCCGGCCGCCCAGGTCACCGGGCCGGTCTGCTCGCCCGACCCGCGCCATCAGCTTGCGAGTCGCGTACGCGCCGATCTGGACGGAGGCGTCGCCGCCCGGGCGGGTCGCGCCGCTCGCGCTCTCCAGAACGATGACGCCGCCCGCCCCGTTGCCGTAGAGCGCTCCGGCCGGGCCGCGCAGGACCTCGACCCGCGACAGTAGATCCGGATCGACGATGTCGATCTGCGCCTGTCCGTCGGGCATCGTGAGCGGAATGCCGTCGAGCAGGATGGTCAGGCCGCGGATGCCGAACGCGCCGCGGGCGCCGAAGCCGCGCACCGACAGGCGCAGGTCCTGGGCGAAGTTCGAGCGATTGCGGGCGAGCAGGCCGGGCACTCCGTCGAGCACCTCGCCCAGGCTGGCGCCCTCGCGCGCGGCCGCGAGCGGCTCGAGCTGCGTGATCGAGACGGCCATCGGCAGCTCCGGCTCCGGGATCTCGGAGCGCGAGCCGGTCACGATGATCACCTCGGGCGCGGCCTGGACCGGACCGGGCGCCGGCTCGGCTGCCTCCGCCGGCGCGGGCGACCCGGCAGGCTCGGGCTGCTCGGGCTGCCCTTTCGCGTCGGCCGGTCTGGCAGGCCGAGCCGAGCCGCTGGGTTGAGCGAGAGCCGGCCCTGCCATCGCCAGAAGCGATGTGCATACGGCCGACAGAATCGAGCGACCGTCCCCGTCCCCATGATGCCGGCCAGTCTAGTCCATATGGCTTCCTCGGCGGCGGGAATTAGCTGTGCGTAGAAAGTGCGGCATTCATCGTCCGCCGACGGACAACGGTGCAGTGCGTGGCGCGCCGCGTCAGCTCCACGAGACGATGTGACCGGCAATCTGTGCGCGCGCCACCGACCGTCGCTGCCGGATGATTCTGTTCTCGCGGTCCGGTTCGTCCTATTGTCGCCGGCAAGGGGAACTGCTCGACCGTCGACCGAGCGGATAGCCGGGGGGACGAGGCATGAGCTGGAAAACGAGGAGCGCGCTCGGGGCGTTCGGCATCGTGACGCTTCTGGCCGTCCCGGCCAGCGCGGAGCGCACGCCGGACGAAGCCAGCGCCGCCGTTCAGAAGTACATCGATGCGAAGGTGAAGAAGGAAGGCGCGTTCCGCTTCAAGGACGTGCAGGCCAATGCGCAGCTGGATCTGGTGGAGGACCAGATCCGGGTCGCGCGCGGCATCCACGGCTATGGCCTTTTCGTCTGCGTGGAATTCCACGCCAAGGCGGATTCCAAGAAGCAGTACGACATCGACTTCTGGATGAACGAGGACACGCTCCAGCTGCTCGATGTTCGCATCCACAAGGCGCCCAGACGCGACGGCGACCGCTGGGAGCTGGCCACGCGCAGCCCGCTGCTCTGGTGGTGGATACCGGCCACCGAGCACCCGGGCGAGTTCGAGGAGAAGCGCGGCTGGCAGCTCGAGTCGGCGGTCAACCGCTACGTCTCCGCGAATGCCAAGGACGGCGTGCTCAAGGTCAAGGACGACAAGACCGGAGCGCAGCGCTCGCTCGACTTCGTCCAGATCCACCGTCCGCTGCGCAAGATCGAGGGCAAGGGCTACTTCGCGTGCACCGACTTCCGGGAGCACGGCAGCTCGGACAAGTACTACGACGTCAACATCTGGATGGTGGACAAGAAGGGCACCCTCCAGGTCACCGACATCCGCATCCACAAGGAGCCGAAGCAGGTGGACGGCGTGTGGATCCAGGTGCCCCGGTACAACTTCGAGAAGGGCAAGGTCAAGGAGATCCCCTAGTCAACCTGGGGCCACGCATGTCTCGATGGGGCGCGCTGCGGTGGACGCTGGGACGGCACGGGGAGCTCGTGCTCGCTGCCACGCTCGTGGCGATGGTCGCGTACGAGGCGGCCGAGATCTGGCTCCTCGAGGATCGACGGGCGTGGTCGCTCTCGGTCGCGATCTCGTTTCACGGGCTCCAGATAGCGGCCGTCGCCATCGCGACGGCGCTCGCCGTGCGCGCCTGGCGGCGCAAGACGGCCCAGGAGCGACAGCTCGCGGCCGAGGTCGAGCGGGCCGTCACGGCGCAGGAGGACGAGCGAAGGCGCATCGCGTACGAGCTCCACGACAGCATCTCGCCCCTCATCGTCAGCGCCAAGCAGCACGTCGACACCTGCCGCGATCTCGTCCCCGGCGAGCCCGGTCGAGCCGAAGGGCAGCTGGCGACGGCGGCAGAGCGTCTCCAGCTCGCGATCGTCGAGATGCGCCGCGTCCTCAAGGGGCTGCGACCCGCCGCGCTCGCCGGTGACGGCCTGGAGGCCGCGGTGCGGCGCAGCGTTAACGAAGCGGCGAGCGAGGCCGGATGGGTGGCGACCTTCACCTCCGGCCTCGGCGACGAGCCGCTTCCGCCCGCGGTCGAGGCGGCGGCGTACCGCATCCTCCAGGAAGCGCTCACCAACGCCGGCAAGCACGCGCGCACGGAGAGAGTCGAGGTCGCGCTCCGGCGCGAGGGCGGATGGCTGCTCCTCGACGTGCGCGACCACGGCATCGGGCTGGAGCGCGGCAGTAAGGAGGGATCGAACGGCCTCGGCCTCGTCAGCATGAAAGAGCGCGCGCGCCTGGTGGGCGGAACCTGCCGGATCGAGCGCGACGCCAGCAGCGGCATCCTGGTGCAGGCGAGGCTGCCCGTGCCACCTTCGACCCGGAGCGCGACATGAGCGACGCACCCGAGCCCATCCGCGTCCTCCTCGTTGACGACCACCCGATGGTCCGGGAGGGGCTGCGCTCCATGCTGTCCGAGGAAGGGATTGAGGTCGTCGGCGAGGCCGGCTCTGCCGAGGAGGCGCTCGGGCGCTGCGCGGAGCTCACGCCCGACGTCGTCCTCCTCGACATGCAGCTGCCGGGAGAGGACGGCCTCCATGTCCTCAAGGAGCTGCAGAAGCTACAGCCGGGCGTGGCCGCGCTGGTCGTGTCGATGCACGACGAGCCCCGCTTCGTGAACGCGGCCATCCACGCGGGCGCGAGAGGGTACGTCCTGAAGGGCATCGGCAGGCGAGAGCTCCTGAGCTCCGTGCGCGCCGCTGTCGCCGGTGAGGTGGTGCTCGACCCCGCGCTGGTCCGGACCGTGACGGCCCGTTCAGACACCGTGCTCGCCGCCCTTGCACCCATGGCGGAGAGGCTGAGCGCGATCGAGCGCGACGTCCTCACCCACGTGGCCGGAGGGCTCACCAACAAGCAGATCGCCGAGCGGATGCGATGGAGCGTGGCGACGGCCAAGAAGTACGTCCAGCGCATTCTGGTGAAGCTCGACGTCTCGGACCGCACCGAAGCTGCGGTCGCCGCGGTCCGCCGCGGCCTCGTCAACTGACGCGTGGCCAGGTGGCTACGAAACTCGTGGCCACCTGGCTACAGCCCCGTCGACGGCGTACCGACTAACATGCAGCCGGTGCACCGCCCACGTGTCACCCTGATTCGCACGGCGGTATGCCTCGTCGTGGCCGGAGTCCCCCTCGATCTCGCGGAGGCACAGGAGGGCGCCGATGAGCCACCGGCCGGGCCAGAACGCGGCGGCGACAATCCGGCCGAGGCCCTCGAGTACGGAGAGGTGATCGAGGTCATCGGGACGACACCGGTGCCCGGTCTCGGCACCGCGCTGGAGGACGTCCCGGCCAGCGTCCAGACCTACGGGGCGGAGGAAGTCGGCCGGCAGCGGCCACTGAGCGCTGCCGATTTCCTGGAGCGGAACGCGGGAAGCGTCAGCATCAACTCCGGCCAGGGCAACCCGTTCCAGCCGGACGTCAGCTACCGGGGATTCACGGCGTCGCCGCTGCTCGGGACGCCGCAGGGCATGTCGGTCTTCCTCGACGGCGTGCGGCTGAACGAGCCGTTCGGCGACGTGGTGAACTGGGACCTGCTCCCGCCCTCGGCGATTGCCAGCATCCAGCTCATCTCCGGCTCGACGCCGGCGCTCGGCCTGAACACGCTCGGAGGCGCGCTGGCGATGTACACAAAGAGCGGAAGTGCCTACCCGGGCGTCTCGCTGAGCGCGACCGGCGGCTCCTTCGGGCGCGCGGGCGGAACCTTCGAGGCGGGTGGCGCCTCCGGCGACTTCGACGGCTTCGTCACCGGCAATTTCGTGCGCGACGGCGGCTGGGCGCTTCACAATCCGAGCCGGGTCGCGCAGCTCTTCGGCAAGCTGGGCCACCAGACCAGAGCGCAGCGACCTCGACCTCACCCTGCTGTTCGCCGACACGTCTCTCGAGGGAACGCAGACCTTGCCGCGCTCGTGGCTGGACACGCCGCGCGAGGCCTACACGTATCCGGATCTGAACAAGAACCGGGTCGGCCACGTCGGCCTGAAGGGGAGCGTCCATGTCACACCGACCTTGCTCTTCGGAGGTGACGCCTACTTCCGGACGTTCCGCAACGAGAACACCAGCAGCAACCAGAACGACGAGTACGAGCTGCCCGACGATCCGGATGATCCGGTCCCCGACACGGCGTTCAACGATCGCTCCATCATTCGCCAGAACGGCTACGGCGGAGCGCTGGAGCTCACGCTGCTCCGCCCGCTCGCCCGGCTGGAGAACCAGCTCGTGCTGGGGGCGGCCGCGGACCTCGGCGACGTCGACTTCACCCAGGAGGCCCAGGACGCGGAGTTCACGCCCGACCGGGGAACGGAGGCGACAGGCGACTTCGTCGGCGAGACGGATGTCGAGACCGCGAACCGAGCCTGGGGCCTGTATCTCACCGACACGCTCTCGCTGGCGGACGGGCTCTCGCTGACCGTGTCGGGACGCTACAACCGGGCCCACGTGAAGATCGAGAACCGCGGCGACCCGGAGGACGACGCGCTCGACGGCAACCACACCTTCACGCGCTTCAATCCCGCCGCCGGGCTGGCCTGGACCCCGCGCCGCTGGTTGACCGCCTTCGTCACCTACAACGAAGGCATGCGCGTGCCGACGCCGATGGAGCTCACCTGCGCCGACCCCACGGCGCCCTGCAAGCTCCCCAACAACTTCCTCGCCGATCCGCCGCTCGAGCGGGTGGTCTCCCGCACGGGAGAGGTCGGAGCCCGCGGGCGGCTAGGAGATGCGGGCCGCTGGAGCGCCGCGCTCTTCCAGACCCGCCTCGCCGACGACATCCAGTTCATCAACGACCCGGCCTCGGGCCTGCTGAACGCGGGCTTCTTCGCGAACGTGGGAGCGACCCGGCGGCTGGGCGCCGAGCTCGCTCTCGCCATGCGCACGGGCGACGTCGGCTGGAGCGTCTCGGCTCGGCCTTGTCCGCGCCACCTTCCAGACGCGCTACCAGTTCGCGAGCGAAGCCAACTCGGCCGCCGAGGACACCGACGGGGACGGCGTCGGCGACACGGTGTTCGTGCAGCGCGGTGACCTCATCCCCGGCATCCCCGAACGCACCGCTGAAGCTGCGGGCCGACTGGGACGGTGCTGGCCGACCTCTCGATCGATGCGGGTGTCGTGTATTCATCCAGCGTCTACGCGCGAGGCGACGAGAACAACGGGGACGTGAACGGGAAGGTGCCCGGCTATGCGACTCGTCGAGGTGGGGGCGGGCTACGAGATCGCGGAGGGGCTCCGCGTCTCTCCTTGCGCGCCGAGAACCTGTTCGACGCCGGGTACTCCAATTTCGCGATACTGGGTGAGAACGCCTTCGTGGGCCCCGACAAGAGCTTCGGCCCGGCCGCTGGCCTCGATCCCGGTGTGGAGCAGTTCCGTGCCGTCGGTACGCCGCGCGCGGCGTGGCTGACCCTCGAGTATCGGTTTCCGTCTAAAGAACGTAGACGGTGAGGAACATGACGACCCAGACCGCGTCCACGAAGTGCCAGAACATGGACGCCAGGGTCACCGGGACGCGCCGGGGTGCGGTCGCCTCGCGGCGGAGGGTCGGGCCGAGGAGCCAGAGGAGCAGGCCGAGGCCGACCAGGACGTGAAGGATGTGGAAGACGGTCAGGAGATAGAACAGGCCGCCATAGGTGCCGGAATCGAGGCGAAGGCCCCCGCTCCAGAGCTCGATCCAGACAGCGCACTGGAGCGCGGTGAACAGGCTGCCGAGGAGAATCGTGGCCAGGAGGTGGCGGCGGAACTGGGCCAGCCGCCCGCGCCGCAGGCCCGACAGGGCCCCCTGCATGGTGGCGCTCGATAGAAGCAGGAGGAGCGTGTTGAGGCCGGGCAGGGCGAGCGGCAGCTCGGTCATGCCGAGCGGCGGCCAGAAGGGGGCGCGGATGCGCAGCAGCGCATAGCAGAAGAAGAGCGCGCCGAACATCATCGCCCACGAGCCGAGGAAGAGGACCATGCCGGCATGGCCGAGGCTTCTCTTCTCGGGCAGCTCCTCGCGGATCACCTCGGGCGCGAGCGCCCTCTCGCTTGTCGTCGCCATGAGTCGCGTGCCCGTCGAGTGTATAACGAACGAAATGGCGCGATGACCAATGAGTCTCCTCACGGTCCACATCGTGATGGTCGTGACCGCGATCGTCTTCTCCGTCGGCTTCGCAGCGCGCGAGCTCGTGCTGGCCACCCGCACCGGGAGCACGCTGGCGGCTGGTCTTGCCGCCTTCTCCGCCCTCGCGGCGCTGGGTCTCGCCGTCTATCTCCGCTGGCTCCTCCGCACCAAGGGTCGCAGACTTCGCGCCGCGTCATCCCGGCCGCCTCGACGCGACCGATAGCCGCACCGATCTGCGTCGTTGTCACAGGAGCGGTGCTGGGGTATGGCATGGCGTATGAGGCTGCACGTCATCCAGCATGTCGTAGCGCTTTGTGGGCTTCTCACGGTTGCCGCGTGCGGCAAGGGGGAGGAGAAGGGCGGCGCCCCGAAGGCGCAGCCCGAGGCGACAGCGCCGACCGCGACGGCGACCGAGCCGGCGGAACCCGCCGGGAGCGCATACGCGGAGCTCGACTCGGTCCCGAATGCGGGAGTCATCAAGGGGACCGTGACCTATACCGGCACCAAGAAGGCGCCGACGCTCAACGTCACCAAGGACACCAACGTCTGCACTCATGGAGGTCAGCCCGACGGCAGCCTCGAGGTCAACGACGGCAAGCTCAAGAACGCGGTCGTCGCGATCACCGACCCGATCGCGCAGGGCAAGAAGTGGGAGCTCGAGAAGGCCGTCGTCGACAACAAGGAGTGCATGTTCGTGCCGCGCGTGCAGATCGGCCGCGAGAAGGGCAAGGTCGAGGCCACCAACAGCGACCAGCTGCTCCACAACGTCAACATCACGCCCAAGGCAGGCGGGAAGCCGCTGGCCAACGTGGCGCTCCCGGCCCCGGGCATGAAGCAGAGCAAGGAGCTCAAGCAAGCGGGGCTGATCGAGGTGAAGTGCGACGTCCACGAGTGGATGCACGCCTGGATCTATGTGAGCCCGCATCCTTATGTGGCGGTGACCGGCGAGGATGGCACCTTCGAGATGACCGACGTGCCGCCCGGCGAGTACAACGCCAAGGTGTGGCACGAGACGCTCGGCGAGGCGACCGCCAAGGTCAAGGTCGATCCGGGCGGAACGGCCACTCTCGACCACAAGTTCGAGTAGCCGTCGCGCGGCTGTCAGCCGCCGCGATTGATGAGGAGCCCGATGTCGCGGAGCAGGAGGTTCAGCGCCTCGTCGTCGGCGAGGTCGTAGAAGCCGCGGATCTGCATCTCCGGGTTGACAAGGACGAAGCGAGTCTGCGGCGTCCGCTCGGCCACCCGGAAGTCCTCGAGAAGCGATCGCACCTGGTCGGGCGCTCCCGCCACGAAGCGCCACGTGCGCCGGCTGGCCCGGTAGGCGGTCGAGTAGTCGCTCATCCGGGCAGGCGTGTCGCGCTCGGGGTCGGCCGTGAGCGTGACGAGGCGAAAGGCGTCGCCCATGTTGCGGGTCCGGTGCTGGATCTCGCTCGCCTTCTCCATCATGCGAGACGTCTGGGCGCACATCGGCGCGCACTGGATGGCGGTGAAGCTCGCGACCCACACGCGACCGCGCAGCTCGCCGGCACCGAACCGGTCGCCGTTCTGATCGGTCAGGGCGAAGTCGCGGACGCGGCCGACGATGGGGCGATTCTGGGGCAGCGCGCGCTCGGCCTGGATCGCGCGCACGATCGGCCAGCCGAAGAGAATCGCGAGCGAGATGATCCAGAAGAGCGGCCGGCCGGCCAGCGCCGCGGCCAGTGCCTGCAGGCGCGCGCCCGGGCCGCGCGAGGGGCCAGACATGCGGACAGAACGATATCTCGGCTCGCTGGTCCAGACAACGCGCAAAAACGTCGCCATTGCCACCCATGTTTTACGCGTGTTAACAAGCTCTTCATGGGTGGGGGCGCGGTGAGCACCGGCGACCATCATCAGGCTGAGCTTCCGCTCCGGCCCGATGAGTTCTTCGGCGAGGCGACGCCGGGAAAGATCGGAATGTGGATCTTTCTCATCTCGGACGCGCTCATGTTCGGGGGGCTGCTCCTGACCTACGGGATCCTGCGCGGAGGCGCCGATCTGTGGCGGCCGTCGGCTCAGCCCCACCTGGGCATCAACTTCACCGCCGGTCTCACGTTCCTCCTCATCTGCTCGAGCGTGACCATGGTCCTGGCCTACGCCGCCATGGTCGACGGGGACCGCAAGAAGACGGTCCGGTTCCTGCTCCTCACCGCGCTGGGCGGGATCCTGTTTCTGTGCGGCCAGTATCACGAGTACTTCGGCATCTGGCACCCGGGCCTGACCCGGGAGGGGCTCGATTTCGGCAGCTCTGCCTATGCCAGCACGTTCTACGTCACGACGAGCTTCCACGGCGCCCACGTCTTCTCGGGCGTGGTCATCCTTCTCATCACTGCCTTCGCCACCTGGCGGGGCCGGACCGACGTGCACGCCATCGAAGCGGTCGGCCTGTTCTGGCACTTCGTCGACCTCGTCTGGATCCTCGTCTTCACCCTGATCTACCTGATTCCCGAATGAGCCACGGCGTGGGTCACGTGAATCGCAAGCAGTACTGGGTCATCTGGCTCTACCTCCTCCTCCTGACCGTGGTCGAGGTCGCGCTGTTCTACGTCCCGGGCATTCCCAAGGGGCTCACAGTCTCGGCCCTCCTGGTTCTCGCCATCGCCAAGGCCGCGCTGGTCGGCCTCTTCTTCATGCACCTCAGGCACGAGACGCGCGTGCTCAGGTGGTCGGTGGCCATCCCGATGGCCACGCCGGTCGTCTACGCCGCCGTGCTCATCGCGGAAGCGAGCTGGAGGCTTCTATGACCGCCGTCTCCCGCCTGGCCGTGTTCGTGGCCTGTGCCCTGCTGCTCGCCTTCCCGCAGCTGGCGGAGGCGTGCCCCACCTGCGCCGGGAAGGAGCCGGGCGGCCCGGCCCGCATCGTGGCGCTGGGCGCGATGATCCTTCTCCCGTTCGGGATCGCATTCGCGCTGTGGCGGGTTCTCAGGAGCGACGACCGCGAGGAGGGGAACCGGTGAGGCTCCCGCAGCCCGAGAGCTGGATGGGGCTATCCGCGCGACGTGTCGGTTGACGGCTACCGGATCGACTGGCTGCTCAACATCACGTCCATCTTCGTCGGCATCCTCTTCCTCATCATGGTCGTGTGGATGGCGATCGCCATCATCAAGCACGGAAAGCGCCACACCGCGCACCACGACCACGGGAACGCGAAGAAGCAGGCCCTGGTGGCACTGGGGCTCTCGGCGATCGTCTTCTTCATCGTGGACGGGAACCTCTTCGTCAACTCGGTGATCGACCTGGACGAGGCCTTCTGGAACTTCGAGAAGGCGGAATCGCACCCGGACGCGGTGCGGATCGAGATCAACGCCCACCAGTGGGCCTGGGACGCGCGCTACGCCGGCGTCGATGGTGCGTTCGCCACCGATGACGACATCGTCACGCTCAACGACATCCGCATTCCGGTCGGTGTCCCGATCATCTTCCAGCTGCGGTCGGTGGACGTCATCCACTCGTTCTATGTCCCGAACCTGAGGCACAAGACCGACGTCGTCCCGGGCAACACGACCCATCTCTGGTTCCAGGCCAAAGAGACGGGCGCGTTCGACATCGCGTGCGCCCAGCACTGCGGCGTCCACCACTACAAGATGAAGGGACAGCTCACCATCTACTCGCCGGAGGACTACAAGGCCTGGCTTGCCGAGGCGCAGGCCAACGCGCTCGTCGCCCATGACCCGGCCGACGACCTGGGGCACTGGGGCTGGCCCTGGGTGAAGGACTACTACTAGTCATGGCCGCCGAAGGCACCTACCGCGACTTTCAGCCGATCCATCCGGCGCCGACCTCGTTCATCCGCAAGTACATCTTCGCCACCGACCACAAGGTGATCGCGAAGCAGTTCCTGTGGGCGGGTCTCCTCTTCCTGGCCGTCGGGGGCGGACTGGCAATGATGATCCGCTGGCAGTGGGGCTATCCCGGCCAGCCGCTTCCGGGAACCGACTACCAGATAGGCCCCGCGCTCTACAACAAGCTCTTCACGATGCATGGGCTCATCATGATCTTCTTCGCGGTCACGCCCATGATGATCGGCGCGTTCGGGAACCTGTGCATCCCGCTCATGATCGGCGCGCGCGACATGGCGTTCCCGAGGGTCAACATGCTGTCCTTCTGGACCTTCGTCGTCGCGCTCATCCTCGTCGTCGCCTCCTTCTTCGTCCACCTCGGGACCGGCTCGGCCGGCTGGACCACCTACCCGCCGCTGTCCACCCAGATCGGCTCGCCCGGCCTGGGCCAGACCCTCGTCGTCGCCGCCATCTTCGTGACCGGCTCGGCGACGCTCATGGGAGCCATCAACTACATCACCACGGTCATCCGCCTGCGGGCGCCGGGCATGACCTACATGCGCATGCCGCTGACCGTCTGGGGCATGTGGCTGACCGCGATCCTCAATCTCCTCTTCGTCCCGGTCCTGGCCGCCGCGGCCCTGCTTCTCCTCCTCGACCGCGAGTTCGGCACCCAGTTCTTCCTCGCCGCCACCCAGGGCGGGATGAACGGCGACCCGATCCTGTTCCAGCACCTCTTCTGGATCTTCGGTCACCCGGAGGTCTACATCCTCATCCTCCCGGTCTGGGGCTTCGTCGGCGACTTCCTGTCCTTCTTCGCGCGCAAGCCCCACTACTGGTACCGCGGCACCGTCTACGCGATGGTGGTGGTGACGATCCTGAGCGCGGTCGTGTACGGCCACCACATGTTCATGACCGGCATGAACCCGCTCCTCGGCAAGTCGTTCATGGTCCTGACGCTCATCATCAGCGTGCCGGCCGAGCTCCTGTTCCTCAACTGGCTGCACACCATCTGGCGCGGCTCCATCCGGCTCACGACGCCGATGCTGTTCGCGCTCGGGATGGTGTTCGTGTTCGGTCTCGGCGGGCTGACCGGCATCTTCCTGGCCACCATCTCGACTGACATCTATCTCCACGACACGATGTTCGTGGTCGGCCATTTCCACTTCACGATGGCGGCCGCCACCCTGCTCGGCACGCTGGGCGCCATCTACTTCTGGTTCCCGAAGATGTTCGGCCGGATGATGAGCGAGCGGCTGGGCGTGCTGCACTTCTGGACCTCGGTCATCCTCATCTCGCTGGTGTTCGGCGGCCAGCTCCTGGTCGGCTACACCGGGCAGCAGCGGCGCCTGTGGGACCCGCACCAGTACACGTTCCTCCAGCACATCCTGCCGCTGAACCGCGCCACCAGCTGGGCCGCATTTGCGCTCGGACTGAGTCAGCTCTTCTTCGTCTACAACTGGTTCAACTCCCTCTTCCGCGGTCCCAAGGCCGAAGACAATCCGTGGAAGGTGGGAACGCTGGAGTGGACGGTCTCGTCGCCGCCGCCTCACTACAACTACAAGGAGATCCCGACCGTCCTGCGCGGTCCGCACGAGTACGCGGATCCGACTGTCATCGAGCTCCTGGGGCGCGACTGGCTCGGTCAGACAGAGGTCCTGCCCGAGCGGCCTGCGGGCTCGGCCGGCGGCGCGCCGACAAGGAAGGAGGGCTGACGTGCGCACGACTGGCCTCGTCGCGCTCCACCTCGCGGCGGTTGCCTCGCTCCTCGCGGGCGGCTGTCGGTCCCAGAGGGAGCGGGTCACCTTCGTCGGCCCCATGAAGCTCGCCGGTCAGGAGGTCACGGCCGACCTTCTCAACCAGGGGCGCGAGGACTACGTCCAGTACTGCTATGCCTGCCACGGCATGAAGGGGGACGGGAAAGGCCCGGCGGCCCACTACTACCGGCCGCCACCGCGTGACCTGACCAAGGGGCTCTACAAGTTCGGCGGCGTTGTCGACGGGCTTCCCCACGACGAGGACTTCGTCCGCATCCTCCGGCACGGCCTCAAGGGCACGCCGATGCTCGCGTGGGACATCCCGGACGCGGAGCTCTATCCGATCATCCAGTACATCAAGACCCTGTCCGACACGTGGCAGGAAGAGAAGCCCGGCACGCGGATCCCGCTCGACACCGACACGTGGAAGGACAAGCGGAAGGAAGCGATCGCGCGGGGCGCGAAGATCTATCACGGGCTTGCGACCTGCCAGCAGTGCCACGCCGCCTACGTCACGAAGCAGGAGATCTACGAGGCGTCGAAGGAGGTCGGGGCCGGCCCGATCGCCCAGTTCCGCCCCAACCTGTACCAGCCGGAGGCGAAGGAGAGCCACTACGAGGCGGACGGGAGGAAGATGCGGATCCTCCCGCCCGACTTCCTGTTCAACAAGGTCCGCTCCGGCCGCGAGGTCGAGGACCTCTACCGCATCATCAGCGCCGGCATTCCGGGCACCGCGATGCCGGCCTGGTTCAATTCGATCAAGGCCGAGGACGTGTGGGCCATGGCCTACTACGTCCAGTCGCTCATCGACATGCAGGGCAAGCCGGCGGCATTCGCCCTCCGCCAGCGGCTGGCCAGCCAGCCCGAGTTCGTGCCGCCCCCGCCCACGACGTCACGGTGAATCCATCGGCTTCTCGGCCCTCTCCGCATCGCGGACCGGGAGGCGCACGAAGAAGGTGGTGCCGGCGCCGACCCGTGACTCGAAGCTCAGGCTGCCGCCGTGCCGCTGCACCACCGAGCGGGCGATCGCCAGCCCCTGCCCGGTGCCTCGGCCCACCTCCTTGGTGGTGAAGAACGGGTCGAAGATGCGGTCCGCGATCTCCGGCGGGATGCCGGTACCGCTGTCCTGGATCTCGACGACGACGTGCTCGCCGTCCAGCCGCGTGCGCACCAGGATGCGGCCGGACTCCGTGCCGCGAGAGGGGCGGTCCTCGATGGCGTGCGCCGCGTTGACGATGAGGTTGAGGAGGACCTGGTTGATCTCGCCGGCGTGACAGGGGACGGGCGGCACCGGCTCGAGCGAGGTCTCCACCTCCGCCACATGCTTGTACTCCCCGCGCGCGATGGTCAGCGTGGTCTGGATCGCGTGGTTGATGTCGACCTCCGTCTTCTCCTTCTGATCCGGATGGGCGAAGTCCTTCATCGAGCCCACGATCGTGGCGATGCGGTCGATCCCGTCGAGCGAGCGCGTCAGCGCGCCGGGCATGTGCTCGATGACGTACTCGAGATCGACCTCCTCGTCGGCGGCGGCCAGGCGGGCGGCGATCTCCCCGGGCGCCGCGCCGGCTGCCAGCTGTGCCCGCGCCTCGCGGTAGACCTCGATCAGGCGCAGCATCTCCCCGCTGGACTCGCGCACGAACTGGATGCTGTCGCCGACGAACTGCACCGGCGTGTTGATCTCGTGGGCCACCCCGGCGGCCAGCCGGCCGACCGCCTCCAGCTTCTGCGCCTGACGCAGCTCGACCTCGAATTGCTCGCGGACCCGGATCTGTTCCATCAGATCTTCATGGGCCTGCTGGATGGCGGCGTGCGCGGTGGCCAGCTCCTCGCGCTGGAGGTCGCTGCGCAACAGCATGAGCCGGATGGTGTCGTGGCGGGTGGAGGAGATCAGCGAGCAGAACAGGCCGAAGGCCGAGAAACAGACGCCGTAGATCCAGGGCGCCCCGGCCAGGAGCCCGGCGGTGACCATGACCACGATGAACGAGATCAGGATGGTCCAGAACGCGCGGGCGCTGACCGGATCGAAGGCGAGCGCGACGAAGGGGATCCAGAACCAGACCGGGAAGGGCCATCCGGCAAGCAGACCGCCCGCCACGCCGCCGGCCAGGTTGACAGCCGTGCGCAGGCTCTCGGCCCGCATGACCCCCATGCGCGACAGCAGCCTGAGATTGACCCAGGCGTTGAACGGAACCAGGACGAGCTGGATGCCGGCCACCCCGATGACAGCGCCCCAGTCGCCCCACGCGGCCAGGATCAGGAGCGCCGTGATGAGGTTCGCGCCCATGACGGCCGGAATGTTCAGCCGTCCCGTGATCTCGACGTACTGCTTCTCGCCTGCGCTCTCCGACATCGACGGTGCCGTCGCCGCGTTCGGTCGCGGCGGGGCGCACCAAAGAGATCGGTCATTCCGCACATGGCTTGAGCCCGGCGCGGTCGACCCGGGCCGGGTCATGTGCGCTCGACGGTGCTCGAGCCGCTTCAAACGACAACGGCCGCCTGTCAGGCGGCCGTCATGGTGGAGCGGGAGAAGGGATTCGAACCCTCGACGTCAACCTTGGCAAGGTTGCACTCTACCACTGAGTTACTCCCGCAAGTGGCGGGATAACTTAGCGGAGCGGGCTGGAAAGTCAAGGGGGCGTGGCGGTCGTTCGTGATCGTCGTCTGCGCGTCGTCGCGCGAGGCCGCAGACGCACGCGGAGCTGCTCGTCTCGCCTCCGGCTCGATCGGCCTCGAGAACGATGGGCGAGGCCGAAAAGAAAGCGGCCCCCCGGGAGGGTGGACCGGGGGGCCAGGTGCGCCGACCGCTCGGCGCCATGCGAAATGTCGAGCCAGGAGGAGGAGGCTGGGCTCGAGCCGACCGGCTTCCACCGCCGGCCGGCTCGTCTCACTGAGCTACGGGCGGGTGCCGCGGCGGAAGGAGAGGATCAGGTGACTCTCCACCTCGTTCCACGAGACGCTGCCGTTGTTGTTGCGGTCGAGGGTCTCGAAGCGGACGGCGACCCAGTTGTTCGACCGGACCGGGTCCGGGCGGCGGAAGCCGCCGCCGTACCAGCCGAAGAAGCCGTTCGAGTAGCCGGCGTTGCCCTGGATATAGTAGCGGCCGTCATCGTAGCGGCCGCGCCACAGCGGCCGGCGGGCCTCGCGGCGGGTCACGGTGTTGTCGTGGTTGCGATCGATCTGGTTGAACGACTTGCGGGCGCGGATGAGGCCCGAGATGGCGACGCGCTCGGAGTCGGTGAGGCGGCCGTCGCCGTCCACGTCGAAGTAGTTGGCCATGCGGGCGAGGCGGGTCTTGTCGGTCTGGCTGAGGTCGGTGCCGAACTTGCCCATGTCCATCATGTGCATCCAGTAGGAGGTCCGCTCGGCGGGGCCCAGGACGCCGTCGCGGTTGCGGTCGTAGTGGCGGTAGTCGATCTCGACGTGCTCGAGGATGCCGTCGTCGTCGAGGTCGTACGAGGCCGGGCGGTCGTAGTCCTGGTCGTAGCCATCGTAGTGGCTCGGCGGCACCGGACGCGGGGCCGGAGTGTCGTGGCCAGGGTGGGCAGCGACGGTGGCGATCGAACCGAGCGAGGCGAGGCCGAACGCCGCCAGCGCGGCCAGGTGGGTCTTGGGCGGGCTCTTGCGGGTGTGGGTCATTGGCTTCCTTTCTTCGCGGACTCCGTCCATCCGCGCACTCGCGCGGCCTGGCTTCGTCCGCACCCGGTCGTCCGTCTCTGCGGCTTCGCTCCGGGGCCGGCCGGCCAACGGGCCGGCTCAACTTCTCTCTTGCTTTTCCAGACGAACGGCCGGGGGAAACATTCACGCCGGTGTCAATTCAGGGCGTTGCCCTCGGAGACCGCGGCGGCCGCGCAGTTAGCCGCGCGCTCTCTTGCACCGATCGCCCACCGGAATCACCCGCTGTTCGGCCGCCTTGGGGTGTTTGATCCCTCCTGGCGGGGGTGATAGTTTGACCGCCATGTCCCGGCTCCGTCTCTTCTTCATCGCACCGCTCGCCGCGCTGGCCCTTGCCGGGCCCGCCTGCGGCGGCAGCGATGAGAAGTACCTCATCCCGGCAGACAGCCAGCTCCGCCCGTTCACGCCGCCCGAGGAAGAGGAGCTGACCGGCAGCGAGGCGGAAGTCGCGCCGGAAGACGACGACTGGTCGGGCGACGAGCCGGCCGCTGCACCGGGCGCCCCCGCGGCGCCGGCCGCCGCAGCACCGGCGGCGCCGGCGGAGCCTGCCGCGCCTGCCGCGGCGGCCAAGCCGGGCAAGCCGGCCAAGGCTGCGAAGCCGGGCAAGGCGGGCAAGGCTGCAAAACCGGCCAAGCAGGCCGCTCCGGCAAAGCAGGATTCGGGCTCCGGTTCGCCCTGAATTCGCGAGCCAGGGCGCGACCCACCGAGCAAACTGAGGGGAACGTTGGGGGGGAGGACGTCTACATTATGTGCGGCATCGTTGGCTATATAGGTGAGAGACAGGCGACCCCGATCCTTCTGAGCGGTCTGCGGCGCCTGGAATATCGCGGCTACGACTCGGCAGGCGTGGCCGTGTGGAACAACGGCGAGAGCCGGGTGGTCCGCTGCCGCGGCAAGCTCAAGGGCCTCGAGGATCTGCTGCAGAAGGAGCCGGCGGCCGGACCGCTCGGCATCGGCCACACGCGCTGGGCCACGCACGGCCGGCCGTCGGACGAGAACGCGCACCCGCACAAGGCGGGCGGCATCAGCGTGGTTCACAACGGCATCATCGAGAACCACCTGGCCCTGCGCGCCGAGCTGATCGCCGGGGGGGCGACGTTCACCTCCGAGACCGACACGGAGATCTTCGCCCATCTGATCGGCCGCGAGATGAAGACGGCGTCGAGCTTCACCGAGGCGGTCCGTATGCGCGCTGACCAAGGTGACCGGCGCCTACGCCATCGTGGTCATGAACGACGCCGACCCGAACTCGCTGGTGGCGGCGAAGAACTCGTCGCCGCATGGTGGTCGGGCTGGGCAAGGGCGAGAGCTTCATCGCGTCGGACATCACCGCCATCCTCGACGAGACGCGCGAGATGATCATCGTCGACGAGGGCGAGATCGTCACCGTGACGCGCCAGGGGGCGGCGTTCTGCACGTTCGACGGCAAGCCGCTGGAGCGCAAGCCCAAGACGGTGCAGTGGAGCTCGGTGCAGGCCCAGAAGGCCGGCTACAAGCACTTCATGCTCAAGGAGATCTGCGAGCAGCCGCGCTCGATCGCCGACACCATGGCCGGTCGCCTGGAGCTGGAGCGCGACAACGTCTCGCTCGACGGCATCTCGCTCGACCCCGAGTCGGTGCGCCGCGTGGTCTTCATCGCGTGCGGCACCTCGTATCACGCGTCGCTGGTCGGCAAGTTCCTGATCGAGGGGCTGGCCCGGATCCCGGCCGAGGTCGATCTCGCGTCGGAGTTCCGCTACCGCGATCCGCTGGTCGGCAAGGGCGACCTGGTCGTCGCCATCAGCCAGTCGGGCGAGACGGCGGACACGATGGGGGCCGTGCGCGAGGCGCGCCAGAAGGGCGCCCAGGTGCTGGCCATCTCCAATGTGCTCGAGTCGTCGATCCCGCGCCTGGCCCAGCACGCGTTCTACACCCACGCCGGTCCGGAGATCGGCGTCGCGTCGACAAAGGCGTTCACCACGCAGCTCCTGTCGCTGGTGCTGCTGGCCATCCACCTGGGCCGGCAGAACGGGAAGCTGTCGCCGGAGCGGGCGCGCGCGCTGCTCGCCGAGCTGGTGGCGCTGCCGGGCAAGATGACCGACGTGGTCGAGCACAGCGCGCAGCTGCAGGTCATCGCGCGGCGCTACGGGCACTCGCGCGGCTTCCTCTTCCTGGGGCGCGGCAACCAGTACCCGATCGCGCTCGAGGGTGCGCTCAAGCTCAAGGAGATCTCCTACATCCACGCCGAGGGGTATGCCGCCGGCGAGATGAAGCACGGGCCGATCGCGCTCATCGACTCGGAGCTGCCGGTCGTGGTGCTGGCCCCGCGCGGCCCGAACTACGAGAAGGTCATCTCCAACCTGGCCGAGGTGCGGGCGCGCGAGGGCAAGGTCATCGCCATCGCCACGCGCGGCGATCGCGAGATCGGGCATCAGGCCGACGAGGTGGTGCTGCTGCCGGACACCGCGCCGGAGCTGCAGCCCATCCTCACGTGCGTCCCGCTGCAGCTTCTCGCCTACTACGTGGCCGACCACAAGGGCACCGATATCGACCAGCCCCGGAATCTGGCCAAGAGCGTCACCGTTGAATGAGTCGTATGAGTCACACGCCCGAGACCGAAATCGACACCCGACCCGAGACCCGAAAAGACATCCGACCCGAGATCAGACCCGACGGACCCCACTCCATGATGCGTAGATCAGCCGGCTCTCTCTCGATCCTCGTGGCCGCCATCGCGGCGCTCGCCACCGCCTGCGGCGGCAAGCAGTCCAGCGACCCGGAGCAGCCGGGCGAGGAGACCAGCGCCCGCGGCGCCGACGACGGCGAGGGCGAGGACCAGGCCGGCGAGAGCGAGGGGGGCGAGGAGGGGAGCGAGGAGGGCGCGGCCGACGGCGAGGAAGGGACCGAGGAGGGCGCGACCGAGGAAGGGCCGCCGGCGGCGGTCACCTTCGTGCTCAAGAACAGCCACGACGTCGAGCTGGCCTTCAACATGGACTACGGCTGGCAGCCGAACCTGTTCGCCTACACCGGCAAGCCGCCCAGGGCGGTCTCGATCCTGATGTTCCCGAAGTTCTGCACGTCGTCGTGCGAGGCCTCGAGCGAGGAGCGCTGCCCGGTGTGCGAGCAGCCGGAGAAGGCGTCGGACGTGCTGGCGGCACAGAAGATGGAGAAGGTGGCGCCGGGCGAGGAGCTCGAGGTGCCGTGGGACGGGCAGGTGTTCGTCTACCAGAAGACGAAGGCGGGCAAGGCGCGCTGCGAGTGCCACCGCTCCGAGCCGGCGCCCGAGGGCACCTACACGGTCAAGGCCTGCGGTCTGCGCCTGACCACGACGGCCGAGGAGCGCTCGCGGCTGCAGTGTGTCGAGGGCGAGATGACCCTGCCATCCGAGGAGCCGCTGCGGGTCGAGCTCGACTTCGGCGCGCCGTCGATGCCGGGCGCCAAGAAGACGAAGAAGAAGAAGAAGCGGTGAGCCGCTCGTGCCCGGGCGCCGCCGCTCCCCTCTGACGCACTTCGACGCCGCCGGCAAGGCGCGCATGGTCGACGTCGGGGCCAAGCCGGAGACGGCGCGCCTGGCCGCGGCCAGCGGCTTCGTCAGCATGAGCGCGGCCACCGCGCGCCTCATCGCGGCCGGCAAGGTCGAGAAGGGGGACGTGCTGGGCATCGCGCGCACGGCCGGCCTCATGGCGCTCAAGCGCACGGCCGAGCTGGTGCCGCTCTGTCACCCGGTCCGGGTCAGCGCGGCGGACCTGTCGCTCGAGGTGGCCACCCGCGGCCCGCGCCCGGGCGTGCGCATCCGCGCCGAGGTGCGCGGCACCGATCGCACCGGCTTCGAGATGGAGGCGCTGGTGGCAGTGTCGGCCGCCGCGCTGACCGTCTACGACATGTGCAAATCGGTCGAGCGCGGCATGCGCATCGTCGAGGTCCGCCTCGACGAGAAGCGCGGCGGCAAGAGCGGCACCTGGCGCCGATAGCCGCGTGTTGGGCCGCCAAGACGCCAAGAGCGCCAAGAGGCTGAAGAGGGAGTTTTAGCCGCGTGTTTTGAACCGCCAGAAAGCCAAGTCGCGGTGCGCTGGGCGGCTTCGAAAACA
This sequence comes from uncultured delta proteobacterium, assembly GCA_963759105.1. Taxonomy (GTDB): domain Bacteria; phylum Myxococcota_A; class Polyangia; order Haliangiales; family Haliangiaceae; genus DATFRY01. The sequence continues at coordinate 697,479 of CAVWXW010000016.1, read as the reverse complement.
CGGCCGGCTAAAACTCCGCCTTGAGGCCTCTTGGCGTTCTTGGCGACTTGGCGCCCAAACCGCGGCAACCGGGCGTCCCTCGCGCCCCAGCCGCCCAAAATTCGCTAAGCTTGCCGGATATGTCCCCGAACGAGCTGCCCCTGGAGAAGTCGCAGGTCCTCATCATCGGTTCCGGTCCGGCCGGGCTCACGGCGGCGCTGTATGCGGCGCGGGCCGAGCTCAAGCCGATCGTCGTCGAGGGCGCTCAAGCCGGGGGCCAGCTGACCATCACCACCGACGTGGAGAACTATCCCGGCTTTCCGGAGGGCATCCTCGGGCCGGACCTGATGGTCAAGTTCCGCGAGCAGGCCATCCGCTTCGGCACGCGCGCGTTCCAGGACGACGTGGTCGAGCTCGACCTGTCGAAGCGGCCGTTCACCGCGCGCACCGCCACGAACCGGTTCGAGGCCCAGTCGGTCATCCTGGCCATGGGCGCGCGGGCCAAGCTGCTCGGCCTGCCCATCGAGAACCAGCTGATGGGCTTCGGCGTGTCGGCCTGCGCCACCTGCGACGGCTTCTTCGCCAGGGGCTGCGAGGTGGCGGTGGTCGGCGGCGGCGACACGGCGATGGAGGAGGCGACCTTCCTCACCCGCTTCGCCACCAAGGTGACCATCGTGCACCGGCGCGACGAGTTCCGCGCGTCGCGCATCATGCTGCAGCGCGCGAAGGAGAACCCGAAGATCGAGTGGGCGACCAACAAGACCGTCGTCGACATCGTGGGGAAGAAGGGCAAGGAGGGCGTGAGCGCCGTCGTGCTGCAGGACACCAACACCGGCGAGAAGACCACCCTGCCGATCAAGATGCTGTTCGTGGCCATCGGCCACGAGCCGAACACCGAGCTGGTCCGCAACGTCATCGACATGGACGAGGTCGGCTACATCAAGCTGCCCGCGCCGGGCAGCGCGCGGACGAACATCCCGGGCGTGTTCGCGGCCGGCGATATCGCCGATCGCACCTACCGCCAGGCGGTCACCGCCGCCGGTACCGGCTGCATGGCGGCGATCGACGCCGAGCGCTGGCTCGCTCACCAGTGAGATAGCGAGCAGGGACGACCGAGTGCCGGCGAAAGAGCGCGAGGGCGGGGAGGGTCGCGTGGGAAAGAAGAGCGAGAAGGGCGAGAAGGCCCCCAGGGGCGCCGATACCGGGAGCCACTCCGCGCGCAGCGCGCTCGACATCCTGTCGAAGCTCGACCTGTTCCGGGACCTGGCCGCCGCGCACCTCGAGCGCATGGTGGCCGCCATCGGCGCCGAGGAGCGCCACAGCCGCGGATCGACCATCTTCGAGGAGGGCGAGAAGGGCGACAAGTTCTACCTCATCCTCGACGGCGCGGTGCGCATCAGCCGCTTCGTGGCCGGCCTGGGCGAGGAGGCGCTGGCGGTGCTGCGGCCGGGCGCCTACTTCGGAGAGATGTCGCTCATCGACGACGAGGCGCGCTCCGCCGCGGCCATCGCGCACGAGAGCTGCCACCTGTTCGTCATCAAGCGCGCCGACCTGGAAGATCTCCTCTTCGTGGATCGCGACCTGGCCTATGACTTTCTGTGGAACCTGGTCCGCACCCTGTCCCGCCGGCTGCGCGCGACAAACGACAAGATGACCTTCCTCGCCTCCACCAACAAGTTCTGAGCCGCTCGAGACACTCTTGCTCCGGCTCGCGCACCTCGTCCCCGCCACCGCGCTGCTGGCGGCGCTCGCCGGCCCGGCGTCGGCGCAGCAGATGGGCGACCAGGACGACGACGACGACGACAGCTCCGACGACGACGCGCCGATCAATCCCACCCTGACCGATGACGGCGAGCTGCCGTCGGGCAAGTGGGGTTTCGTCGGCGCGCTGCGCCAGAACATCGGCGAGCTGGGCGACTCGTACGGCTTTGGCTGGCTGTGGGGCTTCGCGGCCGGCTACCAGCCGACCCGCCAGGGCCAGGCCTTCTCGTTCGGCCTGGACTGGTCGGTCCTGTTCGGACGCTCCTACAAGAGCCAGGAGTCGATCCCGGACGACCCGCTGCTGGCCGTGGAGATGAGCTTCGGCACCCGCGTGCGCACCGCGCTGGGCGAGGAGGCGCCGCGCTTCCTTGTCGGCAGCGCCGGCGTGACGCTGCTGCGCACGAGCGTGCCGGTCCCACCGGATCGGGACCGGCTCTACGTCGGCGGCTACGCCGGCTTCGGGGTCGAGCAGTACGTGCTCGGCGACCTGCTGGTCGGGCTCGATGCCCGCTTCGGCCTGCTCGGCAACGGGCCGGCCGGCCTGACCCTGATGTTCAGCATCGCGTTCGGCGCGCCCTGAGACGGACGCGCCGAGCCGCGCATACGGATCGATCGACCGCGGCGACCCGCGGTCGGTCGGATCAGACGATCTTGCCGAGCAGCAGGAACGCGATGATGAGCGCGTAGATCGCCAGCGACTCGATGAAGACGAGGCCGAGGATCATCGGCACGAAGACCTTGTCCGACGCGCCCGGGTTGCGCGACACGCCGTCGAGGAACGCCGACGAGGCGCGGCCCTGGCCGAGGGCGCCGCCGAACGCGGCCAGGCCGATGCCGAGGCCGGCGCCGAGGCCGATCCAGCCGCCGGCGCTCGAGCGGGCGGCCGCCGCGGCGTCCGCGTCACCCTGGGCGAACGCGATCGCCGACAGGCCCATCACCACCAGCATGGTGCTCAGCGTGAACAGAATCTTGACGGTGCGCTTGCTCATCTCTCTTTGTCTCCGTTTTTTCCACCCGCCGCCGGGGCGAGGGTCAGTGATCGTGCGCCGTGGCGAGCGCGATGTAGATCATGGTCAGCACGCAGAACACGAACGTCTGGACGAAGCAGACCAGAAGCCCGAGGAACAGGAACGGTACCGGCAGGATCAGCGGGAACAGGGTGAAGAAGGTGAAGACCACCTTGTGGTCCGCGACCATGTTGCCCATGAGGCGCAGCGACAGCGAGATCGGGCGCGCCACGTGGCTGATGATCTCGATGACGAGCATGAGCGGGGCCAGCCACAGGACCGGCCCCAGGAAGTGCTTGAAGTAGGCCAGCCCGTTCTCGCGCACGCCGTAGACGTGGGTCAGGGTGAACACCAGCACCGCCAGCGCGACGTTGGTCTTGAGCGTCGTGGTCGGCACGCCGGCGCCCGGGATGAGGGCGAGCAGGTTCGAGAACAGGATGAACATCGCCAGCCCGCCGATGAGCGGCAGGTACCGGCGCGCGTTCTTCTCGCCCATGATCTGGACCGAGGTGCCGTAGGTGGCGTCGGCGATCATCTCGAAGAAGGCGCGAAAGCCGAAGCGGCGCGCCGGCAGGATGCCGTCGGCGCCGGCCAGCGAGCGGCGGAACGCCAGGCAGCCGGCGAACACGAACAGGAGCACGAAGATCGTCCACACCACGTGGGTGAGGGCGAAGTGCGTCTCGGCGAACGGCGCGACCTGCGTCTCGCGGCCGAGCTGGCCAGCCGCGTAGTCGTGCAGGTTGCGCCAGCCGGGCAACTTGTAGAGGAGGTCGGTCCAGGTTCCGTGCTCGCCCATGAATCGTCCAGTCCGGGTCTAGTGCTGATCGGTCCCGGGCGGGCCTGCCGCCGGGTTGCGCAGCACATAGCGCACGGTCTCGACTCCGATCGAGACCAGGAAGACAGAAAATCCAACCGCCAGCATGATCGCCGAGATCGGCAGGAACACGACAGCGGCCGCCGCGGCGCCCATCAGGATGAGGAGCTTGGGGGCCAGGAGAATCGCCGACGCGCGGCTCTGCGGCTCTCCCTTGGCCGCGCGCATCATCCTCTCGACCAGGCGGCGCACCGCGCTGAAGTTGAGCGCGCACAGGAGGACGCCGACCAGCGCACCCAGCACCTGAGCGCCGGTGCCGATCGCGGCCGTCACGGCCACGATGGCGCCGCCCAGGATGTAGTTCATCCGCTCGATGCGCGTGAGCGATGTGCGGTCCATCAGCTTCGATCCTCGGGCTTGCCGCCCACTTCCTTCGATTCCGCCGGCGGAGCGGGGGTTTCGCCCGCGTCCGCGTTCCTGATGATCTCCTGCGCCTCCTTGGCGGCGCGGAAGACGCCCTTGAAGCCAGCCGCCACGCCGAGCAGGAGGAACACCAGCATGAGCCACGGCTCCGTGCCGAGCTGCATGTCGAGCCAGTAGCCGATCCCCCATCCGATGAAGGTCGCCACCGCCATCTCGATGCCGAGCGACGAGAACTTGAGCAGGCTCCAGCCGCGCGCCACGCGGCCGTCCTCGTTTTTCTTTGACTCGGTCGTTGTCTGCTCCGCGAAAAACTGAAGAGTTACGCTGGTGAGGACCGGCTCGTATCACGCCGCCAGCGGCCGGTCAACGACAAAGGCGCAGCGCCTCGGCCGCCCGGTCCACCACCTGGTCGACCTCTGCCTCGGAGTGAGCGAGCGACACGAACATTGCCTCGAACTGAGACGGCGGCAGGAACACCCCGCCGTCGCGCATGGCGCCGAAGAAGCGGCCGAATCGCGCCGTGTCCGCCGCCTTGGCCTCCTCGTAGGAGCGCACCGGGCCCGGGCAGAAGAACAGGGTGAGCATGGATCCGACCCGGTTGATGCAGGCCGGGATATCGGCGGCCGCGGCCGCGGCGGCCAGACCGCTCTGGAGCCGGGCGCCCAGCTCCTCGAGCCGGCCGTACGCTCCCGGCCGGCGCAGGATCTCGAGCGTCTTGAGGCCGGCGGCCAGCGCCAGCGGATTGCCGCTGAGCGTGCCGGCCTGGTAGACGTCGCCGTCCGGGGCCAGGCGATCCATCGAGATCGGCGCGCCCGCCGAAGGCCGCGGCCGGCAGGCCGCCGCCCACCACCTTGCCCAGGCAGGTCAGATCCGGAGCGATGCCGTAGAGCTCCTGGGCGCCGCCGTAGGCCAGGCGGAAGCCGGTGATGACCTCGTCGAAGATGAGCAGCGCGCCGTGCGACGCGGTCACGCGGCGCAGCCCGGCCAGGTAGCCCTCGACCGGCGGCACCACGCCGACGTTGCCGGCCACCGGCTCGATGATGATGCACGCGATGCGGTCGCCGTGCTCGGCGAAGATCTTCTCGGCGGCGGCCAGATCGTTGTACGGCACGACCAGGGTGTCGCGCGCGGTCGCGGCCGAGACGCCCGCCGAGCCGGGGATCGAGAAGGTCGCCGCGCCGGAGCCGGCCGCGACGAGCAGGCAGTCGGCGTGGCCGTGGTAGCCGCCCGAGGTCTTGACGATCGAGATCGCGCCCGGTGGCGCCGCGGGCCAGGCGCAGCGCCGACATGGTCGCCTCGGTGCCGGACGACACCGCGCGCACCTTCTCCATCGACGGCACGGCGCGGCACAGCTCCTCGGCGAAGCGCACCTCGAGCTCGGTCGGCGCGCCGAACGACGTGCCGGACGCCATCGTCTCGGAGACCGCGTCCAGCACCTCGCGGTGGGCGTGGCCGAGGATGAGCGGCCCCCACGACGACACCATGTCGATGTAGCGGCGGCCGTCGGCGTCGGTGATGGTGGAGCCGTCGCCGTGCGAGATGAACAGCGGCCGGCCGCCGACCGCGCGGCAGGCGCGCACCGGCGAGTTGACGCCCCCGGGGATGACCCGCTGGGCGCGCTCGAACAGGTCGTCCGAAGCGCTCACTTGTCGTCCTCCTCGTCGCTGCCGTCGCCGTCGCCGTGCGCGTCGCCTCGTCGCCCTCGTCCTCGTCGCTCGTCGCCGACCACGTCGTCCATCTCGACCGGGACGGTGTCGCCGTCGTCGGCGCCGCCCTCCGGCGCGGCGCGCCTCCTCGATGTCCTCGGCCTCGTCCTGGATCGGCGAGCCGCTCGATCGACGCCACCCGCTCGTCCTCGTCCAGGCGCATGACGCGCACGCCCTGGGTGGCGCGGCCGACCACCGGGACGGTGTTGACCGGGATGCGGATGAGCCGGCCGGTGGTGGAGATGAGGATCAGGTGGTCCTCGTCGCTGGCCACGCGCAGCGCCGGCGACCTGGCCGTTGCGGTCGGTGGTCTTGATGGCGATGACGCCCTTGCCGCCGCGGTTCTTGGTCGGGAACTCCGACAGCGCGGTGCGCTTGCCGTAGCCGCGCTCGCACACGATCAGCGCCGACTGGGTCGAGTCGCGCTCGAACACGCCCATGCCGACCACCATGTCGTCCTTGCGCAGGTTGATGCCGCGCACGCCGCGCGCGTCGCGCCCCATCGGCCGCACCTTGTCCTCCTGGAAGCGCACCGCGTAGCCGTTCTTGGTGCACCAGCAGCACGTCCATGTTGCCGCCGGCCAGCCGCACGTCGACCAGCGCGGTCGCCCTCGGGGATGTCGATCGCCTTGATGCCGGTGATGCGGATGTTGGAGAACGCGTCGAGCACCGTCTTCTTGACCGTGCCCATGCGGGTGGCCATGAACAGGAACTTGTCCGGCTCGAAGCTCCTTGACCGGCAGCACGCTCACCACCTGCTCGCCGTCCTGCAGCTCGACGAAGTTGACCACCGGCTTGCCGCGCGCCGTGCGCGCGCCGGCCGGCAGCTCGAACACCCGCTTCTGGTAGATGCGGCCGTTCGAGGTGAAGAGCAGCAGGTAATCGTGGCTGGAGGCCACGAACATGTCGGCCACGAAGTCGTCGGCGCCGCCCGACTGGGCGCCGCGGATGCCGCGCCCGCCCCGGCTCTGCGCCGTGTACTCCGTCACCGGCGTGCGCTTGACGTAGCCCTGGTGGGTGCGGGTGACGACCATGTCCTCCTCGGCGATCAGCTCCTCGTTGAGGATCTCGGTCACCTCGCCGACGATCTCGGTGCGCCGGTCGTCGCCGTACTGGTCGCGGATCTGCTCGAGCTCGTCGATGATGCAGGCCATCAGCTTGGCTTCGTCGGCCAGCAGGCCCTCCAGGTAGTCGGTCAGCGCCCACAGCTCCTTGTACTCGGCCTCCAGCTTCTCGCGCTCGAGGCCGGTGAGGCGGGCCAGGCGCATGTCGAGGATGGCCTGGGCCTGGCGCTGGGACAGGAAGACGAAGCCGGCCTGGCGCGCGGCCTCGATCTCGCCGGCGGGGCGGCCGGCGCGCTCGAGGAAGCCTTCCAGGCCGCCCATCTTCTCGGCCATCAGGCGGGTGCGCGCCTCGTCGGTGTCCTTCGACGAGCGGATGATCTCGATGACGCGATCGATCGTGATGACCGCCAGGCCGAGGCCCTCGACGATCTCGCGGCGCAGGCGCGCCTCGCGCAGGTCGTGCAGCGAGCGCCGCGTGACCACCTCGCGCCGGTGCTCGAGGAAGATGGTGAGCGCCTGGCGCAGGCCGAGCAGCTGCGGCCGGCCGTCGACGATGGCCAGCATGTTGATGCCGAAGCTGGTCTGCAGCGCCGTCATCTTGTACAGGTTGTTGAGCACCACCTGCTCGGGCGCGTCGCGCTTGAGCTCGAACACGACGCGGATGCCGGCGCGGTCGCTCTCGTCGCGGATGTCGGCGATGCCCTCGAGCTTCTTCTCGCGCACCAGCTCGGCGGTGGCCTCGATCCAGCGCGCCTTGTTCACCATGAACGGGATCTCGGTGACGATGATCGCCGGAGCGGTCCTTGCGGACCTCCTCGAAGTGGCAGCGCCCGCGGATGGACAGCGAGCCGCGCCCGGTCTTGTAGGCCTGGAGGATGCCGGTGCGCCCCTGGATGATGCCGCCGGTGGGGAAGTCGGGGCCGGGGACGATGGCGAACAGCTCGTCGTCGGAGAGCTTCGGGTTCGCGATCAGCGCGAGCGTGGCGTCGATGATCTCGCGCAGGTTGTGGGGCGGGATGTTGGTCGCCATGCCGACCGCGATGCCGGACGAACCGTTGATGAGCAGGTTCGGCACCTTGGTCGGCAGGACGGTCGGCTCGAGCTCCTTGTCGTCGTAGTTCGGCTGCCAGTCGACCGTCTCCTTGTCGATGTCGGCGAGCAGCTCCGACGAGAGCCGCGCCATCCGGCACTCGGTGTAGCGCATGGCCGCCGGCGGATCGCCGTCGACCGAGCCGAAGTTGCCCTGCCCGTCGATGAGCAGGTAGCGCATCGAGAAGTCCTGGGCCATGCGGACCAGCGCGTCGTAGACCGCGGTGTCGCCGTGCGGGTGGTACTTGCCGATGACGTCGCCGACGATGCGGGCGCACTTGAGGTACGAGCGGTTCCAGAAGTTGTCCGAGGCCCTTCTGGGCGAACAGGATGCGGCGGTGCACCGGCTTGAGCCCGTCGCGCGCGTCGGGCAGGGCGCGCGCGACGATGACGCTCATCGCGTAGTCCATGAACGACGAGCGCATCTCCGTCTCGATCGCGATCGGAGTGACGTTCTGCGAGGCGGTCTCTGACATGGCCCCCCTCTATAGCTGACGACCGCTCCATATTCAATCGCGAGATGTGTCGATTCTTGAGGTAATTCAGTCGCTTACGGTTTACTCTGCAGCATGGCCAACCGACTGGTAGGCGAGAGCTCGCCGTACTTGCTCCAGCACGCCGACAACCCGGTGGACTGGTACCCGTGGGGTGTCGAGGCGTTCGCGCGCGCCAAGGCGGAGGACAAGCCGATCTTCGTCTCGATCGGCTACGCGGCCTGCCACTGGTGCCACGTGATGGCGCACGAGAGCTTCGAGAACCCGGAGATCGCCGCGCTCATGAACTCTCTGTTCGTGAACGTGAAGGTCGACCGCGAGGAGCGACCCGACGTCAACTCGGTCTACATGAACGCGATCCATGTGATGGGCGAGGGCGGGGGCTGGCCGCTGTCGGCGTTCTGCGACCCCGAGGGCAAGCCGTTCTTCCTGGGCACGTACTTCCCGCCCGACGACAAGTACGGGCGGCCCGGGTTCGCCCGCGTGCTCAAGACCATGTCGGATGTCTTCCGCGACAAGCGCGAGCAGGTGGAGCAGAACACGCGCGCCCTGCTCGACGGGCTGCGCCAGATGGACGAGCACTTCCGCCGCCACGCCGAGCGGTCCGGGGCGCGCGGGCTGGGCGACATCGACCAGGGCACGCTCATCACCGCCGGCCGGCAGCTGGCCCAGATGAGCGACCCACACAACGGCGGCTTCGGCAGCCGGCCCAAGTTCCCGTCGTCGTCGGCCCACGATCTGCTGGGGCGGGCCGGGCGGCTGCCGTTCGGCAAGCCGGCGCGCGAGGGGTTTCTCCTCCAGTGCCAGAAGATGGCGGCCGGCGGCATCTACGACCACCTGGGCGGCGGGTTCGCCCGCTACTCGGTCGACGACCGCTGGCTGGTGCCGCACTTCGAGAAGATGCTGTACGACAACGCCCAGCTGCTCGGCATCTACGGCGACGCGCTGGCCATGACCGGCGAGCCCCGCTTCGCCCAGGTGATCGACGAGACGGTGGCGTGGCTCGAGCGCGAGATGTCGGACGCGGGCGGCGGGCTGTACGCCAGCCAGGACGCCGACTCCGAGGGTGAGGAGGGCAAGTTCTACGTGTGGACGCCGCCCGAGGTGGCCGCGGTGCTGGGCGAGGCGGACGCCGCTATTTTTTGCCGCGCCTACGGCGTGACCGAGTCGGGCAACTTCGAGCACGGGACCAGCGTGCTGTCGCGGGTGAGCGCCGCCGGCGACGAGGCCCAGGAGGCGGCGCTGGCCGCCATGCGGCAGATGCTGTTCGAGGTGCGGCGCGAGCGCATCCCGCCGGCGACCGACACGAAGGTGCTGTCGAGCTGGAACGGGCTGGCGGTGTCGGGCCTGCTGCGCGCGCACCAGGTCAGCGGCAGCGCGGCGGCGCGCGCGCTTGCCCTGCGCGTGGGCGAGTTCCTGGCCGGCACGATGCTCGAGCAGGGCGGGGCGCGCGTTCAGCGCGTGTACAAGGACGGCCGCGCGCGGCTGGACGGCACCCTCGACGACTACGCGATGGTGGCGCGCGCGTTCCTGTCCCTGGCCGAGGCGACCGGCGACCAGACCTGGTGGCGGCGCGGCGAGCAGCTGGTGCGCGCCATCCTGGAGCGCTTCTACGACGAGCGCGACGGCATCGGGACGTTCTACATGCCGGCGTCCGACTCCGAGGACCAGCTCATCCACCGGCCGGAGTCGAACCAGGACGGCGCCATGCCGTCCGGCTCGGCCGTGGCGATCGACTGCCTGCTGGCGCTGGGGCGCGTGGGCGGCGACAAGCGCGCCCTCGAGGTGGCGGAGCGCTACCTGGGTGCGCGCGCGCCGGGGGTCGCCGGCCAGCCCTACATGAGCGCGCGGCTGCTGGCTGCGCTCGACACGGCGATGAACGGCATCGAGCTGGTGGTCAGCGACGGCGAGGGGCGCGAGCGTTTGATCGATGCCGCGCTGCGGACTTACGCGCCGACCTTGTCAGTTATCGGGCCATGGGCCGATGAGTCGCTGCGCGCCGGCAAGGGCCCCGCGGCCGACGGGCGGGCCCAGGCCTACGTGTGCCGCGGGCAGACCTGCTCGGCGCCGGTCAGCGAGCCGGACGCGCTTGTCGAGCTCCTCAGCGCGCCGCCCTGAGCGCTGACCGCTGGCCTGGCGCGCCCCCACCCTACGTGGGGACGGCGAGGCCGTCACGGTGTGAAGGCGGGCATCAAGGCGTTCTCCGAGTATCCCGACTGCGAGGTCACGGAGAGCACCAGCCCCTGCGAGTGAGAGCCTACTCGCCGAGGACCATCGTGCCGCTGGCCGCGTCCGCGGTCTCGTCGTCGCCGCCGACCCGGGCCACCACCGACGCGGTGAAGGTCACCTCGTAGTCGCCGGCCGGGACGGTGTCGCTCTGCTCGACGCGCGCCTCGAAGGCGAGGTCGCCCTGCGGCATGGCCGACAGGACCTCTGGCGAGAAGAACAGGCGGCCGACGCCGGCGGCGAGCGAGCAGTTGACCACGCGGCGCACGTTGTCCCCGTCGGGCAGGGCGGACAGGGTGACGTGCACCGTGTCGTTCGGCTCGATGCCGCCCCAGGTCATGTCGTGGCCGGCCGCGGCGCTGATCGCGATCGGTGTGGAGCCGGTCGGGACCGCGCCCTGAAAGCCGATCGAGAACGGCGCCGTCAGATCGACGTCGAAGGCCGGCACGTCGTCGCCGGCGGCGAACACAGAGATCTCGGCGCCATCCTGAAACATCGTCTCCGCGGCGCCGTAGGCGTTGTACGCCCCGCCCTTGGCCGGAGTCAGCGTGGCCGTGTCGATCGTGTCGATCTGGATGACGATGAGCCCGGCCTCGGGGAACGGCGCGGCCGCGGTCCGGGGCGTGCACGCCAGCACGCGGCACTCCGGGTCCTCGACCTCGACCTCGCAGCTCTCGGTCTCGTAGTCGCCGAAGAAGGCGCGGGCGAAGCTCGACTCGCGCAGATTGCCCTTCGGGTCGGTGAAGGTGGAGCTGGACGCGACGATCAGGCCAGCGCCGGCAGGCGCGGCGTCGGCCTCGGTGCCGTCGTCGTCGTCACCGACGATATCGTCGCCGCCGTCGTCATCGTCCGCGCCATCGCTGCCGTCGCCGCCGTCGTCGCCGCCCGCGTCCGGATCGCCGCCCGAACTGACTGCCTTGCCGCACGCCGCCGCCTGCGCGAAACAGGCCATCAGAACGACTCCTTGCAGACAGCGGCTCATCGCGCTCCTCCGTGGACGAAAGCCATCATGGTACAGCGGACGCGCGGCGCCGGGGAGGCTGTCCGGCGCGCGGGGTCAGGGGACCAGGTTGACCGTCCCCCTCGCCCAGTTGCCGCTCGGCAGATCGAGGGCCGGTCCCTCGCCGGCGAGCGTGACGCCGTAGTCGCCGGCCCGCACCGTCTGCTCGGTCGCGACGCGCGCTTCGAACTCGTACGCACCGAGGGGCAACAGGCCCAGCAACCCCGCCGGCACCACCAGGTCGCCCGAGCTGGCCGGGACCGAGCAGCTCAGCACGAGGCGCGCGGCCTCCTCGTTCACCGCGCCGACAATGCGCACGCGAAGTCGCTCGCTGTCCGCGCCGGGCGCCCAGCGCAGCCCGTAGGCCCCGCCGACGCTGATGTCGATGGCGACGGCGCTGGTCGGCACGCCGCCGTCGAAGGCGATGCCGGCGGGCGCCGTACCGGTGGCCTCGAAGGCCGGCACCTCGCCGCCGGCGGCCGTCGCCCTCAAGGCCGGCCCGATGTCGAACAGGTCGTCATCGGCGCGGTCGTAGCGCGCATAGGTGCCGTCCTCGGTCGGCTCCAGCTTCGCCACTTCCTCCGCCTCGACGAAGACGTCGATGACACCCGCGTCGGGCGGCGGGCCGGGCGGCACGCGGTCGTTGCAGGACAGGACGCTGCACGCGCCGTCAGCCAGCACGAGGCCGCATTTCTCGGTCTCGAAGTCGCCGAAGAACGCCTCGACGGATCCGCTCTGCACCGCGCCGCCGCCCTCGAGATAGTTGGCGCTGAAGATGCGGATCAGGCCCTTCGTCGTCGAACGGCGGGGCGGCGTCCGGCTCGCCGCCGTCGTCGCCCGCGTCGGCCTCGCTGCCGTCGTCGCCGCCGTCGGCTCCGTCGCCGTCGTCGCCGCCGTCGTCGCCGCCGTCGCCCGCGTCGGCCGCGGCGCCGCCGGACTCGACCGCCTTGCCGCACGCCGCGGACAGCGCGGCGCTCAGGAGCACTGCAAACCACCGGCCGTGCATGGGCGCGATACTACATCAGGTCGCGTCGGCCGCGCGTGCGGCGCGTCGCCCCTCGGCCACGTTCACGAACGAGAGCAGGAAGCCGCCGACGACGAAGAAGCCAATGACCGAGAGGATGCTGTTGCGGCTCGATCCGGTGAGGGCCTGGATGAGCACGAACACAGCGGGCCCGAAGATGCCGGCGAACTTCTCGAACACGCCGAACAGGGCGAACATCTCCGACGATCGCTCGCGCGGGATCATGGAGGCGAACAGCGAGCGGCTGAGCGCCTGCACGCCGCCCTGCACCATACCGACCAGCCCGGCCAGCAGGTAGAAGTGCAGCGCGGAGGTCATGAAGTAGCCGAGCGTGGAGACGACGCAGTAGACGGCCAGGCCGGCGTAGATCGACGCCCGCGTGCCCATGCGCCCGGCCAGGTGGCCGAACAGGAACGTGCAGGGGATGCCGATGAACTGGGTGATGAGGACCGCGGCGATCATGTGCGGCTGGCCCAGCCCCAGCTCCTCGCCGTAGATGACCGCCATCCTGATGATGGTGCCGACGCCGTCGTTGTAGATGAGGAACGCGAACAGCAGCAGCGTGGCCTGGCGGAAGCGGCGCAGCTCGCGGAACGTCTGCATCAGACCGGCGAACGAGGCCCGCACCAGGCGCAGCCCGCGCGCACGATCCGTGCGCAAGATCGCCGGCGGCTCCGGCACCGTGCGCAGCAGCGGGATCGAGAACAGCAGCCACCACGCGGCCACCAGCAGGAAGCCGATGCGCGTGGCGGTGGCGACGTCGGGCAGACCGAACAGGGCAGGCTTCAGGATCGGGATCAGGATGAACGCCAGCAGCAGGCCGCCGCCCAGGTAGCCGAGCGCGTAGCCGGCGGTGGACACGCGATCCATCTCGCTGTCGTCGGCGATGTGCGGCAGCAGCGAGTCGTAGAACACGAAGCTGCCGGTGGCGCCGATCTGCCCCAGGCCGAACAGGACCAGGGCCAGGTCGCGGTCGCCCTGGCCGACCAGGGCCAGCGCGGCGGTGGCGGCCACGCCCAGCAGCATGAAGCCGGCCAGGAAGCGCTTCTTGATCGGCGCGTGATCGGCCAGCGCGCCCAGCAGCGGCGACAGGAGCGCGATCACGGCCAGCGAGATCGAGCTGGCGATGCCGAACCAGCGCGTGGCCGCTTCGGCGGGCATCCCGGCCGCCGCCACCTTGGCGAAGAAGGACGGGAAGACCGCCGTGATGACGATGGTGATGAAGGCCGAGTTGGCGACGTCGTAGTACGCCCACGCCCGCAGCTGGGGACGGTGGAGGGCCAGCCGCTCGAGCAGCCGTGGCATCGCCAGAGCCTATCACCGAGGACGCGCAGCTACGCGGTGATCTCGGCGATCTGGCGGGTCAGCCGCTTCTGCGGCTCGCTCGGCATCGTCGTCTGCATGGCCACAACCTTGGCCAGGTCTCCCTCGACCTTGATCTCGCCGGCCAGGAACGCCTGCACGCCGGCGGTGACGTCGCCGTCGACGAAGATGCGGCGCGCGAGCGCCGAGTCGAGCGTCAAGCTTGTCGCGACGTCGGGCTTGTGGCCGCGCGTGAACAGCCCGTCCTTCATGAACAGGTGGGTGTCGCCGGCCGGCGACACGATCGTCACGTTGATCTCGACCGCCTTCATCGGCGCCGGGATCTCGAGCTCGCCGGCAGCGGCGACAAGCTCGTCAACCCGGGTAAACCACTCGTCGGAGAGAAACTCGTAGCGCATGGGCGCACCATACCGCGGGCGTGTACGATTGTGAGGATGGCCGGCGCACAAGACCAGGATCCCGACCGGACCGGCGGCGGAGGCGATGGCAAGGGCGGCGCGCCCGAGCCGCGCAAGCCGGACGAGCGCGAGGAGCGCGACTGGATGGACCGGGTCGCGGCCGCGGCCGGGCTGCTCGGCTTCAACCGGGTCCGCGTGCGCTGGAAGCTGGAGAACTGGCGCCGGCGGCGCGGCCAGGCCCGGCGGCGCCGCGAGCAGCGCTCCGAGCACATCCACTACCAGCACAAGACCTGCGACCACTGCGGTGCGGTGCAGGACCGGGACGCGACGGTGTGCAGCCGCTGCGGCGAGCGGCTGGGCGGGCGCCGCTTCCAGGTGCTGCGCCGGTTCGGCCTGCTGGCTCCCGCAGTGGATGTCGATGAGCTCGCTGCTCGGGCTGGCCTTCGTGCTCGCCTTCGCGCGCGTGGTGCTCGTCTCGCAGGGAGGTTTCAACGATCTGTTCGGGCTCGACGCGCGCCTCTTGTTCGCCATGGGCGGCAACTTCGCGCCGGCGGTCGAGGCCGGTGAGTACTGGCGCTGGCTGACCGCCTGCTTCCTGCACGGCGGGCTCATCCACCTCGGCTTCAACCTGTTCGCGCTGGCGGTGGTCGGGCCGCAGATCGAGGCGCTGTACGGCCGGCTGCAGATGCTGTTTCTCTTCATCGTCACCGGCGTGATCGGCTTCATCGGCAGCGGCATGGCCGGGCCGGTCGCGGTCGGCATCGGCGCCTCCGGCGGGCTGATGGGCCTGGTCGGCGTGGCGGCGGGATGGGGCCATCGCGAGGGCACCGGGCACGGGCGCGCCGTGCGCAACGACATGATCAAGTGGAGCGCGTACGTCTTCATCTTCGGCTTCTTCATCCAGGCCGACAACTGGGCCCACCTGTTCGGCCTCTTGCCCGGCCTGGCCTTCGGCTACTCGGTGCGACCGCGCACCTGGAAGCTGCGCGAGCTCCTGCCGCTGCGGGCCGTCACAGGCGCGATCGGGATCGTCGCCGCCGTCGTCGCGCTGGCGCTCATCGCGCGCCCGCAGGTGGCCATGGGCGAGGCGGAGGGCGCCGGGCCCGACGAGGTGACGCGGCGGCTGCAGCCGTACGCCGAGATCTGCCGGCTGCACTGGCAGGGCGACCAGGCCGGGGCGATCGCGCGCGCGCGCGAGCGGCGTGAGCTGACCGACGGCGCCGCCGCGGTGCCGGCCGAGCAGGTCGGCGAGCTGTGTGACAGCTTCGTCCAGACTCGCGACGAGTGCCGCCGGGGAGGCCCGCCCCCGCGCGATCTGGTCGGCGAAGGCGGCGACGCGGCCCGCATGTGGCGCATCTACTGCGACGCGATCGACGAGGTCTTCCCCTCCGCGCCTGCCGCCAGGTGATCGACGCCGCCGTCCCGGCCATGCTCGACGTCGCCGATCTCAAGGTGGTCCGCCGCGGATCCGGGGCGCCGGCGCTGCTCGTGCACGGCAGCGCCGCCGACCACACGACCTGGATGGCACAGCTGGCCCGGCCGCCGGCCGGCCTGGCAGTCGTCGCCTACGACCGGCGCGGTGCGGCGAGCGCGCCGTTCCCTCCCGGCGTGGTGCCGACCACCGCGCAGCACGTGGAGGACGCGGCCGCGCTGATCCGGCGCGAGGCCGGCGGCCCGGCGCTGGTGGTCGGCTCGAGCTACGGCGGGGTCATCGCGCTCGAGCTGGCCCGCCGTGCGCCGGATCTGGTCGCCGGGGTCATCGTGTGCGAGCCGCCGCTGCCGCCGGCCGACACGGTGCCCGGCGCGCCGGTCGGCTTCGGCTGCGCGTTCGATCGGCTTGTCGCCACCGCGGGCGGCGAGGTCGCGGCCGAGATGTTCGCGCGCGCGGTGCTGGGCGACGCCGGCTTCGAGGCGCTGCCGGAGCGGGTGCGCGACGTGGTGCGCTCGATGTGGCGATCGATCCGCGCCGACATGATCGCCCTGGCCCGCACCCGGGTCGCCTACGACGAGCTGTCTGCCGTGACCCAACCGGTGCTGCTGCTCGGCGGGGCGCGCTCGCCGGCCTACTACGCGGCCCCGCTCGAGGCGCTGGAGCGAGCGCTGCCGGCGGCCCGGCGCGCCGTGATCCCGGACGCCGGCCACGCCATGCAGATCGAGAACCACCGCGCCTTCAACCAGATGGTCGCCGACTTCGCGGCCGAGATCGGCGCGACCGCGTGACGCGCTACGGCGGGACCAGGTGGTGCGGCTCGCCGCGCCGATGGGCGTCGGCGCGCAGCTCCTCGATGCGGGCCAGGAACAGCTCGGCCAGCTCCGGGTCGAACTGGGTGCCGGCGCAGCGCTCGATCTCGGCCACCGCCACCTCGTGCTTGAGCGCGCGGCGGTAGGCGCGGTCGCTGGTCATCGCGTCGTAGGCGTCGGCGATGGCGACGATGCGGCCGAGCAGCGGGATGCTGTCCTTGCCCAGGCCGCGCGGGTAGCCGCCGCCGTCGTAGAACTCGTGGTGGCACCAGGCAGCCCTCGATGAGGTGGCGCATGCACGGGATCGGGGCCAGGATGCGGCGGCCCTTGTCCGGGTGCTCGCGGAACATGCTCACCTCTTCGGGCGACAGCTTGCCCGGCTTGTTGATGAGCTCGTAGCGGATGCCGATCTTGCCGATGTCGTGCATCAGGCCGGCCTTGACCACGGTCTCGACCTCGCCGTCCGGCAGGCCGATGCCGACCGCGAGGAGCTCGGCGTACATCGCCACGCGCTCGCTGTGGCCGCGCGTGTAGCGGTCCGACTCCTCGAGCGCCTGGGCGAAGCCGGCCACGGTCTGCTGGAAGTTCTCCTCCAGCGACTGGTTGGCCTTGCGCAGGGCCTCGTTCTTGACCAGCAGGTCGTCGTACAGGCGCGCGTTCTCGATCGAGGCCGCGGCGCGCGAGGCCAGGATGGCCAGCATCTTGCGCGACCCCTCGTCGAACTGCTTGCCGCGCGTGAACGAGAACACGTTGAGCATGCCGATGACGCGCGACGAGACTTGCAGCGGCACCGCGGCGTACGACACCAGCGGCTTGCCGCCCGGGCCGCCGCCGATGGTGTCGAGGAAGCGGTTGGCCTTGACCCCGTGGGCCAGGATCGGCGTCCCGCGGTGGAAGAACTGCATCAGCTCCTGCGGGTTGGGCGCCGGCACGATCTGCCCGCCGAGCTCGAGGGTGTCGCTGCACAGCCGGATGCGCTCCTCGTAGCGCCCGGTCTGCGGGTCGGCCAGGTGCAGGGTGGCCACGTCGCACTGCACCTCGTGCACCGTCGCGTGCAGGATCACGTCCAGCACGTGGTCGAGGTCGAGCGAGGTGGCGATCGCCTCGGACACCTTGTACAGCGTGAGCGCCTCGCGCAGCCGGATGTTCTCCTGCTGCAGGCGCTGGCGGTCGAGCCCGCGCTGGACGATGTGGACGACCTCCTCGACCTTGAACGGCTTGAGGATGTAGTCGTAGGCGCCCTTCTTCATCGCCTCGATGGCGGTCTCGACCGTGCCGAAGCCGGTCATGATCACCGTCAGCACGTCGAGCTTCTCGCTGGTGACGCGCTCGAGCAGCTCGAGGCCGCTCATCTTGCGGCATCTTGAGGTCGGAGATGACGATGTCGTACGGGCGCAGGCGCAGCTCGGTCAGCGCCTTCTGCGCCGTCCTCGACGCCGCGCACCACGTACCCCTCGAGGGCGAGGAACTCGCACAGGATCTCGCGGATGACCTTCTCGTCGTCCACCACCAGGATGCGGGCCGAGACCTGGCTGTCGCCGGAGCTGTCGGTGTCGCTCGACGAGGAGGGGGAGGTGGGGGCAGGTGAGGTCATGGCCGGGCTGGGAGGACGAAGATAGTCGAAGTTGCCACCCCGATTGTAAATTTCGCCGAAATGCCCGACGGACTTCGGCGATTCTGGTCGTGGCGGCCGGCTTGACAGCGGTTCTTCGAATTTGCCGCACCGCCGCCGCCCGACCCGGACCAACCTGGTCGAACCTTCTTGCTGGTAGAGAGCGCCGGGGGGCGTACGAGGAGAGCGCGATGACATCGATGTCGATGCGAAAGGCCGGAGGTTCATGGTCCAGGGCATGCCGGTCTGTGCCCGCTGATGCTGGCTCTCGCCCTCGCCGGATGCGGCGGGGACGACGGCAGCGGGGTGGACCGGGACAAGTCGCTGAGCGAGGTCAGCGAGGAGGAGGTCGTCGAGCTCTGCGAGTGGTCCTTCGATCTGATCAGCGACGCCGACGCGATCCGGTTCGGCTGCTACGTGGCGGGGCTGCTGGCGGCAGGCGGCGACGCCGATCAGTGCCAGGAGCTCGCCGACCAGTGCATCGAGGAGGCGGAGGCGGAGGAGCCGGAGGATCTGGGCGAGGTCTGCGAGGACGCGGGCGGTTTTCCGCCCTGCGCCGACGAGATCACGGTCGGTCAGCTCGAGGACTGCCAGGAGGCCGGCGCCGATCAGCTCCACGACGTGGCCCAGGACATCTCCTGCGAGGGCGCGGTCGAGGACTTCACCGACTTCGAGGCGCCGGAGGCCTGTGTCGCCATCGAGGAGGCGTGCCCGGACCTGTTCGAGGACGACGAGGAGGTGACCGCTCGCCGCCTGAGCCGGCTGGTCGCGGCCCGCAGGCTCCGGCTATGACTTGCCGAGCGGGTCGAGCGAGACGGTCTTGAGCTCGCCGCTGGTGTCGCGGAACCAGCTGAAGAAGATGTAGAGCTTCGTCCTTGCGCTCGGGGGGCAGGTAGTCGAAGTTGCCGCCGCGGTCGGAGATCTCCCAGAAGTCCTTCTCCTGCACCTCGAGCAGCTCGTCGCGGATCGAGCCCAGCCGGTCGGCCCGGTCGTCGCGCATGTCGTCCCAGATGCGGCGGGCCAGCGGCTCGGCCCCGACCAGCAGGTAATAGGTGGCCAGCTTGAGCTGCGCCTTGCGCACGCCGCGCAGGCTGGTCTCCTGCACGTCCCCCTCGGAGGTCTTCGGATCCACCTCGAGGAAGATGTCGAGCAGCGGGGCCTCGACGTCGGCGCCGCTGTCGTGCGCCACCTCGCACAGCGCGCCCAGGTCGTAGGCCACCGTCTCGGTGACGAAGGCCAGCCGCTTCTGGTAGCTGATGTGGCCGTAGTACTTGATGTGGTTGGCGATGGCCAGCGCGGTGGCGCCGTCGCCGGCCAGCAGCACCGACTCGGCCATGATGCGGTACTGGTTGAGGATGGTGTAGGCGGTGCGCACGTCGTTCTCGTTGAGCGTGGCGCGCAGGAAGGTGTTGAAGAACTTGATGGTGAGCAGCAGCGCCTCGGGCGCGCGCTGCTCGATGGCGCGCTCGGCCATCTGCCGCGTGTTGATGGCGATGACGTAGTTGATGTCGCGCATGGTGCCGAGCGCCTCGGTGTAGATCGACTGGTACTGGCGCAGCACCTTGAACTCGAACCAGGTGCGCGAGCGCTCAAGCTCCGAGACCGAGTCGTCCGCCATCGACGCGAAGTCCGGGTTGCCGCGGATCGACGGCCCGAGCGCGAACCAGGCCGGCTCCTGGGCCGGCTTGGCCTCCAGGTAGGCCAGGGCCAGGTCGCGCAGCGAGTCGACGCAGGTGGTGGCGATGATCTTGTCCTTCTGGTTGACCGAGTTGATGGCGATGTCGGTGAGCTGCTCGGTCGTCTGCAGGGCGCGCTCCTGCCGCTCGGCCACCGGGCGCTGGTCCTCGTCGCCCGTCGCGGCGGTGCGGGCGTCGCGCCCGATGCGGGCGACGACGTTCTGCGGGGCCAGGAATCGGAACACGAACGCGAAGTACGGACCCATCAGCAGGAAGCCGAGGGTGGCCACGAACAGCATGGCGATGAGGCTCACCCGCGGCACCCAGCTGGTGTTGACCGCGAACGCGGTCCAGAAGCCCATCACGCAGCCGATGATGTAAAGTGAGAACACCGCTCGGTTGGAGCGGGTGCGGAAGAACATCTCCGTGATCGCGGGCGAGTAGCGGGTGGCGGCCAGCTGGACCACGATCGACACCACGGTGATGATGATGCCGAGCACCGCGGCGATGATGCTGGACAGCACGCCGATCGAGTTGGAGACCGAGTCGGCGTCGAAGCGCAGGTAATGGGCGATCGGGTTGGTCGTCCCGGCGCGGTCGATGTAGTGGTCGACGCCGTAGAGCACGGCCACCACGGCACCGGCCAGGCCTCCCAGCAGGAGCATGGGGTACAGCCACTGGTTCCGCCAGGATGGCCTCGCCACGCGCGCGATCGTACACTGCTTTGGGTTTCGGCTACCATGACGGAGACCGGGCTCCATCGAGACATGAATGTGTCATCCCTGCTCGCGATCGACATCGGCAACACCAACACCGTGCTCGGGCTGTGGCGCGAGGACGACCTGGTCGCCCACTACCGGATCGAGACGAACGCGGGGCGGACCTCGGACGAGCTGGCGGTGCTGCTGCGCGGCCTGCTCAGCGCCGACGACCTCGACGTGCGGGCGCTGGGGCAGGCCATCGTGTCGACAGTGGTGCCGACCGCGCTGCACCAGGTCGTCCAGCTGTGCGAGCGCCGGCTGCGCATCCCGCTGCTCGTCGTCGGGCCCGGCATCAAGACCGGGATGCCGATCCTGTACGAGAACCCGCGCGAGGTCGGCGCCGACCGCATCGTCAACGCGGTGGCCGCGTACGAGCGCCTGCGCTCCGGCTGCATCGTCGTCGACTTCGGCACCGCCACCACCTGGGACGTGGTGAGCCCGCGCGGCGAGTACCTGGGCGGCATCATCGCGCCGGGCGTCCAGATCAGCGCCGAGGCGCTGTACCTGCACGCGGCCAAGCTGCCGCGCGTCGAGCTGGCCCGCCCCGGCAAGGTCGTCGGCCGCAACACGGTGGCGTCGATGCAGTCCGGGCTGGTGTTCGGCTACGCCGGCATGGTCGACGCCGTCGTCGACCGCATCCGCGGCGAGGTGGAGTTCGAGGCCCGCTGCCTGGCCACGGGAGGCCTGGCCCCGCTCATCGCCGGCGAGTCGCGCACCATCGAGGCAGCCGACGAGCTCTTGACCTTGCGCGGCCTCAAGATCCTCTACGACCGCAACCGGAGCGCACCGTGAGCGTCGCCCGCACTCCTCTCGACCTTTCGCAGCTCGGGCCGGACGCCCAGCGCGCGCTGGCCTCACCGGCCGCGCGCATGATGGCGGCGCGCGGCATGGTGCCGGTGGCCCGGCCGCGCGATCTGCTGTGCCTGCTCTATCAGCTCGGGTTCGACAGCGACGACAGGCTCAAGGAGGCGGCGCTCACCTCGGCGCGGGGGCTGCCCGACGGCGTGCTGCGCGGCGGCCTGAGCGATCCGGCGATCGACAAGCGGGTGCTCGACTTCTTCTCCTGGGCGCTGGCCGGCGCGCCCGGCGCCGCGGCCGCGATCGACCTCATCCTGAGCAACCCGGCCACCGCCGACGACACAGTGGTGACCCTGGCCGGCCGCGCCAGCCAGGCCGAGGTGGACGTGATGGCCACCAACGAGGAGCGCCTGCTGCGCTGCCCGGCCATCATCGGCGCCATGTACGGCAACCGCAACGCGCGCATGTCGACGGTGGACCGCGTCGTCGAGCTGGCGGTGCGCCACAACATCCGGGTGCTCGGCATCCCGGCGTGGGACGAGATCGTCAAGGTGTACGCCCCGGGCGGCGGCGCGCTGCGCGAGGCCGAGGGCGAGCTGACCGACGACAAGAAGGACGCGATCTTCGCGCACGCGGCCCGGGTCAACGTCGATCAGGCGGAGCCGGAGGCGGGCGACACGGCGCCGGTGCCGGAGGAGTCGGTGGCTCGCGAGATCTGGGCGCTGCCGGTGCCGATGAAGATCCGCCTGGCCATCCTGGGCAACGCGTTCGACCGGGCGATCCTCATCCGCGATCCCAAGAAGGTGGTGGCCCTGGCGGCGGTCAAGTCGCCCGGCATGACCGACGCGGAGATCGTCAAGTACGCGGGGCTGAGCACGCTGGCCGAGGAGGTGATCGGATACATCGCCAACCGGCGCGAATGGACCAAGCTCTACTCGGTGAAGCTGTCGCTGGTGAACAACCCGAAGTGCCCGCTCGGCCTGGCCATGCGCCTGCTTCCTCACCTGCGCGAGAAGGACGTGGACTCGCTGGCCCGCTCCAAGGGCATCCCGTCGGCGCTGGCGGCCCAGGCGCGAAAGCTGGTCATGCAGCGCAGCGCGAGGAAATAGCGTGGCGCGTACCAGACGGGAGCGGCCGGGCGGCTGGTGGATCGAGCGGCTGGGCGGGGCGCTGGCGGCGCCGTCCCGGGCCATGGCCATCTCCGAGACCGCCGCCGGATCGGGCCGCGCGCCGGCCGACCTGGCGGTGCTGATCCTGGCCGGGTTCATGGCCAGCCGGCTGTCGCGAATGGTCAAGGCCGGCTGGCTGGTGGCCGACGGCTCCGGCATCGACGGGGTGCACATGCTGCTGGCCGAGCTGAGCGGCACGCTGATGGCGCCGCTGGTGTTCGTCGTCGCCGCCGGGGTCGCCGTGTCGCTGGTGGCCGGGGGACGGCGCGCGATGGCCGCCGACTTCGATCTGGCCTGCGTCGCGGCGGTGCCGCTGGCCGCGGTGCCGCCGCTGGTCCATCTGATCGCGCGGCTCGGTCTGTCGTCGCCGGCGGTCTTCATCGCGGGCACCTGGCTCAGCTACGCGTGGGGCGCGGGCCTGGTGGTCCTTGCCGCGCGCCAGGCGCGGCGGCGGCCGCTGCGGAGCGCCGCGTGACCGGCGAGAGCACGAGTGGTCGCCAGGCCGCGCGGGCGCGCTGGGCCGGCCGCGTCCTCGTCGCTGTCATCGCCGCTGTGTTCGTCATCGATCTCGGCGCGGTGGTGGGCGACTGGGACCACATGCGCCCGGTCGGCGCCGGGGCCGACGCGCCCGACTTCCGGCTGCCGCGCATCGGCGCGCGCGGCCGCATCGGCCCCGAGCAGCTCTCGCTGTCGGAGCAGCGCGGGCGGGTGGTGCTCGTCGATTTCTGGGAGACCTGGTGCCATCCCTGCCGCGAGGCCATGCCGGTGCTCGACCGCCTCGCCGCCGAGTTCGCCGGCGACGTCGCGCTGCTGTCGGTGTGCAGCGACGGCACCCGCCGCCCGATCGAGGCGCGCCGCCTGGTCGACCGCCTGGCCCCGCGCGCGCAGCTGGTCGCCGACGGCGGCGCCATCGCCGATCGCTGGGGCGTCGGCACCATCCCGCACCTGGTCGTCATCGGCCGCGACGGCTCCGTCGTCAGCGTGCACCGGCGCTACGCCGGCCCCGAGGCGCTCGAGCGCGACCTGCGCGCCGCCATCGCCGAGGCCCTGTCGCGCTGAGGCGGCCGAGGACTGTCGATGACGAGCGACTACTACGACCGCGAGGCAGAGGCCTATCGCGAGCGCACGCGCGGCTGCGACCTGGCGCCGCTCTACGAGGCGTTCCTGTCCCGGCTGCCGGCGGGCGCGCACATCCTCGACGCCGGGTGCGGGCCGGGTCGCGACACACTTGCCTTCCTCGCCCGCGGGTTTCGCGTGACAGCCATCGACGCCTCGGCGGCGATGGTCGAGCTGGCCACCCGGGTCACCGGCCAGCCGGCGCGGCTGCTGCGCTTCCAGGAGATCGACTTCGAGGCCGCGTTCGACGGCGTCTGGGCCAACGCCTCGCTGCTGCACGTCCCGAGCGCCGAGATCGACGATGTCCTGGGCCGCCTGACCCGCGCCCTGGTCCCCGGCGGGCTGCTCCACGCCAGCGTCAAGGTCGGCGACGGCGAGCGGACGGCGCCGGACGGGCGCATGTTCTGCGACTACAGCGAGTCGTCGCTGCGCGCTGTGTTCGCGCGCCACCCAGGCCTGCGGCTGCAATCGATCGGGACGTCGCTCGCGCAGCCGGGACAGCTCGACGGCCGGGCCTGGTTGATCGCGCTGGCCACGCGGACCGGCGCGCCCTGATCGGCGCGAGGGCTCACTTTCCCGGGCGCCAGGCGCGGGCGGCGGTGAGGACGCGGTCGACAGCGGGGGGCGCGCCGAAGGCGCCGATGGCGAGGCGGCCGGGATCGATCTCGTCGAGCAGCAGGCGGTGCACGTCGTCCGGCGTGACGCGGGCCGCCTCGTCGAGCAGGCGATCGAAGTAGTCGTCGGGCAGGTCGTGCTCGGCGATCACGGTCAGGTTGAGCACCACCTCGGCCGGGGTTGTGCCGCGGGTCATGAGCTCCTGGACCACGGCGCGGCGGGCGATGACGAAGTTGGCGCGGTAGGTCTTGGGATCGCGGCGCATGGCCTGGAGCCGGTCGAGGATGAAGGTGAGCGCGGACGCGGCGCGCGCGGCGTCGGCGCTGCCGCCCAGGCGCCACTCGCCCGGACCGCGGCGGACCTCGTGCGACGCGTACATGCCGTAGGTGACCGCCTGGTGCTCGCGCAGCTCGCGCAGCTCGGCGTCCAGGATGCGCTGGAGCACGAGCCGCGCGGCGTGGCGCTTGTCCACGCCGCGGCCGCCGGCGATGCGCAGGTCGAGATCCACGACCGGGCTGCCCGCCTCGCCGGCGCCGGCGACCAGGCGCTGGCCGGTCGCGGGCGCGGCGGCCGGCACCGTCGGACGGCGGCGGCGGCTGTCGGCCAGGTGGCCGAACTGGTAGACGACGTGCTCGCGCACGAGCGCCGGGTCGAACTTGCCGGTCAGGAGCAGCGCCGTGTTGCCGGCGGTGTAGTGGCTGCGCTGGAAGCCGGCGACGGCATCGCCGCCGATGGCCGGGACATCGGCCTCGGTCAGGAGATCGCGCGCGTACGGGTGATCGGCGCCGAAGGTGGCGGCGCCCAGCGCCTGCTCGTAGCGCGTGCGCTCGGCCGCGCGCGGCTGGCGCAGGGCGCGCACGGTCATCTCCCGCCAGTCGTCGAAGTCCTCCGTCTGGTGGAGACGCAGCCGCTTGGACAGCCGCTCCAGCACCAGGTGGACCTCGGTGGCCAGGTGTCTCGCGCCGAACACCGTCGTGTCCTGCGTGACCAGGCCGGCACCTCCTGCCGCCATGGGGATGCCGACCCGGCCGGCGGTCTCGTCGCTCAGCCCGGCGCCCACGACGAGCCGCGCATGCACCAGCGGCATGGTGCCGTGCGGCCACAGAAACACGCGCAGGCCGTTGGGCAGGTCGGCGCGCTGCACCGCCGGGGGCCGCTTGCGCCCGGCCGGCAGCGGGACCGGTCGGTCCGCCTCGGCCGGGTTGACGATCTGCTTCCAGTGACCCGGATCGTGCGCGGTCGGCCGGTAGCGGAAGCTGCCGGCGTGGCGGCGCTGCGCGCCGGGCCGCGGGCGAAACACCACGACGGTGGCCCGGTCCGGGTCGTAGATCGCGTCGGCGACCCGGCGCACGTCGCTCGGCTCGAGCTTGTCCACCTCGCGCAGCCGATCGACGAGGAAGCCCTTCACGCCGAACTGGACGTAGTCGCCGAACAGCCACGCGCGCGCGCCGAGCGCCTCGAACGCGGCCAGGATGTCGGCCTTCTGGTTCTCGCGATCGACGAGCCACGACAGGTCGTTCACCTCGTGGCCGCTCTCCCGCCGGGCCCGCCGCACCGACTGCCAGATCGCGGCGATCGCGTCGTTGACGTGGTCCATGTCGCGCGGCGTGACCGTGACCGCGAGCACCGGCGCCCGCGCCCCGCCGATGGTGAAGCTGGCCGCGTCGTGGCCCCACTTGTAGGTGAAGGCCAGGCCGGCGAGCAGCTGGTGCGGCGGCTCCACCAGCTCCGCGATGCGTCGGTCGAGCGAGCCCTCGGGAGGCAGCGGGAACAGCGCGAAGACCTGCGGCTCGTCGATGTCGAGGTCGTGAGTGACGACCCGGCGCTTGCCGCTGGCGATGGGCGCCACGCTGAGGAGCGGCAGCGCCGGCATCCTGGGGAAGCGGGTCAGCCAGCGCTGGGCCAGCGCGCGCACCGCCGGCTCGTCGGTGGCTCCGACGGCGAAGATCGACACCTGGGTGGGCCGGTAATTCTTGGCCACGAACGCGCACACGTCGGACAGCGCGATGCTGGCCACCGAGGCGTCGGTGCCGCCGGGCGTGTGTCGGTAGGGATGGCCGGGCGGGTAGATCGCCTCGTACAGGTGGTTCAGGATCGACCCGCTGGCCGACCCGTAGCGCTCGCGGATCTCGTTGCGGACCACCTCGCGCTCGCGCAGGAAGGTCTGCTCGTCCCAGGTCGAGCACCCGGACGCCAGGCGGTTCATCTCGATGGCGAACAGGGCCGGCAGCTGCTCGGGCAGCGCCTCGGCCGCGTAGTGGGTCGAGTCGAGCGTGGTGGCCGCGTTGTACGACTGCGCCACGCGCGACAGCTCGCTCGCCACCGACACCGGACCGGCCGGGGTGGGGAGGCGGGTCTGGAACATGAGGTGCTCGATCAGGTGCGCCATCCCCTCCTTGCCGGGCGGATCGTCCATGGCGCCGACCTGGTAGCGCAGCTCGAGTCGCACCACGGGCGCTGTCTCATCCGGCAGGACGAACACGCGGAAGCCGTTGGTGGCCGAGAAGTGTTTGATCTTCTCGTTCAGCGGCAGGCCGCGGTCCGGCTCGCGCGGCTTGATGTAGCCGGAGCAGCTCCCCAGCAGGAGCACCGATACGGCGGCGATGACGACGCGGTGGACGCGCATGACGGACGCGAGCGTAGCTCAGCCGGATCCGGATGAGACCTGTCGCTGTCGAGATCGCGCGGCCTGCGCGTCCGGGCCGGGTCACGGATCGAGACGGAAGAAGCGGCGCGCCGTGTCGGTGGTCGTGCGCGCGATCACCTCCCGCGGCCGGCCGGCCGATTGCGCCACGCGGTCGAGCACGTGCGGGAGCAGCGCCGGCTCGTTGCGCCGGCCCGGCGGCGGGCGCGTGAGATCGCGCGGCAGCAGGAACGGGGCGTCGGTCTCGATCATCAGCCGCTCGGGCGGGATGCGGGCGATCAGATCGCGCAGGTGGCTGCCGCGCCGGTCGTCGCAGATCCAGCCGGTGATGCCGATGTGCAGATCGATCTCGAGGTAGCGCTCCAGCTCGGCGGCGTCTCCGGTGAAGCAGTGGATGACCGCGGCCGGAAGCGCCGCGCGCCGCTCGCGCAGGATGGCCAGAAAGTCGGCGTGGGCGGCGCGCTCGTGCAGGAACACCGGCATCGACAGCTCGGCGGCCAGGTCGACCTGGGCCGCGAACCAGCGCCGCTGCACATCCGGCGGCGAGAAGTTGCGGTCGTAGTCGAGCCCGCACTCGCCGATGGCGCGCACCTCGGGCCGGCCGGCCAGGTCGCGCAGCTCGACAAGCGTGCGGTCGCTGCACTCGCGCGCGCCGTGCGGATGGACGCCGGCGGTGGAGGACAGGATGTCGGGACGCGTGCGGGCCATCTCCCACGCCGCCCAGCTGCCGGCCAGGCTGGTCCCGGTCACGACCATGGCGGTGACGCCGGCGGCGCGCGCGCGGGCGATGACGTCGTCGAGATTGGCGCGGAAGCGCTTGTGAGTCAGGTTG
The DNA here is from genome assembly GCA_963759105.1 of uncultured delta proteobacterium. Lineage (GTDB taxonomy): Bacteria > Myxococcota_A > Polyangia > Haliangiales > Haliangiaceae > DATFRY01. Next base: position 669,707 of record CAVWXW010000016.1, on the reverse strand, counting down.
ACTCCGATGTTGACCAGCTCGATGGGATGCGGTGACGTCACGGCGCTGCCTCGGCGACCGGCGACGCGAGCCCGAAGCGCCGGGCGGCGTGCTCCGCCGCCTGCCGATGATACGCCGCCGGGTCCCATTTCATGCCCGGCGACGCGCCGCGCCGCATCGGGGCTCGCAGGTGCCGGCGCCCGCGCAGGAAGGCGCGCAGGATGCAGAGCAGGGTCGCCTTCTCCTATGAGCCGGGTCTCCCGTCTGTCAAGCCGGCCCGGCGTCGCGGCCGATCAGGTCACGGCCTGCGCGCGTACTGCTTGAGCCAGGCCTCGCCGCTGGCGACGTTCTTCGCGTAGCGCGGGTCGCTGCGCCAGAAGGCGACCGCCTCGCGCGTGAGGTCGATCGCGCGCGGGTCCTCGCGCGCCATCCACAGCGCCTCGGCCAGTGTGATCGCCGCCTCGGTGCCCCACGGGGTCTTGGCGCCGCCCCAGATGCGGTAGGCGCGCTCGAGCGGCTCGATCGCCTGGGCGTGGTGCCTCGTCGCGATCCGGACCCGACCGATGCCGTGCAGCGCGTAGGCGACGTGCGGGTGATCGGCGCCGAGGAGCTTCGTCCACAGGCGCGCGGCCTCCTGCAGCTGGGCGAGCGCCTCCTTGAACTTGCCCAGCTCGAGCAGTGACATGCCCAGCGCGTAGCGGACCGGCGCGACGTTGCGCTGGTCGCCGATCCGCTGGTGGATGGCCAGCGCCTTTCGGTGGAGCTCGACGCCCTTCCGGTGGTCGTCGCGCTCGTCGGCCATGCTGCCCAGCCCGTCGATGATGAGCCCTCGCAGCGAGTCGCTCGAGCTGTCCAGCTGCTCGGCGATGCGCAGCGCGCGCTCGAGGTCCGTCTGGGCCTCGTCGAAGCGGCCCAGCCCGCGCAGGGTCTGGCCGCGGCGGTAGAACGCCGTGGCCGTGGCGGAGTTGCGCTCGCCGGCGGCGCGCAGGCGGATCTCGATCACACGATCGTAGAGCTGGAGCGCCTCCGCGATGCGGCCCCGGCTGTTGGCCAGGTTGGCCAGGTTGGAGTAGGCGGTGGCCGTGACCGGATGATCCGGGCCCAGACGTTTCTCGCCGATGGCGCGGGCGCGGTCCAGGACCCGCTGTGCCGCCTCGTACTCGCCCATCCGCTCCAGAACGTCGCCCAGCACGTCGAGCGTGTTCGAGAGTTCCGGATCCTCCGGCCCCATCACCGACTCCTCCTCGACGAGCGCGCGCTCGTAGTGGCGGCGCGCGTCGGCCAGGCGGGCCTGCACGTAGGCGACCTTGCCCAGCGCGCGGTGGAGCTCGCCGTTGAGCCGGCGATCGTGCAGCCGGCCGGCGATCGCCTCGGCCTGCGCGGCCAGCTCCGACGCCTGCTCGACCCGCTCCGGCGTCACCACCACCTTGGCGCGATCGATGAGCGCCTCGGCGCGGCCGGCGTCGTCGCGGCCCGCCTCGGCGGCCAGGAACGCGTCCTTGAGCGCGCGGTCGGCGGCCGGCACGTCGCCGTTTGCGTTCTCGAGCCCGCCGACCAGCAGCAGCACCTCGGCCAGAAACGGCGGATGGCCCAGCTCGCGCGCCTTCGCCACCAGCGGCCGGGCGCGCTCGAGTGCCTCGCGCCAGCGGCCGGTCTCGCGCAGCGCCGTCGCGCCGGCCAGCTCGCCGGCCAGCGCCTCGAGGCGGGCCGCGCGCGCCGGATCCGACGGACGCGGCACCGGACCGGCGAGCGCGTCGAGGTCGGCGCAGTCGCCGACCGGCCGCAGCCCGCCGGCCGCCTGCACCGCCTTCTCCACCACGGTCGGGTCGGGGGCGGCGAGCACATCGACAAGCGCGCCGAGCTCGCGGCGCCGCGACGCCAGGCACTGCATGCGCAGGTCGAGCGCCGCCTCCGATTGTTCGCCCAGCACCCGGGTCGCCCGGCATGCCGCCGTGTGGCCGGCGATCCACTGCCGCGCGTGGCCGTCGATGAGCGCGTCGACCCGCTTCCAGGTGACTCCCGCGTATCCGACCCGGGTCGCGGCGAAAGCGGCGCCGATGGCGCGTCGGCGGCCGTCGTTCCAGATGCCGGCCAGGTGGGCGGCGGCCCCGGTGCACACCTGCTCGTCGCCGGATGAGCGCGGCCACAGCGCCGTCGCCCCGGCCGCGATCACCAGGGCGGCCACGCCGCCGAGGACGAGCAGCCGGCGGCGCTGGCGCGGCCGACCGGCCAGCTCGGCGAGAAGATCTTCCATCGAGGCGAAGCGCTCGGCCGGCTCCGCGGCCAGCCCGCGCTCGAGCGCGCGCGGCACTGCGGCCGGCAGTCCCTTGCGCGGCGCGACCGGCCGGCGCCGCCCCTCGACGACCGCGTCGCGCAGCTCCTCCAGCGACCCGCCGTCGAACGGGCGCTGGCCGTGGATCGCCTCGAACATCGCCACGCAGAAGCTGAACTGATCGCTCAGCGCGTCGGCCGCGCCGCCGCGGAGCTGCTCCGGCGCCATGTAGGCCGGCGTGCCGATGATGGCGCCGGTGCGCGTCATGCGCAGCGCGCCCGGCTCGGCGGTGGGCGCCGCGATCGCCTCGTCCTCGCCGACCTGCTCGAGCAGGCGCGCGAGCCCGAAGTCGGTGACCAGCACGCGGCCGTCGTCTCCGCCGATGAGCACGTTGTCCGGCTTGAAGTCGCGGTGGACCAGACCGGCGCGATGGGCGGCCGCCAGTCCGCGCCCGGCGGCGAGGAACACGTCGCGGATCTCGCCCCACGTGCGCTCGCGCGCCTCCCACCACTCGCGCAGCGTGTGCCCGGCGACGAACTCCATCGCCACGAAGATCGCGCCGCCGGCCAGGCCGACGTCGTGGACCGTCACGACGTTCGCGTGCGACAGCCGCGCCATGGCGCGGGCCTCGCGCAGGAGGATCGCGCGCCGCCCATCCTCGCCCTCCTGGCTCGCGTCGCCGTCGCCGCCGTCGGCGGGGGTGCGCAGGAGCTTGAGCGCGACGCGGCGATCCAGGTCCGGGTCGTAGGCGGCGTAGACCGCCCCCGCGCTGCCGGCCCCGACCTGCTCGAGGACGACGTAGCGGTCGACCGACGAGCCGCGCGGCAGCCATCCAGGTGCCGAACCTTGCCGCGTCGACTCGTTCGCCGCGCCGTTGCCGTCGTCGGGACGGACCAGACGGGCCACCGCCGAGACGAGCTCGCGGCAGCGCCCGCACTCCCCCAGATGGTCGTGGATGCGCTCCTTTTCGCCGGCCGCCATCAGACCTTCGACCAGCTCGACGACCATGTTCTCCGTGAGGCACCGCATCCTGTCAGGTTCCCTCCTGCTCCATGTTCTGCCGGTCCGGCGCGCGCGACCCCGTGCTACACAGCGCGAGGTGTCGATATCGCTCGCCGAGCTGCTCGTCGCGGCGCTGGCCGACCGAGGCGCGCAAGAGGACGATCGCGCGGAGCTGGACGAGATCCTGGCCGCGGCGCTGGCGGCCGCGCGCACCGCGTGGCCCACGGTCACGGTGGAGCCCGACCGCTTCGTCCGTCACCTGGCGGAGCGGCTGCCGTCCGGACAGCCCGCCGCCGCGGCGCTGCAGGGGATGCGCACGGCCGATCTGTATCTCGCCTGCGCGTGCGCCGGCGGCGATCCGGAGGCGCTGCGGGTCTTCGACGCCGCCTACCGGCGCGACGTGCACGCGGCGCTGGCCGGCCTGCGCCTCGGCGCGGCGGAGGTGGACGACCTGGCCCAGGTGCTGCGCGCGCGCTTCTTCGTCGGCGAGGGCGGCGCCTCGCCCAAGATCGCCGACTACGCCGGCCGCGGCCAGCTGCGCGGCTGGGTCCGCGCCGCTGCCACACGAACCGGCCTGAGTCACATCGAGGCGCGCAGGCCGGAGGTCCCGCTCGACGACGGCCTCTTCGATCACGTCGGATCCACAGGCGATCCGGAGCTGGATCACCTCAAGCGCCGCTACCGGGCCGAGTTCCGGCGCGCGTTCGAGGAGGCGCTGGCCTCCCTCACACGGCGCGAGCAGATGCTGCTCGCCCAGTCGTTCGTCGACGAGCTCAGCATCGATCAGATCGGTGTGATCCATGGCGTTCACCGTGCCACCGCCGCCCGGTGGATCGTAAAGGCGCGCGAGGCGCTGCTCTCGGCAACCAGAGGTAAACTGTGTCGCCTCCTGGATGTGGACCGGTTCCAGGTCGACAGCATCATCCGTTTCATCGCCAGCCAGCTCGACGCCAGCCTCGGTCATCTGCTCAAGGGCCGCTGAGCTCGCCGTCATCGCTGTCCCGGTGACGGGCCCGGCCGGTCTTCGTCGCAGGAAAAGTCACGCGCGCCGCTCGCCGCGAGAAAAGCTGCGACCTGGCGCCGTCGTCCCCGTCCCAGGCGGTGGAGCGATTCCATCCACTCGCCTGACGGAGGACGAAGATGAGACGTAACCGCCGCACCTGCACCGCATGGGCCCTTCTCCTGGTCGTCGCCGCCGCGACCGGCTGCTACACGACCCGGATCCGATCCGGAACCGCGCGCTCCGGCGAGGCGGTCCACGAGCACCGCCAGTGGTTCACCATCGGCGGCCTGGTCCCGCTGTCCTCGGCCGCCGGGGGCGAGTGCGGCGAGGACGGCGTCTCGTACGCCGAGAGCCGCCTGGGCGGGATCGACATCCTGCTCAACATCGCGGTGGGAGTCGGCTCCTCGCTGGTCGGCGTCGCGATCTGCGACGACAGCGCCGATCCGGAGAACTACGCCGCCTGCGTGAGCGGCGCCGGCGCGCTGGGCGGCTTCCTGATCGGCAGTCGCTCGGTGCGCTACCAGTGCCGGGCGTCGTCGACTGGCCCGTGAGGTGTCGCCTGGCGGGCCGGGACCGGCGAATCCGGCGCGGTGACGACGAAGTCGGCGGGGTTCCCCGTCGAAATGGACCGGCTGAGCGCGGAAGCGCGAAGCCCTAACACCGGGGCTCGCCGAGGTGAACCGAGGCGAGCGTCGGGGTTAGAATTCGGGCGTGGGGCCCGCGAGAGAGCTGCTTGTGGCCGCCGCGGCCACGGACCGGCTGGCTGCGGCGGACGCGCGCATCGCCGAGCTGGATCGCTCGCGGCCCGCGCTCATCGTCGCGGCCACGCTGGAGGCGGCGCGCTCGGCGGTCTATCGCGCGCTGCCGCCCGACACGGTGGCGTTCGGCTGGCACGCGATGACCCTGGAGCTGCTCGCGCGCCGGCTGGCCGTGCCGGTGCTGGCCGCCGACGGGCAGGCGCCGGTCAGCGGCGCCGGTCTTCAGGCCGTGGTGGCGCGGGTGCTGGGGCGGCTCGGCGCCGGCGGCGAGCTCGGCCGCTACCAGGGCCTGGCCGACAAGCCGGGGCTGGCGCCCGCCATCGGCCGCACGCTGGCCGAGCTGCGCATGTGCCGGGTCTCGCCCGGCGCCCTCGAGGAGGCGGCGCCCGACCTGGCCCGCATCCGCGCCGAGTACGAGGCGGAGCTCGGGCGCCTGGGCCTGGCCGATCGCGCCGGCGTGCTGGCCGCGGCGGTGCGCGCCGTCGACCAGGGCGCCGCGCTGGTCGACGGCGTGCCGTGCGTGCTCGTCGACGTGGCCATCCGCGCCCCGCTCGAGCGCGAGCTGGTGGCCGCGCTGGGCGGACGCGCGGCCAGCGTCTGGTGCACCGCGGCGCGCGGCGACGGCCGCACCATCGCGTCGCTCGCCGCCGCGCTCGCCGTCGATCCGCGATCGTGCGACGCGCCCGACGCGGACACGGCGCTGCGGCGCGCGCAGCGCAACCTGTTCGCCGGCACGCCCGACCTGCCGGCCGAGGACGCCAGCATCGCTGTGTTCTCGGCGCCGGGCGAGAGCCGCGAGTGCGTCGAGATCGCGCGCCGCATCGTCGAGCAGGCGCGCGCCGGGACCCGCTTCGACCGCATGGCGGTGCTGCTGCGCGTGCCGGCCCAGTACCGCTCGCACCTCGTCGAGGCGTTCCGGCGCGCCGGCATCCCCGGCCACTTCACGCGCGGGACGGTGCGGCCGGATCCGTCCGGGCGCGCGCTGCTGACCCTGCTCGACTGCGCCGAGGAGCGCTTCTCGGCCCGCGCCTTCGCCGAGTACCTGTCGCTGTCGGTCATGCCGCTGGCGGCCGAAGGGGGCGCCGAGGAGCCGCGCGATCGCTTCGTGCCGCCGGCCGACTTTCCGGTCGTCGAGGCGGTGCGGCCCCCGCCGGTGGCCGGGCCGGCGCAGCTGAGCCTGTTCGACGCGCTCGGCGTCCCGGCGGTCGGCGCCGGTCGCGGCGATCGAGGGCAGGGCGCGAGGCCGCGCGGAGCCGGGCCGGTCCCGCCGCCGGCCGATCGCAAGGACGCCGGTGCGCCGGCTGCCTCTTCCGCCAGTCCAGCCGCTCCGTCAGCCGATCCGGCCGACCCATCGGCCGATCCGTCGCCGCCGGCGCCGCGCCGCTGGGAGCGCCTGCTGGTCGACGCCGCCGTGATAGGCGGGCTCGATCGCTGGGAGCGCCGCCTGTCCGGCCTGGCCGGCGAGCTGTCCGCGCGCCGCGACGCCCTCGAGGATCCGGACGACCCGGCCGCCCGGCGCATCGAGCGCGACCTGAGCGACCTGACCTCGCTGCGCGCCTTCGCCCTGCCGCTGCTCGCGCTGCTGGCCCGGCTGCCGGTCCAGGCCACGTGGGGCGAGTGGCTCGAGCGCCTGTCGGAGATCGCTGTGCGCGCCCTGCGCGATCCGGACCGCGTGCTCGAGGTGCTGGCCGAGCTGGAGCCGATGGCGCCGGTCGGGCCGGTGCGGCTGCGCGAGGCGCGCCACGTGCTGGCCGCGCGGCTCGGCGATCTCGTCGAGCGCCCGGCCGGCATGCGACCGGGGAAGGTGCACGTGGCCGCCATCGACGATGCGCGCGGCCTCGACTTCGATCTCGTGTTCGTCCCCGGTCTGGCCGAGCGCGTCTTCCCGCAGCGCGTGGTCGACGATCCGATCCTGCTCGACGACCGCCGGCGCGCCATCTCCGGCGAGCTGACCACCACCTCCGACCGCATCGCCGCCGAGCGCGAGGCGCTGCACATCGCGCTGGGCGCGGCCTCGCGCCAGCTGGTGCTGTCGTACCCGCGCCTCGACAGCGAGCAGGCCCGCCCGCGCGTGCCCTCCTTCTACGGCCTCGAGGTGCTGCGCGCCGGCGAGGGCGTGCTGCCCGGCTTTCGCACCCTGGCCGAGCGCGCGCGCGACGCCGGCAGCGCGCGCATGCGCTGGCCGGCGCCGGAGGTGGCCGAGCGCGCCATCGACGAGGCTGAGTACGACCTGGCCGTGCTCGAGCGCCTCCTGCGCGAGCCGCCCGAGACCACGCGCGGCGCCGCCCACTACCTGATGGAGGCGAATCCGTACCTGGCCCGCGCCCTGCGCTTCCGCGCCCGCCGCTGGCACCTCAAGCGCTGGATGAAGGACGACGGCTTCGTCGATCCGTCGCCGGCGGCGCTCGAGCTCCTGCAGCGCCACCGCCCCGGCACGCGCGTCTACTCGGCGACCTCGCTGCAGGCCTACGCCGCCTGCCCGTACCGCTTCTACCTGCGCAGCGTGATCGGCCTGGAGCCGCGCGAGGCGCCCGAGCCGATCGAGGACCTCAACGCGCTCCAGCGCGGCAGCCTGTTTCACCGCGCCCAGTACAGCGCGTCGCAGGCGGTGCGCGAGGCCGGGCTGTTCCCGCTGCACGCCGCCTCCCTGCCGGCCGCGCTGGCCCTGCTCGACGAGGCGTTCGACCGCGCCGTGGCCGAGCTGCGCGAGGAGCTGGTGCCGGCCATCGAGCGCGTGTGGGCCGACGGCGTCGCGCGCATGCGCAAGGACCTGCACCAGTGGATGCGGCGCCTGGCCGGCGAGCCGTGGACGCCGTCCAGCTTCGAGCTGAGCTTCGGCCTGCCACCCGACCGCGAGGGCGATCCGGCCAGCCGGGCCGAGCCGGTCGAGCTGGACGTGCGGCCTTGCTGCTGCGCGGCGCCATCGACATGGTCGAGCGGCGCGGCGATCGCGTGCGCGCCACCGATCACAAGACCGGGCGCGCGCCGCGCTCGCGCCGCCTCGTCATCGGCGGCGGCGAGACCCTGCAGCCGGCGCTGTACGGCCTGGTCCTGGCCAAGATGTTCCCCGAGCTGACCGTCGACTCCGGCCGGCTCTACTTCTGCACCGAGCGCGGCGGCTACAGCGAGGAGATCGTCCCGATCGACGACGAGGCGCGCGCCGCGGTCGCGCTGATGGCGGCGACGGTGACCGGCGCGCTCACCCACGGCTTTCTGCCCGCGGCGCCCAACCGCGACGCCTGCACCTACTGCGACTACAAGACCGTGTGCGGGCCGTACGAGCAGCAGCGCGCGATGGTCAAGGAGCGCAGGCGGCTCGAGGGCCTCGTCGAGCTGCGGAGGCACCCGTGACGGCGCCGCCCCTGGCCGACGCGACGGCGCGCGAGCGCATCGCCGGCGACCTCGACACCACCTTCGTGGTCGAGGCGGCGGCCGGCACCGGCAAGACAACCGCGCTGGTGGGTCGCATCCTGGCGCTGCTCCAGTCGGGGCGCGGCGAGCTGCAGGGCATCGCGGCGGTCACCTTCACCGACAAGGCGGCCGGCGAGATGAAGCTGCGCCTGCGCGCCGAGATCGATCGCCTGCGCACCCTGCCGGAGACCTCGCCCGAGGAGCAGGCGCGCCTCGACACCGCGCTGGCCCAGCTCGAGGTGGCCCGCATCGGCACCATCCACTGGTTCTGCGCCGACATCCTGCGCGAGCGGCCGGTCGAGGCGGAGATCGATCCCGGCTTCGCGGTCATCGCCGACGACGAGGCGTCCGGCCTGCTCGAGCGCGTGTTCGACCGCTGGTTCCAGCAGGCGCTCGACGACCCGCCCGAGGGCATCCGCCGCTTCCTGCGCCGGCAGCCCTGGTCGCGCGACAGCGGCCCGCGCGAGACCCTGCTGGCCGCGTGCGCGCAGCTGGTCGAGCACCGCGATCACCCGGCGCCGTGGCGGCGCGACCCGTTCGACCGGGCCGGGGCCATCGACCGCGTGTTCGGCGAGCTGCAAGGCGCTGGCCGCGCTGGCCGAGCGCGCGCGCAGCGAGCGCGACTACCTGGCCAAGAGCCTGGCCCGCATCGCCGATCTGGTGGCCCGGGTCGAGGCGCGCGAGGCTGGCGGCGCCCGCGACATCGACCTGGTCGAGGCCGAGCTGGTGGCGCTGTCGCGCGACGACGAGGTCGACTGGCAGCGCAAGGGCAGCGGCCGCTTCTACGGCGAGGGCATCCTGCGCGCCGACGTGCTGCTGCAGCGCGATCAGGCCCGCGCCGACCCTCGACGACTTCTGCGCCCGCGCCCAGGCCGACCTGGCCGCGTGCCTGCACCGCGAGCTGGCGCCGGTGGTCGAGGCCTACGAGGAGCAGAAGTCGCGCCGCGGCGTGCTCGACTTCCTCGACCTCCTGGTGCGCGCGCGCGATCTGCTGCGCGGCGACGCCGGGGTCCGCCAGGCCCTGCAGCGGCGCTTCACCCACATCCTCGTCGACGAGTTCCAGGACACCGATCCGCTGCAGGCCGAGATCCTGCTCCTGCTGGCGGCCGACGATCCATGGGTCAACGACGAGGCGGCGGCGCGGCCGGTGGCCGGCAAGCTGTTCGTCGTCGGCGATCCCAAGCAGTCGATCTACCGCTTTCGCCGGGCCGAGGTGGCCCTGTACGAGCGCATCAAGCAGCGCGTCCGCCAGTGCGGCGGCGAGGTCCTGTACCTGACCACCAGCTTCCGCAGCGTGCCGGAGATCCAGGCGGCGGTGAACCGATCGTTCTCGCGGCTCATGACCGGCGGCGAGGACGGCAGCCAGGCCGAGTACGTGCCGCTGGAGCGCTTCCGGCCGGCCCGCGACGGCAGGCCGAGCGTCGATCGCGCTGCCCATCCCGGAGCCGTACAGCCCGCGCGGCCGGGTCACCAAGTGGGCGGTGGCGCAGTCCACGCCGGACGCGGTCGCCGCGTTCGTGCACTGGCTCATCTCGGCCAGCGGCTGGACCGTGCAAGATCCTCTGACCGGCGCCGAGGTGGCGCTCGAGAGCCACCACGTCTGCCTGCTGTTCCGCCAGATGGTCAACTACGGCAACGACCTCACGCGCCCGTACCTGCGCGCGCTCGAGGCGCGCCGGGTGCCGCACGTGCTGATCGGCGGCCGCTCGTTTCACGACCGCGAGGAGGTGGTGGCGCTGCGCGCGGCCCTGCGCGCCATCGAGTGGCCCGACGACGAGCTGCACGTCTACGCCGCGCTGCGCGGGCCGTTCGTGGCGCTGCACGACGAGCAGCTGTTCTGCTTCCGCGAGCAGGTCGGCCGGCTGCACCCGCTGCGGCCGCTGGCGCCGGAGCAGGCCGAGGGTCACGCCCAGGTGGTCGCGGCGCTCGAGCTCCTGCGCCAGCTGCACCTGCGCCGCAACCGGCGGCCGATCGCCGACACGATCGCCGCGTTCCTCGACGCCACCCGCGCGCACGCCGGCATCGCCATCTGGCCGACCGGCGAGCAGGCGCTGGCCAACGTGCTGCGCGCGCTCGAGGAGGCCCGCCGCTTCGAGGGCCGCGGCGCCACCTCGTTCCGCAGCTTCGTCGACTGGCTCGAGGACCGCGCCGACCGCGGCGAGGGCGCGCAGGCGCCGGTGGTGGAGGAGGGGAGCGAGGGAGTGCGCATGATGAGCGTGCACCGCGCCAAGGGCCTCGAGTTCCCGGTCGTGGTGCTGTGCGACCCGGGCTGCTCGCGCGAGAAGCGGCGCCCGTCGCGCCACGTGGACTCGCCGCGCGGGCTGTGGGCCGCGCCGCTGGCCGGCTGCTCGCCGGTCGAGCTGCTCGAGCACCAGGATGCAGGTGCTGCGCGCCGACAACGCCGAGGAGGTGCGCGTGACCTACGTGGCCGCCACGCGCGCGCGCGACCTGCTGGTGGTGCCGTGCTGCGGCGACGAGCCGGTGTCCGGCTGGGTCGACGTGCTGCACCCGGCGCTCTACCCGGCCACCGGCGAGCACCGCGACGCCCGTCCGGCGCCCGGCTGCCCCGACTTCGGGCCCGACTCGGTGGCCAACCGCCCGCTCGAGGCGCCGCCGGACGCCGACAGCGCCGTGGCGCCCGGCTGGCATGCGATCGGCGACGGCCACGCGGTGTGGTGGGATCCGTCGGTGCTGGGGCTCGCGCCGCCACCGGTGGGCGGTGTGCGACAGCAAGATCTGCTCGTCATCGACGAGCAGCTCGGCCGCGACCGCGCCGGCATGGAGGAGTTCGAGCGCTGGCGGGCCAGCCACAGCGGCGCCCTGGCCGAGGGCGCCATCCCCAGCTTCGTCGTCACCACCGCGACCCGGCTGGCCGCGGCCGACGTGGCGGCCGCCGCTGTCGACGTGGCCGAGACCGCCGCCGCGCGCGCCGATCGCCCGCGCGGCCGCCGCTTCGGCACCCTGGTCCACGCGGTCCTGGCCGACGTGCCGTTCGGCGCCGGCGCGCCGGAGATCGAGCGACTCGTCGCGCTGCACGCGCGGCTGGTCGGCGCCAGCCCCGAGGAGAGCGCGGCCGCGGTGAGCGCGGTCGGCTCTGCGCTCGCGCACGACATCATGCGTCCGCGCGGCGGTCGCCGACCGCGGCGGGCGCTGCTACCGCGAGCTGCCGCTGACCGGCCGCGATCCGGGCGGCGCGTTCGTCGACGGCGTGGCCGACCTGGCCTTCGCCGAGCCCGGGCGCGGCGGCGAGCGCTGGATCGTCGTCGACTACAAGACCGACCCGCGGCCCGAGAGCCACGACGCCTACCGCGCCCAGGTGCTGATCTACGCCCGCGCGCTGGCCCGCGCGACCGGCCGCCCGGTCACCGGCGTCCTGCTCGCGGTGTAGCGGCGATGGCCCGGCGGGCACGCCCGCCGTATCATCGCGCCATGTTGATCAGGGCAACGACACTGTCGCTCGCGCTCCTCCTGTACAGCGCGGTGGCCTCCGCTCACCACGGATGGAGCGGTTACGACGAGTCGAAGCCGATCACTCTCGCCGGACGGTCACGCAGAGCTCCTGGTCGAACCCGCACGGGACCATCGGGCTCAAGACCAAGGACGCGAGCTGGAAGGTCATCCTGGCACCGGCGGCGCGCTGATGAGCCGCGGGATGTCGCCGAGATGATCGCCAAGGGGGCGTCGGTGTCCGTCGTCGGCTACGCCCACGAGGAGCGCAACACCCAGCTGCGCGCCGAGCGCATCACGATCGGGAAGATGGTGCTCGAGCTGCGCTGATGGCCCACGACGGGCTCGAGCTGAGCGGCTGGCTGTACCGGCCGGCGGGAGAGGGGGCCCGGCCCGATCGTGCTCAGCTTCCACGGCGGGCCCGAGGGGCAGGAGCGGCCCGGGTTCAACAGCACCTACCAGGCGCTGGTCGCGCGCGGCATCGCGGTGCTCGCGCCCAACGTGCGCGGCTCGTCCGGCTTCGGCAAGAAGTTCGTCAACCTCGACAACGGGGCGCTGCGCGTCAACTCGGTCAAGGACATCAAGGCGACGATCATCACGTCGTCGCCGCCGGCATCGCCGACCCGAAGCGGATCGGCATCATCGGCGGCTCCTACGGCGGCTACATGGTGATGGCCGGCCTGACCGAGTATCGGACCTGCTCGCCGCCGGCGCCAACCTGTTCGGCGTGGTCAACTTCGAGACCTTCTTCAAGCACACGCAGCCGTGGATGGCGGCCATCTCCACCGTCGAGTACGGCAATCCGGCAAAGGAGGCGGACATGCTGCGGCAGCTGTCGCCCATCCACCGGATCGACCGGGTGGTGGCGCCGACGATCGTGCTGCACGGCAAGAACGACACCAACGTGCCGGTGGTCGAGGCGGAGCAGGTGGTGCAGAGCCTGCGGCAGCGGCGGGTGCCGGTCGAGTACGTGCTGTTCCCGGACGAGGGGCACGGCTGGCGCAAGACGCCCAACGGATCCGCTCGACAGTGGCGATCGTGCGCTGGTTCGATCGCTACCTGAACGCGAAGTAGCCGGCCGGCGGCGCTACGACAGCGGCCCGGTGGCGGGGCCGCACAGGTTCTTCAGCTCGGCCATGAAGTCCTCGAGGTCGACCGGCTTGGCCAGGACCTTCTGGCCGCGCGGCGCTCGGTCCGGCGCAGACGTGCTGATGAGGATCGGGATGCCGGACAGCTCGGCGTCGGCGCCCACCCTCTCCAGGAACTGCCAGCCGTCCATGACCGGCATCATGAGATCGAGCAGGATGACGCAGGGCGGTTCGTCGAGGCCGCGGATCACGTCGAGCGCCTCCTGGCCGTTGGCTGCGACCACCGGCCGGTAACCGAGGTCCTCGACGAAGTCGCGCAGCACCTCGCGCACATCATCGTCGTCGTCGACGAGCATCACGATCTTTCCCATGACTCACTCCGAAGCGGGCGCGAGCGGGAGCCGGATGCGGAACGTGGTCCCGTGCTCGGCCGCCGATGAGGCCTCCAGGTCGCCGCCGTGGGCGAGGATGATCTGTCGCGTGATGTAGAGCCCCAGCCCGAGGCCGCGGGTCTTGCCGGTGCGGCCCTCGCGGGCGCGCCGGAACGGGTCGAACAGCGTGGGCAGCACGTCGGACGGGATCGGCGGTCCGATGCTCTTGACCGCCGCCGTCACGCCGTCGTGCTCGCGGCCGATGTGCACGTGGATCGGCTGGCCCGGGTCGCCGTAGGCCAGCGCGTTGCCGATCAGGTTGGAGAACACCTGCGCCATGCGGTCCACGTCCCAGGCGCCCTCGGCGTCGCCGTCGTAGTGCTCGACGACGACCCGGTCCGGGTGGCTCTGGCGCAGCTCCTCGACCACGTCGTGGCAGACCGCGTTCAGATCGACGAGGGTCGGCGCCAGCGGGAGGCCGCTGCCGATGTCGCGCGAGCGCGCGAAGTCGAGCAGCTGGTTGACCATCCGGCTCATGCGGGCCGCGCTGGTCCGGATGCGCCGCACCGCGAGCGACGAGCGCTCGGTCAGCGCGTCGCTCAGCAGCAGCGCCTGCGCGCCGGTCGAGATGGCAGACAGCGGGTTGCGCAGGTCGTGACCCAGCATGCCGATGAACAGCTCGCGGAAGCGCTCGCGCTCGCGCTCGCCCAGGTCGCGTCCGATCGCCACCGCGACCTGGTCGGCCACCGTCTCGACCAGCTTGATCGAGCCGCCGCCGGGCGGGCGCCGGCTCGACACCGCCAGCACGCCCACCGTCCTGTCCTCCACCAGCAGCGGATGCGCGATCACGCAGGCCGGGCCGGGCGCCAGGATCCAGTCGGGCAAACCGGAGACGGCGGCCAGTCCGCGCGCGTCGACCTGGAGCTGGCGTCGCTCGAGGGCGACCCGGCCGATGGCTGACGCGGCGTCCATCGCGACGCGGTCGCCGGAGACATGGTCAGCTCCGCGCCCCGCGCTCGCCCGCAGCTCGAGCACGCCCCGGGCACGGTCCGCGGTCCAGATCCCGCCGGCCGCGAGATCCAGCCGCTCGACCAGCGCGTCGAGGCAGCACTGCAGCTTGTCCTCGAACGGGGCGACACCGGTCAGCGCGATGCCGACCTCCTGGGCCAGGCGGGCGCGGCGCTCCTCCAGGTCCCGCGCGGCGCGCGCGTCCCGGTACAGGCGCGCGTTGTCGAGCGCGATCGCCCCCTGCGCCGCGACCGCGACGAGCAGGCGCTCGTCCTCCTCGCGGAACACGCCGGCGTCGGCGTGGCCGAAGAACAGCCCGCCCATGACCGCACCGGAGGCCGACATGACCGGCACCGCCAGGTACGAGCAGACCGGCAGGTGGCCCTTCGGCATCCCGTTGTACGGCGGGTTCTTGCCGAAGCGAGGATCGGCGTGCACGTCGTCGATGCGCACGACGCCCATGCCGTGGAAGGTGGGCGCGAACATCGCCGTGTTGCGCGGGCTGGGGAAGCGCGAGAAGGCCTCGCGCGGCGCGCCGGAGATCGTGTAGAGGAGGTAGGCCTCACCCGAGTCGTCAACGGTGTTGTAGAAGAAGGCGCCGAACTGGGCCCGGCACAGTCGCGTGGCCTCGTCGGTCAGCTTCTGGAACAGGCGGTCCAGGTCGAGCTCTCCCGACAGGGTGGCGCTGGTCGCGAGCAGGGTCTCGACGACGCGGGCCTGCTCGGCCTCGCGCTCGGCGCGGCGGGCCAGCTCGGCGTGCAGGCGCGCGCGCTCCATGGCGGCCGCGAACTGATCGGCCAGCGCGCCGTAGAACGCGCGATCGAACGCCTGCGGCGCGGCGAAGCTGTAGGCCAGCCCGCCCAGCACGCGACCGTCGATGGCCAGCGGCAGCGCGACCACCGCCTGCAGCGCCGTCGCCGGCGTCCGCGACTCGCGCAGGTCGGGATACGCGGCCAGCAGCTCGTCCCGGGTGGACAGGAACTCCGGCGCGCCGGTGGCGATCGCCCGGGCCAGCGGGACCGGGGCATCGCGCGGCAGCTCGTTCCACGCACCGTCCAGGTCCAGCCCGCGCTCGGCGATCAGGCGCAGCCGGCCGTCCACCTCGGCGTAGGCGACCGCGGCCGCGGCGCCCAGCTGATCGACGACTCGCGCCACGGCGACACGGCCGACCTGCTCGCGGTCGAGCGCGGTCGACAGCTCGGCCACCAGTCCGTACAGGCTGACGAGCGAGCCGCCGTCCCCGGACCCCCGGCCCGCCGCCGCCCCGTTCCCCCCCGATTCCGTCCGTGCCGCTCTGGTTGCGTCGGCCATTCAGGTCCAGATCGCACCTTATCGCCCCGAGGCGAGGGCAGACAAGCTGGCAAGTGGCCAGGCGGACCCGGCTGGTGCCTCACTTTGGCTCGATCTCGGCGTCCAGCCCGGACACGTCCGCCTCGGGAGAGGCGGGCTCGTCCCGCGCCGGCTCCGGCACCAGGAGGCGCAGGCTGCGCGGCTGGCACACGACATCCACCGGAGTGGTGCCGATCATCTCGCCGTCGACGACCACCTTGCGCGGCTCGTCGGTGACGATGCGGACCCTGCGGACCGGGAAGTAGCCGATGTTGTCGCTCTGGGCCGGCTCCTTGATCGAGCGCCGTGCGGAACAGGTGAAGGCCGGCGGCCACCCCGGCCAGCACGCCGGACGCGGCCACCACGGTGACGTCGAGCATGCCGTCGTCGGGTCGGATGAACGAGGGCCCCTGGGCGACCAGCGACTTCGGTGGGGCCAGGTTGGCGACCGTGACCGCGCTCGCGCTGCACCGGACGCGGTGCGACTCGGTCTGCAGCTCGACGTCGAACGGCTCGAGGTCGAGCAGCTGCTTGAGGCCGGACGCCACGTACGCGAACACGCCCCAGCGCTGGCGCGCCTCGCGCGACACGTTGTCGATCGTCTCGGCGTGAAATCCGATGGAGCAGAGGAGCAGCATGGTCGCCTGGTTCACGCGCGCCGTGTCCAGCTCGCGCGTGATACCGCCGGCGATGACCGCGCACGCCGCCTCCAGGTCGCCCGGGATGTCGAGCGCCTCGGCGACCGAGTTCGACGTCCCGCACGGCAGGATGCCGAGCACCGCGTCGCGCCCGACCAGCTGGCTGGCCACCAGCGCGGCGGTGCCGTCGCCGCCGGCCGCGATCACGATCGAGGCGCCGGCGTCGACCGCGTCGCGCGCGCAGGCGTCGGCGTCGCGCTCACGCGAGGTCTCGTGGATGTCGAGCTCGAAGCCATCGCCGAGGTGGCCGCGGATGTCGTCGATCGAGACCGACGATGCGCCGCCGGCGACCGGGTTGAACACGACCGCCGCGCGGACCTTGCCGGTCTGTCCCGCCTGGGTGACCATCTCCGTGCAGCATACGGAATCGCGGCCGGCCGGCGACGACATTCGAGACAATGGGGGGCAAACCGAGAGCGCGCCGCGCAGCGCCGTGTCCACTGCTGGTGGTGGACGTGCAGCGCGGCTTCCTCAACGAGTACACCGCGCACATCCCGGCGCGCGTGGCCCGCCTGATCCGCCGCGGCGGCCACGACCCGATCTACTTCACCCGCTTCGAGAACCCGCCCGGCGGGCCGTATCGCCGCTTCCTGGGCTGGGACGCGTGCGCGCGGCCGCCGGAGACCGACCTGGCGCCCGAGCTCGAGACGTTCGCCTCCGACGATCGCGTCTTCTCCAAGCCGGGCTATGCCGGCCTGCCGGACCAGCTGGCCGCCGTCCTGGCCGACGCCGGCGTCGAGCAGATCGCGCTCGTCGGCATCGACACGGACATGTGCGTGCTCAAGGTCGCCCTCGACCTGTTCGACCTCTCCATCGAGCCGATCGTCCTTGTCAACTGCTGCGCCAGCACGGCCGGCCTGCAGGCCCACCTCGCCGGCCTCGCCATCCTCACCCGCAACATCGGCGCCCTCCGCCTCCGCGACGCCGGCCTCGGCGAGGGCCAGCTGGCCGCTCCCCCGACCAGACCCGGCTGAGCCCCCGTCTACAGATACGCCGGGTCGGTGTGGACGCCGAACTCGTCGCGGAAGATGTCGCAGATCTCGCCGAGGGTGACGTGGTTCTTCACGGCATCGACGATGGGGTGCATGAGGTTGGCCTGGGGGTCGCGGGCGGCTGCGCGAACCGCGGCCAGGCTGCGCTCGGCGGCGGAGGCGTCGCGGCTGGCGCGGACGGCGCGGACGCGGTCGGCCTGATCCTTCTCGGTCGCGATGTCGATCTTGAGGGTCGGGATCGGGTCGCCGTCCTCGGCCTGCTGGTAGCGGTTGACGCCGACGATGACGCGCTCGCCGGAGTCGACCTGGCGCTGGAAGTCGTAGGCCGAGCGGGCGATCTCGCGCTGCGGGTAGCCCTCCTCGACCGACTTGGTGATGCCGCCCATGGCGTCGATCTTGTCGATGTAGGCCATGGCCTCGGCCTCGACCCGGTCGGTCAGGGCCTCGACGAAGTAGGAGCCGCCGAGCGGATCGGCCACGGCCGCCACGCCGCTCTCCTCGGCGATGATCTGCTGGGTGCGCAGGGCCAGGGTGGCCGCGTCCTCGGTCGGCAGGGCGTAGGTCTCGTCGTACGAGTTGGTGTGCAGCGACTGGGTCCCGCCGAGCACGGCGGCCAGCGCCTGCATGGCCGTGCGCACCATGTTGTTGAGCGGCTGCTGGGCCATGAGCGAGACGCCGGCGGTCTGCGCGTGCGTGCGCAGCAGCCACGAGCGCGGGTTCTTGGCGCCGAAGCGGTCGCGCATGATGCGCGCCCACATGCGCCGCGCGGCGCGGAACTTGGCGATCTCCTCGAAGAAGTCGTTGTGCACGTCGAAGAAGAAGGAAAGGCGCGGCGCGAACGAGTCGACGTCGAGCCCGGCGTCGACCCCGAGCTGCACGTAGCCGATGCCGTCGGCCAGCGTGAAGGCCAGCTCCTGCACCGCGGTCGCCCCGGCCTCGCGGATGTGATAGCCGCTGATCGAGATCGTGTTCCACTGCGGCAGCTCGCGCGTGCAGTAGACCAGCATGTCGCGGATGATGCGCATGTGGGCCCGGATCGGCGAGATCCACTCCTTCTGCGCGATGAACTCCTTGAGCATGTCGTTCTGCAGGGTGCCGCGCAGCCGGTCGGGCGAGACGCCCTGCTTCTCGGCCACCGCCACGTAGAGCGCCAGCAGCACCGCGGCCGGCGCGTTGATGGTCATCGAGGTCGACACCTTGTCGAGCGGGATGTCGGCGAAAAGCCGCTCCATGTCGTCGAGCGATGCGACCGACACGCCCTCGCGGCCGACCTCGCCGAGCGAGCGCGCGTGGTCCGGGTCGTAGCCCATGAGCGTCGGCATGTCGAACGCGGTGCTCAGGCCGGTCTGGCCCTGCTCGAGCAGGTACTTGAAGCGCTGGTTGGTGTCCTCCGGCGTGCCGAAGCCGGCGAACATGCGCATCGTCCACGGCTTGCCGCGGTACATGGTCTCGTGCGGTCCGCGCGTGTACGGAAACTGGCCCGGGTCGCCGAGCTGCTCCTCGTAGCGCCAGCCGGCCTGCTCCAGATCTTCCGGACGGTAGATCCCCTTGAGCGGGATGCCCGACATGGTCCGGTACTCGGGTGCCTTGGGGCTCGACTTCTTGAGTGGCGCCATGAGGCCTAGTCTAGCAAGCCCGCCGCCGACGCGGGCGCCCTGAGGCTACGCGGCTCGGGGCATGAGCTCCGGGTCGAGCGCCTCGTGCAGCGCCCTGCGCGCACGATGAGTTCGCGTCTTCACCGTCGAAATCTGGAGGCCCAGCAGCTCGGCTATCTCCGCCTCGCTGTAACCGCCGGCGAAGCGCAGCCAGAATACGTCGCGGTAGCGGTCGCCCATGGCTCGCAGCCGGCGGTCCAGCAGCGCGACCCCCTCGCAGGCCGCCACCCGCGCGTCGGCGCCGGATGCCGGATCGGCGTGCTCGGCGGGCGCGGGCGCCTGTCCGTCCCGCTCCGCGTCGGCGCGCGAGTAGCTCAGCACCTCGCGCGACTTGCGCCGCTTGCTGCGCAGGTACATGAGCGCCGTGGTGGCGGCCACGCGGTAGAGCCAGGTGGAGAACCGTGAGTCGCCGCGAAAGCCGTCGCGGTGACGGTGGGCGAGGAGCATGGCGTCCTGGGTCACGTCCTCGGCCGCGTCCTCGTCCTTGAGGTACTTCATGGCGACCGAGAAGACGAACTGGCGTTCCCTCTCTCCGAGCTCGGGTGACAGGACGTTCTTGCTCGCCGTGGCCATATGCACCTCCTCGTTCGTCCACTGTCCTGGAAGAGCAAGGGCCGTTCCGGCGCCTGGATGATGTAATTCTAGCTAGTTAAATTCGTTCGAGTCCACGTGAGTGGACTCCGTCCAGCGTCGTGGACGTCCAGTGCGCTGGATGGTACAGACCACTCATGAGCGCGTCTCTCATCTACGTGGTCGATGACGATCCGCTGGCGAGCCAGAGCGCCGCGGTCCTGCTCGGGCAGGAGAGCGACTTCGAGGTGGCGACCTTCAACCGGGTGGCCGACATGCGCGCGGCGGCGCTGGACCGGGCCCCCGACGTGGTGCTGATCGAGGCCACCTCGACCCAGGCGGACGGCATCGACGTCATGGAGACCATGATGCGCGACGATCCGGACCTGGTGGCGATGGTGGTGACGCGGGCCGGCGATCCGGACGCCACCGCGCTCGCGCTCAGCCGGGTCGGGCCGCTGCGCCACGCGCACAAGCCGTTCGAGCCGCGCGACCTCCTGCCCAAGCTGCGCGCCGGTCTCGAGCGGCGCGGCCTGGTGCACGACCTGGCCGCGGCGCGCGGCGCCCTGGAGCAGCAGAACCTGGCCCTGCGCGCGTCGCGGGCGCAGGTCGAGCGCACCACCGCCGAGCTGCAAGTGACGTCGAGCGAGCTGGCCACCGCGACCGAGCGTCTGGTCGAGGCCGAGCAGCTGGCCGCGGTCGGGCGCGTGCTGACCGGCATCGCCCACGAGATCACCAGCCAGCTGGCCCTTGTCGGCTACGCCGAGGCGATCCGCACGCGGGTCGACTTCGACCCGGAGCTGGTCGAGCTGTGCGACGTGATCGTCAACGCGCACAAGCGGCTGTGCGCCATGGTCGACCAGATCCGCGACTTCGTGAGCGAGCCGCGCCGCGGCGCCGCCACCGGCGGGCTGGCGCGCGAGCCGGCCGACGTGATGGCGGTGGTCGACGAGTCGCTCGCCATCCTGCGCTACGACCGCGACGTGCGCTCGCGCAACCTGGTCAAGAACTACCGCGCGCGCCCGCTGGCCGCCCTCAACCGCGAGAAGTTCTCCCAGGTCGTCATCAACCTGGTCTCCAACGCGGTGCTGGCCACGCAGCCGGGCGACACGATCGAGCTCGAGCTGGACGTCGACGCCGACTCGGGCGACCTGGTCCTGGCGGTGTCGGATCGCGGCACCGGCATGTCGCCGGCGGTGCTGGCCCGGCTGGGCCAGCCGTTCTTCACCACGCGCGGCGATCGCGGCTCCGGCCTGGGCGTCGGCATCTGCATGCGCATCGTCGAGGAGCACGGCGGCGCGCTCACCTACGTGTCGGAGGAGGGCGTCGGCACCCGGGCGCGCGTGCGGATGCCGCAGCTCGAGGGCCGGGGCAAGAGCCCGGCGGAGGCGGCGTGATGGCCGGCCAGCCCGAGACCCAGGCGCCGCGCGCGCGGCCCAGCAAGGTCCGGCCGGCGGCCCAGGCGCCGCTGCGCCGCGTCCTCATGGTGGATCGCGAGCCGCAGATCCACCGGCTCATCGCGCTCCTGCTGGGAGACGAGTACCAGGTGGACGGGGCGCGCGACGCTGTCGAGGCGCTCGCGCTGGTCCACGACACACCGTACGACGCGGTGCTGGTCGACGAGGACCTGCCCGACGTGGCCGGCACCGAGCTGATGGGGCGCATCCGGCGCATCGCGCCCGACCTGTCGCTCATCCTTTTCTCGGCCGACGCGCGAGTGGAGAAGGCGGTGGCGGCCATGCGCTCGGGCGCCCACGACTACCTGCGCAAGACGGTCAGCTCGGCGGAGCTGCGCGGCGCCGTGGACCGCGCGGCCGAGCGCGGCAGCCTGACCCGCGAGGTGCGCCGGCTGCGCTCCGAGGTGGAGCGGGCGCGCGGCCTCGGCCAGCTGGTCGGCGACTCGTCGCCGATGAAGCAGCTCATCTCGCTGGTCGAGCGCGTGGCGATGTCGGACGCGACCGTGCTGATCGTGGGCGAGAGCGGCACCGGCAAGGAGCTCCTGTCGCGCACCCTGCACCGGCTGGGACCGCGCTCGGAGCGGCCGTTCGTCGCCTTCGACTGCTCGGCGCTGGCCCCGTCGCTGCTCGAGGCCGAGCTGTTCGGCCACGAGAAGGGCGCGTTCACCGGCGCGGTCAAGGCGCGGCGCGGGCTGTTCCGCGAGGCCCACGGCGGCACCATCTTCCTCGACGAGATCGGCGACATCGCGCCGGCGGTGCAGAACAAGCTCCTGCGCGTGCTGCAGGAGCGCGAGATCAAGCCGGTCGGCGCCGACCACGTGGTGGCCGTGGACGTGCGGGTGGTTGCCGCGACCAACAAGGACCTCAAGGCGCTGGTGGGGCGCGGCGAGTTCCGCGAGGACCTGTACTGGCGCCTCGCGGTGGTGCCGATCCAGGTGCCGCCCCTGCGCGAGCGGCGCGAGGACATCCCGCTCCTGGCCGCGTACATCCTGGCCCGGCGCGCCGGCGCGGCCAAGACCTCGGCCGGCGCCGACGCCGGGCGCTACCCGACGCGGATCTCGGCCGGCGCCATGGCGCGCCTGTGCGGCTACGGCTGGCCGGGCAACATCCGCGAGCTGGAGAACGTGCTGTCGCGCGCGGCCATCCTGTGCGACGGCGAGGTGATCCGGAGCGAGGACCTCGACCTGGCCGGCCTGTCGGCGCCGGGCAGCGCGGAGGCGGCGCGCGCCACCGCGAGCCCCGGCGCGCCCGCGTTCGCGTTCACCGCTTCACCCGGCGAGGGCCGCCCGCTGCGGGACATGGTCGACGACGCGGTGCGCGCCGTCGAGCGCCAGGCCATCCTCGACGCGCTCGATCGCTCCGGCGGATCGCCCACCAAGGCGGCCGCGCTCCTACGCATCAGCCGCGCATCGATCTATAACAAGATCAAGGAATACGAGATCCAGACGTGATGCCACTCGACAGCCAGCAGCGCCATCACCGGCATCACGCGGTCGGCCGCGCGTCGGACCTGGCGCAGGGTCAGCTCAAGCCGGTCGTGGTCGACGGCATCGAGATGATCGTCTACCGGGTGGGCGCGCGCGTGTGCGCGGCCCAGCGCCGCTGCCTGCATCAGGGGGCGGACCTGGCCGACGGGCTGCTGTCGCGCGGGGCGATCGTCTGCGCGCTTCACGGGTGGCGCTTCGACGCCGAGACAGGGGTGCACGAGATGTCGAACGAGAACTGCCTGGTCACGTACCGGGCGTGGATAGAGGGAGACGAGATCATGATCGACACGACGCCGATCCGGCGCGCGGAGGTGCCGCAGTGAACCCGACGGGGATCCCGAGCGACGAGCCGGGCAAGGTCAGGGCGCGCACCGAGTGGCCGGCGCGGCCGGCGGTGTCTCTCATCGAGGGAGACGGCATCGGGCCGGAGATCACGCGCGCGAC
This sequence comes from uncultured delta proteobacterium, assembly GCA_963759105.1. Taxonomy (GTDB): domain Bacteria; phylum Myxococcota_A; class Polyangia; order Haliangiales; family Haliangiaceae; genus DATFRY01. The sequence goes on along the minus strand of CAVWXW010000016.1, from coordinate 646,736 downwards.
CCTGCGCGCCGTCGAGGCGGCCGGCGGCCAGATCGAGTGGCAGCCGGTGCCGGCCGGCATGTCGGCGGTCGAGTCAGAGAAGGACCCGCTGCCCCAGCGCACCATCGACTCGATCACCGCCAACGGCCTGGCGCTCAAGGGGCCGCTGGGGACGCCGGTGGGCGGGGGCTTCCGCTCGGTCAACGTCACCTTGCGCCAGCACTTCGATCTCTACGCCAACGTCAGGCCGGCGCGCACGCTGGCCGGCGTGCCGAGCCACTTCAGCGACGTCGACATGGTGATCGTGCGCGAGAACACCGAGGACATCTACGCCGGCATCGAGCACTACGTCGATCCGCGGCGCACCGCGGCCGAGTCGATCGCGGTCATCACGCGATTCGGCTCCGAGCGCATCGTCAACTACGCCTTCGAGTACGCGCGCCGCTACGGGCGCAAGAAGATCACCCTGGTCCACAAGGCCAACATCCTCAAGATGTCCAACGGACTGTTCCTCGACGTCGGCCGCCAGATAGCGAGCCGCTACCCGGACATCGAGTTCGGCGACATGATCGTCGACGCCACCGCGATGAAGATGGTGACCCGGCCGTCCCAGTTCGACGTCATCGTGACGATGAACCTGTTCGGCGACATCCTGAGCGACCTGGCCGCGGGCCTGGTGGGCGGGCTCGGCGTGGCGCCGGCCGCCAACTTCGGCGAGGGCGGCTGCGCCATCTTCGAGGCGGTGCACGGCACCGCGCCGGACATCGCGGGGCAGGGCATCGCCAACCCGAGCGCGCTCATGATGTCGACGTCGATGCTGCTCGATCACGTCGGCCAGACCGGGCCGGCCGACCGGCTGCGCCGCGGCGTCTACACCGCGCTGGCCAGCGATCGCACGCGCACGCGCGAGATGGGCGGGCAGGCCGACACGCGCGCCTTCACCGACGGCGTCATCGCGGCGATGGGCTGAGCGATCGCGCGCGCTCGCGGTGCGCCGGGGCGTAATGGCGCACGGCGAGCGCGATCGGCAGGCCCACGAAGACGAGGTGGCCGACCGGGCCGGTCACCAGCGACTGCCACCGGAACGGAAATGGCTCGCCGATGGCCGACAGCGGGACCACGACGAAGTTCATGAACAGGTAGACCAGCTCGCCGTAGATGAAGCCGGCGATGACCGGCCGCGCGGTCATGAAGGTCAGCTTGCGGCTGGCCAGGTAGTAGACCGCGGTCGCGGTCAGGGCGATGAGGAAGTGCAGGCCGAGCCCGATGAGCGCTGTCAACCAGCCGCCCTGGAACGCGGCGTCTCCGTACACGCCCCGCGCCACCGACTGGAAGATCTGCACCGGCGTCACGCCGCGCGGCAGCCAGGCGCCGATGGCGCTGGAGATGTCCAGAATACCGGCCGCGACTCCGCCGACGACGATGGCCGTGATCGCCCGTGACCGTCCAGCCGGCGACGGAGCCGCTGCCGGAATCATCGATGCCCGTGCCCGCTCGTCATGCCGCCGATGGTGGACCGGGCCGCGCGGCGGCGGGAGCGCCACTTCCGCTCACATCGATGAGGCCAGTCCGGGGGACGGCGCGGGGTCAGGCCTCCGCCGCCGTGCCGTGCCACGAGCCGAGGTGGCCCTCGAGCTCGGCGCGCGCGATCGCCCCGAGAGCGGCCAGGCACTCGCCCAGCAGCACGCCCGGGTTCACGTCCTGCATCTGCAGGGCGCGCAGGAGCTGGTGGCGGTCGATGGCGCGCTGGCCGACAAGGAACTCGCCGAACGGCACGCCGCGCCGCGTCTCCACCTCGGTGGGCGGCTCTCCATCCAGCTCGACCTCGGTCCGGTGGCAGGAGCAGTCCAGATCGAGATGATGGTGATGCTGGTGCGTGGCCATGGGGCTCGCCTGCTCGACCGCTACCTGAGCAGGTTTCGTACCAGCGGCCGCGCCTGCGCCTTCAGGCGCTTTGCCGCGCCGGCCTGTCGAGGTCGATCGGCAAGGCCCCGGGGACCCGGCCCCTCAGCCGGCGCGGCGCTGCGGGGTCGGCTCGGGGGCGCGCAGACCGAGGTCCACGGCGATGGTGACCGCGCCGCCGACGAGGGTGCGCGACTGGCGCTTGCGCAGGCCCTCGCGATGGGACTCGAGCCAGCGGCGGGCGTCCGCCTCGCTCCAGGTGCGGGCGTCCTTGCAGGAGCGCAGCGCTTCTTGAAGCGCGCGCGCGTCGGGCGGCCGCTGGGCCGGATCCTTCTCCAGACAGGCGAGGATCAGCTCCTCCAGATCCTTCGGGACCGGCTTGCCCAGCCGCGTGGACGGCAGCACCGGCATCGAGTGCAGGTGGTGCCCGCAGATCTCCATGACGGTGCGCCCGGTGAAGACGTCCTGCCCGGTCAGGAGGAAGTAGCCGACAGCGCCCAGCGAGTAGAGATCGGTGCGGCCGTCGATCTTCTCCGGCGCGGTGATCGCCTCGGGCGCCATGTAAAGCGGCGTGCCGGTGAAGCCGTTGGCCTGGCTGAGCGCGGGCACGGTCGAGTCACTGCCGTCGACCTCGGCCAGCTGCTTGACCAGGCCGAAGTCGAGCACCTTGGCCACGTCCGGCACTCCTCCCTGCTCGGTCAGGAAGATGTTGGCCGGCTTGACGTCGCGGTGGATCAGGCCGATGCCGTGCGCCTCGGTCAGCGCGCCCGCCGCCTGGTCCATCAGGTGGATCACGCGCCCGGCCGGCATCGGCCCGCTCTGCTCGACCACTTCGTCGAGGGTGGCGCCCTCCAGGTACTCCATCGCGTAGTAGAAGATGCCGTCCGGGGTGCGCCCGTAGTCGAAGATGCGGATCGTGTTCGGGTGGGTGAGCCGCGCGGTCAGCTGCACCTCGCGCTCGAAGCGGGCCACCGCCTCGGGGCCGAAGCGCTCCGGCGGCAGGAGCTTGATGGCGGTCGGCCGGCGCAGCATGGCGTGGCGCGCGCTGTACACGACGCCCATGCCGCCCTCGCCCAGCTTCTCGATCAGCGTGTACTGGCCGAGGCGCCGCGCGTCGCGCACCTCCTTGCGCAGGCCGTAGATGACCTTGGAGGTGGCGGTGGTGATGATGAGCGACGCGACCCACCACAGGCCGCCGATGATGGACCAGTCGACTGCGAGCTTCGCCGCGGGCCGGCGCAGGCGCGGATCGGCGGCTGCGGTGTAGATCGACGGGTCGTGCTTCATCAGGTGGATGGTGTAGACCGCGGCCACGAACGGGACCATCCAGAACAGGCCGAGCAGGAGCGTGCGCCGCGCGGTGCTCGGCACCATGATCGAGCGTGCGATGAGCGTGTAGGTCAGGCACAGCAGCAGGATCGCGTCGGGTCGCGCCGGGTACGAGACGCGCAGGCTCATCATGATCGCCATGCTGCCGGCGACCAGCAGACCGACGAACTCGATGATGCGCAGGAACCTCGTCGAGCGCGGCACGCCCCGGCACAGGAGCCAGATGGTTGCGAACGCCGCCACCGAGAGCGCCTGCCAGGGCAGGAACGCCAGGCTGGGGGTGCCGTCCTTTGTCAGCGCGCTGCCGATCCGCCACAGGAAGAACATCCCGAACAGGAACGCCAGCATCAGCCCGAACGAGCCCAGGCGCTGCTGTAAGAAAGCGCGCATCTCCTCGAGCGACTGGCTCGCGGTGAACAGCGTCGAGGCGCCGGTGGCGATGCCACCTCCGGGGGTGGGGGCGGCCGCCTGCGCGATGGCTGGGGGCTTTTGCACCGGCGCGCGCGATTATATCAGCGGCCGTACAGGCGCCGGGCAACGGCCGCGCTATGCTCGGCCCGCCTCATGCGTCGTTCGGTATTCGGGCCCACGCTGGCGCGATCCCCCCACGCAGCAGCGGCCGTCGCCCTGGCTCTCTGCGCGGCCGCGCTGGCAGGTGGCTGTCAGAGCCAGCCAGACCTCCTGTGCGATCGCGTGCGCCTGGTCTGGCCCGCCTTCTCCATCGACCCGGGCGACGACACGAGCCCGGACGACGGCCTGCAGATCGACATCGCGCTGCGCACGTCTCTCTTGCCCGGCAGCAGCGGCCGGCTCAACGTGCGCGGCGAGCAGGGCGATGCGGTGCCGCATCCGCAGGAGGTGATCGCCGACGCGGAGGGCGGCCTGCTCTTCACGGACGTGACCGTCCCGTTCGGCCGCATCGAGCTCCAGCTCGTCGTGTCCAACGAGTGCGGCGAGGCCGAGTCGGTGCGCACGCCGTTCGTGTGGGACGGCCTCGGCTATCCCAGCTGCGACATGGACATCGGCGTCGAGCCGGCGGTGGTCAACGAGCTGGCGCCGGTCGGCGTGCTGCGCGCCGAGCACGACGCCGATCCGGCCACGCCTGGCGTCGCGCTCGAGGTCTCGGTGCTGGCCAGTCGACCGGACATGACCGTGACCCTGTTCACGGTCAACCGCACCACCGGCGCGGAGGAGATCGTCGAGCAGGAGACCGGCGACGATCTGAGCGCCCGCTTCGCCGTCGATCTCGGCGAGGGCGAGCACGCCCTGCGCGCCATCTGCACCTGGCCGCCGGCTGATCTACGCCCGACGTCGCCGACGGTGCGCCTGCTGGTCAACACCCAGGCGCCGGACTGCGCGCTCACCCAGCCGACCGGCCGGATCGTCGCCGGCGACGATCTGGATCCGGACCAGGAGGGCGTGCAGTTCGAGATGAGCGGGCTGTCGGAGGCGCCCGACGCGATCGGGCAGCCGGGCGTCTTCACGGTCCAGGGCAGCGAGCTCGACGGCACCGCGCTGAGCGAGGAGGGCGTCAGCACCGCCACGGCGACGCTGGTGCTCGACCCACCCGGCGCGCCGCAGGAGCTCTCCTTCCGCGCCCGCGACGCCGCGGGCAACCAGTGCGAGGACACCGTCACCTTCTAGACCCAGGGTCGTGAAGCGTGGTCGCGCGGACCGGCGCTCAATCCGGATCGCGCACGCGCCGCCACGACGACGTCGTCGGACCCGGCCAGTCAACTAGCCAGCACCGCCGGGAACATGGAGCGCCGCGTCGTCGTATCGGTCGCTTGGTGGCGGCCCCCGTCTTGCACATTCGATGGTCCATGGGACGAGCGCTCGCCACTACCGTGCTCCTGTTGGCCTTCGCCGCGGCCGGTGCGGCCTGCAGCAAGGGCGACTCCGGCGGCTCGGACGGTCCGCTCGGTCCCGACAACACGCCCGAGGGCTCCGGCGATCCGGCGTGGGGTGACGCCAACATCACGTGCGACGCGAAGTCGGACTGCGCCGCCAGCGAGGACTGCATCGACAGCGTGTGCCAGATGCCCCGCTGCACCGACGGCCCGTACGAGTCGTCGGCGCCGCTGGGCCCGCAGCACTACTTCTTCTCCGACCGCGAGCTGGTCGCGGCCGACGCTGCGCTCGAGGCGGACAGCTACTGGGTCAACAGCTACCTGCCCGACGGCAGCACGCTCACCTATCCGGGCGAGGGCGGATCGTTCGCCATGGGGTCGAGCAAGATCGTCAACGTGGCCGGCGGCAACCTGCTGGGCTCGCGCCCCGAGCGGGTGGCGGTGGCGGTCGAGGGCCAGAACGCGGTCATCGTGCAGGGCGACGAGCTCATCACGTTGCCGATCGACTTCCAGCCGATCGGCGTGGCCGCCGGCGACCTCGACCACGACAGCGTCAACGAGGTGATCGCGCTGGGCGCCGATGCCCGGTTCGCCGTGTGCGACGCGGTCGAGCAGGTCTGCACCGGCTACACGCTCGACGGCTTCACCGGCGGCGACGTGGCCGCCGCCGACGTCGACGCCGACGGCTACGACGAGGCGGTCTTCTTCCTGCGCTCGGGCGACCAGGCCTTCCTGTACTCGTTCAACGTCAACAGCGAGCAGTCGGGCGAGGAGCAGATGGTCGGCCTGACCATCGACACCGACTACGTGGCCATCGCGGCCGGCGACGCCGACGGCGACGGCAAGGGCGAGGTCTTCGCGCTCGAGGACGGCGGCTTCCTCGGCTTCGCCAAGGACCACGTCCACACCTGGCACATCGACGACACCAACCGCCTCGGCAACATCGAGGTCGACGCCGACTCCTTCGACGTGACGGTGTCGGATCTCGACATGAGCGGCGGCGAGGAGATGCTGGTGCTGTTCGACACGAACACTGTCGAGGTGTATCAGGGCGGCCCGGCCGACATGTCGTCGGCCTACAGCGCCAATCTGTCGGCCTCCGGCGAGCCGGTGCGCATCGCCGCTGTCAACACCGACGGCGACAGCCCGTCGGCAAGACGGATCTCGGACGAGCCGGAGCTTGATCGCGGGCCAGCCGGTGCCGACCATGGTGCTCCACTTCCCGCCCTACTCGGCGGAGCACTCCGACGGACAGGCGAGCATCTTCGTGGGCAGCGGCGAGAGCGTGTCGGAGGAGTTCAGCGACAGCGTGGGGCTCTCGGCCGGCGTCACCCTCGGCGTGTCGGGCGAGTTCCCGGGCGTCTTCTCCGCCGAGGTGTCCACCTCGCTGCGCACCCACGTCGAGAAGAGCCGCACCCAGGGTCAGACAAAGGTGGTCGGCACCCGCTTCACCATCAACGCCGACCCGGAGCTGCAGGGCGAGGCCTACTCGGTCGTGGTGCTGTCGAGCGCCTGCTACAACCTCTACCGCTACCAGCTCGAGGATCCGGCCGAGCGGGTCGGCGGCGACGGCGGCGAGTTCGCCCTCGTGGTGCCGGTCGGCGGCCAGTCCACCGTCTGGTCGAGCAACCGCTACAACGCGCTGGCCCAGGCGCTGGGCACCCTGCCCGAGGTCGCGTCCGGGACCGCGCTGGGCGACCCGGCCGCGTATCCGGCCTCGCCGCTCCGGGACGACGGCTCGCCGGTGCCCGCCGAGGACATGGTCTTCCCCGACGTGCCCAGCTTCCTGGTCAGCGACGTCGGCCAGACCGGGTGGTTCCTGTCGGTCAACGACTACGAGAACAACGCCGAGCGCCTCACCATCGGCGTCAGCGTCAGCTCGTCGATCACCGCGGCCGGGGTGAAGTTCGGCGGCGAGGTCGGCGCCGACTGGACCCAGGGCCACTCGATCAACGTGGGCCAGGAGGCGCTGTTCGGCGGCGCCGTGCCGCCCATCCCCGACGATCCGGATACCTCGGAGGACGAGTACGAGGCTCATCGCTACAGCTTCTCGCCCTACGTCTACACCGAGCACTACGTCAACAGCCAGGGCGAGGACGCCGCCTACTACGTGCTGAACTTCACCGCCGGGGAGTGATCGCGGCCGCAGCGCGGCGCCTCGTGTAGGCTTCGCGCGTGCCCGCGAAAGGGAGCCGCGCCACCCGCAGCAGCGCGTTCGGACCCATCCGCCTCGACGCGGACCTCGAGGGGGTCAGCCGCCTGCTCGGCTGGTCCTTCGCCTTCCCGCCCGAGGACGCGCGCGAGTGGCTCGAGCGCTGCGGGCTCGACAACGTGCGCGTGCTGCGCGACGGCCGCACGCCGGTGGCGGCGCTCATCCTCATCCCGATGGGCCAGTTCTTCGCCGGCTGCCGGGTGCCGATGGTCGGGGTGGCGGGGGTCGGGGTGGCGCCGGAGCGGCGCGGCACCGGCGTCGGCGCCGAGCTGTGCCGGGCCACGGTGGCCGAGCTGCACCGCGACGGGGTCGCGCTCAGCGCGCTCTATCCGTCGACCCTGAAGCTCTACCGCGGGGCCGGCTGGGAGGTGGCGGGCGGGCGCTGGGAGGTGCGCATCGCGCCCAGCCTCATCCGCGTGCACGAGAGCAGCGGGACCGTGCGGCCGATGGAGACCTCCGACCGGCCGGCAGTGATGGACCTCTACCGGCAGATGGCGGCGAGCCGCAACGGCGAGCTGGATCGCGGACCGTACTGCTGGGGCCGCGTGTTCGAGCCGCGCGGGCGCTCGCCGCTGGGCTTTCTGGTCGAGCACCGCGGCGTGCTGGAGGGCTACGCCGTCCTCTACCAGGTGCCGCGCGAGCCGCCGCACTCGGAGCTGGTGGCGCACGACCTGTGCGCGGCGACCCCGCGCGCGGGGCGCAAGCTGCTGTCGCTGCTGGCGCAGCACAAGACCCTGGCGCAGACCGCGTGCTGGCGCGGCGCCCCGGCCAGCGCGCTGCTCCAGCTCCTGCCGGAGCGCGGCTACGAGGTGCACCTGCGCGACCCGTGGATGCTGCGCATCTGCCACGTGCAGCGCGCGCTCGAGGCGCGCGGTTATCCGCCCGGCATGCGCGCGGAGCTGCACCTCGCCGTCGAGGACGACGTGGTGGCTCGCAACACCGGCAGCTGGATCGTGCGGGTCAACGGCGGCGCCGCCTCGGTGACGCGCGGAGGCTCCGGCCGCGTGCGCGCCGACATCCGCGCGCTGGCCCCGCTGTACAGCGGCCACCTGCCGGCCGAGACCCTGGCCCTGACCGGCGGCGTCTCCGGCCGCCCGGCCGACCTCGCCACGGCGACCGCCATCTTCGCGGGCGGCGCCCCGGCCATCACCGACATGTTCTAGCGCGCGCGGCGGCCCCGCAGGCGCAGGGCGAACAGCAGGCCGACGAACGACGCGACGCCCATGGCGTGGTAGGCGTTGCCGGCGTAGTGCTCGAACAGGACGCCCGACAGCGGCATGCCCAGGCCGAGGGCGACGCCGCTGCCGATGGCGACGTACAGGCCGGTCGCGCGCTGCACGCCGGGCGGATCGATGGAGTCGCGGATCCAGTTCATGGCTCCCAGGTGCATGCAGGCGAAGGTGGCGCCGTGCAGCGTCTGCACCGCGAACACGACGCCGACCGACTCCACCCAGGCCAGCAGCGGCCAGCGGATCACGCCGCCCAGGCCGGCGACCAGCAGCATGCCGGTCGGATGCAGGCGCGCGACCATGCGCTGTCCGACGGCGAACAGGCCGACCTCGACGATGACGCCCCACGACCACAGCCATCCGATCGTCGATTCCGGAATGCCGATCGCCTGCCAGTGGCGCGTGCCGAACGCGTAGAGCATGGAGTGGCTGCCCTGCATGCACGCGATCGCGGCCAGGAACACGCGGATGCCCGGCCGCCGCAGCATCTCGAGCATCGTGCCGGCCGGCGGCGTCGACGACCCGATCCGCGCCGCGGGGGCCGGCAGCAGCGCGGTGGCGGCCAGCAGCGCGGCCGACCCGACCAGCAGCATGCCGAGCACCAGCGACGGGGAACGGCCCTGCAGGGCGATTCCGCCCAGGCTGGTCACGAGGACGAACGCCGCCGAGCCCCATAGCCGCACGCGGCCGTAGTCGATGCGTCCGGCGGCCGAGGCGCTGACAGCGATGCCGTCTACAAGCGGCAGCACCGGCGCCAGCGCCAGCCCGGTCGCGGCGGATAGCAGGAGCAGCGGGACGAAGCCGCCGGTCATCGCGAACCCGGCGGTGAAGGCCAGGGTCGCGGCGGCGAGAGCGGCGGCCAGGCGGTGTGGCATGCCGCGGCGGTCGGCCCAGCTGCCGGTCCACGGCGCGGCCAGGCGCGCCCAGGTCGCGACGCCGAGCACGACGCCGAGCTCGCCCGGGTCCAGGCCGCGATGCGCGAGGTACACCGGCCAGTACGGCAGCTGCAGGCCCATCATCCCGAACAGGGCGACGTAGGCGAACGCCAGCCGCGGGGCCTCGCCGCCTCTCGCCGATGTCGCGCCCGGCGCCGATGAAGCGTCGCTCGTCACCCGCGATCGACCTCGAACGGTGTTCCTCCCAGTAGTCGCGTGGGCATCGGCTCTCTCTGCGCGCGTCGATGGCGCGCCGGGATACTAACCCGGCGCCGCGCGTCGTCGAAACATGACCCGGTTTGTGTCCGGAGCTTCTCCATCCAGCTTGCCGAGCGATATCCCGCCGTTTATTCCGCAGCCACGTAGGAGGGGATTCATGCAGATCAAAGAGACACGCTGGATGTCACTGACCCTCGCCGCGATGCTGGCGGCCACAGGAGCCTGCGGATCCGACGAATCGCCCATCGCGACGGACGATCCACCGCTCGACGAGACGATCCTGTCACCGGACACCGATTTCACGGCCGAACGCCGCGGCGGACACGACGGCGACGACGAGTGCCGCGACATCGAGCCGGCTCCCGAGTACTCGGACTGGCCCGCGATCGAGAGCCCGTTCCGCCAGGACGACGATCAGGAGCGGTTCATCGCGCGCATCGTGGCCGCGATGACCCTCGAGCAGAAGGTCGGCCAGATGACACAGCTGGAGCTCGGCGCGGTGCGCGACGCCGAGGCCGGCGCGTACGACTTCAGCCCGATCACCGAGCTGTCGCTCGGATCGATCCTGACCGGCGGCGGCTCGTGGCCCAACGCCGACAAGGACGCGACGCTGAGCGACTGGGTCGAGCTGGCCGACGCTGTGTGGGAGGCCTCGCCGGTGATCACCATCGAGGGACGCCACGGCCACACGATCGACGTCCGCATCCCGGCCTTCTGGGGCATCGACGCGGTGCACGGCAACCAGTCGGTCAAGGGCGCGACCATCTTCCCGCACAACATCGGCCTGGGCGCCTCGCGCGACACCTGCCTGGCCCGCGAGATCGGCGACAGCACGACGCGGGCGGTGCGCGCCAGCGGCCTCGACATGATGTTCGGCCCGTGCCTGGCGGTGCCGCAGGACGACCGCTGGGGCCGCACCTACGAGGGCTTCTCCGAGGATCCCGGCATCGTGCGCGCGATGGGCAAGGCGATGAACCAGGGCGCCCTGTTCGGCGACCGCGACCACCGCCACGGCGGCAAGCGGACCTCGTTCCCCGGCATCTTCACCAACGCCAAGCACTACATCGCCGACGGCGGCTCGACCCTGGGCATCGACCAGGGCGTCGTCGAGATACCGGAGCAGGACCTGATCAACATCCACGGCCAGGGCTACTTCGGCGCCTTCGAGGCCGGCGCGCCGGTGGTCATGGTCGGCTTCTTCGGCTGGCAGGACCGCGGCGAGAACATCGCCGACCCGTACCTGGTCACCGATGTGCTCAAGGACAAGATCGGCTTCGACGGCATGGTGCTGTCGGACTGGAACGCCATCAGCTTCGTGCCCGGCTGCACCGTCGATCACTGCCCGGAGTCGGTCAACGCCGGCGTCAACATGTTCATGGTGCCGTTCGACTACCGCGCCTTCGTGACGAACACGATCGCCGACGTCGAGGCAGGCACCATCCCGATGTCGCGCATCGACGACGCGGTCACCCGCATCCTGCGCACCAAGCTGCGCGGCCGTCTGTTCAGCATGCCGAGGCCGTCGGAGCGGCAGTTCGCCGGCGACGAGGACGCCATCGTCAACCACGATCTGGCGCGGCGGGCGGTGCGCGAGTCGCTCGTGCTGCTCAAGAACAACGACGACGTCCTGCCGCTGCGCCGCGACGTCAAGGTGCTGCTGGTGGGCAAGAGCGGCGACAGCCTGCAGAACCAGACCGGAGGATGGAGCCGGAGCTGGCAGGGCGGGCCGGCGCCGTTCGCGCCGGAGGACTTCAACCTCAACAGCGACTTCCCGGGCGGCACGAGCCTGCTGGGCGCGCTGCGTGAGACGGTCGGCGAGGACAACGTGACCTTCAGCGAGGACGCCACCGGGGTGGATGTCGCCGACTTCGACGTCGTCATCGCGGCCATCGGCGAGCTCCCCTACGCCGAGTTCTTCGGCGACGTCGCCACCGCCGACGGAAACTGGCGCGACCCGACCAACCTGGCCCGGCGGACGCTCGAGCACGGCGTGCGCTATCCCGAGGACCGCGCGGTGCTGGCGGCGGTGAGCGGGCAGGGCGTGCCGGTGGTGACCGTCCTGATGTCCGGCCGCGTGCTCTACACCAGCGCGGAGATCAACCTGTCGGATGCGTTCGTGGCGGCCTGGCTGCCCGGCACCGAGGGAGGAGGCATCACCGACGTGCTGTTCCGCTCGCGCCACGGAAACCGGCGCGACTTCACCGGCGTGCTGCCGTTCTCGTGGCCGCGCTCGGCCTGCCAGACGTCGGTCAACGCCGGCGACGACGACGACGACCCGCTGTTCCCGCTGGGCTACGGGTTGACCTACCGCGACGGCGACAACCTCGGCGTGCTCGACGAGGCGCCGGGGCCGGCCGAGGGCTGCGCCGAGTAGCCCGTCGGCGTCGCGCGAACGACACTCGATGGAGGGCGGCGCTCCCGAGAACGGAGCGCACGCCCTCCATGTCTGCGCGGGCCCCGCATCGGCGGCAGGGCTGCTACAGTCGGGCCGGCGTGCGAGAGCGGTCAGGTCGTCGCGACGTGGTGCGTCGCTCGGGCAGCGCGCCGCGCCGGCCGCAAGCCGGAGCGGCGGGCCGGGGCCCGGCCGACGATGGTGCACGTCGCGGCGCGCGCCGGCGTGAGCCTCAAGACCGTGTCGCGTGTCGTCAACGGCGAGCCGGGCGTGGCCGACGCGACCATCGCCCAGGTGCAGGCCGCCATCGAGGAGCTCGGCTTTCGCCGCAACGAGGGCGCGTCGCACCTGCGCCGCGGCTCCACCACGACGAGCCTCGGCCTGGTGCTGATGGACGTGGGCGACCCGTTCTACTCCACGCTCACCCGCGCGGTCGAGGAGGTGGCGCTGCGCCACGGCTTTCTGGTCCTGGCCGGGTCGTCGGACGAGGACACCGAGCGCGAGCGCGAGCTGGCCCTGTCGCTGTGCTCGCGCCGCGTCAACGGGCTGCTGGTGGTGCCGGCCGGCGAGGACCAGGCATATCTCATACCGGAGATCGCCGCCGGCATCCCGGTCGTGTTCGTCGATCGGCCGGGCGTGGGGGTGAAGGCGGACGCGGTGCTGGTCGACAACGCGGGCGGCACGCGCGCCGCCGTCGAGCACCTGGCCGGGCACGGCCACCGCCACATCGCATTCCTGGGCGACAACCCCGCCATCTACACCGCCCGCGAGCGCCTGCGCGGCTACCGCGACGGCATGGCGTCGATCGGCCGCCGCGCCGACGAGCGCCTGGTGGCGATGGGCCCGCACAGCCCGCTCTCGATCGGCGCGGCCCTCGAGCGCCTGCACTCCGGCCCGCGCCCGGCCACCGCGCTGGTCACCGGCAACAACCGCATCACCGTCCTGGTCCTGCGCGCCCTGTCGGCGTCGCGGAGCTGGCACCCGGCCCTGGTCGGCTTCGACGACGTCGAGCTCGCCGATCTACTGCGCCCGGCCCTCACCGTGATCGAGCAGGACGCCGCCGCGCTGGGGCACGCGGCCGCCGAGTTGCTGTTCTCGCGGATCGCGGGGGACAGAAGCCCGGCCCAGAGAATCGTCTTGCCGACGCGTCTGATCCCGCGCGGGTCTGGTGAGGTGGCGCCGGGTTGACCCCCTCACAAAACAAACAGTAGACAGGTAACAGGCGACAGGGGACAGGGAACAGGAAATGTTCTCGGCCGCTCGCTGACCGGCCACGGGCTCATCCCATTTCCGGTTTCCTGTTCCCTGTCGCCTGTTACCTGTCTACTGTTTGTTTAGAGCCGATGACCTCGATCGCGGCTAACTACACGCACGTCCGCGTCCGATTCTCCGCTTCCTTGCGCGCCGTCGTCGGCACGTGCGGCGACTCATCCCGCGGCGAGCTCCGTCGAGGGGCTCTCTCCCAGCGCGACCTCGAGCGCCTCGCCGATGCGGCTCACGAACCGGATGTCCAGCTCCTGCTGGACCTCGTCGGGGATCTCGGCCAGGTCCTTCCGGTTGCGCTCGGGCAGGAGCACCGTGTGGATGCCGGCGCGGTGGGCCGCCAGGACCTTGCCCTTGATCCCGCCGACCGGCAGCACCAGGCCGCGCAGCGTGATCTCGCCGGTGATGGCCACGTCGGGCCGCACCGGACGCTCGAGCAGGAGCGAGGTCAGCGCGGTGGTGATGGCAAGTCCGGCCGACGGCCCGTCCTTCTTGATCCCCCCGGACGGCACGTGGACGTGGATGTCCGAGTCGACGAAGCGGTGCGAGTCGATGCCCAGCCCCTCGGCGTTGGAGCGCACCCACGACAGCGCCGCCAGCGCGCTCTCCTCCATCACGTCGCCGACCTGACCGGTCAGGTTGACGTTGCCCTTGCCCGGCATGAGCCGCGTCTCGACGAACAGGAGATCGCCGCCGGTCGGCATCCAGCCCAGGCCGGTGGCGACACCGACCGATGCCACGTGGTCGGCCACCTCCGACGCGAACCGCGCCGGTCCCAGGATGGCGGGCAGGTCGTCCAGCCCGATGGCGCTGCGCCCCTCCGGGCCGGCCGCGGCCAGCTCGACCGCGGCGTGCCGGCACAGCGTGGCCAGCTCGCGCTCCAGGTTGCGGACGCCGGCCTCGCGCGTGTAGTGGCGGATGACCTCGCGGATGGCCTCGTCCGAGATCTTGAGCTGATCGCGCTCGATGCCGTGCTCGGCCATCTGCTTGGGGATGAGGTGCCGGCGCGCGATGGCGAACTTCTCGCGCTCGGTGTAGCCCGGCAGGTGCAGCACTTCCATGCGGTCGAGCAGCGGACCGGGGATCGTCTCGGCCTGGTTGGCGGTGGCGATGAACATCACCTGCGACAGATCGACCGGCACATCCAGGTAGTGGTCGACGAACTCGCCGTTCTGCTCCGGGTCGAGCACCTCGAGCAGGGCCGAGGCGGGATCGCCGCGCACGCTGCCCGACAGCTTGTCGATCTCGTCGAGCACGAACACCGGGTTCATGCTGCCGGCCTTGGTCAGCCCGCTGACGATGCGGCCGGGTAGCGCGCCGATGTACGTGCGCCGGTGGCCGCGGATGTCGGCGTCGTCGCGCACGCCGCCGAGCGCGACGCGCACGTACTTGCGCCCCAGCGCAGCGGCGACCGACCGGCCCAGCGAGGTCTTGCCCACGCCGGGCGGCCCGACCAGGCACAGGATGGGGCCGTGCTTGTCCGGCGCCAGCTTGCGCACCGCCATGAACTCGAGGATGCGCTTCTTTACCTTCTCCAGGCCGGCGTGGTCCGCCTCGAGGATGGCGCGCGCGGCCGGCAGGTCGATGGCGTCCTGCGTGGTGGTGCCCCACGGCACGTCGAGCAGCCACTCGAGATACGTGCGCGCGATGGTGTGCTCCGGCGAGGCGGCGCCCACCGCGTGCATCTTGCGCACCTGCTTGAGCGCCGCGGCGCGCGCGTCGTCCGGCATCTTCGCGTTGCGGATCCGCTCGCGGTAGGTCTCCAGCTCGCCCTCGTCGTCCTGCTCGCCCAGCTCGGACGAGATGCTCTTCATGCGCTGGCGCAGGACCTGCTCGCGCTGCTCCTTGGACATCTCGGTCAGGATCTCGCCGCGGATGTCCCCCTTTACCTTCACCACCTCGCTCAGACGCTCGAGCGGGGGCAGCACGCGGCGCAGGCGCTCGCCCACGTCCGGCTCCTGCAGCAGCGCGATCAGCTCGTCGCGCTCCAGCTCCAGGTGCGCGGCCGCCATGTTGACCAGGTCGTCCGGATCCTCGACCTCGTCGAGGCCCTCGCGCACCTTGTCGGCCGTGGTGTCGGCCTGCTCGGCCAGGATGGCGGTCAGGCAGGTGCGCGCGCGCTCGACCAGCTCGGCGGTGGCCTCGTCGTCCGGCGGCTCGATGGTCGTGAGCGGCGAGGCCGCGCCGACCATGTGCGCCCCGTCGGCCGCCTTCTCGATCTTCTCGAGGATGATGCGCGGTCCGCTGCGGACGATGATCGTGTAGCGGTTGGGCGAGTGCCGTGCGATCTGCATCACCTCGCCCACCACGCCGACCGTCAACAGATCCGACGGGCCGGGCGCGTCGAGCTCCGGATCGCGCTGGGGCACCAGCAGCAGGCGTCCGCCCTCGGCGATGGCCGCGTCAACTCCCGAGATCGACACCCGGCGCCCGACCTCGAGCGGCAGGACCACGCCGGGCAGGACGATTTCCCGCCTCGTCACCAGGATCGGGAGCGGTACCTTCGGATCGATGGGAGGGATCATGTCTTGTCTCCGCCCCGCCGGTTGCCGGCGCGGGCCATGAAGTTGACGAGCAGGCGCTTTGCCTCTTCGTCGACCTGTTTTGGTACGTCGATGTGGACCGTGACGAAGTGATCGCCGCGGTTTCCGCGGCCATCTTCTGCTCCCTTGCCCTTGAGTCTCAGCTTCACTCCGCTGGACGTGCCGGGTGGGATCTTCACACTCGCTTTACCGCTCAGAGTCGCGACGTCAACCACCGTGCCGAGCACGGCCTGATCGATGGACAGCCGGACGTCGGAATGAACATCGTGACCGCGCTGGGTCACCAACGACCCGTCGGACGCGCGCACCCGCCGCTCGGCCGGCTGCTGGCTGCGCGCCCGGCGCCGCGGCGGCGCCTCCGTCTCGCGGAAGTCGAACGGGGACTCGGGGCCGAACCCCTCTCCGAAGAAGCTGTCGCGGAACCCGCCGCCCGCGGCCCCGCCGCCCGGCGAGTTGTACACCCGGTATCGCACGCCGCCGGGGCCGGCCCCGCGCGAGGCCGCGCCGGCCTGTCCCGCCGACCCGCCGAACATCTGGGCCAGTAGATCGCCGAGGTCGAAGGCGTTGTCGCCTCCGCCCCCGCCCGGACCGCCGAAGCCGCCACGGCGCATGGAGTCGTAGCGCGCGCGCTTGTCCGGATCGCCGAGGATGTCGTAGGCGGTGGAGACCTCCTTGAAGCGGTCCTCCTTGGCCTTGTCACCCCCGGTCGAGTCCGGGTGGTAGCGCTTCGCCAGGCGGCGATACGCCTTCTTGATGTCCTCGGCGCTCGCGTCCGGCTTCACGCCGAGTGCTTCATACGGATCGCGCACGGTGGGCATCTCCTTCAGGTCCACTTCTTCACGCTAGGCAGCCTCGCTGCGGGCTCCGCCGCGGCGGAACTCGAGGCGCTGATTGTCTCCCTCACCGCCCACGTCGGCCACGATGCGGTCGCCGGCGGCGAACTCGGCCGCCAGCAGGGCGCTGGCCAGCGGATCGATGAGGTTCTTCTGGATGCTGCGCTTGAGCGGCCGGGCCCCGAACACCGGGTCGTAGCCGCGCTCGGCCAGGAGGTGCGCCGCCGCCGGGGTGAGCTCCAGCTCGAGCCCGCGCTCGCGCAGGAGCCCGACGAAGCGCGCGACCTGGATGGTGACGATGCGGTCCAGCTCCTGACGGTCGAGCGGCTCGAAGAAGATGACCTCGTCGATGCGGTTGAGGAACTCCGGCCGGAAGGTCGAGCGCAGCTGCTCCTCGACCTTGCGCTCCACCGAGGCCCGGTTGGCCGCGGTGAGCTCGCGCAGGTGCTGCGAGCCGACGTTCGAGGTCATGATGACCAGCGCGTTGCGGAAGTCGACGGTGCGGCCGTGGCCGTCGGTGAGGCGCCCGTCGTCGAGCACCTGCAGCAGGATGTTCCACACGTCGCCGTGCGCCTTCTCGATCTCGTCGAGCAGGACCACCGAGTAGGGCCGCCGCCGGACCGCCTCGGTCAGCTGGCCGCCCTCGTCGTAGCCGACGTAGCCGGGAGGCGCCCCGACCAGGCGCGACACCGTGTGCTTCTCCTGGTACTCGGACATGTCGATGCGCACCATCGCGTGCTCGTCGTCGAACAGGAACTCGGCGAGCGCGCGGGCCAGCTCGGTCTTGCCGACGCCGGTGGGGCCGAGGAACAGGAACGAGCCGATCGGCCGGTTGGGATCCTGCAGCCCGGCGCGGGCGCGGCGCACCGCGGCGCTGACCGCGGACAGCGCCGGGTCCTGGCCGACGACGCGCAGGCGCAGCCGGTCCTCCATGTGGCCGAGGCGCTGCGACCTCGCCCTCGAGCATCCTGTCGACCGGGATGCCGGTCCACTTCGACACCACCGCGGCGATGTCGTCCTCGGTGACCTCCTCGCGCAGGAAGCCGCCGTCGCCCTGCAGCTTGTCGAGCTCCGCCTTGTCGGCGGCGATCCGCTTCTCGTGCTCGGGGATGCGGCCGAAGCGCAGCTCGGACGCGCGCGCGAAGTCGCCGGCGCGCTGCAGGCGCTCGGCCTCGCCGCGCGCCTCCTCGTGCGCGGCCTGGCTCTTGCGCAGGCGCTCGATCAGCTCGCGCTCCTTCTGCCACTGCGCGGTCAGGCCGGCCGCCTTCTCGCGCAGGTCGGCGATCTCGCGCTCCACCTCGGGCAGGCGCTCCCTGGAGCGGCGGTCCCTCTCCTTGCCCAGCGCGGCGCGCTCGACCTCGAGGGTGGCCACGCGGCGGTTGATCTGATCGATCGGCGTCGGCACCGACTCGATCTCCATCTTCAGGCGCGAGGCCGCCTCGTCGATCAGGTCGATCGCCTTGTCGGGCAGCTGGCGGCCGGTGATGTAGCGGTTCGACAGCCGCGCGGCCGCGACCAGCGCCGCGTCCTGGATGCGGATGCCGTGGTGCACCTCGTAGCGCTCCTTGAGGCCGCGCAGGATGGCGAGGGTGTCCTCGACCGAGGGCTCGCCCACGAACACCGGCTGGAAGCGGCGCTCGAGCGCCTTGTCCTTCTCGATGTGCTTGCGGTACTCGTCCAGCGTGGTGGCGCCGATGCAGCGCAGCTCGCCGCGCGCCAGCGCCGGCTTGAGCAGATTGGCCGCGTCCACCGCGCCCTCGGCCGCGCCGGCGCCGACCATGGTGTGCAGCTCGTCGATGAACAGCACCACCCGCCCGGCCGCCGCGGAGATCTCCTTGAGCACCGCCTTGAGGCGGTCCTCGAACTCGCCGCGGTACTTGGTGCCGGCGATGAGCGCGCCGAGATCGAGGTCGAGGATGCGCTTGTCGGCCAGCGACTCGGGGCAGTCCCCCTCGGCCACGCGCCGCGCGATCCCCTCGACGATGGCGGTCTTGCCCACGCCGGCCTCGCCGATCAGCACCGGGTTGTTCTTGGTGCGGCGGCTGAGGATCTGCATCGCGCGGCGGATCTCCTCGTCGCGGCCGATGACCGGATCGAGCTTGCCCTGGCGGGCCAGCCGGGTGAGGTCGCGCGTGTAGCGCTCGAGCGCCTCGTACTTGCCCTCGGGATCCGGGTCGGTCACGCGCTGGCTGCCGCGTACCTCGCCGAGCGCCTTCATGACGGCGTCGTAGTCGACGCCGGCGGACTTGAGCGCGGCTCCGGTGGCGCCGTGCGCGCCGTGCAGCATCGCGAGCAGGAAGTGCTCGCTGGAGATGTAGTCGTCCTTGAACTTGTCGGCCTCGGCGGCGGCGGCCTCCCAGAGGCCCTTGAGCGCGCGCGAGACGCCGATGTCGAGCGTGGTTCCCTGAACCGCCGGCATGCCGGAGAAGGCGCGATCCAGCTCGCGGTTCACGGCGGCGGGATCGGCTCCGATGCGCGCCAGCAGGCGCGGCACGAGTCCGTCTTCCTGAACCAGCAACGCTGCCAGGAGGTGCTCCGGCTGGACCTCTGCATGCCGGCGAACAGCCGCGATTTCACGCGACTGCGCCACTGCGTCCTGCGCCTTGAGCGTAAGCCTGTCAATTCGCATGGTGAGCGTGAACGTAATCACCATGACAATGCCGTCAAGAAGACCAGCGATCAGCCCTGGTACGGGCTCACCGCTGTATTCGGCTCAGCGGCTCATCGACTGAAGTAGTAGCTCGCTCGGCCCAGCAGCGCCCGCGCCTTGCGGCGCTCCACCTCGTTCTCCGGTCCGAGATCCGGAGCGTCGCTGGCGGGGGCGCGCAAGATTTGCCGCAAGCGCGTCTCGAACGATGCCCGGTCGTGCGCCTTGCGATCCAGGAACTCGGCCGCGAGCAGCGCGTTGCCGAAGTAAGCGGCCCCGGCCCGCAGGGCGGCGTCGAAATGTGAGCGGCTGCGCCCGAGGTCTCCGCCCATCAGCCGGGGCGCCGCGGCGTAGTAGACGCCGAGCAGGCGGTCGGCGCCGCCGTAGAAGTAGCCGGGATCGATGCGGCGCAGGTGCTCCACGCAGCCGAGGATGGCGCCGCGCGAGCGGAGAAGCGCACGCACCCCGGCGCTGCGCGCCCAGGCGCCCAGGTTCGCCACGTACCAGTAGACCAGCGCGGAGGCGTCCTTGCCGAACACGCGCACGGCCCGGTCCATGTCGATGCCGGCCGCGAGGCGCATCTCGAACTCGCGCGAGCGCGCCGCCATGCCGCGCAGGGCGGCGCGGCTGCCGCGCCGGAGCGCCTCCTTGTAGCGTGCGCCCGCCGCCGGGTCGACGCTGGAGCCGCCGTGGTAGGGATAGGCGCCGCCCGAGGCCTGGAACGCGAACACCGCGTCGGCCTGGAAGAAGTAGCCGCGCGCGAGCCGGGCGTAGGTCTGCCAGTCGTCGTCCTTGATGTCGACCGCCGATTCCCAGCGGGCCAGCGCCGCGGCCAGCCGCGCCGGATCCGCGCGCTGGGCCCACAGGCGATCTCCCTCGGCGATCAGCGCGCGATGGCGCTCGTCGTCGGCGGCCGAGATGCCGGCGCGGTCGATGCCGCGGTCGAGCCGGTAGGTGCCGCCGCCGCAGGCGAGCAGGAGACCGGTCGCGCCGGCCAGCGCGGCGACGGTCGCGAGGCTCACGAGCGCGCGGCGGCCCATGCGGCCAGGAGCGCGGCGGCGCGCGGGTCGTCGCCGGCGCAGCGGCGCAGCTCGCCGCCGAGCTCGGACGGATCGATGCCGGCGCGGGCGGCGAGGTGGAGCGCGGCGCCGACCAGGTCGCGGGCCGGCGGTCCGCCGCCGCGGGCCGAGGCCTGCACCAGCGCGCTGGCCATCGCGGTGGGCAGCGAGCGGCCGAAGTAGTCGGCCGTGCGGGTGGCGAGGTCGCGCGCCCCGGCCAGCGCCGCGACCAGCATGGTGCCGGCCAGCGCGTCGGCGTCCATCACGCGATCGACGAGCGCGCCGCGCTTGTCCAGGTCGAGCGCCACGTCGAGCAGGTTCTTGATGTCGCCCGCCTGCCAGTAGTAGTCGAGCAGTCGGCGCAGGGTCGGCAGGTGGTCCGGATCGAGGTCGATCGCCTTGAGGTACGAGTCGGCGGCCAGGTCCGGATCGCCCAGGCCGCGCCGGCTCAGCTCGCCCAGGCGATAGAGCAGCTCGGCGCGCTGGGCCGGGGCCGGCGTGAGCGCGATGAGCGAGCGCAGCACCCGCGCCGCCGACGCGTAGTCGCCCGCCTCGCTGTACAGCGCGAGCAGGCTGGACAGCGCGGTGATCGACTTCGGCTCGTCGGCCAGCACCTGCTCGTAGTAGGCGATGGCGGCGTCGCGATCGCCGGAGCGGGCGCACAGCTCGGCCAGCTGCAGGCGCGCGGCGCGCACCGCGCGCACGTCGTCGGGCGGGATGAGATCGAGCAGCGCGCGCGAGGCCTCGATGGCGCGCGGCAGGTCGCCGATGCGCAGCGCGGTGCGGGCCAGCGCCGTCAAGCCCTGGCGGCTGCCCGGGTACAGCCGCACCGACTCGGCGAAGCTGGCGCAGGCCTCGTCGTCGCGGCCGAGCAGCTCGGCGATCTCGCCGCAGCGGTAGTGGAAGAGGTCCGGCGGCAGCGAGGTCTGGGCCAGGTCGAGGCGGCCGTACAGCTCGCGCGCGCGCAGCCAGTCGCCGCGCACGTAGGCGATCTCGGCCAGCGCCTCGACGGCGACCGGGTGGGTCGGCACCGCCTCGAGCACGCGCTCGTAGGCGGCGACCGCGGCGCTCGGGTCGGACAGCTCCTTGTCGTAGAGGCGGCCGAGCTCGCACAGCAGGTCGGCGCGCTCGAGCGTCGCTCTCGAGCGCGGCCGCGCGCGCCTGCAGCAGGCCGGCCAGCGCCTTCCAGTTGCCGTGCGCCGCGGCCTGGTTCTTGAGCGCCAGATAGGCCGACAGGTCGGCCTGGTTCTCGGCCATCAGCGCGGCGGCGTGGCGCTCGACCGTGTCGCCGTCGCCGGCCTGCGGCCGCCACCTCGATGATCTGGCGGCGCAGGTCGCCGGTCAGCACCGGATCGGTCGTCTGGCGCAGCTGCGCCTCGAGCGGCCTGGATGCGCTGCGCCGGATCGGCGGGCGGCCCGGACTGCCGGCCATGTCGTCGTCGGCGGCCGGATCGCTGGCCAGGCGCGCGGCCAGCGCGATGAGGCGGCTGGCGTCGTCGGCGTGGCCGGCCCGCTCGGCGCAGCCGGCCGCGCGGCGGAGCAGGGTGCCGCGCTCCACCTCGGCGGTGGCCAGCGCCGCCGCGCTCTCGTACATGGCGGCGGCGTCGGCGTCGCGGCCGGCCAGCTCGTAGAGCCGGGCCAGCGGCTTGGGCGCGGCCGGGATGGCCGCGTCGAGGCTGAGCGCGTGCTCGTAGCAGCGCTGGGCCTGCTCGGCGTCGCCCAGCTTCTGATCGAAGACCATGCCGAGCTCGTTGTAGAGCGCGGCGGTCTCGCGGCTGGCGTCGCCGGGGCCGGACGCGGCGGCCGCGATCTCTCGGTAGAGCAGCTCGCGCGGTGAGGCCCCACTCGCCGCGCGACATCGCGGCCGTGCGCAGGGCGTGGGCGATGTCGCCCGAGTCCGGGTCGTTGGCGAACGCCTCCTTGAGGCAGCGATACGCCTCGCCGTCGCGGTGCAGGAGATCGCGGTACAGCCGGGCGCGGCGGAACCACAGGCTGGCACGGCGCGCGCGATCGTCGGTGACGACGATCATGCGGCCGAGCACCTCGCTGACCGCGTCGGCCGCCCCGCGGGTGAGATACAGGCGCTCGAGCGCCTCGAGCGGGCGCATGTCGTCAGGCGCGGCGGCCCACAGCGCCTCGTAGGTGGAGGCGGCGGCCCCGTGGCGTCCCGACTCCTCGTGGGTGCGCGCCTCGGCCAGGCCGCGCTCCACGTCGAGGCGCATGGCGGCCTCGTCGTCGCCCGGCTCGCCCGATGACGTCGGCGGCCGCGTGCCCGGCTCGGTGCCGGCGCCCAGCTGGGGCTGGATCCTGCTCGAGCTGCTCGAGCGCGGCCTCGACCCGCGCGCGGCCGGCCGAGTCGCCCAGCGCGTCGCTGTACAGGCCGAGCGCCTCGCGCAGGCGCGCGCCGGCCAGCTTGCGCGGCGCCCCGCGCGCCCGCCGCTCGAGCGAGGCGGCCAGGTCGACCTTCTGCTTGCGGTGGCGGTGCAGGGCGAACAGCAGCAGCGCGCCCTCGTCCGACAGGCTGCCCTCGCGCCGCGCGGTCTCGAGCAGACCGATGGCGCGCTGATCGCGGCCCAGGCGCTGGTAGCACTTGGCCAGGGCCAGGCGGTCGGCGGGGTTGAGCCGCTCGGGCGGGATGGCCTCGAGCGCGCCGGCCGCGGCCGCGGCGTCGCCGGAGGCAGACGCCTCGCTGGCCAGCAGGCGCAAGGTGGCCTCGCGGCGCGCGCCGCGCCCGAAGTTATCGGCCGCCCGCCGCATGGCCGCGCGCGCCCGGTCGGTGTCGCCGATGCGATCGTAGTAGAGGTCGGCCAGCTCGAGCTGGATCTCGCCGATCGACGGGGCCGGGCCGGCCGGGCGCTCGCCGGCGCGCTCCGCCTCCTCGAGGCGATCGATCAGCCGCTCGAGGCAGCTCGGCGGCGCCCTGCGCGTCCCCCTGCTCGGAGGCCAGGTCGGCGCGCTCGCGCAGCGCCTCGAACGACCTCGGATCGGCGGCGCAGGCCTGCTCGAGGTAGTCGGCGGCGGCGGACAGGTCGCCGCGCCGGCGCGCGGCCCAGGCCAGGTCGCGCAGGGCGCGCACCTCGCGCGCGCGGCCGGCGCCGGTCCGCCGCGTCACCTCGAGCACGCGGGCCAGCGCCGCGCTGTGGCGCTGCGGATCGCCGCGGCGGCCGGTGATGTCGGCGCAGGCCTCGGCGGCGGCCAGATCGTCCGGATCGAGCGCCAGCACCCGCTGGTAGAGGGCGAGCGCGTGGCCGTTGGCGTCGTCCTGGCGGGCGGCCATCGCGGCCAGCCGCCTTGTCGCGCGCAGCTCGAGGCCGGGATCGGCGGCCGCCGTGGCGCGGGCGCGCAGCGTTTCGAGATCTCGGCCGGCTCCGTCGGCGTCGCCCAGCGCGTCGGCCACGTGGGCGCGCAGCTCGAGCAGCGCATCCGACGCCGAGGTGCGATCGACGGCGTCGAGCGCCTCGAGCGCCGAGTCGAGCTGGCCGGCCTCCATCGCGGCCCGCGCCTCGGCCAGCAGCACGACCTCGGGCCCCGGCGCATCGGCCGCGGGAGGATCGGCGGGCGCCGACGCCGACGCCTCGGTGAGCAGCCGGTGCGCGTCGGCCAGGCGCGCGTCGCCCGGCGCGCCGTCGAGCGCCTGGCGCACCGCCGCGATGGCGACGTCGACCCGGCCGCGGGTCGGACTTGCCAGCGCCAGCTCGGCAAGCTCGAGCGACGCCGCCGCGCGCTCGGCGGCCAGCTCGTCGCTGGCCGCGGCCAGCTCGGTGTCGCCCGGCAGCAGCGCGGCCAGGCGCCCGCCGGCCCGCACCGCGGTGTCGATGTCGCCGCGCTCGCGCGCGTCGCGCGCGGCGAAGCGCAGCGCCGGCCGGTAGTCCGGATCGATGGCCAGGGCGCGGGCGCAGCTCTCGCGCGCCACGTCGACCTGGCCCAGCCGCTCCTGGTGCAGGGCGGCCAGGCGCATGAGCAGCGACTTCTGCGTGGCCGGCTGCCGCGCGGTGGCGGCGATCTTGCGCCCGAGGATGACCGCCACGCGGTCGAACGCGCCCTCGTCGCGCTTGAGCCGCTCGAGCACGTCGAGCGCCGGCATGTGATCGCCGACCAGCTGCAGGGCCGACTCCAGGCAGCGCTCGGCGTCGCGCTCGCGCCCGCCCGCCTTGCGATACAGATCGCCGGCCTTGTACCAGGCGTCGGCGCGCGCGGTGTCGCCGAGATCGGCGCGGTGGTCGCCGGCGAACGACTCGTAGGCCAGGGCGGCGCGGGCGAGATCCGCCGTGTGCTCGTAGAGCGCGGCCAGCGAGCGCCAGGTCGCGACCCGCAGCTCGGCCGGGGCGTCCGGCTCGGCGATGACCAGCTCGTAGGCGGCGGCGGCGGCGTCGACCTGTCCGAGCGCCTCGCGTGCCATGCCGAGGCGGTGGGCCCGCTCGGCGCGATCCGGCGACGGCTCGGCGACCAGCTCGCTGTAGGCGCGCTCGATCTCGGCCCAGTCGCGCGATCGCCAGGCCGCCTCGCCCAGGGCCAGGAGCGACGAGTGGCGATGCTCGGTCATGACCGGGCGCTCGTCGACCCGCTCCGGCTCGCCCAGCTCGCCGGCCGCCTCGCGCGCCCGCTCCAGCGCGGTGGTGGGGTCGCCGCTGTGCAGCAGCGCCTCGGCGGCGGCCAGCGACAGCTCGGCGCGCTCGCGCGGGTGGCTGGACGCCTCGAGCGCCCGCTCGAGCGACTGGGCGCGGCCGGCCTGATCGCCCAGCGCACCCAGCACGTCGGCGCGCAGGCGCAGGACCGCCGCCGCGCGCGCGGTCGGCATCGGCTCGGCCAGCGCGTTATCGAGATCCGGCAGCGCGCCGGCCAGGTCCTCCGCGTCGAAGGCCAGCTGCGCCCGCCGCACCAGCAGATCGGCGCGCTCGTCGAGCAGCTCCGGGTGGGCCAGCAGCGCGCCCAGCCAGTAGCGCTCGGCGTCGCGGTCGCCGCGGGCGTGCGCGACGGCGGCCAGGGCGCGGGCCGCGCGCAGCCGGATCGGGTGGGCCTCGCCCGACAGCGCGAAGGCGCGCTCGTGATCGGCCAGCGCCGCCTCCCGCTGGCCGAGCTGTCCCAGCAGATCGGCGCGGTTCATGGCGGCCTCGGCGGCGCGCGCGCGCGCCTCGTCGGAGGCGGCGCCGTCGCGCGGCGAGCGCGACAGCGCCTCGATGGCGCGGCCCAGCTGCTCGACCGCCTCGTCCGGCCGCTGCTCGCGCCGCGCCCAGTCGGCCAGCAGCTCGTGGGCGTCGGCCGCCACCAGCGGCGCGCCGCTGGCCGCCGCGCGCTCCAGCGCCGCGCGCGCGGCCGCGCCGCCGTCGCCCAGCGCGACCAGGTGGCGGGCGAGCTCGAGCGAGTCGCGCGCGGCGTCGGTCGGGCTCACCGAGGTCACCGCCAGCAGCGCGCGCAGCAGGCGCACCGCCTCGGCGTGATCGCCGCGCCGGGCCGCCGCCGCCGCCGCGCCGCGCAGCGCCGCCGGCTCACCCGGCACCAGCTCGAGCACCGCGCGGTGGAGTCTTTCGGCGCGCTCGAGCTCGCCGGCCGCGTCGAGGTGGGAGGCGGCGCGCAGCAGGGTGCGGACCTGGCCGCGCCGGTCGCGCCGCTCCTGGTGCAGCGCGGCGGCGCGCTCGAGCGACGCGGCCGCCTCGACCGGCTGGCCGCTCGCCACCTGCACGTCGGACAGCACCTCGAGCGCGGCCGGGCTGCGCGGGTCGAGGCGCCGCGCCGTCTCCAGCTCCTCGAGCGCGGCCGCCGCATCGCCCAGCTCGCCGACCAGGACCTGCGCCGCCTGCACGTGGTCGCGCGCGCGCCGCGTCGGATCGTCGGTGGCCGCGGCGCGGGCGCGCAGCAGCCGGACCAGGTCGCTCCAGCGGCCGTCCTCGGCGTAGCGGTCGACGAGCGCGCCGGTCGCCTCGGCGTGGCCGGGCGACAGCTCGAGCACGCGCTCGTACAGCCCGCTGGCGTCGGTCGGGGCGGCCCGGCGCAGGAGGCGCGCCGCCACCAGCGCGGCCAGGGCCGCCCACTCGCGCTCGCCGGACGCGGCCGCGACCTGGCTCAGGGTGCGGTAGCGGGCGCCGGCGCCGGCGGTGTCGCCGCGCGCCAGCGCGATGCTGGCCAGCGCGGCGTGGCCGGGCGCGTAGTCGGGCCACCGGGTCAGCGCGCGCGCGGCCAGCTCGCTGCACTCGTCGAACAGCTCGCGCCGGGCCGAGCCGACCGCGAGCAGGCGATCGATGAGCAGCGACTCGTCGTCCGGGTGCGCGGCCAGGCGGGTCGCGGTACAGGCGCATGGCGGCGTCAACCTCGCCGGCCGACAGGCGCTCGTCCGCCTCGCGAAGCCGCTCGAGGGTGTCGAACAGGAAGATCGACTCGGGCGAGGTGGCGCCGGCCACGCGCCCGCCGTTGCGGTCGCCGGGCGCCGCGTCGGCGTCGCCCGCGACCCGGTAGCTCAGCGCCAGCACGCCGGCCTCGACCCGCACGCCGGCGATGACCAGGTCGCGCGTGTCCGGCAGGCGCCAGCCGGCGGTGGGCAGGATGTGCCACAGCGCCATGGCGATGGCGTCGAGATCGATGTCGCCCAGGCCGCGCACCGAGCTGGCCGACGGGCCGAGCGCGCTGCGCTCCAGCTCGTGGCGCCCGGTGCCGGGGCTGGTGAGCTCGAGGTGGCGCGCGTCGTCGGCGCTGCCCAGCAGCGCGGTCATGATCCAGTGCACCAGCAGCGGCGCCGGCGTCGGCAGATAGCCGAAGGTCAGCGCGCGGCCGCAGGCGAAGCGCAGCCGGCCCCCGGACGCCTCGAGGTAGACGCGCGCGGTCAGCTCGGCCGCCTGTCCCGACTCGCGCACGCGCGCGCTCAGGCTGAGGTGGCCGTCGCAGGCGGCGATGCGCAGCTCCTCGACCCCGACGTCGTTGAGGGCGGGCGCGTGCAGGGCCACGAAGCTGTCCAGGTCGGCCTGCTCCATGCGCAGGTCGGCCTGGCGCGCGCGCGTGCGGTGGCGCTGGAAGGTCTCCGGTCCGAAGGCCAGGTCGACCGGCAGGCGCAGCTCCGGCACCTCGAGCTCGAGCCGGTCCAGGCGCAACCAGCCGAAGAAGGTGCGCTCACCGAGGGTGAGGCGACCGCTGCCCTCCGACAGCCGGAAGCTGAAGCCCAACCTGCTCGGCGGTGGTTGTCCCGCTCCAGACCCGTCGGCCAGCGTGTTCGGCACCGTGTGTCCCTCGCGGCTGGCCGGCATGCGATCCGCGCCGCGCCCTGCGATCATATAAGGTGGTTCGGCCGCGTGGGAAGGGCGCGATCGCCGTCAGCGGCAGCCGCCGAGCGGTGACGACCCGAGACGGCTACATCCGCGAGCCCCGCATCCGGGTGGCGAGCTGGCTGGCGATGGAAGGCTCGCTCAGCGTGGCGCACGGCTGGTAACCGGCCGCCTGCTCGTCCTCGCTCTCGCCCTCGTTGAAGATCTCGCGGCTGATCCTGATCTGGCCGTTCTTGTTGCTTTCCTGGCAGCGCTTGCGCAGCCAGTCCGACAGGTGCTTCACGCCCTTGCCCCAGATGGCGTCGTTGGGGCCCAGCTGCCGGGCGCCGTAGGTCAGGTCGTCGACGATGCGCTGGCGCGACGCGTCCAGCTTGCTCAGGTCGGCCTCCTGTCGGGCCTTGAGCACGACCAGCACGAAGCCGTCGCCGCCGCCCGGGCCGCGCACGTCGCCTACCTCGTACACCTCGGGCGCGAGCTTGCCGACCTCGACGTTCTCGAACAGGTCGGAGACCAGCTTCTTGGACTCGCCGATCCCGGGCAGGCCGTCGCCCGTGCGGGGCGTCGGGCCGACCGACTGCAGGGACGGCTTCTCCACCTGCACCTCGGGCAGGTCACCCGCCGGGGCAGGGGGCGCGCCCGGCTTGCCGGCCGGTGTGCCCGGCTTGCCGGCCGGTGTGCCCGGCTTGCCGGTCGGTGGGGTCGGCGGCGCGGCCGGCTTGCCGGTCGGCGGGGTCGGCGGCGCGGGCTGGCCCGCCGGCGGGGGCGGCTGCGCGCCACCCGACTGGGCCAGGACGTTGGCGCCCTCGCGGATGATGAGACCCTGCTTGCCGTCCTCCTCCGCGGGAGCCTTCTGGTCGGAGGCCGGATCGGCGGGCGCCGCGGGCTCCTCGACCGGAGGCGGCGGCGGGAGCGCGCCCTCGTCCCCTTCGGGGGGCGCGGCGCCCTCGAGATCCTCGATTCCGGCCGGCATGTCGGTCGGCATCTGGATGTCGACGCCCTGGCTCTGCAGCTCCCGGATCTGCTGCATCACTTCCGGAGAGAGCTGGTTGCCGGTGCTCTTCTTCTTCTCGAACAGCTCCTCGAGCGGCTTGGTCTGGGCCTGGGCCAGCGCCTGGTCCGCGTCGCGCCTGGCCAGCGCCCGCGCGTAGAAGGTCGGGGCCACCTTGACGGCCAGGTCCTGCCGCTTCTGCTCGTAGGAGAGCGCCTTGTCGCTGCGCTCTTCGACTCGCAGGATGTGAAATCCACGCTCGCTCTCGATCACGTCGGACACCTTGCCGACCTCGAGCTTCTTGGCCGCCTCGACCAGCTCCTTGCCGTAGCCGAGCGAATCGGCCGGCCGCCAGCCGATCAGGCCGCCGCGCCAGCGCGTCGGATCGTCGCTCATCTCGCGCGCCACGGCGGCGAAGTCGGCGCCGCCGGCGAGGCGCTTCTGCACCTGCTTGGCCAGCTCGGCCGGCGGCGGCTCGTTCGACGGACGGCTCAGCGGGCTTGTCGCCGGTCTTTGTCTCGCCCGGCTTGTCGCCGGTCTTTGTCTCGCCCGGCTTGGCCTCGTCCTTGGCCGGCGGCTTGCGCGACTTGGAGATGAGGATGTGGCGCACCAGCGCGCGCGGTTTCGCGCTCGCCCACTCCGCCTTCTCCTTCTCCCACTCCTTCTTGAGATCGGCGTCGTGCGCGGTCGGCGTAGCGATCCAGGTCCGCCTCGTTCGAGCTTCAGCGCCGACCGGTAGCGCGCCACCTCGAACTTGACGTAGTCGGCGGTGACCCGGTTGTTCTGGTTGACGTAGACCTGGCGGACTTCCTCGTCGGAGACGGCGCCGCGCAGGATGAGGTGGCGCATCATCTCGGCCAGCTGCTCCCGGCGCTGCTCCTCGGCCAGCTGGACCACGTTGTTGAGCCCGAAATCGGCGGCGAACGCCTCGAGCTGCTTGTAGTCGCGCCAGAAGCGCGGGTCCTGCTGCCGGAAGAGCGATCCGAGGATGATAGAACTCGCCCGCGGCGATCGCGTGGTTGACCATCTCGTCCGACACGCGGAAGCCCTGCTCCTCGGCCGCCTGGGCCAGGAGCTCGCGCTCGACGAGGAGATCGGCGGCGTACTGGCGTCGGAGCTGGGCCGGGATGCCGCTGTTCTTCATCCCGTTGACGGCGAAGCGCCAGCTGTTCATCGACAGCTCCTCGCCTCCCACCTCCAGCGCCGCGGACTTGGAATAGCCGCATCCCAGACTGTCGGGGTTCGCCTGCGGTCCAAAGCTGATGATGAAGACCGCGATGATGATCCCAAACAGGATCCAGATGATGAACGACCGGGAGTTCCTTCGCAGCTGCTCGAGCATTGCGCGCGCATCCTAGCTTGAGACGTCGCGCGGCGCATCGGACCGGGCCGGCCGTCCGTCGTCGCGCCTGCAGAAGCGTTCGCCCCGGTCCGAGCCCTGTCCATCGCGCGTCTCCGGTAAGTGGGAGCGGAATGATCAGACCCGGGAGTAGAATCCATTCGGAGTGAGCCCCGAGAGGGGTGGTGGTGAATGCGGTTACCTGTTCAGAATCTCTTGCAAATCTCGCTCCTGACGTGCTACTAGTTTTCGCGGGAGCGCGGTCATTTTGTAGCGATTCCCGTTTCCTTTTTTTCCATGGCCACTTCGTGGCCTTTGTCCACAGGACGAGTCACGAGTCATGCTCTTTGATTGGGTCTACGGACTCTTCTCCAATGACCTGGCGATCGACCTCGGCACCGCAACGACGCTGACCTTCGTGAAAGGTCGCGGCATCGTCGCGAACGAGCCCTCGGTTGTCGCAGTGCAGCGCGGCGCATCCGGCGTGAAGAAGGTGCTCGCCGTCGGCCGCGAGGCAAAGGAGATGCTCGGCCGCACGCCGGGCAACATCGTCGCCATCCGACCGATGAAGGACGGCGTCATCGCCGACTTCGAGGTGACCGAGGCGATGCTGCGCTACTTCATCCAGAAGGCGCACCATCGCCGCACGCTGGTGCGCCCGCGCGTGATCGTCTGCGTGCCGTCGGGCATCACCGAGGTCGAGAAGCGCGCGGTGCGCGACAGCGCGCTGGCCGCCAGCGCGCGCGAGGTCTACCTGATCGAGGAGCCGATGGCGGCGGCGATCGGCGGCGGCCTGCCGATCACCGAGCCGACCGGCAACATGATCGTCGACATCGGCGGCGGCACCACCGAGGTGGCGGTCATCTCGCTGGCCGGCATCGTG
The DNA here is from genome assembly GCA_963759105.1 of uncultured delta proteobacterium. Classification (GTDB taxonomy): domain Bacteria; phylum Myxococcota_A; class Polyangia; order Haliangiales; family Haliangiaceae; genus DATFRY01. The sequence continues at coordinate 615,885 of CAVWXW010000016.1, read as the reverse complement.
CTGTCCAAGTCGATCCGCGTCGCCGGCGACAAGATGGACGAGGCGATCGTCCAGTACATCAAGCGCAAGTACAACCTGCTCATCGGCGAGCGCACGGCGGAGGCGATCAAGAAGGAGATCGGCTCGGCCTATCCGCTCGACGAGCCGCTCACCATCGAGGTCAAGGGACGCGACCTGGTCGCCGGCGTGCCCAAGACGCTGGTGGTCAACTCCGACGAGATCCGCGAGGCGCTGCAGGAGCCGGTCAACGCCATCGTCGACGCCATCCGCTCGGTCCTGGAGCGCACGCCGCCCGAGCTGAGCGCCGACATCGTCGACAAGGGCATCGTGCTCTCGGGCGGAGGCGCGCTGCTGCGCAACATCGACGTGCTCCTGCGCGAGGAGACCGGGCTGCCGGTCATGGTGTGCGAGAACCCGCAGCTGGCGGTGGTGCTCGGCACCGGCCGCGCGCTCGACGAGCTCGAGCTGCTCAAGGAAATCGCGCTGCAGTAAGGCGCAGCGTGACCCCCCTCCGCCGCCGCATCCTCGATTACAGCCTCGCCGCGATCCTGCTGGCGCTGCCGGTGGTGATGCTGCAGGCCGGGCTCAAGGAGCCGGGGCAACTGTCCGGGTTCGAGCAGGCGGTGCTGCGCATCTCGTCGCCGCTGCAGGCGGCGGTGTCGTGGCTGGTCGAGGGCGTGGGCGGGGTGTGGAGCGGCTACGTCGGGCTGGTCGACGTCGAGGAGGAGAACGAGGAGCTGCGCGCCGAGAACGAGCGGCTGCGCCACCAGCTGGGCGCGGCCCGGCGCGCCGCGGCCGACGCGCGCACCCTCGAGCAGCTGGTCGGGCTGCGCCGCGAGACCGACGCCGAGACCATCGGCGCGCGCGTCGTCGCGTCGCAGCATCAACCCGTACTTCCGCGTCGCGCGCCTGCGGCTCGACCGCGGCGGCGGCGAGGTGCAGGTCGGCATGCCGGTCATCGACGACGCCGGCCTGGTCGGCCGCGTCAACCGGGTGTTCGGCCGCTACTCCGACGTCCTGCTGGTCACCGATCCCGACTCGTCGATCGATGTGGTCGTCGCCGCGCACCGGCGGGCGCGGCTGGGTCACCGGCCTGGCCCGCGACGACGTGTACCGCTGCAAGGTCGAGTTCCTCGAGCGCGGCAAGCCGGTCCAGGTCGGCGACAAGGTCGTCACCTTCGGCCTCGGCGCGCTCCCGGCCGGCATCCCGGTCGGCGTGGTGTCGGCGGTGCGCGCCGTCGACTATCAGATGTACCAGGAGGTGGAGGTCGAGCCGGCTGTCGATTTCGGATCCCTGCGCCGCGTGCTCGTGGTCCTCTCGCCTCCTCCGCCGCCGGATCCCGACGGCGCCGAGCCCGCTCCGGCCGAGCCCGCCCACCGAATGGGGAGCTACTGACATGGCAGACCGCCCGAGGCGCGGTCATGAGGCTGGTCGCGCAGGTCTTCCTCGCCTACTTCATGGTGCTGGTGGTGGCGGCGCTGTGGCGGATGCTGCCGGTCGGGCGCGCGATACCGGATCTGGTGGCGCTGTTCGCGGTGTACGTCGGGCTGGCGGCGCGCGAGCGGCTGGCGCCGGCCATGCTGGCCGCGGTGGTGATGGGCTACCTGGCCGATCTGCTGATCGGCACGCCGCCGGGACTGCTGTCGACCAGCTCCGGCGTCATGTGCCTGCTCGGACACTTCGTGCAGGGGCGGCTTGTCGTGCGCGGGCGGCTGGTCACGGCCGGGTTCTCGCTGATGGTCGGCCTGGTGTCGGCGGCGGTGCTCCTGGCGCTGCGCTCGTGGCTGGGCCTGCTGTCCGGGTCGCTCTCCTCCGAGATGGTGACCGCGCTGCTGTCGGCGCTGTTGACCGGGCTGTTCGGGCCGCTGGTGTTCAAGCTGTGCCGCAAGACCGACGCCCGCTTCGCGCGCACCCGGCGCGAGCGCGACGCCGCGGCCGAGGGGTTCATCCCGTGATCGGACGCGCTCGCGAGTGCTGATCCGCAGCGCGCCGGGCAGCGGGGAGTCGCAGTCGCCGGAGCTGGCGCGGCGCGTGCCGTGGATGCTGGCGGTCATGGCGCTGGTGTTCGCGATCCTGATCGGCCGGCTGTGGCAGCTGCAGATCACGCGCGGCGAGCAGTACTTCGAGGCGGCGCGCTCCAACGTCGTCGACGAGCGCTTCCTGCCGTCGGTGCGCGGCAAGATCCTGGACCGCAACCGCGTGCCGCTGGCCGACAACCGGCCGGCCTTCAACATCTACGTGGTGCCGCGACTGTTCGACGCGGCGGCGCGGACGCGCCTGGTCGCGCTGCTCGACCTGAGCGAGGACGAGACCGCCCGCCTCGACCAGCGCCTGGCGGTGGCGCGCAAGCGGCGCTCGAGCCGCGCGGTCATGGTGCTCGAGGACCAGGGGCGCGATCGCGCCGGCCTGGTGGCGCAGGCGCGCCTCGAGCTGGGCGGCGCGGTCGAGGTGCACGACGAGCCGTACCGCGACTACCCGCACGGCCAGCTGGCCGCGCACCTCATCGGCTACATGAACCAGCCCAGCTCGGCGGAGATGGCCGAGCTGGAGAAGCAGGGCTACGACGCGTCCGAGTTCATCGGCCGCTACGGGGTCGAGCGCCGGTGGGAGAAGTACCTGCACGGCATCCGCGGCATCGAGCGCTTCATCATCAACGCGCGCGGCGAGCGCATCCCCGGCGTCGAGGCCGAGGGGCTGATCGAGGGCCCGCGCTTCGAGCCGCCGGTGGCCGGCCACGACGTCATCCTGACCCTCGACCTGGAGCTGCAGCGCATCGCCGAGCAGGCGGTCAGCGCGCACGCCGCCGCCGCGGTCGCCGTCGTCGAGGTGGAGACCGGGCGCGTGCTGGCGCTTGTGTCGACGCCGTCGTTCGACCCGAACGTGATGACCGGCCACCTGACCCGGGTCGAGTACGCGCGTCTGCAGGGCGACCCGCGCCGGCCGTTCGTCGACAAGACGCTGCAGCAGCACTACCCGCCCGGGTCGACCTACAAGTTCGTCGTCGGCGGCGCCGCGCTCGACGGCCACCTGGTCACGCCGACCGAGCAGCTCACCTGCTCGGGCCAGCACCGCGCCGGCGGCCGCACCTTCTACTGCATGCACACGCACGGCGCGATGGACTTCGTGTCGGCGGTGCAGCGCTCGTGCAACGTCTACTTCTGGAAGCTGGCCGAGCGCACCGGCATCGAGCGCATGGCGGCGGTGGCGCGCGACTTCGGCTTCGGCGAGCCGACCGGGCTGGGCCTCAACGGCGAGGTCCCCGGCCGCGTGCCGACCCGCGAGTACTACGAGCAGCGCGTCGGCTCCCACAGCGTCGGCCACACGCTCAACGCCGCCACCGGCCAGGGCGACGTCGAGCTCACCGTCGTGCAGCTGGTCATGGCCTACGCGGCGCTGGCCAACGGCGGCCGCCTGTTCGTGCCGAAGGTGGTCGAGCGGGTCGAGAGCGCGCGCGGCGAGCTGGTCGCCGAGGAGCCGCCCGAGCTGCGCCGCCGGGTCTCGCTGACGCCGGCCACCCTCGACCTCATCCGCCAGGGCATGTGGCGCGTGGTCAACGCGCCGGGCGGCACGGCGCACGGCGCGGCGCACAGCGACGTCGTCGAGATGGCCGGCAAGACCGGCACCGCCCAGGTGCGCGGCAAGCGCAAGGAAGACGCGCCGGCCGCCCCCGGCGAGTGGGATCCGCACCGCGACCACGCCTGGTTCGCCGGCTGGGCGCCGGCCGAGAAGCCGGAGATCGCCATCGTCGTGCTGGTCGAGCACGGCGGCGGCGGCGGCAAGGTGGCGGCGCCGGCGGCGCGCGAGATCGTCGAGGGCTACTTTCAGCGCGTGAAGCCGCGGAGGGGCAAGTGAAGCTCGGCATGTCGCCCGGCGAGCTGTCCCGCGCGTCGATCGGCGCCAGCGGACTGCGCCGCTTCCTGCACCGGTTCGACTGGACGCTGTTCGCGTGCATGGCCGTGCTGATCGCGGTCGGCCTGGCCAACCTGTACAGCGCGACCTTCCGCACCGCGCACTCGGTCAAGTTCGACAACCAGCTGATGTGGACCGGCATCGGCCTGGTGCTGTTCTTCCTCTTCGCCGCGCTCGACTACCGCACCCTGCACCGGCTGGCCTGGGTGCTGCTCGGCGGCGCCCTCGGCGCTCTCGTGCTGGTTCACTTGATGTCCGACCCGATCAAGGGGTCGCAGCGCTGGCTCGATCTCGGCGGCGTTCACCTGCAGCCGTCGGAGATGACCAAGATCGCCGTCGTCCTGGCCCTCGCGCGCCTGCTGCACGACCGCGCGCGCGACGAGCTGGGCCGGCCGCAGCTGGTGGCCGCCGTCGTCGCGCTGGTGCTGCCGGTCCTGCTGGTCGCCATCCAGCCGGATCTCGGCACCGCGATCCTCCTGGCGCTGATCATCGGCTCGGTCGGCGCGCTCCTGGCGGTGAGGCTGTGGCCGCTGGAGGGCGCGGTGGCGGCGGCGCTGGCGCTCCTGCCGCTCCTGTGGGACGGCATGCAGCCGTATCAGAAGTCGCGCGTGCTGGCCTTCCTCGATCCGGCGGCCGACCCGACCGGCGCCGGCTGGCACACCCAGCAGTCGATCTTCGCCGTCGGCTCGGGGCGCGTGGGCGGCAAGGGCTTCCTCAACGCCACCCAGAACCAGCTCAACTTCCTGCCCGAGCACTGGACCGACTTTCCGTTCTCGGTGTGGGCCGAGGAGTGGGGCTTCGTCGGCTCGGTGGCGCTGCTGGCCGTGTTCGGCTTCCTGGTCCTGTGGGTCATCAACGCCGCCACCCGCGCGCCGGACCGCTTCGGCACCGCCATCTGTCTGGGCGTCGGCGCGATGCTCTTCTGGCACGTGGTGGTGAACGTGGCGATGGTGATCGGCATGGCCCCGGTGGTCGGCGTGACCCTGCCGTTCATCTCCTACGGCGGATCGTCGACCGTCACCTGCTTCATCGGCCTGGGCCTGGTCGCCTCCGTCTCGCTGCGCCGCCAGCAGTTCTGAGCCGCCGGCGGCGCGCGGCGCTGTTCACACGTGCTTCTTGAGCTCGTCCTCGATCTTCGCGCGCGGGACCGCGCCGACGATCTGGCCGACCACCTGGCCGCCCTTGAAGACCAGCAGGGTGGGGATGGAGCGGATGCCGTAGCGCTGCGGGACGATCTGGTGCTGGTCGATGTCCAGCTTGCCCACCACCACGCGGCCCTTGTACTCGGAGGCCAGCGCCTCGACCGACGGTGCCACCTGGCGGCACGGGCCGCACCAGACCGCCCAGAAGTCCACCAGCGCGGGCTTTTCCGAGCGAAGGATCTCGGTCTCGAAGTTGTCGTCAGAGAGCTCGATGACGTCGGCGTTGGCCATGACTGCTTCCTTTCGAGGTATCCGGTATTGATAAACACCTGCCCCCGTACCCGCAAGTGCGAGGGACTCCTCCGTTCCGGGGCCGCGCCGTCCGAATGAGCCCGTCCGGGGGCCGCGTTGCGGCCGGAACGCGCGGCGCATATCATGGCCTTGCCCGCCGCCAGCGGCGCCGGCGCTCTCGAGCCCACATGGCCCAGCTATTCATCTCCCAGGACCGGCTCGACGCCTGGAGCGCCGAGCAGCGCGTCTCGCTTGGCCGGGGACGTCATGACCCTGGCCGACGACGGCCGCTCCTTCCGCATCCGTCCGGCCGTTCGCTTTCTGCGCGTGGCCGGCAGCTCCGACGATCCCAACCAGCTCATCGACACGGTGCGCGACGAGCACCAGCCTGGACGCGATGGGCGCGGATCACTACATGTACTCGGTGATCCTGGGAGAGGTCGCCTACGACGTCCAGCCCGGGTTCCTCGGCGATCCGATCCCCCGCGACGCGAGCGCTCCGTGAGCGATCCTCTGGTCCCGCTGGTCACGGTGGCGCCGTCGCCGGCCTTCTACGTCTCGCTCCTCCTTTACGGCGCGGCGGCGCTGCTGTTCATCAGCGCGTTCGTGCAGGCGCCGCGCTGGATGGCGCCGGCCGCGCGCTGGGCGCTGCTGGCCGCCTTCGTCGCCCACGGCGTCGACATCGGCTGGCGCGGCGTGCTCCACGTCCACCCGGGCACCTCGGTGCGCGAGGCGCTCGGCTTTCTGTCCTGGGTGATGGTGGGCGGCTATCTGTGGTGGTCGCGGCGGGTCAAGCTGGCCATGCTGGGCGCCTTCGTGGCGCCGGCCGCGCTGGCCATCCTGGCACTGGCCCGGCTGTCGCCGTCGGGCGAGCCGATGGCCGGGCTGAGCTCGCTCGGCCGCATCCACATCTCGCTGGCCACCCTCGGCGTCGCCATCTTCACCCTCGCCACCTTCGTGGCCGGCATGTACATGCTCGAGGAGCGCGCCCTCAAGCGAAAGGAGTTCGACCGCGTCCTGTTCAAGCGCGGCGCCGCGCTCGACACCCTCGACCGCCTGTCGCACCGCCTGGTCGTGATCGGGTTCCCGATCTTCACCGCGTCGCTCATGCTCGGCGTGGTGTGGGGCGCGCAGCGCGCCGAGCTGCTGTCGCGGCCGGAGTGGGGCATCGCGCTGGTCACCTGGGTCGCCTTCGGCGGGCTCATCGTCGCGCGCACCACCAAGGGCTGGCGCGGGCGCAAGGCCGCGCTGCTGACCATCATGGGGTTCTCGGCGTCGGCGGCGGTGCTCGCCATCTACCTGGCCCGCCGGGCGCTCGGAGGCTGACCGGATGACCTCCTCCAACGGCAGCGGCGAGCTGTTCGTGGTCGGCCTTTCGTGGCGCACCGCCTCGGTCGCGGTGCGCGAGCGGCTTGCCTTCCGCGACGAGGAGGTGCCGCGTCGCGCTGGGCGATCTGCTCGGCTCGCCCGACATCGACGAGGCGGTGATCCTGTCGACCTGCAACCGGGTCGAGATCTACGGCTCGACCTCGCCGGGCGCGCCCGGATCGCGCGCGCTGGCGGCGGCGGCCGAGGCGCGGAGCTTCCTGGCCCGCTCGCGCGGCGTCGCGGCCGAGGGACTGGCCGATCACCTGTACGAGGTGGTCGACACCGACGCCATCCGCCACCTGTTCCGCGTCGCGGCCGCCCTCGACTCGATGGTGGTCGGCGAGTCGCAGATCCTGGGCCAGCTCAAGGACGCCTACGGCGCGGCCGTGCGCGCGCAGGCCACCGGCGCCATCCTGGGCCGCAGCATGGAGAAGGCGTTCCAGGTGGCCAAGCGCGTGCGCAGCGAGACCGGCATCAGCCGCGGCGCGGCCAACGTGTCGTCGGTCGCCGTCGAGCTGGCCCGGCGCGTGTTCGGCGACCTCGATGGGCAAGACCGTGCTGGTCATCGGCGCGGGCAAGATGTCGGCCCTGGCCGCGCGCCACCTGCGCGTCGCCGGCGCCGCCTCGCTGCTGGTCACCAACCGCTCGCCGGAGCGGGCCGCGGAGCTGGCCGCCGAGGTCGAGGGCACGGCGCGGCCGTGGGACGACCTGCCGCACCTGCTGGCCGAGTCGGACGTCGTGCTCAGCTCGACCGGCGCGACCGATCCGATCCTGGTGCCGCGCCTGCTCAAGGGCGCGATGAAGGCGCGGCGCTGGCGGCCGCTGGTCGTCGTCGACATCGCGGTGCCGCGCGACGCCGACCCGGCCATCGCCAAGCTGGACGGCGTCTACCTGTTCGACATCGACGACCTCGAGCGGGTGGTGGCCGAGAACCTCAAGGAGCGGCAGAAGGAAGCCGACTCGGCGCTCGTCATCGTCGAGCACGAGGTGTCGGAGCTGCGCCGCTGGATGCGCGCCCAGCGGGTGGTACCGACCATCCGCTCGCTGCGCGAGCACTTCCATCAGATCGCGATGGGCGAGGCGGAGCGCTGCATCGGCGGGCTGGGCCAGGCCGCGGAGCAGGCCGAGGTGCAGAAGGCCATCCGCCGCATGAGCGAGCTCATCGCCAACAAGCTGCTGCACACGCCGCTGTCGGCGCTCAAGGCCAGCGACCGGCGACGTCGAGACCATGGTCGAGGTGACTCACCGCCTGTTCGCGCTCGGCGAGGAGCCGCAGGCGGCAGCGCCGGAGCCGGCCGCGCCCGCGGCTCCGGCCATCGAGGTCGCGCCGGCGCCCAAGCAGAGCCAGGGGAAGAAGTGATGACGCGGGCACAACGACTGACCATCGCCACGCGCGGCAGCGCGCTCGCCCTGTGGCAGGCCGAGCACGTCAAGGCGCGCCTGATCGCGGCCCGGCCCGGGCTCGAGGTCTCGCTGCTGGTGCTCAAGACCACCGGCGACGTGATCCTGGACCGGCCGCTGGCCGAGGTCGGCGGCAAGGGACTCTTCGTCAAGGAGATCGAGCAGGCCCTGCTCGACGGCGCCGCCCAGGTGGCGGTGCACAGCATGAAGGACGTGCCGGCCGAGCTCGCGCCCGGCCTGCGCATGGCCGCGATCTCGGCGCGCGAAGATCCGCGCGACGCGCTGGTCAGCCGCGGCGGCGAGGGGCTCGACCGGCTGGCGCGCGGTGCGCGCGTCGGCACCTCGAGCCTGCGCCGCGTGTGTCAGCTGCGGGCCCGGCGGCCCGATCTCGATCTGGTTCCGCTGCGCGGCAACGTGCCCACCCGGCTGGACAAGGTGGAGCGCGGAGATCTGGCCGCGGCCGTGCTCGCCGCCGCCGGTCTGCGCCGGCTGGGACACGAGGGGCGCATCAGCGAGCTGCTCGATCCGTCGGTGTGCGTGCCGGCCGCGGGGCAGGGCGCGCTCGGCATCGAGACCCGCGCCGACGACGCGGCCACCACCGATCTGGTCCGCGGCGCGGTGCACAGCGACGGCGACGCCGCCTGCGTGGCGGCCGAGCGCGGCTTCACCGGTCGCCTCGGGGGCGGCTGCCAGACGCCGCTGGCCGCCCACGCGCGTCCGGCCGGCGACGAGCTGCACCTGGTGGCGCTGATCGGACGCCCGGACGGGACGGAGATCGTCCAGGGCGAGCGACGCGGTCCGTCATCGCGCGCCGCCGAGATGGGCGCCGACCTGGCCGAGGAGCTCCTGGGCCGGGGGGAGCGCGCATTTTGCGCGACCTCGGCGTGTCGACCTAGAGCGGCGCGGTCCAGGAAACCGGCCGCCCATCGCGTGTCTGGTCATCGTCGGCGGAACCTGCTTTAATAGCCGCCTGGGGGTAGCGCGGCCCGTTTGCTGGCCTGCGCGCACAAAACATGAGCGTGGGGAGAGGGTTGTGGGGCGGCGCCGCCATGGCGCTCATCGCGAGTGGATGTGCAGGGGCAGGGGCGACCGCAGCGGGCGAGCGTTGCCCGAACGACGAGCGCGCCGTGGAGATGCGGCAGCAGCTGCGCCGAGACCGGCACACCATCCGCAACCTCGAGAACGAGGTGACTCTGCTGCGCGCGCAGCTGCACGAGCGGCCTGCCGGCTGGCGCGGCGGTGAGCCGCCGCCGGCGCCGGCCGCGCCGGTTGCGCAGGCGCACGGGCCGGATCCGGCCGCCGGAGAGCCTCTGCCACAGGACGTCGCCGAGGCGCTCTACGGCGACGTCGAGATCGTCTACGAGGGCGAGGCGGCGCGGCAGACGAAGGAGCGGCCGCGTATCGAGCTGCACGAGTCCAGCCGGGTCGCCCAGGGGCTGGTGGCCGGCGAGGGCGAGGCGCCTCCGCCGGCGGCCATCCCGGACGTCGGCGCCGAGCGGCTGCCGGTCGTGTCCGGGCGCATCCCGACGGTGGACGAGCAGCTGCGCCGGGCGCGCACGGCCACGCCCGGCCCGGCCAGCCGGCCGGCGGGTGCGCCGGGCCGCGCCGCGGGCGCGCCCGAGTCGACGCACGCCGCGAAGCCGCAGCTGAAGCTGGCCGCGCCGGCCGCGAAGCCGGCGGCGAAGGAAGCCGCGAAGGCTGTGGCCGCGATCCCCGCAGCCGCGAAGCCGGCCGCCGTCGCCGCGGCGAAACCGGCAGCGAAGTCGGCCGCGAAGCCGGCCGCGCCCGCGGTGACCGACGCGGCGCCCGCGGTCGCCACGCCCGCCGATCCGGCCGCCGATCCGGTGGCCGAGTACAAGCGCTACATGGCGGCCCTCAAGAAGGGCAACCACGACTACGCCGTTTCCGGCCTGCGCTCCTTCCTGGGCCGCTTCCCGGATCACTACCTGAGCGACAACGTGCAGTACTCGGTGGCCGAGTCGTACTTCGGCCGCAAGCTCTACGGCGTCGCGCTGGCCGAGTACCAGAAGGTGGTCGACCGGCACTGGAACGGCAACAAGCTGCCGGACGCGATGCTGAGGATCGGGATGTGTCACCTCGCGGTCGGCAACGTGGTCGCCGGGCGCACGGCCCTGCGCCGGCTGGTCGGACGCTTCCCGCGCACGAAGCCGGCGAAGATCGCCAAGGCAAAGCTCAAGAAACTGGGGCGCAGATGACACGCACGCCGATTCGATACGCAGTCGCAGGTCTGGCGGGCGCGGCCGCCATCGCGATGGCCGCGCAGCGCGCGCACGCCCAGATCCCGGAGGTGCAGCCCGACGGCTCGCGCTCCGAGCCGGCCGCACCGCCGCCGGCGCCGCCGCCCACGCCGATCGTCGTCACCCCGCAGGGCCAGCCGGGTCCGGCGTCCGACTCGCCCGCCGCCGCCACGGCCGGCGGAGGAGGCGCCGGCTACTATCACGTCGACGAGAACGGCCTGACGCAGGACCAGGACGGCGACGTGCTCCCCGCCGGCACCGTGCCCTCGGTGCACACGGTCCGCTCCGGCGACACGCTGTGGGACCTCTGCTGGTCCTACTTCAACAACCCGTGGGAGTGGCCGCGCGTCTGGTCCTACAACCCGGAGATCACCAACCCGCACTGGATCTACCCGGGCGATCAGCTGCGCCTGCGCAAGCGCGGCGACGAGCTGCCGTCCGAGCGCGCGGCGGCCAACAAGCCGGCCCCGGCGGTGCGGACAGCGGCGCACACCGGCGGGTTCTTCGATCTGCGCCAGCTCGCCTTCCTGTCCACGGAGGAGCTGGCCCAGGGCATCGAGGTCGACGGATCTCCGGAGGAGAAGCTCATGCTCGCCACCGGAGACGAGGTCTACCTGCGCTATCCGGCGGGCAAGCCGCCCCGGGTCGGCCAGCACCTGGCGGTCTACCTCGAGCGCGAGCGCATCGTGCACCCGGACACCGGCGACGAGATCGGCGCGTACGTGCGCGTCGTCGGCGAGCTCGAGGTCATCAGCGCGGCCAAGGGCAAGCTCGCGCGCGGCGTCGTGCTCGATTCGGTGGACGCGATCGAGCGCGGCATGCGCGTGGGGCCGGTCCAGCGCCAGTTCCGCAACGTCCAGCCGGCCGCCGCCGAGGTCGAGCTCGAGGGGTTGATCGTCGCCGAGATCGGGTCCGAGGAGCTCATCGGGGCCCGCCAGATCGTCCTCATCGACCGCGGCAGCCAGCAGCGGGTCAAGGTCGGCAACCGCCTCCACGTGATCCGGCGCGGCGACGCCTACGAGGAGGTCATGGGGCCGTACAGCAACATCGGAAAAAACGACTCGCGCTACCCGGCGCGATCGATCGGCGAGATCATGGTCGTGCAGACCGGCGCGCGGACCGCCGTCGCCGTGGTCGTGCACTCCGACAGGGAGCTCGGCGTGGGCGATCGAGTGCTGATGAACCGCGGTCGAGGACGCTCGCCAGCGCCCTGAAGAGGGGTCGACCAGGTGATCCGCAGGTCCAGACGCCCCGCCTGGCCCGGGGAAGGCGGATCCTGCGCGTGCTCCGGGCGGATGCCGGGTCGGGCCGGAACTGCCCGCAGCTAACTGGCTGATATCGTTTGGTCCGAAACCGAGTGGCTTGACTGGCCGGCGCAGGGTGGCTAATTGCTTGAACCCTTGTGACCACGGTCATCCAGCGGTCTGCTCCCGAATACCCGGCCCGCCTCGGCGCCATGCCCGAGCCCCCGCCGTTGCTGTTCGTGCGAGGAGCGGTGCCGCTGCCGGCCGACGATCTGGTGGTGGCGATCGTGGGCGCTCGGGCCGCGAGCCGCAACGGCGCCGAGAAGGCCAGCCGGCTGGCCGCCGAGCTGGCGGAGGCCGGCGCACTGATCGTCTCGGGCGGCGCGCTCGGAATCGATAGCGCGGCTCACCGGGGCGCGCTCGACGGCGGCGGGGCGACCATCGCGGTGCTCGCGGGCGGGCTCGACCAGCCCTATCCGCCGCGCAACCTCCCGCTGTTCGACGAGATTGTCGAGCGAGGCGGCGCCCTCGTCGCGACCGAGCCTCCCGGCACACCGCCTCTGCGCCGCCTGTTCGTGGCCCGAAACGCCGTGATCGCCGGGCTGTGCGACGCGGTCGTCGTCGTCGAGGCAGAGGCGACGTCGGGTAGCCTGCACACGGCGCGCGCCGCCAGGAAGTACGGGCGGCTGCTCGCGGCGGTGCCGGGCACGCCGGGTTGCGAGGCGCTCCTGGTCCAGGGGGCGGCCGTTGTGGAAAGCGCGGCGGACCTGATGGCGGCTCGGGCAGGCCGTCCCCGCCAGCCGAGCGCGCGTCTGCCGGAGCCGGGCACCCGGGAGGCGCAGGTGCTCGAGCTGCTGGACGTCGAGTCGCCCAGCACGGGAGCGACGGTGGCGGCCCGAAGCGGGCTCGGACTGCGCGACGCCACACGCGCGCTGGCCGGGCTCGAGCTCGAGGGGCTCGCCGTCGCCGTGCCAGGTCAGGCTTATCTCCGATCACCTCTCGCCGAGCGCCTGCGCGCCGGTGCCGGGTAGGACAAGAAAGGTATTCCCACGCGGATGGCGACCAGCAAGAAGACAAAGGCGAAGCGCCCGGCGGCGGAAGTGAAGCCCCGGGTCAAGGCCGGCAGCAAGGCGAGGGCCGAGAAGAAGGTGGCCGAGAAGGTGGCCGAGAAGAAGGTCGCCGCCCGGGCCAAGCCGGCTCCCGCTGAGAAGCCAGCGCGCGCCCGGCGCGCCACCAAGCCGGCGCGCGCCAGGGCCGACGAGGCGGTCGAGACCGAAACCGAGACCGACACCGCCGAGCCGGAGCGCAAGGGCCGCAAGGTAAACCCCAAGGGCAAGTCGCTGGTCATCGTCGAGTCGCCGGCCAAGGCGCGGACGATCAAGAAGTACCTGGGCGCGGGCTACACCGTGAAGGCGTCGGTCGGGCACGTCAAGGACCTGCCCAAGTCGCGCCTCGGCGTCGACGTCGAGAACGGCTTCGAGCCGGAGTACGTGGTCCTGCGCGACAAGAAGAAGGTCATCGCCGAGATCCGCGCGGCGGCCGGGGCGGTCGAGCACGTCTACCTCGCCCCCGACCCCGATCGCGAGGGCGAGGCGATCGCCTGGCACATCGCCGAGGAGCTGCGCGACATCAATCCGAACATCCAGCGCGTGCTGTTCAACGAGATCACGAAGAAGGGCATCACCGAGGCGCTCAAGCACCCGACCGCGGTCGACACGAACAAGACCGACGCGCAGCAGGCGCGCCGCATCCTCGACCGCCTGGTCGGCTACGAGATCAGCCCGATCCTGTGGAAGAAGGTGCGCCGCGGGCTGTCGGCCGGGCGCGTGCAGTCGGTGGCGGTGCGCATGATCGTGCGAGCGCGAGGCGGAGATCGACGCGTTCAAGCCCGAGGAGTACTGGACGGTCGAGGCGGACTGCAAGGCGGCCGAGCCGCCGCCGTTCGTGGCGCGCATCTGGCGCTGGGACGGGGCCAAGGCCGAGCCGAAGACCCAGACCGAGGCCGACGAGATCGCCGGCGAGCTGCGCGCCGGCGAACGCCCAGGTGGCGCAGGTCGAGCGCAAGGAGCGCCGCCGGAGCCCGCAGCCGCCGTTCATCACCTCCAAGCTGCAGCAGGACGCGGCGCGCAAGCTGCGCTTCTCGGCCAAGCGGACGATGGCCCTGGCCCAGCGGCTGTACGAAGGCGTCGAGCTCGGCGACGAGGGCCCGGTCGGCCTCATCACCTACATGCGTACCGACTCGACGCGCGTCTCCGACGACGCGCTGGTCGAGGTGCGCGAGTTCATCGCCAACCGCTACGGCGCCGACTACATGCCGGAGGAGCCGATCGTCTACAAGACCTAGAAGAGCGCGCAGGACGCGCACGAGGCGATCCGGCCCACGTCGATGGAGTACACGCCGGAGCGCGTGCAGTCGCTGCTCGAGGCGACCGGCCACCCGGAGGTGGTCGAGCTGGTGCGGCTCTACACGCTCATCTGGAACCGCTTCGTCGCCTGCCAGATGGCGCCGGCGGTCTTCGACCAGACCACCGTCGACATCGGCGCGCGGCCGCGCCACGCTGCGCGCGACCGGCCAGGTGATGAAGTTCGCCGGCTACACCGCGGTCTATCTCGAGCAGGAGAGCGACGACGAGGCGGCCGAGAAGGCGGCCGACAGCGATCGCCTGCTGCCGCCGATGGCCGAGGGCGACCAGGTCGAGCTGCGTCGAGGTGCGGCCCGAGCAGCACTTCACCCAGCCGCCGCCGCGCTTCACCGAGGCGTCGCTGGTCAAGGAGCTGGAGGAGAAGGGCATCGGCCGCCCGTCGACCTACGCGGCGATCCTGTCGACCATCGTCAGACCGCGGCTACGTGGAGAAGCGCGAGCGGCGCTTCTTCCCGACCGAGCTGGGCACGCTGGTCAACGACGCTGCTGGTCGAGTCGTTCCCCGAGATCATCGACACCGACTTCACCGCGCAGATGGAGGAGGACCTCGACAAGGTCGAGGACGGGCGCGCGCGACTGGCGCGATCTGCTCGGCGTGTTCTACAAGCCGTTCTCCGCCGACCTCGCCAAGGCCAAGGAGCAGATGCGCGACGTCAAGCGCGAGGAGATCCCGACCGAGTACATGTGCGAGAAGTGCGGCAAGCCGATGGTCATCAAGTGGGGCCGCAACGGGTCGTTCCTGGCCTGCCAGGGCTACCCGGAGTGCCGCAACACCAAGGAGATCTCGCGCAACGCGGACGGCACCGTCGAGATCGTGCCGGAGCCGACCACCGACGAGGTGTGCGAGAACTGCGGCGCGCCGATGGTGGTCAAGCGCGGCCGCTTCGGCGCGTTCCTGGCCTGCTCGCGCTATCCCGACTGCAAGACCACCAAGCCGATCTCGCTCGGCGTGGCCTGCCCGCGCGAGGACTGCGGCGGCTTCCTGACCGAGAAGCGCTCGCGGCGGGGCAAGACCTTCTTCGGCTGCTCCAACTACTCCAAGACCAGCTGCGACTTCGTGACCTGGGACCGGCCGATGCCGAGGCGTGCCCGGAGTGCGGCGCCAAGTTCATGGTCAAGAAGGAGACCAAGTCCGGCACGCACATCCGCTGCCTGACCTGCACCTTCAAGAAGACCGAGAGCGAGGCGGCCTAGGGTCCACTGGCTCGACCTGGCGCTCGGTCAGCCGACCGAGCCCGGGTTGACCAGGCCGGCGTGCGGGATCTCGAAGCGGTAGGTGAAACCGGTGCAGAAGCCGGTCGGCCTGCCGCCGACCATGAACGGGGTGTAGCGCCAGCCCCGCACTGTCTTCTCGACCTTCTGGTCGGCCTGGCGGACGCCCGTGCGCTGGATCGTCTTGATCGTGCGCGGCACGCCGTCGGCGCCGACGCAGACGACGCCTCGGTAGTCGGTCTCCCCCTCCTCGTCGCGGTTCATCTGCCGCGCCAGGAGATCGGGCATGCGCATGGCGGTGGTGCCGGAGATGCGATGGCCGGGCTGCACGGCGACGTGTGCCTCGTGCCCCTTGAAGCTGGCGAACGTCAGAGCGCTCATGAGTGCCAGAGCAGTGGGTGCGATCATGGTGTCTCCTTTCGACAACCATCGCTCGAGCACGGGACATGCCAGCGCGCGCGGGCGCATGTGCGCGCGAACAGGCGGCCGGCGTCGGGCATCCTGCCCCGCGGGGCAGGGCGCCTCGTGCCCGGCGCGCTTCGCATCGGCGGCCGGTTCGCGGTACATCAAGGGCATGGCGTACCGCGAGCCCGAGGTGACAGTTGTCGGCGGCGGGCCGGCCGGCTGCGAGGCGGCCTGGCAGCTGGCCGAGGCCGGCGTGCGGGTCGCGCTCGTCGACATGAAGCCGGCCGCGCTGTCGCCGGCCCACCAGACGCCGCTCCTGTGCGAGCTGGTCTGCTCCAACTCGCTGCGCTCGGACGACCCGACGGCGCCGGCCGGGCTGCTCAAGCGCGAGCTGCGGCGCGCGGGCTCGCTGGTCATCGCGTCGCGCCGATCGCCACCGGGTGCCGGCCGGCGCGGCGCTCGCGGTCGAGCGGTTCGGCTTCGCGCGCGACGTGACCACCCGGCTGGCCCTGCACCCGAACGTGACCATCGAGCGGCGCGTGATCGATCGGCTGCCGGACGGGCCGACCGTGCTGGCCACCGGGCCGCTGACCGGCGGCGCGCTGGCCGGCGAGCTGGCGCGGCTGTGCGGCGGCGAGCGGCTCTACTTCTACGACGCCATCGCGCCGATCGTGGCCGCCGAGTCGATCGATCCGGAGACGTCGTTTCGCGCGTCGCGCTGGGGCACCGAGAGCCCGCCGCCGGCGCGCGACGTCGCGGACGGCGAGGCCTGCGCGGTCGCCGGCGGGGACGTCGGCGTCGGCGACTACGTGAACTGCCCGCTCGACCGGGAGACGTACGTGCGCTTCGTGGCCGAGGTGGTCGCGGCGCGCAAGGTGACGCCGCGCGACTTCGAGGAGCCGCGCTACTTCGAGGGCTGCCTGCCGATCGAGGTCATGGCCGAGCGCGGCGAGGACGTGCTGCGCCACGGCCCCATGCGCCCGGTCGGGCTGACCGATCCGCGCACCGGGCGGTGGCCGTACGCCGTGGTGCAGCTGCGCCCGGAGAACCGCTACCTCACCGCCTACAACCTGGTCGGCTTCCAGACCCGCATGGCCTACCCGGAGCAGCAGCGCATCTTCTCCATGATCCCGGCCCTGCGCGACGCCGAGTTCCTGCGCTTCGGCTCGATCCACCGCAACACCTACCTCGACGCGCCGCGCCTGCTCGGCCCCGAGCTGGAGCTGCTCGCGCGGCCCAGCGTGCGCGTGGCCGGCCTGCTCACCGGCGTCGAGGGCTACATCGAGTCGTGCGCGATGGGCATGGTGGCGGCCTGGTTCACCGCCGCCGCGCTGCGCGGCCGCGTCTTCGCGCCGCCGCCGCCGACCACCGCGCTGGGCGCGCTCTACCACCACGTCGCGCGCCGCCGCGAGCCGGGCGAGAAGTTCGGCCCCACCAACATCAACTTCGGCCTCCTGCCCCAGCTCCCGGTCCGCGCCCGCAAGCCCGACCGCGGCGCCCTGCACGCCGACCGCGCCGGCCGCGACCTCGAGGCGTGGCTCGACGGCGATCCGGTCGCGGTGGCTGCGAATTGAGCCGCCGGGGGTGATAAGTGGCCGGCACGACGGGGCCTTGCTAGGCTCGCTGGCGATGCAGGAGGGCAGTCCCTGGCAGGTCGCGGTGAGCGACCTGGCGCACCATCTCCGCGTGGAACGGGCCTGTTCGCCGCGCACGGTGGAGGCCTATCTGCGCGACCTGGAGGAGTTCCGGCGCCAGTACGCCGGGGCCCACGGAGACAGGGATCCGGCGCCGGAGCGGGTCCAGACCGCGGACGTGCGGTCGTTCGTGGCGTCGCTCTACCAGGTCAACGATGCGTCGTCGATCGCGCGCAAGCTGTCGTCGATGCGCGCGCTGTTCCGCTTCCTGGTCGCGCGCGGGCGCGTGAAGTCGAACCCGGCGCGGCAGGTGGCCAGCCCCAAGCGCAAGAAGGCGCTGCCGCGCGCGCTCGACGTCGACGCCGCGGCCGCGCTGGTCGAGGCGCCCACCGCGCCGGTCGCGACCGGCGGTGCGGGTGCGCCGCAGCCGGCCGCGCTGCGCGACCGCGCCATGCTCGAGGTGCTGTACGCGTCCGGGCTGCGCGTGTCGGAGTGCTGCGCGCTGGACATCGACGACATCGACCGCGACCGCTACGGCGACGGCTGCCTGGTCCAGGTCCGGCGCGGCAAGGGCGGCAAGGACCGCCTGGTGCCGCTCGGCGGGGCCGCGGTCGCGGCCGTGGATATCTACCTCGCCGACGGTCGCCCGACCATGCGCCACCCGAAGAGCGGGCGCCAGGACGTGCGCGCGCTGTTTCTCAACCAGCGCGGCCAGCGGCTGACGCCGCGCTCGGTGCAGCGCATGGTGGGGCGCTGGGCGCTGCTGGCCGGCACCGAGGCCACGCCGCACGCGCTGCGCCACTCGTTCGCCACCCACCTGCTCGACGGCGGCGTCGACCTGCGCTCGATCCAGGAGCTGCTCGGCCACGCCAGCCTGTCCTCCACCCAGATCTACACCAAGGTCTCGCTCGATCACCTCATGAAGGTCTACGACGCTGCCCACCCGCACGCGCGGGCGAAGGCGGCGAAAGGAGAGCGGCCGTGACCCAGGGCCGAGTCCGGATCCGTTCCACCACCATCCTGTCCGTGCGCAAGAACGACCGCGTCGTGGTCGCCGGCGACGGCCAGGTCTCGCTCGGCAACACCATCGTCAAGGGCACGGCGCGCAAGGTGCGGCGCATGGCCGACGGCTCGGTGATCGGCGGGTTCGCCGGCTCGGCGGCCGACGGCATCGCGCTGTTCGAGCGCCTCGAGGGCAAGCTGCGCGAGCAGGGCGGCAACCTGCGCCGCGCCGCGGTCGAGCTGGCCAAGGACTGGCGCACCGACCGCGTGCTGCGCCGCCTGGAGGCGATGCTGCTGGTGGCCGATCGGCGCGACACCTACCTCCTGTCCGGCACCGGCGACGTCATCGAGCCGGATCTCGGCGTGGCCGCCATCGGCTCGGGCGGCACCTACGCGCTGGCCGCGGCGCGCGCGCTGCTGGCTCCACTCGGAGCTCGACGCGCGCGCCATCGCGGAGGCGGCGATGAGCATCGCGGCCGACATCTGCCTCTACACCAACCACCAGGTGGTCTTCGAGGAGCTGGCTCCATGAGCACCCGCGCCCCCGGCCACCTGACCCCGGCCGCCATCGTCGCCGAGCTCGACCGCTACATCGTCGGCCAGAAGAAGGCCAAGCGCGCGGTCGCGGTCGCGCTGCGCAACCGCTGGCGCCGGCAGCAGGTCGAGGGTCACCTGCGCGAGGAGATCGCGCCCAAGAACATCATCATGATCGGCCCCACCGGCGTCGGGAAGACCGAGATCGCGCGCCGCCTGGCCAAGCTGGCCGGCGCGCCGTTCCTCAAGGTCGAGGCCTCGAAGTTCACCGAGGTCGGCTACGTCGGGCGCGACGTCGACTCGATCGTGCGCGACCTGATGGAGGTGTCGGTCAAGCTGGTCAAGGACGAGGAGTCGCAGAAGGTGCGCGGGCGGGCGCGCGAGGCGGCCGAGGAGCGGCTGCTCGATCTCCTGCTGCCCAACCAGCAGCGCGCGCGCTCGTTCTCCGACCGCCCGCCGGCGCCCGGCACGCCGGCGCCGCCGCGGCCCGCGCTGCCCGAGGCCAACGGCGCCGACGCCGGCACGCGCGAGAAGCTGCGCACGCTGCTGCGCGAGGGCAAGCTCGACGACCGCGAGGTGGAGGTCGAGATCACCGAGGATCAGAGCCCGTTCTTGCAGATCTTCGGCGGCTCCGGCGTCGAGGAGATGGGCCTGACCGGCCTCAAGGACATGCTGGGCAACTTCGGCAAGAAGACCCGGCGCCGCAAGCTCAAGATCCAGCAGGCGCTCGACGTGCTGACCGGCCAGGAGGCGGAGCGCTTCATCGACGTCGACTTCGTGACCCGCGAGTCGGTGTCGCGCGCCGAGAACGCCGGCATCGTCTTCCTCGACGAGGTCGACAAGATCGCGTCCGGCTCCAGCGACCACCGCCACGGCCCGGACGTGTCGCGCGAGGGCGTGCAGCGCGACCTGCTGCCCATCGTCGAGGGCGCGACGGTCACCACCAAGTACGGCCCGGTGCGCACCGACCACGTGCTGTTCATCGCCGCCGGCGCGTTCCACATCGCCAAGCCGTCCGATCTCATCCCGGAGCTGCAGGGCCGCTTCCCGATCCGGGTCGAGCTCGATCCGCTCACCGACGAGGACTTCGTCCGCATCCTGACCGAGCCGCGCAACGCGCTGACCAAGCAGTACGAGGCGCTGCTCGCTCACCGAGGGCATCGAGATCGAGTTCCAGGCCGAGGCCATCCGCGAGATCGCGACCATCGCGGCCCAGGTCAACAGCCGCACCCACAACATCGGCGCCCGCCGCCTGCACACGGTCCTCGAGCGCCTGCTCGACGAGCTGTCCTTCTCCGCGCCCGGACATCGGGCCGCAGAAGATCCAGATCACCCGCGAGTACGTGCGCGAGCGCCTCACCGACCTCGCGGCCGACGAGGAGCTGTCCAACTACATCCTGTGAGCTGCGAGCGGCGCCCGTCACGGGGCGTCGGTCGGCGGCTGCAGGATGAGGATCTTGCCGACCAGGCCGGCGGCCAGGTGGGTGCGGGTGTCGCCGCCCTCGACAAGCGACAGGCCGGAGCTCACCCGCACGCGGTTCTTGGAGTCGACGAAGACAGCCTCGATGTCGGGCAGCCTCTCGGCCATCTTGAGGCCGCGCTCGGTGCCCATGACGAAGAGCGCCGTGTCCCACACGTCCGCGGTCAGCGCGTCGCGCGCGATCACGGTGACCGAGCGGCAGCCGCGCGTCGGGTAGCCGGTCTTGGGATCGAGGATGTGGTGGTAGCGCACGCCGTCCTTGACGAAGCCGCGCTCGTAGTCGCCCGCGGTCGAGAAGGTGCGGTCCTCCAGCTCGGTCAGCGCGAAGGTCGCGTCGCGCGCGCCGCGCGGATCGCGGATGCCGACCCGCCACTTCTGCGAGCCCTTGGTGCCGGACACGAACAGGTCGCCGCCGGCCTGCACGATGAAGTCCTTCATCCCGCGGTCGCGCAGGATCGCCGCGGCGCGGTCGACCGCGTAGCCCTTGGCGATGCCGCCCAGCGTGATCGCCATGCCCTTGCGGCGCAGCTTGACCGTGTGGGCCTTGCTGTCGACGACGAGGTCGCGGTAGCCGGTGAGCTTGCGCCGCGCCTCCACCTCGGCCGGCTCCGGCAGGGTGCCGTCGAGGTCCTGGTCGAACTTCCACAGTCCGCGGTAGGCGCCGACGGTGATGTCGAAGGCGCCGCCGGTCTTGCGCGCGACCTTCTGCGACAGCGCGATGATGCGCAGCACCTCGTCGGAGACCGGCACCGCCTTGACCCCGGCGGCCGCGTTGATGCGCGACACGTCGCTGGTCTCGACCCAGTTGCTCATCAGCTGGTCGAGGCGCCGGAACTCGTCGAACACCGCGCTGGCCGCCGCCTGCGCCCCGCTGCCGTCCCTGCTCCACAGCGTGATGTCGACCAGGGTGCCCATCGACTGGGTCTGGAAGTGGTGCTTGCGCTCGCCGTCGCCGCCCTCGTTCGGATCGGCGAGCGCCGGGCGCGCGCCGCCCAGCGCGATCGCGCTACAGCAGGCACAGGACCGGCGCGCGCCGGTCGGATGCGCGGTTCAACGCAGCCAATCGACCACCCGCAGCAGAACCAGGATCGCCCCCACGCCGAGCGAGGCGAACACCAGCAGGAGCGCCATGCCCAGGCTGCCCTGGGTCTCCTTCTGCATGCCGAGCCAGGCCGCGTAGCAGGCCGGCACCGCGCCGAGCGCGGCGACGATGCCGCCCAGGATCGAGCCGCTGGTGAGGCCGCCGACCGCCGCCACGATGACGCCGGCGGCGATGAGTCCGAGCGCGACGAGCAGAGGAGCCTGGGTGCGGTTCGAGCTGGTCATGGTGGCCTCCTGCCGCGGGGAGAGGGTAGCACGCCGTCCGCGCCCGGATGTACGATGACCCTCTGTTGCGCGACCGTCACGCCCGCGCCAGCGCGCCGCGCCGTCGGTGTCGCCGTGTCGCCGCAGTCCTGGCGGCTGGCTCCTACGGGTGTCCCGGGCGGCTCCGAGCCGCGCCCGGCCGCGCCGGTCAGCCGCCGCGCGCCGGCGCGATCCACCGCGCGCGATGCCCTGAACGCCGTATCCCTGATGGCCGACGTGCACCGTTTGTGCGCACCGCAGATGGCCGGCCGCGGGTCGTACCAGGTCGGCGGCGAGCTGGCGGCCGATTACATGGCCGCCGCCATGGGCGCCGCCGGCCTCGAGGTGGTGCGCCAGCCGATCGCCGGCCGCGCCGACAACGTGATCGGCATCAAGCGAGCCGGACCCGACGCGGTGCTGGTCAGCGCGCACTACGATCACCTCGGCGTCGGCGCAGACGGCCGC
The DNA here is from genome assembly GCA_963759105.1 of uncultured delta proteobacterium. GTDB lineage: Bacteria > Myxococcota_A > Polyangia > Haliangiales > Haliangiaceae > DATFRY01. Next base: position 593,772 of record CAVWXW010000016.1, on the reverse strand, counting down.
GTGTACCCGGGCGCCGACGACAACGCGTCGGGAGCGGCGGTGCTGCTCGGCCTGGTCCGCGCCGCCGAGCGCCGCCGCTTCCGCCACACGGTGCTGTTCATCGCCTTCGGCGCCGAGGAGCTGGGCCTGGTCGGCTCCGGCGTGTACGTGGCCAGCCCGACCTGGCCGCTGGAGCGCACGCTGGCGGTCATCAACTTCGACATGGTCGGGCGCAACTTCTTCGAGTGGGGCTCCGGCCGGCGCGGCGCCGCCGCCATCGTCGGCCTCGAGGAGCGCCCGGATCTCCTGGCCGTGGCGCGGCGCGCCGGGCGCGGCGCCGGCATCGACATGGTGCCGGTGCCGGCCGCGCTGGTCGAGCTGTTCGGATTCGAGGACCGCACCGACGACTGGTGGTTTCGACGGCGCGGCATCCTGTCGATTCACATGTCGACCAGTCTGCACGAGGACTACCACCAGCCGACCGATACGGCCGACCGGCTGGCGCCGGCTCAGCTCGAGGGAGTCGCGCGAACCGCCGCCGGCTTGCTCGAACACCTGGCGGTCTTGGACGCGCCGGGTGGAGCGGATGGAACGTGACGGCCGGAGTAGCTCCGGCCGCGCTTCGACCTATGACTCTGCGTACGTGTGGAGCTGCTCGCGGATGGAATCGTCGCTGACCGCCTTCTGCACCACCTCGAGCAGGCAATCGGCCAGGACGATCATCATGTCGCTGACGCCCCGATCCTCAACGATCTTGGAGAGGAGGGCGCGCGCTTCGCGGCTGTCGTCGTCGCGCAGGAAGTCGCGCAGCATCTCCAGTGTCAGGTCGCCCTGGAAGTCGAGAATCATGTTCTCGCGTAGGTACGCTATCAGCCGTTTCACATGAGCCTCCGGCGGAGCCAGTCCTGGTGAGGGGCTCGCGCGCTTCGCGTCGATGGGCTTGGAGCCGTTCTGGTGGCGGGGTAGTATCTCAAGACTACAGTCAATTCAAGCCGTAATGCCACTTTCGGGCCCCAGCGAGACCACGGGATGCCGCGCGTCCTGATTGCCGGCTTCTGCACCGCCCCCGGCCCCGACCGGATCGGCGTCCAGCTGAGCCACATCATTCGCGCGCTCGCGCGCCATCACGCCGTCGACGTGCTGGTGGTGCGCCGCGGCGATCAGGCGTACGTCGAGCGCTTCGCCAACGCGCGACTTCTGCGCGTGCCGGTGCCGGACGGACCGATCCGCTCGCGCATCGACGCCTTCCGCCGCGCGCTGGGCCGCCAGCTCGAGGGCGCCGACTACGACGTCGTCCACTTCCGCGACGGCTGGAGCGGCATCCCGGTGCTCGAGATGCGGGAGCGGCTCAAGTACGCCGCCGTGTTCGACGCCGGCCGCTCGCCGCTGACCGAGCCGCCGGTCCACGACCTCGAGACCGCGACCGACGCTGGAGCGCGACGAGCTGGAGTGCGCGCAGCGCGCCGACCTGATCCTCACCGCGACCGAGCCGGCCCGGCGCCTACTTCGCCAGCGTGGTGCCGGAGGAGCGGGTGCGCATGGTCCCTCCCGGGGTCGACGTCGACCACTTCGACTGGGAGGCGGCCCACACCGGCGGTGTGCCGCGCATCCTCTACGCCGGCGCGCTGAGCCCGGGGCGCGGCGTGCGGGTGCTGCTGCGCGCCATGCTCGACGTGGCCGCGCACTCGAACGCGCAGCTGGCCCTGGCCGGGCGCTCCTCGCCCGAGTTCATCGACTCGCTGGCCAGCGCGGTGCGCGACCTCGGCCTGAGCGAGCGCGTCGATCTCCTGGGCGAGGTCCCGCACGAGGACGTGCCCGCGCTGATCGGCTCGTCGGCCATCTGCGTGGCGCCCGGCGCGGTCGACCTCGGTCCCAAGCCGCTGGCGCTCTATCCGACCAAGCTGCTCGAGTACATGGCCTGCCAGCGCCCGGTGGTGGCGCCGCGGCGCGGCACGGTCACGATGCTGATGCGCGACGAGCAGCACGGCCTTCTGTTCGAGCCGGGCCACCCGATCGATCTGGCGCAGAAGATCCTCGGCCTGCTCGACGACGCCGACCTGCGCTATCGCGTGTCGCGCGGCGGGTACGAGCTGGTGCGCCGCGCACACACCGCGAGCTCCACGCGGCGCGAGCTGCGCCGCGCCTACGCCTGGCTGGCCAGCACCTCGCCGTGGCGCGAGCGCTTCGCCGCCGCGATGCACGAGCATGCCGTCGCGCGACCTGCCGGTGCTGTCGGCGATCGATCCGACCGGCCCGGCGGCGTGGGTGATGGGGCGCCCGGCGCAGGCGGCGATCGCCCGATCGCGGCGTTCGACGGCGATCTGCTGATCGACGAGGTGACCGGGTCGGCGCAGGTCGACACCGGGCTCAACGAGGGCCTCGGCGAGGTGACCCGCGTGGAGCAGAGCCCGCTGCTCGGCGAGGACGAGAGCGCGCAGAGCCACTACCAGACCCTGCCGCAGACCGAGACGTCCACCGAGGCGGTGCTCGACGACTGGATCGTGGACGACGCCCGCATCCGCGATCGCCTGCGCGAGTCGTTCGGCGACGAGCGCGAGCGCGAGCGGACCGCGTCGCCGATCGACGCGCGCTTCGTGGCCGGCGAGGTGGAGGTGCCGGCGCCCGGCACCGCGGCCGGCGATCCGCTGCGCGCGCTCGACTCGGATCACGCCTTCACCGCGCTGTCGCCGCCGCTCGGCCCGCGCACCGACCCGGCCGCACAGTTCGACGACATCACCGACACAGCGCCGGCGACCAGCCACCCGCGCCACGGCGCGCGTCCGACGGCGCGGCCGGTGGTCTCGCCGGTCGGCGCCGCGGCGCCAGCGTCGCCGGCCAAGGTCGTCGTCGGCCCCGAGCTGCGCCCTCCGGGTGGGCACCGGCGAGGATACCGGACCCTGAGCACGCGGTTTCTTTCGAAGCGTGTCGGTGTAAGGTACGGATTCGACGCGTTTCGCGAGGGTCCGCCATTCCGATCGACTTCCTGTTCAACGGCTGTCTCGGGCTCGCCTTCGCCCTGTGCGCCCGCGATCGACTGCGCGCCGAGGGCCCGTTCGCCACCCCGTCCTTTCCGCTGGTCGCGATCTTCATCGGCGTGGTGCTGACGCCGGTCACGCTCTACCTGTACCTGGCCCACCCGTCGTGGAGCTGGATGTACCTGTTCGATCCGAGCGACCTGCCCGGGCTGACCGTCGTCGCGCTCCTGGCCGCACGCCGGCATGGTGATGGCCGGCTGGTACGCCGGCGCGCGGCTGGTGCGGGCCGGCAAGAAGAAGGAGCAGGCGGCCCGCTACGCGCTGGCCGGCGGCGCGCTGGTGGTGCTGGTCGCGATCGTGCTGGCCTGGGGCCGCGTGGGCCGCTACGGCACCTTCGACGAGTTCCACGACGGCCGCGCGCTCGCGCTGATGGAGGTCAAGCTCGGCTACGTCCTCGTCGCGCTGGCCGCCGGCGTCGGCATCGCGGCCGGCTTCGTCGGCCTCGAGCTGATGCGCGACTCGCGCCGGGTGCGCGCACGCTGATCATGGGCCGGCTGCGCGCGCTGGCCGCCTCGGCCGTGATCGCCGCGCTGGCCGGCTGCGGGCCGGTCGACCTACATCGGCCAGGTGACGCGCACCGCCAGCGACGACGTCGAGGCGGCGCGGGCGGCGCAGGCCGACATCCACGCGCCGTACTGGTTCACGCTGGCGGTCGAGTACCTGCGCAAGGCGCGCGAGGAGGCGGCCGAGGCCGATTTTCAGGCCGCCAACCGGCTCGGGCGCCAAGGCGTCGCAGGCGGCGCGCAAGGCGCAGTGAGGTGGCGGCCAGCCGCGCGACCGGGGCGCCCGAACGGCCTGCTCGGGGCGAGGTCGGGCGGTGATGCGGCCGGCGCGCGATGCAGGGCCGGCGCGCGTGCTGCGTGGCGGCCGCCCGTCCTCGGTGCGAGCTGCGCCGCGGGCCAGCGCGTGCGCGGCGAGATCGACACGGTCGAGCGCACCATCGAGGTCGCGCGCGGCGTCAGGCGCCGAGCAGCTGCGCGCCGGTCGACCTCGGCCCGCGCCGTGGCGCACAGCGAGTTCGCCGCGCTCGAGCTGGACGAGGGGGACTACTACAGCGCGCGGGCCGAGCTCGATGTCGCGGCCAGGAGCGCGGGCCAGGCGCTGCGCCTGTCGCCGCGCGGCCGCTGCGCGGCAGCCGCCACCACCGGCGGCGCCGACCGCGACGGCGACGGCGTGCCGGACGATCGCGACGAGTGCATGGCGCAGCCGGAGGACCGGGACGGGGCGCAGGACGACGACGGCTGCCCCGAGACCGACAACGACAGCGACGGCCTGGCCGACGCGGTCGACAGGTGCCCCGACGACGCCGAGGACAGCGACGGCTTCGACGACGACGACGGCTGCCCCGAGGCCGACAACGACCGCGACGGCCTCGTCGACCGCATCGATCAGTGCCCCGAACAAGGCCGAGGATCCGGACGGCTTCGACGACGACGACGGCTGCCCCGACTGCGACGACGACGGCGACGGCGTGCCGGAGTGCCCGCGGCGCGTCGATAGCTGCCCGGGCCGCGCCGGGCGGCCGCCCGACGGCTGTCCGTTCAAGGGCGTGATGGTCGCCGGCACCCGCATCCAGATGGGCGAGCCGGTCCGTGTTCGTCGGCGTCGCCGCCATCAGGCCGGCCTCCTACGAGCTGCTCGACGAGGTGGCGCGCGTGCTCGAGGTAAACCCGAGGCTGCGCGTGCGGGTCGAGGCCCACACCGACGAGCAAGGGCCCGCCCAGGCGCAACCTGCGCCAGAGCCAGCTGCGCGCGGCGGCCGTGAAGCGCTACCTGGTGGCGCGAGGCATCAGCGCGAACAGAATCACTTCAGAGGGTTATGGCGAGACCAGGCCGATCGCGGAGAACACCACGCCGCGCGGCAGAGCGCAGAACCGCCGGGTCGAGTTCGTCATCACCGGCGCGCTAGATGAGATGATTCTCTGCTAATGATGTGCCGATCCGGAATCCGAGCACGGATGACATGAGGATTCGTTCTTACTCACGCGTCATCGCCTCCTCGCTCGTCGCGGGCCCGGCCCTGGCGCAGGGCAAGAACCGCGGCGTCAAGGAGGTCGAGAGCAAGACCTGCAGGCGATGGAGAACTTCGACCTGCTCGAGTTCGAGGCGGCCAGGCGGCAGCTGGGCGAGGCCCTGGCCGTGGCCCGCAAGAACAAGCTGGACGGCGAGCCGATCCTGGCCCGCGTGTACCTCAACCTCGGCATCGTCGAGTTCGCCGGCCTCAAGAACCCGGAGGCGGCGCGCGAGGCGTTCGCCGCCGCGGTGGCGATCGATCCGGCTATCGAGATCGGCGTCGCCTACCGCACGGCGCGCCATGGCGGAGCTCCTGCGCGCGGTGAAGAAGGGGCGGACCGGCGGAGGCGAGACGGGCGGGTCGGACGAGGGCGGCGACGAGTGCGCCGCGCTGGGCGGCGTCGAGCACACGCCGGTCGATCAGGGCACCGGCGGCGAGCGCCTGGCCATTCGCGCGCGGGTGGGCGACTCGGTGACGGCGCGAGAAGGTGAGCCTGTTCTACCGCGCGGCCGGCGCCGAGAAGTTCGTCGAGGTGCGCGATGCGCCGGCGCGGGCGCGGCTGCACGTACGAGGCGGCCATCCCGGCCGCGGCCATGCGCGGCCGCTCGCTGCACTACTACGTGGCCGCGCTGGCCGACGGCCAGACCATGGCCAGCAAGGGCTCGCGGGCGTCGCCCAACATCGTCATGCTGTCCGGCCGGCGCGGCGGCGCGGAGCCGGCTGGCCGAGGTCGAGCGAGAGAAGCGGGCGAGACGAGTCGCCGTCCGCCGGGCGACGAAGAAGACGATCTTCATCTCGCTCGCGATCGGCACCGGCGCCGGCTACGTGAGCGGCACGACCGAGGTGGTCGGCAGCGAGGTGAGCTGCTGCGTGGCTCCCGCGCTGCTGCACGTGTTCCCGGAGATCGGCTACTACTTCTCGCGCCGCACTGAGCCTGTCGGCCGCGTTCCGCATGGGCTTCGCGCTGGGCGCCAACGTGTCCGGGCCACGCCACCGCGGCGCCCGTCGGGTCTCCTGCGCCTGCGCTACGCGCTGTCCGACTCCGGCGAGGGCCTCCAGGTCTCCGGCGCGGCTGGCGGCGGCATCATCCGCCACACGGTCAAGGTGGAGCAGGCGGCCAGCGACATGGACACCGACACGACCGCGAGCGGCCCGTTCCTGGTCGGCGGCGGGCTCGGCTACCTCATGCCGCTGTCGGGCGCCATGAACCTGGTGGCCGAGCTCAACGCCCTGGCCGCGTTCCCCGCCGGCATCGAGGAGATCGGCCCGTGCCCGGGCTCCGGCTGCGTGCGGCCGAACACCGAGCATCCAGGCCGACTTCAACCTGGGCATCCTCTTCGCGTTCTGATCGCCGCGCGGCTCGTCAGTATCGAGTCGCCAGCGGGTGCAGGGCGAGGTGCACGTTGCCCGCGGCCGCGCCGCGCTCGCCCGGCGCCGGGGTCAGGATGACCGCGGTGTCGACGGTGGCGCCGTCGTCGTCGTGCAGCTGCAGCACCTGCTTGACCGTGATGCGGTCGGCGGCGGCCAGCTTGAGATCGTCGAGCAGGGCCGGGTAGACGTCGACCAGCGGCGTCTCGCCCAGGAACAGGCCGGCCGCCTCGCCCTGGTGGCCGATGAAGGCGAGGAAGGCGCGGTTGGCGGCGCGCACGCGGCCGTAGGCGTCGACCGAGGCCAGCGCGACCGGCGCGTGCTCGAACACCTCGCCGGCCGGATCTTCCTGCGGGCGGGCGGCGCGCGCGCGGCCCAGGTCGACGCGGCGCCGGCTCGGCTCCACGCCGAGCATTGTTGACAGCGTGCGCAGCTCGTACAGGAAGCTCGACACGTCCGGGTGGCGGTCCTCGGGGTGCTTGGCGGTGGCGCGGGTGACGATGAGATCGGCGCGCTCGTCGAGCGGCGCGCTCCAGGTAGCGCGACGGCGGCGGCAGCGGCTCGGCCAGCTGGCGCTGCAGCACGTGGTGGCGCATGCCGGTGAACGGCAGCTGCCCGACCAGGCACTCCCAGAACAGGATGCCCAGCGCGTAGATGTCGCTGCGCGGCGAGGCGAGCGCGCCGGTGATGCGCTCGGGCGCCAGGTACTCGGGCGTGCCCTCGATGTGGCGTCGGGTCGCCGGTGGCGTCGGTGCGGGCCAGGCCGAAGTCGAGCAGCTTGGCCACCCGGCGGCGCTCGGCCCCGCGGACCAGCAGGATGTTCTCCGACTTGATGTCGCCGTGCACGATGCCGCGCGTGTGCACGTAGCGCAGCGCCTCGGCGATCTGGCCGATCACGTCGCAGGCGACGCTTGCGGCGCCAGCGGGCCGTCGCGGCGGATCTTGTAGTCGAGGCGCACGCCGGCGAGCAGCTCCATGACCATGAACAGGCCGAAGCTCGGGTCCTCGCCGAAGTCGATGACCGAGCAGATGTTGTCGTGGGCCAGCGAGCTGGCCAGCTTGGCCTCGCGGTGGAAGCGCTCGCGCAGCCCGGGCGCCTCGACCCGGTTGCGCTTGGGCAGCTTGAGCGCGAACAGCTTGCCCAGCACGCAGTGGCGCACTTGAAGCACGCGCCCCATGCCGCCGCGCCCGATCTGCCCCTCGACCAGGTAGCGGCCGCCGATGACGTCGCCGCGCTTGGCGCCGCGCACCTCGCTGGCCGGCGCGGGCGGCTGCCTCCGGCTCGACGACCTCGGGCGCGCGATGGCCCAGCGACGGCAAAAGCAGCGTCAGCTCATCCGAGTCGTGGTCGAGGTACGTGGCCACGTTCCGCTCGCCTTCGGAACGCCCCAGCCAGGGGGCAGCTGCGGCTTGATAGTACAGAATCCGGCGGTATAAGGGGAACACATGGACCCCAGGGATGAGGCGACGTTCGACAAGATAGGCCGCGCCGAGCTGGCGTACCTCGAGGAGCAGCTCGCCGACGTCGATCCGGACGACATCGAGATCTCGTCCAGCGACGGGATGCTCACCCTGGCGCTGCGCGACGGCGTGCGCGTGGTGATCAATACCCACCGCGCCGCGCGACAGATCTGGATGGCGGCGGTGGCCAGCGCCTGGCACTTCGATCCGCCGCGCCAGCGACGATCCGGCCGGCCTGCTGGCGCACGCCGACCGGCGACGAGCTGCGCACCACGGTCAAGTCCGTGATCCAGGAGCGGATCGGCCTGTCCATCGACCTTTGACCCCACGAGGCGCGTCGCTGGGCTATGGTTCATGTCGATGAGCTCCGAGCCAGGCGAGTCGCCCTACATGTCCGTGCTGCGGGTCTGGGTCGCCCTGGCGTGGGCCGACGGGGTCATCGCGCCTGCCGAGGCGGAGGCGCTGCGCCGGCTCATCGCGGTGGCGCCGGTCGAGGAGTCCGAGCGCGCCGTCGCGCTGTCCTGGCTCGACGAGCCGCTCGAGCTGGACGCATCGCGGCTGGCGCCAGCTCGGCACCGAGTCGCGCCACGGCGTCTACCAGGCCGCCGTGCGCCTGGCCCGCATCGACCTCGACGTGGCGTCGCAGGAGCGCGCGCTGCTCGAGCGGCTGCGCGACACGCTCGGCATCGACGCGGCCACCGCGGCCGACATCGAGTCGCGGCTCACGCCCTGAGCGCCCCTGTCAGGCGACCGGGCGGCCGAACAGCGTCGCCAGCGTCGTGCGCTCGATGACGACGTCGACAAGGTCGCCCGGCGCCGCGCCGACGCCCGGCAGCACCACGCCCTTGAAGCCGTCGGTGCGGCCGAACAGCTGCGTCGGCGCTGCGCCGCGAGCGCGAGTGGATCAGCACGCGCTCGCGCCGGCCGACGTGGGCCGCGTTGACCTCGGCCGAGATGGTCTCTTGCAGCGCCACGATCTCGCGCAGCCGGCGCTTCTTTGTCGCCGGCGAGACGTCGTCCGGGATGCGGCGCGCGGCGTAGGTCACGTCGCGCTCCGAGTAGGAGAACATGAAGGCGAAGTCGAAGCGCAGCTCGCGCATCAGCGCCAGCGTGGCGGCGTGGTCGTCCTCGTCCTCGCCGCAGAAGCCGGACAGGATGTCGGTCGACAGCGCGATGCCGGGCACGCGCGCGCGCAGGGTCGCCACCAGGTCGCGGAACTCGGCCGGCGCTGTAGCCGCGGCGCATCCGCTCGAGCACGCGATCGGATCCCGACTGCACCGGCAGGTGCACGTACTTGCAGACCTTCGGCTCGCTCGGCGAGCACGTCGATGACGTCGCTCGGTGAAGTCGACCGGGTAGGGCGAGGTGAAGCGGACGCGCTCGATGCCGTCGACCTGCGCCACCGCGCGCAGGAGGTCGGCGAAGTCGGCCTCCTCGTGGCGGTACGAGTTGACCGTCTGGCCGAGCAGCACCACCTCGCGGTAGCCGGCCTCGGCGTGGGCGCGCACCTGGCGCAGCACCTCGCGCGGCGCCACGCCGCGCTCGCGGCCGCGCGTGTACGGCACCACGCAGAAGGTGCAGAACTTGTCGCAGCCGCGCTGGATGGTGACGAAGCCGGACACGCCGTCGCCGCCGGCCGCGCCGGACAGGCCCTCGTACACCTCGCCGCGGTCGAGCTTCACGTCGAGCAGGGCCGGCGCGGCGCCGTCGGCGCGGCGCGCGTCGACAGCGCCGGCGAAGCGCCGGTAGCTGTCCGGCCCGGCCACCACGTCCACCTGCGGCGCGCGCTCGGCCACCTTGCCCTTGAGGTGCTCGGCCATGCAGCCGACCACCGCCAGCACCACCCCGGGGCGGCGCCGCTTGAGCGCGCCCAGCTCGTTGGCGCGGGCCAGCACGCGCTCCTCGGCCTTCTCGCGCACCGCGCAGGTGTTGAGCACGAGGAGCTGCGGCGTCGTCCGGCCGCTCGGCCCGGCGGTAGCCGGCCTCGGCCAGGATGCCGAGCAGGAGGTCGGAGTCGGCCACGTTCATCTGGCAGCCGTAGGTCTCGATGTAGACCCGCGGCCCGGCGGCGGTCGCGGCCTCCGTCGCCTCCGGCGGGCGCGGCCTCCCGCGCCCGATCTGGAGCAGCACATCCGACACGCTGCCGCGCTGCATACCACGGCCGAGCGGCGCGGCGCTATGATCCGGTTCTTGGCCCGTCTGGTGCGCAGGGTGGCGGTCCTGGCGGCGGCGTTCGGGATCCTGTACGCGGCTCGCGCGGTGGGCGGGCCGCGCGCGGCGCTGGTCACCGGCCTGACCGTGTTCGGCCTGGCCGGCCTGGTGCTCGTCATCCTGCCGCGCGCCGCGCACCGCGCCTTCCGACGCGGCGCGTTCGGCCGCGCCGCGATCTTCTACACAGTGCTGGCCTGGGTGCGGATCGACGGCGCGGCGCGCGCGGCGCTGCGCCTGTCGACAGCAGCGTGCCTGCTGGGGCGCGAGCGCCACCCGGACGGGCTGGCGCTGCTCGCGCGCATCGATCCGGCCGCGCTCGGCGAGTCGGCGCGCGCCGCCTGGCACAACAACCGGGCCTACGCGCTGGCCCGCTCGGGCGGCGATCCGGCCCAGGCGCTGATCGAGAGCGACGCGGCCATCGCGCTGCGCCCCGATCTGCCCGGCTTCCGCCACACCCGCGGCCTGGCGCTGCTCGCCCTCGACCGCCTCGACGAGGCGATCCGCGAGCTCGACGCCGTCTGGCACCGCGGCGCCGGCGAGGACACGCCGCCGCTCCTGGAGGCCGAGCGCTGCTACGACATGGGCCTGGCGTGGGCGCGGAAGGGCGAGGGCGAGCACGCCGCCGACTACTTCGAGCGCTCGCTGCGCGCGGCGCCCGGCTCGCTGTGGTCGCTGAGGGCGGCGACGCGGCTGGAGCCGGCGGCCCGCCTGCCCGACGCGCTGGCCGACCTGGTCTGACGCCGCCACCACTGGCGGTGGCCGGACTAACGCCAGTCGCTGCCGAGCTCCGACTCGAGGACGTCGGCGCAGAGGGCGATGCACTCGTTGCAGATGTGCGCGTCGCCGCTGGCCAGCAGCTTCTTGACCTCGCTGCGCAGCTTGCCGCACCAGGTGCAGGCGACCTCCTCGCCGGTGCGGGCCCGGGCGCGGGCGTGGCGCTCGTGGGCGGCCGCCTCCTGTTCGGCCCGGACCGGGGCGAACTCGGCGGTCGACTGCAGCGTGACCGCGCCGGTCGAGCGCATCTCCTGGTAGCACGGTCCGCACACTTCGACCTGCATCGGTGTCTCGAGCCGATCGCCGCACATCGGGCAGGGGCGCACTGGCTTCATCCACGTTCCTCGGAGGGGCTCGACGGCCGGCCTCGGTCGGCAGTATACGGCAGCCGCACCGTGAGACAGGTGCCCTGGCCCGGCTGACTGTCGAGCTGCACCGAGCCGCGGTGATCGTGGACGAGGTTGAGGACCGTGGCCAGGCCCAGCCCGTTGCCGCGGTTCTTCGTGGTGAAGAACGGCTCGAACACGCGGTCGACGTACTCGCTGGGGATGCCCGGGCCGTCGTCGCGCACGCGCATGGCGACCTCGTGCGCGCCCGGCTCGAGATCGACGACCACGTGACCGCCGCCCTCGGCCGCCGCCTCGGCCGCGTTGCGGATGAGATTCCAAAGGACCTGGCGCAGCTTGGCCGCGTCGCCGTCGAACGGCACCGAGGCGGCGCGCTCGTCGAGGTGTGCGTCCACCGTGACCCCGGCCAGCCCCCGATCCTGTCCGAACACGCGCACCGTGTCGCGCACGAGCTCCGCCAGATCCAGCGGCGCGACCTTGGCCGGGCGCGGGGTGGCGTAGTCGAGCAGGTCGCTGACCAGTCCGTTGAGCCGGTCGATCTCGCGCGTGACGATCCCCATGAGCGCGCGGCTGTCGTCGTCCGACTGCGGCATCTGGCCGAGCAGCTCGATCGAGCCGGAGATCGATGCCAGCGGGTTCCGGATCTCGTGGGCCACGCCGGCGGCGAGCCGGCCGACGACAGCGAGCCGCTCGGCCTGCTTGACGCTGACCTCCATCTTGCGCAGGTCGGTCAGGTCCTGGAAGTTGACCACCCGGCCGAGGAAGCGACCGCCGTGGTCGGCCAGCGGCGAGACCGAGATGCCGACAACCAGATCCGGCTCGCCGGGCCGCGGGATGGTGAGCTCGCCGCGCTGGATGGCGCCCTTGGCCCCGAGGCCGGTCATCTGCGCCAGCAGCCCGGGCAGGAGCTTCTCGACCGGCGCACCCACCGCCTGCACCGGCGTCGTCGACAGGATCTCGCACGCCGACAGGTTGACGGTGAGGACCATGTCCCACGGGTCGACGGTCAAGAGGCCGCTCGACAGGCAGCGCACGATGTCGCTGTGCAGGGTCAGCAGATCCGCCGCCGCCGTGCGCTCGCTGGCCAGGCTGGCGCTGGTGCGCTGCAGCTGGGTGGCCAGGTTGAGCGCGAGGATCGACACGCCGACGATGGCGGCCAGGTTGAGGCCGAGCGAGCGGCTGAGATCGATCGGGCTCACCCGCCCGACCAGGCCGGCCGGCATCGGCAGGAGCCCGACCCAGGTCAGCAGGCCGACCAGCAGGAACAGGAGCGCCGAGGCGATGGCGACGGTGATGGTGGCGTTGCGCGAGCAGACAGTGGCCGCGCCGATGATGGTGAGCGGGAAGAAGAAGGTGTAGGCGCTCTGCGCGCCGCCGGTCATGTGCACCAGCAGCGAGGCGATGACCAGATCGACCGCCAGCTGGGTGTGGGCCAGGCGGTTGAGCTGGCGCAGCTGCCGCAGCGCGACCGCGTAGACCAGGGTGAGCAGGTACGTCGCGCCGATGATGCCGTAGAACAGGACCGAGGCCGGCGCGGCCAGATCGGCGTCGCCCAGCCAGTAGAGCAGCGTGGTGGCGCCCAGCACGAGCGTGATGAGCGCGACCCGGAACAGCATCAGGTAGGTCAGGCGCCGGCGCAGATCGGGCGTCGGGTCGTCGGCGACGGCCGGCGTCACCGCGCCACGCCCCGTCGCCGCCCCCGGCGCCACCGCCGCCGCCGTCGCCGCCACCGCCACCCCGCCTGTGCTCACTCAGCCTGGATGTTGCCGGCCAGCTCGAAGATCGGCAGGTACATGGCCACGATGAGGCCGCCGACCACGCCGCCGAGGAACACCATCATGATCGGCTCGATGAGCGACGTCATGGCCGCGACGGCGACGTCGACCTCGTCCTCGTAGAAGTCGGCGATCTTCTGCAGCATCTGATCCATGGCGCCGGTCTGCTCGCCGACGCCGATCATCTGCACCACCATGGGCGGGAACACGCGGCTCTCGGCCAGCGGGCTGGCCAGGTCCTTGCCCTCGGAGATCTTGGCGCGCGCGTACATGATCGCGTTCTCGACCACCTTGTTGCCGCTGGTCTTGGCGCAGATCTCGAGCGAGTCCAGGATCGGCACGCCGGAGGAGAGCAGGGTGCCGAGCGTGCGGGTGAAGCGCGCCACGACGATCTTGCGCAGCACGCCGCCGATGACCGGGATGCGCAGGATGGCGCCGTCGAACAGGAGACGCCCGCGCTTGGTCCGCAGCATCGCCGAGAAGCCGGATGATGATCGCGATGGTGCCGCCCGCGTAGAGGTACCAGTTGCCGACGAAGCCGTTGGACAGCTTGATGACGAACTGGGTCGGCGCCGGCAGCTTGGCGCCGCGGAACTCCTTGTACATGTTCTCGAAGACCGGGATGACCTTCGCGAGCATGACGACCACGACGACGATCGCGACCAGCATCACCACGCTCGGATAGACCAGCGCGCTCTTGAGCTGGCGCTTGAGCTTGACCGCCTTCTCGATGTACGTGGACAGGCGGTTGAGGATGCTGTCGAGGATGCCGCCGACCTCGCCGGCGTGGATCAGGTTGACGTAGAGCTCGTCGAACACCTTCGGGTGCCGGCGCAGCGCGTCGGAGAAGGTGGAGCCGGCCTCGACGCTCGACTTGACGCTCCCCAGCACCTTGCCGAGCGACGGGTTGTCGGTCTGGGTGGACAGGATGTCGAGGCACTGCACCAGCGGCAGGCCGGCGTCGATCATCGTGGCCAGCTGCCGGGTGACGATCTGCAGCTCCTTCGGCTTGACCCCGCTGCCCAGCTTGAAGCCGAACTCGCGCGACGCGCGCTTCACCTTGCGCGGCGTCACCTGGTCGGCGCGCAGGCGGGCTGACCGCCGCCTCCTCGCTGGCCGCCTCGATGATCCCGCGTCGGAGCTCGCCGGCGCGCGTGACCCCTTCCCACTGGAACTTGGCCATCATCCACCTCCAGCTGCCAACGCGTTCATGTCGTGTGCCCCCGCCCCGGCGCCCGTCATCAGGCCGGGCGCCGGTTCTGGGCCGGGGCGGTTCTTTGCCTGGAACCCGGGTCCTGCGCCTGGGCGATCATCGTCTTGAGCTCGTCCACGTCGGTCGTGCTCGTCATCGCGTCCTCGAGCGCGATCAGCTCGCGCAGGTACAGATCGCAGAGCGACTGGTTCAGCGTCTGCATCCCGTACTTGCTCTGCCCGATCTGCATCTGCGACTTGATCTGGTGCAGCTTGTCCTCGCGGATGAGGTTGCGGATCGCCGCGTTCGGGATCATGCACCTCGCACGCCAGCACCCGGCCCGCCGCCGATGCGCGGGACCAGGTTCTGGCAGATCACGCCCTCGAGCACGAACGACAGCTGCGCGCGGATCTGCGACTGCTGGTGCGGCGGGAACACGTCGATGATGCGGTTGATGGTCTGCACCGCGGCGTTGGTGTGCAGCGTGGCGAACGCCAGGTGGCCGGTCTCGGCGATGGTCAGCGCCGCCTCGATCGTCTCGAGGTCGCGCATCTCGCCGATCAGCACCACGTCCGGGTCCTGGCGCAGGATGTACTTGAGCGCGCGCTTGAAGTTCTGCGTGTCGCGAGCCGATCTCGCGCTGGTTGACCACGCAGCTCTTGTGCGAGTGCAGGTACTCGATCGGGTCCTCGACCGTGACGATGTGCTCGCGCTGCGTCGCGTGTTGATCTTGTCGATCATCGACGCCAGCGTCGTCGACTTGCCCGAGCCGGTCGGCCCGGTGACCAGGACGAGCCCGCGCGGCTTCTCGCACAGCTCGTGCACGACCGGCGGCACGCCCGAGCTCGGCCAGCGTGCGGATCTTGGTAGGGGATCAGGCGGAAGGCGCCGGCCACCGCGCCGCGCTGCATGAAGATGTTGGCGCGGAAGCGGGCCAGGTCCTTGACCCCGAACGAGAGGTCGAGCTCCTGGTCCTCCTCGAACCTGCATCTTCTGCGCGTCGGTCAGGATGGAGTAGCAGAGCTGCTTGGTCTCGACCGGGGTCAGCTTGTCGGTCTTGAGCGGGACCATGCTGCCGTCGATGCGCAGCTGGGGCGGAGAGTTGCTGGTGATGTGGAGGTCCGACGCCGCGTTGTCGATCATCGCCTTGAGGAGCTGGTGAAGCGTGAATTGCATGGTTCGTCCGCGCTCAGTCCTCGACCGTGGTGCGCAGGATCTCCTCCGGCGTGGTGATGCCTTCGAGGATCTTGTTGATGCCGGCCAGGCGCAGGCTGGCCATGCCGCGCCGGATCATCTCCGCCTTGATCTCGGCGGCCGAGGCGCCCTGCAGCACCAGCTCCTTGAGCTCGTCGGTGAACGGCATCACCTCGTAGAGCGCGATGCGGCCCCTGTAGCCGGTGTCGTTGCAGTTCTTGCAGCCGCGGCCGCGGCACACGACCGCGCGGTTCGACGTGCTCCTCGGTCATGCCCATCTTGAGCAGCGCCTCGGGGTGCTTCTCGACCGGCTCCTTGCAGTCGACGCAGATCTTGCGCGCCAGGCGCTGGGCCAGCGACCAGGTTGACCGACGCGGTGACCAGGAACGGCTCGACGCCCATGTTGAGCAGGCGCGAGATGGTGGACGGGCGCGTCGTTGGTGTGCAGCGTGGAGAGCACCAGGTGGCCGGTGAGCGCGGCCTTGACCGCGATCTCCGCGGTCTCGAAGTCGCGGATCTCGCCGACCATGATGATGTCCGGGTCCTGGCGCAGGAACGCGCGCAGCGCGGCGGCGAAGTTGAGCCCGATCTCCTCGTGCATCTGCACCTGGTTGATGCCGGGCAGGTTGAACTCGACCGGATCCTCGGCGGTGGAGATGTTCGACGTCGACCTTGTTGAGCTCGGACAGCGCCGAGTAGAGCGTGGTGGTCTTGCCCGAGCCGGTCGGGCCGGTGACCAGCACCATGCCGTAGGGCCGGCTGATCGCGCGCTTGAAGTCCTCGAGCGGCTTCTGCTCGAAGCCGAGCTTCGTCATGTCGAGCTGGAGGTTGCGACTTGTCGAGGAGCCGCAGCACGATCTTCTCGCCGAACAGCGTCGGCAGGCACGGAGACGCGGAAGTCCATCTCCTTGTCCTTGCCGATCTTGAGCTTGATGCGGCCGTCCTGCGGCAGGCGGCGCTCGGCGATGTCGAGGCTCGCCATGATCTTGAGGCGCGACGTGATCGCGTTCTTGCAGCTTGAGCGGCGGCTGCATCTCCTCGTGGAGCACGCCGTCGATGCGGAAGCGGACGCGGAAGTACTTCTCGTACGGCTCGACGTGGATGTCGCGACGCCTTCTTCTTGATCGCCGACGATGAGGAGCGCGTTGCACGAGCTTGACCACCGGCGCCTCGCCGGCCTGGTTCTCCAGGTCGACGACGTTGAGGTCGGCGTCGTCCACCGCCTCGAAGTCGACGTGCTCGTCGAACTCCTCGAGCATGGTGCCGAGGTCGGGGCCGCGATCGTAGTAGCGCTGGATCGCCTCCTCGATGGCCGACTCGGCCGCGACGACCGGCTCGATGTTGTAGCCGGGTGAGGAACTTCAGCTCGTCGATGGCGTAGATGTTCGACGGATCGGCCATCGCCACGATGAGCGGTGGCGCCGGCCCGGTTGACCGGCACCACCATGTGCTTCATCGCCACGTCCTTGGTGACCAGCTTCAGGACGTCCGGATCGATCTCGAAGTCGTTGAGATTGATCGACGGGAGGCTGTACTGCCGCGCCAGGAACTGCGTCAGGTCGCTGTCGTTGACGAAGCCGAGCCGGCTCAGCGCTACGCCCAGTCGCCGACCGCTCCGCTTGGCTTCGTTCTGCGCCTCCTGAAGCTGTTGGAGCGAGATCATCTTCTCGCGGACGAGAAGCTCGCCGAGACGGCTCATCCCCTACCCCCCCTCCTGAAGAACTAAAGCTCTTTCAAGAAGTTATTGTAGCCGCGATCCAGTGTCAATCGTCGTCGAGCGACGCCCCTGTGCGAGGACGTGCGCCGGCTCCGCGCGTCGCAGGAATTGCGCGTTCGGCGGGTTGACCGCGCGGCTTCACAGCGCCGGGGTCGACCGGCGCGGCGATTTTCTGACCGGTTTGGCGCCGGCCGGACGCACGCGCGCGGGCCTGGGCGGCCGCACGCGCTTCTCCTCGAGCGGTCTGACGGCCGGCTCGGCCGGCATCATCGATCGCACGACCGGCTCGGGTGCGGCGCGGCTCCGCCCGCGGTGCGGCCGTGGCGGGCGCCGGCCGGCGTTCCGCGATCGTCGTCGTCGCCGCCCGACGAGCCGCGCCACGCACAGCACCGCGACGATCGCCACGCCGGTGACCGCGATCGCCGCCGACAGGACGATCTGCCCGCGCCGTCGAGGGTGACGCAGGGTCGCGGTGGGCGCGAGCTCGTCCGGCGACGCGTCGCGGGCGCGCTCCTCGGCCGCGGCCGCGCGGGCCTCTGCTTCGACCAGCTTCGCCTCGTAGGACCGCCATGCGCTGCGAGGCGCGGCGCTCGTCGTCGCGGGCGCGTGCGGCCTCGGCCTCGGCGGTGGCGCGCGCGGTCTCGGCGATGGCGGCTGCGGCCTCGGCGGTGGCCAGCGCGGCCAGGCGCTCCTCCTCGGCGCGGCCCGCCGCCTCCTCGCGCTCCCTGGCCGCCTGCTCCTCGGTCAGGTTCCAGCCACGTGGCGTGGACCAGCGACGAGTGGACCTGGTCGATGAACTGGTCGAGCGACTGCTCCACCTGCGCGCCCTCGGGGATCGCGCCCGCCACGCGCTGCAGGGCCGAGGGATGGCGCTTGCGCGGTGCGCTGTCGGTCGGCCCGTCCGTCGCCTCGTCCGC
Organism: uncultured delta proteobacterium; assembly: GCA_963759105.1. Taxonomy (GTDB): domain Bacteria; phylum Myxococcota_A; class Polyangia; order Haliangiales; family Haliangiaceae; genus DATFRY01. The sequence goes on along the minus strand of CAVWXW010000016.1, from coordinate 575,788 downwards.
GGCTTCTTCGGTCGCCTCGTCGTCCGCGGCGGCGGCGATCGCCCCGGCGGGGGCACTCCCCTCCGGCGCATCCGGCGCGCCGCCCTCGCTGCTCGGGCGGCCACTGGTATCCACCGACATGGTCCTGTCCTCCTCCGCGTGTCCGGCTCGCGCCGCGCGCCGTGATGATAGGCCTTCATCACGTCGAGCACGGGCCCGTCGACCGCCCATGTCGACGGGAAGGACGCGACGAGGCCAGTCCAGAACAGTCTCGCGTCCGGATCCGCCGAAAAAAGCGAGAATGCCGGCGCCGGACCGAAGCGGCGAGATTGACTCCGGGTTCGGGGCCGCTACCATGCCTCCGCCCGATGGCCCACGACGCATCACGGCGCGGCCCGCGCGCGGTCTCTCCCAAGGCGCGGCGAAAGCCGGGCGCTCCGATGGTCCGGCGCGGCACCTTGCGCCTCCCGCACGAGGTGGCGCGCCGCGTCCGGCTCGGCCATCCGTGGGTCTATCGCGAGGCGATCGATCCGCGCCGCGTGGTCAACGAGCAGCCGGGCAACCCGGTCGAGCTGGTCGACTGGGACGGCGACTTCGTCGGCCGCGGCCTGTTCGACGGCGAGACGCGCGATCGCGGTGCGCGTGATGACGCGCGACCCGCGCGCCGAGGTCGGGCCGGAGCTGGTGCGCCGCCACGCCCGCGCGGCCATCGCGATGCGGCGGCGCTTCCTCGACTTCGAGTCCGAGCAGTCGATGCGGATCATCAACGGCGAGAGCGAGGGGCTGCCGGCGGTGTTCGTCGACCGCTACGCCGACTACCTGGTGGCGCAGGTCTACTCGAGCGCGGCGCTGCGCCTGTTGCCGCCGCTCTACGATCACCTGATGGAGGAGCTGGCGCCGCGCGCCATCTACGAGCAGCGGCGCTTCAAGTCGCTGGCCGGCGACGCCCCTCCGCGCGGCGCGCGCCGAGCTGGTGCGCGGCGATCCGGCGCCGGTCGAGGTCGAGGTGCGCGAGGGCGACCTGCGCTTCGGCGTGGACGTCACCGCGCCGCTGTCGGTCGGCCTGTTCGCCGACCTGCGCCTGGGCCGGCGGGCGGTGGCGCGCTGGGCCAAGGGCCGGCGCGTGCTCAACCTGTTCAGCTACACCGGCGCGATCTCGGTCTACGCGGCGCGCGGCGGCGCGAGCGAGATGGTCGCGGTCGACGTGGCGGCGCGCGCCCACGCCCGCGCCCGGCGCAACTTCGAGCTGTCCGGCCTCGATCCGGAGACGCCGGAGTACATCGTCGGCGACGTGTTCAAGGTGCTGACGCGGATGAAGGACCGCGGCCGCCAGTTCGACATGGTCGTCATCGACCCGCCCGCGTTCGCCAGCGGCGCGCGCGGCGGCAAGCCGTGGAGCGCGGTCAAGGACTACGGCGAGCTGGCCGAGTCGGCGCTGGCCGTGCTGGCGCCCGGCGGGCTCCTGGCCGCGGCGTCGTCGACCCACAAGATGTCGCAGACCGACTTCGACCTGTCGCTGGCCGACGGCGCGATGCGCGTCGGCACCGCGCTGCGCATCGTCGAGCGCTGCCCGCTGCCGGTCGACTTCCCGATCGCGCCCGGCTTCCCCGAGGGCAACTACCTCAAGTTCGCCATCGCCGTGCGCGAGTAGCGCGAGTCGTCAGGCCGCCGTCTCGCCGACGCGGTGGATGCGCAGGGTGTTGGTCGTGTCGCCTGCGCCGACCGGCATGGAGGCGGTGACCACGACGTACTCGCCGTCCCTGGCCAGGTTGCGCTCGCGCAGCAGCTCCTCGATGCGATCGATGAGCTCCGACATGGTCGACGCCGGCGGGATGTAGAGCGGCAGCACGCCCCAGTACAGGGCCAGGCGGTGGTAGGTGACCTCGTTGGTGGTGAGGGCGAGGATGGCCGCCTCGGGGCGGTACTCGCTCATCAGGCGCGCGGCGCCGCCCGAGTCGGTCACCACCGCCACGTTGCGGATGCCCATCTGGCGGGCCGCGATGACTGCCGCGTGGGCGATGGCGTTGGCCGACACCGGCATGTCGAGGCGCGGGTTCTCGATGCTGAGGCGATAGAGCGGGCTCGACTCCACCTCGCGGATGATGCGGTCCATGGTGCGGACCGCCTCGATCGGGTAGCTGCCGACCGCGGTCTCGCCCGACAGCATGAGCGCGTCGGTGCCGTCGAGCACGGCGTTGGCCACGTCGGAGGCCTCGGCGCGGGTCGGCCGCTGCTGGCGGATCATCGACTCCAGCATCTGCGTGGCGGTGATGACGATCTTGCCCTTGCCGTTGGTCGCCTCGATGAGCTGCTTCTGGATCAGCGGCACCTTCTCGGGGCCGAGCTCGACGCCGAGGTCGCCGCGCGCCACCATGATGCCGTCCGCCTCGCGGATGATGTCGTCGAGCCGGTCGAGCGCCTGCTGCTTCTCGATCTTGGCGATGATCGGGATGCTCTGGCCGCCGGCGGTGACCAGCGCGCGCGCCTCGCGCACGTCCTCGGGCGAGCGCACGAACGACTGCGCGATGTAGTCCACGCCGACGCTCACGCCGAACGACAGGTCGGCCCGGTCCTTGTCGGTCAGGCCGGGCGCCGACACCACCACGTCGGGCAGGTTGATGCCCTTGTTGTCCTTGAGCGTGCCGCCGATGCGCACTGCGGTGACCACCTCGTTGCCGCGCACCTCCGTCACCTCGAGCGTGAGCAGGCCGTCGTCGAGCAGGATCTGCGCGCCGGGACGCACGTCGCCGGGCAGGCCGGCGTAGGTGGTGGACACGCGGCGCTCGTCGCCGCGCACCGATGTGTCGGTGGTGATGATGAACTCGCGCCCCTCGACCAGCTCGACGGTGCCGGTGACGAAGCGGCCGACACGGATCTTGGGGCCTTGCACGTCGAGCAGCACCGCGACCGCGCGGTCGCGCTTGTGCGCCTCGCTGCGCACCGCCTGCAGCGCCTTGAGGTGGTCGGCGCGCTCGCCGTGCGAGAAGTTGAGCCGCGCAACGTCCATGCCCGCGTCGATCAGCTCGCCGATCTTCTCGGGGCTGGACGTCGCGGGACCGAGGGTGCAGACGATCTTGGCTCGGCGCATCGAATCCTTTCTCTACCGGCGACGGCCGGACAACTCCTTCTCACCAGATTGTAATCGCAAAACCCTTGCTTCGGTCGGGGAGTCCTGCATAGAAACAGGCCTCGAAATGCCGAGCCGTCTTCTACCCGGCAAGACTCGCGCTCGCGCTGGCCGCGCTGGCCGCCGCGGGGTGCACGGTGACGCGCGAGCAGCCCAACCTGGTCGGCCAGGACGTGCGGCTCACCGTCATTCACACGTCCGACATCCACTCGCGGCTGTTCCCGTACACGTTCGTGCCCAACCGGTTCGATCGCGACTACGGCCTGGTGCCCGAGAACGGGCCGTTCGGCGGCGCCGCGCGCATGGCCACCATCATCAAGCGCGAGCGCGCGCGCCGCCGCGCGCTCGCTCTGGCTCGACTCCGGCGACTGCTTCCAGGGCGCGCCGGTGTTCAACAAGTACAAGGGCGAGGCCGAGATGCGCGCGCTCAGCCTCATGGGGCTGGACGGCGCGGTGGTCGGCAACCACGAGTTCGATCTCGGCTCGCGCAACCTGTTCGAGCAGATCGACAACTGGGCCCAGTTCCCGCTGCTGGCCGCCAACTACCTGTTCGAGGATCCGCTCAACCCGGGCGAGCGCTCGCTGCGCGACGTGGTCGAGCCGTACGCCATCTACGACGTCGACGGGCTCAAGGTCGGCGTCATCGGCATGGGCAACTGGTCGTCGATGACCGGCATCTTCGAGGGCGGCAACTCGCTCGGCGTCAGGCCGCTCGTCGACGGGCAGGTGGTCGAGGAGTACGTGCGCCTCCTGCGCCCGGTGGTCGACGTGGTCGTGCTGGTCAGCCACCTCGGGCTCGACGAGGACGAGGGGCTGGCCGCCACCGAGATCGAGGTGGACCAGAACGAGGCGCTGCCGCTGGCGGGCGTCGACCTGGTGCTGGGCGGCCACCTGCACATCGTGCTCAACCCGCCCAAGTCGATCCCGAACGACGACGTTCGGCAACCAGACCGTGCTGGCCCACTCCGGCGCGTTCGCCAAGTTCGTCGGCCGGCTCGACCTGGTGGTCAAGGTCGGCGAGGACAACAGCGACCCGCAGCGCCGCAGCAAGATCACCGCCGTACTCGTTCAAGACCATCCCGGTCGACTCGCACGGTGGAGGACGACGCCGAGGTGGCCGAGCTCCTGTGGCCGTACTCGGTGGCGCTCAACCGCGAGATCGATCTCAACGGCGTGCTCGCCTACGTCGACACGCCGGGCGACGAGAAGGTGGTGCGCGCCGACCCGACCGGCGGCGACTCGCAGCTGGGCAACCTGGTCGCGCGCGCCATGCAGCTGCGCACCGGCATCGAGGCGGAGATTCGCCATCACCAACTCGCTCGGCATCCGCGCCGACTTCGAGAAGGGCCCGCTCACCGTCGAGCAGATGTTCAACGTGTTCCCGTTCGAGAACTCGATCACCGCTCATCTACCTGTCGCGGCATCCGAGATCCAGGAGACGCTCGACTTCGTGGCGCGCAAGTCGGCCGAGCGCGGCTGCCGCAGCCAGGCCCAGGTCTCCGGCATCACCTTCGACATGGTGTGCACGCGGACGAGTGCCCGGACGGCGCAGCGAGGCGTGCGCCAAGAACGTCTCCCTGGGCGACGACTGCCGCAGCGGCGACGCCGACGGCCCGATCGACCCGAAGCGCTGCGCGCCGATCGTGCCGACCGGCCTGTACCAGGTGGCGGTCAACGACTACATCGCGCGCGGCGGCTCCGGCTTCGACGTGCTCAAGCGCAACACCTCGAAGCAGTTCACCAGCATCTCGCTGCGCGACGCGCTGGTCGACTACATGCGCCAGCAGCGCGCCTGCGGCGAGGACATCGATCGACATCTCCGACCCGGACCGCGCCACCGTGCGCGAGCGCTGGGGCGCCATCGCCTGCATCGACAGCTCGGTCGAACCCCATGACGGACGCATCCGCCCGGTCTTCGAGTAGGCCGCTCTGCGGAGCTGGCGCTGCGTCGCTGGCCGCCCTGGCGGCGGCCGGCTGCGTCGACGAGCGCGCCGGGCGTCACCGGCACCACCTCGCTCGCGGTCGAGCTGGTCAGCCCCGGCGATCCCGGGAGCCGAGGACGCGCGGCTCGACGACGAGGCGCGCGCCGTCACGCTCTCGGTCACCGCGCTGGACGAGCAGGGCGAGGTGGACGACGAGCTTCATCGCGCCAGGTCGACCTGCTACGTGCACTACCTGGGCAGCGCTCAGCCCGGCGCTCGGCCAGGACGCCGCTGCTCGCCTTCGACCTCGAGGCCGGCGCGCTCCGCCGAGATCGATCTCGAGCTGCCGCGCGGTGTTCGGCCCGACCGTCCTGTGGATCGAGGACGGCCGCGGCGACGACGCCACCTTCGCCACCGGCACGTCGCCGGTGCTGTGGTACCGCGATCCGTGGCTGGCCGACGTCTCGCGCCCGCCGGACGAGGCGGCGCTCGACGCGCTGGAGCGCTCGCCGCTCGAGCTCAAGCAGATCACGCGTCAGCGGCTCGCGCTACGGCGCCAACGGCCGCATGGTGGTGACCGGCGTCTACGCGCAGGGCTACACGCTCGCCGACGTCGAGTGCGCGCGAGGAGCGGCGACGCCGCCGTGCACCGACCGGCGACTACGACTCACGTGCTCGTGTTCAGCTTCAACCGGCCGCTGGGCGAGGGGACGGGGCCGATCGAGGTGGGCGACGTCATCGACGGCTTGACCGGCGCGGTCACCGAGTTCAACGGCCTGACCGAGCTCGGCTTCCCGCAGAGCTACGTCGCCGACGGCGGAGCGCGACGCCGGCGCAGGGTGCCGGAGCCGGTCGTGATCCAGCCGGAGTGGCTGCGGCACCCGCATCGAGATGGAGCGGGCCGAGGCCGGCCTGGTGGCCGATCGAGAACGCGACGGTGTGCGAGCTGGACGACGACTACGAGACCTACGCGCAGTGGAAGCTGGGCCTCGGCGAGGAGGGCTGCGCCGACTCGGGCACGATCGTCAACGTCATCACCCAGGGACAGGTCAACGACTTCGACCCGGCCGACCTACGTCGGCCAGGTCCTTCCGCGGGTAGTGGGGACCCTGCGGCCGGTCAACATCGGAAGCTTCAACGTGTGGATCATCTATCCGCGCGACGCCGAGGATCTGACGCTGCCGTAGTCGGATCCCGCCGCCACCTCCCACCCCGGATCGACTTGCATGATGCGATGTGCCGCCGTCATCTCACCTGTGTTGTTCCTCGTCCTCGGCCCGGTGCGGCCGGCCGCGGCGCAGCAGCCCGCGCCGCAGCCGCAGCCGCGCGCCGCAGCCGGCGCGCCGACCGGGGCAGCCGCGCAGCCGCCGCCGGCGAGCCGACCGCGCCGCCCGAGGCGCCGCCGACCGCGCCGACCGAGGCGCCGACCAGCGAGCCGGTGCCGGCCGGGCCGACGCGCAGAGCCGACCACGCCGGCCGGACCGCAGGCGACGCCGCCGGCTCCGACGCGCCGGCCGCGGAGGTCAACCGCGGCTCCGGCGGGCAGTCCGGCTTCGTGGACATCCGCCTCAACCTGACCCTGACCAACGAGAACGTGTTCGCCAAGCCGGGCGAGACCATCCCGAGCGTGCCCGGCTGGCGCTTCGGCCGGCCCAACTCGCTCGGCACGCTCTTCTTCGACAACTACGACACGCGCTTCTCCGGCTACGAGACGCTGTCGCACGGCGTCCTGTACAAGAACTTCAACAAGGAGTCGTGGGAGGTCGAGGGCGCGCTGGTCCTGCGCATCAACGACCTGGCCGAGAACCGCATCGACCTCAGCGACGCCGGGTCGTACATCCGCGTCGCGCACTGGTTCGATCCGACGCGCAAGGAGCAGGAGCGCGTCTCGCTGACCGCGTTCCCGACCTCGAGCGACCGCTTCCGCCTGGGCTACAGCTGGCGCCTGTCCTGGGGCGGCTCGCCCGAGTACCAGCGCAGCCGCGCCGCGGTGCCGGGCGTGAAGCTGCAGTACGACAGCGAGCGGGCCTACGCCTTCGTCGGCGCCAAGTCGGCGGTGGTGCTCGACCGCGCCACCGCCGAGGAGGAGGCGGTGCTGGCCGGTCTGGTCGGCGGCGGCGTGGACATCACCGACATGCTGCGCGTCGAGGTCAACGGCGGCTACTTCGACCGCGGCGGCAACGAGCTGCAGGACGTCATCCGCGAGAAGGTGCGGCTGTACGGCGGCTCGGTCCAGGTGGCGCTGCACAAGGACGAGCCGGTCACGTCGTCGGTCGACTACAAGCTCTACCGCAACGACCCGGAGCGCGCGTACCACCTGTTCGCCGAGGAGGCGTACCCGGGCGGCGTGAGCTGGCTGGTCGCGGCCGAGGGCACCGTCCAGGGCCAGACGCTCAAGGACCCGGAGGTGTCGGGCGGCACCAAGGTCGCAGATCGGCATGGCCGGCGACATCAACACGCGGGTGAAGATCGACCGCACCCGCCTGCGCCTCGATCTGCAGTACCGCGACCTCGCCTTCATCCTGCACTCGACGCCGTCGCTGCCGACCTACTCCGACTTCCCGGAGGAGTACGTGCGCACCGGCAACTTCTTCGCCGCGCTCGGCGCGGACCAGAACTTCGAGGGCACCGGTCTCACCGTCGGCGTCATCGCCGGCATCGACATGCCGGCCACGCTGGAGACGCCGACCGGCGCCCTCCCGGGCGACATGGTCGAGGGCACCGGCGAGTCGACCGCGGTGGTGCGCAGCGAGGGGGACATCACGGTCCTGCCGCCGGGCGAGGACGCGCTGCCGCAGCTGGCGCTCAAGCTCACCAGCCGGCTCGACTTCGCCGACTCGTTCGCCGCGCTCACCGACGTCTACTACACGCGCGACCCCGAACCAGACCCGCCTGGTGCGCGACGATCCCGAGGCGCCCCTCGAGCGCGAGTTCGGCGAGTTCAACCAGCTCGGCTTCAACTTCACCCTGCAGGCGAAGTTCTAGGCGCCGCGATCGGCGGCCGGGAAATCGGCCAACACTTCTGGGCGCCGCGGGCACCAGCACATGCAGCTGGGAGCGACCGCGGCGGGGCGCCCGACCCCGAGGCGCGTCAACCACAATCCTCGTGGCGTTCACGAACCAGGAGCTCGATTTCCCATGGCACGTCTTCACACCACCCTGCTCACGATGCCTCGCTCGCCGGGCTCGCCCTCGGCGGCTGCGCGCTCGACAGCGAGGAGCCGCAGCCGGCCTCGCTCGACGATGACCGCCCGCTGTCCGGGCCGTGCCAAACAGCAGCAACCGGCCGAGGAGGACGAAGGGCCCAGCGAGCCCGACCAGGGCGACGATGACTGCACGTCAACGCTGGACCGAGTTTCGGCCATGGTGTGCACCACCTGCGGCGACTCGCTGCCCGAGTGTCTGATCGGCGCGTGCTCGGTGCGCGATCGCTGCATGGAGTGCACCAATCCTCTTGGCCGCGTCGCTGTCAACTGCAGCATCGACTACGAGTCGCTGCCCATCGAGAGCTGGAGCGTCAGGCGGGGGCGGCACCTTCAACGTGTGCAGCGCGAGCTGGGGCTTCCCGGGCGGCGCCAGCGGCGTCTGTCACTACCCGGGGACCGAGTCGTGCACGATCACCGAGGACGGCGACGCGCGCTGCATCGACTGCACCTATCCGGATGGCTCCGGCATCCGGCACCTGCCTGCTCGACCCGAACGAACCGCTCCCGGACATCATGGCGGGGCGACCGAGCACCCTGCCCGGGCCGAACGCCTGCGTCACGTCAACCGTACGAGGGCGTGGAGTGCTCGACGTGCACGCGCGAGGATCTCGGCGCCACCATGGCGTGTCGCATGGCTCAGGCCGCGTCGTGCGAGCCCTTCGACGGCGATGACCCGCTCGAGACCTGCTTCGTCTGCCAGCTCGAGGGCGGCGGCACCGCCACGTTCTGCGACGACGCCGGCTCCTGACCGGTCGTGAGGCGCGGGCGCCGGCCCGCACAACGTGACCCAGTGCGGGTCGTCGCCCGGCGCCGCGGCCATTCGGCGACGCAGGTCGTTTTGCGCCAACGCTCCGCCGCGCCGTGGGACTACGCTGAATGTGGGGATGGAAGAGCCGGTCCGATCTCTCCTCTCGCATCAGTCGTGGCTGCGGCGGCTGGCCCGGCGGCTGGTCCGGTCGCCGGCCGCGGCAGATGACCTGGTCCAGGACACCTGCGTCACCGCGCTCCGCGTGGCCCCGCCCGACGCCGACATGCGGCCCTGGCTGCGCGGCGTCATGCGCCACCTGGCGTCGCACTACGTGCGCGGCGAGCGGCGCCGGATCGCGCGAGAAGACAGCTACCAGCGGATCACGTCCTCGATCGCGGCGCCCGACGGGATCCTCGAGTACGGCGTCGGTCGCGAGCGCCTCCGCGACATCGTCGAGTCGCTGCCGGAGCCATTCCGCTCGACGGTGGTGCAGCGCTACCTCGAGGGCCTGTCGTGCGCCGAGATCGCGCGCGCCCATCGAGTTCCGGCCGGCACCGTGCGATGGCGCCAGACCCGCGCGCTCGAGCTTCTGCGCAGCCGCCTCGAGGACGGCGCTCGCACCACTCGCCGCCGCCGCCGGCTGTTCTGGCCCTTCGCCGGGGCAGGCTCTTCGCTGAGCGCCGGCCGCTCGCTCTTGCCCGTGCCGGGCAGGGGCAGCCTGGTGGCGGTGGGGCTGGCCGGGCTGGTGGCGATCATCGGCCTCGGGCTCCGCACCGGCGCCGACGATTCCGTGGCCGAGGCGCACCCGGTGAGCGACTCGTTCCTCGGACGCCTGTCGCTGGTGGCAACGTCGGAGCTCGGCGCCGACCCCAATCGCTCAGGAGCAGGCGGACCGTACGCGCCGACAAGGGCAGGGCGGGGCGCCGGCACCTGGTCGTCGAACGGGCGACGCGCGCAGACGGCGCCGGGCCGCACCGCCTCGCCACCGACGACAGCTGGCTCGCGCAGCTCATCGAGGACTACGAGCTCGCCCTGTACGACTGCGCGATCGAGGGAGACCAGGTACTGCGCTGCGAGCGGCGAGGCGATCCACGCCCGACGCGGCGGGCGCCGCCACCTGCTCGGTGCTGCAGAGGAGCCTGAGCGCGATCGAGCTGGCCACCGGGCCGGGCGCGCGCTCACGGCACACCAGGCGCTTTCTGGCCGCGGCGAGGTTCACCAACGTGGCGCTCGCCCGCAAGCTCGGCTGCGCGCCGGCTCCGGATCGCGGTCGAGGAGCCGTCGCCCGAGCGACCGGCCGCGGGCAGCGCCGATGCTGCCGACGACGCGGAGTCAGAACCCGCGGCCGAGCCCCAGCCGGCACGACGACGGCGCGGAGATCGACGAGGGGGAGTCCGAATCCGGACGGCGAGCCGTCTTGCGAGAGCCACCGCGGAGAGGCCGGCGACGAGTGCACCACCTGCACCGATGGCAGCGGCTCCGACACCTTCTGTGGCCCGGTCGACTGCACCACCACGACCGAGCAGGACGGCGCCGTGTGCGTTTGCTTGCAGTGACGGCCACGGTCACGTGCAGACCAGCTGCACCGGCGGCACCTGGGAGTCCGGCTGCGCGTCAACGGTGCAGGAGCACGGGCTCCTGTGCTCGACCTGCCCTGGCGACGGCGGGTCGCCGCCCGAGTGTCTGGTGTCGAACTGCTACGTGAGGAACCGCTGCCTCGAGTGCAGGGATCCCAAGGGACGCATCGGCACCGACTGCAGCATCGACTACGAGGAGGTGCCGGCGGCTAGCACGACGGTCGGAGGCGGCGGCACCTTCAACGAGTGCAGCGCGACCTGGGGCTTTCCGGGCGGACTCCGGCGGCACCTGTCACTTTCCCGGCACCGGGACCTGCACGTTCAGCGAAGGAGGCGGCGCGCGCTGCATCGACTGCCGCTACCCGGGCGGCGGCGCACACCGCCATCTGTCTGCTCGATCCCTCCGATCCGCTACCCGACCCGATGGCGGGCCGTCCCGGCAACCTGCCGCCGCCGGGCGGATGCGTCACCGAGACGCGCGGGGCCGGGATCCAGTGCACGACCTGCACCGCCGGCGACATGCACGCCACCATCTCCTGTCGCTTCCCGCCCGCGAGCGGCTGCGAGTTCGACCACGGCTCCCATCCGGGCGAGAGGTGCGTGACCTGCACGCTGGTGGGCGGCGGCCTCGCGACCTTCTGCGACGGCGCCGGAACCTGATCGCCGCCGTCAGTCGATTCCAGGGCACCGCCGACGAGCGCGCCGGCAGACGAGATCGCGCGGTGCGAACGCGCAGCGACCCGGAGCACGGCCGCCCGGAATGTGAGAGGATGCGCCGGACCACGCGCTGGCGGGCACTCCACGTATGGACGCGATTCTCGACCTCTTTCGCTGGCTCATCGGTCTCATCCGCGATCCCGGTGCGCTGATCGATGGGGCGGCTACCCGGGGCTGGCCATCATCGTCTTCCTCGAGACCGGCGCCCTTGTCTTCTTCCTGCCCGGCGACTCGCTGCTTGTCATGGCCGGCCTCTACTCCGCCCAGGGCAGCCTCGACATCGTCCTCCTGAACCTGCTCCTCATCCCCTGCGCCATCATCGGCGACGCCTGCTCCTACGCCATCGGGGCCAAGGCCGGGCCGCGACTGTTCAACAAGCCGCGCTCGCGCTTCTTCCGCCCCGAGCACCTGCACGCCGCCCACCGCTTCTACGAGAAGCACGGCGGCAAGGCGATCATCATCGCCCGCTTCATGCCGCTGGTGCGCACCTTCGTGCCGGTGGTGGCCGGCATGGCGCAGCATGACCTATCGCCGCTTCGCCGCCTTCAACATCATCGGAGGCTCGGCCTGGGTGCTGTCGATGACGCTCATCGGCTACGTGCTCGGCGTCCGCTTCCCGGTCCTGGTCGAGCACATCGAGAAGGTGATCGTGGTCGTGGTGCTGCTCTCCATCATGCCGGGCATCATCGAGTACCTGCGACACCGGCGCCGCAAGGCGGCCGAGCCGGTGCAGCCTCCGGAGGCGTCATGAAGCCGGACGCGACCGCCCGCGCCGGCGGCTCCCGCCGCACGTGCGCATGCTGCTCGGCCTGCTCATCGGGGCCACCCTCGGGCTCATCGCCAACGGCGTGTGGGCCGACCACGCCGTGCTCGACTCGATCGTGCGCAACGTGGCCGATCCGATCGGGAAGGTCTTCATCAACTTCCTGCTCATGCTGGTGGCGCCGCTGCCTTTCGCCGCCCTGGTCATGGGCATCGCAGAGCTGGAGCTGGCCCAGCTCGGCCGCCTGGGCGCGCGCATGCTCGGCTACACGGTGATCGTGTCGGCGATGGCGGTGACCATCGGCCTGGTCCTGGTCAACGCGCTCCAGCCGGGCGCCGGCATGCCGGACGAGATGCGCGACCGCGCGCTCAAGGCCGACATCGACAAGCGGGTGTTCCACTTCCTCGCCGACCTCCCGGACGTGCCCGAGGAGGTGAGGAAGGCGGTGGTGGCCAGGCCGGAGCTGCCCAAGGCGTCCGACCAGTCGGCCATCGACCTCATCCTGTCGATGGTGCCGGACAACGTGGTCGGCGCGGCCGGCTCCAACGCGAAGCTGCTCGGGCTCATCGTGTTCGCGCTGGTGTTCGGCATCGCGCTCGCCTTCACCGACACGCCGGCGTCGCACCGGCTGCGCGAGACGATCCAGGGCCTGTACGACGTCCTCATGCGCCTCATCGAGGGCATCCTGTACTTCGCCCCGCTCGGCGTCGGCGCGCTGCTGTTCAGCATGACCGCGCGGCTGGGCTTCGAGATCCTGCAGCAGCTGGCGGCCTACGTCGGCGTCGTGGTGGCTCGCGCTCGCCATCCACATGTTCGTCGTCTACTCGCTGTCGGTGAAGCTCCTGGGCCGGCATGAACCCGCTCACCTTCTTCCGCGGGTCCAGGCTGGCCATCGTGACCGCGTTCTCGACCGCGTCGTCGAACGCGACCCTGCCGACCGCGATCAAGGTGGCCGAGGAGGAGCTGCGCCTGCCGCGCCACGTGAGCCGCTTCGTGCTGACGGCCGGCTCGGCCATGAACCAGAACGGCACCGCGCTGTTCGAGGGCGTCACCGTCCTGTTCCTGGCCCAGCTGTTCGGCGTCCACCTCGACCTCGGCCAGCAGCTCCAGGTCATGCTGATCTGCATCCTGGGCGGCATCGGCACCGCCGGCGTGCCGGCCGGCTCGCTGCCGGTGGTGGCCATGATCCTCGCGATGTTCAACATCCCGCCCGAGGGCCTCGGCCTCATCCTGGGCGTCGATCGCTTCCTCGACATGTGCCGCACCTCGCTCAACGTGACCGGCGACCTGGCGGCCGCGGTGTTCGTCGCGCGCGGCGAGAAGGAGCCGAGCGGAGCCGAGACCGGCGGCTGATTCACCTGCCGCGTGCGGCGCGGCGAGCGCGCGCGGCCCCGATAGATCCAGGAGTTACAGCCGCGGGGCGGCTGACGGCAAATCCGCGCCCGTGAAAACCAGGCGCCCAATCTCCTCGCGCGCGACCGCCGCGATCATGTATATGGTGGGCCTATTCATTCGCAAGGACGAGGAATCATGCGGAAACCCCAATGGAGCGCGCGCTCTTGGCTGCTGACGGGCGGCTGCTGTCTGATCGCGCTGGCGATCTTCCTCTTCGCGCCCGAGGTCATGGGCAGCGAGAAGGATCTCAAGATCCCGAACCTCGAGACGGTGAAGGTCCTCGGGACCAACGCCAAGGTCCTGCTCTACGCCGGTATGGGCGTCTGCGTGCTCGGCATGCTGTTCGGCCTCGTCATGTACCAGCACGTGCGCAGGCTGCCGGTGCACAAGGCGATGCTCGAGGTCTCCGAGCTCATCTACGAGACCTGCAAGACGTACCTGCTCAACCAGGGCAAGTTCATCCTGATCCTGGAGGCGTTCGTCGGAGCCGTCGTCATCTTCTACTTCGGCTTTCTGCAGAAGATGTCGCCCGGTGACGTGGCGCTCATCGTGCTGTTCAGCCTGATCGGCATCGCCGGCAGCTTCAGCGTCGCGTGGTTCGGCATCCGCATCAACACCTTCGCCAACTCGCGCACCGCGTTCGGCAGCCTGCGCGGCAAGCCGTACCCCTGCTACGACATCCCGCTCCGCGCCGGAATGAGCATCGGCACGCTGCTCATCTGCGTCGAGCTCATCATCATGCTGGCGATCATCCTGTTCCTGCCGAACATCGCCGGGCCCTGCTTCGTCGGCTTCGCCATCGGCGAGTCGCTGGGCGCAGCGGCGCTGCGCATCGCCGGCGGCATCTTCACCAAGATCGCCGACATCGGGTCGGATCTGATGAAGATCGTCCTCAAGATCAAGGAGGACGACGCGCGCAACCCTGGCGTCATCGCCGACTGCACCGGAGACAACGCGGGCGACTCGGTCGGCCCGACCGCGGACGGCTTCGAGACCTACGGCGTCACCGGCGTCGCGCTCATCCTCTTCATCATGATGGCGGTGCCCGGCGAGATCGCCGGCTTCGACACGGTCCAGCTCCAGCTCCTGACCTGGATCTTCGTCATGCGCATCTTGATGATCGTCACGTCGATCGTCTCGTACTGGATCAACAACGCCTTCGCGTCGGCCAAGTACAAGAACGCCGACGAGATGAACTACGAGCACCCGCTCACCACGCTGGTGTGGCTCACCTCGCTGATCTCGGTCGCCGTCACGTTCATCGCCTCGTACGTCATCATCCCGAACCTGCACGGCGACACGACGCTGTGGTGGAAGCTGTCGGCCATCATCACCTGCGGCACCCTGGCCGGAGCGCTCATCCCCGAGTTCGTCAAGGTCTTCACCTCGACCAGCTCCGCCCACGTGCGCGAGGTGCTGACCTCGTCGCGCAAGGGTGGAGCCTCGCTCAACATCCTGTCCGGCCTCACGGCGGGCAACTTCAGCGTTTTCTGGCTGGCCACCCTGATGACGGCGCTCATGGGCGGCGCCTACTACGTCAGCACGCTCGGCTTCGCGTACAACGCCGCCACCGGCACCGGCATCATGGCCTACCCGGCGGTGTTCGCGTTCGGCCTGGTCGCGTTCGGCTTCCTCGGCATGGGCCCGGTCACCATCGCGGTCGACTCGTACGGGCCGGTCACCGACAACGCCCAGTCGATCTACGAGCTGTCGGTGATCGAGGAGATCCCCAACATCAAGGAAGAGATCAAGAAGGACTTCGGCTTCGAGCCGCAGTTCGAGAAGGCCAAGGCCGCGCTCGAGGAGGCGGACGGCGCCGGCAACACCTTCAAGGCCACCGCCAAGCCGGTGCTCATCGGCACGGCGGTGGTGGGCGCCACCTGCCTCATCTTCTCCATCATCCTCACCCTGATGAGCGACGCGGGCAACGGCAACGCCGCGGCCGGCGCCGCCTACGTGATGGAGAAGCTGTCCATCCTGAATCCGCTCTTCATGCTCGGCCTCATCATGGGCGGCGCGATCATCTACTGGTTCACCGGCGCCTCGACCCAGGCGGTGGTGACCGGCTCCTACCGCGCGGTGGAGTTCATCAAGGACAACATCCGCCTCGAGGAGGGCATCAAGAAGGCCTCGGTGGAGGACTCCAAGAAGGTGGTCGCGATCTGCACCACCTACGCGCAGAAGGGGATGTTCAACATCTTCCTGACCACCTTCTTCGCCACGCTGGCGTTCGCGTTCTTCGACGTCTTCTTCTTCATCGGCTACCTGATCTCGATCGCGATCGTCGGCCTGTACCAGGCCATCTTCATGGCCAACGCCGGCGGCGCCTGGGACAACGCCAAGAAGCTGGTCGAGACCGAGCTCAAGGAGAAGGGGACCGAGCTGCACGCGGCCACCATCGTGGGCGACACGGTCGGCGACCCGTTCAAGGACACGTCGTCGGTGGCGATGAACCCGATCATCAAGTTCACCACGCTGTTCGGCCTGCTCGCCGCGGAGGTCGCCATCACGATGGAGAACGTGGGCGCGCGCACCGCACTGGCGGCCGCCTTCTTCGCGGTCGCGGTGGTGTTCGTGTGGCGCACGTTCTACTGCCATGCGCATCAAGGAAGAGCAGGTCGCGGCCCCGACGTCGGCGGCAGAGACAAAGAAGGCGGCGGCGCGCTCGGCCTGAGAATGTAGCGCCTTCAATACACGGCGTTACTTTCGGCCCAAAGGCGGCGTCGAACCACGCGCAGGCGCAGCAGAAAACTATGTTTCGGTTGCGCCGCGCGTCATGGTCGAACAGAATGCCCTTTAGATGCCCGTCAATGATCCGGAACTCGGTCGGGAGCGGAACGGAACAAGTAGCGGACGGCGCTGGCCAGCGCGGCTTCCACATCATCGGAATCGGAGCCTCCGCCGGAGGCCTGGAGGCCCTGGAGGCGCTGTTCGCGGCCATGCCGGAGCAAAGCGGCATGGCCTTCGTCGTCCTGCAACATCTTTCTCCGGACTTCGAGAGCCGGATGGTGGAGTTGCTGGCCCGGCGCACGCGCATCCCGATCCAGCAGGTCACCGACGGCGTGCTGGTCGAGGAAGACCACATCTACCTGATCCCGCCGCGCAAGGACATGATCCTGGCCGGCGGGCACCTGCTGCTGACCGACAAGGATCCGGGTCGCGGCCTGACCCTGCCGATCGATCACTTCCTGCGCTCGCTGGCCCAGGACGGCGGCAGCCGCGCGGTCGCCGTGATCCTGTCGGGCACCGGCAGCGACGGATCGCGCGGCATCAAGGAGATCCACGAGTCCGGCGGACTTGTCATCGCCCAGGATCCCCGCACCGCCCGCTTCGACGGGATGCCGCGCAGCGCCATCGACACCGGCGTCGTCGACCTGGAGCTGGCGCCGCCCGCGATCCCGGATGTGCTGGTACGCCACCGCGCCCGCGCGCTGGGGGGCTCGGCCGAGGGCCAGCTGGCCCAGGTGGAGCCGCCGGACAGCCCGATCGGCCGGATCGTGGAGCTCCTGCGCGTCCAGTACGGCATCGACTTCGCCCACTACAAGCAGAACACCGTGGTGCGGCGGGTCGAGCGGCGGCTGGCGATGTCCCGGCTCGAGGACGTGGACAGCTACGCCGCCGCACCTGGTCGGCGATCGGACCGAGCTCAACGCGCTCTACTTCGACCTGCTCATCGGCGTGACCCGGTTCTTTCGCGACCCGGAGGCGTTCGCGTACCTCGAGTCGGAGATCATCCCGCGCGTCGTCGAGGGGAACCACGACATCCGCCTGTGGGTGGCCGGCTGCGCCACCGGCGAGGAGGTCTACTCGCTGGCCATCCTGGTGCACGAGGCGCTGGCGGTCCGCGGCCGGCGCGCGCTGGCCAAGATCTTCGCCACCGACGTGCACCCGGACTCGCTCGAGATCGCCAGCAACGGCGTGTACGACGCCGAGGCGCTGCGCGACGTGAACATGGAGCGGCGCGAGCGCCACTTCTCGCCCGCGGGCGAAAGGTTCCGCGTCGCCAAGGATCTGCGCGAGATGGTCGTCTTCGCGCGCCACAACGTGATCAGCGACGCCCCCTTCACGCGGCTCGACCTGGTCACCTGCCGCAACCTGCTCATCTACTTTCAGCCGCCGGCGCAGAAGAAGGCGCTCTCGCTGTTCCACTTCGGCCTCAAGACCGGAGGCCACCTGTTCCTCGGCCCCAGCGAGACGCCCGGCGAGCTCAGCGACGAGTTCGAGCCGCTCGACGGCCGCTGGAAGATCTACCGCAAGCGGCGCGACATCCGCCTGCCGGCCGACATGCGCCTGCCGGTCGCGGCGCCGGCAGGGGCGATCGTGGATGGCGCCCGGCGTGCGCCGCCCGGCCGACGCGACGCTGCTGGCCGCCTACGACCAGCTGATGGCGCGCCACATGCCGCCGTCCTTCCTGGTCGACGCACACTACGAGCTCCTGCACTCGTTCGGCGGCGCCGAGTCGCTGCTGGCGATGCGCGGCGGGCGGACCTCCACCAGCCTGCTCGAGCTGGTGCCGGAGGGGCTGCGCGCCCCGATGGCCGGCGCGCTGCAGCAGGCCGGCAAGCAGGGCAAGTCGGTGCGCTATACCGGCATCGAGGTCGGTACCAGCCAGGGGCCGGTGCGCTACCGGCTCACCGTGGAGCCGCTGCCGGACGTGAAGCTCGACACGGTCAACTTCATCATCCAGGTGGAGGAGGAGACCGAGCCCAGCCAGGCCGCGGATGTCGCCGAGGTCGACGTCGGGCAGGCATCGCGCGACTACGTCACCTCGCTGGAGGGCGAGCTCCACTACACGCGCGAGAATCTACAGGCCACCATCGAGGAGCTGGAGACCTCCAACGAGGAGCTGCAGGCCACCAACGAGGAGCTGGTCGCGGCCAACGAGGAGCTGCAGAGCACCAACGAGGAGCTGCACTCGGTCAACGAGGAGCTCCACACGGTCAACGTCGAGCACCAGCGCAAGATCGATCAGCTGACCGAGCTGACCGACGACATGGACAACCTGCTCCACAGCACCGACATCGGCGTGCTGTTCCTCGATCAGGAGCTGAGCGTCCGCAAGTTCACGCCCCGGGTGGCGGCGCTCTTCAACCTCCTGCCCCAGGACGTCGGGCGCAAGTTCGACCACTTCGCGCACAACATCGACTATCCGCATCTTCTGTCCGAGATCCGCACGGTGATGGACAAGCGCACGCCGATCGAGGCCGAGGTGCAGACCGCGCAGGGCGAGCAGCTCTACGTCCGCGTTCTGCCGTACCGATCGAAGGGCGACGCGCGCGGGGTCGTGCTCACCATCGTGGACATCAGCTCGCTGCGCCGGGCCGAGGCCGAGGCGCGCCGCCTGTCCGCCATCGTGCGGTCGGCGCGCGACGCCATCGTCGCGCAGGACGTGCAGGGGCGCATCGTGGCCTGGAACCGCGGCGCCGAGGAGCTGTACGGCTACCGGGAGGCGGACGCGATCGGGGTCGACACCCGCCTGCTCATGCCGGAGGACCGCCGCCAGGAGGAGATCGAGATCCTGGCCCGGCTGGCGCGCGGCGAGGACGTGGGCGTCCTCGAGACCCAGCGGGTCACGCGCGACGGGCGCCGCATCGTCATCGAGCTCAGCGCCTGCCCGATGCTGGACGCGGGCGGAAAGCTGGCCGGCATGGCGACCATCGGCCGCGACATCACGGTGCGCAAGCGGGCCGAGGAGCAGGTGCAGCGCGCGATCGCCCAGCGCGAGCAGTTCCTCGCGCTGCTGTCGCACGAGCTGCGCAACCCGCTCATGGCGCTGAGCAACGCGGTGCGCCTGCTCGACGACCCGGGCATCGCCGACGACAACCAGGCGGCCGCGCGCGAGGTGGTGCGCCGCCAGGTGCAGCAGATGGCGCGCCTGCTCGAGGACCTGCTCGACTCCTCGCGCATGCGGCGCGATCGCATCGAGCTCAAGCGCCAGGTGTTCGACCTGCGCGACACGGTGGCCGGCGTGCTGGACGCCGCCCGGCCGCAGGCCGAGCAGGCCGGCGTGCACCTGGACCTCGCAGGTCGAGGGGGAGCCGATCCTGATCGAGGCGGACATCGGGCGCATGCAGCAGCTGCAGATCAACCTGCTCAACAACGCCATCAACCACTCGCCGCGCGGCGGCGAGGTGCGCTTCGCGCTCCAGAAGCGCGGCCAGATGGCCCTGGTCTCGGTCGAGGACGGCGGCGACGGCATCACGCCGGACAACCTGAGCTACATCTTCGAGCCGTTCTTCCAGGGCCAGCGGCGCAAGGGCAGCGGCATGGGGCTCGGCCTGTCGCTGGCCAAGGCGATCGCCCTGGCCCACGGCGGCGATCTGCGCGCGTTCAGCGACGGCGAGGGGCAGGGGGCTCGCTTCGTGGTCGAGCTCCCGCTGGCCGACCAGGCCAGCCAGGTCGAGGCGGCCGTGGTGCCGGAGGTCGCGGTCGAGGAAGGCGATCGCCGCCTGGTGCTGCTCATCGACGACGACACCGACAGCCGCGAGCTGCTGGCCATCCTGCTGCGCAACGCGGGGCACGAGGTGATCCACGCCGGCACCGCCACCGAGGGGCTCGAGCTGCTGCTCGCGCGCCGGCCGCGCGCGGCCATCGTGGACCTCGGGCTGCCCGACATGAGCGGGCTCGAGATCGCGCGGCGCGCGCGGGCGTCGCTGGGCGACACTGCCATGAAGCTGATCGCGCTGACCGGATTCGGCCAGCAGCGCGACCGCGAGGCGGCCGCCGAGGCCGGCTTCGACCACCACCTGGTCAAGCCGCTCGACTTCGAGACCATCGAGAGCGTCCTCACCGCCGAGGAGTGAGATCCGGCACGCGGGAATCGACGCGCCGGCTCCGCTGTTGTTGCGGGAGCCATGGATGTCTGCGTGGTCCTCACTCACCGGTGCAACCTGGATTGCCGCTACTGCTGCGCCGGTGAGCACGACCGGCGCGACATGGACGGTGCGACGCTGGACGCCGCCGTGGACCTGCTCGACGCCGACGGGGCGGCCGAGGCGCAGCTCAGCTTCTTCGGCGGCGAGCCGTTCATCCGCTTCGACGCGATGAAGCGCGCCGTGGAGCGAGCCCAGCGCGCGGCCGCCGCGAGGGGGGCCCGGCTGCTCCTGCAGTGCACCACCAACGGCACCCTGGTAGGCGACGAGCAGGTCGCCTTCGTCCGGGCCAGCGGCATGCGCGTGACCGTCTCGATCGACGGCGTGCGCGAGGCCCACGATCTCAACCGCCCGCGCGCGGGCGGGGGCTCGAGCTTCGCTGCCAGCCACCGCGGCCTGCGCGCGCTGGTCAACGGCGGCGCCCGCCCCGACGTGCTCATGGTCGTGAGCCCGCAGACCGCGCCGTACCTGCACCGATCGGTCGCATGGCTGTGGGGCCAGGGGGTGGACCAGGTGGGGGCCAATCTGGTGCTCGACGCGCCCTGGGACGCGAGCGATCGGGCTGAGCTGGCCGAGCAGCTGTGGGCGGTGGGGACCGAGATGCTGGCCCGGCGGCTGGGCGGCGAGCGCGCCGGGTTCGACCCGTTCATGCCGGGGTACCGGCGCGCGCTGCGGGCGCAGTCGCGCGACAGCGGCAGCCGCCCGCAGATCATCGTCGCCACCGGCGGCAACCTCTATCCCTGCGCGCTCATGGTCGGCGAGGACCGCGACGCGGGCCGGGAGGCGAGCGTGCGGCTCGGCCACCTGTCGAACGGGTCCCGTCGCATCACCGAGCGAGTCGGCGAGCGGGGCGCCGGATGCGGTGACGGCCGCAGCTGCGCCTGCGCTGCCTATCTCGAGACCGGGGAACGCGACACGCCGGGGCCGGTCGCTCGCTGGTATGCGCGCATCTGCGACGAGGTGGGATGGTCGAGCGGAGCGGCCCACCGGCACCAGATGCTGCGCGACTCGCGCGGCCCGCGGAAGCGGCCGCTCGTGATCTGGCTGGCGGCGGCGGCCGGACTCCTGGCCCTGGGCGCCGCGCCGGTCCTGGCGGCGCTCGAAGACGCTCCGTCGGCCGACGATCGTTTCGACGAGGCGTCGTTCGACGATCCGCGCCATCGGACGATGGGCAAGTACGAGACCGTGCAGCCGCGTCGCCGACGGTGAGCGGGTGGGGACGGACCTGGTGCGCGGTCACGTCGGTCGCGCTCCACCGGCAAGACTGTGCCGCCGGCACATCCAGCCGCGCCGGCGCTGCGTAGTGTAGGGTTCGAGCCCCTGACTCAGGAGGATACCGATGCGGCTTAACCTTGTATGCGCTCTCGCCCTCGCCCTCGCGAGCGCCACCGCGGCTTGCGGCGACGACGACGCGGACCGATGGCGGCGGCGCGGCCGACGCAGGCGGTGGCGGTGGGGTGGATGCCGGCGGCGGCGGCGGGGCCGACGCGGGCGGCGGCGGCGCCCTGCACCACCGAGATGTTCGACAAGTACGGCGCAGAACGCGTTCCTGGCGGTCAACGACTCGATCATCGAGAAGTGCGTGGCGGCCCCGACCAGCGCGGTCGGCACCTCGATCCAGGACCTCGCGGCCGAGGGCCCGAAGCGGGTGCAGGAGTTCACCACCAACCTCGCCAACTTCCTGGTCCAGGTCTACGGCGGTCCGCAGAACTACACCGGTCCGAGCATGGAGAAGGCGCACGAGGGCCTCAACATCACCTCGGAGCAGTACGACTACTTCATCGCCAACGTGGTGGTCCCGGCGCTGGTCGACAACGGCGTCCCCATGGCGGACATCGAGGACTGCTTCGCGCCCCCGGTCGTCGACGAGGCGTTCAAGAACTCGATCATCAACCGGTAGGAGGCTGCCATGCGGCGCAAGGTCCGGAGAGTCCTGGTGTGGTCGGGAGCGACCGCGGCGGCGGCCACGGTGGTGGTCGCGGCGCTGCACACGCCGCTGGTCATGCAGCTGATGGCCGGCGGGAGCGAAGGGGCCAGCTGTCCGTTCGGCGCCGACAAGCGAGCCGGGGACGCCGCAGCAGCGCGATGCCAACCGGCACGCGGCGCTGCAGCGGCTCAAGGGCGACGTGGCAGCGCCGGCGCGGCCGGCCGGTGAGTTCGCCCTCGGCAAGACGACCCGGGCCGACCTGCTGGCCTGGGCCGGCCGCCGCGGCACGTCCTGCCGCCCGGGCCGCGACAAGCGCGGCCTGCAGTGCGACGTCGACGCCGGTAGCGCGCGCAGCGTCATCTACGCCGACTTCGACAGCGCCGACGTCATGGTCGGCATGCTGTCGATGACCTACTCGCGCGACGCCGAGGCCGCGTCGGCCGGGCTCGCCGCGGCGCGCGCGGCGCTGCAGGGCGTGGTGGGCGCGCCGACCCGCAAGTCGGGCGACGAGACCGCCGCCTACCTGGCGGCTCGCCCGCTGCGCCAGGCCCGCTCCGAGTACCGGCGGGCCAACTACTTCGCGTCGCTCAGCGCCACCAACCTGGGGCCGAGCGGATACCTGGTGTCTCAGGTCTACCAGTCGCTCGACTGAGTCGAGTTACACGCCTCCCCGGCCCGCATGCCGCGCATGCGAGCCGGGGAGCCGTTCTCACGTTCCTTCGCTTACGGCAGCAGGCACTCCGACGCGGTGGTCACCGACACGTCGTCGATGAGCCAGCCGACGAAGTTGTTCGACACGCCGTCCACGCTGTTGAAGCGGAAGCGCAGCTGGATGGTGTCACCGGCGAACTGGGCCAGCGAGATGTCGCCGCTCGACCGCCACGACGGCGGGTTCGACGGCGTCCTCGAGTCCAGGTTGAAGACGTTGACCGCGGTGCCGTTCGAGCGGATGACGTTGACCTGGGTGCGGTCGAACGCGCCGTTGAAGCGCTCCACCCGGCGGAAGAAGTCGAACGACAGCACCGAGGCGGGCGTGATGCCCGGGATGGTCGGCGAGGTCAGGTCACCGGTGTTGGCGGCGCCGGTGTTGTAGTTACAGGTGGCGTCGCGGCCGTAGTAGAACGCGTGCGTCGCCGACGAGTAACCGGGCGACGCGCAGGCCGAGTTGTTGGCCAGGTGCCACAGCCCGGTACGCGGTCCAGCCGGCCGCGCCGGTCTCGAAGTCGTCGAGGAAGCCGCCGCCGTTGCCATCGTCGACGGTGACGGTCACCGAGTCGCTGGCGGTGCCGCACGAGGTGGACGCGGTCACCGTGTAGGTCGTGGTCGCGGCCGGGGTCACCGTGATCTCGGCCGTCGTCTCGCCGCCCGGGGCCCAGCTGTAGCTGTTGCCCGGGCGCCGCGGGCGTGCCGAGGCTCGCCGAGTCGCCGGCGCAGATGACCTGGTCCGGACCCGCGTCGGCCACCGGCTGCGGGCTGCACTCGCACTCGGCCGGGATCGAGAAGCCGTTGGTCGGGTTGGTGCTGTTCGGGCCGCCGCTCACCGCGTCGGTGCCGAGACCGAAGCCCGGCGAAGGCCTCCCAGATGAGGCAGACGTCCTCACCGCCGTGGGCCGAGGTGGCGGCGGCGATGATGCCGTCCCGGGCGTCGGTGAAGGCAGGCGAGCAGGCGGTGTTCTTGAGGCCCTCGATGACGTACAGCATGGCGCGCTGGTTGCCCGCGTTGCCGGCCGCGTTGTAGATGTCCGGGTCGAAGCCGTGCTGGTCGACGAGCGCCCAGTAGACCTCCCAGATGGCCTGGGCCCAGACCTCGCCCACGCCGTGCGGGATGGCCATGCCCTGGATGCTCTCGTAGGTGTGGTCGTTGATCTCCGGGTCGGTGCTGTACTGCTGGGTGCGGATGCCGGGGCCGGTGACCGGCTCGCCCAGCGCGTAGGTGCCGATGCCGCGCGCGTCGGTGCCGGCGTCGCCCGGCTCGGCGGTGAGCCACAGGCCGAACCAGTCGCTCCAGCCCTCGCCGCCCTGCTGCAGGTTGTTGAGGCAGTTCACGTTGGCACGGACCGCCGACCAGGCGGTTCGAGATGCCGTGGCCGTACTCGTGCACGATGATGCCGTTGTCGACGTCGCCGTCGCGGCGCGGGTTGGTGAGCGTCCACTCGAACATCTGCATGCGCGGCGGCGAGCCGTCGGCCGGGGTGGAGAAGTTGGCGTTGTTGGTGCCGGCGCCGTCCTGCGCCTCGGCGCGGACCGCGTCGTTGCCGGCGCCGCCGTTGCCGAAGTTGTTGATCTGGAAGTTGCCGCCCACCTCGTCGAAGCCGTACTGGTACGTCACGTCGTGGATCAGGTTGTTCCAGTAGAACAGGTTGCTGATCGCCGCCGGCGTGTAGGTTGACGGGGCGGCCGCGAAGTTGATCGGGAAGTCGCAGTTGAGCGAGGCGCCGCAGTCCGGCTGGGTGGCGGGCGGCTGGTTGTTGGCGTCGCGGTCGTCGTAGGCGTGGACGTTGTTGCCGCGGTGGATGGTGAAGTTGGTGGTGCCGTCGCTGTGCCAGCCCAGCGGCGAGGCGGTCGGGTCAGCCGGGTCCGCGATGACGACGCGGCCATCGGCCGGCTGCGGCGGGCTGGAGTGGTTGGCGCTCTCGATCGGCTCCTTGTAAGCGCGGTAGCTGTCCGAGTCGGTCATGTCGAAGCGGGTCCACACGGCGCCGTTGTCGGCGTCGACCGTGTAGTCGAACAGGTGGTTGCCGTCGAGGGTGTCGACCTGGAAGCGCCACACCAGCGCGACCTGCTTGCCGTTGATCGGCAGCCACATCAGCTGGGTGAGGATGAGCTCCCTGGACAGCTCCGGCGCGTCGATCAGCGTGCGATCGCCGCGCGCGATGGCCGACACCGACTCCGGCCGCGCCGCCAGCGAGAGGCTCAGGTTGCCGGCCGCGCTCAGCACCGCGTCCTCCGGGCGCAAGGTCGGCGTCTTGGTCCTGGCCAGCGCGGCGATGCCCGGGACGAACGAGTTGTTGATGCTCAGGATGCGGCCGTCCTTGGCGACGTTGAACTGCAGCTGAGCGTTGTAGACCGGCATGCCCAGGTGGCGCTGGTTGTAGTAGAGGTGCGTGACGCCGGTCTGGCTCGAGTAGACCGAGTCGGTCAGCTCCATGCCGGCCAGGTCCTGCGCGGCAAGGCCGAGCAGGCCGCTGTTGGCGCCGGCGAAGTCTGGGCGATCGCCTCGGGGCTGCCCGCCCTGGCGTCGGTGAGGAACGAGGTCCGCGACATCAGCGTGCGGGTCACGCCGGTGGCGGGATCGAAGCTGGCGGCGATGTCGTTGCTGGCGAAGCGGCCGGTCAGGCGGCTCCTCGCGGCCGACTCGTCGACGGCGAGTCCGGCGTTGAGGCGCGCGCGCGCGTCGTAGTCGCGCTCGGCCAGGCTGCTCGTGCCCAGCTCCACGCGTCCCTCGTCGCTCCGGTTCGGGTCCACCTCGAACGGTGGATCGCCGGCGCAGGCGGGGATGAGCGCGACAGCTAACAGCAGCGCAGGTAGGCGGTCAGATTTCTGTCTCCAAGGCTTCATCTGGTTCCTCCGCACGGACGAGGGAGAAGGCTTTTCGCTGGAAAAGAAACGCAGCTAATAAACCGCCTTCATGTGGTTGCTTCAATGCGCGAGACGCAAAAGTGATGCGAGCATGAACAATGCACCGCGCCATGTCGGGTGCTGAGCGTCGCGGACCCACACGTCCGGTCCGCGCGACGTAACCGCCGGATCAGAAAAAGCGACGAAGACGCGGGAGGAGCGTCTCGGCGGTTCGATCCGACGGCCGCGGCTATCGCTCGCGCAGAGCGCGCACGATCTCTTCGCGGATGAGCGCGGCGACCTCGGAGCGCTGGCGGCCGGGCGAGATTGTCGGTGTCGACGAGTGCGGAGCCGGCGCGCAGGCCACGACCGGCTTCGCCTGGGCCGGGTCGCCCGCCGGATCGGCGGCGCGATCGGCGGCCGCGCCCAGTCCAGCGCGGGCTCGCGCCTGCAGCAGGGCGGGGAGGGCCTCGTCGGGCAGGTACGTCACGCCGCCGGTGGCCTGGGCCAGGGTGGCGATGCGGGCCAGGTGCTCGACCAGCTCGAGGCGCAGGTAGGCGATCTCGAGATCCGCGCCCCACGCGAAGGCGCCGTGGTTGGCGGCCAGCACCGCGTCGTGGTCGCGGGCCAGGCGGGCCAGGGCCTCGGCCGCGGCCGGGCCGGGCGGCGCGAACGGCGCCGTCGGAATGCTCCGCCCGAGCGACACCACCGCCTCGGCGATGAACGGCCGCTCGAGCAGGCGCGCGCCGCTGCAGGCCAGCGCGGTCGCGTAGGGCGGGTGCGCGTGGACGAAGGCGGCCACGTCCGGGCGCGCGGCGTAGACGGCCAGGTGCAGCCCCATCTCGCCGAACGGGCGCCCGCTGCCGGCCACGCGCTTGCCGCTGCCGTCCACCTCGAGCAGGCCGCGCTCCTCCACGGCTGCCTTGGAGGTGGCGGTCGGCGTGACAAGGAAGCGATCCGGGCCCAGGCGCGCGCTCACGTTGCCGTCGTGGTTGGCCACCCAGCCGCGCCGGTGCAGCGCCTGGGCGGTCTCGGCCACGCGGGCGCGGATGCCGCGCTCTGCCGCCGCGCGGCTCACGTGTCCACCCGGTTGACGATGCCGACGATGAGCGAGCGGATTGGCACGCGGTCGCCTATGCTGCAAGATTCTGGCGCACGCCGTTGCCCTCGCTCATGACCAGCACCTGGTCGCCCGGTCCGGCCTGCACCGTGTCGACCGCCAGGAAGCTCGAGCCGACGTCGCGCCCCTCGCCGTCGACCTGCTGCACGATGAGCAGCTTGTGGCCGATGTAGACCGGGTGCTTGACGGTCGCCACCACGTTGCCGAGCACGCGGCAAAGCCGCATCAGCGCGACCCCTTCACCGGCCGCTCGGGCGCGTACACCTGGTCCACGATGCCGACGATGGCGGCGTTGACAGGCACGAAGAACGGATCGCAGGCCAGCGCGGCCTCGCGCGAGCCGACCAGGTAGACGAGGTCCTCGGGCCCGGCCTGGACCACGTTGACGGCAACTTGTAGAGCGCCGGTGTCGGCCATCTGATCGTCGAGCGGCTGGACCAGGAGGAGCTTCATCCCCTCCATGCCGGCGGCGATGCGCTCCGCCACGACCGTGCCCTTGACGCGCCCCAGATACATCTCGTCGGACGTTACAGCGTCTGTGTCGAGCCGCGAAGACGCGAGGAGCGCGAAGAGTGGATCTTTTGGTTTTTCGCGTCCTTCGCGCTTTCGCGGTCCAGTCTCTACTTGGTCGCCCCGACGCCCAGCCGGACCCGCGCGCCCAGGTAGCCGCGGCGCAGGGCCATCTCGTGCAGGTGGCGCACCTGGCGCGCGCCGCCCGGGCCGGGCACGCCGCCCAGGCGCAGCGCGGTGTCGATGTCGCCGCATACAAGCAGGCCGGCGCGGTCGGCCGCGCGCAGGCAGGCCTGGCGGTAGCGCTCCACGTCGAGGTCGCGCGGACGGGCATGAGACGAGCAGCTTCTCCAGCTGCGTGCGCACCTTGACCGGCAGGCTCTTGCGCAGGAACTCGTCCTCCTCGCGCCAGGTGCCGGACCCGGTGGCGGCCGCGGCCGAACAGGCGGACCAGGCTCGCGCACAGCGCGGCCAGGTGATCCGGCGGCAGCCCGACGGCGGCGATGCGCTCGGGCCGGGCCAGCTCGGCGGCGCGGGCCAGCTGGAAGCGCAGCTCGAGATCCGACACCGCGTCGCCGTGTCCGTGCAGGCGCGGGCCGAGCACCACCGCCGGCGGCGCCACGCACAGCACGGTGACGTCGGGCGCGTCGCTCTGCTCGGTCACGTAGAGCACCGTGGCCGGCGCGTCGAGGGCGCGCGCGATGCGCGTGTAGATCGTGGCGGCCGGCAGGTCGCTGGCGGCCGGCACCTTGTGCGCCCCGCTCATGCCCATGCGCGCCTGGGCCTCGACCACGTCGGCCCACAAGAGCGGCGCCGCCTCCCACAGCGTCGTCAGCACCGCGGCCATCGGCTGGTCGTCGTCGTCGGCGATGAGCTCGGCGCGCGCGTCGCCGTCGACGGTGCCGCGATACGGATCGTCCTCGGCCATGACCCGCGCCGGATGCACGGCCAGGAACTTCACGTCGTCGTTCGACAGCGGCTGCCCCATGGCGGCGACCAGCTCGAGCAGCGCGCGGCCGCCGTCGGCGTTTCCGGCCCGGCACAGCGCCTGCGCGTAGCCGTACACATCGGCCGCGTCGAGCGTGTCGGCTGCGAGCACGCGATGCAGCTCGATGACGTCGTCGCGCCGCTCCGCCTCGTCGCGCCACAGCGCCAGCAGCGCGCGGCGCGCGTGCATGGCCCCGTCCGACTCGAGCGCCAGCTGGATGGCCTGCTGGAAGGCGGCCACCGCCCCCTTGCGATCGCCGCGCTGCTGGCGCGCGTCGCCCAGCCGGCTCCACAGCAGCGACAGCCGCGGCGCGGTCACCTCGCCGGCCTGCAGCTCGACCACCTCGCGGGCCTGCAGCGCGCGCCCCAGCATGGCCGCGGTCGCCTCGTGGTCGCCGTCGGCCATGGTCAGCTCCGACGCGATGGTGATGACGTCCAGGTCGTAGGGGTCGGCGATCAGCGCGCGCTCGGCCGCGGTGCGGGCCCGGGCGCGCTCGCCGGCGGCCAGGTAGTTCTCGGCGGCGGCCTTGAGGCGGGCGGCGCGCGCCTCCGGCTCGGCGGCGAACGAGGCCATCAGCTCGGCGGTGCGCGCCGCCCCGGCGTGGTCGCCGGCCAGGTCCTGGCGCTCGAGCAGCTTCTCGAGCAGCGGCACGTGGCGCGACTCGAGCGGCACCGCCGCGTTGACCGCGGCCTGGTAGCACTGCACCGCGCGCGCCTCGTCCGACAGGGTCATCAGCGCCATGTCGCCCAGCGCCTCGAACAGCCGCACGCGCTCGGCCGGGTCCTCGGTGGCGGCCGCCTGGCGGGTCAGCAGATCCGCGGCGCGGTGGGAGTCGCCCTTCTCCATCGCCATCTCGGCCAGCGCGTGCAGCGGCGGGGCGTAGTTCGGCTTGAGCGCGACGGCGCGCTCGTACAGCGCCTCGGCCTTCTCCGGCCGCATCGAGCGGATCTCGGCCAGCGCCGCGTGGTAGAGGCCCTCGGCCACCTCGGTCGGATAGACCTCGGCCATCGGGTGCTCGGCCAGCGCGCTCAGGTGCAGGGCGGCCTCGCGCCAGCGGCGCGCGTGGTAGCGGTTGTTGCCCAGGGCCAGCTTGACCAGCAAGTTGCCGCGGTGGAGCTTGTCCGCCTCGATGAGCGTCTCGTAGGCCTCGTCGGACGCCTCCAGCCCCTCGAAGCCGACCGCCTTGCGGCGCAGGAGCTCGGCCCGGGTCTCCGGCGGCTTGTC
Source organism: uncultured delta proteobacterium (assembly GCA_963759105.1). Lineage (GTDB taxonomy): Bacteria > Myxococcota_A > Polyangia > Haliangiales > Haliangiaceae > DATFRY01. The sequence continues at coordinate 546,155 of CAVWXW010000016.1, read as the reverse complement.
GGCCAGGCGCGGCATCGCCTCCTCGATGAAGTCGATGAGCCGGTTCCAGTGCTTCCCCTGGGCCAGTAGATCTGCGCGCGCCAGCACCGCCGGCAGGTGGTCGGGCAGCACGAGCAAGCGCCTCGTCGAGCCGCTTCTCGGCCGCGGCGTTGACCCCGACCTGGCGCGACAGCGCGGCCAGCTGGGTGAGCACCTGGGCCCGCTCCAGCTGCTCGAGCGACGCGTTCTCCAGGCGCGCCTCGAGCACCTTCATCGCCTTGTCCAGGTCGCCGGACTGCTCGACCAGCCCGGCCAGCGCCCAGGTCGCCTCGGCCTGGTACGGGCGCAGCTCGAGCACCTTCTCGAACGCGACGCGCGCCCCCTCGACGTCGCTGCACTGATCGCGCAAGGTGGCGCCGGCGTCCATCAGCGCCTCGACCTTCGCGTCCACGTCGGCCAGCACGTCGGCCTCGCGCATGCGCGCCTCGGCGTAGGTGCGCGGGTCCTTCTGCGCCGTGGCCAGGCGGGCCATGCTCTTGAGCGCCGTCGGGTGGTCCGGGACCAGCCGGGTGGCCTCGGACAGCGCCTGGCGCGCGCCGTCGGCGTCGCGCAGCTCGTCGGAGCGCAGGGTGGCCAGCCGGATGAGCAGCGCCGCCACGTCGCCGGCGCTGGCGCTCGAGCCGCGCAGCGCCGCGATGCGCCCCTCGAGCAGCGCGGCCGCCTCGCGCGCGCGGTCGGCCACCACCAGCGCGTTGACCAGCTCGTCGGCCAGCTCGCCGTCGTCGGGCCGGATGGTGCGCGCCTGGCGCAGCGCCGAGGCCGCCTCCTCCGGCGACTGCAGCCAGGCCGAGCAGCACCCGCGCTCGACGGCGCAGCAGCGCCACCCGCTCGTTCAGGTCGTCGGTCAGCGCCGCGCGCCGGCTCAGCACCTCGTCGAGCTGCTTCCAGCGCGCGTGCTCCTCGTACAGCCCGTCGAGGGCGGCGTAGGCCAGGACGTCGTTGGGCCACTGGGCGACCAGCTGGGCGTAGGCGTCGATGGCGCGATCCGGCAGCTCCAGCTCGACCTGGTAGATGTGGCCGATGCGGCGCAGCGCCTCGCGCGCCGTCGGCGTCCCCTCGGCCGCCTCGCCGATCTTGTGCAGCACCTCGATGACCTTGCTCCAGCGCCCGATCTCGCCGTACAGCCCGGCCAGCTGATCGAGCACCTCGACGTCGTCGGCGGCCAGCTCGCGCAGGCGCACCAGCGCGTCGATGGCGTCGTGCGGCCGCGACAGCTTGTCGGCGTACAGCGCGGCCAGCTCGCGCAGGAGCGCCGGCCGCTCGGCCAGCGGCATGGTGGCGCCCAGGCGCGGATCGGTTCGCTCCTCGAGCGACGCGGCCAGGTCGACCCAGCGCCCGTCGGCGCGGTACAGCGCCTCGAGCCGCTCGCGCGCCGCCGGATCGTCCGGCCGCATGCCGAGCACGCGGCGGTAGAGCAGCTCGGTGTCGCGCGTGCGCCCCTGCTGCGAGCGGATCTCGGCCACCTCCATCAGCAGATCGGCGGCGCGCTGCACGGTGCCGGCCGCCTCGGCGGCCGCCTCGTACAGATCGGCCAGCCGGTCCCACTCGCCGTGATCGGCGGCCAGCCGGTGCAGGCGCGCGCGCAGCTCGGCGTCCTCCGGCGCCGCCACGACCGCCCGCGCCAGGACGTCGAACGCGCGCCCGATCTCGCCGGCGCCGGTCTCCCACACCTCGGCGGCGCGGAACTGCCAGCGCAGCTTGGCCGCCGGATCGCGCGCCGGCAGGATCTCGTACGCGGTGGCCAGCTCCTCCCACGGCGACTCGTAGGCGCGCAGCGGCACCGCCAGGATGGTCGTGGCCACGCCCGGCAGCGAGGGCGAGCGGCGCGCCATGCCGCCGGTCGGCATGACCATGCGGCCGAGCGGGCCGGCCTGGCGCTTGATCTGCGGCGCGCGCGGGGGGGGCGGCGGCGGTCCCTTGCCGCGCGCACCCGGGCGGGCGGCGCGCGGCGGCGGAGGAGGCCGCGACGAGCGTGCGCCCAGCGCCTCGATCAGATCCTCGGGCCGCAGCTCCATGGTCGGATCGACCTCCATCTCGGAGCCGTGGCGACGGAGCTCGAGCAGGTCGTCCATCTCGAGCGGCATGGTGCGGTCGCTGCGCTCGGGCCGCGTCGACTCGATCTCGGTGGGGCAGGACGTCCGCCTCGACCAGATCGTTCATCGTCAGCTCCTGGGTCGCGTCGGAGCGCGCCGGCGTGGTGGCCTCGATGCGAAGCTCGCCGGTCTTGCGCGGACGCCGGCGCGGCGGCTCCAGCGGCTCGACGTGCGCCGCCGGCGGCTCCGGCTGCGCGGTGCGGTCCGCCTCCTCGTAGCGGCCGATCTCGCGGGCCAGCCGCCACAGGTGCGCCACCGTGTCGCCGTCCTCGGGCGCGAGCAGGAACGCGGCCAGGTGGGCGCGGAACGCCCGCACCCGGTTGCCGACCTTGTCCTCCAGGATCGTCGCGTTGCGGCGCAGGCACTGCACGCGCGCCTCGAGGGTGGGCGCGCGCTCGAACAGCGCCGCCAGCACCGCCAGCATGTCGCTCCACTCGCCGCTGCGCTCGGCCAGCGCCTCGATCGACCGCTGCAGATCCTCGCGATCCGGCGCCCACGAGAACGCGGTCAGAAGCTCGGTGGCGGCGCCGGCCGCGTCGTCCATGCGCTCCTCGCGCAGGCGCGCGCGCCGGGCCAGGAGCTCGACCCGCCCGGCCCGGTCGGCGACGGCCAGCGGCATGTCGAGGCACTCGAGCACGCGCCCCCACAGATCGGCCTGGCCGGCCTCGGTGGCGATGCGCTCGGCCTCGACGAGCAGCTCCTCGCTGTCCGGGTGCACGCGCAGGGCGTCGCGCACGGCGTCGAGCGCGCGGCGCGGATCGCCCAGCCGCCGCTCGGCCAGCGCGGCCAGCTCGCGGCAGGTGGCCACGTAGCTCGACGCCAGGTCTCCCGTCGGCGGCTCGGCCGGGGAGGGGGCCAGGCGGGTGCGCTCGTCCTCGTACACAGCGGCCAGCTCGCGCCACAGGCCGTAGGCCTCGGCCGCGCGGCGCAGGTCGGCCATGGTGGTGGCGTCCGGCACCTGCTCGTGGGCGCGCCGGTACCAGGAGAAGGCGGCCCGGTGATCGCCGAGCCGCTCGGCGGTGGCCTGGGCGATGCGCTGCATGAGCGCGCGCACGTCGCGCGAGTCGCGCGCCGAGCCGATGCGGCGCTCGAGCGCCTGCACGTGGCGCGTCCAGTCGCCGGTCTGGCCGTACAGCTCGGCGGCGGCGCCCAGCGCCTCCTCCTGATCCGGGGCCAGGGCCAGCACGCGCTCGAACGCGGCCAGCGCGCGGTTGCCGTCGCCCAGCCGGTCGCGGCACAGAAGCCCGATCTCCAGCCCGCGGGCGATCTTGCGCTGCGGCTCCTCGGTCAAGTAGAGCTCGCGCTCGGCGATGCGCACCGCGGCCTCGAAGTCGCCGCGCGCCTCGTACAGCCGGCGCAGCGACTGGTGGGCCGTCATGTGGGCCGGGTTGAGCTCGCGGATGAGCTCCTCGAGCGCGCGGGCGGCGTCGGCCGGCGCGCCCAGCCGCTCCTCGAGCAGGCGCGCCCGCCGCAGCGCCACCTCGGCCGCCTTGTGCGGGTCCTCCTCGCGGTAGACCGGCGCCTGCTTCTCGAGGATCTCGGCCAGCTCGCGCCACTGCCCCTGCTGCTCGTGCAGCCGGGCCAGCGCGTCGAGGGCGTCGCGGTCGCGGCCCAGGATCTCGAGCAGCTTGCGCCAGGCCCGGGTGGCGCGCGGCGCGTCGCCCAGCTTGTCGTCGACGACGCGGGCGTAGCGCTTGAGCTCGGCGGCGCGCTTGGCCGCCGCCGCGCTGCCCGGCTCCGGCCGCTTCTGGGTCATCAGGCTGCGCTCGAGCACCACGGCCAGCTCGCCCCAGCGGCTGTGCCGCTCGTACAGATCGGCCAGCGAGCCCAGCGCGTCGACGTCGGACGGCACCGCCTTGAGCACCTGCTCCCAGCGCTCGATGGCGGTGACCTCGTCGCCGCGCTCCTGGGCCAGGCGGGCCAGCCGGCGCAGCACCTTTGCCTTCTCGGCCGGGCCGGTGGCGGAGCTGGCGTGGTACTCGAGGGTCTGCTCGAGGCGGACGGCGTCGCCGGCCTTGTCGAGCACGCGCTCCATGCGCTCGAGCGCGTCGCGGTCGCCGGGCAGGATCTCCAGCACGCCGGTGCATGCGAAGACGACGCCGTCGACGTCGGCCAGGCGCTGCTCGTACATGCCGGCCAGGCGGCGCAGCGCGGTGAGGCGCTCGACCCGCCGCGCCACCGGCCACTCGCGCGCGCTGGCCACGCGCTTGCCGTCGCGCTCCAGCTCGGCCGTGACCTTCTCGGCGTCGATGTCGAGCTGGCGCCGGATCGTGCCGGCCAGCCCGGTGTCGTCTCCCTCGCGCTCGTACAGCTCGGCCAGCGCCTTGAGGGCCGGCTCGTCGCGCGACAGCAGCGCCACGATCTCCTCGTACAGCTGGATGGCGCGGCGCGGGTTGACCTGGCGATCGCGGTAGACCTGGGCGATGCGGCGCAGGGCCTCGGCCCGCGCCTCCGGCGAGGCCGCCGCCTTGGCCTCCTGCTCCAGCATGCCGACCAGCGACTCCCACATCTTCGCGCGCGACAGCAGGCGGCGCAGCGACTCGATGGCGCGCGGGTTGTGCGGGTCGAGCTCCTCGACCCGGCGCCAGGTGGTGATGGCGCGGTCGATGTCGCCCAGGCGCAGCTCGGCCAGGTGGGCCAGCTCCTCGAGCCGGCGCACCAGATCGGCCGGCTGCGCGCCGGCCTCGCGCAGGTTCTCGATGGCGAACTCGTTGAGGTCGGCCAGGCCGCGCCAGTCGCGCCGCTCGCGGAAGTGGTCGCCGTAGCGGGTCAGCGCCTCCTCGTTGCGCGGATCGATGGTGAGCGCGCGGTGCAGGAGCTCGGCGGCGCGGTCGCGGTCACCCAGCCGCTCGCGGGTCAAGGTGGCCAGGTCGAGCAGCTCGCGCACCTGGCGCGCGGGCCCGGGGGCCAGGCCTCCGGTCTCGGTCGGATCGTCCGGCGATGGCGCCTGCTCCAGCAGATCGATCTGGGTCTCGAGCAGCGCCGACAGGAGCTGCCAGTCCTCGTCCTCGCTGTAGAGCTCGCGCAGCCGGTCGCAGTGCTCGTTGCCGGGCGGATCGAGCGCGGCCAGCTGCTCGAGGCAGCGCTTGAGCTCCTCGCGGTCGCCCAGGCGATGCTCGGCCAGATCGGCCCGCTTGCGCAGGAGCGCGCGGCGCTCGTCGTCGTCCTGGGCCGAGGTCAGCGCCTGGCGGTACAGCCGATCGAGCTCGTCCCAGCCGTCGACGGCCGGCAGCGCGCGCTCGAGCGCCTCGATGGCCGGCCGCGAGAACGCGTCGACGCCGAGGGCGCGGCGCAGGAAGACGATCGCCCCGTCGGTGTCCCCCTCGAGCAGGCGGACCTGGCCGAGGTCGACGAACAGGGCGCCGGCGCGGCGGTGCGCTGTCTGCCCGTCGGCCAGGACGGCCCCGGGGGCGGCGTAGATCTCGGCGAGAGTCTCGCGCGCCTCCTCCGAGTCCGGATCGTCGGTCAGCGCGCGCTCCAGGTGCGCGGCCGCCTGCGTGGATTCGCCGTGGCGGTGCAGCATGCGGCCGAGCTGGAGCTCGAGCTGGGCGCGGCGCTGCGGCGCGCCGCCGTCGCCCAGGATCTCCAGCTCCGCCTCGTAGAGCTGGGCCACCATCTTGTGCTTGCCGAGCGACGCGTAGATGGCGCGCGCCGCCTCCAGCGCCTCGGTGCGCAGCGGCTCGAGCTGCCACGCCTTCTGCCAGTGGTGCAGCGCGCGGTCGAGGCGGCCGAGCCGGCCGTCCCACAGCGCGGCGACCTGGCGGTGGCGCTGGGCGCGCCGGCCGGTCAGCTGGTCACCGGCCGACTCGCCGTTGCCTCCCGCGTGCTCGCCGTCGTCGGCATCGCCCTCGTCGCTCTCCGGTCCGCTGGCCGCGTCGAGCGCCGCGATCTCGGCCTCGAGCACCGCGGCCGCCTCGGCGAAGCGACCCAGGGCGATGAGGTGCTCGACGAGGCGCGTGCCGGCCTGCTCGTTGAGCGGGTCGCGGGTCAGCGCCTCGCGCAGATCGGCCTCGCCCGGCTCGCTCTCGCCCATGCGCAGCCGGGCCGCGCCGGCCTCGGCGTAGAGGGCGGCGGAGCGCGCCGGATCATCGATGTGCGTCGCGTGCAGCTCGGCGATCTCGGCCAGCTGCGCCATCTCGTTTGTCTGACGCAGCAGGTCGCGGAGCTCGTCGTAGAGCTCCGCTGACTCTGGCTCGGCGCGGAACGCCTCGAGCTTGGCGCCGGCGGCCGCGAGCGGCTGGCGCGTGGTCGGCGTGTAGTCGTCGCTCATGTGAGCGCCCAGGAAAAAATGAGCCGTTCCCCTCTCTTACAGAGCTGATGGCCCACGCGACGTTACCACGGGACCACGGCCGCACGAAAGCTGGCCGGCCGCCGCGATCGGGATCCGCGAGGGGCTCAGTTGCCGAGAGTGGAGATGAACTCGAGCGCCAGGCTGCGGGCGACGTCGTGCCCGTTCTCGCCGGCCGCATGTGCCTCGGCCGGCTCGCCCGGCTCGGCCGCCGCCTGGGCCTGCGGGCGCGCGCCGCGCACCGCCTCCACCCCGCAGCGGGCAAGCACGAACTCGACCGCGCGCACCCTCTCCTGCATCGACACCGACTCGAGCGGCAGGTAGGACAGGCGGTGCTGCTCGAGCAACAGCTTGATCATGCCGTCGATGCGCAGCACCGAGTCCCATGAGACGCCGGCGCGCACCCCGTCCTCGCGCAGGAGCGACTGGTGCGGGCGCAGGAAGAACACCACGCCCTCCGAGACCCACTTCATGTACTCGGCGAAGCGCGGGCTGGCCAGCAGGTCGGCCGCGATGGTCGTGTGCTCCGCCGCGTAGGCCAGGTTGTCGAACGCCCGGTCGCTCACGAACCGCCCGCGGTGCAGCTTCTCGACGGCGACCTGCCGCGCGAACACCTGCGTCTGGTACTCGGCCACCAGGCCCATGTCCGTGCGCAGCGCATCGAACGACGCCTCCATCTCGGCAAGCACCGCCCGCGCAACCTCGGTGATCATCGGCAGCCCGTAGCGCCGGCTGATGTAGCGGCAGAGCGTCGTCTTGCCGGTGGCGTGGCTGCCGACGAGGTAGATACGCATGTGGGTCTCATAGCAGCCGGGACCGACAAACCTCGGGACGCCGCGAGATGGGCGCCGAAGCTGCGCGGCAAAACAAACAGTGAACAGGTGACAGGCGACAGGGAACAGGGACCAGGGAACGTGTCGCCCTGTCGCGGCCAGACCTCGTGGAGGCGTCGGTTTCATGTTCCCTGTTCCCTGTCGCCTGTCACCTGTTCACTGTTTGTTTTGTGCTCTGGCCAGGGCCGCTGCCTCATGGTAGTTAGCCCCCCGGTGTCCTCGCTGCCCGACTTGCGCTCGCTCACGCTCGACGAGGCGGTCGCGTTCGCGCAGGAGGAGCTGGGCGAGCCGCGCTACCGCGGGGAGCAGATCTGGCGCTGGGTGCACGGGCGCGGGGCGACGGCGTTCGATCAGATGACCGATGTGTCGCGCGGGCTGCGCGCGCGGCTGGAGGAGCGGGTGCGCATCGGCACCCTCGAAGTGGACGAGGTGCAGCGCTCGGCCGACGGGACGCGCAAGATGCGGCTGCGCACGCGCGACGGCCGCGCCATCGAGAGCGTGCTCATCCCGGACGGCGACAAGCTGACCCAGTGCATCTCCTCGCAGGTCGGCTGCGCCCTCGACTGTCAGTTCTGCGCCACCGCCAAGCTGGGCCTCATCCGCCACCTGGACGCCGGCGAGATCGCCGATCAGGTGTACCGGGCCCAGGCGCATGCTCGCCGTGGAAGACCCGGGGCGGCGCATCACCAACCTCGTCTACATGGGGATGGGCGAGCCGCTGCACAACTACCAGGCGGTGATGAAGTCGATCGCCATCCTGACCCACGAGCTGGGCGCGAATCTGTCCCAGCGGCGCATCACGGTCTCGACCGTCGGGCTGGTCCCGGGCATCGAGCGGCTCGGGCGCGAGGCGCTGCGGCCCAACCTGGCCGTTTCGCTCAACGCGTCGAGCGACGAGGTGCGCGACCGGCTCATGCCGGTCAACAAGAAGTGGCCCATCGCGCGGCTGCTCGGCGCGCTGCAGGCGTTCCCGCTCGAGCGCCGGCGGCGCATCACGTTCGAGTACGTGCTGCTCGCCGGGGTCAACGACTCGATGGAGGACGCCGAGCGCCTGGCCCGGCTGCTGCGCCCGCTGCGCTGCAAGGTCAACCTCATCCCGTGGAACCCGCATCCGGGCGCGCCGTTCGCGCGGCCGTCGCCCGAGGCGATCGAGAGCTTCCAGAACCGGGTCAAGCAGCTCGGCCTGGCCGCGTATCTGCGCACGCCGCGCGGCGACGACATCGACGCGGCGTGCGGGCAGCTGGCCAACCGCGGCGGCGCGGCCGAGGTGCCCGCGCGCGCCCGGCTGCCGCTGGTGCCGGGCTGAGCAGGGCAAGCACTGGGACGAAGGGAGGGAGGGAAATGGTCAAGACGTACGGCCTCACTCACATCAGCCTCGCCGTTCTCGATCCGGAGCGGTCGATGCGCTTCTACAACGAGGTGTTCGGCGCGCAGGAGTACTACCGGGATCAGACCTGCATCCAGGCAAGGGGCCCGGGGCACGACATCCTCGCCTTCGTGCGCGATCCGGACGGCGCCGGCCGCGTCGGCGGCATCGGCCACTTCGGCTTCCGCCTGATCGCGCCCAACGACATCGACGCCGCCGTCGACGCCGCGGTCCGCGCCGGCGGCCGGCTGCTCGAGCGCGGCGAGCACTCGCCCGGCTTCCCCTTCGCCTACGTGGCCGACCCGGACGGTTACCAGCTCGAGATCTGGTTCGAATAGCCGCGTGGTTTAAACGCCAAGCCGCCAAGTCCGCCAAGTCGGCCGCGCGTTTCGGCCGCCAGATCGCCCGCCTTCCGGATCGCCGACCCGACCGTCGGTGACACCGGGCGGGCGAGCTGGCGGCCGAAACGCGCGGCCCCTTGGCCAACTTGGCGACTTGGCGTGTAAACCACGCGGCTACTGCTAGCCCGCCGCCTTGGCCGGCTGGGCCGACAGCGCCGGCAGGCCGAGCATCTCGCGCAGGCGCGGGTGCACGACGTCGCCGCCCTGGCAGAGCAGGGTGCCGCTGGTGATCTCGTCGGCCGTGTTCACCACCAGCTTGCCCTCCTTGTCGATCAGGTGCTGGAGGAACGTGGCCAGGTTCTTCGCGTACATCTGGCTCGCGTGATACGGCACCGTGGTGGCCAGGTTGAGCGGACCGACGATGGTCACGCCCTGGGCGACGATGGTCTTGCCGCCCTGGGTCAGCTCGCAGTTGCCGCCGCGCTCGGCGCCGAGATCCACGATCACCGAGCCGGGCGCCATCGCCTTGACCATGTCGGCGGTGACCAGGATCGGCGAGCGCTTGCCCGGGATGGCCGCGGTGGTGATGACGACGTCCGAGTCGCCCACGACCTTCGTCATCGCCTCGCGCTGGCGGCGCAGGAAGTCCTCGCTCTGCTCCTTGGCGTAGCCGCCCTTGTCCTCGGCGCCGGCCGTGTCGAGCCCGAGGTCGACGAACCTGGCCCCGAGGCTCTGCACCTGCTCCTTGACCGCCGGGCGCACGTCGTACGCCGACACCACCGCGCCCAGCCGCTTGGCGGTCGCGATCGCCTGCAGCCCGGCCACGCCCACGCCCATGACCAGCACGCGGCCCGGCTTGAGCGTGCCGGCCGCCGTCATCATCATCGGGAAGATGCGCGGCAGCTCCATGGCGGCGATCAGCACCGCCTTGTAGCCGGCGATCGACGCCATCGACGACAGCACGTCCATGCTCTGGGCGCGCGTGATGCGCGGCATCAGCTCGAGGCCGAACGCGGTCACACCGCGCTGGGCCAGCTCGCGGGTCCGCTCCGGCGCGCCCAGCGGATCGGCCATGCCGATCACCACCTGGCCCTGGCGCAGCAGCATCAGGTCGCCGCGCCCGGCCTCCGGGTTGTTGCCGAAGGTGTTCACCTGGGCCAGGACGTCGGCCTGGCTGAAAAGGGAGCGCCGGTCGGGCACGATTGTCGCGCCCTTGTCGCTGAACTCGGCATCCGGGTAGCCGGCCGCCTCGCCGGCTCCCGCCTCGATCTGGATGGTGGCGCCCGCCTTGATGAGGGGAGCCAGCGCGCCGGGCACCAGCGCCACTCGCTTCTCCCCCGGCAGGGTCTCTCTGGCAACACCGACGATCATGGCCGCCTCCTTGTCTGTCAGCGCTTGAGCGCGGCCAGCTCGGCGGCGCTGAAGAAGAAGCCCACCTCGAAGCGCGCCGTGTCGGGCGCGTCCGAGCCGTGCACCGCGTTGCGCTCGATGTTGGTCGCCGCAGGTCGGCCCGGATGGTGCCGGCCGCCGCCTTGCCCGGGTCGGTCGCGCCCATGATCTCGCGGTTGCGCGCGATGGCGTTGTCGCCCTCGAGCACCTGGACCACGACCGGGCCCTCGGTCATGAAGGCGCACAGCGCCTTGTAGAACGGGCGCTCGCGGTGGACGGCGTAGAACTCGCCGGCCTGCTCCGCGGTCAGGCGGACCATCCGCTGCGCCACGACGCGCAGGCCGCCCTCCTCGAGCTTGGCGATGACCCGGCCGATGGCGTTCTTCGCCACCGCGTCCGGCTTGATGATCGAAAGCGTCCGTTCGATTGCCATGGTCTCCTCTTCGCGTCCTTCTCTTTGTCTCGCGGTCCGATCAGAGGACCGACTTGAGCGTCGCGCCCATCTCGGCCGGGGTCTTGGCCACGGCGATGCCCGCCGCGCTCAGCGCCGCGATCTTCTCGGCCGCGGTCCCCTTGCCGCCGGCGATGATGGCGCCGGCGTGGCCCATGCGCTTGCCGGGCGGCGCGGTCTGGCCGGCGATGAAGGCGGCCACCGGCTTGGTCACGTTCGCCTTCGACGAACGCCGCCGCCTCCTCCTCGGACGTGCCGCCGATCTCGCCGATCATCATGATCGCGCGCGTGCTCCGGGTCGGCCTGGAACAGCGTCAGGCAGTCGATGAAGTCGAGCCCCTTGACCGGGTCGCCGCCGATGCCGATCGCCGTCGACTGGCCGAGCCCGAGCGCGGTCAGCTGGTGCACGGCCTCGTAGGTCAGCGTGCCGGAGCGCGACACGACGCCGATGTCGCCCGGGCTTGTGGATGTAGCCCGGCATGATGCCGATCTTGCACTCGCCCGGCGTGATGACGCCCGGGCAGTTGGGGCCGACCAGCACCGACGTCCGGGTAGTCGCTCGAGCAGGAGCGCCTTGGCCCGCACCATGTCGAGGGTCGGGATGCCCTCGGTGATGGCAGACGACGAGCGGCGATGCCGGCGGCCGCCGCCTCCAGGATCGCGTCGGCCGCGAACGGCGGCGGCACGTAGATGACCGTGGCGTTGGCGCCGGCCTCTCGACCGCCTCCTCGCACGGTGTCGAACACCGGCACCTTCTCGAAGCCCTCGACCTTCGTCGCCGCGCCGTGCCCGGCGTGACGCCGGCGACGACCTTGGTGCCGTACTCGAGCATCTGGCGTGGCGTGGAAGGCCCCCGTCTTGCCGGTGATGCCCTGGACGACCAGGCGCGTGTCTTTGCCGACAGGACGCTCATCGCGGCACCGCCTTTCCGCCGGCCAGCTCGACGATCTTGCGCGCGCCGTCGGCCATGTCGGCGGCGGCGTACAGGTTGAGGCCGCTCTCCTGGAGCAGCTTCTTGCCGAGCTCCACGTTGGTGCCTTCCAGGCGCACGACCAGCGGCACCTTGAGGCCGACCTCCTTGACCGCGGCGATGACGCCGTCGGCGATGGTGTCGCACTTCATGATGCCGCCGAAGATGTTGACGAAGATGCCCTTCACCGCCGGGTCGCGCGGTGATGATCTTGAAGGCCGCGGTGACCTTCTCGGTGGTGGCGCCGCCGCCCACGTCGAGGAAGTTGGCCGGGCTGCCGCCGTAGTGCTTGATGATGTCCATGGTCGCCATGGCCAGGCCGGCGCCGTTGACCATGCAGCCGATGTTGCCGTCGAGCTTGATGTAGGAGAGGTCGTACCGCTTGGCCTCGGATCTCGGCCGGGTCCTCCTCGTCTGGGATCGCGCCAGTCGCGCAGCTCCGGGTGCCGGTAGAGCGCGTTGTCGTCGAAGGTCACCTTGGCGTCGAGGGCGCCAGGCTGGCCGTCCTTGAGCGACGACCAGCGGGTTGACCTCGACCAGCGACGCAGTCCATCTCGTCGAACATGCGCGACAGGCTGGCCATCATGCGGGTGAGCTCGGCGACCTGCTTGGCCTTGAGGCCCAGCCGGAAGCCGAGCCGCGCGGCCCTGGTAGGCCTGGAAGCCGAGCGCCGGGTCGAGCGCCTCCCGGAGGATCTTCTCCGGGTGCGTGGCCGCGACCTCCTCGATGTCCATGCCGCCCTCGGCCGACGCCATGACGGTGACGCGGCCGGCCGCCGCGGTCGAGCGGCGATGCCGACGTAGAGCTCCTGCTCGATGTCCAGGCCCTGCTCGACCAGCAGGCGCTGCACCTTCTTGCCCTCGGGCCCGGTCTGCGGCGTGACCAGCTGCATGCCGAAGATGGCTGCGGATCGCCTTCTCGGCCGTCGTCGCGGGTCTTGCACGACCTTGACGCCGCCGCCCTTGCCGCGGCCGCCGGCGTGGATCTGCGCCTTGACCACGACGACCTCGTCGCCGCTCTGCCGCTGCACGCGCGGCACCGCGGCCAGCGCGTCGTCGATCGACAGCGCCGGCTCGCCGACCGGCACGGGGATGCCGTAGCGCCGGAACAGTTCCTTGCCCTGATACTCGTGGATCTTCATGACAGCCCTTTGTCTCAGACCTTCTTGAGCGTCTCGACCAGCTCGCGCACCGCGCGGGCCGAGTTGTCGAGCAGCTCCTTCTCGTGCTCGCTCAGCTCGAGCTCGATGACCTTCTCGACGCCGCCGGCGCCGAGCACGCACGGGCACGCCGATGAACAGGTCCTTGTAGCCGTACTCGCCGTCGAGCAGCGCCGCGCAGGGCAGGACCCGCTTCTTGTCCTTGAGGATCGCCTCGACCATCGCGACCGCCGACGAGGCCGGCGCGTAGTAGGCCGACCCGGTCTTGAGCAGGCCGACGATCTCGGCGCCGCCCTTGGCGGTGCGGTCGACGATCGCGTCGATGCGCTCCTTCTTGACCAGCTCGCGCAGCGGGATGCCGCCGATGGTGGTGTGGCTGGGCAGCGGCACCATCGTGTCGCCGTGGCCGCCCAGCACCATGCCGTGCACGTCCTCGACCGAGCAGCCGACCTCCATGGCCACGAAGGTCTGGTAGCGCGCGGTGTCGAGCACGCCGGCCATGCCGATGACGCGCTCGCGCGGGAAGCCGAGGGCGTCGTAGGCGACGTGGCACATGGCGTCGAGCGGGTTGGACACGATGATGACGAAGGCGTCGGGCGAGGACTTCTTGACCTCGGCGCACACCGTGCCGACGATCTTCGTGTTGGTGGCGAGGAGGTCGTCGCGGCTCATGCCCGGCTTGCGCGGGATGCCGCTGGTGATGACGACGACGTCGGAGCCGGCCGTCTCGGCGTAGCCGTTGCTGCCGGTGACTCGGCAGTCGAAGTCCTCGACCGGCGTGGCCTGCATCAGATCGAGCGCCTTGCCCTGCGGCATGCCCTCGACGATGTCGACCAGGACGACGTCGCCGAGCTCCTTGGCCACCAGCCAGTGGGCGCAGGTCGCCCCCACGTTGCCGGCGCCCACCACGGTCACTTTGTATCGGCGAGGCATCGCGCGCTCTCCTGTCCTTCTTGTTGCACTACATGTTGTCGATGATGGCCTGGCCGAACTCGCGCGAGCCGACCAGCTTGGCGCCTTCCGTCTGGCGCTCGAAGTCGTAGGTCACCGTCTTGTTGGCGATGGCGGTCTCCATGCCCTTGTAGATCAGCCCGGCGGCCTCGTCCCAGCCCAGGTGCTCGAGCATGAGCGCGGCGCTGAGGATGAGCGAGCCCGGGTTGACCTTGTTCTGGCCGGCGTACTTGGGCGCGGTGCCGTGGGTGGCCTCGAACACCGCCGACTTGTCGCCGATGTTGGCGCCCGGCGCGATGCCGAGCCCGCCGACCTGGGCCGCGCACGCGTCGCTCAGGTAGTCGCCGTTGAGGTTGGTGGTGGCGATGACCGAGTACTCGTCGGGGCGCAGCAGCAGCTGCTGGAACATGGCGTCGGCGATGCGGTCGCCCACCTTGACCTTGCCCGGCTGCGGCTCCCACTCGTCGCAGGTCTGGCCGGCGAACTCCTGCTTGGCCAGCTCGTAGCCCCAGTCTTTGAAGGCGCCCTCGGTGAACTTCATGATGTTGCCCTTGTGCACCAGGGTCACGCTGGGCAGCTTCTTGGCGATGGCGAAGCGGATGGCGCGGCGGATGAGGCGCTTGGAGCCGAACTCGGAGATCGGCTTGATGCCGATGCCCATGTTCTCGATGCCCTCGACGAGCTTCTTGCCCTCGGAGGCGAGCGAGTTGATGAACTCGATCGCCTTCTTGGCCGCGTCCGAGCCGCCCTTCCACTCGATGCCGGCGTAGATGTCCTCGGTGTTCTCGCGGAAGATGACCACGTTGAGCTTGTGCGGCTCGCTGCATCGGCGACGGCGTGCCCTTGAAGTAGCGGACCGGCCGCACGCAGGCGTAGAGGTCGTGGATCATGCGCAGCGCGACGTTGAGCGAGCGGATGCCGCCGCCGACGGGCGTGGTCAGCGGGCCCTTGATGGCGATGCCGTACTCGCGGATGGCGCGGTTGGTGTCCTCCGGCAGCCAGGTGCCGTCGCCGTACATCTTGACGGCCTTCTCGCCGGCGAAGACCTCGAACCAGGTGACCTTGCGCTTGCCGCCGTAGGCCTTTGCCACGGCCGCGTCGACAACCGCCTGCATGGGCGGTGTGATGTCGACCCCGATGCCGTCCCCTTCGATGTACGGGATGATCGGGTCATCGGGGACGCGCAACGACCCATCCGGGCCGACCGTGATCTTGCCGCCCTTGGTGGGCGGCGTGAGCTTGTCGTACGTGGTCATCGAGCTTCCTTTTGGCGGGGGCCAGACGAACATCGTCCGGCACGAAGCGCTTCCCTGAGGCGGGCTTTCGTATCGCGTAAGCCCGCTATTTGCAACCGCAACGCGTTGCGGTATGGTGGCCGTCGGGCCGACCTAAAGCCGGTCGTTGGAGGCAAAGTTGTCGGAGCACATCTCTGCCCTCGCGCAATGGGCGCTCGGGTGGCGGAAGGACCTGAAGGCGCTCGAGCAGGCGCTGGAGGCGGACAAGGCGCACGCCGAGATCCGCCGCTACGCCGCCGCGGCCCTCAACTACGTCGTCTCGCGCATGGACCTGGTTCCGGATTGGGAGCCAGCCGTGGGTCTGTTCGACGATCTCATGGTTGTCCGCATCTGCGCCGCCCAGGGAATCGCGGCCGGAGGCTCCGAGGGCCTCGACGACGCCGTCGCCGCCGAGTGGAAGCGCCTGGCCGACCAGGCCGACAGCGTCCGCGACTTCCTCGGCGACGACCTCTTCGCCAAGCTCCGCGCCTACTGCGACCGCCAGACCCGCGAGGCCGTCCGCGGCCGCAGCCCGGACCAGCTCGTCGCCGATCCCAAGGCCCGCGCCCAGCTCTTCACCGAGGTCGAGGCAGCCGTATCGCGCGCCGGCGAAGTATCGGTCCCCGACGCCTCCCAGGCCGCCGTCCGACTCAAGGCGTATCTCGGCCACAAGCTGAAGTGAACCACGCGCACCGACGGTGAGCATCGCCCCGCGTGGGTGGCTGCGGTCATCGCACGCGGGCAGTGCCCGGCTACCGCCGGGGCGGAGCAAGGCCGGGCAGGCCGAGCTGCGCCGACGGCGACGCGACCTTGCGCGCGGATCGCGATGCGGCTCCTGACACCGGCGGCGACGCGGTCCTGTCGATCCCGCTCCTACCGAAGACGGTGCGTCCGCCCAGCTCGGCTGCGCGCTCGCGCTCGCGGGCGAACAGCGCCTCGGCCGGCGGGCCGCTCGCGACCGGCTCGAGGGCGCGGGACTGGCGGTCGAGCTCGCGAAGGGCGGCAAGGCGATCGTCCTGGCCAAGCCGGGCCCGGGTCACGGCTTCCTTGAGGACGCCGATGGTGCGGTCGTAGACGGCGAGCGGGACCGGGAAGGGGACGCCGTCCTTGCCGCCGTGCGCGTAGGAGAAGCGGGCGGGGTCGCGGAAGCGGCAGGGGGCGCCATGGATCACCTCGGCCACAAGGGCGAGGGCCTCGACGGTGCGTGCGCCCACGCCGGGGACGAGGAGCAGATCGGGATACGCGCGCGGGCCGACGTCGGCGGCGGCGCACAGGGCCGCGTGGAGGCGCCTCGTCGACACGTCGGCGGCGGTCACGGCGTGGTGGCCGGGCATGATCAGCTGGGGCGCCTGAACGCTCGGGCCAGCTCGGTCGGCCCGGGCGCGCGCGGCCGCGATGGCGTCGACACAGCGCATCGGGCGAGCCGGCCACGAGCTCGAGCTGGCGGGCGCGCGACGGCGCCGCGGCGCGATCGGTCATGTTGAGGATGACGCCGCGGGCCGGCCCCTCGACGGCGGCGTGCGGCTCGTCGATGAAGCTGGTCAATCCCTCCGACAGCCAGTGGTAGCGGCGGGCCAGGCGGCCGACCGGGCTCATGCCCTGCTGGACGACGGTCCAGCCGCCGTCGGCGGTCACGATGAAGCCGTGCAGGTAGAGGGAGAAGCCGTCCTGCACGGCCGCGCTGTCCACCTTGGCGACGAGGCGGCTGGTGCGGGCGAGGGCGTCGCCGTCGAGGCCGGTGCGCTCGCCGACGGCCGCGAGCTCGGCCGGCGTGCGGCGCGACGAGCGGCCGCGGCCGCCGCACACGTGCACGCCCAGCTCGGCGGCGGACGGCGCCAGGCCGCGCTTGAGGGCGCCGAGCACGCTTGTCGTGATGCCGGAGGAGTGCCAGTCCATTCCCATGACGGCGCCGAAGGACTGGAACCAGAAGGGATGAGCCAGGCGGCGCAGGAGCTCGTCGCGCCCGTACTCGAGGACGATGGTCTCGGCGATGACGCGCCCGAGGCGAGCCATGCGGCCGGCCAGCCACGCCGGCACGCGCCCGCCATGGAGCGGCAGATCGGCGCTTCCACTCGGCCGCATGACCGCGGCAGTGTAATACGCCGATCCGTCAGATGCCGAACGACCAGTTGAGGGCGAGGCTGTGGGCGAGATCGTCGACGGCGTCGGCGCGGGTCAGGCGGTACTCGAGCTTGAGCGCGCTCCACACGCTGGGATCGATGCGTGTGCCGAGCAGGAGCTCGGACTGCTCGACCGGCGTCGACGGTGTGGCCATGTCCGGCACCGGCGAGTAGTACGGATCGATCCCGCCGCGGAGGGTGGTGCGCTCGACCTGCACGTACGGCGTGACCCGACCGACGCGGTAGCCGAGCACGGCGAACGCGTCCATGGTGGTGAAGGTGTCGTCGCCCGCCTGGTGCCAGATCGAGTAGGCCTCCGCGATCAAGGTCAGCTGGGCGCCGCGATAGGCGGCGTACGCGTTGGCGATGTACTCGTCGATCTCGCGATCGGGCAGGGCGGGGCGGATCTCCTCCGGCTCGGGCGCGATCCGGTCGTACAGCCCGCCGATGCCGATGCGCAGGTCCGGCAGCCCGACGCCCAGCACCTCCACCTTGAGCTTGAGCGCCTTGAAGTCGTTGCGATCGCGGCGCAGCGGGATGTCGGTCTCGTCGTGGCCGCGGCCGTTGCCGATGCCGCCGGCCACGGTCAGCGCGCCGCCGCCGCCGGTCATGGTGAGCCCGCCCTCGACGCCGATCCAGTGGACCGGCAGGAGGCCGCCCGAGTCCTCGCCGCGCAGCACCCGCGGGCGCCCGATCGGCAGGTGCAGCCACGCGCCGTGATGAAAGGCGGTGTTCCAGTAGCCGATGTCGCTGTGCATGCGACCGCCGACGACGAAGAAGCTGGGCGTCTGCCAGCGCAGGTGCAGCCGCTCGAGCGTTACCTCCTGCTTGTTGTCCTCGCCGGCGTCGAACTCGACCTCGGCGGTGCTGAGCAGCGACTCGCTCAGCTGTCCGTTGATGAGCAGCGCGAAGGTTCCGAGCGAGAAGTCCACCTCCTCGTCGCCGGCGGCCGGCGCGCGGCCCGCCACCGAGACGTCACCGAAGGCGTTGAAGGCGAAGCGCAGGGGCGTCGCGTCGAGGGTGGCGTCCGCGAAGCTCTGCACGTCCTCCGGCGTGCGATCGGGAGCCCGCGACGGCGACGGCGCGTTGATCGGCTGCTCGGCGGCCGGGTCGTCCTCGAACGACTGCTCGGCCGGCGCGGCCTCGGCCGGCTCGATCCTTGTGACGCTCGGCCTCGGACTGGGCACGGGCCGCGAGGGGTGCGGCAGCGACACCGACGGCGATCGCGATCGCGGCGACAGGGGGACGATACATCCGGGGACTCCTTCGAGAGGGCGAGGCCGGACCTCGGAGGCCGGGCCTCAGTGATAGGAGAACGGGTACGTGATCGTGGCGGCGACCCCGCCGGCCGGCTGCGGCAGGGTCCAGCGCTCGACGGCGGAGGCGATGCAGGACTCGACCTGCTGGCTGCGCACGTCGCTCCTGGCGATGGTCGCCGACGTGACCCGGCCCGACGGCGCGACGGCGATACGCACCAGCACGCGACCGGCGAGCCGCGGGTTGTCCATGCGGCCGCGCTCGAAGCAGGTCCGGATCTCCGCGAGGTGGCGGCCGACCGCCTTGCGCGTCGCCTCGCGGTCCATGGTCCCCGGCGCCGGTCGCGCGACGGCCGGCTCCGCCCTGCGGCTCTCGGTCTTTCCGGCCGGCGGCGCTGGCTCGCCCACCACCGGGACGTCTGGCTCCTCCCCGACAGGCGGCGACGACGCAGGCGCCGCGACCTCGGCAGCCTCGTCCTCGGCAGCCTCGTCGTCGGCGGCCGCGGATCGCTCGCCCCGGCGCTCGGCCCCTCGCCGTCGCTCCGGCTCGAGGGTCAGCGTCCGATCGCGGTCGAGCGTGATGGTCGCGCGACGGGTGCCGCGGCCGGGCGCGCCGATCTCGATCGTCTCGGCGCCATCGCCGCGCGCCAGCCGCCTGCGCAGCGGCAGGCGGTACGTCTCGCCGCGCAGGGTCACGTGGGCGCCACGGGTTGACGACTTGATGACCACCTGCACCGATGTCGTCGCCGCGGGCGCTGCCGGGTCGGCCAGCGGCTCGACGACCGGCGCTCCCCGACTCGCCGCCCCCGCAGCGGCGCCCGCAGTCGCCTCCTCGGCGGCCTCACGCGCGTCACCGCCCTCCCGCACAGATGGCCGCTCCTCCGGGCCGACCTCGGTCGCCGGCACCTCCGGTTCCTCGCCCTCGGACCGCGACCGCGACGCGATCACCGCGCCGATCGCCGCCGTGACGCCGAGCAACGCCCCGACCAGGAGCACCACCAGCGCGCGGCGCCCGCGCCTCGGCGGCGGCAGGATCGGCGACTGCCCCGCCGGCATGCTGAGCCGGGCCGGCTGCGCGATCTCGGGCCACGCCCGGCCGGCCAGCGCGGCCAGCGCGCGCCCCAGCTCGTCCATGCTCGCGGTCCGGTCCGGCAGCGCCTTCTGCATCGCGCCGCGCACGACGGCGGCCAGCTCCGGCCCGATCTGCGGCCGCAGCCGCTCCACCGGCTCCGGATCCTCGCTCAGGATCTTGACCAGCACCTGCGGGAACCCGGCCTCGGCGAAGGGCGTCTGGCCGGCCAGCATCTCGTAAAGGATGGCGCCCAGCGCGTACACGTCGCAGCGCACGTCGACGGCGCTCGGGTCCTCCACCTGCTCGGGCGGCATGAACCACGGCGTGCCCATCACCTTGTCCTTCTTGGTGCTGCCGCGCCGCTCGGTGAACTTCGAGATGCCGAAGTCGAGCACCTTGGCGTGGTCGCCGTCGGGCGCGCCTGCAATCAGAAAGACGTTCTCGCTCTTGAGGTCGCGGTGGATGATGCCGCGCGCGTGGGCCGCGGCCACAGCGGAGGCGATCTGCAGCGCGATGGTCACCGCGCGGTCGATCGGCAGGCGCCCCTGCGCCTGGATGACGTCGTGCAGGCTGCTCCCCTCGAGCAGCTCGAGCACCAGGTACGGGGCGCCGCTGGCCGCGTAGCCCATGTCGGTCGACTCGACGATGTGCGGGTGGCCGAGCGTGCCCGCGGTGCGGCCCTCGGCCAGGAAGCGCCGCACGCACTCGGTGTCCTCGGCGTACTGCTGGTGGAGCACCTTGATGGCCACCGGGCGCCCGATCAGGATGTGCTCGGCCAGGTAGACGGTCGCCATGCCACCGGTGGCGATCCGGCGCACGATGCGGTAGCGCCCGTCGAGCACCTGTTCGGAGAGCATCCCTTCCGTCATGGCTCCGGGGGAAAGAGCAGGCGGGATGCCAGCTGCCCTCGCGCTCCCGCGCGCTCCGGGTCCGGCGCAAGCCGCCGCAATCGCGCGGCGCCGGCCAGACCACCGCGCCGCCTGTACCCTGTTCCAGGGTGCTACCGCTACTGCTCCACCCTGTTACAGCCGCGTCAGAACCAGAGCTCGGCGCCGGCGAAGGTCGGCACCGTGGTGCCGTGCTCGCTGCCCGCGTAGCTCACCCAGCTCTCGATGCGAAGGGCCAGCGCGTCGGTCGCGGCGATGCGGACGCCGAGGCCGCCGGCCCCGGCGGCGAAGGTCTCCGACTCGTCGCCGTCGCGGAACACGACCGGAGCCGCGGCGATGGCGTGCAGCGACACGGCGTCGCCCAGCAGGCGGAAGCGCACGCCGGGCGCCACCGACAGCCCGGTGATGACGACGTTGACGCCCACCGACAGGCGTGAGGTGATCGCGAAGCCGAGGCCGACGACCGGTGCGCCGGTCTCGCCCACCTCGAGCGCGTTGGTGCCGTAGCTCGCGTTCACGCCGAAGCGCCGCAGCTCGCGGCGCGGCTCGCGGACCGCGGACACCGTCGGCGGCCCCTCGACCGCCGGCTCCGGCTCCTCGGGCGGCTTCACCTCTGCCACCACGACCTCGTTGGTCTCGAGGGCGAACTCGACCCGCAGCGTGTCGCCGGCCGCCACGCGGATCTTTCGCTCCGCGCTGCGGTGGTCGGCCAGCTTGGCCACCACCGTATGGTCGCCGGGGCCGAGGATGAGCGGCTCGTCGAGCGGGCTCTCGCCGATCGAGCGGCCGTCGACCTGCACGAGCGCGCCCTCCGGAGCCGTCACCACCTCGACGCGCGCCACCAGGCGCAGCAGGTCCTCGAGCTCGGCGCGGCCACGGTCCAGGTCGGCCTGGCTGAGCTTGCCCTCGCCCTCGCTCAGGAAGCGGTTGTAGAAGTTGACCGCCTGGTCGTACTGCGACAGGGCGCGGTGCGTCGCGGCCAGGTTGATGAGCACCAGCGGGTGCGGCTTGAGCGCGTACGCCTGCTCGAACTCGGCCAGCGCCTCGGCGTACTTGCGCTCGTCGAACAGCTCCACCCCGGTCTTGAAGTGGCGGTCCGCCTCGCGATCGGCCTTGTTCCTGGTCGCCGGCGCCGGGGCCGGCGCCTGCTCCTGCTTCCTGGCTCGCTTCTTCTTCTTCTTCTTCTTCTTGGCGGGGCGCTTCGACTCCTCCGCCTGGGCGCTGGCGGTCTCGGGCGCGGCGACGGCGCCGGCCGCGAAGGCCAGGCAGACCAGCAGCGCGAGCGCCACAGGGGACCGGGGACGGAACGGACTGGATCGGTCGAACATCGCCTCGCCTCGCTCGGGGGTTCGGGGCTGGTCTTGGCCGTACGGTCAGTCGTACGGACTGTCGGTGATGATGCGCTTCTCGCCGGGCGACTCGCGCTCCGGCTTGCCAGGGCGGCGGCCCGGCTGCCGCGCCGGCCGCCTGGCGCGCGGAGACTTCTGCAAGATGACCTCGATCTCGCGGTCCGACTCGAACGAGACCTCGCGCTTCTTGGACACGTAGCCGTCGCGCGCGACCTCGACGACGACGCGCGGGCTCGAGCGCGGCGCGGTGAGCCGGTGCTCCGCGAGAGCCACGCCGTCGACCCGGATCTCGGCGTCGGCCGGCGTCACGACGAACGACAGCGTGACGTCGTCCTTGGCTGCCGCCGGGCGTCGACGACTTCGGCCTCGGTACTGTCGGCGCTCGCCGCCGGGCGTGGTCGCCGGCTCGGTCGTCGCCGGCGCCGGCTCGTTCGTCGCCGCGGTCGCCGGCTCGCTCGGGGACGCCTTGGCCGCCGCGCTCGCGGCCGGGGCGGCCGCCGACTTCGCGCTCGCCGGCTCGACAGCGGCACCGGCCTGCTGCTCATCGCGCCCGCTCTGCAGCGCCAGCACCCCGGCGCTCGCCCCGCCCAGCACCGCCACCGCCGCGACCGCGACGATGATGCCGCGCGACATGCGCCGCGGCGGCGGGTCCGGCGGCCGCGTCATCACCTGGGGCGCCGCCGCTCTTGGCGACCTGGCCGCTCTCGAACGGCCCGGATTCGGCCACGGTCGGCGCGAACGCCTCCTGGGGAGGGGCCATGCGCGCGGTGGGCCCGCTCAGACCGGGCAGGGGCGCCAGCGGGACGCCGCCCGACAGCGCCGGCTGAAAACCGCCAGCCGGGGACGGACTGTACCCGACCAGCGGGAACGGCTGCGATGTCGTCACCGCCGGCGCGAACGGCTCGAGCGCGTGGATCATCTCGGTGGCCGAGCCGAAGCGGTCGTGCGGCTTGAGCTGCATCGCGCGGAAGATCAGCTGCTCGAGCGGCCCGGGCATCGGCACGTACACCCGCGGCGGCGGGAACTGGCCCGACAGCACCTTGTAGATGAGCGAGTTGTAGTTGGTGGCCTCGAACGGGACCTTGGCCGTGAGCATCTCGTAGAGGATCACGCCGGCGGCGTAGATGTCGGCCGCGGCGGTGATCTCGCTCTCGCCGACCGCCTGCTCGGGCGACATGTAATAGGGCGTGCCCATGACCAGGCCGGTCAGGGTCAGGCGGTTCTGGCCCTCCTCGGTCTGCACCATGCGCGAGATGCCGAAATCCAGGACCTTTACCGTCTCAGCCCGGCTCTTGCGCACCAGGAAGACGTTCTCCGGCTTGAGGTCGCGATGCACGATGCCGGCCCGGTGGGCCGCGTCCATGGCCGACAGGATCTCGATGGCGATGTGACACGCCTGCGGCACCGGCAGCGGGCCGACCCGCTTGATGCGCGCGGCCAGGTTCTCGCCCTCCAGGAGCTCCATGACGATGAAAGGAGATCCGTTCTGGGCCTTGCCGATGTCGGTGACCTCGATGATGTTCTCGTGGCCGATGCGGGACGCGGCCACCGCCTCGCGCAGGAAGCGCTCGACGATCTCGACGGCGGAGACCAGCTCGCTGCGCAGGACCTTGATCGCCACCCGCTTCTGCAACTTGGTGTGCGATCCGACGTAGACCGCCCCCATGCCGCCGACCTCCAGGAGCTCGTCGATCCGGTACTTGTCGTCGAGCATCTGCCCGACGGCAAGCGGTCCAGCCTCGCGGTCGGCGCGCATTGCGCAAGAGCTTATCAAACGTCCCCAAAGAGCGGTATCTTGCCCGCCGTGGTTCGCCCATTCCTGGGGCGCCTGACGGCGCCGATCCTTCTCTCTGCCCTCTGTGCCTGCAGCCAGTCGCTGTTCGACGAGCGCGTGGGCGATGACGGCCCCGGTGGGACCGACGACGGCGACGACGGCGACGCCGACGGTGCCGACGGCGCGGACGGCGCCGACGACCTCGGCGACGGGGCCGACGACGGCTCCGACGGCGACGGCGTCGAGCCGGGCTGCCCCGCGCCGTGCCAGGGCGACCCGGTGGTCGACTTCGCCCTCGAGCAGGGGGCTGGCGAGGGGCGCTGGTTCTACCTGCTCGACCGCGGCGAGGCCAACGGCGCCGGATTCAGCGAGCTGACCGCCGGCACCTACGAGGGCGCCGACGCCTGGGTGGTCGGGACGACCTCGGCCCCGCCATCGTGAGCTGCGCCGGCGACCCGCCGCCGGCGGTGTGCGACGGGGTCGGCGAGTCGCTGGTGCTGGTCCCGAACCAGGATGGAGGAGAGCAGCATGCCGGTGCTCGCCTTCCGCGCGCCGACCAGCGGCAGCTACCGGCTTCGCGGGCGAGTTCCGCCTGCCGCAGGGCTTCCAGGAGGCGCAGAGGCGCCAGTTCCTGTTCTCGCGCAACACGCGCCACGACGTCGTGCTCAGCTCGGTGTTCCTCAGCTCCAACGATCCGGCGACGCTGACGTTCGACGTGGAGGCGCTGGCCGGAGATTTCATCCAGCTCACGCTGCTACCCGGGGGCGAGGACAACGCACCTCTCGCGTTCGACTACGCGGTCACGTTGCTGGGCGCGGCGGGCGAGATCTTCCCCGGGAAGTGCATGTTCGCCGCCACCTTCGACGACGACGCTCCGTTCGAGGACAGGTGCGGCGGCGCGAACATGGAGAACCTCAACGACGAGATCGGCCCGCCCGGGACGACCGTCGAGGGGGAGTCGGTCAACGAGCAGCACGGCCTCGCCCGCGTTTTCGGGGAGGGCCAGTACATCCGCTCGGTGGGGGCGCCGATGGACTACCGGGGCGACTTCACCGTCCAGTACTGGTCCAGGCCCGACGATCCGCAGCCGAACTTCGGCACCGTGCCATTCGCCGACCGCCACGGCCTGGCGCAAGCGGCGGCGTCCTCTTCTCGGTCGACGAGACCTCGACCGTTCATGGAGGCCTGTTACATCTGGGATGACGGCACCACCCCGCCCGAGCCGCTCTGCGCCTGCATCGTGGGCATGCAGCCGCGCGACGGAAACTGGCACTTCACCCGCCTGAGTCGCGACGCCGCGGCCGGCACCATCTCTCTCTGCGTCGACGGCGCTTCCAGGACTCCGACACCGCGGCCGGGCGCGTTCGACATGTCCACCGACCAGGCGCCGCACCTGGGCCGCAACGTCAACTTCTCGCCCGCCTACTACGGCGGCGGCCTCGACGACGTGCGCGTGTTCAAGCGCGCGCTGCCCTGCTCGGCGGCGCCGTGACGCGGCAGCGCTGAGCTAGCGGGCGCGCGCGTGCTCGATCAGGATGGCCACGGCGCGCCGGGCCATCTCGGCGGACTCGCCGTCCTGGTAGACCGCGTGGACCATGACCCGGGCCGGGTCGATCGTCGCGACCACGCGCAGCCGCCCGGCCGCGACCGGATCGCGCGCGACCGAGCGCGGCACGAACGCGACGAAGCCGCCGCGCGCCGCCGCCTCGATCATGAGCAGCGAGTCGTCGGCCTCGCCGGCCACGCGCGGGGCCAGGCCCTGCTCGTCGAGGTAGGCGTCAACAGCCCAGCGCGACGACGATCCCATCCGGTACTGCACGATGGCCACGTTGTCCCAGGTGGCGCTGGGCTCGACGCTGGCCGGAGCCACCGCCACCAGCACCGAGAGGGCCACGTCGGCGCACTCGAGCCCGCGCATCGCGTTCTCCGGCGGGGGCGACTCGGTCAGGACCAGGTCGAGGTCGCCCGCGCGCAGCGACCGCGAGCAGCTCGACCGCGTCGGCCGTCCCGATGCTGGGCACGGAGTCCTCCACCGCGAACAGCGGCATCAGGAAGTCGGCCGCCGACGAGCGCGCCACCGCCGCGCTGATCCCGACCCGCAGCGTCCTGGGCACCTGCCTCGGCCCGTGGCCCAGCGCCTCGATCAGCCGCTCGCTGGCGTTGAACATCACCGAGGTGTGCTCGTGCGCGAGCCGACCGATCTCGGTGAGCCGCAGGCCGGTCGCGGTGCGCTCGAACAGCGTGACGTCGAGGGCGCGTTCCAGGGCGCGGATCTGCTCGCTGACAGTCGGCTGGGTGACGCCCATGTGCGCGGCGGCGGCGGCGACGCTGCCCTCGCTCGCGGCGACGTGGAAGTAATAGAGGTGGTTGTAGTTGATCATTGTCGATGCCTCCGCGGCGGCTGACCGTCGGCCCACGCGACCGGAAGGGCGCGGATGCCGGGTGGAGTGGACGGTTCAGCCCCGCTCGGCGAGCGCCTGAAGGATATCGCTCAACCTGGCCGGTTTCACCAGGTGGTGCTCGCAGCCGGCGATGCGGCTGCGGGCCAGGTCGGCCGGCTGTCCAAACCCGGTCAGCGCGACGATACGGACCTTCCCGGGCCGTCGGGCGCGCAGCCTTTCGGCCACCTCGTAGCCGTCCATGGTCGGCAGACCGAGGTCGAGGAAGACCACGTTGGGCTCCCACGATTCGTCAATCGACAGCCCCGTGGTTCCGTCGTAGGCGACCTGGACCTGGTGGCCGAGCGAGACCAGCAGCTCGGCGAAGACGTCGGCGGACTCGATATCGTCATCGACAACGAGCACGCGCAGCGGGTTTGTAGGCGAGTCGAAATCGGGCGTACGCATCAAGACTGGAAGTCTAGTGGCTGCTCGCTGCGCGGTGCGCGAAGAAGCGCTTCAGGAAAACCGACGGCCAGCCTTCGGTGTCGCCGAACCCGACGGCGAGCCGGCGACCGAATTCGGTGTGACGGGCGAGCACTCTGTGCGTGGACGAGCGACCCGAGAGCCTCATCGACCCGCGCGAAGAAGGGCTCGCGTCGATCGAGATGGCCCTGGTCCGCCGGTGAGCAGCGCCGGAGCCGATCCTCTCCGTCGATCTCTCGATCGGCACGTGGCGTGCACCGGCCGCCAGCCGGAATGCCCTGGATCTCAGGCGAGGAGGCATCATGAACGCTGGCACGGTGAGCAGGCGCGATCAGATCGCGCTGGCTCCGAGACGACCTCGGCCACCCGTTTCACATCCACCTCCAGGCCGCCGCGGGCGGAGCCATCTGCGCCGCCGGCCTCTGGCTCCTGCTCTACGCGTTCGGCCTCGCCGTCGAGCTGACCCCGTTCGCCGGACTGGTCGCGTCCGCGGCGGGCGGAGCGCTCGGCGTGATCGGCGGCCAGCTCCTGCGCGGCCTCGCCGGGACCGGCGACGCCGGGGCGACCGAACGGGCTGCGGTTGCCGACGCGACGGCCAGCGCATCGCGCGACGTCGCCATCGACGAGGTGTGGCGCGAGCTGTCCCAGCTGCGCCGCGAGCTGCGCCAGGCCGTCGGCCATGGCGCCAGCAAGGTCGCCCGCTGAGCATCGGCGGCGACCAGATCAACAACAAGACTAGAGAAGCACCATGACCAAGAATCATTCGAAGCGCAGCTCTCCTCCTCGTCGTGACCGGCGCCGCCTGCGCGAGCGCTCCGCCGAAAGTCCGGATGTCCGTGACCGAGCGGATGCCCGCCGCCGAGGGCATCGTGGTGGTGGCCCAGGCTGAGAACGACAACACGGCGCTCGAGGTGTCGGTGCGGCACCTGGCGCCGCCCCAGAAGATCGCGCCCGAGGCCACAACCTATGTCGTCTGGGCGCGAGCGAGCGCGGCGGGCGAGGTGCAGAACCTCGGCGCTCTGCGCGTGAACAAGGAGCTGCAGGGTTCCCTCAAGACGGTGACCCCGCTGCGCACCTTCGACGTCTTCATCACCGCCGAGGCCTCGCCGACCGCGCAGTCGCCGAGCTCCGACGGCCTGCTCACCGCATCGGTCGAGCGCTGACCCGGGCGCTCGACGACCACCCGACCACGGCCCATCGATTGCACCGAGGAAGAGCCATGACACTCGATCCAACCACCGAATCTGCGAGCAAGAAGAACCGCGGCGAGAAGGGCGAGCAGATCGCCGGCGACACGATCGCCAGCGAGAAGATCGCCGAGGGCAAGACCACGCGAGCCATCGAGCAAGTGACGGCGCGCGCGCCGTCGCAGGTATGGCTGTGGGCGGCGGGCGCCGCGATCACCGGTTCGCTTGCCCTTTACCTGACCGGACGGCGCCAGGCCGGCATCTTCGTCGGCCTGTGGCCGCTCACGTTCCTGGTGATGGGCAACTACAACAAGATCGTGAAGTCGATCGGCTCGACCGGCGAACGGGGGGCGCAGGCCAGCGAGTGGCCGGGCCCCCCGGGGGCGTGATCCGGCGGGTCAGGCGCTGATGCGCTTGAAGTCGGCCACGATCTCGGTCATCACCTTCTTCGCGTCGCCGAACACCATCATCGTGTTGTCGAGGTAGAAGAGGTCGTTGTCGATCCCGGCGAAGCCCGGGTTCATGCTGCGCTTGATGATCATGATCGTGCGCGCCTTGTCGACCTCGAGGATCGGCATGCCGTAGAGCGGCGAGTCGGGCTTGGTGCGCGCGGCCGGGTTCACGACGTCGTTGGCGCCGAGCACGATCGCCATGTCCGCCTCGGGGAAGAGCGGGTTGACGTGCTCCAGCTCGAGCAGGTTGTCGTACGACACGTCCGCCTCGGCCAGGAGCACGTTCATGTGGCCGGGCATGCGTCCCGGCCACCGGGTGGATGGCGAACTTGACGTCGGTGCCGCGCGCCTCGAGCACCGCGGCCAGCTCCTTGACGGCGTGCTGGGCCTGCGCCACCGCCATGCCGTAGCCGGGCACCACGATGACGAGCCGCGCGTCCTCCAGCATGGTGACCGCGTCCTCCACCGTGTACGCCTTGACCTCCCTGGCCGGCCCGGTCGCGGAGTCGGCCTTCTTGATGATCTGTCCGACCCCGCCGAACAGCACGTTGGCGAACGAGCGGTTCATCGCCTTGCACATCAGGATCGACAGGATGAGGCCGGACGAGCCGTCCAGCGCGCCGGCGATGATGAGCAGCTTGTTGTTGAGCACGAAGCCCATCGCCGCCGCCGACAGGCCGGCGTACGAGTTCAGGATCGCGATCACGGTCGGCATGTCGGCGCCGCCGATCGGCATGAGCAGCAGCACGCCGAAACCGAGCGAGGCCGCCATGAGCACGTACAGCGCGACCTCCTGGCCCGGGTTGATGGTCAGGTAGACGGCGGTTGCCACGGCGAGCAGCAGCGTCCCGAGCGTGACCGCGTTGCGACCCGGGTAGACGATCGGCCGGGTCGGGATGATCTCCTGGAGCTTGCCGAACGCGAGCAAGCTGCCGGTGAAGGTGAGGTAGCCGAGCAACATCTCGGCGGCGAGCGCTCCCATCACGAACTTGGGGATGTTGGGAGCGTTCTCCAGGTATTCGGCGGTGCCGACCAGGCCCGCGGCGAGGCCGCCGAACGCGTGCGACAGCGCGGTCCGCTGCGGCACCGCCGTCATCGGCATCAGCACCGCCATCGGGATGCCGATCACCGCGCCGAGCGCGACGGCGCCGGCGATCCAGGCGAACGACTCGGCGGAGAACCGCATCACCAGGAGCGTGCCGGCCACCGCCAGGACCATGGCGAGGCTGCCGGCCCAGTTGCCGCGCCGGGACGAGCGCACCTGGCCCATCCACTTGATGGACAGGATGAACAGCGCCGCCCCGGCCAGGTAGACGTACTGCTGTGTGTCACCCATGGCTCAGTGACCTCCCCGGCTCGGGGCGTCGTCGCGCCGCTTGAACATGCGGAGGATGCGCTCGGTGATCATGAAGCCGCCGATCGCGTTGATCGCTGAACAGCAGATGGCGAGCGCGCCGAGGATGGTGGTGGTGCTGCTGAGGCCGCGGCCGGTGATGAGCAGCGAGCCGACGATGGCGATGGACGAGATTGCGTTGGTCAGCGACATGAGCGGCGTGTGCAGGAGGCGCGACACGCCGCGGATGAGCTCGAGGCCGAGAAAGCTGGCTAGGACGAACACGAACAGGTTCTCGACAATGTCGGTCTGGGTCAGCTCATGCATGGGCGGCTCCGCTCCGCAGGGGGTGGGATCCGTGGTATCACAGCTGTGATCGCGAGCGCATCGCCCACGCGGCCGTGTCTTGGGGGGGTGGTCATCGCTGATGGCTACGCCGCGCCGCCGTGCTCGCACGCGTTCGGCGACAGGCGCGCGGCGCGCGCAGCGGGCCCGGCTGCATCGCTGGCCGCGTTCGGGTAGGATCGGTCGGCCCGATGGGCTCGCACCCACTCGCACCCAAACCGGACGATCCGCTGGCGCTCGGCGAGCGCCGCGACCAGCCGGGCGAGCCGGTCCACCTCCCGGTCGAGGCGCTCTTGCGCCACGTGATGGCGCTGGGCTCGAGCGGCTCGGGCAAGACGGTCTTCTGCAAGGTGCTGGCCGAGGAGGCCGCCCTGCGCGGCATCCCGGTCATCGCCATCGATCCGCAGGGCGATCTGGCCAGCCTGGCCCTGGCGCTGCAGAAAGAGGAGACCGGGCCGGACGACACCGATCCGGATCAGGCGGAGGTGCACGACGACACGCTCGTCAACGACTGGGCCGGCGTCGGCTCGCTGTCCGGGGTCGGCGCGGCCCAGGCGCTGCGCCGGCGCGCCCCGAGGCTGCACGATCGCGTCGACGTCGTCGTGTTCACGCCGGCGTCGCGGCGCGGCGTGCCGCTCATCGCCGATCCGGTGGAGGCCGACTCGGCCGGCCTTCCGCACGCGGCGCGGGTGCGCGCGTTCTCCCGCACCGCCGGCCGCATCGTGTCGCTGCTCGGCTACGACCTGGACGGCGACGAGGGCGCCGGGCTGATCGCGGTGTTCGACCGCTGCCTCAACGAGATGGTCGACGAGGGGCGGCCGGCCACCGGCCTGCGCTCGGTCATCGAGCGGCTCGAGGGCATGGGCACGCAGATGGAGCGCTACAGCCGCTACCTCAACGAGCGGAAGATCCGCGCCGCATGCCAGCGGGCGGCGCGCCTCGACGTGGGCGCGCGGCGGCTGCTGTTTCACGACGGCGTGCCGATCGACGTCGACGTGCTGCTCGGGCGCAACCCGGCCTGCGCGCCGCCGCCGGGCAAGACGCGCGTCTCGATCATCTACCTCAACACCCTCGAGGCGCAGGAGGACAAGGACTTCATCGTCGCCACGGTCGCCGATCGCCTGGTGTCGTGGATGCTGCAGAACCCGACCCCGAAGCTGCAGGCGATGTTCTACATCGACGAGGTGGCGCCGTTCATGCCGCCGGTGCGCAAGCCGGCGTGCAAGGAAGATCTACAAGTCCTCTTCAAGCAGGCGCGCAAGTTCGGGGTCGGCTGCGTGGTGGCCACGCAGAACCCCGGCGACGTCGACTACAAGGCGATGGGTCAGTTCGGAACCTGGGCGCTGGGGCGACTGGCCACGCGCCAGGACCTCAAGAAGGTCGAGCCGGCGGTGCGCTCGCTGATGCCGGGCGCCACGCCGCTGCTCGACGAGGTGCCGTCGCTGCGGCCGGGCGAGCTGGTGCTGCTGTCGCCCGACAACTTCGACGAGCCGTGCCAGCTGGCCACGCGCTGGCTGCACACCGAGCACCGCACCCTCGAGGAGGAGAGGATCGAGGAGCTGGCCGGTCCGTGGCGCGCCCAGTTCTCGTCGCTCGAGCGCGGGTCGCGCGGGCGGCCGCGCTCGCCGATCGAGATGGACGAGACGATCGCGGCGCCGACCGCGGAGCGCCAGGCCGAGGCGCGCGCCGCCGCGCCGCGTGAGCTGCCGCGCGCGAGCGCGAGCGCGCGCCGGCTCGCCCCGCGGACGCCGACATCGACGGAGACAGGACCCGGCAGTGGATGCGCGGCAACCATCCCGACACCGAGCCGGTGCCGGCGACCGCACCCGAGCGGGCGGCGGATCGCAAGCGCGGGTCGGATCGCGCGCGCGAGCGACGGCGGGCTCCGGCCCGCGAGCGCAGGCGGCCGGCCCGCGCCGATCGGCCGGCGGCCACCCGCGCGGCCGCGCCGGAGCGAGTCGATCGCCCCTCGATCGGTCGCGCCAGCCGGCCGGTCCGATCGCACGCGTCGCATGCCCCGGGTCGCGAACAACCGCGCGCGAAGCGCGTGTCGCCGGAGACCGAGGCGGAGCTGGAGCCGGCCGCGCCGCCGGCCGCAGCGACGCCTCCGGAGCCGCGCCGCGGCGATCCGGATCCGTCGTGGGCCTGGCCGCGCGATCCGGATCTGGCCTGGATCCGCGGGCGCAGCAGCGAGCCGGCCTGGACGCCGTCGGGTCGGCCTCCGTCGGGCGCGGCGGTGCCGGCGCCTGCGCCGCCGCCCGAGCAGCCGCGCGATGGAGCCCGTGAGCCGGCGCGCCGGGCGCGACCGGCTGGACGCCGGCGACAGCTGACGCCCGACACCGACGAGGGCTCGGTCGCCGCGCCGCTCTCCGACGGCGAGGTCGATCTCGCCCCGCTCGGCCGCCCCGACAACGACGCCGACGCCAAGCTGCACCGCTTCCTGCTCGTGCTGGGCGGCAAGCTGTCGATGACCGGGCCGGAGTTCGCCGAGCGCGCCGGCATCTCCGAGCGCACCGCGCGCGCCAAGCTCAAGGCGCTGGTCGCGGCCGGCCACGCCGGCGAGTACCGCGAGGAGCGCACGGTCAGGTACTGGGCGCGCGGCACCGGGGCTCGCCCCGACCTGGGCATGAAGGGCCGCGTGCTGTCGGTCCAGCCCCACATCGATCACGGCACGGCCGAGAACATCGGCCGCGGCCTGGTCAAGTCGCGCATGCTCGGCATCATCGGTCCGGGCGAGACGCTTCGCCCAGGCGCGCCTTGTCTACCGGCTGCTCTACCGGGTCGCGTTCCAGGAGAAGGTGAAGCGGCCGCTGCTCGGCCGGCTGATCGGTCCGAGCCACGAGGAGCGGCTCGGAAGCCTGTACCTGCACCCGTGCACCCTCGACGTGCTGCTGTTCTCGTCCGAGGACGGCATGCGCTTCGCGACCCGGCTGCCGGAGCACGCCAGCGAGGTGAACGACCTCGACGGCGTCGTCACCTTCCTCGAGGTCCGTCCCGGCGACATCGCGTTCGACGAGGACGAGTGGAGGGCGCGGTGCGCGCCGGCGCTGGCCAAGAAGCGCCTTCGCGAGACCTTTCCCGCCCGTCCGGGCGCGGTGACGCCGGTGTTCGTCCCGCTGTGGAAGCTGCTGCTCCGTCGCGGTTCTGGCGACTCCTACCGGGTCGAGACGGTGGACGGGCTGTCCGGCATGCCGGTCGACTGGCCGGAACCGCCGTGAGGTGACGGTCCCCGGTCGGGCTGGTTGCCCGGCCGGGCCGGTCTCGTGGCAACATGCCCTCCCATGCGACCGGCGCGGGGCGGTTCTGTATGGATGGGCGCGATCGTCTGCGCCGTGGCCGGCGCGTGCAGCGGCGGCGATGACCTGGGCAGCGCGCAGTCTGCCTCGCTGGCGGTGCCCGGGCCCTGGGTGATCCCGGACGACGTGCGCGCGGCCGGCGACGAGCAGTTCGTCGAGTTCACCGGCGCCGGACCGTGGCGCGGCGAGGAGGGCTGCGGCGGCGGCCTGCTCGAGGGCACGTCGCTCCTGCGCGAGTACGTGGGCGAGTACTTCCCGCAGGCGTACGAGATCGGCGGCTACTCCTGCCGCCCGATCGTCGGCGACCCGGCCAACATGTCGGTGCACGCCACCGGGCGCGCGCTCGACATCATGATCTACCCGGTCGGCTATCCCGACGGCGCCGAGGCCGACAACGAGATGGGCGATCCGATCGGCAACTGGCTCATCGTGAACGCCGAGCGCATCGGCATCCAGCAGATCATCTGGGACCGCTGGCTGTGGCGCGCCGCCGACGCGCCGGGCGAGAAGGACCGCGCCTACACCGGCGAGCACCCGCACAACGATCACCTCCATGTCGAGCTGTCGGTCGAGGCCGCCGCGCTGGGCACGCCGTTCTTCCAGGAGGAGCAGGGGCCGCCGGTGCTGCCCAGCTGCGGGCAGGTGCCCCCCGAGGGCGCGCTGCTCGACGACATCGACCGCTGCGCCGAGCTGTACGGGCCGCCCGAGTACTGGCGCGCCGTCGACGGCGCCGGCGAGGGCGGGAGCCTCCTGTGGACCGACGCGTTCGAGGCGGCCGAGCCGTCCAACTGGGCGCGCTGGGTCCTGGACTTCGCCGAGGCCGGCCGCTACCGGGTCGAGTACCATTCGGTCGCCGAGTACGCGATCGCGCCGCGCGTGCGCTACGAGATCCGCCACGGCGCCGACACCGAGGTCGTGTGGATCGACCAGGGCTCGGCCGCGGGCTGGGTCTCGCTCGGCGAGCTCGACTTCGCCGCCGGCGGCTATCAGTCGGTGGCGGTGTTCGACAATGTGGACGGGCCGGTCGAGGCAGGCCAGCACGTCGTCTTCGACGCGCTGCGCATCACGCCGTGCGACGGCGACGCGTGCGGCGACGCGGATCCGGGCAGCGATCCGGGCCAGGAGCCGGAGCCGGATCCGGAGCCGGGCGATGAACCGGACGGCGAGGCCGGGTCGGAGGGCGAGCTCGCCGGCGGCGGCTGCGCTTCCAGCGGGGGTGCGGCCGGAGCGTCCGGCCCCGGCGGGGCGGTCTGGGTGCTGTCGCTCCTGGCCGTGGCCCTGGTCCGGCGCCGGCGGCGCTGAGATCGCGGCGTTTTCTCGCAACCTCGGGCGCCGCTCTGCCTACTCTGGAAGATGTGATGCGGCGGATCGGCTGTGTTGCGCTGGCGCTCGTGCTGGTCGGGTGCGGCCGGCTGGGCTACGAGACGACCGACGCGGGCGCCGATGCGGGTGTCGATGCCGGTGGGGAGGGCGATGCCGGCGTCGATGCGTCGGTGGCCGATGGGTCGGTGGCCGATGCGTCGGTGGCGTCGCCCGCGATCGCGCCTCAGGCCCGGGCGCGCAGGCGCTGGAGCAGCCAGTCGGCCAGCGGGGCGTACAGATCGCGCGGCGCGCGGCTCCCGACCACCGCGCCCACGTGGCCGCCGGCGATGGTGAGCAGCTCGCGATCCGCCGACCCGACGTGATCGAGCAGGGCGGAGGCGGCCGCCGGCGGGCAGATGGTGTCGCGCTCGGCCACCACGCACATCACCGGGCAGCGGATGTCCGACAGCGACACCGGGCGGCCCAGGGCGCGGTGCGTGCCCCCGACCAGCGCGTTGGCCTGGTACAGGTCGCCGATGTACGTGCGGTAGGCGGCGGCCGGGAAGGCCACGTTGTCCATGGCCCAGGTCTCGAGCGCCGCGAACGCCTCGCGGTGCCGCAGATCGTCCATGCGATCGATCAGCCCCACCCACTTGGCGACCTGGCCGGTCGGGCGCAGCAGCGTGAAGCCGGACTGCATCTGCAGCGGCGCCACGTTGCCGGCCTCGGCCACCGCGTCGACGTCGAACCAGCGCGCGTCCACCGCCTGGGCCAGCTGACCGCCGGCGGAGAAGTCGATCGGGCCCAGCAGGTCGACCAGCCCGGCGATCGGCTCCGGCTCGAGCGCCGTGTGGATGGCGGCCAGGGTCCCGCCCATGCAGTAGCCGACCAGGGCCAGCCGGTCGCGCCCGGAGGCCGCGATGCTGCGCCGCACAGCGCGCGACAGGCGGCGCAGCAGATCGTCCCAGCGTCGTGTGGCGGTCCTCGTCGCCGGCCGCGCCCCAGTCGAGGCAGTAGACGTCGAGGCCGCGCTCGAGCAGGCCGGCCACCAGGCTGGCGCCCGGGCGCAGATCCACCACGTACCAGCGGTTGATGAGCGACGGGACGATCAGCACCGCCGGCCGGTCGCCGCCCGCGCGCTCCGGCGCGAAGCGGTAGAGCCGGCTCTCCGCCTCCTCGTACAGGACGGCGCGCGGCGTGGCGGCCAGCGTCGGGGCCGCGCCGGCCAGGCTCTCCATCACGCCGGCGTCCACAGATCGGCGGCGCGACGAGCGGCCTCGACCGCCATGCGGCGCGACTCGCGCGCCAGCTCGAGGGCGTACTTCACCGTCTCGGCCTGCAGCCGCGCCGACTCCTCGATCAGGTGCGCGCCCTGCTCGTGCACGCGGGCCTCGATGTCGGCCAGCTCGCCCCAGGCCGCCGTCCAGTGCTCGACGCCGCGGCGGGCCATCTCGGCCCACGCGTCGAACCCGGCCCGGGCCTGATCGCTCGTGGTGTTTTCATGCTGCGACTGCGAAGACTGGTCCTTGGACATCGTGATCCTCCTTTTCGCGATCTGCGCGCCGAAAGCGCCGCTGCAGCCGCTCGCCAGGCTAGGCGCGGCCGACGCGGGTGTCAAGGAGGATTTTGTGCAGTGCACAAAATCTCATCGCATGCGCGAGCAGATCAGCGGCGGCGGCGGGTCGGGCCGCGGCCCAGGCTGCGCTTGAGCTCGTCGAGCTCGCGGCGCAGCGCGGCCACCTCGCTCTCCTCGCCGCGCGGCGGCTGCGCCGGCGGCGCGGCCATCGGCGACCCCTGCGGCTCGCCCCAGCCCATCGGCGTCATGAACATGCGGGCCAGCGCGCTCGAGGCGGCGAACGGCAGGGTGGCCAGCGGGTTGTAAGGCAGGGCGGCCTCGGCGCCGCGCCGGCTCTGGAGGTAGAGCTCGAGCGCGGCGCCCACGTAGCGGCCGAGGAACTCGGCCAGCGCGTCGTCGTTGAGGCGGATGAGCTGGGTCGAGCAGCGCGACCGGCAGCAGCCGCGCGGCCGTGCGGCCCTCGATGATGATCTGGGTCAGCGTGACCTGGGTGAGGTCCTCGCCGCTCTTGGCGTCGACCACGCGCACGTCGCGCCCGGAGCGCAGCTTGTCGGACAGCTCGTCGAGCGTGATGTAGCGGCTGTCCTCGGTGTCGTAGAGGCGGCGGTTTCCGTACTTCTTGATCACCGCGGGGAACATGGGACGAGGATACGCGCGCACAGCGGCCCCGGCAAACCCGACGTCGCGCGTTCGTGTTGCACTGCAACAAAAGTCGGTGACAGCTGCCGCGGGCGGCTCGTAGAGTGGCCCCGCTCGCCAGGGAGGCAACCGTGTCGGCTTGGGCTTCTGGGCCGACCGGGACGCCCGCGGGACGACCCTGAGCCGCGCCGTCCAATAGCGATCGCGAGTCTTCCGGCCGCGTAGGCTGTTGCGTCGGCGTGATCTCGCGAAGGTGATCCGTTCAACCGGCTCCTGTCGCGTACACCCGCCAATCCGTTGACGCTGATCCGAGCGTGGGCAGGTTCGAGGCGCACGCACCCAGGGCCGGCGCCCGGGCGAACAGGCGGTCATCATTCGTGGATGATCACGGTCGTCACTGGCGATCTCCTCGCGGCCTCGGCGGATGCGATCGTTCTGCCCGTGGATGGGACGTTCGTGCCGGGGGCCGGGCGCTTCGATCGGCTGCTCGGGGCGATCGGGGCGCAGTTCATCCGGCGGTTTCCCGAGGCTGAGCTGCTCGAGGAGATCGAGGCGCAGGCGGATCTTCCGCTCGGTCTCGGGCAGGCCGCTGCCGTGGAGCTGCCTATCGGGCCGCCCACCGTCCGCCGGATGTGGATGTCCACTGCATCGATCCGGCTCTTGCGGGTGAGCTCTCCGCCGTGGTGCGGTCAGCCGGCTGACTGGCGGGAGTCGGCGGCGAGGATTGCGGATGCGACCGGGGCGGGCTGGTCGAGCTGGACGTAGTGGTTGGCGCCGGCGATGTCGGTGCGGGTGGCGTGGGGGAAGCGGGCGGCGAAGTCGGCGGCGACGCCGAGGTCGAGGTAGGGGTCGCTGGTGCCGAAGGCGACGGTGACGGGGCGGGGGAAGGCGGCCATGCGGGGAATGGCGGCGACGCGGGCCATCACTTCCGGGTAGAGCTGCGAGGCGAGGGCGATGAAGGCGGGGCGCATGGTCAGAGACTGCTCGATGAGGACAGGAAGGTAGACGTCGCGGGCGGCTGCCGAGTCGAAGAACTTCCCGATCTGCTGGCGGTAGCCGATGATGCCGTCGGCGCCGTCGAGCCAGAGGGCGTCGTTGACGAGCGTGCGGGCGGCGATGGCGTCGCGCGAGGCGCCGGCGTACTGGGCCAGGCCCTCCGGCGGCCGCGACGTGCCGGACGGGTGATAGACGGTGTTGAGGATGACGAGCGCCGCGACCCGGTCCGGGTGGTCGAGCGCCCAGTCGATGCCGGGCCAGCCGGACGCATCGTGGACCACGATGGTCACTCGCTCTTGGCCGAAGTGCTCGATGACTGCCTCGAGATCGGCGCGCAGGCTGGCCGCGTCGTAGCGGTGCGCGGCCGGCTCCGGCCTGTCCGAGTCGCCCCAGCCCAGGAAGTCGAAGGTCACGACCTCCCGCTCACGCCGCAGGATCGGCACCACGGCGTCGTACAGGTGCTGGCTGTCGGGATAGCCGTGCAGGAGGATGACGGGCGGGCCGCTGACCGGCCCGCTGGCCTCGAACCTGCGCGCGGCCAGGCGGTACGGGCCGCGCGCCACGTCGTGGTCGGTGTACGGAGTGCGGCTGCGAAACGCCGAGTTGTATCGCTCCAGCGGGTTCATTTCGTCTCCAGATAGGCGTGACTGGCCTCTGCCGAGAATAGATGTAGTTACACATAAAATTATGTCAAGCCCCCCGGTCCCGCCGGTGGCCGCCAGGCCGACGGAATCGTTGCGCCTCGGGCGAGGCGGGACTAGCATCTCGGGCAGGCCGACAAGGCGGCCGCCGGTCCGCGGACAGGGCTCAGCCCACCTCTCGCACTCACTGCGGTCATCCGACCTTTCCTGCCCGCCAGCGGACACCGGGCGCTCGAGGAAAGGACGAACCATGTCCGCTGACGAAGAGACGCCCCGCGCGCTGCCCGCCCGGCCGTCGAAGGAACACCTCCGCAAGCAGGCCAAGCGCCTGGCCCGGGAGCGCTCGCTGGGCCTGGCCGAGGCGCAGCGCAGGCTCGCGCGCGAGTACGGATCGCAGACCTGGGCCGATTCTGATGCGACGGGTCGACCAGGCGCGCCGCGGCCAGGTCGAGCCGCTGTCGCCGCTGGCGGCCGCGGCGCGCGCCGGCGACGTGGCCGAGGTGCGCCGGCTGCTCGCCGCCGGCCACGCTGTTGACGGCGACCGGCGCCAGGGCGGCACGCCGCTGTGGCACGCATGCGCGGGCGACGCTCCGGCGGCGCAGCGGATTGCGGCGGCCGACGCGCTGCTCGCCGCCGGAGCCAGCGTCCGCCGGTCCGACGCCGGCGCGCCGCCGCTGCACGCGGCCGCGATGCGCGGGCCGCTCGCTCTTGTCGAGCTGCTCATCCGCCGCGGCGCGCTCGAGTGGCAGGACGACAGCAAGGGTCGCTCGCCGATCCATGCGGCCCGGCGCGGCCAGGCCGCCGATCGCGACGCGATCATCGAGCTGCTCGACCGGCCGGTCATCCGCGACCCTTCCTTCCGCGCAGCCGTCGCCGCGCTCCAGGCCGGCGACGCGGCGGCTCTCGGGCGCCTGCTCGACGCCGAGCCGCGCCTCCTGCGCGAGCGCATCCGGGAGCCGGACTGCTACCGCGAGGCCGAGCGGCCGCAGTACTTCCGCGATCCGAAGCTCTTCTGGTTCATCGCCAACAACCCGACGCTCATGCAGACGATGCCGGCCGGATTGGTCGACGTCGCGCGGACCATGCTCGCCCGCGGCGTCGACGAGGCCGACATCGACTACGCGCTCGAGCTGGTCATGACCAGCTCGCCGGCGCGCGAGCAGGGTCTGCAGGGCCCGCTGGTCGCGCTGCTGCTCGACGCCGGCGGCGTCGCGTCACCGCACTCGATCCTGGTGACCCTGGCGCACCGGGAGCTCGCCTCTGTCCAGGCGCTGCTCGACGCCGGCCATCCGCTGACCGCGCCGATCGCGGCGGCCATGGGACGCGTCGATCGCCTGCCCGAGCTCCTGCGCGCCGCGTCGGCCGACGACCTCCAGGCCGCGCTCGGGCTGGCCGTGATCAACCGGCGCACCGACGCGGCCCGCATGGCGCTCGACGCCGGCGCCGATCCCGACCGCCTCTTGCCGATCCACGCCCACAGCACCGCGCTCCATCAGGCGGCGCATCGACGACAGCCTCGATCTGATCGATCTCCTGGTCGCGCGCGGGGCGCGGACCGACATCCGCGACACGCTGTGGGACGGCACGCCGCTGGACTGGGCCAATCACGCCGGCAAGGCCGCGGCGGCGGAGCTGCTCGCGCGCCTGGCGCCGGGCCGCCAGCAGGGTTGAGCCGTCATTCCGCACACTTGACGCCGCGAGAAAAATCCGGGCGAGATGTCGAATCGCGGCGCCCGCGTTCGTCGCAGCAGTGAAACCAGGAAGCAAGCGAGGAGACCTGACGATGCGATTCATGATGCTGATGATCCCGAAGGGCTACGAGAGCGCGACGCCGGGCACGCTGCCGGACGCCGAGGCGGTCGGGCGCGATGATGAAGTACAACGAGTCGCTGCAGAAGGCGGGCGTCCTGCTCGCGCTCGACGGGCTGCATCCGCCGTCGATGGGCGCGCGGATCACGTGGTCGGGCGGAAAGCCCAAGGTGACCGACGGCCCGTTCCCCGAGGCCAAGGAGGTCGTCGGCGGCTACTGGCTGATCCAGGTCAAGTCGAGGGAAGAGGCGATCCAGTGGGCCTCGCGCTGCCCCGGCGACGAGAACGGGACCGTCGAGGTGCGTCAGGTCCAGGAGCTGTCGGACTTCCCGGCCGACGTTCAGGAGGTCGCGGGCAGCTTCGCCGACATGCAGCCCTCGAGGGAGCCGAGGCGCTGACCTGCGTGGCACGAGCCCTGCACGATGAATCGACATGATGTTCAAACGAGTATCGATTCTGAGTCCCTTGCTGTCCGTTCTCATCGCGGGCCTCGTCTCCGGGGCTGCGCTGAGCGGTTGCAGCTCGCGAACCCAGCAGAATGCCAAGGAGACCACCCACTCCGCGGGCGATGACATGGAGAACGCCGCGGAGGAGACCG
Source organism: uncultured delta proteobacterium (assembly GCA_963759105.1). Lineage (GTDB taxonomy): Bacteria > Myxococcota_A > Polyangia > Haliangiales > Haliangiaceae > DATFRY01. The sequence goes on along the minus strand of CAVWXW010000016.1, from coordinate 505,505 downwards.
GTGAAGCGGCCGAGGAAGGCGCCGACGAGACAGGTGAAGCGGTCGAGGGCGCCGGCGACAAGGTCGAAGAGAAGACCGACGAGAAGGACGACAAGGGCCACGACTGAATGTGACGTCTCGCCACGCGCGTGGCCGCGCACGCTCGCTGCTCGGCGATGACGCGCCGCCCGATCGAATCGACGGCGGCGCGGTGTGCGCAATGCGCACGCGCGTGGCTCGAGGCGCGCACCGGAGCGCGCCTTGACATCCTCCTCCCGGCGGCGCGAAGGTACGATTGACGATCGCAGGCCGCGCCCCTGACAGACAGCGATGGCGCCGTCGCGTGGGAGGAGAGGTCACATGAGCCTTCTCGATTCGAAGACCTGGACCGGTCGGATCTTCGTGAACGGCTGGCGCAGTGGAGCCGGAGGGGAGCGCGCCGTCGTGGAGCCGGCCACCGGCGGCAAGCTCGGCGTCGTCGGCATGGCCGGCCCGGCCGACGTGCGCATGGCGGCCGCACGCGCGGCAGAGGCCCAGCGCGAGTGGGCCAGCGCCTCGTTCGAGGAGCGGGCCGGCGTGCTGCGGCGGGCCGGCGAGCTCTGGCACCATCACGCCGAGGAGATCCACGGCTGGATCATCCGCGAGAGCGGCTGCATTCCGCCGTTCGGACCGCGCCAGACCCACTTCGCCACCACCGCGTGCCACGAGGCGTCCGGGCTCGCCGCGCTCCCGCACGGCGAGATCCTGCGCACCGGCCAGCCGCACCTGAGCTTCACCAGGCGCGTCCCGGTCGGCGTCGTCGGCGTCATCTCGCCGTTCAACGCGCCGCTCATCCTGTCCATCCGCTCCGTCGCGCCGGCCCTCGCGCTCGGCAACGCGGTGCTGCTCAAGCCGGACCCGCGTACAGCGGTGTGCGGCGGTGTGACCCTGGCGCGCATCTTCGAGGAAGCGGGCCTGCCGGCCGGTCTGTTCAGCATGCTGCCCGGCGGAGCCGACGTCGGCGAGGCGATGGTCGCCGACCCGGACGTGCAGCTCATTTCCTTCACCGGCTCCTCGCGCGCCGGGCGCATGGTGGCCCGCCTGGCCGCCGAGCACTCCAAGCGCGTGCACCTGGAGCTGGGCGGGAACTCGGCGCTCATCGTCCTCGACGACGTCGATGTCGAGAAGGCGGTGTCGGTCGGCTCGTTCGGATCGTTTCTCCACCAGGGGCAGATCTGCATGTCCACCGGGCGCCACCTGGTGCAGCGCGGCATCGCCGAGCAGTACGTCGCCGGCCTGGCCGAGCACGCAAACCGGCTGCCGGTCGGCAACCCGGCCACCGACAAGGTGGCGCTGGGCCCGATCATCGACGCCGCCCAGCGCGATCGCATCCACGGCCTGGTGACCTCGTCGGTGGACGCCGGCGCGCGGCTGGTCGCGGGCGGCACCTACGAGGGCCTTTTCTACCGCCCGACCGTGCTGGCCGATGTGCCGCAGAAGTCGCCCGCGTTCCGCGAGGAGATCTTCGGGCCGGTGGCGCCGGTGGTGACCTTCGACACCGTCGAGCAGGCGGTCGAGCTGGCCCGCGACACCGAGTATGGCCTCTCGCTCGGCATCTTGAGCCGCGACGTCATCAAGGCGATGGCGATGGCCGATCGCATCCCGAGCGGCAACGTGCACATCAACGATCAGACGGTCGCCGACGAGGTGGTCAACCCGTTCGGCGGCGTGCGGGCGTCCGGCGGCGGATCGAGGCTGGGCGGACCCATCGCCAACTTCGAGGCCTTCACCGAGGTCCAGTGGGTCACGCTGCGCAGCGACCTGCCGGCCTATCCGTTCTGATACCGGGGCAGACGAGCGTCGAGTGGACACACAGGTCGCCATCATCGGGGCCGGCCCGGCCGGCCTGGTCCTGTCGCACCTGCTGCACCGCGAGGGCATCGAGTCGATCGTGCTCGAGGACCGCAGCCGCGCGTACGTCGAGCACCGCGTGCGCGCCGGCGTGCTGGAGCAGGGCACTGTCGAGCTGCTCGACGAGCTGGGCGTGGCCGATCGCCTGCGCCGCGAGGGGCTGGTCCACCGCGGCATCCTGCTCGCCTTCGACGGCGCCCGCCACCGCATCGCGCTCTCGGACCTGACCCTCGGGCGCGCGATCACGATCTACGGGCAGCAGGAGGTGGTCAAGGACCTCATCGCCGCGCGCCTGGCGGCCGGCGGGACGATCCGGTTCGAGGTCGAGGACGTGTCGCTGTCGGATCTCGACACCTCGCGGCCGCTGGTGCGCTATCGCGCGAACGGGCAGGCCCACGAGCTGCGCTGCGACTTCGTGGCCGGCTGCGACGGATCGCACGGCGTGTCGCGGCCGTCGATCCCGGCCGGCGCGCTGCGGGTGTACGAGCGCGACTTCCCGTTCGCGTGGCTGGGCATCCTGGCCCAGGTGGCGCCGTCGACCGACGAGCTCATCTACGCGCGGCACGAGCGCGGCTTCGCGCTGCACAGCCTGCGCTCGCCGGAGGTCAGCCGGCTCTACATCCAGGTCGATCCGGACGAGGACATGGCGCGCTGGCCCGACGAGCGGGTGTGGGAGGAGCTGCGCGTCCGGCTCGGCACGGACAGGCTGGACGCTGGCCGACGGCCCGGTGCTGGAGAAGAGCATCGCCGTACACCGCAGCGTGGTGGTCGAGCCGATGCAGTACGGGCGGCTGTTTCTGGCCGGCGACGCGGCCCACATCGTGCCGCCGACCGGGGCCAAGGGCCTCAACCTCGCGGTGGCCGACGTGCGCGTGCTGGCCCAGGGCATCGCCGCCTGGTACCGCAGCGGCGACACCGCCGGGCTGGACGGCTACACCGAGCGCTGCCTGCGCCGGGTGTGGCGGGTGCAGGAGTTCTCGGCGTGGATGAGCGCGCTCATGCACCGCATGCCGGAGACCGATGCGTTCGAGGAGCGCGTCCTGCGCGCGCGCCTGGAGTGGATCTGCGCCTCGGAGGCGGCGGCGCGCAGCCTGGCCGAGAACTACGTCGGCCTGCCGTTCGATTGATCGGCGCGGAGCTATTTCGCCGACTCGGCGGCGACCTCGTCGAGGACCCGCTGGGCCACGGCGAAGGCGCTGTTGGCGGCCGGAACGCCGGCGTAGATCGCAGTGTGGATCAGCACGCCGGCGATGTCGTCCGGCGTGAGCCCGTTGCGCAGCGCGCCGCGCACGTGGAGGGCAAGCTCGGCCTCGTGACCGAGCGCGGCGAGCAGCGCGACCGTGATGCAGGAGCGAGTCTTGCGGTCGAGGTCGGGGCGCGCCCACACGTCGCCCCACGCGAACTCGGTGATGAAGTCCTGGAAGCGCTCGGTGAAGGGCGTGGTGCGGCCGACCGCTCGATCGACGTACGCGTCGCCCAGCACCTCGCGGCGCACGCGCATTCCCTGGGCTCGTCGTGAATCGCTCTGGCTCATGGCTCAACCTCCGGCGCGACCCAGGTGCTCCGCGAAAAGCGCGGTCATCTCGTCCGCCTTCTCGACGATGGCCAGGTGGGCCGCGCCGTCAACGGTCACCAGGCGCGCGCCCGCGATGCCCTGCGCGATGCGAGCCAGGTGGTCGGGCGGCGTGGCCGGATCCTCGGCGGCGGCGATGGCCAGGGTCGGGGCCACCACCGCGGCCAGCTCCGGGCGCAGGTCCATGCGCTCGATCGCGCCGCAGCACTCGGCGTAGCCGGCAGCCGGTGTCGCCGCGAGCGCGGCGCGCAACGCGGCGACCCGGTCCGGGTGGCGCTGCCAGAAGGCGGGCGTGAACCAGCGGGCCACGACCGCGTCGGCGATGGCCTCGACGCCGCCGGCCCGCGCCTTCACGGCGCGATCGCGCCACAGAGACGGTGGGCCGAGCAGCGCCGACGTGCAGGACAGGACGAGGCTGGCCACCCGGTCGGGATGATGCGCCGCGGTCCACAGGCTGGCCATGCCGCCGAGCGAGACGCCGCACAGGTGAGCGCGGGCGGCGCCGACGCGGTCGAGCAGCGCGATCGAGATCCGCGCCCAGGTCGGCCATCTCGTACGGTCCGGGCGGCACCGGCGAGCGGCCGTGGCCGCGCAGGTCGTAGCGCACCACCCGGAAGCGGCGAGACAGGGCCGCGGCCTGCGGCTCGAACAGCTCGAGGCTGGTGCCCAGCGAGGTGCGACAGCACCACCACCGGCGCGTCGTCCGGGCCGTCGACTCGATGATGGACCGCGATGGCACCGCTCATGACTCTCCTCGGGTTCGGCGCACGAGCTCGGCGTGGGCCGCCAGCGCGCGGTCGACGAACAGAGCTGCGCTGCCCAGGTAGCCGACCGGATCGAGCAGGGCGCGGATCTGCTCCGGTGAGAGGTGGGCGCGGATCTCGGCTCGCGCCTCGAGCGCGCCGGCGAGCGGGCGTCCGGCGTCGGCCGCCTCGGCGCAGACCGCGCTGACCAGGTCGTGGGCCGGCAGCCGGCCGAGCGCGGGAGCCAGCGCGCCGGTCACGCGCTCGGCCAGGAGCAGCCCGCCGGTGGCGTCGAGGTTGGCGCGCATGCGCGCGGCGTCCACCTCGAGGTGCTCGAGGGCGTCGCGCAGCCAGGCCGCGGCCGAGCCGACCGCGACGAGCAGATCGACCAGCGGGCGCCACTCGGCGTGCCACGCGCCGGCGGCGCGCTGGTGCTCCTGCACCATGCTGGAGAGCAGCGTCGCGACGAGTCCCGGCGCGCGCGCCGCGCATGCCGACGCGCTGACAGCGGCGACCGGGTTGCGCTTGTGCGGCATGGCGGTCGACCCGCCGCGCCGCGGGCCGCCCTCGCGCACCTCGGCGATCTCGGTCTGGGCCAGCAGCGCCAGGTCGCGGGCCGGCTTGCCGATCGCGCCGGCCGCGACGCCGAGCGCACCGGCCAGCTCGGCCACGCGCGTGCGCACCGTGTGCCACGGCATGACCGGCTCCGCGAGATCGAGCTCGCCGGCGAGGTAGGGCGAGCACCGCCGGGCCGGCGTCGCCCAGCGAGGCCAGGGTGCCGGCCGCGCCGCCCAGCTGCACCGCGAGGCGCGATCTGGCCGACGTCGAGGCAGCGCGACGGCGTCGTCGAGACCCGACAGCCACGCGGCGGCCTCGAAGCCGAACGTGACGGGCAGCGCCTGCTGCATGAGCGTGCGCCCCGCCATGGGCGTCTCGCGGTGGCGTGCGGCCAGCACGGCGGCGGCGTCGGCCGCGCCGAGGAGATCGTCGAGCAGAGGCGCGAGCGCGCGTCGGGCCACCAGCATGGCCGCTGTGTCGATCACGTCCTGGCTGGTGGCGCCGCGGTGCACCTGGCCGGCCGCGGAGTCGTCGACAGCGGCGGTCAGCGCGCGGACCAGCGCCGCGGCCGGCGTGCCGGTGCTGGCCGCGTCGCGGCCGAGCTGCGCCGGATCGAAATCGCCGGCGCGGCAGGCGCGCTCGATCGCGGCCGCCTGGGCGGCGGTGATCAGGCCGGCTCGCGCCTGCGCGCGGGCCAGGCCGGCCTCGAAGTCGAGCATGGCCTGCAGCCAGGCGCTGTCGCTCACCGCCTCGCGCACGGCGCCGCGCGCCAGCACGCCATCGAACAGCCCCGGCCCGGATGCCGGCGATCGGGGAGGGCCGGTGCTAGACATCGAAGAAGAGCGTCTCCCGATCGCCCTGCAGGTGGATGTCGAAGCGGTACGCGCCGTCCTCGTGCGCCGCGATCAGGGTGGCGGCCGCTGCCGCGTCGCCGATGGCGGCCAGCACCGGGTCGGCCTGGTTGGCGGCCTCGTCCGGGAAGTAGATGCGGGTGACGGCGCGCTTGAGCAGGCCGCGCGCGAACACCGAGACCGCCAGGTGCGGCGCGTGGACGGCGCCGCGCGCGTCGGTGAACGCCGCCGGCTTGAGCGTGACGATCGCGTAGCCGCCGTCGCCGTCGGTGGGGCAGCGGCCGAAGCCGCGCGTGCCCGGCGGGCTCACCTGCCAGGTCTCGATGAGCCCGTCCGGGACCGGCTGGCCGGCGCCGTCGAACAGACGCCCGTGCACGCGGATCGCGCCCGGCGTGCCGTCGGCGACGACGAACGGTCCGTCGGGCCATGGCAACGCGAAGGCGAAGAACGGCCCGATGGTCTGCGAGGGCGAGCGGCCGGCCCTCATGGCTTTCCCTCGCGGCCTCCCAGCGTGATGTCGAACCGGTAGGCCAGCGCCCACTCCTCGACCGTGTGCGACAGGTCGAAGACGGCGATCAGGCGCTCGCGGTCCGACGGGCTCGGGATCGACTTGAAGATCGGATCGTGGGCGAGCAGCGGATCGCCCGGGAAGTACATCTGCGTGATGAGGCGCTGGCTGAAGCAGCGGCCGAGCAGCGAGAAGTGGATGTGCGCGGGCCGCCACGCGTTGGCGTGGTTCTTCCACGGATATGCGCCCGGCTTGATGGTGACGAAGCGGAAGCGGCCCTCGGCGTCGGTCAGGCAGGCGCCGGCGCCGGTGAAGTTCGGATCGAGGGGGGCCGGGTGCCGATCGAGGTCGTGGGCGTAGCGACCGGCGGCGTTGGCCTGCCAGACCTCGACCAGGGTGTCGGCCAGCGGGCGATAGCCGGCGTCGACCACGCGGCCGTGGACGATGATGCGCTCGCCGAGCGGCTCGCCCGGGTGCTGGCGCGTGAGATCGGCCGTATCGCCGCGTGCGGGCAGCAGGGCGGCCCCGCTCGGCCCGGTCAGCTCGGAGGGACCGTAGGAGATCCGGAGCGGCGAGCGCCGCGGCGCGCGCAGGGCGGTCGAACGATAGTCGCCGTGCAGGTAGGGCGGGTCCACGCGTCCGGCATGACGGCGGTCAGCGCTCACGGATGTATCCTACACGCGAGGAGGGCGCATGGCACCCGAGGCTTCTTCGTCGCGCATTCCGTTCCGGGCCGATCACGTGGGCAGCTTTCTGCGGCCGGCCGAGCTGCTCGCGGCGCGCGAGCGCTTCGCACGCGGCGAGATCGACCGCGATGCGCTGCGCGCTGTCGAGGACGACGCCATCCGCAGCGTGGTGGTGCTGCAAGAGGACGTCGGCCTGCAGGGCATCACCGACGGCGAGATGCGGCGGACCTTCTTCCACATCGATTTCCTCGAGCAGCTCGCCGGTGTGGCGACGAAAGGGCAGGTGACGGTCAAGTTCCACACCCGCGACGGCGAGGTTGACTTCGCGCCGCCGGTCCTGCACGTGATCGGGGCGGGTGGAGCACGTGCGCCCGATCCAGGTGCCGGACTTCCAGTTCTTGAAGTCGACCACGCAGCGCACACCCAAGGTGTCCATCCCGTCGCCGACGATGCTCCACTTCCGCGGCGGCCGCGCGGCCATCAGCGCCGAGGCGTATCCGGACCTGGACGTCTTCTTCGACGACGTCGCCGCCGCCTATCGCGCGGAGCTGCGCGCCCTGGCCGCGGCCGGCTGCCGCTATCTACAGCTGGACGACACCAACCTGGCCTACCTGTGCGATCCGAAGATGCGCGAGGGGGTCAAGGCGCGCGGCGACGACCCGGCCGAGCTGCCCCGCCGCTACGCCCGGTTCATCAACGCCGCCCTGGCCGATCGCCCCGCCGGCATGACCATCTGCATCCACCTTTGCCGCGGCAACTTCAAGAGCGCCTGGGTCGCCGAGGGTGGCTACGAGCCGGTCGCCGAGGCCCTGTTCAGCGACCTCCAGGTTGACGGCTACTTCCTCGAGTACGACGACGCCCGCTCCGGCGACTTCTCGCCCCTGCGCTTCGTCCCCCGCGACAAGCGCGTCGTCCTCGGCCTCGTCACGTCCAAGGTGGCCGCCATGGAGAAGCAATCGGACCTGGCCCGCCGCATCGACGAAGCCGCCCGCGTCTTGCCCCTCGACCAGCTCGCCCTCTCTCCCCAGTGCGGCTTCTCGAGCACCGTCCACGGCAACGAGATCACCCGGGACGTGCAGATCGCGAAGCTGGAGCTCGTCGTCGCCACGGCCCGGCAGGTCTGGGGATTCGTGACGGGCCGAGCTCGGCCTGGAAACGGTCAGGCCTCGCTGGTCAGGGCCTTCGACATCAAGACGAAGTGGCAGGGCTGCTTGGCGGGGATGTCCGGCGTGAACGGTGCCGTGCCGGACTCGATGTAGCCGAGGCGGCGGTAGATTGGGGGGAGCTCGGTGCGCAGGTTGACGACCTTGATGTCCATCGCCGTGCAGCCGGCGGCGCGGCAGTGGTCCTCGGCGGCGGTGACCAGGCGGCGGCCGATGCCGGCGTTCTGGCGGTCGGGCGCGACGGAGAGGAGGCCGAAGTAGCCGCGGTCGCCGTGGAGCTCGATGTAGACGCAGGCGACCGGATGGGGGCCCGGCTCATCGAGCATCAGGAAGATGCCGCGCTCGAAGCAGTGCGCGACGCCGGCGGCGTCGATGCGATCGCCTTCGATGAAGAAGCGCTCGATCGCGAATGCGCCGTTGATGAGGCGGAGGATGTCGGGCGTGTCGGCGGCGGTCGCCTGCCGGAGGGTCATCTCGACGGGAGAGTCGGTCACCATCGATCTATACGGCCCGCGGCGATGAGCACAAGCGGCGAGCAGCCGCCCATCCGGGGACCTTACCGGCCTGACTGCTCCACGACCGCGATCGCCTCGACCTCGACCAAAAGCTCGGGGAGGACGAGCTGGCTGACCTGGACGAGGCTGCTGGCGGGCGGGGAGCCGCCGAAGTACGTGTCGCGGATGTCGCGGAAGACCTGCACCTGCGAGACGTCGGTCATGAACACGGTGATCTTGACGACGGCCTCGAGCCCGGCGCCGGCGGCCGCCAGGGCCGCGGTCAGGTTGTCGAAGACCTGGCGGGTCTGGGCGGCGACGTCGCCCTTGCCGACCAGGCGCCCCTCGGCGTCGAGGGCGACCTGGCCGGAGACATAGAGGGTGCGGCCGGTGGCCTCGACGACATGCGTGTAGCCGCGCGGGCGGGAGAGAGCGGGCGGATTTATGTGCTTCATTGTCTCAGGTCTCGACACCGAGCAGCCGCCCGGCGGTCGCGGCATCGCGGCGAAAGGCGGCGGTGTCGGTGCGGTGAACGATGGTGCCCTTCGCCATGACGGCGATCTCTTCGGCCACGGCGAAGGCCAGGTGAAGGTCCTGCTCTACCAGGAGAACCGCCACGCCGCCAGTCGCCAGCTGACGGATCACGGCCCCGATCTGATCGACGACCAGCGGCGCGAGTCCCTCCGATGGCTCGTCCAGGAGGATGAGCGACGGATCGGTCACCAGGGCGCGCGCGATGGCCAGCATCTGCTGCTCTCCCCCCGACAGCAGGCCGGCCTGCTGCTTCCGCCTGTCGGACAGGATCGGCAGCAGCTCGAACAGCGCCTGCTGGTTCCACCGCCCGCCGCCGCGCCGCGAGCTGGTCTCCAGGTGCTCCTGCACGGTGAGCGTGGGCCAGATGCGGCGGCCCTGCGGCACCAGCGCGACGCCGGCGCGCGCGATCTGGTGCGGCCGCCTGCCGGTGAGGGAGACGCCGTCGAGCAGGACCTCGCCCCCCGTCGAGCGCACCAGGCCCATGATGGTCATGACCAGCGTGCTCTTGCCGACGCCGTTGCGGCCCAGCAGCGCCAGCACGCGGTTGCGATCGATCGCGAGGTTGACGCCGTGCAGCACGGTGCCCTGGCGATAGCCGGCGCGCAGCCCTCTTACCTCGAGGAACATCCGTTCACTCGCTCCCCGGCGCGATGAACAGATCCGCCCGCGAGCCGCTGCCGAGATAGGCGGCCTGTACCGCGGCGCTGCCCCGCACCTGCTCGGGGCTGCCGGACATCAGCACCGCGCCCAGGTGCATGACGGTGACGTGGGTGGCGAGCCGAAACACCAGATCCAGGTCGTGCTCGACGAAGAGGAGCGACACCTCGGCCGGCAGTCCATGGATGAGCTCGGCCAGCCGCCCGCTCTCGGCCGGCGACAGCCCGGCGGCCGGCTCGTCGAGCAGCAGCACGCGCGGGCGCGACGCCAGGGCCACCGCGATCTCCAGCTGGCGGCGCTCGCCGTGCGACAGCGACATCACCGGCGCGGCCGCGCGGCCGCTCAGCCCGACCGCGGCGAGCAGCTCGTCCACGCGCTCGCGCAGGGCCGGGCGTCGCCGAGGTAGCGGCCACCAGGACCGGTCGCCGCGCCGGGCGGCCAGCGCCACGTTGTCGCCGGCGCTCATCGACAGGAACAGGCTCGAGTGCTGGAACGTCTGCCCGATGCCCAGCCGGGCGCGGCGCGCCTCCGCCGAGCGCGTGACCTCGGAGCCGTCGAGCCAGATGTGACCGGCGGTGGGGCGCAGGCCGCCCGCCAGCAGGCGGAACAGCGTGCTCTTGCCGGCGCCGTTGGGGCCGATGAGCGCGTGACGCGCGCCGGCCGGCAGCGACAGATCGACGCCGTCGACAGCGCGCACGGCGCCGAACTCGCGGCGCAGACCGGCGCACGACAGCGCCGCCGTCGCGCCGCCCGCCGTCACGCCCGCCTCCACGAGGCCACCGCCCGCGCCAGCCCGCCCGGCAGCGCGAAGACCACCGCCACGAACACGAGGCCCAGGACCAGCGAGCCGTGCCCGCCCAGGCTCGATCCGAGGTAGTCGCGGATCAGCACCACCACCGCCGCGCCCAGGCACGCGCCCCACAGGCTGCCCTCGCCGCCGATCGTCACCGCCAGCAGCGCCGGGATCGACGTGCCCAGCCCGAGATCGCCGGGCGTCACCAGCCGCTGCTGGGCGGCCAGCAGCCCGCCTGCCAGCCCGGCCACCGCGCCGGCGATGACGAAGGCGGCCAGCTTGTAGCCGTACACGCGGTAGCCGAGCGCGCGCATGCGCGCCTCGTTGTCGCGGATGCCGCGCCAGGTGTGGCCGAGCGGAGACGCCGCCAGGCAGAAGACCGCCGCGGTGCCGGCCGCGAACACGGCGAGCACGTACCAGTACAGCCCGATGTCGACCAGCGCGGTCCCGGCCAGCCGCGGCGCCGGCACCCCGTACAGCCCGTCGGAGCCGCGGGTCACGTCGTACCAGCTCTCGGCCAGCTGCTGCACGATCTCGCCGATGGCGAGGGTCAGCATCAGGAAGTAGACGCCGCGCGCGCGCACGGCCACGCACCCGGCCACCGCCGCGACGACACCACCGGCGACGACCGCGGCGAGCAGCGTGATCGGGGCGCTGCTGCTCATGTGGATGGCGACCCACCCGGCCGCGTAGGCCCCGGCGCCGAAGTAGGCGCCGTGCCCGAGCGACGGCAGACCCACAAGCCCGACCAGCAGGTCGAGGCTGACAGCGAGCAGCGCGAACACGAGGATGCGCGTGAGCGTCGTGGTGGCGTAGGGCGACAGCAGCAGCGGCGCCGCGATCAGGAGCAGCGCCGCGCCGGTAAGCGCCGCGCGCCGGGCCGAGATCCGCCTCACCGCCTCGTCCCGCCGGCGTCGCCGAACAGCCCGTGCGGCCGCACCGCCAGCACCAGGGCCAGCGCGCCGAAGAGGACGAACGAGGCCAGGTCGGACAGCAGCGAACGACCGAGCGTCTCGATCTGGCCGATGACCAGCGCGCCGACCAGCGCGCCGCGCACCGAGCCCAGCCCGCCGATCACGACGACGACGAGCGCGAGGATGAGCACGGTCGTGTCGAGTCCGGGCCGCGCGCCGTAGATTGGCGCGCCCAGCACGCCGGCGACCGCGGCCAGGACCGACCCGAGGCCGAACACGACCGCCTTGACAACTCGGTCGTCGACGCCGACGGCGGAGACCATGTCGCGGTCGGCGACGGTGGCGCGCACCATGGCGCCCAGCGACGTGCGCTCCACGGTCAGATGCACGGCGGCGGCCAGGGCCAGGCCGATCCCGATCAGCGACAGCCGATAGACCGGGTAGAGGTGGCCGAGCAAGAGCACGCTGCCGTCGAGGCCGGGCGGCGGATTGACGGCGAGTGCGTCGTCGCCGAACAGCACCGACAGCGCCTCGGCCGCGATGAGCGCCACGCCCAGGGTCAGCAGCGCCTGGTCGAGGTGGGATCGCCGGGCCAGCCGCTCGGTGCCGACAGACAGCGCGGCCCCGGCGATCGCACCCAGCCCGCCGGCCGCGAGCAGCGCGCCCGCAAAGCCGCCCCAGCTGGGGTTGGGTCCCGCGATCCACCAGGACAGGTACGCGCCGCTCAGGAACAGGACGCCGTGCGCCAGATTGAGCACGTCCATCATCCCGAACACCAGCGACAGACCGACGGCCAGGATGAACAGCAGAAAGCCGATGGCCAGGCCGTTGAGCAGGCTGACCAGGTGGGTGTCGAGCCAGGCTGGCATGGTCTCCGGTCGGCAGCAGGTCGATGTTCGTGGGACCCAACCGCGGGTGTCAATAGCGGCGAAACCGGGCCGCCGGTATAAGGTGGGCAGCCGATGCTGACGCACGTCGTCTGGGACTGGAACGGCACGCTGCTCGACGATCTGGACGTCGTCATCGACGTCATGAACGGTCTGCTCGCCGCCAAGGGCCTGCCGCTCATCGACCGCGTGCGCTACCACCGCGAGTTCGGATTCCCGGTGCGCGACTACTACACGCGGCTTGGCCTCGGCCCCGCGCACGGCACCTTCGAGGAGTGGGCGCGCGCGTTCGTCGACGAGTACGACCGACGCGCGCCCGCGATCCCGGTCCGCCCCGAGGCGCGCGCGATCCTCGGCCGCCTGCGCGGCGCCGGGCTGCGCCAGGTGATCCTGTCGGCGGCTCGATCGGAGCACCTGCGCGAGCTGGTGGCGCTGCACGAGCTGGGCGACTTCTTCGAGGAGCTGATCGGACTGGACGATCACTACGCGCACGGCAAGCTGGACCAGGCGCGCGCCTGGCTGGAGCGCCATCGATACGATCCGGCCGGCATTGTGCTGATCGGCGACACGCTCCACGACTACGAGGTGGCATCCGAGATCGGCGCGCAGTGCGTGCTGATCGCGTCGGGACATCACGGCGAGGAGCGGCTGAGCGGTTGCGACTGCGCCGTCGTCGCCGGGCTCGACGACCTCTACACCGCCGACACGCCGCTGCGCGCTTTCCTCGGCTGAGCGGGACCGGTCCGTCGGGCGGGCCTGTTCGCGGCGCCCCAAACCCGTCGGTCGCCGTGATAGGTTCGCTGGACCCCCGTCACAACCGTCATCCAGCCGGCAGAACGATCCGGCGGCTGGTACGGACCGTAGCTCTCTTCGTGAAGTGGCCGTGAGCGCACCTGACCTGTACGCCTTCTGCCTGCTCCGGATCCTCGCCGTGCCGCTGTTGGTGGGGGGATGTGTCGAATCCGGCTGGACTGTGTGCCCGGACGGTCGCGTCTGCGACGAGGGGCGGGTCTGCGACGTGGTCAACCGCACATGCTCGAGCCCGGATGAGGAGTGCCTCGCGGAGCTCGACCGCTCGCCCTGCGCCGGCGGCGGCCGCATCTGCCTGCGCGGCAAGTGCGTCGACTCGTGCGGCGACGGCGTCGTCGACGCGCCGGACCAGTGCGAGGCGGGCGTCGTCGGCCAGAGGACCTGCACCGATTTCGGCATGTACGAGGGCGAGGTGCTCTGCTCGGCCGATTGCACCCTCGACACCACCGGCTGCTCCGGCGAGTGCATGGACGGGCACCTGGATCGTTCGTACGAGGCGTGCGACCCCACCGACCTCGAGGCCGCCCCCGGTCTTCCCTGCGTCGCGCTCGGTTACGACGCCGGCCGCCAGAGCTGCGCGAGCAACTGCGCGGACCTGACCGAGGACCAGTGCATGCAGTTCGGCTGGTCGCTCGAGGATCCGGTCGTGGTCGAGACCGAGACCGACGCGATGCAGGATGTGTGGGGAACGTCGCAGGGGGACCTGTTCGTCCTTGTCTCGCCGGGCGGCGTCCGCTCCGCCGCGCTCCAGGGCTGGGTGCCGGTGGGGGCCGACGGGGACGCCATCGAGGGCCGCGCCCTGTGGGCCAGCTCTTCCGGCGACATCTGGGTCATCGACAACTCCGGCATCGACTTCGTCCACTGGAACGGGGCAGCCTGGGTGCGGGAGCCGTCGGTGGGGCTGCCCGGGCGCGAGCTCTACGAGCTGTGGGGCAGCTCTGCCCAGGACGTGTTCGCGGTCGGCAATGGTGGCGCGGTGTTGCACTTCGATGGAAAGGGATGGATCGAGCAGCCGACCCCGCCCTCGACCGGTAACTTGATGGCGGTCTGGGGCGTCAGCTCTGACGAGGTGTACGCAGCCGGCGAGAGAGGAAGTCTCATCCGCTACGACGGCGGCCGCTGGTCCACGGTCGAGACCGGGACCAGCGAGACGCTGACCGGCGTCTGGGCGGCGTCGGAGCGCGAGATCTGGACCGTCAGCGCCACCGGCGTGCGCCGCTTCGACGGTGTGCGGTGGTCCCCGATGCTCTCGCTCGACGCCCAGGCCGAGGGCAGGTCGTGGATCGCCGGCACCGGTCCGAGCGACGTCTGGGTCAGCGGGGGCAGGGAGGGCATGGTCTGGCGCTACGACGGCGCCCGGTGGACCACCATGCTCGTGGGCGACAGCTTCGGACCGCAGCCGCTGTGGGTCGACCGCGCGGCGGCGGCGGTCGGGTTCGAGTTCGGCAGCGGGCACGGCATGATCAGGCGCTGGCGCGGCGCCGGTCCGGGACCGGCCCTGGCCGATTACGGCGCCTTCACCGACGCCTGGGGCCTGGAGTCGGGCGAGTGGATCGCCGTCGGCGCCGACGAGACGGGCCTCGGCGTGGCCGTGCACGGGGGCGGCTCCACCTACACCTTCGACGAGTCGCTCGATCACGTGACCGGGTTCGCCGCCGATCGCGCCCACGCCGCCGGCAGCGGGGGGACCATCTACGCGTGGGACGGGAAGGGCTGGTCGGTCGCGCGGCCGGGCGACGGGGCGGCGATCGCCCACATGTGGACGTCCGGATCCTCGGATCTCTACGCGGCGACGCCGCCGCGCGGCGCTCCCACGCGCGTGCTGCACCACGACGGCGTGCGCTGGACCGAGCTCCCGCCGCTGCCGGCGCCGTGCGTCGGCGCCGCGGTGCGCGGCTGGGCCAGCAGCCCCGAGAATGTGTTCGTCGTCGGCCGCGACGTGCTGGCCCGCTTCGACGGCACGGCGTGGACGTGTCTGTACGAGGGCCGGTACTCGCAGAACTTCGCGTCGGTGTGGGGCAGCGCCCCCGACGACGTGTGGATCTTCGAGCCGGGTCTGCACAAGTACACGGCGCGCCTGTTGCACTGGGACGGCAACCGGGTGGTGCCGTGGCACGAGTCGGACTGGCTGGCCAACGTCATGTTCGTGTCGGGCGAGCTGCTCGGCACCGCCGCCGACGACGTGTTCCTGGGCAGCACCGCGCACTTCGACGGGCGCGTGTGGTCGCCGCTGCGATCCTCGGCCATGGGCGGGACGCCGGTCTTCGCGCATGCCGTCGCGGCTGTTCATGATGAGCGACGGGCCGTCCGGACCGGCCCAGTTCCTCCGCACGCGCTTCTGGAACCAGCGCGGCCGCGAGCTCAGCTGCACCGACGGCGTCGACGACGACGCCGACGGCAAGACCGATCGCGACGACCTCGACTGCGGGGCCGGAGGTCCACAATGACGCGGCGGGTGGGGCGCACGTCCGCCGCGATCGCCGCCGTCATCGCGACGGGACTCGCCGCGGCGCGGCCGGCGCTGGCCGACCCGCACCACCCTCTGCTCCAGGGCGAGGAGAGTCAGCCGCTGGCGCTCGACCCGGCCACGGTCCAGCCGTGGTCGCGAGGCATCTCGGTGGAGCAGAAGGCGCGCGCCCGCCAGCTCCTGGCCCACGGCAACGAGCTCCTGGTGCAGAACCGCTACGCCGCGGCGCTCGAGCAGTACGAGCTGGCCATCCGCGCGTGGGACCACCCGGCCATCCGGGCCAACATGGTCGTCTGCTTCATCAACCTGGCCCGGCCGCTCGAGGCGTACGAGAGCGCGCTCCTGGCCCTGCAGTACGGTCCCGCGCCGCTCGACAAGCCGGAGGTCTACGCCGAGACGCAGAACTACCGCAAGCTGCTCGAGGGGCAGATAGGCGTGCTCGAGGTGAGCTGCGGCGAGCCGCGCGCGCGCGTCACCCTCGACGGCCAGGAGCTGCTGCGCTGCCCGGGCAGGACGCGGCGCCACGTGATCGCCGGCCGGCACCAGCTGGTCGGGTACAAGACCGGCTTTCTGACCGTCACGCGCGACTTCACGTCGGCCGGCGGCGCCGCTCAGTCGATCGACGTGCGCCTGGTGCGGCTGTCCGACGCCGCGCGCATCGAGCGGCAGTGGGACCCGTGGAAGCCGTGGGCGGTCACCGCGAGCGGGGCGGCGCTGATGCTGGCCGGCGGGCTGCTGCAGCTCAAGGCCGACTCCGACATGGATCGCCACGACGCCGATCTCGAGCGGCTGTGCGGCGGCAACGGCTGCGCCCCCGACGCCATCCCGAGGTCCGTGTCGGATCGCAAGTCGCGCGCCCTGCTCGAGAACAAGCTGGCCATCGGCGGCATCGTGACCGGCGGCGCGGTCGCCGTCGTCGGCCTTGTCGGCGTCTACCTCAACCGTCCCCGCACCGTCCTGCCGGGCGAGTCCGGCGCACCGCTCGGCGTCGCCCCGCTGCGTGACGCCAGACGGCGCCGGCCTCGCGCTGGCCGGCCGCTTCTGAGACCACCGTGAGCGATACACCGCGCGTGCGAAACGAAGGCGACCTGACCCGGCGCGGCCGTCTGCCCGGCGTGCGCCCGGCCGAGCACGGCCCGCTCGACACGACGGTGGTGGACGCCAAGCGCGCGGTCACCCCGGGGACGACGCGTCTGGCCGAGGAGCTGGCCCCCGGCACGCGCATCAAGCACTACGAGATCATCCGCGAGCTCGGGCGCGGCGGCATGGCCCGGGTGGTCGTCGCGCGCGACCTCAAGCTCGGCCGCAAGGTGGCGCTCAAGGTGCTCGACTCCGACTCGTCGGAGTTCACGGCGCGCTTCCTGGTCGAGGCGCGGGCCACGGCGCGCTGCTCGCACGAGAACATCGTCATCATCCACGAGGTTGACGAGTACCAGGGCACGCCGTACATGGTGCTCGAGCTGCTCGACGGCCAGTCGCTGGCCAGCTTCCTCGCGGCCGGCACCGTGTCGCCGCGGCGCGCGGTCGAGATCGTGGTACCGGTGGTGGCCGCGCTCGTGCACGCGCACGCGCTCGACATCGTCCACCGCGATCTCAAGCCGGACAACATCTTCGTCACCGCGCGCGGGGGCATCAAGGTCCTCGACTTCGGCATCGCCAAGCTGTTCGCCGGCCCAACGGAACACCGGCCGGCACAAAGCGCCGGCGGCGACGGCGCGCACGGCCGTCCCGAGCTGGGTGTGCTGTCCGCCGGCGGACCGGCGCTGTCCGGGTTCGCCGGCACCATGCCGTACATGGCCCCCGAGCAGTGGGGCGTCCACGAGATCGACCACCGCGCCGACATCTGGGCGGTCGGCATCATCCTGTGGCAGCTCCTGGCCGGCCGCCACCCGCTCGACCCGCTCACGCGCGAGAAGCTGTTCGCCATGGCCGGCATGCCGGAAGAGCCGATGCCGTCGATCGCGAGCGCCATCCCGTCGCTGCCCTCGGAGCTCGAGCGCATCGTCGATCGCTGCCTGGCCAAGCGGGTGGAGGATCGCCACGCCAGCGCGCGCGAGCTGCTCGAGGCCCTGCTCAAGCTGATACCGGGCCACGGCCGGTCGCTGTCGGAGCACGAGAGCCCGTACCTGGGGCTGCGCGCGTTCCAGGAGTCGGACGCCGATCGCTTCTTCGGCCGCTCCGGCGACGTGAGGCACTTCATCGAGCGCATCCGCGAGCTGCCGCTGGTCGGCGTGGTCGGGCCCTCCGGGGTCGGCAAGTCGTCGTTCGTGCAGGCCGGCATCGTGCCGGCGCTGCGCGCCTCGTCCGAGGAGTGGGAGGTGCTGGTGGTGCGGCCCGGGCGCGATCCGCTGGCCAGCCTGGCCGCGCTGATCGATCCGGCGTCGTCCACCGGGCCGGAGCGCGGCGAGCCGGCGACGCCGCTGCACCAGCGCCTGCGCGAGGAGCCGGGCTACCTGGGCGTCGCGCTGCGCCGCCGCGCCCAGCGCAAGGGCGCGCGCGTGCTCCTGTTCGTCGATCAGTTCGAGGAGCTGTACGCGCTGGTCGGCGATCCGGCGCTGCGCCAGGCCTTCACCGCCTGCGTGGCCGGCGTGGCCGACGACTGGTCGTCGCCTCTGCGGGTCGTCCTGTCGATGCGGTCCGACTTCGTCGACCGCGTGGCCGAGGACCGCGTCTTCATGCAGCAGCTCGCGCGCGGCCTGGTGTTCCTGCCGCCGCCGGACCGCGACGGCCTGCGCGAGGCGCTGATCCAGCCGCTCGACGCGGTCGGATTCCGGTTCGAGGATCCCGACCATCGCCGAGGAGATCATCGACTCGCTGCTGGGCACGCCCGGCGCGCTGCCGCTGCTCCAGTTCGCGTCGTCCAAGCTGTGGGAGGCGCGCGACCGCGAGCGCCGGCTCATCACGCGCGCCAGCTACGAGGCGGTCGGCGGCATGGCCGGCGCGCTGGCCGGGCACGCCGATCAGGTGCTGGCCAGCATGGCGCCCCCGACCCAGCGCGTGGTGCGCGCCATCTTCCAGCGCCTGGTCACCGCCGAGGGCACGCGCGCCATCGCCCACATCGCCGAGCTCGCCGGACTGGCCCCGGAGCCGCGCGACGTCGAGGAAGCCCTCGATCTGCTGGTCGGCGCGCGGCTGCTGGTGCAGAGCCGGGGCGAGCGGGCCGAGCCGGCGGTGGAGATCGTCCACGAGGCGCTGATCCAGGGCTGGCCCACCCTGCGCCGCTGGCTCGACGAGCGGCACGAGGACAGCGCCTACCTCGAGCACGTGCGCGACGCGGCCCGGCAGTGGGATGGCAAGGGCCGGCCCGGATGGCTGCTGTGGACCGGCGAGCAGTCGGAGGAGGCGCGGCGCTTCTCGCGCCGCTACAAGGGCGAGCTGGGCGCGCTCGAGCTGGAGTACCTGGCGGCGGTGCTGCAGCGCGCGACCCGGGCGGCCAGACGGCGGCGCGGGTTCCTGGTCGCCGCGTTCGCCTTCCTGGTGGCGCTGGTCGCCGCGGCCGGCATCGCCCTGGTGACGATCCAGAACGCCGAGCGGGTGGCGCGCGAGCAGCGATCCGTGGCCGAGGGTGAGGCGAGGCGAGCGCGCGCCGCGGAGCACATCGTGAAGGAGCAGCTGGTGCTGGTGCGCGAGAAGGACCAGGCCCGGCTGGCTGCGGAGCGGCGAGCGGCAGAGCGCCGAGAGCGCGGCCACGCAGGCCCGCACCGAGGTGGTGGCCGGCAAGGAGCAGCTGGCCCAGACAAATCTGCAGCTGCAGGCCGCCCTGGCGCGAGCGCGGCGGGAGGCGGAGCGGTCGGCGGCGCTGGCGCGGGCCGAGCGCGCGGCCAAGGAGAAGCTGGGCTCGCTGCTCGAGCGCGAGCGCGAGCGAGTCAAGCAGCTGCAGGAGCAGCGGCGGAAGATCTCGACCGAGCTCAAGTAGCGGCGGGCCCGAGATCGCGTCGATCAGCGACCGCCCTTGAGGTCCGCCTGCGCGGCCGACCCGGACGGTTCATCGCCGTCGTCGGGCTCGCCTCGCTCGCTCTCTCGCTGCTTTTCTCGGTCGCTCTCTCGCGCTCGCTTTCGATCGCGGTCCCGCTCGCGCTCTCGCCTCTCCTCGCGCGCCCGTTCGCGCTCGCGCCGCTCCTTGCGGCGACGCGACGACGCGCGCTGTCGGCGCGGCTCGCGGTCGAGCGACACGCGGATGTCGCTGTCGCGGTCCAGCGGCACGGTGCGCTCGCTGGCCTCGTAGCCGGGCTTGTCCAGCACCAGCGCCCCGTCCGCCGCGACCGCCGGCACCCAGGCGTCGATTCGGCGTGCGGCCGATTCGACTGGCCCTGCAGCGTGGCGACGGCACCGGCCGGGGAGGTCGAGATGCGCAGGCGGATGCGAGCCGGGTCCGCCTCCGCGGTTCGACCGGCCCGCGCGGCAGAGTCGACCTGCGCGCTCGGGGCGTCTCCGGGCCGATGCAGCGGCGCGGCCGACCGCTTCATGACCAGCAGGATCACCGCGGTCGCGGCCAGGATGGCGGCCCCGGTCCACAGCGCGACGAGCAGATCGGGCCCGGCTCGCCGCCTGACCGCGAGCGTCCTCGCGCCCTCGGGTCGCGGCCCCTGGGCCACGGCGACGGTGCCCTCCGCCAGGCCCGCGCCGATGCCGTGCGCATCCGATTCCGGTCGCGCCCCGGCATGCCGCGTCCCCCTTGCGCCCGGCGGCGGGTCGTGGAGCACCCGCTGCGCCACCTCGGGCAGCGCCGCCATGAGCTCGAGCTGCAGCTTCTTGATGCTCGGCTGGCGCCGCCCCGGATCCTTCTCCAGCGCGCGCAGGACCAGCCGCTCCACCTCCGCAGGGAGGTGCGGCGCCAGCTCGCTCGGCGGCGCCGGCGGCTGCAGCGCCTGCATCTGCAGCAGGCGGTGATAGTCGCCGTGGCGGAACGGCACCACGCCGCACAGGAGCTCGTAGAGCAGGATGCCGACCGCGTAGATGTCGGCGCGCGCGTCCACGTCGTCGCCGCGCGCCGCCTCCGGCGACATGTACTCCGGGCTGCCCAGCAGCTGGCCCTGCCTGGTGATGCGGGCGTCGCGCGGCGAGCTGTCGCGCGCCTTGGCGATGCCGAAGTCGAGCATCTTGACCAGCGGCTGTCCGCCCGGCCGCCGGGCCAGGAAGATGTTGTCCGGCTTGACGTCGCGGTGGACG
Organism: uncultured delta proteobacterium; assembly: GCA_963759105.1. Taxonomy (GTDB): domain Bacteria; phylum Myxococcota_A; class Polyangia; order Haliangiales; family Haliangiaceae; genus DATFRY01. The sequence goes on along the minus strand of CAVWXW010000016.1, from coordinate 484,829 downwards.
ATGCCGGCCGCGTGGGCGGCGGCCAGCGCCTGGCACACCTGGATGACGATGCCGACCGCCTCGTTGACCGAGAACGCGCCGCGATCCATGCGCTCCTGCAGGGTCTCGCCGCGCAGGAGCTCCATGATGATGAACGGGAAGCCCGCGTCGGAGACGCCGTAGTCGAGCACGCTGACGATGTTCTCGTGATCGAGCCCGGACGCGGCCCGCGCCTCGGTCTCGAAGCGGGCGACCGCGTCGGGGTGGCGGGCGAGATTGGGGCCGAGCAGCTTGGCGGCGAAGCGCCGGTGCAGCCGGATGTGCTCGACCACGTAGACCATGCCCATGGCGCCGGCGCCGATCGGGGCGACCACGCGGTACTTCTCGCCCAGCAGCATGCCGACGAACTCCGGCGCGGCCCGGCGGCCGATCGGACGGCCGTCGCGCGTCGCGGCTTGCGGCGCGACCAGGATCGCAGGCGTGGCCCTCGCCGGTCGGTCCGCCGCAGACCGGACACGCGCGGGCTCGATCCTGAGGCTGCACGGGCGTCACCGTCTCAGCCGGCCGCCGACTGCACGGGGCCGGTGTCGCGCCGCATCGACGCCAGGGCGGCGTCCCACAGGGCGATGCGTACCTGAAGAGCGGCCTCGGCCGCGTGACAGCGACTCGTCGCGCTGCGCGGCCGTGCGCAGGCAGGTCTGCTCCAGCAGCGCTGCCGCCAGCGGTCCGTGGTGATCGCCGTCCACGGTCAGGTGCCGCTCGAGGTACCAGATGAAGTTCTGCAGGAAGCCGTGCGTGCTCGACGTCTGGGCCAGGTGCGTGACGATGGGCCGGAACATCGACGGGATGACCTCCTCGCGGCCGAGCGTGAAGGCGGCGACTCGCTCGTGCAGCGGCCGCTCGCACAGGCGCAGCGTGCTGCGCACGAAGGCGGCGGCGGCCGCCGGCGGGCGCGCGATGTCCAGCGCGGTCTCCCACGGGAAGCCGAAGTCCATCTCGGCCAGGAAGCGCGTGATCGGCCCGGTGTCGGCGCCGACCTCGCGCATCGCCTCCAGGTAGATGGCGAAGTGGCTCTCCGGCACGCCCCCCGGGCCGTCGTCTCCCTCCTCGCCGGCGGCGATCTCGTTGATGAAGCGCGCCGCGGCCGCGTCGCGCGGCGGCCGCCACGGCACTGTCACCGGAGCCACCATCGACTGGATCGACTTGAGCAGCGACATGAAGTCCCACACTGCCCAGACGTGGTGCTCCATGAAGATCTGGACGTCGGCCACGCTGTCGAGTGAGCGAAACACCTCGTGGGCGCTCACTGACTCGAACAGCGCGAGCACTCTGTCTGCGATCGGGAGATGAGGCGCTAGCTCGCGCAGCAAAGTATGTGTGCTCCGCAGCCGCGGGGGGACGGCTAGATTCATGAAGCACAAGCTGGCACGTGAGGCTGGGTTGGTCCTCGCCGATTTTGCGCAGCACGCAGATTGTGCGGGCGATTTCCGTCGGTGAGAGGACGCGAGAGATGGACCCGTGGCCACCGCACCCATCGCGATGGGAACGCGTGCTGCGTCAGCCGGCGTCGGTCATCTCTCGGCTGTCTGCCGCCGGCTTCCTTCGCCGGACGCGCAGTAGCCCATCATCATGATCCTGGACAGCAGCCAGTACGCCTTTACCCAGGCGTCCCGCACCTCGGCCGTGAAGGCCTCCCCGAGGCCATAGTCGAACGCCCACAGCAGCGCCTCTCCGACGCTCTCGTACGCCTCGTCGGGGACGCGGTAGAGCTCGATGTGCCGCCGCCCGAGCGCCAGCACGATCAGGAAGAGATCGTCCTCGATGGAGATCGCCTCCTGCCAGCGGTCGTCGGGCCAGTCGAGCGACTTGACGATGAAGCCGAGCATCGCGACCAGCTTTCGCTTCTGCGGCTCCATGTCCGGCTTGAACAGCGCGCGGTACTGCGGCGCGATCTCGAACAGGCGGTGATAGAAGAGGTCGGCGACCGTGTCGGTGATGGGCAGGACCAGGTCCCAGCTTCGTCGGATGGATGCTCGTTCGGCGGCGGTGAGCATGATGGTCAGAGGAGGAAGGGGGCCGGGGCGACCCTGGCGGCCGGTTGCGGCTCGACGCGCGTGCAGAGCTCATCGGCCAGCATGTCGAACAGCCAGGCGACCGGGCTGAGGCCCTCGCCGCCGTCGGCGAATCGGAGCGGCTGGCCGGCGTGGCTCGCCTCCGCGAACGCCTCCGAGCGCGGGATGGTGGTCTCGAACAGGCGGTGGCGATCGGCGTCCTCGCAGATGCCGTGGAAGGCCTCGAGCGAGGGGCCGGAGCGGCGCTGGAACATGTTGACCACCACGCCGAGCAGGTGCGGCCGGCTGCCGGCCGGCACGGCGTCGATGCCGCGCAGGAACATGGCGAACGATCGGCGCGCCACCATCTCCGACTGGAACACGCCGATCGCGTGCGAGGCGGCGCACAGGACGTCGTGGGTGATGCCGAGCATGCCGGCCGGGCAGTCGACGAGCGTGATGTCGGCTCGCGCGCTGACCGCGTCGAGCACCGACCGCCACTGCTCCGACCTATCGCGGCGCTCCAGCCGGGCGAGGTCGAGGTCGGCGCCGCCGGCCGGCAACAGGCGCAGGTTGGGGGCCGCGGTGTCGCGCAGAGCCTCGTCGAGCGCCTCGGGCCGCTCGAGCAGGTCGTGGACCCCGAGCGCCACCCGATCGCGGGCGTCGAGCATCGACAGCTGGTCGCCGTTGACGTCGGCGTCGACCAGCACGGTCCTGAGGCCGCGCTGGGCCAGGCTCACCGACAGGTTCAAGGCGATCGTCGTCTTGCCCACCCCGCCCTTGGGGCTGCACACCGCGACGACAAGCCCGGTTGTGTGCGCGTGCGGCGCCGGATCACCGGGACGTGTGTCGTTCGCGACCACCGCCAGGCGTGGCGGAGGTGTGGCGTCGCGGACACGCTCGCCGATGGCGCTCTCGATCGAGGGCGAGGTCTCCGGTGTCGCACTCGACCCTGCACGGGGTGGCGGAGGCAGCGGGAGCGCCCGGCTGCCCTCGGCGCGCGGCGGCTCCTCCTCGAGCGCGGCGGCCAGGAGCTCCGGGATGCGGCCGAGCGGCGCGTTGAAGCTGGGCGGGTCGTCGAGGCGCCACACGACGAACATCTCCGACATCGTGCGCAGGAGCTCGCGAAACGCCCGGACGCCCTGGACCGGGCCGCGCTGCGCGGCGATGACGTGGCCGCTCTTGGTCCAGATGACGCCGTGACGCCGCCCGCCGCGTCGCTGCAGCTCGATCGCGGTGAACTGTCGGCTCAGGGAGACGACCTGAAGGACGTCGGCGAGGGCGAACTCGCTGAGCAAGCCCTTCATGACGAGACTGGAGTCGCTCGGCACGCGCCAGTCTAGGCAGGCGGATCGTGCATCCGCAACAACTCCTGTATCGGGTCGCACCCGATCGCCGTTGACGCGACGCGCGATCCGGTCGTCGAGAGCACAGGCGTGCGCGCTCGCCACGCTGGGCGAGCGCACGTCTGAAGGCGACTCGTCGCATCGCGCGCTCGCCTCGGCGCAACGCGCTGGTGACTGCGCACGACAGGTGGCAGCAAGAGGGTCGCGATGTGGATGAGACCCAGCCTTCGAGCCCTGTGGCCGCTCGTCCTCCTGGCCGCCTGTCGGGCGCACGCGCCGGCCGGCGCGCCATCGCCGTCGGGGGGCGCTCGATCCCGGCGTCGTGCGACCGCTGACCTTGCGCTACCGCGCGGTCCATCGAGGCGACCATCGTCCGTGGCGCTACATCGCCCACGTGCAGATCCGGCGCGACCGCTTCGACGGCGCGCCGGCGTGGCGGACGACTTATCGCATCGAGGACCTCGACGCGGCCGGCCCGCGCGCGCGCTGGGAGAGCACGACGATCGTGCATCGCGACACGCTCGCGCTGCTGGCCGGCGAGGACGTGTCGGGCGGCAGCTTCGGCGACTCGCGCACGCGCGTGGCCGTCGTGGGCGTGCACCTCGTCGGCGAGAGTCGGGCGCAGGGAGCGGTGAAGCAGCTCGACGTCCAGCTGCGCGGCTTCGTGGTGAAGGACCTCGACCTGCTCGCGCTGTCGCTGCCGCTGCGGCCCGGCTATGAGATAACCTTCGCGACCATCAACGAGTCGAACGACGGACTGCGCCCGTTCGCCATGTCGGTCGAGCGCCAGGAGCGCGTCCGGGTGCCGGCCGGCGAGTACGAAGCATGGCGGGTCGCCGTCACGCCGCTCGACGGCGACCGCCGCGGCGCCGCGACCTATCACGTGCGCGCCGCATCGCCCCGGGTCGTGCTGCGCAGGGAGTACGTGGTCAACCCGGAGACGCGGGGCCAGATCCGGCGCAGCGTCGGCGTCGAGGAGCTGGAGACCGAGTCAGGCCGCGGGCGGTGACGGCTGGCGGCGGCGCAGGCGCGCGGCCAGCGGCCAGCCGATCCACAGGAGCAGCGTGCCGGCCGCCAGCAGCCAGCCGAACACGTCGCCGAAGCGGGCGTAGAAGGTGTGGCCGCCCTCGATGAGCGCTACCTGATCGAGGTGGCCGGTCATCGGAGTCGGGTTGTCGTGCGGGTCGACGGCGTAGCTGCGAGACATGACGCGGCCGTTGGCGTCGATGAACGCGGACACGCCGGTGTTGACCGAGCGGACCAGATCGGCGCGCGTCTCGACGGCGCGGAACACCGACAGCGCCAGGTGCTCCCACGGCTCGGCGGTGTCGCCGTACCAGGCGTCGTTGGTCAGGTTGATGAGCAGGTGCGGGTGGTGCGCGGCGAGCTCGCGGCCGAAGCCGGGCAGGATGTCCTCGTAGCAGATCATCGGGCCCAGGCGGTACGTCGCGCCCTCGTGCTCGAACGGGAAGGTGACGATCTCCTTGCCGCGCTCGAAGTGGCCGGCGCTGGACGGCACGATGCCGCCGATGAGATCGCGGAACGGGATGTACTCGCCGAACATGAGCAGGAAGATCTTGTCGAAGCGTCCGGCGATCTTGCCGTCGCGGTCGAAGTAGACCGCGCTGTTGTAGGCGAAGGCTTCCGGATCGTCCGGCGTCGTCACCGCGCCGATGACCAGCGGCACCGAGAAGTCGCCGCGCACGCGGCGGCGGCTGCCCTCCGGGAAGTCGGACGTGCGGCGGCGCTCGATGGTGTACGGGTACGACGACTCGCTCCACAGGATCAGGTCGGCGCCGTCGGCCTCGAGGTCGGCCGAGACATCCTGAAGGCCGCGCAGCTGGCCGGGGGCCAGGTCCTTGCGCTTGAGCCCCTTCTGATCGAACGGGATGTTGCCCTGCACCACGCCGACCTCGATGGTGGGCGCGGCGGCGCGGCGCTCGTCGATCTGGCCCATGCGCACGTAGCCGAAGACCAGTGCGAGGACGACGAACCCGGCCGCGCCGGCCAGCGGCAGGAGCCGCCGGCGGCCCGGTCGACGCGACCGCATCGTAGAGGCCGCCGCCCAGCGCCACCAGCATGGCGGTGACGCCGAGCGGCCCGGTGAGCTCGGCGATCTGGATGACCGGTACCACCCATGCCTGGGTGTTGGCCAGGTACCAGGGGAACAGGAACGGCACCAGCAACTCGAAGGTGACCATCGCCATCGGCGCCAGCAGCGCCATCGGCAGCGGCGCGCCGAAGCGAGCCGCGGTGCGCCGTCGGATGTGGCGGACGGCCACGGCGAAGAAGCGCGAACACGATCGCCTGGTAGCCGCACAGGAGCAGGAGGCCGAGCAGCGCGACCGGCCGGGGCAGGTGGCCGAAGCGGATCAGCATGCCGGTCACCCAGTAGAAGCCGCCCACGTTGGTGACCAGGCCGGACAGCCAGCTCAGCACCGCGGCGCGGCGCACCGTGGACGCGGCCTCGATCGCGACAAGGCCGGGCACCATGGCGAACCAGGCCAGCGGCCAGATGTCCCAGTCGGCCGCGGACAGAAACCACATCGCGCCCGACAGCGCGGCCAGGCCGATGAGCAGGACGTCGCGGCGGCGGCCGGCGACGCGAGCCACGAAGCGCGCCACCGCGCTGTCGGGATGGTAGGCCGGCGCCGTCACCTGCACGGCGTCCGCGGGCGCGAGCTCCGCCGAGCCGCGAGACACGCCGGCGCCCTTGCCGGCGCCCGCACCTTTACCCGCGCCGCTCCGGCCCTTGCCGCGCTTGCCCACCGCTACGCCCCCGCTCCGCCGGACGGCACCACCATGCGGAGCGCGCCGGGCAGCAGGCGGAAGGTGGCCGGCAGGATGCCGGGGGTCTCGCCGTCAACGTCGAGGCGCACCGGCTCGCCGCCGACCGGCTCGGCCCGCACGGTGCGCGCCCGGCGGTGGCTGACCTTGTCCAGCTCGAGGTGGGTGCCGTTGTAGATGCGGCGGCCGTGGCGCAGCAGATCCCACTTGCCCAGGTCGCCCATGGCGACCACGTCGAACTGTCCGTCGTCCAGCTCCGCATTCGGCGCGATGTGCATGCCGCCGCCGAAGTAGCGGCCGTTGGCCACCGCGACCAGGTAGATGGTGACATCGACGGCGCCGGCGCTGTCGCCGTCGAACACGAGGCGCACGCGCTGGTTGTCGTAGGTGAAGCCGGCGCGCGCGGTGGCCAGCATGAACGAGAGCCGCCCGCCCAGTCGCTTCGAGGTCTGGTTGACGTACTCGTTGACCAGCCCGCTCACCCCGAACGAGGCGATGTTGACGAAGACGCGGGTCCGGGGCGCGCCGTCGCGCCCGGTCAGCTCCAGGTGGCCGACGTCGATGGTGCGGAGGTGGCGCTCGGCCAGCGCGCGGGCGGCGATGCGCGTGTCGGGCGGCATGCCGATCGACTTGCGGAAGTCGCCGCCGGTGCCGAACGGCAGCACCGCCAGCGCTGTCGTGGTGGTGAGCGCGCGGTCGCCGTCGAAGAAGCCGTTGACCACCTCGTTGGTGGTGCCGTCGCCGCCCACCGCGACGACCGTGTCGACCCCGGCCTCGACCCCTTCACGGGCCAGGCGGGTGGCGTCGCCCGGGCCCGAGGTCATCGCCTCCTCGAAGGAGCCGAGCTCGCGGCGCAAGGTCGCGCCCAGCTCCGGCCAGCGCCGGCCCAGCTGACCGTTCTGGGCCGACGGGTTCACGATCAGGAGCGTCCGGGGGCCGGGCATGTCGGGCGAGTATCTTATACAAGGAAGGTGAAGTCGCTGGCCCCAGGCCCCCGGACCGCCGCCGAATGTCTGTCCCCGCGGGGGCTGGCGCGGCTGAGCCGGGCCCTGTCCGGGCCCGAGGAGGTCGGCGCCGACGGGGCGCGGTCGCGCGCGCGTCGGCGGGCCCAGGGTGCCTACTTCACGCCCGCCCCGCTGGTGGATCTGGTGGTGCGCGAGGCGCTCGCCGCGCGGCTGGCCCGGCGGCCGCCGCTCTGGCGCGACGACGGCTCGCCCGAGCTGCTCGTGCTCGACCCGGCCGCCGGCGACGGGCGCTTTCTGGCCGCGGCGGCGGGGCTGCTGGCCGAGCGGGCGGCGCGACGCGGCTTCGATCCGGCGGCCGCGGCGGCGGCCATCGTCCGCCGCTGCCTTGTCGGCATCGAGCGCGACCCGGAGTTCGCCGCGCTGGCCCGCGCCCGTCTCGACGGGCTCGCCGGCGCGGCCACCGGCGCGACCGGCGCGGCGATCCACTGCGCCGAGGCGCTGCTGTCACCGATCGGGGCCGAGCTGACCGGCGCCGCCGACGTCGTGATCGGCAATCCGCCCTACCTTCGCTCGATCCGGCTCGGGCTGGCCGACGACCGGCTTCGCCAGGCGCTGCGCGGGCGCTACGCCGCCACCTCGCACGGCGAGTGGGACCTCTACGCCGCGTTCCTCGAGCAGTCGCTCGAGTGGGCGGCGCCCGGCGGCGAGGTGGCCCTGGTCGTGCCGTCGCGCTGGTTGACCGCGCGCTTCGCCGGGCTCCTGCGGGCTCATCTGGCCGCGGCCCGGTCGGTGCGCGCGCTGGTCCTGTTCGGTGCCGAGCAGATCTTCCCCGGCGCCACCACCTACGCGTCGGTCGCGTTCCTGTCGCGGGCCCGCTGCGACAGCGTGCTGGTGGCCCATCGCCGGGGCGCCGCGTGGCAGGTCGGCCAGGTGCCGGCCGGCGAGCTGGGCAGCGCGCCGTGGCGGCTGTCGGTCGGTCGGCGTCGCGCGCTGGTCGAGCGTCTGGCCGGAGCCGGCCCGGCGCTGGCCGAGGTCGCGCGCGTGGCCAAGGGGGCCGGCACCAACGCGGACCCGGTGTTCGTGCTGGAGCCGGAGGCCGCGCGCCAGGTCGAGGCGGCGCTGGTGCGCCCGTGCCTGCGCGGTCGCGACGTCGAGCCGTTCGGCGGCAGGCAGGCGGCGCGGGTGCTGGTGCCGTACACGCGCGACGGCCGCTCTGATCGAGCCGGACGAGCTCGGCCGCCGCTACCCGCGCGCGGCCGCGTATCTGGCCGGCCACCGCGGCGCGCTCGAGCGGCGCGAGCGCGGCCGCTTCCGCGGGCCGTCCTTCTACCGCTTCGGCCGGCCCCAGAACATGGCGTGGCTCTCGGCCGCGGCGCCCAAGCTGGTGGTGCCGGACGTGGCGCGCGGCGGGCGCGCGCTGATCGATCGGCGCGCGGCCATGGTGCTCGACTCGGCCTACGCGATCCGGCCGCTGTCGGGCGATCCGGTGTCGCTCGGGCTGCTGCTCGCCGTGTTCAACTCCGGCGTCGTCGCGCTGTGGCTGCGCGAGACCGGCGTGCCTCTGCGCGGCGGCTACATGCGGCTCAAGACGGCCTATCTCGAGCCGCTGCCGCTGCCGCCGCCGTCGCGCCTGACCGCGGCGGCCGCGTCGGCGGCGCTGGCGCCGGACGCGGCCAGCCGTCGCGACGAGATCGACGATCTGGTGCGGCGCGCCTACGGCGTCGATCGCGCGGACTGGAGCGACTGAGGCGCTACTGCGACGCGCTCTCGGACGCGCTGATCGGGACCTGCTCGCCCAGCGGCGGCGGGGTGTTGCGGGCAAGGAGCAGCACGAACCCGACGAGCACGAGCGCGGCGCCGATCGCCACCACCCAGACCATTTTCAGGCTCTTGTCGATGAGATCCAGCTGCTGCTTCTTGAGCTGGGGCACCTTCGGCGACATGCCGGTCGTATAGCACGAACCGCCTGCTCCCGGCGCGGTCGGCCGGTTCACCCGGGGCCGGTGCGTGCGACCTGGCCGGCCACCATGGAGGCCAGGTCCTGCACCTCAACTCCGCTCGGCGCATTGCGTTTGAGCATGAAGGCGCAGGTGGCGCACGACGTGACGACGGTGCCGCCGCCCCGTGCGGCGACTTGTCGCAGGCGCGCTCGCGCCATGCTGTCGGCCACCTCCGGCATGGTCTTGGGCAGCAGGCCCGCCCCGCCGCAGCACTCGGTCTCGGCGCGCGACCCGGGCAGCTCGCGCACCTCGACCACCCGGGCCAGGACGCGGCGCGGCTCCTCGGTCACGCCGGCGTAGCGGGCCAGGTAGCACGGGTCGTGGTAGTAGACCGACTTGAGGTTGCAGCTGGGCGGCGGCTCCTGGCGCCGCTTTTCCAGCCGGTCCAGAAACTCGGCCAGGGACAGGACCTCGCTCGACAGGGTCACGCCCTCGGCCGGGTACTGGGCGCGCATGGTGTAGACGCAGGCCGAGCAGTTGATGACGACGGTGCGGTACGGCTTGAGCGCCGCGGCCACCCGCGACGCCTGCCAGCGGAACATGTCGATCAGGCCCGCGGCCAGCAGCGTGTAGCCGGCGCAGGCCTGGCCGGCCGCCACCAGGCGCACGTCGGTGGCGCCCGCCTGGTCGAACAGGCGCAGCGCGGCGTCGATGTCGCCCAGGCCCTTGTCGATCGCGTCGCAGCCGGGCCAGAAGCCGACCGGCGCGCTGTCGTCGAAGCGCTCGGGCGGCGCGTGGTCGCGCAGGATCTCGACGAGCCGCTGCTCGCGGCTGCGGAACCGCTCCGGGTAGCCGGCCAGCGCCGGATGCCCCGCGCTGCGCGCGTTGGCCGCCGACCGCCCGGCCAGCAGCACCAGCCCCGGCTCGTTGCCGTGCATGCAGCTGGTCGTGCACTGCCGGCACCCGGTGCACGCGTAGAGCGGCTCGGTGGCCTTCTCGCTCCAGCTCACGTGCCCGCGGCGCAGCTGATTGAGCCTGTCCATCTTGGCCTGCGGCGTGTACTGCTCGCGTCCGCTCGCCTCCGAGACCGGGCAGGAGAACCGGCACATCTTGGGGCAGAAGGTGCAGTCGTCGAGCTGTCTCGCCACTGCAGTGGAGGTGAAGACCTCGGGCATGGTTGTCGTTGCCTGTTTCCTTCCCGGAGAGCTCAGACTCCCGGATTCATGATCCCTCGCGGGTCCAGCCTCCGCCGCAGCTCCTCCGCGTATACATCCAGGTCGTGGTTCTCGCTGCCGAGCAGGACGGCGCCGGCGGCCGACGCGGCGGCCTCGGCCATGGCGCGGGCCGCGGCCAGGTCGTCGCCGGCCAGGGGCTGATCGCCCGCGCCGATCAGGGTGAAGAAGAGCACCGCGCCATCGGCCTCGAAGCGCGAGGCGTGGGCGCGCAGGCCGACGTTCATGCCGGCGCAGGCGACGCGGACGGCGCGGTAGACAGCGGCCTGGCGCTTGGGCGATGCCGTCACTTGCAGAGCCGGGACCGGCAGGGATGCGTCGCGCTCCTGGCCGGTGCGGCGCTTCCACCACAGCTCGGCCAGGCGATCCTCGAGCTGGGTGCCGCCCATCGCCGCGGCGGCGCTGGCCACCAGGTCGCGGTCGCACGCGGCCAGGTCGGTCGGCCCGGCCGTGGCGACGACAAGGATCGCCTGCTCGTCGCGGTCGGGCGGGCAGACGTCGGCGCCCAGGTGCGCGCGCGCCTCGGCCGCGTCGTAGACGCGCAGCGCGGCCGGCGCCGCCTCCTCGCGAAGGGCCAGGCGCACGGCGGCCAGCGCGTCCTCGAACGACGGCAGCGCGTGCGCGGCCAGAAATCGGGCCTCGGGCCGGCGGTGCAGACGCAGCACCGCGGCGGTCAGGAAGCCGAGCGTGCCCTCGCTGCCGCACAGCGCGCGGGCCAGGTCGGGACCGCTCGAGCGCCGCGGCGCCACCCGCGTGTGCACCGTGCGTCCGTCGGCCAGCACCGCCGACACGCCCAGCACCGCCTCCTCGATGAAGCCGTGCCGCGGCGACGACTTGCCCGGCGTGCGCACCGACAGCAGGCCGCCGATTGTCGAGCCGAGCACCTGGGGCGGGAAGTCGCCCAGCGACAGGCCGCGCGGCGCCACGATGCGCTCGAGCGCCAGCGCGGTGAGGCCGGCCTGCACGTGCACGACCAGCGAGGTCTCGTCCAGGTGCAGCACGTGGCACATGCGCCGGCTGTCGATGAACAGGCGCGGCCGGCCGGCCAGGGCCGCGGCGCTCACCGGCGCCGGCGCGGCGCGCGTGCCGTTGCCGACAGGGATGACGGCCGCGGCGATGCGGCCGGCCAGGGCCAGGATCTCGGCCACCTCGGCGGCGGAGCCGGGCTGCACCAGATACGCGGCCTCGCCGCCGGGCGGCGCGCCCTCGACGGCGAAGCGGCGGGTCAGGGCCGGCGGCGGCCGCCGCACGTTGAGCGGTCCGACGATCGCCTCGAGCGCGCCGCCGAGATCGCCGCCCAGTCCGGCCACCAGCGCGCTCACGGCGCCGCCCGCTCCTCGGCGTGCGCGTCGGCAGCGCCGTCGCCGCCCAGCGCCGCGGGCAGCCCGAGCTTGCCGGGATTGAGGATGCCGTCCGGATCGAACGTGCCCTTGAGCGCGCGCAGGAGCGTCATCGCCTCGCGGTGCTCGGCCGCCATCGCGTGGCTCTTGAGCATGCCGATGCCGTGGTGATGGCTGATGGTCCCGCCGGCGCGGCTGGCGGCGGCGAGCCCGTCGCGCCAGATGGCGTCGTAGGCGCGCCGGGCGTCGCGCGCCGGCTCGGCGCGGGCCGCGAAGGTGAAGTAGATCGAGCAGCCCTCGGGATAGGCGTGGGAGAAGTGCGCCATCACCACGGCGTTCTGGGCGATGGCCTGCTTGACCGCGCGGTACAGGTCCATCAGGCGCTCCCAGGTCGACGCCACCTCCATTGTGTCGACGAACAGCCCGGCGCGGAAGGTGGGCGACATCCGGTACGACACGGCGTAGCGGTGCTCGAACCAGTCGCGGCCCGGCTCCTCGCCCTGGTCGACGCGCGCCGGCGCGATCGAGCTCGTCGAACACGAGGCGCGCCTCGACGCCGGTGCGGATGCGCGAGCCCTCGAGCCCGATGATGAGCCGGCAGCCGCGCCGCGACACGCGCTCGGCCAGCGGCGCGGCCAGGCTGTTGATGAGCCGCGGGCGGGAGAGCGCGGCCGAGACCGCGTCGCGCCGCAGCCGCCTGGCCAGCCGGCGCGCGGCGTCGCCCCCGCCGAGCAGACCGAGCGCGCGGCCGACCAGCCCGCCGGACGGGGCCTGCGCGATCAGCTCGCGCGGCGGGATGTGCGGCAGCGCGCCCTGGGCCGGCGCCGGCACCGGGGCCAGCGGCGACGGGGCCTCGCCGTGACCCTCGGCCTTGTCGCCGCGCTTGCCGCCGAACAGCGGCACGTGGTTGATGAAGGTGTCGAGCTCGTCGTACAGGCGGACGACGGCCGGGCGCAGGCCGCGCTGCATCACCCGGCGGATCGCCTCGACCCCGTGGGTCACGCTCTCGACCTCGAAGCCGCGCAGCACGCGCAGCTCCGGGTTGGGCGCCACCCGCAGCCGCGCCGACGTGATGATGCCGAGCGTGCCCTCGCTGCCGAGCAGGAGCTGGGTCCAGTTGGGGCCGCGCTCGGCCCGCACCGGCCCGTCGGTGTGGATCACGTCGCCGCGGCCGGTGACCACGCTCAGGCCGGCCACGCGCTCCTCGATCTTGCCGTACTTGGTCGACATCTGGCCGGCGGCGCGGCAGGCCAGCCAGCCGCCGACGGTGGAGCAGTAGATCGAGGACGGGAAGTGGCCGAGCGTGTAGCCGCGGCGGTTGAGCTCGCGCTCGAAGCGCTCGCCGTTCATCCCGGCCTCGACGTCGACGATCATCTCGTCCCGGTCGACAGCGGTGAGCTCGTTCATGCGCTTGACGTCGACGGTGATGCCGCCCAGGATCGGCACCGTCCCGCCGCACACGCCCGAGCCGCCCCCGTACGGGACGATCGGCACCGCCAGCTCGCGCGCCACGCGCACGATGGCCGCCACCTCGCGCTCGCTCTCCGGCCACACGACCACGTGCGGCCGCTCGGTCGGCAGCTCGCCGGCGCGCACGCCGATGAGCATGCGCGGCCACATGTCGCGGCCGTAGCTGGCCAGGTCCGACTCGCGCATCGACAGGCGGCGCTCGCCGACGATGGCCACCAGCTCCCGGCGCAGCCGGTCGGCGTCTACCGCGGTGTGCGCCATGCGCGAACGTTATGGCCCGGCTGCCTCCCGCGCAAGGCCACGCCGGCCATAGCCGAGGGAGGCCGAAGGGCGACCGAGGGTAGATCTTTAGCCGGCGACGTGCTGGCCGGGTAAATACGGAGTCGAGCGGCAAGCGGTGGTATGAGTCGGCCATGACAGCGGTCGACACGAAGTCAATCACCGTGGTGGGCGCCGGAACGATGGGGCGCGGGATCGCCCAGGTCGGGGCCCAGACCGGCTTTCGCGTCCGCCTGACCGATGTGGACGCCGCCGCGCTGGACGCGGCGATGGTGCGCATCCGGGAGGGGCTCGAGCGAGCGGTCCAGCGCGGCAAGCTCGACGAGGCCGGGCGCGACGCGGCGCTGGCTCGCCTGGCCGCGGAGCCGGACCTGGCCGCCGCCGCGGCCGGCGCCGACCTTGTCATCGAGGCGGTGCCCGAGCGCCTCGACCTCAAGCGAGCCATCCTGGGACAGGTGGCGGCCGCGGCGCCCGCGGCGCTGCTGGCCTCGAACACCAGCTCGCTGTCGATCGCAGACATTGCCAGCGGCCTGCCGGATCCGTCGCGCGTCGTCGGCATGCACTTCTTCAACCCGGTGCCGGCCATGAAGCTGTGCGAGGTGGTGCACCACGCCGGCAGCGCGCCGGACGCGGTGGCGCAGGCGCGCGCGGTGGCCGAGCAGATGGGCAAGACCGCGGTGGTCGTGCGCGACGCCCCCGGCTTCGCGTCGAGCCGCCTCGGCATCGCCCTCGGCATGGAGGCGATCCGCATGGTCGAGGAGCAGGTGGCCAGCCCGGCCGACATCGACGCCGCCATGAAGCTCGGCTACGGCCACCCGATGGGCCCTCTGGAGCTGACCGATCTGGTCGGCCTCGACGTGCGACTGGCCATCGCCGAGTACCTCGCCGAGCGTCTCGGCCCGCGCTTCGAGCCGCCGGCGCTGATCCAGAAGATGGTCGCGGACGGCGCCCTGGGCGCCAAGGCCGGCCAGGGCTTCTATCGCTGGAAGGACGGTCGCCGCGTCGACTGACGACCGCGCTGGAAGAGAAACAGGAGGCAGGCAGCAGGCAGCGGGGAACGGGCAACCGGAATGGCTGCGCCGGATGCCGTCGCTACGAGGTGGGCCGCTTGCTACGCAGGCGCTTGCCGCGCTTGCCCCGCTTCTTCGCCTTGGGCGGCGGAGCGGGCGCCGCCTCGACCTGCTCGGGCGCCGGGTTGGCGGCCTCGACCATGCGGCGCGGCAGATCCTGGAGCCACGCCAGCGGCGTGGTGGAGGTCAGGATGCCGAGGATCTCGACCGGAGCGACCGGGCGGCCGTTCTTGCGCACCTCGAAGTGAAGGTGCGGGCCGGTCGCGCGGCCAGAGGAGCCGACCTTGCCGACAAGGCCACCGGGCGGGACGAACTCGCCCTCGTGGACACTGATGCGCTGAAGATGGGCGTAACGGGTCTGCACGCCCTTGCCATGATCGAGGTAGACGACCCGACCGTAGCCGCGCATGCGCTCGGCCTTGGCCACGGTGCCCGGGCCGGCGGCGAGCACGGCCACGCCGCGCCCGGCGCGCAGGTCCACGCCGTTGTGCTTCTTGCGGGTCTTGCGGCGGAACGGGTCGCGCCGCACACCGTAGTTCGAGCTGACCGCGCCGGCCACCGGGCGCTGCTCGAGCAGCGGCGGCTCCGGCATCAGCGCCGCCGACACCGCCGCGCCGGGGCGCGCTGTCGCGAACGCCAGCGCCACCGACACCGAGCGTCGCGCCAGGCTGTAGGTCGACGGATCGAGATCGCCGCGCAGCTGCCAGTCGGCCAGCGCCTCGTACAGGACCCAGGCCGAGTGCAGGCGCGTGGCCAGCGGCGCGTCGTCCTCCGCGGCCCGCTCTCGCGCTCGCTTCGCCTTCTTCCCCCTGGCCTTTTGCTTCTTGACGACCCGCGACTTGTCGGCCGCGCGCCCGTTCGCCGGGAGGCGCCGGCGCGATCGGCCGCCGCCGTGCCGACAAGGAGGGCGCAGGCCAGCGCCGAGATGGCAAGTCCGAGCCAGATGCGCCGCTTCAGAACCATGCGAGGTTCTGCATACTCACATCCGCGACGCGAGAGGGTCAAGCGTGACCTGGGCTCTCCGCGCTCGATTTGGAGGCCCGTGTATCCGCAAGACCGACCTTCTCCGACGAGTGCCCGTCCCTGTACGAACGCAGGCTAGTATGTCGCCCGTGGCCGAACCCCGATCCGAGACGCGCCGCGGCGCGCAGACCACCGGAGCCGTCGTGGCTCTCCTGGCCGCGGCGCTGCTGGTCCTCGGCTCCACGGTCCCGCGCTGGTGGAGCGGCGCGAAGGGCGACGGTGAGTGGGGTATCGGCCTGGGCTCCTTCGAGCTCTGCGTCGGCGATGTGTGCCGCTCACGCGACCTGCAGGGGCTGGGCGGCGGCTCCGAGGCGTGGCCGATGCTGGGCAGCCTGGGCGGCGCGGGCGGCTGGACGGCGGCGGTGTTCCTGGTCCTGGCCGCGGCCGCGGTGCTGGTCGCAAGCCGCAGCCGCTGGCCCCGGCGCCTCGGCCGCGTCGCCTCGGCGCTCTCGATGATCGCGCTCGTCGTCGGAGCCGGGTTCGCCTGGACCTATCCCGGATTCAGCGGGCTCGGGGCCGGCTGGGCGATGCTCGCCTACCTCGGCGGCGCGGCGCTCGGCGTCGGCTCGGCCGGTCTGCTCATCGCCGGCGGCGGCGCGCGCCCGGCTGCTTGACCCGCCTGGCCTTGCCGTCGCCGGTCGCAGCCTCGCCGGCGTCGCCGCGCGCCGAGCCCAGCTTGTCCCACGACACGATCGCGCTCTTGCGCGTCTCCGGCTGACACTGCGGGCAGAAGAAGGCGTCGTGCCCGTGCACGCCGGCGGTGCGGATCGGCGTGCCGCAGCGAGGGCAGGGCTGGCGGTTCTTGCCGCGCACGCTGAGGAAGTCGCGCAGCTTCTCCTCGATGGGCGGCTTGCGCTCCGCGATCTCGGCCGCCGCGCGCGCCAGCACATCCGGGATGGCGCGGTGCAGGCGGGCCAGCTCCTCGTCGCCCAGCGACTTGACCCACGTCTTGGGGTGGATGCCGGCCGCGAACAGCGCCTCGTCGGCGTAGGCGTTGCCCATCGCGTCGAGCGCGCTCTTGTCCATCAGGAACACCTTGGCCTGATCGCGGCGCGCGCGGGCCAGGGCGCGCAGACGATCGAAGGTGAACGCCGCCGGATCGAGCACGTCGACGCCGATCGACTCCAGCCCCGGCACCAGGCGGCCGCTCGCCGTGCGGGATGACGTAGACCTTGCCCATCTGCACGTCGTCGCGGTAGCGCAGCTCGCGCCCGTCGTCGAGCGCGAAGGCGACCGCCAGATCGCCCGGCGCGCGCTCGGTGGCCGCGTGCAGGGCGAAGCGGCCGGCCAGCATCGGCGCGATCACCAGATCCGCCGGCGCGCGCCCGTCGCCGCCGCCGTCGAGCTCGAACACGGCGAAGTGGCCGCGCCGGAACACGCGGCCGAACCGCGCGTCCGACCAGGAGCTCGGCCGGCGTGCCGGGCAGCGCGAGGCGCAGCACCACCGGCTTCTTGACGCGCACCCCGGAGATGCGCCGTCCCGCCAGCTCGCGCTCGAGAATCGGCAACCAGTAGTCGAGATCCGGCCGCTCCGCCATCGGGGTCGAGAGGATGATAAGGTCCGACCGATGGCGCGCAAGCAGGACGCAGTCGACTATCACAAGGGCGGGCGGCCTGGAAAGCTGGAGGTGGTCCCGACCAAGCCGCTCGACACCCAGCGCGATCTGTCGCTGGCCTACACGCCCGGCGTGGCGGTGCCGTGCCTGGAGATCGCGGCCGACGAGGAGAAGGGCTGGGAGTACACCGCGCGCGGCAACCTGGTCGCCGTCATCACCAACGGCACCGCGGTGCTCGGGCTGGGCGCCATCGGCCCCCTGGCCGGCAAGCCGGTCATGGAGGGCAAGGCCTGCCTGTTCAAGAAGTTCGCCGACATCGACGTGTTCGATCTCGAGCTGAACGAGACCGACGTCGACAAGTTCGTCGACGTGGTCGCCGCGCTGGAGCCGACCTTCGGCGGCATCAACCTCGAGGACATCAAGGCGCCCGAGTGCTTCGAGATCGAGGAGAAGCTGCGCAAGCGCCTGCGCATCCCGGTCTTCCACGACGACCAGCACGGCACCGCGATCATCTCCGGCGCCGCGCTGCTCAACGCCTGCGAGGTGGCGGGCAAGAAGATCGGCGAGATCAAGGTCGTGGTGTCGGGGGCCGGCGCGTCGGCCATCGCCTGCGTCAACTTCTTCGTCCAGCTCGGCGTCGATCCGCGACGCGTGGTGCTGGTCGACTCCAAGGGCGTGGTGCACGAGGGGCGCAGCGATCTCAACCCGCACAAGGCGCGCTACGCCGTGGCCGACACCGGCACGCGCTCGCTGGCCGACGCCATGCGCGGCGCCGGACATGTTCCTCGGCCTGTCGGTCGGCAACCTGGTGACCCAGGAGATGGTCCGCACCATGGCGGACCGCCCGATCATCTTCGCCATGGCCAACCCGGATCCGGAGATCAGCTATCCGGACGCGCTCGAGGCGCGCCCCGACGCGCTGGTGGCCACCGGCCGCTCCGACTATCCGAACCAGGTCAACAACGTGCTCGGCTTCCCGTTCATCTTCCGCGGCGCGCTCGACGTGCGCGCCACCGCGATCAGCGAGGAGATGAAGGTGGCGGCGGCGCGCGCGCTGGCCGCGCTGGCCCACGAGCCGGTGTCCGAGCGCGTGCTGCAGGCCTACGGCGGCCGCCCGATCCAGCTTCGGCGCCGACTACCTCATCCCCAAGCCGTTCGACGAGCGCGTGCTGTGGTGGGTGGCGCCGGCGGTGGCCGAGGCGGCGATGCAAGAGCGGCGTGGCCCGCACCCAGATCGACATCGACGGCTACCGCGAGCGGCTGCGCCGCAAGACCGGAGACGCCGCCTACACGATCACGCGCGGCATGATCGTGTCGGCCAAGCGCGATCCCAAGCGGATCGTGTTCCCGGAGGCGTCCAACCCGAAGCTCCTGCGCGCGCTGCAGATCATCATGGACGAGGGGATCGCGCAGCCGATCCTGCTCGGCCGCGCCGACGAGATCGCCGAGGAGTGCGAGCGCAACGACCTCGATCTGATCGAGCGCGGCGTCGAGATCATCAGCCCGCGCGAGTCGAGCCTGTTCGCCGGCTACGTCAAGCAGTTCCACGCCCTGCGCCAGCGCAAGGGCGTCACCCTGCACGCGGCGCGCACGCTGATGCGCAAGACGAACTACTTCGGGATGATGATGGTGCGCAACGGCCACGCCGACGGCCTGGTCAGCGGGCTCAAGCTTGCCTACCCGGACACCATCCGCCCGGCGCTGCAGGTGCTCGGGCTGCGCCCCGGCGTGAGGGTCGCCACCGGCATGTACATGATGGTGCTCAAGGACAAGGTGGTGTTCTTCGCCGACGCCAGCATCAACATCGAGCCGGACGCCGAGACCCTGGCCGACATCACCGTGCAGGTCTCGGACGCGGTGCGCAACATGGGCGTCGAGCCGCGCGTGGCGATGGTGTCGTTCTCCAACTTCGGCTCGGTCAACCACCCGCAGGCGAAGCTGGTGCACGACGCGCTCGGCGTCGTGCGCGACCGGCGGCCCGATCTCGAGGTTGACGGCGAGATGCAGGCCGACGTGGCGCTCAGCAAGTCCCTCATGGACAGCCATGTTCCCGTTCTGCCGGCTCTCGGACGCGGCCAACGTGCTCGTCTTCCCGCAGCTCATCGCCGGCAACGCGGCCTACAAGGTGCTGCAGTCGCTGGGCGGGGCCACCGCGGTGGGCCCGATCCTGCTCGGCGTGGGCCGGCCGGTGTCGGTCCTGCAGCCGCAGGCGCGGGTGAGCGACATCGTCAACATGACCGCGTTCACGGTCCTGACCGCGCAGCAGCAGGAGCTGGCCGCGCGCGCCTGACATTTGTGGAGGAGGGAGTGATGTCGGTGACGACGACGACGAGCCGTGGCGGAAACGGCGTGGCGGCCGAGGCGATCGAGAGCCTCAGCCCGGCGACCGGCGAGATCCTGGGCACCGTGCCGATCGCCGGACCCGACGAGGTGGCGGCCGCGGTCGGCGCGCGCGCGCGCGGCGGCGGCGCGCTGGGACGAGCTGGGCCACGCCGGCCGGCGAGCCGAGCTGGCCGGGTTTCGCCGCGCGCTGGCCGCGCGAGCCGACGACCTCGCCGATCTCATCCACCGCGAGAACGGCAAGCCGCGGGTGGACGCCATCCTCGAGGTCATGAGCGCGCTGACCCACCTGCACCACGCCGGCGATCGGGCAGAGAAGGCGCTGCGGCCGCAGCGGGTGCCGGCCGGCCTGATGGCCAACTTCCGCTGCACGGTCAGCTACCACCCGGTCGGCGTGGTGGCGGTGATCGGGCCGTGGAACTACCCGATCTTCACGCCCATGGGATCGATCGCGTACGCGCTGGCGGCCGGCAACGCGGTCGTGTTCAAGCCGTCGGAGTACACGCCGCTGGTCGGCCAGCTGATCGGCGAGATCGCGCGGCAGTCGCTGTCGCTGCCGGATATTTTTCAGGTGGTGACCGGAGACGGCCGCACCGGCGCCGCGCTGGCCCGCGCCGAGGTCGACAAGATCGCCTTCACCGGCTCGGCGGCGACCGGCAAGCGCGTCATGGCGGCGGCGGCCGAGCGGCTCACGCCGGTGCTCATGGAGCTGGGCGGCAAGGACGCGATGGTGGTGGCCGAGGACGCCGACGTGGACAAGGCGGCCGAGTGCGCCGTGTGGGGCTCGATGTCCAACGCCGGCCAGGCCTGCGTGTCGATCGAGCGCTGCTACGTGGTCGAGCTCGGTCTACCAGCCGTTCCTCGACAAGGTGCTGGCCGAGGCGCGCCGGGTGACCTGGGGCGCCGACGACGAGGCCAGCATCGGCGCCATCACCATGCCGCGCCAGGTCGACGTCATCCGCGAGCACCTGGAGGACGCGGTGGCTCGCGGCGCCAAGGTGCTGCTCGGCGGCCCCGGCGAGATCCGCGGCCACTTCGTCCCGCCCACGGTCGTCGTCGACGTGACGCCCGAGATGAAGATCATGAAAGAGGAGACCTTCGGCCCGATCCTGCCGATCGCGCGGGTCGACTCGGTCGAGGAGGCGGTGGTGCAGGCCAACGCCACCCGCTACGGCCTCGGCTCGTCGGTGTTCGGCAAGGCGCGCGTCCGCGAGCTGGCCGACCGCCTGCGCGCCGGCATGACCTCGATCAACTCGGCGCTGGCCTTCGCCGCGGTGCCGTCGCTGCCGTTCGGCGGCGTGGGCGAGTCCGGCTTCGGCCGCATCCACGGCGACGAGGGCCTGCGCGAGTTCTCGCGCACCAAGTCGACCGCCGAGGAGCGCTTCGCCCTGCCGATCGCGCTGCTCAGCTTCAAGCTGCCCAAGAACACCTACGACCGGGTCCGCGCGCTGATCCACCACCTGCACGGCGGCGGGATCGTCGACCGGGTGCGCGGCAAGCTGCGGATGTAGACCGCTTCAGAAGGGCGCCCGGTGCGCCCACCGGTAGCCGCTGCCGCGCACGGTCACGATGTGCCGCGGGTTGTCCGGATCCGCCTCCAGCTTGCTGCGCAGCTGGGCCACGAAGTTGTCCACGGTGCGCGGCGATCCGCCGCGCACGCCCCAGACGTCGCGCAGCAGTCGCTCGCGCGACAGCACCTGGGCCGGGTTGCGGATGAGGTAGGCGAGGAGCTCGAACTCGAGGTGGGTGAGCCGCACCTCGGCGCCGCGGCAGACGACGATGCGGGTGGCCAGGTCGATCGACAGGTCGCCGAACTGAAGCGCGGGGCCGGGAGCGGCCGGCTGCGGCTCCTCGACCGGCGGCGGCGCGGCGCGGGCGCGGCGCAGCACCGCGGCGACCCTGGCCATCAGCTCGGCCAGGGCGAACGGCTTGGTCACGTAGTCGTCGGCGCCGAGGCGCAGCGCCGCCACCTTGTCGTACTCCCCCTCGCGGGCCGACAGCACGATCACCGGCGTGCGATCGCCGCTCTGCCGCAGCTCGCCCAGGACTTGTAGACCGTCCACCTGGGGCAGCGACAGGTCGAGCAGGATGAGCACCGGCTTGCGCTCGGCCACCGCGGCCGCCACCTGGTCGCCGTCGTGCACCACCGACGACGCATAGCCCTCGAGGCGCAGGTTGAGCGCCAGGCCGGTCGCGATCGCGGCGTCGTCCTCGACGATCAGGATCTCCTCCTGGGACCCGGAATTCGCGTCGTTCGCGCGCTCGCCGCTCATCGACGTCACGCCGCGCGGTGGCGGGGCAGGCGGATGCGGAACTCGGAGCCGTCGCCGGGACGGGAGCGCAGCTCGATGCGGCCGCGATGCGCGCGCACCACGGCGCGCACGATGGCCAGGCCCAGCCCGCTGCCCTGCCGGCCGCTGCGCTCTCCGGCCTGGCCGCGCTCGAACTGCTCGAAGATGCGCTTGCGCTCGTCGTTGCTGATGCCGGGACCGTTGTCGCTGCACCTGGATCTCGACGTGACTGTCGCTGGCCAGCGCGCGCAGCTCGATGCGCCGCGTGTCCGCCGGCGTGTACTTCCACGCGTTGATCAACAGATTCGAGACCGCCTGGCCCAGCGCCTCGCGGTCGCCGCGCACCACGAGATCGTCGGCTGGCACCTTCACCGCCACCTCGACCTTGTCGTTGAGGGTGGCGGCGCCGAACGCGGCCATGGCGTCGCGGATGACGTCGGCCACCTGCACCGGCGCGCGGTCGAAGCGCTGGCGGCGGGTCTGCAGGCGCGACAGCTGGAGCAGGCGTTCGAGCAAGAGGTCGAGCCGGCGCATCTCCTGGTCGAGCATGTCCAGGCACTGCCGCTTCTCCACCGGGTCGGTCAGCCGCTCGTCGCGCAGCGTCTCGATGAACATCAGGATCGACGTGAGCGGCGTCCTGAGCTCGTGCGAGACCAGCGACAGGAAGTCGTGCTGGAAGTGCACCACCTGCTGGCCGCGCCTGACGAAGATGGATCCCAGGATGTAGCCGGTCAGCGTGGCGGTGCAGAACGCGAGCACCAGGATGCCGATCACGATGGCGGCGGTGCCGCGCCCGGTGGCCAGCAGCACGATGCCGAGCGCGATCATCAACACGGTCGGCAAGAGAGTCGCGAGCACCAGCGTGAGCTGGGCGCGTCTGAGCTGGACGGCAGCGGGCGGGACGGTGAAGGCGGACACGGCGGAGCTACGAGTAGTGTAACCGCCCGCGGCCGCCGGAACCGCGGTCAAGCGCCGACCCGGCTGATCCTCAGGCTGCGCGGCGCAGGCGGTCCGGGCGGGCGCGGGCGGTGGGCGCCGCGTCCTCGGCGATGAGCCCATCTGTGCGCGCGGCGCGCCGGGCCTCGCCGCGTACGACGTGCGCCGGCGGCACCCGGATGTCCCAGACAAGGCGCATCCAGCCGAGCACGCGCAGCACGTAGTAGCTGATGTCGATCTCGTACCAGCGCCAGCCCTGGTTGGCCGACGTCATGTAGTGGTGGTGATTGTTGTGCCAGCCCTCGCCGAGGGTCAGCAGCGCGAGCATCATGCTGTTGCGGGACTCGTCGGTGGTCGGGTAGCGGCGCCGGCCGATGAGGTGGGCCAGCGAGTTGATCGAGAACGAGCCGTGCCACGCCATCACGGTGGAGACCAGGAAGCCCCACAGCAGCAGGTGCCAGCCGCCGATCAGGAACATGACGACCGCCAGCACCACCGGCGGCACCATGTTGTACTTCTGCAGCCAGCGCAGCTCCGGGTAGCGGGACAGGTCCTTGACGTTGTCCAGGTCCGGCTCGTCGAACTCGGCATCGCTGCCGGTGATCCAGCCGACGTGCGACCACCAGAAGCCGTCCAGCTTCACCGAGTGGATGTCGCCTTCGTGGTCCGAGAACTTGTGGTGGCGGCGATGATGGCCCGCCCACCACAGCACGCCCTTCTGCGCCGTGGACTCGGCCGCGACGGCAAGGAGGAACTGGCCCACGCGCGACGTCTTGAAGCTGCGGTGCGAGAAGTAGCGGTGATAGCCGGCGGTGATGAAGAACATCCGCACGAAGTACAGCCCGACCGCGATCGCGAAGCCGGACCAGGACCAGCCGCTCAGGATCACCCCGCCGAGGGCGACCAGGTGCACTCCCCAGAACGGCCAGCTCTTGGGCTGGAAGGACCGTCGAAATCGAGCCGCGCGCGCAACTTCCATCGCTCCAAGCTAGGGTGGAGCCGGTCAGGGCGCTGTCATGTGCCGGTCACAATCCGGTCATAACCCAGTCTTCGCACCCCCTTGCGCGGGCGACACACCGCGCTGCGTCGCGACCGCTCGGGCCACCACCTCGCGGGTGCGGCGAGTAGAATGTCGCCGCCGCGAGACTTGCAGCGTCCGCCCGCGACCGGGCGGCGAGGAGGCACACATGAAATACCGTCAGCTCGGCCGTTCGGGGGTGCGCGTGTCCGAGCTCTGTCTGGGAGCGATGACCTTCGGCGAGGCCGATGCGAACTCGATGATGCACAAGGTCGGCGCCGACGAGAAGACGTCGTTCGCCATGCTCGACCACGCGCTCGAGGTCGGGATCAACTTCATCGACACGGCCGACGTCTACGGCCAGGACGGGCTCAGCGAGCGGGTCATCGGCAGCTGGTTCGAGCAGGCGGGCCGCCGCGACGAGGTCGTGCTGGCGACCAAGTTCCGCTTCACCATCGGGCAGGGGCCCAACCGGAGCGGCGCGTCGCGCTACCGCATCGTGCGCTGCTGCGAGGCCAGCCTGCGCCGGCTCAAGACCGACCGCATCGACCTCTACCAGATCCACTGCCAGGACATGAACACGCCCGAGGACGAGATCCTGCGGGCGCTCGACGATCTGGTGCGGCACGGCAAGGTGCTGTACACCGGCGCCTCCAACTACGCGGCGTATCGCCTGATGGACAGCGCGTGGCGCAGCCAGAGCGGGGGGCTCGAGAGCTACGCCACCCTGCAGGCCCAGTACAGCCTGGTCGTGCGCGACCTCGAGCGCGAGCTGGTGCCGGTATGCCGCGAGCGCGGCCTCGGCGTGCTCCCCTGGTCGCCCCTGGCGAGTGGCTTTCTCAGCGGCAAGTACCGCAAGGGTGCAGAGCCGCCCCAGGGTAGCAGGCTCGAGAAGTGGCGCGACCGGCTCGCGCGCTATGACAATCCGCGCAACTGGCGCATTCTCGAGGCGCTGGACCAGGTGGCGAAGGAGCAGGACGCGAGCGTCGCCTCGGTGTCTCTCGCCTGGCTCCTGGCCCGACCGACGGTGACGTCGGTGATCTTCGGCGCGCGTTCGGTGGCGCAGATCGACGACAACCTCAGGGCGGTGGAGCTGAAGCTCTCGTCCGAGCAGATGGCGCGGCTGGACCAGGCGTCCGCCTTCGAGCTGGGCTACCCGTACGAATTCATCGGCGGGATCGCCGACGGTCGCTGGTAGAAATAGATGTGAGGTTTGGTCTCGGTGCGCTGCTGTGCGGCGCTGTGGTCTGCACCTCGGGTCCCGGCCCGGGGTTCGATCGCGGCGCCGCGCGCGCCAGCCCGAGCCGTGAATCGCGCGGCCTGGTCGTGAGCCTGCGCGCGCCGGCCGGCTGTCCGTCGCTGGGCGCGCTGCGCGAGCTGGTGGCCGAGCACCTGGGTCATGCCGGTCTCGGCGGGCCGTCGCTCCGGGTGCAGGTGGCCGTGCGCAAGGCCGGCGCCGAGCGCTGGGTCGCACGCCTCGACGTACGCGGCGCGGCGGGCGGGCGGCGCGATCTGGAGGGCGGAAGCTGCCGCGAGGTGATCGACGCTGCCGCGCTGGTCATCGCGCTGGCGGTGGAGGACGAGGGGCACGTGGCGACGCAGCCGTTGCCCCTGGTGCTGGAGGGCGAGCCGGAGCTGGGCGACGCCGAGCTCGGCGGAGGCAGCGCGCGACCAGCTGACGACGAAGCTCGCCGTCGGGTCGAGGTCGCGGCGGACGAGGAGGCCGAGCCGGCCGAGCCGGTCGAGCAGGTCGACGAGGCGGAGTACGAATTCGATGCCGTCTCGCCGCGCGCGCCAGGTCCGGTCACCGCCGTACACACGCGCCTGGCCGCGCGCGCCGGCGGGTCGGGGGCGGCCGGGGTGCTGCCGGGCGCGACGGCGGGCTTCGACCTGGCGGTGTCGGGGTGGCGCCAGCGCAACGGCCTCGAGCTGTCGGCCAGCTTCTTCGCGGAGACGGCGGCGCGACAGAGCGACTCCGGCGCCATGGTCGGCATGTGGGCCGCCGGTCTGCGCGGCTGCCGCACCTTCGGCCTTGCGGCCGCCTGCGGCGGGGGTGAGCTCGGGCGCATGATCGGCCGGGGCACGTACGTGCCGAGGCCGCGCAAGGCCGGCGCGCTGTGGGGAGCGGTGAGCGGCTCGCTCTGGCTCCGCCGGCACCTGGCCGGTGCTGCGGCCATCTACGCGGGACTCGAGGGTATCTTGCCCATCACGCGCCCGCGCTTCTCTGTCGGCGACGACCCGCTGGTCTACCAGCCCGAGGCGGTCGGGGCGCGCGCCCTGATCGGCCTGGAGCTCTCCACCCGCTGATGGATCCGGCCGGTGCTGGACACGAATCGCTGATGGCCGCCCCCGAGCGAAGCGCCAGGCCGGCGACGCCCGCGCCGCTCGATTTCGCGGCGGTCTACGACGACAACGCCGCGTTCGTGTGGCGCTGCCTGGGCCTGTTCGGGGTCGCGCAGGAGAGCCTGGATGACGCGGTGCAGGACGTGTTCCTGGTCGTGCATCGCCGGCTGGGCGAGTTCGAGGGCCGCGCCGCGCTGCGCACCTGGCTCTACGCCATCGCGCGCCGGGTCGCGGGCAATCACCGGCGCGGCGTCCTGCGGCGCGGACAGCTCGAGCCGATCTCCGATCAGCTGGGCGATCCGTCGCCGCACGGGCCGCGCGATCTGGTCGAGCGCGCCGAGGCCGGGCGGCTGCTCGTCGAGCTCGTCGGCCGGCTCGACGACGACAAGCGCGAGGTGTTCATCCTGATCGAGGTGGAGCAGATGTCCGCGCCCGAGGTCGCCGACGCGCTCGGCATCAACCTCAACACCGTGTACTCGAGGCTGCGCGCGGCGCGTCTCGCGTTCGAGCGCGAGCTGGCGGCGCAGCGCGCCCGCGAGCCGGAGGGAGCCCGATGAATCCGCCGCTCACTCCGCAGGCGCGCGCCCTTGTCGCGGCGGGACGAGACGAGCTCGAGCCGTCGGACGGCGAGCTGGAGCGCGTGCGCCGCCGGATCATGCTCGCGGTGGCAGGAGGCGCTGCGGCCGGGCTGGCGTCGTCGAGCGCGCAGGCCGGTGCGGCCGGTGCCGCGGGTGGCGCGGCGGCCGGGCCGGCGACCGGTGCCGGCGTGGCGACCGGCTCCGGTGTGGCGACCGGTGCCGGCGTGGCGACCGGCGCCTCGGTCGCATTCAAGGTCGGGCTGGTCCTGGCGCTGACGGCAGTCGCGGCCGCCGGCGGCGGTGCGCTGCTATCGCTGTCGCGGGACGGCGCCGCGCCGCCATCTGTCGCGCCACCTGCCGCGCCGGCCGCCGTCGTGGCGATCGAGCCGCGAGCGCAGCCGGAGCCCGAGCCGGTCGCGGAGCCGGAGGTGGAGCTCGAGTTCGCGCCGGATCGGGTCGAGCCGCCGCACCGCGCCGCGCCGGAGCGCCGGGCGCAGCGCGCCGCTTCGCCCCGGCCGGAGACGCAGCCCGAGCCGTCGCTGAGCCAGGAGCTCACCCTGGTCCGGCGCGCTCGCGCCGCGTTGCGCCTCGGCATGCCGGACCGCGCGCTGGAGCTGTTGACCCAGCACGTCGCTCGCTTCCCCGCGCCCCGCCTGGCCCAGGAGGCGGCCGTCGTCCGCATCGAGGCTGTGTGCGCGCTCGGCGACCGCGCCCGCGCGCGATCCCTCACGGCAGAGTTCGGCCGCAAGTGGCCCGGCTCTCCGCTGCGGGCCCGCGTGTGGAACATGTGCGGCGCGCGGCCGTGACCGCGCGGCCCTGAAGGCCGCCGACGGCGCGCCGACCAGCGTGGCCATCTCGATCGGCCGCCGTACTGGCGTGGCGCCGTGCGCGGGCACCGCTGCGCGGTAGAAGGGCGTGCCTGAACGAGGCGTCGAGGATCGACAGCTGCCCGGTCTTCAGCGTACACCTGTGCGACTATCTGGACGCATCACCCCATGCCAGTCCGTGTCGGGCGGCCTTCCGGCCGAGGAGAGATGACCGATCATGAGCGATAGCGGTGCCCACGCCGTGCAGTCCGTCCCTGCGGCGGCGGGCAGGGACGGCCTGTTCGGTCTCGTGCGCCAGGCGCTGACCGGCAAGCGCCACGACTACACAGCGCTGCCGCTCCGGCGGGCGATCTTCCTGCTCGCCGTCCCGATGGTGCTGGAGATGATCACGAACTCGATATTCGCGGTCGTCAACATCTTCTTTGTCTCCAAGCTCGGCCCCGATGCGGTCGCCGCCGTGGCGCTGACCGAGTCGATGGTCGTCCTCCTCTACGCGATCGCGGCGGGGCTGGGGATCGGCGTCACCGCCGTGGTGGCGCGGCGCACCGGCGAGAAGGACGCGGACGGGGCCGCGCGCGCCGCGGCGCAATCGATCCTGCTCGGGCTCGCCGTGGCTGCCGTCGTCGCGATGGTGGGCAGCATCCTGGCGCCGCAGCTGCTCGCCGTGATGGGCGCCTCGTCCGACGTGGTGGCGGTCGGCACCGGATACACCCGCGTCATCATCGGCGGGAGCCTGTTCGTGTTCCTGATGTTCCTCATCAACTCCGCGTTCCGCGGGCAGGCGACGCCACCGTCGCGATGCGCACGCTCTGGCTGGCCAACGCGATCAACATCGTCCTGTGCCCGCT
The DNA here is from genome assembly GCA_963759105.1 of uncultured delta proteobacterium. Lineage (GTDB taxonomy): Bacteria > Myxococcota_A > Polyangia > Haliangiales > Haliangiaceae > DATFRY01. The sequence continues at coordinate 456,610 of CAVWXW010000016.1, read as the reverse complement.
CCTGATCTTCGGCCTGGGGCCCGTCCCCCGAGCTCGGCGTCACCGGGGCGGCGATCGCCACCGTCATCGCACGCGGGAGCGGAGTCCTTTTCCAGCTGCGCGCCCTCGCGGCCGGACGCGGCCACCTGGCGGTGCGCAGGCGACACCTGCGGCCCAACCTCGAGACCATTCGAAGCATGCTGCGCGTCTCCCGGAGCGGCATCGTCCAGATCCTCATCTCCACCACCAGCTCGATCCCGCTGGTCCGCCTCATGTCCGAGTTCGGAAGCGCGGCGCTGGCCGGCTATGGCATCGCGATCCGGATCGTCACGTTCGCCATCCTGCCGGCATGGGGCATGGCCAATGCGGCCGCCACGCTTGTGGGACAGAACCTGGGCGCGGGGCAGCCCGAGCGGTCGGAGCAGGCGGTGTGGCGCGCCTCGTTCTACAACCTGATCTTCCTGGGCGGCGTCGGGCTCGTGTTCGTCGTGTTCGGCCGGGTGATCGTCGGCGCTTTCAGTACGGACCCGGCGGTGGTCGCGTACGGCTCCACCGGGCTGCGCATCATCAGCGCCGGGTTCCTCTTCTACGCCTACGGGATGGTGCTGACGCAGGCATTCAACGGCGCCGGCGATACGCGCACGCCGACGCGCATCAACCTGTTCTGTTTCTGGCTTGGGGAATCCCGCTGGCGTGGCTGCTGAGCGGACCGCTGGGGCTGGGACCGACAGGTATCTACATCGCGGTCCTGGTCGCCTTCTCCTCCTACGCGGTCGCGTCGCTGCTGCTCTTCCGCCGCGGCACGTGGAAGTCCACCAGGGTCTGAACGCGCTGCGTACTGTCGTTCGGGTCAGCGGCGTGGCCCGCGCGCGCAGTTGCTCGGCCGCCCTTCGGTCCACCTTGCCGCGAGCATTCCTGGGGATCTCCGCCACCGTCCAGAACTGCGACGGACAGATGTGCTCGCCGACTCGATTCAGGACCCGGTCCTTGACCTGGTCGAGCGTCCTGGCCTCGCGCAGGACCAGGAAGGCCTCGATGTCCTGTCCCAGCACCGGGTGCGGAAAGCCGGCCACCATGCATCGGCAATCCCGGCATCGTCCAGGATGACCGCATTCGAGATTGGCCGGAGACACGTTGAGCGTCTGGCGGATGATCCGGAAGTCACGCCGGCCGACCGACCGATAGCGGCCGGCGGCGTCGCGACTCAGGTAGTCGCCGGTCCGGAACCAACCATCGACGAGCGCCGCACGCGTGGCTCCGGTTCGTCGAGGTACCTGGTGAACATGAAGTCGGCCTTCACCCACAGCTCACCCTCGGTGCCGTCGGGCACGTCGCGCCCGTCGTCATCGACCAGCCTGAGCTCGACCTGGGGAAACGGATACCCGACGTGGTCGGCGTGGTCGGTGTCACCGAGGCGGTTCATCAGCACACCGGCGAGCGTCTCGGAGTAGCCGAAGCCGTCGAGCAGCGGCACGCCAAAGGTCTCGTCCCAGGCCCGGCGAATCGGCAGGGACAGCTTGTCGCCGCCACTCATGGCGAAGCGCAGGCGGGTGCGTGCCAGCTCCGGCCGCGCCCTGGCCAGCTCGGTCATCAGGTGCACGACCGCAGGCGCGATCATGAGCGTCGTCGCGCCCATTTCCACGGCCTCCTCGAGGGTCTCGGCCGACTTCAGCTTCGTGAGCAAGAGAATGCGGGCACCGACGGCCAGCGCCGGCAGCGCCATGGCGTTGAGCCCCATGACCGTTGTCATCCGCGCCATGGAGCAGATCAGGTCGTCGGGGGTGAGCGGCGGATACTGCAGGTGGCTGCGCAGGCGCGCGTTGAGGTTGTGCAGGCTGTGGCAGATCCCCTTGGGCGGCCGGTCGTGCCCGAGTTCCGGATTCAACAGGAGCTCGTCCGACTCCTCGACCGCCACGGTCGGCGCCGTCGGATGTTCGCCGTCCAGCGTTGACCGGGCAGGACGCCGGGCTGCGCGACCTGACTGCCGGTGGAGACGACCACCTTGCCGGGCGCGAGATTGGCCAGATGCGGCGCCGCCGCGTCCATGTAGTTCTCGTCGATGACTACACACTTGACGCCTGTGTCGTTCCACCAGGTCACAGCCACCTGCGGGGCTTCGAACGCATCCACGAACACGGTCATCGCACCCAGGCGCCAGACCGCGAAGGTGAGCTGCAGGAGATGCGGCGCTTCCCTCACGTAGATGCCGACGCGATCCCCTCTGCGCACGCCGAGTGACCACAGCCCGGCGGCAACGCGATCGATCGCCGCGGCGGTCTCGCCGTACGTGTACTCGGCGGTCCGGCTGACGAGCGCGACGCGATCGCTCACCTCGGAGCGGTGAAAAAGATTGAGGACCGAGGTCTGTGGCATGGGTCACCCCGTCGGAAGTGGGACTTTGAGCGTTTCCGTGACTACGAGATATGCGCTACGAGATATGCGCGGTTGACGGTGAGCACATTGGTGCAACTTGGCCGACAACTTTTCCCTGTTTCTGGTTTACGGTGAACTTCTTTTCTCCGTATAAGAACGGACAGGACCCGATCCGCGTGCCCGAAGGCGGTAGAACGCACATCCGCTCTAGACGTACGCAAGCGAGATGGAACACGCCCCAGAAAGGCAAGGAGCTGACACATGAAGGTATTGGCAGGCAAGGTTATCGCGAAGGTTGTTGTTCCCAATGGCAAGGTTATCGCGACCCGCAAGGTCGTCGCGACCCGCAAGGTCATCGCGACCGGCAAGGTTCTGGCGTAGATGACGAACGGGGGCCGGGTCCGAGAATCCGGCCCGCATTACTTCCGATGAAGAGCCGACCAAGGCGGACCGATACCGGTCCCCGGTCGGGTAGTCTGTAAGCGTTCACCTTTCTAGCCGGATCATGAGCGCGGCCAGTTCCTTGGCCAGCTTGGCTGCGGCGGCTGCGGTGAGCCCGCCCTGATCGGCCGAGGGCAGCAGCTCGACCACGTCGGCGCCGACGATCGGCCCCTCGATTCGGCGGAGCACGCGCAACACGTCGCGGGTCGAAAGGCCTCCCGCTTCGGGATGGGCCACGCCGGGCGCAAAGGCCGGGTCGAGGCCGTCGAGATCGATGGTCACGTAGATCGGGCCGTTCGGAACCGGCACCCGCTTCGGGTCGAAGTCGTCCATTGTCGACGATCTCGACGCCGAAATGCCGGGCCTGCTCCTGCTGATGGGCGTTGAGCGTGCGGATGCCGACCTGCACCAGCCGCTGAGCGAGCCCCTCCTCCATGATGCGGGCGAACGGGCAAGCGTGCGAGTAACGATTGCCCTCGAACTCGTCGTACAGGTCCGGGTGGGCGTCGAAGTGCAGGATGCTGAGCTCGCGATGTCGCCTGGCGACGGCGCGCAGCACCGGGTAGGTGACCGAATGGTCGCCGCCCAGCGACAGCGGCGCGAGTTCCACGGCCAGGACCGCTCCACGGCCTCGGTGATCCGATCGCGATCCCCGTCGTCCTCTGACAGGGCGACGTCCCCTCGTCGTTCAGCGCGCCGGGTGCCCCAGATCGACCAGGGTCTCGCTCCACATGTTGCTCGAGGGGGAGAACATCGCCTCGCGGATGAACCCGGCGCGCCCGCGCGCGCCGCGCATGAAGGACGAGTTGATGTCGCTGGGCAGGCCGAGCAGGCCGACCCGGGCCGAGCTAGACGATGTTGATGTCGTCATGGTGACGCCGGCCGGCCGTCCCTGGTCGGATCCCCGGCCGCGCTTGTCCCGCCCGCGCACCACGACGTAGAGGCCCGGCGTGAACAAAAGGTTGACGAACATCGAGACCAGCATGCCGCCGAAGACGACCGTGCCGACGAGGTGCGCGCGGCGGCGCCGGCCCCCGAGGCGAACAGCAGCGGGCACACGCCGAGCAGGAACGCGATTGACGTCATCAGGATCGGGCGCAGCCGCACCGCCGCCGCCTCGACGGCCGCGTCCAGCGCGGTCTCGCCCTCCGCCGCCCTGCTCGGCGAACTCGACGATCAGAATCGCGTTCTTGGCGGCGAGTCCGATGAGCATCACCAGCCCGACCTGGCAGAACACGTCGTTGATCAGCCGCGCAGGAACTGCAGCCCGACCCCGCCGAGGACGGCGGCGGCACCGCCAGGATGATCACGAACGGCATCCGGAAGCTCTCGTACTGCGCGGCGAGCACCAGGAACACGAACAACGAGGCCGAGGGCGAGAATCAGCAAGTCTGGCCTCCCGCCTCCTGTGCTCGAGGCTCAGCCCGGTCCAGTCGAACGTCATCCCCCGGGCAACGTGCTGCCCGCGAGTCCTCCATCACCTGCATCGCCTGCCCGGAGACACCCCGGGCGCGCCCCTTCCGTTGACCTCGGCCGCGCGGAACAGGTTGTGGTGGGGGATGAGCGGCGGCGCGACTCCGTCGATACCTGGGTGAAGGTCTCGAGCGGGATCAGCTGCCCGTTGTCGCTGCGGACGTAGTAGCTGCCGATGTCGTCAGGTGAGTTGCGGAACGGCGCATCGGCTTGAGGTAGACGCGATAGGTGCGGTTGGCGTAGTTGAAGTCGTTGACGTACTCGCTGCCCATGAAGAGCTGCAGCGCGCCGTAGATCTGATCGATCGGGACGCCCAGCGCCTTGGCGCGCTCGCGGTCAACCTCGACGTTGACCACCGGGGACGACGCCGCCAGCGTCGTGAAGACGCCGCGCAGTCGCTTGTCCTCGCCCGCGCCATCGACCAGGTCGCGGGTCGCCTTGTCGAACTCGGCGAGGCTGCGATCTTCGGACAGGTCCTGCACGATCAGCTCGAAACCGCCGATGTTGCCCACGCCGCGGATCGCGGGCGGATGGACGGGAATCACCCTGGCCTCGCGGATCTTCGACATCGGCCCGCTCAGCCGCTGCACGATACCGGCCCACCGACTGGTGCTTTTCGGGCCGCTGGTCCCATGGCTTGAGTGGAGCGAAGACCAGCGCGATGTTGCTGCCATCGGAGATGCCGCACTGGATGAAGCGCGCCTTGACCTCCGGATACGTCGCCAGGAGGCGGTCGACCCGCTTTGGTCACCTTCTCGAGCTGGGCCAGCGGCGTGCCCTCTGGAGCCCGGACCGCGATCATCACCAGGGCCTGGTCTTCATCGGGGATGAAGCCGGTCGGCGTCGCGCGGTACAGATACAGAGTCCCGGCCATGCAGGCCACGAACGCGACCACGATGAGCGCGCGGCGCCGAAGGAGCGCCGCAGCACGCGAATGTAGGCGTCGCGGAACCAGCCGAACGCGCGATCGACACCGCGAAACACGAACCACTTCCCGGCTCGCGGCTACCGTCAGGAGCAGCGCGGCGAGCGCCGGGGTCAAGGTGAGCGCACAGACCGTCGAAAGCGCGATGGCGGCCGCGATGGTGAGAGCGAACTGGCGGTAGATGATGCCGGTGATGCCCGGGAACAGCGCCACCGGGACGAACACCGCGACCAGGACGATGGTGTGGCGAGGACCGCGCCGGTCACCTGGCGCATCGCCGCTCGGGTCGCCGCGCCGATGTCCAGCCCGCGTTCGACCCGCGTGCGCTCGATGTTCTCCAGCACGACGATGGCGTCGTCGACCACCAGCCCGGTCGCCAGGATCAACCCGAACAGGGTCAACGTGTTGATCGAGAGGTCGAACAGCCAGACGAAAGCGAACGCGCCCAGAAGAGAGACCGGCAGCGTCAGGACCGTGATCGTGACGGCGCGCCAGCCGTGCAGGAACAGGAAGATGACCAGGATGACCAGGGCGATCGCCGCGAGCAGCGTCCCGGTGACCTCCTTCATCGACTCGCGCACCTGGAGCGTGGTGTCGGAGCCCGGCTTGTAGACCAGCCCGGGGGGGAAGTCCTTGGCCAGCTCCGCCAGCTTGGCGACCACGGCGTCGCGGATCTCGAGCGAGTTCGAGCCGTCTTGCTGGAAGATGCCGAGCCCCATCGCGACATGGCCGTCGAACCACAAGGCTGATTGGTACGTCTCGGCTCCGAGCTCGACCCGCGCGACATCCTCGAGCCGGACCATCTTGCCGTTCTCGCCCCGCTTGATGACGATCGCCCCGAACTCGTCCGGGTCCTCCAGCCGGCCGTACGCGCGCACCTGCATCTGGTACTGCTGACCCGGCGTGGTCGGTGCAGCGCCGATCTTTCCCGCGGCGACCTGGACGTTCTGCTCGTTCAGCGCGCGCCCTCACGTCCTGCGCGATCAGCCCGTGGCGGGCGAGCGCAGCGGGATCGAGCCAGATCCGCATGGCGAGCCGGTGCGCCCCGTAGACCACGACGTCGCGGACTCCTGGGATCCGTTTCAGCGCGTCCCGGATGTAGAGGTCGGCGTAGTTGGTGAGGAACTCCGCATCGTAGCGGTCGTCCTCGCTGAAGACGCCGAACGCGCACAGCTGCTGCGTGAGCGCCTTGTCAACCCGATTCCCGACTTGGTGACCTGCTCGGGAAGCCGCGTGGACGCCCGCGCGACGCGGTTCTGCACGTCCACGGTCGCGATCTCGAGGTCGCGCGACGAATCGAAGGTGATCGTGATGGCTGCTGACGCCCTCGCTGCTGCTGACGGATGAGATGTCCCTCATCCCCTTGATCCCGTTGAGCTCCTGCTCGAGCGGGGTGGTGACCGCGCTCTCCACCTCCTGCGCGCTCGCGCCGACGTAGGTCGCCAGACCTGGACCTGCGGCAGCGCCAGGTCGGGATATTGCGAGATCGGAAGCGACGGGATCGCGAGCGCGCCCGCGAGCGGTGAGGGCGAGCGAGCAGACCGCGGCGAGCACCGGCCGCCGGAGGAAGAACTCGACGAACACGGGCTAGCTCCCCTGCTTCGAGGGCGCCGCCCGGATTGCCGGCGCCCGCGCCGGCTGCGGGCGATGCCTTCTGGTCGTCGATGACCACCGCCATGCCATCCTTGAGCGCGTGCAGCGGGGCCACCGCGAGCTGATCTCCGCCGTTGAGCCCGCCCTTGACCACGTAGCCGCGCTCGTGCAGCCCGCCGACCTGGATCAGGCGGCGCTCGAGGACGAGCTTGCCTTCCTTCGTGACCGCGACGAATGCGAACGCTTCGCCAGCCTGCCGCTGCACGGCCAGCACCGGTACTTGTAGCGCATGGTCGGTCTTGAACACGACGCGCGCGCGCACCAGCTCGCTCGGCCGCAGCCCGGCGGTGTTCTCGAAGGTGGCCTTCACCTCGACCAGCTGGGTCTGCGGATCCGCCTCGGGCGCGACGTACGACGCCTTGGTCGCGATGAGGACTGCGCCGTCATCGCCCAGCACCTCCACCGGCGCGCCGGTGGCCATCCCCCGTGCGCGGGCCGCGGATACGGCCACGGTGAGCTCCAGCGCATCGGCCTGCGCGATCGACGTGAGGGGCGTCGTGGCAGTCACGTAGTCGCCGACGCGGACGTTGACATCCCCGAGCACGCCCGGGACGGCCGCCGAGATCGTCCGGCGCGACAGCGCGACGCGCTTCTGGGACACCGACGCGGAGGTCGCGCGGACGGCAGCCTCGGCTGCGGCGAGGTCGGCGCGCCGTTGGTCAACCTCCTGGGTCGGCGCCAGGCCTTGCTTGTGCAGCGCCTCGGCCCGCTTCAGCGACTGGCGCGCCAGGTCGCGCTGCGCCAGCGCCGATCGCGCCTCCGCTGCGGCCGAGCTGAGCGCCGCGTTCTCGTCGCGCGCATCGATCTCCAGCAGCGGCGCGCCGGCGGCGACTTGCTGGCCCGGCTTGACGTGGATCTCGCGCACGTATCCGGCGACCTGCGGCAGCACATGCACGCTCGTGCGCGACAGCAGCGAGCCGACGTACTCGCCGGTGATCCGGAGCGGCTCCGGTGCCAGCTTGACCACCTCGATCTTGCGAGGCGGTGGAGCGTCGGCCTTCTTCTTTTCACCGCAGGCGAAGGCGAGCGCTGCAAGTCCAATGACAGCGCGACATCGAAGATCTACCCGTCGCATCGGGGCCTCCCACAGCGCGGGCGCCCGCGGATCACCGTCGCGGCAACCAGTAGCCGCGACCGCGATCGACGAAGAACGGCGCCCTGGCACCCGCCAATTTGTACTGCCACTCGAGCGTCGTATGCAAGGACGCCGCCGTCCAAGTGCGCCGCCCTCGATCGAACACAGTCACGTCGTCGGCAGTCGGAGGCGCGACGGGCGACCGGCACTGCGCGACGGGGTCGATCGCCGACCCGTGGACTGCTGCGACCGCGGCGACTGCGGCGACGGCGGCGACTCACGGTGACCGACCTGTCGGTCACGCGTCAACTGACGATCGGTCACGCGTCAACTTGTTGTCTCGATTGCCGTCCTTGCACAGCTCGTAAATTGGTTTGCGTGTCGAAAGCTACACTGTGCTCTCGGTATCGCACTTTGTCTTGAAATCGAGCCTGATGCAGGAGATTGGCCTTGACCTCTGCTCATCGAAGCCTGTAGTAAAACGACCCTGGAGGTAGCGTTGCCTCTTTGATCGAATCGGCATGCGGCCCCGGGCGCGCCGTCGCCCCCGTCACGCTGAGTTTGTTCGAGCGAGTCACGACGAGGAGATGTCGATGGCGTTCATCTGGCAGTCTGTCGAGGAATTGCAGGATCGGGGGGGAGCCTGTTCTTCGACGGCTGCTCTGTCACGGACCTCGCGAGCCAGTTCGGCACACCGCTGTATGCCTACAGCGAGACGCGGCTGCGCAAGAACTACAGGCGTCTTCACGACGCGGTGCGCCGCCACTGCGACGCCTATGAGATTTACTACGCGCTCAAGGTGAATGGCAATCCGAGCATCGTAGAAGTTCTGAGCAGCGAAGGAGCGGGAGCTGATTGCGCCAGCCTGCAGGAGGTGGCCATCGCGCAGGAGGCCGGCATCCCCTCCCATCGCATCCTGTTCTCCGGAGCGTTCATTTCGCGCGACGAGCTGGCCAGGGCGGTCGAGCTCGGCATCCAGGTCAACCTGGCGGAAACCTGTCATCTCGAGGAGCTCGCGCGCACCGGGCCCCCCGCGCTGCTGTCCTTCCGGATCAACCCGGGAGAGTCGCTGGCCCTACCCGACAGCGAGTTCGTCCTCGCGGGGTGCGACTCGAAATTCGGCATCACGCCAGAGGAGGCGGTGGACGCCTATGCCCGCGCCGCGCAACTCGGTGTCAAGCAATTCGGTATCCACGCCATGGCCAGCTCCAACGTGCTGGACGTGGAGTACTTCGACCGGCTGCTCGCCTTCGTCTGCCGCGTCGCCAGCACGGTCTCGGCTCGCACCGGAATCGAATTCCAGTTCGTGAACATCGGCGGCGCGCTGGGCGTGCCGTATCGCGAGGAGCAGCAGGCGCTGGACGTCACCGCGCTCGGGCGGCGACTGGCCGCGACGCTGCGACAGTCGGTCCCCGGGGCCAGGCTGCGGCTGATCCAGGAGCCCGGCCGCTATCTTGCGGCCGACGCCGGTATCCTGCTTACACGTGTTACATCGATAAAGCGGACAGACGAGACGTTCGTGGGTGTCAACGCCGGCATGAACACGCTGGTCCGCCCGGCCATGTACGGCGCCTATCACCACATCGTGTATCCGGCCGACGTCCGCCTGCCGCACGATACGCCGGTGAACGTCGTCGGACAGATCTGTGAGGCTCGAGACGTGATCGCGCGCCAGCGGCCGCTGCCGCGCTCAATCGCAGTGGGCGATGTGCTCGCGCTGCTCGACGCGGGCGCGTACGGCTTTGCGATGAGCTCGCGCTTCCACGCAAAGCCGGCCGCGGCCGAGGTGCTCGTGTGCGACGGCGCGGCCGAGGTGATCCGCGTCCGGCCCGGCATCCCGGAGCTGTTCGGCAGCACGCGCCGTGCCTCGTGGCTGCGGCCCGAACCGGAGCTTCAGGTCGGCTAACAGCTCCTCGCGGACCCGGTCATGGTGATGCTGGTAGACCCACTCCGCGCCGCCCTCGCGGTCGCCGATTTCGAACAGGAGGCTGTACGGATGGCTCGGAGCCTCCGACGCCGCGCGATGTCCTGACGATGTTGCCCTACGGTCAGCTGTTCTCGCTTCACGGCGTGCTCGACGAGGATCGCAGGACGCTGGGCGAGCACCGAGCGCCGCCCGGGCTGGCGGGGACGGCGCCGACCCAGCTGCGCTCCTGTCCGTATCCGGGCAGCCGCCACGAGCACCGGCTGCCGATGAACCTGAGCGCCCTGCGCCAGGCCACGCGCAACTGGGACGAGCTTCTCACCGGGCTGGCCGCTCTGCGCGACTGGTGCGGCGGCGGACCTTCGCCCTCCACCCTGGTGGAGCTGTGGCAGCTGACGGCGGCCGCGGCCGCGCTGCCAGCCTACCTGCTCCATCGCCCGGGAAAGGCGCGCGTGCTCGATGGGGCCACCGCCGCGCTGTACAAGGCGTGCCTGGGGCTGAAATTTCTGATCGAGCAACGCGTGGTGCAGGAAGCACTGGCAGGCCGTGGCGTGGAGCTCAGCGCGGATTGCCTGAACGAGTTCTCGGAGTCGAGCGGCTGGCTGGTGGGCAGGCAGGAGGTGTGCGCCGCGCCGCCCGGACTCATCCGCGAGGTCCTCGATGTCGCGGTGCACGGCCTCACCAGCCGCGTGCGCAGTCGCCTGATCGACGACGTCGACGAGCCGGCCCAGCTGCGCGCGTTCGTGGACGCGTCGTGGCGCCTGTACGGCCTGCTGCTCGTCTACTCCATCTGGAGCGCGCGCCGCTGCGAGCAGGAACACGGCAGCGGCTCGGTCGCGATCTACGACCCGCCGCGGCAGAACCAGCTCTCGCTGACACTCGGGATGAGCCGCATCGTCAGCGTCGCCTGCGACGCCGATGATGTGCGGTGCGCGGCGCTGCTCGACGCGTTCTGCGCCCTGGCCAGCCCGCCGGGCGAGGCGGACGCGCTCGCCGCCGCGCGGCAGGCCTTCGCCGGCGAGCGCGACAGCGGCGCCAGCGACGAGCTCGCGGCGACCGGCGTGCGTGAGCTCGAGCTCCGTCTCAACGCGGCGCTCGGCCGCACCGGCGGCGAGCTCGGGCCGCCGGACCTCTCCGCCTACCGGGCGCAGCCGAGGAGCGACCGATGACCGCCGTCGGTCGCGCCGCGTACGAGGAGCTGCTCCTGTCGCCGGTCGGCGCGCTGTCCCGCTACCGCGACGCCGACGGCCGGCCGCTGTGCGGCGAGGCGATCGTCGACGATCCCGAGTTCCGCAGCCGGCTCGAGCTGCGGCGCTGCCCGTATCCGGGCTCGCGTCGCCACCACGCGCTGCCGATGAACGCGTCTGCGCTCAAGCAGATGACGCGCAGCTGGCCGCTGCTCCTCGGCACGGCCGAGCTCCTCCGCCGCGCGCTGGGAACGACCGCAGGCGCGCCGACCACGGCCCGGCTCATGCGAGCGGCGAGCGCCGGGGTGTGCCTGCCGCTGTTCCTGCTCCATCGAGCGGCACGTCCGATGGGCGACGGCGAGGTGCCCGGCTTCGTGTCCGGGCTGCACAAGGCCAGCATCGACATCGCCACCGGCGCGCAGCTCATGCTCATCGACGACCCGCGCGCCCCGTTCGAGCGGGGCGGCATGCTCGAGTTCGTCGAGCGGCACGGCCTGTTCATCGGCTACGCCGGTGTCTGCGCCGGTCCGCCGCTCATGGTCGAGGAGCTGTCCCGCGTCCTGGCCGGCGACGGCGAGGCGCCGGCCCAGGGCAGCGAGGGCGCGGCGGCCGCGCTCGGCAATCTCGGCGGGCTGCCGGCCTATGCCGACGCCATCGTCGAGCTCACGCTGGCCCGCCAGATGATCGGCGCCCATCTGCGCCGGGGCGCGACGGGCCTGCGCGCGCGCTGCGCCGCGATCGCGGCCGCCCATCCCGGGACGCGCGAGCGGTTCGAACGGCTTTGCGACGCGCTGGATCGCCATCCGGTCCCGACTCGCCCCAGCGAGGTCATCCAGCGCCAGGATCGGACGCTCGCAGAGCAGCCGGTCGAGAAGCACCGGGCCCTCATCGACGCGCTGGCCGACGGACGCGCGGCGCTGACACCATCGCCGGCGCAGGCGAGCGGCGCGGAGCTGCTCGCCCACCTGCGCGGCGCGCCGCCACCCGACCCGGCCGAGGTGAGGCAGGTCGTTCAGCTCGCCGACGGCGGCGCGGAGCCGTTCGCGGTCGCGCTGGCCGAGGCGATCGTCGACGCGGCGCGGCTGGAACGGCGCGCGCGTTCGTTCTACACCGCCATCGAGGTGGCGATCCGCGGCGCGCTGGGGCAGGAGGGCGCCGCCGACTCGCTCACGTCCGAGCAGCTGGCCTCCGTCTTCGGCCCGTCTCCGGCCCGCTACCTGGGCCAGCTCGTCGCCATCAGCGTCTCCATCGACGACCGCCATATCGCGTATTCCGCAGCGCCGCGAGGGCTCGCGGCGCCGTCCTTGTCCCTCTGATCACAGGTGAGCACTCGCATGTCATCCACGCCGTCGTCCGCATTCGCAGAAGGCCCCGCGCGCGCGCCATCGACCAGCCCCGTCGAGGCCTACAACGAGTGGGATCCGCTCGAGGAGGTGATCGTCGGACGGGTCGAAGGATCGACCGTTCCGCCCTATGACGTCGCTCTCGCGTCGTGCCTGCCCGACCAGTGGCGCGACTTCTTCCGCTCGAACGCGGGCAAGCCGTTCCCGCCCGAGCGCATCGCGGCCGCGCGGGCCGAGCTGGAAGAGCTGGTCCACATCCTGGAAGCAGAGGGCGTCACCGTCCGGCGCCCGGATCCGATCGACTTCTCCCGGCCCTACTCGACGCCGCACTGGACCTGTCAGAGCGGCTTCTACGCCGCGATGCCGCGCGACTTCCTGCTCGTCATCGGCACCGAGCTCATCGAGTCGCCGATGGCGTGGCGCTCGCGCTACTACGAGGCGTCGCTCTACCGCAGCCTGTGCAAGGAGTACTTCCGCGGCGGCGCCATGTGGACGGCGGCGCCACGCCCCGAGCTGCGCGACGAGCTGTACGACAAGGACTACGTCGAACCGACGGATCCGAAGAACATGCGCTACCCGATCACCGAGTTCGAGCCGACCTTCGACGCCGCCGACTTCATGCGCTGCGGTCGCGACATCTTCGGTCAGCTCAGCAACGTGACCAACCGGTTCGGCATCGAGTGGCTGCAGCGCCACCTGGGCAGCACCTACCGGATCCACACGGTCACGTTCGACGATCTGCACCCGCTGCACATCGACGGCACCTTCATGCCGCTCGCGCCCGGCAAGGTGCTCGCCTGTCCCGACCGTGTCAGCGAGGTCCCGGCCATGTTCAAGAAGTGGGACGTGCTCCAGGCTCCGCGGTCGACCACACCGGACAGCCACCCGCTCTACATGACCAGCAAGTGGGTCAGCATGAACACGCTCATGCTCGACGAGCAGCGCGTGATCGTCGAACGGCAGGAAGAGCCGCTCATTCGCGCAATGAAGGAGTGGGGCTTCCAGCCCATTCTGTGCAACTTCCGCAACTTCAACTCGTTCGGGGGGTCGTTTCACTGCGCGACCTCCGATGTGCGTCGGCGCGGAACGCTCCAGTCCTACTTCTGATGCGGCCATGACAGCGCCTTCGGTCCTCGAGCTCTTCCACCGCAGCGAGATGAGCGCGCGCGTCGCGCTCATCGACCGGTCCGCCGCGTACACCTACGGCGAGACCGCCGCGGCGATCGATCGCGTCGCCGCCGGGCTGTGGGCACTCGGAGTGCGCAAGGGCGACCGCATCGGCGTCTACGTGACGAACACGCCACAGCTCGTCCAGGTCACGTTCGCGGCCTGGCGCCTGGGCGCGATCACCGTGTTCGTGGACACGTACAACGTCCCGCCGGTCGCGATGGCCTGGTGGAACGACACCGGCGTCAAGTGCGCGGTCATCGACGAGAGCCTCCTCGACTCTGCCACGCCGCATCTGGCCGAGCTCGCGCCCGGCGTGCAGGTCATCTCCACCGGCAGCCAGGCCGCGGCGCCCGGCGTGCTGCCCTGGCAGACGTTGCTCGGCGGACATCCGCCGCCGCCGCCGGTGACGGTGGAGGATTCCGACCAGCTCCTCGTGATCCGCACCTCGGGCACGACCGCCCGGCCCAAGGGCATCTGCCACAGCCTGCACAACCTGAACGCACGCCTGCGCAGCCACCTGGCCTGCCCACCGTTCACCCCCGACGACGTGGCGTGCCCCATGCTGCGGATGACCACGGTGCCGGGGCTCAACGCCGTGTTGCTACCGGCGCTGGCGGTCGGGGCCCGCGTCATCATGGTCACCAACATGGACCCGGTCGCCGCCCTCGAGCAGGTCGTGGACATGGGCGCGACGCTGGTCATCTTCGGGCCCGCGATGGTGCACCGCCTCCTCCTGGTGGCCGAGACGCGGCCGGAGCTGACGCGCACCCGCCTCCGCCTCGCCATGACCGGCGGTGACAAGATGCCCATCCCACTTCGCCGGGCATGGGACGAGGCGTTTGGTGTGCCGCTGCTCGACGGTTTCGGCCACTCCGAGACGCTCGGCGGGGTGCTGATCAACCGCCTCGATGACACCGACCACGCCGGCAACGTCGGCCATCCGTTTCCCGAGGTCGAGGTCAGGCTGGTCAACGAGCACGGGCACGACGTACCCGACGGCACGGCGGGTGAGATGTGGCTCAAGGCCGACTTTCTGTTCACCGGATACCTCGACGAGCCGGAGCGCACGCGCGCGGCGCTGGTGGACGGCTGGTTCCGGACCGGCGACTACCTGAGTCGCGACGCCGGCGGGCGGTATCATCCGCTCGGCCGGCGTGACTTCCTGATCATGAGCGGGACGCTCAATGTGTTCCCGGTCGAGCTCGAATCGATCATCTTGAACGACGCCGCGATCGCCGACTGCATGGTGGCTGGCTTTCCGCATGAGGTGCTGGGACAGGAGATTGGGGCCTTCCTGGTCCTGCGCGAGCCGAGGACGCTCGACCAGGTCAAGGAGCGGGTCCTGAATCGAGTCGGCGCGCTCATGTGCCCGGCGCATTTCTGGACGGTGGCGGAGATCCCGAGGACCGGTCCTGGCAAAGTGGACCGCCGGGCAGCCGAGCAGCTCCGCGCTCGGGCCACGCCCCTGGCATGAAAGGCAGCAGCACATGAAGTCGAGACCGCTCTTTCCGGCACTCCTGGCAGCAAGCCTGCTGGTCAGCGCGATCGGCGCGACCGGTTGCACCGGCGCGCCGGAGGCCGCGAAGGGGACGACGCCGGCGACCACCGCGCCCGACCCGGCCGGGCGATTCGAGCTGGTCGAGTCGTCGATCACCGACCTCCAGCGCGCTCTCTCGTCGGGCCAGGTCACATCGCAGGGCCTGGTCGCGATGTACCAGGCGCGCATCGCCGCCTACGACACAGGTGGGCCGAAGCTCAACTCGGTGAGCGTGCAGAGCCCGCAGGCGGCGGACGAGGCCCGCGCCCTGGACGCGGAGCGCGGCGCGGATCGCGTGCGCGGACCCCTGCATGGCATCCCGATCATCGTCAAGGACAACTACGAGACCGCGAACATGCAGACCGCGGCCGGGTCGCGCGCGCTTGCCGGCTACATCCCGAAGCGCGATGCCTTCGTGATCGCCAGGCTGAAGAAGGCCGGCGCCATCGTCCTCGCCAAGGCCAACATGGACGAGTTCGGACTCGGCATCGCCGGTCAGGGCTCGCTGTACGGTCAGGTCCACAATCCGTACGGGCTCGATCGCAGCCCGGGCGGATCGAGCGCCGGACCGGCGGCGGCGGTGGCGGCCAACCTGGCCGCGGCGGCGCTGGGCACCGACACCTGCGGCTCGATCCGCATGCCGGCCGCGCACAATGCGCTGGTCGGCCTGCGCGGCACGCAGGGTCTCATGAGCCGCGCGGGGCTGGTGCCGCTCAGCCATACCCAGGACATGGCGGCGCCGATCGCGCGCAGCGTCACGGACGTGGCGATCCTGCTCGATGCGATGGTCGGCTACGACCCGGAGGATGCGCAGACCGCCGAGGCGGTGGCGCGCTCTCCTCGATCGTACGCCAGCGGCCTCGACGCAGGTGCGCTGGAAGGGGCGCGCATCGGCCTGCTGACGAGCCTCCAGGGCAAGGGGCCCGAGCACCAGGTGGTGAACGCCCTCATCAAGAAGGCCGCGGCCGACATGGAGGCTCGCGGCGCGACGGTCGTGGTGATCGCGGACGACATCGACGAGCTCCTGCGCCCGGACAAGTTCAAGGGCTTCATCGTGCCGGCCCATGAGGTCAAGCGCGACCTGACTGCGTATCTCGAGTCGCTTCCCAACAAGCCGCCCGCGACGACAATCGACCAGCTGCTCGCTGCCCCTCCGCCGGCCCTGGCCACCTTCTGGCTCAAGACCGCGCAGAAGCTCGACCCCGGGGCAAAGGACTACACGGACGCGCTGCTGCGACGGAACCAGCTGCGCCAGGCCCTGCTCGTCGCGATGGCCCGGAACAAGGTCGACGTGCTGGCGTTTCCGACCTACCGAGTGCCGCCGGAATCGCTGAAGGGCGAGGAGGTGGCAGAGAGCAACAACTGCATGGCGGGCTCGAACTCCGGTCTCCCGTCGATTTCGGTGCCGGCCGGGTGGACGGCCGACGAGCTGCCGGTCGGCATCGAGCTGCTCGGCCGCGCGTGGAGCGAGGCACAGCTCCTGCGCATCGCGTACGCATTCGAGCAGGCGACCCATCACCGGCGCGCCCCCAAGCTGACGCCGGCGCTGCCTGCGGCCGGCAACGCGCCGAAGAAGGAGGCACCATGAGCTTCGCTGACGAGTTCAAGCGCCATTTCGACGACGTCGATGGCGTGCAGTGGATTGAGGAGGCGGAAGCGCTTGCCGCCCGGCTGGCAGCGCACGCCACCATCGAGAGCACCTTCGATCACGCCCTCCTGGTCGGCGATCGATTCCTGTCCATGGCCGGCCCGCTCGAGGAGCTCGGCTATGCGGTGGGCAGCGACGAGACGCTCTACCTCGGCGAGGTGGAGGGGCTGCGCTACTACGGGATCTCGGCCACGCTGGCGCCTCAGGCGGCGGCGCGCGCGCTCGGCTGGTTCGAGCATGTGCTGATCAGCCAGCCTGCGCACCAGCCGGCCTGGGACCACATCCAGAAGACCTACGGCGGAAGGCCGGTGCTTCACCACGTCGCGCTGACCGTCTCCATTCCGGGGCGGGGCGAGTCGGACGAGGACTACGCGCTGCGCGTGGTCCCGGAGTTCCTGCGCGTGCGCGAGCGAGTCGGCGAGATCACCGGCGCGCCGCTGCAGAAGGTGACGATGAGCCTGCCGGCAGCCGTGCTGGCCAGCGAGCGCTTCACGGCCGCGCTGCGCGACTGGACGCAGGGCCGCGACTCGATCGCGCTCGAGGAGATGAAGGGGGGAGGCTTCTTCCTGCAGTTCGCGAGCACCGACAGCTACCGGGTGGAGGTCGTGCTCCGCCACGGAACCGTGCTCGGTTTCAACCCGGCCGCGCAGACCAAGCTGTCGCGCGACGTCAGCTACAGCGGCTGAGGTGCGGTCGCGTTGCGCATGAACCGTTCGACCAAAGAGATTCTGGTGACCGTGACTACGGAAGCGCTTCTCGCCGCGTGCGTCAGCGCACTGCGTGGTTTGGTCAGCGTGAAATGACCGATGGGCAACGCTGTCTCACTCTTGCCCTTCGAACCCGATCGTAGAACTCTCTGTGGTCCGTTCAACAAAGCGGGCGAGGGTGAGCGAGGCATTGTCGGAAGAAGTACTTGTGACGACGACGTGGTGGCCTTGCACTCCTCGCAGCTGGCTCGACCTCTTCGGGCGGTGGCGACGCGTAGACGCGAGCCGCCGATGCAGGTTGTGCGCGGTGGTCCAATAAACCCGAGGAGAGGTCGATGGCGTTCATCTGGCAGTCTATCGAAGAGCTCGAGGAGCGCGGCGGAGCCCTGTATTTCGATGGCTGCTCCGTCGTCGATCTGGCCAGCGAGTTCGGCACTCCGCTGTACGTCTACAGCGAGACCCGGCTGCGCAAGAACTACAGGCGCCTTCGCGACGCCGTGCGCAGCCACTTCGATGACTACGACATCTACTACGCGCTCAAGGTAAATGGCAATCCGAGCATCGTGGAGGTGCTGAGCACGGAAGGCGCGGGGGCAGACTGCGCCTCGCTCCAGGAGGTGGCCATCGCGCTGGAAGCCGGCATCCCGCTCGATCGGATCCTCTTCTCCGGCGCCTTCATCTCGCGCGACGAGCTCGCTGCGGCGGTCGATCTCGGCGTGCAGATCAACCTGGCCGAGAGCTGCCACCTCGAGCATCTCGCCAGCGTCGGCCCGCCCGCGCTGCTGTCGTTCCGCATCAACCCGGGCGACTCCCTGGCGATGCCGGGCACCGAGTTCAAGCTCGCCGGCTGCGACTCGAAGTTCGGCCTCACGCCGGAGGAGGCGGTCGTCGCCTACGCGCGCGCGAAGGAGCTCGGCGTCACCCGGTTCGGCATCCACGCGATGGCGAGCTCCAACGTGCTCGACGTCGAGTACTTCAATCGGCTGCTCGCCTTCCTGTGCGGGGTCGCGCTCGACGTCTCGGCCCGCACCGGCATCGAGTTTCAGTTCGTGAACATCGGGGGAGCGCTCGGCGTGCCGTACCGGCAGGACCAGGAGGCCCTCGACGTGTCCTCGCTCGGGCACCGCCTCGTCGCCACGCTGCGCGAGCAGCTGCCCGGCGCCGTGCTGCGGCTCATCCAGGAGCCCGGCCGCTATCTGGCGGCCGACGCCGGCATCCTGCTGACCCGCGTGACCTCGGTGAAGCGCGGCGAGGAGACGTTCATCGGCGTCGATGCCGGCATGAACACGCTGGTGCGCCCGGCCATGTACGGCGCGTACCACCACATCGTGTATCCGCTCGACGTCCGCCTGCCCCACGACACGCCGGTCCACGTCGTCGGACAAATCTGCGAGGCGCGCGACGTCATCGCGCGCGAGCGGCCGCTGCCGCGCTCGGTCCAGGTGGGCGACGTGCTCGCGCTACTCGACGCCGGTGCCTACGGCTATGCCATGAGCTCTCGCTTTCACGCCAAGCCGGCCGCCGCCGAGGTACTCGTCCGCGAGGGCGCGGCAGAGCTTATCCGGGTCCGGCCCGGCGCCCCCGAGCTGTTCGTGGGGACGCGACGGGCGTCCTGGCTCCGGCCCGAGCCCGAGCTGCGCGCGGGCTGACCCGACTGGCCGCCGCGGCGCGGCCCTCTTCAATCACTGGAGCGAACCATCATGACAGGCCAGGAACAGCTGCAAGAGCTCACCGCGTCCGGAGAGGGATTCATCCACCCGATGAATCCGGTGATGGATCGCGAGCCGGCGGGGGCCCTGCTGCTCGCCCGCGCGGCCGCGATTCGCAACGCGACGCAGGCCGCGCTGCGACAGGTGGCGGCTCCGCTCGCCGCCGCCATCGGCCCTTCGGCCGCCGATGCGATCGAGCGCGACCTGGTGCCGAGGAGCTACGAGTTCGTCCATCACCGGCAGGTCATCGCCGAGTCGCGCACCGACCCCTCGGACAAGGGGGCCCAGTACCGTGTCGAGGTGGTGGTAGCCTTCGACCTCCGCGCCCTGCAGGCCGAGCTGGTTCGGCACCGCCGATAGGAGTCTTCACCATGTGGTTCACCAAGGAACAAGCGAGCAGCCTCACGAGCGCCGAGACCCTCGAGCTGCGCAGCCCGATCCCGACGCAGATGGTCTCCAACGGCGAGTTCATCCCGCTCCCGCAGACACCGCAGCAGCGCGAGGTGGAGCAGCGGGTGAAGGCGGCGGCCGCCGAGAACTCCGACCGGCTCGGACTCACGCCGTCGGAGTACCTGGCCACGCCGTCGGCCATGACGGCGGCATTCGGGGCGATGAACGACGTGCACGGCGCGTACTTCGACGCCGACTCCGCCGAGGAGCTGGACCAGGACGCGGCGGCCGCGCGCGCGCGCCGCTACGCCGGCCAGTTCATCTTCGACGCGCAGACCCACCACGTCCGGCCGACCTACGGCTGGGAGTACCTCACCAACATGCGGCGCTGGACCCAGGGCCAGAACCCGTGGAGCTCGGTCTGGAACCCGGCCGTGCTCGACATCCCGGCCGAGCTGGAGAACTACAAGTTCGAGGCCTACATCAAGGACCTCTTCCTCGATAGCGACACGAAGCTGGCCATCCTCACCGGCTTCACCTCCGAGACGCCGAGCTTGATGCCGCTGTCGTCGGACGAGATTGTGCGCAGCCGCGATCTCATCAACAAGATGGCGCGCTCGCGCCGGGTCCTGGCCCAGGGCCTGTTCTGGCCCGGCTACCCCGGCAACATGGAGGAGATGGACCGGCTCGCCACCGACCTGCACATCGACTCGTGGAAGGGCTACGCGGTCGGCGACCCGCTGTCCGAGTCGATGTACCCGTGGCGCATGGACGACGAGAAGCTGGCGTACCCGTGCTTCGAGAAGGCCCGCAAGTACGGCATCCGCAACATCTGCGTGCACAAGGGCCTGCTCCCCGCGCTCGACTACAAGGCGCTCGGCACCTGGCGCTACGCCATGGTCAACGACGTCGCGCAGGCGGCAAAGGACTGGCCGGATCTGAACTTCATCATCTACCACGCCGCGTTCCGGCCGCTGCTCGACGCGACCACCGCGGTCAACGAGTACCGCCAGACCGGGCGCATCCCGTGGGTGACCGAGCTGGCCGAGATGCGCGAGACCCACGACGTCGGCAACGTCTACGCCGAGCTGGGCACGACCTTCGCGTCGGTGTGCGTGACCTTCCCCGAGCTCGCGGCGGCGATCATGGGGACCTGCGTCAAGGGCCTGGGCGCCGACCACGTGGTGTGGGGCACCGACTCGATCTGGTGGGGTCGCCGCAGTGGCAGATCGAGGCGCTGCGCCGGCTCGAGATCCCGGCGGAGATGCGGA
Organism: uncultured delta proteobacterium; assembly: GCA_963759105.1. Lineage (GTDB taxonomy): Bacteria > Myxococcota_A > Polyangia > Haliangiales > Haliangiaceae > DATFRY01. The sequence continues at coordinate 435,805 of CAVWXW010000016.1, read as the reverse complement.
AGCGGCACGGCTTCGCCGAGCTGGGGCCAGCCGATGGCTCGGTCAAGAACCAGATCTTCGGGCTCAACCTGGCGCGGCTGTTCCACATCGACGCGCGGGTGACCCATGGCCGCCTCGCGCCCGGCGACCTCGACGGGCTCGACGCGCTCAAGGCCGAGTACGAGCGCAATCACCCCGAGCCGAGCCGGGTGCTGTACGGATGGGTGCGGGCGCCCGAGGGCGCTCCGGCGCGCTGACGCCCATGCTGTCGTTCGGTGAGCTGTTCTCGCTCCACGGCGTGCTCGATCAGGAGCAGCGACCGCTGGGCGAGCACCGCGCGCCGCCGTCGGTGACCAGCGCGGTGCCGACCGAGCTGCGGTCGTGCCCGTATCCCGGCAGCCGCCACGAACACCGGCTGCCGATGAACCTGAGCGCGCTGCGCCAGGCGACCCGGCACTGGGACGAGGTCCTGGCCGGGCTCGCCGCGCTGCAAATCTGGTTTCGCGGCGGCCCGCAACCGGCGACGCTGGCCGACCTGTGGCGGCTCACCGCGGCCGTCGCGGTCCTGCCCGCCTATCTGATCCACGGGCCCGGGCGGCGGCCGCGCGCTCGACGGTGCCACCGCCGCGCTGTACAAGGCCTGCCTCGGGCTGAAGTTTCTGATCGAGCAGCGCGTGCTGCAGGAGATTGTGGCGGGGGGCGCGCTCGTTCAACGGCGGCACGGCGGACGGCCTGTCCGACTATGCCGAGACCAGCGGCTGGCTGGTCGGGCGGCAGGAGGTCTGCGCCGCGCCGCCGGGCCTCATCCGCGAGATCCTCGACGTGGCGGTGCGCGGTCGGGAGAGCAGCGCCGGCAGCCGCCTTGTCGCGCAGGTCGATTCGCCCGCGCAGCTGAGGGCGTTCGCGGGCGCGTCGTGGGGCCTGTACGGGCTGCTGCTGGTCTACTCGACCTGGAGCGCGCGCCTGTGTCTGCGCTCGGGCGGCCCGGACCTGGACGAGGACCCGCCACCGCAGAATGGCCTCTCGCTCACCCTGGGGATGCGACGCATCAGCGCAGCGGCGTGCAGCCTCGACCCGACCCGGTGCGCCGCCCTGCTCGACGCGTTCTGCTCCATGGCGGCTCCCGCGGGCGAGAACGGGCATGCTCACCACCGCGCGCGAGACGCTGCGCGACGACCTGGATGTCGATGCGTGGCGAGGCGTTCGCCGCCGCGCAGGTGCGCGAGCTCGAGGAGCGGCTGAACGCGGCGGTCGGCCGCGCGCCCCGAGGGCGATCGGCCGCGATCCGATCTCGCCGCCTACCGGGCGCGACCGAGGAGCGCCGCGTGACCCGGGCCGTCCGACCCGCGTACGAGGAGCTGCTGCTCTCGCCGGTCGGCGCGCTGGCCAGGTACCGCGACGCGGACGGGCGGCCGCTGTGCGGCGAGGCGATCATCAGCACGACCCGGAGTTTCGGCGCCAGCTCGAGCTCAGGCGCTGTCCCTATCCACGGTCCCGCCGGCATCACGCGCTGCCGATGAATGTCTCCGCGCTCAGGCAGATGACGCGGAGCTGGCCCCTGGTGCTGGGCACCGCGCAGATTCTCTCCGGCCGGTTCGGCGGCGCCGCTGCCCGTGCGCCGGCCGCGGTGCGGCTCATGCGAGCGGCGCAGGGCGGCGTCTGTCTACCTCTGTATCTGCTCCACCGCGCCGCGCGTCCGATGCGCGACGGCGAGGTGCCGGGCTTCGTGTCCGGCCTCCACAAGGCCAGCATCGACATCGCGACCGGGGCGCAGCTGATGCTGCTGCACCAGGATCATCCGGTCTCCGCCGCGGGGCTGCACGACTTCGTGGAGCGCCACGGCCTGCTGGTGGGCTCGGCCGGCGTCTGTGCCGGGCCGCCTCTGATGATCGAGGAGCTCGTCCGCGTGATGTCGGCCGAGGTGGCCGCGCCTGCGGTCAACAGCCGTCCCGCCGAGGACGCGCTCGGCGACGTCGGCGGCCTTGTCGGCTACGTCGACGCCCTGCTGGAGCTCACGGTGGCGCGGCAGCTCATCGGAGCACACCTGCGCCGGCGGATGGCAGACCTGCGCGCCCGCTGCGCGTCCATCGCTTCCGGCAACCGCGACCGCTTCGAGCGGCTGTGCGTCGTGCTGGCCCGGCATCCGGTGCCGACCCGCCCGAGCGAGAATCATCCAGCGCCAGGACGCGCGCCTGCTGGAGCTGCCGGCCGGCGCCTACGTCGCCGTTGTCGATGCAATCGACGCCGGCCGCGCCGCGCTGACCCAATCCGCCGCCCACGCGGCCGGCGCCGAGCTTCTCGCCCATGTCCGCGGCACCGCGGCGGTCGAACCAGGCAGAGGTGCGGCAGGTGGTCGAGCTCTCCGGCCGCCGCGCCGACCCGATGGCGACCGCCCTGGCCGAGGCGATCGTGGACGCGGCGCAGCTGGAGCGGCGCGCGCTCGCCTTCTACACGGCAATCGAGACGGCGATCCTCGGCGCGCTGGGGCGCGACGCCAGCCCGGTGCCGCTCATGCCCGAGCAGCTCGCCAGGGTCTTCGGTCCGTCACCCGCCCGCTACCTGGGCCAGCTCCTCGGTATCAGCATCGCATCCGGCGACGGCCCGATCGCCTATTCCGCAGCGCCGCCCGAGGTGGCGCCGCAGCCGCTGTCCCTCTGACCACAGGTGAGCTCTCGCATGCAATCCACGTCAACGTCCCCCATCAATCCGATCGATCAAGGCTCTGCCCGTGCGCCGGCGACCAGTCCGGTCGAGGCCTACAACGAGTGGGATCCCCTCGAGGAGGTGATCGTCGGGGCAAGTCGAGGGCTCGACGGTGCCGCCGTGGGACGTCGCGCTCGCGTCGTGCCTGCCCTCGAGTCAGCGGGAGTTCTTCCGGACCAACGCCGGCAAGCCGTTCCCGGCCGAGCGCATCGCTGCCGCTCACGCCGAGCTCGGAGGAGCTGGCGCAGATCCTCGAGGCAGAGGGGGTGAAGGTCCGCCGTCCCGACCTCGTCGACTTCTCCCGGTCCTATTCCACGCCGCACTGGACCAGCCGGTGCGGCTTCTACGCCGCGATGCCGCGCGATTTCCTGCTCGTGGTCGGCACACGAGATCATCGAGTCGCCGATGGCGTGGCGTTCGCGCTACTACGAGGCCTCCCTCTACCGCAGTCTGCTCAAGGAGTACTTCCGCGGCGGCGCCATTTGGACCGCAGCGCCGCGCCCCGAGCTGCGCGACGAGCTTTACGACCTCGACTACGTCAACCCGGTTGAACGTGAAGGACATGCGGTATCCGATCAACGAGTTCGAGCCGACGTTCGACGCGGCGGACTTCATCCGCTGCGGCCGCGACATCTTCGGCCAGGTCAGCAACGTGACCAACCGGTTCGGCATCGCGTGGTTGCAGCGCCACCTCGGCAGCGAGTATCGCGTCCACACCGTCACGTTCGACGACCTGCACCCGCTGCACATCGACGGCACGTTCATGCCGCTCGCGCCCGGCAAGGTGCTCGTGTGCCCGGACCGCGTGCGCGAGGTTCCGTCCATGTTCGCCCGGTGGGACGTGCTGACGGCCCCTCCGTTGAACGATCCCGGACAGCCACCCGCTCTACATGACGAGCAAGTGGGTGAGCATGAACACGCTCATGCTCGACGAGAAGCGCACGATCGTCGAGCGGCAGGAAGAGCATCTGATCCGCGCCCTCAAGGAGTGGGGCTTCCAGCCCATCCTGTGCAACTTCAGGAACTTCAACTCCTTCGGAGGATCGTTCCACTGTGCGACCACCGACGTCCGCCGCCGCGGGACGCTCCAGTCCTATTTCTGACCGGGGCGCAGGGCCCGCTCGATCACTCCAGCGGCGTCGCCGCGGCGCGGAGCTGGTCGGCCGCCTTGCGGTCGATCTTGCCCATGCTCGTCCGCGGGATCTCCGCCACCGACCAGAACTGCGACGGACACATGGCCGGCCCCACGCGATCCATCACGCGGTCCTTGAGGTCCTTGTGCGACCTGGGCTCGCGCAGGACGACGAAGGCCTCTGCGTCCTGCCCCAGCTGCTCGTGCGGAAAGCCGGCCACCATGCAGTCGGCGACCGCCGGATCCTGCAGGATGAGCGCCTCGAGCTCGAGCGGCGAGACGTTGAGCGTGCCGCGCAGGATGAGGAAGTCGCGCCGGCCGAGCATGCGGTAGTGCCCCTTGTCGTCGCGCACCGCGTTGTCGCCGGTCCGGTACCAGCCATCGACAATCGCCTCGCGCGTGCGCTCCGGCTCGCCCAGATAGCCGGTGAACAAGAAGTCGCACCTGGCACCAGACCTCGCCGGGCGTCCCGTCCGGCACGTCGCGGCCGTCGTCGCCCACCAGCCTGACCTCGACTCCTGGGAACGGCGAGCCGACGTTGCCGGCGTGGTCGGTGTCGTCGAGCTTGTTGATGAGGACGCCGCCCAGCGTCTCGGAAAGACCCAGGCCGTCGAGCAGCGGGACGCCGAATGTCTCGTCCCACGCCTCGCGCAGCGGCACCGGCGTCTTGTCGCCGCCGGTCAGCATGAAGCGCCAGCTGGTGCGCGCCAGGTCGGGGCGCGCCTTCGCCACCTCAATCAGGCCGCTCACGCGCGCGGGCCCGGCGATCGCGACAGTCGCCCCCTCCTTGACCATCCGCTCGAGAGCGGCGACCGGATCGTAGGCATTGGCGAGCAGCAGGATCCTCGCGCCCACCGCCAGCCCCGGCAGCGAGGTGACGTTGAGGCCGCCCACGGTCGACAGCGGCGACATGGGCACACGACGTCGTCGGGCGTGAACTGGGGGCAGGGCAGGTGGCTGCGCAGGCGCGCGTCGAGGTTGTGCAGCGTGTGACAGATGCCCTTGGGCAGGGCGGTGGTGCCCGAGGTCTGGATAGCAGGAGCTGATCGGAACCGTCGACGGTCACGGCCGGCGCGGGTGGCTTTGCGTCGAGCAGGACCGTCCACGGCTGGACCCCGGCAACGCGACGTCGGTCCCGGTCGAGATGACAGGCACGCCGGGCCGCAGCTCCGCGAGATACGGCGCCACCGCCTCGACGCGGACCTCGTCCAGCACCAGGCAGGTGACCTCGACGTGGTTGCACCAGGCGACCATCCTGGCCGGGGCGTTGTCGCTGTCGACGTAGGCGGTGATGGCCCCGAGGCGCCAGAGCGCGAACGTCAGGTGCATGAACTGCGGGGTGTTCGCGACGTAGACGCCGACGCGATCGCCCTTGCGAACGCCGAACTGCCACAGGCCGGCCGCGACCTGATCGATGGTGGCGGCGGTCTCGGCGTAGGTACAGGTCCGGGCCTCGGTCACGAGCGCGATGCGCTCGCCGAAGTCCTCGCGGTGGAAGAGCTGAGGGACCGAAGGTACCGTCATTGCAGATGGCATCGTAGCAAACCTGCTGTTGACGGTAGAATGGGTAAAGCGGAATGACGACGAGATGGCTTTCAGGCGGAACCTGACCGCACCCGGGCCCGCGTGCGCGATCGCACTGGCCGGATGCCAGGGCGCTCAGGTCGCGACAAGTTCGGCGACCACGACGTCGAGCGCGGAGCGCAGCTTCGAGCTCGTCGAGTCCTCGATCCCGGTACCTCCAGCGAGCGCTTTCATCGGGCCAGGTCGCGTCGCGGGACCTGGTGGCGATGTACATGGCGCGCATCGCGGCCTATGACGCCGCCGGGCCCAAGCTCAACTCGATCAGCGTGACGAGCAAGCAGGCCGCCGACGAGGCCGCCGCGCTCGACGCCGAGCGCAAGGCCGGGAAGGTGCGCGGCCCGCTGCACGGCATTCCGGTCATCGTGAAGGACAACTTCGAGACCTCCAACATGCAGACAGCGGCCGGGTCGAAGGCCATGGCCGGGTACATCCCGCAGCGCGACGCCTTCCTGGTCACCAAGCTGGAGAAGGCCGGCGCAATCATCATCGGCAAGGGCAACATGGACGAGCTCGGGCTCGGCATGAGCGGGCAGGGCTCCCTGTTCGGGCAGGTCAGGAACCCGTACGCGCCCGATCGCAGCCCGGGCGGCTCGAGCGCCGGACCGGCGGTCGCGGTGGCGGCAAACCTGGCCGCCGCAGCGCTGGGCAGCGACACCTGCGGCTCGATCCGCATGCCGGCCGCCCACAACGCGCTCGTCGGCCTGCGCGGCACCCAGGGACTGCTGAGCCGGAGCGGCCTGGTCCCGCTCGGACACACCCAGGACATGGCGGCGCCGATCGCCCGCACGGTCACCGACGTCGCCATCCTGCTCGACGCGCTGGTCGGCTACGACCCTGCCGATTGGCAGACGGCGGAGGCGGTGTCGCGCACTCCTCGATCGTACGTCTCCGGTCTCGACGCCGGCGCGCTGCAGGGCGCCCGCATCGGGATCGTGACGACCTTGATGGGCGCCGGCCCCGAGCACGAGGAGGTCAACGCCGTCATCCGCAAGGCGGCGGAAGACATGAAGGCTCGCGGGGCGACGGTCGTCGAGCTGTCCATCGACAACATCGCCGAGCTGATCCGCCCGGACCGGTTCAAGGGCTTCATCGTGCCGGCCTACGAGGTGAAGTTCGACCTCGCGGCCTACTTCGCGTCGCTGCCCAACAAGCCGCCGGCGTCAACGATCGACCAGCTGCTCGCCGCGCCGCCTCCGCCGCTGGCCACCTTCTGGCTCAAGAACGCGCAGTCGATCGCATCGCTCGACGCCAAGGAGTACACCGACGCGCTGCTGCGCCGCAGCGAGCTGCGGCAGACCCTGCTGGCGGCGATGGCCAGCCAGCGGGTCAACGTCCTCGCCTATCCGACCTACCTGGTCAAGCCGGTGCTGCTCAGCGGGGAGGAGAAGGCGGAGAGCAACAACTGCCAGGTCGGCTCGAATTCGGGCCTGCCGTCGATCTCCGTGCCGGCCGGCTGGACGCCCGACGAGCTGCCGGTCGGCATCGAGCTGCTCGGGCGCGCCTGGAGCGAGGCGCACCTCCTGCGCATCGCGTACTCGTTCGAGCAGGCGACGCATCATCGGCGCAGCCCCAAGCTCACGCCGGCGCTGCCGGCCGACCGCCCGCGAGCGACGCGGTGATCGGTCGCTCGCTTCTGCCCTCGCTCCTGGCGGGACCGTGCCCGGCCGAGCGATCTTGCCCGACGGAGGAGTCATGAGTTTCGCCGAAGAGTTCAAGCGCTCGTTCAATGTGGACGGCGTCCAGTGGATTCGAGGAGGCCGAGGCGCTGGCAAGGCGGATGGCGCCGGAGATCCCCATCGCGCCGACCTTCGACCACGCGCTGCTCGTCGGGGTCCGGTTCCTCTCGATGGCAGGTCCGCTCGAGAACCTGGGATACTCGGTGGGCAGCGACGAGACGCTCTACCTCGGCGAGGTGGAGGGTCTGCGCTACGTCGGCATCGCGGCGACCCTCCCGGCCGACGGCCCGGCGCGGGCGCGCGGCTGGTTCGAATCACGTCCTCATCAGCCAGCCGGCCCACCAGCCGGCGTACGAGCAGGTCCAGCGGAGCTACGACGGAGGGCCGGTGCTTCATCATGTGGCGCTGACGGTGTCCAACCCGCCGCGCCCGGGCGAGACCGACGAGGACTACGCCCTGCGCGTCATCCCGGAGTTCATGAGCGTGCGCGAGCGGGTCGGCCGCATCACCGGCGCCCCACTGCAGAAGCTGACCATGAGCCTGCCCGAGGACGTGCTGGCGAGCGAGCGGTTCGGCGCCGCGCTCGCCCGGTGGGCGGAGGCAAGCGGCGCGGCGTCGCTGGCCACCGAGCCGATGATGGGCGGAGGTTTCTTCCTCCAGTTCGCGAGCAACGAGAGCTACCGGGTCGAGGTGGTCCTGCGCAGCGGCACCAGGCTCGGCTTCAACCCGGTGGCGCAGACGAAGCTCTCGCGCGACGTCAGCTACGCGTCCTAGAGGCGGCGCCGGCGGCGAGGTGCATGGCGAGCGAGTCGATGCCGATCCCTGAGCTGCAACCGATGACGCCGCCCGGCACGCGGACCGTCACCTCCGCCTACGTCTGGTTCGTCGGCGCCGCGGCCTGCTGGTCGCTGGCCACGCAGATGAACCAGATGGTCTTCTCCTGGCTCCTGGTCGGAGAGCTGCAGGCGAGCGCGGGCTGGGTCGGCACCGCGCAGATGTGCCAGCAGCTCCCGTTCCTGGTGTTCCTGCTCGTCGGCGGCCTGCTCGCCGACCGCGTCGAGCTGCGTGGGCTGCTGACCGGGCTGTACGTCGCTGGGCGCGCTCACCATCGGGGTGCTCGCCGCGCTGGTCGCCGGCGGCCGCGCCTCGCTGGCGGTCCTCTTGCCCTACGCCCTGTGCTGGGGCGCCATCCAGGCGTTCGTCGGCCCCTCGCGAGACGCGATGGTCTCGCACGTGGTCAGCGGCGCGCTGTTGCGGGCGATCACGGGCATCACGCTCGTGCAGTTCCTGAGCCTCGCAGTCGGCGCTCAGCTCGGCGGCCTCACCGGGATCATCGGCAGCGGGGCCAATCTCGCCCTGCAGGCCGGGTCTTGCTGCTGGGCGTGGTGGCCGTGCGGCAGCTGCCTCGGGTCGCGACGCAAGGACGCCCGGCCGGCACCGGCGCGCTGACCGGATGGCGCAGCGGACTGGTCGAGGTGTGGCGCTCGGGCCAGCTCCGGCCGATCGCGCTGCTCGTGGCGGCCAACGGGCTGTGCTTCATGGGGCCGTTCCAGGTGCTGGGCCCGCTTACCGTGCGAAACGTCTATCACGGAGGCGCGGCCGATCTGGCGCTGCACTGGATGCTCCTGCCGCTGGGCACGATCGCGGGCTCGCTCGGCATGCTGGCGCTCGGCCGCAAGCTGAAGCGAGGGCCGGCGTTCGTCATGGCGCTGGTCGGGGTGTGCCTGTGCCTGATCGCCATCGCGGCGCGCCCGCCGTTCTGGGGATACCTCGCGCTCATCTTCCTGTGGGGCATCTTTCACGCCATGTTCTTCAACACCAGCCGGGCGCTGTTCCAGGAGCTGGCGTCGGGAGCGCACCGAGCCCGCATCCTGTCGGTCCACTCGCTGGGTCTGCTCGGCATGGCTCCGCTCAGCAACCTCGCGTCCGGCCTGGTGGCCGATGTCGTGGGGCCGACCACCGGGTGCCTGATTGCCGGTGCGACGATGCTCGCCATCGTGGGCGCTGCGCTGGCAGTGACTCCCGTGCGCAACTTGCAGTGATCGGTCTTCGATCGCCCGGTGAAGTGGATCGCAGATCGCGCTCGACGTCGCGCATGAAGGCCCGGCCGCGGCGGCTTAGTCTGCCTGCGGTTCGAGAGGAGGTGATCCATGCGCGGCAGTGGACGTTCGAGCATCGGAGTCGGAGCCATGACGCGCCTCGCTGCACCGCCGCGATCCTTTTTCGCCGGCAGCGCGGCCGCGGCGACCTCGGGACACACGATCACGTCGCCGAGCAGCGTCCGCTTCCACGTCGAGGACGCGCCGTGGGCCGACCTGCACTACCAGCTGAACGGCGGCGGCCAGCTCAACGTCCGCATGAACGCGAGCGGCAACAACCACACCTACGACGTCACCGGCATCCCCGGCGGCGCGACCGTGCGCTACTTCTTCACCATCGGCAGCTTCGCGGGCGGCGCTGTCAACACGGCGTGGACCCAGTTTTCGATGTCGGGCGGCGGCGGCGGCGGCGGCAGTGGGCCGTCGTGTGGGAGGACAACTTCGACGGCAGCGGCCAGCCCGACTCGGCGAGCTGGAACTACCACGTCGGCAACGGCCTCAACCCGGGCCTGGGCGCGTTCCAGGGCTGGGGCAACGGCGAGTGGGAATGGTACCGGCCCGAGCACGCCTTCCGCGAGAACGGCAACCTCGTCATCCGCGCCGACTACTTCACCACGCCCACGAACATCGAGGGCCGCGACTGGTACCAGCGCTCCGGCCGCATCACCACCAAGGGCAAGCGCTCGTGGACCTACGGCCGCATCGAGGCGCGCATCGCCATGCCGACCGCGATCGCGACCTGGCCCGCGTTCTGGATGATGGGCACCGCCTGCGACGACACGGTCACGACCAGCTACACCGCGCCCATCGACCGCTTCGACACGATGGCCTCGAACTGGGCCAGCTGCGGCGAGGTCGACATCATGGAGCACCGCAACGGCGAGACCGTCACCTTCCAGAACCTGTTCTGGGACACGCGCATCGGCCTCTTCCCCTGGGCCGACGGCGTCAACGCCCAGCAGCCGAACCCGGCCGGCGCCGGCAACGTCACCCAGTTCCACCTGTACACGATCGAGTGGGAGCCGACCCAGATCCGCTGGTACATCGACCGCGAGACCAACCCGAACCCGGTGCACACCGTCAACATCACGGCCAGCAACAAGGAAGAGTTCCACCGCCCCTTCCACGTCATCCTCAACCTCGCCATCAGCGGCCAGTTCACCGGCAACGCCATCCCCAACCAGGCCGACTTCCCCCTCTTCATGCGCGTCAACTACGTCCGCGTCTGGCAGCGCCAGTAGGCACTGGTGCGCCGACCTCCGCGGGCACCGGAGCACAGTGCGCGGAAGAATTCGCGGAGCTAGCCCTTCTTGTCCTCGAGCGGCTTCTCCTTGGCCAGAGGCGGCTTCTTGATCTCGGTCCGGGCGTCGACGCCCTTGAGGACCTCGATCTGGACGCCGTCGGAGACGCCGACCTCGACGGGGCGCTTCTCGAACTTCTGCTCGGCGACCTGGACCTCGACGAAGGGCTTGCCGTCCTTCTCGAACTGGAGGAGGGACTCGTGGATGGCGAGCACGTCGATGCGCTTGTCGAGGACGATGTCGGCGTTGGCGCTGTAGCCGGCGCGGATGAAGATGTCCTTGACCGGCGCGATGGCCGCCTTGATCTCGAACTGGATGGCGCCGTCCACGTCGACGCCCTTGGGCGCGATGTACTCGAGCTTGCCGGTGACCTTCTGCTTCTCGATGGCGCCGACGACGATCTCGAGCGGCATGCCGACCTTGATCTTGCCGACCTCCGACTCGTCGACCTTGCCCTGGAAGATCATGTCGCCCATGTCGGCCACCACCGCGATGGTCGTGCCCTCGTTGAAGTTGTTGGTCTCGGTGACCGAGGCGCCCTCCTTGACCGGCACGTCGATGACCATCCCGTTCACCGTCGAGGTGACCAGGTTCGACACCTTGCCCACGCCGCGCGCCGCGCCCGACTTGACCAGCGATAGATTGCTGGTGGCCGAGTCCACCTCCTGCTTGCGCAGCTTGAAGTCCAGCTGGTAGCGGGCGAACTCGACCTCGGAGATGAGCTGCTGCTTGAGCAGCGTCTGGTAGCGGGTCAGCTCCTTGCGCGCGTTCTCGTAGTTGATGCGCGCCGCGTCCACCGCCGCCTCGGCCTGGTTGAGGCTGACGACGTTCGGGATGATCTTGATGCGCGCGATGTCCTGGCCCGCCTTGATCGCGGCGCCGGCCTCGACGAACAGCTTGTCGACGACGCCGGACACGCGCGGCTTGATGACCACCTCGCGGCGCGGCACCAGCGATCCGGTCGCCACCGTCTTCTTGATGATGGTGGCCACGAACGGCTTCTCGACCTCGTACACCACCGGCTCGGCCTGCGACTTCCGGTACAGGAAGAGCAGGGTGCCGGCGAACATGACCAGGAGCAGGACTCCGAGTGCGATCGGGATGATGCGTCTCATCTCTATTGCTCCGCCCGGAGGGCTTCGACAGGGGGAATGCGCGACGCGTGGCGCGCCGGGATGACGCCGGCCAGAGCGCCGGAGCCGACCAGGATCACGACCGAGAGGATGGCGGTGCCGAAGTCGACCTGCGGCTTGGCCATGGCGCCGTCTCCGGGGATGAACAGGCTGACCGCCTCGAGCACCATGACGCCGGCGACGAGCCCGAAGTAGCCGGCCACCGCGGTCAGCACGACCGACTCCTGCAGGATCATCCGCACCACCACGCCGGGCGTCGCGCCCAGCGCCTTGCGGATGCCGATCTCCTTGGTCCGCTCCTTGACCGCGATGAGCAGGATGTTCGACACGCCCAGCACGCCGGCCATCAGGGTCAGGACGCTGGCGATCCAGGCGAACGCCTCGATGGCCAGGAACACCATCTGGATCTTTCCGAACTCCTCGGCCCAGTTGAACGAGCCGATGCCCTCGCGATCGTCGGGGTGGATCTTGTGGCGCTCGGACAGCACGCGCTTGATCTCCTTCTCCACCGCCGGCGCCGACAGGTGCGGCAGCACGGTCAGGGCGAAGAAGTCGACCTTGTTCTGGAAGTTGAAGGCCTGCTGGAAGGTGGTGAAGGGGATGATGACGGTGTTGCCCTGGCGCTCCTCGTCCTCGCCGTCGCCGTGCGGGTCGAACATCCCGACCACCTGGAAATATGCCCCGCGGATGCGGATGTACTGCCCGATCGGCTCCTCGCCCGGCTTGAACAGGACGCCGTAGACGTTCTTGCCGATGACGGCGACCTTGCGGCGCTCGGAGATGTCGAGCGGGTCGAGGAAGCGCCCCGCCATCATCTCCATGCGCGAGATGTACTTCATCTCGGCGTAGTCGCCGAAGACCTGGAAGTTGCCGGTCTTGCTTCCGCGCATGACGTTGGCGGAGTCGCGCCAGCCGCCCATCTGGACGCGCGGCGACAGGTACTCGATGCCGGGCACCCGCGCCACCGCCTCGATGTCGTCGTTCTTGAACTGGATCGGACGGCCGGGCTGGAGGCCCTTGTAGGCCATCGTCGTGCGCTGGCTCCACACGTAGACGCTGTTGGTGGCCGACCAGCTCATCTGGTTGGTCATGCCCTGCCGGAACCCGCGCGCGAAGCCGATGGTCGCCATCATCATGAAGACGCCCCACACCACGCCCAGGGCGGTCAGCGACGTGCGCAGCTTGTTGCGGCTCAGCGTCGCCCAGATCTCCTGCCACTTGTCGAAGTCGAACATGGCGGTCTACTCGTCGCGCAGGGCCTGGATGGGGTTGATGCGCGCAGCGCGCCAGGCGGGGAAGAAGCCGGCCAGGGTCCCGCAGACGACCAGCAGCACCGTGGCCATGATCGCGATGCGCATGTCGATCTGCGGATCGCGGAAGAACTCGATCTCGGGCAGGAAGCTCGTCACCAGCTCGACGAGGCCGACGCCGGCGGCCAGGCCGAGGTAGCCGGCCACCGCGGTCATCACCAGCGCCTCCTGCGTGATCATGCGCAGGATCGATCCCGGCGTGGCGCCGAACGACTTGCGGATGCCGATCTCGCGGGTCCTCTCCCTGACCGAGATCAGCATGATGTTGGACACGCCGACGATGCCGGCCAGGATGGTCAGCACGCCGACCACCCAGACGAACATGGCGAGGATGGTGAAGATCATCTGCACCTCGGCGTACTCCTCCACGCCGTTGCCGATGCGCATCGCCCGCTTGTCGTCGGGCGAGAAGCGGTGCTTGGCGGCCAGGAGCTCGACGATCTGCTTCTCGATCGCCTGGCTCTCCTCGACCGTGGCGTTGCCCACCGTCACCATGATCTGGTTGATCCGGTTCGAGCCGGTCCGGCTCAGGGCCTGCTTCTGCTGCTGCTGTTGCTGCTGTTGCTGCGTGCTCTGCGCCGCGGCCTGGGCCGGCTGGGGCGGAGAGCCGCTGTAGGCCATCTGCGCCGTCGAGATCGGGATGTAGATCTTGCGCCGCTCGCCCTCGCCGCCCTGGTCCTGGAAGATGCCGATCACCTGATACTCGAGCCCGGCGATGTTGATCCACTGGCCGATCGCGGACTCGCCCGGCTTGAACAGGAACTTCTGCACCTCGTCGCCGATGACGGCCACCTTGCGCCGCTGCTCCTGGTCGATCCAGTCGAGGTAGCGGCCCCCGATCATCTCGGTGTTCTCGAGGAAGCGATGGTCCGGGTGGACGGCGCGGATGTCGAAGGCGGTGCGCTTGTCGCCGCGCTTTACCTGGCCCTCGTCCCACAGGTGGAAGCGCCCGGTGATGTGATCGATCCCGGGCAGGCGCTTGATGTTCTCGTAGTCCTCGTTGGTGAACTGGATCTGCCGCCCGATCGGCTGGCCGCGGAACGGCAGCGAGGTCTTGCCGGGGAAGATCCAGATGCTGTTGATGGCGTCGTCGCGGAACTGGTACTCGATGCCGTTGCGCAGGCCCTTGCCGGCGGCCAGCAGCACGACGAGCATGAAGATGCCCCACGCGACCGCGAGCCCGGTCAGGAACGTGCGCAGCTTGTTGCGGCGCACGGTCGCATAGATCTCCTGCCAGAGGTCGATGTTGAACACGGGCGCCTAGGCTTCGACGACGACCCCGTCGCGCAGACGGATGGTGCGGTCGGTGCGCTCGGCGATGTCGTGCTCGTGGGTGACGACCAGGATGGTGATACCGCTGTGGTTGATCTCGCGCAGGAGCTCCATCAGCTGATAGGAGGTCTCGCTGTCGAGCGCGCCGGTCGGCTCATCGGCCAGGATGAGCTTCGGCTTGCCGATCAGGGCGCGGGCGATGGCCACGCGCTGCTTCTGTCCGCCCGACATCTCGCCGGGCAGGTGCTCGGCCCAGTCGCGCAGGCCGACCCGCTCGAGGTACTCGAGCGCGATGCGGTTGCGCCGGCGCCTCGGCACCTTCTGGTAGTAGAGGGGCAGGGCGACGTTCTCCACGGCGTTCTTGAAGCCGATGAGGTTGAACGACTGAAACACGAAGCCGATGAAGCGGTTGCGGTAGTGGGCGGCCTGCCTCTCGGACAGACCGCGCATGAGCTGACCCTCGAGGAGATAGGAGCCGTTGTCGTACCCGTCGAGCAGGCCGAGGATGTTGAGGAGCGTGGACTTTCCCGACCCGGAGGAGCCCATGATCGAGACCAGCTCACCGGCGTCCACCTCGAGGCTGAGGTCCTTGAGCACATGGAGCGCCCCCTTCCCCATGCGGTAGGATTTGTTGACGTTCTCCAGGCGGATCATGCCGTGGGCCTTCTTTAGCACGCTCCTCGCTGTGCGGCGAGTCGAGCACCAGCTAGCGACGGTACGAGCGATCGCATCGTGTCGATCGACTTGATCGGCTGTCGGCCTCGCGATCCGTCAGCCCGGAAGCCGGCCGCGGCTCGGTCGGCCCCTGCAGGGCCGCGATGGCGATGGCCTGGCGCCGCAAACAATCGTCCCCGCTGCAACATTCAGTCTGCTTCTTGGAGTCCCCAGATCGGGCCCTGCGACCCTACATTCAGGCACATGCGGCGACCGTGCGTCACCGCCTCAACATGTCGGTATTTCACAAGACCTTGAGATGAGCCGCCGTCGTCCAAGTCCGCGTCAGAACTGGCATCAGACTTGAGTAGGGAACCTTCCGTTTCCGGGAGTCGCCCTCACGCACAGGAGTTCTGAATGCCGCGTTTCCGAAGTGCGCCGCTCATCCCAGTACTGTTGCTGGCCGCCTGCTCTTCCAGCTCGGAGCAGATCGGCGCGAACAAGACCGACATGACGTTCGAGGAGTTCGAGGCTCAGACGTACCGCGAGCCCGAGGCCTTCGGTTCTGCGCGTGTCTGGATCTACAACGGTGACACGCCTCTCGTCAGCCGGCGAGAGCTCTACAACGCCTACCAGGCGTTCGCCCGCGAGGGGAAGCTCATCGTCCACGCCCCGGGCGGCGTCAACGCGGTCTGGGACGAGCAGCAGAAGCTCAACCTGACCTATTGCGTGGGTGACACCTTCGGCGACCTCAAGCAGGACGTCGTCGATGCGCTGGCCCAGGCCACCGACAACGGCTGGGAGACCGCGGCCAACGTCAACTTCGTGTACGTGCCCGAGGAAGACGCCACCTGCGACGAGAACAACCAGAACGTCGTCTTCGACGTCAATCAGGTGTTCAACCAGCCGTACCTGGCGCGCGCCTTCTTCCCCGACCAGGATCGCGCGACCCGCAACGTGTACGTGGACAACTCGTCCTTCCAGCAGAGCGACTGGTCGGTCGCCAACATCCTGACTCACGAGCTCGGCCACGCGCTCGGCTTCCGTCACGAGCACACGCGGCCCGAGTCCGGCACGTGCTTCGAGGACAACGAGTGGCGTGAGCTGACCGAGTACGACTCGGCCTCCACGATGCACTATCCGCAGTGCAACGGCACCGGCAGCGACCTGTCGCTCACCGACCTCGATCGCGAGGGCGCATCGTCGCTGTACGGTCCTCCGGGCAGCGATCCGGACCCGGATCCGGACCCCGATCCGGACCCGGATCCGGATCCGGACCCCGATCCGGGCGCGAGCTGCGAGGGCCGCTGTGGCGTGTTCGACCCGAACGCTTCCTGCCAGTGCGACGACCTCTGCTCGCAGTTCGGTGACTGCTGCTCCGACCTCGAGGAAGTTTGCTCGGCGCCGGACCCCGAGCCGGACCCCGAGCCCGAGCCGGATCCGGGCGCGAGCTGTGACGGTCGTTGCGGCGAGTTCGACCCGAATTCCGCCTGCCAGTGCGACGAGCAGTGCGCGGAGTTCGGCGACTGCTGCTCCGACATCGACGTCTGCGCGCTTCCGTGACAGCTGCGGCTGACTGAACGAACGGGTGACTTCCAGAGCCCGGGTCGGGACACCGACCCGGGCTTTCTCGTGTGTGCGGTTCCTGCGCTCGGTGATGTCGGCTCCTTCATCACATGGAGCGTCCCCTTCGCCACGCGAGAGGATTCGTTGACGTCTCCAGGCGGAGGATGTCGGGGCCTTCTTCACGCGGATGGCCGGATCGCGCGCTGGCCGGGCACGGCGCCGGTGATATCCTGGGCCCGGTGCGTCCCGCCGCGCTCGTCTTCGTCCTGGCAGCGGCCTGCGGGTCGCAAGGGCCGCCCGTCGGTCCGGAGCACACGCCCGTGAACTCGCCCGAGGCCAGGAGCGGCTGCCCGGCCGAGTGGAAGCGGGCCAAGCAGGCGCGCGAGGATTCTGATCGGCACCGCGGGCGCGGCGCGCGATCGGGCCGCGCGGGCCGCGGCGCAGGCGGTGCTGGCCCAGGCCGAGTGCGAGCACGAGCGCTTCGAGCGCTGGCGCATCGACGCCGGGTCGCAGGGCATGATGGCGGCCGAGCTGCGCGGCGCGCGGCGCTACTACCTGAGCACGCGCACGCTCTACGAGGAGGCGACCCGCTACGGCGACGCGGCCAGCTCGGTCGGCGCGTGGGCGCGGCTGGCCGACCTGCACCTGGCCTTCGCCCGCAAGCTGGACCAGATGCCCGCGCCTGTTAACGTGCAGCAGCCGGACGCGCGCTCCGACTACCGGCGGCAGATGCGCCAGCTCATGTCCACGTTCGAGATCGAGGCCGCGCTGGCGGCGGCGCGCGCGCTCGACGCGGCCGGCGAGGGCGGCCCGACAGGGGAGCCGCGCGGCGGCGAGAGCGACAGGCCAGAAAGGCTGGCCGCGTGGGTGCGCACGTCGTGCGAGAAGCTGGCGGTCCTCGATCCGGACAGCCTGGCCGGCTATCCGGCCTGCGCGGGGGCCGAGGACGTGCGGTGAGGCGGGCGCGGTGAAGCGTGCCTGGATCGCGGCCCTGGTGGCGGTCTGCGCGTGCGGCGGCGAGGATCCGCCGGCCGGCGGCAACATCGCGCTGCCAAGGGTGGCCACCATGTCGCTGGTGCCGCTGCCGCTGGGCGACACCACCGCGCCGCGCGCGCCGGCGATGGGGACGGCCGCGACCGAGGTCAGCACCGGCACCAGCGCGCCGGCGCCGGCCGACGTGCCGGCGGCCCCGGTGGCGGGCGCCGCACACCAGATCTTCAACCTGGCCGACAACCGGCTGCTCGCCCACTGGTACCGGGACGGCGGGCTCCTGGTCGAGGCCGGGTCGGCCGGCTTCTCCCGCTACGCCCAGCCGAGCCGGCGCGGCAGCCGTGGCGCCGGCTGGCGCCTGGGCGCGCGGCAGGACGGGGTCCACGTCGCGATGGTGGAGCGCAGCGCCGCGCTGACCGTGCCGCTCGACGAGGAGGCCGCCGCGCAGGCCGGCGCGATCGCGCTGCGCGTGCACAGCCGGCGGCCGGCGCGGCTGTCGATCGCGCTCAACGCGGGGGCCGCGGCCGAGGTCGCTCTGGCGGGCGGGTGGCAGGTGGTGTCGGTCCCGGTGGCGGCGAAGGCGTGGCGGGTGGGCGAGAACGGCGTGCGCTTCGCCCTGCGCGGCATCAGCGAGGTGGCCGTGGACTGGTTACAGATGGGCGGCGCGCCGCGACCCGGCGCCGACAGCGCGCCGTCGTTCTTCGACGCCAAGGACCGCAGCCTGCGCCTGAGAGCGCGCGAGCAGCTCATCTACTACTTCTACATCCCGGAGTACGCCGTGCTGACCGGCGAGCTGGTCGGCGAGGGAGCGGACGCGTCCGGCTGCCGCGTGTCGGTGAAGGCGCGCGCTCACCTTGCCGCCGTTGACGGCGAGCTGTCGGCGGCGCGGACGCGCATGGACCTCGATCCGCTGGCCGGGCGCGTGGCCCGGGTCAAGCTCGAGCTGCTCGGCTGCCAGAGCGCGCGCCTGGCGGGCGGATCGCTGGTGCAGCCGGGCCCGGCGCCGCAGCGCCGCGCCGCGCCGCCGCCCAAGCACGTCATCCTGTGGATCATGGATACCCTGCGCGCCGATCGCATCCGGCCGATCCGCCACGGCGCGCGGCCCACGGTGCCGTCGTTCGAGCGCCTGGCCGCCGAGGGCGCGGTGTTCCGCCACGCGTACGTGCAGGGCAACGAGTCGAACACGTCGCACGCGTCGATGTGGACCTCGCTCTATCCGGCGACCCACGGCGTGCGCACGGCGGGCGACGGCGGCACCTGGAAGCTGTCGGAGAGCTTCACCACGATCGGCCAGCAAGCCAAGAAGGCCGGGCTGTATGTCACCGGCGTGACCGCCAACGGCATGATCACGAAGTCCAGCGGCTACGCGCGCGGCTTCGACGCGTTCACCAACATGATGCGCGAGGGACACCCGGGGCGCCTCAACGGCTGGATCCCGGCCGAGCGCATCGTGGAGCGGGCGCTGGGCACGCTGCGCGGGCGCGAGACCAGGCCGTTCTTCCTGTTCCTCGGCACCATCGACACCCACAAGCCGTGGATCGGCCACGAGCCGTGGCTCTCGCAGTACGACCCGGACCCGTACGAGGGCCCCTTCAAGGTCGCCGCGCGGGCGGGCGATCTCGGCATCAAGCGCGGCACCATGCGCTGCACGCGGATGCCGTCGGAGCGCGACCTCACCCGCATCAACGCGATCTACGACTCGGACGTGAGCTACCAGGACCGCATGCTGGGCACCATGCTGGACAAGCTGGAGAAGTGGGGCATCGCGGACGAGACCATGATCATCGTCACCGCCGATCACGGGGAGGAGCTGTGGGAGGACGGACGCTGCGGCCACGGGGCCTCGCTGCGCGAGACGCTGGTGCACGTGCCGCTGTTCGTGCGCTATCCGCCGCTGATTCCGCCCGGCACCGTGATCGAGGAGGGCGTCGATGCCCTCGACGTGATGCCGACGGTGGCCGAGGCGCTGGGGCTCGACCCGCCGCAGCCCAGCCAGGGCCACTCGCTCCTGCCGCTGGCGCAGGGCGTGGGACGCGGCTACCCGCGCCCTGCCTACGCGTCGCAGTACGAGTACGCGCACACGATGCGGGTGGGCGGCTGGAAGATCTGGCTCACCCGCAAGGGCGGGCTGGAGCTCTACGACATCGGCGCCGATCCCAAGGAGCGGCAGACAGTTTCGGATCGTCCGATCGAGGCGCGCTACATGATCGATCTGCTGTACCTGTTCCTGGCCAACCGCGACGTGTGGAACAAGCGCGAGTGGGGCGTGGTCAACAACATGACGGCGGCGGCGCCGCCGGCGCTCGAGCGCGCCGCGAAGCGGGAGCGCAGGCCGCAATGACGAGGGCGGCGGTGCTGGCCGCGCTCGCGGCGTGGGCCGGCTGCGGTCAGGCCGGGGCCAGCTACAGCGGCAACGGCAACGGCAAGGCGGTGGCGGCCGACGAGCAGGAGGACACCTCGCTGGTCGAGTGCGCGCCGGTCACCATGACGGCGGCGGCGGCCGGCGCCACCACGACGGCGGCCGCCGGGGCCGGCAAGAGCGGGCCGGTCCGCTGGCTCAAGGGCTCGACGCACGTGCACACCTGCCACTCGGGTGACAGCCGCGAACAGGTGGAGGACGTCGTGCGCTGGTACGGCGAGCGCGGCTACGACTTCATCTTCATCACCGATCACAACCGGGTGACCGAGCACGAGGCGGGTGGCCGTCCGCTGGTGATGCGCGGCATCGAGCTCACGCACAACCCGGGCAGCTGCGAGCCGCCGCCCCCCGAGGCCGACGGCAAGTGCCGCATCCACGTCAACGGCCTGGGGCTGACCAAGGTGCCCGCGGTGAACGGCGCCGCGGCGATGGCCAACGCCCTCGACCCGCGCGGCCGGCCGCCGGCGATCGAGTGGAAGAACAAGACCAGCAACCTGCGCGTCGACATGTACCAGGCCGCCATCGACAAGGTGCGCGAGCTGGGCGGCCTGGTGCAGATCAACCACCCGAACTGGCACTGGGGCGTGGACGGCGAGCTGCTCGCCGAGCTGGGCCGCCGCGGCTCCACCCTCGTCGAGATCGGCAACATGGGCTTCGCGCGCTGGAATGCCGGCGACGCCCAGCATCCATCGTCCGAGAGCGTATGGGACGCGGCGCTGAGCCGCGGCGCCATCATCTACGGAGTCGCGTCCGACGACGCGCATCATTACAGGGCGGACGAGATCCAGTCCCGCCACGCCGATGGCCGGCCGGTCTATGCGGCCGGGACCGGCTGGGTCATGGTGCACGCGGCGCGCCGGCCGGACGCCATCCGCGCGGCGCTGGCGCGCGGCGACTTCTACGCCACCACCGGCGTCGTCCTGGACCGCGTCGAACGCTCGGACGGAGCCATGCAGATCGAGGTGGCGGAGGCCAGCGCGGGGGAGCACGAGATCGCCTTCATCGGGCAGGGCGGGGCGGAGCTGCAGCGAACCTCCGGCCGCCGCGCGCGCTTCGCGCTCGCAAAGGCGCCGGCCGGCTACGTGCGCGCGGTGGTGACGCGCGGCGACGGGGCGCGCGCCTGGATCCAGCCGGTGCGTGTGCTCGCGCCGCCGCCCTGATGCCCCGGCTCGATCGGATGGGCTGGCGGGGGGAGCTGGCCGCCGCGCTCGCGGCTGCCGGCGACCCGACGCTTTCGGCCTGGCGGGTGGTGTCGGCCGATCGGCGCGGCGTGCGCATCGGCGACGGAGAGATCGAGAGCGGCGCGGTGGTGCCGGGCCGGATGCGTCACCGCACCCGCAGCCGCGACCTGCCGCTGGTCGGCGACTGGGTGGCGGTGCGGGCGCCGGCGCCGGGCGAGCCGCCGGTCATCGAGGCGGTGCTGCCGCGCCACGGCGAGCTGGCCCGCCGCGACCCGGATCAGCGCAGCGAGCAGGTGCTGGCCGCCAACGTTGACCTCGCGGTCCTGGTCATGGGCCTCGATGGCGACTTCAACCTGCGCCGCCTCGAGCGCTACGTGGCGCTCGTGCGCGCCGCCGGCGTGGCCCCGTTCGCGGTGCTGAGCAAGGCGGACCTGTGCGACGAGGCGGCCGCGCGTGCTTCGGACGTCGAGGCCGCGTTCCCCGGAATGCCGGTCCTGGCCCTGTCGCTCATCGCACCCGGCGCCGAGGCCGCGGTCGAGCCGCACCTGCCGCCCGGCGAAACAGCGGTGCTGCTCGGCTCGTCGGGAGCCGGCAAGTCGACCCTGCTCAACGCGCTCTTCGGTCGACCGGTGCAGCGCACCGGCGGCGTCCGCCAGCACGACAGCCGCGGCCGCCACACGACCACCACGCGCCAGCTTTTCGTCCTGCCCGGCGGCGCGCTGGTCATCGACACGCCCGGGCTGCGCGAGCTGGAGCTCGTCGACGCGGCCGCGGGCCTGGCCGACGCGTTCCCCGACCTGGCCGCGCTGGCCGAGCGGTGTCGCTTCCGCGATTGCCGGCATGTTGACGAGCCGGGCTGCGCCGTGATCGACGCGGTGCGAGAGGGGCGCGTGGACGAGGAGCGGCTCTCGGCGTACAGGAAGCTCGCCGAGGAGACGGCGCGCTCGACGCGGGCGCCGCGGCGGCGGCGGTAGACGCGCCGCACGCGGTCTGGCAACGACGTCATTCGGCCGGCGGCGTGTCCGTCGTCACCGTTGACCACGACCGGGTGAGCTGCTCCGTGATCGATGCGTCACAGCGACGAGGCCTGTCGCGCGGATCTGTCGTGTTGTCTGATCCATGTCGCAGCGCCGCGAGCCGCGCGGGTGCTAACAGATGTCGAGGTGGGTGGGCTCGCAGGACGGTGGTCGGCGATCGTGTTCGCCGTGCTGCTCGCGGCGCTGTTCGGCGCCTTCGCGCTGGCGGCGCTGTGGGAGCCGACCGTGTTCGACTCCTGGATTCACTGGGGCAAGAGCCACGGACACGAGCTGGGCCTCGCGCAGGTCTGGGACACGGCGCGGCACGACTACCTGGGCGGCAATCCGCGGCTCGGGTACCAGTTCATGAAGCTGATGTACAGCGGCGACGCGGTCCACGCGATCGCAGAGCCGCTGGTCGAGGTGGGGTTCCTGTTCGTCGTGACCGCGCTTGTCGCGGGCTGCTGGCCGTCGCCGCGGCGCGCCGATCACGTGGCCCTGCTCGCGCTGGTCGCCGCGATGATCCTCGTCGCGGCGCCGACGCCGGTGGCCACCGCGATGTTCGGCTACCGACCGTGGACGTGCAACTACGTGTTCGGCTTCCTCCTCCACCTGGTGCTGTTCGTGCCGTACCGGTTCCACGCTGTCGCGCCGCGGCCGCGCCACCCGGCGTTCGCGGTCATCCTCCTCGTCTGGGGCGTGCTGGCCGGACTGGGCAACGAGCACACCGGCCCGGCCTCGATGGCGCTGCTCGTGGTGGCGATGATTGCCTTCCGGCGCCGCGGCGAGCGTCTGGCGGCCTGGATGGTCTCGGGCCTTGTCGGCCTCGTCATCGGGTTCGCCGCCCTCCTGCTCGCGCCCGGCAACAGCAAGCGCTACGGCGGCCTGCTCGAGCACACGACGCTTGTTAACGTGGTTGTCGACCGCGGGCTGGCCGGAAATCTACGCCTCGTCGGCATCTTCCTCCTGTGCGCCGCGGCGCTGCTTCCCTGGCTCATCGCCGCGCGCCGCTTGCGAGGCCAGCTCGTGGGCCGCCTCGATCGCTGGACCATCGCCGTGCTCTTCGCGGCCGGCGGCGCGACGATGCTGACCAGCCTGGTCGCGCCGCAGCAGGGATGGCGCCTGTTGTTCGCGCCGATGGTCCTGTGGATCGCGGCGGCGGCGCTATGGATCCGGCTGCGCGTGAACCGGCGCGCGCTGCTCGGCTTCGGCGCGGCCTCGGCCTGCGTGCTCGCGTTCCAGCTCGGCGCGATGCTCCTCGTTCTCAGCCGTGCCCACGCGCCCTCCGACATCCGCGAAGGCCGCGTGGCCGGCGCTGCGCGCGGCTCGGTCGTCGTCCTGCCGCCGCTCGGCTTCGGCCGATTGCCCTGGTTCGTCGGCGACGATCTCGAGGCAGGCGACGTGGAGGCGGAAGCTGGCCGATTGGTTTCACTTCGAATCCGTCGAGCTGAGGCCGTGAGCTCGTCAGCCGACCAGCAAGGGCGCGGCGTCCTCCCATGAGGTGCGACAAGGCGGCCCGGCCGCATACGACAGCTCCGCGACTCGACCAGGCTCCAGCCGGACGATGGACGCCGATCGCGTCCCGTACTCCGGGGTGTGGATGCACAGCGCGGTCAGCTCGCGGATCATCTCGCGGGGGAAGCGGGCGCCGGGCGCCAGCTCGGGCAAGGAGTCGAGCGGGACGCGCTGGTGGTCGGCCAGCGCCGCGGCGAGGGTGCGGCGCAGCTCCGGCCACGGGGCGTCGAGGGCCGGCTCGACGAGGGCTCGAGCGCGGGCGACCTTGATGTGGTCCGGCTGGTCGAGGCGGGCGTTGGGCAGCACGCTGAGGCCGTACGGCACCGGCTCGAATTCCAGCTCCGCCCGATCCGACCGCCCGTACGCGACCTCGGCGACCTCGGCGTCGCCGAACAGCAGATTGAACGAGTTGTACAGGCGCCCGTCGAGCTGCGACAGCCATGCGCGGGCGGCGTCGCGGCCGCCTCGCTCGAGCACGCCCATCACGATCTCTCCGCGCGAGCGGCGGCCCGGGTGCGGCCGGCCGTCCCCCTCCGGCTGGTTGGTCAGCAGCGCGAGCAGGCCGCCGGCGGTGACGCCGAACCAGCTGCCGTGCGCCTCCAGATCCATCCCGCCGACGGCGCGCGGCTGCTCGCGCAGCACGGTCGGGCCGATGGCGGGGCGGCGCACGAACTCATCGCGGTTGCCCGCCACCACCAGCGTGGCCGGCGGCCCGGGCCGCCGGACGATCACCGCGGTGCACATCGCTTCTGTCCGTGCGGGCGCCCGCGCCGGCCCATGGTGACCTCCCTCGATCGATCTAGAGCTGCACGAGCCCGTGCCGGATGGCGAAGCGGGTGATGTCGGAGTTGTTGCGCAGCTGGAGCTTCTTGAGCAGGTGGCCGCGGTGCGTGTCGATCGTCTTGACGCTGATGCCCAGCTGCTCGGCGATCTCGCGGTTCGTCATGCCGGTGGCGAGAAAGCACATGACCTCGAGCTCGCGCTTGGACAGGCTGTCGAGCGACGCGCCGCGCTCCGGACCGTTCGAGCTGCTCTCGATGGCGGCGGTCAGCTGCGGCGACACATACGATGTGCCGCGCTCGACCGCGCGGATCGCGGCCAGAAGCTCGGTCACGTCGGCGCCCTTCCACAGGAAGCCGCTCGCGCCGGCGTCGAACGCGCCTTGTGCCTGTTGCTGGTCGGCGTAGCCGCCCAGCACGAGCACGCGACTGCCGCCGGCGTTGCGGCACACCTCCGCGGTGGCATCCAGCCCGTCCTTCATCGGCATGGCGAAGTCGACCAGCACCACGTCGGGAGCCTGAGCCAGAAGCTCCAGGGCCTCGACGGGATCGGCGGCCTCGCCCGCGATCACGACCTCCGGCGCACCGTCGAGCATGCGCCGCAGGCCTTCGCGCACCAGGGCGCGATCGCAGACAATCAGAACTCGAGTCATCGCGTACCTCTACGATGTTCAATCTGGCTGTCCAGACAGGCCGCGCCGACCGAGCTCCCCCACTCCTTCCGGTCTCGGCTGCCAGACGTGGTGGCTCTCTCTGGTCGCGGACCATAGCACATGAGGTGCGGTTGACCGTCCGCTGCCGATCGATACACTCGCTCGATGCGACCGGCCCTTGTCATCGGTGTTGCCGGCGGCACTGGTTCGGGCAAGACAACTGTGGCGCGCAAGCTGGTCGAGGCGCTCCCAGCCGGCAGCGCCTGCATCATCGAGTACGACTCCTACTACAAGGAAGGCAGCGGGCTCTCCAGCGAGGAGCGCGCGTCGGTCAACTACGACCATCCAGATGCCCTGGACAGCGAGCTTCTCGCCGAGCACCTGCGAGATCTGCGGTCGGGTAAGCCCATCGACGTCCCCATCTACGACTTCGTGAACAACGCACGCCGCCCGGAGCGGCGCAGCCTGCAGCCGACTGCGGTCGTCATCGTTGAAGGTATCCTTACATTCGTTGCGCCGGCCGTTCGCGAGCAGCTCGACATCAAGATCTTCGTGGACACCGATCCCGACATCCGCGTCTTCCGCCGCATCCGGCGCGACCTCGAGGAGCGGGGGCGGAGCTTCGCCTCGGTGCGCGAGCAGTACTACAAGAACGTCCGCCCGATGCACACGCAGTTCGTCGAGCCGTCCAAGCGCTGGGCCGATCTGATCATCCCGGAGGGAGGGGACAACCGCGTGGCGCTCGAGATCCTCGTCGCTCGTCTGCTGCTGGCCACCGAGAGGTGGCCCCATGGCTGATCCGGTCGCGGTCGTCACCGGCGGGGCCGGGTTCATCGGCTCGCACACAGTCGACGCGCTGGTGGCGGCCGACCACCAGGTCGTCGTGCTCGACAACTTCGCCACCGGCCGGCGCGAGAACCTGCGCCAGTGGCAGGGCGACGGGCGCGTCGAGGTGATCGAGTGCAACGTGGCCGACGGGCTGTACGCGCCGCTCCACGACGTGATCCGCCGGCGCGGGCCGGTCCAGCGCATCGTGCACCTGGCCGCGCAGGTCTCGGTTGTCTACTCGGTCGAGAACCCGCTCGACGAGGCGCGCACCAACTACCTGGGCACCGTGCAGGTGCTCGACTACGCGCGCCGCTGCGGCGTCCGCAAGGTCGTGTTCGCGTCGTCCGCCGCGGTCTACGGCGACGTGGCCGAGATGCCGGTGGCCGAGGAGGTCGTGTGCCAGCCGCTGTCGCCCTACGGGATCGACAAGCTCGCCGGCGAGCACTTCCTCCGCTACCACTCGCTGGTCCACGGCCTGGCCACCCAGCCGCTGCGCTTCTTCAACGTGTACGGGCCGCGCCAGGACCCGCGCAGCCCCTACTCGGGCGTCATCTCGATCTTCGTCGACCGCGGGCTGTCCGGCCGCGGCCTGACCGTGTTCGGCGACGGCGAGCAGACCCGCGACTTCGTCTTCGTCGGCGACGTGGTGCGGGCGGTGGTCGGCGCAGCGCTCTCGGATCAGGGCGAGGGCGTGGCGGTCAACATCGCCACCGGCAACAGCAGCACCATCAACCAGCTCGCCGCCGAGGTGCTGCGACTGTGCGGCTCGTCCGCGGCCATCGAGCACGCCCCGGAGCGCGCCGGCGAGATCCGCCGCTCGGTCGCGCGCGTGACCCGCGCCCACGAGCTGCTCGGCTTCCGCGCCGAGACCGCGCTCGCCGACGGCCTGCGCCGCACTGTCGACTGGATCCGCGGCGCCTCGTCGTAGCGGGCCGTCGAGCGGCGCCATCCAGGACTGGCGGGGTGGGGAGCGGGCGCGACGAAACGAGCCGGGAAATTCGGGGACTGCGAATTGCCGCTCGCGAGGGGACCCTGGTTGTCCGTCCGTTCCGCCGCGCCCCCACCCCTGTATTGTCCTTCGTGGGCATGAACCGGAGGCGCCGGGACCCTATTCCCGCGCGCGCCGGATTCGCCGGACAATGCCGCGACCGTGAACCTGTTGCTGTTCGAGGCGGAGGAGCTGGGCCGACCGGGCGCCGGCGCGATCGAGGCGGAGGTCGAGCTCGCGGCCGATGACCGGCGCGCGCGTCACCTGCGCGAGGTGCTGCGCGCGCGGCCGGGTCAGACGGTGCGAGCCGGCGCGGTCCGCGGCGCGACCGGACGCGCCGAGCTCCTGTCCGACGACGGACGCATGCGCCTGCGCGTGACCCTCGACGGCGCGGTCAGCCCGCGCCCGCCGGTCGAGCTGATCCTGGCCGTGCCGCGCCCCAAGGTGCTGCCGCGCGTGCTGGAGACCGCCGCCTCGCTCGGCGTGGCGCGCATCGACCTGGTGAACGCCTGGCGGGTGGATCGCAGCTACTTCGCGTCGCCCCGCCTGGCCGCGGACGAGCTGGCCGCTGCGCTGCGCCTCGGTTGCGAGCAGGGCGCCACCACCTGGGTGCCGGACATCGCGCTGCATCCGCTGCTGATGCCGTTCCTCGAGACCGAGTCCGGGCGCTGGCCGCGCCGAGCGCGTCATCGCGCACCCGCGCGCCGGCTCGCCGATCGAGAGCGCGGTCCCGCCCGGCGCGCGCGCGCCGGTCGTCGTCGCCATCGGCCCGGAGGGCGGCTGGATCGACCGCGAGCTGGCCAGCTTCGGGGCGCTCGACTTTCGCGCGGTGACGCTGGGCCCGGCCGTGCTGCGCGTGGAGTCGGCGGTGGCCGCGGTGCTGGCCCAGCTCCAGCTGCTGCGCCGTCTTGCGGCCGGCTGAGCCGGTCAGCGCTCGCGCCGGGACAGGACGCCCTCTTGCAGCCTGTAGGTCGTCACGCGCGTGTGTGAATCCTTACTGTGTTCCTCCTCCGTGAACGGCATCGATGCCCGGACTCCGGAGCCCGGCCTCTCGGTGCGTGTAAGGTGGCCGGCGACCGAAGTCCACGATGTTGCTTTCGGCCGGCCGGCGCTATGGTGCGCACACGCGCGAGCGCCTCCCACGCGTGGGCGGGGTATGCGGCCCTGGGCATCTGCACGTTCGTGATCGGCGTGCAGCTGGTCATCCCCTATGGCCGCGTCGTCGACCGCGTCGCGACGGCGGTCTCTGCCGACCTCGACGTGCGCGTCGACCGCCTGGAGCGCGGCTGGCTGCCCGGCCGCTTCACGCTGCACGGCGTGCACGTCGTCGCGCGCGGCCGCGAGCCGTTCGCGCTCACCTTCGATCGCATCGACGTCCACCTGGAGCTGCGCGCGCTGCTCGCCGGCCGGATCGCGTCGACGGTGGACGCGCGCGGCGCAAACGGCCGGCTGCGCGGCCGCGCGGAGGAGGGCACACAGGGCGTCGACCTCGACCTGGTGGCCACGGATCTGCCGATCTCGCCCGGCTCACCGGCGGCGCGCCGATCGCCGGCGATCCGGAGCTGCGCCTTCGCCTGCGCCTGCCAGCCGGCGCGCTCTCGTCGGCGCGCGGCGAGGTCGACATCGCCTGCGACGATTGCGCCCTGGAGTCGCAGCCGCGCGTCCGGCTCGGGCAGGTCGCCGGCCGCGCCGTCGTGTCGGACGGCGTCGCCTGCCTCGCACCGGTCCGCGCGCGCTCCGAGGACGGCGCCTTCACCTTGCGAGGCGGCGTGCGCCTGTCTGACGACATCGCCGGCACGCGGGCCGATCTGCTCGCCGGCTTCGAGCCGTCGGCCGCCTTCCGCGCCGCCGCGGCGCACCGCGACCTCACCGGCGGACTCGACAAGGCCCCGGTCGCGCGCGCTGCTCGCGGCCGCCTCGCCGATCTGCGCTGGGCCGCGCAACCGGGAGCCGCTGCGCCCGCGGTCGATCCGTGCGCGCGGCTCCGCCAGCCGGAGCAGTCCTCGCCGCTGGCTCCGCCGAGCGCGCCGGTCGCGCTGGCGCCGGCGCCGCCTCGCGTGGCCGCCGCGCCGGTCGCGCCCGAGACGCCCCCCGAGCCGGTGCCCGAGCCGGCGCCGGCCGTGCTCGAACCGGAGATCCCGCCCCTCGCGCCGCCACCACCCGCCGCCCTGGCCGGGGAGCCGCCCCCCGAGCTCCCCCTCGAGTACTGAATCGCAACGCGCCGTCTCGACCCGCCGCGCTCGCTCTGGCGAAAGGAGCCACGACCATGAAACGGAACTCCGCTGTCGGTCTCCGCCTTCCACGCACCTTCTTCCCCGGCGTCGCCATCCTCGCCGGGCGCCCTTGCGCTCGGTTTACCGCCGGCCGGCGCGGGGCACGACGACGACGACGGCCCCTTCTTGCCCCGCGGGCCGGGCGAGAAGATCCGCAACGCAGCGCCCGGACCGGGAGCTGCGCGACATCCTGCGCGACATCGACCGCCGGCAGATCGAGAACAGCGTGCGCACCCTGGCCGGTTTCGGCACACGCCACACCCTGTCGAGCCAGACCGACCCGGTCCGCGGCATCGGCGCGGCGACCACCTGGGCATTCCAGACCATGCAGGGCTACGCCGCGCAGTCGGGCGGCCGCATGACCGTCGAGCTGCAGAGCTTCACGCAGCCGACCACCCCGCCGCGCATTCCACAGCCCACGTCAGATCACGAACATCATCGCCACGCTGCGCGGCTCGACCAACCCGGAGCGGGTCTACGTGGTGTCCGGGCACATCGACTCGCGCGCCACCGACGTGCTCAACTTCGACATCGAGCAGCCGGCGGCCGGCGACGACGCGTCCGGCGTGGCGGTGGTGATGGAGCTGGCCCGCGTGCTGTCGAAGCGCGCGCCGGAGGCGACCATCGTGTTCACGATCGTGGCCGGTGAGGAGCAGGGCCTGTTCGGCTCCGGCTTCCAGGCCGCGCAATACAAGGCGGCCGGCACCGACATCCAGGGCATGTTCTCCAACGACATCGTGGGCAGCAGCACCGCCGACAACGGCCTGCGCGACCCGCACACGCTGCGCCTGTTCACCGAGGGCGTGCCGACGGCGGAGACGCCGGAGCAGGCGCGCCATCCGCCGCGCCACCGGCGGCGAGGTCGACGGCGTGTCGCGCCAGCTCGGCCGCTTCGTCAAGTCGGTGGCCGAGAACGACGAGACCGACATGCGCATCCGCCACATCTACCGGCGCGACCGCTTCCTGCGCGCCAGCGACCACGTCTCCTACCTGAGCCAGTCGTATCCGGCGGCGCGCTTCAGCGAGCCGCACGAGAACTACGCCCACGAGCACCAGGACACGCGGGTCGAGAACGGCGTGCAGTTCGGCGACCTGGTCGAGTTCGTCGACTTCTTCTTCATGGCGCGGGTCGCCAAGGTCAACGCCGCGGTGTTCTGGTCGCTCGCGCGTGGGGCCGGGCACGCCCAAGAACGTGCGCGTCCTGACCCAGGCGCTGACCAACACCACCGACCTGGTCTGGGACCGCGGCGTCGAGCCGGACCTGGCCGGCTACGAGGTGGTGTACCGCGAGACCACCGCGGACGACTGGACCCACGTGGTGGACGTCGGCGACGTGACCACCGCGTCCTTCCCGAACTTCACCAAGGACAACATCTTCTTCGGCGTGCGCGCGGTCGACAGCGCCGGCCACCGCAGCCCGGTGGCCTACCCGGTCCCGCAGCTGTAAGGGAACCTAGCCGCGAGCGAGCAGATCCGCGTCGGCCCGGTCGAGGTCGGCGCGGATCCAGTCGACGCCCTGGGCGGCCAGGCGCCGCGTCGCGGCCGCCGCGCGCGCGCCGCGGCCGCTGTCCAGGCACCACTGCGCGTGGGCCGCGGCCAGGACCAGCTCGAGGCTGCGGCCCAGCGTCATGGCGAAGCGGCGCGCGCCGGCCTCGACCTCGGCGCCGTCGCCCAGGCTGCGGCCGAGCCACTCGGCCGCGCCGTCGATCGCCGCGGCCGCCGCGCGCGCGCAGCCGACCAGGCGATCGTCGCGCACCGCCCCGGTCGCGCGCCGCACCTCGAGCGACAGCGCCTCGAACGCGCCGTCGCCCGACAGCGCGCGCAGGGTGTCGAGCGAGAGCACGTTGGTGGTGCCCTCCCAGATCGGCAGCACCTGCGCGTCGGCCAGCAGGCGCGGCAGGCCGGTGTCCTCGACGTAGCCGGCGCCGCCGAACGACTCGAGCGCCTCCGATGCCACCGCCACCGCCTGCTTTGCCGTGGTCAGCTTGGCGATCGGCGTCAGCAGGCGGAACAGCCGCTCCTCCTCGGCGCTGGCGCTGCCGCCCTCGATGCGGCCGAGCAGCTCCGCGGAGCGGAAGGCGAGGTGAAACGCGCCCTCCGCCTCGGCCGCCATGGCGGCCAGGGTGTCGACGTGGAGCGGCTTGTCGGCCAGCGGCGCGCCGAACGCGCGGCGGCGCCGGCGTAGTCGCGCGCCAGCGCCACCGAGCGGCGCAGCCCCCAGATGGCGCCCATCGCGTTCCACGTGCGCGTCACGTTGAGCATCGGCGCGATGTGGCGCACGCCGCTGTCCAGTCCGCGCACCGGCGTCGCCGGCGTGCCGTCGAGGGTCAGCTCGGCGGTCGGCACCTTGCGCGTGCCGAGCTTGTCCTTGAGGCGATTGATCGCGATGTTGCGCAGGCGGCCGCGCTCGTCGCGCAGCTCGACGTAGAACAGCGCCAGCCCCTTGCCGCCCGGGCCGTTGCCGTCGGGGCGCGCCAGGGTCAGCGCCATCTGCGAGGTGGTCGCCGAGGTGAACCACTTGGTGCCGTACAGGCGCCACTGCCCGCCGTCCTGGCGCGCCACCGTCTCGCTCTGGCCGACGTCGGAGCCGCCGGTGCGCTCGGTCATCCACTGGCCGGAGGTCCACGCGCGCTCCGGATCGCGCGAGGTCAGCCGCGGGACCGCGCGGTCGACGAGCTCGCGGTTGCCGGAGTCGATCAGCGTGCGCGCCGCGCCGTCGGTCATCGCCAGCGGGCAGGAGTAGACGTCGAGCGACGCCTGGACCAGGTAGTTCAGGGCGAACTGGTGCACGCGCGACAGGTCGCCGAGCGGCCGCTCGTAGGCCAGCGCCACCAGGCCGCGCTCGGACGACAGCACGTGGGCGCGGCGCCACAGCGGCGACACCTCGATGGCGTCGACGCGCTGGCCCCACGCGTCCCACTGGGTGTGGACCGGCTCGTTGAGCCGATCCTCGAGCATCGCGCGGTACAGCGCGTCGCCGCCCAGCTCGCCCAGCTCGCGGTACTCCGGCTCGTTCGCGGCCAGCGCGTCGGCCGGCAGCACGCGGGCGAGATACTCGCGCAGGAGCGTGTCGGCGTCGTACTGATTGCCCAGCCGGGGCGGCTCCTGGAAGAACGCCATCGCTACCGACCGCCGGCGGTTCCGCTGCTGCCGGCGCCGGTGGTGGAGCCGGCGCTCTCGACGGTCGGGTCGCCGCCCGCCGGCCCGCCCGGGTTCGGCCCCGGCGCGACCGCAGGGCCGGCACCGCACACGTAGCGCATGCGCCACTCGCTGCCGTCGCTGGTGCTCTCGACGCTCTCGTCGACCGGGCCGCCCTCCTCGGCGTCTCCCACCTGTTCGCCCTCTTCCAGCACCTTGTACGGACCGGCGCAGTGATCGGCCATGATCTGATGCGCCTGCTCCACCGCCTTGTTGCGGTCCCCCTCGAGGGCGATGACGCCGCCGGTCTCCGAGAGGTGGACCACGCGCGCGCCGCCGCAGCCGACCGAGAACAGGGCGTTCGCAGCGAGCAGCGCGGACAGATGGAATCGCGACATGGCGGGCAGACTACCGTGGGCCTACTCCGTGGTAAACACCGACCAGCCGGTCTCCCATGCCTGCATCTCCGACGCAGTCAACGCTTCAGCTTCGCCGCGCTGTGGGGCGTTGTCGGGTTCTGTCTGATCCTGCTGCAGGCGATCTACCGGCTCACGCTGCTCGCGCTCGAGCCGATCAGAAGCGGGCTGATGACCGAGCCGTGGCAGTGGGCGCTCTATGCCGCGTCGATCGCGCTCATGGCGTACGCCGAGGGCTACCGCGGCTTCCAGCTCAGGGCCGCGCCGCGCATCGTCGTGCGCGCGATGTACCTGGCCAGCCATCCGCGCCCGCTGCACGTCGCCCTGGCGCCGTTCTTCTGCACCGGTCTGTTCCACGCCACCCGCCGCCGTCTGATCGCCTCGTGGATGCTGTACGGCATGCTGATCGTGCTCATCGTGTCGGTCCGCCAGCTGGCGCAGCCGTGGCGCGGCATCGTCGACGCCGGTGTGGTCGTCGGCCTCACCTGGGGCGTCGTGTCGATCATCATCATCTATGTGCGCGCCCTGGCCGGCCACCCGCCCCAGGTCTCGCCCGAGCTGCCCGGCGACGAATCGCAGCCGCGTCGACCACCCGCCGCCTCGAGCGTCTAGCCCAGCGCGGCGCGCAGCTGGACCAGCACGGCCGGCGCCGCCCGCTGCACACGCGCCGCGATGCCCGGCATCTCGCGCGCGACGATCGCGGCCGCCTCCGCATCCGAGCGCGAGCAGCCGCCGGCGGCTCAGCACGCGCTCGACTCGCTCCGCCACGCGCGCCGGATCGGCGTACTCGAACGGCGTGCCGTGCGCGGCCAGCCTGGCGCGCAGCGACCGCCAGCGCTCGGGCCCGTCGGGCGCGCTCCAGCGCAGCGACTCCTCCACCGACCGAATCGGAGCCGGCCGCCAGCGCGGTCTCGTACGCGCGGGCCGCGCCCTCCTGCTCCAGCAGCGCGCCGTCGAGGCACAGCTCGAAGCCGACGTGGGCCGCGCCGCGCGCCGGTCCGCGCGGGACGCCGCGCGCCATCAGCTGCTCGGCGATGCCGGCGGTCGCGCGCGCGAACGGCTCCAGCATGTGGAAGACGCGGTCGGTGGCGTGGTGGTA
Organism: uncultured delta proteobacterium; assembly: GCA_963759105.1. Classification (GTDB taxonomy): domain Bacteria; phylum Myxococcota_A; class Polyangia; order Haliangiales; family Haliangiaceae; genus DATFRY01. Next base: position 402,101 of record CAVWXW010000016.1, on the reverse strand, counting down.
GTCGACGCCGGCCGCGGTCTCGGCGTCGAGCGCCGCGTCCAGCCGCATCCCGCACATCCCGGCGAAGTCGGGCAGCATGGCCCCGAGCGCGAACGCCGGCTCGCGGCCGCGCCAGGATGCCGCCAGAGCATGCCCGAAGAAGTTCACGGTCGGACTATGATGACCCGAGGAGACCATCATGGCGATCGTCGGGATCGACGTCGGCACGCAGAGCCTCAAGGCAGTGGTGATGGGCGACGACCTGACGCTCCTGGGCGAGGCCGCGTCCACCTACGGCGTCGACCATCCGCGGCCCGGCTGGGCCCAGCAGGACCCGCAGTCGTGGGAGCAGGCGCTCGCGCCCGCCATCGCGACGGCGCTGGCCCGCGCCAAGGCTGCGCCCTCGTCGGTGACCGCGATCGGCGTGGCCGGCCAGCTCGACGGCTGCGTCGCTGTCGACGCCGGCGGCCAGCCGCTCGGCCCGTGCATCATCTGGATGGATCGGCGCGCCGCGCGCGAGATGCCGGAGCTGCCGGACGACTTTCGCCAGCGCACCGGGCTCACCGCCGACCCGAGCCACATGGCGGCCAAGATCGCCTGGCTGCGCCGCCACGCCCAGGGCCTGTCCGGTGCGCGCTTCCACCAGCCGGTCTCGTACCTGGTCGAGCGCCTGTGCGGCGAGTTCGTGATGGACCACGGGCTGGCGTCGACGACGATGCTGTACAGCCTGGCCCGCCGCGACTTCGAGGCCGATCTGCTGGCCCGCTTCGCCATCCAGCGGGCCGAGCTGCCGCTCCTGGCCGAGGCCAGCGACGCGGCCGGCTCGCTCACAGCGGCCGGCGCCGCGCTGTGCGGGCTGCCGGCCGGCATCCCGGTCGCGGTCGGCACCGGCGACGACTTCGCCACCCCGCTCGGCGCCGGCGTGGCCGCGCCCGGCGTCATCGTGTGCGTGCTCGGCACCGCCGAGGTGGTGGGTGGGCTGAGCGAGCGCGTCGGTCGATCGACGAGGCCGGTCTGGTCGAGACCCACGCCTTCGCGGCGGCCGGCTTCTTCATCGAGAACCCGGGCTGGCTGTCGGGCGGCGCGGTTGCCTGGCTGCGCACGCTGCTCGGCGCGGACAGCGACGAGGAGCTGGACCGCTGGGCCGAGGGCGCGCCGCCCGGCGCCGGCGGCGTCACGTTCCTGCCGGCGCTGTCGGGAGCCATGGCGCCGCGCTGGGTGCCGTCGGCGCGCGGCTGCTTCTACGGCCTGAGCGCGGGGCACGAGCGCGGCCACATGGCGCGCGCGCTGCTCGAGGGCTGCGCCTTCGCCATGCGCGACGTCGTTCGACCGCCTGGTCGAGCTCGGCGTGCCGGCCGGCGCGATCCGCCTGGTCGGCGGCGGCGCGCGCAGCCGCACCTGGAGCCAGATCCGCGCCGACCTGCTCGGCCGCCCGGTCGAGGTCTCCGGCGTGGTGGACGCCTGCCCGGTGGGCGCGGCCATGCTGGCGGCGGTGGCGGCCGGCCTGGCGCCGGACCCGGTCGCGGCGTCGTCGGCCGCGGCCGATGCGGCCGAGGTGGTCGAGCCGGACCCGCGCCGCCGGGCCGCCTACCAGGACGCCTACGGCCGCTACCGCGATCTGTTCGAGGCGCTGGGCCCGATGTTCACTCGGGACACGGATCGGTGACCAGCGGGCTCTCGATGGTGAAGGTCACCGAGCGCAGGAGCTGCACGTGCTCGAGCAGCGCGTCGTCCAGCTCGCCGGTGCGCGAGCCGAACGGGTAGGCGAAGGCGACCGGGTCGAAGCCGTCGTCGCGCAGCAGCTCGATCGAGGGGAGCGCCTCCTCCTCCATGTACGCGTCCAGCCCGCTGTCCTCGACGTACTCCGGCGCGTTCTGGTGGCGCAGGCCGTGCGCCTCGATCGAGTGGCCGTCGGCGGCCAGCTGGTGCAGCTTGTCGCGCCGTCCCGTGCGACAGCCGATCGAAGCGGGTCAAGAAGAAGGTGACGCGCGCGCCGTGGCTGGCCAGCATGCTCGCGCATGTCGAACCACTCGTCCACGTGCGCGTCGTCGAAGCTGAGCGACAGGCGCGGCGCCCGGCGGCCGCGCCGGCCGCCAGATCGGCGTAGGTCACGAACGCCAGGTCGAGCTCGACCGCCGCGTCCAGCACCGCCTCGATCTTGCTCGACCGACACCGTGCCGCCCGGCTTGTGGGCGTACAGCGACACGATCTCGCCGCGCTCGGCTGCGCGCTCGAGTCCGCTGCGCACGCTGTCCAGGTCGTTGCCCGCGGAGTCGTCGAGCCCGGCCGCGCAAAGGACGCGCCGCTCGCCGCTGTGGAACACCTCGTCGATCTCGTCGATCGACGGATGCGTGCAGGCCAGCATCCCGGCCGAGCAGAGCAGGGCGACGTGGCGCACATCCTGGTTCGTAGCGCACTCGGCGAGTGCGCTCCAGTGTGTCCGGCGCACTACCGCATCGCGGAGCACGCGCTACAGTGCGAGCGTGCCGGCGGCCACGCGCGTCTCCCTGACCGTGCTCGCTATCGCGATCGCATCTGCGATCGCGCCGGCGCCGGCGCGCGCGCAGCCATCGATCGAGCGCCCGCTCCTGCTCGAGCCGGGGCGCTGCGAGGCTCAGCTGGTGCTGGAGTCGAACGAGAGCGTGCGCCGCCGCTTCGAGCCGATCTCGGTGGCGCCCGACGTCCATTGCGGCGTCGCGCCGCGCCTCACCGTCGGTGTGACGCACAGCGCGCGCGCCCTGTCGCTCGTTGACTCCGGCGGCGGGCTGTGCCTGCGCGGCGAGGAGGCCGGCTGCGAGAGCGTCTACGACGGCACCGCCGTCGACTCGCTGGTCCACCTGCGCGGCGGCGCCGCGGCGGTCGCGGCGCGCGCGCGGCTGGTCGCCGCCTCGTACTCGCCGTTCAAGCCGTCCCTGCGCGTCGGCGCCCTGGTGCGCCTGCGCCGCGGACGCGCCGCGCTGCTGCTCGACCCGCACCTGGCCCTCGGCCTCGCCAACCGCGATCGCGGCAACCGTGATCAGCTCAACGTGCCGGTGCGCGGCGAGCTGCTCGTCGGATCGCGAGTGATGCTCGCCTTCGGTACAGGCGTGCGTGGAGAGCTCGCCGTGTTCCGAGACGCGTTCGCCGTGCCCGTCGCCACGGGTGTTGAAGTCTCACCAGTGCCTGCGTGGGACTTCGGACTCGAGGTCGGGTTCCCCAGGTTACTTGGCCCCCAGAACACCTTCAAAGAGCGCCATGTCACCCTCTACGTCACATATCGACCCGGACCTCTCTACCATCCTGGCGGCCCACCGATTGCAGCCGCCCAGGCCGACCATGCGAGCGACTCAGCTCAGCTGTACGCACCTCAGGGAGCAAAGGCCGGTGTCCGAGGTCACGCTCTCCTGCGATGCACCTGGTCATCGGATGTGATATGAAACCCCAGCCGGCCACGCCACCGGTACCTTTCCTTATCTTTTTCTTGGCTTGAGGGCTTATGTGTCTCCTTAACTTTGCTTGCTTGGGCTCGGTGTGCCCGCGCGCGCGCGGGGGACGCGGACACCGATGACCGGCATCGGAATCATCGTCTTGAGCCTCGGACTGGTCGTCTTCGCCGGACCAGTCATGGCCCGCCTCCTGCGAGGCCGAACCGAGGAGGAGGTGGCGGACGACTACGAGCCGTTCGTCACGGTCATCACCCCGATGTTCAACGAGGGTGAGGGCATCCGCCGCACGATCCGCAGCATCCTCGCCCAGAACTATCCCGAGGATAAGCTGAGCGTGATCGTCGTGGACGACTGCTCCACTGACGACAGCTATGCGCATGCGGCCGACGAGACCCGCCAGTCGCCGCGCGCGCGTGTCCTCCGCAACATCGTGAACGTCGGCAAGCGGCACTCCATCAAGCGGGCTGTGCGCGAAGCCACATCCGAGATCGTGGTGTCGGTCGACTCCGACGTGATCCTGGATCCGGACGCCGTCCGCAACCTGGTCCGCCGCTTCACCAGCCCGAAGATAGCGGCTGTCGGCGGCCGCGTGGACATTCTCAACAGGGAGAACTGGCTCACGCGGATGCAGGCGGTGGAATACTACTTCGGGTATCAGTTTTTGAAGGGTCTGGAGCGGGCGTTCCGCGCCGTCATGTGCCTTTCGGGGTGCTTGACCGCATACCGGCGCTCGGTCCTCCTGGAGCTGGAGCCGCTGCTCGAGCGCCGCAACATCCTGGGCGTGGCCATCAAGTACGGCGAGGACCGCTTCCTCACCCGCCAGATCATCAAGGCCGGCTACGAGACCACGATGACCCTGGACGCGGTCTGCCGCACCACGGCGCCCAGCGGCCTGCAGTCCTACTTCGCCCAGCAGCTGCGCTGGCGGCGCTCCAACATCGTCGACTACGTGGGCGGCATGTCCCATGTCTGGCGCCTGCACTCGGTGGTCGCCGTCCACTACTACTCGGTCTTCGCGCTCATCCTCGCGTACCCGGTGCTGCTGCTGCAGTCCCTGGTGACCGGCACATTCTGGACGCTGATGACCGATCCACCTGGTGTGGGCGGCGGCCATGGGCGTCATCTACCGCAGCCAGGTGCGCAAGATGCCCGCCGACCGGCGCGTGTCCGCCTTCGACGCCCTGCCGCTGGCCATCGTGCTGCCGGTCTCCTACGCGATCATGACCCTGCTGGCGCTGCTCACGCTCGACTCCGCCAAGTGGGAGACGCGCGGCCACGCGGTCCCGGACGCCCAGCCCGATGCCGAGGAGCCGGTGCCGGTGTCCGCGGCGGTCATCGAGCCGGTCGTCCAGGCCGCGCGTCACGCGCTGCCGCCGCGCCCGGCCGTGGCCATGGCGCGGGGGCAGCCAGCAACTCGGGCAGGATGTCCTGCTCCTCAACCGCACCCGCCGCGTGATCAAGCGCCGCTTCGTCGAGACCCGGCGCCAGCTCAGCGCGGCCGAGTCATGGAGCGCCCTGGCGACCGGGCCGCGGGTCTCCCACGGCGACCGGCGGAAGTGAGGCAGAGCGGTCTGTTCTGAGCTCATGTCCGACGCAATTCGCAGCACCGAGCTGGTCGAGATCAACGCTCCGCTGTCAGATCAACGCCCCGGTCGGTTTCTTCGCCGGCCCGTCCAGATCTGGCGCAACGTTCGCGAGCACCGCCATCTGCATCGCGAACTTCATCCAGCGCGACATCCGCCTCAAGCTATCGCGACTCGGCGCTCGGCTACTTCTGGTCGCTGCTCGAGCCGCTGGGCCTCTCGGCGGTCTACTTCGTCCTGTTCGTGATCCTGGCCGGCAAGCCGCGAGCCGAAGTTCGCGCTCTGGGTCCTGATCGGCGTGATCGTGTGGTCCTTCTTCGCGGAGGCCCTGAGCGATCGCTCATCTCGCTGACGAAGAACGAGGGCCTGATCAAGCAGGTCTACTTTCCGCGCGAGATCTTCGCGCTCACCAACGTCGGTTCGAAGCTGGTCCTCGCGGCCCTGAGCCTGCTGGTGGCCGTGCCGATGATGGTCTATTTCGGCATCGCGTCCGACCTGGCACCTGCTCATGGTCCCGCTCGGGCTGGCCCTGACGGCGCTGCTCGCGCTCGGCGTCGGCCTCGCCGATGGCCTGCCTCAACGTCGTCAACCGCGACGTGGACTACTTCTTTCGCTTCGTGCATCCGGGCCGGGTTCTTCCTCTCGCCGGTCATGTGGACGGTCGAGATGGCCGGCTCGCGCGCGAAGGCGCTCGACTACCTGCTGCTGAACCCGATGGCCGTGCCGATCACGATGGTGCGCAACGGCATCGACGGCCACGGGCTGCCGATGGGCAGACGGACTACGTCGTCTACTCGATCGCGTTCTGCGTGCTCAGCTTCCTCGTCGGGCTCGATGATCTTCAAGCGGTTCGAGGCCTCGGTGGTGAAGAAGCTATGAGCCACACCACCATCCTGCTGGATCAGGTCTCGATCGAGTTCCCGCGCACGCCGGTCACGCTCGGGACGATCGAGCGATCGCTGCTGCGCATGATCGGCATCGGCAGCGCGCCGCGAGCCCACCTTACCGCTCTCGACGGGATCTCGCTCGAGGTCAAGGAAGGGCGAGGTGCTCGGCCTGGTCGGACGCAACGGCGCGGGCAAGAGCACGCTCCTTCGCGTCATCGCCGGCGTCTACCGGCCCGACCGCGGCGTCGCGAAGTGTGCCGGCCGCGTGTCGCTCCTGGCCGGCCTGGGCGTCGGCTTCAACGGCAACCTGTCGGGCCGCGAGAACATCTACCTGTACGGCGCCATCCTCGGGCCACCGCCGCCGGATGATGGACAAGCTGCTCGACGGCATCGTCGACTTCTCCGGGCTGCACGAGTTCATCGATCAGCCGCTGCGCACCTACTCCAACGGCATGAAGGCCAGGCTCGGCTTCTCCGTCGCCTCCGCCATCGCGACCCGAGATCCTCCTCATCGACGAGGTCCTGGCCGTCGGCGACGCCGAGTTCAAGGAGCGCTCGACGCAGCGGATCAAGGAGATGATGAACGAGGCCGGAACCGTGCTCATCGCGTCTCACAGCCTCGGCCTGCTCAAGGAAGTCTGTAATCGCGCCATCCTGGTCGACAAGGGCAGGATCACGGCCTCGGGCTCGCCGCAGAGCGTGGTAGCGGCGTACATGGGCGACCCCCGGCCCATCCAGCGGGCGCGGCGGCGTCGTCGAAGACAGGCGGAAGCGGCAGCATCGTCCACCTGACCGGTCGATCGCGTTATCGATCTGGTGCAGGCTGTGCTGGTTCATGCCCTCCCGTCATTTTGACGTCATCATAGCCACCGACTTTCGGCACTCCGGCGGCACGACGGCGAGCATTGCCCAGGAGATCGAGGTCCAGGCCCGCATGGGCCTCAAGACCGGCATCGTCCAGATCGATGCGAACTATCTGCACTCGGCCTCGTGGGCGGACCGGATCCAGAGCCTGGTCGGCGCGGGGCTCGCCGAGGTCGTCAGTCCGCATCAGCCGGCGACGGCGCATCTCTTGATCCTGCGCCATCCCCGGGTCTTCGAGCACGCGACCTGGAGGCTGGCCGCGCGGGCCGACCACACGCTGATGGTCGCCAACCAGCTGCCGCAGGACGGCGCCCGCGAGAAGCCGTACTACGACGTCGCCACCGTCGTCGACCGCCTGACCGCGGAGCTGGGCTCGCGACCGCCCTGGGCGCCGATCGGCCCCATGGTGCGCGACTCCCTCATCGCCCATGGCAGCCCGGGCCTCGAGCTCACATCGTTCGACTGGCACAACGTGATCAACGCCGACGTGTGGGCGCCGAGGCAGGGGCGGGCGGGCCGCAACGGGAAGGTGGGCGTGATCGGCCGCCACTCGCGCGACGACGTCAAGAAGTGGCCGGAGCACCGCTCCGATCTGCTGTCTGCCTACCCGGATTCGCCGCAGCAGCGCGTGCGCGTTCTGGGCGGCTCGTCCTCGATCCGCAAGGTGCTCGGCCGCAAGCCGCGCAACTGGGAAGTGCTGCCCTTCGGCAGCATCGCGCCGGAGGACTTCCTCGCCGGCCTCGACCTCTACGTCTACTTTCACCACTCCGGCTGGCGAGAGGCCTTCGGCCGGGCGGTGCTCGAGGCGCTGGCCGCCGGCCTGCCGGTCGTCACGCATCCTTACCTCGAGCGGCTGTTCGGCGATGTGTGCGTATACTGCGAGCCCGCCCAGGCGCCGCCGATCATCAGCGAGCTGATGGAGAGCTCGCGCGGTCAGCTCAATCAGCGCGGGATCGACCTCGTGCGCGAGCGCTACGACTGGGAGGAGCACCGGCGGCGTCTGGGCAGCTACCTGCCACGAAGTCCGTCCGCCGTCTCTCGTCCGCCCGCGCGACGGCGGCGCAAGGTGCTGTTCTTCAGCAGCAACGGCGGCGGCCTGGGCCACCTGACGCGCCTGCTGGCCATCGCGCGGCGCTTGCCCGATGACTGCGAGCCGCTGTTCCTGACCAGCTCGACCGGCCTGGAGGCAGTGCGCAAGCTCGGCTTCTGGGTCGACTACGTGCCGGCGCTGGCGGTGAGCGGCATGGGGCGCCTCGACTGGCAGGACTACCTGCAGGCCCGCCTGACGACCGCCCTGCGCGTCTTTCGACCCGAGGCGCTGGTGTTCGACGGGACCTGGGCCTACGACGGGCTGCTGCGCGCGATGTCGGAGTTCCCGCACGTGAGGCGGATCTGGTGTCGCCGCGCCATGTGGAAGCCGATCTCGGCCCGCCGCGTCCGACGCTCCCATCAGCACCTGGCCGCGTTCGATCTCGTGCTGGAGCCGGGCGACTTCGCGGCCGAGGCCGATCAGGGCGTCACCACCACGCAGAAGGAGCACGTCCGCCAGCTGGAGCCGATCCTGCTCCTGGGCGAGGACGAGATCCTGTCGCGCGAGGAAGCCCGACGCGAGCTCGGCATCGCGCCCGATGCGGTGGCCGGGCTGCTGAGCCTGGGTGCCGGCAACATAAACCATCTGGATGGGGTCCTGGAGGCCGTCGCGGAGGTGATGGGCAGCAACCCGGGTGTGCAGCTGCTCGCCGCTCAGTCGCTGATCTCCAGGCGTGGCCTCGCCGTCGATCAGCGGATCGCGCGCATCGAGACCTATCCGCTCTCGCGCACGATGCGCGCGTTCGACTTCTGCGTCGCGGCTCCGGGCTACAACTCGTTTCACGAGCTCCTGGCCGGGGCGGTACCGACGGTCTTCATTCCGAACCAGGAGACCGAGGTGGACGACCAGGAGGCCAGAGCGGCGTGGGCAGCGCGGCGCGGCGCGGCCCTCGTCGCTCACGATGAGCGCCCGGACGAGCTGCGCCGGGTCCTCGCGCAGGTCCTGGATCCGGCCGTGCGGGACCAGCTGCGCGACGGCTGCCGCGACCTGCCCGGACGCGCCGGCGCCACCCAGGCGGCCGACGTCATCGCGGGGGCGAGCAGCTCGGCGATCGCGCGGCGCTCGCGCAAGAAGACGCGCAAGACGCGCCGCGGCCCGCTCAGGCTGTATCCGGCTCTTCTCTGGCAACAGCTGCGGACGCTGCCCGGTCGGCTGCGGTCCCGCGGCGCCGCCCGGGCGGGCGGGAGAGCGACATCCGTTCAACCACGCGGCCGCGACGCGGCTGCTGGTCGTGGCGGGATCCGGCGTGTCGCCCGGATCGGGAATTCAGGAGCTGGCCGAGTGGGCGTCCTCGCGGCTGTGCGGCGCGGTCGTCATGGCCTCGGCCGACGCGGTGCCGGCCCTCAGTCGTCTGGGGCTCACCGTCGAGCTCCTGGCCGACCAGGACGCGCCCGACGTCGCCGATAGGCTCGAGCTCGCGGCCTACTCGCGCCAGAAGACCCGCGTCCTCGTCTCCGCCTATCGCTGCGGCCCGGTCATCTCCTGGGACGACGAGGAGCTGAGGAAGCAGCAGCCGACGCTCTTCATGCTCGGCGTGTAGACCCAAGGTTCGCTTGTGTCGAACCGACCAAGCGAACCTTGGGGGTTAGAGATCACTCGGCGATGAGCCGGGCGCGTGGCGACGAGTGGCGATCGAGCTCGGGCCAGGGATTGCCGGTGGCCAGAAGCTCGGTCGCCTTGCGGTGCTCGTCGCTGTCGATGGCGCGCTCCTCGAAGATGCCGAACCCCACGTCCGCGTGCGGCTGGAGCCAGTCGGCGTCCCGCGCGACGCAGATCATCGGCACGCCCGCGTTCCGCGCGCTGACGGCGAGGATCTCGTCGTTGGCGATCGGGTAGGACTGGAAGCGAGAGACATCCAGCGATCCGAGGAGGTCGGAGTGCAGCGCGACCGTCCCGGTGCCGAGGAAGTGGACCGGCGTATCGGCCGGCATCGACGTCGGGAACTTGAAGACCGCCCGGCGCGACGAGCGCGCGTCCTCGATGTTCGTCTCGAACACGACTCCGTGCACGCCGACGACGGCGCGGCGCTGCCACCGCTCGATCGCCTCGACCATGCGGCTCGCGTAGTCGGGCGGATAGAGGATGTCGTCGTCGCAGACGAGGTGATAGCCGCGCACCTGATCGAGCCAGCAGAACTTGGCGGCGGCTCGCCTCTGGCTGGTCGGGTCCAGGACGAACGCGATGCGCTCGCGCTGCGCGTGCTGGCGGATGAAGTCCGGCACGTCGTCGTAGTTGTTCAGGTAGACGAAGAGCCGATCCACCTGGGGGAGCAACGAGTCGATCACGGCCGGGACGATGTGTCGTCGGCCCGGATAGGTGGCCATGGCCGCGGTGATCGTCGTGTCCCCCATCTCCAGCTGCGGCTGCTTGGGCCGCTCGGCGCGCCGCCGGAACTTGACCTTGCCGCTCCAGCCGGCCGCGCCGCCCTCTCCCTCCACCGACAGGATGACGTTGACCTGCACCGGCCGACTCTTCGTGATGACGTAGTTGCTGATCGAGCCGTTCGCTCCTTCGAGCGCGATCTCGAACAGCGGCTCCCCGCTGGCCCTCGAGATTCCGCGCACCACGCCGCTGGCGCGCTCGGGGATTCCCTCCAGGCTCATGTTGAACTTGTAGACGCAGTCCGCCTCCAGCTCCGCCGTCGCGATGACCCTGCCCGGCGGGAGCTCGGCGGGCGCCTCGGGCATCGCCGCCGGAGACACCAGCGCGATCGCCGCGGGCGGCTCGGCCGCCGCCGGCTCCGCCTGCCGGACCGGGAGACCGCTGGCCACGGCTCCCATCATCTCCAGGCGCCGCGCGTGGGCGACGTAGCTGAACCGCCTCTCCACCAGCTCGATCCCCTTGCGCGACCGCTCCTGGTAGCGGCTCCAGTCGGCGCGAAGCTCGCGCACGATCTCGCGAACGCCGGCCGGCTCGGAGTAGATGGCGGCGTCCTCGAAAAGCTCGGCGAAGTGCGGCGGCAGGATTGCGGGCGCGCCGGTCGCCATCGCCTCGAGGATGGTCCGGCCGAACGCCTCGACCAGATCCGGATGATGGTAGTAGACGAAGAAGTCGATGTGCTTGAGGAACTCGCGCGGGCTGAGGCTGCCGAACTGGAGCACCTCCCAGTTCGGCGGGATGGTGCCGAGCACCTTCCGCGCGTAGTCGGCGCCGCCCAGGATGCGGACCAGGAACTCGCCGTCGTCCGGGTACACGCTGCGGAGCTCGTCCGCATCGACCGGCCATTTGTCGGACCGATCGCGCGTGTGTTGACCGATGACCGGCCGCTCGGCGACGAACGCCGTCCGGGCCACCCGCCATTCGTCCAGATCGATGATGTTGGTCCAGTCCTGTTCGGACAGATCGGTCAACCCCGGCGCATCCTGGATCGCCTTGCGCACGAGCGGACCTATCGGAAACCACGTCCCCGTCAGGCCGAAGCACTCGCGCGTGCGCGCCTGGCACTCCGCCAGGCTGTACCAGACACGTCCTGTGTGCGGGTCGGCAGGCTGCTGATTGACGATGACGGCCAGGTTCTCCGCCTGGACCGACGGGAGCTCCTCGCAGGGGCGCATGAGCACGGTCGGGTGCCGCACCAGCAGAAGCCTGGTCCTGGGGACGCTTCCGCTCGGGATGTAGGTGGCCAGCCCGGCGTCGACGCACTCCTGGATGGCCGGGTTGATGGCGTGGTAGCGCTCGAGCACGGGGTTGGCCACCTGAAGCAGGCCGGTGGAGAAGCCGAGCCGGGCCTGGGCCTTTATCTCCTGGGCGTTCGACTGCGACGTGCCGCCGGGGAAGCGGAAATCCGACATGATGATCACGTCGAACTCGTCGGCGTTGGCTCCGGTCGATCGATATCCCCGCCGGCGCCGCGACTCCTCGGCGGCGTCGCGCGGCACCTCGGCGACGCGCTCGATCCCGACGATGCTGTGCGACGCGAGATGCGCGCCGGGACCCGCGCCATCCTCGCCGGGCAGGGCCTGGATGGTGAACGTGAACCCGTTCTGGCTCGCCGAGTCAGCTGGGACAGTGACGGCCCTGATCGTCTTGACGGCCACGTCGACGCCCGGGAGCTTCTCGGGTGCATCGCCGTTGGCGAACAGCCAGACCTGGCGCAGCCGGCCACCGATCGCCCGGATCTCGTTCGCGGCGCGGCTGGCCTCCCCGGACATGACGACCGCCCCGCGCTTCAGGTCAACCTGCTTTCGTCCGGTCGCGATCCCGAGCGCGGCTGGAACGGCGAAGGGGCGGCTGGTCAGCGGGAAGGGCAGGAAGGGCGTTGACTCGCCGTGCTTGATCCGATCGTGCCACTGCTCGTAGCTGACGACGTAGCGCCGGCGGTTCTCCGAAAGGTGGGCCAGCCGGTCCCGCGCCGCTCGCTCGTTGCCGTCGAGCTCGACGTGGCCTTCGCCGGAGGTCGTGAGCGAGCCGTCTCGTGACAGCGCGCGGTAGAGCGGCCTCCTCAGCTCGGCGATCTGCGCCGGCTCGAAGGCGAGCCGGAGCCGGTGGAAGTACTCCTGGTCCGCCGAGGTGCGGACGCAGTCGAAGAAGCCGATGCGCGACATGACCACGCTCGCGCGGATCATCAGCGACGGAAAGGCCCTCCTGTGCATCACTCCGCGATTGAGGATGACATGGCCGGCCTCGTTCACCCGCACGTAGTCGGCCACCGAGGCGACGGTGTTCTGGTCGCCGCGAAGGGGAACCAGCTGGACCGCGAGGCGGTCAACGTCCGACGAGTCGTCGCTGTCCTGGAACGTGATGAACTCGCCGCGCGCGACGGTCATCCCGAAGTTCTTGCTCCAGTACGTGCCGTGGTTCTGGAACGACTTGTACGGTCGGATGCGCCGGTCCCGCTCGGCGTAGCTCAGCAGCAGCTCGAACGTGTCGTCCGAGCTGTTGTCGTCGAACGACGATGAGCTCGAGGTTGGAGTACGACTGGGACAGGATCGAGTCGATGGCTCGCGAGATGTACGGCGCGCTGTTGAAGGCGGTCATCACGACCGAGACCAGCGGGTATCGCCGCCTCGCGCTGCTCGATACCCCGAGCAGCCTCGTGGTGAGCGCGTCCAGCTCGGCGGGCGGCGCGTGCTCCCGGTCGTAGTCCTCGAAGGTCTGGAACCATCAATCGGTCCCGGCCACGAACAGCGTGCCGCCCTGTTCGGTGTCAACGAGGATCGTGTCGCAACGCCGCTCCGCGCCGTCCGGCCCCTTCACCTCGGTGCGGGCCACCAGCCCGGGATCATCGCCGTCGAGCGTGCTCGAGCTGAGTCGGCCCGCGCACAGGCCGGCGATCCGGGCCGACTGCGCCGGTCGCGCGCCGCCGCCGCTCGGCGTGGCGGGCAACAAGCACAGGTCGAGCGGGGCCCCCTTGTGAGTCCAGACCTGCTGCGCGCGCCACAGGTCCTCGCTCGTGACTCGCCACTTCGCTCGCTGCTCCGGGGACTGAGAATCGAACCTTCGCCGTCCCCTGATCGGAGATCGAGGACGACCTCGACCTTGCCCGGCGCCGCTCCGAACACCGAGATGCTGCCGCCGGCGTTGCGAAACGAGCGGAGCGCGGCCATGAGCTGGCGGGTGAGGTAGCTCGCGTCACCGACGATCACGACGTGGTCGTACCCGGAGAGCAGCTCGGGAGCCCGGTGGACCTCGATGTCGGTCAGCGAGTCCAGCGCGACCTCGTTGGTGCGGGCCCAGCGCTGGACGGACAGCTCGTGGCGCAAGACCGAGCTCCCGCGCGATCCCCCGTACGGCCTGTACAGCGGGACGACCGGGGCGTTTTTCTTCAGCGCCAGTCGCTGCCATCGACTGCGCTTGCGAGGGTCGGGGACGCCCCACCGGTTTCGCATGGCATGGGTCAGCATCGAGCTCAGGCGCACGGTGCGAGCCGCCGGAACCTCGCTGGTGACCCAGAAGTGATGCAGCGAGGCCAGGCCATCGACGGTCTCGAACCGGACCACGTAGCAGCCAGGATCCCAGTCCTTGCCGACGCGGAAGCGGTGCACCACCTGCCAGTCCGCCGCACCCGGATCCTCGCCGTCCGGTCTCCACACCCCGGTGTCCGGAACGTAGAGGGCCGGCGAGCTGTGCACCTCGCTCCAGCCGAGGTCGCCCTTCACGCCGAACCCGAAGACCCGGACCTTGGCGAACATGCCGACCTGATCGGTCGACATTCGAAAGTCGATCCGCTCGCCGCGGTGAACCGACAGCTGCGACGTGTAGCCCTGCAGGAAGTCGCCCGCTTCCTTGCCGGTCGGGATCGTCCACTTGCGGCGCAGAGGATTCCATGCCGCCAGCTCCGACGCCTTCGTGTTGAGCGGCCGGTACGGCGCCACGGCGCCGCGGCGCCCCGGCTCCGGATCGCGGGACAGCAGAGCATGGTTCTGGGCTCCGAGACCCCACAGCTCGTACAGGAGCGCCGCCTGGTCGCGATCGGCGCGGGCCATGCCCTCGAGGCCCTTCTCGATGCGGGCCAGCTGAGCCTCCACGCCGGCCAGCCGCTCCTCGGCCGCGGTCGACCGCGCGGTCAGGTCGGCGAACCAGCGAGCCAGACGCCCGTCCGGTCCGCCGAGCGCCTCGAGTCGGTCCTTGACGTCGCTGCCCAGATTGTTCAGGCGCGTCCTCAGAATCCTCCGCCACGGCGTTGAACCGGACCCTCAGGCCGTCGGCCGCTCCCTTCTGGGTCCGGGCCATGCGATAGGCCAGCGCGTCCAGGCGCTGCTGCTCGTCGTCGCTGCGCGGGACGAAGACGACGACCGGCGTCCCGGCGAACTGATCCACGGGCACGTAGCCGCGCGGCGTCAGGAACGCCTCGAGGCTCTCGCGCGACTGATCGTCTGCCGCCTCCGCGTAGATGATCGGGTTGTCGCGCGCGATGATCCGCTCGGCGCCCTTGAGGACCGCGAGCTCGAAGCCCTCGACATCGATCTTGATGAGCGACACGCGGTGGTCGCCGACGTGCTCGTCCATGGTCGAGACGGTGACCGCGCCGTCGTCCTCGAGCTCCAGCGTCGCGCTGCCGGTGTTGTCGGGCAGGGCACGGCGGAGAGTCCCGTGACCCGGTCGCTCGCCGAGAGCGACGTTGAACGCCGTCACCAGCTCGTCGAGCTGGTTCGCCTCGACGTTGCGCCTGAGCGCGTCGAACATGTCCCGCTGCGGCTCGAACGCGAACACTCGCGCGCCGCAGACCTTGGCGAGAAAGACGGTGTGATTGCCGAGGTGGGCGCCGACGTCGATGCACAGCTCGCCCTGGTGCACGCGAGCGCGAAAGTCTTCCAGCAGGGTCGGCTCGTAGAACCCCTGACGCTCGATGATCTTCTTCTGGATGAGGTCGGTCGGATCGGGCAGGTGCAGCGTGACCTGATGCCCGTGCAGCGTGAACTCGACGATCTCGGGACGGGGCGATTCCACCGGCGTACTGTACCCTCTGCATCGCTCCGGCCAACAGCGAGGGATGTTCGTCATGTGCCTCTAACTACATGGAATAAACTGTCATTTTCGTGACGCCGTTGCTGGACACCGCCCTGGGGTGCTCGTGCTCGCTGCCTCGATCGCGGACGTCGGCGTCAGAGCCGCCACGGAAATCCGAGGCCGCGCCGGCGCCAGTGGCGGTTCATCGACGTGGCATAGACTCGGGGGCCCCATGACCTCGACCTCGTCGGCGGACGGCCGCGCGTTCTCGCGCGACGTGCTCTGGAACGTCGCCGGCCTCGGCGTCGCGGGCGCTGTCGGCATCCTGCTCAACTACCTCGTGAGCGTGGTGTACGGGGCGGCCGCGCTGGGCGTCTTCAACCAGGTCTATGCCGCGTACGTCCTGTTCTCGCAGCTCGCGGCGCTGGGTTTTCACTACTCGGTGCTGCGCTACGCGGCGCCTGCCGAGAACGCGCACGAGCGCGTGGCCATCGTCACCACCGCGCTGATCGCGACCGGCGCCGTCGCGATCGTGTTCACCGCGCTGCTCTGGGTCCTCGCCGAGCCGGTCGGTCGCCTGCTGGGCAGCGACGAGGTCGGGCGCGGCATTCGCTACGCGGCGCCCGGCGTGCTCTTCTTCGCGCTGTCGAAGGTCACGCTCGGCTGTCTCAACGCGCTGCAGAGAATGCGCTGGTACGCGATCCTGTTCGGCGGGCGGCTCGTGTTCATGCTGGCCGCCTTCATCGCCTGCGCGGCCCTCGATGTGGAGAGCGGCGCGCTGCCGGCCATCCTGACCCTCGGCGAGGCCGCCACCTTCCTGCTCTCGCTGGTGCCGGTCGCGGGCCAGCTCGGGCGCGTGAGCCGCGCGCAGCTGCGGCGATGGATCTGGGAGCATCTGCGCTTCGGCATCAAGGGCTTCATGAGCGGCATGCTCACGGTGCTCAACACGCGCATCGACGTCCTCATCCTGGGCTACTTCGCCGCCGACCGGATCGTGGGCGCGTACAGCTTCGCTTCGATCCTGGCGGAGGGCCTGTACCAGATCCTCGTCGTGCTGAGGACCAACTACGCGCCGGTGGTCGTCAAGCTGTGGGCCGAGGGCCGGACCGGCGAGCTGCTCGCGACGATCCGTCGGGGACGCAACCGCACCTACCTGGGCTCGATCGGCGTGGGCGCGCTGGCCGTGGCCTGCTATGCGCTCCTCGTTCCGCTCGTCACCTCCGACCCGGAGCTGGCCCACAGCTCCGTCTACTTCGCGCTGCTCATGGCCGGCATCGTGGCGAGCGCCGGCTATGGACCCTTTCTGCCCATCCTGCTGTACGCCGGAATGCCCGGCTGGCAGGCGTGGCTGATGATCGCCATTCTGGCCGCCAACGCGGCGGCCAACGTGCTGTTCGTCTCGATGTGGGGGGCTCTGGGCGCCGCCGTGGCCACCGCGATCGCCTTCGTCCTCGGCGCGATCCTGCTGCGGGCCTTCGCGATCTGGAAGCTCGCCTTGCGGATATGATGGCCGCTCTGTCCGCCTGCTGACCTCGTTCGCCTGGGTTCCCGATGCTGGCAAACCTCCTGCAAGATCTCTACTCGGTCATCTGCTGGGCCGGCCTCGCAGCGCTCGTGGCGATGCTGCTCGTGCCACGGCTGCGCGAGGCCTTCGAGCGGCGCTGCCTCCCGCCGGCCACCGCCGTCGATCTCGCCTTCATCCGGATCGTCGCGTGCGCGGTGCTCCTGCTGTACATCCCGACGGAGGAGCTGGCCAGTCAGGCGGCGATGGGGACCGAGTGGTTCCGGCCGCCCGGTCACCTGAGCCTGCTCGGCCGCGGGCTGTTCGACTGGTTCCTGTCGAGCGAGGGGCGGCTGCAGGCGCTGACCTTGTTCGTGTTCGTCTCGCTGGCGCTCGCGCTGGTCGGCTGCGCGACGCGGGTGACCCTGCCGCTGGCCGCCGTGTCGTACTTCCTGTTCGCGGCGCTGCTGCGCAGCTTCGGCAAGGAGTTCCACGAGGGCTACCTCGGGTTCTACGTGCTCGTCGTGCTCTGCTTTCTGCCCTGCGCCGATGCCTGGTCGATCGACGCGCGCTGGCTGCAGGCGCGGTGGCGCCGCTGGCTCCGGCGACCTCGACAGACGCCGCCGGCTCGCGGCGAGCGCTACCGATGGGGGGCCTGGGCCTGTTACGCCGCCGCCGCGCTGCCCTACCTGCAGCTCGGCATGTCCAAGCTGATCGAGGGCGGAATCTTCTGGTTCGATGGACGCAGCCTTCGCAACTACATGCTGCGGGACAACGTCAACCTGACCGACTTCGACATCGACCTCGCGCTCCGGTTCTACGACATACCCGTCATCCTGTTCACGATCGCCGGGTTCGTTGCTCTCCTCGTCGAGCTCTCGTACGCGTGGGTGCTTGTGTCGCCGCGCCTCCGGCGAGTCCTCCCGGCGTGCGTGGCCTTCCTCCACCTCGGGATCTGGCTCGGCCAGGACGTTCGCTTCCTCGACGCGATGCTGATCCCGGCCATCTTCTTCCTGCCGAGTCGCTCGCGCTGGCCGTGGCTGAAGGCACGGGCGGGCGCCGGACCGGCCGAACCGCCCGGCGCCGAGAAGGGCGATGTCGCTCTGGCACCGGAGACGCGCCCGACGTCCCGGTGGCGCTTCCGGCTGCACGGCCACCAGTTCGCGATCGCGGTGGCCATCGCGATCCTGTTCCTCCAGTACACGACCTACCGCAAGGTGATCCGCTGGCAATGGCCGGTCGAGCCGTGGACGATGTATGCGCCCAAGGCCAAGCCCAAGCGACAGGTAAATCACAGGCGCTTTCTCGCCCACAACGCCGACGGCACCTCCCGGGTGGTCAACCTCGGCGAGGCGTTCGCGTTCCTGGGCAAGGCCTATCGCCTCGATCACGGCGTACGCCGCAACCTTCCGGCTTTTCTGATCAGGTGCCTGACCGAGCTGCGGACCAAGCAACCGGACGTCGTCGGTCTCAGCTACGAGAGGCGGACGTGGCCGTACGGCAAGCGCACCCTCGAGGAGCACCTGCGGCGCGATCCGCCGCGGTTCTCGTTCCGCGTCATGGAGGTCGCTCCGGCGCCGCCGGCGCTGCGTCAGGAGCTCTCGGCAGGCCCGAACCTCGTGGCCAACGGCGGATTCGATCGGTGGGACAAGAAGACCGCGATGCCCGTCAACTGGAAGGTCGAGGGATCCTGGCTGGGGATGGCAGTCGGGCTGGTCACGGGCGAACGCGCCGCGATGCTGACCAGGTCACCGTCCCCGCAGTCACTGAGTCAGACGGTCGTTCTCCCCGACAAGCTCACCGGCGGGGGCCTGGAGCTGCGCGCCGAGGTGCTCGCCAGCGCGGCGGCCCCGGGGGCCCAGATCGAGCTCCAGATCAAGCAGCCCGGAACCAAGCGCACGATCGATCAGGGTTCGATCGCCGCCAGCGGCACGTGGCAGCGTGTCGAGGTCACTAAACAGCTCTCATCCGTCCGAAAGGGAACCGAGCTTCACATCGTCCTGCGCAACCCGGGCACCGCGGATGTGACATTCGACGACGTGCGCCTGGTCGCCACTCCCGCAGCGGCTTCTCCGTGAGGTGGCGGCCGGCGCAACTTGCCCGACGCATCCCATTGCTGAAGGCGTGAATGGATGCTAGCGGGATGAATGCCCGTGATGATGCTGGAGAGGCTGCTGTCGCGATTCCGGTCCACAAATGGCATCCAGCAGGCGCCGCTCGACGTGCAAGAAGAGCTGCGCCAGGTCAAGCAGGAGGTCGCCGCGCTGCGCGAGAGCGTCGCGCAGCTCGAGAAGCGGAAGCTCTGCCCGGTGTGCATGACCGAGCTGGCCGCGTTTGCCCCCAAGGGACGCCGCAAGTTCGCGCGCTGCACGACGTGCGGCGCCTACGAGCGACACCGGATGATCTGGCTGTATCTACAGAACCAGACCGAGCTGCTGCGCAAGCCGACGCGCCTCCTGCACTTCGCGCCCGAGGCGGGGCTCCGGCAGCGGATCAAGAAGTACAAGCTGATCTCCTACACCACCGCGACCTACGATCCGGAGAAGCCGGACGAGGGGGTCAACATCCAGCAGCTGCCGTATGCGGATGCCAGCTTCGACATGGTCTATTGCAGCCACGTGCTCGAGCACGTGCCGGATGACGGCAAGGCGCTGCGCGAGCTGTTCCGGGTCCTGGCCCCCGGCGGTCTGGCGGTCATCATGGTGCCGGTGCGCGAGATACCGACCACCTACGAGGATCCCACCATCACGTCGCCGGAGGAGCGCACCAAGCACTTCGGCCAGAGCGATCACCTGCGCGTGTACGGCCTGGATTTTCCCGACCGCGTGCGCGCGGCCGGCTTCGATCTGACGACCGAGTACCCGGCCGACCGCTTCTCACCCGAGGACCAGGTTCGCTACGGCATCCACACCGGCGAGCCGGTGTTCGCGGCGCGCAAGCCCGCCGGCGTCTGACAGGCGCTCCGCTCAGCCGGCCGCTTCTCGACCGCCGCCGCCGTCGAGGAGCGCCTTCGCCTTGAGGCCCAGGTACCAGAAGATGAGCGGCAGGGCGTGGAGCGTCATGCGATTGGCCGAGTCATCGACGTAGCCGCGGTACGGGATACGGCCCACGGCGAGGATCAAGATGAACGCGAAGCTGACCGGTATGCCGATGACGAAGACCTGGCGGAACCGGGGCGCCGGCATCAGCAGGCCGAGCAGGACCAGCGCGACGATGGCGTACCAGGCCTGACCCCAGAAGGGCAGTCCGAGCAGCGTCCGCGCCCAGATGGCCGCCGACGTCGCCATGTGACCGGGCTTGGCGATGAAGGTGGCGGCCAGCGCCAGGGCGACAAGCCCGGCGACGATCGCCGGCATCCACCGGTTGATGCGCGCGATCGGGCGCCGGTTAGACGCCAGCCACCAGCCGTAGAAGACAAGGAGCGCCACCCAGACCAGCCGGCAGCGGGTCGGGGTCAGAAACCCGGGAACGGCCGAGAGGTTCTGTGCCAGCGCCTCGTACCAGAGACCCACCACGGCCGTGAAGACTCCCAGCCACACGGTGATGGAGCGGCGCGGCAGCTGGCTGCTGCCGAGCACGGTCAGGGGCAGGAAGAGGAGCGCTGCCAGAGGAGTCTCGGTGCGCTGCAGGGCGAACGCGGCCAGGCTGATGAACGCGACCGGGACATAGGTCGCGTCCCCCTCGGTCTCGCCCAGCCAGAAGAGCACGGCGAAGATGGTCAGGTAGACCGCTGCAGACAGGTTTGTGTGGAGATAGAAGAGGTGGCTGCCGACCATGTTGATGGTGAACAGCGCCGCGGTCACCAGCGCCACCACGGCGACGCGGCGCCATCGGGTCGCGCCAGGCGCGGCGAGCGCCTGCCCGAGGGTCAGCGAGAAGACCGGGATGAACGAGAGGCCCAGCACGAGCGGCAGGGAGTAGAGAAAGTCCTGCCGCGTGAGCTCCGTCATCGACTGGGCCACGATCTGGAAGACGCCCCAGTGATCGAGCTGGGCGAACACGTCCGGTGCCAGCTCGCCGTCCCAGCCGATCACCTTGCCGAGCATGACGAAGATGTGTGAG
Source organism: uncultured delta proteobacterium (assembly GCA_963759105.1). Taxonomy (GTDB): domain Bacteria; phylum Myxococcota_A; class Polyangia; order Haliangiales; family Haliangiaceae; genus DATFRY01. The sequence goes on along the minus strand of CAVWXW010000016.1, from coordinate 381,321 downwards.
TCGTTGGACATCACCACGAGGTCAACGTTGGTGAGCGGCACGACCACGGCCGCGAACGCCACCGTCCACGCCGCGCATACCGCCATGGTTCTGCGGCTCACGTCGCGCCGCCGGATCGAGATGATCGACGCCGCGACCGCGGCGGCCGCCGCACCGCCGAGCGTCCAGCCGCTGTAGGGCACGCCGACCATCAGCAGCAGCAGCGCGAGCAGGACCACGACCGCGAGCCCGACCGGAAAGGCGAGGGCGCTGCACAGCGCAGGACGCCGCCAGGGCCCGATCGCCAGGCAGACCAGCAGGCCCACGAGATGAAGGGCGAGGAAGAGGACCGACTGGCTCACGGCCTGGCCGCCGCCGCGAGGTACTGAGACTCGGGGAGCAAGAACAGCGGGCCGGTTGGCTCAGGGGTCTCGGCCATCACGTAGCGGGTCGCGCTGCGATCGAAGCGGACATGGAAGGCCTTCCATATGTCCCCCTTGCCCCGCCTGCGCTGGCGCAGCCAGCGGCGTGGCGTGCGTGGGCCGGAAGTCAGTCCCCGCACCTTGTCTGGCGCGATCTCGAGCGGCGTCTGGCTCACCACGACGTGGAGGCGCGCCACGCGCTGGAGGTGCCAGAGCTGTTCCTGGGTCGTCATCCAGGCCGGCACCGTCACGGTCGCCCCGCCGATGCGTTCGGCCAGAAAGTGGTAGTTCGAGATCCGGCCGGCCACGACCGGGTGCTCGTCCGCCTCGGCGACCCCGGCAATGCCGCGGGGCTGGACACAGGGCACGTAGCCGCAGCTCATCTCCCGTCGGTTGCGAACCGTCCAGTACGCGTTGTGGCCGATCAGGGCCACGAGAACGGCGACGAACGCACCACCGACCAGCTGCTTGCCCCGCGCCGTCAAACCGGTTTCCGTGCCACCAGCACCGCGGAGAGACCGACCGGCGGACCCGCGAGGCGGTCGAACCAGCCTCAGCATCGGGACGATCCCGTCGATCGCCTTGAGCTGCCACGGCTTGAAGGTGCGCGAGAAGGTGCTCTCTCGCCGGGCCATGCGGCTCTTGACCCAGTAGGGCAGGACACCCGCCAGGTTCATGTAGTGGGCCGAGACCGGCTCCCAGCCCGCCTCCAGGGCGCGCTCGCGCAGCTGCTGCGGCGTGTAGCGCCGGTGATGGCCGGAGGCCTCGTCCACCGATCCGTACAGCCACGGGCACGCCGGGACCTTGAGCAGCAGATGGCCGCCCGGCGCGATGATGTCGCGAAACCGCTCCAGCAGGGCGACGTCGTCGGCCACGTGCTCGAGCACGTCGAGGCACACGATCGTGTCGATCTTCTTGCGCGCCACGATCTCCATGTCGGCGTCGAGATCGTAGGCGGCGATCTCCACCACGCGCGAGCCGGCGAACCTCGTCTCCAGCAGCTTGAGGTTCTCCTGGCTGAGATCGACAGCGAGCACGTACTCGGCCAGCTCCTCGAGCAGGGCGGTGAAGTTGCCGATGCCGCAGCCGGCGTCGAGGATCCGCCGGCCGACGTAGGGTCGCACCAGCTCGAGCACCCACCCGTAGTAGCTGCGGAGCAGCTGCATCCGCTGCAGAGCGTCAACGTGCTCACGCTCGTGCGGCAGCTTGTCGGCCGACGACTGGTTCATCACGGGCTCCGCTTGTCGATCATGTCGGCCAGGAGGGCGAAGATCGCCGTGTTCATGGCGAACATCAGGAGAATCAGCGATTTCTCCGTCAGGTCTTCCAGCACCAGCACGTCATAGCCGATGCTGACCGAGAACGTCAGCGCGAGCAGCGCGATGAGCGGCAGGAGCACCCTGAGCGGCGCGAAGTACATTCCGGTTCGCACGAGCAGCTGGCAGAAGCGAAGCGTGTCCCGGATCGGCTTGATCTTGGACTTGCCGACCCTCGTCTTGTACCCGATCGGCACGAACCGCACGTCGTAGCGGTTGGTGAGCATCGAGAGCGTGATCGTGATCGTGAAGCTGAACGTGTCCGGCAGCACCTTGAAGAAGCGCTCCGCCACGCTCTTGCGAAACACGCGCATCCCGCTGTTGATGTCCGGGATTGTCTGGCCGGCCAGCCACGAGGCGTAGCGGCGCAGGAACGCCTTCGGGATCTTGCGGATGATCGGGTACTGCACGTCCGCCGCCGTTCGGGCGCCCACCACCATGTCCGCGTCTCTGGCGATCTCGAGCAGCTCTGGCAATCGCTCGTTGGGATACGTGCCGTCGGCGTCGGTGATCACGATGTACTCGGCCGAGGCCCGCCGGATGCCGGTCTTGAGCGCCGCGCCGTAGCCTCGGTTGCGCTCGTGATGGACAACCTCGAGCTCCGGGAACTGGCCGGCCAGCTCGTCGAGGATCTGCCGCGATCCGTCGCTCGATCCATCGTTCACGACGACCAGCTCCCAGTTGCGGGCGCCGGCGAAGACCCGCCGCAGCTCGGCGATGGTCTCGCGGATGATACCCTCCTCGTTGAAGCAGGGTACGATGACGGCGAAGTCCTGGGGCGTACCAGCTCGGGTCATGTCAGTGCGTGCCTGGTTTTCGCATGGGGGCGCATCTCCCTCATGACGAGCCGGATCCGCTGGAGGGACAACTGGTTGACCCAGCCGAGGGCCGGTCATGGGAAGCGCATTATTGTGGAGGCCCGGGCTCGACACAAGCGCTGGATGTCCGACGTTGGCTGGGGCAGACTCGGCGCCATGGAGCACAGGTCCGCCACCGAGGAGCACGATCGCGCGCTGTTCGATCGCATCGCGCTCAGCTACGCGAAGAAGGACCTGCGCGAGAGCTCGCGTGTCGCGCGCGAGCTCAGGCTCCGTCAAACGGTCAAGACGCTGGGCGGGCGCCTGGGCCATGTCCTCGAGGTCGGCTGCGGGGCGGGGTTCACCGCGAGCTACCTCGACGGCTCCTATGACAGCTACACCGGAGTCGATTATTCGGGCGAGCTCATCCGGTACGCAGAGGAGCACAACGGCGGGCCCGACCGAGAGTTCGTCTGCGCCAACATCAAGGACTTCTCGCCCTCGCGGCGCTTCGACGTGATCCTGATGGTGGGCGTGCTCCACCACATCCCGGACGCCGCCGACGTGCTGGTGGAGCTGGGTAATCTCCTCACGCCGGCAGGAGTCGTGGTCGCCAACGAACCGCAGCGCGGGAATCCGGCCATCAGCGCGCTGCGATGGGTGCGCAAGCGCGTGGACAAGGACTACTCGAGCGACCAGATCGAGTTCACGGAGTCGGAGCTGACCGCGCTGTTCGATCGCGCCGGCTACGCCGTCGAGAGCTTCCCGCAGGGCGTGCTGACGACCCCGTTCGCCGAGACGCAACCGCTGCCGGAGAGGCTGTCGGCTGCGCTGTCGCGCCTGGCCTCAGCCGTCAACCCGGCGCTCGACAAGCTGATGGTCGGACAGCTGGCCCGCCGCCTGGCCTGGAACGTCGTCGTCGTCGGCAGGCTTCGCTCTCGCTAGAGCGGGCAGGAGCTTGATCGCGAGGTAGAAGCAGATGAGCGGCAGGAAGTGGATCGTCATGCGGTTCGCCGAGTCGCCCAGCCCGATGCGATACGGCCTGCCCACGTAGTAGGAGAGCAGCAGCACGAACGCGAGCGAGACCGGAATCCCGACGGCGAACGCCTGCCGGAATCGAGGCGGCTCGACCAGCAGGCTGAACAGGATCAGGACGGGGAGGATCGCCCAGCTCCAGCCCCACAGCGGCTGCTCCAGGAGGTTCGAGACCCAGTGCTCGACCGAGAGGAGCATGAGCTCCGGCCTGGTCGCGAACGCGGCCGCGATGGCGACCGCACCGCCGGCTGCGACGATGGCCGGCATGAAGCGATCGATGCGGCGGAGGAGCGGTCGCCTGGACGCGAGCGACCAGAGCAGGAACGCGACCAGCAGCGCCACCACGGCGCGGACGCGGGTCGGGGTGATCTTGAGGCTGTCCGCGGAGACGTGGCTGGCGATGAGCTCGAACCAGCCCGCGACGATGACGGTGAAGACGACCAGCCCGATCCGTATCCCACGCGGAGACAGCTCGCTCTGACTCACGATGAGGGCCAGGAAGAGCACCGCGACCATCGGTGTCTCGGGCCGCTGCAACGCGAAGGCGATCAGCGAGATGAAGGCGAGCGGCAGCCAGGACGTGTCGCGTTCGATCTCGGCGATCCAGAACAGCACGACGAAGCCGAACAGGTAGACCGCCGAACCGAGGTTCGTGTGGATGTAAAGCATGTGGTGGTCAACCATGCCGATGGTGAACAGGCTGGCGGTGACCAGGCCCACCAGGAGCGAGCGGCGCGGGATCGAGGCGCCGACGGTGCCCAGGGCGTGCGAGAGGGCGAGTGCGAACACCGGAATGAAGGTGACGCCGAGGGCGAACGGCAGGGCGTAGAGATAGTCCCGCCGCGCGAACCCGACCAGCGAGTGCGCGATGACGTGAAACACGCCCCATCGGTCCATCTGGGCGAACACGCGAGGATCCAGCGCGCCGTCATTGGCGACCACCATCCCAAGGACGAGCAGCCGGTGCGAGTCGATGGACGTGAACGAGAGGTTGAAGTGCGTGATCGCCGGACATGCGACGGCGAAGATCGCGGTCCACCAGCACGCGATCACGATGGCCCGGCGGTCGATGCCGCGGCGAGCGGCGCGAATCGCCGCGGCGGCGAACACGGCCACCATGAGGGCCATCAGCAGCCAGAACGCGCCCGGGAGCCCGACGAGGAGGATGGGCAGCGCCAGCAGGACGGTGACCGCCAGTCCGATCGGGAACCCGAGCGCGCAGCAGAGCGCCGGTGCGCGCCGCGGGCCGACGGCGAAGCAGACGGCGGTGCCGAGGACGTGCAGAGCCAGATAGAGGACGGCTTGGCTCACTCGCCTGTCACCTCCTGGCGATCCGATCGTATTCGGAGCGCGGCAGCAGGAAGAGAGGGTCCTCGATGCCTCCGGTCTCGGCGATGACGTAGTCGGTCGAGCTCTTGTCGAAGACGAAGTGTATGGGCTGATAGGGGTGCCTGGGTCCTCCGCGCCCGCCGCGTCGCTCCACGCGATCGCGCTCCGCGGCGAGCTTCTTCAGCCGTTTCGTGTGCCCCGGAGCGATCATCAGCGGCTCCGGGGCGATCTGGACCCGCACGTTGGCCAGGTGCTCGAGGTACCACGCGTGTGTCCTCATCCACGGCGGAACGGTCACCGTGGCGTCCGGGATCCTCTGGTTGAGCAGATGGTAGATCGCGAGCCCGCGGGACTTGCGATTCTGCGACGCGACCAGGTAGAGCGGGCGCGGCCGGACACAGACACGCTGCTGGCACGAGAGCTCGGTCTGGTTGCGCACCAGCCAGTAGACGTTCTGGATGCAGAGCGCGACCAGCCCGACCACGAACGCGATCGCGAGCCGCTGCGGTGCCGCGACCCTCCGCCAACCCGTCTGCTTTTCGGCACCCGTCGCAGTCATGTCACGCCGGTTCGAGATCGTGGGCCGCCCGGTTCTAGCAGCGGCGCGCGGACCCGGTCAACCGGAGGACCATATGCTAGAAACGAGCCGACAAACCGCGATGGCCATCGCTGGGCGCATGTCCCGGCGAATCGCGGATGCCCGGCTGGCCGCCTGGGACGACCAACATGCGGATCGCCGTCTGCATCATCAGCTATCGCCGCCCTGACTGGGCTGCGCCGCGCCCTCGCCGGCGTGGCCGCGCAGGTGTTCGACGGTGAGCCTCCGGCCGTGCGCGTCGATCGTCGTGGACAACGACGAGGAGGGCAGCGCGCGCGCGGCTTGCGACGCGATGCGCGCCGCGATGCCGTGGCCGCTCGACTATGTCGTCGAGTCGCGGCAGGGCATCCCGTTCGCGCGCAATCGAGGCGTGGCCGTCGCCCGCCCGGAAGCCGACTGGATCGCCTTCCTCGACGATGACGAGGAGCCGGCTGGCGACGTGGCTGGCCGAGCTGCTCCGGGTGCAGGCGGCGCACGGCGCGGACGTGGTGACCGGGCCGGTGCGGCCGCGCTTCGCGCGGGGAGGTGCCGGACTGGGCGGCCAAGGAGCCGGCTCTTCGATCGCCAGCGCTACCCGACCGGCACCGCGCCGCGACCGCGCCTTCACCGGCAACGTGCTCTTCCGCGCCGAGATCTTCGACCAGGTGCGTCCGCACTTCGACGAGCGCATGCGTTTCGACCGGCGGCAGCGACACCCACTTCTCGCACCGCGTGCACCGCGCCGGCTACCGCATCGTGTGGGCCGACGAGGCGGAGGTGTTCGAGTCGGTGCCGATGAGCCGGGTCACGGCGCGGCTGGGTCTACCGTCGCGCCTATCGCATCGGCATCACCAACGGCTTCATCGCTCGCGATCTGCGTTCACTGCCGGCCGCGGCGGCCAGGGTGGTGCCGTTCGCGTTCTATCGCCTCCTCAGGGGCACCGCCGTGACCGCGGGCGGATGGCCGTTCGGGCGCCATCACGCGGTCTCCGGCGTGCGCCAGATCTGCTACGGCGCCGGCATGCTGGTGGGCCTGTTCGGCGGGCGGTTCGACGAGTATCGTCGGACGCACTCATGACCCTTCCCAACTTCCTGATCATCGGAACGCAGAAGGCCGGGACCAGGTGGATGCTGAACATGCTCAATCAGCATCCCGACATCTTCATGCCCGACTACGAGGTTCACTACTTCGATCGGGCCGACAACCACGCCAGGGGCCCGGACTGGTACGCGACTCACTTCGAGGGCGCGCGCGGCGAGACCGCCATCGGCGAGAAGACGCCCAACTACCTCATGTCGGATCCGACCGATCCGCTGGTCCTGCCGCGCAAGATCCACGATCTGCTTCCAGACGCGAAGCTGGTCGCGATCCTGCGCAACCCGGTCGAGCGCGCGATCTCGGCCATCAACCACCACATCCGGGTCGGCTACCTCGCGGCCGACGTCGATCTGGACGAGGCGGTGCCGCGCTTCATCGAGGAGGACCGCGCGTACATCCGCTACGGCTACTACCACCGGCACCTGGCCGCGTATCGCCAGTTCTACGATCCGGCGAAGATGCTGGTCCTCATCTACGAGGACGACGTCGTGGCGCGGCCGCTTCCGACCCTGCAGCGCGTGTGCAGCTTCCTCGGCGTCGACCCGGGCTTCGCCTTCGCCGGGCTGGAGAAGCGCTACAACCACGGCCGCCTGTCCAGCTTCGGCCTCAAGCTCGTGCAGCTTCTGCCGGTCGGCAAGCACGCGACGGCGCGCTTCGTGGCCGGCGCCGAGCGCCTGCTCGGCATCCGCAGCGAGAAGAAGCGGCCGGCGAGCCTCGCCATCGAGCGGCTGTACGAGGTCTACGGGCCGGAGAACCAGAAGCTGTTCGAGCTGATCGGCCGCGACGTGCCCAGCTGGGCCAAGAGCCACGCGTACATCACGCGCTGACCGTCGCCGCCCGGATGCGCATCGCCGTCTGCATCATCACGTACCGCCGGCCCGAGGGCCTGCGCCGGGCGCTGCGGGCGCTGGCGGCGCAGTCGTTCGACGGCCCGCCGCCGGCGCTGCGCGTGATCGTTGTTGACAACGACGAGACGGGCAGCGCGCGGCCGGTGTGCGACGAGGCGCGCGCCGAGCTGCCCTGGCCGCTCGAGTACGCGATCGAGCCGCGCCGCGGCATCCCGTTCGCTCGCAACCGCTGCGTGGAGGTGGCGCGCCCGGCGGCCGACTGGGTAGGTTTCATCGACGACGACGAGGAGCCATCGCCCGGTTGGCTGACCGAGCTCGTGCGCGTCCAGGCCGCCCACCACGCCGACGTGGTCACCGGCCCGGTGGTGCCGCGCTTCGCCGGCGAGGTGCCGGCCTGGGCCGTGCGCGGGCGCCTGTTCCAGCGCCCGCGCTTCGCGACCGGCACGCGCCGCAACCGCGCCTTCACCAACAACGTCCTGTTCCGCGCCGAGGTCTTCGACCGCGTGCGCCCGCACTTCGACGAGCGCATGACGATGACCGGGGGCAGCGACGCGCTGTTCTCGCGCCGCGTGCACCGGGCCGGCTTCCGCATCGTGTGGGCCGACCGGGCCGAGGTGCTCGAGGCGGTGCCGGCCAGCCGGATGACGGCGGCCTGGATCTGCCAGCGCGCGTACCGCACCGGCACCACCAATGCCTTCATCCACCGCGAGCTGCGCCCGGCGCCGGTCGCGATCCCGATGATCGCCGGCATCGCCGCCTACCGCCTGGTCAGCGGGCGCGCTGCAGGCCGCGGCCGGGCTGGCCGTCGGACGACACTGGATGGTCAGCGGCGCGCGCTGGGTCTGCTACGGCGCCGGCCTCCTGGTCGGCCTGGTCGGCGGGCGCTACGACGAGTACCGCCACACGCACGGCGGGTAGCCGCGCGGCGACGTCACATCTCGTGCAGGCCGCGGCCAGGGCCGCCGTGATGCGGGGGGCGGCCTGGCCGTCCCATCAGCTCCGGCTGGCGCTTGCCGCACGGCTCGGCCATGGCGCGCTCGAAGGCCGGCCAGATTGTCTCGCGGCGGGTGCCGGCCAGGATGTTGGTGCCCTCGGTGATGGTGACCGGGCGCTCGGTGTTCTCGCGCAGGGTGAGGCAGCGGACGCCGAGGATGGTGGTCTCCTCCTGGACGCCGCCCGAGTCGGTGCAGACCAGGCGCGCGGCGCTCATCAGGCGCAGGAACTCGAGGTAGCCGACCGGCTCGATCAGGCGCCAGCGCTCCGGGTGCAGGCGCAGCCCGGTGGCCTCGATGCGCGCGCGGGTCCGCGGGTGGACCGGGAAGACGTAGCGGCATGTGCTCGGCGATGCCGTCCAGGACTTCGGCCAGCTGGCCGCAGCTGAACCGGGTCGTCCACGTTGCTGGGCCGGTGCAGGGTGACCAGGCAGTAGCCGCCGGGCTCGAAGCCGAGCCGCTCGAGGATGTCCGACTGCATGGCGCGCTCGCGCGCGGCCAGCAGCGTGTCGATCATGACGTTGCCGACGAAGTGGATGCGCGACGGATCGACGCCCTCGCGCCGCAGGTTCTCCACGCCCGGACGGCTCGGAGACGAACAGGAGATCCGAGACCGAGTCGGTCAGGCGCCGGTTGATCTCCTCCGGCATGTCGTCGTCGTTGCTGCGCAGTCCCGCCTCGACGTGGACCGACAGCGGCCGCCGCCGACCGCGCTGGTGCGACCAGTCGAACGGCCGCGCGAGCACGGTCTTGCTGGCGACCAGGGCGCAGGCCACCGTCGAGTTCACGTCGCCCACCACCAGGACCAGCTGCGGCTGCTCCGCCTCCACCACGCCCTCGAACCGGCGCATGATCTCCGCGGTCTGCTGCGCGTGCGTGCCGGAGCCGACCTCGAGCGAGATGTCCGGGGCCGGGATGCCGAGGTCCTCGAAGAAGACCCGCGACAGCTTGGCGTCGTAGTGCTGGCCGGTGTGGACCAGGAGCGGCTCGGAACCGGTCGCTGGCGGCCAGGCTGCGCATGATCGGGGCGATCTTGACGAAGTTGGGCCGCGCGCCGGCCACGCACAGGATGCGATGGGCGTCGGCTGTCGCGCCGGCCTCGCTGACTCTGGTCACATGTCCTCCTGCGATCGCTCGGCCTCGGTGATGCGCAGGGTCGTGTACGGCACGCTCACGTACTCGGCGATCGAGTGCAGGACCCGGTGGCTGGTGCGCGCCCGCCCGCGCACGGCCGGCTGGCCGTAGAGGTCCTCGAGCACGCCCTGGAGGTTGAGCGCCACGCCGAAGAAGAGGTGCTGGCTCTCGGTCGCCTCCGGGTCCATCGGCTCCGGCTTGTAGTTGAGGCTCTGGAAGCCGCTGACCAGGTCGACGTAGCGGCCCCAGCGCATCCAGCGCGAGTCGGTGAGCTTCGGGATGCCGGACAGGTGGAGCGCCAGCATGTAGGTCTGCCCGGAGTAGTCCTCGACGAAGTTGACGTCGCCGTCCTTGAAGCCGTCCCTGTACTCGGCGGTCGGCCAGTAGTCGACGCGGAAGTCGATGAGCCGGTCGATCTCCGGGCGGTTGACCATCAGCACACCGAGGCCGGCTCCGGCCAGATCGGCGATCAGGTCGCCGGTCGAGAACTCGTAGTAGTAGGCGTCCTTCACCTCGATCAGCGTGAAGTACGCCGCGGCCAGGCCGCTGGAGATCAGGCTGGCCGGCAGCCTGCGCCAGCCCCCCGCGCGCAGCAGCGAGGTCGTGGAGCGCGTGATGACGTGGGTGGAGTAGAAGTGGCCGAGCTTGTCGGAGCCGCCGGCGTAGGTGTTGACGCCGAACGCGCCGTCGCCGTTCCACTCCCAGCCCGGGTTGCGCGGCTTGCCGTTGTACCAGGCGAAGTAGGCCCACACGCCCACTCCGGTGTACAGGCCGGCCAGGCCGCCCAGCGACCACAGCTTGCCGCGCGTCCAGCCGTCCTCGCCGTCGTCGACCTCGCTGGTCTCGGTCATGTCGGGCAGCCGGGCGCCCGACGGCGCCTCGCGCGAGGCGGTCGGCGTGGGCGCCGCCTGGGCGAGCGGCTGGGCCGGCGGGGCCTGGGCGAGCGGCTGGGCCGACGGGGCGAGCGGCTTGCCCGGCTGGGCGCGCTCGACCGGCCCCGGGATGGCCCAGCCCGGCGGCGGCTCTGCGCGCGCGGCCGGGGCGGCGATCAGCGCACCCGTAGCAACAACCACTGCGAGATGTGAGCCGCGCCGTCCCGCTGCCATGATCGCCGCTACAGGATCCAGAACGGCCGCTTGCCCACGAACAGGGCCTGCTCCTCGGCCGCCCCCTCTTCGTCGAGGCGGATCTCGACCATGAGCCCGCGCAGCGAGCTGCCGGTCTGCGGGTGCGTGTCGGTGACCTCGCCCTTGAGCGCGGGCCCGACCGCCCCGACCTCGCGGCACCACACCAGGCCCCAGCGGCACGCGTAGATGGACATGCCGACCTGGACGTTGTCGAGGTTCTCGTACGGGACGAAGGCGACGGTGACCTTGCGCTCGGTGGCCTGGATATAGGCCGAGCCCTGCAGATCGGCGATGAGCTTGTCGTAGCGGGCGGCCGACCTGCCGAGCCGCTCGATCTGGCTCTGGATGACCTTCTTGCGCGCGGTCGCCTTCTCGCCGTCGATCACGATCTCGCTGTACGCGCGGCGGGCAAGGAGCGCCTGGTAGTCCGTCGCGGAGCGGGGCGGGGCCGGACGGGCGACGACGGCGAACTCGTCTTGCAGCTGCTTGTTGAGCTCGAGGACGCGATCGAGCCCGACCTGCTCGGCCTGCAGCTCCTCGCGCTCGGTGATGATCTCGTCGCGCCGCGCGCTCTCCGACGACAGCGTGGCCATGGTGCTCAGCACCGACGCGTGGGTCGGGGACAGGACCACCGGGCGAACCCAGCTGCTGTTGACCAGGTAGAACAGGTTGACCGACAGGAAGCAGACCAGGCCGACCAGGATCGCCGTCAGCGTCGCCAGGCCGATGACCTTGTAGGCGCGGATGATGGCGGCCTGGACGACCGGCCGGAGTCGGCGGGCGGCACCGGGCGGAAAGGAGAGGTTATTGGTCATGAGCTGCGGCTCCACGGGGGCAGCGGGACTCTCTCGCTGAAGTGCCCGATCGCGAGCACGCGTTCGCCGCCACGCACGCTCTTCGCCGGCCACGGCGGCGGCGGGAGGCTCGGCCCCGAAGGCGAGCGAGTGCGCTGGCGGGTCGCAGGCAAGTCAGACCAGGCTAGGCAAGAGACAGAGGCGAGAAAGCGATCGCGAAGACAGAACAACATCGAGACGAGACCCCGCTGGCTGGGAGGACAAAAAAGGCGGTGCGCCCGGCCGGGGCCACATCGAACGGCCCGTGGATTCTAGTGTTCGAGTGTAGAGCATTCCAGTCAAAGGCAGTATGCGTATCATCTTGCTGCGACGCGGCAAACTGGGGCAAGCTGCAAAGCCGCTGGGGGCCGGCCGGTGTGCGGCCGGGCACTGTGAACCCGATCCGTCGAACGGGAGCCAGTCCATGAAACGAGCTGACGACCCCTGCCGCGGCCTCCGTGGTCCGGGAAGAGCCGCGGGTTTGCTGGTCTTGATCGGTCTCCTGGTGACCTTGTCTCCGGGGCGGGCCGAGGCACGGCCGCGGCCCACCGGCGGCACGCCCTTCACCGCCAACAAGACCTTCGGCATCGGACTCATCATCGGCGAGCCAATCGGGCTGAGCGCCAAGTACTACCTGAGCGAGTCCACCGCGCTGGACTTCGCGCTCGGCGAGTACGACCGCTTCCGCGAGGACGACGACCTCGGGGTGCACATCGACTTCCTGTGGCATCCGGTGACGCTGGTGACGGCAGATCCGTTCGTGATGCCGCTCTACTTCGGCATCGGAGGCCGCCTCGTCGGCGACGACGACGGTCCGGACGACGACGAGGTGGACTTCGCGGTGCGCGCGCCGCTCGGGATCGCGCTCGACTTCAACCGCGTGCCGGTCGACGTCTTCTTCGAGCTGGCCATCCTCATCGAGCTCGTCAACGACGACAACGACGACGACGTCGACCTCGACGCCGGTATCGGCGTTCGCTACTACTTCTGACCATGGCGGCCAGGTCGCGAGCGGTCGTCCTGCGCGGCGCCGGCGACGTCAACGTCCTGCACCTCGAGGAGGTGGAGCGCCCCGTGCCGGGCGGCGGCGAGGTGCTGGTCGAGATCGCCGCCGCCGGGCTCAACCGGGCCGACTGCCTGCAGCGGCGTGGCATGTACCCCGCGCCACCCGGCGCGCCGGCGCAGATTCCGGGGCTGGAGTTCTCCGGCACCGTCGTCGAGCTGGGTCCGGGCGCGATCGACCTGCGCCAGGGCGATCGCGTGATGGGCATCTCGGGGGGTGGCGCGATGGCGACCCACCTGGCCGCCCACGAGCGCATGCTGTGCCGCGTCCCCGACGAGCTGGATCTGGTGACCGCGGCCGCCGTGCCGGAGGTGTTCATGACCGCCTACGACGCGCTGTTCTGGCAGGCGTCGCTGGCCATGGGCGAGAGCGTGCTCGTGCATGCGGTCGGCAGCGGCGTGGGCACCGCGGCGGTGCAGCTGGCCGCGCGGGCCGGCGCCCGGGCGATCGGCACCGCGCGCTCGCCGGACAAGCTGGAGCGGTGCCGCGCGCTCGGCATGACCGCCGGCATCGCGGTCGAGAAAGACGGGCGCTTCGCCGATCGCGTGCTCGAGCTGACCTCGGGGCGCGGCGCGGACGTGGTGCTCGACCCGGTCGGCGGCGCCTATCTCGAGGAGAACGTGCGCGCCCTGGCCCCGCGCGGGCGAATCGCCGTGATCGGTCTCATGGGCGGCGCCAGCGGCACGCTGCCGCTCGGGCAGCTCTTGAACAAGCGGGCGCTGATCTTCGGCACCGTGCTGCGCACGCGCCCGCTCGAGGAGAAGGCGCGCCTCACCCAGGCATTCGCCCGCCACGTGGTGCCGCTGCTGACCGACGGGCGCCTGGAGCCGGTGATCGATCAGGTGATGGCGATGACCGACGTGCGCGACGCTCACCGCCGGATGGAGAGCAACCAGAACACCGGCAAGATCGTCCTGCGCTGGTAGGGCAGGCAGGGCAGGCGAGGCTGGACAGGAAAACCCTGCCTGGTATGGTTGCCCAGGTTCGTTCCGCCATCGATGCCATCGACGACTGGACGCAGCACAGGTGCGCGGCGTTCACCGTGAGTCGTGGCTGGCCGCCGGTCGCACCGGAAAGTGAAGCGATCATGGGAACGAAGCTCTTTGTCGGGAACCTGGCCCCCGACACGACGGCGCGCGCGCGCGCCGCAAACGACCGCGGTCCGCGCTGATGGGTGGCACCTCCACCTCGCCTTCCGCTGACGACGGCGGCTCACCACTTCGACTCATCCCCGGCGGCTCCGGCGTGCGGATGGCCTTTGTGGGCACGTATCCGCCCCGGCGCTGCGGCATCGCCACGTTCACGCGCGATCTGTCGCGCGCGATGGCGGCGAGTGAGCGAGTCCTGCCCATGAGCCTGGCCGTCACCGATCCGGGCGGCCAGTACGACTATCCGGACGATGTCAGGTACGAGATCCGCCAGGGGGTGCAGGGCGACTACGCCCGCGCGGCCGAGTTCGTCAACTACAGCGACGTGCGACTGGTCTCGGTCCAGCACGAGCACGGGATCTTCGGCGGCGACGACGGCGTCTACATCCTCGACTTCCTGGCCGCGCTGCGAGTTCCGGCCATGGCCACCCTGCACACCGTGCTCCGCGAGCCGTCCGAATCGCAGCGCGCGATCGTGCAGCAGATGGCCCGGCAGTGCGCGTCGCTCGTGGTCATGAGCAAGGTCGCCGAGCAGCTCCTGGCCAGCTCCTACGGCGTGAGCGGGCGCAACGTGCACGTCATCCCGCACGGCATTCCGGAGATGGATGCGCGCGACCCGGAGTCTCTCAAGGCGATGTTCGGCATCCCGGGTCAGCGGATGCTGCTGACCTTCGGCCTGCTGGGCCCCAGCAAGGGCATCGAGACCGTGATCCGCGCGCTGCCCGCGCTGACCGCGAAGTATCCCGACCTGGTCTACTTCGTCGTCGGCGCGACCCACCCGATGGTCGTCCGCAGGGACGGCGAGGCGTACCGGACGGGCTGGAGCGAGAGGCCGAGAAGCTCGGCGTGCGCGACCACGTCGTGTTTCGCGATCAGTTCGTCACCACCGAGGAGCTGTGCAGCTACCTGCAGGCCGCCGACATCTTCGTCAGCCCCTACCAGAACGAGGCGCAGGTCACCAGCGGCGCGCTGTCCTATGCCATGGGCGCCGGCGCGGCGGCGGTGTCGACGCCCTACTGGCACGCGCAGGAGCTCCTGGCCGAGGGCCGCGGCGTTCTGTTCCCGTTCGGCGACAGCCGCGCGCTGGCCGAGGTGCTCGACCTGCTCCTGCGATCCCCGACCGAGCTCCAGCGCGTCAGGGCGGCTGCCCACGCCTTCACCCGATCCATGATCTGGCCCCGCGTCGGCCAGGCATATCTGGAGCTGGGCAACAGGCTCATGTCGAACGCCCCGTCCCGGCTTCCGGTGCGCAGGCGCACGCTGGCCAGCAGCCTTCCGGAGCTGCGTCTCGATCACCTCGTCCGGATGACCGACGACACCGGCATCATCCAGCACGCCACCTTCAGCGTTCCGGCGCGCACGACCGGCTACTGCGTCGACGACAACGCGCGGGCGCTCATCGTCGCGCTGGACGCCGAGCGCCTGCAGACCTCACCCGAGGCCCGGCGGCTGGTGACCACGTACCTCGCCTATCTGCACCTCTCGCAGAGCGCCGACGGCCGGTTCAAGAACCTCATGAGCTACGACCGCACCTTCGAGCCGAGCGTCGACTCGGACGACTGCCTGGGACGGGCGATGTGGGCGCTGGGGACGGCGGTGCGCCTGGCCACCGACGACGGGCACCGGCGGCTGTCGCGCGAGATGTTCGAGCGCGCCCTGCCGCGGACCGCGGAGCTCGGGCCCCGCGGCACCGCAGCCACAATCCTCGGCCTGGCCAGCTTCCTGACCGTGGACGGGCGAGCCGGCCTTGCTCGGGCGACCCTGGACCGCCTGGCCGCGAAGCTCGTCGCCCGCTATCAGGACGAGGCCCGCGACGGCTGGCGCTGGTTCGAGCCGACGCTGACCTACGACAACGCCATGATCCCGCTCGCGCTGTTCAAGGCCTTCGCGCTGACCGGCGAGCGGTCCTGCCTGCGCGTCGCCCGCGAGAGCCTCGAGTTTCTCGAGGAGGTCTGCTTTCCGGGCAGGGACATGATCCTGGTGGGCAACGCGGGATGGCACGAGCGCGGCGGCGCCAAGGCGCACGCGGACGAGCAGGCGATCGACGCCGCGGCCTTCGTGCTGGCCTTCCGCGGCGCCTACCTCGCCACCGGCGATCGGCACTACGTCGGCCGGATGCGCGAGGCCTTCGCCTGGTTCCTCGGCGGCAACCGGCTGGGGGTCGCGCTCTACGACTCCACCACCGGCGGCTGTCGCGATGGGCTGGGCGCGACCGAGGCCAACCAGAACCAGGGGGCCGAGAGCACGGTCTGCTTCCTGATGTCGCTGCTCGAGATGCACGAGCTCGCCGGCGATGGCCTCGACCATCCGGCGGACGTGAGCCCCGAGGCGCGGTGAGCGTGGATCGCCTCGCGATCAGACAGTCGGAGCACCGGCTCACCCCGGATGCACGCCGGGTGCTCGCCAAGCCGTTCGCGCCGGGCGAGGAGATGCTGGGGGGCGGCCACTCGCGCGCGCGGGTGTTCATGCAGCGGGTGCTCGCCATCCCCGAGGAGGAGGTGGCGGGCCTCCTGGCGGAGATCCTGGCCGACTTCTCGTCCCGCCATCGCGACTTCCAGGCGCTGCTCCAGCGCCACTTCCGTCTGGTGGCCCATCACATCGACGGAGCGGCGGAGGACCTGAGCCCCGAACGCCGCCTGCTCATCGGGGCCTACTTCACCCACGAGTACTCGGTGGAGGGGGCGGCCCTGTTCAATCCCTCCATCGTCCCGGCGCCGGATCAGGGCGAGGTCGGCGTCGGCGAGCTGCGCTTCGTCATGAGCCTGCGCGCGGTGGGCGAGGGACACATCTCGTCCATCGAGTTCCGCTCGGGAGTCGTCGACGCCGGCGGCAGCGTGGCGTTCGACCGCTGTAGCTCCTGGCTGGGCGACGGCGAGCGGGCTTCGCCTGTCGGGTATGGCCGGCGCCAGTTCCGGGAGAAGCTGAACGAGCTGGGCGCCGGCAACAGCCTCGCCGGAGACATCCTCGATCGCCTGCCGGATCCGTTCAGCCTGGAGGAGCTCGAGCGCTCGCTGGTCAGGCTCGAGAACAATGGTCCGCCGCACGCCATCATCTACGAGACCGTCAAGATCATCCGCATGCTCGCCGCCTCGAGCTACACCGTGACCTTCGCCCGCGACTCGGCGATCGACGAGCGCGTGATCTTTCCGGCCGGACCGCACGAGTCTCGCGGCATGGAGGACGCGCGCTTCGTGCGCTTCCGCGAGCCGGACGGCGCCACCCGCTACTACGCGACCTACACCGCCTTCGACGGGTTCGAGATCTTGCCGCAGCTCATCGAGACCGAGGACTTCGTCTCCTTCGCCGTCTCGACGCTTCACGGCTCCGCAGCCCAGAACAAGGGCATGGCGCTGTTCCCCCGGCAGATCGACGGCAACTACGTGATGCTCTCGCGCAAGGATCGCGAGAACCTGTACCTCTCGGTGTCCGACGACGTGCACTGCTGGGAAGACGCCACCGAGCTGCACCGGCCGTCGGCGCCGTGGGAGCTCCTGCAGATCGGCAACTGCGGATCCCCGATCGAGACCGAGGCCGGCTGGCTCGTGCTCACCCACGGCGTCGGGCCGATGAGACGCTACGTGATCGGCGCCGTCCTGCTGGATCTCGAGGATCCGCACCGCGTGGTGGCTCACCTGCCCGAGCCGCTGCTCACGCCCGGGCCGACCGAGCGCGAGGGCTACGTGCCGAACGTGCTGTACTCGTGCGGCGCCCTGGTCCACGGCGAGCACCTGATCCTGCCCTACGGTTTCTCCGACTCGGGCGTCTGCATCGCGACAATCTCGCTGCCCGATCTGCTGGCCGAGCTCCGGCCCAGGTGAATGCGCCGCGCGATCGCGATGGTAGCGATCGGCAAGGGGATCGAGGTCGCCTGGCTCTTCTCGGCGCCTCGTGCGTATAGTCCAGCCATGCTGTTTCCCGACGTGAAGCCGCTGGTCCTGCTGGGTGCGCTGGCGCTCGCCGCGGGCGGATGCGGCGAGAAGGGCGGGGACACGGCCGCGAATCAGCCGGCCGGCAAGGTGGTCGAGGCGAAGGGCGCGGTGAAGGCCGCGCGCCAGGGCGCCGAACAGCGCTCACTCGGCGATGGTGACGCGGTCTACGGTGACGACACGGTCACCACCGGCCAGGATGGCTCGGTGACGATCCTCCTGGCCCACAACCAGGCCCGCTGGAGCCTGGCCGCGGGGCGCAGCCGGCGGGTCGACCGCTCGGCGGCGTGGCGCGCCGAGGCCGGCGGTGCATCCGCGTTCGACGACGAGGAGACCCTGCCGACGTCGTCGGCCGGCCGCCACAGCGAGCCGACCGCTGGCGACACCAGCGCCACCGCGCCGCCTCCCGCGGCAGAGGCAGCCGAAGACACCCGCGTGGCCGAGGCGACGGCGCCCCCGCCACCCGCGCGCGAGCGGCCGGCGCGCCGGGGCTCCAGCCGGCGTCCGACCGAGCGGGCCAAGGGCGATTCGCCGGGCGCTGCGCCCGACGACGGAGTCAAGACGCGCGGCCTCGCGCTCGGCGCGCGGCCGGACACCGAGGCAGCCGGCGGTGCGGCCGAGAAGGCCGAGCCGGCCGCGCCCATGGCGGTGCCGAGCGATCGCCGCGTGACCATGCGCGGCCTCAAGGTGAGCGGCTCGCGCGGCAAGAAGGAGCTGGCGGCCGAGATGGCCGCGACCTTCGGCGAGGCGGCGCAGCTCTGCGCGCAGCTGGCGGCGAAGACCGGCGACGTGACGGTCAGCTTCCAGATCGGTCGCGCCGGCGACGTCTCGAGCGTGAAGCTGAGCGGCCCGCGCGGCCTGGTCGCGGCGGTCGGCGACTGCCTGCGCGGCAAGGCGGAGGAGCTGAGCTTCCCGCGCCGCCGCGAGGGCACGACCACGGTGCGCCAGACGGTCCGCTTCGAGGTACCGTAGGCGCCATGCGCCTGGTCAACCTCGGCGGACTCGCTGTCCGCATCGTCGGCGGCAACGATGGATCGGGAGGCGGCGACGGACCTGTCGCGGTCCTCCTGCACGGCTTCGGCGCGCCGGCCGACGATCTCGATCCCGCTGGCCCAGGTGCTGGCGCCGCGCGGATCGACCGGATCGATCCGCTTCGCGTTCCCGGGCGCGCCGGTGGCCTTGCCGGGCATGTGGGGCGGCGGGCGGGCGTGGTGGATGATCGACGTGGGCCGCTTCGAGCGGGTCACGCAGGACAGCCTGCGCGAGCTGTCAGACGAGGTCCCGGCCGGGCTGACCGAGGCGCGCGAGCAGGTGCTGGCCATGCTCGACGAGCTGGAGCCGCTGCTCGGCGTGTCGGGCGAGCGCGTCGCGCTGGGCGGCTTCTCGCAGGGCGCCATGCTCGCCTGCGACGTGGCGATGCGCAGCCGGCGTCAGCTGGCCGGGCTGATGCTGATGTCGGGCGTGATGATCTGCCGGCCCGAGTGGCTGCCGCTCATGCCCGAGCGCGCCGGCATGCCGGTGTTGCAGTCGCACGGGCGCCAGGACCCGCTCCTGCCGTTCGAGCTGGCCGCCGAGCTGCGCGACGCCATGCGCGACGCCGGCCTCGCGGTCGACTGGCTCGAGTTCGCCGGCGGGCACGAAATCCCGCTCGAGGTCGTCGAGCGCGGCTCGCAGTTCCTGGGCCGGGTCGGCGCGCGCTGAGCCGGCTCGCTACTCGCGCCACTTCCAGACCTGGCCCATGAGCTCGCTGTCGCCCAGCTCGGCGCACAGCGGCTCGAGCAGGTCGCGACGGCAGCCGCGCCAGGCCAGATCGTCCACCGACGTGATGCCGAGCGGCGCGTCGGTGCGCAGCGTGGCCAGCTGGCGGTAGAGCAGGGCGGCCGGGCGCGCCGCCGCCAGGTTGGCGGCCAGGTTGCGCGCGCCGCGCACCGTCACGTCCCACTCGCTCGCGTCGGCCGGGATGTCCTCGATGTGGCCGTAGCGCGCCAGCACCGTCGAGGTCGACCGCGCGCCCCAGCCGGGCAGGCCGGGGATGCCGTCGGCGTCGTCGCCGACCAGGGCCAGGTAGTCCGGCATCGAGGCCGGCAGGATGCCGAACTTGGTCATCACGCCTTCCTCGTCCATCGTGCGGCTGCGCATGCGGTCGAGGCAGACGATGCGGTCGCCGCGCACGCACTGGGCGAAGTCCTTGTCCGGCGAGGCGATGACGACCTGCGAGACCCGGTCGTCGGCCGCGGCCAGCATCGCGGCGCTGGCGATCGCGTCGTCCGCCTCGAACTCGATCATCCGCCACACGACGAAGCCGAGCGCCTCGGCGGCCTGCTCGGCCAGCGGGAACTGCGACGTCAGCTCCTCCGGCAGACCGTCGCCGGTCTTGTAGCCGGCGAACATCTGGTTGCGGAACGACTCGATGACGGTGTCGAAGGCGACGCCGGCGTGGGTGACCGACCCGGAGCGCAGGAGCGCGAGCAGGCTGCGCGCGATGCCGCGCGTGCCGCCCACCTCGCGGCCGTCCGGCGCCGTCGCCTTCGGCGCGCCGAAGTAGGAGCGGAACAGCTCGTAGGTGCCGTCGACGAGGTATGGCTTGAACACTGGCCGGGTTCGGGCGAAAACGTCGCCATGCGTCTTTTACCGCCTCTGGCCGCCGCGCTGGGCGCAATGTCGGCCGCATCTGCATGCGGATCCGGGACGCAGGCGCCGGGGGCGCCTCCCGGCGGCGGGAGTGGCAGCGCCGCGGCGCCGCCCGCGCCGGCGGCCCCGTCCCTGGCCGAGCAGGCGGCGGCCGGCGTGGAGCAGCCCGAGCTGGCCGCACTCCTGCGCGATCACTGGTCGTGGTCGATGGAGCTCGGCCCGGTCTGGGCCACGACCCTGGGCGATCACCGCTTCGACGACCGCCTGGAGGACAACTCGGCCGAGGCCATCGCCGCGGCCCGGGCCCGCGCGCGCGAGCTCCTGGAGCGGGCCAAGGCGGTGCCGGCCGACTCGCTGTCGCGCGTCGATCGAATCACGCTGCAGATGTTCGCCAGCGAGATGGAGAACCGGATCGCCGGCGAGGCGTGCGAGTCGCACCTGTGGAACGTGTCGGCGCGCGCCAACCCGATCGCGGACCTGAACGTGCTGCCCGAGATGCACGTGGTCAAGACGCCGGCCGACGGACGCAACCTGATCGCGCGCTACGAGCAGATCGCTCGCTCGGTCGACAACAGCATCGGCCACCTGCGCACGGGCGCCGAGCGCGGCATGTTCGCCGGCGCCGAGTCGGTGCGCCGCGCGATCGCGCTGATCGACGGCCAGCTGGCCGCGCCGCTCGACAAGTGGCCGCTGCTCGAGCCGGCCGCCGCGCGCCATCCCGACTGGCCGAAGGGGGAGCAGGCTCGCTTCGCCGGCTCGCTGCGCCAGGTCGTCGAGGCGAAGGTGCGCCCGGCCTACGTCCGCTACCGCGCGGCGCTGGCCGACGAGATCCTGCCGCACGCGCGCGGGCCGAAGAAGGTCGGCGTGGGCCACGTGCCCGGCGGGATGGGCTGCTACAAGGCGCGCATCGCCGAGTACACCGGGCTCGACCTCTCGCCGGCCGAGCTGCACAAGCTGGGGCAGCGCGAGATCGAGCGCATCAACCGCGAGATGGTGGAGCTGGGCCGCACGCTGTTCGGCGCCGACGGCGGCAAGCTGCCGGCCCTGGTGCGCAAGCTGCGCACCGACCCGGCGCTCTATTACAAGACGCCGGAGGAGATCGTGGCGGCGGCCCAGAAGGCGCTGGCCGCGGCCAAGAGCCGCATCCCGGACTTCTTCGGCCGGCTGCCGAAAGCCGACTGCGTGGTGGTTCCGATCCCGGACTACGAGGCGCCGTTCACGACAGTCGCCTACTACCGCGAGCCGCACTTCGACGGCAGCAAGCCGGGCGAGTACTTCATCAACATCTACAAGCCGGAGGTGCGCCCGCGCTTCGAGATGCAGGCGCTGAGCTTCCACGAGTCGATCCCGGGCCACCACCTGCAGATCGCGCTCAGCCAGGAGCAGCCGCAGCTGCCCGCGTTCCGCCGCTTCCTCGGCTCGACGGCGTTCGTCGAGGGCTGGGCGCTCTACACCGAGCGCCTGGCCGACGAGATGAAGCTCTACTCGAGCGACCTGGACCGCATGGGCATGCTGAGCTACGACGCCTGGCGCGCGTCGCGCCTCGTCGTCGACACGGGACTGCACGCCATGGGCTGGACCCGCGAGCAGGCGGAGGCGTTCATGCGCGAGCACACGGCGCTCACCGAGGAGAACATCCGCAACGAGGTCGATCGCTACATCAGCTGGCCGGGCCAGGCCCTGGCCTACAAGATCGGCCAGCTCGAGATCGTCAGGCTGCGGCGCGAGGCGGAGAAGGAGCTTGGCTCGCGCTTCGACCTGCGCCGCTTCCACGACCTGGTGCTCGAGAACGGTGCCGTGACCATGCCGGTCCTGTCCGGCGAGGTGGCTCGCTGGATCGAGGCGGAAAAGACCGGCTCAGTCGCCGAATGACAGGTCCGAGCATGGGCCGCCATGGCCGCCCATGCCGTGCGCGCCGCCCTGGCCCTGGTGGAGCTTGTCGAGCTTGGCGCGCTGCTCGGCGGTGAGCTGGGCGCGCAGGCTGGCCATGATCTGCTCGTGCAGCGCCTCGAGCTTCTTGTGGGTGGCGTGCATCTCGATCACCCGCTGACCGAGCTCGCTCCGGTCGACGCTGCCGGCCTCGAGCATGGCCGCGATCTCCTCGTGCTGCAGGCGCGCCTGTTCGCGCAGAGGCGTCGACCTTCGCGGCGGCCTGCTCGTGGAGCTTCGTGGCCGCGGCCTTCTGCTGATCGGAGAGCCCGAGCGCGGTGGCCACCCGGGCGAAGTGGTCGGCGTGGCTCGCGCCGTGGTGACCGGGGCCACCTCGCGCCAGGGCGGCGTGAGCGCCGAGCACGAGGATGGCGACCGCGGCGGCGATGGTGAGGGCGAGAGTCGTCGCGCCGGCAGTCCGGAAGAGGCTGCGCTTGGTGTGCTTCATTGTCGGTTGCTCCTGTGGTTCGGCGCCGCGATCGCCGCGGCGCTCGTTGACGACAGGCTAGCCGGCGGGCCGCGCGCGATCGCCCGGGCGCTCGCAAGGAGCTCGTAAAGGTTGTAATGGCGCGCGGCTCAGCCGGCGAACCGGTAGCCGCGCCCGTGCGCGGTCAGGATGAACTCGGGCCGCGAGGGCCGCTGCTCCAGCTTCTGGCGCAGCGCCGCGATGTGGACGTCGACGGTGCGCGTGGCCGGCGCGGCCTGGTAGCCCCACACCTTGTCGAGGAGCTCGTCGCGGGTCAGCAGCGCGCCGCGGTTCTGGATGAGGAAGGCAAGTAGCTTGAACTCGAGCGCGGACAGCGGCACCGGCTGGCCGCCTCGATAGACCTCGCCGCGGCGGAAATCGACGCGCACGTCGCCGAAGCCGTAGGTGCCGGCCCGACCGGCGCCGGCGCTGGCGGTGCGCGCGCGCCGGAACAGCGCCTCGATGCGGGCGAGCAGCTCGACCATCTCGAACGGCTTCGTCAGATAGTCGTCGGCGCCGAGCTTGAGGCCGACGACCCGGTCGACCACCTGGCCGCGCGCCGTGAGCATGAGGATCGGCACCGCGACGCCGCGCGCGCGCACCTCGGCGCAGACCTCGAAGCCGTCCACGCCCGGCAGCATCACGTCCAGGACGATCAGGTCGAAGGAGCCGGCCAGGGCCAGCGCCAGCCCGTGCTCGCCGGTGCGCGCGGTCTCCACGGCGTAGCCCTCGCTGGCCAGCCGGTCGACGAGCGTGACGATCAGGCTCGGCTCGTCCTCGACCAGCAGGATCCGCCGCTGCGCCGGATGGGCGAGCTCCGCCGCGGTCACGCGTCGCCCTCCGGCGCGGCCGGCAGGTGGAGGGTGAACGTGGCGCCCCTGTCCGGGCCCTCTGACCGGCTGGCGACGCTCACGTTGCCGCCGTGCGCCTCGGCCATCCCGCGCACCAGGGCGAGGCCCAGCCCCACGCCGGGCAGGGCGCCGGCGGCGGCGTCGCGGCCACGGAAGAACGGCTCGAACAGGTGCGGCAGCTCGTCGCGCGGGACGCCGGGGCCGCGGTCCTCGACGGAGATGTCGACGCCTTCCGCGGTGGCGCACGCCCGCACGCGGAGCCAGCCCGCCTCCCCGCCGTACTTGACCGCGTTGTCGAGCAGGTTCTGGAGCCCGCGGCGCAGCACCCCGGGATCGGCGAGGATGCGCGGCAGTCCGTCCGGCAGGTCGCGCTCGACCGTGATGCCCGCCTCGTCGAGCTGCCGGCGGCTCTCGCGCAGAGCGCTGTCCACGATCTCCGCGACCTCGACCGGCTCGAGGCGATAGACGCGGCGGCCGGTCTGGATGCCGGCCAGCTCGAGCAGCTGCGTCACCAGGGTCGACAGCCGGCGCCCCTCCGCCTCGATCAGCGATCCGTAGCGCTGCACGCGCGCCGGGTCTGCGACCACTCCGTCGGCGAGGTTCTCGCCGGCCGCGCGGATCGCGGTGATCGGCGTGTGCAGCTCGTGGGTGACGCCGGCGACGAACTCGATCTGCTGCCTGGCCAGGCGCCCGGCGCGGTGAGTGGTGGCGACCAGGACCACCGAGGTGAGCGCCACGATCCCGAGGATGCCGAGGCTCGCGGCCAGGTGGTGCCGGCGCAGCCGGGCGACGGCCTGCTCGATCGAGTCGCCGCGCCGGCGCAGCAGCAGGCGCCAGCCATCCGGTGCGGTCGCCTCGCACTCCCGGTGCGGCCACTCCGCCGGTGCGTGCCGTGGCGGCGGCCGGTTTCCGGCGTGGAGCGATCGCAGCTCGGCGAACGGCCGCACGCCGAGGATCGGGAGGCAGAGGTCGGCCTGGTCCGGAACCGCCGGCGCCGCCGGATCCGAGCGGTACACGACCTGGCCGGGACGCGACGGGTCGACCACCGCGATGAGGACGTCCTCGCCGGCGTGCCACCTGAGGGCGTCGCGGCCGAGCTCCGGCAGGATCTCGCTGGCGAGCGCGTGCTGGTCCAGCTCGACCAGCAGGGTCAGTCCGCTGAACGGATCATGAGCGCTGGCGCCGGCGCGGCGCGGAAAGGCGAGCGGGACGAACAGGACCGTGGTCCCGGGCGCGACGATGCGGGTGCCGACGAAGTCCTCCGGCCGGCCGCGACGCGCGATCTCCCGGCGCAGCTGCTCGCGCAGGCCGAGGAGCTCGGGCGGCCACGGGCCCGGCACCAGTCCCGCGCCGGGCTGCACGCGCTCGACGGTCGGACCGGCGTCGCCGTCCGGGCGCAGCAGGTAGACCGGGCCGACCAGCCCCGGATGGGTCGCCTCGGCCCGCCAGCGCTCGACCTGCCGCACCATCTCGTCGAGGCGGTCGACCGGCGCCGCCCCGAGGTCGGGATGCAGCGCGAGAAACAGGCGCGTCACCCCGGAGTCGACCTCCTCGGCCATGCGCGCGCCGGTCATCATGAGCGCGGACTGCAGGCGGTGCCGCTCGAGCGCGCAGACCTGGCCGACCCACCACCACTGCAAGAAAGCCAGGGTGAGGAGAAGCAGCAGCAGCACGCCGGCGATGGCGGGAGGCAGCAAGCGCGAGCGCGACAGGCGCATGATCGTGGTCGGCGGCCCGGAACGTGGATGGACTCGATCAGAGTAGCGCCGCCGCGCCGAAGGAGCAGGCACCGATGGCCCGGCCAGCGCGGTCTTACAAACTTTACGAGTCCCTTGCGCCGAAATTGCGCTTTACACCGGCACGGGCGGCCGCTTCACTAGGCGCCGTGAAGCGCTTCGAAGGTCGCACGATCGTGATCACGGGGGCCTCGGCCGGAGTCGGCGCGGCGGCGGCGCGCCGCTTCGCCGGCGAGGGCGGCCGGGTGGTGCTGGCCGCGCGCGGCCGCGCCCGCCTGGAGAAGCTGGCCGACGAGATTGCCGGCGCCGGCGGCACCGCGCTGCCGGTGGCCGTTGACGTGGCCGACCTGTCGACGGTGCAGGGGCTGCTCGATCGCGCGGTGGAGGAGTTCGGCGGCATCGACGTGCTGGTCAACAACGCCGGGGCCCAGGCGCGCGGTCCGATCGAGGACTACTCGGCCGACGAGCTGGCCCGCGTGGTCACGGTCAACCTGACCGCGCCGATCGTGCTGACCCGCCTCGCGCTGCCGCACCTGCGCCGGTCGCCGGCGGGAGCAGTGGTCAACGTCGCGTCGCTGGCCGGGCGCGTGCCGGTCGTCCACGAGGCGGTCTACAGCGCCACCAAGTTCGGGCTGCGCAGCTTCAGCTTCGCGCTGGCCGAGGAGCTGGCCGGAGCCGGCATCAAGGTCGCCGTCGTCTCGCCCGGCCCGATCGACACCGGCTTCATCATGGACGACCTGGAGCACGTGCCGGACGTCGTCTTCTCGCAGCCGATGGCCACCGCCGACGAGATCGGCGCGCTGGTCGTCGACGGCGCCGCCGACGGCAAGCGCGAGCGGGTCAACAACCGGATGAGCGGCCTGCTCACCACGGTCGCGTATCTGTTCCCCGGCGTGCGCAAGGCGCTGACCCCGATGATGGAGCGGCGCGGCCGCCGGGCCAAGGATCGCTACCGCGCGCGGGTCAGCTGACCGGCCGCCTCGCCCGCTGCGCTCAGTGCACGCCGCGGGCGATGGGCCGGCGCCGCGCCAGCGCGCGCTGGATGTGGCGGGGCAGGCTCTCGTAGCTCTCGCGGCTCTTGACCAGGAAGTCGAACGCGCCGCGCCGCATCGACTCGACCGCGCTCGACACGTCCGACTGCGCCGTGCAGACGATGACGGCGACGTCGTCGCGCGTGTGCCGGATCTGATCGAGCACGTCGTAGCCGTTGCGATCGGGCAGGTTGAGGTCGAGCAGCACCACGTCGATCGCGTGGCTGGCCAGCGCGTCGAGCGCCTGCGCCGCGTTGTAGGCCGAGATGCGCTGTGTAGCCGGCCAGCATCGACTTGAGGATCCGGTGCACCGCCTCCTCGTCGTCGACGACCAGCACCGTGTGGCGCTGCAGCGACGGCATCGGCGTGGGATAGAGCGCCACGGTGTCGTCCGGCTCGGTGCCCGGCGCCGAGCGCCGCGCCTTCATGCTCGGCCGCATGCCCTCGACCGGTGAGCGATCGACGGCGGGCACCGACGCGGCGAAGTGAGAGACCGGCCCGGGAGCCAGCACCAGGCCGAGTCGCCGCGCCACGTCCTCCAGGTCGCGCCCCAGCTCGGCCGGCGCTGGCGTGGCGATCGTCTGGCCGCTTGCTCAGCACGCGCAGGAGCAGCCGCTCCAGCTCGGGCGGATAGCCCCGCCTGGTGCGCGACGGCGGATCGATCGGCGCCTCGATCACCTTCTGCACGATGTTAACGGCGCGCAGCCCGCGGAACGGGCGCCGCCCGGTGGTCAGCTCGTACAGCATCACGCCGAGCGAGAACAGATCGCGTGCGCGCGTCGAGATCGTCGCTCAGGCACTGCTCGGGCGACATGTACGGGAACTTGCCCTTGATGACGCCCTTGGGCGTGCTGCTGGCCAGGCGATCGCTGTACGAGGCCACGCCGAAGTCGAGCAGCTTCACCTGGCCGTCGTCGCAGACGAAAACGTTTCCGGGCGACACGTCGCGGTGGATGATGCGCAGCGGCCTGCCGTCCGGGTCGGTGCGCGTGTGCGCGTGCTCGAGCGCGGCCGCCACGCTGCGGGCGATGGTCAGCGCCGCCTCGAGGGTGAGCGTCTGCTCCAGCGCCGGCACCGCGGCCATGAGCTGGCCCAGATCCGCGCCGCCCAGGCGCTCGAGCGCGATGTAGAGCGCGCCGTCCCAGGTCCCCACCTCGTAGGTGCGAACGATGTTGGCGTGCTCGAGCAGGATCGCGATGCGCGCCTCGTCCATGAACATGGCGGCGAACTCGGGATCGTGGGCGTACTTGAGGCGCAGCCGCTTGATCACCACGGCGCGGTCGACGCCGACCGGCGTCCGGGCTCGCGCCAGGAACAGATCCGCCATGCCCCCCTGCGACAGAGTGCCGACGATGTCGAACTATGCATTCGCTCCCCGCCCCCCGGATTCAGCAATGTAGCACCGGCTTCGCGTGCACACAGCCGCGCGGGCCGCGCGAGCGAGGTAGGAGTTTGCCCCGCTGTCAGTCGGAGCGGGGCGATGTGCGCTCGCCGCGGCCGCCGCCATCGGCGCCGCGCCGGCGCAGCGTCGATCGATCGACGCCGAGGATGCGCGCAGCGCGGCTGAGGTTGCCGCCCTCGCGCGCGATGACCGCGGCGCGGTACCAGTCCTCGACCTGGCGCAGCGTGGCCTCGAACTGGCGGATCGGCTCGGGTGCGCCCCAGCGGGGCGGCTCTGGCCGACTCCGCTTCGCCGCGCCGCAGCCCCGGGTCGAGACCGAGCAGAAGATTTCGCAGCGCGTTCTGCAGCTCCCGCACGTTGCCCGGCCAGCTGTGGTTGCGCGCCTCGCGCGAGCGCAGCCAGCTCTCGATCGCGGCCCGCCGCGAGCTCTCACCGGCCGGCAGGTAGGCGGCGGCGAAGTGGCGGCCGATCTCGACGATGTCCTGCGACCGCTCGCGCAGGGGCGGCACGCGCAGGATGGTGCCGGCCAGGCGCTCGAACAGGTCGCGCCGGAAATCGCCGCGCTCCACCAGGCGTTCAAGGTCCTTGTGCGTCGCCGCGATGTAGCGGATGTCAACCGTGTACGCCGTGTCGGCGCCGACCGGATAGACGTCGTTTGTCTCGATGACGCGCAGGAGCTTTGTCTGGGTCGGCGCGGGCAGATCGCCGACCTCGTCGAGGAAGAAGCTGCCGCCGTCGGCGCTGCGCAGCCGGCCGACCCGGCTCTCGGTCGCGCCGGTGAAGGCGCCCTTGGCGTGGCCGAACAGCTCGCTCTCGACGAGCGTCTCCGGGATCGCGGCCGCGTTGATGGCGGAGCTGGGCGCCGGCCCGCCCGCCTCGCCGCCCGGCGTGGCCAGCTGCATGGCGCGCGCGAACAGCTCCTTGCCGGTGCCGGTCTCGCCCAGGATGAGAACGTCGTGATCGTGGATCACGCGCTCGAGCTCGAGCGCCTGGCGCAGCGAGTCGCCGAAGCACGCGGCCCAGGCGTGGCGGCGCGCGCGCTGGATCGCCGGCGAGCTGCCGCGGATGGCCGCGAGCACGCGGGCGCAGCGACCGGCGGCGGCGGCCACACGCACGTAGGCGGAGCGCGGGTGCGGCAGGCGGCGGGCCAGCGCGCGCGGCAGCATGGCCTCGTCGAGCAGCGCGTCCGGCTCGACGCCGACCAGGCTCTGCGCGTGGGCGGCGGCGAGCGCCAGCTCGCTGGCCTGCCCGCCGTCGCCCCGGCGCAGCGCCGCGTCCAGCATGCCGGGCAGGTCGAGCTGGGCCAGGGCCGCGGCGATCGGCGCCGGGTCTGGAGGACCGCCGGCGTCGAACGGGTTGCCGAGGGCGTCGCGCAGCAGCGAACGTGGGGGCACTGTCGTACTTTGACGCAGCTGGTGCAGATTGCCCAGGCGGAATGGCGCAGGTGTGACTTTCGGACGCCGCGATCCGCCGGCAAGTACGCTGAACGTAGGGCCCGTGCGGAAACCACTCCCCGTGGCACACACCTGGCAGTGGACGGGCATCAAAATGCCAGGGGAAGGAGGTGCGGGCATGCTTGCGGCCTATCTCATCGCTCTCATCGTGGGTGGTGTGCTTGTGGCGATCTCTCTGGTGGCGGGTGGGGACAGCGACGCGGGCGGACATGGCGGTGATCTCCACGGGGGCGGGGACGGCGACGCCCACGGCGGCGCTCACGTCGAGCACGGCGGCGCGCTCGACGCCGCGCTGGGCTGGCTGCCGCTGGGCTCGCTGCGCTTCTGGACCTTCTTCGCCGCGTTCTTCGGGCTGACCGGGACGGCGCTGAGCCTCTTGCCCGGCAGCGGATCGATCGTCACCGCCGTCGCCGCGGTCGCCATCGGCTACGGCGCCGGCGTCGCACTCACGCGCATCGTGCGCCGGCTGCAGCACAGCTCGAGCGACAGCTCCCTGGCCGCCGCCGATCTGATCGGAGCCACGGCGCACGTGCTCCTGCCGGTCGCGCCCGGGCGCGCCGGCAAGGTGCGGCTGCACCTGAAAGACCGCGCCATCGATGTCCTGGCCGAGACCCAGGAGGACGAGCTGGCCGCAGGCGAGAAGGCGCTCGTGATCGCCGCGCCCCACCAGGGCCACGTGGTGATCGCCCGGATCGACAAGCTGACCTGAAGCGAACGAATCAAGGAGAGGGAGGAGTCATGGAGTCACTCGTTCAGACGCTGGAGCAATCCGGCACGACCATCGCGGTCGTGGCTGGATCGGTACTGGCGGGCGTGCTGTTGCTGATCTGGGTCCTCAAGAACCTGCTCTACGTGTGTCCCCCCAACCACGTCCTCATCTTCTCCGGCCGCACCCGCGTGGCCGAGGACGGGCGCAAGGTCGGATTCCGCGTCGTGTTCGGCGGCCGCGCGGTGCGCATCCCGGTGCTCGAGGAGGTGCGCGGCATGAGCCTGACCAACATCTCGGTGCCGATGAGCGTGAACGGCGCCTACTCCGAGGGCGCGGAGGGCGCGCTCGGCATCCCGCTCTCGGTCCACGCCGTGGCCAACGTCAAGGTCTCGTCCGACGACCGCTTCATCGGCAACGCCATCGAGCGCTTCCTGGGCCGCGACCGCCAGGAGATCGCGCGCGTGGCCAAGGAGACCCTGGAGGGCCACCTGCGCGGCGTCGTGGCCAAGATGACGCCGGAGGAGGTCAACGAGGACCGGCTCAAGTTCGCCAAGAGCCTCGTCGACGAGGCCGAGCAGGATCTGCAGAAGCTCGGCCTGCACCTGGACACGCTCAAGATCCAGCACGTGGCCGACGAGCGCAGCTATCTCGAGTCGCTCGGGCGCTCGCGCATCGCCGAGGTGGTGCGCGCCGCCGAGGTGGCCGAGTCGGACGCGCAGCGCGCGGCGCAGGAAGCGGAGGCGGCGGCCAAGGCGCGCGGTGAGGTGGCCATGACCAACGCCCACGCCAACATCCTGCGCAAGCAGAACGAGCTGCGCCAGATCAAGGCGGAGCTGGACGCGGAGGCGCGCAGCGAGGAGGAGCGGGCCCTGGCCGCGGCCAGCGCCGCGCGCGCCGAGGCCGAGAAGGAGCTGCAGTCGATCCGCGGCACCCTCGAGCAGCTGCGCCTGACCGCCGACGTGACCATCCCGGCCGAGGCCCAGCGCCAGGTGAAGGAGCTGGCCGCCGCCGGCCGGGCGGCCTCCATCGAGGCCAACGGCCGCGCGATGGCCGAGGCGCTGTCCACCGTGGCCGAGGCCTGGCGCGAGAGCGACGGCAAGGCGATGGACATGTTCGTGCTGCAGAACATCGAGGAGATCTTCGCGCAGGTGACGAAGGCGGCCAGCAACCTCAAGGTGCGGCAGGTCAGCCTGGTCGACGCCGGCAGCGGCGACACGCTGCCCGCCTACGTCAGCGCGTTCCCGGCCACGGTGTCTCACCTGATGGGCGAGATCACCCGGGCCACGGGGGTGGACATCACCCGCATCATGACCGGCGCGGTCGGCGCCGACGGCAGCAGCAAGGGAGGTCAGTCGTGAGCATCGCCCTGGTCCTGGCCGGGATCGCGATCCTGGCGGCTCTCACCATCGTCCTCGTCATCACCCGCCTCATCCACATCTGCGCGCCGAACGAGGTGCTCATCTTCTCCGGCGCGCGGCGCAACATCGGAGACCGCTCGGTCGGCTACCGCCTGGTGCAGGGCGGGCGCGGCCTGCGCATCCCGCTGCTCGAGCGGGTCGACCGCATGGACCTGACCAACATGATCATCGACCTGCGGGTGACCGGCGCCTACTGCAAGGGCGGCATCCCGCTCAACGTCGAGGGCGTGGCCAACCTCAAGATCGCCGGCAGCGAGCCGGTCATCGGCAACGCCATCGAGCGCTTCCTGGGCAAGTCGCGCGAGGACGTCATGAAGGTGGCGCGCGAGACCCTGGAGGGCAACCTGCGCGGCGTGCTGGCCACGCTGACGCCGGAGGAGGTCAACCGCGACCGGGTCAAGTTCGCGCAGGAGCTGCTCACCGAGGCGGACAAGGATCTGCAGTCGCTGGGGCTCGAGCTCGACACCCTCAAGATCCAGAACGTGTCGGACGACAAGAGCTTCCTCGACTCGCTGGGACGGCGGCAGTCGGCCGAGCTGGTCATGCGCTCGCGCGTGGCCGAGGCCGAGAACCACGCCATGTCGGCCCAGCGCTCGGCCGCCAACCTCGAGACCCAGGAGATCGCGCGCGTCGAGGCCGAGATCTCGATGGCGCGGGCCGACGCCAAGAAGCGCATCCTGGACGCGCAGACAAAGAAGCTGGCCCTGGTCGCGGAGGAGCGCTCGACCGTGACCGCGGCGGTGGCCAAGGCGACCGCCGAGGTGGACGTGCAGAAGGCGCGCCTCGAGCAGGTCCGGCTGCAGCTGCAGGCCGATCTGGTGAAGCCGGCCGAGGCGGACAAGCAGAGCATGATGGAGGCGGCGCGCGGCAACGCGGCGCAGATCATCGAGAACGGCCGCGCCACGGCGGCGGCGCTGCGCCAGCTGTCCGACACCTGGCGCCGCTCGGGCGAGAGCGCGCGCCAGATCCTGCTGGCCCAGAAGCTGTCCGGCCTCGTCGGCCAGCTCATGAGCACGGTCAGCTCGCTGCCGATCGACAAGGTGACGTTCATCGACCGCGAGCTCACCGACGGCGGCAACAACCTGGCGGTCAAGGCGGCGGTGGCCTCCGAGCAGCTCAAGCACACGCTCGGCATCGACGTGCCCGCTCTGCTCGCGCGCATGGGCGGAGGCGTCGCGGAGCCGCCGGCGGAGCTGCCCGCGCCCGCGCTGGCGCCGCAGCGCCCGGCCGCGCCGGTGACGGCGGTCGTCGCCGGTGCCGCCGGTGCGCAGCAAGACCTGATCACAAAGAAGCGCTGATCACAGCGACAGGCCGACGCGGCGGCGGGCGATGAGGCAGTTCTCGCCGCCGCGCTCGAACTCGCGGCACGGCTGCGGCCGCTCGTCGTAGATGGTGCAGGCGAACGGGTCGCCGTGACGCCTCGCCGCCGGCCAGGGCGGCGCAGCGGTCGCCGGCGCGGCGCAGCTCGACGTAGCTGCCGCGGTCGATGACGAGCTCGGGCCGGCGCCGCACCACCGGATCGCCGCGCTCGACGGTGACCGAGTGGTAGGCGGCGCGGCAGCAGGCGCCGCACTCCTGGCAGTCGAGCGGACCGGCTTCCCAGCGCGCGCAGGCCGGCCAGTCCGCGGCGACCGCCATCGGATCGGGCGAGGCCTGGCGGCACAGGCCGGCGTCGTCGCGCCAGGCGCAGCCGCCGCACGCGCGATCGGCGAGCGGCGACGGCGGCAGCCCGGTCGGGTGCGGCCGCGGCACCGGTGTCGCCGCGGCGTAGAGCGAGGACGGCGCGGCGAAGCGGGCCGCGCTGCCCACCACCTCGGCGGTCGCGGCAAGCGCCGCGTCCAGGTGCGGGCCCCACGGCGGTCTGTCGGCGCGCCGCAGACCGAGCACGGCCGCGACCGTCTCCGGGTGGCGCCGCGGGGTCAGCGGATCGGGCGGCAGCCGGTCGAAGAAGGCGCGGTAGTCGGTGGTCGGGGCGAGGAACCCGCGCAGGCCGTGTCGATCGGCCAGGTGGGCCTGCAGCCGCAGGCAGGCGTGCTCGCGCGCCTCGTCGCGCGGGCCGGTGTTGTCGAGGCCCCAGTCGGGCCTGGCGAACGCATCCGGCCCCTCGACCAGCGAGTGACACAGCTCGTGGAAGATCATCTGCGCCAGGCAGTCGTCCGCATCGAGCGCGGACGGCTCGCCCAGGCGGAGGGTGTGGCGCCCGTCGGTCGACGCGTAGACGTCTCCCGAGCGCTCGACGCGCAGGCCGATGCGGCCGGCCGCGGCCAGCCAGATCTGATCGAGCGGATCGATGTAGCGGTGGACGATTTGCCTCATGAGCCGGGCAGGGGTCGAATGATAGAAGATGACCGGAGGTGTCGCAGATCTCGACGCCGCGCGCCGGAAATCGCGCCACCGTCAGGGGTGTGATCGGTGTCAGATCGCATACATGGCGCTGGCATGGCCGGTGCTCTTCCTCCCGGCCTGGCCTCTTTTCAGGAGACTGTCGATGCGACGTATACGAGCTGTTGCTGGACTTGCCCTCACGCTGCCGCTGTTCCTGGGCGCGGCGTGCGGCGGCGACGATGACGGCGGCGGCGACGAGGCCGGCGGACGACGGAGCGGACGGCGCCGAGCCGGCCGTCACCTGGCACAAGGACATCGCCCCCCTGGTGGCCCAGAACTGCGTGTCGTGCCATCAGGAGGGCGGCATCGCGCCGTTCTCGCTCGAGTCGTTCGACAGCGCGAAGCCGTTCGCCGAGCTGATGGTCGCCAAGGTGGAGTCGGGCGAGATGCCGCCCTGGGACGCCGTGTCCACCGACGACTGCGAGCCGCGCTACGCGTGGCGCAACGACCCGCGCCTCGACGACGCCGAGAAGGAGCTGCTGCAGAGGTGGGCCGACGACGGCGCGCCCGAGGGAGACGCCGAGAGCGCGGCCGAGGTGCCGGAGACGCCGGTGCTCGACCTGGCCGACGCGACGCACACGGTCGAGCCGGAGGTCGGCTACGCGACGTCGGGCGAGAGCGACGAGTTCATCTGCTTCGTCATGGACCCGAAGATCGCGACGAACACGTGGATCACCGGGCTGCACATGGTGCCGTCGCTGCTCGAGGTGGCGCACCACGCGGTGCTGACCGTGGTGCCGCCGGCCGGGCAGGCGGACCTTCTCTCCAAGGTCGGGCCGGACGGCTACTTCGACTGCTTCGGCGGCGTCACCTCGCCCGGCTCGTACTTCGCGGGCGTGTGGGTGCCGGGCGCGCAGCCGTTCGAGACGCCGGACGGCGTCGGCATCCCGCTGGTGGCCGACTCGCTGCTCGTGGTGCAGATGCACTACCACCCGGCCGGCGTCGAGCACGAGCCTGACAAGACGGCGGTCCAGCTGCGCGTGACCGAGGAGCCGCCGGCCAAGCAGCTCCTGTTCACCGCGGTCGGCAACGTCGAGCAGTCGCCGATTCTCCTGCCCGGGCCCAACGACGACGGCGCGGTCGAGTTCCGCATCCCGGCCAACGTGGCCGATCACACCGAGACGATGCGCTTCCCGATCCCGATCCCGGGCGCGACCGACCGCTTCCCGATCCTGTCGGCCTTCCCGCACATGCACTACGTGGGCGTGGACCTGGAGGTGAAGATCCTGCGCGCCAACCCGGCGCCGGGCGAGCCGTCCGAGGAGTGCCTGATCAAGGTGCCGCGCTGGAACTTCGACTGGCAGCGCACGTATCAGTACGACGCCGAGCTGAGCGAGCTGCCCACGGTCGGCGACGGAGACGAGATCACCATCCGCTGCTCGTACGACAACACCGTCGAGAACCCGTACGTGCAGCGCGCGCTCAAGGAGTCCGGACTGGAGATGCCGGTCGAGGTGTCGCTGGGCGAGGAGACGCTGGACGAGATGTGCCTGGCCGCGTTCGGCATCGTGTTCGACGGCCCGCCGGCCACCGCGGCGCTGCCGGCGCGCATGGGACAGTGACACAGTGACGATCTCGCGCCGCCGCGATTGTCCTTGAACCCCTCTCCCCGCGGCAGGACAATCCTGCGAAGGGGAGGGGGCAGGGATGCAGGATCTCGACGCGGCGCTCGCGCGCGCGACCGAAGCGATCGCGAGGCGCGACCTGGGCGGCGCGGCCTCGCTGCTGCGCGAGGCGCGCGGCCTTGTGCCCGACGGCGCGCCGCTGGCCCGGGCGCGCCTCGAGGGCACCCAGGCCGAGCTGGCCGCCGCCGACGAGGACCACGTCGCGGCCGAGCTCGGCTTCGCGCTGGCCTACGATCTGTCGGTCGCGGCGGGCGGGCAGTCCAACGCCTCGCGCTGGGCAGGGCGGCTGGCCGGCGTGCTGGGCGAGCGGCGCCGCTACCGCGAGGCCAGCCGGTGGCACGACCGCGCGATCGCCCACGCGCGCCGCTCCGGCGTCGCGCACAACGTGGCGGCCGCGGCGGGGCAGGCGATGGTCACGCTGCGCCAGGCGCACCGCCACCGCGACGGCGCCCGCCTGCTGGTGGACGCGGCCGAGTCGCAGGTCCCGCCCATGCCGGGCACGACCGCTGTCAGCCTGCTGGAGCAGGCGCGCACGGTGCTCGACATGAGCGGCGACCTGATGCGCGCCGAGCAGATCGACGACCGCATCGAGGTCCTGGCCCGGCACGGCTGGAACGGTCACGCCGAGGAGCGCGAGCGGATCCTGGAAGCGGTGGCCGCGTCGCGCCAGCGCCACGCCGGCATGCAGGCCGAGCGGACGAGGCCGGGCACCGGGCCGCTGCCGGGCGCCTTCGCCCACTACCTGGTCGAGATGATGGGCTACTTCGAGCGCGAGGGCCGCGCCGACGGCATGGAAGACGTCGGCCACCTCATGGCCGACATCGCGCTCGCGCGCGCCGGCGCCGGGGTCGGCACCTGGCAGGACTGGGTCGAGCCGTGGCTGCCCCAGCGCATCGTCACCGACGCTATCATCGCCACCGCGCGCGCCGGCAACCCGGCCCGCGCGCTGCTTCTGTCGCAGCGCTGGAAGTCGATCGGGTTCGCCTGGCCCGATCTGGAGCGGCAGCGCGCGGCCGCCGGCACCCCGGACGACGCGGTCGCGTACCTGCGCGGCCTCGACCGGCTGGGCGCGGCGGTCGAGCAGCTGCGCGCCGCCGGCCCGCGCGAGGTGCAGTCGCGCGCCGAGGCGGTGCGCGCCGCCGGAGAGAGCGCCCTCGAGCTGGGCGAGGAGCTGCGCCGGCGCGATCCGACCCTGGCCGCCCGCCTGGGCGCGGCGGTGTGGCCGGAGGACTTCGTCGATCTCCTGCCGCCCTCCAGCCCGGTGGCCATCGTCGACCTGGTCGTCGGTCATCGCTCGTCGATGGCGCTGATCGTGTTCCGCCGCGGCGATCGCGTGGACGTGTTCGGCCACGACGCCCGCGCCTTCGCCGCCCAGGACGCGGCGGAGCTGCTGCAGGAGTGGTCGCGCGGCCAGGTGGCGCACGAGATCTCCGAGCGCCAGCGCGCCGCGCTGATGCGCATCTCGTCGGTGCTGCACGACCGCCTGTTCTGCGGCCTGGCCCACACCCTGGCCCAGCTGCGCGTCACCCAGGTGGTGCTGATCCCGGATCTGCTGGTGCGCCACCTGCCGCTGCACCTGGCCGGGGTGTGCGACGACAACGTGCGCGAGGTGCGCGAGGCGGTGCGCATGGAGCCGCCGGTCGAGCAGGCCGCGATGTTCTGCGACGTGTTCCCGGTCGAGTACGCGGCCTGCCTGCAGGCGGTGGCGGTGAGCGCGCCGCAGAAGCGGCCGCGGACGGTCCGCGCGGTGCTGTCGATGGCCGATCCCGGCGGCGATCTGCCGGGCACGCGCGACACAGCGGCGTGGCTCGTCGACCACCTGCCGCCCGCGATCGAGATCGTGACCCGCGTCGGCGCCGACGCGACCCTCGATGCGCTCGAGCGCCACCTGCCCGGGGCCGACATCGCCATCCTCGGCTGTCACGGGCGCTTCCTGCCCGAGCGGCCGCTCGCCTCGCATCTCTCGCTGAGCGGCGGGCGGTGGTCGGTCGACGCCATCCTGGGCGGCGCCGCGCTCGAGCGCGCGCCGGTGCTCGTGCTCAGCGCGTGCGAGGTCGGGGCGCGCGCGCCCACTGTTGACGAGATCGAGGCGAGCGGGCTGCCCGGCGCGCTGGTCTCGGCGGGAGCCGGCGCGGTGCTGGCCAGCCTGTGGCCGGTCGAGGACGTGTCGATGGGCTACCTGGTCGAGCGCTTCGTCGAGGCGCTGTCGCACCCGGGCTACCGGCCGGCGGCGGCGCTGTTCCGCGCGGTGCACAGGCTGCAGCGCTGCACCCTGGCCGAGGCGATCGAGCGCATCGCGGCGACCATGCGGCGCATGGAGGAGGACGGCACCGTCGAGACCGCGCCGGCCCAGTACCTCATGCTCGACACGCTGCGCTCGCGCCTGGCCGACGAGGGCGCGCCGTTCCCGTTCGCCAGCGCGCAGTACTGGGGCGGGGTCGTGGTGGTCGGCAGCGGCTGGTATCAGCCGGCCGACGGGGTGGTGACCAGCGATCCGGTGGCGGTCATCGAGGCAACGTTCGAGCGGACGCGCGCGCGCGACATGATCCGCGCCGGCGACGTCGCGGCGGCGCGGCCGATCCTGGAGCGCCTGCTCGACGTGCTGCAGGGATCGCAGCGGGTCGAGGCGCTGGCCGAGCTGGGCGAGATCGCCTGGCGCGGGCGCGAGGACGGCTGCGCGGCCTCGGCCCGCCGCGCGGCCCGCCGATATCTCGAGCGAGCGCGCGCCGCCGCGCACGGCATCCACGACCGCGAGCTGGCCGGGCGCATCGCCGCGGCCGAGACCGAGACGCAGCCAGGAGGAGCCGAGGATGTGTAAGCGCACCGCGCCCGATCCGCTGATCCAGCTGTTCGTGACCCGCTACGGCCTCAACCTGCTCGCGGTGCCGCGCGAGGGGTCGGACGTGGGCGACCTGTACGTGGCCGACGACCAGGGCGTGTCGGCGCCCGGCGCGGTGACGGCGCTGTTCGAGCCGCCGCCCGAGCTGCCGCCGGCGGTGCGCGGCGAGGCGATGGCGGACGTGACCGGCGCCATCTCCGACACGGTCTCGGCCGAGGCCGGGCTCGGCCTGCTGGGCCGCTTCCT
Source organism: uncultured delta proteobacterium (assembly GCA_963759105.1). Taxonomy (GTDB): domain Bacteria; phylum Myxococcota_A; class Polyangia; order Haliangiales; family Haliangiaceae; genus DATFRY01. The sequence continues at coordinate 342,974 of CAVWXW010000016.1, read as the reverse complement.
GGCCGCGTTCGGTGCGCCGGCCCTGGGCGACGCCATCGCCGTCCGCTTCGCCGCCGCGCGCGCCAGCGCGCTGCGCTTCTCGCTGGCCGAGGCGACCCGCGACTCGATCGATCCGCTCGTGTTCGGCACCCGCATCCTGCGCAGCAAGCTGATCGAGGACCATCCGATGGTCGGCCCGGACCGCCGCTACTACCTGGTCACGGCGGTGGCGCGCAGCTCGTCGATCCGCATCGCCGCCGAGCAGCACGCGGGCGGAGGAGGCGGCGTCGACATCGATCTGGGCAGCCTGGCCGGCGACGCCAAGGTCGCCATCGACCGCGGCCGCGACGGCTCCTACACCTTCCGCAGCGACAAGCGCCTCGCCTTCGGCGTCCAGCTGCACGAGCTCACCATCGACCCGCGCGACCGCAAGCTCAAGCTGCGCACCTCGGGGGCGGTCGCCATGCTGCGCGCCGCCGAGCCATCCCGCCCCCTGCTCACCCCGGCCCTGATCGGCGGCCCCGAGGGCGAGGCCTTCGTCGATCTCTAGTCGCGCCGAGACTCAGCGGGCGCGGACCTGGGGCAGGGAGAAGGCCAGGCGGGCGCCGCCGGAGTCGCGGTTCTCGGCCCAGACACGGCCCTGGTGGGCGCCGGCGATGCGCTTGACCAGGGCCAGGCCGAGGCCGAGCGAGCCGTGGCCGCGGCGCTCGCCGCGGTAGAACGACTCGAAGGCGTGGTCGATCTCGCTGGTCGTGAAGCCCGGGCCGCCGTCCTCGATCTCGAAGATGACCTCGGGCTCGATGACCGGGAGCTCCTGCTGCGACAGGCTGGCCACCGTCGGCGGCGCGCTGCCGGCGGCCAGGGCGTGACCGTTGGGCCCGCAGCGGACGCGCAGGCAGGTCAGGCCGCCGCCGTGGCCCTGGGCGTTGTCGATCATGTTGGCCAGGGCGCGGGCCAGCAGCGTCGGATCGCCGACGACGCGCGCGTTCTCGACGGTCACGTCGAGGCGGTCGTGGTCGATGCCGGCGCGCTCGAGGGCGAGCGCGGCAAGCTCGCCGGCGTCCAGCTCGCGGCGGTCCATGGCGCCGAAGTCGAGGCGCGAGCCGGCCAGGAGCTGGCCGACCAGGCGGTCGACCTCGAGGATCTCGCGCTCCATGTCGAGAACCATCGCGTCCTCGGCGCCGCGCTCGCGCGCGGTCTCCAGCAGGATGCGCATGTGACCCAGCGGCGTGCGGATCTCGTGCGACACGGCGGCCAGCAGCTCGCGCTGGTCGGCCAGCTGGCGCTCGATGCGCGCGGCCATGTCGTTGATCGACTCGGACAGGACGCCCAGCTCGCCGTCGTGGCGGCCGAGCTCGAGCCGACTCTTGAGCTTGCCGTCGCCGATGTCGCGCGCGACCCGGATGACCTCGAGCAGCGGCCGGATCAGGCGCCACGCGATCGCGCCCGATGCCATCCACAGGATCGCGCCGATCGGGATGAGCACGGCCGGGCGCGCGCGCCCGTCGGTCAGGTACAAGAACGCGCTGCCCACCACGCAGCTGATGGCGATGGCGACCCCGAAGCCGAGGAAGATGCGCCGGTGAAGCCCCGCGTGCATGCGCCACCACGGGCGCGACCCGCTCAGCTCGGGGCAGCCCGGGTGGGCGCGATGGACGCCCATGCCCGGCTTCCAGCGCTGGGCCGGTCCCCGCCGATGGTGATGCCAGTGTGCGTGTCCCAGCCGCCTCATGATTCTCGCGCCAGCACGTAGCCTACCCCGCGCACGGTCCGGATTCGCCGCGGCGCCGACATGTCGTCGCCCAGCTTCTTGCGGAGCTTGGAGATGTGAACGTCCACGGTGCGCTCGTTGACCGCCACGTCGCCGCGCCCGGCCTCGGCCAGCAGCGAGCCGCGCGGCACCACTCGCCCGGCCCGGCGCATGAGCGCGACGAGGATGTCCAGCTCCAGGCCGGTCAGCTCGATCTCGGCGCCGTCCACCCGCACGTTGCGGGCCGCGACGTCCACCTCGATGCCGGCCACCGCCAGGCGCTCGGACCCGGCCTCCGGCTGGGAGCGGCGCAGCACCGCTCGCAGCCTGGCCAGGAGCTCGCGCGGCGAGAACGGCTTGGGCACGTAGTCGTCGGCGCCCAGCTCGAGCCCGACCACGCGGTCCGCCTCGTCGCCGCGCGCCGTCAGCATGAGGACCGGGATGCGGTTGTGGGTGCGGATGCGGCGCAGGACGTCGAGTCCGTCGAGGCCCGGCATCATGACGTCGAGCAGCACCGCGTCGTATGCCGCCCCCTCCAGCGCCTGCAGCCCGGCGCGGCCATCGCGCGCGTGGGTCAGCGACACGTCGTTCTGCGCCAGGTAGCCGGTCAGAAGCTCCGACAGGCGCGCGTCGTCGTCGATGAGGAGAACGCGGATGGCCATGCGCCGATTGCCTGTGTCGACTGTAGCAGGTCGCCGGCGGGGGTCAGCGGTAGGGTCCGCCCCACATGGCCGCGGCCGGCCCCTTCTCGATCATCTCGGCCAGGCGCTCGCGCTGGGCCGGATCGAGCACGGTGTGGACCCGGCCGAGCGCCCCGCCCAGGTCCTGACGCAGCGTGTGCAGCTGGTCGTCGTGGCGGATGAACATGGTGGCCAGGGCGTCCTCCTCGAAGTCCTCACCGCGCACCGAGCGCGCCATGTCGGAGCGCGACTTGGCGGCCTCGTCGCGCATTCCCTTCGCCTTCTGCCTCAGGGTCTCCAGCTCGGCGCGAACCACCTTCTCCTGCGCCGGCGAGAGGTCGAGCCGCGCCAGGAGCGAGTAGACCCAGCGGCCGCCGCGCTCGCTCTGCGGACCGGGGCCGAAGCCGTGCCAGGGGCCGCCCCAGCCGTGGTGATGGCGGCGGTGATGGCCGCCCCAGCCCCACGGCCCTGCGCCCGCACAGGCCCCCCGACGGTGGGCGAGCAGCTTTACCGCCATGATGGCGAGAAACACGGCCAGAAACGTGCAAGCGAACATCGTGCTGCCTCCTTGTTCCGGTCCAGGATGCGACCGGTCTGTTGGCCGTGTTCGCGCGCTCGTGTGAAGAAACGTGAAGGTCGCCTACTGGGCCGCCCTGGGCGACAGCATCCCCTGGATGATCTCGATGTCTTCCTCGACCCGGCAGGTCCCGTCGATCCGGGTCTTTGACCAGCGCTCGAAGGCCGCCGCGAAGGCGTCGCCGGACAGCTTGCCGGCCTCCGCCGCCACCGCCGGATTGCTCAGAGCGGCGCGGACCGCGGCCACCTTCTCGGCCATGGCCACGGCGACCGCGTGCACCGCCTGCTCCTTGCCGCAGCGGTCGTCTCCGATGGCGGCGCTGAACGCCTCCAGCACCTCCGTCGCCGCGGCCGCCGCCTGCTCGGCCCGCTGGCGCGGCGAGTCGCCGGCGCTGGTGGCCGGCGGAGCGCTCGCGGCGGGCGGCGAGTCGCCGGGCGGTGCGGTCGCCGCCGAGGCTGCGCCGCCGAGGCCGAAGCAGCGCAGCGAGTCGTCCTGGGTCGCCGCCTTGTCGATGCACGCGGCCTGGTCGGCGCTGACGTTGCCGGCCTGGCAGGCGTCCGAGTGGATGGCGCGGCTGCGCTTCTCGACAAGCTCGAGATCCGCCCCGCTCAGCCCCGCGGTGGCCAGCGCGACCCGCTTGTCCACGTACCGCTCGCAGTCCAGCTTGTCGCCGCCGCGCAGCCCGACCACGAGGAGGATGGTGCCGAGGGCGACGACGCCGCCGCCGACCAGCATCCAGGTCAGCTTCCCGCCGCCGCCGCGCCGCGGGGCATGCACCTGGGGCGCGACAGGGCCGATCATCTGCCTGCATCGATCGCATCCCCACGCCTGCTGGTCGGGAAACCAGCGCAGTGGAGTGCCGCAGACGGGACAGGGCGGGGTATTCATGGCGTGCTCCGCGTCGTTCACACCGACTTATCGGACCGACGGCCCGCCGGTTTCCGCGCGGCCCTCGCCGACACGCCCGTCAGTGTGTCACGGAACCGCGGCCAGGTGGCGACCGCCGGCTCGGCGGTGCCCGCGCCCCCGGCGACGTCTGGCGCAACGTATCGGTGTCGGCTACACCAGTCGGATGGCGGTCTCTCGGCGCTGGCTGGTCGGCGTCACCTGCTGGATGGCCTGCGGCGGCACCGCAACTGCGCCGGTGCAGCCGCCCTTCGATGGCCCAGGGTACGACGCCGCCGGCGGTCGAGTCACCCGCGCCGAGCCCGGCCGAGCCGGCTCCCGAGCCGCCGTGTCCCGATGATCCGGGGCGGGACGGACGCCAGAAGCCGGATCACGTGGTGCAGCTGGTCGAGCTGTCCGACGGCATGACGGTGGTCGATCTGGGATCGGGCAACGGATACTTTCTCTGCCGGCTGTCGCGAGCGGTCGGGCCGCGCGGGCGCGTGATCGCGACCGAGATCGAGGAGCAGCTCGTGCGCGATCTCGGCAGGCGCGTGGCGCGCGAGCAGCTCTCCAACGTCAACGTCGTCCAGGCGCCGACCGATGATGTCGGGATCGCGCCCGGAACGGCCGACCGGATCCTGCTGGTGAACGTCTGGCACCACATCGCGAACCGAAAGCGCTACGCGGCCCGTGTCGCGCGGGCGCTCAAGCCCGGCGGAAGGATCGTCGTCCTCGACTTCAAGAGGAGGTCCAGGGGGAGCGGACACGGCATCTCTCACGCGCAGGTGATCGCCGAGCTCGCGGCCGGCGGGATCACCGGCACGCTGGTCCCCGAGGATCTGGCCGACCAGTACGTCGTCATCGGCACCCGCGACTGATGCCAGTAAGAGGCGGTCAAGAGCGGTGGTCCGTGGCTAGTCTAGAGCTCGACCGCGAGCAACGCGAGATCTTGCACCAGTCTCTCCGCAAGGGCATCGAGCAGATGAGGTCGGGGCGGACGATCGACGCAGACGTCGCGCTGGCAGAGCTCGACGCTCATCGATGAGGGTCCGCTTCACGCCACGCGCTGTGGCAGAGGTCAAACGAATCGAGGGCTGGTGGCGGCAGAGCCGGCGGGCCGCTCCCGGCCTCCTCGAGCAGGAGCTGAAGGCCGGCCTTGTCAGCGCCCTGCGGGAGCACATCTCGCGACGCCCGCCGTCCGCTCGGGGGCGGTGGCCGCGCGACAAAACTCCCGACGGCGAACTCACGCGTCGCTACCTCCGCAGCGCGCGCGGTTGCGCGCCGCCCGGCAGCGCACCCGCCGATCGATCGCGCCCCGACCTGTTGCGCGGCGCTCGTCCAGCGCATCGGTGCAGGCGAAATGGTGCAGCGTGCTCATTGCCGCCATCTTGTCAACAGGGCGCACGCCCTGATGCCTCGGGTGCAGCACTCTGCGGCAGGGGGTGCGGCAAACGGCGGCACTAGACAACAATTCACAACTCTGGCACTGGTTGTTTCAGTTCCTCCGTTCGAGAGCACCGGCTTCGGCAAGGAGTGGAGGGAGGAGCGCGTCGAGTTGTTGATGGAGTGATCAGCGCGCCGACGCGGGGCGGCACGCGCCGAGGCAGCGCACGCTGACCTCGCGGACGATTCTTGACGAGCTCCCGGTCGCCACTACCAGGCGTGCCTCCGGGAGCGGGAACTCGACGAGCGCGACCAGCCGCCAGCCGCGGCGCAACGGGAGAGCTGCGACCTGAGGGGCCGCCGTGCCCTTCGCCGGGAGGAGACCATGGAGAGACGTGCGGAGTGCATGGGAGCCAACTCGAACCATCCAGCAGAGCTGCGCGCGCCGGAGGCCGCGGATGCGACGGCGGGGAAGCGACCGGCTGATCGGACTTCGTCGCCATCCTGGCGTCGCTCTGGCGGCTGCCTGTCAGATGACGCGACCAGCGTGAGCGGACAGGCCGGGGCGGCGGTCACGGGAAGGCTGGCGCGTCCGCCGCGCTCGTTCCGCCGCCTGGCGGCATCGTCGATACCGAGCCCGACTCTGGATGGACGGAGGGCAGCTTCTCGGTCAACCACAACGGCGCCGGCGAGTATCACCTGCCCCTGTGGGTCCCGGATGGTCGCGGCGGACTCACCCCCGAGCTTGCTCTTCACTACAACAGCCAGGGCGGAAACGGCCTCGTCGGTGTCGGCTGGTCGCTGTCGGCCGGGCTCTCCTCGATCTCACCGTGTCCGCTCACGCTGGCACGCGATGGCCGGACCGAGAATGCGGGTATCGGGCGCCTCGATGCGGCCTACTGCCTGGATGGCCAGCGGCTGAGACCCGTCTCGGGCGGCGGGACTGGAGAGCAGGACTACCGCACCGAGCGGGACACCTTCGCGCGGGTCCGCGCCTACCACGGTGCGGGCACGCAACCTGCCGCCCACCAGCTTCCAGGTGTGGACCAAGGACGGTCGCATCCTGACCTACGACACCTTGCTGCGAGCCTACCAGCTCACCGGGCAGAATCCGGAACTCCCCAGCTTCAGCCGATCCGCCGCGAGAGTGACAGTCTCCTGGGCGCTTCGAACCATCGAGGATCGCAACGGCAACGCCATCACCATCCAGTACGAGACCCTCGAGAGGGAAGACAACCAGTGGTCGGTCGAGATGGTGCCCAGGTTCATCACGTACGGGCCGGACCGTAGCATCGAACTTCGTCTACGACGAAGATGAAGACAGGCCGGACGTCGATCAGCATGTTCCATGCCGGCCGATCGTCTCTCGAGAGCGGCGATGGAGGCGTTCACACCGATGTCAGCCGGCTCCTCACGTCCATCAAGATATCGGCCGGAGCCGAGCTCCTGCGGACCTATGCCCTCGAGTACGGGCAGAGCTTGTCCACGGACCGCAGCCTGCTCTCCAGCGTGACCGAATGCGATGGTGCGTCCGAGCCCGTGTGTCTCCGTCCTATCCGGTTCGTCTGGTCCGGGGGATTCAACAGCTCCTTCGAAGAGATCGATACGGACGTCACGGATGCCGCGATCGCGGCGTGGGACAAGCGCTTCTACATGCCGGGCGACATCGACGGCGACGGGAAGGACGACCTCCTCTACCGCAACGAGACCAATGACTGGAAGATGCGCTTCAGCAACGGGAGCGGTTTCGGGCCCGCGCAGGACGCCGGAATCCCCAGGGTGAGCGCTGACCACGACACGAAGGCACGCGCAATCGACTTCGACCGCGACGGCAGGATGGACGTCATGGTCGAGGTCCCCGACTCTTCCGACCGGACTGTGTTCCGGCTGTATCGGTCAACCGGCGCAGGGTTCGCGGAGGTCTTCACGGATCCGGATCGATTCGCCTGGAATGTCAACGGCGACTTCGAAGGCGGCCTCTGGAATGGCTTCTTTGCGGACATCGACGGCAACGGGCTGCCCGACTATCTCGGAGCGGTTCTGGACTGGGAGCCCGACGAGGAACCCAGTATCCGCATGCGCTGGAAGTACCGCCTGAATGACGGCTCGGGGCTGGGACCGTTCCAGGAGGGCCCGATCTCGGCGGCGCCGATCGCGGAGTTCGGCGAGGACGTCCCGTTCGACTACCAGATCCGGGCCATGGGCTGGGACGGCCGGCGCGCGCGGCTGCTGAAGTGGGCCGGTGGCGACGAGTCGAACTACACGGCGCTCGGCCTGTTCGAGACGCTGGCGGAGAGCGAGCTTGCGCTCAATCTTCCGTTCCTGGCAGGTGACGAGAACGTCGATCGGCGCAACCTCCACTTCGCCGACGTCAACGGCGACGGCCTCGAGGACGCCGTCTATCCGTGTACCGGAATGAAGGTGCAGCTCTCGAGCGGGCGCGGATTCTCCCACCTCATCGAGGGACCCAGCGAGTACGAGCGTTGCCGCCCGCTGGGTGGCGACGACAACCTCCGCATTCGCGTCGTCGATTTCACCGGAGACGGCAACGATGACATCCTGCTCATCCACGGTGGCATTCCACAGGGCACGACGGACTTCGCCCAGGGCATTCAGCTCTACACGTGGACCGGTCGGGGCTTCAGGCGTCGGGCGACCAACATCGGCGTGACTCCCGGTGGAGGAGGGCGGCGAGCCCATCGGCGCGATCCAGCCGCTGGACTTCAACGGCGATGGGCTCATGGACATCGCCAAGGTGGTCCGGACCGGGCCGGAGGTCACCACGAGTTTCATCAGGATCTACAAGCGCCTGGGCTTCGTGCCCCAGGGCCCGAATACAACGCAGGTGCCCGACAAGCTGGTGCGCGTCAAGGTGGACGGCCTGGGTGACCGCGTCGAGGTCAACTACACGACGCTGGCAGACAGCTCGATTCACACTGCTGCCACGGCGAACTGCGCCTACCCTCTCACGTGCCCCCGACGCGGCGGAAGCGTGGTGTGGATGGAGCGGCACGCCAACGGCATGGCTCATCCGGACTTGCCTTGGCGCACCTTCACCCATCACTACACGGCGGCGCGCACCGACCTCCGCGGTCACGGGTGGCTCGGATTCGCCCAGCATGACGTGCGCGACACGGGACGTGTCGACGCAGTGACCTCGACCTCCCTCGACAACGAGGACACCAGGTCGTTCTCGGTCGGTGGCGGCTTCATGGCGTACGTCTACCCGTTTGCCGGGCTCGTCAGACAACGTCGTCTCTACAGTCGTCTCGGGCACGCGCGACGGTGCGCCGGTGACCTACGAGAGCATGGCAGATAGCGAGCTGCGCTTCGTCTTGGGGGCCAGCGAAGGCACCTGGATCTTGCGGCTCGCCAGCAGGTCGACAAGGGAGCGGGAACGCGTGGGCGAGGGAGACTGGGTGTCCCTTCGCCTGCGCACGACCACCTTCGACGACTACGACGAGTTCGAGAACGCCCGTGCGGTCGCCACGGCGGTCCCCGGTTCGGACCAGATCGATTCGTTCACGTACGACAACGACACGGCCAGCTGGCTCATCGGGCAGAGAAGAACGCACGTGGCGACATCGTGCACGCGGCCCGACGGCGACTGCCAGACGCGGACGTTCGGCTTCGACTACGACGATAACGGCAACCTCGAGGAGAGATTCATCGAGCCGGACCAGCCCTCGAATACCGAGCTTTACCTGCGCACCACGGTCGCGTACGGGAACTTCGGAAACATCACGTCGGTCACGCACACCGACGCGAGCGGCGAGGCGCGGACCACCAGCTTCACGTACGACCCGCTCGAGCTCTACCCGGCGTCATCGACCAATGCGCTCGGCCATACGGCCTCGGTGACGGTCCATTCCGGGCTGGGCGTCGCGCTCGACAGCCGCGATGCCAACGGGGTGGTGCCGGCGACGATGAAGTACGACCGGTTCGGGCGTCTGCGCGAGGTCAACCACGCCGATGGATACTTCGAACGATACACCTCGGCCGGCCCCCTGATCGGGCGTACGACGGTACCCGACGGCAACGGCGGCACCGTCGTGCGCGACGAGGTCCGAGACCGACGCGCTCGGCCGGCCAATCCGCCGCATCCTGTTCGATGAGCATCAGAGCGCCGTCGTGACCGTGTACGACCACATCGGGCGGGTGTCCCAGATCTCTAGACCGCATCCCAATCTCACGCCGCCCAGCCATTTCACTACATACACGTACGACAATCTCGACCGGCCGCTGACCACGGTTGCGCCGGATGGGGTGACCACGCGAAACGAGTACATCGGCCTCGAGACGCACAGCTACGACGGCGAGAACGTACACAGCTACATCGTGGAGCGCCGTGACGGCCGCATCGGCTCTCGCTTCGAAGACGATCCCGTCTCAACGAACTGGCTCGAGACCAGTTTCGACTACGGCCCGTTCGGGCTGCTTCGGGGCACGACCGCAGCGGACGACACGACGCAGAGCATGGTCTATGACCTGCGGGGCAGGCGGATCCAGCACGTGGATCCGAGCACCGGGACCACCACCGCGGTGTACAACGCCTTCGGCGACCTGCGCCAGGAGATCAACGGCAAGGGCGAGCTGACCGACGTCCAGATAAGGGACCTCCTCGGCCGAGTGTGGCGGATCAGCTCTCCCGATGGGTCAACGACGTTCGAGTGGGACAAGCCGGGCGGACTGGGGAATGCTCGACGCCTCCACGCAGCAGGACGACACCAACGGCCACTACGTCATCACCCGTTTCACCTATGACGACATCGGGCGCAACAAGAAGACGAGCTGGGAGATAGACGGCAACGACAACGTCTTCGAGGTCAACGTCGGCTTCGACACCATCGGCCGTCTGGAGAGCATCACGTACCCGAGGCTGCCATCCGAATCGGAGCTCCTGTCGCCGCCACGCTTCAAGGTCAACTACGAGTACAGCCCGGTCGGCTACCTTGTGGGCGTGACCGACGCGGGGACCGGCGTCCCCTACTGGACGGCCGATACCGGGAGCCGGACGGCCAGATCGAGCAGGAGACCTACGGCAACGGCGTGGTCGGGATGCGCGAGTACGAACCTCAGACGGGGCTGCTGCTGTCGCTGACCGCCGACGGCCCGGGCGCCAGGCTCGACGAGCTCGTCTACGACTACGACGACAACCGCAACGTCCGGCTGCGCGAGGACAGGGTCGGCGTCAATCCACGGTCTCAGACCTATACCTACGACTCGCTCGGCAGACTGGACGTATGGACGCACGCCCGCCTCGACGACTCGGACACGGTGACGACCGACTTCGGCTATGACAGCATCGGCAACCTCCTGGGCGAGACCGTCACCGGACGGACAGGGCGCAACGTCGTCTATCGATACGGGGAGAACGGCGCTCCGCGCCACGTCCTCACGTCGCGCAACGGGCAGCCGTACACCCACGACGGCGCCGGTCGTCGCACGGCAGGCGGCGCGCTGTCGTCGATCACCTACAACCGCAGGAATCTGCCGCTGGTGATCCAGCGGAGCAGCGGCACCAGCGCCGAGCTCGCGTACGACGCGGCGGGCACCCGGGTGTTCAAGCAGACGAACGCCTATACTCGCTTCTCGATCGCGGGACTTTTCGAGCGCACGATCACGAGCCAGATCCAGAACGCGCACTTCGTGATGGCCGAAGGGCGCGAGGTGGCTCAGGTCACGGTGTCGCAGGCCGAACCGAAAGGACCCATCACGGCCACGGAGACCCGCTACATCCACCCTGACGGCCAGGGCAGCTCCGTCCTGGTCACCAACGAGGCGGGCGCGCGCGTCGCCGAGCTGTTCTACGATCCCTTCGGCCGCCGCACCGACGACAAGTACGACCCGCTCGGCGGCACGTCCCCGGTCCGCCCCGGCTACACCGGTCATCGCAACGACGAGGAGTTCGGCCTCATCGACATGCGAGGCCGCGTCTACGACCCAGACACGCGTCGCTTCCTGACCCCGGACCCCTTCGTCCAGGCCCCGCTGTTCAGCGAGAGCCACAACCGCTACCCCTACGTCTGGAACAACCCGGCCACGCTCATCGATCCCTCCGGCTTCTTCGGCCAAGGCCCCGAGGGGGAAGTGTGCTACCCCGAGTGCCCCGACGGGGGCGGCGGGGGCGGCGACCAAGGGGGCGGCATAGACCTGGGGCCGTTGGGCATCCCCGTCGGCATCGGCGTGGGGATAGTCCTTGCTGCGGCAAATGGTCTCCTCCCCTGCATTTTCAGTTGCGGAGGCGGTGGCGAGGCCCCGAGCTCCGACGACAACAACGTGACTGATGGAGTCTCGACGCTGGGGTCAGGGGGTGGAGCGAACTCGGTCGAGATCAACGGGACAGGACCCGAATGGCATGTGGCCGCATCCGGTCCGAACTATCAGCAGCAGTTCCAGCGCTTCCACGGTAACGTTGGCCAGAATTACCTTAGACGTCAGGCCGAGTTCGCTGCGATATCGGCCCCCGTTACAGGAGCTGCAGTTGGGGTAGCGGCGTCCTTTGCCACCATATGCGCGGCAAGCGGACCTTGCGCTGGGTTGTTGGCCACCGTCGCTAGTTACACGGCCACGGCCAGCTCCCCGAGCGAGAGCGAGTTCGCCGCGCCGGTTCCATGGGGTGGAGGCGGATCCGCGAGCACGAGGGGAGGCCTACTAGCGGGTTCAGGACCCGTTCCTGGCGTTATCGAAGTCAGCCCGCGCGTCAAATCGGTGACTGCCTTCAGAAACTACCGACCTCCCGGAGGGGGGATGGAGTTCGTATTCGATCCACGCAGCTCGCGTTTCGCGGTGGGGAAGCCGGCGCCCTACGCCCGTGTTGGTGGCCTCTCGCCGCATCAACGGCTTGCATCCGCGATAGACGCTGATGGCGCGACGGTCGTCGGTGGAATGTTCGCGCGGGGACCCGGCGGAGAAATCTTGATCAATGAGTTCAGCGGTCACTATTGGCAGCATTGGACGCCTAAAGTGCGCCACCAACTAACTCAGTTCCTTGAGCGAATGACTGGTCAAAGGGTCATTCTTAACCCGGGCATGTAGGTGCGGAGATGGCATTGAGAGGCATGTGGCGCACTACTCAGTTTGAAGGAACAGTGGAGGAGTGGTATCCGGCCGTCGATCTTGGCACGAGCGGGCTGGCTCTCGGAGTTTCGCGAGGAGGAATCTGGCTTGTTGGTGACAACAGTGAATGTGTACGAGTCAATTCCAGTTCAGCCGGCGTGCGACTTCTGCCTTTGCTGGAAGGAAATGCGGAAGCAACGAAGGAGGCCATCGGAGAAGCTGTCGAAAGCTGCCATGTGCCCCTTGCGGAGAGTCTCGACCTCCCTGTTCATGTAGCGCTCAAGGCAGCCTTGGCCGGGCGGTCGCAGTACTGGGCTGAGCTCGCATTGACGTGGTTTGAGGTGTTTGATCCGCCACTCGATGTGCAGGCGACGCTGGAAGAGGTCGTGAGCGAGCCTTGGGCATCGCAGCGATTGCGCCACGGCGCCCGGAGGATCCTCCGGCGCATAGCCTCGCGGAAATGAGCTGAGGCCAAGGATGCCTGACGTCCAATCAATCGGTCACCAGCGGGCGGCCAGGTGGCGGCCGCCCCGCTCGGCGCTGCGGCGCGCCCACGGCTGCACCTCGGCCGGGTAGCGCACGACGACACGGCCGCCCTCGCGGCGGTGCCAGTCGCAGGCCCGACCCGGCGCGTGGCCGGCGGCGAAGTGCTCCAGCTTCTGGTGCGGGCAGTCGGGGCCGGCGCGCAGCCCCGATAGCGGGCAGACCGAGCCGCGCTCGATGCCGTCGGGAGGGCCCGGCAAGGTCAGGTCGCGGCCGCGGCCGGCCGCCAGCAGGCCCGCGCGCACCAGCGGAGCGGCCGCGTCCATCGCGAGCAGGCCCTGGGTCGGCGTCCCGTCGAAGGTGCCGGCCCACGCGGCCACTGTCACCTCGCTGGTCACGCCGATGGCGACGGTGTCGGCGAAGCCGCGGGCGGTGCCGGTCTTGAACGCGACGCGGTAGGGGAGATCGATCGGCAGCTCGGTGCCGAAGGCGGGGCGGCGCGCCTCCGGGTCGGACATCATGTCCATGACCAGCCAGCTCGTCTGCGGCGCGAACACGCGCACGTCGCGCGCGCCGCTCCGGCCGCCACACCGCGCCGGTCCAGCCGGTCACCTCGCGCACGCCGGCGGCGCGCCGCACCGTGCCGCCGCGGGCGACGAAGCCGTAGGCCGAGGCCAGATCGAGCAACCTGACCTGGGCCGAGCCGAGGGCCAGGCGCAGGCCGTAGTCCTCGGCGCTGCCGGCCAGCGGCCCGACCCCGGCGCGGCGCAGCGCGGTCATCATGCGCTCGACGCCGACCTTCTCCAGCGTGTGCACGGCGGCCAGGTTGTACGAGCCGGCCAGCGCCTCGCGGTAGCGCACCGGGCCGCGCTCCGGCTGGGTCAGCTTGTCAACCCGGTAGCGAGACGGCACGTCGTGGATGTCGTAGGCGATGGTGGCCGGGCTGTCGCCGGCCTCGATGGCCAGGGCGTAGACGAACGGCTTGAGCGCCGAGCCCGGGTGGCGGCGCCAGGTGGTGATGTTGATCTGGCCGTTCGGGCGGCCGTAGCCGGCCGAGCCGACCATGGCGCGCACCTCGCCGGACGCGGTGTCGAGCACGACGAGGCCGGCCTGATCCAGGTTGCGGTGGGCCAGCGACGCGACGTGCTCGGCCGCGACCGCCTCCATGCGCTCTTGCAGACCGAGGTCGAGGGTCGTCGTCACGACGCCGCCGGACCGCGCGCACCGACGGCGGCAGCTCGCGCAGCACCCAGTCCACGAAGTGCGGCGCGCGGCGAGGGGCGCGGTGGGCCCGCGGCGCCATGCGCCTGGACCCGGGCGCGGCCGATCTCGTCGTCGCTCATCAGGCCGTGCTCGGCGAGCTGGCCGAACACGTGCTCGCGCCGGGCCAGCGCGGCGCTCAGGTGGCGCAGCGGATCGTACGCGGTCGGCGCGCGCGGCAGCACCGCCAGCAGGGTGGCCTCGCCGGCGCTGAGCGACGCGGCCGGCTTGCCGAAGTAGGTGCGCGCGGCCGCCTCGATGCCGTGCGCGCCGTTGCCGAAGTAGGCCCGGTTGACGTACTGCTCGAGGATGGCGCGCTTGTCGAGCGCGCGCTCCAGGCGCATGGCCAGCACCGCCTCCTTCACCTTGTTGATCAGGGTGCGCTCCTGGCCGCGCGAGTGCAGCATGCGCACCAGCTGCATGGTGATGGTCGAGCCGCCGTAGCCGACGCGGCGCTCGCGCAGGTTGAGCCAGCGCCGCGCGCCCGAGGCCGCGCACGTCCACGCCGCCGTGGGCGAAGAAGTCCTCGTCCTCGGAGACGATGAAGGTCGCGACGGCGATGGCCGGCACCTGATCGAGGCGCACCCAGGCGTCGCGACCGGGCCGCCCGTCGGCCGCCGGCACGCGCGCGAGCAAGAGGCCGTTGCGGTCGACGAGGACCAGCGGACCGCCGCGGTCGGGCGCGAGCTCGTCGACCGGGTAGTCCCACGCCAGCACCGCGACGGCCAGGCCGCCCAGCGCGAGCACGGCCAGCGCAGCGCCGGCCACGAGGGCGCGCCGCGCCCCAGCGCCACAGCGCCGGCCTCGCGGCGTGCGCTCGCCTCCACGCCGGCCCGCGCTCGCGCCAGGACGGCCACGACTACCGCCGCACCTTCATCGTGGTGGCCGCGGTCCGCCCGCGCACCTCCGGCTCGTACATCGCCTCCGCCTCGGCCGGCAGCACGGCGAACTCGCCCGGCAAGGTGGCGCGCGCGTTGTACTCGAACACGTGCTGGCCGGCGTCGAGGTGGTCGGCGAACACGAGCGCGCCCTCGTCGCGCAGATCGACGTGCACCCACTTCGGCGGGGTCCAGCCGTCGCCCTCCTCGCCCTCCGCCGCGGCGGCCTTCTCGGTCGCCAGGCGGCTGTTGACCGGCTCCAGGCCGGCCGGCAGGCGGTCGCGCACGGCCACGTAGTGGCGCTCGGCAGCGGTCTTGACCGTCAGCCGGACGCGCACCAGCTGGCTCGCCCTTGGCGACAGCAGCGGCCGCCCGCTCTCCGGATCCAGGTACTCGCGCGTGATGGCGATCCCCTTGTCGGTCGCGGTCGCCGGACGATCGACGCGCCCCTCGGTGACGCGCACCGCGTACAGCGCGCGCCCCTCGCTCTCGATGGTCAGCGCGCCCGGCTGCACCTTGCTGAGCGGCCGGCGCAGGACCAGCGGCTTGCCGCCCTGGACCGTCCTGGCCACCAGCTTCTCTCCGCCCAGCTTGACGACCACCTGGCTCGAGCCCTGGGAGCGGCTGCGCGCGTAGTCGGCCAGCGCGACGAGGCCGTACAGGTTGTCCTGGGTGTTGTGCCAGCGGCCCGACGGCAGCTGCGCCTTCTTGAGGCCGGCGGCCAGCTTCTCGATGGCCGGGTGATCCGGCGCCACCATGAGGAGCGCCGAGGTGACGATCGCCGTCGACCGCACCTCGGAGCCCATCACGAGATCTTGTTCGACCGACTCCTTCACGATGACGGCGTCGCCCTGGCCCTCGAGCGAGGCGACCAGCTCGTCGCGCAGGGCGCTGACCTGGGCCGCGTCCGCCTTGGCCCTCGACAGCGCCATCAACAAGAAGGCCTGGCCGTAGCGCGGCAGCCCCCTTCGCGCCTCGACCAGCCGCGCGTCGAGGCCGGCGTCCGGCTTGCCCAGCTCGGCCATGAGATACGCCGCCATCGCCACGGTGCCGCTGTCGGCGTTGGCGCCCAGCACGCGCTTGGGGTCCAGCGCCCAGCGCTTCATCGCCTCGAGCCCGTCATTGATGGCGCGCTCGTCCACCTTCACGCCGGCCCGCTTTGCCTCGAGCAGGCCGTACAGCGCGTACACGGTCAGGTGCGGGTAGGTCTCGCCGCTCGGCCACAGGCTGAAGTTGCCGTCGGCGTGCTGGTGGCGCACCACCTTGGCCGCGCCGGCGCGCAGGAAGGCGTCCATCTTGCCGCCCTCGAGGCCCTTCGAGATCGAGCGAGCGGGCCAGGTCCTTGGCCTTGGCCAGCGGGATGAAGCGCGACAGAGTCTGCTCCAGACAGCCGTACGGGTACTCGACCAGGTAGCGCAGGCTCGGCTCCAGGTCGGCCAGCCCGGTGCGGTCCACGGTCACCGTCAGCTCGCTGTCGGCGGCGCTGACCGTGCCGTCCCAGGCCAGCGGCACCTCGATCGACCGCGGCGTGCCCTCGCCGCCGAGCGCGCCGCGGGCCAGGGTCTTCTTCTCGAAGAACAGGCCGCGGTCGATCGGCACCGACAGGGCCAGCGCGTCGCGATGCTCGCCCATGGCGACCGCGAACTCGAAGCGCGCCTCGCCGCGTCCCTTGACCCGGCCGGTGAAGCGCACGCGCGCGCTGCCGTCCTTCGCCACCTGCACTGTCTGCTGCGCCTGGCCGAGCGAGACGCCGGTGGCCTTGCCGGTCACCGTCGCGGTGCCGGCCGCGCCGGTGTAGTTGTGCACCACCACGCCGACCTCGACGACGTCTCCCTCGCCGGCGAAGCGCGGCAGCACCGGCTCGGCCAGGAGCGGCTTGCGGATGACGACGCGCTTCTCGCCGGAGCCGAAGCGGGTGCCGTCGTCGGCCGCCACCGCCATGATGCGGAACGCGGTCAGGTTGTCCGGCGCCGTGAACGTGAAGCGCGCCTCGCCGCGCTCGTCGGTGACCAGGTGCGGGGCCCAGAAGGCGGACGACACGAAGCGCGAGCGGACCTTGCCGCCGTCATTGGAGCCGGAGTCGCCGCCCTCCTCGGGGTTGTCCTCGCCCATCGGATCGTTGAGCCGCGCGATCCGGTTCCAGTTGGTGCCGGAGTCGATGCCCAGGCCCCAGCTGGCGAAGAAGACCGCCATCGGGTCCGGCGTCTTGTAGGCGATGAGCTGCAGCACGCCCTCGTCGGCCACCGACAGGGCGACCTCGCCGACCACCGGCTTGCCGGCCGACATCAGACGCACCACGCCGGAGACAGGCTCGCCCGGCTGGTAGGTCTCCTTCTCGGTCTGGATGGCGACACCGAGCCGGTTGTGCTCGCTCGACACCCGCAGGTCGACGACGCCCATCTTGAAGCGCGGCCGGTTGCGGTCGCCCTGGCCGGTGCGGCCGGTGACCATGGCGACGCTGGCGAACACGTTGGGCGCGTGCGTCGGCGGTGATCGGCAGCTGGATGCCCTGGGCGGAGTCCTCCAGCGAGATGACGCGCGCGCTGAGGATGCCGTTGCGCTCCAGCGTGACCAGCGCGGTCGGGTTCTTCATGCTCGTGCGCGGGACCAGGCGCGCGGTCTCGCCCGCCTTGTAGCCGGTCTTGGACGCGATGAGCGACATGCGCGCGTCCTCCTCGCCGCTCCAGAACGCCTCGCCCTTGCCCAGCACCCACACGTACGACGACGACGACACCGCCGCGCCCTTCGCATCTTTCGTCTCGACCCGGATGACGTACTCGCCCGGCTGCTTGGGGACGATGCGCTCGGTGCCGGCGCCGCTGGCCGGGATCTCGATGTCGCGCGACATGATCGGCTCGTGCTTCGTCGTGCAGGTCGAGTAGGAGCGGTAGCCCTCGGAGTACGAGCAGTGGTAGGTCTCGCGCACCAGGCTCAGCTTGGCCTTCGTCGGCACGCGCGTGCCGTCCGGCCGCAGCGCCACCGTGTTGACCGCGAACGGCATGTCGACCGCCTGCACGAACTCCTGGGTGTGCAGCCCGACGTAGAACTGCGACGGGTGCGCGGTCATCACGACCTGCTGGCCCACGCTCTGATCAGACTCGTCGGTGACGACGGCGCGGGCCAGGTAATCTTGCGGGCCGTCGAACTTCGTCTGCGGGTCGCGCACCGAGAAGGCGAGCCTGCCGCTGGCGTCGGTCTTGCCCTCGCCGTCGGAGACGAACGACGTGTTCTCGCTCTCCTCGCCCGACCACCAGAAGTAGTCGCCGCGCGCGGCGTAGTCGGCGAAGCCGTAGTTCGGGTACTCGGGGAACTCGAGCGAGTGCGGGCGCCGCTGCACGTCCCAGGTCACCTTGGCGTTGGGCACCGGCGCCTTGAACAGGAAGTCGGCCGCGACCTGGAAGGCGAGCTTGTCCCCCAGCATGCCGTGGCGCACCGGGCTGGTGACCTTCACCTCGAACGACACCTTGCGGAACTCCTCCACCTGGAAGGTCTCGCGGAAGGTCTGGCCCTTGAGCCGGGCCTGCACCGTGTAGTCGCCGGTCGACGCCTCGGCGGCCAGCGGCAGGTCGAACGAGAAACCGCCGAAGCGGGTGAGCGGCAGCTTCTTCACGAACACCTCGGTGCCGCGGCTGTCGGACACCGCGACCGCCACCGAGGCGCCGGTCGGCACCGCCGGCGCGCGGCCGATGGCGATCTCGCGGGCCAGGCCCTTGAAGTGGACCGTCTCGCCCGGCCGGTAGATGCCGCGGTCGGACTGGATGAGGCCGCGGATGCGCGTGGTGCCGCTCTGGCGGTCCTCCTCGACGCCGAAGTTCCAGATCTGGATGCCGTTGGCCCAGTTGCCGTCGACAGCGGCCATGTCGCCGTTCTTCTCGACCACGGCGATCAGGCGCTGGGCGCGGTAGCTGTCCATCTCCTCGACGCCCTCGTCCTCGTCGGCCGGGCCCGGCTGGGCCAGCAGGCGCGAGGTGCCGGGCAGCATGGCCAGGCCGCGCTCGTCGCTGGTCCCGCTCCACACCACCTTGCCGCGCGGCGAGTAGATCTGCACCGAGGCGCCGGCGACGGGCTTGCCTGTCGACATGCTGGTCACCCAGACGAGGCCGGACGAGGTGCCGGCCTTGAGCAGCACGCCCAGGTCGGTGACGTTGGCCAGCACGCGCCGGTGCGGCCGGTAGGCCCACATGCGATCCGGATCGGCCACGATCTCCGACGAGCTGAAGTCGGCCAGGAACAGGCCGCTCGGGCCGCCGCACGCCTCCTCCAGCTTGACCCGCTCGAGGTGCCAGTTGTTCTTGGCGTCGCTGATGGAGATGGCGACCTTGCGCCGCTTGAGGCCGAGCTTCTTCCAGTCGACCTCGCTGGGCTTGCTGGCGTCGTACCAGGGGTCGTAGTCCATCTCGCTGGTCAGCAGCTTGACCACGCCGGCGCGCGACACCGGCGCGCACTCGAGCGCGACCTTGCCGACGTTGCGGGTCCACAGCGGGTAGCCGCCGGCCGAGGGCTCGAGCGCGAAGATGCCGGTCTCGAGCTGGATGCGCGGGCGCGCGTTGCCGGTCTTGAACGCGTGCGACACGGCCACGGGCAGACCCTGGCCGAACACGTCGGTCAGCTCCTTGGCGACCCGCAGCTGGTAGCGGGTCTGCACGCCGAGGTTGACCACCGCGCGGTAGGTGGTGCCGTCGCCGTCGAGCGAGCCGCGGTCCAGGCCGGGGATGGCCGGCTTGCTGCTCAAGTGCTCTGCGCAGCTGCTCGAGGTCGACCGGGTTGGCGAACTTGATCTGCAGCTCGACGTCGTCGGCCGGCACGTCGTTGCCGCTCGGGTTCAGCGACGCGATCGAGAAGGTCGGATAGGTGTGGAGCTCCTGGGTGAAGGCCTGGGCCATCGGCTCCTTCCCGCCCGAGCCGGTCAGCGACTCGGTGCACACGAGCTGGAAGTCGGCGCCCTGTTTCAGGGCCGCCGCCGGTTCCACCTCGATGACCTCGCCGAGCTGGTCCGGCTTCGTCGGCTTCAGCGCGACCGGCTCGGCGCCGGGGGCGGTCACTGTGCAATGGCGGGCGACGTCCGCGCCCCGCACCGGCTGGTTGAAGTGGAGCGGCATGCGCGGCCGCGGCGGCAGCCGGTCGGGCGCCATGCCCCACACGCCGTCCACCTCGAGCGGGCGATTGACGAAGCTGAAGTGGAAGTCGCCGGTCCGGCCGGCCAGCGCGCCGGTCAGGCGCACCTGGTAGCGGGTCGAGGAGGAGAGCGGCGCGGCCGGCGTCACCACCAGTGTCTGGCGATCGCTCCACTGCGCCTTGACCGCGAGCGCGGGCTCGATGGCGACGGGCGGCTCGGCCAGCGCGGAGCCGATCTGGTTCTCGGCCACGACCGGCTTGTCGAAGCGGACCTGGATCGCCTCGCCCTGATCGGTGCGGCGGTCGGCCGGCGCGTGGGAGATGATCTTCGAGATCAGGCGGAGCACTGCTCGATCCACCGCACGAGAGCGCGCCGGCCGGCGCGAGCGCGCAGAGCGCGAGGGTAGGGATGGCGAGCGCCCGCGCGCGCCGTTTCGCTTCGTGCACCAGGTCCTCCTCTGTCCGTGTCTAGCCCGGTTCATCACGGGCCGTGCCAGCGCTGACGCGGATCCAAGCGAGCGAAATCGCTCCGCACCGGCGCGGCGCTGTGGCTGGCTGCCCACGCAGCAGAGGCCGTGCAGACACGCACCGCGGCGTCCGCCACGGCACCCGGCGTCCGCCCGTCGCCACGTCCCGCCATCGCCGATGAACATCATGCCACGCCGCTGCGATGCGATCGCGGGCCCGCGCCGGCACGCGAATCGCGGCGGCGGATAACCCTGGCGGGAGCAGCCACGGCGGTTAGGCTGCCGCAGCGCCGACTTGCACCGGCGCCAGAACAGGAGTGCACGTGACCAGGATCGGCATCTTTCTAGTGTCTTCTCTCGCGCTCGTGGCCTGCTCCGATCTCGATGACGGCACCGCGCTCGGCAGAGACTCCGACGTCGCCACCGGAGAAGAGGCACCCGAGCCGGCTTCGGAGCCGGGCGAGGCGAACGGCGGCGAGGAGGAGCCCGCGCCCGAGCCAGATCCAGCGACGATCTGGACGCCGGCCGACAAGGAAGGCTTCGGCACCGCGATGAGCGTGGACAGCAAGGTCTGGTACACGCTGCAGGGCGGCCGGCTGTCCGAGGTCTACTACCCGGACCTGGGGACGCCGAGCGTCCGCACCCTCGAGTTCGTGGTCACCGACGGAACCTCGTTCGCGTCGATCGTGTCGCAGAGCTCGACCCGCGAGGTGCGCCTGGTCGACGAGGACAGCCTCATCTATGAGCAGATAAATACCGACGACGACGGCCGCTGGCGCCTGACCGCCACCTACATCACGGACCCGGCGCGCTCCAGCGTGCTGGTCGACGTGCGCTTCGAGTCGCTGAGCGGCTCGCCCTACGCGGTCTACGCCCTGTACGACCCGTCGCTGGCCAACGACGGCGCCGACGACGCCGGCTGGTCGGAGGGCGAGGCGCTGGTCGCGGCCGACCCGCTGGTGGGCAGCGCGCTGGCGGCCGACCCGGCCTTCGTCGAGACCGACAGCGGCGTCGCCGGCACCTCGGACGGCTGGACCGAGATCGGCACCGGCTACCGCCTGACCGGGCTCGAGGCCCGCGCCGAAGGGGACGTGGTGCAGACCGGCCGCACGGCGCTCGACGGCGTCGAGCACGATCGCGTGACCCTGAGCCTGGGCTTCGGCGCCGACGCCGCCGAGGCGCTGTCGACCGCGACCCGCTCGCTCGACTGCGGCTTCGAGTCGGTCGCGCACGACTACGCGGCCGGCTGGCACGACTACGTCGGCTCGCTGGCAAAGGCACCGAAGAGCCTCGACGGCGACCTGGCGCGCGCGACCTATCGCGTGTCGACGATGGTGCTGGCCGCGTCGGAGGACAAGACCTATCGCGGCGCGTACATCGCGTCGCCGACGATGGCGTGGGTGTGGGGCAACGGCCTGGAGAGCCCGTCGGGCGCCTATCACCTGGTCTGGTCGCGCGACCTGTACGAGATCGCGACCGCGCTCATCGCCATGGGCGACACCGAGGGCGCCGGGCGCGCGCTCGACTACCTGTTCGAGCGCCAGCAGAAGCCGGACGGGTCGTTCCCGCAGAACAGCACCGTCAACGGCACGCCGCACTGGGGGAATCTCCAGCTCGACGAGGTCGCCGATCCGATCCTGCTGGCGCACCTGCTCGGCCGCGACGACGCCGCCACCTGGACGCACGTGAAGCTGGCGGCCGACTTCCTTGTCAACTTCACCCAGGAGGGACAGAGCGCGCCGTGGACGCCGCAGGAGCGCTGGGAGAACCAGGGCGGTTTCTCGCCCGCGACCATCGCCGCCGAGATCGCCGGCCTCGAGGCCGCCGCCGAGATCGCCGAGGCCAACGGCGACGACGAGTCGGCGGCTCTCTACCGCGACACGGCGGCGAGCTGGCGCGAGCAGGTCGACGCCTGGACGCTGACCACGACCGGCCCGTACTCGGCGGAGCCGTACTACCTGCGCCTGAGCAAGGACGGCGACGCCAGCGCCGGCACGACCTACTCGGTGGGCGACGGCGGGCCGAGCGCGGCCGACCAGCGCGAGGTGGTCGACACGAGCTTCCTGGCCCTGGTGCGCTTCGGCATCAAGGACCCGCTCGATCCGGCGATCCTCTCCACCTTGCCGGTCGTCAACGAGCACCTGATGGCCGACACGCCCAACGGCAAGTTCTGGCGCCGCTACAACTTCGACGGCTACGGCGAGACGCCCGAGGGCGCGCCGTGGGACATCAGCGAGCCGGACACCTTCGCCACCCTCGGCCGCGCCTGGCCGATCCTGGCCGGCGAGCGCGGCGAGTACGAGCTGTCGGCCGGCAACACCGACGGTGGACGCGAGGCGCTGGCCGCCATGGCGGCCGCGGGCAACGACGGCCTCATGCTGCCCGAACAGGTGTGGGACGATCGGCCGCCGTCGGGCGAGGCCGGCTTCGCGCCCGGCGAGGGAACCCTGTCGGCCACGCCGCTGGCCTGGTCGCACGCGGTCTTCATCCGCCTGGCCCACAGCATCGAGGGCGATTGCCGCCCCGGAGAGCTGTCGCGGCGCCCGCTGCGCTGAAGCAGGACTACTGCTTCTCCATCGAGGCCTTGACCCGGGCCGCGTCGCTCAGCCTGTACTCGAGCGGATCGCGGCCCTCGCCCGGTGGATCGCGGTCCTCGATCTTCCGCATCTTCCCGATGTAGCGGAACGTCCCCTGGTGGTGGACGAACGACCAGACGTGCCAGGTCTTCTTGCCATCAGGGGACTCGAACCTCACCGAGTAGAGCGGGACGCGCTGCTTCATCCGGGCCAGCGCCGCGCTCTGGTAGCCGACAGAGGCCGACTGGTTGGGCGCCTCGAAGCGCTCGGCGTGGATCTCGGTCAGCCCGGTATCGATGCGTCCCTTGATGTGGCTGGCCAGCCAGCCGATGCCGCCGCGGGTGCGGTCGTGCTCGGCCAGCAGGCGCGGGGCCAGCTCGGCGCCGAACACCTCGTCGAACCAGGCGCGCGCGTCGGGCAGCTGCAGGCTGAGCAGGAGGCGCGACTTCTCGGTGGCGTCGTCGTCCTGCAGCGCCTTGACCAGGGCGGCCATGAGATTCTCGAGGCCCTGCACCGAGTCGGGAAAGATCGGCTCGGCCGGCAGCACCACCGGCGCGGGCGCTCCCGGCTCGCCGCCGCCGGCGGTGGCAGGGGCCGCCGGGCCGGGGCCATCGTCGCCGCATGCGGCCAGGCCGCAGGCCGCCGCGAGGACCAGGGCCGCAGCGGTACGGCGGTGCATCGGGTCAGCATCGGCCGGCCGGCCCGGCGGCGTCAAGGCGTGCCGGGACCGGCCCCGGCTCACCCGGGGAAGCGCGAAGCCCTGACACCGAAGCTCCCTGAGGTCAACCGTAGCGAGCTTTGGGGTTAGGATTCGCGCCATGCCTGCCCCCCGCCCGGTGGCCTGCAAGGGCCCGTGGATGCACCTCGCCGCTGCCGCGCTGTCCATCACCGTCGTGCTCGGCTGTGATCCGCCACCCACACAGATCCCACCGGGACCGGGCGTCGCCCCCTCGCGAGCGATCGAGGATCGGCCGGTGGAGCCGCCGCCGGCGGCGCCGATCGAGATGAGCGACGCGCCGGACGCCGGCGCCGGCCCGGCGGAGGCCGCGGCCGAGGGCGGCGCGGAATCGGGTCCGGTGGCCAGCAGCGGCGGTGACAGGCCGCCGGCCGGCGGCGGCAGCGGCAAGGGCGTGCGCGACGGCGGCGCATGCGAGCGCGGCGACCAGTGCGCGAGCGGGATCTGCGAGGGCCAGGGATGCGGCGGCGACAGCAAGGGTGTGTGCATGTCGCAAAACCGGCGATGCACGCGCGACCTGCGCGCGTATTGCGGGTGTGATGGCCAGACCTTCCGCGCGTCGGGGAGCTGCCCCGGGCGTCGCTACAGCGCCCGCACGGCGTGCAAGTAGGCGGGATGCCGCCACCGGTCGCGACGTTCCCGACGAGACGAGTTGATCGCCTGGGGTCGTCGGTTTACGTTGAGCGGTCGCCTCATGCCTCGACAGAGGTCCCCCATGGCGAACGAGTCTTCAGCGATCGTTCAGCTCATCTCGACGGCGCAGCAAGAGCACCACGCGATCACCGACAGCTCGGGCGCATTGCCTGACTTCACGGACGATCTCAAGCCGATACGGCGCTCCTACAAGGTGCCGCTGCTGATCCTGGGCGGTGTCCTGCTGGCCGGGGGCGCGGCGCTGGCCGGCGTGTTCTACGGCAAGAACTACCTCGGCGACGACCCTGCGGAGCCGGAGCAGGGCGCGAGCGCGGCAGCACGGACCGAGGCGGTCGCGCCGCCAGCGGCGCCGTCGGCGTCCGCGCCGGCGGAGAAGGCCGCCCCGGTGAATCCGGTGAGCACCGCACCGGCCGCGTCTCCGGCGCCGGTCACCTCCGCGCCCGCCCCCGACCCGGCAGCGTCGGCTCCGGCTCCGGCCGCCCCGGCTCCTGGGACGGCGCCGCTGACGCCGGAGATCCTGGCGGCGACCGGGTTCGACATCCGCGTGAAGCCGCAGGCCACCGTCACGCTGGACGGGCGCGTGCTCGGCAAGTCGCCGCTGCGGGTCCGCAACCTCACCCCGGGCGCGCACGTCGTCGACATCGAGGCGCCGGCCGGCTTCTTCTCGCGCCGGGTCGAGCTCGAGCTCGACGCCGGCGAGCCGCAGAACGTCAACCTGGCGCTCGATGCGATCGATCCGGTTGACGAGGTGGCGACGGCCGGCAAGAAGAAGGCGAGCAAGGCCAAGAAGTCTCGCCGCGAGAAGCGCCGCGCCAGGCGCAAGGCGCGCCGCTCGCGCAGCAAGCCGCGCGGCGAGGTCGCCGAGGCGCTGGCCATCCCCGACGAGGTCAACGGCGCGCCGACGGCGACCGGCCTCGGCACGCTCATGCTCGGCTCCAAGCCGCCGTGCGACATCTACATCGACGGCGAGGCCACCGGGCTCAAGACCCCGCAGCGCGCCATCGAGCTGGGCGCCGGCACCCACAAGGTCACCCTGGTCAACGCCGAGCTCGACATCAAGAAGACCTTCACCGTCAAGATCAGCTCGGGCAAGCGCACCCGGGCCATCCACGACCTGACCGGCAAGATCTCGATCTACGGAGGCGGCGGGGGCAGGGCGCCGCGGATCTCGGCCGGGCGGCTCTCGATGAACTGCAGGGTCGCAGCGACCGCGGCCTGGAAGTCGTCGAAGGAGATTTCCTTGCGAGGGTCCTCGTTCATCACGTACGGCGCGATCTGGGTGCGGATGGTCTCGGCCAGGCCGGCCAGGTCGGCCTGCTCGAAGACGTCGACTGCCTGGGACAGGCGGGCAAGGAAGGCGGCCTTGCAGTCCGCGTCGGCGTCGCAGCGTCTGGCGAGATTGCCGGCCAGCTCGGTGACCGCCGTGTCCTCGACGAAGGTCTGGTCGACGCCGGTCGGGATGAAGGTCCACAGGCCGGTCACCGGGTCGTGATAGACGCGGTAGTTGTTGACGACGCGGATCACGTAGCCGTCCCAGTGGCCGATGATCGCCTCGACCGCCCACATCGACAGGAAGGTGTCGAAGTCGAACAGCGTCTCGATCTCCGGGTAGAAGCTGGCCGTCGGATCGGCGTCGAGCGCCTGGTAGCGGGCGTCGAGCTCGGTGACCATGGCGCGCAGCGGCTCGTAGCTCTCCGGATCGCCGTCCTCGGCGGTCGGCTCGCAGTCGCTGGGGCGGAACTTGCGGCTCAGGCAGAAGGTGTCCTCCTCGCCGGGCGGCACGTTGGCCGGCAGCAGGTCGCAGGAGTAGGTGCCCTCGTACAGCATGCCGTCGTTGTCCTCGAACCAGCGCGACAGGAAGCGGCGGTCGATTGTCTCGACGTGCACGTACAGGCCGTACAGCTCGTCGTTGACGTACACGCGGGCGTGGGCGGCGCGCGGCGTCGGCACGCCCATCAGCTGGTAGAAGCGATAGGCCAGGCGCTCGTGCACGTAGGAGCGGTCCTGCACCATGTTGTTGAGGGTGAGGCGCTTGAGGCCGTGGTCGCGCCGCTCCACCGGACAGCCGGCCTGGCTCTCGTCGTTCCAGGACAGGTTGATCTTGAAGCTGGCCTTGGCGCCGAGGTTGCGCGCCGAGCCGCAGCCGCCCTTGTTGCGCACGCCGACGCCGTCGTAGCGCTGGCCGTCGAGCACCGCGCTGCCCGGGTAGTACTCGCGCAGGAAGGGCACGCACCCGGGCGGGATGGCCTGGGCGTCGATCGCCGCCGCGCTCTCGGGCGGCATCTCGATGCGCACGTCGCGCACCGCGTCCGGCGCGAACCAGTACGTGCTGCCGTCGTCGGTGCGGAAGGCGACCGGTGCGCTCCACTCGCTCCACTCGCTGCACGACGTGCCGTCGCTGTAGCGCGCGACGACCTGGTAGTCGGCCCAGGCGTCGAGCGTGACGCCGACGGCGAAGGTGCCGTCGGCCAGGGTGACGCGCGTGAGCCTGGCCGGATCGTCCGTCGCGGCCGACCAGACCCGGAGCACCGGCTCGTCGCCGGCCAGGCGCCAGATCTCGAACTCCGATCGCACGTGGCCGTCGCCGGGGTCCGGGTCGGCGAAGGCGGAGGTTTCGATGACCAGGCTGTCCGGGATGACGTCGATGAGGCCCTGCAGCGGCGCGACCAGCTCCGGCGCGGCCGGCACCCGGTTTGTGTCGTCGGCGCAGGCGTCGCCGGCGTCCGCGCCCGGGCCCGCGTCGCCGTCGACGGCGCCCACCCCCATGCACCCCGCGGCCGGGCCGAACGCCGCGAGCGCCGCGAGCGCCGCGATCAGGCCGGGGCGGCGGCTCCGGAGCGCGAGCGCGACGTGCACGGATCCAGGATACACAGGGCAGCCGCGGATCGATCGCGCGGATCCATCGCGTCGATCGATCGAGCCCATCGGCGAGACGTCGGTCCCGCCATGCTGACGCCCTCGCGGGGCGCCGGCACGGCGAGCCGGCGCGGGCTCAGGACAGCACGCCGGCCGACCGCGCCCGCTTTCTCAGCACATAGGGCAGGATGCCGCCGTGCTGCATGTATTCCACCTCCTGCGGTGTATCCAGGCGGGCGATGACCGTGAAGGACTTGCTGTCCGCTCGCACTGTCAGTCGCTTCTGCGGCGCCAGGCCCTCGTTCACGCCGAGCACGTCGAAGCTCTCGCGCCCGGTCAGGCCGTGGCTCTCGCGCGTCTCGCCGGGCAGGAACTGCAGCGGCAGCACGCCCATGCCGACCAGGTTGGAGCGGTGGATGCGCTCGTAGCTCTCGGCGATGACGGCGCGCACGCCGAGCAGCATGGTGCCCTTGGCCGCCCAGTCGCGCGATGAGCCGGTCCCGTACTCCGCCCCGGCGACGACGACCAGCGGCACCTTGTCCGCCCTTGTAGCGCATGGCCGCGTCGTAGATCGACATCTGCTCGCCGTCCGGCAGGTGGATGGTCACGCCGCCCTCGACGCCGGGCACGAGGAGGTTGCGCAGCCGGATGTTGGCGAAGGTGCCGCGCACCATCACCTCGTGGTTGCCGCGCCGGGCGCCGTACTGGTTGAAGTCGGCCGGCTGCACGCCGTGCTCCATCAGGTAGCGCGCCGCCGGGCTGTTCTTCGCGATCGAGCCGGCCGGCGAGATGTGATCGGTGGTGACCGACTGGCCGAGCACGGCCAGCGCGCGCGCGCCCAGGATGTCGACCGGCGGGGTCGTCTGCGGCGACATGTCGTCGAAGTAGGGCGGGCGGCGGATGTAGGTCGAACTTGTCGTCCCAGTCGAAGGTCATGCCCTCCGGGATGTCGAGGCCGCGCCACTCCTCGGTGCCCTCGAACACGGCCGCGTAGCGGCGCTCGAACATCTCGCGCCGGACCGACTGCCGCACGCAGTCGGCCACCTCCTGCGGGGTCGGCCACAGGTCGCGCAGGAAGACCTGCGC
The DNA here is from genome assembly GCA_963759105.1 of uncultured delta proteobacterium. Classification (GTDB taxonomy): domain Bacteria; phylum Myxococcota_A; class Polyangia; order Haliangiales; family Haliangiaceae; genus DATFRY01. The sequence goes on along the minus strand of CAVWXW010000016.1, from coordinate 314,547 downwards.
GCCGCTGGGATCGACGCCGATCGGGTGGCGCTCGAAGTCGATGTCCATGGTGCCGGCCAGCGCGTAGGCCACCACCAGCGGCGGCGAGGCCAGATAGTTGGCCACCACGCTCGCGTGGATGCGGCCCTCGAAGTTGCGGTTGCCGGACAGCACCGAGGTCGCGATGATGCCGTGGTCCTTGATCGTCGCGGCCAGCGACTCGTCGATCGGCCCGGAGTTGCCGATGCAGGTGGTGCAGCCGTAGCCGACGAGGTGGAAGCCGAGCGCCTCGAGCGGCTCGATCAGCTTGGCATCCTCGAGGTACTCGGTGACCACCTGGGAGCCGGGGGCCAGGCTGGTCTTGACCCAGGGCTGCGGGTGCAGCCCCCGCTCGACCGCCTTGCGGGCCACAAGGCCCGCGGCCAGCATCACCGACGGGTTGGATGTGTTGGTGCAGCTGGTGATCGCGGCGATCATCACGTCGCCGTGGCCGATCTCGACCTTGCCGCCGCCGGCCGACTGCGGCGTGGACTCGAACCGCTCGTCGATGGCGGCCAGCCCGGACGGCGCGCGCTCGGCCTGGCCCGCCCCCTTCACCCACGACTCGACCGCCTCGCGGCGCTCCTCGACCTGGCTGCCGAGGAAGGCGACCAGCGACTTGCGCCACGCCGACTGCGACTGCGACAGCGGCACGCGGTCCTGGGGCCGCTTGGGCCCCGCCAGCGACGGGACCACGTCGCCGAGATCGAGCTCCAGGGTGGCGGAGAAGCGCGGCTCCGGCGACGAGCTGTCGCGGAACAGCCCCTGCTCGACCAGGTAGCGCTTGACGTTGTCGACGTGCGCGGTCGGCCGGGCGCTGAAGCGCAGGTAGGCCAGCGCCTCCTCGTCGATCGGGAAGAAGCCCATCGTCGCGCCGTACTCCGGCGCCATGTTGGCGATGGTGGCGCGGTCGGGCAGAGGACAGCGAGTCGAGCCCCTTGCCGAAGAACTCGACGAACTTCCCGACCACGCCGCGCTTGCGCAGCATCTCGGTCACGGTCAGGACCAGATCGGTGGCGGTGGCGCCGGGCGGCAGCTTGCCGGCCAGCTTGAAGCCGACCACCTGGGGCAGCAGCATCGGCATCGGCTCGCCCAGCACCGCGGCCTCCGCCTCGATGCCGCCCACGCCCCAGCCGACGACGCCGAGCCCGTTGATCATCGTCGTGTGCGAGTCGGTGCCGACCAGCGTGTCGGGGAACGCGCGGACCACGCCGTCCTGCTCCTCGAAGAAGACGACGCGGGCCAGGTACTCGAGGTTGACCTGGTGCACGATGCCGGTGCCGGGCGGCACCACGCGCAGGCCGCTGAACGCCTGCTGGCCCCAGCGCAGGAACTGGTAGCGCTCGCGGTTGCGCTCGTACTCGAGCTGGACGTTGCGGCGGAACGACACCGTCTGACCCGACGAGTCGACCTGCACCGAGTGATCGATGACGAGGTCGGACGGTCGAATCGGGCTCATCATCTCCGGCGGGCCGCCCAGCGCCGCGAACGCCTCGCGCATGGCGGCCAGGTCGACGACCGCCGGGACGCCGGTGAAGTCCTGCAGGATGACGCGGGCCGGGCGAAACGCGATCTCGCACGACGGCGCGGCCGCCGGATCCCAGTTCGCCACCGCCTCGATGTGCTCCGCGGGTCACGCTCTTGTCGTCCTCGTGGCGCAAGAGGTTCTCCAGCAGGATGCGCAGCGAGAAGGGCAAGGTGTCGATGTCCCCCACGTTCGCCTTGCGCACCGCGTCCAGGCGGTGGATCTCGGCCGTACGGCCGTCGTCGAGAGAAATCGTGGCCCTGCTTCGGAAGCTGTCACCGCTCATCAGCGCGGACTATACCGGAACCGGGCCGGCTCGGCCCGGCGGCCCACGCGGCTGTTTGAACCGCCGTGGGTGACGCGAAGTTGTCGTCGCGTCATCGCCGGGCGGCGCGCGCAGCTACAAAACCGGCGACGGTTGAGGATGCGAGCCCTCGCTCGGCCATGCGAAGATTCTTTGACCCCCTTCGTGTCCCTGGCGTCCTCGCGGTTCGACTCGTTGTCCCAGCTGGTGCACCGATGACCCGATCCCAGACCGCGCCAGTCGACCAGGTGGACGCCGTCGCCGAGATCGCCGACGCGATCGCGCAGGCCGGCAAGTTCGCCATCGACCTCGAGTTCGTCTCGGAGGACCGCTACGTCCCGGAGCTCGCCCTGGTGCAGGTGGCGTGGGGCGAGCCGGGTGCACCCCAGGTGGCGGCGATAGACCCCCTGGCGGTCGACCCGGCCCCGCTGTTCGCGCTGGTCGCCGATCCGGCCGTCGACGTGGTGGCGCACGCGGCCCGCCAGGACCTGGGCCTGCTGGTCACCAGCTACGGCGTCACCGCGCGCGGCTTCGTCGACACCCAGATCGCCGCCTCCTTCGCCGGGCTGCCCGATCAGATCGGCTACGGCCGCATGGTGCAGCAGCTGTTCGGCGTCGCGCTCGACAAGGGCTCGCAGCACACCGACTGGCGGCGCCGCCCGCTGAGCGAGCGGCAGCTGCGCTACGCCCTCGACGACGTGCGCCATCTGCTCTCCGCGTGGGAGGCGCTGCGCGCGCGGCTGGAGGCGCGCGGGCGTCTGTCGTGGGCGCGCGAGGAGTCGCAGCGGCTGGCCGAGAGCGTGGCCCAGCGCCGCCCGCCCGACGAGATCTACCGCCAGATCGGCGGCTGGGTCGCGCTCAAGGGCCCCGCGCTGGCGGCGCTGCGCGAGCTGGCGGCGTGGCGCGAGCGCGAGGCGCTGTCGTCGAACACGCCGCCGTCCTGGATCCTGCCCGACGCAGCGCTCGTCGAGGTCGCCCGGCGCGCGCCGCGCAGCGCGGCCGAGCTGACCCGCGTCCGCGGCGTGACGCCGACGGCGGCGCGCCGCAACGGCGACGCCATCCTGGCCGCGCTGGCCGGCGCGAGCGCGCGCCCGGTGGCGGTGGAGGCGGCGCGGCCGCTCAGCCCGCGCGGGCAGGCCCAGGCCGCGATCGTGACCGCCATCGTGCAGTCGCGCTGCGGCGAGGCGGACGTGCCGCCGCGCCTGGTCGGCGGGCGCAGCGACGCCGAGGCGCTGGTGGCCTGGTTCGAGACCGGGGGCGGCGAAGCGACCCCGGGGGGGCCCGCGCCGCTCCTGCTCGAGGGCTGGCGGCACGAGGTGGCCGGCAGCCACGCGATGGCGTGGCTGCGCGGCGAGACGGCGCTGGCCTCCGACGCCAGGGCGCCGGGCGGCGTGCGCACGATCGAGATCGAGAACGGCCGCGGCGCCGGTGGCGGCGGCGCTACTCCGACGCGTACTTGACCGAGCAGCCGTACGACTTGGTCTCGGCCACCTCGACCGGCTTGCCCGCGGCCACCGCGGCGAGCGCCTTGTCGACGTAGTTGACCAGGCCCTCGGACGGGACCTTGCCGAGCGGCGCGTTGTCGAGCGCGCCGCGGTAGACCAGCTGGCCCTTGGGGTCGATCACGTACATGTGCGGCGTGGTCTTGGCGTCGTACGCCTTGCCGGTCTGCCCGGTCTCGTCCATGAGGATCGGGTACTCCATCGACCACTCCTGGCGCGCCTTCTTGTTCACCTCGGCGCCGGCGCCCTGCTTGCCCGCCGAGCCGGAGTTGATGGCCAGCCACACGATGCCGTTGGCGGTGTGCTTCCTGGCCAGGTCCTTGAGCGGGCCCTCGCCGTGCGAGTAGCGGACGAACGGGCAGCCCGGGTTGAACCACTCGAGCACCACGGTCTTGCCGCGGAACGACGCCAGCGAGACCTGCTTGCCGTCGAGATCGGGCAGCGTGAAGTCGGGCGCAGGCGTGCCCGCCGCGGCCGGCTCGGCGCTCGCGGCAGGCGTCGCGGCCGGTGCGGTCTCGGCCGGGGCCGGTGCGGCGGCGGCGGTCTCGCTGGTGGCCGGCTGCTCCTCGCTCTGCGACGCGCCGCAGGCCGGCGCGAACGCGAGAGCCGCGAAGGTCAGACAGAGAGTGGGGTGGACATGCTTCGCAATCGCTCGCCTCATCGTGCCTCCTCGAGATTCAGCGCGTAGTAGCGCCGCTCCGAGCCCCGCGTCACGGCCAGGACGCCGCGCGCACGGGCAGGTTTGAAGCCGGGCTTGTAGGTCAACCGCAGCTCTGTGTCGCCGCTCTTCGAGGACGCTGCCTGCTGGCCGACCAGCTGCATGTCCTCGCCGGTGGGCGGGAAGTACTCGAGCTTGTCGCCGCGCACGCCACCGAGCAGCAGCCGGCTCTCCTTGGCGTCGCGCTCCCAGCGGGTCTTCGCGTGCAGCTCGCCGAGCGGCCGCGGCAGCTCGGCGCGGTGGCGGTCGAACAGATCCTTGTGCGCCGGTGTCGCCGACTTGCCGCGCGCCGGCGGCAGCTCGAGGGCCGCGCTGGCCTGGCCGCGGATGCACACGTCGCGGCAGGCCAGCCAGCTGGCCTGGACCGTGAAGCGGGCTGGACCGGCGACGCGCGCCGGCGCCGCCACCGTCGACGACAGCACCGCCTCCTCCTCGTAGCCGTAGCTGGCCGCGTTCTCGCCCGGGCTCTGGAAGCGCTCGGGTCCGGGGAAGCGCACGTCGCCGACGTCGTAGCCGGCCGGGGCCGCGAAGCTGGCCTCGGTGGCCAGACCGGACTCGCCCGGGTTCTCCCAGTAGATGTGCCAGCCCGGAGCGATGACGAAGCGCGCCGCGACGGTGAGCTTCTTCCCCGCCTGCACGTGCGTCGTGTCGGCGACCAGCTCGAGCTTGACCAGATCGGCGCCGCCCGGCGTCTTGCGCTGGGCTGCTGCATCCCGGGCGGGGAGCGCGAGGCCGAGGACGAGACCGAGGGCGACACCCGCGGGCGTGAAGGGCGAGACTAGCCGCGACATATCTAGCTCCAACCGTAGGAGTACAGCAAAAATGCCCGGTGAAGACAGCGCCGGTGGGCCTCTTCCAGCGCCGGCGGGAGCGGGCTCAGTCGACCCATCCCGGGCCAGGGATCGAATCCGACCAGCCCGTCGCGCCGGAACCCGAGGCGGCGAGAGGTCTCGCAGGTGAGCGCGACGGCGTGGGGCGCGCGGATGCCCGCGCCCGGGTGGAGGATCTCACCTGACGTCACCAGCACGGCGCCGCGGTGGCCGTGGCCGTCGCCCACCCAGTCGAGGATGACCTGCGTGCGAATTGCGACCATGCGCGCGCCGATCCGGTTGCCCAGGCGGGCCAGCTCGGCGGCGCGCCCGGCGAACCAGCGCGCCACGCGGGCCAGGTCTCCGCCGTCGCTCTCGGTGACCAGCTCGCGCAGGACCTGGTCCTGGATGCCCGGGGCGTAGGCGCCGGCCACCGCGCCGAGCCGACGGAGGAGAAACGCCGTGGCCGAGCCCGCGCAGGTGACGCGGGTCGTCTCGATCTCCACCACGGTCGGCTGCGTGGACGCCACCACCGGCGTCGCACTGTACCCGATTCTGGCCGGAATGCTTCCGCTCTGCTCGACGTGCTACACCGAGCATGTGCCGCACGAGACCGACACGGGCGGGGCTGACGGCGCAGGAGCCGCCTCACCCGGGTCCTGTTCGCATCCCGACCTCGTCGATGGGCGGTGCACGGTGTGTGGGGCGTGCGCGCACGACGTGGTGCTGAACGGCGCCTGCTATTTCTGCGGGGAGACGGACCTGTCGATCACGGTCCGGCCGGTCGACCGCGACCGACGCGATTCCGCCGTGATCCCGGCCGACAGGTTGCGGCGCGGGCGCTCCTGACCCGCGGTCTGCGCCGCGGGTGGCGCTGACTCGCCGTCCGGATCCGTCCCGGTGCGTGGCATCCGGCTTGCTCGATAATGTCGGATGAAGATGGACCAGACACGCTGGCGAGAGCGCCGCCATGCGATCGCCCGGCGGCTCGCCCGTGTGCCGCGGCCCCTGGGCATCGCGCTCGTATCGCTGCTCCTTCTCCTCATCGTGGCGCGCATCGCGGCGCCGCTCGTCATCGAGCACGTGCTCAACGAGAAGCTGGCCGCGCTGCCCGACTACAAGGGCAGCATCGCCGACGTCGACCTGTCGCTCCTCGACAGCGAGTTCGCCGTCGACGACCTGCGGCTCGACAAGCGCAAGGGCGAACCCGAGGTGCCGTTCCTGCGCGTCGACCGCATCGAGGTCGACTACCGCTGGGACGCGCTGTTCCGCGGCAAGATCGTCGCCGACGTCGAGATCGACAGCCCGCTGCTCAACGTGATGCCGGAGGCCACGCAGAAGCGCGAGCCGACCAAGCAGATCGAGAAGGACAAGGAGGGGCAGGCGATCACCGAGACGGTGCAGACGCTGCTGCCGACAAAGATCCACCACCTGCACGTGCGCGACGGCGCGGTCCGGTTCAAGGACACCAAGGCGTCTCCCGACGTCGACCTCCGGCTCACCCGCTTCAACCTGTTCGTCTCCGACCTGAGCAACCGGGCCGAGCCGGCCTCGCGCATGCCGACCCGCGGCCGCGCCACCGCCACGGTCCAGGGCAGCGGCCGGGTGCGCGCGCAGTTCCGCCTCAACGTGTACGCCGAGCACCCGACCTTCGACCTCAACCTCGCCCTGCGCGACCTCGACGTGCGCGAGCTCAAGGACCTCACCCGCGCCTACGCCAAGGTCGACCCGGAGAGGGGCCGCGCCGCGTTCTACGCCGAGCTGGTCGCGCGCGACGGCCGCATCCGCGGCTACTTCAAGCCGATGCTCGACGACGTCGACATCCTCGACACCGAGGGCGGCGACAAGGAAGACCCGTGGTACCGCAAGGCCTGGGAGGGCACGGTCGGCGCCGTCGAGGAGATCTTCGAGGACCAGAAGAAGGACCGCGCCGCCACCCGCGTCCCCATCTCCGGCCGCGTCGACAGCCCCGGCATCGGCGTGTGGACCACGGTCACCGAGCTCATCGTCAACGCCTTCATCGAGGCCCTCCGCCCCGGCGTCGAGCACTCGGTCGGCTCCGACTCGTCGGGCGACAAGGGCGAGAAGGGCGACAAGGAGAAGTAGCCGGGCGGACGCCCTGCAACGCGTCGATGCGCCAGGCGATGGTCGGGAGACGTGGCGGCGGAGGACGACCTTGGTCGGGCCGAGGAGCGAAGGGACGCCGCCGGAACGCGCCCCTGGTAGGCGCGGGCGACAAGGGCATGGAGTAGCCCGGCGCGTGGACGCCCTGCGCCTCGCTTCGATGCGGAGCGATGAGTCGGGAGGTCATGGCGTGGCGGAGGGAGGACCACCTGAGACGCCTCGATGAGCGACGGGCCGCCGCCGGAATGCACCGCTCGCAGGCGCGGTCTTCGTGCCAGGGGCCGCGCGGCACGGCCGCGAACCGTAGCGCGGGGTCGACTCGGACGCGTGGGAGACAGGAACCGGCGGGCGCAAGGTCGCCAGGGCGCGGCGCAAGAGCGTATCGAGGTCGTCGGCCGATGATGGACATGACGCGAGGGCACGGCGCGCTTCTGCCGCGGAGAAGCCCAGGCGGCGCAGGGCACCGAGAGCGTCCGCGTGCAGGTCGCCCGCGGTGCTCGTCGCGGTCGTGGACGGTCCGCTCGTCGCGGTCGCGGACGGCCCGCTCGTCAACGTCGTCGGCGGGCGAGGCCGCATCTCGTTCTGGCGGCGGAACTCGAGGCGGTCGGGCGCCATGCCGCTGACGTGGAGCGCCCCGCGATGGACCTGCAGGTGGTGAGCCGAGCAGATGGCGATGAGCCCCGACGGATCGTGCGTGCCGCCCTCGGCTCGGTGGACGATGTGATGGATCTCGAGAAACTTCGCCGCACGACAACCAGGTACCTGGCAGCGACCGTGAGCGCGGCGCAGCACCAGGCGGCGGATCCGCGGCGGGATGGTCTGTGTGGCCCTGCCGGGCGCCACACCCCCGTGGGTACAGCCGATGTGCTGCGCGTCGCACAGCGCGGCCTCGACCTCGTCGTCCTCGACGGCCAGCTCGCGGCCGGCTCCGTCGCGCGTGCCGCGGCCGCACCGCTCGCACACGGTCATCGCCACCTGGTAGGCAGCCCGGCCGGTGTCGCTCGGACCTCCGAGCGCGTAGTGCGACAGCATGCGGAGCGCCTCGTCGTCGCCGAGCGAGTGCCCGACGTCGAGCTCGATGCGCCGGCGCGCCTCGCGAAACGCGGCCAGCGTGTCGGCCGAGATCTCGAGCCGAAGCACGTGAAGCTTCGCGCCGGCATCGGCGGGATCGCCCGGCCTATCGCCGGGCCGCCGCCCCGACACCAGATCCTCGACCTCGCGGACGTTCTTGCCATGCGCCGCGGCGATCCACTCGGCCTCGGTCGCGGGCACCGCCACGCGGGTCAGCTCGCGCACGGCTGACCAGTAGAGCTCGCCTCTGGCCAGCGCGTCCATCATCGACGGCAGCCCGGCGAGCGCCTCCGCGACGCGCAGCCGCTCGCCGGCCAGGCGCGGGCCGTAGCCGAAGACGTGCTCCAGATAGGACAGATAGCTGCCGTACCCGAGCGGCTCGTGCACTCGGACCCGCTTGCCCTCGAGCAACCACCGCGCCTCCTCGGCGTCGTAGGCGCCCTTCGATCGCGCCAGTCGCGTCAGCTCTCCATGCACTCGCTTCCACGTATCGCGTTGCATGAGCTTCTTTATCACGGCGAATTTTGGCTCCACAGGACGCGCCTGGAGCCACGAACACCGTCGGTGACTCGCGCCGCGACACGAGGCGGATGATCGACCGCCAGCGCTCGTCTCAGGTCGTCACGCTGCGTGATCATCGGCAGGACGGCGTTGCGCCTCGACGTGCATCGCGACAGGCGTCAACCGAAAAGCGACCCACGTGGGAAATAGGTTCTGCCGCGCGGGTCGTTGCCGATCATCGCCGCGTCGTCGGATCTTGAACATCGTTGCGCCGTCGGACTTGGATCATCGCCGACGGCCGGGGAACGGCGCGCGGGTGGATTTCCGCGGGGCGATTCGTCGTATCGACGTCCGGTGGTCACGCGACGCGGCTCAACTCAGTTATGCGTGCACCAGCTCCATGCCACGCCACCCGCGCGCGCTCGCCCTCCCTACTTGGTTACCGGCTGCTTGCCGACCAGCTTCTCGGCGGCGGCGTGGTGCTTCTTGACGACCGGCTCGGTGGCCTTGAGGTAGCTCAGGAAGCCCGCGTTCTTTGTCTGGGGGCGGGTCTCGCTGATGAGCTTGAGGGCGGCGGCGTGGTCCTTGACCATGACGGCCATGAACTCGCGGTCGAAGGCCTCGCCCTCGAGCGTCTTGAGCCTCGTCATGGTGGCCATCTGCTCCTCCATCTCCTTCTTCTCGGCGTCGTTCTTCGGCGTCGGCGCGGAGATGGTCACGCTCGACTTCTTGGCCAGCGCCATCAGCTTGTCATCGGCCTTCTTGTGGTCGCGGACCATGAGCTGGGCGAAGCTCTTTACCTCGGGCGCCTTGGCGCGCTCGCCGCCCAGCTTGCCCATCTCGATCTCCATCGTGTTGCCGTGGTGCAGCTTGGCCATGGCCTGGACCTCGGCGTCGCCGAGGGCCGGCTTCTTCTCGTCGCCCGCCCGCGCGGTGGCGGTGGCGAACAGCGACGCGACGGCGAACATTCCGATGCGCGTGAACCTCATGTCGTTCCTCCTGGCGGTCTTGCTGACGTGATGGTCGGCCAGGAGGCGCCGGTCAATCGGAGACGTCGCTTCAGCCGGCGCCGCCGCGTGAGATCCGGCGCGGCGCTCAGAACCAGAAGCCGGTGAACAGGCCGAAGCGCGGCAGGGTGCGCATGCTCGAGTCGAACCCTGTGCCCTCGCGCCGGTGGAACTCGACGATGCCGTGGCCGCCGACGCTGAAGCGGTGGCTCAGCGCGTAGGACGCCTGCACCGAGGTGGACAGGCTGGTCGACTCGTACTCGACGCTGCCGTTGCCCGCCATCATGTCGCCGCGCGCCTCGTACTGCAGGCCGCGCGCGATGCCGGACACAGCGAGGTCGAGATCGGCGATCGGACGCCAGCCCAGGTTGAGGCGCGCGTACTGGAAGTCCCAGCTGGTGTTCCAGTAGACGTACTGGGGGAACTCCTCGCCGACGTCGATGTAGCGCTCGGCGACGTCGTCGGTGGCGGTCAGGCCGACCGCCAGCTGGGCCCGCCAGGTCGGGAACGTGAGCCGGAGCGCCGGCGCGCCACATGTTGTGCTCGGAGAACACGTCGAAGAAGTCGCCGATCTTGACCCCGGCCTGGCCGACCACGACCGGATAGAGCTCGACCGCGAAGGGCCCCCAGTCGAAGCCGAACTCGATGCCGAGCGTCTCGCTCAGCCGGTCGTCGGCCGTCTCGTCCTCGAAGTCCTCCTCGCGCCAGCTGTACTTGGTCCCGACCAGGAGCAGGTTGGGATCGAAGAAGACCGAGGTGTGGAAGTAGGCCGCCTTGAATCGATAGAACAGCTGCGACTGCGCCTCGTGGTGGAGGAACATGTCGTTGGGCGCGGCGCCGGAAAGAAACAGGTGCTGGTAGCGAAACGGCCCCAGCGCCAGCTCGTCGACAAGGAGCGGCGTGTAGTTGTTCGAGCGCGTGCTCGACGCGCCGTAGCGCGAGAACATCGACACCCACAGCCCCAGCATGGTGCGGTTCTGGTACAGGAACGGCTCCGGGTAGAACTTCTGGTCCTGCTCGTACTCGAGCACCTGCTCGTAGCCCTCGAGCAGGCGGTCCAGCTCGCGGCGGATGACGATCTGATCGTTGAGGATCTGCTGGGCGAAGATCTCGCGGCCCGCGGCCGGGGCGCCGCGCTGGGCGCAGAAGCCGGACGTCTGCGGGTGGACGAAGACAACCGGCTCGACCCTGCCGCCACCGCCGGCGGCCGCGTCCGCCTCTTCCTCGTAGGACAGCGACCAGATGCTGGCCCGGTCGACGACCAGCTCCTTGCCGTTGCGCAGCAGGAACGAGACCTGGTTCTCGCTGTAATCGATCGGCCACCCGGTCAGGAGATCGACGACCTGGTCGCGATAGCGGGTCTTGACCCGCAGCGGCGGGAAGCCGGGCGGCGTGGGGATGCGCGCGAGCGGCAGCTGGCTGAGCGGGTAGTACAGCAGCGACACGATCTCGTGGCGCGGGATGCGCACCACCTTGCCGTCGAGGCGCAGCATGTGGATGTCGCGCTTCTCGACCTTCAAGATGACGCCGAGCTCGCGCGAGCATGCCGTCCGATACACCGCGTGCACGCTGAGCGCGCGCGCTGCCGGAGCGGCCAGCAGCAGGGCCAGGACCAGGCCCAGCGCCGCGGCCAGGCGTCGCACCATCGCCATGCCTCTAGAAGACGAACTCAAGCGCGCCTCCGAAGCGGGCCTCGAACAGAGTGTCCTCGTTCTCGACCGGTTGCCTGACGTCGTAGTTCTTCACGTGCATGCGCGCGTGGCCGCGCACGGTCACGTAGCGCCCGAAGGTGACCCCCAGCTCGCCGCTGGTGGTGAGCTCCCACAGGTGCAGGGCGATCGCGCCGTCGCTGTAGCTGTCCCAGTAGGCGCCGCGCGACGCGATCTGGTCGGCCACCACCTCCAGGGTCGGGTGCGGATGCCAGGTCCCGCCCAGCCGGACCGTGTCGAGCCGCCAGCGGTAGCGCCCCTCGTACCCGGAGTCCTCGCCCGGCACGAAGTCGTCGTCGTTGAAGAACACGCGGGAGACCGGCCCGTTGGCCCTCGTCCGGTAGAAGAGGGCGCGCAGCTGGATGGCCGGCCCCTGGTAGCGCAGGCGCACCGTGGGGCTCAGCCCGTCAGCGCGCAGCGTGCGCGATTGCAGCACGGCATCGACCGGCGCGGGCATCGTGATCCGCGTGGCCAGGTAGGAGGCGCCGAACGAGGCCGACAGCCGCCACCAGTCCGCGCCCAGCAGCAGCATGTAGTTGTAGGAGTGCTCGATCTCCGGCGGCTCGTTCTCCGCGACCTGGGGCGCGTCGATCAGCTCGAACGCGTTGGTGCCGGCGGGCAGCGAAAGGATGTGACCGATGAAGGTGGCGCTGAAGAAGTGCGACTTGACGTCGGAGCGCACCGACATCGACGGCGCCACGAACGGCAGCCACTCGTGCGCCGCGTTGCCGACCACGCTCAGGCTCTGGAACCGGTACGGCCGCCCGTTCGACCACTTGAAGTAGAGCGGGAACGGGATCATCCACTCCGGGTCGTAGAGCAGCCCGAGGCGCGACTGCAGGTCGAACAGGAACGGCTCGGCGTAGACCCGCGTGCGCTCCTCGAAGCCGGTCTGGTCGAGGTAGTGCTGCTCGAGCTTGCCCAGGTAGTCGCCGACCTTGATGCGGTCCGCGATCACCCGGCTGGGCAGCACCGCGCCGGCCGGCACCGTGGCGGTGCCGCACGGCACCACCTCGGACGGGAAGGCGAGCTGGACCGTCGCGTGGGTGCGTGGCGACGCCGTCGGCCTGCATCGATGGTCGACGGGCGGATGCGGCGGATCTCCTCCGGATCGAGGACGTGGGTCTGGCCCTCGAGGTCGAAGTAGAGGAACAGATCGTCGAAGAAGGCGGTGGTCCAGCCGGTGAAGGTCGGCGCCGCGTCGTCGCCGACCCACACGTCGCGCAGGTACGAGCGCAGCGCGGGCGACAGCGCCACCCGGGCGAGCGGGTTCTCCAGCGTCTTGTGGATCGCGATGCCGCCTATCTGATCGCGCGCGCGCACCACGAAGCGGCCGTCGAGATCGACCATCGACACCGTCTCGGCGCTCGACGTGGACCAGCACGCCGGTGGTGCGCCGGCAGCGATCGTCGAACAGGGAGTGCAGCTCGGTCGCTTCGGCGCGCCGCGCGCCGGCCGCCACGGCGGCGATGACGACGCTCGAGACGAGAAGGGAAGCTGCGACGCCGCGCCACGGCGCGAGCTTACTTCGCGGCGCGTGCGGAACCGGATGCGCGCAGTCCGGCTTTTCAGCCCGCGCGTTCGATCGCGACGCGTCGCCTTGTGACCGCTACCACGCGAGCGATGCGCGATCGATTTCATTTTCTGTCCGGTCGACCGGGTCAGCCGCGTCCCTCGGCCGCGCCGTTCGCCCCATCGGGGCGCGCGCGGACGAACACCTCGCGCGAGGGCGCGGTCGGCCCCGGGCATCAGATCCGGCGCATCGATCGGCTCGCCGACCACGACGCGCAGCGGGATCACGCCGGCCCAGCAGGGCAGCTCCATGTCCTCCGGCTCGTCGAGCGGCGGGCCGGTGCGGATCTTGGCCGACACCTCGTCGAGCGGCAGCGCCATGACCCGGGTCGCGGCCAGCTCCTTGTCGCTGGGCCCGCGCGCGACCGCGGTGCGGCCGGGCGCGACGTGCTCCACGATGCGATCGAGGGCGCGCCGCTTGCGGTCCGGATCGGTCACCTCGCGCGGCGACGCCGAGCACGACCACCGACCGGTAGTTCATCGAGTGGTGGAACGCCGAGCGCGCCAGCACCAGCCCGTCGAGCAGGGTCACGGTGACGCACACCGGCCCGGCCAGGGCGCGCAGCAGGCGGCTGGCCTTGGCGCCGTGGAACACCAGCTCGTCGTCGAGCCGGGCGTGGATGGTCGGGATGACGTAGGGCTGGCCGTCGGCCACGAAGCCGACGTGGCACATCGGGGCCTCGTCCAGGATGGCGGCGACCACCTCGCGGTCGTAGGAGCCGCGGGCGGGCAGGCGGTGCAGCCTGGTGCGCGGCGTGGGCGTGAAGCTCTCGTCCATGGCCAGCAGCGTGCCGCCCCACTGGCATACCGGATAGAGCCAGATCTGCTATTTTCGATGTACCACCTGGCAGGACGCCGTGTTCGACATCGACTCCCAGGCGCACGGACCGCTGTTCCTGCGCATCGCCCACGCGGTGGCCCAGGACGTGACGCGCGGCCGCCTGCGCCCGGGAGCGCGCCTGCCCGGCACCCGCTCGCTCGCGCAGTCGCTGGGCGTCCATCGCAACACGGTGGTGGCCGCCTACGCCGAGCTGGCCGCCGAGGGCTGGGTCGAGGCGCGCGCCGGCGGCGGCACCTACGTGTCGCGCGAGCTGCCCGAGCCCAGCGCCGCGCCCGTTCTCGCGCCGGCCGCCGCGCGCCGGCGTGCCGACCGCGCTCGGGTTCGACCTGGCCCCGTCGACCGGCTCCGGCCCTCGACGTGCCGGCCGGGGTCGAGCCGCCGCTGGCTCTGTGGGGCGGCGTGCCGGACCTGCGCCTGGTGCCGCACGGGGCGCTGGCGCGCGCGTACCGCCGGGCCATGCGCCAGGCCGGCTCGCGCCTGCTGGCCTACGCCGATCCGGGCGGCCTGCCGCAGCTGCGCGCCGCCATCGCCAGCCGCGTGTCGCGCGAGCGCGGCATCGCGGCCGGTCCCGGAGGCCGTCCTCGATCACGCGCGGCAGCCAGATGTCGATCGACCTGGTCGCGCGCGCGCTCATCGGCAAGGGGCAGACCGTCGCGATCGAGGAGCTGGGCTACCGGCCGGCGTGGAGCGCGCTCGAGCGGGCCGGCGCGGTGCTGGCGCCGGTGCGGGTCGACGGCGGCGGGCTCGACACCGGCCAGCTGGCCCGCCTGTGCGCGCGCCGCGCCGTGCGCGCGGTGTACCTGACGCCGCACCACCACTATCCGACGACGGTGGCGATGGCGCCGTCGCGGCGGCTCGAGCTGCTCGAGCTGGCCGCGCGCCACCGCTTCGCCGTGATCGAGGACGACTACGACCACGAGTTCCACTACGACGGCCGCCCGATCCTGCCGCTGGCCAGCGCCGACACCGCCGGCGTCGTCATCTACGTCGGCACCCTGTCCAAGATCCTGGCCCCGGGCCTGCGGCTCGGCTTCACGGTGGCGCCGCCCGCGCTGATCGAGCGCCTGGCCGTGGAGCGCTTCCTCGTCGACCGCCAGGGCGATCGCGTGCTCGAGGCCGCCGTGGCCGAGCTGCTCGAGGACGGCGAGCTGCCCCAGCACGTCCGCCGCATGCGCGGCGTGTACCTCGAGCGCCGCGACGCCCTGGTCGCCAGCCTGCGCCGGCGGCTGGGCGACCGCCTCGAGTTCGACGTGCCGCGCGGCGGCATGGCGCTGTGGGCGCACGCGCCGGGCATCGACGTGGAGGCGTGGAAGCGGCGCGCGCTGGCGCGCGGCGTCGCCTTCATGATCGGGCGCGAGTTCTGGTTCCGCGACACGCAGCAGCCCGCACGTCCGCCTCGGCTTCGCCGCGCTCGACCCGATCCGAGCTCGACGACGCGGTCCGGCGCATGGCCGCCTCCCTGCCGTGATCCGGCGCGGCGCTCGCGGTCAGCCGTCCAGCGGCCGCAGCGTGCGCCAGCGGGCCGAGTCGCGCCAGCTGCGGCCACACCGCGGCCACCACGGCCACGACCAGGAGCGCCGCCACGCCGCCGCCGGCCACCGAGACGACCGGCCCGAGCAGCGCGGCGGTGGCGCCGCTCTCGAAGCCGCCCAGCTCGTTGGAGAAGCCGATGAAGACGTAGTGGATGCTCGACACGCGGCCGCGCAGCGGGTCCGGGGTCAGCACCTGCTCCAGGGTCAGCCGGATCACCACGCTGACCGAGTCGAACACGCCGGTCAGGAACAGGCAGGCCAGCGACAGCGCCATCGACTTCGACAGGCCGAAGCCGATCGTGGCCAGCGCGAAGCCGGCCACCGTGATGAGCAGCGCGCGGCCCGGCCGCTGCCAGGGCGGCAGCCTGGTGGTGAGCAGCGCCATCGACATGGCGCCGAGCGCCGGCGCCGCGCGCAGCCAGCCCAGCCCGACCGGGCCCGACGTGGAGGATGTCCTTGGCGAACATCGGCAGACAGCGCGACCGCGCCGCCGAACAGCACCGCGAACAGGTCGAGCGTCATCGCGGCCAGGAACACCGGGTGGCGGCGGATGAAGCCGAAGCCGGCGAACAGATCGCCCGGCCCGGCGGCGGTCGACCGCGCCGGCTGGGCGGGCCGGCAGGCGCAGCAGCATGCCGACGAACAGGAGCTGACCCACGGCGGCGGCGGCGAACGCGGCGGTGGCGTCGCCGTCGCCCAGCGCGATCAGCGCAGCCGCCCAGCGCCGGCCCGGAGATGGCGGCGAGCTGGAAGCCGGAGGCCAGCCAGGCGTTGGCGTTGGCGAAGTGCTCCGGCGACAGGAGCTGCGGCAGGATGCTCGCCACCGACGGAGACGCGAACGCGCGCGCCGTCCCGACCAGGACCAGCAGCAGGTAGATGAGCCACACCGGGCCGTGGCTGGCCGACACCAGGGCCAGGCCGAGCGCGGCGATCGCCAGCAGCACGTACGCGAACATGGCCACGTTGCGGCGCGGGAAGCGATCGGCGACGTGCCCGGCCGGCAGCATGAGCACCAGCACCGGGGCCAGCTCGAACGCGCCGACCAGCCCGAGCGACCACGCGCTGCCGGTGCGCTCGTACAGCTGCCAGCCGACCGCCACCGACATCATCTGCACGCCGATCACGGCGGCCATGCGCCCGAGGGCGAACGCGCGCACCACCGGCAGGCGCAGGGCGGCGAAGGCGTCGTGCGGTCGCGGGCCGCCCGCCGCGTCCCCGTTCGGTTCCGTCGTCACGGCCGCCGATCATGGCCGGCCGGGCCGCGCGGGTCACCATCGAGGATCGCCGGATCAGATCCAGCGGCTCGGTCCCGCGCGTCGTCGTCGCGGGATCGAGCGCCCTGGCCGGGGCGGGATCGCTCGCCGCGACAGGAGCGCTCGCCTCACTGGCCGTGGTTCCGGCCCGTCCCCGACGGTTTCGCGGGTCAGGCTGCGCCCGCGGCCCGCAATCCCTACTGGGCGCGCTGGTTGACCGGCGTGTAGTGGCGCTCGGTGTGGCCGGTGTAGACCTGGCGGGGCCGGCCGATCTTGGTGTCCGGGTCGTCGTGCATCTCGCGCCAGTGCGCGATCCAGCCGGGGATGCGGCCGAGCGCGAACATGACGGTGAACATGTCGGTCGGGATGCCGATCGCCTTGTAGAGGATGCCGCTGTAGAAGTCGACGTTCGGGTAGAGGTTGCGCTCGACGAAGTAGTTGTCCTTGAGCGCGATCTCCTCCAGGTGCTTGGCGATGTCGAGCAGCGGGTCCTTGATGCGCAGGTGCGGCAGCAGCCGGTCGGCCAGCTTCTTGAGGATCTTGGCCCGCGGGTCGTAGCTCTTGTAGACGCGGTGGCCGAAGCCCATCAGGCGCACGCCCGCGGTCTTGTCCTTGACCTTGTCCATGAAGCTCTTGTAGTCGCCGCCGCTCTGGTGGATGCGCTGCAGCATCTCGATGACGGCCTGGTTGGCGCCGCCGTGCAGCGGCCCCCACAGGGCCAGGATGCCGGCCGAGACCGCCGCGTACAGGTTGGCCTGGCTCGATCCGACCAGCCGCACCGTCGAGGTCGAGCAGTTCTGCTCGTGATCGGCGTGCAGGATCAGGAGCTTGTTCATCGTGTCGACGACGACCGGATCCGGCTCGTACGGCTCCGACGGCACCGCGAACATCATGTACAGGAAGTTCGCGCACGTAGCTGAGGTCGTTGCGCGGATACATGATCGGGTGGCCGATCGACTTCTTGTAGCCGAACGCGGCGATGGTACGGATCTTGGAGAGCACCCGCGTGTAGTGGATCTCCGGCTCCGAGCTGGGATCCAGGCAGTCCGGGTAGTAGGCCGAGAGCGAGCAGACCATCGACGACAGGATGGACATGGGGTGCCCGCTGGGCGGGAAGCCCTCATAGAAGTGCTTCATGTCCTCGTGGATGATGCTGTGCCGCGTGAGCAGGGTGCGGAAACGCTCCAGCTGGGCGGCGTTGGGCAGCTCGCCGTAGATGAGGAGGTAGCTGGTCTCCGCGAAGGTCGAGTGCTCGGCCAGCTCCTCGATCGGGATGCCGCGGTAGCGAAGGATGCCCCGTTCGCCGTCCAGGAACGTGATCGCGCTCGTGGTCGACCCGGTGTTCATGTAGCCGCTGTCGAGCGTGATGTACTTGGTCGTCGCCCGCAGCTTGCGGATGTCGATGGCCTTCTCGTGCTCGGTGCCCTCGATCACCGGCACCTCGAACTCGCGCCCGCCCAGAATCAGTTTCGCGGTCTCGCTCATGCCGGCAAGATATCAGATTGATGTCGGTGGAGCCGCGCCGGCCCGCTCGGGATAAATTCGCCACGTGGGCGGCGGGTTCAGGCACGAGCGATCCAGGTCGGCGGTGGTGGTGGCCGGGACAGGCACGCGACCTGCAAAATGTCCGGCCGTGGTGCCTCCTCGCCCCTCGCGGACACGGTCACTTGTCGCGCGCGTCCCCGGCGTGTGCGGGCCGGTCCTCGCGCTGCTTGCATGCGCCCTCACAGGGTCCGGCTGCACCACCGTCGTCACCGGGGGCGCCGCGGCCAACGCGCCCGACCATCGGCGAGGTCGCCATCGCCGGCAACAACCAGGTCGACGACGACGACATCGTCAACGGGCTGGCCAACCGCCCGCCCGAGCGCGACGGCATCTTCCGCAAGGTCTACCGCCGCCTCGACCGCCTCGCCCTCGAGCAGGACATCTCCCGCATCGAGGCCTACTACCAGCATGCGCGGCTTCTACTCGGCCAAGGTGATCGGGACCGACATCCAGCCGGCCGAGGACAAGCAGGTGCGGGTCACCTTCCAGGTGTCCGAGGGCCAGCCCACGCGGATCTCCGGCCTGTCCATCCTCGGCCTGAGCGGGGGCCTCCTGCGCTCCAACGCGCTGGCCGGCGAGCGGGAGAAGTTCCGCCGCGGCAAGGTCTTCCGCCACGACACCTACGCCGAGTTCAAGGACTGGATCACCAACTGGCTGGCCCACCGCGGCTTCCCGCACGGCCGGGTCGAGGGTGAAGTGGACGTCGATCGCGACGCCCACACCGCCGACATCATCATGAAGGTCGACCGCGGCCCGTACGCGCGCTTCCGCAACACCAAGATCACCGGCCTGCGACGCGTCCCGGAGAGCGCGGTGCGCAACCGCCTGGCCTGGGTGCCGGGCGAGTCGATGCGGCTGGAGAAGCTCGAGCTGACCCAGGGCCGCCTCTACGCGCTCGGCCTGTTCAGCGCCGTGCGCATGGACTACGCGAAGGAGGGCAGGCCGCGCCTCACCGACATCAGCATCTCGCTCACCGAGGCGCAGCGCCACGAGCTGCGCCTGGGCGGCGGCGTCGCCGTGTCGGGCGGCTTCGATCCGACAGGACCTGCGCATCGAGGCGCGCCAGCGCACCTCCTATCTCATGCGCGGCGTGTTCACGCCGGTGGAGACACCTGCGCCTGGAGGCGCGCCCGGGCTGGGAGTGGCGCCAGGACGACCAGGAAAACAGCCCGGTCGGCGAGGCGACCGCGACCCTCGAGCATCCGGACCTTTTCTTCCCCCGCCTGGTCGGCACCGACCGCCATCGGCTTCGAGCAGAGCCAGCTGCAGGCGTTCGTGCTGCGCGGCCCGATCGGGCGCCTGGGGCTGCAGCGGCCCTTCCTTGCCGACGACCGGCTGCAGCTCGCCCTCGGCTGGCGCATCCGCCTGGTCTCCTTCGTCGAGGAGAGCCCGGCCCTGGATGGGAGGCGGCGCTCCTTCGTGTTCAACGACGACGGCAAGTACGAGGAGGCCGAGTACCCCCGGAGGAGGATGGAACGCCGGGGAAGGCGCCGCCCAGCGACGACGAGAGCGGCGCTGCGCGATGCTCTCGGCATGGTCGAGTGGTCCCGCCTGGGCGCGCTGGAGCAGACCGTCACCTACGACTGGCGCCACCCCAACCCGCTCAACCCGCGCTGGGGAGCGTACGGCAGCGTGACCATCGCGGAGGGCGGCGCGGCGCTGGGCAGCGAGTTCCCGTTCATGCGCGGCACCGTGGACATGCGCGCCTACGTGCCGATCCTGCGCGTGCTCGGCTTTGCCGATCCGACCCGCCGCCTGGTGCTGGCCGGCCGCGCCTACTACGGGCGGGTGCTGGGCTCGAACCCGCTGCCGATCACCGAGCGATTCTTCGACGGCGGCGCCTCCGGTCACCGCGGCTTCACCTACCAGACGCTGTCGCCGAGCGTCGCCGAGGACGCCGAGGCCGAGGAGCCGCCCGAGGATGTGGAGAATCCGCCCGAATCCGCCGACCGAGCGGGCCCGCATCGGCGGCGAGGAGCACTTCCTCGCCAGCGGCGAGATCCGCTGGGATATCACGACGATCAAGACGTACCCGTTCGGCATCGTCCTGTTCGCGGACGCCGGTGACGTTGTCAGCGAGGTTGGCGACCTGAACCTGGGCTATCTGCACTACGCTGGCGGCTTCGGTCTGCGGTTCGAGCCGGTCATCGCCATTCGCCTCGACTTCGCCTATCGCCTCAACCGGTACCAGGCCAGCGATCCGCTCAACCCGGCGCCCGGCGAGCGGTTCGCATTTCACTTCAGCCTGGGCCAGGCTTTCTGACGCGCATGACTCGCACCGACGGAGCTGACAGCTGATGGGACCGCGACCGCGACGAATGTGGCGCCGCGCGGTGCGCGTGCTGCTGTGGGTGCTGGGCGGTCTGGTGGCGCTGGTCGGCGTCGTGTTCCTGCTGCTGCACACCGACTTTGCCCGCAACCAGGTGCGCGGCATCCTGGTCTCGGCGCTGGCCAAGAAGCTCAACGGCACCATCGAGGTCGCGCGCCTCGAGGGCGACCTGCTCGACCGCATCACCATCCGCGGCCTTGTGGTCCGCGACAAACAGGGCAAGGAGGTCATCAAGGCCGACGCCCTCACCGTTGACTACCGGATCCTGCCGCTGCTCGATCAGCACTTCCACGCCGATCTGATCGACGTGGACGGGCTGGAGGCGGAGCTGCGCCGGCTGCCGGACGGCCGCCTGGCGGTGGCGGATCTATGGATCCAGACCCCGCCCACCGACGACGCTCCCTGGACGGTCACCCTGGCCGACGTCAAGCTGCGCCGCTCGGCGGTCAAGCTGGAGCGGGCGCCCGGCGCGTGGGACACGGTCCGCGGCATCGAGATCGCGGCCGCTCTACAGGTCCTGCCCGATCAGACCCGCATCTCGCTGCCCGGGCTCGAGGCGGAGTGGGTCGAGCGCAAGCTGGACTTCGCCGTGCGCGGCGACGTGCTCCTGCCCAAGGACCGCGGCGTCGTGGCGACCGGCATCGACGTGTGGGCCGGCCGCAACCACATCATGGTGCCGCACGCCGACTGGGGCCCGTCGGCCCGCAGCGTCAGCTTCGTGGGCGACGTGCCGGCGGCCGAGCTGGCCAAGCTGTGGCCCGAGTCGAAGCTTCTGGCCGACGTCCGCGTGGCCGGCTTCGTGACCCAGGACCCGGCCACCGAGCGCATCAGCGGCAACCTGTTCGGCGGCGCCGGGGCCGGCTCGATCAGCGTCACCGGAGAGCTGGCCAAAGATATGTCCAACGGCGACGTGGCCCTGTTCTGGTCCGGGGTCGAGCCGCACACGATCTGGGCCGGCGCGCCCGAGGGCCGGCTGCAGGGGTTCGTGGCCGGGAACGTGACCGGGCTGTCGACCGACTCGCCGCGCCAGATGGCCGGCGTCAACGGTCGCCTGCGCGCCGCGGTGGGCGGGCAGATGCGCGGCGTGGCCATCTCGTCGGTCAAGCTCGACGCGACCCTTGCCCAGCGCCGGGTCGACGGCAACGTGTCGGCCAAGGCGCGCTTCGCCTCGGCCAGCATCAAGCTGGCGGCGCTGTTGCCGGAGCTCATCGAGGATCACCGGGGCATCGCGCTCGAGCGCGGCGACATCGTGGTGCAGGTGCGCGACATGGCCGAGGCCGCGGCCGCGCTGGGCCAGCCGCCCAGCGTGCGCGGCCCGCTCTCGCTGGTCGCGCAGGCCAGCGGCCGGCTCGACGACCTGACCGTACGCGCCGACGTGAAGAGCGCGCACGTGACGCAGAAGGACCTGCGCCTGACCGGGCTGCGCGCCGAGCTGGGCGTGCGTCACCTCGACCCGGCGGTGCTGCCCGGCGGGGCCATCGGCAGCGCGGAGATGCGGGTCGACTCGATTGTCAGCGGCGGCAAGCCGTACGGCAAGGCGGGCGTGGTCGCGACCCTGAGTCACGGCGGGCGCCGCGCCGACGTGCGCTTCGACGCCGGCGGCCGCTCCGGCTACGCCGCCAAGGGCACGCTGGCCGCTCGCATCGAGCCGGACGGCGCCAAGGTCGTGTTCCGCGAGCTGCGCATCACCACGCGCAAGCTGGTGTGGCAGGGCAAGGGCGGCAAGCTGGAGGTGGCCCAGGGCGGGCGCAAGCTGGCCGCCGATCTGGGCCTGTCGTCGTCGGCCGGCGCGGTGCGGGTCACGACAAAGCTCACCCGGCACGGCGCCGGCCTGCGCGGCCCCGTGAGCTGGAAGCTATCGAAGATCGACCTGGCCCGCCTGCTGGCCATCTTCGACATCACCGGCGTGCGCGGCCGGGTCAACTCGAGCGGCCAGATCCAGCTGCCGGCAGGACCCGGTCGCATCGACGCCGACGCGGCCAAGGTGTCGTGGCCGGGCGCGCCGGAGCCGATCGGCGGCCGCCTGCACGTCGACCTGGCCCGCCGCAAGCTCTCCGCCAAGGCCGACATCGACGCCGGCGGCCTGGGCAAGGCCACCGCCACGGTCGCGATGCGCGCGCCGGCCTTGCTCACCGACGGAGACGCGTGGAAGCGGCTGCGCGCCAGCGCGGTCCAGTCGGTCCAGGTGGACGCCGACAAGGTCGATCTGGCCCGCCTTGCCCACTCGACGAGCAAGGACGGCGCCGGGGCGCGGCTGCGCTCCGCGCTGGCCACGCTGAAGATCCAGGCCGGCCCGGGCCTCGAGAGCGGCACCATCTCGGCGTCGGTCAAGGGCGGCGAGGTGGTCGCGACGACCGACGTGGTGTTGCCGCTGACCGTCACCGTCGACGCCAAGCTGGCGCGGGCCCAGCTCGACGCCACCGCCCGCGTCGACGCCGGCGACCACGGCAAGATCGACGTCGACGCGTCGCTGGCCGTGCCCGGGCAGCCGCTCGACGCGGCCAGCTGGCGCCGCCGCGGGCTGGAGCTGCTGCGCTCGGCGACGGTGCGGGTGCGCGACTTCAACCTCGAGCGGCTCGATCGCCTTCGCGCCAAGAAGGGCCGCTCGCTGGCCCTGACCGGCATGGTCCAGGCCGAGCTGACCGCCGGCGCGGGGGCTCGCTCGCTCACCACGAAGGTCAGCTTCCGCGACGTGCGCGCCGCCGACATGGCCGCGCCGATCTCGGGCGAGTTCACCGCCACCGGGCAGGCGAGCAGCACCGACCTGGCGCTGTCGGTGCGCATCAAGAGCGGGCCTCTGCTGGCCGGCACGCTGCGCATCGGGCTGGGCGCCGACGACGTGCGCGGCCTCGACTTCTCGCGGCTGGGTCCCAAGGTGCAGGCCGCGACGCTGCGCGGGCAGCTGCGCATCCCGGAGATGCCGGTCGTGCGGCTGGCCTCGGCGCTCGACGCCACGCCCGCCATCAGCGGGCGGCTGAGCGGCGAGCTCACCGTCGGCGGCACGGTGGCCAGGCCGATCCTGAACGCACGGGTCGACGCGCCCGGGCTCACCGCCGAGGGGATCCGCTTCGACCAGCTGCAAGTGCGGGGCGCCTACCAGGCCGGTCCGTGGCGGGCAGACATCGACGCGCGCCAGTCCGATGGCGGCCGCGTGCTGTTGCGGGCCAGCGGCGGAGCCGATCAGCGCTCGCCGCTCAAGGTGCACCTGACCACCCGCCAGCTGCGCCTGAGCCTGTTCACGCCGCTGTTCAAGAAGCCGGGCGGGATGCTCACGTACCTGCAGGGCACGATGAACACCGACCTGGACATCGCCGGCACCACCCAGGCGCCGCTCATCGACGGCACGGTGCAGGTGCGCAACACCGAGGCGCGCCTGGCCAACTTCCTGCGTCCGATCACGGCAGGCGTGGTTGACGTCCGGTTCCGGCGCAGCCAGGGCACGATCACGGTGCGGGCCACCTCGCGGCCGGGCAAGATGAGCATCGACGCCAACGTCGACTTGCGCCGGCTGTCGCAGATCTCCTTCGGCGCCAAGCTCAAGGCAGACGATGTGCCGATCCAGACCGGCAAGCAGCTGGTCCGGCTCGACGGCAAGATCGGCGCGCGCGGGTCACAGCGCGGCGGCATGTGGGACATGAAGGTGCAGATCGAGCGCGGCGTGATCGTCCGGCTGCCGTCGCGCCAGACCGCGCAGCTGCACGACACCGGCGAGCTGTCCGACGTCCGCTTCGTCGACGCGGCCGGTCTGGCCCAGGAGGAGGCGCGCGAGGAGCTCAAGCAGGCGGCGGGGCCGGCCATGCGCGTGTCCATCAAGACCGACGGTCCGATCGCCGTGCGCAGCCGCGACGACTCGCTGCGCCTCGACGTCGAGGTCGACCTGACGTCGACAAAGGTCGGCTCCCAGACCGCCGTCGACGGCAATGTGCAGGTGGTGCGCGGCTGGATCGACGTACTGGGCCGGCGCTACGACTTCGAGCGCGGATGGGTCCGTTTCGGCGGCGAGATACCGCCCAACCCGAGCCTCGACATCCGGGTCAGCCACCAGTTCCCCGAGGCCGAGATCTACATCGATGTGGGCGGCCGGCTCAGCAAGCCGACCGTCACGTTCGCCTCGGACAGCGGCCAGTACGACCAGGGCCAGCTGCTCGGCATGGTCCTGGGGGGAGACTCGCCCGGATCCGGGAGCGCAGAGAACGCGGACACCAGCCAGCAGGCCACCGCGGCTGCGGCCGGGCTGGTGGCCAACCAGGTGGCCGGCGTCATCCGCAAGGCCGGCCTGCCGATCGACGTGCTGCGGGTCGGCAGCGACCCGGAGGCGGGCGGCTCCGGCCTCAACGAGGTCACCATCGGCAAGTGGCTGACCGACCGGCTGTTCGTCGCCTTCCGCGTCCGCAGCACCATCAAGGCAGACGAGAACAAGACCGAGGGGACCTTCCAGCACTTCTTCACGCGCGACTGGATGTGGGAAGGCGTGGTCGGCCCGCAGGAGAACAGCATCGACCTGCTCTGGATCGTCCCGCTGGGCCGCTAGCAGCAGCTCAGCAGGGACGCCGACAGGCGCGATCACGCGGCGCGGCATCGGGCGCGCGGGGATCGCATGGGGCGACGGTGGGCCGAGTGCCCACGCTCGTCGGCGCGCGTGTCATTTGGACCCAGTGAGGCAATCCGCCACGGAAGAAAGTGGTCTGTCCCTCTTGAGCCCTCTGGTGCTTCTTTTCGGAAGTGGCACACTGTTGAGGCAGGTCACAAGGGGAGGTGAAGCGATGGGGTGTGTGGTTCTCATCGGCTATCTCGTAGCCTTGGCGCTGGCTCTCTTCTGGGGAGCCGTCGACGGACTGGCCGAGTTCCTTGTGTTCTCCCTGGTCGCCCTCGTGGGCGTGGTGGCGTTCGTCGCCCTGGGCAAATGCGCGCGTGGTTGACCGCGGTCCCGGGTTACTGAGCCCGGGACCAGGCCGCGCTGCCCCTCACTTCGCCGAGCCGAGGCCGTAGAGGTCGTCGATGCCGCGCTGCGCGATCACCGCCATGGTGGTCAGGATGGCCATATCGGCCACCGCGCGGCGCGTGAGGGTCTTCGGGATGACGAGGCCGTAGGTCTCGGCGACGAAGCGAAAATTGCTCAGCAGCTTGGCGACGCGCTCGCGGTCGATGTCGCCGTGCCAGTACACGACCCGCGAGATGATGAGCTCCTGGTTGCGGCGCAGGAACTCTCCCATCGACAGCGGCGACTCGTGCAGGGCAGAGCGCGGGCGGCATATCTCGAGCAGATCCTCGAGGTACTCGTTCCAGTGCAGGGCCAGCAGGCGGTTCTCCGGCCGGCGCAGGTAGCGCAGCCGCGCGATGGAGAGGTCCGCCTTGGCCGTCACGCGGAACCTGGGCCGGATCGGGTGCAGGTCGTAGATCGACGGCGGATCGTTCTCGTCGTACTCGCGGTCCAGGTAGCGCCAGCGCTTCTCCAGCTGGGCCCAGGACAGGAGATTGAGCACCGGGTCGAGGTTGGAGTCGATGACCACGAAGCGCGAGCCCTCGTAGCGCACCGCCGTGATCCAGTGGCCCCAGTCGTCGACGCACAGCAGCACCGGGATGCGCCGGCGCAGGTGCTCGAGCAGCATCCGCTTGGCGCGCCGCGGATCGCGCGTGCGCAAGATCGGGAGATCGCAGTCGAAGGCGCGGGCCGCGCGGGCGAGCTTGATCTCGTCGGTGCCCGACCACCAGTGGGTCCGCGCCAGCAGGGCGATGCGGTCCTCGTCCACCAGGCGGCCGAGCGTGACGAGCGCGTGCTTGAGTGCGAAGGGCCCGCAGAGGTAGTCGTTCGGCTGCGGGTAGAACCCCACGTCACGTCTCCTCGTCGCGGTGACCGCGCCCGCTGTCCGCCTGCGGATCCGGGTCGGCTTCGCCCTCGGGTACCGCGATCGCCATCATCATCTGCGACCTGCGCTTGACCTCTCTCGCGTCGGCCAGAAGCGAGATGATCACGCCGGTCGCGACCACGCTGACCACGACCGCCAGCGAGATCAGGTTGATGTGCGGCACGTCGTGCAGGAAGTCGTGCGCCAGCATCTTGCCGCCGATGATCACCAGCAGGATGGACAGCGCCGTCTTGAGGTAGCGGAACTTGCTCATCATGCCGGCCAGCACGAAGTACAGCGAGCGCAGGCCCAGGATGGCGAAGACGTTGGAGGTGACGACGATGAACGGCTCGGTGGTGACGGCCAGGATGGCCGGCACCGAGTTCGACGGCGAAGACGATGTCGGTGAGCTCGATGGCCAGGAGCGCGATGAACAGGTAGGTGACCACCACGCGGCCGTTCTCGGTGACCAGCAGCCGCGAGCCGTGGTCCCCCGTGGCCATGGGCAGGACCTTGCGAACCGCCTTGAAGAACCAGCTGGCTTCCGGCTCCGGCTCCTCGTCGTCGCCGGCCAGGATCATGCGGACGCCGGAGACCACCAGGAACAGGCCGAACAGGTAGAAGGTCCACGTGAAGTGGCTGACCAGCCAGACGCCGCCCGCGATCATGGTGCCGCGGAAGACCAGCGCGCCCATGATGCCCCAGAACAGCAGCCGGTGCTGGAAGCGGCTCGGCACGCCCATGGCGCGGAACAGCAGCGAGATGACGAACAGATTGTTGACGCTGAGCGACTCCTCGAGCAGGTAGCCGGTCAGGTACAGGATCGCGGCATCCCCGCCGCGCAGGTGGTGGCGCGCGTCGACGACGCCGGCCCCGCCGAGGCTGTTCTCGTAGATGGCGTACACCACGCCGGTGAAGCTGAGACCGAGCGTGACCCAGAAGATGGTCCAGCCGACCGCCTCGCCGATCTTGATCTCGTGCGCCTTTCGATGAAAGACCCCGAGATCCAGCGCCAGCATGACGAAGACGAGGGCGAAAAATCCGATCCAGAGCCAGGTCATGAACGCGTGGTGGGAGTCGTCAAGGAGGTCGCGAGCGAGCGCGAGCGAGGGATGCAATCTAGCCCGGATCACGGGCCACGTCATGCCGGCTGCTGATAGTCACGCGCGGATCTGTCCGCGGCGGCGGGATGGAGGTTGCAGCGGGGTGCGTGAGGGTGAGGGGCCGGCTTCCGGACCGGCAGAGCAGGGCGTGGCTGCCGGCGACTGACCCGGGGAGTGTCGGGGCGTCGAGGACGGCGGCGTCGAAAATCTCCCGGTCCGGGGCGCGGGGCACTCCGGGGCGTCCCGGTGCGGCGTGATGCCTGGGCCCGGCACCCTGGGCCTCCTTGGCACCGGGTGTGCATTCAGTTCCTGAAGCCTCCCCCCAGCCACCTGGATCCCAATGGTCGCAAATCGCCTCGATACCTATTCCGGTTTCTCCGACGGCCTGGAGCGCTACTACCGCGACATGGCGTCCCATGACCTCCTCTCCCCCGAGCGGGAGGTCTCCCTGGCCGCCGAGATCGAGCGCCGCGAGCACGCCGCGTGGCTCGAGATCCTCTCGTTCAAGCTCGGCCTCGAGAGCGTGGTGACCGCGCTCGAGACCCAGCTCGACGAGCCGAGCGCCGCGCTCGAGGAGCTGTGCAAGGCGGTGCGGTCCGCGACGGACATGCGCACTGCCGGCCAGGCGCTGGCCGAGGAGCTGGTCCAGCTCGATCGCCAGCGCCGCGTCCGCACCGCCATGCTGGCCGAAATCGAGCGCCAGGCGCCGCCCGAGCTGCCCCTGGCCATCAACCAGGCCACACGCCGGGGTCAGCGGCGCGACACGCCCGCGGAGGCGGCCTGGCGCGCCTACGCCGCCCGCGTCCGCCGCGCCGAGGCGGTGTCCACCGCCGCGCGCGAGGCCTTCATCACCGCCAACCTGCGCCTGGTCGTGACCATCGCGCGCCGGTTCCGCGGCCGGGGCCTGCCCCTGGCGGATCTCATCCAGGAGGGCAACCTGGGCCTGATGCGCGCGGTTGACCGCTTCGACTACCGCAAGGGCTTCCGGTTCTCCACCTTCGCCAGCTGGTGGATCATGGCCTCCATCCGCCGCGCCGTGCTCGACAAGGGACAGACGGTGCGTGTGCCAATTCACCTCATCGAGACGCAACGCCACGTGCGGAAGATTCGCCGGGACCTTGCGCAGCAGCTGGGACGGCCACCTACCAGTCGGGAAATCGCAGAGACCGCGAACCTCCCGGTCGAGAAGGTCGAGGAGGTCGAGAGCGGGCTCCTGGTCCACGCCGTGTCGCTGGACCGCCCGCAGAGCGAGGAGGACGACAACTCGCCGCTCGAGGTGTTCGTGGACCCGGAGGCGTCCGAGCACACTTCGCCGCGCGAAATGCTGTTCGTCGAGGACGAGAAGCGCGAGCTCGAGACCCTGGTGGCCACCCTGTCTCCCGTCGAGGCGGACGTGATCCGCCGGCGCTACGGCCTGGACGACGAGCAGGAGCAGACGCTGCAGGAGATCGGCAACGACTACCGCCGCTCGCGGGAGCGCATCCGCCAGATCGAGGCGCGCGCGCTGGCCAAGCTGCGCCGGGCTCTCCGCCGCCGCAGCGGACCCGAGATCCCGATGGAGCGGGCGGTCTAGATCCACCATCCCAGATGGCCGGCGCCGTGACGCGCCGCGCCTCATGGCCGGCCGACCGGGTTTTTGTCCCGCGGCCGGCCTTTTTTTGCGCGCGGAACCGGCCCCGGTCCGTTCAGGGTAGCTGCGAGAGCCAAAGGAGCCCGCCCATGCGTCCCCCGCTCGCAGCATCGCTCGCCGTCTCCCTCCTCGCGCTGTCCACTCCGGCCGTCGCCGGCCCGGTGTCGCAGGTGGCCCGCGGCGTCGAGAACAAGGTCGAGACCCACCAGGACAGCTCCGGCGGCGCCAACCAGAACGACAACAACAACGACTCGCGCGGCGTCGACGACACCTACTACGACAACGGCTGCATCGACTGCGGCTCCGGGGTCTTCGTGGTCAGCGACGGCGGCGAGTCGGACATCACCGTGCTGCGCGGCCCGGCCCGGCTCGATCTCTACCTGGGCGGTCACGCGGTGGTCGACTCGCAGGGCGCGCTGGTCGGCGAGATCCGCCTGTCCAAGGACTGGCTCGGGATCTCGGCGTCGAACACCTCGTACTTCGAGAAGGCCGAGGACAGCAAGGGGCGCTCCGACGCGGTCCGCCTGGACCTGATGGCCTTCGCGCTCAACGCGCGCCTGTTCTCCGGCTACGGCGCCGAGCTGTGGATCGACGGCGGCCTGGCGGCATCGACGTCGACCGAGTACGAGCACATCCTGGGCACGGCGTTCGGCCTGCGCGCCGAGCACCGGGTGCAGCCGGACCTGGCCCTGGTGGCGCAGGGGCGCTTCTTCTCGCTCGAGGCCGACGTGTCCGCCTTCGAGGGCTGGGTCGGGGTGCGCGCCTGGTTCCTGTCGGCCGGCTACCGCGTGCTGCGCTTCAACTTCGGTCCGCCGCTGCACGGCCCCGAGGCCGGCGTCGCCCTGCGCTTCTGACGAGTCCTATCCGCTCGTCCAGCGTTCGGGCAACGCCGGGTCAGCTTGCCGCCTTCTGCTGGGCCGGCGGCGCGGTCTCGGGCTTCAGGGTCCACAGCACGGTGTCGCCCCGGAACACGTCGGCGCCGCGCAGCTGCTGGCCGGCCGGAGCCGTCGCCAGGGTGCGAAGCTCGCCGGCGGCCGGGCGCCACAGCATGGCGCGGTCGCCGCGCACGACGACCAGCCCGTCGCCGCCGCGGCGGAAGCGCAGCGCGTGCAGGTCGTGCGCCGGCGCGTGCAGCTCGTGGCGCTGGCCGGTCGCTGTCAGCAGCACCGCCCCGTCCGGCGAGGCGTAGGCCAGGTCGCGCCCGTCGGGCGAGTACCAGACCGTGTGCATCGACCGCGAGGACTCGAGCTGCTCCAGCCCGGCCGCGCTCCAGCGGTGGAGCTGGCCCGGCGTGGCGATGGCGGCCTGACTGCCGTCCGGGCTCATCTCCACGTTCAACGGCGACAGCGGCAGCTTGCCCGCCGCGGTCGGCTCGCCGCCGGTCACCTCGACGATGAAGGCCTCGACGCCGGCGAAGAACATGACCCGCGTGCCGCGCGCGGCGGCGGTGAAGCGAACCGCCAGGTCCTCGCGCGAGGCCAGCTGGCGCGGGCGCCCGGCCAGAGGGAAGTAGGTGAGCGCGGTGCGGTGCGACGTCGGATTCGATGTGGCTCACCACCACGCCGTCGCGCACCCACTCGAGCCAGCGCGGCTGGTGGACCTGCCCCAGGCTCACCCGGTCGGCGCGGCGGCTCTCGACCGGCGCGCTGGCGACCGGCGCGTTGCCGGCCTGGCGCACCGGCTGGGCGCCGGCGAGATCCATGACGACGACCTCGAACAGCTGTCCGGCGCCGCTTCCGTGCGCCGCGATCGTGGTGGCGAGCCGTCGGCCGTCGGCGGAGAAGCGAACGTCGCGTCCGCCCGCCCGCTCGATGATCCGCTCGCCGTCGGCGCCCAGCACGTGCAGCGCGCCGCCCGCCGCGGCGTGGACCAGGTGCTCGCCGTCCGGCGCGACCAGGAAGGCGCGCTGCGAGAACGCCTCGCGTCCCAGGTTCCAGCCGTCGGCGCGGCTGCGGGCCAGCTCGACCCGCTCGCCGCCGGCGCGCTGCAGCGCGATCAGCTCGAGGCCCGCACGGGGCCGCTCCGCCATGCCTCAAGTGTGGCCGGTCTGCTCTTTCACCAGGACAACGAGCAGCGCGGCGGAGGCGGCGAGCAGGGCCCGCCCGGCGAGGGATAGACGCATCCCCGCATGCAACGCCCGATCGGTCGCGCGGTTCTGTGAGCGGCGCCTGCCGCCCGCGGTTCCTTACCCGACCCTTACACGGGCGTCGCCGGTCGCGGGCCTTACTCGACCTTGATGCCGTAGCGCGGCAGGATCTCGCCGGTCAGCGCCTCGACCACCGAGGTCGCGCGCAGGTAGTCGGCGGTGGCGCGGGCGAAGCGCAGGCGGGCCTGGGTGTGCTCTTCCTGGCGCAGCAGCACGTCGAAGTTGCTCGACTTGCCCAGCTCGAAGCGGCCGGTCTCCGCCTTGATGTTCTTGTCCGTGAGATCGATCGCGGTGGTGCTGAGCTGCATGCGCCGCTGGGCGGTGTCGGCCAGGGCGACCGCCTGCGCGGCCGACTGACCGATCTGCCGCCGCATGTCGGCCATGTTCACGCGCACGCGCTGGCGCTCCTGCTCGGCGCGCTGCTGGGCGCCGCGCGCGGTGCGCCGCGGGATGGGCGTCTCGATGACCACCTCGCCGCCGACCTGGTAGCCGCCGTCGCTCAGCGCGCTCAGCGCGTCGCTGACCTCCTGGCCGCGGCCCACCGGCCCGCCGTACACGCGCAGGTCGAGGCGGGGCAGGAGGCCGTTGTCGGCCACCTCGACCTCGATTGTCGCGCCGCGGCCGGCCGCCTCGAGCGCGGCGATCTCGGGGCTGCGCGCCATCGCCGTGCGGAACACCTCCGGCAGCTGCAGCGCCGTGGGCTGCGCGGCCAGCGGCGCCTCGACGCGCACGTCGATCTCGTCCGGCTCGATCTCGATGCCGGCCAGGCGGCGGAACTCGAGCGAGCGCTCGGTCACCGCCAGCTGGGCCACGACCACGTCCTCCTCGCGCTGGGCGATCACCTGATCGACGGCCAGAAGCTCGGTCGGAGCGGTGGCGCCGCCGCGCACCGACGCGTCGGTGAGGCGACGGCGCTCCTGCGCCAGCTGGAGGCTGCTGCGCCGGATCTCGAGCTCGGCCCAGGCGTACGCCACCTCCCAGTAGGCCGACACCAGGTCGCGCACGGTGGTGCGGCCGGCGATCTCGCGCTGGAAGCGAGCCTGATCGGCCTGCACCTCGGCGCGGATGCGCTCGATGCGGGTGACCGACTCGCCTCGCCCGCGCAGAAGCGGCTGGAGGATCTGCGCCGTCACCGCCGCGCTGGCGTCGCCGCCGATCTGGTACACGGGCGGCTGGCCGGGCTCCGGACCGAAAGCGAAGAGGCTCTCGTTGCGACTCGCGCTGCCGGTCAGCGAGATGGTGCCGCCGGTCCACAGCAGCTTGCTGAGCCCGATGCTGCCGGAGACGCTGTCGGTATCGAACTCGTCCGGGTCGGCGTCGACGACGGTGTGGTCGCGCGTGAACGAACCGGTCAGGTTGAGCACGCAGGTCCTCGATGCCCGAGGCCTGCAGGACGGCGGCCTGGGCGACCGAGACGTCGATGCGCGCGGTGCTGAGGGTGGGAGCGTTGCGCACGGCGTGCTCGAGCACGGCGGCGAGTGACCACGCGCGTCCAGTCGCGGCCTGCGCGGCAGGCGGCTGGGGCTGGGGCGTTGCTGTCGGCTGCTGCGCGAGCGCTGGAAGCGATAGCGCGCCGCCGATGAAGATCAGGAGGCCGGCCAGAATACCGGCTCGGGATCGCATCATGCGCAGAAGCGTCGTGGCAGCGACGTCTCGTGTCAATCCCGGCTCGACCTCTTTACCCTTTTTGATTCAGCGTGATAGGGTTCGCGGGCCAATGTCCGTCAGTCTCCGGACCTACACGTTTCTGGACGCGCTGCAGCCGCAGCTCGCCACCTTCATGGGCAAGACCGCGCGCGGATTTCTCCCAGTTCCGGGACAGGCGTCCCTCTGGGTGGAGATCGCTCCCGGGATCGCCATCAACCGCGTGACCGACTCCGCACTGAAAGCGACAAAAGTGCAGCCGGCGGTCCAGGTGGTGGAGCGCGCCTACGGTCTGCTCGAGGTCCACCACCACGATCAGGGCGAAGTTCTTGCGGCCGGCCGCACGATCCTCGCCCACCTGGAGCTGGAGGAGGGGCAGCGGCTGCGCCCCAAGGTCATGACCAACCAGATCATCCGGTCGGTCGAGGCCTACCAGACCCAGATCATCAACCGCAGCTCGAGCGGCATGATGGTGCTGCCGGGCGAGTCGCTCTTCATCCTCGAGACCGAGCCGGCCGGATACGCGGTGCTGGCCGCCAACGAGGCGGAGAAGGCCGCGCACGTCTCGCTGGTCAACGTGACCCCCTATGGCGCCTTCGGCCGGCTCTATCTGTCCGGGCCGGAGGCCGAGATCGACGCGGCGAGCGAGGCGGCCACCGCAGCGCTCGCCGGCGTGACCGGACAGGAAGTTCAGAAGTTCGTGGACCGATAGCCCAGGCGAGCGCCTGGAGGCCGATAGAAGGCCGAGGAGTACGAAGTGGCGGACGCCCTGGGAATGATCGAGGTCAAAGGTTTCGTCGGCATGGTCGAAGCGGCCGACGCCATGGTCAAGGCGGCCAAGGTCGAGCTGGTCGGCTACGAGAAGACCGGCGGCGGCTATGTCACGGCCATCGTGCGCGGCGACGTCGCGGCGGTGAAGGCGGCCACCGAGGCCGGCCAGCGCGCGGCCGAACGGGTCGGCGAGGTGATCGCGGTGCACGTCATCCCGCGCCCGCACGCCAACGTGGACTCCGCGCTTCCGCTCGGCCGCGCGGCGGCCGAGGGCAAGTAGCAGGCCGCGCATGATCCTCGGCAGAGTGGTCGGCACCGTGGTCGCGACCCGCAAGGAGCCGACGATGGAGGGGCTCAAGCTCCTCCTGGTCCGGCCTTGCGAGGTGGACGGCACGCCCGACCGGCGCGCCGGTGGTCGCGGCCGACGCTGTCGGCGCCGGGGTCGGCGAGGTCGTCCTCTACGCCGCGGGCAGCTCGGCGCGCCAGACCGAGGTCACCACCAACCGGCCGGTCGATCACACGATCATGGCGGTGGTGGATACCGGTCGAGATGGGCGGCGAGACCCGCTACGTCAAGGAGTAGCGCGAGATGGCGGTGACCCTCGACGAGGCGCGCATCGCGGAGATCGTGGAGCGCGTGATGGCCCGGCTGGGAGCCGGGCCGACCGCGGCTCCCGCCCCGCCGGCGCCTGGACGTATGCCGGCGGCGACCGGCGCGGCGCGCATCCCGCGCGCGAGCCTGGGCGTGTACGCCGATCCGGAGGCCGCGGTGCAGGCGGCGCGGCGCGGCTTCGAGGCCAACGAGAAGGCCCCGGTGGCGCTGCGCGCGAAGATGATCGCGGCGATGCGCGAGGTGACCGCGCGCCACCTGGTCGAGCTGGCCAACTACGCGGTCGAGGAGAGCGGGCTGGGCCGGGCCGAGGACAAGATCAACAAGAACCGGCTCGTGATGGAGAAGACGCCCGGGGTCGAGATCCTGCGCCCGGT
Source organism: uncultured delta proteobacterium (assembly GCA_963759105.1). Lineage (GTDB taxonomy): Bacteria > Myxococcota_A > Polyangia > Haliangiales > Haliangiaceae > DATFRY01. The sequence continues at coordinate 280,060 of CAVWXW010000016.1, read as the reverse complement.
CGCCTTCACCGGCGACGACGGGCTCATGCTGACCGAGCGCGCGCCCTACGGCGTCATCCTCGCCGTCACGCCGACCACGAACCCGACCGAGACGGTGCTGTGCAACGCGATCGGCATGATCGCCGGCGGCAACGCGGTCGTCTTCAACGTCCATCCCTCGGCGGCGCGGGTGTGCAACTGGTTCGTGCACCTGCTCAACGAGGCGATCCAGGGCGTGGGCGGACCGCGCGACGTCATCGTCAGCGTGGAGCGGCCGACCATCGAGAGCGCCGGCGCGCTGATGAAGCACCCGAACGTGCGCCTGGTGGTCGTGACCGGCGGGCCGGCGCGTGGTGCGGGCGGCGATGAACTCCGGCAAGAAGACCATCGGCGCCGGCCCGGGCAACCCGCCGGCGGTCGTCGACGAGACCGCGAATCTGGCCAGGGCGGCCGACGCCATCGTGCGCGGCGCGTCGATCGACAACAACATCATCTGCACGGCGGAGAAGGAGATCATCGCGGTCGACTCGATCGCCGACGAGCTCATCCGCCAGCTGCACGCCGCAAGGGCTGCCTGCTGCTCGACGCCCGCCAGGTGCGCGACCTCGAGCGCGTGGTGCTCGAGGGGGACTCCACCAACAAGAAGTTCGTGGGCAAGAACGCGTCGGTCATCGCCGAGCAGATCGGCCTGCGCGGCCACGGCCCCGACCTGCGCCTGCTCCTGTGCGACGTGCCGGAGGAGCACCCGTTCGTGCAGCACGAGCTGCTCATGCCGGTCATCGGGCTGGTGCGCGTGCGCGACGCGGCCGAGGCGATCGCGGCGGCGCTGCGGGTCGAGCACGGCTTCCACCACACCGCGGTCATGCACTCGACCAACATCGACAACATGGCGGCCATGGCGCGGGTCTGCAACTGCTCCATCTTCGTCAAGAACGACTGCAACCTGGCCGGCCTCGGCCTGGGCGGCGAGGGCTACACCTCCTTCACCATCGCCAGCCCGACCGGCGAGGGGCTGACCACCGCGATCCACTTCACGCGCGAGCGGCGCTGCACGCTGAAGGAAGCGTTCCGCTTCGTGTAGCGATGCCCGACGCGCGCGGCCCCGCCCTCGGTCTCCTCGAGCTCTCCCTCATCGCGCGCGGTGTGGTGGTGGCCGACGCCATCCTCAAGCGCGTCGAGGTCGAGCTGGTCAGCTCGCGCCCGGTGCCGGGCGGCAAGCACCTCGTCATCCTGTCCGGCGGCGTCCACGAGATCGGCGAGGCCATGACCGCCGGCCTCGAAGCCGCCGCCGACGCGCTCGTCGACCGCCTGATGCTGGCCTACCTCCACGAGTCCATCTGGCCGCTGCTCGGCCCGCCCGTCCACCCCCGCGAATGGACCGACGGCCCCGTCGGCGCCGCCGCCATCATCGAGACCACCACCGTCTGCGCGGCGGTCCACGCCGCCGACGCGGCAGCCAAGGTCGCCCCCATCGCCCTCCGCGACATGCGCCTCGCCGCCGGCATCTCCGGCAAGGCCTTCTTCACCATGACCGGCGACCTCCCCGACATCGAAGCGGCAGCCATCGCCGCCCGTGACACGGCAGGCAGCCGCATCCTCGACGTCCAGGTCATCCCGTCCCCGGCCGCCGAGCTGGTCGGCCACCTCATCTTCTGACGGGCAGGGCAGGGCGGCCCCCCGCGAGGCCGCCCGATGCGGACTACTTGTCGGCCTCGTCCTTCTTCTCGTCCTTCTTCGCGCCCTTCTTGTCGTCGGCCTTCTTGTCGCCGCCGCCGTCGCCGCGCCCGATGGTGATCTTGACCAGCTTGATCTCCTCGACCGGGCGGGACTTCTCGCCGCCGCCTTCCTGCATCTTGGTTTCGACGCGGGCCATCTTCTTGACGACGTCGATGTCCTTGCAGCGGCCGAAGACGTTGTACTTGCCGTCGAGCTGCGAGGTGGCAGTCTCGGTGATGAAGAACTGGCTGCCGTTTGTGTTGGGGCCGGCGTTGGCCATCGACAGCGTGCCGGGCTCGTGCTTGAGGTCGGGCGAGACCTCGGTGTCGAACTGGTAGCCGGGGTCGCCGCCGCCGGTCGCGGTCGGGTCGCCGCCCTGGACCATGAACTCCGGGATCACCCGGTGGAACACGGTGCCGTCGTAGTAGGGGCGCTTCTCGATCTTGCCGCCGTTCGGGTCCTTGAACGCGTGCATGCCGCGGGCGAGACCGACGAAGTTGGCGACCGTGACCGGCGCGCCCTTGTCGAACAGCTCGCAGTGGATGGTGCCCTTGGAGGTCTCGATGGTCGCCGTCAGCGGGCCGTCGCCGGTCAGGTCGGCGGTGTAGGTCGCCAGATCGTCGGCGGTCGGCGCGCGCACCTCGAGCGCCTCCTTGCCGCCCTCGCCCTCGGGCGTGGCCGGCGGGGCCTGACCCTCCGGCTCGGGCCAGTCGCCCTTCTTCTCGCCCGACTTGTCGTCCGGCTGGCTGGTGGCGGCGCCCTTGTCGTCCGCCTTGTTCTCCTTCTTGCAGGCCGCCAGCGGTGCCGCGACGGCGAGTGCGAGCGCGATGAATGAAAGCCTGGTCATGGCCCCGGGCATACTACGAGGCCCGCTTCGCTGCCAAGCCGGCCGGCCGCGTTGCTAGTGCCAGAAGCCGATCGACAGCCCGCCGTTGCCGTATTCTTTGGCCCCGTCGCTGGTGAATGACAGGCGGACACGGTAGCGCTCCTTCCAGAAGCAGAACGACCACACGCGCAGATCCAGGCCGAGCGTGATGTGCAGGCGGCCGGCGATGTCGCTGCCTTCCGGGTCGCGGAAGCGCGACGGCTCCCAGTAGCTCCCGCCGCGGATGCGGAACCGCCCCGGCACCCACTCGTATTCCGCGCCCACCCGCGGCGAGATGCCGACGTCGCGGCCCGACGGCTGCAGCTGCTCGCTGGCCGCGAACGCCTCGATGCCGTACCCGCCCGGCACGTGCCCGGTCACCACCAGATCGGCGGCCAGCAGCAAGTACTTCTCGTCTCGCCACTCGGTGGCGGCCTTGCGGTTCCACGCGGTCGGGGCCCGGCGCCACGCGGCGCCGACCGAGACCTGCCACGGCAGCGCGGCGCGCTCCGGCAGCACGTAGCCCTCGCAGTCCTCCGGGTCGCACGCGGCCACATCGACCTTCTCGCTGTTGACCGGCAGGCCGCCGGTCACTCCGACGCGCACATTGCGGTCGCGCGGCCGCCACAGCCCGCCCGCCTCCAGCGCGGCGCCGCTGATCGAGAAAAGCTCGGTCAACGTGTCGACACCGCTCGCGTTCGGCGCGATGCGCAGCATGCTGAACTGCCCGGCGCGAAACGCGACACCGAGGGTCAGCTGGTCGGCCAGGAACGTGCGGGCCAGTGACAGCCGCGCGACGACGGTCTGCGGCTGCAGCTCGACGTCGGGACCCTGCTCGATGGGGTGCTTGTAGTAGACCAGGGTCGCGCCCAGACCCCACTCGAAGTACTGGCCCACGAAGCCGGCGGTGATGAGCGGCCCGTCGAACAGCCCGTACTCCTCGGCCTGGTTGATGCCGTTGTTGTCGAAGTCGGTGCCGACAGCGCTGCTGAGATAGTCGAAGTGCCAGTCCCAGTCGAACTGCGCCGGCGAGGCGTCGGGCCGCACCGCCACCGCGGCCGGGTTGAACAGCGAGCCGGCCGAGCCGACCCCGGTGGCCACGGCGGTCCCGCCCATGCCGACGGTCTGACCCGAGCCGAGCACGGCGCCCTGGTGCAGGTCGAGCGTGTAGTCGCGGCTGGTGATGGACGGGAACGCCGGCTCGTCCTGGGCGCTCGCCGCCGCCGGGGCCAGCGCGGTGAGCAGCAGCACCAGCGCGGCGAACCTGTGGGGTCGCGGCATTGTCGCGGCATCATAAGATAGACTTGTCCCCGTGGCTCAGGCCGAGCGTCACGTAGCTGCGGACGAGACCGGCGACGACACCAACGCGCTCGGCTTCAAGCGCCACTTCGTCCTGCCCGGGCTCGCGCTCACGCTGCTCGAGCTGGCCGCCATCGTGTGGCCGGTGCTGAGCCTGTTTCGCCCCACCATCTCGGATCAATCGATCCTCTTGCGCATCGCCATCCCGGTCCTGGTCGGGGCGCAGAATCACATGGTGGGCGGCGATCGGAGCGTGGCTGTCGCCGATCTATCGCGCCATCCAGGTCAGGCGCCGCGGCGAGCGCATGCCGGACGATGTGGCCGAGGCCTCGTACCGCGCCACCTGGCGCCTGCCGCGCCGCGCGCTGTTCCTCCGCGTCCTCCTGTGGATGGCGGTCGCGGTCGGCCACGGTCTGTTCCTCGAGCACTACGGCGACTGGACCAGTCACCAGGTGATCGAGGTCGCGGCGGTGACCGGGCTGTGCGCGTTCGCCGTCAACCTGATCCGCTCGGTCTGGTACCAGTTCATCCTCAACCGGCTGCGCGGCCGCCTGTTCAGCGGGCTGCCCCCGCTCACGCTGTTCGCCGACGGCTACTTCGGCGCGCTCGTCCACACCGCCATGGTCGTGTCGGCCGCGACCGGGACCGCGCTGGCCGCGTTCAGCTACTACTTCCTGCCCATCTCGTTCGAGCAGACGCTCCAGCTGCAGCTCATCATCCCGGCCGCGCAGCTGTTCGCGCTGGTCGGCATGACCCTGGTCACCCACCACTCGCGCCGCGTCATCGACGCCTATCTGCGCGGCTCGCCGAGCGAGCGGGACTCGCTGTCGACTCGCGTGTACCGCCGCGCCCAGAGCCTGGCCTACCGGCTGGCCATGGCCCACATCGCGCTGTGGGCGGTGGCCGCGCTGGTCGCGTCGTGGCTGGCGCGCAGCTTCCTCGAGGTGCCGAGCGACGACGCCATCCTGATGCTGGCCATCTGGATCGACATCGCCATCGGCGCGTCGATCTATCAGGTCCTGTGGCACCGCGACACGATGCGGCCGCTGCTCGATCAGCTGACCCTGCGCCACCACCTGCCGGTGCGCGCCATCCGCCCCAGCCTGTCTCTGCGAGGCAAGCTCCTGCTCCAGTTCGGCGGACTGATCCTGTTCGCCGTCGGGCTGGCTCTCTTCTGGGGCTTCATCCAGTACAAGAACCTGGTCACCGACTTCACCTCGCGGCAGGCCGACCTCGGCCTCACCTGGCTGCGCTCCGAGGTGCAGGGCGCGGTGGCGGCGCGCGAGAGCCCGCCCACGCCCGACCTCGTCTACCAGGTGCTCTACCAGGCGGCGGGGCACCACGTGGCGCAGGGGCAGGAGCCGCCGCCCGAGCGCTCGGCGCACCGCGGGCCGGAGACCACCAGCGCGGTCTTCTACTACGTGTCCAACCAGCCGGGCGCGCCGGTGCTGGCCGCCGGCGGCGGCTTCATGGGCGCGCCGGAGCTGCCCTGGTACGCGCGCGCCCAGCTGCTGCTGCCCGCCGCAACCGACGCCGACATCGGGCTGGACGCCTACTCGCTCGACGGCCGGCGAGGCCGCCTGACCGTTACCTGGCGCGATGCGCGCTACGACCTGGGCGGGCTGGCGGTCTTCTATCCCAACTACCGCGGCCGCGGCCCGTCGCTGGTGCGGCCGGTCAAGGAGCTGCTGTTCTTCTTCCTGGTCCTGTTCGGCACCTGCGCCGGCTTCGTCGGCTTCACCGTGTCCCAGTTCGTCAAGCCGATCCGCCGGCTCGAGCAGCGCGCCGACGGCATGGCGCGCGGCGAGCTGGCCCAGCCGGTGTCGTCGGGCGGCGAGGGCGACGAGATCGGACGCCTCACCTTCGCCCTCGAGGAGATGCGGCGCGCCCTGCGCGAGAAGCTGCGCTCGACCGAGGAGGTCAACCTCGATCTCGAGCGCGCGGTGCAGCGCCGCACCGCCGACCTGGCCAAGAAGAACCGCGAGCTGGCCGAGACCCTGGAGAAGCTCACCCGCGCCCAGGACCAGCTGGTGCGCTCGGAGAAGATGGCGTCGATCGGCCAGCTGGTGGCCGGCATCGCCCACGAGATCAACAACCCGGTCAACGCCATCGTCAACACGGTCGGCCCGCTCGAGGAGGCGGTGCAGCAGATCGCCGGCGCCGACCGCTCGTCCGCCGACGCCGCCCAGGCCGAGGTGATCGAGATGCTGCGCGTGGTCCAGCGCGGCGCCCAGCGCACCAAGGCGATCGTGCAGGCGCTGCACAACTACTCGCGCACCGACGACGAGAGCGTCGTCGAGGTCGACCTCAACCGCAGCATCGACGACTCGCTCGAGCTCCTGCGCCACCTCCTGCGCCAGTCGATCCAGGTCGAGCGCGACTACGGCGTGGTCGGCCGCATCCGCGGCCACGCCGGTCAGCTCAACCAGGTGTTCATGAATCTCTTGACCAACGCGGCCCAGGCGGTGGGCGGGCGCGAGAGCGCGACCATCTGGGTCGCGACCTACGAGAGTCCGACCGGCGTCACCATCGAGGTGCGCGACAACGGCGCCGGCATCCCGTCCGAGGTGCTGCCGCGCATCTTCGACCCGTTCTTCACCACCAAGGACGTGGGCGAGGGCTCGGGGCTCGGCCTGTCGATCGTGCACGGAATCGTCGAGCGCCACGGCGGAACCATCGAGGTCGACAGCACGCCCGAGGTCGGCACGCGCTTCCGCGTCCACCTGCCGCGCGGCGGCAGCGAGCGCAGCCAGAGCGAGGGCGCGCGCTCGTCCGGCGCGATCTAGCGCGGGCGCACATCTGACGCGGCCGCGGTTCGTCGCCATTCGCTCCGGCCGCCGACCGGCCCACTGTCGCCGTTTCACCACGCGGACGACTTCCGTTCCGGCCGAGCGCCGTCGCAACTGGTTGGAAGCGTGGCCCTCCGACGGGGCACGGCAGTTGCTATTCCGTCTGCTCGACAACCATGGCGCGATCGCCTCTTCGCCGAACCCTCGGCATCCTGCCCGCTCTGGCGCTCGTCGCAGCCACATCGACCGGCTGCGTCATGTCGCCGCGAACCGCTAGCTCGCTCGGCAACGTCGCCGTCGCCGCGCTGTGGACCGCCGCCGTCGTCGGGCAGATCGCCTTGCTCACCTATCACGACGCCCACTATCACCACGATCACTGCGGGCACTACCGTCGCTGGCACAGCGACCGCTGGGTCTACTACTACGGCGGCCACTGGGAGTACTACGACGAGGGCTCCTGGTACTACTACCAGGATTGACCGCGCGTCGCGCCACCGACGGCTGACCCCGCCGAGGTGATTGGCGCCGGCGCCCGCACCGGTGAAGAATGGGTGCGGGGCACGCAGCGGTCCGGGACCGCGGCGGAAGGGGGATATCGATGCAATCGATGCGATCGGTCGCGTTGATGGTGCTGGGCGTGTTGCTCTGCTGGCTGGCGGCCGGCTGATCGCGGAATCTCGAGCCCGCCTCGGCCGTACATACCCGGATGCAGGGCGCGAGATCCGCACGGATGGCCGACCGCCTGTCGGCCGCCGACCGCCTTTCGGCCATCCGCTCCTTGCGGTGCCGGGCCCGATGATTCCGGTGCCTTCTGGCCAGGGCCATCTCTGTCCTTGCCACTTTGGCAGCACCCTGGTATCTCGCTGCCAGTCTGGCACGATCGGCCTCGCTGCACGCCGCCGTGGCCTGCGTAAGTACGGGAAACAAAATGGCTTGGGCCGCACCACAGCCTGGCACTGGCCTTGTACTAGCAGGGCGCCGGAGACCTCCATGCAACACCTGACCAGCCCCATGGGCGCACAGTCCGAGCCCGCTCCCCCTGGCGCCACCGATATCGTCCCCCGGGACGGCGGGCGCATGCCGGCCTGGGACAGCCACAAGCTCGTGCTCGTGGTCGACGACGAGCCCGGCATCCTGGACTCGCTGAGCCGGATCTTCCGCCGCGAGGGCCTCGAGGTGATGACCGCGTCGGACGCCGCCGCCGGCCTCGAGATGCTGCGCAAGCAGCGGGTCAGCGTCCTGCTGACCGACCTCATGATGCCGCGCACGACAGGCATGGACCTGCTCAAGGCGGCCAAGACGGTGGCGCCGGAGACCGAGGTGGTGCTCATGACCGCCTACGGCACCGTCGAGACCGCGGTCGCGGCGATGAAGGAAGGCGCCTACGACTTCGTCACCAAGCCGCTCAAGCGCGCCCACGTGGTCCGCATCGTCAGGAACGCGCTCGAGAAGCAGTCGCTGGTGATCGAGAACCGGGCCCTGCGCGCGCAGCTGGCCGAGCGCCGCCGCCGCGCCATCATCGGCACCTCGCTGTCGTGGCGCCGCACCATGGACATCGCCGTCCAGGCGGCGGCCAGCGAGGCGACCGTGCTGCTGCTGGGCGAGAGCGGCACCGGCAAGGAGCTGCTGGCCCGCACCATCCACGAGAACAGCCCGCGCGCCAGCCGCCCGTTCGTGCCGATCAACTGCGCCGCCATCCCGGAGTCGATCCTGGAGGCGGAGCTGTTCGGCTACGAGAAGGGCGCCTTCACCGGCGCCACCGCGCGCCGCGAGGGCCGCTTCGAGGCGGCCAACGGCGGCACGCTGTTGCTCGACGAGATCGGCGACATGTCGCGCCACGTGCAGGTGAAGCTGCTGCGCGTGCTGCAGGAGGGCGAGATCGAGCGCCTGGGCGGCGCCGGCCGCGCCATCCCGATCGACATCCGGCTGATCGCGGCCACCAACGTCAACCTCGGCCGCGCCGTGCGCGAGGGCCGCTTCCGCGAGGACCTGTACTACCGGCTCAACGTGGTGCCGATCCACGTGCCGCCGCTGCGCGACCGGCGCGAGGACATCCCGCTCCTGGTCCAGCACTTCATCCAGCTCTACGCCGAGAAGAACGGCAAGCCGATCACCGGCTGCAGCCGCCGCGCCATCGAGCTCCTGTGCGACTACCCGTGGCCGGGCAACGTGCGCGAGCTGGAGAACGCGATCGAGCGCGCGGTGGTGCTGTCGCGCGAGAGCTCGATCGGCGAGGACGACCTGCCGCGCGACCTGTGCGCCGCGGTCACGGTCGGCGGCGGCATGGGCGCCGGCGGGGCCGGCTCGTCGCTGTCGTTCCCGATCGGGACGCCGCTCGCCGAGATCGAGATGCGCGTCATCCACGAGACGCTGCGCCAGACAAAGGGCGACAAGCGGCTGGCCGCCAAGCTGCTGGGCATCGCCACCCGCACCATCTACCGCCGCCTCGAAGTGACCGACGACGCCGAGGCGGAGCACGACCCGGGCGACATCGACGGCGAGGTCGAGTCCGCGCTGGGCGCTGACGCGGCGCCGCGGAGGCCCGAGCCATGAGCATGGACGTCTACATCAAGAAGTACTTCTGGGTGCTCGGCGTCGTCGTGGTCGTCATCTGCTCGGCGCTGGCCGCCAGCGCGGTCGGACACATGATCGAGGCCACCGCGCTGGCCGACAGCGACAAGCCGACCCGTCGCCAGGCGGCCCGCGCGCCTGTGGCCAGCGCCGCCGACGCCCAGAAGGCGCGCTCGACCAAGTCCGGCATGCCGCTGGCCGAGCGCAACATCTTCTGCTCCACCTGCCAGCTGGAGGACCCGGCCGCCCAGCAGGTCCCGGACGCGCCCAGCGATCCCAACAACCCGCCCATCACGGCGCTGCCGCTGCGCCTGGTCGCGACGAACGTCTCCACGCAGGAAGGGGAGTCGTTCGCCACCATCCTCAACACCTCCAACGAGAAGCAGGGCGCCTACTGGATCGGCACGAACATCCCGGACGCCGGGACGGTGACGCGCATCCTGGGCAAGTACGTCGACTTCGAGAACGGGACCTCGCACCGGCTCGAGCGCATCTCGCTCATCAGCGGCGACGTTCCGCGGCCGTCCACGCCGCTGGCCGCGGCGCCGCCCCAGGCCGAGCCGTCGGGCGATCCGCGCGCCGCGCGCGACGAGCTCCTGGCCGCTGTCGACTCCGGCGTGCGCAAGGTCGACGAGACCACGTACGAGGTCGACCGCGGCGTGGTCGAGAAGGTGCTGGCCAACCCGACCGCGGTGTCGCGCGGCGCGCGCATCGTGCCGTCGGTCAAGGACGGCAAGCCCAACGGCTTCAAGCTCTACGCCATCAAGCCGACCTCCGTGTACTCCAAGATCGGCCTGATGAACGGCGACACCCTCCACGCGGTCAACGGCTTCGAGCTCAACACGATGGACAAGGCGCTCGAGGTCTATACGAAGGTTCGCGAGTCGAGCAGCTTGTCGGTCTCGATCACGCGGCGAGGCAAGCCCGTGACCCTCAACTACACCATCAAGTGACCATGCGCCTGTATCCGTCGATGATGAGCGAGACCCGTCCTGCGCGCGCGGCCGCCGCCGCCCTGTTGCTCCTGACCTGGTGCGCGGCTCCATCCAGCGCTTCGGCTCAGGCGCAGCCCCAACCTCCACCCGAGGCCCAGCCCCAGCAGCCGGCGCCGCCGAGCGGGGCCGGTCGCACCGGCCGCACCGGCCGGACCGGGCCGGGCATCGTGCCGCAGCCGGGCACCTCGCGCGGCCAGCGGGCGACCCCGGACCAGCGGCCGGGCTACGGACGCGGACGGACGCCCCCGGGCGGACGCCTCCCGGACGGACGCCTCCGACGGCGGGGGCGCGCGCCCAGAATCAGCAGGGCCAGGACCCGGCAGGCACCGGCGCCGCGCCGGGCGCGCCGACGACGCCGGGCGCGACGCCGACGACGCCGCGCGCCGGGCGCTCCGGCGCCAGCACCGGCCGCGGCTCCAACGCCACGCCGGGCAACGTCGGGCGCAACCAGAACAGCGGCACGACGGTGCCCGAGGGCGAGACGCTCAACGACGACAGCCTGTACGCCTGCGACAAGGCCAAGGGCCGCTTCAAGGTCAATCTGGCCCCGGACGTCGAGCTCAAGGACCTGGTCACCTGGGCCTTCAGCTTCACCTGCAAGAACTTCATCTACTCGTCGGCCATCGGCACGCGCGCGGCCAAGGTGACGATCAAGTCGCCCGAGTCGATGACCGCGCGCCAGGCCTGGAGCGTCTTTCTTGTCGCGCTGCAGAGCATGGGGCTGACCGTGGTGCCGAAGGGCAACGTGCTCGAGATCGTCGAGTACGCCCAGGCCAAGAGCGCGCCGCTGCCGATCTACACGCGCGGCCGCCCGGCCAACAACGATCAGATGGTGCGCGCGGTGCTGCGCCCCGAGCACCTGCCGATCGACGACGTGGCCGCCATCCTGACCGAGATCAAGTCCAAGGACGGCGCGGTCAAGGGCATCCCCAAGGCCGGCGTCGTGGTGGTGACCGACTTCGGCTCGCACATCAGCAAGATGTCGTCGCTCATGCTGGCGGTCGACACGCCGGTGCTGGGCGAGAAGCTGTACATGCTGCGCGTCAAGTACGCCGACGCGACCGAGATGCAGGCGACTCTGCAGGAAATCCTCGGCACCAAGGACGTCGCCGCCCCGGGCGGCGGCCAGGTCCCGCCGCGCCCGTCCCCGCGGCGCCCGACCCGCGGGCAGCCCAACCCGCCGGAGCCGCAGGCGCCAGAGTCCACCAGCATCGGCGAGACCGACGTGGAGAGCGCGGTCCCGTCCAAGGTCCTGGCCGACGAGCGCACCAACGCGCTCATCCTGCTGGCCAGCGAGCCGGCCTACCTGCGCGTCAAGGCGCTGGTCAACCGGCTCGACGTCAGCGTCGACGTCGAGGGCGCAGGCCGCATCCACGTCTACCCGCTCGAGCACGCCGACGCCGAGGAGACCGCGACGACCCTGACCGCGGTGATAAGCGGCATCCAGCAGGCGCCGCCCGCCGGCGGCGGCCGTGGCGGCCGCGGCGATCGGCAGCCGGGCGGGAACCGCCAGCCGCAGGAGCAGCAGCAGGCCCAGCGCCCGGTCTCCACCGCAGACAGCGCCGCGGCCTTCGAGGGCCTGGTCCGCGTCACCCACGACAAGCCGACCAACTCGCTCGTCGTGGTCGCGTCGGTGAAGGACTTCCTGGCCCTGCGCGAGGTGCTGCGCAAGCTGGACGTGCCGAGACCACAAGTTTACATCGAGGCCTCGATCGTCGAGATCGGCATCGACAACAGCCGCGATCTGGGCGCCTCGTGGCACGCCGGCGCCGAGGTCGAACGACGGCGATCTCATCATCGGCGGCGTGCAGCACAGCAACCTGTCGTCGCTCAACGTCGCCTCGGTGGCCAGCGCGACCGGCCTCATCGGCGGCGCGCTCGGCTCGCTCCTGCCCGGGGCCGAGGAGCTGCTGGGCACCAGCATCCCGTCGTACGGCATCCTGTTCCAGGCCCTGGCCAACACGAGCAACCTGGACGTCCTGTCGTCGCCGCACATCCTCACCACCGACAACGAGGAGGCGGAGATCTCGGTCGGCCAGAACATCCCGTACCAGTCGGCCCTGGTCGGGCTGCCCGGCGGTGCCGCCGGCGGCGCCACCGGCAGCTTCTTCCCGACCCAGTCGATCCAGCGCCAGGACGTCGAGCTCAACCTCAAGATCACGCCGCAGATCAACGCGTCGGGCGAGGTGAAGCTGAAGATCGACCTGACCATCAACGACATCGCGTCGCAGGACTTCGCCGGGCTGGGCCCGTCCTGGTCCAAGAAGACGCTCAAGGACGTCGTCGTGGTGCGCGATCAGCAGGCGGTGGTCCTGGGCGGCCTCATCTCCGACAAGGTCACCAACACCGAGTCGAAGGTGCCGCTCCTGGGCGACATCCCGATCCTCGGCTACCTGTTCAAGTTCACCAGCAAGACAAAGGAGAAGCGAAATCTCCTGATCGTGCTGACGCCGTACATCGTGCACAACCACAACGACCTCGAGCGGATCGTGGAGCGGCGGGTGCGCGAGCAGCGCGAGTTCATGCGCACGTTCTCGACCTTCCGCGAGATCTCGTACCGGCCGGCGATCGACTACGGACGCAAGCGCGGCCTCATCTCCGAGATCAACCGGCTGGTCATGGAGCAGGAGCGCAACGCCAAGGTGCTCGAGGAGCTCGAGCAGAAGGACGTCGGCTTCCCGGACGGCCCGGTCGAGTACCTGGACGCCAAGCCGGTCAACGAGGAGCCGCCGGCGGGCCCCGAGGGTGATGGGACGGAGCGCAAGGAGGGGGAGGACGTGGACACCACCGACACCAGCGCCAGGGCGCAAGAGGACGACGCACCATCGGTCGAGGAGACCATCGGAGCCGACGGCGAGCCCAAGGTCGTCGTCGCGCCGGCGCCGTCCAAGAAGGCCAAGAAGAAGAAGGGCAAGAAGGGCAAGGGCAAGACCGCGCGCGCCGGTGTCAAGGCGGCGGCCGCGGGCGCGGCCCCGGCCCCGGCCACCGGCGGCAAGGCGCCCCCGGTCGGCGCGAAGGCCGCCGGCGTCAAGGCCCCGGCCAAGACCGGCGGGGCGGGCGCGGCAGGCGCGGTGAAGGCCCCCGCCAAGGTGAACTGATGAGCACCGATCCGCGAGCAAGGCTGGGCCCGGCGCAGGCCGCGGCACCGGCCGGCGCGCCCGCGGGCGCGCCGATGGGCGCACACGCGCCGGGGCCGCTGTCCGTCGCTCCGCAGACGGGGTGGATCGTGCCCCAGATGGCGCCGCAGAACACCTCGCTGGGCGAGATCCTGATGCGCCAGGCGGGGCTCAGCATCGACGCGCTGTCGCGCGCGATGGCGGTGGTGCGCGACGAGGGCGGCGAGCTCGCCGACGTGCTCCTGCGCATGGAGCCTGGTCGACGAGGCGCAGCTGACCCGCGCGCTCAGCGTGCAGTACGAGATGCCTTACGTGGCGGTGCTGCCGTCGGCCGAGGACATCGAGGAGGCGCTGATCGAGAACCTGCCGATCGGCTTCGCCAAGCAGCACAAGGTGCTGCCGATCGGCCGCGATCCGGCCAGCGGGCGCGTGCAGGTGGCGGTGGCCGACCCGCTGGCGCTCGACGTGCTCGACGACATCGCCGTGCTTGTCGGCGGCGCCGGTGGACGGCGTGCTGGCCGCGCCCACCCCGATCGTCGAGCTCATCAACAAGGTGTACGGCCGGCTGCGCCAGAGCGCTGACCTGGCCCCGGAGAAGAAGGGCGACGAGGAGGGCGAGGAGTTCGCCGACGCCGACGAGCTTGTCGACATCCTCGACACCAACGACGAGGCGCCCATCATCCGCTGGGTCAACTCGCTGCTGTTCCTCGCGGTCAAGGAGCGCGCCTCGGACATCCACATCGAGCCGGGCGAGAAGGACGTCAAGGTCCGCTACCGCGTCGACGGCATGCTGCGCGAGGTGAAGCACGCGCCGCGCAAGTTCCTGGCCTCGATCCTGGCGCGCGTGAAGATCATGGCCGGCCTCAACATCGCCGAGAAGCGGCTGCCGCAGGACGGCCGCATCCGGCGCAAGATCGCCGGCAAGGACATCGACATGCGCGTCGCAACCGCGCCGACCGCCGGCGGCGAGCGGGTCACCATCCGCCTCCTCGACCGCACGTCGGTGCTGCTCGGCCTGCCCGACATCGGCATGGCGACGGACACGCTCAAGCTCATCCGCGGCATCATCGCGCGCCCGCACGGCATCCTCCTGGTCACCGGGCCCACCGGCTCGGGCAAGACGACCACGCTCTACGCCTGCCTGTCGGAGATCAACTCGCCCGACCTCAACATCCTCACCGTCGAGGATCCGGTCGAGTACCAGCTCGAGGGCATCTCGCAGACCCAGGTCAATCCCGAAGATCGATCTCACCTTCGCCACCGGGCTGCGCTCGTTCCTGCGCCACGACCCGGACGTCATCATGGTCGGCGAGATCCGCGATCCGGAGACGGCCGAGGTCGCCATCACCGCGTCGCTCACCGGTCACCTGGTGCTGTCCACGGTGCACACCAACGACGCGGCCGGCGGCATCACCCGTCTGGTCGACATGGGCATCGAGCCGTTCCTGGTCGCGTCGTCGCTGGTCGGCCTCATGGCCCAGCGCCTGGTGCGCCGCCCGTGCAAGGAGTGCGCGGAGGCGGTGGTGCCGACCGACGAGGTGATCCGCGAGCTCGGCCTGGAGCCGGACATCTTCCGCGCCGGCGGCTACGAGCTGCCGGAGGTCAAGGGTGCGCGCCAGATCCCGGTCGGCACCGTGCTGCACACGCGCGGCTGCAAGATGTGCCTCGACACCGGGTACAGCGGCCGGACCGGCATCTACGAGATGTTGATGGTGGACGACGCGGTCCGCTCGCTCACCCTGCAGAAGGCCGACGCGGCCTCGATCCGGCGCGCCGCCACCGACA
Organism: uncultured delta proteobacterium; assembly: GCA_963759105.1. Taxonomy (GTDB): domain Bacteria; phylum Myxococcota_A; class Polyangia; order Haliangiales; family Haliangiaceae; genus DATFRY01. The sequence continues at coordinate 264,945 of CAVWXW010000016.1, read as the reverse complement.
GGGGCATGGTCACGCTGCGCATGGACGGCGCCCGCAAGGTCATGCAGGGCATGACCACGCCGGAGGACGTCATGATGGTCACCGCGGAGAACGAGGTCTAGCCCCGTGCCGCTGTACGCCTACAAGGGCATCGGGCCGACCGGCAAGGGAGTGAGCGGCGCGCGCGACGCCGACTCGCCCAAGGCCCTGCGCCAGGCGATGCGCAAGGACGGCGTCGTGGTGACGCAGGTCGACCTGTCCAAGGGCGGCAAGAAGCAGACCCGGGCCAAGGGCCTGTCGCGCGAGGTGGAGTTCGGCGAGGTGCTCAAGTCGGTCAAGAAGACCGACGTGGCCGCCTTCACCCGGCAGCTCTCCACGCTGCTCAAGGCCGGCATCCCGCTGGCCGAGGCGCTCGGCGCGCTTTTCGATCAGGCGGAGAAGGTCCGGCTCAAGCGCGTGCTGGGCGAGGTAAAGAGCGCGGTCAACGAGGGCTCGTCCCTGGCCGACGCGCTCGCCAAGCACCGCAAGGTGTTCGACGACCTCTTCATCTCCATGGTCCGCGCCGGAGAGACCGCCGGCAACCTGGACGACGTCCTTGTCCGCCTGGCCGACTTCATGGAGTCGGCCCACAAGCTGCGCGGCAAGGTAAAGGGCGCGATGGTCTACCCGATCATCATGCTGGTCGTCGCGGTGAGCGTGCTGTCGATCCTGATGATCGCGGTGGTCCCGCAGATCACCAAGATGTTCGCCAACCAGGGCCGCGCGCTGCCGCTCAAGACCCAGTTTCTGGTCTGGCTGTCGCACGTGATGGGCGCCTTCTGGTACCTGTGGCTCATCGCGGTGGTCGCGTTCTTCTTCGCCTTCCGCGCCTGGGTGCGCTCGGTCAACGGGCGGCAGACGTGGCACCGGTTCGTCCTGCGCTCGCCGCTGTTCGGCCAGCTGGTGCGCCAGGTGGCGGTGGCCCGCTTCGCCCGCACGCTCGGCACCATGCTGGAGTCGGGCGTGCCGATGCTGCGCGCGCTCGAGGTGTCCAAGGAAGTCCTGGGCAACGTGATCCTGGTCAAGGCGGTGGAGGCGGCCCGTGCCGGCGTCACCGAGGGTGAGTCGCTGGCCACGATGTTGCGGCGCAGCGGGCATTTCCCGGCCACGGTGACCCACATGATCTCGGTGGGCGAGCGTTCCGGCTCTCTCGAGAACATGCTCCTTCGCGTGTCGGAAGCTCACGAGCAGGAGATCGAGATGCGCCTTCAGCGGATGACCGCGCTGCTCGAGCCGCTCATGATCATGTTCATGGGCGTGGCGGTCGGCTTCGTTGTGTTCGCGATCCTGGAGCCGCTCATGGACATGAGCAGCCTGGCCAGGTGAGCCCGGTGATGACGATCCGAAAACCAGTGAGGTTGAACGAGATGAAAACGTCGAAGACCAGTCCCTCGGCCGCTCGCAGGCTCGCCCGTCAGGCCGGCATGACGCTGCTCGAGATCCTGATCGTGCTGGCCATCATCGCCCTGGTGATGGGCGTCCTGTTCGGGCCGAAGCTCATGGACATGTTCGGCGAGTCGAAGGAGAAGCTGGCCAAGATCATGGTCCAGGAGTACGCCAACCAGGCCTACGCCCGCTGGTCGATGAACAACCCGGGCAAGGCCTGCCCCGACGACATAAACGAGCTGGCCAAGTACACCGACCAGAGCGAGGCCAAGGACCCGTGGGATCAGAAGCTCACGCTGCTCTGCGGCGACTCGGTGCCGGAGGGCTCGTCGTTCCGCGTCGGCGTGGTGTCGAAGGGGCCCGACGGCAAGGAGAACACCAGCGACGACATCAAGTCGTGGGGAGAGAGCGGCGGCAAGGGTGAGGGCGGCTGAGCCGGCCGCGCCGGACCTGTCCTGACCTCACCGCCCCGGCGAAGGAAATGTGATGCGCCGCAGCCGCCATCGATCTGAAGCGGGCATGACCATGCTCGAGATCCTGCTGGTGCTCGGGTTGATGGCTCTCCTGATGTTCGTCGGCAGCTACACGGTCAACGCGGTGTCCAAGAGCGCGCTGCGCGCCGGCACCATGGAGATCGCGTCCGCGCTCAAGGCGGCGCGCAACCTGGCAGCCCAGAGCGGCATGCACCACCGCGTCGTCTTCAACCTCGATCAGCACACCTACCAGATCGAGGTCTGTCCCGATCCGATCCAGCTGCACCGCGGCGGCGAGGAGGAGGACAAGCCGGACCAGGAGGAGCTGAAGCGACTGGCCGAGCAGCCCAACCCGATGTCCGGCAAGCCCGGGATGCAGGCCGGGCTGGGCGCGGCGCTGGGCGAGGTGTCGGAGGCGGAGTCGCCGGAGCAGGCGCTCAAGGCGGCGGCGGCGCTGGCCGGGGTACGGGTCGGCACCGCGCGCTGCGGCCTGGCGCCGGCCACCGGCGGCGACGTGGCCAACTTCAAGGACCCGCAGGCGCCCAACGTGCACCAGATCAGCAGCGGCGACGGGATCGCGATCCGCCGCATCCACGTGCAGCACCTCGAGGATCCGGTCAGCAAGGGTGAGGTGAGCATCCACTTCTTCCCGCTGGGCCAGGCCGAGAAGGCGATGATCGAGCTGGTCGACCGCGACGGCGATCAGTTCAACGTGCTGCTCCACGGCCTGACCGGGCGCGTGGAGGTGCGCGACGGCGAGATCGATCCCGACGTGCACATGCGGCGCGACGCCGCCGGCGACGAGGTGGACGAGCCATGAGGAGCCGCGCGAGCCGGCAGGGCGGCTTCACCCTGATCGAGGTGATGATCGCGCTGGCCATCCTGGCCATCGGGCTGGTGGCGCTGATGCGCTCGAGCGCGACCAACATCTACATGGCCCAGCGCGCGCAGATGCTGACCGCGGCCACCAACCTGGCGCGCGGCAAGATGTACGACCTCGAGGAGCGCCTGCTCACCGACGGCTACCAGGAGCTGGACATCGTCGAGGAGGGCAACTTCGAGGAGGAGGGCTGGCCGGCCATCACGTGGAAGGCCGAGATCGTCAAGATCGAGCTGCCCGACATGACCACCCTGCAGGGCCTGGGCGGCGCGCAGGGCGAGCCGGGCGCGGTGGCGGGCGACGCCGGCCCGGCCGCGCCGACCGGCGTGGACCCGGCGGCGGCCGGCGAGGGCGGCGGCGGCATGCTCGAGATGTTCGGCCTGGGCGGCGACATGAGCGAGGGCGGCGGCGGCGCCGGCGCCGGCATGATGGGCACCTACTACTCGCTGGTCAGCGACGTGCTCAAGGAGGCGATCCGGAAGGTGACCTTGACGGTCAGCTACCCGATCGTCGGCGGCGAGCTGGAGTCGTTCGTCGTCACCTGCTACTTCACCGACCCGGCCGCCGTGAACCGCAAGGTGCCTCAGGCCGCCGGCCAGGGCGAAGAGGAAGAGGACGGAACCGAGACGCCCGGCACCGGCCAGGAGGGCACGGGAGGCCGCGGGACCGGGCAGACCGGGGAGGAAGGCACCGGAGGCAGGGGCACCGGATCGGGAACCGGCGGGACCGGCGGCCAGGGCGGCACCGGCGGCCAGGGCGGGCGCGGCACCGGCGGGACCGGGCCGGGGCGGGGGAGCACGCGATGAGCCGGAGCACCATGAGCCGCCAGGCCGAGCGCGGCTTCACCATGATCGAGCTCATGATCTCGATCACCGTGCTGGCCCTGATGATGATGATCGCCTGGCGCGTGATCGCCGGGACCGTGGCCACGCGGCAGACCCTCCAGCAGCGGCAGGAGCGCGAGCACGAGATCCGGGTCGCCACCAGCGTGATGACCCGCGACCTGACCGCGGCGTACCTGTCGGCCAACGAGGACCAGAACATGACCGACCGCCGCACCCTGTTCGTCGGCAAGGGGGGCGGCAGCGACGTGGACGACCTGCGCTTCTCGAGCCTGGCCCACCGGGTGCTGTGGTCCGACGCCAACGAGTCGGAGCAGACGGTCATCACCTACCTGGCCGAGAGCGATCCGGAGGACTCGAGCAAGAACAACCTCCTGCGCCGCGAGCAGCGGCGCCCGTCCAACGAGCCGGTCAAGCAGGAGCCGGCCGAGCTCGATCTCCTCGTCCGCGACATCCGCCGCGTCAAGTTCGAGTACTACGACTGGCGCGCCAAGGAGTGGAAGGAGAACTGGGACTCGACAAAGCAGGACTCCGAGCGCGGGCGACTGCCCAGCCGGGTCCGCGTCACCATCGAGCTCGACAACCCGTCCGGCGTCGGCGACCCGGTCAAGTACGTGACCCAGATCCGTCCGATGCTGCAGGAAGAGCTCCGGTTCTTCACCAACTGAGAGAACCATGGACACCCCGGCAACAGCGATGAAGAAGAAGCGGAGGCGGCAGGAAGGCGTCGCGCTGGTCGCGGTGCTGTGCGCGCTGGCCATCCTCGGCGTCGTGGTGGGCGAGTTCTCGACCGACACCACCATCGACGTCCAGGCCGCGGCCAACGCCCGCGACGACATGCAGACCGAGTTCCTGGTCCGCTCGGGGGCCAACCTGGGCCAGCTCATCATCCGCCTGCAGACCGACCTGGTCAACAAGTACCGGCGGCAGCTGGGCGACTTCCAGATCGCCGACTACGCCGGGATGTTCATGGGCGCGTTCGGCGGCACCAAGGAGGAGGTCGACGCGTTCGCCCAGAGCCTGGGCGGGTTCCGCGCCGACGCCATCAAGGGCCTCGGCGTCGCGGTCGGGTCGTTCGACGTCCAGATCTCGACCGACGACGGCAAGATCAACATGAACTGCGCCAACGGCAGCCAGGAGACGCAGGACACGCTCAAGGCCCAGATCGACGCGCTGTTCTTCTTCGAGGGCTTCGACCCGATCTTCGAGAAGCCGGACGCCGAGGGCTGGCAGCGCGACCGCGCCACCCAGACCCAGGCGCTCATCGACTACATCGACCGCGGCAACGCGCAGTACGGCTCGCAGGGCGCCATGGAGGAGTACGGCTACGAGTCGCTCGACGACCGCTACAAGCCGAAGAACAACTACCTGGACACGGTCGACGAGCTCAAGCTGGTGCGCGGCGTGGACGACCGCTTCTGGACGCTGTTCGGCGACCAGTTCACGGTCTATGGCGACTGCAAGGTGAACCTCGGCTCGGTCAACGACCCGAAGGTCGTCGCCGCCATCCTGTTTCTGGCCGCCAAGGATCCGGAGGATCCGGTGGTGCGCGACCCGATCAAGCTGTGGAACCTGGCCCGCGCGGTCATCGACGCCCGCAACATGGGCAGCGCGTTCGGCGGCGGTGGGACGTTCTTCTCCGACCTCAAGTCGTTCGCCGACTTCGTCAAGAGCCCGATGACAGCGGTCACCGACCTGTTCGCGTCCGCCGACCCCAGCACCGGGCAGCCGACCACGCCGCCGGCCACGCTGGGCGGGCAGGCTCAGATCGAGGGCCTCGAGCTTGACCAGAAGAAGCTGGGCCAGGTGGCCCGCTCGGGTCCGCGCCGCGTCTACCGGGTCGAGGTGGTGGCCACGGTCCCGCGCGGCGCCGAGGGCTCCGGTCTCGAGTACAACAAGCGGCTGACGGCGGTGTGGGACACAAAGAACCAGAACCAGAACATGCGCGACCAGGCCTACAACAAGGGCGCGTGGGTCTACTGGCGAGAAGAATGAAGGAAGGAGCGACGACTTGAGCCGCATCCTCGGCATCGATCTCGGGGCCTACAGCGTGAAGGTCGCGGTGGTGGCGCCCGGCTTTCGCAGCGCCGCGATGATCGACTATTACGAGCGCCTGGTGCCGCCCGGCGACGAGCCGCACGAGGTCCGCGCCGCCCGCGCGCTCGGCGAGATCGTGCGCGAGCAGCGCCTGGACCAGGAGAGCCCGTACGCGGCCCTGGCCGGCGACCGCGTGTTCCTGCACGTGCTCGAGTTCGCGTTCAAGAGCCTGCGCCGGCCCGAGCTGGCCAAGGCGGTCGGGGCAGAGCTCGAGTCGGTCCTGCCCATCGACCTCGAGGACATGGTCTACGCCTTCGAGCAGCTGCCGCGCGACGTCGGCCGCCGCACCGCGCCGGACCTGGCCGTGCTCGAGGAGGGCGTCGATCCCAACTTCGCCACCCAGCCGGTGGCGCCGTTTCTGGCGGCCGGGCCGCTGGCCCCGCCGCCCGACGGGATGCGGGTGCTGTCGTGCGCCTCGCGCACCGAGCGCGTGCGCGGCCTGCTCGATCTCCTGGCCGGCGAGCGGGTGGAGCCGCGCGGCGTGTTCGCCGCGCCGGCCTGCTATCCGCGCCTCATCGAGCGCATGGTCCACGCCGCCGCGGCCGGCGGCGCGCCGGTGCCGGATCAGTCCGGACCGGTCGCCGTTGTCGACATCGGCCACGAGCGCACCGACGTGTGCGTGGTGGTCGCGGGGCGCGTCATCTACGCGCGCACCATCGCGCGCGGCGGCCGCCAGCTGACCGACTCGATCGCGCGCATCTGGCGGCTGTCCTGGACCCAGGCCGAGACCGCCAAGCACCAGGACGGGTTCGTGGCGTCGGCCCTGGAGCCGGCCCAGAGCGAGGCCTGGTCGCGCATCCACGAGGCGCTGGTGCCGGAGCTGAGCCCGCTGGTGCGCGACCTGCGCCAGACCCTGCTCGCGTGCCGGGCCAAGACCGGGGCCACCGCCGAGAGCGTGCTCCTGGTCGGCGGCGGCGCGCGCCTGCGCGGGCTGGCCTCGTACCTGACCGAGCAGATGCAGCTGCCGGTGCGCCTGCTGGCCCCGGCCGACGATCACGCGATCCTCGGCCCGCGGCTACAGGGCATGGGCGCGCGCGCCGACGTCGCCTTCCTGGCCGCCGGCATCGCCTTCGAGGGCGCGGGCGGGCGCGGGTCGTTCGATCTGCGCCAGGGCGACCTGTCGTTCAAGGCCGACCTGTCGTTCCTGCGCGCCAAGGCCATGCCGCTGGCGGCCGCGGCGATCGTGGTGGTGGCCTTCGCCGCCATCTCGGCCTACGCCAACCTGTACAAGCTGCGCAAGTCGGAGACCGCGCTGACCCGGCGGCTGTCGCTCGAGTCGGCCGAGGTGTTCGGCTCGCAGCTGTCGGCCGACCAGGTGCTGCAGCGGGTGTCGCCCCAGGGGGACGACAACCCGATGCCGAAGATGACCGCTTACGACCTCCTGCTCGCGCTCAGCGCGTCGATGCCGGCCAAGGACCAGGTCCACATCGACGTCGACGAGGTGGACATCAAGCCGGGCCGGATCTCGATCAACGCGACCTCGGTCAAGACCGACGCGCTCGACGCCCTGCAGGGCATCAAGCTCCTGGAGGAGTCGCTCAAGAAGTACGAGTCGCCCGGCAAGCAGAAGTGCTTCGCCGACTTTCCGCCGCCCGAGAGCCAGCCGGGCAAGGAAGGTGGGACCCGGAGCTTCAAGCTGACCATCAAGACGCCCTGTCTATAGGAGATCCATGGCATCCGCGGTCGAACGAGCGAAGGACTGGTGGGAGGGCAAGGCGCCCCGCGAGCGGCGGCTGCTCGCGGTGCTGGGCGCCACCGCAGTGGTCTGTCTGCTCGCCTGGGTGGCGATCACCATCCGCGGCGGCCTCAACGCGATCGAGAAGCGGAACGAGGCGACCCGCGATGCACTGGCCGCCATCGACCGCCACCGGCTCACCATGGCCAGCCAGGCGGCGCAGAAGCCGCCGGTCAAGATCCCGGACGCGCCGGTGTCGCTGGACACGTACCTCAACGGCATCATCACCGGGGTCGGGCTGCCCGAGCCGACCTATCCGGGCCCCAAGGAGACCCAGAAGGGGGCCTACACCGAGGTCTCGCTCAAGGTCTCGCTCAAGGAGCTCAGCATCGAGCAGCTCAAGGACCTGCTCGAGCGGATCGAGACCACCAACACGCTGGTGGGGACCACCGAGGTGAAGGTCAAGCACCCCAGCTTCGGCGATCCCAGCAAGAACCTCGAGGTCAACTTCACCGTCGTGACCTTCTACAAGAAGAAGGGCGGCGGCGCTCCGGCCGGCGGCGGATCGGGTGGAGGCGGCGGCGCCACCGCGCCGGCCAAGGGAGGCGCGCGATGAAGTTGCCGCGGCTCGACCTGAGCCGGCTGCAGCTGTCCTCGCTGCGAGGCGTGCCGCTGCACCTGACGGGTCGCCAGCGCAAGATCGTGCGCTGGGTCGGCATGGGCCTGCTCGCCATCGTCAGCTTTCTCGTCACGCTCAAGTTCACGTTCCCCTACGACCGCCTCGAGGGGAAGCTGCGCGACGTGCTGAGCGAGAAGTACGACGTCACCGTCGGCCACGTGGGCGGCGGCTTTCTGCCCGGCACCGTGGTGTTCGACCACGTGGTGCTGCGCTCGCGCCCGACCGCGCCGGGCGAGAAGTCGAGCGAGATCCTCATCGACGAGCTGGTCGTCGACCTGGGGCTGGATTTCGGGCTCCTGGGCGCGCTGCGCAAGAAGGTCGGTCTTCGACGTCGAGGCCGATCTGGTGGGCGGCGAGATCCAGGCCGAGATCGACGCGTCCGAGTCGATGTGGGAGGCTCACGTCGAGACCGAGGCGCTGGCCCTGGGCAAGCTCCCCGGCGTGGCGTCGGCGGTCGGGCTGCCGATGTCCGGCTCGCTCGACGCCGACGTCGAGCTGCGCCTGCCCGGCGGCAAGTGGAAGAACGCCGAGGGCCGCATCGAGATCGACTGCCTCGAGTGCACCGTGGGCGACGGCGTGGCCAAGATGACCATGACGCCCAGCACGTCGAGCAGCAGCGGCCGGCGCCGCCGCACCAGCGCCGGGGCGGCCGCGTTCTCGTCGACCGGCGTCACCGTGCCGCGCCTCGCGCTCGGCGAGGCCAAGGTGCTCGTCGACATCAGCAAGGGCGTGGGCGACATCAAGACCTTCTCGGCCACGTCGAAGGACGGCTGGCTCAAGATCGAGGGCAAGATCGAGTTCCGCGATCCGTTCCCCAACACGCTGTTCCCCGGCTGCATGCGCTTCAAGCTGTCCGACGAGCTCAAGCAGCGCGATCCCAAGTTCGGCAACATCGAGTACACGCTGTCGGAGAAGATGCGGCAGCAGGACGGCAGCTTCGCCATCCCGACCAAGGGGAAGCTCACCGAGCTGCGCTGGGACGTGCGCCGGCGGTGCGGCGGAGGCTCGACCGAGGACGACGCCGGCGATCGCACGCCGCCCGATCGCCCGGGTCTGGCCCGGCCGTCGCTCGACTCGCGGACGCCGCCCCAGGGCGGAGAGCCGGTCGATCCGTCGCAGGTGCCGGGCGTGAGCGGACGCGGCGAGCCCGACCATCGAGACCCAGGCCACCGACGGGACCGGGCAGCCACCGGCCGGGGTGCCGGCGCCGGGCACGTCCGGACCGCCGCTGGCCTCCGAGGGTGCGCCGCCGCCGCAGCAGGATGACGCCGGGGCCGCCCAGCCGCCGCCTCCGCCCGACAACAACGGGGCCGGCGACACAGGAGGGCTGCGTCGCATCCAGCCGGAGGAGCAGCAGCCGCCGCACCGAGCCGTATCCTCCGCCACCGCCTCCGCCGGACAACGGCGAGGCTCAGCCGCCGGAAGGCGATCAGCCGCCGCCGCAGGACCAGCAACCGCCGCCCGATCAGCAGAGCCAGCAGCTCGAGCAGAGCCAGCAGAGCTCGAACGAAGCCGGCGGCGCCCAGCGAGCGGTGAGCGGCGAGAACGGCGACGCTCGGCCCGGCCAACGTGGCGCGCGCGAGAATCCAGCCCCAGTGAGAGCGTCGCGCGCCGGGCTCGCTCGGCGCTGCGCTTCCCGGCCGAGCTCAAGCGCCTGGCGGCGGGGCTCGGGCTGGTGCCGCGCCTCGTGGCCGAGAGCCCGGAGGAGTGGCGCCTGGGCCCGGCCACCGTCGTCGTCGATCGGCGGCGCGGCACCGCGCAGATCCGCTACGCGCGCGAGCCGCTGGCGCGCGCCGGCTGCGACGCCGAGGAGGTGCTGCGCGGCTGGCGGCGCGCGCTCGACCGGCTGGCCTCCGAGTCGCTGGCGCCCGACCAGTTCTTGAAGGCGCTGTCCGACGCGTACGCGCAGCTCCTGGACCGCAGCGAGCGTCCGGCGGGCGAGCGCGTCCCGATCGCCGAGCTCATTCCGCTGGTGGCGCGCGCGGCGGGGCGCCGCTCCTACTCGCGCGCACAGTTCGCATGGGATATCGCACGGCTACGCGTGGAGCGACGGCTGCACCACGACGGACGCCGCGTCATGCTCGACGTCGCCACCGGCCAGGCGGCGTCGCAGAAGCGCCGGGTCGTCTGGATCGAAGACGAGTCCGGCGCGGGGCAGTACTATGGGTCTTTCCGTCTGGTGGCCCGATGACCGATCTGTACCCACGCCCGCCCGAAGAGCTGACCCCGCGGCGCGCGCGCAAGATGCTGGCGCAGATGGGCGAGAACGGCACGCCGCCCGAGCTCGGCATCTCGCACGTCAACGTCGGCAACGAGTCGTACCTCCAGATCCTCGACAAGAGCTACATCCACGACCTCATCTGCGAGGACGAGGGCTCGAGCTTCAAGCTGGTGCAGGGCACCTACGGGGCCGGCAAGACCCACTTCCTCTACTGCGTGCGCGACCTGGCCTGGCGCCGGAATCTTCTGGCCGCCTTCGTCACCATCTCGCCCAAGGAGACGCCGCTCAACAAGCCGCTCGGCGTGTACCGCGCGGTGGCCCAGCAGCTGGAGCTGGCCCGCGAGCACGAGGACTCGGATCCCGACCCGCGGGCTCGACGACATCCTGCGCCACCGCGCCGAGACCGTGGTCGAGGACCTCGGGCGCGAGGAGGCGCTGCGCTGGGTCGAGTCGTCGCTGGGGCGCGCGCCGCTGGCCCGCCACTCCTTCCGCGACGCGGCCGTGCGCTACCTGCGCGCGGTCATCGAGGGGGAGGGCGAGGACCGCCTGCGCCGCCTGGCCGCCTGGCTGCGCGGCGAGCCGATCCCGGGAAGCGAGGCAAAGCAAGAGGGCCTCTACGAGATGCCGAGCAACGAGAACGGCTTCGCCATGCTGCGCTCGCTGGTGCAGGCGGTGTCGCGGCTCGGCTTCGAGGGCACGGTGCTCCTGCTCGACGAGGCGGAGCGGCGCCTCAGCGTCGACGGCAAGCGGACCAAGGCGCACACAGAGACGGTCGACCACCTGCGCGAGCTGGTCGACCTGTGCGGCCGCTCCGAGCTGCCCCGGCTGCTCCTGCTCTACGCCGTCACGCCGGCCTTCACCCAGAACGTGCTGCCGGCCTATCCGGCGCTGCAGCAGCGGCTGGGCTGGCCGATCCAGTACCTGTCGTCGCACAACCCGAAGGCGCCGCTCATCGACCTCGAGGCGCTCGACCTCGAGCCGGTCGGCCTCTTGACCGAGGTGGGCAAGCGGCTGGTGCGCGTGGCGCGCCTGGCCTACGGCTGGGAGCTGGACGCGGCCCGCGAGGCGCAGATCGGTCGCAACCTCAAGCAGCTGGTCGAGACCGTGACCGAGGAGCAGCTCGAGGTCAGCCACCGGCGCCTGTTCGTCAAGATTCTGGATCCGCCTGCTCGACGAGCTGCGCATGGGCGGCGAGCGCTCCCTGGGCGGCGACGAGATCAAGGCGCTGGTGCGCGACGAGCAGGTCCACCTGCTCGAGGAGGACGTCTCCGAGCTGCCGACCTTCTTCGGCCAGCCGGTGCCGTCGGCCGAGCCGCCCGCCGGCGCCGAGGGCCCGGCCGGCAAGGCGCGCAGCAAGAAGCGGCGCAGCGCGCGCACCTGAGCTTCGAGGTGGGCGCCCGCCGCCGCTTCGGCTCAGTTGGGCAGGAGCTCGCGGGCCGCCGGCGCCAGGCTCATGACCATGAACTGGTGCACGTCCATGAGGTCGCGCGGGGCCAGGCCCTCGCGCTCCAGCGCCGTGTGGACCGCGCGCGCCATGTCGGCCAGCCGCACGTACATCGCGCCGCTCGGCGTGTTGCCGAGGACCAGCCGCGGCGCCATCCACTTGGCCTGATCGCGGAAGGTGGTCGGCCGCACGCAGACGTGCTGATCGGGCCACACCAGCGCGGGCAGCGCCGTGGCCAGCTGCCAGGTGGGCGCCGGTCCGCGGTGATGGGTCAGCGCGGTGACCAGCCGCTCGAAGCGCAGCTCGTAGGCGTCCTCGCCGTGGAGCAGATCGCGCAGCACCTGGACGAAGTGGCCCGAGCGATTGGGCGACACGTCGCGCAGCGGCTGCACCTGATGGCCGGTGAGCAGGCTGGTGTGCTCGAGCACGCCGGTCGCCGCGGCGATGATCGCGGCGGTGCCGTTGTCGGCCAGGGCCCGGTCGAGCACGTCGGCCGCCAGCGCGGCGCGCGCCTCGGCGATGGCCGGCGAGGCATGTCCCTTGGCGCGGCGGCCCTCATGGGCTCCGCGGTACCTGGCGATCCACGCGCGGTCCGCGAACCCTTCCGGGTAGCGGGTGCGAAACACGCGGATCTGGTCCTCGAAGCTGAGGTCGGGCGGTGCCGGTGACGTGTGCACCGAGCCGTCGTGATGGGCGGCGTCGCCGAGCTTGCGGCGGAGGTCGGCGATGACGCGCGCGGCCTTGTCGGCCGGGGCGTCCACCTCCTCGATGCACTCGTAGTGTCTCTCGGTGAAGACGCGCAGCATGCCGTCCTCGAACTGGTACCCGCGCCTCGGCCCGCGCTCCCACGCCAGGATCGCGAGGCCCCACTGCTTGCCCTTTGTGTGCGTGTAGAGGGCCAGCGGGCGGGATGTGGTTGCGGACAGAGATGCTGCCATGTTGTTCCTTTGCCGAGGAGCCGAGTCCGTCCGAGCGAGGAGGAGCTCCGGCGACCGCCCTCGACGATTGCCCGCGGCGTGTGGCCAGTTGACCAACCGCGCGCGGACAAGACGGAGCATACCACGCCGCCGAGAGCCTGCGCAGAACATCGAATTCCCGGCGCTGCGGGCGCGCAGCTGGCATAGTGCCGGCATCGTCGACGTGCGGCCGCAGCGCGGCAGCGCCGGTGAAGGAAGGAGCCGTCCATGAGCAGTGTCGGCGAGGTCATCGAGCGCCACCGCGAGGAGATCCTTCACCTGTGGGAGCAGGGCGCGGGTCAAGCGGACGCGGCGGGCAAGCTGTGCCTGCCCGACCTGGTGAACGTCATGCCGGCCTACATCGCGTCGCTGGGACACATGGCCGAGCACGATCTGCCGCGAGTCAGCGCCTCGCAGCAGGAGCTCATCGAGGCCCATCTCGCGAATCGTCTGCGGCACTGGTCGGAGCTCAACCAGATCGTCACCGAGTTCGCGATCCTGGGGCGCTGCCTGTCGAGCATCCTCGACGCCGAGCCGGCCGACGATCGACCGCCGCTTCGCGACGTGGCGCGCCTGTTCGCCGAGCTCTACGCCGCGATCTCGGCGGTGACGCGCATCTTCAACCGGCACATGCTCGAGGACCAGCAGCGCGAGGCGCGCTACGCCCGCCTCCTGCGGCGCATCGCCGGCGCGGCCACGGGCCGCGCCCGACGGCGCGACGGCGCCCACGCGCGAGCTCTTGACCGACGCCTTGACCGTGTTGACGGCGGCCGTGACTGCGCAGAGCGGGGCGCTGGTCCTGTTCGACGCCCACACCGACCGGACGATCGGATCGGCCTCCACCGGGATCGCCGCCGAGCGCCTCGAGGAGCTCGCCGGCTCGCTCGAATTGCCCGGCCCCGGCGGCAAGAGCGCATCCTCTGCGGGGTCGACCTTGTTCGCCGGCAACGCCGAGAGCCAGATGCTCGTCGTCGGCGACGAGCTGCGCCAGGCCGGCATCCGGTCGCTGCTCGGGGTGCGCCTGAGCGCGGGCCACCTCCTGCGCGGCGCCCTGTTCATCGGGGTGAGCGACGCGCGCGAGCTCAGCGCCAGGGAGGTCCGCTGCGTCGAGGACATGGGCACGAGCCTGCTCCTCCACCTGGAGAACGCGCGGCTCCACGCGGCCCTGAGCGAGAAGGATCGCGACATCGCGCTCGAGGGCGAGCTGCGCGAGCGCTTCGTGTCGGTCCTCATGCACGATCTGACCGGGCCGCTGGGCGCCGCCAAGGCCGGCGCGGCCCGGCTGCGCGAGCCGTGGACGGTCGACGATCCGCAGCACACCGCCACCCAGGTGGTCCGCGAGCTGGAGCGCATGGACTGGATGGTGCGCGGGCTGCTCGACGTGCACCGCATCCGGGCAGGGCAGCAGCTGCCGCTTCGCCTCGAGGAGTGCGATCTGTTCGCTGTCGCCCGCGCCTCGATGGAGGAGCTGCGGTCCGCGCACGGCGACCGGCTGGTGCTGCAAGGCGAGCACCGGGTCCGCGGGATGTGGTGCCCCGAGCAGCTGCGTCGCGCGATCTGGAACCTGGCGGTCAACGGCATCCAGCACGGCGCGGCGGACCGGCCGGTCACCATCGCCGTGGCGAGAGGCCCCGCCGGCGCCGAGCTGACGGTGCACAACGAGGGGCCGCCGATCCCGCACGAGGACCAGGCCGCCCTGTTCCATCCGTTCTCGCTGCCCGGCTCGGCGATGCATGGGCCGCGCTGCGGCTGGGGCCTGGGCCTCACCTTCGTGTGGGGCTGCGTCGAGGCCCACGGCGGCCAGGTCGTGGTCGACAGCCGCGCCGGCCACGGCACCACGTTCCGGCTGCTGCTCCCGTTCGACGCCCGGCCCTACGTGCAGTAGCGAGGCGCCCGACCCGCCGCGCGTCAGGCGGGCCTGCTAGCGTGAAGTGCGTGAGCGACGTGCAGTTTCCCCGTGAGGTGGACCAGATCCTCCGTCGCGCCATCACCGAGCGCCGCCTCATCCGCTTCTTGCTCGACGGCCACGAGCGCATCGCCGAGCCGCACGACTACGGGATCCGCAAGGACGCCGTCCACGTGCTCGTCTACCAGGTGGGCGGCACCAGCAAGTCGGGGGAGCTTCCGGACTGGCGCTGGGTCCGCTTGTCCCGCGCCACCGGCTTCGAGCTGCTCGAGCGCCGCTTCCCCGGCGGCCGGGACCGGGAGGTCGGCCGCCACGCCGAGTGGGATCGGCTGTTCCTGCGCGTCGAGCCGCCCGGGGATGGAGGGGCTACGGAGCCGCCGGGCGAAGGCGCTCGAGGACGAAGAAGCTGACCCCGAGGCGGGCCGGGCCGAGGGCGTAGTAGGCCTTGCCCAGGTACAGGCCCTCGCCGCCGTCAACCTCGACGACGTAGTCGCGCAGGTTGCGGCTCGGATCCCACAGGCGGTTGCCGCCGCGGCCGTAGTCGAGCAGCGCGGCGTGGAGATAGGCGTTGTCCCGGTCGGTGGCGTCGACCGGGCCGACGCGGAACCAGCCGAACGGCGCGCCGGCGACCTGCCAGGGGTCGGCATCGCGATCCTGCACCACCGGGCGGTTGTAGCCGAATACCTGGCCGCCCTCGCGGCGCTCGAAGCCCTTCACGAACTTGCGGATGCGCGCGGCGCGGGCCCAGCGCGGCGTGTTCATGCCGCGGTGCTCCCAGCCGGCCAGCTGGCTCAGCTCCGGCATGTGTCCGCGCAGCAGGGCCTCCTCCAGCTCGGGCCGCGGCCGGCGCGCCAGCTCCAGGAAGCGCGCCGACGGCGGGCTGGTGTCGATGGCCTGCGCCGTGTCCTGCGCCGTCCTCTCTCGCTGTCTGCGTCCCAGCTTCACGTCATGAACCTCCGCCGGTTCTCGATCACGTAGTGCGAGTTGCGCGTGGCCAGCGCGCTGATCGTCTCGGCCGGGTTGACCCCGATCGGAGTCGGAAACAGGCTCGCGTCGGCCACCATCAGGCGCTCGGCGTCGTGGACCATGCCGTGCGGATCGGTGACCGCGCGGGCCCGGTCGCCGCCCATGCGCGCCGTCCCCATCAGGTGGACGGTGACGACCTCCATGTGGCTCTTGGGGATGCGGCGCGACAGCAGCCGCCTGGCGTCGTCGGGCGAGCGCATCTCGCCGGCCCCGCCGAATGGCAGCAGGATGCGCCTCGCGCCGGCCTCGAACAGGAGCTCGCACAGGAGCGAGGTCCCGCGCACGAGCTTCTCGGCGTCGACGTCGGACAGCTGGTAGAAGGCCAGCGGCTGGCCGTTGGGCAGCTGCTTGACGTGGCCGACGACGGTGTCCTCGACCAGCATGCCGGCGATGACCATGTTGCGGTAGTCGGCCATCAGCGCGCCGAGCGCGTCGCCGTAGCAGGGCAAGCTCATGGCCAGGACGCCGGGCGGGAGGTTGACCGCCGCGAACAGGAAGCCCTGGTCCTGGAACTCGCGCACCTGGTAGGCCTGATGCACGCCCTCCCAGCCGCGCACCTCCTCGTCGAAGATCGCGACGACCTTGCAGTTCGGGTGCAGGCTGAGATTCTGGCCCAGCTGGCCCGACGGCGAGCGGAAGCCGGATCGCGCCAGCAGCGCCGGCGTGTGGATCGCGCCGCACGCCGACACCACCAGCTTTGCGCGCACCGTCACCTGCGCGCCCAGCCGGCCGTCCGCCTCGACCACCCGCGCGACCACGCCGGTGGCGCGCTTGCCCTGGTGCGTGATGCGCTGCGCGCGCAGGTCGGAGTAGATGCGGGTCCCGAAGTGGAGCGCGCGCGGGATGTAGCTGACCAGGGCCGACTGCTTGGCGCCGGTCGGGCAGCCGAACGCGCAGTTGTTGGAGCCGGCGCAGTGGACCTGGTTGCGCAGGTTGTCCACCACGCGCCAGCCCTTGCGGTCGGCGCCCAGCTTGAGCAGCGCGTTGTCGCGCCCGACCGTGTCCGGCGTCCTGGGTGCGCACGTGCAGCCGCCGCTCGACCCGGTCGAAGTAGAGCTCCATGTCGGCCGCGCGGATGTCGGCCAGCTGGTGATCGCGGTGCCAGCGCTCGAGGATGTGCTCCGGCGTGCGCCAGGCCATGCCGCCGTTGACCACCGTCGAGCCGCCGACCGTGCTGCCCTCCTGGTACATGACGGCCGGCTCGCCCACCGCCATGGTCGCGCCGCCGCCGCGGTAGAGCTGGCGGATCATCGCCGAGGCCTCGGCGGTGAAGTCGCGGGTCGAGAAGTAGCGGCCCTCCTCCATGAGGATGACGTCGAAGCCGGCCTCGGAGAGCTCGGCCGCGACGGTGGCTCCGCCGGCGCCCGATCCGATCACCACCACGTCGCAGCCGAGGATCGCCTCGTCGCGCAGGTGGTCGCGCGTGTGCACGCCGGGCGGGATGCGATCCGCGTGCAGGGCGTCGCGCGCCTCGGGCACGTCAGCCGGCCTCCCGGGCCCCGGCCCGGCGCGCCGCCAGCGAGCTGGGCAGCGGGTCGGGGGCCAGCAGCGAGGCCTGGTGGCGATCGATGTCGTCGCGGTGCACCGCGAGCCGGCGCCGCTTGACCGTGTCGATCCACGCCTGCGGCGCGTAGCCCATCTCGGCCTGCACGGCGGGCGCCTCGTAGTAGGCCATGCACAGGATCGACTTGATCGCCTTGGCGAACTCGCGCTGCGGGCCGATCTTGCTGCGCCACCACAGGCGAAACCAGGCCGCGGCGCGCTCCGGGTCGAGCCGGGCGGCGCGGCGCCCGCGCGCGCGCGGCCACGCCGCCGCCGACACATCATATGTGGCGAGCCCGGCGCCGAGCGCGCGCCGGATTGTCGGCGGAAACGAGCGCATGCTGAGCTCGGCCTGGTCGACCAGCCAGTCGGTGAGGCCGAGCCGCACGGCGCCCTCGGGGCACACGACCGGCACCAGGCTGGCGATCACGCTGCGCGCGCGGCGGGGCAGGCGATAGCCGGTGCCGCGCGCGCTCATCTCAGAGGCTGCCTCCCAGCGCCCCGATCAGGCGCCGGTCGTGGCGCTCCAGGTACTCGTCGATGTCGCTTGGCGGCCGCGTCGAGCTCGCCACCGTCGATGAGCGTGAGCACGCGGTCGTAGACCTCGAGGTACTCCGGCGGCGGCGCGACAGCGCCGGCCAGGTTGCTGGCGATGTCGACGTACACGCCGGACAGGCGATTGATCATCCACATGCACGGCAGCGACCCGGCCGCCTCGGCCAGCGAGCGGATGACCTGAAAGTCCTCGCGGGCGAAGGTGTGGGCGTCGGTGCGCGCCTGCCACGCGCGCTCGGCGTGGGCGCGCGCCGCGGCGGTGCCCCCCGGAGGCAGCCGCCCCGCCATGGCGCGCAACAGGTCGACCATGATGAACCGGCGCAGGAGCAGCATGTCGGCCGCCAGGCTGGCCAGCGGCGGGCGCTGCGGTCCGGGCTCGGCGTGGCGCAGGTAGACGGGCAGCACCTCGATCATCCAGTCGCGCATCTCGCGCACCACGATTCCCGACCCGCGGCGGGCCGAGACCAGGTTCCACTCGTCGAGGCGGCGGAGCGCCTCGCGCAGGGTGGGCCGCGACGCGCCCAGCATCCGCGACAGCTCTCGCTCGGCGGGCAAGCGCGTGCCCGGCGGATAGGTTCCACGAACGATGTCGGCGACCAGCGCGTCGAACACGGCCTCGATCTGCGTCGAGGTGGGTGCTTCGGAAGCCGGCTCGGCAGGGGATGTATCGGGTTTCGGCGCCATCGGGACCCTGAGGATACGGCGCAAAGGGCTCGTTGGAGTGGTCTGACCAGCTTGGCACGGCTGCCGCCGTCGATCAAGCGGCCCGGCCCGCCGGGCATGGGCCGCGGGAGGGGTCCACGGAGCGATTCGAGCGCTCTCGGGCCGAGAGAGACTCGCGCGCCGCCGCGTGCCGAAGCGCCTCCTCGCCCCTGCGACCGTCCCGTCACCCGGGTCGGGCACTGAACGGACGGATCCGGAGCCGCGCGAGATCGCCCCGCAAGGTGTCGCGGCGCGTCGCCCCTCGCTTACCTAACCACGCAGATTCGCCGGTCCCAATTGACGGGGACGCGCTTGGTTCGTACGTTCCATTTCATGACCAAGCCGAAGTCTGGGGGCGAGCTTCCGGTCGAGATCCCGGAAGTCATCCCCATCCTGCCGCTCCGAAACTCGGTTCTGTTCCCGGGGATCGATCATTCCCATCGATGTGGGGCGCCGGAAGTCGGTGCGCTTGGTCGAGGAGGCCATCTCCAAGGAGCGCCCGGTCATCGGCATCCTGACCCAGAAGGACGCGCGCACCGAGGATCCGGGCGAGGACGACCTGTACCGGGTCGGCTGCGCGGCCCGCATCCTCAAGGTCATCAAGCTGGCCAAGGACAACTTCAGCGTCATCCTGCAGGGGGTCACGCGCGTCACGGTGCTCGACGTTCGACGGCACCGAGCCGTTCATCGCGGCGCGCGTCGAGGCGCGGCCGGATCCGACGACGACCGACGTCGAGCTCGACGCGCTGGTGATGAACCTCAAGGACATCGCCAAGCGGGTGATCAAGCTCATGCCGGAGCTGCCCAAGGAGGCCGGCGCGCTGGTCGACAGCGTCACCGAGCCGGGGCAGCTGGCCGACCTCATCACCTCCAACCTCGAGCTCGAGGTGGACGAGAAGCAGGACGTCCTGGAGACGTTCGACCTCAAGGCGCGCATGCGCAAGGTGCTGCAGTTCCTGTCGCGCCAGCTCGAGGTGCTCAAGGTCCGCGAGCGCATCAACACCCAGGTCCAGGAGGAGATGGGCCGCAACCAGCGCGAGTACGTCCTGCGCCAGCAGCTCAAGGCGATCAAGGAAGAGCTGGGCGAGCTCGACGACTCCGGCGGCGACCTGGAGGAGTTCGAGGAGAAGATCGCGCAGGCCAAGCATGCCGCGCGGAGGCCGAGAAGGTCGCGCTCAAGCAGCTCGACCGGCTCAAGGTCATGCAGCCGTCGTCGGCCGAGTACACGGTCACGCGCACGTACCTCGAGTGGCTGGTCGAGCTGCCCTGGTCGGTCATCGACCGAGGACAAGCATCGAGCATCGAGGAAGTGCGCAAGATCCTCAACGAGGACCACTACGACCTCGAGAAGGTCAAGAAGCGCATCCTCGAGTACCTGGCGGTGCGCAAGCTCAAGAACGACAAGAAGGGCCCGATCCTGTGCCTCGTCGGGCCGCCCGGCGTCGGCAAGACGTCGCTCGGCCGCTCGATCGCGCGCGCGCATCGGGCGCAAGTTCGTCCGCATCTCGCTCGGCGGCGTGCGCGACGAGGCCGAGATCCGCGGCCACCGGCGCACCTACGTCGGCTCGCTGCCCGGCCGCATCATCCAGGGCATGAAGAAGGCCGGCACCAACAACCCGGTCTTCGTGCTCGACGAGATCGACAAGCTCGGGCACGACTTCCGCGGCGATCCGGCCGCGGCGCTGCTCGAGGTGCTCGACCCGGAGCAGAACCACGCCTTCACCGACCACTACCTCGAGGTGCCGTTCGACCTGTCGCAAGGTCATGTTCATCGCCACCGCGAACCATGCTCGACCCGATCCCGCCGGCGCTGCGCGACCGCCTGGAGATCATCGAGCTGCCCGGCTACACGCGCGCAGGAGAAGCGCCACATCTCGCGCGCAGTTCCTGGTCCCCAAGCAGCTCGACGAGCACGGCCTCAAGGACGAGCAGTGCGACATCACCGACGACGCGGTCTACGAGATCATCGACTCGCTACACGCGCGAGGCCGGCGTGCGCAATCTCGAGCGCGAGATCGGCAGCGTCGTGCCGCGGCGTCGCGGTGAAGGTCGCCGAGGGCTAGGCCAAGACCAAGCGAGATCATCGGCGCCGAGCGAAGTCGCCGGAGTTCCTGGGCCCGACCAAGTTCGTCAGCGAGGTGGCCGAGCGGACCAGCGAGCCGGGCGTGGCCACCGGGCTGGCCTGGACCCCGGTCGGCGGCGACATCCTCTTCATCGAGGCCACGCGCATGCCGGGCAAGGGCAAGCTGACCCTGACCGGCCAGCTCGGCGACGTGATGAAGGAGTCGGCGCAGGCGGCGCTGTCGTTCATCCGCAGCCGCGCGCCGCAGCTGGGCCTCGAGGGCGGCAACTTCCTCGAGAACGTCGACATCCACGTCCACGTCCCGGCGGGCGGCATCCCCAAGGACGGCCCGTCGGCGGGCGTCACCATGTTCACGGCGCTGGTCTCGCTGCTGACCGGCATGCCGGTGCGCCACGACGTGGCCATGACCGGCGAGATCACGCTGCGCGGCATCGTGCTGCCAGATCGGCGGCATCAAGGAGAAGTTCCTGGCCGCGCACCGGGCCGGCATCAAGCGGGTCATCATCCCGGAGCGCAACGTCAAGGACCTGGTCGACGTCCCGGAGGAGGTCAAGCAGGAGATCGAGATCATCCCGGTCAAGCGGATGGACGAGGTCCTGGTCATCGCGCTGACCCACCCGCCTACCGGGATCGTCGAGCTGGTCGAGCGGCAGAAGCAGGAGATGACCGGGGCGATGATCCCGCCCGAGCCCGGCTCGCCGCCGCGCGGACCGCAGCCGCTGGCCTGAACGGGCCGGCCAAGCGCCGAATTGAGCGAAGGGGACCGGTCGGCCGCGGGCCGCTGGTCCCCTCGTTTTTTGCTTCTTTCCCAGCCTTGACGCCTCCATACGAGGTGCTTAGGTTTGCGCGCATACGTCGCGGACGTAGCGCGAGGAGGACCCTGAGAATGGGCAAGATCATCGGTATCGACCTGGGCACCACCAACAGCGTGGTCGCCATCATGGAGGGCAAGGAGCCCAAGATCATCACCAACGAGGAGGGCGGCCGCCTGACCCCGTCGGTGGTGGCATTCGACGACAAGGGCGAGGTCCTGGTCGGCCAGATCGCCCGCCGGCAGGCGATCACGAACCCGGAGAACACCGTCTTCTCGGCCAAGCGGCTCATCGGCCGCAAGTTCGAGGACCCGGCCACGCAGGACGAGATCAAGCGCGTCCCGTACAAGGTCGTGCAAGGCCCCGAACGCCGACTGCGCGATCGAGATCCGCGGCAAGCGTTACGCCATGCAGGAGATCTCGGCCCGCGTGCTGATGAAGCTCAAGCGCGCCGCCGAGGAGTACCTGGGCGAGCCGGTCAAGGAAGCGGTCATCACGGTGCCGGCCTACTTCAACGACTCGCAGCGCCAGGCCACCAAGGACGCCGGCCGCATCGCCGGCCTCGAGGTCAAGCGCATCGTCAACGAGCCGACCGCGGCCGCGCTGGCCTACGGCCTGGACAAGACCAACGACCAGCTGATCGCGGTCTACGACTTCGGCGGCGGCACCTTCGACATCTCGATCCTCGAGGTGGGCGACAAGGTGGTCGAGGTCGTGTCGACCAACGGCGACACCCACCTGGGCGGCGACGACATCGACGACCGCGTCATGGACTGGCTGATCGCCGAGTTCAAGAAGGACAGCGGCATCGACGTCTCCAAGGACAAGATGGTGCTGCAGCGCCTCAAGGAGGCGGCGGAGAAGGCCAAGATCGAGCTGTCGAGCGTGCAGGAGACGGAGATCAACCTGCCGTTCCTGACCGCGGACGCCACCGGCCCCAAGCACCTGCGTCATGAAGCTCAGCCGCTCGCAAGTTCGAGCAGATGATCGAGGACATCGTCAAGCGGACGATCGAGCCCTGCAAGAAGGCGCTCTCCGACGCCGGCAAGTCGGTCAAGGACATCCACGAGGTGGTGCTGGTCGGCGGTTCGACCCGCATCCCGATGGTGCAGAAGCAGGTCAAGGAGTTCTTCCAGCGCGAGCCGCACAAGGGCGTCAACCCGGACGAGGTGGTCGCGCTGGGCGCGGCGGTCCAGGCCGGCGTGCTGTCGGGCGACGTCAAGGACATCCTGCTGCTCGACGTCACCCCGCTGTCGCTGTCGATCGAGACGCTCGGCGGCGTGAGCACGGTGCTCATCCCGCGCAACACGACCATCCCGACCCGCAAGAGCGAGATCTTCTCGACCGCGTCGGACAACCAGACCTCGGTCGAGGTGCACGTGCTGCAGGGCGAGCGGCCGATGGCGCGCGACAACC
The DNA here is from genome assembly GCA_963759105.1 of uncultured delta proteobacterium. Taxonomy (GTDB): domain Bacteria; phylum Myxococcota_A; class Polyangia; order Haliangiales; family Haliangiaceae; genus DATFRY01. The sequence continues at coordinate 242,232 of CAVWXW010000016.1, read as the reverse complement.
GCACGCTCGGCAAGTTCCACCTGACCGGCATCCCGCCGGCGCCGCGCGGCGTGCCGCAGATCGAGGTCACCTTCGACATCGACGCCAACGGCATCCTGAACGTCGGCGCCAAGGACAAGGCGACCAGCAAGGAGCAGAACATCACCATCACGGCGTCGTCGGGTCTGTCCGAGGCGGAGATCCAGAAGATGGTGAACGAGGCCGAGTCGCACGCGGCCGAGGACAAGGAGCGCAAGGAGGCGATCGAGGCGCGCAACCAGCTCGACTCGCTGGTCTACGGCACGCGCAAGCTGATCGAGGAGAACGCGGACAAGATCCCCGACGCCGAGAAGCTGCGCGCCGAGGAGGAGCTCAAGAGCGCCCAGCAGGTGCTCGACGCCAACCGCGAGCCGACCAACGCCGCCGAGCTGCGCGCCGCGCTCGAGTCGCTGCAGTCCGCGGCCCACAAGGTGGCCGAGGCGATGTACAAGGGCGCCTCCGACCGGGAGGGCGGCGGCGACGGCGGCGAGCCCGGCCCGGGCAACGGCCAGCGCGACCAGCAGCAGCGCGACGACGGCGTGATCGACGCCGAGTTCGAGGAGACGACCTAGCCGCGGGTCGAACAGAAACGCGAAGTAGGGAACCGCCAAAACGCCAAAGGGCCAGGTGGTTCCGAGCGAGGATCTGAGTTTCCAAACCTTTGGGTCTGGATTTCGGGTCTTCCCTCGGGACCACCTGGCGCCTTGGCGTTTTGGCGGTTCCTGCGTCCCTTCGCGTTCTTCGCGCCTTCGCGGTTCGAACGCTAGACTGATTCGCGTGCTGCGCGGCCTCGTCGCCTCGGTCGCTCTCCTCGGCTGCGTCGCCGGGTGTGCCGGGGCCGGGATGATCGATGACGGGACGAGCGTGTCGTTCGGGCCGCCGCATCAGGGCGCGCTGCTCGAGCCGGTCGCGTTGCCGGCGGTCGGGGAGGGCTACTGGATGCCGCCGACCTGGGCGGAGCGCGGGTTGAACTACGGCACGCTCGAGATGGTCTCGTTCGTCGTCCACCTGGGCCGCGCGCTCGAGCCGCTCGGACTGCGGCGGCCGCTGGCGGTCGCCGACCTGTCGCCCGCGCGCGGCGGGCCGAGCGCCTGGCACCGCTCGCACCAGACCGGGCGCGACGTGGACCTGCTCTTCTTCGTCCGCGACGCGGCCGGGCGGCCGGTGACGGCCGACGCCATGCGCCGCTTCGGGCCGGACGGGGTCGAGCCTGCCGCAGCCCGGCGTGCCGGCCGGCCGCCGGTCTACTTCGACGACGCCGCCAACTGGGCGCTGGTGCGCGCCATCCTCGAGAACCCGGTCGCCGACGTGGCCTACATCTTCATCGCCGACGACCTCAAGCAGCGCGATCATCGACGCCGCGCTGGCCCAGAAGGCGCCGCCCGAGCTGATCGACGCCGCCGCGGCTCCTCCTCCACCAGCCGTGGGCGCGCTGCCGCACGACGATCACATGCACGTGCGCATCTACTGCGCGCCCGAGCGACGTGCCGCTCGGCTGCGAGGAGATCGGCAGCCTGCGCTGGCTCAAGAAGGGCTACAAGTACCGCCCCGCCGCAGCTGCGCCGCCTGGCCGCAGGCCGGCCCGGCCGCCGCCCTCCTGCGCTCGCAGCAGCGCGTGCTTGACCGCGCTGCCCGGGCCTCCCGTTCCGCGGCTTCGTGCCGCGCTGAAGCCGCCGCCGTCGGCTCAGCTCGCCTCGAGCAGGGCGCGCGCTCTTCTCGCGGGCCAGCTCGAGGTCGCCCTCGTACTTGAGGAGGAGGTGGAGGGTGCGGTCGACCTCGTCGACGCCCAGCTCGTCGATGCCGAGCACGACCAGGGCGCGGGCCCAGTCGATGGTCTCGGAGATGCTGGGCAGCTTCTTGAGGTCGAGCGTGCGCAGCTCGGCCACGAAGCCGGCCAGCTTGCGCGCCAGCGACGCGGCCACCTCCGGCACGCGCACGGCCAGGATCTCCGCCTCGCGCTCGCGGCCGGGGAAGTTCATCGGCAGGTACAGGCAGCGGCGGCGCAGCGCGTCCGACAGCTCGCGGCTCGCGTTGGAGGTCAGGAACACCAGCGGCCGGTGGCGCGCGCGCAGCGTGCCCAGCTCCGGCACCGTGACTTGCAGCTCGCCCAGCACCTCGAGGAAGAACGCCTCCAGCTCGTCCTCGGCCCGGTCCACCTCGTCGATGAGCAGCACCACGCGGCGCTCGGCGCGGATCGCCTGCAGGAGCGGCCGCGGCTGCAGGAAGTGATCGGAGAAGAAGGCGTCCTCGTGGGCCGCGATGCGGTCGACCGCGCGGCGCAGGTCGGTCTCGTCGCCCAGCAGCTGGCCGAGGTGGTCGCGCAGGATCTGGGTGTAGAGCAGCTGCTTGGCGTACTTCCACTCGTAGAGCGTCTTGGCCTCGTCCAGGCCCTCGTAGCACTGCAGGCGCAGGAGCTCGGTGCCGAGCGCGGCCGCGGTCGACTTGGCCAGCTCGGTCTTGCCGACGCCGGCCGGGCCCTCGACGAGGATCGGCTTGTCGAGCGCGTCGGCCAGGAACAGCGTGGTGGCGATGGCCGGGTCGGCGATGTAGCCGGCCCGGCGCAGGGCATCGGCGGCGGCTTCGGGGCTGGGAAAGGCGCTGCTCATGGCGGTGACGTCCTGATCGGCGGCGCCGGGATCGATCGGCGAAGGCGAGCGGCTCCAGGGGCTTTTCCTCCTCGTCCTTCTCCGGCGCGGGGGCGGGGCGGCGCGCAGGATCTGGATCGAGCGCAGCGCGTAGTCGAAGGCGCGCAGGTGCTGGCTGCGCGTGCGGTTGTCCGGGGCCGACAGAGTCAGGGAGTATCCGATGCCGCCGGAGACCAGGAAAGCCTGGCGCAGGAACGCGCCGCGACCATCCGAGTCGATGAAGTAGGCGCCGGTCAACGAGTGCAGCTGCGGCGAGCGCACCTGGAAGCCCATCGGCGCGGAGGATGTCGGCGGTGCGCTGGGCGTAGCCGAGCGCGTTGATGCCGGGCGCCAGCCGCTCGGCCGACGAGCATCATCTTGCCGTCCGGCGCGCGGCGGGCCATGCGCAGCAGGATGCTGGGGTACGCGGTCTTGTCGGTCAGCTGCCAGTTCTTGGGCGCCGACATGCGCACGCGCCACGCGCTCGACTCGAACTGATCGCCTTCGATGTCGGCGCTCGCGCTCGCTGCGATCGCCGCGAGCACAGCGGCGGCGAGAGCGACGGCGAGCGAGTCGCGGCACGCCACAGAAGTAGCACAAGGCGCGGTCAACCTGAACAAAGAGCCAGATAAAAACTTGACTCCACTCGGCTAAGTATTCTTGACCGACTCTATTCAGTAGAATATCTTCGATTCACGAAGCGCAGGGGACGAACGCTTCGCTCGAGAACGTGCGGGATGCGCGACGAGGTCAGAGAGACAGCGGGCGCATCCCGAGCGGCAGACATCGCATCGCGACAGCGGGGCGCCCGCCACGGGACGCCGGCGCTCGGGGGGACCACGTGACTGGGAAGACGCCACAGGCAGCGCGGCAGGCGGAGCCGTCGGCGGCACTGCGAACGTACGAGGCGGGCGACACGCGGTCGCTGGCCCTGGTCGCGTCGCTGTGCGCCGCCAACCGCGCTCGCCGCGGAGGAGGCTCATCGGGCTCGAGCGGCGGAGGCTCGTCGCGCAGGGGACTCTTCAGCGACGACGAGCTTCGCCGTCTGGAAGCCGATCACGCCGAGGGACTGACCGCGGCGCAGATCGTCAACTTCTTCTCGACCCGCGGCCTGCGCTTCTCCGAGGCCACCTTCCGCAAGTACGTGCAGCTGGGACTGGTGCCGCGCAGCCGGCGGGTCGGCCGCAAGGGCAAGCACCGCGGCTCGCTCGGCGTCTACCCGGCCAAGGCGGTCCGCCGCATCAACGCGGTGCGCCGGCTGATGGACGACGGGCGGACCATCGAGGAGATCCAGGCCGAGCTCCTGCGCTTCGGAGACTTACTGGAGACGCTGGAGGAGGGCCTGGCCGACCTGTTCGGGCGCTTCGAGGCCGAGATCGAGGCCCCGCGCTTCGACGCGAAGGCGAGAAAGAACCTCAAGCGCGACCTGGGCGAGGCCCGGCGCTCGGCGGACGAACTACTCAAGCGGCTCGACGACCTGTCTCACCGGGTCGGCCGGCCGACGGACGAGAGCTTTGGCGGTAGCGGCGCAGCGGGCAGCGCCGAGGAGCTTCTGTGATGCGACCCACGGACCCGAGTGGGGCCAGTCTGGCCAGGAGGACGGCATGGACACCCATCTCGACGACGAGCTCGAGGTCAGAGACGACGAGGAGGCGTTCGAGGAGAGCGCCGCCGCCATCGATCTCGCCGCCAGCGGCGAGGTCGAGAGCGAGGACGCGGAGGACGCGGCCGGCAAGGCGCCCGGCGGTCAGCCGCAAGGTGCGGCGCCGCTCGCGCCGCACGCGGCCGCGCTCCCGGACCATCGCGATGAAGCGGCTCACCCGCGAGGAGCTGCGCCTGGGCGCGCTGCTCAACCCGCCGGTCGACGTGCCGCGGCCGACGACCCGCGAGCAGTGCGAGAACGAGATCCGGCCCTGCCCGTGGGTGGCGTGCAAGCACCACCTCTACCTGGACGTGAACCCGGAGACCGGGTCGATCAAGATCAACTTCCCGGACCTGGAGCCGTGGGAGATGAAGGAGACCTGCGCGCTCGACGTCGCCGACCGCGCCGGCATCACGCTCGAGGAAGTCGGCGAGATCATGAACCTGACCCGCGAGCGCATCCGCCAGGTCGAGGTGCGCGGCCTGCTCAAGCTCAAGATGGCCTCGCCGCTCGAGGGATTCACCGTCGGTGACGGCGACCTGGAGCGCGGCGGCGCCGGCGACGGCGATTGACGGTGTCGGAGCGGGCTGTTAGAAGTCCGCATGGCACATGCACCGTCGACTGGTGCCCCTGTCCGACGGGCGCTGGTCAGCGTTTCTGACAAGCGCGGGCTGGTAGACCTCGGGCAGAGGCTGCGCCGGCTCGGCGTCGAGATCCTGTCCACCGGCGGCACCGCGCGCCGCGCTGACCGAGGCCGGCGTCGAGGTGATGCAGGTGTCGGCGTACACCGGCGCGCCGGAGATCCTCGACGGCCGGGTCAAGACGCTGCACCCACGCATCCACGGCGGGCTGCTCGGCCGCGCGACGGCCGAGCACCGGGCCGAGATGGCCGCCCAGCAGATCGAGCCGATCGATCTGGTGGTGGTCAACCTGTACCCGTTCGAGCGCACGGTGGCGGCGCCGGACGTGACGCCGGCCGACGCGATCGAGAACATCGACATCGGCGGGCCGTCGATGATCCGCTCGGCGGCCAAGAACCACGAGCGCGTGGCCGTGGTGGTCGATCCGGGCGACTACGACGCGCTCCTGGCCGAGCTGGAGGGAGGCGGCGGCGCGGTCTCGGCGGCCACCCGCTTCCGCCTGGCCTGCAAGGCGTTCGCCCACACCGCGGCCTACGACGGCGCCATCGCCGCCTATCTATCGTCGCTGGAGGACGGGGCGCGGGCCGCCTTTCCCGGCACGCTCACCGTGCAGTGGGAGCGGGTGGCGGAGCTGCGCTACGGCGAGAACCCGCACCAGAGCGCGGCCTTCTATCGAGACGCGCGCTCGCCGCTGCCGTCCGGAGCGCGCCGGCCGACCCTGGCCGCCGCCGAGGTGCTGCAGGGCAAGCAGCTCTCCTACAACAACATCCTCGACTGCGACGCCGCGCTCGGGCTGTGCCTGGAGTTCGCCGCGCCCAGCGCCGTCATCATCAAGCACACCAACCCGTGCGGCGCGGCCAGCGACGCCGGTGGAGTGGCGGCGGCGTACCGGGCCGCGCGCGAGACCGATCCGGTGTCGGCGTTCGGCGGCATCGTGGCGGTCAACCGCGAGGTGGACGGCGAGCTGGCCCGCCAGCTGGCCGAGACCTTCCTCGAGTGCGTCGTCGCGCCGGGCTACTCGGCCGAGGCGCGCGAGCTCCTGGCCGGCAAGAAGAACCTGCGCCTGCTCGCGGTCGGCGACATGAGCCGGCCGGTGGGCGACGCCGGCTGGTCGCTGCGCTCGGTCGGCGGCGGCCTGCTGGTGCAGTCGGCCGACTACGGCCTCGTCGACGCGGCCGAGGCCAAGGTGGTCAGCAAGCGCGCGCCCACGGCGGAGGAGCTGGACGGGCTCGACTTCGTGTGGCGCGTGTGCAAGCACGTCAAGTCGAACGCCATCGTGTACGGGCGCGGCACGCGCACGGCCGCGATCGGCGCCGGGCAGATGTCGCGCGTCGATTCGGCGAAGATCGCGCGGCTCAAGGCGGCGCTGCCGCTCGAGGGCAGCGTGGCCGGGTCGGACGCCTTCTTCCCGTTCCGCGACGGCGTCGATGTCCTGGCCGAGGCGGGCGCCACGGCGATCATCCAGCCGGGCGGATCGATCCGCGACGAGGAGGTCATCGCCGCGGCCGACGAGCACGGCGTGGCCATGGTCTTCACCGGCATGCGGCACTTCCGCCACTAGAAGGGAGCGGGCGAGCCATGCGGATCCTGGTGGTCGGAAGCGGCGGGCGGGAACACGCGCTGTGCTGGCGCCTGGCCGCGTCCGGCCACGAGGTGGTCGTCGCCCCGGGCAACCCGGGCGCGGCCCAGGTGGCCAGCGTGGCCGATGTGGCGGTGGACGATCACGACGCGCTCGTCGCGCTGGGCCGCGAGCGCGACGTCGACCTGGTGGTCATCGGACCGGAGGCGCCGCTGGTGGCCGGGCTGGCCGACCGCATGCGCAGCCGCGGGTTGACGGTGTTCGGGCCGTCGGCGTCGGCGGCCCGGCTCGAGGGATCGAAGGCGTTCGCCAAGGAGTTCTTTCGCCGCCACGGCATCCGCACGGCCGACTTCCGCGTGTGCCTCGACATGGCCGCGGTCGACGGCGCGCTCGGCGAGCTGGGCGGCGAGGTCGTCGTCAAGGCCGACGGGCTGGCGGCGGGCAAGGGCGTCGTCGTGTGCGAGAACGCCGGCGAGGCGCGGGCCGCGGCGCGCTCGATGCTGGAGAGCAAGCGCTTCGGCGCGGCCGGCCTGTCGGTGGTGATCGAGCAGCGCCTGCGCGGCCGCGAGCTGTCGGTCATGGCGCTGGCCGACGGGTCGCGCTGCGCGGTGCTGCCGCCGGTCGAGGACCACAAGACGATCTTCGACGGCGATCAGGGCCCCAACACCGGGGGCATGGGCACCGTGTCGCCGGCGTCGTGGGTCAACGACGCGCTCGTGGGCCGGGTGCGCGCGGAGATCCTCGAGCCGACCCTGGCCGGGCTGCGCGCCGACAAGGTCGACTACCGCGGCGTGCTGTACGCCGGTCTGATCGTCGACGACGCCGGCGCGCCCTGGATCCTGGAGTACAACTGCCGCTTCGGCGATCCGGAGACCCAGCCGGTGGTGGCGCGCCTCGAGGCCGACCTGGGCGAGTGGCTGCACGGCGCCGCCAGCGGGCGCATGCCGGACGGCGAGCCGGCGGTGTCGGAGCGCGCCGCGGTGTGCGTGGTGCTGGCGTCGCGCGGGTATCCGGGCGAGGCGAGCATCGGAGACCGGATCGAGGGCGCCGAGCCGCCCGAGGACGGCGACGTGATCCTGTTCCACGCCGGGACCGCGACTGTCGGGGGCAAGCTGGTCACGGCGGCGGGGCGCGTGCTGGGGGTGACTGCGCTGGGCGACAGCGTGGCCGAGGCGCGCGCCCTGGCCTACCAGACGATCGAGGGCATCAGCTTCGACGGCATGCAGTTCCGGCGCGACATCGGTGCGCGCGCCGGCCGCGGCGTGCCGTGATCGATTGACGAATCCAGGATCCCAGGAAGCGAGGAGCAGGAGCGCATGGCCGAGAGCAAGCCGCTGGTGGCGATCATGATGGGCTCGAAGTCGGATCTCGACATCATGCGTCCGGCGTCCGAGGTGCTCGAGTCGCTGGGCGTGCCGCACGTGATGCGCGTGATGTCGGCGCACCGCACGCCGGAGCGAACGGCAGAGTTCGCGCGCGGCGCGCGCGCGGCCGGGATTCGCGTCATGATCTGCGCCGCCGGCGGCGCGGCGCACCTGGCCGGCGCGGTGGCGGCGCAGACCACGCTGCCGGTCATCGGCGTGCCGCTGGCCCGCACGCCGCTGGCCGGAGCCGACGCCCTGTACGCGACGGTGCAGATGCCGGCCGGCATGCCGGTGGCCACGGTGGCGATCGACGGCGCCTACAACGCCGCGCTGCTCGCCGCGCAGATCCTGGCGCTGTCCGACCCGGCGCTCGAGAAGACGCTGCGCGAGCGTCGAGAGGCGAACGCGGCCAAGGTCGCGGCCGACGACGCCTCGCTGTCGGCCGAGCCGAAGCCGAAGTGAGCGGCGGCGATCCGGTCCGCGAGGCGCTGGCCGCGCTCGTGCGCGGCGAGGTCGTGTGCCTGCCGACCGAGAGCAGCTACGGCCTGGCCGCCGACGCGCGATCGGCGGCGGGGCTGGCCCGGGTCACGGCCCTCAAGGGCGGGCGGCCGCCCGACTCGCCGTTTCCGCTGCTGGTCGGCGACGTCGAGGCCGCGCGCGAACTGGCCGACGTGTGGCCGGACGCGGCCGAGCGCCTGGCCCTGCGTCACTGGCCGGGTCCGCTGACCCTGGTGGTGCCGGCGCGGCCGGATCTGGCGCCGGAGGTGGTCGGCCCGGGGGGCGGCGTCGGGGTGCGCGTGTCGAGCCACCCGCTTGCGCGCGCGCTGGCCGCGGCGCTCGGCGGCGCCATCACCGCGACGAGCGCCAACCGGTCGGGCCAGCCGCCGGCCAGCACGGTCGCGCAGGCGCGCGCCGTCTTCGGCGACGACATCGCGTGCTACCTGGACGGGGGCGTGTGCGCCGGAACCGCGTCCACCGTGGTCGCGGTCGACGAGCGCGGGTCGCTGCGCCTGGTCCGGCCCGGCCCGATCGCCGTCGACCTCGAGGGTTGAGCGAGGCCGCGCGCGGACGCGGCGAACCGCGCCGTCGCTGTGTTACAAGCAGGCATGGCCGAGATCGCCCCGTTCCGCGGCATCCTGTACGACACCGGCGTGGTGGAGGCCTCGCGCGTCCTGGCGCCGCCCTACGACGTCATCGACGAGCAGGAGCGGCAGGAGCTGATGGACCGCGACCCGCACAACGCGGTGCGCCTGATCCTGCCCGAGGGGCAGGGGGACGAGAAGTACGGCGTCGCGGCCCGCGTGCTCGACTCGTGGCTGGGCGACGGGGCCCTGCGGCGCGACGATCGTCCCGCCCTGTACCGCTACCACCAGGTCTTCACCAGCGCCGAGCTGGGCGGCCGCAGCGTCACGCGGCGCGGCTTCATCGCCGCCGTGCGCCTGCACCGCTTCGACGAGCGCGTGATCCTGCCGCACGAGCGCACGCTGAGCGGACCCAAGGCCGACCGCCTCAAGCTGATGGACGCGACGAGCGCCCACTTCTCGCAGATCTTCACCATGTACTCGGATCCGGCCGGCGAGACCGACCGCGCCTTCGCCTCCGCCGAGAGCCGCGCCCCGGCCATCGACGGCACCACCGGGGACGGAACGCAGCATGTTCTCTGGCGGCTCGACGACGCCGAGGCGATCGGCCGGGTCGTGCGCCTGCTGGCCCCGCTCAAGCTCTACATCGCCGACGGCCACCACCGCTACGAGACGATGCTGGCCCTGCGCGAGCGCATGCGCGAGCGGGTCGGCGGCTCGCTGGACAGCCGGTCGACGGCGGAGTTCGGCACGCTGTTTCTGTGCAACATGGACGACCCGGGCCTGGTGGTGCTGCCGATCCACCGGCTTGTCTTCGGGCTGGCCGATTTCTCGCCGGAGAAGTTCCTCGACAAGGTCAAGCCGTGGTTCGACGCCAGGCCGCTGGCCGGAGCCGCGCGCGACGCCGCCGCGGTGCGCGCCGCGCTGGCCGATGCGTCGCGCGAGCGGCCCAGCTTCGTGGCCGCGTTCCCGGGCCGCGACCCGGCGCTGCTGTCGTTGCGCGACGGCGTGAGCCCGGAGAAGGCCGGGCTGCGCGGCGCGCCGGCGGTGACCGGCCTCGACGTGTCGGTCCTGCACGGCCTGGTGCTCGAGCAGGCGCTGGGCATCGACCGGGCGGCCCAGGAGGCGCAGACAAACATCGAGTACGTCAAGGACACCGCCAAGGCGCTGGCGCGCGCCGCGGAAGGAGCGGGCCAGGTGGCGTTCCTGATGCACCCGACCCGCGTCGAGCAGGTCAAGGCGGTGGCCGACGCCAGCGAGTTCATGCCGCAGAAGTCGACCTTCTTCTATCCGAAGATCGCCAGCGGCGCGGTCATCAACCCGATCCGCCCCGACGAGTCGCTGTAGCCCGGCCTCCGCTCACCAGCGGCGGAGCTCGACCGGCGCATCGCGGTAGTCGGTGTCGCCGACCGGCTGCTGCTGTGGGCTGGCGAAGTAGGTGTGGAACATGATGTCGGCGCGGTCGAGCACGCCCTGCTCGCCCCGGTCCGCCACCAGCACGCCGACGTGGCGGGGAAACAGCAAGATGTCGCCGGGACGGGTGAAGGGCAGGGCCTTGCCCTTGTCGTCAACGTAGATCCCGTCCTTGTCCGGGCGCCCGCGGCCGAGCAGCCGCGTCACGTCGGGCAGCGAGCCGGTCCAGGTGTAGTCGCGGTCCTCGCCCAGGCGGCGCCGGCCGTAGACGACGAAGTCGGCGCAGTCGGAGCCCTCGAGCCGCTCGCTCTGGTGCGTGCGGTTCGACGTGCCGGCCGAGGCCCAGATGTACGGCTGGCCGAACATCTCGGTCAGAAAGCCCAGGTAGGTGTCGTCGCGGCGCAGCAGAGACGCGATGGACAGCGTCGGTCAGCCCGCCGGAGCCGCGGCCGCGCCGGGCCGTCGCGCCCGCGGTGGCGAAGGTGCCGTCGTCGGCGACCGCCTGCAGCTTGAAGCGCATGGTGCCGAGGCCCTTGCCGCGGTCCGGGGTCAGGGTCGGGCGCACGTCGGCCACCACCGAGCTCCGCCCCTGCCACGCGCGTACCTCCGTCTCGGCGTAGTCGATGGCCTCGAAGCGGAACTTCCCGCTGGCCGTGTTGGACATGCTCTCGACCCGCGGCTCGACCTTGAACCAGGAGAAGCGCGCGGCCGGCCCCTCGGCCAGCGGGCGAACCGGCCGGCGCTTGCCGCCCAGCTCCACCGCCGGGCCCGCGTCGCTGTAGTAGGCGGTGCGCGATCCGTCGCGCACGGCCAGCACCGCGTGCAGCCGGACCTGGTCGCGGGCGAGCGCGCGCCTGGCGCCGTCGCTGGCGAGGCCGTCGCCGACCCGCGACACCAGGTGGACCGCGACGATGTGCGCGCGATCGCGTGGGTCGCGACCATGGGACGACGGCTGGGCGCCGGCCGGCGCCGCGCCGGCGCAGACGAGCGCCACTGTCAGCCACCGCACAATCCGCCCAGGAGTCGCCGACTTGCTCACGATGCTGCTAACGCGCGAAGGGCCGGGCGCGATTTCCCGGTCGTCGCGGATCGTAATTTCTTGTCGCCGTCGAAGGCCGACCATTGACGACCGGCCCGCCCCATGTCAGTGGATAGAGCCGAAGCTTCAGCCTGAGTCATTGATGGCCACCACGCTCGACCACCGCACGCTCACCCACCAGGACCGGGACGTCCTCTGGACGATCCTGCTCCCGGCGATGGGCAAGCCCGCGGTGCGCGCCCGAGCGACAGAGTCAACAGGCCGAGGCCAGTAAAGAGACAAGGAAGAGCAAGGCCAGGCCTCCAGGAACCACGTCGAAAGTTGCTCGAGCCCACCGCGGGCCCCGGAAACGGGGCCCGTTTTTTTTGTCCTCTCGATCTTCACGAACCGTCTGCTCGCCTCACCGAGGTCTCCCATGCTCGCCGCACATTCGAGAGAGATCACCTGGCTTCGCAATCCCCTGGCCGAGCTGTACCGCCTGTCGTGGCCGATCGCGGTCTCGATGCTGTCCTACAGCACCATGACCCTGATGGACACCGTGATGGTGGGCCGTCTGGGCGCCGCCGCGCTGGCCGGCGTCGGCATGGGCGGCGTGATGTCGTTCGCGCTGCTCGTCTTCTCGATAGGCCTCCTGCGCGGCGTGAAGGTGCTGGTCTCGCAGGCGGTGGGGGCAGGGCAGCGCGAGCGCGTGCCGGCCTGCCTGGCCGCCGGCCTGCTGGTGGCGCTCGGCCTCGGCCTGGTCACCATCGCGGCCGGCGAGCTCTGCGCGCTGCTGCTGCCCTACCTGACCGCCAGCGCCGATGTCGGGCGCAACGCGCGCGCGTACATGGCGGTGCGCATCCTGGGCGCGCCGGTCATGCTCGCCTTCACCGCCATGCGCGAGACCCTGTATGGACAGGGCGAGGCGCGCGCGCCGATGGTGGCGTCGATCGCGGCCAACCTGGTCAACATCGCGCTCTGCTACCTGTTCATCTTCGTGCTCGACGTCGGCGTGACCGGCGCGGCGTGGGCCGCGGTGTCGGGCCAGACCGTCGAGGCCGCGCTGCTCGTCGCGCTGCGCGGGCGCCGGTTGCTGCCGCGCCTGTCGAGCGGCTTCTCGGCGCTGCGCGAGGTGTGGCGGCTGGGCCTGCCCAACGGGCTGCAGATGACCATCGAGGTCGGCTCGTTCGCGCTGCTGACGATACTCATCGCGGCGATGTCGGCGTCGGAGATGGCGGCCCACCAGATCGCGATCCAGGCCATCCACTTCTCGTTCCTGCCCGCGCTGGCCGTGGGCGAGGCCGGATCGGTGATGGCGGGACACGCGGTCGGCGCCAACCGCGACGACCTCGTGATCGAGGTGGCCAAGCTGTCGATGTGGCTGGCAGGCCTGTACACCGCGGCCTGCACCTTCGTGTTCGCGTTCGGCGCGTCGATGCTGGCCGGCATCTTCACCGAAAGCGGCGAGGTCATCGCCACCGCGATACCGCTCCTGCACGTGGCGGCCGCCTTCCAGGTGGCCGACGCGGCCAACGTGGTCGCGCGCGGCATCCTGCGCGGCACCGGCGACGTGCGCTATCCGGCGGTGGTCGGCATCGCGCTGGCCTGGTCGCTGACACCGCCGCTGACCTGGGTGCTGGGGCATCTCATGGGCATGGGCGCGTTCGGCGGCTGGCTGGGGCTGTGCGCCGAGATCCTGGCCTCGGCGGCGGTCTTCTGGTTGCGCCTGGTGCGCCGGGGTTGGCTGCCCTCGGCGGCCCGGGCGCGCCGACAGCTGGGGGTCGAGCGACCGGCGCCGGCGTGAGACTGTGATGCCGCGCGGGCGAATCTCGCGGGCGTGGCCGGGATCGGGCCGAGCTGATGGCGGCTCGGTCAACGCCCGCCCGCGCGGCATTACAGATATACAGGCAGGCACAGGACCTCATGGCCACCGCCCCATTCGGCATTCCGCGCTCGATCGCCGGGCAGGTCGCAGTCGCCTTCTTCACCTTCTTCGGCGTGCTGGCGGCTCACGCGATGCTCGAGACGGCGCGCGACACGATGTTTCTGACCGCGCTGCCGGCAGAGCAGCTGCCGTGGATGTACCTGGTCATCGCCGGCCTGGCCGTGCTTTCTGCGCGCGTCAACCACCGCGCCATGGAGCGCTTCTCCCGGCGCTCGGCCCTGTCTCTGACCCTGGCCGCGTCCGGCGTGCTCACCGCGGGCTTCTGGCTGTGGACCGACGGCGGCGCGCTGTCGATCTACGCCTTCTATGTCTGGACCGGTCTCATCGCCACCGTCGCTGTGGTGCAGATCTGGGTGCTGGTCGGCGAGGACCTGGATGCGAGCCTGGCCAAGCGCGCCTTTGCGGTCATCGGGGCCGGCTCGCTCATCGGCGCCACCTTCGGATCGGCGGCGGCCGGCGCGCTGCTCAGCTTCACCGGGCCGCGCCACCTGATCCTGGTCGCCTCGTCGCTGCTGGTCGGCTCGAGCCTGCTGCCGGCGCTGGCCTGGCGGCGCACGTCGGCCGGCGAGCAGCGCATGCTGCGCCGCGCCTCGGCGCCGGAGGCCACCCACACGGTGAGCCATCCGTACCTGCGCCGCATGCTCATCCTGGTCACGCTCACCCAGATCACGGTCACCGCGGCCGATCTCCTCTTCAAAGCCACGGTGGCCGACTCGATCGAGCCGGCGCGCCTGGGCTCGTTCTTCGCCCTCTTCTACACCGGGCTCAACGGGCTGTCGCTGCTCGTGCAGGTGGTGCTGGCCGGATGGCTGCTGCGCCGGCTCGGGGTCAGCCGCGCGCTGTGGCTGCTGCCGATCACCCTCGGCGCCGGCGCGCTCGGATTCGCGTTGACCGGCGCCCTGGTGCCGATGCTGCTCATCAAGATCTTCGACGGCTCGCTGCGCCACTCGCTGCACAAGACCGGCACGGAGCTGCTCTACCTGCCGCTGGCGGCGCGGCTGCGCGAGCGCCACAAGGTCACCATCGACGCGGTCGGGGCGCGCGGCGGCCAGGCGCTGGCCTCGCTGGCGGTCCTGGGCGCCCTGTCGATCGGCCTGGACCTGCCGGTCATCGCGTTCGGGCTGGTCGCCATGGTCGCGCTGCTCCTGTGGAGCGTTGCCGAGATCAAGCGCCACTACGTGGAGCTGTTCCGCGAGCAGCTGCGCCAGGGGACGATCGAGACCCGCATGGCGGTGCCGGCGCTCGACCTGCACTCGCTCGAGGCGCTCATCGCCGGCGTGTCGAGCACCGACGACGCGGTGGCGCTGGCCGCCATCGATCTGCTTGCCGCCAGCGGGCGCGCCAACCTGGTCCCGCCGCTCATCCTCTATCACCCGTCGTCCGAGGTGGTGGTGCGCGCGCTGGCCGTGCTGAGCGAGAACGGGCGCCGCGACCACCTGCCGATCGCCCGCCGGCTGGTCGGCTCGCCCGATGCGGAGGTGCGGGCCGCGGCGCTGCGCGCGGTGGCCGCGGCCGACGAGCGCGAGGACGAGGCGCTCCTGCGCGAGGCGCTGGCCGACCCGGCGCCGGCGGTGCGCGCGACGGCGCTGGTCAGCCTCGTCTGCCGCCAGTGCGACGACGACATCGGCCGCCACGAGCTCGACAAGCTCAAGAGCTCGCCGGATCCGGCCAGCCGCGTGGCGCTGGTGCGGGCCATCCGCTTCCGCCCCGGGCCGGCCTTCCATCCGCTGCTGCGCGAGCTGGCCGCGGCGCCGGAGCCGGAGCTGCATGCCGAGGTGGCGCGGACCATGGCGGCCGATCCGGACCCGTCGTTCCTGCCGGTCCTGCTGCCGATGCTGGCCGATCGCACGGCGCGGGCGGAGGCGCGCGCCGCGATCGTCGCGATCGGCCGGCCGGCCCTCGAGCACCTGGACCGCGCGCTGGCCGAACCGGACGTGCCGCGCCGCGTGCGCCTGCACCTGCCGCGCACCATCAGCAAGTTCGGCGATCAGGCGGCGGTCGACGTGCTGGTCCGCCACATGGAGCCGGAGCTCGACACCATTGTCGGCTACAAGATCCTGCGCGGCCTGGGCCGCATGATCAGCGACGACCACCGGCTCGAGATCGATCGCAGCGTGATCGACCGTAGCTTCGAGGCGGCGCTGCGGCGCGCGATCACGCTGCTCGACTGGCGCGTCAACCTGACCGAGCAGATCCAGGCCGCGCGCGGGCGCGCACAGGACCGCCCGGAGCCGACCGGTGCAGCGCCGGCGACGACGGCGACGGCCAGCGGCGAGCTCCTGTTCGAGCTCCTGCGCGAGAAGGAGCGCGGGTCGCTCGAGCGCGTGTTCCGCCTGCTCGGCCTGCGACACCCGGACGAGGACTTCCGCGCCATGTACACCGGGCTCCGCACGGGTCACGGGCGCATGGCCGCCTCCAGCCGCGAGCTGCTCGAGTACCTTGTCGAGCCGCGCGCGCGCGCCGCCATCTTCGCCCTGCTCGAGCGCGAGGCCGACTCCGATCGCCAGCGGCTCGAGCAGGCGGCCGCCTTCTACCGCCCGCCGGCGCAGAGCCAGGCCGAGCGCCTGCGCGCCATGCTGGCCGACTCGAGCGACGCGCTGGCCGGGCTGGCCGCGCACTATGTCGCCCACGCCGGCTTCGGCGAGCTGGGCACCGACCTGCGCGCCGCGATGGCGGCGCGACGCGGGCGCTGGCTCGACGTGCTCGATCAGGCGGTGCAGGTGCTCAGGCGCGGGCAGGAGGTGCCCCATGCAACGTGACGGCGCCGGCTCGGCGGCGCGGCGGGTCGGGCTCGAGCGCATGATGCTCCTGCGCAGCTTCCCGCAGCTGGCCGAGATGCCGCCGGTCCACCTGGCCGCCATGGCGGAGCTGTGCGAGGAGCACTTCTTTCCGGCCGGCGTCGAGATCTTCGCCGAGGGGCAGCCGGTGCGGCAGATCCACTACGTCCTCGACGGCGCCGTCGAGCTGCGCCGGGGCGGCCGCCCGCTCAAGCGGCTCGGCCCGCGCAGCGTGCTGGGCGGGCTGGCCTCGCTGGCCGGGACACCCGACGGCCAGCAGGTCGTCGCGATCGAGGACACCACCACGTTCTCGTTCACCCAGGACGACCAGCTCGACATCTTCGAGGACAACTTCGAGCTCCTGGTCGGCGTCATCCGCGACGTGGGCGGCGCGCTGATCGAGGCGCACGCCGCGGCCGGGCCGTCGGCCGGCTTCCGCCCCGACGACGAGACCGCGCCGTATCCGCACCAGCCGCTCAGCCTGGTCGAGAAGCTCGCCGTGCTGCGCCGGAGCGTGCCGTACGCCGACGCCCGGCTGGAGGCGCTGGCCGAGCTGGCGCGCGAGTCGCCCGAGCAGCGCTTCGCCGCCGGCGAGCTCCTGTGGCGCGAGGGCGATCCGTCCGGCTACGGCCTCATGATGGTCGCCGGCGTGGTGGAGGGCGTGGCCGGCGCAGGCCGCCAGCGCTTCCGCTTCTCCAGCCGCAGCGTCGTGGGCGGGCTCGACAGCCTGGCGGCGCGCCCGCGCTGGTTCGACGCCACCGCGCTGGTCGACACGGTGGCGATCAAGGTGCCGACCGGCGCGCTGCTCGACCTGTTCGAGGATCACGTTGACATGGCGCTGGATCTGCTCCGCGTGATGGCCGGCGAGGTGCTGGCCCTGCGCGAGCGCATCGGCGCCGACGGCAGCGTGCCGCAGACCCGCTAGGCCCAGGGTTCACCTGCGTCGAAACGACCAGGCGAACCCTGGGTCAGATGGGGTGCCGACGAAGTCGGCGGGGCCCCCCATCGAAATAGACCAGCTGCGCGCGAATGCGCGAAGCTCTGACCCGGGGCCCGCTGAGGTGAACCGAAGTGAGCCCCGGGATCAGCCGCTTGACTCTGCCGGCGCCGCGCGCCCAAACTCGCGCGGCAGGGGTTCAGGAGCGAATATGTCCGACAAGTTTCGAGTGCTCATCTCCGATGAGATGTCCGACCGCGCGGCCGAGATCCTGGCCGCCTCTCCGGCGGTGGAGGTCGAGGTCCGCTACGGCCTGACCGCTGGCGATCTCAAGGCCACCATCGGCGAGTTCGACGGGCTCCTGGTCCGCTCGCG
This sequence comes from uncultured delta proteobacterium, assembly GCA_963759105.1. Classification (GTDB taxonomy): domain Bacteria; phylum Myxococcota_A; class Polyangia; order Haliangiales; family Haliangiaceae; genus DATFRY01. The sequence continues at coordinate 224,817 of CAVWXW010000016.1, read as the reverse complement.
CAGCAAGGTCGGCGCCGACGTGATCGAGGCCGGCAAGCGGCTCAAGATCATCGGCCGGGCCGGCATCGGCGTGGACAACATCGACGTGGCGGCGGCCTCGCGCCGCGGCATCATCGTGGAGAACGCGCCCAGCGGCAACGCGGTCACCACCGCCGAGCACGCGCTTTGCCTGCTCATGTCGCTGGCGCGGCACATCCCGCAGGCGACCGCCTCGATGAAGGCGGGCAAGTGGGAGAAGACCAAGTTCAGCGGCACCGAGATCATGGGCAAGAGCCTGGGTGTCGTCGGTCTGGGCAACATCGGCCGCATCGCCGCCGACCGCGCGCGCGGCCTCAAGATGAAGGTGCTGGCTTATGACCCGTTCATCGGGCGCGAGGCGGCGGCCCGGCTCGGCGTCGAGCTGGTCGACATGGACGAGCTCCTGGCCCGCGCCGACTTCATCACCGTGCACACGCCGCTCACCAACGAGACCCGCGGCATGATCGGCGCCGCGGCGCTGGCGCGCACCAAGCGGGGCGTGCTGGTGGTCAACGCGGCGCGCGGCGGCGTCGTCGACGAGGACGCGCTGCTCGCCGCGCTCGAGTCGGGCCACGTGGCCGGCGCCGGCGCTCGATGTTTTCGTCGAGGAGCCGCCGGGGGCCGGCAGCGCGCTGGTCGCGCACCCGCGCGTCATCTGCACGCCGCACCTGGGCGCGTCGACCGAGGAGGCGCAGGAGAAGGTGGCGATCGAGGTGGCCGAGCAGATCGCGGCCTTCGCCGAGCGCGGCGAGGTGCGCAACGCGGTCAACGCCGCCGCGCTGGCGCCGGAGGTGCGCGGCCAGCTGGCCCCGTGGCTCGAGCTGTGCACCAAGCTGGGCGCGCTGGTCGGCCAGCTGGCCATGGTGCGCGAGGGCACCGGCGAGGCGTTCATCGACAAGCTGTCGGTCGAGGTGATCGGCGAGCCGAGCGAGCGCGGCGCCACCGCGTGCGCCAACGCCACCCTGGTCGGCCTCCTGCGCCCGTTCCTGGCCGTCCCGGTCAACGAGATCAACGCGCCCATCATCGCGGCCGATCGCGGCATCGAGCTGTCGGAGATCCGCCGCCAGCGCGACCGCGACCTCACCTCGGCCATCGCGGTGACCGCCACCTGCGGCGACCGCGTCCGGCTGGTCAAGGGCACGCTTTATCACGTCGGCGATCGGGTCGAGGCGCGCGTTGTGCAGATCGACGACTTCCTGGTCGAGGCAGTCCCGACCGGCACCATCCTCGTGGTGGAGAACGCCGATCGCCCGGGCGTGATCGGCGCCGTCGGCAACGCGCTGGGCGTGCGCGGCATCAACGTCAACCAGCTTTACGTGGGTCAGGACCGCGAAAAGGGCGTGGCGCTGGAGCTCTGGTGCGTCGACACGCCGCTCGAGGACGACGTCGTGGCCGAGATCCGGCGCCTGCCGCCGGTGACCAGCGCCCAGGTGGTACAACTCTGAGTCTGCAGTCGTCCGATCCGCCGAGAGGCGAGCCATGCTGAATCCCCCGACCGCGCGAATCCGGCTGCCGGCCGGCGTGCGCGACTTCCTGCCGCCGGCGGCGGCGCGGCGGCGCGCGCTTTCCGAGCGCCTGCTGGCCGAGTTCGAGCGCTGGGGGTTCGAGCGCATCATCACGCCGCTGTTCGAGTGCGCCGACGTGCTCGAGCGCGGGCTCGGGCGCCGACGCGCGCGCGGCCGCCATCCGCTTCGTCGAGCCGGTCACCGGCGAGGTGGTCGCGCTGCGGCCGGACATCACGCCGCAGGTCGCGCGCCTGGTCGCCACCCGCATGACCGGCGCGGGCGGGCCGATCCGCCTGTGCTACGAGGGCGCGGTGGCGCGCATGGCCACCGGCGCGCGCGCCCAGCGCGAGATCCTGCAGGCCGGGGTGGAGCTTTACGACGCGGCCGCGCCGGAGGGAGACGCCGAGGTGATAGCGCGTCGCCGCCGCCGCGCTGGCCAGCGCACAGGTGCCGGAGGCGCGGCTCGACATCGGCCACGTCGCCCTGGTGCGGCACGCGCTCGAGTCGGTGCCCGAGGAGGCGCAGCGCGGCGAGCTGGCCCTGGCGCTGCGCAAGAAGGACCGCGCCGGCGTGGCCCGTGCGGCCGCCGGCCTCGGCCGCCCGCTGCGCGGCCTGATCGACGCGCTGCCCACGCTGTACGGCGAGCCGGGCGCGGTCCTGGCACGCGCGCGCGAGCTGCGCCTGCCGGGCGCGCTGCGAAGGCAGCTGGCGCTGCTCGAGGAGGTGCTCGACGCGACGTCGGCGTCGGCCGCGGCGGCGCTCGGTCGCGGCGGCATCACGCTGGATCTGGGCGAGGTGCGCGGCTTCGACTACTACACCGGCATCCGCCTGGCCGGTTACGTCCCCGGCGCCGGCGACGCGGTGCTGCGCGGCGGGCGCTACGATCAGCTGGCCGCGCGCTACGGCCACGCGGCGCGCGCCATCGGCTTCTCGGTCGACATCGAGGCGATGGCCGAGGCGCAGAGCGCGGCCGGCGTGCCGCTGCCGCCGCGCGCCGACGGTGTGCTGGTCGCCGCGGTGCGCGATCGCAGGCGCGAGGCAGGCCTGGTGGCGGCCGCACTGCGCGCCGCCGGCCACCGCGCGGCGGTCGATCTCGGCAGCCCGCGCGCCCGGCGCGTGCTCGTCGAGTACGCCCGGCGCAGCGGATTTTCCTGCGTGCTCGAGCTGTCGCGGCAGGGGGCGTCCTGGCTGCTCGAGGGCGCCGCGATCGACGTCCCGGCGGCGGCGCTGCGGCGGGCCGCGAGCACGGGCGATGCCGCCGCCCTCGAGCTGCCCGGGCGCGAGCCCGCGGCGAGGAGAGACTGATGCCGGTCGTGATCGTTGTCGGAGCCCAGTGGGGCGACGAGGGCAAGGGCAAGGTCGTCGACCTGCTGGCCGAGCGCGCCGAGATGGTCGTGCGCTACGGCGGCGGCGCGAACGCCGGCCACACGCTCGTCATCGGCGGGCACAAGCTGGTCACGCACCTGGTCCCGTCGGGCGTCCTGCACCGTCACGTGCGCTGCGTGCTGGGCGACGGCATGGTCGTCGACCCGCACACGCTGCTCGAGGAGATCGCAGCGTGCCGCCAGCGCGGGCTGCTCGGCGACGAATCAGCTGCTCATCAGCTCGCGCGCGCACGTCATCCTGCCCTATCACCGCTGGCTGGAGGCGGCGCGCGAGGAGCGAGCCGGCGCGATCGGCACCACCCGGCGCGGCATCGGCCCGGCCTACGAGTCGAAGGCGGCCCGCCGCGGCGTGCGCGTTTCCGACCTCGGCCGGCCCGCGCGGCTGCGCGAGCTGGTCCAGCAGAACCTCGACGAGATCGGACCGATCCTGACCCACTGGGGGCAGCCCCTGCCGGGCCGGGCCGAGATCGACGCGCTCATCGCCGACGCCGAGCGCGCCGGTCAGGAGCTCGCACCCATGGTGGGTGACGCGGGGCGCGCGGTGGACGCCGCCGTGCGATCCGGCCGCAACGTGCTGTTCGAGGGTGCGCAGGGCACGCTGCTCGACATCGACAACGGCACCTATCCGTTCGTCACCTCGTCGTCGACGGTGGCGGGCGGCGCATGCACCGGCGCGGGCGTGGCGCCGACCCGCATCGACCGGGTCGTCGGCATCACCAAGGCCTACTGCACGCGCGTGGGCAGCGGGCCTTTCCCGACCGAGATGTCGCCGGCCGACGCCGAAGAGTGGCGGGCAGCGGGGCAGGAGTTCGGGGCCACCACCGGGCGGCCGCGCCGCTGCGGGTGGCTCGACGCCGCCGCGCTTCGCCTCGCGGTGCGGGTGAACGGCTTGAATGGACTGGCGCTGACCAAGCTCGACGTGGTGCGCGGTCGCGGCGCGGTGCGCGTGTGCGTGGGCTACCGCCTCGACGGGGTCGAGCTCGACGAGCCGCCGCCGGACGGCGAGGACCTGGTGCGCGCAGAGCCGCAGTACGTGGAGGTGGAGGGGTGGGATGCCGACAGTCGGCGCGGCGCGCGCCATCGAGGATCTGCCTCCGCCCGCGCGCTCCTACATCGCCACCATCGAGCGTCTGATCGGCGCGCCGATGTGGGTCGTGTCGGTCGGGCCCGGGCGCGAGGAGACGATCCTCCTGCGCGACCCGTTCACACCCCTCGGCGGCGTCTGAGCCGCGCCCGCCTCCGGCTTTCGTACTGCAGGGTGCCGGCCGCGGGTGGGCAGCCTTTCGTGCGCGCCGAGGCCAAAAAAGATCCAACAGCCGGGGTGGCTCAGGGTTCCAAGTCCCCGAGTTGCGCCCGAATGAGCTTCTTTCCTATACTCGAACGGCAACCTGGCGCAGGCCCTCAGGCCTCGCTGCCGGGCGCGCTCCCGGGGGCTCCCGATGAAGATCGTCTGTGACGCTTGTTCTGCCAAGTACTCGATTGCCGACGAAAAAGTCCGCGGCAAGGTGTTCAAGATCCGCTGCAAGAAGTGCAGCAACATCATCGTCGTTCGCGGCATCGGTGAGCGAGGCAGCCGAGCAGGCCGCTCCTCAATATGATCAGAAGGAGACGAAGGTCTTCGCGTACGCCGGATCGCAGCGGGCCGACTCCGCGGCCGAGGTGAGCGAGAGCGCGGTCTGGCACCTCGTCATCGATCAGGAGCAGGTCGGTCCGATGACGATCGAGGAGGTGCGCGATCGCTTCCAGCGCGGCGAGGTTGACGGCGAGGGCTTCGTGTGGCGCGAGGGCTTCGGCGACTGGGAGCGCCTGGCCGACGTCGAGGAGTTCGCGGGCATCGTGACCGGCGCCCCGACCGACGACGGCGGGCTCGGCGGCCTGTTCGGCGCCGGCGGCGGCGAGCAGTACGACGATGCGCGCGCGGCGCAGAGCCGATCCGGCCGATCTGTTCGCGGCGCGCGGCGCCGGCGACGACCCGGGCGCCTCGGCCTCGGATCTGTTCAGCGGCACGGGGCTGGGGGCGGGCGCCGACGGCGGCGGGGCCGACTCCGACGCCCTGTTCGCCGGCGAGGGCGGCGGCGGGATGGGGATGGCCGCGGCCAGCTCCGGCGGCAAGCCGGTGGTGTCCAGCCTGACCGCGCAGCGCAACGAGAACTCGGTGCTGTTCTCGCTCAACAACCTGGCCGCGCTGGCCAGCGACGCGCCGCGCTCGGTGCCGATGTCGACGCCGTCGGCGTCGTCCACCTCGTCATCCTCGTCGTCGATGTCGTCCGCGGCGGCGGCGGCGCCGACGAGCGAGGGCTCCGGGCTCATCGACATCCGCTCCATGGCGCAGGTCTACCTCGGCGAGTCCAAGCCGCAGGCGTCCCGGCCGATCGGCTCCGGCTCGGCCGACGACCTGCCGGTCTTCAGCCAGTCGTCGTTCGAGTCGGCGTCGCCGGTGCTGCTGCCGACGGTGCAGCCGGCGGTGAACAACCGCCTGCTCATCGCGCTCGTCGGTCTCATCGGCGTGCTGGTGCTCGCGGCGGTGGTCCTTGTCGTCATCGTGCTCAAGGGCGGCAGCGACCGCGCCAAGGTGGCGGCGGCCGATGCTCCGGCCACGGCAGACAAGGCTCCTCCGAGCGCGGCCACGCCGCCGCCGACGGCCGCGGCCACCCCCGATCCGGCGGCCGCCGGCACGCCGCCGGCTGGCGCCAACCGGGGTGACCGGAGCGCCCGCCGCCGCCGCGATGCCGCCGAGCGAGCCGTCGGGCGACACCGCCAGTCCGGCCGGTGACGACGAGGAGGGCTCCTCGAAGTCCGCGTCTTCCAGCGACCGCGATCGCCGGGACAAGAAGGGCCGCGACAAGGACAAGGACAGGGACAAGGACCGCCGGGACCGCCGCGACAAGGACCGCGACAAGGACCGCCGCGACAAGGACCGCGACCGGGAGGCCAAGGTGGCCGCGACCCCGCCGCCGCCGGATCCGACGGCGAGCAGCGGCTGCGACGAGGTCACCTGCCTGGTCGAGCCGGACAAGCCGTGCTGCAAGAAGTACGGGCGCCGGTCGTCGGGCAGCAGCGGCTCGTCGTCGTCGCGCTCGGCCGATCCCAGCCTGCCCGAGCAGCCCAGCCGCGGCGACGTCGCGTCCGGCATCGGCGACGTCAAGGGCAGCGTCTCGGCCTGCGGCTCGCGCGCCCCGGGAGGCGGCAAGGTGACGGTGAAGATCAAGATCAGCCCGTCCGGCAGCGTCTCCAGCGCCAGCGCCTCGGGCGGCACCGCCAGCCTCAACGGCTGCGTCGAGAGCGCCGTCCGCCGCGCCCGCTTCCCGAAGAGCCAGAACGGCGTCTCCGTGAACTACCCGTTCATCTTCTGAAGCGCCAAGGCGCCAAGAGGACCGCCAAGGTCGCCAAGAAGCCTACTTGGCGCTCCTGGCGACCTTGCGGCCCAACACGCGTCGTCGCATGACGAGCCACGTGCCGGCGGCGACGAGGATGACGGCCGGGACGAGGAGGAGCCACGGTCGGCTCCGGCCGTGAGCAGAAGACTCCGGCGCCGCAGGCTTCGCCGCCATACAGGGCCAGCGCCGGGTCGACGACGAACTCGAGGTCGTAGCCGGTGGTCTCGAGCTGGCCGGGGCCGCCGGTCCAGCGGTAGTCGAGGCGGAGAGTGTCGGAGCCGGGGCCCAGGTGCGAGCGGACGATGCGGACGCCTGGGCTCTCCTCGGCGCGCAGCTCGGTCTCGCCGGGATCGGGCAGGTGGAAGCCGTCGCGCAGGCGGAGGCGGTGGGTCAGGCGCTCGCGCGGCTGCTCGAGGCAGATCCATGCGATGAGATCGACGGCGAAGGCGCCGGCGTCGGTCACCGGCTGGCCGAGGCCGACGTCGATCTCCTCCCACCGGATCGGCGACCGGCACGCCGTCGACCGCCAGCGAAAGGCGCGGCGCCGACTGGGCGGCGACCTGCTCGCCGTACTTCCGCGCCTCGTCCTCGTCGATGCGGCCGTCGCGGTTCGCGTCCATGCGGGCGCGCGCCTGCCGCCCCGGCACCTGGCCCATGTAGACGGTGTAGGCCAGGCGAACGCGATCGCCGAGCGGCGCCACAAGGATGTAGCGGTTGTTCTCGCGCTCCGACGGCGCCACATGGGCGAAGCTGGGCAGCGCACACAGGAGCCCGATCGCACCCGCGACGAGAGCGAGCTCGGCGCGCATTTGGCGCCTGGGCGGTTTCACGGGCACGTCGTGGCGGGTATCTTGGCGCGATTTCGCCGGGCGGAGGAGCCGTGAGAGTCCATTCCCTCGGGCTGGACGTTGACACCGTCTCGCCCGCGCCGGCGCCGTAAGAGGAGGTTCGCGTGCCCACTCCCATCAAGTCGCCCATCACCGGCCGCGTGTGGAAGATCGAGCGCCGGCCCGGCGACCAGGTCGCGGCCGGCGAGCCGGTCATCATCCTCGAGTCGATGAAGATGGAGGTCCCGGTCGAGTCGCCGGCCGCGGGGGTTCTCAGCGCCGTCTCGGTCGCGGAAGGGGACGCGGTGGAGGAGGGCGCCGTGGTGGCAACGCTGGGGTGAGCTCAGCGCGTGCGCTCGGTCACCCGACGTGGCTGATTGCGGTCGCGAGGGGCGCCGTGCGGTGTCGATGGGGTTGAATGCATGGCCCGGAGCCGTCCGGTGTCCGCACCCCCTCGCAGGAGAGTCCATGTCCCGCCGCCTCGCCCTTCCGTTCCTCCTCGCTGCGCTCTCGCTCGCCGCCTGCGGCGACGACGACGGCGACTCCCCCGACGCCTCGACCGGCGGTGCCGACGCCGGCGAGAGCCTGCTCGACCCGCCGCCGGAAGGGGAGGGCGTGCAGCTCACGATGACGACGACCCTCGAGGCCGGCGTGGAGGCCGAGCACTGCATGTTCTTGCAGGCCTCCGACCAGGAGATGTGGGTGACGCGCGACGAGGCCCGCTTCGACGCCGGCAGCCACCACGTGCTGATCTACGAGACCGCCTACGAGGCGATCCCGACCGTGAAGGACGACGGGACGCCGGTCGACACAAGCGGCGTGTTCGACTGCAGCGACGGCGCCACCAACGGCTGGAGCGTCACCAAGCTGATCGGCGGCTCGCAGAACGCGGCCGGCGACTCGATGATCAGCTTCCCGCCCGGCGTTGCCATGCCGGTACGCGCCGGCGCGGTGCTGCTGATGAACGTGCACTACATCAACGCGTCGGACCAGGCCATCGAGCCGCGTGCGGCCGTGAACCTGTACACGGTGCCGGAGGCGGAGGTGGAGACCGAGGGCGATCTGCTGTTCCTGTACAACCCGCTCATCCGCGTGCCGCAGAAGGGCAGCGCGCGCGCGCAATGGCGCTGCCCGGTGCACGAGGACATCACCATCGCCAACGTCCAGTCGCACATGCACGCGCGCGGGGTCGGCTACGCCGCGAAGGTTGCGGGCGAGGACCAGCCGTTCTACGAGAGCGACCGCTGGGCCGACGTCGAGGTCAAGTCGTTCGAGCCCGGCCTCGTCGTCCCGGCCGGCGCCAGCCTCGAGTACTACTGCGATTACCAGAGCGGCGAGGACCGCACCGTGTACCAGGGCCCGCGCTCGACCGACGAGATGTGCATGCTGATCGGCTCCTACTACCCGGCCGACCCGCGCACCGCGAACTGCCAGGGCGCCGACGGCGAGCAGTTGGGCGGCGAGTGGATCGGCGAGGGCGAGGCGACCTGCGCAGAGACGATGAACTGCGTCCTCGGCATCGACTTCAGCGACCAGAGCCGCGACGTGACCGAGCCGCTCGCCGACTGCGTGCTGGCCTCCGATCCGGCGGTCTCGGCCGAGTCGTCCGCCTTCCTGCGCTGCCTGTTCTCGAGCGCAGACCCGATCAACGACTGCGCCGAGCAGATCTCCGCCTGCGAGGCGATCTGAGGCCTGGCACCCTGAGGCCTACTCGACCGCCTCGGGGCGGGGGTGGCCGATGATGCGCCACGGCTCGCGCTTGAGGATCCTGCCCAGCTGCTTGGCGTCGTCGATGAACTCCGGGTCGTTGAGCAGCGCGCCCACGGTGCCCTGGCCGCCCTGAACGCGGGCGGCCAGCTCCTGAGCCACGGCGACGGCGCGCTCCAGTCGGGTCACCGACGCGCGGGCCGTCGCCACGCTCCACTCCAGGCGCTGGCGCAGATCGTCCGGGATGCGCGCGCGGATGCGGCCGATGTCGGCCAGCAGCCGGTCGAGCGCGGCGCCGGTGGCGCCCAGATCGGCGCGGATGCGGCCGGTCAGCGCCGTCGCTCCACCGACGACGCGCCACGCGTCGCGGCCGCGCAGCCCCTCCTTGGCCAGCCCGGCCGACACGCCGTCTGACAGCCGCTCCCACTCGCGGCCCAGCTCGCCGAAGGCGCCGCCGGCGACGGCGTACGCGCCCGGCTGCGGCTCGATCAGCTGCAGCGTATCGCGCAGCTCGTCGAGCGCGGCGACCAGCTCGCGCGCCGACGGCGCCACCTCGTCGAGCAGGCGGCGGAACTCGGTCATGTTCTGGAAGCTCTTGACCAGCACCTGATCCATGCGCGGCGGATCGATGCCGCGCACCCGGTCGCCGTCGTCGAGCCCGCGCGCCCGCGGCCCGTCGCCCGGCGGCGGACCGATCTCGATGTACGCGTCGCCCAGCACGCCCTTGACCGCGACGAAGAACTCGCCGTTGGGCGCGGCCCAGCCGGCGAAACGCTGCTGGATGCGCAGCGACACCGCCACGCCGCCGGCCGGATGCAGCGGATGCGAGCGGTCGCGCACCGCCCGCGCCGGCAGGAGCTGCACCGCATCGACAGTCCCGATCACGCGGCCGGCCAGCTGCACGTGGGCGCCCTCCTCGAGCGCGCCGATGTGCGCGAAGTAGACAGTGACGCCGATGCTGCGGCGCAGGCGGCTGCAGTCGACGGTCAGCACCGCGGCCGCGGCCAGGGCCAGCACCCCGATGACGACGGCGCCGACCCGGCGCGATGTGCGATCGTCGAACACGCGCCCCGGTCACTCCTTCCAGAAGAACTTCCACGGATTCCGCTTGAGGTCGCGGATCATCTCGCGCAGGTCGGCGTAAAGCTCCTCGCGCACCAGCAGCGCGCCGGCGGTGCCCTTGCCGCGGCGCAGGTCGCCGACCAGGCCGTTGACGTTGTCGATGAGCTTGCCGGCCTTGCCGGTCGCGGTCACCGCGCCGTCGGCCACGCGGATGGCGCGCTCGATGCGCTGCTCGGTCAGGTTGCGCGTCACCCGCAGCGCCTCGGTCAGGAGCGCGCGCGCGGCCGGGTTGAGATCGGCCAGCGTGGCGTTGGCGGTGACCAGCAGCGCGTCGGCGTGGCGCACGGTGCGCCCGATGACCTCCGGATCGCCCAGCCCGGTGTTTACCTTGCCCAGGGTGACCGCGGCCTGGCCGGCCAGCTCGCCCGAGGACGCGATCAGCTCGCCCAGCTCGGCCCGGTTCTCGGCCAGGAGCTGGTTGAGCTCGCTGACCGCGCCGGCCCCGTTCTTCAGGAGATTGCGGATGAAGTCGCGCTCCTCGGTCAGCACGCTCGACAGCGAGTCGAGCACCACGTACAGGCGCGCGATGATGAGATCGGTGCGCGGCGGATCGACGCCGCGGACCACGGCGCCTTCCTCGAGGGCCGGGCGCTGGTAGTCGTCGCCCGGCACGATCTCGAGGTACTGCTCGCCCAGCACGCCGGACGTGTTGATGAAGAACTCGGCGTCCTGGCGCACCGCGTCCTTGATGCGGTCCTCGACCCACACGTCGAGGCGCACCTGCACGCGCCTCCCGGTGGCCGGGTTGACCTGGCCGCCCATGAACGCCACCTCCTCCACCTTGCCGACCTTGATGCCGGACACCTTGACCGGCGCGCCCGGCTGGATGTTGCCGCTGAAGTTGTAGTCGACGTGGAGGGTGTAGCCGGAGCTGAACGAGAAGTTGCCCAGCAGGAAGATGAACCCGGCGAACACGACCAGGCCGACCAGGATGAGCAGGCCGACCTTGAACTCGGTGCCTCTATCGCGCATGTCGTACCTCGAGCACGTCAGAAACCTGGTGTCTCCATCTCGCCCTGGGAGCGCCCGGTGATGAACTGCTGCACCACCGGGTCGGGCGAGGAGCGGAACTCGGCCGGGGCGCCGCACAGGTGCACCCGACCCTGATAGATGAAGGCGATGCGATCGGCGATCGAGAAGATCGACGTCAGGTCGTGCGACACGACGATCGACGTCACGCCGGCGCGGTCGGACAGCTCGCGGATGAGCCGGTCGATGCGCCGGGCGCTGACCGGGTCGAGGCCGGTGGTGGGCTCGTCGAACAGCACCACCTCCGGATCGAGGGACAGCGTGCGCGCGATGGCGGCGCGCTTGCGCATGCCGATGGACAGCTGGGCCGGGTACTGCTGGGCGTGCTCGCCCATACCGACCTGCTCCAGGCGGGTCTGGGCCTCGACCAGGGCGTCGCGCATGCGCATGCCCTTGTGCTTGCGAAGGGGCAGGGCCACGTTCTCGGCCAGGGTCAGCGAGTCGAACAGGGTCGCGTTCTGGAACACCATGCCGATCCGCTTGCGCACCGGGCGCAGCTCCGACTCGCCGAGTGAGTCCAGGCGCGTGTCGCCCCAGTGGATCTCGCCGCGGTCCACGCGCAGCAGGCCGATGAGCAGCTTGATGGTGACCGACTTGCCGACGCCGGATGTCCCGATGATGAACATCACCTGGCCGGCCGCGATCTCGAGCGTCATGCCGCGCAGCACCGCCTTGTCGCCGAACGACTTCCAGATGTCCTGGAACAGGATCTTCACGGGTCGCGTCCCACCAGGATCAGGCCTGCGCCGGAGATGACGAAGTTGAGCACGATCACGGCCAGCGAGCTTCCGATCACCGCGGCGGTGGTCGCGGCGCCGACCCCCTCGGAGCTGCCGCGAGCGCGCAGGCCGCAGAAGCCGGAGATGACCGGCACGGCCATGGCGTAGCAGGCGGTCTTGATGAGCCCCAGCGCCAGGTCGAAGAAGCGGACGTGGCTGGGGTCGAAGAACAGGCGCGGGTTGAGGTCGAAGCTGCTCCACGCGGTCAGCCCGCCGGCCAGAAACGCGATGGCCACGCCGAACACGGTCAGGACGGAGCCCATCACCACGCAGGCGATGAAGCGCGGCGCGATCAGGTAGTCGATCGGCGTGACCCCCGACATGCGCAGCGCGTCGACCTGCTCGGTCACCACCATGGAGCCGATCTCGGCCGCGATGCCGGCGCCGACCCGGGTGGCCAGCATGAGCGCGGTGATGGTGGGGCCGAAGTCCTGGACCAGCAGCTTGAGGAACTCCGGGCCGACCTGCGAGAGGTCGCCGGTGATGCGCTCGAGCTGCAGGCACGACTGGTAGACCATGACCATGCCGATGAAGCCGAGCGTGACGGCGATGAACAGCAGCGACTTGTTGCCGACCACGTACATCTGGTTGGCGACCTCGCCGGCCGGGCGCTGCCCTCTGAAGACGCCGCGCCAGGTGGCGGCGAAGGTGCGGGCCAGCTGGCCGCCGGCCGCCAGCCCGTCGAGCGCCGCCGCGCCCACTCGCTCGATGCGTTCTCTGGCCCCGTCGATCATGGCAGGAGATAGGTCAGGAAGAAGTCGAGCAGCATGATGGAGACCGCGGCCGCGACCACGGCGGCGTTGACCGCGCGCCCCACGCCGGTGGCGCCGCCGCGCACCGACACGCCGAAGTAGCAGCTGGTCAGCGCGATCGACAGGCCGAACACGGCCGACTTGACCAGGCCGTGCACGAAGTCGGTCCAGTTCAGGTTGTCGATCAGGCTGTAGTAGAAGGTGGAGTACTCGAGGCCGAGCAGCAGGCGCGAGAACAGCGCGCCGCCGACGATCGCGACAAGGTCGCCGACGACGGTCAGGATGAACAGCATCACCATCATCGCCACCACCCGCGGCACGATGAGGTAGCGGATCGGGTCGATGGCCAGGGCGCGCAGTCCGTCGAGCTGCTCGGTCACCGTCATGGTGCCGAGCTCGGCTGTGTTGTTGGAGCCGACCCGGCCCGAGAACATCAGCGCGATGAGCACCGGGCCGATCTCGCGGAAGATGGCGTAGCCGGCGCCCCAGCCGACGAGGCCGGCGGCGTTGAACTGCTTCACGTACATGCCGGCCTGGATGACCATGATGCCGCCGACGAAGAACGCGGTCAGCGCCACGATCGGCACCGACCGGTTGCCCATGCGGTACATGTTGCGGACCAGCTCGCGCCCGTCCATCGACGGCGGCACCAGGCAGCGCAGCACGCGGCCGGCCAGGATGGCGATGCCGCCGGCCTCGCGCGCCACCTGCATGGCGGTGGCGCCGAAGGTCTCGATCGGCGCCGCCCACCCTCCGCGCCGCGGCGAGCTCAAAGCGGCCCCTCCAGGTCGCCGCGCACGAACTGGCGCACCACCGGGTCGCCCGCGTCGCGCACCGCCGAGGCCGGACCCTGGTGGCGGATGGCGCCCTCGTGCAGCATGGCGATGGTGTCGGCGAAGCCGACCAGCGCGTCGACGTCGGACGACACCGCGATGACGGTGCAGCCGGTCTCCTCCTGGTCGGCGCGGAGCAGGTCGTAGATCTTCGACGTGGTGACCGGGTCGAGACCGGCGGTCGGCTCGTCGTAGATGACGATGTCCGGGCGCGCGACGGTGGCGCGGGCGATGCCGACCCGCTTCATCATGCCGCCCGACAGCTCCGACGGCATCTTCTCCTCGCTGCCGGCCAGGCCGACCGCGCGCAGCCGCTCGCGCACCCGCTCGTCGATCTCGCTCGCGCGCCACGCCGCGCCGCACCAGCGGGAAGGCCACGTTCTCGCCCACCGACAGGAAGTCGAACAGGGCGTAGTTCTGGAACAGCATGCCGATGCGCTGGCGCACCGCCATGAGCCGCTCCTCCGCCATGGCGGTCACCTCGTCGTCGCCGATGGCGATGCGCCCGCCGTCCGCCGGCACCAGGCCGCACAGCATCTTGAGCAGCACGCTCTTGCCGCCCGCGGCCGGTCCGATGACGCCCAGGCGCGCGCCCGACGGGATGTCGAGATCCACGCCGGTGAGCAGCCTCCGGTGGCCGAAGGCCTTTTCGAGGCGACTGACTCGAATCGGCGGCGCGGCAGGCACCGCGCGCACTATAGCAGCCCCCTGCCGGGCCGGCTCCGTCCCCCCGTCACGAGCTCTGGCAGCCCAGGGCGCGCCGGCGCGCCGGCGCCTCGCTCACCTCCCAGCGCGAGTCCGGGTGGCGGCGGCCCAGCTCGACGAGGCTGGCGCAGGCGCGCCGCGCGTCGCCCAGCTGCTGGAAGGTGACCGCCCGCTCCCACAGCGCGTCGTCGCGCAGGATCGAGGCCGGATAGTCGCGCGGCAGGCGCGCGAACTCGGCCAGCGCCGCGTCCGGCCGGCGCAGATCGTCGCGCAGCAGGCGCCCCAGCTCGAGCTGCGCGTCGTCGAGCCAGACCGAGAAGTACGAGCCGGCGCCCCAGGCCACCTCGCGCGTGGCGAGCAGCGCGCGCAGCCGCCGCTCGGCGCCGGCGGCGTTGCCGACCTTGCGCGCCAGCCGCGCGCCGTGCCAGAGCGAGTCGTCGCGCAGCCCGCTCTTGCGATAGCGGCTGGCCACGGTGTCGTAGTACGAGAGCGCCAGGCGCGGATCGCCGCGCTCCTCCTCGGCCAGCTGGGCCATGGCGAAGAGCAAGTTGTCTCCGATCTCGGTCGTGGCCAGGCGCTCGTACAGCTCGACCAGCACCTGATACAGCTGCGAGGCGTTGCGCCGGCGGCCGTCGCGCAGGAGCAGGACCAGCGCGTCGGCGGCGAAGGCCTGTTCCGGCGCCTCGGTCACCACGCGCCACAGCTGCTCGTAGGCGCGGCGGTCGTCGCCCAGATCGAGGTGCAGCTGGCCGGCGCGCAGGATGGCGCGCGCGCGCGACGCCGGATCGTCGGCCAGCGCGGCAGCGGCGCGCTCGAAGGCGACCGCGGCCTCGCGCCGGCGGTCGAGATCGACGAGCAGCTCGGCGCGGCCCAGGTGCGCGTCGGCGCAGGCGGCGCGCCGGCGCAGCCGCTCGTCGATGCGCCGGCAGGTCGTCTGCGCCTCCAGGTACGCGGCGCAGGGCCGCCTGATCGTCGCCGGCGCGCTCCCTGGCCTCGGCCCGCTCGAGCTCTGACAGCTGCGGGGCTCCCGAGCACGCGGCCAGGGCCGCGAGAGCGATGAGCCCCGCCAGCTTCATGCGACCAGGCCGCGCAGGATGTCGACGGCGCGGTCGCAGGCGGCGCGGTCGACCTCGAGGTGGGTGACGAGGCGGAACCGGCGCGGCGCCACCGCGCCGAACAGCAGCCCCTTGTCGCGCGCCCGCTCGCTCACGTCGGCCGCGCTGCCCAGCTTGTCGGCCGCGATGTTGACCATGACGATGTTGCTCTGCACCCGCGCCGCATCGACCGACAGTCCGGGCAGGTCGGCCACGGCCCTTGCCAGGTGCGCCGCGTTGCCGTGGTCGTCGGCCAGGCGGGCGCGGTGGTTGTCGAGCGCGTAGAGCCCGGCCGCGGCCAGGATCCCGGCCTGGCGCATGCCGCCGCCCATCATCTTGCGGACCCGGTGCGCGCGCCGCACGAAGTCGCGCGTGCCGGCCACCAGCGAGCCGACCGGCGCGCCCAGCCCCTTGGACAGACAGACCGACACGCTGTCGAACCCGCCGGCCACGTCGCGCTCGCTGCGCCCGCCCGCTACCGCCGCGTTCCACAGCCGCGCGCCGTCCAGGTGCAGGGCCAGGCCCAGCTCGCGCGCCGCGCTCTGCACGGCGGCCAGCTCGTCGCGGTCCCACAGCAGGCCGCCGCCCATGTTGTGCGTGTTCTCGACCATGACCAGCCGGGTGGGCGGGTGGTGGTGGTTGTCCGGCTTGTGGGCCGCGCGCACCGAGGCGGCGGTGAAGCGTCCGTCGCCGTCGAGGATGGTCAGCTGGACGCCGCCGTAGGCGCTGGCCGCGCCCGACTCGTACAGGAAGCTGTGCGCGCCGCGTCCGACCAGCACCTCGTCGCCCGGCCGCGCGTGGACCTGGATGGCGATCTGGTTGGCCATGCTGCCGGACGGCACGTACAGCGCCGCCTCGGTGCCGAGCAGCTCGGCCACGCGCTGCTCGAGCCGGTTGACCGTCGGATCCTCGCCGTAGACGTCGTCGCCGACCTCGGCCTCGGCCATGGCGCGCCGCATGGCGGCGGTCGGCCGGGTCACGGTGTCGGAGCGCAGATTGATCGGAGTGGATGAGGCCTGAGCCATGCCCGCAGCTTACCGCGAGCCGGCGGCCGCCTCCGGGCCGGGCCTACTCCTTCGGCTCCTTCTTCCTCTTGGGTGGCTTCGGCTGCTCGGGCGGGTCCGGCGGATCGCCGTACTCCTTGCGCAGCTTGTCCAGCATGCGGTCCAGCACGCCGGCCTCCATGTAGGCCGGGCGATCGCCGATGCGCAGCACCAGGCGCACCGCGGCGCGGCCGGCCTGGTCCTTCTGCCGCACCACCTCGAGGGTGCCGGAGAACGCCTTGCCCTCCTCCTTTACCTCGAACACCACGTAGCCGACGTCCGGATCCTTCTCCACGATGGTGAAGCCCTCGTCGACGCGCAGGTGGCGCACCGCCGTCGGCCACACCTGCTCGAACGAGTAGCTGGCGCTGCGCTCGGTCTTGGCCGCCGCCGATCCGGCTCCGGCCACCATGGCGACGGCGATCGCCAGCGCCCACACGACTCGGTCACGCGTCATCCGGCTCCCCCTCCTCCAGCACGTGCCGCGATTCTACAACCTCCGCGAACGAGACGTGGCGCGATGCGAGCGCGAGGGCCCCCATGGCCAGGTACCAGACCACTTGAAGCCCCCACAGTAGATGCGTGAACGCCTGTCCGCCGGAGCGCATGACCGACGACGATAGATAGAGGCCCAGCCCGAGGCCGGCGAACCACTGGTACTGGCCGGTCAGGCCCGGCGAGTTGGGCAACGTGATGCCGACCGCGACCAGTCCCATCACGGCGAAGGCGGCCATCGGCGGCAGGTCGAGCCCGAAGCCGCGCGCGAGCAACCACAGGCTGATCCCGTTGGCGCCCCAGTACGCGATGCTCCAGCCCAGGAAGCGCAGGAAGTTGATCGGGTCCTTGAGCACGGTGAAGCCGCGGATCATGCTGTGCAGCTTCTCCTCCAGCTTCTCGGCCACGCGCGGCGCGTAGCTGCGCGCGAAGGTCAGCCCGACGGCGGTCCTGACCGCGCGCTCGGGCCAGCGCAGCGCGCACACAAGGAAGACCGCCGCCGCGGTGAACACGCCCAGCGCCGCCCACGCCGTCGGCATCATCCAGTCCGGCGCGCCCGGCCCGCGCCGCGCGAACAGCGCGCCGAACACGAAGATCGACACCAGCAGGCCGTCGACGATGCGCTCGACCGCGACGGTGCCGAGCGCGGCCGAGGCCGACACCTTTCCCTTCTGTCGGATCAGGGCAGGGCGCACGAACTCGCCCAGCCGCGCGGGCAGGGCCAGGATGGCCATGAAGCCGACCGTCGAGATGGCCAGCAACCGCGCGCCGCCCAGCTTGACGCCGATAGGCTCGAGGAGGTTGTTCCAGCGCCACGCGCGGCAGAAGTGCGTCACCGCGAGCAGCGCCAGGTAGCCGGCCAGGTACGGCCAGAACGCGCTCCACTCGAGCTGCCGGAACGCGCGCGCCACCTCGGCCGGATCGTCCGGCCACACGGCCCACACGCAGATCACGAGCATGACGAGCGACAGAGCGATGTTGATCGCGAGCCTCATGCGAAGGACGGCCGGGGACGCCGAGGGGCGTAGACTACCCGTCCGGGTGCTCGCCAGCCAGGATGCGACGGGGGTTCTGGTCGAGCAGCTGGGTCAGGACCCTCTCGCCCAGCCGTTTCTTGATCCAGGCCACGCCCTCGGCCGCGCCGCGCAGGTCCGCGGCGGAGTGGATGTCACTGGCGACGGCATGGGCCAGACCCTGCTCCAGGAAGCCGCGCGCCGCCTTGCCCTCGCGCCGGCCGTGGTAGCCGGCGATGGCGGCCAGGTTGACCACCAGCACGCAGTTGGCGCGCAGCATGGTCACCAGATCCGGCGCGCTCCACAGCGGCTGGTAGCGCTCCGGGTGGGCGATGACCGGCAGCCTGCCGCGGCGACGCAGATCGAACAGGCTCTGGCCCAGCGCGGCCGGCAGCTGGGCCGGCGTGAACTCGACGCAGGAAGGCCGGTCCGCCGTCGTACGACGGGATCGCATCGGCCTGGATTCGCTCGTAGAGGGTCCCATCCCACATGTTCTCGGCGCCGAGGGACAGGCGCAGGGGGATGCCTGCGTCGGCAGATCAGGGCCGCCACCCGTCGGTGGGCGGCGTCGATGGCGTCGAGCGAGGGCAGGAACTGCCCGGTCTTCTGGTGCGGAGTGGCGCAGACGGTGTCGAATCCGAGGGCGGCCAGACCCCGCAACATGGCGAGGGTGGTGCCCTCGTCGGGGGAACCGTCGTCGAGCCCGGGCAGGACGTGACTGTGTAGATCGACGAAGCCCAATGCCTCTACCAGGACTTACCTTACTGACCGCGGGGCGGGCGGGCAAACCGGAGGGTCCATCGCCGGCACGACTCGTTGCCGTTCCCTCGCCCTGATGATAATGTTATGATTTCATGGACGTTGGGTCGCTTGCGCGGCACAACCGCCGGTAGCTAACCCGGCACGAGGTCGGCCCATGGCTGAACGGAAAGAAAGCTCGGTCCTCTTCTCGCTGCGCGAGCTCCGCAGCATCGAGGAGGAGCGGATCGCTGAGGAGGAGGCGGCCAGGCGTCGGGCCGAGGAGGAGCGGCGGCGAGCGGTCGAAGAAGCCGAACGGCGCGCGCGCGAGGAACAAGAAGCGCGGCGCGCGGCGGCGGAAGAAGCCGAGCGACGCGGCCGCGAAGAGGTCGAGAAGCGCCATCGCGAGGAGCGACTGCGCGTCGAAGAGGCGGAGCGCCGCGCCAGAGTCGAGGCGCAGGCGTCGCTCGAGCAGCAGCGCCTGCACAAGGAGATGGAGCTCCGCGCGATGGAGCTGCAGAAGAAGCGCCCGACCGCGCTCATCGCGATCGCGACGATCCTGCTGCTCGCCGTCGGTGGGCTCGGCTTCCTTGCCTACAAGAAGACGCAGGAGTCGGATGCGCAGGGCAAGCAGCTGGCCGCGCTGGTCGCCGCAGATGCGACAAGACCCAGAACGAGTCAACGCGCTCCTCGAGCAGTACAAGACGCAGATTGAAGAGATCCGGGCGGCCAAGACCGAAGAAGCGCGCAAGGCCGCCGAGGCCAAGGCCGAGGAGACCAAGCGCAAGCTGGCCGAGAAGCAGCAGGCGCTCGACAACCTGCGCCAGCGAGCGCGCGAGACGAAGAGCGGCGAGCCGCTCGGATCGCGGACAAGCCGGCCAAGAGCAACGACAAGACCATCAAGACAAACTGCGATCCGAACGACCCTCTGTGCGGTCTGCCGTCGCAGTAGGATAAGCGCGCCTCGTCCAGGTCGTGCGCACCGCGCGGGCCCCGTCGCCGACGGGGCCCGATGCGTTTTCGGCCGATGAGCCGACGCGATCGCGTTATCCTGGACTCATGGAGCCGATGCGCGAGGATCTCGATTCACGCAACGGTCGTGGGCTCAGGCGCGAGGTCCTGATCCCGGTGCCGATGTACCGCCGGGCTTCGTCGCTCATCGGGCTGAGCGTGGTGCTGGTCTTGCTGGCCAGCGCTGTTGACGCCGTGGTCTGGACCTACCAGACCCAGCGCCGGCTGTGGCGGGAGAGCCCGGCCGACACGCTGCGGCCGTCGGTGGACGCGGCCGAGCGGGTCATGCCGGCCCGGCGCGATCACGGCCTGTGCTCGCGCCCGCATGCTGCGCGAGTGAGCCCGGGCGCGACCGCGCCTGCGCCTACTTGCCCGGCTTCTCGCCCCGGTGATCGCGCACCGGCGGCCGCGAGCCGTCCAGCACGACGAACGGCACGCCGTACTCGCTCACCATCGCCTCGCTGCGCGCGCTCAGCGTGTGACGACCGGGCGGCACGTCGCGCGGCACCTCGATGAGCATCGATCCGCCGCGCTGGTCGCGGCGCAGCACGCGCGAGCGCACCTTGCCGACAGGATCTCGGTCGCGTCGGTGAACCAGCGCCCGCGCACCAGGACTTGCTGCCCGGGCCGCGCGGACGACGGCTCGGTCGCCGTGATGATCGGCGCGACCTTGACCTCGAAGGTCTGCTCCGAGCGCGAGCGCGCGCCGCGTCCCTCGAGGTAGAGGTAGTCGGTGCCGGCCGCGTTGCGAGGCAGCTGCACCGTGATCTCGCGCGGCCCGCGCACGCGCACGACGCGCAGCTTGCGCCGGCCGAAGTAGGCCGCGGTGCTGCCGTCGATGTGATCGCCGCGGATGATGATCTCGGCGCCGGCCGGCCCCGACGGTGGGCTGGAACTGCGAGATGACCGGCGCCGACAGCACGTCGAAGCGCCACGTCGGTCTGGTCGCGCCGGCCGAAGCTCGTCCACGCGATCGGCGCGCTGCGCGCTCCCTCCGGCACCCGGCAGGTGGCGGTGCTGTTGTCGCGCGCGACCAGCTCGAGGCGGGCCGAGCCGACGAAGAAGTCGTCCGCCTTGTCCAGGTGGCGGCCGCGCAGCACGATCCGGCGTGCCGGGCACGCCCGAGCGCGGCCTGGCGTCGACGATCACCGTGTAGTACTGGACCTGGAACGCCTGGTTCGACTCTGCGCTGCCGGCCCGCGTGACGACGCGGAAGCGGTCGTCGCGCGCGGCGCGCGGGATCTCGACCACCAGCGAGCGTGTCGCCCGAGCGCGATCGCACCGCCAGGCGCTCGCGGCCGTAGTACACCTCGGCGCCGGCCAGGTCGGTGCCGTTGATGGTGACGCGCGTGCCCGGCTCGCCGCGGGTCGGCGTGAACGCGGTGAGCGTGGGCGGGTAGAAGACCTCGAAGCGGCCCAGCGGCGGCGTCTCGTGGCGGTCGCGGCCGACCGCGATCTCGCCGCTCGCGCGATCCGATCGGGATGGTCACGCCGATGCGCCGCGAGGTCAGGCGAACGATCGGCAGGCGCTTGCCGGCCAGCGACACCCAGTCTCCGTCGCGGAAGTTCTTGCCGCGGATCGTCGACCTGGGTGCCGGGCGCGCCGCGGCGCGGGGAGAAGCCGGTCGCCACCGTGCGGCAGATCGAGCGCGAACGGCTGCGGCGACCTGCCCACGCCGGCCGCGCCGCGCACCTGGAAGTGATCGCTGCGCGTCGCGCGGCGCGGCACCTCGACGTCCACCCAGCCGGTGCCGCGGCCGAGCACCGGCGTCGGCGTCGAGCCGTACGAGACCCGGTCGGCCGGGCCGAAGCCGGACCCGGAGATGCGGACCCGCGTGCCGGGCGGCCCGCTCTCGGGGCTGAAGCGCGCGACGACCGGGCGCTGCGGCAGCACGCGGAAGCGCTGCGGGCTGCGCGCGCGCTCGCCGCTGGGCCGCGACAGCTCGATGTAGTCGGTGCGCGCGCCGTCCGGGATCACGACCACCAGACGCTCCGGCGTCCACTCGGCCACCGACAGCGAGCGGCCGGCCATGGTGAGCACGTCGCCGCGATCGAAGCCGCGGCCGGACAGCTCCACGCGCTGGCCCGGGGGGCCGGATGGCGGGACATGCGGCGGATGACCGGCGCCACGGCGCCGGAGTGGGTCCGGCTGGAGACGGCGGGGCCGGCCGGGTCGGGGGAGCGGGCCGGCGGGGCCGCTTCTCCTGCGCGCCGGCGGTCGCGGCGACCGACAGCGCGACCACGGTCGCGGCGAGCGTGGGGCCGAAGCGTCGAATCATCATTCCCTCCTCGCGCCGGGATCCGACACACCTCTCCGCGCGCGGCCTCGGCGACCGTAGCACAGGTGTGACGGACCTTGCGCGGCGGGCCGAGACGGCGCGGCTGCCGGCCTGCGCTAGCGGCCGCGACGGATGCGGCCCGCGTTCAGCCGCTCGAGCGCGTCGCCGATCTCGTAGAGCATGGCGCGGCCGCGGTGGCGCTGGTCGAGCCCGGGCGCGAAGAAGCCGGTGTTGGCGAGCTTCTCGATATCGGTCAGCTCCTTGGCGCCGGAGCACTCCCCCTCGATCGTCGACTCGTCCACCTCGATGGCGGGCATCTCGGCCGGGGGCGCCGGATCGAGCGCGGCGAGCCGATCCTGATCGATGAGCTCGCTCAGGTCGGCCGCGGCGGCCACGCGCGCGGTCAGCGGCTCGAGGCCGAGCATGCCGCCGAGGTGGGCCAGGACCGACGTGTGGTCGCGCACCACCGAGCTCACGTGACCCTGCTTGACGTACGGACCGGCCACCACCGTGGGCACGCGGAAGCCGAGCTGATCGAAGCCGGCCTCGGCGCGGTCGTCGGCCGCCAGCGGCGGCGCGACGTGATCGAAGAAGCCGCCCGCCTCGTCGTAGGTGATGACCAGGAGCGAGTTGTTCCACTGCGGCGACGCGGCCAGCGCGGCGTAGATCGAGGCCAGGAACGCCTGGCCGCGGATCGGGTGGTGCGGCGGGTGATCGTCGTTGCCGTTGTCGGTGAAGCCCGGGTCGATGAAGGTGACCGGCGGCAGCGTGCCGGCCGCGGCGTCGTCGAAGAAGTTGCCGGTGAACTGCTTGATGAAGCCCTGGGCCGGTAGATCTGCGGAACAGCGCCACGAACGGCAGGTCGACGTAGTAGTAGGCCCACGGGATGCCGGCGTCGTTGAGCCGGTGCTGGACCGCGGGCCAGTCGGCCGTGCTGGAAGGCGTTGTTCATGCGGCCGCCCGACTGCCCGGAGTGGAGGTAGAAGCGGTTGGGCCAGGTCGGCCCCAGCACCGACGAGAACCAGCGGTCGCACGAGGCGTACTGATCGGCCAGCGCCCAGGTGAAGGGGATGTCCTCGCGCCCGAAGTAGCCCATCACGTAGGGCAGGAGCTTCTCTCCGTCGTGCGCCTGCGCGGTACGCGCGCAGGAAGCCGTCGTTGGCGCCGCCGTTCATCTGCACGCGCGACGCGTCCCAGCCGTGCGGCGGATCGGCCACGCAGTAGTCGGTCTCGCGGTAGACGGCGATCGGCGAGTCGTCCACGTCCGGGTTGAACATCTTGGCGGTCAGGCCGTCGCCGCCCAGGCCCTCGAGCGCGCGCGCGCCCAGGTAGTGATCGTAGGAGCGGTTCTCCATCATCACGATCACCATGGTGGTGATGCCCTGGGGAGGCGCCGCGTCCGGCTCGCCTCCGCCGGCGTCGGGCTGGGTGCCGGCGGCGTCACGGCCGCCCGCGGCGCTCAGGTTGTCGCCGCAGCCGGCCAGCAGGCGCGATGCAGCCCCCGCTCCCGCCAGCGTCCCGATGCTCTTGAGCGCGTCTCGACGTCGCATTCGCCGAGGGTATCACCGGCGCGATGGCGTTCGCGTATCCGGGCCGAAACGGCTCCGCCGCCGCCGACGCGATACAACCCTGCCATCCGGCGGCGGCACCGTCCAGTTCCGGTCTGGACGGCGCCGCCCCGGTGCAGGAGGCGATAGCGGGCCGATCGGGTAGGGGGCGAGGTGGCGCCGCTTTCGCGTTTGAAACGTTTTCTTGGGGTGTTCCTGGTCGACTGGCGAGCGTGCTCCGGGTCCTCGATAGTGGATGCGCGCCCGGGTGGCGGCGTTACTTCTTTTCGACGCCGGTCTCGGAGGGCGGCGGCACGGCCGGGTTCGGCTCCTCCTCGCTCCCGCTCATGTCCGGATCCTTGTCCTCGATCGCCCACACGGCCGCGCAGGTCGTCGTAGGCGGAGCGGGCGCGCTGGAGGGAGGCCTCGGTCTGCTGCCTGACGGCGCCGCCTGCTCCGAGGTGGCCTGGCGGAAGCGATCGAAGGCGGTCTGCGCCTCGGCGCGCGCGTTCTCGAGATCCACCAGCTTCTGGTCGATCTCGCGCCGGGCCTCGCCCTTGAGCTCCGACCCGCGCTTCTGCACCTCGCCCTTCACCTCCTGGATCTGGCGGTCGAGGTCCTGCAGCGTCTTCTCGGTGGAGGCGATGAACTCGCCGCGCTCCGACGCGGCCTCCCGCTGATCGTCGCTGATCTCGCGCGAGCTCTTCCTGCTTGTCCTGGATGTTGGCGCGCGTCTCGGCCGCCTCGTCGCGGGTCTCGTCGATGACCTTCGCCGTCTTCTCGGCGCGGTCTTCCTTCGTCCCTGCAGCCGCTGCGCGGGGAGCGCCAGCGCGGCGGTGATGGCGAGCGTGATCTGGACCCTCATGCGTACCCCTGCCTCCCTGGTCCGTGAAGTAGCAGGCGGCATGCCAGCCTCAGCGGGCCTGGCGGACGCGGGTTGGTCACGCGGCCTCCCTGTGCCACGTCGCCACGCTGAGGCGGTTTGCCTCGTGCGACTCTCCGCTACAGCGCCGAGATGGCTGGGATTCCCGCCAGGCGCGGCGGTTGCGACTCCGATCCGGCGTGCTCGTGAACGACTTCAGATGCGATCGCCGATCGGAGCCCGAATAGGTCTCGCGAACAGGAGGCGCGAGATGACGACCGGCGCAGCTCGCGCTGGCCGGGCGTGGCGCTGCTGGGAGCCGGCGTGGTGCTGGGCGCCACCTGCTCACCGACGGTGCCGTCCGATGACCAGCGCGCCGAGAAGTCACCCGCCGCGAAATCACCCGCGTCGATGATGCGGGCAACCTTCGCCGCCTCGCCCGCGTTCGCCCAGGCGGCCGCCGACGGATCCAGCGCCACGCTGGCCGACGTGGCCGGGCGGGCCGTGCCCAGCGTGGTCAACCTGTCGGCCACTCGCCGGGTCGACGTGACCGAGCAGCGCAAGCAGCTCCGCGATCCGATGCTGCGCGAGTTCTTCGGGCCTCGCGGGGGGCCCGACATGCCCGCGGACCGCGAGACTGAGCAGCCTGGGCTCGGGCGTCATCGTCAGCGCGGACGGCGTGGTGCTGACCTCGGCCCATGTGGTGGAGAAGGCGGACCAGGTCGAGATCACCTTGCAAGACGGACGCGAGCTCGACGGAAAGGTGGTAGGGGCCGATACGCGCAGCGACCTGGCTGTCGTGCGCATCCAGGGCAAGGTCACCGACCTCGAGCCGCTGCCGCTCGGCGACTCGACGCGAGATGCGTCTGGGCGACGTGGTCCTGGCCATCGGCAACCCCTTCGGCGTGGGCCAGACCGTGACCATGGGCATCGTGTCGGCCACCGGCCGCTCGAGCCTGGGCATCGTGGACTACGAGGACTTCATCCAGACCGACGCGGCGATCAACCCGGGCAACTCGGGCGGCGCGCTGGTCAACATGCGCGGCGAGCTGATCGGCATCAACACCGCCATCCTGAGCGGCACCGGCGGATCGATGGGCATCGGCTTTGCCATCCCCAGCGCCATGGCCGGATCGATCATGAAGAGCCTGCTGCGGGCACGGCCGCGTCGTGCGCGGCTTCCTCGGCGTGGCGGTGCAGGACCTGGATCGCGATCTGGCAAGGGCGCTCGACCTCGGCGAGCGCGCCGGCATCCTGGTCGCCGACGTCACCGAGGGCAGCCCGGCCGAGAAGGCCGGCCTGGTCCGCGGCGACGTCATCCGCTCGATCGAGGGCCGCAAGGTCGACTCGTCGTCGCACTTCCGCAACGAGGTGGCTGCGCTGGCCCCGGGCAGCCAGGCCACGCTCGAGGTGGTGCGCGACGGCAAGACCCGCACGGTCCAGGCCCAGCTCGGGACCCTGAAGGACGAGCCCCGCGACCAAGGACACGCCGGCCGCCGGCCCGGGTCGCAAGACAGACCCCGCGGCGCCGGAAGGCCAGCTGAGCGGCCTGGCGGTCGCGGATCTGACCCCGCCACTGCGCCGCCGCCTGGCCGTTCCGCCGCGCATCTCCACCGGCGCCGTCGTCACCGAGGTCACACCGGGCGGCCCCGCCGAGCATCTGGGCCTGCGCCCGGGCGACGTGTTGATGGAGCTCGACCGCCAGCCCGTGACCTCCGCGACCAGCCTGCGCAGCCAGGCGCGCGCCGCGCGGGAGCGCCTCGTGGTCCTCGTCTACCGCGAGGGCAGCACCATGTACCTGGCCGCGCACGAGTAGCGTCACGGGGTTGCGAGCTGCGCCCGATGCTCTGGTAAACCCATCCGGCTCCCGAAAGGGACCTGGTGCCATAGCCAAGCGGTAAGGCAGAGGTCTGCAAAACCTCCATCCCCGGTTCAAATCCGGGTGGCACCTCCAGGATCAACCCTGCCGAAAGGCAGGGTTTTTCGTTTTCGGGTCGCGGGACGATCGGGAGCTCGTTGGCGCGCCGCCACCCCTTTTCCACCCCTTTTCCGCCGCGGACCACCTCGAAGACGCGGGCCACGGCCGCGCGCTTTTCTTCCTCGTCCACGTGGCTGTAGTGGTGGGTCATCCGCTCGGTCGAGTGCCCGATGATCGCGCGCGTCACCTCGGCGCGCGCGTCGCGGCGGAGCAGGTCGTTCAGCGTGTGCCGGAAGCCGTGCGGCGTCACCTTGCGGCCGGTCTTGATGGCCGCGCACGCTCGCCTCAGCTCCCCCCAGCGGAGACCCGTGAACGCGTCGAGGATGACCGCCGGATACCACTCGGGCGCCTTCTCCTCCACGAACGCGAGCACCTCGCGCAGCTCGTCGCTGGTCAGGTAGTTAGCGTCCCGCGCGAACGCCGTCGGCGGCTCGACTCCTTCACATGGATTCGGGAGCTCTGCCCAGTTCGCGCCGTCGTCGCTGGTGCGTACGACACGGTCGTCACCGATCGCAACCAGCCGGTCGTCGAACGGCAGGACGACGGCGATCCCGGTCGGCGCCGACGAGATCCCATCGGGCGACGTCCACACCTCGCCCGACGGGGTGACGATCCAGAGCGCGTCCTCATGGGCGGCGACGACCCGCCGGAGATGCGACTGGCCGGGCGACTCCTACGGAACGCTCTCGACGACGCGCGTCCACGCGACGCCGAGCTCCGGCGCTTCGGGACCTCCACCGCCGCCGCACGCAGCGAGAACGAAGAGCACGATCACACGATGTCCCAGGCGGAGAGCCTGGCTCCCGCTGGTGGCCGAGAGGCGGTCGTCGTTACGTCGAACGTTGACACGTCAGGTCCGCAGTCTCGCGTGACGGAATGCCACGAGGTACCGTTTGTACCTGTGAGAACAGCAAGCCGTGAGCGGGTGCACGGTCACCGAATGCAATTTGTGGCACTGACGACGCGAAGCAAATAGAGAAGAGTGAGGTGGAGTGTAGATGCGACGAACCACGCTGGTCCTCCTCCTCGCCGCCGGCTGCGCGAGCGAACGACAAACGCCCGACGAGGCGCGGCGCGAGTCCCCCGACTCGCTCGCGCCGGAGCCCGCATCGGAACCGCCGGCGCCCGCGCCGGTGCGCCCGCCGGGATTGACGCCGACGCCGCCGCCCGACCCGCTTGCGGGGAAGACCGCCGACGAGAGCTGGGCGTGGGCGCTGTCGCTCGTCCCCGAGCTGTCCAAGCTCAGGCCTCGTCCGGACACCGCCGACTTCAGCAAGGTCAACATGCACGAAGGGCGGCTCACGCTCTTCGCCCCCAAGCTCACGCTGGGCCTGGCCAGGAAGCAGCCGCAGCCATGCATGCCGCTCCCCGTGATCCTCGAGGACGGCTCGCTGGTGACGCGCGTATCCCTCGACGGGCGCGAGGCCAGCCCGGACCTGGCGGATGACTACGAGATCCTGCGCCTCGGGGTCGACTTCAACGACCATGAGGCTCGCTCCGGGCGCGACGAACTGGGGTATGCGAGCTCGGAATCCGACCCGCTCCTGTCCGAGGTCGGGCGCGGCGTGATCCGCTACGACGGGACCCCGGTGAGCTATTCGGTGCGCTGCGGGCCCCACGAGGAGACGCGGACCTGCTCCGACGGCACGACGCGGGTCTGCCGCTCGTGCACGCCGCTCCTCACCCAGGTGCCCGACCCCGGCCCCCATGGCTACAGCTCCATGGGCCAGCGCCAAACTTGCGACCCCTGCCCGCCTGATCCGGTGGCCCAGGACCTCACGGCGCTGAACCGGGTGGTCAGCAACCGGAGCTTGATCGAGGTATTTCCGGGGAGCGGCCCGTCGTTCTACACGAGCCAAGCGGCCTGCAAGAAGGCACTCGCGGCGAAACCCAGTCCATCTCGTCGTTTCCCACGGTGATCGTCGATGGGACACGGCTGCGCTCGCGGCTCAGCCGACGCGCTGGCATTCTGCATGGTTACGTACCGCGTGACGAAGTGCCACGAGAGGCCGTTTGTACCCAGAGAGACATGAAAACTACGTCCAGCCAATCAGATCTCGCCGGCGATAATTCGAAGACCATCGGAGGCGCGATGTTCTCTGCACTGTTCAAGGGCTGTCTATTCGTAGCCGTCTGCTGGAGTGCCGCGTGTGTCCCTCCGAACGGAGACTGGCAGTCGCAGCCCGGGTCGCAGGGGCAGCAGCAACCCGGGGCGGCGTACGACGATCCGGGGTCGCACGACGATACGGACGACTTCGTCGATGAAGGCTCGGCGTCGGGATACGGCGGCGATGGCGACAGCGACAGCAGCGGTGGCGACAGTGGCGACGGTGGCGGTGGCGGC
Organism: uncultured delta proteobacterium; assembly: GCA_963759105.1. Lineage (GTDB taxonomy): Bacteria > Myxococcota_A > Polyangia > Haliangiales > Haliangiaceae > DATFRY01. Next base: position 196,374 of record CAVWXW010000016.1, on the reverse strand, counting down.
GGTGGCGGTAGCTCATGGTCATGCAAGGCCGTCGCTACGTTCGCGAACGACGGCCCGATCGACGCCATGGGTGCAGGCAACTCGCGAGAGGAGGCCTCTAACCACGCCTTCAGCAACTGTACTGCGATTTTCAACACGACGATGTTGACGGACCAAATCACTGAGAGGAACAGGATCGTCGAGAGCGATTGCACGGTCACCGAATGCAATCACTGGCAGTGACGACGCGGCCCATCGGAGAAACCAGGGCATGGGCTTCGTCGAGACGGCGGCGGCTTGGGACCGCGTCGCCGACACCTACGTCACCAGCGCCGTCCCGCTGGTCGAGAGCTTCGCAACGGAGGCGCTCCGCCTGGCGGCGGTTCCGCGCGGCGGGCGGATCGTCGACGTTGCCTGCGGGCCGGGCACGCTGGCCCACCTGGCGGCGCGGCAGGGGCTGCGGGTCAGCGCCATCGACTACTCACCGGTGATGATCGCGCGACTGCGCACCCGCCCCGGGGCGCCCGAGGTCGCGGCGGTCGTCGGCGACGGCATGGCGCTGCCTTACGCCGGCGGTTCGTTCGATGCCGGCTTCTCCCTCTTCGGTGTGATGTTCTTTCCCGAGCCGGCGGCCGGGCTCGCCGAGCTGGCGCGGGTGCTGCGCCCCGGCGGGAGAGCGGTGGTGACCAGCTGGGTGGCGGCCGAGCGGCGCCCGCTTCGCCAGGCCGCGTACGCCATCCTCGACGAGATCGCGCCCGGCGCCGCCCCCGAGCCGGTGGTCGCACCCTCCGATCGGGAGGAGTGTCGCGCGGTGATGGAGCAGGGCGGCTTCATCGACGTGGAGGTCTCGGAATTCGCCACGTCGATGGAGATGCCGTTGACGGAGGCGTTCGTCGACTATCTGTCCCGCGTCCATCCGGCGGTGGCCGCGCTCCGCGAGCGGCTCGGCGACCGCTGGGCCGAGGTGGGCGCGGAGTTGCTCACCCGGTTGCGGGCGCAGGTCGGCCCCGGACCGCATCCCATCCCGCTCGTGGCGAACCTGAGCGTGGGCCGGCGACCCTCCACGCGGCCGTGAGACCCGTCGTGCCGGCGGCCGTAGAGTGGTGCTCTCCCGGCGGGCAGATGGTCACATCGCAACGCGCAAGCCGACCATGTCGAGGCGCAAGGAGCGCCTGCTTGCCGGCCAGCCGGAGCTGCGCAAGCGGGTGCGCTTCGTTGCGATCGAGTCCTCGTCTGCCGAGGGCCTGCGCCGCCGCGCCGAGGAAGGGCGCTGCGACTTCATCGTCACCGGCAGCCACGGCCCCCTGTCGCAGCGTCGGAAGACGAGCGATGGAACTGTCGCCCGGCCTGTGTAGCGTTTCACTGGAAAACAACCGCACACCTGACACTGCGAGCGGACTTCGCTGACAGAGAGCTAGCTCTCCGTGAAGGTTTTCGTCGTTCGTCGTCAGCAATGGGGAGGGGAGGGGACCATGCGGACATCCTGTGGACGACTGCTCGAGCGATGGCTCGTGGTGGGCCTGGGCGTAGCTGGATGTGGAGGCGATGGCGGCTCGGTCGATGGCGCGGCTGGCTCCGATATCGGGCTCGACGAGTCGGAAGGCGAAGCGCCTTCGGGACACGGGCGCTGCGACGGTGAGCCCGGCGCTTCCGGCATCGGCGATCCGTATTACCCGGGCTCGGGGAACGGCGGATACGACGTCGAGACCTATCACCTCCGCGTCACGTACGACCCGGCGAGCGATGAGCTGGTAGGAGAGGCCACGATCACGGCCAGAGCCAAGCAGGATCTGTCGCGCTTCAACCTGGATCTCGACGGACTCACGGTGGACACCGCGAAGGTTGACGGGCGTGGCGCGACCTGGAGCCGCGATGGAGGCGAGCTGTCGATCACGCCGGCGCGCTGCATTCGCAAGCGCGCCCGCTTCCGGTCAGTCGTCCGCTACCACGGCATCCCCGAGCCGGTGACCACTGGTCCGCCCGGCGGCGGTGGCTTCCTGCATACCGATGACGGCGCCCTGGTGGTGGGAGAGCCGCAGGTGGCGGCCAAGTGGTTCCCGGTGAACGATCACCCGCGCGACGCCGCCAGCTTCACGCTCGACATCACCGGGCCGGAGGACCTCGACGTGGTCGCCGTCGGCCGGCTGGTCGACAAGCACACGCGCGATGGACTGACGACCTGGCGGTGGCGGGCGCGCGAGCCGATGGCGCCGTACCTGGTCGGCTGGACCATGGGCCACTACACGGTTGACGAGTATCGCGACCAGGGCCTCCTCTTCGTCGATGCCATCGACGATGATCTCCTGGTGCCCCCGGTCACGCCCAGGACCGGCGAGAACGTGGCCGCGACGGGGCGGGCCGACTTGTTGTGGACGCGGATCACTCGCACCATCGCGGTCCCGGCGACCGGCGGCGAGCTCAGCTTCCACGTCGATCGCGAGACAGAGCCGGACTTCGACTTCTTCTTCGTCGAGGCACACGTGGTCGGCAGCGACGCGTGGACGACGCTACCCGACGTGGATGGCTTTGCGCGGCAGTCGGTCCCCGGCTTCTGCTCGCTGCCGTCCGTCCACCCGTTCGCCCTCAACTATCTCACGTTCGACGAGGACGCCCCGGAGCTCTGTCTGCCGACCGGCCTCACCGGCGAGTGGTGGGCAGCCAGCGGCACGAGCGACGGCTGGGAACAGTGGCGCATCGATCTCCTCCCGCTACGCCGGGCAGGAGGTGGAGATCTCGCTCTCGTACGCCAACGACCAGGCCCTGCGGTTCGCCGGCGTGGCAGTCGACGACATCGCGTTCGCGACCGGCGAAGGGACGACGTCGTTCGAGGGTGGCGATACCGGCGGATGGCAGGTGCCGGGCGCTCCTCCCGCCGAGACGATCAACGAGAACGACTGGTACGTGGCCGGCCCCGGCAACCTTCCCCTCGCGGTGGGCGACGTGGCGCGCGGGACGCTGGCGCGGCAGGGCGAGGTCATCGCGTTCGAGGAGGGCCTGTACGGCGACTACCCGTTCCGGGACGCCGGCGCGATCATCCACGACAGCCCGCAGATCGGCTTCGCGCTCGAGAACCAGACCCGGCCGATCTACCCGTCCCTCTTCTTCAACTTTGAAGGTGGCGGGATCGGTGGCATCGTGCACGAGCTCGCTCACGAGTGGGTCGGCGACCATGTGCGCCTGCATGGGTGGCAGCACATCTGGTTGAACGAGGGCTTCGCCACCTACACCGAGTGGCTGTGGGCCGAGCACGAAGGCACGCCGGCCGACCTCATCTTCGATGACTTCTACCAGTTCTTCGATCCCGCGGACCCGTTCTGGCAGGTCGTCATCGGCGATCCGGGGCCCGATGCCACCTTCGACTTCGCGGTCTACGGCCGGGGAGCCATGACCCTGCACCAGCTGCGGCGCACCGTCGGCGATGACGACTTCTTCGGCATCCTGCGCCGGTGGACCGAGCGCGCGCGCACCGCCACCACGGCGGAGTTCATCGCGCTCGCCGAGGAGGTGTCCGGACGCGAGCTCGACGAGCTGTTCGACACGTGGCTCTTCACGCCCGGACGGCCCGAGCTTCCACCTGCGGCCCTGAATCTCGCCGCGGGTGCCGCCGACGCCGCAGCGCGCAGGCAAGCGGCGGGAATCGTCCGATTCGATCATCCGATTGTCCCCCTCGCGCCGGTGAGGCGTCGCCTCCGTCGCCACCCCTTCCACCGGGTCATCCGCTCAGAGGATCGCCCGCGCGACCTTGCGCACTGCCGTGACGATGTCGCCGAGGTCGCGCCTGGAGAAGGTCGTGGTGAGGCCGAGGAAGATCGTCCGCGCCACCAGCTCCTCGCTCTTCGGGCACAGTCCGGGCTGGCCCAGGCCGGCGGTGACGATTGCCGGCTGGCCGTACAGCGTCTTGCCGCCGTAGTTGCGCATGGCCCGGATGCCCTCGGCCTCGAGCGCGGCGACGGTGCGCACGGCGCGCTCGGCATCGGCGACGAAGAAGACCAGACCGGCGGCGGCGTCGCCCGCTGGATCCGGAACCCGCGCGAGCTCGATCCCGCGCACCTTGGCCAGCCTGTCGCAGAGGAACTGCTTGGCGGCGCGCAGCCGCCCGATGATGTCGTCGAGCCGATCGAGCTGCGCCACCAGCACCGCACCATGGAGCTCGCTCATGCGGAAGCCTTCGCCGAGGGTGACCACTCCCCCCTGGCCGCGTACGTTTCCGTGGTCGTGCAGGCGGATTGAACGCTCGTACAGTGCGTCGTCGGCGGTGAACACCGCGCCGCCCTCGCCGCAGGTGATGACCTTGTTGAGCTGGAAGCTGGTGATGCCGATGTCGCCGAGCGTGCCCGACGGCTGGCCCCGGTAGCTCCCGCCGAGCGACTGGGCGGCGTCCTCGACCACCCGGATTCCGCGCCGGCGCGCGATCTCGAGGATCGGTTCCATGTCGGCGGTGACGCCGAACAGGTGCACCGGCGCGACCGCCCGGGTCCGCGGCGTGATCTTGCCCTCGAGGTCGCTCGGGTCGAGGGTCAAGCTGTCGTCGATCTCCACGAACACGGGCGTCGCGCCGAGCGACAGGACCACGTCGGCGCTGGCGACGTACGAGTAGGCAGGCACCAGCACCTCGTCGCCGGGGCCGACCCCTACCGCGTGCAGCGCGCACTTGAGCGCACTCGTGCCCGAATTGACGGCCAGGGTGTGGCGGCGGCCGAGCCTCAGCGACAGCGCCTTCTCGAACGCGGTCACCTTGCCCTGCACGTCGGGGCCGTAGTAGCGGAACAGCGACTTCGAGCGCAGCACCTCGAGGACCGCGCGCTCCTCGGCCTTGCCGATGAGGTGCGCGCCTGGATAGGCCCCGGGCAACGGCGTGGTGCGCACCGCGGGGCCGCCGTCGATTGCGAGCGGCTGGCGCTCGCGGGCGACCTTCTTGACCGGTTCCTCGGCGTCTGGAATGGCGTGGGCGGGATCCATCGGGCCGGACTCTGGCGCAAGGTCAGATAGACGTCAATCGCGGCCGTGCGAATGCCGAAAGCAGCCGGATTTCCGCGTCAAGTTGCCGCCCCCGCTCCCGAGGGCTGGGTCGGCACCGACACATCGTCCTCACTGCACGGTGACGATGCAGCTCGCCCATTCGTCGGCCGGGTGGCGAGTAGTGAAACTCGCCCATCACCGGCAGCCACGGACGCCGAACGGCGGGCGGGCAGGCAAGCCGGGCGATCGGGGCGATCCCGGCGGTCCGCCCCGCGCACCGGGGGGCGCGGCGCGAGGTGGCCTATGGGCTCGAAATCGGCTCGTTCGCCGGGCCCGGGAACGTGGGACATCGGCCGCGCGCGTAGAGTTTCCGGACATGCCGGACATGATCGATACGCTCTACCGCCGCCCGCTGCCTGCCGACGTCATCGCGTTCTCGTCCGCGCAGGGACGGCAGCTGTTCGCGGAGGCTTTGGCCGCGGGCGGCATGGATGGCTACTTCCCGCTCGCCGAGCAGTTTCACACACAGAACGACCCCAGCTTCTGCGGCCTTGGCTCGCTGGTCGTGGCTCTGAACGCGCTCGCGATCGACCCGGGCCGGCTGTGGAAAGGCCCGTGGCGCTGGTTCGCCGAGGATCTGCTCGACTGCTGCGTGTCACTCGACGAGATCCGCCGGCGCGGGCTGAGTCTGGACGAGCTCGCCTGTCTGGCGCGGTGCAACGGCGCGGACGTCGCGCTTCGTCGCCCGGACGAGGACGTGGCGGGCTGGCGCGCTGCGCTGGCGGCCGCCTCACGCGGGGAGTTCGTGGTCGTGGCTTCCTATGATCGGAGCGCGGTAGGCCAGACCGGCAGCGGGCACTTCTCACCCATGGGCGGCTATCACGCGGCGCGCGATCTGGCGCTCGTCCTCGACGTGGCGCGATTCAAGTACCCGCCGCACTGGATCTCCGCCGAGCAGCTCTGGCGCGCGATGCGGCCTGTCGATCCGACGACAGGAAAGATGCGGGGGTGGATGGAGCTTCGCGCGCGCGACGCGGGCAGCTCGCTGGGCTTCACGCTGCTCTGCGCGGGCGACGACCTGCAGGGGCTGGCGCGCCGGTTCGTCGCGGTCGCGGGCGAGCTCGGGCCGGAGGCGGAGCTCGCGGAGCTCGCGCTCGCGCTCGCGCCGCTCGTGTCGCACCTCGGCATGCGGGAACCGGACAGCCCGGCCCACCGGGACGCGCTGGCGGCCACCCGCTCGGCGGTGCGGGCGCTCGCTTCGTTTCCTCAGATGCTCGCGGCGGTCGGCCCGGACCGCGCCGAGGCGGTGACGATCCTCTTGCTGCTGCTCTCGGACCAGCTCGCCGCCGCGCACCGGTCCGACCTCGCCCGCTTCGCCTCCGAGGCGCGAGCGGACCAGAAGCTGGAGGCCGAGCTGGCCAACCTGCGCGCGCAGCTCGCAGCCCTCCAGGACGTGGCCAGTCAGGGAGGGGCGTGACCGACCTGGCGTCGGCCGGTGACGTGTATAGAGTTGCGATTGTTCGGGTGTGCCGGAAGTGGAGCCGGTCAAGGCGACAGGATTGCCGCCGGTACCATTCGGGCCTGTCCCTCGACGTGCGCCCGGGCCTAGAGTCGGCAGGCGGACGGGAGGAGGAGACGGGGACAGATGCAGGCTTCCGTCTTGTTGGGGGCTGGTTGGGAGAACGACTCCCTGGAAGTGCTCTGGCGAGAGGCCGGGCGTGTCCTCTGTTCGACTGTGGCGGGATGACGTCGATGGCGAGACGCACGCCTTCATACCCATCCCTTCCGGCTCCGAGCATCCGACCCTCGAGAGCGTCAATCGCCTCACGCACGAGCACGGACTTCAGCGCTACCTGGATGGTGCCTGGGCGCTGCGGCCTCTGGCGCTCGTGCACGAACGCGGGCAGACGATGCTCGTGGTCGACTACACAGGCGGTGAGCCTCTCGATCGCCTCGTCCGGCAGCCCATGGAGATCGGACAGTTCCTCCGCATCGCCGTGGCGCTGGCCGGCGCAGTCGGTCAGCTGCACGGACGCGGGCTGATCCACAAGGACCTCAAGCCCGCCAATGTGCTGGTGGACTCCGCAACTGACCGCGTCTGGCTCACGGGCTTCGGCATCACGTCGCGCCTCCCGCGCGAGCGTCAATCGCCCGAACCTCCCGAGTTCATCGCTGGAACGCTCGCCTACATGGCACCGGAGCAGACCGGGCGCGTGAACCGCTCCATCGATTCGCGCAGTGACCTCTACTCGCTGGGAGTCACGTTCTACGAGATGCTGACCGGCTCCCTTCCGTTCGCGGCCTCCGAGCCCATGGAATGGGTGCATTGTCACATCGCGAGGCAACCGGTCGCACCCAGCGAGCGGCTCGAGAGCGTGCCGCCCGCGGTCTCCGGGATCACGATGAAGCTCCTCTCGAAGACGGCCGAGGAGCGATATCAGACGGCGGCGGGCGTCGAGAGCGATCTGCGGCGGTGCCTGTCCCAGTGGGAGTCTCGAGGATCCATCGACGTCTTCACGTCCGGCGCGTCCGACATTTCGGATCGCCTCATGATCCCCGAGAAGCTGTACGGCCGGGAGCGTGAGGTCGACGCCCTGCTCGCGGCGTTCGATCGCATCGTCGCGGGCGGACGGCCGGAGCTGGTGCTCGTCTCCGGATACTCCGGTATCGGCAAATCCGCGGTCGTCAACGAGCTCCACAAGCCGCTCGTCCCTCCGCGCGGCCTGTTTGCTTCCGGCAAGTTCGACCAGTACAAGCGCGACATTCCGTACGCGACGCTCGCGCAGGCGTTCCAGAGCCTTGTCCGGCCGCTGCTCAGCAAGAACGAGGATGACCTGCGCAGGTGGCGCGACGCGCTTCGTGAGGCGCTGGAGCCCAACGGGCTGCTGATGGTTGATCTCGTCCCGGAGCTGAAGCACGTGATCGGGGAACAACCACCGGTCCCCGAGCTCCCACCCACGGAAGCGCAGAGACGCTTTCAGCTGGTCGTTCGGCGGTTCATCGGCGTGTTCGCGCGACCGGAGCATCCGCTGGCGCTCTTCCTCGACGACTTGCAGTGGCTGGACGCAGCCACGCTCGATCTGCTCGAACATCTGTTGACCGAGGCCGATCTGCAGCACCTGCTGCTCATCGGCGCGTATCGGGACAACGAGGTCACCGCCACCCACCCACTGGTCCGCAAGCTCGATGCGATTCGCCAGGGCGGAGCGGCGGTGCAAGACATCGTTCTCACCCCGCTCGGTCGCGACGATCTCGGCCAGCTGGTCGTGCACTCCCTGCACTGTCGGCCCGAGAGCGCCGATCCGCTGGTCACACTGATTCACGAGAAGACCAGGGGCAACCCGTTCTTCGCGATCCAGTTCATCTCGGCCCTGGCGGACGAGGGCCTGCTCACGTTCGACTACGGCCAGGGGCGATGGATCTGGGACCTGCTTCGCATCGAAGCCAAGGGCTTCACCGACAACGTCGTCGAGCTGACGGTCGGCAAGTTGAGTCGCCTGCCGGTAGAGACCCAGAAGGGACTCCAGCAGCTGGCCTGCATGGGCAACAGTGCAGAGTTCGACATGCTGCGGATGGTGTGTCAGGGCCCGGTAGATGAGATGCACGACGATCTCTGGGAGGCCGTGCGGTCGGGTCTCATCTTCCGTGCGGAGGACTCGTACCGATTCCTGCACGACCGCGTGCAAGAGGCAGCCTATTCCCTGATCCCCGTGGAGCTGCGCGCCGAGGCTCACCTGCGCATCGGCATGCTTCTCGCCGCGCACACTCCGCCGGAGAAACGCGACGAAGCGATCTTCGAGATCGTCAACCAGCTCAATCGCGGCTCGCACCTCATCGCCTCGGTCGAGGAGCGCGAGCGGGTTGCAGACCTGAATCTGATCGCGGCGAGGCGTGCGAAGTCATCGACCGCATACGACTCGGCACTCAGGTACCTCAGGGCCGGCAGCGCTCTCCTGACCGAGGACACCTGGCAGCGTGACCACGAGCTCGTTTTCTCGATCGAGCATCTGACGGCGGAGTGCGAGCTGCTCACCGCGGACATGCAGGCGGCCGAAGGCCGGCTCTCGCGGCTTGCCGAACGCGCCCGGAGTCGTCATGACGACACGGTCGCGTCGCGCCTGCGGATCATGCTCTACACCAACTGGGACAGGAGCGACCGCGCAATCGAGGTGTTCCTGGAGTGGCTCCGCCGTGGTGGCACCGACTGGTCGGTGCATCCGACCCGCGAAGACGCGATGCGCGAGTACGACCGGATCTGGACGCAGCTCGGCAGCCGGCAAATCGAAGACATCGTGGGGTCGCCACTGATAACGGATCCTGAGGTCCTCGACACGCTGGACGTCTTCTCGGAGGCCGTCACACCGTCCTTCTTCTCCGATGAAAATCTCTCGTCACTCGTGGTCTGTCGTCTGGTCAGTCTCAGCCTCGAACACGGCAATTGCGATGCGTCGTGCTACGGCTACGTCTTCATGGCTTTTCTTGCAGGACCGCGCTTCGGCAACTACAGGGACGGATTTCGGTTCGGCCAGCTCGGATATGACCTGGTCGAGAAACGCGGCCTGACGCGCTATCGAGCGCGCACCTACGTGTGCTTCGGTTCGCTCGTGATCCCGTGGACGCGACACCCTTCCAGCGGCCGCGAGATGGTACGCCGGGCGTTCGACGTCGCGTATCGGGCTGGCGACCACGCGTTCGTGGGTTACAGCTGCAACACATCGATCGCGCTCAGCTTCGCGGTCGGAGCGCCTCTCGCGGAAGTCCAGGCGGAAGTCGAGAGCGGCCTGGCCTTTTGCCGCAAGGCCCAGCTGGGTCTCGTGGTCGGCATCCTCGGCGCCCAGCTCGGGCTGACACGGACGCTCCGCGGACCGACCGCGACCTTCGGGCGGCTGGATCACGAGGGATACAGCGAGTCCGATACTGAACGGCATCTGACCGGCGACAGCAACCTGGCGCTCGTCGAGTTCTTCTACAGCGTCCGCAAGTTGCAGGCACGCTGTCTTGCCGGTGACTACTCATCTGCCATCGACTCTGCGTTGAACGCGCAGCGTCTCATCTGGAGCGCGCCGTCGAACTTCGAAACGGCCGAATTCGAATTCTACGGCGCGCTGGCGCGTGCTGGCGCCCACGAGGTCGCCTCTGGAGACCAGAGGCAGCAACACCTCGACGCGCTGGCCGGTCACCACGAGCGGCTCGAGACGTGGGCCAAGCACAACCCCGTGACCTTCGAGAGCCGCGCAGCGATCGTCGGAGCGGAGATCGCGAGGATCGAAGGGCGCGTGCTCGACGCTCAGGACCTCTATGAAAAGGCCGTGCGTTCGGCGCACACCCACGGCTTCATCCACGTCGAGGCGATCGCCAACGAGCGGGCCGGCTGCTTCTACGCGGCGCGCGGCTTCGCGAAGATCGCGACGACCTATCTGCGGGATGCCCGCTCCTGCTATCGCCGCTGGGGAGCGGATGCAAAGGTTCGACAGCTCGAGCAGCTCTATCCGCAGATCGGCGCCGAGGAGTCGATCGCCGATGCGACAGCGACGATACAGACACCCATCGAGCAACTCGATCTGACGACCGTGATCAAGGTGTCCGAAGCGGTAGCGGGTGAAATCGTCCTGGAGACGCTGATCGACACGCTGATGCGCACGGCCATCGAGCACGCAGGCGCCGAGCGAGGCCTCCTGATTCTTCCGCACGGGGAGACCCATCGCATCGAGGCGGAGGCGACGACCAGCAGCGATCAGGTCGTCGTCGTCCAGCGGCAGGCGAGCGTCACCGCCGCGGATCTACCGAGCTCGGTGTTTCAGTATGTCCTCCGGACCAAGGAGAGCGTGCTCCTGCATGATGCGTCCGGTCAGAACATCTTCGCGGCGGACGAGTACATCCGCGGGCAGCATCCATGTTCTGTGCTCTGCCTGCCTCTCCTCAAGCAGACCAGACTGCTCGGGGTGCTGTATCTCGAAAACCGCCTGACGCCGCACGCGTTCACACCCGCGCGCATGGCCGTCCTCAAGTTGCTGGCCTCGGGGGCGGCCATGTCCATCGAGAACACGCGTCTCTATGGCGACCTCCAGGAGCGCGAGGCGCGGGTGCGAAGGCTGGTCGATTCCAATATCGTCGGGGTCCTGATCTGGAGTCTCGATGGGCGGATTCTCGAGGCCAACGACGCGTTTCTCGACATGCTCCAGTACGGCCGTGAAGACATCGGCTCGGGTCGTGTGCGCTGGACCGATGTGACACCGTCGGAATGGCGCCAGATGGATGAGCGCGCGACGGCGGAATTGAAGTCGGCGGGGACGGTCCGGCCGTACGAGAAGGAGTTCTTCCGGAAGGATGGCACTCGCGTTCCCGTGCTGACGGGCGGCGCGCTGTTCGACGCACGAGGAAACGACGGCGTCGCGTTCGCGTTCGATCTGACCGAACAGAAGCGGGCTGAAGCAGAGATCAGGGCGCTCAAGGATCAGCTCTATCGGGAAAACCTCGCGCTGCGCGACGAGGTTGACCGCGCCTTGATGTTCGAGGAGATCGTCGGTTCCTCGAAGCCGTTGCAGACCGCGCTGTCTCGGATTGCCAAGGTGGCGCCGACCGACTCGACGGTCTTCATCACAGGAGAGACCGGCACGGGCAAGGAGCTCATCGCGCGCGCCGTGCACAAACGATCCCGGAGGGCCGGGCGTGCCTTCGTCAGTGTGAACTGTGCCGCACTGGCACCTACGCTGATCTCTTCGGAGCTGTTTGGCCACGAGAAAGGTGCCTTCACGGGCGCGACGCAGCGGCGACTCGGCCGCTTCGAACAGGCTCATGGCGGCACCATCTTTCTCGATGAGGTCGGGGAGCTGCCGCACGAGACACAGGTCGCGCTCTTGCGAGTCCTGCAGGAGCGAGAGTTCGAGCGAGTCGGCGGGGCACAGACGGTCCGGGTCGACGCTCGAGTCATCACGGCGACAAATCGCGACCTGACGGCGGCCGTGGCCGATGGAACCTTCCGCCAGGACCTGTTCTACCGGCTCAACGTGTTTCCGATCGAGGTGCCGCCGCTCCGGGAACGGACAGGCGACATCTTGATGCTCGTCGAGTACTTCGTGGGACGCTACGGCGCCCGCGCAAGCAAGAAGTTCACGTCGATCGACGTGAAGACGCTGGAGTTGCTGCAGACCTACGACTGGCCGGGCAACATCCGTGAGCTGCAGAACGTGATCGAGCGATCCGTGATTCTGAGCTCCGGCGGTGTCTTCGCCGTCGATGAGTCCTGGCTGTCGAAGCAACCCGCCCGACGACGACCTCTCGTGGCTGCGCCCGCGCCCTCTCGAGAGGAGCCCCAGAGCGAGCGCCAGATCATCGAAGCGGCGCTCGCCGCCTCGCGGGGCCGTGTCGCCGGGCGGTCCGGGGCGGCGGCGATGCTCGGCGTTCCCCCATCCACGCTCGACCATCGCATCAAGGCGTTGCGTATCAACAAGACGCAGTTCAAGTTTCGCTGAGCCGCACCGGTTTCTTCAGATTCACCAGAGCCACCACTATCTCCACATTCGCCGGTCGTGTCACGACGGGTTCTCCCTCGTTTCCAATGACTTGCTGCGGCCCGCTGCTTGCCTTGAGTCATGTCGAGACGCAGTCACTCGCTGACGGCGAAGGAGGCAGTGATGACAACGACAAAGCGCGCAGGCGTGGTGGACTCAACGGCGATCCGGCCCTTTCAGGTGAACGTTCCGGAAGCTGACCTGGCCGACTTGCGGCGGCGCATCGTGGCGACCCGGTTGCCCGAGAAAGAAACTGTCGCCGACTTTTCGCAGGGCGTGCAGCTCGCCTTCATTCAAACGCTCGCGCGGTACTGGGCGACCGAGTACGACTGGCGGAGGTGCGAGGCGAAACTGAACTCTCATCCCCAGTTCATCACCGAGATCGATGGGTTGGACATCCACTTCATTCACGTCCGGTCGAGGCATGAAGATGCCATGCCGCTCATCGTCACCCACGGCTGGCCTGGCTCGCCCATCGAGCAGCTGAAGATCATCGATCCACTGACCAACCCCACGGCTCACGGCGCCAGCGCGTCGGACGCCTTCCACGTGGTGATCCCGTCGATGGCCGGCTACGGATTCTCGGGCAAGCCCACCACGCCGGGTTGGGACCCCGCTCGCATGGCGCGGGCGTGGGTGGAGCTGATGAAGCGCCTCGGGTACAGCCGATTCGCGGCGCAAGGCGGTGACTGGGGTGGGTTCGTCACGAACCTGATGGCGCAACAGGCACCGCCGGAGTTGATCGGCATCCATGTGAACTTCTCCGGTGCCGCGCCCCCTGAGGTCGCCAAGGCGCTTCAGTCCGGCGGGCCGCCGCCGGTCGGTCTCTCGGCCGAGGAACGGCGGGCATACGACCAGATGGCGTTCCTTTACCAGCATGTCCCTACGCAACTGATGATGGCCGCACACCCTCAGACCCTGTACGGGCTGGCGGACTCACCCGTCGCCCTTGCCGCCTGGATGATCGACCACGACGTGGCCAGCTATGGGCACATCGTGAAACTCTTTCTCGATGGGGAGCCCTACGGCGACCTCACACGGGACGACATCCTCGACAACATCACCCTCTGCTGGTTGACGAACACGGGCGTGTCCAGCGCTCGGCTCTATGTGGAATACAAGGGCGCCTTCTTCAACGACTACGACATCTCCGTTCCGGCCGCCGTGAGCGTCTTCCCTGAGGAGGTCTACCAGGCTCCGCGGAGCTGGACCGAGCGCTCCTACCACAATCTCGTCCATTTCAACGCCCTCGCCAAGGGCGGGCACTTTGCCGCCTGGGAACAGCCGCAGCTGTTTTCAGAAGAAGTTCGGGCGGGCTTCAGAATCGCTGCGCGCATAGCGAGCAGGAGGCGGTTCTTCGAAGCGCCGCTCGTGAACACGTTGCTGACCTCCTGATACGCGACGAGAAAGCGTGCGATGTCGTCGTGCCAGAACGTGGCCCAGGTCGTCGCAGCTGTTGAAGGTGACTGAGTCCAGTTGCCGAGCCGGATCGACAACAGTAGTGCCTCGGATGTGACGGCAAGTGATCCCGGCACCGTGAAACTGATCCACTCCGGCACTCTGAAACTGATCCACCCGTTTGTTCAGTGGTTGCCAGCAGCCTAACGCTTCTTGGGCTCCTTCGGGGTCGGCTTCGGCGGGTCGAGAGAGTCGGAGGGCGAGTGGGCCGTCGCAGCGCCGCCGCCGCTGTTCTCGTCGGCCTTCCGCTTCCGCATGCGGTAGCTCTTGCCCTTTGTGATGATCACGGACGCGGCCTCGGCGAGGCGATCGAGGAGTGCAGTGGTGAGCTTCTCGTCGCCGCCGAACACGCGGGGCCACTCGCCGAACGCTAGGTTCGAGGTGATCAGCACGCTGCGCCGACCGTGTCGCTGTGCGAGAGCGTTGAACAGGAGCTCGCCGCCCTTGCTGTCGAACGGCACGAAGCCGAGCTCATCGACGATCAGCAGAGCAACACGCTCGAGGCGGCGGCGGAAGCGACCCAGCTCTTTCGCGTCGCGCGCCTCGATCAGCGCGCAGACGAGATCCGCGGCGCGGTGGAACGCCACGCGACGGCGCTGCCGCGCTGCCTCGATCCCGAGCGCGATCGCGAGATGCGTCTTACCGGTTCCGATCGGCCCGACGAGCAGTACGTTCTCGCCGGCGTCGATCCAGTTGCCCTTCGCAAGGTCGGCGATCTTTGCCGGTGCGACTCCGTCGGCGATCGCGAAGTCGAACTCGTCGAGCGTCTTGATCTCGGGGAAGCCGGCGCTGCGAACGCGCTGCTTCACTGCTGACTCGGCGCGCGAGTTGATTTCGGCGGCGAGGATGTCATGCAGATAGTCCTCATGCGACCAATGCTCCTCACGCGCGTGGCGAGCGAGATCCTCGAACCCGCGCGCGAGACCTGGCATCTTCAGCTGCCGAGCCTGCATGCGGACCAGGTCAGCGACGATCGCGGCGCGGCTCATGCGGCACCTCGGAGAAGCGCGTCGTAGTCGGCGGCGCAGCCGGCCTCGACGTCGTGCCCCGATAGCGCCGTGGGTAGCACGTCGGCGGAGATCGTTGCCGGCATCGGCGCCGTCGGATGCAACGCGAGCAGCACCGGCTCGCCGCTTGCGAGCGCGGAGCGAACGCGTGCGGAGACGATGTTCTCGCCGAGGTCGACGATCGCACCAAGGACTCGGGCGAACCGCCGGGCCGCGTCCTTCGGTCCGTGCTCGTCAACGAGGCTGCGCCACAGCGCGCCGTACGGCTCGCCGAGATCGCGGATCAGGTCGTCGGCGACCTGACGGACCGCCTGGGGCTTCTTCCGCAGCTCGCGCAGGTAGTGGCGATAGTCGATCTGCTTCTTGCCGGCGCGCACCCGAGGATGCACGACGCAGCGCTCGTCGGGGCCGACGATCTCAATCGTGTCGGCGCCCGCAAACGCGCGTACGTCGAGACCGGCCCACTCGGACCACACCGAGTAAAACGCGCCCTCGACGCGCACGAGGCTGCGACGCCAGACGCGCGGGTGATGCACGACCGCCGCGCGAAATGGCGTCGCAGCCAGCGGGAGCATTCGCGCCTGCTCGTCAACGAAGCGCTCGGCCACGGTGCGTCGCTCGACATCGCGCTTGGTCGCGGCGCGTGCGTCGAGACGGGTGAGCAGTTCGCCGCTGATCGTCGCGAGGTCGGGCCCCGACGGGATCGGCACGAGATGCTGCCAACGGATACCCTTGCCGCGCGCCTCGACGCCTCCCTTGTCGTGTCCGGTTCTCGGACGAGCGAAGCACGGCTCGACAAGGTAGTGGTTCGCCATCGCGACGAACCTCGGCGACAGCTCGCGCTCGCTGCCGACGAGAATCTTCGTCACGGCCGGCTTGAGGTTGTCGTAGATCGCGCGGTGCGGGACGCCACCGAGGTGCTCGAACGCGCGCACGTGCCCGTCGAGGAAGCAGACCTGATCTTGCCGCCCGTAGAGCCACGCGAAGTCTCGCCCCGAGTGCATCAGGCGCAGCAGGAACATCCACGCCTTCTGCCGCTTGCCCATGACGTCAACGAGGACCTCGAAGAAGTCAACTTCGGCGAGGTCGCCCGGCTTGTACGTCAACGGCACGAACACCTCGCGCCGCTGCCGCTTCCATTCGGAGACGAGCGCGCGCACCGTCCGCTCGCCGACGAGATGGCCCTCGCCGACGAGGATCTCGTGCAGCCGCACCGACGTGAGCCACTGCTTACCGCCCGTCCAGTGCTTCGAGTCCTCGAGCAGCTCCTCGACGCGCGACCGTACCCGGTCCTTCACGGGTGACGGCCTGGGCGCCTCCTTCCGGAACACCGGGCTTCGCACCCGCCACGTACCGCCGCACCGTGTTCCGCGAGATGCCCAGCTCCTTGGCGACCCGCCGCACCGACCGGCGCTCGACGAGCACCTTGTGCCTCACAACGTAAACCTGGTCCATCGGCAGCATCCCTTTCAGCGGACGCCCGGCCCCTGACGGGCCGGATCCGCGGTCGGGGGTGGATCAGTTTCAGGCTGCCGAACGGATCAGTTTCACGCCGCCGGTATCAGCAAGGTCGTGGGACGGGGAGCGGCCTTGCAGCGAACTGCTTCGAGATCAGCCAGAAGCTCCATACAGGTTCGATCAGAGGCGTGGATGCGCCTGCTGCGAGCGTCGTGGCAGGAGTCTTCACCTCGTCGATGGCGGTGAAAAAATGGGACGCATCGACGATGCGTCGCGACATGAGCTCGCCTGACCGTTCTGCGCGTGCGGCGAGTGCTGCGCGAAGTGCTGCATCGTTCATGGGTCGCGAAGGTGTGCGCTTTGCCATGGTTATCGTCCGGCACGGTACCGCGATCTGTCGGGCCAGCGTCGCCCCCGTCGTCGAAGCAGGCGGTACCGCGCCCGCCGCTGGTTTCGGAATTGCATCTGCGGCTCCGCATGTGGAGGTTCGGTCTTCTGCTCGTGTCGGCTGCCGGGTGCTCAGGAGTCGCGCCCGGCGATCCGGGATCGGAACCGAACCCGAGTGCGGACGGCGGGATGGACGAGCCAGCGGTCCGCGTGGACTGCGAGGCGATCTTCGACCGCCCGGGAAATGGCGAGACGTTTTACGAAGACAATCCCACCTATATCGAGGAGCGTGAGCCTCCAGCGTGGAGACTCTCCACCCCAAGCGACGTCGGCATCGACGAGGCGGCGCTCGAGGCAGGGGCGGCCGAGCTGGCCCGTTCGCCGGCTCTGCTCAGCTTGCTCGTCGTCCGCGACGACGCCCTCGTGTTCGAGCGCTACTACCACGGCAGCGACGTCACCCACAGCAACAACGTCCACTCGGCATCGAAGAGCATCCTGTCCTCCCTGCTCGGAATCGCCCTGGCCGACGGTGCGATCGAAAGCCTCGACGCACCGCTCGCCGACTACGTGCCGGAATACATCGAGGCCGGCTCGCCTCAGGCTGCGATCACGCTGCGCCACGTGGTCACCATGTCGAGCGGGCTCGACTGGACCGAAGACGACTCCGAGTACTCGGTGATCGAGCCGAGCGACGACTGGGTCGAGGCCATTCTCGGACAGCCGCTGACCGGGACGCCGGGCGCCGAGTTCAACTACAGCAGCGGGATGTCCCACGTGCTGTCGGCGGTGCTGACTCGCGCGACCGGCTCGACCACGTGCGCCTACGCGCACGAGAAGCTGCTCGCGCCGCTCGGCATCACGGCCGAGCACTGGGGGCGCGATCCCAGCGGTGTCTTCTCTGGCGGCTACAACCTGTACATGACGCCGCGCGAGCTGGCGCGCTTCGGCCTGCTCTACCTCCGCGATGGCGACTGGGACGGCCGCCAGCTGGTGCCCGCCGAATGGGTCCAGCAGTCGATCCGACCGCAGCTCGTCGCCGATGACGGTTACGACTACGGCTACTACTGGTGGTTGACCAGCGGCGGCGGTCAGGACGTCGCCATCGCCTGGGGATTCGGCGGTCAGTTCATCTACCTGCTCCCCGCCCTCGATCTCATGGTCGTCATGACCGCGGACACGGCGACCGAGCACGAGGAGCTCGACGGCGAGACGTTCCTGTTCGACCACCTGCTCCCGGCGGTGCAGTAGCAGCGCGCCTGTGGGCTGCCGGTAGGTCCCGGGTTGCGCGCGACGCCGCCCGTGGCAGAATTGCCGTCGCGGATGCCCCAGCACTAGGCCAGCCCTCGTAGTCCACCGCAGCGCCCGGCGCCGCCTCGCACGGCGGCCGCCGAAGAGCGGGCGCGGTCACTGACCGCACCCGAGCCGTCGTTCCACTCGCTGGATTCGATTGCGCGCGCAGCGGCGGGCCGAGGCCTGGCGCTTCGCTGCCCGTCGCCGCCCGCGTCGGCCTGGAGCACAGGTCCGTCACGCCTCTGCGCAGCGCTTCCGAGAGGAGGCCTGCATGGTTGTCTCGCACCGACCCGACCGGATGGAGCCGGTCGTCTGGCGCATCACGCCGCTCACCACCCCGCGCGTCCACCGCCACTGCCCGCACTGCGGCGACCGCCGCTTCGCATCCACCGACCGCTTCCGCCTCAACGCAAACAAGCAGCGCATCGACGCCTGGCTCATCTACCGCTGCGAGACCTGCGAGGCGACCTGGAACCTCACCGTCCTCACCCGCATCCGCCAGGCGGACATCGACCCGGACCTGTTCGAGCGCATGACCCGGAACGACGTCGAGACCGCCCGGGCCTGCGCCTTCGACCCGGAGCTCCTGTCCCGGGCGGGCGTCCGGACCGGCGCGGCCGAAGAGATCCGCGTTGACCAGACCTCGGGCGATCTCGCTCGTGCCCGCATCACCGGCGCGCTGGTCCGCATCGAGATGCGCCATCCGTCTCGCCTGCGGCTCGATCAGCTGCTGGCGACCCAGCTCGGCCGCTCGCGTTCGAGCCTGGCCCGCGCGGCCGCCGGCGGCGCCATCGCCCTCTCTCCGGCCCATCCCCGCCCGCTCGGCCGCCCGGTCCGGGACCACATGGTGATCCTCCTGGCCCCCTCGGTGCTCGTCCCGGCATCGCGCGTGGATCGGTGAGACCTGATGCGCACCTCATTATCCTGACCCGATCGACGCGACTTCCTGCCCCGACGCGCCTCCTGCCCTACGACTACTTCCCGCGCGCGCCGCAGGTCGTGGGCGCGTGCCTCACGAGCTCGAGCCTCATCTGGCTCAACGTCCACTTCTACCCGTGATTCGAGGCGTCATGATCTCATCGTCCCGTCGTCGTGCGGCGCTCCTGGTGGCCGCGATGTCCCTCGCTCTCGGCGCCGGTGGGTGCCAGAGCTGTCGCGGAGATGGACCGAACGCGGCGCGCGAAGCCCAGGCAGAGGCGTCACCGGTCGCCTGTGGCTCCATACAGCAGTGGGACGAGACGGCCGGGTACGCGGCGGTGGCCTCCTGGCCCTCGGCCGCCGCCAGCGTTGGCACCGCCGTCCCGGCCAGCCGCGATGGCTGGCTACACTGGTCAGTCGCCGCGAAGGGAGTGCGCTACACGCTCGCCGACCCCAACACGCTCGCCGCCACCGCGATGGACGGGACCCAGCAGTGGACCCTTCCATTGCCTGAGCTGAGCGGGACGATCAAGCCATCCGGAGCCCAGCTCGCAGTCTGGGCGGGACACATCGGTGTGTGGCGGGAGTTCCAGTCCGAGAATGGGCCTTCGGTGCGGCTCGACGTGGTCGATGCTGGCGCGCGCCAGGTGGCGTGGTTCCATCGATGGGCAGACAAGACGAACGCCACCAGCCCGGTCAGCGCGGGCGACGTCATCGTCGCACCGACGGAGGACGGCTCGTCCGGGCTCGTGGGTCTCGATCGAACCACGGGTCGGGGCGTGTGGACGCAGACCGGGATCTCGTGGCCAAGGGTGCGTCTCGGAGTCCTGCTGGCCGACCGGGAAACGTCCGCCGGCACCGCGACGGAGCGCATCGACCCGGCGACCGGGCGGATCCTGTGGCAGC
Organism: uncultured delta proteobacterium; assembly: GCA_963759105.1. GTDB lineage: Bacteria > Myxococcota_A > Polyangia > Haliangiales > Haliangiaceae > DATFRY01. The sequence continues at coordinate 176,501 of CAVWXW010000016.1, read as the reverse complement.
GGCCGGCGCCCGGCCGAAGCTCGAGCGAGCCTCTGCTGGCGGCGATGAGGACCGCGGACTTCGTCACCGGTGCCGCGGTCTACTTTGCAAACGAGGGCCATCTATCGGCCCACGACGTGAAGACGGGCAAGAACCTGTGGAGCGTGCGCCTGGCGATGCAGGAATTGTGGGAAGTCTTCCCGGGCAACGACTCCACCGTCGTCGTCTTCGGTCTCGGCTCCGACAATCGGATCGTGCTCATGTACCTCGACTCCAGGACCGGTGCGACCAGACTCGAGCAGGCGCTGGGCGGGAGATTTGGCGATGCATGGGGCCTGCGGTGCGACGACACGCCGCTCGTGATCGTGCTCGCGCCGGACGTTGGCGACCTGTACGTCTACGATCTCAGCGGCCGCCAGACGCGGAAGCTCGACGACCTGTTCATCAACCTGGCACACAGCAACATCGCGCTCCACGGCGACACGTTGCTCCATCTCGAAGCTGGCACGCTGCACGCGTACGCCGTGCCGGCATTGACCGAGCGCTGGCAGGTGGCGGTCGACAAATCGGTATATCTCATCGACGAAGTCCAGCCGCCGGCGGTGGTCCTGGGAGCGGTCGACTCGAATATTTCCTACGCGCCGCCTGCCGGCAAGTGATCGCCGGGGGGCTGGCACCAGCAAGCGGACCGGGCTCGACCATCCCACGCACAGCTTCTCGGCTCATTCGTAGAAGAAGCTCGCGTTCAGGAAGATCATCCTCCTGCCCGTGCCGGCCCAGAAGAAGGAGCGCCGCTCGACGGTCCCGTCCTGGTGTCGCAGCTCGATGAAGTCGCCGTCCAGCCGGTAGGTTCCCTCGTCGCGCCTGCGCGGGCCCGTGACCGACGCGCTCGCGGAACCCGGCACGCCGACCCCGTACGAGGCGGACATGAGGGCGGTCGTACGAAAGCGCTTGCCGGGGAGAAACGTGATGTCGCTGTAGTTCATGATGTACCCGATCCCGCTGCCGGCGTTCGAATGGTACGAGCCGTCGATCTCCTCGCCGGGACGGGCGCGCCGCAGCGTTCCCCCCAGCTGGCCTTCACCCAGGTCCCGTCGGGGATGCGCCGTTCGACCTTGCCGCCGCGCCTGCGCCACTTGCCCCACTTGGCTCGGGAACTTTCGCTTGTGCGCGGCGACGTCCATCTCGCTCGGCGGCACGTTCACGTGCGCGCAGTACTCGCCATTGGTGAAAAGCAGCACCGGCGTGCTGTCCTGACCTGCCGGGATCATCATGACCTCCGCGATCGCCGACCGCGGGATGCCGCGCCCGGGCGCGGTCCGGTAGGCGGGACGCTCCGACGAGCTCGTCGTCCGCGCGCCGCGGCCGGCGCGGCCGTCCGGTGCCGCCGGCGCCGGCGGCTCGGTGTCCGCCTCCTCGCGGTCCGTTTCCTCGCGGTCCGCACCCTCGGTGCCCGCCTCCTCCAGCTGCTCGGTGTCCGCGTCCTCGGTGGGGACGGAACCCGCCCCGGCGGCGGTGAGCTCCTGCAGCCACTTCGTGAACTCGCCCATGTGGGCGCGACACGCGGCCGGCGAGCAGAACACGTTGGCCAGCAGAAATCTGCGATCCGGCTGGGGAGCGATGGAGAAGAAGGCCATGAGCAGGGTGCCGCTCTTGCTCTGGTACCCGCGCAGCGCGCTAAGGCCCCGGCCTTGCGGCTGGATGCCCCGGTCCTTCACCAGCTTGCCCAGCTTGGCCCCCTTTGCATCGATGGTGCGGCCGAACCACGCGCGCAGATCCTGGCCGCTCAGATCCATGCCGGGCTGCATGCCCACCACGAAGACCTCGCCCGGTTTCAGGTTGGGCGGCGCCGAGACGATCTGCGCGCCGCGCTGCTCGGTCCGCCAGCCCTTCGGCGCGGTTTGCGAAGATGCGACCGACGGCACGAGCAGCAGACAGGTCGCGAACAGTAGCGAGCTCCTCCGCATCGGACTCCTCCTCGATCGAGCCTACTCCCAGGGAGGAGCGGCCTGGCGTGAGGTCGCATTCCGGGACCGCGCATGGCCGCAAGCCGTCGATTCTCTGTCGGTGCGACCCACCGGACACGTCATGGCGGGACGGATCGAGCATCGCCGACAACTTGATGTTCCAGCGCCACCTCGCCTGGCCGATCGCGCTGTGACTCCGGCGGGTCGGGCCACCGAGCGCCGAGCCGTGGCGCTCGCTGTCACATCTTGACCGACTGGTAGGTACATGTAGCAATCGAGACATGGTGAGGCGGGTATGGCTCGGGGGACTCTTCCTTTGCGGTGCGGTGCTGGGCGGATGTGGAGGTGGAGATGGAGGTTCGTCCGAACCCGCCGCCGACGCCGGTCCGGGAGGCGACGGAAGCACGGCGCCCGTCGAACCACCGACGAGCGACGACCTCATCGATGACGCAGTCGCCGCGGGCACGATCTCGGCGGAGACCGGCCTCGTCTACCACGTCCTCGCCGCATTCGGAGACACCCGGCTTCCCGCCGAGTACGTGGGCACGGGCGCGCACAACGGCTCGATGGCCATGAAGGCAGCGGTCGATCGGTGGGACAGCCTGACGCCCGACACGCAGGCGATCCTCGAGCCCTTCACCCTACCGCCCTCGGCAGCGGGCAGCTGGGTCGAGTTACCCACCGCCGCCGACCCGCAGAGCCGTGCGGGCAGGCGCGCCGTCGAGTGGACCAAGTACCGCGCGCAGGGAGGATCGGTCACTGTCTGGTCGCAGAACCGCTACGAGGGGGAGGACGCCATCGCCCAGGCGATCGCGGCGGAGATCGACGCGACGATCTGGAAGAAGCTCACCGGCCCCGGTGCAGACGAGGCGGGCATGAAAGCGCCGGCGTCCGACGGCGCTCTCATGAACAACGGAGGCGATGAGAGCCTGGATATCTACCTGGTGCACCTCGGCAGCAACGGCGACTACGGCGTCACTCCGCCCTACGAAGGGCAGACCAGAGACAACTGCGGGCCGTGGGCGGCGTACGTCAACGTCAACACCCAGACGGCCGTCGGCGACAAGCTGTTCCCCACGGTCGCGCACGAGCTCATGCACGTCTTGCAGATGTCGTACACCGTCATGGGCGATTGCGGACCCGAGGCGTGGTGGGACGAGGCCACCGCCACCTGGGTCGAGGACTTCGTCTATCCGGGGAGGAACTCCGAGCAGGACTACACCTACGAGCTGCTCGGGCACACCGAGCTGTCGCTCGAGTTGACAAACGCCGACCACGAGTACGGGGCCTACTTGTTCCCCTTCCTCGTCTACCGCAAGTACAGGAAGCCCAGGTTCGTGTCGCGCAGCTACGAGCTCGCCGCCGGTGGCAGCGTCCTCGACGCCATCCAGTCGGCGCTCACCCAGGTGGATCCGAAAGGCTGGAAGGGGGTCTTCCCCGAGCTCACCCTGCGCAACTGGAACCAGCGCCCGGTGACGGACTACAAGGACTGGGATCACGTCCCCTATGCGCCGGCCGTTCGACGACCGCTTCGACATCCGCACCGACACCGACCGGCATCCCCTCGGGACCGTCGTGGAGCACCTGGCCGCACGCTACGTGGAGCTCAACGTCAACGATTCGATGGTCAAGCGCATCGTCCTCGACAACAGCCTGTTCGGCGAGAACGTGCCCGGCGGCCACGTCTGGCTGATCCCGAAGATCGACGGCGAGCTCAAGGACCCCGAGGTCCTCGGCGAGGAGAAGCGGTTCTGCCGCGATTGTCCCGGCGAGAACGTCGAGTCGATGATGATCGTCATCAGCAACTGGGACTGGCACGCAGGGTACTCGCTGGCCGACGAAAGCATCCTCGTGAGCGGCAGCGCGGCCGGGTGCGAGGAGTTCTCGGGCACCGCCGATCTCCATATCGTCTCCGAGAACGAGGCCGGTACGGCCGACATCACCTATCACGCCGAGCCGACCTTCGCGCCCGACGAGGAGCTGGACGGATACTTCACGATGACCGCGAACTCCTGGACGTACCACGCGGTCTGGCAGTTGACGCTCGATCCTCCGTGCCGGACCGAGCACACTGCCTCGGGCCTGTTCTATCCGCCCGTCAACAGCGGCCAGATCGTCATCCTCGGGGCAAAGCCGCCGCAGTACTACTGGCAGGTCGCGCTGGGCGGCGACGCGACGGTCACCCAGGTGAGCAACTGCAACGACCAGCGTGAGGACGAGACCACGATGTTCCCCATGGCCCCCACGATCATGGGGATCAACACGCCGCGCGAGCTCGAGACGGATGGCAGCGCGAGGGGCACCGAGGTGCAGGGCGAAGGCACCCTGACCTGGAGCTTCATACCGTAGGGTCAGTCACCGGGAGCCGCGAGCGGGACGTGGCCAGCCAGGAGCCGCCGAGAATCAGCGCGAAGGCGACCAGCATTCGTCCATCCAGGGGCTCGCCCAGCACCGCCACGCCCGATGCAACCGCCACGGCCGGTGCCACGTAGGTGATGACGACTGCTCGCTCCGATCCAGCTTCGCGAATCAGCAGAAAGAAGGACGCGAACGCCACGGCAGTGCATGCAACGCCCAGCGCGGTGATCGCGACGGTCGCTCCAGTCGACGGCCAGGCAGCAGGCCAGGCCACCAAGGCCGGGGCGGCGTAGGCCAGCGCGGCGACCGCCAGGCAGGCAGCGGTCATCGGCACAGCGGGCAACTCGGCAAGCCAGCGCGCGGCGATCATCGAGCCGACGGCGTAGCAGGCCGCCGCGAGCAGCACCTCGATCACGGCGACAAGGTCGCCTCCTGGCCCGGGCGCGGCCAGGGCCGCGACGCCTGCCAGACCGAGTAGCAGGCCGGCGATGCGGCCCAGGCCCACGGGTTCGCGGTCGCGACGGAATCGACCCAAGAAGACGGTGATGATCGGGGTGGCGGCCACCAGGAGCCCCGCGGTCGAGCTGTCGATGCGCAGCTCCCCGTGCACGATCAGCCCCCAGGGGATGACCATCTCGACGACGGCGAAGGCGAGCACCGGACGCCAGCGCCTCATCACGGGCAGGAAGCCTCCTTGTACCGTCGCGACTGCAAGCAGGACGAGCGCCCCCAGTGCGGCACGCGCGAAGGCGACGAACGGCACCGACACCTCGGCCACTGCGATCTTGATCAGCAGATAGGGCACGCCCCACAGCACGCTGAGGAGGACGAACAGTGCGATCGCACGGCGGCTCATCACGCACGCCGCGCGAGAAAGTGGACCCACCCGTCGCCGTCGCTGTCCACGCTCACCGCGTCCCATTCGACGGCCAGGCCGGCTGCGGCGAGCCGCGCGGCGAAGCGGTCACGCGTCCAGTAGACCGTATGGTAGTTGCCGCTGGTTTCGCCCTCGCCCGTGCGCATGGAGACGAGAAACGCGCCGCCAGGCTGGAGCGCCCGCCGGATCTTGGTCAGCACCAGATCGATCTGCTCGCGATCGACATGGATGAGCACGCACAGCGCCAGGACCGCGTGGTACGGGCCGCCGAGGTCGTCGATCATGACGTTGAGCAGCTCTCCCTTCTTGCCACGCTCGGCCTGCACGTCGAGAAAGGCCTGAGCGGCATCCGTGCGCCGGACGACGACACCAAGAGACTCGATGAAGTCGGCCTCGCGCCCGGGGCCGGAACCGATCTCGAGGACGGACGCCCCGAGAGGGACGCACTGCACCAGGCGCCGCAGCGCGTCTTCGATATTGGGCGCCGGGTGGTCGCCCAGGGCGTCGTACTGGCGGGCGTAGCCCTCGTAGGACTGCACGGTGCGCCGCGTGTTGGCCAGGGCCCGCTCGGGGATCGTCGTCGCTTGTGTCATTGCGGGCAACGTAAGGGCGGCCGTCGACGAAGTGAAACACCGGTTCGAATGCGATCTACACTCGCTCGATGTGGACGCCGACCTGCGCCTCCTGCGCTACTTCGTGGCGGTCGCCGAGGAGCTGAGCTTCACGCGCGCGGCGGCACGGCTGCACATGGCCCAGCAGCCGCTCAGCGCCGCGATCCGGCGCTTCGAGGCCGATCTCGGCGTCGAGCTGTTCCGCCGCACGACCCGCCACGTCGAGCTCACCGACGGCGGCCGCGCGCTGCTCGGGCCGGCGCGCGCCGCACTGCGCGCGGCCGACGACGCCCTCGCCGCGGCGCGCGCCGCCGGCCGCGGCGTCGCCGGCGAGCTGCACTTCGGGTTGTCCGCGGGCGCGCGCTACGGACTGGAGCCGCTGTTCGCCGCCCTCACCGAGCGGCATCCCGCGCTGCACCTGCACATCCGGCAGGGCTCCGCGGCGCCGCTCGTGGCCGACCTGCAGCACGGCCGGCTCGACATCGCCGTGACCTTCGGCGCCCAGATCCCCGCGGATCTGGAGAGCGAGCGCCTCATGGACGAGCCGGCCGTCCTCGCCGTCGCCGCCGCGCATCGCCTCGCCGGCCGGAACAGCGTCGCGCTCGCCGAGCTGGGCGACGAGACCTTCGCGCTCGACGTCCCGGGCGACAACCCCGACTACGACAGCGCCGTCATCGAGGCCTGCCGGCGCATCGGCTTCGAGCCGCACACGCGCGCGAGCTCGGCCATCCACGACGCCTGGGAAGGCCTCATCCAGGGCGAGGGCTGCGTCGGACTCACCGCACGAAGTTGCGGTCCCGCCGCCCACCGGGACCTGCGACTGGTCCGCATTCGCGAGCCGCTGACCTTCCCGGTCGACCTCGTCTGGCGCAACCAGACCGGCTCGCTGCGCCCGCCGCTCGAGGCCGCCATCGCCACTGCCCGCGACGTTCGCCAGGAGCGCGGCTGGCGATAGCCGACCATCACCTGGGGCCAGCCGATGGCGCGCTCGGGTCGGCCACGCGGCCCATGAAGAGGATGAGGCCGCTGGCGGTGTCGCGGATGAAGAGCAGGAACGGATGATCGGCGGTGAACTCGACGAGCTTCGGCGCTGCGCCGGTGCCCTCCTCCATGATGACCGCCGTCGCGGCGGCCGCCTCGGTCCCCTTCTCGTTGACGCGGATGAACGCCTTGTGAAGGGCCGCGCCGATGAAGAGCCGCTCCAGTGGGTCCGGCGGATCCGCCATTCCGGTGAGGTCGGCCTTCCCCTCCTGGAACGCGAGGCCCATGCCCATCGCCTGCAGGTGCTCCTCGAGCGCCAGCGAGGCGGGCTCGATCTCGAACTTCGGGATGGTGACGAGCACCTGCTGGTTCTGCGTCGACGCCAGCAGGCGGTCGAGCGCCGCGGGGTCGAGCGACTTCTCGACGGCCGCGAGCCCGTCCACGCGGTCGGGCAACACCACGACCATCGACAGACTGCCGCCCTTGTAGGGGAGCTCGACGACAGACACGCCGCCCCTGCGGGCGTACCGGCGGGCGCCGCCGTGGTGCATGGTGGGCACGTCCTTCTTCTCGGCCTTCGACGTGTGGAACGCGGCCCGCCTCGTCATCGACGGGTCGAACGGCTCTGCCCAGTCGCCGAGGAAGTAGATGGCGTTGACGAGCACCAGCCGGGTGCGGGCGTCGATGGCACCGGGCGGAACGAGGTCCGCGATGCGATTCTCGGTCTGTTCTTCGACCCACGCGTTCACTCGCTGGCGGGCCGGAATCCGGCGCGCGCCTGAAGTCGAGGAGCTCGATCGGAGCCCCGTACGCCGCCTTGGTCGACTCGAGGAAAGCCGGCACGAACGTGTAGCTCTCCTCGCCGAAGAGCTGGTTCGCGATCCGAAACGTGATCGGGCGACCGGGGTCCTCGAGGAAGCGCGCCAGGCGGCCGGCGGTGCTGGCCACCTCCTGCGCCGAGCCCTCGAAATGCAGCACCTTCTGCATCTGCGCGGCCGTCTCGCCTCGAGCCCCGACCCAGGTCATCGCCAGTGCGGTCGTGATGCTCGACGGCGAGACGACCAGGTTGCCGGCATCCTCGCGGAGCCGCCGGAACAGATCGAAGCCGAAGGCGTTGCTGCTCCGGGCGAACCGCTTCAGTTCCTCGGCGGCGGGCGCCTCCACCGGCGCCGCCTTCGCGGGCGGGCTGGCGCTCACCGGCGGCGCGGGTTCCGTCGAGGAGGCCGGCGTTCTGTCAGTACCGCAGCCGCCGGCCAGGGCCAGCGGCGCGAGGGTGCACAGGAGGTTCGGCAGGATGAAACGTCGTGGCATGGAGATCAGAGGATGAAGCGGCGTGGAGGTCGCACGTGGATCGGCGTCAGTCGCGGGATCATATCAGCGCGCGATTAAGCGTCGTTAAGCCGCGTGTGCCCGGGCACTGAGACCGGCAGTCTTCGCGTCGCGGCGACAAAGGCCTCGCGCTCGCCGGACCGGGCGGCTAACAAACTCATCCCGCCGGGGGACCACTGACTTGGCAAGGAGTAAGAGCGACGTGAGACGACCTATGATCGGATGCTGGCCGCTGGCCGCTGTACTGACCCTGGGCCTGTGGGCCTGTTCCTCCGACGGCTCGGACGACGAGCCGGGCGGAGACGACGGAGCTGGCGAGGAGGACGGGGCCGGCGAGGACGACGGCGGCGCCGAGCCGGAGTTCACGGAAGTCGAGGGATGCGCCGACTTCGAGCCGCTGGCCGGCATGAAGGTCTCGCCCGACGATCTGCAGCCGGCCCGCTGTGGCTACATGACCGTGCCGGAGAATCGCGGCGCCGGCAGCGGGACCATCGAGCTTCCGGTCATCGTGCTCGAGAGCTCGGCGGGCGCCGAGGCCACACCGCTGGTGCTGGTCAACGGCGGGCCCGGAAGCCCGTCGCTCGGCCTCATCGACCTGGCGCAGGGCTTCCGCGCCGACCGCGACGTGGTCATGGTAAACGAGCGCGGGGCGGCCTACTCCAGGCCGCATCTGCTCTGTCCCGAGCTGGACGAGCTGCGCGGCACGATCCTTGGCGACGACGGCGTCATTCACCCGATCCCGGAGGAGGACAAGCTCGCCGCGCGCGTGGCGTGCGCCGAGCGGCTCCGTGGTGAGGCCGACCTCGACGCCTGGAACATGCTGGAGATGACCTCGGATGTGGACGAGTCGCTGGCCGCGCTGGGCTACGACAAGTACAGCGTGTGGGGCGTGTCGTTCGGCACGCTCATGGCGCAGGCGCTGGCCAAGCGCTTCCCCGATCGAGTCGAGAGCATCGTCCTGGACAGCCCGGCCTCGCTGTACGAGGACGAGGACTTTCCGTCGCTCTCGCGGTCGATCTCCATCAACGTCCTCTCCGCCATCCCGGACGCGCTCGAGCTGGTCTTTGCCGAGTGCGCGGCGGACCCGACTTGCAACGAGAGCTATCCCGACCTGGCCCAGACGATGTCGGACACGCTGGCGGCGCTCGAGAAAAAGCCGCTCGACTTCACGACCGAGCGCGACGGTGCCACCTACACCTGGACGCTGACGCCGACGCTGCTCTACCGGCAGCTCGGCAACAGCATGGGAGCGGAGCTCATCGGCTTCATCCCGCGCGTCATCCACGCGGTCGCAAGGCGGGTCCAAGGCGATCCGGTTCAGGACGAGGAGGCGCTCGCGGCGCTCCAGCAGACGATCGAGGGCAGCTTCGATCCTGGCGCGGACGGCGCCGCGCAGACCGACGCGCTGTTCGGCACCGTGTCCTGCTCGTCGTGGAACTACGTCTCCGAGAAGGAGGTGGAGGCAGCCGCGGAGGATCCGTTCGTGCGCGCGTACGCGCTCGACCTGGTCCTGGCCGGCGTGCGCGACTGCAAGGAGGCGTGGCAGGTGCCCGGCCTCGAGGAGGTCTGGCCCGAGATGCTGACGCCGCTCGAGAGCGACACGCTGCCGGCACTCATCCTGCCGGGCAAGTTCGACGCCAACATCCCGCCGCTGACAGGTGAGCTGATCGCGTCGCAACTCGAGCATGCCTACCTGCACGTGACGCCCGACCGCGGTCACGTCGTGATCAACGAGTGCACGATCGCCATGACCCAGGCATTTCTCCGCGATCCGACGGTGGACCCGGACGCCAGCTGCCTGGACGAGCTGGCCATCGCCTGGCAGTAGCGCAACCGAGCAGGGACCTTCCCGCTGCTCAGAGGAGGGTCCCGCGCAGGATGAGGCTCGCCGCCGTGAAGTAGATGACGAGGCCGGTGACGTCGACGAGCGTCGCGACGAACGGCGCCGACGCGCTCGCCGGGTCGAAGCCGAGGCGGCGCAGCGACGAACGGCAGCATCGAGCCGGCCAGCGTGCCGAACAGTGACCACGCCGACGCAGGCTGACGACACGGTGAGCGCCGACCAGCACGTAGTGCTCGCCGTAGGTCGGGCGAGCAGCGCTGCCACACGACGATGCGCAGGAAGCCGATCGCGCCGAGGATCGCGCCGAGCGCGAGGCCCGACGGCGAGCTCGCGCCGCACGACGCGCCACCAGTCGCGCAGCCTGCACCTCGCCGAGCGCCATGGCGCGGATGACCAGCGTCGACGCCTGCGAGCCGGAGTTGCCGCCGCTCGAGATGATGAGCGGGACGAACAGCGCCAGCACGACGGCGCGCGCGATCTCGTCCTCGAAGTAGCGCCATCGCGGTCGCGGTCAGCATCTCGCCGAGGAACAGCACCGCCAGCCAGCCGCCGCGCTTGCTTGACCATGCTGCCCGAAGCGCGACCTGCAGGTACGGGCAGCTCGAGGGCCTCCATGCCGCCGAACTTCTGGATGTCCTCGGTCGCCTCCTCCTGCACGACGTCGACGATGTCGTCGACGGTGACGATGCCCTTCATCCGGCCCTCGGCGTCGACGACCGGGATGGCGAAGAGGTCGTGCTCGGCGAACGATGCGGCTGACCGCCTCCTGGTCCATGTCCTCGCGCGACCGTGACGACGTCGGTCTCGCATGATGTCGCGCACCGGCTTCGTCCGGCGCGCGGCGAACAGCTCGCGGAACGACACCACGCCGAGCAGGTGCTGCTCGGCGTCGAGGACGTAGAGCGTAGTAGATCGTCTCGAGCTGCTCGCGCGCCTGCCGGCGCAGGTAGCTGATCGCCTCGTCGACGGTCATGTCGGGGCGCAGGCGCGCGTAGCGCGGGTTCATCAGGCCGCCGGCGTCGTCCTCGGCGTAGGCGAGCAGCGCGCTGACCTCCTTGCGGGTCGGCTCGTCGAGCAGCGCGAGCAGGCGGTCGCGCTCCGTCGGCGGCGCCTCCTGGATCACGTCGGCGGCGTCGTCGGGCGCGCAGCAGGCGCATCCACGACCGCTGCTGGTCGAGCGCCAGGCTGAGCAGCAGCTCCGCCTGGTCGATGCGCGTGGAGCTCGAGGAAGAAGTCCTCGGCGTCCGGTCGCGCCATCATCGAAAACCCGGCCACGCGGTCGTCGTGCAGGAGGATGGGCCAGATGTCGCGAAGCTCGGACGGAGAGAGATTGTCCTCCTCGCGGATGGCGGGAGTCATGTTTCACCCCTTCGTTCGCGGCGGCTCGCCTGGCTGGCCGGCGCGGGCGACCAGGGCGGCGATCGAGGACGCGCAGGCGTCCGGATCCTCGATCATCACCCAGTGGCCGTGGTCGGCGAAGTGCTGCACCGAATCCGTGCCGAAGCGGTCGGCGGTGGTCGATGGGATGAACGGGTCGCGGTCTCCCCAGAGCACCTGCTTGGGGGTCCGGGCAGTGGCGGCCAGGAGCTTCTCGTCCCAGCCGGCGTGCACCTCCGGATCCATCGCGCGGTACCAGCGCAGCGCCATGCGCTTGGCGTCGCGGCCGAACTCGCGGTAGGCGGCGCGGGCGTACTCGGTGGTCATGTTCGGCGAGCCGCGCTTGAGCTCGCGGACGAACAGCGGGCGGTTGGCGATCGCCATCGCGATCTCGCCGAGCACACGGGTCCGCCAGACGCGGGCCCAGAAGTGCCATCGGTAGTCCGGGAAGAAGTTGGTGTTGAAGATCGTGAGCGAGCGCAGGCGGTGGGGATTCTCGCTGGCGAAGGCGAGGCCGTAGGACCCGCCGATGTCGTGGACAACCAGGTGCACGCGCTCGAGACCGAGCTCATCGAGCAGGCCAGCGACCCAGGCGCCCTGACTCGGCAGCGAGCAGTCGAAGTCATCCGGCACTTTCGACTTTCCGAAGCCGGGCAGGTCGGGCGTGATGCAGCGGTGCCCCGCTGCCAGGCGCTCGACCACCGGGCCCCACACGGCGTGCGTGTCCGGGTTACCGTGCAACAGCAGCACGTCCGGCCCGCTCCCCGCCTCCACGACATGCGTCGGCATGGGGACAGGCTACTACTCATGACCCACCCGCGTCGCCGCCCGGGCGCAGGCCGTGGCGGGCGGCGAGGCGACGCAGGTAGGTTCTGCTGACCGCGGCGGCGCGTGATCCTCCCCGCGCCGAAGTAGCGCGCCTGTGGATCCTGACACGACGGGGGAGGGCGCCGCTATCAGTCGGCGGCGACCTCGCGGTCGTGGGCGCCGGTCCAGGACACCACCAGCGCGCTCGCGCGCTTCTTGCGGCCGAGCAGGCGGCGCGCGGCCGGCGCCGCCAGGACAGCGCGCACGGCGGCGTCGATGTCCTCGATCCGGACCGCGAAGGCATACTCGAGGTCGTCGTCGGCGTAGCGGTGGACCACGCACACGCGATCGGCCATCAGGTCGTCGAGGAACGCTTCGACGGTGCCGGCGTCGATGCGCACCGCCGGAGCGTCGGCCGGGAAGGCGCGCTCGCCGCTTCCGCGGTCGTCGTCGGTGGCGGCCTCGACCGGGAAGGTCTCCTCCAGCCCGGCGAACTCGACAGTCACGTCGCCACCCGGCGTGATCGTGACCCGCAGGGCGAGGTCCTGGTCGAACTCGTTCTTCGACTTCACCCGGCTGGTCAGCGCGACCCGGATCTCGGCGGCGTCGGCCAGGACCGGGTGGCGCTCGTAGAGTGCGGCGACGAAGCGGGTCGTGGTCGGGCTGAGCGCCTCCCACATCTTCCACGGCACGGCGGCGCCGGCGGCCGTTGACGGAGCGGCGGCGCCCTCACCGGCGACGCCGCGCAGCCGCTCGACCAGCTCGGTCACCGCCGCGTTCCACGCCGCGAGCTGCTGCTCGTCCTCGGCCCAGAGCTCGCGCAGCTCGGAGTCGGCCAGCACGCGCTCGCATGCGGCCAGGGCGAGGCGGACGTCGTCCTCGCCGAGGGCGGGCGCCTCCTTCTCGCACCCAGCGGGCGAGCGCGGGCGGCAGCCCCGGGCCGGGCGCGCCCCGCGCCGCGGCCACCATCTCCGCCGCGACCAGGCTGGCCTCCGACGCCGGGGCGTCGAGGGTGCCGGGCGCGCCGGCCAGCTCGAGCTGGCGGCGCAGGAGGTCGGCGCCGTCGTCGCTGCCCGCGATCTGGGCGGCGAAGTCCAGCGCGTCGTCGTTCTCGAAGTTTCCGGTTCCCCAGGCGCCCACGGGCGACACCGTAGCCTGCCGGGCGTGCCGGCATCAACCCGCCGCGGCCAGGACGCGGCGCCCGCGCTGAGCCTCGATGGTGTCCTGGACCGAGCCGGCCCCGGTCGTTCGATTGGCTACCGATGAGGTACAACAACGCGGTGCCGGTCATCCCCGCGATCGAACGACTCCTCGAGAGCCTCGAGGGCCTTGTCGGGAACCGAGTGGCGATCGAGGAGTCGATCTCCACGCGACCGAGAGCGCGGTCACGACCGACACTGGTTGACCCTCTCGCGCCTGGAGCTGGTCGTCACGCGCTTCTCGGGAACGATCAGCGGCGTCCAGCTCATCCTTGAAGGCGACGGCATGTGGTACGCGGTCGCTGCCGACGCGATCGCGAGCACAGCGTTCGAGCCAGACCTCGCGATCGTGGAGCACTTCGAGCAGCGCACCGAGCGCAGGACGACGATTCGCGTCATCGCACGCTCCGCCAGATAGCCCGACGTTCCTCGGAGGCGCATCGACAAGGACGCAGATGTCGTGGTTTCGCCAGGCCGGCTGAGGCTCGCCAGACGCATCTCCGCGGAATGGACCGTGGGACGACCGGCACACCGCTTGCTGTTTGAGCGCGCGTGACCAGGCACACGCTCACCCTGATGCTCTGCGCGGCGGCCTCCGGATGGGGCTGCGCTTCCGACCCCGAGCTCGCGATGGACGTCGAGGTCGATGCAGAAGGCGTGTCCCTGTACGCCCGCGAGGTCGGCAGTGACTGCACCTGCAGCAACGGGGAGTGGCCCGACCCGGACGAGTGCGTAGGCTCGAGCGACGGCGTGTCATGCACCTGCGACCCCGCGCCGGCCAGCTGCATCGACCGCCTTCGCCTCGAGCGGGCCGGCGCGGTGCTCGCCGAGCTGACTTACGATGCCGAGCTCGGTGGCGGCGACCGACTTACCGCCGACCTCGGTGCCAGCCCGAGCGAGCTGGTGATCATCGGCTGCGGTGGCCTGACGCGCATCGAGATCCCCGCGGTCGGCGACCTGCCGCAGCCCACCATCGACGACGTGACCGACGACGGCGAGACGCTGCGCATCGCCTGGTCGAGCGCGCCGGCCGCGGCCAGCGCGCTGGTCGTCGGCGGCGACGGCTTCGTGTCGCGGGTCTGCCACGACACGACCGGCGCGGTTGACCTGCCCAGCGTACGGGCGGAGCTCGCCGAGGAGGCCCACGTCTCGGTGCATACGTTCGCCGCACCGACCTCGATCGACACCCTGGTCGGCGCGGCGCGGGTGTGGGCCGGCGGGCGGGCCGAGGAGACGGTCCTGTTGCCGTCCGAGGGGTGAAGTCCCCGTAGCCGCACGCTTCAGCTGCCATCGGCAACCGGCTGCATCATCGGCGCGGCCGCTCGAGGGCGGCGCGTATCAACGCGCGGGCTCTCTCGACGGTCAGCACACCCACGACCTTCTCCACCAGCTCGCCGTTCACGTCGAGAACATACGTGGTCGGAAACGCACGGCGGGGAAAGGCGCTCGTCAGGCCGGAGTTGCCGTAGACGATGTACCGAGTGAACGAGGCGGGGTTCTTCTTCAGCCAGCGCGCCACTCTTGGCGGGCCGTAGAAGTCGTCCAGCTCGCTCACGGCGAGGAGGACCACCCGGTCCTCGTACTCGGCTGCGACGCGCACCAGGGCGGGTATCTCGTCCATGCACGGCTGACACCACGTGGCCCAGTAGTTGATGAGCACGACCTTGCCGCGCAGTGTCGCGAGCGGCACGACCCCGTCGCGGCCATGGCGCTTGACGACCGGCGGCGAAGTCGCGCATGCGCCTGCCAGGCCGGCGGCGAAGGCGAGCAGCACGAGGAGAGCGCCTCTCGCGACTCTGTCGCCTCCACGCAGCCGGTCTTCCCCCGCTTCTCGGCGTCGTGCGTCGTGCATCGCAGCCCCTCCGCGGTCGATTCTACACGTCGGTTCGGCCGACGTGAGCCTGCGCCGCGAGGGTAGACTCGCGCTGTGCGATACATCATCTGGGGCGCGCCGGGCTCGGGCTCCGGCATCGTCGAGGCGGCCTGCGCCGAGCTGGGCGTGGACTACGAAGTGCGCGATCTCGACGCCCGGAACGACGAGCATCGCGGCGAGGCCTACGGCGCGCTGAACGCGCACCGCAAGATGCCGACGCTCGAAGTGGGCGCCGAGGTCATCACGGAGTCCGTCGCGATCCTGCTGACGCTGGACGAGCGCCACCCGCAGGGGCGGCTGTTGCCGCCACCCGGCTCGCCCGAGCGCGCGCAGGCCCTCCGCTGGATGCTCTATCTCGCCACCGAGCTCTATCCCCTGGTCGAGTGGGACGACTACCCCGAGCGCTTCACCGGATCTCCCGACGCCGCCACCGCCCTGCGCGAGCGCGCCCGCGCCATCACGCGCGAGCGCTGGCGTCCGCTCGAGGCTCAGATCGCCGGTCCCTACCTCCTCTCGAGCGGCTTCTCGGCGACGGATCTCTACATCACGAAGTTCGCGGTCTGGCAGGACGAGGCATTCCGCCGGGCCGAGATCCCGAGGGTGCACGCGCTCACCGAGGCCGTCCGCGCGCGTCCCAAGCTCGCGGCGGTGTGGGCGCGCCATATCCGATGAGCAGCTCGAGCGCGCGAACGGCGTGCTACGGCCGACGCTCGCGGGCCGCCCGGCTGCGGTGCCTTGTCGGGCGGTGGCCGGTCAGCCACGTTTGCGCCGCTTCGATCCTCTCCTTGTCACCCGCGGCTCGGGCGTCCGAAAGCGACTGCTCGGCCAGCCGGAGAGAGCGCGCGCGGCCGGCTCGCGCATCCCACAGCGCCTTTGCCAGCCGGAGCTCGGCCGTCGAACGTCTGGCCGGCTCGGTCCCGTTGGTCCGGACCATGCGGAGCGCGCGCTCGAAGTACGGCAGCGCGCGCGCCGGCTGTCCGTTCTTGTGATGCGCGAGGCCGAGTGAGCCGAGAGTGTCTGCCAGAAGCGGGTCGTTCGCGACCAGACTCGCCTGGGCAGCGGCGAGGGCGCGTTCGAGCTCGGCGATCGCCTCGGCGTACTTCCTCTGACGGACCAGGATGGCGGCCAGGAAGCGGCGATTGTGCACCATGTCGCGGGAGGTCCCCGCATGGCGGGCGAGGATGGCGACTCCCTCGCCCTGGCGGGCGGCGGCCTCGTCCAGTCGGCCGGCGTCCAGCAACGTCGCGGCGAGCGCGAGGAGCGACATCGCGACGAATCTGTGCTGGGGCCCGAAGCCCTTGCGGAGGATCGCGAGCGCGCGCTCGTGAGTGGCCAGGGACTCGTCGATGCGCCCGAGCTTTCCCTGCACCCGGGCCAGCAAGGCGAAGCAGCCGGCCGAGACCTCGTGGGCGTCACCGTAGACCCGCGCGGACGCGGCGACGGCGCGCTGTACGAGCGGCAGCGCCTCCGCCCAGTGGCCCTGCATCCCGCGCACCTCGCCGATGAGGAGAAGGGTGAGGATGGACTTCGGGTGGCCGTCGCCGCCGATCTCGCGCCAGATGCGGAGGGCCTTGTCGAGCTCGGCGAAGGCCTTGTCGTACTCGTCCGCCCCGAGGTAGTAGTTGCCGACGTCGAAGATGACTTCGGCGACGCGGTCGTGGCGCGGGCCGAATGCGCGCGTCAGCAAGTCGATTGCGCGCCGGTACTCGGCGATCGCCTTCTGGCGATCGCCCTTCTCCGCGTACACGAGGCCGAGTCGGTGCGACAGCCGGCCGAGCCGGGCGGGCGCCGATCCCATGCGCTCGATGGCCGCACGGGCGTAGCTGCCCCAGTGCAGGGCATCGTCGTACCGGCCGCGGCCGAAGGCGCACTGGAGGAGACCGAAATAGGCGTCGAGCCTGAGCTCGTCGTAGCCGGACTGCTCGGCAGCCATGGCGGCGGCGTGGAAGCCCTTCTCCGCCTCGTCGTACCTGGCCTCTGCCTGGGCGACGTCGGCGGCGTTGGCCAGCGCCTCTGCGAGAAGCGGAGCCCATCCGATCCTTGTCGCGGACGCGAGCGCCGGAGTGGCCACCTGGCGCGCCGAGGCCACGCGCTCTGCACCGACCAGCGCCTGCGTGCGGGCCAGCTGCGCGCGCACCGCCGCGATCTGCTCGCGCTGCCCTGGATCGCGCGGCAGCGGCACCGGAGCGGCGAGCGCCCTGGTGTCGGCGCAGTTGACGATCGCGCTCAGGTTGGCCGGCAGCTTGTACGCCTGTTCGATGATCTTTGCATCGGGGCGCTCGAGGATCTCCACCGTGGCGGCCAGCTCGGCGCGGCGGCGCTCGAGGCACGCCATGCGCAGCGCCATCATGTCCTCGTCCTGCTCCTCGCGCACGCGGGTGGCGACGCAGGCCTCGCGATGGGCCGCGACCCACTCGCCGGCGTAGGCGTCGAGCTGGCGCACGACCTGCGACGACGTGCTGGCGGCGAGCGGCAGCCCGGTCGCTGCGAAGCCGGCCGCCACCCGCTGGCGTCGCCCGTCGCCCCAGACAGCCGCGATCAGGGCGCCCCACCATCGCAGGTCGCGGCGTCGTCGCGCGAGAAGTGAACCAGGCCGGCTGTGAGGGCCACGCCGCCCAGCGCCAGCAGCGCGACCGCGGCCAGCGCAGCCCGCCGCGGCCTGCGCGGCGCGATCGCGGCGAGCAGCGCCTCCATGGTGGAAAAGCGATCGGTCGGGCGGGGTCGCAGGGCGTGCGCGATCGCGCCGCGCACGCGGCGTGAGACGCCGGCGCGCCTCGGCATGGGCCGGGCGCGCTCCTCGATCGCTGCGGCGTGCAGCTCGGTCGCCGTCGATCCGGGGAAGGGTCGCTCGCCGAACAGGGCCTCGTGGAGCGCGACCGCGAAGGCGAACTGGTCGCAACGCGCGTCGATCGCGCCGCCGGCGAGCTGCTCGGGCGCCATGTACGCCGGCGTGCCCGCCCGCGCGCCGGTGCGGGTGAGCGGCGAGCCGAGCAGGGGCTGCGCGGCGGCGGCGGAATCGGCGGAATCGGCGGAATCGGGCTGGCGCGGCGCCAGCTCGGCCAGTTCGGCGCGGGCGAGCCCGAAGTCGGTCACCTTGACCACGCCGTCATCGCCGATCAGGACGTTGTGCGGCTTGAAGTCGCGGTGGATGAGGCCGGCGCGGTGCGCAGCGGCCAGCCCGCGGCCGGCGGCGCGAAACACCTCCAGCACTTCATCCGCGCGGCGCGGTGCGGCCTGGAGCCAGCGGGCCAGGTCGCAGCCCTCGACGTACTCCATGGCGATGAACACCCGGTCCTGGAAGGTCCCGATGTTGAAGATCGCCGCCACGTTGGGGTGCGAGATCTGCGCCATGGCCTGCGCCTCGCGCAGGAGTCGCGCGTGCGTGGTCGGGGCCTCGCCGGAGGCGAGCAGCTCGGGGCGCAGGAGCTTGAGACAGACCTTGCGCCGGAGCTCGCGGTCGTCGGCCAGACTGACGGTGCCCATGCCGCCGGCGCCGATGTGCCGGACGATGACGTAGCGGTCGAGCACCGTCCCCGCCGCCAGCTCCTCGGGCTCGGCCGAGGCGGGCGCGGTGACGGCGAGGCCGGGGCTCTCTCCGATGGACCCCGCCTGCAGTCGATCTCGCCCGTCCGCGTCCTTGTCGGCCATCGGCGCGATCACCGAGGCTAGCACTGGATCCCGCGCCGCGGGTGCAACGGGGTGTTCGTTCCTCGATCCTCCATACCCTTTACACAGACCGTGGTCCCGGTGTGCAAGAAGTGTTCACCGGGCGAGATCGCCATTTCGAGAGCCTGAGTCCAGACTGGCATCTAGCGAGTCCGGTGGTGACGGCATTGTCGAGCTCTCCTTCTCTTCGTCGTCGTCGATCTCGATCGGCAATTCTTCGCGGTCGTCAGCGGAAATAGCGTCGCACCCACGTCCGTTGTTCGGAGCGCCAGCGGAACGGCAAGCGGTCTCGATGAGGACGAGGTCATGAGGACGAGGTCGCTGCGTGACGGCGCACACGCCGCCCGAAGCCCGACGGTGGCTGCCTGTGCGCAGCATGGGGCTGGCCTGCGCAGGACGCTGCACCTGCCGTCGTAAGAAACGTTGCGGCTCGTACGATGGCCTCCTCCTTGTCAGGCTTCACACGCCGATGACGTTCGTGCAAAAGGCCCACAGCGCCGGACTCGTTTCCCAGCCTCTGCCCTTTCTTGGTGGACGCGGCGCACGCCTTCAATCATCCTGCCAGTGGGCTTGGGCGGAGGTCATTGCCATCCATGGGTGGCAATCAACAACAGGGGGTTTGATGATGTCCAGTAGAGTCGAATTGCAGTCTCTGACGCCCACGGCCCTTCTTGCGGCCCTTGCGGCTCTCTCGCTCGGAGCGTGCGCTCTGGACGATTCAGGAGGAGATCCGACGCTCGAGGAATCGGAGGGCGGCGGGCATGGTGGTGATGCGCCGGAGGTGGTGCTCACGGGCCTGGAGGGCGCCCAGGGAAGCACCATCGGTCCCGATGGCAAGCTGTACGTCACCGAGGCCGACGCCGGCAGGATCCTCCGGGTCGATCCAAGGAACGGCCAGGCGCAGACCTTCGCCAGCGGACTGCCCGTGCGGCTTCCGGAGAACGGCGTCGGCGCCGGGCTGGTCAACGTCGCCTTCCTCGGGTCCAAGGCGTATGCCCTGGTCACGTTGGTCGCGCCGGACGTCGGCGGCACCGACATCGTCGGGATCTATCGGATCGACAGCCCGACGAGCTTCACCATCATCGCCGACATCGGGGCGTTCTCCGAGGCGAATCCGCCGGACACGGATTTCTTCATTCCGACCGGCGTGCAGTTCGGGCTGGAGCGTTTCGGCAACGGCTTCCTGGTCACCGATGGGCACCACAACCGCGTGCTGCAAGTCACCAGCGCCGGCGCAATCACGGAGCTGAGGACGTTCGACAATGTCGTGCCGACCGGTCTGGACGTGAAGGGGGACAAGATCTACATGGCCGAGGCCGGCCCGGTCCCCCATCTCGCGGAGAACGGCAAGGCCGTCTCCTTCCGCGCTTCGGGCGGCGTGACCGAGGTGGCCTCCGGTGCCCCCCTCGCCGTCGACGTGGAGCTCTCCGGCAATCGAGTCTTCGCTGTCTCGCAGGGCGACTTCCCGGAAGACGCGCCTGAGGGCTCGCCGGCGGCGCCCAATACCGGCGCCCTGCTCAAGGCGAAGTCCGGCGGCTTCGACGTCGTCGCCGACGAGCTGAATCAGCCCACCTCCGTGGAGTTCATCAGGGACGATGCGTACGTCGTCACCCTGCCCGGCGAGATCTTGCGAATCGACGCCGACTGATCGACGGCGGTAGCGCCGGGCTGCATCGCGGCGCGTCACACACGTGACGGTGGCGACGCCGCGGCCGGCATGTTATCGAAGCGCCCGAGGGCGCTCGAGGCATGGAGGCGAGCACGGACACGGTTAACGGCAGCCGCACCGTCGACGGCCCACCCGGGCACCGAGGAACCGGCGCTCTCGCGGCGCTCACCCTGACCGGTCGGCTGTGGTGGCGTCACTGGCCGCAGCTCGTCCTCCTGGTCCTGGTTCGCGTGCTCGCCGGGCACTACCTCATCGACGGGGCGGTGGAGGTCGGCCTGCAGAATCGCCTGCTGGGCCTGTGCGCCTTGAGCGTGCCTGTCCTGGCCGACCTCCTCATCTTCGTCGCGATGTTTCACGTGCTGAAGCCCTCGCTGCCGCTCCTCGGCCGCCCCGGGGGAGGGCTCCGGATCCAGGCGTCCGGAGAGGCGCGCCGCGAGGCGTTCCTCGACGGTCTCACCCTGGTCCTGGTCCCCTTCTTCGCCTACTACGCGGCCTGGGGCCTCCTCGGCGACACCGTGCGGCGGTACTCGCTGCGCGCGCTCGAGCGACAGGACCCGTTCACCCAGCACGGCTCGATCCTGGATGTGCTGGGCGCGCCGGGCCTCATCGCGGTCATCGCGGTGACATGGCTCCTGCGCCGCGGGCTGAAGTCCCTCGACGCGCGTCGCCACCGGGCGGTGTGGAAGCTGCTCATCACGCTGTGCGAGGCGACATGGCTCTTCATCGGACTGTTCGTCTTCAATGCGTGGAAGGGTCGCGCCGTCGAGTGGTGGCACTCGCGCGCCGCCTACGGCTGGTGGGATGCGGTCGTCCAGTGGAGCGGCCTGCCCGCGGTGCTGGCGGCCTGGCTGTCCCGAGGCCTCGCCGCGCTGCGCGACGTCGCGCTCTACGCCGCGCTGCCGCTGGTCTGGCTGGCGATGACAGCGCTCGTCTACGGCCGCGAGCTCGGCCGCGCGGAGGTGCTGGCCACCGCCGACTCGCGGCTCGGGCGCTTCGCCGCGCGCTATCGGCGACTGCCGCCCTCGGTCCACCGGTCCGCGGAGCACCTCGTCACGGGCTATCGGAAGCGCTTCGTCCCCATCATCCACAGCGTTCGCCTGGTGCTGGCGGCCGGCTTGCCGCTGCTCGTCGTCCTCGCGGTCGGCTACCGCGCGCTCGCCTGGCTGAGCCTGTGGGCGTGGATCGGCGTGACCCACGTGATCGGCCCGCACTCGATCGAGGCGTGGCAGGTGATCGCGTCGGTGCTCGGCCTCGTGCTTGTCGGCCCGCTGCAGACCACGCCGAGCCTGCTCGTCGAGCCGCTGCGCATCTGCCTGCTGGCCGCGGTGCTCGAGACCGCGGTCGCCGCCGTCTCGGTGCGCGACTCGTCAGCGGCGCCGCAGTCGTAGCGCTGGTCCCGGCTCGTCCTTCTTGGGCAGCGCGATCGACGGCTCGACCCGATCGGCGACGGCGGCGGGCACCAGGAAGCGCTGCTCGAAGACGAACCACGACCCGGCGGTGGGCTTGCGCCGGTGGTCGCCGTCGCAGCTGGTCGGGTTCGCGGTCGAGCGCGCGGCCGCGCCGGCCGCCGCGCGCTCATCACGCGTCCATCGGCGCCCGCGCTCGTCGGTCAGCGCCACCGCGCAGCGCGACAGTCGCGCGATCGCGCCGGCGTCGGCCGGCTTGACCTCCATCTCGAGGCGGAGGACCGCTGTCCCCGACGGGATCGGTCGGTCCGGGTCCGGCGCCACGGCGGCGAGCGAACGCAGCCGCCAGTCGCTGCCGCCATACGCGGCCGCCTGACCAGCCGGCACCACCGCGACCTCCTTGCCATGGACGCCCTGGTACGCGCGCCAGTCGTCCGCCGCGGCGACCCACAGGGCGACAGCGAGGGCCGGCGGCAAGAGCAGCAGGCTCGCGAGGTGGCCGCGGCGCCAGGGCCGCCGGTCGGGTGCCGGCTGGCCTTCGCCGCCGGTCGTCGCAGTCGTCGCCCCGATCATGGGCCTTCGCCCAGGTCGTGGCGATCCGGCAGGGCGGCGAGCTGCCGGGCGACCGTGTCGGAGTCCAGGCCCAGAGCAATGCGCAGTCTCGAGTCGAGCATGCCGAGCCCGAACCGGCGCTCCGCGAGCAGGAGCGCGGCTCCGGGCAGGGCGTCGCGGGGCAGCTCGAAGAGTAGATCTCCCTCGGTCGGCACATCCGGCTGCAGAGTCTTCGACGAGAGAAGATCGCGGGCGGAGGAGATCCGCTCGGTCTGCTGGTAGCGGCTGCCGTCCGCCGTCTCGATGACCGCGTCCGCCATCATCGCCGGCCCCTCGACCGACATGGCGGTCGCGCGGACGATCAGCCAGACACCGCTGGTGTCGAACGTCTGGGCGCGGCCGAAGCGATGCAGGCGCACAGTGCGGGCCAGCATCAGCCGATCCACGCGAGCCGCCACGGTGCGACCGCGCACGAACAGGCCCGGCTCGCCGCCGGTCTCGATCGGCGCGACCAGGCGGTTGTAGTTCGGCACGGTCCGCTGCATGCCCCACAGCACGGCGACGGCGGCGGCCACCAGGAGCAGCCGCGACCAGGTGCGGCCCCGACTCACGGCGCGCCCTGCTTCGTGGACGCCGGGGCGGTCTCGACGGCCAGCGCGAGCCGGGCCTCGGCGACCGGCTTCGGATCGAACCAGCCCTCGCCGCCGGTGAGGTTGTCGCGCTCCTTGAAGCGCTTGCCGCGAATGACGAGGGTCGCCGCGCGCGGGCGGCGGGCGGCGGGCAGCTTCCAGCTCGCCACCACCCGTTCGGGCATCCTGGGGTGCAGCTGGAAGAGCCAGCCGCGGTCGCGCGCGAGCATGAGCTCCGGTCGCGCCGTCGCCGGCAGCCGCGGATCGACGATGGTCAGGGCGTCCGCGACGTCGTTGCTCGACGCGCGCGTGAGATTGGTCAGCTCCAGCTCCAGGCTGAGGCATGGCTCCGGCGGCGCCGCCACCCGGGCCGGGCCGGCGAGCGGGCAGTGATCGCCAATCCACGCGCGCAGCGGTCGCACCCGCCACTGGGCCGTGTCGATCGACTGTCCGGGGGCGAGCTGCCGGCGCATCCGCGCCGGCGACTCGCGCAGCCCGCCCAGAGCCGCGACGACACCGGCAACGGCCGCCACGACCACGAGGGCGACAGGGGCGACGTGCGATCTGGACTGCTCTTCGACCATGTTCCTGGTGCTCGCGCCTTCCGGATGGCGTCGTCGAGCCCGTAGGGTAGCCCCGATTCGCGCAGCACGGCACCGGCGAAGGCGCCGGCCCTCAGCAGGCGACGCAGAAACGGAAGAGCAGTGCGGGCCCGATGCCACCCAGCAGCATGCAGTGGGTCCGCCACTTGCCGGAGGCTTCGAGGCGTCAACCGGCCTCCTGGCATTTTCTGCATGCGTTGGGAGGCGGATAGGAGGAGTCGCCCACCCATCCCGAGCCCGGCGGTCCGCTGGCGTTACAGGCGGGCGCGCTCGATGCCGCAGCTGTCGTTCCGGTCTCGCCAGTCGATGTGTCGACCGCGACCGACTCGTCGTCGGGCGCCTGGTCGTCGAGCGCCTGGTCGTCGGACGCCTGGTCGTCGAGCGCCTCGTCGTCGACCACCTCCTCGTCGAGCGCCTGGTCATCGAGCGCACAAGCAGAGACGGTGGCCGCGAGGGCGAGGATGATGAACGTTTGCTTTCGCATGGTCCGGTCCTTTCTCCGTGGATACCGGGAGCAAGGGTCGTGCCTCGGCCATCCGCCCGAAGACGCGCGCCCCTGAACCCGCGGCGCGCCGGATCGTGACGCGGACTGGCCTTCGAGCCCAGCAGGTGGCCTTGGAGACCAGCGCGACGCAGCTCCCGGCGGGCGAGGGCCAGATGTCGCCGCGCAGGGCGGTTCACACTTCGCAACACGGGCGCAAGGAAGGCGACATGCTGGCCGGATACCCTGTGTCCGAGAGTCGCCGTGTGTGCGGCGATTCGGCCGACAAACTGCCTGTCATCCCGATATCCAATCTCGGGATCATCGTGATTGCCGCGCGCGATGTTCTGCGCGACGGCGGTCGCGGCGTTGGCAATGAATTTAATGTGCAATAATACACACTTAGACATATCCGGAGAGGGGGCGAGACCTACCCGATCGGTGATTCCACCCCTCGACCGAAACTAGATATCTACGCGAGAGATGCTGTCTGCAACTGGGTCCCCGCCTTGCTACGCGATGGCCCATGCTCCCTCGCCCCTCGCATCTCGTCCTCACATGGGTCGCCGCCGCCGGCCTGGCGGCCTGCAGCTTCAACGCGACCTCGGCCAACGGGGAGACCGGCCCCGACGTCGACGAGGAGGCCATCTTCTCGTCGCTAGCCGACTTCCGTACGTCGCCGGCCTTCGTCCCCGTGAACCAGAACACGTACGAGTCCGCGCTCGGCACCGGCGCGGCGATCAACGTGTTCGTCGCGGCGGACGCATTCGACTCGTACAGCAAGATCGACGCGGATGCTTCCGGCTCGGGCGCGACGGTCCCCGAGGCCACGCTCATCATTCGCGAGGTGCTCGATGGGCCCGGCGGCAAGCTGAAGACGTTGACTCTCATGTACAAGGGCCCGCCCGGCTACAACCCGGACCTCGCCGACTTCTGGTTCGGCGTCGCGGATCCGAAAGGGGCCGCCATCGAAGAGAACGGCATCCGCAAGACGGGCCGCCTCCAGGAGTGCTACGGCTGCCACCTCAGCCGCGCCCAGGACGGCTACCTGTTCGGTGTCCCGGCCTCGAATCGCCCGGGCATCGCGCCGCCCGATGATCCACCGCCGGCAGACGAGCCCCCCGCCGAGGAGCCGCCCGCCCCGACGGAGCCCGTGTGCGGCGACTTCTCGTGCGATGTCGGCGAGAACTGCGCGATCTGCGAGTACGACTGCCAGGCGTGCCCGCCAGCCGGACGACGACGACCACGGCGGCGGCGACGACGATGATGATGACCACGGCGGCGGCGACGATGATGACGACGGCCACGGAGGCGGCGGCGACGATGACGACGCCCACAGCGGCGAAGGCGGCCAGCTACGACCGCATCTTGCCGGTCAGGCCGCCCGCTTCTGGCGCACCCAGGCGAGGAAGCGATCGCGCGGCCACCCGTTGGCGACGCTGGCGGGATCGACCCAGGCGCGTAGTGCGTGCTGGCAGGCGTGGCGGACGCGGTCGAGCTCGGTCGTGTGGTGCGAGTCGCTGGTGAAGCAGTAGGTGACACCGCGGCCGCGCGAGCGGCGGAGCACATTGACCGAGGCGTCCAGGCGGGGCAGGGAGCCGTTGACCTCGATGGCCGCCCCGGTCCGCGCGGCGGCGTCGATCACGGCGTCGACGTCGAGATCGATGGGCGGGCGCTTGCCGATCGTGCGGGCGCTGAGGTGGCCGATCATGTTCACCGTCGGATCGGCCATCGCCGTCACGATGCGGCGGGTCTGGGCCTCGCGGTCGAGCTCGAAGTGGTCGTGGACCGAGGCCAGGCACCAGTCGAACTGGCGGCGGAACTCCAGATCATAGTCGAGCTCCCCGGCCGGGCCGATGTTGAGCTCGATGCCGTGCAGGAGGGTGAGCTCGTCGCCGAGCTCGCGCTGCAGCGCCGCCATGCGCTCGCGCTGCGCGAGCAGCCCCTCTCGCTTCACGCCCTGCATGGGCAGCCCCTCGGCGTGGTCGGTCAGGGCGAGAAAGCGGTAGCCGCGGGCGCGGGCCGCGCTCACCACGTCCTCGAGGCTGGACCGGCCGTCGCCGGAGAGCGAGGTGTGCACGTGCAGATCGCCTGTCAGGTCGGCCGGGCTCGAGCCCGCGCGGCAGCTCGCCCCGCTCGGCCAGCTCGATCTCGCCGGTGTCCTCGCGCAGGACCGGGGGAATCCATGGCAGGCCGAGCGCGGCGTAGACCTCCTCCTCGGTCTCGGAAGCGAGGACGCGGCCGGTGGCCTCCTCCTGGAGGCCGTACTCGTTGAGCAGCAGCCCGCGTGTCATGGCCCGGTGGCGCAGCTTGATGTTGTGGGCCTTGCTGCCGGTGAAGTACATCATCGCGGCGCCCAGCTGGTGGGGGCGGACGACGCGGAGGTCGATCTGCAGACCCTTGCGGGTGACCACGGTCGCCTTCGTGTCGCCGCGCCCCAGCACCCGGTCGACCATGCCCAGCGCGACCAGCTTGTCCATCGCGGGCTCGGCCCGGTCCGCGGCGACAACGATGTCGACGTCGCCGATCGTCTCGGCGTAGCGGCGCAGACTGCCGCAGAAGGCTACGTGGACGACGCCGGGGACGTTGACGAGCTCGGCGACCACACGCTCGGCCACCGGCAGCGCGGCCGCGATCGGCGTCCGCCGCTCGGCGCCGCCCAGTCCGAGCCGCTCGATGGTCCGGGCCAGCTTCTCCTCGGTCTTGGCGCCGAAGCCGCGCAGATCGCGCAGCTTGCGGGCCGCGATCGCAGCGCGCAGGTCGTCCAGGCTCTGGATGCCCAGCTCGGCGCGGAGCCTGAGCACCGCCTTGGGCCCGAGACCGGGCAGGCGCATGAGCGCGGTGACCGACGCCGGATGCTTGGCCCGGAGCTCCTCGAGCCTGGCCACCTTGCCGGTGACGACCAGCTCGCGGATCTTGGCCGCCGTGCTCTTGCCGACGCCATCAAGCTTCTGCAGCGCCGCCTCGTCGAGCGCGGCGATGTCACCGGCATGAGACTCGACCGCCCGGTGCGCGCTCTCGTAGGCGCGCACCCGGAACGCCTGCACGGTACCCTCGTCGAGCGTCGTGAGCTCGGCGAGCTCGCGCAGCATCTCCAGGACGTCGCCTTTCTTGTCCGCCACGCCCGGAGTCTAGCAGCGCTCGGGCGAGCCCTGGGCTGTCTCGCGCGCGGCCTGGACGGTATGTCGCGACATCGTCGATGATGCGCCGATGATCCGCCGCCTGCTCCTCTTCCTCGCGCTCGCGCTGCCCGGCTGCGCTCGATCCGACGGACCGCGCTCCCCCGCGCTGTCCACGGCGCCGCGACAGGCCAGCGACACGGTGGTGTTCCGCCTGCACAAGTTCCTGCAGGACATCGGCACCGAGCGGGACACGTACACGCCGGTCGCCGGCGGTGTCGAGGCCAAGGCCTCCTTCTCGTTCCGCGATCGCGGAACCACGGTGCCGCTGGCGGCCCGCTACCTGCTCGCTGCCGACGGGGCCGTCCAGCGCTTCGAGGTGTGGGGCAGCACGGCGCGCCTGTCGCTCATCGACGAGGAGGTCGAGCGGCTGTCCGACGGGTCGTACGTGGTCAAGCGGCTCGGCGGCCCCGACACCCGGGTGCGGCCGGCCTCACCGCCGGTCGCCGCCTCCGGCTATGCCCCGGTGCTCGGCCAGGACCTCCTGCTCCGCGCCTGGGTCGCGCGCGGGCGGCCGAGGACGGTGCAGCTCCTGCCCGAGGCGACGATCACCATCGAGTCGCGCGGGCGCGAGACCTACGACGGAGAGGGTGGGAAGAAGGTCACGCTCGAGCACGTCGCGCTCTCCGGCCTCGTCTGGGGTCGCGAGGACGCCTGGCTCGACGCGGCCGGCAAGCTGGTCGCGGTGGTCACGCGCGACGCCGAGTTCGATCACTTCGCGGCGGTGCGCGAGGGCTTCTACGCCCTCTTGCCCGCGCTGGCCGGCCGGGCCGGCTCCGACGGGGTCGCCGCGCTGCTCGACCGCGCCGCGCCCGGGCGGACCGCCGGCGACGTCGTGGCGGTGGTCGGCGGGACTCTCATCGACGGGACCGGCCGCCCGCCGGTGGCGGACTCGGTCGTGGTCATCGAGCGCGGACGGATCACCGCGGCCGGGCCGCGCGCGTCGACGACGGTCCCGCCGAAGGCAACGGTGGTCGACGCCGGTGGCAAGTGGGTCATTCCCGGGCTGTGGGACATGCACGCGCACTTCTCGCTGCTCGAGCAGGGCGCGGCCTACCTGGCGGCCGGCGTCACCACGGTCCGCGACATGGGCAACGTCCTCGAGTTCATCACCGGGGTGCGCGACGCGATCGACAAGGGCAAGGGGCTCGGCCCTCGAGTCCTGGTGTCCGGGATCGTCGACGGCGAGGGAGACCGCGCGATTGGCACCGTCCGGATCAAGACCGCGGACGACATCGTCCCGGTGCTCGACCGCCTTGTCGCGGCCGGCTGCCGCGAAGTGAAGATCTACCAGAGCATCTTGCCGTCCCTGGTGAAGCCGATTGCCGCCGCGGCCCACGCTCGGGGGCTCCGCGTGGTCGGCCACGTCCCGAGCGGCATGACCGTCCTCGAAGCGGTCGAGGCCGGTTACGACTCGGTCAGTCATCTGCCGGCGGTGCTCGGGCCGGTGCTCCCCGAGGCCGAGATGCGAAAGCTGTCGCGCGCCGAGCAATTCCGGCGGATGGCTGCGGTCGACCTCGGGTCCGCCGATGTCCGCCGGATCCTGGAGCTCCTGGCCAGGAAGAAGACGGTCATCGACGACACCCTGGTCCTGTACGACCTCATCCTGCACACCGAGGCGCAGAACCGGCGGAACGAGCCGGGCATCGCGAAGCTGCCACCCGCCCTGGCCGGCGTGGTGCCGAGCGTGAACCCGTCGCTCGAGCGTGAGGCGTCGGCGGCGTTCGACCTCCACGTCAAGCTGCTCGGCGAGCTGCACCGCCGCGGCGTCCCGATTGTCGCCGGCACCGACATCGGCGTGCCGGCGCACTCGCTCCACCGCGAGCTCGAGATCTACGTCCGGGCCGGCTTCACGCCGCTCGAGGCGCTGCAGGCGGCCACGATTGTGCCGGCCCGCGCGCTGAAGCTCGACCGGGAGGTCGGCACCGTCGAGCCTGGCAAGCGGGCCGACCTGGTGATCCTCGACGGCGATCCGCTGGCCGACATCCGAGCCGTCCGCCGGGTGGTCCGGGTGGTCTCGAGTGGGGTGGTCTTCGATCCGGCGGTCCTCTGGCGCCTGGCCGACTTCAAGCCCTGAGGCCGGTCTCCGGGTCGCTCAGAAGAGGAAACTCCAGAGCGCGTTTCCGTTGAGGGTGTCGCCCGGGTCGGCGAAGACAACTCCTCCGAACACGAAGTCCGGTTGAAAGTATCCGCCGTGGATCGCCTTGAAATGGGTCCAGCTGTCGAGCACCTGTTCGTCCCACAGCTGCCAGGGGTTCTCGATCTTCGAGTGAAGGATGACGGCATAGGGAAGAACCGGGTCGAACGGATTCGGCATGAGATAGCCGCCGGCATTTGCCCAGATCGCGTGGTGGTTCCAGCCCCAGCCGTCGTCGCGGCACAGCATGAACTTCTCCCTCCCGCCTTCGCCGGGCTGCAGCGGCGCCACACGGGCATAGCCGTCGAGTCCGATCTTGAGAGCAGTACCTGTCTCGCCGTGCCGGAAGATCCGCCAGTAGGGATCACAGACGACGCCGGCCCGCCGTGTCATCCGCTCAGGCCTACCGCAGAGGCATGGAGATCATGCGACGCGCGGCCGGGGATCGCTGTCACATCCTGGAGTGCGGGCCCGGGGCCACCACGGTGTGGTTGATCGACAGCATGCGGATCGAGGCGGACGTCAACTACGGGTTCTCCGAAGCGGCCTGGGAGACCTACTTTCGCCATCCGGCCTGCAGCGCATCCGCCGCCGCCAAGCGATTCTACTTTCACAGGCGAACCTGGATCAACGATGTCGATCATCTGTGCACGGATCTCCTGAACAACCAGCAGGCGGAGGCGGCCGCGACGCTCATCGCCATGAGCGGCGGCAACATGATGTCCGGCGACCGGCTGACCCATCTCGAGCCATACAAGATCGAGGTGCTCAAGAAGATCACGCCGGCATTCGGTCAGGCCGCTGTTCCGGTGGATCTCTTCGATACCGACATGCCCTCGGTGTTCGCGCTCAGGATCGTGAAGCCGTTCGGCGAATGGACGGTCGCCGCCTTCTTCAACGCCGACCTGACCGCGCCGATCGAGAAGCACTTCCCGCTGAGTCGATTCCGGCTGGCGCCGTGGAAGACGTACGTGGCGTTCGACTTCTGGAAGCAGCAGCTGGTCGGGGAGGTAAAGGATCAGCTGAAGCTCAGCGTTCAGCCGGGAAGCGTCACGTTGCTCGCCTTGCACGAGCGTCCCGATCGGCCGCGCGTCATCTCGACCGATCGACACGTCCTGCAAGGCGCCGTCGAGATCGGTGATACCCGGTGGGATGAAGGCGCCCGGACGCTGACCGGGGTCTCGATCGGCCCTCTACACACGGCGCACACTGTCTCGGTGTACGTGCCGGGGAAGCACCCGTGGACCTGGGGTGGGTCTGCCTTCTTCCGCGATCATGACTCGTACAGCCTGAAGCTGGTGCACGACAACATCATCGAAGTGCGCGTGCGATTCGATGCGGGTGAGCAGGTCCACTGGAAGATCGACGACGAGGTGTTCCGGCCGCCGGGCGGCTCGTCGTCACCGTGAGCGACTCTCGAGATGCACGGCGGCCGGCGCTCAGACCTCTTCGGCCATGCGCTTGCGCAGGCTGAGCGGGCGCATGTCGGTCCAGACCTCGTTGATGTACGCGAGGCACTCGGCCTTCTTGCCCGACTTGCCCGCCTTGCGCCACCCGGCCGGGACGTCGCGGTCGGCCGGCCAGATCGAATACTGCTCCTCGTGGTTCAGCACGACCTCGAAGAGCGCCTCCTCGTCGTCGAAGATGGAAGTCGACATGCGGCCATCTTCCGACACGTGCCCGCACGGTGACAAGGGGCTGTCTCCACCAGGACAGACATGGTGCCGGACAAGTTGTTTCTGGGCGGGTGAGCTCACGCTGCTGAGGTCCAGTCGAGCACTAGAGTCGGAGACAGGCGACCGACGGCGTATGGCGACGAGCGACGAGCACAACTTGGTCTGGGCGGAAGGTCAGGCGCGAGTCGATCAGATCAACGCCGAGTTCTACGCCACGTTCCCCTATCCCTGGTCGCCGATGCGGTTCGAGCGGGTCAGCGATCGCGCGCTGTACCGCCAGATGCTCCATCAGGACCTCGGGGACTGGGAAGGGCGCACGCTGCCGGCGCAGGGCGGCCGGATCTGGGTGGCGGGCTGCGGGACCAACCAGGCCGTCATCACGGCCCTCAGGTTCCCCGACGCCACCATCGTCGGATCGGACCTGTCCTCGACCTCGCTCGAGCTCGCCGCGAGAAACGCGCGCGACCTCGGGATCGAGAACCTCGAGCTGCGCCAGGAGTCGATCAACGACGTCGCCTACGCCGACGAGTTCGATCTGATCCTCTGCACGGGGGTGATCCACCACAACGCCGATCCGGCGCTCCCCCTTGCGCGGCTCGCGCGCGCGCTCCGGCCGACGGGCGTGCTCGAGCTGATGGTCTACAACCGGTTCCACTCGGTCCTGAACACCGCCTTCCAGAAGGCGATCCGGATCCTCGGAGGGGAGGGGAGCACGCCGGACTTCCGGCGCGATCTCGCCGTCGCCCGCGGGGTCGTGGCGAGCCTGCCGCCCGGCAGCCTGATGGAGGTCTTCACCAGGCGCTTCAAGATGACGTCCGAGTCGGACCTCGCCGACATGCTCATCCAGCCGGTCTGGCGAAGCTACACGGTGGAGTCGCTCGGCGAGCTGTGCGCCGGGTGTGGCGTCGAGCTCGTCACGCCGTGCATGAACGCCTTCGACGCCTCGCGCGGGGTCGGGTGGAACCTCGAGCTCACCGATCCCGAGGCGGCGCGCAGCTACGGCGCGCTGTCCGATCGACGCCGCTGGCAGGTGATCAACCTCCTCCTGGCCGAGCAGTCGCCGATGCTGTGGTTCTACGTCCAGCGGACCGACTCGCCGCGCCAGATAAAGGACGAGGCACGGCTGTGCGAGGAGTTCCTCGACCGCCGGTTCGTGCGGATCGACGCCGAGCGCTCGATCCACGCGCGCGACAGCGCCGGCCGGTACGCGGCGGAGCGCTCGACGCACGGCCCATGGCCGGTCCCCCCGGATCCGGTCGCCCGCAAGGTCGTCGAGGCCGCGGACGGACGCGAGACGATGCGGGCGATCGTCGACCGCCTCGAGATCCCGGGTTCGCGAGTGAACGCGCTGCGGGTCGGCACGGCGAGCGCCGGCCTGCCTCACCTGCGCGCCGTCTCGGCCTGAGCGCGTCGTACCGTCGAGCGACCGGTGCGTCGTTCGGCGACCCCGGCCATCACTCCGCGCTGCCATGCCTGCGCACGCTTGGCCGGAGCCCGGCGCTCGCCGCGATCTCGTCGAGCGCCTCGAAGGCCCCGCGGATCTCGTCCTCGGTGTTGTACAGGTACGCCGAGAACCGCAGCACCTCGCCGTCGCCGCGCAGCTTCTGGATCAGCGGTTGTGCGCACAGATGGCCGCTCCTGCACATGACCCCGTACGAGTCGCTGAGCATCCGGGCGGTGTCGGCGAGACGAGGCGCGCCGGGCACGGACACGCTCAGCACGGCGGCGCGGTCGTCGTCCTGGTCGTCGCCGAGCGGGCAGAGGTACTCGCGCTCGAGCGCGAGGTCGAGCAGGCGACGACCGAGCGCCCTGTCGTGCGCCGCGACGAAGTCCATGCCGAGCGCATCCAGGTAGTCGATCGCGGCCGCGAGCCCGAAGACGCCGGCGATGTTCGGCGTGCCGGCCTCGAAGCGGTGCGGGACCTTGCGCAGGGCCTGACCCTCGGTGTCCACCCAGTTGACGGTGCCGCCGCCGAGCGCCGACGGCTCGAGCCGCTGCAGCAGGTCCCAGTCGGCCCACAGCACGCCCGTGCCGGTCGGCGCCAGCATCTTGTGCCCGGAGAACACGACAGCATCGACGTGACGGGTCGCGACGGGCAACCGGCGGTGCGGTGCCGACTGCGCGGCATCCACGACCACGAGGGCGCCAGCCTGCTTCGCCATCGCGGCCATCTCCTCGACCGGCGAGTACAGGCCCGTCACGTTGGAGCAATGGCTCAACGCCACGACCGCGGGTCGAAGCTCGAGCAACCCGGCAAAGTGCGCGAGGTTGACCCGCCCGTGCTCGTTGACGCCCACCAGCTCGACCCGGGCGTGACGACGCCACGGCACGATGTTCGAGTGGTGGGAGTCGAGCGGTACGAGCACGAGGTCGCGTGGCGTGAGCCCGAGGCCCGCGGCCAGAAGGTTCAGCCCGGCGGTGGCGCCGGAGAGGAACACGACCTGGTTGCTCGGCGCGCCGAGGAACTGCGCGACCTTGGCACGGGCGCGCTCGTACGCATCCGAGGCCTCCTCCGAGAGGTAGTGCTTGCCGCGGTGAATGTTTGCGCCGACGCGCGTGAAGTAGTCCACGACGGCGTCGATCACGGGCCGGGGTTTGAGGGAGGTCGCGGCGCTGTCGAGGTAGACGACCGGGTTGCCGTCGATCCGTCGGTCCAGCAGCGGGAAGTCGGCCCGGATCGCCTCGGGACTGCGCGGCGCGCTCATGACACGCGGTCCCCGTCGCTCTCGAGCGCCGACGTGTACGAGGCGAATTTTCCCGACCGTTCGCCGGCGATGTAGCTCGTCGCTTCGACGTCGATGCGCGCGTCGCGGCCGAGAACTGTGTGAAGGGCGTCGGCCAGCTCGGACTCGCGTCCGGGCGCGCGGTCTCCAGCGGGGACGTACCGGAACACGAAATGGGCGGCGCTCGCCTGGTGGAGCTTGTACAGGTCGAGCCAGGGAGCCGGGCCGACGAGTGCATCGAGCGCCCGCGGCGTCAGCAGCACCTCGGGCCCGCGGCGGAGCATGTCGCGCCAGCGCCCCTCGTGGCGCACGGACGGATACGCGTGGCCGCAGGGGCAGGGCACGGCCTCCAGGCGGTAGTAGTCACCGGTCCGGTAGCGGATGTGCGGTGAGAGCTTGTCGCCCCTGCTCGTGAGCACGAGCTCGGCGAGCTCGCCGGCCCGGGCCGCGCGGTCGCCCACGAGGAGCTCGGCGTAGTACGACCGGGTGTTCAGGTGCATGCGGCCGTTCGGGCACTCCATCGCCACCCAGCCGAACTCAGACATCGAGACGACCTCGGCCGTGCAGACCTCGCCGAAGAGCGCCGCGATCTGGCGACGCGCGACGGCGGTGCCGAGCGAGTACGTGAGCGCGATGGCAGCACATGATGGCGGGGCCTGCGCGCCACGACGCGCCATGTGCCGCGCCAGGAACGCCAGATGGGTCGGGTCGGCGTAGAGCCAGTGCGGGTTGACGTCGAGCAGCTCGCGGATCGCCTGCTCGATCATGGCCGGCGGCGTCGCCAGCAGGTCGTGCAACACGGGGAGCACGACCGTGCCGTCGGGGAGCGTCCGGTCCTCGCGCGTGCTGCCGGGCGTCGCGCACTCGACGTCCGAGCAGTTCGGCGCGGCGTACCGGCACGTCCTGCGCCTGGGATGGCTCATGAGGAACGCGCGGAACGCGGGGTGCACGTTCAACCGTCGCGTGCATGCGACCGGCGAGCACGAAGGACTCCGTGGCCGTCACGAGCCGATTGCCGCCGGTGCCCGAGCTGCGGGACTGGTGGACGAACCGCCCGTCGAGCGTTCGCCCGCTCGCCAGCACGCGGACCGGGAAATTCCGGCGGAAGTCCGCCCGCTGCGACGGCGGTATCCTTTGGAAGTCTTCAGGGGTCTCGATGTCCCGGGGGCTCAGCCCCGCGGCCTCCATGTGGCTTCGAAAGAACGCCACGTGCTCGAAGGCGTGGGCCACTTCGCAGACGGCATCCCGAAACCCAGCGCCGTCGTCTGTCGTTCCCACTTGTCGGTGCTCCTTGTCGGCCAGCATGAGCGGGCCCTGGTCAACGCCTGCGCGCGGCGCTCACGGCGGCGAACGCCGCGTCGATGAGCTCGGGGCGCTCCAGGAAGAAGTGGCCGCCCGGGACCACGTCGCAGCGGAACCCCCCGCGCGTGTACCGCTCCCACTGGGCGACCTCGTCCGGCGCGGCGAACGGGTCGCTGGTGCCGGCAAAGGCGTGCACGGGACAGTCCAGGGGGACGCCTCGGCCGTCGACGCGGTACTCCTCGTCGAGCGCCATCTCCGCGCGCAAGACCGGAAGCGCCATGGCCATCAGCTCGTCGCTCGCCAGCACGGCGTCGGGTACGCCCCCCAGCTCCCGCAGGCTCGCGACCAGCGCCACGTTGGTGAGCGTCGCGACGGGCGGGCGGCGCGGCGCGAGGTGCGGCGCGCGCGCGGCTGCCACGAGCAACGCCGACGGCGGTCGGGCGCCGGCGCGCACGGCCTGTCGCGCCAGCTCGTACGCCACGAAGGCGCCCACGCTGTGCCCGAACAGCGCGTAGGGACGGTCGAGGGCACCGCCCAGTGCGGCGAGAGCGGCGCGCGCGTAGTGCTCGACCCGCTCGAAGAGCTGCTCGCGCCGCCGCGGCCCTCGGCCCGGGGGCTGGGCGGGACACACGTCCACGCCGAGCGGCGCGGACTTGCGCCACCTGTCGAACGCCGCGGGTCCGCCGCCGGCGTGTGGAAAGCAGAAGAGCCGGGCATGACTGCCGGCGCGAATCACATTGCGCGGCAGCCAGAGAGTCGCGCTCGCGCTCGCGCCCGCACTGGCGCCCGCCTCCGTCGCCGGGGCCACCGGGGCCGTCGGCTCGGCGGCGTCGGCGAGGGCGCGCTCGACCGCCTCCGCGAGGGCGTCGACAACCGGCGGGGCGAGGATTCGAGCGGTGATCGCCCGGCAGCTGTACGACCGTGAGGTCCTCGCCGACCAGCCGCGGCCAGCCCTCGTCCGCGTGCCGCCGCGGCGCGACGGGGGACACTTCCTGCGCGGAGCAGAGCGTCGCGCGCACCGGGAACGGCACCGGGTGATACGCGGCGATGGCCTCGGCGTGGGCGCTGTAGACCGCAAAGTGCCGGCCGGCGTCCTCGGCGTCCATGCCCTCGGGCAACAGTCGGGCGCCGAGCGCGCGCGCGATGAGCCATTCGCGCTGCGCCGCGACGTCGGTCCCCTCGGGCACTCCCTGCAGCGGCGCCGGGTTCAACCGGCTCGCCGCGCATGTCGTGGAGAAACCGCGTGAACCGGGCGGCCTCCGACAGGCGCATGCGCGTCGTGGAGCCCGGCGCCTGCGAGTCGATCAGGACGAGCCGCGAGGTGCCGCGCCCGCGGTCGTGCAGCAGTCTCGCGACCTCGAACGCCACCACGCCGCCGAGGGACCACCCGCCGAGCAAGTACGGGCCCGTGGGCTGCACGGCCTCGATCGCATCGGCGTAGCGCGCCGCCATCGCGTGCAGGTCCGCGCAGGGGTGCTCGCCGGGCTCGAGGCCCGAGGCCGCGAGCGCGTAGACCGGCCGCCGCGCGCCGAGGCGCCGCGCCAGCTCGGCGTAGCACATCACACCGCCGCCGACCGGATGCACGAGGTAGAGCGGACGCCCGGCGCCGCCGCGCGCCAGCGCCAGGAGGAGCTGGGACGATGCCGCGGGGCGCTCGCGCAGCGCGGCGTTGACGCGCGCGCTGAGCTCCGCGACGGTCGGGGCCTCGAAGAGTAAGGTGAGCGGCAGCTCGACTGCCAGCTCCGCCCTCAGCCGCGCGATCAAGCGCGGCGCGAGCAGGGAGTGACCCCCGAGCGCGAAGAAGTCAGCCTCGGCTCCCACCCGCTCTGCGCCGAGGAGCACGCCGAACTCGCGCGCGACGGCGGTTTCGGTCGCGGTCCGCGGCGCGACGTACGCGGGCGCCGCGGCTGCGTCCGGGTCGGGCAGTGCACGCCGGTCGAGCTTGTCGCTCGCCGTGCGCGGCAGCGCCGCGAGCAGGACGATCGCGCTGGGGACCATCGACGAGGGGAGCACGCCCTTCGCGTGACGCTGCAGCGCGGCGGCATCGAGGGACGCGCCGGCGCGCGGTTCGACGTAGGCGACGAGGCGGGGGTCGCCGGGCCGGCCCTCGCTCACGACGGCCGCGACCGCGGCCACGTCCGGGTGCAGCGCGAGGGCGGCCTCGACCTCGCCGAGCTCGACGCGGACGCCGCGTAGCTTTACCTGCCGGTCGACGCGGCCGAGAAACTCCAGCGTGCCGTCGTCGCGCCAGCGCCCGCGGTCGCCGGTGCGGTAGAGCCTCGCCCCCGGCGTCCTGGCGAACGGGTCGGGCACGAACTGCCGCGCGGTCAGCGCCGCCTGCGAGCCGTATCCGCGGGCGACGCCCGCGCCGCCGATGTAGATCTCGCCGGGCAACCCGACGGGCGCGGGCTCTCCGCTCGGGTCGAGCACGTGGATGCGGACGTTCTCGATCGGCCGACCGATGGGCGGGTCGCCCTCCGCGCCCGAGTCGATCTCGTGCATCGTGGCGCAGATCGCGGCCTCGGTGGGCCCGTACGCGTTGACGAGCCGGCGGCCCGCGGCCCAGCGCGCGGCCAGCGCAGCCGGCAGTCGCTCGCCCGCCACGACGACGGTCGTCAGGGCCGGCAGCGCATGCGGCTCGAGCGCCGCGAGGACCGTCGGCGGAAGCGTGGCCGTGTCGACCCGCAGAGCATCGAGCGCCGCGCCGAGGTCGTCGACGGTGCCGTCCTCGCGGCGGCCCAGGATGCAGAGCGTCGCACCGGCGGCGAGCGCCATGAACGTCTCCCACACGCTCGCGTCGAAGCCGAGCGACGCGAACTGCGCGACGCGGCTGCCGGCCGTCACGCCCACGATGCTCGCCTGCGCGCGCACTGTGTTCACCGCGCAGCGATGCGGCACGAGCACGCGCTTCGGCTTCCCGGTCGAGCCCGACGTGTAGATCACGTACGCGAGGTGCTCGGGGCGAGCGATGCTGTCCACCGCCGGTGTGGCCTCGGTGGCCGCGGCGGGCTCGTCGAGGAGGATCGACCTGGGGCCGTGCGCAGGCAGCCGCGGTCGCAGCGCCTCGGTCGTGAGCACGGCGAGGGGCCGCGAGTCCTCGAGCATCCACGCGACGCGCCCGGCGGGTTGAGCCGGATCGATCGGAAGGTACGCGCCGCCGGCCTTGAGCACGCCCAGGATCCCGACCAGCGCATCGACGGACGGGCCGGAGAAGAGCGCGACGACCGTCTCCGGCCCGACACCCTCGCGCCGCAGGTGCGCGGCGAGGGCGTTCACCCGGGCGGCCAGTGCGCCGTAGGTGACCGCAGCGCTGGAGGTCTCGACAGCGACGCGGTCCGGCCGCGCCCGTGCCTGCGCGTCGAGAAGATCGTGGAGGCAGCCCTCGGGGCCGTGGTCCGCGTCGGTGGCGTTCCAGTCGAAGAGCAACCGCGCGCGCTCCTCGTCGTCCATGAGCGAGATCGACCCGATCGGGGTGTCGGGGCGGGCGATGACCTCGGCGGCCATGCGCTCCAGGCGCGCGACCATCCGCTCGATCGTCGCGTGGCGGAACAGCGTCGAACGGTAGCTGAACGTGCCGATGATCTGGTCGGCCGCGGCGGGGTGATGCGGGCCCATACCGCCCTCCTGCGCCTCGATGGCCAGGTCGAACTTCGAGGCCGCGTTCCGCGTCAGGAACTGCTCGATGCGGAAGCCGTCGACCTCCAGGGGGTGGGCCGGCGTGTTGTTCATGGAGAACATGACCTGGAAGACCGGCGTGCGGCTGCGATCTCGCGGCGGTTGAAGGTCCTGCACGAGCCGGTCGAAGGGCAGCTCTCGGTTCGATGTCGCGCCCAGCGTGGCCTTTCGAACCCGCCGCAGCGCCTCGACGAAGCTCGGGTTGCCGGAGAGGTCCGCTCGCAATGCGAGGGTGTTCACGAAGCAGCCGACGACGTTCTCGATCTCGGTGCGATCGCGGTTCGCCGACTCGATTCCGATCACCACGTCGTACTGTTCCGGAATAGCGGGCGAGCAGCACGTGAATGAGCGTGGCCATCGACATGAACAGGGTGGCGTTCTCGCGCCGCGCAAGCTCGCGCAGCCCGTTCGCAATGCCGGACGACCAGGTGAACTTCACGTGCCCGCCGTCGTCCACCGGCAGCGTCGCGGGTCGCGGAAGGTCCGTGGGGAGGTCGAGCGCGACCGGCGCGCCGGCCAGTTGCCCGCGCCAGTATCGCAGCTGGCTCTCCAGCGCTTCACCGTGAAACGTCCGGCGCTCCCAGGCGGCGTAGTCCGCGAACTGCACCGGCAGCCGCGGCAGCGGCGAGGGGAGGCCCTTTGCGACCGCGAGGTACAGCGCGCTGAAGTCGCGAGGCAGGATGAGCGACGCGGACCAGCCGTCGACCGCGATGTGGTGCCAGGTCAGGAGGAGAACGTGCTCGTCCTCGCGCAGGTAGAGCAGGGTCACGCGGTAGAGGGGGCCGTGCGCCAGGTCGAAGCCCGTGTTCGCGTCCTGCCACGCGATCTCACGGGCCTCGGCCACGCGCGCCTCGGGGTCGAGGTCGCTCAGGTCGATCCGCGGGATCGCCGTGCGCCGCGCAGGTTCGACGCGCTGGACCAGCACGCCGTTCTCGTTGCCGAAGGTCGTGCGAAGCACCGCGTGACGCTCGGTGAGCGCCTCGAAGGTGCGCTCGAGAATGTCGCGGTCGAGCGGGCCGAAGACTCGCAGCGCGGTGATCACGTTGTACGTCATGGAGCCCGGCGCGAGCTGCTCCATGAACCAGAAGCGCTCCTGCGTGAACGACGGCTGCAGCGGGCGCGATGGATCGACCGGTGTGATCGCGCGCGGCTTCGCCCGGGCCCGCGCCGCTTCCACCTCCAGCAGCTCGCGGAGCAGCGCTCGCTTCTGTTCGAGGGTCAGGTGCTGTCGATCGGTTCCGGTGGACATCTCGCCGCTCCTCACTGCGCCATGCGCTCGCGCAGCAACGCTTCGACCTGTTCTTCCGAGAGCTCGTCCAGGCGCTGCAGCAACTCCGCGGGGTCGCCGGCCGCGGTGCCGCCGGCCTCGAGCCCCTGTTCCGCCAGGATCGCCACGACGCCTGCCACCGTCGGCGCGTCGAAGAGCTGCTCGAGCGGAATGCGGTATCCCATGGCCTCTTCGATGCGCACCGCGGCCTGGATGGCGACCAGCGAGTCGCCGCCGAGGTCGAAGAAGCTCTCGTCGAGCCCGACCCGGTCGAGCTGGAGCACCTCGGCGAACACGGCTGCGACCCGCCGCTCCGTCTCGCTCTCCGGAGACCGTTGCTCGGTCGACGATCGCGGGTGCACCGGCCGTCGGTCGCGGAGCGCGGCGCGGTTAACCTTGCCCGTCGTCGTCGCCGGCAGCGCGTCGATCACGGTGACGAACGCCGGGACCATGAAGCCCGGGAGCCGCTCGCGGAGAAACGCCATCACCTCGTCGGCGCCGGGCGTCGAGCTGTCGCGGGTCTCGACGAACGCCGAGAGCCGCTTCGTGCCGTCGGCTTCGTGGACGACCACGGCCGCGGCGCGGACGCCGGGGTGCTCGCGCAGCGCGGCTTCGATCTCGCCGAGCTCGATCCGGTTGCCGCGGATCTTCACCTGATCGTCGGTCCGGCCGAGGAACACCATGGCGCCCGACGGCAGTCGCCGCACCCTGTCGCCGGTGCGGTACATGGTCGCGCCGGGCTCGGCGCCGAACGGGTCGGGGACGAAGCGCTCCGCGGTCAGTCCCGGGCTGCGGTGGTAGCCGCGCGCGACGCTCAGGCCGCCGATGTAGAGCTCCCCGGGCGCGTCGCAGGCGGTGGGCGCGAGCGAGGCGTCCAGCACGTGCGCCTGCGTGTTCGCCACCGGGCCGCCGATGGGGACGTCTCCCGCGTGGTCCGCGGCACAATCCCAGGTCGTGGCGTCAACCGTCGTCTCGGTGGGCCCGTACTGGTGAACCAGCGCCGCGCGTAGCCGCCCGGCGAACCGTCCCAGCAGGACTGTCGGGAGCTTCTCGCCCCCGCAGAACACCCGCGCCAGGCTCGTGCAGCCCGCGACGCCGCCCTCCTCGAGGAAGCGCTCGAGCACCGCGGGATGGAAGTGAACGTCCGTGACGCCTTGCCGGCCAATCAGCTGCGCCAGGTACGCCGGGTCGCGCTGGCCGCCGGGCCTGGCCAGGACGACCGTGGCGCCCGCGACGAGCGGAGCGAGGAGCTCCCAGACCGAGATGTCGAAGCCGGCAGCGGCCTTCTGGAGGAACCGATCGCCCGGCACCAGCGGGTATCGCTCCTGGCGCCAGCGCAGGTGGTTGACGATCGAGCGATGCTCGACCGCGACACCCTTGGGCCGGCCCGTGGAGCCGGAGGTGTAGATCACGTAGGCGAGCTGGCGCGGCGCGCAGTGCCGGCGCTCGCGGCGCGCGCCGGGCGCCGCGCGGGAGACCGCCTCGTTCCAGCGGGTGACCGGTATGGCGAGGCCCGCGAACGAATCCCGGTGCTGCGTGTCGGTGAGCACCGCCGCGGCGCCCACGTCATCGAGCACGAGCCGGTTCCGCTCCGGCGGGCTCTCGGGGTCGAGGGGCACATAGACTGCGCCGGCCTTCAGCACGCCGAGCACGCACGCGACCCACGCCGGCGAGCGGTCCATGCAGACCGCGACCGGTGTCTCGGGGCCGACCGTGAGGCTCGACAGGTACGCTGCGACATGGTCCGCGCGCTGGTCGAGCTCGGCGTACGTCAGCGAGCCTGTCTCCGACCACACGGCCATGGCGTCGGGCGTCGCGACCGCGCACCGCTCGACGAGGGCGTGCAGCGCGACCGCGTCGCCATGGTCGCGGGCCGTGTCGTTGTGCGCGGCGAGCACGCGCGACCACTCATCGCGGGACATCCCTGGCGACTCCTCTCTCGTCCGGATCAACCCGGCCCGCTCCGGCGGCGCAGCAGGTCCTCGATCTGCTCCTCGGACAGCTCGTCGAGCCGCTCGAGCAGCTCATCCGAGCTGTCGGACCCGCCGGCGTACGCGGCCAGGTCGAGGCCGTCGGCGACCAGCAGGGCGACGACACCCGCGACCGTGGGTGCCTCGAACAGGTGCTCGAGCAGGAGCGTGTGCCCGAAGGCCTCCTGGATCCGCACCGCGGCCTGGACCGCGAGCAGCGAGTGGCCGCCGAGGTCGAAGAAATCGTCGTGGACGCCGACGCGGTCGCGCCTGAGCACGTGCTCGAAGATCTCCGCCACACGAGCCTCGACCGGGTCGCGGGGCGCGATCCACTCCGTCGTCGGCGGGCCGGGCTCGGCCTCGGGGCGCCGGTCGCGCAGCGCGCGGCGGTCGACCTTGCCGTTCGGGTCGAGCGGCAGCGCATCGAGAACGACCACCGCGCTCGGCACCATGTAGTGCGGAAGCGTCTCGCGCGCCGCCGTTCTCGCCGCCTGGCCGTCCACGCCGGCGCCCTCGACGTACGCCACCAGCCGTGGGTCGCCCGGCGCGTCGTCGCGCACGACCGCGGCAGCCGCGCGCACGCCCGGCTGCGCGAGCAGGGCGGCCTCGACCTCGCCGAGCTCGATCCGGAAGCCCCGCAGCTTGACCTGGTGGTCGAGCCGTCCGAGGTACTCCAGCGCGCCCGACGACGTCCACCGCGCGCTGTCGCCGGTGCGGTACATCCGCGTCCCCGGCGCGCCGCATGGATCCGGCACGAAGCGCTCGGCAGTGAGGTCGGCGCGGCCGAGGTAGCCGCGCGCCACGCCGTCGCCGCCGATGTAGAGCTCGCCCGCGAGCCCTGCCGGCACCAGGTCCGTGCGCGCGTCGAGCACGCGCAGCACGGCTCCCGCGATCGGCCGCCCGATCGGCACCGGTCCCGTCGCGGGATCGTCGGATGCGACCTCGTGGACGCAGCAACCCACGACGGTCTCGGTCGGCCCGTACTCGTTGAGCAGGCGGGTCTCGGGCGCGTGCGTGCGCCAGAACGCGAGATCCTCGGCGACCAGCGCCTCGCCGCCGATGACGAGCGCCTGCGCCGCGCCGCGCGCGCTGGCCGCGCCGAGCAGGGGCGCGAGCACGCGCAGGTGCGACGGCGTGAGCTTGACCAGGCCGGCGGCCGGGCGCGCGCGCAGCGCGCGGGCCAGACCCTCGATGTCGTCCCCCTCGGGCACGACCCGCACGGCCGCGCCCGACACGAGCGGGGCGAACAGACTCGTGACCGTCAGGTCGAACGACAGCGACGAGTGCACGGGCGTGAAGGCGCCGTCCGCGGCTCGATACGCCCCGGTCGCGTGGCGGAGGTAGCTGACCACGCCGCGGTGCGTGACCATCACGCCCTTGGGCCGGCCGGTC
This sequence comes from uncultured delta proteobacterium, assembly GCA_963759105.1. Taxonomy (GTDB): domain Bacteria; phylum Myxococcota_A; class Polyangia; order Haliangiales; family Haliangiaceae; genus DATFRY01. The sequence goes on along the minus strand of CAVWXW010000016.1, from coordinate 132,974 downwards.
GAGCCCGACGTGTAGATCACGTACGCGAGGTGCTCGGGTCGCACCTCGCCCGCGGGGTCCTCGAGGCTCTCCGCCGCGATTCGCGCGCCGTCCGCGTCGAGGTCCACGACGATGGCGCGCGCCGCCGACGCGACGTCGTCGACCGGGCGCGGGCCGCCGTCACCTCCACGCGTGAGCAGCACGCAGATGCCCGCGTCCGCGGCCATGTACGCCAGGCGCTCGGCGGGGTAGTCCGGGTCGAGCGGAACGTATGCCGCACCGGCCTTGAGCACCCCGAGCAGCGCGACGACCGTCGAGGCCGCTCGCGGCGCGACGACGCCGACGAGCGCGTCGGGGCCGACGCCCATGCGCTGCAGATGATGGGCGAGCTGGTTGGCGCGGCGGTTCAGCTCGGCGTACGTGAGCCCCTGTCCGTCGCCCTCGACGAGGGCGAGCGCGTCCGGCGTGCGCGCGACCTGCGCCTCGAAGAGCTGGTGCGCGCAGAGGGGGCTCGGCGCGAGCGCCGGCCCGCGGCCCAGCTCGAGGAGCCGGTCGCGCTCCTGCGCGGCGAGCACGTGCTGCGATCCGGGCTCGGCCGGGAGCCAGGCGGCCGCCTCGTGCGGTCCGTCGGGCGCCGCCGCGATCGATCGCAGCGCGGCCTGGTACCACCGCGCGATCGTCGCCACCCGCACGTCGTCGAAGGCGGACCGGCTCAGCTCCAGCATCAGGCTCAGCCGCTGCGGGTCTCGCGGGTCTCGCCCGAAGACCGCCGCGAGGGCGAAGTTGCCCTCGTCCGTGAGCTTCGCGTCCAGCACCTCGACGCCCGGGACCGACAGCGCGCGGTCGAGGACGTGAAAGTGCGCGTAGGTGAACGTGGTGTCGAGCAGCGGACGGCCGCCCAGGTCGCGCCGGATCTGCGCGAACGGGTAGCGCTGGTGCGGGGCCGCGTCGTTTTCGTGCCCGTGAACACCGCGGATCAACTCGGCCCAGCTACCGCCGGTCAGGCGCGAGCGATGCGGCACGGCGTTGAGAAAGAGGCCCAGGACCCGCGCGCCGTCGGCCCCCTCGGGACGACCGTGGGTGACCACGCCGGTCACCACGTCGTTCACGCCGGCGAGCGCAGAGAGCACTTTCAGGTGAGCGGCGAGCAGCACGCTCTTGAGCGGGACCTCGAGGCGGGCCCCGAGAGAGATGAGAGCCGCCGAGAAATCCGCCGGCAGGTAGGCCTGGTGGCGCCCGGGCGCCTGCTCGCTCCGGCCGCGCCCCGCCTCGGACAGGGGGTCGAGCACCGTGTCGGGCGCGTCGGCGAGGAGGCGCTGCCAGTACGTCCGCGCCTCATCCGAGCTCAGCGCCGCGAGCTCGAGGGCCACGTAGTCGCGAAAGGTCAGAGCGGGCAGCGGTTCCAGGGCGGCGACGTCGCCGCCGCACTCGAGGACGTACGCGCCGAGCAGCTCCGCCGAGAAGGACGCATTGCTCCAGCCGTCGAGCACGGCGTGGTGCGCCGTCCACGTGAGCTGGAAGGTCGTGTCGGTCCTCAGGTGCACCGCGACTCGAACGAGCGGCGGCCGCTTCCAGTCGAAGGGCGTGTGCCGCTCGACCTGCCAGAAGCTCTCGAGGCGAGCCGGCTGCTCGTCCGCGGGCGTGGTCCGCCAGTCTTCCACGGTCAGGGGAAACTCGGCGCGCGCATGCACGAACTGCAGCGGCCGGGTCGCCGCCCCGAGATGAAACGAGGTGCGCAAGATCGGGTGGCGCGACGCGACAGTGGCGAGCGCCCGCTCGAGCGCCGCGCGGTCGAAGCGCGCGCGGAAGTGCACGCTGGTGAGGTCGTGGAACACGCCGCGGCGCTGGAGCGCGCTGTGAAAGAGCATCCCCATCTGGAGCTGCGTGAGCGGGTAGGCGTCCTCGACGTCCGCGGCCAGGCCCGCGCGCTCGGCGTCGGTGAGCAGCGCGCGGGGCGCCGTGCGTTCGTCCTCCCCGCCCGGCGCGACATGCTCCGCCACACGCGCGAGCCCGCGGACGGTCGGGTGTCGCACGAAGTCTCGCACCGAGAATTTCAGTCCCGCGGCGGCGACCCGGGCGCGGACCTGGATCGCGCGGATGGAGTCTCCGCCGACAGTGAAGAAGTTGTCGTCGAGCCCGACCCGATCACGTCGCAGGACGGAGGCCCACGCGTCGGCGATGATGCGCTCCGCCGGCGAGGACGGACCCTCGTGCTCCGCAACGGGTTCGGCGCTCACCGCACCGGGCGGCGGCAGCGCCGCGCGATCGACCTTGTCGTGCTGATTGCGCGGGAGCTTGTCGAGCCGGACGAAGACAGCGGGGACCATGAACGCCGGCAAAGCTTCGGCCAGGGCGGCGCGGAGGTCCGACTCGTCGACGCGCCCGTCGGGCGCTGCGACGAAGTAGCTGACCAGCCTCGCCCCGCTGCCGTCGTCGTGCGCGACGGTGGCGACGTCCTGCACGCCGGGCTGGCGCAGGAGCTCGGCATCGATCTCGCTGGGCTCGACGCGGTAGCCGCGGATCTTCACCTGCTGGTCGACGCGCCCCAGAAACTCGAGGCTCCCGCCGGGAAGCACCCGCACGCGGTCGCCGGTGCGGTACATCCTCGCGCCTTCCGTCCCCCCGTAGGGGTCCGGGCAGAAGCGTTCCGCCGTCCGATCGGGCTGACCGCTGTATCCGCGCGCGAGCCCGTCACCGCTCACCCACAGCTCGCCGGCCAGGCCGAGCGGCACCGGCGCCTGGCGGTCGTCCAGCACGTAGAGCGCCGCACCGCGGATGGCGCGCCCGATCGGCACGCGCTCTCCCTCCGCGTCGCGCGCTCCGCACACGTGCGCGCTGCACCAGACCGTGGCCTCGGTCGGCCCGTATTCGTTGACCAGGGTGGCGCCGGGCAGGCGGTCGCGGTGGCGCCCGACCAGCGCCGGCGTGCAGGCCTCGCCGGCAACCACGGCGACCTCGAGCGTCGAGAGAGCGCCCGGGGCGATCTCGTCGAGCACGAGGCGCCACATGGCGGGGTTGCAGTACGTATGGGTGACGCCGTGGCGGTCGATGAGCGCGGCGATCTCCCCCGGGTTGCTCTGCGCGCCGTCGGGCGCGACGACGAGCGTTCCGCCGTCGCAGAGCGCGGCGAACAGGGGCGCAACGGAGCTGTCGAACGCGAAGGTGAAGAGCAGCAGCGAGCACCCCACGGGCCGGGCGGAGAAGTCCCGCCGGGCGCGCGTCGAGGTCACGAGGTTCGCATGGGTGACGGCGACGCCCTTGGGCGTGCCGGTCGAGCCGGACGTGTAGATGACGTATGCGAGCTGATCGCCGCGTGGCGCAGGCGCCCGGGCGGGAAGCGAAGCGACGCCACGGACCTCCGGAGCGTCGTCGATCACGACGAGCGTCGCGGGCGTCGCCGCGTAGGCCTCGCCGAACGCACTCTCCACCAGCAGCAGGGGCGCTGTGCGACCGCCGTCCAGCATCTGCCGGATGCGCGCCGCGGGGTACGCCGGGTCAATCGGAACGTATGCGCCGCCGGCCTTGAGCACCGCCCAGATGGCGACCACTGTGTGCACGGAACGCGGGGCGATGATCGGCACCCTGTCGTCGGGGCCGACGCCGTGGGCGCGAAGTCGCGCGGCGAGCCGGTCGGCGCGGGCGGCGAGCTCGCCGTAGGTCAGCGCGTCCTCGCCGCAACGGACGGCGATCCGGGCGCCGTCTCGCGCCACCTGCGCGTCGAAGAGGTCGAGCACGGTCTCTGTCGGTGCCGGCGCGCGCCCGGCCGACCACGACGCGGCCAGCCGGGCGCGCTCGCCGGGCCCGATCGCGGTCAGGTCGCGCACGGGACGCGTCGCGCGCGCGACGCCGTCCTCGAGCGTGGCCAGGAGGCACTCCACGAGCAGCTCGACGTGGTCGCGGCCGAACCGCGCCGGGTCGTAGGCGAGCGCGCCGGTCAGCCCTCGATCTGACCACGCGCACTCGAGCACGAGGTGTGCGCCGGCGCTGGTCGCCAGCTCGCTCTCGCCGGCCGACGTGGCGAAGCCGAGCGGGGCGCAAGCACCCGTCGCACGACCGTCCGCGCACCAGTCTTCCCACGAGAGGTATGCCTGCCAGTACGCCGCTTCCCGCGTCCGGGCGTGCACGTCGGCGACCAGCGTGGCGAAGGCGCGCCCGGGCTCGACCGGCGCGGACAGAGGCAAGAGCCGCGCGTACGGCCCGACGGCGGTGCGCAGCTCCGCGCGGTCGCGGCCGGCGGCGACCACGCCGACGAGCACGTCGCGAGCGTCGGCGTGTCGGGCCGTGAGCGCGAGCCACGCGGCCAGCACGGCCGTCTCGGGTGCCACGCCCTCGGCGGACGCGAAGCGGGCGAGCGACGCGTGGACGTCCTTCTCGAGCCGCCAGACGACCCGCGCGGTGGACGGGGCTCGCCCGACCGCCTCCGGCGAGGGCTCGGACCAGGAGGCGATCTCCGTGGGCTGTGTGCTCGCGACGTTGCGCCAGTAGGCTCGTCCCGCTTCGGCCTGCTCGCCCTCGCGGAGCTCGCGAACCCACTCGGCGTAGTCCAGGTACTGAACCGCATCGGCAGCGCCGCCGTCGTGCACCGTCAACTCGCGGCCCGCGATGATCTCCCGGGCCAGGTTCTCCAGCGAGGCGGCGTCCGCGCAGAGCGCCGAGGCGACGACCATCACCAGAGACCGCTGCGACGAGCACGCCAGCAGACCGAAGCGCACCGGAAGCTCGCACGGGTCGGAGGCCTCCGCGCGCAGCTCGCCGAGCAACGCCGCGGCCCGTCCGGACTCCACGTCGCCGTCGCGCAGATGCGCCTCCAGCACGAACAGGCGCCCGACGTCGGCCACCTCCTGCAGCGGCGTTTTCAGCCCCTCGACCCGCCGAAAGCTCGTGCGCAGAATCTCGTGGCGCGCGAGGAGGCGGCTCAGCACCTCGCGGATCGCGTCTGCCGAGGCCTCGACAACCATCGTGCGTCCGAGCCACGGGATGCAGGCCGCGTCGCCGCCCGCGCGGAGCCAGATGTCGCGCTGCTGGGGTGACAGTGGGTATCCGGCCTGTTCTTCAGACTGCACGAGCGGGTCCTCCTCGGGCGGTGGCGCTGGATGGTGGCGACGTTGTCACGGCTGTTCGGCCAGGCTTGCTCGCCGCAGCGTGGGACGCAGCCCGAACGCGAGCGTGCTGGCGACGAAGAGCGCGCCCACGACGACGAGCACCGTCGCGCCCCCGGCGCGATCGAGCAGCGCCCCGGATGCGAGCGCGCCCAGCAGCGCGGCGCACGCCCCGAGTGTCCGGACCACGCTGCCGACGCGGCCGAGGAGCGCGTCGGGCGTCGCGAGGGTGCGGACGGTGGCGAACGCCATCACGCCGATCGCGTCGGCCGCGCCCGCGAGAAACACGACCGCGGCGACGACGGCCATTCCAGCGGGGACGGCCGCCATCAGCACGAGCAGGCCGGTTGCCAGCGGCCCGAGCAGCATGCGCGCACCGAGGTGCGCCTGTTTCATCCGCATCGACGCCAGCGCGCCCACGAGCGCGCCCGCTGCGCACGCCGCCATGACCAGGCCCACGTCCCGGGGACCGCGGTCGAGGTCCACCGTGATGTAGTAGGTCAGCGCGAGCAGGAGCGCGGTGCGCCCGGCCGCGAGCACGCTGGCGTACGGCACCGCGACACGCAGGACGCGGTGGCCGAGCAGGAACGCGACGCCCCGGCGCAGGTCCGCGAGCACAGAGGTTCGCGCGCCGCCGGCGTCGGTCGCGCGCAGAGGGCCGCGCACCCACACGAGCGTCGCCGCAGAGACGATGAACGAACCGGCGTCGAGCAGGAGCGTCGTGACCGGGCCGACACCGTCGTAGAGAAAGCCCCCCGCGGCCGGCCCGGCGATGGCCATCGCCGCGAACATCGCGCCGATCAGGGAGACCGCCGCGCCGACGTGCGCGCGGCCGACGATCTGGGGCAGGGCGCCCTCGTAGGCGGCGAGGAACATCACGCGCAGCACGTTGAGCGGCACCACCACGGCGACGATCACCCAGAGCACGGGCAGCCGGAGGAGCGCGGCCAGCGGGATCAGCGCGGTCAGCGCCCCGCGGCCCATGTCGGTCCAGAACATCGTGCGACGCCGGTCCCAGCGGTCGGCCATCACGCCGGCGTATCCGGCGACGAGCAGGTCCGGGAGCCGGGCGAGCGAGCTGACCAGGGCCATCATTCCGCCGGACCTGGTCAGGGACAGGACGAGCAGCGGCACGACGGTGGCGGAGACGAAGTCGCCGAACGCCGATACGCCCTGGCCGAGAACGAGCGCACGGAAGTCGCGACCGCGCAGGGTGCTGGCGGCCGGTGCGAGCTTGCCAGGCGAGCCGACGGTGGCGGTGGCTCGCATTCTTCACGTGTACGGCAGGCTGTTGATCTGGAGCGGCAGACCGAAGGCGCCGCGCCCCAGCGCGTGCGCCACCTCGTCGGTGCGCCACAGCATCACGCAGAAGCCGGTGACGTCGCGGACCATCCGCTCGATCGGGTGCATGCGCGCGTAGCCGTGCGAGCCGCAGATCTGCATCGCACCCGCGACGACCTCCTCGCTCATCCTGCGCAGGTGATAGATGGCGCGGAGCATGTGGCGTTCGAAGGCATGGCGGCTCGGGAACGAGGCCTCGACGCGGTTGACCGCGTCGTAGAGCATCGTGCGCCCGGACTCGACCCAGTAGTCCATCCGACCGAGCGGGGCTTGCACGTAGGCCAGCTCGGCAAACTCCTGCGGCGGCTGTCCGGTGGGCGCGGGCTTCTTGCGCTTGCTGGTGAACGCGACCGTGGCGTCGAGGAGCGCCTGGGCCGAGCCGAGCCACGCGCCGAGCAGGCTCAGGGGATGCCGCGCCGTGCGCTGGAGCTGCGCGAGCGACTCGGCGTCCGACGCCTCCGACGCCGCGCGGCGCTGGCGCATGAACTCTCGCGGCACGACGAAGGCGCGCGCGCGCGGGATCGCGAGCTCCTCGCACTCGAGGTCGTGGGAGCCCGTGGCGCGAAGGCCCATCCCGTCCCAGACGGGTACGACCTTGAAGCCGGGCGCGTCGGTCGAGACGATCGCGAAGGCGATGTCCGGCTCGACGCCCTCGCCGCGGTCGACGCTGGCCGGGATGATCGCGTACCGGGACCACTCGCTGCCGGTCGCGAAGCCCGAGCGGCCGCTGACCACGAGCACGTCGTCGCGCTCGACGGCCCAGAAGCCCAGCTTCCTTGGTCCCATCCCCGCGAGCGGTACGGCGATCGAGCCGCACACGAACGTGCCCGTCTTGCAGACGTCGTCGATCACGTCGTCGCGCCGGGCGAGGGGCAGGCGCTGCACGCTGGAGACCGAGCCGGTGTGGATCGAGAGCACCGTCGCCAGTGACGGATCGCCGTACGCGACCTCCTCGATGACGCGCACCTCGGCCCCGATGCTGAGCCCCAGGCCGCCGCGTTCCCTCGGGACCGTCATCGTGGCAAGTCCGAGCGCCCGCACGGCCTCGATGCTCTCGGCCGGCTGCGTGCCCTCCTGGTCGGCGCGTCCGGCGTTCGCGGCGAGCACACTCCGCGCCACCTCGCGTGTCCTGGCGATGAGCTCCATCTCTCTGTCGTCGATCATGGTCGGGACCTCGGTGTTGGGGCGCGCGGCGGGTCATCTCGTGTGGGCGCCGGTGGTGTCGTCGGGCCGGCTTGCGGGCGCTGCCGCTCGTCGAGCTGGGCGGCCTTCCAGCGCATCGCCGCGGTGATCCGGGCGCGCCCGCTCGGGTGGTCGTAGAAGAGGGCTTCCTGGAGGGGACCTGGATCGAGCTTGCGGTACTCACCCACGAGCAGGTAGGCGCGCGCCGCGCCGTCGGGCTGACGCGCGGCGTTCAGACCGAAGAGGTCGGCCTCCTGCTCCATCGCGCGCGTCCACGTGTTGTTCAACGGGGTCGCCACGAACAGAAAGAGGGAGCCGAGCAGCCAGACGAGGGGCAGCACGGCCGGGTCGGTGACGTCGCGGACGCGCCAGCGCCGGCCCCAGCGCACGAGCGCGCGGCCGAGGGTCCAGCGCAGGAACGCGAAGAACGCCAGCGCCTCGAGGCCGAAGAACAGGAGGGTCTTGTAGGTGTGATTGAGCACGCGGTGGCCCAGCTCGTGGGCCACGACGGCCTCGACCTCGGGCGGCGCGCAGCGGCGCAGGAGGTTGTCACTGAGCGCGATGCGCTCGGTGCTCAGGAGCCCACTGACGCTGGCGCCGATGCGCCGGGACTGGCGCGAGGCGTCCATGACCCAGACCTCCTCGGCCTCCACGCCGTTGCCGCGCGCCATCGCCTCGATCGGCTCGCGCACCCGGGCGTCCCGCAGCGGCGTGTAGCGGTTGAACAGGGGCGCGATGAAGACCGGCACGATGAGCGCCTTGAAGGTCAGAAAGACCACCGTGGTCACCGAGCACCAGAGCCACCAGGTGCGCGGTAGGCGGCGGACCAGCGCGAAGAGCACGGCGAGCAACAGCGCGCCGAGCACGATGGTCACGATCAGCAGCTTGACCCGGTCGCCGAGCCACGCGCCGAACGACTGGCTCATCAAGCCGTATTGCTGCTCGCGGATGAAGTCCCGGTAAGCCGTGAACGGGAGCGACAGGAGCGCGGTGACCGCCGCAAACTGGGCCCAGTAGATCGCGGCGCGGAGCGGCTCGCGACGCACGACGCGCTCGGCCACGTCGCGCATGCGGACCGACAGGCCGGTGGCGAGCAGCCCGAGCGCGATCGCGACGGTGAGGACGAAGTCCCAGACCAGCAACCAGCAGCGACCGTCGAAGTAGGCGTCGGAGCGTGCGCGCTCCGCGGCCGGGATGCTCGCGAGGTAGGCGTTAACGGCTTCCTTCACGCTCGACCGTCTGCGCCGGCGCGGCGGAGCTCTGCGCGTGTGCGGCGGAGCCGGCGACGAGCAGCACCACGGCTACGAGCGCGAGCGTGGCGACGCGACGGCGGAACATCCAGCCCACAATCGCACCCGCGCATCGGGGGCTGCGTTCAACGGATACCGACAACGAATTAGTTGTCCACCAAGGGATGCCGCGTGCGTGCTAGTCAGTCGCTTCGAGCCTGTGTCAACAAACGTGGCTCGAGGAGGCAACATGTCGAAGAGCGTCCGTCAAGCGTGGTTGATCGTCGCCGGTACGTTGCTCGTGATCGCCGGGTACAGCCTGAGCAGCAAGGCCGGTACGGATCCCCGGCCGGCGCCGGCCGCTGTCGCCAGCGCCGGCGTCGAGGCCGGCGCTCAGCCGGCCAGTGCGCAGCCGTCGGACCCGGTGCCGCAGGCCACCTGCTCGGACATCAAGTGTCCGCCGGGCCAGGTCTGCATGGAGTCGTGGCAGTGCACGCCCGACGGTGATTGCTTCCACGTCGCCCGCTGCGTCCTGCTTCCGTGAGCGTCGGCTTGGACGTCAAGGACAGCTCCCTGCTGGGTCGTCGCCGGCGCGCGGCGGTGGCGACGCGACAGCTCGTCCGGGAGGAGCTCCTGGACGAGTGTGGCCGCATGCCGCTCGTCCTGCGCCCCGCGGTCTCCGACGTGGACCTGATTCCATGGGCGGGAGCGAACCGCGAGCGCTTGAACGAGCGGCTGCTCGAACATCGCGCGATCCTGTTCCGCGGCTTCGACATGACGAGCCCCGAGCGATTCGGTTCTCTCGTCCGGGCGGTGTCCGCGGGCGATTCTGATGTCCGTGCCGGACGAGTTGACACCGCGCGCGTCCCTTGGCGGCAACGTCTATGTGTCGACGACGTACCCGCACCACCAGAGCATCGCGTTGCACAACGAGGCGAGCTATTGCCACTGCTGGCCGGGGAAGATTCTATTTCTGCTGCCTGACGCCGAGCGCGTCCGGCGGCGAGACGCCCCTCGCGGACGTGCGCCGCGTCGCCTCGCGCCTCGCGCCCGGGCTCTTGAAGCGCTTCGAGGATCGCGGCGTGCTGTACCGCCGGAGCTTCAACCCCGGGCTCGGCTTGACCTGGCAGGAGGGGTTCTGGACCAGCTCCCGCGCCGAGGTCGAGCGCTACGCGCAGGCCAACGAGATCTCGCTCGAGTGGATGGGCGAGGACGGACTGCGCACCACCGCCTTCCGTCCGGCGTTCCGCGTCCACCCCGTGAGCGGTGAGCGCCTGTGGTTCAACCACGCGGCCTTCTTTCACGAGGCGGGACAGTCGTCCGAGTTGCGGGCGATCTTGCGCGACGCGCTGCCCGGCGCTGAGCTGCCATCTCAGACCTTCTACGGCGACGGCTCGCCTATCGATCCGCACGACGTCGAGGCGATCCTGGCGGCGTACAGCGCGGAGGCAGTCGCATTCCCGTGGCAGCGCGGCGACGTGCTGCTGCTCGACAACATGACCGTCGCGCACGGCCGCAGTCCCTTCGACGGCGAGCGAAAGGTCGTCGTCGCCATGACCGACCCGATGACGGCCCGATGAGCGGCAACGGCGGCACGGTTGACGATCTGCCACGCGTCGCGATTGTGGGCTTCGGCCTGCGCGTCCCGGGCGCTCGCACACCGGAGGAGCTCTGGGCGATGCTCCGGGACGGCGTCGAGGGGATCGAGCACTTCCCCTACGAACGTCGCGAGAGGTCACTCCTCGACCCGGACGAGCAGGAAGATCCCACCTGGGTCGGGGCGGCGGGCGTGCTCCCCGACGCCGGCTGCTTCGATGCGGGATTCTTCGGCTACAACCCGCTCGAAGCCGCGGTGATCGATCCGCAGCAGCGGGTCTTTCTCGAGTGCGCGTGGGAAGCGCTCGAGCACGCGGGCGTGGATACGGTGCGGCTCGAGGGCGCCGTGGGTGTGTTCGCCGGCGCGGGTGCCAACACCTACCAGTTCAACCTGTTCGGCAACCGGCAGGTGCGGGACCTGCTCGGCTCGTTCCAGCTCTCGCTCGCGAACAACAAGGACTTCGTCACCACGCGCACCGCGTACCATCTCGATCTGCGCGGCCCTTGCGTCACCGTCCAGACCGCGTGCTCGACCTCGCTCGTCGCCGTCCACCTGGCCTGCCAGAGTCTGATCAACGGCGAGTGCGACCTGGCGCTGGCCGGCGGCGTCACGGTCCGGGCCGCGCAGCGCGAGGGGTACCGCTACGTGCCCGGATCGATTCTTTCCCGCGACGGACACTGCCGCGCGTTCGACGCCAGCGCGACCGGCACGGTGCCCGGCAACGGCGCGGCCATCGTGGTGCTGAGGCGGCTGGCCGACGCCGTCGCGGACGGGGACACGATCTATGCCGTGATCCGCGGGTCGGCGATCAACAACGACGGGGCTCGCAAGGTCGGCTTCACCGCGCCCGGTGTCGAAGGTCAGGCCGCCGTGATCTCCGAGGCGCTCCTGGTGGCCGGTGTCGAACCGGAGACGATCTCGTACATCGAGGCGCACGGCACCGGCACGGAGCTGGGCGACCCGATCGAGGTCGCGGCGCTGGCAGAGGTCTTCGCCGGTGTGGGCGATGGCGCGAAGACCTGCGCTCTCGGGTCCGTGAAGTCAAACGTGGGGCACCTCGACACCGCAGCGGGGGTCCTCGGACTCATCAAGACGGCGCTCGCGATCTCGCACGGCGAGATCCCCGGGTCGCTGCACTTCGAACGGCCCAACCCTCGGCTCGAGCTCGAGCGCACGCCGTTCCGGGTCAGTGCGTCCCTGACGCCGTGGTCGCCGCCGGGTGGGCCGCGCCGCGCGGGGGTGAGCTCGTTCGGCATCGGCGGCACCAACGCACACGTCGTGCTCGAGGAAGCGCCCGTTCAGGCGCCAGGTGACCCGGTCTGCGACGACCGAGAAGCATGGGAGCTTCTGCCGCTGTCGGCGAAGACCCCTGCCGCGCTCGCGCGGGCGTCGAAGCGCCTCGCCGAGCACCTCGCCGCCCACCCCGAACAGCCACTCGCGGAGGTGGCTCACACACTGCAAGTGGGCCGGCGCGAGCTGCCCCACCGGCGCGCCGTCGTCTGTCGCGACGCGGCCGACGGGGCACGACGGCTGGCGGAGACCGCGACCGCAGGCGCCACGGGCGCGCCGCCGCCGCTCGTGTTCATGTTTCCAGGGCAGGGCTCGCAGCATGTGGACATGGCCCGCGCGCTTCACGAGGGCGACCCGGCGTTCCGCGCCGACGTCGAAGCCTGTTGCGAGGCCGCGCGTCCGCGGCTGGGCCGCGACCTTCGCGAGCTGCTCTTTCCGGAACCGTCCGCCGCGGAGGAGTGCGCACGGCGGCTCGCGAACACGGCGTTCGCGCAGCCGGCGCTGTTCGCCGTCGAGTACGCCCTGGCGCGCCGCTGGATCGACTGGGGCCTCGAGCCCCGTGCGATGATCGGGCACAGCGTGGGCGAGCTCGCGGCCGCCTGCATCGCGGGCGTCTGGTCGCTCGACGACGCCATGGCGCTCGTCTGCGAGCGGGGGCGCTTGATGCAGGCCGCGGAGCCGGGCGCGATGCTCACCGTGGCGCTACCGGAGGACGAGGTCTGCGCGATGCTGCCGCCCTCGCTCGTGGTCGCGGCGGTCAACGCACGTCGCGCTGACGGTGGTCTCGGGGCCCATCCCCGACATCGAGCGTTTCGAGACCGAGCTCGGCCGGCGGGACGGCGTGTTCTTCCGCCGGTTGCGCACCTCGCATGCGTTTCACTCGCCCATGATGGACCGGGCGGCGGAGGCCTTCGAGTCGGTGGTGCGCGGCGTGAGCGCGCGCGCGCCCGAGATCCCGTTCGTTTCCTGCACGACCGGAGGATGGATCGCCGCCGATGAAGTCGCGAGCCCTGCGTACTGGGCGCGCCAGCTCCGCGCCCCGGTGCGCTTCGCAGACGGCGTCGCGGTCCTCCGCGAGCGATACCCACGGGCGGTATGCCTCGAGGTCGGGCCGGGGCGGGCGCTCACGGCGCTGTTCCAGCGAGGGGGCGAACGCGGCCCGGAGGTCTTCGCATCGCTCCCGGCCGCCGATGCCCCGGGATCGGCATACCGCCACGTTCTGGGGGCCGCGGCCGCTCTGTGGACCCGAGGCCACGCGCTCGCATGGGAGCGCATGCGCCCGGGACGCGCGCCCCCGCCGCGCGGTGCTCCCCTCGTATCCCTTCGAGCGCGAGCGCTGCTGGATTCGAGCCATCGCACGCGCTCGAGCTCAGAGCGCAGCCCGGCGCCGAAGGGTCTCCCGTGACGGCGCCTGTCCTGCCGGCGGAGACGGTCACGGATGCCGGCACGGTCGCAGACGCCGGCGCGACGCTCGAGCACCGACTCGCCCGGATTTGGGCGTCGCTGCTCGGGGTCGAGCACGTCAGCGCCGAGGACAACTTCTTCGACCTCGGCGGCCACTCGCTGCTGGGCACCCGGCTGGTGGTGCGGGTGCGAGACGAGCTCGGCATCGCGCTTCCGCTCCGGCTGGTCTTCGAAGCGCCGACCGTCGCCGGCATGGCGGCCGCGCTGCGCGACGCGACGGTGACCCGCGCCGCGGGCCAGCCGCTCGAACCGATTCCGCACACGCCGGGCGATGCGCCCGCACCGCTGGTGCCCGGGCAGTTCGGCATCTGGTTCATGCAGCAGGTCGAGTCCAGGAGCGCGGCGTACAACATCACCGTTGCGCTCCGGTTGCGCGGCGCGCTCGACAGCGCGGCGCTCGCGGCCAGCTTCGACGACGTGGTGGCGCGCCACGCGGCGCTGCGCACGCGCTTCGAGCAGGTTGACGGACGGCCGCTCCAGACCGTGACTTCGGACGCGTGCGTGCCGCTGCGCATCGAGGACGCCTCCGGTGGTCCGGTGTCGGCGCGCGACGACGCGGTCGCCCGGCTCGCGCGGGAAGAGGGCGCGGTGCCGTTCGACGTCGCCAGCGCACCGCTCGCCCGCGCGCGGCTCCTGCGGCTCGCGGCCGACGACCACGCGCTCCTGCTGTCGGTGCACCATCTCGTCGCCGACGGCTGGTCGCTGGGGGTCATCGCCCGCGACGTCGTCGAGATGTACGCGGCGCGGCGCGAGGGACGCACGCCGGTGCTGCCGCCGCTCACGGTCACCTACGCGGACTACGCCCGCTGGCAGAGCGCGCGCCAGCACAGCGCCGCGATGGATGAACACGTGGCCTACTGGCGCGCGAAGCTGGCGGGCGTGAGTCCTCTGGCACTCGGCGTCGACCCCGCCCCGCCCGGCGCGACCCCGTCGAGCGGTTCGCGCATCACGCGGGTGCTCCCGCGCGAGGTGGCCGACAGGCTCGCAGACCTCGGTCGGCGCCACGGAGGCTCGCTGTTCACGTCGCTGGTCACCCTGGTCCAGGCGCTCCTGCACGCGCACACCGGTGCCACCGACATCGCGATTGGGACCGACGTGGCCAACCGCGAGCGCCGCGAGCTCGAGGGCGTCGTCGGAATGTTCGTGAACCAGATCGTCCTGCGCGGCGACCTTTCGGGCGACCCACCCCTGAGCGCCCTCCTCGAGCGCTGTCGCGACATGACGCTCGAGGCGTTTGCCCACCAGGACGCGTCCTACCAGCGCCTCGTCGAGCTGCTGCGACCCGAGCGCGGCCGCGCCCGGGTTCCCTTCTTCGACGTCAAGGTCGTGCTGCACCGCGACCCGCTCGGCCAGCTGCAGCCCCCCGGCCTGGAGGTTCACTACGTGGCGGCGCACAACGCCACGGCGAGGTTCGATCTCGTGTTCAACGTGGTCGACCGCGGGCCGCGCGGACTCTCGTTCGAGGTGGAGTACGGCACCGCGGTGGTCAGCGAAGAGCGAGCGCTGCGGCTCGCCGAGCAGTTCGCCTGGCTCCTGACGTGCGCTGCAGAGCGCGACGATGTCACGCTGGCCTCGCTCGCGGCCCAGCTCCGCGCAATCGACGAACGTCAGCGCGGAGAGGCCGCCCGCGCGCGGGCGTCCGGGAAGCGCGAGCCGCCGCCGGCGTCATCCTTGCCGCTCCTGCTCTTCGAACGAGCAGGAGAGACGCGCGGTGACTTCAATCCGCGACGGCTCGCGGTGCCGGCGCCGGCTGCGGTCTGGGAGCCGCTGCGCGCGGCGGCCGAGGCGTGCGGCGTGCCGGTATCGCACTCGTGCCTGGCGGTCTGGGCGGCAACGCTCTGGCGGTCGAGCGGCGAGGACCCGGCCGGGGTCGCCGTCGCGTGTTCGTTCGCCGGCCCGCTGGCGCGGCACGTCCCGCTCCGCCTCGCGCCGTCGCGCGGAGATTCGCTCGTTCGACCTGGTGGCCGAGGTGGCACGTGCCGAGCGCGACGCCCGCGCGAGCCAGGACGACGTCCCGGAGGACCTCCCGGCCGGGAGCTTCGGATTCGCGGCCCGTGCAGCGGGCGCCTCTGTCGTCGCCGCGGACGTCGGCACCGAGCCCTTCGCCGCGCGCCTGCTCGCATCGCCGGATGCGACCGACCCGGGCTTCGAGCTGGAGTACGACGAAGGTGTTGCGAGCGAACAGGACGCCGCGCGCCTGGCCGAGCGCATGGCCACGCTGCTCGCGGCGCTCGCTGCGGACCCGGCCAGACCGATCGACCGCTGCGAGTACATCGGCAAAGGCGAGCGCGCCCGCATCGACGCCCTCGCGCTCGGTGCCGTGCGGTCAGAGCAGCCGGCGCTGTTGCACGAGCTCGTCTCCCAGCAGGCCGCGCGCACCCCCGTCGCGGTCGCGGTCGAGTACGACTCCGCGCAGCTCACGTATGCCGAGCTCGAGCGGCGTGCGAACCAGCTCGCGAACCACCTCGCGTCGATGGGCGCCGGCCGCGAGACTCTCGTGGGCGTGTGCCTGCAGCGGTCGCTCGCGATGCCGGTCGCGGTGCTCGGCGTGCTCAAGTCCGGCGCGGGCTATCTCGCCATCGACCCCGACCTTCCGCCCGCGCGCGTCGCATCCATGCTGCGCGAGATGCGCGCACGCATCCTGCTGACCGAAGAGGCCATCGCCGACGAGCTCCCCGCGGACGCCTGTCAGATGATTCTGCGTTGACGCCGACGAGGCGATGATCCGGCTCTCTCCCGACACGCCACCGTTGACCGGGGTGACCGAGGACAACGTCGCCTACGTGATCTACACGTCCGGTTCGACGGGGCGTCCGAAGGGGTCGCTGACGCCGCACCGGGCCATCGTGAACCAGATGCGCTGGGTGCAGGAGCAGTGGCCGCTGGACCGCGACGACCGGATGCTCCTCAAGGCCCCGTCCGGGTTCGACGTGTCGGTGTGGGAGCTGTTCTGGCCGCTCACGGTCGGGGCCCGGATCGTCGTGGCGCAGCCCGGCGGCCACCGCGACCCCGCGTACCTGCGCCGCACGATTGAGCGCGCCGGGGTCACGACGGCGTACTTCGTCTCGTCGATGCTCTCGGCGTTTCTCGCCGACGCGGAGGCAGGATATCCGGCGAGCCTGCACCGGGTCCTGGTCGGCGGCGAGGCCGTGCCGCTCGAGCTCACGCGGCAGTTCTTCGCGGCGACCCCCGGCGCGGATTCGATCAACGCCTACGGCCCGAGCGAGGCGTCGATCGCGGTCACCGGATGCTCGCTCCCGAGGGACAACCC
The DNA here is from genome assembly GCA_963759105.1 of uncultured delta proteobacterium. Lineage (GTDB taxonomy): Bacteria > Myxococcota_A > Polyangia > Haliangiales > Haliangiaceae > DATFRY01. The sequence goes on along the minus strand of CAVWXW010000016.1, from coordinate 116,522 downwards.
TGCCGGGGTCGTCTCGATGGGCGCCCCGGTGCTCCACGGCGAGATCCTGCTGCTCGACGCGTGGAGGCAGCGCGTCGGCCTTGGCGTGACCGGCGAGCTGTACATCGGCGGCATCCCGCTCGCGCGCGGCTACGGCAACAGCCCCGAGCAGACCGCGGAGCGCTTCGTGCCGCACCCGTTCCCGCCCGCGCCGGGCGCGCGGCTGTACAGGACAGGCGACCTGGCGCGGCTGCTCCCCGACGGCACGCTGGAGTTCCAGGGACGCGTGGACCACCAGATCAAGCTGCGGGGACACCGCGTCGAGCTCGGCGAGATCGAGGCCGCGCTCGAGAGCCTGCCCGGCGTTCGCCAGGCCGTGGTGCTGCTGCGCGAGGACACGCCCGGGCAGCCGCGCCTTGTCGGCTACGCGGTGATGGCTCCCGGCGCGGCCGACCCTCCGGATTTTCGGCAGGCGCTCGCCGAGTGGCTGCCCGGCTACATGCTGCCGTACGCGGTCGTGGTCCTCGCCGCGATGCCGCTCTCGCAGAACGGCAAGGTCGACCGCGCGGCCCTGCCGCATCCGGACAGCGCAAGCGAGCGCGGCTCGGAGCCGGTCGCGCCTCGCACGCCGACCGAGGGACTGCTCGCGACCATCTGGCGTGAGGTTCTCGATACGGACCGGGTCGGCGTGCACGACAACTTCTTCGAGCTGGGCGGGCACTCGCTGCTCGCGACGCAGGTGGTGGCGCGCGTGCAGCGCGGGCTCGGCGTCGAGCTCCCGCTGCAGATGCTGTTCGACCACCCGACGATCGCGGCGCTCGCCCCGGCGGTCGAAGCGCTACGCGGCGGGGCTGTGAGCGCGCCCCGCGCGATCCCGCGCCAGGGCATGGCCGGCGCGCCGCTCTCGTTCGCGCAGCGGCGGCTGTGGTTCGGCGAGCAACTCTCGCCGGGGACCGCGCAGTTCAACGTGCCGGCGGGCTTCCGGCTCCGCGGCGATCTCGACGTGGCGGCGCTCTCGTCCGCGTTCGACGGGCTGTTCGCGCGGCACGAGGTCCTGCGCACGAGCTTCCACGACGCCGACGGGGAGCCCACGCAGCGCTTCCACGAGCGAGCACACATGGACCTGGCCCAGGTGGACCTGCGCGGCGTCGCGGAGGCAGAGCAGCGCGCCGCGCTGCGCGAGCGCGTCGCGGCGAACGCGGGCCAGCCCTTCGATCTCGCGAGGCCGCCGCTGGCCCGCGCGGCGCTCTTCCGCCTCGGCGAACGCGACTGGTTCCTGCACGCCACCATGCATCACATCGTGACCGACGCGTGGTCCGTCGAGGTGCTTCTGCGCGACCTCGCGGGGCTCTACCGCGCGGCGGCGACGGGCGGCGCCGCCGAGTTGCCGGCGATGGAGATCCAGTATGCAGACTGGTCCGAGTGGCAGCGCGCCCGCGTCGAGAGCGGTGAGCTGGCCGACCAGGTGACGTACTGGACGAAGCGTCTCGAGGGCGCCCCGGCCGAGACCCCGCTCCGCGGCGACCGCCCGCGAACCGAACAGCGGACCACGGCCGGGGTCATGGTGCCGCTCGCGCTCGACGCCGGCGCGACCGAGCGGCTTCGCGCCCTTGCCCGCGCGGAGGACGCGACGACCTACATGGCGCTGCTCGCGCTCTACAGCGTCTTCCTGCGCTACAACTCGGGCGCGGACGACGTCGTGATAGGAACGCCGGTGGCCGGACGCGCCCACACGTTCAACCGAGACCCTCATCGGCTTCCTCATGAACTCGGTGGCCATGCGCATGGACCTCCGCGGGTCGCCGTCGTTCCGCGAGCTGGTGCGGCGTGCCCGCAGGACCGCCATCGAGGCCTACTCCAGCCAGGACGTGCCCTTCGACGTCCTGGTCAGCGAGCTGCGGGTGCCGCGCGATCCGCGGCGGTCGCCGGTGTTTCAGTGCTGGTTGAACCTGACCAACGTGCCGCACACCCAGCTCGAGGCGCCGGGGCTCGCCATCGAGATCGTTCCGACCGAGCTGGCCACCTCGAAGTTCGACCTCTCGTTGCTGCTGGAGGAGCGCGGTGCCGGGCTCCGGGGCTCCCTCGAGCTCAGCGCGGACCTCTTCGCGCCGGCCACGGCCGCCCGGATGGCCAGAATCTTCGCACAGCTGTTCGAGCGGGCAGCCAGGTTCCCCGACGCCACCCTCGACGAGATCGTGGAGTACCTGCACGCCGAGGAAGGGCGCCAGCGCGCGCTCGCGGCAGAGCACAAGCTGCAGTCGCAGCACGAGGGGCCGATCGGCCGGCGCGCCCGGAGCGGCGCGAGAAGGTCCGAGTCGTAGCCGGCCCGTTCGTGCGTCGCGCTACTTGCGGTGCCGCTGCTGTCGCCGCTGCCGGAGACGCTCGCGCTGCTCCGTGGCCGCGAGCCGGGCCTCGGCTCGCACGGACGCGGCCGCATCGGGCGCTGCGTCCCCGGCCACGTACTTCGCGAGCTGCGCGACGGTCGGGTAGCGGAACAGAGCGACGAGCGGGACGCTTCGCTCGAGGCGCTCTTCCAGGAGCGCCTGTGCACGCACGAGCATCAGCGAGTGGGCGCCGAGCTCGAAGAAGTTGTGCTGGATGCCCACCGCATCGGTGTGCAGGAGCTCCTGCCAGACCTCGGCGATGCGGCGCTCCAGGTCGGTCTCGGGCTCGACGGGCGGAGGCGGCGGGGGCGGCGGTGGAAGCGCCTTGCGGTCGATCTTGCCACTGGGCGTCACGGGCAGGTCGTCGACGGCGACGAAGCTCGACGGGATGAAGGCATACGGAAGGCGATCCGCGAGATGGGCGCGCAGCTCGTCCGCGGAGGGGGGCGGTTGCGAACGGCACACCACATAGCCGACCAGGCGTGGCCCGATGTTCCGGTCGGGAAGAACAGCGGCGACGGCCGCGACGACGTCGGGATGTGCCGCGAGCGCAGCTTCGACCTCGCCCAGCTCGAATCGCACGCCGCGGAGCTTCACCTGATGGTCGACGCGGCCGAGGAAGGTCAGCGTCCCGTCCGCCAGGCGTCGGACGAGGTCGCCGGTGCGGTACATCCTTGCGCCGGGCAGGGTCGAGAACGGGTCGGGGACGAAGCGCTCCGCAGTGAGATCGGGGCGACCGAGGTACCCGTCCGCGAGACAGCCCCCGCCGAGATACAGCTCGCCGCCGACGCCGACCGGCTCCGGCTGCATCGAGTCCGACAGGATGAACGCCTGCGTGTTCGCGATCGGGCGCCCGATCGGGAGCGGGCTGCGGCGGTCGCCGGGGACGCAGTCCCACATCGTCGCGTCGACGGTGGCCTCGGTCGGCCCGTACTGGTGATGCAACGAGGTCGAGGGGAGCGCGGCGAAGAGCGCCTCGGCGACGTCGCCGGTGAGCGACTCGCCGCCGCAGAAGACGCGCCGCAGGCGGGTGCACCGCGCGATCTCCGGATCGGCGAGCAGCAGGCGGAGCATGCCGGGTGTGGCGTGGAAGTCGGTGACGTCGCGCTCGTCGATGCACCGCACCAGGAGCGACGGATCGCGCTCGGCGCCCGGTGGCCCGATGACGAGGCGCGCGCCGGAGGCGAGCGTGCCGAAGATCTCCCAGACGGAGATGTCGAAGCTCGCCGACGCGATGTGGAGGAACGCGTCGTCCGCGCCGAGCGGGTAGGCCGACTGACGCCAGCGGAGATGGTTGACGATCGCGGCGTGCGACACGACGACGCCCTTCGGCGTGCCGGTCGAGCCGGAGGTATAGATGACGTAGGCAGCATTCGCGGGCGAGGCGTGCGGCGGAGACACCGGTGCGGCCGTGGGCGGTGTGGGCCCCTCGTCGCCGAGGAGCACGATCGGGCCGTCGAAATCGGGTCGCTGTGCGTCGAGGCACGGCTCGACAAGGAGCGCGGCGGCGCGCGAGTCGCGGACCATGAACGCCAGGCGCGCCGGGGGATAGCTCGGGTCGAGCGGCACGTAGGCACCGCCCGCCTTGAAGATGCCGAGGACGCCGGCGACGAAGTCAGCCGAACGGGTCGCGAAGATGCCGACGGTCGTCGCGGGGCCGACGCCGAGCGCACGCAGACGGTGGGCGAGCGCGGCGGCCCGCGCATCGAGCTCGCTATAGGTCAGCTTGGCCCCGTCGCTGTCGACGACGGCTGTCGCGTCGGGCACGCGCGCGACCTGAGCTTCGAACAGCGACGTCACCGTCTCGGTGCCCGGCAGGTCCACGGCGGTTCGATTGCACTCGAGCAGGACCCACCTGCGTTCATCCGCGCCGAGCAGGGGCAGCTCGGATAGTCGACAGTCGGGGTCGGCCGCCGCCGCCTCGAGCAACGCGGTGAAGTGCGTGACGAGTCGTTTCGCGGTCGAGGGCTCGAACAGGTCGGTGCTGTACTCCAGCCACCCCGCGTGCCCGCCGCCGGCGCGCTGCCTCAGCGACACAGCGAGATCGAACTTGGCCGTCCCCGCGTCCGGTTCGATCACCTCGACGGCAAGGCCGGGCAACTGCGCCAGCGCCGATGGCATGTCGTCCTGCAGCACGAGCAGCGTCTGGAAGACGGGTGGAATGGAGAGGTCGCGCGGCACACCGAGCGCCTCGACGACCTTGTCGAAGGGAGCGTCCTGGTGGCCGAAGCCGTCCAGCATCGTCTTGCGCACCTGGGCGAGCAGGTCGCGGAAGCTCGGCGCGTCGCGCAGCCGCACGCGAACGGCGAGGGTGTTGGTGAACAGCCCGACCACGGACTCGATCTCCTCGCGCGTCCGCTCCGCGACCGGCGTGCCCACCACCACGTCGTCCTGACCGGCGTGGCGCGCGAGCAGGGCAGACCAGCCGGCAAGCAGCGCGACGAAAGGCGTGGTGCCCGCCGCCGCGGCCAGTGCTCCCAGCCGCGCCATGAGTCGGGCCGGCAGCTCCAGCGGCAGCCGGTCGCCCCTGAACGACGGTTGCATCGGTCGCGGCCGGTCGGTCGGCAGGGTGAGAGCCGCCGGCGCGCCCGCGAGGTGCCCTCGCCAGTAGTCCAGCTGCGCGTCGAGCACGGGGCCGCGAAGCCACTCGCGCTGCCAGACAGCGTAGTCTGCGTACTGAACCGCCAGCGGGACCAGCGCCGCGGCGCGACCCTCCACCTCTGCCGTGTACAGCTCACAGAGCTCGCGCGCGAACACGGCCATCGACCCGCCGTCCGTCGCGATGTGGTGGAGCGTCACGACCAGGCAGTGATCGTCCGGCGCAAGGCGCACGAGCCCGGCGCGCAGCACCGGGTCGCGTTCCAGGTCGAAGGGGAGGGCGGCCTCGTCCCGCAGCACGCGCTCGAGCTCGCGTTCGCGCTCCGCGGGAGGCAACGACGTGAGATCCATCTGCGCGAGGGTCGCGTCGCCGACACGCGCGATCTGCTGGACCGGGCGCCCGCCGATCGCGGGAAACTGGGTGCGCAGACTCTCGTGCCGCGCGACCAGCTCGCCGAGCGCGCGCTCGAGCGCCGGCGCGTCGAGCTTCCCTCGCATCCGGAGCGCGCCCGGGACGTTGTACGCCGTCAGGCCGGGCATGAGCCGGTCGAGGAACCACAGGCGCTCCTGGGCGAAGGACAGGGCAAGCGGCGCCCGGCCCTGGTCGCGCGGAACCGGCGCGATCGGCGGAGCCTCGGTCGCGGCCAGCGGACCGCTCGCGGACGCGAGCCTCGCGGCGAACTCCGCGAGCCGCGGCGCATCGAACAGGGTGCGCATCGGCACGTGAATGCCGAGAGTCGTCCGCAGCCGCGCGATGACCCGGGCCGCGACGAGTGAGTGCCCTCCCAGATGGAAGAAGTTGTCGTTCGCGCCCACGCGGTCGAGGCCGAGGGCCGTGCTCCAGGCCTCGGCGACCACGCGCTCCAGATCGTTGCGCGGCGGAACGTAGGCGTCGGCGCCGGTTGCCTCGTCGGCGCCGGGAGCGGGCAGCGCGCGGCGGTCGACCTTGCCGTTCGGCGTGACCGGCAACGCGTCGAGGACGACGAACGCCGCGGGTACCATGTAGTCGGGCAGCAGCGCGCGCAGGTGTTGCTGCAGGGTCGCTGCCCGCGGCTCGACCCCCGCGCGGCCGGTCACGTAGGCGACGAGGCGACGTTCGGAGGCCAGGTCCTGAGCTGCCACGACCGCATCGCGGACGGCGGGGTGGGCGGCCAGCGTGGCCTCGATCTCGCCCAGCTCGATCCGGAACCCGCGGATCTTCACCTGTTGATCCGAGCGGCCGAGAAACTCCAGATTTCCGTCGCTCCACCATCGCGCGCGGTCGCCGGTCCGGTACATCCGCGCGCCGGGCGCGGTCGCGAAGGGATCTGGCACGAACTTCTGCGCGGTGAGCTCCGGGTCGTTGCTGTAGCCCTCCGCCAGGCACGTGCCCGCGATGTAGAGGTCCCCGGCGACACCTGTCGGGCAAGGGCTCGGGTGCGCGTCGAGGACGTAGTACCGGGAGTTCTGGATGGGCTTGCCGTACGGGATGCTGCGCCAGTGCGGGGCGACAGTCTCGATGGGATAGTAGTTCGACCAGACCGTGGCCTCGGTCGCGCCTCCCAGGCTCACGACGCGTGCACGCGGAAACGTCTCGCGGACCCGGTCCGGCAGCGCGACAGGGATCCAGTCGCCGCTCAACAAGGCCAGCCGGAGGCTGTCTCTCACGCGGTCCGTCGCTTCGGTCGGGAAGAAGGGCACGAGACGCTGCAGCGCCGCGGGGGCCGAGTTCCAGAGCGTGATCGGCCGCGTGCACAGCATCTCGACGAGCCGGTCCGGCTCTCGAAGGTCGGATCGTGACGCGACGTCCACGGTGCCGCCGGCGGCGAGGATGCCGAACACGTCGTAGACCGACAGGTCGAAGCAGAGCGACGTCACGAACAGGACCCGGTCGCCGGGCCGGACGGCGAAGGTCTTGTTCACCCAGTCGATCAGATTGGCGACGGCGCGGTGGCGCACCACGACGCCCTTGGGCACGCCGGTCGATCCCGACGTGTAGATGATGTACGCCACGTCGTCCGGCGTGGCGCCCGCGCGCGGATTCGTGGCCTCCGCGCGATGGAGGTGCCAGCGCGTCCAGCGCCGCAGGCGCCGCGGCTCGCGGATCTCGTCGCCGGCGCCTGTCTCGGAGGTCTTGATCAACCGCACGTCGAAGCGGAAGCCCAGCTCGTTGGCGAACCCCTCGTCGCGGTGCAGCACCTCGACGTCGCCGATTCCGTCGATACGCGCGGGCAGGTCGCGGAAGAAGTCCGCGTCCAGGTACAGCTCCTCGTCGCTCGTCGCCTTCGGGCGCAGCTCGGTCGCCGCTGCCGCGACGAGCGAGTCCTGGAACGCCTGCTTGCGCGAGGCGTCCATCACGTCCGCGACGACCAGAGCGCCGCCCGGCACGAGCAGTCGCATTGCCTCGCGCACCACGTGCTCGAGATAGGCGCTGCCGGGAAAGAACTGCACCGTGCTGGCCAGGAGGATCAGGTCGAAGCTCCCCGACGGAAAGGAAGCGAGCTCGTGCGCGAAGCCGGTCCGGATCTCGACCCGGTGCAGACCCTCGGCGCTCGCGCGGACCCGGTTCGCGTCCTGCGTCGCGGCCGAAGGGTCGAGACCGACGTAGCAGGCTGCCTCCGGGGCCAGGGCGAACATGATGAGCCCCGAGCCGCACCCGATCTCCAGCACGCGCTTGCCCCGCGCATGTGGGCGCGCGATGTTGACGACTCGGTCGCGGTACTCGTCGGCCTCGGCGTCGGAGAACGCCTCGCCGGTGTAGCTGCTCACCAGACCCGCGGCCGTGACCTGGTCGGTCGCCCGGGCGGCCACGTCGTCCCAGAGGCTTCGTACGGCCTCGGCATCGAGCGCCTCCGGTGCGAGATCGGGCGCGGTGGCATCGAGGTAGATCAGGTCACGCAGTCGCGGAAGTTGCCAGACGAACCGGTCAACCCTGGAGGCCAGCGCGGTCCCGGTGAGCAGACAGGTGACGTCGAGCGACGCCAGGATCCGCCGCACCCGCTCCGAGGGCCAGTCCAAATCCAGCGGCACGTACGCGCTGCCCGCCTTGAGCACTCCGAGCAGGGCGACGATTGTGTCAGCCGTGCGCTCGAGGTAGATGCCCACCGGGACCGCCGGGCCGACGCCGATGGATTGCAGATGATGCGCGAGCTGATTGGCGCGGGCGTCGAGCTCGCCGTAGGTGAGCGCGCGGTCCCCGGCGACGACGGCGATGGCGTCGGGTGTCCGGGCGGCCTGCGCCTCGAACAGCTCGTGGGTGCAGATGCCGCCGGGAAACGGCGCCTCGGTCGCGTTCCAGGCGGTGAGGAGCTGTTCGCGCTCGGCCTCGTCGAGCAGCGGCAGCGCGCTGGTACGCTGGTGCGGTGCCGTCGCGGCGCCGCGCAGCAGGGTGGCGATCTGCCTCGCCATCCGGGCGGAGGTCGAACGGGGCGAACAGGTCCGTGCTGTACACGAGCTGCGCCGCGAGCGCGTCTCCGTCCTCGACGACCGACAGCGTCAGGTCGAAGGGCGACACGCGACCCTCCACGGGAAGCGCCTCGAGGTCCATGCCGCCGAGGCGCGCCTTCGCGCCGCTCACGCCGAGCGCCAGCGGCGCGAGCGCCTGCTGGGCGCGCAGGTGCGGACGTTCGAGCACGAACGCCGCCTGGAACAGCGGCGAGCGGCTGGGATCGCGCGCGGCGGCGAAGTGCTCGGCGAGGCGCACGAAGGGATGGTCCTGGTTGTCGATGGCGCCCAGGGCGGCGTCGCGGGTTCGCGCCACGAAGCTGCTGAACGCCGGGTCGTCGGAGAGATCGCCCCGCATCGGCAGGATGTTGACGAAGTACCCGACGACCCGCTCGAACTCCGGGCTCGGGCGTCCCGCCACCGGCGAGCCGACCACCACGTCGTGCTGTCCACTCATGCGCGCGAGATAGATCTGGAACGCCGCGAGAAGGACGACGTGGAGGGTCGTGCCCTCCTTGCGCGCCAGCGCGCGCAGCTGGCGGGTCGTGTCGGCGTCGATGGCGAACGAGAACGTCCCACCGCGGAAGCTCTGCAGGGCTGGCCGGGGATGGTCCTCGGGCAGCTGGAGGGTCGGCAGCGTGCCCGCCAGCTCGCGCGCCCAGTACGCGCGCTGGCGCTCGCCGCCGTCGCTCGCGAGCCACCCGGACTGCCACTGCGTGAAGGCGTCGTAGGTCGCCTCGAGTGCCGGAAGCGCGGCCGCGCGCCCCTCACGCGCCGCCGGGTACAGCTCGTCGATCTCGCTCATCATCACGACGAGCGACCACAGGTCGCTGGCGATGTGGTGCACGGCCAGGAGCAACGCGTGGTCGTCCGGCGCCCGGCGGAACAGCGTCACCCGGAAGATCGGGCCCGCTGCGAGATCGAAGGGCTCGTGCGCCGCGTCTGCCAGGGCGCGTTGCAGCCGCTCGTCGGTCCAGCCCGCGGCATCGACGACCGAGAGCGCGACCTGTGCGCCCTGGACCTCGCGCCGGGAAGGCACCCCGTCGCGCGTCTCGTACACGGTCTTCAGGGTCGGGTGGCGGTCGATCAGCGCCTGCAGCGCGACCCGCAGGGCACCGACATCGATCTCCGAGCGCACGCGGGCGGCGCACGCGAGGTTGTAGACCGATGACTCGGGTGCGAGCTGGTGCAGCGCCCACAGGGCCATCTGGCCGCTCGAGAGCGGCCGTGCGTCGCGCGCATCGGGCGGGACGGCCCGGGTGGTGGGCGGGCAGCGGACCGCGCGCTCGATCCACCTCGGCGCGAGCTCGCGCAGCGAAGCCCCGCGCATCAGATCGGTGGCCGGCACGCTCGCACCGATGGCGCGCCCGACCGCGTATGCCAGCTCGACGGCCATCAGCGAATCGAGCCCCAGCTCGCTCGCGGGGCGATCGGGATCGACGTGCGAAGCGTCCACGCCCAGAGCCCGCGCGGCGCACCGGCGCGCGTACTCGATCAGATCTGCCGGTGGCACCGAGCCGTCGCCGTCCTCTGGCAAGATCCCGTCGAGCCCGGTCGTCTCCGCCTCGTGGGCCGGGACCGCGGCGACCGAACGCGCGACCTCTTCGAGACGCCCGGCTGCGACGGCCTCGCGCGTCGCCGCGCGCTGGATCTTCCCGCTCGAGGTCTTGGGGATGGCACCGGGCGGAAGCAGCACCACCGTCGCCAGCGCGATCTCGTGGTGCTCGCGGACGGCGGAGCGGACGGCCCGCAGGACCTCCTCGACGGCCTCGGCGCTGGTCTGCTTTCTCACCTCGAGGGCGACTGCGACCTGTTCCTCGTCGCCGGCCGGGAGCGCGAAGGCCGCCACGCACCCGGGGCGCACGGCCGGGTGACACTGTTCCACGGTGCGCTCGAGGTCCTGCGGGTAGTGGTTCTGCCCGCGGATGATGATGAGGTCCTTGCGCCGGCCGGTGACGAACAGCTCGCCGTTCTCGTCCAGAAAACCCAGGTCGCCGGTGCGGAGAAAGGGCCCGTCGCCGCTCCGGGTGCGCGCCGAGAATGTCTCTTCACTCGCCTCGGGATTTCGCCAGTAGCCCCGCGCCACGCTCGGCCCCCGGATCCAGATCTCGCCCACCACGCTCGTGGCGAGCTCGTCGCAGGTCTCCGGATCGACGACGACCAGGCGCTGTTGGTCCGGACTCCTCCCGCACCCCACCAGCGCGCGACCCTCGGTCGTCGCGACGGCTCGGCCGCCGGCCAGCCCCGCCGCCTCGAAGGTGCGCTCGACCGGCGCCGCCGCACGCGATCCTCCCGTGGCCATCAGCGTGGCCTCGGCGAGGCCGTAGCAGGGGTAGTACGCCTCGCGCTCGAACCCGCTGGGCCCGAAGGCCGCGGAGAAGCGGTCCAGAGTTCCGGCGCGGACCGGCTCCGCGCCGGTGAAGGCCACCTTCCACGACGACAGGTCGAGCGCCGCGCGCTCCTCGGCGGTGCTGCGCGGACGCACAGGTCGTACGCGAAGTTGGGTCCGCCGCTGACGGTGCCGCGGTGGCGGCTCATCGCCTCGAGCCAGCGCATCGGCCGTCTGCAGGAACGCCAGCGGCGACATCAGCACGACCGGGAAGCCGCTCGTAGAGCGGCTGGAGGATGCCCCCGATGAGACCCATGTCGTGATAGGGCGGCAGCCAGATCACGCCGGTCGCGTCGCTTCGGGCCTCGAAGCCGTCGGAGATGATCCGCGAGTTGGCGAGCAGGTTGCCGTGCGTCAACATCACGCCCTTGGGCGCGCCGGTGGAGCCCGAGGTGTACTGCAGAAACGCGAGGCTCTCGCGTGTGAGCACGGGCCGGGTCCAGCCGCAGCCCTCGGCGTCCGCGAGCGCGTCCGTCGCGATCCAGCGCAGCCCGCGCAGCTCGGGTGCGGCGGCGAAGACGAACGTGCTTAGCGCGAGGATGTCGGTGGTGCTCAGCGCGACCGTGGGTTGCGCGTCGGCGACGATTGCCTCGATCCGGGGGAGCGTGCGGGGCAGCCGGCCCGGATCGGGCGGGTAGGCCGGGACCGCCACGACGCCCGCGTACAGACAGCCGAAGAAGCCGACGATGTACTCGATTCCAGGCGGGTAGAGCAGAAGGGCTCGCGCCCCCGCAGGCACACCGAGCTCCGCCAGGTGTGCCGCGACGGCGCGCGCGCGGCGGTCGAGCTCCGCGTAGGTCACCGAGACCGCGTCCTCCTCGCCGTCGACGAGGAAGGTGTACGCGCGCCGAGCCGGCTGCCCGGCCGCGCGGAGGGAGAGCAGGTCTACGAAACCGCCCGGAAGGGTCTCGGCGTCGCGTGTGGTCACGGTGGCTGGTCTCCTCGCGGTCGCCACGGATGGCGCGTCGAGATGGTTGGACTCCTCACGGCGACGCACCCGTGAGAAAGGCGTAGTGCGTTCGCAGGACCACCTCGCAGAGCGAGGGGGACTGCAGGTGCCAGTTGTGCCCGCCGCCTACCTCCACGACGCGGCCGCGGGGCAGCTGCGCGACGAGTCTGCGCGCCGCCGGCGGTCCGGCAATCGTGTCGTGGCTCGCGGCGAGGACGAGGACAGGGGCGATGACGTTCGAGAGGCGGCCGCGGACGTCGAACGCGCTCGCGGCCCGGTAGTTCGAACGCAGCGCCGCCGGGTCGGCGAACCTCAGCCCCAGCTCGAGCAGGGCCGCGTCGGAGACGGCACCGATCGCGTCGAACGCGACGCGGCGCTGAGACTCGAAGCGCGCCGCCGAGTCGGCGAGGAGCTTCTCGACGACGGCGGCGACGCCCGGCATGCCCTCGCGGCGCGGGTCCACGTCTGTCGCGCCGAGGAGCAGGAGCCCGGCGACTCGCTCGGGCCGTCGGGCGGCGTACTCGAGCGCCACCATGGCGCCGAGCGAGTGGCCGGCGACGATGGGGCGCTCGAACCGGTGAAGCTCGATCGTCGACGCCAGCACGCCGACCAGGGTGTCGAGAGTGAAGTCGTCCGTGACCACAGGCGGACAGTCGCCGTGGCCGGGCAGGTCGGGCGCCGCCCATGCATGCCCGCGCGCGGTGAAGAATCGCTCGAGCGCGCCGCCGGAGCTTCCATTCAGGCCGTTGCCGTGAACGAACACGACCGCCGCGCGCTGGTCGCCCGACACCACGCCGTCCGCCACGTCAGGCGGCCCGATCGGCGCTCGACCGGAACAGTCGGCGGATCTCGCTGTCGAGCGGGGAGATGTCTCGCCGTTCGGTCACGGGGGCGAACAGTCCGTCGCGCTCCCACGCGTCCGGGTCCAGGCCGATCGCCGCCGTGTTGAACCACCCGCCCCGTGCGCGCAGCAAGGGCAGCGCGTCCGGGAGCACGTCCTCGACGGCCATGAAGAAGACCACGTGCGCCAGCTCCTCGACGCGGTCCACGCTCCGGCGAAAGTCGTCCAGGATCTCGGAGAACGGCGCCCCTTCGCGCACCTGGTTGCGGAGAAACAGCGCCCGCAGCGTGGGCAGGTCCTCGATGTAGTCGATGAAGTCGAAGAACAGACTCTGGCGTCCGGCCGAGCGCTCGGCCCACTGGCGGAACAGGGCCATCATCTTCTGCTGGGTCGCGACCTGCCGGGAGATCACGTCGGCTATCACCCGGCTCTTGACCGGGTCGAAGAAGAGCTGGTGGTAGAACTGCGGGTCGGCGATCGACCAGCCCACGTAGAAGTCCCAGATGGTCTTCAGCGCCATCACCTGGGCGTTCTCGTGGCACGGGTACGTGATCTGGATGTTGAAGGTGAGCGCCTCGATGATGGAGAGATAGAACGTGTTGTAGTGGTCGACGAGCTGCTCGGTGAGCTGCCCCTGGCGGTCCAGCATGACCATGCGCGTCGTCATGGAGTTGGCGAAGCCGATCATGTTCGACCCGACGGAGTAGTACGGGTCCACGAAGGCCCCCGCGTCGCCCACGCAGCTCCAGCGCTGCGCGGAGAACACCCGGTGCACCGTGTGGCTGTAGCGCCGCATGACCCTGAAATCGAGAATGCCGTACGGCTTGATCGCCTCGGCGACCAGCGGCTCGTGGCGCACGAGCCAGTCGCGCGCCTTCTCCATCGTGTTGTAGCCGTCGAAGGGCTCGACCTCCTCCATCGTGACGATCCCGACGCTCGTGAAGTGCGGCGCGAGCGGGATCAGCCAGACCCAGTAGCCGGGCCCCATCAGGTGGTTCGTCGAGAAGTAGCGGTCCTGGCGGACCCGACGGTGCCAGTCCGCGCGCTCTTCCGGAACGAACGTGTCGACGCTCAGCCGCCCGTCGAGCCGGAACCACGCAGAGCTGCAGCGACCGGGGATGTCCTTCTCGAGTCCGAGCTTGCGGCGCAGGAGCGCCCGGCGACCGCTGGCGTCCGCCAGCCAGCGACACGTTACCTCGCGGGACCGGCCGTCGTGCTGCAGGAACACGCGGTGGTCGCCGTCGTCCTCGGCCAGCACCACGTCGGAGACCGATGCCCCCTCCAGCAGCTCCGCGCCGTCGGCGACGACCACGTCGCGGAGGTGGCTCTCCAGCTTGCCGCGGTCGAGCTGGTACGAGTCGATCGGCAGCCAGTCGGCGACGCCGAACTCCGGCCGCGACGCGAAGTCCTCGCCGCGCGCCCTGTAGAAGTAGCGGAGCCCGAGCTTGATGAAGTGCTCGCGCTTGATGTAGTCCTCGAGGCCCAGCTGCTTCGCGAAGTAGTGGGCGCCCACCTCGATCGACGACTCGCCGACCTTGAACGCTGCCTCGGGCAGCGGGCGGGCCTGCTTCTCGATCACCAGCACGCTGAGCCCCGGGTCGGCCATCCTGAGCTGCCGGGCCAGGGTGAGCCCGGCAAGGCCGCCCCCGGCGATCACGACGTCGTACCTCTTCGCCTCGGTCTGCGTCATCGCTGCTCCTCGTTGCGTCGTTCGCCGATGCTCGCGCCGGCCGACGGCGACCCGGATCGGCGGGCGAGCCTGCCGTCCAGGAGGCGCGCCAGGGCCGCGACCGTCGTCGCGGTCAGCACCTCGGTCAGCGCGAGGTCCACGCCGAACCGGCGGTGGACCTCCCGGGCGACCTCGACCGCCTTGAGCGAGTTGCCGCCCATGTCGAAGAAGTCGTCGCGCGTTCCGACCGTGCGATTGCGCAGCACGCGCCGCCAGATCTCCACGAGGCTCAGCTCGAGGTCGGTCGCGGGCGGCACCAGCGACGCGCGGGCTCGCGACCTGGCGGTCGGATCGGGGAGCCGCGCGCGGTCGACCTTGCCGTTGCTGTTCATGGGCAGGCTCGGCACCGGAACGACCCACGTCGGCAGCGCGTGGTCCGGTAGCGCGCCGCTCACGGCGCGGCGAAGGTTGACCGGATTGCCTCCGTACTCCACGTAGGCGGCCAGCTCGGCCGGCTGCTCCGGCCCGCCGGGTCGGAGCGCGACCACGGCCACGTTGCGCACGCCGGGCACCTCGCGGAACGCCGCCTCCACCTCACCGAGCTCGATTCGAAAGCCGCGCACCTTCACCTGGTCGTCGATGCGCCCGGCGAAGTACAGCTCCCCACCGGACGTCCGGCGACCGAGGTCACCGGTGCGATACAACCGCTCGCCGGGCCGATCGGGGTCGGGGACGAACCGCTCCGCCGTGAGCGCGACGCGGCGGAGATACCCGCGGGCGACGCCTGGCCCGCCGATGCAGATCTCGCCGAGCTCGTTCGCCCCCACCGGCCGCAAGCGCGCATCGAGCACCTGCACCCGCGCCCCGCGGATCGGGCGGCCGATGGACACCTCCGCGACGTCCGGCGCCAGCTCGGTCGCCGTCGCGCACACCGCGGCCTCGGTGGGGCCGTATTCGTTCACCAGGCGGGTGCCCGGCAACGCGGCGTGATGCCGCCGCACCAGGGGCAGCGAGATGGCCTCGCCCGCGACGGTCACGACGCGAAGGGGGTCGTGACCCGCGAGCGCGTCGAGCAGCAGCGCGTAGAAGGTCGGCGTGGCGATCAGGTGCGTGGCCCGGTGCCGTGCAACCAGGGCGGCAACGGCCGCGGGCTCCTTGCGGCTCGCCTCGGACGCCACGACGAGCGTGCCGCCGGCGAACAGCACCGGGAAGATGTCCGCAACGGAGCTATCGAACGCCACGGACGGGAGCTGCACCACGACGTCGGCTGGAGTGAAGCCATAGAAGTCCTGGCGCCACGCCAGCGTGTTCAACGCAGAGCGGTGTTCGACCGCGACACCCTTGCGCCGGCCCGTCGACCCCGAGGTGGAGATCACGTAGGCGAGGTTCTGCCCGTGCGCGACCGGGAGCGGTGGCGCGCCCGCGGTGGAGGCGGAGGCGGGATCCCACTCGATGTCCATCACGCAGAGGTCCCCGCGGTAGCCCTCCACGCAGCGGAAGTGTTCCGAGTCGATCACCACGCCGCGCACCTCGGCCCCCGCGAGGATGTCGCGCGCGACCCTCGGCGGATACGACGGGTCGATCGGCGCGTACGCCGCGCCTGCCTTCAAGATCCCGAGGATCGCGACGAGCATCTGCTCGGAACGCTCGACCAGCAGCCCGATGCGGTCGTCGGGTCGGAGCGACCAGCGCCCCACGAGCATCCGGCCGAACGCATCGGCCTGCGCATCCAGCTCGCCGTACGTCAGCGCGCGGTCCTCGAAGATCACCGCCACCGCGTCGGGATTCGCTCTCGCCCTGGCGGCGAATCGCTCGTGGATGGTGGCCCCGTCGTCGTCGCGATGGGGGCTCTTCAGTACGTCTCTATGTTCCACGGCAGTGTCTTCCACGAACTGCGATACACGAGAAAGGTAGTCTCGGCTTCTGGATCGCCGGCGTGCTGGCGCGTCGCGCAGAAATAACCTCGCCGCGACCTCGCGCAGAAACAACCTGTCCACCGAAGGCGTCAGTCGAGCCGGTAGAGTGTCGAGCAGCCGTGAAGAACGACGCCGTCTATTTCAGACCGAACGCCATCGTCGAGCCGCTCTTCAACCAGTGGTACGCGTGGATCTATCTGATCCCGCCGCCGAGCGCGGCGATGTTCCTCGCCAACTCCCACCTGTCGCTCATGGAGTCCTTCGCAGCCGGCCCGCTGATCCACGTGGCGGCGCTGAAGAACCCCGCGATGGCGGGCGGCCCGTTCATCGGCTACGGCGCCGAGTTCGCGCCGTTCGTGCGCGCGCTCGCCGCCCGCACGCGCCGCGAGCACGCCGACCTGATCGAGCTCGCGGCCGCGATCCACGCGCTCGACGCGCTGGTCGAGAGGGAAGGGACCGGGATGTCTCTCGAGTCGCTGTACGCGCAGATCCCGGGTCCGCTGCGCGGCCTTGTCGAGCTGGTGTACGACGTGAACGACCACCCGTCGGTGCGCTATCTCGAGCCGCTCTTCTACACGAGCGAGTACTACAAGCCGGGCGCGCAGAGCGTCTCGATCTCGCTCGCGACCGGCGACGCCCGGGGCTACGGGCTCAGCACGCCGCGACTGGCCCGCGCCGACACCCTCGCGCTCGGCGTTCCGTTCGCGTCGGAGCATCTGGATGCGCTCTTCCGCATGCGCCACACCGCGGGCTCGTTCGGGGAGATCCGCGAGCGCCTCGGAGTCGCCGCGAGCGACGAGCCGCTGCTCCGCAGCCTGTTCACGCAGGAGGCGCCGCCGCGGCGCACGAACGACCACGCCGCGGAGCCGACGGTCCGGTACTTCGGCCACGCCTGCGTCTCGATGGAGAGCGCCGGCACGTGCGTGCTGTTCGATCCCATCGTCGCGTACCAGCACGGCGGCCGCGGCGACGAGCGCTTCACCCACGCGGACCTGCCCGAGCGGATCGATTACGTCGTGCTGACCCACAACCACCAGGACCACTGCCTCCTGGAGACTCTGCTCGACCTGAGACACAAGATCGGCACCATCATCGTGCCGCGCAGCAAGGGCGACTGCCGCGTCGATCCGTCGCTCAAGCTCGCGCTCGAGGCGATCGGCTTCGTGCGAGTGATCGAGCTGGGCGCGATGGAGTCGGTCGCGATCCCTGGCGGCAAGATCACCGCGCTGCCGTTTCTCGGCGAGCACGCGGACCTCGACATCCGCACCAAGGCCGGCTTCGCCGTCGAGATGGAGGGGCGCGTCGCGCTCTACCTGGCCGACTCCAACAACCTCGACCCCGCACTCTACGACCGCCTCCATCGCACGATCGGGGACGTCGACGCGGTCTTCATCGGGATGGAGTGCGAGGGCGCGCAGATGAGCTGGCTCTACGGCCCGCTGCTCACCAAGCCGATCCCGCGCAAGCACGACAGGTCGCGAAGGTTCAACGGCTCCGACGCCGAGCGGGCATGGGACATCGTGCAGCGGTTTCGACCCGCGCAGGTCTACGTCTACGCCATGGGACAGGAGCCGTGGATGGGGCACCTGATGGTGATGCAGTACACGCCGGAGTCGCGGCCGATCGTGGAGTCAGACGTGCTCGTTCGGAGGTGTCGCGACGCCGGGATCACCGCCGAGCGTCTCTACGGCTGCAAGTCGATCGGCCTGGGCAGCGCGGGTCGCGCAGCATGATCGAGCATCGAGACACAACGCCGGCCGCGCCCACCAGCCGCGCCGGCACCGGGATGCGGTTCCGCAGGCTGGGCCGGAGCGACCTCGTCGTCTCCGAGATCGGCCTGGGCTCGTGGCTGACATACGGATGGTGCGTCGAGCGCGAGCGCGCGGTCGCGTGCATCCGGCGCGCCTTCGAGCTGGGCATCAACTTCGTTGACACGGCGAACGCGTACGGCCGCGGCTCGGTCGAGAGCTTTCTGGGCGACGTGCTCCGCGATGTCCGTCGCGACAGCTATGTCCTCGCGACGAAGGTCTTCTTCCCGATGGGCGACACGGACCGCGGACTCTCCGCCGCCCAGATCCGCAAGCAGGTGGACGGGTCGCTGCGACGGCTGCGCACCGACTACATCGACCTGTACCAGTGTCACCGCTACGATCCGGACACTCCGCTCGAGGAGACGATGGCGGCGCTCAGCGAGGCGGTGCAGCAGGGCAAGGTCCGCTACATCGGCTTCAGCGAGTGGACATCCGCGCAGATCGCGGCCGCGGCGGCGATCCCGAACGTCGAGCGCTTCGTGTCCAGCCAGCCCCAGTACTCGATGCTGTGGCGGGCGCCCGAGGCGGATGTGATGCCACTCTGCCAGGCGCAGGGGATCGGGCAGGTCGTCTGGTCGCCGCTGTCGCAGGGCGTGCTGACCGGGAAATACCGGCCCGGCGAGCCGCTGCCGCCGGACTCGCGCGGCGCCAGCAACGCCGGCGGGGCCTCGCCGGCGCGCGCGATCCTCGACCGCAAGTTCCTCGATCCGAGGATCCTCGCGGCGGTCCAGCGCCTGAAGCCGATCGCCGCCAGGGCCGGCCTCACGCTGGCCCAGCTCGCGCTGGCCTGGATCCTCCGCCATCCCGGCGTCGCCTCCGCGATCATCGGTGCGACGCGACCCGAACAGATCGACGAGAACGCGCGCGCCTCCGGCGTGTCGCTGAGCGCTCCTGTGCTTCGCGGCGTGGAGGACGTCCTCGCCTCGCTGCGCGAGAGCACATGAACGCGTGCGGGCCGCTCAGGGGACGTCCGGTTCGGCGTCGGCGAGGAGGCGCTCGAGTGACAGATCGATGTGGCTCTGGAGGTCGCGGATGAGGCTCTCGAGGTCGCGGCCGACCAGACCCAGCTCCTTGACCATGCTGCGGCGCACGCCGCTCAGGACACGGGTGCGGGCCGCCTCCAGCCAGCGCAGCGCGGTGGTCCGGTGGACGCCGTGGATGCGGCCGATTCTCGTCCATGGCCAGACCCTCGATGTACGCGAAGCGGAGCAGGTTGCGGTCGCGCACCGGGATGGCGGCCAGGGCCGACTCCAGGGCTCGCTTGAACAGCGGGCCGTAGCGGCCGCGAATCTGCGCGAGCGATGGGTCGGCGAACTCGACCGGTACGCCCAGCCAGTCGAGATTGCCGTCGCCGCTGCGGCGCTGGGCGCGCAGCAGGGTCGCTCCGGCGCGGATCGCGCAGGCTCGCACCCAGGCGCGCAGCGAGCTCCGACCCGCGTAGCCGGCGATGCGAGGCGTACTGCCCCTGTCCGCGACCAGGATGCGCTGGCGGACGATTTGCTTGACCTCGGAGACGTGCGCCTCGCCCACCAGAGCCCGCAAGGTGCCGTCGAGGGCGCCCATGTGGTCGTCCTCGAAGATGGCCAGCGCCGCGGCGTCACCCATGGCGCATGCGGAAGCCAGATAGAGGTCGGCGAAGTGGCGCGGATTGACGCTCGACCACTCGGTCAGGTTCGCGGCCAGGTGGGCCGCCACGTCGGCCGGATTGACGGCGACCTCCGGCCAGCGGGCGGCACCCTCGCGGATGGCGAGGCGCAACGGGTCGCCGAGCTGACTGGTCTCATCGGCCAACGTTCCTGTCGATCGTAACACCTGATGAGCGACCCTCGACCGACAAACCGGTCGGCGCGGACCTCGTCATCGGATGTGCTCATCGCCAGGCAGCGCGCGCGTGCGGCGCGGGTCCGGAGAGGGCCGGTCAGGTGTCGGGAGCAATCGTGTAGCTCCAGTCGGAAAGCGGGCCAGGCGCGGCCGGCTCCGGTCCGTTGACCCGGGTGCCCGCGTGCAGCGCCGCGCTGCGAGTCTGCCCGATGAGCTGGATTGCTGCCTCGTGCTCGGCGACCGGATCGCCATGCAGCTGCTCCGCGACGCGATGGACGAGGCGTTGCTCGACGCGGCTCCACTTCATGGTGCCGGGCGGGAGGTGCAGAACGTGGATGACCAGCCCGGTGCTGCTGGCGAACCGCCGCAGCTCCGGCCCGAGCATGTGAGGCCGCTGCGCGCCGCTGCGCCCACCGCTCACTGCGAGAAGGACCTCGGTGGTCCCGGGAAGCGCCGCCCGGCCCATGCGGCGCCACCAGTACGCGAGCGCGTTGACCGCGAGCTCGGCGCTCTCCTGGGCGGCGTCCACCGCCGGCGCCGCGGCCGTTTCCGAGAGATTGAAGCTCCGGTGCGGGATCGATGCGCCCAGGACCGGGTTGACCGCGTGTCTGCGCAGGGGCGGCTGCGACCCGATGGTCGGCAGCCTGTGGAGATCGCCCTCACCGTCGCCGCCGTCGGCGAGGCGCTTGCGGGCGGCGACCGAGACGACCGGCGTGCCGCGGCTCAGCGCGGCGTCCACGCGCCGGGCGATGTACTCGAACCGCGCGCACCGTCCGCTGTGGCCGCCGTCCTCGACGGCGCGGTGGGTCGCCTCCAGCGCATAGCCAAGCGACTGCAGCAGCTGGGCGACCTTCTGCGGGCTGAGGGGCCGGCCGACGAGCGTGAGCTGATGGGCCAGCGCGCGGGTGCTGTGGCAGGTCCACCGGAGCGGCGATTCCAGATCTCCGCGCGCGACCGGGTCGACGAGTGACTCCAGGGCCGCGGCCAGGCCGGGATCGTTGTCCTCGAGGCGGGGGCGGCCCCCTCCGGCGCGGCGAGCGTGGACGATGCCGGTGTTGTCGAGGCCGGCCCGCAGCTCGTCGCGGCCCGCCCGGATGGTCGTCCGCGACAGACCCGTCGCTCGCTCGACGGCGGTGATCCCGCCCTCGCCGTACGACTCGGCCTCGGCGCCAGCCCACAGCCGGCGCTGCCGCTCGTCCATGGCCGGAAACAGCGACCGGTACTTCCTGCGGATCTCGTGCTCGGCCCTGTGCCGCATGCGCTCGTCGGACTGCTCGTGCGTGCGGACGGGCGGTGCTATTTCCGGTGCTAGGCGCGGCACAGCGGTACGTCCACATCCACTCGAGGCGCGGGGCAGGGCTCGCCGGTCTTCAGGTTCGTCACGTTCATGTCGAAGTCTCGCTGCGGCGCCGGGTGTGCGAGGGCGCCTATTCCATGGACCGCGGTGGCGCGCAGTTCGTGCAGCTTTTCTGCGCGCGGGAGAGCGAGCGCCGGACAGGTTGTTTCTGAGCGGTCTCTCAGGTCGCGACATTGGCCGTCGCGCGCCGAGATGCTCGGCTACGATTGCCGGATGGCAGCTGGAGGCCGTTCGGCTCGAGGCGACGAGATCGGGCCGGAGTGCCTGGATGAAGAGGAGGCGCTCGACTTCGCGGCCGGCCGCCTGAGCGGACCGGACGCTGCTCGGGTGGAGATTCACACCGACACGTGCTCCAGGTGCCGCCACTTCGTCGCCCTGCTGGCGCGAGCCCAGTCGGCGGGGACGGTCACCGGCGAGATTGAGGTCCGCGCCGCGCCGGCGAGTGAGCCGGTCGATACGCCGGCGTCCACGCCTCGCCTGAGCGCCGGCACGACCATCGGACGGTTCCGGCTCGAGCGTCCGATCGGCGTCGGCGGCATGGGCGTCGTCTATCGCGCCGTTGACACCGAGCTCGGCCGCGATGTGGCCATCAAGCTGGTCCGCGTGGCCGGCGCCACCACCGCCGCGGAAAAGGCGCGCCGTCGTCTGCTCGCCGAAGCCCAGCTCCTGGCCCGGCTCAGCAGCCCGTTCGTCGTCACGCTCTACGATGCCGGCCGGTTCGGTGAGGACGTATACGTCGCGCTCGAGCTGGTCGAGGGCGGCACGCTGTCGGACTGGTTGATGGCGGAGACGCGGTCTCGCCGCGAGATCACCGCCGTGTTCGCCATGGCCGGGCGCGGGCTGGCGGCAGCCCACGAGCTCGGCATCGTCCATCGCGACTTCAAGCTGGAGAATGTGCTCGTGACCGGTCGCGGCGCGGCCAAGGTGACCGATTTCGGGCTGGCCAAGCAGATGGGCCCGCCCTCCACCGACTCCGTGCCCACCGCGGCGCTGGCCTCCATGTCGCCCTCGGCGCTCACCCGCGACGACGCGGTGGTCGGCACGCCCGGCTACCTGGCGCCCGAGCTGCTGCGCGGCGACTCGGCCACCCCGGCCAGCGACCAGTTCGCGTTCGCTGTCGCGCTGCACCGCGCGCTCACCGATCAGAGGGGCGGCGCGAACGGGCCGTCCGCTCGGCCTCGCATCCCGCGCCGGCTGGCCCGGGCCATCCGCCGGGGCATGCATCCGGACGCGGCGCGGCGCTATCCATCGATGAACGAGCTGCTCGGGGTCATCGAGAGCCCTCGATCGAGGCTGGCCGGAGCGGTCGCCATCGTCGCGGCGATGAGCGCGGCGGTCGTGTTGACGGTCGTGTATTACCGGGCAAGCTCTCCGGAGACCGAAGATCCGTGTCTTGCGGCCAGCCGGCGCGTCGAAGCGGTGTGGTCGCCGGAGCGGCGCTCCGCCCTGCGCCACGGTCTGGCGCGCCCGGAACGCGCGGGCTCCGGGCGGCCGGCGGCGTTCGTGGAGCGTGCTCTCACCGACTACGCCCGCGAATGGTCGGCTGCGCGCCTGGATGTCTGCGAGGAGGACAGGGCCGCGGAGGCGCGATCGCCGGCCGGACTGGATCCGCGCGTGGCGTGCCTCGATCGCGCGCTCTACACCCTGGAGGTGCTGACCTTGCGCCTCGCCAAGGTCTCCGGTCGGGCGGAGCACGGGATGGCCGGGGCGCTGAGCGCGCTGCCCGCGATCTCCGACTGTCGCGACGGCGCGGTGCTGCTCGCCGAGATCCCGGCTCCCCGTTCCAAGGCCGCCGCCCTGGCATCGCTCGAGCGGGAGCTGTCCGAGCTCGAGGTCAAGCTGCGGACCGGAGACTACGGGAACGCGGCGGGGCAGGCCGAGGCGGCGGTGGCATCCGCGCGCAAGCTCGGGCATCGACCGGTCGTCGCCAAGGCGCTCCTGCTGAAGGCGAACGCCGACATCAAGCTCGGCAAGTACACCGACGAGACGATCGATCTGCTGTACCAGGCGCTGTGGGAGGCGGAGGCCGGCGGCGCCGACCAGCTCGTCTCCCGCATCTGGTCCGCGCTTCTGTCAACGCAGAGCTCGCGGCGCGGCCTCGGTCCCAATGCCTCGCCGCAGGCCCTCGAGCGCACGATGCGGCACGCCAAGGCCGCGCTCGACCGCCTGGAGGTTCGCTCCGGGCGGGTGCAGCCGGAGCTGGAGCTGCGCTTTCTACAGACGTCCGCGCAGGCGCTGCGCACGCTGGGGCGGCTGGACGAGGCCGCCAGCTCCGCCGAGCGAGCCGTCAAGCTGTCGCGGTCGCTGGGTGGGCGGTTCCTGTTCGAATCCGTGAAGGCCGAGCACGTCCTGGCCATGATTGAGGATCGCCGGGGCCGGGTCGCCGAGGCCGAGGCCCATTACCGGCGCGCGCTCGAGCTCGGCGCGGAGCTGCTCGGGCCGGACAACCCGGAGAACGCCATGACCCACGCCGCGCTGGCCGATCTGCTGATGCGGTCGGGCAGGGCGGCGGAGGCATTGCCCCAGGTCGATCGCGCTGTCGCGCTCAGGTCCGACAAGGCGGTCAACGACCGCGATCTGGGCCACCTGCTCCGGCTGCGCGCGCTCGTGCTGGAGCGGCTGGGGCGCAGCGATCAGGCCCTCGCCGAGCTGGCGCGCGCGCGGCGGCTGAGGGTCGAGGGGTTCGGCGCGGCGAGCTTTCCGGTCGCGGACATCGAGTTCGAGATTGGCGACATGTATCGCAGGATGGGGCGCTTCGACCAGGCGTCGAAGGCGCTGGCGCAGGCGATGGCCACGGCCGCGAAGACCGACGAGCCCCCGGTCGGCGAGATCGCGTGGTTCCGGGCGGTGCGGGCGGAGTGCGAGCTCGAGGCCGGGCGTCCGCGCCGCGCCGCGCCCATGGCCGAGCGGGCGCTCGCAGAGGCGCGAAGCACGGAGCTGCCGCCGGACCGGCGCGGCCTGGCCGAGCTGGTCATCGCCCGCTCGCTCGTCGCTCTGCGCCGCGACCGGGGGCGAGCCGCAGAGCTCGCGCGCAAGGCGCTGTCCGCGCTGGTCGCCGAGGATGAAGACTCGATTGCGCGGGCGGAGAAGGCGCGCGCCGTGCTCGCTGGGCTTGGCGTGCGCGATGCGCGCGTGGGCGGCCGGCCGGGCCCGGCGCGACCCGCCGGCCCGAGCGATCGATGAGCGAGATCGTCGCCGCTACCGCCGGCGAGCCGCCACGACCAGGCGCCGCCGCAGCGCCGGCAGCCTGGCGGCGGCCACCGGCAGACGGTCGAACCAGGTCAGCATCCACCTGGCCCGGCCGGTCGCGAGCGCCGCCTTCGACATCTCCCGCAGCGCCTCGACGTGCTCCTCCACCTCGATGTCGGGGAGCGCGGCCACGATGCGCATGCCCTCGTCGTAGATCGGCACCGCCTCGGACGGCGCGCGGTAGGCGACCATGCGGGCCAGCTCGAGCAGCGCGACGCCGAGCTGGGGGCGGGCCTCCACTCCCTGGCCGCGCACGAGCTCGACCGCCCTGCGATCGTTCCGCTCGGCGTCGAGGTAGCGGCCCGCCTTCTCGTAGAGCTCTCCCACCTCGAGCGAGACGACCGGCGTGTCGGGGTGGCTGGCGTCGAGCCTGCGGAAGACCTCCGCGCACTCCGACACCTGCTCGATCGCCTCGTCGTGGCGCTCGAGCTGGCCGAGCGCAAGTCCGAGCTCGCGCCGCGCCACGGCGAGGTCGAGGTTGTCGGTGCCGTGCAGCCGGGCCAGCTTGGCGACAGCGCCTCCGCGTGCCGCACGACCGACTCCCAGTCCTTGCGCTCGCGCGCGACCCACGCCAGGACCATGAGCGCGTTGGCGGCCGGGCGATCCTCGACCGGGTAGTGGCGCAAGATCGAGTACGCGTGCTCGGCGAGGCGCTTCGCCTGGTCGAGGTCGCCGACCCAGAACGCCGCCTCGGCGGCGTTTGCCTCGATGCCGGCCGCCACGTCGTTGGTGGGCCCGCGCGCGGCGATCATGATGTCACGGGCCTCCAGGTAGTGGTCCCGCGCACCCTTCAGGTCCTGCTTCTCCCACGCGATGCCGGCCATCGTCTGGGCCAGCTCGGCACGCAGTGCCGGCTCATCGCCGGCCTGGGCGACAGCGGCGCGCGCCATCGGCTCGAGCGCGAGGGCCTCTTCGAGGCGGTGCTGCCGGGAGGTCAGCGAGCGCATGAGTCGCAGCCAGCCGGCCGCCACCATGAAGTGACGCCGGGCGCGCGCTGCCTCCTGGATCATCTTGCGCAGGGTCGCCTCGGCGCCGCGGACGTCCTGGACCTCGTTCTGGGTCACGGCGAGCAGGAAGAGAAAGCCGGAGCTGAGGCCGGGCACCTTGGCCTGGTCCGCCTCTGGCGATGGCGGCGTTGAGCGCCTTGATCGCCTCCGCCGGCGGCATCGCGGCGATCGCCGCGCGCATGCGCGCCTCCTCGACGTCGAACCTCTCGCGCAGGTCGGGACGGTCGTCGTCGATCGTCGACGGGAACACGGCGGCCATGCTCCCGTCGTCGGTGCAGGTCGCGACCGGCGTCAGGCGCCCGACGCCCTGCGCGATCCGGCGCAGCTCATCCGGTCGGTGCGCCTCGGCCGCGATCAGCAAGAAGGCGTCCATCTCGTCGGCGAGGCGATCGAGGCACCGCATGCGCAGCTCGAGGAGGCGCGCCGGCTGCCGGGCGCGCCGGTTCGTCGCGCGCCAGGCGTCGATCCGCATGGCCAGCCAGGCGTCGCGATAGCGGTCCAGCGCCGCGCTCATGCTCGCCCCCTGCGCGGCGACGGCGGGCTCGGCGGCCCGGGCGAACGCGGTGCGCAGGCCGTCGCGACGCGCGGTGCTCCACACCGCCGCCATCCGGCTCTCCCCGGCCTCGCGCGCGAGCTCCTCCTCGTCGCGCTCCTGCGGCGCGAGGGCCACGACCGACGACGCCACCAGCGCGACGGCGGCCGCGGCCGCGATGGCGACCCGCCGCCGGCGCGGCGCCGCCGCCGCCCGCTCGAGCCCGGCCAGGAGCGGCGCCATCGCAGGCCAGCGCTCCTCCTTCGCGACGGCCATGCCGCGGCGAAGGCACCGCCAGATCCCGCGCGGCGGCGGCTTCCGCGCCGGCCGCGGAGGCGACGGCTCCTCGTGCACCGACTCCATCAGCTCGTCGAGCGTCGTCCTGTTGAACGGGCGCGATCCGTACAGTGCCTCGTAGGCCATCACGCAGAACGAGAACTGATCGCTCAGTGCATCGCCGCCGCGGGTCTGGAGCACCTCCGGCGCCGTGTACATCGGCGTGCCGAGAAAGGTCCGCGTCGTGGTGAGCGACAGGTTCGCGCGCGCGTCGAGGTCGATGCTGCTCATCGCCGGCGCCGGCTCGGAGCCCATCTCGGTCAGCCTGGCGAGGCCGAAGTCGGCGACGAGGATGCGGCCGTCGCGCGCGATCATCACGTTGTCCGGCTTCACGTCGCGGTGGACCAGCCCGGCGGTGTGCGCGGCGGCCACGCCCCGACCCGCGGCCAGAAGGACGTCCAGGGTCGCGCGCCAGGGCCGCGGCGTCTCCAGCCACTGGCGCAGCGTCTCCCCGTCGACCAGCTCCATCGCGCAGAACAGACGGTCCCCGTCGGCGCCGAGCTCGTAGATCTGCACGATGTTCGCATGGGTCACGCGGGCCATGGCCTGGGCCTCGCGCCGCAGCCGGGCCTGCTGCTCCTGGTCCATCCCGCCGACGGCGACGTAGAGCAGCTTGATGGCCACCTCGCGGTCCAGCTCCGGGTCGCGAGCGGCCCACACCTCGCCCATCCCGCCCCGACCGAGCAGGCGAGTCAGCGCGAAGCGGCCGAGCCGCTGGCCGACGGTCGCGACCGGCTCGAGCGACGCGTGCCGCGAGCTGGCAGGCTGTGTCGGCGCGTCGTCCGGCGGACCGCCGCGGCGCTCGGTGGGGGCCTCCACCGTGTCGGAGTCGACGTCGTCCCGCTTTACAGCCACGCCAGCTGCGAGCGTACAACGGTCCGGGCCGGGCGCGTCCCCCGACTCGACATCCGGCGAGCGCAAGGTCGAGACGGGCTACCGTCGAGACGGGCTACCGTCGCCCGGCGAACCGATCGGTGGCGGCGACCAGATGCGGGATCATGCTGGCGCCGGAGTGCCCGGCATCGTCGACGACGACGAGCTCGCTGTCCGGCCAGGCGCGCGCGAGCTCCCAGGCCGTGTCGAGCGGGCCGCTGACGTCGAACCGGCCATGGACGAGCACGCCGGGGATGCCGGCCAGGCGCCCTGCCTCCCGCAGCAGGATCCCGTCCTCGAGGAAGCAGTCGTGGCTCCAGTAGTGGGTGACGAGGCGCGCGAAGGTCATGCGGAAGGCCGGGTCGTCGTAGCGCGGGCTGGGTCGGTGGCCCGGTGCCAGGCTCACGTGGGCGTCCTCCCAGTCGCACCAGTCCCGGGCCGCCTTCTCGCGGACGGCCGGGTCCGCATCGGTCAGCAGCCGGTAGTACGCCTCGACCAGCCTGCTGCCGCGCAGCGCCGCCGGCACGCCATCGCGGAACCGGGCCCACTGCTCGGGAAACATCCGGCCGACGTCGTGCGTGATCCAGTCGATCTCGCGCCGGCGACCCGACGTGATCGCGGTCAGCACGATCTCCGAGACTCGCTCGGGATGGAGTTCGGCGTAGGCCAGCCCCAGCGTCGAGCCCCACGAGCCGCCGAACAGCAACCAGCGCTCGATGTCGAGCCGGCGGCGGAGCAGCTCCATGTCCGCGATCAGGTGCGCGGTCGTGTTGGTCGAGAGGTCGGTGCCCGGGTAGCCGGCGTCCGGCGCGCTGCGGCCACATCCGCGCTGGTCGAACAGGACCACCCGATACGCCGCGGGATCGAAGAAGCGGCGCCAGCCCGGCGTGCAGCCCGAACCGGGGCCGCCGTGCACCACGACCGCCGGCTTCCCGTCCGGGTTGCCGCACACCTCCCAGTAGACAAGGTTGCCGTCGCCGACCTCGAGCATCCCGTGCTCGTACGGCTCGATGTCCGGATACTGCGCGGCCACCCGGCCAGTGTATCAGCGCCGCGATGTCTGTCCGGGCCGGACTCCACGACCGCCGGACAGGGCCGAATAGGATCGACGAGCTCGTCGTTTCGATGACGAGATGCGGAGACACGCACGTGCAATCCGGGGGAGTTGCCTTCTCTGGTGCCTCGCGACCGCCTGCGCGTCGTCAGGGAGCGTGCCGGCGAAGGCAGCGGTCGCGTACTTCCCGCCGGGCACCTTCGAACCGGCGGCCGAGCAGGACGCGTTCGTCGTCTCCTGGTATTCGAGCCACCTTCGTGCGCTTCGGGAGCCGTCCTTCGCCGTCCTGGCCGGCGACCGGCGGGCCCACGCGTACCGATTCCTCTGGCTGCGGACCTTCGACGCGCCCATCGCCCTGCGTGTCAACGTCTCCCCGGACGGCAGCGGGACTCTGACGGTGAAGACCACCAGCGGCCGCGGCGGATACGAGCCGGGCACGCTCGTCACCCACCAGCGCCGCGCCATGCCCCGCGCCGAGGTGCGCCGGTTCCTCTCGCGACTGACCACCGCCCGATTCTGGCAGCTGCCGACCCGAGAGCGGCCCGAGATCGAGGCGGACGGGACCATCACGGTGACCGCTGACGGTGCCCAGTGGATCCTGGAAGGTGTGAGGAGGGGCCGCCATCACGTCGTCGATCGCTGGAGGCCCGAGCACGGGGCCTACCGCGAGACCGCGTTGTGGCTGGTGCGGCGCGCGGGCCTCCGCGTCGAACCGGAGCGCATCTACTGAGTCCAGGCAACCCGCTCGGGAAGGCCGAACAGGGGATACAGGCGTGGCGCCGCGAACCGCGTCATCTCGGTGACCAGGCCATCGCGCATCGAGACGACGTTGATCGCCTCTCCGCAGAAGTCCCCGCCCGTGAGCGGTGCGGTGTACACGGCGACGGCGGCCTGACCGTTCGCCGCCACGGGGACGAGCCTGTAACGATGAGGCTGGGTGGCCATGATGTGGGCGAGGAAGCGGCGGATGGCGTCGCGGCCCGCATACCACTCGGGCTGCGGCGGCATCGAGAGACGGGCGTCTTCGGCGAGCAGCGCCGCGAAGGCGTCGAGGTCTCCGCTCTCCCACGTGGCGATGTAGCGGCGCAGAAGGGCTTCATCGGCCGCATCGACGGCGGTCGCGTCCTCGGTTCGTGATTCGACGCTCCTGCGCGCGCGCTGCAGGAGCGAATTGATGGAGGCGACGCTCGTGTCCAGGAGGTCCGCCGTCTCCTGAGGTCTCCACCCGAGGACATCGACGAGCAGGAGGACCGCGCGCTGCCTGGGCGAGAGCAGTTGAAGCGCGGTGATGAAGGCGAGGCCGATGCTCTCCCGCAGCGACACGCGCCGGTCCGGGCCGGGTTCCGCGACATCGGCCGCGTCGAACAGCGAGTCGGGAGCCGGCTCGACCCAGACGCTCTCGTGCAGCGGCGGGCCGAAGGCTGCTCCTGGCGTCGCCGGCGGAGCGAGCAGGTGGGGCAGGGCACGACGGCGGCGGCGGGTCTTGAGGACGTCGAGACAGGCGTTGGTCGCGATCTTGTA
This sequence comes from uncultured delta proteobacterium, assembly GCA_963759105.1. GTDB lineage: Bacteria > Myxococcota_A > Polyangia > Haliangiales > Haliangiaceae > DATFRY01. The sequence continues at coordinate 86,813 of CAVWXW010000016.1, read as the reverse complement.
GAGCCAGGCGCGCGTCGAGCTGCTCGACCTTCGCTCCTCGAAGCGCTGCCAGGCCCGGAGCAGGCTCTCCTGGGCGAGCTCCTCTGCCTCGTGAAGCGAACCCAGCATCCGGTAGCAGTGCACCGTGATCGCGCGCCGATGAGGATCGAGCTGCGTTCGGTAATCCTCGTCCGTCGACCGGGCCTCCATCCCCGCAACGTGCCACGCATTCTCGGGGGTTGCCAGCCACGCGATGAAATCGCGCGCCTCGCGTCGTCTCGGTATCAGAAGGTCCAACGATGAAGAAAAGGAGATGACATGCCCATCGGATATCTCGACGTGCCCACCGGTCTCGATCTCGGCAAGAAGAAGACGCTGATCGAGGCGATGTACGGTGCTCTGAAGGAGGCCTACCCCTTCCCGGACGACACGCGGATCTTCGTGCGCGAGTGGTCGCTCGACAGCATGAGCCAGAATGGAGTCCTTGGCGCCGAGCCTCCCAGGCCCGCGTTCGTGGCGCACGTCCCTCAGGGGCTGAACATCGATGCCAAGCGCAAGATGCTGAAGAAGGTCAACGCGGCGGTCACCGCTGCCTACGGGCTACCGGAGTTCATCATCTTCATGCACGAGCATTCGCTCGACCTCGTGGCGGTCAACGGCAGCCTGCTCGCGGACGACCAGCAGCGGGTCGAGGACCAGGCAAAGGTCTATACTTGATCCCGACTTGATCGCGCCGTCACGCGGCGGCGATCTTCAGCGGGTCCCGTGAAGCTCTACGCCCTGAGCGATCTCCACGTCGGCTTCGAAGAGAACCGCCAGGCGCTCGACTCGCTCGCCGACCACCCGGACGACTGGCTGGTGCTGGCGGGCGACCTGGGCGAGACGCTGCAGCACGTCGAGGTGGTGCTGCGGGCGACGGTGCCGCGCTTCGCCCGCGTGCTGTACGTGCCGGGCAACCACGAGCTGTGGACCTTGCCGCGCGAAGAGCCGCACCTGCGCGGCCAGGCCAAGTACGCGGCGCTGGTCGCGCTGTGTCGCCAGCACGGCGTGCTCACGCCGGAGGATCCCTATCCGGTGTGGCCCGGCGACGGCCCGCGCTGCGTGATCGCGCCGCTGTTCCTGCTCTACGACTACTCGTTCCGGCCCGCCTCGGTCACCCGCGAGCGCGCGCTCGACTGGGCTGCCGAGTCAGGAGTCGCCTGCGCCGACGAGGCGCTCCTGCACCCGGATCCGTTCCCCACCCGCGAGGACTGGTGCGCGGCCCGCTGCCAGGCGACCGAGGCGCGCCTGGCAGCCATCGATCCATCGCTGCGCACCGTGCTGGTCAACCACTTCCCGCTGCGGCAGGACCTGGCCCAGCTGCCGTCGATCCCGCGCTTCTCGCTGTGGTGCGGGACGCAGCGGACCAAGCGACTGGCACACCCGCTTCCGCGCCGTGGCGGTCGTGTCCGGCCATCTGCACATACCGTCGAACTCGCTACCGCGACGGCGTGCGGTTCGAGGAGGTCTCGGTCGGCTACCCGCGCCAGTGGGCCACCGATGGCGGCCTGGAGCCGAAGCTGCGCGAGATCCTGCCCGGTCCACCGCCGGGCGGTTGACGGGCCGATGTCGGTAGGCATCCAGGCCGCGACCTACTCGGGGCAGGGCTCGCCGCCGCAGTCCTCGACGCGCTTGCGGGCCATGACGCGGACCTCGCCGTCCTCGACGGTGACCTCGCCGTCCAGGCCGAGCTCGTCCATCTGGGCCTGGATCTTGGCGGCGAGCTCGGCGTCGGTCATGCCGGGCTCACGGGTGGTGTCGAGCGCGGGCGGCTGGATGGTGACCACGCCGGAGCCGTCGCCGCCCCGGTGCTCCTGCACGATGCGGAGCTGCTTGCCGTCCTTCTCGCCCTCGATGTTGACGCTGGTCTCGTCGCCGCTGCGCTGGAACTCCACCGACGGCTGCTGCACGCCGTCGTTCACCAGCTGATCGTGGATCTCCGACTCGACCTGCTCGTCCGTCTTGCCCTCGGTGTCGACCGACACCGAGATGAGGCCGGTGGTGGTGGCCGCGAAGACCGCGCCGGCGACGGTGAGGACCGCCACGGTGATCGCCACGCGGAGCCAGCGTTTCCTCGTGTGCTGCGGGATCATGATGTCTCCTTCTCTGGTTGTTCTGCGTCTCGCCGCTCCCGGCTGTGCCTCTTCCAGGCGGCACGAGCGTGTGTCGCGAGCGAGGGCAGCCCGGACAGGCTCGCCGCGCGCAGCGCCCTCGTGTCGGCCTGGATTCGATCCTCGATGTCCCGATCTCTCGAGCTTGGCGTCATGATGGATTTCTCCTGCGGACCATTCCGGGCTCGGCCGTCCACGCCCGCTCCGGCGCCGGCTCGGCCTCGACTGCGTGCCTGCGGTAGTGCTTCTTGAGCCGCTCGCGGGCGCGGACCACCCGGGACTTGGCGGCGGAGAGCGAGACGCCCTGCATGCGCGCAATCTCCTCGAGCGGGTAGTCGTCCACATCGGCGAGCACCACCGCCTCGCGCTGCACCGCCGGCAGCGTGGCCAGCGCCCGGCGCATTCGCTCGGCGCCGAGCCGCTGGTCTTCCCAGCGCGCTCCGTCGTCGCCGACCGGCTCGGCGTCCGACCCGGAGACGTCGTCCAGGGAGAGCCATCGCCGCCAGACGCTGCGCCGCGTGCGGCTCCGGTGCAGGGACAGGAGGATGCGGTAGAACCAGGCGGCGAAGGCGGCGTCGTCGCGCAGCTCCGACACCCGTGTGAGCGCGCGGATGGCAGCCTCCTGGAACAGGTCGTCGCCCTCGGCGTCCGAGCGGCACAGGCGCCGCGCGCTGAGCCGGGCCCGCCCGTGGATGGGCTCGAGCAGCCCGCGCAGTCGCTCTCGATCGTCGACGTGTCTCATCTCGATGTCGTCCGCTCCGGCCGTTCTCACCCACAAGGACGCCACGAGCAGGTCCGGAAGTCGCAGCGATTTTCCCGGCCGCGAGGTCCTCCGCTCCTGTCGCGAACCGAGCCGGCAGGCCGCGGTTCAGGCGGGCCGAGCCGGGAGGAGGCGGGCCACGGCGGTCACGTGAGGATCGGGACAGCCCAGCGCGATCAGGGCGCGCTCCAGCTCGAGCACGTACTCGGCGTTGGAGCCGCTCGGGCCGTGGGAGCGCCGCACCGCGTCGGCGATGGCCGCGACCGACTCGTCGCCGGCGAAGTAGGGATTGTCCGCTGTCGCGATCCAGGTTGCGGCCGGGACCCTGGTTCCGTCATCGAGACCGACGCCGACCTCGATGACGTCGTAGCCCTGCTGCTCGCGCACATGGAGCGCCTCGAGCACGGACGGCAGATCGGCGTCGTCGACGTGGTAGGCAACTCCGCCGCAGCGGGCGCCTTCGACCGGGACGAGGGTCGCCACGCGGCCGGGCACCTCCGGGGTCCCGCGGTGATCGGTCGACCGCTGCCACAGACGACGCGACCAGCCCTCGATCCAGCCGGCGCGCCGGGCAACGTAGCGAAAGTCGGGGCGCCAGACGAGCGAGCCGTAACCGAAGATCCACGACGTCCGCGGCGACACCGGCAGCAACCGTAGCACGGCGTCCTGGATCCGGCTCGCGGCCCGGGTCTTCCAGGTCGTTCAGGCGCGCGGGCGCGCGCCCGCGATCTCGCGCAGCCGCTCGTTCCACTCGCGGATGTGCCCGGAAGTGATCCAGAAGCCGACCCCCACCAGGATGCCCACCATGACCGCGGCGGCCAGCGCGACCGTGCCGTCGAGCGGCGAGATCACGAGGGCGATCACGATCGGGATGCCGGCGATCCCGATGTTGCGCAGGCGGCCCTGCACCCGGCGACTCTTGGCCACGTAGCCGAGCAGCTGCTCTCGCTCGCCGGGGCGCGCCGCTCGCGGCGCCGATTCGACGACCCGCACCATGCAGCAATGGTAGCCGACCCGGCGCGCAGGCGAGCGCCTTTCTGGCGGCCTACCCTGCGCATCGGGCTGGGTCGAGTCAGCCGCCGACCCAGCCGCGGGCGCCGCAGCCCATGCAGCCGGATTCCTCGCCCGGCCGTGCTCCGGTGCCGCTGCATGAAGTGCACGGGCGTGCCCCCTTCGGGGGCCGAGGGATGGCGTCGCGCAGCTCAGGATCTCGCCGCGCGCCCTGGACCATCGTCGCGAAGCAGATGAGCGGATCGGTCTCCGGCTCGGTGTGGTGCGCGAACGACTCGTGGTCCATGCAGAGGATCTCGCCGTCCGGTCGCAGGGCCCAGATGTAGATTCTGGTTGCCTCTGAGCGGCAGCGCGCAGCGCTCCTTCCACGCCCGGCCGAGCCAGTCGACCGGCTTCCAGGCGTCCAGCAGCGCGCGGACGCGATCCGCGAGGTCGGCGGGCATGACGGGCGGCGCGGCGTCGGCCGCCCGGTCCGCGATGTCGGTCAGGGCCTTCTCGATGAACCGGTACGAGTGACGGTTGCGCGGTTCGCTCCACGCGTCCATGAGCGCGGGCAGGGCGCGCAGATCGCCGATGCAGCCGAGGCTCATCGCCGCGGCGCGCACGCAGGGCGGGTCGCGCAGCGCCTCGATGAGCGACGGCACCACGCGGCTGTCGAAGTGCTCCATGCGAAACGCCAGCTGGCTGCGAACCGTCGCGTCCCGGTCGTGCAGCATCAGATCGACGAGCACGGAGGTGGCTCCGTCCAGCAGCTGGAAGCCCTCGTAGAGGACCAGGGCGCCGCGAACGCCCCGGTCGATCTCCACCTGGAGCCGCTCGAACAGCGCGGCGGCGACATCAGGAGCCCGCAAGCGGGACAGCGCCCGGACCACCGCCTCGCGCACGCCGGCGTCCGGATCGTTCAGCAGCGCCGACCAGCGCTCGTGCGGCAGCGCCGCGGCCGCGGCCCACACCCCGTTCGCGCGGATGCGGGCCTCGGAGTCCGCGAGCATCCGCTCCACCAGCGGCCCGACGAAGGCCCGGAGCCGCGCGGCCAGGCGAGCCACGGCCTCCTCCTGATTGTCGCGCCGGGAGAGCGCCGACTGGATCTGGCCCGCATCGGCCTCGGTGAAACCGGTGCCGCGAAACAGCTCCTCCAGCCGGTGGACGGCCAGGTTGATTCTCGGCGGGATCGGAGGTATCGGGGACCCAGTGGTCCACCAGCGCGCCTTCCACCATCTCTCCCCCGGTGCGTTGCAGCGCCGTGTCGAGGAGATCCCCGATTCTGTCTCGTCCGCGTCACGCTCGCCCCTGCTCTACACGGGACGTTCGACAGCGTAGCCGTCGGCGAGCAGATCGTTGACGAGCCGTTCGGTGTCCGCCACGCGAAGGCCGACGGCGGCGAGCACCGACGGCATGTCGGCGCGACCGACCGGCCCGCGCGCCGCGGCGCCGGCCAGCGCGCCGAGCGAGCGGTGCAGTGGCTCCGGCACCTCGGCGAGCCCGACCTCGCCGCCGCTGGCCTGCACGGCGAGGTGGAGCCGGCGCGCGTCGGCGCGGGACGGCAGCGCGAGCCCGGGGCGATCGTCGCACAGGGCGATGTGCGGCAGCAGCGAGAGCTCGAACAGGTGCTGCTCGGCCGCCTGCAGGGCCGCCAGCGCCGCGCTGTCGGAGGCGACAAGGCGCACGCCGGGCGCCAGCGACAGCCCCGGCTCCGGCACGCGATCGCGGTCGCGGCGCGCCTCGGCCCGGGCCCGCTCGATGGCCAGCACGCCGGCCAGGTGCGGCGACGTCGACGGCGCCGCCGGCCAGAGCGTCGCCGAGGTAGTCGGCCAGGGCCAGCACCAGCGGCCGGTCGTCGATCACCGCCGCGCGAAACCGGGGCGAGGCGAAGAACTCGTCGAGGAAGGCCAGCCTGCGCGCCTCGGCCAGGGCGATCGCCACCGAGCCCTTGAGCTCCTCGACGATCGCCTTGAGCACGCGCCGCCGGCGCAGTGCATCGATCCCGAAGGCGCGCGGATCGACGGCGAGCAGCTGGGCCCGCTCCGCGTCGGTGAGCTTGAAGGAGGCCAGCGCGCCGGCCGGGTCGGCGCGCATCGCCGCGCAGAAGCCTGGATCGTGGAGCGCGACGATCAGCGCGCGCTGAAGCCCGTGGTGGCTCACCGCGACCAGGCCGCGCGGATGCGCCGGAAGTTGTCCACCACCGCGGCCGGCGCGTTGCGCTCGCACTCGTAGACGACCGCCTTGAGGTTGGGCGCCCGCGCCGCGATGTGCTCGTAGAGCAGCCAGGTGTCGCGCAGCGGCTCCGGCTGGTGATCGTCGTCGATCCAGGCGAAGCCGTCGTGATCGCGCTCGGCGCCGCCGGCCACGTGCAGCTCGACCACCCGGTCGAGCGGAAACCCGTCGAGGCCGGTCAGCGGCGCGTGCCCCTTCATGCGCTGGAAGATGGCCAGGTGCGCGCAGTTGACGAGCAGGCCGCCGCCGGTGTGGCCCGCCACCAGCGCGAAGTAGTCGAGGATGTGGAGCTCGCCCAGGTAGATGGGCGCCGGCGGATTCTCCGGCAGGCAGGCCAGCCCGGTCGCTTCCTCGACCCGCGCGATCGCCTCGGCCATCTCGAGCGCGCTGTCGCGGGTGAGGATGGGCGGCAGCAGCGTCTCGTGGCCGCGGTCGCGCGGCCCGAAATGCCACAGCCCGCCGTCGCCGCACAGCCACGCGGCGCCCAGCTCGCGGGCCAGCGCCCCGGTCGCGCCGAGCCACCCCGGATCGGCGTCGTCGCGCTCGGTCAGATTGAGGTCGAGAAAGTGGTAGGTGGCGGGCAGGCCGGCTGCCGCCCAGCGGCGTGCGTGGTCGTCCAGCCCGCGGGCAAGGTCGCAGCCGTACTCGAGGAAATCGAGCAGATCCGGCTCGTCTGCCCGCAGCGCGAGAGCGTCGATGCCGCGGCGCGCCGAGTCGAACTCGGCCGAGATCCCGATCCCGAGCCGCGGCAGAGAGGTGACTTCCATCGCGCGGTCCAGCTTATCAGGCGGCGCGGCGGCGGCGTTCGGGCGCCGCGTCTCGGCTCCCCGGCGTCGTCGCGACCATGAGACTGCGATGGTCGGTGCTGGCGAGCCGCGGCCGGGCTACCTTGATCGCGCGATCGAGATCGCGACCGTGGACCGTCCCTGCGTGGTGGAAAGCGGCGCGTTCCCGCTCCAGACGCGTGTCGCTCGCGCACATCGCCGGGCTCGAGAGACACGCCCGGCGCCGACCTCGAACACGGTGGTTGACAGAGATTGGTTCAGGAACCTACGGTTCAAGGTCTCACCCTGCGTGTAAGTTGCCTTACGCTCGTGTGACTGCATGCAAGCCTCAGCTCGAAAGGACAGCCATGCCTGCACGGGGCTCGCGCGACGGCGGCTCGAGGCGGGAGCCCTGCGCGCATGAGCCAGTCCGCGCTCGAGCACCGGGTGCCGCTGTCGGACGGCTGGTCGATCTGGTCCTGGGTGTGGGTCCGCGGGGCCGGATTTCCGGCCGAGCTGGCGCTGCGGCTCGCGACCGAGAGATCGGCCGAGACCGCCGCGCAACTCGCTGCGGTCGACGGGGCGGCCGCGCCTGCCGCGTGCGCCGAGCTGCGCGATCGGCTGGGCGCCGAGCTCCCCGCCGAGACCGCCGCGGCCATGGCGCACATCCAGGAGCTGGTGCGCGGCGGCCCGATGCGCGAGGCGCTGGTGTGGCAGAACCGTCGGCTGGTGCGCGGCACCGTCAACGCCTTCCTGCGCCGCCCGCCCGATCGCGACGACGACAGGACAGGCGAGTACGCCGACGTGCTGGCCACGTACGTGCAGCGCTACTGCGTGCGCAACGACAGCATCGGCTTCTTCGGCCCGGTCGGCTGGGCGCGCTGGTCCGACGCGGCCGAGGCGGTGGTGTCGAGGCCAGCCGAGCAGCTGGTCGCCGAGCGCACGGTCTTCTTCGAGCACTGGGCGATCGACGCCCTGGCCGAGTGCCTGGCGGCCGACCCGTCGCTGCGCGTCCACGTGGCGCCGCGCCGCACGCCGAGCGTTCGCCTCGACGGCCCGGTGCTGCGCTACGGCATCGGCCGCTCGGCCGAGCTGCCGGCCGTCTTCGTTCGCGTGATGGATGCGTGCGACGGCCATGCCAGCGCGGCCGTGGTAGGCGCCCGCGTCCTGTGCGTGCCGTCGCCGTCGCTGAGCGGCATCGCCGAGGTGATGGACGTCATCGAGGAGCTGGCCGCGGTGCACCTGGTGACGTGGACGCTCGAGGTGCCGACCGGGCAGCCGCACCCGGAGAAGGCCCTGCGCGCGCTGCTCAAGGGCGTCCGGGCCCCGGCCGCGCGCGGCCCGGCGCTGGCCGCGCTCGAGCAGCTGGAGCGGGCACGCGATGCGGTGACGCGCGCGGCCGGCGACGCCGACCGGCTGGAGGGCGCGATGGACGCGCTCGACGCCACCTTCACCGAGCTGACCGGCGCGGAGCCGACCCGCCGGTCCGGCACGACCGACGCGGGCCGCGGCGTTGTGTACGAGGACTGCCGGCGCGGCGGCGAGATCGAGCTGGGCAGCTCCTTCCGCGAGCGGCTGTCCGGCCCGCTGTCGCTCCTGCTGCAGAGCGCGCGCTGGTACACGCACGAGATCGGGCGCCGCTACCGGGCGCTTTTCGGCGAGGTCCACGCCGAGCTGCGCGCGCAGCGGGGCGACGACCGGATCGAGCTCATCCACTTCAAGGAGCGGGTCGATCCGCACCTGGCCCCGCCGGACGGCGCGCCGCCAGCGATCGTGCGCGACGTGGCCGGCGAGCTGTGCGCCCGCTGGATGGGCATCCTGGCCCCTGCCGCCGGCGAGCGCGTCGTTCGCCGCAGCTGCGCCGAGCTGCGCGACGCGGTGGCCGCCGCCTTCGCCGCGCCCTGTCCCGGGTGGCCCAACGCGCGCTACCACTCGCCGGACCTGCTCATCGCGGCCGACGGGCTCGATGCGATAGCCCGCGGCGACTACCAGATCGTCGTCGGTCGGTTCCACACGGCCATGAACGCGCTGCTCACGCAGGTCGCGCTGGAGCAGCATCCGCGGCGCGAAGATCTGGTCGAGGCGCGCGAGCTGGATGGACCGCAGGCAGGCATCGCGCCGGTGACGGCGAGGGAGCAGGCCGGCCGGGCCGACGTCTGCCCGGTCGCCCGGCACGACTTCCACCTCGAGATTGGCCCGACGCGCTCGTGGCGGCCGCGCCACCAGGTGCTCGCCATCGCCGATATGTTCGTCGAGCATGACGGAGATCGCCTGCTCGTCTCGAGCATCGACGGCCGCAGCGAGTTCGACGTCGTCGCCTTCTTCGAGCAGGACCTGACCGCCGCCTGCGGCGGGAGCTTCCAGGTCCTCGCGAGCGGCGCCCACACGCCGCGCGTGGCCATCGACGATCTGGTGGTGGCGCGCGAGCAGTGGCGCTTCGAGCCGGCCGCGCTCGAGTTCGCCCATGCAGCCACGCCGTTCGACCGACTGATCGGCGCGCAGGCGTGGCGGCAGCAGCACGGCCTGCCGCGCTGGGTGTTCGTCGCGGTGCCGCACGAGCCGGAGCCGCTCTACGTCGACCTGTCGAGCTCGCTCTACGTGGAGGTCCTCGCTCGCTGGGCGCGCCAGGCGGAGGCCGTGCACGTGAGCGAGATGCTCCCTGCACACGGACAGACCTGGCTGGCCGACGCGGCCGGGCAGCGCTACACGTGCGAGCTGCGCATGGCCGCTGTGGACCCGCAGCCGTGGCGACCCGAGTAGAGCAGGGCGCCGGCTCACCGCGGTAGCCCGGCGCTACCGCAGGCACCCGCTCGCTACTCGGGCAGCGTCTCGCCCGATCCGCCCAGCTCCTTGGGAACGTCGCGCATCTTGGGCAGACCGTCGCGCATCGGCAGCACCTTGTCCTGGTAGTTGCACGTGGAGCTGCGCCTCGAACGGGAACGTCGGGATGATGGCGGCGTAGACGTCGATCACGTTCCACGACGGATGCGCCGTCATCAGGTGCCCGCCGCACGTTTTGCAGAACTGGCGGCGGCTGTGCTCGGTCTTCTTGTACATGCCCAGGTTGCCCTCGCCCCTGGTCACCTTCACGCGCTCCGGCTTCCACAAGCTGAAGGCGTTGACCGGGCCGGCGCTCCAGGTTCGACACGATGTGCAGTGACAGAAGCCCATCGCCTCCGGGCTTCCGGTCACTGTGACCTCGACGGCTCCGCAGAAACAGCTCCCCTTGTATGTCTTCTCGTCCATGTCCCTCTCCTCACCCTGCCCCCGCGTCCCCCGCGCGACAGTGTTCGCAGCATAAGGCGGTTTGGACCGGTGGCAACCGTGCGCGATGCGATCAGGGCCGCTGGCGCTCGGGCGGGTCGGCGGTCTCCACGCCGGGCACCGGCGCCTCGCGCGTATCGCCGGGGCTGTAGTCGCGGTGATAGATGCGCAGGAGCGCGAGGAACAGCGCGACCACCAGCGGACCGACGAGCACGCCGATGGCGCCGAAGGCGGCCAGACCGCCGATCAGCGCGAAGAACACGATGGCGCCGTGGATCTCGAGGCCGCGCCGGATGAGCAGCGGCTTGATCAGGTTGTCGACCAGGCCGACGACCACCAGGCCCCAGACGGCCAGGAACAGCGCCATGTACGGGTGGCCGGAGACGAGCAGGAGCCCGGCGGCCACCAGGCAGACAACCGCGGCCCCGATGGCCGGCACGAAGGCGGCGAAGAAGGTGACAAGGGCGAAGAACACCGGGCTCGGCACCTGCGCGATCATGAAGCCGACCAGCGCGGCGGCGGCCTGGACCGCGGAGGTGATGACCGCCGACACGATGACGGCGAAGGAGACCTTCTTGAATGTCGCCAGCAGCTCCTGGGTGTGCCCGGGACCGAGCGGCGAGACCGTGTCGAGCCAGTCGACGAGCTCGCGGCCGCGCACCAGCAGGAAGAACAGCGCGATGACCATGAGCACGGCGTGAAACGCGAACGAGCCGGTGGCCTTGACGACGTCGCCGACGGCGGCGGCGGTCTGGGCCTCGCGCCCCTCCGGCGCCACCTGGCCCACGACATCGCCCAGAGTGCGCGGCACCTGGGTGATCGCGTGGTTGACCGCGTCGCGGGTCGCGTCCGGCAGCAGGTCGACCATCTCGGCCACGTCCTGGCTGCGCAGCGCCTCGGACACGAAGCGCACGCCGTCGCTGCCGTCGCGGATCACGAACGTCACGATGGTGGCGACCGGGCCGATGAGCAGCACCACCACGGCCACGGTGAGCAGCCCCGCGGCGACGCCGCGCTTCCCGCGCAGGCGGCCGCTCAGCCACTGCTGCAGCGGCCACAGGACGCCGGCCAGCACCGCGGCCAGGAACAGCTCGCTGATGACCGGGAAGATGACCAGCGCGAGCAACAGCGCGGCCAGGGCGATGAGGAGCAGGAAGAAGCGGGGGACCGGCTGCTCGGGTGCCATGGCACCAGTCGTAGCAGATGCGGCCGCGCGCATCACCAGGCCCAGCCCGGCCATGGATGGCCCGGCTCAGGCGCGCGGGCGCGGAATGCGGTAGATGCGCAGCCTGGTCACGAAGGCGGTGCGCGACATGCCGAGCTGCTTGGCGGCGCGGGTCTGGTTGCCGGCGCACTCATCGAGCGCGCGCAGGATGCGGTCGCGGTCGGCGCGCTGCTCTTCGTCGAGCGTCTCCGGGGCGGCGGCGGACGGATCCGGATCCGGCGGCGCCGGGCGCGCGGGCGGTGCCACCGGCGGCGCGGTGGTCGCGCGCGGGCGGGCCGGCTCGCCCAGACGGCCGCGCGCCGAGGTCAGGTGGCGCACCCCGATGGGCTCGCCCCGGGCCAGCACGACCGCGCGCTCGATCACCGCCTTGAGCTCGCGCACGTTGCCCTGCCAGTCGTGGGACTCGAGCGCGGCCAGCACCTCGGTGGCCAGGCGCGGCGCCGGCCGGGGCGCGCCGCGCGCCGCGGCGAGGAACTGGAGGGCCAGAGGACCGATCAGGCCGCGGCGCTCGCGCAGCGGCGGGATCACCATGGTGACGCCGTCGAGGCGGAAGTACAGGTCGCGGCGGAAGGCGCCGGCGGCGACCTCGGACGGCAGATCGCGGTTGGTGGCCGAGATGAAGCGCACGTCGACAGCGACCGGGCGCGTCGATCCCAGCCGCAGTCACCTCGCGGTGCTCGACGGTGCGCAGCAGCTTGGCCTGGATGGCCGCCGGCGTGTCGCCGATCTCGTCGAGGAACACGGTGCCGCCGTCGGCCGCCTCGATGAGGCCGATCTTCTGGCCGGCGGCGCCGGTGAAGGCGCCCTTCTCGTGGCCGAACAGCTCGCTCTCGAGCAGAGACTCGCTCAGCGCGGCGCAGTTGATGCGCGTCATCGCGCCGCTGCGCCCCGACATCTCGTGGATGGTGGAGGCCAGCACCTCCTTGCCCACGCCGGTCTCGCCCAGGATGAGCACGTTGGCGGCGCTGGTGGCGAAGTCGCGCACCTGGCGCGGCGCGCCGGTCACCGTCGGGTCGAAGACGCGCAGCGGCTCGCCGGCCGGTATCGACATCGACCGCTCGCCCTGGGCGCGCCCGACCAGCACGAACCAGAACGGGCCGATGCGGAAGCCCTCGTCGGCGGCCAGCGCCACCGGGTCGCCGCCGTGGTGCAGGGTGCCCGCGGCCATCGTCCCGTTGGTCGAGCCGAGATCCTGCACCGTGTGCGGCGAGCCCAGCCGCAAGACCGCGTGGCGCCGCGACAGGCTGCGGTGATCGACGACGACGTCGCAACCCTCGCCGCGGCCGATGACCATCTCGCGCCCGCTCAGCTCGTGGGTTGACAGCTGGCCGTTGCCCGCCACCAGAAGCAGCTCGTTGCCGACCCTCGCCGCGCCATGCGGCTCGAGGAGCCTCGGCTCGGTCACATCCAGCTCACCCCCGCGCCCCATGTGTTGCAGCATATCACTGCACGAGCCGCGCCTGAGGCGCTCGTGAGTCGGCTCGCGGAGTTGCGCCAGTTGACCGCGCGACTTGCGCGCGCGACTCGCGCGCACGACGGCGCCGGCCGCGCCGGATCCGAGCCGTTGCGGTTGGCCTCCGGGTTGCTCAGGGCCAGCGCGATGCCGAGCAAGACCGTGGTGATCGTGGGGGGAGGGGTGGGCGGACTCAGCGCAGCGCACGAGCTGGCCGAGCGCGGTTTCACCGTCGATGTGTACGAGGCGCGGGCCGCCCCGGGCGGCAAGGCGCGCAGCCAGTACGTGGCCGGCAGCGGGCGCGGCGGCCGGGGCGACCTGCCCGGCGAGCACGGCTTCCGCTTCTTCCCGGCCTTCTACCGCCATGTCATCGACACAATGGCGCGAATTCCGTGCGGCGAGGACACGGTGGCGGAGAACCTGGTCCCCGCCCCCGAAGCCGGCGTGGCGCTGGCCGACGGGCGGCCGGTCGGGAGGCTGCTGCGCTGCCTGCCGACCGGGCCGCGCGACTGGATTCGACGCGTTCGCGCTGCCGTTCCGCCGCCTCGGCTTCACCGCCGGCGATGCCCTGCGCTTCGTGCGGCGCGTGCTGCGCTACTTCACCTCGTGCGCGCGCCGCCGCCTCGAGCAGTACGAGTCCATCTCCTGGTGGGACTTCCTGGGCGGCGACAGCTACTCGCCCAGCTTCCAGCGTCTGCTGGTGGCGGTGCCGCGGACCATGGTGGCCATGGATCCGCGCCGCGGCAGCGCGCGGACCGTGGGCGACGTGTCGATGCAGCTCCTGGCCGACCACTGCGGCGACGGCGCGCGCACCGATCGCCTGCTGTGCGGGCCGACCAGCGAGGTCTGGATCGATCCGTGGCGCCGCCACCTCGAGTCGCTGGGGGTGCGCTTTCACATGGGATGCGCGGCACGCGCCATCCACGTCCGCGACGGGGCGGTCGCGTCGGTCGAGCTGGCCGACGGCAGCATCGCGCAGGCGGACGAGTTCGTGCTCGCGCTGCCGCTCGAGGCGCTGCGGCCGCTCATCAGCGAGGAGCTGGCCGGGCTGGATCCCGGGCTGTCCCGCCTGCGCCGGCTGCCGCGCTCGCGCTTCGATCGGCTCACCAGCTGGATGAGCGGGATCCAGCTCTATCTGCGCCGCGACGTCTCGATGGTGCGCGGGCACCTTCTGTATCCCGACGCGCCCTGGGCGCTGACAAGCGTGTCGCAGGCGCAGTTCTGGCGCGAGGAGGGCGGGCTGGAGGAGCGCTACGGCGACGGCTCGGTGCGCGGCCTCGTCTCGGTTGACATCTCGGACTTCGACACGCCCGGCACCTACGTGGCCAGGCGGGCCCGCGACTGCACCCCGGACGAGGTCGCCAGCGAGGTCTGGCAGCAGCTGCGCGCCTCGGTCAACACCAGGCGCCGCACCGTGCTGCGCGACGACGATCTGGTCGGCTGGCACCTGGACGACGATCTCGAGCCACAGCCGGGCGGCGGCCTGATCAGCCACGCGCCGCTGCTGGTCCACCCGCCCGGGTCGTGGCACGACCGGCCCGAGGCGATGACCGAGGTGCCCAACCTGACCCTCGCCGCCGACCACGTCCGCACGCACACGAACATCGCGAGCATGGAGGGCGCCAACGAGGCGGCGCGCCGCGCGGTCAACGCAATCCTCGATCGCGCCGACCACGCCGGGGCGCGCTGCTCGATCTGGCCGCTCGAGGAGCCGGCGATCTTCGACCGGGCCAAGCAGGTCGACGAGCGCATGATGGGCGGCGGTCCAGCCGCCCGCCACATGTTCGATCTGCTGCCCAGCGGCGACGCGGGGCTGCGCGGCCTGGCCGAGTCGCTGGAGATGGCGACGCGGTGATCGCCGCGAGGCCCCGGGCTACTCCGGAAACACCCCGTCGTACAGCGAGCGCCACACGGCGCACTGGTCGGCCCGGAAGTCCGGCACGATCGCGATCTCGGTGCTGAAGTTGACGCGCGCGTCGGCCTCGATCGAGAACGCCGGCCAGGCGAGGGCCTCGCCTCCGTTCGGGTCGCCGCCGGCGGCCAGGCTGGTCCAGTAGGCGCGCATCGGGGCACCGACGGCCTCCTGCTCCTCGCCCTCGACCGAGTCGAACACGAACGCGATCTCGGCCCCGTGGGTGGCGCCGAGGAACTCGAGCCCCGGGATCGGCAGCGGGTAGTCGAAGTTGTACATCCACACGTCGAGGCCGGCGGCGGCCGCGCGCCGCGCGGTGTCGTGCGTGGTGCAGACCAGACCGGCGTCGCCGGTGATGCGCTGAAGGGCCGCGTCCGGCGACTCGAACTCGTCGAGCGGATAGGCGTCCGCGATCTCCTGCGCCCGATCGCCGAAGCGCCGCTCGAGCGCGGCCAGGAGCTCCTCGGCGTTCTCGACCGGGGTGGCGCCGATGTGAAAGAGCGTGCCCTCGTCGGTGTTGCTGCCCAGGATGTACGGCACGTCGGCCACGTCGCCCTGATCGAAGAGCGCGCGCGGCTGGTCCGGGATGACCTCGCCATCGACGATCGGGCCGAAGCTCCAGCGCGGCGTGCCGCCCTGGTAGCCGGGGCCGCCCGGCAGCTCCTCGGGCGGCGCGCCGTCGATCGGCGGCAGGGCCAGGAGCTCGCCGGCCGGCACCTCGCGCAGGCAGGCCAGCACGTCGGCCGCCTCCGCGCAGCCCATCGCCTCGGCGAAGGCCGCGGCGCCGGCCTCGCGATCGGCCGGCTCGTCCATGCGCGTGGTGCATCCGCCGCTCTGGCTGATGGCGCGGTGGAACAGCCCCGCGCTGCCGGGAGAGACGACCTGCAGGCATACGTCGAGCGATCCGGCCGACTCGCCGAAGATCGTCACGCGGTCCGGATCGCCGCCGAAAGCCGCGATGTTGTCGCGCACCCACTCGAGCGCGCGGCGCTGATCGAGCAGGCCCTGGTTGCCGGCCGGCGACTCTTCTCCGGCCAGGGCCGGGTCGTGGAAGAAGCCGAGCGGCCCCAGCCGGTAGTTCGTCGTCACCACGACGACGCCGTGGCTCTCGGCCAGCGAGCGTCCGTCGTAGAAGAGGCCGCCCACGCCGAGCGGTACCTCGTCCGAGGTCGACCCGGTCTCGTTGCCGCCGCCATGGAACCAGACCATCACCGGCAGCGGCTCGGCCGGCGCCGGCTCCGGCGTCCACACGTTGAGGTAGAGGCAGTCCTCGCTGTCCGACGCGCCGCCCTGCAGCGAGTCCAGCTGCGCGCAGCTGTCGCCGAACTCGGTCGCGTCGCGCACGCCCTCCCACGGCTGGTTCGGCACCGGCGCCTTCCAGCGCAGCTCGCCGACCGGCGGCTGCGCGAACGGGATGCCGAGGAAGCGCCGGCTGGCGCCGTCCAGCTCGCCCTGCAGCTGGCCGTCGGCGATCGTGACGAGGGTGCTGGACCCGGCCGCGTCCGCGGAGGGACCCGCGTCCGCCCCGCCGCCGCCGTCGTCGTCGTTGTCGTCGGACCCGGAGTCGTCACCGCACGCGCCGAGCGCGCAGACGAGGGCCAGGATCGAGGCGTGGGCGAACGCGCGGTGGGCTCGATGAGACAGCATGGGCCGATGCTAGCCTCGGTCGTGCCCGGACGTCGCGTCGATCAGCGACCGGACGCCCAGGTGATCCCGCCAGCCACATGTGCGAGGAAGACCGGATCCGCCCACGACGCGTCGGTGTGTCCGAGCGCCGTGTAGAAGGAGCGGCCGCCCCCGTACGTGCGGCTCCACGCGATCGGGTGGTCCGCGCCCATGCCGCCGCCCTCGTACGTGGATTCGTCGACGGTGAGGAGCACGTCCACGTCCGGCCGCGGACTGGCGCGAAAGTCGTACCACTCGTCCTCGCGCTGCCACGCGGCCGGCAGGTGCGCGGTCGACGGATGGTCGGCGCGTTCGACACCGACCGTGGCTGTCTGGATGGCGGGATGCGCGGCGAAGTAGGCCCCGACCAGCCCGCCGTACCAGGACCAGTCGTACTCGGTGTCGCTGGCCGAGTGGACGCCGACCCAGCCGCGCCCGCCCTTCAGCCAGCGCTCCAGCGCGCCCTGCTGCGCCTCGTCGAGCACGTCGCCGGTGGTGAGCAGGAAGACGACGACGTTGACGCCGGCCAGATCGCGGTCGGCGAAGCGGGCCGGGTCCTCGGTGTGCTCGAAGGTCCAGCCGCGCTCGGCCGACAGACCGCCCAGCGCCTCGGCCGCCGGTTCGATCGAAGCGTGGCGAAAGCCGGTCGTGCGGCTGAAGGCGAGCACGCGGATCGGCTTGCTCGGCTGACTCATTGCATCCTCTGCCGGCGACCCGGGCGTGCCGGTGTCGGCGTCGGCCGGATCGCGTGCGCCGTCGCCTGCGTCGCCGGCTCCCGGGCGCGAGCCCCCACAAGAAGGCAGCGCCGCGAGCGCGAGCGCGGCCGCGAGCGCCATGGGTCGGGCGGCCTGGATCGTCGGTGGCAAGGCCGCAGCCTACCACCGGTGTGGCGGCAGGCCGCGATCGTGATAAAGCGTGGGTGTGAGCGAGCCGGAGCCAGCGCAGCGAGGCGACGTCGACCCGCGCATCATGCAGGCCAACGAGCGGACGTTGCTCGCGTGGCTGCGCA
This sequence comes from uncultured delta proteobacterium, assembly GCA_963759105.1. Lineage (GTDB taxonomy): Bacteria > Myxococcota_A > Polyangia > Haliangiales > Haliangiaceae > DATFRY01. The sequence goes on along the minus strand of CAVWXW010000016.1, from coordinate 69,407 downwards.
CCGGCATCGGACTGATGGCGTTCGGCTTCGTGCTGGCGCGGGCCGGAGAGTGGCTGGCCCAACTGGTCCAGACAGGGCCGGCGCGGCGCGAGTTCGATCTCGTCCCGTGGCTGGGCATCGGGCTGATCGCGCTCGGCGTGCTGTTCAGCGCGCTGGCCGGCGTCGAGTACGCGCGCATCCGGCGCGCGCTCCTGCGCGGGCTCCCGATCTCGCTGGGCGGCGTGCTGCCCGGACTGCTGGCCGGGCTGGTCTCGCTGATCGGGACGAGCCTGCTCGCCATCCTGATCTGGCGACTGCTCGTCTAGCCTGGATACCGAGCGCGGCTACCGGCCTCGCGCCCGCTTCTCGCGCAGCCGGGCCAGCGCGTCGTCGCGGTTGCGCGGGATCTCGGCCAGCCGCGCGCGGTGCAGGTTGATGCTCAGCTCGTACAGTCCGATGTCCTTCTCGGGCAGCTCGCGGCGGTACTCGGCGAGGACTGTCTGCGCGAACTGGATGTAGTCCTCGGACACACGTCGGCGGTCGGCGTAGTAGCGATGGATCTCCTCCTCGCTGGCCGTCGTGGACTGGACCTTGCCGAAGAGCTGGTTCGACTGCCGCGCTCGCTCGGCGCGCTGCGCCAGGACGTTCTTGTCGTCGGTTGGAGCACCGAGTGTCCAGTAAAGGTTGTCGGGCAGACGTTCTCGCAGGCGGTCGAGGTCGACCGGATAGGCCGAGTTTGTAGCCTGGACCGGAATCTGCGGCAGCGCCGGATCGGACGCATTCGCTCGCGTCGATCGCGGCTGCTCGCCTGCGGGAGCAGGCTTGCGCGCGCTCGTCGGCGCGGTCGAGTCGCCGACCGCATGCCAGAGAAGCGCCACTCCTGCGACGAGCGCGATCAGCGCGAGCCCGATCGTCTTTCGCATGGGTTCCTCCTATACACGGTCCGCACGCATTCTCTACTATGTTCTCCGCCAACAAGCGGAGGAATCCAATGACGCGACGTGTCCTGATTGGTTTCCTGGCCCTGCTCTCGATCTCCGGGTCAGCTCGAGCCGAGACTGTGCTCGAGACCATCGTCGACATCCTTGTCGACGGAGGCAACGACTACGACTGGGAGCGGGTGGAGCTGCCCGGGACCGTGTGCGGCAATGGCTCGCAGTACAAGTTCTTCGTCCACCGCACGTCCTCGCCCAACCTGCTCTTCTTCTTCGAGGGCGGCGGCGCGTGCTGGGACTACGACACCTGCAGCGGGCGGGCCGGCCTGCTCGGCGCGGCCAACCCGAACGGCATCGCCGACGACTACATGGATCAGTTCACGGCCAAGTACGTCTCGCCGATCGTGAACGGCGCCGACCCGGGCCTGCCGCTGCGCAGCCGGACCGACCTGCCGACCAGGGACTGGAACATCGTCTACATGCCGTACTGCACCGGCGACGTGCACATCGGCAACCGGTCGGCCGTCTACCAGGATCAGACCGGCGCCGAGCCGGATCTCGAGTGGACCCACAACGGCTTCAACAACACCGCGGCGGCGGCGGAGTACGCGGCCAGCCAGTTCCCGTCGGTCAACAAGCTGCTCGTCACCGGCTTCAGCGCCGGCGGCACCGCCACCTCGGCGGCGTACTACTTCGTGCGCACCGCCATCGCGCCGCAGCGCGGCTACCTGCTCAACGACTCGGGCCCCGTCTATCCGGCCCCGAACGCGGGCTTCAACTCGCGCGGGCTGCACGATCAGATCCGCTCGTCGTGGAACCTCGACTCGGTGTTCAGCCAGCTGCCGGGCAGCTTCGACCCGAACGACTTCGGCAGCCTCAACCGCGTGGTGGCGCAGACCTTCCCGAACGATCAGATCGGATACACGGCCTACACGCGCGACTACAACTACTCGCGCTTCTCCTACGAGCGCTTCCTGGATCCGGACGACCAGGAGTCGGTGCTGTCGTTCTGGCACGAGGACCAGGACAACCTGGTTGACGTCTTCGACACGCTCGACAACGTGAGCTACTTCATCCCGCACCACCGGCCGATCAACGACAGCCACTGCTCGACCATCATCACGTTCATCGGCAGCCACGCCTGCCAGCAGATGGAGAAGAAGCGCCACTGGTGGGAGTACCTCGAGTGGCCGCCCGGGCAGTCGTACAAGTGCTACAGCGAGTTCGTGCCGATGGAGACGTTCCTCCAGCGGTTCATCGACGGGAACACGCGCACGCGCATCTACGAGCCGGAGAACGGGTACAACAACGAGGATCCGGGGATGAGCATCGTGGCGCCGCTCATCAACGGCGCGCTCGAGGGCTGAGACCCGCGTCGGTCCGACGTGGGGCGTGCGGCTGGCCCACGCGCGCTCGGCCCATGTGGCGAGAGCGCGCGCCGCCAAGTCCTGGATTTCCGTTCCCGGCCGTGGGGCGACCGGGTCGGTACGGCTCGGGGCTTGCAACCCCTCGGCCCATGGACAGATGCGAAGTATGTGGAAATCAGTACGACAAGTCCTTCGAGGTCATCTTCGACGGCACGCGCCACGTCTACGACTGCTTCGCGTGCGCCATCCATGCCCTGGCACCGCGCTGCAACACGTGCGGGACCACACTCATCGGCCACGGCATGGAGTCCAGCGGCAAGTTCTATTGCTGCGCCCACTGCGCCCGTAAGGCCGGCGTTCCCGAGATGCAGGATCGCGCCTGACCGGCGCTGGCATCGCCCCGGCGGCATTCCGGCCGCCATGCTATGAGCCATGTGAGCCCGCAGGGTGGAGGGAAGACCATGGACCGGTATCTTGCGAGAGCGCGAGAGCGGCTCCTGCGCAGCCGTGAGGAGTTGCTCCGGCGGCGCAGCGACCACCGCGAAGGCGAGGAGGATCTGCTCGGCGTCCGCGAGGCGGATCCGGGTGACGCGGCGGCCGCCGAGGGCGGCGCCATCCCGCTCGACTCGCTCAACGGGAGCGAGCAGGTGCAGGTCGGCGAGGTCGAGGCGGCCCTGGCCCGCATCGACGAGGGCGCCTACGGCCGGTGCGAGCAGTGCGAGGAGCCGATCGGGATGCGACGGCTCGAGGCGGTGCCGTGGGCGCGGCGCTGCTTCACCTGCGAGACCGAGCACGAGAAGGAGCACCGCGGCGCCCATCAGGCCTGAGCGCCGCGCGCCGGCCGCGGGTTACAGGACCGGGTTGGCGTGGTCCTCGCGGCGGGGCTGGCAGATCGCGGCCAGCGTTCGCGAGACCTCTGCGTCGGTGACGTCCGGGCGGCGGCGCCCGCCGTCCTGCTCCGCCTCGCGGGCCAGATCGGTCAAGGTCAGGACGCCGACGATGCGCGCGTTCTCGTCCGCGACCGGCACGCGGCGGACCTGATACTGGCTCATGACCTTCTCGGCGACCCCGATCGGATCGCCGGGAGCGCAGGAGTACACCTGCCGCGCCATCGCCATCTCCACCGCGATGTCGCCCGGCGGCTGCCCCCGCAGATACGCCGCCATGCAGATGTCCCGGTCCGTGATCATGCCGACCAGCCGGCCATCCGCGTCGACCACCGGCAGCGCGCCGAAATCGTGGTCCCACATCAGCTGCGCCGCGCGCGCCAGCGAGTCGCTGGTGCTGCAAGTGACCGCGGGGCGGCTCATCAACTGTTCGACCAGCATTCGTCCTCCTGCGGATGGGTGTCAGGCACAGACTTGCAAGCCCAGCGCCACCCGGGGCTGCTACCGGCGGGTCGCGCCGCCGGTTGACGCTGCCGGCGTGTGGCAGCGGGCGCAGGTGTGGCCGGTGAGCTTGAACGCAGCGCGGCCGTCGTGGCAGCGGGCGCAGGTCTGCTTGCCAGGCGGGAGCATGTCGGCAAGGCGATCCGACTCGAGGGTGCGAGCGTGGCAGCCGGTGCACGTCAGCGGGCGGCCCGGCGCGCCGGGCTCGGAGGTGTGCGGGGCGTGGGTGAAGCGCTCGCGCACCGACCAGCGGCGAGTCGCCTCGGCGCGCTCGCGCGCTGTCTGCAGGCCGAGCCGGTGGCAACCGCTGCAGCTGGACAGCCTGGGCGCCGCGCCGCGGGTCGGACCGTGGCAGCGCGGGCCGGCGCAGGCGGCGTGACCCGGGCTGGACTGGAAGCGGCCGTCCGGCGCGGGGCGATGGCAGCGCGTGCACGGCGCGTCGACCGACGCGGGCTTGCCGGCGAGGTGGGCGCGGTGCGAGAACTCGGCGCCGAACTCGGTCGTGTCGGCCGGAGTCGGATCCGCGTGCTGGTCGCGCCAGGGCTCGGCGCGCACGTGGCAGACGCCGCACGTGACCGGGGCGGCGGCGGCGAAGTCCTGGTCGTGGCAGCCGGCGTCGGCGCACGGCGCGTGGCCGCGCAGAGCGGTGACCGGTGCGCCGCGGCCGTCGAGTGCGTGACAGGTCGTGCATGACAGAGGTCGGCTGGCGGCGTGCGCGCGGTGCGAGAAGGCCGAGCGCTGCAGCACCGGACCGGGCACCTCGCGGTCGGGCGGGCCGTGGCAGCGGCGGCAGGCCGGCTCGACCAGCGAGAAGGCGCGCTTGCCGTCGTGACAGGGCCGGCACTGCTGCTTGCGCGGCGTCGGCACCAGCTCGCCCGACTCGGCCATGACGCCGGCGTGGCAGGCGCGGCACTGGTCGCGGCCCACGCGGGCGAGGTGGCGGCGGTGCGAGAACCGGCTGCGGACCGGGTACGCGCCCGGATCGCGGCGCGGCCCGCGCGACGGGCCCACCGCCTGCGCGTGGCACGCGGTGCACTTCTCCATGCCCACGCCGCCTGGAGCGGGGCTGCGCTCGTGGCAGGAGGCGCAGCGCTCATGCGGCTTGGCGGCATTCCTGCGCCGCGCGCGCGCCGCGGCCACGTCGCGGTCGCCGGGCTCGGGCGGCTCGGTGTGACAGGCGAGGCAGCCGCGCTCCACCTTTGCGTGGGCGGCGTGCGACATGGTCAGCGCGAAGTCGCGGTCGCCGTCGTAGGGCGGGAACGCGGCCGGGACGCGCGCGCGCCCGCCGCGCTCGAGGCGGGCGATGTGCGCCGGGCGGTGGCAGGCGTGGCACAGCTTCTCCTTCGCGTCGTCGACCGGGTACGGCCGCCCGGGCACCGGCCGCGCCGGCGGCGGGCCGTGACAGTCGCCGAAGCAGGACGCGTGGCCCGGCTTGCCGGCGAGCCGGCCGCCGGCGGTGCGGTGGCAGCGGCTGCACGGCGGCGGCGCCACCGCGCGCGCGACGACGCGTCCCTGGTGCGCGATGTGATCGAACCCGTCGGCGGGCGGATCGACGACGCCGCCCGGAATGCCGCCGGCCGGCGCCGCGGGCAGGGCCAGCGCCACCGCCGCCGCCAGCCCGGTGAGCCCCAGCAGCGACCACGGTCGCCGCGTCAAAACGATCCTTCCGCCAGCACGCGCAGGCTCTTGATGCCGCGCAGCTCGGGCGCCATGTCGATGTCGGAGATGGAGACGTCGTACTCCGCCTTGACGCGCAGCCGGTTGGCCGCCCAGCCCTCCACGCTGAAGCGACCGCCGGTGCGCAGGTCGAGATTGTCGGCCAGGATGGCCTGCTCCGGCTGGTACGGGGTCTGGCGCTCGTCGTACATGCGGCCGTACAGCTCGCCCGACGCGCTGAACCGGCGCGCGCCGACCGAGTAGTCGACCCCGAGGCCGCCCTCGTAGAAGGAGGTCTCGCCCACCTGGTTGCCCAGCTCGGGCAGGGGATCCGGCACGTCGGCCGCGTCCTCGAGCGGCTCGACCGGATCGCGCTCGTAGCGCCGCGCGGTGAACGTGGAGCCGAGCCGGATGTTGCGGCGCAGGCGCACCTCCAGCGCGGCCCCGGCCTCGACGTAGCTGGGCGAGAACGGCGCGTTCTCCTCCTCGCCGGCGTGCTCGATGGCGGCGGCGCCGCGCAGCAGCACGTCCAGGTTGCGCAGCACGACGGTGCCGGCGCGGACGTCGAGCTGCACGCGCGGCAGGGGCGGACCGAGGTTGAGGTAGCTGCGCGGGTCGCCGCTGCGCTGCGGCGGGCGGAACACGATGAGGTCGTAGATCCAGTCCTCGGACGAGCGGTTGTCGACCTCGGCGGTCAGCGTCGTCACCTCCGACAGGCGGGCCCACACCGAAAGCGTCTGGCGCGCGAACTCCGAGTCGAGCTGGCGCGCGCTGCCGCGGATCAGGATATCCGGCTTCCAGCGGTAGGCGACGCCGTACTCGCGGTGACCGAAGCCGGCGAACTGGAGCGTGTCGGCGGTCAGCACCAGCGGCACGCGGCTCATCTGCGAGAGGTTGACGCGCGCGCTGGCGCCGAAGTACTCGTCCTGCGGTCCGGTCGGGTCCTGGCCCAGCCCGTAGAGCGACACGCGCGAGCCGAACCAGATCGATGCTGTCACCGGCCGCGTGTCGTAGCCGAGGACGAGGCCGTCGAAGTGGGCCACGGTGACGCCGTACTTGAACTGGCGGCCGGCGCGAAAGTAGAGCGGCCGCAGCCAGGCGCGGCGGAAGAAGCCCTGCGCCTCGGCGTAGGCGCTGCGCACCAGCGCGTTCTCGATGTCGCTCTCGTAATGGACGCTGGGGACCGCCTGGGTCGGCTTGCCGATGTCCTGATCGAAGCGGAACTCGGACGCGAAGTAGGTGCCCAGGCTGGGGAAGACGAGGCCGCGGGTGCCCAGCACCAGGTCGCCGAACGCGTAGGTGCGCAGCCGGTCGTAGTCGCGCTGCTCGTCGAGCATCGAGCCCGACAGCAGCTCCGGGTTGTCGGTGGGCTGGCCGCCGTCGATGCCGAAGCCGAAGTTGAAGCGGAAGACGATCTTCTCGTCGAGGCGCTGGCCCGGCACGGCCAGCTCGCGGCTGGCGGCGTCGCGCACCGCGCTGGCCGTCCGTGCGGCCGGCGCCGAGCCCGCCTGCGCCGCCGGCAGCGCCGCGGCGACGCGGGTCGGCTTCGCCGGCAGCCGCCTCCGCATGGCCAGCGAGCGCGGCACCAGGACCGGCATCCGGCGCACCGCCAGGTCGAGGGCCGGTCGCGGCGCCCGCGAGCGCGGCGACTCGGCGCGGCCGGCGCCGCCCAGGCAGCACAGCGCCGCGGCCACGGCGAACCGGCGCCGCATCATCGCAGCGTCTGCTCTCCGGGCATGTGACAGCCCGAGCTGGCGCAGTCGCTCGCGAAGTCGTGGCAGGCCGAGCAGGAGCGCAGGTTGACGCGGGCGAACTGGCCGTGGCCGCCCTGCATGAAGTCGGCGAACGGGAAGTGCGAGCGCGGCCGGATCCGGTGACACGAGATGCAGAAGTCGCCCTGGTGGCAGACAGCGCAGCCGTCGGCGCGGGCGGCCGAAGCCGGGCCGTGGTCGTACTCGCGCCAGGTCACCGTGTGATCCTGCGGCCGCATGACCCGGTGGCAGTCGTCACAGGTGTCGCGCGGCGATCCGGACATGAAGGTGTGGCAGCGGGCGCAGCGCTGCGGGTCGGCCGACGCGTCGGCGGCGTGATCGCGGCGGAAGGCGCGGGTGTGGTCCTCGGGCCGCTCGAGCGCGGGCAGGTGCGAGCGCGGCGCGATGGAGCCGAAGCTGGCCCGCTTTGTGTCGTGGCAGGTCTCGCACATGCGCATGCGCTTGGCCGGCGGCGTGCGGGCGCTGTCGTCGTGGCAGTCGACGCAGGCGGACACGGCGGGCGGCGCGTGGGTGCCGGTCCGCGCCGCCGCGGCGCTGGCCGGGTGGCAGCCGGCGCAGGCCACCACGCCGCCGCGGCGGTCCTGGCGGTGGTCGGCGTGATCGAAGCGCAGGTCGCCGACGATGAAGCGGCGCAGGCGCGAGGGCTGCTGCGGCCGGTCGACGTGGCAGCGACGGCACTCGGCCATGGTCGGCATGCCGGGCAGGCTGGCCTCGGGAGCGTGGCAGCGGGCGCACACGGCGTGATCCGGTGGGCGCAGCTCGCCGCGGGCCGGCTCGTGGCAGTCGGAGCAGGAGACGTGGAAGCCGACCCGCGCCTCCATGCGCGGGAGATCGAGGTGGCCAGCGTGCGAGAACTCGGCGGCCAGCGCCCGGCGGCCGGTCGACGGCGGATAGGGCGCCGGGCGGGTGGTCGCCTCGTCGGAGGCCGCCGCGCTCGGCGACGGGGTCGGGAACGGCGACGGGCCCGCGCTACCTGGCGCCGGGAACAGGGCCGGGTTCGGTCGCCAGGTGGGGGAGGGCATGGAGTCGCCGAGCGAGATCTCGGCGTGGCAGATGCGGCACAGCTGGCCGGGCGGGGCCAGGAACTCGGCCTGATGACAGCGGCTGCGGTCGCACGGGGCGTGGTCGTCGACGCCGGGCCGGGCCGGGCGGCCGGCCAGCACATCGTCGAGGCGGTGGCACTCGGTGCAGGCGACGGTGCGGTGGCGCTGGTGCGGGAAGCGGCCGCTCTCCGAGTCGGTCGGGAGCGGCGCTGTGCCATCGGCGCGCGGCCGGCAGCCGGCCGACGCGACGTGGACCGCCAGGGCCAGCGCCGCGGCCGCGATCAGGCCGCGCGCCGCCGCCCGCGCCCGGTCGCCCACCACCAGAGGCCGCATGCCGTCGAAGGTACCCAGCCAGGCCCGGCGGCGGCAACTTCCGCCGCCAGCCAGGATCGACGAGGTGCGGACCATTGCCGGGGCATGTCGCCTCAGCTTCGGTCGTCGAACAGGGTGTTGAGCTCGTCGAACTCCGCGGCGCCGGACAGGCCGTCGAAGGTCTTGTCCTCGGCGATCGAGCGCGCCGCGCGGGTGAAGGCGCCCCACGCGACCCGCGCGAGCGCGGACCCGACCGAGATGCGGCGCACGCCCAGGTCGGCCAGGCGCGCGACGGTCAGCTCCGGCGACGGCGCGCCCACCAGCACGTTGACCGGCCGCGGCGCGACCGCCTTCACGATCTGCGCGATCTGGTCTGGATCGCGGACGCGGGGCGCGTACAGACACTCGGCTCCCGCGTCGGCGTAGGCGACCAGGCGATCGAGCGTGGTGGCGAGCGGATCGGGGTGTCCGACCAGAAATGCCTCGCAGCGCGCGGTGAGAAGGGCCCCGCTGCCGGTGTCGTCGATCGCGGCGCGCGCGGCGCGGATGCGCTCGACCGCCAGCTGCCGCTCGAACAGCGGCGCGGCCGGATCGCCGGTCGCGTCCTCGATGGACAGGCCGGCCGCGCCGGTCTGCGCGCACAGCGCCGCGTTGACCGCCACCGCCGCCGGCTCGCGGGCGTAGCCGGTCTGGAAGTCGGCGTTCACCGGCAGGGCCGTCGCGCCGACGATGTCGCGGACGTGGCCGAGCATGGCGTCGCGCGGCACCGCCTTGAGGTCGTCCGGCAGGCCGCGCGAGAAGGCGAAGCCGGCCGAGGTGGTGGCCAGCGCCGCGAACCCGAGGTGGTGGAGATAGACGGCGCTCCCCACGTCCCACGGGTTCGGAATCACGAAGCAGCCCGACTCGTGCAGCGCGCGGAAGGCGCTCACGGCGGACGTCACTGTAGTGGCGCGCCTCATCTCGGCAGAGCATACGCGACCGGTCGCGCGCGCGCCGTCCGGGGCGGGATCACTCGCGCGCGGCGGGGCCGAAGCCGTTCCGGAGCCAGTGCTTGGCCATGTCGTACTCGAAGAACAGCACCATGTCGGTGCGGACCACGCCCTCGAGCAGCTCCCTGGCGCGCGCGGCGTGCTTGCGCACGTCGCTCGGCAGCACCGCCGTGTAGTAGAGCAGCTCGGCGCGGCGCGCGCGGGTGGTGGCGCGCCGGCGCAGCGCGTCGATCTGGATGCGCCCGGAGGCGTAGCGGGCCAGGTCGTCGTACCAGAGCGGGCCGTCGCGGTCGGCCAGGAAGTCGACAGCCAGCGGGTCTGTCGCCACGCCCTGGCGGCGCGCCTCGGCCAGCACCCAAAGCGACATGTAGACCTTGAAGTAGTCGCCGATCTCCCGGCTGCCCAGGGCGCGGTGGTAGGCGTCGAGAGCGCGCTCGTACTGTTCGCGCACGATGAGGAAGGAGACCACGTCGGCGTGGATCGAGGCGCCGTTGGGATCGACGTTGACGGCGGCGTCGAAGGCGGCCAGGGCGGTGTCGCGCTCGCCGAGCTGCCACAAGATCTTGCCCTGCTCGACCAGCGCCTCGGCGGCGAAGGCGGCCGACAGCTCGAGGTTCTCCATCAGATCGTGCCAGGCGCGCAGCGACGAGCGGTAGCGCGACGCGGCCTGCTGGGCGCGCCCGGCCCCCTGGTACGACTCGGCCAGCAGGCGCATCAGCCGGCACTGCTGGAAGCGGGGAAATGCGCGCTTCTCCTGCCGCACGAGGGCGCGCTCGTACAGCGCGATGGCCGCGTCGAAGCGGTCCTGCTTGAGCGCGATGGTGCCGAGCGACTCGAGCGCGTCGATGGTCGGGCGGCGATCGAGCGAGCGCTGCAGGTGCTGGCGAGCGCGCTCCAGCTGGCCGAGGCTGATGAGCCCGCGGCCGAGCGCGGCCTGGGCGTCGGCCAGGTCCGGCTCGACCGGCTTGCCCAGCGCCTTTGTCGCCGCGGCGTGGAAGCGATCGAACGACTCGAGCATGCGGGCGGCCGCCGCGGGCCGGTCCGACAGGGTCAGGCTCGAGATGCGCTGCAGGTAGAGGCCGCCGAGCTCGGCGGTGGCCTCGGCGTGGCCCGGCTCGAGCGCGAGCCCGCGCTCGTAGTAGCGGATGGCCAGGGCCGGCTCGCCCAGCTGGCGCGCGGCGTCGGCCGCGGCCAGGAACGCGCCGGCCGAGCGCGGGAAGCGGCGCACGCCCTCGCGCGCGATGGCCAGCGCCGCGCCGAAGTCTGCGTCCTTGGGCTCCGACGCGTGGAAGCGCGCGGCCAGCAGCACCCAGTCGGCCGGCGCGGCGTTGGCCGACAGCGCCCGGCGCAGGCGGTCGCGCAGCTCGCTGTCGTCGCCGAAGCGGTCCAGGGTCTGGATCGCGGCCGGCGCCTGGTCGACGCGGCCGGAGCGGGCGAGCACGCGGGTCACGTGCCAGACGGTGCGCAGCGCCGGATCGAGCGGCCGCAGCCCGGCCACGCCGCCGTCGCGCCGCATCCGCGAGTCGGCGGCCGCCTGATTGGCCAGGTACAGCACGACCAGCCGGTCGGCCACCCAGGGCGCCGGGTGCACCTCGATCAGTCGCTCCAGGATCTCGATCGGGCGCGGGGTTGACGGCACCCGCTCCTCCGACGCGAGCGCCAGCTCGTCGGCATAGGCGAAGATCTCGTCCAGCTCGGCGCGGTGGGCGGCGGCGCGGGCCGGCTCGGCCAGGAGCAGCGCCGACAGCGCGGCGGCGGTCTCGTGGTCGCGGCCGGCGCGTGCGAACACCTCGCGCGCGCGGATCAGCGCCGCGCGATGGGCGGCCAGCTCGCGACTGACAGCCTCCGGGCGGCGCAGATCGGCGGCGCTCCACAGGGCCAGCAGCGCGCGCAGGGCGGTGTGCGCGGCGGCGTGGTTGCCGTGGGTCAGGGCGGCGCGCATGCGGCGGGCGTACTCGTCGGCCAGCTGGCGGCGCAGCGGCACGCGCCCGGCAGCGTCGGCCGGCAGGGCGGCGAAGTCGGCGCGCAGGAGCTCGAGGTCCTGATCCTCGGCCAGGTCGAACGGCGCATCGCCGGCCAGGGTCAGACCGGCGAGCGGATCGTCCACCTCGGGGCGGGCGCCGCAGGCGACTGCCACGAGCAGCAGCATCCCCGCCGCGCGCATGGCAGTAGGATAGTGGGAATTGCCGCCCGGTCCACCGTCTTATAAGAGGATGTGGGGCATCCGTCGGGTGATGCAGCCGGAGCAGCGAAGGAGCAGGAGCGAGCGATGACGTCGATCGTGGTGCAGAAATACGGCGGTTCGTCGGTGGCGGACACCGCGCGCATCCGCGTGGTGGCCGAGCGCATCGCCCAGACCCGCCGGCAGGGCAAGCAGGTCTGCGTCGTCGTGTCGGCGATGGGCACCACCACCAACGAGCTGATGGCCCGCGCGCGCGAGATCGCGCCGGCGCCGTCGCGGCGCGAGCTGGACATGTTGCTGTCGTGCGGCGAGCGCGCGTCGATGGCGCTGCTGTCGATGGCGGTCCACGAGCTCGGCTACGAGGCGGTGTCGCTGACCGGCTCCCAGTCCGGCATCATCACCAACGATCGCCACTCCGGCGCCCGCATCATCGAGGTGCGGCCGGTCCGCGTGCAGGACGAGCTGGAGCGCGGGCGCGTCGTGATCGTGGCCGGGTTCCAGGGCGTGTCGTACCGGCGAGAGATCACCACGCTGGGGCGCGGCGGCTCCGACACCACGGCAGTGGCGCTGGCGGCCGCGCTGGGAGCGGAGTGCTGCGAGATCTGCTCCGACGTTGACGGCGTCTACTCCGCCGATCCGCGGCTCGTGTCCGCCGCAGAGCTGATGGCGGCCATCTCGCACGACCAGATGCTGGAGCTGGCCGCGCACGGCGCCAAGGTGCTGCACGCCGAGTCGGTCGAGCTGGCCCGCCGCTTCCAGATCGCGCTGTACGCGCGCGCCACGGCCGGCAGCGGCGAGGGCACGCGCATCGACGTTCCGGAGGCGGCCACCCGCGCGCACCGGGTCGCCGGCGTCACCGGGCAGAAGAACCTGGTCCGCATGCGCGGGCGCGGCGGCGGTGCGACCTCGGCGCTGCTGGCCCTGGCCCACGGTGAGCGGCTGCCCATGCACGCGCTGGTGGCGCAGACGGACCAGGCGGAGCTCCTGCTCGCGCTCGACGACGTTCCGGACTGGACCGCGGTGCGCGAGCGAGCGCGCGCGCTCATCCCGGACCTGGTCATCGACGAGGCGCTGGGCGCGGTGTCAGTGGTGGGCGACTTCATCGGGCGCGACGCCGGCGCGATCGAGCGCGCGCGCCTGGCCGCGGCCGAGGCCGGCCTCGCCATCGAGGGCATCCTCACCTCGCCGCTGCGCGTGACCTTGCTCTGCGGCGTGGAGGCGGTAGACCGGCTGGTGCAGGTGCTCCACCAGGTGCTGCGCGAGGCGCCATGAGGGCGGCGGCCGGCCCGCTGCTCTACGGCCACCGCGGGGCCAGCGCGCTGGCGCTCGAGAACACGCTGGGCGCGTTCGCGCGCGCGCGGGCCGACGGCGCCGACGGCATCGAGCTGGACGTGCGCCTCACCGCGGACGGCGAGCTGGCCGTCTTTCACGACGAGGACCTGACCCGCATCGCCGGCCGCCCCGGCCGCCTGGCCGACCTGCCGTGGCGCGAGCTGGCGGCGGTGCCGCTGCCGGGCGGCGAGCGCATCCCGCGCCTCGACGAGGTGCTGGCCGAGACCGACCCGCTCCTGGTCAACGTCGAGATCAAGCAACCGGGCTGGCGCCGCCTGCGCGAGGTCGTCGCCGCGGTGGCGGCCTGCGTCGAGCGCGCCGGCGCCCGCGGCCGCGTGATCGTGTCTTCGTTCGACCCGGCCGCCGTCGCCCTGGCCTGCGCCACCACGCCGATCCCGTGCGGCCTCCTGTTCCACGCCCGCCAGCGCCGACCGCTGCGCCGCGCCTGGCTGGCCCCGCTCATCCGCCCCGACGCGCTGCACCCGGATCGCGTCCTTGTCGACGCCGCGGCGGTCGCCCGCTGGCGCTCGCACGGCTACGCCATCAACGTGTGGACGGTCGACGATCCGGCGGAGCTGCGGCGCCTGGCCGCGCTCCGCGTCGACGGGATCATCACCAACGATCCAGGCGCGGCGCGCGCCGCGCTGTCGGCCAGGCCAGCTCAGTACGAGTCGTAGGCCACGACCTCCTGCACCTCGATGCCGGCCGCGGCCAGGCGCGGCGCCATCTCGTCTGCGCTGGCCACCATGACGATGCAGACGTCGTCCGGGCGCAGCCATCGCCGCGCCGCGCCGTGCACGTCATCGAGGGTGAGGGCGGCCAGCATGCCGGGCAGGCGGGCCGGGAAGTCGATCGGGAGGCCGATGACCTCGTGGCGCAGGGCGAGACGCATGCGCTGGCGCGCCGTGGCCGACGCGAAGGGCAGGGAGCCGGTGAGGTTGCGGATGGCGAGGTCGAATTCGTCGGCGCGCAGGCCGCCCTCGGCGAGCTGCTCGTACAGGGTCAGGGTCAGGGCCAGCGCCTCGGGCGCGACGTCGGCGGTCGGGGCCAGCCACATGCGGAACCAGTGCGGCGCGCGCGCCTTGACCATGCGGCAGCCCGCCCCGTACGACCAGCCGCGCGCCACGCGGATCTCCTGCATCAGGCGCGAGGTGAACAGCCCGCCGAACGCGGTCTCGAGCGGCATCAGCGCCACGTAGTCGTCGGTGCCGTAGGCCGGGGCGAGGTGGCCGATCACGATCTGACACTGGGTGCGCTTCGGCTTGTTGACAAGGATCAGCCTGCGCCCGGACGGAAACGGCGGCACGTCGAGCGCCGGCGAGGCCGCGCCCTGGCGACCGGCCGTGGCGCCGCGCAGCGCCGACGCGACCTGATCGGCGCGCGCCGGCGTGATCGGCCCGGCCACGCCGACGACCAGGTGCTCCGCCGCCCACAGCGATCGGTGGAACGCGGCCAGCGGCTCGAGCTCGATGCGGGCCAGCGACGCCTCGGTGCCGAGCGTCGTGCGCGCGTACGGGTGGCCCGGCGCGCAGACCCGGTGAAAGTGGCGATCGGCGAGCGTGTAGTCGTCGTCGCGCACGTCGTCGAGCTCGTGCTTGGTCTCGCGCAGCAGCACCTCGTGCTCGCGCGGGCTGAGCAGCGGATCGGCCAGCACCGACGCGGCCAGCGCCAGCGCGCGGTCGAGGTGGCGCTCGAGGCATGTCGCGCTCACCCCCAGCCAGTCGCGATCCACCTCGACCTGGATGGCGGCGCCGATCTGATCGATGGCGGAGTCCAGCTCGGCGCGCGGCAGGCCGCCCGCGCCGCGCCGGGCCAGCTCGGCCGCGTGCCGGGTCATGCCCTCGCGGCCGGGCGGGTCGAGCGCAGCGCCCACCCGGACCGCGGCGCTGAACCAGCAGAGCGGCGTGCCGACCGCCGGCTCGAACAGAAACGGCGCGCTCATGCCGGCCCTCCAGTCGTCGTCGTCGTCGTCGCCGGCGTCGTCCTCGCGCCGTCTTCCGAGGCGTCCGGATCGATCACGATTGAGCACAGCCGGTCCGCGACCAGGTAGGTGCGCACCGCGCGCTGCACGTCCTCCGGCGACACCCGCGCCAGCGCGCCGGCCACGTCGAACAGGCGGCGGAAGTCGCCCATGGTGACCTGGTGGTGGCCGAGCGCCTCGGCGCGCCCGTCCACGCCCTCGAGGTCGCTCCAGAAGTCGGTCTCGACCGCGCTGCGCACCTTCTCGATCTCGTCGTCGTCGATGCGGCGGTCGGCCAGGTCGGCGAGCACCGCGTCCACCTCCGCCTCCGCCGCCTCCGGCTGGTGGTCGCGGGTCAGCTGCACCGAGATGCGGAACAGGCCCGGGTCGCGCAGCGGCGCCACGTCGCAGTCGGCCGCCAGCGCCATCTCGCGCTCCACCACCAGACGCCGGTAGAGCCGCGAAGACGGCCCGGTTGACAGCAGCGAGGCGACGAACGAAAGCGCCGCCCAGTCCGGGTGCTCCTGGCTGACCGCGCGATAGCCGCGCAGGAGGCGCGGCGCCGGGGTCGGCTTGGCGAAGCGCCGCCGCCGCTCGCCGGTCTGGGGCGGCTCCACCACCCCGCGCTCGGCGGGCAACTGGGCCGGCGCGAGGGCTCCGTAGCGGCGCTCGACAAGGTAGAGCAAGCTCGCCTCCTCCACGTCACCGACGACGACGACGGTCGCGTTGTTGGGCGCGTAGTAGGTGCGGTAGAAGCGCTGCACGTCGTCCATCGCCATCGAGCGGATGTCCTCCATCCACCCGATTGTCGGCCAGCCGTACGGATGCACGGTGAAGGCCAGGCGGCCGAGCTCCTCGTCGGCGAAGCCCTCGACCTCGTCGTTGACCCGCTGCATGCGCTCGTTGGCCACCACCTCGCGCTCCGACTCGAGCACGGCCGGCGTGAGCGCGAGGTTGACCATGCGGTCCGCCTCCAGCTCGACCACCACCGGCAGATCGCGCGCCGGCACCGAGTCGCGGTAGTAGGTCCAGTCGACCCAGGTGGCGGCGTTGCTGTCGCCGCCGGTCTGCTCGATCAGGCGATCGAACTCGCCGGCCTGCCGCGACCGGGTCTGGCTGAACATCAGGTGCTCGAACAGGTGCGCCATCCCGGTCTGGCCCGGCGACTCGTGGCGCGAGCCGACCGCGTACCAGGTCTGGTACGACACGATCGGCGCCGACGCGTCGGCCAGCACGATCAGCGCGAGGCCGTTGTGCAGGCGGTGGCGCCGGATCTCCAGTCCGGCGGCGAAGGGATGCGCGATCTCGGTCGTCCAGGGCATGGGACCTCAGTGTTCTGCGACAGACAGCCAGCCCTCGCCGACCAGCGAGGCAAGGCTGCCTTCAGGATCGGTGAGCTGCGACGGGGCGATGACGCCGGTGGGCGGCGGGGCGCCGTGGCCGCCGAGCAGGCGCTCGACGCCGAGCGCGGCGATGCGGGCGCTCAGCCCGTACGGATCGGTGCCGCCGACGGCGACGCGCGCGCGCCGGAAGTGCAGCGTCGCCTCGGCGATGATCGAGAACTCGATGTGCCGCCGCGCCGCCTCGTCGGGCGGCGCCTGGCCGCCGGCGTGCGCGCGCGCCAGCGCCCCGATGCGGCGACGCGGCCGCGGCCGACAGCAGCGGACCGATCAGGCCGGCCAGCCGCGCCGCGGCGCGCAGCGGCCCCGCGCCCTCGGCCCAGGTCAGGTACGCCTCCACCACGCGGGCCGGCGCGTGGCGCGGCGTCGTGATCACCTCGCCCGACGGCCACAGAAACGCCTCGAGCTCGCCGAACGGGGCCGGGAACGCCACCCGCCGGGTCCGCGACAGCGGCGCCACGCGCTCCCAGCGGTCCTCGCGCCACACGCTGGTCGGCTGCGACAGCGCGCCGATCAGGCTCTGCCGCGTGCCGGCGGTGGCGCTGACGTGCGACAGGACGTAGGCGATCATCAGCTCGTCGATCGTGTCGCCGGCCTCGGCGTCATCCGCCTGCGCGCGGCACAGGGCGGCGGCGCGGCTGGCCGCCCAGTCGCCGACGGCCACCTCCCAGGCGAAGCCGGGCGCCGCGACGACGCCGGCCCGCCGCGCCGGCGAGTCGAAGCGCTCGTAGGCGTCGCGCAGGAACGCCTGCTCGCCGCTCATGTCGAGGTAGTGGGCGCCCGCGTCGATGGCGGCGCGCAGGACCGGCTCCCCGACCTGCAAGAACGGCCCGGCGCACGCCACCACCACGCGCGCCCCGCGCACCGCGGCCGCCATCTCGACAGAGTCGTGCACCTGCGCCGGCCGCACCTCCAGCCCGGACAGGTCCTTGGCCAGGCGGTTCAGCCGGTGGCGGTCGCGCCCGGACAGCACGACCTCGAAGCCGCGCCCGACCAGCTCCCTGGCCACCAGCGCGCCGGTGGTCCCGGTGGCTCCATAGATGACGATCATGGTGACTACAGAGAGTCGTAGCGCAGCGAGAAGCTCATCGCGTGGCGCAGGCGGTGATAATCGCCGGCCGCGGTCGGGATCGCGCGCCCCTCGCGCGCCGCCTGGCAGGAGTCGAAGTCGTAGTCGGAGTCCACGCACTCGATGCGAGACAGCGGATCGAACGCGCTGCTGGTCGAGCGCACCTCGGGGAACCAGCTCAGGTCGTAGCCCAGCTGCAGCACCACGTGCTGCGAGATGCGCAGCTCGACCCCGGCCGCCGCGCCGACGTCCAGGCCGTCGATCTGCAGCGGCGACACGCTGCGCTCGGTGGTCGCGCCCGACTCCGACGCGCAGGCGGCCGCCGAAGCGGGTGCGCCCGAGGTCCTGTCCCTCGAGGCCGACCGAGCCCTGCCACACGTCGCGCATGCCGCGGTAGCGCGGGTACCACTCCGGCGCGCCGGCATCGATCAGATCGCCGCCGTACAGCCGGATGTCGTAGACGTCGTGGCGCGACATGTTCTGCCAGCGCGCGCTGGTCACCAGGTCGTAGCCGGGCAGCAGCGGCCCGCGCACGCCGAACCAGACCGAGTACGGCATGCGATAGCTGATCTCGGCGCGGCCGCGGTGCAGATCGCCGCCGTCGCGCTGCGCGCTGGTCACCTCCGCGTCTCCCTGCAGCGCCAGCGCGTAGCCCTGCGACGGGATCGCGCCCGGCGGGCTGACCATGCTCACCGTCACCCACCAGCCG
The DNA here is from genome assembly GCA_963759105.1 of uncultured delta proteobacterium. Lineage (GTDB taxonomy): Bacteria > Myxococcota_A > Polyangia > Haliangiales > Haliangiaceae > DATFRY01. The sequence continues at coordinate 51,314 of CAVWXW010000016.1, read as the reverse complement.
CTCTTGGGCTGCACCGCCACGCCGAGGCTGAGCGCGATGTTCTCCAGCTCGAACAGACCGGCCAGGCCGCCGGTCGACGTCGACATGCGGTAGATCTCGGTCGCATCCGGGTTCTCGAGGCCGCACGGCTGGCCGCCGCAGTCGCTGGCCACGCCGCGCTCGGCGCCGCCGCCGGCCTCGAGCGCGCTGTCGCGGGCCAGGTCCAGGTCCATGCCGGCGTACCCGATCGAGACGCCGAGCCCGAACATGATCCAGTCGGCCAGCCGGAAGCAGCCGGCCAGCGAGAACAGGCTCTGGTAGACGTGGCCGCCCAGCACGTGGTAGCCGAGCGCGTCGTGGCCGGCCGGAAATCGATCGAAGGTGGTGGTGTGCACCGCCGCGCCGAACACCGCCCGCTCCTCCAGCACCGTGCCGTACAGGCCGAGCATCCCGCCCGGCGACCAGGTCGTGGTGGAGACGTTGGCGGCCGTCGCTGAGCTGTCCGCTGTCGAGATCGATCAGGCTGCGGTCAACCTGGATGCTGTCGAGCCGCAGGCTGCCGCCGACGTGCAGGTGAAGGCCGCGGGTGGCGAACCCGAGCGCGGCGGGGTTGAGGAAGATCGACGACGCGTGCGCCTGGGTGGGACCGGTGAACACCGCGCCTCCGGCGGTCGGGTCCTCGAGCGGCGAGGCCTGGACGCGGCCCGGCAGCGCGAGCACTGCGGCCACCGCCAGCAATCGAGCCAGGTGTCGGTCGAGTTTCTGGCCGAGTAGGCCGGCGCGACATGAGCGGCGAAGAGTAGCAGAGCAGGGGGGAACCGGCGCGGGGCGGCCGAATTGACTCGGCCTGCGCCACGCTCTATAGTCGCCGCGCCATTTTTCGTAATGAGGAGAAACACTTGCGAGTAATCTGGCGCGCTTCGCTGCTTGTCATGGCGGCCGTCGTCGTGGCCCGGCCTGGCCGGCTGCGACAAGGCGAGCCACGACAACATCGACAAGTGGCTCTCGACCGAGAAGGGCGTCGAGAAGCTGGACAAGGCGCTGCGCGACGCAGACAACGACGCCGACACCCGCGCCCACGCGGCGCAGAACCTCGCCGTCCACGTCGACAACCACCACGCCCTGGTCCGCGAGGCGTTCGAGGACATGTCCGACGAGGAGCGCCACGAGGTGGCGGCCGAGCTGGCCCCGCGGCTGTGGGAGAAGGCGCGCATCGCGCGCGAGAAGGATGTCCCGACGCCGGTGCAGTACCAGGCCAAGGACATGCTGTTCGATCTGCGCGGCTACGCCGATCCGGCCACGCGGCAGAAGATCGACGGCTATCTGATCGAGTGGCTGGCCGGCGGTCACTACGAGGGCCGCGCGACCACCGGTCGGGTCAACGGCCGCACCATCGTCCGCCAGCTCGGCCCGGCCGCGGCGCCCAAGCTGCTCGAGGCCGCGCGCAGCCTGCTGGTCCGGCCGCCCGACGCCGAGGGCAACCGCCCGGCGGTCGGCGACGAGCTCCTCAACGCGCTCGCGGTGACAGGCGATCCGCAGGCGGTCGGCCTGCTGCTCGACATGGTGACGAAGAGCTACGGAGACAAGTCGCTGCCCCAGCGCGCGATGGCCGCGCTGCACGAGGCCTACGTGCAGCCGAGCTCTGGCCAGCCGGTCCCGCCGCGGCCCGGTCTGGTCGCGCACGTCGATCTCCTCGGCCAGGTGGCCCGCGACGAGAACCTGCCCGGGGTCATGAACAACGACGCGGCCGCGCTGGTCTCGGTCGTCGGTCCGCCCGAGTGCATCCCGCCGTTCGTGGAGCTGGCCAAGCTGCCGTCCGCCCAGCAGGCCTACCGCTGGGTAGGCGTTCAGCTGGGACTTCGCTGCGGGGGCGCACAGGCAATGATGCCGATCGTGGAGGCGATGCCCGATACTGTCGGTTACGAGCGCGCGCTGCTCGAGAAGTACGTGTACAAGGAGATCCTCGCCTCGCCGGGGGCGTCGAAGGTCGCAGAGCAGGCGCGACAGATGCTTTCATCGCAGAACTGGGTCGCGCGTGTGACCGGCGTCGAGATCCTGGGAGCGCTCAAGCAGCGCTCCAGCGCAGAAGAGGACGCGAAACGAATTCGGCAGCTTGCCAAGGACCGCACTGTCCTCAAGGGTTGGTGGGGTCCGCAGAAAGACCAGCCGGCGGGAAAGAAAAAGCCAGATCCCACGCTTGGTCGCGTCGCCGATGAGGTGGCGGGCGGACTTCAGGCCCTAGCGAAAGGACCCGAAACCAAGTGATAATACACCCGCTCAACGCTCCCGCGTCGGGGGAGCGAGGCTGAGATGGATCAGAGCAAGAAGACGATGCGCCATTTTTACTGCCGGGACGTCCTCTGGGAGACGTTCGAGCAGATGGCCAACGACTTCGACTGCTCCATCGACTACCTCATCAACGAGGCCATGCGGTACTACGCGCGGTCGAAGAACTACCAGTCCGCCATGGCCACGTCCGGTCCGCTCTCGCCGCAACCCGGCATGGGCGGCGGCGCTGCGCCCCCGCCAAATGCGTATGCCGGCGCGCAGTCCGGAGGATACGCCGTGGGTCAGCCCGGGCAGCAGGTGCCGTCGCCGCACGTCTCGCGGCGGACGAATGCACCGCCACCGCCGCCGATGGGTGGTCCGGTCCGGCGCCCGACCCAGTCGCAGCCGCCGCCGCGCGATCACGCGCCGCCCGGCTACGGCGTGGGCAACCTGGGCGCCGGCCGCCGCGGCCGCGGCAGCCACGCTCTACCTGGTCTACAACAACCAGCGCTACCCGATCACCAAGGACCAGTTCATCATCGGGCGCGGCTCGAAGACGTCGGACCTGCCGATCAAGGACGGCAACATCTCGCGCAAGCACGCGGCGGTGATCCGGCGCAACGGCACCTACTACATCAAGGATCTCGGGTCCACCAACGGCATCGACTACAAGGGGATGCGCATCGACAACAAGCGCATCGACGAGGGCGATGTCTTTCATCTGTGCGACTACGAGCTCCGCTTCACCTACCGCATGGATTGAGACCGGCCGCGCCCCGGCGCGCGGCCGCACAGGGCGTCGATGACGAGCCAGGCGCAGGCCCGGTTGGCGGAGCTGCACGCGGCTGCTGCGCGAGGCGTCGCAGGACGACTTCGCCGCGCTCGAGCGCGCCGCCGAGCTGGCCTCGCGCCTGCGCGTGGCCGCCGACCGCGTACTGGCCGTGCTCGGCGATGGCGAGGGCGTGGGGGCGGGACAGGCAGCCCTGGTGGCGTGGCGCGCCGAGCTGACCGACTTCGAGGGGCTCGAGCGGGACACCCAGGCGGTGGTGGTGGCGCGCGGCAAGCGGCTCTGCTTCGCGCTGGGCGGCGCGGCCTCGCGCAGTGTCGAGCCGCGCGACCCGGCGCCAGAGGCCGATCGAGCCGCGGCGCTCGCCTCGACCAGCACGCTGCCCGGCATCGGCGCGGCGCTGGCCGAGCGGCTGGCCGACCGCGGGCTGGTCACCGTCGAGGACATGGTCTGGTTCGTGCCGCGCCGCTACGACGACGCGCGCCGGGTGGAGCCGCTGTCCGAGGCGCTGGCGCGCGGCCGACAGCGGCGAGCTGCGCGCGCTGCGCGGCCAGGTGGCGTCCGCGCGCTTCTCGCGGCGCGGGCGGCGGCGCTGGGTCGAGGTGCGCCTGGTCGAGCCCGCGAGCGGCGCGTCCGCGAGGGCGACGGGCGCGGCGCCGACGGGTGCGACAGCGTCAGCATCCGGCGCGGCGCCGACCGGCCCGGCCCAGGTCGTCGTGCGCTGGTTTCACGCCAACGCGAGCATGACGTCGCGCTTCCCGCGCGGCAGCGAGGTCGTCCTGTCGGGCCGGCTGACTCGACGCAACGGCGTCTTCGAGATGTCGAACCCGGACGTGCTCGAGGTCGAGATGCCCGACGGCACGGCGCGGCTGGCGCCGGGCGGGCGCATCCTGGCCCGCTACTCCGATGTCGTCGGCGTGGCGCCCGGCATCGTGCGCCGCACCGCCGCCGCCGCCGTCGATCGTGCGCTCGGCCTGATGGAGGACGGCGTGCCGCCGGAGGTGGAGGCGCGCCAGGGCCTGCCGACCCTGGCCGAGGCGCTGGCCGCGCTGCACGGCCCGCCCGACACGCTCACCGACGACATCGTTGACACGCTGATGCGCGGCGACAGCCGCTGGCACCGGCGGCTGGTGTTCGGCGACCTGTTCCTGCTCGGCGTGGCGGTGTCGCAGCGCCGCCGCGAGCGCCGCGACGATCGCGCGGCGCCGTGCACGGCCGATGTGCGCGGCGACCTCGAGCGCGTGCTGCCGTTTCGCCTGACCTCGGCGCCAGCGGCGCGCCATCGACGCGATCGCCGCCGACCTGGCCCGACCGCTGCCGATGAGCCGCCTGCTCCAGGGCGACGTCGGCGCCGGCAAGACCGCGGTGGCGCTGGCCGCGGCCCACCAGGTGGCCGCGTCCGGACGCCAGGTGGCGCTGATGGCGCCGACCGAGATCCTGGCCGAGCAGCACGCCGCGGCGCTGGCGCCCGCTCTGCGCGCCCTCGGCCTGCGCGCCGCGCTGGTCACCGCGGCCACGCCGCGCCCGGCCCGCGCGGACATCGCGGCGCGGCTGGCCGCCGGCGAGATCGATCTGGTCGTCGGCACCCACGCGCTCCTGGCCGAGGACCTCGGCTTTCGCGCCCTCGGCCTCGTCATCATCGACGAGCAGCACCGCTTCGGCGTGGCCCAGCGGGTCAAGCTGCGCGGCAAGGGAGACGGCGCCGGCGCGCCCGCACCTCCTGGTCATGACGGCGACGCCGATCCCGCGCACCCTCGCGCTCAGCGCGTACGGCGACCTCGACCTGACCCTGCTCGACGAGCTGCCGCCCGGGCGCCAGCCGATCCGCACCCGCGTGCTGCGCGGCGCCGACGGCCGCGACGAGGCGCGCGACGTGCTGGCCCGCGTGCTCGACGGCGGCGGCCGCGCCTTCGTTGTCTGTCCGCTGGTCGCCCCGGCGCCGGACGAGGACCCGGATCCGCCGTCGGACGCGATCACGCGCGCCGACCAGCTGCGCGCCCAGCTCGGCCGCGCCGTGGGCCTGGTCCACGGCCGCATGACCCAGGCCGAGCGCGACGACGCAATGCAGCGCTTCAAGAGCGGCGCCGTCGGCGTGCTGGTCGCCACCACCGTCATCGAGGTCGGCATCGACGTGCCGGAGGCGACGCTCATGATCGTGGAGGACGCCGATCGCTTCGGCCTGGCCCAGCTGCACCAGCTGCGCGGCCGGGTCGGGCGCGGCGGCGGCGCGTCGGAGTGCCTGCTTGTCACGCGCTCCGGCCGCGGCCAGGCCGCCGCCCGCCGCCTCGCGGTGATGGAGGAGACCGGCGACGGCTTCCGCATCGCCGAGGAGGACCTGGCCATGCGCGGGCCCGGCGAGCTGCTCGGCGTGCGGCAGGCCGGCCTGCCGCGCCTGCGCTTCGGCGACCTGGTGCAGCACGTCGAGCTCCTGGCCCGCGCGCGCGAGGAGGCCGATCGCCTCGTCGAGGCGGATCCGGACCTGTCGCGTCCGGAGCACGCGGCGCTGCGCCGCATCCTGGCCGAGCGCATGGCCGAGGTGGAGGCGTACGGACCCGAGAGCGGCTGAACCGGCCGCGCGGCGCAGGTGGCGCGCAGGTGGAGGCAGCGTCCGACTCGCTGTATGCTGCGCGGCGTCGATGCTCATCGTGCAGAAGTTCGGCGGGACCTCGGTGGCGGACGTGGAGCGCATTCGCCGCGTGGCCAAGCGCGCGCTCGGCACGCACCGCGCCGGTCACGACGTGGTCGTGGTGGTCTCGGCCATGGCCGGCGAGACCAACCGCCTGCTGCGCCTGGCCGGCGAGATGTGGGACGACACCGCCGACCGCGAGGTCGACGTCATCATCTCGACCGGCGAGCAGGTGACCACCGGGCTCGATGGCCCTGGCCATCCGCGATCTGGGCGGCAACGCGCGCTCGTTCCAGGGCCACCAGATCCGCATCGTCACCGACGCCCAGCACGGCCGCGCGCGCATCCAGGACATCGAGTCCGACTCGCTGACCGACGCGCTGGGCCGCGGCAAGATCGCGGTGGTCGCCGGCTTCCAGGGCGTGGACGAGGAGGGCAGCATCACCACGCTGGGCCGCGGCGGCTCCGACACCACCGCGGTGGCCATCGCCGCCGCGCTGCGCGCCGACGTCTGCGAGATCTACACCGACGTGGCGGGCGTGTTCACCGCCGATCCCAACGTGGTCCCGACCGCGCGCAAGATCGGCCGCATCAGCTACGAGGAGATGCTCGAGCTGTCGTCGCTGGGCGCCAAGGTGCTGCAGCTTCGCTCGGTCGAGTTCGGGATGAACTACCGCGTGCCGATCCACGTGCGCTCGAGCTTCGACGAGGCCGAGGGCACCTGGGTGGTGGGCGAGGAGGCCTTCATGGAGCAAGTGGTCGTCTCCGGGGTGACCGTGGCCCGCGACGAGGCCAAGGTCACGGTGCGCAACCTGCCCGACGTGGCCGGCGTCGCCTTCAAGCTGTTCACCCCGCTGTCGGACGCCGGCATCGTGGTGGACATGATCATCCAGAACACCAGCGTCCACGGCCGCACCGACATGACCTTCACGGTGCCGCGCGGCGAGCGCAAGCGCGCCATCGAGCTCCTGGCCGAGCGCGTGCCCGACCTCACCGACAACGGGCGCGCGGTGTCGTGGGACGACGGCATCGCCAAGATCTCGGTGGTCGGCGTCGGCATGCGCTCGCACGCCGGCGTGGCCCGGCGCATGTTCGAGCTCCTGGCCGGCGAGAACATCAACATCCAGCTCATCTCGACCAGCGAGATCAAAATCTCCTGCGTCATCGACGAGAAGTACGCCGAGCTGGCCATGCGCACGCTGCACGACGGCTTCGGGCTCCACCTCGACCCGAGCGAGCGGACCCAGCTTTGAGCGCAGCGCCGGAGCCGCGATCTCAGCGCGAGAGTCGGCCGGCGGGCGGACCGGCGACGACGCGCAGCTGGCCTTCATCTATCAGGAGGCGGTGCGCGGCCTCGCCCACCAGCAATACGTGGTCGAGGGGCTCAACAGCCGGGCCGGCAACCTGATCTTCGCCGCCGCGTTCGCCACGTCGCTGCTCGGCGCGCGGGCGCTGTCCGACGGACTGGGCGTGTGGGACTGGGTCGCCGCGGCGCTTCTGTTCTCGGTCGGGACGGCGGTCGCCTACATGCTGTGGCCGTTCTACAACTTCACCTTTCGTTTCGACCCGGAGCAGCTGGTGGCCGAGTACGTCAACGGCGACGCGCCGGTCCCGATGTCTGCCATGCATCGCGCCCTCGCGCTTCGCATCAAGCGCGACATGGTCAGCAACTGGAGCGTCATCCAGCGCATCCGCATCGCGCTGCAGCTCGGGCTCGTCTGCCTGCTGCTCGAGATCGGCGCCTGGCTCGTGGCCATCGCGCAGGTCTGAGCCGGCAACTCAGTCGGTGGCGGCCGGCGCGCAGTCGCCCCACAGCGCGCGCAGCTCGCCGGCGTCGTCGGCGTTCGGCTCGTGCACCAGGTTCTTCGTGTTCATGACCGAGTCGCGCCCCGAGATGTGCGGCAGCCCGAAGGCGTGGCCGACCTCGTGCGCGATGGTGACCGCGCGCGCGTGATCGTCGGACAGGCGGCGGTTGATGAACACGACGCCGCTCTCGTCGTCGTACACGCCGTAGAAGACCCGGGCCGCGGTCTCGAAGCGCACCTCGAGGACGCGGCCCGAGCGGGGTGCGTCCGGCTGCGCGCGGCCGAGCGCGCTCAGGCCCATGCGCTGCCACATGTCGATCGCGCTGTCGAGGCTGGCCAGCTCGTCGGCGCCGGCGCCGGGCGCGGGCGCGAGCGCGACCGGCTCGCACGGATCGAAGACGACCTGGAGGCTGTCGTCGGCCGCGTCGGCGGCGCAGCCCCCGAGGAGCGCCGCGACAAGCAGGAGAGAGGTCGCAACCCGTCAACGCTACCGGAGCCGCGCCGCCGGTGGAAGCGCCTTGCGCCGTCGAAGCTCAGTCGGGCCGCGGCGCGGTCTGGGCCGGATCGTGGGTCGGCTCGTCGAGCAGGCTGAGCAGGTGCGACAGCTCGCGGGTGACCAGCCGGGCCCGGTGTCGCACGAAGTCGGCCGAGTAGGGGCGCGAGAAGAAGCCGACCAGGCAGCCGCCGTACCAGAAGCCGAGCGCGTAGAAGTCCTCGCCGGCCAGCTCGCCGTGCGAGCTCGACGAGCCGCGCGCCGCGCCGCCGGTCGGCCTCGGCCGCCACGCGCCGCACGGTGAATGGAATCTGGGCGCGGTGCATCTCGCCGAGGGGACGCGCGCTGGCCAGCACGCGCGCGCGCAGGGTGACCACCGCGTTGTCCATGCCGAGCGAACCGACCAGCGCGGTCAGGTACGAACGCACGCGCGACAGGATGAGGCCGCGCGGCGAGCGCGACGTCTCGGGGAAGGCGAGCGGAGGCAGCGTGCCCACGTCCCAGCGCCGCGCGCATGCGCGGAGCGCGCGCGCCGCTCGCTCGAGCGCCGCCGCGCGGCCGTTGGGATCGGGCGGCTCCTCGGCGTGCAGGAAGCCGGCGCGCAGCACCGCGCCGCCGCCGACGGGGACCGACATGCTGTGGGTGGCCGACGAGCGCAGCTCCGGCGGGCCCTCGAGCTCCGCCTCGTGACGTCCCGGCCGCCAGGGTCCGGTGGCCAGTCCGGGCAGCTCCGACAGCTCCGGGTGATCCGGGTGCGCGATCGCGACCGACACGGCGCCGGTCGCCTGCGCGAGCTCTCGCAAGAGCTGTCTCAGCTCGTCCTTGAGCACGTCCTCTACGCTACCACCGGGAGCCGGCACGACCAAGGGCCGGTCGACCCTCACGCGAGACGCGCTTTCGCCTCGACGATCGGGATGCTATCTCTCGACTGTGGGAGGTTGCACCAACTGCGGGGCCAAGACAGGCTGTGACCATCGCAAGGGCTTCATGCTCGACTCCGTCGAGCAGACGCTCGAGCGGCTGTATCCTTCCCGCTGCTGGGGCGAGCCCGACGATGGAGTCCGCTTCGGCGCCGGTCTCGACGAGGCCGAAGGTCAGGCGCTGGCCGAGGAGCTCGCCCTCGAGCTCGACGCGGCCGCGCTGTTCCGCCCGGGTCAGGAAGAGGAGTACTGCGACTACATCTACGTGCTGTGTGTCGGACGCGAACCGTGTGCGGTGCAGATCCGCGACGGGCAGGTGCCGGTGCCGCACGAGATCGCCGAGATCCGCGAGGGTGACGTGATCCGCGAGCAGTACCTGCGCGTCTGTCTCAGCAACATGGCCCGCATCGCCGGGCGTGCAGCAGACCGCCGTCGACATCGCGCGCGAGGGAGACGACCTCATCATCCGCGAGCAGCCCCGCGCGGGGGTCTACGACGCGCCGCTCTTGCGCCGCTTTCAGCGCCTCGTCGCGATCCTGACCGGCAACGACATCCTGCACGTCGATTTCGGCGAGATATCGGCGCCGCCGGAGGGCTTCGATCCGGGCGACTACGTGGCGCGCTACGGCACCCTCCCGCACCGCTCGAACTACCTGTTCTATCCGCAGCCGTTGACGACCGAGGTCACCTCGGTGCTGTCCCGATCGTCGGCCCGGCCGCTGTTCTGAAGCTCACCCCTCCAGGATGGCGGCGAGCAGGCTCTTGTCACCCTCGAGGGCGGTGCGCTGCTGGTACAGCGACATGCCGCGCAGGCCGCCCAGCTCCTCGCCGCCGCCGGCGCGGCCGGGGCCGCCGTGGACCAGCTGCGGCAGCACGGTGCCCGGGCCGGGCGAGAGCGACGCCATCTTCTCGCTGCCGAGATAGAGGCGGCCGTTGAGCGGGGCCATGGCCGGCACCGCGGCGCGCAGCCAGTCGCGCTCGTCGCAGTAGATCGATGCGACGAGGCCGCCGTCGCCGAGGCCGACCAGCTCGGCGGCCTCCTCGGGGCGACCGGAGTAGGCGCACACGGTCGCCACCGGACCGAACACCTCGTGCTCGTGCACGCTGGCCGCGGCGCGCGCGTCGCGGGCCAGGCGCAGCACCGGCGCCACGAAGCAGCCGGCGCCGGACGGCACACCGCGCGGCGTGACCTCGCCGCTGCCGCCGACGACCGCCTCGGTCTCGCGCGCCAGCCGGGCGATGCCGGCGCGCACGTCCTCGAGCTGGGCGCGCGTGGCCAGCGGCCCCATCTGCACCCCCTCGTCGGCCGGGTTGCCGACGACGATCTCGAGGCGCGCGCTCAGCGCCTCGGTCACGTCGGCCAGGCGCGCCTCGGGCACGAACACGCGGCGGATGGCGGTGCACTTCTGCCCGGTCTTCTGCGTGATGTCGCGCGCGACGTCGGCGATGAACAGGTTCCACGTCTCGCTGCCCGGCCCCACGTCCGGCGCCAGCACCGCGGCGTTCAGGCTGTCGGCCTCGACGTTGATGTGGACCGAGCGCGCCACCACGCCCTCGCCCGAGCGCAGCGCGCGCGCCGTCACCGACGAGCCGGTGAAGGCGAGCACGTCCTGGCCGCCCAGCGACTCGAGCAGCTTGCCGGCCCCGCCGCACACGAGCGACAGCGCGCCGTCGGGCAGCACCTTGGCCTCGACGAAGAGCTGCATCATGCGCCACGCCACCAGCGCGGTCGCGCTGGCCGGCTTCGACACCACCGGCATGCCGGCCAGGAGCGCGGTGGCCGCCTTCTCGGCCAGGCCCCAGGCCGGGAAGTTGAACGCGTTGACGTGCACCGCGACGCCGCGCCGCGGAGTGAGGATGTGCTGGCCGAAGAAGCGCGCGGTGCGCCCCAGCTGCGTGCCTTCGCCGTCGACGAGGATGGTGCGCTCGCCCAGGCTCTGGCCCAGAGTCGGCGTAGGACGACAGCGTGAAGATGGCGCCGTCGATGTCGAACTTGGCGTCCGAGCGGGTGTTGCCGCCGTTCTGGACCGCGAGCGCGATGAGCTCCTCGCGCCCGCCGTGCAGGAGCTTGGACATCGCGCGCAGCATCTCGCCGCGCCGCGCGAAGCTGAGCTCGCGCAGGGCAGGGCCGCCGCGGTCGCGCGCGTACGCGAGCGCGGCCGCGAAGTCGATGCCGCCCGAGCGCGCACTCCCCGATGACCTCGTCGGTGGCTGGATTGATGAGCGGTGTGGCAGGCCCCTGACCGGCCACCCAACCGCCGCACACGTAGCTCTCCAGGCGCTTCATGGCCGGGCAGCTTACCCGGGCCTTCGGCCGGCCGCTCTGCTCGTCGCGCGCAGTTGGCGTCAAGACCAAGAATTCAGGTACATTGGAGCGCCATGGCTGAGCTTCGAGCACGACTGGTCGCGGCCTTCGCCGTGATGCTGCTCGTGCTCGCCGCCGGCACCATCGGCTACTACCTGCTCGGCCAGGGCCGGTGGACGGTCTTCGACTGCTTCTACATGACCATCATCACCCTGACCACCGTCGGCTACGGCGAGGTGCTGCAGGGGTTCGAGCAGGTGCCGCATGCCCGCGGCTTCACTGTCGCGCTGCTCGTGCTCGGCATGGGGACAGTGGTCTACTTTGCTTCCTCCCTCACTGCCCTCATCATCGAGGGGGACCTGCGGCGCGCCCTGCGCCACACACGCATGCGCAAACAGATCGCCAAGCTCGAGGACCACGTGGTGGTGTGCGGCGCCGGCTCGACCGGCAGCCACGCCATCGAGGAGCTGATGGAGTACAAGATCAAGACCGTCGCGATCGACATGAGCCGCGACCGTCTCGAGGACCTGGCCGAGCAGCACCCGGCCGAGCTCTTCAAGTACATCGAGGGGGACGCCACCGACGACCATGTGCTGGAGGAGGCGGCGGTGAGCCAGGCGCGCGGCATCGTGGCCGCGCTGGCCGACGACAAGGACAACCTGTTCCTGGTGGTGTCCGCCCGCCAGATGAACGCGCGCGCCCGCATCGTGGCGCGCGGCAGCGACCTGCAGATCCTGGAGAAGCTCAAGAAGGCCGGCGCCGACACGGTCGTGTCGCCCAACTACATCGGCGGCATGCGCATGGTGTCGGAGCTCTTGCGGCCGCAGGTGGTGAAGTTCCTCGACGACATGCGCCGCGACAAGGCGACAGTCCGCATCGAGGAGGTGCTGGTACCGGAGGGATCGCCGCTGTCCGGCAAGACCCTGGGCAACTCCGGCATCCGCGCGGTGGCGCGCGACATCCTGGTCCTGGCCGTGCAGATCCCCGGTGGCGATGGATATCGCTTCAATCCGGGCGCCGACTTCACCCTCGGCGCCGGCATGACACTTGTCGTGCTGGGCCCGCTGGCCGAGGTCGAGGTCCTGCGAGCAAAGGCCAGGAACGGCTGATCGGGGGGCCTGTCCCCGACCCGGCATCTCGGCGTATCGTCGGAGCGATGTGGCACGACAGCCGGTCGGGTCCATGAGCGCCCCGGAGAGCACGGTCACCTTGCTCCGCCGGGGCCGGACGGAGCCGGCGGCGCGCCAGGCCCCGCACCTGTTCCTGGCGCTCGAGTGCACGCGCCCGCTGGCGCTGTCGGCGCGCTACTCGCTGGAGGGGGTGGACTCGGTGGCCATCGGGCGCGGTCCGGAGCGCGCGGCGGAGCTTGTCGCCAGCGACGGGCGCCGCGTGCTCACCATCCGCGTCCCGGACCCGAGCATGTCGCACCTGCACGTGCGGCTGGAGCGCGGGCTGGGCTACTGGGTGGTGGAGGACGCCGGCTCCAAGAACGGGACACTGGTCGACGGCGTCACCGTGCGGCGGGCGCGCATCGACGACGGCTCGCTCATCACGCTGGGCTACACGCTGTTCCTGTTCCGCCTCGCGCTGCCGGTGGTGGGCGAGGAGATGTGGGTCGACGCCGGCGAGCGCGAGCCGGCCGCGCCCGGGCTGCTCACGCTGATGCCCGACCTGGAGCGCGAGCTGACCCGCCTGGTCCAGGTGGCGCCGTCGACGGTGACCATCACGGTGCGCGGCGAGACCGGCACCGGCAAGGAGGTCGTGGCGCGCGCGGTGCACCGGCTGTCGCGGCGCACCGGCGACTTCGTGGCGGTCAACTGCGGCGCGCTGAGCGACTCGCTGGTCGAGAGCGAGCTCTTCGGCCACAAGAAGGGCGCCTTCTCCGGCGCGGTCGAGGACCACGACGGGCTGGTGCGCAGCGCCAACGGCGGCACGCTCCTGCTCGACGAGATCGGCGACCTGCCGCCGGCGTCGCAGGCGGCGCTCCTGCGCGTGCTGCAGGAGCAGGAGGTGCTGCCGGTGGGCTCGACCCGGCCGCTGCCGGTCGACCTGCGCGTCATCTCGGCGACCCACCACGATCTGGAGAGCCTCGTCGAGAGCGGCCGCTTCCGCGCCGACCTGCTCGGCCGCGTCGGCGGTTTCCGCCTCGACCTGCCGCCCCTGCGCGAGCGCCGCGAGGACCTCGGCCTGCTCATCGGCACGCTCATCGAGCGCCTGTCGGGCGCGCGCGCCGAGGAGGTGACCCTCACCGAGGCCGCGGTGCGCGCGCTCTACCGCTACGACTGGCCCCACAACGTGCGCGAGCTGGAGAAGTGCCTGGCCGCCGCGCTGGTCCTGGCCAGCGGCCGCCCGATCGACGTCCCGCACCTCAGCCCGGCCGTGCGCGCCGGCCCACCCGAGGACAGCGACCCGGCGCTCGACGACGAGGCCCTGCGCGCCAGACTGACCGAGCTACTGGCGCAGCACGACGGGAACGTCAGCGCCGTCGCGCGAGCCATGGGCAAGGCGCGGATGCAGATCCATCGGTGGATGAAGAGGTTCGGGCTTGAGCCCGACCAGTTCCGCAATCACGAGCCTTAGCCAAAACAAACAGTGAACAGGTAACAGGCGACAGGGGACAGGGAACAGGAAACGACAGCGCCCACTGACGGGCTCCGTTCCCTGTTTCCTGTTCCCTGTCTCCTGTTCCTGTTTCGTTTGTCGGCGCGTCTACTTCTCGACCCACCAACCCGATAGGCCGGGGAACCTGGGCTGCGGGCCGACGTCCTCCGGGTGCACGCCGTGCAGGCGCCGGCTCCACGCGAAGTGGCTGTACGGCGCATACAGCACCGTGTAGGGCAGGTCGATCTGCAGCTTGGCGTGCAGCTTGTGATAGAGCGCCTTGCGCTCGTCGCGGTTGGCGGTCGAGCTGGCGGCCTCGAGCAGGCGATCCGCCTCCGGATCCGAGTAGCCGGCGAAGTTCTGCCGGCCGGCCTTGATCTGGCTGGTGCCCAGCAAGCTCGACGGATCCGGATCAGGGATGTCCGGCAGCCAGCCGAAGAACACCGCGTCGAACTCGCGCAAGGTGATGCGGCCCTCGTACTCCTTGGGGGCCAGGTACTCCACCTTCATGTCGATGCCGATGGCGGCCAGGTCGCGCCGGAAGATGCCGAACATCTCCTCGATGGTCGGCGTGCGCTGCGAGGTGGACGCGATGATTTGCAGCGGGAAGCGCCCGCTCGGCCCCGCCTTGTACCCGGCCTCGTCGAGCAGCTTGACCGCGCGATCGATGTCGAACGGATGCGGCGCGATCGACGGGTCAGGCCCGAACATGTTGGGGAAGAACGGCGCCGACATGGCCTGGGCCTGGTTGAGGAAGACGTCCTCGATCACGCGGCCGCGGTTGAGCGCCAGCGTCATCGCCAGGCGCACCCGCTTGTCGTCGAACGGCTTCTTCTGCGTGTTCCACGCGATCGCGCGGTAGAGCGAGCCGACCACCGTCGCCACCTCGAAGTCGGCGCGGAAGTCCGGCATCTGCACCTCGCTCGACCATGCCTCGACGTCGGGCACCTGCGCGAAGTCCAGCTGGCCGCCCTTGAGCGCCTTGAGCTGATCCTCGCCGAGATCGACCCGCAGCTCGACATTGTCCAGGTTGGGGCGGCCGTTCCACCAGCCGGTGTTGGCCTCGAAGAGCAACCGCTTGCCCTCGATCCAGCGGGCCATGCGGAATGGACCCGTGCCGACCGGCGCCTTGTTGCCCTTCGACTGCTCGATGGGTCCCGCCGCCGTAGACGTGGGCCGGCAGGATGCCGACCGTCCACGCGATGAGCGCCGGCGCGTACGGCTTGGCGTAGGTCACCACGACGGTGTTGGCGTCGGGCGCCTCCAGCTTGGCCACGCGATCGAAGTACGACGGCCACAGGCTCTGCAGCGCCGCGGACTTTCCGATTGTCTGGATCGTCTTGAAGGTGAAGACGACGTCCTTCGAGGTGAAGGGCTTGCCGTCGTGCCACTTCACTCCCTTGCGCAGGTTGAACGTGATGCTGCGGCCGTCGTTGGACTGGGTCCACGACTCCGCGAGGACCGGCACCGGCTCGAGCGAGCTCGACAGCCCGACCAGCCCCTCGAAGATGAGGGAGTTGGCGCGCGTGAAGCGCGTCTCCAGCAGCGGGTTGAGATAGAGAGGTTCGTTCGACGGAAGAACGATGTGTCCGCCCTGGCGCGGCCGCATGGTCGCGCCAGCCCCGGACTCGTGGCGCCGGGCCGGCCCTCCTCACCGACCTTTCCACTCGATGGATCGCCTCCTTCCCGCTCGTCTGCGCTCTTGCTGCATGCTCCGCCGGCAAGGGCAGAGGCGACCAGACCCACTGCTGCTACCACGGTGAATGGCTGGGCTCTCCTCATGGCGTCGCGATCATACGCCCAAAGCGCAACACAAGTAGAAGTGGTGTAGCTTTCCGAGGCCATGAGCGAGGTGCAGCGGCTCCATATCCTGGACGGACACGGCTACATCTTCCGCGCCCACTACGGCCTGGCCACCGGCGGCAAGGACAGACAGCCAGTTCGGCTCAGCACCGCGGCCGGCATGCCGACAGGTGCGCTGTACGTTTACTCATCGATGCTCATCCGCCTGCACCTGGATGTGCACCCGGAGCGAATCGCGGTCGTGTTCGACTCCGGCCGGCGCAGCTTTCGCTCCGAGCTGGATGCCAGCTACAAGGCCAACCGCAACGAGGCGCCCGACGACCTGCGCGTACAGCTGCCCTACTTCCGCCCGCTTACCGAGGCGTTCTGCTGGCCGTGCATGGCGGTGGAGGGCGTCGAGGCCGACGACGTCATCGCGACGCTGGTGACGCGCGCCCGCGCGCGCGACTGGGACGTCGTCATCTACTCCGGCGACAAGGATCTGATGCAGCTGGTGGACGACCACGTGACGGTCATCGACTCGATGCGTCAGATCACCTACGACGTGGCCGGCGTGCAGAAGAAGTTCGGCGTGCCGCCCGCGCTGGTGGGCGACTTCCTCTCCATGGTGGGCGACACCAGCGACAACATCCCCGGCATCAGCGGGGTCGGCCAGGTGACCGCGGCCAAGCTGCTGGGCGAGTACGGATCGGTCGACGGCATCCTGGCCCACGTCGGCGAGCTCAAGGGCAAGATGAAGGAGCGGTTCACCGATCCGGTCGAGCTCGAGAAGCTGGAGCGCTCGCGCAAGCTGGTCACGCTCGGTGCGCGACGTCGAGGTGCCGTTCGAGCTCGACGAGCTGGTGCCGCAGCCGTGGAACGGCGAGCCGCTGCGCCAGCTGATGGAGAAGCTCGAGTTCCAGGCGCTCATCGAGCGGCTCGAGCAGAAGAACATCGCCCCGGCCATCGAGACCGGCCCGGCACGGGGCGCCGCGGCGGTGGTCGACGATCCCGGCGCGCGCGCCGATCGTGGTGACCTCAGCCGAGAAGGTGGCCGAGCTGGCCGCGGCCGCGCGCGCCGCCGGCCGGCTGGCCATCCAGATCGAGCGCGACGGCCAGCGCGAGGACCGGGCCAAGCTTGTCGGCCTCGCGGTCGCGGTGCCGGGCCAGGCGCCGGCCTACATCCCGCTCACCGCACCGCTACCTGAGCGCGCCGGCCCAGCTGGCCATGTCGGATCTGCAGCCGCTGGCCGACGTGTGGGGCGATCCCGCGATCCGGGTCGTGTGTCACGACGCCAAGGCGGTCTACCGGACGCTCGGCGCGTGCGGCATGCCGGTGGGCGGCATCGCCGAGGACACCATGCTGGCCGCCTACCTGCTCGACGCCTCGCGCGACGATTACAGCCTCGAGCAGGTGGCCAGTGACGTGCTCGGCGTGACGCTGACCGGCCAGCGCGCGCTGCTCGGCAGCGGCCGCACCGCCATCCCGTTCGAGGCGGTGGCGGTCGAGGACGCGGCCCGCCACGCCGGCCGCGCCGCCGCCGCCGTGCTTGTCGCCGGGGACGTGCTGCCCGGACGGCTGGGGCAGGGCGGGCTCGACGGGCTGTGGCGCGACGTCGAGCTGCCGCTGGCGCACCTGCTCGCGCGCGTCGAGGCGACCGGCGTGCGCATCGACGTCGCGCACCTGCGCGGCCTCGCCGATCGCATGACCCAGGATCTGGTCGCGCTCGAGGGCAAGATCCAGGAGCTGGCCGGCGAGCCGGTCAACCTCGGCTCTCCCAAGCAGCTGGGCCAGCTCCTGTTCGACAGGCTCGGCCTGCGCAGCGAGCGGATGAAGAAGAACAAGACCGGCTTCTCGGTCGACCACGAGGTGCTCGAGTCGATGCGCGATCTGCATCCGATCATCGGGCCGATCCTCGAGCACCGCGAGCTCATCAAGCTGAAGAACACCTACATCGACGCGCTGCCGCCGCTCATCAATCCGGCCACCGGCCGGCTGCACACCAGCTTTCGCCAGGCGGTGGCCGCGACCGGGCGCCTGTCCTCCACCGATCCCAATCTGCAGAACATCCCGATCCGCAGCGAGCTGGGCCGCGAGATCCGGCGCGCCTTCATCGCCGATCCGGGCAAGGTGCTGGTGTCGGCGGACTACTCACAGATCGAGCTGCGCATCCTCGCCCATCTGTCGGGCGATCCGGTGCTGCGCACGGCGTTCGCCGAGGGGATCGATGTGCACACCCAGACCGCCGCGGAAGTGTTCGGCATTCCGCTCGAGGAGGTGGGACCGACGGAGCGCCGGGTGGCCAAGGCGGTCAACTATGGCCTGGCCTATGGCCAGTCCGACTTCGGCCTGGCCCGCGCGCTCGACATCCCGCGCACCGAGGCGCGCCACTACATCGAGCGCTATTTCGAGCGCTTCGCCACGGTGCGTCGCTTCATGGACGAGATCGTCGAAAAGGCGCGACGGTCCGGGGCCTCGTTCACCGTCCTGGGCCGGCGCCGCCCGATTCCCGGCCTGGGCGCGCGCGACTACCGGGCGCGCAGCGCCGCCGAGCGCGTGGCGCAAAACACTCCCATGCAGGGCAGCGGAGCCGATATCATGAAGCTGGCGATGTTGCGGGTCGACCGGCTTCTGGCGCAGCGCGGGTTCAGGGCCGAGCTCCTGCTGACCGTGCACGACGAGCTGGTGCTCGAGGTGGACGTCGATCAGGCAGACGAGCTTTGCCCGCTGCTGGTGGCGGAGATGGAAGGCGCGTACAAGCTCGACGTGCCGCTCGTGGTCGAGGTCGGCCGCGGCGCGACCTGGGCGGACGCCCACTGACATGGACACCTCGCGCCCTCTCCGCCTTCGCGGTTCGTTGCTGCTGCTCGTGATGAGCGCGTGCGGGTCGCGCGCCGAGGCGCCGGTCGCCGCCATCGCCGAGGACGCCGGCCACGCCGGTGCGCGCGCCGGGCTCGCCCTCGGCGCGGCCACCGCCGAGCCGGCCCACGCCGATCACGATCCGGTGAGCACGACTGTCTGCCCGGTCGCCAGCCAGGACGCCGGACGCGGTGCTCGACGAGGCCAGCCGCCTGCTCTACGACGCCGGCAGCTTCAACGGCGCGCTGGCCTGCGCCGACCTGGCGGTCGACCTGGTGCCGCAGGCGGTCGAGGCGCATCACTACCGGGCCGCGGCGCTGGCCGCGCTCGGCCGCTACAGCGAGGCGCAGGTCGCCTTCGCCATGGCGCTGGCGCGCGACCCGGACGATCCGGAGACCCTCGCCGCGGCGGCCGACTTCTACATCAACATCGCGCAGCCCAAGCAGCGCTCCGCGATCCAGCTCGGGCTCGAGTACGCGCGGCGCGGCAGCGGCCGGGCGGCCAGCCGGCGCCGGCTCGATCGCCAGCTGCGCGCGCGCCTGGCCCTGCTCGAGGCCGAGGCGCTCAACGACCTGGGCCAGTCGGACTCGGCGCTGCCCCGCGTCGAGGTCGCGCTCAAGCTGGCCCCGCAGAACCCGGCCGCGCTGCACGAGCGCGGCGTGAGCCTGTTCAGCATGTGCCGTTTCGCCGACGCCGAGTCGGCGTTCCGCGCCGTGCTGCGCGCGCAGGCCGACGATCCGTACGCGCACTATCACCTCGGGCTCATCGACGAGCGGCTGGGCCACCCGAACCGGGCCGAGGAGCACTTCGCCCGCGCCCGCGCGCTGGCGCCGGACGACTTCCCGGCGCCGGTCGAGGTGTCGGCCGAGGTGTTTGCCGCCGAGGTGCGCGAGGCGATCGCCGAGCAGCCGGCCGCGGTGCGGCGCGCGCTCGGCCACGTCGCACTCGAGCTGGTCGACCTCCCGGCCATCGACGACCTGGTCGCGGTCGATCCGCCGTTCGCGCCGACCATCATGGGCCTCTACCGCGGGCTGCCGCTGGCCCAGGACGGCCACGGCCACACCGGCCAGGCCAGCGGACACGGCGGCACGGTGCGCGAGGACCGGGCGGACGGCAACGAGCCGATCCCGGCGCGGGCCATCGTCCTCTACCGGAAGAACCTGACGCGCGCGGTCAGAAGCCGCGCCGAGCTCGACCGCCAGATCCGCCGCACGCTGGTCCACGAAATCGGCCACCTGCAGGGGCTGGACGAGGACGAGCTGCGCCGCCGCGGCCTCGAGTAGGGGCGCCCGCGCGGCCGTCGATCCCGCCACAGGCGTCCGAAAACGGCGGAATTTTCGGTATGATTGCCGCACCGCGGTAGGCGGCGGGAGTCGAGCCTCAGGGCGTCGCGCGATGGCACAGGAATCGATCGAGTCCGCCGGCGTCGAGCTCGAGCACAAGCTCCGCACCGAGCAGAAGAAGCTCGCGCTGGTGCAGGAGATCGGGCGCGCCCTGTCCTCGGCGCTCGATCTGGACGAGCTGCTCGGCCTCATCATGGAGAAGGTCACACTGCTCATGGAAGCAGATCGGTCGACCCTCTTCCTGGTCGCCGACGACGGCAGGACCCTGTGGTCGAAGATCACCCAGGGCAGCGAGATGCTGGAGATCGGCCTCACCGTCGGCGAGGGCATCGCCGGCTGGGTGGCGGAGTCGGGCGAGACGGTGAACATCCCCGACGCCTACACCGACAAGCGCTTCCAGCCGGCGATCGACCTGCGCTCCGGCTACCGCACGCGCTCGATCCTGTGCACGCCGATGCGCGACAGCAAGCGGCACATCATCGGCGTGCTGCAGGTGCTCAACAAGGCCGGCGGCCCGTTCACCGCCGACGACGAGGAGCTGCTGGCGGCGCTGGCCGGCCAGGCCGCCATCTCGGTCGAGAACTCCAAGCTCTACCACTCGGTGGTGGCCAAGAACGTCGAGCTGATCGACGCCCAGGGCGCGCTCGAGCAGAAGACGCACGAGCTCAACATCCTCTACGAGATCGAGCGCGAGATGAACGCGGCGCACGATCTCGACGAGCTGCTCGATCGCATCCTCGAGAAGGCGATGGACGCGCTCGAGGCCGAGGGCGGCAGCATCGCGCTGTGCGAGCCGAACAGCGACGACCTGCGCTTCCGCACCGTGGGCGGACCGATGGCCCCGCGCCTCCTGCACCGGACCATCAAGATGGGCGAGGGCCTGATCGGCTGGGTGGCGGCCAACCGCAAGGCTGTCATCGTCAACGATCCGGACGACGACAACCGGCACGCCGCGCAGTTCGCCGACACGGTCGGGCTGCGCCCGCGCCACCTGGCCTCCGCCCCGCTCATCAGCGGCGACGAGGTGCTGGGCGCGATCGAGCTCATCGACAAGCGCGAAACCGGCGAGCCGGACGCGCCGGGCGGCTTCTCCGAGGGAGACCTCAAGCTGCTCACGCTCATCGCCGGGCAGTCGTCGCGCGCGATCCAGCTGGCCAAGAGCCGCAGCGAGCGAGAGAACCAGAACCGGCTGGCGTCGATCGGCCAGATGCTGGCCAGCGTGCTGCACGACCTCAAGACGCCGATGACCATCATCTCCGGCTATGCCCAGCTCATGGCGCAGATGCAGGACGCGCGGCAGCGCGAGCAGTACGTGGACCAGATCCTGCGCCAGTTCGATCTGATGAGCGGCATGACCCGCGAGGTCCTGGCCTTCGCCCGTGGCGAGACGAACGTCCTTGTGCGCAAGGTCTACCTG
Source organism: uncultured delta proteobacterium (assembly GCA_963759105.1). GTDB lineage: Bacteria > Myxococcota_A > Polyangia > Haliangiales > Haliangiaceae > DATFRY01. The sequence continues at coordinate 30,128 of CAVWXW010000016.1, read as the reverse complement.
CACCGCTTCCTCGACGAGGTGATGACCCAGCTGCAGCACGCCCTGGCCGGGCGCAACGTCGCGCTCGGCCTCGACGCGGCCTACACCGGCGTGGCGTACTTCGACGAGCAGGCGATGCTGCGGCTCATCCACAACCTGGCCCGCAACGCCGTCGAGGCGATGCCGGAGGGGGGCGAGTTCCGGCTCGGCACCCGGTCCACCGGCGAGATGCTGATCCTGGAGTTCGCCGACAGCGGCCCGGGCATCCCGCCCGAGCTGGAGGGCCGGCTGTTCGAGCTGTTCGCCACCGCCAAGCCGGGCGGCACCGGCCTGGGCCTGGCCATCTGCAAGAAGATCGTCGACGAGCACGGCGGCGACATCTCGTGCGAGTCGGTGCCGGGGCAGGGCACCACGTTCCGGGTCAGCCTGCCGCTGGCCCGCCCGGCCAACATGCCCAGCACCGGCGAGCACCAGGTGCTCAATCGGTAGGCTGAGCAGCCGGAGCGGCGGCGACCGATGACAGGTTCGCGGCCTGATCGACGAGCGGCGCGGCCGCCTCGATCGGGAGGCGGATGTGAAAGACAGTGCCGACGCCGAGCTCGGTGTCGAAGGTCAGGTCGCCGCCGTGCTTCTCGCGCACCACCTGACGGGCGATGGCCAGGCCCTGGCCGGTCCCCTTGCCCACATCCTTGGTGGTGAAGAACGGGTCGAAGATGCGGTCGCGGATCCCGGGCGGGATGCCGCCGCCGCTGTCGCCGATCGAGATGATCACCGAGTCTCCATCGCGGCGCGTGCGCACCACGATGCGCCCGCGCGCCTCGGTCCCGGCCACCACGTCGCCGATGGCGTGGGCGGCGTTGACGACGATGTTGAGCACAGCCTGGTTCACGTCGCCGGCGTGACAGCGCACCGGCGGCAGCTCGCCCAGGTCGGTCTCCACGTCGGCGATGTACTTGTACTCGTTCGTGGCGATGGTCAGGGTGCTGAGGATCGCCTGGTTGAGGTCGACGGTGGTCTTCGTCGACGAGTCCGGGTGCGCGAACTCCTTCATCGAGCGCACGATGGTGGTGACGCGGCCGAGCCCGTCGAGCGAGCGCTCCAGGGCGCGCGGCACGTTCTCGAGCAGGTACGCGAGGTCGGCGGTCTCTTCCGCCTCGGCCGCCCCGCGGGCCAGCTCGGCCGACGGCGTGCCCTCGAGGATCGATCGGTTGACCGCGCGATAGTGCTCGATGAGGCCGGTCATGTCGCCGGTGGCGTCGCGCACGAAGTGCAGGCTGTCGCTGACGAACTGTACCGGCGTGTTGATCTCGTGGGCGACGCCGGCGGCCAGGCGGCCGACCGACTCCAGCTTCTGGGCCTGGCGCAGCTGCGTCTCCAGCTCGCGGCTGCGCGTGACGTCGAGCATGACGCCGCGCAGGATGCGATCGCCGCGGCCGCCGGTGGTCGCCTCGGTGGTCGCGTCGCCGATCAGCCGGAGCCACAGCCAGTGGCCGTCGGCGGCGGGCATGCGGCACTCGATGTCGAGCGAGCCGGTCTCGGTCGCGCCGAGCGCGGACAGCACCTGCTCGCGGTCCTCCTGATGCAGGCGCCCGGCCAGGAACCCCGGCGACAGGCACTCCTCGAGCGACATGCCGAGCGCGGTGGTCAGCTGCGGACCGACGTAGGTGAACCGACGCTCGGCCGCGCTCCACTCCCAGGGGATCGTCTTGGTGGTCTCGAGCAGCACGCGGTACTGGTCGCGGCTCTCCGAAAGCTCCTGCGTGCGCCGGTTGACGCGCGACTCGATCTCCTCGTTGATCCCCTCGAGCTGGGCCTGGCGCTGGGCCAGGACGCGCAGCTCGCGATTTCGCTCCAGGACGCCCATGACCAGGACGATGTCCTCGAACAGGACCCAGAAGGCGTGCTCGAGGAAGCGCCACCACTCCGTGTAGTTCACGCCGTAGACAGACTCGGGCCACAAGAGGCCCCGCATGAGGTGATCGAACGCGACCATCAGCGTGGCCGTCCCGATCACCTTCCAGTCGAGGTAGAAGGCGAGGAAGGCGAGCGAGCCGAACACGTGGAAGTGCGACTCGATGCGTCCGCCGCTCAGGTGGATGATGAGCGCGGACCAGGACATCTGGGCCACCGCGATCACATGGCGGGTGAGCGCCGCGCCGGGGCGGAACCGGATGAGCAGGACCGCCGGCACGGTCAGCAGCGCGCCGAAGAACAGCGCGTAGTAGACGTGCACGTGGGTCGAGCGCAGCGTGCCCGTCCACGCGTACGGTGAGTAGAGGAGGGCCAGACCGATCGTGAACAGCCACTGGGCCGCGAACAGCCACGCGAACACGCGGTCGCGGCGCCTGTACACGGAGCTGAGCTGCTCCTGGTAAAGCGCCCGCGCGCGGCTCACCACGACAGGCGTCACGCTCTGGCAATCGGCCAGCCGGAGCGTGCCTTGAGCGCCGTGAACACGTGGCGACAGCAGTAGCCGTGGCGGTCCCGGAGCTCGCGCGCATGCATGTGGAATCGCACCGCGGCGCGGCCATGAAGGCGTGGCACCTACATTGCAGACCGTCGCGCGGATGTCGCCTCCACGCTCCCTTCTCCTACCTTCCGCCTTCTTGTTGGCGTCCGCGTGCGGCAACGACTTGCCGGACAAGCCGGTCGGCCCCGACATGGACGCTCTCGTCGCGGCCTACGACGCACCGACGGCGGCGCTCGACCAGACAGTGGCGGACGAGCTGGCCGTGCAGCTGCGCGATCACCTGGGCATCACCGATTCGCTGGCCGCCGTCGAGGAGCAGGTCAGGACGCTGCTCGAGGAGGTCTTCGAGGAGGACGACGGCGAGGCCTCGACATTGCGGCGCGGCGAGGAGGAGACCGAGGACGACGGCGGGCGCCAGGTGGTCCTGGAAGGGGATGGCTTCGCGATCATCGAGCGCGTCTGCGCCGGCTGGGGCCCCGAACCGACGATCGACGAGGACGCCAACGGCAGCCTGCGGCTCACCGCCACGTTCAGCGAGGCAGGCATCGATCCGGTGATCTGGGGCGAGCTCGACGGCTGCCGCGAGATCATCGAGGGCTTCCAGGTCGGGGCCGACGGCGGCATCAACGTCCACACGGGCGCGCCGCTGTCGCTCTCCCGGCTGGGCGAGACGCCGCTCCTGTTCCAGCTGCTGGCCGAGATCGAGGTTGACGGCGAGGAGCTGCCGGGCCAGGACCTCGACTTCCGGCTGTGCCCGCCCGGCGCCACCGAGTGCCGCCCCGGCACCGTCGAGGCGATGGTGGAGCGAGCCGACGGCACCCACCTCAACTTCCTGTTCGACATCGAGAGCCGCGACCAGCTGTCGGTGCTGGCGGCCAACGGCGAGTGGTCGTGCGCGCTCGACGCCGGCGACGCCAGCTGCAGCGACAAGTCGGGCGGCACTGTGTCCTTCCGCGAGGTGCTGCCGTGATCCGCATCGTCGTCGCGACGGCGCTTGCCGCGCTCGCGCTGTCCGCCTCTCCGGCGCGCGCCGACCACACCCGCGAGCAGCACATCACCGACGAGATGCCCTACACCCTGCGGCCGGGCGAGTGGCGGATCGGCCTGTGGAAGGTGGAGGCCGGCCTGCCGCTGCCGCGTCCGCTCGGTCCGGCGCAGATCGGCACGTACACGCTGCCGTACCTGGCCTGGCTGGCCGACTTGCAGCTGGCCAACATCTACGCCAAGGCGACGGTGTGGGATCGCGGGGACTGGTCCGCCACCCTCGGGGCCGGACTGGTCTATGCGCGGCTCACCGCCGACGAGAACGACGCGCGCTTCACCATCACCCCGTTCGAGGCGTACGTCGGCCACCGCTTCGGCAAGCGCGTCACCCTGGCCGGCGGGCTGCTCTACACGAACGTCGAGGTCAACGGCGCGTACGCCCCGGACGAGGACGACTTCCTGCTGCGCGGGACCGCGGCGGTGTCGAACTTGCAGGTGCCGCTCACCCTCGAGTGGCGCTGGAGCCGCGTGACCGCGCTGGTCGTGCAGGGCCGGCTGCTCGCCTTCCAGGACACCGGCGGCCGCGGCAACGGCGAGTACATGATCGACGACGCGACAAAGGTGACCGTGGTGGCCAGCGGGGAGACCGACGCGCTCGAGCCGCTGCGCTCGTTCGCGCTGACCACCGACTTCGTGTGGTCGTGGAGCCACGTGAACCTGCGCGCCGGCGTCACCTACGGCAACGTGTCGCTGCCGATGCTCAACTTCGTGGCGCCGGAGAAGATCCTCTTCCCGAACTTCGACTTCTACGTCCGCTTCTGACGCGCGCGTGACGGCGGGCGAGGGCTCAGCCGGCGGTCTGCAGTCCAGCCGCGATGCCGTTGATGGTCACGAACAGGGCGGCGCGGATGCGATCCGCCTCGGGCGGATCGGCCATCAGCCGGCGCAGGAGCTCGATCTGCACGTGGCTGAGCACGTCGACGTACGGGTTGCGGCGCTCGACGGTGCGGAACACCGTCGGCCAGGCCTCGAGCAGCGCGGCGCGGCCGGTCGTCTCCAGCACGCGCGCGACGGTGCGCTCGTGCTCGCGCCGGATGATGCCGTAGAGCTCGCGCGCGTCGTCGTCGGCCAGGCGCGCGTAGTGCCCGGCCACGTCGATGTCGCTGCGCACCAGCGCGATCTGCGCGTTGTCGATGAGCGCCGAGAACACGGGCCACCCGGCGTACAGGGCGCGCACGCGCTCGAGGCCGTGCTCGCGCACCAGCGCGTCGAGGCCCGCGCCCAGCCCGAACCAGCCGGGCAGGCCGTGCCGGCTCTGGTTCCAGGAGAAGACCCAGGGGATGGCGCGCAGCTCCTCGAACGACAGCCCGCCGCGCCGGCCCGCGGGGCGCGACGCGATCGGGATCTCGGCCACCTCGCGCAGCGGCGTGGCGGCCAGGGCATAGCGGGCCAGGCGGAGCGGATCCTCGAGCAGCCGGCCGTAGGCCTCGTGCGAGACCCGCGCCGCGCTGTCGAGCATCGCCTCGCGGCCGGCCTCCCGCGCCCCGGCTTCCCCGGAGGCCAGGCGCTCGGGCGGCGAGCCGAGCAGCACCGCGCCGACCATCTGCTCCAGGTCGCGCCGCGCGATCTCGCGCCGGCCGTAGCGGGCGGCGATGGTCTCGCCCTGCTCGGTCACGCGCAGGCGGCCGCGCAGCGCCTGGTGCGGCTGCGCGCGGATGGCGCGGCTGGCCGGTCCGCCGCCGCGCCCGACCGCGCCGCCGCGGCCGTGGAACACGGTCAACCTCAGGCCGTGGTCGTCGGCAACCGCGGCGAGTCGCTCCTGCGCCCGCCGCAGCGCCACCTGGCTGGCCACGTAGCCCAGCTGCTTGGCGCTGTCGGAGTAGCCGATCATCGCCTCGAGCTCGCCGCGCAGCGCGCTGGTCACCGGGCGCAGCTCGAGCAGCTGGCGCATGGTGGCCTCGGCGCGCTCGAGATCGGCCAGCTGCTCGAACAGCGGCACCGGGCGGATCTCGTCGGGCGCCAGGCGCGCGGCGCGGACCAGGAACAGCACCTCGAGCACGTCGGACGGGCTGGAGGTGAAGCTGATGACGTAGCGCTCGCACGCCTCCGGCCCCTGATCGCGCCGCGCCCGCCCGACCACGTCGAGGGTGGCGAGCAGCTCGCGCGTCTCCGGCGACAGGCCGGAGCGGTCGCGCGGCACGCTCAGCTCCGCGCGCTCGAGCAGCCGGGCGAGGAGCCCGATGCGGCCCTCCTCGGCGAGAGACGAGTAGTGATCGGAGCCGCCGCCCACGCGCAAGAGCTCGGCCACCGCGCGCTCGTGCTCGGCCGAGTGCTGGCGGATGTCCATGGTGGCCAGGTGGAAGCCGAACACCTGGGCGCGGCGGCGCACGTCGCGCAGCCTGCCGTCGGCCAGACGGGCCAGCCGCGCCCGGCGAAGGCTGGCGTCGATCAGATCGAGGTCGGCAGCGTAGTCGGCCGGGTCGGCGTAGCCGCCCTCGCCGCGCACGCGGGTCTCCTGTAGCCGGGCGAGCACGAACCACAGCTTCTGGCCGACCAGCTCGCCGGCGGCGCGCGGCCGGGCGCGCGCCGTCAGATCCGGCAACCGGCTGCGGTCCTCGGCCAGGGAGCGCTCCAGCTCCGGCATCGGGCCGGCCCGGCCCATCGACACGGCGAGCTCGCGGCCCAGCACCTCGACATCGGCCAGGTGGCGGGCCAGGACCAGCTGGCGCTGGCGCTCGAGGGCGCCGCGGGTCACGTCGGAGGTGACGTTCGGGTTGCCGTCGCGGTCGCCGCCAATCCACGTGCCCCAGCGCAGAAACGGCGGCACGGCGAACGGCACGCCCGGCCACGACACCGCCAGCGCCTCCTCCAGCTCGCGGTAGACCAGCGGCGTGACGTCGAACAGCGACGTCTCGAACACCTCGAGGCCGGCGCGCACCTCGTCGCGCGCCGACGGGCGGCTGGCCCGCGCCTCCTCGGTCACGTACAGGGCCAGCACCACCTCGCGCAGCCGCTCGAGGACGCGCTGGCGCTCGCGCGCGCCCGGCCGCGGATCGTCGAGCTGCTCCAGCGCGCCGGAGATCTGGCCGAGCAGATCGATCACGGTGCGCCGGCGCGCCTCGGTCGGGTGCGCGGTCAGGACCGGCATGACGAAGAGACGATCGAGCAGCGCACGCATCTCGTCGGCGGTCGCGCCGTCGCGCGCCATCTCCGCGCACGCGGCGGCCAGCGAGCCCTCGGCCGGCGCGCCGGCCCGGTCGCGGCGGCGCAGCACGCGGATCCGGTGCTGCTCCTCGGCCGCGTTGAACAGGTGAAACAGCAGGGTGAAGGCGCGGCCGACGAGCTCGAGCGAGTCGAGGTCCAGCTCGGCCACGCGCCGCGCGAAGCGGTCGCGGCCGCCCTCGAGATGGCCGGCGCGCAGCCGGATCGCGTCCTCCTCGATCCCCTCGACCAGCTCGAGCGCCGCGTCGCCGGAGCGCGCGCGCACCGTGTCGACGAGCAGCTCGTCGAGCAGTTGAAGATCCGACAGCAGCTCGTCGCCGAGATCGTGCGCCATGGAGAGGGCGACCAGAGCCTACCAGGTGGAAACCAGCGCGGCCCGGTCCGTCCGAGCTGGCGCCCCGTTGAAACGGTGTGCAGGAGGTGTGGCCATCCTGCTCCCCGGGCGCGCGGGCGTGAGGCAGGTTTGCTCGCTGGACCGCCGCGGCGGCGCCGCTGGCCGTCATCTGCTCGGTGAAGCCACCGAGGGACCGGCGTGGATCCGCAGCTTTCTGGCACGGAACGTGAAGTCTCGGAGGTGATGCTGGATCCCGGGACTGCACGCAAGCTGATCAACCCTCACATGCCGGTTGTCGGCTCCAGCGGCGCTCGCTTCGCGACCGTCGATCATCTGGACGACGGCGACATGATCAAGCTGACACGCGACGACAGCGGTCAGCACCACTACATCCCGCTGGAGTGGGTGACCCGGGTGGACGACGAGGTCCACATCGACCGGCCGCGCGAGCAGGCGATGAAGGAGTGGTCGACAAAGGCGCCCACCGCCGGGAAGAAGGCGCCCACCGCGGCGCCGCCGCGGACCTCGAACTCGACCGAGGAGATGCGCGGACAGCCGCTGGCGGTGCGGGTGGAGGCGCGCGTGAAAGAGCTCGAGCAGGCGCTCGCCGAGCTCGCACCGGAGGAGACGATCATGCGCAGGGAGATCGAGCAGACCCTCGCGGCGGCCGCCTCCCTCACGACCGGCGATATCACCCATCCGTCCGACGCGGTGGCCTCGCAGCTGAGCGACTGGCTCGAGCGCAACCGGCACCTCGGGCTGGTGGCGGACGCCGCGACGCCGGCGGAGCCGCCAGCAGATCGCGAGCCGTAGGGGGCCGGTGGCTGCTTGAAGACCGTCCTCCGCATCCCGCGGGCCATCGCCGGTCGGGTGGCGGTGGCCACGGCCACGCTTTTCGGCATCCTGACCGCTCACTCGATCCTGGAGACCGCGCGCGACGCGCTGTTCCTGTCGTCGCTGCCGGCCTCGCAGCTCCCGTGGGTCTACCTTGTCATCGCCGGGCTGGCCGTGCTGGTGGTCCACCTCAACCGCCGCTTCGGCCGGTCGCGCCGCGTGCCCGTGGCGCTCACGCTGTTCGGCTCGGCGGCGTGCACCGCGCTGTTCTGGATGTGGGCGGGGCACGGGGAGACGTCGTTCTACGGGCTCTACGTGTGGACCGGTCTCATCGCCACGCTCGGCGTGGCCCAGCTGTGGTTGCTTGTCTCGCACGCGTTCGATCCGGCCCAGGCCAAGCGCGCCTTCGCCGTGATCGGCGCCGGCGGCCTGATCGGGGCGACCGTCGGCTCGGCGCTGGCCGGCGGGCTGGTCCGCGTCATCGGAGCGCGCGACCTGGTGCTCGTCGCCAGCGCCATCCTGGCGCTCACCGCGGTCGTGCCCGCGCTCGGCTGGCGCCGGCCCGCCATGCCGGAGGAGCGCGCGCTCGCGCCGCCCGCGCGCGGAGCCGCGGCCGGAAGGCGTGTTCGAGCACCCGTACCTGCGCCGGCTGCTGCTGCTCGTCGCGCTGACCCACATCGCGGTGACCACCGTCCGACCTGCTCTTCAAGACGGCGGTGGCGTCGCTTGTCGACCCGGACGACCTGCCGTCGTTCCTCGCCACCGTGTACGCGGCGCTCAACGGGCTCTCGCTCGTCGTGCAGCTGCTGGTCGCGTCCTGGGCGCTGCGCCGCTACGGCGTGAGCCGCGCGCTGTGGGCGCTGCCGGTCCTGCTCGCCGTCGGCGCGCTCGGCTTCGCGACCACCGCGGCGCTGGCGCCGATCCTGTTCCTCAAGCTGGCCGAGGGCTCGCTGCGTCACTCGCTGCACCGCACCGGCATCGAGCTGCTCTACCTGCCGCTGCCGGCCCAGCTGCGCGAGCGGCACAAGGTGACCATCGAGGCGGTCGGCGGCCGCGGCGGCCAGGCGGTGGCGGCTCTGGCCATGCTGGGCGCGCTGGCGCTCGGGCTCGACCTGTCGAGCCTCGCCCTGCTCCTCATCATCTTCGTCGCGCTGCTCATGATCGGCGTCGCCCTCATCAAGCACGGCTACGTCGACATGTTCCGCGAGCGGCTGCGCGACGGCACCATCGAGACCCGCGCGGAGATGCCGGCGCTCGACCTGCACTCGCTCGAGGCGCTCATCGCCGGCCTGTCGAGCGAGGAGGACGCGGTGGTGCTGTCCGCCCTCGAGCTGCTCGACGCCAGCGGCCGCGCCGGCCTGGTCCCGCCGCTCATCCTCTACCACCCGTCCTCGGCGGTGGTGATCCGCGCGCTCGACGTCATGAACACCGGCAACCGGCGCGACTTCGTGCCGCTGGCCAGGCGCCTGCTCGACGCGCCCGACGAGGAGGTGCGCACCGCCGCGCTGCGCGCCCTGACCGCGGTGGCCGGTCCCCAGCAGCACGCGATCCTGCGCCGCGCGCTGTCCGACCGGTCGGCGCCGGTGCGCGCCACCGCGCTGGTCGGGCTCATCCTGTCGCGCCGCGACGCCGCGCCGTTCGCCGACGAGGTGCGCGCCGTGCTGGAGGCGCCCGACCGGGAGGCGCGCGTGGCCCTCGCGCGCGCCATCAAGCGCAACCCGGGGCCGGCCTTCCACGACATCGTGAGGCAGCTGGCCGCTGCCTCCGAGCCGGAGGTGCAGGCGGAGGCGGCCGGCATCGTCGCGGCGGCGCCGAACCCGTCGTTCCTGCCGCTGCTCCTGCCCATGCTGGCCAGCCGGGTGGCGCGTCCCGAGGCGCGCGCCGCCATGATCGCGATCGGCCAGCCGGCGCTCGCGGCCCTCGAGGAGGCCATGGGCGATCCGTCGGTGCCGCGCCGGCTGCGCGTGCACCTGCCGCGCACCGTCAGCAAGTTCGGCAGCGTGGCCGCAGCCGGCGTGCTGTCGCGTCGCCTGGAGGGGGAGCGCGACGAGGTCGTGGCGCACCAGATCCTGCGCGGGCTCGGCCGCCTGGTCGCCGAGAACGAGCTACGTCCGGATCGACGCCGAGCTGGTCGAGCGCAACCTGACCGCGGTCCTGACCCGCGCCACCACGCTGCTCGGCTGGCGGCTCACCGTCGCACGAGCACATGGCCGCCACCACCACGACCCCGGCCGGCCTGCTCCTGGTCCAGCTCCTGCGCGAGAAGGAGGCGACCTCGACCGAGCGCGCCTTCCGCCTGCTCGGCCTGCGCCACCCGGAGGAGGACCTGCACGCGGTCTACGTCGGCCTGCACTCCGGCGATCCGCACGGCGCCGCGTCCGGGCGCGAGCTGATCGAGCATCTGTGCGGCGGCGAGATGCGCGAGGCGCTGCTGGCGCTGGTCGCCAGGGGCGACGAGGACGACGGTGAGCGGCTGGCGCTGGCCGAGCCGTTCGCCCCGCCGGCCGCCGGGCTTGCCGACACGCTGCGCGCGATGATGGCCGACCCGAGCGACGCGGTCGTCGGCCTGACCGCCCACTACATCGCCGAGCTGGACGCCGCCGAGCTGACCGGCGAGGAGTCCAGCCTGCTGTCGTCGCTGGACCAGCGGACCGGCAGCTGGATCGACGCGGCCAACCAGGTGCTGCACGCGATGCGCGCCACGAGGGAGCCGCTTGCCGGCTGAGCGACGCCGCCAGGTCGACCGCCCGGGCGGTCTGGAGCGCGTCATGAAGCTGCGCTCCTTCGACGCCTTCGCCGACCTGGAGCCGGCCCATCTGGCCGTCCTCGCCGAGCTGGCCGAGGAGCGCTTCTTCCCGGCCGGCGCGATGCTCCAGCAGGAGGGGACGCCGGCGCGACACATCCACTATCTGGTCGAGGGTGAGGTCGAGGTCCGCCGGCGCGGCCGTCCGGTGCGCCGGCTCGGCCCGCTCTCGGTGGTCAACGGGCTTGCGGCGCTCGCCGGCGTCCTGCGCGGCCACGAGGTCGTCGCGCTCGCCGACACGATGTCGCTGTCGTTCACCCACGAGGACCAGGTCGACGTCTTCGAGGACAACTTCGAGATCCTGGCCGGCGTGCTGCGCGGCGTGGCCGGTGCGCTGCTCGACGCCCGGGCGCTGGCCGGGCCGGCCGCCGCCCGCGAGTCGCCGCCGCCGCCGCCGAAGGCCGACCGGCCGCTCGGCCTGGTCGACAAGATCACCGCGCTGCGCCGCGCGGCGCCGTACGACGACGCCCCGCTCGAGGCGCTGGCCGAGCTGGCCCGCGAGTCGCCGGAGGTGCGCCACGCGGCCGGCGAGCGCCTGTGGAGCGCGGGCGACGAGGCCGGCTGGAGCATCGTCGTGGTGGCCGGCTGCGTGTCGGCGACCGATCGAGCACGCCGGGCAGCTGCGCTTCGGCGCCGGAGCCATGGCCGGGGCGCTCGAGAGCATGGCCGGCCGCGAGCGCCGGTTCGACGCGGTGGCCGAGACCGACGTGCTGGGCGTGCGGGTCGACGGCGGCACGCTGCTCGACATCCTCGAGGACCACACCGACATGGCCCTCGGCCTGCTGCACAGCCTGTCGCGGGACGTGCTGGCCCTGCGCGAGCGCATCGCCGCGGGCCGGACCGCCGCTGTCGAGCCGGCCTGACGCTCCCGTTGGACGGCGCCGCATCCATTCGCGGTGGCCTACACTGCGGCCGGTGGACGCCTTCGCGGACCTTCACCGCCACCTCGACGGCTCGCTCCGGCCGGCGACCCTGGCCGAGCTGCTCGCCCGGAGCGGGCGCGCGCCGCCGGACGATCTGGTGTTCCATCGCGGCATGGGGCTGGCCGGGGCGCTGTCGCGCTTCGAGCTCACGCTCTCGGTGCTGCAGCGGACGGCCGCGGTCCGCCGGGTCGCGGACGAGATGTGCGTCGACGCGGCCGCCGACGGCGTGACGACGCTCGAGATCCGCTTCGCGCCGCAGCTGCACGGGCAGGAGGGCGCGTCGATCGAGGCTGTCATCGACGCGGCCATCGAGGGCTGCGCCGGCCGGGCCGGGCTGCTGCTGTGCGGGCTGTACGGCGAGCCGCCGGCGGTGCTCGACCGCCTGGTCGAGGCCGCGCGCTCGCGACCGGGCGTCGTCGGCATCGATCTGGCGGGCGGCCCGTCGAGCGGTGCCGACTTCGACTTCTCCGTGCATGCGCCGGCCTTCCGCCGCGCCGCCGAGCTCGGCCTCGGCCGCACCGTGCATGCGGGCGAGGGGCGGCCGTCCGGCGAGATCCGGGCCGCCATCCTCGAGCTCGGCGCGCAGCGCATCGGCCACGGCACCACGCTGCTGGACGACCCGCAGCTGGTCGAGCTGGTCATCGAGCGCGGCGTGACGCTGGAGGCCTGCCCGACCAGCAACGTGCACACAGGCGCGATCGCGGACGTCGCCGACCACCCGCTGCCGCGCTGGCTCGACCTCGGCGTGCGCGCCTGCGTCAACACCGACAACACGCTCTTCTCGGACACGACGTCGTCGGCCGAGCACCGGCGCGCCGCCGCGATCCCGGGCATGGACGGAGACCGCCTCGCCCGCGCCGTCGCGCACGGCCACGCCGCGGCGTTTCGCCGCTGAGCCGGCGGGCCTGGGCGATCAGCGCAGCGCCGGGGCCGGGGCCGGGCGCGCCATGCGCGACGTGATCGCGAGGGCGAGCAGATCGACGACCAGGACCGCCAGGAGCAGGATCCCGATGGCGAGCCACGCCCCGGCGCGCAGCTCGTCCGCGACCGTGCCGGAGAGGCGGGCTCCCTGGGATCGCAGGTGCGGCTCGACCCGGCGCTCGACGTCGCGCCAGGTGACGCCGGCGGCCAGGTCGTGGGCCCCGGCGAGCGCCATGTCCACTGTCGACCACCACACGGCATCGAGCAGCTCGGGCAGGTACATGGCGATCACGAACGGCAGCAGCAGCGGGTGGTGGACGGCGACGCCGCCGCTCGTGGGTCGCCCGGCGGCGTGGCGGCGCGCGGCCTCGCGCAGCCGCTCGACCGGAAACACTGCGCCGTCGTCGGTGACGCCGAGCTCGCGCTTGCCGGCGGCCAGCCCGTGCGTCACTGCCAGATCGACGAGCGCGTCCGATCCCTGCTCGAGCGCGGCCGCGCAGCTCCGCTGCAGCGCGCAGGAGATGCCCAGGTAGGCGGCGAACAGCGGCAGCAGCACGCACAGGAGCGGGACCAGCACCGCGGTCGCGCCGCGCGTCGAGCGTCCGGCGCCGCGCAGCCGCCGGCGACAGGCGCGGACGACGAACAGGTTCACCACCAGCGTGGCGGTCGACAGCAGCGCGGCCCAGAACAGCATCGACAGCAGCGCCCGCGCGCCGAGCTGGAGGATCGCTCCCATCGGCCGATTGTACGGACGGCCGGCCGCGAGGGACTCGACGCGGGGCGGCCCGCCACCTGCAACAGTGTCGCAACCGCTCCTGTGACCGCTTCACCGCGATGCGGGCGCGGGAGGCCGCCTATACTGATGATGGGCCCTTGATCCGACTGGAACAGGTGGAGAAGAGCTTCGGCGCCACCCGAGCCCTCGATCGCGTCAGCTTCGCGGTGGAGCGGGGCGAGGTTGTCGGCCTGGTGGGCCCCAACGGCGCCGGCAAGACGACGGCGCTGCGCGTGCTTTCCGGCTTTCTGCGCCCGGACGGCGGCGCCGTGTGGGTCAACGGGATCGACGCGGTGGCGCGCCGGCGCGAGGCCGCGACGCGCATCGGCTACCTGCCGGAGGGGCCGCCGCTCTACCCGGAGCTGCGGGTCGAGGAGCACCTGCGCTTCCGCGCCCGGCTCAAGGGCGTGCCGCGCCGCGAGCTGGCGGCGCGCGTCGACGAGGTGCTCGAGCGGGTGTCGGCGACCGACCGGCGGCGCGTGCTGATCGGCCGGCTGTCGCGCGGCTACCGCCAGCGCATCGGGCTGGCCGACGCGCTGCTCGGCCGCCCCGACGTGCTCCTGCTCGACGAGCCGACGTCGGGGCTCGACCCGGCCCAGGTGCGGGACCTGCGCAAGGTGCTTGTCGAGCTGGCCGGCGATCGCGCGGTGGTGCTTTCGTCGCACGCGCTGGCCGAGCTGGAGGCGGTGGCGGCACGGCTGGTGGTGCTTGCAGGCGGGCGGGTCGCCGGGGACGGGCGTCCCGACCAGCTGCGGGCTCGCTTCGGGCTGGCGGCGGAGCGCCTCGCTCGAGGAGGTCTTCATGGCCGCGACCGAGCGAGCGGGGAGGGGACGGGGACGAGGGTCGGGCGAAGGCGGAGAGGCATGAGCGGGGCGGCGGCGCGGGTGCTGGCCATGGCGCGGCGCGAGCTCCTGGCCATGTTTCACGCGCCGATCGCCTATGTCGTGATGGTGCTGTTTCTGGCCCTGGAGGGCTTCTCGTTCTGGGCGGTCGTCGAGGTGCTGGCCGATCCGTCGCGGCCGGCCGGCTACGGCGCGGTGCTGCGCACCCACTTCGGCGGCACCTTTCTCTACTGGGCGGTGCTGTTCGCGGTGGTCGCGCTCGTCACCATGCGCCTGGTGGCGGAGGAGCGGCGCTCCGGCACCTGGGAGGCGCTGCTGACGACGCCGGTGGGCGAGGCCGAGGTGGTGCTCGGCAAGTGGCTGGGCGCGGCGGCGTTCTACGCGCTGCTGTGGCTCCCGACGGCGGCCTATCCGATCGTGCTGGCCGCCTATGCGCCGCCCGGCACCGAGATCGACGGCGGCCCGATCCTGTCGGCTTACCTGGGCGTGGCGCTGTCCGGGGGCGGATTTCTGGCCCTGGGGCTGTGCGCCAGCGCCGCCACCGACAGCCAGGTGGTGGCCGCGGTGGTCTCGTTCGCCGCGCTGCTCGGCCTCCTCCTGTTCGGCCAGGTCGGGGACGTGGCGCGGGATCTGGACTCGCTGGCGGCCCTCGCGCACCACCTGGACCTGCGCGGCCACATGGACGACCTGGCGCGCGGCGCCATCGAGCTGGACGCGATCGCGCTGTTCGTGGGGCTGGCGGCGCTCGGGCTGGCCGGGGCTGTCGTGCTGGCCGCGGCCGGCCGCGGTAGCCGCGCGGCGGCTCGCCGTCGCATCGGCGCCCTTGTCCTGGTCGCCGCCGCGGTGGTGCTGGGCAACGTGCTGGCCGCGCGCCATCCGGGCGGCTGGGACGTGAGCGCGCACCAGGTCAACCGCCTGGACGAGCGCACGCGCGCGGTGCTGGCCGCGGTGCGGGTGCCGATCGAGGCGACCGTCGTGCGCCCGGAGGTGGAGGCGTTCGAGCCGATCTACGACGAGATCGATCGCGTGCTGGCCCGCATGGTGCGAGCCCAGCCGCTGCTGTCGCGCCGCGACCTGGACCCGACCCGCGAGCCCGACGAGGTCGCCGCGCTGGCCGGCGAGCTCGCGCTCAGCCCGCGCGACCTGGCCGACGGCGGAGCGGTGCTGTTCGCCGGCAACGGGCGGCGGCGCGGGGTCGATCTGCTGGAGCTGGCCGAGCTGGGGCGCGACGTGCACCAGGTCGGGGCCATGACCGGGTTCCGCGCGGAGGAGGCGTTCGCCCGCGCGCTTGTCGAGCTCACCGCCGCCGATCGACCGCTCGTGTGCGCCACCAGCGGGCACGGCGAGATGCCGCTGGAGGCTGAGGAGGGGCGGGCGCACTGGGGACAGGTCGGCCAGCGCCTGCAGCGCGACGGGTTCGTCGTCGAGGACGCGGGCGATCTGCGCGACGGCGTGCCGCAGCGGTGCCGCGTGCTGATCGTGGCCGGCCCGCAGGCGCCGCTGTCGCCCGACTCGGCCCTGGCCGTCGCGCGCTACCTCGAGTCGGGCGGTCGGCTGCTGGTGGCGGCGTCGGATGCGCCCACGGGCGGCCAGGGCGCGGCGAAGCTGGGCGCGACCGGGCTGGAGCTGCTCCTGGCCGAGTACGGCGTCGCCCTGCCGCAGGCGGTCGTCGTCGATCCGCAGGGCGCGCTCGACGTGCCGCTGGCGTGGGCCACCGCGACCGGCTACGGCGCGCACCCGATCACGGCGGCCTTCCAGGGCCGGCGGCTCACCGTGTGGCAGCATCCGCGCGCGGTCCTGTACTCGGATCCGCCGTCCGGCGCGGCCGGGCGGCGCGGGACGATGCTCGTGCGCGGCTCGCCGGTGGCGTGGGGCGAGACCGACCTGGCCGCGCTGTTCGGCGGGGGCGACGTCGAGGCCGGCGCGGACGATCTGGTCGGTGCCGCCGCCGTTGCGGTCGCTGTCGAGGCGGACAGGAGCGGCGCGCGACTGGTCGTGCTGGGCAGCGCGACGTCGCCGTCGTCGGAGCTGGTCGGCCGTGGCCTGGGATCGGCCGACGCGCTGGTGGCGTCGGCTGTGTCGTGGCTGGCCGGCCGCACCGTGTCGCTCGACATCGGGGCCAAGACGCCCGAGTACGTGCGGCTGGTGATGAGCCCGGCGGCGCGGCGCGGGGTGTTCGCGCTGTGTGTCCTGGTGCTGCCGCTGGTGGCCGCCGGACTGGGCGCGCTGCTGTGGTGGCGGAGGCGCCGTGGGTAGGGGGCGAGGGCGGGATGGATAGCCGGAGATGGCTCGTCGGTCTCGGCGGGGTGGTGGCGGTGCTGGCTGCGCTGCTGGTGGTGGATCTTGTGGGGGAGGAGGGCTCGGGCTCGGGGGAGGGATCGCGGGTGGTGCCGGAGTGGGATGTGAGGGGGGTGAAGGAGGTGAGGATCGAGAGGGTGAGGGAGGAGGTGATTGTCGAGAGGGGGGTGGGATAGGGGACGGGATCGGGGACGGGGACGGGGACGGGGACGATGGGATCGGGGACGGGGATGGGTTCGGAGTCGGGAGAGGGGTGGACGGTGAGGGTTGGGGAGACGGGGAAGAGGGTGCCGGCGGATCCGGGGGCGGTGCGCGAGGTGCTCGGGACGCTCGAGCTCTTGGCTGCCATTCGTCGCGATGAGGGGGAGATCGGGGCGCCGGCGCTGACGATCGTCGTCGAGGTGGCGGGAGGGAAAGAGATACGGGTGCTGCTCGCTCGCGAGGGGGCGGGGCCGACGGATCGGGTGTGGGCGGCGCGGGCGGATCGCGGTGGGCGCTTTCTCATCGACGGGTACGCGGCGCGTGCGCTCGATGTCGATGCGGATGACCTGCGCGAGCGGCGGCCGTATCGCGGGCGCACTTTCGGCGCGACGCGGATCGAGCTGGGCGAGGCGTCGGACCAGACCGTGCTCGCCGGGCCGCCGTGGCGGGTGGAGCTGCCGGGGGGGCCGGCGCGCGCGGATGCGGGGGCGGTGCAGGGGCTGCTCGAGCAGCTGGAGCGGCTGCGCGTCGAGCGGTTCGAGGACGGGGCGGGGCGGGCGGCGCGGCGGCTGCTCGCGGTGCAGGCGCGGGCTGGTCGGTCGGAGCTCGTCGAGCGCGGCGACTGCTCCGGCGGCGCGCTCATCGACACGCCGGCCGGCGCCGCCTGCGCGCGCGTGCCCGCCGCGCTGACCGATGCGGCGCGCGATCCGCAACGGCTGATCGATCGCCGGCTGGTGGGGGCGTCGATCGACGGCGTCGCGCGCCTTCGCCTCGAGCGCGGAGGCCGCGCCGTCGAGGTCGACCGCGAGGCCGCGCCGGACGCCCTGCGGGCGTGGCTGGCGCGCTGGCGCGACGCGGCGGCCGGACCTGTCGTCCCCGCCGGCGGCCTGCCGCCGCAGCTCGCGACCGTGGTGCTCGAGCTCGACGGCGGCGCGCGTGAGCGAGTCAGCGTCTCGCGCACCGGCGACGGCCTCGCTGCCCGCCGCGAGGGCGAGCCGGTGGCGCTGGTGCTGCACCCGTGGGCCGACACGCACCTCGATCCGGAGCCCTACCGCTTCCGCTCGCTCGACCTTCTGTCGGACGAGCCGAGCGCGCTGCGGGCGGCCACCGCGCGCCGGTCCGGACGGACGATCGAATCGATCGAGCGCGGCGAGACGCTGGAGGAGTGGCGCGACGCCGCCGGGGCCGCCGCGCCGCTCGCCGCTGTCGACGCGCTGCGCGAGGCGGCGGGCTTCCTGCGGGCGGAGAGCACCGCCGCGGCGCGGGCGCGGCCGCTGCACGGTCTGTCGCCTCCGCGCCGCACTGTCGAGCTCGTCTTCGATCCGCCGCCGGGCGAGAGCCGGCCGCTCCAGCACACGCTGGACATCGGCGCGCGCTCGGCCAGCGGCTGCTACGCGCGCCTGGACCGCGACCCGGTCGTGTTCGAGCTCTCGGCGCGGCGCTGCGCCGCCTTCCTCGGCCCCTGGACCGCGCGCTGAGCCGCGCCCCCGGATCGTGGAGCCGGTGGAGCCCCCGTGGAGCCGCGACGTCCGGGTGGCCGGACAGCGTCCGGCCGGGCGTCCGGCAATCGTCCGGGCCGCCGGACACGGGGCGTGAACGATCGAGCACGTGCGATGGCCCGCTCCCTG
This sequence comes from uncultured delta proteobacterium, assembly GCA_963759105.1. Classification (GTDB taxonomy): domain Bacteria; phylum Myxococcota_A; class Polyangia; order Haliangiales; family Haliangiaceae; genus DATFRY01. The sequence goes on along the minus strand of CAVWXW010000016.1, from coordinate 11,914 downwards.
CTTGGGGACCACCTTGCCGGAACAGACCGGCTCACGGAGGCAGGATGGGATCGAAGCCGCGATCGGGCGAGGAGTACGTCAGCCGGCTGGTGATCGAGAAGGAGCGCGTCATCTACTGGCTCTGCTCGCTCCTCGAGCGCGACGGCCCCGCCACGCGAGACGGCGCGCGACGAGCGCTCGCCGAGCTGGGCTACGACGAGCGGCGCATCCGTTCGATGCTGCTCCTGGGCGAGCCGGGCCTGCGCGCCGGCGAGCAACTGGCCGCGGCCCTCCGCCGGTACGACGTCGGCAAAGGCGAGCGAGCCGCGGGCGGCTGCTGGTCGGGCGAAGGCGAGCGAGCCGCCGGCAACAGCTGGTCGGGCCGATCCTGTGGCACCGACGCGCGGCTGCACGGTAGGCTCATGGTGCATGGCTCCGGCAACGGATAGCGCGGTCACCATCGGGACCGCGCTGACCCCGGAGCAGTGGGCGGCCCTTCCCCGGTCGCCCGACGGAGCAGGCCAACGGCCCGCCGTGCCGGGCGGCCAGAGCCGACGGATCACGAACGGGGGGCTTCCGGTGCGCGCCTTCGCGGTTGATTGACTATCGAGGTCCGCTGCGTCCGGGCGGTTCACGAGCGCGAGGCGGTGCGCCAGGCGGCCATGAAGGCGGTCGCCCGCGCGGCGACCTCGTCTGCCGTGAGGCCGGGGCGGTAGAGCGCCGAGCCGAGCCCGAATCCGACGGCGCCGGCGGCGGCGAGCTCGGCCAGGTTGGCCGGCGTGACGCCGCCGACCGCGATCACCGCGACGTCGCCCGGCAGCTCGGCGCGCCAGGCCGCGAGCGCAGAGGCGCCGATCTGCTCGGCGGGGAACAGCTTGAGCACCTGGGCGCCGGCGGCGAGCGAGGCGAACGCCTCGTTGATCGTCGCGACGCCCGGGGCGACGTCGAGGCCGGCGGCGCCGGCCGCGCGGATCACGGTCACGTCGGTGTGCGGCATGACGACGAAGTCGGCCCCGGCGCCGCGGACCTCGTCGACCTCGGCGGCGCTCATCACCGTGCCGGCACCGATCGCGCAGTCGGCGGCGAGGGTCCGGCGCAGGATCCGGATGCTGGCCAGCGGATCGGGAGAGTTGAGCGGCACCTCGATGGCGCGGAGTCCGGCCGCGTACAGCGCGCCGCCGACCGCCGCCGCCTCGCTCGGCTTCAGGCCGCGCAGGATCGCCACCAGCCCGCATCGGGCCAGAGCGCGGCCGAGCGATCCGCGCGCCGGCCCCGCGCCGCGATCGACGCGGGCGAGGCGCGGTCCGGCCTCGTCGCGCGCGGTCCGCGGCCCGGCGTGAGTACCCGCGAGGCGCGGTCCGGCGCCGTCGCGCGCGAGACGCGGCCCGGCGTCGACGAGGTAGGCGGCGCGGGCGAGGCGCCACAGGCCGCGCTCGGTCGCCTGGCTCGACACGGTGACATCCGGGCGACCGAAGGCCGCGAGGACCCTCTGGTAGCGGCGGCACAGGGGCTCGCTGCCGGCCAGCAGGATCCGTCCGGTGTCGTCGAGGGCATGCGGATCGAGCTCCTGCACGCCGCGCACCTCGTGGCCGATGAGCAGGCCCGACAGGTACTCGGCCTGCGCCTCGCCGGACAGCTCGCGGGTCACCGCGAGGACGCGCGTGCTGAAGATCGTCGACAGCACGCCGGCGCGGCCCTCGGGCGAGCGCGCGACCTGCACGCCGCGATCGAACGACTCCACGTCCCAGCTGGTTCCGTTAGACGGCCCCGCGGGCAGACCGGGCGCGCCGGCGCGCGGGGGCGTCTCTGAAACCGGGCGCCGGATCGTGGTGGCGAGGATCGTGTGCGCGGCCAGGGCCTCGTAGACCTCGCCGGTCATGAAGCTGTCGAAGTGGACGATCGCGCGCCCGCGGACCTGCGCCCACTTCGAGTGCGTGCCGGGCAGGACCACCAGCGTGCGCTCGCCGGGGCCCGCCGTCTCCTCGATCGCGCCGACGATCTGCGTCTCCTCGCCGCGCATCACGTTGGGCAGCCGGCCGCGCTCGATCAGGCCCGGCACGATGTGCAGCGTCGCGCCGCTCACCGCGAGCAGCGTCAGCCCGGGGGCGATGCTGTCGGCGCTCGCGGGCAGATCGAGATAGGGGACCTCGCGCCAGCCCTGCGCGCTGCCGACCATCCCGCACGCGATCACGGGAATGCCCGGCTGCCGGCGCAGCCAGTCGCCGCATGCCTGGTCGAACGCGCGCTGGAACGCGGCCGTCGCATCCTCCGGCGCGTCGCCGTACGGGCCGGCGGCCGCGCGCGCGATGGCCGCGACGCCGAGCGGCAACTGCCTCGTCTCGATCGCGACGCCGCCGTCGGCCAGGCGATGAGCGCGCAGCGACGTCGTGCCCCAGTCCAGCGCCACGAGCCGGCTCTCGAGTCCGCTCACGCCTCCTCCCTGTCCGTGCTCGAGGGATCGATCATCGATGGCGATCGATCATCACCCGATCATCGTCCGATCATCGACGGTGACGAGGGCCCTCCGCAGACCTCGTCACAAATTATGAATTGACACATTTCAGTTTCCGGAACTACCATCCGCGCGACTCGGTAGCTCTCACCAGAGCTGCCCGCAGCGCGAAAAACTAGCGCAGCGATAGCAGGGGAGGCGCGCAATGAGACGTTTTGCTCTCAGATGTGGGCTTCTGGCGGCGGTCGGGAGCCTCGCGTTTGTATGTGTTCTGTCGCTCACGGCACTCGCTGGCGGCCCTGACACGGTTCAGGGGCCCGGAGCAGATTCGAAGTGTTTCAGGCCCTGGGCCAAGGCAACCAAGTACTTCCAGTGGAAGAAGAAGAAGGGCCCCTATCGGATTGCCCTCGACAACGGCTTCATCGGCAACACCTGGCGCATCCAGATGATCAAGACCGCCAAGGCCTACGCCGAGCAGCCGGCCGTCAAGGCGAACCTCAAGGAGTTCAAGGTCATCTCCACCGGTGAGGACCTGCCCGCGCAGATCGCGGCGGCCAACAACTTCATCGACGCCGGCTACGACGCGGTGATCGTCAACGCGCTGAGCCCGAAGGCTTTCGGCCCGGTGGCCAAGCGAGCGAAGGCGGCCGGCGTGGTCCTGCTCTCGTTCGACAACGTCATCGAGTCGGCCGACAACATCGTGATCAACGTCGACCAGGTCGAGCTCGGGCGGCTGGCGGCGCGCTGGCTGGTCAAGGAGATCAAGGGGACCGGCAAGCTGCTCGAGGTCCGCGGCCCGTCCGGAAACTCGGTCGACCGCGACCGCCACACCGGCTTCCACGAGGTGCTCAAGGCCTCGGGCAAGAAGTTCGAGGTCGTCGAGGTGGTGGGCAAGTGGGACGACGGCACGGCTCAGAAGGCCACCGCCGACGCCATCGCGATCCACAAGAAGTTCGCCGGCATCTACGTGCAGGGCGGCTCGACCGGGACGGTGCGCGCGCTGGTCGACTCGGGGCATGCGATGATCCCGATCTCCGGCGAGACCGAGAACGGCTTCCGCAAGCTGTGCGCAAAACATGCGGCCAAGGGGCTGCGCTGCTCGTCGGCCGGCACCGGTCCGGCCCAGGTGGCGGTGACAATCAAGGCCGCCATCGCCGCGCTGCAGGGCGAGAAGGTGCCGCAGTCGATTCTCGCTGCCCGCCTCCTACGTCGAGTATCCGAACATCAAGGAAGGGGCGGACTTCTACCCCAACCTGTCGGACAACTTCTTCGTCGGCAACTCCTTCCCGGACTGCAAGATCGGCTTCACGGCGGAGGAGATCATGGGCAAGTCGGAGGCCAACCAGTAGTCGACCGCGCGCGCGAGCAGCACGTCGTTCGTGCGCCGTCCTCGGACACGGGCGCCCCTCGCGGCGCCCGTGTCACAAACAAACCCGGTGCGTGAATGACCGCCTCGCTGTTTCGCCTGGAAGGTGTCTCGAAGCGCTACGGCGGTGTTCGCGCCCTCGAGGACGCGCGCCTGGAGTGCGGGCGCGGCCGCATCCACGCCGTGCTGGGCGAGAACGGCGCCGGCAAGTTGACGCTCATCAAGGTGATGGCCGGCGTCGTGAGGCCGGACGCCGGGACCATGGAGCTCTCCGGCCAGCCTCTGGTGCTGGACAGCCCCGCCGCGGCCAGCCGGGCCGGCATCGTCAGCGTGTTCCAGGAGCTGTCGCTGCTCCCCGACCTGAGCGTGGCCGACAACATCTGCATCACCAGCCCGCCCACCCGCTTCGGCCTCATCGACAAGCGGGCGCAGCGCCGCCTGGCCGAGAAGGCGCTGGCCCGCGTCGGCGCCGGCGACATCCACCCGCTGGCGCCGGTCGGTCAGCTGCCGCTGTCCCGCCGCCAGATGGTCGAGATCGCCAAGGCGCTGGTGCGCAGCCCCAAGATCCTCATCCTCGACGAGGCCACCTCCGCGCTGACCGCGGCCGACGTCGCCGGCGTGTTCCGCGTGCTGCGCGAGCTGCGCGACGAGGGGCTGGCCATCGTCTACATCTCGCACCGGATGAACGAGATCGCCGAGCTGGCCGACGACTGCTCGGTCTACCGCAACGGCCGCCACGTCGGCACGTTCCCGGCCGGCCAGCAAGAGCCCGCACGAGATCATCGAGATGATGATCGGGCGCGAGTACACGAGCGTGTTTCCGCCGCGCCGGACAGAGCCGCCGAGCGCGCCGCCGGCCCTGGCGGTCAAGAAGCTGTCCTGGGCCGGCCGGCTCAAGGACATCGACCTCGAGGTCCGTCCGGGCGAGATCGTCGGGCTGGGCGGCCTCGAGGGCCAGGGCCAGCGCGACCTCCTGCTCGCGCTGTTCGGCGCGCTCAAGGGGGTCAGCGGCACGGTCGAGGTGAACGGCGAGCGCACCTCGCTGTCCAACCCGCGCCGCACCCGCAAGGCCGGCGGCGGCATCGCGCTGGTGCCGGAGGACCGCAAGACCGAGGGGCTGATGCTGCCCATGACGGTGCGCGACAACCTGTCGTTCGCCGCCATCGGCCAGTTCAGCCGCTTTGGCCTCATCGACCGCAAGGCGCAGGAGGCGGCGCTGGCCCGCATGATGGAGCTGCTCAAGATCCGCGCCGGCGGCATCGACGATCCGGTCGCGTCGCTGTCGGGCGGCAACCAGCAGAAGGTCGTCATCGGCAAGTGGCTGATGACCAGCCCGCAGATCATCCTGCTCAACGATCCGACGCGCGGCATCGACGTCGGCACCAAGCAGGAGCTGTACCGGCTGATGCGCGACCTGGCCGACGCCGACGCCGCCATCCTGTTCTACTCGACCGACTACGCCGAGCTGATCGGCTGCTGCGACCGCGTGCTCATCCTGTACGACGGCGCGATCGTCCGCTCGCTCGAGGGCGAGGCCATGAACGAGCGCAACATCGTCACCAGCGCGCACAACCTGGCCGTCGAGATCGCCCAGGGAGCGCCATGAGGCAGGACTGGGTCTACCGCCTGGCGCCGCACCGCGGCCTGCTGCTGGCCATCGGGCTGTTCCTGGTCATGTTCGCCCTGTTCATCACGCACCACCCGGCCGGGTTCAGCAGCAACATCATCAACACAGCGGCCAACAAGGGCGCGCTGCTGGCCTTCGTGGCGATGGCCCAGACCCTGCCGGTCCTCACGTCCGGCCTCGATCTGTCGGTCGGCAACGTGTTCGTGCTGTCCAACTGCGTGGCCTCGACCCTGGTCACCGGCTCCGCCGAGCACGCGGCCGTCGGCATCGTCGTCGTCCTGGCCGTGGGCCTGCCGTGCGGCGCGCTCAACGGCGCCATCGTCGTGTTCGGCCGCCTGCAGCCGATCATCGCCACCCTGGCCACGGGGGCCATGTTCCACGGCGTCGCGCTGATCCTGCGGCCGGAGCCGGGCGGCGAGGTGCACGAGGGCTTCGCCGACTTCATGACCGGCTCGCTGGCCGGCGGGATCCCGTTCGCGCTGGTCCTGCTCGTCGGCGTCGTCCTCTCGTCTGGATGCCCGTATCGACTGTCGGTGCTCGGCCGCGCCGCCTACGCCATCGGCTCGTCGGAGCAGGCGGCGTACATGTCGGGCGTGCCGGTCGCCCGGGCCAAGTTCCTGGCCTACATGCTGGCCGGCCTGCTGGCCTCGATCGCCGGGCTGCTGCTCACCTGCGTGACCTACTCCGGCGAGGCAAACGCGCTGCTGGGCGGCAACTACACGCTGAACTCGATCGCCGCGGTCGTCCTCGGCGGCACCTCGCTGTACGGCGGATCCGGCGGCGCGATCGGCTCGATCCTCGGCGCCTTCGTGCTGCGCACGATCGGCGATCTCCTCTTCGTGTTCGACATGAATCCGCTGTGGCAGCCGCTCTTCCTCGGCATCGTCCTTGTCGTGTCGGTCGGCCTCGGCTCACTGCGCCTCCTGCGCATCAAGAGCCGGCTGGAGCTGTTTCGCTGATGGCGACGCTGATGACGACGAGGGCGTCGGCGGCGTCGATCTTCCGGCGGCTCGACAAGGCGGTGCTGGCCGCCTTCGCGTGCATCGCCGTGCTGCTGGTCGGCGGCCGGCTGTACTCGCCCAACTTCCTGTCGGCCGACTATCTGCTGCAGCAGCTACAGGTTGCATCGTTCCTCGGCGTCATCGCCACCGGGGTCATGCTGGTGGTCCTGCTCGGCCACATCGACCTGTCGATCCCGTGGGTGGTGACCATCGGCGGCATGATGTTCGACGGCGGCGGCGGGCTGGAGCGCGACCGGCAGCGCGCTGGCCATCCCGTTCGCGGTGGCGTGCGGGATCGGCGTCGGCCTGGTCAACGGCATCGGCGTGGCCTACCTGCGCGTCCCGTCGATGATCTTCACCCTCGGCATGAACGCGATCGCCCAGGGGCTGATGGTGATCCACACCAGCGGCTTCGCGCCGCAAGACCACGCCACGCCGGCCATGCACTTCCTGGCCGTGGAGCGCTCGATCCTCGGCATCCCGAACGCGGTCTGGGTGTGGGCGGCCATCGGCGGCGCCACGGTGGTTTTGCTCAACCGCTCCACCTTCGGCCGCCGCATCTACGCCATCGGCAACAGCGAGCGCGCGGTCTTCCTGTCGCGGGTCAACGTCAACCTGGTCGTGGTGGCCTGCTTCGTCGTCTCCGGCGCCTGCTCGGCCTTCGCCGGCGCGCTGCTGGCCGGCTACTCGACGAAGGCGTACCAGGCGATGGGCGACCCGTACCTCCTGCCCGCCATCGCGGCGGTGGTGCTGGGCGGCACCAGCATCCTGGGCGGCCGCGGGACCTATCTCGGCACCGTGGCCGGTGTCATCCTCGTCACGTTGCTGCAGTCGATCCTGTCCATCGTGCAGATCCCCGAGGCCGGCCGGCAGATCATCTACGGCGCGGTCATCATCGCCATGCTCCTGGCCTATGGGCGGGGCGGGAAAGTCGTGACCTGACATCGCCCCTCACCCCTACACCGTCGCGGACGACCGCTTCCGGCGACTCATCATCTCGTCGGCGCAGCTGGAGCACCTGTGGACCGGCGCGCGCTGGGCAGAGGGTCCGGCCTACTTCGCGGCCGGCCGCTACCTGGTCTGGTCCGACATCCCGCGCGACCGGATGCTGCGCTACGACGAGACCGACGGCTCGGTGTCGGTCTTTCGCCACCCGTGCGGCTACACAAACGGCCACACGATCGACCCCGAGGGCCGCCTTGTATCGTGCGAGCACCAGGGTCGCTGCATCTCGCGCACCGAGCACGACGGCTCGCGCACGGTGCTGGTCGACCGCGTGGGCGGCGCGCGGCTCAACTCGCCCAACGACCTGGTGGTCAAGTCGGACGGCTCTGTGTGGTTCAGCGATCCGACGTACGGCATCGACTCCGACTACGAGGGGGACGCGGCTCCGTCGGAGATTGGCGCGTCGCACGTTTACCGCCTGGACCCAGCCACCGGGGAGTGCGCCGCGGTGGCGACCGACTTCGAGAAGCCCAACGGACTGGCCTTCTCGCCCGACGAGCGCGCGCTCTACGTCGCCGACACCGGGGCAACCCATCGCAAGGGCGGCCCGCGCCACATCCGCCGCTTCACCGTCGGCGGCGACGGCCGCACCTTGTCGGGCGGGGAGGTGTTCGCCACCTGCGCCGCGGGCCTGTTCGACGGCATCCGCACCGACGCGCACGGCAACCTGTGGGCGAGCGCCGGCGAGGGCGTGGACTGCTACGCACCCGACGGCGCGCTGCTGGGGCGCATCGCGGTGCCGGAGGCGGTGGCCAACCTGTGCTTCGGCGGGCCCAAGCGCAACCGCCTGTTCATCTGCGCCAGCACATCGCTCTATGCCATCTACGTCAGCACCCAGGGCGCCCTGCGCCCCTGAGCGGGGCGCTACAGGGTGAAGCCGCCGTCGACGATGTACGCGCCGCCGGTGGTGAAGGCGCTCTCGTCGCTGGCCAGGTAGACAGCCAGCGAGGCGACCTCGTCCGCGGTGCCCAGCCGGCCCATCGGCTGGCGCGCCACGAACATCTCGCGCGCGTTGCCGCCCAGCGCCTGGATGCGCCCCTCGAGCGAGGGCGTCTCGATCGTGCCCGGGCAGATGCAGTTGCAGCGGATCCCCCTGGCCACGAAGTCGAGCGCGACCGATCGCGTGAGCGCGACCACCGCGCCCTTGGTGGCGGCGTAGACGTAGCGGTTGGGGGCGGCCTTGGCCGCCGCCACGCTGGACGCGATGTTGACGATCGAGCCGCGCCCCCTTGCCAGCATCGTCGGCAGGAACGCCGTCAGCATGCGGTGCATCGACTTGACGTTGAGGTCGAAGCAGAAGTCCCAGTCCGACTCCGAGCACTCGAGAACAGTGCCGTGGTGGACGAATCCGGCCGCGTTGAGCAGGATGTCGATCGAGCCGCCCGCCCCGGTCAGCGACGCCATGGCGTTGACCGCCTTCGTGTCGCGAACGTCCAGAGTCTCGATCTCGGCGATGCCGTACTCCGGCAAGGTCGCCAGGCCGATCTCGTCGATGTCGGTGCCGATCACGCTGGCGCCCTCGCGCGCGAAGGCGATGGCGCACGCCCGGCCGATGCCGGCCGCCGCGGCCGTTACCAGTGCGCGCTTCCCCTCGAGCCGACCTGCCATCTCGTCCTCCTCTAGTGTGAATGGCGCGGCGCGCCGAAGCGAGTGGCGATGTCGCGATAGCCGACCGCCAGCTCCAGGCAGGCACCTGTGTCGTGCTGTCCCACTGTGTCTCGGTACAGCTCCTGCCACGGCGTCTGGCTCTCGGGACGGGCGGGGCCGGTGGCGGCCAGCTCGGCCCGCCGGCGCTCGAGCTCGTCGGCGGGGGCGAGGATGTTGGCCTGCCCTCTGGCCAGGTCGATGCGCACGCGATCGCCGGTCTGCAGCAGCGCGAGGCCGCCGCCGGCCGCGGCCTCGGGCGACGCGTTGAGGATCGAGGGCGATCCGGACGTGCCGGACTGCCGGCCGTCGCCGATGCAGGGCAGCGAGTGGATGCCTCGCACGATGAGCGCTGCGGGCGGCTGCATGTTGACCACCTCGGCGCCGCCCGGATAGCCGATCGGGCCGACGCCGCGGATGAACAGGACGCAGTGCTCGTCGATGGCGAGCGCCGGATCATCGATGCGCTGGTGATAGTCCTCCGGCCCCTCGAAGACGATCGCGCGCCCCTCGAACGCCTCCGGGTCGGCCGGGTTCGACAGGTAGCGCGCGCGGAACTCCTCGGAGATGACGCTCGTCTTCATGATCGCCGAGTCGAACAGGTTGCCCGACAGGACCAGGAAGCCCGCGTCGACGACCAGCGGAGAGCCGAAGGAGCGGATCACGTCGCCGTCCGGCCGCGGCGCGCCGGCGCAGTTCTCGCCGATGCTGCGGCCGGTGACGGTCAGGGCGCCGGCGTGGATGCGGCCGTGCTCGCAAAGCTCGCGCACGACCGCCGGCACGCCGCCGGCGCGGTGGAACTCCTCGCCCAGGTAAGCGCCGGCCGGCTGAAGATTGACCAGCAGCGGGATGCGGTGGCCGACGCGCTGCCAGTCCTCGATCGACAGCTCGACGCCGGCGTGCCGCGCCAGCGCGTTCATGTGGATGGGCGCGTTCGTCGACCCGCCGATGGCCGAGTTGACCACGATGGCGTTCTCGAACGCCTGCCGGGTGAGGATGTCCGACGGCTTGAGGTCCTCCCACACCATGTCCACGATGCGCTTGCCGGTCTCGTAGGCGATCTGGGCCCGCTCGCGGTGGGGCGCCGGGATCGCGGCGCAGCCGGGCAGCGACATCCCGAGCGCCTCGGCCAGCGAGTTCATCGTGGTGGCGGTGCCCATCGTGTTGCAGTGCCCGGCCGACGGCGCCGCCGAGGCGACGAGATCGAGGAACTGCTCGTAGTCGATCTCGCCGGCCGCCAGGCGCTCGCGCGATCGCCACACGATCGTCCCGGAGCCGGTGCGCTGGCCCTGGTACCAGCCGTTGAGCATCGGCCCGCCGGACAGCACGATGGCCGGGATGTTGACGGTGGCGGCCGCCATGAGGCAGGCCGGCGTGGTCTTGTCGCAGCCGGTGGTCAGCACCACGCCGTCGATCGGATAGCCGAACAGGACCTCGACAAGGCCCAGGTAGGCCAGGTTGCGGTCGAGCGCGGCGGTCGGCCGCTTGCCGGTCTCCTGGATCGGATGGGTCGGGAACTCGATGGCCACGCCGCCGGCCTCGCGGATGCCGTCGCGCACCCGGCGGGCCAGCTCGATGTGGTGCCGGTTGCAGGGCGACAGGTCGCTCCCCGACTGGGCGATGCCGATGATCGGCATTGCCCGACTGCAGCTCCTGCCGCGTGAGCCCGTAGTTGAGGTAGCGCTCCAGGTACAGCGCCGTCATCGCCGGGTCGGCCGGGTCGTTGAACCACAGCCGCGAGCGGAGCGCGCGCCTGGTCGGGTCTCGCGGTGTGCTCATCGTGTCCTCCAGGTCGAGCGCGTCGTCCGGCTCATCGACCCCAGCGCAGCACCAGCGGCTCGAGCGTGCGGGCGATCTCGAGCAGCCCGGCGCGCGCGGCCGGGTGCAGCGGGGCGAGCGGCTGGCGGACCCGGTCCGACCGGATCACGCCGCCCTCCTGCATGAGCGCCTTGGCCGCGCCCGGCCCGCACTGCCGGTTCTCGTGGTTGATGAGCGGCAGCCAGCGGGCGTAGGCAGCCACGGCCTCGTCGCGGCGGCCCTCCAGGAACGGCCACACGATCTGACGGATGCCGTCCGGGTAGCCGCCGCCGCACATCGCGCCGGTGGCGCCGGCGTCCAGGTCGGCCATCAGCGTGATGGCCTCCTCGCCGTCCCACGGCCCCTCGATCGCCGCGCCGCCCAGCGCGATCAGCTCGCGCAGCTTGGCCGCGGCCATCGGCACCTCGATCTTGAAGTAGGCGACGCCGGCGATCTCGCGCGCCATGCGGGCCAGGAACGCCGCCGGCAGCGCGGTCCCGCTGACCGGGGCGTCCTGCACCACGATCGGGATCCCGGCAGCGTCGGACACGACGCGGAAGAAGTCGAAGATGGCCGGCTCGGCGGCCCGGATGGTGGCCCCGTGGTACGGCGGCATGACCATGACCATGGCCGCGCCGAGCGACGCCGCGCGCCGGCTGCGCTCGGCGCACACGCGCGCGGCGAAGTGGCTGGTGGTGACGATGATCGGCACGCGACCGGCCGCGTGCTCGAGCACCGCGGCCATGACCCGCTCGCGCTCGTCGTCGGTCAGCGCGAACTGCTCGGAGAAGTTGGCCAGGATGCAGATACCGTCCGAGCCGGCATCGATCAGGAAGTCGATGCAGCGGCGCTGGCCCTCGAGGTCGAGCTCGCCGCGCTCGTCGAAGATCGTTGGCGCGACCGGGAACACACCTCGGTAAGGCCGGGCGGCCGCGCGGGTCATGGCAGGGTGAATCGTGCCACAGTCCCGCCGCCGCGGCGGCAGAGCTTTCGCGGCCCGGCCCTGGCCTAGCTCGCGGCCCGGTAGATGATCGCCACGACTG
>CAVWXW010000015.1:0-429553 GCA_963759105.1 uncultured delta proteobacterium | reverse complement strand
GCCCCCGGCCGGCGACGCCTGACGTCTTCCATCGTCATCGTCCATCGTTGCGTTGGCGATGCGAGCGGGCGCACAGGGTGTCCGCGGCGTGTCCGCAGGCTGTCCGCTTGCGGGACCGCGCGGACATATCTGGAGAGTTGCTGCCAGGCAAGCGCCCGGATTCGCCAGGAGGCGCATGGCATCATCCTTGCCAAGTGATGGCCTCCATGCAGCTCCCCCGATCCGGGTCCGCCGCCGGCGCGGTCCTCCTCAGCGCTCTGTTCCTGTCCTGCTCGCAGCCGCCGGCGACGAAGTCGTCAACACCGTCGAGCGCGGCTGCCGGGGCGCCCGCTGCCGGCGCGCCGCACGCGTCGGGCGGGCCGTCCGCCTCGGCGCCCATCTTCCGGCTCCCGGCCGACGTCCACCCCACCCGCCAGCGGGTCGAGGTCGAGGTGGTGCCGGACCGCGATCGCTTCTCCGGCCGCGTGGAGGTCGAGCTGCGGCTCGACCGGCCGCGCCAGGATCTGTGGATCTCGGCGCGCGAGCTGGACCTGACCCGCGGGACGCTGACGTCCGGCGGCAAGGCGCTGCCGCTGCGCTTCGAGGAGGACAACACCCGCGGCGCCGCCCGCATCGTGCTGCCCGAGCGCGTCGCCGCCGGCAAGGCGACGCTGGTCATCGAGTACAACGGGGCGTTCAACCCGCACCTCGTCGGCCTGTACCGGGTGAAGGCGGGCGACCGCTGGTACGCGTACACCCAGTTCGAGGCCATCGACGCGCGCCGCGCTTTCCCCTGCTTCGACGAGCCGTCCTTCAAGATCCCGTGGGAGGTCGTGCTGACCGTGCCGAAGGGCGCCGTCGCGGTCTCCAACATGCCGGTGGCCGACGAGAAGCAGGCCGGTGAGCTCAAGCGGGTGAGCTTCCTGCCGTCGCGGCCGCTGTCGAGCTACCTGGTGGCGATCGCGGTCGGCGACTTCGACGTCGTCACCCCGCCGCCCTTGCCGCCCAACGACGTGCGCTCGCGGCCTCTACAGGTCAGGGGCATCGCGCCCAAGGGGCGAGGCGGCGAGCTGGAGTTCGCGCTCAAGTCGGGCGCCGAGCTGCTGGTCATGCTCGAGCGCTGGTTCGGCACCGAGTTCCCGTACCCGAAGCTCGACCACATCGCGGTGCCCGACTTCGAGTACGGCGCCATGGAGAACGCCGGGCTCATCACGTACCGCGAGTCGGCCCTCCTCGTCGAGCCGAAGACCGCGGCGGAGGAGCAGAAGATGCGCGTCGCCTCGGTGATGACGCACGAGATGGCCCACCAGTGGTACGGCGACCTCGTGACCATGGCCTGGTGGGACGACCTCTGGCTCAACGAGTCGTTCGCCGACTTCATGGCGTGGACGATCACCTCCGCCTGGCGACCGGAGTACCGCCTCGACCTCATCACGCTGCAAGAGGTGCACGGGGCCATGCAGACCGACGAGCTGTCCAGCGTCCGGCCCATCCGCCCCGAGCTGCGCCTCGAGGGCGACATCTTCGGCTTCGACTACCAGATCGCCTACAACAAGGGCTCATCGGTGGTCGGCATGTTCGAGCAGTTCCTCGGCCAGGACGCGTTCCGCACCGGGCTCAGGCAGTACCTGGCCAAGCACGCCGACGCCAACGCGACGCGCGACGACCTCATCGAAGCGCTCTCGGCCCAGGGACAGGACATCCGCGCGGCCATCCGCAGCTTCATCGACCAGCCGGGCATCCCGCTCATCCAGGCCACGCTGCGCTGCGACGGCGTCACGCCGCGCGTGGCGCTGTCGCAGTCGCGCAACCTGCCGGTCGGGTCGACCGCGTCGCGCGAGCAGTACTGGTCGGTCCCGGTCTGCGTGCGCTCGGCCGGCGCGAAGAAGCCGGACTGCATGCTGCTCGACAAGGCCGACGCGGAGCTGCCTCTGCAGAGCAAGATGTGTCCGGCGTGGATCGCGCCCAACCCGGGCGCGCAGGGCTACTACCGCTGGACGCTGCCGCCCGACCAGCTGCGCGCGCTGCTCGAGAAGGGCTACCGCCACCTCACCTCCGCCGAGCGCCTGTCGCTGGCGAGTAACCTGCGAGCCGGGCTGCGCAGCGGCGCGCTGCCGGCCGCCGACGTGCTGGCCGCGCTGCGTCCGCTGGCGCGCGACGCCGAGCCGACGGTGGCGAAGGAGCCGGGCGGTCTGCTCGAGCAGGTGCGCGAGCACATCGTGGAGCCGTCGCAGCGCGAGGCGGTCCAGGCCTACATGCGCTCCCTGTACACGCCGGCGCTGGCAAAGCTGGGCTGGAAGGCCAGGAAGGGCGAGCCCACCCCTGTGCAGACCTATCGCCGCTGGTTGATCGGCTATCTGGCGTTCTCGGCGATGGACAGCAAGGTGCTCGAGCGCGCCGCGAAGCTGGGCCGCGCCTACCTGGGCACCGACGGCAAGCTGCATCCCGACGCGGTCGACCCGGACCTCGCCCCGGTGGTGCTCCTGGCGGCCGGCCGTCTCGGCACGCCGGAGATGTTCGAGACGATGCTGGAGCGCTTCACGGCCGAAGAGGACTTCAACATCCGCGAGAACCTGCTCGCCGCGCTGGCGCAGTTCACCGATCCGCAGCTGGCCGACCGCGCCCGCGATCTCGCGTTCGACGAGCGCCTGCGCGTCAACGAGCGCGCCAGCGTCATCTCCGAGCAGGCGCGGTTCCTCGAGCTGCGGCCGGGCGCGTGGGCCTGGCTGCTCAAGAACTTCGACCGACTGGCGCCCAGGCTGCCGCCGGCCTACGTGCAGTTCTCGCCGTTCCTGCAGGGCGGCTGCAGCGAGGAAGCGGTGACCGAGCTGCAAGAAAAGCTCGCCCCGCGTCTGACGCCGTACCCGGGGGCTCCCTACATGCTGACAAAGGTGATGGAGGCGACGCGCCTGTGCGCGGCCCAGGTCGCCGCCCAGCGCAAGAGCGCGGCCGAGTTCTTCGCGAGGAAGCGGTAGCGGCGGAGGCCGCTACCGGCCGGCGCGACTCAACCGCCGGCGGCTCTGCGCAGGCTCAGCGGTCGCATGTCGGTCCAGACCTGCCCGACGTAGGCGAGGCACTCGGGCTTCATCCCCTGCTTTCCGGTGTCGTTCCACCCGAGCGGCAGAGGGCGGTCGGCCAGCCAGATCGAGTACTGCTCCTCGTGGTTGACCACGACCTTGTAGATCCGCGTGTCTTCTTCTTCGTCATTCCTCGACATGGGCATGTCTCCTCTGGTGGGTGGGGCTCGATTTCTGCCTCGCGACGCGGTCACGGACGAAGCGGTGCAGCGACCGGATGCCGGCGTCGATCTCGTCGTGGGTCACGTAGCTGAACGACAGGCGGATCTGGCGCTCGCGACCTGGCGCCAGCGAGAAGTAGGTCATCGGACAGCAGATGACGCCGTATCGCTCGGCGCATGTCCGCAGGCAGTCGTCGTCGAAGGGAAACGGAAGCGTGACGGTCAGGAAGAAGCCGCCGCTCGGGCGGTTCCAGGTCACCCTGGCGGCGAGGAGCTCGTCCCGGCCGAAGTAGTGCTCGAGTGCCGCCAGCATGTGATCGCGATTGGCCCGGTAGTGCGCCACCCGCTCGCGGTTCGCCTCGAGGAGTGAGAAGTCGCGCTCGATCAAGGTGCCGGCCACGATCGCCTGGAGGAGCGGCGAGGTGGTCACGCTGACCATGCTCTTGACCTTCGACAGCTCGTGGGCGAGCAGCGTGTTCGCCGGCGCGCCCGCGACCGGCTGATCCGCCACCACGTAGCCGAGGCGCAGCCCGGGCAGGAGCGTCTTGGAGAAGGTCCCGATGTAGACGACGTCGTGCCGGCGGTCGAGCGACTTCAGCGTGGGCAAGCGCTCGCCCTCGTAGGCAAAGGTGCCGTATGGATTGTCCTCGATGACGAGGAGCGCGTGCTCGTGAGCGAGCTCGAGCAGACGATGCCGCACCTCCAGCGGCGTCGTGACGCCGAGCGGATTGTGGAAGTCGGGGATGTCGTACAGGGCGCGCGGCACTCGCCCCGCGGCGCGCACGTCGGCGACGCAGGCGACCAGGGCGTCGAGATCGAGGCCGTCGTCGCCGGTCGGCACCGGCTGGAGCGGGATCCCGAGGATCGACGCGGCGCCGGTGACGCCGATGTACGCGGGATCGGAGACCAGCAGCGTGTCGCGGCCAGGGTCGAGCATCGTCATCAAGACGATGCTCATCGCCTCCTGCGCGCCGTTGGTGACGACGATCGCCTCCGGCGCGACGCGGATGCCCTCGTCGGTGGCCAGGTAGCGGGCGAGCAGCGGCCCGATACGGCCGGCGGTGCGATCGTACTGACCGAGGCCGCGCAGGACATCGGCGGGGGCGGCGCCGGTCTCACGCGCGACGTGCTCCACGTAGCGCGGGATGGCGGCGAGGGCGCCCTCGACGTCGAACAGGTGCTCCGGTGGGCGGCCGGGCGCGAAGGAGACCGCGCGCGGATACGCCTCCACGATCTCGTTCAGGAAGTTCATCACGCCGAGCAGCGGCCGGGCGAGCGCCTGGTTCGTCGACACGTTCACGCGACGACCTCGCGCGGCCGATCCCCGCGGCGGACCCAGTGGCGCTCGAGGTTGGCGACCAGCGCGGGGCTGAAGTGACAGTCGGCCTGCGCCAGCGCGAAGTGCGCCATGTACGCCTGGAAGAGATCCTCGGGCTCCTGCCCCACCCGCAGCGCGCTCCGGTTGCTCGCCAGGCTGACGAGGCCGGACGACGACAGGCTGGCGACCGCCGCGTCGATCGACTCGTCCATCTGCCCGGGCGGTGCGATCTCGTCGACGAGGCCGGCCGCCTCGGGGCTGGCAGCGTCGAGGGCGCGGTCCATCAGGATCATGCGTCGTGCCGCCCGCTCGCCGACCAGGCGGGGAAGGCGGAGGTTGGCGACGCCCGGGATGATCCCCTCTCGCCGTGCCGGGAGGATGAGCGAGCTGCCCTGCTCGGCGATCACCATGTCCATCACCAGGAGCAGCTGGCACCCGCCTCCGATCGCGTGGGTCTCGACCGCCGCGATCCATGGCTTCTCGATCGCCGGCTGACCGTCGGCGACATCGAGCCCGCGGTAGAGCTTGCTGACCAGACCCAGCTCGCGGCGGACGTAGTAGAGATACGACAGGCGGCCGGCGTGGAGCTCGGTCAGGTTCAGGCCCGAGCAGAAGACGCGCTTGCCGGCGTACTTTCGGTGGCCGACGGCGGCGCCGCGCAGCACGCCGACCGACACGTCGGGATCGAGCAGCGCCAGGTCCACGCAGATCTCGAGCGCGTCGAGGACCGGATCGCTCTCGGCGTTGAGAGACTCGGCGCTGGCCAGCTCGACGACCGCGGCGGGCCCACGGCGACTCACGCGGGCGCCGGCCAGCTCGACCACTCCGTCGCGCCGGAAGACCTGCGACAGCTCGACGGCCCCCGGCAGCGGTCAACGCGATCCGCGCAGCACGCGTCGCCCCGGGCGCGGCGCGGCCAGGAGCTCGGAGAGAACGACCGCGTCCTTGTACTCGACGCCGATCTTGCGCGCCAGCGGCCGCGACGCCTCCTCTGCCCGCTCGTCGCGGCCGGCGACGATGCCGGGCACCGCGGCGGCGAGGCGATCGATCGCGCCCGCCGCGTCGGTTGTGGAGATGACCTCCTCCAGCTCGTCGATGTGACGCCGGACCAGCGCAGAGGTGGCCTGCCGGATCTGGGTGCGCCACGACGCGCGCGCCGCGCACGCCGCGTGAGATGCGGCTGCCAGCGCGGGCAGCCAGCGACCGGCGGCGGCGTGCCACCCGGCCAGCGCGGCGGCGTCGCGTGCGAGCGATCCGGTCGGTGACGGCCTCTGCCGCGCCCAGCCGTCGAACGTGATCCTCCAGCGCAGCGTCCATCAGCGCTCCGGCTCCGACGGCCCGGACGCGAGAGAGAGGCAGCGATGCTGCGAGGCGAGGTACTGGCCGACGAACTCCTCGAAGGCGGTCGCGAACGACTCGCCGAGCAGCCGGCGGGCCAGCTGGGTCGCGACCGGGCGCGCGGGCTGGAGGCGGCCGAGCAGGGTCGCGACAGCGCCGTCGAGCGCCTCCGCGTCGCAGGCCTCGTCGATCATGCCGAGCGCGACGGCGCGGTCGGCGATGACCGGCTCTGCCGTGAACATCAGCCGGCGCGCCACTCCAATCCCGAGGTACTTCGCGAGCCGGAACGTGCTCATGCCCGGCAGGTAGCCCTCCTTGAGCTCGAGGATCTGGAAGGTCGAGCGGCCGGTCGCGACGCGGTGATCGCACGCGAGCGCCAGCTGCATCCAGAAGCGGACGCACAGGCCGTCGATGACGGCGACGCTGATGCAGGGCAGACGATCGATACGGACAAGGAGCTTCTCCCACCGCCGGCAGTGCTCGAGATCCGGGAGAGGCGCGGGGAGATCGTCGTCGTCGGGGGCCGCATCGGGCGCGAGGCGGAGCACGACCACGTCGCACGGCCGTTCGTCCTCGATCCATTCCAGCAGGTCATCGAGATCGCGAAGGAGATCGTCGGACATGGAGCCGGCCGGACGCGACCAGCGGATCGTCACGTCTGCAGTGCGACCGGCCTGCGCGATCGTCATCGTTCGATAGCTCGACATCAGCAACCTTCCTCCGGTCGCTCGTCGATGCTTGACCGGTCCGACGCGCGTCCGCTAGCCTGCTCCTCTCTCACGACGTATTGCGAGGTGAAAGCCATGGCTCGACAGTTCGACGTCTTCCTCTTCGATGTGCCCCAGCCCGACGAGCCGGGAATCCAGGCAGCCGATCTCACATGGCGCGCCGCGAACCCGGGACCGCCGCCCGAGAAGCAGCGCTTCGACAGCCTGGACGCTGCGCGCCGGTTCGCGGACGAGAACAAGCAGCGGTTCAATCGCGTCACGATCAACGTCGCCTCCGCGGAGAAGCCGACGCTGGTCGAGCGCTACAGCGACGGGCAGCACGAGGTCGTGAAGTCCGAAGCGGACCTCGATGCGATGGAAGCGGCGAGCGAGAGCGCCAGCGCACAGGCGTAGTCACCGCTTCTCCGGGCTCGGGGCGAGACGGCATCAGAACCTCCCGAGGCAGCACTCGATCGTCGAGCCCGGCCCCATCGTCATCAGCATGACGTGGTCGCCGCTGCGGGCGACGCCCTCGCGCAGCAGGCGCTGCAGCGAGAACAGGAACGAACCGGACGACAGGTTGCCGTGGTCGCGGAGCACGCCCTGCGTGTGCCGCATGTCGTGGTCGGACAGGTCGAGGCTGTACTTGATCGAGTCGATGACCTTCTTGCCGCCCGAGTGCACCACCCAGTGGTCGACGTTGCGCCGCTTGAGCCCGAAGCGGGCGAGCAGCCGGTCAACAGGGATGTGGACGTTGCTGCCGATGACGTACGGGATCTCCTTGTCGAGGAAGAAGGAGTTCTTGACCCCGTCGAAATCGAAGCGCATGGCGCCGATCGCCTCCGGGACGATGTGGGACGCGAAGCCCAGCAGGGTCGGTCCGGCCTCGGCGCGCTCCTCCGGCGCGGCGCACAGCACCGCCGCGGCGGCGCCATCGCCGAACAGGCAGTTCACCACCGACGTCCGCATGGTCATGTCGAAGACGTAGGCGGCCGAGCAGACCTCGACGCAGAGCTGCACGCCGATGCGCCCCGGGTGCATGGCGCAGAAGTCGGCCAGCGGCTGCAGCGCGTTGAGGCCGGCGTTGCAGCCCATCCCGACGACGTCAACGCGGTGCACGTCGCGCCGGAAGCCGAGCTCGGCGATGAAGTGCGCCGTCAGCCCGGGACAGAGAAAGCCGGTCGTCGTGACGCAGACGAGGTAGTTGACGTCCGATGCCGCGAGGCCGAGCGCGCCGAGCGCGTGGCCGACGGCTTCGCGGCCGATGACCATCGCCTCGCGGCGGTGCTTGGCGGCCAGCTCGAGACTGCTCTCGTCCGCCATGCGGCCGTCGGCGTCCGGCTCCGGCAGGACCAGGTATCGCCGGTCGATGTGGGAGTTGCGAAACAGACCCACGATCTTCGGGTCCGACACCTTGAACAGGCCGAGCAGATCCTCCTGCGTGTACGCGGTCGGCGGATGGCTGGTGCCGACGGAGAGGATGCGCGGCCGGGAAGCTTGTACAGACGACGTCATGACTACACCCCGCTGCGGTGATGATATTGAGCTGCGCCGTGCGTGTACACGAGCGATGCGATCGCGGCTGTCTCGCTGTTTCAGTCGACACAGCGCTGTAGCAGTCAACACAGTGCCGTATCAGTCGAAGTGCCGTGCACGCGGCCGTCACCGCGCGCACCGTTGACGGCCCGCACGGCGAACGCAATCCTGGCGACGGCATGACGCAGACCGACACGATCAACTCGCCGCCGCCGGCCGAGGCGAATGCGCCCAGACCGACGCGGGCGCTCGACGATCTCATCCTCGCCGAGACCGTCACGGGCGGCTGGCGCGACCTGCCCGGCCTGCTGCGGCGCGCGTTCGCCCTGGTCTGGGTCGCCGGGCGCAACGAGCTGCTGCTCACGTCGGCCCTGCAGCTGGTGGCGGCCCTCGGCATCGTGGCGCAGCTGTTCGTCGCGAAGTGGGTGTTCGAGGCGACGATCGCCGCGGCCGGAGCCGGCGGATCGTTCGCCGCCATCCTCCCCGAGATCGCCGCGCTCGCCGTCCTCACCGTGACCCTCGACGTGCTCAAGGCGCTGGGCTCGGAGCAGAGCCGCATCCTGGGCGAGCTGGTCGCCCGGCGCGCGTTCGATCGCATCCTCGACGTCGCCACCCGCGTCAACCTCATGACCTACGAGTCGGCCGACTTCTACGACCGACTCCGCCGCGCCCAGATGACCGGACCGTTCCGCGCGCTGCAGATCGCGAGCGGCTCGATCGGCCTCGTCGGCGAGGCCGTGTCCGCGCTCGGCATCATCCTCGCCCTGCTGGCGCTGCAGCCGCTGCTCCTGCCGCTGGTGCTGTTCAGCTACCTGCCGCTGTGGATCGTCGGACGCATGAACGGTCGCGACCTGTACATGTTCGGCTTCGACATGACGCCGAACGACAGGATGCGCACGTATCTGCAGCGCGTGATGATGGACCGCGACCCGGCCAAGGAGGTGCGCTCGTTCAACCTGGCTCCGGTGCTGCGCCGGCGCTACGACCGCCTGTACGACCAGCGGATCGCCGAGCTGCGCTCGCTGGCGCGCCGGCGGACCGGCCGCTCGGTCGTCGGCTCGCTGGCGCAGTCGGTGCTGACGGCGCTCGCCATCGGCGGGATGGCCTACCTCCTGGTCAGCGGCCGCATGGACCTGGCTTCCGGCAGCGCCGCGGTGTTCGGCCTGTACCAGCTGTCGGCGCGGCTCAGCGCCATCCACTTCAACGTCACGGCGCTGTACGAGTCGGTGCTGTTCGTGCGCGACTACGACTCGTTCCTCGCGCTCGAGCCGCCCGTCCGCCCCATGCCCTCGGCGCCGCGCTCGTTCGCGCGACTCGACGTGGACGACGTCTGGTTCGCTTACCCGGACACCGAGACGCCCGCGCTGGCCGGCGTCTCGATCGAGGTGCGTGCGGGCGAGATCATCGCGCTGGTGGGAGAGAACGGCTCCGGCAAGACGACGCTGGCCAAGATCCTGGCCGGCCTGTACCAGCCGGAGCGCGGCTGCGTGCGCTGGGACGGGGTCGACGTCGCCGATGTCGACCGCGACGAGCTGCGCCGCTCGATCGCGGTCATCTTCCAGGACTTCGAGCGCTATCTCCTCACCGCGCGCGAGAACGTCGGCCTGGGCCGCGCCGATCGGGTCAACGACGCGGACGCGGTGGCCGCGGCGGCGCTGCTGGCCGACGCGCACAGGTTCATCGCGTCCCTACCGGACGGCTACGAGACGATGCTCGGCCGCGAGTGCGATCGGGGGCTACGATCTATCCATCGGCCAGTGGCAGCGGGTGGCGCTGGCCCGCGCCTTCTTCCGCAACGCGCCCTTCGTCATCCTGGACGAGCCGACAGCGGCGCTCGATCCGCGCGCCGAGAGCGAGCTCTTCAGCCGCATGCGCCAGCTGCTCGAGGGCCGCAGCGTCGTCCTCGTGTCGCACCGCTTCTCGAGCGTGCGCTCGGCCGACCGCATCTACGTGCTCGAGCGCGGCGCGGTGACCGAGCATGGCACCCACACCGAGCTGATGGCGCGCGGCGGCCACTACGCGGAGCTGTTCACGCTGCAGGCGCAGGCCTACGTCGACTCAGATCGCGGTGACGCGGCTCAGGCCGCGTCGACGCCCGAGATCGCGGAACGCAGCCAGCTCCTCCGCGCCCAGCGGGATGCCTCGCTCGATCCGCTCGCGGTAGGCGATGGCCTCCAGGTCGCCGGGCGCGCGCACCGCACCGCCGGCCGCGGCCGCGGGCTGGCGCCGCACGTGGTGCAGGTACTCGGTGAGGCGCCGGCGGAACACGGCCGGCGCGACGAAGCTCGCCACGTCGATGGCGATGAGCAGGTGGCTCACCCGCCGACCGGCGTCGAACGGCCCCCTGTAGAACGGGCTCAGCTCGTGGTCGAGCGGCATGTCGCCCAGCAGCGCGCACACCAGCGCGATCGCCATGGCCAGACCGTGGCCCTTGTAGCCGCCCAGGGCCTGCAGCGCGGCGACCTCGTCGGGCCAGCAGGCGCCCTCGGCGTCCGAACCGTCGGCGCGCACCGCGACGCCGCCGGGCAGTGGCTCGCCGCGCGCGAGACGGGCCCTCACCTGCGAGAACGACACCTGGCTGGTCGCCATGTCGAGGCAGAACAGCTCGCCGTCGTCGCCGAGCGCCGCAACGCTGAGCGGGTTGGTCCCGAACAGCGGCCGTCTCCCGTCGAACGGCGCGGTCAGGGCGTCGGCGTTGCTGCAGCAAAGGCCGACCGCGCCCGCCCTCGCCATCTCGATGGTGGTGCAGGAGGCCGCCCCGAAGTGATTCGAGTTGACGACCGAGACGGCGGCCACGCCCTGCGCCCGCGCCAGCGCCACCGCCTCGCGCGCGGCCAGCGCGCCGGCCACCAGCCCGAGCGCGCCGCCGGCGTCGAGCCGTCGTCCCGCACCTCCTGCCGCCGACCACTCCAGGCGCGGCCGGGCGCAGGCGCGGCCGCCGTCGAGCTCGGCCAGGTAGACCGGGAACAGCCGCACGCCGTGGGTGTCGATGCCGCGCAGCGACGCGCCGATCAATCCGTCCACGACCAGCTCGGCATGCTCGGCCGGCACGGCGCGCGCTTCCAGAGCCGGCCGCATGGCCGCAGCCAGGCGCTCGGCGGACACGCGGACGGGCGGGTTGTCCGGAGCCGGAACGGCGGACCTCAGTACGCGCCCTTGCGCTCGAGCTGCTCGAACAGGTCGCGCACGCTCTCGTCGGTGAAGTCGCCGTCGTTGGTCTCGCGCTCGATGAACTCGTACATCATGCCCGAGCCGTGATCGCGCGCGGTGAAGACCTGGCGGATGCCGCGGCCCTGGATCAGGCTGGTGTTGAACTCGACGCCGGCGTCGCACAGCTCGCGCCGCAGCTTCTCGACGTCGCGCACCTCGATGGCGATGTGCTGCACGCCGGGCCCGTAGCTGTCGAGGTAGCGACTCACCTGCGATCCCGGCGCGGTCCCCTGGACCAGCACCATGATGATCGCGCCGGCGCGCAGCACCGCCGACATCATCTCGGTCTCGTTGCCCGAGGTCCGCCGCCGCTCGACCAGCTCGAACCCGAGCCGCTGGTAGAAGGCGATCGACTGCTCCAGGTCGGGCACCGCGACCGCCACGTGGTCGATCTTGACCGCGTACCGGCCGAGCGCTGTCAGGACGCGATCGATCCCCGGCTTCGCCGCGCCGCTGTCGTCCGGCTCGCCCCGATCAACCTCATCGTCTCGTTTCGCGTTCCATCGGACGTTCATGCGCGCCTAGACTAGCGCGTCGCGCATCGATCGAATCAGGGAAAACTCAGCGATTCAGGTCTGTTACATGTAACAGAGTCGGTTGTAACAGGCCGGCCGGCCGGCCTGTCGGTCACCGTCCCCGAAAACGCGGCGCTCGCCGCTCGAGAAAGGCGCGAACGCCTTCTGCCGCGTCGTCGGTCGTGCCGACGAGCGCCTGCGCGGCCGCCTCGTCCTCGATGGCGGTCGCGAGGTCCGTGTGCGCGGCGCGGTGGAGCCCGCGCGCTGGTGAGCGCGACGGCTGCTGTCGGCAGCGCGGCGACCCGCTCGATGATCTCCTCGCAACGTTCCTGGAACAGGTCAACCTGGTACACGCGGTGTACCAGCCCGATGCGCAGCGCCTCCGCCGCGTCGATCTCTTCGGTCAGCAGCAGGAGCTCGAGCGCCCTCGGCGCGCCGATCACGTGCCGCAGGAGAGAGACGCCGCCGAGATCGCCGGCGACCGTGCCGCGCTGGAGCGCGGCGCTGAAGCGGGCGCGGCTCGACGCGACGCGCAGGTCGCACGCGAGCGCGAGCGCGAGGCCTGCTCCGGTCGCGTGACCGTCGATCAGCGCGATGCTGGGCGCCGCCAGCTCGCGCAGATCGCGGAGGATCGCCGCTCCGTCGCCTTTCGCGGAGAGCGATCCACCCGCGCCCATGATCACGAGCACGCGGATCTCGTCGGCGGACGCGCGATCGATCGCCTCCTGCAGCGCGCGCCACTCCGGCGGCCCGAGCGCGGTGTCATGCTCGGGCAGGTCGATCGTGATCCGGGCGACCGCGCCCGTGACCTCGTACCGGATGGCTTCGGCCATGCATCATCCTGTCTGCGGCGGAGCGTGCCGCGCGCGCGCCTCGGGCACGGGATGAGCATGCGATGACGGCCGATGTTGCTCGACATGTTTCCATCGACGATCCGCGAGGAGCTGCGCGCGCTGGAGGAGAAGCATGGCGTCGAATCCATGTCGCGAGTGCAGCGATACCTCGCCGACGACCCGACGGCCAGGGCGGGACGAAGCCGGCATCAGCTCGGAAGGCACATTCTGCCCGGGCTGACGGCACGGCCATGGCATGACGTGAGCGACCACGCCGCGCTCCGCGACGCCGCGCGGGCGCTCGAGGAGCGCCACGCCGAGATTCTGAAGGAGCTCCTTCCCCGGTGGACCGTCGTGGATTCGCTCGTGGACTATGGCCACGACGCGAGGCGCAAGGGCTGGAAGGCGCTCTATCTCTACGAACACGGCGAGAAGGTACCGGACAACGTCCAGCATTTTCCGGAGACGATGAAGTGCGTGCAAGACCATCTGCTGCCGCATCTGTTCGAGCTCGCGGAGGTGCATTTCTCGATCCTGGAACCCGGCGCTCACATCGCGCCGCATTGTGACCAGCACAACTTCACGCTGAGCTTCCACCTCGCCCTCGTGATCCCCGAAGGCTGCGGCATCCGCGTCGCCGAGGAGGACCGCACCTGGCACGAGGGCAAGTGCCTGCTCTTCGATCACAGCTTCGTGCACGAGGCATGGAACCGGAGCACGGAGCGACGAGCGGTGCTGATCATGGACGTCTGGAATCCCGAGACCACCGCCGTGGAGCGCAAGGCGCTCGGTCTCGTCTTCAAGTGGCTGTTCGAGCAGTTCAGGTGACCGATCCGGTCGTGACGTCGTGCTCTCTCTGTGACAGTGCAACAGCTACGCAACTGTTCCAGACACACCGGTCGCAGCGTCAACGTGTCTGAGTGCGCGAGCTTGCGGCCGTCGGGGCGTGGCACATGGCGTGCTCTGATGCGCCAGTTCCGCTGCACGGCCGCCTCGCCCCCGGCCTCGAGCTGTCGTCTGTCGTCCAGCAGTGCTCACACAAGCTGACATCGATCGCATCGTCGCCCTGGTGCCGGGTGGCGTGGCGAACATCCAGGACATCTACGCGCTCTCTCCGCTGCAAGAGGGCATCCTGTTCCATCACATCCTGGGCGGCCCGGGCGATCCGTATCTCCTGACCAACCGGCTGGCCTTCCCGGACCGCTCGCTCCTGGATCGTTACCTCGCGGCGGTGCAAGCGGTCGTGGACCGGCACGACATCCTGCGCACGGCGTTCGTGTGGAACGGGCAGTCGGCGGCGACGCAGGTCGTGTGGCGTAAGGCGCCGCTCTCGATCACGGAGGTGGAGCTCGGGGGCAGCGGGGTCGCGCCTGCTCAGGAGCTGGCGCAGCGCTTCGATCCGCGCCGCTACCGGATGGATCTGACGAAGGCGCCGCTCTTTCAGTTCGTCATCGCCAGGGAGCCCGGCAGCGAGCGCTGGTTGATGATCGAGCTCCAGCACCACCTCATCGGCGATCACTCGACGATGGAGATCCTCCACGGCGAGGTCAACGCGATCCTGACCGGACGGGCCGACCAGCTGCCGGCACCGCAACCGTTCCGGAATCTCATCGCCCAGGCGCGACTGGGCCTGAGCGAAGCGGAGCACGAGCGCTTCTTTCGCGAGCTGCTCGGCGACATCGACGAGCCGACCGCGCCGTTTGGCCTGATCGACGCTCACCGCGACGGCACCGGCGTGCGCGAGGCCCGCCGCACCGTGCCGGCCTCTCTCAACGATCGGCTGCGGGCGCAGGCCCGTCGCCTGGGAGTCAGCCTGGCCAGCCTGTGCCACCTCGCCTTCGGTCAGGTGCTTGCGCGGGCGAGCGGGCGCGAGCAGGTGGTCTTCGGCACGGTGCTGTTCGGGCGCATGCACGCCGGGCCCGGCGCGGACCGGGCGATGGGCCTGTTCATCAACACATTGCCGATGCGGCTCGATCTCGACGATACCCCCGTCGAGGACAGCGTCCGGCGCACGCACACGGTCCTTGCCGAGCTCCTGCGCCACGAGCACGCGTCGCTGGCCCTGGCCCAGCGCTGCAGCGGAGTGGCCGCGCCGCGGCCGCTCTTCAGCGCGCTCCTCAACTATCGCCACCAGCGCCCGCACGCGGCGCGGGACGCGACCGATGACGACGTTGCTCGGGCTCGCCATCCGCTCGCAGAGGTGGAGTGGCTCGGCTCCGAGGAGCGCACCAACTATCCCCTCGCCGTGTCGGTCGAGGACTTCGGCCACGCCCTGGGCTTCACCGCTCAGGTCGCTCTGCCCGTCGCGCCCGAGCGGGTGTGCGAGTACATGGAGCGGGCGCTCGACGGGCTGGCCGAGGCGCTCGAGCGCGCACCGACGAGCCCGGTGCCGGTGCGGAGCATCGACGTCCTGACGCCCGCCGAGCGAGCGCTCATGCTCGACACATGGAACGCGACCGGGGCGCCGTATCCGCGCGATCGGTGCATCCATCGGCTCTTCGAGGAGCAGGCGCGGCGGGCGCCGGCGGCGACGGCGGTGGTGCACGGCGACGTCGAGCTCTCCTACGCCGAGCTCGACCGGCGGGCCAACCGGCTCGCCCACCGGCTCATCGAGGAGGGCGTCTCGCCCGGCGACCGCGTGGCCACGCTGCTGGAGCGCGGTGTGTCGCTCGTGGTGGCGCAGCTGGCCATCCTCAAGGTCGGGGCCGCCTACGTTCCGCTCGATCCGCAGGCGCCCGCGGCGCGGCAGGCGTGGATGGTCGCCGACTGCGCGGCTCGACTGGTGCTGGCCGAGATCGGCGATCACGGGGCGGCCGACCTCGCCGCTCGCGTGCTCTGTATCGAGGTCGCGCCGGTTAACGCCGGGACGTGCTCGGCTCCCGATCTGTCGTTGTCGAGCGAGGCGCCGGCCTATGTGATGTACACGTCCGGCTCGACCGGGACGCCCAAGGGTGTCGTGGTCCCGCACCGCGCGGTCAACCGGCTCGTGTTCGACAGCGGCCACACCGACTTCACGGCGCAGGACCGCGTCGCCTGGGTGGGCAACCCGGCCTTCGACATCAGCACGCTGGAGGTCTGGGCGCCGCTGCTGCACGGCGCATGTCTGGTCATCGTCTCGCGCGCCGACGTGCTCGAGGCGAAGTCCCTGCGCGCCGCGGTGCAGGGACAACAGGTGAGCGTTCTGCACCTGACCGCTGCGCTGTTCTCGCAGGTCGTGGACTTCCTGGGTGACGTCCTGGGCCGCCTGCGCGTGCTCCTGGTCGGCGGCGACGTCGTCGATCCGGCGGCGGCGAGAAGAGTCCTCCGCAACCACCCGCCCGGCGTGCTGCTTCACTGCTATGGCCCGACCGAGGGGACGACCTTCGCGACCATCCACCGGGTCGCCGGCGTCGACGAGGAGGCCGTTCGTCTGCCGATCGGGCGCCCGATCGCCAACACCCGCGTCTACGTGCTGGATGCGCACGGACAGCCGGTGCCGCTCGGCGCCGTGGGGGAGCTCCATGTCGGCGGCGCCGGGGTCGCGTCGGGCTATCTCGATCGACCGGACCTGACAGCGGAGCGCTTCGTCCCTGACGCGTTCAGCCCGGAAACCGGGGCGCGGATGTACCGGACCGGCGACCTGGCCCGCCATCTCCCCGATGGCGCGCTGGAGTTCCTGGGCCGGAGCGATCACCAGATAAAGGTCCGCGGCTACCGGATCGAGCTGGGCGAGATCGAGGCGCGGCTGCTCGAGCATCCGGCGGTCCGGGAAGCGGTCGTGGTGCTGCGAGGAGGCGGTGCCGAGCCCGGCCGGCTGGTCGCGTATCACACGGTGGCAGGCGAGGCCGACGGTGCGAGCGCGGCGCTGTTGCGAGCGCATGTCTCCGCGACGCTGCCGGACTACATGGTGCCGTCGGCGTTCGTCCGGCTCGAGGCGCTGCCGCTCACCCCGAACGGCAAGCTCGACAGGAAGGCGCTGCCGGCCCCCGACGGCGACGCGGCGGTCACGCGCGCCTACGAGCCGCCGGAGGGGGCGATCGAAGAGACCCTCGCGGCGCTCTGGGCCGAGCTGCTCGGAGTCGCGCGGGTCGGTCGCAACGACCACTTCTTCGAGCTGGGCGGCCACTCGCTGGTGGCCGTGCGGCTGCAGAGCCGCCTGCTCGATTCGCTGGGCGTGGAGCTTCCTCTGGCTGGAATGTTCGCCCGGCCGGTCCTGGCCCGGCAGGCGGAGGCAGTCGCCGCGATTCTCGCCCGCAGCGGGGGTCAGGTGCCGGCGCCCATCGCCCGGGTCGCGCGCGATGGCGCCCTGGCCCTGTCCTTTGCCCAGCAGAGGCTGTGGTTCCTGTCCCGGCTCGGAGCCGGCGCCACCTATCACATGTCGATGGGCATGCGCCTCGTCGGCGGACTCGACCGGGACGCGTGGCGGCGGAGCCTGGATCGCCTGGTGGCGCGACACGAGGCGCTGCGCAGCGTCTTCGTGTCGGCCGGCGGGGAACCTCGGATAGAGCTCTTGCCGGAGACGTGTGGCTTCGCGCTCGTCGAGGAGGACCTCGAGCACGATCCGCGGGCGGCGGAGAGGCTGGAGAAGCTGTCCGAGCTCGAGGCCCACGCGCCCTTCGACCTCGAGCGCGGGCCCGTGATCCGCGGGCGGCTCATCCGGCTCGGGCCCGAGGAGCACGTCTTCCTGCTCACCCAGCACCACATCGTCTCGGACGAGTGGTCGATGGCCGTCTTCACGCGCGAGCTCGACGCGCTCTACGGCGCCTTCGCGGCCGGCCGCGCCGATCCACTGCCGCCGCTGGTCATCCAGTACCCGGACTACGCCGCCTGGCAGCGCCGGTGGCTGTCCGGCGACAGGCTCGAGGCTCAGGTCGACTACTGGCGCGGCGCCCTGGCCGGCGCTCCGGCTCTGCTGGAGCTCCCCACCGATCGACCGCGACCCGACCAGCAGTCGTACACCGCCGGCTTCGTCGCCGTGGACATCGACGCCGAGCTGACCCGCGGGCTGGAGCGCGTGAGCCACGAGCACGGCACGACCGCGTTCATGACCGTGCTCGCGGCCTGGGCCGCGGTCCTGGCCCGGCTGTCGGGCCAGCATGACCTGGTCATCGGCACGCCGACGGCCAACCGCGGCCGCCGCGAGGTCGAGGATCTCATCGGCTTCTTCGTCAACACACTGGCGCTGCGCGTCGATCTGTCGGGCGAGCCGAGCCTGGCCGAGCTCCTGGCCCGTGTGCGCGCGACGGCGCTCGCCGCCCAGGACCACCAGGACCTGCCCTTCGAGCAGGTGGTCGAGATCGCGGAACCGCTGCGACGCCTCGACCAGACCCCGATCTTCCAGGTCATGTTCGCCTGGCAGAACCACGACGCGGCCGGGCTCGATCTGCCCGGCCTCACCGTCGAGCCGGCCGGCCGTGCGCCCGACGCCGTCAAGTTCGACATCGAGCTCAGCCTGGGCGTGGCCGACGGCTCGATCGTCGGCGGCTTCCTCTACTCGAGCGCGCTGTTCGACGCCGCGACGATTGAACGCCACCGGGGCTACCTGGTGGCGGCGCTGCGCGCCCTGGTCGCCGACGCCGACCAGCCGGCCCTGCGCGTCGATCTGCTCGATCCGGCCGAGCGAACGCTCCTGCTCGAGACCTGGAACAGCACCGAAGCGGTCCCCTCGGGTGAGTCGGGCGAGCGCCTCATCCATCAGCTGTTCGAGCAACAGGTGCGGCGCGCGCCGGACGCGGTCGCGCTGGTGCACGACGACCTCGAGCTGTCCTATGGCGAGCTCGACCGGCGGGCCAACCGTCTGGCTCACCGGCTGATCGCGGCCGGGGTCCGGCGCGGCTCGCTGGTGGCGCTGTGCACCGAACGGCACGCGGGGATGGTCGTCGCGGTCCTGGGCATCCTGAAGGCGGGCGGCGCGTACGTGCCGCTCGATCCGGCACACCCGCGCGAGCGTC
Organism: uncultured delta proteobacterium; assembly: GCA_963759105.1. Lineage (GTDB taxonomy): Bacteria > Myxococcota_A > Polyangia > Haliangiales > Haliangiaceae > DATFRY01. The sequence goes on along the minus strand of CAVWXW010000015.1, from coordinate 410,949 downwards.
TGGTCGAGCTGGTGCGAGACTGCGCGCCGGCGCTCGTGCTCTGTGACACCGCGGGGCGCGAGGCGCTCGGAGACGTGGCCGCGCCGGCATCGCCGATCGCATCGCCGATCGCATCCATCGAGGAGCCGGTGGCCGACGGAATCGCGGCGCTCGCCGGAGACCCCGCGCTCGACGCCGATCCCGATGTGGCGGGGCTGAGCGGGTCCGACCTCGCCTACGTCATCTACACCTCCGGGTCGACCGGCGTCCCCAAGGGCGTCCTGGTCGAGCACGCCCAGGTTGTGCGCCTGTTCGACGCCACCCGGCCCTGCTATCGGTTCGACGAGCACGACGTCTGGTGTCTGTTCCACTCGCTGGCCTTCGACTTCTCGGTGTGGGAGCTCTGGGGCGCCCTCGCCCACGGCGGACGTCTGGTCATCGTGCCGCGCGACGTCGCTCGCTCCGCGCCCGCCTTCCATCGCCTCGTCTGCGAGCGCGGCGTCACCGTCCTCAACCAGACGCCGAGCGCCTTCGCGCCCTTCATCGAGGCCCAGGCCGCCAGCGGCGCCGCCAGTCGCCTGCGCACCGTCATCTTCGGCGGCGAGGCGCTCGAGCCGCGCACCCTCGAGCGCTGGTACGCGAGCCAGCCCGACCAGGCATGTCAGCTGGTCAACATGTACGGCATCACCGAGACGACGGTGCATGTCACGTATCGCCCGCTGACCCGGGCCGATACCGCCAGGCCCGGCAGCCCGATCGGACGCCGCATCCGCGACCTCCGCATCTATCTCCTCGATCGCCACGGCGAGCCGGTGCCGCGGGGCGCCGTCGGAGAGCTGTTCGTCGGCGGAGCCGGCGTCGCGCGCGGTTACCTCGACCGGCCGCAGCTGAGCGCCGAGCGCTTCGTCCCCGATCGCTTCAGCGACGAGCCGGGCGCGCGCATGTACCGCACCGGCGACCTGGCCCGCTACCACGCCGACGGCGATCTCGAGTTCCTCGGCCGCAACGACCACCAGATCAAGATCCGCGGCCACCGCATCGAGCTCGGTGAGATCGAGGCGCGCCTGGCCGAGCACCCTGCCGTGCGCGATGCGGTGGTGATCGCGGACGGCGAGGCCGGCGACAGACGCCTGGTCGCCTATGTGACGGGCGCGGCCGGGACCGACCTGGCGGCCGGCGAGCTCGTGGCCGCGCTGCGCCATCACCTGGCCGATCGACTGCCCGAGTACATGGTGCCGGCCGCGTTCGTGCGCCTCGACGCGCTGCCCTTGACCCCCAACGGCAAGCTCGACCGCGCGGCGCTGCCCGCGCCCGACGGCGAGTCGGTCTTCGCCGCGGGTCTACGAAGCACCCGAGGGTCCCGATCGAGGAGACACTCGCCGCGCTCTGGGCCGAGCTCCTCGACCTTGCGCGGGTCGGCCGCCACGACAGCTTCTTCGAGCTCGGCGGTCACTCGCTCCTGGCCGTGAGACTTCAGAGCCGCCTCTTCGAGGCCCTTGGTGTGGAGCTGCCGCTGACCACGCTCTTCGCCCAGGCAACGCTGGCCCGACAGGCCGGCGCCGTCGCTGCGATCCTCGCCGAGCAGGGCGGCCACGCGCCGCCGCCCATCGGCCGTGTCTCGCGCGAGCGGAGGCTGGTGCCGTCCTTTGCCCAGCAGCGGCTGTGGTTCCTGGCGCGGCTCGGCGCCGGCGCCGCGTACCACATGCCGGCGGGCCTGCGCATCCTCGGCGCCCTCGACACGCGACGCCCTGCGGCGGGCCCTCGACTGCCTGGTGACGCGTCACGAGGCGCTGCGCACGCGTCTTCGTCGAGGTCGACGGGGAGTGCAGGTACAGCTGCTCTCGCCCGCGTGCGGCTTCGCCCTCGTCGAAGATGATCTCGAGCACGAGCCGCGGGCGGCCGAGCGACTTGTGGAGCTGTCCGAGCAGGAAGCGCGCGCGCCGTTCGACCTCGAGCGAGGACCGCTGATCCGCGGTCGGCTCGTCCGGCTGAGGCGCCGACGAGCACGTCCTCTTGCTGACCCAGCACCACATCGTCTCGGACGGCTGGTCGATGGGAATCCTTGTCCGCGGAGCTCGGCGCGCTGTACCGGGCGTTCGCATCGGGGCAGGAGATCCGCTACCGCCGCCCGGCATCCAGTACCCCGACTACGCCGCCTGGCAGCGCGAGTGGCTGTCCGGCGACAGGCTGGAGACGCAGGTCGACTACTGGCGGCGCAACCTGGCCGGCGCACCGGGGCTGCTCGAGCTGCCGACCGACCGACCGCGGCCGAGCGGAGCGGTCGTTCGCGGGCGACACCGTCGCCGTGCACATCGACGCCGAGCTCACGCGTGGGCTCGAGCGCGTCAGCCAGCGAGCACGGCACGACCCTGTTCATGACCGTGCTCGCCGCCTGGGCGGCGGTCCTCTCCCGCGCTGTCGGGCCAGGACGATCTGGTCATCGGCACGCCCATCGGCCAACCGCGGCCGCCGCGAGGTCGAGGACGCTCATCGGCTTCTTCGTCAACACGCTGGCCCTGCGCATCGACCTCTCGGGCGCGCCCGGCCTGGCCGAGCTGCTGGCCCGCGTGCGCGCGACGGCGCTCGCCGCCCAGGACCACCAGGACCTGCCCTTCGAGCAGGTGGTCGAGATCGCGGCGCCGCCGCGGCGCCTGGACCACAGCCCGATCTTCCAGGTCATGTTCGCCTGGCAGAACGAAGGTGGCGAGGGGCTCGAGCTGCCCGGCCTCCGCGTCGAGCCTGCCGGCCTCGCACTCGACACGGTGAAGTTCGATCTCGAGCTCGGCCTCGGCGAGCAGGGCGGCTCGATCGTCGGCGGGCTTCGCTACTCGACCGCGCTGTTCGACGCCGTCACCGTCGAGCGACACGCTGGCTACCTCGTCGCGGCGCTTCGCGCCCTGGTCGGCGACGCCGCCCGGCCGGTCGCGCGGGTCGACCTCGTCGCTCGGGCCGAGCGAACGCTGGTGCTCGAGACGTGGAACCGGACCGAGGCGGTGTCGCCGCGCGAGCGCTGCATCCACCAGATCTTCGAGGAGCACGTCCGGCGCGCGCCCGACGCCGTCGCCGCGGCGCAAGGCGACGTCGAGCTGACCTACGCCGAGCTCGACCGCGCAGGCCAACCGCCTGGCCCACCAGCTGATCGCGCTCGGCGTCGGCCCGGATATCCGGGTGGCGCTGTGCACCGAGCGCCACCCGCGCATGGTGGTCGGACTCCTCGCCATCCTCAAGGCCGGCGGCGCCTACGTGCCGCTCGATCCGAGCTATCCCCGCCAGCGGCTCGAGCAGCTGCTGCGCGACGCCGCGCCGGTGCTCGCCGTCTGCGATGCCCGCGGCCGCGAGGCCCTCGGGGCTCCTCGCGACGCGGTCCCCATCCTGGCGCTCGACGACCCGTCCCTGGATCGCGTCCCGGTGGAGCGCGAGCTCGACTCCTCTCCCGAGGCGCCGGGCCTGACATCGGCCCACGTGGCCTATGTCATCTACACCTCCGGCTCCACCGGCAGACCCAAGGGGGTCATGGTCGAGCATCGCAGCGTCGTCAACCTGGCGCAGGCGCAGATCGATCTCCTCGATGTCTCGGCACGCGAGCCGGGTCGTCCAGTTCGCGTCGTCGAGCTTCGATGCGAGCGTCTGGGAGATCATCATGGCGCTCGGGGCCGGTGCCGCGCTGCATCTGCCGGCCGCGGAGCAGCGCACCGACAGGGATGCATTTCTGGCCTACCTGGCGCGCGAACGCCATCACCCATGCGACCTTGCCGCCCGCGTTCCTCGACGCGTCGCCAGGCCTCGATGCTCCGAGCTCGCTGCAGACCCTGGTCCTCGGCAGGTGAGGCGCCGCGCGTCGCTTGCGATCGTGGCCCTGCGCGGCGCGACCCGGGTTTTCAACGCCTACGGCCCGACCGAGGCGACCGTCTGTGCCACCGCGTGGCCGTGCCCTGTGGATCTCGACGGTGCAACGGTGCCGATCGGCCGTCCCATCGCCGACACGCGCGTCTACGTGCTCGACGCGGTACGGCGAGCCGGTGCCGCTGGGCGTGCGCGGGGGAGCTCTACATCGGCGGCGCCGGCGTGGCGCGCGGCTACCTCGACCGCCGGAGCTGACCGCCGAGCGCTTCGTCGCCGATCCGTTCAGCGGCGAGCCGGGGGCGCGGATGTACCGCACCGGCGATCTGGCCCGCTATCGTCGCCGACGGCAGACCTCGAGTTCCTCGGCCGCACCGACCACCAGGTCAAGTTGCGCGGCTTCCGCATCGAGCTCGGCGAGATCGAGGCGCGCGCTCTGCCGAGCACCCGGCGGTGCGCGAGGCGGTGGTGATCGCGCGCGAGGACGCGCCGGCGACCGGCGCCTGGTCGCCTACGTCGCCGGCCAGGCGGATGCCGATGACGATCCTCTCGAGCTGGTCGCCGCGCTGCGCCGGCACCTGGCCGAGTCGCTGCCCGACTACATGGTGCCGTCGGCGTTCGTGCGGCTCGACGCGCTGCCGCTGACCCCCACGGCAAGCTCGACCGCAAGGCGCTGCCGGCGCCCGACGGCGAGGCGGTGCGGGCGCGACCGTACGAGGCGCCGCGCAGGGCGACATCGAGGAGACCCTGGCCGCCCTCTGGGCCGAGCTGCTCGGCCTCGAGCGAGTCGGCCGTCACGACAACTTCTTCGAGCTCGGCGGCCACTCGCTCCTGGCCGTGCGGCTGCAGAGCCGCGCGCTCCGCGGCGCCCTGGGCGTCGAGCTGCCGCTGCGCGCGCTGTTCGCCGCGGCCCACCCTGGCTGCGCTGGCCGGGGCGATCGGCGCGGCTCGTCGACGCGGAGCGGCGTCCGCGCGCTGCCGCCCATCGGCCGTGTCTCGCGCGAGGGCGCCCTGGCCCTGTCCTTCGCCCAGCAGCGGCTCTGGTTCCTGGCCCAGCTCGGGGCCGGCACCGACCTATCACATGCCGATCGGCATGCGGCTTCTCGGCGCCCTCGACACGGACGCGCTTCGCCGCGAGCCTGGACTGCCTGGTCGCGCGTCACGAGGCGCTGCGCAGCGCGTTCGTGTCGGTCGGCGGCGAGCCGCGCGTGGAGCTCCTGCCGGAGGCAGCGGCTTCGACCTGCTCGAGGACGATCTGACGTCCACGCCCGAGGCGGCCCGGCGGCTGGACGAGCTGCGCCGTCAGGAGGCCCAGCGAGCCCTTCGACCTCGCGCGCGGACCGCTGATCCGCGCGCGGCTCATCCGGCTCGCGCCCGAGGAGCACGTGCTTCCTGCTCACCCATGCACCACATCGTCTCGGACGGCTGGTCGATGGGCGTGCTCACGCGCGAGCTCGGCGCGCTCTACGGCGCTTCGCGGCCGGCGGAGCGGCGCGGCGACGTGCACGCGATCCGCTGCCGCCGCTCGCCATCCAGTACGCCGACTACGCCGCCTGGCAGCGCGAGTGGCTGTCCGGCGACAGGCTCGAGACGCAGGTCGACTACTGGCGGCGAACCCTGGCCGGCGCGCCGGCCGCTGCTCGAGCTGCCCACCGACCGACCGCGGCCGGCAGAGCAGTCGTTCGCGGGGCGACGCGTCACCATCCACCTCGACGCCGAGCTGACCAGCGCGGCTCGAGCGCGTGAGCCAGGCGCACGGCACCACCCTGTTCATGACCCTGCTCGCCGCCTGGGCGGCGCTGCTCGCCCGGCTGTCGGGCCAGGACGATGTGGTCATCGGCACCGCCATCGGCCAACCGCGGCCGACGCGAGGTCGAGGACCTGATCGGCTTCTTCGTCAACACGCTGGCGCTGCGCGTCGATCTCTCGGGCGCGCCCAGCCTTCCGCGAGCTCCTCGCCCGGGTCCGCGCCGACGGCGCTGGGCGCCCAGGCCCACCAGGACCTGCCCTTCGAGCAGCTGGTCGAGGATCTGCGGCCCCGCCGCGGCGCCTCGACCAGCACGCCGCTCTTCCAGGTGATGTTCTCGTGGCAGAACCACGCGGGCACCGCGCTCGATCTGCCGGGCCTCGCTGTCGAGTCGGCCGGCGGCGCGACCGACACGGTGAAGTTCGACCTCGAGCTCAACCTCGGCGAGGCCGACGGCTCGATCGTCGGCGCCCTCGCGTACGCCAGCGCGCTGTTCGATGCCGCGACCATCGAGCGCCACCGCGGCTACTTCGTGGCGACGCTGCGCGCCCTGGTCGCCGACGCGGAGCAGCCGGTCGCGCGCGTCGATCTCCTCGATGCGGCCGAGCGCGCGCTCCTGGTCGAGGCATGGAACGAGATCGGCGCGCCGGCTCCACGCGACCGGTGCATCCACCAGCTCTTCGAGCAGCAGGTGGACAGGCGCCCGGGCGCGGTGGCGGTCGTGTGCGGCGACGAGGAGGTGACCTACGCCGAGCTGGACGGGCGCGCCAACCAGCTGGCCCGGCACCTGCGACGGCACGGTGTGGGACCGGAGGTGCCGGTGGGGCTGTGCCTGGAACGGTCCGTGCGGATGGTGGTGGCGCTGCTCGGGATCCTGAAGGCGGGCGGCGCCTACGTCCCGCTCGACCCGAGCCATCCGACCGAGCGCCTCGACTTCATCGTCAACGACAGCCGCGTCCGCGTCGTCGTGACCAGATCGCGCGACGGCCGGACGCGTCCCGGGCGCGGTGCCGCAGGTCATCCTGGACGGCGGGGCCAGCGTGGCGAGCGAGCCTGCGCAGCGTCTCGCGCCGGCTCGCGCGGCCAGCCTGGCGTACGTCATCTACACCTCCGGCTCGAGCGGGCGTCCCAAGGGCGTACTCGTCGAGCACCGGAGCGCATCCGCGTACCTGACCTGGTTCGGTCAGGCGCTGCCCGACGATGCGTTCGACGGGGTGCTCGCCGGTGCGTCGATCAGCTTCGATGTGTCGGTCGAGGAGATCTTCGGCACGCTGTGTCGCGGCGGGCGGCTCATCCTGGCCGCCGACGCCCTCGCGCTGACGACGGCGCCGCGGCGCGACGAGGTCGTCCTCCTCGACACGGTCCCGTCGGTGATGGCAAACCTTGTCGCGTCGAGGTCGCTGCCCCGCTCGGTGAGGTACGTCGTGCTCGGCGGCGAGCGGCTCGCGCAGGATCTCGTCCGGCAGATCTACCAGCTCGGCCATGTCGAGGCGGTGCTCGATACATATGGCCCGACCGAGACCACGGTCGCGGCCACCTCTGCGACGCGGGCTCGTGGCGAGGGCGCCGCGGAGACCATCGGGCGCCCGATCGCCGGCGCGCGCGTCTACTTGCTGGACGATCATGGGGCCCCGGTCCCGCGCGGCGCGGCCGGAGAGCTGTACCATCGGCGGAGGCGGTCTCGCCCGCGGGTATCTCGACCGGCCCGAGCTGACAGCTGAGCGGTTCGTCGCCGACCCGTTCAGCCGCGAGCCGGGCGCGCGCATGTACCGCACCGGCGACCTGGCCCGCTACCTGCCCGACGGCAATCTCGAGTTCCTTGGCAGGAGGGACCACCAGGTGAAGCTGCGCGGCTACCGGATCGAGCTCGGTGAGATCGAGACGCGGCTCCGCGACCACCCGGCCGTGCGCGAGGCAGTGGTGATCGCGCGCGAGGGGACCGGTGACAGGCGCCTGGTCGCGTACGTCACGACCGCGGCCGGCGAGGGCGACGATGCGATATCCGTCGATGGTGCTTCGCCGACCGGCGTGGCGCCCGGCGAGCTCGTCGCGACGCTGCGCGGTCACCTGGCCGATCGACTGCCCGACTACATGGTGCCGTCGGCGTTCGTCCGGCTCGAGGCGCTGCCCACGACCCCGAACGGCAAGCTCGACCGCGGCGCGCTCCCCGCGCCCGACGACGAGGCGGTGTTCCAGCGCGTCTACCAGGCGCCCGAAGGCGAGCTCGAGGAGATGCTGGCTGCGCTCTGGTCCGAGCTCCTCGGCCTCGATCGAGTCGGTCGCCACGATGACTTCTTCGATCTCGGCGCCCACTCGCTCCTGGCGGTGCGGCTGCTGAACCGCATCTCCGAGGCGCTCGGCGTCGAGGTGCCGGTGACGACGCTGTTCGCCGAGCCCAGCCTCGCCAGGCTGGCCGGGGCGATCGGCGCGATCGTGGCCCGGAGCGGGGTCCAGGCGCTGCCGCCATCCATTGGCCGCGTCTCGCGCGAGGCCCCGCTGGCGCCGTCGTTTGCCCAGCAGCGGCTGTGGTTCCTGGCCCGGCTCGGAGCCGGCGCCACCTATCACGTACCGATGGGGTTGCGCCTTCGCGGCGCCCTCGACGCGGATGCGCTTCGCCGGGGCCTCGACCGCCTGCTGGCGCGTCACGAGGCGCTGCGCAGCGTGTTCGTCTCGGTCGGCGGCGAGCCCCAAGTCGAGCTCCTGCCGGAAGACTGCGGCTTCGCGCTCGTCGAAGAGGACCTCGAGCACGAGCCCCGGGCGGCCGAGCGGCTGGAGGAGCTGTGCCGCCGGGAGGCGCACGCGCCGTTCGACCTCGAGCGCGGACCCTTGATCCGCGGGCGGCTCATCCGCCTCGGGCCCGACGACCACGTCTTCCTTGTCACCCAGCACCACATCGTCTCGGACGAGTGGTCGATGGGCGTGCTCACCCGGGAGCTCGGCGCGCTCTACCGCGCGTTCGCGGCCGGCCGGGACGATGTCGATCCGCTGGCGCCGCTCGACATCCAGTATCCCGACTACGCCGCGTGGCAGCGCGAGTGGCTTTCGGGCGACAGGCTCGAGGCGCAGGTCGACTACTGGCGGCGGAACCTGGCCGGCGCACCCGCGCTGCTCGAGCTACCGACCGATCGACCGCGGCCGGCGGAGCAGTCGTTCGCCGGTGGCTCGGTCGGCGTGCACATCGACGCCGAGCTGACAGGCGGGCTCAAGCGGATCAGCCAGGAGCACGGCACGACCCTGTTCATGACCGTGCTCGCCGCCTGGGCGGCGGTCCTCGCCCGGCTCTCGGGCCAGGACGACGTCGTCATCGGCACGCCCACGGCCAACCGCGGCCGCCGCGAGCTCGAGGACCTCATCGGCTTCTTCGTCAACACGCTCGCGCTTCGCATCGATCTGTCGGGCGAGCCGAGCCTGGCCGAGCTCCTGGCCCGCGCCCGCACGGCGGCGCTCGGCGCCCAGGACCACCAGGACCTGCCCTTCGAGCAGGTGGTCGAGATCGTCTCTCCGCCGCGCCGCCTCGACCACAGCCCGGTGTTCCAGGTCCTGTTCGCGTGGCAGAACCGGGAAGGGGGCGAGCTCGACGACCTGCCCGGCCTGAGCGTCGAGCGCGCGGGCGGTCCGTACGACATCGTAAGGTTCGACCTCGAGCTGAGCGTGGGCGAGGACGAGGGCTCGATCGCCGGCGGGCTCCTCTACTCGACCGCGCTCTTCGACGCCGCCACCGTCGAGCGCCACCGCGACTACCTGGTGGCGACGCTTCGGGCTCTGGTCGCCGATGCCGACCAGCGAGCCGCCAGGGTCGACCTCATCGGCCCGGCGGAGCGAAGCCTCGTGCTCGGGACCTGGAACCAGACCGAGGCGGCGAGCCCAGACGAGTGCCTCATCCACCGGCTGTTCGAGGAGCAGGTGCGGTGCACGCCGGCGAGCCTCGCGCTGGTGCACGGCGACCTCGAGCTCTCCTACGCCGAGCTCGACCGGCGAGCCAACCGGATCGCACATCGACTTGTCGCGCTCGGGGTCGGGCCCGATGGCCGGGTGGCTCTGTGCGCCGGGCGATCGATCGATCAGGTGGTCGGCCTCCTCGGCATCCTCAAGGCCGGCGGCGCCTACCTGCCGCTCGAGCCCAGCCATCCCCGCCAGCGGCTCGAGGAGCTGGTGCGCGACGCCGACCCGGTGCTGCTTGTCTGCGACGCCTCGGGCAAGGACGCGCTCGGACCCGGGCTGTGCGGCGACAGGCTCGTGCTCGCGCTCGGCGAGCAGCGCAACTCGGAGCAGACAGCTTCGCTCGAAGCTGAGCTCGACGGCGGGCCTCACGTGGCCGGCCTCACCCCGGCTCATCTGGCCTGCGTCATGTACACGTCCGGGTCGACCGGGCGGGCCAAGGGCGTGGCCATGCCGCACAGCGTCCTGGCCAACCTCTTTGCCTATCAGGTGCGCTCGTCGGCGCCGGGCCTGCGCACGCTGCAGCTGTCCGCGCTCAGCTTCGACGTCTCCTCGCAGGAGATGTTCTCGACCTGGGCATCGGGCGGCACCGTCGTGCTCACCGACGAGGACACCCGACGCGATCCGGCGGCCCTGCTCGAGCTGCTGTCACGCGATCGGATCGAGCGCCTGTTCCTGCCCTTCGCTGCCTTCCAGGCCCTGGCCGCCGCCGCGCGCGAGCCGGCCGCGTCGGGGCTCGCCCTGCGCGAGGTGATCACCGCGGGCGAGCAGCTCATCGCCAGCGACGCGGTGAGGGCGTGGTTCGGCTCCGCCGGCGCGGCCAGCGGCGAGGCGAACGTTCCGCGACTGGTCAACCAGTACGGCCCGACCGAGACCCACGTCGCCACCGCCTGCCAGCTGCCCGCCGATTCGACCTCGTGGACAGACCTGCCGCCGATCGGACGACCGATCGCCGGCACCCGCGTCTACCTCCTCGACGAGCACGGCGAGCCGGTGCCGCTCGGCGCGGTGGGCGAGCTCTGCATCGGCGGAGCCTGCGTGGCGCGCGGCTACCTCGACCCGGAGCTGACCGCCGAGCGATTCGTCGCCGATCCGTTCGGCCCCGAGCCGGGCGCGCGCATGTACCGCACCGGCGACCAGGCCCGCCACCTGTCCGACGGCAACCTCGAGTTCCTGGGCAGGACCGATCATCAGATCAAGGTCCGCGGCTACCGGATCGAGCTCGGCGAGATCGAGGCCCGCCTGTCCGAGCACCCGACGGTGCGCGAGGCGGTGGTGGTGGTGCGCGAGCATGCCGGGGACAGCGTGCGCCTGGTGGCCTACGTGACCACCACGGCGGCCGGCGACCCGGCGGACGATCTGGTCGCGACGCTGCGCCGCCACCTGGCCGATCGACTGCCCGAGTACATGGTGCCGTCGGCGTTCGTCCGGCTCGAGGCGCTGCCCTCCACCAGGACCGGCAAGGTCGACCGCGCGGCGCTGCCCGCCCCCGACGGTGAGGCGGTGTTCGCGCGGGACTACCAGGCGCCCGAGGGGACCATCGAGGAGACTCTGGCTGCGCTCTGGGTCGAGCTGCTCGGCCTCGTTCGCGTGGGCCGTCGCGACAGCTTCTTCGAGCTCGGCGGGCATTCTCTCCTCGCCGTGCGGCTGCAGAGCCGGCTCTCCGAGGCCCTGGGCGTCGAGCTGCCGCTGACCGCGATCTTCACCCGGCCCACCCTGGCTGCCCTGGCCGGGTCCATCGCCACGACTCTCGACCGGAGCGGCGTCCGCGCGCTGCCTCCCATCGGCCGGGTCTCGCGCGAAGGCGCCCTGGCCCTCTCCTTTGCCCAGCAGCGGCTGTGGTTCCTGGCTCAGCTCGGAGTCGGCACCACGTATCACCTACCGATGGGCATGCGGCTGTTCGGCGCCCTCGACACCGACGCGTTTCGCCGGAGCCTGGACTGCATCGTGGCGCGTCACGAGGCGCTGCGCAGCGTGTTCGTGTCGGTCGGCGGGGCACCCCAGATAAAGCTCCTGCCGGAGGACTGCGGCTTCGACCTGGTGGAGGACGAGCTGACGTCCGAGCCGGAGGCGGAGCGGCGGCTGGACGAGCTGTTGCGCCGCGAGGCCCACGCGCCGTTCGACCTCGGCCGGGGACCCTTGATCCGCGGGCGGCTCATCCGGCTCGGGCCCGAGGAGCATGTCTTCCTGCTCACCCAGCATCACATCGTCTCGGACGAGTGGTCGATAGGCGTGCTCACCCGCGAGCTCGGCGCGCTCTACCGCGCGTTCGCGGCCGGCGGCGGCGACGATGTGCTCGATCCGCTGCCCCCGCTCGCCATCCAGTATCCCGATTACGCCGCCTGGCAGCGCGAGTGGCTGTCGGGCGAGAGGCTGGAGGCGCAGGTCGACTACTGGCGGCGGACGCTGGCCGACGCACCGGCCCTGCTCGAGCTACCCACCGATCGACCGCGGCCGGCAGAGCAGTCGTTCGCCGGGGACTTCGTCGCCGTGCACCTCGACGCCGAGCTGACCCGTGGGCTCGAGCGAGTCGGCCAGGAGCACGGCACCACCCTGTTCATGGTCCTGCTGGCCGCGTGGGCGTCGGTCCTCGCCCGGCTGTCGGGCCAGGACGATCTGGTCATCGGCACGCCCACGGCGAACCGCGGCCGCCGCGAGGTCGAGGGCCTTGTCGGCTTCTTCGTCAACACGCTGGCGCTGCGCATCGATCTATCGGGCGAGCCCAGCCTGGCCGAGCTCCTCGCCCGGGTCCGCGCCGCGGCGCTGGGCGCCCAGGACCACCAGGACCTGCCCTTCGAGCAGGTGGTCGAGGTCGTGGCGCCGCCGCGGCACCTGCACCGGACGCCGGTGTTCCAGGTCATGTTCGCCTGGGCGAGCGCTGGCGACGAGGCCTGCTTCGACTGGCCCGGCCTCCGCGCCGAGCCGGTCGCCGCCCCGGCCGACACGGCGAAGTTCGATCTCGAGCTCATCCTGGGCGAACGGGGCGGCTCGATCGCGGGCGGCTTCCACTTCGCCAGCGCGCTGTTCGACGCCGCAACCATCGAACGCTACCGGGGCTACCTGGTGGCGACGCTGCGCGCCCTCGTCGCAGACGCCGGCCAGCCGGTCGCGCGCGTCGAGCTTCTCGGTCCGGCCGAGCGCGCGCTCCTCGTCGACACATGGAACCAGACCGAGGCGCCGTACCCGGGCGATCGATGCATCCACCAGCTCTTCGCCGATCAGGTGCGGCGCACGCCGGAGGCGATCGCTCTTGTCAACGGCGAGGTCGAGCTTTCCTACGCCGAGCTCGACCGGCAGGCCAATATCCTGGCTCACAGGCTCATCGAGGAGGGCGTCCGTCCCGGCGACCGCGTCGCCATCCTGGCCGAGCGCAGCCGGGCCCTCGTGGTGGCGGAGCTGGCCATCCTCAAGGCCGGCGCCGCCTACGTGCCGCTGGATCCGCGCGCCCCGGCGGCGCGCAAGGCGTGGATGGTCGCCGACTGCGCAGCCCGGCTGGTGCTGACCGGAGCCGACGCTGCCGTCGGTACGGAAGCCGATGTCGCGATCGGTGTCGCGACGCTGGCGATCGATGAGGTCGTGACTGACCCGGCGCCCGATCCGGGCGATCCGGCCTCACCGGTGTCCAGCCACGATCCGGCGTACGTGATGTACACGTCCGGCTCGACCGGCACGCCCAAGGGCGTGGTGGTCCCGCACCGCGCGGTCGTTCGCCTGGTGTTCGACAACGGCTACGCCGCCTTCAGCGCCAGCGATCGGATCGCCTTCGTATCCAACCCGGCCTTCGACGCCAGCACCATGGACGTGTGGGCACCGCTTCTGACCGGTGGCCGCATGGTGGTTGTCGATCGAGCGACGGTGCTCGACCCGGCCAGGTTCGCGCGGTCCCTCGACGAGCAGGCGGTCACCGTCCTGTCGCTGACCACCGGGCTCTTCAACCGCATCGCGCCGCGGATGGAAGGCGCGTTCCGGCGCCTGCGCACCCTCATCATCGGCGGCGACGTGGTCGATCCGCGGGTGCTCGCGCGGGTCTGGAGCCACGGCCGGCCGCAGCACCTGGTCAACACCTACGGACCGACCGAGACAACGCTGTTCGCGACCTCGTACGAGCTGACCGACGAGCCGGACCCGGCCCGCAGCGTCCCGATCGGCCGGCCGATCGCCAACACGCGCATCTATCTCCTGGACCGGCACGGCGGTCCGGTGCCGCGGGGCGCGGCCGGCGAGATCGCCATCGGCGGAGCCGGCGTCGCGCTCGGCTACCTCGACCGATCCGAGCTGACCGCCGAGCGCTTCGTCCGCGACCCGTTCAGCGCCGAGCCCGACGCGCGCATGTACCGCACCGGCGACCTGGCCCGCCACCTGCCCGACGGCAACCTCGAGTTCCTGGGCCGCACCGACAACCAGGTGAAGGTGCGCGGCTACCGCATCGAGCTGGGCGAGATCGAGGCCCGCCTGTGCGAGCACCCCGCGGTGCGCGAGGCGGTCGTCGTCGCGCGCGATGACGCCCCCGGAGACAGGCGCCTGGTGGCGTACGTGGTGCCGGCGGCGCAGGACGCGCCGAGTGTCGACGGGACCCGGACATACAGGCTCCCCAACGATCTGGTGGTCGCCCATCTCAACAGGAACGAGACCGACTTCCTGTACAGGGACATCTTCGTCAACGAGTCCTACGCGAAGCATGGAATCAACAGCAGCGACGACAGCTGCATCTTCGACGTGGGATCGAACATCGGGATGTTTCTCCTGTGGGCGCACTCGAGGAACCGGAACGCGCGGTTCTACTGCTTCGAGCCGAGCCCGATCCTCTTCGAGATCCTGCGCAGGAATGTCGAGCTCCACGGCTGCGATGCGCGCCTGTTCGACTTCGGCCTCTCCAGCACGCCGGCCACCGCGTCGTTCTCGTACTACCCGAAGTTCTCGTTCATGTCCGGCCTCTACGCCGACGCGGCAGAGGACAAGGCGCTGGTCCGTTCATTTCTGCGCAAGGAAGGCGCAGCCGGCGGCGCCGCACAGCTGACCGGGGCTGGAGATCAGCTCCTCGAGCAGCTGCTCGACGACCGGTTCTCCAGCGAGACGACGACCATCCAGCTGAGGACGCTGTCGGACGTCATTGCGGAGGAGGGCGTCGAACGGATTGACTGGCTCAAGATCAACGTCGAGAAGGCGGAAGAGGACGTCCTGCTCGGCGTGCGTGACGCCGACTGGGCGAGGATCTCCCAGGTCTCGCTCGAGCTACACGACACCGCCGGTCGCCTCGAGCGCGTGTCGGAGCTCTTCCGCGATCACGGATTCGATCTCACCGTCGAGAAGGACTGGTCGCTGGACGCGGATCAGAACGTCCACTACCTCTATGCGCGACGCGGAGCAAACGGTCGAGCGAGGTCGAACGGCCAGGGAGCGAATGGTCGAGCCAGGTCGAACGGTCGAGCCGGGTCGAACGTCCGGGTGCCATCGATCCTGTCGGTGGAGCCGGTGCGAGCGTTTCTGGAAGAGCAGCTACCCGACTACATGGTGCCGTCGGCCTTCGTCGTGCTCGACGCGCTGCCGCTCACCCCGAACGGGAAGCTCGACAGAGAGGCGCTGCCCGCACCAGGTGGCGACGCGGTGCTCGCGCGCGGCTACGAGGCCCCCGAGGGACCGATTGAGGAGGCCCTGGCGGGCTTCTGGGCCGAGCTCCTCGGTCTTCCGCGGGTCGGTCGCAGCGATCACTTCTTCGAGCTCGGCGGCCATTCGCTCCTGGCGGTGATGCTGCACAGCCGGCTCTACGAGGCGCTCGGGGTGGAGCTGCCGCTGACGACGCTCTTCGCCCGGCCCACCCTGGCTGCCCTGGCCGAGGCCATCGGCGCGCTGCGGAGCGGAGTGCAGGGCCCGCCGGCGCCATCGATCGGCCGCGTCCCGCGCGAGGCCCCGCTGGCGCCGTCTTTCGCCCAGCAGCGCCTGTGGTTCCTGGCCCGGCTCGGAGCCGGCGCCACCTATCACATCCCGATCGGCATGCGCTTCTCCGGCGCGCTCGACCGGGACGCGCTTCGCCGGAGCCTTGACCGCCTGGTGGCGCGACACGAGGCGCTGCGCAGCGTGTTCGTCTCGGTCGGCGGGGCGCCCCAGGTCGAGATCCTGCCGGAAGGCTGCGGCTTCGCGCTCGTCGAAGAGGACCTCGAGCACGAGCCCCGGGCGGCCGAGCGGCTGGAAGAGCTGTGCGGTGAAGAGGCGCACGCGCCGTTCGACCTCGAGCGCGGCCCCCTGATCCGCGGACGGCTCGTCCGGCTCGGGCCCGAGGAGCACGTCTTCTTGCTGACCCAGCACCACATCGTCTCGGACGGGTGGTCGATGGGCGTGTTCACCCGGGAGCTCGCCGCGTTGTACGGCGCGTTCGCCGCGGGCGGAGACGATGCGCTCGACCCGCTGCCACCTCTCGACATCCAGTATCCCGACTACGCCGCGTGGCAGCGCGAGTGGCTTTCGGGCGACAGGCTCGAGGCGCAGGTTGACTACTGGCGGCGGAACCTGGCCGGGGCCCCGGCGCTGCTGGAGCTGCCGACCGATCGTCCGCGGCCGGGCGAGCAGTCCTCTGCGGGCCGCTTCGTCCCCGTCCACATCGATTCCGAGCTGACTCGCGGGCTCGAGCGGATCAGCCAGGAGCGAGGCACGACGCTCTTCATGACCGTGCTGGCCGCCTGGGCGGCGGTGCTCGGCCGGCTCTCGGGTCAGGACGACGTCGTCATCGGCACGCCCACGGCCAACCGCAGCCGCCGCGAGATTGAGGGTCTGATTGGCTTCTTCGTCAACACCCTGGCGCTCCGCATCGATTTGTCGGGCGAGCCGAGCCTGGCCGAGCTCCTGGCCCGCGTGCGCACGGCGGCCGTCGGCGCTCAGGATCATCAAGATCTACCCTTCGAGCAGGTGGTCGAGATCGTCGCGCCGCCGCGTCGCCTCGACCACAGCCCGGTCTTCCAGGTCCTGTTCGCCTGGGAGAACGCCGACGGCCCCGGACTGGCGCTGCCCGGCCTGACCATCGGACCGGCCGGCGCTCCACCCGACATCGTGAGGTTCGATCTCGAGCTCAGCCTGGGCGAGGACGGCGGCGCGATTGTCGGCGGATTCCGCTACTCGACGGCGGTGTTCGACGCCGCCACCATCGAGCGCCACCGGGGTTACCTCGTGGCGACGCTGCGGGCCCTGGTCGCGGACGCCGATCGGCCGGTCGCGCGCGTGAGCGTCATCGGTCCGGCCGAGCGCGCGCTCGTCGTCGACACCTGGAACCAGACCGAGGCGGCGAGCCCGGACGAGTGCCTCATCCACCGGCTGTTCGAGGAGCAGGTGCGGCGCACGCCGGCGACCATCGCGCTGGTGCACGGCGACCTCGAGCTTTCCTATGCCGACCTCGACCGGCGAGCCAACCGGATCGCACACGAGCTTGTCGCGCTCGGCGTCGGGCCCGATGCCCCGGTGGCTCTGTGCGCCGGGCGATCGATCGATCAGGTGGTCGGCCTCCTCGGCATCCTCAAGGCCGGCGGCGCCTACCTGCCGCTCGAGCCCGGCCATCCTCGCCAGCGGCTCGAGGAGCTGGTGCGCGACGCCGATCCGGTGCTGCTCGTCTGCGACGCGGCAGGCCAGGAGGCGCTCGGACCCGGGGTGTGCGGCGACAGGCCCGTGCTCGCGCTCGGCGAGCAGTGCACCCCGGCGCAGACAGCACCGCTCGAAGCTGAGCTCGACGGCGGGCCCGACGTGGCCGGCCTCACCCCGGCTCATCTGGCCTGCGTCACGTACACGTCCGGGTCGACCGGGCTGCCCAAGGGCGTGGCCATGCCGCACAGCGTCCTGGCCAACCTCTTCGCCTATCAGGTGCGCTCGTCGGCGCGGGGTCTGCGCACGCTGCAGCTGTCCGCGCTCAGCTTCGACGTCTCCTCGCAGGAGATGTTCTCGACCTGGGCATCGGGCGGCACCGTCGTGCTCACCGACGAGGACACCCGACGCGATCCGGCGGCCCTGCTCGAGCTGTTGTCACGCGATCGGATCGAGCGCCTGTTCCTGCCCTTCGCTGCCTTCCAGGCCCTGGCCGCCGCCGCGCGCGAGCCCGCCGCGTCGCGGCTCGCCCTGCGCGAGGTGATCACCGCCGGCGAGCAGCTCATCGCCAGCGACGCGGTGAGGGCGTGGTTCGGTTCCGCCGGCGGGGCCAGCGGCGAGGCGAACGTCCCGCGCCTGGTCAACCAGTACGGCCCGACCGAGACCCACGTCGCCACGGCATCCCAGCTGCCCGCCGATGCGACCGCATGGCCGGACCTGCCGCCCATCGGCCGACCGATCGCCGGCACGCGAATCTACCTCCTCGACGAGCACGGCGAGCCGGTGCCGCTCGGCGCGGTGGGCGAGCTCTACATCGGCGGAGCCTGCGTGGCGCGCGGCTACCTCGACCGGCCGGAGCTGACCGCGCGAGCGATTCGTCGCCGATCCGTTCGCCCCCGAGCCGGGCGCGCGCATCTACCGCACGGGCGACCAGGCCCGGTACCTGGCCGACGGCAACCTCGAGTTCCTGGGCAGGACCGATCATCAGATCAAGGTCCGCGGCTACCGGATCGAGCTCGGCGAGATCGAGGCCCGACTGTCCGAGCACCCGACGGTACGCGAGGCGGTGGTGGTGGCGCGCGACCATGCCGGGGACAGCGTGCGCCTGGTGGCCTACGTGACCACCACGGCGGCCGGCGACCCGGCGGACGATCTGGTCGCAACGTTGCGCCGCCACCTGGCCGATCGACTGCCCGAGTACATGGTGCCGTCGGCGTTCGTCCGGCTCGAGGCGCTGCCCTCCACCCGGACCGGCAAGGTCGACCGCGCGGCGCTGCCCGCCCCCGACGGTGAGGCGGTGTTCGCGCGGGACTACCACGCGCCCGAGGGAGACCATCGAGGAGACCCTGGCCGGGCTGTGGGCCGAGCTCCTCGGCCTCGATCGGATTGGCCGTCGCGACGGCTTCTTCGAGCTCGGCGGTCATTCGCTCCTCGCCGTGCGGCTGCAGAGCCGGCTCTCCGAGGCCCTGGGCGTCGAGCTGCCGCTGACCGCGATCTTCACCCGGCCCACCCTGGCTGCCCTGGCCGAGGCGATCGCCACGACTCTCGACCGTCGCGGAGCCCGCGCGCTGCCTCCCATCGGCCGGGTCTCGCGCGAGGGCCCGCTGGCCCTGTCGTTTGCCCAGCAGCGGCTCTGGTTCCTGGCCCAGCTCGGGGCCGGCGCCACCTACCACATGCCGATGGGCATGCGCCTGTCGGGCGCCCTCGATACCGACGCGCTGCGCCGGAGCCTCGACCGCCTCATGGCGCGTCACGAGGCGCTGCGCAGCGTCTTCGTGTCGGTCGGCGGGGCACCTCGGATAGAGCTCCTGCCGGACACGTGCGGCTTCGCCCTCGTGGAGCACGTTCTCGAGCACGAGCCGCGGGCGGCCGAGCGGCTGGAGGAGCTGTCCGAGCACGAGGCCGAGGCGCCGTTCGACCTCGAGCGCGGACCACTGATCCGCGGACGGCTCATCCGGCTCGGTCCCGAGGAGCACGTCCTCCTGCTCACCCAGCATCACATCGTCTCGGACGGGTGGTCGATGAGCGTGCTCACCCGCGAGCTCGGCGCGCTCTACCGCGCGTTCGCGACGGGTCGGGCCGACCGGGACGTGCTCGACCCGCTGCCCCCGCTCGCCATCCAGTACCCCGACTACGCCGCCTGGCAGCGCCAGTGGCTGTCCGGCGACAGGCTCGAGACGCAGGTCGACTACTGGCGGCGCACCCTGGCCGACGCGCCGGCCCTGCTCGAGCTGCCCACCGATCGACCGCGGCCGGCAGAGCAGTCGTTCGCCGGAGACTTCGTCGCCATCCGCCTCGACGCCGAGCTGACAGACGGACTCGAGCGAGTCAGCCAGGAGCACGGCACCACCCTGTTCATGACCCTGCTCGCCGCCTGGGCGGCGGTCCTCGCCCGGCTGTCGGGCCAGGACGATCTTGTCATCGGCACCGTCACGGCCAACCGCGGCCGGCGCGAGGTCGAGGATCTGATCGGCTTCTTCGTCAACACGCTGGCGCTGCGCATCGATCTATCGGGCGCACCTGGCCTGACCGAGCTCCTCGCCCGGGTCCGCGCCGCGGCGCTGGGCGCCCAGGACCACCAGGACCTGCCCTTCGAGCAGGTGGTCGAGATCGCGGCGCCGCCGCGGCGTCTCGACCAGACACCGATCTTCCAGGTCATGTTCTCCTGGACGAACGAGGGCGACGAGGCCGCGTTCGACCTGCCCGGCCTCCGCGTCGAGCCCGCCGGCGCGCCGCTGGACAGCGTGAAGTTCGACCTCGATCTCAGCCTCGGCTCGGCCGGCGGCTCGATCGTCGGCGAGCTGCACTACGCCAGCGCGCTGTTCGATGCCGCCACCATCGAGCGCCACCGCGGATACCTGGTGGCGACGCTGCGCGCCATGGTCGCCGACGCCGACCAGCCGGTCGCGCGCGTCGATCTCGTCGGCCCCGCCGAGCGCGCCCTGTTGCTCGAGACGTGGAGCCGTGGCGATTCGCTGCCCTCGGGCGAGCGCTGCATCCACCAGCTCTTCGAGGAGCAGGTGGACAGGCGGCCCGGTGCGGTGGCGGTGACGTGCGGCGACGAGCAGGTGACCTACGCGGAGCTGGACCGGCGCGCCAGCCAGCTGGCCCGGCGTCTGCGACGGGAAGGCGTGGGACCGGGCGTGGTCGTCGGGCTGTGCCTGGACCGGTCCGTGCGGATGGTGGAGGCGCTGCTCGCGATCTTGAAGGCCGGCGGCGCCTACCTGCCGCTCGACCCGAGCTATCCGACCGAGCGGCTCGACTTCATCGTCGACGACAGCCGCGTCCGCGTCGTCGTGACCGAGCGGGCCGTGGCCGGACGGGTCTCGGGCGCGGAGCGGCTCGTCCTCCTGGACGACCTGGCCGGTGCGATCGCGAGCGAGCCCGCCGAGCGCCTGCCGGCGGCGAGCGGACCGACTGACCTGGCCTACGTGCTCTACACCTCCGGCTCGAGCGGGCGACCGAAGGGCGTCCTCGTCGAGCACCGGAGCGCGTGCGCCTACATCGACTGGTTCGGCCAGGCGCTGCCGGACGACGCCTTCGACGGCGTGCTGGCCGGTACGTCGATCAACTTCGACGTGTCGGTCGAGGAGATCTTCGGCACGCTGTGTCGCGGCGGGCGGGTCCTCCTGGCCGCCGACGCGCTCGCCCTGGCCGCGATGCCGCGGCGCGACGAGGTCGTCCTGGTCGACACGGTTCCGTCGGTCATGGCGGAGCTGGTCGCGACCGGTTCGCTCCCTCGCTCGGTGAGGTACGTCGTGCTCGGCGGCGAGCGGCTCGCGCAGGACCTGGTCCGGCGGATCTACCAGCTCGGCCACGTGCATGCCGTCTTCGACGCGTACGGCCCGACCGAGACGACGGTGACCGCCACCGTGGCGGCGCGGGCTCGGGCCGGGCGGAGCATGGAGACAATCGGGCGGCCGATTGCCGGCGCGCGCGTCTACCTGCTCGACGGTCATGGAGCCCTGGTCCCGATCGGCGCGGCGGGAGAGCTGACCATCGGCGGCGAATGCGTCGCGCGCGGGTATCTGGATCGGCCGCAGCTGACCGCGGAGCGGTTCGTCGCCGACCCGTTCAGCGGCGAGCCGGGCGCGCGGATGTACCGCACCGGCGATCTGGCCCGCTACCTGCCCGACGGCAACCTCGAGTTCCTGGGACGGACCGACAACCAGGTGAAGGTCCGGGGCCACCGGATCGAGCTCGGCGAGATCGAGGCGCGGCTCCGCGAGCACCCGGCGGTGCGCGAGGCGGTCGTGATCGCGCGCGAGACCGAAACCGGAGACAGGCGCCTGGTCGCCTATGTCACGAGCCGGGCAGCCGATGAGGCGGAAGGCGCTGCCTCGCCGGGCGAGCTCGTGCCCGCCCTGCGCCGGCATCTGGCCGATCGACTGCCCGAGCACATGGTGCCCTCGGCGTTCGTCCGCCTCGACGCGCTGCCCACCACCCCGAGCGGCAAGCTCGACAGGAAGGCGCTCCCCGCGCCCGACGGCGAGGCGGTGTTCCAGCGCGTCTACCAGTCGCCCGAAGGCGAGCTCGAAGAGACCCTGGCTGCGCTGTGGGCCGAGCTGCTGGGCCTCGAGCGGATCGGCCGCCACGACAACTTCTTCGAGCTCGGGGGCCACTCGCTCCTGGCCGTGACGCTCATGGAGCGCCTGCGCCGCCTGGGCCTGAGCACCGACATCCGGGCGCTGTTCGCGACGCCGACCCTGTCCGCGCTGGCGGCCACGCTCGGCAGCCACCGCGATGTGGCGGCGCCAAAGAACGCGATCGCGCCGGACGATCGGACGATCACGCCGGACCAGCTGCCGATCATCGAGCTGACCCAGGCGGACATCGATCGAATCGTCGCCCAGGTGCCGGGCGGCGTGGCCGGCATCCAGGACATCTACGCGCTCTCGCCGCTGCAGGAAGGCATCCTGTTTCATCACCTCCTGGCCGGCGAGAGCGACCCGTATCTGCAGGCCACCCGGCTGGCGTTCCCGGATCGGTCGCTCCTGGATCGCTACCTGGGCGCGGTGCAGGAGGTCGTCTACCGACACGACATCCTGCGCACCGCGTTCGTGTGGGAGGGGCTGTCGGCGCCGGCCCAGGTGGTCTGGCGCAGAGCGCCGCTCTCGGTCACCGAGGTCGAGCTGGAAGACGACGGAACCCCCGGGTTCGAGCAGCTGATCCGCCTCGCCGATCCGCGCCGCCACCGCATGGAGCTGACGGTGGCGCCTCTCCTCCGCTTCGTCATCGCCAGGGAGCCGGGCAGCGAGCGCTGGCTCGTCCTCGAGCTCCAGCACCACATGATCGGGGACCACTCGACCGCCGATGTCCTTCATGACGAGGTAGAGGCGATCCTCGACGGCCGCGGTCACGAGCTTGCCGCACCCGAGCCGTTCCGGAACCTCGTGGCGCAGGCCCGGGCTGGCCTCGGCGCGGATGACCACGAGCGCTTCTTTCGCCGGCTGCTCGGCGACATCGACGAGGCGACGACGCCGTTCGGCCTGGCCGAGGTGCACGGCGACGGCAGCGGCGTGCGCGAAGCCCACCGGATGCTGCCGGACTCGCTCGACGATCGGTTGCGGGCACACGCCCGGCGCCTGGGCGTCAGCCTGGCCAGCCTTTGCCACCTCGCCTTCGGCCAGGTGGTGGCGCGGACGAGCGGGCGCGAACAGGTCGTCTTCGGCACCGTCCTCTTCGGGCGCATGCATGCCGGTCCCGGCGCGGACCGCGCGATGGGCCTGTTCATGAACACCTTGCCGGTGCGGCTCGATCTCGATGGCACCGGCGTGGAAGACAGCGTCCGGCGCACGCACGGCCTGCTGGCCGAGCTCCTGCGCCACGAGCATGCGGCCCTGGCCCTGGCCCAGCGGTGCAGCGGGGTTCCGGCACCGGCGCCGCTGTTCAGCGCGCTCCTGAACTACCGGCATCAGACCCCGCCGGCGGCGCGCGTCGAGGAGGTCGGAGCTCGCCGTGCGCTCGACGAGATGGAGTGGCTCGGCGCCGAGGAGCGCACCAACTATCCCCTGACCCTGTCGGTCGAGGACTTCGGTCAGGCCCTGGGCCTCACCGCGCAGGTCGCCCTCCCGGTCTCACCCGAGCGCGTGTGCGACTACATGGAGCGGGCGCTCGAAGATCTGGCCGACGCGCTCGAGCGGGATGCGAGCGGCCGGGCGCGGACGTCGGTGCGAACGATCGACATCCTGCCCCCCACCGAGCGCACGCTGCTGCTCGAGGCCTGGAATCAGAGCGAGGTGAAGTCCCCGGACGGCCGCTGCGTGCACGAGCTGTTCGCGGAGCAGGCGCGGCGCACGCCCGACGCCATCGCGGTGGTGCAGGACGGCGTCGAGCTCTCCTACGCCGAGCTCGACCGGCAGGCCGACCGGCTGGCCGATCACCTGGTCGCGCGAGGGGTCGGGCCCGACGTCCGCGTGGCCCTGTGCACCGAGCGCCATCCGCGCATGCTCGTCGGGCTCCTGGCCATCCTCAAGGCGGGCGGCGCCTACGTGCCGCTCGATCCGACCCATCCCGGCCAGCGGCTCGCAGACATCATGCGCGACGCCGGGCCGCTGCTCGCCCTGTGCGACGCCGCCGGCAGCGACGCGCTCGGGCCCGAGGGCCGCGAGGCGTGCGCCCGTGTTCCCTTCGACCCGGATGCATGGCAGCCCCGGTCGCCACACGACATCCACCGACCGGTCCAGCCGCAGCACCTGGCCTACGTCATCTACACAAGCGGCTCGACGGGTCATCCCAAGGGCGTCGCGATCTCGCACGCGGCCCTGGTGAACTTTCTCTGCTCGATGCGAGCGAGCCCCGGTCTGTCGGACCGCGACGCCCTCGTGGCGGTGACGACCCAGTCGTTCGACATCTCCGGGCTCGAGTTGCTCCTGCCCCTGGTCGTCGGCGGCAAGGTGATCCTGGCCAGCCGGTCGGACGCACAGGACGGTCACCGCCTGGCTCGCCTGCTCGAGACCCGCGCGGCGACGGCGCTGCAGGCGACCCCGTCCACCTGGCAGATGCTCCTCGACGCAGGATGGCCGGGCAGCCCGACGCTCAAGGCGCTGTGCGGAGGCGAGGCGCTGCCTGCCGATCTGGCCGGGCGGCTGACCGCGCGCGTGGGCGAGCTGTGGAACATGTACGGCCCCACCGAGACGACGATCTGGTCGTCGATCCAGCGCGTCGAGCCGGGAGCCGCCGTGCGCCTCGGCGATCCGATCGCCAGCACGCGGCTCTACGTGCTGGCGGCGGGGGAGCCGGTTCCGCTCGGCGTCGCCGGGGAGCTCTTCATCGCAGGTGCCGGTCTCGCCCGGGGCTACTGGCGTCTGCCGGGCCTCACCGCCGACCGCTTCGTGCCGGATCCGCACGGCCTGCCCGGCGAACGGATGTACGCGACCGGTGATCTCGTGCGGCGTCGCGACGACGGGACGCTGGAATACCTCGGCCGCATCGATCACCAGGTCAAGCTGCGCGGCCATCGCATCGAGCTCGGCGAGATCGAGGCGCGGCTGGTCGAGCACCCGGCGGTGCGCGAGGCGGTCGTGATCGCCCGCGAGGACACCGCCGGCGAAAGGCGCCTCGTCGCGTACGTGACCGGCGACGAGCGCGACGGCGACCTCTCGCCCGCGCAGCTGGTGGCCGCGCTGCGCGATCACCTGGCCGGGACGCTGCCCGAGTACATGGTGCCGTCGGCGTTCGTCCGGCTCGACAGGCTGCCCACCAGCGCCAGCGGCAAGCTCGACCGCAAGGCGCTGCCGGCGCCCGATGACGACGCGGTGCTGCACGGCGTCTACCAGGCGCCCGAAGGCGAGATCGAGGAGACCCTGGCGAAGATCTGGGCCGACCTGCTCGGGCTCGAGCGAGTCGGTCGCCACGACGACTTCTTCGATCTCGGCGGTCACTCGCTCCACGCGGTTCGCATGCTGGGCCGCGTGCGCAGCGAGCTCGACGTCTCGATCGATCTCTCCGAGCTCTTCTCGTCTCCCGACCTCGCCTCGTTCGCCAGGAGGGTCCTCATCGCCTCCTTCGACGAGCTCGACCCCCGGGCCGTCGAGGACTTGATGTCCGAGGAGGACACCAGCGAATGACGCGGATCAGGGATCGCCTCGAAGGCTTGACGACGGCGGAGATCGCGGAGCTGCGGTCGCGGGCGAAGTCACGCGGGGTCGCCAGGCGGCGCGACTCGCGCATCACGCCGGTCGCGCGCGAGGCGCGCATGGCGCCGTCCTTCGCTCAGCGGAGGCTCTGGTTCCTGGCTCAGCTCGGCGCCGGGGCGACCTATCACATCGCGATGGGCCTCCGCCTGCGCGGCGTCCTCGACACCGGCGCGTGGCGCCGCAGCCTCGACGCCCTCGTCGCCCGTCACGAGGCGCTGCGCAGCGTCTTCGTCTCGGTCGGCGGAGAACCCCTGGTGGAGCTCCTGCCCGGGACGTGCGGCTTTGCCCTCGTCGAGGAGGACCTGTCGTCCGAGCGCGGGGCGGCCGAGCGGCTGGAGGAGCTGCGCCGGCAGGAGGCGGCGGCGCCGTTCGACCTGGCGCGCGGGCCGCTGATTCGCGGCCGGCTCATCCGGCTGGGACCCGAGGAGCACGTCTTCCTGCTGACGCAGCACCACATCGTCTCGGACGGGTGGTCGCTGGGCATCTTCACCGGCGAGCTCGTCGCGCTGTACAACGCGTTCGCGACCGGCCGGGGCGACGAGGCCCATCCGCTTCCCCCGCTCGCGATCCAGTACCCCGACTACGCCGCCTGGCAGCGCGAGTGGCTGTCGGGCGAGAGGCTCGAGGCCCAGGTCGACTACTGGCGGCGGACCCTGGCCGGCGCGCCGGAGCTCCTCGAGCTGCCGACCGATCGCCCGCGGCCCGTCGAGCAGTCGTTCGCCGGTGGCTTCATCGACGTGAGCATCGACGCCGAGCTCACGCGCGAGCTCCGTCGACTCGGCCAGCAGCACGGCACGACCCTGTACATGACGCTGCTCGCCGCCTGGGCAGCGGTCCTGAGCCGGCTCTCGGGCCAGGACGACCTCGTCGTCGGCACGGTGACGGCCAACCGCGGCCGCCCCGAGGTCGAGGGGCTGATCGGCCTCTTCGTCAGCACCCTGGCGGTGCGCATCGACCTATCGGGCGAGCCGAGCCTGGCCGACCTCCTCGCCCGCGTCCGCGTGGCGGCGCTCGGCGCCCAGGAGCACCAGGACCTTCCCTTCGAGCAGGTGGTGGAGATCGCCGCGCCCACGCGTCGCCGCGACCGGACCCCGCTGTTCCAGGCCTCTCTGGCCTGGGAGCACGCGGGCGGGACCGGGCTCGAGCTGCACGGTCTCCGCGTCGAGGCGGTCGGCGATCGACCAAGCGTCGCCAAGTTCGACGTCGGGCTGAGCCTGGACGAGGGCGAGGACGCGATTGCCGGTGGGCTCCACTATGCCACCGCGCTCTTCGACAGTGCGACGATCGAGCGGTACCGCGGATACCTGATCGCGGTGCTTCGCGCCATGGTCGCCGACGCCGGCCAGCCGGCCCTGCGCGTCGACCTGGTCGATCCGGCCGAGCGCGCCCTCCTCCTCGAGACCTGGAACGCGACCGAGGCGCCGTATCCGCGCGATCGGTGCATCCACCGGCTCTTCGAGGAGCAGGCGCGCCGGGCCCCCGCGGCCGTGGCGGTGGTGCACGGCGACGTCGAGCTCTCCTACGCCGAGCTCGACCGGCGGGCCGACCGGCTCGCCCGGCTGCTCGTCGACGAGGGCGTCTCGCCCGGCGACCGCGTGGCCACGCTCCTCGAGCGCGGTGCGCCGCTGGTGGTCGCCCAGCTGGCCATCCTCAAGGCCGGCGGCGCCTACGTGCCGCTCGATCCGCAGGCTCCCGCGGCGCGACAGGCGTGGGTGGTCGCCGACTGCGCGGCTCGACTCGTGATCGCCGAGGTCGGCCATCCGGTGACGACCGACCTCGCCGCGCGCGTGCTCTGGATCGAGGCCACCCCGGTCGCCGACGGAAGCCCGGCTCCGGCACTGGCCCTGTCGAGCGAGGCTCCGGCCTATGTGATGTACACGTCCGGCTCGACCGGGACGCCCAAGGGGGTCGTGGTCCCGCACCGCGCCGTCAACCGCCTCGTGTTCAACGACGGGCACGCCGGGCTCACGGCCGAGGATCGCGTCGCCTGGGTCGGCAATCCGGCCTTCGACATCAGCACGCTGGAGGTCTGGGCGCCGCTCCTCCACGGAGCCTGTCTGGTCATCGTCTCGCGCGCCGACGTGCTCGACGCGCAGTCGCTGCGCGCCGCGGTGCACGGGCAACGGATCAGCGTCCTGCACCTGACTTCTGCCCTGTTCTCTCAGGTCGTGGATGTCCTGGGTGACGTCCTGGCCCGCCTGCGCGTGCTGCTGGTCGGCGGCGACGTCGTCGATCCGGCGGCGGTGAGGCGAGTCCTCCGCCACCACCGGCCCGGCCTGCTGCTGCACTGCTATGGCCCGACCGAGGCCACCACGTTCGCGACCACCCACCGGGTTGTCGAGGTCGACGACCAGGCTGTCCGGCTACCCATCGGGCGACCGATCGCCAACACCTGCGTCCACGTGCTCGATGCGCACGGACAGCCGGTGCCGCTCGGCACCGAGGGGGAGCTCCACGTCGGCGGCGCCGGGCTCGCCTGGGGATATCTCGATCGACCGGAGCTGACCGCGGAGCGGTTCGTCGCCGACCCGTTCAGCGCGGATCCCGGGGCGCGGATGTACCGGACCGGCGACCTGGTCCGCTACCTCTCCGGCGGAGCGCTGGAGTTCCTGGGCCGGAGCGACCGGCAGGTGAAGGTGCGCGGCTACCGGATCGAGCTCGGCGAGATCGAGGCGCTGCTGCGCGAGCACCCGGCGGTCCGCGAGGCGGTGGTGATCGCGCGCGACGCCGAGATCGGGGACAGGCGCCTGGTCGCCTACGTCACCGGCCCGGCCGCTGGCGAGAGCGCGGACGACACGCTCGGCCGAGCTCGTGGCTGCGCTGCGCCATCACCTGGCCGATCGAGTGCCCGCGTACATGGTGCCCGCGGCGTTCGTCCGCCTCGCCGCACTGCCCCTGACTCCGAACGGCAAGCTCGACCGCGACGCGCTGCCGGCGCCCGACGGCGAGGCCGTGCTCAGGCCCGCCTACCAGCCGCCGCGAGGGGAGGTCGAGGAGACCGTGGCCGCGCTGTGGGCCGAGCTCCTGGGCATCGAGCGGGTCGGTCGTGACGATGGATTCTTCGACCTCGGCGGCCACTCGCTCCTGGCCGTGCAGCTGCAGAGCCGCCTCTCCGAGGCCCTGGGCGTGGAGCTGCCTCTGGCGACGCTCTTCGATCCGCTCAGCCTGGCCGGGCTGGCCGAGATCATCGGCGAGATCCGCACCCGGACCGGCTTCCAGGCGCTCCCCGCGATCACGCGCGTGTCGCGCGAGCAGCCGCTGGCGCTCTCCTTCGCCCAGCAGCGGCTATGGTTCCTGGCCCAGCTCGGGGTCGGCGCGACCTATCACATGCCGATGGGCCTGCGCCTCGTCGGCGCGCTCGACAGCGACGCGTGGCGCCGGAGCCTCGACCGCATCATGGCGCGTCACGAAGCGCTGCGCAGCGTCTTCGTGTCGGTCGACGGCGAACCTCGGATAGAGCTCTTGCCGGAGACGTGCGGCTTCCCCCTGGTGGAAGACGATCTCGAGAACCAGGCGAGTGCGGCCGAGCGCGTGGAGGAGCTCTCCCGGCTCGAAGCCCGCGCGCCCTTCGACCTCGCGCGCGGACCCTTGATCCGCGGTCGGCTGATCCGGCTGGGCCCCGAGGAACACGTCTTCCTGTTCACCCAGCACCACATCGTCTCGGACGCCTGGTCGATGGGCGTCTTCACCCGCGAGCTCGTCGCGCTGTACAGCGCCTTCGCGGCCGGCCATGGCGATCCGCTGCCGCCGCTCGACATCCAGTACCCGGACTACGCCGCGTGGCAGCGCGAGTGGCTGTCCGGCGACAGGCTGGAGACGCAGGTCGAATACTGGCGGCGCAACCTGGCCGACGCGCCGCCGGTGCTGGAGCTCCCCACCGACCGACCGCGGCCCGTCGAGCAGTCGTTCGAGGCTGACTTCGTCCCCGTGCACATCGACGCGGAGCTCACCCGCGGGCTCCAGCGCGTGAGCCAGGAGCACGGCACGACCCTGTTCATGACCGTGCTCGGTGCCTGGGCCGCGCTGCTCGGCCGGCTGTCGGGCCAGGACGACCTCGTCATCGCCACGCCCGCGGCCAACCGCAGCCGGCGCGAGGTCGAGGACCTCATCGGCTTCTTCATCAACACGCTGGCGCTGCGCATCGATCTATCGGGCGAGCCCAGCCTGGCCGAGCTCCTGGCCCGGGTGCGCGCGACGACGCTCGCCGCCCAGGACCACCAGGATCTACCCTTCGAGCAGATCGTGGAGATCGTGGCGCCGCCGCGGCGCTTCGGCCTCAACCCGGTCTTTCAGGTGCTGTTCGCCTGGCAGAACCACGACGAGGCGGAGGCGAGGCTCGAGCTGCCCGGACTGCGGGTCGAGCCCGCGGGCGGCGTCACCGACAGCGCGAAGATCGACCTCTCGCTCAGCCTGGGTGAGGTCGATGGCTCGATCGTCGGCGGGCTGCTCTACGCCACCGCGCTTTTCGACGCGGCGACGATCGAGCGCCACCGGGGTTACCTCGTGGCGCTGCTCGGCGCCCTGGTGGCCGACGCCGGCCAGCCGGCCGCGATGGTCGACCTCATCGATCCCGACGAGCGCGCCCTCGTGCTCGGGGCGTGGAACCAGACCGATGCGCTGTCGCCGCGCGCGAGCTGCATCCACCAGCTGTTCGAGGAGCAGGCGCGGCGGACACCCGACGCCGTCGCCGCCGTGCACGACGGCGTCGAGCTTTCCTACGCCGAGCTCAACCGGCAGGCCAACCGGCTGGCCCACCGCCTGATCTCGCTCGGCGTCGGCCCCGACGTCCGGGTGGCGCTGTGCACCGAGCGCCACCCGCGCATGGTGGTCGGGCTGCTTGCCATCCTCAAGGCGGGCGGCGCCTTCGTGCCGCTCGATCCGAGCTATCCCCGCCAGCGGCTCGAGCAGCTGATGCGCGACGCCGCGCCGGCGCTCATTCTGTGCGATGCCCGGGGCTGCGAGGCGCTCGGGCCTCTCGATGAGAGCCTCCCCGTCCTGGCGCTCGACGATCGATCCGGCCTCGATCCCGTCGAGGGCGACTCGGATCCCGAGGTGCCGGGCCTTACCTCGGCCCATCTGGCCTACGTCATCTACACCTCCGGCTCGACCGGCCGACCCAAGGGGGTCCTGGTCGAGCATCGCGGCGTCGTCAATCTCGCGCAGGCGCAGATCGATCTCTTCGCGGTCTCGGCGCGGAGCCGCGTCGTGCAGTTCGCGTCCCCGAGCTTCGATGCGAGCGTCTCCGAGATCTTCATGGCGCTCGGGGCCGGCGCCGCGCTGCACCTGCCCACCGCGGAGCAGCGCGCCGACCGGGATGCGCTCCTGGATCATCTGGCCACCAACGCGATCACGCACGCGACCTTGCCGCCCGCGTTTCTGGAGCCATTGCCCGATCTGGGCGCGCTGATCGCGCTGCAGGCGCTCATCCTGGCCGGTGAGGCGCCGCGGCTCCGGCTCGTCAAGTCCCTGAGCTCCGCCACCTGGGCTGTTCAACGCCTACGGCCCCACCGAGGCGACTGTCTGTGCCACCGCGTGGCCATCCCCCCTGGACTTCGACGGCGACACGGTGCCGATCGGGCGCCCCATCGCCCGCACGCGCATCTACCTCGTTGACAGATACCGAGCTCCAGTGCCGCTGGGCGCCGCGGGGGAGCTCTGCGTCGGCGGCATCGGTGTGGCGCGCGGCTACCTCGACCGACCGGAGCTGACCGCGGAGCGCTTCGTCCCCGATCCGTTCGGCGAGCCGGGCGCGCGGATGTACCGGACCGGCGACCTGGCTCGCCATCGTCCCGACGGAAGCATCGAGTTCCTCGGCCGCACCGACCACCAGGTGAAGCTGCGCGGCTACCGGATCGAGCTCGGGGAGATCGAGGCGCACCTGTCCGAGCACCCGGCGGTGCGCGAGGCCGTCGTGATCGCGCGCGAGGATGCAGCCGGCGACCGGCGGCTGGTCGCGTACGTCACCGGCCAGGCGCCTGACGCGAGCGACGAGGATCTTCTCGAGCTGGTCGCCGCGCTGCGCCGGCACCTGGCCGAGCGACTGCCCGAGTACATGGTGCCATCGGCGTTCGTCCGGCTCGAGACCCTGCCCACGACTCCGAGCGGCAAGCTCGACAGGAAGGCGCTGCCGGCGCCCGACGGCGGCGCGGTGCTTCAGCGGGCCTATCAGGCACCCGAGGGCGAGATTGAGGAGACGCTGGCCGCGCTGTGGGCCGAGCTCCTCGGCCTCGAACGGGTCGGCCGCAACGACCACTTCTTCGAGCTGGGCG
Organism: uncultured delta proteobacterium; assembly: GCA_963759105.1. GTDB lineage: Bacteria > Myxococcota_A > Polyangia > Haliangiales > Haliangiaceae > DATFRY01. The sequence continues at coordinate 379,474 of CAVWXW010000015.1, read as the reverse complement.
GCCACTCGCTCCTGGCCGTCGTGCTCATGGAGCGGCTGCGCTCGCTCGGCCTGGGCACCGAGATCCGGCACCTGTTCGAGACGCCGGAGCTGGCCGCGCTGGCGGCGACGCTCGGCAGCCACAGCGAGGTCGCGGCACCGGAGAACGCGATCACGCCGGACAGCCAGGCGATCACGCCGGCCGACCTGCCGCTCATCGAGCTCACCCAGGCAGACATCGATCGGATCGTCGCCCGGGTGCCGGGGGGCGTCTCCAACATCCAGGACATCTATGCCCTCTCGCCACTGCAAGAGGGCATCCTGTTTCATCACATGCTGGCCGGCCAGGGCGACCCGTACCTCGGGGTCAGCCAGACGGCCTTCCCGGACCGGACGCTGGTCGACCGCTATCTCGCCGCCGTGCAGCAGGTGGTCGATCGGCACGACATCCTGCGCACGGGCTTCGTGTGGCAGGGGCAGTCGGCGCCCGCCCAGGTGGTCTGGCGGAGCGCGCCGCTCTCCGTCGTCGAGGTCGAGCTGGAGTCCACCGCGGCCCCGGCCAGTCAGCAGCTGGCGCGGCGCACCGATCCGCGACGACACCGCATCGATCTGACCAGGCCGCCGCTCCTGCGCTTCGTCATCGCCAGGGAGCCGGGCAGCGAGCGCTGGCTCGTGCTCCAGCAGCTGCACCACCTGATCGGCGACCACTCGACGCTGGAGGTCCTCGAGCGCGAGGTCCAGGCGATCCTGGACGGTCGCGGTCACGAGCTGCCCGCACCGCAGCCGTTCCGCAACCTCATCGCCCAGGCCCGGCTGGGCGTGAGCACGGACGAGCACGAGCGATTCTTTCGCGAGCTGGTGGGCGACATCGACGAGCCGACAACGCCCTTTGGCCTGGACGACGTGCATCGCGACGGCAACCGGGTGGGCCAGGCGCAGCGCATGGTGCCGGGCACTCTCGATGAGCGGTTGCGGATCCAGGCCCGCCGCCTGGGCGTGAGCCTGGCGAGCCTGTGCCACCTCGCCTTCGGCCAGGTGGTGGCGCGGACGAGCGGGCGCGAGCAGGTCGTCTTCGGCACCGTGCTGTTCGGCCGCATGCACGCCGGGCCCGGCGCCGACCGGGCGGTGGGCCCGTTCATCAACACCTTGCCGGTGCGGCTCGATCTCGACGACACCGGGGCGGAGGAGAGTGTCCGGCGCACGCACGCGGTCCTGGCCGGACTCTTGCGCCACGAGCATGCGCCGTTGCCCCTGGCCCAGCGCTGCAGCGGGGTCTCCGCACCGGCGCCGCTGTTCAGCGCGTTCATCGTCTACCGCCACAACGGCCCGGCGGCGCCGGACGAACCGGCGCGGGGCGGAAACCCGCTCGAGGGCGTGGAGTGGCTCGGCGGCGAGGAGCGCACGAACTATCCCTTCGTCCTGTCGGTCGACGATTTCGGACAGGGGCTGGGCCTCACCGCCCAGGTGGCCGCGCCGGTCTCACCCGCGCGGGCATGCGAGTACATGGAGAGGGCTCTCGAGGGGCTGGCCGATGCGCTCGAGCGCGAGGCGGACGGCCTGGTGCAGAGGCCCGTTCGAGCGATCGACGTGCTGCCCGCGGCCGAGCGCAGGCTCCTGGTCGAGACCTGGAACCAGACCGAGACGCCGTACCCGGGCGATCGATGCATCCACCAGCTCTTCGGGGATCAGGCGCGGCGCGCGCCGGAGGCCATCGCGCTCGTCGACGGCGAGGTCGAGCTGTCGTACGCCGAGCTCGACCGGCAGGCCAACCATCCTGGCTCACAGGCTCATCGAGGAGGGCGTCGCGCCCGGCGACCGCGTCGCCATCCTGGCCGAGCGCAGCCGGGCCCTGGTGGTGGCCGAGCTGGCCATCCTCAAGGCAGGCGGCGCCTACGTGCCGCTGGATCCGCGCGCCCCGGCGGCGCGGAGGGCGTGGATGGTCGCCGACTGCGCGGCCCGCCTGGTGCTGACCGGAGCCGACGCTGCCGTCGGTGCGGAGGCCGATGTCGCGATCGATGTCGCGATCGGTGTCGCGACGCTGGCCATCGATGAGGTCGTGGCCGACCCGGCGCCGGATCCGGGCGATCCGGCCTCGCCCGTGTCCAGCCACGATCCGGCGTACGTGATGTACACGTCCGGCTCGACCGGCACGCCCAAGGGCGTGATGGTCCCGCACCGCGCGGTCAACCGCCTGGTGTTCGACAACGGCTACGCCGACTTCAGCGCCGGCGATCGGGTCGCCTTCGTGTCCAACCCGGCCTTCGACGCCAGCCACCATGGACGTGTGGGCACCGCTTCTGACCGGTGGCCGCATGATCGTGATCGATCGAGCGACCGTGCTCGACCCGGCCAGGTTCGCGCAAACCCTCGAGGAGCAGGCGGTCACCGTCCTGTCGCTGACCACCGGGCTCTTCAACCGGATCGCGCCCCGGCTGGAAGACGCGTTCCGGCGCCTGCGCACCCTCATCATCGGCGGCGACGTCGTGGATCCGCGGGTGCTCGCGCGGGTCTGGAGCCACGGCCGGCCCCAGCACCTGGTCAACACCTACGGCCCGACCGAGACAACGCTGTTCGCGACCTCGTACGAGCTGACCGACGAGCCCGACCCGGCCCGCAGCGTCCCGATCGGCCGCCCGATCGCAAACACGCGCATCTACCTCCTGGACCGGCACGGCCAGCCGGTGCCGCGGGGCGCGATCGGCGAGATCGTCATCGGCGGCGACGGCGTCGCCATCGGCTACCTCGACCGTCCCGCGCTGACCGCCGAGCGCTTCGTCCGCGACCCGTTCTGCGCCGAGCCCGGGGCGCGCATGTACCGCACCGGCGACCTGGCCCGCTACCTGCCCGACGGAAACCTCGAGTTCCTCGGCCGCACCGACAACCAGGTCAAGGTCCGCGGCTACCGCATCGAGCCGGGCGAGATCGAGGCCCGCCTGTGCGAGCACCCGGCCGTCCGCGAGGCGGTCGTGATCGCGCGCGCAGATACCGACGGCGACAGGCGCCTGGTGGCGTACCTGACCGGCGCGACCGAGCTACCGCCCGGCGAGCTGGTGCCCGCGCTGCGCCGTCACCTGGCCGATCGACTGCCGGAGTACATGGTGCCCGCCGCGTTCGTCCGGCTCGACGCCCTGCCCGTGACCCCGAACGGCAAGCTCGACCGCGCGGCGCTGCCGGCGCCCGACGGTGACGCCGTGGCCGTGGCGGCCTACGAGGCGCCGCGGGGAACGATCGAGGAGACCCTCGCGACCATCTGGGCCGAGCTCCTCGGACTCGAGCGGGTCGGTCGCCATGACCACTTCTTCGAGCTCGGCGGCCATTCGATCATGGCGGTGCGGCTGCAGGGCCGGTTGCAGGCAGCGCTCGGCGCCGAGCTGCCGCTGGCCACGCTCTTCGCGCAGCCCACCCTGGCCGGGCTGGCCGAGGCCCTCGGCGCGATCCTGGACCGGAGCGGACTCCAGGCGCTGCCGCCGATCGCGATCGTGTCGCGCGCGGCGCCGCTGGCGGTGTCCTTTGCCCAGCGCCGGCTGTGGTTCCTGGCCCGGCTCGGCGTCGGCGAGACCTATCACATGCCGATGGGTATGCGCCTCTCGGGCTCGCTCGACCGGGACGCGTGGCGCCGCAGTCTCGACTGCCTGGTGGCGCGTCACGAGGCGCTGCGCAGCGTCTTCGTCGCGGTCGACGGAGAACCCCGGGTCGAGCTCCTGCCCGAGGGCTGCGGCTTCACACTCGTCGACGACGACCTCGAGCACGAGCCTCGCGCGGCCGAGCGGCTGGCGGAGCTCTGCCACGACGAGGCGCACTCGCCGTTCGATCTCGCGGCCGGACCGCTCATCCGCGGTCGGCTCGTCCGGCTCGGGCCCGACGAGCACGTCTTCCTGCTCACCCAGCACCACATCGTCTCGGACGGCTGGTCGATGGGCGTTCTGCTCCGGGAGCTCGGCGCGCTGTACCGCGCGTTCGTGGCCGGCGAGGACGATGCGCGCGATCCGCTGCCCCCGCTCGACATCCAGTACCCCGACTACGCGGCCTGGCAACGCGAGTGGCTCGCCGGCGAGAGGCTCGAGGCCCAGGTCGACTACTGGCGGCGCAACCTCGCCGGCGCGCCCGCCACGCTGGAGATCCCGACCGACCGCCCGCGGCCGGTGGAGAGATCGTCGGCGGGCAGCGCCGTCGCCGTGCACATCGACGCCGAGCTCACCGATGGCCTCAAGGCGCTGAGCCGGCAGCACGGGACGACCCTGTTCATGACCGTGCTGGGCGCCTGGGCGGCGGTCCTCGGCCAGCTCTCGGGTCAGGACGACCTCGTCGTCGGAATCCCCACTGCCAACCGCAACCGTCGCGAGCTCGAGGGGTTGATCGGCTTCTTCGTCAACACCCTCGCGCTTCGCATCGATCTGTCGGGCGAGCCGAGCCTGCGCGAGCTCCTGGCCCGGGTGCGCCGGACCGCGCTCGGCGCCCAGGACCACCAGGACCTGCCCTTCGAGCAGGTCGTCGAGATCGCGGCGCCACCACGTCGCCTCGATCAGACCCCGATCTTCCAGGTCCTGTTCAGCTGGGAGGACCTCGACGGCGACGGCGACGGACTGGCGCTGCCCGGCCTGACCATCGAGCCGGCCGGCGGCTCACCCGACACGGTCAGGTTCGACCTCGAGCTCAGCGTCGGCGAGCAGGACGGATTCGATCGCAGGCGGGCTCCTCTATTCGACCGCGCTCTTCGATGCCGCCACCGTCGAGCGCCACGTGGGCTACCTGGTGGCGATGCTGCGCGCCCTGGTCGCCGACGCCGACCGGCCGGCCCTGCGCGCGAGCGTCATCGGTCCGGCCGAGCGCGCGCTTCTCGTCGACACCTGGAACCGGACCGAGGCGCCGTACCCGGGCGAACGCTGCATCCACCAGCTCTTCGAGGAGCAGGTGCGGCGCACGCCCGAGGCCATCGCCGTGGTGCAGGACGACCTCGAGCTCACCTACGCCGAGCTCGACCGGCGCGCCAACCGGATCGCACACGCGCTCATCCGGCGCGGGGTCGGGCCCGACGCCCGGGTGGCCCTCTGCCTCGAGCGCCACCCGCGGATGGTGGTGAGCCTGCTGGCCGTCCTCAAGGCCGGCGGCGCCTACCTGCCGCTGGAGCCAGGCGATCCGCGCCGGCGGCTCGAGGAGCTGGTGCGCGACGCCGACCCGCTGCTCGTCGTCGTCGACGCCGCCGGGCGCGAGGCCCTCGGCCCCGACGTGTGCCGGGAGGTTCCCATCCTCCAGCTCGAAGAGCTCGATGGAGCGTCCGGGCCGGTCCTGGTCTCGAGCCCCGAGGTGGTCGGTCTCACCTCGGCCCATCTGGCCTACGTCATCTACACCTCCGGGTCAACCGGCACGCCCAAGGGCGTGGCCAACGAGCACCGGGCGATCGTCAATCGCCTGACCTGGATGCAGCGCGCCTGCGGCATCGACGGCGCCGACGTCGTCTTGCAGAAGACTCCCTACACCTTCGACGTGTCGGTGTGGGAGCTCTTCTGGACCCTGCTCCAGGGCGCCACGCTGGTCCTGGCCGCGCCCCAGGGGCACAAGGACTCGCGATACCTGGTCGAGCTGATCCGCGCCAAGCGGATCACGACCGTTCACTTCGTCCCGTCCATGCTGCAGAGCTTCCTCGACGCCGACGGGGCGGGCGAGTGCGTCTCGCTCGAGCGCGTGATCTGCAGCGGCGAGGCGCTGGCGGCCGACAGCGCGCGCAGATGCCGGCAGACGCTGCCGGGCGCGAGCCTGCACAACCTCTACGGTCCGACCGAGGCGGCCATCGATGTGACGGCCTGGTCGTGCCCCGCGAGCTTCGACGGGTCCACGGTGCCGATCGGGCGTCCGATCGACAACACGGCCATCCACATCCTGAACCGGCACGGAGAGCCGGCGCCGGCGGGGGCGAGGGGAGACCTCCACATCGGCGGCGCCGGCGTGGCGCGGGGATATCCGGGCCGACCGGCGCTGACCGCAGAGCGGTTCGTCCCGGATCCGTTCGGCCGCCAGCCCGGGGCGCGGCTGTACCGGACCGGCGACCAGGCCCGCTACCTGTCCGACGGAAACATCGAGTTCCTCGGGCGCGACGACGACCAGGTAAAGGTGCGCGGTCACCGGATCGAGCTCGGCGAGATCGAGGCGCGCCTGCGCGAGCACCCGGCGGTGCGCGAGGCGGTGGTCGTCGCGAGCCACGACTCCGCGGGAGACACGCGCCTGGTGGCATACGTGACGACGCTCGCCGGCGGGGAGACTCCGCCGGCTGACCTGGTTGTCGCGCTGCGCCGCCACCTGAGCGAGGCGCTCCCCGACACAATGGTGCCGTCGGCGTTCGTGCGCCTCGAGGCGCTGCCGCTCACCCCGAACGGCAAGCTCGACAGGAAGTCGCTGCCGGCGCCCGACGGCGACGCGGTGGCCAGGCGCGGCCACGAGCAGCCGGAGGGACACGTCGAGGAGACCCTCGCGGCGATCTGGGCCGAGCTTCTCGGGCTCGAGCGAGTCGGCCGACACGATCACTTCTTCGAGCTGGGCGGCCACTCGCTGGTCGCCGTGCGGCTGCAGAGCCGATTGCTCGATGCGCTGGGTGTGGAGCTTCCTCTGGCCGGATTGTTCGCCCAGCCGGTGCTGGCCCGGCAAGCGGATGCAGTCGCCGCGATCCTCGCCCGTGGCGGTCAGGCGCCGGCGTCCATCGCTCGAGTCGCGCGCGGTGCCCCGCTGGCTCTCTCCTTCGCCCAGCAGCGACTGTGGTTCCTGGCCCAGCTCGGGACCGGCACCACCTATCACATGCCGATGGGCATGCGCCTTGTCGGCGCGCTCGACCGCGACGCGTGGCGCCGGAGTCTGGACCGTCTTCTGGCGCGACACGAGGCGCTGCGCAGCGTCTTCATCTCGGTCGGCGGGGAGCCCCGGATAAAGCTCTTGCCGGAGACGTGCGGCTTCGCCCTCGTGGAAGAGGATCTCGAGCACCATCCGCGGGCAGCCGAGCGGCTGGAGGAGCTGTCCGAGCTCGAGGCCCACGCGCCCTTCGACCTCGAGCACGGGCCCTTGATCCGCGGTCGGCTCCTGCGGCTCGGTCCCGAGGAGCACGTCTTCCTGCTCACCCAGCACCACATCGTCTCGGACGAGTGGTCGATGGCCGTGCTCACCCGCGAGCTCGACGCGCTCTACCGCGCGTTCGCGGCCGGCCGCGCCGATCCGCTGCCGACGCTGGACATCCAGTATCCCGACTACGCGGCCTGGCAGCGCGAGTGGCTGGCCGGCGACAGGCTCGCGGCCCAGGTCGACTACTGGCGCGACGCTCTGGCCGGCGCACCCGCCCTCCTCGAGCTGCCGACCGATCGGCAGCGGCCCGACCAGCAGTCGTACACCGCCGACTTCCTCGGCGTGCACATCGACCCCGAGCTCACCCGCGGGCTCGAGCGCGTGAGCCGCCAGCACGGCACCACTCCGTTCATGACCGTGCTGGCCGCCTGGGTCGCGGTCCTGGCCCGGCTGTCGGGCCAGCATGACCTGGTCATCGGCACGCCGACGGCGAACCGCGGCCGCCGCGAGGTCGAGGGTCTGATCGGCTTCTTCGTCAACACGCTGGCGCTGCGCTTCGATCTATCCGGCGAGCCGACTCTGGCCGAGCTCCTGGACCAGGTGCGTACGACGGCGCTGGCCGCGCAGGACCGCCAGGACCTCCCCTTCGAGCAGGTGGTCGAGATCGCGGAACCGGCGCGGCGCCTCGATCAGACTCCGATCTTCCAGGTCCTGTTCGCCTGGCAGAACCACGAATCCGGCGGGCTCGATCTGCCCGGCCTCACCATCGAGCCGGCCGGCGGTCCGCCCGACGCCGTCAAGTTCGACATCGAGCTCAGCCTGGGCGTGGCCGACGGATCGATCGTCGGCGGCTTCCTCTACTCGAGCGCGCTGTTCGACGCCGCCACCATCGAGCGCCACCGGGGCTACCTGGTGGCGGCGCTCCGCGCGCTGGTCGCCGATGCCGACCAGCCGGCCCTGCGCGTCGATCTGCTCGATGCGGCCGAGCGGACCCTCACGCTCGAGACCTGGAACCAGACCGAGGCGACCGCGTCGGGCGGGCGCCTGATTCATCAGCTGTTCGAGCAACAGGCGCGGCGCGCACCGGACGCCGTCGCGCTGCTGCACGACGACCTCGAGCTCTCCTACGCCGAGCTCAACCGGCGGGCCAACCGGATCGCACACCGGCTCCTCCGCCTCGGGGTCGGGCCAGACGCCCGCGTGGCGCTGTGCGCCGAGCGAAGTGTCGACCTGGTGATCGCGGTCGTGGCCATCCTCAAGGCCGGCGGCGCCTATGTCCCGCTCGATCCCGGCCATCCCCGCCACCGCCTCGACGAGCTCGTGCGCGACGCCGCGCCGGTGCTCGTCCTCTGCGACGCGGCCGGCCGCGCCGCCCTCGCGCCCGACGGCCACATTCCGCTCCTGGCCATCGAGGAAGCCCAGGTCGCCGGCCAGCTCGAATCGGATCCCGTGGTGGCAGGCCTCACCGCGGCGCATCTGGCCTACATCATCTACACCTCCGGATCGACCGGCGTTCCCAAGGGCGTCCTTGTCGAGCACGCCCAGGTCGTGCGTCTGTTCGACGCCACCAGGGCCGACTACCGGTTCGACGAGCACGACGTCTGGTGTCTGTTTCACTCGCTCGCCTTCGACTTCTCGGTGTGGGAGCTCTGGGGCGCCCTCGCCCACGGCGGTCGTCTGGTCATCGTGCCGCGCGACGTCGCTCGCTCCGCGCCCGCCTTCCATCGCCTCGTCTGCGAGCGCGGCGTCACCGTCCTCAACCAGACCCCGAGCGCCTTCGGCCCCTTCATCGAGGCCCACGCCGCCAGCGGCGCCCCCAATCGCCTGCGCACCGTCATCTTCGGCGGCGAGGCGCTCGAGCCGCGCATCCTCGAGCGCTGGTACGCGAGCGAGCCGGACCAGGCGCCCCAGCTGGTCAACATGTACGGCATCACCGAGACCACCGTGCATGTCACGTATCGCCCGCTGACCCGCGCCGACACCGCCAGGCCCGGCAGCCCGATCGGACGCCGCATCCGCGACCTCCGCATCTACCTGCTCGATCGCCACGGAGAGCCGGTGCCGCGGGGCGTCGTCGGCGAGCTCCACGTCGGCGGAGCCGGCCTCGCGCGCGGCTACCTCGACCGGCCGCAGCTGAGCGCCGAGCGCTTCGTCCCCGACCCGTTCGGCAGCCGGCCGGGCGCGCGCCTGTACCGCACCGGCGACCTCGCCCGCTTCGACTCCGACGGCAACCTGGACTTCCGCGGCCGCAACGACCACCAGATCAAGATCCGCGGCCACCGGATCGAGCTGGGTGAGATCGAGGCCCGCCTCGCCCAGCACCCTGCCGTGCGCGAGGCGGTGGTGATCGCGGACGGCGAGGCCGGAGACAGGCGCCTGGTCGCCTACGTGACCAGCGCGGCCGGGACCGACCTGCTGGCCGGCGAGCTGGTGGCCGCGCTGCGCCATCACCTCGTCGATCGACTGCCCGAGTACATGGTGCCGGCCGCCTTCGTACGCCTCGACGCCCTGCCGCTCACCCCGAACGGCAAGCTCGACCGCGCGGCGCTGCCCGCACCCGACGGCGAATCGGTCTTCGCCCGGATCTACGAGGCACCCGAGGGCCCCATCGAGGAGACCCTGGCCGCGCTCTGGGCCGAGCTCCTCGACCTCCCGAGGGTCGGCCGCCACGACAACTTCTTCGAGCTCGGCGGTCACTCGCTCCTGGCCGTGACCCTCATGGCGCGGCTGCGCAGCGTGGGCCTGGGCACCGAGGTGCGGACACTGTTCGTCACGCCGACCCTGTCGGCGCTCGCGGCGCAGCTGGGCGGTCAGCGCGAGCTGACGGTCCCGGCAAATGCGATCGCGACCGACAGCCAGACCATCACACCCGACCAGCTGCCGCTCATCGATCTCACCCAGGCCGACATCGATCGGATCGTCGCCCGCACGCCCGGCGGCGTGGCCAACATCCAGGACATCTACGCGCTCTCCCCTCTGCAAGAGGGCATCCTCTTCCATCACATGCTCGACGGCGCGGGAGATCCGTACCTCCTGGTCATTCGCACCGTCTTCCCCGGTCGTTCGCTGCTGGACCGCTATCTCGGCGCCGTGCAGGAGGTGGTGGATCGCCACGACATCCTGCGCACGGCGTTCGTGTGGCAGGAGCAGTCGGCGCCCGCCCAGGTGGTCTGGCGCAGGGCCCCGCTCGACGTCACCGAGGTCGAGCTCGAGGAGGAGGGCGCCGCGGCCAGCGAGGAGCTGGCGCGTCGCTTCGATCCTCGCCGCCACAGGGTCGACCTGACCCGGGCGCCGCTGCTTCGCTTCGTCGTCGCCCGGGAACCGGGCAGCGAGCGCTGGCTGCTGCTCGAGCTGCAGCACCACCTCATCGGCGACCACTCGACGATGGAGATCCTGCACGGCGAGGTCGAGGCGTTGCTGGACGGGCGCGGCCACCAGCTGGCCGCACCGCAGCCGTTCCGCAACCTGGTCTCGCGGGCCAGGACCGGCGTCTCCCGGGACGAGCACGAGCGCTTCTTTCGCCAGCTGCTCGGCGACATCGACCGACCCACCGCGCCGTTCGGCCTGGCCGAGGTGCACGGGGACGGCAGCGGGGTGCGCGAGTCACACCGGATGCTGCCGGACCTGCTCAACGATCGGCTGCGGGCTCACGCGCGCCGCCTGGGCGTGAGCCTGGCGAGCCTCTGCCACCTGGCATTTGGCCAGGTGGTGGCGCGGACGAGCGGGCGCGACAAGGTCGTGTTCGGCACCGTCCTGCTCGGACGCATGCACGACGGGGCCGGTGCGGACCGGGCGATGGGGCTCTTCATCAACACCCTGCCGGTGCGGCTCGATCTCGACGACACGACGGTGGAGGACAGCGTCCGGCGCACGCACACGCTGCTGGCCGAGCTCCTCCGCCACGAGCACGTGTCGCTGGCCCTGGCCCAGCGGTGTAGCGGCGTGCCGGCGCCAGCGCCGCTGTTCAGCGCGCTCCTCAACTACCGGCACCAGAGCTCGCCGGCGGCGCGGGCCGAGGAGGCCGGAGCTCCCCGTCTCCTCGCCGAGGTGGAGTGGATCGGCGCCGAGGAGCGCACCAACTATCCCTTGACCGTGGCGGTCGAGGATTTCGGCCAGCACCTGGGTCTCACCGCGCAGGCGGTCCTGCCGCTCTCGCCCGAGCGGGTGTGCGACTACATGGAGCGGGCCCTCGAGGAGCTGGCCGAGGCGCTCGAGCGCGCGCCGAACAGCCCGGTGCGACGCATCGACGTGCTGCCCCCGACCGAGCGGACGCTCCTGCTCGCGTCACGGAACCGGATCGGCGCGCCGGTACCGGGCGAGCGCTGCATCCACGAGCTGTTCGAGGCAGAGGTGCGCCGGGCGCCCGACGCCATCGCGGTCGTGGACGACGATGTGCGGCTGTCCTACGCCGAGCTCAACCGGCGGGCCAACCGACTGGCTCATCGCCTGATCGCGCTCGGCGTCGGCCCCGATATCAGGGTGGCCCTGTGCACCGAGCGATCGATCGAGCTGGTGGTCGGGCTCCTGGCCATCCTCAAGGCCGGCGGCGCCTACCTGCCGCTCGATCCAGGCCATCCGCGCGGCCGACTCGAGGAGCTGGTGTGCGATGCCCGGCCTGCGCTCGTCCTGTGCGACGAGGCCGGCCGGCAGGCGCTCGGGCCCGGAGCCTCGGGAACGTGTGAGCTGATTTCCATCCGCGCGCTCGACGAGACATCGCCCGAGCGCGACCTCGGCGACCGGGACATCGAGCTGGACTCCGACCCGGTGGTGCCCTGCCTCACCTCGACTCATCTGGCCTACGTCATTTACACGTCCGGCTCGACCGGCATGCCCAAGGGCGTGATGGTCGAGCACGGTGGCCTGGTGGCCTCGACCCACGCGCGACTTCGACAGTACGGTGGCTACGAGCGGCTCCTGCTGCTGACGTCGATCGCGTTCGACAGCTCCGCGGCCGCTCTGTTCGGGACTCTCGGCGGCGGGGGGACTCTTCACCTCCGGCGGCGCCTCGATCCGCACGACCTGCGGGCGGAGATCGAGCGCGGTCGCGTGACGACCCTCCTGTCGGTCCCCTCGCTTCTCCAGGCGCTCGTCGGCGAGGCGGCTGCGGGCCGATTCGATTCGCTGCGAGAGGTGATCTCCGGCGGTGAAAGCTGCCCCCCGACGTTGATCGCCGACCTGCGGCGCGTCGCCCCCGAGGCCGCTCTCCACAACGAGTACGGGCCGACCGAGACAACGGTCTGGGCCGCGTCCCATGTCGTCGATCCGGCCCGAGCTCCCTCCGTGGTTCCGATCGGGCGCGCGATCGAGAGCGCGCGCATCGTCTTGCTGGGCGGGGACGGCGAGCCGGTGCCGCTGGGCGCGACGGGAGAGCTCGTCATCGGCGGAGCGGGGGTCGCGCGGGGCTACCTCGACAGGCCGGAGCTGACGGCGGAGCGCTTCGTCCCCGATCCGTTCAGCGGCGAGCCGGGGGCGCGCATGTACCGGACCGGCGACCTGTCCCGCTACCTGCCCGACGGGGATCTCGAGTTCCTCGGCAGGACGGATCTGCAGATCAAGGTGCGGGGTCACCGGGTCGAGCTGGGCGAGATCGAGGCACGCCTGCGCGAGCACCCGGCGGTGCGCGAGGTGGTGGTGATCGCGCGCGAGGATGCTGCCGGCGACGCGCGCCTGATCGCCCATGTCACCCGGGCAGCTGCGAGCGAGGACGTCGCTCCTGCGGACCTTGTCGCCGCGCTGCGCCGGCATCTGGCCGATCGACTGCCCGAGTACATGGTGCCGTCGGCGTTCGTCCGCCTCGATGCGCTGCCCACGACCCCGAACGGCAAGGTCGACCGCGAGGCGCTGCCGGCGCCCGACGGCGAGGCGGTGCCCGGGTCAGCCTACCAGGCGCCCGAGGGGACCATCGAGGAGACCCTGGCTGCGCTGTGGGTCGAGCTCCTCGGCCTTGCGCGAGTCGGCCGTCGCGACAACTTCTTCGAGATCGGCGGTCATTCGCTCCTGGCCGTGCGGCTGCAGAGCCGGGTCTCGGGGGCTCTCGGTGTCGAGCTGCCGCTGACGACGCTCTTCGCCCGGCCCACGGTGGCCGCGCTGGCCGAGGAAGTCGGCAGGCGCCTCGCCGACAGCGGGGCACAGGCGCTGCCGCCCATCGGCCGTGCGTCGCGCGAGGGCCCTCTCGTGCTCTCCTTTGCCCAGCAGAGGCTGTGGTTCCTGGCCCAGCTCGGAGCCGGCGACACCTACCACATGCCGATGGGCCTGCGCCTCTCGGGCGCGCTGGACGCGGACGCATTGCGCCGGAGCCTGGACCGACTCGTCGCGCGTCACGAGGCGCTGCGCAGCGTGTTCGTCTCGGTCGAGGGACAGGCGCAGGTGGCGCTCCTGCCCGAGAGCTGCGGCTTCGCCCTCGTCGAGCACGATCTGACGTCCGAGCCAGACGCCGCCGAGCAATTCGAGCAGCTGTGCATCCAGGAGGCCCGGGCTCCGTTCGACCTCGAGCGGGGACCGCTCATTCGCGGTCGCCTGCTGCGGCTCGGGCCCGACGAGCACGTCCTCCTGCTGACCCTGCACCACATCGTCTCGGACGGGTGGTCGATGGGAGTGCTCACCGGCGAGCTCGGCGCGCTCTATCGAGCCTTCGCGGCCGGACACGAAGATCCACTTCCGCCGCTCGAGATCCAGTACCCCGACTACGCGGCCTGGCAGCGCGAGTGGCTGTCCGGCGACAGGCTCGAGGCGCAGGCCGACCACTGGCGGCGGACCCTTGTCGGCGCGCCGGCCCTGCTCGAGCTACCCACCGATCGACCGCGGCCCGAGGAGCAGTCGTTCGCTGCCGCCGGAGCCGTCGTGCACGTCAACGCCGAGCTGACCTGTGAGCTCGAGCGAGTCGGCCAGGAGCATGGCACGACCCTGTTCATGACCCTGCTCGCCGCCTGGGCGGCGGTCCTCGGGCGCCTGTCGGGTCAGGATGACGTGGTCATCGGCACGCCGACGGCCAACCGCGGCCGCCGCGAGGTCGAGGGTCTGATCGGGTGCTTCGTCAACAGCCTGGCGCTGCGCATCGATCTGTCGGGCGAGCCGAGCCTGGCCGAGCTCCTGGCCCGGGTCCGCGCCGCGGCGCTCGCCGCCCAGGACCACCAGGATCTGCCCTTCGAGCAGGTGGTCGAGATCGTCGCGCCGCCGCGGCGCATGGACCACAGCCCCGTCTTCCAGGTCATGTTCGCCTGGCAGAACGAAGGTGACGAGAGCGGGTCCGAGCTGCCCGGCCTGCGCGTCTCGCCGGCCGGCGCTTCACCGGATACCGTCAAGTTCGACCTCGAGCTCGGCCTCGGCGAGCGAGACGGCGCGATTGTCGGCGGGCTGATGTACGCCAGCGCGCTGTTCGACGCCGCGACGATCGAGCGCCATCGGGGCTACTTCCTGGCGACGCTGCGCGCCCTGGTCGCCGACGTGGAGCAGCCGGTCTCGCGCGTCGATCTCGTCGCTCCGGCGGAGCGCGCGCTCCTGGTCGAGACCTGGAACCAGACCGAGGCGCCGTATCCGCGCGACCGATGCATCCAGCAGCTCTTCGCCGACCAGGCGCGGCGCACGCCGGAGGCCATCGCGCTCGTCAACGGCGAGGTCGAGCTGTCGTACGCCGAGCTCGACCGGCAGGCCAATATCCTGGCTCACAGGCTCATCGAGGAGGGCGTCCGCCCCGGCGACCGCGTCGCCATCGTGGCCGACCGCAGCCGGGCGCTGGTGGTGGCCGAGCTGGCCATCCTCAAGGCCGGCGCCGCCTACGTGCCGCTGGATCCGCGCGCCCCGGCGGCGCGCAAGGCGTGGATGGTCGCCGACTGCGCGGCCCGCCTGGTGCTGACCGGAGCCGACGCTGCCGTCGGTGCGGAGGCCGATGTCGCGATCGATGTCGCGACGCTGGCCATCGATGAGGTCGTGGCCGACCCGGCACCGGATCCGGGCGATCCGGCCTCACCGGTGTCGAGCCACGATCCGGCGTACGTCATGTACACGTCCGGCTCGACCGGCACGCCCAAGGGCGTGGTCGTCCCGCACCGCGCGGTCAACCGGCTGGTGTTCGACAACGGCTACGCCGACTTCAGCGCCGGCGATCGGATCGCCTTCGTGTCCAACCCGGCCTTCGACGCCAGCACGATGGACGTGTGGGCACCGCTTCTCACCGGTGGCCGCATGATCGTGATCGATCGAGCGACCGTGCTCGACCCGGCCAGGTTCGCGCAGACCCTCGAGGAGCAGGCGGTCACCGTCCTGTCGCTGACCACCGGGCTCTTCAACCGGATCGCGCCCCGGCTGGAGGACGCGTTCCGGCGCCTGCGCATCCTCATCATCGGGGGCGACGTCGTGGATCCGCGGGTGCTCGCGCGGGTCTGGAGCCACGGCCGGCCCCAGCACCTGGTCAACACCTACGGCCCCACCGAGACAACGCTGTTCGCGACCTCGTACGAGCTGACCGACGAGCCCGACCCGGCCCGCAGCGTCCCGATCGGCCGGCCGATCGCAAACACCCGCATCTACCTCCTGGACCGGCACGGCCAGCCGGTGCCGCGGGGCGCGATCGGCGAGATCGTCATCGGCGGCGACGGCGTCGCCATCGGCTACCTCGACCGGCCCGAGCTGACCGACGAGCGCTTCGTCCGCGACCCGTTCCGCGCCGAGCCCGACGCGCGCATGTACCGCACCGGCGACCTCGCCCGCCACCTGCCCGACGGCAACCTCGAGTTCCTGGGCCGCACCGACAACCAGGTCAAGGTCCGCGGCTACCGCATCGAGCCGGGCGAGATCGAGGCCCGCCTGTGCGAGCACCCGGCCGTCCGCGAGGCGGTCGTGATCGCGCGCGCAGATACCGACGGCGACAGGCGCCTGGTGGCGTACCTCACCGGCGCGGCCGAGCTACCGCCCGGCGAGCTGGTGCCCGCGCTGCGCCGTCACCTGGCCGCCCGACTGCCGGAGTACATGGTGCCGGCCGCGTTCGTCCGGCTCGACGCCCTGCCCTTGACCCCGAACGGCAAGCTCGACCGCGCCGCGCTGCCGGCCCCCGACGACGACGCCGTGGCCACCGCGACCTTCGAGGCGCCAGCCGGACCGATCGAGGAGATCCTGGCCGCGCTCTGGGCCGAGCTCCTCGGACTCGAGCGGGTCGGTCGCCACGACGACTTCTTCGAGCTGGGCGCTCACTCGCTCATGGCGGTGACGCTCATGGAGCGGCTGCGCCGCCTCGGCCTCGGCACCGACATCCGGACTCTGTACTCCACGCCGACCCTGTCCGCGCTGGCGGCCACGCTCGGCAGCCACCGCGAGGTCACGCCGCCGGCGAGCTCGATCACGCCGGACAGCCAGACGATCACGCCGGCCGACCTGCCGCTCATCGATCTCACGCAGGCCGACATCGACCGGATCGTCACCCAGGTCCCCGGCGGCGCCCCCAGCATCCAGGACATCTACGCGCTCGCGCCTCTACAAGAAGGCATCCTCTTTCACCACCGGCTGGCCAGCGACGGCGACCCGTATCTCCAGGTGCGTCGGGTGGCCTTCCCGCATCGCGACCTCCTGGATCGCTATCTCGCGGCGGTGCAGCAGGTGGTGGATCGCCACGACATCCTGCGGACGGCGTTCGTCTGGGAAGGACTGTCGACTCCGGCCCAGGTCGTCCGGCGGAATGCGTCGCTGTCGGTCACCGAGATCGAGCTCGAGGCCGCCGATGCGGGCGCGGCCAGCGAGGAGATGGCGCGGCGGTTCGACCCGCGTCACTACCGGATGGATCTGACGAGCGCGCCGCTGCTCCGCTACGTCGTCGCCCGGGAGCCGGGCAGCGAGCGCTGGCTCGCCCTCGAGCTCCAGCACCACCTCATCGGCGACCACTCGACAGTGGAGGTCCTCGAGCACGAGGTCGCGGCGCTGCTCGACGGGCGCGGCCACGAGCTCGCCGCCCCGCAGCCGTTCCGCAACCTGGTGGCCCAGGCGCGCCTGGGCGTGAGCACCGACGAGCACGAGGACTTCTTTCGCGAGCTGCTGGGCGACATCGACGAGCCGACCGCGCCCTTCGGTCTTCGCGACGTGCACCTCGACGGCAGCGCGACCGGCGTGGCGACGCGCGGGCTGCCTGCCTCGCTCAACGAGAGGCTGCGGGCGCAGGCCCGGCGCCTGGGCGTGAGCCTGGCGAGCGTCTGCCACCTCGCCTTCGGCCAGGTCGTGGCCCAGACAAGCGGACGCGAGCAGGTTGTCTTCGGCACCGTGCTCTTCGGGCGCATGCAGGCGGGGCCCGGCGCGGACCGGGCGGTGGGCCTCTTCATCAACACACTGCCGGTACGTCTCGATCTCGACGACACGGCGGTGGAGGACGGCGTCCGGCGCGCGCACACGGTCCTGGCCGGGCTCCTGCGCCACGAGCATGCGTCTCTGGTCCTGGCCCAGCGCTGCAGCGGAGTGGCGGCGCCCGCGCCGCTCTTCAGCGCGCTCCTGAACTACCGGCACAACACGCCACCGACGGTCGCGGACGAAGAGGGCCCGGCACGGCCTCTCTCGCAGGTCGAGTGGCTCGGAGGCGAGGACCGCACCAACTATCCCGTGGTCCTGTCGGTCGAGGACTTCGGCAGGGGTCTGGGCCTCACCGCCCAGGTCGCCCTGCCGCTCTCGCCCGAGCGGGTGTGCGATCTCATGGAGCGAGCGCTCGAGGAGCTCGCCGAGGCGCTCGAGCGCGATCCGAGACGCCCGGTGCGCGCCATCGACGTGCTGCCCGCGGCCGAGCGCGCGCTCCTTGTCGGGACCTGGAACCGGACCGAGGCGCCGTATCCGCGCGATCGATGCATCCACCAGCTGTTCGAGGAGCAGCTGCGGCGCGCGCCGGACGCCACCGCGGTGGTCCACGACGGCGCCCGGCTGTCGTACGCCGAGCTCAACCAGCAGGCCAACCGCCTGGCTCACCGCCTGATCGCGCTCGGCGTCGGCCCCGACGTCCGGGTGGCGCTGTGCACCGAGCGCCATCCGCGCATGGTTGTCGGCCTCCTCGGCATCCTCAAGGCGGGCGGCGCCTACGTCCCGCTCGATCCGGGCGATCCCCGCCGGCGGCTCGACGAGCTCGTGCGCGACGCCGGGCCGGCGCTCGTCGTCTGCGACGCGGTCGGCCGCGAGGCCCTCGGGTATGCGTGCGACGCCCTGCCGGTCGTGGACCTCGATCGCCTGGCCGACGACAACGCAGACAAGGCCGAGCTCGACCTCAATCCCGAGGTCCCCGGCCTCACCTCGTCTCACCTGGCCTACGTCATCTACACCTCGGGCTCGACCGGCGTGCCCAAGGGCGTCGCCGTGACGCACCGCAATGTGGCGCGGCTCGTCCTCTCCACCGACTACGTGCAGCTCGGCTCCGACGACGTCGTGGCCCACGCCGCCAACCCGGCCTTCGACGCCTCGACCTTCGAGGTCTGGGGGCCCCTGCTTCACGGCGGACGCCTCGTCGTGGTGCCCCGCGATCTGGCGCTCACGCCGCCGGCGTTCGCGTCGCTGCTGCGCGCCGAGGGGGTGACCACGCTGTTCACGACGACGGCACTCTTCCATCAGTATGCCCGCGAGGCGCCCGACGCCTTCGCCACCCTGCGGACGCTCCTGTTCGGCGGCGAGGCGATCGATCCGCGGCGTGTCCGCGCGGTGCTGGACGCCGGGCCTCCCGAGCGGCTGCTGCACGTCTACGGCCCGACCGAGACGACGACGTTCGCCACCTGGCACCTCGTCGAGGCCGTCCCCGCGGACGCGGTCACCGTGCCGATCGGACGTCCGATCGCCAACACGACGACCTACGTGCTGGACGCCGCGATGCAGCCGGTCCCGATCGGCGTGTCCGGCGAGCTCTACATCGGCGGCGACGGCGTGGCGCGCGGATATCTCGACCGGCCGGCGCTGACCGCGGAGCGATTCGTTCGCGACCCGTTCAGCCACGACCCGGGCGCGCGCCTGTACCGGACCGGCGACCTGGTCCGCCACCTTCCCGACGGCTCCCTCGAGTTCCTGGGCCGCACGGATCACCAGATCAAGGTGCGCGGCTTCCGCATCGAGCTCGGCGAGATCGAGGCGCGGCTCGCCGAACACCCGGCGGTGGACGAGGCGGTGGCCATCGCGCGTGAGGATGCGGGGGACAGGCGCCTGGTCGCGTACGTGACCTGCGCCGCCGGTGCTGACCTGCCGGCCAGCGAGCTCGTGTCCACGCTTCGCCGTCACCTGGCCGATCAGCTGCCCACATACATGGTGCCATCGGCGTTCGTCCGCCTCGAGTCGCTGCCGCTAACGCCGAGCGGCAAGCTCGACAGGAAGGCGCTGCCGGCGTCCGACGGCGAGGCGGTGCTCACGCGCTCGTATGAAGCCCCGGAAGGTGAGGTCGAAGAGACCCTGGCGAGGTTGTGGGCCGAGCTCCTCGGCCTCGAGCGGGTCGGCCGCCGGGATCACTTCTTCGAGCTGGGCGGCCACTCGCTCCTGGCCGCTGCGCTCGTGGAGCGTCTGCGCCGGCTCGGCCTGGCGATCGAGCTGCGGCTCCTCTACCAGAGCCCGACCCTGGAGGATCTGGCCAGGCGACTGCGCGACAGGAACGACGCATGGCGCGGCCGGGCGGTGCCCGCGCGCACGTCCGGGACCCGGCCGCCTGTCTTCTTCGTGCCGACCGGCATGGGCGACTACTCGTACGTCTTCGAGCTCGCGAGGGATCTCGACCTCGCTCTGCCGGTCCATGCAGTGCCGTGGGAGATCGCCGCAGGTCCGGGCGCGCTCACCCTCGAGGAGCTGGCCGCCAGGACCGTCGCGCTCATCCAGGCCGTCCAGCCGCGCGGCCCGTATCGGCTCGCCGGCTACTCCTCGGGCGGGCTCCTGGCGTACGCCTCGGCGCAGCATCTACTGGGTCTCGGCGAGGCCGTGTCCTTCATCGGGTTGATCGATGTCGGCCTTCCACCTCCCGAGGCCAGACCCTCGCCGACGCCCAACAAGATCCTTCGCGAGTACATGAAGAGGAAGCTCGCGGAAGATGCCGCCGCCCGGGAACGTCTCGAAGCGCTGCCGGACGACGCAACTCTGCGAGAGCTGGTTCGAGAGGCCATGCGATCGGACGTCCTGGGCGATGCCCACGACGAACAGGGCTGGGTCGATGTCTGGGAGCGAAGCGACAAGTTCGATCGAGCCGTCCTGCTCTATCGCCCGCCCGTCCTGCCCCTGGCGATCCATCTGTTCCAGGCCATCGAGAAGGATGACGACGTGGTCGATGCCGGAGCGCAGAGCCAGTCCGACGACACCGGCGGCTGGCAGCGCGTCTTGCCGACGACATCGATCCACCGGATCGCATCGCCGGGCGATCACGAGTCGATGGTGAGGGACGAGGCCCACAGAAGGACCCTGGGAGCGCTCCTCTCGCGAGCCCTGAAGGAGACAGAGTCATGAGCACACCCACGATCCCGGAAGATGGCACTTCCTTGCAGATCGTTCCCCCGGGTCAGAGCCAGGCCGCATCCCGCTCGATCCTGGACATCCTCCGGCGCGATCGCGTCGCTCTGGCCAGAGGCCTGTCACCGCAGGCGGCCGACACATTGACCCATCAGGTCGCCCAGGGGCTCGGCCTCCACGAATCTCTCCAGATCCAGGCCGGCTTCGCCGAGATCGAGGGTCACCGCAGCCGGTCGGGCAGGTACTTCATGAGCGTCGCCGCACGGGATGACTACCAGTTCATCGCGGCCCACTCGGAAGGCTCCCACTTCAGCAACATGCAACTCGCCGCGTTCTACTGCCACGAGAACACGACCGACGGCGGCGAGACCATCCTGATCAACGCCGATAGCGAGCTCCCCGGCTGGCAGCAGCTGCGAGAGCTCCGGGTCAAGGCAGCGATGACGGGGAACGCGAGACCGACCCCGGGCCAGCTGACTCGGATGCGCGTGGCATTCCAGATGAGCTCACTCGACGACCCCGTCAACGAACGAGACATGATCCTGGGAGAGGACCGATCCCCCGTCCCGGGGATCGTGGTCCACCGCGTCCTCTCCCCGATCGAGAGGTGCCATTCGCGGATCCTGGACCGGCCGGTCTACGTCTACTGGGACAGCGTCGCCAGCACCGACTTCGACTCCGCGCTCGAGTACTCGCGACTCCTGACCGAGTGCGGCCTGCTGAGGCAGCCACCCGGAGAAACAAGGCTGGAGCAGCTCGACAACGCCGCCCCGCGGCGACTCTGGTCCTCGGGCGTCCGCTACACCGAACTCTTCCGCTCCAGGCTGACCATCAAGCTGGAGTCCGGCGATCTGGTTTTCATGAACAACACGACCTGGACCCACTCGACCGCCAACTGGTCCCCCAACAGCGGCCGACGCAAGGTCGTGGCCGCCTTCGCCTAGAGAGATCAGGGAGTCGCCATGAGCACCGTCTTCGAGACCAGCGAGCTGCCAGCAGTGTCAACGTTGTCGAGAGACGACTTCAACAACGAATACATCGCGCGCAGCCGCCCCCTCAAGCTGGCAGGCATGTTCCGCGACTGGCCTCCGGTGAAGAAGTGGACGCCCGACTACCTTCGCCGAGCCATCGGCACGATCCAGTGCGACGTCGAGACAAGGCAGACCCCACTCTTCGACCTGCAGACCGAGCCGACACTCCGCCGCATGACGGTCGCGCAGTACCTCGACTGGGTTCACTCGCCCGAACCCCCGACGGAGTACTACTACCTCTTCCAGCGCGCCATCTTCGGCGAATTCTTCGAGCTCGCCGAAGACATCGCCCCGCCCGCCCTCATCCCTCTCGACCGCCACACGAAGACTTACATCAACCTCTGGATGGGCCGCGCTGGCACCATCACCCCACTCCACCACGACAAGACCACCAATCTCCTCATGCAGGTTGCCGGCACGAAGCGACTCATCCTCTTCGCCCCCCAACACAACGAGCACCTCTACCCCCACGAAAAGGGCACCCGCGCCGCCCACATGAGCCGCGTCGACATCGACAACCCCGACCTCGCCCAGTTCCCCCTGTTCGCCCAGGCCCGCGCCCTCGAGACAACCCTGGAGCCCGGCGACGCCCTCTTCATTCCGACCCTGTGGTGGCATCAGGTCTACACCATCACAAGCGGCCTCTCGGTGAACATCTGGTGGTCGCCGCGGCAATAGTCCCGCAGGACGGCTCTGACTAGATCTGTAGAAACTCCTGCATGTGCTGCAATGCCTCGTCCAGCGCCATCTGAAAGGCGCTGCCGCGTGGCCGCGGGCCGGCGAAGCCGAGCCTGTGCTGCAGGCGCCCATCGACCACCTTCAAGTTGGCCCAGCCCACCATTTGCTCGCCCCATAGCACGGGCATGGCGTAGTGGCCCATGCGCCGCTTATGGGCCGGCACATAGGCCTCCAGCTTGTATTCCCAGCCCCAGAACAACTGGAAGCGCCGTCGGTCCCAGACCACGGGGTCGAAGGGCGCGAGGAAGCGCAGCCTGTCTTCGATCAGTTGCCGGGCGGCCACGAGCTTCTCGCTCTGCGGCCAGAACCACAGCAGGCCGTCGACCTGGGCATGGGCATAGCGGGATCTGGCGTGCTCCTGGACCTGCCGCACCTCGGCGGCCAGGTGCGGTACTCCATGGCGCAGCAGTCCGCACAGATAGCCCAGGCTGGCCGCAGGCAGTGGCGCGTAGAGCTGCACCACCATGTCCATCAACCGGCCGGCGCGCGAGAGCCGAGCCTCGGGACTGTCGTCCTGCGGTGGGTGCTCGATCGCCTCGTAGACCCGGGTACCGGCGTCGCGCCGCGCCACGCGCAGCAGCCCGCGATAGTGCATGCCCTCCAGCAGATGCTTGCTGGCATTCAGGTCGCCGCCCCAGCGCTTGATGCGGCCATGGTCAAAATGCGCCTGCACGTCCCTGGGATGGGTGCGACCTTGCTGGCGCACAAAGGCCAGCACCTCCTGGGCGCGCGCCAGCATGCTGGAGTCCCAGGCATCCCAGGCGCGCGGCTCCCCGCGCGGATGCAGCAGGCCGAGCCTCTGGCGGGGCAGGAAACCATAGTTGATGAAGAAGGCCTCCTCGATCGCCAGGCGCGGGTAGCGGCGCTCCAGCTCGCCGGCGCGGTAGTCCTTGACGCGCTGCGCGAGGATCAGATCCTGGGCGCGCGCGGGCGCCCGCATCGGGTCGGCCTGGACAAAGCCCAGCCGCGCAATGGCCCGCGGCACGCTGGTGGCTTGGAAGAGGCTGCGCGCGATCGCGTGGCGGCGAAGCTGCCGGAGAGTGGGGGCGCGGCGCGTGGAGGCCAGGCGCTCGACGTACATGTCACGCCCTGGCCGGGTGACTCGGCGCTCTCGCGGTACCCTGGCGGCGCCCATCGTCGTGATTGCGCATCAACGCCACCGAAGATCGGAAGATCTTTCTCTGTACTATCGGAGTCAGATCGGTCACAACGTGTGGGTTGCAGTAAAGCGTCGCCGAGCTCCCGTACGCCGCTGTGGTGTGAGTGGGCAAAGCGAATAGCGGAAGAGTGATACGATGGCTCAGGGTACGATCAAGCGACTCACCGACAAGGGTTTTGGTTTCATCGATGCTGGCGACGGCAAGGACGTGTTCTTTCACATGTCCGCTGTCGAAGGCACCACCTTCGATGAGCTGAGGGATGGACAGAAGGTCTCGTTCAATATCGGTCAAGGACCCAAGGGTCCGCGGGCCGAGAACGTCCGCGTGATCTGAGGACCTCTGCCGGTCCCCTGTGGGACCGGGTCGCTGACAAAGGGCCGGCGATTCGTCGCCGGCCTTTTTTCGTCCGGAGCACCTCGGTGGTGTTCGGAAATCGTGTGCCCGGCTGGTGCGTTGACAGGTGGATGCTCCGGGCTTTCGGGCTTCTCGTCGCCGTCTCGGTCGCGCTTCTCCTGTGGGCCGTCCGTCCGTCCGAGTCGCGCTCCTTCGCACAACCGGGGTCGGTGGCGGCAAAAGCTCCCGCTCCAACCGGGTCCGCCACCGAGCCGCGCTGGAGCGATCGCCCGGTGCCGAGGCTTCCGGACTCGTCGCCGGCGGACGAGACCGGCGAGCCTGATCCCTGGAACGGGCCGGATCGAGAAGGGCTCGAGCCGCCGGTCCATACGGACGTGGTGGGCCCTGCGGACTCACCGGAGCCGACCGTCGAGGTGGCCGAGCCGGAGCTGCCGGAGGATCCGGGGCCGCTGCAGGCGGTGCAGGAGGTGGCCGAGGCGGAGCCGGCATATGCGCCCACTGCGGCCGATGAGGCGCTCCTGGGCCGGGCTGTCGGGTTTCTCGATCAGTTCGTCTCGGCGGTCGAGAGCAATGCGGGCAACTGCGATCGCATGGCGGACTCGCTGTCGGACCTGTTCTCCAGCAGTCGCGATCTGATCGCCGAGGGCAAGGCGATGGTGGATCAGCCGGCGCGCAGGCGGTGGTTCGAGAATCAGATGCAGGCCAACGCGATGGCCGGAGCCGAGCGGATGATGAACCCGCTGCAGAGCTGCATGTCCAACGAGCGCATGATGGCGGCGTTCGCCAGCTTCGCCGAGCAGTCCTGAATTCAGAGTTCGCCCGTGTCGAACCGACCTGGGGAACCCTGTCTCGTCCGTGCGAATGGACGCGAAGACCATTTTGGGGGATCGGTCACAGCAAGGCTGGCCTTGTTGACCAGCGCGCACTCCATTCACGCGGTCTGAACCGGACCGGCGCGTGGCGCGCGTCAAATCGCTCGCAGCCTTTGCGGGTAGCTGGCCGCGCTGGTCTGGTCCCTGCTAGAGCTCATGTCTGACCATTCAGGGAGTCATTCATGAGCTCTCGATATTGGCGGGACATGCCAGTTTGCATCCATCGACGGCTGCCGCGCGCCGGGCTCGTGGCCGGCGGCGCCATCGCGGTCGTCCTCGCGTGCTGGGCCGGATCGGCGGCGGCCGGGCCCGGCGACGCGATTCCGCTCGGGTCGATTCGTTCGGCTGCGCCATGCTCGCCACGCGCGAACGCCAAGGTCGTGCGGCCCGGCATCGCCTATTACGACTGCGGCCGGAGCAGCCCGTCGGTGCATGTCGTCACCGTGAATCGGTCGATGCCGGGACTGCAGGTCCAGCTCCTCCGGAAGCCCACGGGGTCGGGTCCGGAGGTTGACCTCGAGACCCTTCCGAAGCTGGCTGCGCGAGCCGACGCCATCGTGGCCATCAATGGATACCGGTGGAAGGGAGGTCAGGGGTACTTGCCGACCGACAACGGCACGCCGACCACGACCACGTACGCCGATAACCGGAAGTGGACCGGGAACCCGAGCCACGAGAAGGAAATCCTCATGGGATTCGACGCTCGCCACACAGGTGTCCAGGCCAGGCTCATCCAGCCAGGCGAGCTCGGCCGGCCAGACAACAAGGTCTTCCAGGAGGCGCTTTACGGCTCGAACAGCTCGGTGTTGAAAGGCGGCCAGTGCCGGAAGATCTCGGACCGGGCGACCTACCTGAGCATCGTCGGCTATTCGAGGTCCCACATCATCTTTCTCGTCACCGGCAAGGAGTACCGCCAGCATGACGTGTGCACGACGCTCAAGGAGTTCGGCGTCGTCGACGCGGTGCTCAACGACGGCGGTCCCTCGGTTGGTCTCGATCTGCGCGGGAGCGTGAAGAAGACCGTGAAGCCGACCTGGCGGCCCGCCCGCCGGATCGCATATGCCGTCGGGGTGGTGCAACTGCGGCGCCCGCTGCCGCCGCCGGCGCCGCCGAAGCCGAAGCCGAACCCGGGCGACGTCGAGTGCTTCGTCTTCGACAACAACTACAGTCGGATGGCGGGGCCGTCCGACGCGATCTTCTTCAGGGGGCATCACGCGGCCTGTATCCCGAACGGCAAGGGCGGCACCTGTCGCAAGTGGTTCGGTCGCTGCCGGACCAGGGGCTCGCACGAGCCGGTGACGTTTCAGGCGTTCAACGACCAGCACCGCTCGGCGACGCGGCGAGCGGATGCGGTCTACGCGCGCGGAAAGAGGGCGGCGTGCGTCCCGGACGGAACTCGCGCCGGGGCGTGCCGCAAGTGGTTCGGGGCACCGCGCACCGCCAAGGGGAGACCGGTGAGCTGCGCGCTCTTCGGGGACAACTACTCGAGGATGACCGGGCCGACCACCGAGATGTACGTCCTCGGTCCGAGCCAGGTCTGCCGCCCGAACGGAACATCCACGGGAGACTGCCGCAAGTGGTTCGGCCGCTGCCGGGCCCGGTGATGCGGACGGACTCCACGGGCGTCAAGAGCGACGTCTCAGGTCGGAGCGCGCCAGCCGAAGCCGTCGGGGGTCGGGATCAGGCCGTCCGGGAACATCGGCTTCTCCGGCGGGCGCCGCGCGCCCAGCTGGGCCTGCATCTGGACCTGGATCTGCTCGCCGGTGAATCGCTCCATGAAACCGCTGCGATCGAAGAAGGCGGCGTCTGCCCGGCGCACGCCGGCCGCAGGTCCGTCGGCCTGCGCCTTGATGACCGAGCGCGAGATGTTCGTCTCGAACCACCTGGCCACGTCGGCGTGGTCGCTGAAGAAGTCCTCTCCTTCGCCGAACAACGGCTCGCCTTCGGCCGACAGGCCGGCGATCAGGCGGACGAACGGTCGGTTCGACCTCTCCTCGGAATCCAGGATCTTCCGGGCCGACCAGAAGTACGACTCGGCGTCGTGGTTCATGTCGTAGAAGGTCAGCAAGAACTCGTAGAACACGCCGAACTCGCGGCGGTAGCGACGCTCGAACTCGGTGAAGCACGCCTCCTCGTCGAGCTCGCCGCGCAGGCAGGTGTTGACCGACCTCGCGGCCAGCAGCGCGGAGTAGGTGGCCAGATGAACACCCGACGAGAAGACCGGATCGATGAAGCACGCGGCATCACCGATCAGGACGAGACCGGGCGCCCAGAACTTCGTGTTCGCGTACGAGTAGTCCTTGCGGACCCGGAGCTCGCCGTACATCCCGTCCCGGACGCGGGGCGCCTGCCCGATGAGCTCCTTGATGAGCGGGCAGTCATCGATGAAGCCCTGCATCGCGGCCTCCGGATCTTGCTGGATGACGGAGGCCTTCTCCTTGGCGACCACGGCTCCGACGCTGGTCAGCCCGTCCCGGAGCGGGATGTACCAGAACCACCCGTCCTTGAACGCCGCGCAGACGATGTTCCCGGCGTTCGGCGGCGGCATCCGCCTGCCTCCCTCGTAGTAGCCGTAGAGCGCGACGTTCTGGAAGAACCTGGAGAACTCGCGCTGACCCGCGAGCTTGTGGAGCGAGCCGCGGTGACCTTCGGCCTCGATGACGTAGCGGGCGAACGCCGAGCGCTCCTGGCCGTCTGCGTCCCTGAAGCGCACGCCGACGACCCGACCAGCTTCGCTGATCGCCTCGAGGGCCTGGTGCTGCTCGCGGACGTCCACGCCCTTGCGCGCGGCGTTGTCGAGCAGGATCTTGTCGAACCTGGCGCGCTCCACCTGGTAGGCGAAGCCGGTCGGGCTGTTGGGCGCGATCGAGAAGTGAAACGTCCACGGCTCGGGGTCCTTGCCCCAGCGGAAGGTGCCGCCGAGCTTCTTCGGGAAGCCCTGGCGGGCGAGCTCGTCGCGCACTCCGAGCAGCTTGCAGATGCCGTGCACCGTTGACGGCAGGAGCGACTCACCCAGCTGATGGCGAGGAAACCGCTCGCGCTCGAGCAGCAGCGTCCGGTGTCCCTGCATCGCGAGGAACGTCGAGACCGTCGAACCGCCGGGTCCCCCTCCGAGGACGATGACATCGAACTTCTCCGCTGCACTCGACATCCATTCAGCTCCCTTCTGCGAAACAGGCCCCTCGGCTAGACAAGGGGCAACATGTCCGGGGTGATCACGTTTGTCTCCGGCGTGATCTCGTTGGGCGGCACCGCCACATCGCTGTGGCTGCCGACGATGGCCGCCAGCGCGGACAGGGTGGGCGTCGCGAACAGGGTCCGGATCTCGATGCCCAGGCCCTGGCCGCGCAGCCGCTCCATCATCGTCACCGCCAGGAGCGAGTGGCCGCCCAGCTCGAAGAAGTTGTCGTGGCGGCCGATCCGCTCGAGCCCCAGGAGCTCGGCCCACAGCGCCGCCAGGGTCTCCTCGACCTCACCCTCCGGAGCCTCGTACGCGTGCGCGAGCACCGCGTCGCCGTCGGGCGCCGGCAACGCCTTCCTGTTGACCTTGCCGCTCGGAGTGAGCGGCAGCGCCTCGAGGCGGACGAACGCCGACGGCACCATGTACACGGGCAGCCGATTGGCCAGGTGAGCCCGGAGCACGGGCACGAGCTCGCTGGCCGGCAGGTCGGTTCCGGCCGCGCCGGTCACGTACGCGACCAGGCGCCTGTCGCCCGCGACGTCCTCGCGCACGACCACCACCGCCTGGGCCACCGCCGGGTGTTCGGCGAGCCGCGCCTCGATCTCGCCCAGCTCGATCCGGTAGCCGCGCAGCTTGACCTGGTGATCCGTGCGGCCCAGGAACTCGACGGAGCCATCGGGGAGATGGCGGGCCAGGTCGCCGGTCCGGTACATCCGGGCCCCGGGCTCGCGGCCGAACGGATCGGGGACGAACCGCTCCGCGGTCAGCTCCGGTCGGTCGAGATAGCCGCGCGCCACGCCATCGCCGGCGATGGATAGCTCGCCCACGGCACTTCGAGGCACCGGCTGCCCGTATCCATCCAGCACATGGACACGCGTGTTGGCGATCGGGCGGCCGATCGGCACGGTGCTGCCCGGCCATGTCGGATCGACCGGGTGGCAACACGCGAACGTTGTCGTCTCGGTCGGGCCGTACCCGTTGATGAGCTGGCAGGGCTCGCCCCGGTCCAGGAAGCGGCGGACGTGATCGGCCGACAGCGCCTCGCCACCGGCGAGGAGCTGCTGCAGGCCCGGCAGCCGCACTCCCTCGTCCACGGCCGCGTGGAACAGGCTGGCCGTCAACCAGAGCGTGGTCGCGCGGTGGCGCTCGACCGCGTGCGACAGCTCGTTCAGCGACGGTGTCGACGGACCCAGCACGACGAGCCTGGCTCCGTGACACAGGGCGCCCCAGACCTCGAACGTTGACGCGTCGAACGAGAACGGCGCCATCGAGACGAACGTCCGGTCGGGACCGAACGTCGCGTAGCGGTCCTGGCACACGAGCCGCGCCACATTGCGGTGGGTGACGGCGACGCCCTTGGGCACGCCGGTCGAGCCCGAGGTGTACATGACGTAGGCCAGGTGAGACGAGGTGAGGCCCGGAACCTCGGGAGGAAGCTCGAGATCGGCGTGCCCGGAGCCGGGCTCGTTCAGCGGGCGATCGAGCGCCACGACGGGCAGCGCGCCGCACGCTGACCCCAGGGCACCGCGGCCGACCGCGTCGCATACGACGAGCGCCGGCCCGGCGTCGCGCACGAGCTCGTCGAGCCGCCTGTCTGGATGGCCCGGATCGAGCGGCACGTAGGCGCCGCCCGCCTTGAGGATGCCGAGGAGCCCGACCACCTGATCGATCGATCGCTCCACGCACAGGGCCACCCTCGTGTCGGGTCCGACGCCGAGCCGGATGAGCTCGTGAGCCACGCGGTTTGCCCGTCGGTCGAGCTCGGAGTAGGAAAGCTCGACCCCGTCGTGCACCAGCGCGATCGCGTCCGGCGCGCGCCGCACCTGCTCCTCGAACAGCTGGTGGATGCATCGATCGCGCGGATACGGCGCCTCGGTCCGGTTCCAGGTCTCGAGCACGAGTGCGCGCTCGTCGGCCCCGACCAGGTCGATGCTCTGGACCGGCTGGTCGAGGTCGGCGACAAGGGCGCGGAGCACGGCGACGAGGTAGCCGCGATGGCGCTCGATTGTGGCGGCATCGAAGAGGGCGGTCGAGTAGAGGAGACCGCCGACGATCGAGCCGTCCTGCTCACCGAGGCTGAGCTCGAGGTCGAACTTGAGCGTGTCGGGTGGCGCGCCGGTCGGCTCGACGTGGAGACCGGGCAGCGCGAGCTCCGTGTCGTCGGTGTTCTGCCAGGCGAACACGACCTGGACCACCGGGTTGTGGTCCAGACGGCGCGGCGGCGCCACGATCTCGACCACCTGCTCGAAGGGCAGGTCCTGGTGCTCCTGGGCGTCGAGCGCGGTCCGGCGCACGCGGGCCAGGAGCTCGCGCAAGCTGGGCTCGCCCGAGAGATCGATGCGCAGGACCAGGGTGTTGACGAAGAACCCGATCAGGCCCTCGATCTCGCGGCGGCCGCGGTTGGCCGTGGGCGTGCCGATGACGAGGTCATCCTGACCCGACAGCCGGGCGAGCACCGTCGCCCAGGCGCCGAGCAGGGTCATGAACAGGGTCGTGCCGTGCTCCTGGCTCACCCGCTGGAGCTGGCTGGTCAGCTCCGCATCGATGTGCACGTCGACGGAGGCGGCCGCGAACGACTGCTCGTCGGGCCGCTGTCGGTCGGTCGGCAGCTCCAGCAGGGCCGGAGCGCCGGCCAGGGTGCGCCGCCAGTGGTTGACCTGCGACTCGACCCTGTCGCCGGACAGCCACTCGCGCTGCCAGGCCGCGTAGTCGGGGTACTGGATCTCGAGAGGTGGAAGCGGATCTTCCTGTCCGGCCGCGAACGCGCGGTACAGGGCGCCGAGCTCGCGCGCGAGAACACCCATCGACCATCCGTCGGAGACGATGTGGTGCTGGGTCACCAGGAGGACGTGTTCGTCGGGGCCCAGCCGGACGAGCCGACCGCGGATCAGGGGTCCGCGCTCGAGGTCGAACGGCGCATGGGCCTCGAGCGCGGACAGCTCCTCGAGCCGCTCGGCCGCGTGCGGGTCGTGCTCGAGATCTTCTTCGACGAGAGCGAAGCCGCACGCCTCCGGCAGGAGCTCCACGTGGGGCTGCCCGGCGACGGAGACGAAGACGCTGCGCAGCGCCTCGTGGCGCGCCACCAGGCGGTCGAGGCTCCGGCGCAACGCGTCGCCGTCGAGCGCGCCGAGGAGGCGCATGCCCACCGGCATGTGATAGGTCGTGCCGGCGCCGAGCTGGGCCAGGAACCACAGGCGCTGCTGGGCGAACGAGGTGGCGAGGCGCCCCTCGCGGCTCACCCGCGCGATGGGCGGCAGCGCCGGCTCGCCGCTGGCGGCCAGTGCCGCGCGGACCGCGGCGGCCTGCGCGGCCAGGGTGGCGTGGACGAAGAGCGCGCCGAGCGGCAGCTCCACGGCGAAGGCGTCGCGCAGCCGGCTGGCCAGCCGCACCGCGAGCAGCGAGTGGCCGCCGAGCTCGAAGAAGCTGTCGCCGCGTCCGACCCGTGGGACGGCCAGCAGCTCGCGCCACAGCGCCGCCACCTGTTCCTCGGTGTCACCCTGCGGTACCTCGTAGTCGCGCCGCAGCACGGTTGCGGCGCCTGACTCGGGATGCGCGCGATCGGCGACATCGGGCCGGGCGGCGAGGCCTGCCAGGTCGACCTGCGCCGCCGGCTGGCCGGCGTCGTCAGCCAGCGCGCGAAGGGTCGCGACCAGATATCCGGCGTGCCGCTCGATGGTGCCCCGGTCGAACAGCGCGGTCGCGTATCCCAGGCCGCCGGCGATGCAGCCGTTCGCCTGTCCCAGCGCGAGCTCGAGGTCGAACCGCACCGTCTCGACCGGCGGACCGACGCGCTCGACCTCGAGGCCGGCCAGCGCCGGCTCCGCGTCGGCGGCGCTCTGCCAGGCGAACGTCACCTGGAAGAGCGGCGTCTGCCCGAGCTGCCGGGGCGGTTGCAGCGTCTCCACCACCTGCTCGAACGGCAGATCCTGGTGCTCCTGGGCGTCCAGCGCCGCTCGCCGCACGCGGGCGAGGAGCCGGGCCAGGCTCGGCTCACCCGAGAGATCGACGCGCAGGGCGAGCGAGTTGACGAAGCAGCCGATGAGCCCCTCGACCTCGCGCCGCCGGCGATTGGCAACCGGCACGCCGATGACAACGTCGTCCTGACCTGCGAGCCGCGACAGCACCAGCGCCCACGCCGCGGCGATGGTCATGAACATCGTCGCGCCGTGCTCCTGACACACGCGCTCGAGCCGGGCTGTCAGCTCGGCGTTGACGTGGACCGGGATGAACTCGCCGGCGAACGTCAGCTCCGCCGGCCGCGGACGATCGGTCGGCAGCGAGAGCAGCGCCGGCGCGCCGTCCAGCGCGCGTCGCCAGTAGTCGAGCTGGCTCGTGAGTCTCTCGCCCGCCAGCCAGTCCCGCTGCCAGGCCGCGTGATCCGGGTACTGGATGTCGAGCGGCGGCAGCGGAACGCCGGTGCCGGTCGCGAAGGCCTCGTAGAGCGCGCCGAGCTCGCGGAAGAAGACCCCGGACGACCAGGCGTCGGAGATGATGTGGTGCTGGACGAGGAGCAGGACGTGCTCGTCGGGTCCCAGCCGGACCAGGCGTCCGCGGATGAGCGGCCCGCCGGCGAGGTCGAACGGGGCCTCGACCTCGGCGCGGAACAGCGCGGCGAGTCTGCCGGGCGCGCCCTCCAGATCTTCCTCGACGAGCGCGAAGCCGGAGCCGGGTGGGGCAAGCTCGACGCTCGGCTGACCGCCGGTGGACACGAAGCGGCTGCGCAGCGCCTCGTGCCGGTCGATCAGGCGATCCAGGCTCCGCCGCAGCGCGCGCCGGTCGAGCGCGCCCCGCAGGCGCAGCCCCATCGGCAGGTGATAGGGCGTGCTCGGCCCCGAGCTGGTCGAGGAACCACAGCCGCTCCTGCGCGAACGACAGCGGCAAGCTGCCGGTCCGCGGCGCGCGCGGGAACGGAGCCGGCGCCTGCACGCCGCGCCTCGGCGCGGATGTCGCTCAGGGCCGCTGCCAGTCGCGAGAGCTCCGGCTCCGCGAACAGCATGCGTCAGGGGAAGCTCGATGCCGAGGGCTTCCTGCACGCGGCTCGCCAGGCGCAACGCCAGCAGCGAGTGGCCGCCGAGCTCGAAGAAGTTGTCGCTGCGGCCGACACGCCGAACGCCGAGCAGCTCGGACCAGATCCGGGCCAGCGTCTGCTCGATCTCGCCGTCGCGGCGGCATGTGACCGCGCTGCATTGCTCGCTGCGTCGGCGCGGGCAGCGCGTTGCGGTCGATCTTGCCGTTCGGCGTCAGCGGCAGCGCGTCCAGGCGCACGAACGTCGACGGCACCATGTGCTCGGGCAGACGCTCCTGCAGGTGCCGCCGCAGGGCTGCTCCGATCCGCCCGCGTCGCCTTCTTGGCGACTCCGCCGTCGGCCAGCGTCACGTAGGCCACCAGCCGCCGCTCGCCCGGTCCGTCCTCGCGCGCCACCACCACCGCCTCGCGCACCGCCGCGTGCTCGCACAGCCGCGCCTCCACCTCGCCGGGCTCGATCCGGTAGCCGCGCAGCTTCACCTGCTCGTCGGTGCGGCCCAGGAACTCGAGTCGTCCGTCGGGCAGATGGCGGCCGCGGTCGCCGGTACGGTACAGCCGCGCCCCCGCCTCGCCGCCGTACGGATCGGGAACGAACCGCTCCGCCGTCTGTCCCGGCCGATCCAGGTAGCCGCGCGCGACGCCGGCGCCGCCGATGTAGATCTCGCCCGCCGCGCCGACCAGGGTCGGCTGCCCGGCGTCGTCGAGGAGGTAGATGCGCGCGTTGGCGATCGGCCGCCCGATCGGCACGGTGTCCGACGGGTCTGTCGTCGCCGGCACCTCGTACACCGTGCAACCCACAACCGTCTCGGTCGGGCCGTACTCGTTGTAGATGCGCGCGTCCGGTTGCAGCCGCTTCCATGCCTGCACCGTTGACGCCGGCAGCGCCTCGCCGCCGACCACCACCGCGCCCGCAGATGGCGCCACGCCGTCGGCCCCGAGGAAGGCGGCGAGGCTGGCCAGGTGCGACGGCGTGATCTTCAACAGCGGGCTCGCTCCGCCGCGCAGCTCGGCGGCCAGGCCGATCACCTCCTCGCCCCGCGGCACCAGCCGCACCGCGCTGCCCTGCGAGAGCGGCGTCCACAGGCTGGTCACCGTCGCGTCGAAGGACAGCGACGAGCTCACCAGCGCGCCCTGATCCGGCCGATAGGTGCGCCGCGCCCACCATAGATAGCTGGTCACGCCGCGGTGCTCGACCATCACGCCCTTGGGCGCCCCGGTCGATCCGGACGTGTAGATGAGATAGGCCAGGTGCGACGAGCACAGCCCCGGCACCGTCGGTGGCGCGGCCTCGAAGTCGGCTCCGTCGGCCGAGACAGCCTCGTCCAGATCGACCACCCGATGCGCCGCGCACGCCTCGTCGCCCACCGCCGCACGCCCGGGCGCGTCGACGATGACCAGCGCCGGAGCGCAGTCGGCCAGCAGCTGACGCAGCCGCGCGGCCGGGTAGCCCGGATCCAGCGGCACGTAGGCTCCGCCCGCCTTGAGGATCCCGAGCAGCGCCACGATCATCTCGGGCCGGCGCTCCACGCACAGCGCCACCCGCGCGTCGGGACCGACCCCGGCCGCGCACAGACGGTGTGCGATCCGGTTGGCGAGCCGATCCAGCTCGCCATACGACAGCGCCCGCTCGCCCTGCGTCACCGCCGTGGCCGACGGCGTGCGCCGCGCCTGCTCCTCGAACAGCTCGTGGATGCACAGCTCGACCGGATACGCGGCCGCGGTCCGGTTCCAGGTCTCGATGAGAAGCGTCCGCTCGGCCGGCGGCATGACGTCGAGGTCGCGCACCGGGCTCGCCGGCGCCACCTCGAGCGCCTCGGCCAGGGACTCGAGCGCCCGCTCCATCAGGTCGCACAGGCGACCGGGCGCGAGCGGCGCCACGGTCTGGGCGCTCAGACCCAGCGCCTGGCCGAAATCGTCAACCGACAGGGCCAGCGGATAGTTGGTCCGCTCCTGGCCGCCCATCGATTCCACGCGGGCGAGCGGGTGCGGCGCGGACTGCTCGTCGCTCGACGTGGGGCCGATGTGCCGGTAGTTCAGGAGCGCGCTGAACAGCGCCGCCGGGGCCGCGATACGGCTGCAGCGCTGGGCGAGCGCGAGCGGCGCGTGCTCGTGGCGCATGAGCTCGGCCAGGAGCGCGTGCGTGCGGCGGACGCAGGCCTGCACGCCGGTGTCGTCGAGGTCGAGCCGCACCGGCAGCGTGTTGATGAACAGGCCCATCGCCCGGTCGGCCCCGGGTCCGGCGTGCATCCGCCCGAACAGGACAGTGCCGAAGACGACGCGATCGCGTCCGCACGCGCGCGCCAGCAGCTGACCGAAGGCGACGTGACACAGGCTGGCCACGCTCACGCCCAGCTGGCGCGCCTGAGCCCGCAGCCGGTCGGCCAGCGGCGCCGGCA
Source organism: uncultured delta proteobacterium (assembly GCA_963759105.1). GTDB lineage: Bacteria > Myxococcota_A > Polyangia > Haliangiales > Haliangiaceae > DATFRY01. Next base: position 344,269 of record CAVWXW010000015.1, on the reverse strand, counting down.
GGACGCGCCGCACCTCGCCGACCTCGCTGCCGTCGCCGCGCACATCGCGCAGGTCGAACGGCAGGGTCGGCTCGTCGATGTCGGCGAGCAGATCCCGGAAGAAGCGCTCGTGCTCGCCGGCGCTGGTGCCGAGCCGCGCCTGGGCCACCAGATTGCGGAACGGCTCGGCCGGTTCGAGCTCGGCGGCGCGCCCGCACAGAAACGCCGTCGTCTCCGCGTGCAGGACCTCGAGCGTCGAGTGGTCGCCGATCAGGTGGTGGAGGAGCTCGAGCACCAGCCAGCGCTCGCTGCACGGCTCTCTCGCGATCACGAAGCGCAGGAGCGGCGCTCGGTCCAGGTCCATGCGGTGCCGCCGCGGATCGAACCGGCCGGCGAGCTCGACCATGCCCTGGTCGGCCGCGAGCTCGACCTCGGTGACGACCAGCGGCGCCCGCCGCAGCACCACCTGGGCCGGCGCAGACTGCCCCTGCCACACGAAGGCGGTGCGCAGGATGTCGTGTCAATCGACCACATGCTGGACCGCGGCGAGGTAGTCGTCGAGGAGAGGACGGTCCGGAAACGCCAGCTGCCCGACAACCAGGTACGGGTCGCCCCGGCGCTCGAGCGCGTGGTGGAAGAGGATGCCCTCTTGCAGCGGCGAGAGCGCGTAGATGTCCTGGATGCCGGCCACGCCGCCCGGCACCTGCGCCACGATCCGATCGATGTCCTCCTGCGTGAGCGTGACAAGCGGCAGGTCGGCCGGCGTGATCGCAGTACTCTCGGGCCCGAGCCTGCCGGGCGGCACGGCCACCTCGCGGTGGCTGCCGAGTGTCGTGGCCAGCTCGGCGAGCGTCGGCGCGGCGAACAGTGCGCGGACCTCGGTGCCCAGCCCCAGCCTGCGGAGCCGCTCCATGAGCGTGACCGCCAGGAGCGAGTGTCCGCCGAGCTCGAAGAAGTGATCGCTGCGCCCGACGCGCTCGATGCCGAGGAGCTCCTCCCAGAGGCGTGCCAGCGTCTGCTCGACGTGCCCCTGCGGCGGCTCGTGGGCTCGTCGCACCACGGCCTCGGCGCCGGGGACGGGCAGTGCCTTGCGGTCGACCTTGCCGCTCACCGTGAGTGGCAGCGCGTCGAGCCGGACGAACGCGGTCGGCACCATGTACTCGGGCAGCTGCTCCGCGAGGTGCCGGCGCAGGCTCGCGATCAGCTGAGCTTCCCCGGCCTCGCTCGTACAGGTGGTCGTCACGTAGGCGGCGAGGCGCCGGTCCTCGCCGTCGTCGAGCGCGACCACGACCGCCTCGCGCACCGACGGGTGCATGCAGAGCCGCGCCTCGATCTCCCCGAGCTCGATCCGGTGGCCGCGCACCTTGACCTGGTGGTCGCTGCGGCCGAGGAACTCGAGGTCCAGGTCCGGGCGACGCCGATCGACCGGGATCGCTGCAGGCCCGTCGGGCAGATGTCGGGCCAGATCGCCCGTGCGGTACATGCGCGCGCCGGGCTCGCGGCTGAACGGGTCGGGCACGAACCGCTCCGCCGTCTGGCCGGGCCGCGTCAGATACCCGCGAGCCACGCCGGCGCCGCCGATGAAGATCTGGCCCACAGCGCCCACCGGCACCGGCTCTCCGTCGGCACCCAGCACGTAGGTCCGCGTGTTCGCGATCGGATGGCCGATCGGCACGATGTCGGCCGCGAAGCCGCGCGGTCGCGTCCACGTCGTGGCGCAGACCGTCGCCTCCGTCGGACCGTAGGCGTTCACCACCCGCGTCGCCGACGAGACGGTCCGGACCAGGGCAGCGCCCGGGCTCTCCCCCGCCAGGATCAGAGTCTCGAGCGGGTCGAGACGCGGTGGCGCGGACGACGCGCGGAGCAGGGCCGGCGGCAGCGTGGCGTGGGTGATGCGATGACGGGCGAGGAACTGCTCGAGCTGGCGGAGATCGGTCCGCTCCTCGGACGTGGGCAGGTACAGGGCGGCGCCGGCTGCCAGGGCCATGAAGACCTCGGAGACGCTCGCGTCGAAGCTCGGCGACGCGAACTGCACGACGCGGCTGGCAGCGCCGACCGCGAAGACCGCGATCTGCGCCTGCACCATGTTCGTGAGCCCGCGATGCTCGACCTCGACGCCCTTGGGAGTGCCGGTCGACCCGGACGTGTAGATGACGTAGGCCACGTGGGCGGGGCGCAGGCCCTGCACGGGCGGGCCGGCCGCGCGCGCGCCGGGCGAGCCATCCAGAGGCGGCACCGGCAGCGACTCGTCGAGCGCCAGCGTCGACATCGCACACGATCGCTCCGGCCCGAGCGCGCCGCGGCCCGCCGCGTCGGTGATCACGAGGACGGGATCGCAGTCGCGCATCAGCTCGTCGAGTCGCTCGGCGGGATAGCTCGGGTCGAGCGGCACGTACGCGCCACCGGCCTTGAGGATCGCGAGCAACCCGACGACCATCGACGGGCTCCGGTCGGCGCACAGCGCCACGCGCGCGTCCGGGCCCACGCCGCGGGCGACGAGCACGGCCGCCAGCTGGCTGGCCTGCCGATCGAGGTCCGCGTAGGACAGCGCCAGCCCACCCTGCACCACCGCCGGCGCCGCGGGCGCTCGCCGCACCTGCTCCTCGAACAGCTCGTGGATGCACAGCTCTGCCCGGTACGGCGTGTCCGTCCGGTTGCAGGCCTGGACAACGAGAGCCCGCTCGGCCGCGGGCAGGATCTCGAGCCGCCGCACCGGCATCTCCGGCGTCCGCTCCAGCCCGTTGACGAGCGCCTCGAGCGCGCGCTCCATGAGATCGCACACCCGCACGGCCGAGACCGGTCGCGCGACCTGCGCGCTGAGCCCCAGGGCGTCGCCGTGGTCATCGACCGACAGACCGAGCGGATAGGTGATCCGCTCCTCGCCGCCGAGCCACTCCACGTCGGCCAGCGGGCTGCGGGTGTCCTCCCTGCGCGATGCGGGCGGGCTGAAGTGGCGGTAGTTGAGCAGCGCGCTGAACAGCGGCGCCCCCGCTCCGACGCCGCTCGAGCGCTGGGCCAGCGCCAGGGAGGCGTGCTCGTGCACCATGAGCTCGGCCAGCAGGCCGTGCGTCCGCCTGACGCTTTCTCGAAGTCCGGTGCCGTCGAGGTCGAGGCGCACCGGCAGCGTGTTGATGAACAGGCCCATCGCCCGGTCGGCGCCCTGTCCGGCCTGCATGCGCCCGAACAAGACGGTGCCGAACACGACGCGCTCGCGCGCGCTGGTGCGGGCCAGCAGCTGACCGAACGCCACGTGGCACAGGCTGGCGACGCTGACGCCGAGCTGGCGCGCCTGCGCCTGCAGCCTCGTGTGGAGCGACGCCGGCAGGATCCGGCCGGCCGCGACGACGTCGCTGCCGTCGCCGTGCACCTCGGCGAGGCCGAACGGCAGGGTCGGCTCGTCGATGTCGCCGAGCAGGTCGCGGAAGAAGCGCTCGTGCTCGTCCGCGCTCACGCCCAGCCGCGCCTGCGCGACCAGGTTGCGGAACGGCTGGGCGGGCGCCAGCTCGGCGTCGCGTCCGGCCAGGAGGGCCGCCACCTCTTCGTGGAGCACCTCGAGGGTCGAGTGATCGCCGATCAGGTGGTGCAGGACCTCGAGCACCAGCCAGCGCTCGCTGCCCGGCTCCTGCGCGATCGCGAAGCGCAGGAGCGGCGCCCGGGCCAGGTCGATGCGATGCCGCCGCGGATCGAACCGGGCCGCCAGCTGGGCCATGCCCTCGCCGGGCGCGAGCTCGATCTCGGTGATCGACAGCGGCGCCCGGCGGAGCACCACCTGGGCCGGCGCCGTCTGGCCCTGCCACACGAACGCGGTGCGCAGGATGTCGTGTCGGTCGACCACCTGCTGCACCGCGGCAAGGTACCGGTCCAGGAGCTTCCGGTCCGGGAACGCCAGCTGCCCTACCACGAGGTAGGGATCGCCACGGCTCTCGAGCGCGTGGTGGAACAGGATGCCCTCTTGCAGAGGCGAGAGCGAATAGATGTCCTGGATGCTGGCCACGCCACCCGGCACCTGCGCCACGATCCGATCGATGTCCTCCTGCGTGAGCGTGACGAGCGGCAGGTCGGCCGGCGTGATCGCGGTCGTGTCGGGCCCCAGCCGGCTGGGCGGCACGGCCACCTCGCGGTGGCGACCGAGCACGCTGGCCAGCTCGGCGAGCGACGGCGTGGCGAACAGCGCGCGGATGTCCGTGCCCAGGCCCAGGCGCCGCAGCCGCTCCATGAGGGTGACGACAAGGAGCGAGTGTCCGCCGAGCTCGAAGAAGTTGTCCCGCCGCCCGACCCGCTCCACACCCAGCAGCTCCTCCCAGATGCGCGCCAGCTGTGCCTCGACCGGCCCCTCGGGCGCCTCGTACTGGCGGCGGAGCACAGTCTCTCCGTCCGGCGCGGGCAGGCTGCGGCGATCGACCTTGCCGTTCTCGGTCAGGGGCAGCGCGTCGAGCCGCACGAAGGCGGACGGCACCATCGACGCGGGCAGCTCGTCGGCGAGGGTGCGGCGCAGCGCCGGCGCGAGCTCGCCGGCGTCGATCGCGGCAGCCTCGGGGCCGGTGGTCACGTAGGCCCACAGGCGCCGGTCCGCTTCGCCGCCCGGGCCGACGACGACCACCGCGTCGCGCACCCACGGATGCGCGACCAGCCTCGCCTCGATCTCGCCGAGCTCGACCCGGTAGCCGCGCACCTTGATCTGGTGATCGCGCCGGCCGAGGAACTCGAGCGGCGCCCCGGCCGGGTTCCCGTCGGGCAGGTAGCGGACGAGATCGCCGGTCCGGTACATCCGCGCCCCAGGCGCGCGGCTGAACGGATCGGGCACGAACCGCTCCGCGGTCAGGTCCGGCCGGCCGAGGTAGCCGTGCGCGAGCCCGGCTCCACCGACGTGGAGCTCGCCGGTCGCGCCCAGCGGCGCCGGCTCGCCGGAGCCGTCGAGCACGTACACGCGCGCGTTCGCGATCGGCCGGCCGATCGGCAGTCGCGGCGCGCCGTCGTCGACGCTCGACACCGGGAAGGTGGTCGTGAAGGTCGTCCCCTCGGTCGGCCCGTAGCAGTGCAGCAGCGTCCCCGGCGCCCAGCTGCGCAGGACGCGCGCCACCGCCGCGGGATCGACGACGTCGCCGCCGACGAGGAGCAGGCGCAGGTCCGCGAGCACGTCGCCGAGCCGATCGATGACCTGCCGGAACAGCCCCGAGGTCAGGTGCAGCACGGTCACCTGGCGGTTCTTCAGGAGAGCGCGCAGCGACGGCGGATCGAGGATCTCCTCGCGCGAGACGACCACCAGGGTCGCGCCGGCCAGGAGCGGCGCCCACACCTCGAGCGTGCTGATGTCGAAGGCCGGGTTACCCACCCAGGCGATGCGGTCGCTGGGGAAGAAGTCGGCGTACCCGCCGTCGCGCACCAGACGCGCGATGGCCCGGTGCGGCACCACGACGCCCTTGGGCCGGCCGGTCGATCCGGACGTGTACATCACGTAGGCGGGCGCCTCGCCCGACACCTCGATGGACGGACCGGACCGCACGCCGTCGGCCGGCGGCGTGCCCACCTCGAGAGTCTCGACGTCGAGCTCGGCCCCGCCCTCCTCGGCGATCACCGCGCGCGCGCCGCTATCCGAGACCATCCAGCGCTGTCGCGACGGCGGCGCCTCCGGATCGAGCGGCACGTAGACGGCGCCGGCCTTCAGGATGCCCAGCTGCGCCGCGACCAGCGACGCCCCGCGCGGCAGCAGGGTCGCCACGCATGCGCCTGGCCTGACGCCGCTGGTGATCAAGCGCTGCGCCAGCCGGTCGGCCCACCGGTCGAGCTGTGCATACGAGACCTCGACGTCGCCGTCCACGACCGCGAGCGCCGAGGGCGTTCGCCGCGCCTGCTCCTCGAACAGCGCGTGGATGCAGCGGCGCCCGGGATACTCCGCCTCGGTACGGTTCCATTCGTCGATGACGAGCGTCCGCTCGGCCGGCGGGATGACATCGAGCCGGCGCACCGGTGACGCGGGCGCTGTCTCGAGCGCACCGGCCAGCGCCTCGAGCGCTCGCTCCATGATGGCGCACACGCGCTCGGGCGAGAGCGGCTCGACCACCTGCGCGGTCAGCCCCAGGGCCTGCCCGTAGTCCTCGACCGAGACGGCGAGGGGATAGTTGGTGCGCTCCTCGCCACCCAGCCACTCCACCTGAGCGAGCGAGCTCGCGTCACCTGCGCCGGACTCCTCCCGCGTGACAGGTGCGCTGCGGTGCCGGTAGTTGAGCAGCGCGCTGAACAGCGGCTCGGGTGCGACCACCTTGCTGCATCGCTGGGCCAGGGCCAGCGGCGCGTGCTCGTGCCGCAGGAGGCCGGCGAGCAGCGCATGCGCGCGCCTGACGCTGTCGTCGACGCTGGTGTCGTTGACGTCGAGGCGCACCGGCAGCGTGTTGATGAAGAGGCCCATCGCCTTGTCGGCTCCGAGCCCGGCGTGCATGCGGCCGAACAGGACCGTGCCGAACACTGCCCGTTCCTGGCCGCTTGTGCGCGCCACGACCTGCGCGAAGGCGACGTGGCACAGGCTGGCCAGGCTCACGCCGAACTGGCGGGCCAGCGTGCGCAGCCGCGCGGCGAGCGGCGCGGCCAGCATGAGCCCGGCCTCGCGCACCCCGCTGCCGTCGCGGTGGACCTCGCGCAGCCCGAACGGCGTTGTCGGCTCGTCGATGTCGCCGAGCAGGTCACGGAAGAACCGCTCGTGCTCGTCGGCGGCGACGCCCAGCCGCGCCTGCGCCACCAGGGTGCGAAACGGCGTCGGGTCGGGCAGGTCGTCGCCCCGGCCGGACAGGATCGCGTCCACTTCGTCGTAGAGGACCTCCAGCGTGGAGTGATCGCCGATGAGGTGGTGGAAGAGCTGGAGCACGAGCCAGCGCCCGGTCCCTGGCTCCTGCGCGACGGCAAGCCGGAGAAGCGGCGGACGAGCCAGATCGACGCCGTGGTCATGCGCATCGGTGCGCCGCGCCAGCTCCTCGGCGCCCGCCGCCCCCGCCGCCGACACCTCGATCTCGGTGACCGACAGCCGGGCCTCGCGCAGGACCACCTGGGCCGGCGCCGCCATGCCCTCCCACACGAAGGCGGTGCGCAGGATGTCGTGGCGGTCGACCACCTGCTGGAGGGCGGCGAGGAAGCGGTCGAGGAACGCGCGCCCGGGCACCACCACCGGGAACCTCGACAGGTACGGGTCGCCCTCGCGAGACAGCAGGTGGTGAAACAGGATGCCGTCTTGTAGAGGCGACAGCGCGTAGATGTCCTGGATGTTGCCGGCGCCGCCCGGCACCGCGTTGACGATCCGGTCGATGTCGTCCTGGGTGAGCTCGATGAGCGGCAGATCGGCCGGCGCGATGGTCCGCGCCCCGGGCGCGATCCGGCTGGGCGGCACCTCCACCTCGCGGTGGCCGCCGAGCCGCTCGGCGAGGTCTCGAAGGACCGGCGCCTCGAACAGCGCCTGCACGTCGGCGCTCAGACCCAGGCGGCGCAGGCGCTCCATGAGCGTGACGGCCAGGAGCGAGTGGCCGCCCAGCTCGAAGAAGTGATCGCGGCGGCCGATCCGCGGCAGGTCGAACAGCTCGGCCCACACGCTCGCCAGCGCGGTCTCCATCGGCCCCTCGGGAGCCTCGTAGGCGCTCCGCTGCAGCGCATCGGCGTCCGGTGCGGGCAGCGCCGCGCGGTCAACCTTGCCGTTCGGCGTCAGCGGCAGCGCGTCGAGCCGCATGAACGCCGACGGCACCATGTACTCGGGCAGGCGGTCCGCCAGGTGCCGGCGCAGCGCGGCCACGAGCTCAGCGTCCGGGCCGGCATGTGCCGGTGCCGTCAGGTAGGCCACCAGCCGGCCGCCGCCCGGCCCGTCACGCACCACCACGACCACCTCGCCGACGGCCGCGTGCTCGCCGAGCCGCGACTCGATCTCCTGGAGCTCGATCCGGTAGCCGCGCACCTTGACCTGCAGGTCACCTCGCCCGAGGAACAGCAGATCGCCGTCGCCCACGTGGCGGACGCGATCGCCGGTGCGGTACAGCCGCTCGCCGTCGCCGAACGGGCTCGGTACGAATCGCTCGGCCGTCAGATCAGGTCGGCCCAGGTACCCCCGGGCGACCCCCGCGCCGCCGATGTACAGCTCACCCACCGCGCCGAGCGGAACCGGCTGGCCGTGCTGGTCGAGCACCAAGACGAGAGCGCCGGCGATCGGACGACCAATCGGCACCGCCTCGGCGCCGGCCGGCGCCCCGACAACGCGGTGGCAGGTGGCCCAGACCGTGCCTTCGGTCGGCCCGTACTCGTTGTAGACGATCCCATGCGGGGCGGCGCGGAGCAGATCCGGAATCAGGCCGGCCGGACAGCTCTCGCCCGCGGAGATGATGTGCTGCAGCGACGCGAGCCCATCGTCGGAGGCGCCGCGCGCGAGCCCCTGCAGCAGCGAGGGCACCGACAGGATGCTCGTGACCCGGTTGCGCTCGATGGCCGCCCGCACGCCCTCGACGTCGAGCGGCTGCGCCCACAGGTGAAGCGTGCCGCCGGTCAGCAGGGTGCCGAAGATCCCGGCGACGGAGCTGTCGAAAGCGACCGACGACAGGAGGAGAAATCGCTCGTACCGGGTGTATGCGGCGACGCGGGCGAGCGTGGAGGCGACCAGGCTGCCATGGGCGACCATCACCCCCTTGGGCGCGCCGGTCGACCCGGACGTGTAGATCACGTACGCCAGATGCTCGGGGCGCAGGCCCGGCACATCCGGGTCCGACTCCAGCTCGGCCGCACCAGGCGCGAACGGGGCGAGCGGTTCGTCCAGCGCGACGACCGCTCGACCGTGCGCCCCGACGGCTCGCCGACCGGCCGCATCGGCCAGGATCAGCGCGGGGCCGGCATCCTCGATCAGCGCCGCGAGCCGCCCCGCCGGATAGCCGGGATCGAGCGGGACGTAGGCGCCGCCCGCCTTGAGGATGGCGAGCAGCCCCACGATCAGGCGCGGGTGCGGCTCCGCGCAGAGCCCGACCCGCACATCCGGCCCGACACCCTGCGCGATGAGGTGGCGGGCCAGCCGGTTCGCGTGTCGATTGAGCTCATCGTAGGAGAGCGCGACTTGACCTTGCGCGAGCGCGATCGCCGACGGGGTGCTGCGCGCCTGCTGCTCGAACAGCTGGTGGATGCATCGGTCGTCCGCGCGAATGGCGTCCGCGCGCTCCGAGGTCGTCGTGAGCAGAGCCCGCTCGGCCACCGGCAGGACATCGAGCGTCCGCACCGGGCTCGCCGGCGCCTGCTCGAGCCCGTTGACAAGCGACTCGAGCGCTCGCGCCATGTAGTCGCACACCCGCTCGGGCAGGAGCGGCTCCACCACCTGAGCGGAGAGGTCCAGCGCTTGCCCGAAGTCGTCGACCGCCAGGACGAAGGGGTAGCTGGTCCGCTCGTCGGCCCCGAGCCACTCCACCCCGGCGAGCGGATGCTCCGCGCCTTCGACGCGCTGCGATCGGAAGCTCGAGTGTCGATAGTTGAGCAGCGCGCTGAACAGCGGCGTCCCCGGCGCGACACCGCTCGCGCGCTGGGCCAGCGCCAGCGCCGCGTGCTCGTGCCCGAGCAGCTCGGCGAGCAGGCGGTGGGTGCGGCGCACCGTCGCCTCGATCCCGGCATCGCCCAGGTCCAGGCGCACCGGCAGCGCGTTGATGAAGAGGCCCATCGCCCGGTCCGCGCTGGATCCCGCGTCCATGCGCCCGAGCACGACGGTGCCGAACACGACCTGTTCGCGGCCGCTCGTCCGCGCGACGACCTGGCCGAAGGCAACGTGGCACAGGCTCGCCGGGCTCACGCCGAGCTGGCGCGCCCGGGCCCGCAGGCGCTCGACCAGCGGCCGGGCCAGGGTCAATCGGGCCTCGCGGATGCCGCTGCCGTCGCCGCGCACCTCGGACAGCCCGAACGGGATTGTCGGTTCGTCGACGTCGCCGAGGAGACTCGCGGAAGAACCGCTCGTGCTCGCCGGCGCTCACGCCCAGACGCGCCCGCGCGACCAGGGTCCGGAACGGCTCCGGCGCCGGCAACTCGGACACGCCGGAGAGCAGCGCCTCCACCTCTCGGTGCAGGATCTCGAACGCCGAGTGGTCGCCGATGAGATGGTGCAGGAGCTCGACCATCAGCCAGCGCTCGCTGCCGGCCTGCCTGGCGATCGCGAAGCGAAGGAGCGGCGCACGGGTCAGATCGATGCGGCGCCGCCGCGGATCGAAGCGTGCGGCCAGCTCGGCGACGCCCTCGTCGGCCGCGAGCTCGACCTCGGTGACCGAGAGCGGCGCCGCACGCCAGACCACCTGCGCCGGCGTCGACAGCCCCTCCCACGCGAACGCGGTGCGGAGGACGTCGTGCCGGTCCACCACCTGCTGCACGGCGGCGAGGTATCGATCGAGCGATCGCCTGTCGGGGAACGCGACCTTCCCGAACAGCACGTACGGGTCGCCCTGGCGGGCGGCGAGGTGATGGAACAGGATGCCCTCTTGCAAGGGCGACAGCGCGTAGATGTCCTGGACGTTGGAGATGCCGCCCGGAACCTGCTCGACGATCCGGTCGATGTCGCGCTGCTCGAGCTCGATCAGCGGCAGGTCCGACGGACCGATGGCCGCCGCGTCGGGCCGGATCCGGCTGGCCGGCACCGCCACCTCGCGGTGGCTGCCGAGCGTCCTGGCCAGCTCGGCCAGGGTCGGCGTCGCGAACAGCGCGCGCACCTCGATGGCGAGGCCGCGCCGGCGCAGTCGCTCCATGAGCGCGACCGCCAGCAGCGAGTGGCCGCCCAGCTCGAAGAAGTGGTCGTGGCGTCCCACGCGCTCGACGCTCAGCAGCTCCGCCCACAGCGCGGCCAGCGTCTCCTCGATCTCGCCGCGCGGCGGCTCGTGGCCGGGTCGGAGCACAGCCTCGTCGTCCGGCGCCGGCAGCGCCCTGCGATCGATCTTGCCGCTGGGCGTGAGCGGCAGCGACTCCAGGCGCACGAATGCGGACGGCACCATGTACGCGGGCAGTCGATCGCTCAGGTGATCGCGCAGCGCCGACGGCAGCGCAGGGTCCGCCCGGTAGCCGGTCACGTACGCGACCAGGAGGCGCCCGGCTCCGTCGCCACGGGCCGTCACGACAGCGTCGCGCACCGCGGCGTGCTCGCGCAGGCGCGCCTCGATCTCGCCCAGCTCGATGCGGTAGCCGCGCACCTTGACCTGGGCGTCGTTGCGGCCGAGGAAGGCCATGTTTCCATCGTTCATGTGGCGCGCGAGGTCGCCGGTCCGGTACATCCGCGATCCGGCCGCGCCGCTGAACGGATCGGGGACGAACCGCTCCGCCGTGACGTCGGCCCGTCCCAGGTAACCGCGCGCCACGCCGGCGCCGCCGATGTAGATCTCGCCCACCGCGCCCACCGGCACCGGCTCGCCCGAACCGTCGAGCAGGTAGATCTGCGTGTTCGCGATCGGCCGGCCGATGCTCTCGATCGCCCGGTCGCCCCGGCGCAGCTCGAACCAGGTCGAGTAGGTGGTCGTCTCGCTGGGGCCGTAGAGGTTGCACAGGCGATCGGCGGCGGTCTGCTCGAAGATTCTCTCGATCAGCGCGGCGCGCAGCGGCTCCCCGGCCAGGTTCACCGTCCGGATTGAGGGGGCCACCGCGGCGGCGGCCACGAGCGCCTCCGCCGACGACGGCACCGTGTTGAGCAGCGAGGCGCCCGCGGGCGGCGTCCGCAGCAGGGTCAGGGCGTCGTCGACGAGGTGGACCGTCCCGCCGTGAGCGAGCGGGACGAAGCACTCGTAGATCGAGAGGTCGAAGTTGATCGAGGTGGAGAAGATCGTGCCGGCCAGCTCGCGCGGCGAGAAGGCGCGGCCGGCCCAGCGCAGGAGGTTGACGGCGCTGCGGTGCTCGATGGCCACGCCCTTGGGCGTTCCTGTCGAGCCGGACGTGTAGATGACGTAGGCGAGGTTCGCCGGCGAGAAGTCGGGCAGCGGCGGATCGAGCTCGCCGTCTGCATCGGGCCCGGCCAGCAGGTCGTCGACGGCGAGCCGGTCGCAGCCGACGGTACCGGGCAGGGCGCGGCGGCCCGCTTCGTCGTGAAGGACCAGCGCGGGCCGGCAGTCGCGCAGGAGCGCCTCGAGCCGCTCGCGCGGATAGCGCGGGTCGAGCGGCACGTACGCGCCTCCCGCCTTGAGGACGCCGAGCATCGCGATCACCGCGCGCGGGTGCCGATCGACGCACAGCGCGACGAGCCGGTCCGGTCCGATGCCGCGGGCCGCGAGCCGGTGCGCCAGGCGACCCGCGAGCGCGTCGAGCTGGCGGTACGTGAGCGCTGTCTCGCCGTGCGCCAGCGCGATGGCCGACGGCGTCCGCTCCACCTGCTCCTCGAACAGCGTGTGGAGGCACGCGTGGGCCGGATCGTCCGCCGCGGTCCGGTTCCATCCCTCGATGAGCAGCGCCCGATCGGCTGGCGCCAGGACGTCGAGACGGCGCACCGGGCTGGCCGGCGCCCGCTCGAGCGCGTCGACCAGCGCCTCGAGTGCCCGCGCCATGGAGGCGCACATCCGCTCGGGCGAGTGCGGACGCATGACCTGAGCGGTGAGCCCGAGCGCCTCGCCGGAGTCGCCGATGGAGAGCAGCAGCGGATAGTTTGTGCGCTCCTCGGCGCCGAGATGTTCGACCGCGTCGAGCGGGCCGGCGGCGACAGTGCGCCGTCGATGCGCGACGGCGCCGGTGTGGCGGTAGTTGAGCAGCGCGCTGAACAGCGGCACGCCGGGGGGCACCCGGCTGCACCGCTGCGCGAGCGCCAGCGGCGCATGCTCGTGGCCGAGCAGCTCGGCCAGCTGGCGATGCGCGCGCCGCACGCTCTCTTCCGCTCCGGCGTCGTCGAGCTCCAGGCGGACCGGCAGCGCGTTGATGAACAGGCCCATGGCGCGGTCGCCGCCCGGGCCGCCGTGCATGCGGCCGAACAGGACGGTCCCGAACACGGCGCGCCGGTGGCCGCTCGTCCGCGCCACCACCTGGCCGAACGCGACGTGGCACAGGCTGGCCACGCTCACCCCCAGCCGACGCGCCTGCGCCCGCAGCCGTGCGACCAGCGCCGGCGCCACCTTGCGGCCCGCCTCCGCGATCTCGCTGCCGTCGCCGCGCACCTCGGTCAGGCCGAACGGCGCGGTCGGCTCCTCGATGTCGCCCACCAGCTCGCGGAAGAAGCGCTCGTGCTCCGCGGTGGAGGCGCCGAGCCGTGCCTGGGCCACCAGGTTGCGGAACGGCTGCGGCGCGGCGAGCGCGTGCCGCTCGCCGGCGAGGATCGCCTCCACCTCGCCCTGCAGCAGCTCGAGAGTGACGTGGTCGCCGATCAGGTGATGCATGAGCAGCACCACCAGCCACCGCTGGCTGCCCGGCTCCTTTGCGATGGCGTAGCGGAGCAGCGGCGCCGAGGTGAGATCGATGCGGTGGCGCCGCGGATCGAAGCGCGCCGCCAGCGCGTTCATCGCCCCGGCGCCGTCGGCTCCGAGCTCGAGCTCGGTCACGTGGAGGCGCGCCCTGCGCCAGACCACCTGCGCGGGTGTGGGCTGCCGCTCCCACGCGAACGACGTGCGCAGGATGTCGTGCCGCTCCACCACCTCCTGCACCGCGGCCAGGTATCGATCGAGCAGGCCGCGGTCGGGGAACGCCATCTCGAGGCGCAGGAGATACGGATCGCCGGCGCCGCCGAGCAGATGATGGAAGAGAATGCCCTCCTGTAGAGGCGAGAGCGCGTAGATGTCCTGGATGTTCGAGACGCCGCCCGGCACGCGCGCCGCGATGCGATCGATGTCCGCCTGCTCGAGATCGATGAGAGGCAGGTCGGCGGGCGCGATCGACCCGGCACCGGGTGCGATCCGGCCGGCCGGCACCGCCTCCTGGGCATGGCTGCCGAGGGTCCGGGCCAGCGCGGACAGCGTCGGCGCGGTGAACAGCGCGCGCACGTCGGTGCCGAGGCCGTTCCGGCGCAGCCGCTCCATGAGCGTCACGGCCAGCAGCGAGTGGCCGCCGAGCTCGAAGAAGTTGTCGTCGCGGCCGATGCGCGGCACGCCGAGCAGCTCCGACCAGATGCGCGCGAGGGTCTCCTCGATCTCCCCTCTGGGCGGCTCGTGGCCGCGGCGGAGCACTGCGTGCTCGTCGGGAGCCGGCAACGCCGCGCGGTCGACCTTCCCGTTCGGCGTGAGCGGCAGCGCCGCGAGCCGCACGAACGCCGACGGCACCATGTGCTCGGGCAGCCGCTCCTGCAGGTGTCGACGGAGAGCAGCGACGAGCGCGTCGGCGGCCACGCGGTCGGCCGGCGTCACGTAGGCCACGAGCCGGCGTTCACCCGCGTCGTCGCGCGCCACCACGACCGCCTCGCGCACCGCCGCGTGCTCGCACAGTCGCGCCTCCACCTCGCCGGGCTCGATCCGGTAGCCGCGGATCTTGATCTGCGCGTCGGTGCGGCCCACGAACTCGAGCTGACCGTCGGCCATGTAGCGCCCGAGGTCGCCGGTCCGGTACAGCCGAGCGCCGGCCTCGCCGTACGGATCCGGCACGAACCGCTCCGCCGTCTGTCCTTGTCGATCCCGGTAGCCGCGCGCGACGCCGGCCCCGCCGACGTAGATCTCGCCCACCGCGCCGACCGGCACCGGCAGCCCGGCACCGTCGAGGAGGTAGATGCGCGCGTTCGCGATCGGCCGCCCGATCGGCACCGATTCCGATGGTTCGTCGGCAGGCACCTGGTAGGCCGTGCAGCCCACCACTGTCTCGGTCGGACCGTACTCGTTGTACAGGCGCACGCCGGGGTGCAGCCGCCGCCACGTCCGCACCGTCGACGCCGGCAGCGCCTCGCCGCCCACCACCACGGCGCCGACCGCGGGCGCAGCGTCCTCCGCCGCGAACGCGGTGGCCAGGGCGGCCAGGTGCGACGGCGTCACCTTGAGCAGCCACCCGGTTCCTCCGCGCAGCTCGGCCGCCAGCCCGTCGACCTCCTCGCCCCGCGGCACCAGCCGCACCGGGCTTCCGTGCACGAGCGGCGTCCACAGGCTGGTCACCGTCGCGTCGAACGACAGCGACGAGCTCACCAGCGCACCCTGGTCCGGCTCGTAGGTCCGTCGCGCCCAGGAGAGATAGCTGGTCACGCCGCGGTGCTCGACCATCACGCCCTTGGGCGCGCCGGTCGATCCGGACGTGTAGATCAGGTACGCCAGGTGCGACGAGCACAGCCCCGACACCGTCGGTGGCGAGTCGTCCGCGTCAGCACCGTCGTCCGACAGCGCCTGCAGATCGATCAGACGATGCGCCGCGCAGGCCTCCTCGCCCATCGCGGCACGCCCGGCGTCATCGACGATCGCCAGCGCCGGCGCGCAGTCGGACAGCAGCTCGCGCAGTCGCGCGGCCGGGTAGCTCGGGTCCAGCGGCACGTACGCTCCGCCCGCCTTCAGGATCGCGAGCAGCGCCACGACCATCTCGGGCCGCCGCTCCACGCACAGCGCCACCCGCTCGTCGGGCCCGACCCCGAGCGCGCCGCAGACGGCGGGCCAGCCGGTTGGCGAGCCGATCCAGCTCCCCGTAGGTCAGGGCCTGCTCGCCACGCGACACCGCGACCGCCGACGGCGTGCGCCGCGCCTGCTCCTCGAACAGCTCGTGGATGCACCGATCGCCCGGATATGGCGCCGCCGTCCGGTTCCACGTCTCGACCAGCAGCGTCCGCTCCGCAGGATCGATCAGATCGGCGCGCGACGCCGGTCGATCGACATCGGACACGAGCGCGCGCAGGGCCGAGATCAGGTAGCCGACGTGCCGTTCCATGGTCGGCGGATCGAACAGCGCGCTCGAGTACGCCAGCCCGCCGACGATCCATCCATCGACCTCGCCCAGGTTCAGCTCCAGGTCGAACTTGACCGCGTCGGGCGGCGGGTCGCTGCGCTCGACGCGCAGACCGGCCATGTCGGGCACGGTCGCGCCGGTTCCCTGCCAGGCCAGCATCACCTGGAACAGCGGGCTGACGTCGAGACGCCTGGGCGGCGCGGCGATGTCGACCACCTGCTCGAACGGCAGGTCCTGGTGGACCTGGGCGCCGAGCGACGCCTTGCGGACGCGGCCGAGCAGGTCGGCGAAGCTGGGCCGCCCCGACAGATCGATGCGCAGGGCCAGCGTGTTGACGAAGAAGCCGACCAGACCTTCGACCTCCGGACGGGCCCGGCTGGCCGTCGGCACGCCGATCACCACATCGTCCTGACCCGACAGGCGCCCCAGCACGGTCGCCCACGCGCCCAGCAAGGTCATGAAGAGAGTCGCGCCGCGCTCGCGGCTCACCCGGGCCACGGCGCTGGCCAGCTCCGGCTCGATGCGGACCTGCACGTGACCCGCGGCGACGCGCGGCTCGGTCGGCCGCGGCCGGTCGGTCGGCAGGGTCAGGAGCGCGGGCGCGCCGGCGAGCGTGCGCCGCCAGTACGCCGCCTGCCGCTCGGCGATCCCGCCCGCGAGCCGCCGTCGCAGCCACGACGTGTGGTCGTGGTACTGCACGGCCAGCGGCGGCAGCGGGTCGCCCTCGCCGGCGACGAACGCGCCGTACAGCGCCCCGAGCTCCCGGAACAGGACGCCGATCGACCAGCCGTCGGTCACGATGTGGTGCTGGGTCAGGAGCAGCACGTGCTCGTCGGGCGCCAGCCGGAGCAGGCGGCCGCGGATGAGCGGCCCGGTGGCGAGATCGAACGGCGCCTGCGCCTCCTCGCGGCCGACCTCGTCCAGCCGGCCGGGCGCGCCCTGGAGATCCTGCTCCACGAGAGCGAAGCCGCTGTCCGGCGGCAGGAGCCTGACCACTGGCTCGCCATCGACCGACGGGAACACGCTGCGCAGCGTCTCGTGACGCGCGACCAGGCAGTCCAGCGCGCGACGCAGGGCGCCTCGATCCAGCGGGCCGTGCAGGCGAAGCGCGACCGGCACGTTGTACGGCGCGCCCAGGCCGATCTGGGCCAGGAACCAGAGCCGCTTCTGCGCCGACGACAGCGGCAGCGGACCTTCGGGCGAGACGTGATCGATGGACAGCACGGACGAACGACTCATCTGCTCTCGGTCGGTTGACGACGCTATCACCTGCGGTTCGCGAGGCCAGCTGTCGATCGCGTGCGCTGCCGGCGAGTGTGTCAGTCACTGTTCCAGTGACTGTGTCAGCGATGTGTCAGCGCACGACGGCGCGCATCAGCGCCTGCTCGACGGTGCGCAGCTTCGTGCTGCTCTCGCGCGCCTCCGCCACCGGATCGGACGCCGACGTGATCCCGGCGCCGGCGTGCACGAACACGCGGTCGCCGTACTGGAACACGCCGCGGATGGCGACCGACATGCGGCAGTCGCGCTGGCCGGAGATCCAGCCAACCGCGCCGGCGTAGAGGCCGCGAGGGCCCGCCTCCAGTCAACGCAGCAGGGACAGCGCCGGCTCCCGCGGCGATCCGGTGACCGTCGCGGCGGGAAACAGCGAGGCGAGCACGTCGACAACGTCGGCGCCGGGGATCAGCCGGGCCCGCAGCGTGGAGCCGAGGTGCTGCAGATGCAGCAGGCGGAGCAGGGACGGCTGCTCGGGCCGCGCGACCGCCTCGACGCAGCCCGAGGACCGCAGCTCATCGACCATCCTCCGCACGCACAGCGCGTGCTCGTCGCTCTCCTTGGGATCGGCCAGCAGCTCCCTTGCCAGGCGCACGTCCTCCGCCGGGGTCGCGCCGCGCGGCCGCGTTCCCACGACCGTGGTTGTCGTCAGCTCGCCCGACGATGCGTCGACGAGAAGCTCCGGCGAGGCGATGACCGCCCGCAGCGAGCCGAGCTCGAGGAGATACGCGTCCGCGAAGTTGCCGGGTGCGCACAGGGCGCGGAACAGCACCACCGGGTCGTAGCGGACGTCGTGGGCGCGATGGCGGGACAGGGTGACGCGCTCGAGCTCGCCGCGGCGGATCGCCTCGACCGCGGCGCACACCGCCTCGAGGTGCTCGGCCTCCGTGCGCTCGCTGGCCGGGATCAGCCCGCGCGCACTGGCCGGCGGCGCGGGCGGCTCGCGATCGCCGAGGTACGGCGCGATGTCGAGCCCGGTCGCCGAGATGTGGCAGACCTCGCCCGCCGTGAAGGTCACCAGCTCCGACGGCACGATGAGCTCGCCCCGCACCTCCAGCGGCGCCGATCGATCGGGCACCGTGAAGGGAGCATCGCGATCGGCGAGATCGAACGGCAGGTAGCCGAACGCCTTGCCGCCGGTCTCGGCCGCCTGGCGCGCGATCCGCCGCACCGACTCGCGCCAGCTCGTGCACGTCCGGGCATCGAGCTGCAACCCGGCCTGCGGCGCCCACCCGATCTCGGCCCGATCGGACGAGACGTGCAGGTAAGCGTGCTGTCCGAGGATGCCCTCGTCGCGGAGTCGCTTGTAGGTCGCCAGCGGATCCGCCGGCCGTCGCAGGCGGCGCTCAACCACCTCGGACCCGGACGAGGACCTTGCCGGCGCGATCGCGCGACTCCATCGCCAGATGGGCGGCCGCGAGGTCGGCGAGTGCGTACCGCCGGTGGATGACGGCGCGCAATCGACGCTCGGCCAGGAGCTGAGTGAGCTCCGGAACGCACGCGATCGCGATCTCGGGCGCCTGCCGGAACAGGAGCCGGAGATTGAAACCGATCGCGCTGGCGTTGAGCCTCCTCAGCCGGTTGCGCGAGACCGCCGTGTGCGCGCCGCTGGCCGCGCCGTAGAGCAGGATCTTCCCGAGCGGGGCCAGGACCCTCTGGCACTCGACGGTGATCTCGCCGCCGATCGACTCGAGGACGAGGTTAACGCCTCGCCCGCCGGTCAAGCCGCGCACCTCGTCCGCCCAGCCTGCCGACGTGTAGTCGACGCGCGCGTCCGCCCCGAGCGAGACCGCGAGATCGAGCTTGGTCGCCGAGCTCGCCGCCGCGATGCAGCGCGCACCGAACTGCCTGGCCAGCTGCACCACCATGGTCCCGACGCCGCCGGCCGCCGCCGTGACCAGGACTGTCTGCCCCGGCCGCACGCCGCCGAAGGTCCGGAGGACGTGATAGGCGCACAGCGCGCTCAGCGGAAAGGCGGCGCCCTCGTCGAACGACACCCCGTCCGGCAGGGGAAGCACTGTGTCGACCGCGGCGAGCGCGTACTCGGCGTAGCCGCCGAGCCAGGTCAGCGCCATGACCCGGTCTCCGACCCGGTGCCCGGCGACGTGGTCGCCGATCGCGGCGATCGTCCCCGCTACCTCCGAGCCGAGCGGGTACGGCAGCGCGGTTGACTCGGCATAGGTGCCCTTGCGCCTCTGCACGTCGGCGTAGTTGATGCCCACGGTCTCGACGCGGATGAGCACCTGCGCGGGACCGGGCACCGGCGTGGGCCGCTCGGCGCTTACAAGCACCTCCGGACCGCCGTGCTCCTCGATGTGGACGGCGCGCATGCGCGGAGGGATCGGCCACCCGCGGGGACCCAGGGCGCGCGAGGACATCCCCAACAAGGAGCTCACGCGGTCTCGTCCATCAGGCCGCGCTCGATCAGCGCGGCGCGCAGCTCGGGATCCGCGGCGATGGACGCCGCCAGGCTCGCGACCGAGACCGAGCTTGTCTCGGCCAGCGTCATGAGCGTCACCGGCACGCCCAGCGCGGCGCGGATGCGCGTCACCAGCGTCGTGAGCAGCAGCGAGTCACCACCGAGCACGAAGAAGTCGTCGTCGCGCGCGACCTGCGATCGCCTCAACACGTCTCCGAAGATCGGGAGAATGGCTGTTTCGAGTTCAACTGCTCTCCATCGCCCGCGCAGGCCACGCTAGCACACGCCGTCGCGCATGAGCTGTCCGAGAGAATGGATGAGCCGACGGTTCTGCTGCAACGTTCCAGTCGATGCACGCAGGTGTTCCACCCCGAATGGCCGGATCAGGATTCCCTGTCGCAACAGCTGCGAGAAAAGAAAGTCGGCCCTGCCGCGCGCTTCGAAGAAGACGAAGTTGCCCTGTGTCGGCACCGGCGGCAGTCCGAGCGCGGCGAGCTCGCGCGCGATGTAACACCTACCCTGTTGCACCAGCCGCCGGCTCTGCTCGACGTGCTGCAGGTCGCCGAGCGCGGCGCGGGCCGCTTCCTGGGCGATCCTGTTCACGTTGAAGGTCGGGCGCATCCGCTGCACGTGGCGCGCGATACCCGGGTGCCCGACCAGATAGCCGACCCGCATGGCGGCCAGCCCGTAGATCTTCGAGAACGACCGCACGACCACCAGGCCCTCATGGTGGCCCCGGATGTCGAGGGCCGACACGTAGTCCGGCGCATTCGCGAAGTGAAAGTAGGTCTCGTCGACGGCGAGCACGACTCCGGGCGGCAACGCGCGGGCCAGGCTGACCAGCTCGTCGCATCCGAGGTAGGTGCCCGTCGGCGTGTTGGGGTTGGCCAGGAACAGGAGCCTGGTGCGCGGCCCGACGGCGCGCAGCAACCCGTTGACATCGTAGGCATGATCGTCGCGAAGCGGCACCGTCACCGGGCGCACGCCGTGCATGGCGGGGCTCGAGCTATACGGGCGGAACGACGGGGTCGAGCTCAGCACCTCGTCGTCGCTCCTGGCTCTGCACACCGTCCTCACCAGCATATCGAGCATCTCGACCGAGCCGTTGCCGACCACGATCTCCTCCGCGCTCACGCCATGTTGCTCGGCAAGCGCCGCGCGCAGCTCGGTGCACATCGGATCTGGATAGCGATGACAGGCCGCGGCCGCCGCGTGCGCCGCCTGCAGCGCGAGCGGCGACGGGCCGAGCGGATTCTCGTTGGAGGCCAGGTGGATGACGCCCGGGTCGCGGGCTCGCGCCTCCAGCGCCGCGATCCGCGGATCCTCGCCGTACGCAACGAGGTCCTCGATCTCGGCCGGGACCCAGCCGGTCTCCCGCCGCATGCCATCGCCGCGCTCCATGCGATGCATGCGCCATACAAGGTCCGTGCCGGCACGCTGCGTGCAGGATGTCCCGGCGTGGGCATGACGCTGGCGGAAAAGATCCTCTCGCGCGCGGCGGACGTCGAGGCGCGCGCCGGCCAGACCGTCATCGCCCGCATCGATCGACTGATGAGCCACGACGGCTTTCGCAACGTGGCCTCGGTTCTGGACCAGGCCGGCATCGAGAGCGTGTGGGATCCGGATCGCGTGGTCATCGTCCTGGATCACGCGGTGCCGGCGCCCGACGAGGCCTCCGCCCAGGCCCACGCGTTCATCCGCCGGCGGGTCAACACGTTCGGCATCCGGCATTTCTTCGACGTGCGCGGCGGCATCTCCCATCAGGTCATGGTCGAGAAGGGATACGTCCGGCCGGGCGAGCTGATCCTGGGCACCGACTCCCACTCGACCATGTACGGTGCGCTGGGCGCCGCGGGGACCGGCATCGGCTTCTCCGAGGGAGCGTATGTCTGCGCGACCGGGACGCTGTGGCTGCGGGTGCCCGAGACCATCCTGTTCCGGCTGCACGGCGCGCTGCGCAGGGGCGTGCTGTCCAAGGACGTCATGCTCCACCTGGCCCGGACGTTCACCATCGCCGGCGCCTCCTACAGATCGATCGAGTGGCGTGGCGAAGGCGCCCGCCACCTGTCGGTCGAGAGCCGGATGACCATGTCCAACATGGCGGTGGAGCTGGGCGCCAAGTTCGGGCTGTTCGAGGTCAACGACAGGACGCACGAGTACCTCGAGGCGCACGGGGTGCCGCGCGACGCCTACTCTCCGCTCGCGCCGGACGACGATGCGCACTACGAGCAGGTGTTCGACGTGGAGCTCGGCGCGATCGAGCCGCAGGTCGCGCTGCCCCACTCGCCGGACAACGTGCGGCCGGTCTCGGAGGTGCGCGGCGTCCGCGTCGATCAGGCGGTGCTCGGCTCGTGCACGAACGCACGCATCGAGGATCTGCGCCTGGCCGCGGGCGTCCTCCGCGGGCGAACGGTCGCGTCGCACGTGCGCATGTACGTGTCGCCGGCCTCGGTGGATGTCTACCGCCAGGCCATGCGAGAGGGCCTGCTCGAGGACTTCATGGCCGCCGGTGCCATCGTGCTCAACCCCGGCTGCGGCGCATGCTTCGGCAAGCACCTCGGTCTGCTGGGCGCCGGCGAGGTGTGCATCTCGTCAACGAACCGCAACTTCCGGGGCCGGATGGGGAGTCCCGACGCGAGCGTCTACCTCGCGTCTCCGCTGACTGTCAGCGCGAGCGCGATAGCCGGCGAGATCGTGAGCGCCGACGACCTGGGATCGGGAGAGGAGCGAGCCGCATGCCCTTGAGAATCCCGCCCCAGCGGGGCGAGCTCACCGCCAACGTCCTGACCGGCGCCTTCCAGCGGCCGCTGGAGCACGCGATCGAGGTGTACGACAACACGCTGCGCGAGGGGGAGCAGGTGCCCGGCATCGTGCTCGGACCGGACGAGAAGCTCGAGGTCGCTCGCGCGCTCGACCAGCTCGGGGTCCACTGGGCCAACGTCGGCTTTCCGCCCGTGTCCCGGCAGGAGCGCGCCTCGGTCGAGCGGATCGTGGGCGCCGGTCTGAGGATGAAGATCGCGGCGATGGCGCGCCTGCGCACCGACGATATCGACATCACCGTTAACAGCGGCGTGCACATGGTGTCGCTGTTTCTGCCCGGCTCGGACACCCACCTGCGAGACAAGCTGCAGCTCAGCGAAGCGGAGGGGCTGGAGCGGATCGCGCGGCTGGTCGCCTACTGCAAGGGCCGCGGGGTGCTGACCTCGTTCCTCGTCGAAGACGCCAGCCGCACGCCGCTGGCTCGCCTCCTGCGCATGTTCCAGGTCGCGGTCGAGGCCGGCGCCGACTACCTGGTGCTCGCCGACACCGTCGGTGTGCTGACGCCGGGCCCGACACAGCGCGTGATCGAGATCCTGCGCGCGCTCCTGCCCCGGCCGATCGGCATGCACTTTCACAACGACCTCGGCCTCGCGCTGGCCAACTCGCTGGCCGGCCTCGAGGCGGGCGCGCAGCTGGTCCACGTGACGATGAACGGCGTCGGCGAGCGAGCCGGCAACACCTGCCTCGAGGAGCTGGCCGTCGCGCTCATGGTCAAGTACGGCCGCGATCTGGGCCTCCGGCTGGACCGGCTCGACGAGCTGTCGCGCCGCGTCCACGAGCTGTGCGGCACGCGCGCCTCCGAGCACAAGCCGATCACCGGCAAGTGGTGCTTCACGCACGAGTCCGGCATCCACGTGGCCGGCCTCCTCGCCAACCCGGAGACCTACCAGCCCTTCCCGCCGGAGATGGTCGGCCGTCGCCACGAGATCGCGTTCGGCAAGCACTCGGGAATCGCCGGGATCGAGCAGCTCGGCCGCCAGGAGGGTTTGCCGCTCACCCCCGACCAGGCCCGCGCGGTCCTCGACCGGGTCAAGCAGACCGCCGAGGCCAGACAACCGGTCACCGAGGCCGACCTGATGCGCTGGATGCGCGAGGCGGCGAGGTAGCGCGGCGACACATGCAGATCGAGAATCGCGTGTGGAAGCTCGGCCACGACATCGACACGGATGTCATCACGCCCGGCAAGTACCTCTATCTTCCGATGCCGGAGATCGCCCGGCACACCCTCGAGGTCGTCGACCCTCGCTTCGCCGGCGACGTGCGTCCGGGCGACATCGTGCTGGCGGGCCGGAATTTCGGCTGCGGGTCGAGCCGCGAGCACGCCGCGCGCGTCCTCCGGGTCCTGGGCGTCGGGTGCGTCCTGGCCGAGTCGTTCGCCCGCATCTTCCACCGCAACGCCATCGCCGTGGGCCTCCCCGCTCTCGAGGTGCCGGGCCTGTGGGCCGCGACCGAGCCCTTCGACGTCGTGGCCGTCGACCTCCGCGCCGGCCGCGCCATCGTCCGCCGCACCGGGTCGACCTTCACCGCGCCGCCGCTGCCCGAGCGCCTCCTCGACACTCTCCGCGACGGCGGCATCCTGGGCGCGCTCGAGCGCATCGCCGCCGAGCGGCGAGGCGGCCGAGGATGACCGCCTCGACGGTGGATGCGCTCGCCAGGTACGCCGGGCTGACCCCTTCTGCGGTCGCCGTCATCGACGGTGACGAGCAGGTCTCGTGGCGCCAGATCGTCGAGCGACGCGACCGGCTCGCCGGCGCCCTCCATCACCTCGGCATCCGGGGCGGCGCCCGCGTCGTTGTCTATCTGCCGAACTCGATCGACGCCGTGGTCGCGCCGGCCGCCATCGCCGCGATCGGAGCCACCGCGATCCCGATGAACCACCGGCTGGTCGCCGACGAGGTGCGCCACATCCTCGATCACTCCGAGGCCAGCGCGGTCCTCGTGGCCGACGAGTTCGTGCCGATTGTCGAGTCGGTGCGCGCGTCCGCGCCGGCGGTGCAGCACTGGATCCTCATGGGCCGGGAGCGCCGGGCCTGGGGCCTTCGAGCCGATCGGCTGCTGGCCACCGCTCCGCCGCTTTCGTCCGAGGAGTCGTCCGCGCCGAGGCCTGCCCGCACGATGGTCTACACCAGCGGCACCCTCGGTCGCCCCAAGGGCGCGCTGCGCGAGCACCTCGACCCGACCCCGCTCATGGCGCGGTTCGGCCTGGCCGCGCCGCACGTCCATCTCGTGGCCGGCCCGCTCCATCACTCGGCGCCGGGCGGGCTCGCGCAGTTCAGCCTGCGGTTCGGCAGCACGCTGGTCGTCCTGCCCAGATTCGACGCGGAGGCGGCGCTGGCGGCCATCGAGCGCCACCGCTGCACGTCCACCTTCATGGCGCCCACGCTGGTCCAGCGCATCGTGGATCTGCCGCCGTCGGTGCGCTCGCGCCACGACGTATCGTCCCTGCGCGCGCTGCTGGTCGCGGGCTCGCCCTGCCCGATGCGGGTCAAGGAGGAGGCGCACGCCTTCTTCGGCCCGGTCCTGTGGGAGTTCTACGGGTTGACCGAGCTCGGCATCAACACGATCCTCGCGCCCGAGGACATGCTGCGAAAGCCCGGCTCCAGCGGGCGCCCGGCCCCCGGCAGCGAGATCGCCATCCTCGACGACGCGGGCCGGCCTGTGCCGAGAGGGACGCCGGGGGAGCTGTACGTGCGCCGGCGGCCCGAGATGTTCGTGGGCTACTTCAAGGACGAGGCCGCGACCGCCGCGGCCCGGCGCGGTGAGTGGACGACGGTCGGCGACGTTGCGTGGATGGACGAGGACGACCACGTCTACATCTGCGACCGCAAGCACGACACGATCATCTCGGGCGGGGTCAACATCTACCCGGCCGAGATCGAGGACGTCCTGCACCGGCTGCCGCACATCGGAGACGTCGCCGTGTTCGGCGTGCCCGACGCGGCGTGGGGTGAGCGGGTGCACGCCGCCATCCAGCCGGCGCCCGGAGCCGCGTGCCGGCCGGAGGATGTGATCGCGTTCGCCCGGCGCCACCTGGCCGATTTCAAGGTCCCGCGCGACGTCTCGTTCCACGACGACTTCCCGCGCGACGCCGCGGGCAAGGTGCTCAAGCGCGTGCTGCGCGAGCGCGTGCGAGCGAGCGCGGGCCAGGACGCCGCCCGGTAGAGAACAGGAGCGACCCCTGGCGGCCACCATCCGGTACGAGAAGCAGGGCGCGATCGCCGCCATCACGCTCGACGACGCGGCGACAAGGAACGCGATCGATCCGTCCGCCGCGGCAGCGATCGAGCTGGCCGCGGCGCGCGCCGGCGACGACCACGACGTGCGGCTCCTGATCGTCCGCGGCGCGCACGGCACCTTCTGCTCGGGCGGCGATCTGCGCACCATGGGCGACCGGCTCGCCCTGCCCGCGCCGGTGCGGCGCAACCAGCTGGCCAGGACCGCCCGGCTGGTCCGCACGCTCCGCGAGCTGCGCAAACCCACGCTCGCCGTCATCGAGGGCGCGGCGACCGGCGCCGGCCTCGCGCTGGCGCTGGCATGCGACCTGCGCGTCGCGTCCGCCACGGCGCGCTTCGGCGCCGCGTTTCACCGGATCGGTTTCACGGCCGACTTCGGCATGACCTACCTCCTGCCGGAGGCGGTGGGGATGCCGAGAGCGATGGACCTCCTGCTCTTCGGCACCATCATCGACGCCGCGGAGGCCCTGCACATCGGGCTCGTCCACCGCACCTTCGAGGCCGCCGAGCTGGACCGGCGCGTGGCGGAGATCGCCTCGCACCTGGTCGCGCTGCCGGCGGAGGCGGTCGGGGTCGCCAAGCAGCTCCTCCACGCGAGCTGATCCGGTCAGCCGCCCGAGCTCTCGCGCGCGGCGCGGCTGGCTCGCAGCGCATCGCGCAGCGTCCGGTCGGCCGGAGCGTCCGCGAACAGGATCGCGCAGGCCGCCTCGACGAGCTCGAGCCGGAGCCGCTCGCGACGCGCGAGATTGCGAGCGCAGCGAACCGCGCCGATGCCCTCGGGCGCCTCGGAGATGCCCTCCAGGGCCGACGCCAGGTCGGAGCCGGCGCCGACGCGGCGGCCGACCTCGTGGTTCATGGCGAGCGGACTGGTGCAGGTAAGAAACAGATCGCCGGCGCCGGCCAGCCCGCGGAAGGTCTCGGAACGGCCGCCGAGGGCGACGCCGAGCGTCTCGACCTCTTGTAGCCCGGCCGCGAACGTCCAGGAGGCGGCGTTGTCGCCCAGGCCGACGCCGTGCGCGATGCCGACGGCCATGGCCACCACGTTCTTGAGCGCGGCCGCCAGCTCGGCGCCGATCAGAATCGAGGGTCCACTCGATGTCGACCGACGGCGCGCGCAGCGCCTCGACCAGCCGGCCGAGCGCGCGCTCCGACGACGCCGCGACCACCGCGCAGGTCGGCCGACCATCGAGCATCTCGATCGGCATGTTGGGGCCAAGGAAGGCGCCGACCTCGCGCGCCCCGGTCTCCTCGACCAGCACCTGCGACATGCGCAGCAGCGAGTCCGGCTCCAGCGCCTTGACCGCCGACACGGCGATGGCTCCGGCGTCCATCCACCGGGCGGCGCGCGACGCCAGATCCCGCATCGCCCTCGACGGCCCGGCGAAGATCACGACCTCCGCGCCGCCCATGGCCTGCTCGAGATCCGCGGTCACCTCCACGCCCGGTGCGAGCGCGAGGCCGGGCCTGATCCGGTCGTGCCGCCGCGTGCGGAGGATCTCCTCGGCGGCGGAGGCGTCCCCGCAGAACAGCCGGCACCGCCGGCCGCCGGCCGCCGCCACGTGCGCGAGCGCCGTCCCCATCGTGTTGCAGCCGACGACTGCAACATGTGAAACGTGTGTCGAACACATCCGCACTCATCGACGCGATTGTATCGTCTTCCGGCCCGGTCGCTCGCGCGCTATAAGCACCGACGAGCCGCACGGGCCGACGTACACGATGGGTATCGGCGAACCTACCCCCTGGTCGGGCGACGACCTGCCGAGCTGGATCTCCGACATCCGCAACGGCTACAGCCGCGCGTACGTCATCCACGCGCTCCGGGCCACCGGCGTGCTCGAGGCGCTGCGGCGCGCCGGATTGGACGGGCTGCCGGTCTCCGAGCTGGCGGCGCAGTGCCGGGTCGACGCCGCGCTGCTCGAGGGCGTCCTCCACTACCTCGCCTTCGCCGACGCGGTGCTCGACAAGCGCGGCGATCGCTTCTGCCTCGGCGAGCGCGGCGCCTGGCTGTTCGACCCGTCCCTCGAGCAGAGCATGCTCACCTTCATCGACGCGTACGGGTGCGTGATGACCGAGCTCCTGCCCGCGCTGCGCGGCGACAGGCGCTACGGCGTTGACTTCGTGCGCTCCGGCGAGGCGGT
Organism: uncultured delta proteobacterium; assembly: GCA_963759105.1. Classification (GTDB taxonomy): domain Bacteria; phylum Myxococcota_A; class Polyangia; order Haliangiales; family Haliangiaceae; genus DATFRY01. Next base: position 316,613 of record CAVWXW010000015.1, on the reverse strand, counting down.
CGCCGTGCTCAGCCACCTGGGGCTCAAGGCCACCTACGGATGGGTCGCGAACGAGCTGGCCCGGGTGAACACGCGGGTGGCGGCCGACCTCGGTTGCGGCTCCGCCGAGGCGCTCATCGCCTTCTGCCAGGCCCGGCCGGATCTGCGCGGCGTCGGGATCGACATATCGAGCAGTGCGCTGGAGGAGGCAGAGCGGCGCATCGCCGCGGCCGGGCTGGCCGATCGCATCTCGCTCGTGTGGGGCGACGTGACCCGCCCCGAGACGCTCGAGACCCCGGCCCTGGACACCGTCGATACCTTCACCTGCACGACGGTGCTCCACGAGTTCCTCCGCGACGGCGAGGACGCGGTCATCCACATCCTCCAGAACCTGGCCACGCGCTTTCCCCGGCGGCACCTCATCATCGGCGAGTTCGACGCGCTCTCCGACGAGGAGTACCGGGCGATGCCGGTCCGCGCGCGCGTGCGCAAGCTCTGGTACCAGTTCCTCATGCACCCGCTCTCGCTGCAGGGCTCGCCGCTGCCGCGCCAGGCGTGGATCGCGCTGTTCGAGCGCGCAGGGCTCGAGGTCCTCGCGGTCCGCCCGACCGACGGTGACTTCTTCGTCGACTACTTCACGCTGCGCCTGCCCTGAATGGAGCCGCCGGCGTCCGACCTTGCGACAGCCACCGCCGTCCACAGGCTCACCGCAGACACCTTTCGCGCCAACCTGCCCGACGACTGGCAAGCGCGGCGCGGCGCCTTCGGCGGCGTCATCCTCGCCACCATGCTGCGCGCCATGGAGTCGGTCGAGTCAGACAGCAGCCGGATCGCTCGCTCCCTCACCGGCGACCTGTGCGCCGCGGTCCAGCCCGGTCCGGTGGAGGTCGCGGTGCGCACGACACGGCGGGGCGGGAGCCAGACGAACCTCGTCGCCGAGCTCCGACAGGGCACGGACCTCAAGGCGACCGCCTCGGCCGTGCTCAGCCTGCCGCGTCCGCACGCTCCGCCGGTGCACACGGCCGACGTCGCGCCCGGCGGACCCGACTGGCGCGACACGCCGCCGATGGAGTCGACCCCGACCACCGGCTCGGCGTTCGCGAACTACGAGTACCGCGCGGTCGCCGGCGAGAGCCGACCGGACGGCGCCGCGCTCGACGGATGGATCCGCGAGCGCCTGCTGCTGGCCGTGCTCGACGCCCCGGCCCTGGTCGCCCGGCTCGACGCCTGGTGGCCGACATGGTTCGCGCTCCCCGGCGCACGGCGCCCGGTCGCGACGATCAGCTTCCTGGCCGAGTTTCTCGTCGCCCCGGAGAGCCTTCCGGCACACGTGCCGCTCCGCTACCGCGCGCGCACGGTCGCGAGCAACGACGGCTTCACCGTCGAGCTGCGCGAGCTCTGGCACGAAGGCCGACTCGTCGCGCTCAACCAGCAGATGTTCGCCATCCTCGGCTGACCCCGATCAACCCGGCTCGAGATCGAGCTCCTCGGCGGCCAGCCTGCGCCGGTCGAGCTTGCCGTTCGGCGTGCGCGGGAGCCGCGCGGCCTGCTTTACCTCATCGGGCCACCGGGTGGGCGGCAGCTGGTCGCGCAGCACCACGCGGATCGCCTCCATGTCCGCCGGTCGCTCCGGGTCGAGGACCACGTATGCGCACGAGCGTCGGTCCGGCGAGCCGGCGCCGTGACAGGCGAACGCGGCCTCACGCACGCCGGGCACCGACAGCAGCACGTTCTCGATCTCGGCCGGATGGAAGCGGGCGCCGCCCGCGTGCACGAAGTCGTTGACCCGCCCGAGCACCTCCACGTAGCCATCGGCGTCGATCGAGGCGACGTCGCCGAGCGCGAAGTAGTCCCCGATCCAGCGCGAGCCGCCGCCCTCGGTGCCGGGGACGTAGCCCTTCATGCTCCGCGGCGACCGCTTGACCCACAGCTCGCCGGCGGGCACGTCGGCCGGAGCGCCATCGCCCGAGGCGTCGACTGTCCTTACCTCGACACCGGGCAGCAGCCGGCCGGCCTTGCCCGGGCGGGGCTCCTCGTCGTGCAGGTCGGCGGCGATGACCGAGATCTCGCTCGCGCCGTACACCTGATGGATGCGCGTCCCGGCCGCCGACTCGAAGGCTGCGCGCACCGGCGCGGCCAGCGGCTCGCCTGCGCTGAAGAACACGCAGCCGGAGTCCCTGGCCAGAGGCGCCGCCAGCGCCCCGAGGTGCTCGTAGAAGAACGGCAGGCCGAGCACGATGTCGGGTTGAAACTGCTCCCAGACCTGTCGGTAGCGCGCCGGCAGGTACTGGCCCAGGTACACCGTCTGGCCCCCGTACACCAGCGGCACGATCATCCCGTCGACGAAACCGTAGGCGAGGGTCATGGGAGTCAGCACCAGGTGACGTCGGCCCCGCCCGTACACCCGCGACGTGAGCTCGACCCGCGCCCGCATCGCCTGGCTCGTGATGATGACGCCCTTGGGCAGCCCCGTGCTCCCCGAGGAGAACACGACCGCGTGCTCGGCCTCCGGATCCTCGTCCGGCAGAGGGCGCGCCGCCGCCGGAGCGCCCGACAGCAGCCGCGAGACCTCGAGCATCGCCACCGGCGGGAGCCCTGGCAGGCCGTGCACACGACCGGCACTCTCGCCGTCGATCAGGATCGCATCCACACCCGAGTGGAGAAGGATGTGGCGGAGCTGCTCGCCCCGGAACCGCGGCTCGATCGGGACCACGCGGTTGCCCGCCCGCGACGCACCCAGGTACGCGACCACGCAGTCCGGCCCGGCCAGCATGATCCCGGTGCTGCGCGACGGAGCCAGCCCCGACGCCATCAGCGCGCCGGCCACGGCGCGGCTCCGCGCCTCGAGCTCGCCGTAGGTCAGGCACACCTCGAGCGAGAGGAACGCCGGCCGCTCGGGGTGCTCGGCGGCCCGCGCGGCGAACGCCTGTCCGACGGTCGCCTCGAGCGATTGATCGGTCACGAGGGCGGCAGTCCGAGCTCGGGCATGGGCCAGCCGTCGGTTCCCAGCCGCGCCCCGCCGTCCACGTACAGCGTCGAGCCGGTGACGTAGTCGGCGGCGGGCGAGAGCAGATACACGATCGCGGCCGCGACCTCGTCGACCGTGCCCATCCGCCCGAGCGGCGTCTTCTGCTTGAAGCGCTCGATCAGCTCCGGCGGATACCGGTCGCTGCCCGACGACTGGATGATCCCGGCCGCGACCGAGTTGACGCAGATGCCGTACTCCGCCCACTCCACCGCCAGCGACATGGCGAGGCTGGCGACGCCCGCCCGCGCCGCGCCTGTGTGCGACATCCCGGGATTGCCCCGGTAGATGTTGACGATGACGTTCACGATCTTGCCGGCCCGCTGCGGGATGAAGCAGCGGTTCGCCGCCTCGCGCGTCACGTAGAACGTCCCGTTCAGGTTGTTGCGGATGACCGCCTCCCAGCCCCTGGGAGTTATCGCCTCGGCCCGCGACGGGAACTGGCCGCCCGCGTTGTTGACCAGCAGATCGACGCGGCCGAGCTTCTCGAGCGCCACCGTCATCAAACTTGCCACGTCGTCGGGCTCGCGGATGTCGCATACCTGACTGACGACCTTGTCAGCCCCCGCGACAGCGACGAGCTCCTCCGCCGTCGGATCGAGGTGCTCGCGCTTGCGGCTCGCGATGACGACACCCGCGCCCAGCTCCGCCAGCAGAAGCGCGGTGGTTCGACCGATCCCGGTGCCACCGCCGGTGACGATGACGTTCTTTCCGCGAAACAGCCCGGGCGCGAAGATCATCGGCCCATCGTATGCCGAAGCAGCCACTGCGCGCCGCACTGCAGACACTCCAGCTTGGCGCCGCCGGGAAACACGCCCTTGGTCACGACGGTGCCGGGCCTGCTCTCGCACGTCGCGCACGACGTCGTGTCGCGCACCGGATAGTGGTCCTCATACGGCGGCAGCCGCAGCAGCCGCATCCACTCGATGACGATGCCCTCGTCCCAGTGGATCTCGACCCGGTGCCGCCCCGAATCCAGCCCGTGCCGCAGCGCCAGGTAATAGAGGCGCAGCCGGTCACAGTGATCCGGCATCCCGCGCCGCGAGAACTCGCATCCCGAGCGCCACCACGAGCTCCAGCAACTTCGCGCGGTCCATCGACATGACCTGAACGCATGCTCAGTACCACGTCTCACGTGGGCAGTGGCGCGCCGCGAGCCGGGGCACCGCTGCCGCGGGATCTGTCTCGAACAGAACCGAGCGCTTGCGCCGTGATTTACCCGACGATATGCGAACCCGCCTGAAGCGCGGCGCGAACTCCGTCGATGACGTCCTGGGGAGCGGTGTATCGAGGATGCGAACGCATCAGACGCGCCGCGCTGTGGAATGACTCCATCTCGAACGTGGCTTCTCGCGCCCGGACCTGTGCCAGCCGAGGGCGCCCCCGTTCGATGCGACCGAGCTCTTCGGCGCGCGCGATGCGCCTGTCGCACCGGCATGGCGCCTGGTCGTTGACGAGGCCGCAGTAGCTCTGCGTGAACGCCTCGACGCTCCGACGAGCTCGAGACAGCCTCTGCCGGTAGGCATCTTCCGTGACGTCGCAGAGCTCCGCGGCATCGCGATGGGGCAGGTCGAACACGTCTCCGAGGACGTACGCGAGACGGTGCTCGCGATCGAGGCACGTGAGCATGGCGAGGGTGCAGCCGAGCTTCACCTCCTCGACCATCAGCGGGTCTGGCGACTCCGGCGCAGCGAGACCGTCGAGCAAGTCGGCCCCGAAGCGCTCGAAGCTCATGGCGAGCGACTCGACGCGGCTCTTCTTCCTGTCCAGCAGGTGCCTGACCGCGATGCGATAGGCCCACGTCCGCACCGACGATTCGCCGCGAAAGGAATCGAGGCGAGTGACGACCTTGATGAGGACCTCCTGGCATGCGTCGCGAGCGTCCTCGGGGCAGCCTGTCATCCGCAGCGCGAGTCCGAACACGTCGTCCTGAATGGCGCGAACGACCTTCTCGAGGGCCAGGCGGTCACCGGAACGCGCGGCCTCGACGGCGGCGGCCAGGAGATCGTCCTGTGCCTCGCGCGGGCTCATAGCGGGCAATCGACCTCGAGCAGTGCCTTGAGCACGGTCAGCTCGTGTGCGAGGGCCTGGACATTCTTCGCGAAGACGTCGTCGGGCATGTCGGGGGCCTGGAACTGGGTGAAGACATATTCCACGCTGTCGCCGCTCGGAATGACCCGCGACGCGGCGAGTCCCTCGACGCCGGGCGCCGGAGACATGTAGAAGTCAACCACGCCCAGCTTCTGATCGGCGACGATCCGGATCCCCATCTCGCCCGAGCCTGTCACGACGAACCAGCGGTCGCCATCGCGCCTCACGCTTCTGGCGAAGCCGATCGCCCAGCGCGGGAGGTTCTGCGCATCCGCGAGGAAGTTGACGACTCGATCGATCGGGGCCTGGATGGCGATGGTCCTGGTGTCAGCATGCATGAGGTCCGTCCTTTCGGCCGGCGCTTGCCGGCTCTGATCTTTGGACGAATTGCCCATCGCCTTGTGACCAGCGATCCCCGGCGCAATTCGACGAGACGATCTGTGGTTGAAATAGTAAACCATCTGGTATAGTAAACCATATGGTTGCAATGACCGATCACCCCGGCTCGACCTCGTCTTCCACGCCCTGGCCCACCCCGCCCGGCGCGCGATCGTCCGCCAGCTCTCGATCGGCGAGCGCAACCTCAGCGAGCTCGCCTCGCCCCTCAAGATGACCTTCCCCGCCGCCACCAAGCACGTGCGCGTGCTGGAGGGCGCCAAGCTCGTCCGCCGCCGCGTCGTCGGGCGGCAGCACCTCTGCCGCCTGGACGCGGCGCCGCTCAAGGAGGCGATGCTCTGGACCGAGCAGTTCCGCCGGAACTGGGAGGCCCGCTTCCAAGCACTGGACTCGCTCCTCGACGAGATGAAGTCCGAGGAGCAATCGCGTTCCCGCCGGCGCTGAGCGTCTCGCCGGCAGTGCCCCCCTCCCGCTCTCATTCACAAGGACCGACCATGAACCCCGAAGGCCTTCAGATCTCCACGCCCACCGACACCACCATCGTCCTCACCCGCACGTTCAACGCCCCGCGCCGGCTCGTGTGGGAGGCGATGACCGACCCGGACAGGATGCGCCGCTGGATGTTGCCTCCCCCGGGATGGACCATGACCATCTGCGAGGTCGAGGCTCGCGTGGGCGGCACGCTGAGGTTGGCGTGGAAGAGCGAGGACGCCGATCCGGCCATGACGCTTCACGGCGTGTTCACGGAGTTCGCCCCGCACGAGCGGATGGTTCACACCGAAACGATGACGCTTGGCTCCGGCGAGACGATCGGCTCGCAGGTGGAGACGCACGAATTCACGGAGAAGGGCGGCGTCACCACGATGCGCATCACGCAGACGTATGAGTCGAAGGACGCCCGTGACGGCGCGCTCGCTTCCGGCATGGACGAGGGGATGGAAGCCTGTTACAAGCAGCTCGACGCGGTGGTCGCTCAGCCCGCGTAGGGCAAGCGGCGCGGGGCACCTAGGTGCGCGCCGCGATCGCGCGTTCCCACTCGATCGGATCGCGGGTCTCGACGTCGCGGACGCCGAGCTCGCGCAGGGCGTCGATGACCGACTGACGGCGGACCACGCCGGCGGTCAGGATGTGGGCGATCACGCTGCCCAGGGTGAAGCTGACCGGCGGCGTGCACAGCGCGTCGACGAAGACGTCGTCCCACTCGTTGCGATCGCGGATGCGGCGGACCAGCGCGGTGAACTGCGGCTGCACCGCCTCGAGCCGGGCCTGCAGCGCCGCGATGCTGCGCTGCTTGCGCGGCGGGATGTCGCGGCCGCCGATCGCCGCGGTCCACACCTCCTTGGTGAAGACGATGCGCTCGAGCATGGTCCTGACATCGGGCTCGGGGCCCTCGAACTCGTGCACCACCAGCTTGGGGCGGATGGGGCGGTCGAGGGCGTCGTCGGAGAGCGTGGCCGCGTTCTCGAGCAGGCGCGCGGTCTGCCAGTATTCGTGCTCGACGAGACGATCGGAGAGATCCATGGTCGTGTTCCTCGGCTGGCCGGGCAGGAGCAGGCCGCCCGGCGGATGGAAGTGGATCGCGTTGGGCGCGGTCAGCCGGAAGTCGCGCGCCTCATCGGCGAACCGGCTGGGCGGCACCCCGAACGCGCGGCTGAACGCGCGCGAGAACGCCTCGACCGCGTCATACCCGGCCTCGAGACCGGCCTCGGTGACGGTCGCGCCGCGCCCCAGCCGCCAGGCCGCACGCTCGAGCAGCAGACGGCGCCGGAACCCCGCCGGCGCCTCCCCGATACCGGCGCGGACCAGCCGGTTGAAGTGAAACGGGCTGAGCATCGTCCGCGCCGCCAGCGCCGCGCCGTCGAGGCCCTCGTCGAGCGCCTCGAGCACCGCATCGACGACATCGCGCAGGCGATCGGGCGGTACCGGCCTCATGGCCCGGGATCATGCACGGGTCCGCCGCGGCGCGCATGACCGGGATTGCTGTCGCCCTGCCCCCAGGCCCTCGGACGAGATCTAGCCCTTCGATTTCTGGTCGCCGGTGACCAGCGGGGAGAAGAAGTTCTCCTTCTTCACGTACTCGTCGATGGCGAAGGCGAACTTGTAGCTGGGGGCCGCGCGCTGGTTGCAGTCGGTGCGCTCGCAGAAGCGGCAGGTGATGCCGGCGGCGACGACGGCGCGGCCGCCTTCGGGGGGCGGGAGGTCGTCGGCGTAGGCGAAGCGGTGGGCGTTTTCTGCCTGGGTGCCGAGGCCGATCGAGTAGAGGGTGCCGCGGACCAGGGAACCCGCCGCCGGGTCGGAGATGACCTTGGCGAAGCAGAAGTAGGTCGCGCCGTCGGGCATGCGCGAGTACTGCCGGGTGATGACGGCCGGGGTGACGAAGGCGGCGTGGGCTGCCCACTTGGGGCAGGTGCCGTGGCCGTGCGGAAATCTCAAGCCGCTTGCCGAGTAGCGCTTGGAGATGTTGCCGGCCACGTCGACGCGCAGGAAGTGGAGCGGGACGCCGGAGCGGCGCGGGTCGCCCAGGTTGCACATGCGGTGGGCCACGGCCTCGTAGCTGGACTCGAAGGCGTGGGCGACCTTCTCGACGTCGTGGCGCGTGCGCTCCACCTCGTCGAAGAACTCGCCGTACGGCAGCAGCACGGCGCCGGCGAAGTAGTTGGCCAGGTGGATCTTGATGAGGCGCGCGGTCTCGGCGTGGCGCGGAGGCGCGCCGGCCACCAGCCGCTCGTGCAGCTTGTTGTCGTCGAGTAGCATGAGCCCGAGGACGTGGCCGAGCTGGAACTTGAGCGCGTGCTCGGCCAGCCCGGCCGACAGGCGCAGCCGGCGCTCGTCGCGGTCGAACGAGCGCACCACCGACGAGGTCTTGCGCGGCGGCTCGAGCTGCACGTCGAGCTTGTGGCGGCGGGCCATGAACTGGATCAGCTGCTCGGATACGAAGCGGCGCGGCAGCTGCGCGTCGCGCCGCACCTCGCCGGCCAGCTCCTCCAGCTCGGGGAAGTAGTTGCGGTGCAGCTCGAGGAAGTCGGTGACCTCGTCGCCCGGCGCGTAGCCGAGCGGCACCGGCGAGGGCTCCGTCTCGAGCCGCATGCGCGCGCGATCGAGCTGCGCGCGCGTGTTCTTGTAGAGGTGATAGAGCGCCGCCACCGTGCTCGACAGGCGCGGCTCGGCGCGCAGCGCCTCCAGGTCGGCCTTCTCGAGATCGAGCGTGCGCGCCAGCGGATCGTCGAGCAGGCGGGCCGAGCACGTCGTCCGGTGCCCCTCGCCGACCGACGCCATGAAGCTCTCGGCGTCGACCTCGAGCGCCTCGAGCGCGCGCAGAAGCAGCGGCAGCTGGACCGGCCGGCGCCCCTTCTCGAGCAGGTTCAGGTACGCGGCGGAGATGCCGAGCGTTCGCGCCAGCTCGGTCTGCTTGAGCCCGCGCTCCAGCCGCAGCTGGCGCACCTTTTGACCAATCAGGCGCGTGTTCATTCGCTGAAGAGTTTATCAGTTAACTCGGGCCAGTTAATCCTGTAAACGCATAACCTGCACTGTTTACGAGAATTTTCAGTTTGACAGTCCGCGTCAGGGCCGAGCATCTTGCAAAAGAGTCAAGGACACCGATGACACGCACCCACAGCGACGTTCACCGAGAAGTTCGCCGCACCGTCCGCGAGTTCGTCCAGCGCGAGGTCGTCCCGATCGCGGACGAGCTGGACAACGCCGAGGCCGAGATCCCGATGCCGGTCATCCGCAAGATGGCCGAGCTGGGCTACTTCGGGCTCATCTTCCCGGAGCGCTACGGCGGCATGGGCCTCGACACCCTGGCCATGGCGATCGTCGCCGAGGAGCTGTCGCGCGGCTGGCTCTCGGTCGGCTCGGTGATGACCCGCATGATCATCACCGGGACGCTCCTCATCGAGTCCGGCACCGACGAGCAGCGCGAGCGCTTCCTGCCGCGCATCGCCTCGGGCGAGCTTCTGACCGCGGCCGCCTTCACCGAGCCGGACGCCGGCAGCGACACCGGCGCGATCAAGTGCCGCGCGACGCAAGGACGGCGGCGACTACCAGCTGCGCGGCGAGAAGACCTGGTGCACGTTCGCCAACCGCGCGCACGTGCTGACCGTCCTGGCCCGCACCGATCCGGATCCGGCGCTGCGCCACAAGGGCCTGTCGATGTTCCTGGTCGAGAAGGAGCCGGGCGACGGCTTCCACCCGCCCGAGCTGTCCGGCAGCGCGATCCCGACCATCGGCTACAAGGGAATGAAGTCGTACTCGCTCGCCTTCGACGGCTACCGCGTGCCGGCCGCGAACCTGCTCGGCGGCCAGGAGGGGCGCGGCTTCTACCAGCTGATGCCGACCTACGAGTACGCGCGCATCCAGACGGCGGCGCGCGCGGTCGGCGTGGCCCAGGCCGCGTTCGACGCGGCGCTGCGCTACGCGCAGGAGCGCATCCAGTTCGGCCGGCCGATCTCGGATCACCAGGTCATCCGCCACAAGCTGGCCCACATGGCCACCGACATCGAGGCGGCGCGCCAGCTCTGCTACTACGCGGCCCAGGTGAAGGACGCCGGCGGACGCTGCGACCTCGAGGCCGGCTACGCCAAGGTGTTCGCCGCCGAGATGGCCGAGCGGGTCACCTCCGAGGCGCTGCAGATCTTCGGCGGCTACGGCTACTCGCGCGAGTTCCCGGTCCAGCGCTTCTGGCGCGACGCGCGCGTGTTCCGGATCTTCGAGGGCACCTCCGAGATCCAGTACGAAGTCATCGCGAAGCGGCTGCTCGAGATACACGGGCACAACGGTTCGTAGAACGGCACCTGCAACGGCTCCTGGAACGGCAAGGGGAGGCACATGACGGCGATGCATTCGAGCGATCTCGATATTCGAAGTCTGGGCGTGGTCGGCGCCGGGCTCATGGGCACCGGCATCGCGGAGGTGGCGGCGCTGGCCGGCATGCCGACGGTGCTGGTGCGCGGCACCGGCGGCGATCCGGAACCGGCGCGCACGCGGGTGGCGCGATCGATCGAGCGCCGCGTCGACCGCGGCCAGGTCGCGCGCGAGGACGCCGGACGCCGCGCTCGGCCGGCTCACGGTCACCGCCGACCGCGATCAGCTCGGCGCTGTCAACCTCGTCATCGAGTCGATCGTCGAGGACCTGGACCAGAAGCGGGCGCTGTTCCGCGACCTCGCGGCGCGCGCCGGCGGCGTGCTGGCCAGCAACACGTCGACCCTGCGCCTGCGCGATCTGATCGGGCCGGGCTACGAGGACCGCCTGGTCGGGCTGCACTTCTTCTCGCCGGTGCCGGCCATGAACCTGGTCGAGGTGGCGCACCTGACCGGCACCCGCCCCGAGGTGGCTGACGCCTGCCGGCGCCTTGTCGAGCGGCTGGGCAAGACGGCGGTGCCGGTGGTGGACTCGGCCGGCTTCGTCGTCAACCGGCTGCTGGTGCCGTACCTCATCGGCGCGATCGCCGCGTTCGGCCAGGGCCTGGCCGGCCAGACCGAGATCGACACCGCGATGAAGCTGGGCTGCGGCCACCCGATGGGGCCGCTGGCGCTGTGCGACCTCATCGGCCTCGACGTGGTCTTCGCCATGTCGAAGCTCCTGCACAAGGAGTTCGGCGACCACCGCTACCAGCCGCCGCCGCTTCTGCGCCGCATGGTGCAGGACGGGCAGCTGGGCCGCAAGACCAGGCTCGGCTTCTACGACTACGGCGAGAACCCGCCGGTGCCGAATCGCTCGCTGTGGGAGCTGGTCAGCGGCGCGCCCGCGGAGGACTACGCCCGTGCCAGCTGATCCGCGGCCCGCGTACGAGCGCCTGGCCCGCAAGAGCGCGGGCGGCGGGATCCTCGCCGGCCTCGTGACCGGCATCGATCACATCGGCGTGTGCGTCGCCAGCATCGACGACGCCGGGGCCGGCTGGTCGGCGCTGCTCGGCCTGCCGCTTGTCGACCGCGAGGACGTCGCCGCGCAACGGACCGCCGCCGGGTTCGTGCGCATGCCGGACGGCGACGCGGCGCTGGAGCTTGTCTGCCCGATGCCGGGCAACACCGGGCTCGACAAGTTCGTGGTCCAGCGCGGCGACGCCCTGCACCACGTCGCGTTCGCGGTGAGCGACATCGCGGAAGCGCTGGAGCGCCTGACCGCGGCCGGCATCGATCTCCTCGACCGCGCGGCGCGCCCCGGCGCCGGCGGACATCTGGTTGCGTTTCTGCACCCGCGCGCGCTCGGCGGCACGCTGGTGGAGCTTGTGCAGCGCGCCGAGCACGCAGGCAAGAGCCGAGGAGGGTGACATGACCCGACTGTTCGACCTGGGGACCGTGCCTCCGCTGGGAGAGATCCCCGAGACCATGCAGGCAGTGGTGGTGCGGCCGGACCGCGAGGGAGAGCCGCGCGACGCCATGCGCATCGAGGAGATGCCGGTGCCGGAGCCGGGTCCGCGCGATGTGCTGGTGATGGTGATGGCGGCCGGCGTCAACTTCAACGGGGTGTGGGCCGCGCGCGGCAAGCCGGTCTCGACGATGAAGATGCACCCGGAGCAGGACTTCCACATCCCCGGCTCCGACGCGTCCGGCGTGGTGTGGAAGGTGGGCAGCGCGGTCAAGCGCTGGAAGCCCGGCGACGAGGTGGTGCTTCACTGCAACCAGTCGTGCGGCGAGTGCCCGTCGTGCAACGGCGAGGATCCTCTCGCGTGCAGCGCACAGAAGATCTGGGGCTACGAGACAAACTGGGGCTCCTTCGCGCAGTTCTGCATGGTGCAGTCGCAGCAGCTCCTGCCCAAACCCAAGCAGCTGTCGTGGGAGGAGGCGGCCAGCTACGGGCTGACCTTCTTCACCTCGTACCGGATGCTGCTCGGGCGCGCCAACATGCAGCCCGGCGACAACGTGCTCGTGTGGGGTGCGTCGGGCGGGCTGGGCGTGTTCGCCATCCAGCTGGCTTGCATCACCGGCGCCAACCCGATCGCGGTGGTGTCGCGTGACGACAAGGCCGAGCTGTGCCGCCGGCTGGGCGCCTCGATGATCATCGACCGGCGCGAGTTCGACTTCAGCAAGGGGCCGGACGAGTCGCGCCGCTTCGGCAAGCGCATCCGCGAGCTGACCGGTGGGCAGGACCCGGACATCGTGTTCGAGCACGTCGGCCAGGAGACCTTCTCGACGTCGGTGCTGGTGGCCAAGCGGTTCGGCAAGATCGTCATCTGCGGGGCCACCACCGGCTTCAAGCTCGACTTCGACGTGCGCTACCTGTGGATGCGGCAGAAGGAGATCATCGGCTCGCACTTCTCCAACGCCTTCCAGGCCGACCGCGCCAACCGTCTGGTCATGGAGGGCCGCATCCGCCCGGTGCTCGACGAGACCTTCGACTTCGCCGACTGCGCCGCTGGCTCACCAGCGCATGGCCGACAACCAGCACAAGGGCAAGATGGCGATCCGCGTGCAGGCCGCCGGCCTGGCGGTCAACCCGCTCGACCAGGCCGCCTGACCGCGGCCCGGCCGCGCGCGCGCTTCACCGCCAGTTGAAGTCGAGGGACTTCGTCTCGCCCGACCGGATCCTGACAGTCACGGTCTCGACCTTGTCGAGCTCGATGTTGCGCAGGACCACGCGATGGGATCCGGGCGGCAGCGAGATCTTCTTCGGCGTCTGTCCGTACGACTTGCCGTCAACGGTGAGGCTGGCCCAGGGATCGACGGCGACGTCGAGAAAGCCCGGCTCGCCGCGGCGCGACTCGCGGCGGCGCGATTCGCGGCTGCGCGGCTTCTCGCTGCGCTTGCTGCGCTCGTCGGCCGCGGGAGGCGCCTCGGCGGGAGGCGTCTCGGCCGGCGTCTCGGCGGGCGCGGCATCGGCGGCGCTCGTTGCGACCGGCGGCGTCTCGACCGGCGTCTCGACCGGCGTCGACCGGCGTCGGCCGGCGGCTTCTCGGTCGCCAGCTCTCGCGGCGGGTCCGCCTTCACGCCGGCGTCGGCGCTGGCCACGCTCGCGGCGACGGTTCCGGTCGATCGCTCGCGGATCATCAGCGCCGCCGTGGTCGCCGCCGCGGCCACCAGCGCGAGCACGGCCCCGGCTCGCCACGGCAGCCCGCGCGACCGCCGGCGTGCCGCAGGCGGCACCGGCGAGAACGCGCGCTCGCCGAAGGCAGCCGGCGTGACGCCCGCCGCGGCCGGTCCGGTCGGCGTGAACATCGGCGCCGCGCGCGCAGCCATCCCGGCCGGCCCGGCCGGCAGCGTCTGCCCCACCGCGCGGGCCGCCGGCAAGGTCGGCGCCATCGCCGCCGGGTTCATCAGCTCGGCCGCACCGCGCCGGCGCGGCGCCTCGCCCGGGAAGCGCTCGCCCATGAGCTGCTCGAGCTCGAGCCCGGCGCGCGGACTGCTCACCGACGTGGCCAGCAGCGCCTCGAGCGCGGCGTGGGCGGTGAGATAGCGGGCGTCGCGGTCGCGCTCGAGCAGCTTCATCACCACGTGATCGAGGTCGGCCGGCACCTCCGGCGCGAGCTCGGTCGGCCGCGGGATCGGCTGGTTGAGCAGGCGGGCGAGGATCTCCGGCTCGGTGTTGCCGCGGAACAGGCGCTCGCCGACCAGAAGCTCGTGCAGCACCACGCCGACGGCGAACACGTCGGTGCGCCCGTCCAGCTCCATCGCGTGGGCCTGCTCCGGGCTCATGTACGCGACCTTGCCCTTGATGGTCCCGGCGCGCGAGATGCCGGTCGCCGCCATCGCCTTGGCGATGCCGAAGTCGACCAGCTTGATCGAGCCGTCCCACGACACCATCACGTTGTGCGGGGAGATGTCGCGGTGCACGATGCCGAGCCGGCGGCCGTCCTGCTCCAGCTCGTGGGCGTAGTCGAGGCCGCGCAGCATCTCGCCCGCGATGTGGACCGCGATCGCGATCGGCAGGCGGCCGGTGTCGGCCAGACGGCGCAGATCGACGCCGCGGATGAGCTCCATGACCAGGAAGTAGCGGCCCTCCTCGTCGCGATCGAAGTCGAGCACCGCGGCGATGTTGGCGTGGTGCAGGAGCGAGGCGATGCGCGCCTCGTTGACGAACATCTGGCCGAACATCGCGTCGCTCGACAGCGACGGCTGGATGCGCTTGACCGCGACCGGGCGCAAGAAGCCCTCGGCGCCCACCAGGGTGGCCTCGAACACCTCGGCCATGCCTCCGCCCCCGATACGACCGCCCAGGTGGTACTTCTGGCTGGGTCGCTCGCCGGCCATTGCGGGCCAGTATAGACCATCCCGGCGGCGGGGTATGATCGCGGGCCTGAGCACCGAGACGACGAGGAACGTGCATCCGATCGCGCTCGATGAAGACGCGATCGCCCGGGCGCGCGACGCGATCGCGGCGCAGCTGGCGGCGCTGGGCGCTGTCGCCGGCGAGCGCGTCGCTGTGCTGTGCGGCACGCGGCCCGAGATGGTGGCCGCGCGCGACGCGGCCACCATGGGCGAGCTCGCGCTGGTGCCGCTGCACCCCGATCTCCCGCCACGCGAGGTGGCTTACGTTCTTGAGCAGGCCCGTCCGCGCGCGGTCCTCGTCGAGCCCGGCCGCGCAGACCGCGTGGCCGACGCGATCGATCGCCACGGCGCGCGCCGCCCGGCCATCGTGGAGCTTCCGCCGGTGCTGGCCGGCCCGCCCGACATCCGGCTCCGGCGCGGGCTTCTCCGCCGGCGCGACCCTGCTCTTCACCTCGGGCACCACCGGCCGACCCAAGGGCTGCCTGCGCACCGCCGAGCAGGAGGACGCGCGCGCCGCCGAGCTCACCCACACCTACGGCCTGGGACCGCACGACGTCCACCTGGTCGCCTGCCCGCTGGCGTACTCGGCGCCAGGCATCCTGCTGCGCGCCGCTCGCCGCGCCGGCGCCGCCACCGCGCTCCTGCCGCGCTTCGCCCCGGCCGATTTTCTGGCCGCGGTGGAAGCCTGCCGCGCGACGGTCTTCTTCCTGGTCCCGACGCAGTACCAGCGCCTGCTCGAGCTGCCCGACGAGCAGCGCCGCGGGTTCGATCTCTCGTCGGTGCGCACCGCCATCGTCGCCGGCTCGCCCATGCCGCCCGCCCTGCGCCGCGCGGTCGTCGAGTGGCTCGGCCCCGGCCGCCTGTGGGAGTTCTACGGCTCGAGCGAGACCGGCACGGTGTCGGTGCTGCGCCCCGAGGAGCAGCTGGTCCACCCGGACACGGTCGGCCGCCCGCTGCCCGGCGTCGAGCTGCGCCTCGAGCGCCCCGGGCCGGGCGCGCCCGGCGAGATCTTCGTCCGCTCCGCCACGCTGATGAGCGGCTACTGGAATCCGGCCAGCGAGTCGACCGAGTGGCCCGGCACCGGCGACGGCTTCCTGTCGGTGGGCGATCTCGGCGAGCAGGAGCACGAGGGCGGGCCGCTCCGCCTCGTCGATCGCAAGAACGACATGATCATCTCGGGCGGGGTCAACGTCTACCCGGCCGAGGTCGAGCGCGCGCTGCACGAGCACCCGGAGGTCGCCGTCGCGGTGGTGTTCGGCGTCGCCGATCCGCGCTGGCAGCAGCGGGTGGCGGCGCTGGTCGTGCGGGCCGCCGGCTCGTCGCTGAGCGAGGACGATCTGCGCGCGTTCCTGCGCGGCCACCTCGCGCCGCACAAGATCCCCAAGCAGATCGTCTTCGTCGCGGCCGACGACGTGCCGCGCAGCGCGAGCGGAAAGCCGCTGCGCCGCGCCGCCGCCGCGCTGCTCGACTAGCCGCTTGTACCGGTACAGACGGCGAGCTGCTTGACGAGCTCGCGCTGCCTTCTACATGCAAGATCATGTCGAAGCGAAACATCCTCTTCTCGATACTGACCGGTGCCGTCCTGGCCGGCTGCAGCACCGTCGGCGGGAGCACGCGCGAAGTCCGCGCGCCCGCTGGCGGCTCGTCGTCCGTGCGCGTCGCGACCTCCAGTGCCGACAACGCGTGCGAGCCCGCCCCGCGCGAGAGCCAGTACAAGGCCTTCCACTAGGTAGGTTGCAGGCCCGACGGTCGGGCCGCTCGACGGATCAGCCGAGCGCGACCAGGCTGGTCTCGCGCACGGCCTTCTCGGCCTCGTCCATCGCAGCGACCAGCGGCGCGCCGAAGATGTCGGCGAGCGTGTCGCGGCCGACCTGATAGAGCGTGGGCGCGTCGGGATCGTACGCGCACGAGTAGTCGGTGTAGTCGTCGGACAGCACGATCGCCTCGCTGTCATAGGAGAGCGGGAACAGCCGGCACACGTGCGGCTTGGTGCCGCGCATGTCCCAGCTCCCCTCGATGGCGGCGCGGTGGATCGCGCAGCCGCGCCGGTCGTGGGCCAGGAACACGCAGCCCTCGCCGAAGCGGGCCGTGCGCACGTGGCGGCCGGAGGGAAAATCTGGATCCTCGCGCTCGGGCCCGATGAACCACGGGTGCGCGGCCGCCTCCGGAACCAGCAGGCGCGCGATCTCGACGGCGCGAGCCTGGATGCGGTCGCGCTCGGCGACGTTGACGTCGGCGCCGTACTGGCAGCAGGCGTCGAGCATGGGCCGGTCGCCGTGACGGACGAGACTGCACTCGTGCGTCATGCAGTCTGCCACCACGCGGCGCACGAACACGTCGCGCTGGGCCCAGCGAAAGCGAGGATGACGGAGGGGTACGCGCGCGCTCACCGAGGAGCAACGTAACAGATCGACGCGACACTCGCGGGTTCACCTGGCCAGCGCTCGGCCGGTGTCCGCGACGCGCGCGACGCCAGGAAGGCCCGGCGGCCGTGGCATCTGCCTTGCAGCCGTCAGCGCGCGGCGCGGGGCTCGTCCGCGCAGGAGGAGTCTTTTCCCCATGACGCGCGACTTCCCGGCCGCCGGCACCTCAGTTTTCCGAGGCGCCGCTCCGCTCACCGCCGCACTTCTCTCGATCGCTCTGGCCGCGTGCGGCGGGGACGACGACGGCGACCCCGCCGGCGACGACGACGGCGGCGCCGACGCCGCGCCGGCCGCCGACGCCTCCACCGATCGCACGACCGGGTTCGTGGCCAACCCCGCCGGCACCATCCAGATCCTGGAGGGCTACGTGGGCGAGATCGGGGTCGGGGCCTTCGCCAGCCTGCGCGACCGCGCCGATGCGCCCGTCGCCACCCTGGCCGCGTCGGAGGGAGACTGCGAGATCTGGACGCACCCGACCGAGCGCTTCGACTGCGATCCACCCTGCGAGGGCGCCTGCGTGGCCGACGACACCTGCGAGCCGTTCCCGGTGCCGCTCAGCGCTGGCGAGATCGCGGTGACCGGGCTGGCCGAGGAGCTGCGCTTCGTGCCGGGCGAGTTCGGCTACCGCACCGAGCCGGACATCCTGCCCGAGGACATCTTCGAGGCCGCCGCCGCCATCGAGGCGACCGCGCCCGGCGCCGACGCGCCCGCCTTCACCCTGTCGGCCGAAGGGGTCGCGCCGCTGGAGCCGGACCTCGACCTGGACTTCGACGTCACCCTCGTGATCGAGGACGGCGTGGACGAGGTGATCCGCTGGATCCCGGAGTCGAGCGGACGCGTCCAGCTCGGCCTCCAGGTCGGCTGGCACGGCGCGGCCTACGAGGCGCTGCTCCTGTGCGAGGCCGACGACGCGGCCGGCCAGCTGACCGTGCCCGGCTCGCTCATCGAGCGCTTCCCGCCGCGCGTGAACCCGACCGGGGAGCCCCACTCCTCCTGGATCGCGCGCTTCGACCGCGACGTCGTCGACGGGCCGGCCGGTCCCCTCGAGCTGTTCGTGGCCAGCCGGGCCATCATCCCGCAGCTCGAGCACCGCTGAGCCGCGCCGGGTAGCGCGGTCGTTCCCGTTTCACAGGCCTTCGAGCATCCAGGCGTCGACGTCGAAGGTCCGCGAGTTGAAGGCCAGGTGCCGCTGGTCCGGCGCGATCATGGGCGCGAACCAGGACACCGATCCGGACGCGTCGGCCTGCAGCACCTCGGTGCGCCCGCTCGGCACGATGCGGACCAGCTGGCTGATCGAGGGCGGAGCCAGGCTGGTTGCGTACAGCGTGGTCCCGTCGGCGCCCCACGCGATTTCCTGGTAGTAGGCGTCGTGCTCCGGCACCACCGTGCGCACGGCGCCGGTCTCGCGCTGGATGAGCTGGATGCGCTTGCCGATCGGCACCGCCAGCGTGCTCGCGTCGTCGCACAGGTCCCAGCCCCTGGCGCTGCTCGGGGCGAAGGTGGCGTCGACGCGCGCGATCTCGCGGCCCAGCCCCAGCTCGAGGTCGAGCTCGTGAAAGAGCACCTCTCCGCCGGTCATCCTCCCGATCACGCAGGTCGCGGCGCAGCGCACCGACGGCCAGTCGCGGGCCGGAAAATCGAACCAGCCGACCCGCCGCGGCGCCCCTCCCGCCAGCGGCGACACGAACAGGCCCAGGCGAGGATCTTCCTCGGTCGACCCGGCCACGGGCGCGAACTCGACGACGGCGGAGCGGTCCGGCGTGAGCGCGGCGCGCCGGGCCCACGGGCTGGCCGAGTCGGCCATACCGGCGCGCACGAAGGTCGGCTCGGCGGGGCCGAGCTCGTGCCTGTAGACGTGAGTGCCGGTGCCTCGCGCCGACTGGATGTACACCTCGCGGCTGTTGCGCGCCCAGCCGACCAGGGTGTCGACCCGATCGTCCAGGGTCAGGCGGATCGGCTCGGCGCGAGACTCCCCGATATCGACCGCGCTGACATCGATCTGGGTCTCGACGCGGGCGAACGCGAGACGCGACCCGTCGCGCGTGGCCGACAGGCCGGTCACCAGCGCGCCGTCGACGTGGGAAAGCTCCATCGCCGGCCCCGCCTTGCCGGTGGACTGCTCGATGCGCCGCGTCCACAGGACGGTGCGGCTCCCGTCGGCCACCGCGTACACGATGCGGCGGCCCGAGACCCAGGCGACGCCGGACGGCCCGTGCGGCCCGAGCCGCGGCTCGTCGCGCACCAGGACCTGCGCCTCGCCCCCGCCGGCGGCGACGCTGCTCAGCGTCCAGCCCCGCCCGGTGCTGTAGGAGAAGATCGCCAGGTGCGCGCCATCGGGCGACCAGGCCAGGCGATTCGGCACACCCGCGACGTCGATCCGGTTGCTGGAGCCCCCGCGGTCGTCGACCACCACGCCGTCGCGGGTGCAGTACGCGATCGTCACCCCGTCGGGCGCGACCGCGGCGCAGTAGACGTCGCCGCGCAGCAAGGACCCGGTGTCCGTGCCGCGCACCGACACCGACCAGACGTCGGACGATCCGTCGGGCGTGGCCTCGGCCTGGTGCAGGACCAGGACCTTGCTGCCGTCCGGGTACCAGCCGATCACCTCGGGCGCGCGCAGCGGCGCCGGCAGGGCGATCTCGCGGCTCTCGCCCGAGCCCAGCGCCATCGAGTAGAGTTTCTGATCCATCGAGTAGGCCAGCTGGTCGCCGTCGGGCGAGAGCGCGACCTCGAGCAGCTTGTCGCCCGGGAACGCGGTCAGGCGCCGCTGGGTCGGCTCCGGCGCCGGCTCGGCCCCGGCGGCCATCGCCGACCGCTCCGTCGACGGCGAGCGCGACCACAGCCACGCGCCGGCCGCGCCGGCGACCAGCGCGGTGGCCACCGCCACGCCGGCGACCGCGACCCAGGGGCGGCGGGGGACGCGATGGGCGCACCGCTCGAGCTGCTGGAGAAGATCATCCATCGACGGCCAGCGGTCCGCCGGCTCGACGGCGAGGCCACGCGCCACCACCTGATGGAGGCGAGCCGGCACCTTCCGGTGGGCCGGCGGCGCGACGAGGTTGCCCGTCAGCATCGCCTCGAGGAACTTCGACGCAGGCGCCTCGCCCGACGGCGCGCCGAACGGCATCTCCCCGTACAGCGCCTCGTGCAGCGCGACGCAGAAGCTGAACTGATCCGAGCGCGCGGTCACCGCCTGCCCGCGCAGCTGTTCGGGCGACATGTACGCCAGCGTGCCGACCACCAGCTCCTCGCCCGTCGTTTCCGCGTGCTCGCCCCGCTCACCGTCGGCCTCGCCGCCCTCGCCGACCGGAAGCGCGAGGCCGAAGTCGGACACGCGCGGCACGCCGTCGCGGCCCATGAGCACGTTGTCCGGCTTGAAGTCGCGGTGCACCAATCCGGCGCGATGCGCAGCGACGAGCCCGCGACCGGCGCCGGCGAACACCGCCACCACCTCGCGCCACGATCGGCGCGCCGAGGAGAACCAGTCGCCCAGCGTGCCGCCGTCCACGCGCTCCATCGCGATGAAGAGGTGCTCGTC
Organism: uncultured delta proteobacterium; assembly: GCA_963759105.1. Taxonomy (GTDB): domain Bacteria; phylum Myxococcota_A; class Polyangia; order Haliangiales; family Haliangiaceae; genus DATFRY01. The sequence continues at coordinate 295,957 of CAVWXW010000015.1, read as the reverse complement.
GGCCGTCCCCACGTCGTGCACGGTGATGACGTTCGGGTGCGAAAGGCGGGCCATGGCCCGCGCCTCGGCCAGGAGGCGGGCGCGCTGCCGCTGGAGGGATGGATCGCGCGACCGGATCAGCTTGAGGGCGACGTCACGGCCGAGGTCGAGGTCGCGCGCCGACCACACGACGCCCATGCCGCCGCCACCAATTCTCTCTCTCAGCTCGTATCGGTGCAGACGAATGCCGGGACCCCAGATGCCCGAATCGAACTCGCGCCAGACCGAGCTCGACGAGATGTTCGACGCGGTGCCATGACGCACGACTCGCCGTCTGGTCGCCGCGTTCTCCGCGCGCGCCATGCGATTCGGTATGGTCGCCAGCTTGTCTCGGTCAGGCTTCAAACGCCGAGGCCCGTACCCCTGGGGAAGGAGGCTGGAAAATCGGCCGCAGGGGGAGAGCGGCCCGTCCAGGCTTCGATTCTTCCAGAATTCAGCCGTGTCCTGACGGAGAATCTGGCCAATTGCTGACGATCACCGTCGCGCCGATGGCGCCGATGTACGTGCAGCTCGCCGCCGCGACTCGTAGACGCGCAGCGCGTAGCCCTTGAACGCCGGATTCGGATCCGCGGCGCTGCGTACCCGCACCATCGATCCCGGCCGCTCGACCACGCCGTGCGCCATGGTCCAGCCCGGCGGCACGTCGGGCGACGACCAGAAGTAGAGGAAGCGTGCGTCGGTGGGCGCGAGGTTGACGCAGCCGTGGCTGCGGGCCAACCCCAGCTTGTCGTGCCAGTACGTCGTGTGGAGTGCGAGATCTTTCGCGTAGTACTGCGTCCACGGCACCGTCGAGACCGAGTAGGCCTCCTCGTCGGCCATCTGGCCGCTCATGTCGGTCTCCGCAAACTTTATCCACACGCGGAAGATCCCGGTCTCGGTCGGCGTCTTGTTCTTCCCGCTCGACACCAGGGTCGCGTAGACCGGCAGGTCTCCCTCGTAGGCGACCAGCAGCTGGCGGTCGAGGTCGATGTCGATCCACCGCTCGCCCGGCTCGGTGGTGGGCGGCGGCGACATTGTCCGAGCAACGCGTACATCTGCGGCGAGCAACCACTCCCCGTCGCCGATGCGGTACGCGGCCGGTGCGCCGTAAGGTCCGGCGGAGGCCTCGAGCAGCGAGACAACGGTCCGCCGCTCGAGCCGCCGCGCGATCGTCTTGCCCTCCGGCTCGGCGTAGACCGGGACCTTGCCCATGGCGCTCTTCGCGGCCATGGCGAATCCGACCGGCACTCGCAGCCCGGTGTCGTCGCCCAGCCGCGTGCCGTGCCACGCGCTCGGCTCGTACTGCTGGATCAGGCTGGCCGCGACGAACTGGTCGGGGCCGATGCGCCAGTGCGGTGCGCCGCGGATCGTCTCCTCCGCGTAGCGCCGCACCATCGCCGAGCCCTGCAGCACGCGGTCGCCGGCGACCCGGCCGCCAGACCAGGTGAGCACGCGCGCCTTGCCGGCGAGCTTGCCGTACGCGCCCGGCACCAGCTCGCCGCGCGCGAGGCGCGGCAGCTCGACGCCGTCGGGCGGCTTCTTCGAAGGCTCGAGGTTCGCCTCGCACACCCAGCCGCGCGGCCCGATCTCGATCCAGCGCGTGTCGCAGCCGGGCGCGACGCGCGCGCTCCGGTAGGCGACGCGCGTGTCCTGTGCGACGGTGCCGAGCCGCTTGCTCTCCGTCGCCGGCTCGAGCCGCACCGAGATCGATCGGCGCAGGCGCAGCGAGCGGACCTCCGGCGGAAACGCAGGGCGCGGCGCGACGGCGCGCGGCGAGGCGGGCGCCGGCCGCGCGACACCGGCGTCGGCGGGCGCGCTCGGTCGCGGCTCGGGTGCCGGCTCGTCGTCGCCGCAAGCCGTGGCCACGATCGCCACGGCGGCGATTGCAGCCCCCCAGCCCCCGGCGCCACGGCTCACGCCAAGGCGTTTAGCACGTCACGGGGGAGTGAGGAAGACGCGGAAGTTGTTGACGTGACAGGCGCCGCTGCCGTTGCAGTTGGCGCTCGCCAGGGTCGCCATCGGCACCGTCGTCGGGCAACCGCTCACCAGCGTGTTGAGCGGCGGCGTCAGCGCCTCCTGGGTGTAGAACATGCCGTTGGTCGCAGTCGTCATGCGGACCTTCTTGCCCGCGCTGTCGGTGACGAAGACGCGAGCGCCGGCCACCGGTGCGCTGTCCTCGGTCGGCCCGTCGTAGACCGCGCCTGCCACGGTGTAGACCATTCCCTGGTCGGCGCCCTCCTTGTGGCACATGCCGAGGCAGCCCTGCGTGTTCGCCTCCTCGTAGTCGTACAGCGCCGGGTGAAAGGCGCCGTCGGGCACGGCGGCGGTCTCGACCTCCACGCAGTCGGGAGCGACGGGCACCGAATCGACGGGGCCGTCGCCACCGCCGCTTGCGCCGCCTCCGCCGTCCTCACCGCTGGCGCCGCCGCCAGTGCCATCTCCCCCCGGATTCTGAGGTTGCGTCGGGCGATCCACCGCCGGCGCCAGGGGGAGCTTCACCGACGTGACAGGCCGCGCCGCTCAGGAGCGCGATTGGGAGAGCGGCGAGCAGTCGGCCGACGAGGCGACCACGAATCGAATGGGAACGCAGAGGCACCGTGCGCTCCTCATCAAGGCGGATGCCACATCTGGCCACTCGTTGATTCAGTGACTTGCACCCATGGCGGGCCTGTCGTCCCGGTACCCGCGCCTGCTATCGAGGGGGTTTTCTCACCAGGGTGTTTTCTCAGCGCCGCTTCACGCCCTCAGGTGAAAATCTGTTCAGACACCGCCCTTCTGCCATGTGTGACGCGGAGATGCGCGCCATTCGCGCGCCGGATGGTAGGCTGCAAGAAATGAAATTGGGGGAGATGCTGGTCCGGGACGGTCGTATAACGTCGCCCCAGCTCCAGCACGCGATCGCCCACCGGGCGCGATCGGGAGGGCGGATCGGGTCGATCCTCGTCGAGCTCGGCTTCCTCGACGCGGAGACGTTGACGGTCTACCTGGGCCTCGAGCTCGGCATGCCGATCGCCACCGGCGCCACGCTCGAGCGGTGCAAGCGCTCGGCCGTGCGCCTGCTCAGCCCCCAGCAGGCGGCGCGCTACCGATGTGTACCGATCGTGATCCAGGGTCAAACGCTGATCCTGGCGATCGAGGACCCGCTCGACATGCAGACGCTCGATGCGCTGCACAACATCACCGGCTACCGCATCTTGCCGCGCGTGGCGCCGGAGATCCGCATCCACTACTACCTGGAGCGGTTCTACGGGGTGCCGCGGCCGCAGCGCTTCGTGCCGCTGGGCGACAGTCCGCGCGGCAACCCGGCCATCGGCTCGCACACCGGCGGGCTGCCCGGGCCGCCCTTGCCGGGGTTGCCGCCGCGCCGCACCGGGCCGTTGCCGGTGGCGAGCCCGCGGCCGATGGTGCGGCGGGCGGAGTCCTCGCCCTCGCCCGAGCGGATCGTGCCGCGCCCGCCGCCGGTGCCGGCCGCTGTCGCGTCGGTGGCGCCTGGGGTCGGCGCGCCGATGGCCGCGGCGGCGGCCGCGCCGATGAGGGCGGCCCCGATGACGGCGCCGATCACGGCCCCGATGGCTGCGCCGATGACGGCGGCGGCCCCGATGGCCGCGGCGGCTTCGATGGCCGCGGCGGCGCCGGCGCGCGTGTCGACGACGCAGGAGCACGAGGCGCTCGAGATCGACGCCGCCGACCTGGTCATCGAGCTCGACGCCGACGACGCCGATGTGGCCGGGCACCTGGCGGCGCAGACCGCTCCGCGCGCCGCGGCGCCGGCCGCGACCTCCGCGCCGGCCGCGACGGCCGAGGCGCCCAGGCCGGCGGGCCGGCCGGGCAAGATGGACGATGCAGCGGTCGACGATCGCGACACCGAGCGCGGCGCCCATCCGCTGCTGACCCTCGACGTGGCGCTCGCGGTCATGGCGTCGACCGATCAGCGCGGCGCCGTGGCGGACGCGATCGTGGGCTACGCCGCGTCGATCTTCGACGTGGCGGCGCTGTGCCTGGTCCGCGATCACCTCGCGGTCGGCTGGAAGGGCTTCGGCCCCGGGCTCGACGACGACCGCATCGAGGCGCTGCTCATCCCGCTCGAGATGCCGTCGATCTACCAGCTGGCCGAGCGCAGCCGCGAGATGTTCCGCGGTCACGCCTTCCCCGCTGCCCTGCACGATCACGTGTTCAAGGTGCTGCGCTGCCACGCGCCGCTCTATTCCGTCGTCGCGCCGGTCACCATCGGCCCGCGCGTGGTGAACTTGCTCTACGGCCACAAGCGCGACGGCGGCGATCTCGTCGAGCAGGAGATCCTCGGCCTGCGCCACCTGACCGCCGCGGCCGGCGAGGCCTACGTCCGGCTCATCTCCGCGTCGAAGGCGCAGCGCAAGAGCGCGTGAACGCCGCGCCGGGTTGCGGGCTCAGCGGCGCTCGAGCCAGGCGCCCAGTCGCTCGATCGCCTCGTCGAGCATCGCCGGCGGCTTGCAGAAGGCGAACCGCACCTGGCCCTCGGGCGGGTGGTCGACGTAGAAGGCCGAGTACGGGATCGCCGCGACCCGCGCCTCGCGCGTGATCTGCTTGCAGAACTCGAGGTCGCTGCCGGTGTACCCGATCGATCGGATGTCGGCGGTGAGGAAGTAGGTGCCCTGGCACGGCGCCACCGCGAAGCCGAGCCGCTCGAGCCCGGCGCGCAGGCGATCGCGCCCGGCCTGCATGCCGGCGGCCAGGTCGGTGAAGTAGTCGTCCGCCTTGCTCAGTCCGTAGGCGGCGGCGACCTGCAAGTTGGGCGGCGTGGTGAAGGTGAGGAACTGGTGGGCGCGCGCGATCGGCGCCAGCATCTCGGGCGCCGCGGTGACGTAGCCGACCTTCCAGCCGGTCAGCGAGAAGGTCTTGCCGGCCGAGCCGATGCGCGCGGCGCGCTCGCGCATGCCGGGCAGGCCGATGAGCGGGTGGTGGCGCGCGCCGTCGAACACCAGGTGCTCGTAGACCTCGTCGCACACGGCGAAGGCGTCGTGGGTGGTGACCAGCTCGGCGATGGCGGTCAGCTCCTCGCGCGAGAACACCTTGCCGGTCGGGTTCATGGGGCTGTTGACGACGATGAGCTTGGTCCGCTGCGAGAAGGCGCGGGCCAGCGCCTCGCGATCGAGGCTCCAGTCCGGCGGCTCGACCCGCACGCGCCGCCCGACCGCGCCGGCGCGCTCCACGATCGGCAGGTACGAGTCGTAGAGCGGCTCGAACAGCACCGCCTCGTCGCCGGGCTCGAGCAGGCCGAACAGGCATGCGGCCAGCGCCTCGGTGGCGCCGGAGGTGACCATGACCTCGCGCTCGCCGTCGACCTCGAGGTCGTAGAAGCGGCGCGCGTGCGCGGCCACCGCCTCGCGCAGCTCCGGCAGGCCGAGCATCGGCGGGTACTGGTTGGGCCGGTCCTCGAGCGCCCGCGCCGCCGCCGCCCGCACGTCGTCGGGGCCGTTGCCGTCGGGAAAGCCCTGGCCCAGGTTGATGGCGCCGTGCTCGCGGGCGAGCCGCGACATCACCTCGAAGATGGTCGTGCCGTAGGCCGACAGGCCGCGGTTGCCGTGCTTCACGGGCCGCACAGCATAGCACCGCGGCGCCGGCTCACACGCGCCCGGACCAGCTCGCGCCCACCTGGGCGAACGCGCGGCGCGCCGCCGCCACCCTCGCCGGCCCCAGCGGGCCCTGCTGCACCGCGGCCACCGCCGCGAGCAGGTGCTCGACGCTCGATGTGCCGACGAGCACCGAGCTCACGCCGGGCGCGAACGCGGCGAAGCGCGCGAACAGCTCGGGCCAGGCCAGCTCACCGGCGTCGAGGTCGAGCGCGCGAAAGCGATCCCACGCCTCGGCCATGTCCGGCTCGGTCGGCCGCTCGTCGAAGCGCCACGGCGCGTTGCCGAGCGCGCGCTTGGCCATGACGCCGACGCTGCGGCCGCGCGCCTCCGACACCGCGCCGGCCAGCACCGCCTGATCGATGATGCTCACCGAGCACTGCACGGCGCCGAACACGCCCGAGCGCACCGCCCACGACAGCGCATCGCCCTCGCCGGAGTAGGCCGCCACCCGCACCTTGCCTGCCTTCACCGCGCGCACCAGCGCCTCGACCACGTCGCCGCGCTCGAGCACGTCGAGCGGGCACGAGTGCAGGTGCACGATGTCGAGCCGGTCGGTGGCAAGGCGTCCGAGCGCGGCGTCCACGCCGGCCTCGACGCTCGCGCCGGTCCAGTCCGGCACGCCGGGCACGCCGTAGCCCAGCTTGGTGGACAGCACCACGCGGCCGCGCCGGCGGGCCAGCGCGCGCCCCAGCCGCTCCTCGGACAGACCGTAGCTGCGCGCTGTGTCGAGCAGCGTGACGCCGGCGTCGAGCGCGGCGCCCAGCAGACGATCCACGCCGGCGTCGTCGATCTCCGGTCCGCCGATGCGGCCGCAGCCAAGACCGACGGCGGACACCGTGAGTCCGGTGGCGCCGAGCGGGCGCTTCGCCGGTGACCGGCCGACCGGTGCGAGCTCGTCTGTCATCGGCGCACAATACCCCGTCGAGCGCCGCCGCACCCGGGTGCAACGGTTCCACGACCGTGTCGACACGCCGGTCGCGTGCCGGCCCCGACGGTGCGCCCGGCAATCCCGCTCGCTTGCGGCGCGCGCGCGCCGGCACGGGTCGTGCTCCTCGGTCTCGCCGCCGCCGGGCATCAGCCACAGCCAACCGACTGGAGGAATCCATGCGCACCATCAACGCCGTCCTGATCGCCGCACTGCTCGCTCTCCCGCTCTTCGGCTGCAAGGGGGACGCAGCGGCTGGTGACTCTGCGTCCGTCTGCAAGAAGCTGGGTGAGCTCGCCACCAAGGAGGGCGGCGAGGCTCTCGAGCTTTGGAACAAGGAGATGAAAGACTCCTGCGTGCAGGAGGTGGACAAGGACCGCCAGAAGCTGGGCGACGCCAAGTTCAAGGAGCTGATCGCCTGCATCAACGGCAAGGACACGTTCACTGCCGCGGCCAGCTGCGGCGGCTAGCAACCGGGCGGCGCGCAGACGTTCGACGAACGTGGGGCGCCGCCGCGGTGGAGGGCCGTGGCGGCGCTCCAGGCGCGGGAGGGAGCTCGTTCTCGCGCCCGGCTGCCGCGGCGCTTTCCGGCCATGAAGGAAGCGCCGAAGTCGAGGTCGGCCTGATACCTGTTGTGAGCGGCGCAGCGCAGCTCGACGTTGGAAAGGCTGTGATCGCCTCCCAGCGCGAAGGGCACGAGGTGATGAAACTCCAGCCACTCGCGCGCCGGGCAGCGCCGCCCCTTTCGATCGCGAAACGCGCACCGCTCCGCGTCGCGAACCCATACGGCCCGCTTGATCGGGTCCGGGATCTCCCGCGACGACGGCGTCGGGTCGACCTCATGCGCCCCCTTGCGCGGAGCATCTGTGGCCGCGAAGCGAGCCCGCTCCAGCTCGCGCACCAGCAGCGTCATCGCGCGGTCGAAGACAGCACCCAGATCGCCATCCGGGATCTGATGGCGAAGCAGCGCCCGCGCCCGCTCGATCTTGTCGTGGAGCTCGTCACCGGCAGTGAACTGCACCTTGTAGCGAGACTGCGCGATGGGAGCCACGACCGCCTGGCTGCGAGCCGTCCCGGCCGGATGGACCGGCGGCTGCGGCGGCGCGTCAGGTGACGCGGCCACCGACACAGACCAGGCGATGTCGGCTGCGGGCGGCATGGACATCCGAGGGGCACCATCGGCGGCCGATGGCGCGCTTGCCGCAACCTCGCGAGAACAGACTCCGGCCGGACTGGCCGGAACGAGCTGACCCGCACCGACGGTGACTTGCGCGACCGGCGCGGCGGGCAGACGGCGCATGCGCGACGCAACATCCGGCTGCGGCGCGAGCTCGGCGACGAGCATCTCGATCTCGCGCTTCGATCGATGGGCAGCCCGCCCGAGCAATCCCTCGGCGTTTTCCTCGCGCAGATGCGGCGCCAGCTTCGCGATCGCGCTGAGGTGAAGACGCCCGTCGGCCAGCATGGCGAGCACGAGCGGAAACCGTCGCGACAGCCGGGCCGCCGCGATGCGCAGGTACGCCTCCGCATCCGACAGGTGCAGTCGCGTCGTGGCATAGACATGCATCGACGGGCACGCCTCGCGAAGATAGAGCCGTCGCCTGTCCACCTCGGCCAGATGCCAGACCAGCTCGGCCTCGACACGGCGACTGCGCCCGACAAGCTCCTCGACCCGCGCGAGCAGAATATCGTCGGACAGAGCATCGAGACGGACCGCGGCAGTCTTCATGCGTCCATCCTTAACACGGAGATTTTCGACCTCGCCGTTCGAGCCAGGAGCGCTGATCAGCCTCCTCGTCGACGAAAATCGAGAACGGCCAGTTTTCGTCGCCCACGCAGGCTCTCCGCGCGTCGAGCGATCGATCGCTGGCTCGCACGCCACCACGCGGCGACTGCCTCTCTCAGACTCGTCAAGCCGAATCGACTGCGCCGTCGTTTTTCCGTCTCTGATCGCTTCGCCGCGTGGCTCGGCTGATCGCTCCGCCGCGTGGCTCGGCTGCTCGCTCCGCCGCGTGGCTCGGCTGCTCGCTTCGCCGCGCGGCTCGGCGGCGGTGCCCCGCCGAGGACAACGAGCGAACGGCTCGGTGGCTGCGGTGTCCGCTCGTTGACCTCTGCGATCCCACCGCCTTGGCTTGCTCGGCCTGGGGTTTAACAACCCAATAACCAGAACGACGATGTGAGAGCAGGCCAGGTCGGTCAACCGCATCGATCACGGCGGCCCGAGCCGGGAACGACGGGACTCGCGAGCGCCGACGCGCACCTCAACGCCATTACGCATGCTTCGTCGTCATGCGTTCACCGATCGACCTAGCTTTCACATCGTGTTCTTTGTAATTGGGTTGTTAAACCCCAGGCCGAGTAAGCCAAGGCGGTGGGATCGCAGAGGTCAACGAGCGGACACCACAGCCACCGAGCCGTTCGCTCGTTGTCCTCGGCGGGGCACCGCCGCCGAGCCGCGCGGCGAAGCGAGCAGCCGAGCCACGCGGCGGAGCGAGCAGCCGAGCCACAGGGCGAAGCGATAGAGCCGGGCCACGGGGCGAAGCGATGGAGCCGGGCCCGCGCGGCCAAGCCAACTGCCGAGTCCGGTCGCCGCCGGCCCGCAACTCCGCGACTACAGACTCCGTCCGGACAGGCCAGACGGAGCTCGCCGGCCGATCACCGCCAGGCGGCCAGCTTGCGGTTGAGCGTCGAACCGGCTGATGCCGAGCAGCTTGGCGGCCAGGGTGCGGTTGCCGCCGACCGAGTCGAGGACGCGGCGGACGTGGCCGCGCTCGACCGCGTCGAGGGTCTCGCCGCCGGCTCCATTCACCGTCTCGCCCGTGCTCGACTCGCCCGCGCCGGCGATCTCCGGCGGCAGGTGGCGGAGGTCGATGCGCTCGCCGCGGCCGAGGATCAAGCGCGCGCTCGAGGGTGTTGCGCAGCTCGCGCAGGTTGCCGGGCCAGGCGTAGCGGGTCAGGGCGGCGACCACATCGCGCGGCAGCGGGGCGCGCACGGCCGGGGCGCGCGGTCGCAGCTCGCGCACGATGGCCTGGGCGAGCGCGGGGATCTCGGCGCGGCGCTCGCGCAGCGGCGGGATGCGCACGGGCAGCACGCTCAGCCGGTAGTAGAGGTCGCGGCGAAAGCCGCCGCGCGCGACCAGATCGTCCAGGTCGGCGTTGGTGGCGGCCACGATGCGGACGTCGGTGCGCAGGTTGGCCTCGCCGCCGACGCGCCGGAAGGTGCGGTTGTCGAGGAAGCTGAGCAGCTTGGCCTGGACCGGGGCCGGTAGCTCGGCCACCTCGTCGAGGAACAGCGTGCCGCCGGCCGCCGCCTCGACGAGGCCGCGCTTGGGGTGGGTGGCGCCGGTGAAGGCGCCGCGCTCGTGGCCGAACAGCTCGCTCTCGACCAGCTGCGGCTCGAAGCCGGCGCAGTTGACCTCGAGGAACGGGCGCGCCGCGCGCTCGCCGCGGGCGTGAATGCGCCGGGCCAGGTAGCTCTTGCCCACGCCGGTCTCGCCCAGCAGCAGCACCGTGGCCTCGCCGTCCTGGGCGGCGACGTCGGCCGCGGCGTAGACCTCGCGCATCGCGCCGGCATCCGCCTCGTCCGACGCCGACGACGCCGACAGCCGCGTGCCGGACAGGACCTCGGCGGCGTGGCGCAGGCCGACGAGCTCGTCCAGCTCGCGCGAGAAGCTGCCCACGCGGACCGGGTGGCCGCACACGTCGCGCATCAGGAACAGCGTCTCCTCGACAGCCACCTCGGTGTCGCGGCAAAGCCGCGTGACCTCGCGCGGAGCCGCGCCCTCGTCGCGGCGCAGCCGCGCCTCGGCCTCGATCCACTCGTCGAGCGCCGACGCCGGCGCCAGCTTGTGGATCGGCATGCCGATCGCCTCGGCGGCGGGCAGGCCGTACAGCCGCTCGGCGGCCGGGTTGAACGAGACGATGCCGCCGCCGTCGAGGTTCCACGTGATGATCGCCATCGGCGAGGCGCACACGCTCACCACCAGCTCGCGCTCGGCCACCCGCGCCGGCTCCGAGACGTGGCGCACCACGACGACGAAGGTGCCGTCGGGCGCGCGGCTCAGCCGGATGTCGGCCGGCGCCTCGGCGCCGTCGTTCGAGCGCACCACCACGCGCAGCGGCGTGTCGGGATGCGGATCGTGCCTCCCCGCCAGGTAGTCCTCGAACAGCGCGCGCGTGGCGCCCGGCACGATCTCGTCCACAGAGCGACCGCACAGATCGTCGGGCTGGTAGCCGAAGACCGGGCCGGTGCGCGGGCGCAGGTCGAGCACGCGCAGCCCGTCCGGCTGCACCAGGAGCACCACGTCCGGCAGGATGTCGAGATAGTCGGCGACGTGCCGCGCGTCCCATTCTGCGCCGCGCGTCGCGGCCGGCGACCCATTCTGCACCGCTGGCTCGAGCCCGCCGGCGCCGCTCGTCGAGAGCGTCTGTCCGTCCCCGATCGGCACCGCGACCGGCTCCTTCACGAGATGCTCGGGCATTGCCTCGCGTCGCACATGTCGGTGCGCCATCTCTCGACCGCCGCGATCGCCGACATCATCGCGCGGCATGGTTCGTGCGCAGACTAGCGCGAGCGGCCCCGATCGCGTTACGCAATTTGACCCGAACCGTCTCCCTCCAGGTGTCCATCCGATGAACGTCGCCCGCACGATGTCGCTCTGCACTCTTCTGCTCTCGGCCGCGTGCGGTCCAGGCGGCGGGACCGCTCGCACCGCGCAGGAGGGCGGCACGGACGAGAACGGCGCGACAGCGGCGCCTGGCTTCGACCTCGGCGCGCGCTTCGACGACGACATGAGCGAGGTCACGTTCCGCGTGCGCTCGGCGCGCGCCACGCGCATCGAGGTGTGGGTCTACAACGCGCCGCTGGGCGAGGCCGAGCGCGCCCGCATCGAGCTGGCCAGCGAGGGCGGCGATCGCTGGTCGGTCGCGGTGCCGGTGGCCGAGCTGCGCGCGCAGGGCGTCGAGGACACCATCTACTACGGCTACCGCGCCTGGGGCCCGAACTGGACCTTCGACGCCGGCTGGACGCCCGGCTCGGACGCCGGCTTCGTCGCCGACGTCGACGGCCAGGGCAACCGCTTCAACCCGAACAAGCTGCTCTTCGATCCGTACGCGCTCGAGCTGAGCCACGATCCGACGAACCCGTCGAACACGAGCGACACGGTGTTCATCGGCGGGCCCGCGCACCGGCTGGAGGACTCCGGCTCGGTCGCGCCCAAGGGCATCGTGCTCGAGTCGCTCGACGGCGACTTCGGCGACAAGCCGACCCGCGCGCTCGCCGACGAGCTCATCTACGAGGTGCACGTGCGCGGCCTGACCATGGCCGATCCGTCGGTGCCGGCCGGCGAGCGCGGCACCTACGCCGGCGCCGGCCGCAAGGCCGCCTACCTGCGCTCGATCGGCGTGACCGCGATCGAGCTCCTGCCGCTGCACGAGACCGAGAACGACATAAACGATGTCGTGCAGAGCACCGACGGCGACAACTACTGGGGCTACATGACCCTGAGCTACTTCGCGCCGGACCGCCGCTACGCCGCCGACCGCTCGCCGGGCGGCCCGTCGCGCGAGTTTCGAGACATGGTGGCCGCGTTCCACGCCGAGGGCATCAAGGTCTTCGTCGACGTGGTCTACAACCACACCGCCGAGGGCGGCGCCACCGACGCCGCCGGCCAGGTCAGCAAGATCCTGTCGATGCGCGGGCTCGACAACGCCAGCTACTACGAGCTGGCCGACGACCCGCACCACTTTCACGACAACACCGGACTGGGCGCCAACGTCAACACGACGACCGACATGGCGGTCGATCTCATGATCGACTCGCTCGCCTACTGGAAGGACTCGCTCGGGGTCGACGGCTTCCGCTTCGACCTCGCGTCGGTGCTGGGCAACTCCTGCGCCAGCGGCTGCTTCGAGTTCGACAAGACCGACCCCTCCAACGCGCTCAACCGCGCCGCGGACGAGCTGCCGGTGCGCCCGGCCGGCGGCGGCGACGGCGCCGACCTCATCGCCGAGCCGTGGGCGATCGGCGACGGCACCTACCGGGTCGGCGACTTCCCGGCCGGCTGGGCCGAGTGGAACGGCATCTACCGCGACACCCTGCGGACCGATCAGAACAAGCTCGGCGCCACGCCGGTCACGCCCGGCCAGCTGGCCACGCGCTTCGCCGGCTCGAGCGACCTCTATCAGGACGACGGCCGCCGGCCCTGGCACTCGATCAACTTCATGGTCGCGCACGACGGCTTCACCCTGCGCGACCTGTACTCGTTCAACGCCAAGCAGAACAACCAGCCGTGGCCGTTCGGCCCGTCGGACGGCGGCGAGAACAACAACATCTCGTGGGACCAGGGCGGCGTCGCGGCGGCGCAGCGCCAGGCGGCGCGCAATGGCCTGGCCTTCCTGATGCTGTCGGCCGGCGTCCCGATGATCACCGGCGGCGACGAGATGTATCGCACGCAGTTCGGCAACAACAACGCGTACAACGTCGACTCCGACAGGAACTGGCTCAACTGGGCCGACGCGGGCGCCAACGCCAGCTTCCACGCCTTCGCGAGCCGGCTGATGGTCTTCCGCGGCGCCCACCCGGCCCTGCGCCGGACCGACTTCTACACCGGCCAGACCGGCCCCAGCGGCATCAAGGACATCACCTGGCTCACCGACACGGGGGCCGAGGCCGACGGGGCGTACATGAACGACCCGGACAGGCACTTCCTTGCCTTCCGCATCGACGGCGGGCCGGCCGGCGACGACGCGGCCAGCATCTACGTGGCCTACAACGGCTGGTCGGGAGAGGTGACCGCCACCTTGCCGGCGCCGCGCCCGGGCATGAGCTGGTATCGCGTCGGCGACACCGCCGCGTGGATGGAGTCGAGCGGCAACTTCGTCGACCCGGGCCAGGAGGAGCTGCTCGACGGCGCCACCTACGGCATGACCGGCCGATCGCTCCTGCTCCTCATCGAGCGCTGACCGCCTCGATCGATCAGTTCGCGATCGCCGGCGGCGTGTGCGGGCCGCTGGGCGGCAGCTTGGGCGCGGCGATGTAGGCCGGGTCGATCGTCCCGGTCAGCGCGCGCATCCAGGTGGCGATCGCGTTCACCTCGTCGTCGGTCAGTTCCATGCCGACCTGGTGGCGGCCCATCATCCGGATCGCATCCTCGAGCGTGGCGGCGGACCCGTCGTGGAAGTACGGGCCGGTCTCGGCGATGTTCTTGAGGCTCGGCACCTTGAACTGCATGCGGTCCGCGTCGAGCTTGGTGACCCTGGCGCGGCCGAGATCGCTCTGGTTGGGCCACGGCTGGGCAACGCCGACGAGCTGGTACATCGACGCGCCGACCTGCGGCCCTGTGTGGCAGGTCATGCAGCCGACGTCCATGAACAGGCGCAGGCCGCCCTTCTCCTCGGCGGTGAGCGCCTTCGTATCGCCGGCGATGAACTTGTCCCAGCGCGACGTGGTGGTGAGGCCGCGCTCGAACGCGCCGATCGCGTCGCCGAGCGTCTCCATCGTGATCGGCGCATCCTTGCCCGGATAGGCGGCGCGAAACAGCTCGACGTAGCCCGGGATCGAGGCCAGCGTCCGGATCACGCGATCCGACGTGTTGGCCATCTCGTCCGGGTTGAGGATCGGGATGCTCGCCTGCCGCTCCACCGTGTCGGCGCGGCCGTCCCAGAACTGGGCGATGTGCGTCGCGGCGTTGAACACGCTCGGCGCGTTGCGGTGGCCAATGCGGCCGTCGTGGCCCACCGACTTCGACTTGCCGTTGACGCCGTACGAGGCCAGGTCGTGGCAGCTGTTGCACGACAGGTCGTGCCCCTTCGACAGGCGCACGTCGAAGTACAGCATGCGCCCGAGCGCCACCTTCTCCCGGCTGATTGCGGCCGAGCCGCCCTGCCCGGCGATCGGCTGGAACCGGCGAAGCAGGCGAGGATTGATCTCGCCGGCGTGCGCCGCGCCGCTCCGCTCGGTCACCGCGCGGCGCGCTCGCGGCCGCCGGGGCCGGATCATCGACCGCACACGCGGACGTGATCGCCCACAGGGCGACGATCAGCGCGAATCTCACGTGCCTTCCATCGGCAAGAGGACGGCAGATCTTTAGCCCTCGCGCACACGCCGTCGCACGGTTCACCCCCGGTGGCGCACACGGCCTCAGGCCGCGAGCGCGTCGGCCAGCGCGGACAGGAAGCTGTCGTTCTCCTCCGCGCTCCCGATCGTCACGCGCAGACAGCCGCTCAGCGGACCGGGCCGGTCGAAGCAGCGCACCAGCACGCCGCGCCGGCACATCGCCTTCCATACGTCGGTGGCGCGGCCGTCGCCCGGCTCGCCGACCCGGAACAGGATCAGGTTGGCCTGGCTGGGGAAGGCGTGCACACCGCGCATGCTCGCCAGGGCGGCGGCCAGCCGCTCGCGCTCGCGCACCACGGCGGCGCAGCGCTCGGCCAGGAGCGGCCGACAGTGGCGCAGGAGCCACACCGCCGCGCGCTGGTTGAGCGCGCCGATGTTGTAGGGCATGCGCACCACGTCCACCTGGGCCAGGATCGCGGGCGCGGCGTGCAGGTAGCCGATGCGCAGTCCGGCCAGCCCGGTCTTGGACAGGGTCTGCATGATGAGCAGATTGGGCAGCTCCGCGGTCATGCCGACCATGCTGTCGCCGGCGAAGGCGGCGTAGGCCTCGTCGGAGACCACCAGCGTGTCCGGATGCGCGCGCGCCACCTCGGCCACCAGCCGCGACGGCCACAGCGTGCCGGTCGGGTTGTTGGGCCGCGCGAAGAAGACGAGGTTGGGCCGCGCCGCCGCGATGGCGCGCTCGAGCCGCTCACCGTCGAGGGTGAAGTCGGCCTCGAGCGGGATCTCGATCTTGTCGCAGCCGGCAGCCAGCGCGGCGCCGCCGAACACGGCGAAGCTCGGCACCGGATAGGCCACCGCCGCCCGCGCCCGCCCCGGCCGCGGCCGCGCGAAGCAGTTGATGAGCAGCCCGATGATCTCGTCGGAGCCGTTGCCGCACACAAGCGCGTCCGGATCGACGCCCAGCCCGGACGCGATCTCGGCGCGCAGCTCGACATGCTCGGCGTCGGGATAGCGGTTGAGCTCCACCGCGGCCAGCTCGCGCGCGAGCTCCGCGGCCTCGTGGGGCGGCAGCGGGAACGGCAGCTCGTTGGCGTCCAGCTTGACCGTGATGCCGTCCGGATACGCCACGTGATAGGCCGGGAACCCGCGCAGCTCGTCGCGCACCAGCTCCGCGGCCAGCTCGGCCGCCCGCGCGTCCGTGCCCGGCGCGGGGCTCCGATCAGCGGCCATCACCGCCCTCGTCGTCGCCGCCGGTGAAGCGCGCCTCCGCCGAGCGCGCGTGCGCCTCGAGCCCCTCGACCCGGGCCAGGCGCGCGATGTCCTGCCACTGCGCCGCCAGATCCGCGCGCTTGTAGTGGATGACGTTGATCCGCTTGATGAAGTCGTAGACCCCGAGCGGCGACCCCCAGCGCGCCGAGCCGGACGTCGGCAGCACGTGGTTGGGACCGGCCAGATAGTCGCCTGCCGCCTCGGGGGAGTACGGCCCGACGAACACCGCCCCGGCGTGGCGCACGCGCGCCGCCAGCTGCGCGGCGCCGTCCACCAGCAGCTCGAGGTGCTCGGGTGCGTAGTCGTCGGCCAGCGCCAGCATGTCGTCGACCGACTGCACGACCACGGCGGCGCCGTGCTTCTCGAGGGACGCGCGCGCGATGGCGGCGCGCGGCAGATCGGCCAGCTGCGCCTCCAGCTCGCGCTCGACCCGATCGATGAGCGCCTCGTCGGTGACGACCACGACCGCGTGCGCCTCGGTGTCGTGCTCCGCCTGGGCGAGGAGATCCGCCGCCACCAGGCGCGGATCGGCGCCGCCGTCGGCGAGGATCAGGACCTCCGACGGTCCGGCCACCGAGTCGATGTCGACGAGGCCGAACACCAGTCGCTTGGCAGCCGTCGTCCACTGGCTGCCGGGTCCCGACGATCTTGTCCACCCGCGGCACCGACTCGGTGCCGTAGGCCAGCGCCGCGATCGCCTGCGCGCCGCCCAGCTCGAACACGCGCGTGACGCCGGCCAGGCGCGCGGCCAGCAGCACCTCGGGCGACGCGGACGGCGTGACCAGCACGATCTCGCGCACGCCGGCGACGCGCGCCGGCACCGCCGTCATCAGCACCGACGACGGATAGCGCGCGGTGCCGCCGGGCGCGTACACGCCGACCCGATCCAGCGCCACGCTGCGCAGGGCCAGCGCGCCGCGCTCCGCCTCGTACGGCTCCGGCAGCTGCGGCCGGTGAAACGCGGCGATGCGCCCGGCCGCCCGCTCGAGCGCGCGCGCGACGTCGGACGTCACCTTGCGCGCCTCCGCGTGCCACCGCTCGGCCGCGACCTCGTAGGTCCCGCTGTCCGGATCGGGCGAGCGGCCGTCGAGCCGCTCGGTGTGCTCGCGCACCGCCTCGTCGCCGCGCCGGCGCACATCATCTACGATGGTCCGGACCGCGGCCTCGACCGGATCCTCGCCCGCCGAAGCGCTCCTCCGCGCCGCGCCGGCACAGCTCTTCGCGCGCCCTGGCGAAGTCCGGGTCGCTCCAGCGCAGTCGGCGCAGCGCGATCACTTGGCGCCCTTCCTGACCGGTGTGTCGGGCGGAGGCAGCGGCGCGTCGAGCGCGCCGGCCTGCAGCCGCGACGGGTAGCGCTGGCCGTACGCGTCGACCAGCCCCTCCGGAATCGCTTCGATGCCAGGCCCGCCGATCTTGATCACGTGGGCGCGCGCCGGCCACATGGCCCACACCTCGCCGGAGCCGCGGATCTCGATCAGCCGCACCCCGCCGACCTCATGCTCGGTCACGCGGTAACTGGACTCACTGGCCAGCCGGCGCGCGAACTGGACCAGCGCGCGCTCGACGCCGATGTCGCTCTGGTAACGCGTGACGAACGCGTTGACCACGTCGTCCTCGCCCAGCTTGCCGCGCTTCTCCGCCTCCTTGTGGGCGTAGCTGGCCGTGTGGGCGACGGCGCTGTTGTCGCGGACCCAGACCTCGACGTCGAGCACCGACTGGTAGCGGCGAAAGGACCACTCACCGACGTCGTTCTCGATCACCCCGCGCGTGGGCGGCGGCTGGGCTCCCCCGCACGAGGCGACGAGCGAGATTCCGCCGCCCGCGAGACCCACTCCTCCGACGACCGCGGCGATGACAATTAACCGCATGGCGCGCGGATCTTACGCGATTGGTCCGCCGTTGACACCACCGGCTCCGCGGTGTCTATAGTGCAGTCAACATGCCGAGCTATCTATTCACGTCTGAGTCGGTGACCGAAGGGCACCCGGACAAGGTTTGCGACCAGATCTCCGACGCAGTCCTCGACGCGATCATGACGCGAGGATCCCGACGGTCGCGTGGCCTGCGAGACGCTCACCAAGACCGGCTTCGTCGTGGTCGCGGGTGAGATCACCACCAGCTCCTACGTGGAGATTCCCACCATCGTCCGCCAGACCGTGAAGGAGATCGGCTACACGTCCAGCGATCTCGGCTTCGACTACGAGACGTGCGGCGTGCTCATCGCCATCGAGCAGCAGTCGCCCGACATCGCGCAGGGCGTCGATCGCGGCGACCCGGCCAGGCAGGGCGCCGGCGATCAGGGCCTCATGTTCGGCTACGCGACCGACGAGACCAAGGAGCTGATGCCGTACCCGATCCAGCTGGCTCACAAGCTCGCCATGCAGCTGGCCAAGGTGCGCAAGAACAAGACCCACGGGGTCGACTTCCTGCGCCCGGACGGCAAGACGCAGGTCTCGGTGCGCTACGAGGACGACCGGCCGGTCGCGCTCGACGCGATCGTCGTTTCGACCCAGCACGCGCCCAGCGCCAAGAACAAGCAGATCGAGGAGGCGATGCGCGAGCTGGTCATCGCCCCGGTCGTGCCCAAGAGCCTGCTCTCGCCCAAGACCAAGTATCACATCAACCCGACCGGCCGCTTCGTCATCGGCGGGCCCAAGGGCGACGCCGGCCTGACCGGCCGCAAGATCATCGTCGACACCTACGGCGGCATGGCGCGCCACGGCGGCGGCGCCTTCTCCGGCAAGGACCCGTCCAAGGTCGACCGCTCCGCCTGCTACTACGCGCGCTACATCGCCAAGCACGTGGTGGCCGCCGGCCTGGCCAAGCGCTGCGAGGTGCAGCTGGCCTACGCCATCGGCGCGGCGCGTCCGGTCTCGATGCTGGTCGACACCTTCGGCACCGGCACGGTCGCCGACGAGCGGCTGAGCCAGGCGGTGGCCCGCGTGTTCGACGCGCGGCCCGGCGTGCTGATCGAGGAGCTCAAGCTGCGCCGCCCGATCTACCGCCAGACCGCCGCCTACGGCCACTTCGGCCGCACTGGCAAGGACTTCACCTGGGAGCAGACGCCGCGCATCGAGGAGCTGCGCGCGGCCTGCGGCCAGCGCAACGGCGTGCACGCGGCCAGCAACGGCGCGGCCAAGAAGGGCCGCCGCGGTTTCGGCCGGGCCGTCTCCAAGTCGGCCGCTCAGTAGCGAAGTAGCACGCGAGACGCGCGGGCCGGCGCAGATGGCGTCCGGCCCGCACGCCGCGACAGGTCAGGCGCCGATCAGGTGCCGGCCGAGTAGTCGGTCAGGTACGCCTGCTGCTCCGCCGAGAGCGCGTCGATCGACAGGCCCATGGCGCCGAGCTTGAGCCGCGCCAGCTCCTGGTCCTGCTCCGGCGGCAGCGCGTAGACCTGCTTGTCCAGCTTCTTGCCGTTCTTGGCCAGCTCGCACAGGGCAAGGAACTGGTTGGCGAACGACATGTCCATCACCTCGGACGGGTGCCCCTCGGCCGCGGCCAGATTGATGAGGCGGCCCTTCGCCAGCAGATAGATGCGGCGGCCGTCCTTCATCAGGTACTCCTCGTTGCTGACCCGGATCTCGCGCTTGCTCTTGGCCCGCGCCTCGAGGTCGCCGATGTTGATCTCGCAGGTCGTAGTGGCCGGTGTTGCAGATGATGGCGCCGTCCTTCATCGAGTCGAAGTGGCGGCCGACGAGGATGTCCTTCATGCCGGTGGCGGTGATGAAGACGTCGCCCAGCTTGGCCGCCTCGTCCATCGGCATCACGCGCAGGCCCTCGAGCACCGCCTTGAGCGCCTGGGTCGGCTTGATCTCGGTGGCGATCACGCTCGCGCCCATGCCGGTCGCGCGCATGGCCACGCCGCGCCCGCAGTGGCCGTAGCCGGCCACCACGACCGTCTTGCCGGCCAGGAGCACGCTGGTGGCGCGCAGGATGCCGTCGAGCGACGACTGCCCGGTGCCGTACACGTTGTCGAAGTCCCACTTTGTCTCGCTGTCGTTGACCGCGTAGACCGGGTACTTGAGCTTGCCGTCGGCGGCCATGGCGCGCAGTCGCTGCACGCCCGTGGTGGTCTCCTCCGTGCCGCCGATCACCTGCGCGGCCAGCTCGTGGTGGTTCTTGTGCACCTGGAAGATGAGGTCGGCGCCGTCGTCCAGGGTGAGCGTGGGCTTGAAGTCCAGGGTGCGATCGATGCACCAGTAGAACTCGTCGACGCTCAGCCCGTGCCACGCGTAGACCGAGATGCCCTCGGCGGCCAGCGCCGCGGCTACCTCGTCGTTGGTGCTGAGCGGGTTGCATCCCGACCAGCTCACCTCGGCGCCGGCGGCGATCAGCGTCCGCACCAGGACCGCGGTCTCCTTGGTGACGTGCAGACAGCCGGCGATGCGCATGCCCTTGAGCGGCAGCTCGCGCTTCGCCTTCTCGCGCAGGGTCATGAGCACTGGCATGCGGGACTCGGCCCATTCGATGCGCAGGCGCCCCGCGTCAGCCAGCTTCAGGTCGGCTACTTTGTGGTTCACGAGATCTCCTTCTTCGTCGCGTTTGCGTCGTCCAGTTCGAGTTGCCAAGCTTTAACGACAGGGCGGCGTCAATTGCAAGCAATCGCCACGTAATACCCTGAAAACGCTCTGTTGACAGGGCTCTGAAGCGACGCCTAGGATGGGACCCTCGCCATGAAAGAGCGCGGTGATGCCCGGGAGGGAGAGGGCGGCTCCCCGCCCGCCACCACGCCCACGGACGAGGCGTCCGCACAGAGGAAGACGCCCGGCGTGGCCGTGGACAGCCACGCCGACACGGCGGTGGCGTCGCGATCCGAGCGCATGGCCGCGGTGACGCCCACCGAGGGCGTGCAGGAGGCAGCCGCATCGTCGCCGTCGGTGGAGACGGCCGACTCGCTGGTCGGCTCGGTGCTCGAGCAACGATACGAGATCATCCGCAAGATCGGCCAGGGCGGCATGGGCGCCGTCTACGAAGCCACCCACAAGCTCCTCGGAAAGCGGGTGGCGGTCAAGGTCCTGCTCGACAAGTACGCCCAGAAGGATCAGATCGTCGCGCGGCTCGAGCAGGAGGCGCGCCTGGCGTCGTCGATCGGGCACGCCAACATCATCGACATCACCGACTTCGGCCAGACCGCCGACGGCCGCACCTTCGTGGTGATGGAGTTCCTCGAGGGTGAATCGCTGGGCCAGCTCATCGCCCGCAGCGGGCGACTCGACACCCGGCGCGCGGTCAACATCGCGCGCCAGGTGGCAAGCGCGCTGGGCGCCGCGCACCAGAAGGGCATCGTCCACCGCGACATCAAGCCGGAGAACATCTTCCTCATCCGCCGCGGCGACGAGGAATACGTCAAGGTGGTGGACTTCGGCATCTCGAAGTCGATGCGCCCGGAGGACACCGACGAGAACTCGCCGCGCCTGACCCAGACCGGCATGGTGCTGGGCACGCCGCTCTACATGTCGCCGGAGCAGGCGCGCGGCGACGAGACGCTCGACCACCGCATCGACGTCTACGCGGTCGGCGTGATCCTCTACGAGATGGTCACCGCCGAGGTCCCGTTCCGCGGGACGAACTATCTCAACATTTTGTCGCAGGTGCTCTCGGAGGAACCGACGCCGCCCGCTCAGCTCAACCCGGAGGTCAGCCCCGACCTCGAGGCCGTGATCCTCAAGGCGATGGAGAAGGACCGGGACGAGCGCTACCAGCACATGGAGGAGATGGCCGCGGACCTGACCGCGCTGCAGAGCGACTCGATGCGGACCACCGGGGCGCGCCTGACCGCGAACCGCCGCCGCAAGAAGGCGGCGCGGCGGTCGGCGATGCGCGTGCTCGTGTGGACGGTCGGGGTGTCGGTGGTCGCCGCGGCCGTCGTGATCACGGTGCGCGGCGTGATGGGCGACGAGCGCGCCGCGGCGACGGCGCCCCAGGCGCTTGCGCCGCCGCCGGCCGCCGGCGCGTCGACGGTGCCCGCGCCGGTGCCGCCGCCGCCCCCTCCGGCCGGGCCGGCCGCGCGCCCGACGGTCGAGGAGTCGGAGATCGAAATCGTGTCCACGCCGGCCGCGGTCGAGGTGTTCGAGGGGGACCGCCGGCTGGGCGTGACGCCGTTCAAGAAGAAGTGGGAGAAGACGAACAAGTCGATCGTGCTGACCGGAGAGAAGGACGGCTACGACTACGCCACCATCTCGATCAACCCGTACTTCGACGACGGCCAGCGGGCCGAGCTGCGGCTGCGCAAGGCAAAGAGCGGGGTCGGGCGGCGGCCGAACCGGCGCGGGCAGGAGGCCGGTGGTGAGCCGACCCCGCCGCCGCGCGACGACACCGCCGGCGGCGACCTGACCGGCTCGCCGTATCGCCGGGGCAAGACCGACCGCTGAGGCCGGGCGCATGACCGGAGCCATGCGGGGGACGCTGGTGCTGGCGGTGCTGGGTGTGCTCGGCGGCCGCGCCGGCCGGCGCTGGGGCAGCCTGCGCCCGCGGCGAAGAAGCCACCCGCGGCGAAGAAGCCACCCGCGGCGAAGAAGCCGCCCGGCCCGCGCGCGGCCGCCGGTGAGGCCGCGCCATCCGATTCCAGCGCCGCCGGCCGCGCCAGCCACGGCTTCCTCGACCGCCTGAGCAAGGGCACCGAGGAGGTCGATCGCTGCCGCCCGCGCCAGGGCGCGAGCGAGCAGCAGCACATCGAGCACGCCGCCGATCACTACGACCGCGGCCTGGTGCTCTACGAGCAGGGCGACTACCAGGCGGCGGTGCGCGAGTTCGTCGTCGCCTACTGCGACAAGCCGCACCCGAAGATGTTCCTCAACATCGGGCAGGCCTACGAGCGGATGCTCGACTTCGAGAAGGCGGTGGCCTACTTCGAGCGCTTCATCCTCGAGACCGACGACCGCGAGCCCAACCGCAAGCGCGCCGCCATCCGGGTCGAGGTGCTGCGCAGCCTGCCGGCGCGCATCCTCGTCGCCACCGTGCCGCCCGGCGGCGAGGTCACGCTGTCGGGCGAGACCGGCATCACGGCGCGCGCGCGGGCCAACGGCACCGATCCGATCGAGGTGCGCAAGGGCGTCTACACCATGCGGGTCGAGCTGGCCGGGCACGAGCCGGTGGTGCAGCGCGTGGTCGCCGAGATCGGGCGGCCGTACAGCTACTACTTCCGGCTCGAGCCGAAAAAGGGCGTCGTGCGGGTGGCGGCCACGCCGTCGGACGCGCGCATCTTCCTCAACGATCGGCTGGCCGGCATCGGCACCTACGTCGAGACGGTGCCGATCGGACGCTACCGGCTGCTGGTCGAGGCCGAGGGCCGGCCGCAGCGCGATCAGCAGATCGAGGTGACGGCGGGCAAGACCACCGACGTCAACGTGCGGCTGCCGGACCGGCCGCGCTCGGGGCGCTGGGAGCTCATCATCGCCTCCGGGCTGGTGCTCGGCTCGGCGGCAGGCGGCATGGCCGACACCCTTTTCGATCAGGACTCGGCGGTCACCTCGCTCATCAGCGTGGGCGGGCTGGGGGTCGGCTTCGGCGCCGCGTTCCTGGGCGTGCCGCGCGACATCCAGGTCGGCACCAGCTCCTACATCATCGGCTCGACCCTCATCGGCGCCATCGAGGGCGCGATGATCGCGTCGATGTTCGCCGGAGAGGGCTGCTTCTCCGAGACCCCCACCGAGGACACCGACGGCGACGGCATTCCGGACACAGTCGGTTGCGAGGACGACGCGGTCGGCGGCGTGGCGCTGGCCACCGGCTCGGCGGGCCTGCTGTTCGCGTCGCTGACCGCCTCACGCTTCGACCTGGACGCCGGCGACGCGGCGCTCATCAACTCCGGCGCCATGTGGGGCATCACCAGCGGCGCGCTGTTCTGGGCCTCGTTCGACACCGACAACGAGGTGCTCGAGCCGATGCTGCTGGCCGGCCTCAACCTCGGCGTGGTGGCCGGGGCGGTGCTGGCGCGCGGCGCCGAGGTGAGCCGCGGCCGCGTCGCGCTCATCGATCTGTCCGGCCTCGGCGGCACCGTGGCCGGCTTCGCGCTCGGCAAGGCGGTCGACACGAACCCCGAGCGGCTCAGCCACTTCGCCCTCGTCGGCATGGCCACCGGGCTCATCGCCGGCACCTGGATCACGCGGCTGCTCGACGAGCCGAAGCTCATCCTCCAGCCCGGGGTGGCGCCGACCGCTGGCGGCGACGGCGCCACCGCCAGCCTGGCGTTCTCCTTCTGAGCCCCGCAAGGAGGTACGCATGAGCGCGCTGCCGAGCCATGACGAGGTCCAGGCCGCGCGCGAGCTCTTGCGCCGCTACCTGCCGGAGACGCGCCTGGTGGCCGCGCCGAGCCTCACCGGGGCGCTGGGTGCGCCGGTCTCGCTCAAGCTCGAGTCGGAGCTGCCGACCGGCTCGTTCAAGCCGCGCGGCGCGATCTGGGCCCTCGCGACCAGGATGGCCCGCGAGAGCGTCCGCGAGGTCGTGGCCTCCAGCAGCGGCAACCACGGCGCCGCCGTCGCCCTGGCCGCCTCCTTGTTGCAGGTGCCGGCCACGATCTACCTGCCCCGCAACCCGAACCCGATCAAGCGCCGCCGCATCGCCGAGCTCGGCGCGCGCATCGTCGAGGTCGGCGCCATCGACCTCACCGGCGCCGCCGAGGCCGCGGCCGCCCACGCCGCCGAGCACGGCGCGTTCTTCCTCAACGACGCCACCGACCCCGACCTCCCGGCCGGCCCCGCCACCATCGCGCTCGAGATCCTCGAGCAGGCACCCGACACCGGCGCGATCTTCGTCCCGATCGGCGACTCCGCGCTCATCCGCGGCGTCGCCGCCGCCGCCCGCAGTGTCCGTCCCGGCATCCGGATCATCGGCGTCCAGGCCGAGCGGGCCCCCTGCTACTACCTGTCCTGGAAGCAGGGCCGCGCCGTCTCCACCGACTCGTGCGACACGATCGCCGACGGCCTCGCCACCCGGGTCCCGCAGGCCCCGAGCGTCGCCGCCCTGGCCACCGTCGTGAACGAGATCGTGCTTGTCAGCGAGGACCAGCTCCTGGCGGCGGTCAAGCACCTCCTCATCGAGGAGCACATCGTCGCCGAGCCCTCCGGCGCCGCCGCCACCGCCGCTGCCCTCGCGGCGGGAACGCTGAGCGAGCCGACCGTCCTGCTCGTGACCGGCGGGAACCTGGCTCCGGAGCTTCTGCCACGCGTCGCGGCGATCTGAGACCGGCGGGCGATGAATGAGCGCGGCCTCCGGTTCGTCCGATTCGGCATGGCGACGTCGCGCACAGTGCCGACTACAATCGCCCCGTCATGGCAATGGCAATGGAGAACTCATGAGACCGCATAGACCGATCCTTGCGGCCGGCCTCCTGGCAGGAAGCATCCTGCCGGCCCGGCTGGCCGTCGCGCAGGGCGAACCGGGTGGACCGGCCGTCCGCGATCACCGCAACCCGAACCGACGCCCGGTCGGCCCTGTCGCGATCCGCTCGGTTCAGCCCAAGAACGGCGCGCCCGGCACGACGGTGACGATCCGCGGCACCTTCCCGCCGGGCGCCAGGCTCCTCTTCGGCGGCCGTGAGATCCCGGTGACCCGGGCCGACCGGCGGTCGATCGTCTTCACGGTGCCGGAGGTCCGCGGCGGACCGCACCCGATCATGGTGCGCGCCGGCGGCGCCGATGTGACCGCCGGCGACTTCAGCGTCGATCGCGACGGGCCACCGCCCCGTCCTCCCGGCGGCCCCGGTCCGGGTGCTCCTGGCGGCGCCGATCGCTACAAGGCGCGCTGGGACCGCGCCGGCTGGGTCGAGCTCGGTGAGCAACAGGTCCTGGGCCGCGCGACCACGACCTCATCAAGGTCGGCCGGCGCGAGGGTCGCTTCGACCGCCTCATGGTGGTCGTGGAGGACAGCGACCTCCAGATGACCTCGATGCGCATCACCTTCACCAATGGCGACGTGCTCGAGCCGAGGATCCAGCACTTCTTCCGCGAGAACGACCGCACCCGCTCCATCGATCTGCCGGGCGAGCGCCGCGGCGTGGGCATCAAGCAGATCGAGTTCCACTACGGCAACCTGCCCGGCGGCGGGCGCGCCAAGGTCTCCGTCTGGGGCCACGAGGACAGCGGACCGCGGCCCGGCGGCGGGGCGGACCGCCCCCGGGGAGCGGCCCCTACCGCGGCCCCAAGCCGATCGTCATCGACTACTGGCCGCGCCAGGGTTCGGTCGGCACCGAGGTGACCATCCAGGGCCGTCGCTTCGGCCCCGAGATGCAGGTCCTGTTCGGCGATCAGGTCGTGATGCCGAACCGCCGCGACGCCAACCTCCTCACCTTCATGGTGCCGCCCACCGCGGCAAGGTGGTCGTCTCGCTGCGCGTGAACGGATGGCGCGACCTGCCGGTGGGGCGGTTCGACGTCTCGGGTCGGAACGCGGACCGCGAGCGCGAGCGCCTGCGCGAGGCAGCGCCGCCAGGCCGCCCAGCGCTGGTGGCAGGAGCGCCAGCGTCGGATTGCCAAGGACGCGGCCGCGCGCGAGGCCGCCTTCCGCGCCGAGGAGGCCCGGCTGGCGCGCGAGCGCGACGCGCGGCGAAGGAAGCGCGCCGCCGACCTGCGCAGGCGCTGGGAGAGCGCTTGCTCGCCCAGGAGGACGTGCGGGTCGAGCTCGCGCTCCACGCCGAGCGCAGCGCGCGGCTCGAGCGGATGCAGCGGCTGGCCGAGGCGGGCGACTACGGCTCTCTGGCCGTGCGGATCCGCATGCTCATGGAGTACGAAGACGCGCGTCACCAGCAGCGCATGGACGATTCTCAAGGCCGCGTACGCGCGCCGTTGAAAGGGACCCCCGATGACCAAGACGATCCTCAGTGCGACCCTGGCGCTCGGCCTGCTGGCCTGCGGCAAGGGCGAGGGTGAGAAGAAGGCGCCGGAGCCTGCGACCGCCGAGCCGGCCACGCCGCCGGCCGGCGGCACCGAGCCGGCAGCCGGCACCGAGCCGGCAGCCGGCACCGAGCCGGCAGCCGGCACCGAGCCTGCCGCGGGCACCGAGCCGGCAGCCGGCGAGGCGCCGCCCCGAGGCCGCGTCGGCCGAGGCCGTGCCGACCGAAGAGGACTTCGAGGAGAAGGCGAGCAAGGACGTCAACGAGAAGAACCTCGAGTCCGAGGTGAACAAGATGGAGAAGGAGCTCGGGGTCGAGGCCACGAAGAAGTGAGGTGACCTGATCTCGACGTGACCGGTCCGACAGTGTCGACGCCCCGCCCGGCTGAAGCCGCGGCGGGGCGTCCTGCGTCCGGGCCCGGGGGCGAACCGGGCCCAGCCTGCTGGACCGGCAGGGCGAAACCGCGGGTCGGGCGTTAGACTCAGGTCATGGGATCGCCTGCCGCTCAGCGCCGCGTCGTCGCCGTCGCCTTGTTTCTGGCCAGCGTGGGAGTCGCGGCCTACCTGGTGCCGCGCAGCGCGGCATGGGCCGGTCCCGGGACCGCGGCGATCACCGGCGGGCTCATGCTGTCGATCGTCCTGGCCATCGCAGCGCTGTGGCGAGGCTCGCCGCAGCGCAGGTTCATCGGCGCGGCGCTGCTCGTGTCCAACAGGTGCTGCTCGGGTTCGATGCCGCCGGGATGTCGCTGGCCGGAGCGACGATCGGGCCGTCGGCGTACGCGGTCCTGATGGCGATCGCCAGCGGGGCGGCCGCGCTGGGCATCCTGCTCCGGCGCCGCGGGGCGCGCTGGCTCGGCATCGGGCTGGGCGCGGCCGGAGCGGTGTCGGCCGGGCTCAACCTCTCGCAGTGGATGGCGGCCGGGTTCGCCAGCGGCCTGAGCTGGGCGCTGGCGGTCTGGTCGCTCGGCTCGCTGGTCGTGATCGTCTCGCTGTCCGGGCGCGACGTCGCCGACGAGGATCGCCTGGCGGAGCGCGACC
Organism: uncultured delta proteobacterium; assembly: GCA_963759105.1. Lineage (GTDB taxonomy): Bacteria > Myxococcota_A > Polyangia > Haliangiales > Haliangiaceae > DATFRY01. The sequence goes on along the minus strand of CAVWXW010000015.1, from coordinate 268,210 downwards.
TCGTGTGGACGCGGCGCGATCCGCTGGTGCGCTGGATGCGCGCGGCCACCCTGACCGCGATCGCGGCGACGCCGATGCTGCTCGTCTATGCGCTCGCCCAGGCGGGCGCGGTGGCGGAGGTCAAGACTGCCGCCCCGATCCTCGCCGCCCTGCTCGCGGCCGGCGCGTTCCTGAGCGCGCGCGGCCTGCTCGTCGGCGGCGCGCTGCTGGCGCTCGGCGCGATCGGCCTGCTGGCGCTCAGCGCCGCCGCCGTGGCGCTGGCGCCGCCGGTCATCGGCCTGCGCATCGCCGGCTACTACCTGGTCTTCTGGCTGCCGGCCGCGGTGTGCGGCCTCGCCTGCGGCGCGGCGATGCTGCGCCGCGCCGGCGCAGGAGCGGTGACGACCGAGGTCGAGAGAGGTCAGGCGGTCTACACGCCGCTGACCCTGTCTCTCGGCTACGACCTGTTCGTCCTCGGTCTGTCCAACACGCTGGTCTGGAGGTGCCCGACGCGGGCGCTCCTGCGCATGTACGACGAGCACGTGTCGGCCAATCACCTCGACGTCGGCGTCGGCACCGGCTACTACCTCGATCGCTGCCGCTTCCCGTCGCCGTCGCCGCGGCTGGCGCTGATGGATCTCAACCCGCACAGCCTCGCGCACGCGGCGCGCCGCACCGCGCGCTACCAGCCGGAGACCTACCGCTGCAACGTGCTCGAGCCGGTGCCGTTCGACATCCCGACGTTCGACACCATCGGGCTCACCTATCTCCTCCACTGCATCCCCGGCTCCATCGAGGAGAAGGCGGTCGCGTTCGATCACCTCGGCCGGCTGCTCAACCCGGGCGGCCGCCTGTTCGGCGCCACCCTGGTGCAGGGCGGCGTGTCGCGCGGACCGGTCGCGCGCGGCCTCATGGCGCTCTACAACCGCAAGGGCATCTTTCACAACCGCCTCGATTCGGTCGACGGCCTCGAGCGCGGCCCTGTCCCGGCGCTTCGCCGCCTCGCGCGTCGCCGTGATCGGGTGCGTCGGCCACGTTCTGGGCCCAGGTCTGAGCGCGAGGCCGGCGCCCGCCGAGGGCTTGCACGGCCGCCAGCAGGCTGGCCACCCACAGCCCGGCGTACGTGCCGAGCTGCGGTGCCCAGGAGCACCGATGAGGATGCCGGGCAGGACCAGTCCGCGCGGCCCAGGCTGCGCGCCAGCGCCAGCGCGGCGTGGAGCTGCCGCCGATGTTCGGCCTGGCTGGCCAGCGCGGCGACGTCGATGTCGAGCCGGAAGAGCAGGGCCGACACCGAACACGAGGATCGCGTGCGACGGCGAAGAGCACGGCGACGAAGGCGAGCAGGGCGAGGCCCGAGCTCGCCGCTGGCGACCAGCGCGCGCGCGTCGCACAGCGCGCCCGATGGTGGCCAGGAAGAGATAGACGCCGAACAGGCCGAGCAGCGCGCGAGCCGCGCAGGCGCCCGACGGCCGGCACCTGGGCCAGCATGGCAGCGCGAGCGTGGTCAGGATCAGGATCGCCGGGCGACCTGCGCAAGCCGACCAGGTCCGCGCTCGCGGCCGCCGAGCGCCTGCGACAGCCACACCGCGGCGGCGGCGCCGGCACGACCAGCGACGCCAAGATGCATCGGGTGCACCGACTCGGTGTCGTGCGGCGACGCCGCCGTCGAGCGCGGCGGCGCGGCGGCGCCGGCGGCAACGCCGATCGCTCCGGCGAGCGCGGCCGCGCTCGTCGCCCGAGCAGGCGCGGCAACGCGACGGTCGGCCGCCATCCACAGCGTGGTCATGCCGGCATCGACCGCGTTGGCGCTGGCCAGGCAGCACGCCGTCGTTCACCTGGTAGTGGCTGGCCAGGGCCATGAAGTTGGCGCTGCCGCCGATGTACGTCGCGGTGAACATGCCGGCCAGCGCGTGATCGTACGCCGGGGCGCCGGCCCCGCCCAGCAGCCAGGTGGCGACCAGCGCGCCGGCCGCGGTGCCGGCGGCGCCGAGCGCGAACAGGCCGATGGCGCCAGCCGCCGGCGCGCCAGCACGCGGCGGAGATCGACGCTGGAGCAGCAGCCAGAAGATCGCCAGCCAGCGCGTCCCTCCCGGAACAGGAACGCGTAGACCGGGTGGTCGCCGCCGCTGGTCGGGATGACGCCCAGGTTGGCGTACGACGCCGCGGTGACCAGGCGATGACGATCGAGCGCCGTGCCGACGATGGCGGATGCCCGGGCGGCGGGCGAGCACCTCGGCCACGACCACGCAGCCGGAGAGGACGGCGAGCACGAAGAAGGCGTCGCTCATGCGGTCCGATGAGAAGCACGTCGCGCTCGCGGCTGGACGCGGCATCGTGAAGCCGGGCCCGCCGCGGCTAGACTGCCGGTCATGCGGCGACACACCGAGGCCCCCCGCGGCGCGCTCCATCGCGTGACGATCGACAGCGAGGCTCTGACCGGGAACCTGCTCGGCGACCCCAGCCGGCGCGACGTCGACGTCTACCTGCCGCCCGGACGCACCGACGGCGCCGGGCTGCCGCTGCTTGTCGACCTCGTCGGCTTCACCGGCTCCGGGCTCAGCCACACCAGCTGGAAGAACTTCGGCGAGAACGTGCCGGAGCGGGCCGACCGGCTGATCGCCGAGGGGCGCATGGCGCCGGTGGCCATCGCCTTCCCCGACTGCTTCACCCGCCTGGGCGGCAACCAGTACATCGACAGCGCCGCCATGGGCCGCTGGGAGGATTTCCTCATCGAGGAGATGCTGCCCGCGGTCGAGGGCCGCTTCGGCTGCGGCGGCGCCGGCCGGCGCGGCGTGTTCGGCAAGAGCTCGGGCGGCTACGGCGCGATGGTGCACGCGATGCGCCACGCCGACGTGTGGGCGGCGGCGGCGTCGCACTCGGGCGACGTCGGCTTCGAGCTTCTGTTCGGCGGCGACTTCCCCGGCCACCCTGCGCGTGCTCGCCCGCCACGGCCTGTCGATCGAGAGCTTCATCCGCTCGATCGAGGAGCGCGAGAAGCACAAGGACGAGGAGATCCACGCGCTCATGGTCCTGGCCATGGCGGCGACCTACGATCCGGACCCGTCGTGCGTTCCTCGGCATCCGCCTGCCGATTGACCTCGAGACCTGCGAGCGCATCCCGGATCGCTGGGCCGCCTGGCTGGCGTGGGATCCGCTCACGCTGATCGAGCGCCACGGCGAGGACCTGCGCCGCCTCAAGGCGCTCTACATCGACTGCGGCGACGTCGATCAGTACAACCTGGTGTACGGCTCGCGCCGGCTGCACCGCGTCCTCGAGCGTCTCGGCGTGGCGCACCGCTACGAGGAGTTCCCCGACGACCACTCCAAGGTTGACTACCGCATGGACGAGAGCCTGCCGTTCCTGGCCGCGGCTCTGAGCGACTAGGCATCGCCCCTCGAGGTCGAAGTCGCGCGACGACACGCTCCCGCGCGGCGCGCAAAGCTTTCGCGTTCGCGCGGCCGCGCATCCCCATCGTCTGGCTGACCGGGCCGCCCGGCCCGGGTAGGATTCGAGGGGCGTGCAGCTGCGCGTGACCTACGACGGCGTCGACGAGTTCCTGCGCGACCACGAGGAGCAGATCGCCCGCGGCGGCCTGCTCGTGCGCGGCGACGCTCCACCCGGGCTCGAGCGCGGCGCCGACGTCGAGCTCGAGCTGGTCACGCCGGTCGGCAGCGTGACGCTCGCCGGACAGGTCATCCAGGTGCTGGCCGGCGCCGGGGTCGCGGTGACGTGTCGACCCGGGCGCGGTCAGCGAGCTCGCCGAGGCCGCCGAGGCAGCCCGCGCCGCCGCCCAGGTCGCCGCACCGCAGAGGGCGCGCGCGCACCACCGGCAGCCCCGACGGAAACACGCCCGAGCAGCCTCACGGCGCCGCCCTGGCCCGCAAGATCCAGCTCGCCCTGCATGGCGACAAGAACCAGCGCGCCGCGCTCCTGCGCGAGCAGAACAAGATGATCCACGGCTACGTGGTGCGCAACGCGCAGATCCAGCTCGACGAGGTGGTCGCGATCGCGCGCATGACAACGGTCACCGTCGAGGTCCTGACCTTCATCGCGAGCCGGCGCGAGTGGGCCGAGCGCCCCGAGGTGGCGCTCGCGCTGGTCCGCAACCCGCGCACGCCGGTGCCGCTGGCCATCCGCATGCTCGAGCGGGTCTCGCCGAGCGACCTGCGCATGCTCGCCAAGCAGTCAACCGTGCGCGAGGCGATCCAGCGGGTCGCGCGCAAGAAGGTCATCGGCGGCTGACACCGCCACGTCGTCGTACCCGTACTCGTACGCGGACCAGGCTCAGCTGGGCGCCGACGAGCTCAGGCGGAACCACAGCTGGCGCGGCGCCCGGCACATCCGGCACTTGACCGAGACGACGCGCACGCCGGGCCCCGCGCTCTGGTGATCGACCGAGCTCGTACTCGCCCTCGCACTGCGGGCAGCGCAGTGAGCCGACTCGTCCCTCGATCACGGCGGGCGAGTTCGACCTCCATCGGGACGCTCCTCCGATCCGCCGGGCGAGAGCTCGGCCAGGCGCTCGCGGTCGCGCACGAGCTTGCGCGCCGCGCGCTCGCGGACGCGCCGCTCGGTCCGCTCCGGTCGCTTCGGGCTCATGACCGGATCATGACCCGTCACCGGCGATCAGCATCGACAGCCCGGCGACGGCGGCGAGCGCGAGCAGGACCAGGCCGAGCCAGCCGAGCAGCCCGAGCCAGGCCGGTCGCAGGCTGGCGCCGCCGCGCCGCTCGCAGCGCAGACAGATCGCAAAGGTCGTCGCGCCGCCGCCGGTCAGCGTGCAGCAGTCGCCGCACACCGGCGCGCGGCACCTCGCGCACGGACCGGCCGCCTCCCCGCCGCACAGCGCACAGCGGGCGGTGTCGTCGCCGCCGGAGCCGATGAGCTGCCCGCTCATCCCCGGAGAATAAGTGCCCGGCATTCAAGCGTGGCGGCGGCAGACATAAGTCTCGCTGGGCTGCCCCCCAGAATTTTCTGATTGCACCTCGGATCGCAGACCGAGTAGAAGGTCGCACCCCCATGAAGTCGTACTCCGCCCCACATGTCCGTCCCCCATTGTTTTCCGCGCTGTCCGTCGTTCTCGTCGCGCTGAGCGCATGCGGCGGGAGCTCGAGCTCGACCGAGCTCGACGTCGGCTACGACGCCGCCAGCCGCCGCATCCTCGTCTCGCTCAGCCGCGGGCTGGCGGACGGCGAGCGCCTCCACGCGCGCGTGCGCATGGGCGCGGTCGGCGAGCTCGACTGCGCGCGCGACGCCGGCGCGATCGACCGCGTCGACAGCGAGCCGTTCGACGCGCCCGGCCCGGGCGTCACGTTCGCCGGCCCGCAGGTCGATGAGACGATCTTCGAGCCGGTCTACGACGACAGCTGGCTCGAGGGCGAGCCGACCGCCGAGATGCTGGCCTCGATCGCCGACGGCCAGGCGTTCATCGACGTGTGCCTGGTTGACGACAAGGGGGTCGTGCGCGAGGGCGAGTTCGACATCCGCCGCGCGCTCGACAAGACCGGCGCCAACGGCAAGGCCGACGGTGAGGAGGAGGTCATCGCCTCCACCGAGGCCTACGCCGACCGCTGCGTCGAGGAGCTGGGCGACATCCCGTTCTTCGAGAAGGTGGCCGAGGGGGACTACTCCACCTTCAACTGCCTCGACTCGACGCCGCTGGCCACCACGGTCACCGGCGCCGACGGCCAGGTGAGCCGCCCGGGCGCCGAGGTCGCAGCCTGCGACAACCCGCAGTACATCTACTCGCTGTGCGAGGGCAACGCGGTCAGCGGGACGTCGAACGGCCCGCGCGTGACCAGCGCCGCCAACGAGGACGGCACCGAGTGGGTGCTGCTGTGCCGCAAGGCCAAGCCGGAAGAGGGCGCCTACAACGACATCGCGATGATCGGGCACAACCCGTACACCGGGAAGACCTGCTTCTTCCAGAACGCGCTCTACTCGCGCACCGACGGCCTCCACGTCCCGCACCCGGGCGACAAGGTCGAGTTCGACCGACTCGCCGCAGCAGAGCGCCAGCCTGTGGTCCGGCATCCACGGCGGCCTGGGCAGCGGCATCCAGTGCGCCAAGTGCCACGACGCCGATCCGTTCATCCACACCCCGTGGATCGACCAGGCGCTCACCCAGAACGGCGACCCGGTCGTGCCCAGGATGGGCATCGACGAGGACTTCCCGCTCGGCTACGCCGACGCGCCGTACACGATCGTCAACAGCGAGGGCCAGGGCTGGACCATGCCCAAGCAGCTGGTCAGCCCGGAGGCGGCCGCCTGCACCAACTGCCACCGCATCGGCGACGGCGAGTGGACCGACGGCTGGATCGACCGCCTGGTCGGCGAGGACTCGGCCTGGACCAACATCACGACCGAGGCGTACCGCAGCTTCGCGCACACCTTCTGGATGCCGCCGGACATGGACGGCCTCGATCAGGAGACCTGGGCCGATTCGGACTTCGGCCGCGCGGTCAAGTTCATCCAGGGCTGCGGCAGCGACCCGTCCACCTGCCAGTGGGCCGAGCTGCCGACCGAGCCGTTCGGCGAGGACGGCGAGCTGCCGACCATCGACCTCGAGGGTGAGGCGCTGGCCCGCGCGGCCGGCGCCGTGCTGGGCGCCGACGTCGAGGACCCGAGCTGCCCGGGCGGCCAGTGCGCGTCGCCGCGCTGCGCCGAGTGTCACTCGCTGTCGCCCGCGGCGCTGCGCCGCTGGCTCGACTACACCGACCACGCGTGGAACGAGTGCGGCCTGGCCACCGACCCGTCGACCATGACGCCAGGAGCAGGCGCGCCGCGCCATCGACTGCCTGCGCACCGACCCGGCCGACGCCAGCTCGCCGTTCGCCGCCGCCCAGCTGGGCATCCTGGCCGCCGGCGTGCAGTACGGCGACTTCCGCGACCTGTTCCGCGCCGCCCTGGGCGACGAGGAGTGGCTCACCCCGTACCTCCAGTTCAAGGCCCGCGTCGGCATGCCCAAGGGCAGCCACCCCAAGATGAGCCAGCGCGAGTTCGCCACCGTGCAGAAGTGGTTCGTCGATCGCCTGCCCGCCATCGACGACGGTCATCCAGACGCCGCCGGCGCCGACGGTGTGCGAGGCCAGCCGCGACGAGATGGCGATCGCCGCGCACGTGGACGAGATGGCCTTCGACGGCTGGGCCGCGCTCAACCTCGAGGCCGGCATCCGCATGTTCGGCTGCTCGGGCGACGACCCGCTGTCCTGCTTCGGCGCCGCCACCTTCGCCGACCGCACCGCGGACTGGGGCAACGGCGACGCCAACGGCACCGTGCGCGAGCTCAAGGTGCTCGGCTTCAACACCAGCTTCTGGACCCGCAGCTCGGCCGACGGCCGCTACATCGGCAACGGCGGCGGCTCGTCGCTGGGCTCGACCATCACCGACCTCACCACCGGCACCAACATCCCGGTCGACGCGTCGTACGACCCGGGCTTCTTCCCCGACAACTCCGGCTTCATCTTCCAGGGCGCGGTCGGCGGCGCCGGCATCTGCCCGCAGAGCGTGCTGACCCGCTACCCGCAGATCGACTTCGACGAGCCGGAGTGCATCAGCGCGTCGGGCATCAACCTGTACCAGCACGTGGCCCGCGGCGTGGGCGGCGGCGACTACTTCGTCATCAACAGCCAGTTCGTCAGCGACTCCGGCCACGCCAGCCAGGATCCCGAGCGCCTTCTTCGACGCCGGCTCGACGATGAAGTTCACGCCGATGGTGTTCAACGGCACCACCTACGACCCGATGCCGCCGACCGTTGTTGACTCGCCGTACGAGGGCGACTCGGTGCTGTCGCCGTCGGCCCGCCTGGTCGCCAGCCGCCTGGCCGGCGCCGACGGCAAGGCGCTCGGCTACGTGCTGCGCCGCGTGCGCGCCACTCGCTTCGGCGACAGCTACCAGGTCGACATCGGCCAGAAGCTGGCGACCATCTGCATGCCGGGCGCCAAGGTGAACATCTCGTTCGACGAGCGCTTCTTCGTCACGCACCACTACCACGACGGCAAGTCGGACATCCTGCTCTACGACCTGGTCCACCGGCGAGGAGCGTCAGATCACCGACGTCCCGGTCGGCACCGAGGCGCGCTACCCGCACTTCCGCTCGGACGGCTGGATCTACTTCCTGATCGACGCCGGCGACCAGGAGATCATGGCGGCGAGCGACGCGGCCATCCGCATCGCGGCCCCGCAGTGATGCGGGCGCTGTCCCTCACCGTCCTCGTCGCGGCCGGCCTCGTCGCCGGCTGCGCCGGCGGATACCGACGGCGGCGGCGACGCCGGGTCGAGCGATCCGCTCGCCTTCCCGGAGGTGCCGGGCGGCAAGACCGACGTGTTCGGCCGCAGCCTGGTCGGCGTGGCCGCGCCGTACGAGCCGGACGCCGCGCTGAGCGCGCCCGAGGCGCAGGAGGCGCTGGCGACCGACGTGCGCCGGCGCCGCGAAGCCGGCTGGGCCACGGTGTACAAGGTGCTCGAGCCGGTGCCGCTGCTCGGCCTGGCCGAGGTGATTGAGGATCACCCGGAGGTGTCCTGGCCCGAGGAGGACGTGCCCAAAGTCCCGCGCTGGGAGACCTGGTACGGCGTCGAGGACCTGAAGCGGATGTTCCAGCACCTGTACGACGGGCTGGGCCCCGACGGCCGGCAGGCGCGCGCGCCGATGTCGGCAGCGGCGGTGGCCGAGGCCGAGGTGTGGAACGCCGGCGCCGCCGCGCGCTCCGACAGGTGGCCGCTCGAGCGCTACCTCGACCACATCCGCCAGCTCGGCCAGTGCCCGGAAGGCACGCCGGTCGAGGAGTGCGCGCCCGCGCTCGAGGCGCTGCTGGGCGGCGCGGTGACCGGCACGACGCGCATCCTGTACAGCCCGGGCACGGCCCGCGCCCTGCTCGGCGACTACGCCGGCGCGGTCGCCTGCCTCGACGCGCTCGACACGCTGCCGCTCGAGGCGGCGCCTCCGTCTGACGCGAACTTCACCGCCTGCTTCGCCGAGGAGCTCCCGGCCGACGCGGTCCTGGTCAAGGCGCAGTGGGTGCGCGCCGACTTCGACCCGCAGCTGCCCGCCTTCGACACCGACGCCGACGCCATGCGCCGCCGGCTCGAGGGCAGCGCGACCTGGGCCGAGGAGGGGGACCGCAAGGTCGACCCGTCGCCGCGCGACATCTACACCATCCAGCTGCGCGACGGCAGCGTGTTCCGCCTGGCCGGCATGCACATCATGACCAAGGAGCTGCGCCACTGGCAGTGGGTCACGCTGTGGTGGAGCGACCTGCCGGGCGACGACTTCGGCGCCGACCGGCCCGCCGGCTTCGCCGATCTGCCGCCGGTGTGGAGCCGCTACAAGATGTGCGCGGTGAGCTGGTTCGACGAGCGCGACCCGGAGCTGGGCCGCCGCTACGAGGAGCTGCCGTCGCTGGCCGCCGCGCTCGACGCGACCGGCGGCGCGCCGGGCGAGCCGAGCTGGTGCAGCAACCCGTACATCGAGCACGGCCGCGCCAACGCCGGCACCAACTGCATCGGCTGCCACCAGCACGGCGGCAGCACCGTGGCGCACGACCGCGACGGCGACGGCGTGCTCGACCCGTTCGACCTGGACGCGGTCATCCACGACGAGGCGCGCTACCCGGCCATCGGCCGCGTCGCAGATCCGCGAGACCTTCCCGGCCGACTACATGTACTCGTTCAACCGGGTGGACGACGTGGCCCACGTCTTCGCGCAGGAGATGGACTTCGCCGACGGCATCGATCGCGAGCTCCAGCAGCGAGTCGATTCCGTGCTGTCCGCCCCGGGAGAGGTCGAGAGCGGAGCGGCGCTCTTCGCCGGCACCTGCGCCGCCTGCCACGGCCCGGAGGGCCACGGCGATGTCGGACCCGACCTGCGCGAGCGCGTGCCGGCCCGCGAGGACCCGACGCTGGTGCGCACGCTGCTGACCGGCAAGGGCGCGATGCCGCCGTGGGCCGATCGCTTCGACGACCGCGCCCTCGCCGATCTGCTCTCGTTTCTGCGCGACCGCTTCGGCGGCCCGTAGCTACACCGCCGCGCCTCTGGCCCGCCGGATCAGGGCATCGAGGCTCAACGAGCCCGCGCCGGCGAAGACGAGGTAGAAGAACACGAAGCAGAACAGCGCCGCCGCCGTGCCGTTGTTCTGCGTCGGGTAGATCGACTCGGAGTGGTGGAACTGGAAGTACGCCACCGCCATCTCACCCGAGCAGATGAAGGCCACCGGCCGGGTGAACAGGCCGAGCAGGATGAGCAGGCCGCCGATGGACTCGATGAGTCCGCCGGCGCCCATCTGGCTGGCGATCGGGACCGGATCCATCGGCATCGGACCGGGTGGAAAGCCGAACAGCTTCGTCGTGCCGGCCATGATGAACATCAGGCCGGCGGCGATGCGAAGCAGGCTGAGGATCCGTTCCCTCCAGGGCGAAGCATCGAAATTCGACATGGTTTTACTCCTGCAGAAAGTGGGGGGCGCGGGCGCGGTGCCTAGCGCTTCTGCTTGGCTTCCAGCTCGGCGCGCAGGCGGTCGTCCTGCGCCCGCAGCTCCGGTGTGTACTCGGCGCCGAAATCGTCGGCGGTGGCGATCTGGCGGATCTCGAGGTCGGACTCACCCTCCATCGGATTGGGGCAGCGCTTGGCCCACTCGACCGCCTCGTCCATCGACTTGACCTCCCAAATCCAGAAGCCGGCGACGAGCTCCTTGGCCTCGGCGAACGGCCCGTCGATCACGGTGCGCCTGGTGCCGGAGAAGCGGACTCGCTTGCCCTTCGAGCTGGCGTGGAGCCCTTCGCCCGACAGCATCACGCCGGCCTTGACCAGCTCCTCGTTGTACTTGCCCATCTCGGCGAGCATCTTCTCGCTCGGCATCTCGCCGGCTTCGGACTCCTTCGACGCCCGCACGATGACCATCACTCGCATCGATTGCCTCCCTCCTGGGCTGGTGTTGTAGCCGGAATCACGCCGGCTACACAACGGGGGGTGCCTGGTCCGGCCACCCACACCGGCTATCAACACCATGGGGCGCGACGTGAGTCAGGAACGGCTCACTCTGACGTCGGCCGTGACCGAATTCGCGATGTAGCACTCCTCGTGGGCCTCGTGGTGCATCGCGTCGATCTCGTCGCCGGTGGGCTGGCGCCCCTCGAAGACGATCGCCGGCCGCAAGGTCACGCTCGTCATCGCCATCTTGCCGGCCGCGTTCTTCGACATCACGCCGACAGCGCTGTCCTCGTACGAGTCGACGACGAAGCTGCGGCGGGCGGCGATGTCCAGGAACCACAGCATGTGGCAGCTCGACACCGAGGCGACGAAGGCCTCCTCCGGGTCAACCGCGGCCGGGTCCGACAGCGGCACCCGAACCGAGTGCGGCGAGCTCGATCCGGGGACCTCGAGCCCGCCGTCGAACGTCCAGCGGTGGGCGCGGCTGTACTTTCTGTCGGTGAAGGGGACGCCGTCGCGGCGCCAGGTGATCGTTGCTGTGTGCTCGGCCATGGTCTGTCGACTATGTGCCGCGGCGGCCCGATCTCGTCAACGCGGCGAACCGGTGCATACTCTGGGTCCATTGGACAGCACAGAACCGGCCGGCGAACGCATCCGCATCCGCACCGTGGAGGTCCTGTCGGACGACTGGGCGATCTTGAAGAAGACGGTCTTCGACTACCGCCGCCGCGACGGGCGCTGGGAGACGCACGTCCGCCAGACCTACGACCGCGGCGACGGCGCCGTCATCCTGCCCTACGATCCGGCGCGCGGCACGGTGCTGCTGGTGCGCCAGTTCCGCTATCCGGCGTACGTCAACGGCCACCCGGAGCCGCTCATCGAGGCATGCGCCGGCCTGCTGGATCGCGACGACGCCGAGGCGTGCATCGTGCGCGAGGCGGAGGAGGAGCTGGGCTACCGGCTGCGCGCACCGGAGCGGGTCTTCGACGCGTTCATGAGCCCGGGCAGCGTCACCGAGCGGCTGGTCTTCTTCATCGCCCGCTACGAGCCGTCCGACCGGGTAGGCGACGGCGGCGGCGACGAGGCCGAGGGCGAGGACATCGAGGTGCTGGAGCTGGCGCTCGAGCGCGCCGTGGCCATGATCCGCGGCGGCGAGATCATCGACGGCAAGACGATCATGCTCCTGCAGCACCTGGCCTTGCACGGCATGCCAGGTGCCTGAGCGACGCGGTCAGTCCTCGTTGGCCAGCAGCTGATCGATGGTCTCGCGCCTGCGGACCACGGTGTAGCTCGACCCGGACACCAGCACCTCGGCCGCGCGCGGCCGCGTGTTGTAGTTCGACGACATGGTGAAGCCGTAGGCTCCGGCCGCGCCGATGGCGAGCAGATCGCCGCGCGCCAGCTGGGGCATCTCGCGGTCGCGGGCCAGGAAGTCGCCGCTCTCGCAGATCGGCCCGACCACGTCGACGACGGCGCGCGGGCGGTTGCCGCGCTCGACGACCGGCCGCATCGGGTGGAACGAGCCGTACAGCGCCGGGCGCATGAGGTCGTTCATGGCGCCGTCCACGATCAGGAAGCGCTTGGCCTCGCCCGGCTTGTCGTACAGCACGCGGGTGAGCAGCACGCCGGCGTTGCCGACGATGACCCGGCCCGGCTCGCACAGCACGGTGAGCTTCATGTCCGACAGCGGCGCCAGCGCGCGCACGATCGCCTCGCCGTACTCGCGCGGCGTGGGCGGCTCCGGCTCCTCCTCCTTGCCGTAGGCGATGCCGAGGCCGCCGCCGATGTCGAGCGTGCGGATGGCGATGCCCTCGCCGCGCAGCACCTGGACCAGCTCGACGAGCTTCGCGATGGCGTCGGAGAACGGCGCCGTCTTGGTCAGCTGCGAGCCGATGTGGCAGTCGACGCCGACGACCTCGAGGTGCGGCAGCGAGCGGGCCAGCCGGTAGGCGTCCAGCGCGCCGTTCCATGCGATGCCGAACTTGTTGTTCTTGAGCCCGGTCGAGATGTACGGGTGGGTCTGGGGATCGACGTCCGGGTTGATGCGCAGCGCCACCGGCGCGCGCACGCCCGCCGCGGCCGCGATCCCGTCGAGCACGTGCAGCTCCGGCTCCGACTCGACGTTGAAGGCGAGCACGCCGGCGGCCAGCGCCTGGCGCATCTCGACGTCGGTCTTGCCCACGCCGGAGAAGACGACCTTGTCGCCGCGTCCGCCCGCGCGCTGGACGCGGGCCAGCTCGCCGCCCGACACGATGTCGGCCCCGGCCCCGAGCCGGAACAGGAGGCGCAGGATGGACAGGTTGGAGCAGGCCTTGACCGAGAAGCAGATGAGATGGTCGAGCCCGGCAAGCGCCTCGTCGAACACGCGGTAGTGCCGCTCGATGGTGGCGGTGGAGTAGACGTAGGCCGGCGTCCCGACCTCGGCGGCGATGCGGGCCAGCGGGACATCCTCGCAGTGGAGCTCGCCGTCTCGAACGTTGAAGTGATTCATCGCTCTCCCTCGTCACTTGTGTCGGCCGGCGCCGCCGGACGCGCGCCCAGCTCGGCGCGCACGCGCGCGATCTCGGCGGCCACCCGGGTGCGCGCCGGTCCGCCCGGCGACGTCGCGGCGGTCGACGGCGCGCGCCACGTCCAGCCAGTCGTGCAGGTCCGGCTCGAACTGCGGGCTCTCGGCGCGGAACTCCTCGATCGACAGGCCGCTCAGCTCGACGCCGCGCTCCTCGGCCTTGCGCACCAGCGCGCCGACGACGTCGTGCGCCTGGCGGAACGGCACCCCGCGCCTGACCAGGTAGTCGGCCAGCTCGGTGGCGAGGAGGTGCCCGCGCGACGACCGCCGCCGTCACCGCCTCGCGATCGATCTCCATGGTCAGGACCATGCCGGTCATGAGCCGCAGCGACGCGGTCACGGTGTCGACAGCGTCGTAGAGCGGCTCCTGCGTCTCTTGTAGGTCCTTGTTGTAGGCCAGCGGCAGCGCCCTTGAGCGCGGTCATCAACGCCACCCAGTCGCCGACGACGCGGCCGGTCTTGCCGCGCACCAGCTCGGCCACGTCCGGGTTCACCTTGTGCGGCATCAGCGACGAGCCGGAGCAGTACGCCTCGCTCAGGTGGACGAAGCCGAACTCCTGCGACGACCACAGGATCATCTCCTCGGCCAGCCGCGACAGGTGCACCTGGCACAGCGCCGCGGCCGCCACCAGCTCGACGGCGAAGTCGCGGTCGCCGACGGCGTCCATGCTGTTGCGCGTGACGCTGGTGAAGCCGAGCGCGCCCGCCGCCGCCTCGCGATCGATCGGCAAGGTGGTGGCCGCCAGCGCGCCCGCCCCGAGCGGCGACTCGCCGGCGCGGCCGCCGGCGTCGTGCACCCGCGCCCGGTCGCGCGCCAGCATCGCCTCGTAGGCCATGAGGTGGTGCGCCACCGGCACCGGCTGGGCCCGCTGCAGGTGGGTGTAGCCGGGCATGAACGAGATCGATGTACTCCTCGGCGCGCGCGCACAGCGCCAGGCGCAGCCGGTCGATCAGAATCGACCAGGTCGACGGCGGCGGCGCGCGCGTACAGGCGCAGGTCGGTGGCGACCTGGTCGTTGCGGCTGCGTCCGGAGTGCAGCCGGCGGCCGGCGTCGCCGATGCGCTCGATGAGCCGCGCCTCGACGTTCATGTGCACGTCCTCGAGCTCGGTGTCGAACGGGACCAGGCCCTGCTCGAGCTCCTGCTTGACCGCGAGAAGGCCGGTCACGATCGCCTCGGCGTCGGCCGCCGGGATGATGCCCTGGGCCGCGAGCATGCGGGCGTGGGCGATGGATCCGGCCACGTCGTGCTCGAGCAGGCGCCAGTCGAAGTCGACGGACGCGTTGAAGCTGCGCGCTTCCGGGCTCATGCCCTTGCCGAAGCGGCGCGACCGCGCCCCGCCATCCGTCAACATCGAGCGCAGTGTGGGCGGAGCGGGGGCGCGTGTCAACGGCACCAGCGGCGCCACGGAGAGCGATGGTCCTGACACCTTGTTCGAGGGTTGTCTCCGGCGGCGAGCCCATCTACGGTGACCGTCGGTGACGGAGAGGGGCGAAGGCACGGGGGCGCCTGGCGGCGACGCGCGCGACTTCTGGATCGCCCGCGGCGAGATGACCGGCGTGAACGCGGTGGCGCCCGGCTGCCGGAACGCCCGCTACGAGAGCTGGACCCGCGGCTGCCTGCAGAGCTGGACGCTGAGGCGCGCGCGGCATCTCCTGGGCCGGCCGTGCGGGCGGGCAGTCGATCTCGGCTGCGGGTTCGGCGACTGGACCGTGCAGCTGGCCGCCATGGCCGACGACGTCGTCGCCTGCGACATCGCGCCCGGCTTCGTCGAGGAGACGCGGCGGCGCCTGCGCGAGGCCGGCTGTCCGTCGGCCACCGTCGCCTGCGACGACGTGCGCCGCTTCGCCGCGTACCGCGACGCCGACCTGGTCCACCTCGGCGCCGTGCTGATGTACCTGGACGACGCCGGCTGCGCCGCGGTCCTGCGCCTCGTCCGCGAGCGCATCGCGACCGACGGCGTGCTGATCGGCCGCGAGTGGTGCGCGATCCGGCTGGGCCGCTCGCTCGTGAACCGCAACCCGTGGTTCAGCGTCCACCGCCGCGCGCGGCGCTATGTCGAGATGGCCGAGGCGGCGGGCTTTCGGGCCGTCGAATCGTTGGCGTCGCCGTCGATCTACGGCGACGTGCTGGCGGCGCGGTGGCTCGCCCGCAGGCGCGACGCGGCGCCGGTCTGGTCGAGGTGGCTCGTCGGCGCGCCCTGGTACGCGGCGTCGCTGTTCTGGACGCGCGGCACGGTGAGCTTCGTGCTCCGGCCCGTGTAAGACTACGGGTCGCGATGACCCGCCCCCTGCGCATCGGGATCCTCGGCGCCGCGAAGATCGCGGCGTCCTTCGCGACCGGCGCGCGGCTGTCCAGCCGCGTCGAGGTGACGGCGGTGGCCAGCCGCGAGCGCGGGCGGGCCGAGGCGTTCGCGGCCACCCACGGGATCGAGCGCGCCTGCAGCTATGACGAGCTGCTCGCCGATCCGGCCATCGACGCGATCTACGTCGCCCTGCCCAACAGCCTGCACGCGCCGCTGTCGATCGCGGCGGCGGGAGCCGGCAAGCACGTGCTGTGCGAGAAGCCGCTCGCCATGAGCGAGGACGAGGCGCGCGAGATGTTCGCCGCCGCCGACGACAGCGACGTGATCCTGGTCGAGGGATTCCCGTACATGTTCCAGCCGCAGACGCTCGAGATCGAGCGCCTCGTCGCGGCCGGCGCCATCGGCGAGGTGCGCACCGTGTACGCGGCGTTCGGCTTCGCCATCGCGGAGCCGGGCAACATCCGCCTCGACCCGGCGCTGGGCGGAGGCGCGCTGATGGACGCGGGCTGCTACCCGGTCAGCTTCGCGCGCCAGATCTTCGGCAGCCGTCCTCTGCATGTGTCCGCGGTGGCGCGCTGGGAGGGCGGCGTGGACATGACGCTGGCGGCGACGCTCGAGCATGCCGGCGGCGGCATCGCGCAGGTGAGCTGCAGCTTCGACACCGGGCTGCACCGCCGCGCGATCATCGCCGGCAGCACCGGCGTCATCGAGACCGACTACGCCAATCACACGTTCCGCGCGGAGTCGCCCGGCTTCCGGATCCGCCACGGCAGCGACTGGCAGAGCGACTTCGAGCTCGTGGCGGTGCCGCGCGAGGACGGCTTCCGCCTCGAGGTCGACGCCTTCGCCGAGCTGGTCGAGAGCCGCGACCGGGAGGCGCTGGCGGCGCGGCGGGCGGCCAGCCTCGACAACGCGTGGACCCTGGCCGCGATCCTCGAGAGCGCGCGCCGCTGAGCGCGCGGCCCGGCAGGCAGCTAGAACGCGCCGCTGACCTCGAGGCCGAGCCCCGCGCTGCCCAGTGACGGCGTGAACTGCAGCGACGCCCGCTCGAGCGGCGCCTCCTGTTCCGGCTGGTCGCGCAGGAGCAGGAGCAGCGCGCCGGTGCCGGCGCAGATCACGCCGGCGCCGATGCTGACGTCCGAGAGCAGCGCGAAGCGCTTCTGGCGGTCCAGCTCCGACCGGGCGTTGCGCGTGCAAAGGCCGTCGTCGGTGCACAGGTCGGCCGCGTCGTCGCCGGCCTGGTTGGACAGCAGGCCGAACACGACGCCGCCGCCGATCCCGGCCGCGCCCGCCGCCAGCAGTGAGTAGGACAGCACGCGCGAGCGGCCGGCGCGCGCCGCTGTCGCGTGGGCGCTCACCCCCGCCGCCCCGCCTGGCCCGCAGGGCGCGCCGGCGCCGGTCGTCCCGTCGCCGCTGCACGGTCGCTGCTCGCCCTGGCGCTCAGCTCCAGGCGCCGGATGCGCTCGCGCACCGACGCGACGTCCTCCGCCTTCGGGCTCTCCAGATATCGGCGCAGGTGCTCGGCCGCCTTCTCGTACTCCCCCATGCGCTCGTACGCGTTGGCCATGTTGAACAGGAGCGCCGGCTGCTGGCTCAGCTCGTAGGCCTGCTGGAAGTGCACGACCGCCTCCTCGTAGCGGCCGGCGGCGTAGTGATCGTCGCCCACCTGGAACAGCTTCTGCGCGCGCTTCTCGGCGTCGTCGCGCTTCGGGTCGGCCAGGGCCGGCTCGGTCATCGAGGCGATCAGGATCAGCGAGGCGAGCGCGAGCAGTGCGGGGCGACGGTCCAGTTTCATCGCGAGGAGGCCCAGGGATTGATGTTGTCGCTCTTGCGCGCGGGAGACGCGGGCGGCGCGGGCGGCGCGGGCGGCGCCTTTGGCTCGGCCGGCGCGCGCTCGGCCTGCTTCTCGACCTTCTGCCCGGCCTTGTCGCCGCCCTTGTCACCGGCCGGCGCGCGCTCCGCCTGCTTCTCGTCCTTCTGCCCGGCCTTGTCGCCGGCCTTCTCGCGCTCCCTGGCCTCGCGCTCCCTGGCCTCGCGCCGGGCCCGCCGGGCCTTGCGCGCCGCGCGATCAGGGAGCAGCTGGACGCTCTCCGGCGGCGCCGCGTCGACGAAGGTCAGCTCGCGCGTCAGGTACAGCGGCGCGGAGATCTGGACCGTGTGGGCCACGCCGTCGCGCTCGAGCCGCGCGATGTACTCGCCGCGCGCCACCTGCTGCCCGTCCACCACGATGCTCGCGCTCGACGGAGAGACGGTCAGCGTCACGACGTAGGTGTCATCGACCGGAGGCACGGCCGACGCGGCCGGTGCCGCGGCGACCCCGGCGGGCGCCGTCCGCCGCCGTCGCCGCCTTCACCGGCGCCGGCTGTCTCGCCGCCGGCACCGACAGGGCCGGCCGCGCGGCCGTCGCCGTCCGGGTCGCAGGCTCCGACCGGCCGCCCAGCTGCGCGTACACGAGGTAGCCGACCACCGGCAGCAGCACGGCGATGACCAGCCACGGCGCCAGGATCGAGGCGCGGCTGGGCGCGGCCCTGGCCGGCGCCATGCTCGCGGCCCGCGGCCACGCGGTCCGGTGCGAGATCGGCGCGATCTCGAAGACCTCGATCTCGCCGGTGTCGGGCGGTCTTGTGTCCGGGCCGACCGGCGTCTCCGATTGCTCGGTCCCCTCGGCGAACGGATGGCCGGCCGACGCGAGGTAGTCCAGCGCGCGCGGCTCCCCCGGCGAGACCTCCAGGACCTGACGCCAGCGCGCGACCGCCTGCTCCACCCGGTTGGCGGCGAAGAACGTCAGCCCCTGCTGGAGGAGCTCATCGACAATGCTCGAGTCGTCTCTGCTGCCGAGCGGCGGCATACGTCACCTCCGTCGCGTGATCTTATCGACGATGCTCCCGATACCCATCGTCATTCGTGTACTCGATCGCGCACCGATCGCATATCGACGGTGAGAACAGGTGCCGCGAGGTCGGAGCGGCTCGCGCACCGGCGCCGATGCGCACACCGGCGCGCTGGTCTCGCACCGCGCGACGCTGTCACGGGCACTCGACCGACATGCCCGGCTGCACCAGCACGAACTCCCAGTCACCGCCGCAGTCGGACAGCACGACCACCTCGATGCCGGCCTCGGTCTCCTCGGTCATCGGGTTGAAGTCGAGCGTCCCGGACGCGCCGACGACGTCGATCGACGTTGCCGCCGACAAGCGCGCCGCGCGCCGCGTCCCAGCGTCGAGCCTCGGATCGGCAGCTCGGCGCCGCTGCTCAGCCGGCGCAGTGCCTCTGCCGATGCCGAGCCCGGTCACCGCGCCCTCGCCGAACAGCGACCAGGCGCTGCCGTACAGGAGCAGCCAGGCCGCGTCGTAGGCCTGGGCCACGAAGCCGAACTGGCGCGGGTTCTGGCCCGGGAAGCGCTGCGAGTAGGCGGCCACGAACTGGTTGTAGGTGTCGCCGGAGCCGACCGCCGGGCGCGTCAGCCGGATGCGCGCGTACAGCGAGCCCGGCGTGTCGACCAGCAGATCGGTCGTGGCCGCCGTGTCGCTCAGGAAGATGCCCTTGCCGTCGAAGCCGGCCTGGCTGGCCGCCGCGTTGAGGAAGCGCCGCTCGTCCTCGATGAGCCCGCTGATGAACAGCACCTCGCCGCGCCGCGCTGCCGGCGACCGCGACCACGTGATCGGCCAGCGCCGACGCGTTGCCGTAGGTCGCGCACCTCGCCCACCACCGCGCCGCCCATCTCGGTGAAGGCGTCCACGAACACGCCGGCCAGGCCCTCGCCGTAGGTCCCGCTCTCGGCGATGACGGCGACCGACTCGACGCCGCGCGCGCGCATGTCCATGGCCATCGTGCGGCCCTGCAGCGAGTCGGGCGGCACGGTGCGCCACAGGCAGCCCGGGCGTGGTGTCGCTCGGGCGCTGCGTTGTCCAGCTCGGTGAGCGCTGGCGCTGGTGGCCGACGGCGAGATGAACAGCGTGCCGGTGCCGCGCAGCGCCTCGAACACCGCCTCCGAGCGCGCCGACGTGGTCGGCCCGAACACCGCCGGCACGCCCAGCGTGTCAACCAGCCAGCTGGCGACCGCCACGTCCGACTCGCCGTCGTCCGGGGCTCAGGCTGTCGTAGCTCCGGCGTTCTCCTCGTCGGTGCAGAACACCATGCCGAAGCTGCGCCCGTCGAGGCCGCCGGCGTCGTTGGCCTCGGCCACGGCCAGCTCGGCGGCGCGCTCGAGCACCGCGTCCCCCTCGTAGGCCGCTCGATGATGCTGCCGAACACGATCGCGTCGGAGAACTCGTCCGGCTGCGAACAGCCGCTCCGGGAGTCGTCCTGGTGCAGCGCGGGTTGCGCGGTCATGAGCTCGCAGCGCTCCTCCTCGCCACACACGTAGCCGAACCCGGCCTCCTCCCGGCAATCGGCGTTGCTCTCGCAGGCGGCGCGGGAGCCGGCAGTAGCCGTCGTCTCCGCACGAGTGGCCTGCTCCGAACGCGTCCACACACTCACTGTCTGCCCGGCACTCCTGGCGGTCCGGCAGAGAGAGAGAGCAGCTCGACGCGAGGAGCGTAGAGACCCCGATCGCGATGACCTTCGACAACGATGCACCTCCACGACGCGGGATATGCGCGCAACAACCGTACACCAAACATCGAGTCCGGTCGGGCGCCCGCCGCGGTCGAGTGGAGGCGACGCGTGAGAAACGGGGGAGAGCGGGCGCTGGATACGCGCGCACGTGCGGATCGAGAACACCGATACCGACATCGACGTTCGAGACTCGAAGACCCGATCTCGAACGATCGATGTCGAACGGTGCAGCGACTCAGCTCGTCGAACGCGACTCGCGACAGCTCCGTCACGTCCGGTCCTTTCGCGCATCGCTCGCGCAGAAAGGAGCTGAAGCGCGCGAAGAACGGCTGCGCCTGGAGCGCCGCGCTCTCCTCGACCAGCTCGGCGATGTGGACGAAGCTCCTGCGATCTTCCGACTGCTGATAGGACGTGTAGCGGTGCTCTGCGTTGTGGGCTCGAATACTGGCCACGAAATCGGCGATTGCGCCGGTGAGCTCGTCCAGGTCCACGTCGGGCCTGACCGTGTACTCGATGCGAACGTATCTGACCTTCTTCATGAGAGCTCCTGCAGCGTCATGCGCTGTCTGCTTGCAGCGGAGACGATCGAGCCCCCCGGGAGGATGCGGTGCGAGCGCGACGAGAGGAATCCCCTCGCGACCGGTGGATACGCCCGCCGAAAACGACAGCGGCCCGCTCGAGGCGGGCCGCGTGCTCCTGCTTCCTGTCTTCGCCGGGTGTCAGCTCGCGCGCCGGCGTCCCGAGCGGGCCGCCTCGTCGTACACGCGCACCGCGCTGGCCGCGGTGGTCTCCACGCCCTCGAGGTAGACCGACAGCAGCGCCCGGCTGTTGGGCGAGCGCAGCGACTCGTAGTAGCGCTGGCGATCGATCGAGTGGATGACCGCGATCGGATAGCCGGCCTGCTCGAGCAGCAAGTTGGCGATGATGCGGGCGCTGCGACCGCTGTGCATCGCCCACGGGAAGATCGACATGATGCGCCAGTGAGTCTTGGCGGCGCGCTCGATCGGGTGCATCTCGCGCGTGGCCGGCCCCTCCATCCACTCGCCCAGCTTGCGCATCTTGTAGTGGATCTTCTCGGGCGGGCAGATGTCGTGATAGTAGAGCCGGTGGAGCGGGTTCTCCTTGCGGTACGCGAGCCCGCCGGCGACCGACTCGGGGGCCAGCAGCGCGTAGACCTCGCGCACCGTGTCCACCTTGACCGGCTTGCGCCGCTGCTTGGCCAGCTGGTCCGCGTACTGGCAGGCCTTGTAGAAGTTTGAAATCTCCTCGTAGGACGGGATGAGCGAGGAGTCGCTGATGATGTTGCTGTCGATCGCGGCCTTGATCTCGCTGTGCGTGAGTACCTCGCCCTCTAGCGCGGCGTCATGGTAGATGAGGGAAATCAGCAGCTTCTCGCGGAACTCATCGCGAAGCTCCGACCATGCCTTCCGCTCGGCAACGCGCCAGGCCTCGCATGCGGCCTCGACATCGCGGAAACGAGCTTCGAAGTCTTCTTTTTCCCGGTACCTAAGCACGCGTAATCCTTCCGGTTTTCGGGTCTGAAAGCGAGCGGCACATTCTAGCTTTGTCCACGCTCTGCGTCAAGGAACGCCTCCAAGACCCGATTGCAACTGGCCGGTTTCACTAAACTTGCGCGATTTCAGCGCGATGGCAAAGTCGCCTCTGAGCGACTCCGTTTGTCATGCCTACATCGCCACACACACCGCATGTCGCGGTCCTGGCCGACGAGCTGGTCGAGCACCTCGCCCCGCGCAGTGGCGGAGTGTACTGTCGACGGCACCCTCGGCGCCGGTGGCCACGCCGAGCGCGTGCTCGAGGCCGCCGCGGACGTGCGGCTCATCGGCATCGATCGCGATCCGGCCGCGCTCGCCATCGCGCGCGAGCGCCTGGCTCGCTTCGCCGCGCGCGTCACGCTGGTCCACGCGACCTACGAAGACGTCGAGCGCGTGCTGTCCGACCACGGCGTCCCGCACGTGGACGGCCTGGTGCTCGATCTCGGCCTTTCCTCGATCCAGCTGGACGAGGCGGAGCGCGGCTTCTCGTTCGCGCGGCCCGGCCCGATCGACATGCGCATGGATCCGTCCGGCGACGACCCGACCGCGCTCGACCTGATCCGCCGCGTTCGACGTCGAGGAGCTTTCGCGCATCCTGCGCGACCTGGGCGAGGAGCGCTACCACAAGCGAATCGCGCACCGGCTCAAGGAGGAGGTGCGCGGCGGCGGCCTGGCCACGACGGCGGATCTCGCGCGCGTGGTCGAGGAGTGCATCCCGGCGCCGCAGCGGCGGCGGATGCGCATCCACGCGGCCACGCAGATCGTTCCAGGCGCTGCGCATCGCGGTCAACCGCGAGCTGGAGCAGCTCGAGCACTTCCTCGAGCGCTTCCCGGACCTGCTCGCCCCCGGCGGCCGCTGCGTCGTCATCAGCTTCCACTCGCTCGAGGACCGCATGGTGAAGCACCGCTTCCGCGATCTGGCCTGGTCATCGTCGTTGCCGCCGCAGCTGGCCGAACAGGCCGGCGAGCGCGTGCACCCGATCTGCCGCGTGCTCACGCGCAGCGCCGTCGTCGCCGGCGACGACGAGATCGAGCGCAACCCGCGCGCCCGCTCGGCCAGACTGCGCGCCTGCGAGAAGGTGGCCGCATGAGGACGCACGTGGCGCGCATGTCGGCCCACGCCAGCGCCATGCGCGCGCGCATCGTGTCGCATCCTCGCCTGGCCATCGCCGGCGTGGTGGTGCTGGCCGCGCTGATCACCGCGCTCGGTCTGCGCCGGGTGGCGCACCGGCGCGAGGTGGTGCGCCTGGGCTACGCGCTCAGCAGCGTCACGGCCGAGCTGCGCCGCTTCGACGAGGAGGCGCGCCGGCTGCGCCTCGAGAAGTCGGTGCTGACCGGCCCGGCCCGCATCGAGCACCTGGCCGCGGGCCTCGGCATGGTGCGCCCGACGCCCGAGCAGGTCCGCGTCGTGTGGCGCGCGCCGGCCGTGCTGGCGCGACCGAATGCGGAGGCGCGATGAGGGCGCCCACCGGGACGCGGCCGAGCGCGGCGCCGGTGCACCTGCACCGCTGGGTGCGCGTGCGCATGGTCGGCGTGGCCGCGATCATCACGACCCTGCTGGGCGGCGGTCGCGTACCGCGCGTACGGCCTGCAGATCGATCAGGCGGCCCACTACCGCGAGCTGGCCGAGCGCCAGCACATCGCCACCGTGCGGGTGCCGGCGCCGCGCGGCGCGATCTACGACGCCCGCGGCTCCGAGCTGGCCGCCACCGCCGACATCGACTCGGTGTACGCCGATCCGCAGAAGGTGCACGACCTGGGCGGCACCGCGGAGAAGCTGGGGCGCATCCTGGACATCGAGCCGGCCGTGATCGAGGCGCGCCTGTCGTCGCCCGGGCACTTCGTGTGGATCGAGCGCCACGTGACGCAGGAGGAGGCGCGCGAGACGCGCGAGGCCAGGCTCGAAGGCGTGCACCTGACGCCCGAGCCGCGCCGCTTCTACCCGGGGCGCGGGCTGGCCGGCCCGGTGCTCGGCTTCGCCGACATCGACGGGCGCGGGCTGGACGGCGTCGAGCTGATCATGAACGAGCGGCTGAGCGGGCGCCGGGTCAGCGCCGCGGCCCTGCGCGACGCCACCGGGACGCTGCTGATGATGCCGGACGGCCCGGTCGAGCCGGATCCGGGCGAGGCGGTGACGCTCACCATCGATCGCTTCGTGCAGTACACCGCGGAGCGCGCGCTGGCCGCGGCGATCGACAGGCACAAGGCAAAGGCCGGCGTCATCGTCGTGCTCGACCTGCCGACCGGCGGCGTGCTGGCCATGGCGAACTGGCCGACCTACGACCCGAACCGCCCCGCGGGCGCGCGCGACCGGGCCGCGCGCAACCGCGCCATCACCGACGTGTACGAGATCGGCTCGATCATGAAGGTGTTCAGCATCGCCTCCGCCCTCGAGGCCGGCACCGTCGCGCCCGACACCGTGTTCGACGTGAACGGCGGGCTGATCAGAGTCGCCAACCACTCGATCCGCGACACCTACCACGACAAGGCGCTGACCGTCAGCGGCATCGTCAAGCGCTCGTCGAACGTGGGCGCCGCGAAGATCGCGCAGATGCTGGGCCGCGACCGGCTGCGCGCGGGTCTGGTCAGGTTCGGCTTCGGCCAGAAGACCGGCATCGAGCTGCCCGGCGAGGAGGGCGGGCTGCTGTGGCCCGCGAAGCGCTGGGGCCCCATCGAGCTGGCCACCGTCTCGTTCGGCATGGGCCTGTCGGTGACGCCGCTTGCAAGTCGCCGCCGCGTTCGCCGCGATCGCGAACGGCGGCGTGTACCGGACGCCTCGCGTCGTGCGCGAGGTGCGCGACGCGCGCGGCCAGGTGCTGGCCCGCCCCGAGGTGGCCGAGCGCAGGGTGCTCTCCGCGCGCACGGCCGAGCTCATGGTGCCGATGCTGGAGTCGGTCTTCGATCGCGGCAAGCACAGCGGCACCGCGCACGGCGTCGTGCTGCCCGGGTTCCGGGCCGCGGCCAAGACCGGCACCGCGCACAAGATCGATCCGGCCACCGGCCGCTACGCCGACCATCTGTACCTGTCCAGCTTCGCCGGCTTCGCGCCCGCTCGACCAGCCGCGCGTGCTGGTGCTGGTGCTGATCGACGAGCCGGACCCGGAGCAGCACTTCGGCGGACAGGTGGCAGGACCGCCGTGGCTGGAGGTGATGGCAGAGACGCTGCGCTACCTCGGCATCGTGGGCGCCACGACCCCGCCGGCGGACCCGTCGGGCCGCCCGGCCAGTGCACCGGCGCCGGGTGCGGGATCTCCGCAGGCGCCGGCGCCCGCGAAGGCCGCCGCGGAGCCCGCGGCCCCTGCGCCGGGCGAGGAAGCGGCCGACGAGGCCGCAGACGAGGGCGCACCGGTCGACGGCGCCGACTCGACCGCCACCGTCGAGATGCCTGACCTGGCAGGGCTCGGGCTCGCCGACGCGCTCGAGATGGCAGGCACGCGCTGCGCCAGCGTGCAGGTGCGCGGAAGCGGGCGAGTGATCGAGCAGTTTCCCTCTCCCGGTCGGCGTCGAAGGCCGGCAGAATGCCGGATCGTGCTGTCGCATGAAACCGGCCCGCGTCCGCGTTCTCCTCAATGAGCACGCGGACTCCGATGACCCTCGCTGACCTGATCCATGACCTGCCCGGCGCCCGCCTGGTGGGTGCCGGCGACCCGCAGTCGGTGGCCGTCGCCGCGGTGCGCGACGACTCGCGCGCCGTCGCGGCCGGCGACGTGTTCGTGGCGGTGCCCGGCATCCGCGCCGACGGCCACGCCTTCGCGCCGCAGGCGGTGGAGCGCGGCGCCGCCGTCCTCGTCGTCGAGCGCCAGCTCGACCTGCCCGTGCCGCAGCTCATCGTGGCCAGCGCCGCCGAGGCGCTCGGCATCCTGCTCGCGCGCGCCGCGGGCCGGCCGGCCGATCGCATGTCGCTCATCGGCGTCACCGGCACCAACGGCAAGACCACGACCACCTTCCTCGTCGAGGCGATGCTGGCCGGCGCGGGCGCGCGGCCCGGCGTCATCGGCACCGTCAACTACCGCCATCCGGGCGGCACCTTCCCGGTCGCCTACACCACGCCGCCGCCGGGCGAGCTGCAGCGCATGTTCGGCGAGATGGCGCAGGCCGGCACCACGCACGTGGTGATGGAGGTGTCGTCGTTCGCGCTGTCGATGAGCCGCGTGGCCGGCGTCGAGTTCCAGGTCGCCGGCGTTCACCAACCTGACCCAGGACCACCTCGACGTCCACCACAGCATGGAGGCCTACAGCGAGGCCAAGCAGCTCCTGTTCTCGCGCTACCTGGCCGCCGGCGGCGTCGCGGTCATCAACGCCGACGATCCGGCCGCGGCCGACGATGATCGCGGCGGCCGGCGCGCGCCGCGTGCTGCGCGTGTCGACCCGCGGCGCGCCCGGCGCCGACGTGGCCGCGCTGCGCTTCGAGTCGACAATCGAGGGCATCCGCGCCGACCTGCGCACGCCGCGCGGCGAGCTGGCCATCGAGTCGCGCGTCCTGCTCGGCCACTTCAACGTCGACAACCTGGTCATGGCGGTCGCCATCGGCGAGGCGCTCGGCCTGCCGCTGGCCGACATGGCCGCCGCGCATCCGCGCCATGCCGCGCGTCCCCGGCCGCGTCGAGCGCGTGCCCAACGGCGAGGGCCTCGACATCCTCGTCGACTACGCGCACACGCCCGACGCGCTGGTCAACGTGCTGGCCGCGGTGCGCCCGCTGGCCCGCCGCCGCCTCATCGTCGTGTTCGGCTGCGGCGGCGATCGCGATCCCGGCAAGCGGCCGCTCATGGGCGCGGCGGTGGCCGCGACGGCCGACCTCGCCGTCGTCACGTCCGACAACCCGCGCACCGAGGATCCGCGCTCGATCATCGACATGATCCTGCCGGCGGTGCCGGACCCGTTCTTCGTCGACACCGACCGGCGCACCGCCATCCGCGCGGCCGTCGCCGAGGCGACACCCGGCGACGTGGTCCTCATCGCCGGCAAGGGCCACGAGGACTACCAGATCCTCGGCAAGGAGAAGATCCACTTCGACGACCGCGAGGAGGCGACCGAGGCGGCCCGCCTGCGCCAGTCGTTTCCGCTCGCCGACGTCGCCCGCGAGACCGGCGCCCACCTGGTCCAGGCCGGCACGTGTCCGACCCGGCCCTTCCGGCGCGTCCACTTCGACGGCCGCCGGGCCGCTCCCGGCGACCTCTACGTCGCGATCCGCGGCGAGACCCACGACGGGCACGACTTCTGCGCCCAGGCGGTGGCGGGCGGCGCGACCGGCCTGCTCATCGAGGACACCCAGGTCGATCGGGTGCGCGGCGCGGTCGGGGCCGGGCCGGCCATCCTGTCCGTCGCCGACACGCGCATCGCGCTCGGTGCCGTCGCGCGCTTCCACCGGCGGCGCTGGGGCGGCAAGCTGGTGGGCGTGACCGGTTCGGCCGGCAAGACGACGACAAAGGACCTGACCGCGGCCGCGCTCGGCGCCGCCGGCCACGTGCACCGCAGCGCCGCCTCGCTCAACAACGAGACCGGCGTGCCGCTCACTCTGCTCGGCCTGCGCCCGTATCACGACCACGCGGTGATCGAGATGGGCATGCGCGGGCTCGGGCAGATCGCGTACCTGGCCGGCATCGCCGAGCCGGACGTCGGCGTGGTGGTCAACGCCGGCGTCGCGCATGTCGGCGTGGTCGGCAGCGTCGAGGCGATCGCGCGCGGCAAGGGCGAGATCTTCGCCGGCCTGCCGCGACACGGCGTCGCGGTCCTGCCGGCCGGCGATCCGCGCCTGCGCGAGCACGCCGCCGCGGCCCCGCGCCGCATCACCTTCGGCGAGGAAGACGGCGCCGACGTGCAGCTTGTCGGCTATCGCCCGCTCGGCGCGGCCGGCAGCGAGATCGAGCTGCGCATCGATGTCGGCGACGGCGCGGCGAGGAGCGTCACGGCGCACCTCGCGCTGGTCGGCCGCCACGTCGCTGTCGACGCCGCCTGCGCGGTCGCCGCGGCCATCGCGGTCGGCGTCGCGCCCGAGGTCGCCGCGGCGGGGCTGGCGTCGGCGCGGCCGCCGCCCATGCGCGGCGAGCTGGCCGACGCCGCCGGCCGCCACCTCTACATCGACTGCTACAACGCCAACCCGGCATCGACGGCGGCGGCGCTGGCCACCCTGGCCGAGCTGGCCGGCCAGCGGCGCGGGCTCGCCGTGCTCGGCGACATGCTCGAGCTGGGCGACGAGAGCGACGGCGCCCACGCCGAGGCGGGCGAGCAGGCCGCGCGCCTGGGCATCGCCGTCGTCGCGCTCGGCGAGCAGCGCGAGCGCGTCGCGGCCGGCGCGCGCGCGGCGGGCGGCTCGGCCTGGGCCGAGCTGGACCCGACCGCGGCCGCGCGGCGTGCGCTGGCCGAGAGCGCGCCCGGCGACTGGATCCTCATCAAGGGATCGCGCGGCATGCGCCTCGAGCGCGTGGTCGCCGAGCTCCAGGCTCAGGGGGCCTAGCGAGATGCTGTTCTACCTCTTCTACGACGTCCTGTCCCAGATCGAGGGGCTGGGCTTTCTGCGCGTGGTCCGCTACCCGTCGACCCGCATCCTGGCGGCGGCCATCACGTCGCTGCTCATCTCGTTTCTGCTCGGGCCCTGGTTCATCGAGCGGCTGCGCTCCAAGCAGTACGGCCAGCAGATCCGCGACGACGGCCCGGCCTCGCACCAGAAGAAGGCCGGCACGCCGACGATGGGCGGCTCGCTCATCCTGTTCGCGCTGGTCATGGCCACGCTGCTCTGGTGCGACCTGCGCAACGAGCTCGTCTGGCTCACGCTGGTGGTGACGGTCGGCTTCGGCCTCGTCGGCTTCGCCGACGACTACACGAAGATCGTCAAGAAGAACACAAAGGGGATCTCGGGCAAGCTGCGCCTGGCCGTGGAGTTCGCCATCGCCGGCGCCGTGATGATCTACTTCTTCACCTCCGACATCCTCCACCCGAGCATCCGGCTGTCGCTGCAGCTTCCCTTCACCGACTTCTACAGCAGCCCGCTCGAGCTGCCCGCTGTGGCTGTACGTCGTGTTCGCCTCCGTGCTGGTGGTCGGCATCGCCAACGCGGTCAACCTGACCGACGGGCTCGACGGACTGGCCATCGGGCCGACGTCGATGTGCGCCGCGACCTTCCTCATCCTGGCCTACCTGGCCGGGGTCCAGACCACCATCCTGGTCACCGTGGCCGGCGCCGACAAGGCCCAGACCCTGGCCGCAGTACCTGCACATCGCTCACATCGACGGGGCGACCGAGCTGGCCGTCTTCTGCGCCGCGATGTTCGGCGCCGGCGTCGGCTTCCTCTGGTACAACGCCTATCCCGCGTCGGTGTTCATGGGCGACGTGGGCGCGCTGTCGCTGGGCGGCGCGATCGGCATGCTCGCGGTCCTGACCAAGAACGAGCTCACCATGCTCATCGTCGGCGGGCTGTTCGTCGTCGAGACCGCGTCGGTCATCATCCAGGTCGGTTCGTACAAGCTGCGGCGCAAGCGCGTCTTCTTGATGGCGCCGATCCACCACCACTACGAGCTCAAGGGCTGGGAGGAGCCGAAGATCATCGTGCGCTTCTGGCTGGTCAGCATCCTCCTGTCCCTCGTCGCGCTCGGCACGCTCAAGCTGAGGTAGGCAGATGACAATGGACCTGCGCGGCAAACGCGTGCTGGTCGTGGGCCTGGCCCAGACCGGCATCGCGGTGGCGCGGTTCGCCGCCCGTCGCGGCGCCCGCGTCGTGGTCAACGACGGCAAGCCGGCCGATGCGCTGGGCGAGAGGCTGTCGGCGCTGCGCGCCGCGCTCGCCGAGGTCGGGCCCGATCACGAGGTCGAGCTCGCGCTGGGCGGCCACCCGGAGGCGGTCTTCACCGGCGCCGATCTGGTGGTGATGTCGCCCGGCGTGCCGGAGATGCCGGCCATGGGCGCGGCGCGCGCCGCCGGCATCGAGGTGATCGCCGAGATCGAGCTGGCCTACCGCTTCCTGCACCCGGACGCGCTGCTGGTCGCCATCACCGGCACCAACGGCAAGTCGACCACCACCGCGCTGACCGGCTCGCTGTGCGAGGCGAGCGGGCGGCCCACTTTCTGCGGCGGCAACCTCGGCAACCATCCGCTCATCGACGCCGTCGATCACCCGGCCAACGTGGCCGGCGGCTACGTCGTCGCCGAGGTGGCCGGCTTCATGCTCGAGACCTGCTCGAGCTTCCGGCCGCGCGCCGCCGCGTTGCTCAACATCACCGAGGACCACCTCGATCGCTACGGCACCATGGACGTGTACGCGTCGATGAAGACGCGCGTGTACCGCTGGCAGACCGCCGAGGACGCCGCCATCGCCAACGCGCACTGCTCGCGCGCGGTGGCCGGCGCGCGGGCGTCGGCGGCCCGCCCCTTCCTGTTCGACTCGACCGGCGAGGTGGAGCGCGGCGCGTTCCTGAGCCCGGATCGGCAGGAGATCGTGCTCCGCCTCGCCGACGGTGCGGCGGCCCCGGACGAGCGCTACCCGGTCGCGGATCTGCCGATCGTCGGCATGCACAACATGGAGAACGCGATGGCCGCGTACCTGTGCGCGCGCCTATGTCGGCGTCGAGCCGGACGCGATCCGGCGCGGCGCGGCCGCGTTCCGCCCGCAGAAGCACCGCATGGAGCTGGTCGGCCGCCGCGGCGAGGTCGTCTTCTACGACGACTCCAAGGGCACCAACGTCGCGGCGGTTGCGGCGTCGATGCGCGGCTTTCCGCGCCCGGTCGTCCTCATCGCCGGCGGCCTCGACAAGGGCGGCTCGTACGAGCCGATGTTCCAGGCCCTCGACGGGGTCGCGCGCGGCATGGTGCTGATCGGCCAGGCCGCGCCGATCATCCGCGCCGCCGCCGCCGAGCACCGCGCCGCGTATCCGGTCCTCGACGCCGGCGACATGCACGAGGCGGTGCGCATGGCCGTCGAGCTGGCCCGGCCCGGCGACGCTGTCGTCCTGTCGCCGGCCTGCGCCAGCTACGACATGTTCGACAACTTCGGCCATCGCGGCCGGGTGTTCCGCGACGCGGTCGGCGCGATCGGCGCCGAGCGGCTGGACCTCTGAGCCGGGTGACCATGCGGGTCGGACTCATCGGCGCGGGGCGGATCGGCGCGATGCACGCCGAGACGCTGCTGGGCCTGGCCGGCGTGGACGCCCTGCTGGTGGCCGACGCCGACCCGGCGCGCGCGCGTGCGATTGCCGGCGCGGCTGCCGTCGACTCGGTTGACGACCTCTTCGCCGACGGGATCGACGCGGTCGTGATCGCGGCCCCGACGCCGGCGCACGCGCCGCTCATCGCCGCGGCCGCGGCGGCCGGCGTGCCGGCCTTCTGCGAGAAGCCTATCGGCCAGGAGGCGGCCGAGATCCGCGCCGTGCTCGCCCGTGTCGCCGCCGCCGGCATCCCTCTTCAGATAGGCTTCCAGCGCCGCTTCGACCCCGGCTACGTGGCGCTGCGCGACGCCGTGCGGTCCGGCCGGCTGGGCTGGCTACACACCCTGCGCGCCTGCACCTGCGACCCGGCGCCGCCGCACCCGGACTTCCTGCCCACCTCCGGCGGCATCTTCCGCGATCTCAGCGTGCACGACTTCGACGCCATCCGCTGGGTGACCGGGCGCGAGGTGGTGCGAGTCGACGCTGTCGGCGCCAACCGCGGCGCGTCGTTCTTCGCCGACGCCGGCGACGTTGACACAGGCGCGGCCATGCTGGCGCTCGACGACGGCACCCTGGCCGTCTGCACCGCCACCCGCTACAACGGCGCCGGCTACGACGTGCGGCTCGAGGCCTGCGGCTCGGCCGGCACGATGGTAGCCGGCCTCGACGAGCGCGCGCCGATCTCGCCGGCGCCGCCGACCGGATGGCCGGCGGGGAGGCCGTACGCCGCGTTCCCCGAGCGCTTCCGCGACGCCTACGCCGCCGAGCTGGCCGCCTTCCTCGAGGTGGCGCAGGGCCGCATGGCGAGCCCCTGCACCGGCGAGGAGGCGCTGGCCGCGCAGCTGGTCGCCGACGCCGCCGAGCTGTCGCGCCGGCGCGGGCGCGCGGTCGACATGGCCGAGATGGCCGAGATGGCCCGGCCGCCGTGATCGCGATCCAGCTGTTCTCTAGCCGGCCGGGCCCCACTCGGACAGCCGCTCGTTGACCAGCGACAGCAGCGCGTGCGGGTCGAATGGCTTGTCCAGGCAGGTGTTCGACACGTTCTCGAGGAAGTCGCGCGCCCGTGCGGTGAAGGCGCCGCCGGTGATGAAGATCATGCGCCGCGCCACATCCGGGCGCTCCGCCGCGACCTGGGCGTAGAGGTCGATGCCGGACACGTCGGGCAGCATCACGTCGCACAGGATGACGTCGAACGGGTCGCTGGACAGCGCGGCCAGCCCGTCGGCCGCCGAGGACACCACTGTCACCGCGTGGGCGCGCTCCAGTGCCCGCCGGATGGCGTAGGCGACGAAGGCCTCGTCGTCGATGACGAGGATCCGGCCGCGCCGCGGCGCCGGTACCGGGCGCGGCGCGACCCGCACCGGTTCCGCGCCCGGCTCGGCCGGCGGCAGCAGCACGCGGAAGACGCTGCCGCGCCCCTGCTCGGTGTCGACGAGGATCTCGCCGCCGAAGCCGGTCACGATGCGGTGGGCGATGGCGAGCCCGAGCCCGGTCCCGATGCCGATCGGCTTGGTGGTGAAGAAGGGATCGAAGATGCGGCGCACCGTCGCCGGCGCCATGCCGCATCCGTTGTCGGCCACCTTGACCACCACGCGGCCGCGCTCGTCGACCGAGGTCGAGATGCGCACCTCGTTGCCGCTGGCGCGCGTCTCCGGCAGCGCCTGCGCCGCGTTGACGATCAGGTTGAGGAACACCTGTCCCAGCCGCGCCTCGTTGGCGCGAACGAGCGGAACCGGCTGCAGGTCGCGCACCACCCGGGCGCGGTGGCGCAGCTCGTTGGCGGCCATGCTCAGGCAGCTGTCGATGCTGCGGGCGACGTCGATGAGATCGGTCCGGTCCTCCTGCGCGCGCGAGAGCATGCGCAGGTCGGCCACGATGCGGGCCACCCGCTCGGCGCCCTGGTGGGCCTCGGCCAGGAGCGCGCGGAACTCGTCAGGGCCCGCCATGCCGGCGGTGGTGGCGTGTCCGACGACGCCGGCCACGCCGCCGCGACTGTCGACGACCTCGCCGGCCAGCGACAGGTTGGCCAGCACGTACGACAGCGGGTTGTTGATCTCGTGGGCCACGCCGGCCGCCAGCGTGCCGAGCGAGGCCATCCGCTCCGCGATGACGAGCCGCTCCTGCATCTGGTTGCGCTCGGTGACGTCGAGCCCGTAGAAGTAGACCTCGCCGGGCAGCCCGCGGCTGACCGGGGCGCGCTCGCCGCACCAGGACACGGTGCGCTCCTCGCCGCCCTTGCTGCGCACCACCATCTCGTAGCTGGCCAGCGAGCCGTGCTCGTCGAGCGCGGCCATCATCTCCTCGACGTGGCGGCGCTCGTCGCCCGGGCACAGGGCGTCCCACCAGGTCTGGCCGATCAGCTCGGCCGCCGTGTAGCCGGTGATGCGCTCGGCGGCCGGGTTCACGAAGATGGTGCGGCCGCCCGCGTCGAGGCCGACGACGAGCGCCGGGACCAGGTCGAGCACGCGGGCGAGCTGCGCGCTCTGCTCGCGCACCTCCTTCTCGGCCCGCACGCGCGCCGTGATGTTCTGGGTGAGAGCCATGCCAGCCTCGATCGGGCCGCCCAGCTCGTGCACCGGCACGCACGTCACCTCGTAGAAGTTCCCGTCCTGGGCGATCTCGCAGCGGGCGATGCGGCCGTCGAGCGCGGCGCGGAAGCTCGGCGCCAGCTGGGCCGCCAGCTCG
The DNA here is from genome assembly GCA_963759105.1 of uncultured delta proteobacterium. Lineage (GTDB taxonomy): Bacteria > Myxococcota_A > Polyangia > Haliangiales > Haliangiaceae > DATFRY01. The sequence continues at coordinate 234,503 of CAVWXW010000015.1, read as the reverse complement.
GGGGAGGCGGCCTCGAAAACCGTTCGTCCGACCATCCTCGCCGGATCGTCGCCGACCGCGCCCAGGTCGCTGCCGTTGACCAGCAGGTAGCGCAGGTCGCGATCGTAGAGCAGGACCGCACCGTTGGGCAGGTGGCGGGCCAGCGCGCGGTAGCGCTGAGACTCGCGCTCGGCGTCGGTGACGTCGATGCCCATCGAGGTCCGCACCAGGCCGGTCACGCCGCGCGCCGCCGCCAGCGCCGACCAGGAGACGATGCGGCGCTCGCCGTCCTTGCGCCGGATGGCGAAGCGGCGGTCGCGGGCGGCCAGGTCCGGGTTGCCCCAGGCGCCGCGGATCCGCGCGCGCTCCTGGTCGTCGTACAGAAGATCGAGGCCGCGCGGGTTGTCGACGATCTCGCTGCGGGTGTAGCCGGTGATGCGCTCGGCCTCGTGGTTCCACTCGCGGAATATCCCGTTCTCGTCGACGGCGGCGAACGCGACCGGCATCTCGAGCAGGATGCGGCGCAGACGCGCCTCGCTGGACTCGCGCGCCCGCTCGGCGTCGGCCTGGTCCGAGACGTCCTGCACCGTGCCGATCCAGCGCGCTTGCCCCGGGCGGTCGCCCGGGTCGAGCTCGGCGATCACCTGGCAGTCGCGCATGGCACCATCGCGCCGCCGGACGCGCAGCCAGGTCGCCAGCCGTCGAGGCCGCTCCGCCGCCTCGGCGATCAGAGCCTCGACACGCGGGCGGTCGTCCGGGTGGACGAGCTCGAGGAAGCCGGCCGCCGAGCGCGGCGCCTCATCCAGACCGAGCAACCGGCACAGCTCGTCGCTGACCTCGAGGTGTCGCTCGCGCGGGTCGTAGCTCCAGCAGCCGAGCTGGGCCAGCCGCACCGCGTGCGCGAGCAGCCCGTCCCCGCGCCGCGGCCGTCCTTCATCGGACGCGCCGTCGACCTCCGACCTCGACCGCGCTCCCCCACCCACGCTCACTCGAACATCATACTCGCTTCGCGTCGAGGCAGGGTCTCCGCCGGAGGACTGGAGGGGTCACTCGACCATGAAGCGCTGCACGACCTTCGACTCGATCGGACGGCCGTCGCGGTCGAGCGCCGGGTCGTAGTGGAAGCGCCAGACCGCGTCGAGCGCCTTCTCGTCGCGATCGCGGCTGACGCCCTGCTCGAGGCGCACGCCGACCACGTAGCCCTTCTCGTTCACTGTCAGCACCACGACGAAGACCTCGCCGGGGCGCTCCTCGCGATCGCGCCGGGGGTAGACCAGACGCGCGGGCCGCGCCCTGGATCGCGCCGGCGGGAGCGCCGTCCGGCGGGCGCGCACGGCCGCGCCGGCTCTGGCGGGACCGCGACCTGCTCCGCTTCCGATGCCCGCGCCGGCGCCGATGCCGATGCCGGCGCCAGTGTCCGCTCCGATGCCCCCCGCCGCGGGTGTGTGCGCGGGGCGCGGCGCGATGCGCGGCGAGGCCGAGCTGATCGCCGACGGCTCGGCCTCGTCGGAGTCGTCGTCGTCCTCGGGCTCCGCTCGCCTGTCCACGGGCCGGCGCGGGCTCGCGGCCGGCGGTGCGGCCGGCGCGGGCGGGCCTGCCGACGCAGCCGGCCCGCCTGCGGTCGCCGGCTCCTCCGCGCGCGGCACCGGCTCGGCCGTGGCATCGACATCGATGAACGCCAGCTGAGCCTCGTCGCGCGATCGATCGCGATCGGAGCGCCACAGCATCGCGAGGCAGACGAGGGCGCCATGCACCAGCAGCGATCCCATCCATGGTGCGCCGGCCGAGCCCGCTCGCCGCATTCCGCGATGGTGTCGCCGGCGGCGGCCGGGCGCCAGCGCTGCCCGCTAACCGACGCTTTTCGGCGCGAGACCCGGATGCTGCTACGCGGCGACGTCGAGCACCGGCGCCGGCGGCGCGGCCAGGGCGCGGCGAGCCGCCTCGCGCGCGGCGGCCAGCGCGGCGCGCCCGGCCTCCAGGCGGAACGGGTGCACCCGGGGCAGGCCGAGGATGCGCAGCGTGATCGTGTCGCGCCGCGCCGGCGCCTCGAACACCGGGCTGCCCTTACGGCGCCACGGCGAGCGGCTGGCCAGGCAGTGGTACAGCGTCGCCTCGCCGGCCGGCTGGCCGCGCAGCCCGGCCAGCCCGGGTCGGTCGGCGATGCCGCCGTCGCTGAGCAGCCGCCCGTCGCGCCGCACCGGCTGCAGCAGCCCCGGGAACGCGCACGAAGCGACCAGCGCGCTGGCCAGGTCGCCCGCGTCGAGCACGACCGTGCGCCGCGCTCGCAGATCGAACGCCGAGACCGAGAGCGGCACGCGGCACGCGGCGAAGCTCCCGGCCGGCAGCAGCCGCTCGAGCCGGCGGCGAAACAGCTCGCCGCGCAGGAGCCCGAGCCCGGGCCGCGGATCCCAGAAGTCGGCCCGCTCCAGCCCGACCAGCTCCGCGGTCAGCTGCGCCGCCGGCATGCCCGCGGCCCACAGGCCGGCCACCAGCGCGCCCGCGCTCGAGCCGGACAGACGCGCCGGCATCAGCCCCGCCTCCTCGAGCGCCTCCGCCACGCCGGCGTGGGCGTAGAAGCCGAAGAAGCCGGACGACAGCGCGAGCGCGAACGGTCGATCCGCCAGGATGTCGCGCAGCAGACGGCCCTGCACGCGGCCTCTCAGCGCAGGGCGCGCGCGGAGGGAAGATCGGTCGGCGAGCTCCGCCGCGCCGCGGTGCGGCACAGCGCTGCCAGGAACATCTGCACCCCGATCACGGCGGTGGCCGCGCGCGGGGCGTCCATCACCAGCATGATGACGAGCAGCGCGAGCGCCGCCGAACCGAGATCCAGCAGGGACAGGAGGCGCAGGATCCGGCCGCCCGTCGTCGTCGGCTCGCGCCAGTGCACGGCGACCGTGAAGATGCTCACGATGCCGAGCACGCCGTACACGGTGATGGTCCACAGCAGCAGCGCCGACCACCCGATGGTCGGGGGCGGGCACACCATCTCGCCGCTGCACGGCTCCATGGCGCCATTGTACCCCCACGCCCCGTGTCGCGCCGCCCCTCGCAACGCGCGGATTGCGGGCGCCGGAACCGGCTCCGGCCGAAGGTGGCTCGTGAAAAGCGACACCGTCGATATCCGCCTCCTGTAGGATCGCGGCCAAGGAGGGGACCATGAGCCTGAACCTCGCCACGATGCTCGCCGAGTCGGCCCGGGAACAGCCCACCAAGACGGCCATCATCATCAACGACGTCAGCCTGCCCTACGCCATGGTTGACGGCATCGCACGCCGGTTCGCCGGTGCGCTGCGCGGACTGGGCGTCGAACCGGGTCAGAACGTCGCCCTGCTCCTGCCCAACGTCCCCCAGTTCACCATCGCCTACTTCGGGTGCCACTACGCGGCCTGCCCGGTGGTGCCGCTCAACGTCCTCCTCACCGGCGACGAGATCGCGTACCACCTGCAGGACTCCGAGGCCCAGGTCCTCGTCGCCTGGGAGGGCTTCTTCGACCAGGCTCGCGCCGGATTCGCGCGCGCCGGCACCTGCAAGCACCTCATCGTGGTCAAGCAGGACCGCGCCGACATGACCGCCCCCGAGGGTGCGAGCAACTTCGCCGCGCTGTGCGGGGCCGCGGCGCCGGTCGCCGAGGTGCCCGACACGAACCCGGACGACACCGCCGTCATCCTCTACACCTCGGGCACCACCGGCAAGCCCAAGGGCGCCGAGCTCACCCACTTCAACCTGTTCTACAACGCCGAGTACATGATGCGGCAGACGGTGCCGTATCCGCTCGACGAGCACGTGGTGATGGCGGTGCTGCCGCTGTTTCACAGCTTCGGGCAGACCGTGATGCAGAACGCGACCGTTCGCGGCGGCGGCACCATCGTGCTGATGCCGCGGTTCGAGCCGCTGGTCGCCGCGCAGCTCATCCACAAGCACAAGGTGAAGTACTTCGGCGGCGTGCCGACGATGTACTTCGCGCTGCTCCATCACCCGGAGGTCATGCCGGAGATGCTGGCCTCGCTGGCGGCAACCTGCGCCGGCGGCTCGGCCATGCCGATGGAGGTGATGAACGCCTTCGATCAGAAGTTCAAGACCGACATCCTCGAGGGCTACGGCCTGTCGGAGACGTCGCCGGTCGCGTCCTTCAACCCGCGCGGCGGCAAGAAGATCGGCTCCATCGGAAAGCCGATCTGGGGTGTCGAGTTCCGGCTCGTCGATGCCAGCGGCGATGTGGTCACGGAGCCCGGCGTGCCCGGCGAGATCTGCATCAAGGGCCACAACGTGATGAAGGGCTACTGGCGCCGCCCCGAGGCGACCGCCGAGTCGATCGTGGACGGCTGGTTCAAGACCGGCGACATCGCCCAGCGCGACGAGGACGGCTACTACTTCATCGTCGACCGCAAGAAGGACATGATCATCCGCGGCGGCTTCAACGTCTATCCGCGCGAGATCGAGGAGGTGCTGTACGCGCACCCGGCCGTGATCGAGGCCGCCGTCGTCGGGATCCCGCACAAGAGCCACGGCGAGGAGGTCAAGGCCGTGCTCGCCCTGCGCCCGGGCTCGACGGTCACCGCCGAGGAGATCATCGCCTACTGCAAGGACAAGCTGGCCGCGTACAAGTACCCGCGGGTGGTCGAGTTCCGCGAGTCCCTGCCCAAGGGGCCGACCGGCAAGATCCTCAAGCGCGAGCTGCGCCAGGCCTGATCAGGGCGCAGCGGCCTCGGGCCTCTCGACCGCGACCGCGCGCCACAGGCCGCTGGGGGGCGGCTGCGACTCGTCCAGGTGCACCGTGTCGCAGCTGCCGAACGTCGCGGCGTAGACGGTGCCGTCCGGTGCCTGGTCCCACGAGGTCGCGTTCTGGAGGTGGCCGAGCGGCTCGTCCGACACGACGGCGTGCCCCTCGTCTATCGCGAGCGCGCGCACGAAGCCGAGGCAGAAGTCGCCGAACAGCATGCGCCCGGCCAGTTCGACCGCCGTACGGGTCGCCGGCGTCGAGCGGCCGCTGCTCGAGGCCGACCCAGCCCACCCGGCCGGTGGTCTGCACCGCCTCCGGGTCGGCGAGCAGGTAGGGCGTGATCGGGTCGTCGTGCGGCCACCAGGTCACCGGATCGCGCAGCCCGTCGCATTCGGCGGCGCACGGCCCTTCCTGCATGGGCCAGCCGAAGTTGTCGCCCGGCGCGGCCAGGACGTTGATCTCCTCCACGCCGTTGGCCCCGACGTCGCCGATCCACATGCGGCCCGAGGCGTCCACCACGCCGCGCCACGGCGAGCGCAGCCCGTAGGCGTACACGTCCGGATCGCGCCCCGCCGCGTCGACGAACGGGTTGTCCGGCGCCGGGGTGTGGCCGCCCTCGTCCGGGTCGCGCGAGGGAACGATGCGCACCACCGCGCCGAGGTCGTCGTCGAGGTCCTGGCCGTTGTCGTCGACCAGCTTGTCGCCGAACAGCGCCCACATCGCCCCGGTCGCGTCGAAGCCGAGCGCGCCGACGTTGTGCCACGGCCGCTCGGCCAGCGGGTCGCCGGCGCGCATGATCTCGACCGCGGTGCCGGCGATGGCGTCGTAGGCGCCGGGATCGAACGCGAGGCGCAGGATGACGCTCTCGGTGGCCGACGCGCAGGCGCCCACATAGATGTAGCCGCTGGCGGCGAAGTCCGGGTCGAGCGCGAGCGACACCAGCCCGCAGTCCGACTCGGAGAACACGCCGGGCACGCGGAACTCGCCCAGCCGCTCGGCCCGGTCGCCGTCCAGGCGCAGGTGGGCGACGCGGCCGTCCTTGCTGGCCAGCAGCACCTCGTCGCCGCCGGGCAGAAAGCGCAGCTCGGTGGCCATGGTCAGGCCGCCGTTGACCTCGATGGCGACGAACTCCAGCCCGAGCGGCCCGTCCTGCGCCTGGTCTCCCGATCCGCAGGCGCAGGCGAGCAGGGCGGCGAGCGCTGCGCGTCTCATGGCTCGATCCCCTCGATCATCTCGCGCAGCGCCGCGATGCCGGCCTGGTCGCGCCGGTCGATGCCGACCGGAGGCATGTCCTGGATCTCGCGATTGTCGTGCTCGCCCGACACCGCCAGGTAGAGGATGCTTTCGGCCGGCGACCCGGGGACGATGCGGATGCCGGCCGCGCTCGCGCTGCTCTCGGTCGGCTGGTTCACGGTGCTTGCCAGCGCCGCGCCGGGCGACAGGTCGAAGCTGGTCCCCTCACGCTCGCTGCCGTCGTGGCAGTGCGAGCAGTTGCCCACGAACCAGCCCAGGACCGCGGCGGTGCCCGGATCCGGGTGATCGATGATGGCCGGTTCGTCCGGCGCGCCGCCGGCCAGGAGGCCCAGCGAATCGAAGCGCTCCAGCTCGGAGCCGCCGGAGTCGCTCGACCGCGCCGACGCCAGCTGCAGCTCCTGCACGCCGAGCATGGGCGACTCGCCCACCGCGTGACAGTCGCGACACTGCGTCGCCACCGGCACCGTGTGCACTCCGCCGCGGTCGAGCTCGATGGCGACCGGTTCGTCGAGCGGCAGCAGCTCGGCGCCCTGGCCGTCGGCGTCCCAGAGATAGGCCACGTACTCCCACCCGGACTCGCCGAGCTGGCGCAGCGCGCGCGTCTCGAGCGGGCGGTCGCCGTCGAAGAACGTCTTGAAGGCCACGGTGCCGGCGGCGAAGACCCAGCGCCCGCGATCGCGGGCGTCGATCTGCGCGCCGTCGGGAAGCACGATGTGACGCCGCTTGTCGGTGCCGCCGCTCCACAGCGGGTAGCCGACCTCGTAGGCCAGCGCTGTGTCACCGTCGGGACGCCAGCGGCCGCCGTCGTCGATCGTCCCCAGCTCCAGGATCGATCGCGGCCAGTCGGTGTCCGGATCCGTGATCGGCCCGACCTCGCGCGACCCGCCGCACCCCGCCGGTGTGAGCGCCGCCGCGAGCCACGCGGCGATCGCCAGCGAAGGCTCGCGCCACCGCACCCGTCCGCTCATGCAGCTACGAGTGCGGTGCGCGAGCTCGCGGTTCGAAAAAAAATGGCCGCGCGAGTTGCGCGGCCACTGTGCGGCTCGTCGCGCTACGCGGGGTCAGAACAGCAGGCGCAGGCCGAAGCGGGCCGATAGCGGATCCTGGCGGCTACTCGTGTTCCCGTAGTTCGGGTTCACCTCGGGCGCCTCGGGACTCGGATCGTCGCCGGCCAGCACCTTGAGGTGGGCCAGGTCCTCGGCGTCGCCGCCCACGATCGGGTTGACGTCGTCGTAGGTGTACGTCTCGTCCACGCGGGTCTCGGGCTGCTGGTTGAACATGTTGAAGATGGTGACGAACGCCTCGAGACGGGTCCCGGCGGTCAGGTTGCGGCCGTAGCCCAGCTGCAGATCGAAGCGCGTGGTCAGCCCCGTGCGACCGTCCGCGCCGCGCTCGACGATGTACGACTCGTTGAGGGCGTAGATCGGGTGCGCGCCGAGCGTGTTGATCGGCCGTCCGGACTGCGCGCGCACTCGGCCGCCGAAGTTGAAGAAGCCGACCTCCTCGAGGTTCAGGTGGTAGAAGCCGTCCAGCTTGACCAGGTGCGGCGCGTCGGCCGGCAGGTCGCCGTAGCGGTTCGCCATCAGCTCGGGCAGGTCGTACATCGACGTGAGGTTGGGATCGAGCTGGCCGGTCTCGGGCGAGAACAGCCCCGGGAAGTTGCCGCGCAGCTTGGAGTACGTGTACGACGCGGTCATCATGAACGCGTTGGTGAAGCGACGCTCCGCCGTGATCTGCAGCGCGTTGTACGTCCGCTTCGGCTTGTCGAAGATCCCCACGCCCTCGAACACGTCGGCCTGGTAGTTGAGGTAGGCGGCCCGGCCCGGGTCGCTCTCCATCACGTCTGCCGCCTGCTCGCGCAGGTCCGCGACCGCGGCCTCGTCGACCTCGCCCGGGTTGGCCACGATGTACGTCGCCGAGCCGTCGGTCGATACGTCCTCGATCACGCGGCCGAGATCGCGGCGGATCCAGGCCGCGCCGATCTTGAGGTCGGGCAGCACCTCGTAGTCGGTGCCGAGCACGAACTCGTCCAGGTACTGTGCCTTCATGCCCGGCGCGACCAGCTCCTCGCCGCCGCCGCTGTAGGTCTGGGCGGCGGCCTGGGCCTCGTCGCAGGTGGCGACCGGGTCGGCCGGATCGCACGCGTCGGGCGGGAGGTTGCGCCGCGCGATGACCTCTCCGCCGTAGGCGCGCGCGTTGATGTCCATCGGGATGGACTCGTAGAAGCGGCCGAAGTGGGCGTAGACCTTCGCCCGACCCTCCTGGGTCCAGTCGTAGACCACGCCGACGCGCGGCGCGATCATGTTGCCCATCTTGAACGCCACGTCCGGGATCGGCTCGCCGGTGGTCGGCGAGATCTCGCCCTGGATGTGCTCCGCCGTGTACAGCGTCTGCTGCTCCCAGCGCACGCCGGCGTTGAGGGTCAGGTTGGGCAGGATCGACCAGGAATCCTGAAGGTAGGCACCCAGGTTGCGGGTGGTGGCGTCGCCGGACAGCTCCTCCCCCTCCCCGATCGGGCGGCAGCGCGCGTCGTCCACGTCGTCCTCGTTGAGATCGACCCCGCAAGGCGTGTCGGCGTCGCTGTCCGGGGTGTAGAAGCTGCGCAGCTGCCAGGTGCCGCTGGTGAGCTGGCGATACCAGGTGCCGCCCGTGTAGTAGCGCGAGTTGACGAAGCCCTGCTCCTCGATGTCGGCCCCCGCCTTGATGACGTGATGGCCGAGCGGCCTGGACGCGCTGGGTGGCCGACAGCAGGCCGGCCAGCCGCGTCGCCTCGGTGTCCTCGACGAAGGCGATGCCGCCGGTGCGGTAGAGCGGGACAGGGCAGTTGGTGATGAGCGGATACGGATCGTCGGGACCTCCGTCGACACACTCGCCGGGCACGCCGCCGAAGGACATCTCCTGCCGGCCGAAGCTGGCCAGCGACGTATCGTCCGGCTCGTAGCGGACCTGGGGCACGTCGCCGCCCTCCCCCGGGGTCTGATCGATGACGTCGCGGTGAAGGCCGGCAACGGCGTCGATCTGGGTCTTGCTGTCGAAGAACTTCGACGTCCACTTGGTGGAGACGTCGAGCCGCTCGTGGTCGACGGTCTGGAAGATTGCCGACTCCTCGCCGTTCATCTGCAGCTGGAAGTAGTCGTCCTCGCTGCCCGGGCTGCCCATGACCGCGATCGAGCCCTGGTGGTTGGGCGTCACCGCTCCGGTCAGCTTGACCGAGTAGAAGTAGGTCGCCGCGTTCTCGTCGCGGGTGGTGCGATCCAGCTCCTCGAGCACGGCGAACCCGTTCTGGTCGGTGTCCGGCACGCCGTCCCCGTTCTCGTCCACCTGGGTCCTGATGATGCGGCTGACCTCGTTCTGGGTGAACGACGGGTTGAAGCCGGCGTGGAACCACAGCCGGTCCTTGATGATCGGACCGCCGATCTCGGCGCCGAGGTCGAAGCTGTTGGCCAGGTTGTCCTCGCGGTCGATGGCGGTTCCGGCGCGCGGGGTCACCCGCTCGTCGGCCACCAGCGCGCCCGGTGTCCAGTAGCCGAACACCGAGCCGTGGAACTCGTTGGAGCCGGACTTGGTGATGATGTTGATGACGCCGCCGGTCGAGCGCCCGTACTCGGCGTTGTAGCCGCCGGTGATGACCTCGGTCTCCTGGATGAACTCGTTGGGCAGGTTGGTGCTGAGCAGGCCGAACCCGGGATCCGTCGTGTTGATGCCCTCGACGATGTATGTGTTCTCGACGGAGGTCGAGCCGGCCACCGACGTGCCGTAGGTGTCGGACTGCGAGCCGCCCGAAGCGCCCAGCACCTCGCCGAAGGTCCGGCCGGTCGGCACGTTGCGCGTGTAGTCGGACGTGATGGTGGTGCCGGTCTTTGTTGACTGCTGATCGATGAGCGGCGCGCGCCCCTCGATGACGATCGTCTCACCCGCCTGCGTCTTGCGTGTCGATGTTGATGTTGACCTTGGCGACCTTGCCCAGCTGGATGAGCACGTTGGTGCGCGAGAACTTGCTGTCGGCGAAGTAGACGACGACCTGGTACGTGCCGGGCGGCAGGTTCGCGATCGTGTACTGGCCGGTCTCGTCGGTGATGCTGGCCTGCGTGCCCTGCAACGCGGGACCCGAAGCCACCACCGTGGCGCCGATGACCGCCTCGCCGGTCGCCTTGTCGTCGACCACGCCGCGCACCGCGCCGGTGGTCGAGTCCTGGGCCAGCGCCGTCGCGGCCTGCCCGCACAGCGTCAGCCCGGCGACGGCCAGGAAAATGGCATTGCGCTGGAACCTCATGGCTTCGTCTCCTCGCGTTGAAAACGAGCTACCGGCCAGCGGGGGCGTCAAGTTGCCCCCCGCGCGGCGGACGCCGCTCCGCCTCGCCGGCATGATAACGGAGGCGAACCGCATTTGACGACGACAGAGACCTGGCCGCTTCTGGCGGCGACGGCTCGAAAGCCAACACCGGGCCGGTGGGCGCATCGTGAAGCTAGTTTTCGAGCCGATGCGCGGCGCGTCACCGACGCACATGGGGCCACAGAGGATCCGAGGTGCGAAGCTGCGCAGGCCTCGGCGAGGTGATACCACCGAGACGTCATGGCAGAGACAGCGACCTACGAGCTGCATCCGATCGGGTTCGTCCGCTCTTCGCTCCGGCGGCTGGAGGACGCTCCCATGCAGGGAGACGAGGGCGCGCCGGAGGCGTCGATCGAGATCGAGCCGGCCGCGGTGGCCGCGCTGCACGGCATCGCGCCCGGCGACGATCTCTTCCTTGTCACGTGGCTGCACGCGGCGCGCCGCGACGTCCTGCAGGTTCATCCGCGCGACGACCTGAACCGGCCGCTCACCGGTGTGTTCGCGACTCGCTCGCCGGATCGACCAAACCCGCTCGGATTGCATCGGGTCCGCGTGCTCGCGGTCGAGCCGGGCCGGCTCCGGGTCGGCCCGCTGGAGGCGATCGACGGCACGCCGGTGGTGGACATCAAGCCGGTGCTCGGGCCGGGCGCCTGAGATTTCCGGGCTAAACTGGAAAATATCCCGGCGGCACCGGCCGTCCACAGGGAGTACGGATGGCAGACCGACCGGCAGGCAGCGGGAAAGGCGAGAAGAAGCCCGGGGCGTGGGCGCAGATCTTCGCGTCGCGGCGCATGGCGATCACGGCCGCGCTCGGCTTTGCCAGCGGCCTGCCGATCCTCTTCACCGGTCAGGTCCTGAATCTCTGGCTCACCGACGCCGACATCGACATAAAGACCATCGCGCTGTTCTTGTGGGTCGGCTTCCCGTACACCATCAAGTTCCTGTGGGCGCCGCTGCTCGACCGCTACGCGCCGCCACTGGGTCGCCGGCGGGGCTGGATCCTCATCTCACAGATCGGCCTGGTCGGGATCGTCGTCGCGATGGGCTCGGCGGATCCAGCGTCCAGCATCTGGACGGTCGCCGTGCTCACCTTCATCCTGGCGACGCTCGGCGCCACACAGGACGTCGCCATCGACGCGTGGCGGGCCGACATCCTGACGCCGGACGAGCGGGCCGCCGGCTCGGCGGTCTACGTGTTCGGCTACCGCGTCGCCCTGCTGGTGATCGGCACCGGCGGGTTGATCATGGCCGACTTCGTCGGCTACCGGGCCCTGTTCCTGGGCACCGCGGCGCTGCTCGCGCTCTGCATGGTGGCCACCGTCCTGGCCGAGGAGCCGACGCAGTCAGCCGCGCGCCCGCACAACCTCGTCGAAGCGGTGGTCCTGCCGTTCACGCGCTTCTTCAAGAAGCTGGGTTGGGGCGCGCTGGTCGCGCTGGCGTTCGCCGCGTTCTACAAGTTCGGCGACCAGATGGTTGACGGGCTGATCGGCACGTTCTGGCGGCGCGAGCTGGAGCTGACCAAGACCCAGATCGGGACCATCACAAAGTTCTCCGGCACCATCGGCGTGGTGCTGGGGGGCCTGCTGGCCGGCATCCTGACGCCGCGTCTGGGGACCAAGCGGGCGCTGATCCTGTTCGGCATCCTGCAGGCGTTCGACGAACTTCCTCTACCTGGCGCTCGCTCTGCTCGGCAAGGAGTTCGGAATGATCGAGCTCCTGGTGGGCGGCTCGATCTTCGTCGACTACGTGGCCGGCACGATGGGCACGGCGGTGTTCATGGCGGTCTTCATCGCCATGTGCGACAAGGAGGTCAGCGCGACGCAGTACGCGCTGCTCACCAGCCTGTCGGGCGTGGGCAAGCGTGTGTTCGGTCCCGCCGGCGGCGCGATCATCGCCGGGTCCAGCTGGGCGGTGTTCTTCACCGCGACCGCAGCGATGGCCATCCCGGGCCTCATCCTGGTCTGGTTCCTGCCGCGCGTCCTCTTGCAGCCGCCCCACAAGCCGGGTGAGTCGGCGACCGACGAAAAAACCGCCGGCGAGCCATCGGCCGCGCCGGCCGGCGGACGGTAGCCCTCCTCGATCACGCGGCCAGGCGAACGGTCGACTCGGCGTCCTGCGCCTCGACCTGCGCTGGCCCCTGCGTGACGTCGCGGCCCAGGAGCAGGCCTCCGATGCGGCGCGACGCGCCGTCGTGGAAGCCGGCCTCGCGGCCCGCCCACTTCGACCACGGCTGCGGGTTGCGGAAGGTGCCGAACACGATGTCCCACAGCGGCAGGTCGCTGTAGTTGAACGCGTGCACGTTGCGCTGGTGATGGATCGAGTGCGACTCCGGGCGCTGCACCATCCAGCCCAGCCAGCGCGGCGTCGATAGATTCGCGTGCTGGAGCAAGGACAGCATGGTGGCGAGCACGCTGGCGATGACGGCCGCCTCCGGCCGCACGCCGACCACGAGCACCAGCGAGACGCTGCCGGCCAGGGTGAACCCGGCGATGTCGAGCGGGTGGAACCACATCGCACCGAAGACGTCCACTCGCTCGGCGCTGTGGTGCAGCTGGTGCCAGCGCCACAGCAGCGGGACCCGGTGGAGCGCGCGGTGCCACCAGTAGACCGCGAGCTCGAGCGCCAGGAAGCCGACCACCGCGCCGCCGGCGATGCCGAGGGCGCGCGCGTCGATGATCTGGTGCGCGGCCAGCCACTCGTCGAAGAGCACCGGCACCATGCCGGACACCCAGAAGCTCACCAGCAGGGCGATGAGCCCCGATGCGCGCCACAGCCGGATCGACGGCAACCGGCGCGCGGGTCGTAGCGTCTCGGCCACCGCCAGCAGGGCGAAGCCGCCGAAGAACGCGTACAGGACCAGGTCTTCCATCTCCATCTCCTCCTTCAACCGAGGCGCTTCTTCTCGCCTCGGTTCTCTGGCGTGACGGCAGGACGCACAGTGTTCCGGAGGGTTACGCAGGCGATGGGACGGGCGCGGCACGATGTTCCGGAGCCGGTCACGCCATCCGATCGATGGGACCGGATGAGCACGGCACGATGTCGCTGCTGGCCAGCGCCGAGGCCGTCGAGGCCCATGCCTGGGCCGATCTGGTCGTGGCGGCCCCGCCGGCCGCGCGGCGGGCCGCCGGCCTCTCGGTCGAGCTGCTCGGCCCGGGATGCGTGATCAGCGCCCGCGCGCTGCCCTGCATGCTCTTCAACCGTGCCATCGCGATCGGGTCGGAGCCCGCGGCGATCGAGCGCGCCGTGCGGCACTTCGAGGAGCGCGACATCGACCGCTTCCTGCTCCAGCTCGGCCCGGCCGGGCGCCAGCCGGAGGTCGGCGCGCTGCTGCGCGACCACGGCATCGAGCGCTACCGGCGCGCCTGGGACAAGTTCGTGCGCAGCGCCGCACAGGATGCGCCCGCCATCGCCACCGATCTGGAGATCCGGCCGGCGCGGCGAGCCGACGCCGACAGCTGCGGCCGCCTGCTGGCCGACGTCTTCCAGACCGGCGAGGCGTCGGTCGCCCTGTTCGCCGCGCTCATCGACAAGCCGCGCTGGCACGTCCTGGTGGCCTGCGCGCCCGGCGAGCCGACCCGACGCCCGGTGGCCGTCGCCGGCCTCTTCACCCACGGCGAGCTCGCCCATCTGGCCTTCGCGGCGACCTTGCCGGCCTTTCGCCGCCGCGGCGCCCAGGGCGCGCTCATGGTCCGCCGCATCCGCGAGGCCGGGGCGCTCGGCTGCCGGCTGCTCACCACCGAGACCGGGGAGCCGCTGCCCGGCGAGCCGACCTCGTCGCGCGATAACATGGTCCGCTGCGGCTTCCGCATCGCGCAGCGGCGCGAAAACTTCGCGCCGGCCGGCGCCACCTGGGCCTCCTGAGTTGCCGATCGCGGCCCGGTGGGCGACGGCCTCGACGCGGGCCCGCCCGTGCGCGAGACTTGGGGCGTGGGGTACGGGCGGGTGGAGCTGCTGGGCCGCGCGCGCGAGCTGCAGGAGCTGCGCGCAGGCATCGACGACGCGCTGGCGGGACGCGGCGCGCTGTGGCTCGTGTGCGGAGAGCCGGGCATCGGCAAGAGCCGCATGATCGAGGAGGTGGCGCGCGGCACCGACGGCGCCGTCGTGCTGTGGGGCCGGTGCTGGGAGGCCGGCGGCGCGCCTGCCTACTGGCCGTGGCTCCAGATCCTGCGCGCGCTCATCCGCCGACCGGAGCTGCGCGGGCTGGCGGGCGGCGAGCGGGCCCCCGCCCTGACCCAGCTCCTGCCCGAGCTCGCGCGCGACGGCGACACCACCATGCAGGGCGTGCTGCCTCCCGAGCAGGCGCGCTTCCAGCTCATGGAGGCGGTCGCGTCGCTCCTGTCCGACGCGGCCGGCGAGCGGCCGCTCCTGCTCCTGCTCGAGGACCTGCACGCCGCCGACGGTTCGTCGCTCGCGCTGCTCGACTTCCTGGCCCGCCAGCTCTACACGTCGCCGGTCGCCGTGCTGGGCTCGTTTCGCGACGCCGAGGCCACCCGCGAGCCGCTGCTGGCCCGGCTGACCCAGGAGGCGCGCACGATACCGCTGGGCCGCCTCGGCGCGAGCGAGGTGCGCGCGTTCCTCGAGGAGGCGATCGGGCAGCCGGCGGGCGACAGCCTCGTCGCGCGCGTGGCAGAGCGCACCGAGGGGAATCCTCTGTTCCTGGTCGAGCTGGCCCGCCTGCTGGTGACCCAGGGCGGGGCCGGCGAGCCGGAGCGCGCGCTGGCCATTCCGGGCACGCTGCGCACCGCGCTGCACCAGCGGCTGGCCCGGCTCTCGGCCGGCGGCCGCGAGCTGCTCGAGCAGGCCGCCGTCGTCGGTCGCGAGGTGCCGGTCAACCTCCTGCGCCTCGCGTTCGGCGCCGATCCGGCGGCGCTGGCCGCCGCGCTCGACGAGGTGTGCGCCGCCGCGCTCATGGCCCGGCTCGGCAGCGCTGCCTGTCGCTTCACGCACATCATGGTGCGCGAGGTGGTCCACGATGCGATCGAGCCGGAGCGGCGGCGCTCGCATCACCTGAAGGTCGCCGAGGCGCTCGAGCGCGCGACGGTCGGCGAGCCGGCCTGGTCGGAGATCGCGCACCACGCGTTCGCGGCCGGCGCCGACGGCCTGGCCACGGCGCTGGATGCGTCGGAGCGCGCCGCCGAGCGCGACCTGGCCAGGCTCGCCTTCGAGGAGGCGATCGCCACCCTCGAGCGCGCGCTGGACGCGCTCGACCGGGCCGCGCCGTCGCCGCTGCGGCGGGCTCACCTGCTCCTGCGCCTCGGCCACGCGCGCCTGCGCGGCGGCGACGTGGACGGCGGCCGCCGCGACTGCATGGCCGCGGCCGACCTGGCCCGCCAACTGGGCGACGACGATCTGTTCGCCGCCGCTGCGCTCGAGATCGGCTCGGTCTTCCACTTCGGCCACGTGCAGCCGGACCTCGCCTCTCTGCTCGAGGAGGCGCTCGAGCGACTCGACGCCGCCGACAGCCCGCTGCGCGCCCGGCTGATGGCCCGGCTGGCCGCGGCGCTCCAGCCGGCGCTCGACCCGACCGCGCCCGTCGATCTGGCGCGGCGCGCGATCGCGATGGCGCGCCGGACCGGCGACGAGGACGCGCTGCTCGCGGTGCTGCGCGCCGGCGGCTCCACCATGGTCGATCTGGTCGACCCGCGCGAGCGCGTGCTGCTCGATCGCGAGCTGGTCGCGCTGGCCGAGCGCCGCAAGCAGCCCGACGAGGCGCTGCGCGGGCAGATGCGCCTGGTGTTCGACTTCTACGAGCTGGCCGACCCGGCCGGCGCCGCGGCCTCGATGGCCGAGGTGCGCCGCCTGGCCGAGGAGCTGAACCACCCGGCCTTCCTGTGGCAGGCGCGGGCGCTCGACGGGCTCGAGGCGCTCACCCGCGGGCGCCTGGACGAGGCCGAGCAGGCGATCGAGGACGCCGACGAGCTCGGCCGCGCCTCGGGCGACCCGAACGCGCGCGCCGTCGTGCTCGACCAGCGCCTGCACTTGCTGTGGCTGCGCGGCGACCGGGAGGCGCTGCTCGAGCTGGTGCCGCACATCGGCCGCGCGCTGGGCTCCGGCGCGGCCGGTCTCGCCCTCGGCACGATGGCGGAGGTGACCTGGCTGCTGCTGGCCGGTCGGGTCGAGCAGGCCGCGCTGCGAGCGACGCCGGAGCTGATCGACATCCTGCTGCGGCTGGGCGACCGGACGTCGCTGGTGCCGCTCGCCGTCCTGGCCGTCGCCAGGGGCGACCGCGCGCTGGCCGCGCGGCTGGCCGATCTGCTGCTGCCGATCGGCGATCAGATGACGAGCTCAGGCGCCATCGGCCGGGTCTGGCACGGGCCGATGGCGCGCGGCTGCGCCCTCGCGCTGCGCGCGCTGGGACGCCTCGACGAGGCGGTGAGCTGGCAGGAGCGCGCGCTCGAGCTGTCGCGCGCGCTCGGCAGCCCGCCGATGGAGGCGGTCGACCGCCTCGGCCTGGCGGATCTCCTGGCGGTCGCGGGCGACGAAGCAGGGGCGCGCACTCATCGCGAGGTCGCGATGGGCCTGATCGACGCGCACGGCCTGGCCGGTCTGGTGCCCCAGGATGCGCGCGCGGCGATCGCGCCGGTCGCCGGTGCGCGGTCTGCGCCGCGGCCGGTGACCCGCTTCGCGCTCGAGCGCGAGGGAGATGGATGGCGCCTGGCATGCGACGGCGAGACGTTCCACCTCAAGGATCTGCGCGGGCTGCACATCCTCGCGGCGCTGCTGGCCCGGACCGGGAACGAGATCCACGTGATCGACCTGGCGGGCGGCGGCGACGCGATCGCGGACGGCGGCGACGCCGGCGAGCTGCTCGATCGCCGCGCGCGAGACGAGTACCGGCGCCGGCTCGCCGACCTGGAGGGCGAGCTGGCCGACGCCGAGGAGAGCCGCGACCTCGGGCGAACGACCCGCGCCCGCGCCGAGCTGGAGTTCCTCGAGGCCGAGCTGGCCCGCGCCGTCGGCCTCGGCGGCCGCCCGCGCCGCGCCGGCTCCGCTGCCGAGCGCGCCCGGGTCAACGTGCAGCGCCGACTGCGCGAGGCCATCCGCCGCATCGCCCTGCACAGCCCGCGCCTCGGCCGCCACCTCGAGAACGCGGTCCACACCGGCACCTACTGCCGCTACGCGCCGGAGTAGCGGCGCAGGGCGCTGCGCCGGGTCACATCGAACCGCGAGGTCGCCGAAGGCCGCGCAGTTTCAACCGCCAGAGCGCCAAATACGCCAAAGGGCCGCGCGCTCCGACGGTCCGGCGTCTTTCACAGCTTCGTTTGCTGGATGCGGGCGCCGCGACCGGACCGTCGGAGCGCGCGGCCCCCTTTGGCGCATTTTGGCGCTTTGGCGGTTCTACTTCGCGCCCTTCGCGCCTTCGCGGTTCGACGTGACCCCGCGCAACGCCCGCGCTACTTCGAGCCGGACAGGAATTTCGCCAGGGCCGGGGCCTGGGCGGCGCGGCGGGCGATGCACTGGTCCATCGACTCGATCTTCTGCTTGACCGCCAGCGTGCCGACCTCGGGGAGCGGCTCGAGCTTGGACTCGAGGAAGCTGGCCACCTGATCGCGGCGACCCGCGTCGCACACGTTGGTCACCAGGGCGCGCTGGTAGTCCTCGGGCAGCCGGCGCAGCAGATCGTCGGCGTGCTCGCGCACGAAGTCGAACAGCGCCGCCTGCCGCTCCAGCTCGGCGGGATAGGCGGCCAGCACGTTCACCATCTCGGGCGGGATCGGATCGGCGGCCAGGGTGAGCTCGAGGACCTTGCGCTGCAGCGCCTGGTCCGGCGCCTGGGCGAGGGCCTGGTAGATGGCCCGCTGCGCGATGCGGTCCTGCTCCTCGGGCAGGCGGGCCAGCAGCGCCGGAACCGTCTCCTTGGGACTGGTGCGCACGGCGCTCTCCAGCACCGGGACCCACAGCGAGTCGGGCACCTTGCCGTGGTCGGCGAGCCACTCGCGGGCCAGCGCCGCCGCGCGATCGCGCGCCGCCGGGTCCTGGCCCTCGACGGCGAGAAGCGACATGAGCTCGCCGCGCAGCTTGGCTTCGGCCGCCTTCTCGCGCTTCCGCGACGACCAGCCGATCCGCTTGCCGGCCGCGCCCAGCGTGTCGCGCACGAGCCGCGCGAACGCCTCGCGCTGCTCGGGCGCCACGAAGTCGGCCAGCTTGTGGAGCCGCCTGACCGCCACGTCGACGAGGAACGGATCGCGGCTCGCGCCCAGGCGGGGCAGCAGGGCCAGGAGCGTGCCGACGTCCGACTTGCCGCCATCGACCATCATCTCGAGATCGCCGAGCAGCGCGACGCGCTCGATGCGCGACAGCCGCGACCATCCGCGCTCCAGCAGCGCCGCGAGCGGCTCCGGGGCCAGGCTGGCCAGGTAGTAGCCGGCGCCGTCAACGTTGGGCGCCACCCAGGCCGGGCAGCTCTTGCCGAGCGCCAGCTCGCCGGTCGCCTCGGCCAGCAACGTGCAGTGCGTCTTGCGGCCCTTGCCGTCGGGCACCGCCACGCAGACCGGCACCTGCCAGCGCTGCTCGCCGGACACCTGGGCCGCGCCGGCCGGCACGTATCGGCGCTGCGACAGCTTCAGGGTGGCCGGTCCGCCCGACGGGCAGCTCAGCTCCATGGCGATCTCCGGGACGCCCGGCTGATCCAGGAAGCTGGCGAACGCCGCGCCGACCGGCTTGTCGCCCGCCTCCTTGTCCAGGGCGGCCAGGAAATCGGCCGCCGTCGCGTTGCCGTCGGCGTGCGCGGTCAGGTACGCGCGCACCGCCTTCTGGAACTTCTCCGGCCCGATCCAGCGCTCGAACATGCGGATCACGGTGGCGCCCTTGTTGTACGTGATGCGGTCGAAGGCGGCGCGCATGTCCGCCTCGGCGGTGATCGGCTGGCGGACGCGGCGCGCGGTGGCCAGGGCGTCGTTGGCCAGCGCGCTCTGGCGCGTGGTGGCCGGCTCGATCGCCGCCTCCATCTCCGGGTACACCGACTGGAGGGCCTTTGGCGTCATCCAGGTGGCGAACGCCTCGTTGAGCCAGATGTCGTCCCACCACGCGGTGGTCACCAGATTGCCGAACCACTGGTGGGCCATCTCGTGCGCGAAGATGCTGGCCTGCCCGCGCCGCGCGGCGACGCTCTCGTTCTTGCGGATGAGCAGCCAGCGCGGCCCGTAGGTGATCAGGCCCGGGTGCTCCATCGCGCCGCGCTGGGTGCCCGGCACCACGATGTGATCGAGCTTGCCGTAGTCATAAGGGATGCCGGTGTAGTCCTCCAGGTAGGCCAGGATCTTGCCGGCAGCGGCGGCGGCCTGCGCCGCGTCGGCGGAGCGGCCGCGCGGGACCACGATGCGCGTCTCCACCCCGGTGCGCGTCTTGCCCGCGTCGACGGTCTCGAACGGACCGACCGCCAGCGCGATGAGATACGACGGCAGCGGCCGCGTGGCGCGGAACTGGAACCGGTGGCGGCCATCGGGCAGCTTCTCGTCCTTCTCGACCGCCGAGTTGGTCAGCGCCATCATGCCGTCGGGCACGGTCAGGGTGAGCTGCCAGGGCACCTTGAAGCTCGGCTCGTCGAAGCAGGGGAAGACGCGGCGCGCGTCGGCCGGCTCGAAGTGCGTGACGACGTACCAGTCGCCCGAGTCGGTGTAGCGGCCCATTCCGTTGGACAGGCCGACGTCCTGCTTGCCGGTGTACTCCAGCAAGAGGGTCGACTCACCGGCCGGGATGGAGCCGCGCAGGGCCAGGAAGTTGCGCGCCGAGGCGGCCACGGTGAGCGCGGTGTCGCTGCCGCCGTGCCGGAGCGTCGCCTTCTCGACGGTCAGGCTCTGGGCGTTGAGCCAGATGCGATCGGCAGCGCGCTTGGTGTCGACGTCGATCTCGATGCGGCCGCGAAACGTCTTGGCCGACGGATCGATCTCGAGCGCCGCGCGGTAGCGCAGCGGCCTGGAATCCTGGGGCAGGCGCAGGATCGGCCCGCCGGCGCCGGATCCGGCCTCCGGCCCGCCGGGACGGCCCGACGGCACGCCGGCCGCCTTGGGCTCCTGCTCCCCCGAGTGACAGGCGGCGCCGAAGAGTAGCGCCGCGCAGAGCGAGACCGCGTGTGCCCTGGACATCGACATGGCGCGGTTCTACCCCGATACGCTCGCGAGCCGCCACCCGGGGAATTGCGCCCCGCGCCGAGCGTCCGCGACGCGGAGCACAGAGGAGCACATGTCGCCTTCCAGGAGGAAGGTCGCTTCACGGTCGCCACGCCGCGTCGATCAGAATCGTTATCTCGATCCGGTTGCCGTCCGGGTCGAGGGCGATGCTCTCGTAGTAGCCGTCACCGGTGCGTCGGGGCTCCGACGCGATGCGGTGGCCGTCGTGGCGGAGCCGGGCGGTGAGCTCGTCGACGGCGGACTCGCTGCCGGTGGAGATGGCGAGGTGGGCGAGGCCGGCGTCCTCGATGCCCTCGTCGGCCGGCCGGCGATCGCGCAGCGCCGGGATGCACATGAGCTCGAGGCGGGCGCCGTCCTCGAAGGTCAGGAAGTAGGACTCGAAGCGGCGCCGCGGGTTGATGTACCTCGGGCCCGCCGTGGCGCCGAAGTAGCGCGTATAGAAGCCGACCAGGCGGTCGAGGTCGGCGGTGTACATCGCGACGTGCGCGATCCGCATGGCGGCTCCTACTCGGCGGGAGGGATGAGCGGCGAGAGGTCCTGGGTCGAGACCAGCCACAGCTGGTGGGCGGCCCGGGTGACGCCGATGTGAAGGAGGTGGCGGGCCTCGACGGTGGCGGTGTAGACCGCCGCGTTGACGTCGACCATGACGACGTAGTCGAACTCCAGGCCCTTGACCTGGCTGACGTCGGTGACGTCGACCCCCGCGTCGAAGCGGAAGTCGTGCTGCCGCACCCGGCGCAGCGAGGGGACCTCGGCCCGCAGGAGCCCGTCGTAGTAGAGATCGGCCTGCTCCGGGTAGCGCGCGATGACCGCCACCGACGCGGTCGGCTCGCGCGAGGACAGCCCGCGCAGCGCGTCGCCCAGGAACGCGACCGCCTCGCCCACGCCGCCCAGCTCGTGCACCTCGACCGGCGCGCCGGAGCGGGCGTAGAGCGGCTCCTCGGGCGCCAGATCGGGCCCGAGGATGTAGCGGGCCAGCTGCATCACCTCGGCGGTCGAGCGATAGGACAGCCGCAGCGGGCGCATCACCGCGACCGGCTGGCCGACCGCCTCGAGCAGCTCGCGCCAGCTGCTGAAGTGGTTGTCGAACACGAGGCGCTGCGCGGTGTCGCCGGCGACGGTGACCGAGCGCGCCGCCGGGTCGCCGCCCTCGGCGCGGGTTGCCTCGACCAGCACCTTCACCTCGACGGCCGAGCGGTCCTGCGCCTCGTCGATGGCGACGTGGTGGTATTCGATCGGATCCACGCCGCGGGCGGTCAGCGCGCCGCGCTTGAGCTGGATCAGGCGCAGGAGGACCGGGTCGTCCTCCTCGTCGAGCCGGCCGGCCGGGGTGTCCTCGTCGAGGGCGCGGCCGTCCACCGACTCGATGGCGCGGCCCTCGGCGTCGGTCGGCTGCTCGGGCGGCTCGCTCAGCTGCGCCGCGCACCAGTTGACCAGCGCCCCGACCTCGCGAGCGCTGGCCTCGCGCGAGTCGACGAACGCCGCGGTCAGGCGCGCGCGATCGGTGAACAGCTCGCCCCAGTCGGCCATGATGTCGTCGGCCCGGGTGCCCAGCGCCTTGACCAGGCTCTCGGCCCGCACCCGCGTCGCCGCCGGCAGCTCGCCGCCGGCGCCGGACAGCCAGCGGTACACGCGGCGCAGCCTGGGCACCAGCGCCTGGCCCTCGCCCTCGCGCCAGCGCGCCAGCACCGCGCCGCCGCCATCGACCTGGGCCAGCTCGCGCTCCAGCTCGGCGGCGGTCGCCTCCACCTTCTCGGCCACGAGCCGCTCGCACAGGTCGAGCACGCCCGGGTGCTTCTTTAGCCGCACCACGTTGTCCGGCGCGCCGTTGCCGTAGCGCTTGGGCGCGTCCGGCAGGAGCTTGTGTCGCGTGGTGCGCGCCCATGATCGATAGGTGGTGACCGGCACGCCGCTGACCCCGAGCGCGGGCAGCACCGCGGCCACGTACCTGACCAGCGCCTCGGACGGGACCACGAACAGCATCTGGCTGGTGCGGAAGCGGTTGCGGTCGGCGAAATTGAGATAGGCGATGCGGTGCAGCGCGACCGTCGTCTTGCCCGACCCGGCCCCGCCCTGCAGCACGATGAGACCGCTCGACGGGCTGGTGATTAGATCGAACTGCTCGCGATCGATGAGCGCCGCGATCTCCGGCAGGTGCTTGTCCGCCCGGTGCACCGGCCCGTGGTGCACGCCGAGCAGCCCGGTCGCCTCTGCCGGAGCCGCGCTCGGCGGCGGGGCTGCTCGGCGCCCGCGCTTGCCTCGGCGCGCCAGCGCGCGCGGCGGCGGCATCGGAGCGCGCGCCGCCTTGCCCTGACCGCCTTGCAAGGTCGGCACCGCGCTGCCCACCGCCTCGCGCCACACGCCGCGCGCGTCGCGCACGTAGGTGCCCTGCGGCGCGCCGATGCGCCTCAGCTTGGCCTTGTTGATGGACACGTTGCGCCGGATCTCGACCACCCCGGCCAGGGTTCGCCCGTCGACGGTCTCCTCGTAGTCGTCACCCTCGTCGTAGCGGTAGTAGACCTGCGAGATGGGCGCGTTGCGCCAGTCGACGATCTGAACGTTCGAGCGCCGGTCGATGAATCCGCGCTTGCCGACCAGCACATCGCGGCTGCGCTCCGCGCCCTGTTCACCGTCGCGCAGGACCATGTGAGCGAAGTACGGCGACGACATGTTCGACCGGCAGGCTGCGAGCGCCGCCGACGCGCTCGCGAATGGCGGCCAGGCGAGTCATCTGCTCGACCAGCGGCGGAAGGTCCTCCGGCTTGGCCTCGACGATCGCGTCGCGCAGCGAGAGCAGCTCACGGTCGTAGTCGGCGGCGGCGGCGCGCTCGGAGGCCTCTGCGCCATCCTCGTCACCGAGTGCGACGCGGGCCTCGACGCGCGCGAGGAGCCGCTCTTCCTCCTCGACGATCCGGGCGGCGTCGGTGCCTTTCTCGATCTCGTTCAGCATGGGCAAAAGCGAAATGTAACCACAAGAAACCGTTGCACGCCCGGGTCAAAAGTGGATAGTTGCACAGAAGAAAGATGGCCCGAATCCAGCCCCTCACCGACCCGCTCCACCGCTGGTCCGTCGCCGACTCACTCGAGCTCTACTCGATCGAGCGGTGGGCGAACGGCTACTTCTCGATCAACACCGAGGGCCACATTACCGTAACGCCGCACGGTCGCAGCGGCGGCGCGGTCGACCTCAAGGCGCTGGTTGACGAGCTGCAGCGGCGCGGCATCCAGCTGCCGCTCCTGCTGCGTTTCTCGGACATCCTGCGCTCGCGGATCGAGCTCATCAACACCGCATTCAACAGCGCCATCGCCGAGATGAACTACCAGGGCGTGTACCGCGGCGTCTATCCGATCAAGGTGAACCAGTCGCGCGTGGTAGTGGAGGAGATCGTCGACTACGGCCGGCCCTTCCACTACGGGCTCGAGGCCGGCTCCAAGCCGGAGCTGCTGGCGGTCATGGCGCTGCACCAGGACGAGCAGGCGCTGGTCGTGTGCAACGGCTACAAGGACGACGAGTACATCCGCACCGCGCTGCTCGCCTCCAAGCTGGGCCCCACGGTCGTCATCGTGGCGGAGAAGCCGACCGAGATCGATCACATCCACCGCGTGGCGACCGACCTCGGCGTGGTGCCGACCATCGGCATTCGCGCCCGGCTGTCGGCGCGCGGCTCCGGCAAGTGGCAGCAGTCGGGCGGCGACCGGTCCAAGTTCGGCCTGTCGCCGGCCGAGATGGTGGACGCGGTCGACAAGCTGCGCACCTGGGGTCAGCTCGACTGCCTGCAGCTGCTCCACTTCCACCTCGGATCGCAGATCTCCAACATCCGATCGATCAAGAACGCGCTGCGCGAGGCGGCCCGCTTCTACGTGGAGATGGTCAAGCTCGGCTGCGGCGGCCTCAAGTACATGGACGTCGGCGGCGGCCTGGGCGTCGACTACGACGGGTCGCAGACGAACTTTCCGTCGTCGATGAACTACTCGGTGCAGGAGTACGCCAACGACGTCGTGTTCGAGATCCAGCAGGTGTGTCAGGAGGCCGGCGTCCCGCATCCGGATCTGGTGTCGGAGTCGGGGCGCGCGGTGGCGGCGCACCACTCGGTGCTCATCGTCGATGTGCTCGAGGTGAGCGCGGCGACCGACTTCCAGATCCCGTCGACGCTGCCGACCGACTCGCACATCCTGGTGCGCCACCTCTTCGACACGTACCAGGCCGTCTCGCCCAAGAACCTGCTCGAGAGCTACCACGACGCCTCGCAGTACCGCGAGCAGGCGCTGCAGCTGTTCAACCTGGGCCACCTGTCGCTCAAGGGCCGGGTGCTGTGCGATCAGCTGTACTGGGCGGTGTCGCTCAAGATCCTCGGCTTTCTGCACGACGTGAAGGAGGTGCCCGAGGACCTCGAGCACCTCGAGCGCAACCTGAGCGACACCTACTTCCTCAACTTCTCCATGTTCCAGTCGCTGCCCGACCACTGGGCAGTGGACCAGCTGTTCCCGATCGTGCCGATCCACCGGCTGGGCGAGCGCCCGAGCCGCCGCGGCGTGCTGGCCGACATCACCTGCGACTCGGACGGCAAGATCGACAGCTTCATCGATCCGCGCGACGTCAAGAAGGTGCTCGAGCTGCACCCGATGCAGAACGGCGACCCGTACTACGTCGGCATCTTCCTCGTCGGCGCCTACCAGGAGATCCTGGGCGACCTGCACAACCTGTTCGGCGACACGAACACCGTGCACGTGTCGATCGACGAGCGCGGCACCTACACCGTCGAGGAAGTGTTCCCCGGCGACACGGTCACCGACGTGCTGCAGTACGTCAATTACTCCGCCAGCGGCCTGATGAAGAAGCTGCGCCAGAACGTGGAGCAGGCGCTGCGCAAGGGGCTGATGACGCTCGAGGAGTCGCGCCAGCTGATCGACAGCTACCAGAACGGCCTGGCCGGCTACACGTATCTCGAACGGGATTAGTCAACCGGTTTTCCGTCGGAGGCGGGCACTCTGGTCGCCCCAGGATGGCGCAGGCGGCGCAGGCATTTCTCGACGACCCGATCGAGTTGCGGACAGCACGGTTCGTGCCGACCATACTGGCCAGCCGTGAGCCCCCTCCGTAGATCCGAGCTCCGGCGAAGAGTTGCAGTCTGCCTCGGTGCGGTGCTGTTCGCCGCCTCGTCGTGCAGCTCGCGATTCGACACCGACAACCTGTCCAGCGGCGACGCCTCGACCGGGTCGACCGTCGACGGCGGCGGTGGTGGTGGTGGTGGCGGCGGGACTGGCGACGGCGGCTCGGGTGGCGGCGGCGACGCAGGTGGTGGCGGTCAGGACGGCGGCGGCGGAAACCCGGACGGCAGTCCGCCTCCCGACGGCGCCCCCCCACCCGACGCTGGCGAAGAGTGCGGCGGGAGCGAGGGGGCGGAATGCTGCGCGCCCGGCACCCCGGACTCCTGCGGGGATGAGTGGCTCGAGTGTGGCGGCGAGACCTGCCAGGCGTGCGGGAGAGAGGACGAGCCGTGCTGCGCCGAGGGACCAGAGTGCGACCAGTTGCTGGGCCCACTCACGTGCCTCCTCGGGAACATGTGCGGACTCCCCTTGTGACGAGCGCCTGAACCAGCGGTCCCGTGCAGGTCGGCAACGGGCCCCGTAGTCGTCCGATAATGGCGGGATGAGAGTCGCCGTCCTCGCCTGCCGCCTGCCTCCTGCTGCTCTGCGCCCTCGCTTCGGCCTGCAAGGTGGACCCGCTCTACTGTGACTCGAGCCATCGGTGCACCGACCCGGCGCGCCCCTACTGCGACGTCAGCGGCGAGTATCCGGCGTCCGAGGGCGTCCCCCGGACCTGTATCGCCGATCCGACGACAGCCGACGGGGGCGACGGCAACGAGGAGTTCGACGTGACGATCGCGCCATAGCGACTCCTCGTCCGTCAGGGCGAGAGCGCGCAGGTCGAGGTCACCGTCACGCGCGCAGAGGGTTTCGACGAGGCGATCACAGTGACCCTGGACGGGCTGCCCGGCGGCGTGCTGGCCGACCCGGTCACCGTCGGTCCCGGGGAGACCACCCGCAGCGTGACCGTCTCCGCGGGAGGCGACTCCACACAGGGCGCTCTGGACGTCAACGTGGTCGGAAGCGCGGCCGATCTGACCAGGACGGGCTCGCTCCGGCTGGTCGTCGCCGGCCCGCCGGGCACACTGGATCAGTCCTTCGCCGCAGGCGGCAAACTCGCGCACCGTGTCGCAGGCGGCGATACCGTCGGTGGGCGGGTCGTGATCCAGAGCGATGGCAAGCTCATCGTGGCCGGCTTCGTGTTCAGTCAGACGACCCAGTCCCAGCAGGCGATCGCTCTTCGCTTGAATTCCGACGGAACGGTCGACGCTCCGTTCGGCTCGGCGGGTGTTGCCACGCCGGGGCTCGGGCAGGCCAGCACGCACGAGATGGTCAGGATCTCGCGCGAGGGAAGGATCCTGGCCGGGGGCACGCTGAAGCAAGACGACGTCACTCGCCTCGCGCTGGTCGCCTGCACGCCAGACGGCGACCTCGACGTCGGCTTCGGTTCGTCAGGCTCGCAGACCATGGAACCGGTCGGAAGCGCATCGGGCATCGCGGAGGTGCTGCAGCGCGCCGACGGAGACCTCCTCGCCGTCGGTGTGACCGGCGACAAGGCTGGCTCGCCGGTGCTGCAGGTCGCCCGCTACAGCCGAGATGGGCAGCCCGACCGGAGCTACGACGTCAGCGAGCCGCTCCTGCGGCCAGCCACCGCCGTGCTCGATCGCGACGAGCGCCTGGTGGTCGCCGGCAGGAAGTCCGGGCCGGAGTTCCCCTCGTTCATCGCTCGCTACCTCGCTGACGGGTCGCTGGACTCGAGCTTCGGCAAGGGCGGAGTCGCCGAGGGCAACCTGTCGCCGGATCTCGAGGGCACGACCGGCCTCGTCGAGGTCGAGGGCGGACGGCTCGTGGCCACCGGGTTCCTCCGCACCGCGGACGGAGAGGTGCTGACCGTCGCGCGCTACAACACCGACGGCGTCCTCGACCTCACGTTCGGAGATGGCGGGTCGCTGGTGTCCGACACGCACATCCAGGCAACGGCGCTCGGCGCTGTCGCCGACGACTTGGGTCGAGTGATCGTGGCCGGTCATTCGACGACGTCGGGATCGCACGAGCTTCCGGCGGTGGCCCGCATCCTCCCGGACGGGACCGTCGACTCGAGCTTCGGTGTCTCCGGGCTAGCGGTCGTCAACTTCGGCGTGGGAGGCGACGGCACGCCGCAGGCCAACGGCGTCGCGATCGACGCCGACGGCCGCATCGTGATGTCCGGCATGGCCGGCAATCTGGGGAACATCACTCTGGTCGTGGCCCGGCTATGGCCCTGATCGCAGGGCCCCGGTCCCGCAGGCCCCAGGGCTTGCGGGGAGAACACCATGAGGTGGACGTGAGGTGAGCCGCCTGGCAGGCTCGGCTTGCCAGACTGGCCCGTCCACCTCCCTCAGGTGACCATGCCGTCGAGCTCGTTGCGAACGTTGGCCTGGGTGTCGGTTGCGTTTCTCATCGCGGCCGCGTGCACCTCGTGCACCACCTTCTACGACACCGACAAGATCGAGGGTCGCGGTGGGGGCGGCGATGACGAGGCGGACGCCAGCTCCGGCGGGCAGAACCCGGACGCAGGGGACGACGATGGTGGGGAGGACGATGGCGGAGAGTCGCCCCTCGATGCCGGCGAGCCGGACGCGGCGGCGCCGCTGTGCGCGCCGGAGGGGCAGAGCTGCAACGAGGAGGATCCGTTCTTCGAGTGCAACGCCGCGGGCGAGTGCGCCGAGTGCGGGCGCGCGGCCGACCAGCCGTGTTGCTTGACGGCGCCGCGCTGCGAGGGCCTCCTCGGACTCGTGTGCCAGAACGGCCTGTGCATATAGGGTCGCGGGCGGCCGCGACGCGTCACCCCGGCGGGGCACTGCTCCTCTCGAAGCATGAGGTATGCGCGAGGTGAACGTCGCGCAGGGGCGCTGAGCCATAATCAAGCAGCGGCTCGGGGGGCCGCGGTCCTCATGCTCCAGTCCTGGCGGGTCGTGATGCTTGTGGTGCTTGGCGTGGGGGTCGCCTCGGCGCCCTCGTGCTCGTGGCTCTACGACACAGACGAGGTCGGCGGTGGCGGCGATCAGGGCAGCGACGACGACGGCGCCGACGGACAGGATGACGGCCCGGATTCTGGCGGCATGCCGGACGCCGATCCGGACGCGCTCGACTTCCAGGTGATCCCGGCCGAGCTGTTCGAGGGCGAGGGCTCCGCGTTCGACCCCAAGGACGTCGAGCGCGTGCGGCAGGTGCCGATCGTGCTGCGCGGCCAGAACCTGTCGAGCGACATGGTCGTCACGCTCGACGGCGCCGGCTTCGACGCCGTCGTGGTGGAGGATGTCGCTGTCAGTCCGGACGGGCGCTGGGCCGCCTTCTCGCTGCGCGTGCCGGTGCTGCCCGATCTGGCCCAGGGCATGAACGACGCGATCGGGGTGCGGGTCGATTCGTTCGAGGACCTCACCCGCACGCTGACGGTGCGCGGGCTCGACGCGTTCGAGCAATCCGGCGGGATGATCGACACCAGCACCGCATCGATCGAGGCGCGCTACAGCCACGTGATCCTCGACGGCACCATCGTCGCGCGCGGCGGCGCGCCGCTGCGGCTGGTGGCCACCGCTGGCATCAGCGTCGCCGGCGCGCTGCGGGCCGACGCGGCGGCACAGGTGCCGGGCGCCGGTGGATGCGCGGGCGGGGCGATCGCGATGCCTTCGAGCTGTGGACCGGCAGCGGGAAAGGCCGGCGGGATGCTCAGCGGTGGCGGCGGCGGCGGATTCGGGGCTGCGGGCGCGCATGGCGCTCCGGTCGCCGGCGCAGGGGGCGCAGGCGGCGACGCGGCGGCGGACAGCTCGCTGGTCCCGCTTCCGCCTGCGTCCGGATCGACCGCGCGCGGCGCGGGCGGCGGCGGCGGCGGCAGGTTGCTCAACCTCACCGGCGGGTTTCCGGGCGGTGGAGGCGGTGGCGTGGTGGAGCTGGCCACGCCCGCGATCCTTCGCCTCGCCGACGGGGCGCTGGTCTCCGCCAGCGGCGCGCCGGGCACCACGAGCAACGTCGCATGCTGCCGTCGCCGGTGGGAGCGGCGGCGGCGGATCGGGCGGCGCCATCCTGCTGCGCGGCGGCACGTCGCTCGAGGCAGGAGCGGGCGCGCAGGTGAACGCAGCGGGCGGCCCGCAGGTCGGCCCTGCCAACTGCTTCGGCGGCGCCGGCGGCGCCGGTCGCATCCGGATCGACAGCGCCGAGCCGATCGACATCGTCGATCAGCCGGCCGCGGCGGTCGGTCCGATGATCGCAGGCGACGCGCCGGTGATCACGCGCAGCGCGACCATCGCGCTGTCGGTGCGCGGGGCGAGCGCGACGACCTACGAGCTGTACCTGGGCGAGGCAAATCAGCCGGCCGGCTCGATCGCCACCGGCGAGGATGGGCTCGGTTCGGCAGATGTGAATCTCGAGCCCGGATCGAACCTCGTCTGCGTGAGCGAGAGCAGCGCGGCCGATCTCGCTCACGCCGAGGCCAAGAACTGCGTCCTCGTCGCGTACGTCCCCTCCGACGCGTGAATCGCGACCTCGCGCGCCGATCCACTCGAGTGCGATCCGGATCGGATCGCGTCGACTCGACAACTCGTCGTCGGGCGCGGTCTGAGATGGTGCAGGGCATGAGGCGAGCGCGAGGTTTCGGATTCAAACGGATCGCCGACCATACTGCAGACGGGAGGTGTCCTCCCCTTCGCCACATGCTCCGCTCCTCGCGAACCATCGTGCTGTTCCTGGGTCTGGTCGCCTTCACCGCGACCGCGCCGGGCTGTAGCTGGCTGTTCGACACCGGCGGCTTCTCCGACGAGGACGACGGCGGCATCGGCAGCGATCGCGACGGCGGCGGAGACGGCATCGGCGGCAGCAACGGCGTCGATGGCAGCACCGGACCGGGCGACGGCGGCACGCAGGGCGGCGATCTGGACGGCGGCGTCGTCCCCGACGGCGGCGGAGATGGTGGCGACGACGGCACCGATGACGCGCCCACCGACGACGGCTCCGACGACGCGCCCACCGACGACGGCTCCGACGATGGCAGCGACGATGGCGGCGGCCCGCCCGACGCCGCTCCGCCACCACCACCACCACCTCCTCCTCCCGACGCCGCTCCGCCACCACCGCCTCCGCCGCCGCCTCCGCCTCCGCCCGACTGCGGCGATCCGGGCGAGGAGTGCTGCCAGCAGGCGCCGGCATGCACGGGCGGCGACTTCTTCGAGTGCACCGGCGGCACCTGCCAGGAGTGCGGCGATAATCTGGACGCCTGCTGCCTGACCGGGGCCGAGTGCCAGGGCCTGCTCAACTGCGTGCTCGGCCTCTGCGTTCTCTAGCGGGCTGAGCCGGACGGCGCGCCGCGCCGATCCGCCGTCATGTCCGCGCGGCCAGTCTCGAAGCAGCAGCGGGCTGCGGCGCGCGCGGTCGCAGCGCCGACGGCGGGACACCGAGCGTGCGGCGGAACGTGCGGCTCATGTGCGCCGAGTCGGCGAAGCCGGCCACCTGCGCGGCGACGCCGAGCGGCACACCGGCGCTGATGGCGGCGGCCGCGCGCTGCAGCTTGAGCCACTGCAGATACGGGCGCAGCGGCACGCCGATCGACTCGGTGAAGACGTGCATGAGGCGCCCGGGCGAGAGCCGCACCGCGGCGGCCAGGGTGGCCAGCGACGTGTCCGCCCCGGGCGACGCCGCGCGCAGGTGACGGATGAGCGAGCGCACGCGCGGATGGACCTGCGCGCCCGTGCGCGCCGACGCCTCCGCGCCGAGCACCGCCGCCGCGCGCCGGCTCCACTCGACGCCGCCCTCGCGCATGATGGTCCTCGGGTCGGCGCCGGCCGCGACGATCTTCGCGCGCTCGCGATCGTCGATCAGCCGCCACGGCCCGGTCTGCACCGCGCGCAGCGCCGCGCCCGCGTCGCTCTCCGGATCGAGGAACACGAGCAGGACCTCCCGGCCGGTCGCGTCGATCGAGTGCATGACGTCCGGGGCGGTGACCAGGCCCGGCGTCGACAGCCAGCGCCCGCCCTCGCCCGCGCGCACGCGCAGCTCGCCGTCCATGGCCACCAGGATGTGCATGGCGTGGTGCGAGTGGGCCCCGCTGCGCCCGCCCGGCGCGCGGACCGCCAGGATCGGCGGCCACAGCGGCGGCTCGATCACCGAGAACCGTTCGACCGCCGCGATGCGCACCGCGATCTCATAGCACGCGGCCCGTGCTACGGATCCCCCATGTCCGCAACCGCCCGGGACGCGCAGCGCGACGCCGACTCCGCCGGACCGACTCTGGTGCCGCTGGTTGCCGCGGACGGCGCGCGCAGCGAGGGTCGCCTGTTCCCGGCAGCCGCGGCGACCTCGGTCGCCGTGTGTCTGCCGGCCATGGGCGTCGACGCCAGCTACTACGATCCGCTCGGCAAGGCGCTGGCCGCGCGCGGCGTGGCCTCGTTGACCGCCGAGCTGCGCGGCAACGGCTCGAGCTCGCTGCGCGCCGGGCGCGGCGTCGACTTCGGCTACCGCGAGCTGGTCGAGCTCGACGTCGCGACCGCGGTGGCCGCCGCGCGCGAGCGCTTCCCCGGGCTGCCGGTCCGCCTTGTCGGGCACAGCCTGGGCGGGCACCTGTCGGTCCTGTACGCCGCCCTGCGCCCACGCGCGGTGGACGGCATCGTGCTCATCGCCGCCGGCTCGCCGTACTTCCGCGCCTACCGCGGACGCGGACGCGTCTATGTGCTGCTCGGCTCGCTCGCCCTGCGCGGCATCAGCGCGGCGCTCGGCTACCTGCCCGGCCGCACGGTCGGCTTCGGCGGGCGCGAGGCCCGGCGGCTCATCGCCGAGTGGGCGTCTCTGGCCCGCTCCGGGCGCTTCGCCTTCACCGGCGCGCCGGCCGATCTCCCGGCCGCGCTGGCCGCCGCCGACCTGCCGGTGCTGGCGCTGTCTCTGGCCGAGGACAGCTACGCGCCGCCCGGCGCCGTCGATCACCTGGCCGGCATGCTGAGCGGCGCCGCGGTCACCCGCCACCACACCCGCCCCGGCGAGCTCGGAGATGGCATCGATCACTTTCGCTGGGTACGGCGGCCCGATCGTGTGGCCGACATCGTCGTCGACTGGATGACCGGCGACTGATTCCGCGCGATCATCGCCGACAATGGACGCCGCACCCGGACCGCGGCTGGCCCTGCTCGCGGCGGCCTGTCTCCTGCCGGCCTGCACGATCGAGGAGAACTACACGAACCCCGACGGGCCGCGCTACGTGGCCGACCACACCGAGGGCGAGGCGGCTCCGAGCGATGCGTGGCTTGTTGTCAGCTACAACCTTGCCTTCGGCGACGACGTGCCCGCCGCGATCGAGGCGCTGGACCTGGCACCGCTGGCCGACGCCGACGTGATCCTGATGCAGGAGATGGACGAGCTCGGCGTCGAGGCCATCGCGGCCCACCACCGGCTCAGCTACGTCTACTACCCGGCGTCGAACAAGCACGGTGCCCACTGGGGCAACGCCGTCCTGTCGCGCTGGCCGCTGTCTCGCTATCACAAGGTGCTGCTGCCGTGGGCCGACCCGTTCAGCAACACGCGGCGGATCGCGGCCGCGGCCAGCATCGACGCCGGCGGCCGCCAGGTCCTGATCTACAGCACGCACATCGCGACCCCGTCTCTCGGCCTGGGCGCGCGGCTCGATCAGATCGAGGCCATCCTCGACGACGCCGACGCTGCCGCCGACGGCGACGAGGCCCCGATCCTGATCGGCGGCGACCTCAACACCGCCGACCCGGGCAGCGCGGGACAGGTCAAGGAGCTGTTCGCCGACCG
This sequence comes from uncultured delta proteobacterium, assembly GCA_963759105.1. Lineage (GTDB taxonomy): Bacteria > Myxococcota_A > Polyangia > Haliangiales > Haliangiaceae > DATFRY01. Next base: position 201,223 of record CAVWXW010000015.1, on the reverse strand, counting down.
CGGCTATGCCTGGGCCAGCCGGAACGCGACCGACACCGGCAGCGCGTTCGGCTCCGACGCCACCCTGGACTACGTCTTCGCGCGCGGCCTCGACGCGGACGACAGCGGCACCTACCGCGGCGATGCGGGCAGCGACCACCAGCCGATCTGGGTCGAGCTCCGGTTTCCGTGAGTGCCCGCTGCGCGATCCTGGTGGCCGTGGCCGCGAGCGGCTGCGCCAGCCATGCCAGCCGGCTGTCGGCCACGCCGCTTCCGCCCGGCGCCGGCGAGATCGGCGTCGCGCTCGACGCGCTGGTTGTCGAGCGCGGCCGCGATCCGGTCGTGCTGCCGCTGCCCCAGCTGAGCTACCGGCGCGGTGTGCGCCCCGGCATCGACGTCGGCGGCGCGGCGCACCTGACCGGTGCCGAGGTCTCGGTCCGCCTCGCGCTGCGCGAGCGGGCCCGCGTCGCCCTCGCGTGGGCCGGCGGTCTGGCGCTCGGCTTCGAACCGGTGACCAACAACACGACCGACGTCGTCTACGCGCGCGCGCTGCCGCGCCTCATCGCCGAGCTGCGGCCCGGATCGGGCAGCCAGTGGCCGACGTGGATCGCCACCGCCGTGCCCAGCCTGACCTTCACCGGTCCGGTCACCATGTTCGGCGGCGTCGCCGGCAACGCTCGCTTCATCGTCCGCCCCGGCGCCGCGGTCGCCGCGCGCTGGCCGCTGCGCGATGGCCGCGCCATGTGGCTCGAGCTGACCGCGCAACCGGCCTACGCGATCGGCGACGGCTGGATCGCGCCGTCGTACCAGGGCGGCGCGGCGTTCTCGTTCTGATCGATCGGCCGCTTTCGCCCTCTCAGTCGTTGCCGGGGCCGGCGGCCGGCAGCCTGGCCAGCAGGTGGTCGACGCAGGAGCGAACCGCAGCGGTGAGGCTGCGGTGGGCCGGATACAGCAGCCACAGTCCGCCGCTCTCGCCGGCCAGGCGCGGCAGGACGCGCTCGAGCTCGCCCGAGTCGATGTCGGCGGTGGGGAGCAGGGAGATGCCGATGCCGGAGCGGACGGCGTAGCGGGCGGTGGCGAGGTCGTTGACCACGAAGCGCGGCTTGAACGCGAAGCGATGCCGGCGGCGACGGCTTCCGCCGCCGAGGAGCTGCCACACCGCGCCGCTGGCCGACGATCGCGTCGCGATGAGGTCGTGGGAGAGGAGGTCGGCGAGCCGGCGCGGCCGCCCGCGCCGGTCGAGGTATTCCCTGCTGGCGAACAGGCCGCGCGCGGTGGCGACGATCTGCCGGCCGACGAAGTCGGGCGTGTCGATCGGCCCGGCCCGCACGGCGATGTCGAAGCCCTCGGCCAGGAGATCGGCGCGGCGATCGGAGAGCTCCAGCTCGATGGAGACGGCCCGCGCCTCGTCGAGGTAGGAGCCGAGCGCCCTGGTCACCATCCGGCCGACGCCGACCGGCGCGGTGATGCGCACGCGACCGCGCGGCACCACATCCAGCGCGCGCAGGTGATTGTTGCCCTGCCCGAGCTCGTCGATGGCGCGCTCGGCGTAGGCGAAGTAGGCCCGGCCCGCGTCGGTGAGATGGAGCCGCCGCGTGGTCCGCTCCAGGAGGCGCGCGTCGAGCGAGGACTCGAGCCGCGCGATGCGGCGGCTCACCGTCGAGACCGGGACGCCCCGCGCCCTCGCGACCGAGGAGAAGCTCGCGGCCTGGACGACCTGGACGAACAGGGAGACGTCGTTCAGGTCGGGCGCGGCGCGCGCCTGGCCCTGGCTAGCCCCGGCCTTCATCGATTAGTGCGTCCATGGCAAGAATGCCTATCGAAGGGAGAGACTAGTGCATCGGGTCGGCCGGCGCCATCCTCGAGTGCATGAGCAAGAACATCGCTGTCACCGGTGCCACCGGCACCATCGGCCGTCGCGTCGTCGAGGGGCTGATCGCGAGGAAGGCCTCCGTGGTCGCTCTGGTCCGCACCGCGGCGAAGGGCGCCGCGCTGGAGGCGCTGGGAGCCCGCGTCGCCGTGGGTTCGTTCGAGGATGCGGCGTCCCTCGACCGCGCATTCGCCGATGTCGACACCGTCGTCCTCATCAGCGCGGCAAACGCGAACGCGGCCGAGCAGACCGCCAGCGCGATCGAGGCGGCCCGGCGAGCCGGGGTCCGCAAGATCGTCCGCATCTCGGCGCTCAAGGCCGACCCGGACGGCCCGACCGACAACACGCGCCAGCACGGCCGCACCGAGGAAGCGCTGCGCGCGTCCGGCCTGACCCACGTGATCCTGCGCCCGCACCTGTTCCTTCAGAACCTGCTCGCCTCGATCCCGACCATCGTCGGCCAGGGCAAGGTCTACTTCGGTGTCGGCACGGCTCGCATGGGCATGGTGGACACGCGCGACGTGGCAGACGCCGCCGTCGTCGCGGCGACGACCGACAGGTTCGACGGATCGACCCTGGAGCTGACCGGTCCCGCCAGCATCGACTACAGCGAGGTCGCGGCCGCCATCGGGCGAGGGCTGGGCCGCGATATCGCCTACGTGCCGGTGCCGCCCGCGGCAGTCGCCGAGGCGGTGCGCCAGTCAGGGGCCGACGAGTGGACGGTCGGCATCCTCCACGACTACTGCGTCGCCTACTCGGGAGGCTTTGGCGATTTCACGACGGACGCCGTCTCGCAGATCACCGGGCACGCGCCGCGCTCGGTCGACGACTTCGTGCGCGACGTGCTGGTGCCGGCCGCCCGGCGCCTGATCGGGGAACGCCCTCCGCGAAACGGGGGCGATGCACACGGCGAGGAGGCCGATTCTCCGGGGCCGCCATCACTCCGCTTCACCGGGACGGGGCGGATCTGCTAGAAGAGCGGCATGAACGCCACCGTCGCGGTCCCGCCGCCCCGAAACGAGCCCGTGTTCGATTACGCGCCCGGCAGCCCCGAGCGCGCCCGCCTCGAGGCCGAGCTGAAGCGCATGGCCGGCGAGCAGATCGAGATCCCCTGCATCATCGGCGGGCAGCGGGTCACGACCGGCCGGCTCAAGTCGGTGGTGATGCCGCACGATCACCGCCACGTGCTGGCCCGCTTCCACGCCGCCGGTCCGGCCGAGCTGGAGCGGGCCGCGGCGGCGGCGCAGGCCGCGTCGCGCGAGTGGCAGGAGATGCGGTGGGAGGCGCGGGCCGCGGTGTTCCTGCGCGCGGCCGAGCTCATCGCCGGTCCGCGCCGCATGACGCTCAACGCCGCCACCATGCTGGGCCAGTCCAAGACGGCGCACCAGGCCGAGATCGACGCTGCCTGCGAGCTGATCGACTTCCTGCGCTTCAACGTGCAGTTCGCCAGCCGCCTCTACGCCGAGCAGCCGGAGAGCGCGCCCGGCATGTGGAACCAGATGGAGCTGCGCGCGCTCGAGGGCTTCATCCTCGCGCTGACCCCGTTCAACTTCACCGCCATCGCCGGCAACCTGCCCACCTCGCCGGCGATGATGGGCAACACCGTGGTGTGGAAGCCGGCCGAGGTGGCGATGCTGTCGGCCTACTACATCTACGAGGTGCTGGAGGAGGCCGGCCTTCCGCCCGGCGTCATCAACATGCTGCCCGGCTCCGGCGCCGAGCTGGTGCCGCTCGCGCTCGAGCGGCCCGACTTCGCCGGCATCCACTTCACCGGGTTCGACGGATGTGTTCCGCGACGTGTGGCGCCGCGCGGCCGACAACCTGGCGTCGCTACCGCTCCTACCCGCGCCTCGTCGGCGAGACCGGCGGCAAGGACTTCATCCTGGCCCATCCGTCGGCCATCGACGACGCCGACGCGCTGGTCACCGCCATCGTGCGCGGCGGCTACGAGTACCAGGGCCAGAAGTGCTCCGCGGCGTCGCGCGTCTACGTGCCGGAGTCGGTGTGGCGTCGCGTCGAGGAGCCGCTCTGCGACACCATCTCTGCGCTGCGCATGGGCGACGTGCGCGACTTCAAGAACTTCCTGGGCGCGGTGATCAAGAAGGGCGCCTTCGACAAGCACGCGGCGGCCATCGCCGAGGCGCGCAGCGGGGCCGGCGCGCGTGTCCTCGTCGGCGGCGAGACCGACGACTCCAAGGGCTGGTTCGTCCGCCCGACCCTCATCCGCGCCGACGACCCGGGCTTCCGCACCATGCGCGACGAGCTGTTCGGCCCCATCGTCTCGCTCCACGTCTATCCGGACGCCAGATGGAAGGAGACGCTGGCCCTGGTCGACCGGACGTCGCCCTACGCGCTGACCGGCGCCGTGTTCGCGCGCGACCGCGCCGCCATCGAGGAGGCCAAGGCGGACCTGCGCCACGCGGCCGGCAACTTCTACATCAACGACAAGCCGACCGGCGCGGTCGTCGGGCAGCAGCCGTTCGGCGGCGCGCGCGCGTCCGGCACCAACGACAAGGCCGGCTCGGCCCAGAACCTCCTGCGCTGGGTGTCGACCCGGACGATCAAGGAGACGTTCGTCCCCGCGACCGACTACCGGTATCCGTTCATGAAGTAGGCAGGCGGGCCGGCCGCTGGCCGGGCGCGGGCGTGGGCAGGACGATGGTCACCGCCGTGCCCTCGCCCAGCACGCTGACCACCTCGATGTGGCCGCCGTGGGCCTCGACCACCCGGCGGGTGAGCGCGAGGCCGAGCCCGACGCCCCCGGTCGCGCGCGATCGGCTGCGGTCGGCGCGGAAGAACGGGGTGAAGATCTTGTCGAGGTCGTCGGACGCGATGCCGATGCCGAAGTCCTCGATGGTGACCGCGGTGGTCTCGGGGCCGCGCCGCGCGCTGAGCCGGATCGGCTTGCCCGCCTGCGAGTACTTGCGCGCGTTGTCGAGCACGTTGTCGAAGGCGCGGCGCAGGAGCACCGGATCCGCCTCGATGATGGCCAGCCCGGCCGGGATGTCGCGCACGACGCTGTGGCTATCGTGCAGCGAGCGGAAGCGATCGCACGAGCGGGTCAGGAGCTCGCCGAGCGCGACCCGGTCGCGGTGCAGCCGGTGGCGCAGCGCCCCGTTGACCCCGGCGCCGGCGCGGAACAGGTCGAGCCGGGCCAGGGTCATGACGTCGTCGATCAGCTTGTCGAGCTCCTCGAGGTCCTGGTTGATCTCGGTCAGCATCTCCTCGGCGCGCGAGGCGTCGCCTCCGCTCATGAGGTCGACCGCCACGCGGATGCGCGAGAGCGGGGTCTGCAGCTCGTGCGACACGTTGGCCATCAGCTCCTGCTGCGACGCCACCAGGCGGCTCACCCGGTCGGCCATCTCGTCGAAGGCGCGCCCGACCGCGCCGATCTCGTCGCGCCGATCGGTGCGGATGCGGATGCCGAGGTCGCCGCGGCCGAAGCGCTCCGCCGCGTTGACCACCGACGAGAGCGGCCGGGCCAGATGGCGCGAGAACAGGAGCGCGATGGCGGCCAGGAAGGCCAGCAGCAGGCCCAGGCTGCGGGCCAGCAGCCGCCCCAGCGACGGCGGCACGTCGTGGCGCGCGACGCCGTAGGCCACCAGCCGGTCGCTCTCGCGCACGGCGTGCACGAACACCCACGGGGCGATCTCGATGGCGGCGGCCTTGTCGAGCTCCCTCAGCTGATCGAGCGGCGGCAGGGCCAGCGGCGGCTCGGCGGTGGTGGCGATGAGGCGGCCCATCGGGTCGTAGAGCGACACCTTGATGCGACGCGCCGGGCGCAGCCGGTTGACGTCGCCGCGCAGGTTGGCCGGGTCGGCCCGGCGCTGCGCCATGTTGACCACGATGTGCTCCGAGATGAGCATCAGGTCCTGCCGGCGCTCGGTCGTCGACGCCGCGGTGAAGGCGAGCAGCACCGCCGCGGTCACCATCAGCGTGATGATGCTGTACAGGTAGATCTTGACGGCGAGACCGCGGGTCTTCACGGCGTCGGTCGCCCTCGGCTCAGTCGTCCTCGCGCACGGCCAGCATGTAGCCGCAGCCGCGCACGGTCTTGAGCACGCGCGACTGGCGCGCGTCCTCGCCCAGCTTCTGGCGCAGGCGCGAGATGTGGACGTCGATGGTCCGGTCGAAGGCCTCTTCGGCGCTGCCCTTGGCCAGGTCGAGCAGCTGCTCGCGCGACAGAACGCGGCCGGCGCGCTCGGCCAGCACGCGCAGCAGCGCGAACTCGTAGCCGGTCAGGTCGAGGTCGCGGCCGTCGAGCGAGGCGCGCATGCTCCACGGCTCGAGGGTGAGCGGCCCGACCCGCAGCAGGCGCTGCCCCGGCCCCGACAGGCCGCGCGAGCGGCGGACCACCGCGCGGATCCGCGACAGCAGCTCGAGAGTGGAGAACGGCTTTGTCACGTAATCGTCGGCGCCCGACTCGAGGCCGATGATCTTGTCCGCCTCCTCGCGCCGCGCCGTGACCATGATGATGGGGACGTCCAGACGCGAGCGCAGCGAGCGACACACCTCGAGGCCGTCCATGCCGGGCAGCATGAGGTCGAGCAGCACGACATCGTAGAGGCGGCGGCTGGCCTCGGACAGCGCGTCGGTGCCGGTGCGCGCGCGGGTCACCAGCAGGCCGCGGCTCTCGAGGAACTTCTCGGTGAGCTTGCCCAGCCGAGGATCGTCCTCGACGTAGAGGATCTTGATCGGCGTGGAGTCGGTCCGCAGCGAGAGGGCACTCATCGCAGGTTCCAAGAATAGCCCGCACCGTCGGCGAGTCAGTCGCGGCTACACAGTTCGCAACATGGCCGCAAATATCGCGACACGCCCGGGTCGTAGCGTGAGGCCAATCCTCGGGCCCTCCCGCGGATCGGGCGCGTCGCGGTCCCGCCGGCGCGGACGCGTCCAGAAGGTGCCAGATGCGAGACCGACATTGCTCACATGTAGGTCGAGTTTCAGCATGCGGCGTGGGACCCTGGATCGTCGGGTCCACGCTCGGATTCCTGCTCGGCTGCACCGCGTTCAACGCCGGGCGGCCCGGGCACCGCCGAGGAGCTCGAGGTCGAGTGGGACATCCTGCCCCGCATCGCCGACGGAGCGTACTTGCGTGGCGGCTTCACCGAGGTCAGCAAGATCGCCTACGGCTCGGCGGTGGCCGACGGCAAGTCGATCCGCATCTGGGTCACGAGCGACGACGCCGACGAGTTCAGCGCCGTGATGCCGGACAGCAGCGGCTCCGGGACCCAGCTGGCGCGCGGCGCGATCATCGTGCGTGAGATCTTCGACCTCGACCGCCAGCTCGAATCGCTGACCGTCATGGCGCGCAGCGAGCCGGGCTACAGCCCGTCATGCGGCGACTTCTGGTTCGGCACCCTCGACGCCGAGGGCTGGCCCATCATCGACCCCGGCGGCGAGCCAGCCATCGGCCAGCAGGTCCAGGCCTGCGCCGGCTGCCACGTCGCCCGCGCCGCCGACGGATACCTGTACGGAGTGCCGGAAGCGCACCGCAACCCGCTGCTCACCGGCCTGCACCCCGCCGGCGAGATCCGGTAGCGCGTCGTCGGCTCGCATGCACGCGAGACCTGCACCGGCGGGCGCAGGTGCGAGAGTGCCTCGCGCAGGAGCGTCTCACGGGGACGCCCGAATTCCAGATGATCGGGCGCCGTTCCGCTGACCCGGAGCGCACCGCGATGCACCTGCAGGTGATGGGCCGAGCAGATGAGGATGAGCAGCGACGGATCGTGCGTGCCGCCCTTCGCTCGAGGGACGATGTGATGGATCTCCAGAAATCGAGCCGCACGGCAACCGGGCACCTCGCAGCGACCGTGCGCGCGGCGGTACACGAGCCGGCGGATGCGCGGCGGGATGGTCTGCGTGGCCTTGCCGGGCACCCCGTCCACGTGGGTGTTGCCGATGTGCTGCGCGTCGCAGCACGCGGCCTCGATCTCGGGCTGCTCGACGGCCAGCTCGCGGCCGGCTCCGTCGCGCGTGCCGCGCCCGCACTGCTCGCAGATCGTCATCGCGACCTGATAGGCAGCCCGGCCGGTGTCGCTCGGGCCGCCGAGCGCGTAGTGAGCCAGCATGCGCATGGCTTCGTCGTCGTCGAGCGAGTGCCCCACGTCGAGATCGATGCGCCTGCGCGCCTCGCGGAACGCAGCCAGCGTATCGCCCGAGATCTCCAGCCGCAGCACATGTCGCTTCGCGCCCATGTCTGCCGGATCGCCAGGCCGGTCGCCGGGCCGCCGGCCCGACACCATGTCTTCCACCTCGCGCATCGACTTTCCTCGCGCAGCCGCGATCCACTCGGCCTCGGTCGCAGGCACCGCCACGCGAGTCAGCTCGCGCACCGCCGACCAGCACAGCTCGCCGCTGGCCAGCGCGTCGTTCATGGCAGGCAGCCCGACCAGCGCCTCGGCCACCCGCAGCCTCTCGCCGGCCATTCGCGGCCCGTAACCGAACACGTGCTCCAGATACGACAGGAAGGTCGAGTAGCCCAGCGGCTCGTGCACGCGCACCCGCTTGCCCTCGAGCAGCCACCGCGCCTCCTCGGCATCGTAGGCACCCTTCGATCGCGCCAGCCGCGTGAGCTCCCCATGCACTCGCTTCCACGTATCGCGTTGCATCCACTTTCCATATCACGACGAAAATTGGCTCCACAGAATGCGCCCGGAGCCACGAACTCGACGACGAACCCGCGATTCGACTCGACATCGATGATCACCCGCCAGCCCCCGCCTCCCGTCGCCACATCGCGCGATCAACGCAGGGACGTCGGTGCGCGCTCGCGTGCATTCCAAAAGGCGTCAAAGGAAAAACGACACGGCCGTTGTCGATCGATGAAATTTTCGAAGTTGAGTCTCTCGGCAGCGACGCGATCGCCGAGCTCGCCCGTCGAGCAGCCTGTCCATTTCACAAAAGCGTCGCCTCCGCTGTGCCGGCACCGCACGTGAACACAGCGTTCGTAGCCCCACGTGTGGACCAAACCTTTTTGTGTAAACAAAAAGAGAGACTGACGCCAAAGCGACGGGGCACCGCTGGGGGCAGCGGGCGCGCGACCCCGGCCGTGAGCAGCCTCGCGCGCACGCTGTCCACAGAGAGTCCCCGGCGCTGAGCCGCGCGGCGTGGACTGGAGCCGCGAGTCGCGGCCTGGACTGGAGCCGCGAGTCGCGGCCTGGACTGGAGCCGCGAGTCGCGGCGACCAGCAGAGGCACATCGTGACGAGAACGGTGGATCGGCCGCCACGATTCTATCCGCGGCGCGCAGCTGCCCCGAACTCCTGAGCCGCCAGGCTCGGCTTCAGTCCTCGCCGCGACGAGCGGCTTCAGGCTTCGCCGCGAGGCTCAGCGCCGGGGACTCTCTGTGGACAGCGTGCGCGCGAAGCTATCCGCGGCCGGAGGAGCGCGCCCGCTGCCCCCAACGGTGCCCCGTCGCTTTGGCGCCAGTCTCTCTTTTTGTATACACAAAAAGGGCAGGTCCACACGTGGGGCCGGCCAGTCTGATGACGCCCACGTGGGCGTGGAGACCACGCTTCCGACGGCTCGTCCCCTACCTGCCCGGCAGAAGCGCGCGCAACGTGTCGATGGTGTCGGTCTCGACAGCGGTCTTGTCCGGCCTGTACCGCTTGACCCGCGCGAAGCGGAGGGCGATGCCGCCGGGGTAGTGCGGGCTCTCCTGCACATCGCTGATGGCCACCTCGACGACCAGCTCGGGGCGCACGAACACGATGTGGCCGTCGCGGGAGGCCTCCAGCTCGAGCAGCTTGGTTGTCTGCCAGGCCAGCATCTGGTCGGTCATGCCCTTGAAGGTCTTGCCGACCATGACGAAGCCGCCGGCCGGGTCGCGCGCGCCGAGGTGCAGGTTGCTCAGCCAGCCGCGGCGCCGGCCGCTGCCCCACTCGACGCCGAGCACGACGAGGTCGAAGGTGCGCGCGACCTTGAGCTTGAGCCAGTTCTGGCCCCGGCCACCGGCCTCGTAGGGCGCGTCGAGCGCCTTGGCCATCAGCCCCTCGTGGCCGGCGGCCAGCGACTCGGCCAGGAGCGCCTGGGCGGCGTCCACGTCGGCCGTGATCAGGCGCGGGATCACCAGCTCGGCCGGCACCACCTCGGCCAGGGCGGCGATGCGATCGCGGGTGGGCCGCTCGAGCAGGCTCTGCCCGTCGAGCAGCAGCAGATCGAAGTACCAGGAGTGAAGCGGCAGCTCGGCCCGCACCGCCGCCACGTCCAGCTTGCGCCCGAACCGCCGCATCGTGGTCTGGAACGAGTGCGGACGCCCGCCCTCGCGCAGCGCGATCGCCTCGCCGTCCATGATGAGCTCGCGCGCAGGCAGCGCCAGCGCCGCCTCGACCACTTCCGGCACCGAGCCGGTCACCTCGTTGAGCCCGCGGCTGTAGACCCGCACCTCGTCGCCGCGCTTGTGCACCTGCACGCGCGCCCCGTCCAGCTTGTACTCGAAGGCGGCCTCGCCCAGCCGGCCCAGCGCGTCGGCCGCGTCGTCGGCAGGCTGGGCCAGCATGGGCAGCAGCGGGCGGAACATCTCGATCGAGAAGCGGTCGAGCCCGGAGGCGCCGTCGGTGAGCGCGGCCTCGGCCACCGCGCCGAGATCGCCGGCCAGCATGAGCGCGCGCCGCACCCGCGTGCCGTTGACCGCCGCGGCGCGCGCGATCGCCTCGGTCATGATGCCCTCGAGCGCGCCCTGGCGGAGCTCGCCGACCATGAGGCGGAGCAGGAAGTCGCGCTCGTCGGCGACGGCGCGTCCGACCAGCCGATCGAGGATGCGCTTGCGCTCGCCGGCCGAGCCGCGCCCGCTGGCCCCGGCCAGCTCGTCGAGCGCGCGGTGCACGTCGCGCACCGTCAGCCCCTCGTCGCCGCCGCCGCCTGCCGCGCCGGCTGCCGACAGCGCGGCCCAGCCGACGCCGAGCTTGCCCTGGGGCACCACGCCCGACAGGTACGACACCGCGGGCCGGATCTCGTCCGGCTCGAGCTGGCGCAGCAGCGCGGCCAGGCGGTCGATCTTCTCCAGCCGCGAGCGCGTTCCGGCCACGGCGGTCGAGGTGGCCACCAGATCGCGCAGTCGCAGCACGCGCCCACTGTAGCGTGGGGCCGCGGCCACGCAACCGCGCCCGACAGCGGCAACCGCGCCCGACAGCGGCAACCGCGCCCGACAGCGACAACCGCGCCGGGCCGGCCCTGCGCTACACTGCGCCGGTGAGCGAGACAAAGAAGCGCCGCCTGCGCATCCTGCCCGGCATCACCGCCGCCGAGTTCCAGCACCCGAGCGACATCCGGGCCACCGACGCGCTCAAGGCGGTGCCCGGCCTCGACAAGGCCCTGGCCAAGATCATGGAGTACGGCCTCGAGCGCCTGTACTACCTGGACAACATCGGCAGCAACGTGCGCGTCACCAAGAACATGTTCCCGCGCATGCACCGGAGCCTGCTGTGGGGCTGCAAGATCCTCGACATCGAGGAGCCGGAGCTCTACGTCACCGTCGATCCGGTGCCCAACGCGTGGACCTACGGCCACACCAAGCCGTTCATCACGCTCACCTCGGGCCTCGTCGACATGCTCGACGAGGAGGAGTGCTTCTTCGTCATCGCCCACGAGCTGGGCCACATCAAGTGCGGCCACGTGCTGTACACGCTGGTGGCGCGCAACATCGCCGCCATCGTCCAGCTCATCGGCCAGGCCACGCTCGGCATCGGCGCCCTGCTCGGGCAGGGCCTCGTGTACGCGCTGCTCGAGTGGCAGCGCAAGGCCGAGCTCAGCGCCGACCGCGCGGGCCTGCTGTGCGCGCAGAACATCGACCCGTGCGTGCGCACCTTCATGAAGCTGGCCGGCGGCTCCAAGGAGCTCTACGCCGAGATGGACCGCGAGGAGTTCCTGCGCCAGATCCGCGAGTTCGAGGACGCCGATCGCTCCGCCCTCAACCGCGCGTACAAGATCCTGCTCACCGCCAACCAGAGCCACCCGTACGCCATCCTGCGCGCCAAGGAGCTCGACGAGTGGCACGCCGGCGGCTACCAGGAGCTCATGACCAAGCGCGGCGCCCAGGCGCCCTGATCGGCCGCCCTCGCTACAGCGGCCAGCCGCTCTCGCGCGAATCGTCGGCCACGCCGTGCACGCGCGCAGCCGGCGGCGCCGACGGCGACGGCGAGCAGCCGAGCAGGTCGGCGTAGTGGGCGCGCACAGCGGTCATGTTGACCTGGTTGAGGAACGCCGAGTAGGCCAGGTACGAGGCCAGAAAGCGCAGGTCGGCCGCCCACGGCGGCAAGAAGCGCGGGTACTCGCACAGACCCTCGGCGGCCAGCATGGCCATCGCCGGCACGTCCTCGATGTCGATCTTGCCGCAGAAAAGAAGGTGCAGGCAGTCGATGCGGCCCAGCTGCACCACCGCGCGCAGGAAGTTGTGCACGCGCAGCAGGCCCTCGATGTAGACGCCGTCCTTGGTGAAGGGCGCGCCGCCGGTGAGCACGCCGCCGCGGAACACCCGCCGCGCGTTCTCGAACGCCTGCTGCAAGTTGTGCGTGCGGCCCAGGAAGAAGCGGTACACCTCGAGGAAGTCGGCCCCGTCCATCGCCATCTGGATCGCGATGACCCGGTCGGCCAGGCGGCGCAGGCGGTCGAGGTCCATCGAGCCGCTGATGAACTCGCCGAAAACGGCCAGCCCCTCCTGCGTGCGCGTGGTGCCGGGATGGCCCGACCCCAGCACCGGGAAGCTCTTCTGCTCCACCCCGTTGAGCGTGGTGCCGATGTGCACGTACGCCTCGTGGTGGATGAGCTGGTACACGTCGCGGTCGGAGAACAGCGCGCCGCGGCGCAGCCGGATGTAGCGCGCGCCGGCCAGCGAGTTGGCCGACAGGTTGTCGACCACCTCGACCTCGGGCGCCTTGTCCTCGAAGTGCCGGACCACCGCGCGGCGCAGCGCGCTGGCCACCACCTCGACGTCCTTGCGCTCCGGGGGCGGAACCAGGTGGCTGTCCCAGAAGTGGTCGAGCGTCTCGTCCAGATGGCGGGCCAGGTCGAGCGGGCACAGGATGCCGTCGGTGATCCGCCGCGTCGGCGTGCCGTAGAGCTCGCACGAGCCGCGGTGGAACGCGCGCGTGCCCACCGCGGCGAGCATCTCGGCCCCGCTGGCGATCGACCGCGCCACCCGCAGCAGCCAGCGGTGCACCGGCGACGACCCGTCGATGAGGCGCCGCGCCGCCTCCACCTCGGCCAGCGCGGGCCCCGGATCCGGCGCCTCGTACTCCACCTCCGGCAGCTCGCTCGCGCCGCGCTCGAAGAAGCGGCTGGCCACGTGCGGCGGCCAGGACACGGTGCGCAGCACCCGCACGCCGCGCTCGGCCCGGCGCAGGAGCCCCGCCGCCTGTACGAGCCGCTCGCGTTCGCGCTCGCCCAGACCTGGCGCGCGGTCCGTGGCAGACGTCGCTACGCCCGGTTCGCTCGTGCTGACCATCGTAAGCCAGGATTTCGAGTCCTCCAAGGATCAAACGACTTGGTGGCCCGCCTCCAGCGCGCCACCATTGCCACAGCAGCACCGAGCGCAGCCCCCCGCGCGACACACCAGACACCGCCGCGCCCCGCAGGGGCCCCAGCCAGGAGTCAGCGTTGCCCACGCTCCACGACGTCACCCAGCAGATCCGCTGGCAGGACATCGTCAACGTCCTGGTCCTGACCTTCGTGCTCTACCGGCTCACCCTGTGGCTGCGCGGCACCGTCGCGCTGCAGGTGCTGGCCGGGATGCTCGGGCTGGCGGTCGCCGCCTTCGCCGCCGGCGAGGTCGGCCTGCTGCTGACCGCCTACCTGCTCCAGGCCCTGGGCGCGGTCGCCACGCTCGTCGTCGTCGTCGTGTTCCGCAACGAGATCCGGCGCGCCCTGCACAGGGCCAACCCGGTGCGCCTCTGGCGCGAGCGCCGCGGCGGCGCGGGCCCGCGCCCGCTGGTCAGCACGGCCGAGATCCTCGCCGCGGCCGCCTTCGAGCTCGCGCGCCTGCGCCGGGGCGCGCTGCTGGTGGTGCCCAACCACGATCCGCTCGACGAGCACCTGACCGGCGGCGTGACCATCGACGCGCTGCCCTCGGTCGAGCTGATCGAGTCGATCTTCCACGTGACCAGCCCGATGCACGACGGCGCCGCCATCGTCGAGGAGGGTCGGATCGCCCGGGCCGGCTGCTTTCTGCCGCTCAGCACCTCGCTCGGGCTGCCCGAGAGCTTCGGCACCCGCCACCGCGCCGCCTCCGGCCTGACCGAGGTGTGCGACGCGACGGTGATCTGCGTCAGCGAGGAGCGCGGCAGGGTGACCCTGTTCGCCGGCCGCGCCGTCGATCCGGTCGCGGATGCCGCCGGGCTGGTCGCGCGCCTGCGCGGCACCGGCGCCGGGACCGACAGCGAGTCGACCGGCGCGGGGCTAGAGCGCCGGCGCACGCGCACCTTCAACGCCGCGGCCCTGGTCGGCATCTTCCTGCTCGTCGTCGCGGCCTGGTACACGGTCGTCGGCGAGCCCGGCTCCGTCGTCACCCACACCGTCTCGGTCGAGCTGCGCAACGTGCCCGACAACGTCGAGGCGGAGGCGCCCGATCCGGACCGCGTCGCCGTGCACCTGCGCGGGCCGCGCACGCGCCTCGACGCCCTGAGCGGCCGCGACGTGCAGGCGTGGGTGGATCTGTCAGGTGCGCGCCCCGGCCTGAGCGAGCGACCGCTGGAGGCATCGGCCCCGTCCGGCGTCGAGATCGAGGAGATCGTGCCGTCGGTGATGCCGGTGCAGATCCGCCCCCGCCGGTGACGTGATCGCGGCGCGTCGCTTTGTCGCCGGCCCGCTCTCCGCGTAGAATGGTCGTGACGTGGGGAGGGGGGAGCGTAGCCGCAGCAGGGGCCGGCCCGGCGCTGCCGGCCTGTCCAGCGGGGCGGGACCGGCGCGGTGACGGCGCCCGATCCTCGATCCGCCAGCCGATCGCGCCTGCGCCGCGACCTGCGCTACATCACCGGCGACGGCGTCGCCTTCAGCGTCCACGTCGGCCTGGGCGAGACCTACCTGGCCGCCTTCGCCCTGGCCATCGGCGCGCAGCCGGTGCTGGCCGGTCTGGTCGCCGCGCTGCCGATGGTGGCCGGCGGCGTGCTGCAGCTCGTCGCGCCCAGCCTGCTGCCGCGGTTCCCCTCCTATCGATCGTACGTGGTCCTCGGCGCCGGCATCCAGGCGGCCACCTTCCTGCCGCTGGTGGCCGCCGCGCTGTCCACCGATCCGCCGGTCATCCTCCTGTTCGCGTGCGCGGGCGTCTACTGGGCCGCGGGCCTGGCCACGGGGCCGGGCTGGAACGCGTGGATGACCCAGCTGGTGCCATCGCGCATCCGCGGCAGCTTCTTCGGCCGGCGCCAGGCCGTGGCCCAGCTCGGCGTGCTCGCCGGTCTGGGCGCCGGAGGCCTGATCCTCCAGGCGGCCGGCGCCGATCGGCGCGCGTTCGCCATCCTGTTCGCCGCCGCGTTCCTGGGCCGCGCGACGTCGACCTTCTTCCTGTCGCGCCAGTCGGTGCCGCCGGGGCGCATGCGCCCGCACGCGCTCCGCGCACGCGACCTGATCGTGCGGGCGTGGCGCAGCCGGTCGCGCGAGCTCATCGCCACCATCCTGATCGTCCACTTCGCGGTAAACCTGGCGTCGCCCTACTTCACCCCGTTCCTGCTGGTCGAGATGGACGTGTCGTACGCGGCCTTCATGGCGCTGCTGGCCGCCAACTTCGCGGGCAAGATCGCGACCTACCCGCTGCTCGGCCGCATCGCGCGGCGCGCCGGCCTGCGCCAGCTGATGGCGGTCGGCGGGATCGGCATCGCCCCGCTGCCGCTGCTCTGGCCCAGCTTGCCGCTGCCGTACCTCTTCATCCTGCAGGCGGCGGCCGGGATGTGCTGGGCGGCGTTCGAGCTGTCGGTGATGCTGAGCTTCCTCGACGTCAGCGACGACCCGGAGCGCACAAGCCTGCTGGCCACCTTCCAGTTCCTCAACTCGGCGGCCGTGGCCGGCGCCTCGCTGGCCGGCGGTGCGCTGCTCGCCTCGCTCGGCCAGGACCGCGACGCCTACCTGATCGTATTCGCGGTGTCGGCGATCGCCCGGCTGCTGGCCGTCGCGCTGCTGCTGGCCCGGGCGCGGCGCGGCATGGCAGTGGAGGTGCCCCCGCTGCGCATCCTGGCGGTGAGGCCGTGGGGCGAGGCGATCGTGCGACCGGTCCTCGCCACCCTCGACCTGGCGCGGCGGATCGGGCGCGCGGGCATCAGGCTGGCCGAGTGGGACGACGAGCCGGAGTTCGTTCCGGAGCGGAAGCCGGAGCCGGAGCCGGAGCCGGCGTCGGCGCCGGAGCCTGCGCCCGAAAAGAAATCCGGCGGGGCGGCATGACCCGCCCCGCCGGCACGACAGAGGTTCGTCCAGCTGAGGGACGACCGATCGTCTACTGGGGTACTACCGCGACGGCGCGACACTCGCGTCGTCACCGCCGCCGGCGTCCGCGTCGCCTCCGGCATCCGCTTCGCCACCGCCCGCATCGTCACCACCTGTGCCAGCGTCCGCGGGACCGCCGCCGCCGGCGTCCGCCGTCGAGCCGCCGCCGCCATCCACCGTACCCTCGTCGTCGCTACCGCAAGCAGCGGGAGCGATGGCGAGTAGAAGACCAAAGGCAAGACCGTACAAACGCAATTTCATCTGGGCTCCTCGGACATATGGAAGCGGCGACCATAGCATCCTCAGAACCGTGAACGAGAATCGGGCCCGGCAACGATCACCTGCGCCGGGCGAATGGTTTCTCCGTCGGTGACGTAACCGGGACGCAGCGTCTTCACGATGAGTCCGCTGCGGTGAAGGTCGCTTGCCGCGACCGCGTAGACCGCTTCATGTCGCGTCGGATCGAACGGCTCGCCGGTCGGATCGAAGCGCTCGACGCCGAAGGCGCGCAGCCGATCGAGAAAGCCGCTGCGCACGTGCTCGACGCCGGTCGTCAGCGACTCGGCCTCGCCGCGCTCGCGCGCCGCCGCGATCGCGCGGTCGAGGTCGTCGAGCACCGGCAACAGCGCCACGACCAGCTCGCGCCGCGAGCGCTCGATCTCCTTGCGCGCGTCGCGCTCGAGTCGCTGGCGCGCCAGGTCCACCTCGCGTGTGGCCTCACGTTCGCGCGCGAGCGCCTCGCGCAGTCGGCTGTCGCGATCGGCCAGCTCGGCCTCGAGCGCGGCCACGCGATCCGCCGCCGGCGCTTCGGCGCGCGAAGACTCCTCGGCGCGCGCCTGGGCCGGCCCTTCAGCCTGGTCCTGGTACTCGGAAGGAACCCACCAGCGTCGGTCTCGCATCGGGTGAACCGGGAAACCTCGAGAGTCGCCGATCATCGTGCAGTCCGTAATCACCCCTACAACCGGGTCAAGCGCACCGTGGCAAATCCGCGCCCTGGCGGGATAGCTGGGGCTGAATGGACCTGGGGCATATCGCCTCAGTGTGTCCGTTTCGCTGGCGGATCTGGAAGGGTCGGCGCAGGAAATGCGGACATGACAGCAACACGTTGATGGAACGCGAGTTGCGATACAGCCAGAGACGACGTGGACTACCCGAGCGGCCGTCATCTGAACGGCTCCGACGAGACCGAGAGCCAGGACGGGTCTGCCGACGGGCAGATCACGGCGGAGGAGTCGGTTGCGACCGCCCCCGGAGGCGCCGCGAGCGAGCCGCGCGAGCAGACGCTGCTCGACTGGCTGGGTCACGAGATGCGCAACCCGCTGGCGGCCATCGAGCTGGCGGTCCACTCGATACGCGAGCTGGGCGACCAGCGCCTCGACAATCCGCTCTCCATCCTCGAGCGACAGACCGGCCAGCTGAGCGCCGTGGTGCTCGAGCTGCTCGAGATGGCGCGCGCGACGGCGCGGCCGGCCGACGGGCTGCCGCCGGTCGGCGCGCCGGCGCCACGCCGCCGCCACGCCGCGCCCGCACCGCTGCGTGAGCGGGTGCGCGGGACCGAGAACGACCTCCCGGTGCTGCGGGCGGACCAGACCGCGCCGCAGTCGCGCCGACGACTGCTCCTGGTCGAGGACAACGACGACCTCAGCGGACTGCTCCTCGAGATCCTGAGCGGGTGGGGCTTCGAGGTCGACCTGGCCGGCACCGCGTCGTCGGCGCTGGCCAAGGCCGCCGTGCGGCCGCCCGACGTGGCCCTCATCGACATCGGGCTCCCGGATGGCGACGGGTCCGACGTGGCGCGGGCCCTGCGCCGCTCGCTGCCGCCGGAGGTCAGCCTGATCGCGATGTCCGGCTACGGGCAGAGGCATGACGGCGCGCGCGCGCTGGCCGCCGGCTTCGACGAGTACATGGTCAAGCCGCTCAACATGGCGCGGCTGCGGCGCCTGCTGGGCGACGTCCCCGGCCCCACGCTCGCCGCGGTCGGCCGCGACCGGTGATCCGCGCGCCCGTTTGACAGGTCTCAACCATCTGGATTCAATAGACTAGTTATGCCTGCGGAGGCCGCGCGGCTCCGGTGATGCGGCGCCTGTCGAGTGTCGGCGGGGAGGGCTAGAATGCGGCGCGGTCGATGATTCGAGCGAGGTGACACCATGGGGGCAAAGCCGAAGAAGACGGGAAGCGCTGCCAGGGTCCCGGCGAAGAAGACGCGGGCGCCGGCGCGACGTGTCCCGGTGCGCAGAGCGTCCACCAAGGGCGGCAGGACCGGTTCGAGAGAGACCACGGTCGATGCCTACGTGGCCGGCCTGGACGGGCCGCTGGCCGAGGTGGCCGCGCGGCTCCGCCACCTGGTCACGGGCGCCGCGCCGTCGGCCACCGAGTCGATCAAGTGGGGCCAGCCGGTCTACGAGGACAACGGGCCGTTCTGTTACTTCAAGGCCAACACCGGGCACATCACCTTCGGCTTCTGGCGCGGCACCGAGCTCGACGATCCGGACGAGCGCCTCCAGGGCGACGGTGACCGGATGAAGCACCTCGCGCTGCGCAGCATCGACGACGTCGACGACGAGGCGATCGGCCGGTGGGTGCGCCAGGCGATCGACCTCAACTGGCGCCTGGGCAGCCCGACGCGCGGGGGCAGCCAGGCCGAGGCGTCCGACGACGGCGAGGATGCGCAGACGCGGCCGGTGGAGCCGGTGCGCGGCGAGTGGCAACGCCCCGCCGAGGAGGAGCCGGTCGACGTCGATCTCGAGGAGGGAGACGGCCGCTACAGCGGCGCGACCCCGCCGCGGATCGAGGCCACGCAGCCGCTCGAGACCATCGTCGACGACGACTCGTTCCAGCCCGTGTGGAAGGACGAGGAGCGGTAGCGACGCGCTCGACGCTGCCGGCTACTCGCAGGTGCGGCAGCCGAGCAGCGTCGAATTGCAGTCGAAGCCGTCGGTGCACTCGAGCAGCGGGGCCGGACACTCCGGCTCCGGGTCGCACGCGTTCGTCCCGCTGCAGCGCGTGTCGCAGGAGCACGACAGGGTGCAGTCGAGGCCGCCACCACACGTATCGCGCGCGCTGCACTCGACCGTGCACAGACCGGCCCCGCACTCGATCGAACCGGCGCACGCCTCGCGCGAGGTGCAGCTCAGGTCGCACGAGGTGGCGGCGGTGCAGTCGATGCCGCCCTCGCACGACTGGATGCCGTCGCAAAGGACCGTGCAGGCCAGGCCGGGCGGGCACACCACCCGGTCCTCGCACGATCCGTCGTCGGTGCAGTCGATGATGCAGCGGTCGTCGACGCACTCGCTGCACACCGCCGGGCAGCCCGGGGCGTCCGGGTCGCCGGCGTCAGGGACCGGGGGGGCGCTGTCCTGGGGCGCGGCCCCGGCGTCGGCGATGTCGACGCCCGAGTCGGTGACGCTTCCACCGCCGGCGTCGTCGCCGGTGGCGGACGCCACGCACCAGCCGCTCTGGCACACGCGGCCGGACGGACAGCCGCCGACTCCGTCGCAGCGGAAAAGCTCGGAGCGCGTGTCGATGGAGCAGGCGGTGGCCCAGGCGAGCAGCGCCGCGACAGCGATGGCGGGAAGAGAGCGGCTCATGGTCCGCCCCGCCAGGTGAGGACGGCGCCGGCGCCGCCGGGCACGAGCGACGGAGACAGGGTGAGGGCGCGTTCGTTGCTCGACCTCGCGGCCCTGCTTGACGACGAGCGCGACGCCCGCCGCCGCGCTGACCGCGCCGACGACGATCAGGACGGTGCCCACGCTGGCGTAGGTGCTCCCGCTCTCCTCGAGGTCGACAAGGGCCTCGAGATCGGCGGGGCTGTCGGTCGGCGCGTCGTCGATCTGGTTCTGCTTGTCGGCAGCGGCCAGGAGCAGCAGGCCGCCGATCGCGGCCAGGCCGGCGCCGCCGCCGGCCACGCCCCAGGCGATCGGCCTGACCCGGCGAGCCGAGAATCCGGCCTCGCCGTCATCGGGCGGCGCGACGGCGAGATCGGCGCGCGCCGGCGGGTCGTCGGCGGTCGTACCGGAGGCCGATGCGCGGAGCGGAGGCTGGCCCGTCGCGATCGGGCGGGTTGGTGCCGTGGCGCGTCTCGCTGTCGTTGCGCGCGTCGGCGGAGCCGGGCTCGTCGCGGCGGGGCGAGCCGGCGCCGTGGCGCGCTTCGGTGTCGTCGCGCCTGTGGACGCCGTCGATGCAGGCTTCGCATCCGGGTCGCGCCAGAAGGCGGCCGCCTGGACGCGGAAGTCGGCCTCGAGCGCGGCGGCGCTGCTCCCCGCGAGCAGGATAGTGCGACCGCGCGTCCGCTGGCGCGCGGCGATGAGTCGGAGGCGAACACGCACGCGTCCGGCTCCGGCCGGCTCGACGTCGCCGGCCACCACACGGCCGGCCTCGAGCAGTGCACGCGCCTGCTGCAGACAGTCGTCGCTGGCGTCGGCGCAGCCGGCCACCGCGAGCAGGTCGCCGAGCGGCGCGCGGGTTACCTTGCTGCGGCCGTCGCGCAGGACGTCGGCCATGGCGGCGGTCAGGCGCTCCGGCAGTGCGGCGAGCTCGCCGGGCAGCTGGCCGGCGAAGGACGCGAGCACGACCGGAGAGCTGTCCTGAGCCAGCGCGGGCCCGGCGGCGAAGACCAGCGCGACCGCGACGGCAGCGGCGCTCGCTCGCGCGGCTCGGCGAGGAGAATGGACGGCGGTGGTGGAACGGGGTGTCACCTGCTCAGGCGTTCGATGCGAGCGCGGACCAGCTCGGCGTCGGGGGCCCCCGGAGAGATCCGGAGATAGGCCTGCCACGAGCGAATGGCGCGCCCTTTCTGACCCATGCGCTCGTACACCAGACCGAGACCGCGATGAGCCGGCGCGAAACGCGGGGCGCCGTCGATGGCGGTCTGGAACTTGCGGCGCGCCTCGTCGAGCTTGCCGTCGAGATAGAGGCGGGCGCCGTCGCGGTAGAGATCGTCCGGGTTCGACCGCCGGCTCCGGCCGGGTCAGCTTGCGCGCCGGCGGTGGGCGCGTGCGGCGGTCTGGCTCGGCGGGCCGGTCGGCCCTGTCGTCGTCCTCCGCGGCCGGCGCGTCCGTCGCGTCCGGGGCGGCGGCGACCCGCGGCGGAGAAGGAGCGCGCGGCGGAGCGGTGACCCGCGCGGGAGACGCCGGCCGGGTCGGCACCGGCGTCGATGACGGCGATGCAGGTGGCGTCGATGGCGACGGCGCCCGCCGCGTCGACGGCGTCGATGACGCTGACGACGATGGCGGCGATGCAGGCGCGGGCCGCGTGCCCGGATCGCGGCCCGATGCCGGGGCCGGACTCGGCTCGGCGCGCGGCGCTGCAGCCGCGGCGAGCCTCGGCTGGGCGGACGGGGCGGGCTCGGTGGCCTTGCCCGACTCCGGCGGCGCGGCTTCGATCGCCTCCGGCGCTGCGGGCACCGTGTCGAACAGCGGGCGCGAGCCCTGCGCCTCCGGCGAGAGGATCGCCCCCTGGCCGGCCAGGGGGCGCTCGCCGCCGCCCAGCGCCGTGTAGACCAGCGCCGAGACAAGGCCGGTCGCGCCCACGGCGACCAGGGCCGCGGTCCAGATCCGGCGCGAGCGGTGGCCGGTCAGGATCGGCTTGATGTCGTCGTCGTCGTCCACCTTCGACGTCGCCCTCTTGTGGGCACCGATCGCGGAGGTGGATCCCGAGTCGAACGAGCGGGGCGACCTGTCCGGATCGACGACGGTGAAGTCGTCGTCGTCCTCCTCCGGCTCGGCGCCGACCGAGGACGACCTCCGAGTGGGTCCCGAAAGCGACCTTGGGCGGCGCCGGAAGCGGCAGCGAGCGGCCGGACGCCTTGCTGTCTGCGATCGGTCCACGCGTCCGCGATCGAGTCGATGCGACCGGGACGCCCCTTGCCGCGCGGCCTCGACGACGCACCCGACTCGCTCGATGCGCCCGACTCGGACGGCCCCGACTCGCTCGACGAGGCGCCTCGGAACAGGCCGCCGATGCCCGTCGCCGGCGGCGCCGACGTCGCGCTGCTGCCGGGCGGCGCCGCGCCCGACGACAGCGCCCCCGGGACCGTCGCCTCGTTGGGCGGCACGCCGCTCCCCGGGTCCATCGGGCTCTCCGATCCAGCGACCGGCGCCGTCGGACTCGGCGGCGCGCCGCTCCCACGTGCCCAGGGCGGTCCAGACGCCGGCAGCGGCGCCGACCGCGCGGCGGCCGCCAGCGCCGCGCTCGCCCGCCGCCGCGCCGCCGCGCGCTCGCGCGGAAGCGGCTCGGGCGGCGGCACCACCGGCCTGGCCTCCGCATCGGGCGGCGCCGGCAACGGGATGTGCTGGCTGCCCAGCGCCATGGGCGCCCCGGGCAGCTCGTCCGGCATGCGCACGAGCGTGTCGGAGCTCTCTGCCTCCGCCGTCTCGCGCACGACCGATGGAGGCTTGCGTTCGACGTCGCGCTGCGGCACCGCCTCGCTGGCGCGCTCGACCTGCTCGTGGTGGGCGTCGTCGCTCGGCGGCGAACACGTCGGCCATGAAGGCGGCCACGCCGCCGGACGTGCGCCGGAAGCTGGTGTCGTCGAGCAGCGACTCGAGCGCGGCCCGCATCTCGCTGGCGGTCTGAAAGCGCTCTCCGGGGTCGGCGGCCAGCGCGCGCATGCAGATCTTGTCGAGCGCGTCGCGGCACCTCGGGCCGGTGCGCCGACGGCGGCTTCATGCCGCCGCGCCGGATCTGCCTCAGCGCGGCGGCGGCGCTGCCGGCGTCGAACAGCCGGGCGCCGGCCAGCGCCTCCCACATCACCACGCCGAGCGAGAAGATGTCCGTGCGCCGGTCGATGGTGCCGCGGTCCATCTGCTCGGGCGCCAGGTAGCCGGTCGCGCGATCTCGCTCCGGCACCGCCGCCCACGCCCGCGCGATGCCGACGTCGACGCAGCTTCACGCTGCCGTCGTAGAGCACGATGATGTTCTTCGGCGTGACGTCGCGGTGCACCATCTCGATCGGGCGGCCGGTCAGGCTGCGCAGCTCGTGGGCCGCGTGCAGCCCGTCGGCCGCGTCCGCGATGATGCGCGCGGTCGAGTAGACGTCGAGGAAGCGCCCGGTGCCGCGTGCGGTCTCGCCGCCGCGGCGCGCGCGAGCACGCGCGGACAGCGGCTGGCCGCTCAGGTGCTCGGTGGCGATGAAGTAGACGCCGCGCGAGACGCCGACGTCGTACATGTCGATCACGCGCGGGTGCTTGATGAGCGCCGACACCCGCGCCTCGTCGAGCAGGAGGTCGATGAACTGCTGGTTGCGGGCCAGCGTGCGCGTGGATCTTCTTGACCACCGCGATCGGTCGCTGGAACGGAAGCACGCCGAGACGGCGCGCGAGGTGGACCTCGGCCATGCCGCCATCGCCGATGCGCTCGACGAGCTCGTAGCGGCCCACGCGCTCCGGTCCGCTCGGCGGCGATGGAGTGGCGGTCTTCTGCCCCTGGTCGAGCATCTCGGGAGGTGTCCGTTCGCAGAGGGCGGCGCGGTGGAGCGAAGTGCTCGACGACGCCGAGCGCAGACAGCTCGAGATGATATCACGCGCGCACGCGGACTCTGCCGTCGCCTCGCGCGCCGAGGCGCGCTCGGCGCGTTCACCGACGCGATCGAGAGCGAACATGTAGGAGACGCTCGCCCCCTCGGCGCGTAAGCCCACACGACTGGAACACAGAATCGATCGCGGCGTGAGCGCGGCGCGGCGAGCCGCGCTCGATCGAAGCGTGAGTCGATCTCGACCGCGGGCCGCGGACCGGCGTACCATCGGAAGCGAGGGGATGGGGGGCGAGATCAAGTCGCCCGAGACGCTGGCCGAGCGGTTCTGGAGCCTGGCGCGCGGGATGGAGGGGATGACCGACTCGACCGAGCCGGTGGCGGTGGTCGAGCACGTGCTTGCGGTGCTCGACGCGCTCGAGGCCGGCAAGGTCGGCCGCGATCTGTCGGCCAGCACGGTCAACTTCCTGACCCTGCTGCGCCAGCACGAGGTGCAGGGCGACCTGCTCTACGCCTCGCCGGAGCAGGCGCGCGGCGAGCAGGTGGACGAGCGCTCGCTGGTCTTCTCCGTCGGCGTGCTGCTGTTCGAGAAGCTGACCGGGCGCCACCCGTTCGGCGCCGAGGGCAATCCGCAGCGGCTGGCCCGCATCCAGCGCGGCGAGATGGCCTCCGGCGTGAACTACTTCCCGCGCGTCCCGGCGGAGCTGCGCGCCGTGCTGCTCAAGGCGATGGGCCCGTTCCCGGAGGAGCGCTGGAACACGCTGGCCGATCTGCGCCTGCAGCTGCACGCCTTCATCGGCTACGCGCGCGCGCCCGGCAACGGGAGCGTCCCGCTGCGCACGCGGCCGCTGCCCGCGCTCCCCCGCGAGTCGCTGGCGGCCGCCGACCGGCCGCCGCCGCGCGCCGTCGCCATCGATCGAGCTGCCGCGCATGGCCAGCATGTCGGGCCGCCACTCGGCCGTGCGTGCCGAGCCCGCCGAGGAGGAGCCCGCCCGGGCTGATGTCGCCCCGCCGGTGCGCGCCAGAGCTGCGCGCACGCGGCTCCCGCCCGGCGCGTGGGCGTTCGCCGGCGTGGTCGCCGGCGCGGCGGTGACGTCGCTCGTGTTCCTGGCCGCGTGGCCCGACAAGCGCGCGAGCGCCACCCCGGCGCCGGCCGCCCGAGCCAACCCTGCCGGCCGTGCAGCCGGCAGACCTGACCGCGAAGACGTCGCCGGATCCCGACCGCGACCGCCCAGCTGGCGTCGCGCCTCGCAGCCAGCGGCGCCGAGCGCGGTCGCGATGCCGGTCGCGATGCCGTGCGCCGAGCCGGCGACCGGCGAGAGCAGCCGAGCCGGCAGCCGCGAAGGCGACCGGCCCGTTCGATCCGTCGACCGGCGGCGACATCGCCCTGGCCGCGGTGCGCGCCTGCGTCGCCGCCGATCGCAGCGCCCAGTTCGGCGCCTCGCTGCTGTACGACGCCGGGTCCGGACTCTCGCGCCGCGTCTACTTCGGCGCCGTCCAGCAGCTCCACAGGCCCGAGCGGAAGTGCATGGAGGAGAAGCTCGTCGGCTTGACCGCCGGCGCGGCGCCCGAGCGCCCGGCGATCGTCACCTACAGCTTCCACCTCTCGCCCGCCGGCGATCACGTCGTGGCGCGCCTCAAGCCCTGAGCTCCGGAGAGCGTCTGGTCGACGTGCCGGGCTACTGGCTCGACGCGGCGCCGCCGAACTCGAGGCCGAAGCCGTGCCGGCCGTGCTCGGCGCTGACACCGACCCAGCGCACTCGACACGGCACCTCGATGCCGGCCAGGGTCGGCTCGCTCTCGAAGGTGATCATCACGATCTGTCCGACGGCGAGCGCCAGCGGCTGCCCCTCCTCGGGGCAGAAGAAGGCCCCCCGGCGGGTGATGTCGAGGACCGCGCCCGGGACCAGCCGTCCGCCCACCCGACACTGTGCGACCCAGCACGTCGGGCGCCGCTTGTTGCGGCGGGATTCCCTTCGCTGGACAGGCCCCACAGGGGCGACTATATGGGGCATCGGGCGACCTTACCAGGAGACTTTTGTGTAATTCAAACTGCTTTCAATCACGCACCTGTAACGCACAACGCCGTGTCGTGGTGCGTCCACGGAAGCGGCGCTGCGGAGACTGTTACCTTTCGGGAGCGGCCCCCTCGCGCACGAAGACCTCGACTCCGCCCTCCTCGAGCGCCTTGCGGATCTTCTCGCTCTCGCCGAAGAGCGCGTCGCCGGTGACGGTCAGCTCCGCCCCGCCCGCCTCCTTGCACTTGCTCACCGCCTTCTCCACGGCGGTCGGCTCGCCGTCGAGGGTCAGCCCGCCGGCGTCGAGCCGCAGCACGCAGCGCTGCTGCTTGCGCGCCGCGCTCCCGACGGCGGGGCGCACGTCCGACTTGTCGCCCGGCTTGTCGCTGCGATCGCCGTCGCGGTCGGCCACGTCGCCCGAACCGCCCTTGCCGTCGCCGACGCCGCCGCCTGTCGCCGCCGCCCAGCCCCAAGTCATCGCCGCAGCGCATGTACAGGATCGCGCCCGCCACCATGGCAAGCGAGCACGAGGGTGAAGAACGGCCTGAATCGCCGCGGCTGACCGCGCTGTCTCATCATCGGAGTACCTCCTTGCTTCGGTGCGGCCCGGGCCGCCCTGGGATCGACGATCACCGCGATGCCGCGCTGATCGGCCAGACAGCGCTCGGCGTCGCGCTGCAGTCCGCGCGCGAGGGCGACCGAGAGCTGAGCGAGCGGGACCTCGGGCGCCACGATGATCAGATGTGTCGGAGAGATCGCGCGCGCCGATGTGGAGCCGGAGCAGGCTGCACAGGTGCGGGCCGTCGTGGCGCTCGCCGAGATAGACCAGCGCGACGTCCGGATCCGGCACCCGCTCCACCAGCGGGAGGCCGAGCGGCGCAGACACCACGCGCCCGTCGCTCACCCGGTCGAGCGCGCGCAGCATGCCGTCGCGCCCGACGCGCGCGACGACCGGGCTTCGCCCCTCGAGCCCGGTGAGCAGCTGGGCCAGCGCCGCGCGGCGCAGCTCCTCGGCATCGCGCGCCGCCTGCACCGCCGGGTCGACCGGCTGCGCCGGCCCGGCGTCGTTGCCGGCTTCGTCACCGGCGCCGGCACGACCGCCGGCTTCTCGGTCGCGGCCAGGCTGTGCTTCTTCTCGAGCGCGGCGCTGTGGATGAGCGACGCGAAGACGAGGATGAACATCACGTCGAGCAGCGACGTGAGCGGCGCGTACTGCACCGACCGCCGCGCCCTCATGGCGCTCTCCGCTGCGGGCGGCGCCTCGCCTCCCACGCCTCGATGTTCTTCTCCAGGGCGTCGGCCCAGGCGGCCACCTTGCCGCTGTACTGCGCGCTCAGCCAGATGCTGAAGGCCAGGCCGAAGACCGTGGTCCACACGGCCAGCCCGAGCGGGCCGAGCAGCTTGGTGACGTCGGTGCGCTCGATCAGCATCGACAGGCCGAGACCGACGACGGTGCCGAGCAGGCCGAGCTGGCGCAGGAGATCGACCCAGAAGGCCAGCGCCGGCTCGAGCCGCTGCGCCCGCATCTGCCAGCCGCGCACCTGCTTGAGCGCCCAGACCAGATCGGTCGCCTCGGCGACCTGGTTCACCTGATCGCGAATCTCGTCGAGGCGCAGGCTGGGCGGCGGCTTGCGCGCTGCCGAGCCTCCCTCGCTGTGCGCGACAAGGTCGTAGCCGAGGTAGTCGGTCAGGTCGCGGATGTAGCCAGCTCGCTGGCCAGGCGCGCGAGCGCGATGAAGAACACGAGGGTGATGAACCCGAGTGCGACCGCGGTGAAGCCCCAGCCGAGGAAGAAGTCCTGCATGCGATGCCGATGCCGCGCCCGATCGGTTGCCGGCGCATCTCAATCATAACGCGGCGCACGGCCCTCACCCCGCGCATTCGCGGGCGCAGGTTGCGAGAATGCCGCCGGCGCCGCGTGACGCGGCCTCCGGCTACTCCTCGCGATCGACCAGGTATCCGGCGGATCGGGCGCAGCGGCGAGCCACGTCCAGCGCGCGAACCACGCCGGCGAACTCGCCGCGCATGCCGGTCACGACGATCTGCTCGACGCCCTCGTAGGCCATCAGCGCGGCCGCCTGCTCCACCGATGCGGTGACCGGCAGGGCGAACACGAGCGCGGTCATGATGTCCCCCGCGGTGCGATCGCGCGGGTCGCCGGTGGGCGGCCGCCGCTCGACCGTGTCCGCCTCGCTGATCGTGCGCAGGAGATCGGTCTGCGTGACGACGCCGACCGGACGGCCCTCGCGCGCGACGACCGGCACGCACGTGCTGGCCGCGCTCGAGCAGGAGCTCGCGGAGGTCGTCGAGCGAGGCGGTCTCGTCCACGCACGCGATCTCGGCGGTCATGATCTGGCGGATGCCCTGCCGGTCGCCGGGCGTGCTGCCATGGGCGGGCACGGGGCTTTCATCCTGGCGACGGGGGGCTGCCATCGAGAACGCTCTCATGATGTCTCATCCGGCATGGAACTGGGAATCCCGATACAGCAGCATCTCTGTGCAAGAGTCGCGCGCCTCGTGAACGGCAGTGGCGCAGAGATCGTCCGCCCCCCGGCGCAGGCGCGATGGTCCCGCGCCCGGATCCCTCGGAGCCGCGAAACACTCAAGTTGCGTGCCATCGGTGCGCAGCATCTTCGAGCAGTTGAGAAGCGCGATGGTCCGTTCTGCTACCGATCCGAAGCGCAGAGCTGCGCGCGAGTCTCTTCGTCGAAACAGTCTCCTTGTGAGAGTAATCGACGGCACTCGCACGCACAGACTCGCTCGCGAGTCTGCTTGTGCTCCGCTGTGGTCGCTGCTCGCCTCTGGCTAGACCCGGGCCGAGCGGCGTAGGGTCGAGCGCATGAAAACCTTTTCAGAGCGCCGGACGAGGCGACGACGATCCATCGCGGACCCGTTCGCCATCACCTGCGCGCTCGGCGGAGGTTGCGCGGGCGTGCGCGCGTACGTCGGTCGTCGGGCGTCCTGATCGAGTGATCGCATGACCGCCTCCGCGCGCGTGCAGGAGGAATGGCGGCGACGAGTCGAAGCGGAGTACCGCTCGGCCGCGTTCACGCAGCACCTCACTCTGTGGCTGACCCAGCTGGCCGCCTCGCCCGACCTCATCCGCGAGGGCCTGCGCATGGCCGAGGACGAGCTGGTGCACTCGGAGCTGAGCTTCGACGTCTACGGCGCGGCCGGCGGCGTGGAGCCCCCGACCATCGACCTCAACCGGCTGGCCCTGCCGCGCCGGGGCGAGGCGCTCGACGTCAACCTTGTCTGCGTGGCCACCGAGATGTTCTGTCTGGGCGAGACCGTCGCCGTCGGCGCTGTTCAGCCACTTCCGCCAGATCGCGAGTCAGCCGGCGGCCCGCCGCGCGCTCGACCGCATCCTGCGCGACGAGGTGCGCCACCGCGACTACGGCTGGACCCTGATCGAGTGGCTGCTCGAGTCGGACGCGCACGGCTACCGCCGCCGCGCGGTCGAGCTGGAGCTGCCGGCCATGTTCGCGCGTGTCGAGCGCACCTACGGCGAGGTCGGCGCGCCGCTGGCGCCGAACGAGCCGCTCAGCGAGCAGGAGCGCGAGTGGGGGCTGGCGCCGGCCAGCGATTACGCCGCCATCCTGCGCCGCACCGTCGAGCGCGACTACCTGCCCCGCTTCGGCCTGCTCGGGCTCGAGGCGGCCGCGGCGTGGCGCTCGCGCGGTTGAGTCGCCCGCGCCTTTCGCCGATGATGCGCGGGCATGCGCGTCCTCATCACCGGTGCCGGCGGCCAGATCGGCGGCGACCTCGTCACCACCTTCCAGCGCCGCGGCTACCAGGTCATCGCGACCGACGTGGCGGTGCGCCCCGACCGGGTGCCCGCGTCCGCGGACGTGGCCTGGCACCACCTCGACGTCACCGACGCCAGCGCGGTGCTGGCGCTCATGCGCCAGGTCAGGCCCGACCGCGTCTTCCACCTGGCCGCCATCCTGAGCGCGCGCGGCGAGGAGATCCCGCAGACGACCTACCGGGTCAACGAGGTCGGCACCTACAACGTGCTCGAGGCGTGCCGCGAGACCGGCGTCGGCCAGCTCATCTTCACATCGAGCATCGCGGTGTTCGGGCCGGACACGCACACCGAGACGCCGACCAGCGACGAGGCGCCGCGCCACCCGACGACGATGTACGGCGTCAACAAGGCGTCCGGCGAGCTGCTCGGCTCCTACTATCACCGGCGCTACGGCTTCGACTTCCGCGCCGTGCGCTTCCCCGGCCTCATCAGCGCGTCGCTTGCCGGGCGGCGGCACCAGCGACTACGCCCTCTTCATGTACGTGGACGCGGTGCGCATCGGGGCGTACGAGGCGTTCTGCCGCCGCGACACGGTCATCCCGCTCATGTACATGCCGGACGCGCTGCGCGCCCTGGTCGAGCTGTCCGACGCCGACGCCACCGGGCTCACGCGGCGCGTCTACAACATCGCCGCGTTCAGCCCGCGCGCCGACGAGATCGCGGCCAGCGTGATCAAGCGGGTGCCGCGGGCCAAGATCTCGTTCCGGCCCGACCCGCGCCGGCAGGCCATCCTCGACTCGTGGCCGCGTATCCTCGACGACACCAACGCGCGCAGCGACTGGGGCTGGAAGCCGGAGTTCGACCTGGAGCAGATGTCAGACGACCTGGTGCCCCGCATCCGCGAGATGCTCGGCAGCGACAACGGCAACGGCAACGCCAAGTAGAGGGGACCCATGTTCGAGCAAGCCAGAGCCCACTTCGCGGGCATCCTCGACGAGATCCGGCAGAGCGGCCTGTGGAAGGACGAGCGCATCATCGAGTCGCCGCAGGCGGCCGAGATCCGGGTCGGCGGGCGCACGGTCGTCAACTTCTGCGCCAACAACTACCTCGGCCTGTCCAGCCACCCGGCGGTCATCGCGGCCGCGCGCGCGTCGCTCGACGAGCGCGGCTACGGCCTGTCCAGCGTGCGCTTCATCTGCGGCACCCAGGACCGCCACAAGCAGCTGGAGGCGGCGCTGAGCGCGTTCCTCGGCACCGAGGACACGATCCTCTACACGTCCTGCTTCGACGCCAACGGCGGCCTGTTCGAGACGCTGCTGGGCGAGGAGGACGCGGTCCTCTCCGA
The DNA here is from genome assembly GCA_963759105.1 of uncultured delta proteobacterium. Taxonomy (GTDB): domain Bacteria; phylum Myxococcota_A; class Polyangia; order Haliangiales; family Haliangiaceae; genus DATFRY01. Next base: position 170,390 of record CAVWXW010000015.1, on the reverse strand, counting down.
CTCGCTCAACCACGCGTCGGTCATCGACGGCATCCGCCTGTGCAAGGCGGAGCGCCACCGCTTCGAGCACGACGACCTCGACCAGCTCGAGGACCAGCTGAAGGCGACGCAGAAGGCGCGCGTGCGCCTCATCGCCACCGACGGCGTGTTCAGCATGGACGGCGACGTGGCCCGGCTCGACGCCATCTGCGACCTGGCCGATCGCCACGGCGCGCTGGTCATGGTCGACGACAGCCACGCCACCGGCTTCATGGGCAAGACCGGGCGCGGCACCCACGAGCACCGCGGCGTCATGGGCCGCATCGACATCATCACATCCACGCTCGGCAAGGCGCTGGGCGGCGCGTCGGGCGGCTTCACCAGCGCGCGGCGCGAGATCATCGATCTGCTGCGCAACCGCAGCCGGCCGTACCTCTTCTCCAACACGCTGGCGCCGCCGATCGTGGCCGGCAGCCTGGCCGTGCTGGCGCTGCTCAGCGAGTCGACCGAGCTGCGCGATCGCCTGGAGGCCAACACGGCGCGCTTCCGCCGGGCCATGACCGACGCCGGCTTCGACATCCGGCCCGGCGTGCACCCGATCGTCCCCATCATGCTGGGCGAGGCCAAGCTGGCGGTCGAGTTCGCGCGCGCGCTGCTCGACCTCGGCATCTACGTGATCGGCTTCTCGTACCCGGTGGTGCCCAAGGGCAAGGCGCGCATCCGGGTCCAGCTGTCGGCCGCCCACACCGCCGAGGAGATCGACCGGGCGGTGGCCGCCTTCGTCGAGGTGCGCGGCCGGCTGCTTCCGGGCACGTAGCCGGGCAGCCCGGCGGGCAGCAAGAGACAGGCGGAGCGGCGGGCCCCGGCCGATCCCGCGTGGTAGAAGGCCGCCATGTCTCGCTCGATTCGGCGTCGTTCTCCTCGCCGCTGTCGCTCTCCTCGCTCTGCCAGCCTGCACGGCCGCGAAGACCTCCGCGGCCGGGCCGGCCGGGTCGTCCTCGTCGGGTAGCGCCGCTCCGTCAGCTGCGGCGACGCCGCCGGCCGCGCCCCGCCAGGTGGTGGCGATCGAGGGCATCACCGAGTACGCGCTCGACAACGGCATGCGCGTGCTGCTGTTCCCGGATCCCAGCCAGGACAAGGTGACGGTCAACGTCACTTACATGGTCGGCTCGCGCCACGAGGGTTACGGCGAGACCGGCATGGCGCACCTGCTCGAGCACATGCTGTTCAAGGGCTCGCCCCGCCACCCGAAGCTGTGGGAGGAGCTCACCCAGCGCGGCGCCGACAACAACGCGTTCGACCTGGTACGACCGCACCAACTACTACGAGACGCTCGCGGCCAGCGGCGACAACCTGCCCTGGGCGCTCGCGATGGAGGCGGACCGCATGGTCAACGCCAGCATCGCCCCCAACGACCTCAAGTCCGAGTTCTCGGTCGTGCGCAACGAGTTCGAGCTGGGTGAGAACGACCCGGCGCTGGTCCTGTCCGAGCGCATCTGGTTCGACGGCGTTCCTGTGGCACAACTACGGCAAGTCGACGATTGGCTCGCGCGCGGACATCGAGCGCGTCCCCGCCGACAGGCTGCGCGCCTTCTACAAGAAGTACTACCGGCCCGACAACGCCATCCTTGTCGTCGCGGGCAGGTTCGAGCCGACCCGCACGCTCGAGCTCATCAACGGGAGCTTCGGCGCGATCGCGCGGCCGGCGCATCCCCTGCCGGCGACCTACACCGTCGAGCCGGTCCAGGACGGCGAGCGCGTCGTCACCCTGCGGCGCGGCGGCGACATCCAGATGGTCGGACTGCTCTATCACGGGCCGGCCGGCGCCGAGGAGTCGTTCGCCGCCATCGAGGCGATCGCCGACATCCTGACCGCGGAGCCGTCGGGCCGCCTCTACAAGGCTCTCGTCCAGTCCGGGATGGCCGCCGAGGTGCAGGCGGGCACGCTCTCCCTGCATGACCCCGGCATCCTCGAGATCACCGCCAAGGTCCGGACCGGCAAGCCGCTCGAGCGCGTACGCGACAGGATGACCTCACTCATCGAGGGTCTCGCCACCAGCAAGATCACCGAGAAGGAGGTGGCCCGCTTCCGCGCCAAGTACCGCCGCGCGTTCAAGCTGGCCTTCACCAACAGCCAGGCGATCGCGACCGAGCTATCGGAGGCGATCGCGACCGGCGACTGGCGTCTCGTCTTCCTGCACCGCGACCAGGTTGACAAGCTCACCGTCGATCAGGTGCGAAAGGTCGCGGCTCGCTACCTGGTGTCGTCCAACCGGACGGTCGGCCTGTTCCTGCCCACCTCGGAGCCGGTCCGCGCGCCGCTCGAGCAGGCGCCCGACGTCGCGGCGATGCTGCGGGACTACAAGGGAGGAAAGGCCATCGCCGAGGGCGAGGTGTTCGCGGCCACGGTCGCCAACATCGAGAAGCGGACGAAGCGCTCGACCCTGAAGTCGGGCATGAAGGTCGCCCTTCTGGCCAAGGAGACGCGCGGCGACGTGGTGCGCGCGCGCCTGACGGTGCGCTTCGGAACCGAGAAGGACCTGACCGGGCGGCGCGTCGCGGCCGGCCTGCTGGCCGACATGATGCGGCGCGGGACGCGCAAGCACAGCTTTCAGCAGCTCAAGGACGAGTGGGACCGCCTCGAGGCCCAGGTCAACTTCTCGTCCCAGCCCGGCGAGCTGACCGTGAACGTCACGACCGTGCGCGACACGCTGCCCCAGGTGCTGAGCCTGGTGGACGAGGTGCTGCACAGCCCGAGCTTCCCGGCCGACCAGTTCTCGGTCGCGATCAAGGAGCAGCTGGCCCAGCTCGAGGAGCAGCGCTCCAGGCCGGAGTCGCAGGCGTTCGTCGCCTTCCAGCGCGCGATCACTCCCTACCCGGCGGACCACCCGTCCTACGTGCCGACCATCGACGAGGAGATTGCCGCGACCAAGGCCCTCGGTCTCGCCCAGGTCAGGCGCCTGCACGGCTGGCTGGGCATGAGCGACGCGACGCTCACCATCGTCGGCGACTTCGACCCGGCGGCGGTGCAGCCGTGGCTGGAGCGCGGCTGGGGCGACTGGAAGTCGCCGCGGCCCTTCGTGCGCATCGCGGCCAAGTACATCCCGACGAAGCCCGGCGAGCAGTTCATCGACACGCCCGACAAGGAGAACGCGCTCATCGTCATGGGCTATGCCGTCCCCATGCGCGACGACAGCCCCGACTATCCGGCGATGACGGCGGCCAACTACGTGCTCGGAGGCGGAGGCTTCGTGTCCCGGCTGCTGAGCCGGCTGCGCCAGAAAGATGGCCTGTCCTACGGCGCGTTCTCCTTCTATCAGGCCGACCCGCTCGACGAGACGGCCGTGCTCGGCGCCGGCGCCCTGCTGGCCCCGCAGAACGCGGCCAAGGGGATGGCCGCCGCCCTCGAGGAGTTCGACAAGCTCACCCGGCAGGGCGTGCCCGCGGCCGAGCTCGACTCCGCCCAGAAGGGCATCGCCAAGGACTGGTCGCGCGCGCTGGCCGACGATGGATTCGTGCTGGGCCAGCTGCACGAGGGCCTCTTCCTGGGCCGGACCATGGACTTCTACGGCAAGCGGCAGGAGGCCATCCAGGCCCTGCAGCCGGCCCAGCTCAACGCGGTCATCAAGAAGTACTTCAAGCGGACGGACATCTATCGCGTGACCGGGGGCGACAAGAAGAAGTCCACCGGCGGCTGAGGGAGGGACGCGCCTGCTTCCGGGCAAGTAGCTGGCCTATTGCCCGGTTTGTTGCTGGGGAATCTCCGAGCAGTATGCTATTGCCTTGTCGTCATTAGGGTTAATAGTAGACTGATTCATCGGAGATTACCCATGAAACGCCTGGACGAGCTCGAAGCGCAGAGCGTCTACATCCTGCGCGAGGCCTACAAGCACTTCCGCAGCCTCTGCATGCTGTGGTCGATCGGCAAGGACTCGACCGTCATGCTGTGGCTGACCCGGAAGGCGTTCTTCGGCCACGTCCCCTTCCCGCTGGTCCACATCGACACCTCCTACAAGATCCCGTCGATGATCGCGTACCGCGACCAGCTGGCCCGCGAGTGGAAGCTGCAGATGGTGGTGGGCCAGAACCGGGATGCGCTGGCCGACGGCATGAACCACACGCGCGGCCGCATGATCTGCTGCGGCGCGCTCAAGACCGAGGCGCTCAAGCACACCCTCGATGGAACGCTGGCCGCGCATGCGCCTGGGCGCGGACGGCCAGTATCACGAGGAGGTCGGCGGCGAGCCGTTCACCGGCGTGATCGTCGGGGCGCGGGCCGACGAGGAGGGCAGCCGCTCCAAGGAGCGCTACTTCTCGCCGCGCGACGTGAACAGCGACTGGGACGTAGCCGATCAGCCGCCCGAGTTCTGGAACCAGTTCAAGACCGACTTCGCGCCCGGCACCCACGTGCGCATCCACCCGCTGCTCGACTGGACCGAGATCAACATCTGGGAGTACATCGAGCGCGAGAAGGTGCCGATCATCGACCTCTACTTCGACAAGGGAGAGGGCAAGCGCTACCGGTCGCTCGGCTGCGAGCCGTGCACCGGATCGGTCCGGTCGACGCGCGTGCACGCCGAGCGAGCTCATCGTCGAGCTGCGGCGGACAGAACGTCCCCGAGCGCGCCGGCCGCGCGCAGGACCAGGAAGACACGTACGCGATGGAGAAGCTCCGCCGCGAGGGGTACATGTGAGCGCCGCGGCGCGCGGGGCCGACTCGATCGGCCGCGACACGATGAACGTGGTCATCGTCGGCCACGTCGATCACGGCAAGTCGCACGCTCGTCGGGCGCCTGCTGGCCGACACCGGCACGCTGGGCGACGGCAAGCTGGAGAAGGTGCAGGAGACCTGCCGGCGGCAGGGCAAGCCGTTCGAGTACGCCTTCCTGCTCGACGCGCTGGAGGACGAGCAGGACCAGGGCATCACCATCGACGCCGCCCGCGTCTTCTTCCGACCGCGCTGCGCGACTACATCATCATCGACGCGCCCGGCCACATCGAGTTCCTCAAGAACATGGTCACCGGCGCGGCCCGCGCCGAGGCCGCCGTGCTGCTCATCGACGCCAACGAGGGCGTGCGCGAGAACAGCCGGCGGCACGGCTACCTCCTGTCGATGCTCGGCATCCGCCAGGTGATCGTGTGCGGTCAACAAGATGGACCTGGTCGACTGGGACCGCCGCGTGTTCGAGCGCATCGTGGCCGAGTACCGCGCGTTCCTGGCCGAGGTCGGCATCTCGCCGCGCCAGTTCATCCCGATCTCGGCGCGCGAGGGGGCGCAGGTGGCCGAGCGCAGCCCGCGCCTGTCCTGGTACGAGGGGCCGACGGTGCTCGAGGCGCTCGACGGGCTGACCAAGCAGGCGCCCAGCCGCGACCTGCCGCTGCGCCTGCCGGTGCAGGACGTCTACAAGTTCAACGAGCGCGGCGACGACCGGCGCATCATCGCCGGGCGCATCGAGGCCGGGCGGCTGTCGGTCGGCGAGCGCGTGCTGTTCCTGCCGTCCGGCAAGGCGGCCACGGTGCGCAGCATCGAGGCGTTCAGCGCGCCCGAGCGGCGCGACGCGCACGCCGGCGAGTCGGTCGGCTTCACCCTCGACGAGCAGATCTACGTGACGCGCGGCGAGATCGTGAGCCGGCCCGACGCGGCGCCGTCGGTGTCGACAAAGATGCGGGTCAACCTGTTCTGGCTCGGGCGCGAGCCGATGAGCCCGGGCAAGCGCTACCGGCTCAAGCTCGGCACCGCGGCGACCGAGGTCACCATCGATCAGATCCACCGGGTGCTGGACGCCAGCAACCTGGACGCCACCGACACAAAGCAGGAGGTCGGGCGCCACGACGTGGCCGACCTGGTCCTGCGCGCGCGCCAGCCGATCGCGTTCGACGCCGCGGCCGACATGGAGCAGACCGGCCGCTTCGTGATCGTCGACGGCTTCGACATCGCGGGCGGCGGCATCGTGCGCGAGCTGGTGGCCGACGATCTCAACCAGCGCCGGCTGGAGAGCCGGCTGCGCGACCGCGACTGGGTGCGCGGCGACATCGAGCCGGACCGCCGCGCCGAGCTGGCCGGCCACCCGGCCAGCATGGTCATGCTGACCGGCGCGCACGGCACCGGCAAGATGGCTGTCGCGCGCGCGCTCGAGCGCCGCCTGGTCGAGTCGGGCCACCGCGCCTACCTGCTCAACGGCAAGAACCTGGTCCTGGGCGTGGACGCCGACATCGAGTTCGACGACGTTGACGAGCTGGTGCGGCGCTTCGGCGAGGTGGCGCACCTCCTGCTCGACGCCGGCCTGATCGTCCTGTCGACGACCGACTTCATCGGCGTGCGCGACCACGTTGCGATCACCACCCAGGTGTCGCCGTTCCCGACCTTCGTGGTCCACCTGGGCCCCGAGGCCGAGGGCCTGCCCGAGGCGACCGATCTGCGCGCCGACCCGCGCCCGGACATCGAGGAGATGGTCGGCGTGATCCTGCGCGAGCTGAGCGGGCGGCGGCGGTTGCGAGCCGGCTTCCGCGGCTGACAGGCGGCGCCGACGCGGCGATGATGGCGGGATGAGGCTGGACCCTGCGCGGGCCGAGGCGATCGCCCTTCTCATCCTTCCGTCGCTGCATCGCCCGTATCCGGCGCAGCTGCCCAACCTCATGTACAGCGACGGCGACGCGCGCCCGCCGCGCCTGCTCACGCCGATGTTCTATGGCTGCTTCGACTGGCACTCGGCCGTGCACAGCCACTGGTCGCTGGTGCGGCTGCTGCGCCTGTTCCCCGGAGCGAGCTGGGCAGACGAGGCGCGCGACGCCCTGAGCGAGAGCTTCGTCGCCGAGCGCGCCGCCGCCGAGCTCGGCTATCTGACCGACAGGCCCGGCTTCGAGCTGCCCTACGGGCTGAGCTGGCTGCTGCAGCTCGACGCCGAGCTGGGCGAGGGCCGAGACGATGCGCAGATGCGCGGGTGGCGCTCGGTGCTGCAGCCGCTCGTCGACCTGGCGGCCAGCCGGATGGTGGCGTGGCTGCAGCGGCTGCGCCACCCGATCCGGGGCGGCGAGCACAGCCAGAGCGCGTTCGCCATGGGTCTGGCCCTCGACTGGGCGCGCTCGGTCGGGCGCAGCGACGCGGCCGAGGTGATCGCCGGGCAGGCGCGCCGCTTCCATGGAAGCGACAGGGACGCGCCGCTGGCCTACGAGCCGTCGGCGTATGACTTCCTGTCGCCGTCGCTGGCCGAGGCGGATCTGATGCGGCGAGTGCTCGACTCGTCGGAGCTGGATAACTGGCTGGCTGGATTTCTACCCGAGGGCGCGCACTGGGAACCGGTGGAGCCGGTCGACCGCGCCGACGGCAAGCTGGCCCACTTCGACGGGCTGAACCTGAGCCGGGCCTGGATGATGCGCGGCATCGCCTCGGCGCTGCCGGGATCGCACCCGCGCCGCGCCGGATTCATGGCCTCGGCCGGCGAGCACGAGCGAGCGGGCATGAACGGCGTCGATGGCCGCCATTACGCCGGCTCCCACTGGCTGGGCAGCTTCGCGATCTACCTGCTCACCGATCGCGGCATCGACGCTGCGCGCCGGTGACGGCCTTGTCCGTCGCGGCCCGCGCGTCCATACTCGCGCGCATGAGCAAGCGCGCCGTGGGCGTGGGCGTGGGGATCCTCGGCATCGCAGCACTGCTGCTCGGCCTTCAGTCGAAGCAGTGGGTGGTGGGGACCGACTACGGCACCGAGATGCACGTCGGCCTGCGCGTCATGGACCAGTGCCAGGTGGTGCAGCCCGCGGCGGACGAGCCGGGCGAGGAGGTGTGCAGCACGCTCAGCCACGCCGACTTCGCGCAGAGCGGAGCCAACGACGACGGCTTCGACACCTTCAGCCTCGTCTCGCACCTGACGTTCTACGCCGGCCTGGTCACCGTCGGCGCGCTGCTCATCGTGATCCTGCTGGCCCTGCTGGGGCGCTTCCCCAGCACGCCGATCGCGCCGCCGACCCTGGCCATCATGGTCAGCGTGGTGACCTTGCTGCTCATCGTCACGGTCGTGTCGATCCATCCGTGGCGCGAGATCGGCTGGGGGACTGGACACTCGCTCTTCCTGGCCGGCGGCGGCGCCACCGGCTGCCTGGCCGCCGCCATCCTGCTCGGACGCCTGCGCCCGCCGGTGCAGGACATGTGGTGAGCGCCGGCCACGCCGCGCACTGCCGCTGCGGAACCGAGCTGGCCCCCGCCGACGAGCTCGTCGACATCGGCGGCAGCGAGCACCACCTCGCCAACCGGGCCGGCACGCGCTTCCACGTGCGCTGCTACGCGCAGGCGCCCGGCTGCGCCGCCGGCGGGCCGGCCACCGACGAGGACACCTGGTTCGAGGGCCACACCTGGCAGCGGGCTTTCTGCCGCGCGTGCGGTGTGCATGCCGGCTGGCTGTTTCGCGGCAAGTCGCGACTCTTCTTCGCCCTGCTGGTCTGAGAGCCGGTCTCAGAGATCCGCGAGCAGCGACAGCAGGCGGTTGACCTCGTCGGCCGTGTTGTAGTGGAGCAGGCTGATCCGCACCATGCCGTCAGGCTCGCGCCCGAGCGCCAGCGAGACCTCGTAGGCGAAGTAGTTGCCGTGCCAGGCGTAGACGCCGTGCTCGGCCAGATGGGTCGCCACCTCGGCGGGGGTCAGGCGGGCGTGGGTGAACGAGACCGTCGGTGCGCGCTCGGCGGCGCGGGTCGGATCGGCGATGCCCCACACGCGCACCGCCGGCATTCCGGCCAGCCCGGCCAGCAGGCGGCGGCACAGGTCCTGCTCGTGGCGCGCGATGCGGCGGTAGGCCACCTCGAGCGCGGCGCGGCGCGGCGACATCGAGCCGGAGCTGGCCGCGTTCAGGCCCAGCGCGGCCAGGTAATCGACAGCGGCGGTGACGCCGGCGATGCCCTCGTGGTTGAGCGTGCCGAACATCCAGCTGCCGGGCAGCTGCGTGCCGGCCGGCCGCACCTGGTAGAGCGGCAGCCGCTCGAGCGACTCTCGCTTGCCCCACAGGATGCCGATGTGCGGGCCGAAGAACTTGTAGGCCGAGCAGACGGTGTAGTCGCAGCCCCACGAGGCCACGTCGATCGCGCGGTGCGGCGCGCAGTGCACCGCGTCGACAACCACCTCGGCCCCGGCCTGGTGCGCCATGCGCGTGATCTGCTCGACCGGCGGCATCGTCCCGGTCGCGTTCGACGCGGCGGTGAAGGCGACCAGCCGCGTGCGCTGTCCGATCGCTGCGGCCATGTCATCGAGATCGAGCGAGCTGTCGTCCGGCCGCAGCCGGACCTTGCGCACCTCGATGCCCGCGTCGCGCGCGGCCAGCAGCCACGGCGCCACGTTGGCGTCGTGATCCAGCTCGGTCACCACGATCTGGTCCCCGGCCCGCCACGTGCGCGCCATCGACCGGCTGAGCGCGAGCAGGAGCGCTGTCGCGCTGGCCCCGAAGACGACGCTCTCCGGATCCTCCGCGGCCAGAAAATCGGCCATGGCCCGCCGCCCCTCGGCCAGCATCGCGTCGGTCTCGACCGAGGTGGCGAACGCCCCGCCGCTGTTCGCGTTGCGCGACGCCAGGTAGCCGGCCACCGCGTCGATCACGCGGCTCGGCACCTGGCTGCCGGCGGCACCGTCGAGATACACGACCGGTCGCCCTTCCTGCAGCCGCGCCAGCGCCGGAAACTGCCCGCGCACCGAGGCGATGTCGAGCTCCGACACGTCGGCGTCGTCGAGGACCGGCAGCCCGTCGGCGGGCGTCCCGTCCGCGAGGTTCCCGTTCTCGCTCACAGCTTGCCCGCCTCGTCGACATACGTGCGCATCGCGTCGTCGCGCGACATGCCCTTGCGGCCCGCCCACGCGTCGTACTTGGCCCGCCCCTTGAAATCCATCATGCCCGGCCGCGACCCGGTCACATCCCCGGCCGTCGCCTGCTTGAAAAGCCCGTACAGGCGCAAGAGGACGTCATTGGGAGGCGCAGCGGCGAGCCCGTTGACTCGCGCCACGGCGGCCTGGAAATCGTCAGGAAGCCCCATCGCGTCGCGAAATCTACCCTCACGGCGCCCCCCGATCCACGCCCGCGACGCAGGCCTCGATCGATCGACCCGGACACGAACAATGTCCGCCAAATCGAGACGCCACGCGGCGACGGTGGGGCGGGAAGGGGGTAGGGTCCGGGCATGTCCGACTGGATGATCTACGGGGCGAATGGATACACAGGGGAGCTCGTCGCCGAGGAGGCGGTGGCGCGCGGGCAGCGGCCGATCCTCGCCGGGCGTCGGGAGGAGGCGCTGCGACCGCTGGCGGAACGGCTGGGCTGCGAGGTCCGCGTGTTCGACCTGGCGTCGGGCGAGGCGGTGGCGGCGAAGCTCGAGGGCGTCAAGGCGATGCTGCTCTGCGCCGGACCGTTCTCGCGCACCAGCAAGGTGGCGGTCGATGCATGTCTCGCCGCCGGCGTGCACTACCTGGACATCACCGGCGAGATCGGCGTGTTCGAGGCCTGTCATGCGCGCGGGGAGGAAGCGGCGCGTGCCGGATGCGTCGTGCTCCCGGGCGTCGGCTTCGATGTGGTGCCGTCCGACTGTCTGGCCGCGTCGCTGGCTCACCTGCTGCCGGATGCCACGGCGCTCGCAGCTCGCGTGGCACGGCGGGTCGTCGCCGAGCAGGGGCACCGCCAAGACGATGCTCGAGGGGATCCCGCAGGGCGGCGCGATCCGCAAGGACGGCGTCATCACCGAGGTGCCGCTGGGCTGGAAGACGGCGGAGATCCCGTTCAACGACAAGACGCGGCTCGCGGTCACCATCCCGTGGGGAGACGTGTTCGACCGCCTATCACTCGACCGGCATCCCGAACATCGAGGTCTACATGGCGGCAGCCGCCTTCGATGATCCGCGGGATGAAGATGGCGCGGCCGTTCCGCAAGCTCATCGGCCTGGGACCCGTGCAGCGCGTCGCTCGCGCGGCGCATCGACGCGCGCACGCAGGGACCGGACGCCGAGCGCCGCGCCGCCGGCCGCTCGGAGCTGTGGGGACGCGCCCGCAACGCATCCGGCGGCGAGGTCGAGGGAACGCTGACCACGCCGGAGGGCTACCGGCTCACCGTGCTGACCGCGCTGGCCAGCATCCAGCGTCTGCTCGCCGGAGGCGTGCGCCGGGCGCGCACACGCCGTCGTCCGCGTTCGGTGCCGACTTCATCACGTCGATCGAGGGCTGCACGCTGCGCGTGCCCGTCCGCCGCGCGGCGTGAAGGCGAATTCGCTTGCTCGATCTCGGTGCGCCGCGTAGAAGACGCGCTTCCACGAGTCGAGGTGTTCGCGATGTCGCTCCGTTCGTCCCTGCTCCTGCTCGCGCCGCTCGCTCTTTCGGCCTGCCTCGCCGGCGATCACGAGGTCGCCGAGGTCGGCGGCCAGCTGAGCGATCCCTGCGACGACCCGCAGCCGCTCGAGCTCATCCCGATCGATGTGTCGTTGACCGACGACGAGGCGGACCTGTTCCGCGCCGACTGCAACTCCGGCGGCGTCTGGTGCAACCTGACCGCCCTGCGCGGCTTCGCGCTGCCGGCCTGCCCGGCCGAGCCGGTCACCCTCGAGGCGGTCTTCGAGCTGGTCCGCCAGCTCGATCAGGATCACTCGACGCTCGAGTTCCACTTCGGCCACCTGCTCGACCGCGCCGGCGCCTCCGGCACGTCCTTCTTCGCGCACCTCCTACTCGGATGGCGGCCCGGCGCTGCTCGGCTCGATCGACGCCATCGGCGGCGACGAGCGGCGGCGATCGAGGCCTGGTCGGTGTCCCAGCAGGTGCCTTGCCACAACTGCACCGACTTCCAGGACACGCTCATCCTGCTCTACCCGGACAGCGCGACCGTCTTCGTCCTCGACGGCGGCCACGGCTACGACTCCTGAAGTCTGGGCGCGCTACAGGGCCGGGCCCGCGTCCGGGCCCAGCATCGCGCGGCGGATGACCGGCACCGGCGCGCAGCCGTACGACAGGAACTGGTCGTGGAAGGCCTTGAGTGAGTACTGGCTGCCCATCCTGGCCTTCCAGTCCTCGCGCAGCTTCCTGATCATCAGCTTGCCCAGCGTGTAGTTGAGGTAGCCGGGATCGAAGGTGCCGCGCACCGCCTGCTGCCTGGCGGTCGGCTTGTCGGCGAACGCCTTGCCCTCGAAGATCGCGACCGACTCCTCCACCTTCATGCCCTTGGTGTGGAGGCCGATGGCCGACAGGTAGCGCGCGTTGCGCAGCAGCGCGTCGGTGAGCTGGCCGACCGCCAGGGTCGGATCGCCGCCGCCGGCGCCCTCCTCGTGCATCATCTCCTCGGCGTAGTGAGCCCAGCCCTCGCCCATGGAGTAGGTGCAGAACGAGCGGAGGATGCGCGAGCGGTTCTGCTTGCGGTGCAGGTAGTGCAGGAAGTGGCCGGGCCACACCTCGTGGATCGTCGTGTAGAGCAGATCGCCGCGGCCGCGGGATGTACGCGCGCTGCTCCTTCTTCGGCCACTTCGGATCCGGCGGGCTGATGTAGTAGAAGGCCGGCAGCGCCTTCTCCTCGAACACGCCGGGCGAGCTCAGGAAGGCGAAGTTCCAGCGCATGAACGGCGGCGACGGCCGCACCTCGGCCACGTCCTCGCTCGGGATGGTCACCACGCTCTTGTTGACCAGCAGCTTGCGCATCGCCGCCGCCTGCGCGGTGGCCACGGCCATCACCTTGCCGGCCGCCGGCTTGTCCTGCTTGACCTTGTCCACCACCTGCCGCGACCGGCCGCTTGCGCGTCGATCTGGCGCGCCACCATCTCCATGGCGGCCAGGTTGCGCTCCATGTCGGCCACGCCGATCTGCCTCGAGGCGGGCCAGGTCGATCGTCAGCCCCTCCTTGTCGGCCAGCATGCGGGCGAACCGCTCGGCGCCGAGCGCGTAGTCGTCGGTCGCCTTGGGCAGCCGCGCGGTCAGGAAGTCGCGATACTCGGTGAGCGCCGCCGAGTAGGCCAGCAGCGCCTCGCCCACCTCGGTGGACAGCTCGTCGTCCTCGAGCGCGGCGAGCGCCTCGACGACGTCCTTGTAGGCGAAGTCGATCAATCCGTTGACTTGTAGAAGCGCGGTCTCGATCCACGTGCGCGGGATCGCCTCGGGCAGGTTGGCCTGCGCCGCGTCCAGGTAGGCCTCGGCGCCGTTGCAGATGCCCATCACGCCGCGCGCCCGCTGCGCCAGCGGCGCGTAGTCGCGCGAGATGTAGTCGGTCAGCTCGAGCCGCTCGACGTAGTACATCGGGTTGCGCATCGGCCAGCGGGCGACCTCGAGGTCGAACAGCTCGCCCCGGATCGCGGCCAGGATCACATCGCGCTCGATCGCCGCCTGCGCGTCCAGCTGCGCCGGCCGCGATGGCCTCGAACGCGGTCTTCTGCCGCCCGAGCCACGCCGCCCGCTCGGCCAGACCCTTGCCCGACACGTCCGGCAGCTTCCCGTCGTACTGGTGAAAACCCAGGCCGGCCGCGACCGTGGGCGAGATCTCGAGATAGTGCTGGTAGAAGTCGACCGCCGCCTGCGAGAAGCTGGCGCCGGCCGGGCGCCGCGCCGCCCGCGGCCTGGCCGGCCGCGCCGGTGGCATCCCCGCCGCCACCGCCGCCACCACCACAGGAGAGCGCGACCAGGGCGAGCGCCGGGAGCAGCGAGCCGCCCCCGGGCCGGTGTACGACGGATCGAGGGGAGGTCATACGGCGCCCACTCTACACGATACGATCCGGGTCGTGGAGCAGCTCGAACCCGGGGCCCGCGTCGAGGGCGAGGGCGAAAAGCCGGCGAGAACGCCGCGAAGCTCGACGGATGCGCGCGTCCGCCCGACGCGCCGACCGACGCCGGCCGCCCGCTCGTCTGCGTTCGCTGTCGCCGGCCGATCACCACCGCCGGCGATCGCATCGAGGTGGACGGACTGCACGAGCACACGCAGATCAACCCACACGGCTTCATCTGGTCGTTCGGCTGCTTCGCGCGTGCGCCCGGGTGTGTGCCGGTGGGAGCGCCGAGCCGCGAGTTCGCCTGGTTCGCCGGGCACGCCTGGCAGGTCGAGGACTGCGGGGGATGCCGGCTGCACCTGGGCTGGATGTTTTCATCGCCGGAGCGCCGCTTTCACGGGCTCATCGTCGGCCGCGTGGTGGAGCAGGACGACGACGCGCCGCGAGCGTGACGCCGGCACGTCCCCGAGTTGAAGCGCCGGCACGAGTCGAAGCCTCTTCGCGCGCGTTGCAACCCGGGCCGGGCGAGCGCGACGCCCGAGAGCAACCGCACGACGACCGGCAGATTTCGCGCCGCGACCTCGACCGTCCCCGTTCCTTCACTCGGATTAACTGATCGCGGCAAAGGGGTATGCTAGGAGCTGTTCTACGCTCATGGCAGCAATACCGCCATCCGATCGCAGGGACCGCGACGCGCCGCTGCGCGCCGACTGAAAACCCGCCGCACATGCTCTCCGGACGCGGCGCCACCGAGATCCTGCCCGGCCGCTCGACGCTGCTGTTCGACGACGGCGCGAGCACCGCCGCGCTCGCCCCCGCCGACCGCATCGACGCGGCCGATCCGGACACCGACCCGCAGGCGCCGGCAGCCCCGGATCTGCACGCGCGCCGGCACGACCGCGCCGCGACCACCGCGGCCGATGGCCCGCCCGCCTGCGCGCCGTCCACCGCGCCCGCCAGCGCCGCGCCACATCCTCCGCCGCGCACGGTCCCGGCTCGAGCTCGAGCCAGGCGGCGTCCGGCTCGTCCCCGATCTCGCTGAGCGACGAGTCGCGCTTCGCCTCCGCGCTGGACGCGCTGCGCCACGACGAGATCCGCCGCAGCCGCCTGCTGGCCCGCTTCGGCCTGCTGCTGGGCGGCGCGGTCGCGGTCGCGCTCCTGTTCCTGCCCGGCGATCCGGAGATGACCCGCTTCGCCTACGGCACCGTCGCCGTGGTGTCGATCGGCAACCTGTGGCTCCTACTACCTGGCCTCGCGACCCGACCGCTACGACCGCCGCTACCTGGCCGATCGTGTGGGTCATGAACTCGATCGCGGTCGCGTCCGGCGTCGCTCTACTTCGGCGTCTTCTCGGCCGGGTCGATCGTGTCATGCTGCTCGGCATCTACTTCCTCGCGCTGGGCGAGAGTCTGCGCCTGGCCGTGATCGTCTACCTGGTCTGCGCCATCATCCAGGGCGCCGTCGGCCGGGCTCATCCTGTTCGACGTCGATCGACGATCCCGGCCTGATCCACGCCGACTACCTCAGCCGCGAGGTGCTGCTCATCCTCGAGGGCCTCATCCAGCTGGTCCTCATCGCCGCGTTCGTCATGGCGCGCGCGTCGCGGCGGGCCACGCTGTCCGCGGTGACCGACTACGAGCGCGTGGTGCGCGCGCTGGCCCAGCGCGAGGCGCTGCTCCACGAGGCGCGCCAGGATCTCGAGCGCGCGCTGCAGCTGGGCGGCGTCGGCCGCTTCACCGGCCAGACCCTGGGCTCGTTCCGGCTGGGCTCGATCCTGGGTCGCGGCTCGATGGGCGAGGTGTACGAGGCGGTGCGGATCACCACCGGCGAGCCGGCCGCGGTCAAGCTCCTGCAGCCGGCCAGCATGGGCAACCCGGCCTACCTGATGCGCTTCCTGCGCGAGGTCGAGGTGGCCGCGACCATCGAGGTGCCGCACGTGGTGCGCGTGCTCGAGTTCGGCAACGCGTCGGCGCCGATGCCGTACCTGGCCATGGAGCGGCTGCGCGGCCAGGACCTGGCCCAGATCCTGCGCGAGCAGCGCCGCCTCAAGAGCGAGCAGGTCATCGAGCTCGTCGATCAGGCCGGGCGCGGCATCACCGCGGCCGCCGCAGGCCGGCGTGGTGCACCGCGACCTCAAGCCGCAGAACCTCTTCTTCGCCGAGCAGCCGGCCGGCCCGCCGCATCTGGAAGGTGCTCGACTTCGGCGTGTCGAAGCTGCTCGGCGAGCGCGGCACCCTGACCCAGGGCCAGGTGGTCGGCACGCCGGTCTACATGGCGCCGGAGCAGGCCCAGGGCCTCGAGGTGGACCAGCTCGCCGATCTCTACGCGCTGGCCGCCATCGCCTACCGCTGCATCACCGGCCACCTGCCCTTCCGCGGCAAGGACGTGCCGAGCATCATGTACCAGGTGGTCTACAAGATGCCGACCCGGCCGACCGCGCTGTGCGACGTGCCCGACCGACGTCGATCATCTGCTGCTCGTCGCGATGGCCAAGAATCCGGCCCACCGGCCGCAGAGCGCCGCGAGCTGGCCTCGGCGCTGGAAGACGCCCTGCACGGGCGGCTGTCGGAGGAGCTGCGCGCGCGGGCGCGCGACCTGTCCCGCGTGCATCCCTGGCGCGGCGGGCCGTGACCGGCGGAGCGCGGCTGACGTGCCGGTCTACCGCCTGGGACCGCGGCTGGCGTTTCCGCCGCCCGAGCTGGCCGACGAGTCCGGCCTGCTCGCGGTGGGCGGCGACCTGTCGACCGGAGCGCCTCCTGCTGGCCTACTCGCTGGGCATCTTCCCCTGGTACAGCGAGGAGCCTGCCGATCCTGTGGCACTCGCCGGACCCGCGCATGGTGCTGGAGGCGGACGCCTGGTGCGTCTCGCGCAGCCTGGCGCAAGGAGATGCGGCGCGGCCGCTACCAGGTCCGCCTCGACACCGCGTTCGAGCAGGTCATCCGCGGCTGCGCCGAGACGCCGCGCCCGGGCCAGGACGGCACCTGGATCACCGAGGAGATGCTCGACGCCTACGTCGAGCTGCACCGGCTGGGCTACGCGCACTCGGCCGAGGCGTGGCTGGACGGCGAGCTGGCCGGCGGCCTGTACGGCGTGTCGCTGGGCGGCGCCTTCTTCGGCGAGTCGATGTTCGCCGCGCGCCAGCGACGCGTCGAAGGTGGCGTTCGTCGCCCTGGTCGAGCAGCTGGCGCCGCTGGGACATCCCGCTCATCGACTGCCAGGTCCACACCGAGCACATGGCGCGCTTCGGCGCCGAGGAGTGGCCGCGCGCCGCGCTTCCTGCAGCGCGCTGGCCGCCGCGCTGGAGATGCCGACCCGGCGCGGCCCGTGGCGCTTCGACGGCGCCCGGCGCGTCCGCCCGGCCGGCAGCGCGCGCCGAAAAAAATGACGGGCCCGCCAGGGGGCCCGTCCATCACGTCATCGGTCTGGACTACGTTCGCGGAGCCAGCATCAGCACTCACCGTTGCGGTACATCTTGAGGACGTCGTCGCGCACTTCCTGCTGCGACACGCACGCGGTCGTGGTTGATGTCCATGATGCGGAAGCGGGGAGCCAGGGCCGAGAAACCAGCCTCGTACGCGGTGAGGTACTTGTCGCTGTTGCGGTCGATGGCTCTTGAACAGGCGCAGCGAGTCGATGAGCTTGTCCATGCCGCGCCACTCGACGCCGACGAGGCGGCCGTCGCGGTTGTCGTCGAACAGGTACGCGAGCTGCGCGAACCGCCGCACCTCGTCCCTGCTCAGCCTGCCGTACACGCCGGCGTCGGCCACGTAGCGTCCAGAAGGCCCTGCGCTCGGCCGCATCGATGCGGCGGTTGTGGTTGATGTCGTAGCGGTTCATCGCGCGCCGGCGGACGACCTCGGTCCAGGGGATGAAGCGGTTGTCGCGGCGCACGACCGGGGTGCGGATGATCTCGCCGCGGTGGTCGCGGGTGCTGCGGGTGGTGCCGACTCTCAGAGCCACGCCGGCGTCGACCTGGATGCCGGCCTTGACGGACACGACGGTGGCGGGGTTGGCGCTCGCCGCGCCGGCCAGGCCGACGAAAGCAGCCCGAAGGCGGCGGCAGCGAGGAAGAAGCGGCGGGTAGTCAACACGAGCGTTGGTCATGGCTGTCTCCTTGGGCGCACGACGTCCAGGCGGCACACGGCTCGTCCGGGACTGTCGTGCCGGGGGGCTGGCTGGCCGACTCCCTACCTGGGACCGCGCCGCTCAGCCGGTCGGCTTGTCGCCGACCTTGTCTCTCACCCTCGGGAAGACAGACGCGCGGCCCCCCGAAGAATTCAAGCCGCCGCAAGTCCGCGTGCGGGGCCAGGTCCCGGCCCCCTGTGTGGCATGATGGCGCCTCGTGAACATCCTCTGCCTGACCTCCGAAGCGGCTCCGTTCGCCAAGATCGGCGGCCTGGCCGATGTGATGGCGGCTCTCCCTCGCCACTTGCACCGCGCCGGCCACGACGTGAAGGTGTTTCTACCCTTCTACGGCACGGTGGACACCAGCAGGGGCCGTTTCAGCCTCGTACCTGGGCTCAACGACATCGATATCCGGCTGGGCCCGCACCAGTACCAGGTGTCGATCGTCGCCGCCGAGGCGCCCGGCTATCCGCTGGCCGTACATCTGGTCCACTGTCCGGTGCTCTACCACCGCGCCTCGATCTACACGTCGGATCCGGACGAGCACCTGCGCTTCCTGGTCCTGTCGGCGCGCCGCGCTGGCGGCCTGCCAGCGCCTGGGCTTCGCGCCGGACGTCGTGCACTGCAACGACTGGCAGACCGCGCTGACCCCGCTGGCGCTCAAGACCCTCTACGCGTGGGACCGCCTGTTCGAGCGCGCCCGCACGCTGCTCACCATCCACAACCTCGAGTACCAGGGCTCGTTCGGCAGCCACATCGTGGCCGACATGGGCATGGCCGGCTCGGCGCACCTCTTCCACCAGGACCAGCTGCGCGCCGGCCGGGTCAACTTCCTCCTGCACGGCATCCTCTACGCCGACGGCGTCAGCACCGTGAGCCCGACCTACGCGCGCGAGATCCAGACCGAGCAGTACGGCGCCGGCCTCGACGCGTACCTGCGCGCGCGCAGCTCGAGCGTGGTCGGCATCCTGAACGGCGTCGACTACGACGAGTGGAGCCCGGATCGCGACACCCACATCCCGCAGCGCTACACCGCCGACGACCTGACCGGCAAGGAGCGCAACAAGGAGGCGCTGCTCGCCGCGCTCGGGCTGCCGTACCTGCCGAGGCGTGCCGGTGATCGGCATCGTGTCGCGCCTGGCCGGGCAGAAGGGCTTCGACGCTGCTGCGCGACGTGATGCCGGATCTCCTGCGCCGGCACGGCTTCCAGTTCTGTCGTGCTCGGCAGCGGCGAGGCGCCGCTTCGAGGAGTTCTTCGAGCAGCTGCAGCAGCGCGTTCCCGCGCCAGGTCTGCTTCTACCGCGGCTTCTCCAACCGGCTGGCCCACCTCATCGAGGCCGGCGCCGACATGTTCCTGATGCCGTCGCGTCTACGAGCCGTGCGGCCTCAACCAGATGTACAGCCTGCGCTACGGCACGGTGCCGATCGTGCACAAGACCGGCGGCCTCGCCGACACGGTGCAGCAGTGGAACCCGTCGACGGGGGACAGGCAATGGCATTCTTTTCGAGAACCACGACGAGGCCGGTCTGCGCTGGGCGATCGAGGCCGCGCTCGTCGCTCTATCGCGATCGCGGCGCCTGGCGGCGCTTGATGCGCAACGGCATGGCGGAGGACTTCTCCTGGGAGGCGCAGGCGAAGCTGTACGAGCGTCTCTACGGCATGCTGCAGAATCTGCGGTCTTGACTCGGTCGGACCGAAAGCCCATACCAACGGCCACGTGGGGGACAAGGGCTCAGGAGCTGACGCCGGTACCGGCTCCGCCTCCCGACGGGAGCGTTACCGACATGGCACCGGCGGGATCCTCAGCAGCGAGGGCCGGCTCTCGCTGTTCGTCGACGCGGTCAGGGACTACGCCATCTTCATGCTCGACCCCTCCGGCGCACTCATGAGCTGGAACACCGGCGCGCAGCGCCTCAAGGGCTACACCGCCGACGAGATCATCGGGAAGCACTTCCGCACCTTCTACACGCTCGACGCCATCACGTCGCACCACCCGGAGCACGAGCTGGAGATCGCGGCCGCGCGAGGGCAGGTACGAGGAGGAGGGCTGGCGGGTCCGCAAGGACGGCACGCAGTTCTACGCCAGCGTCGTCATCACGGCGGTGAGGAGCCCGTCCGGCGAGCTCATCGGCTTCGGCAAGGTCACGCGCGACGCTCACCGAGCGGCGCGCGGCCGACGAGGCGCTGCGCAAGTCCAAGTTCGAGCTCGAGACCCGGGTTCGAGAGCGCACCCACCAGCTCGAGCGCACCAACGAGAAGCTGGAGGCCGCGTACGAGGAGGCCCAGCACGCCATCCGCATGCGCGAGGAGATCCTCGCCGTGGTGTCGCACGACCTGAGGAACCCGCTGGCCGCCATCCAGATGGCCGCGGCGCTCCTGCTGCTGCGGCTGGGCGGCGACCCGCGCTCGCGCAAGCAGGTGGAGACCATCCATCGCTCCGCCTCGCGCATGGAGCACCTGCTGGCCGACCTGCTCGACATGGCGAGCATCCAGGCGGGGCGGCTGGCGCTCGAGCGCCAGCCCGAGCATGCCGACAACGTGCTCGGTGAGGTGATGGAGGTGCACGAGCCGATCGCGCGGGAGAAGGGCCTCATCCTGCAGCGCAGCTGCGACCTGGGCGGCGCTGCATCTCCACTGCGATCGCGATCGCATCCTCCAGGTGCTCGGCAACCTGATCGGCAACGCCATCAAGCTGTGCCAGCCGGGCGACTCGATCACGGTCACGTGCGTGCCTGCCGGCGCCGAAGCGCTGTTCGCGGTGGCGGACACCGGGCCCGGCATCGCGGAGCCGGACGTCCCCCACCTGTTCGAGCCGTACTGGTCGGCCAAGCGCCACGCCAAGAAGGGGACCGGGCTCGGCCTCTACATCAGCAAGGGCATCGTCGAGGCCCACGGCGGCCGGCTCTGGGCGGAGAGCAGCCTCGGCGAGGGCGCGACGTTCTACTTCACGCTGCCGACGACCACCGACGAGATCGCGCCGCGTACGGCGCAGGCCGGCTCAGGCCTCCTCGATCAGGCGGGCGAGGGTGGCCGGATTCGACCGGCTTGACCAGGTGGCCCGAGAAGCCGGCCTCCTGCGAGAGGCGGCGATCGGTCTCCTGGGCGTACCCGGTGATGGCGATGAGGCGGATGCTGCCCTGGCGCAGCTTGCGCATCTCGCGCGCCAGCTCGTAGCCGTCCATGCCCGGCAGGCCGATGTCGAGCAGCGCGATGTCCGGCTCGAACGTGGTCGCCAGGTCGAGGGCGGCGCGGCCCTCGTGCGCCATCTCGACCGTGTGACCGTGCACCTCGAGCAGCTCCGACATGAGCGAGGCGAGATCCTCGTTGTCGTCGACGATGAGGATGCGCCGGGCGCCGCCGGGACCGGCACCGGAGTCGCGGCGCGGCGGCGGCGGCGGCGCCGCGGTGCGCTCGTCTCCATCGCCCGCGGCCATCGATCGAGGCGGCCGCCGTGCATCGAGACGGTCAGCTCGCTGCCGCCGCCCGGGCCGCTCGTCGCCACGACGGTCCCGCCGTGCAGCCGGACAAGGTCGCGGGCGATGGCCAGGCCGAAGCCGACCTGCCTGGACTTGCCCGCGCCGCCCGCCGAGCGGATCGAAGATCCGGTCCGCCGGTTCGCACGCGATGCCGCCCCCTCGTCCTTCACCGCGATGCGGACCGAGCTCGCGCTGCCGGCGGCCTCGATGACGATGGCCGCGCCCGGCCCGCTGCGGCGGGCAGGCGCTGGCCAGGAGCTGCATGAAGACCTGGACCATGCGATCCGGATCGGCCTCGACCGCCAGACCGGCCGGCACGCGGATGTCCAGGCGCAGGCCTCGCTCGGCCAGGAGAGCCGCGATCGCCGTCGGCCGCGCGCGCGACCAGGCCGGCGACCTCGACCCGCTCGCGCCGGAGCACGATCTCGCCGCGCGCGACGCGCGAGTAGTTGAACAAGCTCGTCCACGATGCGGAGCGCCGAGCCGACCTGCAGCTCGATCGCGCGCTGCTCCTCGCCGGCGATGGCACCCGCGCGCATGGTCTCGACAGCGGTCTGGATGGCGGCCAGCGGCGCCCGCAGCTCGCGGCCGAGCACGCCGAGGAAGTCGTGCGCCGCGCTGCCGTCGCCTTGCTGGCTGCACCGCCATGACCCTCGAGCGCCAGCGCGCGCTGCTGCAGCCGCGCGACCTGCCGGTGGCGCTCCACCTCGACGGCGCCGGGGCGGAAGCTCTCGGCCGGGGTGACCGACGTGTGCGCGCGGCAGATGGCCTCGAACTGCTCCTCCTGACCGGCATGCCCGAAGCTGCCCATGTCGTAGGCGCACAGCAGCGCGAAGGAGTGGTCGCGCGCCAGGTCGTTCCACAGCTCCTCGAGCTCCACCGCGGCCTCGTGATGACCTTCGCTCCACAGCAGATCGACCATCTCGCCGTAGATGCGGAGGCGCACGCGCGGTCGCGACGCCGTCGCCTTGCGAACCATCTCGCCGATGCGGTCCCGGAACAGCGCCCGGTCCGGCATGCCGCCCACCATGAAGGTCGCGAGGACCTCGGCGGCGTCGTACAGGCCGAGCTGGCCGGAGTCGCAGGCGGCGTCCAGGTCGAACCCCGAGCCCTCCGTGGCTCTCGACGAAGGTCTTGCGCAGCGAGTCGCGCGCGATGACCACGACCGGCGCGCGCGCGCGCAGCGCCGCGGCGACGAAGTTGGCCACGAACCCGGAGAGGAAGTCCTTGCTGTCGTAGAACTGGACCGCGTGATGGCTGTGCACCGAGACCGGCGCGCTCGGACGCCAGCTGCTCCACCTCGGAGCGGCGGAACAGGCGCACCCCGCGCGTGGTCTGCGCCGCGGCGGGCAGTCGGCCCTCGCGCGCCAGGATCCGCACCATGTCGGCCGACAGGCCGAGAATCTTGGCCGCATCGACAGCCGACAGCAGATCTTCGGGCGTGGCGAGATCCTTCGGCATTCAGGGCTCCGAGAGTTCGAAGAAGTGTGGGCCTGCGGGTAGTCCCCGCAACGGATCAAATGCCAAAGATCGTCAGCTCGACCGACGATTCGGCCCACCGTAACAGCCTTCGCCCACATGAAATGCCCGATTCATGCGGATCGACCGGCGAGCCGCCGAGGCAGCGCACAGACGCCGGGACAAAAGTTCGAGAGCCGCGAGCATGGCCGGTCGCGGGCCCGGTGCCCAGGATGAGACGCCATGGACAAGAAGCGAAGTGAACCGAGGAAGGTGCTCATCGTCGCGGCCAACCCGGCCGTGTCGCCGCAGACAGGCTGGCCGGTCGGCTTCTGGTGGGCCGAGCTGACCCATCCGTACGCCGCGTTCCGCGAGGCCGGCTACCAGGTCGAGATCCGCAGCCCGGAGGGCGGCGCGCTGCGGGCCGACAGCTACAGCGACCCCGAGGACGCCAGCGGCTACTCGGCCGACGACTTCATCTCGCTCGGCTTCAAGAAGTCGCCGGCGCTGGCCGCGCTGATCGAGGACACCCGCAGCATCGCCGGGGTCGACCCGGCCGGGTACGACGCCATCTTCGTGGTCGGTGGGCAGTCGCCGATGGTGACGTTCCGCGGCAACCAGGAGCTGGCGCGGCTGGTGGCCGCGTTCTACGAGGCCGGCAAGGCAACGGCGCTGGTGTGCCACGGGACCTGCTTGCTGCTGGAGACGCGGCTCTCGTCCGGTCGCCTGCTCGCCGAAGGCAAGACCTGGACCGGCTTCGCCAGCAGCGAGGAGCGGGCGGCCGACGCGGCGGTGGGCCAGCGCATCCAGCCGTTCTGGATCGAGGACGAGGCGCGCAAGATTGAGGGCACCCGGTTCGTGGCCGGCGAGGCGTTCGCGCCGTTCGCCGTGCGCGACGGGCGCCTGGTCACCGGGCAGCAGCAGCACTCGGGGCGCGCGGCGGCCGAGCTGGTGATCGAGCTTGTCGAGTCGCCCGAGGCGGCGGCGGCGCCGGCGCTCGCGATGCGCGGCGAGCCGGCCTGACGGCCTGCACGCGCGGGCCGAGCCGGCTCTCGACCGCTCATCATGTCACCGTGGATTTCTCGACGTGGGGCTTGAGAGCGTCGCGGAACAGAGTCTGCCACCCCGAGGTCAGGTCGGCGGCCAGGTCCTCGCGCAGCCCGCCGACGATGTGGTCGGAGAGCTTCAGGGTGGTTCCGCTCTCTGCGTCCTCGAGCATCAGGGTCAGGTGCGAGGTGCCGAAGCTGCCGCCGCAGTCGTCCGGCATGAACGCCCCGGCCAGCTGCAGCTTGCGGGGGGCCTCGATGCCCACGACCGTGTACCAGAGCCGGCCCTGATCGTGGCCCCAGTCCTCGTACAGGCGGCCGCCCGGCCGCGGCTCCAGGACGAAGCGCCGGGCCAGGGGACTCGAGGAAGTCCTTGCGCCACCACGTGCCGATCTCGCCCACCATGGCCCGCCACACTCGCTCGCGCGGTGCGTCGATCGCGATCTCCATCTCCACCTCGGCGGTGCCGTGCCTGGTCTCTGCCTTCGTCATGCTGTCTCCTCGATCCGGGCCCTCGACCCGGTGCTTGAGCTCGATCAGCCCGGATGCCCAGGCCGCCTCGTACGGCCTGACCCAGCGCTCGACCAGCTGCTGCAGCGGGACGGCGTTGAGGTGATTCCAGCGCTCGCGCCAGCGCCGGCGCGAGACGACCAGCCCCGCCTCGGTCAGCACCGTGAGGTGCTTCATCACCGCGAAGCGCGAGGTCGGAAACGCGTCGGCCAGCTCGCCCGTCGTGCGCGGGCGCTGGCGCAGGAGGTCCAGGATCGTGCGACGCGTCGGATCGGCGAGCGCTTTCCAGAGCCGGTCGAGCTCCTGAGCCATCAGGTGACCAATGGGTAACATGATAGGTCAGGTCGCATCAAGGAAAGATTCGAGGCGGCCGAGAGACCCTCTCGCGGCATCACAGGGGAGCCGGGGTTCTCGTGAAAGATCGATGACCTCACCTCTGATCGTCGCCATCGCCGTCCTGCTGGTCGCCGCCGTCGCCCTTGCCCTGAGGCGCGGGCCGACCGGCGCCATCCCGTCCGGCCGGCTTCACCGCCTGACCCGCATCGGCCGCCTGTCGGCCCGCCTGGCCACCAGCTCGGCCGGCGCTCGCGTGCGTCGCCTCGTCGCGCGCCGCGGCCGCCCGGACCAGGAGCAGGCGCGCCGCGTGCGCGACGCCCGCGCCGTCACCCGCGCCATGGGCGAGATGAAGGGCGCCTTCATGAAGCTGGGCCAGATGCTGTCGTTCGTGTCGGACGCGGTGCCGGCCGAGTACCGCGCCGCGCTCGAGTCGCTGCAGGCCGAGGCGCCGCCGCTCGGGTTCGGCGCGGTGCGCGACGTGGTCGAGCGCGAGCTGGGCGCGCCGCTCGAGCGCGCCTTCGCCCGCTTCGATCGCGAGCCGATCGCGTCGGCGTCGATTGGCCAGGTTCACCGCGCCCGCCTGCCCGGCGGCGACGAGGTCGCGGTGAAGGTCCAGTATCCCGGCGTGGCCGACGCCATCGGCGCCGACCTGGCCAACGTGGGGCTGCTCTACCGCGCGGTGGCCCTGCTGTACCCGTCGCTCGAGCCGGGCCCCGTGGTCGACGAGCTACAGGCCCGCATCGGCGAGGAGCTCGACTACCGGCGCGAGGCGATCAACCAGACCGCCTTCGCCGAGCTCTACCGGGACCATCCGTTCATCCGCGTGCCGGCCGTGATCACGTCTCACTCGACCGGGCACGTCCTGACCAGCGAGCTGGTGCAGGGACGCCGCATGGCCGAGCTGGCCGGCGCCGACGAGGCGACCCGCAACCATGTGGCCGAGGTGATCTATCGCTTCGTGTTCGGCTCGCTCATCCGCTTCGCCGTGTTCAACGGCGATCCTCACCCGGGCAACTACCTCATCGGCGAGCGCGGCGAGGTCATGTTCCTCGACTTCGGCTGCGTGAAGCGCTTCCCGGACCCGATGATCGCCACCTGGACGGAGCTGGTGCGCGCGCACCTGGAGGGCCGGCGCGGCGACTTCCGCGACCTGGTCGTGCAGCTCGGCTTCGTGCCGGCGGACTCGTCGATCGACACCGACCTCCTCTACGACTACTTCCGCTACTTCTACGAGCCGTTCCACGAGGACCGGGTCTTCACCTTCACCCAGGAGTACAACTCGCGCTCCCTGGCGATGGTGTTCAGGCCCGAGGGGAAGTTCGCGGGGCTGGCGAAGCGGCTCAACATGCCGCCCGACTTCCTGTTCGTCAACCGCATCCAGTGGGGCGTCTACTCGATCCTGGCGCGGCTGGGCGCGACCGCCAACTGGCACCGCATGCACCGCGAGTACCTGTACGGCGATCCGCCGTCGACCGAGCTGGGCGAGCTCGACCGCGCTCATCGCGGTGCCTGGTTCGGCGCCCGCGGGCTCGACGGCGCCGGTCTGTACGGCCTCGACGCCGCGGGGCGGGTGCGGCCGCGCTCGGCGGCGCCGGCCGCCGGCGACGCGCTCAGCTCGGGCGGCCCAGGGTGAAGTAGAAGGTGGCGCCCCCGCTGCGCCCGGCCTCGGCCCAGATGCGGCCCCCGTGGCGAGAGATGATGCGCTTGACCGTCGCCAGGCCGATCCCGGTCCCCTCGAACTCGGTCTGCGAGTGCAGGCGCTGAAATGGCTTGAACAGCCGGTCGACGCGCGACGGGTCGAAGCCGGTGCCGTCGTCGCGCACGAAGCAGACAAGCTCGTCGGCCTGTTGCAGGTGGCCGACGATGATGTGGGCCTCCTCTCGGCGGGCGGTGAACTTCCAGGCGTTGCCGAGCAGGTTCTCGAGGGCGATGGTGAGCAGCCGGCGATCTGCCTCGGCGATCAGCTCCTCGTCGACCTCGAGCGTCACCCTGCGTTCCGGATCGCGCTGGCGCAGCTCGGCGACCACCTGTCGCGCCATCGCGGCGATGTCCACCCGCTGCCGCTCGAGGGTCCCTCCCGAGAAGCGCGACAGGTCGAGCAGATCCTCGATGAGGCCGGACATGCGATCGGTGGCCGAGCGGACGCGGGCCAGGTGCGAGCGGCCCTTGTCATCCAGGCGGTCGCCCTGGTCGTTCAGGAGCGCCTCGCTGAACCCGCTGATCGCGCGCAGCGGCGCGCGCAGATCATGGGAGACGGCGTAGCTGAAGGCCTCGAGCTCCTTGTTGGCCCGCTCGAGCTCCTCCGCCCACTGGTAGCGGACGCGCGCGAGCCGGTCGAGCTCCTCCAGCTGGAGGCGGATCTGGCGATCCTGCGCGGTCAGCGCCTGCAGCTGGTGGCGGATGTGCTCGTCCTGCTTCCGCAGCCTGACGAACGTCCGCACCCGGAAGAACAGCTCCTGCCGGTCGACCGGCTTGCTCAGGAAGTCGTCCGCGCCGGCCTCGAGACCGGCGTTTCGCTCCTGCTGCTCGTCGAGCGCGGTCAGGAGCACGACGGGCAGGTACGGCTGGGCGAACTTCCGCTTGATCAGGCGGCAGGCCTCGAACCCATCCATCGCCGGCATCATCACGTCCATCAGCACCAGGTCGATTCGCTGGTGCTTGAGGATCTCCATGGCGGTCGCCGCGTCGGCGGCCTCGACGACCTCGTACGACGCCTCCAGGTATGCCCGCATCAGGACGCGATTGCGCTCCTCGTCGTCGACCACCAGGATCGCAGGGCGCCCGCCCGACTCCGTGCTCCAGCGGGCCCGTCTGTGCCGCGACATCCCTGTTCCTACGGACCGGCTGTGGTCTGAAGATGTTGCGAGATGACTCCCGGCAGCGAGCGCGTGTCGATCGGCTTGGTGATGTAGCCGTCGCAGCCGGCGTCGCGGGCCCGCTCCTCGTCTCCCTTCATGGCGTACGCGGTCAGGGCGACGATCACGATGTGCCGGGTCCTGACGTCGGCCTTGAGGCGCCTGGTGAGCTCCAGGCCGTCCATGCCGGGCAGCTGCAGGTCCATCATGATGAGGCGGGGCGAGAACCCGGTCAGGAGCTCGACCGCCTCGTCCGCGTCGGCGGCGACGCGTACCTCGTAGCCGCTGGTCTCGAGCAGAAAGGTGATGAGCGCGGCGTTGGCCGGGTTGTCGTCGACGACGAGAATGGGCTCTCCGGGCATTTCAACTCTCCTGGGGCGCGGGCAGCTGTTTCGGCAAGATGCGCGCGATGTCCTGCAGCAGCTCGGACATCCCCCCCTTCAGCTTGCTGTGTATGGCCTGAGCCTGCTCTCGAAGGCGGGCCTCTTCGGCGATGGTGAGGTCCTTGGCCGTCCAGATGAGGACCGGCACGTCCCGGTTGTAGGGCTCGCTGCGAAAGCGTTCGAGGAACTCGAACCCGCTCATGCCCGGCATGAGCAGGTCCAGGATCACCGCGACCGGCCGGTCCTTCTCGGCAGAGAGCAGCGCCGCCATGCCGTCCTGCTCGCAGGTTGACGAATAGCCCAGCCGGTCGAGCGTGGCGGCCATGAGCCCCAGCAGCGTCGCGTCGTCATCGACGACGAGCACGGAGCCGGGACGCTCGACCACCACTCCGGCGCGCCGCAGAGCCGACAGGACCGCCTCTCCGTCGACCGGCTTGGTCAGGACGTCCTGGACCGGGAAACCGGCCGCCGTGTCTCCGACGACCGTCACGATGACGACCGGCGTGTCGGGCGACTTGTCGCCGCTGCGGATGTGATGGAGCACGTCGAGCCCGTTCATGTCGGGCAGCAGCAGGTCGAGGAGCACCGCGTCGAACTCCTGCTCCGCGAACTTGGCGAGCCCCAGCGCTCCGGTGGTCGCCGTGTCCACGGCGTACCCCGCGTCGGCCAGGGTGCGGACCAGCTGGGTCAGGTCGTGGCTGTCGTCCTCGATCACCAGGACGGCCGGCACGCCGGAGCGATGCTCCGACCGTCGGCCGGGCAGCGGCTGAGAGATCGTCCTCGAGCGTCGCGGCAGGATGGCGTGAAAGACGCTGCCGTGGCCCGGCGCGCTGCGCACGCCGACCGAGCCGCCCTGCGCGTCCACGATCCGCTTGGTCAGGGCCAGGCCCAGACCGGTGCCGGGGTGCTTCTTGGTGAGCGCGGAGTCCAGCTGCTGAAACTCGACGAACAGGCGGCCCAGGTCGCGGTCCTTGATCCCGGGCCCGGTGTCGGCGACCTCGAGGCGGAAGGTGTCCTCGGTCTCGGCCCTTGCCCGCACGTCGACTCGCCCGTCGTCGGGCGTGAACTTGAGCGCATTCGACAGGTAGTTGTAGAGCACCTGCTTGAACCGCGCCGGATCGAGCACCGCCTCCTGCACACCCGGATCGACAGACATCTCGACGCGGATCCGCTTCCTGGCGGCCACGGTGCGCAGCATGGCGACGATCTCGTCGATGACCCGCGCGAGATCGACCGGCTCGGGCCGGAACTCCATCTTGCCGGCCTCGACCTTGGACAGGTCGAGGATGTCGTTGACCAGCCGCAGTAGATGGCGGCCGCTGGACAGGATGTGGCCCAGGAAGTCCTTGTGCTGGGCGGTGCTGGACTCGACGCGCCCGTCGTGCATCAGCTCGGTGAAGCCGATGATCGCGTTCAGCGGCGTGCGCAGCTCGTGCGACATGTTGGCGAGGAACTCGCTCTTGAGGCGGTTGGCCTGCTGCATGCGCTCTTCCATCTGCTTGCGCGGAGAGATGTCGCGGATCGCCGCGGTCACCAGCGTGCCGTCCGCGGTCTCGATCGGGCTCAGGCTGATCTCGGCGGCGAACTCGCTGCCGTCCTTGCGCAGCCCCCACAGGTCGGCGCCCGCCCCCATGGGCCGCGATCGCGGCTCCGTGAAGTATCCGCCGCGATGCCCGGGGTGCTGGCTGCGGTATCGCTCCGGGACCAGCACCTCGATCGGCTTGCCGAGCAGCTCGTCGCGCCGGTATCCGAACAGGCTCTCGGTCTGCGCGTTGATCAGCGCGATGCGCCCATCGCGGCCGACGATCACCATGGCGTCGGGGGCCGACTCCATCAGCCCACGGAACCTGTCCTCCGCCTTCTTGCGCTCGGAGATGTCGCGGATCGCGCTCGAGATCAGGAGGCCGTCCTCGGTCTGTAGCGGGCTGAGGCTGATCTCGATCGGGAACTCGCTGCCATCCTTGCGCAGGCCGAACAGCTCCAGCCCGGAGCCCATCGAGCGCACCCTGGGATCGGTGAAGTAGCCGGCGCGATGCCCCGGATGCTGCTTGCGGTAGCGCTCGGGCACCAGCAGCTCGACCCACTGGCTGACCAGCTCCTCGCGGGAGTATCCGAAGAGCTTCTCGGTCTGGGCGTTCACCAGCAGGATACGCCCGTCCTTGTTCACGATGACCATCGCGTCCGGCGCCGACTCCAGCAGGCCCTTGAACTTCTCCTCGGCCCGCCGCCTGTCGGTGATGTCGCGGATGGAGCTCGAGACCAGCGTGCCCTCTTCGGTCTCCAGCGGGCTCAGGCTGATCTCGATCGGGAACTCGCTGCCGTCCTTGCGCAGGCCGTACAGCTCGAGGCCGGATCCCATGGACCGGACGTTGGGCGACGCGAAGAAGCCGGAGCGAAACCTGGGATGCTTGGCCCGAAAGCGCTCGGGGACCAGCTTCTCCACCGCGGCGCCCAGGAGCTCCGAGCGCTCGTAGCCGAACACCTTCTCGGTCTGCGCGTTGACCAGGACGATGGTGCCGTAGCGGTTGACGATGACGATGGCGTCCGGCGCCGACTCGAGCAGCCCGCGGAACTTGTCCTCCGCGTTCTTTCGCTCCGTGATGTCTCGAATCGCGGTGGAGACCAGCGTGCCTTCCTCGGTCTCCAGGGGGCTCAGGCTGATCTCGACCGGAAACTCGCTCCCGTCGCGCCGCAGCCCGTGGAGCTCGAGGCCGGACCCCATGGATCGGACCTTGGGATCGGTGAAGTAGCCCGTCCTGTGCCCGGGGTGCCGCTCGCGGAAGCGCCGGGGGACCAGGATCTCCACCGGCTTGTCGAGAAGGTCGGCGCGCGGATAGTCGAACAGCTTCTCGGCTTGCGTGTTGACCAGGACGATCCGGCCCTCGTGGTTGACGATGACCACCGCGTCGGGTGCCGCCTCGAGCAGGTTGCGGAACTTCGCCTCCACCTTCTTGCGGTCCGTGACGTCGCGGATCGCGGCGGTGACCAGGGTCGCCTCATCGGTCTCCATCGGCGAGAGGCTGATCTCCGCCGGGAACTCGCTGCCGTCCTTGCGGCGGCCGAACAGCTCGAGCCCGGCCGCCATCGGCCGCGTCTTCGGCTCGCCGAAGTAGCCGGTCCGGCGCTCCGGGTGCACGCTGCGGAACTTGTCCGGCACGAGGATCTCGACCGGCTTGCCCAGCAGCTCGTCGCGCCCGTAGCCGAACAGCCTCTCGGTCTGATGGTTGACCAGGTTGATGATGCCGCTGGCGTCGACGATGACCATCGCGTCCGGGGCCGCTTCCAGGAGACCGCGGAACCTGGCCTCGAGCGCGCGCTCCTCGCGCAGCCGCTTGATCTGGGTGACGTCCTTCTTGTTGGCCACCACGAAGCGAGGCTCGCCGTCCGGCCCGACCACGGCGCGCATCGACACGTCGACGTCGAGGAGCGAGCCGTCCTTGCGGCGGCGCACGGTCTCGAACAGGACGCTCCCCCGGCTCAGCGCCTCGTCGAGCATGGCGTGCGCCTCGGCGGTGCCATCGGCGGGAACGACGAGCTCGTCGAGCGCGCGGCCGGCGACCTCCTCGGGCCCGTAGCCGAAGATCGCCTGGGCCCCGCGGCTCCAGAAGAGCACCGTGCCTTTCGGCGACAGCGCGATCAGCGCGTCCGGCGATTCCTGGACCAGCTCGGCCGTGAAGGAGTCCACGGAGTCTCGCCCCTCGTCGTTCATCGAACATTCCCTCCCATCGACCATCCCCGATCTTCGAAGCGCGCGCGGGCATCGATACAGATGCCACCACGCCGCGCCATGAGCCCCCACAGCATCAGACACCAGCGCACGCCAGCTCTTCAACTGACAACTGCGATCGGTCGACTGTCAGTCATCACCCTCCGTGGGGGCCGGGCTCGGTCGCCGCGGGTCTCTCGCGTCGCGCCCGCTCGGGTGAAAGTCGCGCGCTGCATGCGCGCTCGAGCGAGCCGTTTCGCGCGCAGCGCGAGGGCTTCCCACATCCATGTGGTAGGGGGCCGCGGAGTTGAGGCCGGTCCCGCCCGCTGCTATCGTCCGCCACGATGTGGTCGCCGAGCCGTAGGCGACGAACCGCAGCGTCCCCCCTTCCCCCCTACGGGAGCATCCCGTGCCCGCGAAACCACGTGATCGCGTCGCGGATGGCCTTCTCGATCGGGCCGAAGCGATAGTCCAGCTCGCGCACCGCCTTGTCGCTGGCGAACTGGAATCGCGACGTGTAGGCGTAGCGCATGGTGACCGAGTTGATCAGCGGCTCGCCGGCGCGCAGCCGCTCCGACAGGTCGCCGAGCGCGCCGATCGCGGCCGCGACCACGCGCGGCACGCCGAAGCGCGGCGGCCGCACGCCGGCGACGTCAGCGATGGTGCGCATGATGTCGCGGTAGCTCATGTTGTGGCCACCCAGGATGTAGCGCTCGCCGCGCCCGCCGCGCTGCCACGCCGCGATCATGCCGCGCACCACGTCGCGCACGTCGACGAAGTTGTTGAGGCCGGTGGTCCAGCCGGGCACGCGGCGGCGCACCACGTTGACGATGAGCCGGCCGGAGCTCGGCCGCGCGTCGCGCGGACCGAACATGTAGGTCGGGTTGACGATCACCGCGTCGAGGCCATCGGCGACGGCGGCGTGGACCAGCTCCTCGCTGCGGCGCTTTGTGATGGCGTAGCCGTCGAGCAGGCCGGCGGTGTCGAAGTTCCACGGCGACTCCTCGTTGCACGGCTTGCCATCGGTGGACAGGCCGACAGCGGCCACGGTGGAGGTGTGGACCAGGCGGGGCACGCGCGCGGCGCGCACCGCCTCGAGCACGTGGGCGGTGCCGGTCACGTTCGCGGCGGTCAGCTCGGCGGAGACGCCGCGCCGGGTGGTGACCTGGGCGGCGCAGTGAAACACGACGTCGGCGCCGGCGAACGCGTCGGCCAGGCGGGCCGGCTCGGCCAGATCGGCGTCGATCCATTCGATGTCCAGGTCCGCGAGGTGGTCGACGCGGGTCGACCCGCGTCGGGTGGCGCGCACGCGGTGCCCGTCGCCGAGCAGCGCCGCGGCCAGGTTGCCGCCGACAAGACCGGAGGTGCCCGTGATGACCGCCAGTGACATGGCCGGCAGTCTACGCCAGTCCCGCGCGCCCGATCCGCGACGGGTGACAGGCGGGCCGAGCGCGGTGGCGGTGGTTGCGCTCGCGGCCCTCTCGGCGCTGGCGGCGCTGGCGGCCGGGTGCTCGGGCGGGGCGCCGGGAGGCCGGGGCGCACGGGCGGCCCGGCCGGCCGTGCCGCGCATCGCCTTCGAGGCCGGCGGCCGGCGACTCGTCGTCGAGGTGCTGGACGACGATCTCGTCCACTTCGAGCTCGCCGCCGCAGATCGAAGGTTCTCCGCCGGCCGCGCGCTGTTCGCCACGCCGATGATCGCGCCGGGGCGCGCCGCGACCGGACCGCGCCGCTTCGCGCGCCGCGGCGATCGCCTGACCACCGCCGAGCTCACGCTGATCGTGGGCCGCGATCTGTGCGTCGACATGGCGCGGTCGGCCGGCGAGCATCTGGGCCGCATCTGCCCCGCCACCGGACCGGACGGGTCGCGCCTGGCCATCGCGGCCGATCGAGCGGCGAACGCGTACGGCCTTGGCCAGTCGTGCGTGGAGCCCGGCCTGACCGGCGGCGACTGGCGCGGCCGCGAGCGCCGGCCCGGCAACGAGCACGGCAACAAGATGATCAACTTCGACGGCGGCGCCTGCGGCGACACGCAGTTCCCGGTGCTGTACGCGATCGGGGCCGGCCGGCGCCACTTCGCGCTGTTCGTCGATGACGTGCGCGCGCAGACCTGGGATCTGCGCCGCGAGCCGTGGTCGATGGTCACGCCGAGCGGCGAGCTGCGCTGGTACGTGATGGCCGGCGACAGCGCGCTCGATCTGCGCGCCGACTACATGGAGCTGACCGGGCGCCCGCCGGTCCCGCCGCGCGCCGCCTTCGGCCTGTGGATCTCGGAGTACGGCTTCGAGGACTGGCGCGAGCTGGAGGGCGTGCTGGCCGGGCTTCGCCGCCACCGCTTCCCGTTCGACGGCTTCGTGCTGGATCTGCAGTGGTTCGGCGGCATCCGCGAGAACAGCCCCGAGACGTCGATGGGGAAGCTGGCCTTCGACACCGCTCGCTTTCCGGATCCGGCGGGCAAGGTGGTCGAGCTGCGCGAGCGCCACGGCGCCGGCATCATGCTGATCGAGGAGTCGTTCGTCGGCGCGGCGCTGCCGGAGCACGCGCGCCTGGCCGAGCGCGGCTTCCTCGCCGCTCGCCCGGACGGTCAGCCGGTCCTGCTCGAGAAGCCGGCCTGGTGGGGCATCGGCGGGATGATCGACTGGAGCAACCCGGCGGCGGCCGACTTCTGGCACGACTGGAAGCGCCGGCCACTTGTCGACCTGGGCGTGGTCGGGCACTGGACCGATCTGGGCGAGCCGGAGCTCTACGATCCAGAAGCGCGCTACCACGGCTACGCCGGCATCGGCCGCGACCACCCGTCGGTGCACAACCTCTACAACCTGGCCTGGGTCGAGGGCATCGCGCGCGGCTACCGGCGCCAGGGCAGCGCGCGGCGGCCGTTCATCATGAGCCGGTCGGGCGCGCCCGGCATGCAGCGGCACGGCGCCGCCATGTGGTCGGGCGATCTCGGCTCGCGCTTCACCACCCTGGCGGCGCAGCAGCGCAACCAGATGCACATGAGCATGTCGGGCATCGACTACTTCGGCTCCGACGTGGGAGGCTTCTGGCGCAAGGCGCTCGAGGACGCGGGCGACATGGATGAGCTGTACACGCAGTGGCTGGCCGACTCCGCCATGACCGACGTGCCGGTGCGGCCGCACACGTTCAACCTGGGCAACGAGTTCGCCACCAGCCCCGATCGCATCGGACACCGGGCCAGCAACCTGGCCGCGGTGCGGCTGCGCTACGCGCTCATCCCGTACCTGTACTCGCTGGCCCACCGCGCGCATCGCCACGGCGAGCCGGTGTTCCCGCCCCTGTTCGTGCACTTCCCCGACGATCCGGCGGTGCGCGAGATCGGCGATCAGAAGCTCATCGGGCGCGATCTCATGGTCGCGCTGGTTGCGGGGGCGGGACAGGCGGCGCGGCGCGTCTACCTCCCGACCGGGACCTGGTTCGACTTCCACACCGGCCAGCGTCACGACAGCCGCGGGCAGTGGCTCGAGCGCGTGCCGCTGCGCACCCGCGGGCAGCTTCGCCTGCCGCTTTACGCGCGGGCCGGCGCGATCATCCCGATGGCGTGGGTCGATGAGCAGACGATGAACGCCGCCGGCCGCCGCCTGGACGGCACGAGGCGCGACGAGCTGCGGCTGCGCGTCTACCCGTCGGCCGCGGCGAGCCGGTTCACGCTGTTCGAGGACGACGGCGAGACCACGGCCTACCTGCGCGGCGAGGTGCGCGAGACCGCGGTGCGCCAGAGCGTCGATGGCGCCGGCGCGGCGATCATCGAGATCGAGCCGGCGGCCGGCACGTTCCGCGGCGCCCAGGGCCGGCGCGCGCTGGCCCTCGAGGTGGTCGGCGTGAAGGCTCCGTCCTCGGTCGAGCTGGACGGCCGCCCGCTTGCACGGCGCGCGAGCGGTGCCGCCCTCGACGCGGCCGGCGACGGCTGGGCGCTCGATGGCGCGCGCGTCCTGGTCGCCGCGCCGCCCGCCGACGTGCGCCAGGGCCGGCGCGTTCGCATCCTGCCGTGAGGAGAACCGCGATGAATGCACTCCCCTGCTCCGTGCTGATCGGCCTGGCCGGCCTCCTGTCGTCGGTGCCCGCGGTGGCCGCGCCGCGCTTCGATTACGACCGGCATGTCGTGTTCGACAACAGCTTCGGCGACCGCTCGTACTACCACAGCGAGGCCTCGGCGGTGGCGCCCAGCCGGGTCGACGTCGTGCGCGGCAAGCTGCCGGTCGTGCGCGATCGCTGCGTGACGGCGCCGAATTGCCTGCGGCTGCGCTGGCGCTCGCAGATGGGCGGCGCGTGGCAGACGAAGATCGTCGCGATGAAGCACTGGGGCAGCGCCCACCCGGTCGGGGACACGCTGTCCTTGTGGGTCCGGTCCGAGGAGGGCCTGCCGGCAGCCGCGTCGCCGCTGGTGAACCTTACCGACGCCGCCAACCTCGGCACGCCGACCATCCCGCTCCTGCAGCCGGGTCGCTCGCTCCCCGCCGGCCAGTGGATCCAGATCGTGCTGCCGATGAAGGCCTTCACCGGCAAGATCCACGGGACCAGCGACAAGGAGTTCGATCCGGCGCGCATCGCGTCCATCAGCATCGTCCAGGGTCTCGACGACGGGCGCCCGCACACGCTGCTCATCGACGAGGTGACAATCAGCAACGAGCGCCGCAGCGAGGCTGGACCTCCGGCCGCGCCGACCGCGCTGGTGGGCACGGGATCCGATCGCCACGTCGATCTGAGCTGGCGCGCGCCGGCGGGCGGCGGCGTGCGGCACTACGTCATCTACCGGGCGAGCGGCGACAAGTTCCGCCCCATCGCGACGCAGAAGGGCCACCTGACCCGCTTCGTCGACTTCGTCGGCGCCAGCGGCAGGAAGGTGACCTACCGGGTCAGCTCCGTCGATCCGCAGTTCCGCGAGTCGCCGATGTCAGCCGAGGCCACGGCGACGACGCGCGCGCTGTCCGACGACGATCTGCTGACCATGGTGCAGCGCGCGTGCTTCCGCTACTACTGGGAGGCCGCGCACCCGGTCGCCGGCATGGCGCTCGAGATCATCCCGGGCCCTCCGGATCTCGTGGCGCTGGGCGCGTCCGGCTTCGGCATCATGGCCATGATCGTGGCGGCCGAGCGCGGCTTCATCACGCGCGACCAGGCGGTGGGGCGGATGCTCAAGATCGTCCGCTTCCTCGACCGCGCCGATCGCTTCCACGGCGTGTGGCCGCACTACCTCAACGGGCGCACCGGCAAGACCATCGCCCACTTCGGCAAGTACGACGACGGCGGCGACCTGGTCGAGACCGCGTTCCTGATGCAGGGCCTGCTCGCCGCCCGCCGGTACTACGGCCGCAACACGCCGGGTGAGCGCGAGCTGCGCGCCACCATCACGCGCTTCTGGCGCACCGTCGAGTGGGACTGGCACGCGAAGGGGCCGGATCGCGACTTCCTCTACTGGCACTGGTCGCCGAACTGGGGCTTCCACATCCAGCACCCGCTCATCGGCTGGAACGAGACGATGATCATCTACCTCCTGGCCATCGCCTCGCCGACCCACGCCGTGCCCGCGTCGATGTATCACACCGGCTGGGCCGGGCAGTCGGACACCGCCGTGCGCTATCGCCAGGGCTGGGGCCGCACCACCCACGGCGATCACTACGTCAACGGCCACAGCTACTACGGCATCAAGCTCGAGGTCGGCGTCGGCAACGGCGCGGAGCTCTTCTTCACCCACTTCTCGTTCATGGGGTTCGACCCGCGCGGCCTGCGCGACCGCTACACAAACTACTTCGACAACAACCGCGCCATCGCCCGCATCCACCACGCCTACGCGGTGGACAACCCGCGCAAGCGCGCCGGCTACGGCCGCGACGCGTGGGGCTTCTCCGCCGGGCTCAACATCGGCGGCGGCCGTCCACTACCGCGCGACGACAACGGCACGATCACCATCCACGGCGCCCTGGGCTCGTTCCCCTACACGCCGAAGGAGTCGATGCGGGCGCTGGTGCACTTCTACCGCGACCTGGGCGACAAGGTGTGGGGCCTCTACGGCTTCCACGACGGCTTCAACCAGACCGAGGACTGGTACGAGCCGGTCAACATGGGCCTCAACCAGGCGCCCATCGTGGTCATGATCGAGAACCACCGCACCGGCCTTGTGTGGAAGCACTTCATGGCCAACCCCGAGATCGCGCCAGCCCTGCGCGCGATCGGCTTCCGCAAGGACGACTAGGGGGAGCTCGTTCCGGGCCGAGTCTCTTATTGCGCGGTTACGGCTCGGCGGTTCGGGGTCACTGCTGTGCACAAGCTTCGCTTGCACACAGCATGCGCCCCGATCCTCAGCTGGCTTCCGGACGGTGTTAAACACACCAAAGAACACGCACGGCCCCAGGCGGCCATGCCTCGCGGCGCGGATCACGACCGCGGCGTCGCGCGGCGACCGTCTCGAGCAACTTGGGTGTTCAACCCGTCCGGAAGCCGGCTGAGGATCGGGGCGCATGCTGTGCGCAAGCGAAGCTTGTGCACAGCAGTGACCCCGAACTGCTGGGCCCATCACGCGGCCTGCAGCGAGGAGCTACTCGGTTGACGAGAACCGACGCCGACAGCCCGGACGCCGCTCACTCGGCGGCGTTCAGTGCGCGCAGCAGATCGCGGTCGAAGTGGCCCACCGGGATGGGGCCCTGCTTCATCAGCTGGACGTGGAACTCCTTCGCCGAGAAGCTGGACCCGGCGGCGCTGGCGGCGCGCTTGCGCAGGCCGAGGATGGCGTCGCGGCCGAGGCGGTAGGTGATCGCCTGGGTGGGCCACTTGGAGTAGCGGAAGATGGCCTGCTCGGCGATCTCGCAGCTGGTGCGCTTGGCAGGTGACGCGGGCGAGGCGCAGGAGCCGGGCAGGAAGTCCATGACCTGCGACATGAGGTCGACCGCCTTGTCGTAGGTCAGCCGGCCGGTGTGGATGCCGACGTCGAGGCGGATGCGCACGTCGCGCAGGAGCAGGCCCTGCAGCTGGTAGAGGCGCTCCTCGGCCGTGTACAGGCCGGACGGCGCGCCCGGCTGCGGCTCGGCCAGCAGCGCCTCGGCGTAGAGCCCCCAGCCCTCGGTCGCCATCGAGTCCTGCCACATCGACGACGAGTCCTCGACAGCGCCGGGCGTCAGCCAGCGGACCGCCGGGATCTCGCGGTGGAACGTGGCCATCACCTTGTAGTGCCAGTCGTGGCCCGGGAAGCCCTCGTGCGCCGTCAGATCGGCGAGCGACGGCGGGCTCACCGTGTTTCGCTCCTCGACGCTGGCGGTGCTGACGTAGAACCGGCCCACGCCGGTCCCCTTGAACGGAGGCGCCGGGTAGTAGGCCGCGCCGCTCGACGACGCCTGCAGCGGCGGCGGCGTCAGGGTCACATCCAGCTGGTAGTCGTCCGGGATGTCGAACAGGCCGACCTTGCGGCCGTACTCGACGAGCCGCCTGGCCGAGGCCGCGTACCAGGCCACCATCTCCCCGTCGGACTTGGGGTGCTCCTGCGACAGCACCTCGAAGATGCGGCGCACCGCGCCCTCGTCGTCGCGCGGCAGCTCGATCTTGCGCTGGCGGCCGATCTCGCGGGCCAGGGCGATCATCTGGCCGCGCGTCTCCTGCACCGTCGGCCACGACTCCTCGTAGAGGACGGCCGCGGTCTTGTCGACGCGCAGGTTGCTGGCCAGGGCCCAGTCGTACTCCGCGGCGCCGAACGCGAAGCGGTCGCCGCCGAACTCCGGCTTGATGCCGGCGGCAGAGGGCGCCTTCGGGTCGCGGAAGAACCTCGCGGCCACGAAGTCGGCGAACCCGGCGTAGGCGGCCGACGCGTCGCGTCCCGCGCCGGCCAGCTGCGCGGCGATGGCCGGCGACAGGGTCGGACCGGCCAGCTCGCGGGCGCGCGCGACCAGGTCCTTCGCGAAGTAGACGGAGCTGGCGCGCGCGGCGTCGATGCCGTTGCGCCGCAGCATGCGGTGATCGGCTGTGTTGCGCGCGCGGATGCCGGCCTCGAGCTGCGCGCGGGCGGTGGCGAGGTAGGCCGGGATGGCCTGCACGCGCCGCACGACCATCTGCCACTCCTTCTCGTTGCCGTAGGTCTTCGGCCCGGTCCTGGTCAGGCCCTGCAGCTGCCAGTCGATGCCGCGAAACGGCTCGTCAACGTATGTGTCGACAGCGCGCTCCTGGTGGCGGCGGTGCTGGTGCTGGCGCAGGAGGAAGCGGATCTGCGCCATCGCGACGGCGCGGTCGATGCGCTGGGCGGCGCCGAGCGCGGCCGGATCGAACGCCTCGAAGCGCGACAGCTCCCCCTGCAGCCAGCGGTCCTCGGCGGCCAGCGCGGTGGCCGAGTGATCGCGCAGCCGGCCGTCGATGTCGGCCAGGGCCGGATCGAAGGCGCTGGCGCCGAGGTAGGTGGCCACGACCGGATTGCGCCGCAGGAAGCCGACCACGTACGCCCGGGACACCTGCTCGAACGAGGCGTCCGCAGCGGGGGCCGGGCGCGGCTCGACGGTGGCGGAGCCGCAGGCGGTGGCGAGGAGCGCGCAGACAACCAGCGTTCTCGTCATGGTGGTTACTTACGCGACATCGCCGGCCGCCGATAGGGGCAGATGGCGGAAGGGCCGACCGGGCCAGCCCCCGCCGGCCGCGAGCGGGCGCCGGCAGCGGCTTCGACTGAGTCCCGGTGACGGCACCGTGCGCGCCCGGTGTTGTGCCATTGCGTCCGTTTGCGGCGCGATCGCCCGCCGCCGGAGGAGCAATGAAGCTGCGAATGAACGTGATCTCGACCGCACTTGGCCTGGGTCTGTCCCTGATCGCCTCCGGCTGCTGCGAGGAGGGGTCCGGGGTGGTGGTGCAGGAGTCGCGAAGGGTGCCGGCGTTCCGGCGGCTGACGCTGGACGTGCCCGGCACCGTGCAGCTGAGCCAGGGACCGACGAGCCCGCTCAAGATCCGCACCGACGACAACCTCATCGACAACGTGGTCACCCGCCTGCGCGGCGACGACGAGACCCTGGCCATCGAGACCGAGGACTGCTGCGTCAACCCGACCGAGCTGACCGTGCAGGTCACCACCGAGGACGTCGAGAGCCTGGTCATCGAGGGCTCGGGCGACATCGTCCTGCGCGGGGCGTTCGAGGCCGGCGACCTGTCGCTGTCGATCGACGGCTCCGGGTCGATCACCGCCGACCAGCTGGTGGCCGACGACCTCGCGCTGGAGATCGACGGCTCCGGCGACATGGACCTCCAGCTCGACGCCGGCCGGCTGCGCTCGAGCATCGGCGGGTCCGGCGGCTATCGGCTGTCGGGCACCGCCGGCGAGCACGCCATCAGCATCGACGGCTCCGGCGAGATCGACGCGGCCGCCCTCCAGACCGCCGCCACCAGCGTCGTCATCGACGGCTCGGGCGACTGCATCGTGTCGGCCGACGAGCGGCTCGACGTCTCGATCGAGGGCTCCGGCGACGTCACCTACTGCGGCCGGCCACAGGTGACGGAGGAGATCGACGGCTCGGGCGAGGTGAGCCGCGCCGCCGACGGCAGCTGCGACTGATTCGACCGACTCGACCGACTCCGTGATCCACGCCCGGTCCGGCGGCAGCGATCCAGCATCCGCGAGCCGCAGGGCAACCGCTCCGGCGCTCGCCGCGTCTCTCTCGTGGAAGCGGCGTGCGCCTGTTTGCCATGCAGACCGGAGCGCTCGCGGCGGTCGCCTGCGCCTGGTCGCTGGCTGCCGTTCCGCGCGCGCTCGCCGGAGAGACCGACCTGGACGGCGCGACCATCGCGCGCATCGAGGTGGCCGGCAACCGCCGCGTGGAGGCGGACGCAATTCGCGCCGCCATCCGCTCGCGCACGGGCGGTGTGCTGCGCGCCGAGGTGGTGGGCGACGACGTGCGCGCCGTGTGGAGCCTGGGCCTGTTCGACGACGTGCGCGCCGACGCGGTGCCGCAGGCCGGCGGCGCTGTCGCGCTGCGCTTCGAGCTCGTCGAGCGCCCGTCGGTGCGCAAGGTCCTGGTCAGCGGCAACCGCGAGATCGAGCTGGAAAAACTGCAACCCGCCATCACCATCCGCCGCGGCCGCCCTGTCGATCGCCGCGCGCTGGCCTCCACCCGCGAGGCGATCCGCGCGCTGTATCGGTCGAAGGGCCACATCCTGGCCACGGTGGACGCCGAGCTGGCTGCGGTCGGCGACGGCGAGGTCAACGTCTCCATCGCCATCGATGAGGGACCACAGGCCCGCGTGCGCCGGGTCAGCTTCCTCGGCAACCGGCGCATCGACGATGACGAGCTGCGGGCGGTGATCGCGGTGGGCACGCGCGGCCTTGTCGATCGCCTGACCGGAGGCGGCGGGCCGGCGCCCAGCCGCGAGGTCGTCGATCAGGACGTCGCGCGCGTGCTGGCCTACTACTACGACCGCGGCTTCCTGGCCGCCGCGGTGGGGCCGGCGCGGGTCGAGCTGTCGCGCGACCGCCGCGACGCCTACGTGTGGATCCCGGTCAGCGAGGGCGCTGTCCACCGGATCGCCAGGATCGATCGCGCCGCGGTGCCGCCGTCGGTGCGGCTGGCGATCGCTGCCGGCGACGTCGCCTCCTACAGCGCGATCCGCGCGGCGGTCGAGGCGGTGCGCGCGTTTCACCTCGAGCGCGGGCACGCCTGGGCCGTCGTCGAGCCGGACGTCCGGGTCAACGGGCGAGCCCCCTGCGGGGGCCCCGCAGGCAGGCCGTTCAGCTCGAGGCTTGGGGGAACTTGTGGGGCCGTGACGCT
Organism: uncultured delta proteobacterium; assembly: GCA_963759105.1. Lineage (GTDB taxonomy): Bacteria > Myxococcota_A > Polyangia > Haliangiales > Haliangiaceae > DATFRY01. Next base: position 128,077 of record CAVWXW010000015.1, on the reverse strand, counting down.
CGGCTTTCGCGTCGAGCCGGGCCCGCGCGTGTTCGTCGAGCGCATCCGCATCCACGGCGCGGCCAAGACCCGCGACCGGGTGATCCGGCGCGAGCTGGCCATCGCCGAGGGCGAGCTGTACCGCAAATCGGCCATCGAGGAGTCGCGCCGCCGGGTCGCGGCGCTGGGCTACTTCGACCAGGTGACGGCATCGACAGCGCGCGGCAGCGGCGACCAGTGGATCGCCGTCGATCTACAAGTCGCCGAGCGGGACGCCGACTCGATCGCCGTGTCGGCCGGCTACTCCAGCTCGGACGCCGTCGTCGGCCAGCTGCGGGTCTCCTTTCGCAACCTGCTCGGCCGCGGGCAGTCGCTCGAGGCGGCCGGCATGCTGTCGCGCGACCGCCACCAGCTGCGGCTGCGCTTCTTCGAGCCGCACATGTTCGACACCGAGTGGGCCGGCGCGTTCGACCTCTACAACCAGTCCAGCGCCGAGGGGGACGGCCGCCGCGTCGCGACCGGCGGCAGCCTCACCCTGGGGCGCAAGCTGAGCCGCGACCTGACCTGGTTCGCGACCTACAAGCTGGAGCAGGTCGGCCTCGCGGCGCGCGGCCTCGATCCGGCGCTGGGGCTGTCCGGTACCCCGCTGCGCGTGGCGGACCTGTTCCGCGGCGGCCTCACCTCCTCGCTCACCGGCACCCTGCAGTACGACACGCGCAACGACCGGCTGTTTCCCACCGGCGGCAGCTTTCACAGCGCGTCGATCGAGGTGGCCGATCCGACCCTCGGCTCGGAGAACACGTTCACGCGCTTTCTCGCCGGCGCCCGCCACTGGATCGATCTGCCGGGCCCGCTGGTGCTGGGGCTGCGCGGCGAGGTCGGTCTCATCACCAGCCGCGACCCGCGCGGCGTGCCGCTGTCGGAGCGCTTCCAGGCCGGCGGCCTGTACGACGTGCGCGGCTTCGCGCGCGGCTCCCTGGGCCCGCGCATCCCGCTCGACGCCGGCTCCCCGATGGAGCCGCTGGGCTCGCTGCACATCGGCGGCAACCTGCGCCTGCTGGCCGGCGCCGAGGTCGAGTTCCCGCTGGTGCGCCACCTCGGCCTCAGCGGCGTCCTGTTCCTGGACGCGGGCAACGCCTACAACCTCGAGCGCCGCTACTGCCCGAGCATGGGAACGACGGCCGGGCGCGACGTCTGCACCGACTCGCCCGCCGACGTGCTGGGCGCGCTGCGAACCTCGGCCGGCTTCGGCGTGCGCTGGATGTCGCCGATCGGGCCGCTGCGCTTCGAGTGGGGCATCCCGCTCGACCGCCAGCCGGGCGAGCGGCCGATCCAGTTCGAGTTCGCGATCGGCGGCTCGTTCTGATATCGATCGCGACCCGGCCGGTCAGCCGCCGCGCGCGGCCCGCAGGACTTCCTGGCGCAGGCCCTCGAGGGCGGCCAGCGTGTCCTTGCGCACCGCCTCGATGCGCAGCGCGTCGCCGTAGGGCAGCCGGAAGTAGCGCTCGCGGAACCGCTTGGCCGCGCCGTCGCCCCGGCGCGCCTGGAGCGAAGCGATCGCCTCGCCCACCTCGCGATACTCACGGATGAGCCGCCGCACGGCGACCTGCGGATCGGCCGGCGCCGGCGCGGCGGCCGGCGCCTCGACCGCCGGCGCGGCGTCGGTGGTCGTCGCCGCCATCGCCGGCGCGCCACCACTCACGCCCGCGGTGACGTGGTCGGCGCCGACAGGATCGGCCTCCGGTGCCGTGTCGGCCTCCTCGTCGAGGACCGGCTCGTCCGCGTAACGATCCATCGATGCGTCCTCTGCCTCCTCCTCGAGGCGGGCCTCGCGCCGCGCGCGCTCGACGGCGCGGCGACGGGCGGTGGCCGGGGCGACCCGCGCCGGTCGCAGATCGCGGGCCGGCGAGGAGGCCTGCGGCAGCGCCCCGGCCTCGACGCGGTTGCTCGCGGACGCGGCCGCCACCGTCTCCGGCGCAGGCTCGGTTGCGGTCGGCTCGGGCGCTGCGACCGGGTCTGGCGGCGCCGCGGCGGGCGGTGCGGCCGGCTGGGCGAGCGGCTTCACCACCGGCGCGGCCGCCGGGGCCGACTCGGCCGCCGAGGCCACCTTCATCGTCGGAGGCGTCGGTGCGTCCGATCCGCCCCCGACGAGCAGGAAGACCGCCACGAAGCCGGACACGAACAACGCCGACGCGCCCGCGACAACCGTGCGAGTGCGCATGCCGCCGAACCAGCGCGTGGGTATCCGCAGATGCGAGACCACCACGTCGGTCACGTCGGCGAACTCCTCCAGCGGCGGCGGGCTGTCCTCGAGCATGTACGGGCCGACCCCGTACGCCGGCTCCGCGTCGACGTCCTCGATCGCCTCGAGCTGGTTCTGCTCGAACCGGTCGAGCGCATCGCAGAGCTCCGCCGCCGACGAGAACCGCCTGTCCGGCGTCTTCTCGAGCAGGCGGCGCACGATGCGCTCGAGCTCCGGCGCGACCTCGACGCCGGGGCTGCGCTCGGCGATGGGCGGCGCCGGGTAGTGCACGTTCTTGTGCGCGATCTCGACCGGGCGCCCGTCGAACGGCGGCACGCCGGCCAGCATCTCGTACATGACCACGCCGAGCGCGAACAGGTCGGCGCGGTGATCGACGGCGCGGTCGAGCGCCTGCTCCGGCGCGATGTAGATTGGTGTGCCCACGATGAAGCCGAACTCGGTCAGCCGGCCGGGCGCCTCGTCGCGCTCGCGGGTCGAGATGGCGAGGCCGAAGTCCAGGATGCGCGGCAGGTCCTCGCCGCTCTCGCGCGTCTCCAGCACCACGTTGCCCGGCTTGAAGTCGCGGTGCACGAGGCCGTGCTCGTGCGCGTGCGACAGCCCCTCGGCCAGCTGGCGGGTCAACCGGCACACCCGCTCCTGGTCGAGCGGCGCCTCGCGCTCGATGAGCGCGCTCAGCGCCTCGCCCTCCACGTAGTCCATCACCAGATAGAGCAGGCCGTTCTCGCTGCGGCCGAAGTCGACGACCGACACCACGTTGGGATGGCCGAGCCGGCTGGCCAGCGTCGCCTCCTGGGCGAACCGGATGCGCATGCGCGCATCCGCGACCAGGTCGCCGAACAGGATCTTGATGGCGAATGTGCGCGGCAGGTGCACGTGGCGCGCGCGGTAGATGAGGCCCATCGAGCCCTGGCCGACCAGCTCCTCGAGCACGTAGCGGCCCGCGATGTGGCCGCCGACAAGTGGATCGGCGTCCGGCTTCCACTCGCCGAGCTCGGCGCCGTTGACCGGACAGCACGCGAATTCGGTGCGGAACACCGCCTGGCAGACAGGACAGCGCAGTTTTTTCTCGAGAGTTGGCTCGCTCATGGTGGTGACGACCCGATCAAGTCAAGTGACTAGAAGGCCCCCCCGAAAGAGAAGAGGGCCCCGCCCTCGGTGGGCGCCGCCGAGAGCTCCATGCGCTCCTCCGTCGTGCCGCCCGAGGTGAGGTAGAGGATGACGCTCGTGGCCGCGGCCACGCCGGCGCCGGCGAACAGGATGTCGGCCGTGAGGGCGCGTCGCTCCATGCGATCGATGCGGCCGTTCACGCCGGGGCATGCCATGCGGTGGCAGCCGTCCTTCTCCAGCTCGTTGTAGTCGTTGCGAGCGACCACCGCGAACCCGATGCCGGTGCCCAGCGCGGCCACCGCGGCGACGCCGGCCACCACGGTCGGCGCGGTCATCCGCCGGCCGGTGCGGCGCACCACCGGCGGCGACACGACGAGCGGCTCGCCGGGCTCCGCGGTCGGCGTCCGCGGCGAGGCGTGGGGCAGGAACCGCCGCGGCGCGCTGGCCAGAGCCCGCTCCGCCTCGACCCCGCCGGCCGCCGGCAGGACCAGGACGCTGCGGCTGGCGGTCTGGCCGATGTCCGGATCGGACCAGGTGACGTCGATCTGCACGCGCGATCCGAGGCGAACCATGAAAAGGAAGAGTAGCTCGTCTCCGTCGAGGCGGCTGGCCACGTCGCGCATGCACTCCTGGCGGGCCACGCAGTCGTCGGCGATGCCGTCCGGCGGCAGGCGGCGCCGCGCGTCGACCCCGGCGATGACGTTGACCTCGAGCTGCTTGCGCATGGCGTCGCCCAGCTTCGTGGCCAGCGTGTCGGCCTCGGCCTCGGTCAGGTTGACGCGGGTGGCGACGACGATGCCGACGCGCGAGGTGTCGGCGCGTGCGTCGCCCGCGACCGCCAGCCCGACCAGGGCCGCGCCCAGCGCGACGAAGATTCGCAGGCGATCAGCCACCGTCCGCCCCCCGCTGTCGACACTACCACCGTCGGCGACACAGTCCGCCGGGCAGCTCGTCGGATCTTCGCCGGTACAGCACATGGCGTCGCCGCAGCAGCTCCGCCCTTCCTCGCAGCTCGGTGGACAGTCCGTGGCACAGTTGCACGCCTCCTCTTCGCCGTTGCACTGCCCGTCGCCGCACGCGGTGCCGCAGTCGGACGGACAGGTGGCGGTACTCTCGGTCTCACTACACGTTCCATCGCCGCAGGTGCTGCAGTCGGCCGCGCAGCTCTCCAGCGTCTCGCCGCCGTTGCAGCAGCCGTCGCCGCACTCCGCGTTGCAGTCGGTGGCGCAGGTGCAGGTGGTCTCGCCGGAGGCGGCGCAGCACGTGCCGTCGCCGCAGGTCGAGGTGCCGCAGTCGCCCGGGCAGCTGCACGCGTCCTCGCCCTCGCAGCAGGCCCCGTCGCCGCAGGTCGGCGCGCCGCAGTCCTCGCCGCACGAGCACTTGTTCTCGCCCTCGCCGGCGCAGCAAACGCCGTCGCCGCACGCGCTGTCGCCGCAGTCGCTGGCGCACGAGCAGGGGTCCTCGCCGGCGGCGGCGCAGCACAGCCCGTCACCGCAAACCGCGCCGTCGCAGTCCTGCGCGCAGTTGCACTGGTCCTCGCCGCCGCTGCACACTCCGTCGCCGCAGGTCGGATCGCAGTCCATCCCGCAGCTGCCGGCGGTCTCGTCGTCGGCGGCGCAGCACAGGCCGTCGCCGCAGCTGCCCACGCCGCAGTCGTCGGCGCAGGCGCACTTGTTCTCGCCCGCGCCCGGACAGCAGATGTCGTCGCCGCAGGTCGAGTCGCCGCAGTTGACCGCGCAGTCGCAGCTGTCCTCGCCGGCCCCGGGGCAGCAGATCTTGTCGCCGCAGGTCCCCTCGCCGCAGTCGGACGGACACGAGCAGCGATCCTCACCGGCGCCGGCGCAGCAGACGCCGTCGCCGCAGCTGGGCACGCCGCAGTCGCCCGGGCACGAGCAGGCGTTCTCGGTCTCGATGCAGAGCCCGTCACCGCAGCCGCCGGCGCAGTCCTCGCCGCACGAGCCGCTGTCCTCCAGGCCCGGGCAGCAGATGTCGTCGCCGCAGCTGGGCGGGCCGCAGTCGGCCGCGCAGGTGCAGACGCTCTCGCCGTTGCCGCCGCAGACGCCGTCGCCGCAGCGCGCGTCGGGCGCGCCGTCGGACGCCGGCGTCCCGGCGTCGGGCGTGTTCGACCATGCTGCCGCTGCCGCCGTCCGGGTCGGGCTGATTGCGGAACTTGTCCCCGTCCAGGCTAGGTGTGCAGGAAATGAACAGAACCAGGCACAGTGCCCAGCCTGCTTGGTACAGCTTGCGCACCGTGAACCGGGCCCGCGAGGTTCGCACGCAGCCGGTGATTGCGAGCCATGTGCCACTGCCAGCAACGCCCGCACACCACGCCGCCCGGTGGAGTCCGGGCAGGTTGAACCATGGAGTTGCCATCGGCGCTGTATGCGAGTTGAGGCGACCTTGCCGCCTGTGCGCTTCTGCCACGGTCCGCGTGGCTCGACCTGGCAGGGACTGGCTCGGGCGCTGGACTTGCGCCGGGCCAGGAATTTGCCGAGTCTCTGCTCCATCATGATCCAGGTGCGCGGCCTCGCTCGCACGTTCAAGACCAAGAGCGGACCGGTCGAGGCGGTCCGCGGCGTCGATTTCGAGGTCGCCGCCGGCGAGATCGTGGGCTTTCTCGGGCCCAACGGCGCCGGCAAGACCACGACCCTGCGCATGCTGGCGACGCTCCTGGCCCCCACCGCCGGCGACGCCACCGTGGCCGGCTGTGATCTGCGTCGCGATCCGCGCGGCGTCCGGCGGCAGATTGGCTACGTGGCGCAGGGCGGGACCACCAACCCGTCCGCGCTGGTGGACGAGGAGCTGATCGTTCAGGCCCGCCTGTACGGCGTCGGCGCCCGCGACGCAGCACAGCGAGCCGAGGCGCTGCGCGCGCTGCTCGATCTGGCGGACCTGGGCGACCGTCAGGTGAAGACCATGTCGGGAGGCCAGCGGCGGCGGCTCGACATCGCGCTCGGCCTGGTGCACCGCCCCCGCCTGCTGTTCCTCGACGAGCCGTCCACCGGGCTCGATCCGCACAGCCGGGCAAATCTATGGGATCACATCCGCGCGCTGCGCGAGCGCGACGGCGTCACCGTGTTCCTGACCACGCACTACCTGGACGAGGCGGACGCGCTCTGCGATCGCATCCTCATCATCGATCACGGCCGCATCGCCGCCACCGGCACGCCGGCCGAGCTCAAGCGGCGGGTCAGCGGCGACGTCGTCACCTTCGAGGTCGCCGACGGCGAGGCGGCCGAGCGCGGCCGGGCGCTGCTGGCCGAACAGGACGGCGTGCGCGAGGCCAGCGCGGCCGGGCGCGAGGTCCGCGTCACCGTCGATCGCGGCGAGGCGCAGGCGCTGCCGCTCATGCGCGTGCTCGACGGCGCCGGCGTCGCGGTGGCGTCGCTGCGCATGGCGCATCCGTCGCTCGATGATGTCTTCCTGACCCTGACCGGACGGTCGCTGCGCGAGTCGAACCTGCCCGGCTGATCGAATCGAAGGAGAAGCCCGTGTCCGTCCTGCGCGACGCGATGATCGTCTTCCGCTACCAGCTGCGCCTGCTGCTGCGCAATCCGGTCTGGTTCTTCATCGGCCTGGTGCAGCCTCTCCTCTACCTGGCGCTGTTCGGGCCGCTCCTGCGCCCGCTGACCAAGGTGCGCGGCTTCCCGCCGGGCGACCCGTGGCAGGTGTTCGTGCCCGGGCTGCTGATCCAGCTGGGCATCTTCGGCAGCATGTTCGTCGGCTTCGGCCTCATCGCCGAGATCCGCTACGGCGTCGTCGAGCGCATGCGCGTGACGCCGGCCAGCCGCCTCGCGCTCCTGCTCGGCCGGGTCATCCGCGACACGCTCGTGCTGCTGGTCCAGGCCACGATCCTGACCGTCGTCGCCGTCGCGTTCGGCCTGCGCGTGGGCGCGGGCGGCGCGCTCTTCACCGTGGCGCTGGTCATCCTGCTCGGCGTGTCGCTGTCGTCGCTGTCGTACGCGGCCGCGATCTGGCTCAAGCACGAGGACGCGCTGGCGCCGCTGCTCAACAGCGTCGCGCTGCCGATCCTGCTCCTGTCCGGCATCCTCCTGCCGATGAGCCTGGCACCGGCGTGGCTGTTCAAGGTGTCCCGCATCAGCCCGTTCGTGTACGTGGTCGAGGGCGCGCGCGCGGCGTTCCGCGGCGACCTGACCGGAAGCTCGGTTGTCGCGGCGCTTGTCGCGGCCACGCTGCTGGCCGCCGGCGGCCTCGCGCTGGCCACGCACCTGTTCCATCGCGAATCGGCGTGAGCCGGCGCGGCGCGCGATCGCGCGTGATGGGTGGTGAGCGGGCCGTGCCACGGTGCGCTTTACCGGCCGCGCATCCGCGCGGTACAACCTCCGTGCTCGTGCGCGCGACCGTGACCTGCTCCGCGGCGCTGGCGGTCGCGCTGTCCGGCCTGCCGGCGTCCGCGCAGGAGCAGGGCGACAAGGACCTGCCGGGGAGCAAGACGACCCAGCCGGCCGAGCAGCAACCGCCGGCCGCGCCCGAGGTGACAGCGCGCGACGTGGCCGGCGCGCCGCGACCCGACGCCGCGCGAAATCTCGTGCACGACGATCGCAGCGCCGCCCGTCATCTGCTGTGGGTCCCGCGCGTGATCCTGTTCGTGCCGAAATGGGCGCTGTGGATCGCGGCCAGCCCGATCCGCGGCGGGCTGTACGCGTTCGAGCGCTACGGCCTCAACGAGCGCCTGCGCCGGCTGCTCAGCGGCGACGGCCCGGTCACCGTCTATCCCAGCGTGGCGCGCGAGAGCGGGCACGGCCTGACCTACGGCGTCGGCGCCGGGGTCAGAGACTACGTGCGCGCCAACTTCCTGTTCGGCGGCGAGGTGCGGCAGGTCTACGAGCTGCGCCTGATGACCGACGAGCTGCTCGGCCGCGATCTCGAGCTCGAGCTGGCCGGGCAGCTGCACCTGCTGGACGACTCGCTGTTCTTCGGCATCGGCAACGGCGACCTGACCCCGGCCGGCATGCAGACCGGCATCGACGCGCGCCGGGAGGCCATCGCCGTGTCCACGCGCTTCGACCAGAAGATCCTGCGCGGCGAGCTGACCGGAGCCTGGACCCCGCTGCCCTGGATGACCGCGCGCGCTGACCGGCGCGTTCATCAAGAAGGACTTCGACACCATCGACGGCGGCGGGCCGGACCGGGTCGACCTGTCGAGACGTCTACGACATCGACTCGCTCACCGCCTTCGCGGAGGGTGTGCGCTACGGCTACGGCGAGCTGCGCGCCACCTACGACGACCGCATCACCACCAACCCGTACGTCAGCCTGGCCCAGCCGTCCACCGGCTGGAAGCTGGAGGGCTTCGCCGGCTACGCGCACGGGTTCGCCGACGACCCGTCGCGCTACCTGCGCTACGGCCTCGATCTCCAGCGCTACTTCGACCTCTACCACGGCGATCGCATCCTGCTCCTGCGCGCGTATCTCGAGGGCATCACCTCCGGGCTCGACGACATCCCGTTCAGCGAGCTGCCGCGCGTGGGCGGCTCGCGCCTCGTGCGAGGCTACGCCCGCAACCGCTTTCGCGACCGCACCGTCACCGGCTTCACCGCTCGAGTACAAGTTTCCCATCAGCCGCACCTTCGCCGCGTTCGCCTTCCTCGACGGCGGCGGCGCCTGGCGCAAGCTGAGCGACTTCGAACCGGGCGAGCTCCACCCGGGCTACGGCGGCGGCATCCAGCTCCACACCGCGGAGCTGTTCGTCACCCGCTTCCTGGTCGGCGTCCGGCGACGACGGCGTCACCTTCTACCTCAGCTTCTCGCCGTCGTCGCAGCTGCAGCTCACCACCCACCAGTGGTGAGCGCGCCGCCGCCGTCACTATCGGTTCAGGCCGATCACGCGCAGCTGCCCGCTCGGCGCCGCGGGCCAGGTGGGCCTCGACCGGGCGCTGCGATGCGCCGGGCCGCGACGGCTCGATCTTCACGATCACGTAGCCGTCGGGACCGGTGCCGGCCGGCACGCCGGCGGCGCAGGCGCGGCCGCGCCGGTCGGCGCGCACCTCGGCGCTCCACGACATGGCGTCGCCGTCGCCGTCGTGGGCGGTGGCGCGGTAGCGGGCCCGATCCGCGGCCGACAGGCCGTAGGTCAGCGCCAGATCGGTGAAGCAGAGCGCGCCCGACTCGACGGCGAAGCGATCGAGCGGCGTGACCTTGCCGAACCAGTGCCGCACGATCTTGTCGCGCCGCGCGATGAGGGTCCTGGCCAGATAGTCGGCCGCGCGCGGGTCGCTGTACTTGCCGGCCTCGACGGCGACCCGGATCATCTCCGGCGTGAAGGCGCCGACGATCTTGGCGCCCCAGAAGCCGTCGAAGCGATCGCGGCGCTGGAACGGCGTCCACGGGGCCGCCTGGCGCCAGTTGTCGGCCTCGAACCGGTCAGCCTCGACCCGCCCGACGCCGACGATGTCCGGGACCTCGGCGCCCTCCCACGGCCGCTTCCACAGGCCGACCGCCACCAGCGAGGTGAGCATGTACTGGAAGTCGACCTGGTAGGCGAAGCCGTCGTCGTCGCGGTGGTTGACGACGCCCATGGTGCCGAGCGCGTTCCCGAAGTTGACAAGGTAGTGCATGACGTAGTGGGTCCGCGGATTGGCCGGGTCCTCGACCCACATGTCCAGGAAGTTGTCGAGCTTGACGTCGGTGTGGTCGACCCACGAGAAGATGACGTACTGGCCGCGCATCTCGCGGCGCTCCTCGTGCGGCACGACGTCGTTGCGGTCGTCCTCGCGCACGCCCTCGGGATCCACGCCGCCCAGCGGCGCGCCGCCCAGGAACTTGCTGGCCATGCCGCGGTAGCTGCCGTCGGGGTAGACGTTGATCCGGGCCAGCGACTCCTCCAGATCGCGCACGGTCATGGGCCGCTTGTTGCCGAACGTGTCGGCCACCTCGGCGTCGTCGGCCAGGACCAGCATGTCGCGCGTGACCCGCACGACCGAGTCCTCCGGCACGTGGAAGCCGCACGCCCACATGAGCCGCTGGACCACCACGTTGGCCCCGGTCTCGGTCTCGGGGATGCCCTTGCGGTCGAACTTGAGGATGTACTTGCGGCCTCGCACGTCCTTGATGACGAAGCCGACGGTGATGCCGCCGACCTTGGTCCCCTTGACCGTCCACGGCGCCGAGGTGTCGGGCCCGCCGTCGGTGTTGGGGCCGCGGCGCACCTCGTCGACGGTCAGCTTGCCGGTGCCGATCCGGTTGGTGAACCAGGTCGAGTCCGGCACCTCGTCGAGCGAGTTGACGTTGGCGGCGCGGCGCGGCTCCGGCACCTCCATGAGCCGGGTGAGGCGCCGGAACGCGAACCGATCGAAGTAGTAGAACAGGCGCGGAAAGCCCTGCACCTCCGGCTTCGGCGAGTCGAGGCGGTCGTTGACCCTCCACACCGGGTCGCGGTTGGCGAAGCGGATCTGACTGACGGCTGGGGTCGCGCAACCGGCGACCCAGCAGGCCGTGCAGGCGGCGAGGACGACCGCGGCCCGCACCAGCTCAGCGCCTTCGCGCTCGCGCCCTCACCCCCGCACGCGCCCTCGCCTTCGCCTTGCCCTTGACCGCGGCCTTGGGCTTGGCCGACTTGGTCCGACCGGCCGTGCGGGTCGGAGCCTTGGCCGTCACCTTGCGGCGCGAGCGCGCGGCCGCCCGGGCCGGCGCGGCCCGCTTTCGCGGCGGCGCGGCCGGCTTGGCCGACTGCTTCTGGTACTTCGGCTCGTAGAGCTGGACCCGCACGTCACCGGGCATGGTGAAGTAGGTCACGAATCCGTAGCCGTGATCGGCGACCTCACCGTCGAACTCGACGCCGCGCTCGCGCATGTCGGCGACGGTGCCCTGGATGTCGTCGCAGTAGAACGAGATGTCGTGCTTGCCGGAGCTGGTCGACTCGTCCACCGGGTGGACGCCGACGTCTCCCTCGGGCAAGTCGAAGATCAGCCACCCCTGGCCGACATCGGTGAACGGGAGGCGAAGCTTGTCGCGCATGAACGCGCGCATGGCATCTGCCTCGGAAGAGTAGAACAGACCATGCAGTCCTCGGATCATCGGGCCCTCCAGCGCCACGTACATATCACGCCCGCAGGCGATCGTGATGGTCCACGATCGCCGCGGCGCGAGTAAGCTCGCCTCGTGGGGCAGCTCCTCTTCTGCGGCTACCAGCTCGATGCGGCGCAGCGCGAGCTCCGCCACCAGGGCGAGCTGGTGGCGACGCAGCCCCAGGTGTTCGATCTGCTCACCTACCTGGTCGAGCACCGCGACCGGGTGGTCGGCAAGGAGGAGCTGCTCGCCGCGGTGTGGCGGGACGCGGTGGTCACCGAGGGGTCGCTGCAGCGGACGATCAGCCTGGCGCGCGCCGCCCTGAGCCGGGCCGGCGTCGAGGTGATCCGGACATTTCCGCGCCGCGGCTACCGTTTCGTCGCCGAGGTCGCCCAGGGCAGCGAGGCTGCGGAAGGCCCTGCGGAGGGCGCCGCGCCGCCACTCGAGATCGAGAGAGCGCCGCGCTACGCGCACAGCGGCGACGTCCACATCGCCTACCGCGTGCTGGGTCGGGCGGGCGCTTCGCTGGACCTGCTGGTCATCGCCGGCTGGTCGTTTCCGATGAGCTCCTGGTTCGAGCTGAGCCGGGCGCGCAATCTGTGCGCCGGCCTGGCCCGGCTGGGGCGGCTGATCCTCTTCGACAAGCGCGGCGTGGGAGGGAGCGATCCGGTCAAGCGCGCCCCCAGCCTGGCCGAGCGCATGGAGGACGCGCGGGCGGTGCTCGATGCGACCGGGTCGGCGCGCGCCGTCGTGATCGGAGTCAGCGAGGGCGCCCCGCTGGCCCTGCTCCTGGCCGCGACGTATCCGGACCGGGTGGCGGGCCTGGCGCTGGTGGGCGGCTTTGCCCGCATGACCGCGGCGCCGGACTACCCCTGGGGCTGGTCGCCCGAGCGCGTCGACACGCTGCGCCGCTACATCCGCGGCGCGTGGGGCGCCGGCGCCACGATCCGCGCGATGGTGCCCCGGCACGGCCACGACCTCGAGCTGGCCCGCTGGGCGGCCACCACCGAGCAGCGCGGCGCGAGCCCGGGCGCCGCGCTCGACCTGCTCGAGATGAACCTGTCCATCGACCTGCGCCAGCTGGTGCCGGCGGTCCATGTGCCGTCGGTGGTGCTGCACCAGCGCGACGATGCCGTCATCCCGGCCGGGTGCGGGCGCTACCTGGCCGAGCACCTGCCCCGCTGCCGCCACGTCGAGATCGACGGAGACGACCACGCCTTCCTCCACGACGGCACCGACGTGCTGTTGCGCGAGGTCGCTGACCTGGTCGCGTGGGCGCAAGCGGAGGGCGCGGAGGAGACGCGCTTTCTCGCCACCGCGCTGGCCGTCAGGTTCGAGGGGGAACCGCGCGGCCTCGAGGAGGTGCTGGCCCGCTTCGCCGCCAGCGCGGTCGTGCGTGGGCGCGGCCGGCTGACCGCCTGCTTCGACGGACCGGCCCGGGCGCTGCGCTGCGCCGCGGCCCTGTGCGACCTGCCCGGCGCGCGCGCGGCGTGCGCGGTGCACGCCAGCGAGGTCGCGCGCGACGGCGACACGGTGCGCGGCCCGGCCATCGAGCTGGCCACCGGCATCGCCGCCCAGACCCAGGCCGGCGACATCCGGGTCACGCGGGTCGTGGTGGATCTTCTCAGTGGCGCCGAGCCGGACTTCGCTCCGGACGGCGAGGTCGGGGCGGTCCCGATCTTCCTGGTGCTGCCGCCCCCCGGCCCGCTCGCCTCCTGATCGGGTCCGAAGCGAAAGAGAAGGGCGCGCGAAGGGTCTGCGAAGGACCTCTCGCGCCCCTCCCCGGCACAGTGACAGCCAAGGAGGACTGTCATGGACGCTTCCGATCTCGAGGCCGAGACCGGCGACCTGAGCGTCGAGACGCCGGGCGAGAACGTGCGGCTGCGCGCGCGCGTGACCGGCGCACCGGCGGCGCCGGCGCTGCTGCTGCTGCACGGCCTGGGTGAGGACGCCGACGTCTGGTGGGAGCGCGGCTGGGCCAGGGCGCTGTCGCGCCGCCGCCGCGTCATCGCCTTCGACGCCCGCGGCCACGGAGCCAGCAGCAAGCCGCACCACCGCGACCGCTACGACGACCGGGCGCGAGTCGCCGACGCGCTGGCCGTGCTCGACGCACTCGGATGCGACGACGCCGACGTGGTCGGCTACTCGATGGGTGGCTGGACCGCTCTCCTGCTCGCCGCCCGCGAGCCCCGGCGCGTGCGTTCGCTCGCGGTCGGCGGCGCGTCTGCCGTCGGCCAGTCGCTCGAGCAGCTGCGGCGCGCGCTCGCCGCCGGTCTCGGATCGCTGCTGGTCACCATCGAGCACCGCTGCGGCGCGCTCCCGCAGCCGGTGCGGCGGCGCTTTCTGGCCAACGACCGGGCGGCGCTCGCCGCGGTGTGCGCCGAGGACAGGACCGCGATGGTCGACCGGCTCGCCGGCTTCGCCGCGCCCGCGCTCTTCTACATCGGCGAGCGGGACACGCTGCGGCTCGCGGTAGAGGCCAGCGCCGAGCGCCTGGGCTGGCGGTGCGCGGTCATCCCCGGCCACGGTCACTTCGATCTCGCGGTCAGCGGCGCCGCGCTGCCGGTCGTCGCCGACTTCCTCGCGAGCCAGGATCGTCCGCAGACCGGGGCGCCCGCGTGACCGCCGCCCGCCTCGCCGAGGAGCACCTCCCGTTCGTGCGCCGGGTGGCGGCGCGCATGGCCAGCAAGGCGCACCCTTATCTCGAGATCGATGATCTGATCGGGATCGGCGCGGAGGCGCTCGTGCGAGCGTCCGAGCAGTACGACCCGCGCCGCGGGGCGTCGTTCTCCACGTTCGCCTACCTGCGCGTGCGCGGCGCGATGATCGACGGCATCGGCATGGCCGCGCCGCTGCCACGGGGCCTGGTGCGGCGGCGTCACAGGCACCCGGAGCGGCGCATCGTCCCGCGGATGATCAGACTGGACGAGGCTGGCTTGCCGCTCGCCGCGGGTCGCGATCGCATCGAGGAGCTGATCGGCGCCATCGACACGTACCGACGGGCACAGGGCCTCGGCCGCGCGATCGCATCGCTCGCCGAGCTCGACCGCGGGATCATCTGCCGCCACTACATCGACGGCGACACTCTCGACGAGATCGGGCGCGCCATGAACCGCTCACGTTCGTGGGCCAGCCGCGTCCACACCCGCGCGCTGGCCCGCCTGCGCGCGGCGCTCGAGCCGCCAGCACGCGTGGAGGGCTACTTTGCCGCGGGAAGCGGCAGCGACGCCTGCCCGAAGACGTAGCGCCAGCCTGCCTTCGTCCGCACGTAGGTGTCGCTGAACCAGAGCTTGTCGTCGAAAGGCTTGCCGCCCTGCTTTCCCTTGACCCAGAGCTTGGCCGTGACGACGGCGGTGTCGCCCCAGACGCGCACCTTCTGGGTGCCGCGCTCCTCGTCCTGCTGCTCATAGACGATGGCCTTCGTGCGCGCCAGCTTGAGGAGGCGGGCCTTGTCGGCGACGGTGCCGTCGCCCAGCACCAGCACGAAGTCGTCGTGGAGGATGCGGTCCATGGTGGCGACGTCGTTCCGCTCGACCGCCGCCTGATACTGCGTGTCCAGCTCGGCCACGGTCCTTGCGTCCTCCGCCGGCGAGGCGAGCGACGCCGCGTCCCCGGCGAGGACGGCGGCCACGACGGCCAGTGCGAACAGACCCGCTCGGAAGGGCTTCATTTCTCGGCTCCTTTGCGCGCACGATAGCATTCTCATTTCCATGCACGAACCGTGGTTCGGTCAACTTCCCGCTCCCGGGTTGCCAAGCTCGCCTCGAGGATCAGGAGGGCAGGCATGAGCGACGATCACGACCACGATCATGATCATGATCACGACCATGACGGCGAGGAGGGCTCGCCGCTGGGCGAGGTGCAGCTGCGCGTGCAGGCGCTGGAGTCGCTGCTGGTCGACAAGGGGCTTGTCGACCCGGCCGCGCTCGACGTCCTGATCGACACGTACGAGAACAAGATCGGCCCGCGCAACGGCGCCCGCCTGGTCGCCCGGGCCTGGGTCGATCCGGACTTCAGGCGCCGGCTGCTCGAGAACGGCTCGGCCGCGTCGGCCGAGATGGGCTTCCTCGGCCGCGGGACCGACAGCCTGATCGTCGTCGAGAACACGGCCGGACGTGCACAACCTGGTCGTGTGCACGCTGTGCTCCTGCTACCCGTGGGCCGTCCTCGGCCTGCCGCCGGTCTGGTACAAGTCGGCGCCGTATCGGTCGCGCGCGGTGATCGATCCGCGCGGCGTGCTGCACGAGCTGGGCACCGACCTGCCCGACGATGTCGAGGTCCGGGTGTGGGACTCGACCGCGGAGATCCGCTACCTGGTGCTGCCCGAGCGGCCGGCCGGCACCGACGGGTGGAGCGAGGAGCAGCTGGCCGACCTTGTCACCCGCGACAGCATGATCGGCGTCGAGAAGCTCGCCGCGCCGGGGGCCGCGCCGTGAACGGCGTGCACGACATGGGCGGGATGCACGGCCTGGGGCCGGTCGAGCGCGAGGCGGACGAACCGGTCTTCCACGCCGAGTGGGAGCGCCGCGTGCTGGCCTTCACCCTCGCCACCGGCTTTCTCGGCCGCTGGAACATCGACATGTCGCGCCACGCGCGCGAGCAGATGCCCGCGGCCGAGTACCTGGGCACCAGCTACTACGAGCACTGGCTGTGGGCGCTGGAGCTCCTGCTCCACATGCACGGCCTGGTACGCCCCGAGGAGATCGAGCGCCGCATGCGCGCGCCGCCGCCCGGGCGTCGCCTCCCGCGTCGCCGCCCGCGGGCATCGACGCCGCTGGTCGCGGCCGACGTGCCGGGGCGTCTGCGCGCGGGCCGCGGCTCCCGCCTCGACGACGACGTGACCGCGTCGCTTCAAGCCGGGCGACCGTGTGCGCGCGCGCAACATCAACCCGCCCGGCCACACCCGGCTGCCGCGCTACGCGCGCGGCCGCGAGGGCGTCATCGACCGCGATCACGGCGTGTGGATCTTTCCCGACACCCACGCCGCCGGCCAGGGCCGGTCGCCGCAGCACTGCTACAGCGTGCGCTTCGCCGCGCGCGAGCTGTGGGGCGACGAGGCCTCGCGCGCGCGACTCGGTCTACCTCGATCTGTTCGACGACTATCTGGAGCCGGCATGACCCGCCCCGACCTCGACCAGCTGCCGCGCATCCCGCGCGACGACGGCGGCCCGGTCTTCCGCGAGCCGTGGGAGGCGCACGCCTTCGGCATGGCGGTGGCGCTGCACGAGCGCGGCCTGTTCGCCTGGAAGGAGTTCGCCGAGCGCCTGGCCGCCGAGATCGCCGCCGCCGCGGCGCGCGGCGAGCCGGACGACGGCACCGGCTACTACCTGCACTGGCTGGCCGCGCTCGAGGGCCTTGTCAGCGACAAGCGGCTTGTCGGCCGCGACGAGCTCGCGGCCCGGAAGGACGCCTGGGACCGGGCCGCCCGCGCCACCCCGCACGGCCAGCCGATCGAGCTCGGCCGAGACCAGCGAAAGCCAGACCGAGAGCGGGGCGACTGAGTCGCTCGTCGGCCGTGTCGGCGGCCCCGGGACAGGACTCACATGGTCGCGGCGTCGAACGCGCGCACCACCGAGTCGACCAGCTGCTCGCCGTGCACGCCGTCCGGATCCAGCTCCGGGTCGTAGATCGTCATCTCCAGGCCTGCCGCGCGCTCGCTGGACAGAAACACGCGCAGCGCGTCGCTCAGCTCGTCGAACTCGAGCCCGCCCGGCTCGGTGTCCTCCTCGTCCTCGTCCGGGTCGATCGAGCGATCGAGCACGTCACCGTCGACGTGGATCCAGAAGCCGTCGAGCTTCTGGGCCTCGAGGTAGCGCAGCGCCTCGCCGGCCGCCGCGCGGGCGCCGACCTCGCGAATGCGCTCGATGTGGAACTGCTGGATCGGCACGACGTCGCGCGCGTCGGAGCCCAGCATGGCCTCACCGGGCTCGCGCACCATGCCGAACAGCACCACGTTGCGCTCGTCAACGTAGGGCCGCAGGCCGTTGAGGTTGCTGAGCGAGTCCGGCCCGTTGCCGGTGGCCAGGGCCAGGTCGAGGCCGGCCGCGGCGAAGTAGCCGCAGTGGCGCTGCTGCCCCGGCGCGTACGAGAACTCGTCGCGCCCGTCGACGAACACGAGCCCGTAGCGGCCCAGCCCGCGCAGCGCGAGCATGTTGCCGAGCAGGATGCTGCAGTCGCCGCCGAGCACGACCGGGAACTCGCGGCCGCCCACGAGCTCCCGGGTCCGCCTGGCCAGCGCCTCGGTGAAGGACTGGAACCCGACCCGCGTATCGCCCCGGCCATGCGGCCCGCTGCCGGCGTGCTTTGCGACCGGTTGCTCGCCGCAGCGACAGCCCGGCGCCTCGACAAGGCCGGCGTCGCGCGCGTGCAGCCTGGCCACCAGGTCGCGCTGGCGCTGCTCGTAAGACAGCCAGTGCGCGTCGACGGGCGCGCCCGGCTTCGGTCTGGCGCCGAGGTGGCGGGGCGCGTCGAGGACTGCGAGTTTGCGGGTCATGCCTGGCTCCCGGAGCGTGCGCGGGCCGGCCCGGCTGACGGGCGGCATGCGCCGCTACTGCCATTTCTATGCAGTCGCGCGGGGCCGGTGGCAAGCGCGCGGAGGCGGCGTGGTGTGGCATGATGCGACCTCAAACGACTCGCCGCCGGCGCCCGTTTCCCCCCAGGTGACCCATGCATGTGGTCTTCGTCGAGCCTCGCTTCCCCGCCAACCAGAAACTGTTCGTCAAGGCACTTGCCGAGGTCGGCGCAACCATCACCGCCATCGGCGAGGGCTCCAAGGACTCGCTCGACGACGAGCTCAAGCACTGGCTGACCCACTACGAAGAGGTCCGCTCGGTGGTGGACGAGGAGGGGGTGATGCGGGCGGTGCGGTTCATCCAGGGCCGCAAGCAGGTGGATCGCCTGGAGGCGGTGGTCGAGGCGCACATCATGCCGGTGGCGCGGGTGCGCGAGGCGGCCGGCATCCCGGGCACCTCGGTGCGCACCGCCTTCCTGTGCCGCGACAAGCCGGCCATGAAGCAGCTCCTGCGCGAGGGCGGCATTCCGTGCGCGGCCTCGACCGGCGCCTCCAGCGTCGCCGAGGTGCGCGAGTTCGTCGAGCAGGTCGGCTTCCCGATCATCCTCAAGCCGCGCGCCGGGGCCGGCGCGTCCGGCGCCGCCCGGGTCGACTCGATCGCCGATCTGGAGCCGGCGCTCCGCCAGCTGGGCGCCGGACAGCCCGGCTGGAGCGTCGCGGTCGAGGAGTTCATCGAGGGGCACGAGGGCTTCTACGACACCCTCGCCATCTCCGGCAACGTCGTGCACGACTTCGTCTCGCACTACTACCCGAACGTGCTCGAGGCCATGCGCCACGCGCTGGATCTCGCCCCAGTTCGTGGCCACCAACCGCATCGACACGGCGCCGGCCTACGAGGAGCTCAAGCTCCTGGGCCGCAAGGTGGTCAACCTGCTCGGCATCGAGACCTCGGCCACCCATATGGAATGGTTCTACGGACCGCGCGGCCTCAAGTTCTCCGAGATCGGCTGCCGGCCGCCCGGCGTGCGCGCCTGGGACCTCTACAACGTCGGCAACGACATGGACCTGTACCGCGAGTGGGCGATGGCCGTCACCCACGGCCGCCCGTCGCAGAACGCCTCGCGCCGCTACTCGGCCGGCATCATCGCGCTGCGCCCGGACCGCGACGGCCAGATCGCCGGGTACGAGGGGCGCAGACGCCATCGGCAAGGCGTTCGGGCCCAACATCATCGACGCCCACCTGCCGCCCGAGGGCACGCCGACCCAGCCGGTCGAGGCCGGCTACATGGCCAACGCCTGGCTGCGCATGAAGCACGAGAACTACGACGAGCTGCGCCGCATGCTCGACATCGTCGGCCAGACGCTGAAGGTGAGGGCCCGGTAGTCCCGGTGGCCTGGCGCGGAGTCGGATTGCGGATGATGAAGGCGGTCGCCCTGCTCGGCCCGCAGCATGTGGTGCCGACCGCGGGCCGCCTGCTGTCCGAGCTGCGCGTCACCGGCAAGGTCGCGCTCATCACCGCCGGCTGGCAGGAGCGCGAGACCGACGATCAGGCGCTCGTCGCCGAGCTGGGCGTGCCGGCGGTCAACCTGACCCTGCACGCGCGCTCCGAGGAGGTCTTCGCCAGGGACACCGAGCTGGCCGCGGCCTACAAGGAGCGGCAGACCCGCCTGCGCCTGCTACAGGACTTCTACCGGGTGCGGCTGGAGCACACCGCCGAGGCCGGCCGCGTCATCTCGCTGCGCCAGGTCGATCCGGCGCTCCTGGCCGACGAGCACAAGGTCTCGCTGGCGCTGATCCGGCGGCTCGACCACGACCACCTGGAGCGCTGCGAGCGCGGTGCGCGAGTCGTTCGAGGCCCGCCACCAGCTCGACCGAGCGCGACGCGGTGGTGCGCCACCGGCGCGAGCTGGCCGCGCTCATCCGCTCGACCTCGGCGGTGGTCATCGCCGGCGGACACGTCGCGGTGCTGCTCAACCGCATGCGCCTGTTCGACCTGACCGACCTGATCGGCCGGCGCCCGATCGTCGCCTGGTCGGCCGGCGCCATGGTGCTGACCGAGAAGGTCGTCCTCTTCCACGATCACCCGCCGCACGGCCAGGGCATCGCCGAGGTGCTCGACGCCGGCTTCGGCCTGGTGCCCGGCCTCGTCGTTCTGCCCGATCCGCGCCGGCGCCTGCGCCTCGACGACCGCGAGCGGGTCGGGCGCCTGGCCCAGCGCTTCGCGCCGGCCGCGTGCGTCGCCATGGACCACGGGCGCCGAGATGATCTACCAGGGCGGCCGCCTGGCCCGCCTCGCGTCGCTGCAGCGCCTCACCGCCAGCGGCATGGTGGAGCAGGAGGCGCGGCGATGAGCGAGGTGGCCCAGCGCGCCATCGACGCGTTCCAGGCCGGGCCGCGCACGCCGGAGGCGGTCGACGCGTTCCTGGCCGGGCACACCTTCCCGATCGTCGAGGGAGAGACGATCACCTTCGTCCACCGCGGCGACGCCGAGGCGGTGCACCTCAAGCACTGGGTGTACGGCCTGCCCTCGTCGCAGCAGCTCAGCCGCGATCGAGGGGACGGACCTCTGGTACCTCACCCTCGAGCTGCCGGCCGGCTCGCGCGTCGAGTACAAGCTCGAGGTCGTCCGCGGCGGCAACGGCGCAGTGGATCGAGGACCCGCTCAACCCGAACCGCGCGCGCGACCCGTTCGGCGCCAACTCGGTGGCGCACGGCAGCGGCTACGAGGTGCCGGAGTGGACCCAGCCGGATCCGGAGGCGCGCCCGGGCCTGGTCGACGAGCTGTTCGTCGACAGCCATACCTTCGGACGCCGCGGCGTCGGCATGTACCTGCCGGCGCGGTTTCGGCGCACCCGGCGCTACCCGCTGCTCGTCGTCCACGACGGCCACGACTACCTGCGCTACGCCGGCCTCAAGACCATCCTCGACAACCTCATCCACCGACTCGAGATCCCGGACCTGATCGTCGCGCTTGACCAGCTCGCCGGACCGGCTGGTCGAGTACGCCGACGACGAGCGCCACGCGCGCTACCTCACCGACGAGCTGGTGCCCCACCTCGAGAAGGCGCTTCCGCTGGAGGGCCGGCCGCAGGGCCGCTGCCTGATGGGCGCCAGCTTCGGCGCGGTGGCCGCGTTCTCCACCGCCTGGCGCAAGCCCGGCTTCTACGGCCGGCTGCTGCTCCAGTCCGGCTCGTTCGCGTTCACCGACATCGGCGACCGCAACCACCGCGGCCCGCTGTTCGACCCGGTGGTGGCGTTCGTCAACCAGTTCCGCAGCCGGCCGGCGCCCGTCGCCGAGCGGGTGTTCGTCAGCTGCGGCATGTACGAGTCGCTCATCTACGAGAACCGCTCGCTGGTCCCGATGCTGCAAGCCACCGGGATGGACGTGCGCTACGTGGAGGCGCGCGACGGACACAACTGGGAAAACTGGCGCGACCGCCTGCGCGAAGGCCTCTCGTGGCTGTTTCCCGGGCCGTTGCTCCTGGTATACGAGTAAGAATCAAGGAGGTCGAACATGGCCAACGTGACCCGCCGGATCGGGCTGTCGCTGGGCGCCGACATCTGCTGGCCGATCTGTTACGAGGAGCTCCTCAAGCGCCTCGACCTGGCCATCGACTGGCACGGCGACACGGTGCGGCTTCGAGGTCGACCGCGTGACCATCGAGCCGTTCGACCTGCGCCAGCCGTGCCGCTACGACCTGGTCATCGACCGGCTGACCCACTGGTATCACACCAGCCGCGAGTGGATCAAAAAGGCCATCCTCATGGACGGCCTCTACGTGTTCAACAACCCGTGGTCGATGCAGTCGATGGAGAAGCACACCACCTACTGCGCCATGATGCACCTGGGCATGCCGATCCCGGAGACGTGGATGGTGCCGCCCAAGGCGTACGAGCCGCTGCCCGACCTGCAGCCGACGCTGCAGAGCTACGCGCGGCTGTTCGACCTCGGCGCACGTCGGCAAGCGGCTCGGCTACCCGATGTTCATGAAGCCGTACGACGGCGGCGGCTGGAAGGGCGTCAGTCAAGATCGACGACGCGGCGGCGCTGCGCGCAGCGCTACGACGAGAGCGGCAAGCTGGTCATGCACCTGCAGGAGGCGGTCGATCCGTTCGACCGCTTCGTGCGCTGCATCGGGCTCGGGCCGCAGACGCAGCATCGTCAAGCTACGACCCGGCGCGCGCCGCTGCACGACCGCTACACGATGGCCAAGGACTTCGTCACCGACGACGAGGCGTCGATCCTGCGCGACACCACGCTGACCATCAACGCGTTCTTCGGCTGGGACTTCAACTCGTGCGAGGCGCTGCACAAGGACGGCGCCTGGTACCCGATCGACTTCGCCAACCCGTGCCCGGACTCGCAGGTGACGTCGCTGCACTACCACTTCCCGTGGCTGGTGATGGCGAACATCCGCTGGTCGGTCTTCTGCGCGGCGACCAAGCGGCCGATGCGCCGCACCCTCGACTGGGAGCCGTTCTACGACGATCGCGGCCGAGAAGGACATGCCGTACCGCGAGCGGCTGCGCGCCTACGCGCGCGATCGCCGAGCAGCGCTTCGAGACCGGCGCGATTCGAGGAGTTCTGCGCCAGGCACCTCGGCCACCTCGACGAGGTGGCGTACGAGTTCTTCGCCACGCGAGGTGGCGCGGGACGCGGTGCGCCAGAAGGTCGCCGCGCTGTTCCCGGCCGCACGAGGTCGAGACGTTCACCGAGCTCTTCTGGCAGCCGCATCCAGGCCTGGCGCGAGGACGTCGTCGCCGAGCTGGCGATGACAAGAAGACCGCGCGCTGGCACTCCGAGCGCCTCGAGCGCGAGGTCACGCCTCGTCCGCTGGGGCACCTACGGCCAGCCGGTGCTGCTGTTCCCCACCGCCGGCGGCGACGCCGAGGAGATCGAGCGCTTCCTGCTCGATCGACGCGCTGGCCGGCGCTGATCGACGCGCGGCAGGATCAAGATCTACTCGTGCGACAGCGCCGCCGGGCGCGCGCTGCTGGCCGGCGAGGGCTCGCCGCGCCACCAGATGTGGCTGCAGAACCAGTTCCACCAGTACATCCGCCACGAGGTGGTGCCGGCCATCCGCACCGACTGCCAGACGCCAGGACATCGAGATCTGGGCGGCCGGCTCGTCGATCGGCGCGTTCCACTCGGTGGCCGATGGTGTGCCGCTTCCCGGACGTGTTCACCCGGGCCTGCGCCATGTCCGGGCACCTACGACCTGCGCCGCTTCTACCAGAGCGGCGGAGACTTCAGCGAGGACTTCTGGGTCTCGTCGCCGGTGCACTTCGTGCCGACGCTCGTCGGGGCTGCACCTGGACGTGCTGCGCACCCGCTTCATCCTGATCGCGTCGGGCGAGGGGCGCGCCGAGGACATCGGCGAGTCGTGGAACATGGCCGGCGTGCTCGGCCGCCAGGGCATCCCCAACCGGGTCGACTCGTGGGGGCCGGACTGGCACCACGACTGGCCGACCTGGCGCAAGATGCTGCCGCGGTACCTCGACGAGTGGACGAAGTGACGTTTGCGAGCCGCCACGAACCGACATGAGGTGATCGCATGACGACCCGGTCGCACAAGGACGTGGAAGGGGACCAGCACGAGGGCAAGAAGCGCCGCGAGTTCATGACCGCGATCCTCGCGGACCTGCGCGCGCTCGAGCGCATGCTGCAAGAGGGGCGCTTCGAGACCGGCGTGCGCCGCATCGGCGCCGAGCAGGAGATGTTCCTCATCGACCGCCGCTGGGCGCCGGCCCAGGGCGCGCTCAAGATGCTCGAGCGCCTCGCCGACAGCCACTACACGACCGAGCTCGGGCATGTTCCAGCTCGAGGCCAACGGCGATCCGCAAGAATTCGACCGGCGAGGGCATCTCGCGCCTCGAGAAGCAGCTCGACGAGCTCGTCGACAAGGCGCGCACGACCGCCAACGAGCTCGGCATGCACGCGATGCTGATCGGCATCCTGCCGACCCTGCGCAAGTCGGACCTGGGCCTCGACAGCATGGTGCCCAGCCCGCGCTACCACGCCCTCAACAAGGCGATCAACGAGCTGCGCGGCGGCGCGTTCGAGCTGTCCATCAAGGGGCTCGACGAGCTGCATCATCAAGCACGACTCGGTGATGCTCGAGGCGTGCAACTCCAGCTTCCAGGCCCACCTGCAGGTGGAGCCGTCGGAGTTCGCGCGCATGTACAACCTCGCCCAGCTGCTGGCCGGGCCGATGGTCGCCATCTCGGCCAACTCGCCGCTCCTGTTCGGGCGCAGGCTGTGGGCCGAGACGCGCATCGCGCTGTTCCGCCAGGCGATCGACACGCGCAGCCACACCCACCACCATGCGCGAGACCGAGGCGCGGGTCAGCTTCGGCACCAAGTGGGTCAAGAACTCGGTCGTCGAGATCTACCAGGAGGACATCACGCGCTTCCGCGCCCTGGTCGGCACCGACCTGGACGAGAACCCGATGGCGGTGCTCGAGCGCGGCGAGGTGCCGATGCTCAAGGCGCTGCGCCTGCACAACGGCACCATCTACCGGTGGAACCGGGCCTGCTACGGCGTGTTCGAGGGCAAGCCGCACCTGCGCATCGAGAACCGGGTCATGCCGTCGGGGCCGACCGTCATCGACGAGGTGGCCAACAGCGCGCTCTGGTTCGGCCTGATGACCGAGATGGGCGCGCGCGAGGAGGACATCACCAAGCGCATCGACTTCGACCAGGCCGGCGCCAACTTCTACACCGCGGCCCGCGAGGGGCTGGGCGCGCACTTCGGCTGGCTCGACGGCGAGGACATCTCGGCCTCGCACCTGGTGCTCGACAAGCTCATGCCGGTGGCCGAGGCCGGCCTGCGCCGCGCCGGCATCGTCGAGGACGACATCAAGCGCTACCTGGGCACGGTCGACAACCGCGCTGCGCACGGCGCGCACGGGAGCGCGCTGGATCATCTCGTCGTGGAACGCGCTCAAGGACAAGGCGGCGCCGGGCGAGCGCTCCAACGTGCTGGTCGCCGCCACGGTGCAGCGCCAGGGGACCGGACGTCCGGTTGCCGAGTGGGAGCGCGCCCGCCTCGACGAGGCCGAGTCCGCCCGCAACAACTACCTGCGCGTCGATCAGTACATGACCACGGACATCTTCACGATCCATCACGACGAGCCGATCGAGATGATCGCGAACTTGATGAGCTGGGAGCGCATCCGCCACGTCCCGGTCGAGGACAAGGACCACCGCCTGGTCGGGCTGGTCACCTACCGGGCCGTGCTGCGCTTCCTGGCCAGCGGCGGATCGATCAGCGACACGCCGGTGTCCGAGATCATGAAGACCGAGGTCACCACGATCACCGTGGACACCGAGACGGTGGAGGCGATCCGCCTGATGCGGCGCTACCGCATCGGCTGCCTGCCGGTCATCCAGGACGAGCGGCTGGTCGGCATCATCACCGAGGAGGACTTCATGACCATCGCGTCCAACCTCCTCGAGGAGAAGCTGTCCGAGGAAGCCGAAGCGGCGGCGTCGCCCCGGCCGACCTGATCTCTCGAGCTCGGTCTCGAGGAGCTCGGTCTCGAGGAGCTCGGGCTCGAGGCTCGAGCGAGCCGATCAGGGCGTCCCGGCGACGAACGCGGCGCGCACTCGCAGTGCTCGGTGCACTCGAGGCGCGCGGAAAAAACATGTCTGGCGGCGATGGGGCAACATCGAGCAGCTTTCCCCGTTTCCCTTCGCCTCTGCTAGGGGCCCCCACGCTGCGAATGAAACGGTTGGAGCCGCTCCATTCTCCCGCCCTACCTTCCCCTAGTCGAGGCTTCCCCCTGCCTGGGTCTCACCTTCCGCAAAACGGCATCGGCAGCATCCGCGAAATCGAGGACCTTGTCCGATGACCGCGCTCCCCCCCTCAGGCCTGCAACCAACCCTCCTCCAAGCGGCTTGCTCCCGTTCCTGCTTCGCGGCTCGCCCTTCCTTTGACCCTGCCCAGGCTTTGCTCCCGACCCGGAGCCACCATCACCGCCAGACAGCGCGAGTGTTTGCACTGGATGTGCCAGGGAAACGGCGGCTCGCGGCTCGCGCAAGTGTCTCGAAAACGGGGCAGAATTCCCGGAGGGGTCAAGGCGGCCGATACAATTCGTGCAAGGCTTGCGCGGACTTTCATTGGTCAGCTTCGAAACACTGTTCGAACGGGCTGTACCGCTACCCGCCGGCGGCCTCGCCCCGCAGGGGTGCAGCAGACATTTCGCGGACTAAGACGTCTCCGTGCCGCTTTCCGGCGAAACTGGCGCGCAAGCGCGTCGATCGCCGCAACCCATGCGCAAAATCGAGGTGTCGCGCAGAAGGTGCGCTGGATCCGATTGCCGCAGAAGCTGCGCCGTAACGGATCAGCTACGGACTGAAAGCGCGGCGCAGCTCGTCAGGAATGCGGCGCGGCCTTCCGCTGTCGAGGCCGACCAGCGCCCACAGCGTGGCGGCGCTCGCGAGGACCACACCGTCGGTGACGCGCGCGATCTCGGTGCGTCGCTGGCTCGACGCCATGCGCCACCACTCCACCCAGGTGCGCAGGACGATGCGGTCGCCGTCGTAGGCGGGAGCGCGGTAGTCGATCTCGTGTCGCTTGACCACGAACACCGAGCCGAGCGCGACATACGCGGCGTGATCCCAGCCGACCGCGGTCGAGTGCTCGGTGGCGGCCAGCTGCAGCCAGCTCACGTACGTGATGTTGGAGACGTGGCCCAGCTCGTCGATGTCGCCGGGACCGGCGACCAGCTCGAGCTCGAAGCGAATCGGTCCGTCGGCTGACCCGGACATCGGCGGCGAGTATGGCGCGGATGGCGCCGCTGTGTCGCGGAGTTAGCCGCCTTGGCGACTGCGCGACGGGCGCGCTATGGTCGCCGGCCAGACCGACCGAGATGTCGGAGTCGGAAAGGCATGACGATGGAGACGGGCGCGCGAGTCATCGACCAGCTGTCCGGGGCCGAGGCCGGGCCCACGCTCGTCCTGGTCGGCGGCGTCCACGGCAACGAGCCGGCCGGCGTGAGCGCGGCGCGGCGGGTGCTCGCCCGGCTGCGCGCCGGTGGAGCACGCGTGGTCGGCGAGGTCGTGGCCCTGGCCGGCAACAGGCGCGCGCTGGCGGCCGGGCGGCGCTACCTCGTGCGCGACCTCAATCGAGAGTGGACTCCGGAGCGCATCGCGGCGGCGGGCGCGGACGACGCCGAGGGGTCCGAGCTGGTCGAGCTGGCCGCCGAGCTCGACGCCGTGCTGGCGCGCGCCCGCGGGCCGGTCTTCGCGCTCGACCTGCACACCACGTCGGCCGACGGCATCCCGTTCGGCGTCGTCGGAGACGCTCCCGACAGCCGCGCCTTCGCGGACGCGTTCCCGCTGCCCGGCATCGTCGGGCTCGAGTCCCAGATAGACGGCGTGCTGACCTCCTACCTGAGCCGGCGCGGCTGCGCGACCCTCGCCGTCGAGGGCGGGCAGAACCAGAGCGCGCACGCGCTGGCCAACCTGGATGCGGTGGTGACGGTCGGGCTGAGCGCGGCCGGCGTGGTGGCCGCCGCGGACGTGCCGGGCCACGCCCAGGCGCACGCGCTGCTGGCCGGCGCGCGCGGCGACCTGCCGCACCTCATCGAGGTCGTGTCGCGCCACGAGGTCCTGCCGGAGCACGGCTTCTGCATGGAGCCGGGCTTCGCCAACATCCAGCGCACGGGAGCCGGCACGCTGCTGGCGCGCGACGGCAGCGGCGAGATCCGCGCCCCGTTCGACGGGCTGGTGCTGCTCCCGCTGTACCAGCCGCAGGGCAGTGACGGCTTCTTCTACGGCCGCGAGCTGGCGCGCTAGGTGGGGGCGCCGTTGTTCGCCCGCTGTGTTGCATGTCTCGCGATGCTGACCGCGGTGGTCGCGGTCGGCGGCTGCAGGCGCTCGCGCGTGCGCGCCCGCGACGAGGCGGACGCCGGGCCCGAGATGACGGCCGCGGCGGAGTCGGTCGCCGACGCCGGCCCGGTCGGCAAGGTGGCGGTGGCGGCGCCGCCGGCGAGCTACGTCGGCAGCGCGCGCTGCGGCGAGTGCCACGGCCGCAAGCACGAGGCGTGGGAGAAGAGCTGGCATGCGCGCGCCCTGGCCCGGCCGGACCGGCGCGCCGTGCGCGGCGACTTCGCCGGCGCCCACTACGCCGGCACGTCGAGCGAGGCGTGGATGGCGCGCCGCGCCGGGAAGTACTCGATGCGCACGCGCGGCCCCGACGGCGCGCTGGCCGACTTCGCCGTCGACTGGCTGATCGGCGGCAAGCGCATGCAGGACGACGTGACCGTCTTTCCCGACGGGCGCTGGCAGGTGCTGCCGGTCTACTACCACGTCACCGGACACGAGTGGGTTGACTACACAGAGAAGAAGCAGGGGCAGCTCGACCCGCAGCACCCGTTCTACTGGGCCAACTTCCGCCGCATGGCCAACCACGAGTGCCTCGACTGCCACACCACCGGGCTGCGCGTGGACTACGACCTGGCCGCGAGCAAGTGGACCACGAAGTTCGCCGACCCGGGCGTGGCATGCGAGAGCTGCCACGGGCCCGGCTCGCGTCACGCCGAGAGCACCGAGGTCGCCGACATCTTCCACCCGGGCAAGGCGCCCAAGAGCCTGGCGATGGCCGCGTGCGGCCAGTGCCACGGCCCGCGCGTGCCGCTGTTCCCGCTGCTCGACGCCGACCACCACTTCACCCCCGGCCAGCGCTACGACGACGTGTACGACGCGGTCGTGGTGATGATCGCCGACAGGCAGTCGGAGGACTTCTTCGCCGATGGCCGGCCCAGCTCGTCCAGCTTCGAGTACCAGGCTATCTTGCAGTCGGCCTGCTACAGGCGCGGCGGCGCCACCTGCCTGTCGTGCCACACCGCGCCGCACGAGCGCCACGCCCAGGCGGAGCTCAAGAGCGTGGATCCGGACCAGGGCTGCCGCGGCTGCCACGGGCCGGTGTTCGCCGCCGGTCGCGGCCACACCCACCACCGCGCCGCCTCGGCCCAGCGCTGCGTCGCGTGCCACATGCCACCTGTGGTCAGCGGCGTGCTCGATCACTTCGCCGACCACGCGATCGACGTGCCGGCGCCCGACAACACTGCGCGCCACGGCGTGCCCAGCGCGTGCGGCGCCTGCCACGCCGATCGGCCGCCCGCCGAGCTGTCGCGCTCTCTGGCGGCCTGGTGGCCCGACGCGGCGCGGCGACAGGCCCGCCGCCTGCGCCTGGCCGACGCCTTCGACCACCAGACGGCGAAGGACAGCGCGCGCCCGCTGGTCGAGGTGACAGCCGACCGGGACGAGGCGCCCAGCCTGCGCGGCGCCGCGGCGGTGCTGCTGGCCCGCCGCTTCGGCCCGCCGGCGGCCGCGGCGGCGCTGCCGCTCCTGGACAGCGACGACCCGCTCCTGCGCGCCAAGGCGTGCGAGGCGATCGGAGCCGCGCGCTCGGCTGAAGCGGCCGATGCGGTCGCGCGGCGGCTCGACGACCCGTCGCTGCGCGTGCGGCTGGCTGCGGCCCTGGCGCTGCAGGCGCTGGGCGACAGGCGCGCCGAGGCCGCCCTTGGCAAGCTGGCCGGCGCGACCGGGAGCGCGCACCTGCTGCAGCCGCACCTGGCGCTGGGGCCGGCCCTCGCCCGGCGCGGCGACATGGCCGGCGCGCGTCGCGAGCTGGAGTGGGTGGCGCGCCTTTCGCCGTACTATGCCGACGCGCTGGTGCAGCTGGCCGAGGTGGCGGCCCGGCAGGGCGACGTGGAGGCGGCGCGCGCCCGCGTCGACCAGGCGTTGCTCCTCGACGCCCACAATGCCGCCGCGCTCCATCTGCGACAGAGGCTCTAAAACCGGCCTCATGACCCGCCGCGGCAAGCGGTGCGAGTTTGACCGAGGTCGTCGCACGCGACGGCAAGTGATGTGGCGGAACGCCACGCGCGAAATTCCGCCGCGCGCGATGGATTGGCCTAGAATGGTCCCGCCGCGGGGATGGTGTCTCGACAGGAGGCTGCCATGAAGTCCGTCCTGCACCTCACGCGATCCGCGATCACCCTTCTCCTCTTCGCCGCCTGCGGGCCGATCGAGGGCAACAACAACGGCGGCGCCCAGGTCGACGCCGGGCCCGGTCCCGACGCCGGAGGCGGCGGCAACACCGGCGACGACTCGTGCGATTCGGCGCGCGACTGCCCCGGCGACCAGGTGTGCGATCCGGACAGCCAGACCTGCGCCGACCTGCCGTGCACGACACACGGCGAGTGCGGCACCGGCGGGTACTGCACCGACGGCGGCACCTGCGCTGACAACTCGACCGGCGGTCCGTGCGACGAGTCGGTCAACTGCTCCGCGGGCGAGACCTGCGTGGGCGGCTTCTGCGGCTGCGAGGGCCTGTCGGTCGCGGCGGAGCCGGTGGCGCCCAACGTGCTCGTCGTGCTCGACCGCTCCGACAGCATGAACGATCCGGTGGGCGGCCAGAGCAAGTGGGACATCGCCGGCGAGGCGATGTCGCAGATCCTGACCACGTATGCCGACCGGGTTCGCTTCGGCCTCAGCATGTACGCCAGCGTCACCAACCCGGGCGGCAACGCGTGCAACCCGGGCGATCTCGACGTCGACGTCGGCGACGGGACGGCCACCGCGGTGCAGATGGCCATCAGCAACACCGACGCGGCGACCAACACGCCGATTGGCTCCACGCTGCAGGCGCGCGTCGGCTACTCCGGCCTGGCCGACACCGCCCACCCGAACTACATCCTGCTGCTCACCGACGGCGCCGAGACCTGCGACGGCAACGGCGTGGCGGCGGTCCAGTCGCTGCGCAACCAGACTCCCGAGGTCAAGACCTTCGTGGTCGGGTTCGGCGACGAGGTTGACTCCACCGCGCTAAACGCCATGGCCAACGAGGGCGGCACCGCCCTTCCGGGCAGCCCGAGCTACTACCAGGCCGACGACGCGAACGCGCTCAACCAGGCCTTCGAGTCGATCATCGGCACCGTGCTCGCCTGCACCTACCAGCTGTCGGAGGAGCCGAGCAGCCCCGACGGCATCTTCGTCTACTTCGACGGCACTGCGGTCGAGCGCGACCCGAGCCGGGCCGACGGCTGGGACTACGAGGAGGCCAGCAACCAGGTCACCTTCAACGGCGCCAGCTGCGACGCGCTGCAGTCCGGCAGCGTGACCGACCTGGTCATCGTGTTCGGCTGTCCGGGCGGCGTGGACTGATGCGGTCAGGCGCCGTCCGGGCGCACGAACTCGCGGCGGGCGCGCTCGGCGTCCCGCCGGACCCAGCAGCCGTCCAGGTGATCGTCCACCAGGCCCATGGCCTGCATGAAGGCGTAGACCGTCGTCGGGCCGACGAATCGCCAGCCGCGCCGCTTGAGGTCCTTCGACAGCGCCACAGACTCGGGCGACTGTGACATGCCCTTGACCGCCTCGCGCGTCAGCTTGCGGGGACGGCTCGACCGCGCGGGCTCGAAGCGCCAGAGGTGAGCGGCCAGGGAGCCGGCCTCGCCGGCCAGCTCGACCGCGCAGCGCGCGTTCTGGATGGTCGCCTCGATCTTGCCGCGGTGGCGCACGATGCCGGCGTCGGCCAGGAGCCGCGTCACGTCGCGGGCGCCGAAGCGCGCGACCTTCCGGTAGTCGAAGCCGGCGAAGGCGCGGCGAAACGCCTCGCGCTTGCGCAGGATGGTGAGCCACGACAGGCCGGCCTGGAAGCCCTCGAGGCAGAGCTTCTCGAACAGCCGGCGGTCGTCGGCGACCGGGTAGCCCCACTCGCGATCGTGGTACGGCGCGTAGTCGGGCGTCGAGGCTCCCCACCAGCAGCGCCGCTTGCCGTCATCCCCGCGGACCAGACCGTCGTCGGCCATGGCGCAGAAGGTAGCAGAGGCCCGGCGGCGCGCGATCAGGACCCGCGCATGACGAACGATCCCCGGGCCGGGTCCTTCACCACGCCCGGGAACTGCAGCACCTGTCCATGCATGACGACGTAGACGCCGGCCGGAAGCAGCTGCGCCGCCATCAGCGCCTCGGTCAGGTTCTGCAGCGCATCGCTGTCGCGCAGCTCGTACGGCCGCATGGCGCCGGTGAACGCCACGGGCGACGCCGGCGTGCCCCACAGCGCCACCACGCGCTCTCCCGACAGCGCCAGCCTGTCGGTGCCGTGCACCACCACCACGCCGTCGTGCTGCGCCGCCTGCTCGCCGGCCACGCGCGCGATGAGCGCGTGGTCGTCGTCGGACATCTCGAGGCTGTCCTTGTTCATCAGCGCGATGCGGACCAGATCCACGCCGCGCAGCTCGAGCGACCCGAGCATCACGTCGAGCACCGAGACCCGGTTGCTCAGCTCGCCGGAGCGCGCGTCGTAGGTCTTCTCGATCGTCCCGCCGGTCGAGATCAGAGCCAGCCGCTTGCGCTGCACCGCCCGCATGGTAGCGCAGACCGCGCCGCCCGGCGACGCTGCCGGGCGGCGCACAAGGCTACTTCAGCTTGACCTTGTCGCCGGTGCGCCCGATGCCGGAGTCCTCGAGCTTGTCGGCCGTGGACTGGGTGGCTGCCTGCAGGTCGTCCAGCGCCTGACCGGTGCTCTTCTCGAGGTCGTTCCAGCCCTCCTCGGTGGCGTTGGCTGCGCGGTCGAAGGAGGCGCGGGCCTCGGCCCGCTTCTGCTCCAGCCGCTGCACCATCGCGGACAGCTCCTCCTTTGTCTCGGCCTTGAGCTTCGAGCCGTGCTCCTCGTAGTCGGCCTTGAGGGCATCGACTCGCTCGTCCAGCTCGCTCATCTTCTTCTTGGCCAGATCGACGAACTCGTCGCGCTGCTTCTTGAAGTCCGCCTTCTCTTCCTTGAGCTCGATCTTCTCCTCGCGGACGCTGCCCTTCTCGCCGGCCACCTCGTCGCGCTTCTGCTCGACGTCCTCGCTGGCCTGCTTGGTGGCCTTCTCGCTGTCCTCGACCGCCTTGGGCGTCGTGGGCCCCATGTCGCCGCGGTCCTCGCCCTTCTTGCACGCCGCAGCACCGAACACCAGGCTGCCGGCGATCAGCACGCTCGCTACTGTGCGCATGATTCACCTCGTATGGGGTTTCGACTCATGGATCGAGCACGACGCATGCCACCCGGCCCGTTGGGCGACGCGTGCTTGCGCGATCGCGGGGCCGCGCGATCGTGGCGGTCCCGCACGGTGGGCATCGGGCCTCAGTCGCTGGCGCACGTGTGCCGCGGCGCGCATAGTTCGCAGGATGGCGGAGCTGATTCGCGAGCCTGACATCGTGAAGGTGCTGGAGCGCTCGCGCGTCGTCGCGGTCCTGGGCGCCCACCACGAGTCGCACCGGGCCGCGTTCTACGTGCCCGACTACCTGCACGGCCAGGGCTACCGGGTGCTGCCGGTCAACCCGCAGCTGGCCGGCCAGACCCTGTGGGACGAGCCCGTGCGCGCGCGCCTGACCGACCTCACCGAGCCGATCGACCTCGTCGACGTCTTCCGCAGGCCGGACGCCCTCGACGACCACCTCGACGACTTCCTCGCCATGAAGCCAGCTCCCGGCGTCATCTGGTTCCAGCTCGGCATCCGCAACGATCGCGTCGCCGCCGCCCTCGTCGCGGCCGGCCTCGACGTCGTGCAGGACCGCTGCACCCTGGCGGACCACAAGCGCTTCCGCCGCTCCGGACTGCTGGCCCCGCGCTGACCGGCCGCGCCGCCGATTGCCGATTGCCGGGCGCACGCGACAGGCCTACGATTGTCGGCGCGATGGGGGTGTTCGTGCTCGTGCACCCCGCCTGGTTCGGTGGATGGTGCTGGAGGAAGGTGGTCCCGCTGCTGCGCGGCGCGGGCCACGCCGCCCTCGCTCCGACGCTCACCGGCCTGGGCGAGCGCGCGCACCTGGCCCGGCCCGAGGTCGGGCTCGACACCCACGTCGAGGACATCGTCCGCGTCCTCGACTGCGAGGACGTGCACGACGCCATCCTGGTCGGCAACAGCTCCGGCGGCGTGGTGATCACCGGCGTCGCCGATCGCGTGCCCGAGCGCGTGGCGCAGGTCGTCTACCTGGACGCCTTCGCGCCGGCCGACGGCCAGTCCGTGATCGACCTGCTCCCGCCCGACCGGCGAGCCGCCATGCGCGCGCTGGTTGACGCCGAGGGAGACGGCTGGCTGCTGCCGCGCTTCGCCGCGCAGCCGTGGGACCAGTTCGTCCCGGCCGCCTGGAAGGTCACCGACGAGGCCGATCTGCGCTGGGTGCTCGAGCGCCTGGTGCCGACCCCGTTCGGCCACTTCACGCAGCCGGTGCGCCGGACCGATCCACGCGCCGAGGCCCTGCCTCGCACGTACGTGCGCTGTCTCGGGTGGAACGCGCCCCACTTCGACCGTTACGCCGCGGACGCGCGCGCCGCCGGCTGGCATTGCCGCGAGCTGGACACGCCACACCTGCCGTACGTCACGCATCCGCGCGAGCTGGCCGCGCTGCTGATCGATCTCGCCGGTCGCTGAGGCGAGGGCCGCGTGACGCTACGGTCGCGCGGCCTGTGCCCGCTCGGCGAGCACCGCGGCGGCGCGGGCCGGGTGGTTGGTCATGATGCCGTCGGCGCCGGCGGCGAGCAGGCGCTTCATGGTGGCCGGGTCGTCGATGGTCCAGTACTGCACCGCCAGCCCGTGGCGGTGGGCGAACTCGACGAACTCCGGGCTGTCGAGCTGGAAGCGCGGCCAGCTGCTGCGCAGGCGCACCGGGATCTGGAGCGCCTCGTAGTCCGGCCTGCAGGGGACGTCGAACAGGTAGCAGGCGTAGAAGCGCGCCGCCTCGCGCAGAGACGCGCTGGTCGCGACCTCGCCGCGCGTGCGGGCCCGGAAGTGAGCCAGGACGTCGCCGTGGAAGCTGGCCACCAGGACCTTCTCGGCGCTCCCGTGCCGCTCGATCGAGGCGGCCACCGCATCGGCCAGCGCGGCGGAGTCGGCCTTGAGCTCGATGTTGAGGCGCGCATCCGGGAACGCGACCATCACCTCGTCCAGCGTGGGCAGCAAGGTGGCCGGGTCGGCGGCCGGATAGCGCGCGCCCAGCTCGGCGCGCAGCGAGCGCAGGTCGTGGTCGGCGATCGCGCGCGGCACGCCGAGCGCCCGCTCGAGGTTGCGATCGTGCGACACGACGATGGAGCCATCGCGCGAGCGGTGGACGTCGAGCTCGAGCACCTCGGCTCCGTCGTCGAGCGCGCACCTGTACGCCGACAGGGTGTGCTCGGTCTCCACGCCGGAGGCGCCGCGGTGCGCGATGACCAGCGGACCGCCGGTCAGGAACGGCCGCTGCCGCACCGGCTCGAAGTCGCGCGTGCAGCGCACCAGCCACAGCGATCCGTACGCCGCGGCCAGCACGCCGAGAAGCACGACCAGGCGGCGGCGCCAGCGGTGCGGCTTCACCGCGGCCGGCTCGCTCACGGCAGACGTGTCGACCGGCACGGGGGGCGCCATCGCGCAGGATCTTACTGCGCCGCGGGACCCGGCGCCGTGTGTGCCGGCGGTCTCGCGACACCTTCGGGCGCGCGCGCCGCGATCGCCTCGTCGGCCGACTCCTGCAGGACCCGCGCGGTCGAGGGCGCGACGTCGACGACCTGCCCCGACCGCGTGCGGATCGACGCCGGGAGTCCGATCGATGTGGTGCGAAGCAGGCCGCTGTAGATGGCGAGTGCGGCGAGGTACGACCCGGTCGGCGAGGGATGGAACCCATCCGGACCGTAGAGCGGCAGCGACGAATCGCGCCGCCACGCCGCCCGCCATGCATCTCCCGCCGGCAGCAGCACCCCGTCGACGTCGGCGGCGGCCAGCGCATACGACTCGGACGACCGAGGGAAGTCGGCGGCCCGATCGGTCGACGGCCACACCATGTACAGCGCCGGCCGCGCCCCGGCCCGCCGGATCTCGTCGGCGAACGCCGCGACCGACGCGCGCAGCTGCTGCCGGCTCTCCGGCAGAGACGAGGGACCCTGCTGCAGCACGACGAAGTCCCAGCGGCCGCCGGCGATGGCCCGGCTCGCCTCACCGCTGGCCCGGTGGTCGTCCAGGCTGAAGTTGGGACTGGCCACCATGGCGACATCGACAGGCGTGCTCCCGGCCGCCAGCGCCTGCACCAGGCCGGGCAGATCATTGGCGTATGTGAGGCTGTTGCCGATGAACAGGACCCGCACGCCCGCGCTCGAACCCGGCGGGAGCCCGGTCGCGTCCGGCTCGTCGCCTTCCTGCTGTGCATTGCCGCATGCCGACGCCGCGCACAGCAGCGCGAGCAGCGCGGCGAAGCGATTCACCGAGCAAGCGTAGCCCGAAAGCTCACCGTGCGCGGCGGACGAGTGACGGCCGCGACGGGCGCCCGCCGGG
This sequence comes from uncultured delta proteobacterium, assembly GCA_963759105.1. Lineage (GTDB taxonomy): Bacteria > Myxococcota_A > Polyangia > Haliangiales > Haliangiaceae > DATFRY01. The sequence goes on along the minus strand of CAVWXW010000015.1, from coordinate 91,888 downwards.
CTCACTCGGCGTACAGGGTGATCGAGCGGGCCGCCTCGGCGGCCAGGGTGCACGCCGCGTCCCAGTCCGGGTGGCGCAGGAGGATGAAGCCGTCGGAGACGAGGGTCTGCTTCCAGTCGCGGCGGGGCGTCCCGATCGGGAGCAGGCGCTGCTCCACCACGTGCCCGCCGAAGCGGCGCATGAACTCGCTCAGCCCGTCGATGCGACTGATGCGCCCCTTGCCGATTGCGCGCTTGAAGATGATGGCCGCGTTGAACTTGCGCGTCGGTCGGCGCGTCGAAGCGGCCCAGGCAGACCGCGCGCGCCCACTCGCGGAACAGATCGATGTCGCAGGTGTAGTTCATCTGGTCGACAAGGTGGGCTCCCCCGGGCCGGCACCCGATCTCACCGAACACGACCTCTCCGTCCGGCTTGCGGAACCACTCCATGTGGGTGAAGCCGTCGCCCATGCCGAGCGCGCCCAGCACCTTGTGCCCGAGCGCGATGCCGTCTCGCAGCTGCGGCTGCTCCAGCTCGCGCACCGTGACGATGACCGGGCTTATCCACTCGTTGGTGCGGGCGATGAGCGGCTTCGGCAGGTACTGGGCCACGTTGACGAAGGCCGGCCTGCCGCCGATGCACACCGTGTCGAAGGTGAACTCCTCGCCGTCGATGAACTCCTCGCAGCTGGCCTCGCTCACGTGCAGCATGCGGCGCAGGACGCTCTCGAGCTCCGTCGCGTCCTCCACCCGGTGGGTGTCGGCGCTGCCGGCGCCGGCGATCGGCTTGAGGATGAGCGGAAAGCCGATGCGCTCGGCTGCCGCCCGCGCCTCCGCGATGGTGCGCACGCGCTCGGCGCGCGGCACGCGCAGCCCGGCCGCCTCCACCCGCTCCTTCATCAGCTGCTTGTCGCGGAACCCGCGCACCGTGTCGACCGTCATGCCCGGCACGCCGAACCGCTCGCGCAGCCGCGCCGCGGTCATCACCATGACCTCCCAGTTGGCCAGCACGCGGTCGACCTCGCGCCCGCGCATCCAGTCGGACACCCGCGCCACCACGTCGTCGTCGTCGAGGAGGCGCGGCACCTGCAGGTAGTCGGTGAGATACGGCTTGAGCGACGCCGGCAACCCGCCGACGTGCGTGTCGCCGACGCCGTAGACCTTGACGCCCACCTCGGCCAGACCGCGCGTGTACTGCTGCATCTCCGGCGGATAGTGAGGCGCGAGGAAAACGGCTTTCATGGCCGCCATGGTACAACGCAGCTCATGCGCAACGTCGTGTTTGCGGCGCCGTTTCCCCTCGAGACAACGATGCGGTTCGCTCGCGCCGCGGCCGCGCTGGGCGACGTCCGCTTCCTCGGCATCATGCAGGAGCCGCCCGGCGGCGACGACGCCCGCCTGTTCGCGGACATGGTCCGCGTCGGCGACGGCCTCGACACCGGTCAGCTCACCGAGGCGGCCGACCTCCTGCGCCGCCGCCACGGACCGATCCACCGCATCCTCGGCATCCTCGAGCCGCTCCAGGTCCAGCTGGCCGAGGTGCGCCGCGCGCTCGGCGTGACCGGCACCGATCCACGCACCGCCGACCTGTTCCGCGACAAGGCGCGCATGAAGGACGAGCTGCGCCGCCACGGCCTGCCCTGCGCCCGCCACCGCCTGATCCGCTCGTGGAGCGACGCCGAGTCTTTCGCCCACGAGGTCGGCTTCCCGATGGTGCTCAAGCCGCCGGCCGGGATGGGCGCAAGGCGACCTGGCGGGTGCGCTCGCTCGACGAGCTGCGCGCCGCGCTGGCGGCCATCCACGCCTCGCCGGAGCAGCCGGCGCTGGCCGAGGAGTTCCTGCGCGGCCAGGAGTACAGCTTCGAGACCATCACCGTCGGCGGCCAGGTCCGCTTTCACTCGATGTCGCGCTACTACCCGACGCCGCTCGAGGTGATGGAGACGCCCTGGATCCAGTGGGTGGTGGTGCTGCCGCGCGACATCTCCGGGCCCGAGCTGGCCGACGCGCGCCAGCTGGGCGAACGCGCGGTCAAGGCGCTGGGCCTCGAGACCGGCTTCACTCACATGGAGTGGTTCCGCCGCGACGACGGCAGCCTCGCCATCGGCGAGATCGCGGCGCGGCCGCCGGGCGCCCACATCGTGCGCCTCAACAGCTACGCCCACGACACCGACATGTACCGGGCCTGGGCCCGCGCCGTGGTCGACGAGGCCTTCGACGGCCCGTTCGAGCGCCGCTACGCGGTCGGCTGCGCCTACCTGCGCGGCGTCGGCCGCGGCCAGGTCCTGCGCGTGACCGGCGTCGAGCGCGCCAACGAGCTCGTCGGCCGCCACGTCGTCGAGTCGCGCCTGCCCCAGCCGGGCGCCGGCCGCTCCGACAGCTACGAGGGCGACGGCTACGTGATCGTCCGCGACCCGGACACCGAGGTCGTCCTGTCGGCGATGAAGACGATCGTCGAGACCATCCAGGTCCAGTACGGCTGAGAGGGCGTGGGCTGCGGTATGGCCAAATCCTGGCTCGGCCCGCTCCTGGCGCTCGCGGTCTCGGCGTGCTCGCACGGACTGACCGACGGCGCCGACGGCGAGTCCGCAAGCGCGGCACGGCCGCTCGCCGGCCTCGAACCGCTCGACACCTGGATGCGCCGCCAGGAGGAGCGGTCGTGGAGCCACCTCCTGCGCAACATCTCGCCCGAGGAGCCGAAGCGCCCGGGCGGGCCGCGCCCCGCGCGCGGCATCGTCGTCGGCGCGCTGTCGAAGAAGGACCCTGACTACTACTTCCACTGGATCCGCGACTCCTCGAACGTCATGCGCGTCGTGGTGGAGGTCGCCGCCGGCCAGAAGGCGTACGCCCGGCCGGAGCGGCTGCCCGCGATGATGCGCGACTTCCTCACCCTGTCGCGTCGCCTGCAGACCGTTCCCTCTCGCTACGGGCTCGGCGAGCCCCGCTTCTCGGTCGAAGGCGAGCCGGACACCCTGCCCTGGTCGCGCCCGCAGTACGACGGGCCGGCCCTGCGCGCGCTCACGGTGATCAAGTACCTGCGCGCCGCGGATCGGCAGAGCGCCGGGGGTTCCCTCGATCCGCTCGCCCTCGAGGTCCTGCTTACCGACCTCGACTTCGTGGCCGCGATCTACCCCAGGCGCGGCTTCGATCTGTGGGAGGAGTACAACGCCGAGAACTACCACACCCGCCTCGTCCAGCTCGCGGCGCTGGAGAAGGGCGCCAAGCTCCTGGCCGATCACGATCTCGAGCCCTCGCGCGTGAGTCAGTACGGAGCGGCCGCCGCCCGTCTGGAGTCGCTGCTCGACGATCACTGGGATCCGGCGCGCGCCTTCTTTCGCTCGCAGCTGGTCATCGTGGCCACCGACGGCTGGACGGCCAAGAAGACCGACCTCGACTCCGCGATCGTGGTCGCGGTGATGGAGGCCGACCGCGACCGGCCGAGGCACTCTGTCCTCGACGACCGGGTCCAGGCGACCGTCTCCGCGCTCGAGGACCTGTTTCGCAGGACCTATCCGATCAACTCCCGCGACGACGTCGGCCTCGGCTACGGCCGCTACCAGGGCGACGTCTACTACGGCGGCAACCCCTGGTTCCTGATCACCGCGTACTACGCCGAGTTCTACTACCGACTGGCACGCCTGCTGGAGCAGGGCGCCAGCCTCGAGGTGACCCCGCGCAACCGGGAGTTCATGCGCTCGCTCGCCCGTGGCCGAAGTCCGGCGCCGGCTCCGGGCGCGACCCTCCGCCCGGGCGATGCATCGCACGAGGCGCTCATCGCCGACTGCGTGCGCAAGGGCGACTCGATCATGCGCCGCTTCCAGCTGCACACCCCCGAGGGCGGGCAGATCTACGAGCAGTTCGACAAGGTCACCGGCGTGCCCGCGTCGTCTCCCGGCATCGGCTGGGGCCACTCCACGTTCCTGTCGGCGGCGCTGGAGCGCTCCCGGCTGTCGCGGGCCGCCCAGCGCCGTGTCGCGGCGCCTGTCCAGTAGAAGCGTCACAGACAGTCAACCAGTCCGTCATAGAACGAGAGCTTGGTTCCCGGCAGTGCGGCGCGGATCGGCTCCACTCCCGGCGCGAGGAGGGCGTCCACGAGGTCGCGTAAGTCGGTCTCGGCCACGATCGGCATCTCGCACGCAAAGGTCTCGCCCTGCACGGTCACCTCCCCGGTGGCCGGGTCGATCTCCTCGTTGCTGGCGCCGAAGATCCAGACGCAGGTGCCGACCGTGCCCGCGCTCTCCTCGACGGAGCAGCGCAATCGCAGCGACTCGAAGTTGCTGTATTCGCCCTCGCAGAAAGTGTCTCCGCAGATGGCGTCGAAGTCGCTCTCGAGCTCGTCGATGAGGCGGTACCAGGTGTCGATGTCATCGGGCGACTCGAAGTAGGACGACGCGTCGATGAAGCTGGGCTCCGGCGGCTCCGGGTCCGGCGGTTCCTGCGCCGCGGAATCACTCTTGTCGTCTGCGACCGAGTCGACACCTGGATCGCGTGAGTCGTCGGGAGCACGGTTGTCATCGGCCGCGCATGCCCACGTGCACGCGGCCAGGACCGCGCATAGCCACGAGCGAATTCCACCTGAGAGCTTTGAGTTCACCATGCGCCGGCCCACTTCAAGGTAGGGGCCAGCGGACCGCGGTCGAGCGGATGCAATCGTTACAGCGAGTCCGACGATCGCGGTGGCGGGTCGCGGCCGGACGCGTCCGAGAATCCGGCCGGACGCGTCCGCGGGGTCGGACGGCATGCACGCGGCGGTCTCGATCCGGGTCGACGAGCGATCCCGACGCGCTGCGTCTCACTCGTTGTCGCAAGCGCGATATGGCGCGCTCGCGATCACTGGTGCTAAGTATGTCTCGCTCGTACCGTCCGACGCCCACGGGAGAGACCGACATGACACCGGCCAGCAAATGGACCACCGCTCTGCTCTCGATCGCGCTCGGCGCGAGCGCGTGCAGCGACAACCAGATGGCGCCCAGCGCGCGCGGCGACGACGACGCACCGCCGTCGGAGAGCGCGGCAGGCCCGGAGCCGGGCCCGGCGGCCGTGGCGTACGAGGGAGCCAGGGCGCACTGGCTCGGCCCCGATCTCATCGCGGTGCCGGCCGATCTGCCGGGCGCGAGCTTCGCGATCCACGCAGCCGCCGACGGCGGCATGGCGATCGAGGGCGACGCGCTGGTCGGCGGCACCGCCTTCGAACTGACCGTCGACGCCGCCGGGCTGCCCGACGATCTGCGGGCGAAGTACCCGCACCTGGCTGCCTACCGCGCGCTGCGCCTCGACGCCGCGTCGGTCGCGCAGGTGCCCGAGCTGCTCCGGTCGCAGCTCGCGCTCGCCGCCGCCGACGACACCGGCGCGCTGGTCGCCGTCACCGGCGTGCAGACCGCCGGTGTGCTCGACGCGCTGTACACCTACGACGGCCCGCTCGGCCTCGCCTTCGACGATCACGCGGCGAGCTTCCGGCTGTGGGCGCCGACCGCGCGCTCGGTGACCCTGCGCATCCACGACAGGGACAGCAAGGAGGAGATCGCGGCCGAGCCGATGACCGCGGGCGAGCTCGGCGTGTGGTCGCTCGAGGGCGCCGACCCGGCCTGGTACGGACATTATTACAGGTTCGACGTGGAGGTGTTCGCGCCCGCGGCCGGCACCCCCGAGCCGGGCGCGCTGCCGGGCGCCGTCGTCCACAACCTGGTCACCGATCCGTACTCGGTCGGCCTGGCGACCAACAGCGCCTACAGCCTCGTCGTCAACCTGGACGACCCGGCGACCAAGCCGGGCGGCTGGGACCAGGTGCGCAAGCCGGACCTGGCCGCGCCCGAGGACGTGGTGCTGTACGAGCTCCACATCCGCGACTTCAGCATCTCGGATCCGTCGGTGCCGGCGGCGCATCGCGGCAAGTACCTGGCCTTCACCCACGACGGCCATCACGACGCCGACGGCTGCGGCGGATCGAACGGCATGCGCCACCTCGCCGAGCTGGCCCAGCGCCGGCCTGACCCACGTGCACCTCCTGCCCGCGTTCGACATCGCCACCATCGAGGAGGACACGAGCAAGCAGGTCAACCTCGACAGTCCGTTCGAGCTCCTGTGCGAGCGCAACGCCGACGTGCCGGCCGCGATGTGCGAGGCGCACGCCGGCAAGACCGTCGGTGAGGTGCTGGCACAGCTGCGCGCCGAGCTGGGCGGAGACACCGAGGAGATCCAGGCCATCGCCGCCTACGTGCGCGATCTGGACGGCTTCAACTGGGGCTACGACCCGTTCCACTACACGGCGCCGGAGGGCAGCTACGCCACCGACCCGGAGGGCGTCACGCGCATCGCCGAGTTCCGCGCCATGGTCCAGGCGCTGGCCGGCAGCGGGCTGCGCACGGTCATGGACGTGGTCTACAACCACACCAACGCGTCGGGGCAGGCGGACCGGTCGGTGCTCGACCGCATCGTGCCCGGCTACTACCACCGCCGCAACGCCATCACCGGCGACGTCGAGCGCTCGACCTGCTGCGAGAACACGGCCACCGAGAACGCCATGATGGAGAAGCTCATGGTGGACTCGCTCGTCACGTGGGCGGTGCAGTACAAGGTCGATGGCTTCCGCTTCGACCTCATGGGCCACCACATGAAGGTGAACATGGAGCGCGTGCGCGAGCGCATCGCGGCCCTGACCGTCGAGCAGGACGGCGTGGACGGCTCGCAGATCTACATCTACGGCGAGGGCTGGGACTTCGGCGAGGTCGGCGGCGGCCAGCGCGGTGTCAACGCCACCCAGCGCAACATGGCCGGCACCGGCATCGGCACGTTCAGCGATCGCCTGCGCGACGCGGTGCGCGGCGGCGGGCCGTTCGACAATGCGGCCGCGCTGCGCGCCAACCAGGGCTTCATCAACGGCAAGTTCTACGACCCGAACGAGCTCAACAGCGGCTCCGACGCGGAGCGGGACGGCCTGCTCCTGCAGTCGGATCAGATCCGGGTCGGCATGGCCGGCAACCTGCGCGACTTCGTGCTGACCGATCGCACCGGCACTCGACGTGGCCGGGTCGTCGATCGACTACAACGGGTCGCCGGCGGGCTACACGCTCGACCCGCAGGAAGTCATCACGTACATCGCGGCGCACGACAACCAGGAGCTGTTCGACAACAACCAGTACAAGATCCCGACCGGCACGAGCATGGAGACGCGCGGGCGGATCCAGAACCTGGGAATCGACATCGTGCTGCTTGGCCAGGGCGTGCCGTTCCTGCACGCCGGCATGGACATGCTGCGGTCCAAGTCGATGGACCGCAACAGCTTCAACTCGGGCGACTGGTTCAACGTGCTCGACTTCTCCTACCAGACAAACAACTGGAACGTCGGCCTGCCGCGCGCCGACCAGGACGGCGGCAACTACGACGTCATCCGGCCGATCATCGCCGACCCGTCGATCGCGCCGGCAAGCCGAGAACATCCGCGCGACCGTCAAGCACGTGCGCGAGATGCTGCGCATCCGCAAGAGCAGCCCGCTGTTCCGCCTGCGCGAGGGCGGGCAGGTGGCGACCCGCGTGGACTTCCACAACGCCGGGCCGGACCAGATCCCGGGTCTCATCGTCATGAGCATCACCGACGGCGCCTGCGCCGGCGAGGACCTCGATCCGGAGCGGGACGGCCTGGTGGTCCTGATCAACGCGAGCGACGAGACGCAGGTCCTTCCGCTGGCCGGCAGCGCGCTCGAAGGCGAGACCGGCTTCACCCTGCACCCGGTGCAGCAGCACTCGGCCGATCCGCTGGTCTGCCAGTCCGCGTTCGACGGCGCGGCCTTCTCGGTCCCGGCGCGCACGGTGGCGGTGTTCGAGCAGAGGCAGGCGGGCGGCCAGGGCGACGGTCTGGCCTGCAACACGAAGGTGCCGGAGGAGCAGCCGCCGGCGCCGGGCGAGTTCACGGTGCCGGTGTTCGTGCGCGGCGAGATGAACGACTGGGGCACGACCAGCCCGCTCGCGCTGACGGCGGACTTCACCTACGAGGTGGTCGTCCCGCTCGAGGCGCGCAGCTACCAGTTCAAGGTGGCGAGCGAGGACTGGGCGACCTACGACTTCGGCAAGAACGGCGCGGTGGTGGCGCCGGGCGACACGATCGTCCTGGAGCGGCCGGCCGGCAACATCGGGCTGGAGATCCCGGCGGCGGGCAACTATCGGTTCCGGGTGTCGACCGCCACGAACATCCTGGCGCCCGAGCTCACCGTGGAGGCGGCGAACTGACGGCGGCCGGCACGTCCGGGATGGACCTCCCGCTCGACCTCGAGGGCCTGCGCCGCGCGGTGAACGACGGGCGGAGCTTCCAGCTACCGCCACTTCTGGGGCCACCGGCCGCGCAGCGACGGCCAGCTGTCCGACAGCGTGTTCAGCCAGTGGTGGCCGTGCCTCTTCGAGGAGGACGGGCTGCGCTTCGCCAGCGCCGAGATGTACATGATGGCGGGCAAGGCGCGCCTGTTCGGCGACGACGAGACCCTGGCCGAGATCCTGGCGGCGGCCGACCCGGCCACGTGCAAGGCCCTCGGCCGCCGCGTGCGCGGTTTCGACCAGACGCGCTGGAAGCAGGCCCGCTTCGATCTTGTCACGCGCGGCAACGCGGCCAAGTTCGGCCAGGACGACGCGCTGCGCGACTACCTGCTCGCCACTGGCGACGACATCCTGGTCGAGGCCAGCCCGCGCGACCGCATCTGGGGCATCGGGCTCGGCCGCGACAACGAGCGCGCCCGCGACCCGCGAACCTGGCAGGGCGGCAACCTCCTCGGCTTCGCCCTCGTCCGCGCCCGGGCGGTCCTGCGCGGCGAGTTGCCCCTGCCCCCGAACCCCGTCTCGTAGGCGGGGGCGAGGCGGCGGCGGGGACTCACAGATCGAGCAGGGTGTCGAGGCCGCGGCGCAGGCCGGTCCATTCGCGCACGCGGCGCACCGCGAGCAGCGTGCCGGAGACGTAGGGCGCGCTGGCGTCGATGGCGTCGTGGCGCAACAGCAGGCGCTCGCCGGGCTGGCCGAACGTGACCTCGACCGACGACAGGTAGCCGGGCACGCGCACCGAGTGGAGCTGCATGCCGGACAGGGTCACGCCGCGGGCGGCCGGCTCGCCGATGGTGTCCTGCACCGGTCGCTCGATGGCCGGGGCGCGGACCTGGCCCAGGCGGGTGGCCAGCTCGCGGGCGGTGCCGCTGGGGGCGTCGACCTTCGAGGGCGGGGCGTAGTCGACGATCTCCCACGTGGGCAGGACCCGGGCGGCGAGCTCGGCGAAGCGCTGGAGGAGCACGGCGGTGAGGGCGAAGTTGCCGGCCGCGAACACGCCGACCCCCGCTGCGCGAGCGGCCGCGTCGATCTCCTCGTAGTCGCCGGCGGTGAGGCCGGAGGAGCCGACAACGACGTGAACGCGGCGGGCGAGGGCGACCAGGACGTGCTCCTTGACCGCGGCCGCGCTGGTGTAGTCGATGAGGACGTCGCACGGCGCGGCGAGCGCGCCGGCGACGTTGCTCTCGATGACCGCGTCGTGGCCGGCGAGGCCCAGCGCCGCGCCGATGCTCTGGCCCGCCCACCGCCGGCTGACAGCGGAGACCAGCATCGAGATCGTCGGCCGACGCCACGGCGGCGGCGAGGGACTTGCCGACCTTGCCGCTGACTCCGGCGATGCACACGCGCATTTTCATGCGCGCAGCATGGCACGGACGGCTGCGCGCACGGCGGTCAGCCGCGGCTCATGTCGACGAGCACAGGCTCAGCTCTGATCGCGCAGGGCGGCGACGACGCGCGGGTGGTCCTTCCACGCCGGCATCTTCGCCATGAAGGCGAAGGTGTCGCGCTCGGCCTCGGCGCGCGACAGGCCCGGCTTCTGGCGCATCTGCCAGCCGACCATCTTCTCGAAGCGCTCGTCGAACGGCTGCAGCTGGCCTGTGCCGTCAACGCAGTGGAGGCAGTAGCGTCCCCGATTCGATCGGCATCGAGCAGCTCTCACAGGGGTGCTTTTCCGGGCTCATTGCGTCATCTCCTCTTTCGTGTGGTTGCGGGACTGCTGTTCGACGAGGCGGCCGGCGGCGGCGACCAGGGCGCGCGTGCCCTCGATCAGCTTGGCGCGGTCGCGCGGCTTCATCTCGGCCATGGCGCGCTCCAGCGCCGTCATGGAGAGCACCTCCTGCTCCTCGACCAGCCGCGCGCGCCCCTGGTCGCTGAGCCAGACCAGCGTGCGGCGGCGATCCGCCTCGTCGCGCACGCGGGCGAGCAGCTGGTTGGCCTCCAGCTGGTCGACGATCTCGCTCACCACCGACTGGGCGCGGCTGAGATGGCGGGCGCACTCGCCGACGGTGAGCGGTCCGGTCTGGGCCAGGTGGAGCAGGACGGCGCGCGACGCGCCCGACAGCTCGCGGCGCTTGCCGTCGTGGCGGTGAAAGCGCATGTACACCGCCGGGAAGAGCGTGGCGTACGCGCGCGCGTCGGCGGCGGGGTCGGTCGTCTGCGAGCTCGGCATCGCGAGCCTAGGATTGGTCGGAGGCAATCCATCGTCAATCCCGATGCATTTTTTCGCCGGCCGGCCCGCCGTGCTAAGAGATGTCGCATGCATGGTTCCGTGGCGGCATCGTCTCTGGCGCTCGCTTGCTTGGCCCTGGTTTCCTGTGGCGGCTCGGCCGCGCCCGCGCCGGCGGTCCGCAGCGGCGGCACCGGCGCCGGCACAGGCGCCTGCCGCCCGACCGGCGGCCGAGACGCCGCGCATCGAGGGCGCGCGGATCGCCGGCGAGCTGGTCGTGCACCAGGTCGCGCGCGACGCGTGGGTCATCGCGCACGAGCCGTTTCACGCGTCCAACGTCCTCGTCGTACGCATGGGCGACGGCTCGCTGGTCATCTGCTCGTCGCCGTTCGAGACCCAGGGGGCGCGGGCGCTGGTGGCGTGGCTGAAGGAGACCTTCCATCCCACGCGCATCGTCGCCATCAACACGCACTTCCACCTCGACGGCACCGCCGGCAATGAGGCGTACGTCGAGGCAGGGGTCGAGACCTACGCCAGCGACGAGACCCAGAAGCTGCTGGCGGCGCGCGGTCCCGCCCTGCGCGACGAGGCTGCGGCCGGGTTCACCGACCCGGCGCTGCGGGCCCGGGTGCAGCGGACGCGCATCGTGGCCGCGGCCCACACCTTTCCGGCCCGCGACGGCCTGGCGCTGACCATTGCCGGCGAGCCGGTGCGCGTCGTCCATCCGGGCCCCGGCCACAGCGCCGACAACGTCGTCGTCCACTTCCCGCAGCGCGACCTCCTGTTCGGCGGCTGCATGATCAAGGCCGGCGATTCGATCGGCTTCGTGGGCGACGCGGATCTGGGCCGCTGGGAGGCCTCGGTGCGCGCCCTCGACCCGCTCGCCGCGCGCGTCGTGATCCCGGGCCACGGACCGACCGGAGGCCGCGAGCTGCTCGACAACACGATCGCGCTGGTCCGCGCGGCCCGCAAGACGCCGTAGCGATCGCGGCGACTATTTTATTGCGGCGACGACCGGTCGGACGGGTCGGGCGCCGCGCAGAGCTGGCTCAGGCGCAGGGCCAGGTCGGGCCGGCTGGCGAGCAGCTGGCTCCACGCCTGGGCGCAGGCGGACCACGCCTCGGGGCTGATCTCGTGGCTGCGCAGCAAGGTCAGCGCGTCCCGCGACACGCGCAGGGCGCAGAGGAAGCGGGCGAAGGCGGCCAGGCTCGAGAGCGGCTGGTCGGGCAGGATCGGCTCGTCGACGCCCGGATCGCGCCACGGCGAGCGGGTCAGGTCCGGCGGCGGCGTTCCCCGCGCCTCGGACGATTCGCGGTCCAGGCGCCGGCTCTCCTCTCGCTCGAGTAGCTCTCGCTCGAGCCGCTCTCGGTCGAGGCGCGCACGCTCCAGGCAGTCGGCCGCGTGGCGCTCGGCGGCCAGGCGGGCGACCTCGGCGGTGGCGCGCGCCGCCTCGCGCTCGGCCTCACGGCGGCGATCCTCGACCAGCTGCTCCTGCTTCTCCGCGATGAGGCGGAGCTCGGTCTCGATCTGCTCGACCAGGTGCTGGTAGCGCGCCTCCTTGTCGTCGATGGGCGAGAGGGCCCACAGGCGCGGCGAGAGGCGGGCCCAGCCGCGCCGCAGCGCCGCCACCGCCGCTGCCGCGCCGGCATCGTGCGGCAGCTCGCGAAAGCGGTTGGCGACCGGCGACGCGACATTGGCCAGGGTCCACAGCGCAGTGCAGGGACGGCCGGTGAGCTCCGGCTCGATCTGGGCCATCACCGCATCGACGAGATCCGCCGGCGGACAGCGGCCGGCCTCCTCCGCCGCCTCCGCCGCCTCGCGGGCCAGGTACGGCGCGTGGAGCGGATCGGCGCCGGCCAGGACGGCGAAGAAGCGGGCCGGGTCGCGGGCGGGCCAGAGCTCCCCGGTCGCGCCCTCGGCCCGGCGCAGCTCGGTCATCACCTGGCGCATCGGCTCGACGGCGATCGCGATCGCGCGCCGGCGCTCGGGCGACGCGACGAAGCGGCGCCACAACCCCTCCACGATCTTCTCGCGCCCGGAGGCGCCGCTCTCGGCGCGCAGCGCTCGCGCCACCGCGTGGGCCAGCGCCTCGTCGGCGGGGACGCGGTCGAGCAGGCCGAAGAAGTGCGCCAGCGCGCGATCGTCGGCCACGCGGCCCCAGCCGTTGAGGTGCGCGTGCAGCTGGATGATCTGTTGCAGGAGCGCCACGCCGGCCGCCGGGTCGCGCGCCCACACGTCGAGCACCGGGGCGGCGTCGGGGGCCGGCGCCGCGTACAGCCAGCGGCCCAGCTCGAAGCGCTGCTCGCGGCACGCACTCTCTCGCTGCTCGGCGCCCGCGGACGAAAGCGCCGAGGTGGCCGCCGCGACGAACGGCTGCACCTCGGCGTCGTCGCGCGGATGATCACCCACCGGCTCGGTCGCCCAGGCCAGCAGGTCGAGCAGGAGCGACAGGGGCAGCGAGCGGCAGCCCGCGCGGCCGATCCAGTCCGCCAGCACAGCGCGCTCGTCGGCGACGAGGGTCGCGAAGCATCGCGAGCGCAGGAAGCCGAACAGATCGCGCTGCAGGGCCGGACCGGCGCCGGCCAGCGCCGCGAGCAGGGCCTCGAGAAGCTCGCGGGCCAGCGGCGCGGTCAGGCCGCGGAGGATCTCGCCCCGCACCTCGTCGCTGCCGGTCGCCAGATCGCCGGCGACGGACATCGATCCGACCGAGGCCAGCGCGCGCAGCGCCCGCGCGCGCATCACGTCGTCCGCGGCCGAGCGGGCCGCGATGAGCCCCGCCTCGTCGCCGAGCGCGAGCGCCGCCGCGAAGCGCAGGTCCTGGTTGCGCGATGCCAGCGCGGCGCGCAGGCCCGGCTCCAGCTGGGCGCGCTCGTCATCCGACACCGCGACGCGCGCAGCGCTCACCGCCGCCCACGGACCGAGCTCGGCGTCGCTCAGCAGGGCGGCGGCGCGCTCGCGCACCGCGTCCGCGCAGCCGCGATCGATCGACCACACCCACCAGCGGCCCAGGGCCAGCGCGGCCTCGTCGGCGAAGACGCCGTCGGCATGCCGGAGGGCACGGCGCGCCGCCTCCATGTCCTGCCGCGTGGCGCGACGCGCATGCACCAGCGCGATGGAAGCCATGACGCGGGTGGGCTCGAGCGGGCTGCGATCCGCGATGTCGCGCAGCCGCTCGATGTCGTCGAACGGCGGCCGCGGCTCCGCGGTCAGATCGCGGACCACGCCGGGCGCGAGCGGGATGCGCGCGATGAGCAGGTCCTCGATCGTCGAGGCCAGGCCGCGGGTCAGGAGGAAGCGGTCGACGCCGCGCGCCTCCTCGATCCGGATGCGCAGCGCGCTCCACTGGGCGTCGAACCTCGCGCTCAGCTCGGCGTGCTGGTGTCGCGGCAGCGCCCGCACCCGCTCCGGCAGCGCATAGCGGTCGACGCCACCCTCCACGAGCATGCGCGCGGCGCCGAAGTCGTGAGGCGACAGCAGCTCGGCCGAGCACGCGCCGCACATCGGCTCGCGCGCCCAGCCGGTGCACCACGGGCAGCGGGTGTGGAGCTGCAGCGCTCCCCGGCAGCGCGCGCAGGAGTCGCCCGCCCGGGCGGAGGCCGCCGGCGGCGTGCGGCACGCCTCACAGATCAAGCGCTGCATGAGCTTGAAGGCTTACGGCGCACGCGGGCGGTTCATTCCCGGCCCGTTCCGTGCGCGGGAGCTACACCCGGGCCGGGTGAAGCGCCACGCCGAGCCAGAGCCGCGCTACTCGCAGGCGCCGGTGGTGCAGTCGCAGGGCGCCGGCGCGCCCTTGGCGTCGCGGCACTCGTGCACGACCTGACCCTCGCGCAGAAAGCCGATCACCTGGCGGAGCACGGCCGGGTTGGCGTTCACGCCCGAGTGGGTGCCGTTGTCCTCCGACGGGGGCACGTTGGTGAGCGGCACGCCCGGCTCGCGCTTCTCGTCGTAGATGGTGAAGCCGCTCGGCACCGGCTCGGTGGTCGCCTCCAGCCCGAACGGCGACCGCACCGACGGCGAGGTGATCGGAATGCCCAGCGTGCGGGCCATCATCTCGGTGAACAGGTTGCTGACCAGGCAGTCGTTGAGCCCCTCGTACAGCAGCAGCTGCTTGGCCGGCGTGCCGGGCAGCGGATCGTCGAGCACGCGCCGCGCGGTGGTGATCGGGTCCCAGCGCTCGAGGCTCCAGGCCAGGAGCGCGATCAGCATCTGGTGCTCGCGGCGGTCGTCGTACGACGCGCCGGCCGCCGCCGACAGCGCCGTCCACGAGTACGAGCGCTCGATGAGCAGCGACCACGCGCCGCCCGGAACGCCGAGCGCGCCGCGCTCGATGAACGGGTCGTAGGCCATGAACGTGCCGCCCATGATGCCGCCCAGCGACGCGCCGAAGAAGTAGACCTGCTCCGGGTCGATGATCGGCTGGCCGTCGAGGCGGAACTGCTCCGACTCCGCCAGCGGCCCGCGCGCCAGGTGCTCGAGCGCGATGAAGTTGATGACCGACTGCGCCAGCTTCTCGGTCAGGGCGTGCGATTTGTTCAGGTCGTTGGCCGACAGCACGGCGGAGGTGAGCTGGCGCTCGGTCAGCCCGATCCAGTCGCCGGCCAGGATCACGACGCACTCGTCGTTGGCCAGCCCCTGCAGGAGGTCGTCCTCGACGTAGTTCTGCCCGGTGCCGAACAGGCCGTGGCCGAACAGGAGCGTCGGCACCGGCAGCTGCGCGGTGGTCACGCACTGCGGGATGATGGCGGCGAAGTTGGCGCTGTAGGTGCCGTCCAGCTCCGGCCGGCCCGGGTCGCCCGCGCCTCCCTCACCGTCGGCGCCGCGGCGCAGGATCGAGTCGTCCGCCTCGCCGTTGGTCATGAAGTTGGGCGCGTCGTGGGTCCCGACCAGGAGGCGCAGGACCAGCGCCGGGTCTCCGCCCTCGACCTCCTCGGCGGTGAAGCCGAGGTTCGCGCCCGCCTCGCCCATGGCCGGCAGCGCCTGGTCGCGCATGGAGACCAAATCTGCGGTCATGCTGTCGTCGGAGGCGGTCACGAAGTGCCAGGCCAGCACGAGGTCGTCGCGCGGCACGCCGGCCTCCTCCAGCGCGGCGAACATCTCGTCGGCGCCCTCGGCGGCGCGGGCGAAGCGCGGGTGATCGAGCTCTGTGCCGTCGACCAGCGCCTGGAAGCCGGCCGAGCGCTCGAGCGGCTGTCCGCTCGCGTCGAGCACGCCGCGCCGGACCGCGACCGCGTAGCGCGCGCCCGCCGCCATGCGCTCGAGCGGGCGGATGATGAGCGGCCGCTCGGTCGGCTCGAAGATGTTCATGTCGACCTCGGCGAAGTGCAGCAGGCGCTCGCCGGTGTCCATGTTCGATCACCACGACCGGCGAGTCGTCGGCCAGCGACGCCGCCGGGTCGGTGTGCGGGGGCAGGCCATCGGCCGAGACGCCGCCCGCGAACGCGGCCACCATGGCGCCGGACGGGCTGAAGCCGTCGAACCGGTTCCACGGCGCCGGATCGACCGAGATCTCGTCCAGGTTGGTCGGCATGCCCTCGATCGGCATCGCCACGCGCTGGCCGGTGGCGGTCTTCGCGTCCGGCTCCAGATACGCGCTCGACGGCCACGGGCTCATGCAGAAGGTGCCCTCGCCGAGCGGGTTGCACTCGTCCGGCACGGCCGGGGCAGCCGCCGTCGTCGTCCTCGCCGCTGTCGTCCTCCGTCGTCGAAGGCGGCCGGCCCGGCGATCATCGCCGCAGCCCGAACCGAGCGCGGCGGCGAGCAACAGCAGGGGCAGACCGGGGCGTACCGCGCGAACAGACCGAGTCATACGGACCTCCAGAATCGGAGCATGGTAACACCGCCGCAACTGCCCGGAGCTGCGCGCGGGGCCTTCCGTCCCGCCGGAGCGTCCCCGCTGTGGTATAGCCCGGTCGATGTGGCATCCCCCCGAGCGCATCCGCCATCCGCTCCCCGAGACGAGCTGGCCGACGCGCGAAGAGGCCGAGTCCTCCCTCCTCTTCTCGCCGGTCGACATCGGACCGGTGAAGGCTCGCCAGCGCACCTGGGTGCCGGCCATGGTCCCGTGGCGCGCCACCGACGACGGCTTCGTCACCGACGACGTCATCGACTGGTACGCGCGCTTCGCCGCCGGCCGCCCCGGCGTGCTGGTGGTCGAGGCGACCGGCATCCGCGACATCCCGTCCGGGCCGCTCCTGCGCATCGGCCACGAGCGCTTCATCCCGGGCCTGCGCAAGCTGGTCGACCGCGTGCGCGAGGCGTCGGGCGGCGAGACCCGCCTGTTCATCCAGATCATCGACTTCCTGCGCATCCGCCGGCGCCCGACAAAGGAGGCCTACTTCGGCCGACATCTCGAGCTCGGCCCGCAGCACCGCGAGCGGCTGGCTCACCTCACCAGCGACGGCCGCGTGGTGACGGCGCCCGAGGAGGAGGTGCGCGCGGCGCTGCTGGCGCTCGACGAGGAGCTGCTCGGCCACATCCTGTCCCACCGCGAGATGGAGGACTATCTCCACGGCTACCGCGAGCGAGTGTGGGACACGCACCTCGACGCACATCCGCGAGCTGCCCCAGGTGCTGCCGGATCTGTTCGCGCAGGCCGCCGAGAACGCGTTCGTGGCCGGCTTCGACGGCGTCGAGCTGCACTACGCGCACGCCTACACGATGGCCTCGTTCCTGTCGGCGCTGAACACGCGCGACGACGAGTACGGCGGGCCGCCCGAGAACCGCGTGCGCCTGCCGCTCGAGGTGCTGGCCGCCGTGCGCGCGCGGGTCGGGCGCGAGCACGTCGTCGGCGTGCGCTTCCTGGGCGACGATGTCGTCGAGGGCGGCAACCGGATCGACGACGCGCAGTACTTCGCGGTCGAGCTGGCGCGCGGCGGCGCCGACTACCTGTCGGTGTCCAAGGGCGGCAAGTTCGAGGACGCGCAGCAGCCCAAGGTCGGGCGCGCCGCGTACCCGTACACCGGCCCGTCCGGCTACGAGTGCATGCCGACGGTCTTCTCCGACGAGCGCGGGCCGTTCGCGCGCAACGTCGAGCTGTCGGCGGAGATCCGCAGCTCGCTGCGCGGGGCCGACCTGGCCACGCCGGTGGTGGCCTCGGGCGGCATCTGCACCTTCGAGCTGGCCGAGGGGATCCTGCGCGACGGCGGGGCCGACATCGTGGCGGCGGCGCGGCAGTCGCTCGCCGACCCGGACTGGTTCCTGAAGATGAAGCTCGGCAGCGGCGCCGCAGATCCGCATGTGCGAGTACACCAACTACTGCGAGGGGCTCGACCAGAACCACAAGCAGGTCACCTGCAAGCTGTGGGACCGCGAGGCGCTCGACGCGCCGGACGTGACGCTCGACGAGTCGGGCAAGCGCCGTCTGCTGGCGCCGCGCTGGACGCCGGAGCGGCCGTGAATGTCTTCCTGACCGCGCTGGGCTGCCGCCTCAACGAGGCGGAGGTCGAGTCGTGGGCGCGCAGCTTCCGCGCCGCGGGCCACGCGGTGGTCGCGTCGCCGGCCAGCGCCCAGGTGCTGGTGGTCAACACCTGCGCCGTCACGTCGGAGGCGGCGCGCAAGTCGCGCAAGCTGGTGGGCGGGCTGCACCGGCGCAACCCGAGCGCGCGCCTGGTGGTGACCGGCTGCTTCGCCGAGCTGGAGCCGCAGGCGGCCGCCGCCCTCTACGGCGTCAACCTGGTGGTCGGCAACGGCGACAAGGATCGGCTGGTGGCGCGGGTCGCGACCGAGCTGGACGTGCCGGCCATGCCGGTGCTGGCCGCGGATCCGGACGGCGTCCACGCCTTCCGCGAGGCGCGCACGCGCGCGTTCGTCAAGGTGCAGGACGGCTGCCGCAACCAGTGCAGCTTCTGCGTGGTCACCATCGCGCGCGGCGAGGAGCGCAGCCGCACGGTCGAGGAGGTTGTCGCCGAGGTGCGCGGCCTCGAGGACGCCGGGATGGCCGAGGTGGTGCTGTGCGGCGTGCACCTGGGCGGCTACGGCTCGGACCTCGGGCTCGATCTGTCGACCCTGGTCCGGCGCCTGCTGCGCGCCACATCGGTGCCGCGGGTGCGCCTGTCGTCCCTCGAGCCGTGGGACCTGCCGGGCGATTTCGGTGAGCTGTGGCGCGAGTCGGAGGGCCGGCTCCTGCCCCACCTGCACCTGCCGCTGCAGAGCGGCAGCGATCCGGTGCTGCGCCGCATGGCGCGCCGCTGCATGACCGCGAGCTTCGCCCGCCTTGTCGACCGCCTGCGCGCCGCGATCCCGGACCTGCACCTCACAACGGATCTGATCGTGGGATTCCCGGGCGAGACCGACGCCGAGTTCCGCGCCACCCTCGACTACGCGGCGGGCATCGACTTCGCCCATGTGCACGTGTTCCCGTTCTCGCCGCGCGAGGGCACGCGCGCGGCAGAGCTGCCCGATCGGGTGCCGACGGCGGTCATCCGCGAGCGCGTGCACGAGCTGGGCGCCCTGGCCGCGCGCATGAAGGCCGACCACCTGACCCGCGCGGTCGGCCAGGTGCGCCCGGTGCTGTGGGAGTCGGGCGAGCGCGGCGGTCGGGACGATGGCTCGCGCTTTGCCGGCTACACCGACACGTACCTGCGCGTGGAGACCGAGGTGCCGGCCGACATCGATCTCGACAATGCGATCGAGCCGGTGCTGCTGGCCGCCGTGGCCGGCGCGCCGCCCGATCGGCTCACCGGCACGCGCACGGATACACGCGCATGAGCCGGTTGGGGCCGACCTGGTTGACCCAGTAGAGCGCGTCTCCGTCGACAGCGATGCCGTACGGCTGGTCCTGGCCGCCGACGACGACCCCGACCTCGCGCGTCGCCTTGCTGGCGCGCATGATCCGCCCGTCTCCGCTGTTGGTCCAGTAGACCTCGGTCGCCCCGACCGCGATGAACGCCGGGTCCGCCTGGTCGCTGGCCACCAGCTCCTCGTCGCCGTCGGCCACCTTGCGGCCGCGCTTGACCTCGCCGGCCGCGGTGTTGGTCCAGTACACGAACTGGGCGTCGGCGCCGATGCCCAGCGGCTCGCCCTGCGCCTCGTAGAGCTGGGTCAGGTCGGCGCCGTCGCGCGCGACCGAGAACACGCGCCCGCCGCCTCGGTCGGCGAAGAGGACCTGATCGCCGTCGAGCAGGAGCGCGCCGGCCGGGCCATCGCCGGGTGAGGCCGCCACCATGCTGATCGCGCCGGCGCTGCGGGTCGCGCGCAGGAGCAGGCCGCCGCCGTTGCCCCAGTAGACGTTGTCGGCGTCGGCGGCGAGCAAGAGCGGGAAGTCCTGACCGGTGGCGAGCGACTGGACGGCGCCGCCGGGCGCCGCGGTGCTCGACAGGATGGCCCCGCTGCTGCGGTTGTCGCTCCAGTAGACGGCGCTGGCGTCGGCGACGAGGCCGAACGGCGCGTACGGCGCCCCGCCCTCGTCCACGACGGTGGTGTCGAACATGGTCTTGTCGATGCTGGGGACCTTGTCCGTGCGCAGGACCTGGCGGCCGGTGGCCGAGGTCCAGAACACGTAGTCCGGGTGGGCCGCCGAGACGATGTCGGCGCTGGTCAGGCCGGTGGCCAGCACCTCGATCTCGCACGCGTCCACCGGACAGGGCGCCGCGTCCGGCACCGACGCGCCGGCGCTGCGGCAGATGTTGTCGGCGCCGCACTCCTGGCCGTCGGGGCACTGGCCCCGCGCCGCCGAGCAGGGCAGGCCGACGGCCGGATCCGGCGAATAGCAGCCGAAGGCCGCCGCGGCGAGCGCCGCGCAGAGCACGAAAGCGGGACGGATGGTGGCGCGCTCCCTCGAGATGGCCGCGATCGTACCCGAAGAGGCAGCCGCTATACTGGCGCCATGCGGCACCGTTTCGCGATGGCCTTGGTCGCGGGCCTGGCCCTGGTGGGAGCAGCCTGCGGCGACGATGACGGCCGAGGCGACGGGGCCGATGGCGGAGACGAAGGCGGCGACGATGGAGGCGGCGACGGCGACGGAGGCGACGATGGATCGGACGACGGGGGCGGGAGCGGCTGGGAGAGCCTCGCCGACCTGCCGGTCGGGCCGGTGCAGGAGACAGCCGTGGTGGCAGAGGGCGGCGTCGTCTACGTGCTCGGCGGCATCGGCTCGCTCAGCGGCGTGCTGACCTACGACGTGGCCTCGGACGAGTGGGGCGAAGGGCCCGATCTCCCCTCCCCGGTGCACCACGCCAACGCGGCGGTGGTGGACGGGACGATCTACGTCGTCGGCGCGCTGCGCGAGGACTTCTCGGCCATCGGCGTCGTCTGGTCCTGGACGCCGGGCGACGACGCGTGGGCCGAGCGGGAGCCGATGGCGGGAGGGACCGAGCGCGGCGCGTCCGCCGTCGGTGTCGTCAACGGGATCATCGTCGTGGCCGGCGGGCTGCGAGGCACCTCGGTTGAACGCGGTGTCAACCTACGACCCGGTCGCCGACGCGTGGGACGATGGTCTGCCGGTGCTACCGGCGCGCATCGACCACGGCACCGGGCAGAGCGTGGACGGCGTCTTCTACGCCATCGGCGGCCGCACCGACGGGCTGGACGGCAACACCGGCGCCGTGTACGCGTTCGTCGACGGGGCATGGGAGGAGCGCGCGGCCATGCCGACCGCGCGCGGCGGCATCGGCTCCGGCGTGGTGAACGGCGCCATCGTCGTGGTGGGCGGCGAGGGCAACCCGGACGCGGACAGCGGCGTCTTCCCGCAGACCGAGATCTACGACCCGGCCGCCGACGCGTGGAGCGCCGGGCCCGACATGCCGACGCCGCGCCACGGCATGGGCGCGGCCGGTGTGGACGGCGCCCTCTACGTGCCGGGCGGCGCGGACGTGGCCGGCATCGGCGCGGTGGCCACGCACGAGGTGCTGCGCCTGCCCTGAGCGCTGGCCGCGTTCTCGCGTATCCTGGCAGGGTGTCGGCGGGGGAGCACAGCACGAGGGAGGTCGGGGCGGTGGGAGCGGGCTGGCGCCGCCCGATGGTGGCGCGCGATCCGCACGAGCCGCACCGGGCCGCCACGCCGCTCGAGCTCCTGTTCGACCTCTGCTTCGTCGTCGCGGTGGCGCAGGTCGCGGCGCGCCTGCATCACGGGCTTGCCGCCGGCCACGCCGGGCCCGCCCTGCTCGGCTACGCGATGGTCTTCTTCGCCATCTGGTGGGGGTGGATGAACTTCTCCTGGTTCGGGTCCGCCTACGACAACGACGACGTCCCCTACCGGCTGACGACGCTGGTCCAGATCGCCGGCGTGCTGACGGTGGCCGCCGGTGTGCCGCGCGCGTTCGACACGTTCGACTTCGGGGTCGTCACCCTCGGCTACGGCCTGATGCGGGCCGGCCTGGTGACGCAGTGGCTGCGCGCGGCGCGCGGCGATCCGCCTCGCCGCCGCACCGCGCTGCGCTTCGCCGCCGGGGTGAGCGTGTGCTACGCCGGCTGGGCGTCGATGTCGCTGATGCCGGAGTCGTGGCGCCTGGTCGCGTGGTGCGTCCTGGTGCCGGCCGAGCTCGCGGTCCCGGTCTGGGCCGAGCGCGCGAACACGACGCCGTGGCATCCGCATCACATCGCCGAGCGCTACGGGCTGTTCACGCTCATCGTGATCGGCGAGTCGGTGCTGTCGGCGACGCTCGCCATCCAGGCCGCTGTCGATGCCGGCGGTCCCGGCGGGCCGCTGCTCGCGATCATCGGCGGCGGTCTCCTGATCCTTTTCTCGATGTGGTGGCTGTACTTCGATCGCCCGGCGGGCCGGTTGCTCTCTCGCGGCCGGACCGCGTTCCTGTGGGGCTACAGCCACCTGTTCATCCTCGCGTCCGCTGCGGCGGTGGGCGCGGGGCTCGCCGTCGCTGTCGATCACGCGGCGGCGCGCGAGGCGATCCCCCACAGGACGGCCGGCGCGGCGGTCGCCATCCCGGTGGCGGTCTACCTGCTCAGCGTGTGGGTGACGCACATCCGGCCGCACCGCGACGGCGCGGCGCGCAGCGCGATCTTTCCGATCGCCGCGCTGCTGGCGCTGGCGGCGATCGCGACGCCGTGGCCGGTGCTCGTCATCGGCGTCCTGCTCGCGGGGCTCGTCGCGCTGTCGACCATGGCGGCGCTGCGCGGAGGCAGGCCGGGTTGATCAGAACGGGCAGAAGCCGTACTCGACGCCGCCCAGCTCCACCGCCGGGAAATAGCCGGTACAGGTGGTGCTGCCACAGGACGTTCCGACGATGCACATGAACTCGCACACGCCGAAATCCGGCTCGGCGTCGGCGCAGATGTACCCGGGCGCACAGTCGTATTGCTCGAAGCAGGTCTCGAAGTCGATGCCACCGCCGTGCTCGAGGCAGCGCGCATCCCAGCGCCCGCCTGCTCCCTGGTCGAGGGTGCACTTCTCGAACAGGGGCGCACGCCGCCTCGTCGAGCGGGTCGCAGTCGGAGGTGCAGGTGCGCGTCTCGGCGCCGGCGACGGGCCGGTTGCACAGGCGCACGCCGCCGCCGCAGTCGGCGTCGCGGTTGCAGTAGGCCTGGCAGTGTCCGACGCAGGCCCGGCTCGACGTGGCAGGCGAATCCTGCCGCGCACTCTTCGTCGAAGGAGCACGGGGTCTCCTCGACGCCGGTGCCGGCCGTCGCGCATGTGGGCTCCGGCAGGTCGCGGCCGACGTAGCAGGCCTCGCCCTCGAGGCAGCCGCACTGCTCGACCGGATCGCACGGGTCGCAGACGCCGGGGCCGTCGCCGCCGTCGTCGGGCCCATCGCCGCCGTCGTCGGGCCCATCGCCGCCGTCGTCGGGCCCATCGCCGCCGTCGTCGCTGCCGTCGCTGCCATCACTGCCGTCGCTGCCGTCGCTGCCGTCACCGCCGCCGTCGGTGGCGTCGCCGCCGCCGCCCTCGGCGCAGCTGCCCGCCGCCTCGCCGGAGGCGTGGCAGAAGCCGTCGGTGCCGCAGGTTGTGTCGTCGGGGCACTCGCCGTCGGCGCTGCAGCTCACCGTGCAGGAGCGGGGACTGCTGGCGTTGCACGCGGTCACGGCCGCGCCGGCGAGCACCGCGGCCAGCGCAAGCGCGCCGGCGAGCGCGGCACGGATCAGAACTCGCCGCGCCATTGCAGCACCGCTCCGTTCGATTGCGGAGCGATCGACATGGAGCTTCGCCGCGCTGCCCGGGCCGCGCTGGCCTCCTGGTGGCCGAGCCAGTAGAAGACCGCCCCGGTGCCGACGGCCGCCGCACCGATCAGGCTGAAGCCGATGCCCAGCGTGCGGTTGCGGCTCAGCGCGTCCTCGCGATCGGCGAGCTCCGGCGTCCAGGTGCCGCCGTCGTTGAAGAAGTCGTTCAGGTCGTTGGCATCGCTGTTGGCGCGCAGCCCGTAGTAGACGCCGACGACGGTGAGGACGGCGCCGGCCGCCCCCACGCCCAGGCCGACCATCTTCTTGCGGCGGCCCGGCTCGCCGTCGTGATCGCGCGTGCTGCCCAGATCCACGGCGGGCGAGGAGGCCGGCTCGCCCGGCGCGGTCTCGGCTGGCGGCGCGTCGAACGGCGAGCCGTCGCTGAACTGCGGCTGCGACGGGGTCGTGCCTGCCGCGGCGGCCGGACCGCGCGGCGCCGGCGCGGGCTGCGCGGCCGCCGCGCCCGTGGCCGTTCCGGTCGCCGCGCCGGTGGCGGCGAGCTCGGCCTTCTCCTTCTCGCGGACGGCGCACGAGCGAAGCGACGCCACGTGCTCCTGGGCCAGCTTCGCCTCCGGCGTGCCCGGCACCGCGCGCATGAAGCTCCGGTACGTGCGATGGGCGCGGCGGCAGTCTCCCTTGAGCCGGTAGGCCTGGGCCAGGTTGAACAGGATGCCGGGCACCGGCACCAGGGCGTAGGCCTTGCGGTAGGCCGTGATGGCCCGGCCGTACTCCTTGGCCTCGTAGTGGCGCAGGCCCCGCTCGTGCAGCTGGCGGGCGCGCTCCTTCTTGGCTTCGTCGGCAGCGGCGGCGGGCTGCTGGGCGTGGACGGTGGCGCTGCCGGAGACAACGGCGAGCGAGACGGCGAGGATCAGGACGTACGTGCGGTGCGACATGAGGCTCACGAGTTCGACACGACAGCGGCTAGAACGGATCGCGGATCGGCGCGTCGCGATCGACCTTTGGCGCCGCGCCAGGCGATCCGGCCGGCACCTCGAGCGGCGCGACCACCGGCTCGGCCGGCGCGGGCGCGGGCGGCGGCGTGGAGGGCGCGGCGGCCGGCGCGGACGGAGTCGGCGACGTCCGGTGGGCGCAGACGGCGTCGCCGCGTTCACCGGCGGCGTCGTCGCGCTGGCCGGATCGCGTCGTCACCGACGGATCCGCCACATCCGGCGGCTGGGTCGACGGTGTCGTCGCGCTCGCCGGAGTCGGAATGGCACCGCGGCGTTCCCGCGGCCGGAGCCTCACCGGACCCGGCCGGGGCCGCCGCGGCCGGCTCATCGCCATCGCCGATGAACAGGTACGCCGACACCATCAGCAGCCCGACGACCAGCTGGACTGCCAGCAGCAGGCGGTTGCGCGGCCGCTGCAGCCACAGGCGGGCCTGCTCGCGGAACGGCAGCTCGACCGGCGGCACCACGCGCGGATACGTCTGCGGCGCGTACAGCGCCCGCAGCGCGCGCCGCACCTCGGTCGCGTTCGGACGCTGGCTCGGATCCTTGAGCAGCAGCCGCTCGACCATCTCGTCGAGGCCCGCGGGCGCGTCCGGCCGCAGGTCGGCCAGGCGCGGCGGCGTCGCCTGCAGCTGCGCCACCAGCACGTCGCCCGCGGTCTCGCCGTCGAAGGCGGGCCGCCCGGCCAGCATCTCGAACGCGATGAGCCCGAGCGCGTACAGATCGGCCGGCGTGCCGACCAGCTGGGCGCGCGCCTGCTCCGGCGCCATGTAGTGCGGCGTCCCGACCAGCACGGCGTTCGCGCGCGCCATGGCGTCGTCGGTCGCCGCGCCGGCGTCGGCCAGCTTGGCGATGCCGAAGTCGAGGATCTTCACCTGCGGCCCGTCGGAGCCGTCCTCGAGGAACACGTTGTCCGGCTTGAGGTCGCGGTGGACGATCGGCACCGCGTGGGCCGCCTCCATCGCCTCGGCGATCTGATCGAGGATCGGCACCGCGTCGTTGACGTCGAGCGGGCCGTAGCTCAGCCGCTGGGTCAGCGTCTCGCCGCGCAGAAGCTCCATGACCAGGTACGGCCGACCGTCCGGCAGCGTGCCGAGCGTGTGGATGTCGACGACGTGGCGGTTGGCGATCTGGTTGGCGGCGCGCGCCTCGATCACGAACTGCTGCACCACATCCGGATCGCGGCACAGGTGGCTGGCGATGACCTTGATGGCGACCTGGCGATCGATGAGCGGGTTGCGCGCGGCGTAGACCGAGCCCATGCCGCCGGCGCCGATCAGCTCGACGATCTCGTAGTCACCCACCACGGCGCCGGGCGGCCAGCTGGTCCTCGGGCACACCCTCGGCGGGCCCCGGCTCGAGCGGAGCCGTGTAGCCGAGGATCGTCTGCGGCGACGGAAGCGGGGACGGCGTTCCCTTGCCGGCCGCCGTGACCTGAGGTGGTGGCGGCAGGGCCCGGATCGTCGCCGGCCCCGCAGCCGCACGTTCGCCGGACGCGTTACCGCGTGACGGCGTCGGGCGAGGGGGGGTCTCGCGATTGGCGGACGACATGGCTGCAGTCGTATGACAGGGGCCGGGCCGGAGTGTCGCGTGAACCGATCACATCTGCCTCATAAAGTCGCATGAGGACAAAATCTTGACGGTCCGGTGCGAGCGCGATCGCACCTGGTGAGAGGCGGCGGCACACACGAGATTCCGTGCGGTTGACCACAGTCCGCGCGCCACCCCGACGGGGCCACCGGCGAACTCGCAAACGGCGACGGATCAGCGCCGGACCGGCATGAAGCTGGCCTGGCCGACGGCCACGACCTCGCCCTCGCGCCGCACGTCACCCTCGACGACCAGGAGCCGCTTGCCGCCGTGCAGGACGCGGGCGCGCGCCTCGAGCCGGCCGTCGAACACCGGCCGCAGGAAGCGGACCGAGATCTCGGCGGTGGCGACCGGCTGCCGGCCAGCGGCGCGGAAGCACTGCAGGCCCATGACCGAGTCGAGCAGCGCGTGGATCACCGACCCGTGCACGACGCCGTTGGCGTTCTTGTGGACGTCACCCACCGTGACGCAGACCGTCGGGCCGTCCACCGCTTCCTTGTCGATCTCGAAGCCGAGCAGCTGAACGAACCGCGCAGAGCCGTCCACGCGCAGGACTCTAACACGCGAGTTCTAGTACGATGTCCGCATGTCAACTTTCCGCGCCAACGTCTACCGGATGTACGACAAGGCGGTCAGCTACCTGGCGCTTCCGCCCGGGCTCTCGGAGCGAATCAAGACCTGCAGCGTGCTCCTGCACGTGCGGATCCCGATCCGTGTCGGCGACGATCTGCGCCTCATCGACGCGTATCGCGCGCAGCACTCGTTCCACAAGAAGCCGGTCAAGGGCGGCATCCGCTTCGACCTCGAGGTCAGCGCCGACGAGGTCGTCGCGCTCGCCACGCTGATGACGTTCAAGTGCGCGCTGGTCAACGTGCCGTTCGGCGGCGCCAAGGGCGGCGTGCGCATCGATCCGCGCGTGGAGACGCCCGAGACCCTCGAGCGCGTCACGCGCCGCTACACGGCGGAGCTTTTCTGGCGCAACTGCATCGGGCCGGGCGTGGACGTGCCGGCGCCGGACATGGGCACCGGGCCGCGCGAGATGGCGTGGATCGCCGACACCTACGCCACGCTCAACCCGGAGGACATCGACCCGCTCGCCTGCGTCACCGGCAAGCCGGTCTCACAGGGCGGCATCCGCGGGCGCAACGAGGCCACCGGCCGCGGCGTGCAGTACGGCCTGCGCGAGTTCTTCCGCAACCCGGCCGACGTCACCGCGTGCAAGCTCGACGGCGATCTGGCGGGCAAGCGCGTCATCGTGCAGGGCCTGGGCAACGTCGGCTACCACGCGGCCAAGTTTCTTCAGGAGGAAGACGGGGTCAAGATCGTCGGCATCATCGAGCGCGACGGCGCCCTGTGGAACGAGAGCGGCCTGTCGGTGGAGGCGGTGCGCGAGCACCTCAACCAGCACAAGTCGATCCGCGGCTTCGCCGGCGCCAAGCTGGTCGAGGACGGCGCACAGGTGCTGACCTACCCGTGCGACATCCTCGTGCCGGCGGCGATGGAGAACCAGATCACCGCGCAGAACGCGGAGAAGATCCAGGCGCGTCTGGTGGCCGAGGCCGCCAACGGCCCCACCACCGCCGACGCCGCCGAGATCCTGACCAAGCGCGGGATCGCGGTCCTGCCCGACGTGTACATCAACGCGGGCGGCGTGACCGTTTCCTACTTCGAGTGGAGCAAGAACCTGGCGCACATGCGGTACGGCCGCATGTCGCGCCGCATCGACGCGCAGCGCCGCGGACAGCTGATGACGGCGATCGAGGAGATGACCGGCAGCAAGTTCAAGCCGGAGGTATGGGCGGCCACCGGCCAGGGCGTGAGCGAGATCGATCACGTCCGCTCCGGCCTGGACGACACGATGATCGAGGCCCTGAACGAGATCCGCGAGGCCCGCGACCGCTATCGCACCCCGGACCTGCGCACCGCTTCCTTCATCGTGGCGATCCAGAAGGTGGTGACCTCGAACTTCGAGCTCGGCCTCTGGCCTTAGGGGCGAGCTGGCGGCCCAGCTCGGGGCGATCCAAAAAAGCCTGTTGACCGCGCATCGCGGCCACAGGCAGATTCGGCCGGTCGTGCGGGCCCTGTGCATTCCCCTGGCGGCCCTCGCCGCGTGCAGCTTCAGCGAGAGCGAGCCGCGTTACGATACCGGGCTCGACGAGCTGGATATCGTCTCGCTGCAGCCGGAGGTGCTCGTCCCGGGGACAAAGCTGGTGGTCGAGGGGCGCTCGTTCGTGGAGCCGCCGTGGGGCGAGAGCCAGCTGGTGCTGGCCGGGACCTTCACCGACGGCGGCCAGGCCCGCGACGTGAACGTGAAGGCGCTTGTCCGCTTCGTCGACGCCGAGCACCTCGAGGTCGAGGTCACCGAGGACCTGATCGCGCAGCTCGGCGCGCGCGAGGGCGAGCTCACCGGCACCGCGGCGGTCTCGGTCCTCAGCGCGGTCAACGCCCAGACCCACGTCACCCGCGACATCGACGTGACGCTGAGCCTGCGGCCCGAGCTGACCCCTGAGCTCGGCGCGCTCGATCACGCGTCCACCATCTTCGTCAACGAGGACATCGTCGTGCAGGGCGGCGGCATGCTGCTGGGCGGCGCAGAGGGCGCCACCATCGCGCGCGTGCAGGGCTGCTTCGCCGCGCGCGACGAGGCCGGCGAGCTGGGCGAGTGCGCGCCGGTCGGGCCGGTCGACCTCCCGGTCACGCCGGCCGGTCGCTTCGACCGCGCCAGCGGCTCGTTCCGCTTCGCGCCCGAGGTGGCCGGCATCCGCGCGGGCGAGTTCCGCGGCGACGTGCTGCTGCGCAACCAGCACGCCGGCGGCGCCGCAGCTGGACAGCGGCGCGGTCGAGACCGTCGCCGGTCTGAGCGAGGCGGAGGTCCGCGGCGTGGCGCCGGAGCAGGTCAGCCTGGGCCAGTACCTCGAGATCGAGGGGGGCGGCTTCGTCGGCGGCCCCGCGGATCAGGTCACGCTGCTCCACCTGATCGGCCAGTACACGCGCGACGGCACCGACACGCCGATCGACATCGACACGCTGCTGGTGCCGGAGTTCGTGAGCGGCAGCCTGGTCAGGTACGTCCTCAACGAGGACGACGACCTCGGCCAGCTCGGGCTGCGCGAGAGCACCGGCAGCTTCTCCGGCACGGTGGCGCCGATCGTCTCGTACGGCGAGGACGAGGTGAACGGCGCCCCGCTCGACATCGACGTGCGGCTGGCGCCGGTCGTCCAGGTCGTCTACCTCAACTTCACGCAGCAGTACATCAGCAGCCTGCAGCACTTCGGGCTGCGCGCCGCCGACGAGCTGATCCGCCAGCGCGTGCTCGACGTGGTGCAGCGCGACTACCGGACGATCAACGTCGAGGTGCGCACCGAGCCGCCCGCCGACTTCTCGCTCTACTCCGAGGTCGAGGTGGGCGGGCCGGACCCGAACGGGCTCGGTCTGCTCGGCTACGACAACACGCCGGGCAAGGACGTCGGCAACCTGCGCCTGTACGACCGCATCGGCGGCGTCAACGCCACCACCCAGGCCGACGGCTTCCCCGGCTACGGCGGCGTGTTCGTCGAGTCTCTGTTCACCTTCTCGCGAGCACCCGAACGGCCTCGCGCCCGACTCGCCGGCGGTGGACGCCCTGTTCGACGACGTGTTCGATCCGTTCCGGCCCGACCAGAGCGGCGAGGCGGTGGTGCTCCGCCGAGGCGCGCGAGCTGGACGCGCCGGGCGGTGACGCCTGCCCGGCCGGCGATCGGCGCGGTCGCATCGAGTGCGCCGTCTGGGTGCTCGGCTCGCTGATCGGCACGACGGTGAGCCACGAGCTCGGACACTCGCTCGGTCTCGCCAACCCGGGCGGCGGCGACGTGCACATCGTGACCGACGAGCCCAACCGGCTCATGGAGTCGGGCGGCGGACGCAGCTTCCGCGAGCGCGCCGAGCTCGAGGGCGAAGGACCGGGCGTGTTCTGCGACGAAGAGTACGGCTACCTGCGCGCCATCCTGCCCTCGCGACGAGTCGCAGGACACCAGCGCGCGCCCCGGCTGCCGCTGATCTGCTGATCGCGATCTCGCGCGCGACGCCGCTGGCGCGTTCCTGCAGCGACGCCATCGATCGCTTGCCGACGCGAAACGATGTCCGGACGAGAGCCTCGCCTGATCCGTGCGTGGGATGGGCCACGAAACTTGCGCGGAGGGTTCGCCACGTTCTTTCGTTTCCGATTGAGCCACCAGATCGAGTGATACGATGTGCACATGGAGGTGGGCGGTCGGCGGACTCCCACAGGACCGCCTGGACGAGGAGCGGGACTCCCCGCCGGTCGCCGCCGAGGTCGACGCCACCATCTCCGACGTCGACGGCGAGGCCGCCAGGACCAAGGCCGACCCGAGGACGCGGTCGCCGTCTCCCGATCCCGCGCGCGCGAACCGGCCGGCCCGCGCCGTCGCGCCGCACGGACAGCTCGGCCGCTACGTGCTGGGCAAGAAGCTCGGCGCCGGCGGCATGGCGCTGGTCTATCGCGCGCACGATCCGGCGCTCGACCGCGAGCTCGCGATCAAGGTGCTGCGGCCGCGCATGCGCGGAGAGGCGGCCCGCGACCGGCTCCGGCGCGAGGCCCAGGCGATGGCGCGCCTCGAACACGCAAATGTCCTGCCGGTCTTCGACGTCGGCACGACGGGTGACAACGTTTACCTCGTGATGCCCTACATGGCCGGCGGCACGCTGGGCCGCTGGCTGGCGGACGAGCGGCGCCCGTGGCGCGCGGTGCTGGCCCGCTTCGTCGCCGCCGGACGCGGGCTGGCCGCCGCCCACCGCCAGGGCATCATCCACCGCGACTTCAAGCCGGACAACGTGCTGCTCGGCGCCGACGACGAGGTGCGGGTCGCCGACTTCGGGCTGGCCGCGTTCGCCGCGCACCCGACGCCGCTGCCCGACGGCACGCCGTCGCCGGCGGTGGCTTCGCACCTCACGCGCACCGGCACCGTGCTGGGCACGCCCATCTACATGGCCCCGGAGCAGCTGTGCGGAAAGCCGATCGACGCGCGCAGCGATCAGTTCTCCTTCTGCGTGGGGCTGTGGGAGGGGCTCTACG
Organism: uncultured delta proteobacterium; assembly: GCA_963759105.1. Lineage (GTDB taxonomy): Bacteria > Myxococcota_A > Polyangia > Haliangiales > Haliangiaceae > DATFRY01. Next base: position 60,724 of record CAVWXW010000015.1, on the reverse strand, counting down.
GCGAGCGCCCGTTCCGGCCGGGCAAGCCGGACACCGACTCGGAGCTGGAGGGCCTGCTCGGCGCCATCCGCCGCGGCCCGCCCGCGCCGGCGCAGGACCGCGGCGTGCCGCGCTGGCTGCGCGCGCTGGTCGCCCGCGGTCTGCGCCCCGATCCGGCCGAGCGCTGGCCCTCGCTCGACGACCTGCTCGCGCGCGCCGTCGCCCGCCAGCGGCGGCCGCTCAAGATTGCAGCGGCGCTCGGCGTGGGGCTGGCCGCCGCCGCGGTCATCGCCGGCGCGGCCGCGGTGAGCGGCGCGGGCGAGAGCGCCAGCCTCGGCCCCGACGCCGCCAGCCCTGCCCCGGAGGGCGCGGCCGCGCGCGCGTTCCGCATCAGCCGGATCACGTCGCGCGGGCGCATCTACGACGCCGCGGTCAGCGACGACGGCGAGCACGTGGCCTGGGCGGTCGAGGGGGAGATCGTGATCCAGTCGGGGCGCGACGGTTCGGTGCAGCGAGTGGTGCTGCGCGACGCGCCGGACGCCACGCTGGCCTTCGCGCCGGACGGGGAGCGACTTGCCGTGACCAACCCGCCCGGCCGCACGCGCATCGTGCACGTGCGCAGCGGCGCCGTCGTCCTCGACGCCGCGGTCGGCTCGCCGCATCTGAGCTTCGTCGGACCGGACACGCTGGTCTACGCCCGTCGCGGCACCACGCTCGAGCAGCGCCCGCTCGCCTCGATGCTGGAGAGCCGCAGCTGCGCGCTGCCGGACTACGTGAGCTCGGTCCTCGATCTCACCACCGACGCTCGCGGCGAGGTGCTGCTGGCGGCAGAGCTCGCCGGCGGCCGGCGCGCGCTCATCCGGGTCGGCGCCGACTGCAAGAAGCCGGTCGTGCTGCGCACCGCCGACTGGCTGGACGCCGTCGCGGCCTCCGGTGACCGCAGCTACGGCCTGCTGCAGACCGACGGCGACGTGTCGCTGGTCGGCCTGGACCGCGAGGGCCGCGTCGTCGAGGTGCGCAGCGTCGACGGCGACACGACCGATCTCGACGGTGTCACCTCCGACGGCCGCGCCTACTTCACGCGCATGGCGTACGAGTGGCGCCTGGTCGAGCTCGACGGCGCCGGCACCGCCGTCGAGCGCGGCGCCGGCTCGCAGCGGACCGAGCTGAACGGCAGCGCCGACGGCGAGTGGGTGGCCTGGATCGAGGACGGCGACGGCCGGCGCGCGCTGCGCATCGCGCCCACCGATCGGATGGCCGATCGCCCGGCGCCGATCGCCACCGGCGTCATGACGGTGGCGTGGGCGGCCGACGGCCGCCGCCTGGCCGCCATCCTCAAGGCCGGCGACGGCCACGAGCTGGTGGTGATGGATCTGAGCGGCGCGGCGCTCAGGCGCCTGCCGGTCGCCGATGTCGACGTCGACGACTGGATGGCGTGGCTGGGCGGCGACGCCATCGTCGCGACGTCGGCCGACCACAAGAGGCTCGTGCGGATCGACCTGGAAGACGGCGGCGTCGAGTCGCTGCTCGAGGAGCCGGGCGAGGCCTTCGACCCGCAGACCACGCCCGACGGCGCCATGCTGTTCCCGTGGGAGCGCGACGAGCGCGGCAAGTCGGGCGTGTGGCTGCGCGCGCCGGACGGCCGGCTCACCATGCTGCGCGAGGACTCCGACGGAAGCCTGCACGCCACCTGGGTGCCCGGCGGCGAGTCGATGCTGATCTACGACCGCAAGTCCGGCCAGGTGTGGCGGATGGCGCGCTCCGGAAGCGATCCGGTGCGCTCCGTGCCGGTGCCGCTGGCCGGCAACGAGTGGATGCCGGCGCTGTGGCCGCGCGGACCGGACCGCGTCCTCGCCCACGTGGTGCGCCGGACCACCGACCTGCACGTGAGCCGCCCACAGTAGGCGCGCGGCGAGCGGCGCGCCGACGAGCGACTTCGTCGCGCGTCGGTTCGGCTATCATGCGTCGCATGGCCGGCGCATGCCTCGCTGTCCGCTGCGGCGCCGGACGCCTGCTGCGCGTGGCGCTGGCGGCTGGGCTGCTGGCGAGCGGATGCGGCGACGACGAGGCGGTGCCGTCATCGCCGAGCGCGGCGGCCAAGCCCGCCCAGGCGACCGCGAAGGCGACGGCTGACGCGCCCGCGGCCGGGTCGCCGCCGGCCAGGGTCGCGGCCCGCACCGCCGCGCCGGCGGCCGCGCGCCCGGCACCGGCGACGGTGGTGCTGCTCGAGGCGGGCCGCAAGCCGCGCCGCATGCTGCGCTACAAGCTGCCGGCCTCGTACCGCGACAAGCTGGGGATGAAGATCCGCGTCGCGATGGAGGTGGGGAGCGGCGCCGAGACGGCGAAGATCGAGCTGCCGGTCATCCGCCTGGCCATGGACCTGGCCGCCTCGGGCGAGAGGGAGGGCGACCGCGTGTTTCGGTTCGAGCTCACCGACGCCGACGCGCTGCCGGGCGACAAGATGTTCGCCGGCATGCATGACCATCTGGTCGCCCAGATGAAGAAGGCGGTGGGCGCGACCGGCACGATGGTGGTCGACCCGCGCGGCGTGAACCGCGCGGTGAGCCTCGAGCTGCCGCCCGACATGGATCCGCAGATGAGCGAGAGCATGCGGTGGAGCCACCAGGCGATGGAGCAGATGTCCGCCCCCTTGCCGGCGGAGCCGGTCGGCGTCGGCGCCCGCTGGCAGGTCGATCAGCTGGTCCAGCTCAACGGGATGACGGTAAAGCAACGCACCGAGTTCGTGCTGACGTCGCTCGAGCGCGCGCGCGGCTCGCTGAAGACGACCATCACGCAGAGCGCGGACCCGCAGGTCGTGGCGCTGCCCGGCGTCCCGGCCGGCTTCAAGGCCGACCTCCTGTCCCACGCCGGCAAGGGCGCGGGCCAGATCGATCTCGACCTGACCCGGCTGGTGCCGCGCAAGTCGACGGTGCGCCTCGAGTCCGAGACCTCGATGCGCATCACCGGCCAGGGCCAGGATCAGACGATGCAGACCACGGCGCGGGCCGAGGTGAGCGTCGGCCGGCGCTGATCGGCCGCGCTCTACTTCGGCGACAGGCGCTTCTTGAGGATGTCGCCGAGGGTGCCCAGGCCGCGCTGGGCGCTGGCCTTCACCGCCGCGAAGTCGGCCGCCTCGGCGGCGGCGTCGGCCGCGCTGGGCGCGGTCATCGACAGCGAGATGCGGCGGCGCGGGACGTCCACGCCGACGACGGTCACCTCGACCTCCTGGTCGACAGCGACGATCTCGCGCGGATTGTTTACCCGGCGATCCGCGGCCAGCTGGCTGATGTGGACCAGGCCCTCGACGCCCGGCTCGAGCTCGATGAAGGCGCCGAACGGCTGCAGCCTGACCACCTTGCCGCGCAGGCGCGCGCCCTCGGTGTAGCGCTCGGCCACCTCGCCCCAGGGATCCTTCTCCAGCGCCTTGAGCGACAGCGAGATCTTCTCCGGCCGCTTCGCGTCGCCGGTCTTCTCGATCTTGGTGACCTGCACCTGCACCGGCTGGCCGACCGACAGGACCTCGGACGGGTGGCCGACGCGCGAAAAGCCCAGCTCGCTCACGTGCAGCATGCCCTCGATGCCGCCGAGGTCGACGAAGGCGCCGTAGTCCTTGATGGTGGTGACGGTGCCGGGGAGCACCGCGCCGACCTCGAGGCGCTGGCGCAGCTCGGCGGCGCGCTCCTCGGCCTCCTCGGCCAGCAGCGCGCGGCGGGTCAGCACCAGATTCAGCTGGCCACCGCGGCCCGGCTCCAGCTTGGTGATCCGGAAGGTGAGCCGCTGGCCGACGAACACGGCCTGGTCCTCGACGAAGCGGATGTCGAGCTGACCGGCGGGGCAGAAGGCGCGCGTCCCGGCCACCTGCACCTCGACGCCGCCCTTGATCACGCCGGTGACGAGACCCTCGATGGGGATGCGGTGCTCGAAGGCCTGCAGCAGCTCCTCCTTGGCCTCGGCGCCGCGTGCCGCGCCCATCACCTTGCGCAGCTGGATGGAGCCGGTGCGGCTGCCGAGATCGACGACGCGCGCCTCGACCATGTCGCCGACTGCCACGGTCAGCTCGCCCTCGCGCGAGCTCAGCTCCTCGCGATCGATCACGCCCTCGGCCTTGCCGCCGAGATCGACGAACACCGACTCGGCGCCGATGGAGATGACGCGGCCCTTCACCGTGTCGCCGACCTTGGGCCCGCGGCCGGCGCTCTGCTTCTGATCGAATTCGGCCAGGAGGGACGCGAAGTCCTCTTCGCCTTCTTGGGGTGGACTCACGGGCGGCAGTCTACTGCATGGCCGCCCGGCGCGCGCAAGTGTTCAAGATGACAATATATTCGGAGCGATGTAACCTGGCGCTGGCATGGCCCCACAATGGGATGTGGCCAACGCTGCGCCCGCTCTGGCCGACCTGGTGCTGGTCGACCGCTGCCTGGGCGGCGAGCAGGCCGCGGCGCGCGAGCTGTTCCGCGCGCATCAGCGCCGCGTGCACTCGACCTTGTTCCGCGTGCTGGGCGGCAACCGCGACATGGACGACCTGATGCAGGAGACCTTCATCCAGGTGTTCCGATCGCTGAGGGGCTTCCGCGGCCAGGCGCGGCTGTCGACCTGGATCGACCGCATCGCCGCGCGGGTCGCGTACCGCTACCTGGCGCAGCGCAAGCGGACGGGGACCACGGTGGTGCTGGAGGAGGAGATGGTGCCGAGCGGGGTGGAGGCGGCGGAGCGCGCGCTCGCGCGCGAGGGGGTGCGCCGGCTCTACGCGGCGCTGGGCGAGCTGGGTCCGCGGTCGCGCGTCGCCTTCACGCTGCACGAGATTGACGGGCGCAGCGTCGCCGAGGTGGCGCGCTCGCTGGGCGCGTCGGTCACGGCGACGAAGCTGCGCATCTGGCGCGCGCGCCGCGCCCTCGAGCGCCGCGCCGCCGGCGACGCGGTGCTGGCCGAATTCCTGGCCGCGGACGCGCTCGAGCGCGCCCGCGAGGAGAGCGCATGACGCAGCTGGGCGACAAGGTGCCGATCGCGCCGCTCGATCCGGCGCGCCTGGCCCGCATCGAGGACCAGGTGCTGGCCGCCCACGAGCGCGACAGCGCCCGCCCCGCGCGCGCGCCGTGGCGGCTCGTCACCGCCGGCGCCATCGCGGCCTGTGTCGCGCTGCTCGCCGCCGGCTACATCGGCTGGCGCGCGGCCTCGCCCGCCGGCGTCGCGCCGGTGCCATCGATTGTCACCGCCGCAGGCGAGCGCGCCCGCGTCGACATCGACGGCGCGGCGGTCTCCGTCGGAGAGTCGTCTCGCGTGTCGCTGCGCAGCCGGCCCGACGGCGCCGTGATCGTGGATCTGGCCCGCGGCCGGGTCGACTGCGAGGTCGCCCCGCGCCGCGCCCCCTTCACCGTGCAGGCCGGGAACGTCGCCGTCCAGGTCGTGGGCACCGCGTTCTCCGTCGAGCGCACCGGCACCGTGGTGGTCCGCGTGACGCACGGCGTGGTCCGCGTGACCGCCTCCGGCAGCCCGACCATCCGCCTCGCCGCCGGCCAGACCTGGTCCAGCCCCTCCGCCCTCGCCGCCGCCTCACCTCGCGATCCCGCGTCGTCCCCCGCATCCCTCCACCCGTCTCCGACCCCATCCCCACCCCCGTCTCCGACATCTCCCAACCCGTCCCCCGACCCGTCCCCATCCCCATCCCCGTCCGCGACCCCGTCTCCGACATCTCCCAACCCGTCCCCCGACCCATCCCCATCCCCATCCCGCTCCCCATCCCCATCCCCCACACTTCCGCCCCCTCCCGGCCTCCCCCCGCTCTCCTGCCACGCCGTCGATGCTTGCCGCGACATCGCCCTCCAGACAACCGGCCCGGAGGCCGGCCAGGCCCTCTACAGCCTCATCCACCTCCAGCTCTACAGCGAGCGCGACGCCGAGCAGGCCGTGACCCTGGCCGAGCTCTACGAGCGGCGCTTCGCGCGCCGGCGCCCGCGCGAGGCCGAGGCAGTGCTGTGGCTGCGCGTCCTCGCCCACCGCGAGGCGGGCGAGATCGAGCGCAGCCGGGCCGCAGCGCGGACCTATCTCGAGCGCCACCCGCGCGGCCGCCTTCGCCGCGCAGGCCCGGCGCATCGCGCGACCCACAGGATCGGGCGAGTAACCGTCCTCGCGCCGCCAGCCACAAAGCTGGCAGATGCGCCACCACCACCTCTCTCGCCTGCTCGCCTCGTCTCTTCTGCTCGCGCTCTCGTCGACGGCGGCGGCGCAGAGCGGAGCCGACATCGATCTCCAGGCCTTCCATCCGGCCATGGACTCGCGCGGCTTCATCACGGTCAACGGCTCGCAGGTGCTCGGCCCGGGCGAGCCGTCGTTCGGCCTGGTCACCACGTGGGGGCGGGGTCTCCTGCGCCTCGAGGGAGACGGCAACCGGTACGAGGTCGAGCACATGATCACGCCCACCCTGGTAGGCGCGCTCGGCTTCCGCCTGCTCGGGCTCGACCTCGAGGCCGGCGCCGCGCTGCCCTTCACCATCATGTCCGGCGACCGCCTCCCGGGCGAGCCGAGCGAGCCCGGTGATCAGGCCGAGGCCATCCCCTTCGACGGACAGGGCATGGCCGACGCCTCGCTCCACCTCAAGTGGCGGCTGCGCTCCGGCGCTCTGCGCCCCGGCATCGGCCTGGCCGTGATCGGCTCGCTGACCCTGCCCACGACGTCGGCCGCCGATCGCTGGCTCGGCGACCGCGCCGCGATCCCCCAGATGAGCGCCGCCGTCGACTGGCAGGCCGGCCGCCTCGCGCTGGCGGTCAACGGCGGCGTGCGCCTGCGCGGCGACGGCGAGCGCTTCCGCGACGACCCGTCGATGACCGCGAACATGCCGGCGACGCGCGGCGTCGTCGAGACCGGCTCGACCATCCCGTTCGGCCTGGCCGCCTCCTACGCCGTCGTGCCGGAGCGGTTCGACGTCCTCGTCGAGCTGTTCGGCGCCGCCCCGCTGGCCGGAGAGAACTACTTCCCGCTCGAGGCCCTGGGCGGGCTCAAGCTGTACCTGGCGCGCAGCTCGTACCTCACCCTGGGGGCCGGCGCCGGGCTGCTCGCCGACCAGGGCGCCAACCCGGACACCCGCGCCTTCGTCGGCATCGTGTTCGAGCCGCGCTCCGCCGACCCGGTGGCCGACCGCATCGCCGACGCCCCGCCGCCACGCGCCCGCCCCACCGTCGGCGATCGCGACGACGACGGCCTCCGCGACCCGGTCGACCGCTGCCCCGACGACCCGGAGGACCTCGACGAGTTCCAGGACGAGGACGGCTGCCCCGACATCGACAACGACGGCGACCTCATCGCCGACAAGGACGACCTGTGCATCGACCGCCGCGAGGTCTACAACACCGTCGAGGACGAGGACGGCTGTCCGGACCGCGGCGCGGTCATCGAGCGCGAGGGCGAGATCGAGATCCTCGACGTCATCCAGTTCGAGTTCGACAGCGCCGTCATCCGGCCCGAGTCGCACGCCATCCTGCGCGCCGTGGCCCGCACAATCCTTCTCAACCCCAAGATCGAACAGCTCGAGGTCCAGGGCCACACCGACGAGCGCGGCTCCGCCGCCTACAACCTCGATCTATCCCGCCGCCGCGCCGCCTCCGTCCTCGACTTCCTCGTCGGCGAAGGCGTCGCCCGCCCCCGCCTCACCTCCCGCGGCTACGGCGAGACCCGCCCCCTCATCCGGGAGAGCAACGAGGCAGCCTGGACCGCCAACCGCCGCGTCGCCTTCATCATCCAGAAGCCGCGTGGTTGAAACGCCAAATCGCCAAGTTCGCCAAAGGGGGCGCATGGCTACATCGGCCGCAGTCCGGCGCGCTTTTTGGCCGCATCAGTCTACGCTCGAGCCGCGAGTGCCTCGAGCCTCACCCAAGAGCGCCAGCGCGCCGCTGCGGCCGATTTCTGGCGCCTCTTGGCGGTCTTGGCGCTTTGGCGGTTCAACCACGCGGCTACTTGGAGATCGCGGTTGAACTTGGCCTTGTACGCCTCAGCAATCCGCTTCTTCTCGGCCGGCCGCCCCTGCTCGCCATAGATCTCGGCCGCCAGCTGGTAGGCGTGCTCGAGGTCCGGATCCAGCGCGATCGCACGCTCGAGGTGCTCGACGGCCGCCTTGCCGCGCTTGTCGTGCTTGTCGAGCACGCCGGTCAGATAGTGAGCCCACGACGCCTCCGGGAGCCGCCGCAGCGCCGTCGCGCAGTGAGACCGCGCGATCGGATAGCGGCGGCGCCGGATCTCCAGGTCGCAGCGGGCCGCCTCGATGCCGGCCGCGTTGCGGAACGACCGCTGCAGGCTCGCGGCCTGCTTCTCCGCCTCGGGGAACTTGCTCGCGTAGATCTTGGTCAGGAGGTCGCGCACGCGCGGCCACGTACTCGCCCTCGCGATCGGGCGGCACCGCGCCGCGCGGGCCGATGCCGTAGCGCGCCCGCGTGGTGCGCGCCCACACGGCCACGTCGCCGCCGCTCCTGGACTTCGCCGCGGCCTGCTCGGCCCAGGTCACCGCGCCGAGCGCCCGCAGATGGGCGGCGAGGTCGCCATAGAGCCGCTCGACCCGCCCGTCGGCCGTGGCCTTCCCGAGCAGCTCCAGCGCCTTTCGCGCCGAGACCAGCGCCCTGGCCGTGTCCTTGGCCGCGAAGTACGCCTTCGACAGGTGCAGGTGCGGCTCGGCGTCGCCGGGCGCGACTTGCACCGCGCGCGCGCACCGCGACTCGATGGCCGACCGATCGCGCTGCGCCGCGACTGCCAGCCGGCAGGCGAAGCGCTGCACCTCCGGCTCGTCCGGGTAGAAATCGATGAGCGGCTCCAGGTCCTCCCACGCGTCGGCGGCGCGGCCGGCGGCCTCGAGCCGCTCCGCCGCGCTGAAGCGCTGGCGATCGGCCGGCCGCACGCTCTGGCCCAGCGTGGCCCCGGCGCCCTCGTCCATGGCGCGCACCCGGCCGTGCAGCTCGGCCACGAGGCGCGACTTCTCGTCCTCGTTCCAGCCCGACCAGGAGTGCTTCTCGAGGTAGCTCAGCACCGCCCGCCACTCCGCCTCCTCGTCGCGCCGGCCGCGCGCCATGCGCGCCTCCGCCGCCGCGCGCATCAGCCCCGCGTTCTGCGGCCCGAAGCTGGACTGCGTGTGCTCGTAGATCGGGTACAGGATCTTGCGCGGATCGGTCACGTGCATGGCGCCCAGCGTGTGGCCGAGCTCGTGCAGCAACATGACCTGCTCCTTGTGCCGCTTGCGCCGCGCGTACAGATCCTGCCGCTCGCGCGTCGTGACGGTCCCCAGCACCTCGTTGAGCAGCGACACCTCGGCCGCATCGTTGAGCCCGCGCAGCACCATGTGGCGCCCGAGCACGTGGGCGTAGCCCATGCTGGTGCAGCTCGGTGGACACCTGGCCGAGCGCGTTGACCATGCCGACCACCCAGTCCACGTCGTTGGCCGGATCCAGGTACTCCAGGTCGGTCAGCGCGCCTTCCAGGTCCGAGCCGCCCTTGCGCTGCCAGTCGCGCACGTCCACCACCTCGAGGCGCAGGCCGATGGTGGGCTCGAGCACCTGGCTGACCTTGCTCGAACAGGCGCCGGAGCGAGGCCTTGTGGCCCGGGTTCTGCGCCCGGTAGTCGGAGTCGGCGTACACGCGCACGCGCGCGGTGCCCAGCGGCGCGCCGCCGACGGGATCCGGCCGCAGCCGGGCCGGCTCCAGCGAGCGTGCCGTCTTGCGCTCGTGCGCCCGCTGGGCGCCGCTGGGTCCGCACGCGAGCACGAGCGCCAGCGCGGCCAGCGCGGCGGGACGCGCGAGCTGCGCGGCCATCGTCGATACGGCCGGCGCAGCCCTGGTGGACATCAGTACGGAGTGGGGGACAGGTCGTCCGGGGCCCACTTGACGTCGGTCTGGTACTGCGTGCTGTCCATGAGCGTGAAGCTCACGAACAGGGTGGCCAGCAGGATCGCGCTGATGAACACCACCGTGTGGAACAGCTTGTCGTAGCGCAGGTGCATGAAGTACAGGCACACCAGCGTCGCCTTCACCGTCGCGATCGCCATCGCGATCATCAGATTGATGTTGGCCCCGAAGTCGAAGACCGAGAGCTTGGCGACCGCCACCGTGAGGACGGTCAGCACCATCAGCGTGCCCCAGGTCGCGAACAGCACCTTCAGCGGCAGGACGTGGCTCATCCCATGACCATGACCATGGCCGTGCTGCCGTGGGCATCGCCATGGCCGTGCTCGCCCTCGTGGCCGTGGGAATGCGGGTCGGAATGCTCGGTCGAATGGGCCACGACGAACCTCAGTGAATCAGGTAGAGCAGGGGGAACAGGAAGATCCAGATGAGATCGACCAGGTGCCAGTAGAGCGCCGCGAAGTCGATCGGTCCGTAGTAGCCCGGGCCGAAGTGCCCGCGCGTGGCGCGGATGAGCAGCCAGATGAAGACGAAGATGCCCGCCAGCACGTGGATGCCGTGCAGCCCGGTCATCGCGAAGTAGATGGTGAAGAACATGCCCGTGTTGGGCGGGGGCATGGCCGCGGCGTGGGTGTCGATGTGGCCCCCGGCCTGCCTTCTGCGCCTCGAGCGCGGGCAGGACCCCGGTGCCTCCGGCCGCGTGGCTGGCCGGCTCCTCCTTCTTGGCCGAAGGATCGTCCGGCACCACCGGCTGGGTGCCCGGAGCCGGCGCGCCCGTCTTGGCTCCCGCCGGCTGCTGCGCCTTGGGGCCGCCGGTGACCGTCGTCGGCTCGGCCGGAGCCGGCTTGCCGTCGGCGGTCTTGCCCGGTGTCTTGTCCGGCTGCGGGATGTGCTTGCCGTCCGGCGTCTCGTGCGGGATGAACCGCTTCCCGAACACGGTGCCGACGTGCACCTTGTGCGAGTACTCGAAGTACTTGACGATGAGGAACCCGAACGCGCACAGCAGCGTGACGCTGAGCAGCGCGATGAGCAGGCGCTGCTGACCCAGCTGCGCCGCTCGCACCGCCCACGCCGCCGAGAGGCTCGACAGAATGAGCACGGCGGTGTTGAGCGCGCCCATGTTCACGTCGAGGTAGAGGTGGGCGTAGGCGAACACCTCCGGGTGGTTGTGGCGGTAGATGATGTACGCCACGAACAGGGCGGAGAAGAACAGGATCTCCTGGCCGAGGAACAGCCAGATGCCCAGCTTGCCCGACTCGAACTGGTGAGCGCCGTCGTCGAAGTGGTGCTGGATGAACGGCCCGCGCGTCGTGAGCGCGTGCACCACCGCGTACACGATGCCGATGGTCGCGGCGATTGCGAAGACGATGACGGCGACGGTCACGGGTCGTGGCTCTCCGCCGGCGCGTCGGACTTGCCCGGCTTCCTCACGTACCCGCCTTCCTTCTCGTCATAGTACCAGATCGTCGTAGTCGTAGATGTCGTACAGCACCGGCTGCTCGTGCTCGTAGAAGTTGTAGAGCGGCGGCGGCGACGGCGCCTGCCACTCCAGCGTCGTGCCGCCCCACGGGTTGCGCGGCGCGGGCCGGCCCCTGAACAGCGAGACGACCAGGTTGACGAACGACACCACCAGCGTGATGCCCATGAGGAACGCGCCGATCGAGGACACCTGGTGGTAGATCGTGAACTCCGGGTCGTAGTCGAAGTAGCGCCGCGCCATGCCGCGCGAGCCCATCACGAACTGCGGCAGGAAGGTCAGGTTGAAGAACGAGGAACACGCCGACCGCGCAGAGCTGCCCGACCCGCTCGTTGTACATGCGGCCGGAACATCTTCGGCCACCAGTAGTGCAGCGCGCCCAGGAACGCGATCAGCGCGGAGCCCATCATCACGTAGTGGAAGTGCGCCACCACGAAGTAGGTGTCGTGCAGGTGGACGTCGATGTTGAGCGCGCCCAGGAAGATGCCGGTCAGCCCGCCGATGGTGAAGAGCAGGATGAACGACAGGGCGTAGAGCATCGGCGAGGTGAGCCGGATGTCGCGCCTTGTACAGCGTCGCGACCCAGTTGAAGACCTTGATCGCCGACGGGATGGCGACCGTGAAGGTCAGCGCCGAGAACACCATGCCGGCCAGCTTCGACTGGCCGCTGACGAACATGTGGTGGCCCCAGACCAGGAAGCTCAGCGCCGCCAGCCCGATGCTCGAGTAGGCGATGAAGCGGTAGCCGAAGATGTGCTTGTGCGCGTGGGTCGTGATGAGGTCCGACATCACGGCCATGGCCGGCAGGATCATGATGTAGACCGCCGGGTGCGAGTAGAACCAGAAGAAGTGCTGGAACAGCACCGGGTCGCCGCCCAGGGCCGGGTCGAAGATGCCGATGTGCATCGTGCGCTCGACCAGGAGCAGGAGCAGCGTGATGCCGAGGACCGGCGTGGCCAGAACTTGGAGCAGCGCGGTCGAGTAGATGCCCCACAGGTTGAGCGGCATGCGGAACCAGGTCATGCCGGCCGGCTTGAACTTGTGGATCGTCGTGATGAAGTTCAGCCCGGTGAAGATCGAGCTGAAGCCGAGCACGAACGCACCGCCGACCGCCGGCACCACCGCCGTCCCGGTCGTCGTGCTGTAGGGCGTGTAGAACGTCCAGCCGGTGTCGGCCGCGCTGACGATGAGCGAGAGCAGCAGCAGGGCCGCCCCGGTGCACCACAGATAGAAGCTGAACAGGTTGAGGCGCGGGAAGGCGACGTCCGGCGCGCCCAGCTGCAGCGGCAGGACGAAGTTGCCCAGCGCCGCCGGCAGGCCGGGGATGATGACGAGGAACACCATCACCGCGCCGTGCAGGGTGAACAGCTGGTTGTACTGGTCCTCGGTCCACAGCTGTGCGCCGGGGAAGAACAGCTCGGCGCGCACCAGCAGCGCGAACACGCCCGCCGAGCAGGAACGCGGCGACGATGCCGATGAGGTACATCACGCCGATCCGCTTGTGATCGAGCGTGACCAGCCAGCTGCCCAGCCCTCGCTTGACGACGAGGTAGCTCGGCTCGGGCGTCCCCGGCTGTGCAGGAGTATGTGCTGCGGTTGACATGCTGCCTATCCCTTGCTCACTTCAGGCACTTGATGAAGGTGATGAGGCCGTCGATCTGCTCGTCCTTGAGCTGGCCCTTGAACGTCGGCATCACCGCGTTGAAACCGGTCCTGACCTTGGCGTTCGGCTCCAGGATCGACTCGCGGACGTAGTTCTCGTCCACGTTGGCCGGACCGGCCGACGTCGCGTGCGACTGACCCCAGATGCCCTTCCAGCGTCGGGCCGGTCTTGGCGCTGCCGTCGAGCGAGTGGCACTGGGCGCAGCCGCGCGTCTCGTACAGGTACTTGCCGAGCTTGACCGGCGGCATGTCGAGCAGCACCTGCTCCGCCTCCTCCAGGTACTGCTTGAAGCCGCCCGACGGGTGCACCACCACCAGCCGCTTCATCTTGGAGTGCTCGGTGCCGCAGTACTCGGCGCAGTACAGGCGGTAGACGCCCGGCCTTGGTCGCCTCGAACCACAGCTTTGTGTAGCGGTTCGGGATCACGTCCTGCTTCACCCGGAAGGCCGGGATGTAGAAGCTGTGCAGGACGTCCTTGGACCGCATGACCAGGCGGACCGGCTCGTTGACCGGCACGTGCAGGTTGCTGTCCACCCAGCCGTTCGGGTAGCGGAAGGTCCAGTTCCACTTCTCGGCCACGACCTGGATCTCGTACGCGTGCTTGGGCGGCGTGTTGAGGTCGAGGAAGCCGCGCCAGCCGAAGATGAAGATGATGACGCAGACGATCGACGGGATGATCGTCCAGGTGATCTCGATCGTGTCGTTGTGCGGGTCGGACGGCTCCGCCCTGTGGCCGGGTCGGTGGCGGTACTTCCAGGAGAACCAGACCACCGCGATGGTGATGCCGGCGAAGCAGAAGATCGAGATGGCCAGGATGCCGTAGAACAGCCAGTTGACGTCCTTGACGTTGACCGACGCGGCCGGCGGCATCCAGTAGGTGCCCGGCTCCAGGTCGGTGCGCGGCCCGACCGGCGGCATCTCCTTCTTCTTCTTGCCCGGCTGCGGGGCCGCGTCCGGATCGCACGGGTCGCCCGCTGCGTCCGGCTTGGCCGGCTTGGCCGGCGCGCCCTCGGCGCCCGGCTTGGCCGGCGCGCCCTCGGCGCCCGGCTTGGCGGCCGGGTCCGTGCCCGGGACGCCCGATTCGGGCGGCACCGGCTTTGCCTTTGTGAGGTCGGCCGGCGGTTTGGTCTCGTCGGCGCCCTTCTTGTCCGACGGCTGCGCCTGCGCCCCGGTGGCGGGTGCAGGCTGTGCCGGCGGCGGCTGCGCTGCCACCGGCTGAGCCAGGACCACGAGTGTCAGCAGAGTGTGGAGCATCTCAGGTACTCTCCGGTGTCCGCGCGCGCGCCCGCCGCTTGCGGACGCGGACCGCGTGCGTTCCGAACGCGGCCAGCATGGCGCCGACGAACAGCAGGCCGCCCAGTCGCATCACCTTGCACGGCGTTGGCCGCGGCGCCCTTCTTCACCTCGTAGTGGTAGCAGGCCAGCAGGAACTTCTTGGTCGCCTCGGTCAGGGTCCCGCGCCGGGCCGCGCCCAGCAGCACGCCCAGCTCGCCGCCGTCGTACTCGACGCCGTAGACGTAGGTCGAGACCTTGCCTGCAGGGCTGACCGAGGATCAGCGCCGCCGGGTGCAGGTAGTCGCCGGTCTTCGGGTCGAGGCGGTAGCCGAAGCCGATCGCGCGGGCCAGGGTGCGGATGCTGGCCTCGGTCCCGGTCAGGAACCGCCAGCCCTCGTCGGCGGTGGGGCGCTCGTAGCGCTCGAGGTACCGCAGCTTGGTGGCCATCGCGCGCTTGTGGCCCTCCATCGGGTTGAGCCCGACGGTGATGATGCGGAACTCCACGCCCGCCGACTCTTTCATCTTGCCGAGCGTGTGGACCAGGTTGCCGAGCTGGACGCTGCACAGGACCGTGCAGTTCGAGTAGTTGAAGGTCAGGATGACCGGCTTGCCGTCGCCGAACAGCGAGGCGAGCTCGATCGGCGCGCCGGTCTCGTCGTCGAAGGTGAGGTGCAGCGGCAGAGAAGCGCCCAGCTTCTCCACCACCTCGACGCCGACCATCTCCGGCGGCGGGGCCTCGTCGGCCCGGCCGCCCGGCCGAACCGGGTCGGCGCCTGCCGGCCCTGACAGCGCGCACAGCACCGCAAGGGCACCGCCGACGGCCGCCCCCTGCTGGAGTCTGTGCGCGAGCAGGTTCATTGATTACCGGTCGCGGGGGCTGGAGGTGGCGACGCAGGCGCGGCCTTGCCCGACGGAGCGGGCGTGCGCGGCACGGCCTTGCCCGCCGCCGCACCGCCTGATGCCTCGGTGGGCGTGCCCGGCTCGCGCGGCGTGGGCGTGGTCCCCGGCGTCGTGCCGGGCGGAAGCGCGGGCGCGGCGGGCTGAGCGGCCGGGGGCTGACTCGTCCCGGCGCCCGCAGGCGCCGCGGCGGCCGCGGGCTGACCGCCCGCGGGTTTACCCGCCGCTCCGGCCGCAGGCGCGGCGCCACCGGCCGCAGCGCGCCGCCGGCAGGCGCAGCCGCACCGGCCGCAGGCGCAGCACCACCGGCCGCAGCCGCTCCACCGGCAGGCGCGGCCCCCGCGGGCGCGGCCACCTGATCCGGCGGACGTCCCCACTTGGCCGGCACGGTCGCCTTGTCGTGCGGCCCGACGGCCGGCACCAGCGACGGCGCGCCGTCGCGAAGGTCGCGCAGCACCAGCCCCTTGGCCGAGTCGATCGGGATCGTGACCCTGCCCTTGTTCGGGTCCACGTACTTCGAATCCTGCAGCTCGGCCACCTGGGCCGACTTGAGATCGCTGACCTGCCGGTTCTTGAACGCGGCGTCGCGCTCTCCCTGCAGCTGGCCGGCGGTGCGGTTGTAGTAGGCCTGGAGGGCCACGACGCTGACCCACAGGAGCACCGAGGACACCAGGCCGATCAGCAGGATCCCGTAGGTGTTGACCCGGTCGCTAGCCTTCCTCGGCAGTGCGCTGCTCATGACCTTGGCCTCACTGGTTCACGAAGCGGAGCGAGGCCTCGAGCCTCGGGTCGCGAACCGGCAGGAGTTTGACATTACCGGCCACGCTCAGCGCGCCGAAAAGGCAGAGCCCTCCGACGCCGACGAGACACAGGATATCGATCGGGTGGAAGGTGGGCGTCTCGGGGCTGAGCGCCGGCATGATGAGCCAGAACATGTCGAACGCGTGCACCGCCAGCATGTACAGGGCCCACGCGGTCAGGAGCACGGGATTGCGCTTCACGTGACGCGACATCATCCCGACGAACGGGATGATGAAGTGAAGGACGACGAGCGCGATCGACCACACCCGCCAGTCGGTGAACATGCGCGGCCGGAAGAAGACCGACTCCTCCGGGATGTTGGCCGCCCAGATGAGCATGAACTGCGAGAACGCGATGTAGGCCCAGAACAGGGTGAACGCGTTCGCCATCTTGCCGAGGTCGTGATAGTGCTCGACGGTGATGGAGCGGGTCAGGCGCCCGCTGCGCTGCAGCACGACCGACATGATGGCCAGCAGGCAGTAGATGCTGATCGCGGCGCCGGCGAAGTAGTACACGCCGTAGATGGTGCTGAACCAGTGCGGGGTCAGCGACATCAGCAGATCGAAGGCGCGCCCAGGCGGTGGTCAGCGCGTAGGCGATCATGGCGGGCCCCGCCACCGCGCGCAGGCGCTGCTCGATCTGCACGTCGCCGGTCTCGTCCTGCTCGACCGACTTCTTCATGAAGTAGCGCGACAGCGCCATCCACACGGCGAAGTAGATCAGCATGCGGGCCGCGAAGAAGGGCGCGTTGAGGTAGCCCTCCTTGGCGTGCAGGATGTGGTCGTTGGCGACCACGCTCGTGGTTCATCCACGGATACAGGCTGTCGTTGCCGGCCAGGAGCGGCAGCACCAGCCCGAGCATGAGCACGAACAGCACCGGAAACGCCCCGGTCACGATCTCGGCCAGCCGCCGCGTCGTCACGCTCCAGGTGGCGCTCACCAGGTGGTGGATGAGGACGAAGAACAGCGCGCCGAGCGCGAAGCTCAGGAAGTACACGAAGGCGAACAGGTACGAGTGAAAGAACTGCTTCATCTCGTCACCGAGGAGCAGCCCCCAGACGATCGACGCCGCCATGGCCAGGACGCCGGCCGACAATCCGAGACCTTTCAGCCGCAGGCCGGTCGCGCCCAGCGTCAACTTGTCGGGCGGCTCTTGGTGAGAGTGAGCGCTGTCAAACGGGGTCATGATCGATCCGGCTCCTGACCAGCTCCTGAAACCACGGGACTACCTGAGGGTGGGCCGCCTGCTCGGCGGCACGTCGTCGATCGAGGCGTTGCGCGAGCGCTGGATGGCCCGCAGGTAGAGCACGATCTTCCAGCGGTCCATCTCCGGGATCTGCGGGCTGGTAGGCCGGCATGGTGCGGATGCCGTTGGAGATGGTGTTGAAGATCTGGCCGTGCGGCTGCCGCACGACGTTGAGCTCGGCGGCCGTGTCGACCAGGTTGGTCGGCTGCACCCACCCGGTGGCGCCGGCGCCGACCGCCATGGCGCGCTGCGTGGATCATGCCGTTGCCGGCCGCGGCCTGGCCGTGGCACGGCGTGCAGTAGATCTGGAAGCGCTCCTCGCCCTCGCGCATCCGCCGCTCCGAGATCTCGAGCTGCGGCGGGAACGACGTGGCCCACTCGCCGTTGACCAGGCCGCGGTAGAAGTGATCGTCTTCCTTGAGCTCGCCGCGGGCGACGGTCCCGGTCACCGGCTGGCGCGACGCGCGATCGTCGGCGAACACGTCCGACTCGGTCTGCGGCGCCGCGGGCCTGCTGGAAGTCCATGTCCGGCACGATGTGGAAGTGCGGCTTGTCGCTGTGCTGCGTGCGCCACTTGGCGATGAACGCGAACGGCACCAGCGCCAGCACCGAGGTGAGCAGGATGAAGCCCAGGATCGGGCGCGGCACCTCGCGCTGCCTCTGGCTGGTGACGTAGTGCACCTCCTCGATCGCCGTGGCGCCCGCCTCGCGCAGGAGCTTCTCGGTCTCGGCGCGATCGAAGCGCGGGTCCTGGCTCTCGACGCGAGATGAAGAAGCCGTTGGTGGTGGCCTTGAGGAAGCGGTCCTTCTTGAACAGCGGGTGCCACACCTGCGGCAGCTTGTTGAGCGCCCACATGCCGAAGAACGTGGTGAAGCCGGCCAGCAGCACGGTCAGCTCGAACGCGATCGGGATCTGCTGGGCCAGGCTGAAGTACGGCTTGCCGCTGACGACCCACTGCCACGTCTTCGCGTTCATCCACCACTGCATCAGGATGGCGAGCGCGGTGCCGGTCATGCCGCCGACGAAGACCAGCACCGGCAGGATGGTCGAGCGGATGCCCATCGCCGGGTCGATGCCGTGCAGCGGGATACGGGCGTGTGGCGAGTCCCACTTCTCGTAGCCGGCGTCGCGCACCTGCTCGGCCGCCTGGATGAGCGCGCCCGGCGAGTCGTACTCGGCGACGAGGCCGTAGAACACGGTCTCGCTGTCCGGCTGCAGGATCTCGCTCTCTGCCGTCACTTCGTTGTCCACTTCGTCCGTTGCCATGACGATGACCTGGCTCTAGTGGTGGCCGCTGCCGCCGGCGTGGTGGTGCTCCGAGGCCACCTTGACCTCGAAGATCGCCACCGCGGGCAGGAAGCGCAGGAAGAGGAGGAACAGGGTGAAGAACAGGCCGAAGCTGCCGAGCAGGGTGCAGACGTCCCAGATGGTCGGCTTGTAGTAGTGCCAGCTCGACGGCGTCCACGTGCGGGTGAGCGACGTCGCGATGATGACGAAGCGCTCGAACCACATGCCCGACGTTGATCAGCAGGCACAGGAGCACGATCACGAACGGGTTGGTCCGGCACCACTTGAACCAGAAGGCCTGCGGCACGAGCACGTTGCAGGTCACCATGGTCCAGTAGGCCCACTTGAACGGGCCGAACGCGCGGTTGATGAAGGCGAACTGCTCGTACGGGTTGCCGCTGTACCAGGCGATGAAGAACTCGGTCGCGTACGCGAAGCCGACCATCATGCCGGTGGCCAGCATGATCTTGCACATCGCCTCGATGTGGTCGGGCCGGATGATGTCCTTGAGCCCGAACAGGTAGCGGGCCGGGATCATCAGGGTCAGCACCATCGCGAAGCCGCTGAAGATGGCGCCGGCGACGAAGTAGGGCGGGAAGATGGTCGTGTGCCAGCCGGGCACCTGCGCCACCGCGAAGTCGAACGACACCACCGAGTGGACCGAGAGGACCAGCGGCGTCGAGAGCGCGGCCAGGATCAGGTAGGCCTTCTCGAAGCGGTGCCACTGGCGGGCCGAGCCGCGCCAGCCCAGCGCCAGCACGCCGTAGATGGTCGCGCGGACGTTCTGTCCCCGCGGCGCGAAGCGGTCGCGCAGGGTGGCCAGGTCGGGGACCAGGCCGACGTACCAGAACAGGACCGAGACGGTGAGGTAGGTCGAGACCGCGAACACGTCCCACATCAGCGGGCTGCGGAACTGCGGCCACATCGACATGTCGTTGGGCAGCGGCAGCAGCCAGTAGGCCGCGAACCAGGGCCGCCCGGTGTGAAACAGCGGGAAGATGCCGGCGCACATGACCGCGAAGATGGTCATCGCCTCGGCGGCGCGGTTGATGCTGGTGCGCCACTTCTGGCGGATCAGGAAGAGGATGGCCGAGATCAGCGTGCCGGCGTGGCCGATGCCGATCCAGAACACGAAGTTGGTGATGTCCCAGGCCCAGCCTTCGCTGTTGTTGTTGCCCCAGATGCCGATGCCGGTGATGACCAGGTAGGTCAGCGCGACGAGCAGCAGGCCGGCCCCGCACAGCGAGATGGCCAGGGCGATGTACCAGGCCTTCGGCATGCGCCGCCACGGCCGCTCCACGACGTCGCACACGACGTCGGTGACGTGCTGAAAGAACTTTGATGCTTCCGCTGCGCTGCTCATGGGACTACCCGAGCTCCGGGTGGGGGTTGCGGATGCGGGCCAGGAACACGTTGCGCGGGCGCGTGTTCAGCTCGGCCAGCATGGCGTAGGCGCGCGGCCGGGCGTGGAGCGCCGTGACCTTGCTGCGCTTGTCGTTGAGGTCGCCGAACACGATCGCGCCGGTCGGGCAGGCGTCCTGGCAGGCGGTCGTGATCATGCCGTCCTCGATCGGCACGCGGTTGTTCTTGGCCTGGATCTTCGCGTTCTGGATCCGCTGCACGCACCAGGTGCACTTCTCCATCACGCCGCGGCTGCGCACCGTGACCTCCGGGTTGAACAGGAGCTTGCGCACCTGCGCCCGCGGGTCGTCCATCTCCTTGTACCAGTCCCACCGGTAGAAGTTGAACCGGCGCACCCGGTAGGGGCAGTTGTTGAGGCAGTAGCGCGTGCCGACGCACCGGTTGTAGGCCATGTCGTTGAGGCCCTCGTCCGAGTGCAGCGTGGCGCCGACCGGGCAGACCTGCTCGCACGGCGCGTTCTCGCACTGCTGGCACAGGATCGGCTGCGACGCGACCTTGGGATCGTCCGGGTCGCCCTGGAAGTAGCGGTCGATGCGCAGCCAGTGCATCTCGCGGTTGCGATGGACCTGCTCCTTGCCGACGATCGGGATGTTGTTCTCGGCCTGGCAGGCGACGATGCACGCGTTGCAGCCGGTGCACTTGGACAGGTCCGTCGTCATGCCCCACTTGTAGCCGTCGTAGCGGTGCTCCTTGTACAGCGAGCGGTTCGCCCGATCGGCCGTGGTCGGCTTGGTGAGGATCGCGATGTCCTCGGTGTGGGCGTCGGCCGCGATGTCGTAGTCCGGATCGCGGTACTCCTTGAGCGTGGCTTCCTTGATCAGGTCCGGGATGCGCTTCTTGATGCCGTCCTGGCCCAGCTGATCCATGTTGTAGTGGTCGACGGTCAGCGAGAGGCGGTACTTGCCGCCTGCCGCCGTTGACGCTGGCCGCCGGTGGCCACGTACGGCGCCTTGCTGCCGCGCAGGCGGTAGGTGTCGAAGCCGACCGGCGCGATGCCCTCCGACTCGAGACCGCCGACGCGGCCGGCGCGGCGGCGGCCCTGGCCGAGCGCCAGCGCGATCGAGAACGGCGCCTGGCCCGGCATGACGTAGGCCACCAGCTTGAGCTTGCGGCCGTCGACCGCGATCTCGATCATCTCCTCGTGGGAGATGCCGAGGTCCGCCGCGGTGCGCGGGCTGACGAGCGCGGCGTTGTCCCACGTCATCTTGGTCATGAAGTCGGGGATTTCCTGCATCCACCCGTTGTTGGCGAAGCGGCCGTCGTAGGTCGACGTGTTGGTCGTGAACACGACCTCGAGCCGCCCGTTGGGCACGCGCGCCTCCGCTGCGTGGGCGTGAGCGGCGCGACCTGGAACGCCTGCACCTGCGGCGTCTCGGTCGGCGGCGGCGCTGCGGGCCACGAAGCCGTCGTGCAGGGCGCGGCGCCACGCCTCGTCGGCGCGGTCGCGCGCCTCGGCCGCGGCCTGGCCCTCGCCCTCGACGACCGTCACGCCCAGCGCCGCGAGCACGCGGGCGCGCACCAGGTGCTCGCTCGGCTCCTCGCCCCTGCCGACGAACTGCTTGAGCACGTCGATCGGGCTGCGGCCGCCGAACACCGGCTCGATGATCGGCTGGGCGATGGTGATGGTGCCGTCGTGGGTGCGCGTGTCGCCCCACGCTTCCAGGTAGTGCGCGCGCGGCAGGTGCCACGCGCACAGCGCCGAGGTCTCGTCGGCGTAGGCCGACAGGTGGATGCTGTTGTCCACCTTGGCCAGCGCGGCGGCGAAGTCGAGGTCGGCCGGCGCGTCGTAGGCCGGGTTGCCGCCCAGGATGAGCAGCGTCTGCACCGCGCCCTTCTTCATGTCCGACGCGAGCGCGACGATGTCCTCGGCGTGGCGCGGCCGATCGCCGCCCGGGTCCACGCTGTACTGGACGGTGTCGCCGTTGCCGAGCAGCGCGTTGACGCGCGCGGCGATGGCGTGCACGTCGGCCGGCTGGCGGCTGCCGACCGCGATGACCGAGCGGCCGCGGTTCTGGCCCAGGTCTCCGGCCAGCACGGTCAGGAACTTCTGCACCTTCGCGTCGGCCAGCGCCTTGCCGCCCGGGGCGGCGCCTCCGCCCTGCAGCTTGGCCTCGAGGGCCAGCAGGAACGGCTTGATCAGCTCCGAGCGCAGCGGCAGGCGGTGATCGGCGGCGGCGCCGGTCACGCTGAAGGCGCTCTCGACCGCGTACAGGCGGTTCATGCCGCCGGTCTTCTCGTCCGGATCGCGGCCGGTGGCGTAGTCGCGCGACAGGCGCAGGCTGTCCGGGTGATCGTTGAACAGGTCGGCGTCGAGCGCGGCGATGATCGTCGCGTCGGCCAGGTTCAGATGGACGCGCATCGGGCGGCCGAACGCCATGCGAGTGCCGGCGCGCTCGTTGTCGCGCGACAGCGGCTCGTACTCGTGCCAGCGCGCCTCGGGGAACCTGCGCAGCAGCTCCTCGCGCAGCCCGGCGATGGTCACCGAGCTGGTCGCCTCGCTGAGCACGCGGAAGCCGCGCCCGTTCTGCGCGGCGAACGCGCCGACCCAGCTGTGCACGACCTCGTCGAAGTCGGCCCAGGTCGCCGGCAGCGGCTTTGTGCCGCGGCGGCGCTCGACGAACCGGCTGCGGTCCGGATCGTAGAGCTCGAGCAGGCTGGCCTGCATGAAGGCGGTCGAGCCGCGCCCGGTGTCCGGGTGCTCCGGGTTGCCGTCCACCTTGATCGGGCGGCCGTCGTACGCGGTGACCAGCAGGCCGTAGCCGGAGCCGCCCAGCGACATGGCGGTGGCGTAGCGCTTGGGCACGCCGGGCACGTAGTCGTCGGGCCGCTTGCTCTCCGGGACGATGTGGTCCTCTTCCCAGCGGCAGGCCGACAGGCCGGCGGCGCTCGGAGAGCGCGATCGACGCGCCCATGACCTGCATGAAGCGGCGCCGCGACAGCGGATCGCCGAACAGCTCGTCATGGTCCGGGATGCGCTGCTCCAGGTAGGCCTGGACGGCGGGATCGCCGCCGCTCGGACCGTCCGCCGCCGACTCTGCCTGGGCGACGAGCTCGGAGAGGCTGCGCCAGTGGGTTGGCTTGTTCTTGGGTTCTAGCGATGACATGTCGAGCAGTTCGTGGGCGGGACGATCTTGTTGTTGTTGGCGAGGTGTCGGCCGAGCTCGCGCCGATCGCCGGGCGGGTCGTAGCCCATGACGGTGACCAGCTCGCGCGGGCGCAGATGCGGCGCCGGATCGCGGTGGCACTCGAGGCACCATTCCATGGTGAGCTGCTTGGCCTGGTAGACCTCGTCCATGAGGTCGATCCGGCCGTGGCACTCCTCGCAGCCGACGCCGCGGGTCACGTGCGCCGAGTGGTTGAAGAAGACGTAGTCCGGCAGGTCGTGCACGCGCAGCCACTTGAGCGGCGTGCCGTTCGCGAACGAGTCGCGCACCGGCTGCAGCTGCGCGCTGTCGGTCCGGATCGTCGCGTGGCAGTTCATGCAGAACTGCGCCGGCGGGACCGCCGCGTGCCACGACTTCTCCACCGTCGTGTGGCAGTAGCGACAGTCGAGGCCGAGCTCACCGACGTGGAGGGCGTGGCTGTAGGGGACCGGTTGCTTCGGCTGGTGGCCGATGCGGATCGCCTCCGGCCTCAGGCCGTAGGCCCAGAGGGCCAGAAGGTAGACCGGTCCACCGGCCATCAGCAGGAGGACCCACTTCTTGAAGCTCTCGGTCCATTCGGGGAATTCGAATCGAGCCATGGTGGTGGTCGGTTTGTTGCGCGCTGGTGGTTGAGATGCCGAACGAGCGACGTTGCCGGCCGCTCGATCGCGCCTAGACTACTCATCTCTCGCGCGCGCGGGCGTTTGCCGGCCGATGTGCGACAAATGACCGCACGGGCGCCGCAGGGGTTCACCTCACCCTGCCTGGGCCGTTCGCTGCGGGTGGCCGCTGCTGCGGGTGAAGTGCGAGCAAGCGGCTGATAATGCGCGGGTGCGGCGCCGGAATCGGTGGGCCCGCACATCCTTTAGATAGGTCCCACGAGCGGATCGTGAGTCGCCGCGGCGCGATTGCCCGAATTTGGCGGTCCGGAGGCAGTCGGCGCTACGATGCGAGTCCTCGTATGGACCGCGAGACGCCAGCCTCGGGCGAGATCGGACGCCGCTCGTCCTGGCACCAGAAACATCTGGTGTTATCACCAGAAATATCTGGTACAAACACCAGAAGGATCTGGTGATGACGGACAGGGAGATCGGAGACCGCTCGCGGCTGTTCGGTAGCCCGCGCAAGACGTCGGTGCTGGTGCTGCTCGGCCTGCTCGAGGAGAGCTATCCGTCGGAGCTCGCGGTCCTGCTCGGGGCCCGGCTGTTCGCGGTGCAGACCATCCTCGACTCGCTCGAGTCGGACGGGATCATCGTGACGCGGCGGCTGGGCAACACGCGGCGCGTGCAGCTCAACCCGCGCTTCGTCGGCTACCAGGAGCTGCGCGCTCTTCTGTGGAAGCTGGGCGAGCACGACGTCGAGATCCAGAAGGCGGCGGCGCGCAAGCGCGGGCGACCGCGCCGGAAAGGCAAGCCGGGGTGACACATCTCCGAGACCTCCACGCTGGTCGACGTCGCGTTCGCTGTCTGCACCGCGCTGGACCGCTCCAGCATCACCGCGGTCCTCACCGGCGGCAGCGCGGCGACCTACTACGCGCCGGACGCGTACCAGTCGTCGGACATCGACTTCGTCATCACCTTCACCGGCGACCGCGGCAAGGGCGAGCCCGCCCTGCGCAGCCTCGGCTACCAGCGCCACGGCGACTTCTACGTCCACCCGGCCGCGTGCTTCCCGCTCGAGTTCCCGCCCGGCCCGCTCATGATCGGCGACGACCTGGTCCGCAACTGGGCCACCGAGAAGGGGCCGCGCGAGCAGCAGCTCCACGTCCTGAGCCCGACCGACTGCTGCCGCGACCGGCTCGCCGCGCTCCTGTACTGGAACGACTTCAGCGGCCTCGAGCAGGCGCTCGCGGTCTGCCGCGCCCAGTGGAAGCGCATCGACATGGGCGCCATCCGCGACTGGTGCGCGCGCGAGGGCAAGGGCGAGAAGTTCGAGCTGTTCGAGCGGCGCGTCGAGCGGCTCGGCCTGAGCTGAAACTGGCGCAGCTGTGGGTGGTCTCCCTCGGGCCGACCGCCGCGTCGCGTGGTATAGCGCGGTCATGCGCGTGGCCGCCATCCAGAGCGACATCGTGTGGGAGGACCCGCGGGCCAACTTCGAGCGCCTGCGCCCGTGGGTGGCGGCCGCGGCCGCGGCCGGCGCGCGGCTGGTGGCGCTGCCGGAGATGTTCGCGTGCGGCTTCTCGATGACGGCGCGGGTGCGCGAGCCGGTCGGCGGGCCGAGCGCGTCGTTCCTCGAGGAGCAGGCGCGCGCCAACGGGCTGTGGCTGTGCGGCTCGATCCCGGAGCTGCCGCCCGGGGCCGACCGGCCGTTCAACACGCTGGTGCTGGCCGGGCCGCGCGGACAGCTGCACCGCTACCGCAAGCTGCACCCGTTCTCGTTCGCGCGCGAGCACGAGCACTACCAGGCCGGCACCGAGCACGTCACCGTCGACGTCGAGGGTCTGCGCTGCAGCCTGTTCGTCTGCTACGACCTGCGCTTCGCCGACGAGTTCTGGATGACCGCGCACGCGAGACCGACGCGTACATCGTGGTGGCCAACTGGCCCGAGCGGCGCCGCCACCACTGGACCTCGCTGCTGCAGGCGCGCGCGATCGAGAACCAGGCCTACGTCATCGGCGTGAACCGGGTCGGCCGCGGCAGCGACCTCGACTACAGCGGCGACAGCCGCATCGTCGATCCGTGGGGCGAGACCCTGGCCGCGGCGGCCGGCGCCGAGACCATGCTGGTGGCCGAGGTCGATCCCGCGGTCGTGCGCGACGCGCGCGAGAAGTTCCCGGTGCTGGCCGATCGCCGGGCCTGACGCCGGGATTCTGATCGGAGCCGATCAGGGCCGAAAACCGCCAGCCGGCACCCGCCCGGCGCCGTACGGTTTCCGGACCATGACCAGCCACGCAACGGACCGCGCCCGAGAGCTCCACCGCCTGCACGAGCCGGGACAGCTGCTGCTCCTGGCCAACGCCTGGGACGCGGGCAGCGCGCGAATGATCGAGTCGTGCGGCGCCCCGGCTATCGCCACCACCAGCGCCGGCCTGGCCTGGTCGCGCGGCTATCCCGACGGCGACGCGCTGCCGCCCGCGCGTGCTGGCCGCCGCTGTCGCCGAGATCGCGCGCGTCCTGACCGTGCCGCTGACCGTCGACGTCGAGGGCGGCTACGCCAGCGAGCCTGCGCGCGGTGGGCGACGTGGTGTCGGCCGTGCTCGACGCGGGCGCGGTCGGCATCAACATCGAGGACGGCGCCGCGCCGCCGGACGCTGCTGCGCGGCAAGATCGGCGCGGCCCGGGCGGCGGCCGATCGCGCCGGCGTGCCGCTGTTCATCAACGCGCGCACCGACGTGTACCTGCGCGGCCTTGTCCCCGAGCGGCGACCGCGAGGCGGAGACGATCGCGCGGGCCGCCGCGCTACCGCGAGGCCGGCTGCGACGGCATCTTCGTGCCCGGGCTCGCCGACCCGGAGGCGATCCGCCGCATCGCCGCCGCGATCGCCGCGCCGCTAAACGTGATGCTGCTGCCCTCGCTGCCGCCGGTGGCGCAGCTGGGCGAGCTGGGCGTGCGCCGGCTGAGCGTGGGCTCGGCGATCGCGCAGGCCGTGCAGGGCCTCACACGCCGGCTGGCCACGTCGTTTCTCCGGGAAGGCCGTCACGACGCCATGTTCGAGGGGGCCGCCACCTACGGCGAGCTCAACGCGCTGTTTCGCCCGACCCGACCCTGACCCGGTGCTACGCTGGATCGGTGCGGCGGCGCAGCGGCGCGGTTCTGATCGGGATCGTGGTCCTGGCGGGCGGCTGCGGCCCGAGCTACGAGGAGATCGGCCAGGCGGTGCTGTGGGCCGCGCCGCTCATCACGCTCGTCGGCATGGCCGCCGCGTGGGGCTACGCCGCCCTGTGGCGCGCGCTGGTCCCGGACCTGCGCCTCGATGTGCGGCCCGGCCTCGTCGTCGCCGCGGTCCAGTCCGCGATCGCGCTGGCGAC
This sequence comes from uncultured delta proteobacterium, assembly GCA_963759105.1. Lineage (GTDB taxonomy): Bacteria > Myxococcota_A > Polyangia > Haliangiales > Haliangiaceae > DATFRY01. The sequence continues at coordinate 33,690 of CAVWXW010000015.1, read as the reverse complement.
CTTGCTCGCGCCGGAGATCGAGGCAGATCTGGTGTTCGTCGCGATCCACCTGGTCGGCACGTCGTACCTGGCTGCCGCCATCCTGGGCATGCGCCTGGCCGTGCATCGGGGCGCGCGCCACTACGCCTGGGCCTGGCTGGCGCCGTGGATCGTCCTGTATCCGCCCGCGGTCATCCTCGCGCTGATCGGCGACGCGGCCAGCGCGGCCGGCGATCTCCCGCTCTACCTGTGGATCCTGCCCGGCTACGGCGGCCTGGTGACCGGGCCGATCGGGCTGCTGGCGCTGGTCGAGGTGCTGATCCGCCGCGGCCGCGCGCGCCGGTCCGCGCCCGGACGCTGGGCCGGCTGAGCCGCGAGCCGCGTGCTCTCTACTGGGCCTTGCGGCGCAGCAGCTGCAGGAGGGCCGGCGCCAGGGCCATCGCGGCCAGGAGGCAGGTCAGCTCGCCGAGGATGGCCGCGGTGCCGAACGAGCGGATGCCGCGGTTGGCCGACAGCAGCAGCGAGCCGTAACCGACGACGGTCGTGAACGAGCACATGATGACCGCGCCGCCGACGGTGCGCAGCGCCTCGCCGGCGCCGTCGCGCTCGTCGCGCGCGCGCATGACGATGTTGACCGAGTAGTCGATGCCGATGCCGATCGTGAGCGGCAGGGCGATGAAGTCGAGCACGTTGCCCTTGAGGCCCATGAGCCAGGCGCAGGCCAGCATGAACGCCGTGCCGGAGGCGCAGCAGGTGAGCGTGATGAGCCCGCGCCGGTTGGCGCCGACCAGCAGCAGCACGACGAGCAGCGCGCCGATGGTCGCCGCGATGGTCGCGCGCGGCCCGTCCGACTCCATGTGCTGCAGCACGTCGGCGAACACGAACATCGACCCGCCCAGCATCACGCCCTCGCCGAGCTCGAGGCCGCGCACCGAGTGGGCGAAGCGGATCAGCGAAGGGATGTCGTCGATGTCCATCCCGCGCGGCGCGTGGGCCAGGACCATGCGTCCGCGGGTGCCGTCCTTCTCGCTGAAGCGCGCGGCGATCGTCTCCGGCACGTCGGCGTCGGCGATCGCCTTCAGGCCATCGGGCGGGCGCAGCGCGAGCAGATCGTCCCGCTCGGCGCCGGACAGCTCCGGCGCGATCTCGTCGATGCCGCGGCGGATGTCGTCGAGCAGCGCCAGCTTGGCGGCCTGGTCGGACGGCAGCGCGTCGTCCAGGCTCTCCACCTTGCGCAGCAGGCGCCTGTCTTGCGGCACGCCGCGGTCGGCCTCGCGCAGCGCCGCGGCCACCGCGCGGGCGGTCTCGCGGTCGGGCGCCGCCAGGACGAAGGTGCGCCCGGTATCCCACGACAGCGCCGTGTGCACGCGCTGCAGCCGCTCGCGCATCTGGACCAGCTCGTCGCTGTCCGACAGCATGCTCTTCATCGACTTCTCGAGCGGCTCGCCGGTCAGGAAGACGAACGCGCCGGCGCAGGCCAGCCCGGTCAGCACAAGGCCGACGCCGGCGACAAGGGCCGGGTTGCGCGGCAGCAGGCGCCCGGCCAGCCGCCCCAGCGCCGGCTCGCGGGCCGTCGCCAGCGCGCGCCTGCGCTCGAGCACCGCCAGCGCCGCCGGCATGACGACGTAGGCGGCCGCCCAGCAGATGATCATCCCCATCCCGCCGATGATCCCGAAGTGCCGGAAGCCCTCGAAGCTGGTGACGGTCAGCGACGCGTAGGCGACCGAGGCGGTGAGCGCCGCGGCCAGCGTGCTGGCGAAGGTGCCGGTGACGGCGGCCTCGATGGCGTCTGCCCCGCGCTTGCCGCCGCGCCGCTCCTCCTCGAAGCGGGCCAGCAGGATGAGGCCGGCGTTGATGCCGTTGCCGACCACGATCGACGACAGAAACGCGGTCGCCAGGTTGAGGTGGCCGATGGTCAACCGGGTCAGCGCGAAGGTCAGCACTGTCCCGACCGCCAGGGAGAAGAACAGCGCGACCAGGCCGAGCACGGAGCGGTAGTAGAGAAACAGCCCCAGCGCCACAACGACGACGGTCAGCAGGGTGGCGCGCATGACGCCGCGGGTGAGCGCGCGGTGCTCGGCCAGCGCGGTGTACACGTCCCCCTGCGCCGACACGGTGACGCCGGGGCCGGCGTCGCGCTGCACGCCGGCCAGGATCGGCTCGAGATCGGCGACCAGGCGCTCCGCCAGCGACAGCGAGCTGTTCGAGAACGTCGTGCGCACGACCAGCAGCTGCAGGCGTCCGTCGCGCGAGATGAAGCCGCCCGGACCCTCGCGGGCCTCGCGGGCGCGGTCGAGCTGGCCGCGCAGCTCGGCGACCCCCTCCTGGGGAGCGGCGACCTCTGGCTTCTCGTCCTCGTCCTCGAGGTCGATGTAGAGCGGGTTGGCGGACAGCTTGGCCCGCCGGATCGCGCCGTCGACAGCCTCGGCCGCCTTGCGCAGATCGGCCAGCTCGGCGAACAGGAACCGGTTCTGCCACACGAAGTCGCGCACGTCGCGATCGTCGAGCGTGATGCTGTCGACGAGCTCGTGATCGAGCGCGCGCAACCGCGTGGCCAGGAGCGCCATCGCCCGCGCGCGCCGCGCCGGATCCTCGCTCTCCGCGACGACCAGGATCGTGCCGGAGCTGGGCAGGCGCCGCTCCAGCTCGCGCAACGCCACCACCGACGGCGTCTCCGGCGGCAGCAGGTGCGAGATGTCGCTGCGGATCGGCATGCGCGCGGCAACAGCGCCGGCAGCGGCGAGGACCAGCAGGGAGACGATCAGGATCGCGACGCGACGGCGCTCGATCCAGCGCGCGAAGCGCTGGAGAGCGACGCCGAAGCGCCCCGACATCGGCGGCAGTCCGGGAAGCATCAGGATCGGGATGCGCGGACGCGCAGCACCCCGGGCGGCCGGGAGGTGGTGGAGATGGAGCAGTACATAGGCAAGTGGGATCTAGAGGAGCGGCGTGGTCGCGAGAGGTCTGCGGGTGACCGGCGGGGGCACGGAGAATAGCGACGAACAGGTGCCTCGTTGTCAATCTGACGTCCGCTCATGCCGGGGCATGCCGGAATCTTCACGGCCTCGCGATCAGAAGTTATGGCCGAAGTTTATGTAGAGGCCACGGTCCTCGTCGCTCACCCCGTAGTCGATCGTGACGATCGTGGCCTGGTTCCACGACACGCGCAGCGCGCCGCCGAACGCGGCCCGCCAGCCCCGCAGCGACAGATCGCCGAGCTCGTCGAACGCGCGCCCGGCGTCGACGAACGGCGTGACGATGAAGGCGAAGTTCTGCCGCCACAGCCGCGCGTGCGCAAAAGTCCAGCGGACCTCGGCGTTGGCCAGCGCCATCACCGGTCCGACGAAGCGGTCCTGGCGGAAGCCGCGCAGGGTGCGCTGGCCGCCCAGCCCGGTGCGCGGGTCCTCGGTGAACGGGAGCGTGTTCATCTCGAAGAACGGCGTCGAGTCGGTCTGCACCTGGCCGAGCACTCGCGCGGCCAGCACCAGGTCGGCCAGGCGCGGGAGCGGGCTGACGTAGCCGCGCGCGGCGACCATGAGCCGGGCGTAGTCGAACTCCGAGCCGAGCGCGACGGTGCCCAGGTCGAGCCCGGCGTCGACGAACACGCCGCTGTTCGGGTCCGGCTCGAAGTCGCGCGTGTCGTACGAGACGCCGAGTCGCAGCAGGTTGTCGCGGCCGCCGTCGCAGCCGATCAGCAGGCCGGCGTCGCAGTCGGCGCGCAGGCGGGTGGTCTCCATCATGGCGGTGGTGTCGCCGCCGGCCGGGTCGACCGCGTCAACCATCTCGCCCGTGTAGTCGTCGATCCCGGCGTAGGTGATGCCGACGCCGGCCATCACGCGCAGCCGGTCGCCGACGAAGAGACGCTCCAGGCTCGCGACCAGGACCGGCCGCACCAGATCGAACTGATCGTACTTGGCCCAGGTCGTGCCGTCCTCGGCGACTCGCTGGGCGCCGCTGTAGTCGGCGTACGAGTCGAAGGTCAGGTCCGAGCCGGGAAAACGCAGCGGCGCCAGACCGGCGTCCCCGAAGCCGAAGTAGTTGCTGTTCGTGTTGCGCGCGAAGAAGGCCTGCGCGCGCACGCGGAAGCGCGACCCGAGGATGCGCGGCGCGTCGTAGTCCAGGGCATGGAACTGGATGCCGCGGGTGGTGCCGAAGGTCTGGAAGTACAGGCGATGGAGGTACGGCGTCGCGCCGAAGCGCGGGTCGCCCCGGTGCCCGTTCCAGTAGTAGTAGACGCGCGCGCCGCCGCCCAGGCCGATGTCGGTGCCATAGGCGGCCAGCGGCAGGCCGGTGACGTAGCCGCCCTCGTTCTTGCGCGCCAGGTCGTCAGGCGACAGGCCGTCGCCGGCCGCCGGCTGGACGCCGATCAGAAGGATCGGGAGGACCGAAACGGCCATCGCGCAGACGCGTCGCGGCATCGGCGCAGTGTAGAGGTGTCACGGTGACAGGACCATGGCGGCGCGCGAACGAAGGTCGTGGACCGCGTCACCCGTCCTGGCATCGCCCTGCGCGCGCGCGACCGGCGTCACGCGCGCCGGCGCACAGCGTGGGGGCCTTGCACCTCCCGGCTCTCGCGTATGAGGACGCGGAGCAGCTCGCCCGCCTCGGCGAGGAGCTGCGACGCGCGCTCGACGCGGTGCTGTCGCAGGCTGGCCGGTTCCAGCTCGAGGATCTCGCCCATCAGCAGCGACGTCTCCTCGATGGAGACCAGCGCGCCGTGCAGGCGAGGCAGCACCACCGAGGTGTTCTGGCTTTCGGTTCGATCGCTTCTCTGCACGGGCGATTCGTGGAGCAAGGATCGCGCCGAGCCGCCGGCCGTTGAGCCGCGGGCACTTGCCGGCGCAGGAGCGACGGCGGCCTGCCAGGATGCGCCGCCGGCCTGCCATACAGTCGCCGGGTTTTCGGCAGGTGTCCGGGACCGAGCGTGCGCCACGCGGTGAGGATTGTTTTCTCACGCTTCACCGGCGTGCCACATAGCACGCTGATCGTGCAGCACACGGGGTGACGCCATGACCGACGACGAGAGACGCGGCAGCCTGAGCGAGAGAGTCCACGCCGAGATGCTCGACAGCTTCGACGAGGAGCTCGAGATGGAGATGGACGACGATCGGCTGGCCGCGCTGCTGGGCGAGGCGACCGATCACTCCGAGCAGGACACGATCGAGCGGCGGACCTACTTCAAGGAGCTGTTCCGCCTGCAGGGCGAGCTGGTCAAGCTGCAAGACTGGGTGTCGCGCGAGGGGCTCAGGGTGGTCGTCATCTTCGAGGGGCGCGACGCGGCCGGCAAGGGCGGCGTCATCAAGCGAATCACCCAGCGGCTCAACCCGCGCGTCTGTCGCGTGGCCGCGCTGCCCACCCCGAGCGAGCGCGAGCGCAGCCAGTGGTACTTCCAGCGCTACGTGGCGCACCTGCCCTCGTGCGGCGAGATCGTGCTGTTCGACCGCAGCTGGTACAACCGGGCCGGCGTCGAGCGCGTGATGGGCTTCTGCAGCGAGGCGGAGGTGGAGGAGTTCTTCCGCTCGGTGCCGGAGCTCGAGAAGATGCTGGTCCGCTCCGGCATCATCCTCATCAAGTACTGGTTCTCGATCACCGACGACGAGCAGTACATGCGCTTCCTCATGCGCGTGCACGACCCGCTCAAGCAGTGGAAGCTGAGCCCGATGGACCTCGAGTCGCGCCGGCTGTGGGAGCAGTACACGAAGGCCAAGGAGGCGATGCTCGAGCGCACGCACACGCCCGAGGCGCGCTGGTGGATCGTGGAGGCCGACGACAAGAAGCGTGCGCGCCTCAACTGCATCCACCATCTGCTCGGCCAGATCCCGTACCGCGACGTGCGTCATGAGCCGATCACCCTGCCCGAGCGCGTCTACAACCCGAACTACCTGCGGGGCCCGGTCCCGGGCGAGATGTACGTGCCCAACGTCTACTGAAGCGACCCGACCCGGACCCGTGAGGCCCTTGCCACACATCGGACGCCCGTGTCGCAGCGCGGTCCTGCAATCAGGTCACATGCCCGCGTAGGCACGCCTGGCGCAGCCCTTGCTGCTCGATCGACCCGTGCCGCCCGACGATGACATCGAGGACTTGCGCGCCGCCATCGCGGCTCTGACTGCCCGCGTCGAACAGCTGGAGCGTACCGGCGGCCCGGAGCGGACGGCCGGGGCGCCCCTCGCACCGTCCTCGCCGACCCAGGCGCCGCGCGACGCGCATGCAGTGGAATCGCGTCTGGGCGGCTACTGGGCTTCTCGCCTCGGCATCGTCAGCCTGGTGACCGGCCTCGCCTTCTTCGTGGCGACCGGCTTCGACCGCATGGGGCCGGCGCTCAAGGCCGTCACCGGCTACGCCATCGCGCTCACCCTGGCGGGGTGCGGCCGCTGGGTCATGCGACGCTACCAGGCGCTCGGCCGCATCCTCGTCGCCGGCGGCCTCGGCGTCGGCTACTACACGACCTACGCGATCCACCACGTGCCGTCGGTCCAGCTGATCGCCAGCCCGGCGATCGGCTTCGCGCTGCTGGCCGCCTCGGTGCTGGCGATCATCGTCATCGCGCAGGCGATGCGATCCGAGACGGTCGCCGGGCTGGCGCTGTTCCTCGGCCTGCACACCGGGATGGTCAGCCAGGTCGGCGTGTTCACGCTCGCGTCCGGCTGCTTGCTGGCCGCCGGCGCGGCCTTCTTCGTGGCCCGCAACCGATGGGTCATCGTCCCGCTGTCGACCCTCGTCGCCGTCTACTCGACGCTGGTCACGTGGCTGCTCGGCAATCCGCTGACCACGTCGGCCGGCATCGTCCACCCGCCCGATCACCTGGCCACGTCGCTGGGCTTCGTCGCCCTCTACTACGCGACCTTCGCGGTCGCCGTCGGCCTCGCGCCCTCGCGCCTGCCGCGCGCGGCGGCGGCCGCGTTCGCGCTGCTCAACTGGGCCGGCGCCGCGCTGGTCTCGGTCTACGAGCTGAGCCATCACGGGGCCGGCGGCATCGAGATCGTGTTCGCCATCCTGGCCGCCACCTCGCTCGCGCTGGCCGCGGCATGCGGCTGGAGGCTCGGCCGCGTGCTCGCCTTTCACCTGCACCTCGCGCTTGTCGCGGTCAGCCTGGCGCTCGCCGCCTTCGCCGCCCTCGACGGCGCGCTGCTGATCCTGGCGCTGTGCGCGGTGGGCGCCGCCGCGGCGGTCCTGGCGCGCGCGATCGAGTCGGCGCCGCTGCGGGCCGCCGGCGCCGCTGTCATCGCCGTCGCGACGATCGTCCACCTGCTGGGCGGAGCGGAGCAGCTCGGCGTCGGTGTCGCGGTGGTGGCCTGCCTGGTGCTGTACGAGCGCCTGGCGATGGCCCGCGATCGCATCGGCCGCACCGTCGCGGCGTGCGCCGTGGCCGCCGTGGCCATGACCGCCGCCGCCTCGAACGCGCCGGCGCCGCTGGTCACCGCCGCGTGGATCGGGGCGGCCGGCGCGATCTTCTTGCTCGGCCTTCGCCTCGACGCCATCCACTACCGGCTGGCGTCGCTCGGCGTGGCCGCCCTGGCCTTTGCGCGGCTCTTCCTGCACGACCTGGCGGCGCTCTCGGCCGGGTATCGCATCGCGTCGTTCCTGATCGCGGGGACGATCCTGCTCGGCGTCTCCTTCATCTACACGCGCCGCGCGGATCGCAAGCCGCCGCCGGGCTGACCTATCGGCTGGAGGCCGCCCGGCCCGTCATGGCGCGTCTCAATGGGCGCCCCATGGGACGTCCCCCGGGTCGCCGGCGCGCGGCGGCCTGGTCTCGCGGACCTGGCGATGGAACGCCCGTTGCTCCATCGCCCCGCATGACGCGAACGACGTGGACGATGGCGATCTTGATCGGAGCGATGGCGATGAGCGTCGGGTGCGGCCCGAGCCTGGCCGAGCTGCGCGCGACCCGGCCCGTGGCCAAGACGGTGGACAAGGACGCAGCCTGCGTCTTTGCCCGACTCCAGCGAACCGCGCAGGAGGAGCAGACCTGCGACATCTGCGCGCAGCTCGTCTGGACCGGCAACTGGGACCCGACCCTCAACGAGGGCATCGTCCGCGCCCACGTCACCTACTACGAGTACTGGCCCATCATGTTCACCATCCGGGCCGAGGGCGCGAAGACAATCATCGAGAAGCGCGTCCCCGATCATTACCTGTCCCGCTACGGCGAGATCGCCAACCGCCTGTACTCGGGCACCGACTACTCGCAATGCCCGGCCCCGGGCGCCGGCAGTTCGGTCGCGTCGCCGGCGTCCGGGCCCTGAGAGGCATCGACGCCGCCCTCGCGAGCGCGGTCACAGGTGACGCGTCTCGGCCGGCGCGGACTCGAAGTCGTCGTTGCGCCCGTCGAAGTACTGGACCTGCGCGACCGCCAGATGCGACGGATCGACCTCGTCGAGGCTGGCCAGGGCGACGGCGATGAACTCCCCGTTCTCGGTGAGCGCGCGGCCGAAGGGGCGCACGCCGCAGTGCCGGCAGAAGCGGTGATGGATCCGCTTCGCGCCGAACTGATAGTCGGCCAGGTCCGACTCGCCGGCCAGCAGGCGAAAGCCGTCCGGCACGGTGGTCGCGAACCAGTTCCTGGCCTTCGTGCAGTACGTGCAATTGCACCGGAACGTCAGGTCACTCAGGTCGAGGTCCGCCTCGAACCGGACCCGCCCGCAGTGGCAGCTGCCCTTGTAGGTCTTCTTCGTCATCCTCGGTCTCCTCGTCGATCGTCGAGCCCTGGCTCGACTGCTTTCATTTTGCAACCAGTTGCATGGTGGCCCGACTGATAGCACAATGCAAGCAGTTTCTTCGAGCGAGGCGGAATGAGCGACGAACACCGATCCGGCTGCCCCATCAACCTGGCGCTCGAGGTGTTCGGCGACCGCTGGACCCTCCTCATCCTTCGCGACCTCGTGTTTGGCGGGAAGCGGCACTACCGTGAGTTCCTCCAGTCCGACGAAGGGATCTCGTCGAACATCCTGGCCGACCGGCTCAACATGCTGGTCGACCAGGGCATCGTGACGCGTGCCGACGATCCCACGCACAAGCAGAAGGCGATCTACAGCCTCACCGAGACCGGCATCGACCTGCTGCCGGTCCTCATCCAGGCGGGCGTCTGGGGCCGCAAGCACCGACCGGCAAGTCCGGAGCTGGCCAGATTCTCTGACTGGCTCGAGAAGGGCGGCCCGCCGCTGTGGACGGATCTCGCCGACGAGCTGCGCCGCGCTCATCTCGGAGCGCCGCCGCCCCGCAAGTCGAGCGGTTCGCGACGCCGCCGCGGGGCCTGAGACTCGGTACAGCAGGCGATTCGCCGCCCGCGATCGTCGCACCAGGCGATTCGCCATCGGCGGAGCGGAGCAGGTACGCTTCCCACGTGACCCAGAGCTCGTTTCTCGCCCCGGGACGCTTCGCCGACTCCGACCACCCCGCCGTCGTGGCGTACGCGCGCGAGGTCTGCGCGGGCGCGGCGGACGACGCCGAGCGCGCCGCGCGCCTGTTCACGGACGTGCGCGAGCGCCTCCGCTACGACCCGTACACGATCTCCGACGACCCGAACGAGTACGTGGCCAGCACGCTGCTCGACCGCGCACGCGCCTACTGCATCCCCAAGGCCGTGCTCCTGTGCGCGTCGGCCCGCGCCGTGGGAATCCCCGCGCGACTTGGCTTCTCCGACGTGCGCAACCACCTGGCCAGCCAGAAGCTACTCGACTCGCTGGGCAGCGACCTCTTCGCCTTCCACGGCTACGTCGAGCTGTGGATCGGCGGACGTCCGCTCAAGGCCACGCCCGCCTTCAACGCCGACCTCTGCGCGCGCTTCGGCGTGTCTCCGCTCGAGTTCGACGGCGAGACCGATGCCCTGCTCCAGCCCTTCGACGGCGAGGGCAGACCGTACATGGAGTACGTGCGCGACCGCGGCCTCTACGACGACCTCCCGCTCGACGAGATCTTGCAAACGTTTGCGTCGCTGTATCGCGGCCGCCCACCGTCCGACGCCCACGACGACGCGTTTCACACCTGACCGCCGCATTGGCCGCAGCGTCGAACTCGTGACATCGTAGCGCGATGCGAAGTACAGCCGTCGCGGCACTGCTCATCACATCGCTCGCAGCCATCCCGGCGGCCATGGCCGGAAACGAGTCGGCCGGCAAGGGCGGACCGCTGGCCGCGCTGGCGCCGTCCGGCGAACGAATGGAGAAGATCGTCAACGCCGTCATCGCCGGTCGCGACCCGAAGCCGCTGGCCGGGGACTGGAAGCTCGAGATCGATCCCGAGCTCGCCGTGGAGCTCAAGGCGGCGGGCGCCGTCAAGGCGCGCCTCACCGGCTACCAGATGGACATGCAGTTCGGGTCGGGCGAGCAGGAAGAACGCGTGTCAACAATCGTGCATGCCACCCCCCGCGCGACCGCGCTGCTCATGCTGGGGACCGGCTCTCGCCGCTCGACCGGCATGATGCCGGTGAACAAGCTGACCCGCTCGCAGAAGCCCTTCGGCGACGCCGCCCGCGCCCTGCTCGCGGCCAGCAAGGGAAAGGGTGGCTGCGCCAGGCTACCGGTGGCCAGCGACAAGCTACTGGCAGACATCGCGCCCGGGCCGATCGGCGAGGAGCTGAAGAAGGAGGGTGGCGACACCCGCGACCGCGCCTGCGCCCTTCTCGAGCGCGGCGGCTCGCCGATCGCCATCCGCATCGACGACAACTTGATCCTCGTGCTCGACAGGAGCGGCAACCCGCTGGGCGGCATCCGCAGCGACGTCGAGCTCGTCAACGGCAGCGTCAAGCTCAGCCTGCGCCACTTCAAGGCGCTGTAGCGTCCGCTGCGAACGGCTCGACTCTCCCGCGGTGCTCGTGGCGACGGGCGGCCACGTCGCGGCCCGCGGCGTGTGCCATGCTGCATGGAATGGCCGTGACCATCCGCGAGCTGGACCGCGCCACCGACCGCGCCGGCGTCCAGGCAATCGACACAAGCTTCGAGACAACGAGCACCTTCGACCTCGTCGCCACCCCCCGCCGGATCGAGCTGGTCGAGCGCCGCCTCGACCAGCCGATCGTCAAGCGCTACTCCATCGCGGAAGTCTTCCAGCCCTGGGCCAGCTGGGACACCGGCTGGGTCGCCGAGGAAGAGGACATCATCCGCGGCTTCGCCGCCGTCGAGCACGAGCCCTGGCACCGCCGCCTGGTGCTGTGGTTCCTTTACATCTCGCCCTCGTCGCGCCGCCGCGGCATCGGCCGCCAGCTCCTCGAGCGAGCCGAATCCCACGGCCGCACCCTCGGCGCCACCCACGTCTGGCTCGAGACCAGCAACGTCAACGTCCCGGGCGTCGCCGCCTACGAGCGCCTCGGCTACACCCTCTGCGTGCGTATTCCGGCCATCGTGAGCGCCCAGATCGACCGATCGTGATCACTCAGAATCGGTCATCGTGATCGGAGCGAAGCGACGCTGGTCAGTTGTCGGTCTTGATGGAGTCCTCCTTTCGACGAGAGGGGCCCTTTAGCACGATCCGGTGGGCGTTGTGGAGAACGCGGTCGCATGATGGCGTCGGCTGAGGTGGGGTCGCCGATGTGGTCGTGCCACTTCGCGACCGGCAGCTGACTGGACATGATCGTCGAGCGGAGGCCATAACGATCATCGAGCACCTCGACGAGGTCGCGACGGTCTCCGTCCTTGAGCGGCGCGTGGCCCCAGTCGTCGATCACCAGGACGTCGGCGCGAGCCAGGCGGGCGAGCAGCCGCACGTAGGTTCCGTCGGCTCGTGCGAGAGTGAGCTCGTCGGCCAGTCGCGAGGCCCGCCGGTAGAGCGCCCGGTGGCCCTTGCGGCAAGCCTGCTGCGCCAAGGCGCAAGCGATGTACGTCTTGCCGGTACCGGTTGCGCCGGTGATGACGACGTTCTGGTGCTCGTCGACCCAGCGGCACGAGGCGAGCTGGCGAATGACGGCGCGGTCGAGCTCTCGGCGGGCCGGGTAGTCGATGTCCTCGACGCACGCCTGGCTTAGGCGGAGCTTTGCCTCCTTGAGGCAACGCGCCATGCGCTTGTTCTCGCGGTCCAGCCACTCGGCGTCGACCAGCATGCCGAGCCGCTCGTCGAAGTCGAGCTTGACGACGTCGGGCTTCTGCTGCTGTTCGAGCCACGCGGCGGCCATCGCCTCGAGCCGGAGGTCCTTGAGCTTCTCGATCGTCGGTTGCTTCAGCACGGGTCTCCTCAGTGGTAGTAGTCGCCCCCGCGGACGTTCTCGTGATGGCCGACGCCGGCGGGTTCGGCGTCTGCCAGGGGCACGCGGTCGAGCCCGTTCTTGAGGATCGAGTCGACGTGGCGGTACGACCGAGCTCTCACCGCCACCGCGCGGCCGCAGGCGGCCTCGAGTCGCTCGTCGCCGTAGCGCTTGCCGAGCCTGAGGATGCCCAGACACGACCGGTAGCCCTGCTCGGGATGCCGGCGCTCCTCGAGGATCGCCTCGACCAGCGCCTTCGTGTTCGGCCCGATGGTTCCCGCCCAGTGAATGATGCGCGAGGGCGTCCACTCCAGGTGCTGCTGGTGCGCGAGCGGCATGTGCGACGGCTCGGTCGTGTGCCGGCCGCGCGTGTCTGACCGGACATGGCTCGCGACGCGGCGGTTGCCGTGGAAGACCTCGACGGTGGCGCCGGTAACGCGGACCTCGACCTTCTCGTGCACGAGCGCGTGCGGCACCGAGTAGTAGTGGCGGAAGACGTCGACGTGGTAGTCGATGTTCACCTTGGCGGTCAGCCACTCGCCATAGACGAAGCGCTCGGCCGGCAGCGGGCGCAGCGCCGGTCGGTCGAGCCGGTCGAAAAGAGCGCGCCGGCTCACGCCGTAGACGCGCATCACACGCTCGTTGAGCTCCTCGAGCAGATCGGCGATCCGCTCATTGAGCGCGTCGAGCGAGAAGAAGGTCTGGTTGCGCAGCCGAGCCAGGATCCATCGCTGCACCACTTGGACGCCGACCTCGACCTTTGCCTTGTCGCGCGGGTGGCCCGGCCGCGCCGGTAAGATGGCCGTGCCGTAGTGTGCGGCCATCTCTTCATAGGTCCGCTGCACGCCCGGCTCGTAGCGGCACGCATGCGTGACACCGCTCTTGAGCTGGTCGGGCACCACCGCGGCGGTCACGCCTCCCAGGAAAGCGAAGGCGCGGCAGTGGCTGGCGATCCAGTCAGGCCCGCTCTGGGTCGGCGTCGCCTCGGCATAGGTGTAGTTCGAGGCGCCGAGCACCGCGACGAAGAGCTCCACGTCCTTCGACTCGCCGGTCGCCGGATCGACGATGCGCGGCCGCTTCCCTGAGTAGTCGGTGAAGAGCTTGTCGCCGGCGAGGTGCTCCTGCCGCATCGTCAGCCGGCGCCGGCCCAGCCACTCGCGGTAGTAGTCGCAGAACTGCGAGTAGCGGTACCCCTCGGGGTGCTGCTCCAGGTACTCGTGGTGTAGAAGCTCCAGCGTGACGCCCTTCTTCTTGCGCTCGGCGTGCACGTACCCGAAGTCGGGCAGCGGCCGATTCTGCCCGGCGAACGGAATGCCGTAGAGCCGGGCCTCGAGCTCGCCATCGCTCAGCTCCTCGACGGCCGCCCAGTCAAGCCCTGCCGTCTTCGCGCGCGACACCGCGAGGTGCACGGCGCCGACGCTGACGCCAGCGCTCCTCGCCACATCGCGATGTGTGCGCCCCAGGACCAGGCGCAGCCGCAGGATCTCTCGTGTCTTTCGCATGGACAGTCGCTCCGTGGCCATCGCCTCTCCTCGAGGGGCGACGGTCCGTCACCGTCCAGCGCCGCTGCTCCCAGGTCGCACCCGCGACCCGAACCTCGCCGGTCACCCTGACCCCGGCCGGCCGTGTTCACCATGGCCGATCCGCGTGTTCATGATGCCGATCCGCGTGTTCATCACGCCGATCCCGGCGTTCACGATGGAGCGATCCGCGTGTTCACGATGCGCCGATCCGGGCGTTCAGGATCGGCCGGCGCACGCACTCTGCGGCGCCGACACTCTCTACTACACGCAATACATGCCGGGTGAGACGGCCCTCTACCTGGCCAAGCCCCTCTGAAAGCGCGATCCGTGCATCTCGCCAGATGTCGAAGGTCCGCAATCCAGCAGCAGCGAATCAGGACCGCGCCCGTCGGCGCTCCGCCACCCCGAAGGGGCTCGGGCCGACGGGTTTGCCCGCCTCACCGGCCGAACGTGACGATGGCGTCGGAGATCGATACGATGTGGTTGCTGGCGCAGACCGCGGTGATGTCGAGCAGTGGCTGGCCGTCGCCCGCCGCCTCGCCGAACGCGACCACGTGCTCGCCGTCGGTGCAGATCGCGTCGATGCTGGCCGACACGTAGACTTCGACGCCTGGATCTGTGTTGACCGTCAGGCGCGCGCTCTGCTTGCTATCGAGGGTGATCGTTCCGCCGTCGAAGGGAACTACTTTCGTCTCGAGAAAGTCGGAGGTGATCGGCAGCTGGCTGGCCGCGCTCTCCAGCTCGGGATCCTCTGCGCCTTCCGTCATGCAGGCCGAGGTGAGAAGGGCGGTGGCACACAGGATCGCCGACAGGGTCGCCAGGTTCTTCATCGAGCCTCCTTGCTGAGTCGTCGATTCGACTCCGCGACCCTGTAGAGCAAGGAGGAGACCAGTCGCCCCCCGCTGCGCCCTCGCGTCGCCGCGCGCGACCGGCGCGGAGCCCGAAAGCGCCCGGATCCGCGTCTCGACTCGCTTTCCGCCGGTGGCCGCGATCCCGGCGGCACGGCAACTCGGGTCTCGCGACCGGTCACGCGCTGGTCCGTGTCGCACGGGAGTCCCGGGGAACGACCCCCATGCCCGGCTCGAGACGGTGTCCCGCCCGCCGGCGAACCGGCCGATCAGCGTCTTGCCGAGCTGCCCGGTGCGGCCATCTCCCTGCACCGTAGGGAGAGCGGGTCACCGGCTGCCGGGCCGGAGCTTGACGTTCTCCGCCACCTCGATCGCTCCGCACGCGACCTCCAGATTCGCATTCGCGTCGGTCACCAGGAATCCATCCTCGTGGCCGAGTCGAGCTCGCGAGATCGCAAGCTCGGCGTGTTCCCATCTGATCGGGCCTTGCAATCTCTCAGGCTCGAGGCACGAAAGCACCAGGTACCTGCCGGCCTCTCCCCTCGTCAACACGATCGTGAGCGCCTTGTGAGACGCGGTGAGCTCCCACAACATCGCGCTAGCGTCCTTCCACCTCGCCATTCGTCGAACAGCTCTTCAGCACCTTCTCAACGTACTCTTCGCGTGAACTATCCATGGGTCGCTGTCCTTGCCGATCCGATCCCAGTGCCCCCAGCTCGCCGAGTCCCGTGCGCTCTGGCGCTTGAGCGAGCGATGGCCGGCCGCGAAGACCTTGGGGGTAGGCGGCGCCAATCGGCCCCAACCGAAGAGGGCCTGGGTGCGGCGCCGACACCCTCTACTACACGCAGTACATGCCCGGCCAGACAGCCCTCTTCCTGGCCAAGCCGCTCTGACCAGGGCAGCCACCGAGACGTGTCGGAACCATGTCCCTACCGACGATGGCGCCAGGCGAACGAGTGTTACCCAGACTCGAGCCTCTTGATGATTTCGCTGAGGTCCTTGTCAAAGCTGCCTTCCGCGATGGTGTAACAGCGTAGGGGCTCATTCCGCCACACGAGCATCCGCTCTTGGTCCCGAGCACCGCCAATCAGATACATCCTTGATGAGACGCGCGTGGGGACAGCCGGGGAGACCAAGTGCTTTGCCCAGGTCTGCTCCTCCGCCGAGGCGCGAAGGGCATCGTGGAGCGCACCAAAGAAGAATCCATCGAGGATGATGAAAAGTTCATTATCGGAAAGATCGACGAGATACGGATTCTTACGCGAGTCATCGCGTTGAATTGAAAACAACGCCGCCGCCAGGTCGGCTCGCGCCATGGGTTCCGTCGTGAATGCCTCCAGGTCATCGATCCAGACACTCCAAATCCACCCAGCGAGGTCGTCCCCGGTAAGCGTCATCGCAACAATGCTCATAGGCCTCTCCTGATATGAATTGGAACCAGATGCTCTTGCACGATTCCAGAGAAATGAGAACCGCCAGCATTGTCACTGAAGTATCGATACCAACCGCCCGTCCCTTTGCCAAACCACTCACCGAAGCCTGCCCGCTGAGCAGTTTGGTAGATGGCAGCGGCGTCTGGCGGCTCCGGCGTCCGAAACGCACCCTGCACCGCCAGAGGATTGTGCTGAGGGTTCGGCCGATACGGCGGTCGCACCCGTGCGGCCACCGCTTCAGGACTATAAGGGCTGTTTGCTAGGGCAGGTGAGGGTGTCGTGTTTCGTACGCCGCGCGCGGCCGGACTCGAAGGACGCCCACGCCCTCCACTCACAGTGGCGGCGAAGAGCAGCAGGTCCAGACCGTCTTCCAGTGCCGATTGACGCGAGGCGGCGCTTCCACCCGGCTCGGATGCGTTGAGCTCATTGTTGCCCAGAGCCAAATGGACCAAGTCGATGAGGCTTCCGGGGTCGATAACGGGTCCCCCGATGTATGGCGTACCCAGGGCACGATTGGCTTCGATGAGTTCGGCCAAAGACGTCGGTGGGCCAAAGCTTCCGCCGGCTCCGCTACCACAGTAGGTGCACCAATCCGGCCCCACGCCGTTGGGCGTGACCCAGTTGTCAGTGGGTAGGCCGCCGAACCCGTAGTCCGCTCCACCTGCGGTCGAGGTGCTTCCGCCGGCGTCGGTGCCGGGATTATCGTCTGTGTTGCCGGCGCCGGGGCAAGGGCCGAAGACGGAGCAGCTGTATTCATGTTTGAAGTGGTTCTTGCGGTTGCCCAGGCCGGGAGGTTCCTGGTAGCCGGACGGCCACGGCCAATCCAAACCGTCCCCCCAGATCCATCCGCCGCCCCCGGCACCTCCGCCGTCGCCACCTCCGCCCCCGCTTTCGCCACCTGCTCCTTCGCCAATACAGATGGCGATATCACACAGCTGGAACCCGGTCGGGTCGATGAAGGTGGTCGGGTTGTTCTCGACGTAGCTGTAGCGGTTGTAGCTCTGGCTGCCGAGGGGGTTCGGGATGAACGGGTCCGGGGTGAGGAAGCGGCGGGCGACCGGGTCGAAGATGCGGCCGCGCATGTTGATGAGGTCGAGCTCGTCGTCGTGCTCGTGGCCGGTGTAGCCGCGCCGGATGGGGCGGCGTTGCGGGGGGAGGTAGTTGCCGTTCCGGTCGATGCGGCGGCCGAAGGGGTCGTAGTCGAAGGTGTCGCGGACCAGACCGCTGGAGTCGGTGGTCTGGACGACGTTGCCCTGGTGGTCGTCGTGGAGGTAGAGGACCTGAGCGGGCTGGGTCACCGGACCGTCGGGCACGGCCTGGACCTTTGTTACCTGGGCGACGGCGCGTCCGTCGGCCAGGACGTAGTGGACGTTGCTGACGTCCGCGCTGGCGACGCTGCGCTCGAACAAGCCGCCCACCGTGATGGTCGTCAGTGTTCCGTCGCGCTTGAGGACGCGGCTTCCCCCTGAGTCATAGGTGAAGTTGGTCGCTTGGTTGCTGCCCCAGGTGATGCGCTTGGGGAGATTGAAGGCGGTGTAGGTGACCGCCCTGCCAGGGGCCGTGATCTGACGGCCGGCCGCGTCGTACGTGTACGTCTGGCCGTTGCGCGTGGTCAGCGCATGGGGCGGGGCGCCGAGCTGGCCGTACTGATAGGTGACGTTTCGACTAGGAGATGGACTCGTTGTTTCCGAATCGAGGTTTCCATTCTTGTTGTAGTTGAAGGTCGTCTCGAACGTTCGGCTAAAGTCGTCGTCACCGTCGAACTGCCAGAACCCCCAGGTCGTGAGGCGGTTGAGGGTGTCATAGCCGAGCTCGAGCAGGATGGCGCCCGATACATAGTCCTCCTGTACCAGCGCGACGTTGCGGTTGCTGTCGTACCCGTAGGTGACGTTCCTGATCTGTTGCCCGGTGGGCGCATAGCGAGTGATCGTATCGAGAAGACCGAAGCTGGCCTGGTAGGTGCGGTCCTCGTGGGTCAGATTGCCATACGTCTGCTTGGTCAGCTGCCCCGCCTCGTTCCTGCCATCGACGCGCCAGTAGAGGGCGCTCGACGACGCATCGGTGACCTGCGAGAGGTAACCGTTCGGCTTGTAGCCGTAGTTGACCTTGAAGCGCGGCTCCGGCCCCGGCATCTTGGGATAGGTGATGCTGCCCAGCCGGCCGATGACGTCGAAGTCGATGTTGACCTGGTAGGTCACGTTCTCCATGACCCACTTCTCCGACGTCGTCTGGCCCTCGTCGTTGTACGTGTAGCTCAGGGCCACGCCGTCCGGGCTGACCGAACGCTGGAGCTTTCCCTTGCCGAGAGGCGCGGTGTCCCACGTGTTCGTGGTCACGCCGTCCGGCGAGGTCACCCGCGTCGCGCGACCGAGCAGGTCGTACTGGGTCACCGTCTTCTCGCCGGCCCCGTTGATCTGCTCAATCTGTTCGCCGAAGGCGTTGTACAGGGCGGTGCTCGTGCCGGTGCTCGGGTCCGTGTGCTTCGTGGCGCGGCCGAGCGTGTCGTACTCGATGGTCTGGAACGTGTTGTCGGCCGCCGTCACCTTCCGGGCGGCGCCGAACGGCCCGTATTCGAACCGGGTCTGCAGCAACAGGGTCAACTCGGGGTCGTCCTCCTTGCGGACGCCGATGCGGCCGTCGACCCGCTCCACGACGACGCTCTCGGTCCCGATGGCGTCGAACGTGTGCGTCTCCAGCCCCCGATACGTCTGCCGCACCGTCGTCGTGTCCGGATCCACCGACGTGAGCAGGCGACCGCGGTTGTCGTAGGTGTACGCTGTCCAGAAGCTCGGCGTGGCGGTGGTCAGGTACGGCCGCGATACCTGGGACACACGACCGAGCCGGTCGTAGACGGTCTTCACGGCGCTCCGGCCGGTGAACGACGGCCCGCTGCGCGCAATCTCGCGGCCGAGCACGTCGTAGACGAGCTGGGCGCCCAGAAACGTGCCGCCCGACCCGTCCGGGACCGTGGTGCGCACGTCGAGCGGTCCGTTCGTCGTGAAGCGCTCGAAGTAGCCGTCGGCATGGTTGACCTCGCGCAGCCGGCCGAACCGGTCGTACTTCATCGTGGTCGGCACGAGGTTCGGGTCCTTCGACTCCAGCGGCACTCCAAGCCCAGCGTGAGCCGTCACGTCGGTGACGTGGCCGAGCGGATTTGTGCTCGTCCTGACGAACAAATCCTGGCTGTCGTAGGTGAACGAGACCGTGCGTTCCTGAGCCGTACCGTCCGCGTCGACGGCGCCGGACGTCGTCGCGGACGAGATGTTTCCGTAGCTGCCGTACTCGATGACCGTGGTCAGGCGGAGGTCGTCGTCGAGCGGCTCGACAACGACGTCCGTCAGGTTGCCGCTGTCGTCGTAGTCGAGCGTCTTCGTCCGCGTCTCGCACTCCTGGACACCCGCGACCGTCGCGCAGGATGTATCGGTCCGCGAGGTGGGTAGGCCCAGCAGCCAGCTTGTCTCGTCATTGCGATACTCGAGCTCGGCGACGTGGTCCGATCCAAAGACGCTGGTCAACACCTTGGCCGGGTTGCCGAAGTCGTCGTGGTCCTCGAACGTGACCGTGCGGGAATGAAGCGTCGTGAGCGGTCCGCCCTCGAAGCTCTCGCGGTCGGAATCCGTCTGACTGTCGCGCTGCACGAGGTACGTCCCCAGAGCCGACCCATTGAAGGCGCGAAACGCTGTGGTGCGTGTCCGGTAATACTTTGTGCTGAAGCTGTCCTCGACCTCGTCCTCGACCACGACCTCCGACTTGTTGGGCACGTGGGCGAACGGGTAGACCCGCGATGTGCCGGTCGCGGTCGTGACCAATCTGATGGTGGTGTTGTCGAAGTAGGTCGTGACGAGCGTGTCCGGCCGGGCTTCGATGTCGGCCACCTCGTGCTCCTCGAAGCCGAGCCAGCCCGCGATGACGTCCGCCCTGCCGTGCCGGTACTTGTGCTGGAAGACGCGCCATGGGCCCCCGGCGGTCATTCCATTGGCGACGCTGGCCCTGAGGACGAGGTTGCCGCCGCGCACCGGACAGATGAGCGGCAGCGCGCATGTACCACGCACATGAAAGACAGTGTTCGCGAGCGTGGTGTACGAGACATCGACGCGGTCGCCGAGGCCGGCCACGCTGACGCCGACGAGCAGGTCGGGGACCTCGCCCTCGTGTCTCACGAGCTGGAGATGGGGCCCGCCGGACGGCGCCACCTGGGCGATGTCCATGGTGGCGTCTCCGGTGTAGTCCAGCGGATGGAACGCGGTGGCGATACAGACTCCGGTCGCGCACACGACGGGAGAGGGCACGTTCATGATCGCCGCGCGCTGAAAGCCGCCGTTTCGCCAGCTGTAGACCTGGTAGCCGCGCGCGAAGTCTGCAGCGCTGGTGGGCTGGCCAGGCTGCACCACCAGCACGTCGTCGCAACGGTCGTTGTTGAAATCGACGATCCGGACCGGCAGATCCAGGTCCGAAGTGAACACGGGCGGCCGAACGTACGCTTGCGGCCCCGGGATGAGCTGCGTGAATCCTGCCCCCGTGTTCAGTTGCACGGCAAGCCCGGAGCCCGGATAGACCGCGTCCTCCAGGCCATCGCAGTTGACGTCAGCGAAGTGGAGATCTCTGCGATCCTCGTTCTCAGGCAACTTCGCGAACGGAAGATTGGGAGCCGCGGATCGTACGAGCCCGTTCTGCCACGAAAGCATCTCGTACTTCCCCCCTGCCTCGTTCCAGAAGAGCAGATCGGGGTCGAGGCCATCGAACGACGTCACGCGGATCTGATGCTCGCGATCGAACGGCTGCGCCGGAAGCGGCGTCCCGACGACGTTGGTCACGGGCGGGCCGAAGGTGCCCAGGACGTTGGTGCGGTACCTCCATGACAGGGAGACCGGAACGCCAGCCGCATTCCTCACCACGTCGGCCGACAGGTAGTCGGAGAGGCCATTGCCGTCAACGTCGGCGAAGTAGCCGCCGAAGACGCAGCGGCTGCTGTTTCCGGTCAATGGACACGAGTTGGTGAAGTCCCCGGATCCAACCTTCGCGTAAGTCGTACCGTTCGAGCGATAGAGGCCGAAGGCCTTCTGCCCCGACGTCGCGGCCGGGACCTCGGTCAGCAGGTCCATGCGGCCGTCGCGATCGTAGTCGATGGTCCGTATGGGCCGTCTGTAGCCGGATCCGGCGCCGGTGAGAGCCGGGATGCCGGTTGCCTGCGGAGTGCCGAAGGACGATCCGATGCTGTAGCGCATCTTCCAGCTCTGGCTCGCGTCGCCATAGATGATGTCGTCGCGACCGTCGGCGTCAACGTCGCCGACCATGAAATCGGGGGCGGTGCTGGGAGTGCCCACATCGGTGATATCGGTGTCGGTCACGGCGAACTCGTAGTTTGTCGGTCCCGACCACTCGAACTGGAGGGCGTTGAGGCAGACGGCCGGCGCTCCGCCGTCACACTCCGTCACGCTCGCGAGCAGGCTGCGTCCCGTGACGGTGGTCTCGGGCCGGTAGGCGAGCCCGTACTCGCGCAAGAGCTGCGCCCCGGCGGACATCTTGATGGTCTTGAGCCGGCCGCTGAGCCTCGTGTGCACTCCGCCGCGCGAGCTGGCCCGAAAGCCGTCGATCGGATCGGGTCGGCCCTCATAGACGAGCTCCACCTTGCGATCCGGACCGTAGGTGATCGCCTTCGGCCGCAGCTCCACCGACCACTTGTTCGCCGGTGTCTCGATGCGCTCGTACTCGATGTCGATCGCGTTCCCGTTGCGATCCTCGATGCGATTGAGCGCCCAGGCTGCCTTGACCGGCGTCGGGTTCCGCTGGAGCGCCGGGTTCTCGGGCTGGATCCCGACCAGGAGGCTCCCGGTCATGACGCTGCCAGCCTGCCCATACGTCATGATCTGGCCGTCCTTGGTCCAGACCTTGAAATAGCCGGGCTGAGGATTGAGCTCCCCCGACGTGACGTAGGAGACGATGCGAGAGAAGGACTCCTTCTCGGTGCGATATTCCTGCTCGACCTGGAAGTCCTGGCTGGTCGGCCGGAGTCGCATGCCGTCCAGGCAGTACACGTCGTTGCTGTCGAAGCTGACGGGCTGGTTCCGGCTGTCCCGGGCAATCGTGCGCGGACAGGGCGTGATGGTGGAGAAGCCCGAGAGCGACCAGCCGACGCCGACAGGCCCGTTGCCGCCTTGACTGCTGTAGCGAAGCGCCAGGGTCGGTTGATGACCGCGGCGGCCGGCCGGCACCCACAGACGAAGGTCGTAGGTGGCGGCGCCGTCGTGACCCACGGAGAAGGCGCCCTCGGTCCAGCCGGAGTTCGGCTGGGTGTCGACGATCCCCCCCGGCGGCAGCGTCACCGCGGCGACGATCGGCCCCGCTCGCTCGCCCTCGGCGTTCACGGAGCTGGTCTGGTCGCCGCTGTCGTCCGGCTGATCGGAGAGACAGGCGGCGAATCCGGCCAGGATCAGCGAAAGGGCGATCGCGCGGCGTCGTGTCCGTAGTCGCCCCTTGCGTCCACGGCGGGGCAGTGCACGGGCAGGTTGGGCGGCTCTACTCATCGAAGGACTCCCGGCTAGGAGATGGATGAATCAAACAGGCAGTTCCAGAACTGCCTGCCTGACGACATCTGCCAGAACGCGCTTCGCCTGGGAATGCCGTATGGAGCGGCAGGGGGTGCCGCAGAATGCGGCAGGGGGATGCAGCTACTCGCGGTCCTCGGGCGGATCGCTCTCATCGTCGAGGACTGGCAGCGGCATCTTGCGCAGCACGCGCTGCAGGCTGCTGCGCGTCATGCCGAGTGCGCGGGCGGTGTCCGAGACGTTGCGGCCGTGGACGAGCAAGGTGCCGTGGATGGCCTCTCGCCGGAGGGCGTCGAGGTCAACCACCGGGCGAGGCGGGACCATGGGCTGCGGAAGCTCTCCCGCGGCGAGTGCAGGCCAGTTGACGCTGGTCTTGCTGGCCACGATGTCGGCGCCGGCTGCGAGTGCGTGGCGGGCCACGTCGGCAAGCGCGCCCAGGCCGCTCACGACCACGATGCGGATCGCCGGGCTGGCGGCGCGCAGCGGTGCGATGAAATCGCTGCCGCGCTCGTCGCCCAGAAAATAGTCGAGGATGGCAACGTCGAAGCGGTCGGTCGCAACCAGGTACCGGGCCTGCCAGATCGAGTCCGCCGTCGCGACCTCGAAGCCGGCCCTGGTAAGGGACCGCCCGGCAACCCGCCGGATCAGCGCGTCATCGTCCACCACCAGTACACGGCCGCCCATGGGACCTCCGCTGTGAAACGCGCGCGGGATGTCGGACCGGTCGGGGCGGTTGTTGCGCATTCCTGGCGCGATCCGTGCGGCGGCTTCCAGGGCGCCAGGCGGTCGGGCAGATGTGGCAAGCTTGCGAGACTGCGAGGCCGGGCAAGGTTGGACGGATGGCGATAGCCGCGGGTGATGTCCTGGACGGGCGGTTCGAGATCGAACGGCCCGCGGGGAGCGGCGGGATGGGCGTCGTCTACCGCGGGATCGATCGGCACACGCAGCAGCCGGTGGCGGTCAAGACGGTGCGCGGGACCGGCGGGGCGGACAGGTTCCAGCGCGAGGTGGAGATCCTCGCCGCGCTGCGGCACCCGGGGATCGTCACGTATCTCGGGCACGGTCGGGTGGGCGATGAGCTGTACCTGGTGATGGAGTGGCTCGAGGGCGAGGACCTGGGCGCGCGGCTGCTCGAGGCCGAGCTGACGGTCGAGGAGGCGGTGAGCGTGGCGGTCCAGGTGGCCGGGGCGCTCGGGGCCGCGCACCGGCTGGGCATCGTCCACCGCGACATAAAGCCGTCGAACGTGTTTCTCGTCGACGGCCGGACCGACCGGGTCGTGCTGCTCGACTACGGGGTGGCGCGGCGCGCGAGCATGGACGCGCTGACGGTGACCGGTGCGCTGGTGGGGACGCCGTCGTACATGGCGCCGGAACAGGCGCGCGGCGATCGCGACATCGATGCGCGCGCCGACGTCTATGCGCTCGGCGCCCTGCTCTTTCGCTGCCTGGCCGGCCGGCCGCCGTTCGAGGGCCAGAGCATCGAGGAGGTGATCGCCGCCATCGTGCGCCGCGCGCCGCCCCGGCTCGGCGAGCTGGTCCCGGTTTCGCGCGACCTCGAGGCGCTGGTCGCGCGCCTGCTGCACAAGAACCCCGACCGGCGCCCGGCCGACGGCGAGGCGGCGTGCGCGGCGCTTGTCGGCATCGACGCGACGACGGCCGGCCCCACCGCGAGCGTGCGGCCGCCGCAGTCGGCTCTCTCCACCCTCCGGATCACGCCGACGCCCGCGGGCCACACCATCACCGACAAGATGGCGGCCGAGCCCGCCGATCCGGACGTCAACGCGGACGCACCGGCCGGCGCGCCGCTGTCGTCGGTCGGCGTGCTCTCGTTTCTCGACATGAGCCCCGGGCGCGACCAGGACTACCTGTGCGACGGCATCGCCGAGGAGCTGATCGACACCCTGGCCCAGCTCGACGGGCTGCGGGTCGCGGCGCGCAGCTCGTCGTTCCAGTTCAAGTCGCAGGCGGAGGACGCGCGCGCCATCGGCGCCCGCCTCGGGGTCGATGCCATCGTGGAGGGCGGCGTGCGCAAGTCCGGCGATCACCTGCGCATCACCGTGCGCCTTGTCAACGTCGCCGACGGCTACCAGCGCTGGTCGCAGCGCTTCGACGGCAACATCGAGGACGTGTTCGCCATCCAGGATCAGATCGCAGCCAGCCTGGCGAGCGCGCTGCGCGGGATGCTGAGCACCCGCGAGCGCGACGCCCTGCGCCGGCCGGGCACGACGCCCGACGCCTACGAGCACTTCCTGCGCGGCCGCCAGCTGTACCACACCGGCACCGCGCAGGCCTTCGCCCAGGCGGAGCGCTACTACCGCCGCGCCATCGAGATCGATCCGGGCTACGCGCCGGCCTACGCCGGTCTGGCCCAGGTGCACGCCTGGGCGGTCGAGTGGATGGGCAGCGGCGAGGAGGTGAGCCAGGCCGCCGACCGCGCCAGCCAGCAGGCGCTCGAGCTCGCCCCCGAGCTGTCGGAGGCGCACGTCGCGCGCGGCGCCGTGCTCGCCATGCGCCGCGACTACGACGGCGCCGGCCGCGCCTACGCCGAGGCCATCAGACTCAACCCGGGCTCGTTCGAGGCCCACTACCTGTACGCGCGGACCTGCTTCCAGCAGGGACGGTTCGAGCAGTCGCTGGCGCTGTTCCGGCGCGCCGCCGAGCTGCGCGTCGAGGATGTGCAGGCCACCCTCCTGATCGAGATGCCGCTCAAGCGTCTCGGCCGGCTCGATGAGGCGAAGGCGAGCCGCCGCGAGGGGATCCGCCGCGCCGAGCGCCGGCTCGAGCTCGACCCGAACGACTCGCGCGCGCTGTCGCTGGGCGCGGTCGCGCTGGTCGAGGAGGGAGAGGTCGACCGCGCCCTCGAGTGGGCACGGCGCGCGCTCGCCAGCGGGCCGGAAGAGACGATCGTCCTGGTCAACGTCGCCTGCATGTACGCGCGAGCCGGCAGGAAGGAGGAGGCGCTGTCGTGCCTCGAGAGGATGTTCAGCCGCGGCATCGGCAAGCGCGACTGGATCGACAACGACGCGGACTACGACTCGCTGCGCGACGATCCGCGCTTCCAGGCGATGATGGACCGGCTCGCTTGATCGACCCGGCGTGACCGCCCGGCTGGTCGCGCCCGCGGTCGCCGTGTACTCTCGGGCGCCCGGCTCGACCTCCCGCCGTCCAGGAGCGCCGCATGACCCGCAAGCTCAAGATCCCCCTCTTCGTCTTGCTCGTGCTGGTGCTCGGCATCGGCAGCTACGTCCTCTACATCTATGTGAAGGCGGGAGAGCTCACGTCGATCGAGCCGCACTTCGCCGGGACCTGCAAGCGCGTGCCCGGCGTGGTCGGGCCCGAGGACATCACCTTCCATCCGCGGACCGGGACGGCCTACATCTCGTCGGACGATCGCCGCGCGACCCTGGCCGGACGCCCGGTGCCCGGCGCCATCTTCGGCTACGACCTGACCGGCGGGCAGCCTCCGCGGAGGCTCACGCCGAAAGCGGACCCGACCTTCCACCCGCACGGCATCGGCCTGTGGGTCGCGCCCGACGGCCGCACGCTGCTGTTCGTCGTCAATCATCCGGGCTCGTCGCTGTTCGGCGACAACCCGGGCAAGGGGCCGGCCCACACGATCGAGATCTTCGAGGTCGGCGCCGACGGCATGCTGGTGCACCGGCGACGCATCGAGAGCGAGATGCTGATCAGCCCCAACGACATCGCGCCGGTGGGCGAGGACCGCTTCTACGTCACCAACGACCATGGAACCGAGCCGGGCTTCGGGCGCACGCTCGAGGAGTACCTGCGCCTCAAGAAGGCAAGCGTCCTCTACTTCGACGGCAAGCGCTTCGTCGAGGCGGCCTCGGACATCCGCTACGCCAACGGGATCGCGGTCAGCGCCGACGGGGCGCAGGTCTTCGTCGCCATGGTCACGAGCTTCGCGGTGGCGGTCTACAACCGCGACGCGGCCACCGGGGCGCTCACGCCGCACGCCGAGATCGACGTGGACACCGGCCCGGACAACATCGAGATCGACGCCCATGGCGATCTGTGGATCGGGGCGCACCCAAAGCTCCTCACCTTCGTCGGGTACGCGAAGGACGCAGACAAGCTGTCGCCGTCGCAGGCCCTGCGCATCCATCGAACCGAGGGCGGCTACGACGTGACCGAGGTGTTCCTCGGCGAGGGCGACGACATCTCCGGATCGTCGGT
Source organism: uncultured delta proteobacterium (assembly GCA_963759105.1). Classification (GTDB taxonomy): domain Bacteria; phylum Myxococcota_A; class Polyangia; order Haliangiales; family Haliangiaceae; genus DATFRY01. Next base: position 6,990 of record CAVWXW010000015.1, on the reverse strand, counting down.
GGCGGCGTGGCGCCAGGGGCGCCTGCTCATCGGCTCGGTGTTCGATCCCCACTTCCTCGACTGCACCGCGAGCACCGATCGCTGACGGCGGCCCGCCACCTGCCGGGTCTCCGCCTCACCGGGTCGGCTCCGGCTGGCGCGCCGCGGCGGCGAGATCGGCGTAGGAGATGATCGTGCGGTGCAGCGGCACGATCCGGTCAACCGTCATCTTCTGCGCCTGCATCGCGCGCACAAGTGGCGATGCGAACGGATACCAGATCGGAGGCGGCGCGCCGTCGGCCGGCGCCGTGTAGAGGTCCACCTCGACGAGCAGCCGCTCGGCCGGCAGGTAGGCGACCAGCATGGTGCCGGCGTGCTCGGTGTCGACCGCGTGCAGCTCCATGGTCCGCAGCGAGTCGCGCATCACCATCCGGCCGCTGACCCGCTCCAGCCGCAACCGGCGCGGGCGGCGGGCCAGCGCGTCCGGCGCGATCGTGTGCTTGCGCGCCGCCATCTCCTCGACGAAGCCGGCCGCCTTCTCGTGCGCGATCACGGTCAGCCCCTCGGCGATCGCGGCGCGCACCCCGCCGGAGTGATCGAAGTGGTGGTGCGTCATCACGACCTGGGTCAGCGGCTTGGCCGGCTGCAGCTTCCGCGCCTCGGCGATCACGGCGAGCGCGCGCGCGTCGTCCACCGGCGCCTCGATGAGCGTCAGGTGGTCGGCGAGCTCGACCGCCACGCTGTGGTGCCCCTCGCCGTGCAGCAGCCAGATTCCGGGCGCGAGGCGCTCCACCGCCACGCGCGGCGGCTGCGGCGGTGGCGCGGCCAATCGCACCGGGTCCGGCGCCGCCAGCGCCGCCAGGTCGGCCTCCGAAGCGCCAACGACGCTCTTCGACACGCGCAGCACCGCGAGCAGGTGGCGATCCATGCGCGACGTGAACCGGGCCGGCAGCAGCAGCGCGCCGGCCGGCCGGTAGTCGGCGAAGTCGGTCACCACCTCCACGTCGCCCAGGTTGGGCTGATCGGTCATCGACCGCACCTGCACCGGCAGGCCGCTCCCCGGATCGACCGCCAGCGTGAGCACCTCGCCGCCGGCGGTGCGGATGTCCACCTCGTCGCGGCGGCCGACCCGGCGGCGATTCGACACGACGGCGCCGGGGGCCAGCGCGGCGCGCAGGATGCCGACCGGCGAGTGCAGGAGCTCCCTGCGGCGATCGCGCGCGTCGGCCGCGCTGGTGCGCGCGGCCACCCCGTCATCTCCGACGTCGTAGCCGACCTCGCCGTCGACCGCCATGACCACGTGCCTGGGCTGCGGATTGCCGGTCTTGTAGAGCGGCGTCATGTCCGCCTCGTCGCGCCAGCGGCCGCCGACAAGGTCGATGACGCGCCGGAACCGGGTGATGTCCAGACTCACCGACTCGCCGTCCGGCTCGCGACCCTGACCGAGGTAATGGGCTCGCCCGCTGCCCTCGAGGACGAGCGACCTCGCCGCCTCGACCGCCGCCCGGCCGCCGACCGCGCGCACTGCTCGATCGACGACATCCTGCGCCGGCGCCGGTCGCGAGCCCGGACTGGCGCCGGACGCACCCGGGCCGGGGCTGGTGCAGGCCGCCGCGAGAACCAGGCACACGGCGGTCGCGACGGCCGCGATGGCGCAGATGGCACAGATGGCAGGACGTACCGGCTCGGCCGTGGACGACCTCATGCACCGATTCTCCATCCGCCCGGCCTCGAGCGCCCGTCGGCTCGTCGCTGCTTTCGCCCGGTTCGTCGCTCTCTGGCGACTACCGCTCCGTCACCAGCCGCCGCGCGGCGATCGCAGCGCCGTCGGAGGTCACCTTCCCGGCGAGGGAACGCGCACGAGCGGCGACCGCCGGATCGAGTACGTCGCGCAGGGCCGACGCCAGCGCGCCGGCGCTCAGCCTCGCGATCGGCACCGCCGACCCGATGCCGAGGTCGCGGATGCGACGGCCCCAGTAGAACTGGTCGCTGAACATCGGCACCGCGACCTGCGCCACGCCCGCGCGCGCGGCGGTGGTGGTCGTCCCGGCTCCACCGTGGTGCACCACGGCGGCGACCCGCGGGAACAGCGTCTGATGATTGACGTCGCCTGTCGCGATGCAGTCCGGCGCGCTGTCGACGAGCTCGAGGTCGGCCCAGCCCTGCGCGAGGATCACGCGCCGGCCGGCGGCCCGGGCCGCGTCGATGAGCGTCTGGCTGGCGCCCTCGGGGGCGGGCATGCTGCCGAAGCCGAGGTAGACGGGCGGCTCGCCATCGCCGAGGAACGCCTCCAGCTCCGGCGCCAGTGGGCTCGAGTCCGGCAGAATCCACGCGCCCGTCTGCACGACGCGCATGCCGGGCGTCGACGGCGCCGGCCCCAGGGTCGCGTCGGCGGCCAGCCAGGGTCGGTCGCCGAGGATGTGGCCCAGCACGTCGTCCACCGGCGCCAGGCCCAGGCGCGCCCGGTTCGTGTTCACGCGCTCGAGCGACCGCTCGTTCCACGCGCGCCGCGTGTCGTCCCACAGCTTCAGATTGGCCGCCGGTCCGTCCGACTCCTGCGCGTGTCCCGGCGGCGCCAGGTCCGGCGATGGCAGGGAGACCGGTGCGTACGCCGCGTCGACGAAGGGGATGCCGCGCAGCTCGGCGATGGACCGGGCCGCATACTGGTGGACGCCGCCTCCGGCGATCAGGTCGCAGCCGTCAGCGGCCGACCCGACCGCGTCGAACTGGTCGGTGATGAGATCGGGGATGACGGCGGGTGCCCCCGACCCCGCACCGGCGCGCGGGGCACGCATCTCGATCCCGACCGGCGTCGCCTCGAACCCGAGCCCGGCGACCCAGTCGATGAAGTTCGGCGGGATACACATCCGCACCTCGTGCCCGAGCCGGCGCACCTCCACAGCCAGCGCCACGGCCGGCTGCACATCTCCGCGCGTCCCCACCGACGAAATCAGCAAACGCATGGTTCTCCTCTCCTCGCTCCAGGCAGTCCAGGCGGACCGTGACTGCGCTGTCGGTTGCCGCGCCGCTCACTTGAAGAGCGGCAGGCGGTCGCGGTAGCTGCGCGACAGCTTGAGCTCCTGGCCGCAGTCCAGGGTCAGGAAGTACTCGCCGTTGAGGTGCGGCCGCAGCGCCGTCACCCGCGCCGCGTTGACGATGGTGGACCGGTGGATGCGCGGGAAGCGCCGCGGATCCAGTCGCCGCTCCATCTCGCGCATCGTCGCGCGCAGGACGTGGGTCTCCCGGTCGGTGTGGATGCACGTGTAGTCGCCGGCCGCGTCCACCCAGCGGATCTCGCCGGGCGGCACCCGCACGATGCGCTGGCCGTCGCGGATGGCCAGCGGGGCGTCGCCGCGCAGGGCGGCCTCGCCGTCGCCGTCGAGCGCCTCGTCGAGCCGCAGCCCGGGCCGGCCGCTCACCTGGCCGAGCAGCTGGAGCAGCCGGTCGCGGTGATCCTGCGCCTCGCGCCCGGCCAGCTCCGCCCGCACCCGCGACAGCGCCTGGCGCAGCCGGACATCCTCGACCGGCTTGAGCAGATAGTCGACCGCGCACGCGTCGAACGCGCGCATGGCGTAGTGATCGTAGGCGGTGACGAAGACGGTGACCGGCAGCTGCGCGGCGGGGATGGCGCCGAGCGCGGCGAAGCCGTCGAGACCCGGCATCTGCACGTCGAGGAACATCAGATCCGGCTCGTGCTCGGACACCGCGCGCGTCGCCGCGATGCCGTCGCCGACCTGCGCCACGATGTCGATGTCGGCCTGGCCGGCCAGGCGGAGCTCCAGCCCGCGCCGCGCCAGCGGCTCATCGTCGACGATCAGGGTGCGGATGATGCGCATCGCTCTCCGCTAGCCCTGCTGGGTCTCGAACGGCAGGCTCAGTCGCACCTCGCAGCCGCCCTGGGGCCGGTTGCGCAGCTCGAAGCTCTGCTCCTCGCCGTAAAGGACCAGCAGGCGGTCGCGCGTGTTGCGCAGGCCCACGCCGCGCGGCGCGCCGGTCTGCGCGCTGCCCGGCCCGTCATCGGCCACGCTCAGCCACAGGCTCGCGCCGGAGCGGTGGGCGGCGACGCGGACCGTGCCGCCCTCGACCTTCTTGGACACGGCGTGCTTGATCGCGTTCTCGACCAGCGGCTGCAGGAGCAGGCTCGGCACCAGCGCGGTCCGGCATTCCGGCTCGATCTCGATCTCCACGCGCAGCCGGTCGGCGAAGCGGATCTCCTCGATGCCGAGGTAGAGCCGGATGGCAGAGACCTCGTCGTCCACCGTCACCCGCTGCATCGGATCGTTGTCGAGCGAATGGCGCAGGAACGCCGACAGACCCTCGACCATGCGATTCGCGGTGGTGGTGTCACCGTCCAGGTTGAGCGTGGTGATCGCGTTCAGGGTGTTGAACAGGAAGTGGGGGTTGAGCTGGTAGCGCAGCATCCGCAGCTGGGCCTGGTGCGCGATCGCGGTGGCCGCCAGGGCCGCCTCCTTCTGCTCGCGCAGCCGCTGGTGCACCTTGATGCCGACGTACAGCGCCACCCAGGTCGTCACCACGTACAGGCTGCTGCCCAGGTAGGCCACGTAGCCGAGCGTGCTGCTGGGCCGGCACTCCTCGCCGCACCAGTCGATGAGCGCGAACACGTAGGCCATCCCCATCGCGCCCGACGCCAGCAGCACCGGCAGCGCCATCACGGCGATGAGCCGCCAGGGCGGCACGTCGGTCAGGCGGCGCAGGAGCGGGCGCAGCACCAGCGTGAGGACGAACCCGACCACCGCCATGGGCAGCGCCGTCTTCCAGTAATCGGCCGGCTTGCCGTGGGCCAGCCCGGACAGGTAGTTGAGCAGGAACATCCCCGACCAGCCGCCGCCGTGCAGCAGCCAGAACAGCCGGGTCGAGCGCCCGGCGGGGCCGGTCATGACTGCAATGGGCTGGCTCACTGGGTTCGCGCGCTCAACGCTAGCACGGTCGATGAGAGGCGCCGGTGGCGTCCGTGGGGTCGGACGGAGTGGCCAGACGGCTGTCCGGTGACCGGGACAGTTGCCGGACAGCGATGAAGCAAGGCTGCGAAACCGAAGCCGTGAAGCGCGTACCACCATCGGCACGCCGCCTGCTAAGCGCTCCGCCCATGCTGGGTCGGGTCACTGCGGCAGTGCTTCTCCTCATTGTATGGGCGGTGTTCGGGTGCGCGGGCGGCCCGGATGCCGGCGGGCCGGGATCGATCGATGTTGACGACGAGTACGGCATGGACGGTCCGCTCGCGCCCGTGCCGGCCGCCGGCAAGGAGGACAGCGCGAACCGGCGCGGCCTCCTGGTCAACACAAACACCACCCGCACCCAGGTGTGGACGGCGCGAAACCGCTGGGAGGACCGGGATACGCCGGCCGCCCGGCGCGCCGGCCTGGCCTGGGGCGAGGACTCGGGTCTGAGCTGGGACGAGAAGTACGCCCTGTGGATCCAGTCCATGGAAGCCACCGCGAGCGTCGGCGGCGACGACACCTTCCTGCTGACCACGCCGTGGGGCAAGTCGCTGCCGTCCCCCTCGCTCGAATGCGCCGAGCTGTCGATCTTCCTGCGCATCAGCTTCGCGGCCTGGTACGAGCTTCCCTTCTTCCTGGAGGCGGTCGACTCGAACGGGCAGCGGGTCTTCTTCGGCCACAACGGCGTGCGCACCGCGAATGGCCGCTACGCCAGCACGCCGGAGTACGCGATCCAGTACGCCGATCACTCCGGGCAGCCGCCCGACGACGTGAGCGACTGGCCGCGCGACGAGGGGCTGCGCCGTCGCCTGCTGGCGGGCGGGGTCGACGAGCAGCCGATGCTCGGCGAGGGCGCCACCTTCGGCACCTACGCCGACGAGATCCACCTCAACAAGCGGGCCGGCCACTTCCTGCTGCTGACCCTCAACTACATCGGCTCGGCCAACCTGGCCGACACCGCCAACACCTACAACATCGTCCCGGAGGCGGTGCGGCCCGGCGACTCGCTGCTCGAGCGCTGGCAGCGGGTCGGCATCGGCCACACGCTCGTGGTCAAGGAGGTGACCGCGCTGGGCGAGGGCAACCTCGACGTCGCGCTGGTGTCCGGCTCGATGCCGCGCCGCCAGGGGGTGTGGGAGTCCGGCGTGCGCTCCAAGCAGTACTTCACCGACGAGCGCACCGGAGGCGAGGGCGAGAACAGCGATGGCGACCGCTACGCGGCGCTGGGCGGCGGCCTCAAGCGCTGGCGGGTGACAAAGAACATCGACGGCTACTGGACCAACACCTGGATGCAGGCCGACGAGGCCCACTGGATCAACAGCACCGACCTGGCCCGCATCGCGGCGCGGCCGGCCCGCTTCGAGCAGCTGCTCGGCCAGATCTCGCCCGAGGACGCGCGCGACGGCCTGCTGTCGAGCATCGAGGACGCGCGCCGGCACCTGCGCAGCTACCCGGCCTCGTGCGCGGCGCGCGAGCGGCGCGAGCGCAGCTTCGCCGAGCTCTACGATCTGATGGAGCGCGAGTTCGGCACGTCGCCGGCCGAGGTCAACCGCCAGTACCGCAGCGAGGAGGACTACATCTTCGCCGAGCTGGAGTACACGGCGTCGAAGACCTGCTGCTGGAACTCGTCGACCAGCGCGATGTACCAGATCGTCGTTGACCTGGCCGCCGCCGAGAAGGCCGCCGCCGAGGCCGAGGGCGTGTGCCGGGCGCCGAGCGTGTTCATGAGCCAGGCCGACGGCTACCAGCGGTGGTCCCGGTTCGCGGCCGAAACGGACGCGGCGAGCAGTGGGCCGCGTGGAGCGAGGACGAGTCCTGTCCGCAGCGCGACGTGGCGGCCGATCGCGAGGCCGACCAGGCCGGGACATCCTACTGCGACTGGCAGGGCGGCGAGGCGCCCTGACCCGCGCGCGCGATGCGCGGCCGGCGGGTTCTGCCGCGGCGTCAGGGCGGGCGGCGCGCCACCAGGTGAGCCTCGTGGCGGCCCTCCTCGTGCCAGCCTTCGGAGTGGCTGACGATGTCGAGCCCGGCGGCCGGGCGCGGCGCCTCGCCC
>CAVWXW010000014.1:0-13772 GCA_963759105.1 uncultured delta proteobacterium | reverse complement strand
GCCGCCGCAGCGGGCGCCGCAGGAGTCGCCGGTGCCGAACCGCCGCACGAGATCAGCGTGAAAAGAATCGGTGTCGCCGCGCGCATCGAGATCGGGTGTACCACGCGTGCACTGTGATCGGCGCACGTCGAGATTCTCAACAGCCGAAGTAGGCCGGTATGTGTGATCGCGCAATCCAGAAGATCGCGTGCGCTGTAATTAAATGGCTGGCGCTGGCGAGCCAGACCTGTGCTACAGGTTCGCCGTTGTGAGGTCGGCGGAGCCATGCTGTCGAGGCGACGTCGGTTGACGCGAGAGGAGCGCGCTCCGTCTGGCGTGGCGTCGTCTTGCGATCTCGACCTGCTGCGTCGTGACGAACCGAAAGGAAGCCGTTAGCAAATGTCACTGACGAACAAGGCAGTCTTCCCGCGAAGCGAGGCGGGACCGGACGAGAATCGGACCACTGAGGCCCTCGAGGCCTTCTGGGCCCGCGCCGCGATCAGCAAGCTGGAGGCGAAGTTCGCCCTGGCCGCTGAGATGGAAGTCTTGCCCAACCTGTCGATCGACGCGCTGCGCGCGATCGTCCTGCAGTACCGCTACTTCACCCAGGCCTTCATCACCGACCTCGCGGTGCTGGTGGCGCGCTGCCCGGAGGGCAGGCTGCGGTCGCTGCTGGGCCAGCTGGTCAACGAGGAGCTCGGCGAGGGCGATCCCGAGCGGGCGCACGCCCGCCTGTACGACCGCTTCCTCGAGAGCATCGGCGCCATCGAGAAGGGCGCCAGCGACATCGAGCTGCGCGCCGCGGCGCACCCGACGGTGCGCGCGCTCCTGGCCGATCTGCGCGACCGGACCATGGACCGCTCGCCGATCTACGCCATCGGCATGCGCGGGCTGGGCGGCGAGTGCGTGTGCGGCGTGTACTTCAGCGTGATGCACACCCACCTGCGCCGGCATCCGTTCATCGTCGAGAACGAGGCGCGCATCGACTGGAAGTTCTGGGACATCCACGCCGGCCACGCCGACGCCGAGCACAACCACCTGGTCCGCGAGGCGGTGGCCGACCTCCTGCGCGAGGTGGAGCAGGAGGACGCGGTGGACGAGCTGGCCCGCGGCTACGACTTCGGCACCTCGATGTGGGACGCGTTCTGGTCCACTCTCTACCGCGACCACGGCGCGCGGACCTCGTGAGCGCGCAGGCGATGACGGCGGGCGTCCTGTCGATCGGGTGGTGGATCCCGCAGGCTCGCCAGCACGCGCCGGAGATCGCGCGCGACTACGGGCTCAGCGAGGCCGCCCTGGCCGGCATCGGCCTGAAGAGCAAGCCCGTGCCGGACGACGACGATCATCCGTTCGACGATGGGCGCGCGCGCGACCCGCGCCGCCCTCGACGCGGCCGGCCTCGCCGTCGAGGATCTCGGATCTGCTGATCGCCGCCGGAGTCAGCAAGGACTGGCCAGCGCCGTGGGTGGAGGCGTTCGGCGTCCTGCACGAGCTCGGCTCCAGACGGGCGGCCGGCTTCGACATGTTCGACCCGCTGCGCGGCGGTCATCGACGCGCTGTGGGTGGCCAGGAGCCTGGTCGAGTCCGGCACCTACCGCAACGTCGCGGTCTGCTGCGCCGAGCGCTTCGACTACCTCATGGGGCCGCAGCGCAGGCCGGAGGCGCCGACCGACGCCATCTTCGGCGCCGGCGCGGCGGCCGCGGTCGTGTCGCGTGACGCGGCCAACCGGATCGCTGCCTACTCGAACATCAGCAACCCGGACCTGTCGAGCCACAAGGCCAGCGGCCCGATTGCAGGCGGCAGCCGGCGCCCGCTGGACGAGGCGAGCTTTCAAGAGGGCCTGCACAGGTGGCGCGGCCAGCTCACCATGGGCGAGGCGGAGGCGATCGCGCGCTACTCGGCCGACGCCGACCGGCACAACTACGCCGCGCTGCTCCGCCAGGCCGGCATCGACGGGGTCGACTTCGTCTCCTGCTCGCCTTTCTACCCGGAGCCGCAGCTGCGCGTGCTCGAGGAGCTCGGCGTCTCGCGCGAGTCGACCCTGTTCACCATCCCGCACCTCGGACACATCGGCTCGGCCGATCTGCTGCTCATCCTGGGCATCGCGATCGCGTCCGGGCGGCGGGTCGGCCGCCGCATCGTGCTGTCGATGCGCACAAACGTCTACTCGAACGCGCTGGCCATCGTCGCCGACGGCGACGAGCCCGCCATCGCGGTGGCGGGGCAGGGCGTCGATGTGGACCTGTGGCGCTGACCATGGAGGGATCGGACCGCGCCCAGCAGTCGCCGCCGTCGCGGGCGCTGATCCTGCTCGCCTTCGCCGCGCTCTACGTGATCGGCGGGTTGACCTTCCTGGGCCAGCGCTACGTCATGCACGGCGGCTTCACCGCGTTCTTCGGCAGCGGCTTCCGCATGCTGATCGCCGGCGCGGTCATGCTGGCCTGGCTGCTGGCGCGGGGAGGGGCGCTGGCGCCGCGCCGCTGCTGGCTCGACCTGGCCATCTCGGGGACGTTCCTCTTCGTCGGCGGCAACGCCATGTCGATGATCGCGGCGGAGAAGGTCGACTCCGGGCTCATCGCGCTGCTTACCGCGACGGCCCCGTTCTGGCTGACCCTGGGCGCGGCCCAGCTGCCGGGCGGCGAGCGGCCGTCGGCGGCCGGCCTGCTCGGCATCCTGCTCGGCTTCGTCGGCCTGGCCGTCATCATCGGCCCCAGCCTGAGCGGCGGCGGCAGCGCCACCGGCATCGTGGCGGCCGCGATCTCGCCGGTCTCCTGGGCCATCGGGGGCCTGTGGGCCAGGTATCGTCTGCGCGAGCTGCCGGCCATGACAATCGCCAGCCACCAGATGCTCCTCGGCACCATCCCGCTGCTGGCCATCGGGCTGGCGCGCGGCGAGTGGGCCGCGCTCTCGCCGGAGCCGAGCGCCGTCATCGCGCTCGCCTACCTGATCGTCTGCGGCAACCTCATCTCCTACAACTCGTTCGTCTTCCTGATGGCTCACGTGCCGGCGGCCAAGGCATCGACCTACGCCTACGTGAACCCGGTCATCGCGGTCTTCCTCGGCTGGTGGATTGTGGACGAGCACATCTCGCCGCGCGGGCTCGTCGGCGCAGCCGCCATCCTCGCCGGTGTGGTACTGGTCAACCTGGCGCAGGTGTACCGGCGCCCGGTGCCGGCCGCCGTGACCAGCGCGGCCCGGAGGCTGGAATGAAACTCTCCCGACTCGACCGCAGGGATTTCATCGAGGGCATGCTCCTCCTCGGGCTGACCGCGTGCGCCGGCCCGCGCACCGCCAGGAGCGCGCTCAAGGCCTCCCCGTTCACGGAGGGCGGGCAGCTTGGCCCGTTCTTCCGCAACATCGATCGCCTGTCCGAGCAGTTCGCGGCCGGCCGCATCACCGGCGACGAGTACGTGCACCTGGCCGGCGCCCAGCTGATGGAGCTCGAGCTGGAGCAGGACGTGCTGGACGACTGGACCCGGCGCGGCCCGATCGACCACGGCGTGGGCAAGAACGGCTTCCGCACCGTCCACATGCGCCCGCTGCACGGCGTGCACGCCGGCGGCCAGGCCAAGGCGATCCTGTTCTTCAGCCCGGCCCACACGTCGCATCCGCCCCACGAGCACCACAACCTCATGTCGTGCAAGCGGGTGCTGATGGGCAGCTACCACGTGCGGCAGTTCGAGCGGCTGCGCGTCGTCGAGCCGGGTGTGATCGCGGTCCGCCAGGTCAGCGAGCTGCTCGAGGTCAACCTGGCCGGCCCGTACATCGACATGACCGACAGGCGGCTCAACGTGCACTGGTTCGGCGCCGGCGCCAAGCCGGTGCTGGCCCTCAACATCAACGTCGAGAACGCCATGCGGCCGGAGGACACCTTCCACGGGGCCGGCGAGAAGAGGCCGTTCGGGCCCTACTTCGTCGACCCGACCGGGCCGGCCGACGCCGACGGCGTGATCCTGGCCCGCAGCATGGAGAAGGAGCAGGCCGAGCAGTTCGCCGTCCGCCCGGTGGCCGATTTTCCGTCGCGCCTGGTGGTGGCGCGCAAGGCCTGAGCGTCCACAGGAGATCCGCGTATGAGCATCTCGCAGTTCCACCTCGCCTTCCCGGTCCGCGACCTCGACGAGGCCAGGGCGTTCTACATCGAGGTCCTCGGCTGCCGGCCCGGGCGCGAGACCTGGAACCACATCGACCTCGACATGTTCGGCCACCACGTCGTCGCCCACCTGGCCCCGCGGCTGCCGGAAGCCACGCCCAGCGAGTTCGACGGGCACGAGGTGCCGGTGCCGCACTTCGGCCTCAACCTGGACCACGACGACTGGGCGAAGCTGGCCGAGCGGCTGGTGCGCTCGCGCTGCCACTTCCGCGAGTACCCGCACGTGCGCATGGCCGGCCAGGTCGGCGAGCACGACACGCTGTTCGTGTACGACCCGTCCGGCAACTCGCTCGAGTTCAAGTCGTTCCGCAACCCGTCGCACGTCTTCACCATCGACGCCAGCCAGGACGTGGCGCCGCCGCCGCCCGACAGCGACGCGGTGCTGCGCCCGCGCGTGCAGGCCGCCATCCACCGGGTACGCGGGGCGGTGGAGGAGGAGCTGCTGCTGTCGGGCTTCCTCGACTCGGTCGGCGCCATGGAGGTGGTGGCCGCCATCCAGAAGGACCTCGGCATCTCGCTGGCCGACATGCAGATGAGCGACATGGCGACGGTGACGACGCTCGTCGCGGCGGTCGCGGCGGCGGTGCGGGCCAAGGCAGGGCCGGAGGCCGCCCGGGCCACCCGGCCATGACGGGCATCGATCGCATCGCGGCGCGCGGGGCCCGGCGCTCGCCCGACCGGGTCGCGATCGCGGCGCCCGGAGGCAGGTCGTGGAGCTACCGCGAGCTCGACCGCGCCGCGTCCGGGCTGGCCCGCTCGCTGCGCGAGGAGGGCGCGGCGCCCGGCGACCGGCTGGTCCTGACAAACTACAACACGCCCGAGTTCTTCGTGGGCCTGTTCGGCGCGGCGCGCGCCGGGCTGGTGGCGGTGCCGCTCGACCCCGGGCTGGCGCCGGCAGAGCTGCGCAACGTGATCGATCACGCCCGCCCCCATGCCGTGGTCGTCGGCGAGCGATCGGCCGCCATCTTCGAGCCGCTCGGCGCAAGGCTGCTGCGCATCGGCGAGAAGGCGGCCATCGCTGGCGATGACGATGGCGATGAGGCCGGCGACGACGCGAGCCCCGACCCGGCGCTCATCCTCTACACGTCCGGCACCACCGGCACGCCGCGCGGCGCGGTCCACTCCCACGCCGGCGTGCTGGCCAGGCTGGACGGCATCGTGTCCTGGTTCGGCCTCGGCGAGGACGACCGGTCGATGTGCCTCTTGCCGACGCACTTCGGCCACGGCCTCGTGTGCGTCTGCCTGTCGGCGCTGCGCTACGGCGGCACGCTGGTCCTGTGCAAGCCGTTCGACCTCGAGCTCCTGCCGCGCGTGTTCGCCCTGGCCGACGAGCACCGGGTCACCACCTTCTCCACCGTGCCGACCATCATCCGGCTGCTGCTGCGCAACGACGCCATCGCGCCGCCGGCGTCGGGCCGCCTGCGCTTCGTCACCTGCGCGTCGGCGCCGCTCCATCCACAGGAGGGCGAAGCGTTCGAGGCCCGCTTCGGCGTGCCGCTGCTCAACTGCTACGGCCTCACCGAGGGCGGGACCTGGTCCGCGCTGTCGCCTGTCGATCCGGCCCGCGACCGCCGCTCGGTCGGCACCGCGGTCGGCTGCTCGTTCCGGGCCGTCAAGATCGATCAGGAAACGGGAGAATCGACGGTGCTGCCGGCCGGCGAGATTGGCGACCTGCAAGTCTCCGGGCCCAGCGTGATGCTCGGCTACCACGGCGACCCGGAGTCGACAGCGCGCGTGCTGCGCGACGGATGGCTGTCGACGGGCGATCTCGGATCGGTTCGACGAGGGCGGCCGCGTGTACCTGGCCGGCCGGTCCAAGGAGCTCATCATCCGCGCCGGCGCGAACATCTATCCGGCCGAGATCGAGGGCGTGCTGCTCCGCCACCCGGACGTGGCAGAGGCCTACGTCGTCGGCCTGGAGCACGCGGTGCTGGGCGAGAAGGTCGGCGCGCTGGTCGTGCGCAAGCAGGGCGGCCAGGTGTCCGACAAGGACCTCATCGCGCACTGCCGGGAGGTGCTGGCGGCCTACAAGTGCCCCGAGACGATCCGCTTCGTCGACGCGGTGCCGAAGACCTCGCGCGGAAAGGTGACCCGGGCATCGCTGGTGGCGCTGTTCGCGGCGGGGGCGTAGCCGGCGACATGCGCTCCTGGGCTGCAGCGACCGCCGGCCTGTGCGCGGCGGTGGTCTGCGCGCCGGCCGGCCCGGGGCAGGGTCTGGCCCGCGCCCAGCCCGCGGCGGACCTGCCGCCGGCGGAGACGTCGCCGCGCGGCGCGTCGGTGGCCGCGGTGCGGGCGGCCGTGGCGCCGGTCATCGACGGCGTGCTCTCGGAGCCGGAGTGGCAGCGAGCCAGCGCGCCGGTGGCCTTCGTGCAGCGCCGCCCGACCCCCGGCGATCCTCCCGGCGACGCCACCGAGCTGCGCATCCTGCACGGCGACGGCGCGGTCTACTTCGGCCTGCGCATGGCCGACCGCGCGCCGGGCGAGATACGCAAGGTGCTGGGCCGCCGCGACGCGGTGGCGACCTCGGACAGCGTGACCGTCTACATCGATCCGCTGCGCGGCGGCCAGCAGGCCTACTTCTTCACCGTCAACGCGGCCGGCATCCTGACCGACGGCGTGGTGTTCAACCAGATCGAGATCGATCGCTCGTGGGACGCTGTGTGGACAGGCGCCGCGCACGTTGACGAGCGCGGCTGGACGGCGGAGATCGAGATCCCGCTCACCACCATCCCGTTCCAGGACCAGGCGCAGCAGAGCTGGGGTCTGTACGTCGAGCGTTTCGTGGTCCGCACCCAGGAGACCTCCGGCTGGCCGGCGGTGCCACCCGGCGGCAACGCGTTCGTGTCGCTGTTCGGCGACATGACCGACCTGCGCGGCCTCGCGCGCCCCACCTCCCTGCGCATCCAGCCGTACGCCGCCACCTCGGTGCAGGTGCGCGAGGGACCGGGCGCGCGCCCGTCATCCTCGTCATTCGAGCCCAACGCCGGGCTCGACCTCCTGTTCTCGCCCACCCCCCGGCTCCAGCTGGTGCTCGCGGTCAACCCGGACTTCGGCGAGGTTGACCAGGACCCGGACGTGGTCAACCTGGGTCCACAAGAAATCTTCCGCGAGGAGCGGCGCCCGTTCTTCACCGCCGGCATGGGTCTGTTTCGCACCCCGACGCCGCCGGCCCAGGGGCGCTTCCTTTTCCTCAACACGCGGCGCATCGGCGCGCCCGCGCCGGCGGCGGTGCCGGCCCCGGGGGCGCTCATCGTCGAGGCGGACGAGCAGCGCCGCATCCTCGGCGCCCTCAAGGTGCTCGGCGAGGCGGACGGCGACACCTCCTACGGCGCCATCTCGGTGCTGGAGGAGTCGACCCACGCGCTGGAGACGACCTTCAACCCGGTCTCGGAGATGACCGGCGTGCGCGAGCGCGAGCTGTCGCCGACGACGCACTACGGCGTGGCGCGCGGCGTCCGGCGCCTGGGCGACGGGCGATCCTACGTCGGCCTCATGGGCACCAGCGTCAACCGGCTGGGCGAGTCGACGGTCCAGGTCCAGCCCAGCGGCGAGCTGACCGCCGACACCGACGCCTACGTCGGCGTCGCCGACTGGAGCCTGCGCGACGCGTCGGGCCGTCAGCTGGCCGGCTTCGCGTCGGCGTCGAGCTCGCGCGAGGGCTCCGGCGTCGCGGGCTTCCTGCAGGGCGGCCAGCTCGGCTTTCGCGAGTGGATCTACAAGGCGGAGCTCGAGCTCTACACCAGCGACTACAACATCAACGACGCCGGCTTCTCGCCACGCAACGATCACATGCAGGGCGTGGTGCGGGTCGACCGCCAGCTCATCAAGCCGTGGGGGCCGTTCCTGAGCGCGTTCCTGGCCCTCACCACCATCCAGCAGATCGGCACCGCCAACCCGGACCAGGTGCAGCGCCGCTTCTTCCGCCTAAACGCCGGCGGCACCTTCCGCAACAACCTGGCGCTCAACACGGCGGTCGGCTACGAGTTCCCGCGGGTTGACGAGCTGGAGACCCGCGGCGGCCCGCTGTTTCCCCGCCCGCACGGCAGCTTCGTGCAGGCCGATCTGCTGACCAGCACCGCGAAGCCGGTCTGGTTCACCTGGAGCAACCAGGGGGACCGCGAGGGGCGCGCGTGGCGCTGGCGATCGCAGCTGACCTCGGCGGCGGCGCTCTACGATCGCTGGACGGTCTCGCTGCTGACCGGCTGGCGCGGCAGTCGCCGCGACCCGCTGTTCGTCGACACAATCCGCAACCAGGGCCCGCCCCAGTACGTCGTCGGCGACCTCGACTTCGACGAGCTCGAGCTCCGGCTCAACACGACGCTGGGCATCAACCGGGTGCTCACCCTCCAGATCTTCGGACAGCTCCTGCGCGCTGTCGGCCACTACCGCCGCTTCCGCGACCTGGTCGAGCAGCCGGACGGCGATGTCGACTTCGAGGACTCTGACTTCCTGGGCGGCCGCGATTTCGTCCGCCTGACCCTGAGCACCAACACCGTCCTGCGCTGGGACCTGGGCGGCGGCACCGCGGCGCTGATCGCCTACCGGGCCGAGAGTCTGCTCGACCGCTCCGGCGACGCGGCGCCGTTCTCGGTGCGCGAGAGCTTCGACGAGCTTTACAGCCAGGGGCTGGCCCAGCGGCTGCTGGTCAAGATCAGCTATGCGTGGGATGCGCTCTGAGACGCGAGCGGCGGTGCTCGCCGCCGTCGCGCTGTGCGCGCCCGGCGCGGCGCGGGCCGACTCGGCCGCCACCGCGGCTCATCCGCCGCCGGCTCGCGACCGGGTGCACGCCTACGCCGGGCTGTTCGGCTCCGGCTACCTGGTGGCCGCCCAGTCCACCGACTACCGGCGCGGCTATCTCGACCACGGCGGCGGCGGCGGCCTGTTCGCCGGCGTGCGGCTCCACCGCCTGTTCTCGGTCGAGGCCAACCTGCGCACCACCGTCAACGGCGAGAACTTCGCCCGAGCCCGGGTCACCAACCTGCCGGTCGACTCGCTTGTCGTGACCACCGTCGGGCTGGGCGGCCGCGTGCACTGGCCGACCGACGGCCTGCTCGAGCCCTACGCCCACGCCAGCGCCGGCTACGCCATCGTCCTGACCGACTTCGCCGAGTGCCCCGACTGCGACACAGTGTTCGCGAAGGGGCCGCAGGCAGAGCTGGGCGCCGGCCTCGACGTGCAGCTGACCCGGCAGCTGAGCGCGGGCGTGCGCGTGGGCGGCCAGGTCATGTACTTCGGCAGCGACGCGTTCGAGAAGCGCTTCCGCCTGGTCCCGGTCGAGGCGTCGCGCACCCAGACCACCATCCTGTCGCTGACCACCGACGCCTACGCCATGTGGCACTTCTGAGATGCCGTCACATCGCCTGGATCAAGATCTCGAACTGCGGGTTGCACCAGGTCACGTCGTAGCGGCGCAGATCGCGGTCCTCCCCGTCGGCGATCTGGCCGGGGCAGACGCTGTCCTCGACGCAGTCGAGCCACAGCGCCGCGTCTCCGGCCGCGCTGCCGCGCCCCTCCTCGCACACCAGCTCGCACTGTTGCTTCTCGAGGGCGATGCCCTGCACCTCGACGGCGCTGTCACACCGGTCGTAGACCTTCCTGCACGCGTCGGCGCACTCGTACTCCTCGCTGCAGCCCGTCGAGGCGGCCAGGAGCAGGGCCAGCAGCGCAGCGCGGCGCACCATGGCGACATGATAGTCGCGGCCGCCCGGCCCGGTCCACTCCCTTGCCCGCGCGACACGGCCGTGCGAAAAGCCGGACCATGAAGTCCCGGTGGGACATGTCTCGCCGCGCCTTCCTCGGCACGGGACTGGCGCTGGGCGGCGCGCGCCTGTTGCCCGGCTGCGGCGGCGGGCGGGCGCGCTTCGACGTGCCGCTGCCGATCTTGCCGGTGCTCGAGCCGACCATGTCAACCGCCGACGCCGACTACTACGAGCTGACAATGCAGGCGGGCACGGCGCAGATCCTCGACGGGCCGGCCACCGAGATCTGGGGCTACAACGGCATGTGGCCCGGCCCGACGATCCGCGCGCGCAGCGGCCGCGCCGCCATCGTGCGCCAGACGAACGATCTGCCCGAGCAGGTCTCGGTCCACCTGCACGGCGCCAACACGCCGCCCGAGAGCGACGGACATCCGAACGACTTCTTCCGGCCCGGCCAGAGCCGCGAGTACGTCTATCCCAACCAGATGGCGGCCGCGCCGCTCTGGTATCACGACCACGTCGTCGATCGCACCGGGTATCACCTGGTGCGCGGCCTGGCCGGCTTCTACATCATCGGCGACGAGCTGGAGGACAGCCTCAACCTGCCCACCGGCGACTACGACATCCCGCTGATGCTGCAGGACCGGCGCCTCGACTTCGACAACCAGCTGCACTACAGGCTCGACGAGCGCGTCCGCCTGGTCGGGTACCGCGGCGATCTGCTGTGCGTCAACGGCGCCGTGTTTCCGTACCTCGAGGTGGCCAACGTCCGCTACCGCTTCCGCCTGCTCAACGCGTCCAACGGCCGCCACTACAAGCTGGCGCTCGACAACGGCGAGCCGCTCCTTGTCATCGGCAGCGACGGAGGTTTGTTGGAGACGCCGGTCCCGGTGCGCGGGCTCGAGATCTTCCCGGCCAACCGCTACGACGTCATCATCGACTTCTCGCGCGTGCCGGTCGGATCGTCGGTGGTCCTCAAGAACATCTTCAACCCGGAGCTCGATCCAATCTTCGAGGACGTGATGCGCTTCGACGTGGTCCGCTCCGAGTCGGACCAGTTCGACGTGCCGGACACGCTGCGGCCGATCGAGCGGCTGGATCCGGCCACCGTCGCGCAGGTGCGCAGCTTCGACATCCGCGCCGACGAGGCGGTCACCTGGACCATCAACGGGCTGGCCTTCGACGGCGCCCGCATCGACGCCCGGCCGGTGTACGACACCACCGAGATCTGGGAGTTCGACAAGCCGGGCGCGACCGGGTTTCACCCCATGCACGTGCACCTGGTGCAGTTCCAGATCCTGGACATCAACGGCGACCCCCCGCCGCTGCACATGCAGGGCTGGGTGGACACAATCCCGGGCGTGCAGGGCAAGACGCGCATCATCGCGCGCTTCACCGACCACCTCGGTCTCTACGTCTTCCACTGCCACATCATCGAGCACGAGGACCACCACATGATGGCGCAGTTCGAAGTGGTGCCGGAGTAGCGCGATGGTGGCGCGATCAGGTCTGGCCGCCATGCTGGCCGCGGCGCTCGCCGGCTGCGGCGCCGAGACCACGTACGAGGACGTCTATCCGATCCTCGAGTCGCGCTGCAACTCGTGCCACGTCGAGGGCATCTCCACCTATCGCCCGTACTTCACCGACTACGAGACGGTGTCGTCGCTGGCCCGCACGCTGCGCGACACGGTGACGTCGCGCGAGATGCCGCCCTTCGGCATGGACAACACGACCACGTGCGGCAACAACTACTTCGCCGACGACGGCCTGTGGCTCACCGACGTGGAGCTGCAGACAATCTCCGACTGGGTCGACGACGGCGTGCCGCGCGGCGACCGGCGCGATCTCGAGGCGCCGCTGCGCCCGGCCGAGCCGGAGCTGGAGCACATCGACCGCACCATCGACACCGGCGCGCCATACGCGTTCGATGGGTTCGATCCGGACTCGCTGCACCGCTGCTTCGTCGCCGATCCCGCGCTGGCCGCGCCGACCTTCCTGACCGGCTTCGCGGTCGAGCCGGACAATCGCTTCACCGTGCAGAGCGTGGTCCTCTATGCGCTGGACGGCGCCGAGGCGCAGGGGGCGGCGACGGCGCTCGAGGCGGAGGACGAGGCGCCCGGCTACGCCTGCTTCGGCGGCGCGCGGGCCGAGGGGGCGCGCTTCGTCGGGACGTGGGTGTGGGGCCGCTCGACCGTCCGCTTCCCGTCGGGCACCGGGGTCGCGCTCGCGCCGGACAGCCGCGTGGTGGTCCAGGTCCACTACAACGCGCAGGGCGGATCGCTGCACCCGGACGCGGACGTCACGCGCGTGCACCTCGAGCTGTCGGAGTCGGCCACCGAGGGGCGCTACCTCACCCTGGCGGCGGAGGGCTTCTCGCTCCGGCCCGGCATCGACGACGCCATCGCGCGCGGCTTCATCGTCGTCGAGGAGCCGTTCACCATCCTGGGCGTCGCGCCGCTCATGCACCACTCCGGCGTCGATCTGCGGGTGACCCGCGTGCGGCCGTTCAGCGAGACCTGCATGGCCTGGGTCAAGCACTGGGAGTTCTACAACCACCTGCGCCTGTATCAGTACCTGACGCCGCCGCCGGAGCTGTTCGCCGGCGACCAGCTGTCCATCGAGTGCCGCTTCGAGACCCTCAACCGCATCGAGCCCACCCGCCAGGGCCAGGATCCGGCCAGCGAGCAGTGCGTGGCCCGGCTCTACGTGGTGCCGTGATGCGCAGGATGGCGCCGCTGCCAACCACCCTGGCCCTCGCGCTGCTCGGGCTGACGGCGTGCGCCGGATCCGATCCGCCGGCCGAGCGGGGAGGGGACGAGCTGACCTACTGGGGCGACGTCCAGCCGATCCTGGCCGCACGCTGCCTGCAGTGCCACCTCGACGGGCCGTCGAGCTACCAGCCGTTCTTCGACAGCTACGAGCACGTGGCGCAGGTGGCCGGCAGCATCGCCATCGACGCCAGCAAGCGCGAGATGCCGCCCTGGGCCGTGACCGCCGACGGCAGCTGCGGCGACTGGGATCGCGCGCACTGGCTCCCCGACGACGAGATCCGGGTGCTCGAGGAGTGGGCCGCGTCGGACACGCTCGAGGGTGAGCGAGCTGACGCTGTCATCCGGGGTCCGGAGCCGGCTCCGCTGTCCCTGCGCCGGGTGGACGCCGTCGTCGACACCGGAGTCGACTACCGGCCGGCGCTCGGCGATCGCCTGCACCGCTGCTTCCGCGCCCAGCTATCCCTGGAACACGCGGCGTACCTGAGCGCGTTCGAGGTCGCTGCCCGGCAACCCGCGGGCCGTCCAGCACGTCTCGCTGTACGCCCTCGACAGCGACGCGGCCGAAGAGGCGGTGACGGCGCTCGAGCAGGAGGACGGCGAGCCGGGCTACCACTGCTTCGGCGGCAGCCGCGCGCCCGACTCGCGCCTGATCGGGACGTGGACCTGGGGCGAGTCGGCGTTTCGCTACCCGACCGGCACCGGCATCCGCATCGAGGCCGGGCGCAGCGTGGTGCTACAGATCCACTACAACGCCAGCGGCGGATCGGCGACGCCGGATCCGGACCGCACGCGCGTCGAGCTGGAGCTGGCCGACCGCGCCCGCGAGGGGCGGTTCGTCCCGCTCGAGGTGCCGGAGCTGAGCCTGCCGCCCGGTCAGGAATTCGCCAGCGCCACCGCGCTGCTCGACGCGCCGGAGACGATGGACGTGCACGGCGTGTTTCCGTTCATGCACTCGCTCGGGCACTCGATGTCGCTGCTCGACGGCGGCGGCGGCTGCCTGGCCGAGGTCCGCCACTGGCACCTGTATGGCCACATGCGCTACTACGGCTACCGGGAGCCGCTGCGGGTGAGCGCGGGCGACAGGCTGTGGCTCGAGTGCAGCTACGACACGCGCAGCCGGACCGACGCGATCGGCGGCGGCGAGGAGTTCGGCGCCGAGGCCTGCCGGCTCC
>CAVWXW010000013.1:617500-937378 GCA_963759105.1 uncultured delta proteobacterium | reverse complement strand
GCGCGACTCGACCGACGCCCACTCGGTGATCGGGCGCGGCGGTGCGCCGGCTGTGTGCTCGCGCAGCGCCTGCTGGAGCGACATCTTGCCGGCCACCTGGACGTCGCCGGCCAGCAGCACCTGGCCGTTGAACATGCCGACCGAGGCGCCCTGCTCGCTGCCCAGCACGCGGTTGGAGCCGCTGCGGTTGATCGGCCCCGAGTTCTCGTAGATCCAGGTCCTCAGCGAGGTCTGGAAGCGCTCGTTGAAGCGCTTCTCCAGCTCCGGTCCGAACACCAGCCGCTCGCGCTGGAGGAGGCCGCGGAACGGCTCCTGCGCCGCGATGCGGTCGTAGGCGACCAGCGTGTCCATCACCACCTGCGGGTCGCCCTTCTTGCCCTGCATCACCAGCTCGAGGGCGCGCGGTCCCGACCGGGACGCCAGATTCTTCCCGCTGGTCTCGTCGTGCAGCTCGACCAGGGCCTTCTCGAACAGCTCCTTGTCGAGCTTGACCCGCTCCTCGATGGTGAGCGGCACGTGCACGGCGCTCGGGTCGACCTCGGTCAGCCACGGTGGTCCCGGGATCGGCGGCCTTCCCCACCTCGTGGCCCCACATGGCCAGGCACACGTGATACGGCCGCACCAGCTGTCCGTCGGGCAGCGCCACCTCGGCGGTCATGCGCTGGATGGCCGCGCGGAACACCATGTCCTTCTCGAGCGCGGCCAGGCGGCCCGGGTCGGTCCCGGCCAGCTCGCGCAGCGCCGCCACCAGCTCCGCGCCGCAGGCCCTTCTCCGCCGCCTCGTGCACCTTGTCCAGGACGCTGGGCTGTCTCCGTGCCGCGCTCGATCAGCCGGTAGATCATCCGCTGGTTGTCGTCGGGCAGACGATCGATGAAGTCGTCCTTGAGCTTCGTGTGGGCCAGCAGCCGCACGCGCATGGAGGCGCCGGCCGGCGCCCGGCCGCGCCATCAGCCAGCGGTGCAGCGCGCCGTACACGCCGCCGTCAACCCGCAGCTTGATCTTCTCGCGCATGTCCTCGGTGAAGCCCGGCGGCAGCTTGCCGCGCGGCGGAGGTGTCGGCTCGTCGCCCGGGCGGACCTGGATGCACTCCTGGTACAGGCGCTCCACCGGGTCGAGCTTGTCGAGGACGGCGCGCGCCTGCACGCCGTCGAGCAGCATGGCCAGCTGGCCGACGACGGCGCTGTCGGCCCACACCAGATCGCGCGCCGGATCGCCGGCCACCTCGATCGCCTGGTACAGGGCCACGAGGTCGTGGCTGGCAAGCGCGCCGGGCCCGCCGCCGGCCCTGGCGGGCGCCGCCTTCTTCACCGCGGCGGAGATGGCGTCGCGCAGCGCCTGGACGCGTTTCTGCACCTCCGGGTCGACCTCCGGCGCGGCCGGCGGCGTCGTCGCCGGGACCTCCACCGCCGTCTCCTCGATGGGCGGCGCGCCGGTGCGCATCATGGCCAGCAGCCGGTCGCACGAGACGCGGCGGTCCGCGCCGGTCACTGTCTTGTCGCGCGCCGCCTCCATCTCGCCGTGGCTCTGGGCGGGGCCGGCCACGTAGGCCGCCAGCATCTCCGCGCCGAGCGAGGGCACCGAGACGAGCGCGCGCCGGCCCGACGGCGACAGCAGCGCGTGGTGCGCGATGAGGCGGGTGCGGATCGGCCGCAGGTCCATGCCCTGGCAGATCTGCTCGATGCCGGCGCGGATCGCGTCGCGGAGCGGCGCATCGGCCGCCAGGAAGTGCTCCGCCTCGGCCAGCGCCCTGGCGTGGGCCTCGCGCCCCGGTCCCTGCAGGACCGCGCGCACCGGCGCCACGTCGGTGCGGTCGACGACGAGCAGGTCGTACGCCGCCTGGCGGAAGCGACCCACCGGCGGCGGCTGGTCGGGCTGATCGACCGGCGCGAGCAGGCTCCCGGCGACCGGCTGCCAGCGCGCGGTCACCAGCTCCAGCCCGGCCTTCATCCGATCGCGCTTCGACTGCAGGGTCGCTTCTTCGGTGGCGGCCGGATCGGGCGCCGACCCGTCTGCGTTCGCGGCGATCATCATCCGGTACCCGACGACCTCGCGCCGCTGCACCGCCGCGGCGCCGCCCGAGCGCGCCCCGTTGCCGCCGGCGAAGTGGTGCGCGACCGACTCGCCGCGCTCGACCGCCGCGCCCACCGCGTCGGCCTGGCGCTCGAGCGGATCGCTCGCGCCGCCGTCGAGCCCGCCCTTGGCCTGCACGCCCTCCTGTTGCTGCATGACGTGGGCGACCTCGTGCGCGACGAGCCCGGGCCCGGCGTCGGGCGGCACCACCACGTGATCGCCGGTCGCGTACGCCTCGGCGCCGATGTCGGCCGCGGCGTCGAGCGACTCGGCGTCGCTGTGCGCCTCGATGCCGGACAAATCGCGCCCGAACGACTGCTCGAGGCGCTCTCGATGCGGCAGCGGACCGCCGCCGCCGAGGCGCTGCGCGCGCGAGACCTTGCCGGGCGCGACCTGTGCCGCGCCGCCGCCCGCGCGGCGCGGCGGTGCCCGCGGTCAGCGGCCCGTTGCCCGCGCTCCGCGATGAACCGGATGCCTCCGGCTCCGCCTTGTCTTCCGCGTCCGCTGCCGGCGGGGCCCCCTCACGAATCCGATCGTCCACGCCCCTCCTCTCGTTCCCCGCCCGGGGTGAGCGGCATTATCCGATCGGACAGTACGGACGACCAGCGAATGTGCGGCCCGCCGCCGCCGCCGGCCGTCCCACTGAACGATCGCGCTGAACGGTGCGAGGACCCAGATGACACACCCCGTGCAGATGCGCCCGCCGCCAGAGGGCTCCAGAGCGCGCAAGTGCCCGCATCTCGTCGCAGGCACGCGCCCTGCAAAACCAACCGGCAAGGAACGTCAGCCTCTACCCGGAAAGGATCAGCCATGGGCTACAGCATTTTTTACATCATCGGTGTCGTTGTCGTCGTCGCGCTCATCCTGGCGTGGTTGTTCTAGAGCGCGTCACCGCAGCGATCACCAGTCGTGACAGGCGGAGCCCAGCCGCATGCGCCGTGAGGCGTGTGCGGTCCTGGGCTCAATCTGTTTCTGGCGACGAGCCGGCGCGGGCGTCGGCCGCCCCGTCATCGGCCAGCGCGTCGTCGAGGATCGAGCGCAGCTCCGCCGGCAGCACGCCGGCCAGCTCGCCCGCCGCCTCCTGGCCGCGCGGCGACATCTTCTTCCAGGTCTTGCGCGCGATGTCGACCAGCTTGTCGCGCTCGTGCTTGCGCGCGAAGTCGGCGAAGTAGTGCTCGAGGAAGACCAGGCAGGCCACGT
Source organism: uncultured delta proteobacterium (assembly GCA_963759105.1). Taxonomy (GTDB): domain Bacteria; phylum Myxococcota_A; class Polyangia; order Haliangiales; family Haliangiaceae; genus DATFRY01. The sequence goes on along the minus strand of CAVWXW010000013.1, from coordinate 934,107 downwards.
CCTCGAGCGTCTGCACCTCCGGATCGCGGCGCAGGCCCTGCTTGAGCAGGAGCTCGCGCACGCGCCGGATGGCGTCCGCGTCGTAGCCTACCTCGCCGAGGATCGCCGGCCGCCACGTCGGCGTGCGCGCGGGCCAGCTCGGAGCGCCAGCGCTTGTAGCCGGCCCGCCCGTCCGGGTAGCGATCCCGTGGGATGCGCCAGCGCGCGATGTGCTGCGCGCGCACGGCCAGGCGCAGCACCTCCGGCGCGTCCGGCGCCAGCTGCTCGAGCCGCTCGGTCATGCGCCGCGCGTACAGCACCTCGAAGCCGATCTCGTCGCCGGTGACCGGATCGCGCTCGCGCCGCGGGTCCTCGGCGTTGAGCGCGTCGAAGCGGGCCAGCGCGGCGGCGAGCCGGTCGGCGGACATCGCGCGCGTCTCAGCCCACGCCGCGGACCAGGTTGCCCGCGTGCAGGCCGCACTCCTTGGATCCGTCCGACTCCCACCACCAGCGGCCGTCGCGCTCCGGCTGGCCGGCCGCGACCGGCCGCGTGCACGGCGCGCAGCCGATCGACGCGAAGCCGCGCTCGTGCAGCGGGTTGACCGGCACGTTCTCGCGGCGAAGGTAGTCCCACAGCCGGTCGTGGCTCCAGCGCGCCAGCGGGTTGAGCTTGACCAGCGGCCCGTCCACGCCGGCGAACACCGGATCTTCCTCGACCACCGGCAAGCTCGGCGCGGGTGGCGGCGCTCTGATCGCGCCTCTGCCCGGTGGCCCAGGCGCGGAAATCCGGTCAGCGCGCGGCGCAGCGGATCCACCTTGCGGATGCCGCAGCACTCGCCGTGGCCGTCCTGGTAGAAGCTGAACAGCCCCTTGCGCCGCACCATGGCCTCGAGCGGGACCGGGTCCGGACTGGTCACCGTCATCTCGACGAGGTAGCGCGCGCGCACCTCCTCGATGAAGGCGTAGGTCTCCGGGTGCAGGCGGCCGGTGTCGACGGTGACGATCGAGAACGGCAGCCCGGTGCGCACCGCCATGTCGATGAGGGCGACGTCGTCGGAGCCGCTGAAGGCGATCGCCAGGTCGGCGCCGAAGCGCTCGAGGCCCCAGCGCAGGATTTCTTGTGGCTCCGCCAGCTCCAGATGGGCGGCAGCCGCGCGGCCGACTCGCGCCCGCGCGCGTCTGACCGGGGCGCTGGCCGGAGCCGGGTTGAGCACCTCGCGGATGAGCTGGAGCGCGCTCCGGTAGGCGGTCACCTGGCCGCCCTCCTCGCTGACCAGGAAGAACGGCGCCTGCTCGACGCCGAAGCGCTGGCCGAGCACCATTCCGGACGAGTGCCGGATCACCCTCGACAGCCCACACGACCTCGTCGATGCGATCCCACAGGCCGCGCCCGCGCAGCATCTCCTCGGTCTGCGCGCACTTCCGACACGGCTCGCCGTTCGCGAGCCGCTTCTTCACCATCGTCACGTGCATCGGAAACGGAAACCCCGATAAGTTTATCGGATTAATGCACTTTAGCATCTCTGGTAAGGTTGTCCCCACGCATGACTGGCTTTCTCTCCCAGCACAAGAAAACTCATAGCTGCGGTCAGCTGCGCGCCGCACATGTCGGGCAGCGCGTCGTTCTCACCGGGTGGGTCGATGTCCGCCGCGACCACGGCGGCTGCGTGTTCGTCGACCTCCGCGACCGCGACGGCATCACCCAGGTCGTGTTCGATCCGCAGGTGAACGGCGCGGCCCACGCGCTGGCCGGCGACCTGCGCAACGAGTTCTGCATCGGCGTGGTGGGCACGGTCCTGTCGCGCGGCGAGAACGTCAACCCGAAGCTGGCCACCGGCGAGATCGAGGTCAGCGCCGACGTGCTGGAGGTCTTCTCGCGCGCCGACACGCCGCCGTTCCCGATCGAGGACGAGATCGACACCAACGAGGCGCTGCGGCTCAAGCACCGCTACCTCGACCTGCGCCGGCCGTCGATCTCGCGCAACCTGCGCATGCGGTCGCAGGCGATGCTGACCGCGCGCCGCTACCTGGGCGAGGGCGGCTTCACCGAGGTGGAGACGCCGTTCCTGGTCAAGTACACGCCGGGCGGCGCGCGCAACTTCCTGGTCCCGTCGCGGCTCAACCCGGGCTCGTTCTACGCCCTGGCCGAGTCGCCGCAGATCTTCAAGCAGCTGCTGATGGTGGCCGGCTTCGAGCGCTACTTCCAGATCGTGCGCTGCTTCCGCGACGAGGACCTGCGCCTCGACCGCCAGCCGGAGTTCTCGCAGATCGACATCGAGATGTCGTTCGTCACCGAGGAGGACCTCCAGACGGTGATGGAGGGCCTGATGGCGGCGGTCTGGAAGGACGTGCTCGGCGTCGAGCTGCCCCGCCCGTTCCGGCGCATGACCTACGCCGAGGCCATGGACAAGTACGGCGTCGACAAGCCGGACCTCCGCCTCGACCTGGTCCTGTGCGAGCTGACCGACGAGGCGCGCGGCTCCGGCTTCCGCGTCTTCGACACGGTCATCGATCAGGGCGGCATCGTGAAGTGCCTGCGCGTGCCCGACGGCGACCGGCTGAGCCGCTCGCAGCTGGACGGCCTCACCGAGTTCGCCAAGCCGTACGGCGTCAAGGGCGTCGCCTTCGCGCGCGTCGAGCAGGGCGGCACCTGGAAGGCGCCGTTCGCCAAGGCGGTGAGCGAGTCGGCGCGCGAGGCGATGAACCGCAAGGCCGGCGCGCAGCCTGGCGACGTGCTGCTGTTCATCGCCGACCGGGCCAAGGTGGCCAACACCTGCATGGGCGCGGTGCGGCTGCACATCGGCCGCCGGCTCGACATGGTGCGCACCGGCGAGTGGCAGTTCATGTGGCTGACCGATCCGCCGCTGTTCGAGCGCTCCGACGAGCACGGCACCTGGGTCGCGGCGCATCACCCGTTCACCAGCCCGCGCCCCGAGGACGAGGCGCTGCTGACCAGCGACCCGGAGCGGGTCCTGGCCCGCGCCTACGACATGGTGCTCAACGGCGTCGAGCTGGGCGGCGGGTCGATCCGTATCCATCGCCCCGAGCTGCAGGCGCGCGTGTTCCAGGCGCTCGGCATCTCCGACGAGGACGCGCGCGCCAAGTTCGGCTTCCTGCTCGACGCGTTCCGCTACGGCGCCGCCGCCGCACGGCGGCATCGCCTTCGGCCTCGATCGCCTGGCCATGCTGCTGACCGGCGCCGATTCGCTGCGCGACGTGATGGCCTTCCCCAAGACGCAGAAGGGCACCGACCTCATGTCGGACGCCCCCACGCCGGTCGACCGCCGGCAGCTCGAGGAGCTGTTCATCCAGGTGACGGCGCCGCCGCCTGCGCGATGAAGCAGCCCTACGACATCGTCGTGGTGGGCGGCGGCATCACCGGCGCCGGCATCGCGCGCGCCGCGGCGCTGACCGGGATGCGGGTGGCGCTGTTCGAGAAGTCGGACTACGGCGCCGGCACCTCGTCCAAGTCGTCGAAGCTGATCCACGGCGGTCTGCGCTACCTGGAGCAGGGCGAGATCGGCCTCGTGTTCGAGAGCGTGAGCGAGCGCCGGGTGCAGTGCCAGGTGGCGCCGCACCTGGTCCGGCCGCTGTCGTTCCTGCTGCCCATCTACGAGGGCGATCGGGTCGGCCTGGAGACGATGAACATCGGCCTGTGGATCTACGACACGCTGGCCCTGTTCCGCACGCCCGGCCTGCACCGCACCCACCGCGGCGGCAAGGCGCGCGAGCTGGAGCCGGCGCTGCGCAGCGAGGGACTGCGCGGCGCCATCGAGTACTACGACTGCACCACCGACGACGCGCGGCTGGTGCTGGAGAACGTGCTCGACGCGCGCGCCTGCGGCGCCGACTGCCGCAACCACCACGAGGTGCTGTCGGTCGAGCGCAAGCGCGGCCGGGTGGTCTCGGTGCTGGTGCGCGACCTGGACAGCGGGCGCGAGGAGCGCGTGGCCACGCACTCCGTCATCGTCGCGGGCGGGCCGTGGACCGATCGCATCGCCGGCCGGCTCGGGCTGGAGATGTCCGGGCCGATCCTGCGCCCGACAAAGGGCGTGCACGCCGTGTTCCGGCGCGACGTGCTGCCGCTCGAGCGCGCCATCACCGTGCAGTCGCCGATCGACGGGCGCGTCATGTTCGCCATCCCGTGGCGCGAGCGCGTGGTGCTCGGCACCACCGACACCGACTTCGACGGCTCGCCGGACGAGGTGTGGGCCGACGCCGACGACGTGGCCTACCTGTGCGAGAGCGCCAACCGCGCCTTCCCGCGCGCCGGCTTCTCGGCCGACAAGGTGCTGTCGACCTGGGCCGGGCTGCGCCCGCTCATCCACGAAGAGGCGGAGACCGCGTCGGACGTGTCGCGCGAGCACCAGATCTACGTGCGCGACGACGGCGTGCTGCTCATCGCCGGCGGCAAGCTGACCACCTACCGGCTGATGGCCAAGGAGGCGGTGGCCGCCGCGACCCGCTGGCTGCGCGACAACGACAGCGACCTGTTCGAGGACCGCGCGCTGGTCCGGCCGCACACGCGCACGCGCCCGCTGCCCGGCGCGGTCGGGCTCGACGAGCCGAGCGCGGCGGCGGTGCAGGCGGGTCGGCGTCCAGCTCGCCGAGCAGTACGGCCTCGAGCAGCGTGCCGCCGATCACCTGGCCGACGTCTACGGCACGCGCGCGCGCCAGCTGGTCGACATGATGAAGGCGGATCCTGGTCTGGCCGCGCCGATGCAGCCGGACCTGCCCGTACCTGTGGGTCGAGGTCGCCTTCGCCGTGGAGCAGGATCTGGCTCTCAACATCGACGATGTCCTCACGCGACGCGTGCCGCTTGCACTTGTCGGCGAAGATCAGGGGCTCGACGTCGCCGAAAAAACAGCCGACATGCTGGCGCAGCGGCTGGGCTGGAGCCGCGACGTCGAGATCGCGCGAGCTGGAGCGATACCGGAGGTCCGTCGCCGACAGCCGCCGCTTCCGCCCGGCGGATTGATTGCCCCGCCACGCCGGCGGTCTGGGCTATTCTCGGTGTGTGTGGTGCGCGGTTCGCACCCGCCGGAGCCTGAACCCTGGCGTGGTCGTGTCGTTGTTCGGCGGGTGCCTGGCTCCTGCTGTCGGCGTCCGCCTGCCAGTTCGACCCGGCCGGCAGCGCCGGCCCAGGCAGCGACGACTCCTCGGGCGGAGGCGGCGACGACGACGATGACAACGTTGGCGACGGCGGCGGCGCGGACGACGCCGGGCCCGGCACGCCGGACGCGGAGGTGCCGGTCGAGTGCGAGCCGGGTCGAGACCGTGTGCGGCGCCGACGGGCGATCGCTCAACGTCTGCAATCCGGCCGGCGACGGCTACTCGCAGAGCGTGATCTGCCCGTTCGCCTGCGAGGGCGACGATCACTGCACGCTGGCCAGCAACCTGCCGCAGGCGAACCAGGAGGAGTGCACCGGCGACCCGCCCGCCCTGACGCCGGCGCCCGGCACCACCGTCAGGATCGTGGGCAGCGGCAACGGGCGCATCGAGTGCGACCCGGACTGCGGCGACGGCGCCACACAGTTCATCGACGCGGCCGGCGTCCTCGACGACGGGCCGCAGCAGGTCTCTCACTTCTGCCTGTCGCGGCTGGACATCCCGGCCGACGTCAACGTGACCACCGACCCGGGGCTGCCGCGCTCGATCCTGCTCTTCGTCACCGGCACCGCGGCGGTGGCCGGCACGATCACGATTGACGGCGGCGCCGGGAGCCGAGACCGACCGCCGGCGCCGGCGGGCCGGGCGGCGCGGTCGGCGCGGTACGCTCCCCCGACGGCGGCGGCCGACGGCGGCGGCAACTGTCCCGGCCAGGGCGGGACCAAGGCCGATCGGCCCGGCCCCAACGATGACGCCGGCGGTGGCGGCGGCGGCGGCGGCTACGGCGACAGGCGGCGGGTCAGGCGGCGACGGCCGGGGCGGCATGGTGACGCCCGGCGCCGGCGGCGCGGCCGGCAGCATCTGCGGCGAGACGGATCTCGATCCTCTGATCGGCGGCAGCGGCGGCGGCGGCGGCGCCGACGGCAGCTGCAACGGCGACTGCGGCTGGCCGGGCGGCGGCGGGCGGCGGCGCGCTCCAGATCGCGGCCATCCGGGGCGTCACCATCAGCCGGGACGATCAACGCGCGCGGCGGGGCCGGCTTCGGCAGCACCGACGCGAGCCTCGGGCGCGGCGGCGGCGGCGGCGGCGGGGCCGGCGGCGGCATCCTGCTCGAGGGACCGACGCTGACCATCGCCGGCGGCGCGCTCGTGGTCGAGGGCGGCGCGGGCGGCGCGGCGCTGGCCGGCAACGGCGGCGGCGGCGGCGCCCAGGCCACCGCGACCGGCGGCGAGGGCGCCGACGCCACCGTAAACAACCAGGGCGGCGCCGGCGGCGGCGGCAGCGGCGGCCGCGTGCGGCTCAACGCCACCGTGCCGACCAGCGTGCGTGGGTCTGACCTCGCCCGGCGGCGGTCTGCGACGAGGCCGGCCTCCGCCGCGGCGGCGGCATCGGCGGCCAGTAGCCCCGCCGGCCGACCTTTGACCGCCGCGACGTAACCTGCCAGGCTGCGATTGCAGGTCAGCCATGGCCGAGCCGGTGCACGTGTTCGACCGCTGTGCGGGGCATGTCGCGCTCGACTTCGCGAACGCGGTGGGCGAGCGGCACACCGGCGCGCCGATCGAGTACCTGCCGAGCTACGGGCAGCTGCTCGCGTTCGCCGGGCAGTGCGACGCTCCTGCCGCCGGCGCAGCTCAGGCGCCTGGCCAGGCGGGCGGCGGACGACCCGGCCGGCGCGGCGGCGGCCCTGCGGCGGGCGGTGGAGCTGCGCGAGGCGCTCTATCGCCTGTTCGCCGGCGCGGCCGGCGGGCGCGCGCCGGACGCCGGCGACCTGGCGGTGCTGAACCGCGCGATCGGGCGCATGCAGATCGGCCGCGATCTGGAGTGGCAGTGGGCGGCCGGGCCGGACGCGCTGGACGCGATGCTGGGTCCGATCGTGCGCGCGGCGCTGGAGCTGCTCATGTCGGAGCGGCGCGACCGCGTGCGCGTGTGCGCCGCCGACGACTGCGTCTGGCTGTTCCTCGACACGTCGAAGAACCGCAGCCGGCGCTGGTGCGACATGAAGCAGTGCGGCAACCGCAGCAAGGTGCGCCGCTTCTACAAGCGCCAGCCGTGAGCTGTCGAGGGGTCACTCCTCGACCATGCGCTCGTCGACAACGGACAGGTACGAGCGGATGCGGCGCTCGAGGTCGGCCAGCTGCTCGAGGCCGGTCGCCTCGTGGATCTTGCGCGCCACCTTCATCACGCGGGCCAGGTAGGTGAACAGGTTGCCCTCCTCGTGGGCCAGGCGGTGGCGGTCGACCATCTCGAGGAAGCCGATGTTCTCGTCCTCGATGGTCGCCCAGATGGTCTTGGCGCCCTTGCCGCCGTGCAGCTCCGGGTGCGGCACCTGGCGCGCGAACTCCTGGTGGATGAGCTCCATCTTGGACAGCTGGCGGGGGAACTCGCGCTCGTACTCCTCCTCGATGTCCTGCCACTCGACCAGCGCGCCTTCGCGCCGCTTCTCGCGCAGCCGCTCGCGGATCCACTCCGCCTTCTTGTCCTCCAGCTTGCGGTCGAGCATGCGCTGGATGATGTCGTGGTCGACGAGGAACTCGCACAGCTCGCGGAAGTCGAGATAGTCGAGCTGGTGGTTCATGAGCAGGTAGTAGATGAACAGGCCGTCGAGGCCGTGCAGCTTGCCGATGATCTCGCCCGCGACCTGGCGGCCGTGCTCGTCGACGACGCCGAGCGCGCGCATGTTGTCGGTGACGTGGGCCAGCCGCTTGTGCGCGTCGCGTCGCTCGCGCTCGCCGAGCAGCAGGTTGTCGACCACCGCCACGATGTCGAGCTTGAGCCAGGGCGGCGGCCGCTCGGTCGGGACGGCCGGCTTCGGCGGCGCGGCCGCGGGGGTGGGCGCAGGAGGCGCAGGCCTGGGGGATGCCGCCGGCTCGCTGGCAGCGGGCTCGCTGGCGGCCTGTCGGCCGTGGCGTCGCCGGCGCGGGCTCGGCCGCTGACCCGGCGTCCTGGCCGGGCAGCGCCTCGGCGGTCAGGTCGGGCAGCCCGATGGCCAGGATCTGCTCCGCGTTGATGCGGGTCTTGCTCTGCAGCTCGGCCGGCTCGCCGCGCACCAGCTGCTGGTGCACCGCCGCGTCCCACACGACCTCGGAGTTGCGCTGGGCCTCGCTGCGCGCGCGCGCGTAGCAGCTCTTGCGCACCTTCTCCTCGTCGATGATGTGGTTGCGCTTCTTGGCGTCGGAGATCTCCTTGCGCATCTCCTGCACCACCGCCTCCGGGGCCAGCACGATGGCGATGCCCTCGGTGTCGAACTGCGGGCGCCCTGCCCGCCCCGACATCTGGTGGTACTCGGCCGGCGTGACCAGGCGCGCCTTGCTCTTGATGTACTTGCGCAGCGACGGGAACACCGCGCGCTTGGCCGGCAGGTTGATGCCGGCCGAGATGGTCTCGGTGCACACGACGAACTTGATGAGCCGCTCGAGGGCCAGCTGCTCGACCAGCTGCTTGTAGCGGGGAAGGATGCCGGCGTGGTGCACGCCGATGCCGTGGCCGAGCAGCGAGCGCAGCTCGTCGGCCGCGCCGCCGTCCAGCAGCACGTCGCGCAGCGCTTGTCGATCTCTTCCTTCTCCTCGGGGCTGGTGAAGCGGCGGCAGCTCTTGAGCAGGCGCGCGGTCTCGAAGCAGGCCTCGCGCCCGAACACGAACACGATGGCCGGCACGTCGCCGGCCGCGGCCAGCTCGCGCACCACCTCGACCAGGTAGGCCTCGCGGTACTCGTGGTACAGCGGCACGCGGCGGTCGCGCGACTCGACCAGCTGCATCGGCACGCGGCGGCACAGCTCGACCCAGTGGCAGAAGCGATCGGCGTGGCCGACGGTGGCCGACAGCACGATGAGCTGGGTGCGCGGGTCGAGCGCGATGATCGACTGCTCCCAGACGTAGCCGCGCTCCGGGTCGTTGAAGTAGTGGCCCTCGTCCATGACCACGACGTCGGCCGGCACGTGCATGCGGTCGCCGAAGATGCGGTTCCACAGGATCTCGGCGACGACCACCTGGACCGGCGCGTCCGGGTTGACCCGGTAGTCGCCGGTCGCGAAGCCGACCCGGTCGGCGCCGAAGTCGGCGCTCAGCTCGCGGTGCTTCTCCTCGGTGAGCGCGCGCAGCGGCGTTGTGTAGATCGCGCGCTGCCCCTGCTGGAGCGCCTTGTAGATGGCCGCCTTCGCCATCATGGTCTTGCCGGTGCCGGTCGGCACGGTGACCATCACGCTCTCGCCGGCGAAGATGTGCGCGAAAGCGGTCTCCTGCGCGGGATAGGGCTCGAGCCCGTGCTGGAAGAAGAACGCCTCGTAGAACGAGAGCTCGATTTCGGAGGCCGAGGGCAAGAGCTCGACCCTACTCGACCGGGCGGGGCCGGGCAACGCGAGCCGTCGCCGCACGGTCGAAGCGAGGAGATGCGCGCGCGACGACGCCTCGGCCTGGGCCTGGTCGGGTCCGGGGTCGCTCACGTCGCGGCTGCGGGCGCGGCGCTGTGGCTGGCGGCACGGGAGGGGGAGCGAGAAGAGAGCGAGGAAGCTGGATGGGCGGACATCGAGCTCGTCGAGCTGGATGAGCCGGCGGGGGCGGGAGAGGTGTCTTCGGAGACGGTGAGGCCTGAGGCGTCGGACACGGAGACGGGGTCGAGGGTGAAGGCGTCGGGGGCGAAGGCGTCGGGGCTGAAGGCGTCGGGGACGGGGTCGAGGGGGACGGGGACGGGGACGCGAGACGGGATCGGAGACCGGGATCGGAGACGGTGAGGAGACCAGTCGATGTCGATCCTCGTCGGGCTGCTGCGATGGTGGTGCCGGATCCGGGGCCGCCGCTCGGGCGCCGGGGCCGCTGGAGGGGCTGAGGCCTCGCAAGGCGTTTGCGGTGCGGTCGGAGCTGCGGCCGGACGGGCCGGGAGGGTATGCGACCGACGAGGGGGTGTTCCTCGCGCGCACCGACCGGCGGGGGAAGGTCGAGTTCGAGGATCGGTCCAGCTTCCGGATCGACATCGCCTCGCCGCGTCGGATGGCGGGAAACATGGGGCGGGCGGTCGAGCGCTGGGCGCGCGATCCGCGGAGGTACGCCGAGGAGAACGGCAACAAGAGCCGGCGCGGCGTGGGCGGGCAGCTCGAGCTGACCGACTCGATCATGCGCATGGGCGGCCAGGACCCGTACGCGGCGCGCAAGATGGAGTTCCTCGACCGGACGCGCGACGAGCGCATGCGCATCGCCGCGGCGGAGAACAGCCTGATGCTGCGCGAGGCGCTGCACCGCACGGGCGCCGACCTCGAGCGCGTGTGGCGAGGTCCGGGCACGGCGGCGCACCGGCGGCAGCTCCTGTTCCTCCTGTGGGACGAGTGCCTCGAGGGCGGATCCGACGAGGAGGTGAGGACCGCGCGGGCTGTGCGCGGCCAGATCGTCGCCTTCGTCCGCCGCCGCCTGCCGGCCGGGAGCCGCATGGCGTACGGCGCGGCCGAGCTCGAGCGCCTCAACGCGCGCCGCACCTCGACACAGCGCTTCGATCCGTACGCCGCGCCGCCTCCGTGACCGCCGCGGAGGAGTTGGATAGACTTCGCTCGATGAGCAGGTGGAAGCCGGCCGCGCTGGTCATGCCGTTGCGCCTTCTGCTCGCGCTCGCGCTCCTGCTCCTGGCCTGGCTCGGCATGGCGCGCGCGTTCGCGGCGGTGCTGGCTGCCTCGCTGGCCGCCGGCGCTGCGGGGCACAGGATGGCAGCCGCGCCCGAGCAGTCCACGCGCTGGCGGGCCCGGCTCGACGGCTGGGTCAGCCTGGTCACCCTCGTCTGCATACCGCTGGGGGCCTACTTGCTGCGGCCGGAGCTGGCCCAGGGCGAGGCCGTGACCTTCTGGGCCGTGACCGCGGCCGTCGCGGTGCCGGCCTCGTTCGCCTTCATCAAGTACGGAACCGTGACCGGCTACCGCGCCCGCGCCGCGTCGATCGCCTCGTACGCGCTCGGCGCCGCCGCGGTGGTCCTGTTCGCCGGCGGCCCCATCTGGCCGCTGCAGCTGGCCACTGCCGCCTTGCTCGTGGCCGCCCTCGAGGAGACGGCCATGATAGCCGTCTTGCCGCGCCCCGATTCCGAGGCGCAGACCTTTCCGGCCGCGCTGCGTCTCCGGCGCGAGCGGTTCGCTGACGTCGAGGACTAGTCTGGCCAGCCACCAGCTGAGCGAGCGTGACCTGCCCTGCCCGCTCGAGCGTTCCGGCCTCGATCTCGCCGAGCAGGACGTCAACGGCGCCGTCGACCGAGCGATCGCGATCGCCGCTGCGGAAGGCGGCCAGGATGTGGGCGACGGTGATCTCGGACGGCGGACGGGCGGGGACCAGGCCGGCGACCTCGCCCTGCGCCTCGATGAGCAGGTCGGCCTCGACGAGGCGGCGGACCAGGCGCTCGACGACGTCGAGCGAGAGATCGAAGCGGTCGGAGACCTGTTGTCGCGAGAGCACCTTGCGGCCGGTCGTGTAGGCGTCGGCCACCGCGACCATCACGCGCGCGGCCATCGGCCCGTTGACCCGGCCGAGCAGCTCGTTCTCGAAGGAGAGCACGCCGCGGCGCTCGCTGCGCTCGAGCAGGCGGATGTTCTGCGCCGCGTGGGCAACCTCGGCGCCGAGCAGCAGCATCAGCCACGACCAGTAGATCCAGACCAGACAGAATCGGCGCCACCGCCAGCGCCCCGTACACCCCGGAGTAGCTCTCGAACGCCACCTCGCTGACGTACAGGTTGAAGAGGTGCTTGGCCGACTCGAACATCACCGTGGTGACCGCGGCGCCGATCGCCGCCGGCCCCAGCCGCACGCGCGTTGCGGGCAAGAAGTAGTTGGCCAGCAGCACGGCCAGGAAGCTGGACAGGATGCTGAACAGCGCGCCGGAGCCGCCCTCGGCGAGGCCGAACCTGGCCGCCTGGTACAGCGACACGCCGATGAGCAGCGGACCGAGGCTGGCGGTGGCGTAGAAGACGACGAACTTCTGCGCCAGCGAGCGCCGCCGCTCGACCCGCCAGATGTGGTTCATGATCTGCTCGAGGCTGCTCCACATCACGAAGCCGATGATCACGGTCGTGATCAGCCCGACCAGGCCGAGCGACTGGAACGTGATGTTCTCCGACAGCTCGATCAGCGCGCGGGCCAGGTCCGCGCGCGACACCGCGATGAAGCGGTCGGAGAGAAAGTTCACCAGCGCCGACTCCGCGCCCATCAGCCCGGTCACCCGCAGCGCGGCCAGACACACGGCCAGCACCGGCACCACCGACAGCACGGTCTGGAACGCCAGCGACGCCGCCTGCTGGGGACAGCGATCGCGCGCCCACTGCCGAAACACCTGCGCGGTCAGCCGGACGACGTAGAGCGAGAAGCGCACCCGCCGCCGCGCCCCGGCCGCGGCCCGCGACTCGGCCAGGTGCACGAGCCGCGACAGCCTCCTCCTCCAGTCGCGCGACCCCGCCTCCGTCACCGCTCCTCCTCCTCCACCTCGGCCACCGATCCTGCCATCCACGCCAGCTCCTCGCCGCCCACCTCGAGATCCGCGACCCGCCGCAGCGCCAGCCGCCGGTGCCGCGTCCAGAACACCTCGGCGACGCGCAGGACCCCGCCCTCCTGATCGTGGCCTGCGGGACAGGTGAACGCCGACAGCATCACCTCCTCGCGCGTGTCGGGCGGGCGCATGAGCCGCGCCGCCTCCGCCGGATCGCCGGCCAGCAGGCGCTGCACCAGCGGACGCGACACGCCGTGCGCCGCGCTGCCCAGCTGGCGCTCGGTCCGCCACGCGCCGCACGACGGACAGGCCGGCTCCACGGCCGTCCGCCCGGCCCACAGACTCGCGATGAGCAGCGCGAGCAGCAGCTCGAACCGCGCTCAGCGCCAGCGCGCCGGCCGCGGCCGAGCACCGGCGGGGTGCCGGTGAAGGCGCCCGTGTCGTCCAGACCGATGTGAGCGCGGGCGAAGCGCCACAGGCTCCAGCCGGCCATCCACTCCTCGCGCTCGGCCGGCAGCTCCTCGCGCGTGACGAGACCGGCGGCGACGCGCGCCTCCTGCGCCCGATCCAGCTGGCGCTCGTGCTCGGCGCGCGCGGCTCGGTAGTCGAGGACGAGCTGCGACGAGCATCGCCAGCACCACGGCGCCGGCCGCCAGCGCCGACGGCAGGACGAGGCCGCGACAGGCGCAGCCGCCGCACCGTCCACGCCAGCGCCGCGCCGGTCGCGATCCCGATCGCCGCCGGCAGCACCAGGTGGACCGGGAACAGCAGGCGCGACACGGCGTGGGCCGCCGCGCCCGCGCCGATCCCGGCCAGCGCCGCCGCAGCCGGCGGCGATGGCCAGCGTGCGCCGCTCGATGATCGCCGCGGGTACGTACCGTCGAGCCAAGCCGGTCTCCCGTCTACGTGCGCCGCGCGCGAGCCGCGGCCCGACGCGGATGCGCTCCGCTGTGGCCGCGCCTCCAACATCTAGCCCTCCAGCGCCTCGAGCAGCTGGCCCATCGCCTCCTCGACGGAGGCGGCCACCTTGCGCGGGACGTCGGCGCCCGGCTCGGCCATCAGCTGGGCGAGCCGGCGCGCGCAGCTGGCGATCTGCCGCCGCACGCGCTCGCCGGCGTCGGCCTCGTCGACCGGAAACGCCACCTCGCGAAAGCGACGCGACAGCGCCGGACCGTCGACACCCTCGTCGAAGGCGGCCCGCCGGATCTCGCTGAGCGCCCGCTTGTCGGCCGCGCCGCGGTCGGTCGCGCGCGCGACGAAATCGACGGCGGCCAGAGACGGCACCGGCGCCGCCGGCTCCTCGTGGGCGCGCGCGATCACGCGCGGCGCGCTGGTGCGCAGGAAGCGAAACGAGCCGAGCAGCTTGGCGGCTGTCGACGGCGTCAGGTGCAGCTCGTTCTTGCAGTAGGCGTCGAAGCTCTCGAAGCCCCAGCGCTGCCATGAGCTGCGCTCGTACACCTGAGACAGCGCCTCGGCCAGCTCGATCCAGGAGCGCTTGAACGTGCGCGCCCGGGCCAGGACCTCGACGCGCTCTCCGTCGCCGGCGAACGCGAGCATGCGGTCCTCCAGCGCGCGGTCGGTCTTGGTCTCGACGGCACTCGGCGGCGTCATGGGGTCCACGATACTCAACCGGGCGGACACCCGAGCTCGGCGATCTCAGAAAAGTGATGGATCAGATCGCACTTCCGCGGACTTGCCCCGGGCACGGGAGGTGCAGCCAACTGGCCGGAAGTGATGATGCCCCGCGCAGTCCGACCGTCGCTCGCCGCCACCGCTTTCGCCGCGCTGCTCGCGCTGGCCGCGTGCGGCTCCGACGGCGAGTCCGGCAGCGAGAACGCGTCGGCCGACGACGGCGGCGACGGGGCCGGCGGCGGCGGAGGAGGCGGCGAAGGGGACAGCGGCGACGACGGCGGCGGCGAGCCGGCCGCGCCCAGCGAGGAGTACCCGTGCGTCGGCGTCGAGGAGTGCGTCGCCGTCGCCGTCCACCTGCTGCGAGTGCCCGACCTTCGTCGTCAACGCGGGGAGCGACTACGCCGAGGCCTGCGATCAGGTCGAGTGCGAGCCGCTCGAGGACTGCCCCGCGGTCGAGCCGGCCTGCATCGACTCGACGTGCAAGCTCGTCTGCTCGACAGTGCCGGCCGAGATGACCTGCGCCAACGGCTTCGCGCGCGACAGCTTCGGCTGTCTGGTCGATGCGTGCCGCGAGCACCCCGGCGAGCTCTTCGCATGCGTGGGTGACGGCGACTGCGTCGAGGCCCAGGCCGACTGCTGCGGCTGCGAGCGAGGCGGCGCCAGCACGGCGGTGGCCGCGGCCTCGCTCGACCAGTACATCGAGTCGCTCGGCTGCCCGCCCGGCGAGCCGAAGTGCCCGGGCGTCGACGTCTGCGACGCCGCGCTGATCCCGCGCTGCATCGCGCAGACCTGCACTCTCGGCCCGGACGGCGGCACGGGCGGCGACGACGATGGCGGCGACGACGGCGACGGCGATGGCGGCACCGACGACATCATCCTGTGCGGCGTCCCCGACTTCCCGCCCTGTCCGAAGGGACAGGTCTGCGTCCTCAACCACCCGGACGCCAATGATGCCACCCGGATGGGTGTCGGCGCGTGCGTCGATGCCTGACTTTGCCTGAGCGCGGCGTGAGCGCATCGCCGAGACGCATCAGGTGAGGCGCGAGATCCGCGCGCGGCGCCGCGAAACGCTCGCGACGACTGCCGGATTTCGGGCCCGGCGCGGTTTTGCGGTCGCGGCGCGGCTCCTGTACAACGCCCCGGCCCGGCGCCATACTGGGGCCTACTTATGAATCGCGACGAGAGATCCTCCGGTTCGCGGCCGGGGGTGGCGGTGGCGGCGGATCCGATGATCGGACAGGTGCTCGACGGGCGCTACCGGCTCACCGAGCGGCTCGGTGAGGGCGGCATGGGCGAGGTGTATGCCGCCGAGCACGTCCACATCGAGAAGCGCGTCGCGATCAAGCTCCTGCGCAGCGAGATCCTCACCAACCAGGAGGCGGTGACTCGCTTCCGCCAGGAGGCGCGCTCCGCCTCCTCCATCGGCCACCGCAACATCATCGCGATCGAAGACTTCGGCCAGCTGCCGGACAACCGCATCTACCTGGCCATGGAGCTCCTGCACGGGGCTCCGCTGAGCGATCTCATCAAGCAGCCGCAGCCGGCCGAGCGGCTCATCAACATCCTGATCCAGACCGGCCACGGGCTGGCCGCCGCGCACAAGAAGGGCATCGTTCACCGGGACATGAAGCCGGAGAACGTCTTCGTCACCCACACCGCCGAGGGCGAGGACATCCCCAAGCTGCTCGACTTCGGCATCGCCAAGGTGTCCGGGGCCGACGGCAACAACCACCTCACCCGCACCGGCACCATCTTCGGCACGCCGTTCTACATGGCCCCGGAGCAGGCGCTGGGCCAGAACGTCGACCACCGCGCCGACATCTACGCGATGGGCGTCATCATGTACGAGGTGTTCGGCGGCGCGGTGCCGTTCCAGGGTGAGTCGTTCATGGGGATCCTCACCCAGCACATCACCGCCGAGCCCAGGCCGCTGGCCCACATGGCGGCCGAGCACGGCAAGTCGCTGCCGTCCGGGATCGACGGAGATCATCTTGCGCTCGATGCGCAAGGATCCCGAGCAGCGCTTCCAGACCATGGACGAGCTGGTCGCGGCGCTGGTGGTCGCCTTCCGCGGCGTCGCCGGCGCCGGCATGAGCGGCTACATGGCGGCGCACCGATCCGGCGCGCAGCAGGCGCTGGGCCACGGGCCGTTCGGGCCGTCCGGCACCATCGCGGCGACGCCGCCTCCCGGTCAGCGCGGGATCGGCCACACGCCGATGCCGTACGGCGCCGCAGCATCCGGGCGGGCCGTTCGGGCGCGAGGGCAGCGTGCGCTACCCGGTGCCGCAGCCGGACCCGCAGTTCACCGGCGGCATGCACTCGGCCGCCGACTCGCAGGCGATGGCGCCGAGCAAGAACCGCGCGGGTCTCATCATCCTGCTGTTCATCATCATGGCGGCGGCGGGCAGCGGCATCGCGCTCCTGGTCCTGTCGCAGCAGACGCCCGCCAAGAAGGCCAACGCAGGGACAGGGCCGCGGCAAGACCGACCCGAGCGGCAAGACCGACCCGAGCGGCAAGACCGATCCGAGCGGCAAGACCGATCCGGGCGGCAAGACCGACCCGAGCGGCAAGACCAATCCGAGCGGCAAGACCGATCCGGCCGGCAAGACCGATCCCGAGCGGCAACGATCCGTCCGGCAAGAAGGGCCCCGAGCAGGGCGGCACGGTGCCGGACCCGGGCACGCCCGACGCCGGCACCGCCGGAGGCCAGGATCCGAGCGGCCAGCAGGGCGGCGACGACCCGCCGGCGGTGGCCAAGGTGGTGGTGCTGGTCAACTCGCGGCCGCAGGGCGCCGAGATCTACGGCGCCGACGGCGCCAAGCTGGGCCGCACCCCGATCAACCTCTTCGTCGAGCCGGGCAAGCCGCTCGACGTGACGCTCAGGCTCCGCCGCCACAAGGACCTCAAGGTCTCCATCGACGACCGCAAGAAGAAGGTCACGCTCAAGATGGAGAAGGACAAGGTCGTGGTCCCGCGCCCGGATCCCGGGCACCGAGCCGGACGACGGCGGCAGGTCGATCCGACCGACCCCGGGGGCACGGTCGATCCGCCCGACGATCCGCCCAAGGATCCCGCCGACCCGTGCAACGAGGATCCCAGCTCGGTCAAGTGTCGCTGCTTCAAGGACCCGTCGCTGCCCGAGTGCGTCCTCGAGTAGCCCGTTCGGCGCGAGCCGGCCATCCTTTGCCGCCCGCGGGCGACCCGCATCACGGCGCCTGGCCCGAAACCAGGCACACTATGACGATATGAGGACACCGACCGGATGGGCCCGGAGCGCGGTCCTGGCGGCCTCGGTGGCGGCCGCCGCGGCGATGGTCGTGGCGCCCGCGACCGCGCGCGCGCAGCAGGCCGGCGCCACCGACCAGGCGCGCCAGCACTTCACCCGCGGCAAGGAGCTGTTCGCCTCCGGCGAGTACCGGGGCGCGATCGCCGAGTTCGCCGCCGCCGACAAGCTCGCTGCCTCGCCTGCTGCTCGAGTTCAACATCGCCCTGTGCCACGAGCGGCTGGGCGAGCGCGCCGAAGCGGTGCGCCGCTACAAGCTGTACCTCGAGCGCGTGCCCGACGCCGACAACCGCAGCGCGGTGGAGGCCAAGATCGGCAAGCTCGAGGCGGAGCTCAAGTCGGAGGCGCAGTCGAAGGCCGCGCCCGCGCCGCCGCCGCTGGTGCCGCCCCCGGTCGGAGGCGGAGCCGCGCCCGGGCCGGACGCCAAGCCGCCCGAGGGCGCCGCGCCGTCGACCGGCGACAAGGACCTCGACCGCGCCGCCAGGATCGACATCGGCCAGCTGCGCGCGAAGCGCCGCGCCGCCGGCGACCAGCCGCCGCCCAGCAGCCGCGCGGCCGGCCCGCCGCCGTCGGCCCCGCCCCCGCGCCAGGGAGAGCCGGCCCCGCGTCCGCCCAAGGACGAGGGCGAGAAGAAGTCCAAGCCGATCTACAAGCAGTGGTGGTTCTGGGTCGTGGCCGGGGTCAGCGCGGTCATCATCGTCAGCATCGTCACCGCCGACTCCGACGGGGACGACGGCCGCGCGCGCATGTTGCCGTTCGGAGACGCGGGACGGGACCTGGCCCAGCCCGGCGGCGCCGTGCTCTTGCGGTTCTAGCCCGGTAGGCCATACGCTGCCCGGTCGTGACTGAAGAAGCTCCTGCTGCCGACACTCCCGCGTCCTCGCTGGGCCGGGCTGCTGCCCGGCTGACGCGCCAGCCGAACGACCTCGGCTCCTGGTGGGAGCTGTGCGCGACCTTGACGCGGGTCGGCAGGCCGGCCCAGGCCGCCGCCGCCCACACCCAGCTGGGCCGGGCGGCCAGCGCGCTCGGTCACGCGGCGCTGGCCGTTGCCTGCGCCCGCGCCCTGGACCAGGCCGGCGAGAGCAAGGCCGGGGCCGACCTCATCAAGCACGTGGCCCGAGGAGCACGCCAGCGGCTCGCGCAAGGTGGACCCGGGTCGCAGGGCGAGCCCGCCCCCGCCCCCGCAGACCGAGCCGACCCAGCCCGGCGCTGCCCGACGAGCTGCCCGAGGACCTCGACGCCGCCGTCGAGCATGGCCGAGCGGGCCGTGCGCGGCGCGGCGGCGGCGGCCGCGAGCCGCGCCCCCGAGGCGCTGTCGCCGACCCCGCTCATCGGCGTGCTCAAGCAGGCCGAGGTGCGCCAGCTGTGCTCGATCATGCGCCTGCGCCTGTGCGCGCCGGGCGAGGTCATCGTGGACGTGGGCCAGCCGGCCTCGGCGCTCTACTGGATCGCGCGCGGCGCGGCCGAGGTGACGCGCGAAGGCCAGCACCTGGGCGAGCTCAGGAGCAACCAGTTCTTCGGCGAGATCGCCCTGGTCAGCGGCACGACGCGGACCGCGCGCGTGAGCGCGTCCGGGCCGGCCGTGGTGCTCGAGATCCCGGCCCAGGAGCTGGAGGAGCTGGCCGGGCGAGCGCCGCGCCTGGCCCAGGTGCTGGCCCAGTACGCGCGCACGCGCCTGCTGGCCTCGGTCATGCGCATGTCGGAGCTGTTCTCGCGCCTGACCGAGGACGAGCACCAGAAGCTCCTGCCGCTGTTCGACACCGAGCTGTTCGAGGTCGGCGACGCGATGGTGGAGAACGGCTCGGACAACCAGCGGCTCTACGTTGTCGCGTCCGGCAGCTGCGAGATGCGCAGCGGCGCGCAGGTGATCGCGGTGCTCGGCCCGGGCGACGGCATCGGCGAGATGTCGCTCCTGGCCCGCAAGCCGGCCGACTTCGACGTGGTCGCGGTGGAGCGCACGGTGGCGCTGTCGCTGTCGCGCGACCAACTTCGACGAGGTGGCGGTGAATCACCCTGGGCTCCTGGCCGAGGTGTACAAGCTCCTGGTCCAGCGCGAGAGCCAGAACCAGGCCCTGGTCCACGATGCCAACGATCTGGTGGTGTGACGTGAGAGACGTGAACGACACGAGAGACGGAAGAGGCGCCGCAGCGGCGCGGGCGCTGCTCGCGGTCGCGGCGCTGCTGGCGCTGGGCGGATGCGTGGAGCAGGACGCGCCGCCCCGCAAGCAGATCGACCCGTCCTACATCAAGAAGCACATCCTGCGCGCGCCGCCGGCCATCAAGAACAAGGTCAACGCCGACCTGGGCGGCTACGTGATCTACCTGGGCAACGATGTCGACAAGACGACGATCGCGCCCGGCGCCAAGGTCAAGGTCGTCCACTACTGGAGGGTGGTGAAGCCGCCCGGATCCGAGTGGCGAGTCTTCACCCACCTGGTCGGCAACGGCGAGGGCTGGATGAACCTGGACGCGACCGACATGCGCATCGGCTACCCGCCGGCCGACTGGAAGGCGGGCGACATCATCCGCGACGAGCAGGAGTTCACGCTCGACGGCAAGTGGAAGCAGCCCGAGGCGCAGCTGGTCCTGGGCCTCTATCGCAAGGGGTCCAGCTCGGCCGAGGACCGCATGCCGGTGCAGCACGGTCCGGCCGACAGCGAGTCGCGCGTGATCGCGCTGCGCTTCAAGGTCGAGCGCGGCGCCGCCAGGCGGCCCACCCCGCCGCAGTACATGGTGCGGCGCGCCAGCGGCCCGATCGCCGTCGACGGAAAGGCGGACGAGAAGGACTGGCAGGCGGCCGCGGTCAGCCCGGCCTTCACCGCCGCCGAGGGCGGACCGGAGCTGAAGGGCTCGGCGCGCGCGCGGCTGTTGTGGGACGACACCAACCTGTACGCCTTCATCGAGGTCGAGGACACCGACGTCCACAGCCAGTACAAGGCGCAGGACGATCCGCTGTGGAAGGAGGACGTCGTCGAGCTGTTCATCGACGCCGACCGCAACCGCCGCGGCTACGTCGAGCTGCAAGTGAACCCGCGCAACGCGCACTTCGACGCCTGGTTCCCGACCACGCGGGCGCAGAAGAACCACCCGGAGTGGAGCTCGGGCATGAAGTCGGCGGTGGCCGTGCGCGGCACCCTCGACGCGCGCGACGACAAGGACCAGGGCTGGAGCGCGGAGATCGCGATCCCGCTGACCGACGTGAAGGGCACCGACGCGGCCATGAAGGTGGCGACGCCACCCGCCGTGGGTGACCACTGGCGCCTCAACGTCGTGCGGGTCGACAAGCCGGCCGATGGCCCGCTCGGGGCCTCGTCGTGGAGCGCCATCCCGATCGCCGACTTCCACGCGCTGGCCCGCATGCTCACCGTCGTCTTCGCCGACACCGACGGGGCCACCCCGGCCGCCACGCCCTCCCCCGGCCCGGACAAGACGTCGTACCCGGCCGCCAAGGGCGTCCCCGCCCGCGGATCGAACCGCGAAGACGCGAAGGACGCGAAGTCGAACCTTCGCGCTTCGATCCGCCGGCCGGCCCGTCGGTGCTACGATCGAGGCTGGTGTCGCGATCGCCCGGGACGTTGGCTGTCGTCGCTCTCTCTCTGGCCGCGTGCGGTGGGGCCACGCGCGGACAGCCGAGCTGGCGGCAGTCCGAGACGACGGCGGAGGAGGAAGGGCCGGTCGGGCCGATCGTGATCGAGCTGGCGCCTGGCACCCCTGCGGCGCAGGCGTACAACGATCCGCCGATCGCGCCGCCGCCGCGCTCGGCGCTGGCCGACGCCGTCATCCGCGAGGTGGAGCGGGTCGCGGCCGAGATCGGCGTGACCGCGCCGGCGCCCGACGGCCGCCTGTACGCCGCCGCCCGCGAGCTGGCCGAGGTGGCGCCGCGGCGCGGACCGCTGGCCTATCCGGTCATCGAGTTCGCGCTGCAGCGCCACGGCATCATCGAGCCGTCGCCGCACCTGTTCATCGTGTGGGGCCCGGCCGAGCGAGGACTGGGTGATCGGCAAGGTGGCCGGGCAGCTGCCGGCGCTGCTCGGCTCGAGCTCGTACGCGCGCCTCGGCGTCGGCGTGGCACGCCGCGGCGAAGACGAGGTGACCCTGCTGGCCTTCCAGCCCAGCTTCATCGAGACCGGGCCGATCCCGCGCCGGCTCGAGCCGGGCGGCCGCGTCCACCTCGAGGCCGCCATCCGCGCGCCCTACACCGATCCGGAGATGTTCGTGACGCGCGACGACGGCAACGTCCAGCGCCTCGTGCTGGCGTCGGTCGGGCGCAAGGGCTTCCGCGCCGAGCTGGCCTGCGGGCGCAACCGCGGCCGCCAGCAGGTCGAGATCACCGCGGCCGATCAGGGCGGCGCCACCGTGATGGCCAACTTCCCGGTCTGGTGCGGAGAGGACCCGCCGGCCGGCGATCAAGGTGGAGCTCGACGCCGACGAGACGGCGCCGGTCGCGTCGGCCGAGCAGGCGGAGGAACGACTGGCCAGCATGGTCAACCGCGACCGCGAGAAGCACGGCCTGCCCCCGCTCGCCATCGACCCGCGGGTCACCGAGGTCGCGCGCGCGCACAGCCGCGACATGCGCGAGACCGGCCTGGTCGCGCACATCTCGCCCACCACCGGCTCGGCCGGCGACCGGGTGCGCGCCGGCGGCATCAAGAGCTCGGTCGTGCTCGAGAACCTGGCCCGCGCCCGCAGCGTCGGCGAGGCGGAGGACGGCCTGATGAACAGCCCCGGCCACCGCGCCAACATCCTCTCGCGCGACGTCACCCACATGGGCCTGGGCGTGGTGCTGGGCGGCGACGTGGCGGGGATGCGCGAGCTGTTCGTGACCCAGCTGTTCATCCGCACGCCGGCGCGCATCGATCACCGCCAGACCCGCGACCAGGTGGCCGACATCGTCAAGCGCGCGCGCCCGCTCGACGAGGACCGCGAGCTGTCGATGGTGGCGCAGGGAGTGGCCGAGGGCGTGGCCGGCGGCCTCACGCCGGCCCAGGCGTCGGCCGAGGCGACCGAGCGCCTGGCCACCATGCGCCTGCCCTACCGAAAGGTCACCACCCAGGTCTCCACCGTGGCCGACCTGTCCGCCTTCAAGCCCAGCGCGAGCCTGTCACAGCGCTCGCTCGTCGCCTTCGGCGTCGGCGTCGCCCAGGGCGACCACGAGGTCATGGGCGAGTCGGCGATCCACGTCGTCCTCGTGTTCGGACACCGCTGAGCCGCAGCGCTACTGCCAGCGGTAGAGCAGGAACGCGATCGCCGCGATGATCAGCAGCACGCTGAAGGCGGTGCTCATCCACGACGAGCGCTTGCCGGGCTTCTCGTCGCTGCCGACGACCTTGTTGGCCGCCTTCTGGAACCCGCTCCGCATGCCGATCATCACGCCGCGCTTGGGCCGCGTCTGCCCGCCGGTGCGCCGCCGCTTGCGCTTGGGTCGCTGGCTCATGGCGCGATTCTACGCGCCTCCGCCGAGGCGTGCGACCAGGGCGCGCAGCCGGGGCAGCGCGTCGGCCGACCACGCGCCGTACCAGAACAGGTCTTTACCGTCGGCCAGGGCAACGGCGCCGCGCCGCGCGGCCGGGATGTCGAGCCCCGAGGCCCAGGCCAGGTCGTCCGGGCCGAAGCAGTACGGCTCGTCGGGGAGCAGCACCATGTCCGGCGCGCGCTCCACGATCTCGACCTCGGTCACGCGCGGATAGCGCTTGTCGCGATCGCCCAGCCGGTCCGCGGACAGAGGCGATCGCTTGCCGAGATCCGCTGCCAGCGGGTAGCGGCGCTCGCGATCGGAGAACGCGTTGGCGCAGCCGGCCTGCAGCAGCATGTCGCTGGCGAAGGTGTCCTGGTGGAAGGTCATGAGCGGGTCCTTCCAGATCGGCACGAAGGCGCGCGGCAGCTCCCCGGCAACGTCGCACATCGCTGCGCAGCGCCGCGTACGAGCGGCGGGCGAGATCCTGCGCCTGCGGCGCGCGCGCCAGCCCGAGCATGCGGGCCAGCCGCGCCATGTGGGCCACGCCGTCGGCCACGCGGCGCGGGAACGACACGAACAGGGGCAGCCCGAGCCGCACGATCTCCTCGAGCGGCGCCCGCGCGTTCTCCTCCTGGTTGGCGATCACGAGGTCCGGCGCCAGATCGGCGACCGCGGCCGGATCCACGTCCTTGGTGCCGCCCACCGCCGGCAGCGACGACACATCGGCGGGCAGCACGCAGTAGCTGGTGCGGCCGACCAGCCGATCGCGCGCGCCCAGCGCGCAGACGGTGAACGTGTCGCTCGGCACGAGCGAGACGATGCGCCTGGGCTCGTGCATCAGCACCAGCTCGCGTCCCATGTCGTCGCGGACCTTTACCGCCACGTCAGGGAGGGTAAACTCCCGAGCGAGCCCGTGAGCAAGAAGCGCGCATCCACCTCGCCTCCGTCGGAGAAAAAGCTCGAGCCGCCGATCCCGGTCACCGAGGGAGACGTCGAGCTGGCAAGAAAGCTCGAGCAGCTCACGCCGGAGCAGGCCGAGCTGTTCGTGCGCGCGCTGCATCTGGCCATGCGCAAGCGGCGCGTGCTCATCGCCGGGTACCTCGCCTCGGCGATCTCACTCGTGCTCGGCTGGCTCTGGGCGCTCTACATCTTCGGCAAGACGACCGGCAGCGGAGAGTTCATCGCCTGGGTGTTCCTGGTGCCGCCCGCGCTGGCCGCGATCGTTCTCGTCACATTTGGACGGATCTCGCGCGGCCTGCGCGACTGAGCCGCCTCCGCGCGCCGCCTCCAGTCGCATCTCGGATGCTGGTCGAGTGCTCCGGAGAGTCGAGCAACGCTCAGACCGACATTGGTCCCGGCTGCCGACATGGCAATCGTTGCCTTCATGTTTGAACGCAAACTCTGCGGATCTGGAGAAGAAGCGTCGCAGATAGAATGGCCGGACTATGGACCCAGTGGCGAAGCTGGTGCGCGATCTCGAGCGTTACGGTCGTCCCAGCGACGGGTGGCTATCTCACTATTCCAGCACCGGGGCAGACCCCGTTGCGGTCGCCTGGGCCGAGTCTCAGGACGGCATGGCGATGAACCAGTTGCTCCAGCTGGCCGACCGGCGCGATCTCGTGCCGGCCGCGCTGCACGCGAGGCAGGCTGCGTTCGCCGCGGTGCCCGAGCTCGGACCCAGACGGCGCAGCGATCTGCAATCGGCGCCGCGGCTCGGCTTGTGGAACCGCGTGGTCGTCGAGCTGTCGCGCACGTTGCGTGAGGCCGTACCGCGGCCCCCCAACTTGCTCGAGCTCCAGCGAGGCGCCGCTCGCGCCCGCCGCCCGCGTGCTCTCGGCACGCCGGCGCGCGGCGTCCAGCGCAAGCTGTAGTCGCGATCTACCAGGGGGACGAGCCGCGTCGCGGCTCCGCCGGCCGCGCGGCGATCACGCGGCCGGTTTCTTGTCGGCCTTGGCCGACCGGGACGGCGCGTCGTCGACCTCGACGAACGCTCCGTACAGCGCGCCGATCGCTCCGCCGAGCACGAACTGCCAGTCGTGCAGGATGCGCGTCTCGTCCGCGATCGTGAGCGGGAAGCCGCCCCACACCTTGGCCGCGAGCGCGTAGAGGCCGACGCCGACCCCGTAGCCGACGATGCCCTTGATCAGCGCGGTCCAGGCCGTGCTCGACTTGTCGAACAGGTGCGACCAGATCGGCCGCCCGACCAGGAGCCCCACCAGCGCGCCGACGACGCCATAGGTGATCCAGTCGAACACGCCTCCCAGGTTGAGGTAGTACGCGCCGTATCCGACGCCGCCGCCGATGATCAGGCCCTTCACGAGTCCGAGAAATAGTCGCAGCACGCGGTGGATGCCTCCCTGCTTCGCCTTCAGTGTGACCTCCGCGAGCACTGGGAGCAAGCGTCGCCGCCAGGCGCCGGGCCGGCACCTCGTCGGTGAGCGGCAGCGCCCGGAAAACTACGGCGCTTCGCTCGACGCGGGCGCCGCCGGAGTGCCGGCACCCGCGCCGGCGCCACCCGAGCCGGCCACCGCCCGCGACGTCACCGGGACGGCCGCCAGGCGCGTCACCAGGGTCCCGGTGTGGGACTCGAACACGCCGCGATCCGCGCGCGCCACCGGCGTGCCGCGGCTCATCTTGATCTTGAGCGGGTCGACGTAGCGGCCGCTCTTCCTGACCGAGAAGTGAAGGTGCGGGCCGGTGGCCAGCCCGGTCATCCCGACGTAGCCGATGACGTCCTTGGTGCGCACGCGCTTGCCCACCGACTGACCCTTGCGGAACTTCGACATGTGCATGTAGGTCGTGGCGTAGCCGTTGTCGTGCTTGATGATGACGCAGTTGCCGGCCCCGCCCTTGCGGCCGCGAAACTTGATGACGCCACCGGCGGCGGCCCAGATCGGCGTGCCGGTCGGCGCCGCGTAGTTGACGCCGAAGTGGCCGCGCCGCACGTGCAGCACCGGATGCATGCGGCGCGGGTTGAAGCCGGACGAGACGCGCGCGTACTTGAGCGGTGTCTTGAGGAACGTCTTCTCCACCGCCCGCCCCTTCTCGTCGAAGTAGCTCCCCTCCTTGGCGCCGGGCGGCTTCCAGAAGAAGGCGCGGAAGGTGCCGGCCTTGCCGCTGTACTCCGCCGCCAGAACGCGGCCGTAGCGCAGGAACTGGCCGTCGAGGAACTCCTTCTCGACGATCATGCGGTAGGTGTCGCCGCCGTGGGTGTCGATGTAGAAGTTGAGGTCGTAGGCGAAGACGTTGACGAAGAAGGCGACCAGCTGGGTCGCCTCTCCGGATGACTTGAGGCTGGCGTACAGCGAGCTGTCGATCGTTCCGCCTAACTCGACCTCCTCCAGCTTTGTTGACGCCTTGGCTGTCTCGCCGACCAGCACGCCGTCGGCGCCGCGCACCGCGCGCACCGCGCTGACCCGCGAGACCTGGAACACGAACTCCATCAGCTTGCCCGCGTCGTCGAAGCGGATGCGATAGGTCTGCCCCTCGCGGATCGTCTTGATGTCCGGCTGCTCGCCGAGCGCGCGGATGACCTCGTCGGCCTCCGGCGGTGTCAGTCCCTCGCGGCGCAGGATCTTGATGAGGCTATCGCCGGGCGCGACCTCACCCTCGACCCAGCGGCCGGCCTCGTCCGGACTACCTTCTGCCTCGTCGGCGGGACGCGGCGGCTCGCCGCGCTCTCCCTCCTGCGGCTCTTCCGGATTGCCCTTGCTGAGACCGGCGCCGTCCTTGTCGCCGGCGACGGCCGCCTGCTCCATGACGTCCGGGATCGAGGTGCCTCCGCGCCACAGAAAGACGTAGAGGTTGACCGCGACCAGGACCAGAAGGACCAGGCCGAGGCGCAGACTGCCGCGCGCGGCCGAGGCCCCCCGCGGCTGCTTTCGCTTTCGTCGTTTGGGTCTGGGAGACATCAAGAAACCGCCTGCGCGCACGTCTTGGAGGAACGTCGAGAAGTCGCGCAAGTCATAGTCGCATGATATCAGCAACCTACAAAAAAACCGCACTCGCGGCCGGAACCCCAGGCATGGCGCAGGATAAAGAAGACCAGCTC
Organism: uncultured delta proteobacterium; assembly: GCA_963759105.1. GTDB lineage: Bacteria > Myxococcota_A > Polyangia > Haliangiales > Haliangiaceae > DATFRY01. Next base: position 907,152 of record CAVWXW010000013.1, on the reverse strand, counting down.
GACCTATTCCAGGATGCCGAGGAGACCTCTTCCATGGGGCTAAAGCCCAGGCCTGCCCGCAACGGGGCGGGCGCTGACGGGGCCGCGAGCGCGGCCTCACCCGACCAGGAACCCGCGCCCGCGCCCTCACCGGCCACGCGCCGCTCCCGCGGCGGCGGGGGCGCCCGTCCGCCCGGAGGCGGCGGCTCGATGGCCGGCGGCGGAGGCGGCGGGCTCGAGCTCGACGCCTCGCTCATGCAGGAGGCGCGGCGGCGCTACCTGAACTACGCGCTCAGCGTCATCACCTCGCGCGCCCTGCCCGACGTGCGCGACGGCCTCAAGCCGGTGCAGCGCCGCATCCTCTACGCGATGTACGCACGACCTGCACCTCAACCCCGACGCCAAGCACAGAAAGAGCGCGACGGTCGTCGGCGAGGTGCTCGGCAAGTACCACCCGCACGGCGACACGTCCGGTCTACGACGCGATGGTGCGCATGGCGCAGGACTTCTCGCTGCGCGTGCCGCTGGTCGACGGCCACGGCAACTTCGGCTCGCTCGACGGCGACGGCGCCGCCGCCTACCGCTACACCGAGTGCCGCCTGACCAGGCCGGCCATGGAGCTGCTCGACGAGCTCGAGCAAGAGACCGTGTCGACTTCCGCGCCAACTACGACGGCACCACCGAGGAGCCGATCGTGCTGCCCGCGCGCTTCCCGCAACCTGCTGGTCAACGGCTCGACCGGCATCGCGGTCGGCATGGCGACCAACATCCCGCCGCACAACCTGGGCGAGGTGGTGCGAGGCGGCCGATCGCGCTGATCGACGACCGCGACGCTCGCCACGACCAGGACCTGCATGAAGCACATCAAGGGCCCGGACTTCCCGACCGGCGGCCAGATGCTCAACAGCAAGGTCGAGCTGCGCGAGATCTACGAGGCCGGCCAGGGCGCCATCCGCGTGCGCGGCGAGTACAAGCTCGAGACCAGGAAGCGCGGCGGCGAGCGACATCGTCATCACCTCGATCCCGTACGCGGTCACCAAGGCGACGCTGGTCGAGCAGATCGCCGAGGTCATCATCAAGCGGAAGCTGCCGCACTGCTCGACGTGCGCGACGAGTCGACCGACGACGTGCGCATCGTGCTCGAGCTCAAGAAGGACGCCGACCCGGCCTGGTGATGGCCTACCTCTACAAGCACACGCCGCTGCAGCTCAACTTCCACGTCAACCTCACCTGCCTCGTCCCCAGCGCCAACGAGGAGGTCGGCCAGCCGGAGCGGCTCGGCCTCAAGGCGATGCTCGAGCACTTCCTCGACTTCCGCTTCGAGGTCGTCACGCAAGCGGTTCGAGTACGAGCTGGCCGAGCTCCAGCGCCGCATCCACATCCTCGAGGGCTTCGCGATCATCTTCGACGCCCTCGACGAGACGATCCGCATCATCCGCAAGAGCGACGGCAAGGCCAGGACGCGGCCGAGAAGCTGATGAAGCGCTTCGAGCTCGACGAGATCCAGGTCGACGCGATCCTCGAGCTGCAGCTCTACAAGCTGGCGCGGCTCGAGATCCTGATCATCCGCGAGGAGCTGGCCCAGAAGAAGGCCGAGGCCAAGCGGATCGAGGCCATCCTGTCGAGCAAGGCAAGCTGTGGGGCGTGGTGCAAGGCGGAGCTCGGCGAGGTGGCGGCCGAGTACGGCACCCCGCGCCGCACCAAGCATCGGCGGCGCCGGCGAGGAGGTGGAGTTCGACGAGCGAGGCCTTCATCGTCGACGAGGACGCGCACGTCGTGCTCACGCCGCGACGGCTGGATCAAGCGCGTGCGCGAGCTCAAGGACCCGACGGCCACCCGCCTGCGCGAGGGCGACGAGGTGATGGCGGTGCTGGCCGGCTCGACGCGCGAGAACGTCGTCTTCTTCACCAACCCCGGCTCGGCCTACGTCATGCGCATCAACGACGTGCCGCCGTCGACCGGCTACGGCGACCCGGTGCAGAAGCTGTTCAAGTTCGAGCGACGGCGAGCGCGATCGTGGCCGCCTACTCGCTCGATCCGCGCGCCATGGTGCCGGCGTGCCTGCTGGCGGTGTCGGCGCGCGGCTTCGGCCTGCGCTTCGCATCGAGCCGCACACGCAGGCGTCGACCCGCGCCGGGCGCAAGTACGCGCGGCCGGGCGACGGCGACGAGATCGTCGGCGTGCGTGCCGGTCAAGCCGGGCGACGTCGGTCGCGCGTGGCCACGCGCAGCGGCCACGCCCTGACCGTGCAAGGCGCGACGAGATCAACGAGCTGGAGAACCCGGGCAAGGGCGTCACCGTCATCAAGACCGGCGACGGACGACCGGGTCATCGGCGTGCGCGCGGGCCGCGGGCCCAAGGACGTGCTGCGGCTCGAGACCGAGAGCGGCAACGCGCAAGTTCGAGGTGGCGGCCGATCCGAAGCAGGCCGGCGCGCGCGGCGGCAAGGGGCGCCAGCTGGTCAAGCGCGCGCCGCTGGTGGCGGTGGCCGAGCCGGTGGTGATCACGCCGCTGGCGAACGCCGAAGGCGGGTCCGAGGTCCACTGACCGACGCAGGGATGAGACCATGGCGCAGACCTACACCGCGAAAGACATCACGGTCCTCGAGGGCCTCGAGCCGGTGCGCAAGCGGCCGGCATGTACATCGGCGGCACCGACAAGCACGGCTACCACCACCTGCTGTGGGAGATCGTCGACAACTCGGTCGACGAGGTGATCAACGGCTACGCCGACCGCATCGAGGTCACGCTGCACAAGGACGGCAAGACCGTCACCGTCGACGACAACGGCCGCGGCATCCCGGTCGACATGCATCCCGAAGTACAAGAAGCCGGCGCTCGAGCTGATCCTCACCACGCTGCACGCGGGCGGCAAGTTCGAGGGCAAGAACTACGCGCACTCGGGCGGCCTGCACGGCGTCGGCGCGTCGGTGGTCAACGCGCTGTCCGAGTCGCTGATCGCCAAGGTCAAGCGCGACGGCGCGCTGTGGCAGCAGACCTTCGAGCGCGGCAAGCCGCCGCCGGCGGCAAGCTCAAGAAGGTCGGCTCCGCGCGCGGCACCGGCACGACGATCACCTTCGCGCCGGACGAGGAGATCTTCGGCCCAAGCTGTCGTTCGACGCGGAGCATCGTCGCGCGAGCGGCTCGAGGCCAAGAGCTACCTGCACAAGCGGCCTGAAGATCATCTTCCGCGACGAGACCCAGTCGCCGACGTCGGTGCAGACCTTCCAGCACGAGCGCGGCATCGCCGAGTACCTGGGCAAGCTGGTCACCGAGCGCGGCAAGGAGCCGGTGCCCAGCGGGACGACCGGCTTCTACCTCGAGCGCACCGGCGACATCGAGCTCGAGCTGGCCCTGCTGTGGACCGAGTCCACCGACGAGCACATCCAGTCGTACGTCAACGGCATCCCGACCTCGTCGGGCGGCACCCACGACATCGGGCTCAAGGCCGGCGTGGTCAAGGCGGTGCGCAACTACATCGAGCACCCACGACCTGTCGCCCAAGGGGCGTCAACGCTCACCGCCGAGGACATCCGCGAGGGCATGGTCGGCGATCCTGTCGATCTACGTGCCGGAGCCGCAGTTCCAGGGCCAGACCAAGGAGCGGCTCAACAACCCCGAGGTCGCAGGCCCAGGTCGACGGCGCGGTGCGCCCCGCGCTCGAGCAGTGCCTCAACGAGAACCAGAGCGTGGCCGAGGCGGTCGTCGCGCGCATCATCCTGGCCGCGCGGGCGCGCGAGGCGTCGCGCGCGGCGTCGCAGGCGGTGTCGCGCAAGACGGCGGTCTCGCACCGGCTCAACCTGCCCGGCAAGCTGGCCGACTGCTCGTCGACCGACCCGGCCGAGAGCGAGCTGTTCATCGTCGAGGGCGACTCGGCCGGCGGCTCGGCCAAGCAGGGCCGCGACCGCAAGACCCAGGCGATCCTCCCGCTGCGCGGCAAGGTGCTCAACACCGAGCAGGCCTCGGCCTGCCAAGGTGATCGCAGAACAAGGAGCTGCGGCGACATCGTGTCGGCGCTGGGCTGCGGCTTCGGGCCCAAGATCGACCTGTCGCGGCTGCGCTACCACCGCATCTTCCTGCTGATGGACGCCGACTCCGACGGCCACCACATCGCGACCCTGCTGCTGACGTTCTTCTACCGGCACATGCAGCCGCTCATCGACGCGCGGCACGTCTACCTGGCCCAGCCGCCGCTCTACCGCATCGACATCGGCAAGGAGACCCACTGGGCGCTCGACGACGTCGAGCGCGATCGCCTGCTGGCCGCGCACCCGAACCGCAAGGTCGAGCATCACGCGCTTCAAGGGCCTCGGCGAGATGAGCCCGGACATCCTCAAGCAGACCACGCTCGATCCGAACCGGCGCACCGCGCTGCGCGTGTCCATCCAGCAGGGCGAGGAGCTGGAGACGGATCAGACGATCGGCGAGCTGCTCGGCAAGGACGCGGGCGCGCGCTTCCGGCTCATCCACGAGGGCGCGCGCGAGGTCGACGAGCTCGACATCTGACCTCGCGGGTTAGTGGAGCCAACAATCCTTTCATCGCCAGGACCTGGCCTGCCCCCGGTCCTCCCCAGATCGGGGAGGGCACTCCCCACAGCGACGATTTTTCGGTACGGGCGCCTTCCTGAAATCGGGCACTTGCCTCGGCGGCCGACTGGCGTGGCGCTTGCTCTAGAGGAGACCCGTGCACGCGAGGACGGTCGCGGCTGCGCAACACCTCTTCCGGTCCCAGCAATACACCGGTGTCGCCGCCCTCTGCGAAGAAGCACTCGAGATCGAACCTGACAACCTGGAACTTCGAATCCTGCGCGTCCGGGCGCTGCTCGCTCTCCGGCGCGACGAGGAGGCCACGCGCGAGCTGAGTCGGATCCTGCGCTGGGGAAGTGAGACGGCCGAAGTGTTTCGCCTGCTGGGCGAGCTGGCCATCCGGCGCGGCAAGCTGCACGCCGCCGAGACCTTCCTGAGGCAGTCACTCAAGCTGGCGCCGGACGACCGCAAGACCCAGGCCCTCCTCGAACTCGTACAAAGCTCGAATCAACCGACCGTGGCGGTGGAAAAACTCCCGGCGGCCACCGCCACGGTCGGTTGTACTCTTTCTCCCGAAGACGATTTCACGCTGGCGCCCCCCGACGGTGGCGAGGCGCCCGACGTCATCGGGGAGATACGCCGTCGACCATCACGCGCATGGCGCGCGTGCCGCGGCTCGCGATGGGCACCGACTACCCGCCGCAGCACCTGCGCGGGTCGCGCACCGCGATGTCGAACCGGCCGATCAGTTCGGCCGCTACCTGGTCGACATCGGCGCCCTGACACCGGTGCAGCTCTACGCCGCCCTCGACTACCACCGCCGGGCCGGCGTGACGGTGGGGGACGCGGCGGTCGCCCTCGGCTTCGCCAGCGCGCCCAGCGTCGAGGGCGCGGCCCACGCGTTCCACCTGAGCCGCTACAACAACTCCTGACCGGCCGCGTAACTCGCCGGACCAACGGAACATCGTCCGGCACAAAGCGCCGGCATGAGGCGGTTCGAGGCCCCAGGGCCCCCGATCGGGCCGGTTGGCGGGCGAGCGGTTCCCGTCCATACTGATAGGAATGCGTGCCGCGGCGGTGGCTCTGGCCTCGGTGCTGGTCATCGGATGGACCGGCGCCCGGGCGGCCGCCGACCCGGAGCGCGCCGCGCAGGAGTCGCGCGATCGGCGCCCGCTCCCCGGCAAGGCGCGCCAGGACTTCTGGTCGTGGTTGCTCGACCCACACGAGGCCGAGATCAAGCTCGTCCTGCGAAAGGTGTCGGAGAACCGGACCCGCGCCGCGAGCATGGAGCTCTTGCCCTACGACTACGGCGCGCAGTTCTCGCCGGCGCGGGCCGAGCTGCGCGCCGAGCTCCTGTCCGACGCCGAGGGCATGCTGCGCTACGCGCTCGAGCTGGCCCCGGCCAACATCGACCTCAAGCGCGAGCTGGCCATGGTCGCCGACGAGAACGATCGGCCCTCGGCCCAGGCCGCCCTCGAGCGCTACCTGGCCGACGAGGCGGAGGACCGGATCAGCCCCGACGCGCGCGTCCGCCTGGGCCGCTGGTACGCCCGCCAGCGCCGCTTCGACGACGCCGTCGTGCAGCTGCGCCTGGCCCTGGGTGGCAGGCCGGAGCACCGCACGCGCACCCAGGGCGTGCTGCTGCTGTCGTCGATCCTCATGCACACCGGCCGCTTGCCCGAGGCCATCGACCTCCTGCGCGGCCACGTGGCCTCGGCCTCGTTCGGCTACTACGGCTGGGAGCCGCTGACCCTGTTCGCGCTGGCGGTGGCGTATGATCGGGACGAGCAGATCAGCCTCGCCCACGAGGTGTTGACCCGCATCGTCAGCGCGGGCCAGGACCAGCTCATGAACGTCGTGCACGACGGCAACATCCCGCCCAACCGAAATCCCCTGGTGCCGCCGATCGAGCGCCACTACTTCGCCGGCCTGCAGTACGAGGCGCTCGGCTACCTGCCGGAGGCGCGCGCCGAGTGGCAGGCCTACGTGGCGGCCGCCGACGCGCCGTACCGCGAGCGCGCCGGCCAGCACATCGAGCAGATCGACCGCCTGCTGCGCATCCAGCGGGCGACCGGCCGAGCCAGGCCGACCCGTCCGGACGCGAAGCCGGGACAGGCCGGCGCGGGAGTCCCGCGATGACCGCGCACACGGATCGGCGTGGCGTTCGCGGCGGCGGCCGTCGCGGTGGCCGTGGCCGCACCGGGCGCGGCTCGGTCCGAGGACATGTGGCAGCGCCTCGCCGCGCCGGTCAACCAGGACGGCTACCGCCAGGCCATGACGCGCGGCGACCAGTACGCGCTGCGCGCCGCCGAGCAGCAGACCATGGGCCACGGCGAGCCGGCCAACTCGCTGGCCCTGCGCGCGGCCGATGCCTACGAGCGCGCCTCCGCCTTCGATCGCCGCGCGGTGGAGCCGCACTACCGGGCCGCCGAGACGCTGTACCTGCACTTCGTCGAGGAGTCGGATCATCCGCAGCGCCACCCGGCCGCGCGCGCGGTGCGGCACTGGGCCGAGTTCGAGCGCAAGGCGCCGCGCGATCCGCGCCTGGAGTCGATCTACTTCCGCCGCTCGCTGACCTACACGAAGCTGGGCGGCCCGGACAACTTCCGGCTGGCCGCGGCCGACTACGAGAAGGAGCTGCGCCTCATCGACCCCGGCAGCGCGCCGGAGGAGCAGCTGGCCCGCGTGCTGAGCAACGCGGCCGAGATCTACATGGCGCTGGGCGACCTCGACCGCGCGCTCACCCTCTACTACGACTCGATCGAGTTCGCGACCCAGTCGCAGCGGCTGTACGCGTTCGGCCTGGCGGTCGCGCTCGACCGCGACGGCCAGGCGGCCAAGGCGCGCGAGACGATCCGCCGCTTCGGCGGCTACAGCCTCGAGGTGCTCAACCCGCGCGACGGCGGCGTGTTCTTCATCCCCGACGGCGACGAGCACTACTACCACGCGCTCGGCCAGGAGACCGCCGGTCAGCTGGAGTCGGCGGTCAACCACTACCGCCAGTTCCTGCGCGCGCAGCCCGGCTCGCCCTACGCCGAGCGCGCCCGCTCCAACATCAACCGACTCGAGGCGAAGATGCGCGGCAAGGGCAAGCGCAACCCGCTGGAGGAGGCGAAGACCGCGTGGGACCGCTGATCGTTCGCCGCATGGCGCTGGCCGCCGGCGCTCGCGCTTGTCGCGGCCGCATCCGCCGCGGCGCTGGCCCAGCCGGCCGCGCCGACGCCGCCCGAGCTCGACTACGACGAGCAGCAGGAGCAGCGCAGCGACTTCTGGGACGGGGCCCTCGATCCCCGCTCCACCGAGTACGACGGCCTGGTCGAGCGCGCGGTGGTGCTCCTGCGCGAGGGAGACCGCGAGTCGCTGGCCCAGGCCGGCCAGATCCTGCGCCAGGCGGTGCAGCTGTCGCCCGACCGCCCGCTGGCCCATCTGTGGCAGGGCCGCCTGTTCGACCGCGAGGGCAACTACGCCGCCTGCGCCCAGTCGATGGCCAAGGCGCTCGACCTCGATCCCGGAGCTGCAGGCGCCGGGCGGCTCGGAGCCGACCGAGGTGGCCGCTGCCTACGAGCTGGCGGTCTGCCGCGCGCGGGCCGGCAAGTTCGAGGCGGCCATCGAGGGCCTGCGCCGCATCCTGGGCCGGGCGCAGAACCAGCAAGTCTCGGTCTACCAGCGCCTGGGCGAGTGCTACATGGCGCTCGGGCGGCTCGACGAGGCGATCGAGTCGTTCCGCCAGGGCCTGCGCCTGAGCCCCTACTCCGCCGAGCTCGGCTTCGCCCTGGCCGTCGCCCACGACCGCGACGAGGACGCGGCCCAGGCGCGCGAGGCGCTGATCCAGGCGCTCAGCCGCGACCCGCGCGCCAGCACGCTGGCCGCGGCCAACCGGGTCTGGGTCCCGCCGCACGAGGCCCACTACTACCTCGGGCCTGGCCTATCTCGGCGGCGAGGACTGGTCGCGCTCGGTGCTGCACTTCCGGCGCTACCTGGCGCTGGCCGGCGAGACGTCGTGGACGCGGCGGGCGCGTGCTCGCTACGAGGAGGCGCTGGGCGGCGCGATCGCCGGCGCGGGCCTCGAGATCAAGGGCTCGTCCACCCTCGACCAGCCGCGCCTGACCGCGCTCATCGCGCGCTCGGACGGCCCGCTGCAGGCGTGTCTGCGCAAGACGCCCGATCTGCTGCTGCGCGTGTCGATCACGCGGGTGCTGCCCAGCAAGCTGCCGAAAAGGGCAAGGCGGCGGCGGCCACCACGATCGCGACGGCGACCGCCAAGCCGGGCGTGCGCGTGCTGGTGCAGGAGCAGTCCGGCGCCAAGCTCAACGACGTGCGCGCCGTCGTCGCCTGCACCGAGGCGATCGCGCGCAAGATCCCCGTGCCGAAGCCGACCGGGGCGCCCGGGACCTACGCCACGGTCGAGTTCAACGTCATCGCGCGCTGAGCGGACCGGGCGCGGTGACGGCCGCGGTCCCGGTATTCCGACGAGGCCGACGCCGAGTCAGACCGGGGTGCCACAATTCCGACGGTGCGCCGAAGCAGGGACGAGCGGCGATACGTGGCCGTCGACGGGCCGCCCGGTTCGGGGGCCTCCGCCGTCGCCGAGGCCCTGGCCGTCGCCACCGGCGCCGCGCTCATCTGCGACCCGGCCCCCGGCAATCCGTTCCGCGACGAGTTCGCGCGCAGCCCGGAGCGGTTCGCCTTCCAGACCCAGACCTACTGCCTGCTGGCCCGCTACCGCCAGCAGGTCGAGCTCGCCCAGCCGGACCTGTTCTCGCTGAGCGGCACGGTGTCCGACTACGTGTTCGCGCGCGACCAGCTGTTCGCGCGCGTCACCCTGCGGCCGGACGAGCTCCACCTCTACCAGCGCATCCACCAGCTGCTCGACGATCAGGTCCCGCAGCCGGACCTGGTCGTCTACGTCACCGCGACCCGCGAGGTGCTGCGCGCCCGGGTCCGCGAGCAGGTCCCGTCGGCCGATCGGGTCATCAAGCTGTCGGTGCTCGAGCGGCTGGCCGCCGAGATGGACGAGCACTTCCTCACCTACGACGAGGCGCCGCTCCTCATCCTCGACACCTCCGCGGTAAGGACGCCGCTCGGGAGCGCCGGGGCGGCCGCGCAGCTCGAGCAGGCCGTCGAGGCGGTCCGCCGCACGCGCGGCGGGGCGACCTGCATCCGCCTGGCGGCCGGCTGAGCGGGCCCGCCGCGGTCCTCGCGGCGTTTCCAGGACCGGCAAGGCATCGGAAATCCGGCAGAAACCGGCGTCCCAGCGATCCACCCACAGCGCGGCCGGCAAACGGTATAACTACATCGAAACAGGCGCTTCTCTCATGCCCCCGGAATGAATCCGGTCAGGCTCGCTCGGAACCCGCATGCGGGAACGAGACGGAGTGAGGCGCCCCAACCACAAGAGAGGGCGGAATGAAGACCTCCAGGGTCACCATCCACACCTTGCGCGAGATGAAGCGGCGCGGCGAGAAGATCGCCATGCTGACCTGCTACGACGCGACGTTCGCGCGCCTGCTCGACGAGAGCCACGTCGACATCCTCCTGGTCGGCGATTCTCTCGGCATGGTCATCCAGGGCCACGACACGACCCTGCCGGTGACCATGGAGGAGATGATCTATCACACGCGCGCGGTCGCCCGCGGCGCGGGCCGCGCCCACGTGGTCGGCGACATGCCCTTCATGTCGTACCAGGCCGGCATGGACGCGGCGCTGCTCAACGCCGGGCGCCTGATCAAGGAAGGCGGCGCGCACTCGGTCAAGCTCGAGGGCGGCGCGCAGCACGCCGAGCTCGTCGCGCGCCTGGTCGGCGCCGGCATCCCGGTCATGGGCCACATCGGCCTGACCCCGCAGTCGTTCCACCAGCTGGGCGGCTTCAAGGTGCAGGGCCGCGAGGACGGCGCCGCCGAGCGCCTGATCGAGGACGCGCTCACCCTGGAGCGCGCCGGCGCCTTCGCCATCGTGCTCGAGGGCATCCCGGCCGAGGTGGCGGCCCGGATCACGCGGGCGGTCGCGGTCCCGACCATCGGCATCGGCGCCGGCCCGGAGTGCGACGGCCAGGTGCTGGTTCTCTACGACCTGCTCGGCATGAACGACTCGTTCAAGCCGAAGTTCGTGCGCACCTACGAGAAGCTGTCCACCCGCATCCGCACCGCGGCCGACGCCTACGTGGCCGACGTGCGCGACGGCAACTTCCCGTCGGAGCAGGAGTCGTTCTCGCTCGACAAGGGCAAGCGGCCGGCGCGCGAGGAGGCGCCGATGGCCGCGGTCCTGCACGTGGGCGGCTGCGCGCCGGCCGCGTTCGACGACGCTCGACCCGCCCGAGCCGGCGCGACCGGCCGTCGTCGCCGCGCGACCGCAACTGACCGCCGTCGACCGATGCGGCTTCCGTTCGAGGTCGTGCGCGCGCCGGCCGAGATGAGGGCTCGCGCCGAGGACCAGCGGCGCGACGGCCGGCGCGTGTGCGTGGTGCCGACCATGGGCTACCTGCACGACGGGCACGTGTCGCTGCTGCGCGCCGGCGCGCAGCCAGGCCGACGTCCTGCGTCATGACCCTGTTCGTCAACCCGACCCAGTTCGGGCCGGGCGAGGACCTGGCGCGCTACCCGCGCGACGAGGCCGGCGACCTCGACGAAGGCCCGCGCCGCCGGCGTGGACCTCGTGTTCGCGCCGGACGCGGCCGCGATGTATCCGCCCGGCCACCAGACCCGGGTCGAGGTGCCGGAGCTGGCCGCGCCGCTGTGCGGCGCGCAGCCGGCCCGGTCACTTCGCCGGCGTCGCCACGGTGGTGGCGCAAGCTGTTCCACCTGACCGTGCCGCACGTGGCGGTGTTCGGGCAGAAGGACTACCAGCAGCTCGCCGTCATCCGCCGCATGGTGCGCGACCTCGACTTCGGCATCGAGGTCATCGGCATGCCGATCGTGCGCGAGCCGGACGGCCTGGCCATGTCGTCGCGCAACGCGTATCTCGGCGCCGAGGAGCGGGCCCAGGCCACGTGCCTGTCGCGCGGGCTGCGCGCGGCCGAGCGGCTGTTCGCCGACGGCGAGCGCGCGGGCCGACGCCCTGGTGGCGGCGGCGCGCGCGCCGATCGAGGCCGCGCCGCTGGCCCGCATCGACTACGTCGAGCTGCGCGACGCCGACGACGCTGGGCGAGATCGACGTCGCGCGCGGCCCGGCGGTGCTGGCCATGGCGGTCTTCTTCGGCAAGACGCGCCTCATCGACAACGCCGTGCTCGGCTGATCCGAAATCGCGCGCTTCGAGAATCGCGCGTGAATCGATCGGTGTCGCGCCCCACCGCATCGCGAATGAACTCCCTGCGTCCTCACGCGGTCCTCTCCCCCGACCTGGCTCGTCAAGGCGAGTGGCATCCCGCGTAGCATGGACGTCGCAGCAGAGAGCTCATCGAAGATCTCGACTGCAAGACATAAGCTGCCGGCGCCGCCTTCCTCCCTCGGGATGAGGGCGGCGCCGGCCGCCCCCATGCTCAGCGGCCGCGCTTGAGCGGCAGCAGCATCCCGACGCGCCGGCGGTACTCGAGGTACTCGTCGCCGTGGTCGCGCACCAGGTCGCGCTCCTCGAGGCGAATGGCCAGCAGGATGTACGCGAGCGTGGTCGCCGCGAACAGGAGGCGCCCGGTGGTCATGACCGGCGCGGCCCAGAACGCGAGCGTGAACCCGAGGTAGATCGGGTGGCGCACGAACTTGTAGAGGCCGGGCGTCACGAAGCCGGGCGACTCGGCCTGCACACCGCGCAGGTGCAGCACCACCTGGCGCAGGCCGAACAGGTCGGGGTGGCTGATGAGGAAGGTGGCCACCAGCGCGATGGCGAATCCGAGCAGCGACAGGCCCTGGATGATGCGGATGAGCGCGGTGTTCTCCACCGCCCACACGCACGTGGATCATCGGGCGCCAGAAGATGAACAGCACGATGAGGCACAGGCTGGCGAACAGGACGTAGGTGGAGCGCTCGATCGGCGCCGGCACCACGCGCGTCCACACCTCCTTGAACCGCCTGCGCGCCATGACGCTGTGCTGCACCGCGAACAGCGCGAGCAGCGCCAGGTCGATGACCAGCGCCACGGCCCAGTGCGAGTACGGCCCGCCGAAGTCGATGCTCTTGGGCACCAGGTACAGGTCGCCGGCCAGCCTGAGGTGCGTGTTCTCGACGAACCCGACCGGCGTAGAGGAACGTGCCGACGAAGAGCACGTAGACCACGACGCCGTACAGGAGATAGAGGACGCGGGCCATGCGAGGTCGCGAGTGTAGGTTTGCGTCGGGGGAGAGGTCAACGGCTGCTAGCCGAGTGAGCCCGAAGGGCGACCGAGGGTATGTCTTTAGCCGGCGACGTGCTGGCCGGATAAATACGTAGTCGAGCGGCTAGGCGGCGCGGCAGCGCTCCAGCTTGCCGTCCAGCGACATGCGATAGAAGCGGCGCAGCTCGTCGAGCATGTCGGCGATGCGCGCCGTGCGCACGAAGCGGCGCTCGAGCGACGCGCTGTAGCGATGCGCGTTGGCGTTGGCCACCTCGTAGCGGCTGCGCTCCTCGTCGTCGAGGTCCTCCTCGTAGCGGATGTCGTCGAACAGGCGCCGCCGCAGCTCGGCCGAGCGCCGCGCGCCGCCCTCGCCGCACAGAAGACAGGTGACGTACTTGTCGACCTCGGCCTGCAGCTCCAGCTCGAGCGCGCTGACCCGCGCGTCGTGCGTGGCCCGCCAGCAGACGTAGACGAAGTGGCTCACGCCCTCGATGGCGAGCAGGAAGTCGCCCAGGTTGCGATCGTCGAGCCGGCGCCCGGGATCGTGGCGCTCGAGGTTCGACAGCGCCGCGTCGTCCACGAACAGGCCGACCGACAGGCCCTCGGCGTCCTCGGTGACCAGCAGCTGCTCGCGCGGAGCGCGCGCCACGCCCAGGCGCTCGCGCATCTCGGCGTCGATGAGGAAGTCGGACACGCAGGTGTCGGTCTCGATGCGGTACATCTTCTCCAGACCGCGCTGTAGCTTCTGCAGCATGGGCTGGCGGCCTAGTGAAGGAGCCCGCCGCCGCGGCTCCTGGTCGCCGCCGCCCTGGACCATCACGCCGAGCGCGCGCAGGCGGTTCTCCACCCAGTCCGAGCGGGTCCGCAGCCACTCCTCGTACAGCCGGACCACGTCCTGACCCAGGAAGGTGGTGTGCCGGCGGATCTCGGACAGCACGTCGACGAAGCGGGGGAACTTGCCGGCCAGCTCCTGGTAGACGTCGCGCACCGACGAGGTCCCCAGGCGCTGCGACAGCTCCCGGTAGGCCGCCTGACCCAGGCCCACGTAGTAATCGACCCCGACCAGCTTCCGCTGCAGAGAATCGGCAAAGAAACCAGTCAGATAGAGCGACGTGTCGCCGACCTCCTTGAGCGCCTTCACCCGCTCGGCGGCGTCGGCCGCGCTGGTGCCGACGAGCCGCAGGGAGAGCGGCTCGTCCGGGATGCGCGCCTTCGCGTATTCCCCAAGGAGTCCGACCAGATAGAACTCGGTGGACTCCGACGCCTCCACACCCTCCCGATCCATGGCTTCAGCGAGCACCTCGTGGAAGAAGCCTTCAACCGATGAGTGAGTCGTGACGCTCATGCATCGATCTTTCGGCCCGCTCCCGGCGATTTCAATCGGTTCTATCGGCGCCGGTCGGTGCAGCCGGTTCAGCGAGCCTCCAGGTAGCGGTAGTTGCAATGAGTGTCTATCGACCTACATCAGGCTACCCGGTGCCGCCTGTGACGACGGCCAAAAATTCGGCTCGTTAGGGGTTGCGCGCCACGGGCGCGACCTTACCATTGCGCCGCTGCCAGCACTCGGCCGAGGTGAGTGCTAACAAAGTTCACCTAACATCCCGAATCTCCGGGTCGAAACACGCCACAAGAGAGGGCTCACATGAAAGTTCGTCCACTTCAGGACCGGCTCCTGGTCCGCCGCGTCGAGGAGCAGGAGAAGACCAAGGGCGGGATCATCATCCCCGACACCGCCAAGGAGCGTCCGCTCGAGGGCGAGGTCATCGCGGTCGGCAACGGCAAGCGTCTGGAGGACGGCACCCTGGTGCCCGCTCGACGTGAAGAAGGGCGACCGGATCCTGTTCGGCAAGTACTCCGGCACCGAGATCAAGGTGGACGGCGTCGAGCACCTCATCCTCCGCGAGGACGAGGTCCTCGGCGTGATCGAGAAGTAGTTCGAGAGCGAGGAAAGGACTCGAGAATGGCTAGCAAGGAAATCATCTTTCACGAGGCGGCCCGCGCCCACATCATGCACGGCGTCAACACCCTGGCCAACGCGGTCAAGGTCACGCTGGGCCCGCGCGGCCGCAACGTCGTCATCGAGAAGTCGTGGGGCGCGCCCACGGTCACCAAGGACGGCGTCACCGTCGCCAAGGAGATCGAGCTCGAGAACAAGTTCGAGAACATGGGCGCGCAGATGGTCAAGGAGGTCGCCTCCAAGACCTCCGACGCCGCCGGCGACGGCACCACCACCGCGACCGTGCTCGCCCAGGCGATCTTCCGCGAGGGCTCGAAGCTGGTCGCCGCCGGGCACAACCCGATGGAGATCAAGCGCGGCATCGAGGCGGCCGTGGCCCGGGTCATCGAGTCGCTCAAGAAGCTGTCCAAGCCGACCAAGGGCCACAAGGAGATCGCCCAGGTCGGCACCATCTCCGCCAACGGCGACGAGGCGATCGGCAAGATGATCGCCGACGCCATGGAGAAGGTGGGCAAGGAAGGCGTCATCACGGTCGAGGAGGCCAAGACCATGGACACCGAGCTGGACGTGGTCGAGGGCATGCAGTTCGACCGCGGCTACCTGTCGCCCTACTTCGTGACCGACGCCGAGCGCATGGAGGCGGTGCTCGAGGACGCGCTCATCCTGATCCACGAGAAGAAGATCTCGTCGATGAAGGACCTCCTGCCGCTGCTCGAGCAGGTGGCCAAGAGCGGCAAGCCGCTGCTCATCATCGCCGAGGACGTCGACGGCGAGGCGCTGGCCACGCTGGTGGTCAACAAGCTGCGCGGCACCCTCAAGGTGTGCGCGGTCAAGGCGCCCGGCTTCGGCGATCGCCGCAAGGAGATGCTGAAGGACATCGCCGTCCTGACCGGCGGCCAGGCCATCACCGAGGACCTCGGCCTCAAGCTCGAGAACCTGACCCTCAACGACCTGGGCAAGGCCAAGCGCATCAAGGTCGACAAGGACAACACCACGATCGTCGACGGCGCCGGCAAGAAGGCCGACATCGAGGCGCGCGTGAAGCAGATCCGCGTGCAGATCGAGGACACCACCAGCGACTACGACCGCGAGAAGCTGCAGGAGCGCCTGGCCAAGCTGGTCGGCGGCGTCGCGGTCATCCGCGTCGGCGCGGCCACCGAGATCGAGATGAAGGAGAAGAAGGCGCGCGTCGAGGACGCGCTGCACGCGACCCGCGCGGCGGTCGAGGAGGGCATCGTCCCCGGCGGCGGCGTGGCGCTGCTGCGCTCGCTCAAGAACCTCGAGGACCTCAAGCTCGACGAGGAGCAGCAGTTCGGCGTGAAGATCGTGCGCCGCGCCTGCGAGGAGCCGCTGCGCCAGATCGCCCAGAACGCCGGCTGGGACGGCTCGATCATCGTGGAGAAGGTGAAGAACGGCGAAGGGCGCGTTCGGCTACAACGCGCAGACCGACGAGTACGAGGACCTGGTCGAGGCCGGCGTCATCGACCCGACCAAGGTGGTCCGCACCGCGCTGCAGAACGCGGCGTCGGTGGCCGGCCTCCTGCTCACCACCGAGGCGCTGATCGCCGAGAAGCCCAAGAAGGAAGAGAAGGGCGGCGGCGGACACGCGGGCCACGGCCACGGCGGCATGGGCGGGATGGAGGACTTCTAGTCCCTACCCTCTCGGTCTGAACGGTAAACGACAGAGGCGATGCTCGCGACGCGGGCATCGCCTCTGGCTTTTTCGGCGCCGCGCGGCTATCGACTCGCTACTCGAGGCCGGGGCACTCGCGCGCCTCGGCCGTGGTGCGCGCCTTCTCGACGCAGGCGGCGTCGTCCGGCGAGGCGCCGCGGCGGCAGTCGCGGATGCAGTTCTCCAGCCGCGGATCGAACTTGCGCGACGACATCTCGGTCCAGGTCTTCTTCCGCTCGGCCCGCAGCTTCTCCCGCTCCTCCGGCGTCAGGCTCCTCGACTCGGCGTCGAACCGCTCCCAGAACGCCAGCTCGTTGTAGCGCCAGCACATGCGCTGGCACTGCTCGGTGGTCGGGTGCTCGCAGGCCGCCAGGGCGGCGGCCAGCGCGAGGAGGAGTGGAAGCAGCAGGCGATGCACGCAGGAGGCGTAACACAACCCGGCCCCCGGTGCGACCGCGCCCCCGGCGGACTACTGCTCGTAGCGGTACACCACCCCCAGGTAGACCGTCTGCCGGCGGAAGGTCAGCTCCTGGTTGGTGAACTCGTTGGAGTAGATGGCGTAGCGGCCCTCGAGGGCCCAGGTCCGGCTGAGCGCGCGCGACAGGTGGAGGCTGAGCGAGTTGCGGTTCTCCTCGTCGATGGAGACGAAGGTGAGCGCCTGCTCGTCGCGCGCGATCAGCAGCGGATCGAGATAGATGTGGACCAGCGCGGTCGCCTCGGCGGTGAGGTAGAGCTCGCGCACGAGCTCGGTGGTGAAGCCGAGCCGCAGCCGCTGCCGCACCAGGGTCTCGCCGAAGCTGTTCGAGTCGTTGACCGTCAGCTCGTAGCGCGCGCTGTAGATGCGGCGGCCGGTGTAGACCACCTCGGCGGCCAGCGAGTGGTTGAGGTCGGCGCGCTCCAGCCCGGTCGCGCCCGAGCAGAGCGGGTCGGGGCTGTCCGGGTCGGCGCAGGCGCTGGTGCGCGCGTTGCGTGTCGTAGTCGCGGCGCTCCACCCGGTAGCCGGCGCTGATCTCGACCGACCCGGCGTCGTCCTCCTGGTCCGGATCGCCGCGCCAGAACGTCCCCTGGTAGATGAGGCCGACGTGGCCCCCGTCCCAGTCGAAGATCGGGTCCGGCTTGTAGTGGAAGAGGCGATAGCCGGCCACCGCCGCGACGCGGTGGCCGCCGGGCCCGATCAGGGTGGCGCTTGCCTCGCCCATGCCGGTGCGGAAGTGGCGCCCGGCGCCGCGATCCTCGTCTTCGTCCGGCTCGGCCAGCTCGTAGGGGATGGCGTCGTAGTAGCTGCCGGTCAGGCCGAACACGGCGCCGCGGCTGCGTATGGCCCACTCGTAGCCGCCCTCGGCGGACAGCACGGCGACGTTCTCGGTCTGGCCCGACTCGGTGGCGAACAGCTTGAGACCGCCGTGGCTCGACAGCGTGAAGCGCTCGCGCGGCGTGCGCCGCCAGCTCAGGCGGTGGCGCGCGCCCAGGCGAGCCAGCGGCGCGCCGTCCACGTCCCGCATCTCGCCGTCGCCCTGCTCTCGCCGGTGCACGTTGCTGTCGTACTCGGAGCCGGCCTCGAGCTGCAGGCCCCAGTCGCCGCGGTCCTCGGGCGCGCTCGCATCCTGGGCGGAGGCCGGCGCGGCGCCGGCGAGACCGGCGGCGAGGGCGACACAGGTGGCAGTGCGCGCGCGCTTCACTGGCCCTGACGGAGCTTGCCCAGGTGGCGCTGGATGATGGCGCGGCTGCGCTCGAGCCGCTGCAGGCGCGCCTCCACTTGCTTGCGCGCGCGGGCCGCGGCGTCGGCGCGCCGGCCCGGCGACGACGAGCGGCCGGCGCGGCGCAGCGCATCGATGGTGCCGGAGTCGACGACGTCGGTCAGCAGGATCGAGCTCTGCTCGAACCCGCCGTCCTCGTTGACGCCGCCGCCCGCGCCGGAATCCCCGCCCTCGGTCGGGCCGTCGTCGCCGCCGCCGGCGGAACCGCCGCCGCTGTAGTCGGAGCCCGAGCCCGGCTCGGCGGTGCTCTCGTCGCGGTCGCCCTGCCCGCCGGCCGCGGTCGGCGTGCGCTCGGCGCGTCCGGTGCGCCGGCCCAGCTCCTCCTCCAGCTCGTTCATCTCGCCGGCGCGCTCGCGCTGCTGGCGCAGGCGGGTCATGCGGGCGTAGCGATCCTCGCGCTGGCGCAGCGCCTCGCGCTCGCGGCGCAGCTCCGCCTCGGCCTGCTGGATGAGCGCGATCTGCTCGGTCAGCTCCTCCGGATCGGCCATCTCGTCGAGCGTATCGTCCGGGACCAGGATCTTGCGAACGCGCGGCTTGAGCGCGGCGGTCACCTGCGCGCGCATGCGATCGAGCGCGGCCTGCCGCGCCGGCGACGGCCGCGTCGCCGACTCGCGGTCGAGGGCGGCCAGCAGCGCGCGGCGCTGGCGGCGGAGCAGCTCGTCGATGGTGCGCAGCTCGGAGTCGGCGCGCGACAGGCGCGCGGCGGTGCTCTGCGACTCGGCCTTGCGGCTGCGGATCTGGCGGTCGCGGTTCCACGACGCGCGGCTGCGCTTGAGCCGGTCCAGCTCGCGCAGCTGGGCCTCGTAGGCGCGCTCGAGCATGCGCTTCTCCGACAGCTTCTGCAGGCGCGCGCGCTCGAGCCGCGACGTGTCGGCCGCCGCGCGATCGGTCGCGGGCGCGGACTGCGCGGCGACCGGTCGGTTCGCCTGCGACATCGCCGGCGACGGACCGAGCGCGATCGAGGCGGCCATGATCAGCGGGATGACGATGCGAGCGAGCACGAGACGAAAGACTCGAAGGGAGACGGAGAGGCCCTCCCGGTCGAGGTGAAGCAGGCGCTATGCCACCTGCAAGTGTGTGTCATTTCACGTGCAGGATCGGGGCTGGAGGAGGCAAAAGCGGCGTTCGACACCCCGCCAGCCTCAGTTTTTCGACGACCTGGCGCGTCGTCCATTCACGGGGTTGCGCCGGTTTCGGGACAGCACGGCCGCCTGCCTACGAGATGCCGTACTTGTCGAGCTTGTAGTAGAGCGCGCTGGTCTTGATGCCGAGCAGGCGCGCGGTCTCGGTCTTGACCCCGTTGGCCTTGCGGAAGGCCTTGAGGATGAGCTGGCGCTCGAGGTCCTCGAGGATCTCGGGCAGCGACATCTCGTGCGGGCACCTCGAGCCGGTCCTCCACCGCGCCCTGCAGGAAGCCGGGCAGCGCGGCCACGCCGATGCTGGCGCCGTCGGCGAAGACCAGCGCCTGCTCGATGACGTTCTCCAGCTCGCGCACGTTGCCCGGCCAGCCGTACGCCATGAGCCGGCCGAGCGCGTCGTCGGCGATGGCGCGCACCGCCGGGTTCGTCTTCGGTCCCAGCTTGGCGATGAAGTGCTGGACCAGGAGCGGCATGTCGTCGCGCCGGTCGCGCAGCGGCGGCAGCTCGAGCGGCACCACGTGCAGGCGGTAGTAGAAGTCCTGGCGGAAGCGCCCGCCCGCCACCTCCGCATTCGAGATCCTTGTGGGTCGCCGACACCACGCGCACGTCGACCTTGATCGTCTGCTCGCCGCCCACCCGCTCGAACTCCTGCTCCTGCAGCACGCGCAGCAGCTTGACCTGCATCGACAGGCGGCACGTCGCCGATCTCGTCGAGGAACAGCGTGCCGCCGTCGGCCAGCTCGAAGCGGCCCAGCTTGGTCTTGACCGCGCCGGTGAAGGCGCCGCGCTCGTGGCCGAACAGCTCGCGACTCGAGCAGCGTCTCGGTCAGCGCGCCGCAGTTGACCTTGATGAACGGCCCCGACGCGCGCTTGCTCAGGTTGTGCACGGCGCGCGCGACCAGCTCCTTGCCGGTGCCGCTCTCGCCGGCGATGAACACCGACGAGTCGGTCGGCGCCACCCGCTCGACGGTGCGGAACACCTTCTTCATCTTCTCCGAGCCGCCGACCAGCTCGGCGAACTGGTAGCGCTCCTCCGCCTGCCCGCGCAGGTACTCGTTCTGCGCCTCCAGGCGGCGGCGGGCGCGGCGCGCGCCGGCCAGCTCGAGGGCGCGCTCGACCTTGAGCCGCACCACCTCGGGGGCGAACGGCTTGGTCAGGAAGTCGAACGCGCCCAGCTTCATCGCCTCGACCGCGGTCTCGACGGTGCCGAACGCGGTGATGATCATGGTCGGCACGTCGCGATCGAGCGCCGACACCCGGCGCAGCACGTTGACCCCGTCCATCCCCTCCATGCGCGAGATCGGTGATGACGAAGTCGACCTCGCCGGCCGCCTTGAGCTGGGCCAGCCCGTCGTCGCCGCTGGCGGCCAGCAGCGCCTCGTGCCCCATCTTGCGCACCGTGTGGGCCAGCCCCTCGCGGATGGTCTCGTTGTCGTCGATGATGAGGATGGTCGCCATTGTCATGACCTCTGCGTCGACTCGCGCGGCTCAGGCGCGGCGCAGGCGCAGGGTGAAGCGGGTGCCGCCGGCCATCGAGTCGACCTCGATGGTACCGCCGTGGTCCAGCACAATCTCGCGCGCGAACGCCAGCCCGAGGCCTGTCCCCTTCTCGCGCGTGGTGAAGAACGGCTCGAACATGCGCTCGCGCACCTCGTCCGGGATCGGCGCGCCGCTGTTCTCGACGGTGAGGCAGACCGTTTCCTGGTCCGGGTCCGGCTCCGCGACGATCGCGACCGAGCCGGGCGGCCGGTCGGCGGCCGCCTGCACCGCGTTCTTGACCAGGTTGTGCAGCGCGCGGCGCAGCTGCACCTGGTCGCCGCGGCAGGCCAGCCCGTCGGGCACCTGGCGCGACAGCACCACGTCGCTGCGCTCGGCCTCGGCCGCCTCCAGCTCGCAGATCGCCTCGGCCAGCGGGGCCAGCTCGACCGCGGCCAGCTCCGGCTGCGGGCGGCGCGCGTAGTCCAGGAACTCGGCCACCACCGCGCTCAGGTAGCCGACCTCGCGCTCGATGCGCTCGACGTGGGCGCGGCGCTCGTCGCCCGGCGCCAGCTCCTCGCGCAGGATGCCGCTGAACAGCTCGATGCCGCCCAGCGGGTTGCGCACCTCGTGCGCGATGCCGGACAGCATCTGCTGCATGCGCTCGTCGCGCTGGCGCAGGTCGCGCCGCATGCGATCCATCGTCTCGGCCAGAAATCCGATCTCGTCGCGCGACTGGCGCTCGACCGGCCGGGCCAGATCGCCGTGGCCGATGCGCTCGGCGGCGTCGGCCAGCTGCCGCACCGGGCGCGTGATCAGCACGGCGACGACGACCGCGACCAGGACCATGGCCAGCGCGGAGCCGACTCCGTACATGAGCAGGTTGCGGCGCAGATCGGCGAGGCGCTCGAAGAAGGTCGGCCGGCGCGTCGACCCCGATGGCCAGCACCACGCGGCGGTCGCGGTCCGACGCGTAGACCGGGGCGTAGCCGGCCTTGTACAGCCGCCCGCTCTGGCCCTGGAACAGCACCGACGACACCGCCTCGCCGCGCTCGAACACGCGGGCCAGCTCGTGGCGGTCGAGCTCGGCGTGGTAGTAGGTGCTGCCGATCGGGACGTCGGTCGAGGTGTCGACGCGCGAGCGGAAGCTGCGATCGAAGACGTAGATCCGCACGACGCCGGTGGCGCGCGCCGCTTCTTGAAGCCGGCCGCGCGCGCCGGTGTAGATGAGGTGCCGCTCGTCGCCCGGCTCGAGCTCGGCCAGGTTGGTGCCGCTCAGGCGGGTGGCGGCCAGCGCAGCGACCGCGGCCAGGCGCGTGCCCAGCTCCGCCTCCAGCTCCTGGCGCATCACCTCGTGGGCGACGAACGCGAACAGCCCGAACAGGAGCGCTGTTGGCACCGTGAAGGCAGCCAGCAGCTTGACCATGATGGGGACGCGCACCACGCCTGGGTATCCTCGCTGGTTTCGTCGCTTTACCAGGTTGCGGCGGACCGCGTTCTTCGGCCGCCCAGATTCTCCTTGCGCCGAATTTGAACGCGTTCTATGTTTTGAACACGTTCAAGATGGGACTCCTCGAGGAACACAAGGCCGAGCGGCGCGAGCGGATCCGGGCGGCGGCGCGACGTCTGGTCGCCGAGCGCGGCTACGACGGCCTCACCATGCGCGACCTGGCCCGCGCCGCGCGCGTGTCGGTGCCGACCCTCTACAACCTGTTCGGCAGCAAGGACGCGATCCTCACCGCCGAGATGGAGTCGTCGGTCGGGCGGGTGGCGGCGGAGCTGTCGAGCGGCGGCGAGAGCTTCTTCGCGCGCGGCATGGCCGCCTTCGAGGCCGGCATGCGCGTGGTGACCGAGTCACCCGAGTTCTACCGCCAGCTCATGCGCCTGTTCCTGACCTCGCCCGAGGCGCGCGCGATGCGCCGCCGCACCGAGGAGGGCTACATCGCCGCCATGGCCTCGAACCTGAGCGCGGCCAAGGCGGCCGGTCAGCTGGCCGACTTCGCCGACCCGACCGAGGTGGCGACGCACATGTTCGGGCTCTACATCGCCGCGTTCCTGGCGTGGGGCGCGGACGACCTCGACCTCGACGGCTTTCGCCACGCCGCCCTGTCCGGCATGTGCCACCTCCTGCTCGGCGTCGCGCGCGGGCCGTTCGCCGCCGAGGTGGAGGCCAGGCTGCGCGGGCTCGAGCGGCCGGCGCGCCCGGCGACCGATCACGACAGCAAGGAGACATCCGATGCAACCTCGTCTGGCTCTCCCACTCGCGAGTGACCGCGCGACATTCGAAGACGATCTGGCTCCGCCCGCGCCGGGCATGCTGGTGCCGCCGCGCGCCTTTCACTCCCCTGCCCTGTTCGAGCTCGAGCAGCGCGCCATCTTCGCGCGCAGCTGGGTCCACGTCGCGGACCTGATCGACCTGCCCGGCCCGGGCGACTTCGTGGCCGGGTCGATCGGCCGCACCCCGATCCTGCTCATCCGCGACCGCGACAGCGGCGAGCTGCGCGGCTTCCTCAACGCCTGCCGCCACCGCGGCGCCCAGCTGGTCGAGGGCAGCGGCCACTGCGAGCGCCAGCTGCGCTGCCCGTACCACGCCTGGAGCTACGGCACCGACGGTCGACTCATCGGGGTGCCGTACCGCGACGAGTTCCAGTGCGATCTGTCGGAGCGCGGGCTGGTGCCGGTGCGGGTCGGCACCGCCGGGCCGATGATCTTCGCCTGCCTGGATCCGGCGGCGCCCGACCTGGCCGTCTGGCTCGGCCAGCTACCGGAGGCGCTGACGGCGGCCGGGGCCGGCGCGTGGAGCCTGGCCTGGGAGCTCAGCTTCGAGGTCGACGCCAACTGGAAGCTCTTCGTCGAGAACGCCAACGACGGCTATCACATCGAGTTCGTCCACGACGTCCTGACCGACCTCCTCGTGTTCGGCTCCGGCGAGACGACGCTCGAGCCGCACGGCGCGTACTCGATGGCCGACGTCAACCCGGCCTACGTGCCGCCGGAGCTGGGCCGGGCCCGGATCCGCTTCGGCTCGGTCTTCCCCAACCTGGTCCCGGTGCTGACGCCGGGCGACCTGACCTACATCCGGGTCGACCCGGTCGCGCTCGACCGCCTGCGGCTCTTCGTCCGCTCGTACGACGATCAGCCGGACGGATCGCCGCTGCGCGAGTTCCGCCGCCAGGCGTTCCTGCGCACCACCGAGCAGGACATCGCGGTGGTGCAGCGGGTGCAGCGCGGCCTGCAGGCGCATGGCCTGCCCGCCGGCGTGCACTCGTCGCAGCTGGAGGCGCGCATCGCCCACTTCGAGCGCCTGTGGGCCGAGGCGCTGCGACAGGACGCGCCGGCGGGGCCAGGCGCGGCGCTCGCCGAGGTAGGCTAGCGCCCATGTCACTTGTGTCGCTGCTCAAGGGCAAGGGCGAGAACGGCTTCGGCTACGGCAGCACGGCGGAGGAGGTCACCGCCGGGCGCGACCTGTCGGGCAAGACGGTGCTGCTGACCGGGTGCAACGCCGGGCTCGGCCGCGAGACCCTGCGCGTGCTGGCGGTGCGCGGCGCGCACGTCATCGCCACCGCGCGCACCGCCGACAAGGCGTCCGCGGCCATCGAGGAGGCCGGCGCCGCCGGCAAGGCCACGCCGCTTGCCTGCGAGCTGTCGGAGCCGTCGTCGGTGCGCGCCTGCGTCGCGTCGGTGCGCGCGCTCGACCGCCCGCTGACGGCCATCATCTGCAACGCCGGCATCATGGCGCTGCCCCGGCTCAAGCAGAAGCACGGCTACGAGCTGCAGTTCCTTACCAACCACATCGGCCACTTCATCCTTGTCACCGGGCTGCTCGACCGGCTGGCCGACGACGGGCGCGTGGTGATGCTGAGCAGCGAGGCGCACCGCAGCGCGCCGGCGACCGGCATCGAGCTCGACAACCTGAGCGGCGCGGCCGGATACCGCGGCTGGACCGCCTACGGCCAGTCCAAGCTGGCAAATCTCCTCTTCGCCGCAGAGCTGGGCCGGCGCTTCGCCGGCAGCGAGCGCACCGCGTACTCGGTCCACCCGGGCGTGATCAAGACCGACCTGGCCCGCCACATGAGCCCGGTGGTGCGGATCGGGATGGCGGTGGCGGGGCCCATCGGCTTCAAGTCGATCCCGCAGGGAGCGGCCACGCAGCTCTACGCGGCCACCCACCCGGACGCGAAGCAGTACTCGGGCCAGTACCTCTCGCACTGCAACCCGGCCCGGCCCAGCCGGCACGGCCGCGACGCGGAGCTGGCGCGCAAGCTGTGGGTGGCGAGCGAGAAGATCGCCGCCGAGCTGCCCTGACCGCGCTCATCCAGATCCAGATCCGCGCGCCTCGAACAGCGGGTGCATCGGGTGGAACGAAACACCTGAAGCGGGTGTTTCACCGCCTGGCGCAGGGACCGTCACCCGGGCGTCGAAAGCGGCCAGCCTCGGCCAGCCTCGCACTATCATCCAGTGCACCGGGCGGCAGGTAGCCGCCGCGGATTCGATCGCTCACAGGAGGTACCAACATGCGTCTGGCAAGGATCGCTCTCCTCTCGCTGTCTCTGGCCGGCACCGCGGGAGCCGGCATCGCCTTGGCCTCGCCGCCCGGGCAAGGCTACGCGATCGTGTATTACGACGATGTGGGAGAGCCGGTCGGCGGCGCGATCGCCAACCCGTGCACCGGCAGTTACTCGTCGTGGGGAATCCGGACCGACGTCTTCACGAAGAAGGTGCTCTACTGCGAGCCCTGAGCCGTGACGCCGATCGATCGCCCGTGATCGCCGCCGAGCTCCCTGACGCGGCTCAAGCGCCGGCGCGCGCCCGGTGAAAGTCGACGAGCTTCTCGTTGGCGGCGGCGACTGCGGCCAGCCGGTCGACGAACGCCTCCAGGCGGCCGCCGGGCACGGCGAAGTAGACCTCTCCCTCGCCCAGGCCGGTGTACACGCGGTTGCCGGCGCAGGCGAAGCTGGGCTGCGCGCGCCCGCTGGCCACGACCTGGGCGATCACCGCGCAGGTCGGCCGCTCGCGCACCGGCGCGGCGCCCTCGATGCCGGCCGCGCGCGCGGCCTCGGCGGCCAGCATCATCTGGCGCGCGCTGCCGCGCAGGATGACGACGTCCGGCGCGACCGGCGAGGCGGCGAGCGGCGCGTAGACAGCGTGGCGGAATCCGCCGGCCAGCGTCGGGATGTCGGCGACCTCGCTCTCGCGCAGGTAGTCGAGGCCCACCATCAGCTTGATCATGTCGATGAGCGCCGCGCCCCCGTCGGGCCCGGGCGGCAGCCCGTGAGTGTGCGCGCCGACCGGGCAGCCGTGGTGATCGGCCGGGTCGGTGTAGAAGGCGTGGCCGTCGGCGGCCAGCTTCCAGAACGTGCAGCCGGACGGGACGCTGCGGTCGACGTGGGGCAGACCGGGAGGCGGCTCGTCGACGAAGGCGACGGCCACGGCGGAGGCTCCGGGACCGAGCAGGTCGCGGAGGCGAGCGTGCAGGCTGGCGAGGTCCATGCCGCAATCTAACCCCAGGGCTCGCCTCGGTGCACCTTCAGCGAGCCCGGCGTCAGCGGTCGCGGAAGCGGCGCCAGTCCACACCCAGCTTGCGCATGCGCGCGCGCAGGGTGTGCGGGTTGATGCGCAGCAGCCGGGCCGCGCCGAACGGGCCGTCCACTCGCCCGTGGGTGGCGGCCAGCGCGCGCGCGATGTGTCTGTGCACCACGTCGTCGAGCGGCTCGATCTCGTCCGGTCGCGGCGCCGCATCGATTCCGGGCGGTGCGGGCGCGTACGGCGCGGCCGCCGCGTGGGGCGAGAGCGGCGGCAATCCCGGCGACGATGGCGACGGCCCGCCCAGCGCCCGCGCCACCTCGAGGCGCTGGCCCTCGCCGAGCAGCACCGCGCGGTCCATGACCGCGGCCAGCTCGCGCACGTTGCCGGGCCAGGCGTAGGCGACAAGCAGCGCCAGGTCTCGCTCGTTCGGCGCGCGGTACGGCACGCCGAAGCGGGCCGCGGCGCGGCGGGTGAAGTGCTCGGCCATGGCCGGGATGTCCTCGGCGTGCTCGCGCAGCGAGGGCATCGCGATCGGGAACACCGCCATCCGGTACCAGAGGTCGTGGCGGAAGCGGCCGCGCCGGACCATGTCGGCCAGATCGCGGTGGGTCGCGGCGACGAGGCGCACGTCGACGGCGAGCTGCTTCTCGCCGCCCACGCGCTGCATCACTCCATCCTGCAGGACGCGCAGGAGGCGCACCTGCGCGGCCAGGCTGAGCTCGCCGATCTCGTCGAGCAGCAGCGTGCCGCGGTGAGCCTGCTCGAACCAGCCCCGGCGCGTCGCCATGGCGCCGGTGAAGCTGCCGCGCTCGTGTCCGAACAGCTCCGAGTCGATGAGCTCGGTCGGCAGCGCGCCGCAGTTGACGCGGATGAAGGGGCCGAACGCGCGCGCCGACTGGGCGTGGATGGCGCGCGCGATGACCTCCTTGCCGGATCCGGTCTCGCCCAGGATGAGCACCGGCGCGGTCGAGCGCGCCACCTGCGCCACCCGCTCCATGACCTGGCGCAGCCCGCCCTCGGCGCCGATCACGCGATCGTCGAGGCCGTCGCGATCGGCCAGCGTTGCCGGCGGCGCGGCGCCCTCGCGCCGCTCCTCGTCGGCGTCCTCGCGCCGCCCGGCGCGGCCGACCCGACCGGAGCGCCCGCGCGCCCGTCTGCCGCCAGCAGATGCCATCCTTCTTGAGGATGAAAAGAGCAGAACTTCGCCCATAAATCACGCCGAAAATAGGATATATGCTAACCGCAGATCTCTGATTCGAGATAACTCGCCTGAATCACGCGGCGCGGCGAGACGGCCCGGGGCTTGCTCCTGCCCCCCGCCATGTTCTCTCCGCAGCGCCGGCTGAGCCCGGCTGAATCGCTGACGGCAGCCGTGCTGTCGTTCGGCCTCGCGGTCCTCATGCTCCTGGCCTTCGGCGGCTGCGGCAAGTCGGACCAGGCCGAGGCCGCCGGCGAGGGCGGCAAGGGCGGCTCGGTCACCCTGCTCAACGTCTCGTACGATCCGACCCGCGAGCTGTACAAGGACTTCAACCCGGCCTTCGCCAAGGTCTGGAAGGAGAAGACCGGGCAGTCGGTGACCGTCGAGATGTCGCACGGCGGCTCCGGCAAGCAGGCGCGCGCCGTCATCGACGGCCTGGCCGCCGACGTGGTGACGCTCGCGCTGGCCTACGACATCGACGCGATCGCGGAGAAGAGCAGCCTCCTGGCCGGTGACTGGCAGAAGCGGCTGCCCGCGCGGAGCGCGCCGTACACGTCGACGATCGTGTTCCTGGTCCGCAAGGGCAACCCGAAGGGGATCAAGGACTGGGGCGACCTGGCCCGGCCCGATCTCCAGATCATCACGCCCAACCCGAAGACCTCGGGCGGCGCGCGCTGGAACTACCTGGCCGCGTGGGCGTTCGTCCTGAAGCGAGAGCTCGGCGATCTGGCCGCGCTCAAGGACCCGGGCAAGCGCGACGCGGTGGCGGCCGCCCACGAGAAGGCGAAGGCCTTCGTGGCCGATGTGTTCAAGAAGGTGCCGGTGCTCGACTCCGGCGCGCGCGGCTCGACCCAGACCTTCGTCCAGCGCGGCATCGGCGACGTGCTGCTGGCATGGGAGAACGAGGCCTTCCTCGCGGTCGAGGAGCTGGGCCCGGACAAGATCGAGATCGTGGTGCCGTCGGTGTCGATCCTGGCCGAGCCGCCGGTCGCGGTCGTCGACAAGCGCGCCGCCGAGCACGGCAACGCCGAGGTCGCGCGCGCCTACCTCGAGCACCTCTACTCGCCCGAGGGACAGACGCTGGCGGCGCGCCACTACTACCGGCCCAGCAAGCCCGAGACCGTGCCGCCCGAGCTGCTGAAGAGATTCCCCAGGCTCGAGCTGGTCCGCATCGACGACGCCTTCGGCAGCTGGAAGCAGGCCCAGCGCACCCACTTCGACGACGGCGGCGTCTTCGACTCGATCTACCAGCCGGGGCGCTGAGCGGCGCAGCCGACAGACACCTCACATCCGCGACAGACATATGGCGCTCATCCGACAACGGACGGTGCTGCCCGGCTTCGGGCTGACCTTCGGCATCACGGTCACCTACCTCAGCCTGATCGTCCTCATCCCGCTCTCCGCGCTGCTCATCAAGGGCAGCGACATGGGCTGGAGCGGCGTCTGGGCCACGGTCAGCGAGCCGCGCGTGTTCGCCTCGCTCCGGCTCTCGTTCCTGGCCGCGCTGGGCGCGGCGCTCATCAACCTCGTGCTCGGTGTGGCGGTGGCGTGGACCCTGGTCCGCTACCGCTTCCCCGGCCGGCGGCTGCTCGACGCCGCCATCGACCTTCCGTTCGCGCTGCCGACCGCCGTCTCCGGCCTGGCCCTGACCGCGCTCCTGGCCGGCAACGGATGGGTCGGGCAGTACCTGGAGGAGATCGGCGTGCGCGCCGCCTTCACCCGGGTCGGCGTGGTCATCGCGCTGGTCTTCATCGGCCTGCCCTTCATGGTGCGCACCGCGCAGCCGGCCATCGCCGACCTGGACCGGGAGACCGAGGAGGCGGCGGCCAGCCTCGGCGCCGGCCGCTGGCAGACCTTCCGCCGCGTGCTCCTGCCCGCCCTGGTGCCGGCGTGCGTGACCGGGTTCGCCCTGGCCTTCGCGCGCGGCCTCGGCGAGTACGGATCGGTCGTCTTCATCTCCGGCAACATGCCGGGCAAGACCGAGATCGCCCCGGTCCTCATCATCGGCAAGCTCGAGCAGTACGACTACGCCGGCGCCGCCGCGATCGCCATGGTGATGCTGGCGGTGTCGTTCGTCATGCTGGTGGCCATCAACCTCCTGCAGCGCTGGGCCGGACGCCAGGGCGAGGCGGCGGCATGAGGCGACGCGCGCAGCACGGCCTCCGCGCGTACGCCCGACGCCTTGTTCGCCCGGCGAGCACGTCGCCAGCCAAAGACACACCGTCGGTTGGCCCCTTGGGCCGCCCTCCGCTGGGCGAGCCGACCTGGGTGCGCTGGTCGCTGATCGGCTTCACCGTCGTCTTCCTGGCGCTGATGCTGTTCCTGCCGCTTGCCTCGATCTTCGCCGAGGCGCTGGCGCGGGGCTGGCGCGCCTATGCGACCAGCTTCGACGATCCGGCGGCCAGCGCGGCGCTGCGCCTGACCCTGCTGGTCGCCGCCATCGCCGTGCCGGCCAACCTGGTCTTCGGCATCTGCGCGGCCTGGGCCATCGCGCGCTTCGATTTTCGAGGCAAGACGCTGCTCACCGCGCTCATCGACCTGCCGCTGGCGGTGTCGCCGGTGGTGTCGGGCCTCATCTACGTGCTCCTGTTCGGCCTGCAGGGCTGGCTGGGGCCGTTCCTGGCCCGCCACGACATCCAGATCATCTTCGCGGTGCCGGGCATCGTGCTGGCCACCATCTTCGTCACCTTCCCGTACGTGGCGCGCGAGCTCATCCCGGTCATGGAGGAGCAGGGACGCGAGCAGGAGGAGGCGGCGCGCCTGCTCGGCGCCAGCGGCTGGCAGATCCTGTGGCGCGTCACCCTGCCGCGCGTGAAGTGGGCGCTGCTGCACGGCGTGGTGCTGTGCAACGCGCGGTCGATGGGCGAGTTCGGCGCCGTGTCGGTGGTGTCCGGGCACATCCGCGGCAAGACGAACACGCTGCCGCTCCACGTCGAGATCCTCTACAACGAGTACAACACCGTGGCGGCCTTCTCGGTCGCCTCGTCGCTCGCGGTGCTGGCGCTGTTCACGCTGGTGCTCAAGACCTGGGTCGAGCGGCGCCAGGAGCGGGCCAGCGACCTGGCCTCGCGCCCACCCGAGCAGGTCGCAGCCGTCGAGGAGGTCTTCCATGCCCATCACGCTTGAGCGCATGAGCAAGCGCTTCGGCCGCTTCGCGGCGCTGAGCGATGTCAGCCTCACCATCGAGGACGGCGAGCTGCTGGCCCTGCTGGGCCCGTCCGGGTCGGGCAAGACCACGCTCCTGCGCATCCTGGCCGGGCTCGACATCCCGGACCCGGGCAGCGGAAAGGTCGACTTCGGCGACGAGGACGGCCGCGACGAGCGCCGGGTCGGGTTCGTGTTCCAGCACTACGCGCTGTTCCAGCACATGACCGTGTTCCACAACGTGGCCTTCGGTCTGACCGTGCGGCCGCGGCGCGTGCGGCCGGCGCGCGAGGAGATCGGCAAGCGCGTCGAGCGCCTCTTGCGCCTGGTCCAGCTCGACGGCCTGTCGCACCGCTATCCCAGCCAGCTGTCGGGCGGGCAGCGGCAGCGGGTGGCGCTGGCCCGCGCGCTGGCGGTCGAGCCGCGCGTGCTGCTGCTCGACGAGCCGTTCGGCGCGCTGGACGCGCGCGTGCGCAAGGAGCTGCGCGCGTGGCTGCGGCGACTGCACGCCGACATCGGCGTGACCAGCATCCTGGTCACCCACGATCAGGACGAGGCGCTCGAGGTCGCCGACCGCGTGGTGGTGATGAACCAGGGCCGCATCGAGCAGATCGGCTCCCCGGACGAGGTCTTCCACCACCCGGCCAGCGAGTTCGTCATGAGCTTCCTGGGCGACGTCAACCGCTTCCACGGCCGCGTCGCCAACGGCCGCGTGCGGGTTGACGAGCTGGACGCCGACGTCCCGCTCGAGGCGGCCGGCAACGGCACCGACGGGACCGATGGGCTCGGCGCGCGCGTCTTCATTCGCCCGCACGACCTGGCCCTGGCGCGCCAGGACGGCGCCGACGCGCCCGGCTTCACCGCGACCATCCGGCGGGTCAACGCGGCCGGGCCGAGCGTGCGGCTCGAGCTGGAGAACGCGGCCGGCCGGCCGCTGCAGGCCACCGTCTCGGCCGAGGAGCTGGCCCGCGATCAGCTCGCGGTCGGCGACCGCGTGCAGGTCACCCCGCGCCGCCTGCGCGTCTTCACCGACACCCAGGCCGCGTCACACCCAGGCCGCGAGGAGACACCGGCCGTCATCGATGAGACGGCCCACATGAGCGCGACGACCAGTCCGCTCGGCGAGGTGCTCCGCCTCGTCGGCGAGGCCCTGCGCGACCTCCGCTACGGCGAGGTCGTCATCCAGGTGCACAACGGCCAGGTGGTGCAGATCGACCGCACCGACAAGCTCCGTCCCAACCCGCCGCCGACCCTGCAGTCCAGGGGCTGACGCGCGGCCCGCCGCCTGCTCGACGACGAGCGGCATCCCCCCAAGCCACAGCTCTGCGACCGGACGCACCGGAGCCGACCATCTTCACGCTCTGGAGCCTCCATGTCGCAATCCACATCTCTTCGGGCCGTCCTCCTCTTCAGCGCTCTCGTCGCCGGCTCCGGCGCGGCCCGCGCGCAGTCGGCGCCGGCATCGCCGGGTGCGCCCGCGGCCGCGCCGGAGCCTGCTTCCTCGCCGGGGGCCGCGCCGGTCGTCGACGCGTCGGCACCACCGGAGCCGAAGCACCAGCTCGGCGGCTACGTGCAGGGCGACGGCCGCTTCTTCCTCGACGACGAAGGGGACGCGCAGAGCGACCGGTTCGAGCTCCGCCGGGTGCGTCCCTCGTTCAAGGGCACGCTGTGGGATCACTACGACTACAAGTTCCTCATCGACCTGGCCGGCGGGCGGGTGCAGGTGCTCGACGTCTACGTTGACGTGAGGTACGTGCCGTGGGCGGTCCTGCGCCTCGGCAAGGGCAAGACGCCGTTCGGCCTCGAGCGGCTGCAGAGCGCGGTGGACATCAAGTTCGTCGAGCGCGCGCTGCCGACCCAGCTGGTGCCCAACCGCGACATCGGCGTGCAGCTGGTCGGCGACCTGGCCGGCGGCCTGCTGAGCTACCAGGTCGGCATCCTCGACGGCGTGGCGGACGCGGGGTCGGTCGACGTGAACGAGGACGATCGCTTCGACCTGGTCGGGCGCGTGTTCGCGCACCCGTTCGCGAACACCGGCATCCTCGGGCTGCGCGGCCTCGGCGTCGGCGTCGCCGCCACGCGGGGCCAGCGCCTGGGCACGGCCGACAGCCCCCAGATCGCGCCGTACCGCACGGCCGGCGGCAGCGCCATCTTCGCCTACGCCTCGCCGGATCCGGAGGTCATGCCGGTGGTGGCCGACGGCGAGCATCTGCGCGTGACCGGCCAGGGCTACCTGTACGACGGCCCGTTCGGCCTTCTGGCCGAGTACGTCTGGTCGCGCCAGGAGGTGAGCGCGGGCGAGCTGGCCGGCCAGTTCGCGCACTCGGCGTGGGCGGCCGCGCTGACCGTCCTGGTCACCGGTGACGAGGCGACCTACAAGACGGTCGAGCCGAGAAACCCCTTCGATCCGCTGCGCGGCAAGTGGGGCGCGCTCGAGGTCGGCGCGCGCTACGCCCAGCTCGATATCGACCGCGACGTCTTCGACGAGGGGCTGGCCAGCGCGGAAGAGTCGGCGCGTCGCGCGCGCGCCATCACCTTCGGGCTCACCTGGTACCTCAACAAGGTGTTCAAGGCGCAGCTCAACCTCGAGCGCACCACCTTCGCCGGCGGCGCCCCGGGGGACGGATCGCGCGGCCGAGAACGCGCTCCTGGCCCGCAGCCAGATGGCGTTCTAGTCGCGGAGGTGGCGGCGAGGCGATTCGCCGCAGGAGGGCCAGAACTGCGGCAAAAGGCCGCGTGGGCGGCGCAGGGCGCGCGGGCCGCCTGCGTTGCTGCATTATCGGCCGATGTCCGAGTGCCGTCAGGCGGTCATCGTCGCCGCCGGCTGCGGGTCGCGATTGGCGCCGCTGACCGACGCGCGGCCGAAGTGTCTCGTCGAGCTCGGCGGCGCGCCGCTGATCGACTCGCTGCTCGCGCGCCTGCGCGAGATCGGCGTGCGCGACGTCGTCGTCGTGGCCGGCTACCGCAGCAGCGAGGTGCGCGCCCACCTGGCCGGCCGCCGAGATGCGGATCTGTCGATCGACGTCGTGGACAATCCGGCCTGGGCGGCGGGGCAGAACGCGCTCTCGCTCCACGCCGCCGCCGACCGCGTGCGGCCGCCGTTCCTCCTGCTCGACGGCGACCTGTGGCTGTCGCCGTCCCTGGCCGCGCGGCTGCGCGCGCCGGATCGCATGGCGGTGGCGCCGCTGCGCCCCGGCATGGTCGGCACCCGCGCCCAGCTCGACGGGGACGCCGTCGTCGGGCTGGGCCCGGCCGGCGGACACAAGACCGTCAACGCGGCCAGCTTCTCGGCCGCCTGGTGGCGCGCGTGGTTCCGGCCCGCGCTCGACGCGCTGGTCGCCGCCAGACGCACCCGCGACTACTACGAGGCCGCCGTCGCCGACGCGCTGGCCGCGGGCGCGCCGCCGCTGGCCGCGGTGGCGGCCGGCGATCACGACTGGTTCGAGATCGACACGCCCGCCGACCTGGCCGAGGCCGAGAAGGCGTTCGCCGGTGCGCGGGCCGCATGAACCCGACCGCCACCACCGCCGAGCGGTACCGGCGGCTGTGCAACCGCCGCGGCCACGACGCGCTGGTCGATCCTGTTCGGCTATCCGCTCGCGCGGCTGGCGCTGGTGTGGCTGGAGCGGTGGCCGGCCCTGCGCCCCATCCACATCACCTGGGCGTCTCTGGCCGCGCGCGCGACCGGTGCCGGCCTGCTCGCCGCCGCGCATCCGTCCGTCGCGCTGGCGGTCGTGCTGCTGCAGCTGGGCCAGGTGCTCGACTCGATGGACGGCACGCTGGCGCGGGCGCGCGGCCAGCACTCGGCGCTGGGCGCCTTCGTCGACCGGGCCAGCGACGCTCTCGCGATCGGCCTGCTGTGCGCCGCGGTCGGCTGGCGCGCCGGCGGCGCCGCGTGGATGGCGGCCGCGCTTGGCGGCGGCTTCCTCCATCTCCTGCGCGGCTACATGCACTGGGCGGCGCGCGGCCTGGCTCCGCGCGACGCGGGCGAGCGGCTCGACGGAGCGAGGCCCGACGACGAGACGCCGCGGCCGCTGCGCGAGTGGCTGGCCGGCCTGCCGCGCCTGGTCCTGTTCAACGAGGCCGACCTCTATCTATGGATCTCGATCGGCGCGCTGATGGGACGATGGACCGAGCTATGCGGACTGCTGCTTGTCACGCAGGCGGCCGCCGCGCTCGGGCTCGCCGTCCATCACGCGGTGCGCCTCAGCGGCGGCGCAGGAGCAGGTGCGCGACGCGGGTCCGGCCCTTGGCGTCCTTGACCCGGTGGATTCCCTCGATCGCGTAGCCCTGCGTCTCCCACCACGCGGACAGCTGCTCCAGGTTGTAGCGCCGGCTGTACAGCATCGTGCACACGCGGCGCTCGTCCTTGATCATCAGGTCGTGGCAGAAGTTGCACGAGCCGGGGATGCGCGCGCTGTCGTCGTCCTCGCGCACCCACACGCGCGAGTCGAGGTTGGGCGAGGCCCGCCCGGTGGCGGCCGCCCAGCGGCGGTAGGGACCCTCGAGCAGGAGACGGCGGTTGGCCTCCCCCGCGGTCTCCTCGCGATCCGGCCTGGTCAGCGCGAAAAGCGGATCGTTCTCGAGGTTCTCCAGGCGCAGCCCGACCTCGATCCACAGGAGATCGCCCGGGCGCACCAGCCGGGACAGCTTCTGCCGGACGAACAGCTCCTCGTCGCGCAGGTTGCCGAGCACGTTGCCGAGGATGAGGACCAGGCGCAGACCGTCGGTGGCGCCCGGCAGCGACGTGCGCAGCCGGCGCGCGAACCCGAGCGGCCCCTCCTCGAAGTCGGCGCAGAACGGCAGCACCGAGTGCGAGACCGCGTCCTCGCCGGCCACGTCGGCCAGCACCGCGCGGCGCGCCGACTTGGCCGCCGACAGGAGCAGCGCGATCGAGACGTCGACCGGCGCGTAGGTGAGCCACGACGTGCGCTGGCGCGCCTCCTTCTCCGCCGCGAGCAGGCGGCGCAGGATGCGCACCTCCTTGCCGCCGTCGCCGGAGCCGAGGCTGATGATGTCGACGCCGCGCGGCCTGTCGCGCCGCCCCAGCCCGAGGGCGCGCGCGATCGGCCCGCGCACCTGCCCGCTGGTCTCGCGGGCGAGGTTGAGCCACGTGTCGGCGCACTCCTCGACGCCGACCAGCCAGCGGTCCTGCTCGTAGCCGGCGTTGATCAGGTTCTCCCAGGCCAGCGCGCCCTGCGGATCGAAGTAGAGGAAGCGGTGGCCGAGGTAGTCGTAGCCGACCCGGTCGCGGAACTCGCGCTGCAGATCGATCGGGCTGGAGCCCTCCTCGACCTCGATCGGGTGGAGTCCGCCGCCATTGGCGGCCTCGTCGATCTGGCCGGCCTGGATGCGCAGCCCGCGCAGGTGGGCGCCGAGGTTGTCGAGGGCGGCGCGGAACTTCTGGTTCTTGAACTCCCGCACCGCGCCGGTGCGCCAGTTCGGGACGTTCTCGGGGCCCACGTCGGCCAGGGCGCCGACATCCCTGTCGGACACGAAGCCGAGCTCGCCGGCGATGCCGAGGAACAGCTCCATCAGCTGGGTTGGACCGGGGGTCTTTTTGGGCATATTCTTTCGGCGCGCGGCCGGCTTTTTTTCGCGCGCCTCTCGACACGATACCGTGCAGCCTCGAGGGAACAAACGCATTGTTCCCCGCTTCCGGGCCTCGGAGGACACATGAAAGCGACGACGATCGGGCTCTCGGCCGCAGCGCTCCTCGTCAGCGGCTGCGTCGTGCGCGAGGTGCGCGAAATCCACCATGTGCGCGACAACGGGACGCGGGCGCCGGGCGACACCGGCACCACGTGTGACGGGTGCGACGGTGGGGCCGCTCCGGGAGCGATGATGGCGGACAGCCAGCCGCCGCCGCCGCTCGTCGAGGAGGCGCTGGACCAGCCCGGCGACGGCTATGTCTGGACCGACGGCTACTGGCACTGGACCGGGACCGAGTGGGTCTGGATCTCGGGCATGTGGGAGCCGCCGCTCGAGGCTGGCGTTGTGTTCATCCCGCCCGCCTACTACACGTCCGGGTCGAGCTGCCTGTACGTCCCGGGTCGATGGCAGCAGGACGGGCGCGTCGTCAGCGTGCGCGATCACCGCACCCGCAAGCCGAGCGACAGCGACGTGCCGACAAAGCGGCGATCCGTCCGCGACCACCGAACCATCCGCGGGGCCAGGGACGAGGGCAAGGAAGAGCCGCCGCGGTCCGTGCGCGATCACCGCGGCGAGAAGCCGGTCGCCCCGCCGGACGTGGACCGCGACGTGAACGGCGACTCCGACATCGTCATCCGCGTGCCGGGGAAGCGCTTCCGCGGGCAGCCGGCCGCGGCGCCGGATCGATCGCCGGTGCGCGACGACGACCTCGTCCGCATCGACGGTGACCGGGTGCGGGCGGTGGACGGCGATCGCAACGAACGCGACGGCGACCGCCGCATCGACGCCAGCGGCAGCCGCGCCATCGATGTCCGCGGCGATCGCAGCTTCGATGTCCGCGGCGAGCGCAGCATCGATCCCGGCGGCGGCCGGGTCATCGATCCGGCGGCGGCGGCGACCGCTCGCGCGGCGGGATGCCGGACTACGTGATCGTGCGCCCGCGCCCCGACCGGCTCCGTCCGGATCGGCGCCCGACCGGCCCGGACGTCTCGGGTCCAGGCTCGCCGCCGCGCGAGTCGCCGACGATGCGCGGCCAGTGGGTGCGCCCGATGCCGCCGAGCCGCGGCGGGCCGCCAGTCATGGTGCCGCCGTCGCGCGCCCCATCGTCGCCCACGCAGGCGAACCAGCCCGTGCGCACCATGTCTCCGCGCCCGGCTCCGCCTCCGCGCACCGGTCAGCCCGCATCCAGCCAGCCCCGCGCCCCATCATCGCCGCCCGCCTCCGCCCCGGCCAGCTCGAGCAGCCGCTCGCGCCAGGCCCCCGCGCAGCGAAGCCCGCGGATGAGCGGCCCGCGCCGGTAAGCAGGCTCAGCATACGGCGGTGACGGCAGCCTGCCGGCTGCGGCCACCCCTCTCACCCGAGCCGCAGCGGAGACGCCGGCCCGTCGCCAGTTCCCTGTTTCCTGTTGCCTGTCACCTGTTCCCTATTTGTTTTTCAAACGAACGCCCCCCTCACCCGCCCCCATCCTCCTCCCACCTGGCCATCCCCCCCTCCGTCAGCACCGCATCGAGCCCCACCTCGGCCGCTCCGTGCAGCGAGCCGTCCTCGCCGTGGAAGGCCGTCCGCACCTCCGGCGGATGCTCGCGTCGAAAGGTCATGAGACCGGCGAGGTAGGCGCGGCGGAAGGCACGAGGCGAGGTGTCGAGCAGCGGCACCGCGAGGCCGCCGAGGGTGACGACGTCGGGATCGAGCGCGTTGACCAGGCCGGCGGTGCCGGTGCCGAGGGCGGTCGCGCATGAGTCGGCGGCGCGGCGGGCAGCCGGATCGCTCCGGGCCCGGTCGAGGACAGCGCGGGCGAAGGTGCGGGCGTTGGCCGGAGCGCGGCGGCCGAGGTGGCGGGCCATGGCGCGGCCGTCAACCTGGATGTCCCAGCAGCCGCGGGCGCCGCACGGGCAGCGGAGATCGACTCCGCCGAGCGGGACGTGGCCGAACTCGCCGCCGGCACCGGTCGCGCCGCTGACCGGATGGCCGTCGACGACGAGGATGCCGCCGATGCCGACCTCCACGATCAGGTGCAGGACCGCGCGCGCGCCGGCGCCGGCCCCGCCGCGCGCCTCGGCCACCCCGGACAGGGTCGCGTCATTGCCGACCAGCAGCGGCAGGCTGGCTCCGCGCAGCAGCGCGCGCAGGTCAACCTCGCCCCAGCCCAGGGTCGAGGCCTGAACCAGGCGCTGCTCCTGCACCGTGCCGGCCACGGCGACCGACACGACCCGCACGCGCTCGCCGTGACGGACACGCAGCCCGGCGATGGCGGACCCGACCGCGCCCAGCACGCTGCGCGGATCGCGCCGGCGGTGGCGGCCGCTGCCGGCGTGCTCGAGCACCCCGTCGAACGCCGCACAGCGCCAGCCGCCAGTCCTCGTGGCGCAGGTCGACGGCGAGGACCAGCGGCCCGCGCGGGTGCGCGCCCAGCACCGTCGTGGGCCGGCCGCGCCCGATCACCGGGGCCGGCGTCTCGCGCAGCAGCGAGAGATCGCGCAGCCGCGCCGTGATCTCGGTGGCCGAGCCGCTCGACAGCCCCGCCCGTCTGGCCAGCTCGGCGCGGGTGATGCCCGGCGCGCGCCGGATCACCGACAGCGCATCAAGCGCCCCGCGCCAGCGCAGGTCGCGCCGGCGGCCGCTCGGGCCCGCGATTGACGTCGTCACGCGCTCCATTATACTCGTGTATCGAGTTTATTCGCTCGAGCCGTAGCAAAGAACAACCGGAGCCCCCCAGGGCCCATCAGTGAGGAAGTCATCATGAAGCGTGTCGAGCTGGACCAGGTCGCGGCGGTGCTCCTGGACATGGACGGCACCCTCGTCGATTCGGACGCGGCGGTGGCCCGCGCGTGGGCCGCATGGGCGCGCGAGCGCGGCATCGATCCGGGCGCGGTCGCCGCGGCCGACGGCGTGCCGGCGCACCGGACCGTGGCCCGGCTGCTGCCACACCTGGACGCCGCCGCCCTCGCCGCCGCCGGCGATCGCCAGCTCGCGCTGCAGTACGACGACCTGGACGACGTGGTGGCGCTGCCGGGCGCCCACCTGCTGATCGAGGTGCTCGGGCGCCTGGGCCTGCCCTGGGCGATCGTCACCAGCGCCGATCGCCGGCTGGCCGCGGCGCGGCTGGCCGCTGCCGGCATCGAGGCCCCGCTGCTGGTCACCGTCGAGGACGTGTCCAGCGGCAAGCCGGATCCGGAGCCGTTCGCCGAGGCCGCCCGCCGCCTCGGCGTGGACCCGGCGCGCTGCCTGGTGGTCGAGGACGCCGAGGCCGGGCTGGCCGCGGGGCGCGCGGCCGGCGCCACCACCGCCGCCCTGCGCGGCCTGGCCGGCGACCTGCGCATCCGCGATCTGACCCACCTGGCCCACCTGCTCGAGCGCGCGCGGCAGCCGGACTGGTGGCGCGACGCGGTCGGCTACCAGGTCTACCTGCCCTCGTTCCAGGACTCCGACGGCGACGGCTGGGGCGATCTGCGCGGCGTCGCCGATCGCCTCGATCACCTGGTCAACCTCGGCGTCAACGTGGTGTGGCTGACGCCGTTCTTCGTCTCGCCGATGGCCGACCACGGCTACGACGTCGCCGACTACCGCCGGGTCGATGCGCGCTTCGGCGGCGACGAGGCGCTCGACGAGCTGATCCGCGAGGCGCACGCGCGCGGCCTGCGCGTCATGGGCGACCTGGTCGTCAACCACACCAGCGACCAGCACCCGTGGTTCGTCGCCGCCCGCTCGAGCCGCAGCGATCCGCACCGCGACTACTACATGTGGCGCGACCCGGCGCCGGGCGGCGGCCCGCCCAACAACTGGGTCTCGCACTTCGGCGGCCCGGCCTGGGACTTCGACGAGGTCGCCGGCCAGTACTACCTGCACCTGTTCTGCCGCGAGCAGCCGGATCTCAACTGGCGCAACCCGGCGGTGGCCGACGAGGTCGACGCCATCATCGAGCACTGGCTGGCCCGCGGGCTCGACGGCTTCCGCATCGACACCGCCGCGCTCCTGCTCAAGCATCCCGACCTGCCCGACAACCCGCTGGTCGAGGACGGCAAGCTCCTGCCGATGCGCGGTGTCGCCATCGAGTGGCGGCGACAGCACCACATCCACGACGTCCACCAGCCGGACGTGCACGCCATCCACGAGCGCTGGCGCCGGGTCGCGGACCGCCGCGGCGGGTTCCTGCTCGGCGAGGTGTACGTCCTCGATCCGCCGGCGCTGGCCGCCTATGTCGACGGCGAGCGGCTGCACTCCTCGTTCTGGTTCGGTCTGGTCGAGGCCGACTGGGATCCGGACCGCATCCACGACATGCTGCTGGCCGCGGCGCAGGCGTCGCCGCGCCTGTCCTGGGTGCAGGGCAACCACGACCGCGCCCGCGCCGCCAGCCGCTACGGCGGCGGCGAGCTGGGCCGGCGCCGCTCGCTGGCCCTGCTCGCGCTCATGTCGTTCCTGCCCGGCACCGTGTGGCTGTACCAGGGCGAGGAGCTGGGCCTCGAGGACGGCATCGTGCCGCCCGAGCGCTCGGCCGATCCGCTTGCCGCCGCCGAGCCGGGCCAGAGCCGCGACGCCGCGCGCACGCCGATGCCGTGGCGGCCCGGCGACGGCCTCGGCTTCACCACCGGCCGGCCCTGGCTGCCCGACGGACAGCGGACCGCTGCCGACACCGCCAGCGTGCAGCGCGACGATCCCGGCTCGCACCTCGCGACGGTGCGCCGCCTGTTCGCCGCGCGCCGGCACCTGCTCGCCACCGGCGCGGCCGGCGGCGGCCCCGCCGTGCCGCACCAGCACGCCGGCGTCGCGCGCTACCGGCGCGGCGCTGTCGAGGTGCTGGTCAACCTCGGCGACCGCCCCGCGTCGCCGCTGCCCTTGCCGGCGCCGGCGGTGTTCGACAGCGACGATCCGGCGGTGACGCCGGCCGCGCCGCGCGGCGGGATCGTGTCGCTGGCGCCGCAGCAGGCGCTGGTGCTGCGCCACGGCCTCCGCGACATCGCGTCATGACCGTTGCCGCCGACCGCTCGCCGCCGACCGACGTCGCCGTCGGCATCGGCCTCGTCGCGGTCGGCTACCTGCTCGGCAGCCTGGGTCCGTGTCTCATCCTGCTCGCCCGCGATCTCGACGTGCCGCGCGGCGAGCTGACCTGGCTGTCGGGCGGCTTCGGCGTGTCGCTGCTGCTGTTCGGCGCGGCCGGGACGTGGCTCCTGTCCGCGGGTCCGGCCCGGTTGCTGTGCGGCACGGCCGCGGGCCTGGCCGCCGGCATGGCCCTGCTCGCGGCTTCCCCGTCGGTGCTCGCGGCGCAGACCGGCGCCCTGCTCGCCGGCGTCGGCGGCGCCGGGCTGGTCCTTGTCGCCCCCACGCTCCTGGCCGGCGACGCGCTCGGCGCGCGGCTCACCCGGGTCACCGCGGCGAGCAGCATCGCGTCGGTGGCCGCGCCGCTCCTCATCAGCGCCGTCAACGCGACCACCGGCAAGGGCCGCCTCGCGCTGCTCCTGCCCCTGCCCGCGCTGCTGTGGCTGGTCGCGGTCTCGCTGCGCCGGCACACCCGCGCGCCCGGAGCGCTGGCGGCGTCCATGCCGATCGACGACGCGCCGTCCGCATCGCGCGCCTCGCCGCGCGCTTCCAGGCAGCTCGAATCCGCGCTCTCGCGCCGGCTGTCCGCGCGCGCCCCGGTCGCCCTGCGCGCGGCGGTCGGCTGGCTCTGCATCGTGCTGGCCGTGTCCGCCGAGTTTGCGTTCGTGGTGTGGGGCGCGGCCCGTTTACAAGACACCGGGCTGCGCGCACCGGCAGCCGCCGCGGCCGCCGCAGCCTTTCCGATCGGCATGGCCGCCGGCCGGCTGGTAGCGCCGCGGCTGCCGGCCGCGCTTCCGCTTGTCCCGCTCGGCGCCGGCCTCGCCGTCGCGGCCGCGCTCGCGGTCGCCGCCCCGCTGGCGGCGCCGCTGGTGACCGCCGCGATGGCCGCCGCCGGGCTCGGTATCGCGGTGCTCTACCCGGTCATGCTGGCGCGGCTCGTGCGCACGCCCGGCCTCGGCCCGGACCGCGGCGCCGCGCTGGGCGCCGCGGCCTCGGGTACGGCCGCGCTCGCATCGCCGATCCTGCTCGACCGGCTGGCCGGACCCGCCGGCCTGCGCTCCGCCTTCCTGGTGGTGGCGCCGCTTCTGCTCCTCCTGCTCGCTCTGCGCCGCGCGTCAGCCCGCTGGGCTGCACAGGGCGGCGCCGGCCTGGACCGCTGACAGGCTGCCGCCCGGCCGGCACTCGACGCCGCACAGGTCTCGCGCCTCCACGGTGCAGAGATCGTCCCAGGCGCCGAGGCAGCAGAACAGATCGACCTCGCACACGGTCGCCTCGCACGCGCCGCACGCCGGATCGAGCGGCGGGCCCTCGGTGCAGACATCGTGCGGGCACGAGCAGCCGTCCGGGCAGTCCTGCTCGCAGCTGGCGCACTCGCCCAGATCGCACGCGCCGTCGCCGCACTCGCATGCGCCGCAGTCTTCGGCGCACGTCACGCAGGTCTCGTCGCCCGGGGTGCACTGTCCGTCGCCGCAGAACAGCGGGCAGTCCCCCGGGCAGCTCTCCGGGTCCTCACCCGGATCGCACAGACCGTCGCCGCAGGTGGGCTCGCACTCGAGGCCGCAGATGGCCTCCGCCTCCCCCACGCACAGACCGTCCCAGGCCGTCGTGCAGCAGAACGGGTCCACGGCGCAGACCTGCGCCGCGCACTCGCCGCACGATGGATCGAGAAGCTCTCCCGGTGTGCACTCGTCGTGCGCGCAGGTGCAGCCGCCCGGGCAGTCCTTCTCGCAGACGCTGCACTCGCCGACGTCGCAGACGCCGTCGCCGCACTCGGAGCCGCCGCCGCCGTCCGGCCCGCCGCCGTCGCTCGGGAAGCCGCCGTCGCCCGGGAAGCCGCCGTCGTTCGGAAAGCCGCCGTCGCCCGGGAAGCCGCCGTCAGGCGCGCCAGCGTCGCCGCGATCGCCGCCGCCGTCGTCGTCGCCATCGTCGTCGCTGTCGCCGTCGCCGTAATCGTCGTCGCTGCCATCGTCGTCGCTGCCATCGCCGCCCCCACTGCCGGCGTCGATCCTCGTCCCACCGCCACCGCCACCGCCACCGCCTCCGCCGGCGCCGTCATCATCCGCGCAGGCTGCCGCCGCCAGCGCGAGCAACGAGACCATCGCCGCGCGCATCAACCATCGCGTGCGCTCCGTCATGAAACACCCCTCCTCGTGAGCCCGGCGGCCCGACAGCGCGAGCAAGAGCAAGAGAGAGGCCACGCGCGGCGCGTCCCACGGTCCCGTTCGCGGCGCGCAATGCGATCCGCGCTGCAGCGGGACGGCCGCGCCGCTGGGAGTTCTCACGCCGCGGCTGCCAGCCGCCGGGCGCCGATCACATCGTCCGCGCGTTCCTGCGCGACCCGCGCGGCGTCAGGGAAACGCGGCCAGGCCGGCCAGACCTTCGGCCTCGTCGAAGCCGGCCGCGAGGTTCAGGCACTGGATGGCCTGCCCGGCGGCGCCCTTGCCCAGGTTGTCGATCGCGGCCATCGCGATCACGCGCCGCGACCTGGCGTCCACGTGCGCCGCCACGTGGGCCCGGTTGGTGCCGCGCACGTGGCTGGTGTCGGGCAGGCCGCTCTCCACCACGGTGACGAACGGCTCGTCGCGATAGGCGTCGAGCAGCGCCTCGCGCACCGCGGCGGTGTCCAGCGAGTCGTCGATTGGCTCGCCGTACACGCACGACAGGATGCCGCGCGACATCGGCACCAGCTGCGGCGTGAAGCAGACCCGCACCTCGGCGCCGGCGGCGGCGCTCATCTCCTGCTCCATCTCCGGCGTGTGGCGGTGCGCGCCGGCCACCTTGTACGCCCGCACCCCCTCGCCGACCTCCGGGAAGTGAGTGGCCAGCCCGGGCGTGCGCCCGGCGCCGGACACGCCGCTCTTGGCGTCGACGACCAGCGAGCCGCGCCGCAGCAGCCCCCGGCGCAGGAGCGGCGTCACCGCCAGCAGCGCCGCGGTCGGGTAGCAGCCGGGCCCGGCGATGAGGCGCGCCTGGCGCAGCTCGTCGCGGTGCAGCTCCGGGAGGCCGTACACGGCCCGGTCCAGCAGATCGGGACGCGCGTGCTCGCCGTAGTACTCGGCGTAGACCGCCGCGTCGCGCAGCCGGAAGTCGGCCGACAGATCGATGACCAGCCGCCCGCGGTCCAGGAGCTCCGCGGCCGCGCGAGCGCTCTGTCCGTGAGGCAGCGCGCACAGCACCGCCTCGGCCCGGCCGGCGACGCGCTCGGCGTCGAACGGCTCGAGCTCCATCGACACGCCTCCGGCCAGGTGCGGGAACACCTGCTCGACGCGCGCGCCGGCGCTGCGGTCGGCGCAGACCGCAGCCAGCTCGAGGCGCGGATGTCCGGCCACCAGGCGGAGCAGCTCCGCGCCGGTGTAGCCGGACGCCCCGATGACAGCGATGGGAAGGCGGGCCGTAGGAGCCCCCGCAGCCTAGCGCTTGCTGAACTGGAAGCGGGCGCGAGCGCCGCGCTGTCCGTACTTCTTGCGCTCCTTCTTGCGCGGATCGCGCGTGACGTAGCCCGCGGTCTTCAGCTTGACCCGCAGCGCTCCCGTCGATCTTGATGAGCGCGCGCGTGATGCCGTGGCGGATGGCGCCGGCCTGGGCCGAGCTGCCTCCGCCGCGCACCGTCGCCAGCACGTCGTACTTGCCGAGCAGCT
This sequence comes from uncultured delta proteobacterium, assembly GCA_963759105.1. Taxonomy (GTDB): domain Bacteria; phylum Myxococcota_A; class Polyangia; order Haliangiales; family Haliangiaceae; genus DATFRY01. The sequence goes on along the minus strand of CAVWXW010000013.1, from coordinate 862,210 downwards.
CGGTCTCCTCGAGCGGCTGGCGGATGACCATGCGGCCGGTCGCGCGCTCGAAGTAGTTCTCGTCGTCGCGGTCGTTGATCGTGAACTTGCCCGAACCGGGCTGAAGCCAGACCCGAGCGACAGCGGTCTTGCGCCGGCCGGTTGCGTAGGTGCGTTCCTCTGCGATTGCCATGATCGAACCAGCCTCCTGCTACAGCGCGAGCGGGCGCGGCTTCTGCGCGTCGTGTCCGTGGTCGCCGCCGGCGTAGATCTTGAGCTTCTTGATGAGGCGCCGCCCCAGGGGACCCTTGGGCAGCATCCCCCACACCGCGCGGCGGATGGCGCGGTCCGGATGCTTGGCGATGAGCTTCTCGGCCGGGATCTCGACGAGACCGCCCGGGAACTCGGTGTGATGGCGATAGAGCTTGTCGCTCATCTTGCGCCCGGTCAGCTTCACGTCGCTGGCGTTGATGGCGATGACGAAGTCCCCGCAATCGACGTTGGGCGTGAAGCTCGGCTTGTGCTTGCCGCGCAGGACCATCGCGATGCGCGTGGCAGCGCGGCCGAGGGTCTGATCCTTGAGATCGACCACGTACCATTCACGCTGCTCGTGGGCTTCTTCCACGGTCAGCAGGGTGGATTTCTGAAGCTTGGCCATGCGTCGGTTCCGACTTTCTCGTCGATGAAAGAGGTGGATCGTCTACAGGAGCGGCGGGGTGAAGTCAAGCAAGGACCAGGGGTTACCCCGGCCCGGCAACGCGCCGCCCATCACGGCATCCGGCCGCGCATCCTCCTATACTTGCCCCGTGCACGCAAGCACGCGCATGTGCGCGTTTTTCGGCCTGGTGGTCGCGACGGCTCTTCTCGCAGGCTGCGGCGGGGGCGGCGACGACGGCGAAGACGTCGAGGACGGTGGTGACGGCGACTCGGGCGACTCGAGCGGGTCCGCCGGCTCGGTGGAGCTGGGCACCGGCACCACGGCCTTCGAGCCGATCGGCGAGGAGAGCGACCAGATCCTGGTGGCCGGGCCGCAGGGAGGCCACCACTTCGTGGTCCACGCCCGCATGAGCGGCCTGGACCCGGGCGATCCGTTCCAGCCGGGCCTGGTCACCAACCCCGCCACCCGCTTCTCGGTGACCGACGAGGACGGCGTCGCATCTGGAGATCGAGATGACGCCCTATCGCCTCGGCTACGAGCAGGTGGAAGGCAGCTACTTGCTGCCCAGCGGGCGGATCCTCCAGGTCAAGGAGGCCGCGGTCCCCACCCTGTACGGCAGCCGCGTGCGCATCGAGGTCGAGGTGACGGATGTGGAGGGAGAATCGGCGACAGACGGCCGCTGGGTCACCGCGGTCGAGGCCCTTCGCTAGTCAGACCGGCCTGCTACGCCGTATGGTGCCGTCGTGAATCGGATCGGCTTCATCATCAAGCCGCAGAGCGCGGAAGCTGCCGCGCTGCTCGCGGACCTCGTGCCGCGCGTGACCAGCGGGGGGCGCCGCGCCTTCGTCCTCGCCCAGCCGGACGTCCCGCGTCTGGAGGGCGGCGCCCTGGTGGCAGAGGAGGAGCTGGCCCCGGCCATCGACCTGGCCGTGGTGCTGGGCGGCGACGGCACCATGCTTCGCGCCGCCAGCCTGGTGGCCGACGCCGGCATCCCGATACTGGGCATCAACCTGGGCCGGCTCGGTTTCCTGACGCCTTTCGATCCGGCCGAGGCGCGCGAGGCCATCCTGGCCGCCCTCGAGGGCAAGCTGGGCATCGAGGTGCGCGCCCGCCTGCGCGTCACTCTGTACCCGCGCGGCGCCGACCCGGAGGAGCGCATCTCGCTCAACGACGCGGTCATCCACCAGGGCGGCCTGGCCCGCCTGCTCGACCTCGAGGCCCGCCTCGACGGCAAGCTCATCGCGTCGTACCGCGCCGACGGGCTCATCGTCTCCACCCCGACCGGCTCGACCGCCTACAACCTGGCGGCGGGCGGGCCGATCCTCGTACCGGATCAGGCGAACATGGTGATGACGCCGATCTGCGCCCACTCGCTGACCGCGCGGCCGCTTGTGGTGCCGCAGACCGGGACGCTGGCCCTGGCGCTGGCCGGCGGCGACGAGAGCCGCACGGCGGTGGTCACCGTCGACGGACAGTGGGCGCGCAACTTCACCACCGGGGATCGGGTGGAGATCACCGCCACCGCGGCGCCGCTGCGGGTGTTCCAGTCCAGCAAGGGATACTTCGAGATCCTGCGCGAGAAGCTGCACTGGGGCCGCCGCTCGGATCGCTGAGGCGCGGCCGGCGGAACACGGGCGGCACATAGGAGGACATCGGCTTGCTGAGGCACCTGCGCGTCACCAACTTCGCCATCCTCTCGGACGTCGCCCTCGACCTCGGGCCCGCGCTCAACGTGCTGAGCGGCGAGACCGGCGCCGGCAAGTCGCTCATCGTCGAGGCGGTGAACCTTCTGCGCGGCGGCCGGGCCAGCGCCGACATCCCGCGCGCCGGCACCGACGAGGCGGTGGTGGAGGCGCTGTTCGAGGTGCCGGAGGACCTGCGCGCGCGGGCGCGAGCGCGACTGGCCGAGGCCGGGCTGCCCGGCGGCGAGGAGGGCGGCGACGGCGCCGAGCTGCTTGTCCGCCGGCTCATCCACCGCGGCGGGCGCAGCCGCACCTATATCAACGGTGCGCTCACCACCGCGACCCGCCTGGCCGAGCTGGGCGAGCTCATGGTCGATCTGTCCGGACAGCACCAGCACCAGGGCCTGGTCGACCCGCGCCGCCACGCCGGCATCCTCGACGAGTTCTCCGGCCGTCCGCAGCTGGCGGCCGAGATGGAGGCCGCGTGGCAGAGGCTGCGCGAGATCGAGGCCGACATCGAGCGGCTCAGCGCGCACGCCGGCGCCGGCGACCGCGCCGAGCGGGCCGACTTCGTGCGCTTCCAGCTCGAGGAGCTGGCCGGCGCCGGACTGCGCGAGGGCGAGGACGAGCAGCTGGGCCGCGAGCGGGGCAAGCTGGCCTCGGTCGAGAAGCTGGAGAGCGGCGCGCGCGAGGCCGAGCAGCTGCTGTACGGCGGCGACGGGGCCGCGGTGGAGCGGCTCGACGCGGCCGCGCGCGAGCTGGAGCGGCTGCGCGCCATCGACGCGGCGCTCGCCGACCCGGCCCGCGGCGTGGCCGAGGCGCGCATCCTGGTCGAGGACGCGGCGTCGCAGCTGCGCGCATACGCCGACCGGCTGGAGGGCAACCCGGAGCGGCTGGCCGAGATCGAGGAGCGGCTGGCGCTCATCAGCCGGCTCAAGCGCAAGCACGGCGGGCAGCTCGAGGACGTGCTGGCGCGGACCGCGGCGCTCGAGCGCGAGCTGGAGGAGCTGGACGGCGCCGCCGGTCGGATCGAGCTGCTCGAGAAGCAGCGGGCCGCGGCCGAGCGCGAGGCGCTGGTTCGAGCCGCGGCGCTCACCCAGGCCCGGCGCGAGGCGGCCGAGCGGCTGGTGCGCGAGGTGGCGGCGACGCTCGGCGAGCTGGGCATGGGCGCGGCCATCCTGAGCGTCGCGATCGAGCCGGCACAGCTGGGCCCGCACGGCGCCGATCGGGTGGAGCTGATGCTGCGCTCCAATCGCGGCGAGGAGGCCAAGCCGCTGGCGCGCATCGCGTCGGGCGGCGAGCTGTCGCGCATCATGCTCGCGCTCAAGCTGGCGCTGCGCCACGCCGATCCGGTCGCGACCTACGTGTTCGACGAGGTCGACGCCGGCATCGGCGGACAGGCGGCCGAGGTGGTCGGGCACAAGATGCGGCAGGTGGCCGGCCACCGGCAGGTCCTGTGCGTCACCCACCTGGCCAGCATCGCGGCCATGGCGCAGCACCACTTCGTGGTCAGCAAGGCGGAGGTGGCGGGACGCACCGAGACCAGCGTCGGCCGCCTCGAGGGCGACGGAGCGGCGCGACGAGATCGCCCGCATGATGGGCGGACGCGGCCGTGACCGCCGAGGCCCGCGCCCACGCCGAGGCGATGCTGGCCGCGGCCGCCCGCGCGACGCCCCGCCCGCCCGGGCGCGCACCGGCCGGCGAGCGCACCGGCGGCGCCGCTGACCGCCACGCCGGCGAGCGCGGCGGCGAGCGCGGACGGGCGCGCGGCTCGAATCGACCGCGCGCGTAGCCGACGCAAATCGTTCGCTTCCGCCCTCGACGCGGCGCGCATCGGGCCGGTTCGCGCGCTGCACGGCGAGCGACGTGGTGGCGGCCGACCCGCGTATACTGCTGGGCCATGGGGGATGGGAGTTTCAACGCCGAGCGCGATCGAGGCCTGGAACGGCGTCCTGTTCGACAAGTGGGTCCGCTTTCGCCACCTCTTGACCGACGGGCTGGCCGAGCACGGCAACGCGGTGCTCGCCGCCCATCCGCCCGGCGAAGGCACGCGAGTGATCGACCTGGGCTGCGGCCTGGGCGACACGACGCTGACGATCGCGCGACTGGTCGGCCCCCGCGGGCTCGCGGTCGGCGTCGACGCAGCGGAGCGGTTCATCGAGTTCTGCCGCGAGGACGCGGCCGCCGCCGGCGTGGAGAACGCCCGCTTCGAGGCGGTGGATGTGCAGAGCGGCGCCCTGGGCGGGCCGTACGACTACGCCTTCTCGCGCATGGGCATCATGTTCTTCGCGTCACCGGTCATGGCGCTGCGCAACGTGCGCCGCGCGCTGCGGCCGGGCGGGCTCCTGGCCGCGGTGGTGTGGCGGCGGCGCGAGGACAACCCGTGGCTGCACGACGCCCAGCTCGCTGTCGAGGCGCTCGTACCCGAGCCGGAGGAGACCGATCAGCCCACCTGCGGTCCGGGCCCGTTCTCGATGTCGGGCGCCGACATGGTGAGCGCCCAGCTCCTCGCGGCCGGCTTCGTGCGCCCCACCTTCGAGCGCCACGAGCACGACATCCGCATCGGCACCGATCTCGAGGAGGCGATCGAGTTCGCCATGGCGCTGGGACCGGCCGGCGAGCTCCTGCGACTGGCCGGGGCCCAGGCCGAGCCGCTTCGGCCTCAGGTATTCGCCGCGCTGCGCGAGGTGCTGTCGCGGTACGAAGGGCCGGACGGCGTGATGGCGCCGTCGAGCACGTGGATCATCACGGCGCGGGCGCCGTAGCGAGACGCGCGGGCGCGGATCAGCGGCCCCGGCTGCGCCGGCGCAGCGCGAGAGCCGCGCCGAGCAGCAGGAGCGCCGCGCCGCCCGCGTCGCCCGGCGCGCCGCCGCTCCGGCAGCCGCACCCGCCCTCGTCGTCGTCGTCGGCGCCGTTCGAGCCGTCGTCCGGATTCGGGCGGCGGGGCCACGGCCGGCTCGACGCCGACGCGGTAGGGAAGCTCTCGTCGAGCGAGCGCGTGGCGGAGGTGGCCGCGACGACGAGGTAGGCGATCGGCTGGTTAACGCCGAGCAGTACCTGGGCCGAGCCGATGCCGGCGTCGATGGCGACCGGGGTGTACTCGACGTCGGGCGTGCCGGCGACCGGGCGGACCACCGTGGCGGTCACCTGCCCGGGTGTGCCGAGCGAACCGGCCGCGTCGACCTCGATCGAGAGATCGAGCGCGCCCGACGCGGGCCGCGCGAGCTCGATGATGTTGGCCGCGAAGCCGCCCGGCTCGCGGCCGGCCGGCGCCGGGACCATGCCGCCGGTGCCGTCCGGACCGACGCGGAGCGCGATGCCGTCCTCGTCCGGGTACGCCTCGGCGTAGACGTTGACCCAGGGCATGATGAGGTCGCGGCGGGTGAAGTCCCACAGCGCCATGCGCGGCGCGAACTCGGCGTACGCCTCGGCGATCGTCCCCGACGGCAGGAGGCCGTCGAGAACATCGAGCGGGTCGTCCTCGGGCAGCGCCACCTCCCAGGAGTCGGGCACCAGCGCAGGCGAGCCGAGGCGATCGGTGAGGTGACGCGGAAAGATGGAGGCGCCGTACTGGTGCACGCCGCTCGGGTCGTCGCCGAGGGCGTCCCCGGCGAAGAAGATCGGCAGCTCGGTCAGCAGCGCGAACCCGCCGACGAACGTGTAGCTGTCGTCGAGGTCCGGGTAGAGCTCCTGCGACGCCCACTCCGCTGTCGCCTCCCAGTACCAGTAGGCGGTCTCGCCGGCGTATGCGTTCGTGCCGAACTGCACGTCGTGATAGAACTCGTGCGACGCGGTGGCCAGGAGCGCGTCGTCGTCAGGCTCGCCGACCAGGTTCGACGACAGAACCAGGTAGGTGAAGCCCTCGCCGTCGAGGTCGGCGTAGCCGCCGTCGTAGTCGATCGACGGGTTGTCCTTCTCGCCGGAGACGTACGCGTTGATGCGGAACTGGTCGGCGCCTTCCGGGATCGTGTGGCCCAGGGTGTCGAAGTAGAGCGCCCACGACTCCTCGAGGATGTCGAGCACCTGCTGCGCCTGGTCCGGTGTCAGGCCCGCGCTGGTCCACTTGACCGCGAAGTTCGTCGAACTCCAGCACCTCGTGCCCGCCGCCGAAGCCGTCTCGCGTCTGCTTCTCACCCCCGAGCATGAAGGTGCGCGGCGGCCGGGGCTTCTGCAGCGCCCCGGGCAGACGCTCGATCGTCCCGCACCGCACGCGCGAGTGCGGCGGCGCGGCGCCGACCGTGCCGGGCAGCGACAGGACGAGCGACGAGAGCAACAGGAGGCGCAGGCGCATTTCGGGGCGATCCTTTCGCGGGCGGCCCATTGTCGTCGCTCCGCCCGGCGCCGCGGCGTGGAAACGTCCGGCGAAGGTCGGGATGCGATCGCGATCGTCGGGGGTACGTCCCTTGTCAGCGCATCGGAGGGCAACGGGTCAGCGCAGGCCGGCCCGGCTCAGCAGGCGGTGGAGGTGGACCCGATCGATCCCCGCGGCGCGGGCCGCGGCGGTGACGTTGTCGTCGTGGACCCGGAGGAGCTGCTTCGAGGTAGCGGCGCTCGACGTGGCGGATCCAGCGGTCGCGGACGGCGCGCAGGGGGAGCGCGGGGTCGATGGTGGGCTGGTCGGAGGCGGGAGGTGCGAGCGCGTTCTCCTGGCGGACGATGCAGGCCTCGATGTAGTTGCGGAGCTCGCGGACGTTGCCGGGCCAGGCATGGCGGAGCAGATCGGGCAGCAGCTCGCCGCTGGACAGGGAGCGGGCCATGGGCGAGTCGGTGTCGCCCAGCGACTCGAGGATCGCCTTGACCAGGGCCGGGATGTCGCTGGTGCGCTCGCGCAGGGGCGGCATCGTCACCACCAGGACGGCGAGGCGAAAGTACAGGTCGGAGCGGAAGCGCCGGGCGTTGACCTCGGCCTTGAGGTCGCGGTTGGTGACGGCGATGATGCGGACGTCGACCGGAATGCGGCGGCTGCTGCCGATGCGCTGGATCTCGCGGCGATCGATGGCGCGCAGGAGCTTGGGCTGGAGGTCGAGAGCGAGCTCGCCGATCTCGTCGAGGAGGAGCAGTGCCGCCAGCGGCGGCCTCGAAGGCGCCGATGCGCAGCGGGCCGGCGTCGGTGAAGGCGCCCGGCTCGTGGCCGAACAGCTCGACCTCGAGGAGATTGCCGGGGACGGCGCCGCAGTCGACGACCACGAACGGCCCGGCGCGGCGGGCGCTCTGTGCGTGGACCGACTCGGCGGCGAGGTCCTTGCCGGTGCCGCTCTCGCCCTGGAGAAGGATCGAGCTGGTGCCGGTCGCGGCCGCCTCGAGCAGGTTGTAGACGGCGCGCATGGCGATCGAGCCGCCGCGCAGGCGGCCGAAGTGATCGTGCCGGGACAGCGGGATCTCGACGTCGCGGGCGCCGAAGTCGAAGCGGAGCTGCGTGCGCCCGAGGGTGAGGAGGGCGCCGCTGCGCAGCGGGGCCTCGATGACCGGGACGCGGTCGACGAGGGTGCCGTTGCGGCTGCCCAGGTCGCGGAGGATGCACACGCCGTCCACGACGCGCAGCTCGCAGTGGAACTTCGACATCGTCGGATCGGCCACCACGAGATCGGCGCGCCGGTCGGCGCCCACCACCATGCGGTCGGCGGCGAAGGTGTGTACGGCGCCGTCGCGGTCGCCGTCGATCACGGTGAGCCGGCACTCGCGGACCACCGCGCGGACCGGGCTCGACGACCGAGTGACCCCCTCGGTGGTGCGCGGGTCGTCGGAGGGCGGCATCAATCGAGGCCCTCGCCGCGCTCGCTCGCGCGCGGCCGCTGCTTGCCATCGCGGTCACGACGCGTGCCGGCGCGCGCCCGCCGGCTGAGGTGGACATCTACAAGACCGGCCTGCTGGACGCGGACCCGCGCCGACTGGTAGCCGGGCTTGCGCAGGAGGATCGCGCCAGGCCCGGCCAGGTGGAGGCGAGTCGGCGTGCGGCCGCGGTGCACGCCGGCGACCAGGACGTCGGCGCCGGGCGGGGTGCTGCGGACCTCGAGGTCGAGGCCGGCGGAGGCCCGCGCCGCGCGGCGCGGATGGCGGGGCGCCGGACGGCGGTGGCGCGGACGCAGATGGCGGGCTCGTCGCGAACGGCGCGGACGCCGGGGTGGACGCGCCCAGCCCGGTCGGCGACCCGAGTGACGTCCCCGCTCCGGCCGGCCTCGACGCCTGCTCCGCCGGAGCTCCCGGCCGCGACCCGTCCGCCCCGGCCCGGCCTGCCGCGCTGGCGCCATCCGCCGCGACCACATCCGTCGCCGCTTCCCGATCCCCGGCGCCGCCGATCGCCAGGACGCCGATCGCCACGCCGCCTGCCGCGACTGCCAGCCACACACCGCCCCGCACCGCACCCGAGCGCGAGGGCCGCGCGACCGCCTGCTCCGGCCCTGCCACGTCCGCCGGCGCGGCCTGGGAGCCCGCGCCGATCGCGAGGTCGCCGCCGATGTCCTGGGTGATGCGCTCGTCCCCCTCCCCGCGCAGCGCCCGCGCGACCGCCGCCATCGACGCCGGCCGCCGCCCCGGCTCCCGCTCCAGGCAGGCGGCGACCACGGCGTCGATCTCCCGGGACGCGCCGACGAGCGACGCCAGCCTGGGCGCGACCTCGAACAGCTGCGGACAGCGGCCGTCGGCGAACCCCTCGAACGGGAGCCTGCCCGGCCAGCGCCTCGAACAGGATCACGCCGAGGGCCCAGACGTTGACGCACGGCGCGATGAGGCCGCCGGTGAGCTGCTCGGGAGCCATGTAGGCCGGGGTCCCGGCGCGCCGCCCGGTCTCGAGTGCCGACCGCCCGCCCAGGTCGCGCGCGAGCCCGAAGTCCACGACGGTGGGCTGGTCGCCGCGCAGCATCACGTTGGCAGGCTTGAGGTCGCGGTGGACGATGCCGCCGTCGTGGGCGGCCTGCATGCCGTCGGCCAGCGCCGCCCCGAGCGCGCGCACGTGCGCCTCGGACAGGCGGCCCACCCGGCGCAGGCGCTCGGCCAGGCTGTCGCCAGGGATGCGCTCCATCACCAGGTAGCAGCGGCCGGTCGAATCGTCGCGGCCGAAGTCGAGGACCGAGACGAGGTTCGGGTGGTGGACGGCGCGGGCGCGGGCGGCCTCGCCCAGGAAGGCGTCGACCGACGCGGTGGAGTCGCCGTCGCTCTCGCCGCGCAGCAGCTTGACCGCCACCTCGTGGCCGAGGAACCGGTGCACCGCGGCGAAGACCTCGCTGGCGCCACCGCGGCCGATAGGTTCGCCGAGCTCGTAGTTGCCGACGATGCGGCCCGCAGGTGACGTCATCGGTACTCTTGGGCCCGGTTGCGGCTGCCGGGAGCGAGAGATACTGTCGCACGGATGCGCGCCGTCGTGGCATCGATCGCCGTCGCGGCGACCTGCCTGGCGGCGCCGGTCCGCGCCGACCCGACCGAGGCCGCGGCGCTGGTCCACCTTCACCGCGGCGTGACGGCGTTCCGCGCCGGCGACTTCGGCCGCGCCCATCGCGAGTTCGAGGCGGCCCGCGAGCTGGCCCCGGAGCGCGCCAACCCGTACCGCTGGCTGGCCTTGACCGAGGTGCAGACCGGCGACTGCCGCAGCGCCGTCGTCAACGCCGAGGCATTCCTGACCCGGGTCGCGGCCGACGATCCGCGCGCCCCCGAGCTGGTCCGCGTCCGCGAGCTGTGCGGGCGCACCGGCGCGCTGCGCGTCGAGTCGTCTCCCAGCCGCGCGGCGCTGCGCATCGACGACGCGGTGGTGGGACACACGCCCTACCGCGCGCCGTCGATGCGCCCGGGCACCTACCGGCTGGCCGCCGATCGCGACGGGTACGATCGGGTCGAGCGATCGATCGTCGTGCGGCCGGGCGCCGAGCTCGCCCTCCGCCTCGACCTGGTGCCGCGCCGACCGCCGATCACGCGGCGGTGGTGGTTCTGGACCGCGGTCGCCGCCGGTGCCGCCGCCGCCGTGACCGCGACTGTCGTTCTCGCGGCGCGCGGCGACGACGACGAGCTCTTCGCGCCCATCCGGTGCGACGCGACCGGCTGCACCACGGGGATGCGCTGACGCGCACCCGCCACCTGTCTCCGACCCTGCTCAGTTGCAGGTCGGCGCGACCTGGCCGTCGGAGCCGGTCGACACGTACGCGTCGGCGACGAAGCCGTTGCCGATGTCGTCCCACAGGTTCGAGGTGCCGAACGTGCCGCTGACCGACTGGCCGCGCTTCTGGCAGTGGATCGTCACGAAGGTGCCGTCGGCCACCGAGCCTACCGCGCCGGTGCTGGTGCTGGCGCCGGCTCGTACGGTGAGCGGCGGGCCCGCTGTGTCGACCCGGCCGGTCACGCCGCCGCGCCGCCGCACCCGTTGCGGCTGGTGTAGCTGCGGGTGCCGAAGTAGAGAGCACCGGCGCCGTTGAACGAGGCGCGCACGGCCGAGCCGTTGTGGCGCTGCTCGTAGTGCAGGTGCGGACCTGTCGATCCGCCGGTGCTGCCGACGCTGCCGATCCGCTGGCCCCTGCTGACCTGCTGGTTCACCGAGACGTTCTGGGTGGAGAGGTGGGCGTAGCGGGTGGTGAAGCCGTTGCCGTGGTCGATCTCGATCCAGCGGCCGTAGCTCGTGTTCCCCTCGTTGGCGACCCGACTCACCCGACCGGCTGCGGCGGCCACGACACTGTCGCCGAGGTCGTTGGCGCGGTTGAAGTCGACCGAGTTCTGCGGGTTGTGGTTGGTGCGCGTCTGACCCGACCAGACCTGGTCGCACGGGAACGGGAGCTGGAAGCGCGGCGCGACGGCGAGCAGGCCGTCCTCGACTTCCTCGACCGCGCCGCCGGCGTCGGAGTCGACGTTCTCGCCCAGCGGGCCCTCGTCGAACCAGTCGGCCTCGTCGACGACGCCCGGATCCGCCTCCGGATCCCCGTTCGGGTCGCCTTGCGGCTCGGTCTCCTCGCCGACGATGTCCTCGTCGTCGAGAGCCTCGTCGTCGAGAGCCTCGTCGTCTTCAGTGTCCATCGCACACGCGCCCAGGGGTACGACAAGGGCGAGCGCGAGGACCGCGCGGGTCCAGCCTCTCGGAGTGCCGGTCATGGAGTTCTCCTTCTCGCTGAGATCGGGGACTGAGCCTCGCTCCAGCAAGCGGCACGCCACGGCCAAGCGCCCGCGATCGCGGCGCGCGGGGACCGGCGCTGTAGCGCCGGCCGTTACAGGTGCTTCCCCAGGTGCTTACCCGGAGCGGCGGCTCACATCGCCGCCCTGGCTGCGTACGCCATGCCCTCGTCGGCGTCCGCCTCCGGCTCCACCCGCGTCCCGTCCAGCTCGATCACGAAGATGGTCGGCAGCTCCGCCGTGCCCTCGACCCACATGCGTCCGCCGTGCGCCGCGATCGCCAGCCGCGAGAAGTAGAGCCCCAGGCCCAGGTTCGTCTTGCCCGGTCCCACCGGCATCTGGTCCTTCTTGTCGAAGATCGCCTCGCGATACTCGGCCGGGATGGCCGGGCCGGAGTTGCCGATGCGGATCTGCACGCGGCCGATGCCGACCGACTCCGCGGTCAGCGAGATGCGGCCGCCGCGCGGGACGTGGCGCATGGCGTTGTCGAGCGTGTTCTCGATGACCCGGATCAGCATCTCCTGGTCCGCGGTGATGCTGGCGGCGGAGCCGGACGACATGTCGAGCGTCACGTCGAACGCACCCAGCTTCGAGGTGCGGTTGCTGACGACGCCGTCGAACAGCGCGGCGATGTCGATCCGGATCGGCGCCAGCGCGGTCCGGCTGTTCTCCAGCCGCGTGATGTCGAGCAGGTTGGCCAGCAGGCGCAGACCGCGGGCACCGGCGTGCTTGGCGTCCACCAGCGCCTCGGTCACCGACAGGTCGCCCTCGACGCTGTCCATCGCGAAGTCCAGGCTCGAGCGGATCACCGCGATCAGGTTCTTGAGCTCGTGGACCAGGAGCGACGTCATGTCCTCCTTGAACCGATCGAGCTGGACCTGCCGGGACACGTCGCGCAGCACCGCCACCGCGCCGGCCGGGGCCCCTCCGTCCTCGAGCGGCATCGCGCCGATGCTCAGGGAGAGCCCGCCCGGCTGCATCGGGTGGCGGACCAGTGCCATCACGTCGCTGCTGGCCTGCCCGGCCAGGGCGCGGGCGATCGCCAGGCCCGGCTCCTCGCTCGTGCGAGCCAGCGCCTCGGCCGGCACGCCCAGGAGCTGCGCGGCGGCGAGGTTGGAAAGCGTCACCTGCCCCGCTTGATCGACGGCCACGACGCCCTCGCCCATGCGCTCCAGCACCGCATGGAGGAGGCGGCGCTCGCGCTCCACGCCATCGTGGTGGCGCTTGGCCCGGACCAGGTGGTGGATCCGCGCCAGCAGCTCGACGTCGTCGATCGGCTTGATCAGGAAGTCGTCGGCGCCGACCTCCTTGCCGCGGATGCGCGCCTCGCGGTGATCGAGGCCGGTGACCAGCACGACCGGAACGTGGGCGATGGCGCGATCGGCGCGGATGCGGCGGCACACCTCGAAGCCGCTCATGCCCGCCATCACGACGTCGAGCAGCACCAGATCGATGGGACGAAGCGACAGCGCCTCCAGGGCGCTCGGGCCGTCTGCGGCCCCGACCACGTCGAAGCCTTCGCCGGTCAGCATGGCCCCGAGCAGGCGGCGGTTGGCCGCATCATCGTCGACCACAAGGATACGCCTCACGTCGTTCATCAACGCCCTGTCCCTCCATCCGCGGCCGGACCGATGGCCACGAGCCACTCAAGATCGACCGCGATGGCCGGGGCTTGAGAGGGATCGCGGCACGCACACCGCGCTCGCGCGAGGCGGTGTGGAGGCGACCATGGCGGCATGGAGGCGCGAGTGTGGCGCCCGCCGCTCCGAGGCGTCAGCGAACCGACGCCGCGCTAGCAACCCGACTGCGTATTCACCCGGCGACCACGTCGTCGGCTAAAGACTTACCGTCGGTTGGCCCTTCGGGCCGCCCTCCGCTAGCTGTTCGGCTTGCGCTTCCAGCGGCGCGAGGGGCGCTTGCCCCCCGTCTTGCGGGTGCTGCTGCGGTCGACCCAGCGGAAGCTCGGCTCGCCCGGCGCGCGCCAGTTGACGTGAACGAAGTTGGCGCGCGGATAGAGGCCGATGCCCATGCCACCTGTGTCCAGCGACTCGGCGAACTTGCGCAGCGCGCGGATGCTCACACCCGGGATGCGGATGTCCATGGCCGAGGCGTGGAAGTGGCGGCTGCCCTCCTCGCGCTGGAAGCGGAAACCACTGATGAGGTCGATCCGCTTGCCTCCGAAGTGATCGGAGATGACCGACAGCGTCTCGTACAGGCGGGGGTCGACCGCTCTGACCTCACCTGTGCGCTTGCAGCGGAAGACGTGGTCGAGCTCGGCCAGCGCTTCCTCGTCGTACTCCACGGTGGACTGTGTGTCCTGATCCTTCCTGTCCGCGGAGGCGACCAGCGGCGAGGCGGCGGCGGCGAGCGCTGCCGTGGCCTGGGCCGGGCTGTTCTTGCGATAGATGTTGACCCGCACCTCGTCGCGGTAGTTCACCGAGTAGACCCAGATGTCTCCGGACGGCTTCGGCACCGGCGAGTCGCGCAGGATCTCCTTGTCCACCCCGTGCCCCGTGAAAACCTTTCCGCGGCGCTTCTTGCCCTTGCTCGCGCGACCCTTGGCATCGGCCTGGCCCGCGATGAAGAGGACGCCGAGGACCAGAATGCCGGCGGTGATCAGGGAGCGTGGCGTCATTGGGGGGGAATCCTGGTCATGACCGTTGGGGGAGAGGTTGCCCACCTCGGAGCACGGGTGGGTGTATGTCAAATCGCCCGCTACACGCTCGTCGACGAGAAAGCGGGCCTGTCCCGCTCACGCTACAAGTTTCCCATCGCCGCTTCAAGAGCGGATGTGACGGGGATATGCACGAGCTCGATGCCGGCCTGCTCGGCCACGCCAAAGATGCGCTCGTCGCGATAGAACTCGCCGTAGCAGATGCGCACGATGCCGGAGTTGGCCGACGCCTTGAAGCAGTTCCAGCACGGGCTCGCGGTGACGTAGATCGTCGAGCCGTCGACCATGACGCCGTTGCGCGCCGCCTGCAGGATCGCGTTGGCCTCGGCGTGAATCGTGGCAACGCAGTGGCCGGACTCCATCATGTGCCCGATCTCCGAGCAGTGTGGCAGCCCGCGTATCGACCCGTTGTAGCCGGTCGACAGGATGGTCCGGTTGCGCACGATGACCGCGCCCACGAACTTGCGATCGCAGGTCGAGCGCGATGAAACCACCCGCGCGATTGCCATGAAGTAGTCGTCCCACGACGCGCGCGGCTTCCCGCCGGCTGGCTCGCTGGAGCTCATTGCGCGCCGAGACTAGCAGCTCGACGACGAGCTGGATCGGCCGAGTTTCCACCTGCGCACAATTCGCGGCCTGCGGCCCGCGCGCGCCGGCCGCGCGCAACAATGACGCGGCGCTGCTTGCTATAGTCCCGCGACTCCCATGTCCGGGTCCGGCCAGTACAAAGACACGCTCAATCTCCCGAGGACGGAGTTCCCCATGCGCGGCGACCTCGCTCGCCGCGAGCCCGAGATGCTCGCCGAGTGGAAGCGCATCGAGCTCTACCGGCAGATCCAGGAGCTGCGCGCCGACGCTCCGCGCTACGTCCTGCACGACGGGCCGCCCTACTCCAACGGGCACATTCACCACGGTCACGTCCTCAACAAGATCCTGAAGGACCTGGTGGTCAAGTACCGCACAATGGCCGGGTTCCGCTCGCCGTACGTGCCGGGCTGGGACACACACGGCCTGCCGATCGAGCTGGCGGTCGAGCGCGAGCTGGCGGCGCAGAAGAAGACCCACACCGCGGCCGAGCTGCGCGCCGCGTGCCGCGACTACGCGCTCAAGTTCATCGACATCCAGCGCGAGGAGTTCGAGCGCCTGGGTGTGTTCGGCGACTGGCAGCGTCCCTACCTGACGCTCGCCCCGGTCTACGAGGCGGCGGTTGTGCGCGCCCTGGCCGCCTTCGCGCGCGGCGGCTACCTGTACCGCGGCAAGAAGCCGGTCTACTGGTGCCCCAACGACCGCACCGCCCTGGCCGAGGCGGAGATCGAGTACGCCGACCACACCTCTCCCTCCATCTACGTGCGCTTCCCGCTCGAGGAGGGCTTCGACGCGAGCCGGCTGCACCCGGGCCTGGCCGGCAAGCGGGTGGCGCTCCCGATCTGGACCACCACGCCGTGGACGCTGCCGGCCAACCTGGCCATCGTCCTGCACCCCACCTTCGCCTACGTGGCGGTCCCGTCGCCGCGCGACAAGGGCGAGTACCTGATCGTCGCGCGCGACCTGGCCGCGCCGTTCTTCGCCGCCATGGGCGCGGAGCCGGACGGCCAGCTGCCGATCGCGCCCGAGGCGCTGCGCGCGCTCGAGGGCGCCCGCTACCGCCACCCGCTGGTGCCGCAGTCGAAGAAGGACAGCCACCATCCGGGTCTGGTTCGCCGACTACGTGACGCTCGAGCAGGGCACCGGCCTCGTCCACACGGCGCCCGGGCACGGCGCCGACGACTACAAGACCGGAGTCGCCCACGACCTCGAGCCGTACGCGCCGCTCGACGACGACGGCCGCTTCACCGAGGAAGTCGCGGAGTGGCGCGGGCTACAAGTTTGGGACGCGAACCCGCGCATCGTCGACCGCCTGGTCGAGCTGGGCGCGCTGCTCAACGTCAAGGGCGAGAAGATCCGCCACAGCTACCCGCACTGCTGGCGCTGCAAGGGGCCGGTGCTGTTCCGCGCCACCCTGCAGTGGTTCGCGTCGATCGACCACGCCGGCCTGCGCGAGCGCGCCCTGGCCGAGATCGAGAACACCGAGTGGATCCCGCCGTGGGGCAAGGGCCGCATCTACGGGATGATCGAGAACCGCCCCGACTGGACCCTGTCGCGCCAGCGCGTGTGGGGCGTGCCGATCCCGGCCTTCCACTGCAAGCAGTGCGGGACCGCGCGCGCCGACGCGGCGGTGATGGAGCACGTGGCCGAGGTGTTCGCCGCGCGCGGCGCCGACGCCTGGTTCACGGCGCCGGTCGAGGAGCTGCTGCCGCCCGGCACCACGTGCGCCGAATGCGGCGCCGGGGCCGGCTCGCTCGAGCGCGAGAAGGACATCGTCGACGTCTGGTTCGAGTCCGGCTCCTCCTGGCTCGCGGTCGCCGCGCAGCACCAGGGCATGGACGTCATCGATCTGTACCTGGAGGGCTCGGATCAGCACCGCGGCTGGTTCCACTCGTCGCTGCTGATCGGCATCGTCGTGGCCGGCAAGGCGCCCTATCGCCAGGTGCTGACCCACGGCTTCGTGCTCGACGAGAACGGCCGCCCCTACTCCAAGAGCTCGATCGAGCGGGCGCGGCGCGAGGGCAAGAAGATGGAGTACGTGCCGCCGGACCAGGTCATCGCGAAGAGCGGGGCCGAGCTCCTGCGCCTGTGGACCGCGTCGACCGAGTTCCGCAACGACGTGACCTTCTCGTCCGCGCTGCTGGCCGGGCTCAGCGAGTGGTACCGCAAGTTCCGCAACACGTGCCGCTTCCTGCTCGGCAACCTGCACGACTTCGCGCCGGACGAGCACCCGCTCGACCACCAGCAGCTGTCGGAGCTGGATCGCTACGCGCTGGCGCGGCTGGGCGACCTGGTCGCGCGGGTGCGCGGCCACTACGACGCGTTCGAGTTCCACGCCGTGTACCGCGCGCTGGTCGACTACGTGGCCGTCGACCTCAGCGCGCTCTACCTGGACGTGACCAAGGACTGCCTGTACACCGACGCGGCCGGCTCGCCGGCGCGGCGCGGCGTGCAGGCGGTGCTCTACACGATCGCGTCGGCGCTGGCCCGCCTGGCGGCGCCCATCCTGTGCTTCACCGCCGAGGACGTGTGGCAGCACCTGCCGCGCCGGCAGCAGCACGTCGAGTCGGTCCACCTGTGCCACCTGCCGGTCGGCAAGCGCCTCGAGGCGGACGATCCGCTGGCCGTCACCTTCGCGAAGCTGCTCGCCTACCGCGCGCGGGCCACCGCGCAGCTGGAGCCGTTCCGCGCCGAGGGGCACCGGTCGACCGACGCGCGCGTGACCATCGCGCCGGCGGCGGGCGATCGCGAGCTGCTCGCGCCGCGCCTGGCCCTGCTCGCCGACCTGTTCATCGTGTCGGCGGTGGCGCTGGCGCCGGCCGACGCGGCGGGCGATGAGCCGGTCATCGAGGTCGACCAGGCGCCGGGCACGCGCTGCGAGCGCTGCTGGCGCTGGTACGAGGAGATGTCGTCCCGCTCGGCGGATCTTTGCCCGCGCTGCGCCGACGCAGTGGCGGCGGCGCCGGGCAAGGCATAGAGGCAGAGGAGAGACGAGGCATGGCTGTGCTCGAGTCAGTTCCCCGGCGGTGGAAGTGGTTCGCCGTCGTGGGTGTCATCACGCTGGTCGCCGACCAGGTGACCAAGTACTGGGCGCGCAACGGCCTGCCCACCGATCCGCGCGGCTTCGGGCTGCCGGTCCCGGTCATCGACAACTTCTGGGACTGGCGGCTGTCCTACAACACCGGCTCCGCCTTCGGCCTGTTCTCCAGCGTCGAGGGCGCGCGCATCTTCCTCACCATCGTCGGCGTCGTCGCGCTGGTCGCCATCCTGTGGATGGTGCACAAGGGCGCGGACGACCAGCGCCGGCTGGCCGCCGCGCTCGGCCTCGTCGGCGGCGGCGCCATCGGCAACGTCATCGACCGCCTGATGTTCGGCAAGGTCACCGACTTCGTCGTGTGGAAGTACTACCAGCACGAATGGCCCACCTTCAACGTCGCCGACGCCGCGCTGTGTGTCGGTGTCGGCCTGCTGTTCATCGATCTCGGGCGCCAGCAGCGCGAGGAGCAGAAGAAAAAGCAGCAGAAGTGAACGCGGTGGTCAGCCTCGCGCCGACCCGGTACAGTGGAGGCGATGAAGCGCTCGACGGTGGTGGTGGTGGTGGCAATGTTTCTCTGGGCGGCGACGGGGTGCGAGGACGACGAGCACTTCCCGCCCGGTGAAGGAGGTGGGCCGAGCGGAGGCGGCGGCTCCGGCCAGAACGACGCCGGTGGCGGAGGCGCCGACGCGGGCACCTCGGACGCGAACACCGGCGATGCCGGGCCCACCTTGGCCGGCGAGCTGTGCGACGTGACCGACGTGCGCGACCCGCTGGCCTGCCCCAACGTGGACCTGAACGGGATCGAGGTCCGCGCGGTGGACACGTCGGCGACCGACGAGACCGACGCGCAGGGCAACTTCAGGCTGAGCGGCGAGTTCGACAGCGACCTGCTTCTCTCGGTCGGCAGCAAGGACGACAGCACCCGCCTCGCGCTGGTGCCGGTGGCCGACTGGAGCCCCGGCGGCCTCCGCGTGCCGCGCGTGGATCTGGACATCTGGGACGACCTGCTCGGGAACCTCAGCACCAACGAGCCGGACGGCACTGCGTCCATCGCGCTCTATGTCGTGGCGCAGCTGGACGGACTGCCGGTGGTCGGCGCCGTGGTCTCCACGGTCAGCGACACGGTCATCTTCTACGACGACGGATCGAGTCACCGGGTGGAACCCGATCGGCGCGACCGGCGTCTACGGGGCCGCCCTCATCCTGTCGGTGCCGCGCCGAGGGCAGCGCGGCAGGTCACCGTGAACGACATCGACTTCCGAGATCCCGGTCCGAGCGGACCACCTGACCTGGCGCCCGCGATCAGGGTCTGATCTCGCGCCGCGCCCGCGCTCACGGCCCGTCGGTCGGCCTTCGCCGGCGATCCAGCCGCGCGCGCCGGCGCTCGCGGCGGGCGGCCAGCTTCTCGCGCCGGCGCTCGCGCCGCTCCACCGTGCGCGACCGCTTGACCCGGGCGATCCGCTCGCGCCGCTCGCGCGCCAGCTCGCGCAGACGCTCGCGCGTGATGCCGCGCGCCGCCTGCTCCATCGCCTGCTTCTGCGCCGCCTGCACGAAGAAGCGGAAGTAGTCGAAGGCCGACAGCACCGACATGATCAGCGAGACGTAGAGCAGGATGGTGCCGACCTGCTGGAAGTCGAGCGGGTAGTCGAACAGCAGGATGTCGTACTGGAAGTGGACCAGGAGGAAGCCGATGCCGACCATCTGCAGCGCGGCCTTGGCCTTGCCTCCGCCGCCTGCCGAGATGACGAAGCCCTCCTGCGACGCGATGGCGCGCAGCCCGGTGATGGCCAGCTCGCGCGCGGTCAGCACGATGACCAGCCACGCCGGCGCCCGCCCCTTGGCCACCAGCATCACCAGCGTTGACAGCACGATGAGCTTGTCGGCCAGCGGGTCGAGGAACTTGCCCAGCACGGTGACCAGGCCCATGCGCCGCGCCAGCCATCCGTCGAGCGCGTCGCTGGCCGCCGCGATGGTGAAGAGCGTGGCGGCCAGGGTTGACAGCTTCGGGCTGTAGTTGTCGATGCAGACGCAGGATGATCGGGATGAACGCGATCCGGATCAGCGTGATCACGTTCGGCAGGTACGTGATCTCCTCCCGCAGCGGACGGAGGACCGGGCGTTCGGCGTCGTGAGGCGCCCGATCGTTCAAGCGCCGCCCTGATCCTCGAGGAGCACGACGCCCTCGCCGGAACACTCGACGAAGACGGCCTCGTTCGCCGAGGCTCCTCGCGCCACGCCCGCGCCCACGACGCGCGGCACCACACGGCCGATCCAGCCGGCCAGCACGCGCGCGTCCACCCGCACCGCGCGTGAGCTGGCCACGTTGAGCGAGAGCAGCCGCCGCCTGGTCCGCATCGCCACGCAGCCGCGGCCGCGGAACTGGACCACGCGCAAGAGCGGGCGGAGCTGCTCGTCGGCGCCCGGCACGTGCCCGGTCTCCCAGCGCAGCTGATCCTCGAAGGCGTAGACCATGCTCTCGCGCAGGTACAGGATGTCGTCGTCCAGCGCGACAGAGGCGAAGGTCTGGCCGCCGGACGCCGCGATCAGGTAGCCCTGGCCCGACACCACAGACATGCCGCCGCTGGTGTCGCCGAAGCGCTCGCCGCTGGCGGCGCCGCGCACCCGGCGCGTGGCCGGCTCGAAGCGAAGGCTGCCGCACGCGACGATCACGTCACCGGTGCGCGAAAGGATGCGGCCGCCGACCCGCACGATGAGCACGCCGCCGGCGCCGATCTCGAACGGGTGGTCGCCGTCGTCGGGCCGGATGAGCTGGCGCGTGGCCAGCTCGGTCAGCGGCCGCGGCGGCTCCTGGCCCCAGCCGACCCGCGTGCCGGTCGACGAGGCCGGGGCGGCCGGCACTGCCAGGGCCACCGCCTTGGTGATGACGCCGACCTCGTCGAACTCCTCGACCGCGCCGTCGTCCCACTCCGCGACCGCGGCCCGGTCGTCGTCTCCGTCCCCGTCTGTCGGATCGTCGACGATCAGCGCGGGGCGGCGCTCGACCGTCTCGTAGACGTCAGAGTCGATGCCGAGCTCGGCCGACCGCGTCCGTGCCTCGCGGGCACGCGCCCGGATCGCCGACCGCTCCTCGGTGGACAGGTACTGCTCCATCTCGGCGGCCAGCTGCTCCTCTCCGGCGCGCAGGAAGGCCTCGAACGCCTCGGCGTAGTCGCCGCGCCGCGCGTGCGCCAGCCCCAGGTAGCTGACCGTGCGCGGCTGGCTGGGATCCAGCTCCCGGCTTCGCCCGAGCTCCTGCAGCGACAGATCCGGCTGCCCGACCTTCAGATACACGAGGCCGAGGTTGAGCCGATGCGACGCGTCATCCGGCTTGAGCGCGACGAGCTTCTGGTACACCGGGAGTGCGTCTTCGAACGCACTCTGGCGGAAACAGGCAAGGCCGAACAGACCGAGGGCCCGGACGTCGTCGGGGCGCATCGCGAGCGCCGCGCCCAGCTCCGTGCGCGCCGCCGCGACATCATTGCGCCGAAGCAGCTCACCCCCGGTGACCAGGTGCTGCTCGAACCGTTCAGGGCTCGCCGAACTAGCGTGCGTCTCCGCCACCGCGAAGCCATTAGAAGCGCTGGCCCCGCCGCCGTCAAGGCGCCCGGAATGTGGCGCATGGACGCCGCATCTCCGATAAACTAAGATGCGCCGGGTTCGAGATAGAGCGGCGCGGGGGGAGGCACAGGGCCATGCACGTTGACCGGGGGGGTTGGGGCTTCACGAATGCGGGGGTACGCATTCTGCTCGCCGACGGCGCAGACCTCGCCCCCCTTCTGCTGGAGCAGATGCTGGGGGACCCGCTGTCGTTACCGCGCACGGTCACTCACGTCCGCTCGCTCGCCGACGCCATACAGATCGCGCACCTCGAGCGCTTCGACCTCGTGCTGCTCGACCTCATGCTTCCGGACGGCGACGGCGTCGACGCGCTGCGCCGCTGGCAGGAGCAGGCCCCCGACCTCCCCATCATCGCGCTCACCGACGGCGACGACGCGCTCGCCGCGCTCACCGCGATCCGCTTCGGCGCCCAGGACGCGTGGCCGCGCGGCGCGTGCGATCCGGACGCCGCGGTGCGCGCCATCCGGTTCGCCATCGAGCGCAAGCGGATCGAGCGCGAGTCGCGCGCGCTGCTGCAGGCGCACGAGTGGCGCAAGAAGGCGGAGGAGGCCGAGCGCCGGGCCACGTTCCTGGCCAAGGTCAGCCACGCGCTGGGCGCCTCGCTCGACTACCGCCGCACGCTCGAGACGGTTGCCGGCCTGGTGGTCAGCCATCTGGGCGAGCTGTGCTGGATCGACGTGCTCGACCGCGACGGCACCATCGAGCGCGCCGCCGTCGCCCACGCAGATCCCCTGCTGACCGAGGTGGCGCTGTCCTTGCGCCAGACCGCGCGCGACGCGGCCGCCTGCGATCCGCTGGGCGCGACGCTCGCCCACGGCAGCATCTGGGAGATCACGCTCACCGAGGAGAGCATCGCCGCGTTCGCCCCGACCGAGGAGCACCGGCGCGAGTGGATGCAGCTTTGCGGCGCGCGCATGGTCGCGGTCCCGTTCCGCCACGACGCCACCCCCGGCCTCATCGCGGTGGTGCGGCGCGAGCGCGGGCACCGCTTCGACGCCGAGTTCCGCAGCCTGCTGTTCGATCTCGCCGCCCGCGTCGGCATCGCGGTGGAGAACTGCCGCCTGTACCGCGAGGCGCGCGAGGCGATCGAGGCGCGCGAGGAGATCCTCGGCGTCGTCTCGCACGACCTGCGCAACCCGCTGCACGCGCTGCGCATGGCGGCGGCGTCGCTCAACATGAAGCGCGGGCAGGACGCGGTGGCGCGGCTGGTCAAGGTGATGGATCGCTCGATCGGCAACATGGACAAGCTGATCGCCGATCTGCTCGACGTGTCGCGCCTGCGCGCCGGTAAGCTGACCCTGCTGCCTGGGCCGTGCGAGCCGGCCGAGCTGGTCGACGAGGTGGTGGAGCTGCTGCGCCCGATCGCGGCCGAGCGCTCGATCCACATCCAGGTGCCGATCCCGCTGCCGCCGCCGGCCGTCGCGACGGCCTGGTCGGGCAGCCAGCCGCTGCGTCACGTCATGGCCGATCGCCAGCGCGTGCTGCAGGTGCTGAGCAACCTCCTGTCCAACGCGATCAAGTTCAGCCCGCCGGGCGGCCGCATCGCGCTCGATCTCGAGCAGAGCGAGCTCGACTGCTGCATCGCGATCTCGGACCAGGGCCCGGGCGTGCCGGACGCCGACCGCCCGCACATCTTCGACAAGTACTGGCGCACCCAGGGCGAGCGCGGCGGTGAGGGCCTCGGCCTGGCCATCGCCAAGTCGCTGATCGAGGCGCACGGCGGCCGCATCGGCGTGGACTGCCAGCCGGGCGGCGGCAGCCGCTTCTGGTTCACGCTGCCCCTGGTCAGGACCGCGCAGGCCTGAGGGGCGTCAGTTGGCGGCCTGCAGGCGCCGCCGCTCCGCTTCCAGGTACTGGTAGTAGCGGTCCACCACCATGCGCAGGTACTTGCGCGTGTTCTGGTAGGGCGGGACGTTGTCGCCGTAGCGGGCCAGTGAGCCGCTGCCGGCGTGGTACGCGGCGATCGTGCGCACCAGGTCGCCGTCGTAGCGGTTGGCCAGCACGCGCAGGAGGCGGGTGCCGCCCAGGATGTTCTCGCGCGGGTCGTGCGCGTTGCTCACGCCCATGTCGCTGAGCACCGCGGGCATGAGCTGCATCAGCCCGCGCGCGCCGGCCGACGATACGACGTGCGGGTCGTAGTCCGACTCCACCCGGATGACCGCGCGGATGAGCGGCACCGGGATGGCGTACAGCATCGACGCCTCGTGGATGAACGCGTCGAACCGGGCGAACCGCTCGGCCGAGCGATCGCGGGCCGGCACGGGGTCGCAGCGGGGGCAGCTGCCGCGGCGCGCCGCCGCCTTGCCCACCGAGGCCTCGTTCGACACCCGCTTCCACCGAGCCCCGGCCTTGCCGCGCGGCTTGATGTTGGTGAAGTGAACGACACCCTCGCGGTCGGTGTACGAGTAGATGTCAGCGGACGCGGTGCCCTGCCCCGCCGCCGCCACCACCAATGTCACCGCCACAGCGGTGACCAGGCTCCATCCGCGCCACACGAGCACCCATCTTACCAGCCGGCACCCCCGCGACAAAAGCGGTAGATTCGCCTCATGGCCGCCGACGAGGTCACAGCCGACTATCTGGTCATCGGGTCCGGAATCGCCGGCCTCTACTTCGCCTTGCGCGCCGCCGAGCACGGCCGGGTCCTGGTGGTGACCAAGCAGGGCACCGACGACTCGGCCACCAACTGGGCCCAGGGAGGCATCGCCGCCGTGCTGGGCGACGGCGACACCCCGGAGGGCCACATCGCGGACACATTGCTGGTCGGCGACGGCCTGTGCCGCCCGGAGGTCGTCGAGCTCTGCGTGACCGAGGGGCCGGCGCACGTGCGCGCCCTGGCCGCGCTCGGGGTCGAGTTCGCTCGCGACCAGGAGGGCGGCTTCGAGCTCGGCCGCGAGGGCGGCCACAGCGCGCGGCGCGTCGCCCACCACAAGGACACCACGGGCGCCGCCATCCAGCGCGCGCTCAGCGCGGCGGTGGCGCGGCACAGCAACATCACCGTGCTGCCCGACCACATCGCCGTGGATCTGCTCTCGATGGCCAAGTACGGCGGCGACCCGGCCTGCTTCGGCGCGTACGTGCTCGACACGCGCAGCGGCGAGGTGAAGACCATCGTCGCGCGCGCCACCGTGCTGGCCGCCGGCGGCACCGGCAAGGTCTACATCTACACGTCGAACCCGGACGTGGCGACCGGCGACGGCATCGCCATGGCCTACCGGATTGGCGCGCCGGTGGCCAACCTCGAGTTCGTCCAGTTCCACCCCACCGTCCTCTACCACCCGCACGCAAAGTCGTTCCTCATCTCCGAGACCCTGCGCGGCGAGGGCGGCATCCTGCGCCTTGCCGACGGCTCCACCTTCATGGAGCGCTACCACGAGCTCAAGTCGCTGGCCCCGCGCGACGTCGTCGCGCGCGCCATCGACAACGAGCTCAAGCGGTCCGGCGCCAACTCGGTCTTCCTCGACATGACCCACCTGGAGCCGGAGTTCGTGCGCAGCCGGTTCCCGACCATCTACGAGCGCTGCCTGGCGCTCGGCATCGACATCACGCGGCAGCCGATCCCGGTGGTGCCGGCCGCCCACTACCAGTGCGGCGGCGTGATGACCGACGAGCAGGGCCGCACGCCGATCCGCAACCTGTACGCGGTGGGCGAGACCGCCTACACCGGCCTGCACGGCGCCAACCGCCTGGCCTCCAACTCGCTGCTCGAGGGGGTCGTGTTCGGCGCCCGGGCGGCCGAGGCGGTGCGCCAGGCCGAGTCGGTGCGGCCGCAGAAGGTGGTGGCGTGGACCCCGGGGCATGCGGCGGACTCCAACGACGCCATCGTGGTGGCGCTCAACTGGGACGAGGTCCGTCGCTTCATGTGGTCCTACCTGGGCATCGTCCGCTCCAACAAGCGCATCGAGCGCGCCCGGCACCGCATCGAGCTCCTGCGCCAGGAGATCAACGAGTACTACTGGGACTTCCGCGTCACCGCGGACATGGTCGAGCTTCGCAACCTGGCCCTCGTCGCGCACCTCATCATCGACAGCGCGCGGCGGCGCAAGGAGTCGCGAGGCCTTCACTACACGCTCGACTACCCCGACAAGGACCCGAGCTGGCAGCGGGAGACGGTCCTGCACCAGACCGACGGACCGCCGCCCTAGCCTGGTGGTCACACCACGGCCCGTGAACGGCTGGTCACAGGGTCGGCGTGTGGCAGCCGCAACGACGCGGAAATCGGTGGCCGGGCTCCTGGCACCGCTCTCGCTAAGACAGGGAGAGAGCTCCGCGACGCACACAAAACGACGGACGGCCACGCTTCGCGGAGGACCGCCGGGTCATGGTGACCCGGCGGTTTCGCTTTTCGGCGCCTGCGCCATCTGGCGCAGCGCGTCCTCGATCTGGCCCAGCACGATGGCCAGCACCGCGGCCCGCTCTCCCGGGTCGCCGCGCCCGGACGCCTCCTCGAGCGCGAAGAGGAGCATCCGGGTCACGCCCGGGCAGCTGTCCAGATCGAGCAGGAGGTCCATCACCGCGGCCTCCATGGCGCGCGGGCTGCGGCGCACCTTGCGCGGGCGGGCGCGGCCCAGGCCCCGGTAGACCGAGACAAGATCCGCCGCCTCGCAGCGCGCGAACAGGCGGCTGGCGAAGCGGCTGGGCAGAGACGACAGCGGGCGCCGCGCGGTCGAACGCATGAGCGGCGCGAGCCGGCTGACCGGGGCGGCGAAGTTGAGGTTCTGGCCGCGCTGATGCGTCGCCGTCGTGACGCCCACGACCTGGCCGCGATCGTTGAGCACCGGCCCGCCGGACGAGCCGGGCGAGACCGGCGCGCTGATCTGCAGCATCTCGGTCCCGTCCCGCTCGCGCAGCGCGCTGACCAGCCCGTCGGACACCGTGTTGGCCAGTCCCTGCGGGTGTCCGATCACGACCACGCGCTCTCCCGACTGCACGGGCTCGCGAGCCAGCGGCAGCGGCGGCAGGCGGCTGGCTTCGATGGCCAGCACCACGACGTCCTCCTGCTCGTCGAGGTCGACCACCTGGACGCGGGTGAACGTCCGGCCGTCGGCCAGCACGACGACCAGCTGATCCGCGTCCTCGACCACGTGCAGGCTTGTCGCGATGCGCCCGTCGGCCGCGACGACGAAGCCGGACCCGATGCGCCCGCGCGCGCGGATCTGGACGACCGAAGGCGTTGCCCGGCGGGCTATCTCGGCCGGCGACATGGACCCGTCGGAAGAGGCCGCGACACGCGGCCGTGCCGGGTCGCGCCGTCCTTGATCGGCGCCGCCGCATCCTGCCGTGGCAATCGCGGCCACACAGAAACAGAAAACAGGTGACAGGTGACAGGGAACAGGGAGCAGGCAACGGATTGCCGCATCCAGGGCGGTGCCGCGCACGATTCCCTGTTCCCGGTTCCCTGTCGCCTGTCGCCTGTTTTCTGTTTGTTTTGGTTTTTTCACGGCCCCTCGTCCGCGCAGGCCAGCGCGTCCAGCTCACACGCTCGCTCGGAAAGCGCCGACGCCCGTCGCGTGTCGGCGCCCACACCCTCGCCGCGCTCGAACATCCGTGCAAGGGCAAGGCACGCGAAGGCGCGGTTCATGTCGCAGGCGCGGCGGTACAGCTCGGCGGCGCGGGTCGGGTCGCGGCGCTCGCCGCGGCCGTGGCGGACGAGGTGGCCGAGCACGATGCAGGCGTCGTCGTCGCCGGAGGTGCAGCGCTTCTCGGCGCGGGCGGCCAGGCGCTGCGGACGCGTGCGGCCGGGCTGGGCGCGGCGCTCGATCGCGCGGCACGAGCCGCCGTATCCGGCCAGGCAGCCGCGCAGCTCGAGGTAGAGCGACACGTCGCCGCTGCGGACGACGCCCTCGCCGCGGCGGAACAGCACCGCCAGCGCCGCGCAGCCGGAGCCGTGGCCCATGTCGCACGCCTTGAGGAAGAAGCGGGCCGCACGCGACGCGCTCTGCCGCACGCCCTTGCCCATGCGGTAGGCGATGCCGAGGTTGCGGCACGCCACCGGCTCGCCGTCGTCGCACGCCATCACGTACAGCGAGACGGCGCGGCGGTGATCGCGGGGCAGCGCATCGTCCATCTCGAGCAGGGTCCCGAGCACGGTGCAGGCCTCGGGCAGGCCCATCTGGCAGGCCAGGTCGTACAGCTCGGCCGCGGTGCGGATGTCCTTGTCGACCCCGCGGCCGCGCTCGTAGCGCTCGCCCAGCCGCGCGCACGCGCGCGGGTCGCCGGCGTCGCAGGCCCGCGCCAGGCCGTCGATCGCCCGCCCCGGGAACACGCTGCGCTCCGGCCGCGCCGACTCGCGGCCGGTCTCGCGCGCCCGGATCGGCGCCGGCGCGCGCGCGGACCCACCGCAGCCGAGCGCGACGAGCAGCGCCGCGGCCGCGGCCGTCCGGATGCCCCCTCGCTCCGGCATCACGGCACTTCCATGCAAGCCGACGATGCCAACCGGCGCGCGCCAAACCGC
Organism: uncultured delta proteobacterium; assembly: GCA_963759105.1. Taxonomy (GTDB): domain Bacteria; phylum Myxococcota_A; class Polyangia; order Haliangiales; family Haliangiaceae; genus DATFRY01. Next base: position 834,439 of record CAVWXW010000013.1, on the reverse strand, counting down.
CGTGATCGCGCGGCGCGCCGCTGCCTGCGTCCATCACCTACCGAGCCGCCTCCCACCACCGCGCGCGGCCTCGCCGCGAGTTGGCACAAACCGAGGTTCCGAGCTAGCTTAGGCCCCATGCAGCGTCTCGCCGTGGTCGGCCTGGCGGTCACTTGGGCCGCGCTGGTCGCCTCGAGCGGATGTGGTGGGGGCGCGGCGCGCGCGAGCGAGCCGGCCTCGCGCGGCGTGTCGGCGTATCTCGACGCGCTCCGCTCCGACGACGCGCGGCGCGCCTACTCGCTGCTCAGCGACGAGGTGCGCGCCGAGGTCTCGTACGACGCCTTCGCCGCGCAGTGGAAGGAGCAGAAGGCCGAGCGGCAGGAGCAGGCGCGCGCGCTCGAGCAGGACCTGCGCGGCGGGGCCGACCTGGGCGAGCGGGCCAAGGTCGCCTTCCCCGACGGCAAGTCGCTCAGCCTGCACCGCCAGAGCGGCGCCTGGCGCATGGAGGTACCGCTGGTGTCGCGCACGCACGCGGCCACGCCGCACCTCGCGGTCGAGCTCTTCGCCGAGGCGCTGACCGCGCGCAACTACGAGGCGGTCATGCGCATCCTGACCGCGCGGCGGCGCGACGGCATCGGCCGCCAGGTTGACGACTTCGTGGCCAGCCTGGCCCGCCACCTCACCGACGCCCGCCACAAGATCTCGTTCGTCGGCAAGGACCGGGCCGAGCTGCAGTGGGACGATGGCGAGATGCAGTACAAGGTCGTGCTGCGCCTCGAGGGGGACGAGTGGCGGATCGACGACGTGCATGCGCGCCCGGTTCCGCCGGCCGGCGACGAGGGGGACAAGAAGCCGGATGCGCCCGCCAAGCCGTGAATGGAACCGCGAAGACGCGAAAACCGCGAAAAACGCGAAAAACAGAATCAACTGAGTTTTCTTTCTTTCGCGTCCTTCGCGCTTTCGCGGTTCGACCGCCCCGGGGTCACCGCTCGCCGAGGTCGGCGATCAGCTTGCGCATGAACAGCTCGATGTTGTGGCGCAGCGCCGGATCCGCGCACAGAGGCAGCGAGCGGCGCCAGGTGTCGATGGCGCGCGCCGCGTAGCCCTGCTTGTAATAGAGATAGGCCAACCGGGTCAGCGCCGGGAAGTAGTCCGGCTTGAGCTCGAGCGTCGCCTCGTACTCGTCGATCGCCTCGTGGATGAGCGACTTCTTGTGCAGGATGTTGGCCAGCACGAAGTGGTGCTTGGCCGACCGCGGATCCTCCTCGATGCCGCGGCGCAGCTCGCCGACCGCGGCGTCGATGTCGCCGGCGCGATAGAGCGACATGGCGCGCTCGAAGCTCTGCTGCCCGACGCGCGCCTCGGCCGCGCCGCGCGCGACCATGAGCGCCTGCAGGCGCGCGCGCAGGAGCGCCATGTCGATCGGCTTCTCGAAGTAGGCGTCGGCTCCGTGGCGGCGCACGACCTCGTCGGTGACGCGCCCCGACGCGATCACCGCCGAGACCAGCACCACCGCGATGCCGCCGTACTTCTGGCTCTGCTTGATCGCCTGGCACAGGTGGAAGCCGTCGATCTCCGGCAGCATCACGTTGACGACGATCACGTCGGGCGGCTCGCCGGTGATGTGGGCCAGCGCCTCGCCGGTGTGCTCCGCGGTCTGCACCGCGTAGCCGAGCCGGCCGAACTCCTTGGCCAGGAGCTGGCGCGACGCGAAGTCGTCGTCGACCACCAGCACGCGGCCGGTGCGGCCGTGGAACGGCCGGTACTCCGCGCCGTCGCGGCCATCGAGGTCGATGAGCTCGAACGCGCTGGCCACGCCGCGCTTCATGATCTGCGACACGGCGGTGTTGGCCGAGACCAGCGGCGCGCCGGCGCTGTCGGGCAGACTGGGCGGCGCGATCGCGCGCGACCGCGACGGCGCCATCACCGGCTGCATGTTCGGCTCGGTGCCGAGGCCCGCCTCGAGGCGCCCGCTCTCGGCGACCGAGGCAGTGTCGGAAGGTGAGGACGCCGCCACCGCAGCCGCCGCCGCGGCCAGCGCCTCCTTGAGCAGCTCCTGCGACGAGTCGATCGCGGTGTCCTCCGCCATCGACAGCATCGGGTCCTCCTCGAACGGGATCTCCTTGGTGACCTCCTGGATCACCGCCGCGCGGGCGCGCGCCGCCCCGGCCTCCGCCGGCGCCGAGGCGCGCGGCAGCGTGACGATCGACTGCGGCCCGCGCGCCTCGCGCGACGGCGCCGACGGCCCGACGACGATGCTCTCGCCGCGCGCGCGCGCCCGCACGCAGGCGCGGAAGGTGCGCTCGAGCGTGACCTTGAGCGCCACGTGCGCGACCACCTGCTTGCCCTTGATGAACTCGAGCTCGCGCAGCACGTCGCGCACCGCGTCCGGCCGCTCGCATGCGACGAGCAGGCGCTGGCGGTCCTCGGCCAGCGGGAGGATCTGGTTGTCGAGCGCCAGCTCCGGCGCGGCACCGTCGAGTACGTCGAGCGAGATGACCGAGCGATCGAGCACCGCCGCGGGCACGTCGAGCTGCTGCGCCAGCGCGCGAACCAGCGTCTCCTCGTCGGCGAGCCCGAGCACGTAGCAGAGCGATGCCAGCGGGAGCCGCGCGCGCTGAAGCTCCAGCAGATCGGTGACCTCCTGCTCGGACAGGGCGCCGGCGCTCGTGAGAAGAGCCCCGAGCGGATCCTCCCGACCGCGCATCTCCCACAAACTATCATGGCGGCACGTATTGCCAGAGCCGGCTGGCCGAGTCGCCGGTCGAGTGGCTAGTCATCAGGCCGGACCGAAGCTGTCGAGGACACGAACCTTTTTGAGTTGCGACGAAGGTCGCACCGAGTTAGACTGCGCCACCTTGACACAGGCAGCCCTGGGGCGAATCGGGCTTCGCTCCAGCTAATCCCCCGAATTTGCTGCCTCTTACTACCCCGTCGAGCCTGTGGCACTGCTGTTGCTTGCCGGGCACCGCCAAGCCCTTCTCTATCCTCACCGTCATCAGGAGGTCCGGGATGATCGAATTCAAGATCGGCGACAAGGCCGTGTATCCAGCCCAGGGCGTCGCCAAGGTGGTCGGTATCGACACCAAGGAGATCAACGGAACGGTCATCTCCTTCTATGTCCTCAAGGTTCTGGACAGCGAGATGCAGATCCTGGTGCCCAAAGACAAGGCGGATCAGGTCGGCCTGCGCGCGGTCGCGACGGAGGAGGAAGTCGACGAAGTGTTCGATATCCTGCGCGAGCAGGACGTGCACATCGACAAGCAGACGTGGAACCGCCGGTATCGCGGGTTCATGGAGAAGATCAAGACGGGCTCCCTGTTCGAGGTCGCCGAGGTCTTCCGCGATCTCTATCGCCTCAAGAGCACCAAGACCCTGTCATTCGGCGAGCGCCGGATGCTCGACACCGCCAAGAACTTGATCGTCAAGGAGCTCTCGGTCGCCCGCAACTGGACCGAGCAGAAGGTAGAGAAGGAGCTCGAGAAGGCCTTCGCGGCCTGATCAGCACTCCGGAGGGCCCCGGGATCGGCCCTTCGAGCGGTAACCGACTGAAACCCTTCGTCTTGCCTTGCCCCTCCCTGACCTGCGTGGTAGTCTCCGCGCTCGGAGCCGATGCAGGTCCACGTTGCCCAGGCCGACATCACGAACCTCCCTGTCGACGCCATCGTCAATCCCGCTAATTCAAAGGGGATCATGGGAGGTGGCGTGGCCGCGGCCATCCGCCGACACGGGGGCGAGGAGATCCAGACCGAGGCCATGAGCCGGGCGCCCATCGCGGTGGGCGCGGCTCTGGTGACCCGGGCGGGCTCCCTGCCCGCCAAGTTCGTGATTCACGCTCCCACGATGGAGGAGCCGGGCATGACCATCGCGGCGGAGAACGTCCGCCGCGCCGCCCGCGCCGCGCTGATCGCCGCGCACGCGAACAAGTATCAGGTGCTCGCCATCCCCGGCCTGGGCACCGGCATCGGCGGCCTTGCCGTCGAGGAAGCCGCGCGCGCCATCGTGGAAGAGATCCGCGCGCATAGAAAGCCGTACCCGGAGACCATCTACCTGGTCGACACCTCGGCCGAGATGGTCGCCGCCTTCGAGGAAGCCCTGCGCAACGCGCAGCAGGGCATCTGAGTCGTCGCTTCACCCCGGCGTTCGCGCTTCACCGATTCCCGCGCTGAACGCGCTGCCCGAGGCCATTGGTCGCAGGCCCTGTTTTTTCGCGGCCGAAGGCAGCGAGCGCTCACTCCCTGCTCTATGATTCGCCCGCCTTGGAGCTCCAAGCCTACATTCCACTGGGTGCGTCCTTCCTGCTCGCGCTGGCGTTCTGCGGGCTGTTCACCGGCCTGGCTGTCCTGATCGGACCCAAGCGCATGACGCCGGCCAAAGCCGGACCGTTCGAGTGCGGGTCCGAGCCGATAGGCTCGCCACGCGCTCGCTACTCCACGCGCTTCTATCAGGTCGCCATCCTGTTCCTGGTCTTCGACATCGAATCCGCATTTATGTACCCGTGGGCCGTGCTGTACGGCGACCTGTCGGTGGCGCCGGGCGGAGGGGTCGGCCTGTTCGGCTTCGTGGAGATGCTCCTCTTCGTCGCTGGTGCTGGTGGTCGCGCTGACCTACGTCTGGCGAAAGAAGGCAATCGGATGGGACTAGAGATCGCCACCACCAAGCTCGAGGACGCGGCCAACTGGGGTCGCAAGTTCTCGCTGTTCACGTACCCGTTCGTCACCGCCTGCTGCGGCATGGAGTTCATGTCGGTCGCGGCGCCCAAGTACGACATCGCGCGCTTCGGCGCCGAGTTCCCGCGCTTCTCGCCGCGCCAGGCCGACCTGCTCATGATCGTCGGCACGATCACCGAGAAGCAGGGCCCGGTGCTCAAGCGCGTCTACGATCAGATGGCCGAGCCCAAGTGGGTCATCGCGTTCGGCGTGTGCGCGTCGACGGGCGGCTTCTACCAGAACTACAGCGCGATGCCGGGAGCCGACCAGGTCATCCCGGTCGACGTCTACATCCCGGGCTGCCCGCCGCGGCCCGAGCAGGTGCTCGACGCGATCATCCTGCTGATGAAGCGAGTCCAGGAGGGACGCGGCCACTCCCAGCTGCGCCACAAGCGCGAGCAGCTGCGCCGAGCGGGGACCTGACATGGCGCAAGGCGGTCCTCGACGCGCTGACGGCGAAGTTCGCCGCCGGCATCATCGGCACCTCGAGCCACCACGGCGACGACGTCGCGCTGGTCAAGCGCGACGCGCTGGCCGACATCGCGCGCTTCCTGCGCGACGACCCGGCGATGGCGCTCAACCTGCCCTGCTACTGCACCTGCATCGACTACCTCGGCCTCGAGGGGATGGCGCCGTCGGCCGGCACCGTGCCGACCGGCTACGCCTCGCGCACGCGCGGCGAGGGGGCCGGGCTGCCCGAAGCCCGCTTCGCCATGGTGTACGAGCTGCGCTCGATCAAGCACGGGCACCGGGTGCGCCTCAAGGTCGCCGCTGACGGAGAACGACCTGACGCGTGCCGAGCCTGGCCGGCCTGTGGCCGGCCTTCAACTGGCTCGAGCGCGAGGCCTACGACATGTACGGCGTCACGTTCACGGGCCACCCGGATCTGCGGCGCATCTACATGTACGAGGAGTTCGTCGGCTACCCGCTGCGCAAGGACTACCCGAAGGAGCGGCGCCAGCCGCTGGTCCGCGCGACGAGTGGTCGGACGAGTCGAGCGAGCGAAGGCGACCACCGATGGCAGAGCTCAAGAAGCTGGTGCTGGGCCGCAAGAACCTCGAGGACCTCGACGACGGAGCAGGAGCTGCCCACCGAGCTGATGACGGTCAACATGGGCCCGTCGCACCCGGCGATGCACGGCACCGTGCGCATCGTCCTCACCGTCGACGGCGAGCGCGTCGTCGAGTCGGACGTGCAGCCGGGCTATCTGCACCGCTGCTTCGAGAAGGAATCGGAGTACGCGACCTACACGCAGATCTTCCCGTACACCGATCGGCTCAACTACGTCTCGCCGATGATCTACAACGTCGGCTACGCGATGGCGGTCGAGAAGCTGCTCGGCATCACCGACCGGATCCCGCTGCGCGCCCAGTACATCCGCGTGATCGTCTCCGAGATCTCGCGCATCACCGATCACCTGACCTGCATCGGCGCGTCGGCCATGGAGCTGGGCGCGTTCACGCCGTTCCTCTACTTCCTCAAGGCGCGCGAGTGGCTGTTCGAGCTGCTCGAGGAGGTGTCCGGCGCGCGCCTGACCTACTCCTACGTGCGCATCGGCGGCGTCGCCCACGACCTGACCGACGACTTCGACGCCCGCCTCACCGACCTCTGGTCAAGATCGAGCGCGTGCTGGGCGAGGTCGAGGACATGCTGACCAACAACCGCATCTTCCGCGACCGCATGGAGGGCGTCGGTTCGTTCAGCGCGGAGGACGCGGTCGCCTACGGCATGACCGGGCCGTGCCTGCGCGCGTGCGGCGTGGACTACGACGTGCGCAAGGACCACCCGTACCTGGTCTACGACCGGCTCGAGTTCGACGTCCCGGTCGGCACCAGCGGGGACTGCTTCGACCGCTACCTGGTGCGCCTCGAGGAGATGCGGCAGTCGATCCGCATCCTGCGCCAGGCGCTGCGCGACATCCCGCCGGGGCCGGTCATCATCGACGACCCGCGCGTCGCGCTGCCGCCCAAGAAAGAGGCCTACAACACCATCGAGGCCATGATCCGGCACTTCAAGCACATCATGGACGGCATCCGGGTCCCGCCCGGCGAGGCCTACTCCTGGGTCGAGGGCGGCAACGGCGAGCTCGGCTTCTTCGTGGTGTCCGACGGCACCGGCCGGCCGTGGAAGTGCTACTGCCGGTCGCCCAGCTTCATCAACCTGTCGCACGGTCACCCCCACCATCCAGAGCCACCTCATCTCCGACATCGTCCCGATCTTCGGGATGATCAACATGATCGGCGGGGAGTGCGACAAGTAGCCATGAGCGCAGAGACCAAACCAGACACGGGCGCAGGGGCAACCGCCGACGCCAAGCCGCTCGCCAAGAGCGTGCCGCCGGTGCAGCCCTCGGCCGAGACGGTCACCCTGACCATCGACGGCCAGCAGGTCACGGTGCCCAAGGGCACCAACGTGATCGAGGCGGCGCGCGCCGTCGGCCTCGACATCAGCGCCTTCTGCTACCACCCGGGCCTCAGCGTCGTGGCGGTGTGCCGCCAGTGCCTGGTCACCATCGAGGGCCAGCCCAAGCTGCAGCCGTCCTGCCAGGCGATGGCGGCCGACGGCATGGTGGTGCACACGACCGACGAGCACTCGAGCAAGATGCGCAAGCAGATGCTGGAGTTCACGCTGGTCAACCACCCGATCGACTGCCCGATCTGCGACAAGGCCGGCGAGTGCGTGCTGCAGTCGCTCTACTTCGATCACGACAACGCGCCGTCGCGGGTCGACGTGGTCAAGGTGCGCAAGCCGAAGGTGGTCGACCTCGGCCCGACCATCGTGCTCGACGCCGAGCGCTGCATCCTGTGCACCCGCTGCATCCGCGTGTGCGACGAGGTGGCCGGCGATCACCAGCTCGAGATGCGCTACCGCGGCGACCACGAGGAGCTGTCCACCGCGCCGGGCGCGCAGCTGGACAACCCGTACTCGATCAACACCGTGGACGTCTGCCCGGTCGGCGCGCTCACCGCGAAGGACTTCCGCTTCACCATGCGGGCCTGGGAGCTCCTGGCCACGCCGTCGGTGTGCCAGGGCTGCGCGACCGGCTGCAACATGGAGATCCAGCACCGCCAGGACCGGGTGTGGCGGCTGGTGCCGCGCCATCACCCCGACGTGAACAAGTACTGGATGTGCGACGAGGGTCGCTTCACCTATCACGAGCTGCGCCACAAGCGGCTGGTCACGCCGCTGGTCGGCGGGCTGCCGGCGCGCTGGGACCAGGCGCTGGCCGCGGCCGCGCGGTCGCTGCGCCAGGTCATGGAGGCTGACCGCGGCCAGGTCGGCGTCGTGTTCTCGCCCCAGCACACAAACGAGGACAACCACGCGCTGGCCCGGCTGGTGCGCGACATCTGGCGGCTCGAGCGCTTCTACGTCGGCGGCAAGCCGCTGGTGCCGGAGCGGGCCGACAAGATCCTGCGCGACGCCGACGTCAACCCGAACCGGCGCGGCGTCAAGGCCATCCTGGGCGGCGACGCGGCGGCCGGCGTGTCGGTCCTCGAGGAGGACCTGCTCGAGGGCGAGCTCAAGGCGCTGCTGGTGCTCGGCCACCACCTGCCGCTGTCGGACGAGGCGCTGGCGAAGGTGGCGCAGCTCGACGCGCTCGTCGTCATCGCCGACACCGAGGACGGCCTGGCCGCGCGGGCCAAGGTGGCCCTGGCCAGCGCGGCCTGGGCCGAGGTGCACGGCACCGTCACCAACCGGCAGGGCTTCGTGCAGCGCATGCAGCAGGCCTACGAGCCGGGCGGGCAGGCGCTGCCGGCCTGGGAGATCATCACGCGCCTGGCCCAGGCGGCGGGCGCCGCGCTGAGCTACACCAGCGCCAGCCAGGTGTTCGACGACATGGTGCAGAAGGTGGCCGACTTCCGCGGCGCGACCTGGGGCCGAGACGCCCTCCCGATCCAGCTCCGCTTCGCCAACTCGCGCGGATAGCCGTCCATGGAGACAACGACCACCACACCCTCGAGCGCCGTCGACTGGATCCTCTGGACCCTCGACACGGCCGCGTTCAAGTGGATCTTCCTCATCCTGCTGCTCGTGATGCCGCTGGCCTCGCTGCTCACCTGGGCCGAGCGGCGGCAGAGCGCGATGATGCAGGACCGGCTCGGCCCCAACCGCGCCAACATCGGCCCGATCCGGCTGATGGGGCATCCTCCACTTCGTCGCCGACGCGCTGAAGATGATCTCCAAGGAGGACTTCGTCCCCGAGAAGGCGCACCGGGTCCTCTTCACGCTGGCGCCGATCCTCGCGCTGGCGCCGGTGTTCATCGCGTTCGCCATCATCCCGTTCGGGCCGACGATCTTCCCGCACGAGTTCGGCCACGTCATCGATCTACGCGTCGGCGTCGACGCGACCAACGCGATCGAGATGCAGGTCTACTCGGTCGAGTTCGGGCTCATCTTCTACTTCGCCATCATGACCGTGGCCAACTACGGGGCCACGCTGGCCGGCTGGGCCAGCTACAACAAGTGGGCGCTGCTCGGCGGCCTGCGCGCGTCGTCGCAGATGATGTCGTACGAGGTCACCATGGGCCTGTCGCTCATGGGCGTGTTCCTGGTCATGGGCACGCTGGAGCCGGGCGCAGATGGTGGCGTGGCAGGGTCCCAACCCGATCCACTGGGGCTGGGCGGTGCAGCCGTTCGCGCTGCGTGCTGTTCTTCACCGCGGCCATCGCCGAGACCAAGCGGGCGCCGTTCGACCTGCCCGAGGGCGAGCCGGAGATCATCGGCTACTTCGTCGAGTACTCCGGCATGCGGTTCGGCATGTTCTTCCTGGCCGAGTTCATCGAGATCGTCTTCCTCTCGGCGGTCATGACCTCGGTCTTCTTCGGCGGCTGGCAGTTCCCGTTCCTCTACGCCGACGGCTTCCACTTCGCTCGGCTGGGTCGGCGTACCTGCCGCACTGGGCGGTGGTGCTGATCCAGTTCCTCGCCTTCGGCGGCAAGGTGGTCTTCTTCTGCTGGCTGCAGCTGGCCATCCGCTGGACGCTGCCGCGCTTCCGGCCCGACCAGCTGATGCAGCTGGGCTGGAAGAAGCTGCTGCCGCTCTCGCTCGTCAACGTCATGGTCACCGCGCTGCTCGTCTGGCTGCTCTGGTCGATCGGCGCTGGAGTGAGGTAGATCAAGATGGCCAGTCAGCACCACAGCGACTCCGGCGCCGGCGCCAGGCGGCACCGAGGTGATCGCGGTCTCGCCGAAGAACTCCAAGGTCCGCACCGTGCGGGTGGCGCGCCCGCCGCTGCAGGACGCGTCCTTCATCCCGGCGACGCTCAAGGGGCTGCAGATCACCGTGAAGCACTTCTTCAAGAACGTGCTGACGCGGGCCGAGACGCAGACCATCCAGTATCCGGAGGAGAAGAAGCCGTATCCGGCGCGCAACCGCGGCCTGCACCGGCTCATGCAGCGCGACGACGGCACCGTGCGCTGCGTCGCGTGCATGTGCTGCCCGACCGTGTGCCCGGCGAACTGCATCACGATCATCCCGGCCGAGACGACCAACAAGGGCGTCGAGAAGTACCCGGCCGTGTTCGAGATCGACGAGCTGCGCTGCGTCGTGTGCGGCCTGTGCGTCGAGGCGTGCCCGTGCGACGCGATCCGCATGGACACGGGCCTGCACGCGCCGCCTGTCGAGGAGCGCGCCGGCGGCGTGATCGACAAGGACGAGATGCTTGCGATGGGCACGCGCTCGATCGCCGTGCAGGGCGGAGCCGGCTCCGAGTGGCGCGGCGAAGAGCCCGAGCACCGCTGATGTCAACTGCGATCGCGTGCGCACGCGAGGCGTGACGCGATCGATCGTTACGACGATCGATCGCAGTCGTCGTGCGCGTGGATCACGCTTGACGCTCTAGTCGGCGGTGATATCCTGTCCGTCGAGCGAAGACTGTTTGACTCGGCAGAGATTAATTCTTTTCCCTACAACGGCTATCCAGGGATCTGCCTCTGACCGAGGCGCGCACGCCCGCTCGTCGGGAAGCCCATATCGGTCAATGTGGAGCCCACCTACGAAAACGTAGGGGATAGAATACTCCTCACCGGTCGAACGGTTGCAAGCTCGGAAAAGACGGGTGGTCGAGGCTCAGCGCCTTACCGCCCGCTTTTTTTTCCGGAGCAGCGATTCGCGCGCAGCGACGCCGCGCCGACCGACGCGAAGCCGATCGCGAACAGCGCGAGGATCGGCACCGCCATGAAGCGACGCGCGGCGAGCGCGTGCACGAGCCCGGCGGCGAGATACGCCGCGGCGAAGAGCTCGAGCGGTAGCCGGCCGGCCGGCGCGGCGTAGCCGGGAGTGGCGGCGCGCTCGGCTCCGACGAGGCCCTGCTTGGGCGTTCGCACGAACTCCGACGGCCGGCCGACGAGGCCCTCGAGGACGGCGCGCGACTGGCTGAGCGAGATGCCGGCGGTGAGCGCGATGACGGCGGGCACGCGCGCGACGACAGCGACAGCCGGCGCGCAGGCCGAGGCGCGCGCCGCGCACAGCCGACTGCGCGGCGAGCAGATAGGCAGCCGTCACGGCGGCGGCCCCGCCGGCCAGCGCGGCCTCGATCCAGACCGGGCCGGGCGGCTGATCGCGCCAGGCCAGCGCCGGCACCGCCAGCAGCGCCAGGCCCGCGGTCAGGAGGTACGGCAGGTTGTGGGTCAGGTGAAAGAACGCCTCGAGCTTGACCGCGACGCTGCGCCGCGAGCGCAGCACCGACGGCAGGAGCTTGCGCGCCACCTGCATCGATCCCTTGGCCCAGCGGAACTGCTGCGACTTGAAACCGTTGATGTCGGCCGGCAGCTCGCCCGGCACCGCCTGGTCGATGAGGTACGCGAAGCGCCAGCCCGCGCAGCAGCACGCGGTAGGAGAGATCGAGGTCCTCGGTGAGTGTGTCGCCGTGCCAGCCGCCGGCGTCGTCGATCGCGGTGCGGCGCCACAGCCCGGCCGTGCCGTTGAAGTTGAAGAAGCGGCCGGTGCGCGAGCGCGCCGCCTGCTCGACCCCGAAGTGCCCGTCGAGCAGGAGCGCCTGCAGCGAGGTCAGCGCGCTCGAGCCGCGGTTGAGGTGCTCCCAGCGCGCCTGCACCATGGCCACGCCGTCGTCGGCCATGTGCGCGGCCATGCGGCGCAGCAGATCCGGCGGCGGCACGAAGTCGGCGTCGAGCACGAGCAGGAGCTGGCCGCGCGCGCGGGCCAGGCCGTGCTGCAGCGCGCCGGCCTTGAAGCCGGACCGGTCGTCGCGGCGCACGTGCTCGATGGCGAGGCCGGCCGCGCGCCAGCTGTCGATGCGGGCGCGGCACAGCGCGACGGTGTCGTCGGTCGAGTCGTCGAGCACCTGCACCTCGAGGCGATCGCGCGGCCAGTCGAGCGCGGCCACCGCGTCGATGAGCCGCTCGGCCACGAAGCGCTCGTTGTAGATCGGCAGCTGCACGGTCACGATCGGCAGCTCGGCCAGCGGCGCGCCCTGCCCGCTCGCCGCGCGCCGGGTGCGCCAGGCCGCCAGCACCAGGTGCAGCCGGTGCAGCGCGTAGGCCGACAGCGCGGCCACGACTGCCAGGTAGGCCCACCACGCGATGTCCATGGCCTACTCGAAGACGTCGCCGTGCGCGGGGCAGCGCAGCCCCGAGTCGGCCGGTGGGCACTGGCTGACCGCCAGCAGGTCCATGGTGAGCGCCACGGCGATGTGGATGGCGGCGCCGCCCCAGATCGAGCGCGTGCGCATGGCCAGGGTGCCGAGCACCAGCCCCGCCACGATGGCGCCGAAGGTCTCGGCCATCGGCTTGCCGTAGTGGATCATGCAGTAGGGCACCACCATGACGAAGATGGCGGCGGCGCCGAAGCGGCGGCGCAGCCCCTGCAGCATGAAGCCGCGGAAGAAGAACTCCAGCGACACGAACTGCAGCGCGTACAGCGCCTCCCAGGTCCAGAAGTCGAGCGCCGACCGGTTGGCCCACTTGTAGAACGGATAGGTCAGGTAGAAGGCGCGAAACTGGGCCGCCCCGATCACCAGCGGCAGCACCAGCAGGAACAGGACCAGGTAGATGCGGAAGTGACGCGCGAACTGGCGGAGGCTGACGTAGTAGTCGCGCAGGCGCTGGCCCGGCGCGCACAGGATGACGGCGACCGGCACGACGACGTAGCCGAAGAAGCGCCAGCCGGACCACCAGGCGTACGCGCGCAGCTCGCCGTACTCGCCGGCCGCCAGCTGCGGGAACAGCTTGCGGAAGAAGTCGCGCTCGCCGATGTACTCCTGGATTGTCAGGCCGACGCAGACCGTGACCAGCACGACCAGGGGCCACAGGTCGAAGCGCCGGCGGACGTCGGGCGCGGGGCGCTCGGCGTCGATCTCGCGCCAGGTGTTGACGAAGAAGCGGCGCAAGAGCCGCGCGACGAAGAAGCGGGCCCAGAAGCCGCCGGCGCTCTCCATGCTGGGCGCGCTGGGCGGTGCTGGATCCTGCTCGAAGCTCACTTTCGCTGCCCGATGAACTCCGCCAGGCGCCGCAGGCGATAGCGGCACAGCTCCTTGCCCAGCACCTCCATGGTCTCGAACAGCGGCGGAGAGGCCTTGCGGCCGGTCACGCCGAGGCGGAGGACCATGAACACGTGCTTGGGCTTCCAGCCGCGCGCGTCGCACAGGGCGCGGCTGGCCTGCTCGAGGGCGGCAGCGGTGAAGCCGGGCAGCTGGTCGTAGCTCTCCTGCAGCTCGCCCAGCGCGCGCGCCAGGTCCTTGCCGCTCACGTCGGGCACCGCCAGGTCGGCAGCGACCGGCGCGTAGTCCAGGTCGAGCGAGAAGAAGTACTCGGTGGCGGGGATGAACTCGCCCAGCGTCTTGATGCGCTCGCGCACCAGCGGCGTGATGCGGCGCAGGTTGGCGCGGCCGAGCCGCCAGTCGAGCAGCACGTCGGCCAGCTGATCGTGATCGAGCTCGTGGATGTACTGCTCGTTGAGCCAGCGCAGCTTGTCGATGTTGAACACCGGGCCGCCCAGCGACACCTTGTCCCACGAGAAGACGTCGACCATCTCCTCGAGGGTGAACTTCTCCCGGTCGCCGCCGAACGACCAGCCCATCAGGGCCAGGAAGTTGAGCAGCGCGTGCGGGAGGAAGCCGGCGTCGCGGTAGAAGTTGATCGAGACCGGGTTCTTGCGCTTGGAGATCTTGGAGCGGTCCAGGTTGCGCAGGAGCGGCATGTGGATCCACTCCGGCGGCTCCCAGCCGAACGCGTCGTACAGCAGCACGTGCTTGGGCGTGGACGAGATCCACTCCTCGGCGCGGATGACGTGCGTGATCTCCATCAGGCGGTCGTCGACCACGTTGGCCAGGTGGTACGTGGGGAATCCGTCCGACTTGAGCAGGACCTGATCGTCCACCTGCGCCCAGGCGAACTCGACGTCGCCGCGCAGGCGATCGCGAAAGACGACCTTGCCGTCCAGGGGCACCGCCAGCCGCACCGTGTGCGCCTCGCCCGAGCCGGCGCGCCGGGCCGACTCGCCGCGATCGAGCGCGCGGCAGTGCCGGTCGTAGCCCAGTCGCAGCTTCTCTGCCTTCTGCTGCTGGCGCAGCTCGGCCAGCCGCTCCGGGGTGCAGAAGCAGCGGTAGGCCCGCCCGTTGTCGATCAGCTTCTGCGCATGCTCGGCATAGATCGGCAAACGCGCGGACTGGTGGTAGGGCCCGTGGGGGCCGCCCACGTCCGGACCCTCGTCCCAGCGCAGGCCCAGCCAGCGCAGCGCTTCGATGATCTGCGCCTCACTGTCGGCCCGCGAGCGAGTCTGGTCGGTGTCCTCGATGCGCAGGACGAATGCGCCGCCGCTCTGGCGGGCAAAGACATGATTGAACAGCGCGATGTAGGCGGTTCCGACGTGGGGGTCGCCGGTGGGCGACGGCGCAATGCGCACGCGAACCGGGCGCGCTGTGACGGACGCCTCGGATGCCATGGATCGAGCCCCAGCTTGTAGCACAGCGTGCTACGCTGGGAAAAGTGCAGTTGAGCCGATCCGCCGCAGCGGGCGCTCTCGTTGCGTCCGTGGTCGTCTTCGCGGCAGGCGTGCGACCTGCGGCCGCCGGCGCGGACGAGGAGACCTGGAGCGGGCGGGTCATCTCATCGACGAGCCGCTGGGCGCGCAACCGGACCGCCATCGTCACCGAGTCGGTGCTGCGAACCGACAGCGGCCAGGAGGTCACGGTGCGCCAGCTGGGCGGCAGCGTGGACGGCATCGGCATGGTGGTGCTGCACTCCGAGGCGATCTCTGCGGCCCGGCGATCGGGTGACGACGAAGGTGTCGCTGGCCAGGGACCTGAACGGGCGCGTGAGCCGTCCGGTGCGCGCGGTCCACGCGCAGGCGGGCGGAGGCGGCATCCCGTTCGTCCGCACCGAGGCGACCGAGACCCGGGTCCAGCTGGCCTGGCGCTCCGGATGCGCCCAGATTCTGGTTTCACGAGGACGGCACCGGCGCCATCCCGGGCGACCTCGAGTTCGACGAGATGGAGCGGGTGCTGATCCGCTGGCGCTACGAGGTGCAGTCCTGCTCCTACTTCGATCTCCGGTTCCAGGGCCTCAAGAAGGCCGAGGTGGGGCTGGACGGATTGAACATGGTCATCTTCCGCGACGGCGAGTGGTGCCGGCCGGCCACCGACCAGGATCCCAAGGAGTGCTACGACCCGGCCGCCGCCGGGCTCACCACGCTGTTCTTCATCGACGACCCGGCCAGCGAGCGCAACGGCACCATCCTCGACGCCGACATCGAGCTCAACGGCGTGAGCTTCAGCCTGGCGGTCGATCATCAGTCGGATCGGGGCGGCCAGTGCGAGTCGGATCTGGGCAACACGTTCACCCACGAGGTCGGGCACCTCATGGGGCTCGATCACACCTGCTGGACCGGCGCCGGCATTCGCCTCAACGATCACCAGGGCGAGCCGCTGCCGCTTTGCTCTCTGGATCCCAACCTGCCGCGCGGCATACGCGAGGCGACGATGTTCAACTTCCAGGACTGCGGCGAGACGAAGAAGGCCAGTCCTGAGCCAGACGACATAAACGGCATCTGCACGATCTACCCGCTGGACGAGAACCCGCGCGAGTGCCTGGCCGCCGAGCTGGAGCCCGGCGCCTCCTGCAGCGTCGGCGGAGCCCGCGGCCTCCTCGGCTCGGTCGGCGCCGTGATGCTCGCCCTGCTGTTCGGCCGCCGGCGCCGGACTCGTTGAACCGCGAAGACGCGAAGGACGCGACGGCCGGCGTCAGGGGACCAGCTTGTAGCCGAAGCCGTAGACCGTGAGGATGTGCTTCGGGTTCTTGTGGTCCTCTTCGAGCTTGCGGCGCAGCTTGACGATGAAGTTGTCGACGGTGCGGCTCTGCGGGTTGGGCTGCACGCCCCAGATCTTCTCGAGCAGCTCGTCGCGCGACACTGCGTCCTCGGCGCGCTCGCGCAGGAGCTTGAGCAGCTCGAGCTCGTAGAAGCTCAGCCGCTTGCTGGTGCGGCCGCGCGTCATGGTGTGCTTGCGCGGGTGCACCTCCCACGAGCCGATGTGGAAGCTGTCGTCGTGCAGGGCGAGGCGGGCCTGGCGGCGGAAGATGGCGTTGATGCGCGCGATCAGCTCGGCGACCGAGAACGGCTTGGTCACGTAGTCGTCGGCGCCGACCTCGAGGCCGCGGATCTTGTCCGCCTCCTGGGCCTTGGCGGTAAGCATGATGATCGGCACCACCGGATCGAGGATGCGCAGCTGCTCGCACACGCGGTAGCCGTTGTCGTCGGGCAGCATCAGGTCGAGCAGCACGCAGTCCGGGTGGTTCTCCTTGGCCAGGTTGATCCCCTCGTCGCCGGTGGTCGCGGTGAACACCGCGAAGCCCTCGAACTCGAGAGCGTCCTCCAGCCCGCGCACGATGTCCGGCTCGTCCTCGATGATGAGGATCTGCTTCCTGTCGCTCGTCGGTGGGACGTTCATCCTGCCGCTACCTTATACATGCTCGTCGGATCTACGCGCCAGCCCGCGCCGGGATCCAGAGGCGGAACACGGCCCCCTGCCCTCCCTTGCCCGCGCGCACGCCGATCTCGCCGCCGTGCGCCTGCGCGATGTGTTTCACCAGCGCCAGGCCGATGCCGGAGCCGCGGATCGGCTTGAGCCTCACGGCGCGCGCCCGGTAGAAGCGATCGAAGATCGCCTCGCGCTCGTTGGCCGGGACGCCGGGGCCGAAGTCGCGCATCTCGAGCTCGACGCCGCCGGCGCTGGCCCGCAGCCGGACAATGAGTTTCTTTCCGTCGGCCGCGTACTTCATCGCGTTGTCGACGAGGTTGAGGACCGCGACGGTCAGCGCGTTCGTGTCGATGCGCATGATCGGCAGATCGTCGGCCAGCTCGGTCTCCAGCTCCATGTGCGCCTGTTCGAGGCGGTGGCGGCTGAGGTCGAGCGCGCGCTCCACCACCCCGCGCAGGTCCTGTCCCTCGGCGAACTCGTAGACGTTGACCCCGCGCTCGATCTTGGAGAAGTCGAGCACCGAGTCGATGAGGCGCGAGAGGCGGATGCTCTCGCGCCGGATGATCTCGGCGTACTCGGTGGCCTGCGCGGCGGAGCGCGTCCGCCCCATCGACAGCAGCTCGCCGAACATGCTGATGATCGATAGCGGCGTCTTGAGCTCGTGCGACATGTTGGAGATGAACTCGCTCTTGAGCTCGTTGAGCCGGCGCTCGCGCAGGACCGCGAAGAAGCCGCCCACCGCGCCGGCCAGGATCACGGCCAGCGCGGTGCCGATCAGCACCAGGTCGAGGGTGGCGCGGCGCGACGCGCGCGAGGCGAGCAGGCTCGCGTCGCGCGGCGCCACGCGCAGCCGCCACTGGCCCAGCGTGTCGGTGAACGACAGCTCGACCACGTCCTGCTCCGGCACCTCGGAGAACGGCGGGCCGTAGATCAGGCCGCCCGTGCGATCGACGACCTGGTACAGGTGGCGCCCGCTGCCGCTCTCGTCGAACACGACCGGCATGACGGTGGCCACGAGGTAGTTGATGTCGGTCTCGACGACGACGGTGAAGGTCTTGTCGCCCGACTTGCGCCGCATGAACGCGAACAGGTACGGCCGCCGCTCGTAGATCTGGTGCAGGCTGCGGCGCTTGCCGAACGGCGCGCTGTCGATGTGCAGGTCCGGCACCACCTGCTCGAGGACGAGCCGCTTGAACTCGTCGATGTTGTTCTCGGTGCGCTTGGTGAAGAAGCCGCCCGGGACCAGCTTCTTGTCCGAGTCGAGCAGCATCACGCTGTGCAGACTCGAGCGGTCCAGTTGCCCCTGCAGCGCAGACGGGTTGTCGACATCGACCTGCTCGAGCATCTCGGTCTCGGCATTGACGATCTGGTTCTGGATGCTGAACGCCTTCTCGCGAGCGAGCTCGCGCATGGTGTCCAGAATGACCAGCCGCTCGCTGGGAGTGTTGCGATAGCTGTAGTAGGTGAGCCCGATGGCGGCGATCAGGACTGCGGCCATGAGCCCGAAGACGACGAGGCGGCGCTGCACCGGGACTGAATGGTAGCTGGAACCGGGAAAAACGCCTCGGAAGGCCGAGTATTGCCTGGAATACCGAGTTGTGTTAGGACGCTAACGCATTCTTCCATGCGGTCCGGTTTGGACCTGGAAGGCTTGGCTTTTACCTGAAATTTCATCAGCTTGGAAGACCGGAGACAGTCGACCGCCATGGATTCCCTCTTCGATGACGACCAGGACGAAGTTGGGAGTGAAATCGAGGCTTATTGCCCCAGCCCGCGCTGCAAGGCAGATACGAACCACACCGTCATCAGCATGTACGAGGACGAGATCCGTCGCGTGCAATGCCAGGTGTGCAGTGACGTCCATGCCTACCGAAAGCCGCGCGGCGACGTCGTCGAGGCGACCGAGGAAGTAGTCGCCCGGCGCAAGCTGAGCCGCAAGCCTACCTGGGAGGAGGCAATGGCCCAGGTGACCGAGCAGGAGCTGGCCAGCTGCCGGCCCTACTCGATCCGCGACACGTACGAGGAAATGGATGTCGTGTCGCATCCGAAGTTCGGAACCGGCTTCGTCACCGAGCTCCTCCCCGACAACAAGGTCGAGATCACCTTCAAGGACGAGCGGCGGGTGCTCGTGCACAACCGCTCCGATCTGGCGACCAAGATGCCGGACCTGGCAGAGATGCCGGCGCCGCGCGACCTCAAGAAGCGCAAGCGGCGCAAGAAGGGCCCCAGCGAGCTGGCCGCCCGCCTCCTGGGCGAGCGGGTCGAGAGCACCCCGGTCGAGATGGACCCGGAGGCGACGGCCGCCAAGCTGGCCGCCGCCCAGCGCGCTGCCGAGGAGAAACGGATCCTGGCCCTGCAGATCGCCGCGACCGGCGGCGGGCTGGACGAGTCGCAGCTGACCCCGGAGCAGCGCAAGGAACGCCGCCGGCTGGAGAAGGAGCACGACAAGGCGCGCAAGGCCGCCGACAAGGAGGCCGAGCGGGTGCGCAAGGCCGCCGAGAAGGAGGCCGAGAAGGCGCGCAAGGCCGCCGAGAAGGAGAAGCTGCAGGCCCAGAAGCTGAAGGAGCGCGAGCGCAAGGTGGCCCAGATGGAGAAGGACCGCGTGCGCAAGCTGGCCCAGCAGGAGAAGGACCGCGAGAAGCGCAAGGTGCAGGCCGAGCGCGACAAGGCAAAGGCGCTGGCGCAGCGGGAACGCGACAAGGAGCGCGCGGCGGCCGACAAGGAGCGCGCGCGCCAGAAGGCGGAAGCGGACCGCGAGCGGGCCCGGCAAGCCGCCGAGCGCGAGCGCGACAAGGCAAAGGCCCAGAAGGAGCGCGAGCGCAGCCTGGCCCAGAAGGAGCGCGAGCGCGCCCAGGCCCACAAGGAGCGCGAGCGCACCCAGCTGGCGGCCGAGCGCGAGCGCGAGAAGGTCAAGGCGCAGAAGGAGCGCGAGCGGGCCCAGGCCCAGCGCGAGCGCGAGAAGGCCCAGGCCCAGAAGGAGCGCGAGCGCGCCCAGGCCCACAAGGAGCGCGAGAAGGCCCAGGCCCAGAAGGAGCGCGAGCGGGCCCGCGCCGCCGCCGAGAAGGAGCGCGAGCGCAAGAAGAAGGCCGGCGCGGGCGCGGCCAAGAAGAAGGCCCCGGCCGGCAAGAAGAAGCCGGCCGCCAAGAAGGCCAAGGCGCGCAAGCGCTGACCCGTCGCTGCTTCGCCAGGCCGTGCCGTCGCTGACCTTGCGAGCGTCAAGGTCAAGGTCGACGTTTGGCGTGCAGGTTCAGGTTCACGTCAAGGTCAAGGTCAACCTCAACGTTGGCCTTGGCTCAGGCGCGGGCTAGTGGCAGGAGGACCGTGAACTCGGTGTAGACGCCCTCCTCGGAGTCCACCGAGATGATGCCGCCGTGCATGTCGACAAGGAAGCGGGCGATGTACAGGCCGAGGCCGGCCGAGTCGGGGCCGGACGACGTGTGGTGCTTGGCGCTGTGCACGTCGGAGAACGGTTCGAAGATGCGGTCGCGCAGGTTGACCGGGATGCCGATGCCGTTGTCGCGCACGCGCAGGCGGGCCCACGAGCCGGCGTAGGTCTCGCGCGGGGCGCGGTTCGACAGTGGCGACCACCGTGCCGCCCTCGGGCGTGTAGCGGATCGCGTTGGTCAGGAGATTGGCCACCACGCGCTGGATCTTGTCCGGGTCGGCGAGGATGTGCGGCGTGTCCTCGAACTCGGTGCCGAGATCGTGCTTCTTGGTGGCCGCCAGCGGCGCCAGATCGTTGACCGCGTCGCGCACGATCTCGACGAGGTCGCACTCGCGCGGCGACAGGCTGACCCGGCCGGCCTCGATCAGGCTGGCGTGCAGCATCTCGTTGACCAGGCGCATGAGCCGGTGGGCGTTGCGCCGAACCGACTCGGCCGGCCGGCGCAGCCCGTGCGGCAGCTCGCCGAAGCGGCCCTCCGCCATTAGATCCAGGTAGCCCACGATGCTGGTGAGCGGCGTCCTGAGCTCGTGCGCAGCGATCGACACGAACTCGCCCTTCATCTTGTTGAGGCGGGCGAGCTCGGCGTTCTTGCGGCGCAGCTCCGCCTCCGACTCGACGAGCGCGCGGCTGCGCTGGCGCACGAGCTTGTCCAGGTTGTCCATCAGGTCGCGCAGCTCGGCCTGCGCAGCCTCGAGCTGAGCGCTCTTCTCCTCCACCTCGCGCGTCCGCTCGGCCAGGGTGCGCTGCAGCTCGGCGGTCTCGGCGGCGCTGGTGCGCAGCGGGCGCGCGATCGCCGTCCGGCGAGCGGCCGGCGCGCGCCGCGCCTTGCTCTGCCCTCTGCTGCTGCCGGTCCGCTTCCGTTCCGCCATCCCAGGTTCTCCCCCGGAGCGCGAACTATAGCAGTCCGACGGGGCCAACCGTCGGAATGCCGGAGGTCCGAAAAGTTGCCTGGGGCACTTCCGCGGCGTTCCATGTGGCCATGAACGAGACCTGCTCGTCGTGCGGCGTGGAGTTTGCGCCCGCGTACGTGTATCAGCTGGCTGTCACAGCCGATCGGGGCCGGCTCCTGTTCTGCTCCCTCGACTGCAGGCGAACCGGGCTGGGCGACGAGGCGTTCCGCGCCAAGCGCGCGCGCCGGCTCGCGATCCTGAACCACAAGGGCGGCACCGGGAAGACCACGACCGCCGTCAACCTGGCCGCCGGCATGGCCGAGCGCGGCCTCAAGTGCCTGCTCATCGACACCGATGCGCAGGGAAACGTCGGCGTCTCGCTCGGCATCAACGGCGAGCGCAGCCTCTATCACATCCTGGTGCACGCCGAGGACCCGAGCGAGGCGGCGGTCCCGGTGCGAAAGCACCTGGATGTCATCACCAGCGATCCCAGCCTGGCGGCGGCCGAGATTTGGCTCGCCCGCCAGAGCAGCGAGGTTCGCTCCCGGGTGCTGACCCGCCGGCTCAACCTCATGCAGGTGTCGCGCCGCTACGACTACGTGGTGCTCGACTGCGGCCCGTCGCTCAACCTGCTCAACCAGAACGCGCTGAGCTACGCCGACGAGGTCCTCATCCCGGTCACGTGCGACTACCTGGCGCTGGTCGGGGTCAAGCAGGTGCTGCGCACCATCCGCGAGGTGGAGAGGCTGCTTCACCACGCGGTGCGGGTTTCCGCCGTGCTGCCCACGTTCTACGACGCGCGCACGCGCCTGGCCTGCGAGGTGCTCGAGGCGCTGCAGGGCCACTTCAAGGACAAGTGCCTGCCGCCCATCCGCACCAACACCCGCCTGGCCGAGGCGCCGGCGCACCGCAAGACGATCTTCGAGCACGCTCCGGACTCGTACGGGGCCGAGGACTACGCCCGCGTCGTGGACTGGCTGGTCGGCAACGGCGCGCCCGCACGGCCCCAGACCGACGCCACGGCGGCGGCCTGACCGGCGTGCGAGTCGCCCGACAAGGAGACCAGGAGGAGCCCATGTCCGACGCAAAGATCCTGAAGCACGACCCGCTCAGCGAGACCGAGGCGATCCTGCGCCAGGACTTCTACGGCGAGGGCGGCGAGCGCGAGGAGCGGCCCTCGCGGCGCCCCCAGCACCCGCGGCCACGGCCGACCCACTACAAGGTGGTCTGCATCTCGCTGTACACCAAGGACATCGAGGCGCTCGAGTCCACCGTGGCCGAGCTCAAGCGGCGCGGCTACACGAAGGCCAACAAGTCGCAGCTCATCCGCTTCGCCCTGGCCCAGCTCGACATCGACAAGCTGCCGCCGCCTCACCCCTGAGCGGCGTGGGACATCGGATCGGCTCTACACGGGGGAGCTGAGCAGGAGCTCGATGGAGCGCTCGCGCAGCACCTTGACCACCACGTCGTTGATCGTGTCGCCGCGGTCCAGGCTGTCGAAGTAGGACCTCGCGATGTCGGAGAACTCGCGGTAGACCGGCTCGAACTCGTCCAGCCGCATCTTCTTGACCAGCCGGCCGCGGTGCTTGACGAACACTCCGAGCTCGCTGTCGCCGTACTCGGAATCGAAGCGCGCCAGGTAGTCCTGGTATTCCTTCGCGATATCGACCTTGCGGTCGGTCCCCATGGGCAAGGAACGAGCGTAAGGGGAAACCGCGCAGCAGGCAAGCCGGCGGGCCGCGCGTCAGAACGAGCGGCCGACGCCCAGGAACAGCTGGTGTGCGCTGTCCTTTCGCCGCGCCGAGTCGGCCATGTGCGGCCGCATCGACGTCTCCACGGCGCCGTTCCAGCGGGTCCTGGCGTACGCGTACTCGTAGGCGGCGGACAGCTTGTAGGTCTCGTCCCAGGCGTACTCGACGAGGGCGCCGCCCCACGCGGCGAACGTCTTCGAGCTGGCGCCGTCCTCGAGGCCGGTGGTCTGCTGGCGCGAGGCCAGGAGCGGCAGCGCGTTGACGCGGACGCGCGCGGACCACGCCCCGCCCAGGCGTGGGACATCCAGGAGCGCGCCGACGGTCACGCCGGTCAGGACCTCGGACGGTAGCCGGGCCAGGTTGCGGTCGAAGTTGCTGACGTCGTTGATGCGGAAGTTGTCGTAGCGGAAGCCGACGCGGCCGTAGGCGACCATGCCCATGTCGCCGCCCAGGACGTAGCCGGCGCGCGCGCCCAGGTTGACGAGGTGGCGCTTGAAGCCGATGTCCACCGACGCCATCGATTCCGGGTCGGTGTAGCGGATGCCGGGCGCGGCGATGATCAGGCGGTAGGCAAGGTCGCCAGCCAGGCGCCAGCGGTCGCTGCTGGCGTGGACAAGCTCGCCGTCGAGGCCGAGCACCGCGGCGCCTGACGACAGGGTGTAGGCGCCGCGCGGGTCGTCGCTGCTGGAGGCGAACGACTGGCCGATGGCGGAGTAACCCACGCCGGCCGAGGCGCGCTTGGTCAGCCTGGCGACCGGCGCCGGGCGCCGCGGGCCCCGCACCTTGGCATCCGGGATCCAGCCGGCCACGCCGCGCTGGTTCTGGACCTTGATCCAGGCGCCGCTGCGGCCGAGGACGACAAGCTCGGAGCCGACCGCGGCGCGCTCGACCGGCTCGGAGCGCGCGCTGGGCAGCTCGTACAGGCGGGCCTGGCCGGCCACGACCACGACGGTCTGGCGCTCGCGTGGATCGGCATCGGGCTTGTCGCCGGAGGTGGCTCCGGTATCGCCGGCGGGCTGCTGGCTGGGGGCCAGCGGGTTCTCCCGGTCGTCGCGGGCCACCGAGTCGCGGGCGATGGCGCCGGAGCCGCTGTCGATCGCGTCCGGCTCGCGCGGGTCCGACTCGCCCGGGTCGGGCGCACGGACGAGCTTGCCCTCGCCCTCGCCGGGCGCGCGCCGATCCGGACGCGGGATCCGGTCCGATTCGCGGACGATCACGCCGTCCGGGATCTCGTCGTCGTCAGCGGCCCCGGCGGCCTGGTCCATCGAATCCGCGGCATCCAGACGGTCGCTGGCCGTGCCGGCCGCACCCTGCGCGCCGAGCGGGCGGGTGCTGCGGCCGCGCGTCCGCACCGCCACCGGAGTGACCGCCGGCTCTCCGGCGATGCCGTCGATGGCGACCGACTCGGGCTCCGCCTCGACCATCGGCTCGACCCGAGCGGCCGGCGCAGGGCGCGCCCGCTTCGCCGCCTCGCGCTGCTCGGCCTGGACCAGGGCCAGCTCCTCGGCGCGCGCCAGCTCGAGCTCGCGGCGGAGGATGCGCTGGCGCACGATGGCCCGCTGCTTCAGCTCGTCGCGAGCGCCCGGGTCGCGGGCCTGCAGCTCGCGAGCGACGTCGCTCGTGGAGCGGACCGCGATGCGATCGCGACCGCGCGGGGCCGGCCTGCGCCGCCCGCGGCCCCGGGCCTCGGCCTGCCGCAGCCGCGCCACGCTCTTGCGGGTGATCCAGCCGGTCCGTCCCTTCACGCGCACCTTGAACCAGCGGTTCTTTCGCTGCAGGACCTGGATCTTGTCGCCGGCTCGCACGCGCGCGACGACGCGCGACTGGTCGGCGGGGCTGGAGTAGACATGCGACGCGCGCCGGGCCTTGACCGTGTCGGCCAGCGCCGGCCGGCCGGAGCCCGCTGTCTCCCCCGCGGCGAGGAGGGCCAGGAGCCCGCCACACGCGGTGAGAGTCAGGAGCGCGCGCTCGATTCGCTGCATCGACGATCCTCGCAGGTTCGATGTGGACGAACCTGCCCAATACAACCACCGTGCCATGCGGAAGGTGGTGAAATGACATGGTGCGGCCGGCGGAGTGCCGACCTGAATCGACACCGAGTGGGAGGCGAGCGGACAACGTCGTGAAGGCCCGCTCCTTCACCTTCATCGCCGCCAGGGAAGCCGCGCCTCGGGCCGCGCCGTAGTACAAGGTGCAATGATGCTCGGCCGCAAGAGCTACTCCGCAGGCCACTTTCTGTTCCAGATCGACGAAGGCGGGGATGGCCCCGCGTACATCAAGTCGGTCAGCGGCGGCATGGTGAAGGGCGCGGTGCTCGAGGACCAGGCCGGCCCTGTGTCGACCCAGTTCAAGCACGTCGGCGCCGTCGAGATCGACCCGATCCAGATCGAGATCGGCATGGCCCTGTCCAGGCCGCTGCTCGACTGGATCCGCGGCTCGTGGCAGCGCCAGTTCTCGCGCCGCAGCGGCTCGATCATCCACGCCGACTACGACTTCAAGTGCAAGCTCGAGCAGTGGTTCACCGGCGCGCTCATCACCGAGACCAAGTTTCCCACGCTCGACGGCTCGGCCAGAGATCCGGCCTATCTCGGCGTCACGCTCCACCCGGAGGCGGTGGAGAACAAGGCCGGCGACAACACCGTGATGCGCGGCAACCACGGCATGTACCAGAAGCTCTGGCAGCCCAGCAACTTCCGGCTCGACATCCAGGGCATCGACTGCACGCACGTCAACAAGATCGATCAGTTCTCGGTGACTCAGAAGGTAAAGCCGCTCTACAGCGGCTCGGCCCGCTTCCCCGAGCTGGAGCCGACCGGCATCGACTTCAGCAACATCATCGTCTACCTCGCCGTCGACCACGCGGCCGATTTCCTGGCCTGGTACGACAGGTTCATCATGCGCGGGGACAAGGACACGCGCCAGGAGCGCGACGGCTTCCTCGAGTTCCTGGCCCCGGACAACAGCACGGTCCTCTTCACCGTCAACCTCAACCGGCTCGGCATCCATCGGCTCAGCATCGAGAAGAGCGACGCCAACGCCGAGCAGATCAAGCGCTGCAAGATCGAGCTCTACCTCGAGAGCATGGAGCTCGAGTACGAGGACCGCTTCATGAAGTGAGCGCCGCGCCTCAGCCGCGCAGGAGCAGCACGTACAGGTCGTAGAGGAAGTGCGTGTAGACCGCGTGGGCGAGCGAGCGGTAGTAGAAGATGAGGCCGAACACGGCGCCGGCCATCGCGCGGTAGACGAACACGCTCGTGTCGAATGGCTCGCCCAGCGGACCGGCGTGGTGGGCGGCCGAGAACAGCACCGCCGACGCGACCAGGCCGATGGTCACCGACGGGCCGCGGCCCAGGCCGGTCAGCATGAGCGCCGCGGCGCCGCCGCCCATCATGCCGAGCCGGAAGACAAGCTCCTCGTGCACGCCGGCGCCGAGCGACATGACCACGACCTTGATGTGCTCACCGCCGGCCAGCTGGGTCGGATCGAACCCGAACGCGCCCGATCCGGCAACGCCGAGGCCGAGCACGCGCTCCATCACCACGGCGATGGCCGTGCCCATGGTGACCGCGTAGAGGATCGACTCGATCAGCATGGCCGGGAACATCCGCAGGCGGAACGCGCGCTGGCGCCGGAGGTGGATGAGAAGGCCGAGGAAGCCGACCGCCAGGACCAGGTGGACGAGCAGGAAGTACTCGCGGTCGCCGCCGACCGCGGCGAATACCCAGCGCGTGACGAAGTCGACCCCGTTGACCGTGGGCGAGAACATCACGCCCACCTCGTAGGCGAGGAACAGCGGGAACACGAGCACCAGGCTGGCGGCCAGATCGCCGCGTCCGAACGGCGAGCCCTTGCTGCCCGCGGCCGGCGTGCGGCGCGGCGCAGCGCGGCGGGTCCGGCGCGGCGGAGGCGGCGCGGCGCGCGTGCCGGTCACCGGCGCCTCCTGCGCCCTGCGCGCCGCTCGACCTTGCGCTCGGGCCTGCGCTTGACCGGGTGCACGACCGGCTGCATGCGCCGGGCGGCGGCGGGGCTGGCCAGGAGCGGCGTGGCGGTGGCGACGACCTCGGCGCCGGAGCGGAGGTGGCGCGCGGCGGCGGCCTGCACGTCGGCGGCCCGCACAGCGCGCAGGAGCGCGGCGTGGCCGGCCGCATGCTGCGCGCCGGGGCCGAGCACCTCGTAGAGCGCGAGCAGCGCGGCGGCCTGGGGCGAGCGGGCCAGCGCGTCCTCGCGTGCCGCGGCCAGGCGAGACGCCGCGCGGCGAACGTCCGCGTCGGTGGCTGCGCGCAGCCGCGCGAGCTGGAGGCGCAACGCCGCGAGCGCGGACGGCACCTCGTCGGGGCGGCAGACTCGGTGGACGTGGAGATAGCCGCTCTCGGCGTCGGCGAGCAGCCCCGCGCGGATCGCTCCGGTGGCCAGCAGCGCGGCCACGACCTCGAGGGCGGCGCGCTCGCGGTCGCCGCGCCCGACCGCCGGAAAGGCGATGGCGACGGTGGCCGCGTCGCCGGCGGCCAGGTGGCGATAGACCTCGCGCGCAGACGACGCCGCGGCGGACGGTCGCACGGCCGGCAGACGGCCGCGAGGAGCGGCGCCGAAGCGAGCCTGCGCCTGCGCCAGCACGCGCGCCGGATCGACGTCGCCCACCACTGCCAGCGTCATGGCCGAGACCGGGTAGCGCGCGCGGAAGTGCTCCTGCACCTGGAGGAAGTCGATGCGCTCGAGCGACGCGACGGTGCCGTTCGACGCGCCGCGCAGGGCCTGGTCGACGAGATTCGAGCGCGGCCCAGGTCGGGCTGTGCGCGCGCTCGACCAGCAGGACGCGCACCCGCTCGCGCGCTGCGCGCACGGCGTCGGCCTGGAAGCGCGGCCGCGCGACGCAGTCGGCCAGCAGCTCGAAGCCCTGCTCCCAGCCGGCGCGGGTCCACTCGGCGCGCAGCCCGAGCGTGTCGCGGCCGGAGACGGCGGCCATGGTCGCCCCGTCGGCGGCCAGCGCGCGCGCGATCTCGTCGCCGCCACGCTCGCCGCAGGCGCCGGTCCACGCCGCGGCCAGGACCTGCTCGATGCCGCCCAGGTCGTCCGGCTCGCTGCGCTGGCCGCCGCGCCACAGCGCCCGCGCCGCCACCAGCGGTGCCGAGCGGTCGCGCATGACGATCACCCGCACGCCGTTGGGCAGCTCGCGACGCACGACGTCCGCCCCGGCCTGCGCCGTGGGCGCGGCGATCAACATGGCCGACAGCAGGGAAAGGAATGCGCCGCTCACCCGAGCGGCAGAGAGTACACCCCCTCGACGCCAGTCGTTAACCGGGAGGCGATGGGCGGCGGCGACCGTGCCGGTTCAGGTGCGGCGGTTGCCCCCTCCCGTGCGCCCCTTTGCTGCGCGTGCGAGGTCAGCGACGACAACGACAACGTGCACGTCTGTTGCCCGTTCCCGATTCCCCATCCCCATCCCCATCCCCATCCCATCCCCGACCTACCGCTGCTGGACTTCTTCCTCGCCCGCCCCCGGACACCCTACCGTCTCCTGCCCCCCGCCCCATCCTCCTCCCGTCTCCCGCAGCTGCCTCGCCCGAGCCGCCCCCAGTACCTCGCCGATGCGGCGCTCGGTCTCTTCGCCCAGACCGGCGCGACGCCGGATGAAGCGCTCGAGCGCCGACGTCTGCGATAGATCGGCCGGCGGTGCGGCGAGACCGGCGCGCTCCTGGGCGATGCGCTGATGGATGCGGTCCTCCTCCTCCAGATACATCTGGACGAGCTCGCTTGCCATGGCCTGGGGCGACAGCTGGTCGGCGAGCTGCTCGTCGCCGGTGGCCTCGAGGTAGAGCGCGCGCAGCTCGGTCAGCACCTCGCGCTGCATGTCGCGCAGCACCTTGTTGACCGCGGCCAGCTCCTGATCGGACAGCCCGAATTTCTGGGCGCGGCTCGGCCCCCACTCGATCGAGCCGTCGCCCAAGAACGGCGGCATGTCGGTGCGCACGCGGCACTCGCTGGCGAAGCGAGCCAGGTCCTCCTTGCTCGGATCGAACCAGGGCCGGCCGCTGGCGTCGCGCTCTGCGCCGCCGCCCCGCACGGCGCCACCGCCCTGCTCGAGCTGACGCATGCGCGCGCGCAGGTTCGCGATCTCGGCGCGCTGCTGCGAGTCGCGGCGCAGGAGCTCGTCGCGCGTGGCGTCGGCGCCCGGCGCCGCCGGCCGCCGGCGCGCCCGGGCCTGCTGCCGGCGCGCCGCGCGCGTCGCTCACCGTCACGCCCTGCTCGCCGGCGGACGCGACCTGGCCGGACTGGACCGCGCGCTCGGTGCCGTCGCGGCTGGCGAACAGCACGCTGCCCTCGTACACCGTCACGACCACCGCGGCGCCGATCGCGGCGCCGACAACGCCTTGCCATTTCGTCTTCATCGTATCGAGCTCCACGCGAAAGCAGGTCCCGGTCACCCGCACGGTCCCGTGCGGCGTCTCCACCTCGAAGGCTCCACCGCGCTCGACGCGGTAGAACACGTCGCCGGCGCGCTGCGACACGCGCGCGCGCCCGCCCTCGATCGTCCAGCTGAGGAGCGATCCGCCCTCGGCCACCGCCACGCCGCGCGGGCCCAGCCGGATCGACGCGCGCTCGAGCGGCGCCGCGCTGCCCGCCAGGTTCGCGACCCCGCCCGGCGCGCGCAGCTGCACGAGCAGCAGGGCGACCACCGCGGCCGCGGCCACCACGATCCAGGGCCGCATGCGCCGCCACGACCGCGCCGGCGGCGACACGATGATCGGGCTCGCGGCCGGATCCACCTCGACCGGCCGCGCCTGCTCCTGCGCCGCCACCACGCGGTCGGCGAACCCGGCCGGTGGATCCGGAACCGCCCACGCAGCCAGCGCCGCCATCTCGTCCGGGCTCAGCCCGTCCGGGCGCTGCGTCTCCGCGTCCGGCTCCGCGCGGCCCGACTGCTGCCCATCGGCTTTGCCGTCCTCCCCCGCCGCGGAGGCAACCTCCGGTTCGCGATCTCGCTCGCGTTCACTCATCGCCGTCGTCCTCGTCTCGAAGGGCGCGCCGCAGCTCGGCCCGCGCCCGGTTCAGGCGCGACTTGACCGTCCCGATCTCGCACTCGAGGGCGCGCG
Organism: uncultured delta proteobacterium; assembly: GCA_963759105.1. GTDB lineage: Bacteria > Myxococcota_A > Polyangia > Haliangiales > Haliangiaceae > DATFRY01. The sequence goes on along the minus strand of CAVWXW010000013.1, from coordinate 804,642 downwards.
CGATCTCGCCGTAGTCGAACCCGTGGTACGCGCGCAGCAGGAAGGCGGCGCGATACTCGGGGGCCAGCGCTGCCACCGCCGCCGCCACCTGCTCGGCCAGCGCCGACCGGCGCGCGCCGTCATCCGCCCGCGCCGGCGACGCCAGCGCCGCCTCCTCGAGCTCCGCGGTCTCGCCCGCGCGGCCGCTGCGCCGCAGCTCGTCGACGGCGCGGCGCGACGCGATGGTCAAGATCCAGGTCGACAGCCGCGCCGGCCCGAGCGGGGCGAAGCCGGCCAGCGCGCGGAACACGTGCAGGAACGTCTCCTGCGCCAGGTCCTCGACGCGATCGGACCGCTCCGGGCCCAGCATGCGGTGGAGCAGCGCGAACACCGGCCGCTGGTAGCGCTCGACCAGGGCCCGGCAGGCTGCCTGCTCGCCGCGCTGGGCGCGACGCAGGGTCAGCTCGTCCAGCTCGGCGGCCGGCTCGATGGCCAGGGTCCAGGCGTCCCGGTCGGCTCTGGCTCCTGCCACGTTCACTCCCTGTTTCTCGCTGCCCGGCCCGGAATGTTCCCGAGCCCGGGCGAGCGGAACAACCGCGCGGCGCACGGCGATTCACCCGCGGACCGACGGGCACGGCCCCGCGCGAGCCTGATCAGGCGTTCAATCTTTGCGCACATTGCCACCTGCACAGTGAGGTGCTGTGAGCCAGATCCGGCATGTCTCAGGGGTGTCCGCGGCAAATTCGCAATGACAGTGAGCGCAATGGATGCGCGAATGAGGCCCGCGACCGGCGCTTCTGGCGTTCCGCGGCACAGTTTCCGGTGGGCGCCCCGACGCTGCTGCGACCCCGTGGACACACGCGCTGCGATGTTTTCGGGGCTCGATATTCGGCGGCGCGCGACACCTGCTATGTTTCGCCATTCATGCCGCGTCGCTGGAGAGTCTACGTCACTGTCTCGGCACTCGTCGTCCTGGTCGATCAGCTCACCAAGCTGTGGGCGCGCACAGCACTGCCGGTTGACGGCGCCGGCCGCGGGATCCGAGTCCCGGTCATCGAGAACTACTTCGACCTCGTCCTGGCCCACAACACCGGTGCAGCATTCAGTTTCCTGGCCGGATCCGACGGCAGCCGCGTTCTCCTGACCATCCTGGGCCTGGTGGCCGTCGCGGCCATCACCTGGATGGCGTCCCGCGCCCGCGACGACCAGCTCGCCCTGGTCGTCGCCCTGTCGCTCATGCTGGGCGGCGCGGTCGGCAACCTCATCGATCGCGTCCGCCTGGGGACGGTCACCGACTTCATCTTCTGGCACTGGCATGAGCACGCCTGGCCCATCTTCAACATCGCCGATGCCAGTTTGTCAGTCGCGATAGCTGTGTTCGTCCTGCACGCGATGGGTACGGCCGCGAGGACCCGAAGAGCAGTGCAGGACACGTGAATTGCAGCCGGAACCGGGGGAACCGGCTCTCGTTAATTGCAAGTTTCACCCGGCGGGCGATTCCCAATGCGGATCAACCCGATTCGCAGTTGTGTTGGTGCCACGACCTTGTTTAATTTCTGGACCAGGTTTCCAGAATTTCCACGTAAACGTTTTTCGGCGGCGTCAGGCCGGATCTGGGCCGGCTCCAGGACCGACCAGGAAAGCGGAAGAGAGAGAGAGGCTGCCAGTGCCAAATTTCGAGCAAATGATCGCGCAACGCGTACAGGTCTTCGTCACCGAGATCACCGAGCTTGCCCGCCAGCAAGCCCTCGAGACGCTCTCGTCGGCGCTGGTGGCCGGTGGGCGCGCGCGCGCCGGTCGGGGCCGCAACGGCGCCGTCACTGCCCCGCGGGTGACCCGCCGCGGCCGCGACGCGGCCGGCAATCGCCGCTCGCCCGAGGAGATCGATCGCGCGGCGCAGGCGCTGCTGTCGGAGATCCAGTCCAACCCGGGCCTGCGCGTCGAGCAGATCGGCCGGGCGCTGGGCGCCGCCACCAAGGACCTCAGCCTGCCGCTCAAGAAGCTGCTGTCGCAGCGCATGGTGCGCAGCGAGGGCCAGCGGCGCGCGACGCGCTACTTCCCGTCGGGCGGCTCGGCCCGCGGCGGGCGCGGCAAGGGGGGGCGCGGCAAGGGGCGCGGCCGCAAGCGCGCAGGCACTGCCGCCGCCGCAGCAGCCAGCGAGTGACCTGCACGACACAGGGAGGACGACGGTGACGATCGAGACGATCCCGGCGCGGCTGTTCGAGACCGCGAAGCAGCGCGGCTCGGCGCCTGCCTATCACGAGAAGGTGAACGGCGAGTGGAAGGCGACGAGCTGGAAGGCGTACGCCGACGAGGTCATGGCGGCCGGCAAGGCGCTCATGGCCCTCGGGCTGGCGCCCGGCGGCTCCGTCTCCATCCTCGGCTTCAACCGCCCCGAGTGGATCATCATGGACGTCGCCGCGCTGGCCGTCGGCGGCACCGCGACCGGCGTGTACACGACGTGCTCGGCCGAGGAGGTCCAGTACATCGTCGACCACGCCGAGTCGATGGTGGCTCTGGTCGAGAACCAGAACCAGTGGAAGAAGGTCCGCGCCCAGCGCGACCGCATGCCGCGGCTGAAGACAGTCGTCGCCATGCGGGGCGCCGGCATCGATGAGGGCGGCGTCCTGTCGTGGGAGGAGTTCATGGCCCGCGGCAAGGACGTGAGCGACGCCGACTTCTTCGCCCGCGTGCATGCCCTCGATCCCAAGGGGCTGGCCACGCTCATCTACACGTCCGGCACGACCGGCCCGCCCAAGGGCGTCATGCTGACGCACGACAACCTGTACTGGACGGCCACCACCATGAACAGCCTCATGGAGAGCCGCCCGGACGACGCGCTGCTGTCGTACCTGCCGCTGTCGCACATCGCCGAGCAGATGCTGAGCATCCACGGCCCCATCGTCACGGGCGCGGCTGTCTACTACGCCGAGTCGCTCGACAAGGTCGCCGAGAACCTCAAGGAGGTGCAGCCCACGGTGATCTTCGGCGTGCCGCGCATCTGGGAGAAGTTCCACGCCGGCGTCTCGGAGAAGCTGGGCGCGGCCACCGGCTTCAAGAAGACGCTCGTCGACTGGGTGCGGCGGGTATGCGCCCGCAAGTCGGAGCTGGAGAACCGGGGCGAGAAGATGGGGCTCGGCCTGGCGCTGCAGTACAAGCTGGCCGACAAGCTGGTCCTCTCCAAGCTCAAGCCGGCGCTCGGCCTCGGCCGCGCCCGCGCCTGCATCAGCGGCGCCGCGCCGATCGCCAAGGAGGTGCTCGAGTTCTTCGCCACCCTCGACATCCCCATCCGCGAGGTGTACGGCCAGTCGGAGGACACCGGCCCGACCACGATCAACCAGGAGGGCAAGACCAGGCTCGGCTCGGTCGGCGCCCTCATCCCGGGGATCGAGGTGAAGATCGCCGCGGACGGCGAGATCCTCGTGCGCGGCCGCAACGTGTTCGCCGGCTACTACAAGGAGCCGCAGGCCACCGCCGAGACGCTGGTCGACGGCTGGCTGCACTCGGGCGATCTCGGCGAGTTCGACAAGGACGGCTACCTGGTCATCACCGGCCGCAAGAAGGACATCATCATCACGGCCGGCGGCAAGAACATCGCGCCCAAGAACATCGAGGGCGCGCTCAAGAACGCGCGCGTCATCGCCGAGGCGGTGGTGATCGGCGACCGCCGCAAGTTCCTGACCGCGCTCATCGCGCTGGACCTCGAGGCGACCGAGAACTTCCTCAAGGAGAACGGCGCGCTCGACGGACAGCCGCTCCACACCCACGACCTGGTGGTCAAGGAGGTGCAGGCGGCCGTCGACGAGGTCAACAGCACGCTGGCTCAGGTCGAGACGGTCAAGAAGTTCACCATCCTCTCGCGCAACCTCACCATCGAGGACGGCGAGCTGACGCCGACCCTCAAGGTGAAGCGCAAGATGGTGAATCAGAACTTCGCCCAGCAGATCGAGGCGATGTACCAGGGCGGGTAGCCGGTGAGCGGCCGTATCGCCGTCGCTCTGCTCGCGCTGGTCCCGGCCGCCTGCGCCGCCCAGCGTGACGACGGCGCGGCCTCCACCGCCGCTCAGCCGGGCAGCGAGCGCGCGCGCGACCTGGCCCACCGCCTCGTCATCATGGACGGCCACGTCGATCTGCCGGACCGGATGATGAACCGGATCGAGGACGGCCTGCCGGTCGAGGACGTGTCGCGCCGCACCGAGGACGGGAACTTCGACCACCCGCGCGCCGTGGAGGGCGGGCTCGACGCGCCGTTCATGTCGATCTACGTGCCGTCCCGCTTCCAGGAGACCGGAGGCGCCAGGCAGCGCGCCGACCAGCTCATCGACCTGGTCGAGCGGCTGGTCCGCCAGCACCCGGACAAGTTCGCGCTCGCCTCGTCGCCGGACGACGTGATCGAGAACAGCCGCAAGCAGCTCGTCTCGCTGCCGCTCGGCATCGAGAACGGCGCCGCCATCGAGGACCAGCTGGCCAACCTGGACCACTTCCACCGGCGCGGCGTCCGCTACATCACCCTGACCCACGGCAAGGACAACCTCATCTGCGACTCGTCGTACGACGTGCGAGGCACGTGGAAGGGGCTCAGCCCGTTCGGTCGCCAGGTGGTGGCGGAGATGAACCGACTCGGCGTCATGGTCGACGTCTCGCACATCTCCGATCGCGCGTTCGACCAGGTCATCGAGCTGTCGAAGGCGCCGGTCATCGCGTCGCACTCGTCGGCCCGCCACTTCACGCCCGGCTGGGAGCGCAACCTGGACGATCAGCGCATCGCGAAGCTGGGCGCGAAGGGGGGAGTCATCCTGATCAACTTCGGCTCGTCGTTCATCAGCCAGCGCGCCCGCGAGTACTTCGACGGCCAGCGCCAGACCATCAAGGCGCTGTCGGCCGCGCGCATCCCGGAGCTGACCGAGGAGGAGCGCGACGCGCTCGATGACGGCTACGCGGTGCAGTACCCGCCCGACTTCGCCACCGTCGAGGAGGTGGCCGATCACATCTTCCACGTGATCCGGCTGGCCGGCATCGACCACGTCGGGCTCGGCTCGGACTTCGACGGTGTCGGCGACAGCCTGCCGGTCGGCCTCAAGGACGTGTCCGGCTATCCGAACCTCATCCGTGTGCTGCTCGAGCGCGGCATGAGCGAGGCGGACCTCGAGAAGGTCCTCAGCGGCAACTTCATGCGCGTGTGGCGCGCGGTCCAGGCGTACGCCCGGACCGGCGCGCTCTACAGGAAATTGACGATCAGGGTCGCCTCGGTCCTGGTGTCCAGCTCGTCGGCCAGCGGCACGAAGCCGTCGGCGTAGGCCACCGAGAACGGCGGCCGCGGCGCCGGGGCGTTGTCGAAGTGCGCCTCGAAGGCGACGCGGAAGCTGATGTTCTGGAACAGCTTGGTCGTCAGCGACAGCTTGCCGTTGACCCGGTTGTCCTCGAAAGCCGACACGTCGCCGCCCGGCGTGTCGAGCTGGTTGAGGTTCGACAGCACCTCGACCGAGAGCTCGACGCCGGTGTCCGGGCTGAGCTTGGCGGTGTAGCCGGCGAAGCCCCGCAGCGAGTGGATCGCCACACCCTCGCCGGCCACCTGGTCCTCGTAGGTGAGGTCGTAGCCGATCTCGGCGACCGCCAGGTGGACGCTGTCCTGGTAGACCTGGCGGCTGTAGCCGACCTGGCCGTTGCCGACCAGCTCCTTGCCGGCCGGCTCGTCCGCGAGCAGGCCGGCCGCGCCGTAGAGCGCGTTGGCGGCGCTGAGGTAGCGATCGTAGCGCCCGCGCACCATCCACGACCGCGTGGTGGTGGTGCGACTTGCTCGAGACCTCGTCCTCCTCGATCCCGTTCGCCGTCGACGTCCTCGGCCAGGAAGATGCGCGAGCGCGCGTAGGCGACCCCGGCATCGAGCGAGAACTTGTTCATGTTGGCCTTGCGCGACGCGCTGAGCCCGGCGCCGAAGTTGGTCACGCGCGAGTTGCCGGTGGAGAGGATGAGGCTGCCCTGGGCGCCCAGCTTCCACTCCACCTTGTCGGCCTTGGTGAGCTCGGCCGCCTCCTCCTTGCTGCCGAACATGAACTTGGGCTGGCGCGGGTCCGCCGCCGGCGCGGGAGCCGGCGGCGCGGGGAACGGCAGCACCGGCGGCTGGGCCGACGCGACCGGCGCGAGAACGAAGTGAAGACAGACGGCCCCCGTGGCGGCGAGGAGCCGGCGGCGGGCACGACGACGGCGTTCCATGGCGGGGCTCCTGTCTAGATCGGCTGCTCGGAGGCGCAGGCCCGGCAGCGGCGGGCCAGGAGAGGGATCTCCTCCAGGCACTCGCTGCACCTCTTCGTGGTCGGGTCGGCAGGCTCCTCGTGGCGCAGCTTCTTCATCGCGCCCATGACCTTGACCACGACAAGGAACAGGACGAGCGCGACGACGAAGAAGTCGATCACGGCCCCGAGCAGAGCCCCGATCTGCATTCCCCCGGCCGAGAACGTCCTCCAGTCCGCCGAGGGCAGCGCCTTGCCAATCAGCGGCATGACGATGCCCTCGACCAGTGCGTTCACGATCTTGCCGAAGGCGACGCCGATGACGACCGCCACGGCCAGGTCGATGACGTTCCCCTTTACAGCGAAGGCCTTGAATTCGTTCCAGAGCGGCATGCCCTCTCATGTCCCATGGGCGTCCGTGAAGAGCAAGGCGCATCTGTGCGGCCGGTCATCGGGCGAGGAGCGCGCGTCTCGCGCTGCCATGCCGCGTCAGGCAGGAGCGTCCAAGCTCGTGCGCGACGAGCGTGTCATCCTTTCATGCTCGAGCGACTCACCGAAGACCATCTCGCGCGCCGCCGCCGCCGTCCGCGTCCGGCCGTCCTGCTCTCCATCGCGGCTCACGCCGCCGCCCTCGCCGCCCTCGTGGTGGCCGCGGTCTGGCGGATCGACAAGCTGGACACCGCCGACCCGCCTGTCGTGTTCGCCGGCATCGCGCTGCCGGCGCCTTCCGTTGACGAGGGGTCGCCGGAGAAGCCGAAGCCGAAACCTCGTCGTCCGGTTCGCGTCGTCCGCGATGTGCGCCAGCCGCAGGCGCCGACCGACGTCCCGCCGTCGGAGTCGAGCGAGCCGGGCCCGGGCAAGGGCCCGAACGACGACGGCCCCGAGCTGCAGTTCTGCCCGCCGGGCCGGCAGTGTGAGTCGCAGCTGTTCGCCGGTGTGAAGGAGCCGGTGTGCGGCGACGGCCGGACCGAGGGCGACGAGGAGTGCGACGACGGCGCGCGGATCGCCGGCGACGGCTGCTCGGCGTCGTGCGCGCGCGAGGCGACCACGGTGCAGCCCGGGCTGATCGAGGGGAGCCGCATCGCCGGCGATCCGCAGATCCCGCCGCCGCCGCGCGTGCACGCCGCCATGGTCGAGAAGGGGCAGACCGAGGTGCGAGGCAGCGTGAAGATGTGCCTCGACCGCGGCGGCGCGGTGCACTCGCTGCGCGTCCTGGGCTCGACCGGTTACTCGCTCTACGACGAGCTGCTCACCTCGCGCATGCAGTCGTGGCGCTACCGGCCGTATCAGCTGGCCGACGGCACCGCGGTCCCGGTGTGCACGTCGGTGACCTTCATCTATCGCATCCGATAGGTCCGACCGAGGCCCCTGCACGGAGCCGAAACCGCCCGGGAGTGGCTCAGCTACATTCGCGAACGAGCTGCTCGGCGTTGCCGGCCGCGAGCCGGCGCGTGCAGGGAATCGCGCAGGATGTGCGGGCCCTCCTTCAGGGCGCACCGCTCGGAGGACTTCGCCTCGGCCGAGCGGCGCCTTCTGATATGCTGGCCGACGGTGACGGGGGAGCACAAGCCGCAGCGGAGGGACAAGCGCTACCGCACGCAGCTCCCCGTCCGTACGCGCATCAACGGCCGACGGCTGTCGCTGTACACCGACGACGTGAGCTTCCGGGGCATGTTCCTTTGCACCGAGGTCCCCCCGCCGGTGCGACAGCTCATCCGCATCGAGACGATCCTCCCGCCCAACAACGTCCCGTTCGCCACCCACGGAATGGTCGTGTACGTGATCGGGAAGGACGACGCCGGCGAGCGCGCGCCCGGCGTGGGTGTCCAGTTCTACGGCATGGGCGACGAGCGGCGCGCGTGGGAGACGTTCATCCAGTTCATCCAGCGCCGCTCGGATCCGGTTCCGGATCGCCGCAGCGGCGAGCAGGGCGCCGTCCCGGGGGGCACTCAGTCGGTCACGCCGCCGCCGCACAGGACGTCGCCGCTGACCCCGCCGGTGCGGGTCGCGCCGCCGGCCAACCCGCCGCGCGCGACCGAGCCGCCGCCGCCCGCGCCTGCCGCCGGCGGGCATCCGCCGATCCCGTTCCGCGTCGCGCTGGGCAGCGGCGCGCAAGAGAACCGGCGCTTCCACCGCTTCCCGATCGTGCTCGAGGTGTGGCCGCGCAACCTGGACGAGCTCATGCGCATGTACTCGCGCGACGTCTCGGTCGGCGGCATGTTCCTGCCCACCACCCGCGACATCCCGCTGACCACCCAGCTGCGCCTCGAGATCCGCCACCCGCACGCCGAGTCGATCTTCCCGCTGACCGCGGTGGTGAGGCGGCGCAGCGATCAGCCGCCCGGCATCGGCGTCGAGTTCGTCGACCTGGACGACCGGCGGCGGCGGCAGTTCTTCGAGTTCATCCACGCGCCGCTGCCGGCCGCGGAGGCCGACGAGCTCGAGCTCTTCGAGAGCGACTGACCGATCGTCTGTCGGCTACTGGAGCTCCATCGCCATCGCGAAGGCCAGCCCGTGATCGGTCGGGTAGGCCCACATCGCGCTCGCGCCGAACATGCCCGACATGAGCGAGAGGATCTTGGCGCTCGCCGGCGCCGGTCGTGTTGTCTGGCAACGACGCCATGATCTTGGCCATCAGCCTCCCGTAGTCATACGACATGTAGAGCAGCGGTGACGTGCCGGTGCGCCCCATGGCGCGCTCGGCCGCATCCGACCCCTTGGCGCCGACCGCGGCGACCAGCGCCTTGGGCTTGATGGCGCCGCGGATCGCGCCCAGGCCGGGCACCGCGCCGGCCGGCACGATGTCGTGGAACTTGCCGTCCGCCGGCACCTTGGGCGCCTGCTCCGCGGCCATCTCCTTCACCACCATGTCGACCAGGCCGGCTGGATCGTCGCTGGCCAGGATGCCGTACGCCTCGACGTTGGTCGGCTTGCCGTCGGGGCCGAGCGCGCCGTCGAGCACGGCGAAGACGCCGCCGCGCACCTTGTCCAGGCCGGGCGGAAGCGGCTGCGAGAAGGCGGTGCGCGCCTCGGCCGCCGATTCCACGCCCTCCTGGCTGCCGCAGGCGCCGGCCAGACGGCCGACACCGTCGGCGGCGTCGATGGCGAGCGCGCGCGCCTTCTCGATGTCGATGCCCGCGCCCGAGAGCGAACAGCGGCCGATCGGCCATGGCGCCGGCGAGCAGGCCCGGGACCTCGACGGCCAGCTGCTTGAGCCGGCCGGCCAGCGCGGCGTCGGTCTCGAGGACGATGCGCATGGCGATCCGCTTGTCGGAGAACTCGTCGTAGCCGACGGCCAGGCGGGGGAAGCGCTGGGTCAGGCCGGTCACCTGCTCCATGCAGGCGGGCGGGATGCCGCCGGACCCGCCGGCCGCGCCCATCAGGTTGGCCACGAACAGGAGCTTGAGCAGGTTGCCGGCGTCGACGTAGCCGACCCCGTAGCCGGCGAAGCCGTGCTGCGCGGCGACCTTCTTGAGCATGCCGCCGTCGGCCATGTTCGGCTTCGGCTGCTCCACGCCCATGATGAACGGCAGCGCCTTCTCCACCATGGCGGTCGGCCCGCCCGACAGGACCAGGTGGTTGCCGGCCACCGCCAGGCACGACGAGCACGTCGGCGTCGCCGAAGCGCCAGTAGGATCGCCCGGACGACCGTCGCGGTCGGCAGCGCCAGGCCCGGACTCGGCCTGCAGCCGCTCGATGGTGGCCAGCAGCGCCTTGCCGTCGGCCAGCTCCATGCGCATGACCGGCACCACGCCGATGCCGTAGATGGCGAAGCGCCCCTCGGGGCCGACGCCGAAGGTCTTGCGCAGGCCGGCCTCGTTCCATGTTGGCCTTGAGCTCGCGCATGAAGGCCACGGCGAAGCGCTCGGGCGGCTCGGTCGCGTTTTCCGGCATCGGGATGCTGTCGATCAACGCCCGCAGCGGCGGCCCCACGCGCTGCCAGTACGATTTCGGGACCGGCTCGAAGCTGGCGAACACGTACGGCGTGTCGGCCGGGATGTGGGCGAAGAGCTCGGCGGGCGCGGCCAGCTGGGCCGCCTTGTCCTTGCGCTCCTGCGCTCCGGCCGGCTCGCCGGTGGCGGCCGTCTCCTTGCTTTTATCGCAGGCGAGCAGGCACGCGAGACGCCAGCGCGCCGGCGAGCGCGAGCCCGCCCTTGCTGCCGCCGGGAATCATACGAATGACCATGGGGTCTTGCCTCCAGTAGCGCACGAGGCGGCGAGTATACTCTCGCGCATGGCGGCCAACCTGCCCGGAAGCGCCACTCGCGACGGAACTCAGGCCTACGCCGACCGCAACGCCGATCTCACCGCCGGGGGTCACTTCCGCCGCCTGGGCGATCTCGGCGCGTCGTCGATCGGGCTCGGCACCTATCTCGGGCCGGCCGACGAGCGGACCGACGCCTCCTATCGCGGCGCCGTCGTCCGCGCCCTCGAGCTCGGCATCAACGTGCTCGACACGGCCAGCAACTACCGCCACCAGCGCAGCGAGCGCGCCGTCGGGGCCGCGCTGGCCGACGCCGTCGCGCGCGGTGCTCGTCGCGCGCAGCGAGGTGATCGTCGCCAGCAAGGCCGGTTTTCTGGCCTTCGACGGCGCGCGCCCGCCCGACCCGCGCGCCTATCTCGAGTCGATGGTCGAGGCCGGCCTGTTCGCGTGGCAGGACGTGGCCGCCGGCTGCCACACCCTGACCCCGCGCTACCTGCGCCACACGATCGACCAGAGCCGGCGCAACCTCGGGCTCGAGACGATCGACATCTACTACCTGCACAACCCGGAGACCCAGCTCGACGAGGTGACGCGCGACGTGTTCACCGCCCGCATGCACCTCGCCTTCGAGGCGCTCGAGGAGGCCTGCCGCGACGGCGCCATCGGCTGCTACGGCGCCGCCACCTGGTCCGGCTTCCGCGTCCCGCCCGGCGACTCCAACCACCTGTCCATGGCCGAGCTGGTCGCCATGGCCCGCGACGTCGCCGGCGACGACCACCACCTCCGCGTGATCCAGCTGCCCTACAACATGGCCATGCCGGAGGCGCGCGACGCGGCCACCCAGCGGGTCGACGGCGCCGAGCTCACGGCCCTCGACGCGGCGGACCGGCTCGGCCTCTACGTCATGTCGTCGGCGTCGATCGAGCAGGGCAAGCTGGCCAGGCGCCTGCCGCGCGCCACCGGGAGCAGCGTCGACGGCCTGCACACCCCGGCCCAGCGCGCGCTCCAGTTCGCCCGCTCCGCCCCGGGCATGGGCACCGCGCTGGTCGGCATGAAGTCCACCGCCCACGTGGACGAGAACGCGCTGGTCGCCCGCATCCCGCCGATCGAGGGATAGGCGCCGGGACGGCCGGCTCTGGTATAGCGGGCGTCCATGGCGATCGATGCGGCGGTTCTCCGCGGTGGCGCGGAGCTGGATGGGGACCTGGACGGGCCGCTGGTCGATCGCGAGAGCGGCGCGGTGCGGGTGGGCGCGTATCGCCGGCGCGCTCGCCGATGCGAACGTGGAGGACGCGCGGTTCCCGCACGCGCTGTCGGCGCTGGCCGGGAGGCCGGTGCTCGGCCGGCTCGAGGCGCTGTACCGGCGCAAGCTGCGGCTCAAGACCTGGCAGTACATGACGCTGGTCTCGGACCGGTGGTTCGTCGCGTTCGCGGTGGCCAGCGCCGGGTTCGCCGGCAACGGGTTTCTGTACGCCATCGACCGGCAGACACGGCGAGGTCAGGCGGCGCTTCGTCATCCGGCCGCTCGCCATCGGCAGCGATCTGTCGGCGACCAGCGCGCCGGCCGGCACCGGTTTCGCTCGCGCCAGCTCTCCATCGAGATCGACAACCGGACGACGGGCGCAGCTTCGCGCATCCGCATGGCGGGCCGCTTCGCCGGAGCGCGCGAGCGGTTCGCGCGGCGAACTGGAGCTGCTCTCGCAGCCGTCCGATCGAGCACTTCGGCGCTCTGCGTGCCGCTGCCCACCGGGCGCTGGAACTACACGCACAAGTTCGGCGCCTTCCGCGCGCGCGGGCGGATCCATCTCGGCGGCGCCGAGGCGGTCTTCGATCCGGACACCTGCTTCGGCACGCTCGACTTCTCGAAGATGTTCGCGCTGCGCCACGCGGTGTGGCGGTGGGTGGCGGTCTGCGGCCGTTCGCGCCAGGGCCCGGTCGTGGGCATCAACCTCGTCGATCCCACGCCGGAGGCGCCGGTGTCGGAGAACGGCATGTGGATCGACGGCCGCTTCGAGCCGCTGCGCGGCGTGAGGCTCGCCATCGCGGACCCGGACGATCCGCGCAGCAGCTGGCGGCTCACCGACGGCGACGGCCGCCTCGACCTCGGCTTTCGCGCGCTGGCCCACGTCGACCAGACCCTGCGCCTGCCGCTCCTGCGGCACCGGCTGCGCCACGTCGGCGGCAGCTTCAGCGGCCGCGTGGTGACCGCGGCGGGACAGTCGCTCGACCTCGACGACGCGTTCGGCATCGCCGAGGACAACGACACCTGGTGGTAGGCGCAGCCGGTTGCGCCTGGCATCTGCCGTGCACTGCGTCGTTCCCGGCCGATGCCGAGCGGAACGCAGAACATGAAATTGCACATCCTGATCTCTCTCGTCGCAGTGGGCGTCCCAGTGGGACTCGCCGGCTGTGTCCCACCCCAGCAGCAGCAACCGCCCGCACAGGCGGTGGCGGCGGCGCCGTCAGGACTCCGCGTCCGCGACGCATGGCGACCCCGCCCCTGCCGCGACCGCGCCGTCGGCCGAGGGTCGCCGCGTGCGCTTCAACGCCCGCGAGCTCGACCAGACCGGCTGGGCGGTGCTGCTGCAGATCGAGGCCGCCACGCGCTCGCGCATCCCGGACGGCGACTACTGGTACGACCCGCTCTGCGGCGCGGCCGGCGTGTGGGGCGGGCCCGCCCTCGCCTTCCTGCCCGCCGGGCTGCCGCTCGGCGGCGCCGTGCCCGCGCAGGCGTCGGGCGGCGGCAACGGCCGGGTCTCGGGCGTGTTCGTCAACGGCCGCGAGCTGCACCGCCAGGACGTCCAGGTGCTGACCCAGATCTACGGCGTGGCGCCGCAGCCCGGCCGCTACTGGGTCGACGCCGCCGGCAACGCCGGCTACGAGGGCGGCCCGCCGTTCGTCAACCTGATCCAGGCCGCGCGCCAGCGCTCGGGTGGAGGCGCCGGCGGCGGCGGCTGGTATCAGCGGACCTGGGGCGCCGGCGGCGACATGTACGGCGGCAGCGACGGCCAGAGCACGTACTTCTTCGACTCGGCCAGCGGCTGCTCCGTCATGAACGACGGCGGCGGCGTGATGTGCTGAGCGGCCCGGGCCGCGCCGCGTCTGCGCGTCAGCGCGGCGCCGGCTTGAGGACGCCGAAGGTGGCGCCGTTGGTGTCGGCCAGGATCGCGAAGCGGCCCACGTCGGGGATGTCGGTCGGCGGCACGTGCTCGGCGCCGCCCTGCTTCTTGGCGCGCGCGATCGCCGGCGTCGCAGTCGTTGACCGCCACGTAGGGCAGCCACATCGGCGGCACGTTCGGCAGCGGCGAGGTCATGATGCCGGCGCGCGGCACGCCGTCCTTCTCGAGCACGTTGTAGGTGCCGTCCGGCATCGCCATCTGCTTGCTCGTGTAGCCGAACACCTTCTCGTAGAAGCGGACCGCGGTGGCGCCGTCGCGCGCCCACAGCTCGTTCCAGGCGAAGTGTCCCTGCGCCGACGGCACGTCCGCGCTGTCGTTGCCGTCATGGCCGGACATGAGCCAGAAGCTGGCGCCCTGCGGATCGGCGACCCTGGCCATGCGCCCCACCTCCGGCACGTCGAACGCCGCCTGAAGCATGGCGCCGCCCTCGGCGACGACCTTCTTCGCCGTCGCGTCGACGTCGTTGACCGATACGTAGGAGGTCCAGTGCGACGGAGCCGCGGCCCCGGCGGCGTCCTCGGGCGATGCGTAGCCGCCGACCGGCGTCTCACCGACGGTCATCATCTCGTAGGTCTCCTTCCCCATCGGGAAGGCCTTCGTCTTCCAGCCGACCACCTCGGCGTAGAACGCCTTGGCCTTGTCAACCTGCGAGGTCACACACTCGAACCAGACGAACTTTCCGCTGAGCCTTGGCATTGTCCGATCTCCTTTGTTCGACTTCCGTCCTCTCCCCTGGTCGAACGGACCGGCGCGGATCGACAGCCGCGGCGAAAAAAATTCGAGCGCGGCGCGCTCGAAAGGATATTCGCGACTTGAGCTGCTGGCGAGATGGACCGCAGGGTCGGGCGCCGGCCGTCATGGACCGGGCGGCCTCCGACGGCGACTTGACGATCGACCGGCCCGCCGGCACAGTCTCGCGGCAGGAGGCACTGATGACACCCACTGTCGCACAAGGCCCGTTCCGGGCTGCCTCCTCCGCTCGAGCGCCGTAGCGACACGACGTCTGCACGCGCGCCGACATGCTCTGCCGGAGGCAGCCGGTCTCGACCGACCTGCGACCTCTCACGCTGGAGCCATGTCTTGCGCACGCTCGATCCTCTCGACCCTCTCGATCCCGGTTCTCTCGACTCTCTGGAATCCCTGGGCTTCGGCCCGTTCTTCGCCGCGCAGCGCGCGCTGCTCGATCGCCCCGACCTCGTCCCGGCCCGCATCGCCGGGGAGAGCCCGGGCTGCTACCAGCTGCTCGGCTGCCGCAGCCGGCTCGGCGAGCTGAGCGGCCGGCTGCGCCACGATCTGTCCGGGCCGGAGCGCCCGGCGGTGGGCGACTGGGTGGCGGTCGCCGATCCGGATGCGTCCGATCGCGCCGTCATCCATCACGTCTTCGACCGCCGCACCGCGATGGTGCGCCGCGCCGCCGGCACCGGCGACCGGCCGCAGATCGTGGCCGCCAACGTCGACGCGTTTCTCATCGTGACGTCGGCCAACCGCGATCTCAACCCGCGCCGCGTCGAGCGCTACCTGAGCGCGGTCTGGGACAGCGGCGCCGAGCCGGTCCTGGTGCTCAACAAGATCGATCTCGCGCCGGACGGCGTCGCGGCGATGGTCGCGGCCCTCGAGGCGGTCGCGCAGGGCGTGGCGGTCGTCCCGGTCAGCGCCGCCACCGGCGAGAACATCGGCGCGCTCGACGTCCATGCTCGGGCGCGGCCGCACCGCCGGGCTTGTCGGCTCATCCGGAGTCGGCAAGTCGTCGCTGGTCAACCGCATCCTCGGTCACGAGCTGCAGCCGGCCGCGCCGGTCGGCGACGACGACCGCGGGCGGCACACGACGACGCGGCGCGAGATCATCGCGGTCCCGGGCGGCGGCCTGCTGATCGACACGCCGGGGATGCGCGAGCTGGGCCTGTTCGACGACGACGGCGGGCTCGAGGCCAGCTTCGCCGACATCGCCGCGCTGGCCGGGTCGTGTCGCTTCCGCGACTGCGCCCACCAGGGCGAGCCGCACTGCGCGGTCGAGGCCGCGGTCGCCGTCCGGCCAGCTCGATCCCGGCCCGCCTGGCCAGCTATCACAAGCTCCTGCGCGAGCTGGCCGCCGCCGAGCGCCGCCGCGACCCGCTCGCCGCAGGCCAGGCACCGCCAGCGCTGGAAATCGGTGCACATGTCCCTGCGCCGGCGCGCCAGGACCGATCCCAAGCTGCGCGGCTGAGCGCCGCGCGCGTGGCATGATGCGGCCCATGGACACGACGCCCGTAGTGGAGCTGAAGGTCCGCGAGGCGACCCCGAGCGACCTCGAGGACCTGGTCCGCTTCACCATCGAGGAGGCACGCGAGGCCGAGGGCCGCGCGCTCGACCCCGACGCCGCGCGCCGGGGCGTCGCCGCCGCCTTCTCGCCGACGCCAGCCGCGCGCTACTGGCTGATCACCGCCGGCGACGACGGCCCGCCGCTCGGCTCCGCCTCGGTGACCGTCGAGTGGAGCGACTGGAATGGCGGCGACTACTGGTGGCTGCAGAGCGTCTACATCGCCCCGGAAGCCCGCGGCCGCGGCCTCTTCCCGCCCCTGGTCGCCGCCATCACCGCCGCCGCCCGCGCCGCCGGCGCCGTCGAGCTCCGCCTCCTGGTCCACGGCGACAACGCCCGCGCCGTCGCCACCTACCGCCGCGAGGGCTTCGAGGACCTGCCCTACCGCGTCATGCGCCAGCGCCTGTAGCCGGACGCGAGGCGAAGCCGGCCTCCAGCCTCGCGGCGAATCGAATGGCCCGCGCGACGCGGTCATGCGCCAGCGCCTGCAAGGCCCGACGCGAGGCGCAGCCGGGCAGTCGGGCCTGCTCTCACATCCTCTTCTGGTTCATTGGGTTGTTAAACCCCAGGCCGAGTCCACCAAGGCGGTGGGATCGCTGAGGGCAACGAGCGGACACCTCAGCCACGATGCCGATCGCTCGTTGTCCGCAGCGGGGCACCGCCGCCGAGCCGCGCGGCCATAGCGAATGGGCCGTGCGACGGGGCGGAGCGAATAGGCCAGTGCGACGGGGCGGAGCGGAGGGAATGGGCCGTGCACCGCAGCAGAGCGTGGCGCCGTGCGACGCGGCAGAGCGCGGCGCCGTGCGACGCGGCAAACCGTGGACGCCGTTGGGCCGCAAGAGACCGCCGAGCCACGCGGGGGAACGCACCTTCGCGCGACGAGCGACGGCGGAAACGACGGGCGCGTCGGATTCTCCTTGACGGTCCTGACAGAGCTCGTCAACGCGAGGTGACGTGTGCACGCGCGATCGATCGCTCGACGCGCGGAGAGCGTGCGTGGGCGACAAAGAGCGCCAGTTCTCGAAGTTCGTCGACGACGGAGGCTGATCAGCGCTCCTGGGTCAAACGACGAGGTCGCCAAACCTCCGTGTTATGGATGAACGCATGACCAAGCTCGCTCCACGTCTCGACAGTCTCACCGACGATTTCTTGCTCGCGCGAGTCGCCGACCTGGTCGGGCGGAGTCGTCGCGTCGAGGCGGAGCTGGTCTGGCACCTGGCAGAGGTGGACAGGCGCGGGCTCTATCTTCGCGAGGCCTGCCCATCGATGCACGTCTACGCGACGGCGCGGCTGCACCTGTCGGATGCCGAGGCGTATTTTCGCATCACGGCGGCTCGGCTGTGCCGACGATTCCCGCTGGTGCTCGAGATGCTCGCCGACGGTCGCCTTCACCTCACTGCGATCGCGAAGATGGCGCCGCACTTGCGTGAGGACAATGCCGAGGCCCTGCTCGGGCGGGCGGCCCACCGGTCGAAGCGCGAGATCGAGCTTCTCGTCGCCGAGCTTGCGCCTCGGCCGGATGTGCCTTCGCGGATGCGTCGCATGCCCGCACCGCCCGATGCGCGCGCCACCGTCGGTGCTGATCAGCTCGTTCCGGCCCGAGTCTGTTCTGGCGAGGTTGCTCCTGCTGCGACGGGTGCGCTCGCCGGCTCGGCGCAGGCCGGCTCGGCGTCGGTCGTGTCCGCGACAACGGGCTCGGGCCGGGCCTCGGCGGCCATGCACGCAGCGCCCGCGTCGGTCGATGCGTCTGCGCCTTCTCGACGCGCGGTCATCGCTCCGATCGCGCCCGCGCGCTACAGGGTGCAGTTCACGGCGAGCGCCGAGCTGCATGACAAGATCGAGCACGCGCGGGCAATGTTGCGCCATCAGATCCCGGATGGCGATCTCGGTGCCGTCTTCGACCGGGCGATGACGCTGCTCGTTCGCGAGCTCGAGCGGGCTCGCTTCGCGGCCACGAACAAGCCGCGCAAGGCGGTGCACGAGGTTGACCCGACGGCGTCGTCGCGGGATATCCCCGACCCCATCAAGCGCGCTGTGTGGGTGCGCGATCGGGAGCAGTGCACCTTCCGCGATTGCAAGGGACGGCGCTGCTCGGGGCGCGAGCGGCTGGAATTTCATCACCTCGTCCCGTTCGCGCTGGGAGGCGATCACAGCCTGTCCAATGTCACGTTGCGCTGCGCCGCCCACAACGCGTACCAGGCCAACCTCGACTTCGGCGCTGCTTTCATGGACCGCAAGCGCCGCGGGAGTCGGGCGGGGGAACGTGGACATCGCGGCCGCCCGACCGCCTGTGAGACTCGCCGCCGTTCCCTCGCGCGCGAGCGACATCCATGTGCCGGTGAAGCGGTAGGCGTCGGCTCGGCGGCCTCCCACTGGCTCGCTTCGCCGCGTCGCTCGGCCTCACTCCGCCGCGTGGCTCGGCCTCTCGCTCCGCGCAGGTCGAACGGCTCGCGGCCAGGCCGCCCTCCGCGCGCTGCGCGCGGAGGGCCTATTTAGGATGCGCCAGCAGGAACTCCACGATGGTCTCGGGCCACGTCGGCTGGATCAGGCTCGGGACGTGCGAGCCGGTCTCGATGGTCCAGAGCTCGACCTCGGCGCTGGACGATGGGCAGCCGGCGAAGCGGTCGACGCGGGTCTCGTCGTCGGCGATGGCCTGCTCGATGTCCAGGCGGGTGTCGCTGGGCTCGAGCTTTCCCTTGCAGCCGTTCAGCGCGGCCCACGAGGCCACGGTATCGGCGGCGGCCGGGTAGGCGTTGCCGGTGATCTTGCCGCCGGTGTAGATGATGGTCGCGTCGGCGTCGCCGTGGACCTGCAGGATCGCGACCGGCTCGGATGGCTGGCACTGGGCTGGGTCGGCCCAGGTGGCGCCGGCCAGGCTGACGATTGCAGCGACGCGGTCGGCGCGGTCGCAGGCCATGCGGTGCGACATGAAGCCGCCGTTGGAGTGGCCCACCATGAAGACGCGGGCCGGGTCGACGTTGTAGCGGGCCGCCACGTCGTCCATGACCGCGGTCAAGTAGGCCACGTCGTTGACGCCCGAGGCCGAGAGAGTCGCAGCACGCGTCGGTGGCGTTCCAGAACTGATTGCCGTAGTCGTCGACCGTCCCGTCGGGATAGGCCACCAGCAGGCCCTGCTCCTGCGCCACGTCGGTGAGGCCGAAGTAGGCCAGCTGGATCGCCCCGGTCGCCGTGTAGCCGTGCAGCAGCACGATGAGCGGCGTCGGCGTCCCTTCGTCGTAGCTGTCCGGCACCACGAGCTGGTACGGGCGCTGGTCGAGCCACCCCGGCGGCCGCGTCCGCCTCGGCGCCGGCGTCGGCGGCCACCGCCGTCCGACCCGTCGTCGCCGGCGCCACCGTCGTCATCGCCAGCGCCACCGTCGTCGTCGCCGCATCCACCCGCCATCAGCGCCGCCAGGAGCAACCATCCGGCTGCCTTCACGGGGCACCTCCGGTGTCAACCGCTTGGCGTCGACAGCCTTCGCGTCGGCGGGCTGCGCCTCGGCTCGGCTTGCCGGGCGCCACCGTGAACGTGGCGACCGCCTGCCAGCGCGTCTCCTCGCGCAGCTTCTTGCCCTCGGCCTCGAACAGAGGCCCGAGCGCCTTGCGCGCGCAGTTCTCCGCCTCGGCCACCGGCGGCTCGGTCGGCGTGGCGCCGTCGGTCACCTTGATCCACGAGGACATGTAGGTCTCGTCCTCGTCCCAGGCGTGGCCGTACTGCAGCGGCAGGCTCACCGCCAGGCTGTCCTTCTTGGTCTTCTCGAAGTGCGTCTTCCAGCACGGCGTCAGCGCGGTGCGCAGATCCGGCGTCTTCTCGAGGTACGAGATGAACTTCTTGTACGAGCCGGAGCGCGAGCGGCCCTCGAGCTTGACCGATACCTGCAGAGCGTCGGCGCTGGGCGCCGCGGCCGCGGCCGCGGCCGCGGCCGCCAGGCTTGGCGTCGCGCGACAGATAGACGTCGGCCGGCTCCTTGCGGTTGAGCACCGCCGGATCGAGCCCGTGATCCATCAGCGCCGGCCAGGTCGGCCAGCGCGCGCGAGCGCAGGAACGAACCCGGCGGCGATCCGTTGAGGCAGCGGTGCAAGAGCCGCGCGGCGCGCTCGAGCTTCTGCTTGTCGGCGCTCGGCTCGCCGGTCAGCGCGCTGCCCAGCGAGCACAGCAGGCTGGCCGGCGGATCGATCTTCTCCTGCTCGTAGTTCGACAGCGCCTGCCCGTAGGCATCGGACGCCTGCGCCGCCTGGCCGGCGGTGAGCGCGCGATCCCCGACCGCCGCGTACAGGTCGCCCATCGTCGACAGCTTGCCGCGGCGGCACACGCCGTCGAAGCAGCGCAGGTCTCCGGCGCAGTCGGCCGAGCGCGAGCAGGTCTCGTGCTCGCGCGACCGCCGGTCGCCGGTCGGCGCCTCGGTGCCGCTGCTCGCGGTCCTGGCCGTGGTATCGCAGCCGGCCAGGGTCGCCCACATGGCGACTGCCGTCAGCGCTGCTACCTCGTGCACGGTCATCACAACCTCCTAGACGAACGATCCTGCGGGGGCGCCCGCAGGGGACAGATGGCGCGCGAGCCGGTCCATGGTCTCGCCGAACTCGATGGGGGCGACGAAGCCGAGCTCGCGCGCGGCGCGGCTCACCGGCACCGGGTGGCGCGAGGCGAGCAAGGTGATGGCCTCGCGCGTGAGCAGCGGGCGGGTCTGCCGCCGCGCCGCCCGCCAGGCCGCTTCCATGGCCACCGCCGCGGCCATCGCGGCGCGCGACGGCAGGCTCAGGCGCGGCGGCCTGGCCCCTGCCGCGCGGGCCAGCTCCGAGAAGTAGCGCGCCCAGGTCACGCCGCTGCCGTCGTTGGCGTTGTACACGCGCCCGGCCGCCGCCGGCTCGCGGCCGGCCAGGACGAGGAGCTCGACGAGGTTGTCGATCCAGCTGAGCGACGCGTCCCCCTCGCCGCCGTCGATGAGCGGCAGCCGCCCGGCGCGCAGGAGCGCGACCGGCATGTCGACCCAGTTGGGCGAGCCCGGCCCGTAGACGTTGCCCGGCCGCACCACGGTGACCGGGACGCGGCCGAAGCGATGGAAGTCGAGCGCCAGCTCCTCCTGGGCCCGCTTGCTGCGGCTGTACGGGCCGCAGCCGTGCTCGCGCGGCATGTCCTCGTCGCAGATCTCGCGCCCCAGCTGCGAGCCGTACACGACGAGGCTCGACGCCACCACCACCCGCTCGACGCCGGCCGCGGCCGCCGCCGCGAGCACGTTGCGCGTGCCGTCGACGTTGACCGCGCGGTAGAGCTCCTCGGGCCCCCAGTCGCCCACGATCGCGGCCAGGTGATAGACGAGCCGCACCTTGCGCATCGCCGGCACCAGCGTCTCGGGCCGCGTCACGTCGCCGCGCGCGATCTCGGCAGTCGAGCTGCACCACCTCGCCGGGCAGCACCAGCGCCCGCACCCGGTGGCGCAGCCCGACCAGGCGCGCGACCAGCGCCCGCCCGATGAACCCGCTCGCCCCGGTGACCAGGATGGTCATCCGATCTCATGCCCTCGCCGTGCGCAGGAGCTCGTCGAGCGCCTCGCGCACCGCCGTGTTGGTCTCGATCTGGGCGTACTGCCGGACGATGGGCAGGACGTCGGTGTTGTCGAAGGCGGCCAGGGCGCGCTTGGCGACCTCGCGCAGCTCCCCCTCCTCCTGGCGCACCACCATGAGCAGGAACTCGCCCGCCTCGACGCTCTGGATCTTGCCGATCGACTCGAGCGCGGTCGCCTTGACCCGCGGGTCGTCCGCCTCGCGGTAGATGCGGGCCAGCGGGTTGAACGCGTGCGGGAAGTGCAGCCCGCGCAGCGCGTCGATGGCCGCGTCGCGCACCGTCGCCTCCGGGTCGGCCAGCCCGCGCCGGATCAGCACGAAGGAGCGCTTGAAGAAGAGGAAGCGCAGGGCGCGCACCGCGGCGCGACGCACGCGCGGCTCCTCGTGCTCGTACAGCCGCTCGAGCGGGCTGAGCGCGGCGTACGACTGCAGCTCGCCCAGCAGCTCGGCCACCTTGGCCAGCGTCTCGGGCCGGTTCTCGTCGTGGCGGCTGGCCGCGTCGGCCAGGGTCAGCACGACGACCAGCGCGCGCCGGCGGATACCGTCGGGATAGCGCAGGTCGCCGATGATCGACGCGGCCACGCGGTGCGGATCGCCGGCCAGCTCCCACTCGATGAGATCGACGAACCAGATGTCGGCGTAGGCGTGCTGCTGCTTGAGGTACTCGGGGAACTCGGGCGCGTCGCCCAGGTCCGGGTGGGCGCCGGCGTAGCGCCGCGCGATGATGGCGTAGCGCGCCCGCTTCTTGTCGCCGAGATCGAGCTCGGCCAGCCGCTCGAACAGCGCGCGCACCTGCACGTAGTTGCCGACCGCCGAGTAGCAGCCGATGGCGGCCAGGAGCGCGTTCTCGACCAGCTCGATCGGCGCGCCGTCGGCCAGGTAGCGCTCGGCGAAGCGAGTCCAGGTCTCCGCCGCCTTGCTCTGGTAGTGGCGGTCGTAGGGCAGCCCGGTGCGCGCGGCGTAGTCGGCCGCCTCCTGGTACAGCGACGCCGCCGCGTGCAGCTCGGCGCGCTGCAGCGCCAGCTTGATGAAGTCCTCGTAGTACTGCAGGACGTAGAACTTGAGGTTGTCGTCCTTGAGCACGCGGATGCAGTTGAGGTAGCCCTCGGCCAGGTTCTCGAACTGGCCCGACTCCTTGCCCAGCTTGAGCAGGATCTGGTAGCAGTCGAACGCGCGCTCGCGCTCGCCGCGGGTCTCGAAGTCGTCGGCCACCTGCTCGAGCCGGCGCTGGCTGTCGACCAGCGCGCGCCGGCCAATGGCGGCGTCGCCGCCCTGGCGGTCGATCGACATGCCGTAGTCGAAGTGCACCAGCGCCTGCTCGTACGGGCGATCGCGCAGCGCCGCGTGCCGGGTCAGAGACTCCCAGGTCGTGGCCGCCGCCTTGTACTGCTTGGCCCGCTCGAAGCAGACAGCGGCGTGCACCGGCATGTGCTCCTGGGCGTAGAGCTCGGCCGCCTCGGCCCAGCGCTTCTCCACCTCGAGCACGCGCGCGCGCTCGGCCGCGCCCCCGTCGCCCGGGAAGCTGTCGCGCGCCAGATCGAAGTAGTGCAGGTAGAGATAGACGTAGCCGGCCTCGCGCCGGCGCTTGAGGTGGCGGTAGATCTCGGCCAGCCGGCGCAGCCAGTCGTCGTACTCGTAGTCGATGACGTGGGTCTGCGCGATGAGCTCGCGGTAGGCGCGCTCCGCCTCGGCCAGGCGGCCCTGGGCGACCAGCCCCTCGGCCAGCGCCGCGGTGCTCTCGATCGAGCCGAAGCCGTCACGCGCCACGCGCGACCTCCAGGCGAACCGCAGGCATGCTGGCGGTGGACGAGGTGTCGCCCACGATGTCGAGGGCGCGCTCGCGCCGGCCGGCCCGCGACGACAGCGCGGTCGCCTCGACGATCTGGTGCCGGTGCAGGAGCGGCAGGAAGTCGAGCGACACCTCCGACGACGGCAGGATGATGATGCCGTAGAGGTAGGCCTGCTGGGCCATGGCCGCGACGAGGTCGGGCGCGATGTGGCACTGCCCGTGGGTGATGAGATAGACGACCACCTGGCGCCGGCTGTCGCGCCGCAGCCGCGACAGCTCGAGCAGGAGCTGGCGGAACACCTTGGCGTAGTTGCGCCCGTGCTCGGAGCGGAACGACAGCAAGTAAGGCACCGGCAGCGCGCCGGTGCGGCTGACCTTGACCAGCTCGTGCAGGCGCGAGTCGAAGAAGCGCAGCCAGATCTCGTCTCCCTCGAGCGAGAGCTTCTTGGCCAGGGTCAGGGCCAGGCCGCGCGCGAACACCTGGCGCTTGCCGCGCATCGAGGCCGACGAGTCGACCAGGATGTACTGCAGCCGGCGCTCGTCCTCGCGCTGGCGCTCGTGCCCGTAGTAGAGCAGCTCCTGGTCGACCACCTTCTGCTCGAAGATCTCCTGGTCGTAGGCAAGCTCCGACAGCACCAGCGAGTCCAGGTTGCCCTTGCGCTCGATCGAGGCGTAGCCGTCGACCGAGAAGGTCTGCGCCCCGGAGGCGCGCTTCGTCTCGAGCACCGACGGCAGGAGGTCGAGCGAGAAGTTGGCCACGTCGTTGGCCTCGGTCGAGCCGAGCGCCGCGAACAGATCGACAAGGTCGACCGACGCGCCCAGCGCCTCGGAGCCGGTCGCGGTGTCCTCCTTGAACAGGCCGAGCAGCTTGACCGTGTCCAGGTCGATGAGCTCCACCGACGTGTAGATGTGCAGCGACTCGCGGGCCAGGTGCTCGAGGAAGGCCCACAGCGGCTTGGGGTCGAACTCGCGGAAGTGCTCGGCCGGATCCAGATCGGTGTAGATGCCGAGATCGAGCGGCAGCTCCTCGACGCCGGCCGCCTTGGCCGGATCGCGCCAGCGGTTGTAGGTGTCGCCCAGCGCGCGGCACAGGAGCACCGCGACCAGCTCGTCGCGCAGCCGCCAGCCGGCCACCTTGTCCACCACCTCGGAGCCGGACAGGTTGCGCAGGAGCTCGAGGTACTCGTCGAGCAGGCCGCGGATCGGCGGCGGCGGGTTGATGCGGGCCAGCGCGCCGCGCCGCGGGCCCAGCGCCCAGCCGGTCGGCCCGCGCGGCGTGGTGAACAGGAGGCCGATGTCGTGCACCACGAACATCGGCAGGTGGATGCCGAGCCGCGAGATGGTGTTGAACCAGACAGCAGCGCGCACAGGCGCCATCGGGCTGTCGACCTGCACCTGCGACAGCGCCAGGGTCCCGACCTGGCGGGCCAGAAACGATCGGCTGCGTTCGGGCGGGATCGGCATCGCGTTGCGTGGAGGCGGCGCCGGCGGAGCCGCAGGTCAGGACATCAGGAGACCTTGACGGATGAGGATGCGCTGGCGGCCAGGTGGACCAGGTAGGAGCGCAGCTGCGCCTTCTGGGCCAGCGACTCGTCGGCGCCGGCCCGGCGCATCTCGGCGTTGGCGGCCGGGTCGCTCGAGATGGCGACGATGCGCCCGGCGAAGCCGGCCGCGCGCAGCTCGGCTATCGCCTCGGTGCCGTTCTTGCGGCCGCGCCCCATCGCGTGATCCATGAACACCACGTCCGGAGGCTGCGCGCTGGCCTGCACCACCTCGACGGCGTCGTCGGCGTGCGCGACCACGGTCACGTCCAGCCCGGGGATGTGGAAGGTCTCGCCACGCGCCGCCACCACATCATCGAAGATGAGGATGGAAAGGACTGGTGCAGACATGGCCCGGCCCCGCTCACACGCCGAACTTGGAAGAGGCGAACACGCTCTCCAGCAGCTGGTCCACCTCGCGGATCATGCGCTGGGCCGTCTCGTTATGGATGGCGGCCAGCGCAGCCTTGATCTCGTTGAGGTTCTTGAGCTGCGAGAAGAGCTGGATGTCGCTCAGCTCGCCGCCGGCGGTCAGGAGCTCGCGGATGAGCGACAGCTCGCCCAGGAGATCCTCGAGGCTGGCCTGCGGCCCGATGAAGCGGCGCTCGTCCGGATGCTCGCGGTAATACGCGTCCACCACCGGGTTCACGATCTCGGACAGGAGCTCGGCCTGGTCGAGGTTGTTCCAGATGTGGCGCAGGATGAAGAAGTCGCCGTCGCACACGCTGGGCCGGGCGTCGAACAGCGCCGACGCGGCGAAGAGCTTGAGAAGCTTCACGGCGCGCCGGTCCGACACCGTCACGCCCTCGGACCTGATCTGGAAGATGAGGCCCTTGTACTTGGCCATGAACTCGTCCGGGAACACCATCACGCGATCGAAATTCTGTTGTAGATCGCGAAGCTGCCGCGCGCTGAGCACGGGCCGGAGGAGATCGGGACGGCCCGGCGCGCTGCCCGGCGCGCTCGGCCGGCCGGACATCAGCCGGATCTCGTTCGCCACGCCGCGGGCCAGCAGCTCGTGGAAATGATACGAGTCCAGGTTCTCGGACAGGACGCGCAGCAGGAACCGGTCGAACATGGCCGACAGGTTGTCGTCGTTGGGCGCCTCGTTGGAGGCCGCGAACAGCGAGATCAGCGGGACGTCCATGACCTGCGGCCCGCTGGTGAACTTGCGCTCGTTGATGATGGTCAGGAGCGAGTTCAAGATCGCCGAGTTGGACTTGAAGATCTCGTCCAGAAAGACGATCTCGGCCGACGGGAGCATGTTCTCGGACCGCCTGACGTAGCGGCCCTCGCGGAATTCCTTGATGTCCACCGGCCCGAAGAGCTCGTTGGGCTCGGTGAAGCGGGTGAGCAGGTACTCGAAGTAGCGGGCGTCCAGCAGCCGGGCAAACATCCGGATGATCGCGGACTTCGCCGTGCCCGGGGGGCCGATGAGGACCATGTGCTCCCCGGCGATGGCGCTGATGATGAGCAGCCGGATGATCTCTTGCTTGTCGAGGAAGTGCGCGTTGAGCGTGCGCGCCACCTCCTGGAACTGCGCGCCGAGCCGGGCGCTCTCGCTGCCGAGCTTGGCTGTATGTGGGGGGCTGACCATGGGCCGGGTTTTCCGCGTTTTCCGCTGTGAAGGACTCTAAATCGAAGCACCACAATTCGAAACAGTCGACCCTGGTTTTGCTCGGCCGGGGCCGGCACCGGTGCGCCGACCCCGGTCCACCGCTCGACGGGAGTCGTCATCGATGGAAGCTATCCCGAGGCGCGCTCAGGCAACGCGGCGGTCAGGTGGCGACGAAGGCGCCCCGCGAGGGTGTCCACCACCGCGTCTCCCACACCCTCGAGCACCTGGGCGCGATGTCGCATCCAGCGCTCGGCCAGGACGGTGTCCTCCTCGACACCGGGCGGGATGGCGAGCCGCGGATCGACCATCGACAGCGCGGCCGGCATGGCGAAGAAGGTGGCCAGCCCGCGCTGTCGCTGGCCGGCGCGCTCCGGCGACAGCACCGCCGACAGGAGCGGCGAGCGCGGGCCCAGCTCGCGGTCGCCCGCCTCGGCCATGGCGAGCAGCGCGTTGAGGTGGACCAGGAACGCGGCCACCGCCCGAACGTCGGCCTCGGCCGGCGCGCGCTCGAGCATCTGCTCGAAGGCGGCGGCGAAGCGGGCCGGCGCGGCGACCACATGGCGCGGCTCGCTGCCGCGGATCGAGCGGTACGCCACGGCGCGGGCCAGCTCCGCGTCGCGCAGGAGGAAGACAGCGTCCTCCCAGAAGAGCGGCGGTCCCTCGCGCGTCATGGCCAGGAGCTGCGTGACCGGCGCGCGCCGCATGAGCGCGCTCACCACCGGCGCCACCTCGACGGTGCCGAGCAGGTCCTCGTAGCTGGCCACCGTCTGCTCCTCGCGCACGCGGCGCAGCGCGCGCCAGGTGCGCAGCCGCGTGGGCGGCTTCTGGCCCAGGAACGTGGCGCTGCCGGTCCACCAGGAGATCTTTGTGTCGACCCGGTTGAGGCGGAACAGGTTGTGGAGCAGGCCGTGGCGGGCGAGCACGCGGCTGCGGCTGTGGCTGAGCGGACGGCTCGCCATCTCCTGCGCGGTCTCGATCACGCGCCGCCGCGCCGACGACGACACCGACCAGGTATCGGCTCGCGGGTGGACCAGGAACAGGAGATTGTGCACGCAGGCGGCCAGCGACAGCTCGTCGATGTCGAACACGAGGGCGGGCGGCCGCACCACCAGCTCGGCGATCACCTCGGTGCGCGCCTCGTCGACCGGGGCGAGCTGCGGGCTGCAGTGCGGGATCTGCGCCTCCAGCTCGGGCAGCTCCTCGAGCGAGATGGGGCGCCCGACCGCCACGTCGCCGCCGCGCACGAGCGGCAGCACGAAGCGCTGCAAGAGCTCGGCGAGCTCGCGCCAGGCCAACGGGCTCAGTCTCCCTGATCCGGGGCGCGGAAGCCCCACAGCGCGAAGCGGCCGACCGCCTCGTTGATCACCGCCGGCTCGGCCGGCACGTCGGCGCGGACGTCCATGACCTCGGCGGTGCCGATGTCGATCTTGGCCAGCGCGCGGCGCTCGAGCGGCACCAGCGCCGCGTCGTTGATCTGGAATGCGGTGCCGGTGGGCGGAAACACCGTGTACAGGCCGGCGCCGTGGCCCAGGTTGCGGGCCAGCACGTCCGGCGCGACCCGCGGCACCAGATCGAGCCCGAGCGGGACCAGCAGGCCGGTCGCGATCTCGGCCAGCGGCGTGCCCAGCGGGATGACGTTGACGTCCGGACTGGCGACGACCAGCAGGCCGCGATCGGTCAGCGCCACGCGGTGGCCGCGCAGGCTGGTCTGCGGCAGGAAGTAGATGAGGCGCTTGAGCCACTGCGCCTGGGCCAGCGGGATGAGCGAGCCGACGACGCGGCGCGACGGGGTCAAGGACGGCGCCAGCTCGATCGGCACGCCGACGGCGTCGAGCGCGGCGATCTTGAGCGTGTCGCCCACCGCCGGCTGGTCGAGCTTGACGTCGAGCCGGGTGAGGTGCTCGAGCGCGCTCAGCTCGAGCGGCGCCGCCACCGTGTCGACGCGGTCGTCCACGCCCCAGAACAGGTAGAAGCGGGTCGCCTCGAACAGGCTCTGGCACGACGCGAGATTGATCGGATGGGCGAACCCGACCTGGACCGCGACGTTCTCGGACACAGGACGGAACACGTCGATGCCGGGCGTGGCCAGAAACAGGTCGAGGATGCGGCCGGGCAGCTCCTGCACCCGGAACAGCAGCTGGGCGCGCGCCCGGCCCGGCTCGTCGAACGCGCTCTTGCGCTCCGGCGCGACCAGCCCGACCCGGCCGGCCACCCGGTTGCGCCACAGGTAGCGGATGACGCCCTCGCCGAGGCCGTGGGCCACGACGAGGAAGAGCTCGCGGCGCTCGTCGGGGCGCAGCCTGTCGCCGCCCGGAATGCGGCGGCGCGACAGCCGGAACAGCAGCCGGTCGAGCGGCAGGTCGCGCTCGCGCGTGTAGATCTGGGTGAAGTCCTCGCCGTGCACCATCAGCGTGGCGTCGGGCGGAAGTGGCGAAAGGTCGGCCGCGTCGTAGCCGTACGGGCTGCGATCGTCGCGGTACTTGACGAAGTGCTTGGCGGTGCCGGTGTAGGGCGCGCCGCCGACCAGCTGGGCGCAGCGGGCCGCGCGGTCGAGCACGTAGCTCGAGATGGCCGGGATGCGCACCGCCATCTCGCGGCTGCCCAGCGGCGTGCGCACCTGGCTGATCTCGAGCCCGGACAGAAGCTCGTCGAGCGGCGACTCCGCCGAGTACAGGCGCAGCCACGACACCACGCCCTCCAGGGTCGGAAAGACCAGCAGGCCGTAGCGGCCCAGCAGGATGCCGCGCGGATCGGGCGCGACCCCGGGAGTCATGAAGCGCGACTGGCCCAGCGCGACGTGCTCGAGCCCACCGCGGCCCGGCGCGGGTGAGCGGGCCCAGTCGGCTCGGGGGAGGTCGCGACGATCCATTGCGGGCGAAGATAGCATCCCTCCGCGCGGCGGACCGGGCGAGCCCGGATCGGGACCCCGCCTGGGTGCCCGCCAAGGCCATCGTCTGCCCCGGACAAACGCGATAGCATCGAGGAGTTGCCTGAACGCGATGGATTCGGGCGCCAGAGGGGGCAGGCGTGGAGATCCCGTCCGAGTTCGAGGGGCGAGAGCAGACGTTTCTGAAGCAGCGCGTGCTGCGCGACTACCTGGTGGCGTGGGGACAGAAGCTGAGCTCCATGTCGCGCAGCGGTGCGGTTCGCCTGTGGTACGTTGACTGCTCGGCAGGAGCGGCGAACGAGCGCGTCGCCGACATGGCCGACAGCTCGGTCGGCATCGGCGTCACCGCGCTGGAAGAGGCGGCGGCGATCTGGCACGAGCAGGGCCTCGCCATCCGCACCGGCGCCCTGTTCGTCGAGCCGGACGAGGCGCCGCTCGAGCGGCTGCGCGAGTTCCTTGCCGGCCGCTCGGCCGGGGTCGCGGCGCGCGCCTTTCACGGCGAGTTCGCCGACCACGTTGACAAGATCAGGCGGCGGATCGGCCGCGATCCGGCGTTCCTGTTCGTCGACCCGACCGGGTGGCGCGGCGCCGCCATGCGCCTCATCGCGCCGCTGCTCGGGTTCAACCGCGACGTGATGGTGGACGTCATGTTCGGACAGGTCGGCCGCTTCGCCGGCGATCCGCGCGAGTTCCTGCGCGGGCAGATGATGGACTTCTTCGGCTTCACCGAGGCCGAGGTGCCGCCCGAGCTGGACGAGGAGGCGCTCATCGCCCTCTATCGCGCCCGGCTCAAGCAGCGCTGCGGGCTGCGCTTCGCCGCCGATCTCGCCATCCCGCACCCGACCCGCGACAGGACCTGGTTTCGCCTGCTGGTGGGCGGGCGCAGCCCCGCGGTGCTCGACCTGTTCCGCGCCGTCGAGCAGCAACTGGTCCGCCAGGACGGAACGGCCGGAGAGCCGCCCCGCCGGCGGCGCTCCACGCCGCCCGCGCCCCGCGTCAACGGCGCGGACCTGCTCCACGACCCGATGCGGTCCAGGGGCGTGGCCGGCATCGAGGGCGAGCTGGCCACCATCCTGTCGGTACGAGGTCCGCGGCCGTTCGTCGAACATCTGGCCGACGCTGCTCGAGCAGCTGCACGTCACCCGCAACGACGCGGCCGATCGGATCCTCGAGCTGGTGCGCGAGGGCAAGTTCGTCGCGTCGGGCCTGGGCGAGCACGACCGCACGATCAAGGGCGCCCACGTGCTGTCGCTGTTGGCGTCGCCCTGACCTGTCGCCCGGCCGCCGATGTTCGCATCCGACAGCGCTCGGATGGTGACGAGGACATCGGGTGAGCGACGCGGGGGTTCGCCCGCGACCAGCGACGGACTCACCTCACCGCGTCGAACGCCGGAGCCATCAATGCCACCTCAGCCTTCGGGAGATCGAGAGCGCGGGCGCGTTCCCCCCAGGTGGTCACCACGGCGCGGATCCCGGCGACGATCCGCTCGGCATCAGCGCGTGCCAGTCGGTAGAGCTCGGCCGTGTCGATCGCTGCGCCAAGATCCGGTCGAGCTTGCCGCTCATCGATCGCCAGCGCGTGCTCGACCGCATCGGCGATCGGATTCATGTCGAAGGCCGGGGAGAGACACCACCCGCCCCTCACCCGCAGGCAGCCGTGGTTGCGCAGGTGGTCGTCTCGGTTGCCCGCCATGATGTTGAAGACGAGGCGCCTGAAGAGCTGCTCGAGATCCGCATCGATCCCGCCGGCGCGCCCTGATCCTGGACAGCTCGGCGATCGAGGTAGCTCGCGCCCTCGCCGTCGCGGCGCTCGGAGCGTCATCGCCGAGGCGAACATCGGCGGCCGGAGGTGTCCGGTCGAACCGACGCGAGCAATAGGTCCGTAGCGCGGCGAGAGCGAGAGCAGACGCGCCTCGGGCACTTCGATCCCGGCGGCGGCGGCGAGCTCGTGAGCAGGAACTCCCAGGCGCCGACGTCGCGGCGGTCCTCGCGCGAGGGGAACTTGCCAGCCACAGGCTGCCGTCTCATCGGTGAAGCTCGCCTTGGGACGCGCCCCCCAGCGAGCTCCCGGCGCCGTCAGACAGCGAGCCACTCCGCGTACGCGACCGTCCTCGGCGCCGGGCTCCTAGAGCCGGCGGGCGCTGTGCTCCAGCTCGCGCAGGCGCGCAACCGGTGGCGCCGACAGCTCGCTGTTGTCCACGAAGGCCCGTCGGGTCGCGGCGGAAGCGCAGCGCACCGAGCCGGGCGTGATCGTGCACGCCGAGCAGGAACTCCCAGTCGCCCAGCGCGCGCACCGGCCGCCGCTCCCGCTCGGCCAGCAGCGCCTCGCGCCGCTCCATCAGCACTCTGCCCCAGCGATCCGGCGCAGAATCGAGAAAGATGCCGAAGTGTCCCCGCGCCGGGTATTGCGGTCCCCCGTAGAGCTCGAGTCCTGGGTCGAGCATGAACGCGGAGCCGCTCTCCAGCCAGTCAGAGTCGTAGTCGAACGACAGCGGCGCTGTTGCCCCGTACCCGTTCGTGGCTGAGCACCCCCACGAGCCTTCGGGGGCCGAGCTCTGCTGCGTCGAGATGAACCCACGCCTGCTCGCGCCGAGGCTCAGCCATCGACGCCACCGCCGCTCCCTCCGCGGCTCTGCGGCACGCCGCCGCGGCCGTGGACCAGGCTGGTTCATGTCCTGGAGCTTGCGGCCAAGCACGTCGTCGCTGGCCAGCCGGTCGATGTCCTCGGCCAGACCCAGCACCTGGAGCACACGCAGGAACCCCGCCAGACTGATCGACACGTCTCCCTTCTCCAGTCGATGAAGAGTGTCGCGCGAGACCCCTGCCCGCTCCGCCATGACCGTCCCCGCCATCCTCCGCCGGAGGCGGGCCTCACGTAGCCTTTGCCCGAGCGCGGCGGCCTGCCGCTGCGCCCGAGGAAAGGCCGCCGGAGAACGCTTCGCCATGCCGCATATATTGGACAATATTCCTGGTTTGTCAAATATATCGGACAGGCGCGATTCAGCGCGACTCCGGAGCGCGGGCAGCATACGGCGATGCGCGTCCACCATGGCCTACTCGTGGCGCAGCGCGGCCATCGGCTCGATGCGCGTGGCGCGGCGAGCGGGCAGATAGGACGCGAGCAGCGCGACCGCGGTCAGGCCGATCGCCACCGCCGCGAAGGTGAACGGATCGGTCGCGCTCACGCCGTGCAGCAGGTGCGCCATCAGGCGGGTCAGCGCCAGCGCGGCCGCGATCCCGATGGCCACACCGGCCAGCGCCGTCTTGAGGCCCTGGCCCAGGACCAGCCGCAGCACGTCGCCCCGCCGCGCGCCCAAGGCCATGCGGACGCCGATCTCCGCGGTGCGCTGCCCGACGGCGTAGGCGATGACGCCGTAGATGCCGATGCTGGCGAGCAGGAGCGCGATCGCGGCGAACGCGACGAACACCAGCATCGAGAAGCGCCGTCCGGCGAGCGACGCGGAGATGACCTCGTCCATGGTCCGCGGGTCGGAGGCGACCTGGTCCGGGTTCATCTCCTGCAGCGCCGCGCGGATGGTGTCGAACGGCACCGGCTGCGAGGTCCCCGAGCGCACCACGATGTCGATGCCGGTCATGCGCGCGGTCCGGTCGTCCGGCAGCTGCAGGACCGAGAAGTAGAGCTGGGCGCGCAGCGACTGGCTCTCGTCGCTGTCGAGGCCCCACTGCACGACGTGGCCGACCATGCCGACCACCTGCGCGGGCCGGTCGTAGCCGTCGAGGTGCAGCAGCTTGCCCACCGGATCGTCGGCGCCGAAGAACTGGCGCGCGAACACATCGTCGACCACGACCGCGAGCGGTGCGCGCTCGTCGTCCTGCGACCCGAGGAAGCGGCCGGCCAGCAGCGGGATGCCCATCACCTGCCGGTACTCGGGCCCGACGATGTACCACAGCGTCCAGCTCATCCCCTCCGAGCTGGCGGGGCGCGGCTGGCCGTCGAGCCAGAACAGCTGCTCGTCGTCGCCCATGAGCGGCAGCGCGCCGTTCGACAGCGAGACATGCTCGACCCCGGGGATCGCCTTCAGGCGCGCCTCGACCTGGCGCAGCTGCGCGCGGACCGCATCGGGCCTGGCCTCGGCCATCGACGGCGCGAACGACAGCCCGAACGCCGTCACGCCCGCCGGCTCGATGCCCGGATCGACGCTCCACAGCCGCGACAGGGTCCGGATCATCAGCCCGGCGCCGACCAGCAGGACCAGCACCATCGCGACCTGCACCACGATGAGCGTGTTCTGCACCCGGTGACGCGATCCGCTCATCGTGCGGCCGCCGTCCTTGAGCGCGCCGTGCAGGCTCGGCTCGGTCGCCTTGAGGGCCGGCACCAGGCCGAACAGCATCCCGCTGGCCAGCGACACGCCCAGCGCGAACAGCAGCACCGTGCCGTCGAGCGAGATGTCGCCGGCGCGCGGCAGCTCGCCGGGCAGGAGCGCGAGCGCCGCCGGCGTGCCCCAGCCGGCCACGACGAGGCCGAGGGCGCCGCCGGCCAGCGCGAGCATGAGGCTCTCGGTCAGGAGCTGGCGCACCAGGCGGCCGCGGCTGGCACCCAGCGCCATGCGGATGGCGATCTCGCGGGCGCGCCCGGTCGCGCGCGCCAGCAGGAGATTTGCGACGTTCACGCAGGCG
This sequence comes from uncultured delta proteobacterium, assembly GCA_963759105.1. Classification (GTDB taxonomy): domain Bacteria; phylum Myxococcota_A; class Polyangia; order Haliangiales; family Haliangiaceae; genus DATFRY01. The sequence continues at coordinate 770,716 of CAVWXW010000013.1, read as the reverse complement.
ATGAGCAGCACCAGGCCGACGGCGCCGAACAGCACGAGCAAGGTCGAGCGCACGCCGCCCACCACCGAGCGCTCGAACGGGAACAGCCTGGCGCCCACGCCGCGGTTCTTCTCCGGGTAGACGGCGGCCAGGTGAGCCGTGACCCGGTCCATGTCGGCCTGCGCCTGCTCGATGGTGACGCCGGGCGCGAGCCGGCCCACGCCGTGGATGCCCAGCCCTGCCCCGCGATCGAGCAGCAGGTTGTTCTGCCACTGGCCGATCGGCAGGTAGACGTCGCGCGGATCGCCGCGGAGGAACAGGTCGAAGCGTCGCCGGCATGACGCCGACGACGGTGTAGCCGCGGCCGTCGAGCACGATGGTCCGGCCCAGCACGTCGGGCGAGCCGCCGTACTTTCGATGCCACAGGCCGGCGCCGATGAGCGCGATCGGCGCCCGGCCGACCTCGTCCTCGCCGCGGGCCAGGCCGCGCCCGAGCACCGGCTGGACGCCGAGGATCGGAAACAGATCCGAGGAGACGAACAGCCCGGAGACCTGCTCGGCCGCGCCCTGGCCGGTGAGGCTGAAGCTCGAGGGGCGGTGGATGGCCATTCCGGCGAGGGTGCGGTTGCCCTCCCGCCAGTCGCGGAAGTTCGGGTACGGGACCGATCCGCTGGCGAAGTTCGGCTTGCTCTCGTGGAAGGTGACCAGGCGCTCCGGCTCGGGATACGGCAGCGGGTCGAGCAGCACGCCGTCGATGATCGAGAACAGCGCCGTGTTGGCGCCGATGCCGAGCGCCAGGGTGAGCAGCGCGACGGCGGTGAAGCCCGGGCTGCGGCGCAGCACGCGCGCGCCGTGCCGCACATCGGCCACCAGGTCCTCGAACAGGGACACGCCGCGCGCGTCGCGGCACTCCTCCTTCACCCGGTTGACGCCGCCGAGATCGAGTCGGGCCCGGCGCTCCGCCTCCACGCGGGGCAGCCCCGCGGCCACGTGCTTCTCGATCTGCTTGTCGAGGTGGAAGGCGAGCTCGTCGTCCAGCTCGCGCTCGACGGCGCGCCTGCGCAGGAGCGCGCGCGCGCGGAACGCCAGATCCCGCAGCATGATGGCCCCCTATGCCTTCTCGAGCACCTGCGCCACCGCGGCGGCGAGCTTGCGCCAGGCGCTCTCCTCGATCTCGAGCTGCTTGCGCCCGCCGCGCGTGAGCGCATAGAACTTCGCGCGCCGGTTGTTCTCCGACGCGCCCCACTCCGCCTTGATCCAGCCGCGCCGCTCGAGCCGGTGCAGCGCCGGGTAGAGCGAGCCCTGCTGGATGCGCAGCACGCTGCTCGAGATCTGGTGGATGCGCTCCGAGATCGCCCACCCGTGCCGCGGCCCGAGGGCCAGCGTCTTGAGGATGAGCAGATCGAGCGTGCCCTGCGGGAGATCGATGCTTTCCTCGCCCATGGCCGCCTCCCCTTTCACTTCTACAGGAGCAGACCTTACGCTCGCTCCTGTCGAAGTGCAAGGGGAAGCGCCGGACGCAGACGTCCGGACAGCCGGCTCAGAGCAGGTTGCCGAGGCCTCCCGGCAGCTTGTCCTTGAGGCCGGCCTTGGCCAGCCAGCCCGGGACCTCGTCGGCATGCTCCTTCAGGAAGTCGACAACCTTGCGCGCCATCTCCGGATCGAGCCCGACCTTCTCGGTCAGCTTCGCAACCAGGTCTTCCATGCACCCCTCCTCCCTCGATTTCGTGGGAGTTCTACCATGCAGGACTTCTGTGGGACGCGGCCCTACCGACGGAACGGCACGATTGCGCTAGGTGAACCTGGTCGGGAGCGGCAGGATGGTAGGCGGTAGTGCTGGTTCCGCTCTCTGCCCGCGCCGGACTCGCGATCGCCTTGCTCCTCGGCGCGCCGGCCTGCGTGCACGACGCCTTCGAGTCGCCCGCGGCCCGTGACACCGGCGCGCCCGCCGGCGGCTGCGCTCGCGACGGCGACGGACGCATCGTCTGCCTGCGGGCGCGCATCGACTGTCGGCCCGGCGCGCTCGACTGCACGCCGGCGCTTGTCGAGCCGGTGGCTCAGCTGCGGGGGCTGCGCTCGGTCGGCGCGCCGATCGACTTCCAGGTCGGGGCGATGCGTGGCGTGAGCCGGCGCAACCACTTCCAGGGCGTGCAGCGGCTGGCCGGCGACAGCCCGATGCGCTTCATGGTGACGCGTTCGACCGCCGAACCGGGCGACACCGACTTCGGCCTCGTCGAGATCAGCGGCGGCATCGATGCAGCGCGCGTCGGGTTCGGCTTCGCCGCCGAGCCGCGCCGCCAGCTCAGCCACGCCTTCGAGACCGGCACCGCCTGGACGCACGCCGGCGGCGGCCAGCTCATGGGTCGGATCTTCGCCGTGCCGCTCGAGCGCGACGCGGCCGGCTCGGCGGTCCAGCTCTACGATCTATCCGCGCCCGGCGCGCCGCGGCTGGCCGCTCTGGTGCCGCACCGCGGCCCCGACGGCGAGGAGCTCGACCAGGCCGGCACCGCCAGCCTGGCCGCCCTGGCCGACGGCGGCTTCCTGCTCATCATCGGCCGCCGCCACGCCAACAAGCTCGACTTCTACCGGTCGACGTCGACCGACATCGCCAGGACCGGCTGGCGCTACCTCGACGAGTGGTCCGAGGGCGAGCTGGAGAGCGCGATCGGCGACCGCGCGTTCGGCGACTACCAGAACCTCGCGCTCCTGCCCGGCGCCGACGGCGCGCTCTATCTGCTGGGCAGCCATCGCCACGGCTCCGGGCCCGACTGGGTCGATCTGCACCGGGTCAGCATCGTCTCCGGCCGGAGCGCCGCGCCGCGCATCGTGGTCACCAAGGTGGCGCGGCGGCACCTGCGCTGCTCCATCGGCGGCCGCGAGCTCTGCGACCTGGACGCCGGCGCCGGCGCCTACGTGGGAGCCGACGGCCGGCTGCGCCTGTACGCCATCTCGCACGCCGCGGCGACGCGTAATCCCGCGGACGCCTCGGCCATGGTCAAGATGATGGAGTTCGTCTCCGACGTCCGCACCGTGCGCCGTCGCTGAGCTCCCGAGCGAATCGGCTTCGAGGCGGTCGGCACGTCGATGGTGCGTCGACTGTCGCGCTGAGTTCGCTGGACATCGCCGCGCGGCGTGGTCTTGCTTCCGGCGGACGGACCGACAGTCCGCACCGGGGAGGACACCATGAAGCGTACACGGGCGATCGCGTTTCTCACGCTGCTGGCCGCGGGCTGCTCGGAAGGCGACCAGCCGGGCGACCTGGCTCGAGAGCTGAGCGACTCGCGCGGGCGGCACTCGCGCGACGACGCCACCACCGAGCTTTTCCGCCTGATGGGAAAGAACACGATCTGGACGCCTGTCAACACGGTCGCGATGCAGGGCTGGACCACCTTCCACACCGAGGGCCTGGTCGTGGTCGGCGACCGGTTCTTCGTCTCGGCGGTCGAGACGCTCGAGGCCCCGGTGCGCAACGGCGTCGAGACCGACGCGCTCTACGACTTCTCGATCGACCGCTCGCCCGGGCGCGGCCGCGGCTGGCTTTTCGAGTTCGCCGGCGACGGCACGCTGCTCGGCCAGCTCGAGCTGACCCAGGGCGACATCTACCATCCCGGCGGTATCGACTACGACGGCGAGTCGATCTGGGTGCCGCTGGCCGAGAACCGGCCCAACAGCCGCAGCCAGATCTATCGCGTCGATCCGGACACGCTCGAGGCCGAGCTGGCGTTCAGCGAGGACGACCACATCGGCGGGATCGTGCACAACCTGCACCGGGGGACGTTTCACGGGGTGAGCTGGGGCTCGCGGCGGCTCTACACCTGGCGGCGTCACGGTCACGGGCACGGCGGCGGCTCGTCGCGCTGGGTGCCGAACGCCGAGGCGACCATCGACTATCAGGACTGCAAGTACCGCGGTGTCGAATTCATGCTGTGCGGCGGCGTGCAGTCGTACGCCACGCCGCGCGGCTCGATCGCGTTCGGCGGGCTCGACCTTGTCGATCTGCGCCGCGACCGTCCCGAGCATCAGATCCCGGTCAACCTGTTCGTCGACGAGGGCGCCGGCCCCAACCCGGACCTGGCGCTGACCCACAACGCCTTCTGGGTCCAGCCGCTCGACGACCGATCGCTGCGCTTCTACTTCATGACCGAGTCGGACCTCCAGGCGGATCTCATGATCTACGACGCGACACCCTGGGTGAATCGCTGAGAACCGGCACGCCACGCCGGTCTCGCGGCCTGCCCGGCTCCCGGCCCACACGCCCGGTCGCTATACTCAGCCCACATGGGCTTCTTCAAGCGCCTGTTCTCCGCCGACTACCGCGCGGCGGTGGCGGCCGAGGCGGCCGGCGACTACGAGCTCGCCGCCGAGCGCTATGCCCTGGCCGGTCACCGCGAGGCGGCGGTGCGCGTGCATCTGGCCCGGGCCAGCCGGGCCGGCAGCCGGAGCGACGAGATCAACGCGCTGCGCGACGCGCTGCACTGGGCCGAGGAGGGCACGCCCGAGCGCCGGCGAGTGGTGCGCGCGCTGGGACAGGCGCTGCTGGTCAAGACCCAGGCCGAGGGCGTGGCCACCGAGCGCGACCGCGAGCGGGTACGCGAAGCCGCGGCGCTGCTGGTCGAGGCCGGCGAGCACCGCGCGGCCGGCGAGGCGTACGAGTCGCTGGGCGACGACGCGGCCGCGGCCGCGGCCTACCGCCACGGCGGCATGCTGGACCTGATGGAGCAGTCGCTGGTGCGCGACGAGGAGCGCAGCGCGCGTGAGCGAGAGCTGCGCCAGTCGTTCGCCGACTACGAGCTGCACCTGCGCGGCGGAGCCCGCGACGCGGCGCTCGAGGCGATCCGCCGCTGCGTGGCCGCGGCCGACGGCACCTCCGAGTATCGCCGCCTGCACGACGAGCTGGAGTCGCGCCTGGTCGCGGCGGGCCGGGTCGCCCTGCACCTGCGCCGGGGCGACCGCGTGTCGCTGACCGCCCTGCCCCGCGTCGTGATCGGGCGCGATCCGCAGTGCGACCTGGTCCTGCGCTCGGCCGGTGTGTCGCGCCGCCACGCCGAGGTCCAGGTGGAGGTGGACGGACCCGCGCGCACCCTGCGCTTCACCCTGCGCGACGCCGGCTCGCGCAACGGCACCCGGCTGGGCGGCCTGCCGGTCGCCGGCACCGTGCCGCTGACCGGCGAGGGCAGCTTCGCCCTGAGCGACGACTGCATCATCGACTTCAGCGCCAGCCCCGAGCTCCTGACCCTGCGCATCGACCGCGGCCTCGACCGCGGCTCGATCGCGCTGATCGGGGTCGAGCGGCAGCCCGATCCGGCTCGCCACCGTCGGCGTGGAGGCGGAGGTCGAGTTCCGCCGCGGCCGGCCGATCCTCCTCCATCCGCCCGGCGCCAGCATCGTCCTCAATGGCGAGCGGCTCATGGCCGGCGACGTCCAGCTCCTGCACCGCGACGAGATCTCGCTCGGCGGGTCGGAGATCGAGGTGGCGTGAGCTCGGATCGCGACGAGCGCGGATCGGATGTGTACGGCCGTCCTCCCGGCGGCGCCGGCGCCGGTCCAGCCGCGCCGGGCGGGTGGCGTCGCCTGGTTTCCGTGGCTGCGCGGCGACGGTCCGGCCGAGGCCCCGCTCCTGCCCGGCGGCGAGGACCCGCCGGAGCCGGCGCTGCTCGGGGTCAAGGAGGAGGTGTGGCTGGGCCAGCTGGCCGAGGAGGCCGGCGAGGGCCGCCGGCTCGACGCGATCGGCGCGGCCGAGTTCATGGAGCACATCGACTCGCTGTGGCAGTCGGGCCACGAGCGCCTGGCCCTTCAGTGGCTGGCCAAGTTCATCTCGATGCCGTCGGTGGGCGGCGGCGAGCGCGCGGTGGCGCTGCGCGTCCGCCTGGTCGAGCTCTGCGACCGGCGCGGCCAGCTCGATCGACGCGGTGGTCCACCTCGAGGCGCTGACCGCGATCGACGATCACGCGGCGCGGGCCCACTTCCTGCTCGCCGAGCACCACCGCCGCACCGGCGACGAGACCCGCGCGCTGCGCCACTACGAGGCGGTGCTGGCCCACGACGTCGACTACCCGAACGCGCGCGTCCGCCTCGACCGGCTGCGCGTCCAGCGCGGCGTGGCGGCGCCCGCCTCGCTCGGCGCCACCATCGCCGGCGCCGAGGCAATGCCCGGCACCGGAACCGGCACGGCAGGCGCGCGCTACGCGCTGGTGCGCGAGATCGGGCGCGGCGCCACCGGCGTCGTCTACGTGGCCCGCGACCGCGAGCTCGACCGCGACGTGGCGGTCAAGCTCCTGCACCCGCACCTGGCCTCGGCCGATCGCGCCGAGGCACTGCGCCCGCTTCTTCGCCGAGGCGCGCATGGCCGCGTCGCTGCGCCACCCCAACATCGTCGCCATCCTCGACCTGGACGAGGCCGCGCGCCGCATCGTGATGGAGCTGGCCGCCGGCGGCACCATGCGCGACGTGCTGCGCGAGCGCGGCCCCCGCCACCTGCGCCGCGGCCTCGACCGCCACGTGCAGATCCTGTCGGCGCTCCTGGCCGCGCACCGGCGCGGCATCGTCCACCGCGACCTCAAGCCGGCCAACCTCATGTTCCGGCGCGATCCGGACGCGCCCGGCAGCGAGGTCATGCTGGGCGACTTCGGCGTGGCCCACCTGCCCGGCACCGGCGAGGCGCCGCGCACCGACGCCGAGCACGCCCGCCGCCAGCGCGACGCGGTCGGCACGCTGGCCTACATGGCGCCCGAGCAGCGCAAGGCCGGCGACGCCAACCCGCGCTCCGACCTCTACTCGTCGGCCGTGGTCCTCTACGAGATGCTGACCGGGCGCTTCCCGTGGCCGCCGCACCTGCTGCTGAGCGGCGCGCGCAGGCGCGGCGACTTCCTCTTGCCCACCAACCTGCGCGAGAAGGGGCCGACCGAGCTGCTCGCCGCGCTGCAGGAGCACCTGGACGATCTGGGCGATCCCGACCCGGCCGTCCGTCCCGACACCGCCGGGGCGCTGGCCCGCGCGACCGAGCTCCGCGACCGCGCCGTCGCCGATTGCTGACCGGCGTCAGTCGGCCGAGAAGACCGAGGTCGAACCCGGCCAGCGCCACCGTGGCCCCCTTGAACAGGTTGGCCAGCGGCGCGAACCGCTGCGCCACGGCGCGATCGATGGTCCTGGTGCAGAAGAGGATGAAGGTCACAATCGAGCCGCCGAAGTAGGAGCCGCCGAACCCGAAAACGCTCCTGATGCGGTGGCCGGCGACGAAGTCCTGGGCGGCGATGACCTTGCGGCCCTGGCGATCGGTCTCCTTCGACGCCTCGCCGACGAAGAACACGCCGGTGCTCGAGCCGAGCACCTTGCCGATGATGGCGGTGTCGCCGCGCTCGAGCCAGGCGAGCTCCATGCCGAGCTGCTGCAGCAGACGCGACACCATCGGGATGCCGTCCACGAACGCCGCCGACACGAGCGGGATGCCGATATGGCCCTGCGAGCGCCTGCGATCGCACCACGCGTCCTGGGTGCCGAAGGTCCCGATGAGCGAGAGCACCGGGGTCGTCGGCTTGAGGTCGGCGAGGATGCCGGTGCTGTCGGCCAGCCCGCGCACGAAGGCCGCGTTGGGCGGCGGCAGCTCGTCGAGCGGGACTGTCACGAAGGCGCGCGCCAGCGCGATCGAGTCGGGGAAGTGGTCGAACAGCGCGCGCGTCATCGTCTGCGCCGCCGCGTCCAGGTGCTGGGCGGCGGCGATCTCCGCCTCGACCTGCTGCCACAGCAGCTTGACCGAGGCCACGTCCACATCGGCCAGTGCGGAAGTCATCGTGTCCTCCGATCGACGCTCGTGCCTGCGCGCCGGCTACCCGCGCGCCGCCGCCTAGCGCGGGCCGTCGGCCACTTCGAGGACGAACCGGGCGCCAAGGCCGGGCCCCTGGCTCTCTGCGTGAAGGTATCCGCCCAGCTCGCGGGCCGCGTTCGCGCTCGTGTGCAGGCCGAACCCGTGGCCGTCCGCCTTGGTCGTGTACCCGTACACGAAGATCTTGGCCAGATCCTCGCGCGAGATGCCGACCCCGTTGTCGGCGACCGAGATCCGAATCCCCCCGGCACCCGTTAACCCTACCTGGATCTCGACGCGCCGGTCACTCTTCAGCACGCAGACCGCGTCGCGCGCGTTGCTCATCAGATTTATGACGATCTGCAGCACCTTGTGGCGATCGGTCGCGACTCGGAGATTTTCTGGAACGGTGCACGCGAGCTCGATGCCGTGCCGCTCGAAGGAAGGGCCCATGATCTTCGAGGCGGCCTCGATGATCTCCGTGACCGGCACCCGCTCCACCACGCACGTCGAGCGACCATAGGACTGGTAGGTACCGATGATCGTGGTGACATGGCTGACGAAGGCGCAGAGGGAGTCGGCCTCGCGGGCGAGCTCCCGGTTGAGCTCGGACTGGTGGCGGGCAAGCGCGAGCAGGTAGGCCGGCACCTGCACCCCGCGGGGGTCCTCGGTCAGGAAGCTGCCGATGTCGTCGCGGTGGTCGATGAGCATCGTGGCCGCCTGGGCGGCGCGCTCCGCCCTCGACTCGTCCAGCCGCTCCCGCAGGGTGATGCTGGCGACGTTGATGCTGCTGAGGACGTTGCCCACGTTGTGCAGGACGCCGGTCGCCACCTCGCTCATGCCGGCGGCGCGGGCGGTGCGGACCAGCTCCGCCTGCAACGAGGCGAGCTGGGTCTCGGCGCGCTTGCGCTCGTCGATCTCGCCGCGCAGCCGCTCGTTCATCTCCTCCACCTCGGCCTGGGACATCTGCAGCTCGGCGAGGATGCTCTCCTTCTCGCGAATGCTCTTCTGCCAGCTGTGGACCAGGACGTTGATGGCCGCGCCGAGCTGGCCCATCTCGTGCCACCCGCTACCGGCCTCGCTGGCCTGGTTGGCCAGCTGGAGCGCCCGGCGCAGGTCACCGCGCGTGGCCGCCTCGATGGCGGCCAGGAGGTGCCGGAGGGCATCCGTCGGGGCTGCAGCCGCGGCGGATGGAGGTGCGGGATCCATGCTCTGCAACCAGATCGGCACCGAGCCGGCAGGGATTGAGGGCCCGGGGAACGCCGCCGGGACGGTGTCGGCATTGCCGAGCGTAGGCCGGGGGTGGCGGAGGCGGTTCGCGGCCGGGTCCGCAGCCCCGGGACTGTGTTAGATACCGGCCATGGCGAAGACTCGTGGTGAAAGCGACACACTCGGCGTGGTGCAGGTCCCGTCCGACCGCTACTGGGGCGCGCAGACCCAGCGGTCGCTCGAGAACTTCAAGATCGGCGGCGAGCGCATGCCGGTCGAGGTCATCCGCGCCATGGCGGTGGTCAAGAAGGCGGCCGCGCTGGTCAACACCGAGCTCGCCGGGATGGACCGGAAGCTGGCCGACGCGATCGCGGCGGCCGCCACCGAGGTGATCGACGGCAAGCTCGACGATCACTTCCCGCTCGTCGTCTGGCAGACCGGCAGCGGCACGCAGACCAACATGAACGTCAACGAGGTCGTGTCCAACCGCGCCATCGAGATGCTGGGCGGCGAGATCGGCTCCAAGAAGCCGGTCCACCCGAACGACCACGTCAACATGTCGCAGTCGTCCAACGACACCTTCCCGACCGCGATGTCCATCGCCGCGGTGGTGGCGATCGAGGAGCGCCTCTTGCCGCCCATGCGCCGGCTGGGCGAGGCGCTGGCGGCCAAGGCCGCCGCCTGGCGCGACATCATCAAGATCGGCCGCACCCACCTCATGGACGCCACGCCGCTGACCCTGGGCCAGGAGGCGGGCGGCTGGGCGGCGCAGGTGCAGAACGCGATCGCCCACATCGAGGCCACCTTGCCTCACCTGCGCCAGCTGGCCATCGGCGGCACCGCGGTCGGCACCGGGCTCAACGCGCCGGTCGGCTTCGCCGAGCGCATGGCGACCGAGGTAAGCCGCCTGTCCGGTCACGCCTTCGAGACGGCGCCCAACAAGTTCGAGTCGCTGGCGGCCCACGACGCCGCGGTCGCCACCTCAGGCGCGCTCAAGACCGCCGCCGCCGCGCTGATGAAGATCGCCAACGACGTCCGCTGGCTCGGCTCCGGTCCGCGCTGCGGCATCGGCGAGCTGGCCCTGCCGGCCAACGAGCCGGGCAGCTCCATCATGCCGGGCAAGGTCAACCCGACCCAGTGCGAGGCCATGACCATGGCGTGCGCGCGCGTGATCGGCAACGACGTGACCATCGGGGTGGCCGGCGCGTCCGGCAACTTCGAGCTCAACGTGTTCAAGCCGGTCATCATCGACGCCCTGCTGCAGTCGGTGCGCCTGCTGGGCGACGCGAGCGCCTCTTTCGCCGACAACTGCGTCGAGGGAATGACGCCGGACGAGCGCCGCATCGAGGATCTGCTGCGCCGCTCGCTGATGCTGGTCACCGCGCTCAACCCGGTCATCGGCTACGACGCCGCCGCCAAGGTGGCCAAGACAGCCCACGCCAAGGGCATCACCCTGCGCGAGGCGGCGCTCGAGCTCGGCGTCATCGACGGCGACGCCTTCGACAAGGCGGTGCGGCCCGAGGACATGCTGGGTCCGCGGGGGACCAGGTGAGGGCCGGCGCGGCGGCGACCGCGGTCCTCGCGCTGGCCGCGACCGGGTGCAAGCACAGCGACGACCAGGGCGCCGAGCCGCCCGCCATCGCCGCGCCCTGGACCGACGACTTCGAGCGCCCCGACATCGGCGACGACTGGCGCACCACCGCCGACGCGTACCAGCTGGTCAACGGCGCGCTCAGCGCGCGCGGGGCCAGGAACCACCCGATGTGGCTGCGCCGCGCCCTGCCCCGTGACGTCGTGATCGAGCTCGACGTCTGGTCGAACTCGTCGGACGGCGACATCAAGGTCGAGCTGGCCGGCGACGGCCGCTCCTACGACAAGGACGGCGGCCGCTACACCTCGACCGGCTACGTCGCGGTCATGGGCGGCTGGGACAACAGCAAGTCGATCCTCGCGCGCGGCGACGAGCACGGCAAGAAGCTGGCCGAGCGGCCGGCTCCCAAGGTCGAGGAGGGCCAGCGCTACCACTGGAAGATCGTGCGGCGCGGCGGCCGCATCGAGTGGTTCGTCAACGACATGACCTCGCCGTTCCTGGTCCTGACCGACGACGCCCCGCTGGACGGACCGGGCCACCTGTACTTCGGCATCAACAACTGGCAGTCCGACTCGTGGTTCGACAACCTGCGCATCGCCCCGCTCGAGAGCGAGACCGCCGTCCCCGCGAAGCAGCCGTGACCGGTTCCAGACCCGCAAAATAGGCGCGGGAGTGTCGGCGCGGCTGCCGGCTCGGTCGGGATCGGCCTTCTGGAAAACCGGGCCGTAACCGCCGTAAGCTTGAGTCTCGGCCGCTCGCCGCGCATGGAGCAGTTCGGCAAATACCAGCTCATCCGCCGCATCGGGATCGGCGGCATGGCCGAGGTCTTTCTGGCGAGGACCTCGGTGGCCCAGGGTCTATCCAAGCAGCTGGTCATCAAGAAGATCCACCCGGCCTTCGCGCGCTCGCGCCAGTTCGCCGCCATGTTCGTGGACGAGGCCCGCATCGCGCTCGGCCTGAACCACCCCAACATCGTGCAAGTATTCGATTTTGGGCAGCTCGGCGAGAACTACTTCCTGGCCATGGAGTACGTCGAGGGGCTCGACCTCCTGCGCGCCATGCAGGAGGTCAGCCGGCGCCGCATCATGATCCCGCTGGGCCTGTGCGCCTACGTGGTGCAGCAGGTGGCCAAGGGCCTCGACTACGCCCACCGCAAGAGCGACGACTACGGCGAGGGGCTCGGCATCGTCCACCGCGACATCTCGCCCCAGAACGTCCTGCTGTCCTACGACGGCGCGGTCAAGATCGTGGACTTCGGGATCGCCCGCGCCATCGACGTTCACGAAGAAGAGGGCGTGGTCAAGGGAAAGTTCGCCTACATGGCGCCGGAGCAGGCGCGCGGCGAGCTGGTCGACCGCCGCGCCGACGTCTACTCGGCGGGCGTGGTGCTGTTCGAGCTGGCCACCGGCCGCCCGATGTTCAGCGGCAAGGGCAAGGACGTGCTCGAGCTGGTCAAGGGCGGGGCGGCGCCGCGGCCGCGCGACGTCAACCGCGACATCCCGACCGACCTGGAGGAGATCATCCTCAAGGCGATCGCGTTTCACCGCGACGACCGCTACCAGACCGGCCGCGATCTGCAGAACGCGCTGGGCCGCTTCCAGTTCGAGCTGGCCCGCCGCGCCGGCGAGCTGTTCGACTCCGGCGCGCTGGCCCAGTTCCTGGCCAACGAGCTGCAGCCGACCGATCGCCGCACGCCGCAGCGCCCGCCCAGCAGCCCGGACGTGGGTCCGGCCCACGTCGCGCGCGGCACCGATCCGCACAGGCGGCGCCGGGAGTCGTCGATGCCGCCGCCGACGACCGGCGGAGGCGCGTCGGCCCACACGCCGTCGGCCTCGTCGTCGGTGCCGGCCATGGCGGCGATGCCGGCGGCCGAGCCGACCCGCGAGACGCGCGAGCGCAAGCACGTGCTGGTGCTCGAGGGCCACATCGGCGGCGCGCCGGCGCTCGAGCGGCGCCTGGGCCGGCGCGAGGCGCTGCGCCTGCTCGAGCAGTTCCTCGAGGTGGCGCGCGACATCGCCTTCAAGCACGAGGCCTACGTCCACCGCCTCGACGAGTCGGGGCTCACATGTGTCATCGGGCTGCCGCTGGCCAGCGAGGAGGACTCGTCGCGCGCGATCCGGCTCGGGCTCGCCCTCATCGACGCGCTCGACGGCATCGGGCTCGACGTCGAGCCGGAGCTGCGCCTCGCCATCGGCCTGCAGCGCGGCGTGGCCCTCATCCGGCGCAACGCCGAGGCGCGCGCCGGGTTCGAGCTTTCGGCCGCGACAACCGGCATGGCGCGCCGCCTGGCCGTCGAGGCCCAGGGCGGCGACATCCTGTGCGGCGGCGCGGTGGCCCGCGTGGCCCAGGACGACTGGAACTTCGAGGAGCTCGCCACCATCGAGCTTCCGCCCGACGCCGAGAGCGAGACCGACGGCGACCAGTCGCGCCAGCGCGCGCGCATCTATCGCGTGCGCGGCCCCAAGGAGCGGGTGCAGAGGCTGCGCGAGCGCGGCACCGCGGGCGGCCAGCTTGTCGGGCGCGAGCTCGAGCTCAAGGCGCTGCGCGACGCGTACCGCGACGTCCTGGTCACCCGCGGCCACCGCCACGTCGTGATCCTGGGCGAGGCAGGCGTGGGCAAGGGCGCGCTCATCGGCGCCTTCCTCGACACAATCCCGTCCGGCCAGGCGGTGGTGCTGCACGCGGCCGCCCGCGCCGCCACCTCGCTCACGCCGCTGGGCCTGCTGGCCGATCTGGGCAGAGACCTGCTCGGGCTGGCCGAGGGGGCCGAGGCGCGCGAGGTGCTGCGCCGCCTCGAGGCCGCCGCCCGGCTCTTCTTCTTCATGCCGGGCGACGAGGCCGAGATCCCGGCCGCGGTGCGGGCGACGGCCCCGCTGTTCGGCGCGCGGGTCGAGGACGGCCCGGACATGGACGCCGACGAACGGCGCGAGCGCATCAAGCAGATCATGATGCGGGTCGAGCGCCACTTCCGCGTCGACCTCCCGCTGGTCATCGTCACCGAGGACACCCACTGGGCCGACGACCAGAGCATGGAGCTTTTCCGCGAGCACCTGGCGGTGCGCGCGTCGCGGCCGCTCCTGGTCGTGTTCACCAGCCGCCCCGATCGGCGCGTCGTCGAGCTGGCCCGCGTGGCGCGCGCCGACGTCATCCGCCTCGAGGAGCTGGACCAGGCGGCCCGCATGGAGCTGCTGCTGCGCCGGTTCGTCCCGGATGACTCGACGCGCGAGCTGGCCCGCCACATCCTGGCCCGCACCGGCGGCAACCCGCTCTTCATCAACGAGATGATCGACTCGCTGATCGATCGCGGCATCCTGGTCGCCGAGAACGGCGGCGCGCCCGGCGGCCAGGGGGGCCTGCTGCGCTGGGTGGTGCGCGACGCGCCGCTACAAGTACCTGCCACCGTCGAGTCGCTGCTGGTCACGCGCATCGACCAGCTGCCGCCGGCCGAGAAGGAGGTGCTTGTGTGCGCGGCGGTGCTGGGGCGCCGGTTCTCGGCCGCGCTGGTCGAGGAGCTGTACAGGGGCGCGGTGAGCGAGGCGCTCGATGGCCTGGTCGAGCGCGGCCTCTTGCTCCGCCACGGCGCCCTGCAGCTGGCCTTCCGCAACGATCTGACCATGAGCGCGGCCTACGGCGTCCTGCCCGAGGAGGAGCGGGCAGGCCTGCACCGCATCGCGGCATCGCGGCTGGCGGCCTCGCCGTCCTACCGGCCGGGCCAGGACGACGCCGTCATCGCGCGTCACCTGGAGCTGGCCGGCGACGGGCCGGCGGCGGCCGACGCCTACCTGCGCGCGGCGGCGCACGCTGTTGAACGTCGGCGGCAGTCAGGACGCGTTCCGCCAGCTGACCCGCGCGCTCAAGCTCCTGCCGGCCGGCGATCACGCGCGCCGCTTCGCCGCCCGCAACCAGCGCGAGGACGTGCTGCGCCGCCTGGCCAAGCGCCCGGCCCAGCTGCGCGAGATCGACGCCATGCGCAAGGAGGCGGAGGCGCTCGGCGAGCCGGTCAGGCTGGCGCTGGTGCACTCACGCCTGGCCCAGTTCTACATCGACGTGCGCCGGCTGCCGTCGGCCCTGCGCGCGGCCGAGCCGGCGCTCGAGTACGCGCGCCGGGCCCGGGCGCCGCTGGCCGAGGCCGAGGCGCTGCGCCTGCGCGCCGAGATCGAGCGCCTCTCGGGCCACAACGCCGGCGGGCTGGCGCTGTGCGACGAGGCCCTGGCCCTGTGCGGCGACGATCGCGAGGGGCTGCACCAGCGCGCGCTGCTGCTCAACGGCCGCGGCACGATCCTGTGGAACATGGCGCGCCTGAACGAGGCGCTCGACGCGTTCGCCGAGACGCTGGTCATCTACCGCATGCTCAAGCTGACCCGGCTGGAGGCGCGCGCGCTCAACAACATGGGCCTGGTGCTGGCCGCGCTGGGCGAGACCGAGGAGGCGCTGGCCCACTACAAGAGCTCGCTCAAGCTGGATCAGGAGCTGGGCGATCGCTCGGCGGTGGCGACCAAGCTGGGCAACATCGGCCAGTGCTACGCCGATGTCGGCGAGCTCGAGCGCGGCGAGCGCTACCTGAGCAAGGCGCTCAAGGTGTCCCAGGAGATCGGCGAGCGGACCAACACGGCCGACGTGCTCGTGTCGCTCGGCCAGGTGCACATGCAGCGCGACGACCTGACTCGCGCGCTGGAGCTCTTCGAGCGCGGCCTGCTGCAGGCGCGCGAGGACAACGATCGCTACCAGCAGATCCGCGCGCTCATCTACATGTGCCTGGCCCAGCTGGAGAACGGCGCGCCGCCCGAACGCGTCCTCGAGGCCGGGCGCTCCGCCACCGAGATGGCGCGGCAGACGCTGGTGCCGATCGCGGAGATCTACGGCCTCGCGCTCCAGGGCCTCGCCCTGGCCCGCCTGGGCCGCGCCGGCGAGGGCGTCTTCATGACCGCCCGCGCCGTGGCCCTGCAGCGCCAGGCCGAGCAGCCCGAGGGCTCCGAGCAGATCCTCCACTTCCACGCCCGCGTCTGCGAGCTGGCCGGCCTGCTCGACGAGGCCCGCGTGGCCCTGCGCGACGGCCAGGCCGAGGTGGAGCGGAAGGCGTCACGGCTGACGGACGCGGAGCTGCGGAGGACGTATCTGTCGGCGCAGGTGCCCTCGGCTATTGCCGAGGGCTTCGCCCGCCTGGTGGCGCGGGGCAGCTGATCAAACAAACAGTGAACAGGTGACAGGCGACAGGGAACAGGCAACAGGCAACGGGATGAGCAGGCGCTCTCGCGGACGAGTCCCCGAACAGCGTCGGTTCCCTGTTCCCTGTTCCCTGTCGCCTGTCACCTGTTCTCTGTTTGTTTAGTCAGGCGCCCGAACGCGCGCGGGCGCCCCAGCGAAGGGGCGCGTCAGAGCCCTTCTTCGGGGTCGTCCTCAGGTTCCATGTGAATCGTCACATCATCGATCGCTGGCAGCTCTCGTTTCAACCGCTCCTCGACCCGGTGCGCGATCGCGTGCGCCTCGCGCAGCGGCATGTCGCCGTCGACCAGGAGGTGGAGGTCGACCTGGGCGGCGGCGTCGGTGCCGCGCGAGCGGACGCGGTGGACGTCGGACACGCCGGGGACGGCGCGGGCTACCTCGGCCACGCGGTCGGCATCGACGACGGCGCGGTCGACGAGGATCGTCACGTTGGACGACAGGATGTTCCACGCGATGCGCCCGATGAACAGGATGATGACCAGCGCGCCGAGCGGGTCGGCCCAGGCGGCGCCGAAGTAGGTCGCCGTGAACGAGGCGGCCACGCCGGCGGTGACGAGCAGGTCCGACGCGGTGTGGGCCGCGTCGGCGGCGAGGAACGCGCTGTCCAGCTCGCGCGCGCGCCGCGCCTCGTAGCGCGCGACGATCAGGTTGACGATCCAGGTGCCGCCGATGACGATGAAGCCCAGCGCCGAGGTCTCCGGCGCGTCGTGGCCGTGCATGAGCGCGTCGATCGCGTCCCAGGCGAAGTTGGCCGCGGCGATCGCGACCGAGATGCCGATGGCGGCAGCCGCCACCACCTCCAGCTTGCGGTGGCCGTACGGGTGGCCCTGGTCGGGCGGCGCGTCGGCGAAGCGCAGCACCACCAGCCCGATCACGTTGGCGGCCGCGTCGGCCAGCGAGTGGATGGCGTCGCTCCCGATGGCCAGCGACCCGGACCAGTAGGCGTAGAGCGCCTTGGC
This sequence comes from uncultured delta proteobacterium, assembly GCA_963759105.1. Classification (GTDB taxonomy): domain Bacteria; phylum Myxococcota_A; class Polyangia; order Haliangiales; family Haliangiaceae; genus DATFRY01. Next base: position 753,957 of record CAVWXW010000013.1, on the reverse strand, counting down.
CGCGAACACCGCCGCGTTGAGCAGGAGGATGACGACCAGCACGCGTCGCACGGCGCGGCTGCGCTCGCCGTGCTGGTCGCGCTCGCTGCGCCGCCGGCCGGTCTCACGCCCCCGGCGGTCGAGCTCCATGGCCACCCGAACCCGGTATCGGCTCCGCTCCTCCACCCTCTCCTCCTCGCGATGGCCGCGCCCCGTCTGCGGGCCACTCGTGCACCACCAGCACCGAGCAGGGCGCGTGGCGCACCGTCGCCTCGGCCACGCTGCCCAGGATCAACCGGCGCAGGCCCCGCCGCCCGTGTCCGCCCATGACGATGAGGTCGTGGCCGGCCGCCGCCTTGTCGATCGCGTGGGCCGCCGAGTCGTTCACGATGGTGAGCGCCATCTGCACCGACGGGCGTGGGTGGCGCGCGATCAGCGCCTCGCCCTTCTCGCGCGCGCCGGCGTCGAGCGACTTGCGCACCGGCTCGAGCGCCGACTCGCTGACCCGGCTGGGCACCAGCGAGCCGGTCAGGGCCGGGAGGCTCCACGCGTGGAGGAGCTCGATCTGTCCGCCGGCGGCGACCAGCTCGAGCGCGATCTCGAGCGCGAGCTCGGCGCGCGGCGAGAAATCGGTCGGCACCAGGACGCGGCTGTAGCCGGCCTCCTGGCCGCCCTGCAGCGGGCGCGCGACCATGACGTGGCGCCGGCACAGGCGGACGACGCGCTCGGCCACGCTGCCCAGCAGGATGCGCTTGAGGCCGGTGCGGCCGTGCGTGCCCATGACCACCATGTCCACGTCCAGCTCGTCGGCCGCCTCGCTGATGCCGGTGTCGGGGAAGCCGTTCACGATCTGCTCGGCGGCGTTCACCCCGCTCTGGCGCACGCGGGCGACCAGCTCGGCCAGGTGGGCGCGGTTCTCGGCCGCGTGCTCGGCCACGATGCGCTCGTACTCGAGCAAGGCCGCGCTCTCGGGCGCCAGCGCCGCGTCGGCGGTGTCGATCACCGTGCCGGCGTGGGCCAGCAGCAGCTCGGCTCCCACGTGGCGGGCCATGCGCACGGCGTGATCGAGCGCGACCTCCGACTCGGCGGAGAAATCGGTTCCCACCAGAATTCTCGTGATCTTCATTCGCGCTCTCGTCGGCTCACGCCTTGTGTCATCCTCGCCAGTGGAGGCGAACCCGTCCAGTGATCTTTCGGCAGCTGTTCGACCACAAGTCCAGCACCTATACCTATCTGGTGGGCTGCTCGTCCACGCGGCTGGCCCTCCTGATCGACCCGGTGGTCGCGAAGGTCGACGACTACTGTACCCTGCTGGCCGAGCTGCGTCTGACCCTGGTGCTCGCCGCGGACACGCACGTCCACGCCGACCACGTCACCGGGCTGGGCGAGCTGCGCACGCGAACCGGCTGTCACACGATCATGGGCGAGCAGGCCCAGGTCGCCTGCGCCTCGCGCACCGTCGGCGAGGGGGATCGCTTCTCCGTGGGCACGCTCGACCTGGTGGCGCGCTACACGCCGGGCCACACCGACGACTCCTACTGCTACGTGATGTCCGACCGCGTCTTCACCGGCGACACCCTGCTCATCCGCGGCTCGGGCCGCACCGATCTGCAGAACGGCGACGCGCGCGCGGCGTACCGCAGCCTGTTCGACGTGCTGCTGGTGCTGCCGGATGAGACCCTCGTCTACCCGGCGCACGACTACCGCGGCTGGACCGTGAGCACCATCGGCGAGGAGCGCGCGCACAACCCGCGGCTTCAAGTATCCAGCGCGGCCGAGTACGCCGAGGTGATGGGACGGCTGCAGCTGCCCAGCCCGGCCATGATGGACATCGCCCTGCCCGCCAACCGCGCCTGCGGCCAGCCCCCGCCCGATCCGTAGACAGGATCTGGAGAGGGTTTGGGGACGGGAGCGGACCGGGTTCGGTTGCCGCTTCAGCCACATAGCGCTCCGCTGGACGCAGCGCGCGAGGTTCCGCTACCTTCAGGGTCGAATCTCTCTGCTCCAACTTCTCTTAGCCTGGACATCGTCGTGACCCAGCAGTGGAACCCCGCACATCTCGCGGCTGCGCTCGCGCTGGCCGTGGCCGGCGCATGTGGCGGGGACGACAGCGGGGCGGCGGATGCCGGAGCCGGCCAGGACGCCACGCTGGCCGACGCGTCGTCCCGCGACGCCGCGATCGTGGACTGCTCCGGCGACCACCGCGAGAGCGCCGAGGACACGAACGATCCGTTCTCGTCCGGCGACGGCTCGGCCGAGCGCACCGGGCTGACCCTGGCCCCCGGCGACGCCGGCTTCTGGGTGTGCGGCCAGCTCGATCCGACCCAGGCCGCCGGCAAGGTCGCCGACTACGACGCCTACGAGTTCACTGTCGATGGCGACGATCCGATCAACATACGCGTCGAGCTCCTCGCCTCCGACGCGGCCAAGACCATCATCAGCCTCGACCTGTACCGGGTCGACGACGGTCCGCCCGTGCAGGTGGCCAGCGTCCCGTTCCGCAACGGCTATGCGCTCATCTCCGGGCTGGAGGTGGAGCCGGGAACCTACTGGGTGAGCGCCGCGGCCCTGCCGCCGGAGCCGGACGCGCCGATCGGCTACGCCGTCCTTGTCAGCGAGAACCTTCTCGCCTGTGCGGCGGCGGGGCCGCCGATGGATCATCCCGAGGCCGGCGACGGCGACCTGAGCCGGGGCAATGACACGGTGCAGATCGATCTGCCCGACCCGCCGGCGCTCACCGAGGACAAGATGGATGTGCCCGAGGAGACCGCGCTCGTCCTCGAGCCGGACACGATCGCGCACCTCCGAGGCCAGAGCGACGCGATCGTATCGGCCGGCGATTCGTACCTCGATCGGGACACGTACGTGATCACGACCGGCGCGACCACCAGCGAGCTCGAGGTGCGCGTGAGCTGGCCGGACGGCATGGTCGATCTCGACGTCAACCTGTTCGCGGCGGGCGCCCCGGAGAACAGCTTCAGCGGCGATCTGGGCAAGGAGTCGGGACCGGATCGCGACGAGCTCATGACCCTCAACGTCGACCCGGATCACGGCTACTGGCTGTGGGTGGGAGCCTACGACGGCGGCGGCAAGCTCGCGCTGCCGGTCGTCTACGACATCACGCTGTGCCCGCGCGTGCACGTCGCGCCGACGCCGCCACGCTGAGCGCGAGCATCGGCGCCGCGTCCCATCGCGCAGGTCGGACACGCAGCGCGACGAGCTCGGAGCCGGCCATCGCGCGGTGGCAAATCGAAGCGGTCGGGTTTGAAATCGAGCAGCTCGGTATTAGGCTTTGCCCGTGACACGCGGTCTACGACTGTCGGTGCTGGCCGCCGCGCTCGCCGCGCTGGCCCCCGGCTGCAAGGGCGCCGAGGACGACGCGGCCGAGCTCGAGGTGCTGGGCACCGTGCCCGACTTCGCCTTCACCGATCAGACCGGCGCGCCGGTGCGGTCGGCCGATCTGCGCGGCCACGTGCACATCGCCCACTTCATCTTCACCCGCTGCCCCACTGTGTGCCCGACCACGACGCTCAAGATGCAGCGCCTGGGCGAGCGCCTGGCCGGACAGGACGCGATCCGGTTCCTGTCGTTCAGCGTCGACCCGGAGCACGACACCCCGCCGGTGCTGGCCGCGTTCGCCGCCCGCTTCAAGGCCGATCCGGCGCGCTGGAAGTTCCTGACCGGGCCGCCGGCGGCGGTGAAGGCCGCGGCCGAGAAGGGCTTCCGCATCGCTGTCGACCGCGGCGCCGCCCTGGCCGACGGCACGCCCAACATCGTGCACGGCACCCACTTCGTGCTGCTCGACCGCCAGCTGCGCATCCGCGGCTACTACGACTCCGACGAAGCCGCGCGCCTGGACCAGCTGGCCGCCGACGCCGCGGCCCTGGCCCGGGAGCCCTGACATGCGATCTCTCACCCGCGAGCTCACCTTCAACGTCCCCGCCCGCATGGACTTCATCAACATCACGGGCCAGGTCGAGGCCGCGGTGGCCGAGAGCGGCGTGGCCGAGGGGCTGTGCCTGGTCAACGCCATGCACATCACCGCCAGCGTGTTCATCAACGACGACGAGCCCGGCCTGCACGCCGACTACAAGCGCTGGCTGGAGAAGCTGGCGCCGTACGATCGCGAGCCCCGACACCTATCACCACAACCGCACCGGCGAGGACAACGGCGACGCCCACCACAAGCGCCAGGTCATGGGGCGCGAGGTGGTCGTGGCCATCACCAAGGGCAAGCTCGACTTCGGGCCGTGGGAGCAGATCTTCTACGGCGAGTTCGACGGCCGCCGCCCCAAGCGCGTGCTGGTCAAGATCATCGGCGAGTAGCCCGCCCGGGGCCCGATCAAGAACCTCGAGGCCCGGTCGATTCGATCGGCGCCATGAAGGTGTTTTTCGGGAACCGATCCGCCCTGGCTGCCCTCGCCGGCTCGGCCCTGTCGCTGGCGCTCGCCGCGCAGGCCCACGCGGACCGCCCTCGCGGCACCTACCAGTGGGCCGGCCCCGACCAGGTGCCGCCGAAAACCGCGCGCTCGCACACCTCCAACATCATCTTCCTCAACCGCTGCGCCGACGACTGCGTGGTCACGCCGGGCCAGGAGGACTCGCGGCAGAACAGGTCCATCGTGCCGCAGCAGACCTCCGTCATCCCCGCGTTCGGGCACGGTGACGAGGCCTGGAACGCGGTCGTGAGCTGCGTGCGCGAGATCTACGCGCCGTTCGACATCGTCGTCACCGACGTGGACCCGGGCAGCCAGTCTCACTTCGAGGCCATCGTGGCCGGCTCGCCTCACCACGTGCAGCAGTCGGACGCCGTGGGCGGCGTGGCGCCGTTCAACTGCGGCGTCATCGACAACGCCATGACGTACAGCTTCGCCGAGGTCTACGACGACATGCGCGCGCTGTGCGAGACGGTGGCGCAGGAGACCGCGCACGCCTTCGGGCTCGACCACGAGTATCTGTGCGAGGACCCGATGACGTACCTCAACGGCTGCGGCGAGAAGAGCTTCCGCGACGTTGACGCCGAGTGCGGCGAGGACGAGCCCCGCGAGTGCATGTGCGACGGTTTCACCCAGAACTCGTACGCCCGCATCGCGGCCGAGTTCAACTCCGTGCCGCTCACCCCGCCGAGCGTGTCGATCGTGCAGCCGCAGGCCGGCGACGAGGTGGAGCCCGGCTTCGCGATCGTCGTCGCGGCCGAGGACGACGTCGCCGTCGCGTCGGTCGCCGTCTACCTCGGCGGCGCGCTGGTGGCCGAGGACGCCGGGATCGACGCCGGGCCGTACGGCTTCGGCGCGCCGGTCCAGCTGCCGTCGGGTGACTTCGAGCTGCGCGCGGTCGCCACCGACGATCGCGGCACCGAATCGGAGCACGTCATCGTGGTGAGCCGGACCGCCTGCTCGAGCGACGACGCGTGCGGCGACGGTCAGGTCTGCGTCGCCGGCGCGTGCGCGAACGAGCCCGGCGGCGCGGCCCCCCCGGACGAGGACGGCGGCGGGGGCTGCAGCGCGGCGAACGGCGGCGGCCTGCTCAGCGCGGGGCTGCTCCTGGCCGGCCTGCTGGGGGCCTGGCTGCCGCACGCGCGGCGGCGAGGCGCGCCCGCGCCCGCTCCTCGGCGATCTCGCTGGCCGGTCTCCGGCTCTCGCGGCTCTCGGACAGGATCGATCGTGCTGTCTCGCCGACTGCATCGATGAGCGGCGTGCTGTCGGGCAGCTTCATGATCACGCTGGCCACGCCCTTGATCACGGCGCCGGACGATGCGAGCACGTCCGGAACGAACATGATGCCGCGCTCGCCCAGCCGGCGCTCGGCCTCGGGCTCGGCGAGGACGTTGTTGGCCGCGCCGCACACCGCCCACGCCTTGAGCCGGTCGGCCAGCGCGGTGGTCACGACCCCGCCTATCGCGCATGGACAGACCATGTCCACGTCCTCGAGCAGCGCGCTCTCGGGCGCAACGATGCGCGCGCCGGTCGCGCCGGCAGTTCGCTGTGCGCGCGCCGCGACGACGTCGCTCACCAGCAGGTGAGCGCCCGCCGCGGCCAGGGCGCGCGCGACGGCGTCGCCGATGCCGCCGCATCCCTGCACCGCCACCCGCATCCCGCGCAGCCCGCCCCGTCCGGCCACCTCGCCGCACGCCTCGGCGCAGCGGACGAGGGTGCGCGCCGTCGCCGCGGTCAGGTCGGCGTGTGAGGTCTGAACGTACGAGGTGTGACGCGCGGCCGCGGCCAGGTCCTCGGCCGTGGTGCCGAGATCGCCGGCGGTCTGCATGAGTCCGCCAAGCTCCTCGATGAGCTGGCCGAGCCGGGCGAACGCGGTCGGCCGGTCCAGCCCGGGGTGATCGAGCACGACGATCTTGCCGCCGCCGGCCTCGAGGCCGGCCAGCGCGGTCTTGATCGTCATCGTCCGGGCCAGCCGGGCCGCGTCCTGCACCGCGGCGGCCAGGTTCCCGTACTTCCACGTCCGTATCCCTCCCGCCGCGGGCCCCAGGCTGACGTCGTCGATGGCCAGCACCGCGCGCAGGCCGCTGGTGCGGTCGCTCCACAGCATCACCCGCGCGCAGTCGAGAGCCTCCACCACCTCGAACATGTTCTGCACCCGGCTCGCCTAGCACATCGGAGCCGTGGCTGAAAAGCAAGACTCGTAGCTCCGCGTAGCTCCGCGGATCTTCGATTCGAACTCCCGTCATGGGCGTGACCGGAGCCGTTGGGGTCAAAACGTCTTTACGCGGCGCCCGTGCCCGCGCCAACATGGGCGCTTGCCGCGCGGGAAGCACCACGTAGCCATGGAGGTATTCTGTCGTGACTCGGTTCGGCTGCTTCGTCGCCACGGCGACCCTTCTCGCCTCCTCGTCCGCTCAGGCTGATCGACCGCGGCCGACCTATATCGTGACGGACCCGATCCCGGCTGACCCGGCCGAGGTGTCCGGAGCGAGGGGGGGCCAGCCGGTCAACCTCATCTACCTGAACCGATGTGCGGCCCCGGGGGACTGCGACTTCATCGCCAGCGCGCCGATCGAGGACTCGCGCACCAACCAGTCCAGCATCCTGCAGCAGAACGGCTCGCTGACTCCGTTCGACGCCGGCGACACCGCCTGGGCCTCGGTGGTCGACTGCGTGCAGAAGGTCTACGCCCCGTTCGGCGTCGAGATCACCGACCAGGATCCCGGCACGGCTCCGCACTTCGAGGCGGTCGTCGGTGGCACGCCGGACGAGCTCGGCTTCATGCCCAACGTGGGCGGCGTGGCGCCCTTCAACTGCGGGATCATCGACAACGCCATCACCTACAGCTTCGCCAACCTGTACCAGGGCTCGATCCCGGACATCTGCTGGACGGTCGCGCAGGAGACCGCGCACGCCTTCGGCCTCGACCACGAGTTTCTGTGCGACGACCCGATGACGTACCTCACCGACTGCGGATCGGAGAAATGGTTCCGCGACCAGGACGCACCGTGCGGCGAGTTCGAGGAGCGCGGGTGCATGTGCGGCGGCACCACGCAGAACTCGTTCGCCTCGATAAGTCAGATCTTCGGACCCGGCACCAACGCGCCGCCGACGGTCCAGATCACGGCGCCGCAGAACGGCGCCAGCGTGAACAAGGGCTTCCAGGTCACCGCCACCGCCAGCGACGACATCGAGATCGGTCGGGTCGAGCTGTGGATCAACAGCAAGCTGATCCAGTCGGTCGCCATCGCGCCGTTCAACTTCGCGGTGCCGGCCAACATCTCGGACGGCGTGCAGCAGGTCCAGGTCCGCGCCTTCGACGTGTACGACCAGGTCACCACGGCGCAGATCGAGGTCACCCAGGGCGCACCCTGCCAGTCGGCCGACCAGTGCATCGCGGGCGACACCTGCGTGGACGGGCGCTGCGTGCTGGGCCCGGGCCAGACGGGCGGCCTGGGCGAGGCCTGCACCGCCAACACCGAGTGCGCCTCCGGTCAGTGCGGCGATGACGGCACCGCCAAGTACTGCGCCGAGCAGTGCGATCTGGGCGCGGGCGGCTGCCCCGACGGCTTCGGCTGCCGGGAGTCCGGGGCGACCGGCGTGTGCTGGCCCGGCTACGACGACGGCGGCGGCTGCCAGGCCGGCGGCGATGGCCAGGGGCAGCTGGCGGCCCTCGCGCTCGGTCTGATGGCGGTCCTGGTGGCGGGCAGGCGCCGCCGGCGGTAGTAGTCCGCTGGTGACACGCGCAGAGGCTGATGGACCGGAGGCGCGGCCTCGCGATCGCTCGCTGAGCGAGCTCGCGCTCTCCATCATCGAGGCCGACACCCTGGCCGGCAAGCTGGCGCCGTTTCCGGCCGGCGCGCCGGATCAGCCGCGCGGGGCTGCGCGGCAGCTGACCGCGCCCGCGCGGCCGCACGAGCTGCGCGTGCAGCCGGCGCGGGCCGGGCGCGTGCCGCCGGTCTCCGGCATGCACGACCGCGAGCAGCGCGCGCGCATCCTGCACGCGCTGGCCAACCACGAGCTGCAGGCGGTCGAGCTGTTCGCCTGGGCGCTGCTGGCCTTCCCGGACGCGCCGGCCCGGTTCCGGCGCGGCCTCGCCGTGATCCTGGGCGAGGAGCAGCGCCACATGCGGCTGTACATGGATCGGCTGGGCGCGCTCGGCCACCGCATGGGCGACTGGCCGGTCACCGGTCACTTCTGGAACCACCTGGGCCAGTTTTCCAGCCCCGTGCACTTCGTGTGCGTGATGGGCCTGACCTTCGAGAACGCGAACCTCGACTTCGCCCAGGAGTACGCGGCGGCGGCGCGGGCGGTGGGCGATCCGGACACCGCGGCGGTGCTGGAAGAGGTGCACCGCGACGAGATCCGGCACGTCCGCTTCGCCTGGCGCTGGCTGCGCCGGTGGCGAGGCGGAGTCCGGCTGGCGGGTTTATCTGGAGACCGTGGCGCCGCCGCTCGGGCCCGGGCGCGCGCGCGGCCGCGAGCTGTGTATCGAGAGCCGCCGCGCCGCCGGCCTGGACGACGAGTTCATCGCCGGGCTGCTCGCCGCCGCGCCGACCCGGCCGAGCGGCGCGCCGCGATGACGGATGGGGGATGACCTCGTGGGCGACCGGCTCCTGATCGGCAACCTCGACGCCGAGATCGAGATCGCCCGCGCGCTCACGCCGGGCCCGCACCCCGGGCTGTCGGCCGCGGCCTCCCGCGTGGTGGGTGCGGCCGCGAGTCACATGGCCTTGCTGGCGGGCCCGGGCGACCGGTTGTGGCTGCCGGCGCCCGCGCCTCCCGAGGAGCTATGCGCGGTCGCGCGCGACAGGGGGCTTGTCATCGAGACCGGCGCGCTCGATGAGGTCGCGCCCGCCGGCCAGGTGTGCGCGTGGGCGGAGACCCCTTCCGCGGCCCGGCGCCGGGCCACGAGCAAGGATGCGGCAGGCGAGAAGGACGACGCCGAGGCGGCCGCCCTGGCCGCAGGATCCGACTGGCGAGCCGCCCTGTGGCATCTGTATCCGCCGCCCGAGGTCGCCCAGCGCGCCAACCATCGCGGCTTCGCCCTCTCGCTGGCGCTGGAGCGCGGCTGGGCCCTGCCGGCCGCGCGCGTCGTGCAAGACGTGGGCGACCTCGAGCGCCACCTCGCCACCGGCGCGGCCAGCGCCGGCGTCGACGGCGCGTGGGTCCTCAAGGCCCCGCTGTCGGCGGCAGGCCGCGAGCGCATGCGCTACCGCGGCGAGGAGATTGGCCGCGGCGACCGCGTCCGCATCGAGCGCCTGCTCGGCCGCTTCGGCGAGCTCCTGTTCGAGCCGTGGGTTGACCGCATCCAGGACCTGGCCTGCGCCGGCCTCGTCCATCCCGGCGGCGTTCGCATGTTCTCGCCCCACCGCCTCGACAACGACCCCCGCGGCGTCTTCCGCGCCGCCATCATCGACGACGCCGGAAGCACCGAGGCGGAGGAGACCGAGCACCGCGAGGCCGTGCAGGCAGCCGGCCAGGTCGCCGGCGAGGCGCTGGCGGCAGCCGGCTACCGCGGCCCCTTCTCGGTCGACGCCTACCTCTGGCGCGACCCGACCGGCGCGACCCGCATGCAGCCGATGAGCGAGATCAACGCGCGCCTGTCCTTCGGCCTGCTCGCCCGCATCGCCGCCGAGGACGCGGGCCGCCCAGGCGGCCCATTCGAGCTGAGACTGTAGGTTGACGCTGACGCTCTAGCCTGCCGTGACGCCGGGGCGGCTCGGGAGGGGGCTGTGGACGGTGAGCTGGGAGTCCTGCCTGGACACGCGCTCGATCTGGATCTCGACCGCCTCGGGGTCGATCTCGACGTACTTGCGGATGACGGCCGCAACCTCGGCGCGGAGCTCCTGTAGCTTGGCTCCGTCGATGCCGGCGCGATCGTGGGCCAGGACCAGGTGCAGCCGTCCCTTGGCCTCGTCCCGAGTCGAGCGCCGCGCACTGACGAAGAAATTCTTGATCTCGTTCCACATGGTCGAGTCTCCAGTCGCGACGTGGGGCGAGTCAGGCGGGCGACAGGCCGAGGGCGCGGCCGAGCTTGGCGAAGAAGCCGACGCCGGTCTCGCGCACCTCCTCGACCTCGGCGCCGGACACTCGGCGGGCGAGCTCGGCGAAGGCCTTGGCGGCGGGGCTGCGGCCGTTGAGCGTGGCCGGCAGTCCCCTGTTGGTGGTGGCCACGATCTCGTCGTCGAGCGGGATGGCGCCGACAAGCTCGAGGGCCAGGATCTCGATCACGTCGGCCTGCGACAGCATGTCGCCGCGCTTGACCATCGCCGGCGAGATGCGGTTGACCATGAGGCGGGTGGGCGTGCTCTGGGCGGCGAGCAGCCCGACAACGCGGTCAGCGTCGCGGATCGACGAAACCTCGGGCGTGGCGACGATGATCGCCTCGTCGGCGCCGGCGATGGCGTTGCGGAAGCCCTGCTCGATGCCGGCCGGGCAGTCGATGATGACGTAGTCGTAGCTCGCCTTGAGCTCGATGATCAGCGCCTTCATCTGGTCCGGCGTGACGGAGTCCTTGTCGTCGGTCTGCGACGCCGGCAAGAGAAACAGGTTCTCGATCCGGCGGTCGCGGATGAGCGCCTTCTGCGGCGTGCAGCGGCCCTGGATCACGTCGACCAGGTGGAAGACGATCCGGTTCTCGAGCCCCATGACGACGTCGAGGTTGCGCAGACCGATGTCGGCGTCGATCAGCACCACGCTGTGCCCGAGCTGGGCCAGACCCGTGCCCAGGTTGGCCGTGGCGGTCGTCTTGCCGACGCCGCCCTTGCCGGAAGTGATGACGATGGCTCGACCCATGAAATTTTCTCCTCTCAGGCGGCGGCGCCCAGGCCGCTCGGAAGTCTTCCCTGGTACCGCTCGACCACGATGGTGCGGCCGGTGGCGTAGGCGATCTCGGCACCCTGTCCCGGGGTGTCCGACTCTCCTGCCCGCGCCACCAGGCGACCGATGCGCAGCTGCTGCGGCTCGAAACGAAGCGCGAAGATGAACCCAGAATCGCCGCCCACCGAGGCGTGCGCGACGCCCCGCAGCCGGCCGAGCACGATGATGTTGCCGCGCGCCTGGATCTCGGCCCCCGGGTTGACGTCGCCGACGACGATCAGATCGGCCGGCGCGTCCAGCACGACCCCGGAGCGGATCGGCCCGATGACCATGCGCGGCACCGAGGACGGCTGCGGGACCGGAGCCGACGCCAGGTCGGCGATCGCCTCCGGCTCGGCCGGCTCCTCATCCTCGGGCCGGACGTCCGCCACCGGCGCGGGCCGCGGCGGACCGATCTCGACGATGCGCAGCGCGAACCGGGTGGCCACCGCCTCGAGCCGGGCCAGCGCCCCGACCGGCAACCGGCCGAGCACTCGCACGCAGGCGTCGTTGCCGGCGAAGAAGCCGGGCGACTGCTCGAGTCGCGCGGTCAGCTCCTCCGTGATCTCGTCGATCGGGGCCGTGGTGTCGATCACGATCTCGAGCCCGGCACGGGTGCCGCGCAGAAGGACGGCGGGAGGCGCCTCTTGAGCGTCCTCGACTCCGTCAGAGATCTCGACCTCGACCTCGGAGACCGACTCGCGGTCTGACTCGATCTCGGCCTGGCTGGACTGGAGAGGCGTCATGATCACCGGTGCGCCGCGCGGCGCGGGCAGAACACCTCTACTCGCCTACCGCCTCCGTCCAAACCGGGCAAGTTTTCGTCCCGATCGGCCGCGCGCCCTGTCGTCCGCGCGCCCGGCGCGCGAACGGGCGTGAAAGCCCCGTCGCGGCCTGCACCCGAAAAGGGCCCAGCCCGGCAGGCCGAGCCGGCGCTACTGCGCAGGCTGGCTGGCGCAGCCAGTCCCGGCCAGCACGAGCGTGTCGAAGAAGAAGTGCGTGTCCAGGCTGACATCGGACGTGCCGTGCAGCTGGAACCGGATCGTCTGATCCGCGTACTCGCCGAGGATCGGGATGTCGAACATGATGTACTGGCCGTCGGTCGTGTCGTCGTTGCTGAAATCGGCCAGCGACTCGACCACCGTGCCCGCGGTGTCGGCGATCTCGACGAAGGTGTGGTCGAACGCCATCGTCGAGACCTCCTCGGTCTCGATGCGGAACTTGCCGGTCAGCCGCAGCCCGGACGCGCCGGGCGGGATCCTGATGTCCTGCTGCGCGAAGTCGATCCCGTTGTCGTAGCCGCCCAGGTACGCCATGAAGGTCGGGCTGTCGGCGGTGACGGCGAGATCGACCGGCAGCGACGGATCGCCCTCGGCCACCACCAGCGCGAACCCGCCGCTCGAGCTCTCCGTCCAGCCGGCGCCGGCGCCCTCGTCGAAGGCGCCGTTGACCAGCAGATCGATCGGCTCGACCGTGCAGCCGGCGTCGCCCCGACCGCCGTCACCGGCGGGCCCGGCATCAGGCCTTTCGCCCGCGTCGACCGGCAGCACCGGCGGGCGCGCGTCCGGCAGCTCCGGCTTGGCGCCCATCCCGGCGTCGTCATCGTCGCCGCGACCTCGATCCTCCAGAGTCGCCTTGGCGCACCCCGCCTGCACGAGCGAGAACAGCACGCTGAGACTCAGAGTCACGACGAAGGTGCGGAGCACGACCTCGGGAGTGTCACAACGAACGTTCGACAAACCGCAACCCCGAAAATGGCTGCTGGCCGCCCCCTGCGGCTAGTCGACTGGCCATGCGTCAGCGACGCAGATGCGCCGCGAACACCGTGAGCGGATCGCGCTTCCCCTTCACCTGAAGCGGTTCGTGCCGCGCCAGCTCGACGAGGGGCAAGGCGCCCTCGCACGCGCGCGCCACAGCGTCCGTCACCAGCACCTCGTCCGCGTCGGCCGCCGAGCAGAGGCGCGCGCCGGTGTTGACCACGTCACCGATGACCGTGAAGTCCATGCGCGCCTCGGAGCCCATCGCGCCGTACACCACCTCACCGCACGCCACGCCGACGCCGATGGCGAAGCTCTCGCCCGCGACGCGCGCGTCGTGCACGGCCCCGACCATCTCCACGGCACACGCCACCGCGCGCGTCTCGGCGCCGGCTCCCTGGAACACCGCCATCAGCGCGTCGCCCACGAACTTGTCGATGTCGCCGCCGTGCGCGACCACCACGCGGGCCTGCGCGTCGAGCACCCGGTTGAGCATCTCCACCACCGCCTCGGGCGACACCGTCTCCGAGAAGGTGGTGAAGCCGCGGATGTCGCTGAACAGCACGGACGCCGCGCGGCGCTCGCCCAGGCGCGCCATCCCGCGCACGCCCGCCACCTCGGCGGCCTGCGCCGCGCCGCGCGACACGAACTTCTCCAGCTGACTCTTGGCGCGCAGTCCGGACACCATGTGGTTGACGCGGTGGCCCAGGCGCGCCATCTCGTCGCCGAGCGCGTCGGCCCGCGCCACGGTCATGCCCAGGTTGCCCTCTCCGACGGCGTCGGCGACCTGCCCTATCTGCCTGACCGGGCGGAGCACCAGGTACTGCAGCACGCCGACCAGGATGATCAGGATGGCCAGCAGCGTCCCGGCGCTGAACCAGGTGCGCTGCGCGATCGTCTCCGCCCGCATGCGCGCCGCCATCGCCGTTGACAGGCTCACGCTGACCGCACCGCGCAGCTGGTCGTCACCGCCGTGACAGCGGCGGCAGGCATCGCGGTTGGCCAGCGGCTCGACGACCAGCGAGCGCTCGCTCTCTCCCTCGCCCAGGAAGCTGGCCGCGCCGGTCTTCCGCTCCAGCACATCGGCCACGTGCGGGGGCGGCGTCGGGTGCCGCGTGGTCCAGTAGCGCCGGCCGGCGCTGTCGTACAGGTCGAGGCGCCGCAGCGCGCCGGTGGTGGCCGCGGCGTCGAGGAAGTCGGCGATGCGGCGGCCCAGCTGCGACAGCATGATGAAGCGCAGCGAGCGATCGACGACCGCCTCGATCTCCTGGCTCTGGCAGCCGCGGTCGGTCCGCGGCGCCAGCGACAGCGCCAGCACGCCGCGCACCGGACCCTTGTCGCGCTCGTGGCACCAGACGCAGCGCGCCTGCATCGGCAGCGGCACCAGATCGAGCGTGCCGCCGTCCAGCTCGATGCGCTGGGCCGCCGCCCCGGGCGCGGCCGCCGCCAGCACCTGCTCGGTCGACAGGCCGTCGATGGCCGAGCCGAAGGCCAGGTCGCCCTGTGCGTCGAACACCGCCGCCGCGCGCACGCCGGGCGCCGCCGCGCTGAGCTCGCCGAAGTAGTCGTCGAGCAGGTCCGACTTGCGCGCCGTCATGATGTGGACGAACCCGCCCTGGACCAGGCGCACCAGCGCGTCGTCGCGCTTCTCGGCGCAGCCGGCGCGGTCGACCTCGATGGCCAGCAGGCCGCGCAGCGGCGCGCTGTCTGTGTGGCACTCGCGGCAGCGCACCTCGGACTGCACCGGCCGGTAGATGACGTCGCCCACGACGCGGCGCTGTCCGTCGCCCAGCGCGGCGCGCACCGGCGCCGGGATCTGGTCAGCCGGCGGCGCGGGCGGCGGCGGCGCGAACACCTCGATGCCTCGCTGGTCGAACACCTGCACCCGCGCCTCCGGCGTGCGCTTGACCAGCTCGGCGATCAGCGCCTTCACCTGGATGCCCTCACCCTGGATCATCGAGTGCTCGACGGCGCCGATGATCATGCGCGCGATTGTCTCGGCCGAGTGCCGCGTCTCGCGCTTGAGCATGTTGACCTCGCGCCGGGTGTCGCGCGCTGTCTGGTACAGGAGCGCCAGCCCCACGACGAGCGCGATCGCCAGGAAGATCTTGGCGATCATGTGTCGTGTGACGAGTCCGAAGAAGCGCACGGTCCCTTGCCCCTCGCGGCGCGCAGTATACGACCCACGCGAGTACAATGGGTCGATGACAGCCGATCTCGACGCTGCGCTCGCGCGCGCGCTCGCCGACGGCGGCAGCGTGGTCGTGCTGACCGGAGCCGGTATCTCGGCCGAGAGCGGCATCCCGACCTTTCGCGGCCCGGAGGGATTCTGGACCGTCGGCTCGGTGGTCTATCACCCGCAGGAGATGGCGACCCAGGCCGCGTTTCGATCCATGCCGGACGAGGTGTGGCGCTGGTATCTCTACCGCCTCGGCATGTGCCGGCATGCCGAGCCCAACGCGGCCCACCGCGCGCTCGTCGAGCTCGAGCAGTCGCTCGGCGATCGCTTCCTGCTCGTCACCCAGAACGTCGACGGCCTGCACCTGCGCGCTGGCAGCACGCGCGCGCGCACCTACCAGATCCACGGCAACGTCGACTTCATGCGCTGCGCCGGCGCCCACGAGCGCGAGCTCCTGCCGATGCCGGACGGACTGCCGCCGGTCGACGTGGACGCGCCGCTGTCAGACGAGCTGCGCGGCCAGCTCGTGTGTCCGCGCTGCGGCGGCCGCACCCGTCCGCACGTGCTGTGGTTCGACGAGTACTACGACGAGGAGCTGTACCGGTTCCAGAGCTCGCTGCGCGCGGCAGGCGACTGCGCCGTGCTGGTCACCGCGGGCACCTCCGGCGCGACCAACCTGCCCAGCCAGATGGTGGCGACCGCGCGGCGCGCCGGCGCCCTGATCATCGACGTCAACCCGGACCGGGGACCGTTCGCCGAGGTCGCCATCGACGGCGGCGGACTGTGGCTGGCCGGCCCCGCCACCGCGGAGGTGCCGCGGCTCACGCAAGCGATCGCGCGCGCAGCGACGAGCTGAAGCCGGTGCGGCGCGCGTCTTGCTCGTCCCGGTCCCGGAGGTGAGCATGGGCCAGCTGCCAAGTCGCGATTCGGTCACCAGGTCCATCTGGATGACTCTCACGCCGGGCGACGCGCACCTGACCGGCGGCGAGCTCCAGGCCGAGAGCGAATGGGACGTGTGCGTCGTCGGCGCAGGCATGGCGGGCCTGAGCACGGCTTATCACCTGACGCGCGACGGGGCGCGGGTGCTGGTGCTCGACTCCGGTCCGGTGGCCAGCGGCGAGAGCGCGCGCACCACTGCTCACCTGGCCAGCGCGCTGGACGATCGCTTCCACGCGCTCGAGAAGCTGCACGGGCCCGAGGGGGCGCGCCTGGCCGCCGAGAGCCACGCCGCCGCCATCCGCTCGATCGAGGACATCGCGCGCGCCGAGGACATCGCGTGCGACTTCGAGCGCGTCGACGGCTTCCTGTTCGTCCCGCCCGGCGAGCCGACCGAGGAGCTCGACCTCGAGCTGGCGGCGGCCGAGCGCGCCGGCCTGACCGTCGAGCGCATGGGCGAGTCGCCCTGGCACTGGTTCGACACCGGCCCGTGCCTGCGCTTCCGCCACCAGGCCGAGTTCCAGCCGCTGCGCTACCTGACCGGCCTGGCCGCCGCCATCGAGCGCGGCGGCGGGCGCATCCGCACCGGCGTGCACGCGACGCGCATCGAGGGCGGCAAGCGCTGCCGGGTGAAGACCGCCGACGGCAAGGTCGTGTACGCCGGCGCGCTTGTGGTCGCCACCAACTCGCCGATCCACGGCGTGCTCGGCATCCACGGCAAGCAGGCCGCGTACCGCAGCTACGTCGTCGCGGTCCAGGTGCCGGCCGGCCAGGTGCCGCACGCGCTCTACTGGGACACGCTCGACCCGTACCACTACGTGCGCGTGGCGCGCGGCGATCGCCCGGACACCGAGTGGGTGCTGGTCGGCGGCGAGGACCACCGCACCGGCCAGCAGGACGACGGCGACGCGCGCTTCGAGCGCCTCGCGGCGTGGACGGCGGAGCGATTCCCGATGGCCGGCCAGGTGGCGATGCGCTGGTCCGGGCAGATCATGGAGCCGGCCGACGGGCTGGCCTACATCGGAGCGAGCCCGGGCCTGCATCCCAACCTCTATCTCGTCACCGGCGACTCCGGCAACGGCCTGACCCACGGCGCGCTGGCCGGCATCCTGATCGGCGATCTCATCATGGGCCGCCAGAACCCGTGGGCGCAGCTCTACGATCCGTCGCGCATGACGATGCGCGCGCTGCGCGAGCTGGCCCGCGAGAACTTCAACACCGCGGCCCAGTACGGCGACTGGCTCAGCCCCGGCGACGCTCACAACGTCGACGACATCGCGCCCGGCAGCGGCGCGGTGGTGCGACGCGGGCTGCGCAAGATCGCCGTCTATCGCGATCCGCAGGGCGTCGTGCACCGCCGCTCGGCGACCTGCCCGCACCTGGGCGGCGTCGTGTCGTGGAACTCGGTCGAGGGCACGTGGGACTGCCCGTGCCACGGCTCGCGCTTCGACCCGCTCGGCCACGTGCTGGCCGGCCCGGCCCGGCGAGACCTCGGCCGCGAGTGAGGCCGCGAGCCGCGAAGACGCGAGCAGCGTCCTCCCGGCTCGTTCTCACTTCTTGGGCGGCTGCGCCGGCGGCGGGCCCGGCTGCGGCGGAGGCGTCGCGCCCGGACCGCCGCGGCTCGACTTCGCGAACGTGGCCTCGACGCGCAGCTTCTTGCCCTCGCGCTCGATGGTCAGGATCGTCTTCTGCCCCGGCCGCGCGTCCTGCAGCACGTACACCATCTCCTGCACCGAGCGGACCTCGGCGTCGCCGATCTTGACGATGCGGTCGCCCTTCTTGAGGCCGGCCTGGTCGGCCGCGCCGCCCGGGCGCACGCCGTCGAGCATCACGCCCGGCTTGCCGTCGGTGTAGCTCGGGATGGTGCCGAGCGAGGCGTTGAAGCTGCGGCGGTCTCCGGTCGGCAGCGAGTTCGGTACCTCGCGGTAGGTGAGCATGCCGCCCATGCGCCGACGCGGCCGCCGCGATGTCGGCCGCGGCCGCCGCGATCTGCGCGGCGCCGCCCGCGTTGATGCGGTCCGCGTCGTCGCTGGTCTTGTGATAGTCGGTGTGGTTGCCGGTGAAGAAGTAGAGGACCGGGATCTTCTCGATGTAGAACGAGCTGTGATCGGACGGGCCGTAACCGCCCGCCTCGACCAGCGTGCAGCGGATGCGGGCCGACTCGCACGCCGGCTTCACCAGAGACTTCCACTCGGCGGCGGTGTCGGTGCCGATCGCGCTGACCTCGTTGTTGCGCATGCGCCCGACCATGTCGAGGTTGATCATGCCCATCACGTCGGTCTTCTTGAGCCCGCCGGGCAGGCCGGCCACGAAGCGCTTGGAGCCGACGATGCCCATCTCCTCGGCGGTGAACGCGACCAGGTAGACGTCGCGCTTGAGCTTGCCCCGCGCCGCGACCAGGCGGCGGCCGATCTCGAGCAGCGCCGCGGTGCCGGACGCGTTGTCGTCGGCGCCGTTGTGCGGCGCGGTGACGCCCTGCTCGAGCGAGTCCTCGCCGCCCATGCCGAGGTGATCGTAGTGCGCGCCGACCACCAGCACGCCCGGCATCGCGTCCTTGGCCTTGTTGCGCACCACGCCGACCACGTTGCGAGTCGGCTTGCGCCCCACGTCGAGCCCGACCTCGAGCGCGACCTGCGAGCTGCCGCGCAGGAGCTTCTCGCCGACGGCGCGCTTGACCACCAGCACCGGGATGCCGACCTCCTTCTCGAGGTCGCGCGCGTAGAGCGGCGGCAGCGGCGCCTCCTCGCCCCCCTCCTCCGGCGCGTCGACGATGATGAGCGCGCTGGCCCCGCGCTTGCGCGCCTCGACCGCCTTCTTGTGCGGATCGCCGTGGCGCTGCTCGTCGCGGCGCTCCTTGAACAGGTCCTTGGGCACGAAGCGGCGAACGACGGCGATCTTTCCCTTCACCGCCTTGCCCTTCCAGTCGTCGCGGCGCACCTCCTTGGCCGACAGGCCGTAGCCGACCGCGACGGTGCGCCCGCTGGCCGCCTTCTGGGCCGAGAAGCCCATCGCCACGAAGCTGTCGCGCGGCACCGGCTGCCCGCCGATGGAAAGCGTGGTCTTCTCCGCCATCGCGACCGAGACCGCGACCTCGACCGGCTGGAAGTAGGAGCCGCCGTCCATGCCGCCCTCGATGCCGGCCTGCTTCATCTGGTCGGCCAGCCAGTCGGCCGCCGCGTCGATGCCGCCGGTGCCGACGCCGCGGCCCTGGCGCGCGTCGTCGGCAAGCCAGGCCACGTCGGCGGCCAGCCGGTCGGCGGCGCTGCGCTCGGCGACGCGCGGCGTGCCCTCGACCCAGTCGGCCACGTAAAGGTCGGTCTGCCCCTCGGAGGCCTGGCCGCGGTTGGAGGCGAACGCCAGCTTCTTGCCGTCGGGCGAGAACATCGGGAACCCGTCGAACCCGGGCGCGTAGGTGATGCGCTCGAGGTTGGATGCCGTCGTCGTTGATCGCCCAGATGTCGAACTCGCGGCCGCGCGGGTCGGGATAGTTGGTCGAGAAGAGGATGCGCTTGGTGCTGGGATGGAAGTACGGCGCGAACGACGCCGACGCCGAGATAGGTCACCTGGCGCGCCTCGGAGCCGTCGGCGTTGGCCACGAAGATCTCGAGCTTGCTGGGCCGCACCAGCCCCTTGCCCAGCAGGCGCTTGTAGTCCTCCAGGTCCTTGCCCTCGGGGCGCGAGGCGCGCCACACGATCTTCGAGCAGTCGGCCGAGAAGAACGCGCCGCCGTCGTAGCCCGGCGTCTCGGTCAGGCGCGCGACGTTCTTGCCGTCCTTGTCCATGCGGTAGAGCTCGATGTCGCCGTCGCGCGTGGACGTGAAGATGATCGAGCCGTCGCGCGGGCAGATCGTCGCCTCGGCGTCGTAGCCGGGCGTCTCGGTCAGGCGCGCCACCTGCGAGCCGTCCGGCCGGGCGGTGAAGATGTCGTACGAGTCGTAGAGCGCCCACACGTAGCCCTGCGAGTGATCGGGCGCCGGCGGACACGCGTCGCCGGCCAGGTGGGTCGACGAGTAGAGCACTCGCTCGTCGCCGGGAAAGAAGTACGAGCAGGTCGTGCGCCCCTTGCCGGTCGACACAAGCGACGGCGGCTTCGATCCATCGGCCGGCACGCGGAAGATCTGATCGCACTTGTACGGCTCCCGCGCGCTCTGGAAGATCAGCTCGCGCCCCGACGACGACCAGTACGCCTCGGCGTTCTCGCCCTGGCCGCGCGTGAGCTGCAAGATGCCGCGCAGGTGAGTCTCCTCGGGACGGCGCAGGCGATCGCTGGTGGCCGCCTCACCGCCGGTGCTCGCGCCGCCGCTACCGTTCGCGGTCGCGCCGGTCCCGCCGCACGCCGCGCCGAGCGCCGCCGCGCAGACCAGCCCGCACAGCCGGTTCCTGAGCCGATTCGATCGTCGGTCAACTTTCATGGGGGGGCAGTTTAGCGTTCGATTGCCCATGAAAGCCATCCGCGCCCACCGCTACGGAGGTCCCGAGGTCCTCGCTCTCGACGAGCTTTCGCTGCCTTCGCCCGGCCCCGGCCAGGCGCTGGTCGCCGTCGAGTACGCCGGCGTGAACTACATCGACGTGTACCACCGGACCGGGCTCTATCCGCAGCAGCTTCCGGTCGGCATCGGCCAGGAGGGGGCCGGCGTGGTCGAGGCGGTCGGTCCCGATGTGGCGCTCTTGCCGGGCGCGCGCGTCGCCTGGACCAGCGTGCCCGGCTCCTACGCCACGCACGTGCTGGCCCCGGCCGATCGCCTGGTGCCGGTTCCGCCCGCGGTCACGGCGGCGCAGGCGGCCACCGCCATGCTGCAGGGCATGACCGCGCACTACCTGACCCGCTCGACCTATGTGCTCGGTCCGGGGCACACCTGCCTGGTTCACGCCGCGGCCGGCGGCGTCGGCCTGCTGCTCTGTCAGCTCGGCCGCCGCGCCGGAGCCCGCGTGATCGGCACCGCATCGACCGACGAGAAGGTGGCCGCGGCGCGCGCGGCCGGCGCCGCCGCGGTCATCCGCTACGACCAGACCGACTTCGCCGACGAGGTGGCGCGCATCACCGGCGGCGCCGGCATCGAGGTCGTCTACGACTCGGTCGGCGTCAACACCTACGAGCGCAGCCTGCGCTGCCTGGCCGCGCGCGGCATGCTGGTCCTGTTCGGCCAGTCGAGCGGGCCGGTGCCGCCGGTCGAGATCAAGCTGCTCGCCGCGCGCTCGCTGTTCCTCACCCGGCCCGTCCTCGGACACTACACGGCGACCGGCTCCGAGCTTCGCGCGCGCGCCGACGACGTGCTGTCGTGGGTCGCCAGCGGCGAGCTGCGCCTCACCATCGACCGCGAGCTGCCGCTCGAGCAGGCCGCCGAGGCGCATCGGCTGCTGGAGGGGAGGCGCACCAGCGGCAAGCTCCTGCTCTCCACCTCGAAGTGAGCGGGCCAGTTTTCTGGCCTCTGCGCGTCGGTGCCGGGGGTCGGACTCGAACCGACACTCCCGTGAGGGAAGGGGCTTTTGAGACCCCCGAGTCTACCATTTCTCCACCCCGGCAAGACCGGCGACGTTTCTAATCCGAACCCTCCAGCGCGGCAAGCGCAGCCAGGTTCTCGTTGCGGGCGTGGCCGTCGCCACGGCGTCCGCTCACCTCCGCGCCCTGGCGGTACATCTCTGCGGCCCGCGCGACGTCACCCGTCGCGGCGAGCGCGTTGCCGTACATGAGGTATGTCGCCACGTAGTCCGGCTGCTTGTCGACAAGCTCCTGAAAGACCTGGCACGCCTCGGCGAGCTCACCTCGACTCACCAGCTCCATGGCCAGGCCATAGCGGGCGAACGGGTCGTCGGGCGAAGAGGCCACGAACTGGCGCAAGAGAGCGATTCGATCCATCGGTCGCCTTCTGCCGCCTATGATACAACCTGACGAGATTCCCGGACTCCACGTAGCAGCCAAATGGCGCGTCCCTACACCACATTCGTCGGAATCGACCTGGGCGGGAGCCGCGGGAAGAGCACCGCTGTGGCGCGCCTGCGCTGGGACGGTCGCACCGGCGACGGCCCGGTCTGGGTGGAGGAAGTGTCGACGCGTCACCGCGGCGGGCAGCCGTGGTGCGACGCCGCGCTGGTCGAATATCTGGCCTCGCAGCGGCCCCGGCGTGGCTGTCGCGATCGACGCGCCGCTGACGGTTCCGGCGTGCCTGCGCTGCCAGGTGGCCAGCTGCCCCGGCTATCGCGCGTGCGACGTGCCGGCCACGGTGTGGCTGCGCACCGTCGGTGAGCAGCTGCAGGCCGGCGCCATGACGAGCTCGATGCGCGACGACCGCGACCGCGTCGTCGGGCTGCCGTCGTCGTCGCGCAGCGTTTCGGGCGGCGGCAACGGCGCGCTGCTGCAGGCCTCGAAGCAGAAGCTGGCGCCGTACACGCATCGCTGCACCGAGGTGCTGCTGCACTACACGCGCGACCTGGTGCCGCGCGAGAACCTGAGCCAGGGCGTCGGCCCGGTGTCGGCGCGCGCCGCGCACCTGCGCCGCGTGCTGGCCGGGCACGGCTTCGAGCTCAACCGCAACCTGCTCGAGGTGTCGCCGCGCAGCACCGTGCACGCGCTGTTCGGCCGCCGGCGCGCGCGCGGCTACAAGCGCGACGCCGATCCGTGGAACACGCGCGCGCAGATCATCGAGGAGCTGGGCGACCGCGTGCGCTTCGCCCCGTCGAGCCGGCTGTCCAAGGAAGAAGTGCTGCGCAACGATCACTGCTTCGACGCGCTGCTCAGCGGGTACACCGCGTTCCTGTGGGCGCGCGACGACTGGCAGATTCCCGAGACGGGCGAGCCGTTCGCCTCCGACGGGTGGATCTGGGTGCCGCCCGAGCGCGCTCAGTAGCCCGGGCGCGCGCGCGATCAGGCGGCCGCAATCAGGCGGCGTCGACGGCCGCGACCCAGCCCAGGTAGTCGCGCCACGACTCGGGCAGCGCTGACTGTGGCCGAGGTTGAGGGCGAACTCGATCGGCAGGCTCTCGGGCCGGATCGGCCGGCGGCGCAACCTCATGCGCGCCTGCTCCGGCGTGCGGCCGCCCTTGCGCCGGTTGCACGGTCCGCACGCGGTCACGAGGTTCTCCCACGACGTGACTCCGCCCTGCGAGCGCGGCGTCACGTGATCGCAGGTCAGCTCGCGCGCGGGCAGCCGGCGCATGCAGTACTGGCACTGGTAGGCATCGCGGTAGAAGATGTTCCGCCGCGACATCGCGATGCGCATTCGCCGACGGCGAACGAACTCCATGAGGCGCACCACCGCCGGGGTGGGCACCGACCACGTGCGCGATCGCAGGACCGCGTCATAGGTACGGATAACCTCGACCTTGCCCAGTACAAGCATGGTCACGGCGCGCTGCCACCCGATGACCTTGACCGGTTCGAACGTACTGTTCAGGAGGAGAGTGCGCGAAGCTACCACTTTGCATCTAGGATAACTGGGAGGGGCGACTCCAGCAAACAGAGCGCGAGCCGCCCCCCGCGCCGGCGCACCTACATCGCCGCCAGCGCCCCGCGACCTCGATGCCTGGCGATGGGTTACGCCTCGCCTGGCGATGGGTTACGCGTCGGAGGCGCGGAGGCCGGACGGGGACCGCGCGCCGCCGACCGGGCCGGCGGCGGCCGCGGCAGCCTTGCCGCCCGAGTCGGCGGTCGGGGAGGCCGAGGTCGCCGCGGCCTCGTCCTCGTCTCCCTCGTCGCCGTGCGGGTCGTCGTGCATGCTCGCGTCCTGTCCGTTGAGGACCTGGCCGCCGCGATCGCGCAGGAACTCGAGGAACGCGATCGCGCTCGGCAGATCGATCGCGGCGATGCCGTCGATGAGATCGCGCGCCTGGCGGCGCAGCGCCTCGCCGGGCGGCTCGGTGCCGTGCACGACCGGCTTGCCCTCGACCTGCGGCAGCTCCGGCGGCGGCTTCGCCTCGCCCCACGGCGGCTCCTCGAGCGACTCGACCTCCGAATCCTTGAGCCAGTTGTGGATGTGCCAGTGCAGCAGGTCGGCGCGGTAGCTGAACCAGCGCTCGCGCTCGGCCGGATAGGCCAGCAGCACGTCCTTGAAGCGGCGGAACGCGCCCTTGCCGTCGATGGAGATGATGAGCCGCTCGCGCAACGGGGGGTCGGACACCGAAGAGACGAAGCGCTCCATCCAGCGGTACTGCTCGCGCGAGGAGGCCGGCTCCACGCGCACGAAGTTATGAATATTTTCCGCGATCTGGCGCTTGCGGAGGGGCGCCTCCGGATCGCCGGCCACCACGGTGATGACCTGGCCGTTCGACCGGTCGAGGAAGCTCTCCGTGTCCGGCGCGTTGCGCTCGACGGCGGTCTCGAGCGCATCCCAATCGAGCGGTATCGGTTTCGGGCTCATGGTCGTGGCCCTCGTAGGCCTTAAATCCCCAACGGTAGTACCAGTTTGCACCCATTGCAAGGCGCCTTGACACACCGCCCCCGACCGCTAGAATGCCGCGGCCCATGGCACGCGTAACTGTCGAAGACTGTCTGGAAAAGGTTCCCAACCGGTTCGCCCTCGTGGTCCTGGCTTCCGAACGCGCGCGCCAGCTCGCCCGGGGAGCTGCCCCACTCACTGAATGCGACAACAAGCCGGCCGTGACCGCACTTCGCGAGATCGCCGACAAGAAGGTCACCTTCCGCGAGGACGTGGAGGCCACGGTCAGGGATTTCATCAGCGAGCGTCGCGACGCCGGCTTCATGTGATCGGCCGCGGTCGCTAAAAGTTTGCCCTCCCGCGGGCCGCGGGCACAGATACGGGTAGGTGCCCACCAGGCCTGCCAGCAGATCGGCCGCGCACTCCTCGGCCGGCCGTTCGAGCTCGCGCCGAGGGGAACTTGCGGGACGCGGTGACTTCGTCCGGCTGGCCTACCGGCTGGCGCGCACGCATGCCACCGGCGTGCTGACCGTGTCGGGCGATCCGACGCGGCGGAGCGCGGGCCGCGAGCTCGGCTGTGTGCTGGTGCTGCGCCGCGGCTACCTCATGGCGGCGGACGCCGACTCGTCGAGCAGCCGCACCGCGCAGAGGCTCGAGCGCCTGGCCAGCCTCGACGACGCGCGCTTCTACTTCGACGGCGGCGTGGCCGCCTATCCGCCGGGCGCGCTGCTGCGGCAGTACAACCTCGCCGCCTGGGCGCGCGCACACCTCGAGGGTCAGTTCGACGCGGCCCACGCGCAGTCGATGCTGCGCGAGCTGGCCGGCATGCGGCTGGCGCTCCGGCCGGAGCTCGCGCCCGAGCTGGCCTGGTGCGACGAGGCCGACCGCCGCATCCTGGCCGCCATGGCGGTGCCGCGCCGGCTCGATCAGATCTGGCCGCTGGCGCGCACGGCCCGCTTCCGGCTGCTTTCGTTCCTCCACTTCCTGCGCTCCGTCGGTGCCCTCACCCTCGGCGGTGTCGCGGCGCCGGCGCGCGGACCGCGCTCGGTCGAGGAGGAGGCGTATCGCCTGCTCGGCGTGCCGGCCGGCGCCGATCGCGAGACGGTCAAGCGGGCGTACCGGCGGCTGGCGCGCGCGCTCCACCCGGACCTGCACTCCGGCACCAGCGACGAGCGGCGGCGGCAGCTCGAGCGCAAGCTGGCCGACGTCAACTGCGCGTACCGGCGACTTGTCGACGCGACGGCCTGAGCGCCGCCGCGGTCCGTTGTACCAATCAGCCAGCTATTCTAGGCTGGGTCAGCCGATGGCCGCCGGCTCCGTCAAGCTCGTCTGCTTCTACCTGCACGGGCAGGAGTACGCTGCCGACATCGCCAGCGTTGTCGAGACGCTGGCGGTCCGGCCGGTGACGCGGGTGTTCCTCACGCCGCCGTGGCTGGCCGGCATCATGAACCTGCGCGGCGACGTGGTCGTGGTGCTCGACCTGTCGCGGCTGCTCGGCATGGCGCCCACCGTGATCACCGACGACAGCCGCATCGTGCTGGCGCGTCACGCCGGGCGGCGAGCCGGCCTGCTGGTGGACGGGCTGGCCGAGCTGCGCAGCGAGGTGCGCGAGCGACTGGAGCCGGCGCCGGTGACACTCGCGCCGGAGGTGGCCGGCCTTCTGCACGGCATCCTGACCTTTTCGCCCGGCGAGGTGGTGCGCGTCCTCGACCTGCCGGCGCTGTTCGAGTCGGAGAGCCTCACCGCTCTCAGCGGAGAGAGAAACTGATGACGCGATTCCGTTTCCCGATGTTCCTCAAGTTCTGGATCGGCTGCACCCTGCTGGCCTCGCTGCTCATCGTCGGCGGCCTGCTGGTCGTGCAGAGCGAATCCAGGGCGATGAACCGGGCCACGTACCTCGAGAAGCACTTCGAGCGCTACGTGAAGTACCAGCAGGGTCTGGGTCGCGGCGTGTCGTCGGTGGCCGATGTGCTTGCCCATGACGATCGGCTGCGCCAGGCGCTGGCCGGCGGCGCCGAGCCGCTCGATGCCTCGGGCGCGCCCGCGACCACGCGCGCCCAGGCGGCCGAGCTGGCCGAGTCGATGTTCGAGCAGCTGTCGGGCAAGAACGCGCTGCAGCCCGGGCTGTTTCTCGTGTTCGACGGCCAGGACCTGGTGTGGGCGCCGCAGGACTCGCCGATCAGCGCCGCCGAGCTGCGCGAGCTCGAGCCGGTGGCGCGCGTGCGCCAGGGCCGCTCGTTCGCCGATCAGGTGCTGATCCACGAGGGCAAGGCGATCCAGCTGGCCGGCGCGCCGATCTACGCCCCGGGCAGCCGGCGCGTCGTCGGCGGCGTCCTCCTGGGCATCCCGGTCGAGCGCTACATGCAGGAGTACCGCGAGCAGAGCGACAACCAGCCGGAGCTGCAGTACCGCCTGCTGCTGCTGCACCAGGGACGCGTCGTCGCGTCGGTGTTCCCGAGCGCGACCTGGCCGGAGCTGGCCGAGCAGGTCAAGCAGCAGAACTGGAAGGCCGATCCCGACAGCAACGACCCGCGCCCGTTCATCGCCCTCAAGGACGGGCGGTTCGACTTCCATCACGGCCAGGTCGAGGGCTTCGCCGGCATGACGGCGGGCGCGGTCGGCGAGCTGTTCCTCCTGCGCTTGCGCCGCAGCATCGACACCCAGGCGCCCGGGCTGCCGATCAAGGAGCTCATCACCGGCGCCATCCTGTCGCTGGTCATCGCGTCGCTGCTGGCGCTCTGGATCACGCGGCCGATCAAGCGGTTCGTCACGCAGTCGCGGCGCATGCTCGAGGGCGGCGCGGATCTCAACCAGCGCATCGAGATCCGCTCGACCGACGAGACCGCCGACCTGGCCGCCAACATCAACCAGGTGTTCTCGCGCCTGTACCAGCTGGCCAGCGAGGTGCAGGGCGCCTCCTTCCAGGTCGGCGCGTCGTCGGCGCAGATCAGCGCGGCGTCCAAGCAGATGCTCGAGGGGCTGCGCGATCAGACGATGAAGATCGAGAGCTCGACCGCGGCGGTGACCGAGCTGTCGGCGTCGATCCAGCAGGTCGCTGCCAACGCGGTCGAGGCGACCAAGGTGGCCGAGAAGTCGAACCTGGCGGTCACCGCGGCGGTCGACCGCATGCAGCAGATCCGCGGCGCGGTCGAGGAGGCGGCCGAGCGCATGCACGAGCTGGGCGAGTCGTCCAAGCGGATCGGCAACATCGTCGAGGTGATCCGGCAGATCAGCGAGCAGACGTCGCTGCTGGCGCTCAACGCCTCGATCGAGGCGGCCCACGCCGGCGAGCAGGGGCGAGGCTTCGCGGTCGTGGCCGACGAGGTGTCGTCGCTGGCGCGCCGGGTCGGCCAGTCGGCCAAGGACATCGAGGCCCTGATCCAGACCATCAAGGAGCAGACGGCAGAGGCGGTCGGCTCGATGCAGGTCGGCACCCGCGAGGTCGAGGGCGGCAGCGAGCTGGTCACCAACACGCTCACCGACCTGCAGCAGCTCATCGCGGTGGTCAAGGACACCGCCGCCGCGGTCCAGGAGCAGGCGCTGGTGTCGGACGAGATCGCGCGCAACATGGACGCGGTGCAGAAGATCGCCGCCGAGATGGTCGCCGGCTCCGAGGAGGCGGTGCTGCAGGGCGAGCAGCTGCACTCGCTGGCCTTCAACCTCGAGCAGTCGGTGGGCGGCTTCAACATCAACGGCACCGACGGGACGCGCCCGCCGACCCAGCGCCCGCCGGACGGATCTCCGCCGCAGCGCCCGGCGATCGGCCACGGCGCGCATCCGGCGCTGAGGAGCATCAATCCTCGGCGGTAGCGGCTGGACAGGCGTGGAGGAGCGTGTCGCGGCGATGACGGCTGGAAAAGAAACAGGAGGCGGGCGGCCGGGGGCCGGCAACGGGCGACGGGCAAGTCAAGGTGGCCGCCCGTCCGCTGCGCGGCTCGTGGATGAGCATGCCGCGAGCATCGGCGACGAGGTCGCGAGCCCCGAGCGCCTTCGTTTCCGGTTTCCGGTTTCCCGTCGCCTGCTGCCTGCCTCCTGTTTCTTTTGGGCCTCCCGCCCCGCGGCAAAGGCCCCACACCACACACGGCCGTAGCGCCCTGCGCCGACCTAGCCCCGCGCCGACCATGACGAAGCTCGAGCCTTCTCTCATCAAGCGCGTCGGCGACTGCATCGACGCCACCGCCGGGCTTCGCCCGCCGGCGTGGGTGCTGGATGCGCGGCTGGCCCGGAGGATCGAGGCGCTGGGGCTCGATGAGCCGGAGCTGTACGCCGACCTGATCGAGTCGGCCGACGGACGGCGGGAGCTCGAGCTGCTCATCGAGTCGCTGCGGGTGGGCGAGACGCGGTTCTTTCGCCACCGGGCCCACGTGCAGGCGGTGACCGACGTGGTCATGCCGGCGCTCCAGCGCTCGCGGGCGGGCGGCGCGATCCGGGCGTGGAGCGCCGGGTGCGCCACCGGCGAGGAGCCTTACACGCTGGCCATCCTGCTCGCCGGCGGGCTGCCGGCGCCGGCCTACCAGGTGCGCGTGCTGGCCACCGACATCAGCCGCGAGGCGCTGGCGTCGGCGCGCAGCGGCGTCTATCCGGCCAGCGCGCTGGATCAGGTTCCGGACCAGGTGCGGCGCGCGTTCGAGCCGGCCGGCCACGGACACGTGCGCGTGGCGGCGGAGCTCGCCGACCTGGTCACGTTCGAGCAGCGCAACCTGGCCGATCCGGACTACCCGCGCCAGATCGATCTGCTCTGGTGCCGCAACGTGCTCATCTACTTCTCGGCCGAGGCGCGGCGGCAGGTGGTGCTGCGGCTCATCGACAGCCTGGCCCCGGGCGGCTTCCTGTTCGTCGGCTACGCCGAGACCCTGCGCGACTTCGCCGCCCTCGAGGCGGTGCGCACGCCGGACGCGGTGCTGTACCGCAAGCCGGCGCCGGGCGAGCGGGCCGTGACCGAGCGGCCGGCGCCGGCCCCGCGGCGGGCCGCCACCGAGCGCGGCACCGGCAACGCCGGCGGGCCGCCGCGCCGCCGCCTGGCCTCGTCGCCGCCCGAGGCGCGACCGCCCGAGCTGCGCAGCCTGCACGTCGAGGAGGCGGTCATCGAGCTGCGCGGCCGCTACGACGACGGCGCCCGCCTGACCCGTGAGCTCGGCCCGGTGCTGTCCGGCTCGTATCGCCGGGTCGTCATCGACCTGGACGGGGCAGACTACCTGGACGAGGCGGCCGGCCTGGTGCTGCGCCGCGCCTGCTCGGCCGCGCGCGCCGCCGGCGTCGAGGTGTCGCTGGTGGCGGAGCGACAGGGCACGCGGCGTTGGCTGAGCCGCAGCGGCGCGCTGAGCGGAGAAGGCGAGTGAGCGATCTGTGGTCGCAGTTCGTGGCCAGCGGCGTGGCCGGGTCGCGCCAGCTGGCCGGCGAGCTCGACGCGCTGGTCCTCGATGGCCTCGACCGCGAGGAGCCGCGCGCCGCGCTCGGCCGCGCCGCCTACCTTGCGTTCTCGATCGCGTCGCAGTCGCTGCTCATGGGGGCCGAGCCGGTGGGCCGCCTGGCGCTGGCCGCCGAGCGCGTGATCGATCATGTGCTGGCCGGCGAGGTGCAGGGCGAGCTGGTGCTGCCGTACGTGGTGTCCGCGTCGCACACGCTGGTGCAGGCGTTCGATCTGCTGGCCAACCCGGATCGATCGGGGGCGAGGATCGAGGGGCTGCCGCTGGAGGGGGCGCGGTATGAGCTGGAGACGCTGTTGCCGGTGCCGGGGCAGGAGCCGGCGGGGCGTGGCGGGCCGGATGTGCCGGTCAGTAGTCTGCGTCGGGCGGGACGGGAGACGGGATCGGTCGGAACAGCAACAGGAGACAGGCAACAGGCAGCGGGCAGCGGGCAACCGGGGGCGCCTTCAGGGGAACAGGCAACAGGCAACGGGCAGCTGGGGGCGGAAGCGGCGGAGTCGGCGGAGGGATGGACGCCCACTGTCGATGACGACATGGTCGAGCTGTTCTTTGCCGAGGTGCACGAGCGGCTGGAGGCGCTGGCCATCAAGCTCGTCGATGTCGAGGGGCGGCCCGAGGATGCGGAGCTTCTGCGCGACGTGTTTCGCGACCTGCACACCATCAAGGGCTCGTCGGCCATGGTCGGGCTGCGGCCGATGAATGACCTGGCGCACGCGGCCGAAGATCTGGTCGGGCAGGTGCGCGATGGGCGGCGGCGGGCCGAGCGGGCGGTCATCGATGCGCTGCTGGCTGCGCTCGACGCGCTGCGCGACATCGCCGGGCGGGCCAGTCGGCGCGAGCCGCTTTCTGTCGACACGGCGCCGCTGGTCGAGCAGCTGCGCGATCCGCGGGCGCGCGGCTGCTGCCCCTGCCCCGGCTGCGCCCGCGCCCGACGCTGCGGCGCTGGCCCAGAGCCGGCAGACGATCCGGGTCGACTTCGACAAGCTCGACCATCTGCTCAACCTCGTCGGCGAGCTGGTGCTCGGGCGCGACAGCCTGCGCGGCTCCATCGGCTCGCTCGCGTCGCTGGGCAACGAGCTCTCCACCGATCGCCAGCTGGCCCGCCGCCTGGAGATGATGGCAGACCTGCGATCGCCGCGCGCCGCCGCCGCCGGCGCCACCTACGCACGCGCGGCCGCGCCGCGTCCGGTCCCGGGCGCCGCGCTGGGCGAGCTGCGCGACGAGCTGGGGCGAGTCGAGCGCGTGCTGGGCGACATCGCCCAGGAGCTCGACGGATCGTCCGGCCGCCTCGACTCGGTGTCGGCCGAGCTGCGCGAGGCGGTCATGCGCCTGCGCATGGTCCCGGTCGGCGGGGTCATGCGCAAGCACCACCGCACCGTGCGCGACCTGGCCAACAGCCTGGGCAAGCGCGCCCGCGTGGTCCTCACCGGCGAGGACACCGAGCTGGACAAGCTGCTGGTCGAGGCGCTCGACGAGCCGCTGCTCCACCTGGTGCGCAACGCCGTCGATCACGGGCTCGAGCCGCCGGCGGCGCGCGCAGCGGCCGGCAAGCCGCCCGAGGGCACCATCCACATCCGGGCGTCGCAGCGCGGCAACCAGGTGCTCATCGAGGTGTCCGACGACGGGCGCGGCATCTCTCCCGACGTCGTGCGCCGGCGCGCGCGCGAGCGCGGCCTGTGCCCGGCCGAGGAGCTGGACGCGATGGACGACCGCGAGACCCTCGACCTCATCTTCCGGCCCGGGTTCTCCACCGCCGAGGTGGTGAGCGACGTGTCCGGCCGCGGCGTCGGCATGGACGTGGTCAAGCAGACGATCGTCCACCGCCTCAAGGGGTCGATCGACATCCGCTCGGTGCCCGGCCAGGGCTCGACCTTCACCCTGGTCCTGCCGCTCACCCTGGCCATCACGCAGGTGCTGCTCGCGCGCGCCGGCGGCGAGGTGTTCGCGGTGCCGCTCGACACCGTGGTGCGCACGCTGACCTGCCAGCCGGACGAGGTCCGCCTGGTGCAGGACCGCGAGGTGCTGACGGTGCGCGATCGCCAGGTGCCGCTCATCCGGCTCGACGAGGTGCTCGAGCTGTCCGGCGGCGAGGTGAGCGGCGGCGAGCTGTGCATCATCCTGACCGAGCAGAGCGGCGACCTGTTCGGGCTCGTGTGCGAGGGCCTGCTGGGCAAGAAGGAGATCGTCATCAAGTCGCTGGGCGACCTCCTGCGCGCGGTGCCGTGCGCGGCCGGCGCCACCCTGCTGGGCGACCGCTGCGCGCTCATCCTGGACGTGCCGGCGGTGATCGCGCGCGCCCTGTCGCTGCGCCGGGCCGGCGGGCTGGCCCGCGCCCGCCGCGCCGCCGCCGGGCCTGCCCCCGGCGCGGACGAGGGCGCGCCGCACGTCCTTCTGGTCGAGGACTCCGACGTGGTGCGCGAGTCGCTGCGCCGCCTGCTCGCCGAGGCCGGCTACCGCGTGACCGTCGCGCGCGACGGCGTCGAGGGCCTGGCCCTGGCCGAGGCTCAGCGCTTCGACCTGATCTCGACCGACGTGATGATGCCGCGCATGGACGGCTACGAGCTGACCCGCGCCCTGCGCGCCATGCCGGAGTACCGCGACGCGCCGATCGTGATGGTGACGAGCCGCGGCGAGCGCATCGACCGGGTGCGCGGCTTCGACGCCGGCGTGGACGAGTACATCACCAAGCCGCACGACCGCCACCTCCTGCTCAAGGCGGTGGCGCGCCTGCTGGGCGAGCGCGGCGGAGGGCAGCCGCGATGAAGGTGATGCTGCTGGCCGACGATCCGGTCCTGCCCGAGCTCTTGCGCCGGCCGCTCGGTCCGCTCGGTCACACGCTGTCGGTGGTGGCCAGCGCGGCCGAGCTGCGCCGCCGCCTGCCGGCCGAGGAGCCGCGCGCCGTCATGCTGCCCCGCCGCCTGCCGGACGCCGACCTGGCCGACCTGGTGGCCTGGCTGCGCGGTCAGCTCGACGAGATCGCGATCGGCACCATCGTCATCGGGCTGGACGCGCGCGACCGCGACATCGCGCGCGACGTGCACGCCGACGGCTTCCTCATGGTGCCGTTCGCCGACCGCGAGGTGCTCGACGTCCTCGGCGCCAGCACGCGCGCACGCAAGATGATCCTGCTGGCCGACGACTCGCCGCTCATCCACCGCCACACCGTGCCGATCCTGACCGACGCCGGCTACGAGGTAGTCAGCGCGATGGACGGCGCCGAGGCGCTCGAGCTCTGCCGCTCGCGCGCGCCCGACCTGCTCATCCTCGACATCGAGATGCCGCGCATGGACGGCTACGCGGTGTGCGCCGAGGTAAAGGGAGACCCGGCGCTCGGCCACCTGCCGGTGCTGATCTGCTCGTCGCTGGGCGAGGCGCACGACCTCGAGCGCGGCTTCGACGCCGGCGCCGACGACTACCTGGTCAAGCCGGTGGTGCCCGAGGAGCTGATGACCCGGGTCAAGCAGCTCCTGTCCGGCACCATCCCGGCGTCGCGCGAGCGCATCCTGGTGGTGGACGACTCGCCGGCCCTGCGCCACTACGTGGCCGACTGCCTGGCCCGCCAGGGCTTCGAGGTGTCGACCGCCGAGAACGGCAAGATCGGGCTCGACAAGGCGCAGCACCTCAAGCCGGCGCTCATCGTCAGCGACTACGAGATGCCGGAGATGACCGGCT
The DNA here is from genome assembly GCA_963759105.1 of uncultured delta proteobacterium. Taxonomy (GTDB): domain Bacteria; phylum Myxococcota_A; class Polyangia; order Haliangiales; family Haliangiaceae; genus DATFRY01. The sequence goes on along the minus strand of CAVWXW010000013.1, from coordinate 720,339 downwards.
TCGAGCTGGTGCACGCGCTCAAGCGCAGCCCGGAGACGCGCAACATCCCGGTCATCATGCTGACAGCGCGCGAGTCCAGGCGCGACATGGCGCAGATGCGCGCCGCCGGCGCCTCCGCCTACCTGGTCAAGCCGTTCGCCCAGGACAAGTGCATCGCCATGGTCGAGCGCACCCTGGCCGAGCGGCGCCTGCTCGACTACAAGAAGGCCTCCAGCGTCTACATCTCCGAGGGGGCGCGGCGCGCGGCCGAGGAGCGCGCCGCGGCCGGCGACATGGCCGGGGTCCGCGCCGACGAGCGCGAGATGAGCGTCCTGTTCTCCGATATCGTCGGCTTCACCCAGATGTCGGGCAAGCTGGGGCCGCGCCAGGTCATCGAGCTGCTCAACGACTACTTCGACATCCTGTGCCCGCTGGTGAAGGCGGAGAACGGCGACATCGACAAGTTCATCGGCGACGCCATCATGGCTGTATTCGACGTCGGGCCGGGCTGGGACGACCCGGCGGAGCGCGCGGTGCGCGCCGCCCTGGCCATGCAGGGCGCGATGGACCAGTTCAACGCCGCGCGCCCGCAGCCGCTGCGCATGCGCATCGGCATCAACACCGGCCCGCTGGTGCGCGGCGACCTGGGATCGCGCTTCGTGCGGCGCGACTACACAGTCATCGGCGACACGGTCAACCGGGCTAACCGCTACGAGGCCCGCTGCGAGCCGGCCGGCGTGCTGATCAGCGCGTCGACCCGCCAGCGGCTCGGCGACCTCGTCGAGGTGCGCGAGGTGACCGGGCTCGAGCTCAAGGGCGTGACCGGGCCGGTCACCGCCTACCAGGTGGTCAGCATCGCACCGCGCCCGGAGGCGGATCGATGAAGACCGGGCGCAGGGTGCGCGTCCTGGTGGTGGACGACTCGATGTTCATGCGCGCGGCGATCGCGCGCCTCCTGGGCGGCGACGGCCGCTTCGAGGTGATCGGCCAGGCCCGCGACGGCCGCGAGGGCGTCGACAAGGTGCTCGAGCTGGAGCCGGACGTCGTCACCATGGACTTCAACATGCCGCGGCTCAACGGCGCCGAGGCGGTGCGCGAGATCATGGCGCAGCGGCCGACCGCGGTGCTCATGTTCAGCGCCCACACCGTGCAGGGCGCGCGCGAGACGATGGAGGCGCTGGACGCCGGCGCAGTCGACTTCGTCAGCAAGCCGGCCGGCGAGGTGTCGCCCGATCTCAGCGGCATCGCCGACGAGCTGACCGCCAAGCTGATGGCGGCGGCCGGTTCGCGGCCGCAGGCGCTGGCCCCGCTGCGCCAGGCCAAGCCGCCCCGCCCTGCCCTGCTCAGCACCTGGCCGCCGTCGGGGCCGCGCGTGCTGGTGATCGCCGTGTCGACCGGCGGGCCGGCGGCGCTGTCGCGCGTCATCCCGGCGCTTCCGGCCGACATGAAGTTCTCGGTCGTCATCGTCCAGCACATGCCGGCCAAGTTCACCGCCACGCTGGCCGAGCGGCTCAACGCACTCTCGGCGGTGGCGGTGCGCGAGGCGCGCGACGGCGACCGGCCGATCGCCGGCGTCGTGTTCGTCGCGCCCGGCGACCGCCACCTCGAGATCACCGAGCGCGGCTTTCTGCGCCTGGGCGACGGGCCGCCGGTCAACGGGTGCCGGCCGTCGGCCGACGTGACGATGGCCGGCGCGGCGCGCGCCTTCGGGCAGCGCGCCATCGGGCTCGTCATGACCGGCATGGGCCGCGACGGCGCGGCCGGGCTGGCCGCCATCCGCCGCGCCGAGGGCGTGACCCTGGCCCAGGATCAGGCGAGCTCGGTCATCTACGGCATGCCGAAGGCGGCCGTCGACGCCGGCGTGGTGGACGAGGTCCTGCCGCTCGATCGCATCGCGCGCCGGCTACAAGAGATCTGAGGTCCGAGTCCCGTCGCCAGAGAGGTGAAGTGATGCGTTCGAGGTCCGTCGTCCTGGTCGCCGCCGCGTTCTCGCTGTCGCTCGCGCTCGCCTCGCCGGCGATGGCGGGCGATCCGTGCCCGATCGGGATCGCGGTGGTGGATCTCGGCGTGCCCGACTGGGCCAGCCCGGAGCTGCGCACCAGGGTGAAGGGCGGCGACGCGCTGCTCGGCCGCATGTTCCAGCTGGCCCGCAAGCTCGACTGCACGGATGTGTCGCTGCACCCGCCGAAGGACGGCGTGATCCCGGTGGCGCTGTACGAGGAGGTGGACGACTCGAAGATGACCGTCGCCCACGTGAAGGGCCTGCTGGTTGAACAAGAAGCGGCAGTTTCGCTGCGACCAGGCCGCCCGCGACGTCAAGTACCTGAAGGCCACGCAGGAGCCGAGCGGCATGGTGCTGTACTACCGTGGCCACTCGCGCATCCTGCTCGTCAGCCCGGGCTGGAAGTCGCTGTGCGTGTCGGCGGTGCAGGCGGACAAGATGAGCGACAAGCAGCTCGTCGCGCTGTGGAACCGCGTGACCGGGCCGCTGGTCGAGGACCGCCACGACAACCCGTAGTCAGCTGCGCGGCATCTTCCAGTCGAGGGCCAGCACGGTGCGCGCGTCGCCGGCCCACGAGCGCTGGACGAACGTCGCCTCGACGGCGACAGCGCCGGACAGCTCGAGCAGTCGCTCGAAGAAGCCGAGCGTCTGCCAGCACGCCGCCTGCTCGGCCGGCATGCCCATGTGATAGGTGATGCCGATGAGCGCGGCCCCCTCGTGCAGCATGAGCAGCTCGATCGCGTCGAAGTCGAAGTAGACCGAGCGCATGACCTGGAAGCGGCTGACGCTCTCCATCGCGTCGCCCTTGGCCACCAGCTTCGGTTGATCGGCGCGCAGCTGATCCACCGAGAGGCGGCCCCACTCTCGCACCGCGATCAGGTCCCCCCCGGCGATCAGCTCGAGGATCAGGTTGCCCATGCGCTCGAAGGTGTCCATCGGGTACCAGCTGCCCGGATGGATGCGGCGGGTCAGGTACGGCACGTCCTCGGCCGGCAGACGCTCGCTCCAGTCGACGCCCTTGCGTGCGCGAATCATGCGCACGTAGTCGACGAACAGGATCCCCTTGACCCGATAGCGGGTGGACACCTTCATCCCCTCCCGTCGGAGACGATACTGGCGATCGCGGTCCGAAGTCGACGCGTCGATCGCGATCGTCCCGACGGATTTCGCGCAAATCTATCGGCCGATCGGCCGGGACGATCAGCTGAAGCCGAGTAGCCGCCCGCCCTGGTAGACCGCGAAGCTTGTCACCCAGGCGAGCACCGTCATGTACGCGAACAGGAACAGCGGCCAGCGGTAGCCGCCGGTCTCGCGCTTGACCACCGCCAGCGTGCTCATGCACTGGCAGGCGAGCGCGAAGAAGATCATCAGCGACAGTCCGACCAGCGGCGTGTAGACCGGGCGGCCGTCCTCGCGCACTTCGGCGCGGATGCGCTGGCGCAGCGTCTCGCTGCTCTCGTCCACGTCGCCGCCGGCGCTGTAGACCACGCCCATCGTCGAGACGAACACCTCGCGGGCGGCGAAGGCGCCGATGATGCCGACGCCGATCTTCCAGTCGAAGCCGAGCGGCGCGATGGCCGGCTCGATGGCGCGGCCCAGGCGACCGCCGTAGCTCTCGCGCAATTGTTGCGCCTCGGCCCGGTTCTCGGTCTCCTCGGCGCTGCCCGTCGGCCTGCCCGGCCGGCGCGGTCGCGACCGGCGCGTCCGGCGCCGTCTCCGGCGCGCGCGGGAAGCTGAGCAGCGCCCACAGCGCGATCGTGCAGGCCAGGATCACGGTGCCGGCCTCGCGCAGGAAGTACGACGTGCGCTCCCACATCATGCGCACCACGTCGGGCAGGCGAGGCACGCGGTACGGCGGCAGCTCGATGACGAACGGCAGGCGCTTGCCGCGCAGCGGGCGCAGGCGGCGCGACAGCACCCAGGCCGCGACCAGCGCGGTGACCGCGCTGAACAGGTACATGCCGATCATCATCAGGCCCTGCACCGGGAACACGCCGAGCACGTGGCCGGCCGGGAACAGCGCGGCGATGATCAGCGTGTAGACCGGCAGGCGCGCCGAGCAGGTCATCAGCGGCACCACCATCATCGTCAGCAGCCGGTCGCGCTGCCGCTCCATCGTGCGCGTGGCCAGGATGGCCGGCACCGCGCAGGCGAAGCCGGACAGCATCGGCACGAAGGCGCGGCCGTGCAGGTTCATGGACTTCATGATCCGGTCCATGAGGTAGGCGACGCGCGCCATGTAGCCCGAGTCCTCCATCAGCCCGATGAAGAAGAACAGCAGCAGGATCTGCGGCAGGAAGACGACCACCGAGCCGAAGCCGGCGATGACGCCGCCGACGAGGAAGTCGGCCATGATGCCGGGCGGCATGATCTCGCGCGTGCGGTCGCCCAGCCAGGCGAAGGCGGCCTCGATCAGCGCTGATGGCCGGATCCGCCCAGGTGAACAGCGACTGGAAGACGACGAACATGATGGCCAGGAAGACAGCGAACCCGGCCACCCGGTGCAGGAGGATGCGATCGACGCGCTGGGTGAAGCTGCGGTCGGGCGCGCCCGTGCACAGCGCCGCCACCTCGCTGTCGAGCCAGCCGTAGCGCGCCTGCACCGCCTCGTCGTCGATCCACGCGCCGGGCGCCCGCCCGCCGTCGGGGGCGGCGGCCACCGCGCGGCGCACCGGGTCCGGCACGCCGCGCAGCTCGTCGCCGTCGCCCACGCACATGAGCGCCCACAGCGCCATGGCTCGGGTCTGCGGCCAGTCGGCCGGCAGCGCGGCCCGCACGCGCTCGAGGTGGCCGGCCAGCTCCTCGGACGGCTGCCAGCGCCACACAGGATCCGGCGCGTCGGGCGACGCGTGCGCCTCGGCCAGCTTCTGGCCGATCATGGCGCGCAGCTCGGCGATGCCGCGGCGGCGCCGGCCGTCGACGGCGACCACCGGGCAGCCGAGCGCGTCCGCCAGCGCGCGCGCCGGCGGCGCGGCCCGCTCCGCCTCGTCGATCATGGTGAGCGCGACGGCGACCCGCAGCCCGAGCTCCTGGGCCTGCAATACCAGATAAAGGCCGCGCACCGGCTGGCAGGCGTCGACGCAGAAGACGACCAGCTCGGGGCGCTCGAGCCCGTGCACGCCGAGCATCGCCTCGAGCGCGATCTGCTCGTCGGCCGAGCGCGCGGCCAGCGAGTAGGTCCCCGGGATGTCGAGCAGGTCGACAGCGCGGCCGCCGGCCAGGTCGAGCCGCGCCGTGCGGCGGTCGACGGTGACGCCGGGATAGTTGCCGACCTTGGCGCGGCTGCCGGTCAGCGCGTTGAACAGCGTCGTCTTGCCGCTGTTCGGGTTGCCGGCCAGGGCGACCATGGGGCGCCGCTCGGTCATCGGCGGAGCAGGACCATGGCGGCCTCGTGGCGGCGGATCGAGAGGCGACCGTTGCGCAGCTCGATCTCGAGCGGATCGCCCAGCGGCGCGACGTTGACCAGGGCCACCGCGGTGCCGGGCGTGAGGCCCATCTCCATCAGGCGGCGGCGGAAGGGGCGCTCACCGCCGATCGAGTCGACGACGCCACCGGCGCCGCGCTCGAGCTCATCGAGCGTTCGCGGCGCGGTGCCGTTGCGGGAGCGGAGACCCCGTCTGAACTTGAAAATCACTTTCAAAACAGGATATCACGCCCGCGAACGGCAGCAAACGAGTTTGCTGCGTCACTTCGCGCCCGTCACCACCAGCATCTCGCACGGACCTTCGAAGCCGTCGGGGCCATCGAAGCGGGCCAGCTCGCGCCCGATCTCGTCCCACGCCTCGTCGGCCGCATCCGGCGGCAGGCCGGCCAGCATCTGGTGCAGCGCGCCGAACGACTCCTTCTCGAAGCGCACGCAATCGGCCGAGCTCGCCATGCGCAGCGGCGCCGGGACCGTGCGCGACTCCACGTCGCGGAAGCCGGCCGCCCGCAGCGCCTCCTCGAGCACGCCGGGGCCGCCCAGGCTGAACGGGCCGGGCTGGCCGGGGAGCGGCGGACCGAGCCCCGCGCGCCGCCGGATGATCGACACCGGCAGCGAGAAGAACTGGTTGCGGTCGGCGGTCGAGTAGACGATGGCGGCGAGGCGGCCGCCCGGACGCAGCACGCGCAGGATCCCGGCCAGCGCGCGCGCCTGGTCCGGGAAGTAGATGAGCCCGACGCGCGAGATCACGGCGTCGAAGCTGGCCTCGGGCAGATCGAGGTTCTCGCCGTCCATGGCGCGCACGCCGATCTGGGTCAAGCCGAGCCGCTCGGCCTCGGACGCCGCGTACTCGAGGATGCGCGGCGCGATGTCGGTCGCCAGCACGCGTCCGGTCGAGCCCACCCGGCGGGCGCAGGCGATCGTCTGGTCGCCCGCCCCGGCGGCGACGTCGAGCACCTGGTCGCCCGGCCGGATGCGGGCCAGGTCGAGCATCAGCTCGGTCGACGGGCCGAGCCAGCGGCCCAGCGTCGGCCCCCAGCGATGCCAGGCCTCGGCCGCGTCCTGCCACTGCTGTCGGGTCGTCTGCTTGTACTGGATCGGGTCGAACGCCATCTCCACCTCCTCTGTCCCCGGGGCGTGACACGGCGTGGAACAGTTGTTCCGCCGCGGCGAAACGGACATGCTGGGCGCGTGGGGCGGGTGCTGGTCGGTCGCGCGCGCGAGCTGGACAGGCTGCAGGCCGCCGTTGACGATGTGGAGTCGGGGCGCGGCCGCGTGCTGCTGTTGACCGGCGAGCCGGGCATCGGCAAGAGCCGCCTGGCCGAGGAGGCGGCCCGGCTGATCGAGCGCCGCGGCCGGCGCGTCCTGTGGGGGCGCTGCTGGGAGGCGGGCGCCGCGCCGCCTTTGTGGCCGTGGATCCAGGTGCTGCGCGCGCTGGAGCGCGAGCAGCCGGACGGGACCGGGGACGGGGAGCTCGCCGAGCTCCTGCGCCGGACGCCGGGATCGGGCGACGCGCCGGTCGCCTCCGACCGCTTCGAGCTGTTCGACGCGATCGCGCGCCGGCTGGCGGCCGCCGCGTCGGCGCGATGGGCGAGCGCCGTCGTGCTCGAGGACCTGCACGCCGGCGACCGGGCGACCCTGCTCCTGCTCGCCTTCCTGGCCCACACGGTGCGCGGCGTGCCGCTGCTCCTGCTCGGCACGTTTCGCGACGCCGAGGCGCGCATGGCGCCGGAGCGCGGCGAGCTCCTGGCCCAGGTCGCCCGCGGCGGCGAGGTGCTGGCCCTGGGCCGGCTGACCCGCACCGACGTCGCGCACCTGGTCGTCGACGCGCTGCCGGTGACGGCCGACGATCCGCTGGTCGATCGCGTGCACACGACGACCGAGGGAAATCCGCTGTTCGTCGACGAGGTGCTGCGCCTGCTCGAGGTCCGCGGCGAGAGCGCGCACGTGCCGGTCATCCCTGACGGAGTGCGCGCGACAATCCGCGAGCACCTGGCGCGCCTCGAGCCGACGGTGCGCGCCGCGCTCGACGCCGCCGCGGTGGCCGGTCGCGAGCTCGCCGTCCCGGTGGTGGCCGCCATGCTGGAGGCGGGCGAGCGCGACGCGGCCGGGCTGCTGGCCGAGGCGCAGAGGGCCGGCCTGCTCGACGAGGTCGGACCGCGGACGCTGCGCTTCTCGCACGTGCTGGTGCGCGACACGGTCCACGACGACCTGGCGCCCGCACGCCGCGCCGAGCTGCACCGGCGCTGCGCCGAGAGCCTGGCCGCGCTCCACGCGGGCGACCCTTCGGCGCCGCTGGCCGACATCGCGGCTCACTTCGCCGAGGCCGGACCGGAGTGGGCCGAGGCATCCATCGAGTACGCGCTGCGCGCCGGCCGCGCCGCGCGCTCCCACCTGGCCTTCGAGGAGGCGGTGCCGCTGGTCGAGCGCGCCCTCGCCGCCGCCGAGCGCGCCGCGCCGGGCGACTGCCGGCGCCGCGCCGCGATCCTGGCCGAGCTGGGCGAGAGCCGCATCCTGGCCGGCGACGGCGACGGCGGGCGGCAGGCGTGCCGCCAGGCGGCGGACATCGCGCGCGCCGCCGGCTCGGTAGATCTGCTGGCGGGCGCCGCGCGCGCCTTCGGGCTGCTGTTCACCTTCGGCCGGGTTGACGCCGAGCTGTGCGCACTGCTGGAGGAGACCCTGGCCGCGCTGTCGGCGGACGGACGGACCGCGGCGCGGGCGGCGCGCGCCCGCCTGCTCGCGCGGCTGGCCGGGGCGCTGCAGCCGGCTCGCGATCCGACGGTGCCGATCGCCCGGGCACGCGAGGCGATCGATGCCGCGCGCGAGCTGGGCGACGAGGCCACGCTGCTCGAGGTGCTCGTCGGCGCCGGCTCGGCCCTCCAGGATATCGCCGATCCGCGCGAGCGCCTGCCGCTCAACCGCGAGCTGCTCGCGCTGGCCGGCGCGCGCGGCGATCGGGCGTCGATGATGCGCGGGCACCTGCGCCTTGCCTCCGATCACCTGGAGGCGTGCGACCCGGCCGCGGCCGACGCCGAGATGCGCGCGTACGAGCGGCTGGTGCAGTCGCTCGGCCATCCGCGCCACCGCCGGCTGCCGGCCCTGTGGTGGGCGATGCGCGCGCTCATGCGGGGGCGCTTCGTCGAGCACGCCGAGCACCTGGCCGGGGCCCGCCGCCTGGGCGAGGCCGATCCGGAGGCGACCGGGAGCCTCGGCTGCCACCTGTTCCTGGCCGCGCGGCTGCGCGGCGAGCGCGCGGCCGCCGCCGAGCTTGTCGCCGGCGCGCGCTGGTTCCTCGACGGCATCCCGGCGCTGGTCGCCGCGACCGAGGCGCTGCTGCTGGCCGACGCCGGCCGCGCCGCCGAGGCGCGCACCGCGCTGCGCCGCGTCCCGTGCGGCGAGCTTTGCGCGGCGGTGCCTACCATCGCGCGCGGCCTCCTGGCCGAGGCCGTGGCCGGCGCGGACGACGCGGAGCTGGCTGCGCCGGTCTACGACGCCCTCCTGCCCTACGCCCATCGCCTGGGCGCCTGGGGCCGGACCGGCATGTACTGCGACGGTCCGGTCCATCGTCACCTGGCGCTGCTGGCCGCCACGGCCGGGCACTGGGAGCAGGCCGAGTCACACTGGGACGAGGCGAACGCGATCGCGCGCGCCGACGACATGCGCGCCATCCTGCTCCACCTGGCGCTGGAGCGCGCCGAGGCGCTCGCGCGGCGCGGCCGGCAGGGCGACGACGCGGTCGCCGCCGAGCTGGCGGCCGGTGCGCTCGGCGACGCGCAGGCGCTCGGTGTCGTCGACCTGGCCGAGCGCGCGGCCCGCATCGCCGGGCGCCCACCGACCCGACCTGCGGCGATACCGAGCGCGCCGGCCCCGCTCGCATCGGTCGCCCCGGCGCTCGCGCTGCGCCTCGAGGGCGAGTTCTGGACCGTCGAGGGCGAGGGCGCGACCTGCCGGATGCGCGACAGCGTCGGGATGCGCATGCTCGCGCTCCTTGTCGGATGTCCCGGGCGCGAGCTGCACGCCCTGGAGCTGGCCGCCGGCGGCGCGCCGCACGCGCGCGAGTCGGCCGCTCCGGTCCTCGATCAGGCGGCCAGGCTGGCCTACCGCGCGCGTCTTCGCGAGCTGCAGGCGGATCTCGAGCAGGCGCAGTCGATGAACCAGCCCGACCGCGCCCAGCGCGCGCGATCGGAGATGGAGCTGGTGGCGACGGAGCTCACGCGCGCCGTCGGGCTCGGCGGCCGCGACCGCAGAAGCGGCAGCGCCGCCGAGAGAGCGCGGGTCAACGCGCAGCGCCGCCTCACCGACGCCATCCGCCGCATCGACCGCGCCTGCCCTGCCCTCGGCCGCCACCTCGAGGGCGCGATCCACACCGGCACCTTCTGCTGCTACGACCCGACCAGGCGCAAGCGCCGGTGAGCGACCAAAGTGATCGCGCTCCCGACGGTGTGCGCGAGGTTCACCCCGCGTGGTCGAGGTGCGCGACCGGCATGCAGTCGAGCTCCGCGAGCTCGGGCCGCGCGCGTCGACCCGCTGCGCGCGGCGGAGCCAAGTGCGAGGAGGGGGACTCGAACCCCCACAGGTTTCCCCACCAGATCCTTAGTCTGGCGCGTCTACCAAATTCCGCCATCCTCGCGGGGTTGGGGCGTAGCTGCTCCGGTCGGGCATGTTTAGTTGGCGGGCCGGTGGCTGTCAAGACGACGCGTGCTCGGACGGCGCCGGAGCGGTCCGGAGGCGCGATTGCCGCCTGCTTGGTCAGGACGGCCCTCCTGCGGCATAGTTAGTGTCCCGGGAATCCATGCAGCTCCCCAGCCAGAACCGCGAGCCCCTCATGAGCCGGGCCGGGCTCATCCTCGCGCTGTACGGCGGTCTGGCGCTGCTCGCCCTGCTGATCTCGGCGGGGCGCGACGACATCGACATCTACCGCATCGCGGGACGGTCGACGCCGCTCCTGCTCGCGCTGAGCCCGCTCATCGGCCTGGCGGTGGGCCTCTCGGTCGTCTTCCTGTCGCGCCTCGCGGTGCACCGGTACGACTGGGCCCGCCGCCTGCACCACGACTTTCGCGGCATCCTCGGACCGCTGACGTGGCGCGAGATCCTGGTGCTCGCGCTGGCCAGCTCGGTGGGCGAGGAGCTCCTGTTCCGCGGCGCGCTGCAGCCGATGATCGGCGTGTGGATGCAGGCGCTGGTGTTCGCGCTGCTGCACATCGGGCCGGGAGTTCGCTTCCTGCCGTGGACCGCGTCGGCGTTCGGCGTGGGCCTGCTTTTCGGCTGGCTCTTCCAGTTCACCGGCGATCTCGGCGGACCCATCGTGGCCCACTTCGCGATCAACTTTCTGAACCTGCACTTCATCGCGCGCTTCGAGGTGCCCGCTCCGCGGGAGCCGCGCGGCGCCGCCGGTCCGGTCGCCTGAGACCGCTTCGCACGCGTGTGCTGAAGCCGACACGGACCGCAGCGCTCGCCTGACAGCGGCTCTCCCGATCGAGGTGCATATGCTGCGCGGTCGCGTCGTGCATGGCACCGGCGATCAGCGCAAAGAGTGCGCAAAATGCCGATGGCGCACTCGGTCATCGCGCAGCGCCGACGCAAAAGCGAAAGCGACTTCGCGGAATTCTGGCCCCGGTGGAGCGGCCCGTCGGGGCTGAGCGCCTCCGGTGGAATTTTTCAGCCCGCGGCCGATTCTCGAGAGAAAGACTTTGACGTCCAGTGCACACGAGCGCTAACAAACAATCTCGCTGCGCCCCGATTGCGATCCCAGGGAGGGACAGGTCGCAGTGAAGGGGACGAGTGAGAGGAGGGCTGTCGGGATGTCACAAGGCAAAGTGAAGTGGTTCAACGACGCCAAGGGGTACGGGTTCATCACTCATGAGGATGGTCGCGACGTCTTTGTCCACTACTCCTCGATTGAGGGGGAGGGCTTTCGGTCGCTGACGCAGGGGCAGGAGGTGGAGTACGAGGCGGAGGAGGGTCCGAAGGGGTTGCACGCGTCGCTGGTGAGGAAACTTCCCGCGGATGGTGGCGGCGATGGGGCACAACTAGAGTTCGCGATTTCGCGACGAGAGCGGCGCGCGCTGCCCGCGAGGGGGGACCTGGCAGCCCGCATCGCCCGCAAGGGAGAGCCACTATTGGAGGGGGAGCCGATAGTGGCTCTTCGTCTATGTGGCGTCCGGCGACCGCCGGTGACGCCGCGCGACCGTCGGTGACGCCGCGCCGTCGGTGACGCCTCCCGCGGTCAGCGGAAGATGCCGACGATCTTGTACTCGCTGGTCTGGTGCTCGCGCAGCAGCAGCGTGAGCTGCTCGCCCTGCAGCCTGACGACCATGAACAGGTCGGCCGGGCCGGGCTCGAGCCCGTCGGGCAGTGCGCCGACCGCCTTGCGATAGCCGGCCGCCGACATGACCTTCCACTCGCGGATGACCGGCGAGCGGGTCTCCTTGAGGATGTTGCGATAGATCGATCCGACCTCGGAGCCGCTCTGCGCCGTCATACCGCCGCCGGCCATGAACGGGAGGCCGCTCACCCGCACCATCTTGGCCACGTCGCCGTGGGTGAAGCCGCTCAGCCACAGGTTGGCCGCGTGCGACGCCCGCGGATTGTCCGGCGCCGGGACCGCGCCCTGCGCGCGCGCGGCCGAGGCCTGCGCCGATCCGTCTTCGGCCGGCTGGAACTCCTGGTGGCCGTGCCCGTCGTCTCCCGCGCCGCCGCCGGCCGCGCCGCCGCCGGCCGCGCCGCCCTGCTTGCCCCGGCGCGGCACGCGGCCGAGGATCTTGCCGTCGTCGAGCCCGCGATCGTGCTGGCCCTTGGGCGGCGTGGTCAGGATGTACGGCTCGGCCCCGAAGGTGCCGCACTGGCGCCAGTCGCGGTGAAACGCCCAGTGCAGGTAGGTCTTGCCGTCGGCCGAGCGGATCGCGTCGGGCGGCGCCTCGAACGGCCCGGCGGTCAGCACGGTGTCGAGCGCGGCGACGTCGAAGGGAAGCACGCCGGACGGCTTCGCGATGTTGACCTTGTCGACGGTGCCGTCCTGGTTGATGACGATCTCGATCTTGGTCCACAGGGTCCAGTCGTTCATCTCGTGGCCGGCCGGCTTGTCGTCCAGGTCCTCGAGGAAGCCGAAGCCCCACAGCTCGTGGATGCGGCGGTGCATGCCCGCGATGTACAGCGCGAACGGCGCCGCGCGCGTCTTGAGCGCGGTCTGGTTGCCCGGCTTGACCTCGGGGGTGAAGTTCTCGAGCGACGACTTGATGGCGGCCATCTTCTGCTCCCAGCGGCCGCGCCGGATCGACTTGGTGCGCCTGGCGACCTTGCTCTCCTCGGTCGCCTTGTCGCGCCCCACGATGCGCTCGTAGTCCTCGAACTCGAGCTGGGTCTTGATGCCGCGCTCGCCCGGCTTGCCGGAGCGCCCGCGCGCCCCGCCGTCGCCCGGCCGCCTGCTGCCGCCATCCCCCTCGACCTCCTGCTCGACCAGCGGGCCGCCCGGCGCGCCGCGGCCCTGGATGCCGCGCATCGACAGCTGGCCCGGGTTCTTGGACTCGGTGCCGTCGCCCTGCTCGCCTTCCTGCCCCTCCTGGCCCTCCTTGCCGGTGTCGATGCCGCGGGCGACCTTGTCCTTGCCGCTGTGCGCGGTCTCCTGCTCGCGCTCGGCGTCCAGCTCGCTGGCCTCGGACTCCTCCATCTGCTTGATCTCGTCCTCGGCCCCGCCCACCTGGTCGCTCTTGACGTCGCTCTTCGCCGAGGCCGCCGCCTTGCCGCGCTGCTCGCGCTCGAGGTTGGTCTCCTTGGCGTGGGTCTCCTCGGCGACGTCGCGGTTCTTGTCGGACAGGAAGCGCGCGTCGTCGGGCGCCTTCTCGACCTGGTTCTTCTCGTCCGGCACCTCGACCGCCTTCATGCGCGGCGCCTGGACCTCCTCCTTCTTCTTCTGCTCCTGCTTGGGCGGAGGCGGCGGTGGCACCGGCTTGGGCTGGACCGGCTCGACCTTGGGCGGCTCGACGATCGCCACCTCCGGCATCTTCTGCGGCTCGATCTCCGGCGGCTTCTTCGCCTTGGGCCGCGGCGGCTCGACCTGCACCACGTTCTCGGCCTCGAGGGTCGGATCCGGCAGCGTGATGTCGAGCTTCGGATCGTCCTCGGCCACCTTCCACTCGACCTCCACCTCGTCCGGCTGCTCGCCGAACTCGGCGGTGATGCGCATGGTCTGGTTGACGGTCAGCTCGCATGCCAGCGGGTCGCCGCCGGCCGGCAGCGCCGACTGCACCATCAGCGCCTCGTACAGCTGGCGCCCCGGCTCACCCGGCGCCGGCACCTCGCCGGCCAGGTTGTCGCCGTACAGCGCGTCGAGCGCCCACGCGAACACGCGGTAGGACTGCGAGCCGCACGGCCCGCCCCAGCCGCCGAACGTGCTCTTCTCGCCGCGGGTCGCGATCAGCGTGACCCGCTCGCCCTGATCGACGTCGATCTCGCAGCGGTCCTCCGGCTTGCCCGACCCGATGCAGCGCACCCCATCGGGCATGGACATGACCAGGCCCTGCCCCTTGCCGGTCCGCTTGATCGCGACCAGCACCTTGGGCCGCGGCGGGCTCCGCGTCGCCTGGTAGAAGGCCGCGATGGCGGGGTGGATCAGGAGCGACGCGGCGAGGGCTGCGGCGAGCGTCCACCGGGAGTGTCGGTGAGGATGGGCCAAGTGTTAACGGAAGGTTATCAGCCAGCTGGGCGCCGCTGCCCTCACACGGTATAGCAGCGGCCTCCGGGGCCTACAAGGCAGGCCTCGGAAGGGACATCCCGCCAACCGGTTAGGCCCGCGGCCGGCCGGCAAGGTTGCCCACCCACATCGGCGCTACGAGCGAGCGCGCGCCGGCGGCGCCACCGGGCGGCTGAGCTGGCGATACACCCCGACGACGACGCCGAGGATGTCCACCGACCGGAACTCGCTCTGGCGCACGAAGATCGGCTGCATCGCCGCGTTGGCCGGCTGGAAGCGGATGACCTCGCCCTCGGGGTAGAAGCGCTTGACCGTCGCCTCGCCCTCGATCATCGCCACCACGATCTCGCCGCGGTTGGCCGACGGCGTCTTGCGCACGAACACGTAGTCGCCGTCGAAGATGCCGTCCTCGATCATCGACTCGCCGACAACGCGAAGGGCGAACACCTCGCGCGACGAGCCGATGAAGAAGCGGTCGACCACGACCGTGTCCTCCACGTTCTCGACGGCGAGCAGCGGCTGGCCGGCGGCGACGCGCCCGATCACCGGGATCTCGCACAGCTCCTGGCCCATGCGGGCGCCGCCGAGGCCGATGGCGCCGATGTCCGGCAACGGCTCGGCGCGCGCGATCATGGACACGGGGCGCATGGCGCGCGACTTGAGGTCCTCGCGCGCGAGGAAGCCCTTCTTCTCGAGCGCCTTGAGGTGATCGCTCACGCCGTTGGTGGAACGAATGCCGAAGTGCTCGCCGATCTCGCGCAGCGTCGGCGGGTAGCCGCGGCGGTCGATGGACGCCGAGATGAAATCGAGAATGTCGCGCTGGCGTTGCGTCAGCTGATCCGGCATGACGGGGGTTCTCCTCCGCTCATCAATGTACTGAACAAACACACCGTACTGAACATTTCACCTCCCTGTCAAATAAACTGCAGCCAAAGGGTTTGGGCCGCCCGGGGCGGCGCGACCGGGCGCGCGAACCTTTAGGATCACCGACCAATGAACGCTGGGCAGCGGCTCGGGGTTGGGGCAGCGGCGCTCGCGGCCGCGGGTGCGCTCGCGCTCGCGCGCTGGCCCCTCCCGCTCGCGGCCCAGCCGGCGCCCACACCGCCTCGTCCGCCGGCAGAGCCGCCCGACCTGGCCGGCCTGCGCGCCGCGTTTCTCTCCGGCGCTCCCGACGAGCTGGTGCGCGCCGGGCAGAGGCTGACGGCGGCCCGCCTGAGCGACGCGCTGGCCGGCAGCGACCGCGAGATTGTCCTGGCCGCCGCCGGCGCCGCGCCGTCCGCGCCCGACGCGATCTGGCTGCTGATCCCGCTCGGCGAGCTGGCCGCCTCACCCGATCGTCCGCTGGCCGCGGCCGCCGCGCGCAGCGCCGCGCGCATCGCCGGCCAGCTCGACGCCGACGAGCTGCTCGACCGCGACGTGCCGCCCGACTGGACGCGCGCGCGCCTGGCCGAATATCGGGCCCGCGCGGCGGACGCCGGACGGTGGACCGACGTGCGGGTCTCCTGCCTCGAGGTCGCGGCGCACCTGCACCGCGCGCTGGGCGAGCGGGCCGCCGGGGCGCCCTACGACATGGCCGCGCTGCTGGCCGATCCGGAGCCGGAGGTGCGCCGCGCCGCCGTCGAGCTGGCGCTGGGACCGCTCGGCCCGCGAGAGATCGACATGGTCGCCGCGCGCGCGGCCAGCGATGACGACGACGAGGTGCGCGCGGCGGCGGCGCAGGCGCTGTGCGAGGGCCTGGCGTTCGGCGACGCGGCGCGGCCGGTCCTGGCGGCGCTCGGCGAGCGCGGCCTGGCCCGCCTGCGCGCGCTGGTGGCCGACGACGACAGGCCGGAGCCCGCGCGCGCCGCCGCGTCGCTGTGCCTGGTCGCCGACGGCTCGGCGGCAAGCCGCGAGGCGCTCGAGCGCTCGAGCCAGGACGGCGACGAGGCCGCGACGCCCGAGAAGGCCGACGACCACGACAAGGACGCGCGCGGCGACGACAAGGACGCGCGCGGCGACGACAAGGACGCGCGCCGCGACGACAAGGACGCGCGCGGCGACGACAAGGATGCGCGCCGCGACGACAAGAAGGACTCGCGACGCGACGACAAGAAGGACTCGCGACGCGACGACAAGAAGGACTCGCGACGCGACGACGCGGACGACAAGAAGGACACACGCCGCGACGACGACAAGGACTCGCGACGCGACGACGACGCCAAGGACTCGCGACGCGACCGCGACGACGCCAGGCAATCGCGCCGCGCCCGAAAAGAGGCCCGGTGAGCGCCGGCGGCGGCGCAACCGGCGGGCCGGCCCCTCGCGGGCCACGCACCACGGGCGGTCATCGCCTGGTGCGCACCGCCGGGCTGATCTCGGCGGCGACGATGCTGTCGCGCATCCTCGGCCTCGTGCGCGAGCAGCTGTTCGCGGTGCTGCTCGGCGCCTCGCGCTTCGCCGACGCCTTCATCGTCGGCTTCCGCATCCCGAATCTCCTCCGCGACCTGTTCGCCGAGGGCGCCCTGTCGCAGGCGTTCGTCCCCACCTTCAAGCAGAGCCTCAAGCGCGGCGGCACCGAGGCCGCCTACCGGCTCGGCAACCGCGTCGCCGGCACCCTGCTCGCGGTCATCACCGCCATCACGATCATCGCGGCGGCGGCGTCGCCCGAGATCGTGCACGTGATGGCGGGCAACTTCGCCGACACCAGCGGCAAGTTCGAGCTCACGGTCCTGCTGACCCGCATCATGCTGCCGTTCCTGGCCGTGGTGTCGCTGGCCGCGGTGGCCATGGGCATGCTCAACGCCCAGAACCGCTACGCCACGCCCGCGCTGGCCCCGGCCACGTTCAACCTGGTCTGCATCATCGCCGGCATCGTGCTGTGGGCGCTCGGGCTCGACGGCCGCAAGGTGGTCATCGGCTGGGCCGCGGCGACGCTGCTGGGCGGCGCCGCCCAGCTGATCATCCAGCTGCCGAGCGCTGTGGCGCCAGGGCTGGCGCCCGCGCCTCATCGTCGACCTGGGCCTGCGCGACGCGGACGTGCGGCGCGTGGCCATGCTCATGGTGCCGGCCATCGCCGGGCTCGCCGCCGTGCAGGTGAACGTCTTCGTCAACACGATCTTCGCCACGCAGGAGGACGGCGCCGCCTCGTGGCTCAACTACGCCTTCCGCTTCCTGCAGCTGCCGATCGGCGTGTTCGGGGTCGCCATCGCCACCGTGTCGACGACGCGCTACGCCGACGCGGCGGCCGACGGCAACCGCGGCCGCATGTCGCAGCAGCTGGCCGAGGGGCTGCGCCTGGTCGCGTTCCTGACCGTGCCGGCCACCGTCGGCCTGGTGGTGCTGGCCCAGCCGATCATCTCGCTCATCTACCAGCACGGCCGCTTCGGCATCAACGACACCCGCGCCACCGTCGACGCGCTGGAGCTCTACAGCCTGGGCCTGGTCGCGTACGCGGCGGTCAAGGTGGTGGCGCCCAGCTTCTACGCGATGGGCATGTCGCGCATCCCGATGATGGCTTCGATCGGCGCCGTGGCCGGAAACCTGGCCCTCAACCTGACCCTGCACCCCTTCTTCGGCTACCGCGTGCTGGCCCTGGGCACCGCGCTGGCCGCCACGCTCAACTTCGTCACCCTCTACCTGTCCTTCCACAGGCGCATCGCGCCGGTCGACCATCGCGCCCTCGGCGCCCACCTGGGTCGCGTCTGTCTGGCCGCCGCGGTCATGGGCCTGTCGGCGTGGGGCAGCCACGCCGCCCTAACCCACCTGCTCGACCCGCGCAACCTGGTCTCGCGCTTCGCCATGGCGCTGGTGCCGGTTCTCGTCGGTGTGGGTGTGTACGGCTGGTGCGCACGCGCGCTCCACATCCAGGAGCTCGACCACTACCTGCGCCGCTTCCGGCGCCACTAGCTCGGCTGGCCGGGACGGCCGGGGCGCCGCTACAGCTCGTGGGGCATCTGCTGGCGCGCGGCGCGGAAGTAGCGCAGCGGCGAGTAGGAGAGGAAGTTGGACACCCGGCTTGTGTACAGGTCGGCGTACTCGGCCACCTGCGAGCCGAAGCGGCTGGTCTCGTTCCCCTCGCGGAAGATGGCGCCCCAGTACGGGTTGTAGTCGGTGTCGATGCTGTTCTCGAGCGCCCCGACCTCCTCCTCGATTGTGCGCGCGCGCCCGCGCAGCGAGTCGAGGGTCTGCTTGGCCTGGCGCTTGACCCCCTCCAGCTCGGCGCGCAGCGCCGGCTCGCTCTCCTCGAGCACCCGCTGCAGCTGCTTGAGCATCGTCACCTGGTAGTCGATCTCCGCTCTCCAGATTTCGCCGCCGCCGGTCGAGCAGCTCGAGGTCGTCGATCTGCTGGGCCAGGCGCTCGCTGGTGCGGTTCTCGCCGTCCAGCTCCTGCACCACCATGGCGGTGCGCCAGGTGTGCACCTTCTTGAGCCGGATCATGTCGCCGTAGATGTGGTCGCCGACGTAGAGCACGTGATCGCCGCGCACGTTGCTCATGTCCTCGAAGTCGAAGATGTTGCCGCCCTGGTAGATCTTCTCGCGGCTGAGCGTGCGCACCTTGGCGTCGGTGGTCTGCCCGGTGGCCGGGTCGACGACCAGAAACGGGTTCTTCTCGGTGAAGAAGGCCGGCTTGGCCGCGCCCACGATGATGGCGTCGAAGTAGTTGCGCCACGACGGATACGCCTTGCGCTCACCGTCGAGCAGGTAGCTCATGACCGCGTTGGAGTAGTCGAACAGCGAGTTGGTCAGGAGGAACAGCTTCTTGCCCGACGAGCGCAGCTTGTGCAGCGTCTCGGCCAGCTTCGGGTCCTTGACCACGTAGCTGGTCATGTCCGCCTTGATGACGTTCTTGAGGGTGTCGTCGCGGTGGGCCTCGTCGATGCTGGCGCGGATGTCGTCGAACAGCTGGCGGTAGCTGGGCCTGTCCGACGACGTGCTCTTGTCGAAGTGGGCGACCAGCGTCATGTACATGACCGCCTCGGGCAGGCCGAACAGGGTGTCGATCCAGGCGTAGCGCGGCGACGACAGCCGGATGCGGATGCGCCGGTACTGGAGGTTGCGCTCCTCCTTGCTGAGCAAGGTCAGCCCGTGGAACACGCGCCCGACGTGGCCGTGGCGGTCCATCTTGAACACGTTGCCGGCGTTGCGGTCGATGACCACGCCTCGGATGGCCAGCCGCGGGTCGTAGGTGAGGCCGAGGATCTCCTCCGGATATCCGTGGTTCTCGACCAGCTTGCGCAGGGTGAGCTCGATCGACAGGCGCTCCAGACGATCCTGCTGGTAGAGCGCGAGGGTGTAGTCCATGTCGAAACCGATGAGCTCGATGCTGGCCATCTTGAGGTTTCGATTGCAGAAGATTCGGCGCGCGCGGGAGACATCGATGTCGCGCTTGACGTCACCCAAGAGCGCCGCGATCTGTCCCTGAATGTCCTGGCGCGTCGCGACCACTGAAGGAGAGTGTAAACCGGCGGGACGAGTCGTGTCTCGCGTCTGTCTCGGCGCTCACAGGCCCGTGCTATGACATCTGCGCATGGCCCAGCCCACCCTGCTCTCGCAGAGCGGTCGCCCGATCCCGAGCCTCATCAGCGCCGACGAGATCGCGACGCGCGTGGCCGAGCTGGGCAAGCGCATCACGGAGGACTACCGCGCCCTGGGGGGCACCCTGGAGCTCATCGGCGTGCTCAAGGGCTCGATCATCTTCCTGGCCGACCTGTGCCGCCACATCGGGCTGCCGATCACCGTCGACTTCATCGGCATCGCCAGCTACGGCGACGAGACGCAGTCGTCCGGGCGTCGTGCAGATCACGTCGGATCTGAGCCGGCCGATCGAGGGAAAGCACGTCATCGTGGTCGAGGACATCATCGACACCGGCCTCACCGCGCACTACCTGCTCGACAACCTGGCCACCCGGCACCCGGCCAGCCTCAAGCTTTGCTCGCTGCTGCACAAGCCGGAGCGGGCCGAGCGCGAGGTGGCCATCGACTACCTCGGCTTCACCATCCCCAACAAGTTCGTCGTCGGCTACGGCCTCGACTACGCGCAGCTCTACCGCAACCTGGCCTACATCGGCCACCTCGAGGGGGAATGACGCGCGTGGAGGCGGCCGCGTGACAGCGCCCGGCCCAGCCGGGGTGGCCGGCAAGACAGCGGTCATCACCGGCGCCAGCCGCGGCATCGGCGCGCACCTGGCCCGCGACTACGCCGCCCTCGGCATGCGCCTGGGCCTGTGCGCCCGCTCGGCGCCGGTCCTGCCCGACGGCGACGGCGTGCTGGCGCGCCAGGTCGACGTGCGCGACGCGGCCGCTGTCGACGAGTTCACGGCCGCGGTCGAGCGGCGCTTCGGCCGCATCGATCTGTGGATCAACAACGCCGGCGTGCTGGAGCCGATCGCGCCCATGCGCCGCGCCGACGTGGCCAGCTGGGACGGCCACATCGAGATCAACGTGGCCGGCGTGTTCCACGGCTCGCGCGCCTACGTGCACCACCTGCGCCGCCTGGGCGACGGCGGGCGCGGCGGCGTGCTGCTCAACATCTCGTCCGGCGCCGGCCGCCGTCCCTACGCCGGCTGGTCGGCCTACTGCGCCGGCAAGGCCGCCGTCAACATGCTGACCCGCTGCATCGCGCTGGAGGAGGCCGACATCGGCCTGCGCGCCCACGCCGTGGCCCCCGGCATCGTCAACACGACCATGCAGGAGCAGATCCGCGCCTCCTCCCCCGACGACTTCCCGGAGCAGCCGCGCTTCGTCCAGATCGCCCGCGACGCCACCTTCTCGACCCCGGCGTTCGTCGCAGCCCGCCTGCTCGAGCTGGTCTTCGACCCGGCCCACCGCACCGACGACGTGCTGGTCAACCTGCCCCTCGAGCACCCGCGGTAGTCCGCGCGGCCTACTCGCCGCCGACGATCAGGTCGATGCGGGACTTGAGGGTCGCGTAGCGGCGCAGCAGATCGTAGTGGCGCTCGCGGATGGCCTGCAGGTAGCGGCGCTCGCGCTCGCGCACGCGGAAGACCTCGGTCACGCCGTCCAGGGTGGCCAGCAGCTCGTCGGGGCTGCCGATGCGGTCGGCCAGACGAACGCGCCGCTCCCCCTCGATCATGTCGAGCACCGCGCCGGTGGCCGAGCCGGTCAGGCCGACGACCATCGTCTCTCCGCTCGAGGCCTGGATGCTGCGCGCCACCATCGACGGCGGCAGGTCGTGCAGGTCGTCGGAGATCATGACCACGTGGTAGCGGGACGAGCCGCAGCGATCGAGCGCCTCGCCGCCTGAGCGCGCCGCGGTGATGACGTAGGGCGGCGCGGCCCGGGCCGCCATCTCCTCGGCCACCTCGACCAGCCGGGCCACGACCAGGATGCGGATCTCCGGATCGCTCTCCGCCTCGCCGCGCTCGGCTCGCCCGGTCATGCGCTCCTCGGCGTCGATGGCGCGCCGCTCGGCGTCGAGGAAGTGCTTGAGCATCTCCTCGTAGGTGTCGCGCACGTCGCGCAGCACCAGGTCGACGTGGCGCCGCTCCAGCGCGCGCGCCGCGGCCTCGAAGATGCGCTCGACCAGGCCGGCCACCGAGTCGGGGGACTTGAGGATGACATCGACGGCGCCGGCCCGGATCGCGGCCACCGCGTCCTCGTACGACAGGCGCGGCGCCAGCACCACCAGCGCGGACTTCGGCGCCGCCTCGCGCACCATCGCCGCGGTCTGCAGCCCGGCCCCGGGAGCCGGCGTGTCGAAGTCGACGACGACGACCGAGAAGAAGCGGCGGCCGAGCAGCTCGCGCGCCTGCTCCGCGTCGCCCACCGCGGTGACGTTGAGCTCGGCCTCCGACAGCACCTCGCTCATCCCCTCGCGCACGTTCTCGTCGCGATCGATGACAAGGATCTCGGCTCCCACGACTTCGCGGGTGAACGAGCCGCTCACGCTGTGATCGGTCGCCGGGCGCGCTGTCGCGGTGCGCGCGCGCACCTCGCCCACCTCACCGGGGTGCGGCGTCCTCGACTGCATCGCTCTTGGATCGTTCACTGCTGTGCCGTTGCGACCGGTGCGCGGAACAAGAACGGCCACTCCAGCTCTAGCGGCTCAGGAGTGCCGCCGGGAAACGTCCAGCTGCGGAACAGATCGACGACGCAGTCAGCCAGCTCGGCGGATCCGGTCGTGTTGGCGGTCGGTGAGACGTTGGCGGCGGTGCCGTCTGACATGAGCGTGAAGCGGATATCTATTCTACCTTCGAGCGCCGCGTCAGGATCGTCCGAGTTGGTGGTGGAGAGGTAGCAGCGCTCGAGATCCTCCTGGTGGCTGTTGACCACCTCGCGCAGCCGGTCGGTGACCTCCGACTCCCACTCCGGCGCCGACCCTGCCAGGGTGTCTCCGGTCGACTCCTGACCGCGACGCGCATCCGACCTGTCGCTTCGCCTGGCCTTGGGCCTCGGCTTGCTGCTGGGCGGGCGAGGTCTCGCCCGTGTATCCGGCGCCGCTTCGCCCCCGGGGGGCTCTTTGTCCGCGGGCGGCGGCGCGGGCTCCGACTCCGGCGCCACCGGCGCGGACGCGGGCTGAGCCGGCACCGCACCCGGCGAGGGCGACACCCTGGTCGGCGGTAGTACCTCGACCTTGCCGCGCTCGCTGCCACCGGCGCCGTCCGAGCGCGACGACGGCGGCTTCGACGCGCGGCGCGCCTCCAGGTAGGCCAGCAGCATGACCACGCCGGCGCCGGCCAGGATCGCGTCCAGCACCAGGATCAGCGCGAGCTTCGCCCGCCGCCCGGACCGCGACGACGGCAGCTCGAACAGAGACACCGAGTCGACGGCCGACTCCGCGCGCGCCGGATGTCCCGCACCCCAGCCAGGCTCGGCCGGCCCGCGACCGTCGGAGGGCGGAGCGATGCCGCGCCCGCAGATGCCGCAGAAGCGCGACCCGGCGGGTATCTCTCCGGCGCAGTGCGGGCAGCGCATTGGCCTCATAGTAGCAGGAGGCTCTGCGCCGTAGAACGCGCCGTCTCATGCCGCGGATGCCCGAGGACCCCGTGTTACCATCGTGCGGTGAAGCAGCTCGTGGGGGTCGGGGGATGAGCTCCAGCCAGCTTCTGGAGCGTGTGCTGACGGCGGCGCGACAGCTCGGGGCATCGGACGTGCACCTCAAGGCAGGTCTGCCGCCCATCTTTCGCATCAAGGGCGAGCTGCGCACCGTGCGCGACGTGCCCGCCCTGAGCCGCGAGTCGATCGCCACGTTCGCCATGCACATGATGAACGATCGGCAGCGCGCCGAGTTCGAGACCGCGATGGACGTCGACCTGGCCTACAGCACGTCCGACGGCGTGCGCTACCGGGTCAACCTGTTCCAGCAGCGCGGCACGGTCGGCATGGTGATGCGGCTCATCCCGCCCGAGGTGCCGCCGTTCGAGCGCCTGCACCTTCCGGACACGGTGCTGCGCCTGGCCGAGAACGCGCGCGGCATGGTGCTGGTCACCGGCGTGACCGGCTCCGGCAAGTCCACCACGCTGGCCGCGATGGTCGACTACATCAACCAGCGCAAGGCCTGCCACATCGTCACGGTCGAGGACCCGATCGAGTACACGTTCCGCGACAAGCGATCGGTCATCAACCAGCGCGAGGTCGGCTTCGACACCCGCTCGTTCTCGCGCGCGCTGCGCGCCGCCCTGCGCCAGGACCCGGACGTCATCCTGGTGGGCGAGATGCGGGATCTGGAGACGACCGAGATCGCGATCACGGCCGCCGAGACCGGGCACCTGGTCCTGTCCACGCTCCACACCGTGGACGCGACCGAGACCGTCAACCGCATCATCTCGATGTTCGCGACCCACCAGCAGCAGCATGTGAGGCTCAGTCTGGCCTCCGTGCTGCGCGGCGTGCTGTCGCAGCGCCTGATCCCGCGCGCGGACGGCAAGGGGATGGTCCCGGGCCTGGAAATCATGGTCAACACCGAGCGGGTCCGTGAGATGATCGAGGACCCGGTGCGTACCCGCGAGATCAAGGAGGCCATCACCCAGGGCCGGCACCCGTACGGCATGGTCAGCTTCGACCAGAGCCTCGCCGACCTGGTCAAGGCCCGGCACATCACCTACGAGGAGGCGGTCCGCCACTCGACCAGCCCGTCCGACTTCGCGCTGCTGTTCCGCGGCGTGTCGGGCGGCGCCGGCGACGAGTGGGACACGGCGGCTCAGTCGAGTCAGTCCGCGCTCGCCAGCGGCCCCCGGCCGGCGAAAGGACGCAGCAGTGAGCTCGAGATCGAACGGTTTGGCAAGTAGCTGGCCGGCGCGGGCCCTGGTCCGCCGCTGCGCCGGGCTCCTGGCCCTCGCCCTCTGCCTGGGCGGGGCGGCCGAGGCGGCCGACGCCGCCAAGAAGCGAGTCGTGGTGCTCGACATCGGCGGCCCCAAGGGCGCCAAGGTGCAGCGCGGCGTCGTCAAGATCCTCAAGAAGCAGGCCGCGGTCATCGGCAAGAAGGCGTACGTGGCCGCGGCCAAGCAGGTCGAGGGCTACAAGCCGGACGCCGGCGGCGTGTCCAAGGTGGCCAGGCGCCTCCAGGCCCACGGCGTCATCACCGGCAAGGTGAGCAAGCGCGGCCGCAAGTATCGCCTGACCCTGCAGATCGTGGAGGGGCGCAGCGGCGAGGTGGTGGGCGACGGCATCAGCGTGGCGCTCAAGCGCGGACGGCTCAACACGGCGGCCCGGCGCAAGCTGGAGCGAGAGCTCAAGGCGGTGCTGAACGACCTGCCGGAGCCGGGCAGCGAGAACCCGGCCGACGAGCCGGTGGCCGCCGCCGAGGGAGCGGGCGCAGGCCGGCACGGCGGCGACGCCCGAGACAGCGCCGCCGCCGGTCGAGACGCCGCCGCCGCCCGATCCGGCCGCGGAGCGCGAGGCGGCCCGCGAGGCGGCCCGCGAGCGCGCGCGTGCCCGCGAGCGGCGCCGCCGGGTGGCCATCGCGCAGATGAAGGCCGGCTCCGACGAGCTTGGCTCCGTGTCGCGGCCGGCCGCCCCGCCGGAGCGCGACCCGCGCGACAGCGGCATCGAGACAGTGGCCGGCGTCAGCTTCGTCAGCCGCAAGCTCGACTTCACCATCGCCGACGGTCTGCAAGACACGCCGCAGGGATACGACGGCGCGCTGGTGCCGGGCGTGTACGCGGCCGCAGAGCTCTATCCGATGGCGCTGGTGCAGCGGAGCGGCGACGGCGTCGCCCGCGACTTCGGCATCAGCCTGGTCGTGGACAAGGTGCTGCTCATCAAGTCGCGGCTCGAGGGGGTCGGCGGCGACCTGCCCACCGAGCAGCTGCGCTTCGGCGGCGGCCTTGTCTACCGGTGGAACTTCGGCAGCGCGACCGGGCCCACGCTCAAGCTGGGCGTGCGCTACAACCGCATGTCGTTCAACATCGACGAGACCGAGGCCGAGAACCCGGATGCCATCGAGATCCCGGACGTCGAGTACTCGTATCTCGATCCCGGCATCGGCTTGCGGGTGCCGCTGGGCGAGAGCCTGGCCCTGCTGGCCGAGGGGCGCTACGTCTACGTGCTCGACGCGGGGCAGATCCAGGACGACGACCAGTACGGCGAGACAAGCGTGTTCGCCTTCGAGGCCGACCTGGGCGGCGAGCTCAAGCTCACCGACAACCTGATCGCCCGGGCCGGCGCCCGCTACGCGCAGTACAGCCTGGACTTCGAGGGCAACGGCGACCTGACCGATCGCACCGGCGACGGCATGCAGGACGTCACGGCGGCCCGGGACCGCTATCTCGGCGTCTACGCGACGGCCGGCGTGCTGTTCTGACCGGCGCCTGGCGCGGGCGGTTTCTGGTAGCTTTCCCGGATCATGAAAGCCGACCAGGTCCGGTCCGCCTTCCTCGACTTCTTCGCCGAGCGCGGCCACGAGCGGGTGCGCTCGTCGGCGCTGGTGCCGGAGAACGACCCCACGCTGCTGTTCACCAACGCCGGCATGGTCCAGTTCAAGGACGTGTTCACCGGCCGGGAGACGCGCGCGATCAAGCGGGCGACCACGTCGCAGAAGTGCGTGCGCGCCGGCGGCAAGCACAACGACCTCGACGAGGTGGGCAAGACGCCGCGGCACCAGACCTTCTTCGAGATGCTGGGCAACTTCTCGTTCGGCGACTACTTCAAGGAGGACGCGATCGCCTGGGCCTGGGAGCTCCTGACCGGCCGCTTCGGGCTCGATCCCGCAGCGCCTGGTCATCACCGTGTTCAACGGCGACAAGGCGATGGGCGTGCCGGCCGACAAGGAGGCGCGCGACATCTGGAAGCGCGTGACCGGCTTCCCCGACGACGCGGATCATCGGGCTGGGCAAGTCGGAGAACTTCTGGCAGATGGGCGACACCGGCCCGATGGGCCCGTGCTCGGAGATCCACTTCCACATGGCCGGCGAGCCCGGCGCGCTGCCGCAGACCAGCTCGCCGCAGGCGGCCTGGGACGGCTGGGTCGAGATCTGGAACCTCGTCTTCATGCAGTACGAGCGCAAGGTGGTCGGCGGTCCGCTCGACAAGCTGCCGGCCCCGTCGATCGACACCGGCGCCGGGCTCGAGCGCGTCGCGTCGGTCGTCCAGGGCGTGCAGTCCAACTACGACACCGACCTGTTCACGCCGCTCATCGCGCTGGCCAGCGACATCGCGAAGGTGCGCTACGGCGCCGATCCGCAGAGCGACATGTCGATGCGGGTCATCGCCGACCACGCGCGGGCCACGGCCTTCCTCATCGCCGACGGCGTGTTCCCGGACAAGACCGGGCGCGAGTACGTGCTGCGCCGCATCTTCCGGCGCGCCGTGCGGCACGGCAAGCTGCTCGGCATCCAGGAGCCGTTCATGCACCGCGTGTGCGCGGCGGTGATCGATCGCATGGGCGACACGTTTCCCGAGCTGCGCGACCGGGCCGCCATCATCGGCGAGCTCACCCTCGAGGAGGAGAAGCGCTTCCGCGACACGCTCGACCGCGGCCTCGGCATCCTGGAGGAAGAGTTCGAGCGCATGGGCCGAGAGCGGCGTGCGCGAGGTGCCGGGCGCCCAGGTCTTCCAGCTCTACGACACCTACGGCTTCCCCGATGACCTGACCGAGATCATCGCCCAGGAGCGCGGCTTCACCATCGACAAGGCCGGCTTCAAGGAGCAGCTGAGCCAGGCGCGCGACCGCTCGCGCTTCCGCTCCGACGACCAGGCGGTCGCCAGCGTGCTCAAGGAGCTGGCCCAGAAGGCCGGCCCGACCCAGTTCCTCGGCTACGAGGGGCGCGGCGTGACCGGCACCGGCAAGGTGGTCGCGCTGGCCAGCACCGGCGCGGTGGTCGAGCGCGCCAAGACCGGCGACCAGGTGGCGTTCGCCTGCGACCGCACGCCGTTCTACGGCGAGGCGGGCGGCCAGATCGGCGACACCGGGCTCGCCACGTCGGCCGGCGGCGCGCGCGTCCGCATCGTCGACACCATCAAGCCGGGCGGCGAGACGATCATCCACGTCGGCGAGATCGAGGCCGGCACGCTCGCCGTCGGCGACACGCTCGAGCTGGTGGTGGACGACGAGCGCCGCGAACGCGTGCGCGCCAACCACTCGGCCACGCACCTGCTGCACCTGGCGCTCAAGCAGGTGCTGGGCGAGCACGTGGCCCAGAAGGGCTCGCTGGTGGCGCCGGACCGCCTGCGCTTCGACTACGCCCACTCGCGGCCGCTGACCGCCGAGCAGCAGCAGAGGATCGAGGACCTGGTCAACGCCGAGATCTGGCGCAACAACGAGTCTCTCACCGAGGTGCTGCCGGTGTCGGAGGCGCGCGCGCGCGGCGCGGTCGCCATGTTCGGCGAGAAGTACGGCGAGAAGGTGCGCGTGGTCCGCATCGGCGGCGAGTCGCTCGAGTTCTGCGGCGGCACCCACGTGCGCCGGGCGGGCGACATCGGCCTGTTCAAGATCGTGTCCGAGTCGGGCATCGCGCAAGGTGTGCGCCGCATCGAGGCGGTGACCGGCGAGGGCGCGCTGGCCTACCTGCGCCGCCTGGAGGGCGAGCTAGGCCGCGCCGGGGCCCAGCTCAAGGTCGCGCCGCTGGAGGTGGCCGGCCGGGTCGAGCGGCTCTCGGGCGAGGCGCGCCAGCTCGAGCGCGAGGTGGCCGCCCTCAAGGCCAAGCTGGCCGCGGGCGGCGCGCGCGATCTGATGAGCGAGGTGTCCGAGGTGGGCGGCATCAAGCTGCTGGTCGTCTCGACCGAGGTGGACGATGTGCGCGCCCTGCGCGAGACCGGCGACAACCTCAAGAACCGCATCGGCTCGGGCGTCATCGTGCTGGCCGGGATCGGGCCGGACAAGGTCAGCTTGCTGGCCATGGTCACCCCCGACCTGACCGACCGCTTCCACGCCGGGAAGCTCCTGGACTCGGTCGCCAAGGTGGTGGGCGGCAAGGGCGGCGGACGCCCCGACATGGCCCAGGGCGGCGGCAAGGACGCGAACAAGGTCCCGGAAGCCCTCGCCCGCGCGCGCGAGCTGGTCCAGGCCTGGGCGCAGAACAGCTAGACGCCGGCTGGCGAGCAGATTTGACGGCCATGCGGCCAGGCGGGATACTGCTCGCTACCGGGGTCGACAGGGAGAGTTCGGCCGGACTGCCAGAATGAACGACCAAGACAAGCGCGCAACGGTACGCGTGCCCGTCGCGTTGCGCATCCGCCTGCGCTATCAGGCGGTCGACCAGTTCATCTCCAAGTTCGCCATCAACATCAGCCGCGGCGGCATGTTCCTGTCGAGCCGCAACCCCAAGCCGCGCGGCACCGAGCTGTGGTTCGAGATCCGGCTGGCCGACGAGTCGCCGGTGATCGAGGGCTCGGGCCAGGTGCGGTGGATCCGCGAGTACGATCGCAACCGGCCCGACGAGCCGCACGGCATGGGCATCCAGTTCGTCGAGCTCAGCGAGGAGAGCTGGCCGGTGCTCGACCGCATCATCGAGCACCGGCGCGCCATCGGCGAGCACGACGACCACGCGATCCCCGATCCGCGCGCGACGATGATGGGTCTGGGCGCGATGCCGATCGCGCCGGCCGCTTCAGTGGTGGGCGCGGCTCCGACCGGCCCGGCGGCCGCGCCCGACAGCGCGCACAGCCGCCAGACCGTCGACCTGGGGCGCCCGCCGGCGATGTCGTGGCTGGATGGAGAGCAGCCGCAGTCGGTGCCCGAGTCGGTGCCGGAGGCGGTGACGCCGGAGCCGGCCGCGCAGGCGACGAGCCTGCCGGGGCGTGACGGCGATGGTGCGCGCGACGACGATCGGCTGCGCGGCGAGCTCTTGCGCGCGCTGACCCGTCCGTCGGCGATGACCGGGCCTCCGCCGCGCGATGCGGAGCCGCCCGCGCCGGCCCCGGAGGCGCGCGATGACGAGCGAGCCGAGGCGCGCGATGAGCGGGCCGCGCCGCCCGATGACGAGCCGGCCGCGCCGCGCGTTGAAAGGCGAGCCGCGCCGCGCACTGCGGTCCGCATCGTGACGCCGCGCTCCCCATCGACGCCGCGCACCGCCGATCCGCCGATGGTGCGCGCCGCCGTGGCGCGCGCGCGGACGCTGGCCGGCCGCGACGCCGGCGCTGCGCGGAACGATGCGCGCGGCGATGCCGGCGGCGACCAGCTCGATCGCCAGCTGGCCGAGCTGCTCGACCAGGGCGCGGTGCCGATCGAGATCACGGTGGACGCGGCGTCGATCGAGCTGGCCGAGCGCCTGGGCGGCGCCCCGGTCGAGCGCCGCGCGCACAGCGGCCCGTATGCCCGCGGCAACAGCGACGCGCACGAGGCCGAGCCGGTCGCTCCGCCGGCGCCGGTCGCTCCGTCGGCGCCCGCTGCGACGGCGCCGGCAGCGCCCACCCGCACCATGAGCCTGGACGAGGCCCTCGCCGACGACGACCTTCCGGCCCCGCCGATGGATCGCCCGCCGGAGAAGGACGCCTCCGCCGACCTGGCTCCGCTGGCCATGAAGGCGCCGGCCGCGGGCGACAACGGCCAGGACACGGCGCGGCGCGGGCTGCTTCACCGCCTCTGGCGCACCAAATCGTAGGCGCGCATGCGTCGGACTCACACCTGTCCGAAGTGCCAGAACGAGCGCATCCTGCACCTGAGCCGCATCGACCAGCAGGTCGACCAGTACGGCCAGATCGAGGCCTGGCGCATCGCGCGCGTCCCGCAGCCGATCGAGGGCTTCCCCCTGCCCGGCGGCGAGCCGGTGGTGACCGGCTTGGTGCAGGCCTACATCTGCAAGGCGTGCGGCTACACCGAGCTCTACACCCGCGATCCTGAGGCCATTCCGGTGGACGGGAACCTGGTGCGCGAGATCGTCGGCGGCCGCGACGACAAGGGCGGCCCCTACCGGTAGCGCGCTACTGCGGCGCGTCGGTCAGGCCCGGGTAGGACATGGCCTGGATCAGCCGCTCGATGTCGCCGCCGCTGTCGCGCCACATATCGGCCAGGCGATCGGCCTGGGTGCGGCCCTCCTCGACGATGGTCTTCACCGGATCGAGGTAGCGAAGCTCGGTCGGCTGCTGGCGGGCAACCCCCTCGGCGGCGATGAGCAGGAGATCGCGCGCGAGGTCCCCGATCGTGTGGCGCGTGCCGCCGACCGGCGTGGCCAGCCCGGTGCGCGGCACGTCGCGCACCAGCTGCAGCCGGCTGGCGAAGTCGAGCTTCTCGGTCAGGGCGATGGCCTGGCGGCGGGCCTCGTCGTCGTACAGCAGGCCGCGGGCCAGAACGCCGAGCGCCGCGATCATCTCGAACGACCCGGCGTCGCAGCCGCGCACCTCCATGTACGTCTTGAGCCGCGCCTCCGGGAACAGCGTCGACAGGTGCAGCGCCCAGTCGTCCATGGTGGCGCGCTCGCCGGCGTAGCCCTCGCGCATGAAGCGGCGGAAGGTGATGCCGCCGGACGGGCGATAGTCGCCGCGGTGGAGGAAGAACATCGGCACGTCCAGCGCCCACTCGGTGTAGGCGCGGAACACGTCGCCGTCCTCGAACGCGAACGGCAGCAGGCCGCAGCGATCCGGATCGGTGTCGAGCCAGATGCGCGAGCGATAGCTCTGGTAGTCGGTCAGCTGCCCGTTGACCGCCGGCGAGTTGGCGAAGATCGCGGTCAGGATCGAGGTCGTGCCCATCGCGCAGCGCAGCTTGGACGCGGCGTCGTCCGGATCGCCGAAGTCCAGGTTGACCTGCACGGTGGCGGTGCGCTTCATCATCTCGTGGGCGAGCGCGCCGCGCGTGGGCATGTACTCGCGCATGAGCTCGTAGCGCCGCTTCGGCATCCACGGCACGTCCTCGAGCCTGCCGAACGGCCGGAAGCCGACCGACAGCCAGGACAGGCCGAGGCGCGCCGACGGCTCGGCCACCTGGGTCACGTTCTTGGCGATCGCCGCGCACAGCTCGTCGGCGTGATCGAGCGGGCGCAGCGCGTGCTCGAGCTGGCCGCCCGGCTCGAACGTCATCTGCGCGCCGGCGCACACCAGCGCGATGATGTCCTGTCCCTCGAGAACCGGCTCCCAGCAGCCGCTCTCCACGAAGGAGCGGAAGATGGCGGCGATCCCGCGCTCACCTCCGTAGGGCGGCGCGCGGCCAGCTTCCGGGCCCGCGCTGTAGACCCCGATCATCTCGTGCTCGGTGCCGATGCGCCACGCCGAGCGCGGCTTGCTGCCGCGGGCGAAGTACTGCATCAGCTGCTCGATCGACTCGACCGGCTCGCTCTGTCTGTCGGCGACGAGATACACGGGGCGTTCAAACCTATAGTAGCTGGCGCGGCGCGCGTCAAACCGCCCCATGCACGCGAAGCGCCGCCCCCCGGATCATCGCGACCGCGAGTGTGCTACCGTGTTGCGGTGCCGGTGCAGCTCGCCGTGATCCCGCGCGAAACCCGAGTGGATGGGCTCATCGAGACGCCCCACGACCTCCTGGTCGAGGGCCAGGTGGACGGACGTATCCAGGTCGGCGGGTCCCTGATGGTGGCCCGCGGCGCGACCTGCCGGGCCAGCGTACGGGCCCGCTCGGCGGTGGTCTCCGGTGAGGTTTTCGGCGACCTGGTCTGCTCCTCCACCATCGCGGTGGCGGCCGGCGGGCGCGTCGTCGGCGATCTGCGCGCCCCGGAGATCGACATCGACGCGGCCGCCGAGGTGGACGGCCGGGTCAACCTCTTGCCGCCGGCTCCGGCCAGCGCGCCGCTGCGACGCGTCGAGGTAAAGTCGCGCGGTCCCGGCGTGCGACGGCCGATGCCACCGCTGCCGGTGACCGAGATCGGCCACCGCGGCTGAACCGAGACCGACACGACCACGACATGACCGACGCAGGCGCCTCGCCAGTTTCCTCTCTCCTCCTCCCCGGCCTCGAACCTCAGCGCGACCGGCTGCTCGACGTGCTGCGCCGCCTGGCGTTCGAGCGCAAGACCGTGACGCTGTCGTCCGGCCGCCAGTCGGACTTCTACATCGACTGCCGGAGGGTCAGCCTCACCGCCGAGGGACACTTCCTGATCGGCCAGCTCATGCGCGCGGCCATCGATCGGCTGGCGCCGCAGGCCGAGGCGGTCGGCGGCCTGACCCTGGGCGCGGACCCGCTGGTCAGCGCGATCTCGACGCTGAGCTTCATCGCCGGCCGCCCGCTCACCGGCTTCCTGGTGCGCAAGGAGCCCAAGGGGCACGGCAGCGGCCAGTGGCTGGAGGGCGGCCAGCTGCGCGCGGGCATGGCCGCGGTGATCGTGGACGATGTCATCACCACCGGCGCCTCCACGTTGCGCGCCGTCGAGCGGGCGCGCGCGGCCGACCTGACGGTGGTCTGTGCGCTGGCGCTGGTTGACCGCGACGAAGGCGGCCGCGAGGCGATCGCGGAGCAGGTCCCGGTCTCGTCGCTGTTCACCCGCCACGACTTCATGCCATGAGCATCCGCGCCCTCGCCGCCGTCACCTCACTGGTCGCCGCGCTCGCCGCGTGCGCCTCGTCGCCAGCGCCGATCCAGCTCAGCGACAGGTGGCCGGCCCGGGCCGGCGAGTACCCCGACGTCAACCGCAAGTGGACCCGCCACGCGCGCGAGCGCACCGGCCCGGACGAGCGCGGCAACGTCTTCGACCAGGCGCTCGACGTGGTGGCCACCTTCAAGTCGCCCGAGTGGCGCGCCGCCTACGTGCAGTACCGGGCCGAGCACAACAAGCTGCCGGCCAGCGAGGTCGCGGCGCTCACCGCGCGCGAGAAGGCCGACGACCAGCAGAACTACGAGGTCATGCTCCTGGTCGCGACCTACGACCGCCGCCTCAACGAGCTGCAGAAGGGCCCCCGCTCGGTCTGGCGCGTGGCTTTGGTCGATTCGGCCGGCGCCGAGATCGTGGCCAGCGAGATCAAGCGCGACCGCCGCCCGCGCAGCGAGATCGCCGCCGACTTCCCGGGCCTGGGCGACTTCCACGAGCCCTACGTCGCCCGCTTCCCCCGCACCGTAAATCTGCTGCGCCCCGGCGCCCAGAAGTTCTCGCTCAAGGTCACCAGCTCCCAGGTCGGCGTGGAGCTTGTGTGGGCTGAAGGCCCGGGCTAGTCGATCGGCGCGAAGATGATCACGTCTTCGTTCACGTCGACGTCTTCGTGATCGTCGGGCGCGCTACCGGCGCTTGCGGGGCGTGACCGGCCGGTGCGGACTGCGAAACAGACGCCGCCAGAAGCCCTGGGGCAGGTAGCCGTCGTCGAGGTCGTCGAACGACTCCTGCTGCGGCTCGGCCAGCTCGGCGCCCTCGGCGAAGAAGGCCTCCTCCTCGGCGGAGAAGGTCTTCGGGTGGCTCGGGGCGCGGGCCGGCTTGGTCGACGGGCGGGCGTTCGGCGGCGCCGTCGCCTTGCGGGGCTCGGCAAACGACGGTAGCCGCGCCGGGGCCGGGGCTTTCGTCGGCGCCCGGGTCGGGACCGATCCGGCCGGCTTGACCAGCTCGATGACCGGTTCTCGAACCGGTTCAGTAACTGGTTCGATGACCGCTTCCATGGCCGGCCTTGCCGGCGCCTCCGTCCCCGCCCGCGCCGTCGCTCCGTCGGTCGCCTTCCTTGTCAGCAATATCGGCTCCTCGCGTGCAGGCTGGGTCCGCCCCGCCTGACCGGCGGGCGCGGACACGTCGATCCGCTCGCGCGGCGCAGCGGCCGATACCGGCACTGCGGCCACGCTGATCTCACCAGCGGCGGCCGACGACGGCACCACCGGCGACACCGCCAGCTCCGACCCGACCGCGCCCGGAATGACCTGGGCCCAGTCCACCTCCAGCGGCGCTGTCTGCTCGGCCGCCGCACCCGAGGGCGGCGGCACCGCTGGCACGCCGTCCCGCGACTCCTGTCTGGCCGCGCCGGGCGCCGTGCGCGCCCGGTGTTTCTTGTGCTTGTGTCGGTGCCCGCCGTGCGACGCCTGGCGGCGCTCCTCGGCGGTGGTCAACCCGCCCGGACCGCCGTGCCCACCCGCTCCGACGGGCCCGCCCGCGCCGCCGCCCTGCCCCGGCTTGCCGACCACGACGTATCCGGGGCCGCGGCCCGGCCGCTCGTCGCTCGAAGCTGTCGGCGCCGGCGTCTTCCACTCGTCGATGGCGAGCGCGGCGTGATCTCTCTCGTCGGCGCGGCCGGGCGAGCGCAGCTGGATGAGGCCGATCTCGCTCAGGCGGTTGGCGATGCGCAGCGTCTCGAAGACGCGGAACTGACAGTCCTCGACCACGTCGGCCAGGGTGCGGCTGCCGTCGAACAGCTTGAGCACCGCGGTGACCTCGGGCGGGATGCGGCCGCTCACGCGCGCCAGCTGCTGCCCGTCCACCGCGTAGCAGGCCGACAGCGTCACCTTGCCGGCGACGGAGACGATCTCGCTGAGGAAGCGCTCGGCGTCGGCGAACAGCTCCGCCGGCGAGAGCGGGATCTGCTGGCGCCGCACCACGTCCTCGGGCCGCAGCTCGAAGCGACCCTCGGTCCACAGCAGCAGCTGGTGCAGCGCGGCCAGCCCGTGCAGCGGCCCGACCTGGGCCGACGTCACCTCGCCATCCCAGAAGCGCAGCTCGCCGCGCCGCATCCCGCGCACCAGGGTCAGCACGCCGCGCCGGCCCAGCGCCGAGATGGCGCGCACCAGGTAGAAGAGGCCGAAGTGCTCGCCCAGGTTGCCGGTCAGGACCGCCGGGTGGTCCGGCTTGCGGCTGGCCAGCAGCCGCGCGACGGTGACCGCGTCGCGCACGAACACCGGCTGGCCCAGAAACTCGGTGGCGCCCTCGTCCAGCGCCTGCGCGCGCGGGATGCCGTTGCCGACGTAGAGCACCGGCGGCTTGAGCGCCGCGTCCGACAGCACCGCGCGCAGGAGCGCGAGCACCGATCGCGCCTCGTCGCCCGTGCGGCCGCCCGCGATGACCAGCTGCACCGGCTTGTCGAACAGGTCCGGATCGAACGCGTCGCCCGGTCCGCACGTCGCCACCGCCACCCCTTCGCGCTCGAAACCGAAGCGCAGCGACTCGCGCAAAAGCGTGTCCGGCTGCACAAGAATCAGTCTAGAAATCACTGACATACCGCGGAGGGAAAGCGGCTAGTATAGCCGGCTCGGATCTGCGCGCGCAGAACCAATTCCGTTATACTTCCGCCGCTGAGACCGTCGCTGTCCCGGTCATGCACAGTCCGGCACAGCACAACCCGTCGCGACCGCTGTGATTGTCCTCGAAATTCTTGAGGGAAGTGCACGCGGCCACGTCTTCAAGTTCGAAGACAGCACCATCTCGCTGGGCCGCGCCGCCACCAACTCTCTGGTGCTGCACGACTACCATCTGTCCGGGCAGCATGGACAGATCTTCATCGAAGGAGACCAGTTCATCTACCGCGATCTGCGGTCGACGAACGGCTCGGCGGTGCGCCGCGGCGACGAGGTGCTCAACGTCGACGCGTCGGTGGACTGGGAAGTCAGCCTGAAGTCGGGCGATTGCCTCCACCTCGGCGATCCGGCCGGGCCGGTGGTGATGCGGGTGGGACTGCCGGAGCTGACCTCCGACGGCGCGGGCGACCTGGGCGACCGCCTGATCGCCTCGCGCTCGATCGTCGATCTGCCGAAGGTGACGGACCGGGTCGAGGACGATCCGGCCAGCGCGCTGCGCATCTACAAGGCGCTGTCGCCGCTGTCGACCCGCGTCGAGATGACCGACGCGCTCGACGCGGTGGTCGACGCCGCCTTCCAGCTCCTGCCGCGCGCCACCCACGTGTCGGTGCTGCTTCGCTCCGACAGCGACAAGGACCGCTTCACGGTTGCGCTGGCCCGCCAGCGCGATGGCCGCCCGCGCCGCGCCCCGTCGTCGGGCGAGGGCTCGTCGGCCCGCCCGACGGCCGATCCGATCCGCGCCAGTCGGGCGGTGCTGCGCCGCGTGCTCGACGACCGCGCCGCCATCCTCACCGCCAACGCGGCCGAGGAGATGGCCACCTCCGAGTCGATCATGGGCGGGCAGATCCTGTCCATCGTGGCCGTGCCGCTGTGGCGCAGCGACGAGATCACCGGGCTCATCCAGGCCGACAACCGCGACTCGGCCGGCATGTTCACCGAGTCGGACCTCGAGGTCTCGCTCCTGCTCGGCGCCCACGCCGCGCTCGCGCTCGACAACGCCGGGCTGGTGTCGCGCCTGCGCGTGGCCGAGGAGCGGCTGCGCGGCGAGAACCGCTACCTCAAGCGGCGCGAGGAGAAGCGGCGCTTCGAGAGCATCATCGGCCAGTCGCAGGCGATGCGCGACGTGCTCGCCCAGCTGGAGAAGGTGCTCGACACCCGCGCCACTGTCTGCATCGAGGGCGAGACCGGCACCGGCAAGGAGCTCATCGCCAGCGGCATCCACTACCAGTCGCGCCGCAACGACAAGCTGTTCGTGGCCCAGAACTGCGCCGCGCTGCCCGAGAACCTGCTCGAGTCGGAGCTGTTCGGCCACAAGAAGGGCTCCTTCACCAGCGCCGACTCCGACAAGAAGGGCCTGTTCGAGATCGCCGACGGCGGCACGCTGTTCCTCGACGAGGTCGGCGAGATGCCGCTGACCCTGCAGGCCAAGCTGCTGCGCACCCTGCAGGAGGGCACCATCCGCCCGGTCGGGTCGACCAGCGAGAAGCAGGTCGACGTCCGCATCATCTGCGCCACCAACCGCGACCTGGCCGCGGAGGTGGAGCGCGGCGCGTTCCGCCAGGACCTGTACTACCGCCTCATGGTGTTCCCCATCCGGCTGCCGCCCCTGCGCGAGCGGCGCGACGACATCTCGCTCCTGGCCGAGCACTTCCTGAAGCGCTACTCGCAGGAGTACCGGCGCAGCCTGGCCGGCCTGTCGCAGGAGGCGCTCGACGCGCTCAAGAGCTACGCCTGGCCGGGCAACATCCGCGAGCTGGAGAACGAGATCCAGCGCCTCGTCATCCAGACCGAGTCGGAGTCCTGGATCGAGGTCGGCGAGCTGTCGCCGCAGATCCGCAAGGTCGAGGGCACCCTGTCGCGCATCGCGCCCAAGAAGGGCACCCTGCGCGAGATGATGGAGCAGGTCGAGCGCTGGCTCCTCACCGAGGCCCTGCGCGAGAACGACAACAACAAGACCCGCACCGCCCAGGTCCTCGGCATCACGCGCGAGGGCCTGCACAAGAAGCTGTCGAAGTTCGGGATGTAGGCCCGGGCGGCTACCGCGCCGGCTACCCGCCGCCCTTGGTGGCGATGGCCAGGCGGGTCAGGCCGACCTGCTTGGCGCGTTCCATCACCCCGACGACACGACCGTGGTTGACGCCGGCGTCGGCCTTGATGACGACCTGGGTGTCCTTGTCGGTGGTGAAGGCGCTCTGGAAGTAGCGGTCGAGATCGGCGTCGACGACGGCCACGCCGTTGATGAGCAGCTGGCCGTTCTTCTGGATGCCGACGATGATCGACTTGCGGCCCGGGTCGATCTCCTGGGCCGCGCCGGACGGCAGGTTGACCTTGAGCCCCTGGCTCTTCTCGCTCTTCATGTCGTCCTTGGCCTTCTTCACCGCCAGGGTGGAGCCGACCATGAAGATGAGGAGCAGGACCAGGAAGATGTCGGTCAGCGGGGTGACGTTGATCTCGGAGAAGATCGTCTCCTCGCCGCCATCGAGATCCGCGTCAGGCAGCTTCGCGATTGCCACGCTAGTCCTCCGCGCTCTCGCCGTCGTCTTTTTGCAGCGCGCTGCGGGCAGCCTTGGGCCCGTGCTCGTCGAGCTGCTCGAGGAACTCGTCGGTCAGCATCTTGAGCTCGACCGCGATGCGGGTGAGGCGCTGGTTGAAGAAGTTGTAGAGGACCACCGCCTCGACGGCGACCAGGATGCCGGCCGCGGTGGCGTACAGCGCCTCGGTCAGGCCGCCCGAGACGACCTTCATCTCGTTGGAGCCCGACTCGGCCATGCGGCGGAAGGCGTTCTGGATGCCGATGACGGTGCCGAAGAGGCCGACGAAGACCGCGATGGCGCCGACCGTGCCCATGATCCAGAGGCGTGTCTTGAGCCCGAGCATGACGCGCACGCGCTCGCGGTCGACCGCCGCGGCCAGGTTGTCCTTCTTGGTCCGCCCGAGACGCTCGTAACCGACCAGAAAGACCTCGGCCAGCGGCGACTGCGACCGCTCGCAGGCGGATCTCGCCTCGTCGAACGCCCCTCGTTTCAGGCACCTGCCGACCGTGTCGGCGAGCGACCGGGCGCGGTCGATGAAACGCCACTGCACGACCACGCGCTCGAGGGCCACCGCGACGGTCAGGACCGACAGGCCCACGATGACCCACATCGCGTAGCCTGCCATGTTCAGGATTTCCCAGAGCGAGTGTTCCATGCTGGCCTTGTGCGGGTTTCGACTCGGGACCGGCGGTTGCGGTTGGCCGGCCCGTGCGGCCCGGTTCCCGGCCGCCGGCCGAAGTCACCTATTCTGGCGCAAACGGGGCCCGGTAGCCACCGCCGTCCAGGTCAAGGAAGATGGGCGCCGTGAACGCCGCTGCAGGCACACCGTTGCCGGCCAGCAGCGCCTCCACCTGCGCGGGGTCGCCGGCGACCAGGGTGGCCAGGTTCTCCGCGCTCAGGACGCCGTTGACCAGCACCGGATAGATGCTGCGGTTGCCGCGCGCGCGCACCACCACCCAGGCGTCCTCGCCGATGCCTCCCTCGGGGTGAATCGGGTCGCTGGCCTGCAGGGTGAGGGTCGCGCTGGCCTCGAGGCGCTCGAAGCCCTCCCCCACCGGGACCAGGTCGACGGTGATCTGCTCGGCGCCCAGCGGCGCCGACGCGCACGGGTCGTTCTTGCCCAGGGTCGCGGGGTCGACCGTGACGAAGCACTTCACCGGCAGGAGCGCCGTGTCGCGGCTGCCCAGCGGCGGTGTGGCGTTGGCGAACACCTCGATGACGTCGAACTCGGCCCAGGTCGGCGCCTGCACCGCGATGTCGAGCTGCACCGGCCCGCCGTCGGCGACCAGGGTGCTGCCGATGACCGACTCGCCGGCCTGGGTGACCCGGACGTGCGGCCCGTTGGTCAGCACCACGTCGCGCGGCGCCGGACCGCGGCCGGCCAGCGTGTCCATGAGCGGATCGACGATCGCGCCCGAGGCCAGCGCCTCGGCGGAGTCGTCCGGCACCGCCACCAGGGTGCGCGGCATGCCCATCGGGTCGCGCGCGATCGTGTGGGTGTCGGAGTTGCCGATCGGCGTGACCTGCAGGCCGAAGGAGAGAAAGTTGAACCAGTCGCGCATCACCACGTCGAGCGACTGGATCTCCAGCGCGCCGTCCCCGTCGGTGTCGGCGGTGCCGAAGCCGTTCCACACCTCGAGCGCGTTGAAGTCGACGCTGAACAGCGGGCTGTCGGGCGCCAGGCGCAGCGACTCGTTGGACACCGGCTGCTCCATCTCGTCGCCGGTGATGACCCGGTTTGTGTAGTCGAAGGAAAGGCCGGCGCGATCGAAGTAGTTCTGGAAGTCGGTCAGCCCGCTGGGCAGCGCGCGCGGGTGGTTGACCTCGACCATCTCGGCGCCGCGGTCGCGCATGGCGCCGAAGATCTCGCCCGGGGTCAGCGCGAAGCCGCCCGCGCCGCGCGCCCAGTCGATGGCGCCGTGGTTGGGCGACTCGAGGTCCGGCTCGAGCGGCCAGGCGTTGAAGTGGCCGTAGGCGAACGGCGTCACCTCGATGCCGGGCAGCACGCGCACCGAGCGCTCGAGCTGCATCTCCTCGACGATCGGCTGCAGCTCGGCGACGAAGTCGTGCTCGGTCGAGGCGAACACCTCGACCCCGTCGGCCGCCGCCGTGGCGATGCGGGTCGACCACTCGACCGGCGAGTCGGGCGAGCCGATCGAGTGCACGTGGTACTCGGACGCCACGTAGCCGCTCGTGTCGACGACGCGGCGCAGCCGGAACTCGAGCTCCTCCGGCTCCTCGCCCGCCGCCGGCGACAGCTGCACCTCGGCCACCGTCCACTCGGTGCCGTGCGCGGCCAGGACCCGGTAGTCGGCGCCCGGTGCCAGCACGATGGGCGCGTCCGCCCCCTCCTCGCCGACCGCCGTTGACGTGCCGCGGATCGACTGGATCATGCCGACCAGGCCGTCGAAGCGGTCGAACACCGAGTACAGGCGCTGGTCGGCCGCCGCCGGGTTGTCGCCGATGATGATGAGCTTGGCCGGGATGAAGTCGCCGGTCTCGTCGTCGACGACGCGGTAGTCGTAGCGCACCGGCCGCGGCAGCGTGAACGACAGCTCGCCGGCGTCCGAGGCGATGACCTGCGAGCGCGCCTGGTCGCCCACGTCGGCGCGCAGGAGATACGGGTCGGTCGACAGCTGGGCCGAGAAGCGCCCCTCCGCGTCCGTGTCCATGTAGGTGATGATCTGATCGTCCGGCCCGACGGCGCCGTCACCGTCGGTGTCCTCGAACACGCCGACGCGCGCGCCGGCCGCCGGCTCGCCGCTGTCCCAGCGCGCCACGCCGGCCAGCTCGCGGGTCTGCTCGCCGGCCGCGGCCAGGAGCTCCTCCTCCACGTCGGCCGAGTCGCGGCCCACGATCACGCTGGCCGCCTGGGTCAGGCCCTGCTTGGCCGGCAGCTCGAGGAAGACGCCCTCGGGGCTGACGATGTCGAGCAGCTGGGTGGCGCCGAACAGGATCACCGACACGCCGGCGATGAGGAACGACGAGTTCGGGGTCGTGGGGTCCTCGTGGTTCGGCACCACGCCGTAGGCGACGCCGGGGCCCTGGTACACGGCGTACGGCACCGGCGCCGGCTCCAGGGACTGCAAGATCGCCTCGATGCCGAGGCGCTCGAAGCCGCGCGTGGGCGCCCACACCTCGATGTTGCCGCCGGTGTCGCTGAGCGCGCCGAGCGGGCCGCGCACCTCGGTGTCGCCGTCGTTGTAGAACGATCCAGTAGACCTGCATGGTCGGCGAGTCGGGCGGCAGGATGTAGGTGGTGGCGCAGGCGATCGAGTCGCCGATGTCCGGGTCGAGGGTGTCGTCCACCGAGAGCAGGCCGATGCCCTTGATGTTGATGAAGTCGTTGACGCCGCTGACCCCGCGCGCGACGACCGCCGCGACGCCGCCGCCCGCCCCGTCCTGCACGACCTCGATGGTCTCGTGCTCGCACGTGCGGCCCAGGACGTAGATGGAGGAGAGCTCGCCGAAGTGGTCCTCGGCGTACGGCCCCTCCGCGCCCACCGGCTGCACGTCGATCAGGTTGCCGCCCTGCGGGATGACGCCGATGACGCGGCCCGGGGCCTGGATGATGAAGCGCCCGCGCGCGTTGCGCATGTACAGGTCGCCGACCGTGCCGGTGGCGGCGCTGCCGGGCAAGAGCTCCTGCCCGGCGTTGCCGGAGTCGACGGCGCCGGCGTAGACGCTCTGGTCCTCGCCGGTCGGCTCCGGGATCTCGGGCAGGTACTCGTCGAGCCCGGTTGGGCCGTCATCCGCGTCGTCGTCGCCGCCGCAGGCCAGCGCGCCGGAGGACAGGAGAACGGTCGAGGCGAGAAAGAGCAGGCGTCCGTACGGCATTCCGCGAATTCTATGTCACCCTTCGACGCGGCAGTGAAAGCCGGCGGCCTCGTCGCGCGCCAGACCAGCCCGAGAGAAAAACTGCCTGAAATCAGATGGCTCGGACGGGCGTGAGCGCTTGCGGGTCCGCCGGAAAGTTGTTTGACTGTCGCCGGAGGAGGACCGATGGCCCGTCTCGTCAAGTGTGTGAAGCTGCAGCGCGAGCTCCCCGGCATCCCCTACAAGCCGTTCGACGACGAGCTGGGTCAGCGCATCTTCGACGGCGTCTCGCTCGAGGCGTGGAAGATGTGGCTCGAGCACTCGAAGATGATCGTCAACGAGTATCGCCTCGACCTGACCAGCAAGAAGGCGCA
Organism: uncultured delta proteobacterium; assembly: GCA_963759105.1. Taxonomy (GTDB): domain Bacteria; phylum Myxococcota_A; class Polyangia; order Haliangiales; family Haliangiaceae; genus DATFRY01. The sequence continues at coordinate 678,001 of CAVWXW010000013.1, read as the reverse complement.
CGAGGTGCTGCGCGAGCAGTGCGAGCAGTTCTTCTTCGGTGAGGGCGCGGCGCTGCCGCCCGACTTCGTCCCGCCGCAGGCCAAGTAGCGCCCTGGTCCCGTCGATGTCCGCGAGCATGCGAGACGCGGGCGCGGTCCTGCTCGTCTCCTGCTACGAGCTCGGCCACGCGCCGCACGGCCTGGCGGTGCCGGCCGCGTTCCTGCGCCGGGCCGGCTTCGCGCCGGCCGCGCTCGACCTCGCCATCGACAAGATCGATCCGGCGATGGCGGCGCGCGCGCGCGTCATCGCCATCTCGGTGCCGATGCACACGGCGCTGCGCCTGGCCCTGGCCGCCCTGCCCCGCCTGCGCGCGGCGGCGCCGGACGCGGCGTTCGGCTTCTTCGGCCACTACGCGGTGCTGCACGCCGCCGCGCTGCGCGAGCTGGGCGCCGCCTTCACCCTCGGCGGCGAGCTCGAGGAGGAGCTCGTCTCCGCGGTGCGCCGCCTCGAGGCGCCCGGGCGCGCCGGGTCGATGCCGGACCCGGCGACGCCGGACGTGTCTCTGGCCCGCCTCCGCTTCCCGCTGCCCGACCGCACCGGACTGCCGGAGCCGGGCCGCTACGCCCATCTCATCGAGGCCGGCGGCGGCGAGCGGGCGGCCGGCTACACCGAAGCCAGCCGCGGCTGCCTCGACACCTGCCGCCACTGCCCGGTCCCCGCGGTCTACCGCGGCCGCTTCTTCGTCGTCGACCGCGAGACAGTGCTGGCCGACATCGCGTCCCAGGTCGACGCCGGGGCGCGCCACATCACCTTCGGCGATCCGGACTTCCTCAACGGCCCGCGCCACGGCCTGGCCGTCGTGCGCGAGCTGCACCGCCGCTTCCCGGACGTCACCTTCGACATCACGGCGCAGGTGGTGCACCTCCTGCGCGCGCGCGACAACCTGGCCGAGCTCGTCGAGCTCGGCTGCGCGTTCGCGACCACCGCGGTCGAGTCGCTGAGCGACCGCGTGCTGGCACAGCTGGCCAAGCAGCACCGGCGCGCGCAGGTCGAGACCCTGCTCGAGCTTTGCGACGCGGTCGGGCTGGTCGTGCGCCCGACCTTCGTCCCGTTCACGCCGTGGACGGCGATGGCCGACATGGTCGAGCTGGTCGACTTCCTGGCCGAGCGCGGTCTCACCGATCGGGTGGCGCCGGTGCAGCTGTCGATCCGCCTGCTGGTCCCGCCCGGCTCGCTCCTGCTCGAAGGGGACAGCTCGTCCTGGTTCGGCCCGCTGGTGCCGGCCGCGCTCGGGCACACCTGGACGCATCCCGACCCGCGCGTGGACCAGCTGCAGCGCCGCCTGGCCGCGCTGGTCGATCGCGACGCCGGCGCCGGCCGCGATCCGCTCGCGACCATGGCGGAGATCCGGCGCCTGGTGCACGCGGCCGCCGGGATGCCGGCCCTGCTGCCGCCGCCGCGCCCGGGTCACAAATCGCCGCGGCTCAGCGAGCCGTGGTTCTGTTGAAGCGAGCCGCTCGGGAGCCCGGTCGGGCCCCACGACAGCGACGACGGACTCGCGCCTCAGGTCAGGAGCGGCCTTGTGTGAAAGCGCAGCCGCGCGGCCGCCGCCCGCAGCGAGGCCACGACATCCTCGGGCGCGTCGCCGGCGGCGAAGAGGAAGCCGGCGTAGCTGTGCCCCTCGGGCAGCGGCACCAGGGTGTCGCCGACCCGGGCCGTGATGACGAGGTCGCGCACGCCGGCCACCGCGCGGGCCTTGTCGGCGCCGGACACCTCGGCCAGCACGCCCGGCTCGTGCACCGGCAGCATCATCACGCCGCTGGCCGGCTCGCCGGAGCGGCCCAGATCGCCCGGGTCGATGCCGACCGCGTGGGCCACCACCACCTCCTCGAGCGAGATGCCGGCGCCGAAGCGCAGGACGCGCCCGCACAGCCCGCCGATCGAGCGGGCCGCGAGCTCGAGCACGACCGGCGGGCGATCGCGCGGCGCGCGCAGCTCGGCGTGCACCGGCCCCTCGTCCAGGCCGATGGCGGCGGCGGCGCGCGCCACCGCGTCGACCACCTCGGTCTGCTCGCGCGCTGACCTGCGCGACGGCGTCACGTAGATGGTCTCGGCGAAGAACGGGCCGTCGAGCGGATCCGGCTTGTCGAACAGCGCCAGCGCGTGCAGCTCCCCGCCCGCCAGCAGGCCCTCGAAGGCCAGCTCCGGCCCGGGCACGAACTGCTCCACGATCATGTGGCCGGCCGCGTCCGGATCGATGGCGGCCACCGCCGGATCGGCCAGCAGGCGGGCCAGTCGCTCGGCCCGGGCCATCAGCTCCACCGGGCCATCGGCGCGCATGACGCCGCGGCTGGCCGACAGGTGGAGCGGCTTGAGCACGACCGGATAGCCGGCGCGCTCGGCGGCAGCTCGCGGGTCCGCGCCGGCCGGCACGATCTCGCCCGCCGGCTGCGGCAGCCCGGCCGCGCGCATCGCCTCGCGAAAGCGCGCCTTGTTCGACGCCGCGCGCGCCGCCGCCACCGAGGCGTGCGGCAGGCGCAGCCGCGTCGCCACCAGCGCGGCGATGAGCGCTGTCTTCTCGTCGGTGGCGACCACGCCGTGGATCGGCTGGGTGGCCGCGTGCTGCAGCACCTGCTCGGCGGCCCGGTCCGGGTTGCGAAAGTCGAGCGCCAGCGCGCCGGCCGGCCACACCTCGGCCAGCACGTGGCAGCGATCGCTGCCCAGCAGGGGCTCGACGCCGAGCCGCTGCGCCGCGGCCGCGATGTCGTCCACCTGGTACGCGGTGGTGGCGGCCAGGATCAGGACACGGCGAGCCATGTCCGATCAGTCGGCGGACTTCTCGGCCGCCTCGTCGCGGGCCGGCGCCGCCTTTGCCTTCTGCGAGGCGCCGGCGGCCTTGCTGCCGGTGGACGGCGCCTTGGCGCGCCGCGCCGCACGCCGCTTCGTCTCGACGCCGACGTAGCGGCGACAGGGCTCGACGTACTTCGAGTCCCGGATGCGGCGGACGTAATACTCGGGATTGCGGTCCAGGATGTCGTTGGCGATCGCCGCCGCCTCGCGGCAGCGCTTGCCGCGGGCGAGCGCGGTCAGCTTCTGCTCCTGGACCGACAGCCAGCCCTCGTCCTTCTTCGAGAGCGTCCGCGTCCGCGCATCGTCGGCGTCCGGCTTGTCGGTCGCGACGGCTGCGCCGCCGGGCGCCGCGGTCTTGGGCTCGGCCGGCCCGGCGCGGCCCACCTCGTTCCTGGCCGGCCTCGATCCAGTGCCGTCGCCAGCCACGATATCGGCGGACGGAAGGTCGACGCCGCGCCGGTTCACTTCACTGTTCGGCTCCGATGGATCGCGCGCAGCGATCGACTTCTTCGCATCGCTCCTCGCCCGCCCCTCGGCCAGCTTCGACGGCAGGGCCTTTTGCTTCCGCACCGAGGACTCCTCCGGCGCCTGCGCATACTCGGCCTGGCGCAGGTCGGCCTCCTTCTCTCCGTCGAGCAGCCCGGCCGCGTACCCCTCGCCGCGATCGCCGGTGCTCGGCTTTGCCGGCTCCGGCGGCGGCGCGGGGGATGCCGCGGACGATCGTGACGGCTCCGCTCTCGACTCCGCTGCCAGGCGGCCGCCTTCGTCCGAAGAAGCCGCCTCCTCGCCCTTCTCTCGTTCCGCCTGACTCTCGAACACCTGCTGCTGCGGCAGCGCGGGCGCCGTCGCCGGCGAGGCGATGTCGGGCGCCGTGTCGGGCACCTGATGCGGCGCGCCGATGTCCCAGCCCCGCCTCACGTACAGAGCGCCGGCTACCCCGGCGACGAGGAGCAGGCTGGCCATCGCGGCCAGGCCCGGGTGATGGGCGATCGGCCGGAGCCAGGCGCGCACGCGCTCCCAGAAGGACGACGACTGGCGCGCGGCGCCCGCGGCCATGGCGACGGGCGAGCGCCGGGCCGCTTCATGTAACAGGATGGCGCTGATCGCGGCGGGAGGTTCCAGGTGAGACATGCCGCGGAATGCGTCGCGTGTGCGCCGCAATGCTGCCATCTCCGTCGAGCAGCGCGAGCAGCCATCGACGTGCTGCGCCACCTTCGCCGAGCTCGACGGGTCCAGCTCGTCGTAGAGCCAGTCCATCATCAGCCCGTCCATGTCTCGGCATTCCAACATCGCGTGTTTCCGGGGAGATCGTTCTCTTCTTGGAGTCTGACCATATAGTAGCGTCGGCCGGCCGGCCCTGCAGAGCTGCTGCGACAGCGCCTCCGCGGTCGGTCGGCGAGTCCGTGAATCCGCCTAGTTCCGCGATTCTGGACTCGACGGCGTAAGCTTCTCTTCGCTCGGCTCGTTCCTCGGCTACCTGGTCTCTGTCTGTTCCTGCTGGCTTGAGACGCAGGGTCCGAGCAAAGGGTCTACCGGGCGCGCCCGCGCGGCGGGTCAGGCTCACCCTCGAACGGGATACGTCGTGGGCGGTTCGCCGGCGCGGTTCGCCGGCGCGGTTCGCCGGCGCGGGCCAGCAGCGACGACGCGGGCCTACGGCGCGCGCACGGGGTCGCACGACCAGCGCACGTGGGCCACTTCCCAGTCGCCGTCGCAGGCCGACGCCGAGGCGTGCACCGTCGACGCCTGGCCGCGCTCGAGGCTGAGCTCGGACGACGACGGGCTCGACCCGGCGCCGGCGCACACGAGGTCCCAGCTGATCGAGCAGGCGACGGCGAAGCCGCAGCGGTTGTCGAGTCGCAGGTCGACGCCGCTCTGGGCGGCGTCCATCTTCTGGCCGTAGCGCACGCAGCGCGCGGCCGAGCGACGCTTGACGCCGGCGGCGGCCGACACCGCGCTGGCGAGGATCAGGACAGAGAACACCCAGGGCGCGATGCGCGCCGATACGGACATGAGCGCTGAGACAGCGCGGCTTGGCGGCGGTTCCGGCTTTCTCTATCCTGCAGGCGTGAGCACGAGCATCTTCCGAAGCGATGTGCTGGCTGGCCGCGTGGCGCTGGTCACCGGCGGCGGCACCGGCATCTGCAAGGGCATCGCGCGCGCGTACGTCGCGCACGGCGCGCGCGTCTGTCTGGTGAGCCGCAAGCCGGACGTTCTGGCCGCGGCCGCCGCGGAGCTCGATGCCGAGGCGCCGGGCCAGGTGATGGAGGCGACCGCCGACGTGCGCCAGCCGGACCAGCTGGCTGCCGCCGTGGCGGCCTGCGTCGATCGCATGGGCGGCCTCGACATCCTGGTCAACGGCGCGGCCGGCAACTTCCTGGCCCCGGCCGCCGCGCTCTCGCCCAACGGCTTTCGCACCGTCGTCGAGATCGATCTGATGGGCAGCTTCAACGCGTGCAAGGCCGCGTTCGAGCCGCTCTGCAGGAGCGGCCGCGGCCTTGTGCTCAACATCAGCGCGACGCTCCACTACCACGGCACGCCGCTCCAGATACACGCGGCCGCGGCCAAGGCCGGCGTGGACTCGCTCACCCGCACGCTCGCTGTCGAGTGGGGCCGCTTCGGCGTGCGCTCGGTGGCGATCGCGCCGGGGCCGATCGGCGACACCGAGGGCATGCGCCGGCTCGCGCCCGGCGACGTCGGCAAGCGCATGGTCGAGCACATCCCGCTGCGGCGCTTCGGCACCGTGCGGGAGGTGGCCGACCTGGCCGTGTTCCTGGCCAGCGACGCGGCCAGCTACATCACCGGCGCGGTCCTCGTCGTCGACGGCGGCCACAGCGTGGCGACGCCGTCACCGATGGGTCAGGAGTAGCGGAGCCAGCGCGCCACCTCTCGCAGCGAGGGGCGCTTGCCGTACAGGAGGATGCCGACCCGGTAGATGCGGCCGGCGACGGCGACAGCGAGCGCGTTGCTGACGACAAGGATGGCCAGCGAGACGGCGATCTCGAGCCAGGTCGCGCCGCCGAGCAGGTAGCGCATCGGCATCAGCACCGGCGAGGTGAACGGGATGAGCGTCAGGATCTGGGCCACGCCGCCGCGCGGCGCGTTGGCCACCAGCTGCAGGCACAGCGCCGGAATGATCAGCAGCAGCATGATCGGCGTCTGCAGCTGCTGGGCCTCCTGGTCGCTGTTGACCATGGCGCCGACCGCCGCGTACATGGCGGCGTACAGGAAGAAGCCGGCGCCGAAGTAGGCCAGGATGACGGCCACGTCGGCGGCGTCGAGCGGCGGCATCACCACGTTGCTGGCGGTGATGCCGAACAGGCCCAGGACCTGGGCGCGAAATCCGACCAGGAGCAGCGCGATGGCGCCCCAGATGGCCAGCTGGAACAGACCGACGCCGCCGACGCCGATCACCTTGCCCAGCATCAGCGAGCGCGGCCTGATGGCCGACACCACGAGCTCGACCACGCGGCTGGTCTTCTCCTGCAGCACGCTGCGCATCACGTTGACCGCGTAGAACAGGATCGCCATGTAGAGCAGGAAGAAGACGACGATGCCGACCAGGAACGAGACCTCGCCGGAGGTCGTCTCGCCGCGCCCGGTGTCGTGCCGTGCGATCAGCTTGACCGGCGGGCTCTCCACCTTCGCGATGGTCTCGTCCGGCACGCCGGCATCCTGGGCGCGCTTCTCCCGCGCCGCCCGGTTGAGCAGCTGGGTCAGGATGAAGTTGAGCTGGAAGTTGGTTGCGTTGTCGCCCCGGTAGATGGCGGCGCCGCCGGCCAGCGCGTCGGGCGGGATGATCAGGAAGCCGTTGATCTTCTCGTCGCGGATGCGCTCGAGCAGCAGCGCCTCGTCCACCTTGGGTGAGACGAACTCGAAGACGACGTTGGGACCGATGAAGCGGGCGGCCACGGCCAGACTTGCGGCCATGTCGCGGCCGCTGCGGTCGACGACCTGGATGACCACCCGATCGTCGGCCGCGCGCGCCGTGAGGCACGCCGGCACCACCAGCATGCCGATCATGATGACCGGGCCGAGCACGGTGACCACGACGAACCACACCGTGCGCACCCGCTCGATGAACTCGCGCCGCGCGACCACCAGCCACTCAGGCACGGGCCACCTCCGCCTCGCCGCGCTCGAGCGGTTCGCGGCCGTCGATCGCGGTGCCGACCCGGTCGACGAAGATCTGGTGCAGGCTGGGCTCGACGAGCTCGAAGCGGCGCAGCGGCACGCCCTGGGCCACCAGCTGGGCCAGCAGGCGATCGGCAAGCACCTGCCCCTCGCCCGCCAGCTCCAGCTCGAGGTAGTCGGTGCGCTCGCGCACCGCCGTCACCAGGGCCGGGTCGGCCAGCACGGTCTGCCGCGCGCGCGCCTCGGCCTCGCCATCGCCGAACGCGACCGCGACAAGCCGATCGCCGGCCGCCTCGCGCTTGATGCGGCGCAGGTTGCCCTCGAGGACCTTCTTGCCGCGCACGATCAGGCAGACCGCGTCGCACAGCTTCTCGGCCTGCTCCATGAGGTGAGTGCAGAACAGGATGGTGCGGCCGGCGGCGCGCTGCTCCACCGCGATCTCGCGCAGTACCTCGGCGTTGATCGGATCGAGGCCGCTCCACGGCTCGTCGAGGATCAGCAGATCCGGCTCGTGCAGGAGCGCGGCGGCGAACTGCACCTTCTGCTGCATGCCCTTGGACAGGTCCTGCACCTTGTTGCGGGCCCACGAGCCCAGCTCGAGCCGCTCGAGCCAGGACATGGCGCGCTCGGTGGCCAGCCGCCCGCTCAGGCCGCGCAGCTCGCCGAAGAAGCGCAGCGCCTCGACCACGCGCATCTTCGGGTACAGGCCCCGCTCCTCGGGCAGGTAGCCGATGCGCCGCGCGGCCAGCCGTCCCGGCGCCATGTCGCCGAACAGGCGGATCTCGCCCGAGTCGGGGCCGAGGATGTCGTTGATCATGCGCAGGGTCGTGGTCTTGCCGGCGCCGTTGGGCCCCAGCACCCCGTAGATGGTCCCGGCCGGCACCTCGAGCGAGAGGTCGCCCACCGCCACGAAGTCGCCGTAGCGCTTGGTGACGCCGCGCAGCTGCACCGCCGCGGCGGCGCTCATGCGCGCGCGTCCGGGCTGGAGCCGTCGCCGCCGCCCAGCAGGTAGAGCACCGCCATGCGCACCGCCACGCCGTAGGTCACCTGGTCGAGGATGACAGAGCGGCTGCCGTCGGCCACCTCCGGCATCATCTCGACGCCGCGGTTGATCGGCCCCGGGTGCATGACGATGGCGTCGGGTCGGGCCCGCGCCAGAGTGCGCAGGCTGAGGCCGAAGTAGCGCGAGTACTCGCGCGTGTTGGCGAAGCGCGGGATCTCGCCGCCCATGCGCTCGCTCTGGATGCGCAGCATCATCACCACGTCGGCGCCGTCGAGCGCGGCGTCGAGCGAGCTCACCTCACGCACGCGCTCCGCGGTCAGGTCGCCGCCCAGGCGATCGATGAAGCGGGGCATCAGCGTGTGGGGCGCGCAGGCGCGCACGCGGGCGCCGAGCTTGGCCAGGGCCAGGATGTTGGAGCGCGCCACCCGCGAGTGCTCGATGTCGCCGACGATGGCCACCTCGAGGCCGGCCAGCGGATCGGGCCCGGCCTGGCCGCGGCGCTTGTGGCGGCGGATGGTGGCGCAGTCGAGCAGCGCCTGGGTCGGGTGCTCGTGCGAGCCGTCGCCGGCGTTGACCACCGCCGCCTCCACGTGTCGTGCGATCATCGCCGGCGCGCCCGACGCCGAGTGCCGGATGACGATCACGTCCGGGCTCATGGCCATGAGGTTGCGCGCCGTGTCGAGCGTGGTCTCGCCCTTCGTGGCGCTCGAGCTCGATCCGCTGATGTTGATGGCGTCGGCGCTCATGCGCTTGGCCGCGATCTCGAACGAGGTGCGCGTGCGGGTCGAGTTCTCGAGGAACAGGTTGATGACGGTGCGGCCGCGCAGGGTCGGCACCTTCTTGATGGCGCGCTCGCCGATCTCCAGGAAGGAGTCGGCCAGGTCGAGGATCTGCACCAGGTCGGCCTGATCCAGGTCGGCGATACCGAGCAGGTGGCGGTGCGGGAACACGCGCCGGTCGTCGCGCGCCGGGCCCCTCGTCGGGGTCATGGGCGGTCCTCGCCCTCGCGCACGCGCACCACCACGCGGTCGCGCTCGTGGCCGGCCTCGGTCAGGAAGACCTTTACCGACTCGTCGGCCGCTGTCTCGGCCGCCAGCCCGACGTAGTCGGCCTGGATGGGCAGCTCGCGCCGGCCGCGGTCGATCAGCACGGCGAGCTGGACCGCGCGCGGCCGGCCGAAGTCCATCAGCGCGTCCAGGGCGGCGCGCACGGTGCGCCCGGTGTACAGCACGTCGTCCACCAGGACCACCGTCACCCCCTCGAGCTCGAAGGGCAGCTCGGTCGGTCCGATCTCCGGGCGCGGCAGGCCCTGGAACACGTCGTCGCGGTAGAGCGTGATGTCCACTGCGCCCAGCGGCGGGCGGCGGCCCTCGATGCCCTCGATCAGGTCGGCCAGGCGCTCGGCCAGGTGCAGGCCCCCGGTGCGGATGCCGACCAGGGCGAGCCCGGCCGTGCCGCCGTTCTTCTCGACGATCTCGCTGGCCAGCCGGCGCAGCATGCGGCCCACGGCGGCGTCGTCCGCCATCGTCCGGCGCTCGACCAGCCTCTCGGCCGGTCCCCGATCGCGCGCATCCACTGGCCTGCTCGTAGCCGAAGTGGGGCGGCCGGGTCAAGGCTCCCGGCGGAATCGGCCGCCGCCTGACGCGCTACACTGGGGCGATGAGCCGTCAGCCCCGGCCCGGAGACACCATTGCCGGGCGCTACCGGGTCGTGCGCCCGCTCGGGGTCGGCTCCGTGGCCGAGGTGTACGCGGCGCACGACACAAAGCGCGAGCGCGACGTGGCGCTCAAGATCATCCGCCGCCACATGGCGCGCGATCCCGAGATGATGAGCCGGCTCGATCGCGAGGCCCGGGTGCAGCAGATGATCCGCCACCCCAACGTGGCCAAGCTGTACGGCGGCGGGTTGACCGAGCACAACGAGCCGTACCTGGTGGTCGAGCTCCTGCGCGGCCGATCCCTGCGCGACGTGGTGGTCCGCGAGGGCTGGGTGCCGGGCGAGCGCGCCGCCGGCTACGTGTGGCAGGCGCTGCAGGGGCTGGCAGCCACCCGCGAGGTCGGCGTCCTGCACCGCGATCTCAAGCCGGCCAACCTCATGCTGGAGCCGGCCCCGAGCGGCCACGGCATCGAGCGCGTGGTGCTGATCGACTTCGGCTTCGCCGCGCTCGAGGGCAGCGTCCGCCTCACCGCCCAGGGCCACGTCGTCGGCAGCCTGGCCTACCTGGCCCCGGAGCGCCTCATGGGCGAGGCCGGCGACGAGCTCTCCGAGCTCTACGCCCTCGGCGTCATCCTGTACGAGCTGACCACCGGCCGCCGCCCGTTCGTGGCCAACAACGATCTCGACCTCATCAACCTGCACCTCGACGCCGACCCGGCCCCGCCCCGCGTGGTGGCCCCGGAGCGCGACATCGCGCCGGCCTTCGAGAACATCATCCTGAGCGCGCTCAGCAAGTACGCCGTCGGGCCGCCCGGCGTCTGCCCGCGACATGGCCGACTCCCTGGCCGCCGCCGGCGCCCTCCTGCCCGGCTGAGGGCTACCGGGCCGGTGGCCCCTCGCGGTCGACGGCCATGCCCATGGCGTGGTAGCCGAGGTCGACGTAGAGGGTGGTGCCGGTGATCGCGCTGCCCAGCGGGCTGGCCAGGAAGGCGGCTGTGTTGCCGACGTCGGCGGCCTCGAGGGGGCGGGTGAGCGGCGCGTTGCGGCCGCAGTAGTCGATCATGTCGTCGATGAAGCCGATGGCCGAGGCGGCGCGCGAGGCGTAGGGGCCGGCGGAGATGACGTTGACCCGGTGGCCCCACTTGCGGCCGGCCTCGTAGGCCAGGACGCGCGCGTCCGACTCCAGCGCGGCCTTGGCCGCCGACATGCCGCCGCCGTAGCCGGGCACCACGCGCTCGCTGGCCATGTAGGTCAGGGCCAGGAAGCTCCCGCCCGGACGCACCAGCGGGCCGAAGCGCTGCACCATGGAGGTGAACGAGTAGCTCGACACGCCGACGGCGGCCAGGTAGCCCTTGCGGCTCACCTCGAGCATCGGCTTCTTGACCTCCGGGCCGTTGGCCAGGCTGTGCACCACGATGTCGAGGCAGCTGTCGCCCAGGTCCTGGCGCACGCGCTCGGCGATGCCGCCGATCGACACGTCGCCGTGCTCGCGGTAGCGCCGGCTCTCGCGCAGCTCGGCCGGGATGTCGTCGAGCGCGTCGAAGTCGGCGTCCAGCGGGTAGACCTTCTCGAACTCGAGCAGCTTGCCGTCGCTCATGCGCCGCGATGCGTCGAACTTGCCGCGCGCCAGCATGGTGGTGAAGATGCCCATCGCGGGCGGCCAGGTGCCGAGGCAGATGGAGGCGCCGGCCTCGGCCAGGGCCTTGGCGATGGCGAAGCCGAAACCGCCGTCGTCGGCCACTCCGGCCACGAGCGCGCGCTTGCCGCTGAGGTCGATGTTCAGCATGGGCCGCCATGTTTGCCCTGCCGGCCAGTCGAGTCAACCGGCGCGGTCGGCGGCGGTGTAGACGCAGGGTCAGTCGTAGCGCAGACCATCGACCGGCGTGAGTGAAGACGCCTTGGTGGCCGGGAACAGGGTGGCCGCCGCGCTGATCACCATCGTGATGACCGCGACCATCGCGACCTCGGACGGGTTGACCGAGATCGGCAGCCGGTCGATGAGATAGACCTTGGGATCGAGGCGGTAGTTGTAGCGCTCGACCACCTCGCACAGGGTCAGGCCGATGGCCAGGCCGAACACGGTACCGACCCCGCCGATGGCCAGCCCGACCACCTGGAACAGGCGCGCGATGCCGGACGACGACGCGCCCATCGACTTGAGGATCGCGATCTCGCGCGTCTTGTCGATGACCATCATGGTCAGCGCCGAGATCATGTTGAACGCGGCCACCGCGATGATGAGGGTCAGGATGATGAGCAGGACGATCTTCTGCAGCGCCAGCGCGGTGAACAGGTTGCGGTTGAGCTCGTTCCAGTCCTGCACCAGGTAGGGCGCGCCGCCCAGCTTGCGCCTCCAGAGCGTCGGCGATCTCGTCGGCGCGCTCGACGTCCGCCACCTTGAGCTCCACGCCCAGCACCTGCTTGTTCTGCCCCCACAGCGCCATGGCGTCCGACAGCGTGATGTACATGAGGCGGCGGTCGTACTCGTCGAAGCCGCTGTAGAAGACGCCGGCCACGCGGAAGGTCCGCGACAGCGGCGCCGATCCGGTCGCCGTCCAGTTCTGGGTGTCGACGTTGCTGAGCGGCGCGACGACGGTGAGCTCGTCGCCGACCCCGGCCTTGATCTTCCGGGCCAGCACCTTGCCCACGATGATGGGCGGCGGCTCGCCCGGTCGCGGCTTTACCGACAGCGCGTCGACCGAGCCCTCGATCATGTGTTCTTGAAGATCGAGCACCTGCTTCACGCGCGCGGGGTCCACACCCTTGATGGCCACGCCGGACACGTCCCCCTTGCCGCGGGTGACGAGCATCTCGACGAAGACGAACGGCTGGACCGCGATGACCTCCGGATCGATCTTCCAGGCCATCTTCTCGACTTCCTCGTACTCGATGAAGTCGTTCGTGTTCTTGGTGATGATGACGTGCGCGTTGACCCCGAGGACCTTGTCGCGGAACTGCTGCTGGAACCCGGTCGTCACCGACAGCACGACGGTCAGCGCCGCGACGCCGAACACGACGCCGAGCACCGACACCGTGGTGAAGACGCTGAACACGTAGAGCAGACCGAACAGCACCGAGGCGAACATCCCGGCCCCCAGCGCGATGACCCCGAGGCCGGAGCTGCCGCCGCTGGTGAAGAACAGGACCGCCCCGACCGCGGCCACCAGCAGCGACACGACGAGGCCGAGCACGTGCTTGCGCGCGCCGGTCCCCCGGTAGAGGTAGCGCCACCCTATGCGCAGCTCGTACGACAAGGTCAGTCAGTCATAGCGCAGGCCCTCGACCGGCGTCAGGGAGGACGCCTGCGAGGCGGGCAGGAGCGTGGCCAGGGCGCTGATCACCATGGTGATCACGGCGACCATGGCCACCTCGGACGGGTTGACCGCGATGGGCAGCCGGTCGATGAGATAGACCTTGGGATCGAGCGGATAGTTGTAGCGCTCCACCACCTTGCACAAGGTCAGGCCGATGGCCAGCCCCGACAGGGTGCCCACGCCGCCGATGGCCAGGCCGACGACCTGGAACATGCGCGAGATGCCGGACGAGGTCGCGCCCATCGACTTGAGGATCGCGATCTCGCGGGTCTTGTCGATCACCATCATGGTCAGGGCCGAGATCATGTTGAACGCGGCCACCGCGATGATGAGGGTCAGGATGATGAGCAGGACGATCTTCTGCAGCGCCAGCGCGGTGAACAGGTTGCGGTTGAGCACGTCCCACGGCTGGATCAGGTAGGCGCCGCCCAGCTTCTTCTCGAGCTTGGCCGCGATCTCGCCGGCCCGCTCCACCTCGGCCAGCTTGAGCTCGATGCCCTGCACCTGCTTCTTCTGGCCCCACAGCTCCATCGCGTCCGTCAGCGGGATGTAGAGCACGCGCCGGTCGTACTCGTCGAAGCCGCTGTAGAAGACGCCGGCGATGCGGAAGGTCTTCGACTTGGGGGCCGACCCGGTGGCGCTCCAGTTCTCCGTGTCGACGTTGCTCAGCGGCACCACCACTGTCAGCTCGTCGCCGACCTTGGCCTTGATCTTCCGCGCCAGCACCTTGCCGACGATGATGGGCGGCGGCTCGCCCGGGCGCGGCACCACGGCCAGCGCGGCGGCCGAGCCCTCGATCATGTGTTCTTGAAGATCGAGGACCTTCGTCACGCGCGCGGGGTCCACACCCTTGATGGCCACGCCGGAGACGTCCCCCTTGCCGCGGGTGACCAGCATCTCGACGAACACGAACGGCTGGACCGCGATCACGTCCGGGTCGATCTGCCGCGCGATCCGCTCGACCTCCTGGTACTCGGTGAAGTCCTGGGTGGTCTTGGTGATCGTTATGTGAGCGTTGACCCCGAGGACCTTGTCGCGGAACTGCTTCTGGAACCCGGTGGTGACCGACAGGACCACTGTCAGCGCCGCGACCCCGAACACGACGCCCAGCACCGACACGGTGGTGAAGACGCTGAACACGTAGAGCAGCCCGAACAGCACGGCGCTGAACATGCCGGCCGCCAGCGCGATGATGGCCAGGCCGGAGCTGCCATCGGAGGTGAAGAACAGGGCGCCGCCGGCCACCGCCACCAGCAGCGAGACGACAAGCCCGAGCGCGTGCTTGCGCGTACCGGTGCCCCGGTAGAGATATCGCCAGCCGATGCGCCGCTCGTACGACAAGGCCCAACAGTCTACTCGGGCTCGGCAAAACATGCCCGGTCCCGGTGCCGGTCAGATGGGCCTTCCCGGCCTGCTTCAGTCCGGCGGCGGAAGCGGCAGCCACCGCCCGGCGCGGTGAGTGCTCGGCCGCTCCAGGGGATACGGCGAAGGCGGTGGCGGAGGCGTCCAGGTGCGGGACAGGTGCGCGGCGGGGTGCCCGGGCGCCTCGTCGACACGGAGCGAGCGGCCGGCGGCCGCCCGGCAGATGAGGACGCAGGCCGCGAGCACGCCCAGCGCGATGCCGCCCGCCGCCGAGAGCGGCCCGCGCTGCCATGCGCGGACACCGGCCGCCGGCGCGACCAGGCGCATCGGCTGTCTGTGCGGACCGGCCAGCGTCATGGCGACGATGCCGCGCGAGTCGTCGACCGGCCCGCCCAGCGCGATCGTCCCGCTGGCCGTCTCGAGGGCCACGCCACTGCCGAGCGCGGCCAGGCGGCCGGCAGCGCGCTCGAGCCCGGCGGGCCGGGACACCGCCACGACTCCATCGAGCTCGTCGGCGCGGGCGGCCGGTCGGAAGCGGACCACCGACACGACCCGCGGCGATGCGCCGCCGACCACGTGCAGGCCGGGCGACGCGAGCGGGACCGCCACCTGCACGCCGGCCGGCCAGCGCCGCAGCGACACGGGCGCGCCGCCCGCGCGCGGCGCCTGGGCCAGCTCGATCGTCTCGTCCGGCCGCCCCGCGAGCGCCAGCTCCCCGTCGGTGAGGTCGCCGACGGTCGCCCGGTCGGTGGCCACCGCCAGGGCGAGCCGCGGCAGCGCGGCCAGCGACTCGGCGCGCGCGCTCGCGCCGGCCGCCGAGTCGCTCAGGCCGCGCTCGATATCGGCGGCGATCGCCTCGATCTCGGTCAGGCTCGGACCGGTTGACGGGCCGCGCGCCATCGCGACCAGCGCGCCGATGGCGGCCGCGCCCAGCGCGATCACCGGCAGGCAGTGTGCGCGGCGCACGGAGCCCTCCCGGCCTGCCCTGGCGTCCAGGGTTGACGACTGCACGCAGCGATCGTCATGGTGCCGATCCCAGCTACGCCGGCTCGGCCCGCCCGGATTGCCCGGGATGCGATTCCGGTCAAGCCCGGTCGAGATCGGCCAGCCAGGCCTCGAGCGCGTCGGCGATGGCGCCTCGCTCCACCGAGCCGGACGGCAGCACGTCGGTGGCGCAGGCCTTCACCGCGTCGGGAGCGTGCGGCATCGCGAACGAGCGGCCGGCCCAGCGCAGCATCGGCACGTCGTTGAACCAGTCTCCGACGGCGGCCACGCGATCGGCCGACAGGCCGAGGCGACCGGCCACGTCGGCGAGCCCGGCCGCCTTGCTGGTGCCGGTCGACACAAGGCGCACCACGCGGCCGGCGGCGGCGGTGAAGCCGAGCGTCTCGACCTGGTCGGCGATCGACGCCAGCTTCGCCTCGACGTCGCGGGCCGGCTTGTCGGCGCCGATGCCGACGACCATCACCGCCGCCTCGGGATCCGAGCGCCACGCCGCCGCCGCGAGCACGTCGGCGTGCGCGGTGATGTCGAGCGACCAGCCGCGCACGTAGTCGTGGTGCTGCCGCCCGCGCTCGCACGAGTGGATGGCGCCGTGGGTGAAGACGAAGCAGGACAGGCCGTGCTCGACGAGCAGGCCGAGGATGCGCTCCACGTGGGCGGCCGGGATCGGGCGCCGGGCCAGCAGGCGCTCGGTGCTCGCGCACGCGACCACCGCGCCGTCGGCGCACACGAGCGGCGCGTCGAGGCCGAGGTCGCGCGCCACCGGATGGGTGCGCGAGGTGAGCCGCCCGGTGGCCAGGGTGACGACGACGCCGCTGGCGCGGGCCCGGGCGATGGCCTCGCGATCGCGCGGGTGGATGCCGTCATTGCGATCGACGAGGGTGCCGTCGAGATCGGCGGCGAACAGCGCGCGGGCGGGGACCAACGCCTCTGTGTAGCACGCTGAACGCCGCCTCGCGACCCTCACCTCTGGCGGGTGCCGAGCAGCCTCACCTTGAAGCCGAGCTCCTGCGACAGCGCGACCATCTCGTCGAAGATGTCGCCGTACGCCACCGCCACGTGGTTGGACAGGTAGTGGGCCATGAGCGTCTCCTGCGAGATGCCCAGGTCCGCCGCCATGAACGGCCACTGCCGGGTGGTGCCGTTCCACCACGCGTCGCGCACGGCCGGCGGCAGCTTGACCACCTCGCCGCGGCCGACGTCCATCCACAGCGCGCCGTCCTTGAGGTAGGCGCGGGCCCAGGTGATGGCGCCGGGCAGGCTCTCGCCGGCGAAGGTGCCGCCCGCGGTCGGGAAGTACATCTTCGGCTGCCGGTAGGAGTGCACGCCGCGCAGGGTGTCCGGATCGTGATTGAAGGCGTAGGCGCCGCACGAGCCGGAGTTGAGCAGCACCCACAGGAAGCGGCCCTCGTGGGTGTCGCCCCAGCGGACGTCGTGGAACATGACCGCCTCGTGCAGTCCCTTGTCGGCCAGCAGGCGCTTCATCATCTCCATCGGGACCAGGTTGCCCTGGTCGGCCTCGGTCGCCGTCGCGATCGGGTCGCCGCTCGACTCCGGCCGGCACGCCGAGTTGAGCAGCCCCTCGGCGAAGTCGGACGGCGGCCGCAGCGGGATGAGGCCGAGCTGGTACTGCCAGCCCAGGCAGTCGCCCTTGAACTCCTCGAGCAGATCGAGCGCGACCAGGTAGTCGCGCAGCTGCTCCTTCGTGGACGCGACGTCGAAGTCGGTCGCACCGTCCTCGCCGTGGTGGAACGTCACGCCCCTGTCGCACACGAACTTCCAGGCGTCCTCGATCCGCTTGTCGGTCACGGCGCGGCCGCGCGCGATGATCCAGGCCTGATCGATCTTGTGCTCGGCGAAGCCGATCGCGTTGAGCAGGCGCGGGCCGAAGTAGCCGTTGATCATGCCCATCGAGGTGTCGCCGAGCATGAGCGCGAGCACGCGCCGGCGGCGGATGCCGTCGGCCACGCGCTGCGCTCGCTTGGCCCCGTCGGCCGAGATCGGCGCGTGGCCGGACATCTGGTCCTCCGCGTACGCGATGCGCCCGGTCGAGCACCACTCGGCGAGGCGATCCATGAACGCGTCGTCGGAGGTCCAGTCGGCCGCGCTGGTCCACGCGCGCGACACGCCCCGCCGCCCCACGCTCTCCAGGCAGGCCGCCGTGTTGAGCAGCCCGACCAGCCCCGGCCACTGGCCGGAGAAGTTGGAGGCCAGCAGCAGCGGGTTGTCCTTGCCGACGACGCCGTCGGTGGTGTGCGGCCCGTAGAACCAGTGCACGCACACGCCGATCATGCGGGTCGTCGATCGGCCCGAGCTTCTCGATCGCCTCGTGCGGCTTCGACACGAACCCGGGCACGCGGTAGTGCTCGCGCCCGAGCCGGGTCAGCGCGCGCTCGAGCTGCGCGGTGGCGGTCTCGGCGCTGGGGCGGGCCGCCTCGTTCGGGGCCTGGCGCTGGTCGCCCGGCCAGAAGATGGCGATCTTCTGCTTGCTCATGGCGCACCTCGATGCGGCCCGCGCGGCCGCGCGGTCACTGGACCAGCTCGCCGCCCTGCTCGAGCGTGTCCTTGCTGAACACGCGCGTCGGCAGCACCATCTTCTTCTCCGGCTGCTCGCCGGCGAAGATCTTGAGCGCCGTGTCGATCGCCTCGGCACCCCCGGTCGGGTACTGGAAGGTGACGTCCATGATGCCGTCCTTGACGTACTGCACGCCCTCGTGCGGCAGCGCGTCGATGCCGACGAACTTCATCTCCTTCTCGCGGCCGGCCTGCTTGGCGGCCAGGTACGCGCCGTGGGCGCCCGGATCGTTGTGGGCGTAGACCAGGTCGATCTTCTTCTGGCGGGCCAGCGCCGACTCCATCTCCTTGCGCGCGTCCGGCTCGAGCCACTTCATGTCGGCGTCGAAGACGATCTTGAGGCCCGGGTTGGCCTTCTGATCGAGCCCCTCGATGAAGCCCTTGTGCCGGTCCTGGCCCGGCGTCGAGGTCATCAGGCCCTTGAGCTCGACGATGGAGCCCTTGCCGCCGAGGGTCTTGGCCACCCACTTGCCCGCCTCGCGGCCGATCTTGACGTTGTCGGCGCCGATGAAGCTCGTGTACTTGTCCCCGAGCACGGCGCGGTCGAGCACGATGACCGGGATGCCGGCCTCGACGGCCTTGGCCACCGGCTCGGTGAGCGGTGCCGCCTCCTTCGGGCTGATGATGATGAGGTCGACCTTCTGGGCGACGAACTCCTCGACGTGCGAGCGCTGGACCAGCGAGTCGTTCTGCGCGTCCTTGTAGATGACCTCGAGTTGATCCGCGTGCTCGTCGGCCGCCTTCTTGACGTCGGCGTTCATCTGCACGCGCCACGGCTCGCCCAGGTTGCACTGGCTCATGCCGATCTTCTTCTTGGCGCCGGCCGGAGCGGCCTCGCCCCCCGCCGCAGCGGGCGTCGGCTCGCCCTCCGCCGGAGCCGCCGGCTCGGCCTGGGCGGCCTCCTTCTCGCCGCCCTTGTCCTTCTCCTTCTTGCCGCACGCAAGGGCAAGCGCTGCCAGCGACAGAACACCCACCACCTCGATCGAGATTCGTCTTCTCATTTTGCCCCCTTCACTTCCTGCGCTGCAGTAGCACCGCGCACACGATGATGGCGCCTGTGAGCATGAGGCGACTTGCCTCGCCCACGGCGTTGATGCTGAGGATCTTCTGCAAGTAGCCGATGGTCAGGACACCGACGAGCGTCAGCGTGATGCCGCCGCGGCCGCCGGCCAGATCGGTCCCGCCGATGACGACCATGGCGATCGCCTGGAGCTCGTAGCCCATGCCGGTCTCCGGATCGCCCTGCTGCTCCTGCGCGGCCTGGCAGATGCCGGCCACCGCGGCGAACAGCCCCGACAGCGCGTAGGCCAGCACCAGCACGCGCGGCACCGGCACGCCGGACAGGCGCGCGGCCTCGGCGTTGCCGCCGGTGGCGTACAGGTAGCGGCCCAGGCGCAGCTGGCGCAGCACGAACGCGGTCACGAGGACGCAGACGAGGAAGACCAGCGTGACGATCGGGACGTGGTCGCCCAGCACGCGCGCGTCGATGCGCGAGAAGATGTGCGGCAGCGGCACCACGTTGCCGGTCTCCTGCACGTAGGTCAACACCTTCTGGCCGCCCGACAGGTACTTGGCGAAACCGCGCAGCAGCACCATGGCCGCCAGGGTGACGATGAACGACTGGATCTTGAGGTAGCCGACCAGCGCGCCGGACACGGCCCCGGCCGCCGCGCCGCCGATCAGGACCAGCGCGATCGCGACCGGCGCGCTCCACTGCTCCGGGATGGTCATCAGGCTGAAGGCGACCGCCGCGGCGCCGAGCACGCTGGACACCGACAGATCGATGCCGCCGGTGACGATGACGATCGTCATCCCGCAGGCCAGCATCCCGTAGACCGAGACCTGGCGCAGCATGTCGCGGTGCGTGGTCCAGCTCAGGAACGCGCCGTCGGCGTTGAACACCACGCCCAGGATGACCATGAGCGCGAGCGCGAGCAGGACGCGCCCGACCGGCGAGGCGATGACGCGGCGGACCTGGGCCAGCGCGCCGCTCATGCCGCGACTCCCAGGGCGGCCTCGAGCACCTTCTGCTGGGTGGCGTCGGCGCGCTCGTACTCGGCGGTGAGGCGGCCGCGGTGCAGGACCAGGATGCGGTCCGACAGGCGCAGAAGCTCGGGCAGCTCCGACGTGATGAGCAGGATGGCCAGCCCCTTGCCGGCCAGCTGAGCCAGCAGCGCGTAGATCTCCTCCTTCGAGCCGATGTTAACGCCGCGGGTCGGCTCGTCGAGGAGCAGCACGACCGGCTCCGACAGCAGGCACTTGGCCAGCACCACCTTCTGCTGGTTGCCGCCGGACAGGAGGCGCACCGGCGCGGCCAGGCTGGGCGCGCGCAGGTGGAGCTGGCGGAACGTGGCGCCGGCGGCGGCCAGCTCGTCGCCGCGGCGGACGACCCCGCGCGGCGAGAAGCGAGGCAGCGTGGCCAGGGTCGCGTTGTCGACCGAGCCCATGTCCGGGATCAGCCCCTTGCCCTTGCGGTCGTTGGTCAGCAGCACGAAGCCGCGGCCGATGGCGTGGCGCGGGTCGCGCATCTCGACGCGGTGGCCGCGCACCTCGACGGTGCCGCTGGTGCGGCCGGCGCGATCGCCGAACAGCGCGTGCAGGACGTCGGAGGCGCCGGAGCCGCGCAGCCCGGCCAGACCGACAATCTCGCCGGCGCGGACGGAGAACGACAGGCCGTCCACCGCGTCGCGCGCGCCCGTGACCGCGCGCGAGCTGGTCACGTTCAGGCGCTCGACGCGCAGGACCACGTCGCCCGGCGCGGTGGGGGCGACGGTCGCCGCGGTGGGCGGGCGGCCGATCATCCACTCGACCAGCGACGCGGGCGGCAGCTCGCCCGCCGCGGCGGTGCCGACAAGGGCCCCGTCGCGCAGCACCGTGATGCGATCGGCCACCCGGTAGATCTCCTCCATCCGGTGCGAGACGTAGACGATGCCCCTGCCGTGGCGGCGCAGCGAGTCGATGCGCTCGAACAGCCGCACCGCCTCCGGCTCGGCCAGCGCGCTGGTCGGCTCGTCGAGCAGGAGCACGCTCGAGCCGGTGGCCAGCGCCTTGGCGATCTCGACCAGCTGGCGGGTGGACAGCGGCAGGAGCTCGACCGGCTCGTCGACGTCGAGCTCGAGATCGAGCTCGGCCAGGAGCGCGCGCGCGTCGCGCCGCTGGCGGGCGGCGTCGAGGGTGCCCAGCCGGGTGCGCCGCTCGCGCGACAGGAACAGGTTCTCGGCCACGGTGAGCGGGCCGATGAGCGACAGCTCCTGATGCACCATGGCGACCCGCTCGCCGCGCATGGTGCCGGCGTCCGCCGCCAGCGCGCCGGTCAGGATCCTGAGCAGCGTGCTCTTGCCGGCGCCGTTCTCGCCGGCGAGCACATGCACCTCGCCGGCCAGCACGTCGAAGGAGACGTCGCGCAGGACCTGGTTGGGCCCGAACGACTTCGAGACGCCGCGCGCCTCGAGCAGGCAGGCCCCGGCGCTCGCGCTCACCGTCGGCCTCCGCGCCCGGTGCGCACCGCGACAGCGCCCGGCTGCGCGCAGCCGCACGAGCGGCGCAGGTGGAGCGTGGTGGGCAGCACGAGATCGCGGCCGGGCTGCTGCCGCGGCGCCGCGCGCCGGGCTGCCTTGGGCGTGGATCGGCGCTCCGCGATCCGCTCGATGACGAAGCGAGCCGCCTGCTGCCCCATGGCGGTGGCCGGCTGCGCGGCGACCGAGAGGAACGGCCACACCGCCGAGACGTGCGGCAGATCCTCGAAGGTGACCACGGCCAGGTCCTCCGGCACCGACATGCCGAGCTCGGCCGCGGCCTCGAGCGCGCCGAGGGCCAGGAAGTTGTTCGTCGCGAAGATGGCGGTCGGCCGCGCGCGCGAGCGCAGCAGGTCGATGGTCATGTCGCGGCCCGACTCGACGGTGAAGCGGCCGTGCCGCTCGAGGGCGGGCGTCGACCGGAGGCGCGCGGCGGCCAGCGCCTTGCGGTAGCCGGCCAGGCGATCGACAGCCGTGCCCAGCTCGAGCGGGCCGTTGACGATGGCGATCCGCGTGTGGCCGTGCTCGGCAAGGTGGCCGACGAGCTCGCGTGCCGAGTCCACGCTCTCGCCGCGCACCACGTCGATGGCCGAGGCGCGGCCGAGCCCGCTCACCGCGCGATCGATCAGGCACACCGGGCCGAAGCGCCGCGCCCACTCGACGACCGCGTCCGGCGTCGTCTGCGACGGCGTCAGCACCAGGCCGTCGATGCGCTGGTGGGCGAGCACGTCGAGGTAGAGCCTCTCCACCACCGGATCGTCGTCGCTGTTGCACAGGATGACCGAGTAGCCGGCCGCCCTGGCCTCGTCCTCGACGCCGCGGGCCAGCAGGGTGAAGAACGGGTTCGACACGTCGCCGACGACGAGGCCGAGCGTGTGCGTGGCGCCGCGGCGCAGGCTCTTGGCCAGGCCGTTCGGCACGTAATCGAGCTCGCGCAGCGCCTCGAGCACCCGGCGGCGCGTCTCCGGACGCACCGACGCGTGATTGTTGATGACGCGCGAGACGGTCATGCTGCCGACTCCCGCCCGGCGAGCCACCTCGTGCACCGTCGCCCCCATCTCCCGATGATATCGATACCAAACGGCGCGCAGAGGGTCAACGACCAAGCTCGTCCCGCCACGCGGCGGCGACGCGGCGCATCTACCGCGGCGCGTCGTTCAATCGAGCCGGTGCCACGGTAACGCGTCGCACGCGAGCTGGAGCGCTCATGCAGCGCCCCGCCAGCGCGCCGACAGGGCCGGCCACGCGGCCGCCAGCGCGGCGCCAGCGAAGCCGAGCAGGCTCACCAGCGCCAGCGTCGGCCAGGCGCCGGACGAGTACTCCATCTCGATGCGGTGCCGGCCGGGTCCGACGAGCACACCGCGAAACGCGGCGTTGGCGGGAAAGACGGCGGCGGGCGCGCCGTCCACCCGCGCGCTCCAGCCGGGGAAGAACGCCTCGGACACGACGACGACTCCGTCGGCCGGCGCCTCGATCTCGGCGACGAGCCGGTTGCGCTCCAGCTCGACGAGCCGCCCGGCCACCACCGGGGCCGCGCCGTCGCCGCGCTGCGCCCGCTCTTCGCCGGCGGGGTCGAGCCAGCCGCGCTCGACAACCGCGATGGTCCCGGCCGGCGCGGCGAACAGCGCGGTCGCCGCCGCGTCCGGTCCGTCGACGACGGCGGCGCGATCGGCCCACAGCACCGCGGGCGCCACGCTGGTCACCTTCGACACGCCGCGATGGAGCGTCGTCAGCCCGCCGCGATTCCCGCGCAGCACCATGTCGCCCCTCTCGAGCAGCCACCCGACGTTGAGGTGGCCGAGCAGCCGCGGCGATTTCTTGACTCGCTCGATGACGCGCTGATAGCGCGACAAGGCCAGCGGGTCGCCCTCGTAGCCGGCCAGGTCGCGCAGGCCCAGCCGGATGCCGGGGCGAAAACCCAGGTACGCGCGGTCGTAGATGCGCGCCGCCAGGGGCACGCCCTCGAGGCGCGCGACCTCGTCGTCGTGCGAGGTGACCGGCACCGCCGCCATCCCCTTCTGGATCTGCTCCGAGTGCCCGAACCACAGATCGCCGGCGACGAAGATCGGCGCCAGGCAAGCCAGGGCCAGCCTCGCCCTGCCCTCGCGGTGCAGCAGCATGTGGCTGAGCCAGACGGTGATCGCGAAGGCGATGCCGGCGAGCACGAACGCGTCGCGCAG
The DNA here is from genome assembly GCA_963759105.1 of uncultured delta proteobacterium. GTDB lineage: Bacteria > Myxococcota_A > Polyangia > Haliangiales > Haliangiaceae > DATFRY01. Next base: position 654,434 of record CAVWXW010000013.1, on the reverse strand, counting down.
CGGCTGCGCCCCCTGCCCCGGCTTCTGGTTGACCGCGAAGCCGACCCCGCAGATCAGCACCGCCGCGCCGCCGACGAACCACAGGGCGCGCGCGATGCGCCGGCCCAGCGTCGCCCGCCTCGAGGCGCATCAGCTCGTGCAGGCCCTCGGCCGCGAGGATCGCGATCGGCAGCTGCGCCACGTACATGTAGCGGTGCGCGCGCCGGAACCAGCCGAACGGCTCGAACCCGGACGCGGCCGCGGCCAGAAAGTCGCCGGCGTCGCCCAGCGCCAGCCCGATGCCGAGCGCGGCCACGCAGGCCAGCACCAGCCGGCGCCGCGTGAAGAACGCTGTCAGCGCCAGCGCGGCCCACACGGCGGCCGCCGCCCCGACATACGTGTTGCTGCCGACCATGCGCGGCATCACGAGGCCGGCCAGGTCGTTCATGCCGAAGACGCTCTCGGTGATGAAGGTCAGGTCGCGAGTGGCGCGCACCGTCTCGCCGACCACCGCCGCCGTCGTGTGGAACTGCGCCGCGACCATGGCCAGAAACAGCCCGAGCGCGCCGGCCCCGCTGACGAGCGCCTCGCGCAGGTACGGGCGCGGGCCCCCGGCCGCGCTGCGCGCGCCGTGCGCGATGGCCCACGCCGCGTACGGCACGACGACGAGGGTGGAGAACCAGAACGAGGCCGGGCCGCCGGCCAGGGCGCACAGCGCGCCGGTCAGGGCGACGAGCGCGCCGCGGGCCCGGGTCGGGCGCGCGGCCCAATGATCGATCGCCGCCAGGATCCACGGCGCCCACGCGATGTTCCAGTTGAGCGCGGACGGCAGGTTGTGGAGGTACGGATAGCCGACGACGAACACGATGCCGCCGACGTAGCAGGCCGCTGTGTGCACGCCGCGCCGGCGCAGGTAGACGAACACGCCCATGCAGGCGAGCCACAGGTGAAAGACGATCTTGGCGGCGACGATGGCGAGCGAGACCTCGCCGGCGGCGGCGGAAGCGCCCAGCAGCAGCCAGGTGGGCGGATACAGGATGCCGGCCTGCGGATCGCCGTGGAACGGATAGCCCAGGCGGTCGAACGGGTTCCACAGCGGAAGCTCGCCCGCCCGATACGCGTCGAGCTGGAAGATCAGGTCGCCCCAGTACTCCCACTGCGCGTCCCAGGCGAAGAAGCGCCGCGCGCCCTCGATCGGCGTCCACAGGCGCCACAGCAGCGCCAGCAACATGAAAAGAAACACCGCGCCGGCCACGCCGTACGGCAGCGCGCGGCGGACCCAGGAAGGCATCGGCGCCAGGTTACGACCCGGGCACGTGGTCTGCCAAGCGCCCGGCCGGCCTCGCTGCTGCTGCGCGGTCCGGACGCGAAACGGCCGGACCAGGTCTGCCCCGGCCCGGCCGTCTTCACGTCGTCGTCTGGTCTAGTGCCTGCGGTCCCGGCGATCCTCGCGCTTGTCGCGGCGGTCCTCGCGCTTGTCGCGGTGATCCTCGCGCTTGTCGCGGCGGTCCTCGCGGTGGTCGCGGCGATCCTCGCGCCGGTCGCGCGGCCCGGTCCAGCCGTCGCGGCGATCGCGGCGATCCTCGCGCCGGTCGCGGACGTCCTCGCGATGGTCGCGGCGATCCTCGCGCCGGTCGCGGACGTCCTCGCGCCGGTCGCGGCGATCCTCGCGCCAGTCGCGCCGGTCGTGACGCACCGCGGTCATAGCGGTGGTCGCTCACCGGCTGCCGGCCTGCGGCTCCAGTAGCGGTGGTCGCGGACCGGCCGGCTCACCCGGTGATCGCGGTACACGCGGCGCTGGCGCTGCGACCGCCAGCGGCCGTCGGACCAGATCACGCGGCCGTTGTGGCGATGCCAGCGGCCGGGCTCCCAGTCGTAGCCGGCGCGGGCGCGGACCCACGATCCCGGCGCCCACGACCAGCGCGCGCCGAACCGGTTCCAGCGACCCGGCCTCCAGTGGTGGCCGGGCCGGATTCGCTGCCAGTGACCCTCGACCCAGAAGTAGCGGCCGTGGCGCGGGGCCCAGTAGCCGTCAACCCACACGTAGCCCGGCCGACCCTCGGTCCAGTAGCCATCGACCCAGGACCAGTCATAGCCATTCCACGACCAGCGGCCCTGGACGAAGACATAGCCGTCGTAGCTGTAGCCGTCGTAGCTGTCCCACGCGTCGTAGCCGTAACGCCCTTCGGGCACGACCTCGCGAGGGGGTGGCGGGGCCACGCTGACTTCCACATCGACCTGAGCGCGAGCTTCGGAAGCTCCGACGCTGAGCGGCGCCAGAAGCGCCGCCGCCAACAGAATGAAACGCCCCATGCTCGGTTGCTCCTTTGAGAGAACCGATTGTAGAGCAAGGGCCGCGCCACCCGAAGCGCGCCTCACCGAGGCGCCAAGCTACCGAGATAAAAAGACAAGCGCGCGGGGGGCTCCGGCGACCTGCAGAACCCGCAGCAGCGCTGCGTGTCCGGCAGTTCACAGGAGCCCGCCGCGCGCGGAGCCCTGTCTGGGCTGTTCCTTACTCCGGCGCGAAGAAGTCGACCGAGAGGTCGAAGTCTCCGTCGGTGAAGCCGTGGACCATGATGAAGGCCTGGGTCTCACCCTCGGGGACGGTCAGCACGCACTGCTCGTCCGGACCTTCGACGAACGGGCGGCAGTCGAACGACTGGAGGTCGGGGGCCGCGCCGAACTGAACGTACAGGTCGGGGTCGCCAGTGCCGGTCATGTTGACGATGAACTCGGTCCCGGAGACGACGGTGATCGGCTCGAACTCGGCGAGCTCGTCCTGGGCGACGCTACCCGTGGCGGTCTCGTTGGTCGGGACGCCGGGGCCCGGCTCCGGATCGGGGTCCGGCTGCGGATCCGGATCGGGGTCCGGCTGCGGATCCGGATCGGGATCCGGCTCCGGGTCCGGATCGGGATTCGGATCGCTGCCCGGGGCGCCGTAGAGCGCCGTCGCGCCCTCGCGATCGAGATCGGTGAGCGAGAGGTCGGTGCCGGTGCCGTTGCACTGCGGGTAGTGCATCGTCGAGGAGGAGTCGTACTCGGTCAGCTCGCGCCACTCGTCGTCCTCGAAGCAGGTGCCGGCCTCGGGGCGGGTGTGCTCGTGACGGAAGCCGAGCGAGTGGCCCAGCTCGTGGGTCAGGATGCCCGACCAGCGGGATGTCGCTCTGCTGGAACGACGAGTTGTCGACGAAGACGTTGCGGGTCGCGCGCTCCTGGTCGGGGAAGAAGGCGCGCGCCAGGTACGGCTGGTTGAAGACCTGGTTGACGTCGAACACGACGTTCTCGTTGTTCTCGTCGCAGTTGGCGTCTTCCTCGGGCACGTGCACGAAGTTGACGTTGGCGGCGGTCTCCCAGCCGTTGTCGGTCGCGGCGGTGAGCGCCTCGATGACCTGATCCTTGAACTCGCCGAAGCTGTCGCCCACGCAGTAGGTCAGGTTGACCTTCTGCTCCTCTGACCAGACGGCGTCGACGCCGCCCGGCGCGTGCACGATGAGCTTCTCGCCGCCGTACAGACCGTCATACAGCTCGCGGAGCGCCTTCTTGTCGCGATAGGGCGTGTCGCCGTTGCGGATGTAGACCGCGCTGGCCCCGAACTCTGGACCCTCGCGATAGGTCTGAGCCACGAACTCGTCGAACGACATGTCCGCCGTGTTGGCGCCGACCTCTTCACCGGAGGATGGGCCGCACGCAGCGGCGAGCAAGGATGGATAGGTACGGCGCACACCTGAAACGAGACATCAAAGAGCTCCTTGGGGCTGGAGGGGTCTCCCAGAAGGAGAAAAATCGTGGGCGCCGGCCTACTACTCAACATCGGTGCCACCTCGGAATGCCGTCCTGCCGAGGACTTGGGAGATGTGCGGCTCACTTGCAGCTTCGAAATCAATCCCGGCACGTTGCGGCAACGCCGCGGACGAGCTTCGTGTGCCGGCGTGTGGGTTCGCGGTGCTCCTCTCGTCACCCCTTGAGGGTCATGCATGAGCGGACTGAAGCGTGCAGCGGGACCTATCGTTTGCGGCCGGGAGTTCTCTCGGCTCGTCGAATTTCTCAGGTGAGTCGAATACATGCGACGCACCGACTGTGCCGCCGGGCACGCGACGGACACCGGTGGTCGCGGGTCGGACGGGCGCCGAGCGCGGGCGCGCTACTCTTCGCCCGTGCCATCTTCAAACCGGGCGGCGCGGCGTCCCCGCAGCGCCACCGCGCGTCCGTCTGCTCCGCCTGGCCCGTCCCCAAGCGCGACTGCTCGCCTTCGGGCTCGTGTTCCTCGTCCTCGGGACGGCGTCGTCGCTGCTCTACCCGCAGGGCGTCCGCGTGGTCATCGACTCGGCGCTGGGCAAGGCGCCGGCGTGGGCCAGCGACTTCACGGCGGCGCGCCTGCTCGCGCTCGTCGGCGCTGGGCATGGCGGCGGTCGCGCTGCTGTCGGCCCTCGCCATGGGCCTGCGCATGTTCCTGTTCAGCCTGGCCGGCGAGCGCGTCATCGCGCGCCTGCGCAACGATCTCTACCAGGCCATCCTCGACCAGGAGATCGCGTTCTTCGATCAGGAGCGCACCGGCGATCTGACCAGCCGGCTGGCGTCCGACACCGCCACGCTGCAGGGCGCGGTGAGCGTCAACATCTCCTTCGGGCTGCGAAATCTCATGCAGCTGACCGGCGGCATCGCGCTGCTCGTGGTCACGTCGCCGCGGCTGACCCTGGTCATCCTCGCGGTGGTGCCGGCCATCGCGGTCAGCGCCGTGGTGTTCGGCCGGCGCATCCGGCGCCTGGCGCGCAAGGTCCAGGACGCGCTGGCCGAGGGACAGGCGGTCGCCGAGGAGAGCATCGCGGGCGTGCGCACGGTGCGCGCGTTCGCGGCCGAGGAGGCCGAGCACGAGCGCTACGGCGGCGCCGTGGCCCGCGCCCTGGCCCTGGCGCGCCGCCGGATCGCGGCGTCCGCCTTCTTCTCCTCGGCGACCTCGTTCGCCGGCTACGCCGCGGCCGCGCTTGTCTTCTGGTACGGCGGCAGCCTGGTCGCGCGCGGCGAGATGTCGGTCGGCGACCTGACCTCGTTCCTGGTCTACACGCTGATGGTCGGCTTCTCGCTGGGCGCGCTCGCCGATCTGTGGGCCGACTTTCTGCGCGCGCTGGGCGCGGCCGAGCGGGTGTTCGAGCTGCTCGACCGGCGGCCGATCATGCCGACGCGCGGCGGCCGCACTCTCGACGCGCTGACCGGGGCGGTCGAGCTGGACGAGGTGCAGTTCCGCTACCCGAGCCGGCCCGCGACCGAGGTGCTGTCGTCGCTGTCGATCCGCATCGAGCCGGGCGAGGTGGTGGCGCTGGTCGGCCCGTCGGGCGCCGGCAAGTCGACCATCGCGGCGCTGCTGCTGCGCTTCTACGATCCGGACGCCGGCACCATCCGGCTCGACGGGGTCGACCTGCGCGAGCTCGATCCCGGCTGGCTGCGCCGGCAGATCGGGCTGGTGGCGCAGGAGCCGCTCCTGTTCTCGACCTCGATCGCCGAGAACGTCCGCTACGGGCGGCCCGAGGCGTCGCGCGAGGAGATCGAGGCGGCCGCGCGCGCGGCCAACGCGCACGAGTTCATCGCCCACTTCCCGTCCGGCTACGACACAGTCGTGGGCGAGCGCGGCGTGCTGCTGTCGGGCGGCCAGAAGCAGCGCGTCGCCATCGCGCGCGCGGTGCTCAAGGATCCGCGCATCCTCGTGCTCGACGAGGCGACCAGCGCGCTCGACGCGCAGGTCGAGCACCTGGTGGTCGAGGCGCTCGACCGGCTGATGCAGGGGCGCACCACGCTGGTCATCGCGCACCGGCTGTCGACGGTGCGGCGGGCCGACCGCGTGCTCGTCATCGATGGCGGCCGCGTGATCGAGACCGGCCGCCACGACGAGCTGGTCGCGCGCGACGGGCTCTACCGCCGGCTGGTCGAGCGCCAGTTCGCGGTCGGCTGATCGGACGGACGGCCGCGAGCCGGCGCGGCGCCGGATCAGGATGCCGACAGCGCGATGGTGGCGAGGAAGAACGCCACCGCCGCGGCCAGCGCGATGTACCAGCCCCACGCCAGCCGGCGCCTGACCGGCTCGGCGCCGCGAGCGGGCGCGCAGCGGGATCAGATCGGTCGCGTCGTGGCGCGCCGGGTCGCCGGCGCGAGTGGGCGGCAGCGCGCTCGGCGCGCTCGCGGCCGGCGCCATCCGTGCGGGCGCGGTGTCGCCGGCGCAAGCGCTGCAGGCGCAAGCGCTGCGGGCGCGCTCGCGGGCGCGGCCATCGACTGCTCGGCGATCGACGCCGAGGCGATGCCGGCTGGGCGCCGTCGACGACGGCCCCATCGTCTCCAGGACGCCGGGATCGTCCGACAGCGTGTGCGGCGGCGGCGTGTGCTGCGCGCGCACCGGCATCGGCACCGGGGCCGACACAGACGGCCCGAACGGACCCGGCTTCGTCGCCGCGCGCCGGCGCTGGCTCCTGCGGTCGAGCTCGATCACAGGAAGCTCCGGATAGAGCGGCTCCACCACCGGGCGTGTGCGCGATGGGGTGCCCGACGGGCTGGCCGGCGCCGGGTGGGCCTGGACCCCGCCCCCTGCGTCGCAGGTGCTGCCTCGGTGCCGCGGGGGGTCCGCTCTTGCGGTGACCGGCAGCGTGGAGAGCACTTCGCGCCCGCCCGTCGGGCGATTCATTCGATAGGAGGATGGCCCCTCGACCTGCTTGGGTCGAAGGGATGGAACCCGGCGCGCCTCCAGTTCGCGGCGCTTCACCGAGTCTTCGCGCGAACGAGTGCGCGAACGGCCTTGATGCATGAGGAACTCCGTAGAGCAGAACTCATGCCACGGCAAACTCGCGGCAGCTGATCCCCGACCGATATGTAATCTGCTTTACTTAATATCGGTGCAATGAGCTGAAGAGAGCTTTGTCCTCCGCGGTCTGGGCAATGCCCTTCATTCGGGGCGTCGCTCCGGGGCTTCGAGGAGAACCGCGCACTTTCTTCGTTACCCACTGAGGCGCCGGCCGCACATTACTGCGGTTTCGCCACTGCGGGGCGTGTCAGCGGTGCGACCCGAGCGTCCTGTAGGAACGACATTCAGCGACCTTTCCACACCGGCTTTCGCTTCTGAAGGAAGGCGGCCAGCCCCTCGCGCGCGTCCTCGAGCGCGAGCACGCGGCCGAGCTCGCCCTCGAGATGGCGCAGGGCCTCGCCCAGCTCCATGTCCTGCGAGCGATAGAAGGCGCGCAGGCCGAGCGCGATGGTGGCCGGGCTCAGCTCGGCCAGCTCCCCGGCCAGCGCCATCGTCTCGGCCTCGAGCGATGCGGCCGGGACCACGCGGTTGATCAGACCGGCGGCGAGCGCCTCGGCCGCGCTGATGCGCTTGCCGGTCAGCATCAGCTCGAGCGCCTGCTTGCGGCCGATGCTGCGGGCGATCTCGGCGCTGATCATCATCGGCCACAGCCCGACGCGGATCTCGGTGGTGCCGAAGGTCGCAGTGTCGCTGGCCACGGCGAGGTCGCAGGCCACCACGAGGCCGAGGCCTCCGGCCAGCGCGTGGCCGTTCACCATGGCGATGATCGGCTTGCCCAGCTCGTGCATCGCCGTGATCAGCTCGACCAGCGACGCCGGGCGGGCGGGCGACTCGGCGCCCGGGCCGCGCCGCGCCGGACATCTGCGACAGGTCGCCGCCGGCGGAGAACACCGAGCCGGCGCCGGTCAGGACCAGGACGCGCACGGCCGGATCGTCCGCCGCGGCGGCCAGCGCATGGACCAGCTCTCCGCATGTGAGCGGGCCGATCGGGTTGCGCTTGTCGGGCCGGTTGAGGGTGAGGCGGAGGACCGGGCCCTCGCCGCTGCGCGCGATCGTGACGTATTCCGATCCCATGGCTCGCTATCAGACTCGAATTTCTGAGCCGCGCGGCGCTCGAGTCGGCGAAAAGTAGAGAGGCCGGCGTGTTACCGTCGGCGCGTGCCTCGCGCCCGGCTGTTCGCGGTCGCCGCCGTGTCGCTGCTCGCCGCCGGGCCGGCGGCCGCCGGCGACAACGATCTGGTGCTGAGCCGCCTGGGCGACGTGGTAGTGAGCGGCGGCACGCCGGTGGGCGCCGTCGGATCGAACGAGGACTTCCGCTCGCTGGCCAGCGAGCTTGGCGTGGTGCTGGCGCCGCGCCTGGCCGAGCCGGCCGACACGCTCGGCCTGGCCGGCTTCCAGTTCGCCGCCGATCTGGCGTGGACGCGCGTGCACACCGGCCGGCGCTACTGGCGCGCGCTGGCCGGCTCGAGCGATCCGGCCGGCAACGATCACGGCGGCGACTTCATGAACACGATCGGTCTGTTCGCCCGCAAGGGGATCTGGCTGCCGGCGCCCTCGTTCGAGCTCGGCCTGGGCGCCGTCCACCTCGTCGACTCGCGGGCTGTGGGCGGCGCAGGGCTACGCCAAGGCCGCCCTGCTCGAGGGCTACCACGACCTGGCCATCCCGTCGCTGGCCCTGCGCGCCGGCCTGTCGCGCATGATGGGCTCGTCCGAGCTCGAGCTGACCGTGCTGTCGCTGGACGCGTCGGCGTCGAAGTCGTTCGGCGTGGCCGGGATCGCGAACGTCTCGCCCTACGCCGGCTGGAACACGCTGGTCATCGTCCCGCGCTCCGAGGTGATCGACAAGACGCCGCACGTCGACATGCGCGTCGACCCGGGCGACGCGAACATGAACTTCGTCTTCGCCGATCAGGACAACATCATCCGGCATCGACTGTTCGGCGGGGTCAAGGTCAAGCACTACATCGTCAGCCTGGCGCTCGAGGCGGCGCTCGCCCTGCGCGGCCGCTCCGACGACGACCGCGCCGGCACCGACCTGGCCTGCAGCGAGGTCGACGCCCCCACCACCGACTGCGACTCGCGCGATCGCTCCGGCCAGCAGCTCGGACTGAGCGCGACGCTCGGCCTCGACTTCTAGCCTGCCGCGACCGACTTCTGCGGTAGCGTTGCCGGCATGGACACGCTCGTCATCGGCCAGCAGGAGGTCCGGCGGCTGCTGCCGCTCGGCGATTGCATCGAGGTGATGGCGGACGCGATGGCGGCGCTGGCGCGCGGCGAGGCGGTGCAGCCGCTGCGCACCGTGCATCGCCTGCCGGGCAGCGGCCGCGTGCTCGGCGTGATGCCGGGCCACCTCGGCCCGATCGACGCGCCCGGGGTCAAGGTCCTCAGCGTGTTCGCCGGCAACCACGGCACCGAGCTCGACTCGCACCAGGGCGCGGTGCTCCTGTTCGAGGGCGCGCGCGGCCGGCTGGTGGCGGTGATCGACGCGACCGAGGTCACCGCGATCCGCACCGCGGCGGTGAGCGCGCTGGCCACGCGCGCGCTGGCCCGGCACGAGGCCGGGGATCTGGCCCTGCTCGGATCCGGCACCCAGGCCCACACCCACCTGGCCGCGATGGCCGCGGTGCGGGCGCTGCGCCGCGTGCGGGTGTGGAGCCGCGATCAGCGGGCGAGCCGCCGCGTTCGCCGCGGCCGCGGCCGCCGATCACGCATGCGAGGTCATCGCGGTGGCGAGCGCGCGCGACGCGGTCGACCGGCGCCGACCTCGTCTGCACGGTGACCGCGTCGCCGACGCCGATCGTCGAGGGGACGTGGCTGGCGCCGGGCGCGCACGTGAACGCTGTCGGCGCCTGCGTCGCGACCGCGCGCGAGCTCGACGGCGAGGCGGTGGCCCGTGGCCGTCTCATCGTCGATCGCCGCGAGTCGGCGCTCAACGAGGCCGGAGATCTGATACTGGCGCGCGCCGAGGGCGCGATCGGCGACGACCACATCGCGGCCGAGCTGGGCGAGGTGCTGATCGGGGCCCGCGAGGGGAGGCGCGCGGCCGACGAGATCACCATCTTCAAGTCGCTGGGCCTCGCCATCGAGGACATCGCCGCGGCGCAGTTCATCTACGAGCGCGCGCGCCGGGAGGGCGCTGGCACCGCCGTCGATCTCGGCGGCCGCCGCGCGTGACGAAGCCGGCCGCGCGGCGCGGCCTACTCGTCGTGGACGGAGTCTTCGCGCTCGAGCTGGGTGAGCTTCTGCTCGAGCTGGGCGATGCGGGCCGAGAGCGCGCCGATGTCCTTCTGCAGGCTGGAGAAGGGTGAGATGCCCTCGACCATGCCGCGGATCCGGCCGTCCACCTTGCGCTGCCAGTCGTCGATGGCGCGCTGCGAGCTGGTCAGGAACTCGCGGAACTCGCGCAGGTTGCGCAGACCCTCGCGAACGCGGCGGCCGGCCGACGGACCATCGTCGTCGTCCGCCTCGTGGTTGCCATCACCCTCCAGGTGCGTGGCGTGATCGTGCGCGGCCGCGCCGCCCGAGTTGTTGCCGGCGTGCGGCTCCTCGGTCGTGCCGTGGGCGTGGCCATGGACATGGTCATGGTCGCCCTCGGGGTGCGCGTGCTCGTCGTCCCGGGCGTCTTCTCGTTTCTGGCCCAGCATCTGGGTCACCCGGCCCTTTGCCTGATGGACCAGCTGGGTGATCGATTCACCACCGCTCTGGATGATGTTTCGCATCGCCTGGAGCGGGAGGAAGCTCTTCTGGCGCTTCTCTTCCTCGAAGATGATCTGCGCCAGCGTGACCGAGGTGAGATCTTCCTTCGACTTGTTGTCGACGATCTTCACGTCGTCACCGCCGCGGATCATCTCGGCGATCTGATCGAGCGTGACGTACCGGCTGTGCTGAGTGTCGTAGAGCTTCCGGTTCGCGTAGCGCTTGATGACGCGGGTCTCGGACATTACCGGTTCCATTGTTATCACGCGGCACAAGCCGGGCACAAGGAACCCCGCCGCACTGCGTCGAGAGAGGTGCGAGCGCGCATGAATCGTGCTTTCACGCGCCTACACCGTCACCTCGCCTATTTCTCGCCAGTCGCCTCCTTGGCGGCCCTGGCTGCAGCGCTCTTCTTCTGCGAAACCACCTCGGCCTCGGCCTCATCGTCGGCCGCCCTCAGCTCGGAGCGCCGGACGCCGGCTTCGACCTCCGGCTTCTTCGAGACCTCGATCTCGCCTTCGCTGCCGGCGCCGCGCTTGAAGTTCTTGATACTCCGTCCCAGCGCATCCCCGATGGCCGGCAACTTTCCGGCCCCAAAGATGAGCAGGACGATGAGCAAGATGATCATTAGCTCGCCCATTCCGGGCATGTGGGGTCTCCTGCGTTGGGTGGCTGCAGTCTAGCCTGATTCCGCCCCCCCGACCATCGCACGGCAAATTCTTGTCGCGCGTGGTGACCGCGCTATCGTGGCCAGATGCTGGGGCCACGCCTTCTCGCCGCCTTTCTCCTCGTCGGTGAGCTCGCTGCAGCGCGCAGCGCGCGCGCCGGTGACGGCGACCGCGATCGAGCCGGTCCGTCCGGGGCGGCAGGCCAGCCCACCGACGGCGGCCGCGCCCGAGGCGGCGCCGATCGAGATGAACACGAACGGGCGTCGCGCGGTGCGCGGCTGCCAGGTGGACGGCGACGACTGCGCCGACGATCTCCTGCCCGGCCTGGTCGAGTTCGAGCGCGAGGCGTTTCCGCGCCCCGGCGAGCGATCGCCGTGGGCCGACGACGAGGACGCGGCCGCCGGCGCGCGCCAGCTCGCGCGCGCGGCCGCCGGCGGCCGGCAAAGCCGACCGAGCTGCGCCCCGATCTGCCGTGGCTGGCCAACCTGAACATGCCGGACCTCCCGGTGCACTGGGACCACCGCATCATCCGCTTCCTCGAGTTCTACCGCGACGACCCGCGCGGCCAGCGGCTCATGCGCTCGTGGCTGACGCGACAGGGCCGCTACCGCGACCTGATCGTGAGCCGGCTGCGCGCGGCCAGGCTGCCCGAGGACCTGCTCTACGTGTGCATGATCGAGTCCTCCTACGACTCGCGCGAGAAGTCGCGCGTCGGGCGCGTCGGGGCTGTGGCAGTTCATGCCGGCGGGCGGAAAGATCTACGGACTGCGCCAGACCTCGCTGGATCGACGAGCGCAACGATCCGGTGCGCGCGACCGAGGCGGTGGTCGCCTACTTCCAGGATCTCCACCAGCGGTTCGGCAACTGGGACCTGGCGATGGCCGCGTTCAACGCCGGCTACGGCGCCGTGCTGCGCGGCATCGCCAAGTACAACACGAACGACTTCTGGCTCCTGCTCGACTACGAGAACGCGCTGCCGTGGGAGTCGTCGATCTACGTGCCCAAGGCGCTGGCGGCCGCCATCGTGGGCGCCAACCGCGAGGCGTTCGGCTTCGGCGACGTGGTGCCGGCGCCGGCTCTGTCGTACGACCAGGTCACGGTGCCGACCTCGGTCGCGCTCGCGGTGGTGGCGCGCGCGGCCGGCGTGGACCGCGACGCGATCGAGGAGCTCAACCCGCACCTGCGGCGCGGTCGCACGCCGCCGGGCGTATCCGACTACGCCGTGCGCATCCCGCGCGGGCGCAAGGAGCGCTTCGCCGCCACCTTCCCGCAGCTGCGCGCCGAGTGGGACAGGTACGACGCCTACGTCGTGCGCCACGGCGAGCGCTTCGAGGACATCGCCGCGATGCACGGGATGAAGCCGTCGGCGCTGCGCGAGCTCAACGGGCTGGACAGCGACCGCGAGGCGCAGGGCGGCATGCTCCTGGTGGTGCCGCGGATCGGCGACGCGGCCAGGCGGGCCAACCGCGAGAAGGCCGACGACGAGCTGTACGCCTCCGGGGAGCCGGAGGGAGAGCCGGGCGACAAGATGCTGGTGGCGGTGGCCGACCCGTCGTTCCGCGTGGAGGGGCGCGAGCGCGTGTTCTACCGCGTGGTGGCCGGCGACAGCCTGACCCGCATCGCGAGCGCGTTCGCCGTTGACCGCGCCGACCTGGCCGCGTGGAACCGCCTCGACCCGGCGGCGCGCCTGCACCCGCGCATGGTGCTGCAGATCTGGGTGGAGCGCGACTTCGACGCGGGCGGCGCCGGCGTCTCGGTGCTCGACGAGGGTCGGCTCGACGTCGTCGCCGCCGGCTCGACCGATCACATGGAGCTGGCCGAGAACCGGCTCGGCCGCCAGCGCGTCCTGTACTCGGCGAAGAAGCGCGAGACCTACGAGGACGTCGGCCGCCGCTTCGGCCTCAGCGCCCGCGACCTCGCGCGCATCAACAAGAAGCCGTTCGACACCGTGCTCGAGGCGGGCGAGACCTGCATCGTCTACAAGGTGGTGGACCGCGGCGCCTCCGAGCGGGCCGCCAAGCAGGCCCGCGCCGCCCGACCCGAGCGCCGCCGCAAGCCGCCGCGCAACGAGCGCCGGCGCAAGAAGAAGTAGCGCGGCGGCGGGCCGGCGTGGGGCGGGCACCCGGCTCGTTGTACTCTTCCGCCATGCTGAGCGTGGCCGAGGCGAGCCGGCGGATCCTCGAGCGGGTGCGGCCGCTCGGACCGGAGGAGATCGGGCTGCGCGAGTCGCGCGGCCGCATCCTGGCCCAGGCGATCCGCGCCGGCCGCGCCCTGCCGCCGTGGGACAACTCGGCAATGGACGGCTTCGCGGTGCGCGCCGCCGATCTCGGCCGGGGCGCCGGTGGAGCTGCCGGTTGTCGGCTCGGTGGCGGCGGGGGCGTCGCCGGACCAGGCGCTCGAGGCCGGGACTGCGCTGCGCATCATGACCGGCGCGCCGATGCCGCGCGGCGCCGACGCGGTGGTCATGCGCGAGGACGTCGACGATCGCGGCGGGTCGGCGCGCTTCGCGGCGCCGGCGCCCGCGGGCGACAACATCCGGCGAGCCGGCGAGGACGTGGCGCCGGGCACAGAGGTCATGCAGGCCGGGATCGCGCTGGGAGCCGGCGAGATTGGCCTTCTGGCCGCGCTCGGGTGCGACCGCGTCCCGGTCGGGCGGCGACCGCGCGTGGCGGTGCTGTGCACGGGCGACGAGCTGTGCCCGCTCGGCGCCGAGCCCGCCCCGGGCCAGATCTACAGCTCCAACGAGCACTCTCTGGTCGCCCAGGTGGCCGAGGCCGGCGGCGAGCTGGCATACACCGAGCTGGTGCCGGATGATCGCGGCCGCACCGAGGCAGCCTTGAAGGCGGCGCTCAGCTGCGACGTGGTGGTGACCTCGGGCGGCGTGTCGGTCGGCGACCGCGACCACGTGCGCGAGGCGCTGCTCGGGGCCGGCGTGGAGATCGACTTCTGGAAGGTGGCGATGCGGCCGGGCAAGCCGGTCGTGTTCGGCGTGGCGCCGGGCCGCGCGCTCTGCTTCGGCCTGCCCGGCAATCCGGTGTCGTCGCTCGTCTCGTTCGAGCTGTTCGTGCGCCCGGCGCTGCTCGCCATGCAGGGCGCGCAGCGCGGTGCAGCGGCCGCGCGCCGAGGTGACGCTGGCCGGGCCGGCCCGCAAGAACCCGGGCCGCGCCTATTATCTACGCGCCGCGCTCCGCCGCCTGCGGCGACGTGATCGAGGCCGACCTGCACGGCAAGCAGGGCTCGAGCATGATCAGCTCGCTGGTCGGCGTCGACGCGCTGGTCGAGCTGGCCGCGGAGCTTGGCGACGTGCCGGCCGGCGCGCGCTGCCCGGCCCTGCTGCTTCGCGCCGTGTGACTGGCGTGGCTCCCAGCTTCATCGTCGAGGAGGGCGAGGCCGGACGGCTCGACCTCGTGCTGGCCGCGCCGCTTCCCCGGCGTCGGCCGGCGGCGCTGGGCCGCGCTGTTCGCCGACGGGGGCGTGGCGGTCGACGGCGCGCGCGCCCGCAAGGGCGATCGGGTCGCGGCCGGCGCGCGCGTGACCTTGCGCGAGCAGCCGGCGGTCGGCGACGCGCTGGCGCCGGCGGCCCAGCCGGAGCTGCCGCTCGACGTGCTGCACCTGGACGCGACGCTGGTCGCCGTGTGCAAGCCGGCCGGGCCGCCCAGCCATCCGCTGCGCGCCGGCGAGACCGGCACCCTGGCCAACGCGCTGGTCGCGCGCTTCCCCGAGTGCGCCGGCGCCGGCCGCGACCCGCGCGAGGCCGGCCTGGTCCACCGCCTCGACCGCGGCACCTCCGGCGTGCTCGTCGCCGCGCGCGACCCGGGGACCTGGCAGTCCCTGCGCCTGCGCCTTCACCGCCGGCGAGGTTGACAAGCACTACCTGGCCCTGGCGGCCGGAGCTGTCGCCGACGGCTCGTGCGACGCCCCGCTGCGCCCGGCCGGCCAGCGCGCCGCCCTCGCCCGCCCCGGCGAGCGCGGCAGCCTGCCCGCTTTCACCTCGTGGCGCGCCGTCGCCACCGGGCCAGGCGTCACCCTGCTCGCGGTCGCCGCGGCCACCGGCCGCATGCACCAGGTCCGCGCCCACCTCGCCGCGCAGCGCCGCCCCGCTGGTCGGCGATCCGCTCTACGGCGGCCCGAACGAGGTGGCCATCGGCAGCGAGCGCGTCGCCGTCCCGCACCCGTTCCTGCACGCAGACCGCCTCGTCATCCCGACCCCGGCCGGCCCGCTCGAGATCCGCGCCCCGCTCCCGGCCGACCGCGCGGCCCTCCTGGCCCGCCTCGGAATCGTCCGCGCCCTGAGGAGGCGCCCTGCCCTACGCGGCGTCGACGGCCAGGCCGGTCTCGAGGAACAGGAAGAGGATGCGGAGGAGCTGGACGCGCTCGTCGTTGCCGGGGCGGCGGGCGAGCAGGTCGGAGACCGAGGAGCGGCCGTCGAGCATGTTGAGGATCTCGCGGCCGATGCGGCCGAGCTTGAGCTGCTCGGGGCGGACGTGGGGCCGCTCGGCGGCGCGCGGTCGCATGCCGTGGAGGGACTCGCTCCACTTCCACAGGAAGTCGTCGCGCAGGGCGAGGGCGCCGGCGCCGAGGACCTCGTACGGATCGAGGTCGATCGGGAAGGCCTCGCGCTTGTTCTCGCGGCCCGGATACCAGGTGTAGGCGCCCTTGCTCCAGGTGCAGACGTTGACCAGCTTGTGGCGGATCTGGCGGGTGAGCAGGCGGAAGACGTCGAGCGGCTTCATCAGGCCGAGGCCGACCAGGGTGTCGCCGAGCTTGCCGCCGAAGTGCGGCATCATGGCCAGCGCCATGTCGAGCTCGCCGGACGACACCGCGCCCTCGCCGACCAGGTAGGCGCCGAACAGCTCGCTGGCCATGTTCGAGGACACGTAGATCGGGATGCCGGTGCGGAAGTAGATCTCCTTGCGGATGCCGCCCACCGACACGACCAGCAGGCCGTCCGACGCGCGTGCTGATCAGCTGGAACAGCATGCGGATGGGCGAGGTCAGCGACAGGTCGCCCTGCTGGGCCGGGGTCTCGGAGATCTCGTCGAGGGTCGGCGGCACCGGGATCGGCGCCAGCGCGATCTCGGCCAGGGTGGGCAGCCGCACGCCGCCGCTGCGGATGTCGTGGGCCTGGGCCATCAGGCCGGGCACGCCGCTGTCGTCGAAGTCGCGCGCCGATGGATCGCGGCTCTCCGGGCTGACCGACGCCACCGCGGCGCTGATGGTCGGATAGCGCACGCCGGTCGACTGCTCGTCCACGTGGATGATCGGGATGCTGTCGGTGTCGCCGACGACGCTGGGGCGGCGCGCGGCGATGCGTCGGCCGAAGCGGCTGGCGGCGCGCTGCCAGCGCGGCTGGGTGTCGCTCTTGACCGGCGGCGTCTCGATGGTCCTGCCGCTGTCGAGCCCGGTCAGGTCGATGTCGATGTCCTCCTCGGCGAGGGCCAGCTCGTCTTCCGGCTCGCGTCGCGAAAGCGGATCCGGCTGCGTGTCGTCCCGCCGCAGCGAGACCGCCGGCGCCGCCAGCTCGATCTCCTCCTGCGAGAGCATGTCGCTGCCGCCCAGCACGTGGCTGTGGCCGGCCGGGATGCCCTCGATCTCGGTGTCGACCGGGCTGGGCGCGGCCAGGTCCGGATCGGTGCCGGCCGCCGACACGGCGACCTCTCCCGCCATGTCGGGCAGCGGCGCGCTGGGGCCCGAGGTCGACGGGGCCCATCTCGTCCAGCCCGGTGCGCCGGCGCTGGTGGGCGTCCTCGTAGAGCGACTCGACGAGCTCGCCGATGCGGCCCGCGGCGATGCGCAGCCGGCTCTGGAACAGCCACTCGTCGAGCGCCTCGCGCATCTCGGCGGCGCTGGCGAAGCGGTCGCCCGGATCCTTCTTGAGGGCGTGGCGCAGCAGCGCATCCAGCTCCGGCGGGACGTGGCTGCCGTAGCGCTCCAGGCGGCCCAGATTGACGTCGCGCACCATGAGCAGCACGTCGAGCTCGTTGGGCGCGGCGAACAGCCGCCGCCCCATCAGCATCTCGGACAGCACCACGCCGACCGAGAACAGATCCGAGCGCGCCGACAGCGTGCCGCCCATGACCTGCTCGGGCGACATGTAGCCGTACTTGCCCTTGAGCGTGCCGGCCTTCGTGTCTGCTGCTCGCTGGCGGCGGCCTGGGCGATGCCGAAGTCGACCAGCTTCACGTTGCCGCGCCGCGACACCAGCACGTTCGACGGCGAGATGTCGCGGTGCACGATGTTGAGCGGCTGGCCGGCGTCGTCGGCGAGGCGGTGCGCGAAGTCGAGCCCGTCGAGCACCTCCTTCATGATGTAGACCGACACCTCGGCCGGCAGGCGCACGCGCCGGTGAGCGCACTCGCGCAGCATGGCCAGCACGTCGAGACCGTTGACGTACTCCATCTCGATGAAGAGCTGCCCGTCCTCGCGCCCGAGCCGGTGGGTCTGCGCGATCTTCGGGTGCATGAGGCGCGCGGTGATCTTCGCCTCGGCGATGAACATCTGGGTGAAGTGCGGGTCGGCGGCCAGCTGGGGCAGGATCCGCTTGATCACGACGCGCTTGGCGAACCCGTGATCACCCTTGACGTCGGCCAGATAGAGCTCGGCCATGCCGCCGACGGCCAGCCGTTCGACCAGGTGATACCGGCCAAACGCTATGGGAAACGTACCCGCCACTCCCCGTCCACGACTCTATCACGCCGCCAGCCCCCCATCCGCGCGGACGTGGCTGGCTTTCCGGCACCCTCCGGCGGCGCTACGCCTCGTGCGGAGCGGTGTGCGCGCGGCGCTACGACTTGACCAGGCGATATCCGCCCACGCTCAGGGCGCGGGCGAGCGCACGGTCGAGATGTGCCTCGAACGTGAGATCGGTGCGACTGCGATCGGCCAGCTGACGCCACTCCTGTTCCGGATCATCGGCCAGACCGACGGCAACAAGAGACACCGATCCGCTTATCTTGCGGTGTGCGAGGAAGCGCCCCAGCGCCTCGAGCACCTCCGGACGCGCCGGATCACCCATTCCGGCGGCGTCGATGACCGCGGCGCGCGCGCCCACCCGCACGACGAGGAGCAACAGCCGACTGAGCACAGAATCGAGCAGCACACCGTCGGGACGGCCGACCAGGAACGCGGCCGGGAGCTCCGGCGCGATCAGCACGACCGGGGTCCCGTCCTCGAGCTGCTCGCGCCACCTTTCGCGCTCGGCCTGCACGCGCGCGGCGGAGAACGAATCGCAGGCCACCGCGCTCAGCCACTCGGCGAACCGCACGAGCGTCGCGCGCTCCTGCTCGTCGACGGACCAGAGGGCGGCGAACAGGTCGCGCAGGGCAAAGAACAGCGCCGAGACGTCGAAGCCGCTGGCGTCGCCGGTTGCGTGCAGCGCGCCGACCAGGGCGGCCGCCTTCTCGACCTCGCGCGCCAGAGTGGAGCCGGGCACCAGCGCCGAGGCGGGCAACTGCGCTGCGCCCCCCGGGGGCTCGGTCCGGGCCCGGCCTGGATTCGCCGAGGGCCCCAGGGCATCGGCGAGGCACTCCAGGATGGGCGACACCAGGCGGGCCACCATCTGGGGGTCGACCGGTCGAGGCATGCGCAGCGGTGATGCCCGGTACGCCTCCACCCAGCGCATGAGCAACTCGGCCTCCTGCTCGCGGAGGAGGTCCCCGATCTTGCCGCTGCCGGGCGCCACGGCTGATCAGGGTAGCAGCTGCCCGGGCGGTGGCTTACGGTGTCATGGGGCTTTTTCGCCGCCCGGAGCTAGAATCTGCCAATGCGCACCGTCTCCGTCGCGGTGACCGACGCCGGACGCCGGCGCACGATCAACGAGGACGCCTTTCACCGCGACGACGTGCTCGGCTTCTACGTCGTGGCCGATGGCGTGGGCGGGCATCTCAAGGGCGAGATTGCCAGTCAGGAAGCCGTCGAGCAGCTGCGCATGTGGGTCGAGAGCGCGCTCGGCGAGCTGGAGCGGCTGTCGACGCTGGCCACCTCGGGAGACAGCGAGGCGCGCTGGGAGATCCGACGCCTGCTCGAGAACGGCGTCCAGTCGGCCTGCTACATGGTCTTCGCCATGGCGGAGCTCGATCCGGACAAGCGCGGCATGTCCACCACCGTGTCGGCGGCGCTGGTGCGGGGCCGCTTCTGCTACGCGGCCCACGTCGGTGACAGCCGGGTCTATCGCGTGCGCGGCGAGTCGGTTCTACAGATCACCGAGGACCACACGCTCATCAACTACAAGCTCAAGCACGGCCTGATCTCGGCCGAGGAGGCCGAGCAGGCGACCGGGCGCAACGTCATCACCCGCGCTGTCGGCCACAAGGACTACGTACAGGTGGACACCGCGGACCTCGATGTGCGCGTGGGTGACCGCTTCCTGCTGTGCACCGACGGCTTCCACGGCTACCTCGATCGCGACGCCGAGGTGGCCGAGCTGGTCGGCGACGGCTCGCTCGACGCCGGCGCCCAGGCCGCGGTGGCGCTGGCCAACCAGCGAGGCGGCAAGGACAACATCACCGTCGTCCTTGTCGAAGCGCTGACTCTGATCCGAGCTCCCGCGCGCCTCTCGCGGCCGCGGCTGAAGTTTTCGCGCGACCTGCCGATACAGACCGCATGGCGCCAGGTCCGCCTGCGGTGCGCCCGGGACCGACCCCTCGAGGGGTTCTCGGTGACGTCCAGCCCTCAAGTTCTGTCTTCTCTGGCCGAAAAATAGGTATCGGAGCTTTCTGTGAGTAGGTCAATATCCAGCAACCAGCGAGATGCCGCCCTCGGTGAGCGCGGCAGCACCATGGTGGTGGCGATGGTGTCGCTGGTCGGCCTCATCGGGGTCGGCGGCGTGGCGCTGCTCGCGACCCAGAGCGATCTGTCCGGCACCGCGCACGACCGCTTCCAGACCGTCGCGCTGCACGCGGCCGAGGCCGGCGTGGCGGCGGCGATGGACGCGCTGCGCAACCAGCACGATTCGAGCGATCACTGGACCACGCTGGTGACGCCGGAGAACCAGGACGTCGAGCTGTGCGAGACCATCGCCGGCAACGGCGTGCAGCCGGGCGAGGAGGGCAACCTCTTCTCGCCCGATCGCAAGGCCTGGTACGAGGTCCAGATCCAGAACAACGTCTCGGACCCGGGCTTCGCCGACGGCGAGGACGACGACTCGCGCGTCGTGATCCGCTCGACCGGCCACGGTCCCAACCAGGCCCGCGTGATCCTCGAGGTCGAGGTGTCGGGCCGGAACCTCCTCGTCGACGCGAACCAGATGTGCGCCGGCTACGGCCAGCGCGGCCTGGACGCCGACGGCTCCGGCCGCGACGACTGCATGGGCGTGGTCGACAGCGGCAGCACCACCACCTTCCGTCCCACGGAGTGATCGGATGGCGACGGTGAAGCGGATCGCAGCAGGATCGAGCGCGCGGCGGGCCCGGCCCGACGGCCAGCAGGGCTTCACGATGATCGAGGTCCTGATCACGCTCGCGGTCACGCTGATCGGACTGGCCGGGCTGATGACCCTGCACCACGTCGTGTCCGACGGCACCGGCAGCGCGGCGCGCATGGCCGAGGCGTCCAACATCGCCGAGACCGCGCTCGAGGAGGTGCGCCAGCTGGCCTTCACGCGCATCGAGAGCCAGTTCGGCGCGCCGCCGATCGACGTCGAGCTCGAGCAGGCGGCCGGCAAGGGAGAGCGGGTGTACGGCCGCCGCCTCCTCGTCGAGCCGCTCGACGCGGTGTCGGCCGACCTGTTCCGCGTGCGCGTCGAGGTGACGTGGAGCGACGACGGCGCCGAGGCCGGCTCCGACGACGGCGCCCACGACCACACCTTCGTGCTCGAGACCTTCCGCACCCGGCAGGAGGCGATGTGACGGCGAGCCGCAACCGCCGCCTCGAGGGCCGGGACGTGTCGTCCGAGCGCGGCTTCACCCTCATCGAGCTGATGATCGGGATGCTCCTGACCGGGATCATCCTGAGCTTCGTCTTCATCGTGTCGGGCAAGATGTTCAACCGCCTACCTCGGCCAGACCCAGGTGGCGGACGTGCAGCAGACCCTGCGCACCGTGCGCGCCGCCATCGCGGCCGACGTGCGCCAGGCCGGCTTCTTCGTCTCCAACGGCTTCCGCACCGCCGCGTTCGGCGACACCGACGAGCTGGTGCGGCCGCTGCAGATCGTCAACGACGCGGACGGCTCCGGCCCCGACATCGTGCGGGTCTACTACGCCGACGCCACCGCCGGCTCGCGCGTGCGCAGCATCGACGAGGCCGCGCGCAGCTTCGCCGACGTCGACTCGACGGTCAGCTTCGCCCAGGGCGACGTGATCGTCATGGTCAACTCCGCCATCACGCCGGCCGGCGAGAACAACGGCACCGGCCAGGTGGTCTACGCCGCCTGCGTGGTGAAGGTGACCAGCATCGACGCCGGCGCGCCCGGCCGCCTGTACTTCTCCGCCGACGGCGACGGAGCCCCGTACAACACCGACCGACAACCCGCAGTGCACCGAGGTGACCTCCGCCACCGCCAACGAGGATCCGGTGCCGGACACGGTGGTGTACCGCTTCGTCGGGCGCAGCTACCGCATCGACCCGGAGCGCAAGGAGGCGGCGGTGCTGCAGGGCTCGCCGAGCGGCGAGATGGTGGAGGACGACTGGACCGATCTGGCGCTCGGCGTCACCACCATCCAGACCGCCAGCCGCTACTTCGAGGACGACGACGCCGTCGACCTGGACGGAGACGGCGACCCGGAGCTGGACTGGTACTCGTCGGAGGGCCAGGAGACGCCGGATCCGACCGGCGAGCGCCCGGCCGGCGCCGAACCTCATCGAGCTGCGCGTGAGCGTGGAGGCGCGCACCCAGCGCGGCACGCGCTCGGTGTCCACCTCGCGCACCACCGTCATGAGCGACGAGGACCTGCCGGCCCACAACTCGGTCGGCGACTGGCCGGCGTGCAGCTGACCGGCGTCGCCGACGACGAGCGGCCGGACGGCTACGCCGGCGATCACCTCTATCGCTCGGCCGAGGCGCTCATCGATCTGCGCAACCTGGGAGTGGGGGAATGAGGCGAGCGCTCGCGACGCCGCCCGAGGGCGGCTTCACCCTGACCGAGCTCATGGTGACCATCGCCATCGTCGGCATCCTGTCGACCGGCGCGGTGGTCACGCTGCGGCGGCCGCAGGATCCGGGCCACGGCGCCATCCGCATGGCCAACGCGCTGCGCCAGTGCAGCCGCCTGGCCGAGGCGCGCGGGCCGGTGCGCTCCGGCGTGGCGCTGGCGCTGGGCAGCGCGGCGCGCGCCCGCCTGGTGCGTGCGACCCGAGCTGGGCAGCAACGCACAGGATGTTGCCGTCGAGGTCCTCGAGGAGGAAGAGGAGCCGTCCACCGCGGCGAGCTGGGCTCCGGCCAGCCGCTTCCGCTTCTCCGGAGCCATCCGGGTGGCGGGCTATCGCGCGTCGGGCGAGCTCACCGCGGGCCTCGGTCCCCAGGTGACGATGGGGACCAGCGAGGTGGTCGTGGAGTGCATGCCCAACGGCTCCGCCGATCCGATGACCTTCTACCTCGATGGCGACGGCAGCGCCTCGGAGCGAGCTCGCGTGGTCGTGCTCCCGCTCCGAGGCGAGCCGGTGACGATGGACGGCTGGTGACGGTTCGAGATCCGAGGAATGGCCCCATGAGCCGAGACCCGGGCGGTTCTTCCACGCGCAGCAGCGCGCGGCCGCGCACAGCGCCGGGGCGGCGCCGTCATGCCGGAGCCGCCGGAGGCCATGTTCTGGCTCGATCGCACGCCGCTGCCCGGCGCGCGGCGGCCCGCGACCGACGCCTCGCCGCGCGCGCGCCGGCGCTCGATCCAGGCGCCGCCCAGCACGCAGTGCCCCAAGTGCGACTCGCCGCTGTCTCCGTCGGAGCCGGCCTGCCCGTCGTGCGGGCTGCGGCGCGTCATGTTCAACCGCTTCCGCGCCAGCGCGTCCGATCGCGTGCCCGCCGCGCTGGAGAAGCTGTGGCGCGAGCTCGAGGCGCACTGGAGCGACCCGGAGCTGCACGAGCGCTTCCTGGCCCAGGTGTCGCTGTGCGGCGCCTTCGCGTTCGCCGCGTCGCGATACCGCAGCGCCGCGCGCAAGCGGCAGAGCGACGCCATCGCCAAGCTGCAGCTCGAGCGGCTCTCGCGCATGGTGCACGCGGTCATGGCGGTCTCGGCCGTGCGGGCCGGCACGCGCGAGCGCGGGGCGCGGCCCTACCGGGCCATGATGGTGCTGCTGGCCCTGATCCTCGTGATCGGCGGCGGCGCGGCCATGTTCATGTTCAAGAAGCGCGGCGCGCACGGAGCAGCGTCGACAGCGTGCCCCCCTCGATCAAGGTGCGGCGCGGGCGCAACCTGGGCATGGACGGAAAGCCGGCCAAGGCGTTCGGCGGGCTGCGCGCGGCGGGCGCCAGGCCGCGCGCGCCGACGCCGGCGACGAGCCGGACGACGCGGACCGGACGGACGAGGACGGGGCGGATCAGGCCGACCAGGCCGCGGAGGGCGAGCCGCCGGTCCAGGCCGAGGAGTGAGCATGAGCCGGCACGTCGTATGGTTCGGCGGCGGCGCTGCTGCTGATCGTCCTTTCGCTGGCGTCGCAGCTGGAGGTGGCGTGCCGTCGACGTCGGTCGACGAGGGCTGCCCCAAGACCTCGGCCCCGACCGACCACCAGGGCGCGACCTTGCAGGGGTTCGCCACCTCCGGCTCGAGCGGCGTCGTCTACGACGACGACCGACCAGGGCCTCAAGCTGAGCCGGCAGGGCGGCGTGTTCAAGGCCGTCACCGTCGGCATCAGCGACAGCCACAACGTGTCGTGCTCGGCCGACTTCGACGAGGACGGCTGGACCGACATGGTGGTCGGCCAGTCGCACAACCGCTTCATCTACTACTACCGCAACCGCACCTTCGAGAACCCGGCGCCGGACTGGAGCAACTCGTCCGCCATCCGCACGCCCAAGTTCACCCTGACCACGACCATCGAGACGGCGCTGGCCACCGGCGGCGCCGAGCACGCCGGCATGGTGTGCGCCGACTACGACGGTGACGGGCACCAGGACTTCTTCTACTACAAGGCGGCCAGCGAGACCGCGGCGCCCAACATCCAGCGCCTGTACCGCGGCAAGGGCAACGGCACCTTCCACGCGCCGTACGCTCCGCTGGTCGTCCCGTCGCAGCTGCCCTACTACGGACAGACCTCGACCAACGCGGTCGCCTACGACTACAACGGCGACGGCTGGCTCGACATCCTGTACGGCGGCAAGAAGACGAGCGCGAACGACCAGCGGCTGCGTGGTGGCGCTGCTCAACAACTGCGCCACGCCGCACGCGGCCGGCACCGCCTGCGCGTCGAACCCCGCAGTTCACCGTCGCGGACGTCATCGTCGGGCAGAACTTCGGCGCCAAGGGGATCAACGCGCTGACCGCCGCCGACTTCACCGGCGACGGCGTGCTCGACATCCTGGCCGGCTCTCCCAGCCAGTGCTCGAACTTCAGCCTGTGGCCCGGCCTGCCCGGGGGCGGCTTCAGCGCCACCGCGCAGTCGGTGCCGTCGGTCGGCGGCGCGTCGGCGCTCATCTCGGCCGACTTCTCGCTCGACGGCAAGCCGGACATGGCCTGGGGCCGCGACGGCTTCAACTGCTCGTCGCAGGGCGGCAAGGCCTACTACTACCAGAACAACGGCACCGCGACGCCGTTCTCGGGCGGCTTCACCACGCAGCTGTCCGAGTACAACGTCGCCGTCCCCGGCACCGGCGTGGCCCTGACCGACTACGACCTCGGCACCGGGCTCGACTACGATCACGATCCGGACCGCACGATCGACGCGATCATCGCCGACGGCAACAACTCCGGCCAGTACCTCCTGTTCGCCAACCGCGTGGTGGCCCAGTACGTCTCGTGCGGCGACGTGGCGTCCGGCGTGCTCGACCTGGGCGATCTGTCCGACGAGGAGATGGTGGTCACCGCGGCGCGCCTTTCGCCCACCATGATCGTGCCGGCCGGCACCTCGGTCACCTTCTACATGTCGAACGAGGACCCGGCCGACTGGCAGCTGGCCTCTCCCTGCGTCGACGACGCCACCGACTACTGCGTGTCGTTTCCGCGCCCGGTGGGCCGCACGGTCAGGTGGAAGGCCACCATGTGCTCGAACGTGGCGCGCACCATCACGCCGCTCATCACCGAGGTCGAGATCAAGTACGACTACACGCTGGCCGAGGAGCACTTCCGCGGCGGCGTGGTCGTCGACGACGGCGTGGCCTACGTGGGCGCGTTCCGCCAGCCCGGCGACCGCGGCCACTTCTACGCCACCAACGCCGGCCTGACCACGACCTACTGGGACGCCGGCCGCGAGCTCGACGAGATGGCCGACGGCGACCGCAACATGTACACGGTCGCCAGCGGCGGTGCGCGCGTCGACTTCGAGCTGCGCGGCGGCCAGCGGCGCCGATCTGCGAGGCGCCCTGGGCGTGGCCAGCCAGGCCCAGGCCGAGGCGATCGTGGCGTGGCAGCGCTCGGCCCGCTTCGGCCTGAGCGGCGGCGGCTTCCAGACGACCCGGCTGGGCGCGGTCGAGACATCGACCCCGGCCGTGCTGAGCCCGCCGGCCCGCCCGCTCTGGTACCCGTACCTGAGCACCCAGGCCAAGCAGGAGGTCGACGCCTTCATCCAGAAGCACCGGGACCGCCCGGTGCTGGTGCTGTTCGGCTCCAAGGACGGGCCGCTGCACGCGGTCCGCAACCGACCGGACGACATCGCCAACGCCAGCAATGGCGCCGAGGACCTGGGCCTGGCATTCCGGCCCGGGTGGCCGCCCGGCTGGGCGCCGACAAGGCCGGCGGCACCGCCACCGCGTTCGTCGACGGCTCGCCGGCGCTGGCCGACGTGCGCCTGGCCGACGGCAAGCTGCACACGGTCGCCGTCACGCCGGGCGGCAACGGCTCGAGCGTCGTGTTCGCCCTCGACGTGACCGACACCGTCAACCCGGACTCGGGCGCCGTGACCGGCCCGAAGCCGCTGTGGGAGGTGCTCCCCGGCGAGGAGCTGGCCGGCCAGGGCCGCGCCAAGCCGGCGGTGGCCCGCGTGCGCGTCGGCGGAGCCGAGAAGTACATCGCCATCCTGGCCACCGGGCTGGCGCGCGACAACCCGAGCCCGCCCTACAGCAAGGGGCGCGATGTCGTCGCCGTCGACATCGTCCACCGGCGCGCGGATGTGGCGCTTCCGGACCGCCTGCCCGATCACCAGCGATCCGGTCGTGTTCGAGACCGACGACGACGCCGAGCCGGGCGGGCCCAAGCTGGACGGCTACGCCGATCGCCTCGTCCTGGCCGACGCCTGCGGCTTCGTCTACAAGCTCGATCCGGCCGCCTCGCTGCCCGGCTCCGGGGCGGCCGATGGATGGCTCGACTCGGGCGCGCTGGGCGCCGTCGCCACCGGCACGACCGATCCGGCCGGGCAAGCGGTCAAGGCGCTGTTCTCGACGCTCCACACCAGCGGCGCGATCGGCGGCGAGCGGCCCATCGCCGGCACCATCGGCACCCGCAGCGACGCGACCGGGCGCGTTGTTCTCTTCTTCGGCACCGGCGGGCTCGAGAGCTACGACCCGGCCAGGCGAAACGAGTTCTACGCCGTGTACGCCGACACAGGCGCCATCCGCAACAAGCTGACCGGCGACTGCGTGGATGGCTGGTGCGAGAAGTTCTACGGCGGCGTGGTGGTGTCCGCCGATCAGGTGCTGCTGACCCGGGCCGTGGATCCGCCCATCGGCACCGCGACGTGCGAGCTGGGCAGCTCCGAGGTGACCGGCGTCGATCTCGACGACCTCGAGCTCGAGCTGGCCGTCACCACCCACTCGGCGACGGTGTCGGCCCTGTACGGCCACGCCGGCGCGGTCTACTTCAGCACGCTGGCCGGCGACATCGTCCGGGTCGGCACGCCGGTGGCGTCGGAGGCCGGCGGCGAGTCGGGCGACGACGACGAAGGCGGAGGCGGTGACGGCGGCGGCCCGACCTCGAACGCGCTCGGCATCCTCGGCTGGCGGCAGGTTCTGTGATGGCAGGAGAAGTGTAATGCGTGGATATACCTTGGCGGCTGGCTGCACGGCGATCATCGCCCTGTCGCTCGCCATCGGACCGGACGTGCGCGCCATCCAGGTGGTGGACGAGGGCTGCCCGAAGACGTCGGACTCGACCGACCAGGAAGGCACCGTCTTGCAGGCGTTCGCCGCGACCGGGTCCGGCGGCGTCGTCTACGACGGCGGCGACCACAGCCTGAGGCTCAACAAGGAAGGCGGCATCTTCTCGTCGCGGTTCTTCGGCGCCACCGGCACGCCGCAGTACACCTGCTCGGCCGACTTCGACAAGGACGGCTGGAACGACTTCGCGGCGGCGACCGCCGACGGCAAGTACTTCGGCTTCTACCGCAACCTCACCGCGCAGAACCTGGTGGCGTATCCGCCCGACTGGTCCAACCCGGCCTACGTCCTGCCGCCCAAGTTCCAGCCTGCTGGGCAGCGCCTACTTCTACACGGCGAGCCTCACCAGCAGCGGCGGCGGCGCGGCCGCCTGCGGCGACTTCGACAAGGACGGCAACCAGGACTTCGCCGTCGTGCTCGAGGACGGCGACAACGGCGGGCCGGCCACCTTCGCCCGCATGTTCCTGGGCAACGGCAACGGCACCTTCAAGACGCCGTACGACCTGACCACCAGCTGGGCGAACGACTTCGCCGAGATCAAGTGGGACGGGAACATGGTCGCCACCGACTACAACGGCGACGGCAAGCTGGATCTCCTGTTCGGCGCCTACGACGCGGGCGGCGGCTTCGTGCGCGTCTTCCTCAACGACGGCACCAGCTCGCCCAAGTTCTCGCCCTCGACCTACCTGGTGCAGAGCGCCGGGCTCGGCGCCACCGGCGTCCAGGCCATCGCGTGGGTCGACTTCACCGGCGACGGCCGCCGGGACCTGGCCATCGCCGGCAAGTCGGCGACGAAGATCAAGATCTACCCCGGCCTGGCCGGACGGCGGCGTGTCTGGCACCCCGCAGCAGGTCAACTCGATCACCGGCGAGGCCATGCTGATGGGCGCCGACTTCTCGCTCGACGGCAAGAACGACCTCATCATGGCCACCGACGGCAACAGCGGCCAGGTCTACTACTTCAAGAACAACGGCACCTCGACCCCGTTCTCGGCCGGCGTCACCCAGATCCTGACCGAGACGTTCAACGACTTCGACACCGGCTTCCTGTTCAACTACGACAACGACCCGGACGGCAGCATGGACCTCATGCTGGCCGACGGCAACGGGACCGGCTACGCCACCTTCGCCAACCGCGTCCTGGCCACCTTCGTGGCCTGCGGCGACATCGCGTCGGGCGTGCTCGACCTGGGCGACCTGTCCGACGAGGAGATGGTCGTCACCGCCGCGCGCATATCGCCCACCATGGTCGTGCCGGCCGGCACCTCGATCACCTTCTACATGTCGAACGAGGACCCGGCCGACTGGCAGCCGGCCACGCAGTGCGTGGACGACGCCACCGACTACTGCGTGTCGTTCCCGCACCCGGTCGGGCGCTCGGTCAGGTGGAAGGCCACCATGTGCTCGAACACGACCCGCACCATCACGCCGAGCATCACCGAGATCGAGATCAACTACGACTACACGCTGGCCGAGGAGCACTTCCGCGGCGGCGTGGTGGTCGACGACGGCGTCGCCTACGTGGGCGCGTTCCGCCAGCCCGGCGACCGCGGCCACTTCTACGCCGCCAACGCGGGGCTGACCGAGGTCTACTGGGACGCGGGCGCCAAGCTCGACGCCACCGCCGACTCCGACCGCAAGATGTACACGAGCACCGCCGACGGCGCCGACCGCCTCGACTTCACCTCGTCGGCGGCGACCAGCAGCGCGCCGCTGCGCGAGACCCTGGGCGTGGCCAGCGCGGCCCAGGCCCAGGAGGTGATCGCGTGGCAGCGCTCGGCCCGCTTCGGCATCGAGGGCGGCGGCAACGTCAAGACCAGGCTGGGCGCGGTCGAGACCTCGACCCCGGCGGTCATCAGCCCGCCCGACCGGCCGCTCTGGTACCCGTACCTGAGCACCCAGGCCAAGCAGGAGGTCGACGCCTACATCCACAAGCACAAGGACCGGCCGGTGCTGGCGCTGTTCGGCTCCAAGGACGGGCCGCTGCACGCGGTGCGCAACGAGCCGAACGACATCGAGGACACGCGCAACGGCACCGAGGCGTGGGCCTTCATCCCGGCCAAGGTCGCGTCCCGCTTCGTGGCCAACAAGGCCAGCGGCACCGTCACCTCGTTCGTCAACGGCTCGCCCACCCTGGTCGACGTGCGGCTGTCCGACGGCAAGCTGCACACGGTCGCCCTGGTGTCGGGCGGCAACGGCTCGAGCTCGGTGTTCGCGCTCGACGTCACCGACACGGTCAACCCGGCCTCCGGCGCGGTCACCGGACCGGAGCCGCTGTGGCACGCCCTGCCCGGCGACGAGCTGGCCGGCCAGGGCCGCGCCAAGCCGGCGGCGGCGCGCGTGCGCATCGGCGGCAGCGAGAAGTACATCGCCATCCTCGCCACCGGCCTGGCCCGCGACAACCCGAGCCCGCCCTACAGCAAGGGGCGCGACGTCGTCGCCATCGACATCGCCACCGGCCAGCGCATGTGGCGCTTCCGCACCGCCTGCCCGGTGACCAGCGACCCGGTCGTCTTCGAGACCGACGACGAGGCCGAGCCGGGCGACCCGCAGCTGGACGGCTACGTCGACCGGCTGATCCTGGCCGACGCGTGCGGCTTCGTCTACAAGGTCGACCCGGGCGTGTCGCTGCCCGGCGCCGGCGCCACCGACGGCTGGCTCGACACGAGCACGCTCGGCGTTGTCGTCGACCGGCACGACCGATGCGGCCGGCCGCGCGGTCAAGGCGCTGTTCTCCACCCGCTACACCAGCGGCGCGATCGGCGGCGAGCGGCCCATCGCCGGCACCGTCGGCACCCGCACCGACGCGACCGGCCGCGTGGTGCTGTTCTTCGGCACCGGCGGTCTGGAGAGCTACGACCCGGCCCAGCGCAACGAGTTCTACGCCGTCTACGCCGACAACGGCGCCGTGCGCAACAAGCTGATCGGCGACTGCACCGGCGGCCGGTGCGAGAAGTTCTACGGCGGCGTGGTGGTGTCCACCGACCAGGTGCTGCTGACCCGCGCCATGGATCCGCCGATCGGCACCGACACGTGCGAGATGGGCAACTCGGAGGTGACCGGCGTCGACCTGGACGACCTGTCGCTCGAGCTGGCCGTGACCACCGGCTCGGCCACTGTGTCCGCGCTGTACGGCCACGCCGGCGCGGTCTACTTCACCACCCTGGCGGGAGACCTGGTGCGCGTCGGCACGCCGGTGGCCTCGGAGGCCGGCGGCGAGTCGGGCGGCGACGACGATGACGGCGGCGACGGCGACGACGGCGAGCCCGCGTCGCGGGCGCTCGGCATCCTCGGCTGGCGCCAGGTGCTGTGACCGGCGCGCGGCGCTCTACGCGCGGCCGCTGCCCAGGCGGCTGCGCTTGAAGCCGTAGAGCAGGTAGACCACGAGACCTATCGCCAGCCACACGGCGAAGCGCCAGTGGTTCGACGACGGCAGGCCGGCGATCAGCCACAGGCAGGTCGCGATGGCCAGGAGCGGCGTGACCGGATAGAGCGGCACCTTGAACGGCCGCGGCCGGTCCGGTTCGATGTAGCGCAGCGCGATCACGCCGGCCGAGACCAGCGCGAAGGCGAACAGCGTGCCGATGTTGGTCAGGTGCAGCGCCTGGCTCTGGGTCATGAAGGTGGGCAGGATGGCGACCCCGAGGCCGGTGATCATGGTGCTGATGTGCGGCGTGCGGAAGCGCGGGTGCACCCGGGCGAAGGTCTGCGGCAACAGGCCGTCGCGCGCCATCACCATGAAGATGCGCGTCTGCCCCAGCTGGAAGACGAGCAGCACCGCGGTCATCGCGATCAGGGCGCCCAGGGCGATGACCACCGCCGCGCTGTCGAGACCGACGAGGCGCAGCGCGTGGGCCAGCGGGTCGCCGCCGCCGAGCTGGCCCGACGGCACCAGACCGGTCGTGACCAGCGCGGTGACGATGTAGAGCACGGTGCAGATCGCGAGCGACGCGATCATGCCGCGCGGTACGTTGCGCTGCGGGTTGGCCGTCTCCTCGGCCGCGGTCGATACAGCGTCGAAGCCGATGTAGGAGAAGAACGCGAGCGAGGCGCCGGTCCAGATCCCGTTGAACCCGTGCGGCGCGAACGGCGTCCAGTTGGCCGGCTCGACGAAGAAGGCGCCGATGCCGATGAACGCGAGCAGCAGCGCGAGCTTGAACAGGACCATGCCGGCGTTGAACCGGGCGCTCTCGCGGATGCCGATGATCAGCACGAAGGTGATGAAGACGGTGATGAGCGCGGCCGGCAGGTTGAAGGCGACCACGTAGTCGCCGATCATCGGCGTGTAGTGGGTGAACTCGGCCGACGCCGCGGTCTGGATGTCGGTCGTCATCCAGGCCGGAAAGTCGACGCCGAAGGCGCCGCGCAGGAACGACCGGAAGTGATCGGCCCAGCTCTGCGCCACGTAGATGTTGCCGATCGCGTACTCGATGATGAGGTCCCAGCCGATGATCCAGGCGACCACCTCGCCGAACGCGACGTACGAGTAGGTGTAGGCGCTGCCGGCGATCGGCACCATCGCCGCGATCTCGGCGTAGCAGAGCGCGGCGAAGCCGCAGGCCACCGCGGTGAGGACATAGCTGATGGCCAGGGCCGGGCCGGCCACCGCGCCGATGTCGCCGATGCTGGAGAAGATGCCGGCGCCGATGATCGCGCCCACCCCGAGCATGGCGAGATCGAAGGAGCCCAGGGTCCGCTTGAGCTCCTGCCCCGGCCGCTCGGCGTCGGCAGTGCACTCGTTGACGGTCTTGCGCCGGAAGTAGGTGCTGAGCTGCACGGCCGTCACGGTAACCCGCTTCCGGCGGCGTGAGTCAAGCTCTCATCGGATTTCGTAGATGGCCGCGTCACCGTAGAAGTCGGTCGGATCCTCGGCCCGGCCGACCGGGACCAGCCGGTGCGAGCGCTCGAGGCGCCGGCGCACGCGGGCCGCGCCGCGATCGCGCGCGAACTGCACCAGGAAGCGGCGCTGGCCGGCCAGCTCCGCCGGCCGCGCCGACAGCGGCAGCGCGGCGCAGCCGGAGTACCAGCCGATGTGCGGGCTGCGGCTGGTCAGCGCGGCGCAGCTCTGGTCGCCGGCCGCCCGCCGCACCTGCGCCGCGGCGTCGACGAGGACCTGGCGCGCCTCGCGCAACCGGGTGTAGCGGCCGATGTTGACCTGGTGGGTGACGGCGGCGACGACGAAGATGGCCGCGGCCGCGATCGCGGCCAGCCGTCGATCGCGGCCGGCCGCCCACCGGCAGGCGGCGTGGGCGCCGACCAGGGTCAGCCCGGAGACGCCGAAGAAGAAGTAGCGGAACTCGGCGTGGGCGAGCAGCCCGGTGACCAGGATCTGGAAGATCGACGCCAGCCACAGGAACGCGATCGCGCGGTCCTCGGCCGGCATCTGCGCGTGGCGGCGCTGCCGGCGCAGGCCGACCAGGCGGCGCGCGCCCTGCACCGCGCCGATGCAGAACAGCGCGACCAGCACCGGGCCCCCCTCGAGGAGGAACACCAGCGGGAACTGGACCAGGCCCTGGCCGAGATAGTCGCGGTGCGCGGCGTCGCCGCTCACCTGGAGGATTCCGAGCGGCCCGCCGGTCTCGCGCATCGAGTCGACCAGGTGCGGCACCAGCAGCAGCGCGAACAGCGCCGCCGTGGCCAGCACGACGCGCCGCCCGGTGACGATCGGCCGCCACCAGACAGTGGCCGCGGCCATGCCGATGCCGAGCAGCGACGTGGAAAGGCCGTAGCGAAGATAGAAGGCGGCCGCGGCGATCGGCGCGACCGCCAGCAGCCCGACGCCGGGGCGGCCGCCGTCGCCGCCGCGCCCCAGCTCGCGCACCATGACGAGCAGGATCAGGACCAGCAGCAGCAGCGATGGCACGTCCGAGAGGATCTCGGCGCCGCGGCGCTGGATGCCGAACGACGTGACCATGGCCGCCGCCGCCCAGGCCGCGGGCCACGGGCCGAGCGTGCGGCTGCCCAGGGCGCGGAAGGCGATCAGGAAGGCGAGGCTGCACACCAGCACGATCAGCCGCGGCGCCCACTCGGCGTCGTCGATGAGCAGACCGGCCGCGGCCAGCGCCTTCATCCCGACCGAGCGGTGCAGGTCGTAGCCGCTCGACGGCGCGTCGTCGAGCAGCTCGCGGCCGCCGCCGGCGTAGATCGCCTCGTCGTGGCCGAACGGGGCCGCCACCGCGATCTGGCGCGCGAGCGCCGCCGCCAGCAGGAGCAGCGCGGCGCCGAACAGGACCAGGTCTCGCCGGCGCGGCGACATCAGTACCACATGAGACCGAGGAGCATCGCGCTGTGGCCGATGAAGGCGCCGTCGAACACGGCGCCCGACGCCACCACCTCGAGGTCGAGCGCGAAGATGCCGCGCCGGAACAGGTCGTAGCCGCCGCCCGCGGTCATGGCCAGGCCGTTGCGGCGCGTGCCCTCGAGCTCGGGCCCGTTGCGGCCCTGCTGCTCGTGGAAGCTCGCCACACCGAGGCCGCCGCGCAGCCACAAAAGCTCGCGCACGTAGACCTGACCGCCGAGGGTCAGAGTCGCGTGAGAGTTGAAGATCGTCTCGGTGCCCGCCTCGTTGGTCAGCTCGACCAGGTAGCCGCCCCCCTGCAGCTCGAGCTGCCACAGGAAGTTCGGCGAGGCGCTGGTGCCGACGCGGAGGTTGAGATCGCCGCCCACGCCCTTCTTGGAGTCGAGGTCGCCGGCGCCCAGGAACAGAGACGGGCCGAGCCCGAAGCCGATGGCGAACCCGCCCCGGCGCGGGCGGGCCTCACCGCCGCCGTAGCTGTCGGCGGCCGCGAGTCCCGGCGCCCAGGAAACCACCGCCAAAGCGCCAAGGACGCCAAACAAGAAAACCAATTTGGTTTTGGCGGTCTTGGCGCTTTGGCGGTTCATTTTTCCGGCGTCGCCGACCGGGTCGGCGGTCGCACCAGGGCCGGCGACGACAACCTGCCGGCCAGGTGCGGCTGGTCGGGCAACATGAGCCGCTCGACGTACTCGCCGCGCAGGATGTGGCGCTCGATCAGCTCGGGCACGTCCTCGACGGTGACGTGGCCGTACCAGACCTGCTCCGGGTACACGACAACTGTCACCCCGGTCTCGCACTGATCGAGGCAGCCGGCGTTGTTGGCCCGCACGACGCCCTTGAGGCCGAGGGCGGCCATCTGCTTCTTGAGCTCGTCGCGCACCTGCTCGGAGCCCTTCGACTTGCAGCAGCCCTTGGGATTGCCCGGCGGGCGCTCGTTGACACACACGAACACGTGGCGCTGGAAGCCCGGCATGGCCGACTCCTACTTGCCGGGACCGAGGCGGACCCGGTCCAGCTCCTCGAAGAAGAGATCGATCTCCTCCTCGGTGTTGTAGAAGTGCGGCGCGATGCGGATGCCGGCTCCGGGGCGGTGGTCGCAGAAGAAGCGGCGGCGGTTGAGCTCGCGCGCCACGTCGGCCGAGCCGACGAAGTCGAACACGACCGACCCGGCGCGGCGCTCCGGCGCGCGCGGCGTGTGCAGCGCGAACTTGCGCTCGTCGACCAGCTGCATGACCCTGGCGGTCGAGCGCAGGCTCTTCTCGCGGATGGCGCGCGCGCCGATCTGGCCGACGATCTCGGAGCCGGCCCGCGCCTGGTAGAGCGGCGCGATGGCCGGCGTGCCGCCCAGGTAGCGCCACACCGACTCGGCGTAGGTCTGGCCCGGCATGGTGAACGCGAACGGCGCCTCGTTGCCGAACCAGCCGGTGACGCGCGGCTCGAACTGGCCGATGAGGTCGCGCCGCACATAGAGGTAGGCAGCGCCCGGGCCGCCGCACAGGTACTTGACCGAGCCGCCGCACGCGAACGACACGCCCAGGTCGACGACGTCGATCGGCATCACGCCGGCCGACTGGTAGACGTCGAGGATGAGGTGGGCGCCGACCGACGCCGCCTTGGCCGCGATCGCCTTGATGTCGAACACGTAGGCCGATCGATAGGAGACGTGCGAGATCGGCACCGCCACGGTGCGCTCGTCGATGGCGTCCAGGATCGCCTGGGTGGCCACCTCGACTCCGTCCGGCGACGGCACCACGACGATCTCCGCCCCGCGCCGCTCCTCCGCCTTCCACACGTACGACACCGACGGGAACTCGAGCGCGGTGTAGACGATCTTGTTGCGCGCCGGCGTGTACTCGAGGCACGAGGCGAGCACGGCGTTGATGAGCGAGACGTTGGTGAACATCGTCACGGTGCCGGGCGGCGCCGACAGCAGCTTCTCCACCCGGCCGGCGGCGCGGTCCACCTCGGGCAGCCAGTCATCCCACGCGGTGATCGACTTGCGATGCCAGAGCTCGAGGAACTCCTCCATGTACTCGGCGGTCTTGATCGGCAGGCAGCCGAGCGAGTGCGAGATGAAGTAGACCGACTCCTCGAGGCCGGGGAACTCGCCGCGCCAGGCCAGCAGCGGATCGAGCTCCCCGCCGGACGTCTTGGCGACCGGCGGCGGGGCCGCGACGGCGATCGGGTCGGCGGTCTTCTCGGGCGCGTCGCCTGCGGCGGCGCCGTTCCCGGACTTGTTCTGGGTCCCGTTGTTGCTCATGGCGGTTGGGTCAGCCGTGGTAACCGGTATCGGAGCCGGAGGCCAGCATTCGTTCGGTCCAGTCGGCGAACAGCTCGTCGCGCACCTCCCACAGCTTCGGGAAGAAGCGCTGCTTCATGCCGTGGGCCAGCAGGTCGGAGGGCTTGCCCTTGAGCGAGGGCGTGCCGACGCCGATGATCCGGTAGACCAGCATCAGGTGGCGGTGGCGCCAGGCCTGCAGCAGCTGGTCGTAGTCGACCAGCCCCTCGGCCAGCGAGAAGAGCTCGTGCTGCGCCTCCGGCTCCTCGTAGATCTCGCGCAGGGTCACGCCCTTGCGCTCGAGCAGCGCCTCGAAGGCCGGCCACATGACCTCGCCCGGCAGGCGCAGCATGGTGCGAAAGCCCGGCGACTCCTGCC
Organism: uncultured delta proteobacterium; assembly: GCA_963759105.1. Lineage (GTDB taxonomy): Bacteria > Myxococcota_A > Polyangia > Haliangiales > Haliangiaceae > DATFRY01. Next base: position 618,182 of record CAVWXW010000013.1, on the reverse strand, counting down.
CGCTGCCCCGGCCCAGGCTGGCCCGCACGGTCATGTAGGCCTTGGGCGACATGGTGTCGAGCAGGTCGAGCTGCACGGCGATCAGGCGCTGGATGCGGCCGATGCGGCGCAGGGTGCTGGAGGCCAGCGCCAGCCGGTCCTGACCCAGGAGCTCGGCCACGTGGCGGACCTCGAACTCGATGAGCTTCATCCACAGCTCCGCCACCTGGTGGACGATCTGGAACTGCATCTCGTCGTGGCAGGAGAGCTCGTCGGCCGTCTTCTGCAGCGCGAGCAACCCCTCGGTGCGGATGTACTTCTCGTAGTCGGTCAGCGCCATCGGTCGGCCTATACCACAAGGCCGCGGCGGAGGGCGCTGCGACCGCTGACTCATGCTCGCACAGTTTCCCGATTCAATTCTGTTTTTTTGATTTTTTTAGCACTCTCCCCCCAGGGATTGACAAGCGCCCCAGCTGTGACTATCCGTTGGGCCAACTTTTCGCAATTGCGAGGAAACACGACCATGAAGATTCGACCCCTGCATGACCGCGTGCTGATCAAGCGACTGGACGAGGAGTCCAAGACCACCGGCGGGCTCTTCATCCCCGATACGGCCAAGGAAAAGCCGATCCAGGGCAAGGTGATCGCCGTCGGCTCCGGCAAGCGCGACAAGGACGGCAAGGTTGTCGCCCTCGACGTCAAG
>CAVWXW010000013.1:0-615000 GCA_963759105.1 uncultured delta proteobacterium | reverse complement strand
GCCGATGGCCAAGCGGTTCGACGACCTGCCTGTCCTGGTCGGCTGGTCGGCTGCGCGCAAGGCGTACCAGGCTGTCTACACCACCGAGGACGGCGGCACTGTCGAGCAGTGCGGCGGCGGCAGCGACGGCATCCAGGCCGAGATCGCGCGCTGGGGCCGGGCCTGCGACATCGAGCAGGTCTACAGCTATGCAGATCAGCCGCGCTGGGGGCGCTGCACCGGCTCGGCCGCGGTCGCCGACGGCTCGCCGCGCCTCGAGGGCGCGCACCCGATCTTCTACTACGGCGACGGCCACAACCGACTGTTCGAGAGCCGCGGCGGCTACGGCGATACCTGTGGCGGCGGCGGCGCGGAGAAGGCGGACGGCGACCTGGCCGGCTGGAACGTTGACAACCCGGGCGACGAGGCGGAGCTGGACGACGGGCTCGTCGTCACCATCCGCCCGCTGCCGGTCGCGCTCGATCCGCTCGGCTACGCCCAGTACGGCGGCCGGCGCGAGGCGCTGCAAGACGCATACGCGCCGTGGATCTACCGGCTCACCTTCCTCGAGCTGGAGCGCGAGGACAAGATCGACGGCGAGCGCTCGTTCGCGATGGAGCGGTACCTGTACGCCGACGTGCATGTCGACGATGTGAACGGATCGGGCGACCGCGAGTGCGCCTTCATGGTCGGCAGCGGCTTCATGCTGCGCGTGGTCACCACCGACGGTGTCACCATCGACGGACCGCAGATGACCGCCGACTACGCCGGCGGAGGCGATGTGTGGAAGCGCCTGGCCATCCCGCTGCCGGAGGGCGTCGGCGCGGCCAACATCGACCACCTGGTGTTCGACGCCTTCGACGACGACGGTATCTACCTGCTCGGGATCGGCGATGTGTTCGTGGCCCGGCCCGATGGCTCGTCCGGGGCCGCGCTGGAGCGCGTGCACGAGGGGGTCAGCGAGCTTGCCTTCTACATCGACGACGACTCGAGCGGGTGCGTGGACGGCATGAACGGCGACGGCCCGGGCGAGGCGCCCTACCCCTGCGCCGGCGGCCAGGTTGACATCCCGATCGCGCCGCGCTGAACGCGAGATGGCGCTGCGCCGCGGCGCGCGCCGGACTACGCTGGGCAGATGACGAAGACCTTCGATCTCGTCGTCATCGGCACCGGTGCGGGCGGCAGCCTGGTGGCCCGGCGCTGTCGTTCGGCCGGCTGGAGCGTGGCCATCGCCGACGAGCTGGCCTTCGGCGGCACCTGCCAGCTGCGCGGCTGCGATCCCAAGAAGGTGCTTGTCGGCGTCGCCGAGGCGCTCGACGCGACCCGGCGCCTGTCCGGCCGCGGGGTCGATCCCGGGGCGGCGCGCATCGCGTGGGCCGACCTCGCGACCTTCAAGCGCACCTTCACCGACGGCGTCAGCGAGCGCAAGGAGGCCGGCTTCGTGAAGGACGGGATCGCGCCGCTGCACGGTCACGCCCGCTTCGTCGGCCCGACGTCGATCGAGGTGGCCGGCGATCGCATCGATGCGCGCCACGTCCTCGTCGCGACCGGCGCGCGGCCGATGGACCTGCCGATCGAGGGCCGCGAGCACCTGGTCCACAGCGACGGCTTCCTCGACCTCGCCGAGCTGCCGCGCCGATCGCGTTCCTGGGCGGCGGCTTCATCTCGTTCGAGCTGGGCCACGTGGCGTCCGCGGCCGGCGCCCAGGTGGCGATCGTGGAGCAGATGGACCGCCCGCTGGCCGGCTTCGACCCGGACATGGTCGACATCCTGGCCGCGCGCACGGCCGCCATGGGCGTCGACCTGCGGCTCGGCACCACGGTCGAGGCGATCGAGCGGCAGGCCGGCGGCCTGCGCGTGCGCGGCCGCCGCGGCGACGAGTCGATCGCCCTCGACGTCGACATGGTCGTGCACGGCGCCGGGCGGGTGCCGGCGCTGGACGGCCTCGGGCTGGAGGTGGCCGGCGTTGACTTCGACCACAAGCGCGGAGTGGCGGTCAACCGCCGCATGCAGAGCGTGTCGAACCCGGCGGTGTACGCGGTCGGCGACGCGGCCGCCGGCGGCCTGCCGCTCACGCCGGTGGCCAGCTTCGAGGCCCGGGTCGCGGCCGACAACCTGCTCGGTAACGCGCGCGAGATCGACTATCCGGCCCAGCCCGGCGTCGTCTTCACCATGCCGCCCCTGGCCGCCGTGGGCCTGTCGGAGGCGGAGGCGCGCGAGCGCGGCATCGAGGTCGATGTGCGCTGCGAGCGGACCGGAGCCTGGTACTCGTCGCGCCGGCTGGGCGAGTCGCACTCCGGCTACAAGGTCCTGGTGGAGAAGTCGAGCGGCCGCGTGCTCGGCGCGCACCTCCTGTGCCACGGCGCCGAGGAGCTCATCAACCAGTTCGCGATCGCCATCCGCGCCGGCATGACCGCGGCCGACCTCAAGGGGATGATCTTCGCCTACCCGAGCCTCGGCTCGGATCTGCAGTACATGGTGTGACCGCGCGGCCGCGGATCAGCGGGCGAAGTCGCGGCGCACGCCGCTGATGCGGACATGGTCGATGGCGCCGCCCTCGAAGAAGCTGTCCGCCTGGTCGGTGTCGCCGCTGTCGCTGGACGTGTTCTCGGCCCCGAACACCCACGGCAGCCCGTCGGTGTCGATGCCCTCGACGTGCTCGGTGTTGCAGGTGAAGCTCTGGTTGCCCAGGATGGTGACCGCCTCGTCGGTGGTGCCGAGCACGCCGTCGAGGAAGAGCTCGGCGCGCGGCGCGCCGAAGTTGATGGCCAGGTGGTGCCACTGGCCGGGCACGGCCACCTGATCGGAGCAGAGCGCGTCGTCCTGGACGCCGATCGCCTGCATGCGCACGACGAAGCGGCCGCTGGCGTCGATCACCGCGGTGAAGTGGCCGGCGCCGATGCCGATCGCGTCGCGCGAGAAGATGCCGTGCTCGGTTCCGAGCGGGCCGGACCGCACGAAGAGATCGATCGATCCGGTCGCCAGATCGAAGTCGCCCGAGGCATCGACGACGATGATCGACGCGCCGGCGGGGGCGAAACCCACGGCCTGGCCGCAGCCGGTCTGCCCGATCGGCGACTCCAGGGCGGCGCCGTCCGGGTCACCGTCGTGATCGTCGGCGGAGTCGGTCAGGTCGCCGGCGGGGTCGAACCGGTACAGCGCGATCGTGTCGCCGTCGGCGCCCGGGCACAGGTCGCTGCCGGCGTCGGGCGCCGCGTCGGGCGGTGCCGCGTCGTCCGGCGGCGCCGCGTCGGCCGGATCATCGCCGGCGTCGGCGAGAATGGCGGCGTCAGGCCCGCCGGCGGACGCGTCGACCGGCCCGGGGACCATGCCGCCCGAGGCACTGCTCGACGAATCGAACGTGCAGGCCGCGATCGTCGACCCCGCCACCACCAACAACGCCCCGAGACGAAGACACCCCACCCGTCGACGATGCTACCGCGGTGGGGCCCCCTTGTGGGGTCAAATCGCGTCCGCGGCCCCGGAACCCGGGGCCGCGGCGTCTCACGATCGAGACGATCGATTTCAGCGCGTCTTGATTTCGAGCGTGTGGCGGCACGAGGACGTCGTCCTCACGCGAACCTCACGCCCCCGCGCCGTATCGACGACGTCGTAGTCGACCCGGTCGCCGTCCAGCCGCACGCGATCCACCTCGGCGTCGGCCGGCAGGGTCTGACCGATGGTCAGGTCCAGACCGTGCGGCGCCTCGACCTCGGTGACGAAGCGGCGGCCGTGATGGCGCGTCTCGACCTCGACCTCGCCGTCGCCCACGCGCAGGTTCTCGATCGACAGTCCGGGCCAGCCGTCCGGGATCTGCGGCACCACCGACAGCTCGCCGGCCGGGACGTTCGCGTCCACGCCCAGGAAGTGGTGCACCACCGGCCACTGCACGCCGTAGGCGGACCATGCCTGCTGGAACATCGCCCGATCGCGGAAGTCGGCGAACGGATCGTAGTCCGGGCTGGCGGCGATCTCGGGCAGCGCGCCCGGCGTCTCGAGGTCGACCAGCCCGGCGATCGCGTCCATGTAGCCCAGCGCCTGATCCTGGACCGAGGCGGCCGTAGTTTGCCTCCGCCACCGCCATCACCGAGGTGGGCAGCGTCCAGCACTTCAGCTCGCCGGCGCCGTCAGGTCCGCCGCCCGGGCCGGTGTGGAACAGGCCGCACGGTCCGGTCAGCTCCGCCTCGAGCGAGTCGAGCGCCGTCTGGGCCAGGTCGACCGGGACCGAGCCCCATCTCCATCGGAGTTGCGTTGATCCAGTGCTGCTGCTGCAGCTGGGTGTCGGGCGCCTGGCACACGTTGATGCCGCCCGGGGGTGCGTCCTCCTCGTCGCCGGCGTTGCACAGCGAGTCGGCGTAGCGGCTGATGTCCGGCATCCACCACGCGCCCACGAACGCCGTCTCGAGCGCGGCGATGCGCTCGGCCGCCCACGCCGCGGTGTCGTCGTCGCCGCGCGCGGTGGCGATGCGCTCGAGCGCGCCCAGCGCCGCCCAGGTGTAGCTGGTCACGTCCAGCTTCTCCGAGCCCATGCCGCCGCGCTCGACCATGCCGAAGCCCTCGGGCCAGCCGTCGCCGTCGGCGTCCAGCGTGCCGAACAGCAGGCGCACGCCGCGATCGATGAACGGCAGCATCTCGTCGGCGAACTGGTCGTCGCCGCTCCAGCGCCACAGGAGATCCACGGCCACGGCGAACTGCGCCGTCTCGTTCGAGTTGCCCGGCGAGGTGTTGGAGCCGAAGTAGACCGAGCCGTCGGTGATGACCTCGTGCACGACCTTGCCGGTGTCGCCGTTGATCGCCTCGGAGACGGCGCGGATGCTGCGCAGGTGCTCGCGCGCGGTGTCCCACTGCCCGCTGACGACCAGCGGGAACGAGGTGTAGGCGCCGTCGGTGCCGAACAGCCACGGGTAGTCGGGGAAGCCGGCGCCCACGCCGGTCGCGCTGGCCAGGGTCGCCGCCGGCTCCGGATAGGCGCGCCCCTCGTCCACGTCGCGCAGCTGCAGATCGGTGACCGTGCGGCGCAGGTCGGCCGTGGTCATCTTGGCCCAGTCGAAGGCCAGGTCGAGGGCCTCGTCAGGCAGCTTGACCCGGCTCTGGCGCAGCAGGTCGCGCCGCGCGTCGATCTTGGCGTCGAGCAGCTCCTCCGGATCGTCGAGCGCAGCGGCCAGCGCGGTGTCGGCCGCGTCTCCCGCGACGTGCGAGCCGGCCACCGCGATCCACACCGTCTCCGAGTCGTGGCCGTCGATCGACAGCGTCCAGGTCAGCTGGCCGCCGGTTCCGTTGCCGAACTCGAGGTAGTCGGGGCGCTCCGCCTCGGTCACCGGGCCCCAGAAGTCGGGGCCCACCTCGCCGCCGGCCGGCGCCGGCGACGCGCCGACCAGAGCGCGCCACGGCTGGTCCGGCTCCTCGAACACAAGGCGGCCCTGGCCGTCGAAGCTGCCCACGTCGGCGCCGTTGGCCTCGCCGGCGTTCGGCATGGTCCAGCCCCACGGGTAGGCGCCCATCAGCTCGCTGCGCACGTCCATGGTCAGCGCGACCTCGCGGTCGGCGTTGCCCTGGTTCTTGATCTTCAGGCCGATCAGCACGACCGGCGAGCCGTCGGGCGAGACCTCGGTGCGGGTGACCGACAGGCCCCCGGTCTCCGGGAACTCGAGCTGGGCCCAGCCCAGGCCGGTGGTGTAGCGCTCGGCCGACGGCAGCCACGCGCCGTCGAGCGCGAACCAGTAGCCGTCGAGCAGCTTGATCGGATGGACCCACACGCCGCCCATCTCGCCGCGGATGTGCCAGCCCATGGGCGCGAACGACCCGTCGGCGGCGCCGATGACGTAGGAGCGATCGCCGGCGGCGACGTAGCGCTTGGCCGCCAGATCGGTCGTTGTTGTCGCGCTCAGATCGTCGTGGCCGTGCGACCGGCCTCGATGACGGGCGACCTCGGCCCCGCCGCCGCGCACGTCGTCGAGATCGGTGCGTCTTTCGGTTGCCTCGGGCGAGTCCTCGTCCGTCTGTGCGCAGGCGGCGAGGGCCGTGAGACATCCGAGCCCCAGGGCCAGTGCTGTTCTCATCATGGCGAGCTCCTCTGTTTTTTTGAAAGTCAGCGATCCCCCGCCTGCTGGTGGACAAGATGGCGAAGCGAACACCAGTCACCTACCCGCACTTCGTTTTTCGTCACGGCCCTCTTCGCGGGCCCCGAAACCTCACGAAAGCCCGTGGCTGGACGCCAGCGCGACCGACTCGCGCAGCGCGATCGCGACCCGCGACTCCGGATCGCCGACGCGCCGCGCCAGGGCGCCGGGCAAGAGCTCCCGGGCCGCGGCGTCCACGCCGACATCCCGCTCGACGACGAAGCCGCGCGCGGCCAGCCAGGCCGGCAGCTCGGCCGGCGGCCATCCCCATCGCCACGGCTCGCCGGCGCGCGCCACCAGCGCCGCGACCGCCCGCACCATCGGCCTCGGCCGGGAGATGCGCGCGCGATCGAAGTAGGTCATGGCCAGCTTCGAGCCCGGCGCGCTGTAGGCGGCGATGGCGCGGACCGACGCGTCGATCGCCGCCTCGGTCAGGTACATCGTGACGCCCTCCCACAGCGTGATGGTCGGGCGCTCCGGGTCGTGTCCCGCCGCGCCCAGCACCGACGGGAGCTCCGCCACCGGCCGGGCCTCGAAGTCCCACTCGATGGTGCGCGCCGGCGAGCGCGCGCCGATGCGGTCGAGCACTCGCTGCTTGTGGCGCTGGGTGGCCGGGTGATCGACCTCGAACACGTCGGCGCCGCGCAGCTCGTGCAGCCGCAGCGCGCGGCAGTCGTAGCCGGCGCCCAGGATGACGACCTGGCCTCCGCCGGCCGCTGCGAAGTCGCGCACCGCGTCGTCGAGCAGGCGCGTGCGCACCTGCATGTAGAGGACCCATTCGCCCACGCCGGGCATGGTGGCGACGCCGCTCGGCCCGCGGCCGCGGGCGCCGTCAACGAGGCGCTTGAGGCGCGGCGAGGTGAAGGCGATACCGTACGGATCGTCGGCCAGGCGGGCGTCGTCGGGCAAGAGCACACCCATGCCGCGCGCCGCTGCCACCCACGCGGCGGTCCGGCTCGGCGTCTCGGCGCGCATCGCGCGAATGCTAGAACGCTTTGCAGCCCAGGTGGTCGGCCAGGGCCGACGAATCTCCACGTGCGTCCGCGTCGAGCGTTCCGATCCCGGAGCGATCCCGCCGCGGCGGCGAGTGCAGGCGGGGTGCGGCGCGTCACCGCGATCACTGACAGCAGATCGCGTGAGCTGCGCCATACACTCGGGTCGCGACGATGACCGCCGAGCTCTCCATCGCCGAGCGCGTGGTGCAGTGGTTCCGCGAGCACCGGCGCGACCTGCCGTGGCGGCGGACGCGCGATCCGTACGCCATCTGGGTGTCCGAGGTCATGCTGCAGCAGACCCGCATCGCGGTGGTGTGGGGCTACTACGAGCGCTGGATGGAGCGCTTCCCCACCGCGGCGGCGCTGGCGGCCGCGCCGCTCGACGACGTGCTGGCCGCGTGGTCGGGGCTGGGCTACTACGGCCGCGCGCGCAACCTGCACCGCGGCGCGGCCGAGGTTGTCGCGCGCTTCGGCGGGCGCGTGCCGGGGACGGCCGGCGAGCTGCGCAGCCTGCCCGGGGTCGGGCGCTACACCGCCGGCGCCATCGCGTCGATCGGGTTCGGCCGCCGCGAGCCGCTCGTCGACGGCAACGTGGCCCGGGTTCTGGCCCGGCTGTTCGCCGTCGAGGACGACGTCAAGAGTCCGGCCGGCGCCCGGCGCCTGTGGCAGATCGCGGGCGAGCTGGTCCCGGCCGACCGGCCGGGCGACTTCAACCAGGGCCTGATGGAGCTCGGCCAGGAGGTCTGCACGCCGGCCGCGCCGCGCTGCGATGCCTGTCCGCTGGCGGCGCCGTGCGCGGCGCGGGCGGCCGGGCGAGCCGGCGAGCTGCCGGTCGTCGGCAAGCGGACCGCGGACCGCGACAAGCCGCTGCTCGAGGCGCAGGCGGTCTGGCTCGAGCGCGGCGGGCGCGTGCTCCTGGCCCGGCGGCGGCCGCACGGTCTGTTCGGCGGGCTGTGGGAGCTACCGCAGGCGGCCGATCGCGAGCGCCTGGGGGCGCTGTTCGCGCAGCTGGGCGCGCGGCTGGAGCTGGGCCGCGCGCCGGCGCCGGTGTTCCGGCACCGACAGGTGCTCAGTCATCGACGGCTGTCCATCGACCTGTATGTGGGGCATCTGCGGGGTCGTCTCGAGCGGCGCGCGTTCAGCGACGAGGGCGCGGCCTACGAGCGCGTCGCGTGGCATTCTCTCGGCTCCCTGGGCTCGCTCGGCGTGGCCGCATCGAGCCGCGCGATCCTACGACGTCACCAGGAGCTAGATGGATGGACAAGCGAACCGCCGCCCTCCGGAAGTTCGAGGAGGGCTACGAGAAGATCCTCGAGGGCATGAGCGAGCTGGGCTACCGCGTCGCCGACGATCCGAACCTCGACGGCACGGCGGCGCGGGCCGCGCGCGGCCTGGCCGAGCTCCTGCTCGACCGCGAGGACGTCCGCGGCCAGGTCGAGACGATGCTGCAGAAGACCTTCCCGGCCGCGTACAAGGAGATGGTCATCTCCAAGCACAACGTGGCGTTCGGCGTCTGCCCGCACCACCTCTTGCCGGTCATCTACCGGGTGTCGGTGGCGTACATCCCGCGCAGCAAGGTGCTCGGCATCTCGAAGCTGTCGCGCATCGTCAAGCTGCTGTCGCGCGCGCCGCTTCTACAAGAAGACCTGACCCACAACCTCGCCCGGCTGCTGCACGAGGACATCGACAGCGACGGCTCGGCGGTCTACGTCGAGGGCTTGCACCTGTGCATGGCGGCGCGCGGCTCCGGCACGCACGAGGCGCGGGTGGTGACCAGCGCGGTGCGCGGCGTGTTCCTCGATCAGCTGGCCACGCGCGAGGAGTTCATCAAGCTGGTGACCGCCAGCCATCCGTCGCTCGTGTGACCGGCCTTTCGGGGGATGCGATCTCGAGCTGAGGTTGGAGCCATGACGATCACGAGACGCCAGTTCTGCGTGGCCAGCGGCGCGGTGCCGCTGGCTGCATGCTCCGGGCTGTCTGCCGGCGGTGCGGGCGGCGCGGCCGGCGCCGGCGCGGCCGGCCTGCTTCGCAGCGATCACCGCATCCCGGGCGATCCCGGCGTCGAGCTGTCCGCGCGCGAGGTGCGCAGCGCCAGCAAGCGCGCCGACCGACCGCCGGTGCTGCTCCTGCACGGCGCGCGGGTCCCGGGGGTGGCGTCGTTCGATCTCGACGTGCCGGGCGGCTCGCTCGCGGCCGACCTGGCCGCCGCCGGCCATCCGGTGTTCATCCTGGACGCGCGCGGCTACGGCGGGTCGACCAGGCCGCCCGAGATGGAGCGGCCGCCCGAGGGCGGCGCGCCGCTCGTGCGATCGTCCGAGGTGGTGCGCGACATCGCGGCGGCGGTGGACTGGATGCGCGGGCGGCTGGCCGTGCCGCGCGTCGCGCTGTTCGGCTGGGCCACCGGCGGCCACTGGCTGGGCCACTACGCGTCGCTCTACTCCGACCGGGTCAGTCACCTGGTCATGCACAACGCGCTGTACGGCGGCACCGCGCAGCACCCGAGCCTCGGGCGCGGCTCCGACATGGAGGATCCGCAGCGGCCCGGGCGCTTCAACGTCGCCGCGTTCGGCGCCTATCGCCTGGCCGCCGCGCCCTCGCTGCTGGGCGCGTGGGATCGCGGCATTCCCTCCAGGGACAGGTCGGAGTGGCGCGACCCGGCGGTGGCCGAGGCGTACGTCGCGGCGGCGCTGGCCAGCGATCCGACAAGCGCGTCGCGCAAGCCGCCCAGCCTGCGCGCCCCGAGCGGCGCGCTCGAGGACAGCTTCTACCTGGCGACCGGCCGCCAGCTGTGGGACGCGTCGCTCATCCGGTCGCCCACGCTGGTGACGCGCTCGCAGCGCGACTTCTGGTCGCGGCCGGAGGATCCGGTGCGGCTCGCCGAGCACCTCGTGCACGCGGCCAGGGTCGAGGTCGTCACGCTCGAGGACGCGACGCACTTCGTCCACCTCGAGCGGCCGGAGCGAGGTCGCGCGGCGCTGCTCCGCTCGCTGCTCGCGTTCCTGGCCACCGGTTGAAAGCGGGCCAGATCGACGGTGCGGAAACGCAGGACCGCGGCAGATCTCCGCTTGACAGCAAGTGCCATACATATAAGGTATTGCATAGTCACTCATGGGGCCTGACGAGCCGGCAGCTGCTGTGATTTCGAGGTCTTTTCTCGGACTTCAGCGGCTACGCGCGACCTTCGAGCACCCGGCCGACGAGCTCCTGGGCGATGACGACGCGCTGCGTCTGGCCGCGGAGCTGGGCGCGACCGCGCTGCCGCTGTGCGAGCGGCACTTCGCCGCCGAGGCGGAGCTGGAGGGCAGCGCCGGCGAGGATCGGGCCAGCTGGGCCCACGTGCTGCTGTTTCACCTGGCCCGCGACCCGGAGCTGCGCGACCGGATCGTGGCCGACCTCGATCGGCTCGCCCACCGGGCAGGGTCGGATCGCACCAGGCTGCGCGCCATCGCGCTGCTCGCCGAGCTGGGCGCCGACCTGCCACAAGATACGTCGCTGGAGGATCCGGACGGCGCGCGCCGCCGCTCGTCGCGCGATCTCGCGCTGTGCCTGGGCACGCCGGCCGACGTCGCGCGCGCCGGCGAGCACCTCGTCGAGCAGCTGGACGAGGGCGCGCTGGTCGATCTGTTCGACGATCTCGATCGACAGCGACCCGAGCTCCGCGCTGATCCTGCTCGACGAGCTGCTGGTGCGCGACGAGCTCGACGACGGCTGCCGCCACGAGCTTCGCCAGCGCCGCGCCGCCGCGCGCCAGCTGGTGCCGGACGCGGCCCCGATGCGCGCGCGCCGCCCGGGCGACGCCACCTCTTGCCGCGCGGCCCACCACGCCGACGGCCGGCGCATCCTGCTGGTGTCCGAGCGGCAGCAGGGCTCGCGGCCACCGCGCCGGCGGGTGCTGTGCTTGCTGGTGGCGCAAAGCGGCGTGCTGGTTGACGGCCACTACGCCGAGGATCAGAGCGCGGCGTCGATCGAGAGCGACCTCGTCGCGCCGCTGGCTCGCGAGGGCTTCGACTTCGCGCCGGTCGCTCGCCCCACGGCGCGCGGCTTCCTCATCGAGGCGGCCCGGCTGGCGGTGCGGGCCGGTCGCGCCCTGCCCAGCCCGTTCTATCTCGGCCGCCACCTGCTCGGCGTGCGCGACGAGCACCTCGACGGCACGGCGCGCTGTCCGGCCGCCGTTGACCTGGCCGCGCTGCTCGAGCGAGCCATCGTGCTGGTCCGCAGCGAGCCGGCCCGCGCGCTGCCCTTGCTCGAGCGCTACGTCGCCCAGGTGCCGGAAGACGCCGAGGGGCACGCCCAGCTCGGCCTTTGCCGGCTCGGCCAGGGCGACGCGGCCGCCGCGCTCGATCACCTCGAGCGCGCCACCACGCTGGCGCCGGACGAGCCGCTGCACCACTGGAACAAGGCGGCCGCCGCGCACCGCGCCGGCCTTCGCGGCGCCTGCTACCTGGCGCTCGAGGGCTACCGCAAGGCCGCCCGCGCGTCCGGCGACGTCGCCCCCGACGCCGACTCGCGCCGCGCGATCGCCGACACCTTCGCCGAAGAGTACGCGCGGCTGGCCGTGCTGGAGCACCCGGGCGTGACGCCGCGGCGAGTGGCTTCGGCGGAGCGCTCGCGGCGCCGTGGGCGTCCTCGCCCCCGCTCGAAGACGCGGCAGGGCTGAAAAACGAAACAGCCGCAGTGCCCCGGCCTCTGCCTGGCCGGGCTTCTTCTCCTCGACGGCGCCGTCCGGCGAGGGCGCCTGCACGCTGAACTGAATCGGCGCAGACAGGGTCGTCTTCCCCGGAACAGTGCGGGTCGGAAACGTCCACGTCCGCGCCCGCTCGATCACGCACCCGGCCACCGCGGGCATGCCCTCGGCGCCGGCGCCCGGCTCGGTGGTCGCGCCGGTCACGGCGCCGCGCGCGTCGATCTCCAGCTTCAGCTCGAGCGTGCCGTCCAGGTCCGGCTGGGCCAGCAGCGCGCGCTCGTAGCAGGACGCCACCGCCTCGCGGCGGGCCCAGAAGAAGTTGAGCAGCACGTCCTGGTCGTGCTTGCCGGCGCCCGGCTGGGCCGTGGCCCGCGTTTCTTGAAGACTGCCGAGGTAGCCGCGCGCCTCGTCCGCGTCGGGGCGGCCCGGGATCGCCATGTAGTGCCGGTACAGCGCCACCGCCGCGTCGTAGTGCGCTCCGTCGAGCGACTTGGCGTAGACCGTGTGGGAGAACTGGGCCAGCTTGAGGATGCGATCGGTCACCGCCTGCACGGTGTCGGCGGGGCACTTCGCCGCGCACGCGGCCAGCTCCTTCTGCGCCTGAATCGCGCGCTGGGCCGCCTCGCCCGGCCGGTTCAACCGGAACTCGTAGTCGGCCTGGCGGTAGCGAAAGCCGACCAGATCGTCCGGCGGCATCGGCGTCCACGTCCGGACTTCGCCATCGCGTCGACGATCGAGATCGAGCGCGGCCGCCGCCGCCTCGTAGTCGCCGGCGTACTTGTACGCCTCCGACAGCTTGAACATCCACACGTAGCGCCGCCCCGCGTCGGCGCCGGCCGCCTCGGCGACCAGACGCGCGGCGTCGGCCACCTCGGTGTCGGTGCGGGCCAGGATCAGGACAAGGTCGCGCTCCACCGCCGGGCGGCTGACCGCGTCCTTCCACGTCGCCGCCGCCGTCGTGATCGCCTTGCGCGCCCGCTCAGCGTCGCCGGTGACGAAGGCGACCCAGGCCAGCACGTAGGCGCCCAGGTCGCTCAGCTGGTCCGGCTTCCAGTCGCGGGTCAGGTCGGCGACGTCGGCCAGGCGATGCCGGCGCAGCATGACGTAGGCCTGCCACACGCGCAGTGCGTGCCTGCTCCTCCTGCGGCGTGCGCGACAGCAGCTCCTCGAACGCGGCGCTGGCCGCGCCGTCGTCGCCCAGCCAGGTCTCCGCGACCGCCAGCATGTGCAGCGTGTCGCGATCTGGTCTTGCCCGCCGATCGCGCGCGCGCGGCGCGCAGGGCGGCGCGCGCCTCCTCGCGCAGCGCGCCGGCCCGCGCCGCGTCGGCCGCGGCCGCGCGGTCGGCCTCCTGCCACAGCAAGGCTGACCAGCAGCTTCACGTCGCCGGCGGACGGCCTGCGCCCGCGCCGCCACCAGCTTGCGCTGCCGCTCCAGGCTCGCGCGCCCGCTCGCCGCCACCTTCGGCATGGCCGGGAAGCCGAGCGCCTCGGGGACGAACGCGATGCCCTGGATCTCGATCTGCTTGGCAGAGAACGTCTGGTCCTCGGGCAGCACCTCCGCGGGGGCCGGCCGGGCCGGCGCCGCCTCGTTCTGTGCGCCCCCGCACCCGGACACCAGCACGGTTGCGGCGACCCAGAAGGCCAATCGCCTCCCTGCGCGCCCTGCAACGCTGCGTGACATGGGTCGCTGGATACCACGCACCGCGCGCCACGGCAAAGCGACAACCAGGTGACTGGACGGGGCGGGTCGGCCGGTTTCGGCCGCGGCGGATCCGCGATATATAGGTGGGCCGGTGCGACGCATGTCGATCATCGCGCTGGCCGTCTCCCTCGGAGCGGCCGCCGCAGGCTGCGCCAGGGTCAAGCCGTACCAGCGCGAGTACCTGGCCCGGCCCAGCATGGTCGCCGATCGCCAGCCGGGCGAGACGCGCTTCGAGCAGCACGCGCGCGGCTCGCGCGAGGGCGCCGACGGCGGCACCGGCGAGGCCGGCGGGGGCTGCGGGTGCAACTGAGTCTGGCCGCGCGCCGGGCCCTCGCGGGCGCCGCGGCGGCGCTGGCGCTGGTCGCCGGTGCGCGCGCCGCGTCGAGCGACGGCGAGGTGACGCTGCGCGGCGCCTACTACAAGGAGCGATCGACCCGCGTCACCCAGCCGATGATGGACGCGCGCTTCGACGTGGGCGAGGACGGCGAGCTGGACGCGCACGTGCTGCTCGACTCGATCTCGTCGGCATCGATCGCGGCCGGCGCCGCCGGGCAGTCGTTCAACGAGAACCGCTTCGAGCTGGGCGCCACCTACCTGCACCGGCTCGGCAACCTGCGCTTCGGCGGCGGCACGCGCCTGTCGAGCGAGCCGGACTACCAGAGCGGCTTCGTGCACCTGCGCGGCGAGGTGGAGCTGGCCGATCGCAACACCACGATCGGCCTCAACCTGGCCGGCGGGCGCGACGCGGTGTCGAACGAGGGCGCGCAGGGCGGCATCAACGTCGAGCAGATCGACGGGCGTGCTCTACACGAGCATGGGCTCGGTGTCGCTGTCGCAGGTGCTGTCCCCCGTGCTGATCGGCCAGGTGACCTACGACCTCAGTCCACCTCGACGGCTTCCAGGAGAACCCGTACCGCGCGGTCTCGGCCGGCGGCGGCTTCGAGCGGGAGCGGGTGCCGGAGACGCGCACCCGCCACGCCGCCCAGGCCGCGCTGCGCGGCTTCGTGCCGATCACGCGGTCGACTCTGATCGGCTCGTACCGCTTCTACCGCGACGACTGGGGCATCGTGGGCCACACGCCGGAGATCCGCATCGTCCAGGAGGTCGTGCCGCAGCTCGACGTCCACCTGCGCTACCGCTACCACCACCAGAGCGGGGCCGACTTCTACAAGCCGATCTATCCCAGCGCCGATCCGGAGATGGAGCCGTACCTGACCGACGACGTGAAGCTGGACCGGCTCACCACCCAGACCTTCGGCGGCAAGCTGGACGTCGCGCTGTCGCTGCTCGGTCTCACCGACGGAGTGCTGGCCCGGACCCGGGCCCAGGCCAGCTTCGAGTACATCGACCAGAGCACCTACTATGGAAACGCGGTCTCGGCACAGCTCGCCTTCAGCGTCCCGTTCGAGTACTGATCGCGCGCGCGGTTTCGCGGGCGACCCTGCGCGCGGCCTGGCTGCTCGCCGCCCTCGCCGCCTGCGCCTGCGGCGACGACGACGGCGGCGATCCCGGCGAAGACGGCGGGGCCGACGCGGCGCCCGACGGCAACGGCGGGCTGTGCGGTCCCGGCGACGCGCCGGCCGACGGACTCACCGTGGATGTCGGCGACGACCCGGCGGCGGGCGCGGTCTTCGGCCAGCTGGGCTCGTCGGCCAACAACGACTGCCCGCCTCCCACGGGCGGCGGGCCGACCAGCATCACGATCCAGGGCACGCAGACCGACCCGGCCGATCCAGAGACCTTCTTCACTCTGTGCCTGCCGCGGCCGGATCTGATCGACGGCGAGCCCATCCCGTTCGACGACGACGACGCGCGTGCAGCTGGTCGATCTCCTGGCCGCGCCGGCCGACGGCTGCGGCCTCGACATCGACCGCGAGCGTGCGCCGGGCGGCACTGTCACCTTCTCCGGCTTCTGCGACGACGGCGTGAACGAGGCCGGCTACGCGCTGGAGCTGGCGGCCACGGTGCCGCTGCTGCGCACCTGCAGCGAGAAGCAGCCCGAGTCGGTCGACGCCGAGCTGTCCGGCGAGGTCGCGGTGACGGCCGGCTCGCTCTGACAGCCGATCAGAAGCCGAGGCCGCGCACCTCCGCGACCGCCGGAGCCAGCGCCGCGCGCGCCGCGCGCCGCAGCGTCTCCGACGGCGCGATGACCCGCGCCAGCATGCGGGCCGAAGGTGTAGTAGCCCTCGACCGCCAGCTCGCCCGGCACGTGGGTCCGCAGCATCACGTCGCGGAACAGGCGCAGGGCCGACACCTCGCCGGCCAGCAGGCTGCCGTACGCCGCGGTGGCGACGAAGCAGGCGTCCACCTCACCGGCGCGCGGGCGCGGCGTGGTGAAGTCGAAGGTCTCGACCGGGCCGACGTTGCCGCACTCGTCGAACGCGCGCACACCGATCGAGTAGTTGGTGCGGGGCAAGAGCTCGCTGACGACGAGCTCCTGCTCCTCGCCGCTGCCCACCACCTTGGCCTCGAACGTTCGCGACCTGCGCCCTCGTCGAAGTTGTCCTCGCCGATCTCGCCGGCTGGCCAGGTAGCGCACCTCGTAGCCGGCCACCGTCCCCTCGAGCCCGTCGTCGCCGGGGGCCGAGAAGCGGGCCGACACCTCGGTGGGCGCGATGTCGGTCACCTCGATGTCGCCGGGACCGTCGGGCTGGTTCCGGTCCTCGGAGCCGAACGCCGACACCCGCACGCGGAACATCTGCTCGCCGTTGACGGTCACCAGCAGGCGCGACGTCCCGGAGCCGGGCACGTCGGCGGTGATGGTGTCGTCGGGCGGGCGGATCTCGGCGTCGATGCCGTCCGGGTCGCCGTAGCCGACGTAGTCGAGCGTGGTCGCCTCGGTGCGCCCGTCCTGCATCGAGAACTCCACGCGGTACAGCACCGACGGCTGGCCGCGGTACGGCTCGCCGTACTCCGACCAGGCCACCTGCGGCGACGGATAGGCGTAGGTGTCGTTCTGGTCGAACTCGCGCGACACCTCGAGCCACAGCACGTAGTCGCCGACCGGCAGATCGGCCGGCACCGCCCAGGTGGCGGCGAACGGCCCGTCGCCGAGCGGCGTCGCCTGCGACACGCTGTCGAACGGGTTGAGCTGCGCCATGTCCTCGACCGACGGGTGATCCTTCGACGGGTCGAACGAGATGTCGCTGCGCGGCGGGTACGGGCTGGTCTCGTCCTCGCTCAGCACGCCCTTGTCGGTGTAGACGGTGCTGGCGCACGAGGTGGCGTCCCACAGCTCCTCGTCCGGCTTGATCGGACGGCAGTAGAAGCGCTCGCGCGACGAGAACGACAGCGGGTGCGACAGCTGCCGGTCCATGTTGTCCTGGAACAGGACCAGCGGCCAGGTCATGCCGTGGCGGCCGGCCCAGACCGGGAACGTGCTGGTGCGGCGGCCGTACGGCCACAGCGGCCCGCTGTCGAAGTCCATGATGCCGGGCCGGTTTCCCAGCCCGTAGCTGCCGGTCGTGCGCGTGATGAACGCCGTGTCGATGTAGTTGCCCTCGCGATCCTCCACCCAGGCCACGATCTGCAGATCCGGCGTCGGCGTCATCTCGAGCTGGACCACGCGGCAGGAGGCTTCCGACTGAGCCGCGGCCTCGGGCAGGTGAAGACCGCCGGGGGCGTCGACCAGCGCGAGCCCGGCGGTCGAGACCAGCCCGGCCGAGCGGAGGGGACCGAGGTGCATCGGCCCATTATGCCCGGAAGGCACCCTCGGCGAGGCGCGACACGCCACACCGGCTGTCAGACCGCGACTCTAGGCTGGTTTCGTGGCCCGCCCGCCCAAGAGCTACCTGGTGCTGGACATCGAGACGGTCCCGGATGAAGGGCTGTGGACCTGTCCCGATACGCCGCCTGGTTTTGGCGCAGTGGAGCGCCCCTTTCCGCCCACTTACGCGCATCGGGTCATCGTCATCGGCTGCCTGTGGCTGGACCATCAGTACCGGTTCAAGCGACTGGGCCTGATCGGCGAGGGCGTTGCCGATCCAGAGGACGAGCGCAGCATTCTCGAGGACTTCTCGAAGCTCGTGGGCCGTCACCGCCCTGCGCTCGTCACCTACAACGGACGCACGTTCGACATGCCGGTACTGGCGTTGAGATCTCTTCACTGCGGGGTGCCGATGCCCTGGTACTACCGCGATCGATCGCTGCGCCACCGCTACAGCGAGGCCGGCCACATCGATCTGTGCGACTGGCTGGCCGACCACGGCGCTGCCCGGTCGAGCTCGCTCGACGCGCTGGCCCGCCTGATCGGCCTGCCGGGCAAGACCGGGATCGACGGCTCGCAGATCGAGGGCATGTTCAAGGCCGGGCTGCTGGCTCGCATCCAGGACTACTGCCTGTCCGATGTCGTGCAGACCGCGCTGCTGTTTCTGCGCTTCCGCCTGCTGCAGGGCGTGCTCGACCGCGATCGCTATCGCCGCGCGGTCTCGGCGCTGACCGGGGCGCTGGCCGGCGACGCGCGGCTCGCCGGTCTGATGCAGGGGATCGACGCCGGCCGCCTCGTGCCCGCGGCCTGCTGAAGAGTGGTAAAGCAAGAGGGATGAAGCGCCTGTCGCGCCGGTTCTTCGCCCGCTCGTCGGAGGTGGTGGCGCGGGCCCTGCTCGGCAAGGTGCTCGTGTGCGGCCGTCGCGCCGGGCTCGTCGTCGAGACCGAGGCCTACATGGGGCCCGACGACAAGGCGTCGCACGCGCGCTTCGGCCCGACCTCGCGCAACGCGGTCATGTTCGGCCCCGGCGGCGTGTCCTACGTCTATCTCATCTACGGCATGTACGACATGTTCAACATCGTCACCGGCCGCGAGGGAGAGGGACAGGCGGTGCTGGTGCGCGCGGTCGATCCGGCGCGCGGCATCGATGGCGGCCGCACCGCGGCGCGCGGGCCGGGCAAGCTCTGCCGCGCGCTCGGCATCACGCGCGCCCGCCACAACGGGATCGATCTGACGGCGTCGGCCGAGCTGTTCCTGGCCCCGGGCGCGCGGGTGGCGGCCGAGCGGGTGGCGCGCGGCCCGCGGGTCGGCATCGACTACGCCGGAGAGTGGGCGCCGGCGCCGCTGCGCTTCTGGATCGACGGACACCCGGCCGTGTCGCGAGCGCGCCCGGCTGCGCACTGACGGAGACGATGCCGCGCGTCACCTTCCTGCCCGCCGGCGTCACCGTCGAATGCGATGACGGAGACAACATCCTGGCCATCGGCCGGCGCCATCAGGTGCCGATCGAGACCGCGTGCGTGGGCAAGGCCACCTGCGGCCTGTGCCGCGTCCGCGTCGTCAGCGGCGCCGAGTTCCTCAGCCCGTTCAACCAGGACGAGGAGAAGCACCTCGGCAACGTGTACTTCATCACCAAGGTCCGCCTCGCCTGCCAGAGCATCGTCCGCGGCGGCGACGTCACCGTCGAGCTGGCCCCGCGCAAGATCGTCCGCAAGCCGTGAAGGCCGCGCGGGCTCACAGCTCGAAGTCGTACTGCTTGACCTCGCTGGCTGCGACGTCGACGGCGACGGTGCGCTCGCGCTTGCTGAACGGGTTGAACAGGCGCAGGCGGTGGTGGCCGACCGGCAGGCGCAGGATGCCGGGGGCGCGGCCGACGCCGCGGCCGCTCAGGGTGACCTCGGCCCAGCTCTCGCGGATGTGGATCTTGATGCGGCCGTAGACGATCGCGCTGTCCAGGCGGCGCTCGATCTCGAGGCGGCCCTGGTCGACGAGATCGATGCTGATCGTGATCGGCTTGTACTCCGGCTTGCGCAAGGTGAGCTTGCGGCCGCGGCCGGGGCGCAGGTCGTCGCGATGGAGCGGCGTCTCGCCGAGCGTCTCGCCGTCCATCTCGACGATCACGCCGGGCGGCCTTGTGGTCACGGTGAGCGACGCGCGCTGGGCCACCAGCGCGGGCACGATGCGCACGTTCTCGCCCGGCGTGGCGCTGATGCGCTCGTGTGTCCAGCGGTGGAAGCCCTCGCGCTCGAGCTCCACGCGGTGGCCGACGTCCGGCTCGATCTCGGCCGAGGTCGGCGTGCGGTGCGGCAGCGGCTTGCCGTCCAGGTGCACGCGCGCGCCGCGCGGGATGGAGTCGATGACGAGCATGGCCGGCCGGGGCGCGTCGCCGACGACCTCCTCGCCTGCGCTGCGCGCCTTGGGGGCGACGCTCGGCTCGGCCGCGCCGGAGCCGCCGAGCAGGCCGAGCTTCCAGGCCGCGACGCCGCCGCCGGCCGCCGCCACTGCGGCGAGCAGCGCGGCCAGCGCGACCCGCCGGCGGGGCCGCGGCTCGATCTCGTCGTCGTCCTCCTCCACGCCCTCGATCAGCGGCGCGCCGGTCGTGCGCCGCCCGGTGCGGATGGCCGACGGAATCGCGGCCATCGTCTGCCGATCGGCGTCCTCGTCGTCGGCGCGATCCGCGTCGAGCTCCCAGTGGGTGATGCCGTCCGGATCGATGCCGCGCTTGACGATGGTGATGCCGGTCGACGCGTCGCCGGCCGGCTCCTCGGCCGCGGCGTGCGACTGGGAGGCCCCGTTCGATGCGCTGCGCGGGCCGGTCCCCGGCGTCGCGCCGGTCGCGCTCTTCTCCATCGCCGCCGCCTCCGCCGGCGCGTTGCCCACCGCCGTGCGGCGGAACTGGTCCTCCACCGGCAGGAGCTGCTGGCGGATCAGCTCGTCGAGCGCCTTGCCCGGCATGCTGCCGTCGGCCAGGCGCGACATCGGGTCGAGCGCCTGCGCCACCGCGCCGGATACGTCGAGCGCTGTGGCCACGATGCTCGACTCGTAGCTGATCTCGACCAGCGCGCGCAGCACGTCGGCCGCCTTCTCCGGCCGGTTGGCCGGATCGCGCTCCAGCGCGTGGCGAAGAACGTCGTCGAGGCGCGGCGGCAGCCCGGGGCGCCGCTCGGACGCGCGCGGGATCGCCATGTGGCAGATGTGATCGATGATGGTGTCGGCGTCGTCGCCCGGGAACAGCTTCTCGCCGGTGAAGATCTCGAACCAGACCGCCGCGGCCGAGAACAGATCCGAGCGCGTGCCGAGCGGCTCGCCGCGCGCCTGCTCGGGCGACATGTAGCGCCACTTGCCCATGATGCGGCGCCGGTCGGCGGCGATGGCGCGGCGGTCGCCGGCCGCCTGGGCGATGCCGAAGTCGGCGATCTTCACCTCGCCGGCGCGGCTGATGAGGATGTTCGACGGCGACACGTCGCGGTGGACCACGCCGTGCTGGTGCGCGAAGTCGAGCCCGCGCGCGATCTCGACCGCCATCTGGAACGCGGCCGGCACCGGGATGAGCTTCCCGTGCTCGCGATAGCGGCGCAGGAGCGCGGCCAGGTCGAGGCCGTTGACAAGCTCCATGGCGATGAACAGAGTGCCGGCCAGGCGACCGAAGTCGAGAACCTGGACCACGTTCGCGTGGGTCAGCTTGACCGCCAGCTTGGCCTCGCCGATGAAGCGCTCCTCGAACTCCGGGTCGCGCGCCAGCTCTGGCAAGATGCGCTTGATGGCGAGCGTCTTCTCGAAACCATGCGCGCCGTAGGCCACGGCACGGAACACCTCGGCCATCCCGCCGACCGCAATCCGGTCGATGAGCTCATACCGCTCCGGGCTGGTGAGCTGGGTCGCCGCCATGACCTCTGCCGCCAGGCTATATTATGGAGGCCAAATGTGGGCGAAAAGACGCTCTGGCGTGTGGCTTCTGGCACTTGCGGGCCCCGCGGCGCTCGTGCTAGCGCCCGTCGCGCGCGCCGCGCCGCGCCGGATCGCGGTGTTGAACGCCGCCGGCAACGGCGACGCCGGGGCCATGGCCGCCTCCGATCTCCGCCGAGCGCTGCTCGGTGAAGTTGACCTGTCGCCGCTCGCCGCCGGCGACCTGTCCCGCGCGCTGGAGGCGCCGCTTCCGCCGGAGTCGGAGGTGGACGTGGCGCTGCGGCAGGCCCGGGCCGAGCTCGAGGTCGCCCACCGCGCCATCATCCAGTTCGAGCAGGGCCTGGCCCGGCGGGCGCTGAGCCGGGCCGAGTCGCTGCTCATGTCGGCCGAGCCGGACGAGCGCGTGGTCCAGCTCCTGGCCGAGGTCAACTTCCAGGCCGGGCTGGTCCACCTGCGCGACCAGAACCACGGCCTCGCCGTCGACGCGTTCCGCCAGGTGCTGCGGCTTCTGCCCGAGCGCGCGCCGCTCGATCCGGCGCGCTATCCGCCCGAGGTGGTGCAGGCCTTCGCCGCGGCGCGGCGACCGAGCGGCGAGTCAGGACTGCTCGAGGTGACCGCCACGTTCGACGGCGTGCCCGTGTACCTGGACGGCGTGCGGGTGGGCGTGACGCCGCTGCGCCGGCGGGTCGCGCCCGGACCGCATTATCTGCTCCTGGCCGCGCCGGAGTTCGTCCCGGCCGGGCAGAGGCTGAGCTCGGCCCCGCGCGACCGCGTCTCTCTCGTCGTCGAGCTGGAGCGCCTGCCGCTGGCGCGCCGCGCGGCCGACATGCGGCGGCGGCTGGTGGCGGCGCGCGGCGCCCGTCGCGACACCTTGCGGCGGGCCGGGCGCGAGGTGGCGCTGCTGGCCGGCGTGGATGCGGTCCTGGTGATCGGCGACGGCGCCGGCCGGCCGTCGGTGGCGCTGTACGAGCGCAACGCCGATCGACTCAGCCTGTTCCGCCCGGTCAACCGCGACGTGGGCAAGCTGTTCGGCCTGCTGTTGCCGGCGCCGCCGCCCGGGCCGATGGATCTCCTGCCGGACGACGAGCGCGACGAAACTCCGTGGTACGCGAGGCCCTGGGGGCTGGCCACGCTCGGCAGCGGCGCGGCCCTCACCATCCTCGGCGTGCTCATCCTGAGCGGCACCGAGGTCCAGCCGGACAGGAACGCGGAATGGGCCGGCTTCACCTTCTGATCGCCGCGGCGCTGCTGGCCGCGTGCACCGACTCCGGGTCCGCGTCCGACACCTTCCAGATCCGGCTGTCCATGAACACCGGCGCCGCCGGCAGCTTCTGCACCAGCGGCTCGTGCGAGGACTACGGCATGAGCTGCGGGGGCAAGCTGGCCATCAACATCTTCGACCTGGAGCGCGGCGCGCCGGCGGTGGCCCCCGAGTGCGTTGACGTCGCGCCGGCCGACTCGCTGTGCGGGCTCGAGAACATCAGCCCGACCACGTTCTACGGCATCGCGCCCAACCGGGTCCGCATCTCGGTGGCGGTGTGGCGCGAGGATGTGCTGCCCGACGGGATGTGCCCGACCGTGGACATCGAGGACCTCTTCGACGATCAGGGTGTGCCGCGCCCCACCTTCATGCCGCTCCCCGCTTTCGGCGGCGCGGAGTACTTCGACGTGGGCAGCCAGGCCGAGCAGGTGGAGGTGCCGCTGAGCTGCCCCGACGCGCTGCAGCTGGACAGGCAGGAGTGCACCGGCCCCGAGACGACGCGCGTGCTGGCCGAGGTGGAGGACATCGCCACGGTCCTCGACGTCACGCCGGAGCAGGCCGCAGAGCTGGACGTGGGGGTGGCCGCGCCGCGCCAGATCCCGGGGCTGCCGCTCAGCGAGTACGTCATCGACGGCAAGGACACGATCGAGCTGGACCGCGAGGACGGGCCGGTGCCGACCTTCGCCGCCGAGATCGAGGAGCCGCTCGGCAGCAACCTGTGCACGGTGGTGTTCGACAGGTCGGCCGCGGAGTTCGACCGCGTCGGTCGTGTGCCGCGATCTGACCGGCGATCCGGATCCGCTGGAGGTGCCCGGCGTCCTGGTCGGCAAGGACACGCTCGACGCGATCCTGGAGGCGATGGCGCTCGAGGACTTCCCGCGCCAGGGTCTCGTCATCGGCCGGGTGGTCGATCACACCGGCCTGCCGCTGGCGGGTGTGTCGGTGACGCCCGACGGCGCCGACAAGCCGGAGGCGGTGAAGTACTTCAACGCCGATCTGTCGGCGGTCGAAGGGATCGAGACGTCGGCCGGCGGCTTCTTCGCCTCGCCCAGCGCGCCGTTCGGCACCCGCTGGACCGCCGTGCACAACGCGGACGGCCGGCGCGAGGAGGGCGAGCCGCACGCAGGCCTGGTGCGCGACAAGGTCACCGCGTTGGTCGTCGTGATGCAGCAGCCGTGACGTAGCAACGTTGACGTCGCAGCCCTGCATCGCGAGCTGGCGAGGCGCCCGAGGGAGCGCCGAGGAAAGTCCTACGAATTTCCCTCATTGCGCGGTTGACGGTGTGCGCGTCTGTCAGATACGACCACACAGCTGATAACTGACAATCGCAAACAGATGTTTGCGATCGTCCAGTGGACTCCCACCTACCGGTAGGTCAAGGGGGAGGCCTACAGGAGGGTGGAAGTAGAAATCTCGCTTACCTCCAGAGGCTGATCTTGCGAGTTGACTTCAGGAGGTGCGCCAAGTTGCAAGTCGGCGCATCGGCCGATTTCGACACGGCGATCGGGCCGATCCCATGGTGCGCAGCGTCACGTTTACTGGCACCGGTCTTGATGGCTTGCCGCGCGCCAACCACCCATCGCCAGGAGCCTCAGCATGACGCGTTTCCGCTGTGTGCAGTCCTTTCTCGGCGTAGCCGTCTTACTTGCCGCCTGCACCTCTGGATCAGAGGAGGAGATCGGAAGCAGCGAGCCGGAGATCAGCTTCGAGGAGTTCAAGGCCCTCGCCTACCAGGAGCCGTTCGGCGACGACCCCGTGTGGATCGCGAACGGCGACGAGACCTTCCGCAGCGAGAAGCACCTGCGCGAGTTCTATGACTCGATGTTCGGCAGCCAGACGCTGATCGTGAACCGCGTCGGCGGCGCCGACGACCGCTGGTCGAACACCGCCAAGCTCAACATCACCTACTGCGTCAGCAACACCTTCGGCGGCAACAAGACCGCGGCGGTCAACGCAATGAACACCGCGACCGGCCGGTGGGAGGCCGCGGCGAACGTCAACTTCGTCCACCTCACCAACCTGGACGGCTCCTGCACCGCGTCGCAGAGCGGCGTCGTGTTCGACGTGCGCCCGGTCAGCGGCCAGCCGTACCTGGCGCGCGCGTTCTTCCCGAGCAGCCCGCGCTCGCAGCGCAACGTGCTGGTTGACAGCACCGCCTTCAACAGCACCTGGCCGCTGGCCAACATCCTCACCCACGAGCTCGGCCACACGCTGGGCTTCCGCCACGAGCACACCCGCCCCGAGGCCGGCACCTGCTTCGAGGACAACAACTGGCGCGCGCTGACCACGTACGACTCGGCCTCGACGATGCACTACCCGCAGTGCAACGGCACCTCGAGCAACCTGGCGATGACGGCGCGCGACCAGCAGGGCGCGGCCGCGCTGTACGGCGCCCCCGGTGGCAACCCGCCGCCGCCGCCCCCGCCGCCGCCGGGCTGCACGCCGACCAGCGGCAGCGCGTCGGGCAGCCTCGCCTTCAACCAGATGATCCGCTACAACCCGCTCCCGGTCTCGGCCGGCAGCCAGTTCCGCGTGGTGATGACAGGCTCGGGCGATCCGGACCTCTACGTCCGCTTCGGCGCGCAGCCGACCCTCACGTCGTTCAACTGCCGTCCGTACCTCAACGGCCCGAACGAGACCTGCGATCTGACGGTCCCGTCAGGCCAGTCGGCCGCGCACATCATGGTGCACGGCTACACGGCCGCCTCGTTCACCATCAACGTGAACTGGTGCCAGCCGTAGCTCACTGACCGCGCTTGCACCGCCGACCCGGTCGCGGAACCTCGCGACCGGGTCTTTTTTTGTGCGCCGCCTGACCTTCGACCGCACAGAAGTCTGCGAGAACCCACGGCTTATCAACAGCGCCCGGCTCGCCAAGCTCCGGATTTCGCAGGCAGACGGAGGGCTCTGGACCCGGCTCTGGATAAGCTGAGGATTGAGCCTAGTCCCGTCCCGGATTGTCGATTCCGAGGCGGTGCAACATCTTGTGGATCGACATCCGGTCGATGCCGGCCACCCGCGCGGCAGCCGAAATGTTGCCCCCGTGCTCCGCCAGGAGGCGCCGGATATATCGCCGCTCGAACTCGGTGACAAGGGCCTGCTTGGCTTCCTTGAACGGTGAGCGCGTGTCGATGGCGATTTCGATCATCTCGCGGCCGCGCGGTGTGACGATCGCCGCGTACGCGGCCGGGTCGCCCACCACCTGCGCGTCGGCGGCGCCGGGCTGTCCATCCTCGGCGGTCGGCGGCGGCGCGCGCAGCCCACCGTCGGTGACCGCGCCCATGGGCGGCTCGCTCAGGAGCAGCGCGCGCTCGATGACGTTGCGCAGCTCGCGCACGTTGCCCGGCCAGTCGTGCTTCTTCATCAGCTCGACCGTCTCGGGCGACAGCCGGGCGCCGTCGGCGTTGGGCGTGATCGACAGGAAGTGCTCGATGAGCGGCTCGATGTCCTCGCGCCGCTCGCGCAGCGGCGGCACGTGCACGCGCGCCACCGCCAGCCGGTAGTACAGGTCCTCGCGGAAGCGGCCGCGGTTCACCTCGACGCCGAGGTCGCGGTTGGTCGCCGCCACCACCCGGATGTCGACCTGGATGGTGCGCGACCCGCCGATGCGGCGCACCTCCTTGCGCTCGAGGGCGCGCAGGAGCTTGGGCTGCATGGCCAGCGGCAGCTCGCCGATCTCGTCCAGGAACATGGTGCCGCGGTGGGCGCGCTCGAAGGCGCCGGCGTACGAGCTGACCGCGCCGGTGAACGAGCCGCGCTCGTGACCGAAGAGCTCGCTCTCGATCAGGTTCTGCGGGATGGAGCCGCAGTCGAGCACCACGAACGGGCCGGACGAGCGCGGCGAGAACTCGTGCAGCGACTCGGCCACCAGCTCCTTGCCCACGCCGGTCTCGCCGCTGATGAGCACCGTCGCGTCGCTCTGGGCCAGCTTCTCCAGGCGGGCGAACATCTCGCGCATCTGCACGCTGCGCCCGATGAGGCCCGCGAAGCTCTGGCGCGGCGACAGCGCCACCTCGACCGACTCGCCCAGCGGCTGGAAGCGCAGGCGCGTCGTCCCGATCGACAGCACGACCCCGGGCGGCACGTAGACGTCGTTGATGCGCAGCCCGGTCACGAACGTGCCGTTGGTGGAGTCGAGATCGCGCAGGCGGTAGCCGCGCTCGTCGAGCCGGATCTCGCAGTGGATGCCCGACACCTGCGTGTCGGTGAGCTGCACGTCGTTGCCGCGCCGCGCGCCGAGGCGGATGACCGGCGCCTCGATGTCGCGCTTGAGGCCGGCGTCGGGTCCGGCCACGACCTCGATCCGGCAGCGGCGCACGCGCACGCCGGTCGCGTGGCCGTCCACATACGTGACCCATGTGCCGGAGCGGAGGTCGTTGACCGCCATCGCCTCGGGGTAAGCTAGCACAACATGGACACGCCCTCCCCGCTCCCCGCTCCCTTGACCAGGCTCGACGAGATGGACAAGGCCTGGGTCGAGAACAGCCCGGGCCAGCGCCTCGAGGCGGTGCGGCGAGCCGGCCGGGCGCTGCGCCAGCGCCTGATCGCGTCCGGCCGCGTCGCCGCGGTGCGCACGTTCCCGGTCGCTATCTTTCCCTATCCGAGCGAGTACGGGCTGGCCGGCGCCGCGCGCTCGCCGGCGCCGTACGTGATGATGCGCAACGCCACCCAGCTGGTCCAGGTCGAGGACGACGGAGGCCGGCTCATCAACATCCTGGTCAACCCGACCGACGCCGCGCGCTCGCTCGAGGCGCCGTTCTTCGCCAAGCAGATCGAGCGCTACGGCAAGTTCCTGACCCAGAAGGTGCTGTCCAAGCAGTTCACCGGGACGGTCGAGGCGCTGGCCGAGGCCGGCATCGAGCCGGCCGAGGTCGACTTCATCACTTTCGATCACCTGCACGTGCAGGATCTGCGCGGCCTGCTCGGCACCACCGAGCCGGAGCCGGGCAAGAGCGAGCCGACCGCGCCGCTGTTCCCCAACGCCGTGCTGCTGGTCCAGCGCGCCGAGCTGCGCACCCTCGAGGTGCTGCACCCGCTGCAGGCGCGCTGGTACGTGCGCGACGGCATCCGCGCCGTGCCGCGCGACCGCATCGCCGTGCTCGAGGGCGACTACCTGGTCGGGCGCGGCTTCGGCCTGGTGCGCACCCCCGGGCACACCGAGGGCAACCACAGCCTGGTCATCCACACCGAGACCGGCCTGTGGACCGTGAGCGAGAACGGGGTCGCGGTCGAGTGCTACGCCCCGCTCTCGAGCGAGATTGGGGGCGTACGCCGCCACGCGCGCGAGACCGAGAGCGAGTTCATCCTCAACTCCAACACGCGCGAGAACTCGCTCGACCAGTACATCTCGATGGCGCTGGAGAAGACGCTGGCCGATCCGAGCACCGAGCGGCCGGAGTTCCCGCAGTGCTTCCCGTCGTCCGAGATGGTCAAGAGCATGCTGGCGCCCGGCCTCAAGCCGACCTTCAGCCACGGCGGCATCACCTCCGGCGAGGTGCGCTCGCGCATCCGCCAGCGCTCGGACCGGCCCGACAAGAGCGCGTCGTCGGCGGCCTGATCCGGCGGCGGAAAATCTGGCTTCGCGTTCGCCCCGCCTTCGCGCTTTACTAGGTGGAGGGTGAGCCGCCCGCAGAACGTGTTCGCGCCGGTCGTGGCCGCGGTGCTGCTGGTCGGGCTGGGCGCCGCGATGGCGCTGCGCGCCGTCGATTCGGCCGACTCGTTCCGCCCCGGTCTCAACCAGCGCCAGCCGGCGCTCGCCGAGACCACGCCTGCGCTGGGCCCGCGGCCGGCGCGGGTGGCGCGGCGGGTGGTGCTGGTCATCATCGACGGCCTGCGCCTGCGCGGCTCGTACGGCTATTCGTTCCTCGACTCGATGCGGCGCCGCGGCGTGGACGCTGTCGCCCGCTCGCAGTTCCCGACCTACTCGCGGCCCAACCACGTCGCCGTCCTGACCGGCGTGCCGCCGGCGTGGAGCGGCGTGCGCAACAACGCGTACGCGTGGCCGGTGGCGCTCGACTCGCTCATGGACCGGGCCAACGCGGCCGACCTGCGCTCCGCCTACGCCGGCGACCTGGCCTTCGGCGTGGGCATGATGTTCCACGACGACTTCGCCGCGGTGCACTACGCGCCGTGGCCGGGCGGGTTCGCCAAGGCCGCCCGCCTTGTCATGGGCCAGGACTATCCGCTGGTCGTGCTCCTGCCCGGCGGGGTGGACGCGGCCGGACACGCGCGCGGCGCCGACGACCACGCCTACGCCGAGGCGACCCGGCAGATCGATCGCGAGCTGGCCGCGGTCACCGCCGACCTGGACCTCGGCCGCGACACGATCATCATCACGGCGGATCACGGGCACACCGGCGCCGGCGGCCACGGAGGCACCGAGCCGGAGGTGGTCGAGGTTCCGCTCATCCTGGCCGGGGCGGGCATCCGGCCGGGCGCCGCGCTTGCAGAGGTCGAGCTGATCGACGTGGCCCCGACCGCGGCCGCGCTGCTCGGGCTGCCGGCGCCCCGCCACGGGCTGGGCCGCACCCTGGTCGAGGCGACCACGCTGACTCCGATGCAGCGCGCGGCCCTGGTCCGCGCCGACGGGCGGCGCCTGCAGCGCAACCGGGCCGAGCTCGACCGCCTGCACCGGGAGGCGGAGCCGCGCATGGAGCAGCGCCGCGCCTGGCGCACCGCGGCGGTGCTGGCCGTGTCGTTCATCGGGCTGATCCTCTTGGTCGTGGCGCACCGGCTGGGCGTCCTGCACATCGACTGGCGCGTGCTGGCCATCGCGGTGCCGGCGTTTCCGCTCACCTACTACGCCCTGCTCGATCTGCTGGGCCAGCGCGTGTCGCTGTCGGCGCTCCCGGACCGCGCCGATGCGCTCGACAAGCTGTTTCACTTCGGCCTGGTGTCCACCGCCGTGCAGGTGATGGCCGGCTGGATCGCCCTTCGGGGGCGCGTCATCCTGCGCGACCGGCTGGCCTCGGCCAACGCCCTGACCCTGTGCGGCATGATGGTGGCGTGGCTGCCGGCCGGCCTCATGTGGGCGCTGTTCGGGCCGCGCACGTTCCTCGAGCCGCCCGCGTCGCGCGTGATGGTGCTGGTCCCGGCGGCGTACATCGCGGTGGCGTGCCATGCTCTGGCCGCGGCGGTCACGCTCGGCCTCGAGATCGTCGTCTTCTTCGCGCGCGCAGTGGATCCGCGCGTACGTCTTCGCCGGCTCGAGCGAGCCGCCGAACGCGAGCGGCGGCGGCTCGAAAACCGCGGCGAACTGGGTTAGCGTGCCGAGCATGATGCGCGAGTTCGCAATGCCTGGGGCCCGGCCGCGCTACAGCCCGGACCGCGTCTGCGCCGTTCGACACATCAAGCTCGACATCGACCTCGACGTCGACTCCCGCCGCATCTCCGGCACCTGCACCCTGACCCTGTCGCCGCTGGTGTCCGGCGCGACCTGGCTGCGGCTCGATGCCGTCGAGCTCGACATCGCGCACGTGACGCGAGGGGGCGCGGCGCTCGAGCACCAGCACGACGGCAAGGTGCTGCGGGTCGCGCTCGGCGAGGTGACCGAGGGCGAGGCGTTCGATCTCGAGATCGCCTACTCCGGCCAGCCGCGCCGCGGCATCTACTTCGTCGGGCCGGACGACAGCTACCCGGACAAGCCGCTCCAGGTGTGGACGCAGGGCCAGGACGAGGACTCGCGGTTCTGGTTCCCGTGCTTCGACACGCCCAGCGAGAAGGCGACCAGCGAGATCATCGCCACGGTGCCGGCCCGCTTCACCGCCGTGTCCAACGGCGTGCTTGTCTCCGACAGCAAGCGCGGCGACCGGCGCACCATGCACTGGCGCTTCGACGTGCCGCACTCCTGCTACCTCATGACGCTGGTGGCGGGCGAGCTGGCCGAGATCCGCGAGCGCTGGAACGACGTCGAGCGTCACCTACTACGTGCAGCCGGGTCGCGAGGAGGACGCTCGCCGCGCGCTGGGCCGCACGCCCGCCATGCTGGAGCTGTTCTCGACGCCGCTTCGGCGTGCCGTACCCGTACGGCAGCTACGCCCAGCTGTGCGTGGCCGACTTCATCTTCGGCGGCATGGAGAACACGACCGCCACCACGCTGACCGACACGATCCTGTACGACGAGCGGGCGGCGCTCGACTTCGACGCCGACGCGCTGGTCGCGCACGAGCTGGCCCACCAGTGGTTCGGCGATCTGCTGACCTGCCGGGACTGGGCCGAGGGCTGGCTCAACGAGGGCTTCGCCACCTACTCCGAGTACCTGTGGCGCGAGGCGCACGAGGGGCGCGACGAGGCCGACCACGAGCTCGACGAGTGGGGCGAGCAGTACTTCGCCGAGGACGCCGGCCGCTATCGCCGCATCATCGCGACCAACGTCTACGACGAGCCGATCGACATCTTCGACCACCACCTGTACGAGAAGGGCGGCCGCGTCCTGCACATGCTGCGGCAGGTGCTGGGCGACGACAGCTTCTTCCGCGCGCTCAAGCACTACCTGGGCAAGCACCGCGGCGGCTCGGTCGAGACCCGCGACCTGGCCCGCGCGGTGGAGGACGCGACCGGGCGCCAGATGGACTGGTTCTTCGACCAGTGGATCGTCAAGGGCGCCGGCCACCCGGAGCTGGAGGTCGGCTACGAGTGGGACGCGGACAAGCAGCTGGCCTGCTTCACGGTCAAGCAGACCCACAAGGTCGAGGGGTCGACGCCGCTGTTCCGCATGCCGGTCTCGCTGTCGCTCGAGGTGGACGGCGCGCGGCGCGTGGTCGAGATCGAGGTGAGCGAGCAGCAGCACACCTTCTACGTCACCTGCGATCGCGAGCCGAGCCAGGCCATCTTCGATCCGGGCAAGGCGGTGCTGGCGCGCGTCAAGACCGAGAAGCCGGCGCCGATGTGGATTGCGGAGCTGGCCGGCGCCGAGCTGGCCATCGACCGGGTGTACGCGGCGCGCGAGCTGGGCACGCGCGGCGGGGCCAGGGCGACCGAGGCGCTTGTCGAGGCGCTGCGCGGCGACAGCTCCTGGACGGTGCAGGCGGCGGCCGCCGACGCGCTCGGCAAGCTGCGCAGCGACGCGGCCCGCGACGCGCTCATCGCGGCGGTGGATGGTACCAAGCATCCGCGCGCGCGGCGCGCCGTGGTGCGGGCGCTGGGCCAGTACCGCGGCGACGAGAAGGCGGGCGCGGCCGTGGCCGAGGTGGTCGAGCGCGGCGACGCCAGCTACTTCGTCGAGGCCGAGGCCTGCCTGTCGCTGGGCCGCACACGCTGGCCGGTGGCGGGGGATCTGCTCGAGGCAGGCGGCGGAGCGCGACTCGTTCCTCGACGTCATCCGCCAGCACGCCTACCGCGGGCTGGCCGAGGCGCGCGACGAGGAGGCGGTCCCCTTCCTGCTCCAGGCGACCGAGTACGGCAAGGTGTCGCACGGGCGCCGCGCGGCGGTGGCCGCCCTGGCCGAGCTGGTCCGCGGCCGGCGCGACCGCTCCGAGCGCGAGGTGCGCGAGCGGATCGAGGAGCTCCTGCGCGACGTCGACTTCCGGGTGCAGTTCGCGGCGCTCGAGTCGCTGGCGGTTCTGTCCGATGCGGCGTCGGTGCCGGCGCTTCGCGACGTCATCGAGCGCGAGCTGGACGGGCGGCTGCGCCGGCGCGCGAGGAGATCGTGCGCGACATCGGCGAGGCCAGGAATGCGACGGCCGAGGTGTCGTCGCTGCGCGATGATGTCGAGAAGCTGCGGGGCGATCTCGCGCGGCTGCGCGAGCAGCTCGAGCGGATGCAGGCGGCCGACGCGCCGCGCGATGGGGTGCGGCCGCGCAACGGGGCGCCGGCCCGGCGGGCGGCGACGGTGAAGGATACGGTTCGTCGGCCGGGCAAGGCGAAGGTGGCGGCGCGGGGGAAGCGCCGCGCGAAGACGAAGAGCTCGCGCTGACGTCCACGTGAGTCAACCTGAACGACTCAATCCACCTGCACGCGGAACACGGTGGCGAAGCAGGCCGCCACCGCCTCTTCGCCCTCCACGACCGGCCGGAAGCGCGAGCGGGCAAGCGCGCGCTCGACGCGGTCGCGCACCGTCTTCGACACGGTGGACAGCACCGACACCGACGTGACGTTGCCGCGCACGTCGATGCACAGCTTGGCGGTGACCTGGCCGGGCGCCTTCTCGTAGCTGGGCAGCCGGATCGACTGCAGGCCGCCCTCGAGCCGCGTGCGATGCGGCGGGACGATGACGGGGCCGCTCGGGCGCGCCGCGGCGATCGCGCGCGGCAGCTCGGCCGCCGGCGCCGCGGCGCGGACCCGCGCGTCGGCCGCCGGCGCCGGCGAGGGCGCCAGGCCCTGGCCGAAGCCGCGCGGGCCGACCGGCCCCGCGCCGTCTCGCGCTCGGGCGGAGACCTCTTGGGCGGCGAGGGCCGCTCGCCCGGCGAGGGAAGCCGCGAAGAGCTCAGGGTTCGCAGCACCCTCCTCTGCGGCCGCTCCATCAGCTCGGCCCGAGAGGTCTCCGCCCGCACGCGAGACGGCGCCCGAGGGCGCCCGCGCCGGGACCTGTGCGCGCGGCGCTGCGCGCGCCGCGGCGATCGGCTGGGGATCGCGGCGCAGCGGCTGCGCCGCCCGCGCCTGGCTCGCGGCCACCGGCGCCGCGATCGGCGCGGCCGTCGATGCGGCCGGCACGGCGACAGCCGCGCTCGCCGCCGGCGCGCCGGCCGGAGCCGCCGCCGGAGCGGACGCGACCGGCGAGGCCGCCGGCGTCGCCGACACTCGCGGCTCGGTCGGCGCTGTCGGCGAGACTGCCGCCTGCGCCCCCTGTGCCTGCCCGCCCGCCGGCGCCGGCCGCGCCGTCAGCGCGTAGGCCACCGCGCCCGCGGTGAGCATGAGCGCGCCGGCCAGCCCGATCTTCCCCGCCATCAGGGTGACTCGCCGCGACAGTACCCACGTGCGCGCGACCTGCCACACCCGGTTGCGCTCCTCGCGCACCGGCGACCGCGCCGAAAGCCGCGGCGCCACCGCCGGCCGCGCCGCATGCGACGTGGTCAGGCTTCGCGCGATCTCGTCGAGCGCGGCGCACAGCTCTTCGGCCGTGGCGAAGCGCTTGTCCGGCGTCTTCTCGAGCAGCCGGCGCACCACCTTCTCCAGCTCCGGCGGCACCGCCACGCCGGGGCTGCGCTGCGCGATCGACGGCACCGGGTGGATCACGTTCTTGTGCGCGATCTCGACCGGTCGGCCGTCGAACGGCGGCACTCCGGCGAGCATCTCGTACATCACGACGCCCAGCGCGAACAGATCGGCGCGGTGGTCGACGGTGTGGTCGAGCACCTGCTCCGGCGCGATGTAGATCGGCGTGCCCAGGATGTAGCCCATCTCGGTGAGGCGGCCGGGCACGTCGTCGCGCTCGCGCGTCGAGATGGCCAGCCCGAAGTCCAGGATGCGCGGCATCGGCGGCGCGTCCTCGTGCCACTCCAGGATCACGTTGTTCGGCTTGAAGTCGCGGTGGACCAGGCCGCGCCGGTGCGCGTGGGCCAGCCCCTGCGCCAGCTGGCGCGACAGACCGATGACGTGCAGCGGATCGAGCGGCGCGTGGCGCGCGATCAGATCGCCCAGGCCCTCTCCATCGATGAAGTCCATGACCAGGTACAGCAGGCCGCCTTCGCTGCGGCCGAAGTTGACCGACCGGCACGACGTTCGGGTGGCTCAGCCGGCTGGCCAGGGCCGCTTCCTGCGCGAAGCGGATGCGCATGCGCGGGTCGGCGATCAGATCGCCGAACAGGATCTTGACCGCGAAGCAGCGCGGCAGGCAGGTGTGGCGGGCCCGGTAGATGAGCCCCATCGAGCCCTCGC
This sequence comes from uncultured delta proteobacterium, assembly GCA_963759105.1. GTDB lineage: Bacteria > Myxococcota_A > Polyangia > Haliangiales > Haliangiaceae > DATFRY01. The sequence continues at coordinate 580,834 of CAVWXW010000013.1, read as the reverse complement.
CGACCAGCTCCTCGATGACGTAGCGCCCGGCCAGCTCGCTGCCGAGCAGCGGATCGAAGCCGTCGCACGGGGTCAGCCCGGCGCCATCCGCCGGACAGCAGCCGAACCGGGTGCGGAACACGGCCAGGCAGACCGGACAGCGCATGCGCGTGTCCGGCGAAACCTCACCCAACTGCGACCCTTGGACCTGCATTTCTCGGATTTCTCTCTCTCTGGGTCAACACCACCGCAGTGCTCAACCTTCGCGACCGCGACTGGAGCGACGGACCGCGCCTGCGCGCGATCGGAGGTCAGGCTCGACGCGGGGCGGTGTCGGCGCCGAGGGGCGGTCCGACGACCGGCCCCTCCCCCGCAGAACACCGAGTCGCAATGGCTCGAGCGAGCACGCGCACTCCCTCTCGCTTCCACCGCCCCGCGCCGCCCGGACTGGCGCCACCTTCACCTGCCGATATCCCCCGCGTCGTCCGACTCCCCTTTGTCCGCCCTCGCCGAATCCCTGTCGGCCGCGCCCACATGGCGACCCCACGTCCCCACCACCACGCGCCAGCTACCATGGGTCCGCTCCCCTTGTGCAGAAGGCGTGCCGGGTGGGATAGACGCACCCTTGGTAGGATGCGCAGTTGCGAGTGGACCGGCAGGCCACTTGGCGCTCGAGCTGTGGACGCGCCGTCCACGCTGCCGTCGGAGAGCGTGATGGGACGCACCCGCTTTCGCGCCCCCCGCCCTTCGCTCCCGGCTTCGGCCTGGACGATATTCCCCGACACCTTATGGCCCCCGTCCGTCCACTTTTCCTCGCCCTGCTCCTGCTCACCGCAGCCTCCACCCTCGGGCGGCCGGCCGCGGCCGACGTGTCCAACCGGAACATCCTCCCGTTCGGCGAGCGAGCCGCCTTCCTGGGCAACGCCGGCATCACCAGCCAGCGGGGCGACGCCGTCTTCTACAACCCGGCCAACCTGGCCCGCATCGAGGATGCGAATCTTTCGGTCTCGGCCAACGTGTACGCGGTGGTCGATCTGAAGGCCGACCCGTTTCTGGTCATCGAGGGGGAGGAGCAGCCGTTCGAGGCCAGCGGCTTCCTCAGCATCCCCTCGACCCTGGTGTCCACCTATCAGATCGGAAGCTGGGCGCTGGCGACGGCCGTGCTGGTGCCGGAGGCCATCGAGCTCAGGAACCGGATCACCTTCGACAGCCCCAGCCTTCACGTCACCCTCCTGCAGGCGCAGGAGCAGGAGTCGCTGTACCTGGGCGCCGGGGCCGCGCACGCGATAGGTCCCGGGCTCACGGCCGGGCTGAGCGTGTTCGTGGCCAAGGAGGCGGTCCTGGACCTCAGCTTCGTGCGCTCGGAGGTGGTCTCGGATCCCCCGGTGGTCAGCGAGTTCATCAGCAACACCGACACGACAGTGTTCAACCTGACCGCCGTCGCGGGCATGTACTGGCAGGCGAGCTCGCGGCTCGGCATCGGCGCCCGGGCCCATGTGCCCCCCATCCGGCTCACCGGCAGCGCGGACATCTATCAGTCGGTCAGCGTGCCCGGCGACGACATGCTCACCAGCGAGGACGAGTGGGAGGATGTCCATGCCAGCGCGCCGCTTCCCTGGGACCTCGGGGTGGGCGTGTCGCTCCGCGCGACCCCGAAGCTCGAGCTCCTGGCCGACATCAACGTCCAGCTGCCCGACACCCTGACCACGGTCGACGAGCCGGATATCGAGGCGATCGGGACGGTGCGGGTGGAGACGGTGGTGGCGCCGCGCGTCGGAGTCGGCGCGGAGTGGGAGTTTCTATCCCAGGCGTGGCTGCGCCTGGGCGCGCTCTACAATGGCTCCGCGTTCCGCGAGCCGGAGACCGGCTCGGACGAGCCCAAGGAAGACTATTATGGCGTGACCGGCGGCCTGGCGTGGCAGAAGGACCGAACACACACCGCGATCGGCGGGTTCTTCCTCCGCTCCGACGCCGAGCTCCTGGTGGACGGCACCGACCCACCGCGTCAGTCGGACGCGCGCACGCTGCTGTACGGGGCGCTCCTGACCGTGTCGTATCGCCTCTGATCGCGATATCATCCGGGACAGGGGTGGGGGGCCGGAGGGCCAAGGCCATGGGGGCAGGTTTTCGATCCGCAGCCGTGGCGCTAGCCGCCGGACGACTACTCGCCGCCGCGGGCGCGGCGCTGCTGCTGCCGCGATCGATCCGGGCTGACCAGGCGGCCGGCGACACCGGTGTGGCCCTGCCCGGCTTCGTGCGGGTGGCCACGGCCGGGCCGTTCGACACCGGGTTCGTCCTGTCCGGCATGGCCGGATACGGCTACCGCGGCGCCGTGGTGGCGGACAGCGATCGACATCACCGGGCCGCCGTTGACGTGGCCGCCAGCTACCGGCCGCTCGACTGGCTGGCCATCGCGGCCCGCTTCTCCGGCCGCTACGACCGCCACACCGACACCGGCGCCGGCAAGGACAGCGGCTGGATCGGCGATCCGCGGCTGGCCGCGCGCGCCTCGGCCCCGGTCGGCGGTGGGCTGTGGCTGGCGGCACAGGCCGGCCTGTGGGTGCCCGGTCGCGACGCGCCATCGCTCGAGCCGGGCGCATCGACCGTCGACCTGCTCGGGCTCGCGTCGTGGGCGCCGGCGGGCGGCAAGCTCTCGATCGGGCTGCAGGGCGGGTTCCGCTTCGACCGCAGCGCCGAGGCCATCGACCGGCCGGATCAGCTCAGCCCGTCCGATCGCATGGCGCTGGGCGTGAGCGAGTCCGACGCGGTCCTGCTCGGCGCCGGCGCGGCGCTGCGCACGGGCGCCACCGAGTGGGTCGGCGAGTGGAGCTGGGACGTGCTGGTGGGCGATCGCGCGCCGGACGCCCGGCAGAGCCCGATGCGCCTGGCGGCCGGCGTTCGCAGGCAGCTGTCGCAGATCGTCGGCCTGCAGCTGGTGGCGGAGTACAGCCTGGCCGAGGGGCCGGAGCCGGGCGCGATGGACGCGCTGTTTCCGATCGAGCCCCGCTTCCAGGCCCTGGCCGGCATCACGATCCATCCCGGGCGCCGGTCGGAGCCGCGCGGCAGCGGCAGCCTGGTGGACGGCGGCCTGCGCGCGGCCGACGACCGCACCGTCGCGGGCGCCTGGATCGAAGTGCTCGTCGTGGGCGCCGGCGGCGAGCCGGTGTCCGGGGCCGACGTGGTGCTCCTGCCGACCGCGGGCTCCGAGGAGGTGCGCATGGGGCGCACCGGCGGCGACGGGCGCGCGATCTTCGAGGGGCTCGACCGCGGGCTGGCGCGGGTGCGGGTCAGCTACCGCGGCCACCGCACCAGCTCGCGGCTCGTCGAGGTCGAGACCGGCGCAAAGTCGACGGTCCGCTTCTCGCTTTCCCAGGCGCTGCCGCCCGGCCAGCTGCGCGGCGTGGTGCGCGCCTTCACCGGGCAGCCGCTGGCCGCCGAGCTGACCGTCGCGCCGACCGGCGCGCGGACCAACTCGAACGCGCGCGGCGAGTTCGAGATCGACCTGCCGCCCGGCGACTACGAGGTGACGGTGAAGGCGGACGGCTACCGCGAGCAGCGCAGTCGGATCCGGATCGAGCGCGATGGGGTCACCATCCTCAACCTGGATCTGCGCCGTGAGCGCTGACGCGCGCGCATGGCTGGGCGCCGGTCTGTGCGCGGTCGCCATCGCCGCCGGCGCGTGCGGGGACCCGGAGGTCCCGGACGTGGCCGAGCTGACGGCCGTGCTGAGCGGCGGAGCCCAGCGCAGCACGCAGGGCGCCGCCTGGCAGGGGTCGGGCGCCGGAGATCGCTTCCGCGAGGGAGACGCGGTGCGCACAACGACCGACGGCGGCGCGCGCCTGCGCTTCATCGCCGGCGGCGGGCTGCGCATGGGTCCGGCCACCACCATCCGCTTCGGGCGCGGCGCCCTGGCGGTGGACGGCGAGCTCGAGGCGGAGGGGGAGCAGGCCACGCTCGAGCTGGAGATGGGCCGCGCGCGCATCGCGCCCGGCACCAAGGTGCGCATCGGGCAGCGCGGCGGGCAGGTCCGCTTCGATGTGCTGGTCGGCAGCGCGGTGGTGTCGCGCGATCAGCGGCGCGTCGAGGTGAGCGCCGGCCAGGCGGTGGCCGTCAATCTGGAGCGCGGAGGCCTCGAGCGGATCGCCGGCGCCGGCGCGAAGGCGACCGATGTGCGTCCGGATCGCACCGGCGGCGGCGTCCGCGCGGGCGCGGATCCGGCCGCGGAGATGCCGCCCGAGGCCTCCGGTGAAGCCGTCGGTGAAGCCGGGGCGACCGGGGTCGCGGGCGCGGCCGAGGGTGCGGCGGCGAGCGGGACCGCATCCTCGGAGGGCGGCGCCGCGGGCGCCGGCGCCGGAGCAGCGGAGGGCACTCGCACCGACGGCGCCGAGGTCAGCACCGGCGCGCCGGCCGTCGACGCGACCGCGACCGGCGCGGCCAGGCGCGGCGCCGTCGTCGGCGAGGTGCGCGGCGCGGCGGTGCGCATGCGCGCGACGGCGAAGCAGGCGTGGCGGTCGCTGGCGCCGGGCCGGCACGAGCTGGCCGGCGGCGCCGAGCTGAGCATCCCGCGCGGCGGCGCGGTGGCGCTGGCGCGCGGCGGCGAGCGCGCCGTGGTCCACGGTGCGGCCGACGTGGTGGTGGCGCCGCGCGGGCGCGGCGGCGCGCTGGTCGAGACGCGCAGCGGCCGCGCCGATGTGCGCGCGATCGACGCCGAGGTCGCGGTGCGCGTGCCCGGCGGCATGATCGTGGCGCGGCGCGGGCCGCGCAGCGCGGGCGGGCGCGGCTCGCGCGCGGATCTTCGCGTCGACCGCCACGAGGCCCGCGTGGCCGTGACCGGCGGCGTCGTCGACGTGGTCGGCGATCGCGGCGCGCGCGAGCGGCTGCTCACCGGCCAGTCCGGCGTGATCGAGCCGGGCGGCGCGATCCGCATGTCGGTCCGCCAGCCGGAGCGCGCCGACTTCACCGTCGTGGCCGGCCTGTCCGCCACCATCCACGATCCGGCGCCGCCCACCGACGTGCGCATCGACTTCTCCGGAAAGTGTCCCGGCGCCGGCGCCGTCGAGCTGAGCGGCGGCGAGCCGCGCGCCCAGCGCGTGACCGTGCAGGGACGCGGCTCCGCCATCGGCCGGCTGGGGCGAGGCGCCCACTCGTACCGCGTGCGCTGCATCCAGGGCGACGACATCGGCGCGGCGATCGTGGCCAGCGGCAACCTGCACGTGGTCAAGGACGGCGGCACCCGTCCGTTCGCCCACCAGGCGCCGCACAACACGGTCGACGCCGACGGGCGGCGCTACACAGTGATGTACCAGAACCGGCTGCCGGCCATCACCTTCCGCTGGCCGGGCGCGCCCGAGGCCGACCGCTACCGTCTGGTGGTGGCGCCGCGCAAGGGCAAGCGCACCGAGCTCGGCCTCATCGCCTCGACCCACACGATCGTGTCCGGCGCCCTGGCCGAAGGTCACTATCAGTACTGGTTCGAGGCCCTCGGCCCCGGCTCCCGCCGCGGCTCGCCCCGCTCCGCCCTCACCATCGACTTCGACAACGCCGCCCGCTCCGGCTATCTCATCTCACCGCGCCCCGACGCCCAGTGGAACGGCGAGTCGGTGGTGGTGAGCGGCGGCGCCATCGAAGGATGGCGCGTCTCGGTCCGAGGAAAGGTGCTGCCGCTGGATCGCCAGCAGCGCTTCTCGGCCCCCATCGCGCGAGCCCGCGACGAGAACGGCATCGCCGTCCAGTTCAGCCATCCCAACCACGGCGCCCACCTCTACGTGAGACGAGCCAGGCGCCAGCGTTGACCTCCACCTGCTAGCGGCGGCGGATTCGCAGCGGAATGGTGACTTCCACGCCCTGCTTCTGCTTGCCGAACCGGGCCTGCCTCGCCACGCCGAGCACGCACTCACCGACGGGGGTGGCCTCCAGCGCCGCAGGACGGAGACCGGCCGCCGTCACCGTGCCGCGTCGATCGACCTTGAGCGACACCGACAGCTCCGGCGTCCCGGCGATGGCCGTGTCGGTCGCGCTGAAGCAGCGCCCGATCTGCGCCTGATGGCGCGCCAGCTCGGCGCTGTACCGATCGACGTCGGCGTCGCCGTCGCTCGTCGCCGCGGCGCCAGACCCGGGCACCGGCTCCGCGGCCACCTCGTCGGCGACAGGCTCGGCCACGACCGGCGCGACCGGCGCCCGCGCAGGAGCCCGCGTCACGCGGCCGTCCATCGTCTCCACCTCGCCGCCGAGCACCACGACCGGGGTCGGGCTCGCCGCCGGCTCGGCAGCCCACTGCCGGTAGGCCAGCACGCTCGCCCCGGCCAGCGCCGCCGCCAGCGCGACTCCGCCCATCCATGATCGCCGCCGCTCGTGCGGCCGCTCCCTGGTCTCGACGTCGTCGAGATCGACCTGCACCTCGCCCGGCGCCAGCCCGTCGCCGGCGACGCCGGTCACCTCCTCGCCGTCGCCCAGGACCAGGCAGCTTCCGGACAGCGCGGCCTGCACCTCGTCGCGCCGCTCTTGTAGAAGCGCGCCGAAGTGCTCGGCCACGTAGTCGGCCACGTGCGACGGCTTCCAGATGCCGCCGGCGCCCTCCATCGCCTCCTCCAGCGCCTCGCCCATCTGGCGCGCGCTGACGAAGCGCTCGCCCACGTCGCGCGACAGCGCACGCTCCGCCACCTTGGCCACCGGCACCGGCAACCCTGGCCAGCGATCCATGAGCGACGGGATCGGCTCGTCGACGATGGCCTGGAACATCTTGTACTCGGAGTCGCGCCAGAACAGCCGCTGGGCGGTGAGCAGCTCGAACAGCACGATGCCGAGCGCCCACACGTCGGAGCGCCGGTCGATCGGCTCGCCCAGCACCTGCTCCGGCGACATGTACGCGTACTTTCCCTTGAGCGCGCCTGTGTGAGTGCGGGCCAGCGCGTCTTGCGACTTGGCCACGCCGAAGTCGAGCACCTTGACCACGCCGGACGCGGTCACGAACAGGTTGGACGGCGACACATCGCGGTGGACGAGGCCGACCGACTTGCCGTCGCGGTCGCACAGCTCGTGCGCGTGGTCGAGCCCCTCGGCCGCCTGGCGCAGGATCGCCGTGGCCAGCCCCAGCTCCAGGCGATGCCCGGCCCGGCTGGCGCGGCGCAGGATGAGCGACGCCGGCACTCCCTCCAGGTGCTCCATCGCGATGTAGTAGTGGCCGTCAACCTCACCCAGGTCGTAGACCTGGCACACGTTGGCGTGCGATAGCCGCGCCGCCACGCGCGCCTCGTCGAGCAGCATGGCCACGAAGTGCGCGTCCTCGGCCAGGTGGGGCAGCAGCCGCTTGATGACGACCAGCTTCTCGAACCCACCGGCAGCAGTGCGCCGCGCGACGAACAGCTCGCCCATGCCGCCGGTGGCCAGGCGGCAGAGCAGTGTGTACTGGCCGAACGGGGCCTCCGTGACCCGCTGCACCCGGCCCGGCGGCCCTCCTTCCCCCATCTCGAGGTCCACGACCCCGCCATCATACAACGCCTGTGGATCAGGTGGTGGGAGGTACCGACGGCTGGCGCAACTCGGCGATGATGAGGCGCGCTACCTCGCGTGCGCGGTCCAGCTGCTGGGCCGGGAGTGAGATGGCGCCGACCACCGGGTGGCCCCCGCCGCCGTAGCGCTCGCAGATGGAGGCGATGTTGTGGGTGCGCGGCCGTGGCGACCACGGGTTGGACCCGACCGACACCTTGGCGCGATCCGGCCCGCGCGTGAGGCTGACCGTGTACACCGTGTCCGGGAACAGCATGTACGCGATGAACTTGTTGTGCGCGAGCACCGCGTCCTCGCTGAGATCGAAGTAGACGACGTCGCCGTCGCGCACCGCGCGCTTCTCGACGATGCCGATGTGCCGCCGGTGCTCCTCGATGAGCGGCAGCAGCGGGCCGGCGATCCAGGTCTCGTCGACGATCTCGTCCAGCGGCCGGCGGCCCAGCTCGCCGATGAGGCGGTGCGTCATCGCCGCCTCGCGGTTGTGCTCGAGCCAGGTCATGACGCGCAGCGCCGGCTCGGCCAGCTCGACCGCGGCGCGCGCGCTGCCGAAGCGCGCCGAGTCGATGATGTCGGCCCAGCGCACCAGCTCGGCCCAGGTGCCGTGCGGGTCCGACGGCAGGAAGTCGAACTCGCTGGCCAGCACCCGGTGCAGGAACAGGGCGCACGATGAGGCGGTCGGGTCGTAGAACTTCTGGCCGCTCCTGTCCGCGTCGAAGTGCGTGCGCAGATCCGGCGGCTGGAACGCGCTGATGTGGTGGTCGAACCACCAGGTCATCCGCGCGTCGGCCGAGTAGCGGAAATCGACGCAGGCGTTGTCGTCGCCGTCCATGGCCAGACCGGCGAACGGATCGCCGCGGCGGTGCTGCACGCCGGTGAGGGCGATCTCGGCGTCCGGGTGCCGGGCGCGGTAGAAGTCGGCGAACAGCGCGGCCGAGGTGGCTCCATCGAAGCAGTTGTCGTGAAAGAAGATCTTCAGGCGCACGTCCGTTGCACCGTAGCACGGGCGCCGGGGGAGCGTGGTAGCCTGCGCTCATGAGCCCTCAGGCGTACCTCTGGGTCAAGGCGATCCATCAGTTCGGCTTCCTGCTCTGGGTCGGATCGATGTTCGCGCTCACCCTCGTCCTGCGCACCCACGCGAGCGCGGCCGGATCGGCGCGCGACGCGTTCAACGCCGCCGAGCGCGCCATCGGACGCGCCATGGAGCTCGGCGCGCTCCTGACCATTGCCGGCGGCGTCGCGATGATCCTCGGGACGCATGCCGTCATCAGCCCGCTCAAGCAGCCCTACCTGCACATCAAGCTGACCCTGGTCGTGGTGCTGATCGTCCTGCACGGCATCGTGCGCGGGAAGATGGCCCGGCTGGGGCGAGGCCAGGGCTCGGCCCCGTCCGGCCTCATCAGCGGGCTGATCCTGGTCATCGGCGTCAGCATCATCTGGCTGGCTGTGGTCAAGCCGATGCTGCGCGTGTGACCGAGCGGGCCATCCTGCACGTCGACCTCGACGCGTTCTTCGCGGCGGTCGAGCAGCGGGATGACCCGACTCTGCGCGGAAAGCCGGTCCTCGTCGGCGGCTCGCGCGAGCGGGGCGTGGTGGCGGCCGCCTCCTACGAGGCGCGCCCCTACGGGGTGCACTCCGCCATGCCGATGGCCCAGGCGCTGCGCCTGTGTCCGCACGCCATCGTGGTCAAGCACCGCTTCGAGCGCTACACCGACGCGTCGCAGCGCTTCTTCGCCATCCTGGGCGACTACTCGCCGCTGGTCGAGTCGCTGTCGCTCGACGAGGCGTTCGTCGACGTCACGGCCAGCCGCCGGCTGCTGGGCGACGCGGTCACCATCGCGCGCGACATCAAGCGCCGCGTCCGGGAGGAGCTGGAGCTGGTCGCCTCGGTCGGCGTCGCGCCGACCAAGTTCGCGGCCAAGATCGGCTCCGACATCGACAAGCCGGACGGCCTGCGCGTGATCCTCCCCGGCGAGCTGCTGTCGTTTCTGCACGCGCTGCCGGTGTCGCGTCTGTGGGGCGTCGGCGCCGTCACGCAGACCCGGCTCGGCGAGCTGGGCCTGGACACCATCGGCCACGTGGCCCGCTGCCCGGAGGAGTGGCTGCGCCGCCAGCTGGGCGACTCGCTCGGGCACCACATCGCGGCGCTGGCGCGCGGCGAGGACAGCCGCGAGGTGGTGAGCGAATCGGAGCCGGTGTCGATCGGCCACGAGGAGACCTTCGACCGCGACCTGGGCAGCCTCGACGATCTGGTGCCGGCGCTGGTCAGCCAGGCCGACCGGGTGGCGGCCCGCCTGCGCCGCGCCGGGCTGCGCGCGCGTGTGGTGATGGTGAAGATCAAGCACGCCGACTTCCGCCTGCTGACCCGGCGGCGCACGCTCGACGACGCCACCAGCGACGGGGCCCGCATCGGCCGCGTCGCGCTGGAGCTGGCCCGCGAGGTTGACATCGGCGACCACGGCGGCAAGCGCACAAGGGTGCGCCTGTGCGGCGTCGCGGTCAGCGGCCTCGAGCCGCGCGACGGCCCGCGCCAGCTCGCCCTCGACGAGGAGGCCCGCGCCCGCGGCGAGCGCCTGGGCGACGCGCTCGACCAGATCCGCAGCCGCTTCGGCGACGCCGCGGTGATCCCGGCGGTGGCGACCGATCGCGACCGCGACGAGGATTGAGCCGCCCGAGCCGGGCTCACGGGACGCCGAAGCTGCGCTTCCAGGCGTCGGCGCGCGCCGCCGGGCCGACCACGACGAACGTCCACGGGCCGCGCCGCCACGAAACCGCCAGCTCGTCTCCGTCGGCGCGGCGGTACTTGCGAGGGGGCGCGTCGCGCGCCCGCAGCACCATCACCGAGACCTCGACCTGATCGGCGCGGTAGCGGACCAGCGCCGCGGGCCGGCGCAGGACTTGTATACGCCGCGTGCCCACGACCTCCAGGCCGGCGGTGTCCGGCCACGGCACCTTCTGGCCCACCACCCCCATGCTCCACGCGCCCACCTCGGCCCGGGTCGGATGGTCGAGCTCGTACGGGCCGCCCTCGCGGTGGGCGTCGAGCGCGGCGTGCATGAGCTCGTTGTCGCGCTTGGGAAACGCGAAGTAGACGGCGGCCACGGTCGCGACCAGCACCGTCATGGTCAGGACCAGCGACACGTAGACGCGCCGCCGCTCCGGGCGGGGCGGCCGCGGTACCTCCGCTACTTCCTCGTCGCCGTGCGGACTGTCGGTCTCGACCAGCTTCATTCGGGGAACCCGGGCGGCGCACCGAACCGCCGCAGAAACGCGCTCATCAGCTGCGCCAACATAGCATCCGGCGCGGACGCCGCCTCGGGAGCGGTCGTCCGGTCGGCAAACCGGCACAGCCACTCGCACCCTGGATGGGTACGGGCCAGCTCGGCCATCGCCGCCCGCAGATCGGGCGCGGCCCCGTAGTGGATCATCGCGCTCCGCCCGGTCGGGTAGTCAACAAGCCCGTGGGCCAGGCGCACCTGGTACACACCAGGTCCGTCCGGCGCATGCGCCGCCGCCTCGTCGAGCGGGTACCACCTGCCGAAGCTCATGGTCTCAGGGCCCGATGGTAGGTTGAGAGCCACCCGTGCTCAACGTCGCAGCCGTGCTTCGCTTCGGTGGCGCTGGTCCCGGTTCACCGGACCGCCTCGTCCACGCCGACAACCTGGCGGTCATGGCCGCATTGCCGGACCGCTCGCTCGATCTGGTGTACATCGACCCACCGTTCGGGACCGGCGGGTTGCGGCGCGGGCGCGACGGCGCCGCCTACCGCGACCGCTCCGACGATCCGGAGGCGTTCGTCGCCTGGCTGGCGCCGCGCCTGGCCGAGAGCCGCCGCCTGCTGGCCGAGCACGGCTCGCTGTTCGTCCACCTCGACTACCGCGCCTCTCATTATGTAAAGGTCGCGCTGGACCGCCTGTTCGGGCGCGCCCGGATGGTCAACGAGATCGTCTGGTGCTACTCGGTCGGCGGAAAGAGCCCGCGCTCGTTCGGGCGCAAGCACGACACCATCCTCTGGTACTCGCGCACGCGCCGACTACGCGTTCTACCCGGAGGCGGTGCGGGTCGCGCGCAAGCCGGCCTCGCACATGCGCGTGGTGCGCGACGCCGGCGGCGCCCTGGTGCAGGAGAAGACCGACCGCCGCACCGGCCGCGTGTACCGCTACCCGGTGGCCAGCGGCAAGGTGCCCGAGGACTGGTGGACCGACATCGAGACGCTCAACCGCGGCGACGGCGAGCGGACCGGCTGGCCGACGCAGAAGCCGGAGCGGCTGCTCGAGCGGATCGTGACGGCGGCGTCGGCGCCGGGCGAGCGCGTGGCCGACTGGTTCTCCGGCTCCGGCACCACGGCGGTCGTGGCGCAGCGCCTGGGCCGGCGGTTCGTCGCGGTGGACTGCGAGGCGGAGGCCGTGCGCCTGGCACACCGGCGCCTGGCCCTGGCCGGCGCCGACCTGGCCAGGGCCGGCCGGCCGCCTCCCGACGTGGCCGTCGAATCGCGCGAGATGGCCCCCGGAGTGGCCCTTTGGTCGCCCGATCCGGCGTGACGGACGCTTCCGGGGTGCACGAGAAGCGCACTACAAGAGGCTGATCGGCTCTATTGCCGGGAAATCGCGCCTCTACGGGCCTGGCCACCCTGGACAACCGGGCATCCGCCGTGGGAAAACAGCCTTTGGTTGTGGCGGAGTTATCCGCACCCATGGCGAGCGACGCGCGACATCCGAGAATTCGTCAACGCAGCGCCATGCGGACTGACGTCGGGGTGATTCGCGATCACAACGAGGACTCCGCCTACGCTGATCCGGAGGGCGACTTCTTCATCGTCGCCGATGGCATGGGCGGGCATGCCGCCGGCGAGGTGGCCAGCAAGATGGCCGTCGAGGCGGTGACCGCGGCGCTGCAGGAAGCGCGCGAGGAGATCGCGACGTTCGCCCGCGCACCGAGCGATCAAGGACGGCGCGCTCTGGTCAGTGCGCTGGAAAACGCAGTGCGTCAGGCTCACCAGTCCGTGTATCAGCGCGGCGCGGCCGAGACCGACAAGCAGGGCATGGGCACCACGCTGGACGTCGTGGTCATCGCCGGAAGTGAGGCGTTCGTCGCCCATGTCGGGGACAGTCGCACCTATCTCGTGCGCGACCGGCGTGCGGCGCAGATCACGACCGATCACACAGTGGCCGAGGTGCTCGTCATCGAGGGCAAGCTCTCGATCGAGGAGGCGCAGATCTCGCCGCTGCGCACGATCCTGGTCAACGCGATCGGCGTCGCGCCGGACGTCGGCGTCGAGATGGCGCATGTCCGGCTGCGCACCGGCGACCGCCTGCTGCTGTGCTCGGACGGTCTGCACGACTACTTCCCGCTCGAGCAGGAAGTCTCGGACTACGTCAGCGAGAACGATCCGGACGAGGCGCTGGTCAAGATGGTCACCGTGGCCAAGAACCGCGGCGGCCACGACAACATCACCGGCATCGTGCTCGAGGTGCTCGAGACCAAGGACGTCGTCCTGGCCGAGGACGATGACCTGGAGGCGCCGCGCCGGGTGGGCTACGAGGACACCGGCAACATGCCGGCGGTCACCGACGAGGCCGTCCCGGACGAGATCTCGCGCGACGACACGGCGCCGGTGGCCGAAAAGGGCGAGAAGGCCGAGAAGTCCGCGACCGGCAACGGGACCGCCAAGGACGCCAAGGGCTCCGACGACGACGCCGACGAGGGCGAGAAGTCGACGGACGATCCGGATGACGAAGGCTCGTCTGCCGCGGACGCGGTCGACGGCGCATCATCCGCGAAGGCGGAGAAGACGGGCAAGGCCGACGCGGACGACGACGCCGATGCCGACGACTCCGGCGCGGCCGGCAAGAAGGGCAAGCGCCGCGGCCGCAAGACCGAGACCAAGGCCCGGGCCCGCAAGGACGTCGACAACATCGAGAACGCCGACACCGACGAGCTCCCGGCCGAGCCGGGCGACGACGCGGCGACCCGCTCGCGCTCCGACTGACCGCGCTCTAATCGGAGCGCAGCGCGACCCGCTCGACTGTCTCGTCGTTGCGGATGTCGCGGATCTCGCCGGGCGCGCTCCGCTGCTCGGTCGATCACGACGACGTCGCCGCGGCGCAGGCGCTCGAAGGTGCGGTTGGCGTCGTTGCGGTGGCGGCCGAGCAGGCGCAGGGGGACCCAGCCGGCGTCGCCGCAGCCGGTGCACTCGCGGCGGCCCTTGAGGCGCTTGGGGTCCGAGACGATCCGCAGGGCCGCGCGCGACGGGGGCGCCGCGACGAGCGGATCGGACGCGGCGCGCAGCACGAGGTACGAGAACTTCATCCCGCTGTCGCGCAGCCCGGTGACCTGGGCGACGCGCGACGCGCGGGCCGGCAACATGAGCGGGCGGTCCTCGTGGCACCAGTCGCGCTCGCGGGCCAGCGCAGGACACGGCGCCACGGACCGGGTGCACGGAGCGAAGACGTGGGCCAGCCCGGCCGCCAGCACGTGGTCGCGCACCCGGTGCAGGTCGCGGCTCGTCTCGCGCAGGGCCGGCTCGATCAGGATCAGCGAGCCGCCGCCGTCGAGCGCGGCCAGCGCGCGCCCGACAAGGTCGAGCCTGGTCGCCTCGTCGAGCTCGTTCATGACGCCGCCGGCGACGATCAGATCGAAGCCGGCCGGTTCCAGCCTGGCGTCGCGCAGCAGCTCGGCCCGGCGCTCGATCGCGATGCGACCGTCCAGCTCCCCCGCCAGGTGTCGCGCGGCCCCCTCGAAGATGGTGAGCGCGGCGCTGTCGCGGTCCACCGCGGCGACCGCGAGATCGACGGTGCGCCCGGTGCCGGCCAGATAAGCCGCCGCGCCCAGGGTCATGGCGCCGGCGCCGGCGCCCAGGTCGAGCAGGCGCAGCGGGGCGGCCGCCGGCAGCAGGCCGCCCCGGTCCAGCTCGGCCAGCGGCACGGTCACCTTGGCGGCGTCGGCCACGCCGAAGAAGAGCGCGCGGGCCGCCAGATCGGCCGCCTCCTTGGCGCCGACGATCGGCTCGTCGAGGAGCTCGCGCTCGCTGGTGTAGCGCCGCGATCGCTCGACCACCGCGCCGACCAGCGCGCCCTGGGCCAGCGCCGCACGCGGCAGGCAGGCCTCCGCCGCATGCCACAGCGCCTGCTCGACCGGAGTCAGGAGGTTCACGGTCAGCGACGCGCCCGCGCCGGCGCCAGCGAGACGGTCGCGCTGGTCCCGTTGTCCGCCCCGACCTCGATCGGCGCGCGCGCGGTGAGCGGCGGCTTGCCGCTGCCCACCGGCGGGTGCCACACGCTCACCTGGTAGCGGCCGGCCGGCACGTCGTCGAAGCGCACCCGCCCGCGCTCGTCGGAGACCGCGACGTAGTCGTGCTCCGGCACCACGACCCAGGCGACCGACTCCGGGTCGGCCGCGCTGCTCACCCGCACGAGGCCGGCGCTCTCGAGATCGAGCTCGACCCGCTGGCCGATCAGCACCAGCGGCACGCGAGCCAGCCGCGCGGCCTCGCCCTTCCCTTCCGGCACCGCGTCGACAGCGATCTCGTGGCGACGCTCGTCGAAGCTGGTCAGCGCGAGGTGCCCGCCGGGCCCGGGGGCGCGCAGCGCGCGCGGCTCGAGCTGGCAGCGCCGCACGGCGATCTCGGCCGAGTCCGACTTCTTGCGTTCCTCGTCCTTGTCCTTGCCCCGGTCCTTGCCCTTGCTCTTGCCGTGGCCGACCTTGCCGCCGCCGGCCCGCGCCGCGCCGTGCGCGGGTACGCCCTCGAGCTTGACCAGCGCGCCCTCGACGCCGCCCAGGCTGTTGACCAGCAGCGGCGGCAGTCGCGGTCGCGCCGCAGCGATTGCGACCGGCCGGCGCCAGCAGCTCGGCCGGCGGGCTCAGCCACTCCACCGCCACCTCGACCGACCCGGGGGGAGGCGGCGGCTGGCCGGCCGGCGCGCGCTCCTCGCCGCCGGCGCCCTCTCCCTCGCCCTCCCGGTCGTCGCCGGTGCTGTTCTCGCTGCGCGGCGCCGTACCTCCCGCGTCGCCGGCCGCCGGCCCGCTGGTCACTGCGCCGCTCGAGCAGGCCCCGTGCGTGAACAGCCCCAGCGCCAGCGCGATGGCCAGGCCCAGGCGAGACGCCACCTGGTGAGTCACGCGCGACGCGTCGGCCGCGCACGCGTTGACCGCCACCCCGTGATAGCTCGAACCGGCCAGCACCACGCCCAGCCCCTCGGCCAGCTGCTCCGCGCGCGCCACTCGCTCCAGGTGGCCGACGGTGTACTGCGCGATGGCGCGCGGCCAGCGCACGACGTGCCGGTGGACCGGCTGCGCGCCCAGCCCGATGGCGCGCTCGAGGTCCCGATGCGACTGGTCGACCAGCTCGCGATCGTCGAGCTCCACCGCGCCCGGGTCGCGCACGCCGCCCAGGATGCAGCGCAGGAGCACATGGTCGGCCGGCGCGCGATCCGGCCACAGCACACTCTCGAACACCGAGCCGAGGATGCGCAGGCCCTCGCCGCGCGCGACCAGGAAGCCGAAGCCGTCCAGCGCGCCGGGCGCCGCGCGCAGCTCGTCGCGCCGGTAGCCGAGGTGGACAACCGCGACCGTGGCGTAGCGGATCGCGTCGAGCACCTGGGCCAGCTCGCGGCTGGCGTCCGACACCAGGCGCGCCGCCGCCGGCGCCGGCGTGGCCAGCACCACCAGGTCGCACGGCTCGCGCCGCCCGTCCGCCAGCCGCACAGCGCGCGCGCGCCCGCCCGACTCGACCTCGACCGCCACCGCCGGGCAGCCCAGCCGCAGGCGCGGCCCGACCTCCCGCGCCAGCGCCGCAACCAGCGCGGCCATGCCGCCGACCGGCGCGGCGATGCGCGGCCGCGGCCGCGGCCCACTACCCTCCTGCCCGATCATCCGGCGCACCATGCGCAGCGCGCTAGGCCCGCACCAGCCCGCCCTCGGCCTCGAGCGCGGCCAGCTTGGGAAACGCGGCCCGCAGGCTCAGCTGATCCGGATCGCCGGCGTAGACGCCGCTGCAGAACGGCGCCACCAGCGCTTCCAGCACCTCGTCGCCCAGCCGCCGCCGCGCGAACTCGGCCACCGTCTCCTCCGGGCCCTCGCGGCGCGGCGGGCGGAACGGCTCGCCCAGCGCCTGCAGCAGGCCGCGCCAGCTCAAAAGCTCCGCGCGCAGCAGATCGGCCGGGCCGCTCGGGATCGGCCGCAGCGCGCCGCCGCGAAACACCCAGCGCCGCTGCGCTGCGGGCGAGGCCTCCTCGACCGGCAGCCCCAGCTCCTCGGCCAGGTCGGCGCCGCCGTCGGGCGCGCCGGTGAGAAATCCGTTGGCCGCGTGCTCGCGCGTGAAGCCATCGGCGCTGGAGGTGGAGATGACCCCGCCGGCCCGGTCCGACGCCTCCCACACGACGACGTCGAGATCACCGCGCGCGATCAGCCGGCGCGCCGCGGCCAGCCCGGCCACGCCTGCGCCCACAACGCCGACGCGGCGGGTCCGCGTCATGCCCCCTCGCGCGGCGTGCTCGACAGCTCGCGCACCGTGTCGACGACAAGCTGCACGCGCGCCGGATCGGTCGGCGGCAGGATGCCGTGACCCAGGTTGAAGATATGGCCCGGGGCGGCGCCGGCCGAGCCCAGCACCTCGGCCACGCGGCGGCGCAGGCGGTCCTCGGGCGCGAACAGCGCCGTCGGATCCAGGTTGCCCTGCACCGCCATGCGGTCGCCGAGCCGGCGCCGCACGTCGCCCAGATCGACCCGCCAGTCCACGCCCAGCACGTCGGCCCCGGAGCGCGCCACGTCGTCCAGGTACGGCGCGCAGCCATTGACGAAGTAGATGATCGGCACGCCGCCGGACGCCCAGGTGCGCGAGCCGCGCAGGAGGTCGACGACCTGGCGCACGTAGCGCAGCGCGAACTCGCGGAAGTCGCCCGGGGCCAGGATTCCGGCCCAGCTGTCGAACAGCTGCACCGCCTCGGCGCCCGCCTCCACCTGCGCCTCGAGGTACGCCGCCACGGTGCGGGCCAGCTTGTCGAGCACGCGGTGGAACGCACCCGGATCCGCGAACATCATGCTCTTGGTGCGCTCGTAGTTCTTGGAGCCGCCTCCCTCGACCGCGTAGGTGGCCAGCGTGAACGGCGCCCCGGCGAACCCGATGAGCGGCACCCGCCCGTCCAGCGCGCGCCGGATCTGCCGCACCGCCTCCATCACGTACGACAGGCTGTCGGCCGCGTCCGGCACCGACAGACGCTCGACGTCGGCCGCAGTCCGGATCGGCGACGGCAGGTGCGGCCCGCCGTCGCCGAACTCGACGTCCAGGCCCATGGGCGGCAGGACCACGAGGATGTCGCTGAAAAGGATCGCGGCGTCGAAGCCGAAGCGATCGATCGGCTGCATCGTGACCTGGCAGGCCAGCTCCGGCGAGCGGCACAGCTCCAGGAACGACACCTTGGCGCGCACCGCCATGTACTCGGCCATGTAGCGCCCGGCCTGGCGCATCATCCAGATCGGCACGCGCGGCGTCGGCTCGCGGCGACACGCGCGCAGGAACAGGTGGTCGGGTCCCGCCATGCGGGCAAGGTTAGCACGCGGTCCGCGCCGCCGACCTCGCCGGGCGCGCCGCGCTACATGTTGCAGCGCACGACGACGAGGGCGATGTCGTCGACCAGCGGCCCACCGTCGTGGTAGGCGGCCAGCGAGGTAAGGATGCGCTCGCGGACCTCGCGCGCCGATGCGTCCTTCTGCGCCGCCAGCACCCGCTGCAGGCGCCGCTCGCCGAACGGCTCCCCCTCGCGGCTGCGCGCCTTGACCAGACCGTCGGTGAACAGCACGAACACCTCGGGGGAGCCGAGCGGGCTGCGGTTCTCCCGGTAGACCTGGTCCATCATGTCGCCCAGCAGCGGTCCGGCCCCGGCCAGCACGCCCAGCTGCGATCCGCCGGCGAAGTTGATGCGGTACGGCAGCGTGTGCCCCGCGTTGGCGTACAGGATGCGCTCCGCGGCCGGGTCGAACAGCGCGGCGAAGCAGCGAGCGTGGGTCGGCGTTGACGGCCGCTGCAGGGCCGAGCTGAGCGCGGCGAGCAGATCGGGCGGCCCCGGATCCTCGCCGCCCGCGGCCCCGTCGAACACGGCGTCGCAGCAGCTCTTGACCACCGCCGCCACCATCGATCCGCCCAGCCCGCTGCCCACCGCGTCGCCGATGAGGAACAGCACGCGGCCGCCCGCCAGCGGATACACGCCCCAGAAGTCGCTGCCCGCCTGCCCGGCCGGCTGGTAGTGCCCGGCCCACGAGATGGCGCCCAGGCTGCCCTCCACCTCGTCCGGCACCAGCGCCAGCTTCACCGCGCTGGCCAGGTCCATCTCCTTGGCCAGGGTCAGCACGTGCGCGGCCTGGCGGTGCAGCTTGATGTTGGCGCAGGCCGCGGTCACCTCGAGCCTGTAGAGCAGCAGCACCTGCTGATCGAGATCGGTGGGCCGGCGCCCGAGCAGGATGCCGACCACCGCCAGCAGCCTGCCGTGCTCGACGAGCGGGATGAGCAGGTCGACCTCGTAGCGGTCCATCAGGTCGCGCAAGGGCGCGCGCATGGCGCCGAAGCGGCGGTCGCTCAGCTCGTCGCGCGCCGCCACGCCGCGGTTGTGCACGAACCAGCCGAACGGCCCGCGCAGCGGCGCCGGCACCGACTGCAGCGTCTCGCCGCCCGGCACGAACGCGTCCCAGCTGCCGCGGTCGGTGCCCGGCTCGAAGGCGACCACCCGCTGGCAGCCGAACAGGCGCCAGGCCGCCTCGCGCGCGCTGCCCAGGATGTCGGCCACCGTCTCCAGCTCGAGCGCGCGGTCGGCGAACTTGACCAGCGCGTCGCGCGCCATCGCGCCCAGCTGCGCCTCGCTGCTGCGCCGCCCCACCCGCGCCAGCATGACGGCGAGCCAGACGATCACCAGGGCGGCGGCGAGCGTGATGCTGACGATGAGGTCGGCGCCCATCATGAGTCGCTCGACAGCTCGAAGGCGACGCAGGTCATGTCGTCGCCCAGCGGGTTACCCTCGACGTACTCCTCGACCCGCGCGACCAGGAGGTCGGGCAGTCGCACGGCCGGCTGGTTGGCCAGCCCTGCCACCAGGGAGCGGAAGCGCTTCTCGCCGAACGGCTCCATGTACGGCGAGCCGGCCTCGGTGAAGCCGTCGGTGTAGAGCAGCACCTTGTCGCCCAGCTCGAGGTTGCGTCCGAGCGTCTCGTAGGTCGCCTCCGGCTGCACGCCGAGCGCGTCGCCGCGCGCGACGAGCTGTTCCAGGCCGCGCCCGCCGATGACGAGCGGAAAGTTCTGCCCCGCGTTGGCGAACGTGATGCGCCCGGTGCCGGCGTTGACGACGGCGGCGAACGCGGTCATCAAGTAGCGGCGCCGCCCCGAGCGATACATGGCGCGGTTGAGCGCGGACAGGAGCCGCCCGGGATCCAGGTCGCCGCCGTGCAGCTGCCAGTGCGCGTCGATGGTCCCCTTGGCCACCGCGGCGAGCAGCGCCGGCGCGGCGCCGTGCCCGGTCGCGTCGGCCACCAGCAGGAGCACGCGGTCGTCGCCCAGGTCGCGCCACGCCCACAGATCGCCGCCGCACTCGGCGACCGGGCGGTACACGCCGCGCAGGGCGTACGACGGCCGCCGCACCGGGCGCTCGCCCGGCATCAGCGCCTCCTGCACCGCAGTGGCCAGGTCGAAGGTCTGCGCCAGCTGCCGGCGATCGCGCGCCTCGGCGTCGAGGAACGTGTTGGCGACCGCCACGGTCGTGTAGGCGCGCATGGCCCGGTAGAACGCGTCCAGCCGGGTGCGGCCCGGATCCGCCGGCGGCCCGATCAACCCCAGGCCGAGCAGAAGGCCCCGGTGGCGCAGCGGCAGCAGCACGTCGCCGCCCAGCTTCGACATGAGCTGGCGCGCCTCGGCGGCTCCCTCCTGGCCGGCGCGCTCGATGTCGGCGCGATAGATCGGGTTGACCGTGTCGCCCAGCCACAAGAACGCGCTGGTGGCGTCGCCCAGGTCCTGCGCCACCTCCTCCTCGCCGCCGGCAAGGATGCGCACGCCGCCGTCCGGGCTGGGCGCGACCAGCACCGCGCGCGTCTGGCCCAGCGCGGCCGTCACAGCGTCCTCGAACTCCGCGGAGACCTCGAGGATGTCGTCGGCCTCGAGCGCGCGCTGCAGGAAGCGCTGCGCCGCCAGCTCGCCGGTGACGTCGCCGCCGATGCGCGACTCCAGGCGCGGCTGCAGCACGGCGAGATCGACGAGCAGGTAGAGCGCGCCGGCCGCGATCAGCACGATGCCGATCGGGCGATCGAATCCGATGGCGGCCCCGGCGGTGGCGAGGGTGAACGCCGGCGCCGCGAGCGCGAGACTCGTCACCCAGGGGAAGGCCCCGGCAGCCGTGTCGCGCCCCATGCAGGCTCATCCTACCGCAAGTCGCGCGCGCCATTTCGCGGGCTGGGCCAGCAGATGCGCGGCAGGCAGGGGTATACTCACCGGCCCTATCGGTGCAGGACCGCGCGTCGGACGGCGGTCCACATGCGGCATGACTCAGGTCGAGCTGGACGAAGCGGTCCTCCGCGCTGCCGATGCGGTCGGCGGCCTCATGGAGTTCTGGGGCTTCAAGCGCAACATGGGCCGGATGTGGTGCGTGCTCTACCTGAGCGACCGCCCGCTGTCGGCCTCGGATCTGACCGGCCTGCTCCAGCTATCGACCGGCGCGGTCTCGATGACGCTGGCCGAGCTGGTCAAGTGGGGCGCGATCAAGAAGAGCTGGGTGCCGGGCGAGCGCCGCGACTACTACGAGGCCGAGACCAGCATCTGGAAGATGGTGTCGCGCGTGTTCCGCGAGCGCGAGCTGCGCCAGATCCACGCCGCCATCGAGGCCTTCGAGCAGGTCTCGGTCGAGCTGGGCAAGCGCCGGCGCACCGCCGGGCTGGTCGAGGTGCAGCAGCTCGACTTCGCGCAGGACCGGGTGCAGGGCCTGCTCGACCTCGCCCGCATCGGCGAGACCCTCCTCGACGCGGTGCTGTCGGGCAAGCCGGTCGACGCCGGCCCGCTGGTCCGCTTCCAGCGCGCCCAGGACGACGACAAGGAGTCGTGACCCGCTCGACACGCGTGCCGATCGCGGGCCGAAACGAGAAGCGGCGAGCTCATCGGCTCGCCGCCTCGATCTTCAGATTTTGTTTTATCGTTGAATGGGGCCAGTGGCTTATTCGACTCGGCGGAAAGTCGCGCGATGTTTCTTTCCGCGACGCCCGGTCAGATGCCCGTGGCATTTGTCCCGACCCTCGATTGAGGAGTCTGTCGGACCTGTAGCGCCCGCGTCTACGAGCCGACCCATGTTGCCCTCCGCCGCTGTGGCGGAAGGCCCGATTCAGGGCCCGGTGGGCTCTCTCCCGTCAACGTACCCCCTTCTCTGCGTTGCCGACCGCTCTTCCTTCTTTCGATCGGGTGCTGGTTCTGCCAGCGCGCTGACGTTGGATCCAGTTCCCACACTAAGGATGTGGACCGAGGGTGGCAAGAGGTTTTTTGCTGTCAGTGATGGAGTAAGGTTCTCGCGGTGATCCGGGTCGACGAGCTCGTGAAGACGTTCCGAGTGCACCGACGACCGCCGGGCATGCGCGCCGCGTTGCGATCGGTCTTCAAGCGCCGCTACGAGATCGTGCGCGCCGTCGGTGGCGTGTCGTTCCGGATTGAGCGCGGCGAGCGAGTCGGCTTCCTCGGTCCCAACGGCGCAGGCAAGACCACGACTCTCAAGGTGCTTTCCGGGTTGTTGCATCCGACGTCGGGCATCGCCGAGGTCAACGGATTCGACCCTCGCCGGCGAGAGGCTGCGTTCCTCAAGGGCATCACGCTGGTCATGGGACAGAAGAACCAGCTCATCTGGGACCTGCCCGCGGCCGAGACCTACGCGCTCAACCGCGCGCTGTTCGACGTGCCGCGCGCCGAGTTCGACGCCACCATGCGCGAGCTGAGCGAGCTGCTCGACCTCGAGAACCTGTCGACCAAGCCGTCGCGCCAGCTCTCGCTCGGCGAGCGGATGAAGTGCGAGCTGGCCGCCGCGCTCCTGCACCGCCCGTCGACGCTGTTCCTCGACGAGCCGACCATCGGCCTCGACGTGTCGATGCAGGTCGCCATCCGCGAGTTCATCCGCTCCTACAACCAGCGCTACGAGGCCACGGTGCTGCTGACGTCGCACTACATGCAGGACGTCACCGCGCTGTGCCCGCGCGTGATCGTGATCGACAAGGGCCAGCTCATCTACGACGGCGACCTGCGCGCGCTGGTCAGGAAGATGCACCCGAGCAAGCTGGTGTCGTTCACGCTGTCCGGCCCGGTCACGCCGGACCAGCTCGAGCGCATGGGCGAGGTGGTGAGCGCAGACGGCGGGCGCGTCGTGCTGCGCGTGCCGCAGAACCGGCTGCGCGACGTGGTCGGCCACTCGCTGTCGGCGCTGCCGCTGTCGGACCTCAGCATCGAGGATCCGCCGGTCGAGGACATCATGCGCCAGCTCTTCCAGCACGCGAGCCCGGGCGAGGATCGCGAGAGCGCGGCCAGCGCCCCGATCGGCTGATGAACGCGCCGGCCGTCATGCCGCCGTGGCGCGCCGCTCTGCGCGCGGCGCCGACCCTGCTGCGCGTCGGCGTGGCCGAGACGGTGGCCTACCGGGTCGAGTTCGTCATCTGGATGCTGACCACCACGCTGCCGCTCATCATGCTGGGGCTGTGGACCAGCGTGGCGGCCGAGGCGCCGTTCGCGCAGTTCGGCCAGCGCGAGTTCATCGCCTACTACGTGGCGACGCTGATCGTCCGCAACCTGACCGGCTCGTGGGTGGTGTGGCAGCTCAACGACGAGATCCGGCGCGGCGCTGCTCAGCTTCCGGCTGCTGCGCCCGGTGCACCCGTTCGTCACCTACGCGGCCACGCACCTGTCGTCGGTGCCGCTGCGCTCGCTGGTGGCCATCCCGTTCGCGGTCATCCTCCTGCTCACCAGCGCGCGCGACATCCTGATCACCGATCCGGTGATGCTGCTCATCCTGGTCGCGTCGCTGCTCGGGGCCTGGCTCATCACCTTCTTCATGCTCATCATGATCGGCGCGGCCGCGCTGTTCATGGACAAGTCGGTGGCGGTGTTCGACGCCTACCTGGGCGTGTTCGCCGTGCTGTCCGGCTACCTGGTGCCGCTGGCGCTCCTGCCGGGCTGGGCCCGCGCCATCGCCGACTGGACGCCGTTCCGCTTCATGCTGTCGTTTCCGGTCGAGCTGGCCATCGGCCGCTACGCCGGTCCGGGCCAGGCGCTGCGCGATCTGGGGCTGCAGTGGATCTGGGTGGTGCTGGTCATCGGCGTGGCGCTGGCGGTGTGGCGGGCCGGCATCCGCCGCTACGAGGCGTTCGGGTCGTGACCGGGAGCCCGACGCGATGACGCGCGCGCTGCGCTACGCCCGCCTGCTCGGCGTGCAGGTCCGCGCCTCGGCGGCGACGTCGATGCAGTACCGCCTCGACTTCCTCATCGAGGGGGCCATCTCGCTGTACTGGCTGGGCTGGAACCTGGTCCCGCTGCTCATCCTGTACGGCCAGCGCGACACCGTGGCCGGGTGGGACTTCCCGTCGGCGCTGGTCGTGATCGCCTGGTTCACGGTGCTGCGCGGCGTGCTCGACGGCGTCATCAACCCCTCGCTGGTCGGCGTGGTGGAGAAGATCCGCACCGGAGAGTTCGACTACCTGCTGCTCAAGCCGGCCGACGCGCAGTTCCTGGTCTCGACGGTCAAGTTCGAGCCGTGGAAGGTCATCGACGTGATGGGCGGCTTCGGCCTGGCGGTGGCCGCCTTCGTCATGCTGGGCCGCGCCCCGGCGCCGGGCGACGTGGCGCTGTGCCTGCTCCTGCTCATGGCCGGCGCGCTGGTCCTCTACTCGCTCTGGATCCTGATCGTGAGCGCGTCGTTCTGGGTCATCCGGCTCGACAACCTGGTCTACCTGTTCATGGCCGTGTTCGACGCCGCGCGCTGGCCGATCGCCGTGTTCCGCGGCTTCTGGCGCGTGCTGTTCACGCTCATCATCCCGCTCGCGCTGATGACCTCGTATCCGGCCATGGCCGTGCTCGGCATCCTCGAGCCGACCACCGCGATCGCCGCGCGTGGGCGGCGCGCTCCTGTTCGCGGCCGTGGCGCGCGCCGCTGTGGAAGGCGGCCATCCGCAACTACACGTCCGCGTCGAGCTGACCGTCAGCCCTGGGCGTCGAGCGCGAGCAGAGTGGCGATGAGCGCCTGCGCGCGCGGCACCAGCGTGGACACCTCGATGTACTCGTCGTGGGTGTGGAAGCCCGCGCCGCGCGGGCCGAGCGCGTCGATGGCCGGCACGCCGATCGCGCTCACCGTGTTGGCGTCGGAGCCGCCGCCGACGAGGCCGCACTCGCCGCCGCCCAGTCCGAAGCGACGGGCCTGCTCGCTGTACAGCTGGCACAGCGCCGCCGAGGCGTCGGAGCGCTCGAGCGGCGCGCGCCGCACGCCTCCCTCGAGCGAGAAGGTCACGCCGGTGTCGCGCGAGGCGGTGCGCGCGGCCTGATCGATGGCCGCGACGAGGTCGTTGCCGTCGAACGGCGTGCACGAAGCGGATGTCGACCCCGCACTCGGCGTGGTGCCGGGACCGTGTTCTTTGCCTCGCCGCCCGACACCAGGCCGACGTTGATGGTGATGCCGCGGTCGTAGTCGGTGAGGCCCTGCAGTCGATCGATCAGCCGGGCCAGGCCCCAGATGGCGTTGACCCCGTCGGCGTGGGCGTTGCCGGCGTGGGCGGCGCGGCCGCGCGCCACCACCTTGAGACCGCCGGTTCCCTTGCGCCGGGTGACGATCGTGTCGTCGCGCCGGCCGGACTCGAACACCAGGCCGGCGCGCGCGCCGCGGGCCAGCTCCTCGATGAGGTCGCGCGAGCTGGGCGAACCGACCTCCTCGTCCGCCACGGTGATCGAGCGCGAGCGCCAGGTCCATCGAGCGCCGCCGGCCTCGGCCAGGGCCATGAGCGCGGTCCGCACCACCAGCAGCCCGCCCTTCATGTCGAGGGCGCCGGGGCCGCGCAGCCGGTCGCCGTCGCGCTCGAAGACCTCGAACGCGCCGGGCGGAAACACCGTGTCGTGGTGGCCGACGAGGACGACGCGCGCCGTCGGACGCTCGTCCCAGGCCGCCGTGCGCCACACCAGGTGATCGCCGAACCCCTCGGCGGGGTGGCGGTCGCAGCGCAGGCCCAGCGGCGCGAAGTCCTCCTGCAGCGCGTCGGCCACCCGGTTGGCCCCGGCGATGTTGCTGGTGAAGGAGTTGATGCGCACCCAGCGCTCGAGCACCGGCACCAGCCCGCTCTCGGCGCGGGCGGCGGCTGCGCATGCGCGCTCGACCGTGTCGTTCATGGCGCGCAGTATAGGACCGCCAGCGTCGGGCTGCTAAGCTGTGCGCGAGATAGAGGAGCGAGACTCATGGCCAAGAGGTTCAAGGCCGCCATCATCGGCGGCAGCGGGTACGGCGCGGCCGAGATGCTGCGCCGGCTGCTCATCCACCCGGAGGTCGAGGTGGTGCGGGTGTCGTCGATCGACATGGTCGGCGAGCCGATCTGGGCCGCGCACCCGCACCTGACCGGGCGCAGCGATCTGCGCTTCGAGGACATCTCGCCGCGCGAGGCGGCGGCCGGCTGCGACGTGGCGCTGCTCGCGCTGCCGCACAAGGTGACCGCGGCCAAGGTGCCGGAGCTGGTCGAGCTGGGCGTGAAGATCGTCGACATGTCGGGCGACTTCCGCCTGCGCGACGCCGAGTCGTACCGCCAGTTCTACGGCGGCGACCCACCCGGTGCCGGAGCTGCTCGGCAAGTTCGTCTACGGGCTGCCGGAGCTCAACCGCGAGCGCATCCGCCAGGCGCGCTGGGTGGCGTCGCCCGGCTGCTTCGCCACCGCGACCGAGCTCGCCCTGCTGCCGCTGGCCCGCGGCGGCCTGCTGCGCGGCCCCGGCGCCGTCGTCCACATCACCGCCATCACCGGCTCGTCCGGATCCGGGCGCCGCGCCGTCGGCCGGCACGCACCACCCGGTGCGCGCGGTCAACCTGCGCACCTACAAGCCGCTGGTCCACCAGCACACGCCGGAGATCGAGGAGACGCTGGCCGACGCCGGCGCGCCGGAGCTGGAGCTGCGCTTCGTGCCGGTCTCGGCGCCGCTCAGCCGCGGCATCTTCGTCAGCGCGTTCGTCGAGGTCGAGGCGGACATCGACGAGGCGCGGGTGGCGGCGCTGTTCGACGAGAGCTACGCGCGCGAGCCGTTCGTGCGCCGCCCGCCCGGCCGCCAGCCGGAGGTGGCGGCGGTCGCCGGCTCCAACCACGTCGAGGTCGGCTTCGCGCTCGGCCCGGCCAGCGGCGGCCGCCGCACGCTGGCCCTGTTCTCCGCCATCGACAACCTGATCAAGGGCGGCGCCGGGCAGGCGATCCAGAACATGAACCTGGTGCTCGGCCTCGACGAGCGCCTCTCGCTCGAGGACCCGGGGAGCTGGCCGTGACCGACCCGGCCCGCGCGCCGTCCGGGGCGCGGCAGGTCGTGGTCAAGATCGGCGGCGAGATCGTCGGCGGCAGCGGCGTGCATGCTGTCGCCGCCGACCTGACCGCGCTGGCGGCGCGCGGCGAGCGGGTGTTCCTGGTCCACGGCGGCGGCCCGCAGGCGACCGCGCTGCAGCGCACGCTGGGCCAGGAGCCGAAGGTGGTGGCGGGCCGGCGCATCACCGATCAGGCGGCGCTCGACGTCATGAAGATGACCGTGGCCGGCCTGCTCAACGTCGACCTGTGCGCCGCGCTTGTCGCGGCCGGGGCCAGGCCGGTCGGGCTGCACGGGGCCAGCTCGCTGGTGATCGAGGCGGTCAGGCGGCCGCCGCGGGTCGTGTCGGGCGGCGGACCGGAGCCGATCGATTTCGGCCTGGTCGGCGACGTCGTCGGCTTTCGCCGCGAGCTGCTCGAGCTCCTGGCCGACGCCGGCTACATCCCGGTGCTGGCCTGCCTGGGCGCCGACGTCAACGGCCAGGTGCTCAACATCAACGCCGACATCATCGCCAACCAGCTGGCCCAGTCGCTCGGCGCCGAGCACCTGGTGCTCGTCACCGGCACGCCCGGCGTGCTGCGCGACGTGGACGATCCGGCGTCGCGCATCGCGCAGCTCACCTCGACCGAGGCGCGCGCCGCTGTCACCGAGGGCATCGTGCGCGGCGGCATGATCCCGAAGCTGGAGGAGTCGCTGGCCGTGCTCGACGGCGGCCGCGTCGGATCGATCCACATCGTCGGCGAGCTGGGCCCCGGAGATCTGGTGCGCGCCGTCGATCAGCCGGGCTCGATCGGCACCACGCTGGCGCGCGGCTGACCGCGCATCCGGCGCAGGAGCAGCGCCAGCACCGCGGCGTTGAGCCAGGCCAGCGCCGCGAGCAAGCCGCCCAGGCGCAGGCCCGGCGTCACGTACTCGAAGCGGACCCGGTGCTGCCCGGGGCCGACAGCCACCGCGCGGGCGAGCAGGTCGGCGGTGACGATGGTGGCCGGCTGGCCGTCCACCTCGGCGCGCCAGCCGGGCGCGTCGCGGTCGAGCAGCACCGCGTAGCCGCCCGAGGTCGACCGGCAGGTGAGCTCGACCCGCTCGGGACGATCCGACGCGATGGCGCACGGCGGCGCCGGCTGCGGGCGCGATCCGGTCGCGGGCCGCGGCGGCGCCGGTCCGGTGCCGAGCAGCCGCACATGCGCCTGTGCGACCGAGCGGAGCTGATCCGGCGCGATCGGGAACAGCTGGCGAAGCAGCGCCTCCTTGTCGGCGTGCCAGGTCCAGCGCGGGGCGACGAAGGCGCGCGGACGGCGCACCTGGTTCTCGGCCAGCACCCGGTCTCCGGCCGGCGAGCGCCCCGCCTCCGGCATGGCGGCCGGCGTCGGCACGCTGGCCGGCACCACCGCGAGCTCGACGTCGAACAGATCGAGCAGGCGCTCGCCGGCGCCGCTCGACGCGCGCCACAGCCGGGCCAGCAGCGGATCGCGGCCGCGGTCGCGCCCGGGCAGGTAGGCGAAGCCGAAGCGGGCCCCGGTGTCCGGCGGCCCGTCGCGGTAGTCGCGGTGTGGCTGCTCCGGCCACGCCACGCGGCGGCGCACCGGCGCGTCGGCCGGCGGCATCGAGGCGAGCAGCGCCGGCGGCCGCTCGATCAGATCGCGCGACTCGAACGGCATGCGCCACGCCCGCACCGCCAGCGGACCGACGGCCAGCGTTGCGAGCAGCGCGCCGGCGACGCTGCGCCAGCGGACCAGGCGCGGCGCGCGCTCCAGCGCGGCCCAGGCCTGCGACGCGCCCAGCCCGGCCAGCACCGCCACCAGCGCCGCGGCGGCGGCGGGCACCGCGTCGCCGGCGGCGGGCGCGGCGACAGCGATCAGGATCGCGGCCGCGGCGGCGCCGGCCAGCCGCCGCGCCGGGGCGCCGCCGGTCAGCGCGCCCCACAGCGCCAGGCCGACGGCCGGAATTTCGGCCGGATGAAAAGCCGGCCTGCCCGGCAGCGGCCCCAGGTCCAGCCGGCCAGCGGCGGCGGCCGGCAGCCAGGCCGGCGCCGACAGCAGCACCGCGGCGGCCGAGCCGGCGGCGATCGCGATCCAGGCCGCCGCGCGGCCGGGCGCGCGCGCCAGCACGGCACCGACGGCGACGAGCAGAGCGGCCAGCGCGGCGCCGACCGCACCGCCGGCGGCCAGCAGCAGCGCGCCGAACGTGACGGCGAGCAGCAGCGCGCCCCCGATCGCGCGGCGCGTGCCGGGCGACCCAGCCAGGCGATCCGCCGACCAGCCGACCCAGGGCAGCCACGCGGCGGCGCAGATGGCGCCGTCGTTCGCGAGCATCCCGGTCGCCGCCGCCGACAGCGCCGCCGCGCTGCCCGCGATCGCGGCGCCCATCGGCTCGGCGCCGAGCCGGCGCGCCCACAGCGCCGCGCCGAGTCCGAACAGCAGCAGGTGCGCAGCGAGCACCGCGTCGATGCTCCACGGCCGCGGCAGCGCGGCCACCAGCCAGGCCGGCGGATAGACCAGCGGCCGGCCCACCTCGAGCGCGACGGCGGCGCCGAGCCCGCTGGCGTCGTCCCACTCCGGGATGCGGCCGTCGGCGATCGAGCTGGCCAGGCGGTCGTACCAGGGCACCGCGCCGGCCAGGTGCTGCTCGCCGGCGAACGTGCGTCCGCCCAGCAGGACCGGAGCGAGCGCGACGACCCAGGCGGCGAATACCAGGACACACGCGATCCGCGCCTCGCTCTCGCGCGCCATCGCGTTCACACATACCACGCGATTCCGGCGGGCAACCGCCGGCCGAGGCTGACAAGCGCACCGGCATGCGGTTCAATCGGCCGCGGAGGTTCGACGATCGATGAGCTACCGGATCACGCGCGCCGGCGCGCACGCTCTGTCCCTCGCGCTGGCCGTGCTCGCCGTCGGCTGCAAGGGCAAGGACTCGGCCCCCGACTGCAAGGCGGTCGCCGCGGCCTACGCCACGCTGCAGCGCCAGGAGATCGAGAAGCCGTCCGGCGCCGCCTCGGCCGCCTCGGCCGCCGCGGCCAGCGAGACCGCCCGGCAGGAAGCGGAAAAGCAGAAGCAGCAGGCGCTCAGCCTCATCCCCGCTGGTCAAGGAGGCGATCGTCGCGGAGTGCGAGCAGAAGAAGTGGACGCCGGAGACGCGGCGCTGCGCGGTCGCTGCGCGCACGCCCGACGATCTGGAGCGCTGCCGCACGCGCGCCGAGGAGCCGGCAGAGGGCGCGGCCGGGGGCGAGGCGCCGGCGAAGACCGGCGAGGCGCCCGCGAAGGCCGGCGAGGCGGCGCCCGCCAAAGCGCCCGAAACCCCACCGCAGCCCGAGAAATCCGACTCGCCGTGACGCTGGTGCGGCGCCAGGCTTGCTACATTCTCGCGCGATGAAGTTCGACCACCGCCACAAGCTGGACAAGGAGGACGCGCGCGCGCGTCTGGCCAAGCTGGGCGAATACCTGACCAACCGGCACGGCATCAAGGTCAGCTGGGCCGGCGACAAGGGTCGCTTCACCGGCAAGTACCTCGTGGTGCAGATCGAAGGGGAGCTGGCGCTGGACGACGGCGTGGTTCACGTCACCGGCAAGGATCCCGGCTTCCTGTGGCGCCGGCGCGCCGAGGACTACCTCAAGCGCAAGCTCGAGTCCTACCTCGACCCGTCGGTCGCGGCGGACGCGCTGCCGACCGGGAAGTAGGTTCTGGCGCCGCCCTGAAGCGGCGCGCTGCTGCTATGCCTTGGCGTGCGAGCGCGTCCACATCGGCACGCGCGCCGCGGCGCGCGCCTCGATCAACTTGACGCGCTTGCGGATGGGAGGCGCGATGTCGAGCAGCGCCTCCAGGCCTCGAGTGACGGCGGCGTCGACGACGTCGCTGTCGAGCCCCTCGGCCTCGAGACGCTGCTGCATGTTCTCGATGACCGACCACAGGCTCGTGGTCTGCTTGCTTGTTCGTGGCATTGGCTCTTCCCAACGCGCGGCGGACGGCCGGCGGTCTATCCCGGGAACCGACCCCCTGGCCGGGTTATTCCCCCGTCGGGCCGCAGGCGGTCAGCTCTTCGAGCTGATTGGAGCCGACCTCGCGGATCTTCCCGATCCCGCGCGCAAAATGGAACTCCTTCTCGGCCACTCCGCCGGCCAACCGGGTGCGCCGGACGCGCAGGCAACTGAACTCGCCCATCGGTGAGTCACACGGATCGTCGACACCAAGGACCTCCGAGTGGTCGATTGTGTCGACGCGCATGATCTCGACTCCCTCCGGGTCGAGCACGATCTCCGTGTACGCCTCGTCCCACGCGGCGCCCAGCTGGATGTGCTCGCTCGACTCGTCGATGCGGATCTGCGGCGGGTCGTAGATGGTGGTGCGCTCGAGCGCACCGGCGGCGTCGCGATCCTCCTGCTGGAAGCGGAGCACGCGATCGCCCTCCTTGCGGGTGAGGCTGATGGTCTCGCCGTTGATCTTGCCGGTCACCTGGACGACCACCGGGCCGTAGTCCGGGTGGACCATCTCCGGCTCGATGCGCTGCTCCTTGATCGCGCGCTCGCCGTCGTCCAGATCGGTGAGCCGGTAGCTCCAGGTGTAGCCGGCGGCGTACGGCAGGTAGTCGTCGCTGTCGAAGTCGCAGTCAACAGCATCGCCGCCGTCGTCCGCGCCGTCGTCGGCGTCGTCGCCCGCGTCATCGCCGCCGTCTGCGCCGGAGCCGCCGCCGCACGCAGCCAGGGCGGCCAGCGCGGCCAGCGCGATCGTGCGCGGCGACATCACCCGATCCCCGGACCGTCGACCCACTCGCTTCATTGTAGCGTCTCGGCGAATGCAGCGCCCAGCTGGATCCGGAACAGGGTGCTGTCGGCCACCGGCGACGCCACGCCCTCGGCCACGCGCTGCGCGACCTCGAGCTGCAGGCGCCAGTGTCGGCTGAAGGCGACATTGACGCCTGCCAGGATCTCCGACACGCGGTCGCCGTCGCGATCGTCGGTCGGCTCGAGCGTGCTGGCTCCGGCGTACGGCTCGACGCGAAACATCGCCGCCAGCGGGCGCCGGAAGCGGGGCGCGACCAGCGCGCGCGCCGCCGTGAAGGTGCCGGACATGGTGCCTTCCGCCTGGTAGGCGAAGCTCTGGCCGGCGAAGAGCTCGAGCCAGGCGCGCAGCGGGCGCAGGTCGGCGTGCAGCTCGAGGCTGCCCATCGCCAGGTGGCGCAGGCTGTCGGCCACGCCGAGCTGCTCCTGGTACCCGACCAGGGCGAAGCCGGCCGCCAGGTGCAGGTCCTTCATCGGCTCGAGCTCGGCGCGCAGGTACAGGTCCTGGGTGAAGTCCTCGCTCGCGTCGATCGGCGCCAGCCCGTCTGCCAGCGGGCTCTGGAACAGCGCCGCGGTCAGGCGCGGATCGAGCGGCAGGTCCGGCCGCAGCTGGAACGACACGCCCTCCCCTCGCTCGCCGCTGAAAGGCAGGTCGCGGTCGTCGAGGTCGAGCTCGCTGAGCAGCCCGCGCTCGATCGACGGGATGCGCCACTTCGACTCCAGGCCGAGAAAGCTCATCGGCACCTTGAAGCGACCGGCCTGGATGCGCAGCGGATCGATCGGCCGCACCCGGATGTACGTGTCCTTGAGCTCGGCGTCGCCGCCGCCGAAGTCGAACTCGAGCGCCAGGCGCAGGCGCTTGCGGTCGTAGACCGCCGACAGCCGCGCCTGGTCGACGGCGCGCTCGTGCCGCCAGATGTCGTCGCCGACGTCGACCCGGCTGACCGTGTCGCGCACGTAGACGCGGCCGCCGAGCTCGAGCGTCCACTCGCGCTCGGCCTGCGGCCGGCGCGGCGCGGCGGCGCGGCCGGGTCGGGGTCCTGGGCGAGAGCGCGCGCCGGGCCCAGCGCCAGCGCCAGAAGCGGCGCGATCGCCACCGGGGCGCGGCGCACCCGCTGAATCTCCTCCACCGCGACATCGCCGCGGAAGGCGATGCCGGCCTCCTCGAGCAGGTCGAGGACCTGGCCGGCGCTGGCGATGCGGTCGCCGAACACGTCGACGATCACCTCGTCCTTGCGCAGCGAGATGCGCGAGCCGTGCACCAGCGCCGATCGATCGAGCGCGCCGCGGATGAGCGGCTCGAACTGGCGCGGATCGGCCACGTCGGAGAAGCGGATGCGGCGGCGGCCCAGCTTGCGCCGGTGGCGATCGGCGACGTCGAGGGCGGCCAGCAGAACGAAGCCGAACGCGGTCGCGGTCAGCGCCACCGGCATCGCGCCGATGCCGCACGCCATGCCGATGCCGATCATGAGGAACATGACGCCGGCCTCGCGCGGGTCCTTGATGCCGGAGCGGAAGCGGATGAAGCCGCCCAGGCCGACCAGCGCGAACGCCAGCGCCACGTTGTTGCCGATGACCGCGGTCATGAGGCCGCCGGAGACGGCGATGAGCACCTGCGCCCCGCTCTCGGGCCGCTCGAAGTGCCACCGCATGAGACGGCGCCACGGGCGAAACGCGACCAGCGCGCCGAGCCCCGCCGCGACGGCCATGCGGCCGACCATGACGCCGAGCACGACCATGTCGAAGTTCTCGAACCCGAGGTGCCGGAAGCGACACCAGCTGGCCGGGCTCGGAGAGGTGGTTCGGCATCAAGCGGTCATTCTCCGGCCGCTCGTCGGCGGCTTCTCAGATCGGGACATACCCTGCTGCGCGCGTCGATGGCTTCGATCACCGCGAGCATCGCCCCGGATCCACTGTACTACGGTGCCGGACCGGGACCGAGAAAGCGGCTGTCCGGCAGACGGCGCACGTCAGAGGTGCACCGCGGGACGGAGACAGTCGGCGAGCCGCGAGCGCCGAGCGACCAGCGCCGACCGAGCGAGCCGTCGCCGCGCACACGCGGTCACATGTGCGCGACGGAGTCGATACTCACAATTCGGTTCCGGTGATGAGTGTGGGTGTTATAAGCGCGCCCCGATGCGCAGGCGACGTGGCTCACTGTTTGCTGGTCTCGTGTCTCTCTCGCTCGCTCTCGCGGGTGTGGCCGGTTGTGGAGACAACCTCGCCGCCGAGGGTGGAGGCGGAACCGAAGCCGACGCCGGGCCGGCGGAACCGGACGCCGGCGGTGAGCCGGACGCGGCGCCGACCGGGATCGTCACCTGCGAGGAGGCGGTCCCCGCCGCCAGCGAGGGCGCGTGCGACGTGACGCCGGGCGACGGGACCGCCGTGCTGCTGCGCGGCACCGTGCTCGGGCGCGACGTCGTGTACGAGAACGGCGCCGTGCTGTACGACGGCGCCAGCATCGTGTGCGTGGGCTGCAACTGCGGCGACGAGCAGCAGGCCGTCCGAGGCGACCCGGGTCGATTGCGCCGACGCGGTGATCTCGCCGGGCCTCATCAACCCGCACGACCACATCACCTTCACCGAGGGCGCCCCGATCGATCACGGTGAGACGCGCTACGACCACCGCCACGCCTGGCGCGGCGAGCTCCCGGCGCCGTCGAACGCGCACGGCACCGGCGCCACCTCGGCCGGCAACCGCTGGGGCGAGGTGCGCATGGTGATGTCCGGCGTCACCTCCATGATCGGATCCGGTCGCGCCGACGGCATGGTGCGCAACCTGGACCAGCTGTCGGCCGCCGACGAGGAGCTGGGGCTGCAGGAGGCCGAGTTCGAGGTCTTCTCGCTCGGCGACGGCAACGAGCAGTTCCGCCCCGACTGCACCTGGAACTACGTCCTCGACCGAGTTCCAGGTGGCCGGGCTGCACGCCTACCTGCCGCACATCGCCGAGGGCATCGACGACTACGCGGCCGAGGAGTTCCGCTGCCAGAGCACGTCGTTCGACGGCGGGCAGGACTACACCGAGAAGAACGCGGCCCACATCCACGGCATCGGGCTGAACGCCGCCGACTACGCGCTCATGGCGCGCGAGGGCACGCGCCTCATCTGGTCGCCGCGCTCGAACATCAGCCTGTACGGCCACACCGCTCAGGTGAGCACCTTCGATCGCCTGGGCGGCGTGATCGCGCTGGGCACCGACTGGACCTACAGCGGCTCGATGAACATGGTGCGCGAGCTGGCCTGCGCCGACGAGTACAACCGCGACCAGCTGGGCGGCTACTTCAGCGACGAGGCGCTGTGGCGCATGGCGACCTGGAACGCCGCGCTGGCCACCGGCAACGACGCGGTGGTCGGCTCGCTCGAGTCGGGCAAGGTGGCCGACCTGGCGATCTACGCCGGCCAGCCGGGCCAGCACCACCGGGCCGTGCTGGAGGCGGACAGCGCCGGCACGCTGCTGGTCGTCATGGGCGGGCAGCCGGTGTTCGGCGAGGCGGACGTGGTGGCCGGGCTGGGCCAGGAGTGCGAGGCGGTCGACGTCTGCGGAGAGGCGCGCTCTCTGTGCGCGAACCGCGAGTTCGGCGCCACCTACGACGCGCTGGCCGCCGAGGTGGCCGGCGGCGACACTCCGGCCTATCCGGCCTTCTTCTGCGGCGCGCCGGACGCGGAGCCGACCTGCGTACCGTCGCGGCCCGGGCAGTTCAGCGGCGTGGCCGGCGACAACGACGCCGACGGCGACGGGATCGCCGACGCCGACGACAGCTGCCCGTCGGTGTTCAACCCGGTGCGCCCGATCGACGACGGCGCCCAGGCCGACAGCGACGGCGACGGCGAGGGAGACGCGTGCGACGCCAGCCCGGCCGGCGACGACCTGGACGGCGACGGCGTGGCGAACGACGGCGACAACTGCCCGTTCGCGGCCAACGAGGGCCAGGCCGACGGCGACCGCGACGGCAAGGGCGACGCCTGCGACTTCTGCCCCGACC
This sequence comes from uncultured delta proteobacterium, assembly GCA_963759105.1. GTDB lineage: Bacteria > Myxococcota_A > Polyangia > Haliangiales > Haliangiaceae > DATFRY01. The sequence continues at coordinate 545,064 of CAVWXW010000013.1, read as the reverse complement.
AGGCCAACCCGGAGTCGGTGTGCCCGCCGTCGGAGGCGCTCATCTCCGACGTCCAGATGGGCGCCGTCGAGGAGGGCTCGAGCGTCACCATCCGCGGAGCGGTGGTGACCGCCGCCTACGAGGACGGCATCTACGTGCAGGATCCAGAGTCGGCCCCGGCCTTCTCCGGCGTCCACGTCTTCACCGCCGCCGACACCGGCATGGCGGTGGGCGACATCGTCGACGTCACCGGCCGCGTCGTCGAGTACTTCACCGATACCGAGATCGAGGACGCGACCGTCACGCGCACCGGCACCGGCGGCGTCATCGCGCCGGTCGAGCTGACAGTGGCCGACGCGGCCCTCGAGGACTACGAGGGCGTGCTCGTCACACTCACCGACGTGACCGACGTGGTCAACCCGTACGACTGCACCGCGGACAACCCGGCCTGCACCGACGCAAATCTGTGGGAGGTCAACGGCACCGTCGTCGTGTTCGACCGCCTCTACAGCGACGCCGACTGGACCGCGCGCGCCGGCCAGTCGCCGGTGACCGGCCTGATGATGATCCGCTTCGACCGCCGCCGCATCATGCCGCGCACCGGCGCCGACATCGGCCCGCCCACGCTCGGTGGCCGGCGCTAGAAGCGAAGACGCGAAGAGCGCGAAGTAGAAACCGCCAAAGCGCCAAAATGCGCCAAAGGGCGCTGGCGCATCCCGTCCCGGTCGACTATCCGACGGACAAAGGATGCGCCAGCGCCCTTTGGCGTGTCTGGCGCTTTGGCGGTCCTACTTCGCGTGCGCGGAGAGAAGAGATGTCCGCCGCCTCGGCGGCGAGCGCGGCTGCCGCGCAAGTCATCGGTGCCGGCCGCGGCCTGTGGGCGCCGCGCAGACTGAGACGGCGGACAAAATTGTAAGGGGGGCGGGCCCGCTCGCCGCGGGCGGAGCTGCTGGTTCTACTGCTCGTCGCGGTCGTCGTCCGACGCGGCGCACGGCTTCCTCGTACGCGCGCCGTCGCTGGCGCTCGGCCTCGCGCATCGCGCGCTCGTGCTGGCGCATCGCCTCGGCGTGGGCGCGCATCGCCTGCTCGCGGGCCTCGCGGCCCTGGCGCAGGGCCTGCTCGCGGGCCTGGTGGGCCTGGCGCAGCGCCTGGTCGCGCTGGATCTTGGCCTGGCGCAGCGCCTGGTCGCGCTGGACCTCGGCCTGGCGGTAGGCCTGCCGGCGCGCCTCGGCCGCCTGGCGCAGGGCCTGGTCGCGGGCCTGGCGCGCCTGCTGGTAGGCCTGGCGCGCCTGCTCGCGGGCCTGGCGCGCCTGCTCGCGGGCCTGCCGCGCCTGCTCGCGGACCTGCCGCGCGATCTCGTGGGCCTGGCGCTGCAGCTCGCGCACCTGCTCGCGGCTCAGGCCGTGGGGATGCTGATGCAGGTGGGCGCTGGCGCCGTGATCGTCGCCATCGCAGTCGGCGTCCGGCGGATCCGGCGGATTCACGTCGGGCGGGTCCGGCGGATCGGGTGGGTTCGGCGGATCGGGCGGGTCCGGGACATCGACGTCGACGTTGACGTCGATGTCGGGGATCTGGACGTCGATGTCCGGGATGTCGATGTCGATGTCCGGGACCGCGACGTCGAAGTCGACATCGAAGTCCTCGTTCTCGTCCACATCCTGGTCCCCGTCGCCGCCACCCAGCGCCAGGACGTCGATGCCGTTGATCTGAAGGTCGAAGCCGTCGTCCGTATCGATGTCGATATCGAAGTCCATGCCGGCGCCGCCCAGGGCCCGCGACACGGCTCCCTCGATGACGTCCGTGAGGTCGTCGGCCGAGAACATCGGCACGCCTTCAGCGAACATCGGCTCGCCGTCGTCACCCACGCGCAGCGCCTTTTCCTCGCCGGGCGAGCCCAGCAGCTGGGCCAGCGCGACCCAGTCGGACAGCTCGTGCTTGCCGCCATGCCCCTCGCGCAGCTGCGCCAGCAGGCGGCGCGCGTCCGCCTTCTTGTCGGGGGCGGGCGCGGCGGCGGGGCTGCGCTCCGCCACGACCTCACCCGGCGCCATCGACGCGGGGATCAGCCTGGGCGCGGGCGGCATGGCCGCGGGCGGGGCGCCCGAGCTCGCCATCTCGGTGGCACCCGGCGCGGCGAACACGACCAGGGTGAGCGCGCCGGCCGCGAACGGGATCGGCCAGCGGTCGCGACGGCGAGGCGACGGATCATCGTCCGCCGCCACCAGCCGGCGGACCCTGCGGCCCAGGCCGGAGCCGCGCCGCGCCATGGCCGGCACCGACGCGCCCAGCGGCGACGCCACCCAGCCGGCCACCTCGGTCAGGCAGCGGGCCAGGGCGAGCGGACGATCGGTGCGCTCGACGGCCCAGTCGTCGCAGAGCACCTCGGAGGCGTTCTCGAGGTGGGCCGCGGCGACGCGGTTGAGCGGCTGCAGGAACAGCACGCGGTGCATGAAGCCGGCGATGAGCCGCCACGCGGGATCGCGGCGGACCAGGTGGGCCAGCTCGTGGGCCAGCATGCTCTCGAGCTCGGCCGGCTCCAGCTGGTAGAGCGCGCGCTCCGGCACCACGATCTCGGGGCGCAGCACGCCGACAGCGATCGGGACGTTGACCCTGGTGCTGGCGCTCAGCCGCACCCGCGGCAGCGTCTCGGCCGACAGCCGCGCCAGCATCGTGCGGGCCGGCCCCGCCTCGATGGGGCGGCGATCGCCGAGCACGCGGCGCAGCCGCCACCACGATCGGATCAGGCCCAGGCCGAAGAACGCGGCGAGCGCCGCCCACGCCAGAAAGCCGGCCGCCAGCCACACACCGCGACCGGCCGATGTCTTCGAGTCGCGTGCCCGGATCCGCGCCGGTGTCCGGGCCCGTGGCCACCGCGCCCAGCGCCACGACGTCCTCGGAGTCGCCATCATCGTCATCGGCCGGGGACGGCGTCGGCATCGCCTGCGCGTCCGCCCGCTCCTCGGCCGCGAGCGCCTCCATCTTTCCGGACGCCGGATAGCCGGCCCTGGCCCGCTCGGCCGCCTTCCTCGCGGCCTTCCGCGCGGCCTTGCTCGACGCCTTCGAGTGCTTCCTCGACGCCTTCTCGGCCTGCGGGGCCGGCGCGACAACCGCCTCGTCCGCTCGCTCTCCGGCACGACGCGCCTGGTCGGCCAGCGGCGCGAAGGCCAGCTTCTCGGCTGGCTGGATTTCCGGCCTGATGGTCGACGGCGGCGCTGGCCGAGAGATCGAGCTGGCCGCCGACAGGTGAGACGCCGGCCGCGGTCTGCAGCGTCGCGGTGAGGAGACCGCCGACCATGCGCGGTCTTCCACAGCGCGTCGAGCGCCGTCGGCCGACCGTCGAGGCGCCGGCTGATCAGCCAGACCAGAGCGATGAGCAGAGTGCTGTGGATGAGGTACGTCAAGACCCAGGCCGCGCCCGGAGCGGCCCACTGCTGCCAGTCCTCGACCATCACGATCGATCCCTCCGTCTCGTCTGACGTTCCGCGTGGGCGATGAGCCTGTTGAGCTCGGCCAGCTCCGCCCGATCGATGTCGTGCTCTTCGATGAGATGATTGACCAGCTCGGCGACCTTGCCGCCGAACAGGCGGTCGGTCAGGTCCGCGACCATGTCGCGGGTCACGTTCTCTTCACTGACGGCCGGACCATAGATGAAGCGGCGGCCGTCCTCGCGATGGTGGACCAGGCCGCGGGCTTCCATCTTCTTGAGCATGGTCGCGATGGTCGTCGGCGCAAGTCCCCGTTCGGCCTGCAGCGCGGCATGCACGTCGCCGGCCGTCGCCTCGCCGTGGGCCCAGAGGACGCGAAGGATCGCGAGCTGAAGGTTTCCGAGCTGTGATGTCTTGCTCATGGACGCCTCGAGGTCGAATGCCAGAAACGAACTACCGAGGTCGTTTGCATTCGACTACCTTGGTAGTACTATTCGGGTAGTCTTCTTGTCAAGGTCCTCCTTCACCGCCCCGCAGCGCGACACGCGCCCCCGCCTGGTCGCCGCGCGGCCCGACCTGCCCGTCCCGGGATGCCTTTCGTCCCTCACCCAGCCCCCGGCCAGCGCGCCGGTCGGCGCGGTCATCGACCTGGCCCTGCTGGGCGCGCGCGCCGCGGGCAAGACGCAGCTGCTCTACCTGCTGCTCAGGACGCTGCGCGCCCGCGCGCCGGAGCTCGACGGCGACGAGGATCAGCAGCAGCGCGCGCTGGTCGCCGCCGCGCTCGGCGGTCCGCCGCCGCCCGCCACCGCGGGTCCGGCCCACGCCATCGTGTCGCTGCCGGTCACCTCGCTGCTCGAGGAGGTCGGGCCCGGCGGGCGCGCGGCCTGCTACTGGCGGGCGGGGCTGGCCCGCTCGGTCGTGCTCAGCGTGGTGGCCGGCGTCGCGGTGCTGGCCGCGCTGGTGCTCTGGCGCGATCGGATGGGCGCGCTCGGCGTGCTGCTCGCGCTCGGCTTCATCGCCGCCGGCGCCGGCTTCGGCTGGGTGGCGGCGCGCTCGCGCTGGCTCGATCTCGGCGAGATCGAGATCGCGCTGTGGGATCCGGCGCGCTGGCCCGGCACCGGCACCATCCGCCTGCACGCGGTGCCTCCGCCCGGTGAGTCGGCGCCGGACCCGGAGCCGCCGCCCGGTCCGGCCGAGCTGCACCCGGTCTTCTCGCAGCTGGTGCGCGAGCGCCGCCGCCGCGGCGCGCCCTGGCGCCGCCACGCCTTCGCTCCGATCCTGGTGGTCAACCCGATCGATCTCGGGCGCGACCCGGAGCTGGGCGACGTCGGCCGCCTGCGCCGCCTGCTGCCGGTGTTCGCCGCGCTCGGCGGCGGCGATGCGCGCGCGCTGATCGCGATCAGCCGGTGGAGCGCGGTCGAGGCGGTGTGCCGGCCCGACAGCGACCGCCGCGCCATGGTGCGCCTGGCCACCGGCGGCATGGGCGGCGAGGGCGTCACCACGGTGAGCCGCGAGACCGTGCGCCGGCTCTGCCTCGACGCCGAGGACGGGCGCGAGGGAGACACGGCGATCCACTACCTGCGCTACGACGCCGGCTGGGGCCGAGATCGCCGTCGATGGCGCCGCCACCGATGCCAGCGCCGCGAGCGATGCCAGCCGATCCATGGCCCGCCGGAGGAGGCGAGCGTGGCCGTGACCTGGTCGGATCCGATGATCGGCCTCGAGGGCGAGGCGCGCCGCGCCTTCTTCCGCTTCCTGGCCTCGCTGCTGCAGCCGCCGTCGGCGGTGGAGTCGACGACGGAGATGCCCGCCGGACGCGTGGGCGCGGGCGAGTAGAGCGTGCCGCAGCTGTCCGCCATCCTGTGGGTCGCGCTCGCCCTGGCCTGGCTGCTGCTCGCGCGGCGGGTCCGCGCCGGCGTGCGCACCGGCGACGGCCCGATCCCGCGCTGGACCGCGGCGGCCGCGGCCGCGGCCCTGGCGACGCTGGGCGCCACCGCCGCCCTGGCGCTGGCCGTGGTCCCGGCGTGGAGCGGCCGTGCCGCCATCGAGGCCGGCGACGCGGCCGGCTCGCGCTCGCCGGCCCGCGCGCGCCTCTTCCTTCATTATGTGCAGGTCGCGCTGCCGGCCGAGCCGTCGGTGCTCGCGGTCGGCTACGGACCGGACGCGCCGCTCCGCATGCCGGCAGCCGCCGCCGGCGCGCTCGACGAGGCGCGCCGCGGCTGGAATCTGATCGGGATCGGCGCGCGCGGGCGCGGCCTGGCCGTGACACGGCAGCCGCCGCCCGAGCCGACAGCGACCCGCGTGCTCGCGGCCGCCCTGCCCGGCGCCGCCCTCGACGTGCGCGCGCTGGCCCGGCGCGCCGACGCGGTCGCGCGCGGCTGCCGGCCCGCGATGCCGGCGCCCGCGCCGTCGCCGCTGCTGGGCGGCCCGCGCGAGGCGCCGCCGCGCGATCTCGCGTCCGGCGAGGTCGCGCTCGCCGGTCCCGGCGCGCGTCGTCGCGGTCGCGTGCAGCGGCGCCCGACCGATCGTCGCCCTCGCCTTCTCGCGCCCGGCCGGCGACGCCAAGCTGGTGCGCGCGGTGCCGCTGGTGCGCCGCGGCAACCGCTTCGAGCCGCACCACATGGAGATCGGGCCGCGCTCGCTCATCCAGATCGGGTCGTCGGCCGACTCCGCGCCGGGCGTCGAGCTGTGGGAGGTGCCCGCTCCGGCCGGCGCCACGCGGCTGCTCATCCCGCCCGCGGATCCGTTCGCGCCGTGCGGGCAGTGGCGCGCGTCGCTCGGCCGCCCCGACGGCGCCGGCGATCGCGCGCCGGCAGCGAGCGACGGCGACGCTGTGTGCGTGCTGCCGTTCGCGGCGCCGTTCGCGCTCGAGGTGCGGCGCCTGCTGCCCGACACGGGCGGGCTGGCCACGCGATCGCTGTGGGCGGCGGCCATGCTGATGCTGCCCGCGCTCGGCTGGCTGCTGTGGCTGGCTGCCGAGCGGCGCAGCCGTCTGACCCGGGCCCGCCTGGCCGACGCGCTGGCCGCCTCGTGGATCGCGCTGGTCCTGGCCGGCATCTCGGCCTGGCGCCTGCTGTGGGCCCACCGCATCGACATGCTGCGCGACCACGAGGCGTTCGGCTGGCGCGCGGTGCAGAACCAGGTGCTGGTCGTGCTGATCGCCGCGGCGCTGGCCGCGACGTGCGCGTCGCGCGCCGAGCCGGGTGCCGGTGCGCGGCGGCGGCTGGTCCTCTCGCTGGCCGCGTGGGCGGCGATCTTCCTGCTCGGCCTGTTCGCGCTCGGCCCGGACCGCGCCGCGCTGCTCGGCGATCGCGCCATCGCCGGCGCGCTGCTTTCGCTCGTCCTGGGCGCAGCACCGGTCGCCGGCCCGCTGCTGCTGCGACGCCTGCGCGCCGCGGCCGCCGCCACGACGGCGCCCGCCACCACTGCCGCGAGCGGCGCCCCCGCGCGGCTCGACCTGCGCCTGCTCCCGCTCGCCGCCCTGGTGGCCGCCGCGGCGGCCGCGGCCATGGCCGCCGTGGCCGCGCCGCGCGAGCCGTCGGTCAAGCTGGCCCTGGCCTGGTCGATCGCGCTCCTGTTTCACGCCGCGCTCGGCACCGCCGTGCAGCCCGACCGGCTCCACCGCCGCCGGCTGTACGCCGTGGCCGGGGCCGGGGTCGCCGCCGCGCTGGCCGCGCTCTCCCTCGACCCGGGCATCGCCACCGCCATCGTGCTGCCCGGCCTGGTCTTCGCCCTGCTGTTCGCCGCCCACGACGCCAGCTTCGACGACCGCGCGATGCGCCAGCTGGGCAGCTACCGCCAGCGCCACGCGCCGCTGGCCGCGTGCCACGCCGCGCTGGTCACCGCTGTCGCCGCGGCCGCCGCGATCTGGGCCGTCGCGGGGCTGCTCGGCGGAGGGCGCGGCGGCGAGCCCGGGCGCACGCTCACCGAGGCCGGCTTCCACCTGCCGCTCCTCGTGGCCGGATTTCTGGCCCCGGCCGCCATCCTCGTCGCGCGCCGGCGCGGCCGGGTCGCGGCCTGGCCATGGGTCGCTGCCGCCGCCGCCGCCGCCCTGGTCTGGCTGGCGCGCGATCCGCTGCTCGACATGGTGATGGCCTCCGACAGCCAGGCCGCGTCGCGCATCGCGCTGGTCAGCGATCCCGGCTACGCGCTGCTGCGCAACCCGGATCGCTTCCTGGCCGGCTTGACCGCGTGGCGCGAGACCGCGCTGCCCGCGGCGGCCGGTGCCTGGACCGGCCAGGGCTACTTCGGCGCCCAGCTGCTCGACCCGGGCGTGCTGCTCAGCGTCGAGAACGACTACCTGGCGCTGCTCATCCTCCGCGAGTCGGGCGCCGCCGGCCTGCTGGCGCCGGCGCTGCTGCTGGTCGGCGCCGCGGCCGGCCTCTTCTTGCTGGCCGGCGATCGCTTCCGCCGCGGCGGCGCGCCGGAGCGTCGCCGCGCCCTTGCCGCGCTCCTGCTCGGCGTGCTGGCGGTCTACCAGCCGCTGGCCGCCCTCGGCGCGCTGCCGCTGACCGGGCTGCCGTGGCCCGGCCTCGGCATCGACAGCCCGTCCGACCTGTGGCTGCTCACCGCGCTGCTTCTCTTCGTCGCGCTGTGGGGGCGGGCCGACGACGCCGAGCTCGACGCCTACGACGCCGATCTGCGCCGCGAGCGCCGCTACGTGCGCCTGCGCCGCGCCGAGCAGGCCGCCGCCATGCTGCTGCTCGCCGCCGCGGTCCTTGTCCTCGCCCGCGCCGCGGTCGGCGCCGCGTCGCGCCCGGGCGCGCTGGCCGGCACCACCGCCGCGCTCGACTACGCGCGCGGGCTCGCCTGCGCCGACAGCGACGGCGCGTCGGTGCCGGACGACATCGTCGGACAGCCGACCGATCCGGCCGGCGAGCGCTTCCACGCCGCGCTCCGCTTCCGCTGGCAGCATGGAGCGCTCGCGCGCGGCCGCGCTGACCGCGCGCCTGGCCGCCGGCCCGCTCGACGAGGAGCGCTGCGCCGCCGCCGGCGCCGGCCCGTGGCGCGGCGCGCCCGGCGACGCGCCCGGCGAGTGCCGCCTGCTGCTCGAGGTCGGGCTGCCCGAGGTCGAGCTGCGCGTGTCGCGCCAGGGGGACGAGCCGGCGCGCGTTGCTTGCTCGGTCGGCCCGTCCGACGAGACCCTGCGCCGCCTGCGCCTGCCGACCGAGCGCCCGCTCGAGGCGGCCCGCGTCCGCCTGGTCAGCCGCGCCATGGGCGCCGCCGCGCGCGATGTCGGCGAGCTTGTGTCGGGCAACAGCGTCGTGCGCCTTCGCCCCGGCGCCGAGCTGGTCAGCCTGGCCGACGGCCGCCCCGGGCTGGTCTCCGCCGGCCGCGTCGCGCTCGGCAACGGCGTCGTCGTGCGCGCGGCCGACGAAGGGCGCTCGCCTCGAGCTGGCGCCGGACGCGCCGGTGGGCGACATCATGCTGCTGGTCCGCGACGCCGGGCAGAGCGCCGCGTGGTCGCAGGCCGCGCTCGCCCGCCCGGCCACGCCGCTCGACCGCATGGCGCTTATCGTCGTCAGCGGCCACACCGGCACTGCCGGCGGCGTGTGGCTGTTCCGCCCGCGCACCCGCTGGCCCGGCGCCGCCGATGCGGTCGCCGCCGTCGATCCGATCCTGGCCGACGACGCCGCCACCGCCGCCGGCCCGACTCGCCGCAGCTACCCGTACGGGGGCCTCCTGCCCGAGATCGGCTGGGTCAACCGCTTCCAGCGCCGGCGCTCGCTCGGCCTCGACGGATGGGTGCGCGTCGCCGTCGACGAGCTGACCGCGTCGCAGGCGGAGAAGCCGGTCTGGTCGGGCGCGCCGGACGCCGCGCAGCAGCGCTGCGGCCCGCTCGATCCGCCGGCGGCCGAGCCGGCCCGGGTCTGCGCCCTGGCCGCCGACGGCGTCATCGAGTGCCGCGTCTCGCTGCAGCCGGAGCTGGCGGTGCGCATGCGCCACCTGACCGAGCTGCTCAGCCTCGACCCGGAGCGCACCGTCGGGGCCGGGCGCGGTTTCACGCCGCCGCTGCGCGGATCGTTCGCGCTCCTGCGCGGCGACACCGGCGAGATCCTGGCCCAGGGCGAGTTCGTGCCCGGGCGGGCCAGCCCGCTCTACGCGCCGGCCGACGCCGCGACCGAGCTGCGCCTGATCCGCGCCCGCGAGGACCGCGACCTCGACACCGGCCGCGCGCTGCCGCCCGACCAGCGCGGCGAGGCCAGCGGCGAGAAGGTGGAGTGGAACCAGGCCATCGCGGTCGGCTCCGCGCTCAAGCCGCTGGTGGCGCGCGCGTTCGAGCGCACCGATCCGGCGCTGGCCCGCCGCCTGGTGCTGCGCGGCGCGCCCTACGACGGCGCCGCCTGCCGCGGCAGCCGCGCCCACGCCATCTTCGGCCACTGCCCGCCGACCGACAGCCTGTGGAACCACCAGCAGGAGATGGGCATGGTCGACTTCCTGTCGCTGTCGGCCAACTGGTACCTGGGCGCGATCGGCATCCTCGGCACCGCGCTGCCCGACGGCCGGGTCGGCCTGGGCGACCAGGAGGTCCCGCATCGAGGAGCTGCTGGCGCGCGACGTGGGCGACCACGCCTACGACGCGGCGCTGTGGACCGAGCGCGAGGGCCGCGCCGTCGTCACCGCGTCAGCACGCGATCGATCTCGACGCGCTCCGCGAGACGCCGATGTGGGGCGGCGTCGAGGCGGTGGTGGGCCGGCGGCTTTGCTCGCAGGGCGACAAGAGCGCGTGCCGCCGCGCCGGCGATCGCGGCGACCTTTGCGCGGCGCGCGCGATGCCGGTGGCGCAGCCGACCGCCGACCTGCGCCACCTGGTCGCCACCGGCCCGGAGGTGTTCGACTTCTTCCCCGACACCCCGCCCAATCCCCCCGGCGCGAGCCAGCGACCTTTGCCCGCGGGGCCCCCTAGGGGCCGCCGTCGAAGTCGCGCACCCGCGCCGCCACCGTCGAGTATCTGCAGTTCCTGCGCGGCTCCGGCGTGCACCCGGTCGGCTCGCTCCTGCAGCTGACCGACGCCTTCGGCCGCGTGGTGTACGAGCCCTCGCCCGGCCCGCACGGCTACCGCCTGGCCGCGTCCTGGTTCCCGGTGCCGGCGGTGGCGCGCACCCCGGCCGCCGACTGCGCGCAGCTTTCACTCACCGGCGACCCGGTGCGCGACGGCCTGTGCGAGGTGGTGCGCAGCGGCACCGCCGCGCGCTCGCTCGGCCCGCTCCTGTCGGATCCGTCGGTGGCGATCTACGGGGCCAAGACCGGCACCATCGACTCGCTGGGCGACGTGGCGGCGCGGCGCGAGGCGTGCGCCGCGTTCCGCGACGCCCACACCCTGGCCGACCGGCCGCGCGAGCTCGCCCAGCAGCCGTACTGGCTCGACTGCGACGCGAAGGCGCAGCCGCCCGACGATAGCCTGGTGCTCGTCGCCTTCGGCGTTCCGACCCCGCGCGGCGGCGTCACCACGCTGACCCTCGGCCTGCGCTTCCAGCGCAGCGGCGGCGGCTTCGCGGCCCACGCCGCCCGCCACTACATCGACCTGGTGCGCGACTACTTCGCGCCCCGCGCGCCGCGCTTGCCATGAGACAGCTCGGCCAGCTCGACGCAGATGCGCTCCGGCGGCTCGATCGGCTGCCAGGCCGGGTCGCCGCTCGCGCCCTGCGCGCTGACCGGAGCGCGGCGACGGCCCATGCGCTGGGGCAGCGACGCGCTGCGATCGAGCTCGGTGGCGCGGCGCGAGGTGCGGGTCAGGGCGGGAACGTCGAGCCGCCCGCTGCGCGTCGACGACCCGCGAGTCCAGGAATCTGGCCACGCGCGCCACCACGGTCTCGGCGCCGCGCAGACACAGCGTGCGCGCGCGGCCGGCCTCGACCGCCTGCGCGCGACCGGGCCCCGCGGCGACCGCGGCGGTCTCGCGCTCGGCCAGCGCGGCGGCGTACGCGCTGCGCTCGCCGCGCCGCCCGTCGGCCAGGCGATCCGAGATCGCCATCGCCCCGCCCACCGCTCCGACGGCGAGCAGCACTCCCAGACCAGTCGCGGACCGCCGTCGCATCTCGATCTGATCTAACACGCCGCGCGCCGCGCGCCAGCGCCGCGTCTCTCAGATCGGCGCGGCCGGCAGCTCGAACGTCGCCACCACCGGTGCGTGGTCGGACGGCTGCTTGCCCTTGCGCTCGTCGCGATCGATCGCCATCTCGCGCGCGCACGCGAGCAGTGGCGGCGTGACCATCACGTGATCGATGCGCAGGCCGCGGTCCTTCGGGAACGACAGCTGGCGGTAGTCCCACCACGAGTACAGCCCCGGCTCCGGTCGCAGGTGGCGAAAGCCATCGACGAGGCCGACGGCGACCACCTCGCGCAGCGCGCGCCGCTCCGGCTCGCTGCAGTGGATCTTGCCCTCCCACGCCGCCGGATCGTGCACGTCGCGATCCTCGGGGGCGACGTTGAAGTCGCCGCACAGGATCAGCGGCGCCGTCAGATCGCAGGTGCCGGTCAGATGGAGGCGCAGCCGGTCCATCCACTCCAGCTTGCGCTCGTACTTCTGCGTGCCGGGCGCCTCGCCGTTGGGGAAGTAGGCGTTGACCACGCGCACGCCGGCCACCTCGGCCGACATGAGACGCGCCTGATCCGGCTCGTCGCCGCTCGGGGTGGCGAAGCCGCGCGCGACGCCGCTCATCGGCAGCCGCGACGCGATGGCCACGCCGTTGTACGTCTTCTGCCCGTGCAGCTCGACCTGATAGCCGCGCTCGGCAAACGGCTCGAGCGGGAACAGCTCGTCCTGCACCTTGGTCTCCTGCATGCACAGCACGTCCGGCTCGTGCCTGTCGATCCAGGCGAGCGTGCGCTCGAGCCGGATGCGGATGGAGTTCACGTTCCAGGTCACGAGCTTCACGGCACACGTTGTACACCACGGCGACGACTCGTCCCGGCGCCATCCGGGCGCCGCTCATGCTGGCGCGGCGACTCGGGATCTCTCGCCCCGGGCCCGAGTGAGCGGGTGTCGGGCGGTCTGCGCCGGCGCGTTGCCGGCGGACAAAACGCCGCACACGGGCTATTCGTGGACAAAACGCCGCAGCCTGCTGGCTCCATCACGCCCGCTGCCAGCGCCTGCCTTCGCCCCGACGCGAAACGCTTGCTACCATCGAGGTCGCCGATGTCTGCGCGCCTAGCTTCGTCAATGATGCGCCGCTGGTCCCTGGTGCCGTTCGCCCTGCTCGCCCTCGCCGCTCCGTCGAGCGGCTGCGGCGAAGGCGATGTGGTCTTCGACTCCGAAGATCCGTGGCAGTCGCAATCCGACTGGCCCGGTATCGGGGCCGGCAAGATCATGGTCACCAACAGCGGCGACGACACGCTCTCCTTCCTCGATCCGGACACCCTCGACCCGCTCTACCGCGCGTCGACCGGACGTGTGCCGGCCGAGCGCGAGGGCCCGCACCATGGCGCCGCCAGCCCGGACGGCCACTTCTATTATGTGGGCCTGTCCAACGTGGTGCCCGCCGGCGGCTCCGGCCCGCACGGCTCGCACGGCACCGGCACCGTCGACGGCTATCTCCTCCGCTACGAGTGCGAGACCAACGCGCCGGCCGGCGAGGTTCGCGTCGACCGCAGCCCGGGCGACGTGCGCACCACGCCCGACGGCCGCTTCGTGCTGCAGAGCCACTTCGATCTGCAGAGCATCATCGAGGCCAGCGCCAACGGCGAGGACCCGCGCGAGCTGAAGAGCGCCCTGGCCGTGATCGACGCCGAGTCGATGGAGACCGCGGCCAAGATCCCGATGTGCCCGGCGTCCCACGGCATGGGTCTGGCGCCGGACGGCTCGGTCGCCTACGTGACCTGCTGGGGCTCCGACGAGCTGGCCATCGTGCCGCTCGGCGAGGCGCCGTCGAGCGACGCCGAGGTGGTGCGCGTGCCGGTGCAGGAGGGCGCGGGCGGCAACCCGGAGTCGCCGACCTTCGGCCCCTACGCCGCCACCGTCGCGCCCGGCGGCGCCGAGGTATGGATCTCCAACCTCGAGGGCCGGTCGATGTCGGTCTACGACGTCGAGGCCGGCGCCATCGACCCGGCCCGCTTCGTCGAGCTACCCGGTTCGCCGCTGTTCGCCTCGTTCTCGACCGAGGGCGACCTCCTGTACGTGCCGGTGCAGAACCCGGACGAGCTCGTCACGATCGATCGGGCGACCGGCGACATCGTGGCCACGCTCGACTTCAGCACCGAGGAGTGCGACGCGCCGCACGGCACGCTGCTCCTGGGCGGCGGCGAGCGCCTCGGGGTCGTGTGCGAAGGAGACCACGTCGGCCTGGGCACGGTGGTGCGCATGGACCTCACCGCCGAGGGCGGCCCGGCGATCGAGGAGGTCTTCCAGGTCGGCGTCTATCCCGACGACCTGGTGTACGTCCCGGAGGCCCAGTGATGCGCGGCGCCGCGGCCCTGGCGCTGGTGCTCGCGGCGGCGGCATGCGGCGGCGGCGAGACCTCCGGCGCCGAGCGCGGCGAGGAGGTCTTCGAATCGACGTCGCTGTCGCCCAGCTCCAACAACGTGTTCGCCTGCTCCACCTGTCACAGCGTCGAGGAGGGGGACGACGTCAGCGGCGGCGCCCCCGGCTACCGCCTGGCCGGCGCCCTCAACCGCAGCCGCTTCTGGGGCGAGGAGTTCGTCTCGATGCAGGACGCGGTGGATGCGTGCCTCATCTACTTCATGCAGGCGGGCACCCCGCTCGATCCGGAGGACGAGGACTTCCACGCCCTCTACGAATATCTGGTGTCGCTGTCGCCCGACGAGGGCACGGCCGATCCGCTGCCCTTCACCGTCGTCGAGAACATCGTCGACGTCGAGCGCGGCGACGCCGGGCGCGGCGAGGAGGTCTACCAGCAGTCCTGCCGCGGCTGCCACGGCGACGCCTTCACCGCCGACGGCTCCATCTTGCAGACCGAGATCAACCTGCCCGACATCACCGAGGACTACGCGGTCCTGTTCCCCGGCATCGATCCGTCGCTGGTCGTGATCGAGAAGGTCAGGCACGGCCGCTTCTTCAACGTCGGGGGCGAGATGCCCCTGTTCTCCCAGGAGGCGCTGTCCGACGCCGACCTGGGCGCCCTCCTGTCTTACCTGGAGCTCTGATCATGCGCGTATTCGCTCTCCCTGCCCTGCTCATCGCCGCGCTGGCGGCCACCCCCGCCTGCGGCGGCGACGACGACGACGGCGCCACCGACGAGGACATCATCCGCCTCGACGACGCCAGCGAGGAGGTCGTGCTGACCCTGCGCGACCTGGTCGACCGCGGCAACGTTGTCGTTGACGACGAGGTCGCCGCCCACCTGACCGCGCCGGCCAGCGGCACCGAGCTGCCGGCCGACGCGGCGCCGACCTTCACCTGGAGCGCGCGCACCTCGACCGCCCGCCACGGCCTCACCACCGGCGAGTTCGTGTGGCTGAACATCTCCGGCCCCGGCATGGACGCGCCGATTGACGTCGTCGCGCTCGAGTCGACCAGCTGGACGGCGGACGAGGAGCACTGGGACGTCCTGCGCGGCTGCACCGGCCCGTGCGAGGTCGCCGTGTACAGCGCCTACGTCGAGCGCGGTCTGGTCGAGAACGACGAGGTGTTCGTCCCGAGCGAGAACCCGACCTTCAGCGTGATCGAATAGCGCTGGTGGCCGACTCGGAGGCGGGCGGCTGGCTGCGCCGCTGCTCCTCGGCGTCGCGCAGCATGCGGTAGCCCTGGGCCCAGCGGCTGACCGCGGTCCAGCTCGAGCCGACGCCGACGATGAGCAGCGCCACGCCGATGACGTGGATGCCGTACTCCTGGGTGTCGCGCGCGGCGTTGAACCATGCGGTGATGAGCGTGCCGATCGACACAAGCGCGATGCGCTCGGCCCGCTGCATGGCGCCGCCGTCGAGCGCGATGCCCAGCGACTCGCCGCGCGCGCGCGTGTAGCTCACCATCAGCGAGCCGCCCGCGGCCGCCATGACGGCGAACAGCCAGCCGGTGTCGTGCAGGAACCAGGCGAAGCCGGTGAAGACGAACAGCTCGCACCAGCGGTCGGTGACCGAGTCGAGAAACGCGCCGGCCTTGCTGGCGTGGCCGGTGGCGCGGGCCAGGCGGCCGTCGAGCACGTCGAGGGCGCCGGCGAAGATGTAGAGCCAGCCGGCGGTCGCCATGTG
Organism: uncultured delta proteobacterium; assembly: GCA_963759105.1. GTDB lineage: Bacteria > Myxococcota_A > Polyangia > Haliangiales > Haliangiaceae > DATFRY01. The sequence continues at coordinate 529,516 of CAVWXW010000013.1, read as the reverse complement.
ACCGGTGGCGATGGCGGTGCCCGCGCTGGCGCACGCGGCCAGCGAGGTGAAGGTCAGGTGGTTCGGCGTGAGGCGCGGGTTCTTGAGCAGCGCGCGCTCGACCGGGCGCAGCATCCACAGGAAGTAGTCGATGAAGAAGTAGAAGAACTTGCTGTGCTTGCGGCGCTCTCCGGTGTCGGGGCGCTGGCCTATCAGGCACAGGCCGCTGTACACGACCAGGGCGACCAGGAAGTAAGCGACCGGTATCAGCGCCGGTGCGAGGATGATCACCCGTTCCACGTAGATTGCCCTTTCTGACCCTGGACTGCAGCGCATGTGTCACACGAGAGCAAGGCCTGCGCCAAGTTCCCGGCCGGCCTCTGCTTTCACGGGGTTTGCCAGTCTAGCTCGGAACCCGCACAACAATTCAACCTGATTCACATTACGCACCGCACGCGGTGTTCGCTGCGGTCCATCTGCGGCAAAGTCGGATCGCGCACAACCGGTGCTGATCCCTTAACAATGGACGCAGGCGATGCCAAGTCAGCTTCAGGTCCTCGCGGGCTCGGAGCGCGCATCGCTGTCCTCATCGCCACGGTGATGGGAATTGGACACGCGCCCATCGCTCCCGGCACCTGGGGCACCGCCGCGGCAATCCCGCTGGTCCTGGTCAGCGCCGGCCTGACACAGTGGGTCTACCTGGCCCTGTGCGTGGTGGTCACTCTCGTCGCCATCGCGGCGGCGGGCGCGGCCGACCGCGCCTACGGCGAGCACGACTCCGGGCGCATCGTGATCGACGAGGTGGCCGGCTACTTCTGGACCATGCTCGCCGCCGCCGACCGCGCCGATCCGGTCATGCTGGTGACCGGCTTCGTCCTGTTCCGCTTCGCCGACATCCTCAAGCCCCCGCCCGCGCGCGCGATCGATCGCCGCATGAGCGGCGGACCCGGCGTGGTGCTCGACGACGTGGTAGCCGGCTGGTGGGCGGCTGCGGCGCTTCTGGCGCTGGATCGCTCGGGCCTGCTCGCGTACTTGCGTTGATCGCCTGCGACGATTTGCCCGTGTCGGGCGATGCCGCACCAGCGCACTCGCGCGCAGCGAGCGATTTTCATCACGTGCGGTTCGAGTACCGGCGAACGCTGCCCGTCGCTATCATGCCTGCATGCGACGTACTCCCCCCGCTCGCGCGGTCCTGGCCGGCGTCGGGCTGGCCCTGGCCATCGCGGCCGCGGGCGCGGCCGACAGCCACGCCAACGGGCGCTTCCCGGCCACGACCAACATCCATTTCGACCCGAACAAGCCCGAGACCATCTACCTGGCGGTGACCTTCGGGCTGCTGCGGTCGGACGACGACGGCAAGACATTTCACTGGGTATGCGAGAAGGCGATCGGCTACGGCGGCATCTTCGACCCGGACTACGCGGTGAGCCCCGAGGGGAACATCTACGCCAACACGTTCGAGGGCGTGCGGGTGAGCCGCAACGGCGGCTGCGTCTGGGAGCAGGTCGTGGGGCTCGACACCGAGCTCTTCGTGTCGGAGGTCGAGGTCGGACCCGACGGCCGCGTCTGGGTGGCGTCGTCCAACGGCGGCAAGCCGAACGACGTGTACGTCTCGGACGACGGCACCGAGTTCACGTCGTCGAATCTGCCCAACCCGATCGGCTTCTGGTCGAGCCTGCGCACCACGCCGGCCGATCCGCTGCGCCTCTACGTCACCGGCTTCGTCAACGAGAACAAGGCCGGCAACAAGGAGGCGCTCCTGCGCCGCTCCGACGACGGCGGGAAGACGTGGCAGACGCTGGACATGACCGGCTTCGACTTCGCGGAGAAGCCGGGCTTCCGCCTGCTGGGCGTGTCGCCGACCGACGCGAACGTGCTGTTCGCGCACGTGCCCGGCGTCCTCGCCCCGCCCGGCGACGCGCTCTATCGCTCGGGCGACGGCGGCGTGACCTGGGAGCGCGTCCTCGAGTTCGGCAACCTGATCTCCTCGTTCCACATGCGGCCCGACGGGATGACCGTGATCGCGGCGTCCATCGAAGCGTGCCCCGGCGAGGCCGATCCAAAGGCCAAGGGCTGCGTGCAGATCTCGCACAAGGCGGGCGCTCTCGACAGCTGGGCCGCCGCCTCCCAGCAGCCGCGCCTCGCCTGCATCGGCGAGCGCAGCGACGGCGTGCTGTTCGGCTGCGCGGCCAACTTCGCGCCCGACAACTTCGCGCTGGGCCGCTCGGAAGACGGCGAGACCTGGGAGAAGGTGTTCCGCTTCGCGGAGCTGCTCGGACCGCTCGAGTGCGACAGCGGCACCCAGCAGGCCCAGTGCACGGTCACGGACTGGCCGGCGGTCTGTGACATGCTCGGCCTGTGCGAGCCGCCCGACAGCGGCCCGACCGTCGACAGCGGCGTGACCGACGACGAGGAGGACGACGGTGGCGACGGCGACAAGGGCGGCTGCTGTCGGGTCGGCGGCGGCGGCGACACCGGCTGGGTGCCGGGCCTGATGGTCGCGCTGTTCCTGGTCGGCTGGCGCAGCCGCAAGCGCAAGTAGCCGGGCGAGGCTCCCTACCCGCGGGCGGGGCGGCCTTCCTCGGCCAGGGCCTGGCGCAGTCCCTCGCGCCAGGTCGGATACGCCAGCTGCACGCCCAGCTCCTCGACGAGGCGCCGGTTCGAGACGCGGCGATCGGCGCCCAGCAGCTCGCGCGCGGCCGGCGACGACTGGTCCGGCGCCACGGTCGGCGGCGGCGGCACCCCGAGCACGGCGGCCACGTCGTCGGCGTAGCCGCGAGCCAGGGTCGGCTCGTTGTCGGCCACGTTGTAGATGGTGTGCTGCAGCCGGGGCGCGAGCGCGGCGCTCAGGATCGCCGCGCCCAGGTCGTTGACGTGGATGCGGCTGACGAAGCCTGCGCTGTTCGGCACGCGGTGGGTGCCGGCCAGCATGGAGACGTGCGAGCCGCGCGTGGGTCCATAGATGGCGGCCGCGCGCAGGGACACCGCCTCGACGCCGAGGCGGGCGGCGGCGGCCAGCAGCGCGGTCTCGGCCTCGAGGCGGCGCGTGCCGATGGGACCGGTGGGCGCGACCGGCGCGTCCTCGTCGATCCAGTCGCCGGTGCCGCGGCCGTAGACGCCGGACGAGGAGACGTAGACCAGGCGGCGTGCGCCGGCGGCGGCCGCCGCGGACACAAGATTCTCCTCGCCGGCGGCGGCGGGCGCGGCCGGCGGCGCGGTGTGCACGATGAACGCGCCGGCCGGCACCAGGTCCGCGACGCTGCCGGCGTGCTGCAGGTCGGCGACCCGCACGTCCGCCTCGGGGCCGAGGTCAGCGGCGGTGTGCGCCGCCGCGTCGGCGGTGCGTCGGGTCACCACGACGCGCGCGCCCGCGCCCAGGAGGCGGCGGGCCAGGCGGGTCCCGGTGTAGCCGCAGCCGACCAGGAGCCACGGCGCATCGGTCGGCTGCATGCGAGGAGGATACGGTACGATCGCGGCGTGCGCGTGGCCCGGGGGTGGCTGAAAGCGGTCGGGGTGGCCGCCCTGCACGCGCTGGGCGCGCCCGGCTGCGGGACCGCCGAGACGCGCGGCTCCGTCGCCGCCGTGCAGCCCGCGCGAGGTGCTGGACAGCTACCGAGCGGAGTTCGATCTGCGCTGGCGCGGGCACCTGGCCGGCCGGGCGCGCGAGGAGCTGAGCGCGCGGCCGGGCGCGAGCGGCTATCGACTCGCGCGCAGCGAGCGCTGGCGGGTGGCGCGCGGCGACAGCGTCGTCGAGTGGGAGATTGAGGTCGTCATCGACGCCGACAGCCGGCTGCGCGGCGAGCGCATCGCCTTCTACCGCGACCGCCGGGTGCGCGGCAGCGCGAGGCGCGTGCCGGACGGCTGGATCATCGAGGAGCCCGGCGAGGCGCCGCGGCGCGCGCCGGCGGCCGAGCCGGCCGAGCTCGTCCTGCTGCGCGCAGCGCGGCCCGGCGCGACGCGCTGGTCGGGACCGGTGCTGCTGGCCGGCTTCGACTTCGCCCCCGCCGAGCTGGAGGTCGAGCCGTTGGCCGCGGGCGAGCTGCGCGCCGTGCTGAGCGCGCCGGCCGGTCGACTGGAGACGCGCGTGTGGCTGCGCGCCGACGGCACCGTCGAGCGCGCGGCGGGCCCGGACGTGACGGCGACGCGCAGCGCGGGCGGCTCACCGTCGGGACGGCCGCCGGATCTGATCGCGCTCGGCGCGATCCCGGTGGCCGGGTCGCGCCGAGCAGCCATCGAGATCGATGTGGCGCCGAGCCGCGCTCCGCCGCGCGGCCTGCCCGGCCAGCGCATCCTCGCCGCGCCGGCCGGCTGGCGCGTCGAGCTCGGCGACGGCGCCGGCGCGGTGGCCTGGCCGGCACCTGGCGATTCCGGATCCGGCGCCTGCCGCCGCGGTGCGCGCCCTGGCCGACCAGATCGTCGGCGCGGCCGGCGCCGCCGGGCCGCTCGACGAGCTGCGCGCCCTGGCCCGCCGCACCGCCGACGGCATCGGCGACGATTTGTCGGCCGGCACGGTGAGCGCGGCCGGCGACGTCCTCCTGGCCGGGCGCGCCGACTGCGTGGGTCACGCGGCCCTGTTCTCGGCCCTGGCCCGCGCGCGCGGCCACGACGTGCGGCTGGTCAGCGGCTACCGCCTCGACGGTCGCGTGCTGGCCCGACACATGTGGGCGGTGGCCCGGGTCGGGACGGCGACCATCGTGATCGATCCGACCGCCGGCGAGGCGCCGGCCGCGCCGGGCCATCACATCGGGCTGGTCGCGCACGGCAGCGCGCCGGGCGAGATCGCCCTGGCCGCGGAGCTCGCCTTCGCCGGCCTGTCAGGCGCACGCGCCCGCTTCGTCCCGTGAGCGTCCGCCGCTCAGCGGCCGGCCGTGCGGCCGGTCCACTCCTCGTAGTCCTTGATGCGCTTGGACAGCGCCTCGAGGTCCTCGCCGGCGCGCGTGCGCTCGTCGGCCGCGACGACCAGCAGGCCCATCGCCGCCTGCAAGAGGCGGCCGCCCGGCAGCGGCAGGTTGGCGCCGCGCACCGCGTAGTCGCGCACCTCCTCCACGCGGAAGGCCACTGCCCCGACCGACAGATAGCCGTCGGCCACGCTCACCACGTCGTCGCCGACGAGCAGGCCGCGGTCCAGCTCGCGCCGCGCGCGGTCCTTGCGCCCCTCGACCTGCGCGCCCAGCCGGCGCCGCGCGTCCTCGTACACCTCGGGCCGCGTGATCGGCGCCTCGCGCGTGTACGGCGTCAGCGAGTCGGCCAGCCGCTTGGCCGCGTCGGCGCCGTCGGCCACGTGCAGCGCCACCTCCAGGTTGCCGAGCGCGAGCAGGAGGTCGCGCGAGCGCGCGCGGCGGCGCGCCTCGGCCAGGCGCTCGTGGGCCAGGTAGGCCAGCCCGGCGCAGGCCAGGAGGCCACCGGGTATCAAGGAGAGCGCGCCCGCCACCGCGCCGCCGGCCGCCGCGGCCGACATCACCACCGCGCTTGTCGGCGACCGGCCGATGAGCTCGATGCGGTCGAGCAGGCGCGAATCGAGCGCAATGACGGGGTTGCCCGGCGGAGCGATGACGAGATACGGCCCGTCGATGCCGATACCGCTGCGCGGGAGGAGTCCGGGTCGAGACACAGCTGCTACGAAGCTCAGGCGCTGATCGTACAGAGAAAACCCGCCCCGCGCCGCGACCTGTCTCGGGTTCGCCGCATTCCGGCCCCGCGAGCCTGCATCGACTGCACCCGCGGCGGGAGGGCTTGAGCCTGCGCGAACATGGGATAGACTTGGAATCCGAGTGGTTGCAGCGACCCCGCCGGGTCTGATCCGGAGAAACCGTGCCCTCCCCGCGAAAACCGATTCTGCTCATTGCCGCCGCCGGGATCACCGCGCTCCTCGGCGTCGAGTACCTCCGTCTCCTCGGCCCGGCGCAGGCGCGCGAGGTCGAGGCCGCCTGCGCCGGCATGCGCCCGACGGTGGCCAACAAGGCCATCGGCACCGTGCCGACCAAGGCGCCCGAGTTCACCGCCCAGGACCACAGCGGCAAGATGGTCAAGCTGTCCGACTACCGCGGCAAGGTCGTGCTGCTGCGCTTCTGGGCCAGCTGGTGCGAGACCTGCAAGTCGGAGCAGCCCAGCCTCGAGGATCTGGCCGGTGACGTCGACACCGAGGACGCCGTGGTGCTCTCGCTGGCGTCGGACCCCAAGTGGGACCTGGTGCGAAAGAAGCTGCCCCACGGCAGCAACACCACGGTGCTGCTCGATCCTCCCGCCAGCGAGGACAGCCTGATCGGCCGCATCGCGGAGGCCTACGGGGTCGAGAAGGTCCCGGATAGCTTCATCATCGATCGCGACGGCATCGTCCGCTACTACATCGTCAACAAGCGCGACTGGAACAACGCGGCGGCCCGGACCTGCCTGCGCTCGGTCCTCGACGGCTGAGCAAACCCAGGCCATGGCAAAGATCCTCGTAGTCGATGACGAGCCGGACATCGTCCGCTTCGTCGCCAAGTTGATGAGCTCGCGCGGTCACGAGGTCAGGACCGCGGCCGACGGATTCGAGGCGCTCGAGCTGGTCGCCGCCGAGCACCCGGACGTGATCATCCTCGACCTGCACCTGCCCACCATGGACGGCTTCGAGGTGTGCCGCCGCCTCAAGGGGGACGACGCCACCCGCAACATCCCGATCGTGATGATGACGGCCGCGTACGTCAGCATGGACGACGCCCGCAAGGGCGAGGGCTCCGGCGCCGACGAGTACGTGGTCAAGCCGTTCCTGCGCGAGGTGCTCATTCACAACGTCGAGCGCCTCCTGCGCCGCTGACCTCCGCTGAAACCGCCGCGGTCCCGTTCAACTCGCGGCGGCGGCGCACGCCCACAGGCGGCGGGCCAGCTGGTCGTCGTCCAGGTCGTCGCCGATGAAGACCAGCTCGCTGCGGCGCGGCTCGCCGTCGGCCCACGGCGGGCCCGGGCGCAGGGACAGCTGGGTGCCGGCCAGCTCGAGGAAGGCGCGGCGGTCATCTCCGGCCAGGTGGACGAAGCCCTTCACGCGGACCAGGCGGCCGCGCAGCTCCTCGACGGCGGCCAGGAGCGGCGCGGGCAGGAGCGGCACCGGATCGGCGAAGCAGGCGCAGGCCAGCTGGCCATGGCGGTGCGGCCCGGTGTCGACGGCCGGCGCCGGCCGCGCGCGCCGGGCCAGCAAGAAAGCGGACAGCGCGCGGTCGCCGTCGACCGAGGCCGGAAAGCTGGCCCGCTCGGCCGACGGGCCCAGCTCGGCAAGCAGCCGGTGCGCGGTCGCCACCTGCTCCGGGCCGGCGCGGTCGAGCTTGCTGAGCAGCAGCCGGTCGGCGCACTGCACCTGGATGCGCGCCTCGTCGCGCCGCTCCAGGACCGCGGCGCAGGTCTCGGCGTCGACGACGCACACGACCCCGGCCGGGACGATGCGCTCGGCGAGCGGCTCGGGCAACCGGCTCAATCCGGCCAGCAGCGCCGGCGGCTCGGCGATCCCGGTCGTCTCCAGCACGACGTGATCGGGCGCCGAGCGCTCGACGACGTCGGCGATGCCATCCCAGAGGTCGTTCTTGACGTCGAGCTTGCAGCAGACGCAGCCGCCGGCCAGCTCGAGCACGTCGCCGCCGCCCGCGACGATGAGGCGGCCGTCGATGGCGACGCGGCCGAGCTCGTTGACCAGCACGGCGATGCGCCGGCCGAGCGGCTGGCGGAGCAGGCGGTTGAGCGCCGTCGTCTTGCCGGCCCCGAGGTAGCCGGTCAGGATCGTGAACGGTACCGGGCCCGGCTCGCTCACCGGGCCACCACCAGGCGGATCTCGAAGTGGGCGTCGGGGCCGCCGGTCGCGAGCGCGCCGCCGGCCGGCTCGAGAACGCGGCGGGCAAGCGCCTCCAGCTCGGCCGCCTCCGCCGCGGACGTCGGCCCGCCCGCCACCGCCGCGATCTGGATGAGCACCTGCTCGCGGCCGGGCGCGCCGCCGGCGTCGCGCTCGCGCCGGATCGCGATGGCGATGCCGCCGCCCGGCGCGCCGCGGGCCGCGTCGGCCGCCGCGGTCAGCAGCCTGGCCACCAGCAGCACCAGCTCGCCCGGCACGATGCGCACCGGCGGGACGTCGCCCAGATCGATCGACAGCTCGCTGTCCTCGCCGATGCGGTGGCGAGCCAGCGCGATCGCCTGCTCGACGAGCTGGTTGACGTCGGCGGTCTCCGGCGGGTGGCGGTGCAGCGACACGGCGCGGGCCAGATCGCTGGTCACCCGGGTCACCGCGCGGCTGAGCAGGTAGGCCTCGGCGATGCGCTCGCGCAGCGCCTTTGTCTCCACCCAGGGGTAGGGCTGCGGGCCGCTTGCCTGCGCGATGTGCTGGTCCAGGGTCTCCACCATGACGGCCAGCGAGTCGCGGATCTCGCGCAGCGGCGCGTTGAGCTGCGCCGCCACGCCGCTGGCCAGCGCGCCGGCCGCGGCCAGGAACGCGCTGTCGGCATCCGGTCTGTCGCTCGCGCTCATCGATTCACAGAGTGCCGGTCAGGAGCAGCCAGGTCTCGTGCGTGCCGCCGCTGGTGAGCCCGTGAGCATACCCGACGTCGAGCGAGCCCGGCAGCCCGTAGCCGAGGGTGAAGTCCAGACGGGCGGCGCCGCCCACCGCCGCCTTGAGCTCCGACGGATCGATCTCCCCGTCGAAGGCGTTGCCGCCGTCGAACAGGCCGGCGATGTGCAACCGGCGCAGGTAGAAGGGCAGCGTGGCGACGCCGCGCTCGATGTTCCACAGCTCCTGGCGCAGCTCGATGTTGGCCAGGTGGTACTGCTGGCCGACGGCGGCGCGCGGCGGGTAGCCGCGCAGATAGCCGGTGCTGCCGAACCGCACGTTGTCGATGAGCGAGCGCACCAGGTCCTGCGAGTCGGGCGCGCCGCCCAGCGCGAACTGCTCGATGCGCGGCCGGTCGGTGGCGCGCAGGCCGCCGGCCAGGCGCACCATGATCGACGGGTGCGACGGCAGCGGGATCTGCCGGTACCAGTTGCCGCGATAGGAAAGGGTCAGGCTGCGCGCGGCCGATCCCAGGGCCGGGTGGTCCACGCGCAGCGCCGCGGTCAGGTCCTTCCCCTGCTGCGGACCGGTCGTGTAGATGAAGCTCTTGGTGTCGGAGTAGTTCCAGCGCAGCGCGACGCCGGCCAGGACCAGGTCGCTCTCCGGCATGCTCGGGACGATGTCGTTCGGGTCCTGCTCGTGCAGCTGGCCGTCCAGGTTGCGCAGCCAGTCCACGTCGTAGTCGACGCTGAGCGACCCGGTGGCGTCGGGCCGGCGGAACACCGGCAGCCCGGCGCTGACGGTGCCGCGCAGCGCCTCCTCGTCGAAGCGCAGGTTGGCGCCGTTGACGATGTAGCCGCCGCGGCGGCTCACCGACCGCGTGGCGGTCAGGCTCAGCGTCGGCCACAGCCGCCGGTAGGCGTAGGACGCGCCGACGTTGAGCCCGCGGTAGTCGAGCCCGACGGTGGCGGCCAGATCGTAGGAGTGGTGGCCGACGACGTCGTCGCCGAACGTGCGCAGGTCGAGCGCCTGGCCCAGCGAGTTGAGCACCAGGCCGACGGTGTAGGAGCTGGGCGCCAGCGTCTCCAGCGCGCGGTAGGGGCGCGGCGCCGACACCGCCGCCTCGTCGTCGCGGATCTCGATCGGGTCCGGCCGGTCGTCGATGACGGGCGGCGCCTCGGTCCAGGAGGCAGGGTCCAGCGCGATCTCGTACAGCTCGTAGCCGTCGGCGGCGAAGCCCTGGTAGACCATGCGGCGGCCGTCGGGCGAGACGTCCGGCGCCAGCGCCGTGCCGATGACGTCGCTCACCTGCCACAGCTTTGCGGCCGCCAGCTCCCAGGCGTAGATGTTGTCGATGCCGGTGCGGTCGCTGACGAAGTAGAGGTAGCGGCCGTCCGGGCTCCAGGCCGGCTCGACGTCCTGGGCCCGGTCGCGGCCCAGCTCGCGCACCCGCCCGCTGGCCACGTCGACGATCAGGATGTCGCGCGTGCCGCCCTTGCGCCACGCCGAGAAGGCGATGCTGCGCCCGTCGGGCGACCACTCGGGCGAGAACGCCTGGTCGAAGCGCGACTCGCCGGCCCACAGGACGCGGGCCCGCGCCTCCGGGCGCAGCGCCATGACCGCGAGCTGGCGGCGGCTGCGCCCGTTGAGCGCGAAGGCCACCTGCCGCCCGTCGGGCGAGACATCCGGATCGCTGGCCCGCAGGCCGTGGCTGAGCATCTCCATGCGCCCGGTCGATCGGTGCCAGCGGAACAGGTCCTGGAACTGGTAGCTGGTGCGATAGTCGCTGGTCTGCTCCACCACCATGGAGCCGTCCGGCAGCATGTCGAAGGCTCCCGTGCGATCGAGGACCACGTAGGTCTCGGAGCGGCCCGCGTTGCTGCCGGACGGCATGATGCGGAACTGCCCCTCGCTGTAGCCGTCGCCGCGCTGCCACACGATGTGGCGCCCGTCGAGGGTGTAGTGCGGGTTGAGGTTGTTCTCGCCGGTGAAGGTGAGCCGCCTGCCCTCGCGCCGGCCGCGCCGCTCGACCGCCTCGGCCTGCAGCGCGTAGCGCGCCTCGCGGTAGGCGCGCCAGTCGTCGTACAGCTCGACGAAGCGGCGGCCGGTGGCGCGCTCGATGCTGCGGTTGAGGCCGTACGGGATCGGGCTCGATCCGTAGTCGTGCGACATGACCGCGGCCTTGTCGTCGCCGTGGCGGTCGAAGACGAACTTGAGGAAGTGCGAGCCGTACAGGTACGCGGCGTTTGCGTGGGGCCAGCCGCGCGGCCCGCTGGACAGCTGATCGAGGCGGAGATCCGCGCCGCTCAGGGTGGCCACGCGCAGGTAGGTGTCGAACAGCGCGTGGCGCGTCCGCCCCGACGACGACCGCTTCGACTCCTCGTAGGTGGCCAGTCCCTCGATGACCCAGCGCGGCTGGACCTGGTTGGGCGCCCACACCTTGCCCATGACGCGGTTGACCAGGGCGGGCAGCCCGCCCACCGTGTCCAGGTGCACGATGTGCGTGTACTCGTGCGAGGTCAGGTTGTAGAGCCAGTCGTCGTTGTCGCCCAGGGCGGAGCTGTCGGCCGGCGCCGACGCGAACAAGGTGATGACGTTGCGCGGCACCACGCTGGCGAAGCCATTGGAGCCGTCGGTGTCGTCCCACACGACGATCTGGGTCTTGCCCGACGGGTCGTGGCGCAGCGCCGCGCTGAGGGTGGCGTGCGCGCGCTCGGCCGAAAGCGCGACCTTGCGCGCAACGTCGCCCAGCGGCTCGTGGTAGTGCACCTCGAAGTGCTCGGTCTCGACGGTGCGCCACACCAGCGACGGATCTCCGGCGCGGGCCGGGCCGGGCATCGCCAGGATCAGCGCGGCTGCCAGCGCGGCGAGCGCGGCGCCCGTGCGCATCGTGCGGGCGGCTGGCACGGCCACAGCGGGCGATTGTAGTAGAGTCCGCCCCATGCGGATCGACTTGCTTCCGACGGCCCTGCTCCTCGGCGTGGCAGGCGTGATGAGCTGCTCGTGTCCCCCGGCCAGCAACACCCCGTCCGGGTCGAGCGGAGGCTCCGCCGCGCCTGCCCCGGCCCCGGAGCCGGAGCCTGCACCGCCGGCCGGAGGCGGCGGCGATGGCGGGGCGCGCACGCCGGCGGTGGCCTCGAGCCACGCGCAGTACCAGCGAGTCGAGGGCACGTCGTTCCAGAACGGCTGCTCGAGCGACAACCAGTGCGCCGTGGGCGGCTGCTCGAGCGAGGTGTGCAGCGCCGAGCAGGGCGTGAGCTCCACCTGCGAGGCCCCCGCCGATGGCTGGCCGAGCACCGGCGCGTCGTGCGGCTGCGTGAAGGGTCAGTGCATCTGGTACCGCACGGGAGACGGCGGGGGCGCGGGCGGTGGCGGCGGCGCGGGCGGTGACGGTGGCGGCGGGTCGGGCGGTGACGGATCGAGCTCGATGCCCGCGCAGGGCGCGGACTGTAGCCCCGACGGAAAGTGCGCAAAGGGACTGACCTGCGTGAAGTACTACGGCTTCGCCGGGCCGAAGGGCCCCGAGTTCAAGTCGTGCGAGATCCCCTGCGCCGGCGGCAAGGCGTGCCCGGCGGGGCAGAAATGCATGACCGTGGCGGACGGCCCCGGTCAGGTCTGTCGCCCAGGCGAGAAGTAGAGGGAAGAACCCGTGAGAGGCCTGGTAGATGACCGAGAGATCGGTGGATGGACATGATTCACCCACACACGCTTCCAATCGTATGAACCTCAACCGCGCGCTTCGTCACGTGGTCGACAACGCGAAGTCCTTCGGCACTTCCGCGGCGATTCACGACCTGCAGCAGCGAGCCGTCAATCGCATCATGCCGTTCCAGATCCTGCGGGGCATGACCGCGGTGCTGCCCGACATAAATCCGGGCCTCTTCGACGCCGGCCCGTTCTCGTCCCGCTTTGCCACTCGCGACGAGGTGCTCGCCCACTGCAATCCCGAGCACGAGATGACCTCCACGTTCGCGCGCGACGCCCTCGACAAGGGCGACCAGTGCTACGGCATGTTCGACGGCGATCGCATGGCCAGCTTCGGCTGGTACTCGAACCAGCCGACCAGCATCTCCGACGGGCTGCGCCTGCACTTCGACCCGTCCTGGGTCTACATGTACAAGGGCTTCACCCACCCGGACTACCGCGGCAAGCGGCTGCACGGCATCGGCATGAGCCTGGCCCTGCTGGCCTACACCAACCAGGGCTCGCGCGGCCTCATCTCGTACGTCAAGTCGAACAACTTCCAGTCGCTGCGCTCCATCGAGCGCATGGGCTACCGCATCTTCGGCGACATCTACATGGCCCGCGTGATGGGGCGCCCGGTGACGTGGTCGAGCCCGGGCTGCAGGCCCTACGGGTTCCGCCTGGAGATGGTCGCCGCGCGCACCATGCTCGAGGCGCGGGCGTAGGCCCGGCGGGCCAGCTCGGCCCGCCGCCTTCGCACCACTTGCAGCGAGCACAGCGGCCGCACCGCCAGGGCCAGGTCGGTCTTGTAGCGCGAGCCGCCGGCCAGGAAGTCGTACTCGCGGCGCTTCAGCTCGATGGCGCGCCGGATGGCCAGCGCGTGCAGCACCACGCCGGGCCGCAGCTCGCGCGGCAGGTCCATGCGCCGTCCGCTCTGGTAGAACTGGACCGTGCCGTTCCAGATGACGTTGTAGGTGGCGGCGATCGACTGATCGTTGGCGGTCAGCCACATCAGCTCGAGCTCGCCGCGCGCGAGCAGCCGCGGCATCACGTCGGCGTGGAAGGCGTTGAACAGCGGCGACGCGAACGCGCCCGACTTGCCTGCCTCGCGCCAGCGCTGCTCGTGCAGCTCGCGAAGGACGCGCAGGCCGGTCTCCAGTTCCGGGGCGGTGCGCGCGACCTGCAGCTCGGAGCGACCCCCGCACCACTTCTCGAAGTCGCGCAGCGACGTCTTCACCAGTCGCCGCCGCGAGCCGGACAGCCGGGCCAGATACTGGTCCCAGGTGGCGGGCAGCGGGATGTACGGCGAGCCGCCGGTGATCTCGAAGTAGACCTTGCCGGCCCGCTCCAGCGCTGCCCCCAGCAGAGACACGATCACCGAGTCGGTGCTCATGCGCGGCAGCATCAGCTCGTCCCAGCGGCCCAGCCCGCCCGAGCGCAGGAGCTCGCCCAGCGAGTCGGCCACGCGCTGCTCGTGGCCGCGCTCGGCGACGACCGACAGATAGTCGGACAGGATCTCGTCGGCCTCCGGCTCGCCAGACGGCACCAGGTCGAGCCGCCAGGTCGGCACGCCCGGCCGGCTCCACACCCGGTGCGCGCACAGCGGGGCCAGGCCGACCAGGCGGCGACCGTCGCGGAAGGCGACCGCGCGCAGCTCGCGCCCCTCCTGGTTGCCGAACACGCGCCACCAGGCGGCGATCCAGGTCGGCGACATGCTGGGCGACGTCTGATCGCTCGCGGCCAGAAGATCGCTCCACTCGCCGGACAGGGCCTCGAGGGCCTGCGGGTCCCGGATCACCTCGGCGGTCATCGCCGCGCGCTCGGTCTGTCTCACGCCGCCCCGAGCAACTCGGGCGCGGCCAGGAGCGCGGCCAGCCGATCGCGCGAAAGGCCCGGCTCGACCGGCAGCCGCGCGACGTTGTACGCGTCGTACGCGGAGCGGGACAGCGAGTTGGCCTTTGTCTCGACCGAGAAGCCGATCTCGTAGCCGGCGTCGCGCACGGCGCGCTCGATCATCGGCAGCTTGCGGATGGCGCGACCGACCGGATAGGAAAGCGAGGTGACCTTGATGCCGAGGGCGCGCTCGATGTCGGACTTCGACGCGACCAGCTCGTCGGTCAACCCGCCCGGCTCGACGGTGTCGAGCACCCGGTGCGTGCGCGTGTGCGAGCCGATGTCCATGCCGGCCTCGTGCAGGGCGCGCACGTCCTCCCAGGTCATGAGGTGCTGGTCGACCAGGCGCTTCTCGATGGCGTCGTCCCAGAACACGTCCATGGCGCGGGCCATCTCGTCGAGGAAGCGCGGCAGATCCAGCCCGCGCGTGGTCTTGATGATCCTGAGCACCAGGCGGGCCGCGCGCGCCTTCTCGTCGCCCAGGCGCAGCACCAGCTCGGTCGGGTAGGCCATGCGCGCCACGTCGACCTTGGCGTGGTGGAACAGGTACGCGACCCGGTCCCACCAGAACAGCTTGCGCTCGCCGACGTAGGTCGAACGCGATGAAGAAGAGAGCGCGGATGTTGTGGCGGCGCAGCACCGGCAGCGCGTGCTCGCGGTTGTCGAGGTAGCCGTCGTCGAACGTCACCAGCACCGGGTTGTCGGGCAGCCCGGCCTCACCGCGCTGGAAGGCGAGCAGCTGGGCCAGATCGATCGGCGTGCACGCCGACGCGATGAAGCTCATGTGCCGCTCGAACAGCTCCGGGCCGCTGTCCACCACGCCGTGGTCCAGGTCGTAGCCGGACTGCCGTGGCAGCACGCGGTGATAGAGCAGAACGGTCAGCCAGCGCGGCGGCCTGCGCGCGCGCAGCTTCAATGCCGGCCGCGCGAGCAGGCGGCCAAACATGTCCATCGGCCCCACGATGCCGACAGGATAACCCTGGGTCAGGCGCGGCTCTAGATCTTGCCGCGCTGAAGGAAGCCCCAGACCAGCTCCTTGACCTCGGGGCCGCTCGGCAGGTTGACCGCCTGGGCCGCCATCGAGCGCAGCTGGCGCACCGTGGAGTTGCGTATGACCTGCTTAACTTGCGGGATTGCCACGGCATTCATCGACAGCTCGGTGAGCCCGAGCCCGAGCAGGAGCGGCGCCACGTTCATGTCGCCGGCCATCTCGCCGCACAGGGCGCACGGAATGCCGGCCGCGTTGGCCGCCTTGACCACCATGTCGATGAGCCGGAGCAGCGCCGGGTGCATCGAGTCGTAGAGGTAGGCGACGTGCTCGTTCACCCGGTCCACCGCGAGGGTGTACTGGATGAGGTCGTTGGTGCCGATGGAGAAGAAGTCCACTCGCCGGGCCAGGTGGTCGGCGACCATGGCCGCGCTCGGCATCTCGATCATGATGCCGACCTTTGTGTCGGGCTGAAACGGAGTGCCGTCGCGGACCAGCTCCTGCTTGACCTCGTCCATGACCTCGAGCGCGTTGTCGAGCTCTCGCACGCCGGAGATCATCGGGAACATGATGCGCATGTTCCCGTTGCGGGCCGCGCGCAACAGGCCGCGCAGCTGCTGCTTGAACAGCGGGCGCACCTGGGGCGACAGGCACAGCCGGATCGAGCGCAGGCCGAGCGCCGGGTTGGCCTCGTGCAGCTCCGACATGAAGACGGCCATCTTGTCCGCGCCCAGGTCCATGGTGCGGAAGGTGACCTGCCGCCCGCCCAGCGACTCGATGACCGAGCAGGCGTGGCGGAAGACGTCGTTCTCGTCCGGCACCCGGTTGCTGGTCAGGAACAGGAACTCGGAGCGGAACAGCCCCACGCCCTCGGCCCCGTAGGCCAGCGCGCCCTTGATCTCGTCCTCGTGATCGATGTTGGCGACCAGCGAGATGCGGACGTCGTCCTTGCTCAGCGCCGGCAGGTCGACGTTGGCCAGCAGCGCGACGCCCTGGGCCGCCTCGATGCGGGCCCGCTCGCGGTACAGCGCGACCGTCTCCGGGCTCGGGTTGAGCACGACCACCCCGTTGGTCCCGTCCACCACGATGAGGTCGCCGTTGCCGACCACCGCGGTGATGTCGTCGAGACCGACAACGGCCGGGATCTCGTGCGCGCGCGCGATGATCGCCGTGTGCGAGGTGTTGCCGCCGGCGTCGGTGGCCAGGCCGGCCACCGCCGCCCGGTAGAACTGCGCGGTGTCGGCCGGCGACAGGTCGTAGGCCACCACGATCGCGTCGGGCGGCGGCGTCACTTGTAGATCGCGGCCGAGCAGGTTGCGCAGCACGCGCTCGCCGACGAACTCGACGTCGCTGCGCCGCTCGCGGAAGTAGTCGTCCTCGATCGAGTCGAACACGCCGCGGATGTGCTCGACCGTCTTGCGCAGCGCCCACTCCGCGTTGACCGCCTTGTCGCGGATGTTGCGGATGGTCTCGTCGACCAGGTGCTCGTCGTGCAGGATGAGCTGGTGGGCCGCGATGATGTTGTAGTGATCGTCGAAGCGCGCCTCGATCTTCTCCTTGATGCGCTCGAGCTGGCGGTCGCTGGAGTCCAGGGCGCGGTGGAAGCGCTCGATCTCGCCGTCGATCTCGTCGGCCAGGATGTGGCGCTTGGGCACCTTGAGCCGGCGCCGGTCCATCAGGTAGGCGCGGCCGATGGCGATGCCCGGCGCGGCCGCCGTCCCCTTGCGCACCGTCTCGATGACCGGCAGCGTGCCGCTCAGCATCGAGTCGTCGGTGGGCAGCCGCGTCGTCAAGTCAGCGCTCCTCCCCGAACTTCGACTCCACCAGGGCCACCAGCGCGGCGCCCGCCTCCTCGGCGCCCGAACCGCTGGCCTCGATCGCGATGTCGGTGCCGCACGACGCCACCAGCATGAGCACGCCCATGATGCTCTTGCCGTTGACCTTCTGGCCGTCCTTGGTCACCGACACCTCGCACGGGTACTTGCTGGCCAGCTGGACGAACCGGGTCGCCGCCCTGGCGTGGAGGCCGAGCTGGTTGCGGATGGTGACGACCACCTGGAAGCGTTCCTCGCTCAACCCTCCCTCGCTTGGCTCACGTCCGTCATTTCTCTGTGCCGTGTCGATGTAGATCGCGATGGCGCACGACCACATCCCACTCCGCCCCCAGTCGCCGGTAGAGCTCCTCGACGACGGCGACTGACCGGTGCCGCCCGCCCGTGCAGCCGACGGCGACGGTCAAGTAGAGCTTACCTTCTCTGGCGAAATTCGGCAGCGCGAAGCGCAGGAAGCTCTCCAGCTGGGAGACCAGCTCCGTCCCCAGGGCGCTGGCGAGCACGAACTCCGCGACTTTGGGCTCGCGGCCGTCCCCTGCGCTGAGCTCACCCACGAAGTACGGGTTGGGCAAAAAGCGCACGTCGAAGACCAGATCCGAGTCCGGCGGCAGGCCGTGCTTGTAGCCGAACGACTGCAGGGTCACCGCCAGGGTGCCCTGCGTGCGGCCGTAGCGCTCCTGGATGATGGCGCGCAGCTCGTGCACGTTGAGCGGCCCGGTGTTGACCACGGCGGCGTCGTCGCGCAGCACCGCCAGGCTCTCGCGGTCGCGGTGGATGCCGTCAGACAGCTCGTCGCCCGACAGCGGGTGGCGGCGCCGCGTCTCCGAGTAGCGGCGCAGGAGCACGTCGTCGGGCGCCTCCAGGAACAGCACATCGACCCGGTGCCCGTCGGCGCGCAGCGTGGTGACGATGTCGCGATAGGCGCTGAGGAAGCAGGTGCTGGCGGGCGTCGACCGAGAGGGCCACCTCGCTCACCCCGACGCGGGCCATCAGCTCGACCAGCGCGGGCGCCAGCGGCACCGGCAGGTTGTCGACGCAGTAGAAGTGGATGTCCTCGAGCGCGCGCAGCGCCGTGCTCTTCCCCGCCCCGGAGAGACCTGTGACGATGACGATGAGCATGCTCCGACTTACTCGATCAGATCGGCGTCGAACCTCCGCGGCCGAGCCTCGGCGATGGCCTGGTTCAGACGGTCCTGGAACTCGCGCGCCGAGTGGTGACCCATCATCTTGAGCAGCTGGTTGCGCGCGGCCACCTCGATGATGGTCGACACGTTGCGGCCCGGCCGCACCGGGATGTGCAGCAGCGGCAGCTCCTCGCCGAGGACGATGTAGACCTCCTCGTCGACGCCGAGGCGATCGTACTCGGCGTCCTGATCCCAGTCGGAGAGCTCGATGACCAGCTCGATCTTCTTCACGTCGCGCACCGCCGAGATGCCGAACAGGTCCTGGATGTTGATGATGCCCAGGCCGCGGATCTCCATGTGGTGGCGGATGATGCCGGAGCCGGAGCCGTAGACGAGGTTGGGGCCGAGCCGGCGGATGTTGACGATGTCGTCGGCGACCAGCCGGTGGCCGCGCACGACCAGCTCGAGCGCCGCCTCGCTCTTGCCGATGCCGCTCTTGCCGAGCAGCAGCACGCCGATGCCGAGCACGTCGAGCAGCACGCCGTGCAGCGACGTGGACGGCGACAGCTTGTCTTGCAGGTAGTGCGTGATCCGGCCGATGAACTCGGCGCTGACCAGAGACGAGATGATGAGCGGCACGCGGTGCTCGTCGCACGCGAGGACGAGCTCGGGCGGCGGCACCAGGCCGCGCGTCACCACCACGCACGCCGGCGACGCGGCCAGCACCGTGTCGATGCCGAGCTTGCGCTGCTCCGGCTGGGCCGAGAAGAGGTACTCGATCTCGGTCCCGCCCAGGGTGAGCAGGCGCTCCTGGTGCAGCTGCTCCTCGTACCCGGCCAGGGCCAGGCCCGGCTTCTGGATGCGGGGCACCGCGATGGAGCGATCCAGCCCTGCCCGACCGGCCCGCAGGGTCAGCAGCAGCTCGCCGCCCGTCTCGCGCAGCAGCTGCTCGATCGTCACCCCCTCGGACATCCTGCCCCCTGACCGCCTGACTCGCTCGCCGCCCCTGACCATCAGTACTTGGCGTCTTCCTGCGCGATGATCTCGTACATCGCGTCCCCGTCCGCTGCCTCGAGCAGCCGGCGGCGGAACCCACCGTCCTTGAACACGCGGCTGATCCGCGCCAGCGCCTTGAGGTGCGCCCCGGTCGAGCTCTCCGGCGCGACCATCACGAAGAACAGATGGGTCGGCTGGCCGTCCATCGAACCGAAGTCGACGCCGCCGCGCGAGCGGCCCAGGCAGGCGATGATGCCGTCGACGGTTCGCATCTTGCCGTGCGGCACCGCGACGCCCTCGCCGATCGCGGTGGAGGCGAGCTCCTCGCGATCGACCAGCACCCGGGTGAGGTCCTCCACCCTGATCTTGCCCTGCCGCTCGGCCAGATGCAGAGCCAGCTCCCGCAGCACTCCCAACTTGTTGTCTGCCGCAAGGTCGGGGAAGACCATATCCCGCCGGATGAGGTCGACGATCTTCATGGGGAGCGGCGGCAGACTAGCACAATGAAACGAAAGCACACGGCTTTCGGGAACATCCCTGCCGGCTACGAAAACGCCGTGGCCTCGATCAGTCCGTAAGCCCCATCATCCCGTTTATACACGACATTTATCTGCCCTGTCTGGTCGTTGCGGAAGATCAGGAACGGCGCATGCAACAGGTTGAGCTGCATGATCGCCTCCGACGCGGACATCGGCTCGGCCTGCACCGTCTCGCGCGTGATGACGACCGGCAGAGCGTCCTGGTCCACCGTGGCGGCGTGGTCGCCGCCGCCGTTGCTGGCGTCGATCGGCACCGACTCGGACCTCGGCGAGCACGGTGTGGACCACGGCCACGCCCTCGAGCTCGCGGACCTTGTGCGCGCGCAGCTTGTCCTTGTAGCGGCGCACCTGGCGCTCGATCTTGGCCGAGACCAGATCGATCGACGAGTACATGTTCTCGGTCGTCTCGGTGCCTGCGATCTTGAAGCCGTTGTGTAGCTGCACGTTGACGTCGACGCGGTGGTGGAAGCGCTCGGTGCTCATGACCACGTGGATCGAGATCGGCTCGGGGAAGTACTTGCGGATCTTCTCGAGCCGATCCTTGGCGTAGCCCTTGAGGGCGTCGGTCGCGTCCATGTGCCGGAACGTCACGGAGAACTGCATGCTCAGACCCCCTCGGCAGTTTCGGCGATACCCGATCTATCCTAAGGGAAGCGCCAAAGCCCCAAGCGCACCAAACGGTGAAACTTCTCGTTTTTGGCGCTTTTCGGCGGCCGTGAAGCGTTCACCCGGGCGGCGGCGCCCGGGGCGGCGCACGAATGTCAGAAGACGCGCTTGCGCTTCGACGAGCTGAGAATCCCAAGCTGCTCGCGGTACTTGGCCACCGTGCGGCGCGCGATGTCGATGCTGGTGGCGCGCAGCTTCTCGACGATCTTCTGATCCGACATGCGGACGCTTCGGATCCTCCTCGTCGATGAGCCCCTTGATCTTGCTCTTGACCGCCTGCGGAGGCCAGGTCCTCGCCGTTGGTGCGCGAGATGCCCGAGTTGAAGAAGAACTTCAGCTCGAAGATGCCCTGCGGCGTGTGCACGTACTTGTTCGTCGTCACGCGCGAGACGGTCGACTCGTGCATGCCGATGTCCTCGGCCACGTCGCGCAGGATGAGCGGCTTGAGGTAGGCGATGCCCTTGTCGAAGAAGTCGCGCTGGAACTTGATGATCGACTCGGTGACCTTGATGATCGTGCGCTGGCGCTGCTGGATCGAGCGGATCAGCCACTGCGCCGAGCGCAGCTTGTCCTGGATGTACTCCTTGGCCCCCTTCGAGTCGTCCAGCGCGGCGCGGTAGAACGACGAGATCTTGAGCTTGGGCAGGCCGTCGTCGTTGGGCACGACGAAGTACTTGTCGCCCACCTTGTGCACGTAGACGTCCGGCGTGATGTAGTGCGGCTCGTCCGAGGAGTACTGGCGGCCCGGCCGCGGGTCGAACTCCATGACGACCTTGGCCGCCTCGTAGACCTCCTCGATCGGCGACTTCAGGTCGCGCGCGATGGCCTGGTAGTTCTTCTTCTCGAGGTTGCCGAGGTGCGACTTGATCATCTTGACGACCAGGTCGTCGTCCTGGCCGTGTGAACATGGCCTGGATCAGCATGCACTCCTCGAGGTTGCGCGCCGCCGATGCCGACCGGGTCGAACTTCTGGATCTTCTCGAGCACCTCTTCCATCAGCTCGAGGCTGCAGTCGAGGTCGGCGGCCAGGTCCTCCATGGGAGGCTCCTTGAGGTACCCGTCCGGGTCGATGTTGCCGAGGATGAGCATCCCGATCTCGAGCTGCTGGTCGTTCATGTCCGACATCTTGAGCTGCCAGACCAGGTGGTCGTGCAGCGACTCGGTCCGGGTCAGGGTGGCCTCGAGCGACGGCAGCTCGTCCGAATCGGGGCGGTACGACGGCATGGGCGGCGCCATGCTGTAGTTGTCGAGGTAGTTCTCCCAGTCGATCTCGTTGACCGCCGAGCCGTCCGCCTTGACCTCGGCCGCCGGCGTCTCCGTGTTGCGTTTCCATGGCCGGCAGCTCGGTGTTGCCGGCCTGCTCGACCTGGCGGACCATGACCTCGTCGTCCGGGACGGAGCTGGTGTCCGCCTTCCTTGTTCCCCGCCGACCTCGATGTCGTCCTCGAGAATCGGGTTCTCGAGCATCTCCTCGCGCACCATGTCCACCAGCTCCATCCGGGATAGCTGAAGGAGCTTGATGGCTTGCTGCAGCTGGGGTGTCATCACCAGCTGCTGGCTCAGCTTGAGCTGCTGCCTCATCTCCATCGCCATGAGCGAATCCTCTCTTATTCCGTCGAGTTACAACGTGGCCGAGAACCGGCCCCTCGAATGCAGGATACAGAGCTGGCACGAGACTGTAAAGCGCTACCTAGCCCAGTGGCCTGAAAATTGCTTAGCGCTTGACGGTTGGCATTCTTCGTGCTCGTCGACGTCTCCGAGCTGGAGTCGTCGACGGCCGCGCAGGCCGAGGCCCTGTGCCCGGCATCGCCTCCGACGCTGCAAGGTCGCGATCGGAGGCGGTCGGAGCCGCTAGGCCCGGGCGCCCATCTGGGTCGGGGGCGAGCCGCTCTGCCCGCGGGCAGTCGCCAGCGCCGGCTTCTCGCGCTGCACCGCGTACGCCACGGCCGCGGCGATGAACGGTCACGAACAGCGGGTGCGGCTCGAGCGGGCGCGAGCTTGAACTCGGGATGGAACTGGCAGCCCACGAAGTACGGGTGGCTGGGCAGCTCGATCATCTCGACCAGCCGGCCGTCGGGCGAGACGCCCGGACAGCACCATGCCGTGCTGCTCCAGCGCATCGCGATAGTTGTTGTTGACCTCCCAGCGGTGGCGGTGGCGCTCGCTGATCTCGGCCGTGCCGTAGGCCGCGGCGCGCGGGTGCCGTCGGCTCGAGCACGCACGGGTAGGCGCCCAGCCGCATCGTCGCGCCCTTGTCGGTGACGCCGCGCTGGTCCGGCATGAGGTCGACGACCGGATGCATGCGTCTCGGGGACGATCTCGGACGAGTTGGCGCCCGGCAGTCCGCACACGTTGCGCGCGAACTCGACGACGGCCAGCTGCATGCCGAGGCAGATGCCGAAGAACGGCACGCCGCTGCTCGCGCGCGTAGCGCACCGCGGCGATCTTGCCCTCGGTGCCGCGCGCGCCGAAGCCGGGCGCCACCAGGATGGCGTCGGCCTGGGCGAGGACCTTGTCCGCGCCCTGCTGCTCGATGTCCTCGGCGTCGATGTGGTCGATGTCGACGCCGGCAGTCGTTGGCCGATGCCGCCGTGGATCAGCGCCTCGTTGAGGCTCTTGTACGACTCGACCAGCTGCACGTACTTGCCGACGAAGCGATCGTCGACCGCGGCGCTGACGGGCTGCGTGATGCGGCGCGACCAGCTCCTCCCACCCGGTCAGGCGCGCGCGCGCGCGACCAGATGTTGAGCAGCTGGCTGAGCTTGTCGTCGAGGCCCTGGTCGCACAGGACGAGCGGCAGCTGGTAGATGGTGTCGACGTCCGGCGAGGTGAAGACACGCGTCGAACGGGACGTTGCAGAACATCGCGATCTTCTTCAGCAGCGCCCTGGTCGACCGGCACCTCGCTGCGGCAGACGAGCAGGTCGGCCTGGATGCCGATCTCGCGCAGCTTGCCGACCGAGTGCTGGGTCGGCTTGGTCTTGAGCTCGCCGGCCGCGTGCATGTACGGCAGCAAGGTGACGTGCACCGAGACCGAGTTCTGCGCGCCCGAGCTCGACGCGCAGCTGGCGGATGGCCTCGAGGAACGGCAGCGACTCGATGTCGCCGACGGTGCCGCCGACCTCGACGATGAGGATGTCGAGGCCCTCGGCGCAGGCCAGGACCCGGTTCTTGATCTCGTCGGTGATGTGCGGAATCACCTGGATGGTGCCGCCCAGGTACTCGCCGCGCGCGCTCCTTGCGGATGACGGTGTCGTAGACCTGGCCGGTGGTCACGTTGTTGAGCGACGACATGCGGCTCGACACGAAGCGCTCGTAGTGGCCCAGGTCCAGGTCGGTCTCGGCGCCGTCGTCGGTGACGAACACCTCCCCGTGCTGGAACGGGTTCATGGTGCCGGGGTCGACGTTGATGTAGGGGTCGAGCTTGATGTTGGCGACGCGAAGCCCCCGGTTCTCCATCAGCGCGCCGATGGAGGCCGATACCAGACCCTTGCCGAGCGAGGAAACCACTCCGCCGGTGACGAAGACGAACTTGGTCTGTTTCGACATGTTTTTTCTTTGTTTTCAGTGGTTTATACGAACGCCGCGAGCCCGCGTAACTCTACGCGCCTGCCCCGGATTCGTCAACCGCGGTCCAGAGTACGCCCGGCTTGTGACAAGTCGGAGCGACGGTCCGGCAGGCGGCCGGATCAGCGTCGCCAGCCCCGCGCTGTCGACCAGCGCCAGGCCGAGGCGGCCCTGCCCGGCTCGCTCTCGGCGCGCGTCGCGCCGGACGATGCGTGGCCGTTGCCGCCGCGCGCGGTCCAGTCGATGGCCGCGGCCGACAGCGCCAGCTCCAGCTCCACGCCGAGGGCGCCCGGGTCGTCGCCGTCGCCGCCCATGTCCGGCGCCGGCTGGAGGGACGCGCGCTCGCGCTCGATGAAGCCGGTGTCGTACTCGCCGGCCAGGAAGCGCTCGTGGCGCAGCATGCGGCGGTGGAAGGCCAGGTTGGTGCGGATGCCGCGCACCACGTACTCGTCGAGCGCGCGGCGCATGCGGGCGAGCGCCTGGGCGCGGTCGTCGCCCCACGTGATGAGCTTCGACAGCAGCGGATCGTAGTGCACCGGCACGGTCCAGCCCTCGTACACGCCGGAGTCGTCGCGCACGAACGGGCCGCCGGGCACGCGCAGGTGGGTGATGGTGCCGGGCGAGGGCAGGAAGCGCTCCGGGTCCTCGGCGTAGACGCGGCACTCGACCGCGGCGCCGCGCCGGCGCGCGTCGATCTCGGCCTGCGTGAACGGCAGCGCCTCTCCGCGCGCCACCGCGATCTGCCAGGCGACCAGGTCGACGCCGTGGATCATCTCGGTGACCGGGTGCTCGACCTGCAGCCGCGTGTTCATCTCGAGGAAGTAGAAGGCGCCGTCGGACGCGAGCAGGAACTCGACGGTGCCGGCGCCGACGTAGTCGCAGGCCAGCGCGGCGCGCACCGCGGCCTGGCCCATGCGCTCGCGCAGCGCCGCGGTCACCGCCGGCGACGGCGCCTCCTCGATGACCTTCTGGTGGCGGCGCTGGATCGAGCAGTCGCGCTCGCCCAGGTGGATCGCGTTGCCGCGGCCGTCGGCGAACACCTGGATCTCGACGTGGCGCGGCCGCACCACGGCGCGCTCGAGGTAGACCGTGCCGTCGCCGAAGGCGGACTGCGCCTCGCGGCGCGCGCTCTCGAACGCCGAGGCGAAGCCGGCCGGGTCGGGGACCAGGCGCATGCCCTTGCCTCCGCCGCCGGCCGACGCCTTGATGAGCACCGGGAAGCCGATCGTCTGGGCGGCGCGCGCGGCCCGCTCCGCGTCGGGGAAGCCGGCACCGTCGGGGCCGCTGTCGCCGGGCACGACCGGCAGACCTGCCGCGGTGACAGCGGCGCGCGCCTGCGGTCTTGGAGCCCATCAGGCGCATGGCGCCGGGCGGCGGGCCGATGAAGGCGACGCCGGCGCGCGCGCAGGCGGCGGCGAACTCGGCGTTCTCCGACAGAAAGCCGTAGCCCGGGTGCACCGCGTCGGCGCCCGAGGCGCGGCACGCGTCGAGGATGCGCTCGATGTCGAGGTAGCTCTGCGCGGCGGGCGCCGGCCCGATGGCCACGGCGCGGTCCGCCATCAGCACGTGGGCGGCGCGGCGGTCGACCTCGCTGAAGACAGCGACGCTCTCGACGCCGAGCTCGCGCAGCGTACGCATCACGCGAACCGCGATCTCGCCGCGATTCGCCACCAGGACCCGGCGGATCGGCCGCGAGCTCGGCATGGCAGTGGACTCTACACGAGTGCTACGATGCCGGGTAGTGGAGCCGGCCGCCGAGCATCGTTTGTTGCGACTCGACGTGCTGGCCGAGGTCTCCGACGGCGGCGCGACGGTGCACCTGCTCGCGCGGCTGACCGCCGAGGCCGAGCCGAGCGCCGAGCGACCGCCGGTGAACCTGGCGCTGGTCATCGATCGCTCGTCGTCGATGCGCGGACCGCGCTTCGCCCAGGCCGTCCGCGCCGCCACCCAGGTGGTCGACCGCCTCGACGCGCGCGATCGCCTGACCATCCTCGCCTTCGACGGCAGCGTGCGGGTCGTGTTCGGCCCCGAGCGCGTGACGCCCGAGGCCGCGGCCACCCTGGCGCGCGCGCTGGCCGAGCTCGAGACCGGCGTCGGCACCAACCTGGCCGGCGCCATCAAGGCCGGCGCCGAGCGCATCCGGGCCGGCTACGTGCGCGGCGGGCTGTCGCGCCTGGTGCTGCTCACCGACGGGCAGCCGTCGGTCGGCATCACCGACGGCGAGAAGCTCTGCTCGCTTGTCGAGGCGGAGTGGCACACCGGCGTGACGGTGACCGCGATGGGCATCGGCGAGAGCTTCGAGGACGAGCTCCTGGCCGAGATGGCGCGGCGCGGCCGCGGCGGCTTCCACTACCTGGCCACGCCGGCCGACATCCCGGCCGCGTTCGGCCGCGAGCTGGCCGGGCTCTTCGCCATCGCCGCGACCCAGGCCGAGCTCAAGCTCGTCCCGCACGAGCACGTCACGGCCGTCGATCTGCTGCACCGCCTGCCCTCGCGCCCGGTCGACGACGGACTGGTGGTGGAGGTGGGCGAGGTGGCGGCGGGCGCGCCGCGCCTCGTCCTGTTCCGCGTCGCGCGCGACCCGGACAGCGAGTCGCGCCACCTCATCACCGCGCGCCTCACCTACCGCACCGCCGACGGCCGCCCCGGCGACGGCTCGATCATCGGCATCGAGCTGCCCCGCATGCCCGCTGGCGGAGGCAGCGCACGAGGTCATGCTCGAGCGCTTCCGCCTCTCGGTCGCGACAGCCGTCGACCAGGCCTGGGCCCGCCGCGCCGCCGGCGACCGCGACCGCGCCCTGGCCGGCCTCCGCGACGTCGAGGCCCGCATCCTCGCCGCCCGCACCCAGGCCCTCCTCCCCTTCCCCGACCTCGAGCCCCTCCTCGCCGACCTGACCGCAGCCGCCGAAGCCGTCCAGCGCAGCGCCGCCGAGCGCGAAAAGATCCGCCGCCGCCTGCGCGAACGAAGCCAGGTCACGCTTCTGGGCCACTCGACCCTCTCCCGCCTCCCGCCGGCCCGCGACGAGGAGTAGGGAACCGGGGGGGCCCACGCCTGGGATCGGGGACGGGGATGGGGACGAGCCTCGGGGCGGCGACCGAGCATGGTCACGCGAGGGGCGCGGCGGCCGTGACCGCCGCGCCCGGCTGAGCTATCGACGCGCGCTGCGCACGAGGCCGAAGACCAGCGCGCCCAGCCGCGCGACCCGCTGTCGCGCGCCGGCCAGCTCGTCGGCCGGTGACAGCCCGCGCACGGCAGCCGCGTCGAGCGCCGCAGCGATCTCGCCCGTGCTCGCCAGCGCGATGTCGTAGTGCCGCCGCTTGGCCCGAGTGCCCGGCGGCTGCGACGCCCCCTCGGCGACGTTCAGCATCGCGCTCTCGCAAGCGCGCTCTGCCTGGTCACGCAACGACGCCGTCCACGTCGCAGCCAGCCGAACGACTTCGGCCAGCACCTCCTTTGCCACCTGATAGGCGACCAGTCGATCCGCGGGAAACGCAAAGTGGGTTTCGTTGAGGTTGTGGTTCATACCCAACCCCCGGCGCAGGAACTGTGACGGCGCCCGACCACGTCCACCAGCCAAGCAAGCGCCGGCACAGTTCCTGCGCCGCAGGCTGGTAAGAACCACAACCTCAACGAAACCCACGTCCCGTCCAGAGGACGATCACCGATCAACGCGAAGAACCACCGCGACCAACGACCCCGACCCCGTCCCCGTCCCCGTCCCCGATCCCGACCCCGAACCCGATCCCGAAACCCAAACCCGAAATCCCCAACGCCGAAACCCCCGACCCGAATCCCGACCGCCCCCCAGCCGTCAGTCCCGCGCCTCCGCAATCAACTGAGCGCCAGTTGCGATTCCCCATACCCACGCCCCCACTATCAACGGCACCCCCACCGCAATCACCGCCAGCGGCAACCCGATCAAGAAAAGCGTCAGCTGCGCCAACCCGGTTCCCGTCTTCCCGCCGACAAGACTCCCCACCCCCGGACAGACCATCGCGTTGAGAAACATCGACGCGACCGCCTGCCCCGACCCGACCCTCCTCGGCTGCCAGACAGCGGGGGTGACATCCCGCCGCACCAGCGCATGCGCCGGGCGAAGCGACGCCCCATCGTGATCGAGAGCGCCCCGCGACAAGGCCAGGCCACCCGCCGTCAGCCGCGGCCCGGCCAGCGCCGGATCGTCGAGCGCCATCGGCTGGCTCGGCCGATCCGGCATCCCGTACACGAGGTGCCCGTCGTCGTCGGACGTCAGCTCCAGCACCCCTTGCGATACCAGCACCTGCATATGCTTCTCCGCCTCGCGTACCGGGATGCCGGTGACGAATGCCAGCGACGCAGGCGACAGGTCGATCGAGGACGTGAACGCGAGCCGCAGGAATTCGCGCTCGAACTGCCGGAACTCCACACTCCTAGAATGGCGTGGATTTCCCCCGCGTCAACGCGCGTGCTCCCGACGCCACCGACGGCGCAGGGACCGGCCTACTCCCCCCCACACCACCCGTCGGCGCACGTGTCCGCTCCCTGCGCAGCCAGCCCGACGGCCAGCCGGCACGCTCCGTCCGGACGCCCGCCCCCGACGCACGCGCCCCACGAAGGGGTCTCCGATCCAGTGGCCGATCGATCGCGACGCGCATCGCTGGCAGCCGCCGACGCACCCGCGCCGGTGCGATCGTCGGCCGGCGCATCGCGCTCGCGCGCGCGACGCGATCGGTCGCGGCCGCAACGCGTCGGATGATGCGACCGTCACGGCATGTCCGGTACGGCGACGCGTGTCGACACAGTGCTGTGGTGGCGGGTGGGTGCGCTGCGGCGGATGCGACGTGGTCGAACGGAGCCGACAGGGAAGCAGGATCGCGCTCGCCAACCTCGTTGCATTTGCTCGCGTCATCCACATAAGATCGAAGAATCGCAGGCGACTGCGCACGGAGGATCGGCCGCGTCGTTCGCGTCCGTTCGTGGCGATCGTCGGCGCTGGGGGAGCTTTGGCAACGACCGACATGCGAACAGCGAGCCGAACGCCGGTGACGCTGAAGATCAAGTTCAAGAGCACGACGCTCGAGCAGTTCATCGAGCGCTACTCGGTGGACATCAGCCACGGCGGCATCTTCATCCGCACAAAGGATCCGCTGCCGGTCGGGACCAACCTCAAGTTCGAGTTCCAGCTCAAGGACGCCTCGCCGCTCATCACCGGCGACGGCACTGTCGTGTGGACGCGCGACTTCGATCCCACGCGATCCGGGGTCGCGCCCGGCATGGGCGTGCGCTTCGATCGCCTCCCGTCGGAGAGCCAGGAGGTGCTCGAGAAGATCCTGGCTCACAAGACCGCGAAGCTGGGCAAGCCGCCCGAATCGTTCCTCGACACGCCGACCAAGGTCGCGTTCGGCAATGTGCCCACCAAGGTCGCGCCCAAGGACATCCTCGAGGGGCTGGCCCAGGCCGAGTCGCGCCGCACCCTGCTCGGCGTCGGCATGACCAGGATCACCGGCAAGAGCGAGGACGTGACGCCGCTGCCCAGCCCGCAGCCGTTCCACGCCGACCTGGACGAGTTCCCGGACGAGGCGTTCGAGGAGGCGACCAAGGTGGCGGCGCTCGACGCGCTGGCGCGGCGATCCGTGGCCGATGAGTCGGGCGCCAACCCGGTGCCGTTCGGCAAGTCGCTCGAGGAGGACGTGACGGTGGAGCGGCGCGGTCGCCTGTCGCGCCCGCCCGGTCCTCGCGAGAGCGGTCCCATCTCGGTGCAGGCGTCGGGGTCGGCCGCGGCGGCGCCCATCTTCCACGACCTGCCCAACCGCTCGCCGTTCGCGGGGGCCGGCGCCGAGCAGGGTCTGAGCGCCGAGCGCAATCCGGCCGACGACATGGACGACCGCCCCGACCCGTTCTCGCTGCCGCCGGGCTCGCGCGACGAGGCGGCCGAGGCGGCGCGGCCTTCGCATCGCCTGCGCATCGTGCCGCCGGTCCCGTCGGACGAGGCCGGCGAGCCGGAGCAGGAGCCGCCGGCCGCGCAGGGTTCGGTCACCGGAGCGACCCCGGTGCAGCGCCAGGCCTCGAACGTGCCGTGGATCGCCGCCGCGCTGATGGTGCTGCTGATCGTCGGCATCGGCGGCTTCCTGCTGCTGGGCGGCGACGACGAGGAGGCCAGTCCGCGGGCCGGCCAGAAATCTGCCCCGACGCCGGTCGCCGCGCCGACTCCGCCTCCGGCCGCGCCGGCGGGTGAGGGCGCCACGGCCCCGGCGGGCGCGGCGCAGACCGCGGCCGCCACGGCGCCGCAGGGTCTGGACGTCACGATCACCAGCGTGCCGGAGGGCGCGATGGCCGAGCTGATCGGCGGATCGCAGTCCGGCCCGACGCCGATGACGTTTCACGGCCTGACGCCAGGCCAGCACTACCAGGTCAAGCTCACCAAGGCCGGCTTCGTGCTCGCCGAGATGACGCTCAAGCCGGAGGCGGGCAACCCGGAGGCGTTCGAGCTCGAGGCAAAGCCGTCGGTGCTGCGCGTGACCAGCGAGCCGGCCGGCGCCCAGGTGTGGATCAACGGGCGCCGCCAGCGTTCGCTCACCCCGGTGGACGTGCGGCTGTCGCGACGCACCACCGACAGCAAGCAGGTGAAGCTCTCGCTGCGCAAGACCGGCTACAGCACGGCCGAGCAGCAGATCTCGCTCGACGACCTCGTCGATCAGGGCGACGCGATGGTGCAGGAGGTCGCGCTGGTGCTGGCCCGCCGCACCGCCGCGCAGGACGACTCCGAGACCGACGGCGAGGACGGCTCCGAACAGCCGGCCGGAGACAGCGAGGGCGAGGCGGTCGGCCCGGCGCGCGACAAGGACAAGGAAGACGCCAGCGCCAGCACCGACGAGAGCGACAAGTCGTCGGAGGAGAGGGACGCCGAGGGAATCGTCAAGCCGGGGCTGCCGGACTGGATGAAGCCCTAGCTCGGCCGGCTCCTCTGCGTGCTGCAAGTTCGGCGGTGGTCTGGTGGCACCGCCGTGACGCTCCGGCTGTGAAAACAAACAGGCAACAGGCCACAGGCCACAGGCCACCGGAAACCGGAATCGGAGCGTCACGGCCGGTCGCAGACGGCGAGTCGGCCGCAGGCGGTTTCCGGTCTCCGGTCTCCGGTCGCCTGTCACCTGTCACCTGTTTTGGGCGGCGCCCCGCCATCGCCCTGGCGCTCATCGCCTGCGCCGCCGCCTGCGACCGCGACAGCGATCAGCGACCCCCGCCCGCGGCGACGGCCGAAGCCAAGCGCCGTGTAATCGATGTCCACACGCACCTCGATCCTCGCGGCATCGACCGCGCTGTCGAGCTGTTCGATCGCCGCGGCATCGCGGTGGCGGTCAACCTTTCCGGCGGCGCGCCCGGTGCCGGGCTCGAGGAGCAGCTGGCAGCGGCCGCGCGCCATCCCGGCCGCGTGATCGTGTTCGCCACGCCGAGCTGGGGTCTGGCCCGCACCGGGCCGGGCTACGGGGCGCGCATGGCCGACGAGCTGGCGCGCGCGCATGCCCTCGGCGCGCGCGGCCTGAAGATCGCAAAGGGTCTCGGTCTCGGCTTCGCCGACTGGACCGGCGCGCTCATCGCGGTGGACGCGCCGGAGCTCGATCCGCTGTTCGAGCGGGCCGGCGAGCTCGGCATGCCGGTGGCCATCCACACGGGCGATCCGATCGCGTTCTGGCGCCCGGTCGCGCCTGACAACGAGCGCCGCGCCGAGCTGGCCCTGCACCCGGCCTGGTCGCTGTACGGCCGCGCGGTGCCGTCGTGGGATCAGTTACAGGTCGCGCTGGAGCGACGCATCGCGCGCCATCCGCGCACGACCTTCATCTCGGTCCACTTCGGCAACGCGCCGGAGCGCCCGCAGCGAGTGGCCGCGCTGCTCGACCGCTATCGCAACCTCTACATCGACACCGCGGCGCGCATCCCGGAGATCGGCCGCCACCGCGCCGCCGCCGATGCGCGAGCTGTTCCTGCGCCATCGAGACCGCATCCTGTTCGGCAGCGACCTCGGCGTGGGCGCGCGGCCCGGCGACCTCATGCTCGGCTCGCCCGGGCCGGAGCCGCCGACTCCGGCCGACGAGGAGCTCTTCTTCGAGGCGAGCTGGCGGTACTTCGAGACCGCAGACCGTGACTTCGCGCACCCGACGCCGATCCAGGGCAGCTGGAAGATCAACGGCATCGACCTGCCCCAGCCGGCGCTGGACCGCGTCTACCGCGACAACGCCGTGCAGCTGCTCGGCATCTCGCCGCCTTGACGCATCGGGCCACCCCGACCATCATCCGCTGATGCGCGGTTCGATCGTTTCGAAGGTAGTCCTGGCCGCCGGCCTGCTCGCCGTGGCCAGTGCGGGCGCCCTGTCCGGCTGCAAGAAGGAAGAGTCCAAGCCGGCCGAGTCCGGCGCCAAGCCGGGCGAGGCGGGCGACTCGAAGACCTCGGACGGCGACGCGAAGAAGAAGATCAACCGGTTCCCGCGCGAAGGCCTGGGCCGCAAGCTGGGTCTCGAGCCGATCACGGTGGAGGAGGTCAAGCCGATGCTGCCGGCTCTCAAGGGCGGCACGTCGCTCGGCGAGCCGATCTCCACGGCGCGCGGCCTGCGCATCACCGCCATGGAGTGCCTGACCGGCGACCAGGCCACCATCAAGTCCGCCCTCGAGGCGCGCCTCACCGAGCTCGGCTTCAAGTCGATCCGCATGAGCGAGCGCCAGCGCATGAACATCATCACGGTCAGCGCCGAGAAGACGCCGTATCGCATGTCGGCCACCGTGCGCACCGGCCCGTACCCGGACTGCCCCGCGGATCAGAAGAAGAGCAAGCTGCTCATGTCGTTCTTCAAGCGGCCGCCGCGGCCGGAGGGGGCGACGGCGCCGGCCGGCTCGTCGCCGGGCGGCGCCACGTCGTCGCCGGGGCAGCCTCCCGCGCAGGAGAAGGCCGGCGCGCCCGGCAGCCAGAAGCCGACCGACAAGTCCGGCAGGCCGACCGGCAGGACCCAGGCGCTGCCGCCGCCCGAGGGCGGATTGGTGCCGGCGCCGAAGAGCGACCCGACCAAGTAAGTAGTCGCGGTCAGCGCCCGGCCAGCACGGCGCTCAGCCCGGCAAGGCCGCGCGCGATGTCGTCGGGCGGCGCGAGCAGCGACAGCACCGCGTGCGCGCCGCGATCGAAGTCGAAGAAGTAGCCCGGCTGGATCGAGCACATCGTGCTCGTCGGCCATGCGCAGCGCGAGCTCCTCCTCGTCCGTCTCCGGGCCGAGCTCGATCACGGCCGACCAGCCGCCCTCGGCCGGAAGCAGGCGGGCCGAGCGCGCGCCGGCCAGCGCGCGGGCCGCGGCGGCGCGGCTGGCCTCGACGCGTGCGGCGATGGCCCGCCGGATCTCGACGCCGAGCTGGAGCAGCCGCGGCAGCGCACGCATGACCGGTCCGGACGCCGACAGGTACGCGTCGGCGATGTGATCGAGGCGGGCAGGCGGCCTCGTCGCGCAGCGCCGGCGGCCCGGCCAGCGCGATCCAGCCCAGCTTGTAGTGAGGCAGCCCGCAGCTCTTGGACAGCCCGCCCATGGCCGCGCACAGGGCGCCGCCGGCGGCCAGCGCGCTCGGCACCGGCGCGCCGCCGGCCGGATAGTCGGCGAACACCTCGTCGGCGATGATCGCGATGCCGCGCTCGCCGCAGAGCTGGCCCAGCTCGGCCAGCGCCGCCGCGCTCGCCACCGAGCCGGTCGGGTTGTTGGGCGAGACGACGACGACGGCGCGGACCCGCGGGCCCAGCTCGACCTCGACGCGGTCCGGATCGAGCGCGAAGCGCGGCGCGGGCCCGAGCGCGTAGCTGCGCGCGTCGACGGCGTCCAGCCGGCACAGGTGCTCGAACAGCGGATAGCTGGGCCGCGGTACCAGCACCTGGTCGCCCGGCGCGCACAGCAGCTTGAACAGGAAGCCGTACGCCTCGCTGGTGCTCGCGGTGAGAAACACGTGCTCCGGGTCAACCGCGGCGCGCCCGCCCAGCACCTCGGCCACGGCGCGGCGCGCCGACAGCAGGCCGCGCGCCGACGGCGCGTAGGCGGCAGTGGCGCCGGCGGCCAGCGCCTCGGCCAGCTCCGTCTCCGGATACGTCAGGCCGACAGCGGTCGGGTTCGAGACCGTCAGATCGATCAATGCACGCCCCTCGGCGCGCAGCCGATCGACGAGCAGGCTGAGCCGGTTGGGCGACAGATCGGCCGGCGTGCGCGGCGAGAAGCGGTGCCCCACGCCGGCCTTGCCGCCCCGCCTCATGCCGACGGCGGATGGCCGGCGCCGCCGGTCAGGTAGCGCACCGCGCGATCGAGGCCGTCGAGGGTCAGCGTGAACATCGGCACCACCGACGCGATCACCTCGGCGGTGCTGCGCGGCCAGAACCGCTCCGGCTCCGGGTTGAGCCAGGCCGCGCGCCGGAAGTGGTCGGCGATGCGGCGCAGCGACGCGATGCCGGGCGAGCGGTTGTTGCGGTAGTAGTACAGCGCGCCGCCGGCCGACAGCAGCTCGGCCGGGTGCATGAGGGCGTCGCCGACGAAGACGAGCCGCTCGTCGCGCGAGCTCTCGCCGATGAGGTCGGCCAGCTCCAGCGGCTGGCGGAACTCGGCGTCCTCGTATACCTGGTCATAGACGCAGTTGTGGAAGTAGTAGGAGCGGAAGCGGGCGAAGCGCCCGACCCGCGACGCCGCGGTGAACAGGCGCTCGACCAGGCGCGAGTGCGGCTCCATCGATCCGCCCACGTCCATGAGCAGGATCAGCTTCATCCGGTTGCGCTTGGGCGGGTGGAAGACGAGCTCCAGCTCGCCGGCGTTGCGCGCGGTCTCGGCGATTGTCTCGTCCAGGTCGAGCTCGTCTGGCGCGCCCTCGCGGCCCAGCCGGCGCAGGCGGCGCAGGGCCAGGTCGATCTGGCGCACGTCGAGGATGGCGTCGCGCCGGTACTCGCGGAAGCGGCGCTCGGCGGCCAGCTGCATGGCCGAGCGCCCTCCCCCGGAGCCGCCCACCCGCATGCCGGTCGGGTTGGCTGCCGCCGTGGCCGAACGGCGACGTGCCGCCGGTGCCGATCCAGCGGTTGCCGCCGTCGTGGCGCCCGTCCTGCTCGCGCATGCGCTCCTCGAAGCGGCGGCGCAGCTCGTCGAGGTCGAGCCGCTCGATCATCCGCCGCTCCTCCTCGCTCAGGTTCTCGAGGACTCGCGGGTCGCTCAGCCAGTCGAGCAGCTCGCCGGTGATGGCCATCGCCTCGAAGCGCACGCCGCGGAAGTGAGCCAGGAACGCCACGTCGAAGGCGTCGAGCTGGCCGACCTCCTTGACGCAGACAGCGCGCGCCACCCGGTAGAAGCCGTCCAGGCTGGAGTCGTGCAGCCCCTTCTCGAGCGCCTGCATCAGCGTGAGCCACTCGTGGGTGCTGACGTCGACGCCCTGGCGGCGCAGCTCGTAGAAGAAGTCGACCAGCACGCCGTCGCCCGCCTTACGCCAGGCCGCGCTTGAGCGCGACCTGCACGTCCTGCTCGTTCTTGAGCAGCGTGCCGAGGAACGGGATGCCGCCGCCGATGCGCGACAGGTCGACGCCGGACTGGCGCAGCGCGCATACCCAGTCGATGAGCTCGCTCGTCGACGGCCGCTTGCGCAGCTTGGGCAGCTCGCGCAGGCCGTAGAACAGCTCGAGACACTGGTCCAGCACGGCGCTCTCGACGTCCGGGTGGTGGACGCGCACGATGCGGCGCCATCAGCTCGCGCGTCCGGGAAGTCGATGTAGTGGAAGATGCAGCGGCGCAGGAACGCGTCCGGCAGCTCCTTCTCGTTGTTGCTGGTGATGATGACGAACGGGCGCTGGCGTGGCGCCGATCTCGTCGCCGGTCTCGTCGATGCGGAAGCGCATGGCGTCGAGCTCGAGCAGGAGGTCGTTGGGGAACTCGAGGTCCGCCTTGTCGATCTCGTCGATCAGCAGCACCACCCGCCCGGTGGCGGCCAGGGCGCGCCCGAGCGGGCCCAGCTTGATGTAGCGGCGGATGTCGTGGACGTCGCCGTCGCCGAAGCGGCTGTCGTGCAGGCGCGCCACCGTGTCGTAGACGTAGAGGCCGTCCATGGCCTTGCTGGTCGACTTCACGTGCCAGCGGATCAGCTCGAGGCCGAGCGCCTCGGCCAGGTTCTCGGCGAGCAGCGTCTTGCCGGTGCCCGGCTCGCCGCGCACCAGCAGCGGCCGCTCGAGGGCCAGCGCCACGTTCACGGCCTGGCTCAGCTCGTCCGACGCGATGTACCGGCTGGTACCCTGAAACTGATCGAAGGCGTCCATCCGGGCGAGGATATCAGAGACGGCCGCGCCCCTCCGGGGCGGCGAAGCATGTCTGATCAGGGACTTCGGGAACTGCCGGCGCTGCTCAGCTCTTCTTGCGGGCGCTGAAGTAGCCGTCGGCGACGGCGTAGATCCAGGTCAACGTGGCCACCAGGCCGGCCAGCGCCCCGATGATCGGGATGCCGCCCAAGAGGCCACTCATGAGCCCGGCGCCGCACACGAAGGCGACCGCGAACACGCCCAGCGCCTTGGTCCCCTCGCCGTTGAGGAGCTGGCCCAGGCCGGGCACGAACCCGCTCGCCACGGCCGGCACCAGCCCGGTGGCCGCCGAGCCGGAGCGCCTCTCCAGTGAAGTACTCATGCCCCGAGTATGACCCGC
Organism: uncultured delta proteobacterium; assembly: GCA_963759105.1. Taxonomy (GTDB): domain Bacteria; phylum Myxococcota_A; class Polyangia; order Haliangiales; family Haliangiaceae; genus DATFRY01. The sequence goes on along the minus strand of CAVWXW010000013.1, from coordinate 493,089 downwards.
GGCGGGCGACTCGGCACGCAGCCTTCCGCCGGCCTCAGAATGTGTAGGTCGCGCCGAGGCTGAGCAGCACGTAACCCTGCGAGTAGGTTCCGGCGTTGAACGGACTCTGCACCTGGTTGTCCGAGCCGGCCAGCGGCTGGATCGGGTCGGGCGACTCGCGCTCCGACGGCGGCGTCTGCGCGCCGGGCGTCTCGCAGCCCAGCTGGTCGAGGCTCGTGTTGCACTCGCCGACGGTGCGCTCCGCCTCCAGCACCACGCCGCCGCCCAGCTCGAAGCGGATCTTGGGCAGGCTGTAGGCCAGGCCGGCGCCGAGGGTGGTGCGCGCCATGCCGTCGATGTCGATGCGGGTCCACGACAGAGGCGCCGCCGCGGTGTCGTGGGCCGCGCCGCCGCGCACCTCGAGGCGATCGTCGCCCACGTCGAAGGCGTAGGCGCCGCCCAGGCGGACCGAGACGGTGTCCTGGAAGCCGTGGCGGACGAAGGCAGGATTCAGCTTGAGCCCGGTCAGCCCCGACTTGCCGTTGACGATGACCTCGAGATCGGAGGCCGCCGACCAGTCCTCCCACTGCACGTCGACCTCGATGTCGCCGCGCTCCTCGCCGGAGCCGTCGCGCACGATGTAGCGCGCGCCGAGGCTGGCGGTCTGCGGCAGCTTGAAGTTGACGCACGCCTTGAGGAAGGCGACCGTGCCGCCCGCCTCGCACAGCGGCGTCTGGTTCTCCGGCACGATGAACTCCATCCCCGCCTCCCCGAGGCCGAGGCCGCTGCCCAGCGCCGCGCTGCCCTCGCCCTTGAAGTGGAGCGACTTCTGCGTGTGATAGGCGGCGCCGATCTCGATCATGCTGGCCGGCCGGAACAGGAGGCCGACGCCGGCGGCCGGGATGAAGTTGTCGGCCACGTCCACCTCGAACTGGCCGTCGCGGTGCACGTCCTCCGGGTAGTTGCGGATGCCCCAGACCTGCTGCTTGCCCTTGGAGCCGGCGAAGCCCCACGACACGCGCACGCCGAGGTCTATCTGTGGAACGATCCGGTACGCGGCCGCCAGCGACGGGAAGGCCGCCGACACGTCCTGGTTGATGATGTCGTAGCGCTGGGGCGGCGGCGGGACGTCCGGATCCTCGAACTGGTAATCCTCGCTGTACTCGCGCTCGGGAAAGCCGTGATCGGCGATGAGGCCGATGCCGAACACGACCGGCGACGCGCCGCCCAGATCGGTGGCCACGGCGAAGAGCGGGATGCCCTGGAAACCGCCGATGCCGACCGCCGGCTTCGAGTTGTCGCTGACCTCCGCGTAGGGCTGGCCGACCCAGGACGGCTGCGCGCCCTCCTCCGGCGCCTCGTACGAGCCGGTGCGCTGGTAGGTCTGATTGAAGTCGACGAGGTTGAAGCCGAGGTGGATCGACGTCCCCTTCTGCTTGGCCAGCCCGGCCGGGTTGTAGTAGAGCGCCGACGGATCGTCCGCCTTGGCCACGAAGGCGCCGGCCCGCGGCTGCGCCTGGCTGCCGTAGCCGGGGATGAAAAGACCGCCGGCGCGCGCGCCGCCCGCCGCCGCCAGAGCCAGGAATCCGGCCATGGCGGCCGTTCCACGCGTACGTCTCGTCATGATTCCCCTCTCGTGGTCGTGTCTCGGTCGGCGGCGCGCCGGCGCCGCGCCGCGTCCAGGTGGGTCCACAGCAGCGTCACCGCCACCGGCGTGACGCCGCTGATGCGAGAGGCCTGGCCGAGCGAGCGCGGGCGGAACGCGCTCAGCTTCTCGACCGCCTCGTGCGAAAGGCCCGGGATGGCGGCGTAGTCGAGGTCGAGCGGCAGCGCCAGCTCCTCGAACCGGCCCAGGCGGCGCGCGTCGGTCTGCTGGCGCGCCAGGTAGCCCTCGTACTTGACCTCGGTCTCCAGCCGCTCCGCCACCTCGGGCGACAGGACCGGCAGCTCGAACCCGGCGCTGCCGGCCACGGCGGCCACCTCGGTCCAGCCCAGCTCCGGCCGTCGCAGGAGATCGGCAAGGGTGACGCGGCGGTCATGGATCGGGCTCGAGCCGAGCGAGCGCAGGCGATCGTTGACCGCCTCGTTCGGGCCCAGCGCCAGGCGCTCGGAGCGCTCGCGCGCGCCGTCGAGCGCGGCGCGGAAGGCCTCGTAGGTGCGCCAGCGCTCGTCGTCGACCAGCCCCAGCCGGCGCCCGATCGTCGAGCAGGCGACAGGCGGCGTTGTCCTCGCGCAGCAGCAGCCGGTACTCGGCCCGCGAGGTGAACATGCGGTACGGCTCGCGGGTGCCCTTGGTGACGAGGTCGTCGACCAGCACGCCGGCGTAGGCCTGGTCGCGGCGCAGGACCAGCTCGCTCATGTCGCCGCCGAAGCCGAGCGCGAGCGCGGCGTTGATGCCGGCCAGCAGGCCCTGCGCGGCCGCCTCCTCGTAGCCGGAGCTGCCGTTGATCTGGCCGCCGTGGTACAGGCCGCGCACGCGCCGCGTCTCCAGCGTGGGCAGGAGCTCGGTCGGATCGATGAAGTCGTACTCGACGGCGTAGCCGGGGCGCGTCATCTCGGCCCGCTCCAGCCCCGGGATCGAGCGCACCAGCTCGAGCTGCACGTCGTACGGCAGCGACGTGGAGATGCCGTTGGGATAGACCTCGGTGGTGTCGAGCCCCTCCGGCTCGAGGAAGATCTGGTGGCGCGTCTTGTCGGCGAAGCGCACCACCTTGTCCTCGATGCTCGGGCAGTAGCGCGGCCCGGTCCCGGCGATGGCGCCCTGGTAGAGCGGCGAGCGGTGGAGGTTGCGGCGGATGATGTCGTGGGTGCGCTCGGTGGTGTAGGTCAACCAGCACGAGAGCTGCGGCAGCGGCGGCCGCTCGCCGGCCGGGGCCAGCACGCGGAAGCGCGGCGGCGGCTCGTCGCCCGGCTGCACCTCGAGCCCGGCCACATCGAGCGTCTTGCCGTCGAGGCGGCACGGCGTGCCGGTCTTGAGCCGGGCCAGCGGGAAGCCGAGCCGCGCCAGCGACTCGGACAGGCCGAGCGCCGGCGCCTCGCCGGCCCGGCCGCCGGCGGCGCGCGCCTCGCCGACGTAGATCGCCCCGCGCAGGAACGTGCCGGTGGTCATGATGACGGCGCGTGCCAGGAAGGCCACGCCCATCTTGGTGGCGACGCCGCGCACGCGCCCGTCCTCGACGAGGATGTCGACCGCCTCGGCCTGGCGCAGGAACAGCCCGGGCTGCTCCTCCAGCACCTGGCGCATCGCCTCGCGGTAGCGGCGCTTGTCGGCCTGGGCGCGGGTCGAGCGCACCGCCGGCCCCTTGGAGCGGTTGAGCCGGCGGAACTGGATGCCTGTGCGATCGATGACGCGCGCCATCTCGCCGCCGAGCGCGTCGATCTCCTTGACCAGGTGACCCTTGGCCACGCCGCCGATGGCCGGGTTGCACGACATCTGCGCCACCGTCTCGAGGCTGCCGGTCAGCACCAGCGTGCGCGCGCCCAGCCGAGCGGCCGCAAGTCCGGCCTCGCAGCCGGCGTGACCGGCGCCGATCACGACGACGTCGTACGGCTCGGGGAAGACGAACACGGCTACTCGGCGGCGCCGCCCTCCTCGCCGCCGCCGGCGCCGCGCTTGTCGCACTCGTCGGAGCCCGGTGGGTTGGTGGGCGTGAACTCGTAGACGCTGAGGGTCAGGTGCAGCGCGAGGTCGTCCGGGTGGTTGCGATCCGGCATGCGGCCGGTCTCCCAGCGCATGCCCTGCACCTTGGTCGAGCCGCACGGATCGTGCTTGCCGGCCAGCTTGGCGACCTCTCGCTTCCAGTTCTCGATCGTCTCCAGATCGCACTGCCCCGGCGTGCCGCACTGGAAGTCGAAGGTGCGGTACCACCAGGTCGCGTCCTCGGCCCCGCCCTGCTCGGCGATGGCGATGGCCGCCGACAGCCCCTGCTTGCCGCGGCCGCGCAGCGCCACCGCGTGCTTGCCGGTCTTGAGGTCGACGTAGAAGCAGGACTCCGGGCGCTGGTCGCTCTTGAACAGCACCATGCCGTCGACGGTGGCCCACAGCGGATCGTCGGACGGGCCCAGGCGGACCTCGAAGCGCTTGAATCCACCCGGCGGCGAGCCGGCGTCGTCGTCGCTCTCGCGGCAGCGACACGCGTCACCCTGGCAGAGCGGCCCGGCCAGCACCGCCTCGGTGCGAGCGGGTGGCTGCTCGAGGTCCTGGTTCGGCCCGGAGGCGGCCGCCCCGGCGGACGGCGCCGCCTCCTGCGCGGTTCCTCCGCCACAGGCACAGGCCAGTACGACGGGGAGGAGCAGGCGAAAGCGGCTCAGGCGCATTGCGGGGCCAGTATAGCCCCGCCGGCCTGGCAACCGGATCACCCGCGGAGGGGTCAGAGTGGAGGGCTTGACCTGCGCTCCGGGCGGAGACTATAGAAGAATGCCGCACTTTGGCGGATCGACGATGAAACGGGCACACCAGCTTCTGGCCATCGCGGCCTTCGCAACGGCACTGGCGTCCGCCTGCGGCGGCGGCGGTGCCGCCGGCAAGGTCGACTACTCCGTCTCCGCGCAGCAGAACTACGAGCGCGGGCTGAGCGAGCTCAAGGAGGAGGACTGGGTCGCCGCGGCCAAGTACTTCTCCTTCATCAAGGCGCGCTTTCCGTACTCGAAGTACGCGGTGCTCGCCGAGCTGCGCCAGGCCGACGCCGAGATTGGCGCCGAGCACTACACCACCGCGATCGACGCGTACAAGGCGTTCATCAAGTTCCATCCCAGCCACGAGATGGTGCGCAACGGCTACGCGTCGTTCCGCATCGGCTCGGCCTACTACGAGATGCTGCCCGGCGACCTGTGGCTCCTGCCCCCCTCCTTCGAGAAGGACCAGAGCGCCACCGCCGACGCCCACCGCGAGCTGAGCCAGTTCGAGCGCAAGTTCCCGCGCTCGCCGCAGCTGCCCAAGGTCAAGACGCTGCTGGGGCGGCTCAACAGGCGGCTGGCCCAGCACGAGATGTACGTGGCCCGGTTCTACTGGAGCCGGAACAAGCCGATGGGCACGGTGCTGCGCCTGCGCCGGCTGCTGGCCAAGCACAGCGGGGTCGGCTACGACGGGGAGGCGCTGTACCTGCTCGGCAAGGCCTACATCGAGGTGGACGAGCCGCGCCGCGCCCGTGAGGCGTGGGAGCGCCTGGTCAAGCAGTACCCCAACGATGACCGGGCGGACGACGCGCGCGACGAGCTGGGCAAGCTTCCCGGGTAGCTCTGCGTGGTCCGCGCGTGTGGAGATAGTGCCGGCGCGGCGCTAAGATAGCGATCATGGACGACCGGCTGCGGCAGCTGATTGCACTCGGCCGCGATCACTACACGGCGGGCGAGTACGACAAGGCCGAGCCGTATCTGTCGCAGGTGGTGAAGGAGAACCGCGGGTTCGCGGACATCTTCAACATGCTGGGCGTGATCTTCCACGACCAGGGCCGCTTCGCCGAGGCGGAGGATGCGTTCGAGAACGCGCTGCGCATCAACCCGGGCTACACCGAGGCCGCGCTCAACCTGTCGGTCACGTACAACGACCGCGGCAAGTACCACAAGGCGCGCGAGGTCTACGCCGGCGCCATGAGCCACTCGCACCAGCAGCCCAGCAGCATGGATCCGTTCGCGCGCGGCAAGCTGGCCAACATGCATTTCGACCTGGGCGTGGCCTACGCCGACATGGGCCTGCACGGCGACGCGGTGCGCGAGCTGCGGCGCGCGCTGGAGCTGTGCCCGACCTTCATCGACATCCGCACGCGGCTGGGCAACGTGTTCCGCGACATGGGCGACCTCGAGTCGGCTCTGGCCGAGTTCATCCAGGTCAAGGCGACGAAGCCGGAGTACGTGCCGGCGCGGCTCGCGCTCGGCGTCACGCTGTACTCGCTGGGCCGGCGCGACGAGGCGATGGCCGAGTGGGAGGCGATCCTCGAGCGCGACCCGGGCGACCGGCGCGCGCGCGCGTACCTGCGCATGGTGCGCGGACAGGCCCAGGCGCAGGCGCAGGCGCAGAGCCGGCCGGCGACCGCAGGCCCCGCGGACGAGCTGTTCCCGGAGCCCAAGGAATAGATCGGCGCGCTGCGGTCTGCGGCGGGCGCTACAGCGCCTTGAAGACCCAGATCAGCAGCAGGACCGGCACGGCCAGCGCGGCCGCGCAAAGGAGCGCCGCGCCGGCCACGATGACCCAGTCGATCGGGCGCCCGCGCCCGGCCTCGTGTCGCCGGCGCAGGAGATCGACGTTGCGCATGTTGGCGCGGAAGGCGAAGTCGAACAGGTCGCCGGCCAGCGGGATGGCGCCGACCGCCGTGTCGATACCGAGGTTGAGCAGCATGCGCGCGACGACGATCTTCGGCGCGCGCTTGCGGATGGCCAGCGCGACGATGTAGAGGCCGAGCCCGGCGCCGAGGAAGTCGCCCAGCCCCGGCACCACCAGGCCGACGATCGGATCGATCATGGCCACGTCGGCCCAGCGCGCGACGCGCCCCGCCAGCACGATGTCAGGGTCGGTCTCGACGGATGAACGCGGAGTTGCGTCGCGCTGGTCGCTCATGGACTACCTTCGAGTGCAACCCGCGTTCCCGACGGCAATGTGCGACGGGTGACGCACCCGGCCCATCTTGCCTCGATCGTGGTTGCAAGAGCGAGCCTCGTTCGCCAGGCTGCCGTCATGCGCCTGTACCTGGCCCTCCCGATGACCCTGCTCCTGGTCGCCTGCGGTGGAGATGACGACGGGGGCGGCGCCGCCGACAGCGGCGGCTCCAGCGCCGACGCGGCCGCGTCGGATGCCGGCGGCGGCGACGATGGCCGACGCCGCTCCGGGCAACGATGGAGCGCCCCCGGGCATGGGCTCGGCGGTCATTCGCGGCACCATCGACGGACAGACGGTGGAGGCGCAGTCTGCCTGGTACGTGGACTTCCCGCTGGGCGACGCCTTCGTGCTGGCCATGCCGGAGGACGAGCGCGTCTGCGATGCGGTGACCGAGGGCGAGGGCTTGACGGCGCTGATCGACTTCGGCTGCGGCACCGCCCGGGTGACCGACTATCCGATCAGCGACGATGTCACCATGCCGTGCGACCCGCAGGCGCCGCACGTGTTCGTCCGGGTCGAGGGCCTCGACGGCCCGGTCCCCGAGATCCTGGCCGAGGGAGGCACGGTCACGGTCGACAGCGTCGACGACACGGCGGTGACCGGCAGCTTCACCGCCGGCTTCGGTCCCGAGGGCCTGCTCACCGGCTCGTTCAACGCCGGCATCTGCCCGCCCAAGTGATCCACGGTGGCGCCCGCCCGGCCCGGGGCTGACCCCGCGCAGCGCCGGTGCTACCTTGCCGCCTGCATGTCGGCCGACCCGGATGTCGTCGTCATCGGAGCCGGGCCCAACGGCCTGGTGGCGGCCTGCACGCTGGCGCGCGCGGGGCTGTCGGTGCTGGTGCTCGAGGCGAACCCGGAGCGCGCGGGTGGCGCGCTGGGCAGCGAGCAGGCCACCCTGCCCGGCTTCGTGCACGACGTGGGCGCGGCGTTCTTTCCGTTCGCGCAGGCCAGCCCGGCGTTCCGCTCGCTCGATCTCGGCGCCCACGGCCTGCGCTGGACCTTCGCGCCGATCGACAGCGCGCACCCGGCCCCGGACGGCAGCGTGGCGGTGCTGGCCCGCGATCTCGATCGCATGGAGCGCTGCTTCGGCTCGCCGGCCGATGGGGCGCGCATGCGCGCGGTGGCGCGCTGGCACGCGAAGGTCGAGCGCCACCTCCTGCCGGCCATGCTGGAGACGTTTCCCGCCATCGGACCCGCGCTGCGCCTGCTTCCGTTCTCGCTCCTGCGCCTGGCCGGCATCTTCTTGCGCACCGGGGCCGGCCTGTCGCGGCGCTGGTTCCGCTCCGAGGCGGCGCGGCGGGTCATCCCCGGTCTGGCGCTGCACACCGACGTCGGCCCGGACGACGCCTTCGGCTCCGGCATCGGCTACATGCTGGCCGCCATGGCCACCACCGGCGGCTACGGCGTGCCGGCCGGCGGAGCCGGATCGATCACGGCCGCGCTGCTCGACGTGCTGCGCGCACACGGCGGCCAGATCCGCCTGGGCGCGCGGGTCGACAAGATCGAGGTGCGCGAGCGCCGGGCGGTCGCGGTGGTGCTGGCCGGCGGCGAGTCGATCCGCGCCGGCAAGGCGATCCTGAGCGACACCTCGGCCCCGTCGCTCCTGCTCGATCTGGTCGACGCACAAGCACGTGCCGGGGCGGGTGGTGCGCAGGATGCGGGCGTTCCGCTACGGCTGGGGCACCTTCAAGGTGGACTGGGCGCTCGACGGACCGGTGCCGTGGAGCGCGGCCGAGGCGCGCGAGTCGGCGGTCGTGCACGCCGGCGACTCGCTCGAGGACCTGAGTCGCTTCACCGTCGAGGTGCGCGGCGGCGCGCTGCCGTCCAACCCGTACCTCGTCATCGGACAGCAGAGCCTGAGCGACGCCGGGCGCGCGCCGCCGGGGCGCCACGTGCTGTGGGCCTACTCGCGCGTTCCGGGCCGGCCCTCTGCCGGCAGCTGGGCCGCGCTGCGCGAGTCGTTCGCCGACGCCATCGATCGCCGCATCGAGGGGCTGGCGCCCGGCTTCCGCGCCCGCGTGCTGGCCCGCCGCGCGGTGGCGCCCGACGATCTGGAGCGCATGGACGCGAACCTTGTCGGCGGCGATCTCGGGGGCGGCTCCAACGCCTGGCACCGCCAGCTGATGTTCCGGCCGCTGTTCCCCTGGTTTCGCTACCGCATGCCGGTGCGCGGGCTGTATCTGTGCTCGAGCTACGCCCATCCGGGCGCCGGCGTGCACGGCATGTGCGGCTACAACGCGGCCCGGGTCGCCCTGCGCGACCTGTGACGGGCGAGGCGGCTCAGCGCGGCCCGTCGCCGCAGCGCAGGACCTGGGTGCCGCCGCACAGCGGACAGTGCGAGCTGAACATGAGCGGGATGACGTCGGCGCCCGGAAAGCGCGTGCTGGCCATGACGGGCGGCGGGTCGAGCCCCTCGCACAGCCCGCACGCCCGGCACGGCTCGATCCACCACTCCGCGCGCGCGGCCAGGTACTGCTGGGTGACCATCAGCGGATGCTCGCATCCGGCGCCGGCGTAGAAGCGGATCGCCTCGCCGCGGCGGATCGAGGTCAGGTTGTGCGGCTGGTTGAGCAGCTCGCCCGAGTAGACGGTTCGCGGCAGCGGGTCGCGCGCCACCGCCGACTCGTCGGAGGCCAGGACGCGTCGCTCGGGACCCATCATGTGCCCGCCGATCCGCACCCAGCAAAGCTCGGGGCGTCAACCGGTGCGTCGCGGCTCACCGTCGTGGGCCAGCACCTGGAGGTCGTCCGGGTAGAAAGGATGGAGCTTGTCAACCAGGGCCGGATCGCTGCGCCACGGTGTCTCCATCGGATCTCCTCTCATTCTCTCTCCACACGACGCGGCGGCGCGATGCCTTTCTGCACAGCGACACGCCTGGTCGGACCCGCGGCGCGCAGTTCGCGGCGCCGCCTGTCACCTGCCGCGGTAGACTAACCGCAGTCGATGCTGGTGGCGCGCGAGAGCTTCAAGAATCTTTGTCGGGCCCGCGACATCCTGTCCGATCTGGACGAGGACCCACCGTCGATAGAGGCCGTGGCCAGAGAAGTGGCTATTTCCCCGTTCCACTTCATCCGGATCTTCGAGGCCGTGTTCGGTGCGACGCCGCACCAGTTTCGGATGCAATCCAGGCTGGACCGGGCCAAGCAGCTGCTCGCCGCCGGCCAGCACTCGGTCACCGACGTCTGCATGGAGGTCGGGTTCTCCAGCCTGGGCAGCTTCAGCGTGCTTTTCACGCGCCGGGTCGGGGCCACCCCTTCGGCCTACCGCCGGCGCATGCGGGCGATGATCCAGGTGCCCGGCGTGGTCCCACGCGAGCTGGTGCCCGGCTGCTTCAGCCTCCTGGGCCTGCTGCCGGCGGCGGCGTTTCGCAGTTTTCGAGAAGCCTGAACCGGGCGCCTGCGGCGAGACTGACCCGCGTTGCCACCACAGCGAGGGAGTCGATGAAGATCAAGCTGACCAGCATCATGGTCGATGACCAGGAAAAGGCGCTCAGGTTCTACACGGAGGTGCTCGGCTTCGCGAAGCAGCACGACTTTCCGGTCATGGGCGAGTACCGGTGGATCACCGTCGTGTCGCCGGAAGGACCGGACGGCGCGGCCCTTTCCCTGGAGCCGAATGCCAATCCCGCGGGCAAGGCATTTCAGGAGGCGATGTTCGCCCAGGGCATCCCGCTGGCCGCGTTCGAGGTGAGCGACATGGACGCCGAGTTCGAGCGCCTCAGGTCGCGCAAGGTCGCCTTCACGCAGGAGCCGACCCGCGCCGGGCCGGTCATCATCGCGCTGTTCTCGGACACGTGCGGCAACCTGATCCAGATCTACCAGCCAGTGGCCGAGTGAGCCGCGGCCGGCCGGGTCACAGCACGCGCACGTCGCGGAATTGAAGCGAGGTCGGGTTCTCTGTGTCGAGCGTGAGCTCGCTCAAGGTGCCCTCGATGCCGATCTCGCAGCTCGGCTTCCCCGAGCAGCTGCGGCCGATGGCGGCGAACGACGTGTCGTCGAGCAGGAGCTGGGGCATCCAGCCGTGGACGATCGCCTTGTCGCGGCCGGCGCGGTCGAACGGCAGCACGTTGCAGGCGTCGCGCGAGCGGCACAGCGGCTCGATGACCCGCACCCGCCAGCGGTAGCGCTTGCCGGTCCAGGACGCGCGGATCTTCTCGTAGCCGAGCGCGACCTGGTCCGGATCGCGCGAGCGCTCGACCTCGGTCAGGGCGGCCGCCAGGTCGTACTGGCTGCGCGAGTCGAGCGAGGCGGTCCTGGCTGCCCTGGCCGGCGCCGCGCGCCGAGGCTCCGGGTCGCCGCTGTCGGTACACGCGGCCGTCGCGGCCAGGGTCGATACGAGCGCGGCCACCGCGATGGCGCGCGTGATGGTCAGGGTCATCGCTTCATCTCCTTGCGGCCGAGGCCGCGCTCCAGCTCTGCCACCAGGACGCCGTCCGCGTCCGGCTCGATGGCGCGCGCCCGACCCAGGCTGGCCGCGGCCGCCGCGCGGTCGCCGGCGGCCAGCTCGATGAGCGCGCGGTGGATGTGCAGGTCCGCGCTCGGCGTGTCCAGACGCAGCGCCAGGGCCATGGCGGCGCGCGCCTCGGGAACCCGACCGGCGCGCAGCAGGGCCAGCGCCCGGCCGTCGAGCGCGAAGATGCTGGGCCGCTCGCGCACCGCCTGCTCGGCCAGGCCGAGCGCGCGCTCGGTCGCCTGGCCGTGGCGCGCGTAGTAGACCGCGAGCGGCAGCGGATCGTGCGCTGCCAGCTTCTCGGCGTCGGCGACGCGGGCCGCCGCCTCGGCGGTGCGGCCGGCCTGGCCGAGCAGCTCGGCCAGGACCAGGATGTGCTCGGCGGTGGGGCGCTTTGCCACCACCTCGGTCAGCTCGGCGATGGCCTCGTCGCGCACGCCGAGCTTGCCGTTCACCCGGGCGCGCAGCGCGCGCGCCGGCAGGTAGCCGGCCACCAGGCTCGAGCGCGCGCTCGGCCGCGTTGGACGCCGCGCGATACTTGCCGCGCCGGCGCAGCATGTCGCCGACCTCGACGAAGCACCAGGCCAGCGGCTCGCGGCCGCCCGGGCCGGCCGCCTGCATCGCCTGCTCCATGAGCTCGAGCGCGCCGTCGACGTCGCCGTGCAGCCAGCGGATGTAGGACCCGCGGCTGTAGGAGCGCAGGTCCGGCTGCATGTCGAGCGCGCTCTGGTATGCGTCGGTGGCGGCGGCGTAGTCGCCCAGCTCGAGCAGAGCGTCGCCGAGCAGAAGAAATCCGATGGAACGATCCGGCGCGGCCGCGATGAGGCGGCGCGCCGCGTCCCGCGCCGGTGCGAACCGGTGCTGCTGGTGCAGGCGCAGGATGGAGGCGGTCATCACCTCCGGGTCGCGCGGGTCGCGCGCCTCGGCCGCCATCAGGGCGTCCTCGGCGTAGGCGGCGTAGGTCGAGTCGGCCGTCTCGCGCTCGCGCTGGACGAAGGCCTGGGCGAGGCGGGCGTAGTCGCCCGCCGTCCCGGTCTTTCCGCGCATCGGCTGCTGCGCGCGCGCGATCTCGAGCTCGCCGGCCTCCTCGCCCGCCCGGTACCCGAGCGCGAACTCGGCCGAGGGGAGCGACTGTCGATCTCGGTCCACCGGCGATGGATCGCCGGCGCTGCGATGCGAACAGCCTGTGATGACCGCGGCGGTCAGGAGGAGAACGGCGATGCTCGAGATGCGCATGTTTCAGGCTCCTGTCGTGATCAGAGCGGGTTGCCCGAGACCGGCGAGGCCAGAAACGGGAACGTCTGGGTGAACGGCAGGTCGTTGGCGTTGACGTTGTCGCTGATCGCCGCGCCGTTGCACAGGCACGGTGGCCTCGATGTCGAACACGTCGTCCTCGAGCCAGCGCCCGTTGGGGAACGACGAGTCGGCGAAGGTCTGGCCCGCGCTGACGTCGATGCGCTGCAGGTCGGCCGGTGTGGTGCCGTTCGGAGCCGAGGAGCCCGACGATGTCGGTGCGCCCGCCCTGCGGGGTCGCGCCACACGGAGCGCCCAGCACCGCGGTGAGCAGGCCCGGCAGCTCGGGGAACAGGATGTACGCGCCGAAGTTGTCCACGTCGAACTGCGGGCGCGAGCGGTTGTACTTGTCCTTGTCCTTGAGCGGGATCACGACCTCGTTGATCAGCGGCCAGCCCAGGCGCGAGACCTGGATCCACCCGCCGCGGTTGCGCTCGGGGCCGTCGCGGTGGAGCAGACGGGTGCGCTGGCGGCTGGCGGTGGCGTGGATGCCGAGCACCTTCTGCTTGTCGGGGGTCCGGGCGCCGGGGCGCTTGCCGCCGTAGGCCAGCCTGGCGATCGGCATCTCGGTCACCAGCGACATCACGTTGACGCCGTTGGTGGTCGGCGCGCCGTTGACGCCGAGCAGGTCGAACACGTGCAGGTCGACGAAGAACGGCTCGTCGCGCGGGCCGGCGAAGAAGCGGGCGCCCTCGGCGCTGGCGATGGCCTGCAGCGCCACGCCCTCGTACGTGCCGCTCGGGAAGGTGCGGTCGCCCACGTGCCACGGCGCGACCGGGACGTTGGCGGCGAGCACGTCCTGGCGGCCGCTGTCCTTGTCGATCAGGATGACGTCGTAGGTCTGGCGGACGTTGAGGTCCGGGTCGTCCAGCGACGCGATGGTGTTCGGTGTTGTAGAGGAACGTGTCGCCGTTCTGGATGGTGGTCTTGAACAGGTAGCGGACCAGCAGGTCGTCCTTGGCGTCGCCGTCGTTGTCGACGTGCAGGTCGTAGGCGCACGTTGTCGGAGAACTTGTAGAAGTTCGGGCCCGACGACGGGATCAAGAGCGGCACGTAGTTGGCCACGATCACCAGGCTGTCCGGGTTCTCCGGGCTGATGAACGTGTAGACGTCGGTGTTGTCGGCGAACTGATCCTCGGCGATGGCGGGCGCCTCGCGGTGGCTCGAGGCGCTCGCCACACCTGGGTTCAGGATGGACATCGAGAGGCCGCCGGCGATCGTGAGCGCGGCGGCGATGGTCTTCTGGGTGGTCATTGTGATCTCGTCTCCGTTACTCGGTGTGCGCGCTCAGCGCGCCAGGTAGATGGCGTCGCCCTCGGAATCGGCGATCGCGAACACGCCGGCCTCGCGCGCGGTGCGGATCCCGGCCGGGGCCTTCATGGGGGACGCGACGACGGTCTGCTCGCCGCTCTCGATGTTGACGGTGGTGAGCTGGCCGGCGCCGTCCTCTGTCGTGTTGGGGATGACCGCGGTGCCGCCGCCGGCGACGAGGGACACGCCGCCCGGATCGGCAAGGCCGAGGTTGCCTACCACCTCGGTGGCCTCGCCCGCGGGCGTGATCGCCCACAGAGCGCCGCCGAGCGCGCGCGACGGGTGGTGGTCCATGACCCACGACACGCCGTCGCTGTCGACGTACACGCCGGTGGGCGACTCGAGCGGAGCGCCGACGAGGATCTCCTCGGCCGCGCCGCCGCCGGGCGGCAGCCGGAACAGCCCGGGCAGGCCCGCCGCGTTGTAGCCGGTCACGTGGATGGTCTCGCCGTCCGGTCCGAGCGCGAGCCCGGCCGCCTCGGCGATGCCGTCGGCGTTGACCGCCGCCAGCGCGCCGCCGCCGCCGACCGACAGCGAGTACATGACGCTCTGGCTCGCGGCCTCGGCGTCGTCGCCGGCCTCGCCGGCGCGCACGCCGATGTCGGCCACGTACAGCGTCCCGCCGTCGGCCGACAGCAGCAGCCCGGCCGGATTCTCCAGCGGCGGACCGCCCGCCAGCTTTGTCACGCTGCCGCCCTCGGCCGACACCGAGAAGATCGCCGGCTGGCGGTCCTCCGGCGTGAAGGCGGAGAAGTAGAAGGTCGTGCCGTCCAGGCTCGCGACCGCGTCCATCGGGTCGGTGAAGCCCCCGCTGGCCACCATCTCGACCTCTTCCGGTGGTGTGGTGGGAAGGCCGTCGCCGTCATCCGGCGCGTCGCCATCCCCGTCGTCGTCGCCGCCTCCGCCGCACGCAGCTAGAGCCGCGGCGAGGGCGAGCCCCATGAGAGGGAATCTCGTCATCGTCCTGCCTCCTCGGTGGCGGAATCGCCACACGTTCCACCCCATACGTGGCCGGGGCGGATTTGGATGGGCCGGACGATCCCGTCCGCTAGATCATCGAGAGGACGGAGTCATCACGAATAGATAGTCGTTCTCGGGGGCGGCCAGGAGGGCGGCCACGTTGCCCTCGCCGTCATCGATGATGGGGCGAACCGAGACGGCCGCGGACACGCCGCGCCGCTCGATCCGGCGGACGATGGCGCTCTCGTGGCAGTGGCCGTTGCCGGCCAGGATGATGATCTGGCGGCGCGCGCGGGCGTCCTTGCCGGCCTTGAGCCACGCGCTGGCGCTCTCCGCCATGCTCTCGTCCCACAGGACCTGCGCCGCGTAGATGCGCTCGCCCGCGGCCCTGGCGTCCGCGTCCTCGTCCGCTTCCTTCTCCTCGGCGGACGGCGCGTGCTTCTTCTTGTCGGGCTTGCCGTCTCCGGCCGACTTGCCGGCGTGACCGGGCTCGCTCTCCGATCCCGGTTCGTCCGCCTCGTCGTCGCCGTCCTGCGACTCGTCGCCGTCCTGCGCGGTCGAGTGGCCGTGCGCTCCGCCCATCGCCTCCATCATGGAGTCCCACCAGGCGCGGTGATCGGCGTCGTCCAGCACCAGCTCCGGCAGGGCGCGGCGATCGCCCGGCTCGAGGCGATCGACGCCGCGGCGCGACACCTTCTTGGTCAGCTCGCGCGGCGCGTTGAGCGCCACCAGGGTAGCGCCGCGATCGCGCGCCATCACCACCATCGGCCGGTACAGCGACCAGTCGAAGCCCCAGCGGTCCTTCCAGCCCGAGCGCGACAGCAGCGCGGCCTCGTCGATGCGGCGGGCCGCGAAGTCGTCCAGCACGCCCTGGAACGGGCGCTGGAACATCTCCATGCCGAGCGCGGTGGCAACGCCGGCCTTGCGGTTGCGCGCGGTCAGCTGATCGACCATGTGCAGCTGGGCCCAGTGGTCGTGCGGGTTGCGGTGGTTCTCGCCCAGACACACGGCGCCGGCGCGCGTCGAGCTCGGCCAGGAAGGCGGCCCAGCTCGATTTCCTGGCCCCCGCGGGCGCGCAGGACCCGGAACGGGAGATCGGCGGCCTCGACACCGCGCGCCTCGGAGGGCCTGTTCGCGCCCGACGAGGACGCGCCGCCGCACGCCGCGGTCGCGGTCGACGCGGCCGCCGCGCACAGGGCGAGAGACAACGCGGCGCGGACACGCGGCGCTCTGTCTGCGCAGGTCTCCATTGCGCCCAGCCTACCACGCCGCGATATCCTCCTCGCTCAGTGAACGCCATCTCCGAGCTGCCCTACCTGACCGCCGAGCTTCCCGGCACAGGTGGTGTGCTACGGGTCGAGCCCAGCGACTTCACCGTCGAGGAGCTGCCCGCCTACGAGCCGACCGGACAGGGCGATCACGTGTTCGCGTGGATCGAGAAGGTCGGCGTCACCACCTTGCACGCGGCGCGTGAGCTGGCCCGCGCGATCGGCGTGAACGAGCGCGACGTCGGCGCGGCCGGCCTCAAGGACCGCGGCGCGATCACGCGCCAGTTCCTGTCGTTCCCGCCGCCCGCGCGCGTGGAGGCGCTGCTCGCCGCGCAGGTGCCGGGCGTGCGCGTGCTGTCGGCAGTGCCGCACCAGCACAAGCTGCGCACCGGCCACCTGCGCGGCAATCGCTTCGCGCTGGTCGTGCGCAACCTCGCGGTGCCGGCCGACGAGGCGGCGGCGCGGGCGAGCGCGGTGCTGGCCCGCCTGACCGCGCCGCCCGGCAGCCCCAACTGGTTCGGCGAGCAGCGCTTCGGCGCCGCCGGCGACAACGCGGCGGCCGGTCGCGCCCTCCTGCGCGGCGACGGCCGCGACGGGCGTGGAGGCCCGCGCGGGCGCGAGCGGCGGCTGCTCGTCTCGGCCTACCAGTCCGAGCTGTTCAACCGCTACCTGCGCCGGCGCGTCGAGGACGGGCTGTACGGCCGCGTCCTGTCCGGCGACCTCATGGCCCTGCGGCGCGGCGGGCTGTTCGCCAGCACCGATCCGCAGGCCGACCAGGCGCGACTCGACGCCGGCGAGCTGGCCGTGACCGGCCCGATCTTCGGCCACAAGATGCGCGCCCCGGCCGAGGGCAGCGAGGCGGCCGCGCGCGAGCAGGCCGTGCTCGACGAGGAGGGGCTGGCCCCGGCCGACTTCCGGCCGCTGGGCAAGCTGGCGCCGGGAACGCGGCGGCCGCTGTCGATCGCGCTCGAGGAGGTCGCGGTCGAGCCGGTTGACCCACACGCCATCTGCGTCCGCCTGGCCCTGCCGGCGGGCGCCTACGCCACCGCGGTCATGCGCGAGATCATGAAGCGGGAGACCACCAGCAACGACGACGTCGCGTCGAACGGGTGACACGCATGGACATCAGTGGAGAGTTCGTAGAGTTCGCACTTCTCGGGCAGGACTGGGTGCTGTGGCTCCTGGTCGGCCTCTCGGTGATCTCGGTCGCGGTCATGATCGAACGCGGCCTGTTCTTCCGTCGCCAGCGCTTCGACGCCGAGGCGCTCGAGCGCGAGGTGCGCGGCGCCCTGGACAGCGGCGACAGCACCGCGCTCGAGGAGCGCTTCGGCCGCTCCAGCGCGATGGCGGTGCAGGTGGCGCTCACCGGCGTGCGCGCGCGAGAGCGCGGCCCCGACGCGGTGGCCGAGGCGATGAACGGCGCCAAGAGCCGCGCGCGCGGGGAGCAGGAGCAGAACCTCGTCGTGCTCGGCACCCTGGGCAACAACGCTCCCTTCATCGGCCTGTTCGGCACCGTGCTCGGCATCATCGCGGCGTTCGAGCACCTGTCGGACAAGCCGAGCGACGTCATCGACGCGGTCATGGGGGACGTGTCGCGCGCCCTGGTTGCCACCGCGGTAGGCATCCTCGTCGCCATCCCGGCGGTCGTCGCCTTCAACCTCTACCAGCGCCGCGTGCGGGCCGAGGTCGGGCGCACCGACGCGCTGGCCCACGTGATCCTCAGCCAGGTGCACGCCAGCAGCGGAGGAGGCGGCCGGCCCACGGCCGGGCCGGAGGTGGCCTGATGGCCGGCAGCAGCACCATCTACAAGGACGGCGAGGCGGAGATCATCTCCGAGATCAACGTCACCCCGCTGGTCAACGTCGTCCTCGTGCTCCTCGTCATCTTCATGATCACGGCGCCGATCCTGGCCGCGCGCGGCATCCTGGTGAACGCGCCGACGACGGTGTCCGGGGACCAGGTGACCACGCCGCTGCAGGTGGCGCTGCGCCGCATGCCGGATCAGTCGATCCACATGTACGTCAACGGGCGCGAGCTGGCCAGCTATGACGCGGTCCGGGCCGAGCTCGAGCGGGCGCACAAGAGCGACCCGGAGATCAAGGCGGTCATCGCGGCCGACATCGACGTCCCGTACGGCGAGGTCATGCAGGCGATCGATCAGATCAAGCGCTCCGGGATCCAGAAGTTCGCGCTGGCCAGCAAGCGGCCGCCCCAGGGGACCAGCGGCCGTTAATGGCGGCTCGCCGTAACGCCGTCGCCTTCGCGGCGACCCTCGCCATCCATGTGGTGGTCGGCGCCGGCATGGTCGCCCTCGAGCCGGCCGAGGAGGACGACGCGCCCGAGATCGTCGCCGAGCTCGACATGGACGACGTCGTCGAGGAGCCTCCGCCGCCGCCCGAGCCCCCGCCTCCCGCGCCCGAGCCGGAGAAGGCGGAGCCCGAACCGGAGCCGGAGTGGGCCGAGCCCGAACCGGAACAGGACCCGCCCCCGGCGCCGCCGCCCGATCCGGCCCCGCCGCCACCGGGCGAAACCGGCGATCCGGCGCCAGGCTGGGCCACCGAACCGCCCAGCCAGGACGAGCCGTACGACCTGGGCAACGCGGTGCCGGCGGCCCAGGCCCGCGCGCCGGGCGCACGCGGCCGGGGCGGCACCGGCGGCGGTCGCGGCACCGGCGGCGGCGGCGAGCCGGGCGGGACCGGCAACGTGCCCACCCCGGTGTCGGTCTCCGAGATCAAGACGATGCCGATGCCGATCGGCGACACCGACTTCGTCGAGGCGCACAAGGACTACCCGCCCGACGCCAGGCGCCTCGGCGTCGACGGTCAGGTAAAGGTGCGCCTGGTCGTGGACGCCCAGGGCCAGGTCGCCAGCCGCCGCCTCGTCACCAAGCTGGGCCACGGCCTCGACCAGCTGGCCATGCGCCTGGCCCGCAGGCTGCGCTTCCGCCCCGCGATCGACAACAGTGATCGCCCGGTCCCGGCCGTCGTTGTGTGGACCTTCACCTTCACCCTGCCCCAGTAGCAGGGTGAGCACGGCGAGCGGCGGATTTGCCTACGCGTGGGCGCGGAGGCCGCTGAAGGCGGCGTCGAGCGGCTCGGTCCGCGAGATCGAGGCCAGCGCCTCGGTCTCCTCCACCGTCATCGGCCCCTCGTGGTCGAGCAGGCGGACCAGGCGGATCACGGTGGCGGCGTCGAGCCGCGCGTCCACGTGCACGTTGAGCAGCGCGGCCAGGGCCTGGCACTCCGGCGCCGGCATGGCCTTGAACGCGGAGTGCAGCGAGTCGGCCACGTCGGTCAGCTCGCGCGCCGCCTGGAAGAAGGTGACGAGCGAGGCGATCGGAAACTCGAAGACTCGCTTCTGCACCTCGGTGGCCCGCCCACTCTGCGCCGCGACGCGCACCGCGTTGACCACCGTCCCCCACAGCTGCGTGACCGGCTCGAGCGACGCGTAGCGCACGTCGCTCCAGTAGGCGGCCGTGCTCAGCCGGATCGAGAGCAGCGACTCCCGGAGATCCTCCGGGACGTGAGCCGCGTCGCGCGACGAATCGCCGGTCGCGATCTCGCTCACGGTCGTGCGCAGGAGCCAGTACAGCAGATCGCGCTCTCCCTCGAAGCGCGCCGCCCAGCTGTCGAGCGTGCTGCGCATCCCGTCGAACAGGATGAGGGATGTGTCGGTCAGGGACATGAGTTCCTCGAGTCTTCGAAAAGTTCGATTACCATCGAATTTCACCCTGCCCGCCGCGGCGCGTCAAGAGAGAGACTTCGAGCCGGACGGACGCGAGGGCCTGCTGGCCGACCCGGCCGTGCTCACCTGCAGGAGGCGAGCGTCTGCCGGCGATCCGCGCACCCACTGGCAGCCGTGGCGGAGGACAGGCTGGGTTCCTGGCCTCGGCGTGAACCGAGACACACGGGAATCGGCCCGCGGTTTGCTGTCTTGAGCCAGGAAGCCGGAAGCAAGGATCCGATTCCCTCATGCCCCGCGGCAGAACTCCTCGCCTTCCCGTCGTTTTGTGCCTGACCGTGGCGGGGTTCGCGCTGCCGGCGCGGGCAGCGGCTGCCGGGGGCTTGGACCCCGCTCCCGTCCTCGGCGGTCAGCCGGCCCCACCCGGAAAATGGCCCGATGTCGCGGCGGTGATGGACGGCGACGACGCATTTTGCACCGGCACCCTGGTGGCCCCGCGGGTCGTCATCACCGCGGGGCACTGCGTGGACGGCCCGGGTACGCCGACCGACGTGAAGCTGGGCGCCACCGACAGCGCCGGCCCTGGCGAGGTGATCGCGATCGAGGACGCGATCGCGTTCCTCGACTGGGAGAACACCTACGACATCGCGGTGCTGATCCTGGCCCAGGCGTCCACCATCACGCCGCGCACGGTGGCCACCACGTGCGTCACGCGCGAGTCGCTGGTCAACGGCGCGCCCATCACGCTGGTCGGCTACGGGGCCACCACCGAGGAGGGTGACGACCCCAACACGCAGCTGATGGAGGGCCAGGCCACCGTCGTGGACGTCAACTGTCGCGGCGCCGGCTGCCAGCCGACCGTCAGCCCGGGCGGCGAGTTCATCGCCGGCGGCCAGGGCGTGGACTCCTGCTTCGGCGACTCCGGCGGCCCGGTCTACCTCCAGTCGCGCCACGACGGCATCGTCCTGGCCGGCGTCGTGTCGCGCGCCCTCGACGACGCCGCGACCCCGTGCGGCGACGGCGGCATCTACGTGCGCCCCGACGACCTGATCGCCTGGATCGAGCTGGCCGCCGACGAGCCGATCGCGCGCGCCACCTGCATCGCGCCCCCCGAGGATCCCTCCGACGACGGCGACGACGGCGAGCCCGGCGACGGCGACGGACAGCCCGGCGGGCCCGGCGGCGACGGCGCCAGCGGTGACGACGGCAACGGCCTCGACGACGCCAGCTCCGACAACGTCACCGGCGGCTGCTCGGCCGGCGGATCCGGCGCCGGTGCGCCCCTCCTCCTGCTCCTGCTGGCGCTCCTGGTCCGATCGAAACGCGCGGCGCGAAGGCCGCGCACTTGAACCACGCGGCCTAGGCGGACTTGTCGGAGAAGCCGCCCTCGTCCCAGCGCAGCAGCTTGGACTTGCCGTCGACGCGGGTGAGGATGCTGACCGGCCGGCCCCAGACGCGGAACAGGTTGTGCAGCGTGTCGCGGCCCTGGCCGAGGTCGAGATCGACGCCCTCGTGGCTGTGGCGCAGCAGCAGCTCGCCGCGGTTGTTGAAGTTGCCGTCCTCGACGTAGATGAACGGCTGGCCGCGGTTGGTCAGCGCCTTGAGCAGCTGATCCTTCACCTTCTTGAACTCGCGGGTCATGATCTCCCAGTTGCCCGACCGCTCGTTGAAGGCGAACGAGTAGAACTTCTGCTCCAGGCAGAACTCGAGGGTGAAGAACTCGTCGATGAAGGCGACGTCGTTGTAGAGCTTTCGCACCTCGAAGATCTTCTTGCGGCCAAGCCCCAGGCGCAGGTCCCAGTCGCGCTTGGCGGCCAGCGAGTCGCACTCCTCCCACTCCTTGCCGAACTGGCCCTGGTTCCAGCGCATCTCGATGTTGCGCAGGAGCTCCAGCCCCAGCTTGTACGGGTTGAGCCGCCCCGGCCCGGTGGCCAGCACGCCCGCGCAGGCGTCGGCGTAGTCGATGATCTCGGAGCTGTGCAGCGCCTTCTCCGTCAGGATCTTCGAGTGCCAGTAGGAGTTGTGGTTGATGAACCCGCCCGCAGCGTAGCGATGGCTCTCCTCGACCGAGATGTCATAGACGTCATCACGGCCGCGCTCGAGCGAGACCACCTCGTCCTCCCAGCGCTCCTCCTTGAACCACCGGCGGTCGGCGACGTAGCTGTCGAGCGCCTCCTGCTTGCGCGCGAGCCCGAACCCGATGCGCTCGGCGAAGCGAGCCGCCGACGCGCCCGTGACGTGCACGTGCCAGCACCCGTCGCTCTGGCGCCGGCGCCGGCTGAGGATGCCGTAGTTGAGGAGCAGCAGCTGGACCTGCTCGGCCAGCGCGTCACTCATCGTGCTCAGGATGACTCCCTGGACGCCGGCGTATCCGTCGCAGTCGAAGTACGCGCGGAGGAACGCGCGCACGACCGGCTCCGGTGAACGCAGGATTGGGTCCGGGATGCGCTTGTCGCGCGCGCTCGGCCCGGTCGTCATGCCGAAGAACTCGACCAGGAAGTCGCTCAGGTGCTCCGAGTGAAGAAGCACACGCCAGCGCCCCTCGTCCTTCGACAGGCTGGCGGTGACGTCGAACAGCTCCTTGCCGAGCCGATGAAACTCGAGCGCCTGAGCCTCGTCCCCGCTGGTAAGTCCGAGGTGCCGCTTCTTGCGGCTCACGTGCCCATCGCCGACCAGGTAGCCCAGGAAAGCGCCGAGCTGCTCGTCGAGGCAGACCGGGATGCGAATCGAGGCGCGCTTGTTCACCGACCGCGGCAGCGCCAGGTTGTCCGGTCGTTCATATTCCATGAGGACTGCGAGACCATCTCGGTAACGCTGAACGACAGTTGATGAACGCATGCGCAGTCGGCTCAACATCAGCGATCGTCACGCGATACGGCGGAATCCAGTGGATTCGGATCTGCTCGGCCGGCCACATGTCGCCGCCGCCGGACACCGCGATGCGATCGCCCGGCGCGAGTTCGTCCAGCCGCCGCCAGGTCTGTCGGTCAGCGAGAAGCAAGCGGTGGTTGTTCGACCCGCAAAGCTCCAGTCCTCGCCGCGTCTTCACCGTCACGGTCTCGTGATCGAAGATGACGTTGCGGTCGTAGATCCGGCGCCCCTTCTCCCCATCGAAGACCGTCCGCGCCTCCTCGCGCACCACCTCGCCCATCGGCAGCAGACCTGCCTCGGTGAACAGATAAGTGCTTGATTTTACACATGCCCAGCCTTCGTTCATTATCTTGGTCTGGGCTTGCGGGGCGAAGTAGTAGGCCTCGGCGCGCACGATCTCGAGGCAGTCGCGCTGCCAGCGATCCAGCGGCGCGTGGTTGACCAGGAACTGCAGGACGTCGCGCTGAGCATCCTCGGGGAACTTCTTCTTGCGCTTCTGCTTCTGGTCCTCCATCCGCTTGCGCTGCTGCTCGAGGAACTCGGGCGGGTTGATGTACTTCTCCATGTATCCCTTGGCGCGCAGCCGCGGGATGTCCTCCGCCTTGTCGTCGTCGGTTTCGTCGCGGGGCGGACGCGTCCGCTGGATGAACGGCGACATCGGGTCGATCAGGTTCTCGAGCGACAGGCAGATGTCGATGAACTCCTCCACCACGTTGACGCCATGGCGCGACATGTGCCGGCGCACCGTCGACGCATGGTTGGCCATGCCGTCGATCATCTTCCGGTTGGTCTTGGAGAAGTAGTAGTTGTTCTTGAAGAAGTCCACGTGCCCGGTCACGTGGGCCATCACCATCTTCTGATCGACGAGCGAGTTCCCCTCCAGCAGATATGCGTACGACGGGATTTGTGTTGATCACCATCTCGTAGATCTTCTGCATCCCGAACTCGTAGCCCTTCGACAGCTGCTCGTAGTCCATGCCGAAGCGCCAGTGCGGGTAGCGGGTCGGGAACCCGCCGAACGCCGCCACCTCGTTCATGGTCTTGTAGTCGAGGACCTCGTAGATGATCGGGAAGAAGTCCAGCCCGTAGTCGCGGGCGTGGCCCTCGACCTCTTCCTGCATGTCGTTGAGGTAGGTCGGCAGCGGCTTGACGGCGCGCACTCTACTTGCCCTTGCCCAGGAAGTCGCGGATGGAGTCCATGATCGCTTCCTTGCCCTTGATCTCCGACGTCACCAGGCGCTCCTCCTCCGGGAAGTGCTCTTGAAGATCCTTGATGAACTGGCCCGATCCGTATGGCGACTCGACCTGGCCGTAGGCGAACTGGTTGGACAGCGGGATGATCTTGCCGCGCAGAAGCTCCACGCAGGTGACGGTGTCGTCGACCGACCAGTTGTCTCCGTCGGAGAAGTGGAAGGGATAGATGTTCCACTGGTCGGGCGGGTATTCGTCCTCGATCATCTTCGCGCACAGCTTGTACGCCGACGAGATCATCGTGCCGCCCGACTCGCGCGTGCGGAAGAAGGTGTCGCGATCGACCTCCTTGGCCATCGCGTCGTGGATGATGTAGCGGCTCTCGATGCCCTGGTACTGCGAGCGCAGCCAGGTGTCGATCCAGAACGACTCGATGCGGACGATCTCCTTCTGCTCGTCGCCCATCGAGCCGGACACGTCCATCATGTAGACGATGACCGCGTTGGACTGCGGCTCCGGCTCGCTGCGCCAGGACCGGTAGCGCCGGTCGTCGCGGATCGGCACGACGATCGGGTCCTTGGGGTTGTACTGCCCGCTCGAGATCTGGCGGCGCAGCGCCTGCTTGAAGGTGCGGCGGAAGTGGCGCAGCGACTCCGGGCCGGTCCGGCGGATGCCGGTGTACTTGTCCTTCCAGGCGACGATCTTCTCGCTGCCCTTGGGCTCGATGCGCGGCAGGGCCAGCTCCTCGCCCAGGATCTCGGCCAGCTCGTCGAGCGAGACCTCGACCTCGAGCAGGTGCTCGCCCGGGCGGTCGCCCGCCTCGCCGGCGCCCGGCTGGACGTCGCCCTGGCCGAGCACGTCGCCCGGGTCGCCGTCGCCCTGCGCCACCCCGCCCTGCTGCTTCTCGCCGAAGACGAAGTGCGGGATGTCGACGGACGGCAGCGGGATGGAGACCGCGCTCTTGCCCTTGCGCGCCACCATCTCGCCGTGGCTGATGTACTTGCGCAGGTTCTGCTTGATCTTGCCGCGGATGATCTGCCGGAAGCGGCGATGGTCGAGATCGATGCGCTGAGACATTAGAACACCACCTCCGCCTGCTCCCCCCGGTCATTGACGAAGCAGAGCTTGCCCCCGCGCGGCGCGTGCGGACCGCCAGGTCGAGCAGTCCGAGCGCGCGCGACAGCACGCCGGTGGGGTCGTCGGAGCCCAGCTCCACGCACAGCGACGCGAGCAGCTGGGCCGCCGTGTTGTTGAGCTCGACCGCGACCGTCCCGACCCCGCGCGGATCCGACATGAGACCTCCTACTCCTTCACGTCTCCACGGGCGAAGATCGACGCGACGAAGTTGAGCACGTCCGTGGCCGAGACCTCGTCGTAGCCGAAGTTCTTGATCAAGCGCTGCTTGACCACGTCGATCTTCTCCTGCGTCTCGCGATCGACGACGTTCGACACCAGCGAGGTGAGCTTGATCGAGTCCTTCTGGTCCTCGAACAGCTTTGCCTCGAGCGCCTTGCGCAGCCGCTCGTTGGTCTTGTAGTCGAAGGTCCGGCCCTCGACCGCCAGCGCGCCGATGTAGTTCATGATCTCGCGCCGGAAGTCGTCCTTGCGGCTCTCCGGGATGTCGATCTTCTCCTCGATCGACCGCATCAGCCGCTCGTCCGGCTCCTCGTCCTGGCCGGTGTACGGGTTCTTCACCTTCTCCTTCTGGGTGTACGCCTTCACGTTGTCGATGTAGTTGGCGCACAGCTTGGCGATGGCGTCCTCGTCGGCCGAGATGGCGCGGCGGACCTCGTCCTTCACGATGTCCTCGTACTCCTGCTTCACCACGCTGAGGAGATCCTGGTAGCGCTGCCGCTGGTCCTCGCTCGAGATGAGCGAGTGGTGCTTGAGCCCGCTCTCCAGCTCGTTGAGGACCATGAACGGGTTGATGGCGCCCTCGCCCTTGTCGCTGACCAGCGCGTTGGAGATCTTGTCCTGCACGTAGCGCGGCGAGATGCCGTCGAGGCCCTCGCGCACCGCCTCCTTGCGCAGCTCCTTGATGTTGTCCTGGGTGAAGCCGGGCAGGAGCTTGCCGTCGTAGAGCTTGGCCTTCTGCAGAACGGTCAGGTTCTGCTTCTTGGGCTCCTCGAGCCGGGTCAGCACCGCCCACAGCGCCGCCACGTACAGCGTGTGCGGCGCGACGTGCTTGCCGACGCGCTCCGAGGTGTAGTCCTTGGTGTAGATCTTCACCTCTTCGGAGACGCGCGTGATGTACGGGACGTTGACCTTGACGGTGCGGTCGCGCAGCGCCTCCATGAACTCGTTGTTGAGCAGCTTCTTGTACTCGGCCTCGTTGGTGTGGCCGAGGATGCACTCGTCGATGTCGGTCTGCGCGAACTTCTTCGGCTTGATGCGGTGCTCCTGCGTCGCGCCGAGCAGGTCGTACAGGAAGGCGACGTCGAGCTTGAGGATCTCGACGAACTCGATGATGCCGCGGTTGGCGATGTTGAACTCGCCGTCGAAGTTGAAGGCGCGCGGGTCCGAGTCGGATCCGAACTCGGCGATCTTGCGGTAGTTGATGTCGCCGGTGAGCTCGGTCGAGTCCTGGTTCTTCTCGTCCTTGGGCTGGAACGTGCCGATGCCGACGCGGTCCTGCTCCGACAGCACCAGGCGCTTGACGCGGACGTGCTTGATGACCTTCTCGAAGTCGCCCTTGTAGTGGGCCATCAGCTCGCGGAAGATCCAGCGGCAGGCCGGGTTGACGTCACCCTCGATCTTGACCTTGTAGTCGTCGTTGCCGAGCGCCAGCTTGGGCATGGCGGTGAGCCGCCACTCGCGCGGGATGAGGCGCAGCGGCTCGTCGTGCATCGGGCACGGGAAGGTCTCGCTGCCGCCGGCCAGGCGCGACAGCTCGCCCGGCAAGCGTCCAGAAGTAGGTGAAGAGCGCGCCGTCCGGCGTGCGCGAGTACTCCTCGAGGCCCTTCTTGAGCAGGCGGACGATGGTCGACTTCGCCGACCCGACCGGCCCGTGCAGCAGGATGACGCGGCGCTCGGTGCCGTAGCCCTGGGCCGCGGACTTGAACACGCTCATCAGCCGCATGAGCGGGACGTCGAGTCCGTAGACCGCGTCCGCGCCCTCGTGCGCCTCGTCCTTGAAGAACTTGTAGCGGACGAGCTTCTTCTTGTTGTCGATGTACTCCTCCTGGCCGTGGGCCAGGATCATGTCGTACGCGCGCTGGAACGCGTTGCGCGTCACGCGCGGGTTCTTGCGCACGAGGTGGAGGTACTCCTCGAAGGAACCCTCCCAGTTCAGATCCTCGTATTCCTTGTAATCCTGCAGCGAAGCGATCTGGCCGACGAGGCTCATGCCCAACTCCCCGGTGCGTTAGGTGCGATCCGAACGGTAGCACGCCGGCACCCAGTCCGTAACCCCGCGCTCCCTGCCCGCCCGGCCTGTTCGGCTCGCGATTCGCGTGCCTCGGCTCGCGGCTCGCGTGCCGCGTTTCACGGCTCGCGTACATCGTGTGCTTGGCGTGATCTCGCGGAGGCGGTCCGTCGACTGGCTCGCGCTGCGTTGGGGGTGCCTGTGCGGGTCCGCGCCATTACCCGGCCCTTCGGGCCGGACGTTGGCGCTCGGGGCTCCGTTGGCATCCTCGGCGTCGCTTGCGCTCCGCCTTCGGAGCACTCCGCCACGCCCCGCTCAGGCACCCCCACCGCATCGCTCCCCCCAGTTGCGTACACCCGCCAGTCCCCGGGCCTCGCATCGCGCTCCCACGCGCGGCGAGCGCTTCCGCTCACGACCGGGAACGACACAGAAGGGTCGCGCGGCGGAGAAGGACACGGCGGGTGCACGCAGCAGGGGTGATGCGATCACCCTCCGCGATCACCGGAACGCGGCGCGGATCTCGGAAGCGGGCGCGAGGGCGGTCAGCGGGCGTAGCGGTTGACGTTGCGCTCGTGCTCGGCGACGGATTTGGCGAAGACGTGGGAGCGGTCGTCGCGGGCGACGAAGTAGAAGAAGTCGGAGCCGTCGGGGGCGACCGTGGCGAGGAGGGACTTCTCGCCGGGGCTGCAGATGGGGCCGGGGGGCAGGCCCTCGTGTGCGTAGGTGTTGTAGGGATTGTCCGTGTCGTCGAGCTGGGCGCGGCGGAGGCGCTGGGTCGGGTCCCACTTGGCGCAGCCGGCCGACTTCTTGGTCGGGACCATGCAGCCGTAGCGGATGGTCGGGTCGGTCTGGAGGAGCTTGGGCTTGAACGAGGGGGTGACCAGGCGGTTGAGGAAGACCTGCGCGATGCGCGGGCGCTCGGTGTCGACCACCGCCTCCTTCTCGACGATCGACGCCATCACCAGGATCTCACGGTCGGACCACTTCATCCGGTCGCGCAGCCGCCCGATCCCCTTGCTGTTCGCGCGCAGCACCCGGTCCCAGACCACCCGGTGCTGCTCGATCATGCGGCGCAGCACCTCCTCCGGCTTGCTCGGCACCTTGAAGCGGTACGTCTCGGGGAACAGATAGCCCTCGACCGAGTCGCCGGTGATGCCCATGCGCTGGAGGAACTGCGGGTCGCGGGCCAGCTGGACGGTCGCTTCACGGTTCGAGACGACGCCGCGCCTGACCAGCACGTCGATCGCCTCGAGCATGTTGTAACCCTCGGGGATGGTCACCGAGACGGTCACGTCCTTGACGCCCTCGAGGATCGTGTCGAGCACCTGGGCCGGCGTCATGTCGTCGCGCAGGGTGTACTCGCCGGTCTTCACCTCGGTGGTGACGCCGCGGTACATGGCGTAGAGGCGGAACCAGCGCGGCTTCTCGATGACGCCGCGCTCGTGCAGGAGCCGCGCGACCTGCGGAAAGCTCATGCCCCGCTTGATCTCGACCTTCATCTCGACGCCCTGGCCGGCCCGCTGCTCGTCCGGGTAGCCGAGCGCGCGGTTGACCATGAACAGCCCGACACACAGGAGGACGAGCAGGGATCCGCCGACGATCAGGAGCGCGATGCGAAACGACTTCGTGGACATGCGCGGCTCTCGAAGTTACTCGCCCTGGCGCCGCGCGTCGAGCCAGCCCTGAAGGATGTAGGCGGCGGCCTGGCGATCGACCACCAGACGCCGCTTGCGGCGCGACAGGTCCGCCTCCAGGAGCACGCGCTCGGCCGCCACGGTCGAGAAGCGCTCGTCCCATATGTGCATCGCCACCTGCTCGGGCAGCGCCGCGCGCAAGGCGTCGATGAAGACCTGGACCCGCCGGGCCCGCGGCCCGACAGCGCCCGACAGCTCGAGCGGCCAGCCCACGACGACGGCGACGACCTCGCGGTCCGCGACCAGCGTCGCGACTGTGGTGGCGTCCGCCGCGGTGCCGCGACGGCTCACGGTCGTGACCGGGTTCGCGGCGATACCGAGCTCGTCGGAGATCGCCACCCCGATGGTCTTGCTGCCGACGTCGAGACCCATGGCCCGCACTCGCACAACATAACGCGCGGGCGGGCCGGCTGCTTCCCTGCCGCTGCGAGACGACCGGGACGTGCGCGATCGGATCAGCCGCCGGCGAGCTCGTGCTCGGCGCGCAGCCAGTGGTCCAGGGCGTGGCCGTTCTCGTAGCCGGACTCGGCATAGTAGGAGAAGGCGAGCTGCTGGACCTCGCGGCGCGCGGGGGCGGCTTCGGTCGCCGGGGCGACTTCGGTCGCCGGGGCGACTTCGGTCGCCGGGGCGGCCGGAGTCACCTCGCCGGCCGCGGGACTCACGGCGGCGGTGGCGACGGTGTCGGTGGCGGCGGCGGTGCCGCGGCGGGCACGGCGAGCCGGTCGATCGCTGTTGATGCTCTTCTTCGAGGACTTGCCCATGTCGCGCACGATGCAGCACGTGTTTTCCGGATCGCAAGTTTCCGGCGGTGGCGCGCCCGCGCTCGCGCGCGGTAAGGTGCCGCATGGCTGAAGGAGACCCGGAGGGCCCCAAGGGGCCCAGGATCCAGACTCCAGATGGACGAGCAGACGTCGCTCGGCCGCTACTCGAACCTCGTCCTCATCAACCACACCGAGAACGAGTTCCTGCTCGACTTCGCGTTCCTCCAGCCCGGCAACCCGAAGGCCAAGGTGGTGGCGCGCATCATCTCGTCGCCGCGGCACACCAAGCGGCTCCTGCGCGCGCTGCAGAAGAACCTCGAGCGCTACGAGGAGCGCTTCGGCGAGATCGACGTGGCCGAGGGCGGCGACGAGCCGATCGTGCACTGAGCGCATCGATCTCGCGCGCGCCGCACCCTCACATCGCGGCCGGCTCGAGCAGCTCCACCGCCCCTCCGTCGAGATCGACCGCGCAGCGCGCCGCCGAACGGCAGCGGCCGGTTGCGATCGCCGTGGCCGAACGGCGCGCCGGCCAGCCCCGGGATGCCCAGCGCGCGCAGGCGCTCGTCGGCCACCTCGCCGGCGTCCGGGTGCGGCGGGCCGATCCTCTCGTCGCAGCGGACGAACGCGCCGAGCACCGCCGCGGCCGCGCCCGGCAGCATGTCGGCCAGCGCCATGCGCGTCATGTAGCGATCGATGGCGTAGGGCCGCTCGCCCACGTCCTCGATGAAGAGGACCGCGCGGCGCACGTCGAGCGCGTACGGCGTGCCGGCCAGGTTGGCCAGCAGGGCCAGGTTGCCGCCCACCAGCGGCCCCTCGATCCGCCCGGCGCCGTCCGCCCCGGTGCGGAGCAGCCCGGTGGCCAGCGGGCCCGGCACCCGCCCCTCCAGCAGATCGATCAGCCAGGCCGTGTCCTCGGCCGGCAGGTCGCCCAGCTGCGCCACCACCGGCCCGTGAATGGACCGCAGCCCGGCCGCCCGCAGGGCCCAGAAGAGCAGCGCGGTCGCATCGGAGAAGCCGACGATCGGCTTGGGATCGCGGCGCAGCGCGTCCGCGTCCAGGCGATCGAGGATGCGCAGGATGCCGTAGCCGCCGCGCGCGCACAGCACCGCGCGCACGTCCGGATCCGCGATCAGCGCGTTCAGCTCGTCGGCGCGGCGCTCGTCGCTGCCCGCCAGATAGCCGGTCGCGCGGGTCACGTCGTCGGCCATGCGGATGCGGTAGCGGCCGCCCAGCCGGTCGATTCCGGCGCCCAGGCGGTCGGCCGGGACTGGACTACCCGGGGCGCAGATGCCTACGGTATCTCCGGGCCGAACCCGGGGCGGCACGCTCGTGGACTGGCTGACTGACTGGCTCATCGGATTCGCCTCCGACCGCAACCACCCGCTGGGGCTGGCCGCGCTGTTCTGCTCGGCGATGGTCGAGTACGTGTTCCCGCCGTTCCCGGGCGATACAATAACGCTGCTCGGGGCCATCCTCATCACCGGCTACGGGTGGAGCTGGTGGGCGATCTTCGCCTCGGTGGTCGCCGGCTCGATCGCCGGCTCGATGATCGACTACTGGTTCGGCCTGCGCCTGCGCGCGCACCCGCGCAGCGGCCGCCACCCCGCCCGCTGGGCCGCCCTCGACCGCGTGGTCGCGCGCTTTCACCGCCACGGCCCCATCTTCCTGGTTGTCAACCGGTTCGTGCCGGGCATCCGCGCGCTGTTCTTCGTCGCCGCCGGGCTCGACGGCATGCCGCCGCGCGCGGTGCTGCTCTACGGCGGGCTGTCGGTCGCGCTGTGGAACGGCCTCCTCATCGGCCTCGGCGCGGCGCTGGGCGCCAACCTCGAGACCCTCGAGCGCTGGGTCAAGCACTACACCAAGGCATCCTGGGCCATCCTGATCGGCGCGGTCCTCATCTACGTCGCCATCCGCCTGGTGGCCCGCTACCGGCGCCGCCGGACGCCGACCTCGCCAGTTTGAACCGCGCGGCATCACCGCGACCTGGTCGGTTCAAACACGCGGCTATCGACGCTTGCCGCGCTTGCCGCGCGACTTGCCGCGCGACTTGCCGCGCAGCTCGTCGCCGTTGGCGCCCGGCTCGCCGTTGCCGGTGTCGGTGCGGGGGTTCGGGTCGGGGGCCGTCTCGGTGCCCTCCTCCCCCTGCTCGTCGTCGACCGGAATCTCGCCGGTGATGGCCTGGATCTCGGCGGCGCTCATCACCATCGTGCGGCCCGCTTGCGGCGCCGCCGCCAGGTCGCGCTTGCCCGCGGCGCCGTTGCCGCTGGCCTCGCCCTCGCCCTGCTCCATCGCCTCGGCGGCGGCCAGCACGGCGGCCAGCTCCGGCACGTTCATGACTGTCGTGTCGTGGGCGCGCGGCGAGATGACGACCTCGGTCTCCTCCGGCTCGGGGACCTCGGCGATCTGCTCGTCGCCCCGCGGCATCGGCACCATCGGCGGCACCGGCAGCTCGGGTATCTCCGGATCCTCGCGGGTGACCAGGGCGTCCCACCACCCCGCAGCGGCCCCCTCCAGCTCCTCGGCCTTGACCCGCATTCCCGGGGTCAGCTCGGCGCCGGCCACCTGCTCGTGCACCCGTATCACGGTCACCCGGATGGTCAGGCCGGCGTCGGTCCGGATGGCGAGCTCGCACCCGACCGGCATCGGCGTGCCGTGCTCGAGGTGGGCCGTGCGCGGTCCGACGTCGTGCAGCTTGAGCCGCCGACCCACCTCGAGGCCGCGATAAGCCACGTCCACGAACGCGTCCTGCCCCATTCGAACGGCATGGTAGCAGACCCAGGCCGGCAATTGACACCCCACCGCCCGGCCGTTAGTGTCCGCCACCGTGGGCGTGGGAGACTGGCTCAGAACGCGTGTCGACCGCTTCGTGGACGCGAGGCTCGGCAGCGAGTACGTCGCCCGCTCGCGCGCCCTGACCGTGCGGCAGAACGAGTACGGGTTCGATTCGTTCGGCTTCCACCGCAACTCGGTCAAGTACGCCGCCCTCGTCGCGCGCTGGCTGTACCGCGACTACTTCCGCACCGAGGTGCGCGGGATCGAGAACGTGCCGGCGGCCGGCCGCGTGCTGCTGGTCGCCAACCACTCCGGCCAGCTGCCGTTCGACGGCCTTGCCATCGCCACCGCGCTGTTCCTGGTGGCACAGCCGCCGCGCGTGATCCGCTCGATGGTCGAGCGCTTCGTGCCGACGGTGCCGTTCGCCTCGTACCTGTTCAACCGCTGGGGCCAGATCACCGGCACGCCGGAGAACTGCCGGCGCCTGCTGCGCGACGAGGAGGCGATCCTCGTCTTCCCCGAGGGCGCCCGCGGCATCTCCAAGCCGTTCTCGCAGCGCTACCAGCTGCAGCTGTTCGGCAGCGGCTTCATGCGGCTCGCCCTCGAGACCGGCACGCCGATCGTCCCGGTCGCCGTGGTCGGCGCCGAGGAGCAGGCCCCGGCCATCAACCTCAAGCCGATCGCGCGCCTGCTCGGCACGCCGGCGTTCCCCATCGTGCCCTACCCTCCCTTCGTCCCGCTCCTGCCCCTGCCGGTCAAGTACCGCATCTACTTCGGCCAGCCGATGCAGTTCACGGGGGACGCGGACGACGACGACGAGGCGCTCGATTCGCACGTCCGCGCGGTGTCGCACCGGATCCAGACCATGATCCACGTCGGCCTGCGTGAGCGACGCCGTGTCTTCTGGTAGCGGCGGCGGCAACGGCGCCGACAGCCGCCGCCGCGTCGTCGTCACCGGCGCGGCCGGCCGGCTCGGCCGCCTGGTGGTGCGCCGGCTGCACCGCGATCCGCGCTTCCTGGTCACCGGCCTCGATCGCCGACCGCTGCTGGGCAAGCCCAAGGACATCGAGCACCACGAGGTCGACGTGCGCTCCAAGAAGGCGCGCGACATCTTCCGCCACGGGCGGGTCGACGCGCTGGTGCACATGGGCATCATGCACCAGCCGCGCGCCAGCAACGCCGAGCACTACTCGTGGAACATCGGCGGCACCGACCGCCTGCTCGAGTACTGCATGCAGTACCGCGTGCCCAAGGTCGTGGTGCTGTCGTCGGCCAACGTCTACGGGCCGCGCCCGGACAACGCCCAGTTCCTGACCGAGGAGGCGCCGCTCCTGGCCGCCCAGGCGTTCCCGGAGATGCGCGACCTGGTCGAGATCGATCACATGGCGTCCTCCTTCTTCTGGAAGGCGCGCGACATCGAGACGGTGATCCTGCGGCCGGTGCACATCCTGGGCAGCGTGCACAACGCGCCGTCCAATTACCTTCGCCTGCCGGTCATCCCCACCCTGCTCGGCTTCGACCCGATGGTGCAGGTCATCCACGAGCGCGACGTGGCCGAGGCGATCGTTTGCGCGCTGCGGCCGGGGGCCCGCGGCATCTTCAACGTCGCCGGGCCGGGCGAGGTGCCGCTCTCGGTCGTCGTGCGCGAGCTGGCCAAGCCGACCCTGCCGATCCCGCATCCGCTGGCCAAGCCGCTGTGGCGCGCGGCCTGGCGGCTGGGCATGAGCTCGTTCCCGGTCGACGAGTTCGACTTCATCCGCTACGTCTGCATGGTCGACGGCAGCCGCGCGGCGCGTGAGCTCGGCTTTCGCCCGCGCCACTCGCTGCGCGAGACCATCCGCGCCGTGCTCGGCGAGTCCGCCTGAAAAAACCACAGCCGTCCGACACCGCGCCCGACAACACGGCAGGATTGCGTCGAGTCACACGCGGGAGCGTGAACCTGGAGCGACACAGGCTCGTAAACAACGGTTCACAGCGCGGCACTCGACGCGGCGCGTCTGCCTGCCGCAGATGTGCTTCTGTTCTCGCGGAGGCGTGGCAGCAGAGCTGATCGGGTCGTTTCCCGGACTTTTTTGTCCTGGAAACGCCTTCTCACGTGTCTTCCAGCGGTGAAACGGTGCGAAGTCCGCAGCAATCACCGTCCATTTCGAGTGAGTGCCAGAATGGCACGTCGGATGCAGTAGCCCCCCAGCCGAACCAGCCGACCGCGCACGGGAACAACCCGGAGGGACAACGCCATGTACCGTAGGACCCTATTCGTCGGATTGATTGCTCTCTGTTCGCTGGCCGCGACTGGATGCAAGCTCTATCTCGACGACGACGACGACGACCGCTACGACTACTGCGACGACACCGGGTGCTACGACTGCGATAGCTCCGGCTGTTATCCGGACGGCGGACCGGGCGGCACGGGCTGGGACTGCAACAACAACTACGACTGCGCGGCCGGCTGCTACTGCGATCCGGGGACCGATACCTGTCAGGAAGGCGGCTTCTGCAACAGCGACGAGAACTGCGCGGAAGGCTTCGTCTGTGACAACCGCGGCTCCTGCGTGCCGGGCAACGACGGCGGCGAGGAGTGCACCGAGGACGGCCAGTGCGACGCGGGCAGCTTCTGCGACGAGTCGTCCGGCGACTGCGTCCCGTCCGGCGCCTGCACGGCGGACGACCAGTGCCCCGACGGCCAGACCTGCGACGAGGAGCGCGAGACCTGCGTCCCGGCCCCGTGCGACGAGAACAGCGACTGCCCGACCGGCAGCTACTGCGACCTGAGCTCCGGTGAGTGCGTGGGCAGCACGGTGTGCGGCGAGAACGGCGAGTGCCCCGACGGCACGACCTGCGACACCGAGACCAACACGTGCGTGCCGGATCAGCCGCCGCCGGCCACCTGCCAGGGCGAGGTGACGTGCGACGAGCTGCCGCCGGAGTGCCCCGAGGGCACGAACCCGGGCATCGTCGACGGCTGCTACAACGGCGAGTGCGTGGCGGACGCGGATTGCCCCGACGGCGCGCCGGTCTTCTGCTCCGACTACACGGACGAGGCGACCTGCGAGGCCGACGAGCGCTGCGAGGTGATCTGGCGCGGCATCGACTGCACCGACCCGACGCCGGAGCCCGACACCTCCTGCGAGGACCCGGGCAACGACTGCACCTGCGAGGACTACTCGTTCCACGAGTGCGCGGAGATCGGCGCGACGCCGGCGCCGTGACGCAAGACTGACGAACAGAGCCGGAGGAAGCGCTCCCCCCAGCGCGGCTCCAGCAGACACGATGAGGGCCCGACAGAGATGTCGGGCCCTCTTTTCTTTGGTGCTGCCGCTGTATCCTCCTGCGTGGCCAGCGGTCGGCAGCGGCTCGGGCGACCCGGACGCACGGTGGCCGGCCTCGGCATCGCGGGGTTGCTCGCGCTGTCGTCGCTGGTCCTGCCCGACCGGTGCCTGATCAACGAGGTGGGGCACGTCCGCGCCGAGCGGACCGGCGATCTGCGGCTCGGCCCGGCGCCGCGCGGCGAGCAGGCGGCGCGCTTCGCGGCGGCCTGCCCGGCCGGGGACGGCGACGGCGCCCCGACCGACGACGGGCCGACCGACGGCGGGCCGATCCGCCGCGCGCCGTACCTCCAGAAGGTCGGCGCCGGGGCGGCCGAGGTGCTGTGGACCGGCGATCGGCTGTCTCGCCCGGTGCTCGCGCTGCGCAGGCCCGACGCGGCGGAGCCGACCGAAATCGACGTCCCGGCCGCCGTCAACTCGTCGGCCCCGCTGCCGCGCGGTGTGCAGTACGTCGCTCGCCTGGACCGCCTGCGGCCGGCCACCATCTATTGTTACGAGGTGCGCGACGGCGAGCGCAGGCTGGCCGGTCCGTTCGGGTTCGCCACCGCGCCGCCGCCCGGCGACGGCCGGCCCATCCGGCTGGTCGTGTTCGGCGACATGGGCTGGCGCTCGCCCGACCAGGACGCGGTCCTCGAGCAGATCGGGCGCGTCGAGTTCGACCTGGCGCTCCTGGCCGGCGACATCGCCTATCCCGGCGGCACCCTG
This sequence comes from uncultured delta proteobacterium, assembly GCA_963759105.1. Taxonomy (GTDB): domain Bacteria; phylum Myxococcota_A; class Polyangia; order Haliangiales; family Haliangiaceae; genus DATFRY01. Next base: position 456,872 of record CAVWXW010000013.1, on the reverse strand, counting down.
GACCAGCTGGAGCGCAACTTGTTCGCGGTCTACGCGCCGCTCATGCGCAGCGCGCCATTCTTTCCGGCCAGCGGCAACCACGATTACCTGACCGCCGACGCCGCGCCGTTCCGCCAGGCGTTCTCGCTGCCCGAGAACGGCGGCGACGCCGGCCGCGAGCGCTGGTACTCGTTCGACTGGGGCGATGTGCACGTCGTCGTGCTCGACAGCGAGGTGCTGGGGTCAGCCCAGACCCGCTGGCTGGAAGCGGACCTGGCCCGCACCCGCGCGCCCTGGGTCATCGCGATGGTCCATCGCGCGCCATTCGGCTCGGGCGAGCGCGGGCCGGACTTGCCGACCCGGCGCGCGTTCGTGCCGACCCTGACCCGCCACCGCGTGCCGCTGGTCCTCGCCGGTCACGAGCATCACTACGAGCGGTTGCACATGCCGGACGGCGCCACGTACCTGATCAGCGGGGGCGGCGGGCGCGGCACCCGACGCCTGGCCGCCGGCGCCGAGCACAGCGCCTTCGCCGCCCAGGTCGCGCACTTCGTGTACATCGCGATCGAGGGCGACCGGCTCCAGCTGTGGGCGATCGACGCGAGCGGCCAAACTTTCGACACCGCGACGCTGGCCCGGATGCCCCGCCCGGCGGGATAACTGCTCTGCAGACCCCGTGACGCAGAGGAGGGCGGCGGGCGCGATGCATGGCGGGCGCGAGAGATCCGAGCGGCGCGGTCGCCGCCGGTTGAGACGGCGCGTCGCCGCGCTGGAGCGGCAGCTCGCCGACATGTTCGCGGGCAACCGGGCCGTCAAGCTGGTCATCGACCCGCAGAGCGGCGCCATCGTCGCCGCCAACCCGGCCGCGGCCGAGTTCTACGGCTACTCGATCGAGGAGCTGACCCAGCTCAGGATCACCGACCTCAACCAGCTGCCCGCCGAGCTGGTCCACCGCGAGATGGAGCGCGCGCGCGACGAGCAGCGCACCTCGTTCGAGTTCATGCACCGGCTCAAGCGCGGCGAGCTGCGCCACGTCGAGGTCTACAGCGGGCCGTGTCAGGTCGAGGGTCGAGGTCTACTGTTCTCGATCATCGTCGACATCACCGAGCGCAAGCGCCTGGCCCACGAGCTGGCCCACACCCAGCGCATGGAGGCGCTCGGCCGACTGGCCGGCGGCATGGCGCACGACTTCAACAACCTGCTCACCACTGTCGAGATGCTGCGCTCGCTCATCGAGCGCAAGGCTGTCCGCGGCCTGGCGGTCGACACCGAGCTGGCCGAGCTCAAGGGCGCGGTGGCGCGCGGCGCGTCGTTCACCGGCCAGCTGCTCGCCTTCTGCCGCCGCCGGCCGGTGGCGCCGGTGCTCGTCGACCTGGCTCACGTGGTGCGCGAGATGGAGCCGCTCCTGCGCCGCCTGGCCGCCGAGCCGATCGCCATGGAGATCAGCGCGCCGGACAGCGCGCCGGTGGTGGCCGATCGCTCGCAGCTCGAGCAGGTCATCCTCAACCTGGCCATCAACGCGGCCGACGCCATGCCGCGCGGCGGCCGCCTGACCGTCGCGGTGAACGAGGTCGACCTGGAAGCGGCCACGGCGGCGCGCCTCGGCACCGCGGCCGGCGGCGCGATCCAGCTGCGCGTCGAGGACACCGGCGTCGGTATCCCGCTCGAGCTGCAGGAGCGCATCTTCGAGCCGTTCTTCACCAGCAAATCGTCGGGCCGCGGCACCGGCCTCGGCCTGGCGACGGTCTACGGCATCGCCCGGCAGTCGGGCGGCGCCGTCGCCGTGGAGAGCGCGCCGGGCGCCGGCTCGGTCTTCATCGTGTGGCTGCCGCGCGCGCGCATCGAGCCGGCCCCGCTCCCTCTCGACAGCCCGGCGCCGACCGTCGTCGGCGGCAGCGAGACGGTGCTGGTCGCCGAGGACGAGGACTCCAGCCGCCAGGCCATCGTCAGCCTGCTGGAGGAGCTGGGCTACGCGGTGCTGGAGGCGCGCGACGGGCAGGCGGCGCTCAACATCGCGCGCGCCCACCGCGGGCCGCTGCACCTGCTCCTGTCCGACGTGGTCATGCCGGTCATGGGCGGGCCGGAGCTGGCCAAGACGCTGGTGCGCGAACGGCCCGACCTGCGCGTGCTGTACATGTCCGGCTACGTCGACTCGCCGGTGGTGGACCACGGCCTGCTCGACGCGTCGCAGCGCCTGCTGGCCAAGCCGTTCAGCCTCGACGAGCTGCTCGGGGCCATGCGCGAGCTGCTCGACGCGCCCCCGCGCTCCGCCCGGGCGCGCCGGTAGGGCTCGTCCCCGGCGCGCGTTCTGGCCGGGCAATGCCAGGTCGGGGGACTGCGCGGCGATCTGTGCTAGAAAGCTGTCCGGCGCCCTCGCCTACAGGTCTGTCATGTCCCTCCTCAGCAAGGTCTTCGGCAGCAAGAACCAGCGCGAGCTGAAAAAGCTCCTCCCCGTCGTCCAGAGAATCAACGATTTACGACCCACGATGGAGGCCAAGAGCGACGCTCAGCTCAGGGCCATGACATCGGAGTTCCGCCAGCGCCTGGAGCAGGGCGCGACTCTGGACGACGTCCTGCCCGAGGCCTTCGCGACCGTGCGCGAGGCCTCCTGGCGCACCCTGAAGATGCGGCACTTCGACGTCCAGCTGATGGGCGGCATGGTGCTGCACCAGGGAAAGATCGCCGAGATGAGGACCGGCGAGGGCAAGACCCTCACCGCCACCCTGCCCATCTATCTCAACGCGCTCGAGGGGCGCGGCGTCCACCTGGTCACGGTCAACGACTACCTGGCCCGCCGCGACGCCGAGTGGATGGGGCAGATCTACGGCTTCCTCGGCATGTCGACCGGCGTGGTCGTGCACGGGCTCGAGGACTGGCAGCGCCAGCGCGCGTACCTCTCCGACATCACCTACGGTCAGAACAACGAGTTCGGCTTCGACTACCTGCGCGACAACATGAAGATGTCGCCCGACCGGATGGTGCAGCGCGGGCACCGCTACTCCCTCGTCGACGAGGTGGACTCGATCCTCATCGACGAGGCGCGCACCCCGCTCATCATCTCCGGCCCGTCGGAGCAGTCGGCCGATCTCTACAGCACCGTCGACCGCGTGGTGCCGCGGCTCAAGCGCGACGTCGACTACACGGTGGACGAGAAGGCGCACGCCGCCATGCTCACCGACCAGGGCGTGGAGCGGGTGGAGAAGCTGCTCGGGCTCAAGAACCTCTACGACCCGGCCAACATCGCCTACAACCACCACGTCACTCAGGCGCTTGCGCGCGCACACGCTGTACAAGCGCGACGTCAACTACCTGATCGACGAAGGCAAGATCATCATCATCGACGAGTTCACCGGCAGAAAGATGCCGGGCCGGCGCTGGTCCGACGGCCTGCACCAGGCCATCGAGGCGAAGGAAGGCGTGGAGATCGAGGAGGAGAACCAGACCCTCGCCACCATCACCTTCCAGAACTTCTTCCGCCTGTACGACAAGCTCTCCGGCATGACCGGCACGGCGGACACCGAGGCGGCCGAGTTCCACCACATCTACAAGCTCGAGGTGATGGTGGTGCCGACGAACAAGGAGATGATCCGCGACGACACGCCGGACCTGGTCTACAAGAACGAGAAGGGCAAGTTCCGCGCGGTGTTCGATGACATCCGCGAGAGCAACTCGCGCGGGCAGCCGGTCCTTGTCGGCACCACCTCGGTCGAGAAGTCGGAGGTGGTGGCCAGCCTGCTCAAGAAGGAGGGGCTGCGCTTCGAGGTGCTCAACGCCAAGCAGCACGAGCGCGAGGCCGGCATCGTGGCCCAGGCCGGCCGGCGCGGCGCCATCACCATCTCGACCAACATGGCCGGCCGCGGCACCGACATCGTGCTGGGCGGCAACGCCGAGCACATGGCCAAGGAGATGATGAAGGCCGAGGGCCGGGCCAGCGAGCCGGGTCAGTACGAGCGCCTGTTCGAGCAGCTCAAGGGGCAGTGCGACGCCGAGCGCGAGGATGTGCTGGCCGCCGGCGGGCTCAAGATCATCGGCACCGAGCGCCACGAGTCGCGCCGCATCGACAACCAGCTGCGCGGCCGCGCCGGCCGCCAGGGCGATCCGGGCGCGTCTCGCTTCTACCTGTCGCTCGAGGACGATCTTCTTCGCATCTTCGGCGCCGACCGCATCTCCGGCCTGATGGAGCGGCTGGGCATGGAGGAGGACGTGCCGATCGAGAGCGGGCTGGTGACCCGATCGATCGAGAACGCGCAGAAGAAGGTCGAGGGACACAACTTCGACTCGCGCAAGAACCTGCTCGAGTACGACGACGTGATGAACCAGCAGCGCAAGACGATCTACTCCTTGCGCCGCCAGATCCTGAAGGGGGAGTACGCCCCGACCCTGAACGAGGAGGAGACCAAGGCCGGCAAGACGCCGCCTCCTCCGCCGACCACGTCCGGAGACTGGACCATCGAGAGCCTGTCGGCCGAGATCCGGCCCGAGCTGGAGGCGCTGGTGGACGGCGCGCTCGAGGCGGAGCGCCAGCGCATCGTCGCGCCGCCGCCCGCCGAGGCTGCCGAGTCGGTCGACGACGACGGCGACGGCGGCAACGGCGCCGAGGACCCGCGCCAGCCGCCGGCCTGGCGGCGCCTGCGCTCGCAGCTGTGGCGCCAGACCGGGGCCTGGTGTCGACATCGAGAAGCTGTACGCGCCCGACGGCGGCAAGCCGGCCCGCGATGCGCTGGTCGACTCGGTGGTCACCCAGGTGGCCGCGTCGCTCATCCAGCAGCGCGAGCGCATGTACGATCTGACCGACGGGCTGATCGCGTCGCTGGTCGATCAGTTCTGCCCCGCCAACTCGCACGCCGACGACTGGGACTTCGACGCGCTCGAGGAGGCGTTGCACGACCAGTTCGCCATCGAGATCAAGCTCAAGCGCAAGGTCGGCGACTCGGAGCAGCTGGCCGAGCAGGTGTGGAAGGCGCTCGAGAAGCGCCTGGGCGAGCGCATGACCGAGCTCAGCCGCCCGTGGCTGATGTACTTCTCGCGCCACTTCTGTCTCGAGGAGATCGACCACCAGTGGATCGATCACCTCAAGGCGATGGAGCACCTGCGCGAGGGCATCTACCTGCGCGGCTACGGCCAGAAGGACCCGAAGAAGGAGTACAAGCGCGAGGGCTTCGAGCTGTTCGCCCAGATGATGCAGAACATCCTGGTCAACACGGCGCGAAAGCTGTTCCGGGTCCAGATCCAGCGCCAGGAGGCCGAGATCCCGGCGATGCAGGCCAAGCAGCGCCGCACCGTCGAGTCGCACGCCGCCTCGGCCACCAGCGGCGCCGAGACCGTGGGCCAGGTCGCGCAGGAGCAGGCCGGCTCGTCCGCTTACGGCAAGGCCGCCGACGGCGCCGCCCAGGACGCCGCCAAGCAGAAGACGGTCCGCCGCGACCAGCCCAAGGTCGGCCGCAACGACCCGTGCCCGTGCGGCAGCGGCAAGAAGTACAAGAAGTGCCACGGCCGCGAGGAAGAGGCGTCGGTCTGAGACAACCGCTACTCTGGCGGCCGTGAATCCAGTGGCCGAGGTGCGAGGCTTTCGCTTTGCCGGGGTGGCGGCCGGCATCAAGTCGAAGGGCGGGCTCGACGTCGGCATCATGGCGGCCGACCGGCCCAGCCCGGCGGCGGCGCTGTTCACGCGCAACCGGGTGGCGGCGGCGCCGGTGGAGCTCTCCCGCGCGGCGCTGGCGCGCAGCCGCGGCATGGCCCAGGCGGTCGTGGTCAACAGCGGCAACGCCAACGCGCTGACCGGGCCGAACGGCGCCGCCGACGCGCGCCGCATGGCCGAGGCGGGCGCGGCCGCGCTCGATGTGCGGCCGGATCACGTGCTGGTGGCGTCGACCGGCGTCATCGGCGTGCCGCTGCCGATGGGCCTGGTGGAGCGCGGCATCCACGACGCCTCCGCCCGCCTGCGGCCCGATCGCTTCGAGGACTTCGCGACCGCGATCCTGACCACGGACCGCGCCGCCAAGGTGGCCGCGCGCGAGGTCGGCGGCGCGCGCCTGATCGGCTGCACCAAGGGCGCCGGCATGATCGCGCCCAACATGGCCACCACCCTGACCTTCGTCGCCACCGACGCGTCCGGCACCGGCACCGCGCCGCGTGCGCTCGGCCGGCTGCTCGCCCGCGCGTGCGCGCACAGCTTCAACGCCATGACCGTGGACGGCGACACCTCGACCAACGACATGCTGCTGCATCATGGCCAGCCGCGCCGGCCCGGCCATCGAGGCCGACGCCCTGGCCGAGGCGCTCGACGATCTGCTGCGACGACCTGGCCCGCCAGCTCATGCGCGGCGGCGAGGGCGTGCACCACGTCGTCACCGTCGAGGTGCGCGGCGCGCGCTCGGCGCGGACTGCCGCACCAGGTGGCCGAGCGCATCGCCCGCTCGCCGCTGGTCAAGACCGCCATCGCCGGCGCCGATCCCAACTGGGGCCGCATCCTGGCCGCCGCCGGCAACGCCGGGGTGCCGCTCGACGCGACCCGCCTGGAGCTGGACCTGGACGACGTGGCGGTCGTGCGCGGCGGCGTCGCCGTCGACGACGCGGACCGCGAGTCGCGCGCCCGCGCCGTCATGCAGCGGCCCGAGTACACAATCGCCCTGGACCTCGGGCAGGGCCCGGCCCGGGCCCGCCACCTGGCCTGCGATCTGTCCCACGACTACGTGACGATCAACGCCGACTACCGGACCTAGAGAGCTGATCGGTTCAGCTCTCTGGCCACTACTCGCCCCGCGCGCGGCGGTGGGGCGGCAAGAGGAGCGGCCCCTTGTCATCCTCCTGGCTGTCGAGCTGGTCGACCAGCCACGACGCGCCGTGGCGCAGCGCCAGCGCCGCCACCCCGCCCAGCAGCGAGCGAACCACCCCGCGCTGCTGATGCCGCTCGACCAGCACGTAACGCACTCCGTTGCTCCCGCTGGCGGTCAGCTCCGTCCGCCGCGGCCGGCGGCGTCGGCCCAGCGCGATGCCCAGCCCGAGCGCGCCGCCGATGAAGGCGTAGCGGTAGCGGTGCACGAACTGGTCGGCCGACTTCACCTGGTCGCGGGTGCGATCGATCGCCTCGCCCACCTGCTCGGTGCGCTCGCGCAGCCTGTCCTCCAGCGCGGCCGCGGTCCGCTTCACCGCGGCCAGCCGATCGGCCGCCTCCCGGCGCAGGTCCTCGCGCGTCTGGCGCTCTCGCCCATTACGTGCCATCGGTCTGGTTCCTTTCCGGTGCGTCCGGCCCCGGACCGGGCAGGGGCCGGGTCAGACTCCGCGACGCGCTGATGAGGAAGCAGCTCGCGCCGCCGGCCAGGAGCAGGAAGATCACCCCCGTGGCGACGGCGCCCGCCGCGTAGTCCTGCCACATGCGGCCCAGATACAGCACCGCCCCGCAGGCCAGGGCGAGCGCCGCGACGGCCGCGAGCCAGGTGACGGCGATCGCGGCCGCCACCACGCGCGCGGCGTGGCGGCGGCGGTGCCGCACCTCGACGCCGAGCCGCCGGAGCTCGACCCCGGCCAGCGCGACGCTCTCCTGCGCCAGGCGAGAGGCCAGGTCCCCGAAAGAATCCTGGTCCGCGGGGGCCAGCTCGGTCCTGGCCAGGTCGAGCCCGGGCGCGCTGCGGGTGATGGCCATGGTGGAGCTACCGGCTGAAGAACTTGCCGATGACCCAGCCCATGCCCAGACCGACCAGCATGCTCCTGTAAGGATGGGCGCAGATGGCGGCGTTGACAGACTTCGTGATGGACCGGACGTCGTTCTCCTGCAGGTAGCGGCCAGCGCTGTGCAGGCGATCCGACACGAACGCCGCCTTGCCCTTCTCCTCCAGGTAGTCGCCGGCCTTCTCGAGGCGATTGCCGATCACGCCGGTCACCCCGGCGCCCTTGTCGCTCTCACCCGTCGAGGTCGGCGTCGTGACCCGCCCGCTGTCCTCGCGGCCGTAGGTCGTCCCCGGCTCGCCTCCGATGCCAGCTCCGGCTCCAGTGTTCGGCGGATTGTAGGTTGCCATCTTGATTCTCTCCTTCCCGCTCGAGTGCGTGCGTAGAACCCTCAGCACCCTCCGTGCCAGCAGCCTGACGGCGCGCTGCGGCAAACGGGCGCCGAATCGCGTGTCAGTGGGGCACGGTGAGTCAGTAGGGCCCGTGCCATTGACAGCGCTTGAGCCGACATCAGATCATCCGGCGATGCGCATCGGAGTACCGACGGAAATCAAGACAAAAGAGTTTCGCGTGGGCCTGACGCCGGCAGGCGTCGCCATGCTCAGTAAGGCCGGTCACCAGGTCATGATCGAATCTGGCGCCGGTGTCGGGAGCGGGCTCTCGGACGACGACTATCAGCGCGCCGGCGCGGAGCTGGTGCCGGATCGGTCGGAGGTGTGGGCTCGCGCCGACATGATCGTGAAGGTCAAGGAGCCGATCGCCCCCGAGTTCGCTCTCATGCGCGAGGGGCAGATCCTCTTCACGTACCTGCACCTGGCGGCCGCCCAGGAGCTCGGCGCCGAGCTCCTCAAGCGCAAGGTCAGCGGCGTTGCCTACGAGACCATCGAGACCGACGACGGCAAGCTCCCGCTGCTCACGCCGATGAGCGCGGTCGCCGGCCGCATGGCGGTCCAGGCCGGTGCCAGCTGCCTGGAGAAGGAGCGCGGCGGCAAGGGCATCCTGCTCGGCGGCGTCCCCGGCGTGCGGCGCGGGCGTGTCTGCATCATCGGCGGCGGCATCGTCGGCGCAAATGCTGCGCGCGTGGCAATCGGCCTCGGCGCACAGGTGACCGTGCTCGACATCAACCTCGACGTGCTGGCCTACCTCGACGACATCTACGAGGGCCGCATCATCACCGCGTACTCGGATCCGATCACGATCGAGGAGACGGTCGAGAAGTCGGACCTGGTTGTCGGCGCGGTGCTGGTGGCCGGCGCCCGCGCGCCGCGGCTGGTCACCGAGGCGATGATCAAGACAATGGAGGCCGGCTCCGTGATCGTCGACGTCGCCGTCGACCAGGGCGGCTGCGTCGAGACCTGCCGCCCGACCACGCACGAGGATCCGACCTACGTGGTGCACGGCGTCACCCACTACTGCGTGGCCAACATGCCGGGCGCCGTGCCGCGCACGTCCACCTTCGCCCTGACCAACGCCACCATGCCGTACGTGAAGGCGCTGGCCAGCAAGGGGCTGGATCGGGCGGCGCGCGAGGACGCGGCGATGGCCAAGGGAGTCAACACCTACGCCGGGAAGGTCACCCATCCGGCGGTGGCCGAGGCCCTCGGCCAGCCCTATACTCCCTTCGCGATGTGAGCCTTCCTCCTCCCCGGCAGGAAAGTTCAGCACCGCCGCCGACTTGAGCTTTCGCCGGGCGGCCTTGCGCGCGGCAGGGCCGGGAATAGGAGGGCTCAGGGTCCGGTTCCCCCTGACGAGATGGCGATGCTACAGCGCCGAAAGCAACGACGCGACTTCGAGGACACCGCCCTCCCCCACCTCGGCTCGCTCTATGGCGCAGCGTTCCGTCTGACCAGGAACCCCCGCGACGCGGAGGACCTGGTCCAGGACGTGATGCTGCGCGCCTATCGCTTCTGGGAGAGCTTCGAGCCGGAGTCCAACTGCAAGGCCTGGCTGTTCAAGATCCTCACGAACACCTTCATCAACCAGTATCAGAAGACCAAGCGGCACCGCGAGGTGCTGAGCGCCGCGCTCACCGAGCAGGAGACCACCGACGGCGTGCTGGTGCACGAGGCATCCCTCGCCCAGCGCGACCCGGAGGGCATCCTGCTCGACCGCAGCGTGTCCGAGGATGTGGCGCGGGCGCTGGAGGACCTGCCGGCCGACTTCCGGCTGGCGGTCGTCCTGTGCGACGTGGAGGGCTTCAGCTACAAGGAGATCGCCGACATCATGGAGTGCCCGGTGGGCACCGTCATGAGCCGCCTGCACCGCGGGCGGCGGCTGCTGCGCCAGTCGCTGCGAGAGTTCGCGGTGGCGCAGGGCTTCCTGCGCTCGGCCGGGCTGGCCGGTCCGCCGGCCGAACAGAGCCCCGAGGCCGCCGCGCAGCCCACCGCCGATGCGTCCGACCCGGGCGCTCACATGATCCACCTCGACGATTACAGACGGTCTCGATGAACGCCACGACCATGCCGACTCAGTGCCAGGACATCGAGACGCTGCTTCCGACCTACCTGGACGGAGAGCTGGCGGCTCACGATCACCTCTCCTTCGAGCACCACATGGCCGACTGCGCCACGTGCCGCGATCGGGTCATGTCCGAGGGAGCGTACCGGGCGCGCGTGCGCGAGCTGCTGACCGCGCCGCCGGCGCCCGACGACCTGGCCGCCCGGGTGCGCGCGTCGCTCGACCGCGAGGACGAGCAGACCCGCCGCGCGCGCCGCCGCGTCGGCCGCAACTGGGCGCTGCCCAGCGCGTCGGTGTTCGCCGCCGCCGCGGCCCTGGCCCTGTTCATCCTGTCCGAGTCCAGGACGCCGTCGTCCGACGAGTCGGGCGGCGACCACACCGCCGAGCACCGCAGGGCGTCCGAGCGCACCGTCAGTCTGGCGCTCAGCCCGTCCGGGCTGGGCCAGCGCAGCGGCACGCTGGGCAACTGGACCCCGCGCCGGGTCGAGTTCGACGTGTCGCGCAACGACGGCCGGTCCCACGAGGTGTGGCTGCAGCTGATGAGCTGCCGCGGGCTCGACCTGGGCGGCGACGAGCGCCTGACCGAGGTGTCCGGCTCCGACGTGTGGGTCGGCCAGCGCGGCCGCCTCAACACGGTGACGCTGGGCAGGCCGAACGGGACCTGCTTCGTCTTCACGTCCGACATGGAAGCCGACGAGCTCCTGTCCGGCGTGCTGCGCCTCGGCCTGACGCGCTGATTGCGGCTGCGGCGGGGCGCGGGCTAGACTGGAGCCGCCGGGGGGCTCCAGAGCCATGCACGTCCGCCGCCTACTGCTCATCGACGACGATCCTGGTTTCCAGCAGCTGCTCGAGGAGCGGCTGGGGCCATACGGCTTTCAGGTCGTCCTGCCGCCCGACGGCAGCAACCCGCTCGGCCACCTCAAGGACGTCCGGCCGGCGCTGATCGTCATCGCCGTCGAGCTGCCCGACAAGGTCGGCTACGCGCTGTGCAACAAGGCCAAGAAGGGCCTGGCGCGCGACATCCCGGTCATCCTGACCACCAGCAGCGTCCCCGCCTCCGGGTTCCGCAGCCACCGCAAGCTCAAGGTCCACGCCGACGAGTACATCGACAAGCGGTCCATGACCGAGGAGGAGGTGGTCGCCAAGGTCGATCACCTGATCGGCCTGTCCGGCACCGCTTCGACCACGGCGGCGCCGCCCGGCTCGCTGACCGATGAGATGGAAGAGCTCGACGGGTCCGAGCTGGTCGAGGAGCAGTCGTTCGGCAGCGCCGACGTGCAGGACGGCGACGACGGCGAGGACGGCCACAGCGCGGTGCCGCACCAGATCGCGCACGAGGGCGGGGTCGAGTTCGATCCGCGCGAGCTGGGCGCCGACGAGGACGACGACGGCTCGTTCGACTTCGCCGAGCCCATGCACCTGGGGCCCGGCGACGCTGCGAATCCGCGGGGGTCTTTCCCGGCCCGATCCGACAGCAACGGCCGCGGCTCGGTGGCCGCGTCGCTGCTGGCCGCGCCGAGCGCGGCGGCCACCGAGCCGGACGCCGATCCGCGCATGGCCGGCCCCGACCTGTCGGAGATGAACGAGTTCGAGGCCGACCGCACGGCGGTGGTCCCGCCCTTCGCCGCGGGGTACGACGCGCAGCGGCTGGGCACGGCGCAGCCTTTCGCGGCCGGCGCGGCGGACGATGCGCGGGACGGCCCGGTGCCGCTGGAGGACGAGGCGGGGATCGAGCCGTCCGCGCCGGTCGCGGACCTCGACCTCGGTCTCGATCAGGTGGCCAGTCTGGCCGAGGAGGAGCAGGCCGACGTGAGCGACCGCCACGACCAGATGCGCGCGCTCGAGCTGGAGCGGGAGGTCGAGCGCCTGCGCGCCGATCTGGAGCAGGCCCGCCAGCAGCCGGCCGGCGGCTCCCCGTTCTCGCGCGAGCGCGAGTTCCTCAACCTGCGCGAGGTCATCAACAAGAAGGAGAAGCTGGTCCTCGACCTCAACGACGAGCTCGACGTCAAGGACCGCCTGATCCTCGCCGAGAAGGAGCGGCTCCGCCAGCTCGACCACGTCCGCGCCGACCTGGACGCCAAGAACCTCGAGCTCGAGCAGAGCCTGCTGGGCGCCAACGAGGAGCTGGCCTCGCTGCGCACCGAGCGCAAGAGCCTTTCCGATCAGCTGCGCCGCCAGACCGACAGCTTGACCTCGGTGCGCTCCGACGCCGAGCAGCTGTCGCGCCTGCTCGAGCGCGAGCGGGTCCAGTGGCGTGAGGAGCGCGACGCGCTGCTGCGCAAGAGCGCCGGCTCGCTCGAGCAGCTCAAGCACGACCTGGAGGCGGAGCGCGCCGAGGCCGAGACCGCGATGCGCGATCAGCAGAGCTCGGACCTGCGCGCGCTCAAGGACGCCTACGAGGAGACCTCGGCCGAGAAGGACAAGGGCTTCGGTTCCGCGCTGGCGCTGGCCGAGGTGCGCCGCCAGGAGGAGCTGACCGCGGCCCAGCGCGGCGCGGAGGAGCGCCTGCAGCTGGAGCTGGCCGAGCAGCGCCGTCGCCACCAGGAGGAGCAGGAGGGCCTGCGGCGCGAGCACGCGGTCGAGAAGGGCACGCTGCTGCAGGCCCACGCCGACGAGGTCGAGACCCTGGTGCGACAGAACCGGGAGGCGCGGCAGGCGCTGGAGGAGCGACACGGCGAGCAGGTGGCCCGCATCGAGGGCGAGCACGCCCAGGCGCTGGCCGCGGCCGAGGAGCGCCGCACCGGCGAGGTCGCCGAGGCGGAGGGGCGCCGGACGTCCGAGCTGGCCGCGGCCGAGGAGCTGCGCATGCGCGAGCTGGCCGCGGCGGCCGACGAGCGGGCGCGCGCCGAGGCGGAGCTGCGCGACCGCACCGAGTCGGCGCGAAGCGCCATGGAGAGCGAGCACGCCGAGGTGCGGCGCGGCCTCGAGGGCCGGCTGGCCGCGCGCGAGCAGGAGCTGCGCGAGCGCGGCCAGGAGCTGGGGATGGCGCAGGACACCCTGCGGGCGCGCGCCGACACCATCGAGTCGCAGACCGCCCTGCTCGGCGAGCGGGACGCCCGCATCGCCGGCCTGCGCCAGGAGATCGAGGAGCTCGAGCGGCAGAACGCCGGCTACCAGGAGCAGGTGCTGCGCGCCTTCCAGAAGATCAAGGCCGACGAGACGACGGTGGCGCGCGCCAAGAAGGCGATGGCCATCGCGCTCACGCTGCTCGACGACGCCGAGCAGGCCGCCGCCGTCGAGCAGGCCGTCCGCGGCGACGACGGCGGCTGACGGCGGACGCGCGGCTACTTGGCCGCGTTGGCGTGCATCGAGCGCGCCGGCGCGGCGCCGTCGGCCACGGTGTCGGCGGGCGACAGGTCCGTGTAGGCGCCCTCGTAGTCCTCGCGGTAGAGGGCGCCGAGGTGGTGGCGGCAGAACATCTCGACCAGCTCCGGGTCGTACATGGTGCCGGCGTTCTTGCGCAGCAGGCTCTCGCACTCCTCGAGCGGCAGGGCCCGCTTGTAGGGGCGATCGGTCGCCATCGCGTCGTAGGCGTCGGCGATGGCCACGATGCGCGCCGGCAGCGGGATCTCCTCGGCCTTCATGCCGTCCGGGTAGCCCAGGCCGTCCCAGCGCTCGTGGTGGTTGCGCACCGCGGCCATCATCGGCTTGAGCATGTCGATCTGCGCCGCGATCTCGGCTCCCTTGGCCGGGTGGCTGCGCATGTGGCGCCACTCCTCCTCGTCGAGCGGGCCGGGCTTGAGCAGCACGCTGTCGCGGATGCCGATCTTGCCGATGTCGTGCAGGAACGCGCCGAACTCGAGCGTCTCGAGCCCCTCGGACGGATAGCCGCACTCCTGCGCCAGCACCAGCGAGTAGGCGGCGACGCGGCCGCAGTGGCCGTTGGTGCACGGGTCCTTGGCCTCGATCGCCTCGGCCAGCCCGAACAGCGCCTGGCGGTTGGCCGCCTTGAGCTTCTGGTACGACTCCTCGAGCTCCTTGGTCCGCTCGCGCACCACGACGTCGAGCAGCTTCTCGCGCCGCTGCAGGCGATCGTGCTCGGCCGACAGCTTGTCGACCAGCTCGCGCTGCTCGGCGACCAGGCGCAGGAGCTTGAGCCCCTCGCTCACCACCGCGGCCAGCCGGCTGCGCTCGCCCGGCTTGCCCACGAAGCGCACGATGGGAGACACAGCGTTGGCGCTGGGCCGGCGCTCGAGGTCGACCGCGTCGCTGGCGTACGACGCGAGGAGGATGCGGAAGGCGTCCGGCTGGTAGCGCAGCGCGTCCTCGAGCAGGCGGGCTCCGTCGAGCAGCGGGGGCTTGTGCCCCGAGATGAGGATGCTATACGAGCCGGTCGAGATCTTGTGGTGCGCCTCGGTCGCGGAGCGGGCGGTGTCGACCCGCAGCTCGGGCCCGCTCAGGAGCTCGACCAGCTCGCCGAGCGCTTCGGGCTGCGCGTGGACGACGAGCGCGGCGAATCGGCGCGGCACGCGGTGATTATTATCGGAGAGTGATGCGCGAGAGAGAGTTAATGTGGGGCCAACTGAACGACGCCCGCTCGAACGTGCAATTCACCAGACCGTTTGAGGAGACGAGGTAACCAGCAGCGATGCGCGAGGAGTTGACAGGAAACACCAAGGGGCTCAAGGCGAGTCAGATCAAAGCCTTGGAGCGCATCTATCGGCGGCGCGTGCCGCCGCGCGAGGTCGTTTCGTTCGAGCTCGCCGGCTATCTCTGCGAGGTCTCGGCGGAGATGCACCGGCAGGTCGGCGTGCTCATCGACCGCCGCGGCGGCATCGAGCACGTCGTTGTCGGCGACGCGTCGCAGCTGATGCTTCCAGACGTCGGCCGCCTGCGCGGCGGCGCCGGCCGCTTCCGCGGACTGCGCCTGGTCCACACCCACCTGCGCGGTGAGCCGCTCACCCAGGACGACCTCACCGACCTGACCCTGCTGCGCCTCGACCTGGTCGCCGCCATCGGCGTCGACCAGGGCGGCAGGCCGGGCCGCGTCCACGTCGGCCACCCGCTGCCCGACAACCCGGACGGCAAGCTGTGGCTGGAGCTGGAGCCGCAGCCGGCCCACGCCCTCGACCTCGACGTGGCCGAGCTGATGAGCTCGCTGGAGGCGGAGTTCGCGCGCAAGGCGCGCAGCCGCGGCGCGGCCGGGCCGAGCGCGGCCCGCGCCCTGCTCGTGCACGTCGTGCTCGGCGGCGCGCGCGACAGCGACGCCCGCATCGCCGAGCTGCGCGAGCTTTGCCGCACCGCCGGCGTCGACGCGCTCGACGTCATCGTGCAGCGCCGGCCGGAGGCGGATCCGCGCTTCCTGGTCGGGCGCGGCAAGCTGCAGCAGATCCTGATGCGCGCCATGCAGCTGGGCGCCGACACCGTCATCTTCGATCAGGACCTGACGCCGAGCCAGGCGCGCGCGGTCAGCGACTTCACCGAGCTCAAGATCCTCGACCGCACCATGCTGATCCTGGACATCTTCGCCCAGCACGCCACCAGCCGCGACGGCAAGCTGCAGGTCGAGCTGGCCCAGCTCAAGTACGCCCTGCCCCGCCTGGTCGAGAAGAACACGATGATGTCGCGCCTGACCGGCGGCATCGGCGGGCGCGGCCCCGGCGAGACGAAGCTCGAGATCGGCCGCCGGCGCGCGCGCGAGCGCATCCGCCTGCTCGAGAAGCGCAGCGTCGAAGTGGCGGCCGAGCGCCGGCTGCGCCGCCAGCGCCGCGGCGAGCGGGCCGTGCCGATCGTCGCCATCGTCGGCTACACAAACGCCGGCAAGTCGACCCTGCTCAACCAGCTGACCGAGGGCAACGCGCGTGGCCGAGGACAAGCTGTTCGCCACGCTGGATCCGATCAGCCGGCGGCTGCGCTTCCCGCGCGAGCGCGAGGTGGTGCTGACCGACACGGTCGGCTTCATCCGCGACCTGCCGGCCGACCTGGTGGCCGCCTTCCGCGCCACGCTCGAGGAGCTGGACGACGCCGATCTGCTGGTCCAGGTGGTCGACCTCGGCGACGACGACCACGAGCAGCAGGTCAGCGCGGTGGCCGGCATCCTGGCCGACCTCGAGCTGGCCGAGAAGCCGCGCCTGCTCGCCGGCAACAAGATCGATCGGCTGGACCCGGCCGAGGCGGAGCGGCGCGCCGACAGCCTGGGCGCGATCCCGCTGTCGGCGCTGGATCGCTCGAGCCTGGCGCCGCTCCTGGCCGCGATCGAGCACCACCTGTGGCGGGAAGGCCGCGTTGCGGCCGCCGCCGGCGCATGAGCGATCCCGCCTTCCGCCTAACCTCCTAAACGCGATTGACAGGTTAGGCTCACTCGACGACGCTCGAGGCGAGACTCGATCGCGCAAGGAGGCGCTCCATGCATCGCAGCCGGCTCAGGACGGTCCTCATCGACTGCAACGAAGCCTCGTACCAGGAGGGCATCGCGTTCTGGGCCGCCGCGCTGGGGGCCGAAGCCGAGCGCGAGGACGACAAGCTACACGGTGCTGAAGGGCCGGTTCGGCGGCATGCAGCTGGTGCTGCAGAGCGTGGCGGACCAGAGCGCGTACCACATGGACATCGAGGCCGACGACGTCGAGGCGGAGGTCGCGCGCCTGGAGAAGCTGGGCGCCGTCCGCAAGTACAAGATCGAGACCTGGTGGGTCATGCGCGCGCCCACCGGCCACGACTTCTGCGTGATCCGCGCGAGGAGCAAGGAGCGCCTCGACGAGGAGCAGGCCAACGTGTGGGACGAGTGAAGGGTCAGCGGGACGGCCGGGCCGGGCTCTCGAGCGCCTGCTCGCCGTCGAAGTAGTAGACGGTCGCGCGCTTGCCCGCCCACGGGGTCAGGATCGGACGCGTGTCCGGCGACGGCGTGACCCGGTCGAAGCTGGCCGCATCCCACCCGGCGTTGTCCTCCGGCGCCACCTCGACGACGATGTCGACCGGACCGCGGGCGCCCGGCCCGACGCTGCGCGCGCGGCGGCGCTTGCCGCCGGCCCGCCGCGAGCCGGCCGGCACCAGCGACCAGCGGTTGGCCAGCCTGCGCCCGCCCAGCTCGAGGGCGACCTCGAGGGCGAGCGCGCGCTCCAGCTCGCCGGCCGCGTTGACCCGCCACACGGTCACCACCTCGCGGCTGCCGCCGCCGCCGCGCTCGACGTAGTGGGCCAGCAGCGAGGAGCGTCCGTCGCCGTCGAAGTCGATCACCTCGACCCGCCGCAGATCGCCGGGCGAGTCGAGCGGGAGCTGGATGAAGGCGAACGAGTCGGTCAGCACGCCGAGGAAGCGCCCGCCGGCCACGGCGCGCTCGGTGCCGGGCAGACCGTCGAGCTGGGCCAGCTGGTCGAGGCGCAGATCGCCCGGCCTCAGCCCGGCCGTGGACAGAAAGCCGCGCAGCGCAGGCTGGTGGGTCGAGAAGTGCAGCGCGCCGCGGAAGCTCGGTCGCGCCTCCGCCGCGCCGCCCGGCCGGTCGACGTCGGCGTACGACACCTCGCCCAGGACCAGCGGCGTCGATCCGCCCCAGCCGGGGATGCGGCGCAGCGGGACCGCGAGCTCGAGCTGCCAGCCGTCGTCGAGCAGCGAGTCGTCGGCGCGCGCGCCCTCGCCGCCGTCGCGCCGGGCGCGGAAGCCGCTGGTGCCGGGGAAGAAGGTCAGCTTCCACGCGGAGGCGGCGCCGGCGCGCAGCGAAAGCTGCAGCGCGTCCTCGCCGCGCCCGTCGCCGCCGCGCTTGCCGGAGCGGATCAGCCGCTCGTCGCGGAGGCGCACCGACAGGTAGAGCTGCTCGGCGTCGAAGGCGCAGCGCAGCTCGAACGACGCGTCGGCGCTGCGCTCGCCCCTGCGCAGCGCGGACATGCCGCGCCAGTCGTCGAGCGACGCGTCCACCTCGACGACGCCCTCCTCGACCGCCTGGCAGGTGTGGCTGGCCGGGGCGGCGGCCGCGGATGCGGGCGCGAACGCGAGGAGCGCCGACGCAGCGGCGAGCTGGATGGACGTCACGGACAGAGCGATGCCGGCCCTCACCATAAGCGGTATATAGATGATGTGTCGATCCGGTCTCCAGTGGCACTGCTGTTCGCGCTGCTGTCGGCCGCCGGGTGCAATCGCCCGGAGCCGGCCCAGCATGCGGCTGTCGCCGACACCGCCCCCGCGGGAGGAGCTCCCGCCGAGACGACCCCCGCGGGTGACACCTACGCGGCGGCGCGCGAGGCGATGGTGCGCGAGCAGATCGAGGCGCGCGGCGTGCACGCGCCTGCCGTGCTGGCCGCGATGCGCCAGGTGCCGCGCCACGAGCTGGTCCCGGCCGGGCAGCGCGACCGGGCGTACGAGGACCACCCGCTGCCGATCGGGCACCGCCAGACGATCAGCCAGCCGTACATCGTGGCGCTCATGACCGAGCTGGCCGAGATCGAGCGCGGCGATCGCGTGCTCGAGGTCGGCACCGGCTCCGGCTACCAGGCCGCCGTGCTGGCCGCGATGGGCGCCGAGGTCTATTCGATCGAGATCGTCGAGCCGCTGGCCCGCCGCGCGGCGGCCGATCTGGAGCGCCTCGGCTACCGCGTTCAGGTGCGCGCGGGCGACGGTTATCGCGGCTGGCCGGAGCACGCGCCGTTCGCCGCCATCCTCGTCACCGCGGCGCCGCCGAGCATCCCGAAGCCGCTCGTCGATCAGCTCGCCCGAGGCGGCCGGATGGTCATCCCGGTGGGCGACAACTTCCAGGAACTCCGCGTCCTTACCCGCGACGAGAAGGGCGCCGTGCGGGACGACAAGGTCATCGACGTGAGCTTCGTGCCGATGACCGGGGAAGCGCAGGACCGGCGCTGACCCGCGGGCGTGCGCGTGGTATAGGCTACGTCCGCATGTTCGAGACCCTGACCAAGGGCTTTCGCGCCGCGAAGCAGAAGCTCACCGGCGTCGCCGAGCTGAACGACGAGATCATCGACGACGCGCTGCGCGACGTGCGCATGAGCCTGCTCGAGGCCGACGTCGAGTTCAAGGTCGTCAAGCGCTTCCTCGACCGGGTCAAGGAAGCCGCGCGCGGCGAGGAGGTGCAGCTGCGCGCGAAGTCGAACGAGCTCGGCGCGCGCAAGATCACCGCCGAGCAGGCCTTCATCGCCATCTGTCAGGACGAGCTGACCAAGATGATGGGGCCGGTCGACACCGACCTGCGCTGGGCCAAGAAGGGCCCGACCGGCATCATGATGGTCGGCCTGCAGGGCTCGGGCAAGACCACCACCGTCGGCAAGCTGGCCCGCTACCTCGAGTCCAAGCACGGCAAGAAGCCGCTGCTGGTCGCGGCCGACGTGTACCGCCCCGCCGCCGTCGATCAGCTCAAGACGCTCGGCGAGCAGCTGGGCGTGCCGGTCTTCTCGATCGACGGCTCCGATCCGGTCGACATCTGCCAGAAGGCGGTCGACCACGCGGCCCAGCTCGGCCGCGACGTCGTCATCTTCGACACCGCCGGCCGGCTCGCCATCGACGAGCCGCTGATGCAGGAGCTCGAGGACATCGACAAGGCCACCCACCCGGCCAACATCTTCCTCGTCCTCGACGCCATGACCGGCCAGGACGCGGTGCGCACGCGCCGAGGCGTTCAACAAGCGCCTCAACCTCGACGGCGTCATCCTGACCAAGCTGGACGGCGACGCCCGCGGCGGCGCCGCGCTGTCGGTCAAGGAGGTCACCGGCAAGCCGATCAAGTTCGTCGGCATGGGCGAGTCGCTCGACCGGCTCGAGGAGTTCCGGCCCGACGGCATGGCGTCGCGCATCCTCGGGATGGGCGACATCGTCGGCCTGGTCAAGGACTTCGAGCAGGTCGTCGATGCGGAGAAGGCGGAAGAAGACGCCGTCCGCATGCTCAAGGGCAAGTTCGACATGCAGGACTTCCTCGAGCAGATCCGGCTCATCCAGAAGATGGGCTCGCTCAAGGACCTGTTCGACAAGCTGCCCTTCTTCCCCGGCGGGCTGCCCGAGGAGGTCAACCTCGACGACCGCGAGCTGACCAAGATCGAGGCGATGATCAGCTCGATGACCGCCGAGGAGCGGCGCAACCCGACCGTGTTCGTCACCACGTCGTGGGAGGACGTGGTGTCGCAGGCCGGCAAGAAGGGCAAGCGCCGGCGCGCCGACTACGAGCCGACCCGCGTCAAGCGCATCGCCAGCGGCTGCGGGCGCAGCGAGGACGAGGTCAAGGAGCTGCTGCAGAAGTTCGGCGCCATGCGCCAGATGATGGTGCAGCTCGGCGCGTCCACCGGCCTGCTCGGCAAGCTGCCCGGCTTCAAGCAGTTCAACCAGATGAAGAAGCTGGCCGGCCTCGACCTGGGCGCCATCATGGGCGGCGGTGGCGGCGGCGGCATGATGCCGCCCGGCATGGCCGCGGCAGGAGCCGGCGCGGGGGGCGGATTCCCCGGCGGCGGCATGCCGGGCATGCAGATGCAGATGCCGGGCCTGCCGCCCGGCTACACCTTGCCCGGCACGCGCGCGGCTCCGCCGCCCCCGCTGGCCAAGGCAAGCGACCGCGCGCGCAAGAAGAACAAGCGCAAGGCCGAGAAGGCGGCGCGCAAGAAGTCGCGCAAGAAGCGCTAGAACGTCGCGCAAGACGCGCTAGAACTCACCGCCTGAACCCCGTCTGCGACCGCGCCCCCCCGCGCGATCCTGAACTCGATACGGCGAAGAACTGGCTTGCCATCTCACCGCGACAACCCCACGTTGAGACCCACGTTGCGCTCTCTCCGCGCCAGCTCCATCGCCGCTGTCGTGCTGCTGCTGGTGGCGCTGTCGCCGGCGGCCGCTCTGGCCCAGACGCCCCTGCCCGCGCGCGGCGCGAAGTCGGTCTACGACACCGCCGGCGTCATCGATGACGGGCGCGAGGGCCAGCTGGAGGCGCTGCACCAGGAGCTGTGGCAGAAGGCGCGCGTCGCCGTCGTCGTCGTCACCGTCCCGAAGCTGGTCGACGAGACGATCGAGGACCTGGCAGTGCGCATCGGCCACGGCTGGGGCGTGGGCCAGAAGGGCAAGGACGAGGGCGTCGTTGTCGCCTTCTCGGCCCAGGACAAGAAGATCTTCATCGCGACCGGCTACGGCTCCGAGGGCTACCTGCCCGACGGCAAGGTCGGCGCCATCCGCGACGAGGCGCGGGTCTACGCCCGCCAGAACGACTACACCAGCGCGCTGAGCCTGATCGGCATGCGCAGTGGCCCAGGCCGCGGCGGCCGAGCACAAGGTCACCTTGACCGGCGTTCCGCAGGGGCAGCCGCAGGCGCGCGGGCGCCGCGGCGGCTGTGCCGGCTCGGTGCTGGGGCTGATCCTCTTGCTCGTCATCCTCGGCGGGTTCGCGGCGTCCGGTCGCGGTCGCGGCGGGCGCGGTGGGCGCGGCGGCTTCGGTGGCGGCGGCGGGCTCGGCGGCTGGGGCGGCTTCCTGCTCGGTACTGTGCTGGGCAACATCCTGAGCGGCGGACGCGGCGGCGGCTGGGGCGGGGGAGGAGGAGGCGGCGGTGGGTTCGGCGGCGGCGGAGGCTTCGGTGGCTTCGGCGGCGGCGGTTTCGGCGGCGGCGGCGCGGGTGGAGATTTCTGATGCGGCCGCCGGACACGGGCCGGATGGGGACGCGATGACCGATCGAACTGACGGCGCCGGCACCAGCGAATCGCGCGGGCGCGACGATGCCAGCACGCGGCGGTGGCGCAGCCACGGGGCGGTGGCCGACCTCATCGCCAGCCTGACCCTGGCGCTGAGCGACAAGCTGCGCGCGGTGGTGCTGTACGGGCCGGCTGCGCGAGGAGAGAAGCCGTCGGGCGACTCGGAGCTGCACCTCCTGGTCCTGCTCGCCGATCTCGAGCTGGCCACCCTGACCGCGGCCGGGCCGTCGCTGGCCCGCTGGACCGGACGCGGCCGTGCCATGCCGCGGCTGTTCTCACCCGCGACGCTGGCCGAGGCGGCAGACGTCTTCCCGGTCGAGCTCAGCGACATCGCCGAGCGCCACCTGGTGCTGCACGGCGGGCACGATCCGCTGGCCAGCATGCCGCGGCTCGACGTCGAGCACCTGCGCCTGCAGTGCGAGCGCGAGCTGCGCGAGAAGATGATGCGACTGCAAGAAGCCTACGCGCTGTCGCGCGGCAAGGATGCGGAGCTGTCCCGGCTGATCGTCAGCTCGTATCCGGCCTTCGCGCTGGTGTTCCGCGGCTGCCTGCGCCTGCACGGCGGCGCGGCGCCGGAGAGCAGCCTGGCCGCGGCCGAGGAGTTCAGCCGCAAGGCCGGCATCGACCCGGCCGCGTTCGCCGAGGCCGACAAGCTGCGCAGCGGCCAGCAGATCGGATCGGTGGCCGATCTATTTGCTCGTTACTACTCCGCGCTGGAGCGCGCGGTGGAGACAGTGGACCGATTCGCGAGGAGTGAGAGGACATGAAGAAATGGATCCCCCTGGCCGTCATCGGCGGTATCGCCCTGGTGCTGGTTCTGTTCTCCGTCAGTCGCTACAACTCGCTGGTCAATCGTTCGGAGGAAGTGGACGGGGCGTGGGCTCAGGTCGAGAACGTGCTGCAGCGGCGCGCTGATCTCATCCCCAACCTGGTCGAGACAGTGAAGGGCTTCGCGACCCACGAGAAGGAGGTCATCGGACAGGTGACCGAGGCGCGGGCCAAGCTGGCCGGCGCGCGCGGACCTCAAGCGAAGGGCGAGGCCGATGCGCAGCTCACCTCGGCGCTCAGCCGACTGCTGGTCGTGGTCGAGAACTATCCGCAGCTGAAGGCCAACGAGAACTTCGTCCGACTCCAGGATGAGCTGGCCGGCACCGAGAACCGCATCGCGGTCGAGCGCAAGCGCTACAACGACGCTGTGCGCGAGTTCAACGCGACCATCAAGCGCTTCCCGAGCAACATCTTCGCCGGGATGTTCGGCTTCGACAGCAAGGAATACTTCCAGGCCGCCGAGGGCGCCCAGAAGGTCCCGCAGGTCAAGTTCTGACGCTCGCGAAGTGAACGCGCCGAGCCGCGGCCGATGAAGAGGACGAATCACCCGGCGGCGACCAGGCAGATGAGGCGTGGCGACCAAGGCCGGCGGCGAGCCACGCCGGCGTGTAGGTGGCCAGCTCGGTGCGGATGACGCCCGCGCCGAGCGCGCCAAGGCCGGCGCCGATCTGGTGGGCGGCGACGATCCAGCCGAAGGCGATCGGGCCGTCGGCCGGCCCCACCGCCTCGGTGGTGAGTCGCACCGTCGGCGGCACCGTGGCGATCCAGTCGAGGCCGTAGAACACGGCGAAGGCGGGCAGGCCGAAGACCTCGATGCCGAACGCGGCCGGCAGGTAGAGCAGCGCCGCGCCGCGCAGGCCGTAGTACCAGAACAGCAGCCAGCGGCTGTCGTAGCGGTCCGACAGCCAGCCGCTGGCGGTGGTGCCGATCAGGTCGAACACGCCCATCACGGCCAGCAGGCCGGCCGCGTGCACCTCGGTGATGCCGTGGTCCATGCAGGCCGGGACCAGGTGCGTGCCGATGAGGCCGTTGGTCGTCGCGCCGCACACGAAGAAGCTGCCGGCCAGGAGCCAGAAGTCGCGGTGGCGGGCCGAGCGGCGCAGCGCGCCGAGCGCGTTGAGGAGCGGATTGACGCGCGGGGCCGCCACCGGCGGGTCGTCCGGGCTGGCGCCGTAGGGCACCGCGCCGACGTCGGACGGGCGATCGCGCAGGAAGAAGAAGACGATCGGGATGACCAGCAGCAGCACCGCCGCCACCGTGATCGAGACCGAGCGCCAGCCGCTGCCGACCACCAGCGCGGCCAGCACCGGCAGGAAGATGAGCTGCCCGGTGGCGGTGCTCGCGGTCAGGATGCCCATGACGAGGCCGCGCCGGGCCACGAACCAGCGCTGCACGACGGTGGCGCCGAGCACCATCGCGGTGGTGCCGGTGCCGAGCCCGACCAGCACGCCCCAGAACAGGACCAGCTGCCACGGCGCCTGCATGAGCGTCGTGAGCGCGACGCCGGTGGCGACCAGCGCGAGCGACGCCATGACGGTGCGGCGGATGCCGAGCGACTGCATGACCGCCGCGGCGAACGGGCCGACCAGGCCGTAGAGGACCAGGTTGACCGACACCGCCGACGACAGCAGCGCGCGGCTCCAGCCGAACTCGTGCTCGAGCGGCACGATGAGCACGCTGGGCGTGGCGCGCACCCCGGCCGCGGCCAGCAGGACGAGGAAGGTCACCCCGGCGACGATCCAGGCGTAGTGGACGCGCGGCCGGGTCACGACGCCGCCTCCAGCTCGCCGAAGCGCGCCCGGTAGTCCGACGGCGTGGTGCCGAGCAGGCGCACGAACGCCCGCCGCATCACCTCGGCGCTGCCGAAGCCGGCCTCCGCCGCCACCGCCTCGAGGCCGGCGCCCCTCGCGGTCAGGGCGCGCTGGGCCGCCTCGATGCGGATCTTCTCGATCACCTCGGCGGGCGACAGGCCGGTGTCGCGGCGGAACAGGCGCGACAGGTGGCGCGGGCTGACGCCCAGCCGGCGCGCCAGGGCCGGCACCGACAGATCCGCCGCCGGGTTGTCGACGGCGAACGACACCAGGTCGCGCACCGCCGGCGCCGGCGCCGAGGCCAGGCGGAGCGGCGCGCTGTACTGGCTCTGCCCGCCGGGCCGGCGCAGGTAGACAACCATGGCGCGCGCGACCGCCAGCGCCACCTCGGCGCCCAGGTCCTCCTCGACGAGGGCGAGCGCGAGGTCGATGCCGGCGGTGACGCCGGCCGAGGTGAACACGTTGCCGTCGCGGATGTAGATCGGGTCCGGCTCGACGTGCAGGCGCGGGTAGCGCGCGGCCAGGTCGGCCGCCCCGCTCCAGTGAGTTGTCACGCGGCGCCCGTCGAGCAGTCCGGCCCGCGCCAGCAGGAACGCGCCGGTGCAGACCGAGCCGTAGCGGCGGGTGTGGCGGGCCCGCCGCCGCAGCCACGCCACCAGGGCGGCGTCCTCGCATGCGCGGTGCACGCCGCGCCCGCCGGTCACCAGCAGCGTGTCGATCGGCCCGCGGACCTCGTCGATTGTCGCGTCGGGCAGGATGCGGAGCCCCGAGCTCGCCGCCAGCGGGCCGGGCGCGCTGGCCACCACGCGGACGGTGTAGCCCGGGTGTCGCCGGCCCGACTCGGCGACCGCGCGGCTCGCGCGCGCGAACACCTCGTGCGGGCCGGTCAGGTCGAGGCCGCTGCCGCCGGGGAACGCGACCAGCACGACACCGAGCGGGCTGTGCGGGACGACGGTCGGCCGGGCCATGGGCCAGATGATGCGGCCGCGCCGGGATGTCCGCAAGGACACGCATCCCACGTTTCAGGACATCGCGGTCGCGGCGTGTCGCCGCCATCCACGCGGCCGGCCGTGAGCATGTAGGCTGGCGCGATGGGTTTCTCGCTCCGCTGCGCCATCGCCACCGTGGCCGGCGACGACGAGGCGCGCCGCTTGGTGGAGGCCGCGCTGTCCGAGCTGCCCCATGTGGCCGCCCGCCGCTTCCTCGAGCCGTTCGACGGCGTGATCGCCGGCCTCGACTGGCAGAGCCTGCTCGAGGACTACCAGGCCGATCCGTCGCGCTTCCCGTACGCCGACGAGGACGCGGCTCACGACGCCATCGCCGAGGGCGTGTGGCAGCGGCTGCCCGAGCTGTCGCGGCGCTTCCCCGGCAAGCCGTTCGCCTACGTCGACATCGACTGCTTCGGCGGCACCTGCCTGTACGAGGGCGGCGTCGTGATCGACGGGACGGTCGATGTCGGCGATTGGCCGCTCCCAGCGCGGCCACCTCGAGCTGCTGGCTCGCCTCGGCGTCGGCGAGCTGCCCTGGCACTTCCCGCCCTTCGAGCGCGGCTTCCTGGCCGGCAACGAGCCGGCCGAGGCGCCAGCTCGGCGCGAGATCCTCGGCGTCGTCACCGGCGCGGTGCGGGGGATCGAGATCGAGCGGCTGGGCGTGATCCTGATGGCCGGGCTCGACCCGCCGTGGCGCGTACCGGCCGCGGGCGCGGCCGTCCTGCTCGAGGCCGGGACCGACGATGTCCTCCTGTCCTGCAACCGGCGCGGAGAGGCCATCGAGGTCGGCGGCCGCTGCCACGTCGCTCACGACCAGAGTGTCGCCCTGCTCGACGAGCTGGTCGAGCTGCTCGACGACTTCGGCGCCGGCTACGAGCTGACCCTGGCCGGCTTCGACCGCGTGGCGGTCCGCACCTGGCGCAGCGACACGTAGCTCACTCGGCTCCGGGCCGGCGGGCGGCCGCGCGCGACCTGGCCTTGCGGGCCTCGAGCTCGTCGAGCGAGCGCGGCCAGCTGTCCTTGAGCAGCCGCGACAGCGCGCGGTCGGCCAGCAGCTTGCCGCCGGTCTGGCAGGTGGCGCAGTAATTGGCCTCGTTGTCGGCGTGCACGATGCGCTGGACCGGATCGCCGCACACAGGACAGGGCGCGCCGTACTTGCCGTGCACGGCCATCTCGGGGCGAAACGCGGTGACCTTGTCGGGAAAGCCGTCGCCCACCTCGGCGCGCGAGCGCTCGATCCACTCGGTCAGCACGGCGCGGGCGGCGTCGTGCAGCCGCGCCACCTCCTCGTCGCTCATCTGCCGCGTCTGGCGGAACGGGCTCATGCGCGCCCGGTGCAAGATCTCGTCGGAGTAGGCGTTGCCCACGCCGTCGATGATTGTCGGGTCGGTGAGCGATCGCTTGATCGTGTGGTTCTCGGCGCGCAGCTGGGCGGCCACCTGCTCGGTGGTGGCGGCGAACACGTCGATGCCGCCGCGGTCGAACCCGGCCAGCGCCGCGCGGCCGCGTATCAGATGCAGCGACGCGCGCTTCTTCTTGCTGGCCTCGGTGAACACCAGCGCGCCGCGCGCGAAGTCGAAGGCGGCCAGCCCGACCCGGCCCGGGATCTTGGCCCGCGCGGCGTGCCAGCGCAGGCGCCCCGCGATCATCAGGTGGATGACGGCGTGCAGGTCGCCGGCCAGCGACAGGACGATGCGCTTGCCGATGCGGTCGATCGCCTCCACGGCCCGCCCGCGCAGCTCGGCGACCGGCGGATCGACCGAGCGCAGCACGAACGGGCTGGCCACCCGGATGTCCTCGAGGACCTCTCCGACGGTGAACGCGCGCAGCCGCTCCACGTAGATGGCGACGTCGGGCAGCTCGGGCACGCGCCAAGCGTAGCGCGCCGCGCCTGGCCCGTCAGGCGCGGCTCACTGGAGCCAGAACTTGTGCACCAGGAAGAACGTGCCCGAGGCCATCGCCGCCGACAGCGGGATGGTGAAGACCCAGCCCCACACGATGCGGCTGGCCAGCCCCCACTTGATCCCGCGCACCCTCGTCGTCGAGCCCACGCCGATGATGGCGCCGGTGATTGTGTGCGTGGTCGACACAGGGATGTGCATGGCGGTGGCGCCGAACAGCGTGACCGCGCCGGCCATCTCGGCACAGAAGCCGCCGACCGGACGCAGCCGCGTCAGCCGCATGCCCATTGTCTTGACGATGCGCCACCCGCCCATCGCGGTGCCCAGCGCCATGCATCCGTACGAGGAGCAGACGATCCACCAGGGTACGTGATCGAAGTCCTTGCTCATGTTCCCGGAGGCGATGAGCAGGGCCACGATGACGCCCATCGTCTTCTGCGCGTCGTTGCCGCCGTGGCCGATCGAGTACGCGGCCGAGGACATCAGCTGGCCGACCCGGAAGTAGCGGTTGACGGCACGCGGCCGCACCTTCCTGAGCAGCCAGAAGACGAGGATCATGATGGCGAAGCCGAGCACGAAGCCGATGACCGGCGCCGCCGGGATGAACCACAGCGTCTTGTACAGCTTGGCCTTGACCAGGATGTCCCAGCCCTCGTAGGTGACTCCCGCGCCGCCCAGGCCGCCGATCAGCGCGTGGGACGAGCTGGACGGCAGGCCCCACCACCAGGTCAGGAGGTTCCAGATGATGGCCCCCACGAGTCCGGACAGGACCACGTAGACGAAGGCCCGATCTGTCGGATCGATGTTGATGATGCCGGAGATGGTCTTGGCGACGCCCTCACCGAAGATGAGCAGCGCGATGAAGTTGAAGGCGGCGGCCCACAGCACTGCCACCCGCGGCGACAGCACGCGCGTGGACACCACGGTGGCGATCGAGTTGGCGGCGTCGTGAAAGCCGTTGACGATGTCGAAGGCGAGCGCCAAGGCGACCGCGACGACGACGATGGCGGAGAGCTGCATGGAGGTCGGGGGTCAGGCGTTGTCGAGGACCACGCCCTCGATGATGTTGGCCACGTCCTCGCACCGATCCGCGGCACCCTCGAGGTGCTCGTAGATCTCCTTCCACTTGATGATCTTGATCGCGTCCTTCTCTTCCCTGAACATGCGGGCCAGCGCGCGGCGCAAGATGGCGTCCGCCTCGTTCTCGATCTGGTTGATCTCGACGCACTTGGCCAGGACCGTCTTCGGGTTCTTGAGGTCGCGCAGCCCGTGCAGCGCCTCCTCGACCACCTTGGCCGCCCGCGCCAGCGTGTCGGCCATCTCCACCACCTCGGGCGTCATCTCCTTGATCTCGTAGAGGGCGATGCGCTCGGCGCCGGCCTCGACGTAGTCCATGATGTCGTCCATGCGAGTGATCAGGCGATAGATGTCGTCGCGCTCGATCGGAGTGATGAACACGGTGTGGAGCGCGCCCACGCAGCGATGCGTGATGACGTCGGTCTCGTGCTCGATCTCCTTGATGCGCTTTGCCTTGGCCTCGATGTTGACCGGCTTGGACACCATCTCGACCAGCTCGACGGTGCCGGTCACCGTCAAGGCGGCGTGCTCCTCGAAGTAGTCGTAGAAGCTAGTCTCCCGAGGCAGGAGCCGTCCGAACATGGTTCTCTCTCCTCGCGCGTCTGGGGGCGTTTATTGCGCGACAGTGTGACATGTCTGCGACATCGCCGCGCGGGATTGGGACGCCGTCGTCACCTGCGCCGAGCCGCATTTCGGCGGGCTCAGCCACGGCGGTGAAGCCAGCGGATACGCACGAGGTTGACGAACATGCGGGCCGCGTCGACGCCGGGCGAGACCTTGGAGTCGTCCACGTGTGACCAGACAACCGGGACCTCGGCCACCTGGTAGCGGCCGCGCGCCAGCCACAGCACCTCGACGTCGAAGGCGAAGCCGTCGAGGCGGGCGCGGCCGAACAGATCGTGGGCCGCGTCGCGGCGAAACAGCTTGAAGCCGCACTGCGTGTCGCGGATCCCGCCCAGCGCCGCGATCCGGACCATCAGGTTGAAGGTGCGGCCCATGAGCTCGCGCATCGGGTGCTGGCGCACGCGGATGTCGGCGCCGGGCGCGGCCCGCGAGCCGATGGCGATGTCGCAGCCGTCGGCCAGCCGCTCGCGCAGCTTGGCCAGCTCCTCGATCGGCGTGGCCAGGTCGGCGTCGGAGAACAGCACCTCGCGCCCGCGCGCGGCCAGCACCCCGGCGCGCACCGCCGCCCCCTTGCCCCGGTTGGCGCCCAGCGCGATGAGCGCGCACCCCGTCCTCCTCGGCGGCGACGCGCTCGACGAGCCCGGGCGTGCCGTCGGTCGATCCGTCGTCGACGACCAGCACCTCGAACCCCGGCTCGTGCGCGCGGCAGTACTCGACAACGCGGCGCAGGGTCGGCTCGAGCCGCGCGATCTCGTTGTACGCCGGGATCACGATCGACAGGGCCAGCTCGGGCGACTCGACCGCCATGGGGGCGCCCAGTCTACTTCCGATCCGGATCCGGTTCCGATTCCGGGCGCCCGAGATTCACGTGGCGCCGCGGGCCGGCAACATCAGCTCGGCGCCGCCAGCCGCCGCCGGAGGATCTCGCGCACCGCGTCCGTCGGAGCCGAGCTCAGGGCCCGCTCTCGATGCCGCCGCGCGACCTCGGAGTGCCCCGCGCGCCGGTGCAGGTCGCCCAGGACCGCGTCCCAGAGGTAGGAGCCGGACAGCCAGGCGGGCGGTGCGAGCCCCTCGATCACGGCGAGCCCGGCCTCCGGCCCGCGCCACTCGGCGACCGCCACCGCCCTGTTCAGCGCGTGCAGCGGTGAAGGCGCGATGCGCTCGAGCATGGCGTAGAGGTCTGCGATCTCCTTCCAGCGGGTCTCCCGGGTGGAAGGCGCGGTGCAGTGCTCGGCGGCGATGCCCGCCTCCGCATGGAACCGGGAGAACACGTCGCCGGCGGCCGACCGTTGCAGCCACTGCATGCCCACGACGATCCGCTCGCGATCCCATAGCGACCGGTCCTGCTCCTCGAGCAGCAGCAGGCCTCCGGTCGCATCGACGCGCGATGCCAGCCTGGCCGCATGGAGGTGCATGAGCGCGAGCAGGGCGAAGCTCTCCGGGACCGCGCCGACCGGATGATCGGCCAGCAGCGTCGCCAGCCGCACGGCCTCCTCGCAGAGCTCGCGCCGGATGGCCTGGTCGGCGTGGGCCGAGAGGTACCCCTCGTTGAAGAGGAGGTAGAGGACTCCGTGCACGCCCGGCAGCCGCGAGCGCAGCGTCTCCAGCGGCGGAGTCTCGACGCCGGCAGAGACCGGTGCAACCGGCGCGCGCGCGGCCAAGGCGCTTGTGCACATTGGCCTCGGACGTGAAGAGCCGCAGGGCGATCTCCGCCGTGCTGAAGCCGCACAGCGTCTTCAGGGCCAGGACCAGCCGCGACTCCCAGGGAATGGCCTCGTCGCAGCAGACGAAGAGCATCCGCAGCATGTCGTCGCGGATCTCGTCGGTGAAGAGCGGATTCACCGGAAAGCCGGCCCCGTCGGCGAGATCGGCGCCGGCTCGCTGCAGGATCTTCGCGCGCCCGGATGTGCGGCGCAGATCCTGGATCAGCCGGTTGTGGGCGACCCTGTAGAGCCACGCGCCCGGGTCTTCCGGTCGGCCCCGGTCGGTCCAGCTGGTGAGCGCCGCCATGAGCGCGGATTGCACCGCGTCCTCGACGAGCTCGATGTGCCGCACACCAACCCTGCGCACGAGCATGGCCACCAGCCGGCCGTAGTCGTGCCGGAAGAAGTGCTCCACCAGGCCGGGCGCCTTCAGGGGCCCGCCAGCTCCCGGATCTCGATGCTCGACCCGGGCATCATCGTTCCAGGACCTTCCCTGGCGACCTCGAGCGCGCGCTCGTAGCTCTCGGCGGCGACCACCATGTACCCGCCGACGATCTCCTTGGCCTCCACGAACGGCCCGTCGGTCACGCCGGACGCGGTCACGACCTTTCCTCCGGGCAGGAGCTTGCCTCCCATGTCCACGATGTTGTCCTTGAACTTCTCCTTCCAGGCGCTGAACGCCGCGTACATCTCCTGCATCTGCGCCGGCGAGGGAGGCTCTCGGTCGCCGGGGGCGCTTCGCTGGATGAGCAGGTATCTCCGGGTCGGCATGTGGGTCTCCTCCTGTTCCATCCGGCGACGAGCCGGTAGCCAACGACGCCCGAGGCCCGGCCGACTGGACACCTCGTCGAACGATTTTCCGCTCCCGCCATCGAGCTTACCGCCTTCGGCGTTCGCCCGTCAGCGGACATCACCGACCACCACCGCCGGTCACCGCCTCCACGCTCAGCTTCCCGTCCCTCTCGACGACGACGCTGATCGTCCCGCCGACATCGGTCCTCATCACCGTCGCTCCGCCTCCCTTCCACCTCTCCTCGACGCCGGCGTGCGGAAAGCCGAACCGGTTGAGCGGGCCCGCACGAGATGACCGCCCACCTGGGCGACGTCGCGCTGCACCAGCGCCGGCGTCGACGACGTCCGCGAGCCGTGGTGCGGGACCTTGACGACATCGACGCTTCAGGTCTCGCTCGCGCCGTGCTCGCGCACGAGGTCTTCCTCGCCCTCTTCCTCGAGGTCGCCGGTGAAGAGCAGCCGCCGGCCGGCGTAGTCGATCCGCACCACCAGCGAGTTGTCGTTCTCCGATCGCACCGGATCGAGCGCCGCGCTCGTGTCGCCACCGTCCGGTGACGGGCCGGGCGCCAGCACGGTCAGGGTCGCGCCGCCGCGGCGCACGCACGGCGCCGGCCGGCGGGCTGCGCACCACCGTGCCGCGGGCGGCCAGCTCGGCCAGCAGGCGCTCCAGCTCGGGGCCGAGCGGCGCGTCGCCGTGGCGGCGCGCGAGCCACAGCTCCTCGATGTGCGACGCTGCGCGCGATGGCGCCCAGCCCGCGGTAGTGGTCGGGGTGGGCGTGCGACAGGATCGCCAGGTCGATGCGGCGGATGCGGCGCAGGGCCAGATATCGGGCCACGCGCGTCGCGGCCGGGCGACTCGCCGAGCCGCCGCGCGGTGCCGGGATCGCGGGTCGGCAGCGAGAACGGCAGCCCGCCGCCGTCGATCAGCCACACTCCGCCGCCCGGCGCCTCGATCACCGCCGCGTCCCCCTGCCCCACGTTGACGAACGCGGCGCGCAGCTCGTCGCGCCAGCGCGGGGCCAGCTCGCTGCGCCACACCTGCGACCCGACCAGGAACGCGGCGGCCGCCGCGGCGACGATCAGCGCCCGCCGGCGGCGCAGCGCGCCGATCGCGCCGGTCATGCGCACGGCGGCCGCCAGCGCGCCCAGCAGGACGCACCAGCCGGCCAGCTCGCCCAGATCCGGCGGCGGCATCGGCAGCGGCGGGATCCACGCCGACCACGTGTCCCAGCGCGCCGGTCACGCGCTCGGTCAGCGCGGCCGCGGCGGCCAGCACCGCCTCCGCCGCCTGCCGGCCACAGCTCGGCCAGGACGGCGCCGCCCAGGCCGAGCGGCAGCGCGCACGAGCTCCACCGCCGGCACCGCGACCAGGTTGGCCACCGGCCCGGCCAGCGCGACGGCGCCGAAGTGAAAGGCGCAGACCGGCGCTGTCGCGGCCCAGGTCCACAGCGACGCGACGACCAGCTGGCGCAGCCAGCGCCACGCGCGCGCCGGCCACGGCGGCCGCGCCTGGTCGACGGTGCGGCCGACCATGAACACGGCCAGCGCGCCGGTGGCGGCGAACGACAGCTGCAGCGACGGGTCGTACAGCGACGACGGGCGCGCCGCGAGCATCATGAGCGCCGCCGCGCCCATCGCGTCGCGCAGCCGGGCCCGCCGGTCGAGCGCCGCGCCGGCCAGCAGCACCAGGATCATGCACAGCGCGCGCACCGCCGACGGCGGCGCGCCGGTCACCATGGTGTAGGCGACGGCCAGCGGAGCGGCGCCGAGCGCGGCCGCGCGCGTCGGATCGACTCGCAGGGCCAGCGCCGGCAGCGCGGCCCACAGCCGGCGCAGCGCGGCGAACGCGAACAGCGCCACCGCGGCCAGGTGCAGTCCGCTCACCGCCAGCACGTGCGACGCGCCGCTGTCGCGATAGCTGGCCGCCGCGCGCTCGCTCATGCCGCTGGTGTCGCCGGTGACCAGGGCGCGCAGGACGCCGTCGCGATCGGCGTCGCCGGCGGCGTCGCTGATGCGCCGGGCCATGCGCCGCTGCAGCAGCGCGGCCGCGCGCCGCGGGTCGAGCGCGCTGCCCGCGACCGGCTCGCTCACCCGCGTCCAGTCGGTGGACAGCAGCGCGGCGGCCCCGCGCGAGTCGGCGAAGCGCTCGGGCGGCGGCGCGCCGGGCAGGCGATAGCCGCGCGGCATGCGCAGCGCGCCGGTGACCTCGATCGCGTCGCCCGGCAGAAGCGGCGGCGTCCACGCCTCGTCGTCCGGATCGCGATGGACCGCCACCAGCACGCGGACCCCGGCCGCATCGCCTCCGCCGCGCCTCGGCGCCGCCGCCGGCCTCTTCGCCGCGCCGCGCCTCGCCCGCCACCGGTGCCAGCATCGAGCACGAGGGCGAAGCGCACGGCCCGGCCGTCGTCGTTGACCGGCGCCTCCACGATCCCGGACAGCGTCTCCTCGGCCCGGTCGTCCGCCCACGGGCGCAGCGAGTCGCGCGCCGCATCCAGATCGGCGCGCTCGTGGGCGCCCAGCGCACCACCGAGCAGCAGCGCGCACAGCATGGCGCGCGGCCGGCGGCGCAGCGCGATGGCGGCCGCCACGGCGCGCGACGGCCCACACCAGCGGCGCCGTCGACAGCGGCCCCGCGCGATCGGCGAGCGCGATGCCGGCGGCCACCGCCACCGCGAGGCCGGCGAGGCCGGATCTAGAGCGGAATCCCACGCTCCGCTCCCGGCATGGGTCGGCGCACTCCGCGGGCGCAGCGGGACATCGGAGCGCAGGCGATCTGCATTCGCCCCATGTCGGACCGACCGCCGGACAGTTCACCCTTGCAGTCGCACTGGCCGGCCAGCTTCACAAACCCGTACGCGACCGTTGACGGACTACCGCCTACCCATAATAAGATTTGAGAATCCTTGAACACTTGAGGACACTCGCGGTCTGCCGAGGGGAGGAGGAACTGTGATTCCGGGCACCGTTGGTTGCACCGCGTGCGCCGAGCGCGTCCGGCGCACGGCCGCCCTGGCGGCCGCCGCTCTGGGACTGATGGCGGCGCTCGGACTGCCCGCTGCCGCCGACGCCGACGAGAACGGCGGCATCGTGATCGGCAGCGTGACGCTGGCTCCCGCCGAGCAGCGCGGCGCGACGCCGGTGCGCAACCAGGGCTTCGTGCGCCG
Organism: uncultured delta proteobacterium; assembly: GCA_963759105.1. Taxonomy (GTDB): domain Bacteria; phylum Myxococcota_A; class Polyangia; order Haliangiales; family Haliangiaceae; genus DATFRY01. The sequence continues at coordinate 422,284 of CAVWXW010000013.1, read as the reverse complement.
CGTGCCGGCGCTCAAGCCGCCGCGCGCCGTCGATCCCCGGCCTCACATCATCATCGTGCTCGACGGCGCCACGCCGCCCGAGGAGGACCGCCAGCCGCCCGGCCAGCCGGTCGCGTACACGATCGTCGGCGAGTCGTTCGACGTGCCGCTGCTCCCGGTCGTCGCCGGATCGGTGGTCGAGATCCGCAACGCCGGCCGCGGCGCGCCGCGCCTCTACTCTCCCGGCCAGGCCGACTTCGTCCCGCCCGATCCGATCTCGCCGCGCGGCGAGCGCAAGACCAGGAAGATCGAGCCGGCCCACCAGACCTTCGAGCTGCGCGACCGCGAGTCGGTCCACCTGAGCGGCCGCATCGTCGGCTTCCCGCACCGCTACATCGCGCGCGTCGCGCGCCGACGGCTCGTTCACCATCCCCGCGGTCGCGCCCGGCGCGTGGAAGGTGCGCGTCTGGTATCGCGACGGCTGGGCCCAGGTGCCGGAGGAGACGGTGGAGGTGGTCGCCAAGAAGGAGAGCAAGCCGGTCAAGATCGCGCTGCCGGCCAAGCTCGTGACCAGGCCAGCCCGCTAGCGGAGCGTCCTCACAATGTTCTGGTCGAAAATCTGGTTCTTCCTGGTCGCGGTGGTCGCCGGCGTGACGCTCACGCTGGCGCTGGTCATGCCGCGTCCGGCCGAGCGCGCGACCGTGGTGAGCCGAGACCAAGCGCCTGGCCCACGCCTGCAGCATCACCGAGATCCTGCTGCGCGACTTCGCGCAGAGCCGCATCCAGCTGGCCGGCGAGACGGCGCGCGTCCAGGGCGTGGACCGCGTGCTGCTCGAGTCGTCGAAGGGCGAGACCGTCTCCGCCGCCGCTTACTCGATGGCGAAGAAGATCCTCGGCGAGGACATGAGCTTCGGCACCAAGCGCAAGGGCGGCCAGGCGGTGCCGTATCGCCCCGACCTCATCCTCGCGCTCGACACCCGCGGCCGCGTGGTGGCGCGCTCGGGCAAGGACGAGAAGCTTTACGGCGACTCGCTGGCCGGCTACTTCCTGGTCGACGACGCGCTCGACGGTTATCTGGGCGACGATCTGTGGATCCTGGGCGGCCAGCTGTTCCTGGTCGCCGCCGCGCCGGTCATCAGCACCGGCGAGCTCGACGCCGGCGCCGTGGTCATCGGCGAGGCCGTCGACAAGGAGTTCGCCACCGACCTGGCCGAGAAGCTCGAGGTCAAGCTCACCTTCTACGCCGCCGGCGAGGCGGTGGCGACGAGCGACGCGGCCCAGCTGCACGAGGAGGTGCTGGCGCGCGCGCCCAGGCTGTTCAAGCGGCCGCCCGGCGGCGACTGCGTCACGACAGGAGGCGTTCTCGGTCAGCGCCGGCGACACCTCCTACTGGGCGCTGCTGGCGCGGCTGCCCGGCGAGGCCGGCGCCCAGGGCGCGTTCTACTCGGTCCACATCCCGCAGGAGAAGTCGATTGGCTTCGCCGGCACCATCCGGGCGGTCACCAAGAACGACCTCTCGTTCTCTCACTTCCCGTGGCTGCGGGTGGCCATCGTGTTCCTGCTCATGGTCGGCGTCGGGCTGGCGCTGATGGTGTTCGAGGCGGACCAGCCGCTGCGCCGGCTGTCGGGCGACGTGGTGCTGCTGGCCAAGGGAGACAGCGAGCGGCTGGCCGAGGAGCAGCACCGCGGCAAGTTCGGCTCCATCGCCCGCTCGGTCAACATCGCGATCGACAAGCAGCAGCGCGAGGCACGCGCCGCCAAGCGCGACCTCGATCAGCTGCTGGGACCGGTGCCGCCGGAGAACGAGCGGTCGGGCGCGACCGCGACCGGCGCGGGCAGCGGCCTGAGCGCGGCGTTCACGCCGCCGCCGCCGCCGCCACCGCCGTCGGAGTTCCGCTTCACCGACGGCGTCGGGCTGCGCACGGGCGGGCCGATCTCGATGCAGCAGCCGTCGGTGGCGCCGCCATCGCTCGGCTCGCCGCCGTCGGTCGGCTCGCCGCCGGCCTTCATGGCGCCGCCGGCCGCCGCCCACCGACGATCGCATCCCGCCGCCGTCGGTCAGCCTGCCGCCGATGGGCAAGAAGGCGGGCGGCGCCGCGGCCAAGACGCCGACGCCCCGGCCGCCGGTGCCGCGCGGGCGCGCCGCCTCGCCGGGGCGCGGGCCCGAGGGCAGCGGCGCCGGCCCGTCGTTTCAGGATCAGATCGCCGCGTCGGCGATCACCGGCCGGACCCAGCAGATCTCGATCGAGGACGACGAGGAGGACACCGTGGTGGCCGGCGGGCGATTGCGCCGCCGGCGAGCCGGACGACGGGCAGTACCGCGCCATCTTCGACGAGTTCGTGGCGCTCAAGCGGCGCTGCGGCGAGAGCATCGACAACCTGACCTACGACCGCTTCCTGACCAAGCTGCGCGCCAACCGGGACGCGCTCATGGCCAAGCACGGCTGCCGCACGGTCAAGTTCCAGGTCTACGTCAAGGACGGCAAGGCCGCGCTCAAGGCGTCGCCGGTGCGCTGACCTCGCCGCCGCCGGTGCGCCGACGGTCGCGGCCGCCGGTGCGCGCGACGAGATCCCCGCGCGGCGACGCCGGGCGGCGCGCTTGTTGCCGTCAGCTGCTGCACGCTAGGATGTCGCGAAATTCGCGGCGATCCAGACGAGCCTTCAAGGAGAAGACATGTTGGTGAAGCCGACCTGCTACGCATCGCCACGGCTCGTCGGGCGGGGATGCTCGCAGAAGGGCGGACACGGCGTCTACGCGGCCGAGGCGATCCGGCGCGGTGAGCTGCTGGTCGTGTTCGCCGGCTCCGCGATCGAGAGGAGCGACATCGCGAGCCTGCCGCCGGATCGGCGCCGCCTGCTCCTGCAGGTGGAAGAGGACCTCTATCTCCTGTCGGAGATCGAGGGCTGGGCCGACTGGGTCAACCACTGCTGCGAGCCGAACGCGGGTCTGCGCGGGCAGGTCAGCCTCGTGGCGATGCGCGACATCGAGCCGGGCGAGGAGATTCGCTACGACTACGCGATGAGCGACGGCAGCCCCTACGACGGCTTCGACTGCCGCTGCGGCGCCGCCAGCTGTCGCCGGCGCGTGAGCGGCGACGACTGGATGAAAGAAGAGCTGTGGGAGCGCTACCGCGGCTACTTCTCGCCCTATCTCTGGGACCGCATCGATCGCATGCGCAGCGCGCGCGCCGCCGCCGCCCTGCGCGCGCAGCGTCCGGCCCAGCACCGCCGCCGCCGCAGACGCGCCGCCGCGGCCGCCGCAGGTCGATGACGGACGATCGCGCGCAGCCGGGCCGCTCCGACTTCGTGGCCGATGTCCTGCTGGTGCCGAACCTCATCAGCCTCGGGCGCATCGTCGGGGTGCTCGCCGCAGCGGTGTGCTACTTCAACCGGCTCTGGGTGCCGGCCCTGATCCTGGGCGTGTCGGGCGGCTTGACCGACTACCTGGACGGCTACTTCGCGCGCAAGCTGAACCAGAACAGCGAGCTGGGCGCGCTGCTCGACAGCCTGGCCGACATCCTGGCGGCGCTCATCTCCTTGACCGTGGGCGTGTATTTCGGCCTCTGGCCGGTCTACCTGCTCATCGCCTGGGGCATCCGCGACATGAGCGTGCTGGCCATGCGCGCCAGCGCCGCCCAGCAGGGGTTCGCCATCCCGACGGTGTTCCTGGGCAAGGTGGCAATGAACTTCACCGGCTGGGCGTACATGCTCCTGGCCCTGGAGCTGGTGCGCCCCTTCGCCGGCTCGGCGCTGCTGACCGACGGTCTGCACTGGTTCGCGCTCGGCGCCATTCACGCGGGCATCGCGCTACAGTGGATGGTAGGCATCATCTATCTGCGCGCGTTCGCCCGGCAGTACCGCCGGAACCGGGGCAGCGCCGCGGTGTCATAGTCCACCATGAGCTTCTCGACCTCGCGCCCGGTCCTGTCTCTGTGCGCGCTCGCCCTGGCGGCGTGCAACAGCAGCGGCGAGGGCGGCGCGGGGAGCGCGGCCGGACGCGGCGAGGCCAAGGCGGCGCCGGCCCGCGCCGGCAAGCGAGCCGCGGCCGCCGGGGTGCCGAAGGTGGCCACGCCGCCGCCGCCGCTGCCCGCCGATCCGGGCGGCGCGCGCGGCAAGCCGGCGCTGGGCGGTGCGCCTGGGCGGCAACGCGGCCGAGAGCGGCCGCGCCGTGGCGGTGGACGACAAGGGCAACATCTACCTGGCCGGCCTGTTCCGCGGGCAGGTCGACTTCGGCGCCGGCGCCCGCTACACGGCGCGCCGCGCCGACGGCTTCCTCGCCCGGCTCGGCCCCGACGGCGCGGTGCGCTGGGCGCGGCAGCTGGGCGGCGCCAACGACGACATCGCCGACGCGCTGGCCCTCGATCCGCAGGGCAACGCGGTGGTGGCCGGATCGTTCTCCGAGGAGCTCACCGTCGGCGACGGCACGCTCAAGTCCGAGGGCGCCGACGACATGTTCGTGGCGCGTCTTCGATCCGGAAGGGCGGCGGCGCTGGGCCAAGCGCATGGGCGGCGTCGACGTTGACGGCGCCGACGGCGTGGCGGTGGACGCGCGCGGCGCCATCGCCGTCATCGGCGTGTACGCCGGCTACGTCGTGCTGGGCCCGGGCCACGAGCTCATCGGCGAGGGGCAGAGCGACATCCTGCTCATGGTGCTGGAGCCGGATGGATCGATCCGGTGGGTCAAGGGCTGGTCGAGCCCCGGCCCGGACGAGGGGCGCGCGGTCGGCTTCGACGCGGCAGGGCAACCTGTACGCCCTGGTCGAGTTCTCGCGCGCGATCGACTTCGGCGGCGGCCCGCTCGAGAGCGTCGGCAACCGCGACCTGGCCCTGGTCAAGCTCGACCCGACCGGCAAGCACCTGTGGTCGCGCCGCTTCGGCAGCAACCTGGACGAGCTCGGCGTCTCGCTGGCGGTCGACCCGGCCGGCAGCGTCATCATCACCGGCTCGTTCGACGACGCGCTCGACTTCGGCGACGGCGCCGATGCGCACGGCCGGGCGCTCCGACGTGTTCATCGCCAAGTTCGCTCCCGACGGCAACACGCTGTGGTCGCGCCGGCTGGGCAACGCCGACGAGGACATCGGCGCGGCGGTGGCGACCGACCCGTACGGCACCGTGTACGTGTCCGGCTGGTTCTGGCGCCAGCTCGACGTGCTCGACAGGCCGCTGGTCAGCGCCGGCAAGAAGGACGCGTTCCTGTACGCGCTGTCGCCGGCCGGAGACGGGCTGTGGGCGCGAGCCTTCGGCGGGACGGAGGACGACTACGGGCGCGGCCTGGCGGCCGACGGGTCGGCCGTGTTCCTGACCGGGACCTTCCACCGCACCGCGTCGGTGGGCGAGACCAAGCTCACCGCGGCGGCGGCGGCCGGGCGCCCGCCTGCCGCTGGGCGACGCGTTCCTGACCCGCCTGGAGCGCTGAAGCGCCGTCTGAGGCGATCCGCGTCGGCCGCGGGTCCCGGACGCGGCGGCGCGCCCTGTGCGAGACCTCGGTCGAGCATCCGGGGTACACTGGGCGAGGCCGTGAAAGCCGTGCGTTCGAGCCGACGGGCCATCCGCATCGTGTCGCAGTGCGCGACGGCGGAGGAATTCGTCGCAGCGTTTCATCCGTACCTGGAACGCGACTCCCTGTTCATCGCGACGGGCAGTCCGGAGGAGCCGGGTCAGGCGGTCCGCTTCGTCATGACCCTGGCCGGAGGGGAGACGGTCCTGCGCGGCGCCGGCCGGGTGCTCGAGTGCCACCGGGATCGCGGCAATTTCTACGGCATGCGCGGCATGAAGCTGCAGTTCGACGAGCTCGATGACGGCAGCCGGCGCGCGCTGGCCGCGCTCGAGAGCCGGGCGGGCGGCAGGCAGGGCCGAGCGGCCGGCGGTCATCATCCCGGCGACGTGCTCGAGTGCCTGATCTACGACGAGCCGGAGACCGAGTCGGCCGACCCGGCCGCGCTGGGCAACGCCCGGGGACGAGCGGCCCGCGCCGCCGCCGAGCGCGGCCTGCCGCCGGCCACGGCCGGCGACGACGACGTCACCGCGGTGTCGCAGGCGCCGCGCCCGCCGCCCCGGACCGACGGCGGCAGGGCTCGGGCACCGGGCCGGTGCCGCGCCTGGCGACCGGCCGGACTCCGTCCAGCCCGGTGCAGATCCAGGCAGCCGCAGCGCACCACGCCGCTGCCGCATCAGCCGGCCCCGGCCGCGGCCAACCATGGGATGTCATTCAGTGTTCCGCGGCCGCGGACCGAGACCGAGGAGGGCGTCGCGCCGGTCCACGCCGGGCCAGACGGGCCACGCCCAGGGCCGCGACATGGCCGGCCGCGGGCCATCGGGTCGCATGGCGGCCATGTCGACGCTCGCCGACGACGCGCCGACCGCGCACACGCGCACCGCGCCGATCCCGACCGTGCAGGTGTCGCTCAACCAGACCGGACCGCATCCGATCCTGCCCGGCGTCGGCGGCCGCGCAGACCGCCGGCAGCGGGCCGCTGCGCGACTATGACCACCAGGAGTCGTCGCGCCCGCGCCTGCCCGGCGGCGTGGCGCGCGAGGAGCTGGGCCTCGGCACAGGGCCGCCGCACATGGTGCCGCCCCCGAGATGGCCGGCTTCCCGCCCGGCGACTTCCCCGGCATGCCGCCCACGCGGCCCGGTGGGCGCGGCATGCCGCGGCCGCCCATGCCGGCCGAGCGCACCGAGATCGTGCGCGTGGTGCGGCCCAGCCACGTGCGCACGGCGGCGATGAGCGCCACCCTCGGCGCCCTGCTCGGCCTGGCCGCCGGCTATCTCCTGTGGGGCCTCGACCACGCCGCGCTCGGCATCGGCGGCGACGACGAGGAGGCCGGCGCCGAGGCGATCCCGGAGCCGACTCCGGAGCCGGCCGAGCGCCCCGCCCCGCCCGTCCAGGCCCGCCCCGCCGCGGCCGTCGGCGCCGACGACACACCGGTCAACCCGGTCGATACCGGCGACACCCCGTCGGCCACACCGTCCACTGCCCCGGCCACCGGCGACGCCGGCCCCGAGGCCGCAGACGCCCCGCCGCAGTAAGCAGCGACTCCTCGTTCAACCGAAGAGTCGCGTCATTCAGGCGGGCCCTTCAGCTTCAGGTCGGACACCTTGCCGCGCACGCGGCGCAGGAAGGCGTCGCCAGGATCCGACTTGCGGTTGCCGTAGGCCCGCTCCCGCTCGCGCCAGTAGGGGTGGGCGCGCATGGCGTTGCTCTCGCTGTGGCCGATGAGGTGGGTGAGCGGGAAGCGCCGGGCCAGCACGCGGACCAACTCGACGTTGGCGCGCACCTGGGCGTCGGTCAGCGGGTGGCGCTCGCCGTCGCCGACGTTCTCGATGCCGATGGCGACGTGGTTGAGGCCGATGCAGTGCCGCGCCATGCGCGTCTCCGGCATCAGGCGGTAGATCGACCCGTCGCGGTCGACCAGGAAGTGGGCCGACACGTTGAGCTCGCCGGCCCGCCGCAGGGTGCGCCGGCCGGCCTCGATGCGGGTGCGGTCGAAGTAGCGCCAGCTGCCGCGCAGCGAGCTGCCGCCGGTGTAGTGCAGCACCACCACGCGGGGCTCGATCGACGAGTTGTCGATCGACGGATCCTGGTGCCGCCGCCGGTACTCGACGGTCAGCCGCTCGCGCTCGGCGTCGAAGCGGATCGGCCGGTCGATGATGGTCGGCTCGGCGGCGACCACGGGCGCGCCGACCACGTCGCCACGAGGGCGACGGCGGCGCACCGGAGGTACAGCCCGCGGCTCACCCGGCGACAGGCTCGACGAACAGGAAGTCCTTGCCCGGCGTGAAGCGATAGCCGTCCTCGCCCACGCGGATGAGCTCGGCGCCGTCGCGTCCGAGCAGGCGGCGGATGCGCATGATGTTGGTGAACAGCGCGGCGTCGTGGCGAAGCGGGTGGTACTCGACGCCCCACACCCGCTGCACGATGTCCTCCTTGGAGAAGATCGCCCCGGGCTGCGACGCGAACAGGAACAGCAGGCGCTTGAGCAGGCTGCGCCGGCGCAGGTCGGCCACCGGCCGCCCGCTGCGCACGATCACCTCGCGCACGCCGTCGACGACCAGATCGCGCTCGGCCATGCGCAGGCGATCCGGGCTGGCATCGGCCACGCGGCTCTCCTGGCCGTCGGCCGAGATGACCCGATACGGGCGGATTGCGGTCAGGCCCAGGTCGGCCAGCATGCGGGTGGCCGCGTCGCGGGCCGCCTCGGCCAGGCTGGCGCCGACCCCGGCCACCTCGTTGCCGCGCGCACCGGGGCGGCCCTCGCCGCCGCCGGCGATGGCGGCAAGCGCGCGCTCGGCCACCAGCCGCTCGACCGGCAGGCCGGCCGACGCCGCCACCTCGACAGCGTCGCGCGCGTAGCTGGACGCCGACACCACCTCGCCGCCCTCGCGGGCCAGCGCGGCCAGCACCAGCAGCGCCTGGCATCGCGCCCAGGTCGCCCCGGCGTGCGCCGCCTCGCGCGCCGCGCGCGCCGCGGCCACCTCGGCGGCCGGGCGGTCGCCGCTGGCCAGCTCGAGGCGCGCGCGCCAGGCCAGCGCGTCGGCCATGTCGGCCGCGTTGCCGGTGCGCTCGGCCGCGGCCACGCAGGAGCGGGCCAGCTTGAGCGCGGACCGGCTGTCGCCGCGCGCCGCCGCCAGCCACAGCATCTGGCGCAGGTCGTCGCCCTCCTCGTCGCCGGCGGGCGGCCTCGCCCTCGCCCATCATGGCCGCCACGCGCCGCTCGAGCGCGCGCGCCGCGGTCATCGTCGCCGCGCCGTACGAGAGCTCGGCCGAGCCGCCGTCGAGCCTGCTGCCACAGCCGGACCAGGCGGGCCCGCGCCTCGGACGCGCGCGAGGCGGCCACGTCGACCGCCGCGCCCAGCACCTCGGCCCGGGCGCGCAGCGCGGCCAGGCCCAGCCGCTGCGCCGTGACCGCCGCGGCCCCGGCCAGCTCGGCCGCGGCAAGGAGCTCGCCGCGCCGCTCGAGCACGCCGGCCGCCTCGATGTCGGCCGCCAGCGCCCCGATCTCGTCGCCACGCGCGCGCCGGCCGGCGGCCAGCTCGAGCAGGAGCTCGCTCGCGCCGGCCAGATCGCCGCGCGCCGCGCGCACCAGCGCGCCGACCGCGGCCGCCTCGTCGGCGGCGCCGCCCGCGTCGGCGTCGATGGCGGCCCGCTCGGCCTGCTCGATCGCCGCCTCCGCCTCGCGCGCCCGCCCCTCGGCCAGCAGGCAGCGCGCGCGGGTCGCCTCGATGCGCGCGGCCAGCGCCGGATCCGCGCGCGACGGCTCGATGGCGCGGCTCAGCGCGGCGCGCGCCGACGGCTCGCGCCCGGCGTGCGCCTCGAGCAGCGCCAGGGCCAGGTGCAGGCGGGCCCGCGCCTCGTCGCCCAGGCCGGGGCCGAACGCCGCGTCGATGAGCTCGCGCGCCCGGTCGGCCGACCCGCGGGCAGCTCGATCTGGGCCAGCGCCGCCGCCGCCCGCGCGCGCAGGTCGGCGTCGCCATCGGCCTGCACCAGCGGCTCGAGCAGCGCCCGCGCGGCCGGCTCGTCGCCGGCGCGGAAGCAGAGCTCCGCGCGCTCGACCGGGTCCTGCCGGACCGCCGAGCGCGACGGCGGCCGCCACCTGGCCGCGGCGCGCGAGCGTCCGCGCCGCCAGCCCGGTCAGCGCCGGCACCGCCGCGGCCGGCTTATCGCCGCGCAGGAAGTCGATGAGGCCGAGCACCTCGCCGCTGGCCGCGCGGGCCACGCGCGGCGTCGGCGCGCTCGAGCAGGATCGCCTCGGCCGCCGCCGCGTCGCCGGCCGCGACCAGGTGGTGGACCGCCAGGCGAAGCCGGTTGACCGGGTCGTACAGGCCCAGGGCGCCGTCGTCGGCCGGCCCCGCGCAGGACCAGGTCGGCGGCGGCCCGCTCGAGCCGCACGCGCCGCTCCGGCGCGATGCCGGCCAGCACCTGGTCGCGCACCACGTCGTGGACCGCGAAGCGCCCGTCCTCGAGCGGATCGATGAGCTGGCGGGTGACCAGCTCGATGAGCGCCGGCTCCAGGTCGACGGGCGGCGCCAGCGCGGTCACGCCGCACGGCGCCACCGCCACGCCCAGCACCGACACCGCCTCGAGCGCCTCGCGCACGTCGCTGGCCAGGCGGTCGACCGCCCATGCGTGCTTGCCGGCCGCGGCGCAGGCGTACTCGCGGCGCAGCGCCAGCGGCACGCCGCGCGTCCGGCCCAGCGCCTCGTCGCACGAGCCGGCCGGCGTCGGGCCGTAGGTCTCCTCCAGGTGCGCCCACATCTCGCGCGCCGCCGTCGACGCCAGACCCTCGACCGCCAGCTCGAAGCGGCCCGGGCCGCTGGCCGGCAGACCCAGGTCCTCGCGTCCGATGAGCAGCAGCCGCCCGCAGCCAGGGCGCCGGAGCACATCGCCGAAGGCCGCGGCCGCGCCGCCGATGATGTGGTGGGCGTCGTCCACCACCAGCAGCCTGCTCTGATCGCGCAGGAAGCGATCGAGCCCGCCCGGAACCGCGCCCAGCGCGCGCTCGGCCCGCGCCCGCACCGCGTCGGGGCGATCGCCCTCCCAGCAGCGGATCGACGTGGCCGGCAGATCGGCGTTGGACATGAGCTCGAGAACCAGACGGCTCTTGCCGGCGCCGACGGCGCCGAAGACGACCAGCACAGCGGTGTCCCCGAGGGCGTCTCCAAGCCGGGCCAGCTCGCTCGAGCGGCCCACGAAGGGCGGAGGAAACGCCATGCCCAGTCGCTGCAGGGCAGAGGAGAAGCTGGCGGGCTTGGGCAACCTTCGTCGCACCGTCGGGCTCCTAGGCTAGGGGGTATTCGCTTCCGGCCTTGCCGGGTTTGTAATCTGTACCAGCACAAAGCAGGCCAACACTTCTGTAGCCCGGGGTAATCGTTCAATTTCTCGTAAGGCCCGAAATCGTTAGATCTAGTTAGCAAGATGGACGAGCGTCCGGACCGGGTGAGCCTCTCGAGTTGCGGCTCCCAGACCTAACTGAGAAACAAGCGCATCGATGCGCACGGTTCTCTATGGGGCATGTCGCCCCAGAAGTGCACCGATCCCACAGGAGCACTGACGCGCTCGCCGGCGGGCTCGTGACGCGCTGCGATCAGCTGCTGGCGGTCTCGGCGCGCCGCGCGCGCGGCGACGACAGGACCTTGTCGCGCAGCTTGTAGCGCAGGACCTTGCCGTGCGGCCCCTTTGGCAGCTCGCCGAGGAACTCGATCCAGCGCGGATACTTGTACGGAGCCAGCTCCTTCTTCACGTACTCGCGCAGCCCGCGCTCCAGCTCCGGGCCGGGGTCGTGGCCGATGTTGGGCACCACGAACGCCAGCGGCTTGATGAGCCCGTCCTCGTCATCGGCGCCGATCACGGCGCACTCCCAGACCGCCTCGTGGGCCAGCAGCGCCTGCTCCACCTCGGCCGGCGACACCCACTTGCCGCCAACCTTGAACAGGTCGTCGCCGCGGCCGCAGTGGTAGTAGTTGCCGTCGCGGTCGACCAGGAAGCGGTCGCGGGTCTTGAACCAGCCCTGGCGCAGGGTCGCGCGGTTGTCGTTCCAGTAGCCGACCGCCACGGTCGGGCCGCGGATCTCGAGGGTGCCGATCTCGTCGGCGCCGACCTCCTCGCCGGCGTCGTTGACCACGCGCACGTCGAAGCCCGGGCACCGGCCTGCCGCACGCGCCCGGCCGACCGGTCACGGCGGCGCCGAACAGGACGAACTGGAACGCCTCGGTGAGGCCGTAGCTGACCGTCACGTCGGCTCCCAGCACCTGGCGCACCTTCTCGGCCACGCGGGCCGGCAGGTCCTCGGCGCCGGACACGCAGAAGCGCAGCGCGGCCAGCGGCCGGTCCAGGCCCGCCTTGAGCGCGTCGCGCGACAGCTGGCCGAGCAGCGACGAGGTCGCGAACAGGACCGTCGGCTGGAACGACTGGACCGCGGCGAACACGGCGCGCGAGTGGGGCTGCTCGGGCAGAAACAGCGTCTCGGCGCCGGCGGCGAGCGGAAACAGCAGCCCGGCGCCGATGCCGTAGGCGGTCCACAGCCGCACCACCGACAGGACGCGGTCCTGCTCGTCGAGCGGCAGCGGGCCGCGGCACAGCGACTCGAAGGCGCGCATCGGCGTGGCGTGGGCGTGCGGGACGCCGCGGCGGCGGCTGGCCGCCCCCTCCTCGCGCTCGCCGTGCGCGCCGGCCGAGTAGAGCAGGATGGCTGTCGATTCCGGATCGACGAGCGCCGCCTCCGCGGCCGGCGCCGCGCCGCGCACCAGGCTGACGAAGTCGCGCTGGCCGGGGCCGCGGCCGCCGACGGCCAGGACCTCGCGCAGGGTCGGCACCGACGCGGCGACCTCGTCGAGGCTGGCGCGCAAGGACGTGTGCACCACGACGGCGCTGGCGCCGGAGTCGGCGAGGAGATCGCCGATGTCGTGGGCGCGGGCCAGCTCGCTGAGCGGCACCGCCACGGCGCCGTGGTAGATGGCGCCGAGCAGCGCCACCGCCGCCTCGATGCGTGTCCGGCATCAGGATGGCGACCCGGTCGCCGCGCGCGATGCGCAGGGTGCGCAGCGCGGTCGCCACCCGCGCGGCCTGGTCGCGCAGCTGGTGGTAGGTGACGGTGCGGGCGCCCTCGCGCAGCGCGATCCGCTCTCCCCAGCCGCGCGCAATGGCTCCGTCCAGCAGCCTGCCGGCAAGGTTGTGGTGCTCTGCGTGCAAGCTTCCATGGTACCGCCGTGCGGCCGGATGCAGCAAGGACGGGTCCGGCCGCGGCGGGTTCAAACGCGCCGCGGATCACGCCACGGGTGGGCGAACGGGCTTTGACAGCGCGAAGCGGCGCCGCTATAGCACGCCGGATGCGAGTCATCGCCGGTCGCTCGGGCGGGAGGCGGCTGGCGGCGCCGCCCGGGTCGGACACGCGTCCGACAGCGGACCGCGTGCGCGAGGCGCTGTTCTCCATCCTGGGCCCGCCGGGCGGCGACGCGCTGGTGCTCGACCTGTTCGCCGGGGCCGGCGCGCTCGGCATCGAGGCGCTGTCGCGCGGGGCGGCGCGCGCGGTGTTCGTCGACCGCTCGCGCACGGCGCTGCGCTACCTGCGCCGCAACCTGGACGCGCTCGACCTGCGCGAGGTCAGCCAGGTCCACCAGGAACATGCGCCCCACCACGCCGCCCGACTGGCCGACGCCGGCGGGCCCGCTTTCACCTGGATCTTCCTCGATCCGCCGTACCAGAGCGACCTTGGAGGGGCGACCCTGGCCGAGCTGGGCCGCTCCGGTGGGCTGCTGACCCCCGACGGGGTGGCCGTGCTGGAGCACGATCGCCGCCGGCCTCCGCACGACTGTTATGGCCATCTGGTAAAAGCGGACTGTCGCCGCTACGGCGACACCGAACTGTCCTTTTACCGGGCGGATCTTCATGACGTCTCCTGAGCGCAAGATCGCCATCTACCCCGGCACCTTCGACCCGATCACCAACGGGCACGTCGATATCCTGGAGCGCAGCCTGGCGCTGTTCGACGAGGTCGTGGTCGCCATCGCGACCAACCCGCGCAAGCAGCCGTTGTTCACCCTCGAGGAGCGCTCGGAGTTCATCGCCGAGGCGGTGGGGCGCGATCCGCGGGTCGTGTGCGACGCCTTCGACGGCCTCCTGGTCGAGTACTGCCGCGCGCGCAAGGCCGGCTTCATCGTGCGCGGGCTGCGCGCCATCGCCGACTTCGAGTACGAGTTCCAGTTCGCGCACATGAACCGGCGCCTGAGCCCGCAGGTGGACACCGTCTTCTTCATGACCGACGAGCGCCACCACTACGTGAGCTCGTCGCTCATCAAGGAGGTGGCCAGCCTGGGCGGGGACATCGTCGGGCTGGTTCCACCGTCGGTGGCGCGCGCTCTGGTGGCAAAATACTCGGCGCCGCCGAAAGGAAGCCCGCCATGACCGCACCGCCCCGGCTCGCCTCGCGCCTGTCTCCGGTCAAGCCGTCCATCACCCTGGCGGTCAGCGCGCGCGCGGCCGAGCTCAAGGCGCGCGGCGTGGACGTCATCGGCTTCGGCGCCGGCGAGCCGGACTTCGACACCCCCGGCCACATCAAGGACGCGGCCCACGCCGCCCTCGACCGCGGCGCGGCGGTCGGCAAGTACACGAACGTGGCCGGCGTGCCCGAGCTGCGCCGCGCGGTCGCCGGTCACCTGGGACAGGTGCACGGCCTCGAGCTGACACCCGGCCAGGTGCTGGTCTCGACCGGGGCCAAGCACAGCCTGTTCAACCTGTTCATGGCGCTTCTCGACCCGGGTGACGAGGTCATCATCCCGGCGCCCTACTGGGTCTCCTATCCCGACATGGTGCTGCTGGCCGGCGGCACGCCGGTCATCCTGCCGACGGCAGCGGCGGACGGCTTCGCGCCGTCGCCGGCCGCGCTGGAGGCGGCCATGACGCCGCGCACGCGCGCGGTGGTGCTCAACACGCCGAGCAACCCGACCGGCGCGGTCTACCCGGCCGAGGTGCTGCGCGAGATCGGCGCGCTGTGCGCCCGCCGCCAGGTGCTGGTCGTGTCCGACGACATCTATCGCTCGCTCGTCTACGGCGGCGCCAGCTACACGTCGATCGCGCGGGTCGCCCCGGAGGTCGCGCCGTACATGGTCCTGGTCGACGGCGTGTCCAAGACCTACGCGATGACCGGCTGGCGCATCGGCTTCTGCGCCGGGCCGCAGGCGCTCATCGACGCCATGTGCGTCATCCAGGGCCAGTCCACGACCAACGCCAGCCACATCGCCCAGGTCGCGGCGCTGGCCGCGCTCACCGGACCACAAGAATGCGTGGGCCAGATGCGCGAGAAGTTCGACGAGCGCCGCCTCGAGATGGTGCGCCGCCTGCGCGCCATCCCCAGCGTCACCCTCGACGAGCCGCTGGGCGCGTTCTACTGCTTCCCGGATCTGTCGGCCTTTGTCGGCCGCCGACCGCCCGGCGGCGCCGCGCTCGCCGACGACGTGGCCCTGTGCAACTACCTGGTCGAGCAGGGCCGCGTCGCCATCGTGCCCGGCTCCGGCTTCGGCGCACCCGGCTTCGCCCGCCTGTCCTACGCCTGCTCCATGGAAGACATCCAGACCGGCGTCGACCGCATGGCCGACGCCCTGGCTGTCCTGCAGCCCTGACGCGGTCAGGTCTTCTCGTCGCGCAGGTGCTTGAGGTTGATGCGGTACTTGCGGGCGAAGGCCCACAGGTTCTTGCGGTCCATGCCGGCCTGGCGCGAGGCTGCGGCGAGGTTGCCGTGGTGGGCGCGGAGCAGCGCGCGGACGTACTCGCTCTCGAACGCCTCGACGACCTCGCGCTTCAGCTCGCGGAACGGGCGCGACAGGTCGTAGCCCAGGCTCGGGATCGGCAGGCCGCCGCTCAGCTGGATGTCGTGCGGCTCGATCGACTCGCCCTGGGCCAGGACCAGCGCGTGGTGCACCTTGTTCTCCAGCTCGCGCACGTTGCCGGGGAAGTCGTAGGTGGACAGCTTGGCCAGCGCGGCCGGGGTGAAGCGCTCGATGCGCTTGCCGACCTTGGTGCGGTGCTTGAGCAGGAAGTGATGGGCCAGGAGCGCGATGTCCTCGCGCCGCTCGCGCAGGGGCGGCAGCGCCATCGGGAACACGTTGATGCGGTAGTAAAGGTCCTGGCGGAACACGCCGGCCGCCACGCCCGCCTCGAGATCCCGGTTGGTGGCGGTGATGAGGCGGACGTCGACCTTTGTGTCGCGGTCGTCGCCGATGCGCCGGAACTCCTGCGACTGCAGCACGCGCAGGATCTTCACTTGCAGCGAGAGCGGCATCTCGCCGATCTCGTCGAGGAACAGCGTCCCGCCGTCGGCCGCCGAGAACAGGCCCTCGCGGTCCTTGGTGGCGTCGGTGAAGGCGCCCTTGACGTGGCCGAACAGCTCGTCCTCGAGCAGGCTCTCGGGGATGGCGGCGCAGTTGACCACCACGAACGGGCTCTCGTAGCGCTGCGACAGGTTGTGGATGGTGCGCGCGACGAGCTCCTTGCCGGTGCCGCTCTCGCCGTAGATGGCGACGGTCACGTCGGTCGGCGCCACCATCGAGATGCGCTCGTAGAGGTCCTTGATCCACGCGGCGCCGCCGATGATGACGTCGCTCTTGCGCGGGCGCCGCTTGTTGCCATCGACCGCGGGGCCGTCGCCGGCCTGGCGATCGCGCAGCGCGCGCTCCACGCGCAGGCGCAGCTCGGCGCGGCTGAGCGGCTTGGAGATGAAGTCGAACGCGCCCAGCCGCATCGCCTCGACCGCGACCTCGCCCGGATCGCGGCCGGACATGATGATCACGCGCGAGTTGACGTGCCGCTGGTTCATCTCGCGCAGCACGTTGACCCCGCCCATCCGCGGCATGAAGTAGTCGAGCAAGACGACGTCGAAGCCGCGGCCGTGGCGCTGCGCATCGAGCACCGTGTCGATGGCGTCCTCGCCGTTGTTGAGCGACGTCACCTCTGCCAGCCCGTCGCCCAGCATCTGCCGGATCTGCTCGGCGGAAGCCGGCTCATCATCGACGACGAGCAGACGTGCTCGCAACACATCGAGACTTTATCACGCGCGTCGAGTCACAGCCGGCCGACCGCCGTGTCCGGCACCCAGCCCTCCATGCCGTTGGCCAGCCGGATGCGCCACCAGCCCGGCTCTCGCCCGCGCAGGCGCACGCGCACGCCGGGGTGAAGCTTGCCGCGCTCGGCCGACCGCTGATCGGCACCCTCGCGCATCACCACCTGGTCGGCGATGACGATGCCCTGGTGTACCTCTTCATGCACGTAGACTTGCAGGCGCAGGAGGCCCAGGCTGCCGCCCATGGCCAGCCCGACGAAGGCCACGGTGGCGACCAGCGCGCTGCGGGCGAACCCGGTGGACAGGAAGCGCAGCGCGATCAGCCCCGAGAACAGGAGCACATCGAGGATCAGGAAGCCGATGGTGAGCTGCGACAGCGAGAAGAACGTGGCCAGGCGCACCCACCAGGGGTCATTCTCGGCCCCCTTGAGGCGGTCGACGACGCGCTCGGCGACGACCTGGCGCGCGATTTCCAGGTTGTAGCGCGCGTCGTCGTGGCCCGGGTCGATGCGCAGCGCCCGCTCGTACTGGTAGATGGCAGAGCCCAGGCGGCCGGACCGGAAGTAGGCGTTGCCCAGGTTGTAGAACAGGTCCTCGTGCTCGACGCCGGTGGCGACCAGCGCCTCGTACAGCGGGATGGCCTGATCGTAGCGGCCCTGCTTGTAGGCCCGGTTGGCGGCGGCGAAGGCCGACGGCTCGGTCGTGGGAGATGGAGCCGGCTCGGGCTTCTTGACGATGGTCGGCCCACCTTTTTTCGTGGCCGCAGCCGGCTTTCCTCCCGCCTTGTCCTGAGCGGCAGCTGGCGCGGGCCCGAGGGTCAGCGCGAGAACGGCCGCCCCGAACGCAACAGAAAACAGGTGACGGGCGACAGGCGACGGGGAACAGGAAACCGCGCGGCGTCCACGGCGGCTGTCATTCCGATCATGCAAGCCGGCGATGACGCCGCGGGCAACGGAGGGACCATTCGCTGTTCCCTGCTCCCTGTCGCCTGTCACCTGTTCACTGTTTGTTTTCTCTCTCACGACGCGGCCCCCTCGACTCTTGCGGTCGCGAGCCGGACCTTCTCGATCTTCTCGAGCAGCTCCTTGAGCTGGCGCAGCTGGGCGCGCATCTCGCCGGGTCCGGCTGCGGTCGGGGCGAAGCGGGCGAAGTCGAAGGCTTCGAGGCTGTGGTCGATCTGGCGCACCGTGGTGTCGTCGAAGCCGTTGTCGCCCAGGAAGCTGCGCAGCTCGTCGCGGGTCTTGGCCTGGACCGGCTGGCCCACGCGCTCCTCGATGTGATCGTAGAGCACGCGCTGCAGCTCGCCGAAGAACTTGGCCGGGCGGTTGCCGCGCAGGTGGATCTCGGCGACGCGGAAGCGCTTGCGCGCGCGGCCGCGGGCGCGGCGCAGGCGGGAGCGCGGGGTCTCCTTCTTCAGCTGCTGGCGCACGCGGTCGAACCCGAGCACCAGGGCGAAGGCCAGGGGCGGCAGGGCCGCCAGCACCCAGAACCAGCTGCTGCGGTACAGGCGCGGCATCGCGCGCGACGAGATGGCGTCCCCCTCGTGGAGCAGCTGGATGTCGCGCGGGATCACGTTCTCGCGCCCGTCGCCCTCGACCGGTCGGCCCAGCTTGCCCGGATCGCCGCGCACGAGGATCGGGATGGGACGCGAGCTCGCCACCTTGTAGCTGCCCGAGCGCGGATCGAAGTAGGGCAGCTGGATGGGCGGAATCGTCAGCGAGCCGCCCTGCTCCGGCGTGGTCCAGTAGCGGTACACGCGCTCGCCGCGCACGAGTCCGGACGCCACATCGACCGAGTCCTGGGTGTCGCGCGGCGCCCGGAAGCTGAAGCCGGGGAAGGCGAGCTTGGGCGCCTCGGTGCGCCGGATCGCGCCCTCGCCCTTCACCTTGACCATCAGGGTCAGCGACTCGGACGCCTCGATCTGGTTGCGGTCCACCGACGACTCGACCTCGAAGCGGCCGACGTAGGTCGGGTCGAACCCGGGCGGCGGGTTGCCGGGCAGCGGCTTGACCCGGATGTTGACCGAGCGGCTGGACAGGTTGCTCGAGCGGTTCGGCGAGCTGGACAGGCTGGCCACCTTGGCGCGGAACGGCTTGACCTCGAGCCGCCCGGACTGGGTCGGGAACAGCGCCCGCTTGGACACGATCGCCACCACGTACGGCGCGCCGCCGACGGTCGTCTCGTGATAGGTGAAGTACGCGTCCGGCTCGTACAGGATCTCCGGCCAGAGCCCGTTCAGGCTGGGCGGCTTGGGCTCGAACTTGAGGATCTCGCTGCGCGTGTAGATGAGCCAGGTCACCGTGATCTGCTCGCCGACGTAGGCCTCTCGCTTGTCGGCCACCACGTGCAGGAACATGTCCTCGCTCGACAGCCGATCGTCGGGCTGCGCGAATCCGGGCACGCCGATCGATCCGGCCGCTGTCGGATCCGCCGCCGAGGAGCCCTGGCCGCTGCCGGGGTCGTTGCCGGCGGCCAGCCCGCTCGACGGGCCGACCTGCACCAGCACCGATCCGGTCTCGTACTCCTTGCCGGCGATGCGGATCTTGGCCGGCCGCACCCGGATGCGGCCGCCGCGCGTCGGCCGCAGCTCGTAGCGGCGCACGATGGCGGTGCGGATCTGCTGGCCGCGCGTGGGGTCGAGCACCGTCGACGTGCCCTGCTGGACCTGGTTGTTCTGGACCTCGAAGTCGCCGAAGTCCGGGTGCCAGTAGCGGTCGGGGCCGGTCACGCCGCTCATCTCGATGTGCACGGTCGCCGTGTACGTGTCGTCGATGCCGCCCGCCTCGGGCGAGACGTCGAGGGTGAAGCGGAGCGGCTGGGCGGCTGCCGGCGCGGCGATTCCGGTCGCGAGGACCGCCATGGCGAGGATTCTCGTGCGCATCGCTTGTCGTCGGCTCGGCCTGCGGGCGACCACCTCGTCACCAGTCCTTGCGCGACGGCAGGCGCATGGGATCGCGGCTCTTGCCGCCCTGGCGCAGGAGCCGCTTGCGCAGGTCGCGCGAGCGGCGCTCCAGCTCGTCGAGCTTGCGCTCCTGATCGGTGGGCCGGTCGCTGTCGCCCGCGTCTCCCTCCGACGGCTGGTCCGCCTCGTCCGGCTGCTGGCCCTGCTGCTGCCGCTCCTGCTGGCGCTGCCGCTCCTGGTCGCCCTGCTGGTCCTGGGGGCGCTGCTGCTGACCCTTCTGCGGGTCGGGCTGGTCCGGCTGCTGGCCCTGGCCGCCCTGCTGCGCCCGATCCTGGTCCTTTTCCTGCTGCTTGCCCTGCTGGCCCTGCGGATCTTCGTCGCCCTGCTGCTGGCCTTGCTGGCCCTGCTGCTGCCCCTGCTGGCGCTTCTGCTGATCCTGTTGCCCTTGCTGCTGATCCTGCTGGCCCTGCCCCTGCCCCTGCTGCTTGTCCTGCTTCTCGCGCTGGCGCAGCGCCATCTCGAGGTTATGGCGCGCCGACTCGTTCTTCGGGCTGGCCCGCAGCGCGCGCTTGTAGGCCGAGATGGCGTCCTCCCACTGCTGGCGCTGGTACATGGCGTTGCCCAGGTTGTAGTAGGCCGACGACTTGAGCGCCGCGTCGTCGGTGTCGGCGGCGCGGCGGAACTGCTCCTCGGCCTGCGCCAGCAGCTTTGCCTTCTCCTCCTGGTCGGTCGCCTTCTCGCCCAGCTTGTACAGCGCGGCGCCCATGTCGAAGTGCAGCCGCGGATCGACCCCGCGCGACTCGGCCGAGCGGTAGTGGCCCAGCGCCTCGTCGTAGGCGCCCTTCTGGAACGACTGGTTGCCCTTGTTGACGTCCGGATCGGGCGCGCGCAGGGCGTCCCAGCCTCCGACGAGGACGAGGAGCGCGACGAGGCCGGCGCGTCGCGTCACAGCGGCACCTTGCGCCGCCGGTCGGCCAGGCATGCCTCGATGAGCAGGAGCAGGAAGGCGGGGAACAGCACCCACTGAAACATCTCCTCGGCGGTCTCCAGCACGCGCTCGTCCAGGTTGCCCTCCTTGAGGCGCTGGAGGCGGGAGAGCAGCCCCTCGAGCCCGCGCGTCTTGGAGTCCAGCACGAAGTAGTGACCCTCTCCTCCGGCCATCTGGGCCAGCTCCCTCAGTTTGGCCTGATCCAGCCGCGTGGTCACGAACGAGCCGTCCGGGAGTTTCTTCCATCCGTTGACCCGCCCGTTTTCGTCCACTTCCGGCACCAGCTCACCCGCGAGGGTCCCGACGCCGACGACGTAGACGTCGATGCCGAGGCGCACCGCCTCCTGCACCTGGGCGCGCGCGCCCTGCTCTGTGTCCTCACCGTCGGTGAACAGCACGATGGCGCGGGCGCGGTCCTCCTGGGCCGGGTCCGGCGCGGGCGGCTTGTCGGCGCCCGGACGCGCGCCGTCGCCGCCCCAGCCCGGCTCGGCCGACAGCGGATCGCCGCCGCGCCCGCGCCCGCCCACCCGCAGGCAGGCGCCCTCGGCCACGTCCGGCCGCAAGAGGCAGCGCGCCACCAGCAGCGCCTCGCCCAGATCGGAGCCGGGCGGCAGATCGGCCGGCGTGATGCTGCCGTACAGCATGCGCGCCGCCTCGTGATCGTGGGTGAGCGGAAAGTGCGCCGCGGCGCCGGCGAAGACGATCGGCGCGATGCGGTCGGACTTGAGCCGATCTGTCAGATCGCTGACCTCCTGCTCCATGCGCTCGAGCCGCGTCGGATACACGTCCTTCGCGAGCATCGACTTCGAGTAGTCCATGATGATGGCGATGTCGATGCCGCGCTGGCGCCACCGCTTCTCGCCCGGGCCCAGCGGATGGGCCAGCGCCACGACCACGCCGGTGGCGCCGAGGGTCAGGATCACGGCCTTGACCACGCGCCGTCGCGGCGACAGCGACGCCATCATGCGCTGCAGCATCGGCGAGTAGCCGATGCGGTCGAGCAGGCGTCGCCGGCGCGTGAACTCGAGCGCGTACAGGAGGGTCAGACCGACCAGGGTGATGGCCGCGAACAGGGCCACGCCGGGGCTGCTGAACAGGTCCTTCACGGGAACCTCCGCCACCGGGTCAGCGCCATGACCAGCTCCACCAGCAGGAACATCGCGGCCACCAGCACGAAGCGGCCGTAGAGCTCCTTGTCCGGCGTGCGCCCCACCACCTTCACCTCGCTCTTCTCCAGGGTCTTGCGGATGCCCTCGAAGCTGGCCTCCAGCGCGGCGTCGTCGCCGGCGTGGAAGTACTGCCCGCCGGTGTCGCGCGCCATGTTCTTGAGCAGCTCCGGGTTGACCGCGTACTGGGTCGAGCCGGCCGGGAACCGGCTCTCCTCGCGACCGACAAGCACCGTGAACACGCGGATGCCCATGTCGACGGCCAGCTTGGTGGCCTCGTCCGGGTCCATCTTGTAGGCCACGTTGGAGTCGCCGTCGGACACCAGGATGACGATCTTGGAGCGCGCCTCCGAGCGGCGCAGCTGGGCCAGCGCGAGGCCGAGCGCGTCGCCTATCGCGGTGCCCAGCTCCGGCACGTCGCCGATGGCCAGGTCGGACACCACCTGATCGAGCGATCGATAGTCGGTGGTGAGCGGGCACTGCAAGCAGCGCCTCGCGCGCGAACACGACCAGGCCGATGCGGTCGCTGTCGCGGCGCGAGACGAAGCCGCGGATGACCCGCTGGCCGGCGTCGAGCCGGTTGAGGCGCAGGTCGGTCTCCTGCATCGACTTGGACAGGTCGAGGACGATCATCGAGATCGATCCCCTCGACGGTGCGCTCCTCCTCGCGGTAGGTCTGCGGCCGGGCCAGGGCCACGGCGATGAGGCCCAGCGCGACGATGCGGCAGACCGACGGCAAGGCGCTCAGGCGCGCGGCCCAGCCCGGGCGGGCCAGGCCGAGGTCGTGCACGCGCGAGAAGAAGAACGCGGCCGAGCGCCGCCGGCGCAGGTGGAACTGCACCCATGCCACCAGCGGACACGCGAGCAGCAGCAGCAGCGCCCAGGGATGGCGCCACTCCAGCTCCTCGCCGACGCGCTGCTTGTCCAGGTCGCCCCACATGACCAGCGCGGTGATGCCGCCGACGATGAAGAGCAGCGTCCAGGCGACCGCCACCTGCTCGCGCCGCCGCCCGGCGCGGCGCGGCGCCAGGTCCTGCTGCCCGGGATCGCCCGGTCTCACGCGCCCCCCTGGGCGGCCACGGGCGCCTCGGCCGGGTCGGCAGGCGACTCGGCTCCCGCCCGGGTCCTGTCGATGAAGATGCGCGCGTCGTACAGCGCCTGGCGCGCCTCGTCGGCGCTGGCCTCGTAGCCGGCGAACTTGACCAGGTCGGCGCGCTCGAGCCAGCCGGACACGAGGTCGGCCGCGGCCGGCCCGCCCGGCCGCGAGGTCAGCTCGCGCCGGATCTCGAAGGTCGTGAGATCCAGGGCCGGGAAGCCGAAGCGGCGGCCCATGTACTCGCGCAGGATCTCGGACATGACCAGGTAGACCGGCTTGCGGTCCTCGGCGTCGAGCGCGTCCGACGACTCCAGCTCGTCGAGGCGGGCCAGCGCCTCGTCGTGGGCCGAGCGCTGCACCGCCTCGGGCAGGCGGGCCAGCACCTCGCGGCGGCGGCGGCGCCAGACCCGGCGCGCCCACCAGCCCAGCACCAGGGCCACGACGACGGCCAGCGCGCCGGCGCCGACGTAGATCATCGTCAGGTCGCGGCGCTCGAGCCTGACCGGGCCGGCGATGTCGCGCAGGTTGGCCTCGCCGTCGCCCAGGAAGCTCTTGACCCGGATCGCCACCGGCTCGGTCTTCACCTCGTGGGCGCGGCCGTGGGCGGCGTAGGTGACCGGGATGGGCGGGATGGCCAGGTCGCCGACGTCGAAGGCCATCAGCGCCACCTCGAAGTCGCGCGTGATGGTGCCGTCGGCGTTGACCCGGGTGGAGTCGGTGCGCGCCGACTCCTCGAAGGCGCCGCCCAGCTGCAGCGACGCCGGCAGGTTCACCTGCACGCCCGGCTGATAGATCACGCGCACGAACAGGTAGAAGGTGGCGCCCAGCACCACCTCCTTGCTGCTGGCCGAGGCCGAGACCTTGGGCGCCTCCGCCTCGAGCACCGGCGCCGGCACCGTGCCCGGACCGGCAGGCGGCGCCCCCGTGCCCGGCCCGGCGCCCCGCGATCCGGACTGCGCGGCCGCCGACCCGGCCAGCGTCGTCATCAGCGCCGTCGCCAGCGCGACCGCGATCCAGGCGCTGTGCCGCGCGCGCCTCATACCAGGTGCATCCGCCTGGCCCGGGCGCGGAAGAACTGCACCAGGGCGTCGACGTAGGGGCGGTCGGTCCTGACGTTCACCACGTCCATCTTGAGCCGGCGCAGCGCCTGCTCGCGCAGGAAGCGCTGGCGAGCCACGTGGTGGCGAAACAGATCCGCCTCCGAGCC
Source organism: uncultured delta proteobacterium (assembly GCA_963759105.1). GTDB lineage: Bacteria > Myxococcota_A > Polyangia > Haliangiales > Haliangiaceae > DATFRY01. The sequence goes on along the minus strand of CAVWXW010000013.1, from coordinate 398,394 downwards.
GGAGGTGTCGAACTCGGCGATCTCGCCGGTCTCCACGTCCTCGAAGGTCATCAGCCCGACCCTGGGCAGCGCCTCCTCCATCGGATCGGTGATCACGACCGGCACCATGTCATGGCGGCGGTTGGCCATCTGCAGCGGCCGCTCCCACCCTTGGGCCAGGAAATCGGACACCAGGAACGCCACCGACTTGCGGCGCCCCACCTTGCCCAGGTACTCGAGCCCGGCGGCCAGGTTTGTGCGCGGCGAGCTGGGCTGGAAGGTCAGGATCTCGCGCACGACGCGCAGGACGTGCTTCTTGCCCTTCTTGGGCGGCACGTACGACTCGACCCGATCGGTGAACACGATCAGACCGACCCGGTCGTCGTTCTTGATGGCGGAGAACGCCACCAGCGCGGCGATCTCGGCCGCCACGTCGCGCTTGGCCTGGATGTGCGAGCCGAACAGGCCGGAGGCGCTCATGTCGACGAGGAGATTGACGGTGCGGTCGCGCTCCTCGGTGAACAGCTTGACGTGCGGGTCGTTCATGCGCGCCGACACGTTCCAGTCGATGGTGCGGACGTCGTCGCCCGGCACGTACTGCCGCACCTCGGAGAACGCCATGCCGCGTCCCCTGAAGACCGAGTGGTACTGGCCGGCGAGCTGGTTGTTGACGAGCCGGTTCGTGTAGATCTCGATCTTGCGGATCTTCTTGAGCAGCTCGCGGGGAATCACTGACCCTTGCTCCTCTTGTCCGGCTCTCTCTCAGGGCACCTCGACGTGCTCGAACAGCCGCCTGATCACGTCCTCGCTCGAGATCTCCTCGGCCTCGGCCTCGTAGGTCAGCACGATGCGGTGGCGCAGGATGTCCTGCCCGACCGCCTTGACGTCCTCCGGGCTGACGTAGCCGCGATGGCGCAGGAACGCGTGCGCGCGCGCCGCCATGGCCAGGTAGATCGATGCGCGCGGCGACGCGCCGTACTCGACGAGCGGCGCCAGCTCGCCGAGGCCGTACGCGCGCGGCTCGCGCGTGGCGTGCACGACGTCCACGATGTACTCGCGGATTGTGTCGTCGATGTAGATCTGGCCCACCACGCGGCGCGCCGAGCGCACCTGCTCGAGCGACGACACCCGGTTCGCGGTGGCGATGACCGGCGAGGTCATCAGGTCCATGATCTGGCGCTCCTCGGCCTTGTTCGGGTAGCCGACCTTGATCATGAGCATGAAGCGATCGAGCTGGGCCTCGGGGAGCGCGTAGGTGCCCTCCTGCTCGATCGGGTTCTGCGTGGCCATGACCAGGAACGGATCCGGCAGGCGCTCGGTCACGTCGCCGATGGTGACCTGGCGCTCCTGCATCGCCTCGAGCAGCGCCGACTGCACCTTGGCCGGCGCGCGGTTGATCTCGTCGGCCAGGACCAGGTTGGCGAAGATCGGCCCGCGCTTCTGGGTGAACTGGGCCGTCTGCATGTTGTAGATGGTGGTGCCGGTGATGTCGGCGGGGAGCAGGTCGGGCGTGAACTGGATGCGGGCGAAGCTGGCGTCGAGCGTCTGACCCAGGGTCTTGACCGTCAGCGTCTTGGCCAGGCCGGGCACGCCCTCGATCAGGCAGTGGCCGTTGCACAGCAGGCCGATCATCAGCCGCTCGACCATGTGGCGCTGGCCGACGATGACCTTGGCCACCTCACCGAGGATGTTCTCGACGAAGGCGCTCTCCTGCTCGACCAGCGCGTTGATGGCTTTGACGTCCTGGGAGGCCTGCATCGCTGTCCGTTCTCCGCCGTTCTGGGTCTAACCGCGAGGGAGACCCCCGAATTCCCTGGCCTAACCCCCGCGGTGCGGTGCTAAACCTCTGAAACATAGCCGTTTTCGGGCAGCGCTGCTAGACCCTGGGGCCGCTTGTGTCGGAACCGGCCAGGCGAACCCCGTGGGGTTAGGATGCTGTGCGTGAAAGACAAGGGATTGACCGCGCCGCCGTCGAGCGACGAGGAAGCGCCCCAGGCCCTCCCGCCGCTCGATTTCTCCACCTTCGTGCTGTCTCTGGCCTCGACAGCCATGGTCCACCTCGGCCAGCTCCCGCGCCCGGAGGGCGAGGCCGTGCAGCGAGACCTGCCGGCCGCCAAGCAGGCCATCGACATGCTCAACATGCTCGAGGAGAAGACCCGCGGCAACCTGGACGAGTCGGAGCAGAAGCTCCTGCGCAGCGTGCTCTACGACCTGCGGGTCGCCTACGTCGACGCGTCGAAGACGACCAAGTAAGACCGCCGTGATCACGCATCGGGCTCGACGAATCTCGCGAGCACGGTCTTCAAGCCGACCGACTGGAACTGGATGAGCAGCTTGCGGTCGCGGCCGGTGCCGCGCGACTCGAGCACGCGCCCGGTGCCGAACGAGTCGTGGCGCACCGTGCTGCCGGCCGGGAAGTGGTCGCCCGGGGCCAGCTGGTCGCCGTCGATGCGGATCACCGGCACATCGTCCCCGTTGACGCGCTGATCGTACTCGTCGCGCATGGGGCGGGCCGCGCGCGGGGCGCGGACCAGGTGCCCCGGCGGCGGGCGCGGCGGCGCCGGCGGCGCGCGCACGGCCAGGTGCTCGGGCGGGATGTCGTCGAGGAAGCGCGACGGCCGGTTCATCTTGACCTCGGCCCACTGCCGGCGCACCCGCGCGGAGGTCAGGATCAGCCGCTGCTTGGCCCGGGTGAAGGCGACGTAGGCCAGGCGGCGCTCCTCCTCGAGGCTCTTGCGCTCGTCCTCGCCGTCGCGCGGGCGCAGCGACGGGAACAGCCCGTCCTCCATGCCGCACACGAACACGACCGGGAACTCGAGCCCCTTGGCCGCGTGGATTGTCATCAGCGTGGCCGAGGTCCCGCGCCCGTCCTGCTCGTCGAGCGCCGAGGCCAGCGAGATGCGCTCCTCGAACTCCGACAGGTTGCCGCGCCCCTCGCTCGAGTCGTCGAAGTCGGCGGCCATGCTGACCAGCTCGCCCAGGTTGCCCAGCCGATCGCGGGCCTCCGGCGTGTCCTCGATGGCCAGCCGCTCGCGGTAGCCGGAGCGCTCGACCGCCTGGATGATGAGCTCGGACACCGACGCGCCGGCCGCCTGCACCTGGCGCAGCCCGTCGATGATGTCGACGAAGGCGCCCAGCTTCTTGCGCGCGGCCGGCTTGAGCGCGGCGATCGCGCCGTGCGAGCAGCTCCGCGCCGCGTCGAGCAGGCTGATGGTGGCCAGCCGCGCGTGCGCCCGCACCCGCTCCACCGTGGTGTCGCCGATGCCGCGCGCCGGCACGTTGACCACGCGCTCGAAGCAGGAGTCGGACGCCGGGTTGAGCACCAGGCGCAGGTACGCGCGGATGTCCTTGATCTCGCGGCGCTGGAAGAACGACACGCCGCCGACGATGCGGTACGCGATGCGGTGGACCCGCAGCGCCTCCTCGAGCACCCGCGACTGCGAGTGCGTGCGGTACAGGACCGCCATGTCACCCCAGGTGCGGCCCTCCTCGCCGGTCAGGCCGCGGATGGCGCGGGCCACGAAGTCGGCCTCGGAGCGGTCGTCGGCCGTCTCCTCCCACAGGATCGGCTCGCCCCCCTGCTGGTCGGTCCACAGCGCCTTGGCGTGGCGATCGAGTGTTGCGCGCGATGACCCCGTTGGCGGCGTCGAGGATCACCGAGGTGGAGCGGTAGTTCTGCTCCAGCTTTATGACCACCGCGTCCGGGAAGTCGAGCTCGAAGTCGAGCAGGTTGCGCGGCTCGGCCCCGCGCCAGCCGTAGATCGCCTGGTCGTCGTCGCCGACCACGGTCAGGTTGCGGCTGCGGCCGGCCAGGTGGCGCACCAGGCGGTACTGGACCAGGTTGGTGTCCTGGAACTCGTCGACCAGCACGTGGCGGAAGCGCGCGGCCAGCTCAGGCCCGACCTCCGGGTGATCGGCAAGCTCGAGCACCTTGAGCAGCAGATCGTTGAAGTCGACGGCGTCCTCGCGGGCCAGCGCCGCCTGGTAGGCCGGATACAGGCTGGCGGCGATGTCGTGGGCGTAGGTGCGGCCCGGCCCGGCCGACCCCGGATCGGCGCCGCGGTTCTTGGCCCGATCGATGAGCGTCTGCACCGTGCGCGGCGTGACCGAGTCGGACAGGCCCTGCTCCTTGAGCAGGCCGTTGATGAGGCGCAGCTGGTCGTCGTCGTCGAAGATGCTGAAGTCGCGGCTGAGCCCGACGCGGCCGTGGTGGATGCGCAGCAGCCGCGCGCAGGTGGCGTGGAAGGTGCCGATCCACATCATGTGGGCGGCCGAGCCGAGCAGCGCGCGCAGCCGCTCGCGCATCTCGCCGGCCGCCTTGTTGCTGAACGTGACCGCCAGGATCTCCTGCGGCCAGGCGCCGCGCTGGACCAGGCGCTCGATGCGGTGGACCAGGACCCGCGTCTTGCCCGAGCCGGCGCCGGCCAGGACGCACAGCGGCCCGTCGCCGTGGTCGACGGCGGCCTGCTGCGCGGGGTTGAGCCCCTCGGCCATGCTCGCCACATAGCACAGGCCTGTGAGCCCGTGTGCCGCGCCGGCGACGGGGCGCGCGCCGATCAGAACGTCAATCGGGCGCCGATCTGGGCGAAGAACGGGGTGTAGCGCACCGTCGGCTGGCCGAAGTTGCGGTTGCGCGTCACCGGCGAGCCGTCGGTGCGCTCCTCGCCCTCGGTGCCCAGCCCCTTGAGCCAGACCAGGTCCTCGTAGTCGCCGCCCACGATCGGGTTGGCCGACGTCGAAGGTGTAGACCTCGTTGACCCGGACCACGCCCTCCTTCTTGACCAGCGTCGGCAGGTTGAACAGGTCGGTGAAGATCTCGAGCTCGTAGTCGCGGCCCAGCTTGCGGGCGTAGCCGACGTGCGCGTCGATGCTCCAGTCCGGATCGAGCCGGCCCATCGCGCCGCGCGGCAGCAGGAACGACTCGGCGCCCCCGTAGGTCGCGTGGCGGCCGAGCGCCTCGTACACGCCGCCGGACAGCGCGCGGAAGCGGCCGCCGGTGGTGAACTTGCCGATGCCCTCGGGGTTGAAGACGTAGTAGCCGTCCAGCTTGAAGTAGTGCGGCCGGTCCTGCGGCAGCGGGCCCTCGCGGTTGGCCAGGAGCTCGATGAGGTCGTACTGCGACGTGATGTTCGGGATCGACCTGGCCGTTGTCGGCCGAGTACAGGCCCGGGTAGTTGCCGATGTTGCGCGAGTAGGTGTACGAGCCCTGCACGAACCAGCTGTGCGACAGGCGCTTGGCCATCGTCAGCTCGACGGCGTTGTAGTCGCGGCGCGGCTTGTCGAAGATGCGGATGCCGCGGAACTGGTCCAGCTGATCCTGCTTGGATCTCGGCCGCGTCGACCTCGCCGGCGTCTTGCAGATCTTCGATCTCGTTCTCCAGGGCGCGCTCCTGGTCGCGCGAGAACTCGCCCGGGTTGGCCAGGATGTAGGTCTGCGGCGCCGTCCACCGACACGTCCTCGATGACGCGGCCCATGGTGCGGCGCTTCAGGGTGACGCCGACCTTCAGGTCGTCGATGAGCTCGTACTCGCCGCCGACGATGAACTCGTCCATGTACTGCGGCCCGATGCCGGGCGCGATGAGCACGCCGTTGCCGCCCAGCAGATCGGGCGGCGCCGACGGCTCGCCCATGCAGGCGGTGCCCGGCGGCGCGCCGATGGTGCCGTCGGGCGGTCCGCACGGCTGCGAGCCGCCGTCCACGTGCGGGTAGATCTGGCGCAGCAGTGCCTCGCCGCCGAACGAGCGGTCGTTGATGTCCATCGGGATCGACTCGTAGAAGCGGCCGTAGCTGCCGAACACCTTCGAGCGCCCCTCCTTGGTCCAGTCGTAGAGCAGGCCGACGCGCGGCGCCCACATGTTGCGAAGCTCCATCGCGTTCTTGCCGCGGCGCTCCAGCGTGAACGGATCGATCGTGTTGCGCAGGTGCTCGGCGAAGCGCAGGTACTGCTCCTCGTAGCGCACGCCGGCGTTGAGGGTCAGGTTGGGCAGGATCTGCCACGAGTCGCGCAGGTAGGCCGCCCAGTTGAGCGTGTTGCCCTCCACGTCGGTCGGCCCCAGGAACTGGCAGCGCAGCGGCCTCGTCCGTGTCGTACGGATTCGTCCCGCAGTTCTGGTCGAAGCGCGGGTCGTCGTCGGTGCGCGGCGCGACGTCGACCCAGCGGTGGACGTCGGTCTGCTGCTGCGGGAAGCCCAGCCCGATCTCGTCCACGCTGGCCGAGTTGCCGATCCACGACGTCGTAGAAGACGTCGCCGCTGAAGGCGCGCGGCTTGTTGAGCAGGTTCTGCTCCACGTCGCCGCCCGCCTTGATCTCGTGGGTGCCGAGCGCCTTGATGCGCTGGGTGCCGCCCAGCCGCGCGCTGAAGCGCTGCTCGGTGTCGTCGGCCAGCCCGCCCGGGCCGCCGATGCGGTAGCCGGCCCCGGCATCGGGGCAGTTCTCGATGAGCGGGTACGGGTCGCTGTCGCCGCCCGAGTCGGTGCAGCCGATCGACGGTCGCCATCGACTCGGTGCCGCGCAGGCCCCAGGTGCCCAGGTTGCCGAAGAGCAGGTTCTGCAGCGGGAGCGAGTTGGCCTCGTCGACGATCGAGCTGGTCTCGAAGTGCTCGCGGTGCCAGCCCAGCACCGCCTCGACCTCGGTCCGGTTGTCGTTGAACTTCGACGTCCACTTGGCGGCCAGGTCGCTGTTCAGGGTGCTGATGTCGACGCTGGTCGCCGCCCGCTCGCCCAGGACGCCCATCGCCTCGCCGCTGGCGCGACAGGCCCGGACAGGGAGATGTGGCCCTGGTGCTCGGGCGACACCGCGTAGCTCACCTTCGAGACCAGCTGGTAGCTGCTGCTCTGCTGGTCGAGCGTGCTCTGTGCCGCCCGGGATGTCCTCGTAGATGAAGTTGCCGCTCCAGGTCCTCGTCCCAGTCGCCGTCCTGGTACAGACCCGGGTTGCACTCGGACAGCGAGCCGTCCGGCCTGGATGGTGCGGCAGTCGGTGCGCCGCTTGGTGAAGCGGTCGATCGTCGACGTCCGAGAAGGTGGGCGAGAAGCCGACGAAGAACCAGAGCTTGTCCTTGATGATGGGGCCGCCCAGGTCGAAGCCGAAGTTGGCGTTGTAGTTGAGCGTGGAGGTGGCGTCGATCGACGAGATCTGGCTCGGGTTGCGCTCCGGGTCGATGGCGAGGAAGTCGCTGGTCACCGTGCTGAACACCGAGCCGTGGAACTCGTTCGACCCGCTCTGGGTCACCACGTTGACCACGCCGCCGGTGGCGCGGCCGAACTCGGCCTGGTAGCCGCCGGTGATGATCTCGATCTCCTCGATGAACTCGTTGATGACCGGCGAGCCGACGGTGCCGAAGGTGAGGCCGGTCGTGTTGACGCCGTCGACGATGTACTGGTTCTCGAGCGACGTGGAGCCGGAGAACGACACGCCCAGGTCGTCGCCGGCCGAGCCGGCCGCCGCGCCGAGGGCGTCCTCGAAGGTCCGGCCCGGCACCGGGATGTTGCGCAGGTAGTCCTCGCCGAGCGTGATGCCCTGCGTTGTCGACGTCGTGTCGATGTTGGGCGTGCCCTGGACCTCGATCACCTCGCCGGCGCTCTGCGCCGTGTCGATCTTGACGAAGACCGGCGTGGTGCGGTTGGCGTTGACAGTGATGTCGGTCCGCTTGACCGTGATGCTGGCGTAGTAGAACGCGACCACGTACACGCCGGGCGGCAGGTTGGTGATCTTGTAGAAGCCGTTCGCGTCGGACAGCGCCGACTGCGTGCCCTGCAGCACCGGCGACGTGGCGACAACGGTGACGCCGGTCATCACCTGACCGGTAGCCGCGTCGGTGACGACGCCCTGGACGGCGCCCGCCGTGGCCGACTGCGCCCGGGCGCTGCCCGGAGCGGCCCCCACGGCGCATCCGACGAGCGCCGCGGCGATGAAGAGGTCCCTGCGCTTGTTCATGTTGCTACCCCTTCTCCGCGCCGCTGGTGGTGAACGTCGCGCGTGATCGGCTCCGGCGGCCCGGCGCCGAACAGGTCGGTGATGCCGGTGCCGATCGTCATCGTGTACTCGCTGTCGGGCTGATACCCGCCCGGCACGGTGACCACCACGTTGGTCCCCATGCTGCCCATGGCCGCCTCGATCGGAACGTCGGCGCCGCCGGTGGCCAGCGCGATGGCGCCCAGCGTCTCCGCGTCCACGTCGGTCACGAACTCGAGGAAGATGGTCTGGTCGGTGCCGGTCTCCGGCTCGATGACTCCGTCGCCGTCGTTGTCGCCGATGCCGAAGCCGGCGAGCGACAGCGGCTCGACCTGGAACTGGATCGCCTCGGTGTCGCCGTCGCCCGGGCAGTCATCGTCGACGTCGCCGCCCGGCGGCGCGCACACGCGGTTGTCGTCCTTGTCGACCACCTCGGGGCGGAACTGGATGGTGCAGGTGGCGCTGGTGCGCAGCCCGAACTGCGTGAACAGCACCAGGGCCGGGCCGAGCCCGTCCACGCCGGTGTCGGCCGGGATCTGCTGGTTGCCGGACGGGTTGTAGAACGATCGCTTCGCGTCCTCGCCGACCTGTCCGAGGAGCGGGATGCGCTGGCCGTCGCACACGACCGACGCGGCGATCTCGCCGTCGCCGTAGTCGATCATGCGCAGACCGCCCGGATCGACCGCGCCGTCCTCGTTCGCGTCGGTGATGCCGATCGGGCCGCCCGGGCCGATGCAGACCGCCTCGCACGACGAAAGGTCGGGGCCGGCGCAGCGCGAGATGTCGTCCGGATCGGTGCCGATCGGGACGCGGCTGAAGCTGCCGTCGGCGCACTGGATCTCCTCGATGTAGTTGCCGACCAGGATCTCGTCGAAGACGACGCGGAAGCGGGCACCGTCGCGGTAGGCGACAGCGTTGGTGACCTGGCGGTCGTCGCCGTTGGCCGCGTCCTCCTCGGGCGCCGGGACGTCCGGATGGTCGCCGAAGGCCAGCCCGAAGCGCTGGACCGCGTTGCCGGAGTTGCTGATCACCTTCTCCTGCGCGAACACCTGCAGGACCATGGGCGGACCGGCCGTGTTCAGCTCGGTGGCGGAGTCGTCGTCGCTGCACGCGCCCAGCATTCCGAGGCTTGCGAGCGCGACGAGCGCCGCCAGAGGGCCTGTTCCGGCCGCGCGCCGGCCTTGCAGGCCCTCGAGAGGACGACGGTCAGAGAGACGAGGTCGGGCGAAAAGCCAGAGAACTCGAAACATTCCCTCTGACACGTACCACGCTCACCCCACGCGACCGAAGCACCACCTGCCTGTCTCGTGGTGACAACCACCCTCGCGGGGTGCCGGGTCCTCTCGAGCGGTGCTGAGTCCGCGAAAAGACGAGGTGTGAGAAGTGGTAGGCAGGGGCAGCCGGGGACGAACGCTCCCGGCCGCGCCCTGCTCGCGCGGCTACTGCGGCGCCGGCGCGGGTGCTGCCGGTGCTGCGGGTGCCGCGCCCTCGGCTCCAGGTGCCGCGCCCTCGGCGCCCTCGGCGCCGCGCGTGGTCTTGAGCGCGACCTTCACCGGGTTGACGTCGTTGCCGCTGGCGTCCTTCCCCATCCCCTTGACCGTATCCATGATGCTCACGACCTCCGAGTAGAGGATCTGATCCTCGAACTCGACGAACACCACACGCTCGGTCTTGATGGCCTCGATCATCGGGCGGATGGTCTTGGCCAGGTCGATGCGGTTGACGCTGCGCTTGCCGGTGCCGTCATCGACCTCCACCGTGCCGTCCGCCTTGCCGAGCAGGACGATCTGTCGTCGAGGTGGACGAGATCTCGTCGGCGTCGAGCTTGCGCGGCACCTCGATGGTGATGTGGCGCAGGAGGATCGGCATCGCCACCAGGAAGATGATGAGGAGCACGAGCACAACGTCGACGAGCGGCGTGACGTTGATGTCGCTCTTGGGCCTGCCCTGGCCGCCTCCGCCAGCTGAGATTCCCATGGTGCTCTACGGGCCGGCTGGGCCCGCCTCCTTGGCCTCGTTGGTGCCCAGGTCGATGCCGACCGCTCCGGCCTCATGGAGCGCCATGATGACCGGGTGGACCTGCTTGTAGCGCGCCTTCTCGGAGGCCTTGATGAGCACCCTGCCCTCACCTGCGCGGTCGCCGTTGGTCAGCTGGTTGCGCTGGGTCAGAGCCTTCCACTCGTCCTGGATGCGCAGCTTGAGCGCCTCCAGGTCGGGCACCAGGTCCTTGTCAACATACAGCTTGCCGTCCTCGTCGATGGCTACGATCGGCTGCTGGCTGTCTTTCTCCTTCGAGTGGTTGAACGTCTGGGGCACCGGCACTTCCTTGCCGCGCGCGAGCATCGGCAAGATCACCATGAAGATGATGAGCAGGACCAGGCAGACGTCGACCAGCGGCGTGACGTTGATCTCGTTGCGCACCTGAGTCCAGCTTCATTGGTTCCTTGTGAACCAGGCGCGTCCGATGATGATGCCTATGCCGGGCCGGGCTCATACGTTACGCCCTTCCCTCCTTGAGGACGTAATCGATGAACTCCGACGAGACGTCGCTCATGTCCACCACCATGTTCTCCACGCGGCCCGTGAAGTAGTTGAACGCGATGGCGGCGGGGATGGCGACCAGAAGACCGAAGGCGGTGGAGATGAGTGCCTCCGAGATGCCGGGGCCGATGACGTCGATGCCACCGCCCTCCTTCAGCTTCTGGAACGAGTTGATGATGCCGAGCACCGTGCCGAACAGACCCACGAACGGCGCGATCGACGCGATGGTGGCGAGTCCGCCGAGGCCCTTGCGCAGGCTGGCAGTCTCGCGCTCCTTCACGCGCTCGAGCGAGCGGTTGACCGAGTCCACCAGGTCGAACTCGCCCACGTCGTCGGGCCCGCCATGCTCCAGCGCGTCGCGGCCGCCCTTGTAGGCAGCGAGGCCGGACTCGACGACCTTGGCGACGGGGCTCTTGCCGTGCTTGCGCGCGGCGCTGAGGGCCTCATCGACCTTCCGCTTGCCCAGGTAGTCCCGCAAGGCGAGCACGTAGCTGTACGACTGGCGCGATCCTTTGTAGAAGGTCAGCCAGCGCTCGACGATCACATAGAGCGACCAGATCGACATCAAGAGCATGAACACGTTCACGAACTTGACGGGCAAGCCCATGTGTTCCCACATTTCGAGGAGACTGAAGTCCATCGCGCTCTGGTCCTTTTCTCGTGGGTTTCCTGGTAGCAGGCGCCGCCGCTCGCAGCCCTACCTTGGACGATAGATGAAGGTCACGGAGGTGCAGACGGGCACCGCCTTGCCGTTGACCTGGAAGGGACGATACCGCCACTCGTGCATCTTCTGCTTGATCTTGTTGTCGTACGCCGGGTAGTTGGTCGACTTCAAGACCGATAGCTTGTCGACGGTGCCGCCGACGGTGAGGCACATCTTCACCACGCCGACCGTCCCCTTGCCCGAGCGCGCCATCTGGGTGGCGACGTCGTTGGGGGGCTGGATGTCCTTCTCACCGGAGATGCGCTGCGCCTCGAGGGCGACCTGCGGGACCACCTTGGGGGCCTCGACCTTGGGCGGCTCCTCGACGCCGCCGAGCACGCCTCCCTCGACGCCGCCGAGCACGCCGCCGGCGGTTCCGCCTTCGACTCCGCCCTCGACGCCTTCGTCCTCGGCGACCTGAACCTCTTCCGGCTCGATCTTCTTCTGATCGGGCTGCACGGTCTCCTTGACCTTGCGCACGATCCGCTTGGCCTCGTTCTTGGGCTTGCTCGACCCGGCCGGCGGAGGCGGAGGCGGAGGAGGAGGCGTCGACAGCGCCAGCTCGGTATCAGGCGGCTCGAGCTTCTCGATCGCCCACATCGATCGCACCACCACTGCACCACCCACTCCGGCGTGGATGATCAGCGAGGTCGCGATGATGATCGTCATCCACTTGCTGCGCCTGGCCAGCTTGGCACCGACGTAATTGTCGAACACGGCCGGTCCTCCTCTATTTTGTGGCAGGCGGCGGGGTGGTGGAACCCGCTGCACCCGTCTGGCCAGGCTGCGCAGGAGCGCTGGGCTGGCCGGGCTGGCCGGCGGGAGGCTGTCCCGCCTGGCCTGGTTGTGCAGGTTGCTGGCCGGCCGCGGCTTGCTCGCCCTTCTTGATCTCGGTGAAGCGAGCCTGGTGGAACTTCTGCGCAGCCGCCTCCACACCCTTCGCCCAGTGAGCTCCGTGGGCGATGGAGCGGTGCTGGTAGAGAGAGCCCATCAGGCTCTGCACCAGCGCGTGCTTCGGATCCAGAGCCTCTGCCTTCTGCAGCGACGCGATACCGATGTCGGCCACCGCGAGGCGGTCGAAATCGATCACGTCCGGCTTCTGCAGTCGGCTCCACTCCATCTGCGCGATGTCCAGGTACGCCTTCACCTTGGCGCCGCGGTCGTGCTCCAAGTCGGCGCGCTTCAAGTGCCACTCACGCGCCTTGTCGAACTGACCCGCCTGCCGGTAGATGTTTGCCAGCTTCTCTAGGACGCTGCGGTCCTGCGGATTCTTGGCCTGGACGTCGGACCAGTAGGCGAGCGCCTTGGGATACTGACCGGAGTCGAGCCAGATCGTGGTCAGCAGGCTGATCACCTTCTGGTCGTTCGGCTCGTACTTCAGGTACTCCATGAAGTTGGCCGCCGACTTCTCCGCCAGGGCGCGGTTCTCCTTGGTCTCGACGCCGGGCTGGAACAGCTTGTAGTAGGCGAGCCCGGCGTTGTGATGACCGATGTAGAGCTCCGGCGTGCGATCAAGCGCCTCCTGGTACATCTCGACGGCCTTGACGTAGCGGCCCTCGGCGTAGGCTTTGTTCGCGTCCTGGATCTGCCGGCGGGAGGTGAGCTCGTCGCAACCGGCGCCCAGGAGAGCCGACACGACAGCGGCACATGCGGCGAGAGCCGCTTTGGTCCTCGAGTAACGCATGGTCTCCTGACGGTGCATTCGAGCGCGGTTATAGCGGGTTCGGTCGGAAGCTACAATCCTGTTTCCGACGGGTGACGCGTCGCTTTTACCACGCGGCCGCGGTGTCCGTCGCTTCCGCCGTGGCTGACACACCCTGGCAACGCGCCGACCCGGGACCGCGAGCTCGGGGCGGAAAAGTCGTCAGGGATGGCCTTCATTTGACAGGGATCCTGAATGGAAGCCTGAGGACGTGACTCTCGACCTCAGCGTGGCCGTCGGCGCGAAGCTGCACCGACGCGAACGCCTTGCGGGCGCACTCGATCATGCCGCTCGATTCGGGCACGCCGCGCTGCTCGACATCCACATCCAGCACCGATACCACGCCCGAGTGGACCGCGACTCGCAGACGGCCCTGGATCTGCGCGCCGGGCTGCAGATCGGCCGCGTGCTCGTCGCTGCACTTCTTGATCTCCGGGCTCAGGGTGCGGCGCAGGTCCGCGATGATCGGCGGCTGAATCACGTGCCCCGGCTTCCCGCCGGGGAAGCGGCGCGCGACCCCGCCGGCGGTCTCGCCGCGATGGTCGCGGATGCGGTCGCCCGAGGCGCGCTCCGGGCCCCCGCCGGCATCATTATTATTACTGCCGTCTCCGCTGGCGCCCGGCGTTGCGGGCTGCGCCGGCTCGGACGGTGGGGGCGCGGCCCCGTCGCTGACCGCGCCGGCGCCGGCGGCCGGGGACAGAGGCGTCCGCTCGCTGTCGTGGGTGGTGGAGCGCGGCCACAGGAGCAGAATCACGGCGACCGCGACTCCTGCGGCCACCACACCGAAAAGCCACGCCCTCGATCTCATCTGTCTCCTTTCGCGTCCGCCAGCAAGACGACGTCTCCGGCCACCACTTTCACATGGTGACCCCGATCGTCGCGAACGTCGAGCGAGCCGTCCGGGCCGATGCCGAACGCCGTGCCCACGGTGTCAACGCCTCCGGCCGTGACCCGGACTCGCGCGCCCGCCATGCCGCTCCACTGCGTCCACGCCGGAGCTATCGCGGCCACGCCGCCCTCGAAGAATCGATCGAGCCAGGTCTGCAGCCCGGGCAAGAGGCGCGCGCGAAACTCCGCCGGCGACGCGGCGCGGCCGCCCTCCAGCGCCAGCGAGGTGGCGATGCTCGCCAGCTCGGGCGGGAACGAGCGCGTGCCCAGGTTGACGCCGATGCCGAGGACGACGAAGTCGAGCCGATCGCCGCGCGTCGTCATCTCGGTGAGGATGCCGGCCAGCTTGCGTCCGCCCACGACCACGTCGTTGGGCCACTTCACCGCCGCACGCACGCCGAAGGCGGCGACCGCCTCGACCACGGCCACGCCGGCGGCCAGGGTGATCGGCGGCAGCGAGGCCACCGGGACGTCAGGGCGCAGCACGCACGACAGGTAGAGGTTCTCACCCGGCGGCGAGTGCCAGGGGCGACCGAGGCGACCGCGACCGCGCCGCTGCGCCGCTGCCGTCACCACAGCGCCGTGCGGCGCACCGGCCGCCGCGCGCGCCGCCGCCACGTCGCTGGTCGACTCGCAGACCTCCAGCTCGTGCAGCTCGACGCCGAGCCAGTCGCTCACGCGAAGTCCAGCGCGATGTCGACGGCCCGCGCCGAGTGGGTCAGCGCGCCGACCGAGATGTAATCGGCGCCGGCGCGCGCGTACGACGCGACCCGCTCCAGCGTCACCCCGCCCGAGACCTCGACCTGCACGCCGGCGGCATGCGCCGTTCGCGCGGCCCGCTCCACCTCGGCGACCGACATGTTGTCGAGCAGCACCAGGTCGGCGCGCGCGGCGATGGCCTGGTCGAGCTGGTCGAGCGAGTCGACCTCGACCTGGATGCGCAGCGAGTGCGGCGCGCGCGCCCGCGCTCGCTCGACAGCGACGCCGACGCCGCCGCACGCGGCGACGTGGTTGTCCTTGATCAGGATGCCGCTGCCCAGGTCGGCGCGGTGGTTGTGGCAGCCGCCCGCGCGCACCGCGGCCTTCTCCAGCGCGCGCCAGCCGGGCGTCGTCTTGCGCGTGTCGACGACGCGCGTCGTGGTCCCGGCGACGGCAGCGGCGTACTGGCGCGACAGCGTCGCCACGCCGGACAGCCGCTGCAGGAAGTTGAGCGCGGTGCGCTCGGCCGCCAGGATCGATACAGCAGGGCCCTCGAGCCGGGCGATGACCGCGCCGGCCGGGGCCAGCGCGCCGTCGGCCAGGAGCGGTCGCCAGCCGATGCTCGGGTCGACCCGGTCGACGACGACCCGCGCGACCTCGAGGCCGAACACGACCAGCTCGGCGCGCGCGACCAGCGCGGCCGTGACCTGGCCTCCGTCGCCGTCGAGCACGCTGGCGCTGGTCACGTCGCCGCGCCCGAGGTCCTCGGACAGGGCGAGATCGATGAGCTGCGACACCTCGGGCAGGCGGGCCAGGTTGATCACCGCGCACTTATACCAGCAGGCACCACGAGCTGTCAGAACGGCCGGCCGCGGCGGAACGGTCTGCCGCGCCGGCGGCATCTCACGGGCAGGTGCCCCGGCTCGTACGCGGACGCGGATGTCGATACTCTCCGCCGGTGCCGGCGCGCGACTCCAGCTCCGGGCCGCCGTCGGGCGGCGCGGTGACGGCCGGCAGCGAGCAGGCCCGTGGCCAGCCGGCCGATCTCGACGCATCCGAGATGGTGCGCGAGTTCGCCGCCGAGCTGGCCGTCGCGCGTTCCCGGGCCGGCGGCGACGACGAGCGCGAGCGCCGCGCGCTGTACCTGATCGCGCTGGAGCGCGAGCGGCTGGTCGACGTCCACTACTCGGGCCGCCAGCTGGGCGCGCGGGTGGCGGCCCTGGCCGCTCCGGCCCGCGCCCGCGATCTCATCCGCCACGCGTTTCAGTGGGCGTCGCGCGAGGAGCAGATGCACGCTGTGTTCGTGCGCGGCGTGCTGCTGCGCCAGCGCCGCCTGCGCGTGGCGCTGGCCGCGCTGTCGCGCCACTTCGCCGGCCTGGTGGCGGGATGGTCCAGCGCGGTGCTGACCCACGGCAGCTGGCGGCGCGCGCCGCTGTCCCGCCTGCTCGCGCTCATCGCCAGCAAGCTGGGCATGATCACCGGGCGCGTGCCGCGCTCGGCGCGCCGCTCGCTCTCCTTCCAGTCGTTCCGCGACTTCTGCCTGTTCCAGATCGAGGCCGAGCGCACCGCCGAGCTGGCCTGGACGCGCCTCGAGGCGCTGAGCGGCGAGCACGCCGCCACCTTCGCGCGCATCGCCGCGGAGGAGGCCCGTCACGGCCGCGTGTTCGCCGCCCTGGCCCGGGCCTTCACCGGCGACGACGAGCTCGTGCCGGCGCCCGAGGCGCTCGAGGCCGAGCTGGCCGCCATCGACGCCAGCTTCGTCCCGGCGCCGAGCGCGGCCGGGCGCGGCGGCCGGGTGATCGTGCGCGATGCCGGCGCCACCGCCGAGCAGCGCCTGCGCGCGGCCATCGTCGACACCGGCCTGCTCGACGAGGCGCTGCGCCACCTGCCGCCGGGCGGCACCGTCGCGATCAAGACCTGCTTCATGATGTCGTACGACCGCCGCGACGTCAGCCCGACCGTGGACCCGGCGCTGATCGAGGCGCTCGCGGTCCTCTTGCGCGGCCGCGGCGCCGGCGATGTGGTCGTGCTCGAGGCGCAGAACCACTACGACCACTTCTTCGGCGGCCGCGGCGTGGCCGACGTCGCGCGCTACATGGGCTGGGGCGCGGCCAGCTACCGCATCGCCGACGCGACAGCCGACCAGCTGCCGCTGGGTGCGGCGCGCGGACACGGCCAGGGCAGCGTGTCGCGCGAGTGGGCCGCCGCCGACCTGCGCATCTCGTTCGGCAAGATGCGAACCCATCCGAGCTGGCTGGCGCACCTGTCGCTGTCCAACCTGGAGGCGCTGGGCCAGCGCGTCGACGAGATGATCTTCGCCGACCGCCTGTTCGACCTCGGCACCGGCGCCACCATGATCCTCGACACCTTCCCCTGCCACCTGGCGCTGCTGGACGCGACGCGCGCGGTGCCGGACGGCGTCACCGGGATCCTCGGCTGCCGCCGGCCGCTCGACCCGGGCCGGCTCTACGCCGCGCGCGACCCGCTCGCCCTCGACCTCGTCGCGGCCCGCCACATGGGCCTGGTCGAGTTCCCACGCGACGCTCCGATCGCGGTGGCGCGCGACTGGTTCGGCGATCCGCTGCCACACGTGACCGTTGACGGCCCGGACCAGCCGATCGCCGGCTTTCGCAGCCCGCACCGCAACGACTGGACGATCCTCATGTCGTCGCTGGCCTACCCGATCTACGCGTACGGGAGCCGGCGCGGCGCGATGTGGGTTCCGCGCATGGACCCGCAGGCGTTCCCGCCGGCGCGGCGCGAGGGCCCGGTGCTCTTCGCCGGCCGCCGCCTGCTGCGCGCCCTGTTCGGCTTCGGGCGGCCGCCGCCGTGACCCGCGTCGTCGTGATCGGCGCCGGCGTGGGCGGCCTGGCCGCGTCCGTGCGCCTGGCCCGCGCCGGCTGCGACGTCACCCTCGTCGAGGCGACCTCCTCGGTCGGTGGGCTGGCCCGCGCGATCGACATCGACGGCCAGCGCGCCGACGGCGGTCCGTACATCCTGCTCGATCGCCCCGGCCTCGAGTGGGCCTTCGCGCGGCTGGAGCTGGCAGTCGACGACCTGGCGCTCACCCGCATCGAGCAGGTCTACCGGGTTGAAGCGGCCGGCGCGCCGGACGTGCAGATTGACGCCGACCTGGACGCCACCGCGTCGGCGCTCGACCGCGACTTCCCCGGCGCAGGGCGGCACTACCGGCGCTTCATCGACGAGACGGCCCGCCTGCACCGCGCGCTCGCGCCGCTCCTGGTGCGCGAGGCGTCGCGCATGGCGCTCCTGTTCGACGGGAGCCATCCTCCACGCCGCGACGCTTCTGCGGCCGCTCGGGTCGGTGCTGCGGCGCTCGGGGCTGCCCGAGCCGGTCGCGCGCGCGCTCGGCATCTGGACCTCGGTCGCCGGCCAGGAGCTGGACGACGCGCCCATGCCGCTGGCCCTGGTGCCGGCGCTCATCCACACCGCCGGATGCTACTTGCCGCGCACGGGCGTGGCGGCCGTGGTCGACGCGCTGGCCGCGGCCGCGACCAGGAGCGGCGTGCGCATCCTGACCGACAGGCGCGTCGAGCGCATCGAGGTCGAGGGCGGCCGGGCCGCCGGCGTCCGTCTGCGCGACCAGGAGCTGCTGCCCGCCGACGCGGTGGTCAGCGGCGCGGCCGGCGCCAGCACCCTGCTCGAGCTGACCGAGCCGGCCCCGCGCCTGGCCGCCCGGGTGCGCGCGCTGCCGCTGCAGTCGCCGGGGCTGGCCCTGTTCGGCGTCGGCGACCCGCCGCGGACCGGCCCGTACCTGCGCTTTCGCCGCACGCCCGAGCATGCCAGCGTGCCGTGCCGGCTGGTCATCAACCCGGCGGCGGTGCACGCGCCGGCTGGCGCCGCGGTGGTCCGGCTGCTCGCCCCGCTGCGCGCGGGTGCCGCCGAGCGTCTGGACGCGGCCGCGATGGCCGCGCTGCTCGACGAGCTGCGCGCCGATCCGTGGCTGGCCGAGCGCCTGCCCGGCTTCGCCGAGCGCCGCGCCGTCACGCCGGCCGACTACGGCCGCGCGAACACGCTCTACCGCGACAGCATGAACCCGGTCATGACGGCTCGCTTCATGCGACAGGGCCGCATGCCGCGGCGCGCGCCGGGCGTGGCCGGGCTGTACCTGGTCGGCAGCTCCACCCACCCGGGCCAGTGGGTCAGCTTCGCCGCCATCTCCGGCGTGCTGGGCGCCGACGCCGTGCTCGCCGACCTGCGCGGCCGCTGATTCGCGCTGCACCCCGGCGGGGTCAACAGTTCGGTCCGCGTAACGAACGCGGCCGCCGGGACACCATACGGATGGAAGGGGGAGGACATGGCAAAGGGAATCTCGATCCATATCGGTCTCAACACGGTCGATCCAGACCACTACCAGGGCTGGTCGGGCCCGCTCAACGCGTGCGAGGCGGACGCCGAGGACATGGCGGGTCTCGCCGAATCCCGCGGACTCGCGACGCAGCGGCTGATCACCCCGCGCGCCACGCGAGACAACGTGATCGCGGCCCTGCAAGGCGCCGCGGACAAGCTCACCGGCGGCGACCTGCTGTTTCTGACCTACTCCGGCCACGGCGGCCAGATCCCGGACAACAACGACGACGAACCGGATGGCAACGACGAGACCTGGTGCCTGTTCGACGGTGAGCTCATCGACGACGAGCTCCACGACCTGTTCGCGGCCTTCAAGCCGGGCGTGCGCATCGCTGTCCTGTCGGACAGCTGTCACAGCGGGACGGTCCTGCGCAACGGCTTCATGGCCGCCATGCGCGAGTCGGGAGTCCTCGCCACGATGACCGCCGGCGAGGGCACCAGCCTGCCCGCGGTGCGCGCGATGCCTGCCTCGGTGGCGCTCCGCGTCTACCGCAAGCACCGGGAGTTCTACTCCGGCCTCCAGGCCCGCATCCCGCGCGACGTCGTTGACAGGGTGCGAGCCCACGTGCTCCTGCTGTCCGGCTGCCAGGACAACCAGACCTCGTCCGATGGCGCCTTCAACGGCCTGTTCACGGCCAACCTCCTGCGCGTCTGGAACAAGGGACTGTTCAAGGGCGACTACGCCAGGTTCCACAAGGCCATCGTCGACCGCATGCCGCCGGTCCAGACGCCCAACTTCTTCCGCATCGGACCGCCCAGCCCGGCCTTCGAGAAAGAGGCTCCCTTCACGCTCTAGAAGAACATCTGCTCGAGCACGCGGATGAACAGGTTGGAAGCCGCGTGGGCGATCGTCCCGGCCAGGATGGAGCCGGTCGCCGAGCGCATCCAGCCGAACAGCAGGCCGGGGAAGAAGACCGAGAGCCGACGCGGGTCGAACCCGGCCGCCAGGTGGCCGACGGCGAACAGCGCCGACGACAGGACCAGCGCGCGGCCGATGCCGCCCCCCAGCAGGCGCCGCCGCGGCGGCATGGCGCGCTCGAGGAGCTCGTGCAGGAAGCCGCGGAAGAAAAGCTCCTCGGGCAGCGCGATCACCACCACCTGCACGAAGGCCAGCTCCAGCATCTCGCCGTCGAAGCGCGGCGCGTGCATGCCGCTCCAGCCGTCCCAGCCTCTGCACATGCCGGGCAGCGCGAGCTGGCGCATCCACGCGACCTGGTCCGGCCGACACACGGCGTCGTAGAACAGGACGAAGACAGCGGCGAACAGCGGGAACAGCACCAGCGGCGCGCCCAGACCGAAAGCCAGGCCGCGGCCGACCGGCGCCGCGCGGAAGCCGTAGCCGACCAGGTCCTCGCCGCGCCGCCGGGCGTAGAAGAAGGGGATGTAGAGGAAGACGATGGCGACGAGCGCGCCGAGGTTGTGATCGACGAACGGCACCGCGCGGCCGAGCGCGGCCAGCGCGGCCACCCCGGCGCAGGCCAGCGCGAAGGCGACCAGCGCGTCGCGCACCTCGCGCCCACCGCCCTGCCCCGCCGCGCCCGGATCCGACACGCCCTCTACCATACGAAAGCGAGGCGGCTCTGCAACGTGAACGAGCTGGTCGCGTTGGGCAGAGCCGACCGCAGCGCGTCTCCGTACCAGAGGTAGCCGCTCTCGATCGACAGCTCGACGTGGTCGACCAGCGTGGCCTTGAGCGCCCCGTCCAGCTCGGTGCCGAGGTAGCGCGAGCTCGTCTGGCCGGCGAAGAACATGCCGCTGGTCCCCGGCTCGGCCAGCTCGTTGACCCAGGCCATGAGCAGGCCGGCGACCAGCGTGGAGTCGCCCACCGGCAGGTGATAGCGCAGCTTGGGCAGGAGATAGTTCGCGTTGACCACGCCCCCCTGGGTGAACATCTCGACCGCGCCGTACGGCCGCTCCTGCGAGATGAACGGCGGGCCGTAGGTGCGCGCGCTCAGCTCGCGCAGGATCTCCTCGAACAGGATGAGCCCGACGTTGAAGTCCGGGTGCAGGCCGCGCTGGCGCACCCGGTCGTCGTTGACGTCGCGGTCGCCGCGGGCGCGGCCGCCCTCCAGCTCGAGGGCCCACAGGTCGCGCTCGTACGGCTCCACGCCGACCAGCTGGCGGATCGGATCGGTGCGCGGATCGCGGCTGACGAAGCCGATGCGGGCCACGCCGGCGGCCGCGTCCAGCTCCTTGCTGCGGTTGGGCACCGGGAAGGGCAGCCCGCCGTAGGTCTCGCCGCCGGCCCGGAAGCCCTCCGCCTCGGAGTAGAACGGCCCGTAGCGCACCCGGTACCAGGCGTCGGCGATCCACACCCGCGTGCCTGTGTCGGCGCCCGGCGGCACCGCCGACGGAGCCGTCGATCCCTCCTGGCCGCGGCGCAGGATCCCGTAGAAGCCGATGTGCAGCTCGTCGGAGTCGCGCGACAGGCGGCCGCCCGGCTGCCAGTACGCGTCGTCCCACACCGCGAACCCGACGTGCTCGTCGATGTCGTCGCGGTCGCCACGCGACAGGAAGCCCTGCTGCCCGAACGGGCGGAAGCTGCGCTCGAACGGCTCGCCGGCCAGGAACGGCGCCTCGGTGACGACGCCGTAGCCGTAGCCGACCGCGAAGCGGCTGGCGCGCCCGTCGCGGCCGCGCGCCGCGCGGTACAGCCCGATCGGCCGCACGATGAGCATCGCGCGGTCGGCGGTCGAGCCGAAATGGTTGTCGCCGAAGTCGTCGTCGAGGAAGGTGTCGCTGGCCAGCCGCGGCGCGACCTCGGGCGGCCGGGCCAGATCCGGATCGAGCAGGCTCGAGCCGCCGCCGTTGTCGACGAGGCCCATGCCCCAGTGCGATGGCATGCGGCCGGCGCGCAGCGAGGCGGCGGCGCCGCCCAGCTCGATCCAGGCCCGCGACACATCCACCGACGGCTTCTCGTCGCCGCCCAGGAAGCCCTGCTGCGAGCCGTCGTTCGACAAGATCGGCGCGGCCGACAGCCCGTTGTTGTCGCCCCACAGCACGTCGTCGAGCGCGTCGATCTGCACGGTGAGCCGCGCCCGCTCGCCGTAGCGCAGCTCCGGCACCAGTCGCAGCCGGTGCGCGATGTAGCTGGTGCGCCGGATCTCCGGGATGACGATCGTCTCGCCGGTGGGCGGATGGACCAGGGTCTGCCGGTCCTGCCGGGCCAGGTTGGTCAGGGTCACGGCGCGGGAGCGGTAGAAGCCGGTCGAGGCCCACTTGAGCTCGAGCAGATCGGCCCGCGCCGCGCTCGCCGGGCACAGCGTGGCGACGAGCGCGAGGGCGCGGAGCCAGAGACGTCGGCGGCCCATGCTCACTCGCCGGCCCGGCGTGAGCTCGGCCCGCCCAGCGCGCCGGCGCGGCGCCTTCGAGTCATGTCCGGTTTCTACTCCGAAACCGGACCATCGGACAACCGGCCGGCCGCGCGCCGGACGAGAAACGAGACCAGCGCGCCGACAAGCGACAGCGCCGCGGCCAGCGCGCCGAACAGCGCCGCCGGACCGATGAGCTCGTGCGCGCGCTCGGCGGCGAAGCCGATCGCCATCACCGCTCCCGCGATCACGACACCGGCGCCGAACGCGGCCGGAAACAGCGCGCGGCGCGGCGCGCCCATCTGGGTGACCAGCCCGGCGACGAACGAGGCCACCGCACCGGCGACCGCGACCGCCACCGTCACGCGGTCCTCGCTGAGCAGCGGCTGGTCCGCGCGGACTCCCGTCCACGTCTGGAGGATGGCGACCTGCGCCGCCTCGTTGAGCAGGACGAGGCCGGCCAGCGTCACCGCCGCGAACAGCGCGCCGCCCGCGATGACGGTGGCGTGGATGATCCAGCCGAACGCGCGATCGCCGTGCCGCGTGCGCTGCGTGGCCTCGCCGAGCAGCGCGCCCAGCAGGCCCCCGGCCGACCCGACTCCGCCAAGCTGCAGCGCGGCGCGCACGACCTCGTCGCGGTGTGACTCGACCAGGAGGCGCCCCAGCGGGGTGGAGTAGATGAAGGCCACCATCGAGGCGACCACCACCGCCGCGGCCAGGGCCGGCTCGAGGTACGACCGATGCGGACTTGCCCGTCCGGCAAGGAACCCCCCAAGTCCCGCGCCCACGAACAGCGCGGCACCGATGGTGTACGGATCGTCGGTTCCGGTCAGGGCGTAGCCGGTCACCGCGGCGCAGAGCCCCCCGCAGATGAGGAAATAGCTCACCACCACCCAGGCCAGCGAGAAGCCGGACGCCTGCCCTTCTATACCGGGGTTGCGTGCCACGAGTCAGTCCACCAAGATACGGCCATGGCGATGCAATTCGGCGACATTCAGCGCACTCTGGGTTCCGAGGCGAGCAACCTCCTCGAGCACCGCTCGACCGGCATTCCCGGCCTCCTCGCTCCACCTTCCGGGCCCCGACTTCGTCGATCGGGTCTTCGTGCCGAGCGATCGATCGCCGGGCGTGCTGGTAAATCTGCAGCGCCTGTTCTGACGCATGGACGCCTGGCCGGCACCGGCTACGTCTCGATCCTGCCCGTCGACCAGGGCATCGAGCACTCGGCGGCGGCGTCGTTCGCGCCCAACCCGGCCATGTTCGATCCGGAGAACATCATCAAGCTCGCCGTCGAGGGCGGCTGCAACGCGGTCGCGTCGACCTACGGCGTGCTGGCCATCTGCGCCCGTCGCTGGGCTCATCGCATCCCGTTCATCGTCAAGATCAACCACAACGAGTTCCTGTCGTACCCCAATCTCTACGATCAGACCATGTACGGCAGCGTGAAGACCGCGTTCGAGATGGGCGCGGCCGGGATCGGCGCCACCGTCTACTGGGGCGCGCCCGAGTCGCGCCGCCAGCTGCTCGAGGTGGCCGAGGCGTTCGAGCAGGCCCACGACCTGGGCATGTTCACGGTGCTGTGGTGCTACGTGCGCAACCCGGCCTTCAAGACCGATCTGGGCAACCACGAGACCGCGGCCGACCTGACCGGCCAGGCCAACCACCTCGGCGTCACCATCAAGGCCGACATCATCAAGCAGAAGCTGCCCGACGGGAACGGCGGCTACAACGATCCCAAGCTCAAGGGCTGGGGCAAGTCGCACAAGAAGGTCTACACCGAGCTGACCTCCGAGCACCCGATCGATCTCACCCGCTACCAGGTGGCCAACTGCTACATGGGCCGCATCGGCGCTCATCAACAGCGGCGGCGCCTCGGGCGAGAACGACCTGGCCGAGGCGGTGCGCACCGCGGTGATCAACAAGCGGGCCGGCGGCCTGGGCCTCATCAGCGGGCGCAAGGCGTTCCAGCGGCCCGATGGCGGAGGGGGTCAAGCTGCTCAACGCCATCCAGGACGTCTATCTGTGCAAGGAGATCTCGATCGCCTGAGCCCGGCCATGTCCACGCCGCGCATCGGTGAGATCCTGGTCCAGAGCGGCGTCGTCACCGCCGAGGGACGCGAGCGCGCGCTGCGCTCGCAGGCCGTCCACGGCGGGAGGCTCGGCACCAACCTGATCGAGCAGTTCACCCTCGGACTCGACGAGCTGGCCGAGGGCCTGGCCCGCCGGCACGACATGCCGGCAGCGCTCGACCGGCACTTCGCCAGCGGAGACCAGGCGGTGCAGGCGCGGCTCACGCCGGAGACCGCCGCGCGCTACCAGGCGGTGCCGCTCGGCCGCCTGCCCGGCGAGGGCGGAGTGGAGCGGGTCGCCGTCGCGTTCATCGACCCGCCCGACGACGAGGCGCTCGAGGAGCTGGCGCGCGAGCTGCGCCGCGAGGTGGTGGCCGCCATCGCCCCGGAGCTGCGCGTGCTCTACCACCTCGAGCGCATCTACGGCATCGAGCGCGACAACCGCTTCAAGCGCGGCGCGCGCCGCTCGCAGATGATGGGCGTGGTCGTGCACGAGCGGCGCGGCTTCGTCCGCACGCTGACCGAGCTCGACGCCGAGCCGCAGGAGCCGACCACCTCGCTGGCGCGCATCGAGGTGCGGCGGGT
Source organism: uncultured delta proteobacterium (assembly GCA_963759105.1). Lineage (GTDB taxonomy): Bacteria > Myxococcota_A > Polyangia > Haliangiales > Haliangiaceae > DATFRY01. Next base: position 373,590 of record CAVWXW010000013.1, on the reverse strand, counting down.
GGAGCGGTCGCGCACCGGCGAGATCGAGACCATGGCCGACCTGACGTCGCTGGGCGACGCGCTGGTCGCGGTCAAGCGCGCCGCCGGCCGCGAGCGGGTCGGCGAGCTGCTCATCGGCGCGCTCGAGCAGGGCTTCGACGGCCTGTTCTCGGCCGCCATGATCCTCACCGTGCGCGCCGGCCTGCTGTTCGGCTGGCGCGGCTTCGCGCGCGGGCGCGACTCGACGGCGATGGAGCGGGTCGGCGCGGTGGCGGTGCCGCTCCTGGCCGAGTCGATGTTCGGCGAGCCCTGTCGCATGGGACGGCCGTACTTCGGCAAGCCGCCCGGCGGCGGCAGCGAGACCGACCGGCGGCTGTGGCGCTTCCTCGGCACCGGCGTGCCGTCGGCGGTCGGCGTGCATCCGGTGCAGGTCTTCGGCGAGATGGCCACCGTGCTGTACGTGCAGGCATCGCGCCCGATTCCGGCGTCGGCGCCGCCCGCCGTGGCCGAGCTGGCCAGGTCGATGTGCAGCGCGTTCGAGCGCATGGTCCACACCGACGACGCGCGGTGACCGCGCCACGCCCCCGTCGCCGCGGCCCGTCAATTCTTGACGCGGCCCCGCGCGCTCGGGCATGGTCCGGCCCGTGAGCGAGACCGACGCCCGCGATCCGAAGAAGAAGCACCGACATGACGTCGGCCTGCCGGACCACGGCGCGGTCTCCACCGAGGGCGTGACGAGGGCGATCCAGGGTGTTCTGCTGCTGCTCATCGCGGGCAGCGCGGCCCTCGTGGTCTACGCGGTCGTCGTGGCGGCTCGGTGAGCGTGGGCCGCGGAGTCATGGGCAGTGCGGCACCCGGCTCCCGGTCGGGTGCGATGGCATCGCACCCCGACCCCGCGCCTGTTGTCAGTTTGACACCAGGTGGGTGACGTCCATAATTATCTGAGCCCGCCCGCATGGGACTGATTCCCGAGCACATCATCGGTGAGATCCGGCAGCGGGCCGACATCGTCGCGGTGATCGGGCGACACGTCCAGCTGCGCAAGTCGGGTCGCAATCACAAGGGTCTGTGCCCGTTCCACCAGGAACGCGGGCCGTCGTTCAACGTCAACGCGGACAAGGGCTTCTTCTACTGCTTCGGCTGCCAGAAGAAGGGAGACGTCTTCACCTTCGTCATGGAGTACGAGGGCAAGAGCTTCCTCGAGGCTGCCGAGACGCTTGCCCAGCTGACGGGAGTCACGCTGCCCGAGCGCACCGACGATCCGGCGGATGCGCCGCGCCCAGGCCGAGCAGAAGAGCGAGCGCTCGCAGCTGCTGCGCGTCAACCAGGCGGCGGCGACCTTCTTTCGCGCGATGCTGCGCGAGCCGGGCGGCGCCGCGGCGCGCGACTACCTGGCCGAGCGCGGGGTGACGCCGGAGGTCGCCGATCGCTTCATGCTCGGCTACGCGCCGGACGAGTGGGGCGCGCTGGCCGATTTTCTGGCCGCCGAGAAGCTCGACCTGAGCGCCGGCGAGACGCTCGGCCTTGTGTCGGCGCGCCCGCGCGCCGGCGGCCACTACGACCGCTTCCGCCACCGCCTTGTCTGCCCTGTGATGCAGACCGGCGGCGAGGTGGCCGGCTTCTCCGCCCGCACGCTCCCTGGCGCGACGAACACCGCTCCCCAGCCCCAGGGCGGCCAGGCGGCCCAGGAGCCGGCCAAGTACATCAACTCGCCGGAGAGCCCGGTCTACAAGAAGAGCAAGCTCCTCTACGGCCTTTACCAGGCTCGCGACGCCATCAGGCTCAAGGAGCGGGCCATTCTGGTCGAAGGTAACTTCGACGTGGTCTCGCTCCACCAGGCCGGGTTCGCCGAGGCGGTCGCGCCGCTCGGCACGGCCCTCACCGAGGACCAGGTCGAGCTCCTGCGCCGCCTGACCGGCAAGGTGGTGCTGTTCTACGACGGCGACCGCGCCGGACGCGCCGCCACCCTCAAGGCCCTGCGCATCCTGGTCGGAGCCGGCATCCAGGCGCTCATCGCCGAGATTCCCGCCGGTGAAGATCCGGACAGCCTGGCTCGCCGCGGCGGCGCCGAGGCGCTGACGCCGCTGGTCGGCCGCGCAAAGACCGGCATCCACTACTTCATCGATCACGTGTGGTCAACGGCGACCGGCTCCTCCGACGAGTACGCCAAGGCGATCCGCGAGGCGGCGGAGCTCTTGCCGGCGGTGAAGGACCAGCTGGGCAGGCGTCACCTCGTCGATCACTTCGCCGCTGTGATGGATGTGAGTATTGATAGGTTGCGTGACGACCTGCGCGCCGCGTACAGGGGGCGGCCACTCGTCCAGCCACCCCCGGCCGCCGGGTCAAGCAATCGAAATCAGAAGAATTCGTCTTCGAAGCCCAGTTCCGAGGAGATGGACCTCCTGGCGCTGCTCGGACAGCACCCGGAGCTCTTTCCCCTCGCGGAAGAGCTCGATGTCCTTTCTCTCTTGACGGACGGCGGGCTTCGGGACATGTATTCCGCCGCGCGTGGGGGGCAGCCGCTGTGGACCTGCATCCCCGTTGAAATCAGCCCCGAAATCGCCGAGCACGTGCTGTCCGGAGTCAAACGATCGATCGCCCAGCCGGAGCGCTCTCTGCGCGAGGCGGTCGACAATCTCCGGGCCTTCCGCTCGAAGGTCCAGCGCGAAGGTCTGCTCCGCGAGATGGAGCAGGCCCGCATGCGCGGAAACGAGGAGCTCGCGCGCGAGCTCTTCGAGCGCGCCAAGCAGCTACGCCAGCAGCTCCGCCCGGAGCTGAAGAGCTAGTCGCCGCGTAGCCGACAGACAACCCCCACGGAATAGGTCGAGTTAGCAATGGCGAAAACCGCAGCGAAGAAGGGCAAGGCGCAGACGACCAGGTCGGTCAAGGCGGCGGGGGTCAAGGGGACGCCTGCCCGTGACGCGAAGGCGGGTGCATCGAAGCCGCCGGCCAAGGTGAAGTCGAGCCCGGCGCCGAAGGCGGTTGCCGCCGGCAAGGCTGCGAGCGGCGACGAGGAGCCGGTCAAGGCGGACGGGGGCGACGCCGAGGACCGCGAGGACGCCGACGACGACGACATTCCCGTGGCCACCAGCGCCGCGCGCGCGGGCAACCGCGAGAAGCTGATCGAGCTGGGCAAGGCCAAGGGCTACCTGACCTACGACGAAGTCAACAACATGATGCCGGTCGACATCGTGTCGTCGGATCAGATCGATGACTGGCTGAGCGCGCTGGGCGAAGAGGGCATCGAGATCGTCGACTCGGCGTCGCAGTTCAAGCCGAAGAACAAGCAGCAGGGCCGCGGCCGCGCGGTGACCGGCCCGATCGACCTCAAGGACGAGGACTCGGACGACGAGAAGTCGGAGACGGCGACCAGCAGCACCGAGGAGGACGACGAGTACTCCTACTCGCGCACCAGCGACCCGGTGCGCATGTACCTGCGCAAGATGGGCTCGGTCTCGCTGCTCACCCGCGAGGGCGAGGTCGAGATCGCCAAGCGCATCGAGGAGGGGGAGCGCAAGATCCTCCAGGCCGTGCTCAGCTCCAGCGCCGCCATCGAGGAGCTCCTCGAGATGGGCGACAAGCTGCGCAAGGGCAAGGTCCGGGTCAAGGACGTCGTCAAGGACATCGACGAGGAGGACGCCGAGTTCGACGAGAAGTGGCACACCGAGCGCGTGTGCCGCGTCATCGACAAGGTGCGCCGCATCCAGCGCGAGGTCGAGAAGGTGATCGAGAAGCTGGGCAGCAAGGGGCTCAGCGAGGTCAAGAAGAAGCGCCTGCGCGACACCATCCAGGCCAGCCGCGACGAGATGTTCGAGGAGCTGTCCAACCTGCGCCTCAACAAGCAGACCGTCGAGCGCATCGTCTCCAAGCTCAAGAGCCTGGTCACCAAGGTCGACCGCTGCGAGCAGGAGGTCGAGGAGCTCGAGCGCCGCGTCGGCATGACGCGAGCGCGATCTGCGCCGCGCGCTGCGCGAGGTCAAGGGCAACGGCGAGGGCAACGGCAAGCCGCATCAAGGTCAAGAGCACGCTGTCGCCGGAGGACCTCGAGGAGATCGATCGCCAGATCAAGGCCGATGCCACAAGCGCGCCAAGTCCATCGAGGAAGAGTCGCGCACCACGATGGCCGACCTGCGCCGCACCTACCTCGACATCTCCGAGGGCGAGCGCATGGCCGAGCGCGCCAAGAGCGAGCTGGTCGAGGCCAACCTGCGCCTGGTCGTGTCGATCGCGAAGAAGTACACCAACCGCGGCCTTCAGTTCCTGGACCTGATCCAGGAGGGCAACATCGGCCTGATGAAGGCGGTCGACAAGTTCGAGTACAAGCGCGGCTACAAGTTCTCCACCTACGCCACCTGGTGGATCCGGCAGGCGATCACCCGCGCGATCGCCGACCAGGCGCGCACCATCCGCATCCCGGTCCACATGATCGAGACGATCAACAAGCTGGTGCGGACGTCGCGCTACCTGGTCCAGGAGCTCGGCCGCGAGCCGACCCCGGAGGAGATCGCCGAGCGCATGGAGCTGCCGCTCGACAAGGTGCGCAAGGTTCTCAAGATCGCCAAGGAGCCCATCTCGCTGGAGACGCCGATCGGCGAGGAGGAAGACTCGCACCTGGGCGACTTCATCGAGGACAAGAGCATCACCTCGCCGTCGGACGCGGTCATCTCGGTCAACCTGGCCGAGCAGACCCGCAAGGTGCTGGCCACCTTGACCCCGCGCGAGGAGAAGGTGCTGCGCATGCGCTTCGGCATCGGCGAGAAGTCCGACCACACCCTCGAGGAGGTCGGCCAGGACTTCGAGGTCACCCGCGAGCGCATCCGCCAGATCGAGGCCAAGGCGCTGCGCAAGCTGCGCCACCCGTCCCGCTCGAAGCGCCTCAAGGCGTTCGTCGAGAACTGACGCCGCGGCCGCGGTTCAACCGCCCGCGACTACACGTCTTCGGGCGGCGGGCCGGGCGCCTGCTCGGCCGGGCCTTCTTCGCGGTCCCGATCGGGCGGGGGCTCGCCGGGCGGCGTCTCGCCCTCGGGCGGCATGCCCTGGTCGGCGCCGTCGTCCGGGCCGGGCGGGCCCTCGGCCGGGCCGGCGCCGTCGCTGCGCCAGCCGTTCCAGTCGCCGGTGCGGTCGCGCGAGACGGTCCACCACCGGCCGGTGAAGCTCTGTCCGTTCGGGTCGAAGACCAGGTAGCCCTCGCCGACCAGATCGCGCGGGCGGGCCGGCTCGTTCCAGCGGAACTGCATCACGTTACCGCTCAGGGGGCCGCTGAAGTAGCCGACCACTTCCTGGCCGGCACGGTCGTAGACCCAGATACCCATCAGGTGATCCGGTCCGCTCTCGGCGTCCCGCTCGATCTTCACCGGCCCGAAGCTCGACTTCCACAGGCCGAGGGCGCGCCCGGAGTCCATGGGCCGCGATTCCGGCGGCGGTCCGTCGGCCTGCGGGGCGGGCGGCGGCGGGCGATTGGCGCTCGACGAGCCCGAAGCCGCGAGAGCGGCAGCCGCCCCGGCCACCGCGCACATGCGAAGGGCGGTACCGAGAACGCTCATGTTCGGCAGGTTACCACGCGACTTTTGTGCCCGTTGCAAAACGCGGGGCAACCATGTAACTTGCCGCTTTCTGTGAGTCCAGCACGGGCCCATAGCTCAGTTGGTTAGAGCGGCCGGCTCATAACCGGCTGGTCCCTGGTTCAAGCCCAGGTGGGCCCACCGCGACGAGCCGGTCCAGGAGGTACCTTGAAAGAACAGCTTCGCTTGCTCAAAGAGCTCCAGGCGATCGACTCGCGCCGCCAAGAGATGCGCAAGTCCATCGAGGCGCTGCCCGAGAGGTTGCGCCCGGCGAAGCAGGACCTGGCCAAGCTCGAAGCAATGCTCCAGCAGGAGCGGGAGCAGCTGGCAGAGAACGAGAAGTGGCGTGCGGAGCAGGAAGAGCTGGGCCGGCGCGAGGAAGAGGCGGTCAGGCAGGCCAAGGCCAAGCTGCAGCAGAGCCGCAACACGAAGGACTTCGCCGCCGCCACCCGCGAGGTGGAGAACAAGCGGCGCATGATCTCGGAGCGCGAGGAGGAGCTGGTCAAGGTCATGTCCGCCATGGAGGCGGCCCGGACCCAGCTGGCCCAGCGCGAGAAGGACGTCGAGGCGCTGCGCCAGCACGTGACCACCGAAGAGGCCGCCATGCAGGCCAAGATGTCGGAGGTCCAGGGCGAGCTCTCGCAGCACGAGAGCGGACGCGAGGCCCTGGCCAGCCAGCTGCCGCGCGAGCTCCTGCGCCGCTACGAGCAGGTCCAGCGCCGCCGCGGCATCGCGCTGGTGCCGGTCGTCGACGGCATCTGCAAGGGCTGCTTCATGGCCCTGCCCCCTCAGCTGGGCAACATCATCGCGCGCGGCACATCGCTGGAGAGCTGCCCGAGCTGCCAGCGGCTGCTCTACCGCCCGGAGATGATGGCCGAGGTCGAGCAGAGCTCCGACGGCCGACCGGCCGCCAGGCGCCGTGACGCCGCTGCTTTACACGGCGGCGGTTCCGACTATCTTGTCAGGGCTCCTCGCCGGAGTGATCCAGGCGGTCGCCGGTGCCCGCAAGGGCACGGGAGGAAAGTCCGAGCTTCACAGGGCAGAGTGCTGGCTAACGGCCAGTCGAGGTGACTCGAAGGAAAGTGCCACAGAAAACAAACCGCCCGGCGCAAGCCGGGTAAGGGTGAAATGGTGCGGTAAGAGCGCACCGCTCTCCCGGCGACGGGAGAGGCGAGGCAAACCCCACTCGAAGCAAGACCAGATAGGAGCCGCGTGGCCCGCGCGATGGCTCCGGGTTGGTTGCTCGAGCCCGCCAGCAATGCCGGGCCTAGAGGAATGACCGCCACCGGCCGAGGGCAACCGACGCCGGCACAGAACTCGGCTTACGGATCACTCCGACGAGGGGCACTTTCGCCCTCGTCGGCAGGATCGCCTCAGGCGAGCGAGTCGTCGAGCTTGAGCGACTCGCCGCTGAGCGAATCGGCGAGCTCGGACAGCGAGTCGCCGGGGTCGGGCGCGCTGGCTCCCGGGAAGACCAGCCGCGACTGGGCCGGATAGGTCCAGACCAGGAAGACCAGCACCGCGGCGATCGCCTTGGCCACCAGGTACGGCACGACCATCACCACGGCGAGCACGTGGACGACCGCGGCCACGAAGGCGGCCGTGATCAGCGAGACGAAGCTGTAGACCGTCACCTGGCGCAGCTCGATGGGCGAGCGGTCCCGGAAGGCCCAGTACTTGTTTATGAGGAAGTTGCAGACGCCGCCGAGGGCGGCGGCCAGGAAGGCGGCCAGGGTGACGTGACTGCGCACCACCTCGACCAGGAGCACGAGCGTCGCGATGTCGATGCCGGTGGCAACGACGCCGCTGACCCCCACGCGAACCATTCGCTTGCTCATGTCCCGCACGTGATGTGGGGTGGAGCAGACCTCATGCCAAGCGGAAAATCAATTGGTTGGCTGATCCGCATGTGGTGAGGAATCAACGGTGGAGGCAACGCGCCGATCTGTAACGCGGTTGCGGTGTGGTGGCCGACTGACACCCCCGAGACAGGCTCACCCGGCGGCCAGATGTCTGGCCCCGAGTGCAGCGCCCGCAGGGTTTTCGGCCCGTTCGGGGTAACCGGTCTCACATCGCCGGACGTCGTTCGACATGGTATAGAGCCGGCCCTCATGCTCAGCACCGAGAGCCGCCGCGGCCGCCGCATCCTGGCGCGACTGGATCGCGGCACGGATCTGTTCGACGGTGTGCGCGCGCTGTGCGACAAGCACCGCATCCGCTGCGCCGAGCTGCGCGGAATCGGCTCGCTCGAGCTGGCCGAGCTGGCCGCGTTCGACCAGGACTCCCGGCGCTGGAAGCCGAGCCGTCTCATCGCCGGCGGCGGGCTGGAGCTGCTCCAGCTGCAGGGCAACATCTCCGAGGAGAGCGGCGCGGTGGCGATCCAGGCGCAGGCCACGCTGATGCGCGATCGCGACGCCGGCGTCGAGGTGCTGGGCGGGAGTCTCAAGGCCGCCGTCGTCTACTCCGTGGAGCTCGTCATCGAGACGTTCGACGACGTGCTGCTGCGCCGCCAGGCCGACACCGCCACCGGGCTGTCGTCGCTGGCACGAGGCGCTGGCCGAGGCCGAGCCCCCTGCCCCGCCGGCCGAGCCGGCCGCGCGCGCTTCCTACGCGACGCCACCCGCTGCGCCGGCTGCGCGGCCGGTCGCGCAGGCTCCGGTTGCCTCGCAGGCTCCGTCGCGGCAGGCCGCGGTCGCGCAGCCTCCAGCGCAGGCGCCGAATGCACGGCCGCTCTCCGCCCAGATGGCGACGGTGAGCCCGACGGTGCCGCAGCAGGCTCCCGCCGCGCAGGCTCCCGCCGCGCAGGCTCCTGCGCCGTCCAGGCAGGCTCCCGCGGCCCGGCCCGACGAGTCCACCCCGCGCCCGGCACCGACCGCGACACCGACGCCGACATGGGCCGAGGTGGCCGCCGCGTCGCAGCCGGCCCGCCGCCCGCCCGCTGCGTCGGTGCCCGAGTCGCACGACGAGGACGTCTCGCTCAACGCCGGCGACGTCATCCTGCACCCGCGCTTCCAGCGCTGCGTCGTGCACCGGGTCGAGGGGAACGGCGAGTTCGTCCAGGTCACGCTGCGCAACGGCCGCGTGGTGCGGCTCAGTCTCGAGGTGCTGCGCCTCACGCCCAACGGCGTGGAGAACGGCCAGCGCATCTTCACAGCAACGGTCCTATGAGCACGTCTCCCGATCCCGCCCTCGCAGCCCTGCGCGCCGCCCACCGGCACGACCTGTCCACGCCGCCGCCGCTCCCGGCCGCGCGCGCCACGCGCAGCGACGTGCGCAACCTGGCCATCATCGCGCACGTCGATCACGGCAAGACGACGCTCGTGGACGGCCTCCTGCGCCAGGCCGGCACCTTCCGCACCGGCGAGGTGGTGGCCGAGCGCGCCATGGACTCCAACGACCTGGAGCGCGAGCGCGGCATCACCATCCTGTCCAAGTGCACCTCGGTCACCTGGAACGGCGTCCGCGTCAACCTGGTCGACACGCCCGGCCACGCCGACTTCGGCGGCGAGGTGGAGCGCGTGCTCGGCATGGTCGACGCGGTGCTGCTGCTGGTCGACGCCGCCGAGGGCGCCATGCCGCAGACCCGCTTCGTCACCGACAAGGCGTTCGAGCTCGGCCTGCCCGCCATCGTGGTGGTCAACAAGATCGACCGCCCGCGCGTCGATCCCGACTCGGTCGTCGACCAGGTGTTCGACCTGTTCGTGGCGCTCGGCGCCAGCGACACCCAGCTCGACTTCCCGGTGGTCTACGCCAGCGGGCGCGAGGGCTGGGCGGTGCGCAACCTCGAGGACCCGCGCGACCGCGGCCTGGCCCCGCTGCTCGATCTCATCGTCGAGTGGGCGCCGCCGGCCGCCGGCGACGTCGACAGCCCGTTCTGCATGCGGGTGGCCACGCTGACCTACGACGACTACCTGGGCTACCTCGGCATCGGGCGCGTCGACACAGGCAGCTGCGTGGTCGGCGACCGCCTGCTCCTGGCCCAGCGCGACGGCTCGCGCAGCGAGTTCCGCGTCCAGCGGGTGCTCGGCTTCCAGGGGCTCAAGCGCTTCGAGCTGGCCAAGGCGCGCGCCGGCGACATCGTCGCGCTGTGCGGCATGGACGAGCTCAACGTGGGCGAGACCATCACCAGCATCTCCCAGCCGCGCATCCTGCCCCCGGTCACGGTTGACGCCCCGACCATGAGCATGGACTTCCGCGTCAACGACGGCCCCTTCGCCGGCAAGGAGGGCAAGTGGGTCACCTCGCGCAACCTGCGCGAGCGCCTGTACCGCGAGGTGAAGTCCAACATCGCGCTGCGGGTCGAGGACACCGACGACGCGGCCGCGTACCAGGTCAGCGGGCGCGGCGAGCTGCACCTCTCGATCCTGATCGAGACGATGCGCCGCGAGGGCTTCGAGCTGTGCGTGTCGCAGCCGCGCGTCATCATGCGCGAGGAGGACGGCCGCTCGCTGGAGCCGTTCGAGAACGTGGTCATCGACCTCGACGATCAGTTCGCCGGGCCGGTCATCGAGGAGCTGGGCCGCCGCCTGGGCCAGATGACCGAGATGCGCCCGTCCGGCCCCGGCCGCCAGCGCCTCGAGTACCTGATCCCGGCGCGCGGCCTGATCGGCTACCGCTCGCAGTTCTTGACCGTGACGCGCGGGACCGGCGTCTTCTACTCGCGCTTCGCCGAGTACAAGCCGTACGCCGGCACCATCCGCTCGCGCACCAACGGCGTGCTGATCGCGCAGGAGGAGGGGATGTCGAACGCCTACGCGCTCTACACCCTCCAGGAGCGCGGCGCGCTGATGATCGGCGCCGGCGTGTCGGTCTACGGCGGGATGATCGTCGGCGAGCACTCGCGCGACAACGACCTGACGGTCAATCCCTGCAAGACAAAGAAGCTGACCAACATCCGCACCCACGCGGCCGACGAGAAGCTGGTCCTCACCCCGCCGCGCCAGGTCACGCTCGAGTCGGCGCTCGAGTTCATCAACGCCGACGAGCTGGTCGAGGTGACGCCGAAATCCATCCGCCTGCGCAAGTCGATCCTCGACCACAACGCGCGCAAGCGGGCCGAGAAGGTCGCCGCCGGCTGAGGCGGCGCGGCGCCGCGGGACAGTGCGCCGGCCCGGCGGCGCACCGGCCTCAGGCCGAGACGCGGCTCTCGCGGGTCTCGGCCTCGACGGCGATCTCGGCACCCGAGCAGGGGGAGCACGCGCGCTGCCAGGGGTTCCGCGCCAGACGCTCGTCGTCGATCTCCGACTGACACTCCTCGCAGCGGCCGAAGATGCCTCGCTCGATGCGCTCCAGGGCCGCGTGAATCTCCTGCAATTCGGTCAGCTCGGCCTCGTCGATGGCCCCGAGGGCATCGCTGCGGCCGGCCGCGCCGGTCCCGGCCTGTGCGGCCCGGAGCAGCGCTCGCCCCCGGCGGAGAAGCTGCTTGCGCGCCTGGGCCACTAGATTTCGGTTCATTCTTCTTCTCCTGGCTGGGGCTTTGGTGCCATAAAAGGCAGAACCGGCGTATCGGGGCAAGAAAACGGCCTTCGTGAGCCAGGGGGACGTCGGCCAGGCCGACACTTGGGGGGAACATCGTGGGGGGAGCCCGCGCCGAGCCGAAAAGAGGGCTTGCGAGAGGCAAGCTTCGTGCCCAATGTGGGGTCACTTTTGAGACCTGCTTGGGCAAGTCCGGGGACGCATCGTGCGGAGCTCCGAGACGCGTGGTCCGGCCGGTCGCGCCCGTAATTACAGGGAGCGGCGCGGTCGCGGCGCCGCTCTCAGCTCCTGAGCTGTGCACCGGGCAGACGAGGTGGGTCTTTGCGACCCCCATCCAGCGCTTTACATGAAAGAGAGATGATGACCAAGCCCGCATACGAAGTGGCCGGAAAGGGCGGTATCCGCCCGCCCAGCCGACGACGCGAGGCTCCCGAATCGACGCTCATGTCCTATTTCCGCGATATGACGGGGACGGCGCTGCTCACTCCGGAGCGGGAGACCGAGCTGGCCAAGGAGATCGAGGCGAGGGAGACCGAGATCTGGACCACGCTGCTGGCCTATCCGCCGGCGGTGGACCACGTTCTCAAGCGTATCGAGTCGCTGCTGGACAACAGCCTGCCCGATTTCCGCGCCCTCCGCCGGTCTTCGACCCGGGTCCGCAAGGTCCGCACCAAGGCCGCTCAGACGGGCCTCGAGACTGTCGCTCGCCGCATCGGCGCCAAGCTGCTCTCCCTCGACGTGGACCGCCGGGTCATCGAGTCGGTGCTGAGCGACGTCCGTCGCCTGGCCCGCCGCCCGTCCGCGAGCGCGCAGGCGCGCCGCCGGGTCGAGGGCATGCCGACCGCCAGCACCGCGTTCCGCGGCTGGGTCGACCGCGTGCGCCAGCGCGAGGCCGACGCCATCGAGTCGCGCAACAAGTTCGTGCAGGCCAACCTGGGCCTGGTTGTCAGCGTGGCGCGCCGCTATCAGCACGGCGGTCTGCCGCTGACCGACCTCATCCAGGAGGGCAACCTCGGGCTCATCAAGGCGGTCAGCCGCTTCGATCACCGGCGCGGCTTCCGCTTCTCGACCTACGCCACCTGGTGGATCCGCCACGCCATCGGCCGCGCGCTGGCCGACAAGGGACGGACCGTGCGCGTGCCGGTCCACATCCTCGAGGCCAACCAGCGCATCCGCAAGGCGACCCGCTCGCTGTCGGCCACGCTGGGCCGCGCGCCGACAAACGACGAGCTGGCCGCGGCGATCGAGATGACGGCCGACAAGCTGGAGCGCACGCTGACGCACTCCGGCGGCCAGGCCATCTCGCTCGACCAGCAGCTGGGCGACGAGGGGGACCGCGAGCGCATGGAGGTGTTCCAGTCGCCCGAGGTGGAGGAGTCCACCCCGTTCGACGACATCGCCAACCGGGCCCTGGCCGATCAGGTGCGCGACGTGCTGCACACGCTCAAGCCGATCGAGGCCGAGGTGCTGCGCCGGCGCTTCGGGCTCAACGGCGAGCGCGAGGTGACGCTACAGGAGATCGCCTCGGAGCACGGCCTGTCGCGCGAGCGCATCCGCCAGATCCAGGAGAAGGCGCTCAGCAAGGTCCGGCGCGGCCTGAAGGTCGAGCCGGACGAGGAGTAGCGGTAAGGAGCAGCCCGGGCTGGTCTCGGACTGCTCCGCCGCTACGGCGGGCTGGCTAAGCCTGGCTAAGCCGGGCCGCGCGGGCTGAAGTCCTGGAACTTCTGCTCGACCTTGGCCTCTTCGTCGGCGTCCGGCATGGCTTCCTTGGTCGCGGTGATGCCGGGCCAGGTCTTGAAGTCGCCGCCCTGGACGAAGTCGATCAGGTGCTGAGGCCATCCGTCGGTCTCTGCGTCGGATGCGGCCTTGGCGCCGGAGAACACCGAGTTGACGTCCACGAAGGCCTTCCACTTCTCGGGGAGCGCGCTCTCCTCGAAGATGGCCGTGGTCGGACACTCCGGCTCACATGCGCCGCAGTCGATGCACTCGTCTGGATGGATGACCAGCGAGTTCTCACCCTCGTAGAAGCACTCGACGGGGCACACGGCGACACAGTCCGTGTACTTACATTTGATGCATGGTTCCGCAACGATGTACGCCATAAGCTGTCGTCTCCAGTCCGGCCCACTTTACCTCAGACGGGGCCCTTTCGCCGCTCGGCGACGGCTCGAAGCACATCGCCGACGCTGAGATCCGAGCGGATCTGGTCGAGGTCGAACCGCATCCGGCGCCGCCAGTTTGGATGCTCGTCGTCGCCGGTGCCGGGCACATTTTGCGGGTCGCGCTCGAGCCATAGATCCTCGAGGGTCACGAACACGACGTCGGCCGGACCGGCGGCGAGCTGCTCGGTCCACTCGCGCATCAGCGAGTCGGCCTCGCCCTCGAGGCCGTGCTGCTCGACGAAGCTGGCGAAGGTCGGCGTGTCGTGTGTGTCCAAGCTGGCCACCTGGCCGGGGCCGGGCGACTTGAGCGCGGGCCGGCCGTCCTGGAAGCCCCACGCGAACTGGGCCACGAACAGGCTGTGCAGGCCGCGCTCGGCCATCATCGGGCGAACACCGTCGGGCACGGTGCCGAGGTCCTCGCCGGCCACGGCGCAGCGCTGGCGCTGCGACTCGATGAGCAGGATCGCGTACAGCTCGTCGGCCGGGTAGCGCACGTAGACGCCGTCGGCGGCGCTGCCGCGCGGCGGGATCCAGAACAGCCGGTGCATCCCCATGACGTGGTCGACGCGCAGCATGTCGGCGTGCTCCATGTGCGCGCGCACGCAGTCGATGAAGTAGCGGTAGCCGTTCTCGCGCTGGGCGATCGGGTGCAGCGGCGGTAGCGCCCAGTTCTGGCCGCCCCAGAACAGCGGATCGGGCGGCGCGCCGACGGAGATCTCGGAGGCGAACGAGCCGCGCTCGCGCCACAGGTCGTAGCCAGCCCCGTCCACGCCGACCGGCAGATCGAGGTAGAGCCCCGCGGTGCCCTCCTCCTGCTTGAACTCGGTCAGCTGCTGGTTGAGCAGCCACTGGGCGAACACGTGGTAGCGGCGGTTGCGCTCGTCGAAGTCTCCGTCGGAGATGGCGCCGTCGCGCTGCGCCTCGGGCCAGTCGCCCCAGGCGCGCCCCATCGCCTCGGTGGTGGCGCGGAAGCGGGCGTAGTCGTTGACTCGCGGGCGGGCGGTGCGGAACGCCTCGACCTGGGCGCGCGCCGCGTCGTCGGCCCAGGCGGCGTCGCTCAGCCGCTCGAGCAGGCGGCGCTTGAGCGCGGCGGCGCGGCGGTAGTCGACCAGCGGCTCGGCGCCCAGCAGCGCGGCCTCCAGGCCGGTCTCGCTGCGCAGCACCGCGTCACCGCCGGCCGCGTCGAGGGCGGACAGGCCGCAGCCGGCGCAGGCCGTCCGGGCGAAGGTCGGCGTAGAGCTCGTTCCAGAACAGGCGGCTGACCGGCGAGTACGGGCTTGCCTGAAACGGCGTGTCGTAGAAGCAGGCCAGGAGCGGCAGCGTGCCGACGAAGCCGCCGCGCTGCGCGGCGACGAAGCGAGCCAGCTGGCGCAGGTCGCCCAGGTCGCCGACGCCGAGCTGATCGGCGGTGCGCAGGGCGTAGACCGGCGCGAACAGCCCCCACTCGCGCAGCGCGCCGGGCGGTCCGGCCGCGGCGCGCGGGGCGCTGAGCAGGCGCAGCTGCCCCTCGACGTCGCGCGCGTCGACGCGCACGTCGTGATAGCCGGGCGGCAGGCCGGCCGGCAGGTCGATGCGGCGCTCGAGCCACTGCTCGCCGTCGACGGACTGCGCTGCGCACGACCGGCATGGCGTGCAGGTCGATCTCGTGCGCGATCTCGTCGCCGGAGTCGAGCCGGAGCGCGACCCGGACCGGGCGCGCGCCGGCGGAGGCCGGCAGGCGCAGCCGTAGCTGGCCCCCGTGGCCGTCGAAGCAGGCCGCGCACGGGTCGAGCGGGCGCCGCCAGGTCGCGGCGTGGTGGGCGCGCAGCGCGTCGTCAGCGCGTTCCGGGTGCTCGATGCCGATGCCGAGCGCGCGCAAGATGGCGACCAGCGCCTCGGGGCTGGCGTTCTGGTAGGTGCCCTTGACGTCCCAGTAGCCGGTGTCGACCGACGCCAGGTCGGCCAGCTGCTGCAGCGACTGCCGCCAGTCGGCGGTGGTCATTGTGGTGCCCGCCCCTCTGTCATCCCCCGGTCAGGCCGAGCCAGAAGCCGGGCATGAGGCCCATCTGGAGGACCAGGATGGCGCACGCGACCAGGGTGAAGGTGAGCCCGCCGGAATGGAGCGGGCGGAACTCGCCGAGCGGCTCGCGGAAGTACATCGCCATGACGATGCGCAGGTAATAGAAGATGCTCAGCACCGAGTTGAGCACGCCGACGACGACGAGCCACAGGAGCTGGCCGTCGGGGACCTGCATGGCCGCCTGGAAAACGGCGAACTTGCCGAAGAAGCCGGACGTGGGCGGGATGCCGCCGAGCGACAGCGAGAAAGAGCGTCATGGCCAGCGCCACGCCCGGATAGCGCGCTGCCCAGCCCGGCCCAGTCGTCGACCAGCACGCGCTCATGCTCGCGCGAGCCGATCCAGATGACCGCGGTGAAGGCGCCCAGCGTCGTGACCGCGTACGCGGCCAGGTAGTAGAGCAGCGCGGCGCGCGCCGGACCGTCCGGCTGCAGGCCGAGCGCCACCAGGCCGACGAGCAGCACGCCCGCGTGCGACACCGACGAGTACGCCAGCATCCGCTTGATGTTCTCCTGGCGCAGCGCGGCCAGGTTGCCGATCGTCATGGTGAGGGCGGCGAGCACGGCGAAGATGCCGCCCCAGCCCATGTGGCCCAGCGGCATGAAGTCGCCGCCCAGCCCGAAGGTGAAGACGCGCAGGGCGCCGGCGAACGCCGCCGCCTTGACCACCGCGGCCATGAAGCCGGTCACCGGCGTGGCCGCCCCCTCGTAGGCGTCCGGGGTCCACATGTGGAACGGCACCGCGGCCACCTTGAAGCCGAACGCGACGACCAGCATCATCACGCCGATCACCACCAGCGGATCCTGGCCGCGCTCGCGCAGGCGCTCGGAGATGAGCGCCAGGTCGGTGGTACCGGTGGCGCCGTAGATGAGGGCGATGCCGTAGAGCAGGAACGCGGTGGCGAAGGCGCCCATGAGGAAGTACTTCATGGCGCCCTCGGTGGCGCGGCGGGAGCCGCGGCGCGACGCGGTGAGCACGTACACCGCGAGCGACATCGTCTCCAGGCCGAGGAACGTCGCGACCAGGTCGCCGGCCATCGCCATCATGACCATGCCGGCCGCGGCGAGCAGCAACATGCCGTAGTACTCGCCGTTCTCCCAGTCGTACTCGGTCTGGTGGCGCGGCGAGACGAGCGCGGTGACGGCGGTCCCGGCGCACATCAGCACGGTCAGGAACATCGACGGTCGATCGGCCACGAGCATGCCGCCGAAGATGGAGACCGACTGCGCGCCGCTCCAGCGCGCCGTAGATGGAGACGGCGGCCAGCGCTGCCGCCGCGCAGCCGGTGATGGTGAGCGGCATCAGCCACGAGCGCTGGCGCCCGCGGATGAAGGCCTCGACGACGATGAGCAGGAGCGCGGCGACCGACAGCACGGTCAGCGGCGCCATGTAGAGCAGGTCGGCCGGCCTGATGGCGTTGACCGCGTTCACTGCGGACCTCCCGGGGCGCCTGCCGGCGGTGGCGCTGGCGCAGGGCTCGGCGCCGGCGGAGGAGCCGCAGGGCTCGGAGCCGCGCCCTGGCCCGCGGCGCCGTCGGTGCCCGTGGCGTCGTCGGCGCCCTCGGCGTCGTCCGGCCCGCCCTCGTCCTCGACGGCGCCTTCCGGCGTCTGACCCGTGCCCGGCTCGGCCGGAGCGGCTGCCTTCTGGCCCGGCGGCGGCTGGCCGGCCAGGTGCGGCGCGGCGTCCGGCTCGGCCAGCTTGGCCTTGAACTCGCTGATGAAGCGCGTGACCGACGGCTCGGTCGCGACGAGGAAGCGGTGCGGGAACACGCCCATCACGAAGATGAGCACCACGACCGGCGTGAACACCGCGATCTCGCGCCAGTTGAGATCCGGCAGGTCGCGGTTCTTGTCGTTGGTGATCGGCCCGAACATCACCTTCTGGAACATGTAGAGCAGGTAGACCGCGCCCAGGATGACGCCGGTGGCCGCGATCGCCGCCAGCACCTTGGGCGCCGGGATGAAGCTGGGCCAGCCCTGCGGGAACGTGGCCGGCCCGGCGATGAAGGTGCCGATGATGGTCAGGAACTCGCCGATGAAGCCGCTCAGGCCGGGCAGACCGGCCGAGCCGAGCACGCAGATGAGGAACATGGCGCCGAACACCGGCATTCGCGCCCACAGCCCGCCGAACTCGGCCATCCGGCGCGTGTGGCGCCGCTCGTAGATGACGCCGATCGCGAGGAAGAGGCCGCTCGTGGTCAGCCCGTGCGACAGCATTCGCGTAGATGGCGCCCTCGATCGCCTGCGGCGTGAGCGCGACGAGGCCGAGCATGCAGAAGCCGAGGTGCGACACCGACGAGTACGCGACCAGCTTCTTGACGTCGTCCTGCACGAAGGCGACCAGCGCGCCGTACACGATGCCGGCCACCGCGATGACGGCCATGGTCGGCGCCGCGGCCGCCGCCCCGTAGGGGAACAGCGGCATGGCGAAGCGCAGGAAGCCGTAGATGCCGAACTTGAGCAGCACGCCGGCCAGGATGACCGAGCCGGCCGTCGGCGCCTCGACGTGCGCGTCCGGCAGCCAGGTGTGCAGCGGGAACAGCGGCACCTTGATGGCGAAGGCCAGCGCGAAGGCGGCGAAGCACCAGATCTGCGCCGTCTGCGGCAGCACCAGGTCGTCCAGCTTGTCCAGCTCGGTGGTGAACTCGCCGGTCACGGCGCCGTACTTGGCGTAGACGTAGAAGATGGTGGCCAGCATGAGCAGCGAGCCGACCATCGTGTAGATGACGAACTTGATCGACGCGTAGACCCGCCGCTGGCCGCCCCAGATCCCGATGAGCAGGTACATCGGGATGAGCATCAGCTCCCAGAAGACGTAGAAGAGGAACAGGTCGAGGGCCATGAAGGTCCCGACCATGGCCACCTCGAGCACCAGCATGGCGGCCACGAACTCGCGCACCTTCTCGTTCACCGACGAGTGCGCCGACAGCAGCACCACCGGCGTCAGGAACGTGGTCAGCAGGACCAGCCAGATCGAGATGCCGTCGATGCCGAGCTTGAAGTGCGCGCCCAGCCCGGGGATCCACTCCTTGTCGAACACGAGCTGGTAGGTGGAGATGGCGCCGTCGAACGGGCCGAGGATCGCGAGCGAGACCAGGAAGGTCAGGATCGCCACGCCGAGGCCGATGCCGCGGGCCAGGTCGCGCTCGCCCTGCGGCACGAACATGACCAGCACCGCGCCCATGAGCGGCAGCAGCAGCGTGGCGAGCAGGAGATAGGAGGCCTGGTTCACGGCTCAACCCCTCCGCCGGAGCGGACCGGCGCATCGGGCGGCGCGGCCGCGGACGGCTGCCGCGGCCTCCGCGCCCTGCCCCGCGGCCTCGGCGGCCGGCGCATCCGCGGTCGCGGCCTCGGCGTCCACCGTGATGGTCTTGTCGATCTCGCCGCGGCCGTGGAACACGTTGTCGGTCAGCCACATCGTGACCTGGTGCCGGCCCGGCCGGGCGAAGGTCCAGGTGGCGCGCAGCGGCTGGTCGCCCAGCTTCCAGGTCCCGGTCCAGTCGGAGCGGCCGTCGCCGTCGAAGTCGAACTCCGCGATCGCGCCGTTCGAGCCCGGGCCGGCCCCCACGTCCGCCTCGAACTCGACGGTGAGCGGCGCGCTCTGCCACCACTCGAAGTCGCCCTGCGAGCGGGTGGCGAAGAACAGGATCAGCGCGCCGCCGATGACGAGCCCGACCATGTAGCGCTGCACCTGGCCGTTCTGGAACCAGCGCGCCACCCGGCCGAACACGTCGACAACGAAGGCCGAGCCGTTGACGATGATCCAGTCGATGAGGAAGCGGTCGATGACCTCGAAGATTGCCTGCGACGCGGCGCGGAACGGGCGCACGATGATGAGGTCGTAGAGCTCGTCCACGTAGAACTTGTTCTTGACCACGCGGTACAGCTCGGCGCCGGCCCCGAGGGTGAAGCGGTCGACCACGCCGGACGGGCCCTTGCGGTAGAGCGCCGCGGCCGCCGCGATGCCGACGATGCCGATGGCCAGCGCGGCGCCCATGAGGCCGAGCAGCCCGAGGTCGGAGAAGTGCGCCTCGTGGACCGCGCCCTCCAGCGACCCGCGGTCGAAGTCGACCAGCGAGGCATTCGAGCCACTGGCCGAGGATGTTCTGCACGCCGTGGGGCAGGAAGCTCAGGTGCGGCAGGCCGACGAGGCCGATGACGCAGGTGAACGCGGCCAGGACGACGAGGACGCCCGTCATCGACGCCGGCGACTCGTGGATGTGCGCCCTGGTCTCCTCGTCGGAGCGGTTCTCGCCGGCGAAGACCAGGAAGTAGAGCCGGAACATGTAGAACGCGGTGCCCAGCGCCGCGATCGACAGCACCGCCCACAGGATCTCGCCGTACAGGCCGAACCAGCCGGACGCGTTGGCCCCGAAGGCGCCCGCCAGGATCTCGTCCTTCGAGAAGAACCCGGCGAACGGCACGATGCCGGCGATGGCCAGGCAGTAGACGAGGAACGAGACGTGCGTGTAGGGCAGCTTCTTGCGCAGCCCGCCCATCTTGGTGATGTCGCCCGACCCGCTCATGGCGTGCATCACCGAGCCGGCGCCGAGGAACAGGCCGGCCTTGAAGAAGGCGTGCGTCATCAGGTGGAAGATGCCGGCCGCGTAGGCCCCGACGCCGACGCCGACGAACATGAAGCCGAGCTGCGACACCGTCGAGTAGGCCAGCACGCGCTTCAGGTCGGTCTGGGCGAACGCCATGATGGCGGCGAACAGCGCGGTCAGCGCGCCCACCCCGGCGACGACCGCCATGGCCGTCGTCGAGTGCGCGAACAGAAACGACATGCGCGCGACCATGTAGACGCCGGCGGTCACCATGGTGGCGGCGTGGATGAGGGCCGAGACCGGCGTCGGACCGGCCATCGCGTCCGGCAGCCACACGTAGAGCGGGATCTGCGCCGACTTGCCGCACGCGCCGATGAACAGCAGCACGCCGGCGAAGGTGGCCAGCCGCTCGCCGCCCCACATCGAGCTCCTGTACGCCTCCACGCTGGTCGCCGACATCAGCGACGCGCCGTCGCCCTTGGCCCAGAAGTCGAGCGTGCCGACCGACCAGAACAGCAGGCAGATGCCGAGCAGGAAGGCGAAGTCGCCGATGCGGTTGACGATGAACGCCTTGCGGCCGGCGTAGGCGAACGCCTCCTCGGTGAACCAGAAGCCGATGAGGAGGTAGGAGCAGAGGCCCACGCCCTCCCAGCCGATGAACATGACCGGCAGGTTGTTGCCCAGGACCAGGATGAGCATGGCCCCGGTGAACAGGTTGAGATAGCCGAAGTAGGCCGCGTAGCGCGGCTCCTCGGACATGTAGCCGGTCGAGTAGATGTGGATGAGCAGGCCGACGAACGTGATGATGAGGACCATCACCGCGGCCAGCGTGTCCATGCGGAAGGCCAGGTCGATGCGCAGGTTGCCGACCTGGATCCACGGATCGGCGAACGGCTTGCCGAACAGGCCCGCCATCGTCTCGGGCGAGCCGGACGCCTTCCAGTCCCGGAACAGATGCCACAGGACGCCGCCCTGGCCGGTGAACGGCACCGGGACGACCAGGAAGAAGGCGTACACGAAGGCGGCCGCGACCGCGAGCACAGCCACCGTGTGGACCGCGCGGCGCGACATGTGTCGCCCGGCGATCAGGTTGATGGCCGCGCCGGCGAGCGGCAGCGCCGGGATGAGCCAGAGCGGGACGTTCGCTTCTTGCATCGATCAGTGCTTGAGGAGGGTCAGGCGGTCGATGTCGGCGTGGCGGCGCGTGCGGAACAGCGCGACCACGATGGCCAGACCGACCGCCGCCTCGGCGGCGGCCACGGCGATGACGATGAAGGCCAGGGCGTGTCCCTCCAGGCCGGCGTCGCCGCCGTGGTAGCGGGCGAAGGCCAGGATGGTCAGGTTGGCCGCGTTGAGCATGAGCTCGATCGACATCATCACGATGAGCGCATTGCGCCGCATGAGCACGCCGGCCGTGCCGATGGCGAACAGCACCGCGGCCAGGATCAGGAAGTGGCTCACCGTCAGCTTGTAGAAGATGTCATTCATGGTTTTCCGCCCTGCGCGCCGTCCGCTTCGCCGTCGGCTTCGTCCTTCTCGCGGTGCGGGCGCGACAGCGCGATGCCGCCGACGACCGCGACCAGCAGCACCAGCGAGACCGCCTCGAACGGGAACAGATAGTCGCGGAACAGCGCCTTGCCGACCGCGCGGGTCGAGCCCCAGTCGTCCACGCGCTCGGACGCCTGGCGCGGGGTCTGCAGCACGCCGGTCTTGGTCGTGTCGACGATCTGCGGCTTCGGCGCGGCCACCACGGCGTGCGGCGTGTCCTTGACGTCCCACAGCACGCCGCTGACCCGGACCAGCATGTAGAGGATGGCCAGCCCGGCCAGCGCCTTGCCGAGCAGGCCCTGCAGCGCCCACGGCTCGTCCTCGGGCCGGTTGAGGATCATGACCACGAACACGAACAGCACCATGATGGCGCCGGCGTAGACCAGGACCTGGATGGCGGCCAGGAAGTGGGCGTAGAGCATGGCGTAGAGCGCGGCCAGTGCGAAGAAGGTGCCGACCATGCCCATGACCGCGGCGATGAGGTTGCGCCGCGTGATGACGAACAGCGCGCCGCCGACGGTCGCGAAGGCCAGGATCCAGAAAAGCATCGCGGCGCCGCGGCCGTTCTGGAAGCCCTCCCCGCCGCCGCCGCCGTGCGCGGCCGCGTCGCCCTTCTCGTCTCCGTGCGCCTCGCCCGGGCCGTGATCGTGGCCCTCGTGGCCGGCGGGCTCGGTGCTGCGCGATCCGTCGCGCGTGCGGGCCGCCTCGGGCGCGGGGCGGGACGGCTCCGGCTGCGCGGCGGCCAGCGGCGCGCCCAGCGCGATGGCGAGCAGGACCGCGACCGCCGCGACGACCGCGCGATGCCCTGCCCTCACGCCGGTCTCCCTTCGATCGCCGCGGCCGCGCCCGGCTTCTGGGCCGGGGCCTGCTCGCGGCGGCGCACGCGCGCCTCGAAGTCGCCGCGGAACTTGGTCAGGAAGCCGAGCATCGGCCAGGCCGCCGCCTCGCCGAGCGGGCAGATCGTGTTGCCGGCGATGCCGACGCGCGATCTCCGACAGGAGCTCGACGTCGCCGGGTCGACCCTGCGCCGTCGACCAGGCGCTTGCAGATCTTCTCCAGCCAGCCGGTGCCCTCGCGGCACGGCGTGCACTGGCCGCACGACTCGTGGTGATAGAAGGCCATGACGCGCCAGCACAGCGCGACCACGTCGGTCTGGTCGTCGAACACGACGATGCCGCCGGAGCCGGCCATGGTGCGCAGCTGCTTGCCGCCGCCCATGTTGAACAGCTTGCCGGGTGCCACCTCGCACCGGCTTGATGCGCTCGTCGGTCATGAGCGCGTCGAACTCGACCGGCACGTCCAGCTCGTCGGCGTCGAGCGGCGGCATCGACGAGCCGCCCGGGATGAGGCCGCTTGACCTTGCGCCCCTTCCACACGCCGCCGCACACATCGTCGATGAGCTGGCGGAACGTGATGGTCATCGGCAGCTCGTAGACGCCCGGCTTGTTGACGTGGCCGGACACGCACACGATGCGGGTGCCGCCCGACCGGCCGACGCCGAGCTCGGCGAACTTGGCCCCGCCGTCGGCGATGATGAACGGCACGTTCATCAGGGTCTCGACGTTGTTGACGATGGTCGGCTCGTCGAACAGGCCCTTGACCGCCGGGAACGGCGGCTTGAGCCGCGGCCAGCCGCGCTTGCCCTCGAGCGAGTTGAGCAGCGCGGTCTCCTCGCCGCAGATGTAGGCGCCGGCCCCGCGGTGCACGGTGATCTCGCAGCGGAAGCCGCTGCCCAGGATGTTCTCGCCCAGGTAGCCGCGCTCGTACGCCTCGCGCACCGCGCGCCTCGAGGACGACGCACCTCGCGCATCATCTCGCCGCGGATATAGATGTAGTTGTGGACCGCGCCGAGCGCGAACGCGCTCATCACCATGCCCTCGATGAGCAGGTGCGGGTCCCAGTACATGAGCTCGCGGTCCTTGCAGGTGCCCGGCTCGGACTCGTCGGCGTTGCACACCAGGTGCACGTTGCTCGGCGCCCTTGGGGATGAAGCCCCACTTGATGCCGGTCGGGAAGCCGGCGCCGCCGCGGCCGCGCAGGTTCGAGGCCTTCACCTCGGCGACGATGTCGGCCGGTGCCATGCCCAGCGCCTTGCGCAGCGCCTTGTAGCCGCCCATGTCCTCGTAGGCGGCGATCTGGCGGGCGCGCTCGTTGCCGAAGTTGCGCGTGACCAGCTTCGTGTCGTTGTTCGCCGGCATCTCAGGCCACCTCCGACTCCGGATGCGGCTCCGCCTTCAGCTCGGCCACGATGCCCGGAACCTGCTCGGGCGTGACGTCGAGGAAGTAGCGCGTGCCGCACAGGACCGCCGGCGCGTTGGCGCAGGCGGCGATGCACTCCTCCTCGACGATGGTGAAGTCGGCGTTGGACTGGCCGCGACGCAGGCCGAGCTGCTTCTCGAACGCCGCCAGCACCTCGTAGGCGCCGCGCAGCATGCACGAGACGTTGGTGCAGATGCGCAGCGTGTTGGTGCCGCCCGGCGTGCGCCGGTACATCGTGTAGAAGGTGGCGACGCCGTAGACGTGGGCGTACGGCAGGTCCAGCGTGGCGGCGACCAGGCGCAGGACGTCGTCGCGCAGATCGCCGTGCTCCTTCTGGGCCAGGTGCAGGGCGGCCAGGAGGACCGGCTGGGCGCTCGGATAGCGCCGGCGCAGGGCGTCGATCTTCTGCTTCGCTTGTGGGGAGAATTCGGGTGTCACGGCGGCTCGCAGGCGCAGGGAAATTACGAGTGAAAGCGGCGAGATGTCAAGGCGGGGACCCATCTTCGGCCATGCGGCGGCCGGCCTGGGCGCCTGGCAGCGCGCGGGCGCCGGCGGCGGCCTCGGCGCGCACGTCCGGATCCGGATCGTGGCGGGCCAGATGGGCCAGGATCGGCTGCCCCTCGCGATCGCCGATGCGGGCGAGGATGCGGGCCAGGCGGCGCCGGCCGTCCGGCTCGGCGTCGTACAGGCCGGTCTCGAGGTAGAGGATGGCGGCCGGACCGGCCGCGACCAGCGCCTCCTCGGCGGCGTCGGCGGTCGGCCCCGGCTCGTCGATGACAAGCTCGACAAGACGCGCGAGCCGGCGCTCGCCGCGATCCGAGCACGCGTCCGCGGCGCACGCCGGCAGCGCGACGAGCGCGGCGGCGGCAGCCGAGGCCGCGATCCGGCGGACCGCGACCGGAAAGGCGGCAGCGCGCTGGACTGCCGGGCGGTGGCCGGGGTTCATCCGGCGCACACGCTACCATGGTTGCTCGCGAGCCTGTGGTATGACCGGCCGGTGAGTGACGAGGCGGAGAGCCAGCGGACCTCTCACCCGCTCCGAGCGCGCGATGCTGGCCCTGGGCCGGTTCATCAACGAGCGCCCGGCGCCGAAGGCGCTGCAGCAGAAGTTTCTCACCACGGTGAACCAGACCTGGGTTCGCTACGCCATCGGCCGCCGCGTGCTGGCCGACAACATGGAGTGGCTGCTGCCCGATCCCGGCCGCGACGGCGGCGTGGTCGTGTGCCTCAATCACCGGAGCTACTTCGACGCCTACATCACGATGTGGGCGATCTACGAGCAGGGCACCAAGTGGGTGCGGAAGATGTTCTTCCCGGTGCGCTCGAACTTCTTCTACGAGCGACCGCTGGGCGCGCTGGTCAACCTGTTCGTCGGCGGCGGCACGCTCTATCCGCCCATCTTCCGCGACACGGCGAAGTCGGAGCTGAACCGGGACGCCCTGCGCCGCATGATCGGCTACCTCGCCGAGCCGGGCGTGCTCGTCGGTCTGCACCCGGAGGGGACGCGCAACAAGGGCGACGATCCGTACGCTCTTCTGCCCGCGCAGCCGGGCATCGGGCAGATCGTGCTGCAGGCGCGGCCGCTGGTGGTGCCGGCGTTCATCAACGGGCTGACGAACAGCTACCTCGAGGACATCACCTCGACCTACCGCCGCGACATCCGCCGCGAACGGCCGGTCATCGTGTGCATCGGCGAGCCCCTCGACTACTCCGACCTGGCGACGCAGAAGCCGCGCGCCGCGCTGTACAAGAAGATGTCGGACCGCATCCGCGACGCGATCATCGCAGCTCGGATCGCGCGAGAAGGATCTGCGCGCCCAGTGCGCGCGCGGCGAGATCGGCGACGACAGACCCGCGCTGGGCCCTGCGGCGATCAGCCGCGCGGAAAAACGCCAAGACGCCAAGATCGCCGAAGGGCTCGACCAGTCCCGCCGGCCGGTTCGTGCTCGATTGCATCCTCGGTCGAGGCAATCGAAGACGGACGGCCGGTCGCGACTGGTCGAGCCCTCTTGGCGCATCTTGGCGCCTTGGCGGTTTAGCCGGCGCGGCGCTCGCCCGCGGGCTACTTCTTCTTCGGGGTCGGCGCGGCCGGGGCCGGGGCGGGGGCCGGGGCGGGCTGAGCGCCAGCGGCCGGGGCCGGCTGGGCGCCGGCGCCCGGAGCGGGCTGCGCGCCCGGGGCAGGCTGCGCGCCGCCCTCCGCCGGCGGCGGCGCCGACTGGGTCTTGCCCGACAGGAAGATGGCGCCGATCAGCGCGATGGCGGTGCGGCGGGTCTCGGCGTCAGCCGCGCCCTCGACCTTGAGGCCCTTGTCCGGCGGCGCGCCGGGGACCGCGATCGTGCCGTCCTCCTTGATCTGGAGGACCATCTCGCCGCCCGCGCCCTGCGCGGTCAGCGTGTCGGTGCCGATCTTGACCGGGATGACGTCGCCGGTGCGGAGGTTCTTGACGGTGCCGTCCTGCTCGACCTTGGCCACCTTCTGCTGCTTGAAGGAGATGGTGCCATCGGCGGTGACCGACGGGCCCTCGGCCCAGGTCGGCTGCCCACCGGCGGCGGCGGGCGGCGAGGCGACCTCGGTCTTGCCGTCAGCGTGGATCTTGAAGATCGGGTTCGTCCCCTCGTACACCGTCATCTCGGCGAACTTGAGGTGCGGGGGGCCAGCCGGCCCCTCCGCTGCGGGTGCGGGCGCCTCGCGCCGGAGCCGCAGCTGCCGGGGTGGTCTCCTCGTCCTTGCTGCTGCCGCCGCACGCAGCGAAGAACATTCCGAGGGCGCCGAGGCCGAACGCGATGCCGTTAATTCTCTTCATATCGTTCTCTCCTTTTACTGCGAGCGCGTGCGGCCGGGCCGGAGGGCCGAGAACCACGTGCTCATCTCGTTCTCGATTTTTCCACCTGATTTGCCGTGATCTGGCGCCGGATGTCGAGCGCCCTTGTCGCGGAATTCACCCCTGACGGGGCAAGCCCTTCAGGACTCAACGCTCGACCGGGGACGTGATTACGCCCTGACCGGCCGTCAATTCGGCAGGGTCCCCTGACTGATAGACACCTGTCAGAGGATGCTGCGCGACTTCTTGTCGCGGGAGTCCGCGCGATCCGCGCCGGCTCCACGCGCGCCGCGCGCCCCGGTGAGGCCGTGCTCGGTCAGCTTGCGGCGCAGGGTGTTGCGGTTGAGTCCCGAGGATCTCGGCGGCCTTCACCTGATTGCCGCCGGTGTGCTCCATGACCAGGTCGAGCAGCGGCCGCTCGACGCGCGCGAGCACGTCCTCGTGAACTCCCGCCACCGGGTAGCCGTCGAGCCGGCGCAGGAACGCGGCCAGCTTGCAGCGCACCATCTCCTCGAGCGACATCTGCTCGAGCGGCACGCGCTCGGCAAGGAGCGGAAGCGCGGCGTCGACGTCGCCGGCCTCGACGTGGCTGCGGCGCACGTTAACGACGAGGCGGCGCACGATGCCCTTGAGCTCGGCCACGTTGCCGGGCCACGGGTACGCGACGAGTCGATCGTAGGCGCGCGTGGAGATGGTCATCTTGTTGCGCCCGATCTCGCGCGCGTACTGACGGATGAGCTGCGTCGCGAGCGGGACGATGTCCGGCACGCGCTCGCGCAGGGGCGGGACGCTGATCACGCAGGTGGACAGGCGCTCGAACAGCACGCGGTTGAACACCTCGGCCGCGACCGCGCGATCGAGACCGGGCGCGCACGTGGCCAGCACGCGCACGTCGTAGACCGGCGGCACCGGCGCCGGCACCTCCGCCGTGCCCGCGCACCGAGCGCAGCACGCGGCTGAGCTTGCGCTGGGCGGCGCGCGTCAGATCGCAAACGTCCTTGACCAGCAGCGAGCTGCCGCTGGCCCGGTGGAACGCGCTGTCGGACGAGCCCTCGATCTCGTCGACGAAGATCGCCTTGGGCGCGGCGCCGGCGCGAACGGTGACGAGCTCGCGCTTCCGGCGGCGGCTGGCCAGGTGGATGATGCGCGCCACCAGCTCGCGGCCGGTGCCAGGCTCGCCCAGGATGAGCACCGGGTCGTCGTGGGCGGCCGCCTCCTCGACGGCGGTCACGACCGAGCGCATCGACTCGCTCTCGCAGATGAGGAGCTCGCGCGGATTGGTTCGGCGGGGCATCGCAGGCGTCAGGGGGGTCGATCGCTCAGGCCCCTACGGGGGTCCCGCAAGCAGACCGTTCGGTTCCACACCTGGGGGAACTCGTGGGGCGGCGCGGAGCGCCTGCGCGGATGCCGTCGCTGCCGGGACCGTGACGACCGGTGTGGAGGAGCGGGCGGTGAGCTGATCGATGTGTTCGAGCACGGAGCTGACAACGTCCTCCGGTCGGACGAGATTCCACACCCGGCTGCGAAGCGCGCTGCCGCCGTGAAGCCCCTTGACGTACCAGGCAGAGGCCTTGCGCACCTCGTGGAGGAGCTTGGCCCCGGGCCGCAGCCGGCCCAGCAGATCGACGTGGCGCAGGAACACGCGCGCGCCGCTCGATCAATGTGGGCGCGCCGGGATCCGGCGAGCCGCTCCGCACGGCGCGAAGCCGCGCGAACAGCCATGGGTTGCCCATGGCACCGCGGCCGATCATGACCGCGTCACATCCGGTCTCTTCCCGCATGCGCCTCTCGTCCTCCACCGTCGCCACGTCCCCGTTTCCCACCACCGGCACATGGGCGGGCAGCGCGTCGCGTACCCGCCGGATGACATCGCGATTGCACACCCCGGAGAAGCCCTGGGTGCGCGTGCGTCCGTGCACCGTGATCATGCGCGCACCCGCCTCGACCATCGCGCAGGCGAACTCGGGCGCGTTGACGGTGAAGCTCGTCCCAGCCGGCGCGGTGCTTGACCGTGACCGGCACCTGGTCCGGCAACGCCGAGCGCACCGCGCGCACCAGCTCCTGGGCCAGCGCCGGCTCGCGCATGAGCGCCGAGCCGCAGGCGCCGGCGACGACGCGCTTGGCCGGGCAGCCCATGTTGATGTCGACGAGCGACGCGCCGATCGACACGGCGGTGCGCGCCGCCTCGATCATCCGCTCGGGCTCGCGGCCGAAGATCTGCACGCCGAAGCGGACGGCCGTCCAGGCTCGGCGTCATCTTGGCGATGGTCTTCGGATCGCCGGCGGTGATGGCGTGGGCAGAGAGGAACTCGGTGATGGTGAAGCCGGCGCCCAGCTCCTCACAGACGGTGCGGAACGGCAGGTCGGTCACCGCTGCCATCGGCGCCAGCAGCACCGGGATCGAGATATCGACCGAGCCGACGCGCATCGAAGTCGCACCATACTCGCGGCAACCGCGCTCGTAAAGATGCTAGTGCCGCGTGCACGATCCGAGCCGACCTCGACGGCGACGACGCGCGCGCACGTGCGCATCGCATGCGCAATCACGCACGCGCGATGTGTGAATCTGAACCGTCGGCGGTGCGGCAGATGACCTCCGGAGGGTCCGTCGCCGCGCTCACCACGTCCTCGCGTCCTCGCGTGTTCGCGACCTTCCGGACGCAACGCGCACGATCGCCACATCAATCCGTGAGATCGGATGCGCGGTTGATGTTCACGAACGAACGCAGCTGCGGATCGACGGTCCGGATTTCGTTCTCGTCGATCTCGTCGACGACGAGGCCGGCAGCGCGCGCCGCGTCGGGCAGCGCGCTCATCCGGCGCGCGCCGGCGGCGAGCTGTCGAGCGACGAGCGCGCCGCAGCGCGGGGAGTAACAGGCCAGGAGCGGCTGATGGCGTCCGCCCGCGATCGGCAGCGCGATGTCCGCCGCCGACGCGCGCGCGCGATCGATCACGATCTCGATCACGCGACGGTCGACGAACGGCATGTCGCACGCGACGGCGAACAGGAGCGCGTCGCCGCACCAGTCGAGCGCCGCTGCCAGACCGGCCAACGGGCCCTGCCCGCCCGCGCTGTCGCGCAGCAGCGCGAGGCCGCGGGCCGCGAACGGCGCCTCGTCGGCCGGCGTCGCGTCGGTGGCGAGCACGGCGGCCAGCGCGCCGGGCCCGAACGGCGGGCGCAGCGCGTCGAGCAGGCGATCGAGGATGGTGCGGCCTTCCACCTCGACCAGCGCCTTGTTGCGCCCGTCCATGCGGGTGGCGCGACCGCCGGCCAGGATGGCGGCTTTGGTCTCGGCGTACACCACGGCCCGTCAGGGTGCGAGCAGCGGCGTGATCGTCTGCTGCGCGGGGCTGGTCACCTCGACCCCCTTGCGGCCGACGTACACGTCCACCACCGAGCGCAGGCCGAACTCGCCGCGCAGGTACACGCCGGGACCGACGGTGAAGCCGGAGCCCATGACCAGGTTGCGGGTGTCGTGGGTCTCGTAGTCGTCCAGGTTGGCGCCGTCGCCCTGCAGGCTGGTGTCGAGCGAGTGACCGGTGCGGTGGACGAACTTGTCGCCCATGCGGGCCTGCGCGATGACGGCGCGCGCCTTCTTGTCGGCCTCGAAGCCCTTGACCACGCGCCGGCGCGCGAGCCGCTCCTCGATGAAGCCGACCGCGGCGTCGCGCGCCGCGACCACGGTGCGGAACGCCTCGCTGAAGCGCGGCGGCACCGCGTCGCCGGCGTAGGCCACCCAGGCCAGGCGGGCGTAGATCGGGCGCGGCCCGTCGGCCAGACGGCCGGAGAGATCGATCAGGATGAGGTCGCCGCGCTTGATGGTGGCGGAGCGGCGCGCGTCGGGCACGTACTGCGGATCGGCTGTGTTGGCGCCGGCCGCCACCACCGGCGGCGGGCCCTCCAGCGCGCGGGTCCGGTAGCCCTTCTTCAGAAAGAGCTGCACGTCGAGCTCGGTGATGGGACGGCCGGCCCGCAGATCGGCCGCCACGCGCGCCAGGGCGGCGTCCTTGAGCCGCGCCAGGTGGTGGATGGCGACGTAATGCGCGACGCGTCCCTCCGGGCCCCACAGCGACTTGGTGAACTGCACCAGCTCGGCCGACGAGGCGACCTTGACCCCGTGGGTGCGCACCAGGCTCACGGTGCCGGCATCGACGCGCGTGAGGCCGGGGATGCCGGAGCGCGGCGCGTACTCCATCGCGACGCGGCGCGCGCCCTTGAGCGTGGCGCGCAGCCCGTCCTTGAGCGCGCGGTGGTCGCTGTACTCGATCTTCTGGCCCGGCACCGACTGGAAGGCGGCCGCGTCGCTCTGGTGGAACAGCGCGCTCGGCTCGCCCTGGGCCGGGATGTAGTAGAACCACGCGTGCGTCGTCGCGCCGGCCGGCGCCACCAGCTCGACGGCGATCGGATTGGCGACGCCGGTCGACTGGGCCAGCAGCCATCCGTCGAGTCGCTGCACCGCGAGGATGGCCTGCGCGGCCTCCACGTCGATGCGGGCGCTCTTCTTGTCGCCGCTCGGGGCGCCGCCCTTTGCCTCCGGCGTCGCCTCGCTCCTCTTCTCCGGCTTCGGCTCGCCGCGCGGTTCCTGGGCGGCCGCCGGCGCCGCGCAGACCGCGAGCGCGAGCCACACGTGCGCCGCGCGCCTCATGCGTCCCTCTCCCGTCGGGCCCGCACCAGTGCGAGCTGCTCGAGCATCTCCACATGAATAGCACCGTTCGTGGCCAGGGCCCGTCCGGTATCGGAGACGAAGGGTCCGCCGGTGATGTCGGTCACCTGACCGCCCGCCTCCTCGACCAGCAGCGCGCCGGCCGACAGGTCCCAGGCCTCGATGTCCGCTCTCCCAGTAGCCGTCGAGCCACCCGCGCGCGACCATGACCAGGTCGAGCGAGGCGGCGCCGAACCGGCGGCAGGCTCCGGCCATGATCTGGAAGTGCTCCCACTCGGCGAAGTTCTTGTGGCTGGTGGCGCGGTCGTACGGAAAGCCGGTGGCCAGCATGGCGCGCTCCAGATCCGACGTGGTGCTGACATGGAGCCGCTGCCCGTCCTCGGCGCCTGTGCCGGCCGATGTTCGATCGGGCCGACAAAGGCACCGCCGCCGCGCCGCGCCCACGCCTCCCAGCCCAGGGCCGGCGCCGCGATGACGCCGACAACCGGGTAGCCGTCCTCCTCGAGCGCCGCGGTGATGCCGTAGAGCGGCACGCCGTGCGAGAAGTTGACGGTTCCGTCGATCGGATCGATGAGCCAGCGCAGGGTCGACGGCGCCGGCCCGCCGCGCCAGCCCGCGCTCCTCGCCGACGATCGGCACGCCGGGCGAGAGCCGGCCCAGCCGCTCGCGCATGAGGTCCTCGATGCGCGTGTCCCACGCGGTCACCGGATCGCGGATCGTGGTCTTGAACCCGACCGGCTCCACGTGCTCGCCCAGCGCGTGCACACCGCGCAGCAGGGCAGACGCCTCGCCGACCACCTGGCGGGCAACGGCGAGCGCCTCGTCCAGCTGCGGCCCGTCGAGCGCCACCGTGGCTGCTCCTGCTCGCCGACTACAGATCGAGGCGCATCGCGATGGCGTTCTTGCCGCGCGTGCCGCTGATCTTGAAGGTGGGGGAGCGCAGCGCGTCGGGCGACACGAGCGACAGATCGACGACGCGGAAGCCGTGCTGCTCGGCGAAGAAGTCGCTCGCGATCTTGTCGGTGACCAGGTACATGCGCTTGACCCCGCGCCGGCGGGTCTGGT
Source organism: uncultured delta proteobacterium (assembly GCA_963759105.1). Lineage (GTDB taxonomy): Bacteria > Myxococcota_A > Polyangia > Haliangiales > Haliangiaceae > DATFRY01. The sequence goes on along the minus strand of CAVWXW010000013.1, from coordinate 341,452 downwards.
TGATCGCGGTGTCGGCCAGCATCCAGCCGTAGCCGTGGCCGCGCGCGGACTTGTTGACCGCCAGCGAGCGCAGCACCGCGTCCTCGCCGAACACCTCGATGCCGATGCAGCCGACGAAGCCGTGCTCGTTGATGAGGACGTAGAAGTTGCGGTAGTCCTCGTCGCGCAGGTCGGCCCACTCGAGGTCGAGCGACTTGAGCAGCGTGCGGATGTCGCCCATGTCGCGCGGCCGCGCCGGGATGACCGCGTCGCCCAGCGCGGCCAGGAGCAGCTCGTGGATGCCGCCGAACGCGCCGGAGCTGAACACGACCACGACGTCGCCGGGCCGCACCAGCTCGACCGTGTGCTTGACGATGTCGTCGATCTTGGTGATGTAGGTGGCCGGCGTGCTGCCCTGGTGCAGGTCGCGCGCGAGCCGCTCCGGGTCGAAGCGCTGCTCGGCCGGGATGCGCGACGGATCGTGCATCGGGCCGATCACGACCGCGTCGGCGTGGGCGAAGGCGGCCACGAACTCGCTCTGGAACGTGTTGCGCCGCGAGGTAGCGGAGCGCGGCTCGTACAGCGCGACAAGTCGGCGGCCGCGGAAGCGCCGGCGCAGCCCGAGCAGGGTGCGCGCCACCGCCGTCGGGTGATGGCCGTAGTCGTCGAGCACGTAGACGCCCTGGGCCACGCCGCGGAACTGCTGGCGGCGGGTCACGCCGGCGAAGGTGCCGATGCCCCGGCGGATGTGCTCCTTGCTCGACGCCGAGCGCGTGGGCCACCGCGACGGCGGCCGCGGCGTTGCCGAAGTTGGCCGTGCCGCTCAGGATGCTCTCGTAAGTGTCGTAGCGCTCGCCGCCGCGGCGCAGCTCGAAGCGGGCGCGGCCGCTCTTGAGGTACTCGACGCCGGTCACCTCCCAGGTGGCCAGCGCCTCGTGCTGGGTCGCCGCGCCGACCGGCGGACCGGCGCCGCGCCGTCGAGCGTGTCCTCGCCGGTCGGATCGCCGCGGGCCGAGTCGTCGTGCAGGACCGCGTAGGTCTCGAAGCGCGAGCCGGCCGCGCGCTCGGCCGCCGCGCGCGCCTCAGGATCGTCGGCCGAGACCACCAGCAGGCCGTCCTGCTCCGGGATGAGCGACAGGAAGCGGTCGAACGCGGAGCGCACCGCGTCGAGCGACGAGAAGATGTTGACGTGGTCGAGCTCGATCGAGGTGAGGATCGCGATGCTCGGCCGGTAGTGGAAGAACTTGGAGCCCTTGTCGAAGAACGCGGAGTCGTACTCGTCACCCTCGATGACGAACTCCGGCCCGCTGCCGAGGCGAAAGCCGGTGCCGAGATCGAGCGGCACGCCGCCGATGAAGCAGGACGGATCGCGGCCCGCGCTGATCAGGATGTGGGCCAGCAGCGACGCGGTCGTGGTCTTGCCGTGGGTGCCGGCGACGACGAGCGAGCGGCGGGTGGCCAGCAGCTCCTCGCCCAGGGTGCCCGGGAGCGAGCGCAGCGGCAGGCCGAGGCGCTGCGCCTCGCGCACTTCCACATGATCTGCGGTGCAGACGTTGCCGACCACGACCGCTTCCGGACCCCAGGCCAGATTTTCGGCCCGGAAGCCCTCGAACACCGGGATGCCGAGGCTCTTGAGCTGGTCGCTCATGGGCGGATACACGGCGGCGTCGGACCCGCGGACGTCGTGTCCGCTGGCCTTGAGCAGCCCCGCCAGGGCGCCCATCCCCGTACCCCCGATGCCAATCAGGTGATATTTCACGCGCGTGGACCCTACTCTCACGGCCGAAGCGGCACAATAGGGATGGGAACGGAACCACTGGCCGACGCGGGCCAAAAGGACGTGGTGGGAAACTTACCCGAATTGAGATCGGAGCGACGCGCTCATTTTCGCGGCCGAGTCGCGCGACGGGCAGCGCGTGCGGCTGCGGTTTCGAGCGCTCGGCGGGGACGCGGAGTGGGTCTCGACGCTGGCGCGCGACCTCGGTGTGGGCGGCGCGTTCGTCGCGACGTATCGATCGCTCCCGGTCGGGACCGATCTCGAGGTGGAGCTGGACCTGCCCGGGCCGAGCGGAACCGTGCGAGCTGCGCGCCGAGGTCAGGTGGCTGGCCGAGCCGGGCCGGCTGCCGCCCGGCTGCGACGCCGGCATGGGGCTCGCGTTCGCGCACGCTCGAGGTGGACGCGCTGCTGGCGCTGAGCGACTACCTGGCCGGCCTCGACGGCGAGAAGGCGCCGTGACGCGTGATGGCGGCGTGAGGGCGCCGGGCGCAGCATCGCGCGTGGCGGTGATCGCCGTCGCGCTCGCCGCCGGCGCGGCTGCGGCGGCACCGCCGCCCGGCGTCATTCCGGCGCGCGCGCGACGTGCGCCGACGCGCGGCGACATCGCCGCCGAGCTCGTCGCGGCTCGACGGGCACCGGGTCAGCGTGCTGGCCGGCGGCGCGGACTACCGCATCGTCGACGTGGCCGGCGAGGGCGCGCCGCTGGTCGGCGTCGTGGAGCGGCGCGGCGCGGCGCTGTGGCTGCGCCCGACGCGCGGGCCGGCGCGCCGCCTGACCGGACCGCTCGCGGTGCCGCGCATCGCCGGGCCCGGCTACAAGGTCTGGGTCGTGGGCCGCGCGGGGGCGGATGGCTCGCTGGTGGCGCGGCGGCTCGGCGTGCTGGCGCCGCCGCGCTACCGCGCTGGATCTGCGCGCAGCGCGGCGCGTCGAGGAGCCGGCGCCTCGATCGCCCCGGGCGCGGCGGCGGCCAGCCGGTATAGTTGCCGCATGTCGCTCTCCGCGTCGGTCCCGCGAGACTCGGCGGAGGGCCGCGCCTTCCTGCAGTGCCGCATCGCGCTGTTCGCGCGGGTCCTGTTCTTCCTCGACTTCGGGTTCTTCGCCCTGGTCCGCTGTCCTGGAGCTGAGGGCGGGGATGTTCGACCCCGCGCATCTTCCTGGTGCCGAGCGAGCTGGCCCACCTGGCCTCGTGCGCGGTGCTGGCGCTCATCTGGCTGCTCTGCCGGCGCGGCCAGCGCTCGCCCGCCGCGCTCGACCTGGATCGACGCCGGCGGCTTCATCCTGGTCGGCCTGTTCTACGCGCTCATGGGCGCTGACCCTCCCGGCGACGAGGCGCGGCTGCCGCGCGCGCTCAGCGGCGCGTTCGCGTCGCTGGTCATGATCATCGCCTTCACCAACACGCTCATCGGCCGGGCGGTGCTGGTGCCGAGCTCGCCGCGCCGCACCTTCTGGATCGCCGGTCGGCGCGACCGTCCCGATCCTGGCGGCGATCGTGTTCCTGCGCGCGTATCGGCACCGGGATGACCCCGGTCGACAAGGTGTTCGGCATCGTGCAGTTCGCCGCCTACGTGTCGCTGCCGGTCGTCCTCTCGACGGTCACGTCGCGCGTGATCTACGGCCTGCGCCAGCAGGTGCGCGAGGCGACCCAGCTCGGCCAGTACACGCTCGAGGAGAAGATCGGCGAGGGCGGCATGGGCGCGGTCTACCGCGCGCGCCACGCGATGCTGCGCCGGCCGACGGCGATCAAGCTCCTGCCGCCGGACAAGGCCGGCGAGCAGAGCATCGCCCGCTTCGAGCGCGAGGTGCAGCTCACCGCCACGCTCACCCACCCGAACACCGTCGCCATCTACGACTACGGGCGCACGCCCGACGGCGTCTTCTACTACGCGATGGAGTTCCTCGACGGCGTGGATCTGCAAGCACCTGGTCGAGCGCGGACGGCCCGCAGCCGCCGGGCCGGGTCGTGCACATCCTGGCCCAGGTGTGCGGCGCGCTGAGCGAGGCGCACGGCGTCGGGCTCATCCACCGCGACATCAAGCCGGCCAACATCATCCTGTGCCGAGCGCGGCGGCGCCCACGACGTGGCCAAGGTCGTCGACTTCGGGCTGGTCAAGGACCGCATGGCGTCGCCGGCGACGGCGACGCTGTCGCTGAGCACGATCGGGACGCCATCACCGGCACGCCGCTCTACCTGTCGCCCGAGGCGATCCGCGACCCGGCCAGCGTCGACGCGCGCAGCGACCTCTACGCGCTCGGCGCGGTCGGCCTACTTCCTGCTGACCGGGCGGCCGGTGTTCACCGCCGGCAGCGTGGTGGAGCTGTGCGCCCTCCATCTGACGGCCGCGCCGGTGCCGCCCCAGGAGCGGCTCGGCCGGCCGCTGCCCGGAGCGGCTGAGCGCGCTGGTGATGCGATGCCTGGCCAAGCAAGCCGGACGAGCGCCCGGCGACGGCCGCCGACCTGCGCGACGCGCTGCTCGCCAGCGGCGCCGAGCCGTGGAACGAGGCCGAGGCCGGCTCGTGGTGGCGGCGGCAACGGCGAGGCGGTGCAGAGCCGGCGCGGCCACGCCGCGGTCGAGCCGCACGCCGCCACCGTGGCGATCGATTCTTCCGGCGGCGCCGTCGCACCCGGCGGTCACGTCCAGGCCCGGGGCTCGCAATCGGGCGAGTCTGGGTAAACTCCGGTCGATGTCTCAGCTCGACGAGCTCCTCGACTCGCTGTGGACCGATCACGCGGCGGTGGCGCCGCAGGTGGCGCGCATCCACCAGCTCCTGCGCGAGCGCGACGAGAGTCGTGCGCAGCCAGCACATCGCGCTGCGCACCTTCGATGTGCCGGAGGTGGACATCGACGCGCTCGACCGCGCCTTCGTCGCCGGCGGCTACGAGGCGGCGCAGAGCTACGAGCTGCCGGAGCGCAAGCTCATCGTCTACGCCTACGAGCACCGCGACGGCCGCCAGACCGGCCGTGCTCGATCAGCTCGCTCCTGGTCGACGAGCTGTCGCGCGAGGCGCAGTCGCTCGTCCGCGACCTGGTCGGCCACCTCGAGCCGGGCGCCGCCGCCCACCCGAGCTTCGCCATCTCCGGCCGCCGCTGGCCGCTGTCCGCGTCTGCCTACCAGCAGCTGCGAGCCGAGAGCGAGTACGCCGCCTGGGTCGCCGCGTTCGGATTCCGCGCCCACCACTTCGCGGTTGACGCCAGCAGCCTGCGCACGCTTCGAGGACCCCGCGGCACTGCATCGCTTCCTCGAGGAGAGCGGCAGCCCCCTGGCCGCCAGCACCGTCGAGGACGAGCCGCTCGATCACCTGGCCACCGTGGCTGAAGACGTGGAGCTGGAGCTCACCGACGGCAGCCTTGTCGTCCCGTCCTGCCCGTGTGTCTTCGTGGCCGCGCCCCGGCCGCCGACTGATCGTTCACCGCGAAAGCGCGAAGGACGCAAAGTCGCCAAGCGCCAAGGGGGCCCTCGGGCACCGCGTTCCGGCACCGCCACAGGAGACGTTGGTCGAACCGGGCCCTTGGCGCCTTGGCGTTTGGCGTCCCCGCCTTCGCACTTCGCGTTCGCGATTCGACGGTCAGTCGCCGGCCGGGCGCGGGTGCCCGGACGTCGAGCGAATGGAGGACGGTTCCGGCCGGGGCGCGGATCTCCAGCTCGTTCACGCCGCGGCGGGCGCGCGGCATCGTGCCGCGGACCTGGACCGGTTCGGCGGCGAGCGGGGCGGTGGCGAGACGAGCGCCGTCGAGCCAGAGCTCGATGGTGCCCGCGGTGGCGCTGCTGGCGCGCGCGGTGAACGTGATCGGGTCGCGGCGGTTGAGGCCGACAAGGACCACGGCGCGCGCGTCGATCATGCGTGGCGGTCTTCGGGGCCGGGCCGGGCGCGAACCCGACCAGATTCGGCGCGCCCGGGGCGGTCGAGCGCGATCGGCTGCTGCGTCTTGCCCACGATGCTGTTGAGGCCCGGGTAGAGCTCGCCCAGCTGGTGGACGCCGACAACCCGGTCGTACGCGCCCAGCGACGTGTCGTGGCGCCACGCGAACAGGAGGCGCGCGGGCAGATTGGCCGCGACGAGGCCGCCGCCGCGATCCGACCCAGCGGCCCGCGGATCTTGCGCGCCATGATGCGAGACGCCGCCTCGCCGCCGTAGATGCGCACTGTCGGGCCCGACTCGCGGCCGGCCAGAGACAGATTGGCCGCGGCCAGGAGGATCGAGACGAGCAGCGCGGCCGCGACCGCGACCTGACCGGCGCGCGCCCGCCGGGTACGCTCGCGCCACAGCGCCCGGCCACGCCGACCAGCGCGCCCAGCCCGTAGGCGAAGGCGATGTACGCCGAGTCGAAGCGCCGCCCGCCGAACGATCCGCCCGCCCACCAGTCCCACACCGCTCCGTTGGCCAGCACTCTGCAGCGCGACGCCGGCGACCAGCGCGATGCCGACGCGCGGCGTGCGGAACGCGGCCACCGCGAGGCCGGCCGCCGCCAGCGCGTAGAGCGGCGCCCACGGCAAGAGGCCGTTGCGCGACGAGAACAGCACCTCGCTCCAGGCCGGCTCGCCCCACCACATGAAGCCGGGCCCCTGCGGCGTCACGACCAGCGACCCGTGCAGCGCCTTCCACGCCAGCATCTGCGGCGCGAACACGACGACAGCGACCAGCGCGCCGGCCAGCCAGCGCGGCGCCACCATGACCAGGATCATGCGCGCCGTCGCCCGCCGCGAGACCGGGCTCAGGGCCGCGGTCCGGCGGGCGTCGTCGACGGCGGCCGCGACGAACAGCACCGCCCACAGCGCGCACTGCGGCCGGGCCAGGGCGCTCGCGCCGACCAGCAGGCCGAAGATCGACCACGTGCCGAGCGAGCGCGCCTGCGGGCCGCCGTCGAACGAGGCGTCCCAGCGCTCCACCAGCCACGCGACGAAGAAGGTGGCGAACGGATGCGCGTAGCCGGGCTGGCGGATCGCGTAGTAGACGACCGGCCCGGCCGCCGCGACCAGCAGCGGCGCGAGCACCGGCGCCAGCGCGCCGCCCAGCCGCCGGCGCAGCAGCAGAAAGGCGGGCACCAGCGCGCCGAGCGACGCCAGCAGCGACATGTACAGCGACGGCAGCACCTCGGCGGCCGAGAAGCCGTCGGCGCGCGCACCGCTGGCGCGCGCCGCCACGTGGCCGACGAGGAAGGCGGGCAGCTCGAACAGCGCCGGTCCGATACCGAACACGTTGCCCGGCCGGCCCATCTCGGTCTTGCCGAACCGGTACCAGTTCTTCGTGATCGCGTACTGGTTGGCGAAGTCGAGATCGCGGTCCAGCACCAAGCGTGGGCAGGTACACGTGATAGTACTCGCCGTCGGCGGACAGGCGGGCGGTGCGGCCGCGCGCGTCGGTGCCGGCGAAGAACCAGATCGACGCGGCCGCGAGCAGCGCGATCCACCCGGCCGCGAGCTGGGCGCGCGGCGGGACGGCGCGAAGTCGATCGAGGATCCGGGGCCGGGGCGCCATCGCCATCGGGCTCACGCCGGCGCGCGCAGGTGGTGGATCAGGATCTCGCCGCGCGTGTTGAAGCGGACCGGGATGCCCGACGTGCCGATCCCGCAGTGCGTGACGCCGCGCATGGCGCCGTGCTGCCACACGCCGCGGAAGTAGCGGCGGCCGCGGCTGAGGTGCGTGATGATCGGGATGCCGCCGGGCAGACAGATCTGGCCGCCGTGGGTGTGGCCGCAGAGGTAGAGGTCGATGCCCATGCGCGAGGCGACGTCGTAGAGCTCGGGCGAGTGGACCAGGGCGATGCTGAACGGCGCGTCGGCGGCGCGCTCGAGCGCGTGCAGCGCCTGGTCGGTGTAGTAATAGTGGACGTCGTCGGTCCCGACCACCAGGATCTGCGACCCGGCCGCGCTCGATCGTCACGCTCTCGTTGAGCAGCATGCGCACGCCCATCTCCTCGAGCGGCGCCACCATGTGACAGTCGTCGTGGTTGCCCAGGATGGCCGAGCGTGCCGAGGCGCGGGTGCAGGCCCGCCACGAGGCGGCGCAGCGAGCGCATCACCTCGGCGATCGGCCCGTGCAGCTCGGTGCGGTAGTCGCCGGTCAGGACGCAGAGATCGAACGCCGCGGTCGCCCAGCCCGGCCAGGATGATGTTGACGAGCTCCGGCATGCCGTCGAGGTGGAGATCCGACAGGTGCAGGATGGAGAAGCCGTCGAAGGCGGGCGGCAGGCGCTCCAGCTCGTGATCGAGGTCGCGCACCACCAGGTCGCAGGCGTTGCGATAGCCGCGCTCGTGCTGGCTGGCGGCGCGCAGCACCCAGTCGAACGCGCGAGTGGCGGCCAGCAGCGCGTACCAGTGATGGGGTCCCTTGCCGCCCCAGCGCCTGGTCTTGAGGTTGGAGGTCTCCATCCACAGGCGGTTGGCGGCCCACGCCTGGCGCGCGTCGAACGCGGCGCCGTCCGGCCCTGTGCGACACGAGGTGCGTGGGGCTCGCGGCTGCGCGGCCATCGACGTCGTTCGCGGTGGGCCGATTCATGTCCCGGCATCCTACTCCCGGCGCGCGCGCACCGCGATCAGAGGCTTCCGGTACCGTGTCGTCGAGTGACCGCGTGTTGCACCTTCTCTACAGCAACCGGTTCGAGGAGCTGGTGGCCGCTCTGGCCGACGACCTGGCGCAGGCGCGCCGGGGTGCAGGCGTCGATCCGCTCGCACCCCAGGTGGTCGTCGTGCCCAACCAGATGGTCGCGGCGTACGCGCGGCGCGAGGTGGCCCGCCGCATCGGCATCGCCGCCAACCTGCGCTTCCCCCACCTGGACCGCTTCCTGGCCGAGCTGGTCCAGGCCGGGCGCCCGTGGCGGGTGCTCGACCGCCACTTCCTGCAGATCCTGATCCTCGCGCTGTTCGAGGACGGCGACGCCCTGCACCCGGAGCTGGCCGCCGGTGCGCGACTACATCGGGGCGCGCGACGGGGCCGGCGAGCTGCGCCGCGTCCAGCTGGCCGGCGAGCTGGCCGACCTCCTGCTCGACTACGCCATGTCGCGGCCGGAGATGGTGGCGGCCTGGTCCGGCGTGGACCGGGGCGCACAGGTCAGCGCGCTCGAGCGCTGGCAGCGCCGGCTGTGGCTGGCGCTGTTCGCGCCGGGCGGCATGGCGGCGCGCCTGGCCGGCCCGGGCGCGCGCTGGGCGCCGCTGCCCGCGCTGTTCTCGGCGCTCGCGCCGGCGGACGTGACGCTGCCGGCGCCGGCGATCCACATGCTCGGCTTCTCGCACCTGGCGCGCGGCTACTGGCCGATCCTGGACGGACTGGCCCAGGCGTGCGACCTGCGCATCTACGCGCTCAACCCGTGCCGCGAGTTCTGGGACGATGTGTCGGGCGCGCGCCAGGCCGAGAGCGGCGCGGGCGAGGTCGACCCGCCGGCGCTGGCGCTGTGGGGGCGGCCCGGCCGCGAGCAGGTCGCGGCGCTCAACCGGATGAGCGGCTGGGACTTCCGCGACCGCTTCGCCGACGCGGCCACCGGCGACGAGGCCAGCGCCCTGGCCCGCCTGCAGCAGGACATCCTGGACCGGGCGGGCGGCCGCGAGCCGCGGCCGGCCCCGGCGGGCGATCGCAGCGTGCGCATCCTCGCCTGCCCCGGCGTGCGGCGCGAGCTGGAGATCATCGGCAACGAGATCGCCGCGCTGCTCGCCGAGGACGCGACCTTGCGCCTGTGCGACATCGCGGTGCTGCTGGCGCCGGACGAGTGCGAGCGCTACCAGGCCCAGGTCGGGGCGGTGTTCGGCGAGCTGGGCGGCATCCGGCACCGGGTGGCCGACCTGCCGCTGGAGAGCGAGAGCCGCGTTGTCGAGGCGATCGATCTGCTCTTCGATCTGCCACTGGGACGCTTCACCCGGCCGGAGCTGCTCGGGCTCATGGTCCACCCGGCCGTGCTGGCCGGCCACCCGGAGATCGATCGCGACGACTGGATCCGCTGGTGCGACGAGCTCGGCATCGTGCACGGCGCGGATCAGCGCGACCACCGCGGCACATATATAGAGAGGGACGTCTTCAACTGGGACCAGGGCGTGCGCCGGCTGGCCCTGGGCAGCTTCATGGCCCACGACGACGACGCCGGGGCGCCGCCGGGCCTGCGCGTGGGCGGACAGGTCTATCGACCGGCGCGCGTGGCCCAGGACGAGCGGCGCAGCGCGGCCCGCTTCGCGATGCTGGCCCGCTCGCTCATCGCCGACGCGCGCGCCTGCCGCGAGCTGGAGCGGCCGCTGGCCGAGTGGGCCCGCCACCTGGACGCGCTGGCGGCCAGCTACCTGGTCCCGGTCACGCCGGCCGACGAGCGCGCGCTCGACCGCTGCCGCGAGGCGATCCGCCAGCTGGCGGCGCTCGACCTGAGCGGACGGCCGGTAGGCTACCGCACCGCGCGCGAGCTGGCCCGCGACGCGCTGTCCGGCCTGCGCTCGGCCGGCGGCGACCTGCCCAGCGACGCGGTGCTGGTGGCGCCGCTGGCCCCGATGCGGCCGCTGCCGTACCGGGTGCTGTTCCTGGCCGGCCTCGGCGCCGGTCACTTCCCGGCCGGCGAGCGCGATCTGTCGCTCGACCTGCGCACCGGCAGCCCGCCGCGCGCCGGCGAGACCGGCCCGCGCGAGCGCGACCGCTACACCTTCCTCGAGGCGGTGCTGTCGGCCCGCGACCGGCTCTACGTCAGCTACGTCGCGCGCGACGAGGAGACCGGCGAGGAGCTGGAGCCGTCGTCGGTGGTGCACGAGCTGCGCGGCATGCTGGCGGCGTATCGCGGTCCCGGACGCCGAGCCGCTGGTCGTGCGCCATCCGCTGCGCCGGTTCGAGCCGGGCGGCGGGCGCGACGCGGTGGCGCGGCGGCAGGCCGGGTGCGCCGAGCTGCGCCGCGGCCTCGTCGCCCACTGCGCGGCGCAGGGCCAGCCGGTGCCGGACGCCGCCGAGATCGCGCTCGAGCTGGCGCGCCCGGAGCGAGCCGGGCTGCGCGCGCACCTGGGCCTGGCGGCGGCGGTCTCGGTGGAGGCGCCGCGCGACGCGCGCCGGGCGGCGGAGCCGCTGGTGCTGAGCCTGGCCGCGCTGCGCCGCTTCCTCGAGTGCCCGCTGCAGGCGTGGGCCGCGTCGGTGCTGGGCGTCCGGTCCGACGAGGACGACGACCTGGTGGCGCAGCGGGACGAGCCGTTCGAGCGCGGGCCGCTGGCCAGCGCCATCGCGCTGCGCGACGTGTTCCTGTCGCATCTGGCCGACGAGACGGCCGATGTCGGCGGGCTCGACCGCCGTTACCGCGAGCGCCTGGCGCTCGACGAGCAGGGCGGGCAGGCGCCGACCGGGCCGTTCGCGCGGGCCGACGAGCTGCGCGCCGCCGAGATCCTGCGCGCGTGGTGGGAGGCGATGGCGCGCGCGACCGGCGGCAGGCCGCCCGCGGCGCTGCCGATCGGGTTCGGCTGGGTCGGCGAGGGAGCGCGGGTCGGCCAGCTGGTGCCCGCCATCGAGCTGGCGGTCGACGGGCCCGACGGTGCGCGGCAGGTCCTGCTGGTCGGGCGCAGCGAGCCGATCGCGGGGCCGCTGGGCTCACTGCTGCTGGTTGCCGCAGACGAGCCCAGCCCGCGCTACCGGGTGCGCGGGGCGGTCGATCGCGCGGCGCTGGCGGCCAGCGGGCTCCTGCCGCCGGACGGACGCCACGCCATGACCATCCTGTCCGGCGCTGGGCGGGCGTACCGCTTCCGCTTCGCGCCGACGTCGATCGACCAGGCGCGCTCGTATCTGGTGTCGCTGATCGAGGAGCTCCTGTCTCGGGCCCACGACTACCTGTTGCCGTGCGAGGCGGTGCTGCAGCGCCGCCGGCGCGGCACCTTGCACGACGCGGTGCGCGAGCTGGTCACCAGCGGGCGGTTCTTCAGCTCGCGCGGCGGGCCGCTGCGGCTGGGCGCGCACCTGGCACCGCCGGCCGACCCGGAGTCGATGATCGCCCGGCGCTTCGGCCCGTGGCTGTCACAGCTGGAGGAGATCCGTGAGTGAAGCGCGGGCTCATGCGCGAGTGTCGGCCTCGCCCGCCCCGGTGGCGCGCTATCCGGTGCCGGCCGCGGTCTGGGCCATGGAGCCGCGGCGGCACCAGGTCATCGAGGCGTCGGCCGGGACCGGCAAGACCTACCTCCTCGAGCGGCGCGTCGTGGATCTGCTGGTGCGCGCCGGCGCGTCGATCGATCAGGTCTTGCTGGTCACGTTCACCGAGAAGGCCACCGCCGAGCTGCGGCGGCGGACCCGGGCGCTCGTGCGCGACGTGGCGGCGGCGCGCGGCGGGGATGAGCGGACGCTGGACCCGCACTGGACGATCGACGGCGCGGCGCGGGCCGGGCTGGAGAGCGCGCTGGTCGGCTTCGACGGCGCCGCCATCCACACGATCCACGGCTTCTGTCACCGGGTTCTGCAGTCGACGGCGTTCGATGGGCGGCGGCCGCTGCGGCAGACCCAGGTGGCCGGCGAGACCGCGCTGCGCGAGGCCTTCACCGCCTGCATGCGCGACACGCTCGCGGTGGAGCCGGACGCGCGCGTCCTGCTCGAGGCCTGGCTGGCCGCCGGGCGCCGGCTCGACGACCTGCCGCGCGCGCTGGGCGAGGCGATGCGGCTGGGCGGCCGCCTGGCCCGCGAGTATCGGCCGGATCTGATCGATCCGGCGCTGGCCGAGATGGCGACGGCGATCGCGGCGGTCAACGGCGGGCTGGCGCCGGTGCTGCGCGCCGGCCGGGTGCACGCGAATACGGCGGCGGCGGCCGATCGCCGGGCGCGCGCGATGCTCGAGCTGGCCGAGCGGCGGCAGCGCGGGTGCGAGCTGCCGCAGCTGCTCGACGAGATCGACGACAACGCCCACGAGCTGGCCGACAAGCTGAGCGGCCTGGCGTCGCCGACGGTGGCGCGCATCGCGGCCGCGGCGGCCGAGCTGGCGCGCGCGTCGGTGCCGCTGCAGGCCGCGGTGGTGGCGGGCTTTCTGCCGGCGGTGCGCGAGCGGCTGGCGCGCGACAAGGCCGAGCGCGGCCAGTTCGACTACGGCGACATGCTCGAGCTGGTGTGGCGGGCGCTGTCCGGCCCGGGCGGCGACGACCTGGCCGCGCGCCTGCGCGCGCGCTATCCGTTCGCGCTGATCGACGAGTTCCAGGACACCGACGATGTGCAGTGGAGCATCTTCCGGCGCCTGTACCTGGAGGCCCCGGCCGGATCGGATGCGTGGCTGTCGGTGGTCGGGGACCCCAAGCAGGCGATCTACGGCTTCCGCGGCGCCGACGTGTACGCGTATCTGAGAGCGCGGCGCGAGCTCCTGGCCGCCGGCGCGCAGGAGACCCGGCTGGACGTGTGCTACCGGGCCAGCGCCGGCATGATCGGCGCGGTCAACCGCGTCCTCGAGGACGCTCCGTTCCTCGACCCGTTCTTCTCCGGCGCCATCGACTACGCTGCGGTGCGGCCGCCGGAGCGGGCCGGCGCCGCGGCGGTGTGCGACGGCCGCGAGGTGGAGCCGCTCTGCATCCTGCACGTGCCGGACGCCGCCGACCTGGACGCCGCCGGGCTGCGCGCGCGGCTGGCCGGGCGCATCGTCGACGAGATCGCGGGCATCCTGGGCCACGGCGCGCGCCAGGACCGGCGGCTCTCGTTGCGCGCGCACGGCGCGGAGCGGGCGCTGGGACCGGGCGACGTGTTCGTGCTGACCCGGACCGTCGCGGAGAGCCGCGAGATCGCCGAGCGGCTGCGCCGCGCCGGCGTGCGCTGCGCGCTCTACCAGCAGGAGGGGCTGCTGCAGACCGACGAGGCGGCCGAGGTGCGCGATCTGCTGGCCGCGATCGCGTCGCCGCGCGATGGCTCGGCCCGGCTGCGCGCGTGGCAGGGGCGCTTCTTCGCCGTGCCGCTGGCCGAGCTGCCGGCCGTCGCCGCGGCCGGCGACTCGCATCCGTTCGTGCAGCGCCTGCTCGAGTGGAAGGGCCTGGCCGACCGGCTCGACTACGAGGCGCTGTTCCCGCGCATCCTCGAGCAGACCCGCCTCGTCGAGCGCGAGATCGCGCTGGCCCCGAGCGAGCGCGCGCTGACCAACTTCCTCCACCTGTTCGAGCTGCTGCTCGACGAGATGCTGGTCGCGCGCTGCGACCTCGTCGAGCTGGTCCGCCGCCTCGGCGGCTGGATGGACGACACTGTAAACAGCGACGAGCGCAACGTGCAGCGCCTCGAGAGCGAGCGCGACGCGGTGCAGATCATGACCATCCACCGGGCCAAGGGCCTGGAGGCCGCGGTCGTGTTCCTGTTCGGCGGCAGCGGCGCGGCCCCGAACCGCCAGGTGCAGGCGTTCCACCGGGGCGACGAGCGCTGGGTGCATGTTGGCAAGGTGCGCGATGACGGAGATCAAGGCGGCGATCGAGGCCGAGGACCGCGGCGAGAACGAGCGACTGCTGTACGTGGCGCTGACCCGCGCGGGCGCGCGCCTGTACGTGCCGAGCTGGCCGGCCGGCGCCCAGCGCCGCGTGCCCGGGACGGTGGGCGACCTGCTCAACGCGCGGCTGGCTCCGCTCGTCGCGGCCGGGCGCGGCGCGGATCCGCTGATCGCGGTCGAGGAGGTGCGCGCCGGCGTGGCCCGGGCGGCGGAGGATGTCGATGTGGATCCGGGCGTGCTGGCCGGATGGCAGCCGCGGTTCGTGGATGGGACGCCGGGCGACGGCGCGGCGCTGGCGCGGGCGCTGCGCGAGCAGCGCGGGTCGATCACCACGTCCTATACCCGGCTGGCCCAGGGGGATGTCGGCCACGGCGGAGAGGCCGCCCTGCCCTTCGATCTGGGCGAGCCGCTGTCGGTCACGCCGGAGGTGCACGGCGGGGGATGGCGACGGGGACGGGGATGAGGATGGGGATGGAGATGACGCCGGGCGCGAGCGAGCGATGGACGCGCAGCTTTCCGGGCGGCGGGTCGGCATCTTCTTGCACGAGGCGCTCGAGCTGGTACCGCTTCGCAGCGTCGTGGACACGGATGACGTCGGGGCGTGGGCGGCGCGCGCTGACATCGACGAGGTGTTCCGCGCGGCGGCGCAGCGCCAGGACCTCGATCGCGTGGCGGTCGAGTGGGGCAAGCGCGTCGTCTGGCGCGGCCTGCGCCAGCCGATCGATCTGACTGGCCCGGCGGAGCGTCGGCCGGCAGCAGAGGGAGGCCCGGTGATCCCGGGCGTGGCCAGCGCGGCTCGCCACCAGCGCGAGGTCGACTTCCTGTTCCCGCTCGTCGATCGCGGCGGCGTCGAGCGCGCGCTGGTGCGCGGCGCCATCGACCTCGTGTTCGAGCACGACGGCCGCGTCTACTGGCTGGACTGGAAGAGCGACGTGTGCCCCGACTACGGCGCCGAGACGCTGGCGCGCCACGTGGCCGAGCACTACACGCTGCAGGCGCAGATCTACTCGCTCGCGCTCGCGCGCATGCTCGGCATCGACAGCCCGGCCGACCACGAGGCGCGCTTCGGCGGCCTGGTCTACTTCTTCCTGCGCAGCGGCGCCGCGCACGTCGAGCGGCCCGGGTTCGACGAGATGGCCGAGCGCGCGATCGCGCTCGGGGAGAGCATGCGATGAGCGCGAGCCGGAGCCGGGGGCTGTCCCTGTCGCCGATGGGCACCGCGCTGGAGCGGCTGTCCCGCGAGCGGGGACCGGGGCCCGAGGCGGAGCTGGACCGGTGGCGGCGCACGCTGCATCGGCTGGGCCGGGCCGCCATCGCCTACGACCTCGGCGACGAGAGCGTGTACCTGGCCGAAGAGCTGGTGGCCACGGCCTGGTCGCTGGGCGAGCGACAGCGCCTGGCTCTGGCGCTCGTCGCGCTCGCGCTCAGCGCCGCGGAGCGCCAGGGCTCGACCCGGCTGCCGGTCGGCGGCGGCCAGAGCGGACCGCTCGCCACGCTCGTCGTCGGTCTTTGCCGCGCGGCGGGGCTGGACCTCGACACGCGCCAGCTCCTGCGCGACATCGCGCGCCTGGTGATCCCGTCCGGCACCGCGGCGCTCGATTCGCTGGTCGGCAACCCGAGCGACGGCCGCCCGCTGGTGGCCGCCGCCGGCGCCATCGCCTCGCACCGCCTGTACCGCTGCGAGGAGCGCCTGCTCGCCGGCCTTCTCGCGCGCATGGGTCGGGTCGGGTCTTCCGAGGGGCTCGCGATGACCGCGCTCGACGATGTCGAGGCGCGCCCGGCGGCGCCGCGCGGGGCTCCGATCGCGCTTTCCGACGAGCAGCGCCGCGCGGTGGCCCTGGCCGCGACGCGGCCGCTCGCTGTCATCTCCGGCGGGCCGGGCACCGGGAAGACCGCCATCTGCGCCGCGCTGTGCCGCGTGCTGGTCCGCACCGGGGTCGCGCCGCGCGCGATCGCCCTGGCCGCGCCGACCGGCAAGGCGGCGCAGCGGCTGACCTGGTCGGTGACCGGCGCGCTGGCCGCGCTGGCCGACCCGGCCGACGACGACCGCCGGCTCGCGGCCGAGCTGCCCGAGGCGCGCACGCTGCACCGGCTGCTCGGCTATCAGCCGTCGAGCGGCCGCTTCCGCCACCACGCGCAGTTCCCGATCCCGGCGGAGGTCGTCATCGTGGACGAGGCCTCCATGGTCGACCTCGAGCTGATGGAGCATCTGGTGCGCGCGCTGGCTCCGCACGCGCGCCTCGTGCTGTTCGGCGACGCGGACCAGCTTCCCTCTGTCGAGGCGGGGGCGGTGCTGCGCGACCTGGCCGCCTGCGGCGAGGAGGCCGGCTTCGCCCACCGGCTCGAGCGCAGCTTCCGCATGGACCCGTCCGATCCGGACGGGCGCGCGATCCTCTCCGCGGCCCGGGCCGTGCGCGACGGACGCGCCGGCGAGCTGCTCGCCCCGGAGCTGGCGCGGCCGCATGCCGGCGAGCTCCTCTACCGCGGCGTGGAGCGGATCGACCTCGGCGCCGATCCGGCGTCGCTCGCCCACCTGGTCGGCGCCTGGTACCAGGCTCGCATCGCCGGCGGCGGCCGCATGGCGGAGCTGGCGCGACGCACCTATCGCCTCGCCAACGGCCAGCCGGTCGCCGAGTCCGCGGCCGATCTACAGGAGCTGGCGGCGGTGTACGAGAGCTGCCGCATGCTGGCGGCGACCCGGCGGCAGGTCGGCGGCGCCGACGCGCTCAACCGGCTGTTTCATCGCCGCGTCGCCGCCGAGCTGGGCGCGCTGCACGGTGATCTCGCTGCCCGGCGAGCCGGTCGTCATGCGCGAGAACGACTACGCGCGCGGCCTGTTCAACGGCGACAGCGGCGTCGTCGTGCGCGTGCAGGAGGCGGGACGCGCGCCGGAGCTGCGCGCGGCCTTCCGGCAGCCGGACGGCTGGCGCTGCTATCCGCTGGGGGCGCTGCGCTCCGCGCTCGAGCGCGCCTACGCCACGACGGTGCACCAGAGCCAGGGGTCGGAGCACGACCACGTGGCCGTGGTTCTCCCGGCCACCGACATCCCTCTTCTCACTCGCGAGCTGATCTACACCGCTCTGTCGCGCGCCCGTCGCTCGGTCGCGCTGTTCGGCCGCTCCGATGTGCTGCGCGCTGGCGTGGAGCGGCAGGTCAGGCGCCATTCCGGGCTCGCAGACGGACTGCGGGCGCGCTGACCGCTTCCCCTCGTCAGGCGCTCACTCGTCGCGGCCGCGCGGATCGTCCTCGCCGCCCTCGATGTCGTTCACGCTCGGGTACTTGCAGACCTCGGCGCGAGCGATCTTCCAGGCCTTCTGAACGATCCACGACAGCGAGCGGTCCTGCCGCGAGGCCTCGTACTTGATCTCCCGCAACATGTCCTCAGGGAAGTAGAGACTCTGCTTACGCTTGTCCGTACTCGACATGAACGTGAACGTACCACGCGGCTCGCACACCTGCCCACCTCCAACGAGCGAGAAATCTCACGTGCGGACGGGCTCGCCGGGTCGGTCGCGCGCGATCTACTCGTGTTCGCTCGGCACCACGGTCGCCGCGATCGCCTTGCCGCGGCGCAGCAGATCGAGGGTCGCTGGCTTGCCCGGCGGCCAGTCGCGCAGGAGGGCCTGGAGCGAGTCGATGGTCGAGATTTCCCGCTGATCGAAGCGAAGGAGCAGGTCACCCTCCGCGAGGCCCGCCAGGGCGGCCGGGCTGCGCTTCGAGACCGAGAGGATCTCGACCGCGGCGCGCTGCTCCAGGTCGTGGAAGCGCGCCAGCCGGCGGTCGAGCACGTGGGTCTGCGCGGCCACGCCGATCCACGCGCGCCGCACGCGGCCGCGGGCCAGGATCTCGCCCACCACCCACGCCGCGGTGGCCACCGGGATGGCGAACCCGATCGCCTGCGTGCGCGACACCATCGCCGTGTTCACCCCGAGCACGCGCCCGGCCGAGTCGACGAGAGGACCGCCGGAGTTGCCCGGGTTGAGCGGCGCCGTGTGCTGGATGACGTTGTCGATCAGGCGACCGTCGCGGCTGCGCAGCGATCGGCCGAGCGCGCTCACGACGCCGGTGGACACGGTCGACTCGAAGCCGAGCGGACTGCCGATGGCGATGGCGAGCTGGCCCGGGCGCGCGCGGGTGGCGCCGTCCACGGCCAGGAACGGCAGCGCGCTGGCCGCGACCCGGACCAGCGCCAGGTCGGTCGCCGGGTCGTCACCCACGACCTGCGCGGCCAGCTCGTCGCCGCCGGGCAGGCGCGCGACGACCGACGGCGCGCCGTGCACGACGTGGCTGTTGGTCAGCACGTACCCGTCCGGTGCGACCAGGAAGCCGGAGCCCTCGCCGGGGCGCGCCGGGCGTCCGGGCCGGCCGCGCATCGACAGGCTCACCACCGCCGGTCCCGCCGCGTCCACGACGCCGACTACGGCGCGCGAGTAGGCGTCGAGCAGCGCGAGATCGCCGGCGGCGTCGACGGGCGCGGTCGCCGGCGCGACCGCAGGCCGCGCGATGACGGACGGGGCGCGAGTCGCGGCCGGATCCGGATTGCCGGCGCGCGGGCTCGGCGCGGGCGATGTCCCGGCCGGGTCCGGATCGGCGCGATCGGCGGAGCGCGGGCTCAGCGGGACGGGCTCGGGCGCGGCATTCATGACTCACCCACGGTCAGCCGGATCGACTCCAGCTTGCCGACGCGGACGATGCGCGCCTCGACCTCGACGCCGCGGCGGTCGGTCAGGAGCTCGCGCAGATCGTCCGGGCCCGCGATCGGGCGGCCGTCGAGCGCGACGAGCACGTCGCCGAGCACGAGGCCGGAGCGCGCCGCCGGGCTGCCGTCGTCCACGCCGACCACCATCGCGCCCGACTTCTGCCCGGTCGATGCCGCGACGCCGTCCGGCAGGCGCACTCGCTGCACCGCGACGCCGAGGTAGCCGCGCTTGACGGCGCCGTGGGCCAGGAGCTCGCCCACCACCCGCCGCACCGTGGCGGTCGGCACCGTCAGATCGGCGCCGCGGAACAGCGCCGACGTGTTGATGCCGATCGCGCGGCCCTCCAGGTCGATGAGCGGACCGCCGGAGAAGCCGCGCGGGAAGCCGCGATCGGTCTCGACGTAGCGCTCCAGCCGGCCGCCCCACGGCGTGCGCACGTCGCTGCCCAGGACGCCGATGATGCGGAACGACGCCCGCACGCTCTGACCGGGGCGGCCCAGCGCGAGCGCGGCGTGCCCGACCTTGAGCCCGTCGGCCTCGCGGAAGCTGGGCGCGACCAGGTCGGCCGCGTCGGTGCGCAGGAGCGCCAGGTCGGTGCCCGGGTCGCGCCCGACCACCTGCGCCTCGCGCTCCTGCCCGCCCGGCAGGGTGAGGCGCGCGCTGTCGTCGTGGGCGACCGCGTGCGCGGTGGTCACGACCAGGCCGGCCTTCGCGTCCCACACCGTCGCGCTGCCCGGGTAGCGGTGGCGCGCCAGGCGCAGCACGCCGGGTCCGGCCGACTCCACCGCCGCGGCCAGCTCCTCGCTCCAGTCGATCGCTCGATTCGCCATGAAATCCTCCTGCGGCTCACTGTGGCGCGCGCGGCGCGACCGCGCATCAGCCGCTCGGCTGGGATGGACCTGGCCGATCCGGCGGCGATCGCGCCCTGCCCGATCGGGCAGGCGCGGCCGCGGTGCGACGCCGAGCGTTGACCGACCGGGTCCGGCGCCCCACATTGCCTGCGACGTTGTCTGCCGATCGGTCACAGCTCGAGCCGGTGCGCGTGCTCATCCTGTCGGGCGACCCCCTGGTCGCGGCCGGGCTGGGCCACCTGCTCGAGGAAGGCGGCGACGCGGTGATCGTGTCCGACGCCGGCGAGGCGGAGGTGGCCCTGATCGACGCCGGGCGAGGCGGCGACCTGGACGGCGGCGGCCGCGGCCTCGAGGCTCTCGCCGAGCTGCCGGTGCCCGCGGTGGTCCTCGTCGGCGAGGAGGAGGACGCGGCGACCGCGCTGGCCGCCGGCGCGCGCGGCGCGCTGCTGCGCACCTCGGATCCGGCCAGCCTGTGGGCCGCGCTGGTGGCGGTGCGCGCCGGCCTCACCGTGCTCGACGGCGGATTCGCGCCGGCCGCGCTCGCGGGCGACCCGGCCGGCCCAGCCCCGCCCGGCCTCGGCCCGGCTCGCTCCGCCGGCGGCGGCGAGCTGACCGCCCGCGAGCGCGAGGTCCTTGCCCTGCTCTCGCGGGGTCTGTCCAACAAGCAGATCGCCCAGCGCCTTGCCATCAGCGATCACACGGCCAAGTTCCACGTCAACGGCATCCTGAGCAAGCTCGGCGCCGCCACCCGCACCGAGGCCGTCGTCATCGCCGCCCGCCAGGGCCTGGTCGCCCTGTAGCCACGCGGCCCGCCCGGTCAGCGCGGCAGCAGCTCGCGGATGCGGTCCTCGAGGGTGACGCGGCCGCGCAGGACGTCGCCGGGCTGCCACCGGACCACGCCGGTGTCGATCGCGGCGGCCAGCTCGCCGAACAGCGAGGCCATCTCGCGCGAGGCGCCCATCCCGGTCAGCGCGCCGATCATCGCCTCGGTCGGGATCGAGACCGGCTTGATCGGGACGCCGGCGGCGCGGCCGATCGAGGCGGCGCTCTCGGCGAGGCTCAGGTCGGCGGGGCCGGCGAGCTGGACGATGCGCGTGCCGCGCGGCGGGCCCTCGACAAGCAGGTGGGCCGCCGTCCTGCCGATGTCCGGCGTGGCGACCTGGGCGAAGCGCACGTCCTCGCGGGCGGCGTAGTGGAGCGCGCGGCCCTCGATCGCGCCCGCCAGCATCCCGCCCCAGTTGTCCATGAAGAACGCCGCGCGCAGGAACGTGGTCGGCACACCGGTTTCGCGCAGCCGGCCCTCGAGGGTGTGGAGGTACTGGATCGGGCCGTTGCCGGACGGAAGCTCCGAGCCGATCGACGACAGGAGCACCACGTGGCCGGGGCGCGCGTCCTTCACCGCGCCGGCGATGGCGTCGATGTACTTGCGGCGGCCGGCCGCGATGTCGGTCTCGTCGAAGGCGCTCGGCGGCAGGAGCAAGTAGACGCCCTCGGCGCCGGCCAGGGCGCCGGCCAGGGCGGCGCGATCGCCGAGCGACGCGACCGCGACCTCGGCGCCTCTCGCCTTCCAGGGCGTGCCCTTGGCCTCGTCGCGCACGATGACCCGTACTTGCCGCCCGTCGCCCAAGAGCGTGCTGGCGGCGACCGAACCGGTTCGACCTGAAACTCCAGCGATGACGTACATGCCGTGACTCCTCGTTTGCATGGTCTGAACGTGCGCTCGGCCCCTTCATGAATCAAATCGATTGTCGTCATACAGTATATTTGCGACATTTATAGCGTGCGACTGGCCGGGATCGATCTGAATCTGCTGACCTCGCTCGACGCCCTGCTCGAGGAGCGCAGCGTGACCCGCGCGGCCGGGCGCCTCGGCCTGACCCAGCCTGCGGTCAGCCACTCACTGCGCCGGCTGCGCGACCTGCTCGGCGACGAGCTGCTGGTCCGCACCCCGCAGGGCATGCGCCCGACCCCGCGCGCGCTCGAGCTGCGCCCGGCGGTCCGCGCCGCGCTCGACGCCGCCGAGGCGGTGCTGCAGGCGGCGCCGGCGTTCGACCCGCGGCAGGCCGAGCGCCGCTTCACGGTGGCGGTGCACGATCAGGCCGCGTTCCAGCTGATGCCGCAGCTGGTCGAGCGGATGACCCGCGAGGCGCCGGGCGTGCGCATCGACGTGCCGCCGATGCTGGCGGACCGCTTCACCGACGAGCTGGCCGGCGAGCTGGACCTGGCCATCGGCGTGTTCTTCGACTCACCGGCCGGGATCCGCGAGGAGCACCTGTGGCGCGAGGAGTTCGTGTGCGTGGTCCGGCGGGGCAGCCCGGCCGCGCGCGGCCGCTTCGACCTGCGCCGCTACGTGTCGCTGCCGCACATCGTCGTCACGCCGCGCGGCGGTCCGGGCAGCGCGGTCGACGACGCCCTGGCCGCCACCGGCAAGCGCCGCACCGTCGTGATGACCACGCCGCACTTCCTGCTCGCCCCCCAGATCGTGGCGACCACCGATTCTGGTGTGGACCGCGCCGGGCCGCCTGGCCAGCGCCTTCGCCGGCCAGCTGCCGCTCACCGTTCGCGAGGCGCCCCTGCGCCTGTCCGGCTTCGACGTCGCCATGCGCTGGCACATCCGCCTCGACCGCGATCCCGGCCTGGCCTGGCTGCGCGGCATGCTGCGCGCCGCCGCGCCTGCATGACCGAGGGCTCGCCGGTCCGGCGAATCCTGCGCTACTCGACCATCTCGGTGCCGCCGACGAAGTTCTGGGCCAGGATCTCGGGACCGAGCTCGTAGAAGGTGCTTCCGGGCGACGCCTCGACGCAGGTGGCGTCGAGCAGGTAGAGCGGACCCGGCACCGCCGGTCCGGCCTCGTAGACGCGGGTGCGGCCGCCGCCGGCCGCCTCGAGCACGAACCTCGCGTCTCCGGCCGCGCAGGAGGGATCGCGGACGCCGACCTGGATCGGCATCGTGCATTCGACGTTGGTGAAGAGCGCGGTGGAGCGCGCGGTCAGCTCGGTCGGACTGTCAACCGGCAGGCACCGGTCGGCGCCGTCCTCGGCCGGAACGAAGGCGCACGGCTGCTCCAGCTCGGAGTCGACCCAGCGCCGGGCGGGAATGCGCAGGCCGTCGTCGCTGACCAGGTCGATGCGCGCGAGCCTGTCGCCGCCCGACGGCGCGTCGCTGCGCGGCGCGAGCTCGGCGAACGAAAACGGCGACACCGAGGCCCCGATCTCGTGCGCGACCGGGCCGGCCGCGATCGGGGCGCAGACGTCCGTCATCTGGAAGACCTTGGCGAGCGCGCCGCCGAGCGCCCGCACCCGGCGCGACAGCGGACATGCGGCACCGGCCGGATCCGTGACGTACGCGGCGCTCGCATTGCACGTCTCGTCGACAAGGGCGACCTCGATCACCGTGGCGCATGTACCGTCGCTGAACAGCGAGGTCGGGGCGACGTCCTCCGGAAGGCATCGCAGCGATCCGTCCTCGGAGAGCTCGAGCTGGCAGAGGTGATCGCCGAGGTCGCGGTCGATGAGCGCTGCCTGCCCGCCGCAGGAACGCGATCCGTCGGCGCCGTCCACCTGGGACAGCCTGATGCGCCCGCTGTCGGTGTACGCCTGGGTCCCCTCGACGAAGGCGGTGGGCGGCAACGCCTCGGTGATGGCGAAGAAGTCGGTGGCCGGCGCGGCCACCATGGTGCAGGCCCCTTCGATGCGCTGGAAGATGACCGTCTTGGGCGCGATGGGGAGCTTGGCGCCCAGCACGTGGAACTCCGACACCGGCGGGGCGCAGGCATCCGCGGCCGGCACCAGCTCGCGCATGTGCGAGGGCGCCTCCCCGCCGGCAGGCGCCGCCAGCTGCGCGATCGGGGTGGCGCAGCGGACGTCGCTGAAGCGGAGCGCGCCCTCGGCGAAGGGGGAGCCGTCGACGACCGGAAGGCAGCGGAACGCACCGTCGCTGGCGCGGGTGTAGCTACACGTCTCGGCGAAGCTGGTGTCGTGCAGGCGGACGAACTCGGACGAGCCGTCGCCGTGCTCGCGCACGACCACGCGGATGCGATCGCCGCTGGCCTCCTGGCAGCTGAGCTGGATCGGCGCCGGTCCTGCGTCGTCGCCGCCGCCACCGCTGCCGCTGTCGCCGGCGTCCGGATCGCCGGGCGTGGAGTCGTCGTCGCCGCCGCAGGCGAGACCGGCGCAGAGGACGATGGCCAGCCACGGTCCCCGCGCCGGGACCGCTCGCCGACACCACCGCGCAACAGCCGCGTGGGTGCGCATCGGGCCGACGTTAGCCGGAATCGCCTCCCGCGTCACCTTCCGGCAGAAGCGGCTACGGCCCGTTCTTCTCGCCGGTGAGCGGCTGGTCGCTGAGCGGGTACCGCTGCCATCCAGGTGCGTCGAAGTGCCACCATTCGGTCGGAAGCGGCTCGAAACCCTCGGCCACCATCGCCCGCTCGAGCAGCTCGGCGTTGCGCCGCGCCGCGGCCGGAGCCCGGTCGTCGCCGCGGTGGGCGCGCGGCGAGAAGTCGTCGTACCCGGTCGGCATCTCCACCGCGCGGCCGTCCGCGTCGACCAGCGTCACATCGACAGCCGCGCCGCGGTTGTGCTTGGACCCCTCGACCGGCGTGCCGTCGGCGGCCGCCACCGGCTCGGCCACGTAGCGCGAGTCCGGGACGATCTTCCACAGGCGCCGCTGGACCGAGAAGGGCCGGTAGCAGTCCCACATCTTCAGCCCCAGCCCCCGCGCGGCGAGCGCCTTCTGCACTCGCCCCACCCGCTCCGCCGCATCGCGCCGCAGCAGGCAGCGAGCGACAGGATAGAACGCGACCCCGGTGAAGTTGTCCCTGGTCGCGTAGCGAATATCGACCCGGATGGACCCATCGACCGACGAGATGTCGATCAGATCCGCAGCCTCCCCCGCCGCGACGACGCCCGCATCCCGCACAGCCGCGCCCCTCCCTGCCTCCAGATCCCGTCCCCGTTCCCGTCCGCCTCCCCGATCCCGATCCGGTCCCGATGTCCCCGCCCCGCGGCTCCGATCGCGAGCACGCAAGCACGCCGACAACCAACACGACCCAGCCGACCCGCATGCCGGCCCAGCCTACCACGCACCCCGACCCGCGCCCCGGACTCGCCGGGGCGCGGGCCGGGCACTACACCGACCAGCTCTACTTCCAGAAGTCGCGCCGTCGCCCGCCGCCACCGCCGGCCGTCTCCAGCTCGGCGATGACCAGAGCCAGCGCGGCCGCCGTCTCGGCCAGGATGGCCTCCAGCTCGGCGGCGCCGGCGCCGCTCCCCAGCAGCAGACGCAGCGCGTGGCGCGCGCGCTCGAGCCGCGCGAACGCATCGCCGCGCCCGCCGCCCAGCTCGCCGGCCAGCGCATCCAGCTCGCGCGCCACCAGGTCGGCCATCACGGCCGGGTGCACCGACGCGCGCTGGGCCACCCGCTCGGCCAGCTCGCGCAGGCGCGCGACCAGGTCCTGGCGCGGCGCCGGCGTGGTGGTCGCCGGCGCGCTCTCCTCGGCCGCCGGCGCGTCCTGCGGCCGCAGCACCTCGCGCAGGCGGTCACCGATCGACGGGCGGCGCTCCTTCTTGGCCTCGGGTCGCGACGCAGCCGCCCCGGCCCGGCCGGGCCGCGGCGAGGCTGGCGGAGGCGGCGGCGGCCCGGCTTTCTCGAAGCCGGCCGGGCCTCGCGAGAAGCCGCCTGCCTTGCCCCGTCCGAAGACGCCGCCGGCCGGTGCCGCCTGCGCGCGCATCACGCTGCGCGGCGCCTGGGCAGGCGCGAGCGCATCCGCCAGCGACGGACCCCCGGCCAACATGTCGTGCATCACCGACGCCTCGGCCGCCTCCTGATCGGCCGCGAGCATGTCCCAGCCCGAGGCCGGCTCGACCGGCTGCACCGAGCGGTGCTGCTTGCCGCCCGGGTTCACCTTCTCGGACCTGTCGACGGCGAGGAACGCGGTGAAGCGCGACAGCACCGAGAAGCGGATCGACAGGTCGACGATGCGGCGGGCCAGCCCGGCCGCCTCGGCGTCGCCGATGGCGTAGCGGTCCTCGAGGTCGCGGATCATGGCGCGCGCCCACAGCGCGGCGCACTCGCCGCCTCCGCCGGTCTGCCCGCTCACCCGCTCCTGCCACGGCTGCCCCGCGCGATCGATCGCCGCGCAGCACGATGGCGCCGCCGCCCTTGCCGCGCGCGCGCCCGCGGATGACCACCGGCGCGCCGGACATCAGATCGGGCAGCCGGCGCGGCGAGATCGAGCCGGGCTCGATCTCCAGCCCGTCTCCCTCGAGCGAGATCTCGGTCACCACCGGGGTGCCGATGCGGCGGTGGACGCGCTCCATCACCTCGTCGAGCCGGTCCTCCGACTCGACCAGCTCCGCGCCGCCGCCGCCCAGGTCGGCCAGCCGGCGCAGGAAGCCGGCGTTGACCGCGCGGTCCACGCCGAGGGCGAACACGCGCGCGCCGCGCAGCCGCGGCGCCAGCTCGCGCAGGATCTGGTCCTCGTTGCCGATCTGTCCGTCGGTGACCAGGACCAGGATGCGCTCGCGGTCGCGGTAGCCGCCGCCCAGCAGCTCGGCGGCGCGCAGGAGCGGCGCCGCCATCTCGGTGCCGCCGCGCGCCTCCAGCCCGGCCAGGAACTCGACCGCGCGGAAGCGGTTGCGGTCGGCCGCGACGCTGAGCGCGTCGGCCGGCAGCGCCGCCGGCGCGTCGATGCGGTCGTCGAAGGCGAGCACGGCGAAGCGGTCCTGCTCGCACAGGCTGTCGACCATCCGGGCCGCGGCGCGCCGCGCCGCGACCATCTTCCAGCCGCCCATGCTGCCGGAGCGATCGAGCACCAGCACCACGTCGCGCGGACGCTCGCCGGCCGCGCCCTGCTCGGGCGGCAGCAGGGTCAGCGCGAAGCTGTCCATCTGCCCGTCCGCGTCGCGGGCCAGCAGCAGGCTGGTGCGCACGGCGCCGTCGCCCAGCGCGTAGCGCAGCACGAAGTCGCGGTCGAGCCGCTCGGCGCGAGGCCCCTTAGGGGGCCCCGCAGGCAGACCGTCAGGATCCACGCTTGGGGGAACTCGTGGGGCAAGCTCGATGCGACGCCGCCCGCCCTCGCCCGGGATATCGGTCACCGCGTGCAGGCTCGAGCGCAGCCGGCTGATCGGCAGCCCGGCCGGGTCGACGTCGACCCGCAGCGAGAGCCGCACCGGGTTGGGATAGCCGGGCAGCAGCACCGGCGGCGTGATGCGCGAAGCGTCCGGCACCGCGTCGGTGTCGCTGGCCGCGCCGGCGCCCACGCTCTCGCCCGACAGCGGCTGGCCCGGGATGTAGCGCGGCGCCACCACCAGCGGGAAGCGGAAGGTGGCCTCGTTGCGCTCCACCGCCAGCGCGCCGACGAGATCGATCTGCACCTCCGCGCGCTGGCCCGGCATCAGATTTCCGACCCGCACGGTGAACACGTCGGGCCGCTCCTCCTCGGCGATGGCGGCGCGGTGGCCGGCGCGGATCGCCTCCTCGTAGTTCTGGCGCGCCTGCCCGCGCTCGTCGATCACGCCCTCGATGACGCGCTCCCCGACGCGCAGGCGGAAGCGGTTGACCGCCGCCCGATCCGGCAGCGGGAAGATGTACGTGGCCTCGATCGGCTGGGCCAGGTTGTTGACGAAGGTCTGGCGCAGCTCGACCCTGACGTCGAGACCGACCGCGCGCGCATGCACATCCATCGCCTCGAGCGGCAGGTGGCCGCGCGCGGTGGCGAGCGAGCCGAAGCAGCCGTCCGCGTCGCGCGGCAGTCGCTCCAGCTCGTCATGGGTCATCAGATCGAGTGCTCGGTTCATTCTGTCTCCTCCTCCTCCACCTCGTCCCCGAGGGCGAGGCCTTGTCGGCGCAGCGCTTCGATGAGCGGCGCCGAAGCTCTGACCAGGTCGAACGCATCGATCGCCCCGGCGATTCTCTCTGGCTCGCCGGATCCGCCGGCGGCCTCGATCAACAAGGTGACCCCGGGCGCCAGCGCGACCTTGGCCACGATCACGACCGGCGCCGCGGCGTGCGGCGGCTGGCGGCCGGCGCGCCCGGAGCGACGCGACGCGCGCCGGCGACGCGGCCCAGAACCGGGCCTCGCGCGGCGCATCCGCGCCCTCCTCCGTCGCCACATCCGCCGGCGACTCATCCAGGTCGACGGTCACGGCCGCGATGGCAGCCAGACCCTCGTCATCGAGCCCGGCCAGCGCCGTCTGCACCTCGCTGAGGCTCTTGCCCTCCGCCTGCAGCCGCTTGACGGCGACCAGCTGGAGCAGATGGCGGTGGCCGTACAGCGCCGTGCGACCGCGCATCGCCGCCGGCCGGTCCAGCAGGCCGAGGCTGGTGTAGTAGCGGATCGTGCGCAGGTCGGGGACCGCGCGCACCTGGCCATTGCTGGGAGGCTCGTATGCCCCGTCGGCCAGGGCGGCGGTCACTCGCTCGCCCAGCTCGGCAATGGTCCAGCGCGACTCGCCCGTGGTCATGGCGAGCAATGTGACACTGTCTTATGACAGTGTCAATCAGGTCTTCACGAGCCAGTCCATGATCTCGCTCAATACCTTGTACTCGCTTGGGAATCCAACGTGTCCGCCGCGCGGCAGCCACCGGCACTCGACAGCGCTGGACGCGCGCGACAGCACCCGGCGCAGCGTGTGTGCCGGGATCATCGGGTCGCTCTCGCTCGAGACGACGAGCGCGGGCAGCTCCATCTCGGGCAGGCGCGGAGCCACGCTGACCTTGCGGTAGTAGTCGCTCGCGCCGGAGAACCCGAAGCGCGGCGCCACCACCCGCTCGTCCCACGTGCGGACCGTGCGGATGGCGAGCACTGTCTCGACCGGCGCGGGCATCGGCCGGCGCGCCGCCACGTGCCGGTACACCTCCTTGACGCCGGCCAGCAGGTGCCGGCGATACGCCCAGCGCGCCGGCTGATCGATGTGCGCGCAGCTGGCCTCGAGATCGAGCGGCGCGCAGATCGAGGCGACCGCGCGCAGGCGGCCGCTGCTTCCCTCGAGCGCGCCCAGGCGCAGCGCGATGTGTCCGCCGAGCGAGAAGCCGAGCGCGTACAGCCGCGCGTGGCGCGCGATCACCGGGTCTGCGAGCGCCGCCTCGACATCGTCGACCAGCCCGATGTGATAGAGGTCCTCGCCGCTGCCGTCGGCGCCGCGCAGGTTGAGCCGCAAGGACGAAAGTCCGGCGGCCCGCGCCGCGGCCGCCGCCACCGCGCAGTACGTGCGCTCGGCGCTGCCGCCCATCCCGTGCAGGATGATGACCAGGCCGCGGGCGTCCGGCACGTGGTCGATGCGCCCGGTCAGCTTGACGACGCCCACGGCCGGATCGCGCACCTCGGCCGTCCACAGCTCGCTCGCGGGGGCGGCCGGCGGGCGAAAGCGGTCGCGCACACTCGGCCACACCGTCCATGCATGCCCACCGAATTCGGACCAGAACGGCACTTGCAGCGATGGATTACCACACAAGGCGGGCCTCGTCCCGAGAGGCCGCCTGTGTTGAAATAGCGCTGCTCACGTGCAGTTCAGCCGAGCGAGAGGGCGCGGGAGGCCCCGGGTCGCCGGAGCCGCTGTGCCGGGGGGGAGCGGGGGATGGACATCAACCGTGAAGGCCCGGGCGCGGCGGCGCGCTCGCACCGGCCCGGCGAAACACCGGCCGGCACGAAGCGCACGGCGGGCGACGAGTCGCATCCGGCACAGAGCATGAGCTTCTCCGGCTTCGCGCTGGTCCTCGAGCCTGACAAGCAGGCCGCCGGGGAGCTGGCCAGCCTGCTCTTCACCGAGGGGATCGAGTGCGCCGTCGTCGACAGCGGCGACCAGGCGTGGCAGACGCTGGTCGCGCGCCGGCCGGATCTGATCCTGATCGCGCTCGGCGTTCCCGCGCTCGATCGCTTTCACCGCCGGCTGCGCGACGAGTACATGGGCGTGCGGCCGCCCCTCGTCGGCATCGGCGAGGGGCGGCTCGAGGCGCACGTGGCGCGACTCGACCTCGACGCGGTGGTGCTCCGGCCGCTGCGCAGCGGCGCGCTGCTGTCGGCGCTGCTGTGCGCCGCGACGCCGCCGGTCGCGCCGGCCCCCGCCGGCAACGGCGCCGTGGCGCGGCGGCTGCCGGTCATCACGCTCGATCTGGATCGCGTGCGCGAGATGCTCAAGCTGACCTGCCTGAGCAACGACCTGCAGGAGGCGCTCGACGAGCTGGCCCAGCGCCTCGCCCTCATCTACGGGCTGAGCGGCTGCGCGGTCCTGGCCACCACACCGGATCGCTCCTGGGTCGGCGTCGCGCGCGAGCCGATCACCGAGGAGCAGTGGCCGGCAATGTGGAACCGCTGCGTGCAGGCCGTCCACGCCGGCGCGCCGCTGTTCGTCGAGGTGCCGGCGCGGCGCGGCAGCGGGGCGCGCGGGCCGACGCGGCGATCCGCCGGGGTCGAGACAAGGCTGGCGGTCCCGATCCCGAGCCGCGGCGGTGCGGTGGTCGGCGCCATCTGCCTCATCAGCGACGCGCCGGTCATGTTCAGCAGCGAGGCGCGCGAGGCGCTGGTCGATCTGGCCACCCGCCTCGGCGTCGAGCTGTCGTGGCGCTCGGTGCACCAGCGGCTGGCCTCGGAGCGCGATCGCCTGCGCGAGACCGCCATGCTCGACCCGATGCTCGCGGTGCTGGCGCGCAGCGCGCTCGAGCAGGCGATCGCCGCCGAGCTGTCGCGCCGCGATCACTCGGGCGAGTCGCTCGCGCTCGCGGTCATCGACGTCACCGGGCTGCGCCACCTCAACCACCGCTACGGCCACGTGGCCGGCGACGCGGCGCTGCGCCACGTGGCCAACGTCACCCGGCGCATGGTGCGCGGCCAGGACATCGTGGGCCGTTCCGGCGACGACGAGATCGCCGTCGTGTTCGCGTTGACCGGCCTGCAGGCCGCCACCGCGATCATGGAGCGCATCCGCCGCGCCATCGAGTCGGAGCCGTTCGAGGCCGAGGACAGCGGCCCGCTTGCATGCGCGGGTCGGCGTCGGCGTCACCGAGTTCTTGGGCGCGGACGACGACGGCGGCCTGCTGGTCGACCGCGCGGCGCGGGCCGCGGCGATGGCCGGCCGGCGCGGCTCCACCGTGGCGGTGGCCGAGCGCGGCGCGCCCGGCGTGGGGCGCCGAAACCTGCTGCTCGACCGCTACGAGGCCGGCGTCACCCTGGGCGGCATGTACCAGATCGTCCACGAGATCAGCCGCGGCTCGATGGGCGTCGTGTACCGCGCCGAGGACCTCGGGCTGGGCCGGCCGGTCGCGATCAAGATGCTGCGCCCGGACCTGGTGCGCGACGTCGACCTGGTGCGGCGCTTCCGCGAGGAGGCGACCATCCTGGCCTCCATCAACCACGAGAACCTGGTCCGGGTGTACTCGTTCGTCGAGGAGCGCGAGGACGTCTTCTTCGTCATGGAGCTGGTCGAGGGCGTGTCGCTCGACCACGTGGTGGCGGAGCTGGCCCAGGCCGACCGCTACCTCGGCCTCGAGCGCGCCGCGGTCATCCTCAGCCAGGTGGCCAGCGCGCTCGACGCCATGCACCGGGCCGGCGTCATGCACCGCGACGTCAAGCCGGGCAACGTGGTGCTCGATCGCAGCCGCGAGCGCGCGGTGCTGGTCAACGTCGGCCTGGCCCGCCGGCTGGGCGACCGCGCGGAGCCGGCCGGCACGCCCGGGTTCATCGCGCCCGAGAGCGTGCTCAGCCAGGCCGAGAGCCCGGCCACCGACGTGTACGGGCTTGCCGCCACCGCCTACGCGCTGCTCACCGGACAGGCGCCGTTCGGTCGGGCCGACGACTACCGCGAGATCCTGCGCCGGCAGCTCGAGGACACGCCGCACCCGCCCTCCGAGTGGCGCGAGGACCTGCCGCCGGAGGTGGACGCGGTGATCCTGCGCGGCCTCGCTGTCGACGGCGAGCAGCGCTTCGCCAGCGCCGGCGAGATGTCACGCGCGCTGTTCGAGGCGCTGGGCGCGTCCGGCGCGGCCACCGAGTTCGATCGCCCGCCGATCGCGCCGTCGGCGCTCGAGCCGGATCTGATGGACGGGCCGACCGAGGGCGACACCGAGCGCGGGCCCGGCCTGATGCTCGGCCCCGGCACGCGCACGACCTCGCAGCAGGGGCCGATCGCGATGTCGCGCGGCGTCGTGTTCCGCGCCGTGATCGGCGTGCTCGGCCTGCGCGCCGCCACCGCGTGGATCCGCGCGCTCGAGCGCGACAACCAGTTCCTGGCCGACGCCCTGTCGCTGCGCACGTCGCCGATGGCATGGCTGCCGGCGGAGCGGTTCCACGAGCTGCTGGCCGCCATCCCGACCAGCGGCCGCGAGCCGCAGACGTTTGGTCGCGAGCTGGGCAGCCACGTGGCCGGGCAGAGCTTCCAGCGCTTCTATCCGTCGAGCGCGGCCAGCCTGACCGCGAGCAGCACGCTCAGCGTGCTCGACCTCCTGTGGCGGCGCTATCACACCTGGGGTCATCTCGTCGTCGCGCAGAACGAGGAGCGCGCGGCGATGGTCACCTACCAGGGGCCGCGCGACCCGGCCATCTGCGCCTTCATCGAGGGCTGGCTGGAGCAGGTCGTGTTGCTGTCCGGCGGTCACGCCGCGCGCGTGGTGCACACGCGCTGTATCTCTCTTCAAGATGCAGCGTGCGAGTTCGCCGCGCGCTGGACGCGGTCCCCCCGCGACACCTGACCCCGGGGCGGCGGTTGCGCGCGCTCGCGCGACTGTGCTACCGCAGGCGTTCTGCAACACAACTGCGAGGTGTACATGACTCGATTCGTTCGCATCTGGCCTGCCGCGGCGCTCGCTCTCGCCCTCGCCATCGGCTGCGGCGGTGGTGGTGACAGGGCCGAGACCACGCCGGCGGCCACCGAGCCGCCGGCCGCAGAGGCCGCCGCGCCGGCCGAGCAGGCGCCGCCCGCCGAGGCCGCGCCGGCCGCGACCGAGCCGGCCGGAGCCGGGCTCGACCGAGCAGCTGGCCCAGGGCGACAAGGTCTGGGGCGACAGCTGCAGCGTCTGCCACGGCGACACCGGCGAGGGCAAGGGCAAGAAGAACCCGGCCGTCGTCGGCGGCAAGGCGCTGGGCAAGTACAAGACCGGCGCCGATCTGCTCGCCTACGTGAAGGAGAAGATGCCCAAGGACGATCCGGCCAGCCTGTCGGAGGCGGATTACCTGGCCGCGACCGCGTGGCTGCTGAGCAAGAACGGCAAGCTCGGCCAGTCCGGCGCCGCGCTCACCGCCGCCTCGGCGGCCTCCGTCACGCTGCACTGAGCCGATCGAGTCAGAAGACCTGGTTCACGCCGGCGATGAAGCGGCCCGGGAAGCCGGCCGTGGACCCGGTCAGCGGCAGCGCCCAGTCGAAGCGGAAGACGTAGGGCTGCAGCTGCGGGATGAGCACGCGCACACCGCCGCCCACGTCCTGGTGCAGCGACAGCGGGCGCTCGCAGCCGCGATAGCAGTCGGCGGCGTGGCCCGCGTCCCAGAACAGGATGGCGCCGACCCGGGTGAACAGGACCGGGAACGCCATGGTGCGCAGCTCGAGGTTGGTCAGCACGCGCACCGCGTCCGGCCCGTAGCCGACGAACGCGGCGATCGTGTAGCCGCGCAGCCCGGAGTCGCCGCCGACGGTGAAGAAGCGGTTGGCGGTGTCGTCGAACAGGCCGGACCAGGTGGCGCGCGCGGACAGACGCATGCCGAGGAACTGCGGGCTGTACGCGGTCAGCGACGCGGTGCGCAGCATGTCGATGAGCTCGCCGTCCTGGCGCCGGCCCGACGCGCTGGCCGACAGCCGCGCCAGGGCGTCGGCCAGGCCCACCGTCCAGCCGGCCGTCACCGAGGCGGACTGGAAGTTCACCTCCGAGCCGATCGGCTTCATCGCCGAGCCGACCTCGGCGAACAGGTCCGGACCCAGCCGCACGTCCTCGGCCAGGTCGAAGCTGTCGATGTTGCGGTAGACGGCGTAGGTCGGCGTGAACAGGAAGTAGCGGGCGAACACGGTCGACGATCGCTCCGAGCGCGGCAGCACCTCGCGCTCGAACTCCTCGCGCGCCACGTCGTCGCCGGGGAAGTCGTCGCGCACCTCGGGCCGCTGCACGTCGAGCCGGTGGCCGAGCGACACCCGGTGCTTGACCGCCCGGCCGGCCTGCCTGGTCACGACCGACTCGACGATCAGATCGCGCTCGTCGTACTCCCACGGCAGGATCACGCCCTCCGCGGTCTGGTAGCCGCGCAGATCGGTTCCGAAGAAGGCGCGCTTGACCGCATCGAAGTGGGAGATGTCGATGCTGGCGCCCCACTTCCGGTCCAGCGACCACAGCGGATAGGCGAAGCTGGTGACGCTCTGCGAGCCCTCCAGGTCGCTGGAGTAGCGGTTGAAGACCGCGTCGATCTTGGTCTCCAGGGTGAGCCGGGTGCCTGCAATGTTCGGGTCGACGTAGCGCGGCCCCAGTGTGTACTTGCCCAGGTCCATGTCGAACACCAGCGCGATCTGCTTGCGCAGGCCGAACAGGTTGTTCTCCGACAGAGACAGGCTGAGCTCGCTCAGCACGCTCTGCTGGACCTCGTAGCGCGAGTTCATGCGCAGGCTCCAGATGTCGCGCGTCACCACCAGGAGGTCGACCTGGTTGCTGGCGCCTCCGTCGGCGCGCACCGGCGCGGCCACCACCAGCGCGGTGAACAGCGGGTTGCGCAGCCGGCGCCGGGTCTCGTCGACCCGCTCCTCGTCCCAGCGGTCGCCCGGCTGCACGAGCACCTCGCGGGCCACCACGCGCTCGCGGCTGGTCACGTGGAACCGGTTGAACCAGCGAAGGAAGCCCTCCTGGACGCCGAACACCGGCATGCTGACCACGTGGACGCGGCGCACGATCTTGCCGGCCGGCGAGTCGTCGATGGCCAGTCCGCGGGTGACCAGCGCGTGCTCGAGCGCCTGCTGCTCGAAGCTGCCCAGCCCCTGGTGGCGCGCCTCGGCCCGCACCTGGGCCAGGGTCGCCGGCATGCGCCTGGGCTCCCGCCTGTGCCTGAGCAGGACCCTGCCCGTGCGCTGCGGCCGAGTGCCCCAGCGCGCACAGCAGGTAGCTGAGCGCCGCCACGGCACGACGTGCCATCGCCTCTATCCTTGCCCGTGCAGGCGCACGAGCGCAAGATCGCGGGGCGTGGCACGTGTTGCGCTCGCGCTCGACGACGTCGGCCTGGCGGTGCCTCTTCAAGAGAACCTCGAGGCGGCCGGCCATCAGGTGGTGTGGTCTCCGCCACTGGTCGACGGACCGCGCGCGCTCGCGCCGGGCGATCCGCCGTTCGACGTGGTCGTGCTGGCCGAGAAGAGCGGCCGCCCGTCCGGCGCCGCCATGGAGGGCTGGCGCGACCGCGACCCGCCGCCGGCGCTGCTGGCCGTGGTGCTCAGCCAGGCCGGCCGCGACGCGGCGACGGCCGCCCGCGTGCCGGTGGTGGCGGCCAGCGCGCCGCCGCGCGCCATCGCCATCGCGGTGGACCGCGCGCTGCTGCAGCGCTGGGCCGGCGGCCTGTCGCGGCCGTACGCGCGCGGGGCGCTCGGTCTGCCCGCCGATCCGGATCCGGCGCGCGACGCGGCACGCATCGTCACCGCGGCGCGCCAGGTCAACTTCGAGCTGGTGCGCGAGGCGCTGCGCGCCTACGCCGGTCACTACGCCGTCGCCACCCAGGTGATCGATCAGCTGCGCGATCTGCGCGCGCTCGAGATCCCGGAGGTCGAGCTGGCCCGCACCCTCGACGGCGCCCACACCCTCAAGAGCGTCGTGCGCGCGGCGGCCGGCATCGGTGCGCCGCAGGCGGGTCGGCTGCTGTGGGCGCTGGCGTGCACCGGCGGACTTTCGCTCTCGCTCGAGCCGCCCGATCTGGCCACGCCGGAGCGGCAGGCGGTCGCCATGGCGCGCCGTCACCTGCTCGCGCGGCAGGCGCGCACCGCGGGGGCGACTCACTACGAGGTCCTGGAGGTGACGCCGGCCGCCGAGCAGCCGGAGATCGATGCGGCGGTCCGCATGCTGGCGGTCCGCTACGCGCCGGAGCGGCTGCAGGGGCTCGACCTGAGCGCGGCGGCGCCCCTTGTCGCGCCGCTCTGGCGGACGGTGCTCGAGGCGCGCGCCACGCTGATCGATCCGGCGGCACGGCTGCGCTACAACGACGAGCTGCGCGCGCGGCTGTCGTCGCTCACCTCGGCCTGGGTGCGCGGCCCGCACGATCGCGAGCGCGCCGAGCAGGCCCACGCACGCGGCCAGCGCGCGCTCGTCGCCGGCGAGGCGTTCAAGGCGGTGTCCGAGATGGCGACGGCCGCCCGCGCGCACGCCGATCACCCGGATTACGAGGCCTCGCTCGCGCTGGCGCGCTACCGGGCCGAGCTGGCGCGGGGCAAGTCGCGCGAGCAGGCGGCCGCGCCGGAGCGGCACGCGGCCGAGCAGGCGCTGGCCGGTCGCAGGCCGTGGCCGCGTGCGCTCGTCGCGCTCGCGCTGCTCTGCATCGCCGCCGGCGACGCCGACGCCGCCCGCTGGCACCTGCGCGAGGCGCTGGCCGTCGATCCCGAGCTACCGGCGGCGAAGCAGCTGATGGCGCGGCTGGTCGTCCGGTAGAGAGCGGGCAACCGGCAACCCACGACCGCGCCGGGAGGGGTGCGTGGTCGAGAATTGCCAGCTGCCCGCTCTCTACCGGGCGCCCCCTGTCCGGCCTCACATCTCGCCACCGATGGCGAGGCCGATCATCCCGTCGCCCACCAGGGGTACCGCGCGGGTGTGCCTGCGCTCGCGGGCGAACAGGACCGCGCCGGTCCCCAGCGCGACGGCGCCGGCCGCCGCCGACGCGATGGCGGCCCGCTCCAGCGCGGCGCTGGCGTCGATGGGCCGGCTCACGCACGCCCTGCCCTCGTCCGGGTAGGCGCACGCCGGCAGCGCTGTCGCGCCGGCCGCGATCGCCAGGCCGACGGCGGCCGCGACCGCTCCGCCGCCGGCGATCAGCCACGCGGTCGAGCCGGGCCGGGTCCGCCCGTCGACGGCGACGTCGTCGAGCGCGACGTCGTCCGGCGCGACGTCGCCGAGCGCCGCGCTCTCGGCGACCGGGCACGTCCGCCATCCGAGCCGCGCCGTCGACGCGCGCAGCCGGCGCAGGCGCTCGCGCACCAGACCCGCGTCGGCCGGCCGCGCGCAGCGCAGGTAGCGCTCCAGCAGCGCGGCCGCCTCGGCCAGGTGGCCCATCCGCTCGTGGGCGTTGGCCAGATCGAAGTAGAGCTCGGGGCGGCCGCTGCGCTCGAGTGCGGCGCCGAACGCGGCGACAGACTCGCCGTAGCGGCCCGCGGCGTACAGGCGCTCGCCGTCGCGATAGAGCGATCGCGCGGCCCGGTCGCGTGCCTGCGGTCGCGGACACGGCTCCTCGCGGGTCTCGGCCGCGGCGGGCCGGGGGGCGAGCAGACACACGAGCAAGACTGCGGGCCAGGTTCGCATCATCGATTCCATGGATCGAGGTTGTCGGTGCGCGGGTCGCCCGATCCGCCGGCGCGCGGCGCCCCTGCGTCGGGCGACGACCCGGTGCCCCCGTCGGTCGGCCCGGCGGAGCCCGCGTCTCGCTGCAGCGCGGCGCCCGGCAGCGGGATGTATGTCGCCGGCCCGATCACCTCGCTGCGTCGTGGCCGCCGGCGCCGTCGGCGGACCGGGGCCGGCGGTCCCGCTGCCGTGCGCGTCGCCGGCTCGGTGGCCTCGAGCGTCGCCCCGGATCCGACAGCCGGCCGCGCGGCCGGGGGCGACGGGACCAGCGGCGACACCACCGGCGCCGGCGCGGCCGGCACGGTCGTGGCCGCGCTCCTCGCCGCGCCACCTTCCGCGCTCGGCGTCGCGCTGCCATGGTCGCTCGACCGCGCGCCGACGGCGACCGCCGCCGCGCCGACAAGCACCGCCACCGACGCGGAGACCGCCATGCGCCGCCACCGCGCGACCGGCGCATCCGCCTGCACCGGCGGCGGCCGCCCCAGCGGGGCCAGCGCGCGCAGGCACTCGCGCTCGCGGCGCACTCGCTCGATGAACTGGCGCGGCAGCTGGCCGCGCATCCACGCGCTCACCTCGTGCTCGCCCACGTGCTGGCCGGATCGCCGCAGCACCTCCTCCAGCTCGCCGCGCGCCTGCTCGGCGTCAGCGATGCGCTGGATGCGCTGGCCCGGATCGCGCGCCAGCAACCCGAGCACCAGCCGATCCAGCCCCGACGGCAGCCCGGGGACCAGATCGCCAGGCGACGGGATCGGTCGGTTGCAGCACCGCCTGCACCCGGCCGGCGTCGTTCGGCCCGTCGAACAGGCGGCGCCCGGTCAGCCCCTCGAACAGCAGCACGCCGAGCTGGAACAGGTCGCTCGCGCGGCTGGCGGTGGCCCCGCGCAGGAGCTCGGGCGCCAGGTACGAGAGCTTCCCCTTGATCATGCCGGCCCGCGTGTCGCCCGACTCGGCGGCCAGCTTGGCGATGCCGAAGTCGATGATCTTGGCGGCGCCGCTGTAGCAGACGATCACGTTCGACGGCGTGAGATCGCGGTGCAGGATCGGGTCCGGCCTGCCGTCGCCGTCGCAGTTGCCGTGGGCCGCGGCCAGCCCCGCGGCCAGCCCGGCCGCCACCCGCGCGACGATCGGCCACGGGATGATCTGGCCGGTCGACACCATCTCGCGCAGCACCGTCGACAGCGTCTCGCCGCTCAGGTACTCGACCACGACGAACGGCCCGCGCTCGTCCCAGCCCAGGTCGAGCACCTGCACCAGGTTCGGGTGCGACAGCCGCGCGAGCAGGCGCGCCTCGGCCAGAAAGCCGCGCACCAGGTCCGGGCGCCGCTGCATCGCGCCGCGCACCCGCTTCTGCACCACCAGCTTGGCGAACCTCTCCGGCCCCGACTGCACCGCGAGGTACACCTCGGCCATGCCTCCTTGCCCGATTCGCGGTCCAAGCCGGTAGTCGCGCGTCACGGCCCACTAAGTCGGACCTCGACTCGCGCCGTGTTTCCGGTTGCGACCGAGACGAGGCGGTGGCGGTCGAACTAAATCGACGTCGCTAGCCCGGCTTGTGGCAGACGGCTTCGATGTTGTGGCCGTCCGGGTCGAGCACGAAGGCGCCGTAGTAGCCGGGGTGGTAGTGCGGGCGCGGGCCCGGCTCGCCGTTGGACGTGCCGCCCACCGCCAGGGCCGCGGCGAAGAAGGCGTCCACCTGCTTGCGGTCCGACGCGGTGAAGGCCAGGTGCATCGTGGTCGGCGCGCCGCTCGCGCGGGTGCAGCCACAGGTCCGGCTTGCCGCCGGCGCCCAGGCCGCAGATGCGCGGAGCCGGCAGCTGCGGGATCTCCTCGCGCTTGAGCTCCATGATCATCTCGTAGCCGAGCGGGGCCAGAGCGGCCAGGTAGAAGTCCCGGCTGCGCTCGTAGTTGGTCACCAGCACGCTGAGATGATCGATCATGACGCTGCGCTCCCTTCTCCGCGCGGCGTGCTGCCGCGCCGGCTGGCCAGAAACTCGATCAGATCCATCTTGGTCAGGATGGCGATGCACCGACTGGTCGTGGCCGACGACGATCGCCACCTCGCCGCGCTCGAAGATGTTGGGCAGCTCGCCGGCCGAGTCGTGCATCGACACGGTGGCGACCCGCCGCACCATCACCTCGGCCACGGTGCTCTGCTGCGTGGCGCGGCCCGACACCAGGTGGTGCAGCACGTCGTACTCGGTGATGATGCCGGCCAGCTTGCCGCTGTCGAGCACCGGCATCTGCGAGATGCCGTGCTGCCTTGAAGCGGTCGACCGCGTCGCCCAGCAGCTCGCGCACCTGCGCGGTGATGATCGCGCGCCGCGGCATGCGCGCGCACCAGGTCGCCGATGGTGCCCATCTCCCAGTCCGCCTGCAGGAAGCCGTGCTGCCGCATCCACGCGTCGTCGACGAACTTGGTCATGTAGTTGCGCACCGAGTCGGGCAGGATGCACCACGACGCGCTGGCCCGGCTTCATCTGCCGGCACACCTGCATCGCCGCCCACACCGCCGAGCCGCTCGAGCCGCCGACCAGCAGGCCCTCCTGGCGGATGAGCTGGCGCGCCACCCGGAACGAGTCGCGGTCGTTGCTCTTGATCCACTCGTGGACCAGGCTGCGGTCGAGCACGTCGGGGATGAAGTCGTAGCCGATGCCCTCGACCTTGTAGGTCCTGATCGCGCCGGGGCCGGCCAGGATCGAGCCCTCCGGGTCGACGCCGATGATGCTGCACCGACGGCGCCACCCGCTTGAGGTAGCGCGCCACGCCGGTGATGGTGCCGCCGGTGCCGGCGGTCATCACCACGGCGTCGAGCTTGCCGCCGCACTGCTCGCCAGATCTCGCGCGCCGGTGCCGTCGTCGTGCGCCTCCGGGTTGGACGGGTTCTTGTACTGATCGAGGATGTGCGAGTTGGGGATGAGCTCGTTGAGCTGCTTGGCCACGCCGATGTGGCTCTCGGGCGAGTCCCAGGCCGCCTCGGTCGGCGTGCGGATGATCTCGGCGCCGAGCGCCTCGAGCACCACCTGCTTCTCGCGGCTCATCTTCTCCGGCATCGTGATGATGACGCGGTAGCCGCGCACCGCGGCGGCCATCGCCAGCCCGATGCCGGTGTTGCCCGAGGTCGGCTCGATGAGCGTGTCGCCCGGCTTGATGCGGCCGGACCGCTCGGCGTCGAGCAGCATCTTCACCCCGATGCGGTCCTTGACCGACCCGCCCGGGTTGAGGAACTCGCAGCTTGCCGAGCAAGCTCGCACGGGAGATCGCGGCCGATGCGCGAGAGCCGCACCATCGGCGTGTTGCCCACCGCGTCGCAGACCGAATCGAGGATCGCTTCCTGCCCTGTCGTCATGGCGGCTGCCATCCTATAGCAGCGGCCCGCCCGTGGACACCGGACAGGCGCTCTCTCGACGCGTGCAGTCTCCGACGACTACGGCCCTTCCTCGTCCCCACGGCATGATCGGGCGGATCTCGACGCTGGCCCACTCGGCGTCCGGGTGCCCCGCCGCCCACTCGATCGCGTCGTCGAGGTCGTCCAGCTCGACGATGGCGATGCCGGCTATCTGCTCGGCGGTCTCGGCGAACGGGCCGTCGGTCACCATGCGCTTGCCGTCGCGCACCCGCACCGTCGTCGCGGTCTCGACCGGCTCGAGCATGGCCCCGCCGCGCAACACCACCTCGCCGCCGATGCGCATGAAGCCGACTGGCCGCAGATCGCGTCGCTCTACGCCGAGCTCTGGGGGCGGAAGTCGTCGCCGTCGGTCGGCATCGGGCTCGCGGTGGCGGACGGAATGGCGCTCGGTCCGGATCGCGGGCTCGAGCGTCTCGCCGCTCTCGAGGCCGCCGGCGTGCTGGCCGGCAGCAGCCAGATCGCCGCGGCGCGCGCCGATCTCCTGCGACGCGCCGGCCGGCTCGAGGCCGCGGCGGCCGCTCACGACCTGGCCGCCGGCGAGGCGCCGGGCGAGCGTGAGCGCCGCTAACACCAGGGCCGCGCGGCCCAATGCCGCGGCGAGGCGTCACTTGGCCCGGTCCGAGCATGATGGCGGCGGCCATCCTATAGTACTGACATGCCCATGGACACGTCCGCCGCACTGCGGGAGGCGC
This sequence comes from uncultured delta proteobacterium, assembly GCA_963759105.1. GTDB lineage: Bacteria > Myxococcota_A > Polyangia > Haliangiales > Haliangiaceae > DATFRY01. The sequence continues at coordinate 300,179 of CAVWXW010000013.1, read as the reverse complement.
TCTCCCGCCGCATCCTGGTCCTGGACGGGGCCATGGGCACGATGATCCAGGACCGCGGCCTGGCCGAGGAGGACTACCGCGGCAACGCAGTACCGCGACCACGACCGCCCGCTGGGCGGCTGCAGCGACGTCCTCTCGGTCACCCGGCCCGACGTGATCCGCGACATCCACCGCGGCTTCCTGGCCGCCGGCGCCGACATCGTCGAGACCAACAGCTTCACCGGCACGTCGGTCTCGCTCGAGGACTACGGCCTGGCCGGCGAGGTCCGCGCCATCAACCTGGCCGCGGCGCAGGTGCGCGCGCGAGGCGGTCGACGACTTCGTCGCCGAGGATCCATCGCGCCGCCCGCGCTGGGTGGCCGGCTCGCTGGGCCCGACCACCAAGACCGCGTCGCTGTCGCCCGACGTCAACGACCCGGGCGCGCGCGCGATCACCTTCGATCGAGCTGGCCGAGTCGTTCTACGAGCAGGCCGCCGCGCTGGTCGAGGGCGGCGTCGACCTGCTCATCGCCGAGACCCACATCGACACGCTCAACATGAAGGCGGCGCTGTGGGCGCATCGCGCGCCTGTTCGACGAGGGCGGCCGCCGCGTGCCGGTCATCGCCTCGGTCACCATCCCGGACCGGAGCGGCCGCACCCTCTCGGGCCAGACCCTGGAGGCGTTCTACAACTCGATCTCGCACAACGACCTGCTCGCGGTCAGCATCAACTGCGCGCTCGGCGCCGACGACATGCGGCCCTACGTCGAGGAGCTGTCGCGCCTCACCTCGCTGCCGACCGCCTGCTACCCGAACGCCGGCCTGCCCAACGAGTTCGGCGGCTACGACGACACGCCGGACGCACATGGCGGCGCTGCTGGGCGAGTTCGCGCGCGACCGGCTGGCTCAACATCGTCGGCGGCTGCTGCGGCACCCGGCCCGAGCACGTCGCCGCCATCGCCCACGCGGTCGACGGCCTGGCCCCGCGCGCGCCGTCGGCGCCCGAGCGCCACACGCGCCTGTCCGGGCTCGAGCCGCTGACCATCACGCCGGAGTCGAACTTCATCCTGGTCGGCGAGCGCACCAACATCACCGGCTCGCGCAAGTTCCGCCGCCTGGTGCTCGACGGCGACTACGACGCGGCCGTCGAGGTGGCGCGGCAGCAGGTCGAGGGCGGCGCCAACATCCTCGACGTGTGCATGGACGAGGGCATGCTCGACGGCGAGGTGGCGATGCGGCGCTTCCTCAACCTCATCGCCGCCGAGCCGGACATCGCGCGCATCCCGGTGATGGTCGACAGCTCGCGCTTCTCCATCCTCGAGACCGGCCTCAAGTGCCTGCAGGGCAAGGGCGTGGCCAACTCGATCAGCCTCAAGGAGGGCGAGGAGGAGTTCGTCCGCCAGGCGCGCATCGTCCGCCGCCTGGGCGCCGCCGTCGTCGTGATGGCGTTCGACGAGGAGGGCCAGGCCACCACGGTCGAGCGCCGGGTCGAGATCAGCAAGCGCGCCCACCGCATCCTCACCGAGCAGGTCGGGTTCCCGTCCGAGGACATCATCTTCGATCCCAACATCCTCACCGTCGCGCACCGGCATCGAGGAGCACAACTCCTACGCGGTCGCGTTCATCGAGGCGGTGCGCCGGCTCAAGGCCGAGATGCCGCTGTCGCGGGTGTCGGGCGGCGTGTCGAACATCTCGTTCTCGTTCCGCGGCAACGAGGGCGTGCGCGAGGCGATGCACGCCGCCTTCCTCTACCACGCCATCCACGCCGGCCTCGACATGGCCATCGTCAACGCCGGCCAGCTCGCGGTGTACGAGGAGATCGACCCGGAGCTGCGCGAGCGGGTCGAGGACGTGCTGCTCGACCGGCGCCCGGACGCGACCGAGCGGCTGCTCGAGCTGGCCGCCCAGTACCAGCGCGGCGCGCGCGCCGCCGTCGACGAGCAGGCCTGGCGCAAGGAGCCGCTGGCCGAGCGGCTCGGCCACGCGCTGCGCAACGGCATCGCCGACTACATCGACGAGGACATCGCCGAGGCGCTGCAGACCTATGCCAAGCCGCTCGACATCATCGAGGGGCCGCTGATGGACGGCATGAACATCGTCGGCGAGCTGTTCGGCGACGGCAAGATGTTCCTGCCCCAGGTGGTCAAGAGCGCGCGCGTGATGAAGAAGGCGGTCGCCATCCTGGAGCCGCTGATGGAGCGCGAGCGCGCCGAGCAGGGCCTGGCCGCCCTGAACAAGGGCACGATGGTCATCGCCACGGTCAAGGGCGACGTCCACGACATCGGCAAGAACATCGTCGGCGTCGTGCTGCGCTGCAACGGCTACCGGGTCATCGATCTCGGCGTCATGGTGCCGGCCCAGGACATCCTCGACCGCGCCGAGGCCGAGGGGGCCGACGTCGTCGGCCTGTCCGGCCTCATCACGCCGTCGCTCGATCAGATGGTGCACGTGGCCCACGAGATGAGCCGGCGCGCCTTCGAGGTGCCGCTGCTCATCGGCGGCGCCACCACGTCGAGCAAGCACACCGCGGTCAAGATCGCGCCGGCCTACCCGGGCCTCACCGTGCACGTGCAGGACGCGTCGCGCGCGGTCGGCGTCATGGGCAAGGTGCTGAGCGACAGCGCCCGCCCGGCCTACGCGGTGGAGATCGCGGCGCAGCAGCAAAAGGCGCGCGAGCAGTACGCGGCGCGCGAGCGCAGCCGGGTGCGGCTGTCGCCCGAGGAGGCGCGCGGCCGCGCCCTGCGCATCCAGTGGCGGCCGGAGGACGTCCCGCAGCCGTCGTTCCTCGGCGTGCGCACGGTCGAGCCGGCGCTCGACGAGCTGGTCCCGCTCATCGACTGGAGCCCGTTCTTCCACGCCTGGGAGCTCAAGGGCACCTACCCGAAGATCCTCACCGACCCGCGCTGGGGCGAGCGCGCCGTGGAGCTGCTCGCCGACGGCAAGAAGCTGCTCGAGCGCATGGTGCGCGAGCGTCGGCTGCGCCCGCGCGGCGCCTACGGATTCTTCCCGGCCCACAGCGAGGGCGACGACATCGTGCTCTACGCCGACGAGACGCGCGGCGCCGAGGTCGGGCGCTTCGCCATGCCGCGCCAGCGCCAGGACGTGGCCGTCGCGCTGTCCCTGGCCGACTTCGTGGCCCCGGCGGCGACCGGCTTGAAGGATCACATCGGCGCGTTCGCCGTCACCACCGGCCACGGCCTCGAGTCGCTGGTCGCCGAGCTCGAGGCCGACCACGACGACTACCAGTCGATCATGGCCAAGGCGCTGGCCGACCGCCTGGCCGAGGCGTTCGCCGAGTACCTGCACCGGCAGGCGCGCGCCGACTGGGGCTACGGCGCGGGCGAGAAGCTGTCGCTCGACGACCTCTTGCACGAGCGCTACCGCGGCATCCGGCCGGCCTTCGGCTACCCGGCCTGCCCCGACCACGCGCCCAAGGCGCAGCTCTTCTCGCTGCTCGACGCCACCGAGCGGGCGGGGATGACGCTGAGCGAGACCTGCGCCATCCTGCCGCCCTCGTCGGTGGCCGGGCTGTACTTCGCCCACCCGCAGTCGCGCTACTTCTCGGTCGGCGACACCCTGATGGGCGAGTAGACGGCCGCGGCTACTTCGACTTCGCGCGCAGGCGGCTGGCCCGGATCATGGCCGACTTGTCCACGGCCCTGCGCGGCGCCACGCCGGCGTCCGGCGCGCCGGGACCGGGTCCGCCGCCCTCGTAGTCGCACACCGAGAAGCCCTCCGACTCGGGGTCCTCCAGGGGCAGGCAGCTCAGATCGCCGGGGCAGGTCGCGCCGTCGCAATCGGCGGCCGGGCACTCGTCGTCCGGCGCTTCGCAGATGACCCCGCAGGCGGTCGTGCCGCTCGGGATTCCCGGTCTCGTCGACGAGGCCCAGGAAGCAGCCGGGCAGCGCCCGGGCCGGTGTAACCGTTGGCGCAGTCCTCGTCCTGCTCGCAAAGGACGCTGCAGAAACCGGGGCCGCCCGCGGTCGTGGTCAGGCAGCCCTCGCCCTCGTTGGGACAGGGGTTCGCGTCATCGCACGGGATGCCGAGGTTCTGGGCCGACACAGTGCCGCCCGGTTCGCCGCCGGCGTCGGCCGCGGCCCCTCCTCCTCCGTCGGCGACTGTGACACCGCCGTCGTCGTCACCGCCACAGGCCGAGACGGCCCAGAGGACTGCAGACATCACGGTGACCCGGCAAAGCCAGTGACTTCTGAACATATGGACGACCTCCCTACCTCGGCGGGCCCCTGCGGGGGGCCCCGCCGTCAGACGGTAGGGACCCGCGCTTGGGGGAACTTGTGGGGCAAGTAAAGTCGCTATCGTCGGCCAGGCCGACCGGTGCTGTCGAGCACAAGAAACCGGTGACGGCCGCAGCCTCGAGAAATCATCTTCAGGTGCGCCTGGACGCAGCTAGTTCAGGATCTTCTCGGGCTTGCCCGGTTTCGGCCTTCTCGGGCGGCTCCGGCGGCTCGGGGACGAGATCGGCCGGAGCCGGCTCGGCCTCGACAACCTCGATCGCGATCTCGTCGCCGACGACGCCGACCTTGGCCGTGCCGCCCTGCTCGAGCTTGCCGAACAGGAGCTCGTCGGCCAGCGCCACCTTGAGCTTGTCCTGGATGAGGCGCGCCATCGGGCGGGCGCCGAACGTCTTGTCGTAGCCGTGCTCGGCGAACCACTCCCTGGCCGCGCCGCTGACCTCGAGCTGCACGCGCCGCTCTTGCAGCTGCCCGTCGATCTCGTCGAGGAACTTGTCGACCACGCGGCGCACCACGTCGCGGCTGAGCGAGTCGAAGAAGATCGTCGCGTCCAGGCGGTTGCGGAACTCGGGCGAGAACACCCGCTCGAGCGCCTTCTTGCCGCCCGACGCGCCGTCCGGTCCGCTCTCGCCGAAGCCGATGCGCGCCGCCGCCATCTCGCGGCTGCCCGCGTTGGTGGTCATGATCAGGATGACGTTGCGGAAGTCGGCCTTGCGCCCGTTGTTGTCGGTCAGCGTGGCGTGGTCCATGACCTGGAGCAGGATGTTGAACAGGTCCGGGTGCGCCTTCTCGATCTCGTCGAGCACCACCACCGAGTACGGGTTCTTGTTGATCGCGTCGGTCAGCAGGCCGCCCTGGTCGAAGCCGACGTAGCCGGGCGGCGCGCCGATCAGCCGCGACACGGTGTGCTTCTCCATGTACTCGCTCATGTCGAAGCGCAGGAACTCGACGCCGAGCACCTGCGGCCAGCTGCTTGGCCAGCTCGGTCTTGCCGACGCCGGTCGGGCCGGCGAACAGGAAGCTGCCGGTCGGCTTCTCCGGCCGGCCCAGGCCGGCGCGCGACATCTTGATCGCGCGCGCCAGCTGCTGCACCGCCGGGTCCTGGCCGAAGATGACCCGCTTGAGGTCCGTCTCCAGCGTGGCCAGCTTCTCCTTGTCGGTGCTGGACACGGTGCGCGGCGGGATGCGCGCCATCTTGGCCACCACCGCCTCGATGTCGAGCGGCACGATGGTGACCCGCTCGTCCGGATCGGCCTCGGCCGGGACCGACAGCCGCGCCCGCGCGCCCGCCTCGTCGATGACGTCGATCGCCTTGTCCGGCAGGTGAGCGCCGGTGATGTGGCGCGACGGAGAGCTTCGGCCGCCGCCTCGATGGCCGCGTCGGTGTACTCGACCCCGTGGTGCTCCTCGTAGTGCGGCTTGAGCCCGCGCAGGATCTCGATCGCCTCGCCGACGCTCGGCTCGGTGACGTCGATGCGCTGGAAGCGGCGCGCCAGCGCGCGGTCGCGCTCGAACGCGCTCTTGTAGTCCTTGTACGTGGTCGAGCCGATGCAGCGCAGCTCGCCCGAGGCCAGCGCCGGCTTGAGGATGTTGGCCGCGTCCATCGTGCCGCCGGCGGTGGCGCCCGCGCCGACGATGGTGTGGATCTCGTCGATGAACAGGATCGAGTCCTTGTTGTCGATGAGCTCCTTGATCACCGCCTTGAGGCGCTCCTCGAACTCGCCGCGGTAGCGCGTGCCGGCCAGCACCGCCGTCATGTCGAGCGCGTAGATGCGCGCCTTGGCCAGCGGCCGCGGCACCTTGCCCTCGTGGATGCGCAGGGCCAGGCCCTCGGCGATGGCGGTCTTGCCCACGCCGGGCTCGCCGACCAGCAGCGGGTTGTTCTTGCGCCGCCGGCACAGCACCTGGACCGTGCGCTCGAGCTCCGCGTCGCGCCCGATCAGCGGGTCGATCTTGCCGTCGGCCGCGCGCTGCACCAGGTCGGTGGTGAACTGCTCGAGCGGCCTCGTGATGGCCGGCTCGTCCTCGACGCTCAGCTCCCCCTCGCGGGCGCCGCGCGCGCTGGGCCGGCCGTTACCGGCGTCCACCTTGGAGATGCCGTGGCTGATGTAGTTGATGACGTCGAAGCGCGTGATGCCCTGCTTCTCGAGCAGGTACACGGCGTACGAATCGCGCTCGCGGAACATGGCCACGAGGAGGTTTCCGTTGGTGACGGTGTCGCGCTCGGCCCCCTGCGCGTGCATCAGCGCCCGCTGCAGCACCCGCTGGAAGCCCAGCGTCTGCTCCGGCATGGCGTCCGAGTCGTCCGGCATGATCTCGACCTTCTCGGTCAGGAACGACTCGAGATCCACGCGCAGCTTCCGGAGATCTCCGCCGCAGTGGCGGATGATGTTCACGACTCCCGGGTCGTCGAGCATCGCCAGCAGCAGGTGCTCGAGCAGCAGGAACTCGTGCCGCCGGGACCGCACGTCCTCGACGGCGCGCTGAAGGGTTTGCTGGAGTTCGGGGGAAAGCACTACTCGGGCTCCATGCTCAGCTGCAGCGGGTACTCGTATCGGCGAGCGAGCTGCAGTGTCTTTGCGATCTTCGTCTCCGCGACCTCGTAGGGGTACACGCCGGCGACACCGATACCGTTCTCGTGCACGTGCATCATGATCCGGTTGGCGTCAACCTCCCCCAGGTGAAACACCGCCTGCAGCACCATCACGACGAACTCCTTTGTCGTGTAGTCGTCGTTGTGCAGCAGCACCTTGTACAAGGGAGGCCGCTTGGTGCGCGCGCGCTCCTTGACGTCGACGCTCTCCTGGCGCTTGGGCGCGCCTTTCTTGTCATCGCCAGCCATCCTCGATGAGATAGGTTACCAGATGACGCAAGGGGTCGCGCCCGGGCGAGCGGTGCGCGGCGTCTTCGTTTATGCTCACGCCACCGTGAGCAAACCTCGAAGCCCAGACGCGTTTCGGCTCGATCAGGGCCGCCTGGTCGCCACCGTGGACACGATGTGGAGCGAGTCCGCGGTGCCTGCGCTGGTCGACTACATCCGCATCCCGAACAAGTCGCCCGCGTTCGACGCGCAGTGGCGCGAGCACGGCCACATGGACAAGGCCCTCGCGCTCATCGAGGGCTGGTGCCGGCGCCATGCTCCGCCGAAGACCGAGTTCGAGGTGGTGCGCCTGGAGGGCCGCACGCCGGTGCTCTACATGGAGCTCCCGGCCAGCGACCCGGCCGGCGCCGGCGACACGATCCTGCTCTACGGCCACATGGACAAGCAGCCGGAGATGCACGGCTGGGAGGCGGGACTGGGCCCCTGGGATCCGGTCCTGCGCGGCGACAAGCTCTACGGCCGCGGCGGCGCCGACGACGGCTACGCCTCCTTCGCCACCACGATCGCGCTGCGCGCGCTGACCGAGCAGAAGATCCCCCACGCGCGCTGCGTGGTGCTGATCGAGGCCGGCGAGGAGTCGGGCAGCCCGGATCTGCCGGCCTACATCGATCACCTGTCCGATCGGATAGGTAAGCCGAGCCTGGTCATCTGCCTCGACTCCGGCTGCGGCAACTACGACCAGCTGTGGTGCACGACCTCGCTGCGCGGCCTGATGACCGGCAACCTGAGCGTGCAGCTGCTTCGCGAGGGCGTTCACTCGGGCGACGCCAGCGGCGTGGTGCCGTCCAGCTTCCGCGTGCTGCGCGCCGTGCTCGACCGGCTCGAGAACGCGCAGACCGGCGCGATCGTGCCGGACGACCTGCACGTGGAGATCCCGGCCGAGCGCGTGCGCCAGGCCGAGCGCGTGGCCGAGACGCTCGGCGCCGAGGTGTTCGAGAAGTTCCCCTGGCTCGACGGCGTCGCGCCCGTGACCGACGACGTGGTCCAGCTGATCCTCAACCGCACCTGGCGCCCGGCGCTGTCCATCACCGGCGCCGCCGGCCTGCCCCTCGCTCGAGGACGCCGGCAACGTCATGCGCCCGGAGACAGCGGTCAAGATCAGCCTGCGCCTGCCGCCGACGATGGACGCCAAGCAGGCGCATGCGCCGCGTGAAGAGCCTGATCGAGAGCGACCCGCCCTACAGCGCCCTGGTCGAGCTCGTCCACGGCGAGGCGGGCAGCGGCTGGAACGCCCCGCCCGTCGCCCCCTGGCTATCCCAGTCGCTCGACGCGGCATCGCACGCCCACTTCGGCAAGCCGGCCATGTACATGGGCGAGGGCGGCTCGATCCCGTTCATGGGCATGCTGGGCGAAAAGTTCCCCGAGGCCCAGTTCCTCATCACCGGCGTCCTCGGCCCGGCCTCGAACGCCCACGGCCCGAACGAGTTCCTCCACATCCCGACAGCGCGCCGCCTGACCGCCTGCGTCTCCCAGGTCATCCAGGACCACTTCACCCGCTCCGGCGCGTAGGTCCTCTCAGAACCGTGCAGATCGCGAAACCGTGATCGTCGGCGTGATCTCGCTGAAGTGGTCCGTCAACCGGCCCGCGCTGCGGCGGGGGGCCTGTGCGGGTCCGCGCCATTACCCGTCCCCTTCGGGGCCGGACGTTGGCGCTCGGAGCTCCGTTAGCATCCTCGGAGCACTCCGCTACGCCCCGCTCAGGCACCCCCACCGCATCGCGATCCCCTTGCGCGTGAACCTGCCTGTCTTCGCGGGGGTGGTCGACGACCGGCCGCGGTGCGGCTACCACCGGCGAGCCCCCTTCGCGATCCTCGACGACAAGTCCCGCGCGCGGCTGCCCGGTCCGGGCCTTCACATCGCCTTCGCGGCCACCAGCCGCGAGGCGGTGACGCTTTCACGCCGCGACCCTGAGCACCGGCAGCACCGACGACGGCCCGCCCGGCATCCGCGAGAACTACAACCCTGGCTACTACGCCGCCTTCGTCCGCGACCCGGACGGTCACCACCTCGAGGCAGTCCTGCACGACCCGCTCACCCCCTGACCTTCAGGCGCGGCGTCACGCGATCCCTTGCGCCTACCCGCCTGTCTCTAGCGTCATGAGGCCGCGGGCCGCGGCGCCAGCGCACGTCCGCTCAAGATGCGGGGAAGGGATCCCAGCCGCCGATCGACGCTACACAGGCGTCGTAGTTGACCGGCCAGCCGTCCCAGCCGGGTAGGTTCGACTCCGCGGAGATGGCGGTGCCGCAGTCGTGGTTCTGCGCCCGCAGGCCGTCGAGCGGATCGTGGTGGATCGTCGGACGGATCGGCACGCGTGGAATCTGGCGGCCGGCCGGATCGAGGAAGATCAGCTCGTCGTCGCGTGTCTCGGCCGTGAAGCCGTACTCATGGAGATAACGGTGGTGGCGGCGGCAGCACTGGAAGACATTGGACAGCTTGGTCTCGCCGCCGTCGATCCAGTGGCGAATGTGGTGGGCGTCGAGAAATCGCCGGTTGGAGCATCCGGGGTACCGGCAGGTGTGATCGCGGGCGCGAAGGGCTCGATCCAGAGCCGCTGGGATGGTTCGCGTCTTGCGCCCGACATCGATGGTCTTGCCGCTGGCTTGTTCCAGCATGGGCACCACGCCGGCGTCGCACAGCAGTCGCCGGCATCTCCTCTTATATTTCTTTTTGCACCACGCCGGCGTCGCACAGCAGTCGCCGGCAGATCTCCGCGGAGAGTCCGTCGCCGACCTCGGTTGTCCCCTCGAGGTTGGTCGCCGTGATGTGGACGACGACCTCGACAGGCGAGCGGATCGGCTTCGGGTTGACCGACGACGCGAGCGAGCCCCCGGCAGCCCCGTCATCGGTCGCGGCGTCTTCGCCGCGCGGGACCGCGCCGGACGCGGCGGCGGTGCCGCGTGAACCGGCGAGTACGATCTCGGCCGCGGCGACGGCGCCGTCGGCCAGCGAGCCGCGGTCGGCGGCGACCTCGATGGCGCGCATCACGCGGGCGGCCTCGTCGGGCAACAGGCGGAATCTGGATCGAGACCATCCCGTCGTCGGTCGGCATGCGACACGACCCAGCGCCGCTCATCCTCGACGCGATGGTCCTGTCGCTGCCTGCGAGCCTGGGTGTAGAAGCGGCAGATGCGCTCGAGCTGCGCCGCCGTCGAGCAGCGCGCCAGGTCCAGCAGCTGCGCCTCATTGGCCAAGCTGGCCACCCGGGTCATCGCACGCAGCTTGGAGTACGACAGCTCGCCGCGCCGGAACGCCTCCCGAAGAGCGGCAACTCGGCCAGCTTGTTCGCGACCCGCACCTTCTCGCGCGCCGGTCCCAGCCCGAGCCCGATCCGCCAGGACAACCAGTGCGCGCACGACAGAGCGCCCTGCTGGAGCCACCCGCCCGCGCGATCGAACTTGCGTATCAACGTGAGCAGGCGATACGTCGCCGCATCGATTTGCGCCGCCATCTCGGCAATATCGTCGGCCATCACATCGATCGCCGCCGGCGAGAGAGAGACCCAGCATCCATGCTCTCTCCTCTTACCACGACGAATTTTCGGCCTCCCCAGACGCGCTCTGCGCCCCGAACTCGCACCTCGACTCGACCTTTCGCCGAGGTCGCCTGATCGCAGGCGAACGCCGAGATGACGCCTTCACACAGAGCATGATGGTGCGATGCTCGACGCGAGCGGAGTCGAACTCCGTCGGCTCGTCAAGCGCGAGGTCAAATTTCGTCATCGTCGTCGGCGATCTTCAGCAATGGACGCCATCGTTGGCGTAGCTGATCGTCGGTGATCCGATCGTCCCCGCCGGCGGGCAGCCCCGCCGCATCGCGAGCTCAGGTGACGGACGACCCATGAAATCAGCGTCCCCAGGCCCGCGCCTGGCGATCGCCGAACCCACGTACCCGGTCGATCAAGCGGATCCGATCCAGACCGCCGCGATAGCGAACGGCCGGCGCCGTTACGACGCCGGACCAGCCGATCGCCGCGGACTCGGCTGTCCCATTCTCCGACGCGAGTCAGGGCATCGGCTTCAACTGATACTCAATCCGATTGATGGTGAACCGACCGGTACCTCGATCGTGCGCGCGGCTATCTCCGGAGGTTCCACTCACGCGTACGACAGAAGGGGCACTGCTCCGGGAACGGTTTCCAGGTGCTTCGCTCGGAAGTGGCTGTCACAGCGGCGGCAGCGGAAGACCATCGGGGTCGGATTCCGCCACGCGAACAAGCCGAAGAACAGCGCCACGCAACACGGCATCACGACCACCAGGAGGAGCAGGATGTCGAGCGGAAGGCCGCGCCTTCTCCACGCACCCATCTTACGACGCGCCCGTTCTGGGCCGCCATCGCCAGGATCGAGCTCACCTCCCGGCCCCTGGGACCCACTCCGCCGAAAGCGCCCTTTGACCGTCCTCGGCGCCGGCGCGCCGACACGACGGCGGGCAAGCCGGCCGCCGCGGCGGCGAGCGCGCCGGAGACTGGCGGGTTCACGCGCAAGGGGATCGCGATGCGGTGGGGGTGCCTGAGCGGGGCGTAGCGGAGTGCTCCGAAGGCGGAGCGCAAGCGACGCCGAGGATGCCAACGGAGCTCCGAGCGCCAACGTCCGGCCCCGAAGGGGACGGGTAATGGCGCGGACCCGCACAGGCACCCCCGCCGCAGCGCGAGCCGGTTGACGGACCACGTCAGCGAGATCACGCCGGCGGTCACGTCACGCGGTCGACAGCCTCTGCCCCCGTCACCGCGTCACATGTCGTCGCAGGGGATGCCCAGCTTCTTGTACAGGCCGAGGTCGCGGTAGATGAGGAGGAGGTTGTCCTCGACCGGGAGGAAGACGAGCGGGCGGGGCTTGCCCTTGCCGGCGGTGAGGGTGGCGGTCTTGCGGTCCATCTCGATGGCGAGGTCGCCGGAGCGCGTCGACAGGACCAGGCCCTTGCTGTCGTTGACGGCGTCGGTGAGGCGCTGCTCCTTCATGCGGCCCTTGCGGCCGATGTAGAGCTTGTAGCCGCGGACCGGGTTCGGGTCGCCGGCGCGGTCCGTCGGCGGGCGATCGTCGCGGACCATGTTGACGAAGTAGTAGATGCCGCGCTCGTCGCGGGCCAGGGCGTGGGCCTGGCGCTTCCAGAAGGGCTTCATGAAGCGCGCGCCGGTCAGCATCTCGCGGTTCTGCTCCGGGTCGAGCGGCACCATCGGCGTGGCGCGGTCGGAGCAGCGGACCGACCACTTGCCTCCGGTGTCGAGGATGATGTCGGCGTCGGTCGAGATCGGCGACCAGAACCGGCGGATTCGAGTTGCCGACCTTGGCGTCGGCGAAGCTCGTGGTGACGCGCAGCTGATGGAAGGTGCGGCCGTCGCCGTAGAACGTCATGGCCATCTCGCGCAGCGCGACGAGGGCCAGGTAGTGGCCGTGTCCGTCGTGCAGGACGAGCATGTCCGGCTTGACCCGGTCGACGTCGACCTCGTCCGGCAGGCGCTGCGGGCGCTTGCCCGGCGTCGCGATGGCCGGCGGCTGGGCCGCCGCCACCGCTTCCGCGGCCGCCAGCGCCAGGCCGGCGCACAGGAGAACCGCGCCGCTGCCCCTCATGCAGCGATTATACTGCCGCCGGCAGCGCGCCATCCCCTCGAATCATGACGACGCAGACCGGGCACGGCCAGGTCCTCTCCATCGGAGCGGTGGTGGCCGAGACTTATCAGGTCACGCGCCTGCTCGGGCGCGGCGGGATGGGCGCGGTCTGGGAAGCCAGCCACCTGCGCCTGCCGGGCAAGAAGGTGGCGATCAAGGTGCTGCACGCCGACGTGGCGGCCGACCCGGAGGCGCTGGCCCGCTTCAGGCGCGAGGCGGAGATCGCGTCGCGCCTGGGCCACCCGAACATCGTCGAGGTGCACGACTTCAACTCGCTGCCCGACGGCCAGCCCTATCTCGTGCTCGAGCTGCTGGTCGGCGAGAGCCTGGACAGCCGGCTACGCCGCGCGCCGGTGTCGCTCGACAACGCCATGCGCATCTCCGGCCAGATCGGCGCCGCCCTGGCCGCGGCCCACCGCGAGCAGGTCATCCACCGCGATCTCAAGCCGCACAACGTGTTCCTGGTCCGGCTGCGCGACGAGGGCGACGGCGAGGGCGGCGAGCTGGTCAAGGTGCTCGACTTCGGCATCTCCAAGATCCGCGGCTCGCAGACCATCAAGACGCTCGACTCCACCATCCTGGGCACGCCGCAGTACATGGCGCCGGAGCAGGCGACCGGCAACCACGCGGCGGTCGATCAGCGCACCGACGTGTTCGCGCTGGGCGCCATCGTCTACGAGATGCTGGCCGGCCGGCCCGCCTTCACCGGCGGCAGCATCCCCGAGGTCGTCTTCAAGGTCGTGTACGAGCCGCACACGCCGCTCGGCACGCTGGTGCCGGGGCTGCCGCGGCGGGTGGCCGACGCTGTCGACCGGGCCCTGGCCAAGAACCAGGACGATCGCTTCCCCGACGTCGTGTCGTTCGTCGAGCAGATGGCCGGCGCGTCGATCTCGACATTGCGCCGCTCGCCCATCGTGGCCGCACCGCCCGGGCCGGGCGACGCGAACCCGGCCGACCCGCTGGCCCACACCGTTGACTCGAGCCGCCGCGAGCTCGCGCCCGTGCCCGTGCCCGGGCCGTCCGATCGGACGGCTGCGACGGCCGAGACGCGCGCGCCGGCAGCGGAGACGCCGGCCGCACCGTCGACCGAGCCGCCGCGCCAGTCGATCGCCGGGCCACCGCCATCGGAGACGGCCGAGCCGGCAGCGCGGCGCAAGCTGGTCGCGACCGCGATCTCGCTCCTGGTCCTGGCCGGCGCCGCGTCCGGCGTCGCCCTGATGGCGCGATCGAGCGGCGAGCGATCGAGCGGCGAACCGGGCACCGCGGTGGCCACCGGGCCGGCCGCGCCGCAGACCGACCCCGGCGCGCCGGCGTCCGCGACGCCGGCCCCGGCCGACCGGCAACCTTCCGCGACGCCGGTACCGCCGCCGGCCGACGTGGCGCCGCCGACCGACGCCATCGCGCCGCCGACGAACGCGCCGCCGGCGAGCGGGCCGCGCAGGCCGAAGCGTCCACGCGCGACCGACCCGGACCAGGAGCCGGATGCCGACGTGCGCGCCCAGCTGGTCGACGGCGAGGCCGCGCTGCGCGCGGGCGACTACCGCCAGGCCCTGGTCATGGCCGAGCGCGCGCTGCGCGACGGCGCCGGACCGGCGGCTCACGCGCTGCGGGCGAGAGCGAGCTGCGCCATCGGCGACCTCGGCAACGCCAAGGCGAGCTTCCTCCGCATCCCGCGCCGCAACCCATTCTTGCGCAGACGGGTGCTCAGCTTTTGCACAAGGAGTGGTGTGGATCTCAGGCCTTGAAGGTCGATGTCCCCGCCCTGGAGCGGACAGCCCCACCGCTCGCGGATCCGCTCCGCCCTAACTGACGACAATATCGCGCCGCTTTACTGGCGTGTGCATTGCACCAGAACAATGCACCCCTCTCGGTTTCGTGCCGATCAGCAGCGGCGAACGTCACCCTCCTCCGCTGCCAGCCCGTCTGGACGCTCGTCGCTGCTGATCGGTCACCCTTGCCGCCGCCATCGGTTCGCGCCGAAGTTGCAGCCGGTACACCGAGTGGAAACAGTCGGCCGGTAGCCTGCGATCATGCTGGTTCGCGCGATCCGACTGGCCGAGAACCTGGCCATCCTGTCTCTTCTCACCGGCTCTGCCGTGGCCATGCAGGTGGCCGCGCGCCGCCAGCGACGGCGTGCGTCGTCCGCGGCCGCGCAGCTACCAGATGGGTGACGGGAACGGGCGGCCGGGCCGGGCGAACAGGTAGCCCTGCAACAGCACGCAGCCGTCCACCCCGAGCGCGTCGCGCTCGTCGACGGTCTCGACCCCCTCGCCCACCACCTGGATCCCGAGCTCGTCGCCGCACAGACGGAGCATCGAGCGCACCACGCTGCGCTTGCGGCTGCTGCCGTCCACCCCGTTGACCAGCGCGCGGTCGAGCTTGACGAAGTCCGGCTCGAGCTGCGTGAAGGTGTTGAGCCCGGCGTACCCCGCGCCCAGGTCATCCAGCGCGATGCGGAAACCGATCTCGCGCAGGCGCGCCACGCGGCGGCTCAGGCCCGTGATCCCGTCGAGCGAGTAGCGCTCGGTGATCTCGAGGATCACGCGCTCGGCCCGCGCCGCCAGCGGCGCCGAGCTGGAGTAAAGCTCCTCGTCCAGCAGGTCGAGGGGGTGCAGGTTGACGAACAGCGCCACGTTGGGCGGCGCGCTGCTGGCCGCGCCGGCCACCTCGCGCCGCACCGCTCGACCCAGCTCGTGGACCCGGCCCAGCCGCTCGGCCGCGTCGAGCAGATCCGCCGGCAAGGCGAGCGCCGGCTCGCCCGAGCGCAAGAGCGCCTCGTAGCCGTACACCCGCCGCTCCGGCCAGTTGACGATCGGCTGGAAGTCCATGCACAGCTGGCCCAGCGCGCTATCGAACCGGGTCTCCAGCGCCAGCCGGTCGCCCAGCGACTTGCCCTCGGCGCCGATCGCGTCGAGCGCGTCGCGCTTGAGCCGGGCGAACCGGTGCATCCGCATGGCGCTCTTGACCGCGCCGGTCAGCGCGGTCAGCGCGATCGGCTTGATCAGGTAGCGAAACGCGCCGTACTCCACCGCCTCGACCGCGCTGTCCAGGTCGGGCGACCCGGTCATCAGCACCACCGGCAGGTCCAGCTCGCGCTGGCGCACCGCGCGCAGGAACTCGAGTCCGCCGAGCCCGGGCATGGAGATGTCGCTGACGATCACCCCGTAGGTCGCGTTGCCGAGCGTGCCGATCGCCTCGCGGCCGTCCTCCGCCGTGTCCACTTCCCAGCCAGCCTTGCGCAGGGCCTTCGAGTAGTCGCGGCGAACGCTCGGGTCGTCGTCCACAAGCAGGACGCGGGCCCGCAGCTCCTCTTCCCCCATGCTCCCCCCGCCTCCTCCTGGGTCGGCGACCGACCGCTAACGGACCTGTGCGTTGATGATCGCCCGAAGGTGGATCGCGTCGAACGGTTTCTCGATCAGCTTGTTCCGGGTCTCGTCGATGAAGGCGCGCGCGCGGGGGGTGAACGCGCCGCCGGTCAAGAAGATCATGCGCGCCGCCTGGTCCTTGGCGATGCGCAGGAGCTCGCTGTGCAGATCCATGCCGGTCATCTGCGGCATCATCAGATCGCACAGGATCACGTCGAAGCGCTCGCCCGAGCTGATGTGGGCCAGCGCGTCCTCGGCGCTCGACAGCGCCACGATGTCGTGGTCCTTGGACAGGGCGCGCTGCACGGTGCGGGTGATGAGCGGCTCGTCGTCCACCACCAGGACGCGGCCGCGCCGCCGGGCGACCAGCTCGGCCAGGTTCTCGGGCCGCGCCTCGGGGCGCGCCTCGATCCGGGCCGGAGGCAGGTGCACCCGGAACGACGTGCCCTGACCGATCTCGCTCTCGTACTCGATGCGGCCGTCGAGGCTGGCCACGATCTGGTGGCAGATGGACAGGCCCAGCCCGGTGCCGACACCTATCGGCTTGGTGGTGAAGAACGGGCGGAAGACCTGCTCCTGGACTTCCTTGGGCATCCCGCCGCCGGTGTCGGCCACCTCCACCATCACCATGCCATCGCCCGCCTCGCTCAACGACACGCGCACCTCGTTGTTGTCGGCGTCCCCTTCCGGGATGGCCTGGGCCGCGTTGACCACCAGGTTGAGGAACAGCTGGCCCAGCTGGGCCTCGCTGGCCTCGACCAGCGGCACCGCGCTGTAGTTCTTCACCAGGCGGGCGCGGTGGCGGATCTCGTTCCACGCCATGCGCGTCGTCGACTCGAGCACGCGCTGGACGTTGACAAGGCCTTTGCGGTCCTCGCCCGAGCGCGAGAAGATCTTGAGGTCGCGGATGATGTTGCGGATGCGCTCGGCGCCCTCGCGGGCGTCCTGCAGCTCCTCCTCGATGTTCGCCGCGTCGGGCGACGGGCCGAGCTTCGCCGTCAGATCGGAAAGGCTGTTGGCGGCCAGTTCCAGATTAGCCATCACCGAGGCGAGCGGATTGTTGATCTCGTGCGCCACGCCGGCCGCCAGCGTGCCCATCGACGCCATGCGGTCCGAGATCATGAGCTGCTCCTCGATCTTGCGGCGCTCGGCCCGCACCTTGGCCTCGCGCAGCTCGCGCTCGATGACCGGCACCAGGCGGGCCAGCTTGTCCTTGAGGATGTAGTCGTGGACGCCGCTCTTCATGGCGGCGACCGCGGCCTCCTCGCCGACCGTGCCGGACACGATGATGAAGGGCACGTCCATGCCGCGGCCCTTGATGACGGCGAACGCCTCGGGCGCGCTGAAGCGCGGCATCGAGTAGTCGGCGAACACGACGTCCCATTCGTCGCGATCCAGCGCCGCCTCGAGACCCTCGCGCGTGTCGACCCGGTTCCAGCGGGGATCGTGGCCCGCGCGCCGCAGCTCTCGCAGCAGGAGCTCCGCATCATCCTCGGAGTCCTCGACCAGCAGCACCCGCAGCGTTGGACTCATGGCACCCCCGCCCCTCACTGCTCGTTCAGCCACGTTGCCGACGCGCGTCCGTCCCCGGCGGGCGCCGTTCAACAACACAGCTTATACTGTTCCCGCCGCGCTTTGCATGCGCAGCGCAGGCGCCCCGGGCGGGGGAGCCGCAGTCACCCCGGCGGTGGTGTTACCAATCTGCCACGGCTGGCGCGGCGCCCCGCTGCGAAGCCGGCAGGGACGGCGCCAAGGACCGATCAGGAGCGGATCTGCTGGGACAGGTAGTTCTCGAGCCCGACCTGCTCGACCAGCGAGAGCTGCGATTCGAGCCAGTCTGCGTGTTCTTCTTCACTGACCAGAATGTCGTTGAGCAGCTCGAAGCTGCCGTAGTCGCCCAGGCTGCGGACCGTCTCGATCGAGGTCTGCAGGAAGCCGATGGCGCCCTTCTCGAGATCGTAGTCGAGACGGAGCTGCTCGTGCACTGTCTGCCCGACGTTGACCTTGTTGAGGCGCTGCAGGTTCGGCACACCCTCGAGGTAGAGGATGCGAGAGATGAGCTTGTCGGCGTGCTTCATCTCGTCGATCGACTCGTCGCGCACCTTCGATGCGAGGCGCTGGTAGCCCCAGTTCTCGCACATCTTGGCGTGCACGAAGTACTGGTTGACCGACGTCAGCTCGTTGGTCAGGAGATCGTTGAGGATCTCCAGAACCTTCGCGTGTCCCTTCATGCAGCTTCCCTCGAATCCGCGGTGAGCGGCAACGCTACCGGGATTCGAGAGCGGGGGCAATCCGCGCAGGCACGACCCGCGCGATCACAACCCCGACCGGCCGCCTCGAGCATCTCGTGGATCTGCGACCGGCATCCGCCGCAGCCCGTCCCTGCCCCGCACCGGTCACCGATCTCGTTGACGGTGGTGGCGCCAGAGTCGATGGCGTTGCGAACCTCGGAGTCGGTCGTCACGTGGCAGAGGCAGACGAACATGCAGCTGTTATTGAAAATAGAAGTCAAATCCACTTCGGTCAAGCGCGATTTGAAAGAGACTTTCGAAAAGGGCGAAAGTGTCTGGATTCTTACAATGTAGAGCTCACCCCTGTGCGGCGTTTTTCCCCTTGCGCGCGACCCGTGTAGGATGTCGTGGTGATCGGCCACCCGCGGGCCTCCCTCCTGGCGCCCCTTGGACTTGCGGTCGGATGCGCGGCTCTGGGCGCCGTCCTCGCGGTCGGGGCCTGCGGAGACAGCGAGACGCCAGCGCCGGCCGCCAGCGTCACGCTGACGATGCTCGAGACCGGACGCGAGCCCCGACGTGCGCTGCGCTATCCGTCCGAGCCGACCCCGCCCACCAAGATGTCCTTGAGCCTGCGCCTGGCCATGAAGATGGAGATGCCGGGCAGCCCGGTCCCGCCGGTCACCATGCCGGGGCTGCGCCTCCTGCTCGACGTCTCCAGCGCGCGCGCGGACGACAAGCTGCGGTACCAGTTCACTGTCGCGGACGCGGACCTGACCTCGACCGACAACGCGCACCCGAGCCTGCTGGCCGAGATGCGCAAGGGCGTCGGCTCGCTCGTCGCCACCAGCGGCCAGCTCACCGTCGACGCGCGCGGGACGCGCAGCGAGCTGTCGATGGCCCTGCCGGCCGGCCTCGGGCAGGAGCTGGCTCAGTTCATGAACAGCGCGAAGCTGGCCATCGGACAGATGGTGGTGCCGCTGCCGGCCGAGCCGGTCGGTCCGGGCGCCAAGTGGGAGGCTGTCGAGATCATCAGCCAGGACGGCATCACGGTGCGCGAGACGACCTACTACGAGCTGGTCGCGCTGGATGGCCCGCGCGCGCTCATCCGTACCCAGTCGGCGCAGTCGGCCGATCGCCAGCGCGCGGCGCTGCCGCACCTGCCCGACGGTGTCACCGCCGAGCTGGGGTCGCTGCGCGGCTCCGGCGCGGGCGAGGTCGAGCTCGATCTGCGCCGCCTGGTGCCGGGCAACATGCGCGAGGAGGCCGACACCGACCTCTCGTTCACGGTGCGCCAGGGCCAGACCGAGCGCACCATGTCGCTGACCCACAGCTCCGGGCTCGAGATCCAGGCGCTGTAGCGAGGGGCCGGCTCAGCCCTTCGGCGTGCACGGCGCGGCGAAGCGCTGGCACTTGCCGCCCGAGACCTGCTCGCAGGTGCGGTGCACACCGTCGCGCGGGTCGAGCATGCAGCGGCCGCTCGGCTCGCAGGCGGCGCCGTACTCGGCGCACTCGCCGCCCAGCACGCGCTGGCACTTGCGGTACTGCGCGCTGGCCGCGTCGAGCATGCAGCCGTCGGCGGGAGCGCACGGGGCGCCGTAGTGGAAGCAGAGCCCGGCGCCGGCATGCAGGCACTGGTGGTAGCGGCCGCGCCCGGCGTGCAGCATGCACGGCGCGGCCTGGCACGGCGCGAAGGTCATCGGGCGCGACGGGCCGGGCGCGCGACGCGGCGCCGGGTTGCGGCCGGGCTGGGCGGAGCGGGCCGCGCTCTTGCTGCCGGTCGCGGCCGGGCCGGCGCCGCCGCACGCGGCCAGCGAGATCGCGAGCGACGAGAGGAGCGCGGCGCGCCGGATGGCCAGGGGCATGCGCTGCAGCTTAGCGCGGGTCGGCCATCGGGCCACAGCCCGGGCCCGCTCCCTCGGCTATCGATGCGGCGGGTTGTTGTCGATGACGGCGGTGTCGAAGGTGTCGCCGGCCAGGTTGACCGCGCGCACGATCAGGCGCTCCGGCTCGACGTCGATAAGGACGTAGTGCGGCTCGGTGCGGGCCTCGGCGGTGAACCAGCGCGGGTGCAGCGGCCGGATCGGCGCGCCGGACGAGCCGGTCACGATGTACGTGGTGCCGTCGATCGGCTGGGTGCGCTCGTAGTTGTGGTCGTGGCCGGTCAGCACCAGCTCGACGCCGTGACGCCGCGCCAGGGTCGAGATCGGGCCCTGCACGTCGGCGCTCGATCCGTGCTCGCCCGACGAGTAGGGCGGATAGTGCAGCGCCATGACCATCAGCTTGCCCAGGCGGGCGCCCTCGGCCAGCGCGCGCTCGGCGAAGTAGTACTGGCTGCAGCCCTCGCGGCACTCGATGCCGCTGTCGACGCCGACGACGCGCAGGTTGCCCCAGTCGCGCACGAAGTAGTGCTCGTTGTGCGCCCACAGCGCGCTCAGGAAGTACTGCCGGAAGTAGTCGCGCCCGGACACGTCGTGGTTGCCGACCAGCGGCATGATCGGCGTGTTGACCAGCAGCGGTCGCTCGATCTGGAAGAAGCGGGTCCACTGGTCCTGGCGGCCGCCGCGATCGACCATGTCGCCGGTGTGGACGGTGAAGTTGACCTGCTCGCGATCGAGCGCCTCGACGATCGATCGGTGCACGCTGTGGCCGGTGCGGGTGTCGCCGAACGCGGCGAAGCGGAAGCGCCTGCCCTTCTCGGCGCCGACGCGGAACTGATAGTCGGGGGTGTTGCCGATGGCCGAGCGCACGCGGTAGCGGATGGCCGGACCCGACGGCAGGTCGCTCAGCTCCGCCACCCACATGTCCTCGGAGCGCCGGGCGGTCACCGTCTTGATCGCGCGCGGCGCAGGTGTCGGCGTCGCCGCGCCGGCGGGGCCCTGCTTCGCCGCCTGCGCGGCCGCGCCGGTGCTCGTGTCGCCGGCCGCGGCCTGTTCATCCACCCACCAGTCGACCTTGGGAGCCGGGATGCCCTCGGCCTTCATCGCCACGTAGGCGGTCCCGGGCCCGCCGATCAGGATGTAAGGCCCGGTGGAGAAAAGCCCCGGCTCCTTCTCGTCCCAGTCCGCGCCGCCACCGCGATCCATCCCCGGTGGGACGTTGCATCCGATGCAGCCGATCGCCACCAGCGCCGCTGCCGCTCCGATGGGACGGAGGGCAGTCGTGGACAGCTGGGCACGGCGCACTCGGCTCATTCCCACAACCTTAACACCGGTCTTGCCGTCGGCAAGGTCTCAGAATCACGCCCACATTGCGACGCCCACATCGCGACGCAGACGTTGCGCGAGGGGGTCTTTTCACCGCGAATGCACATCGAGCCATGCGGCCACGCGGGCGCGCAACCGTGCGTCCGCGCCCGAAGCACCTTGCAGCGCGGCGAGCGCCGCCGTGGCCAGATCGCGCGCGCGGGCGCGAGCGCCCGGATCGGGCCACAGCGAACGGGCCAGGCCGAACTGCGCCCGGGCGAGCGCGGCCGCATCGCCGCCGACGCGCTGCAGGGTCGTGATCGCGCGCTCGAGCGGATCGCGCGCCTCGGACAGTCGGCCGAGCCCGACGAGGTCGAGGCCCTCGCCGAACCGGGCATGCGCGCCGTACAGGTTCTCGACGCCGATCCCGCCCGACAGCGCGGTGAGCGCGGCCCGATCCTGCTCGAGCGCCCCGGCGAAGTGGCCGCTGCTGCGCAGCCCGTCGGCCAGGTTGATGCGGCCGCGCACCGTGTTGACGTGCGCCGCGCCGAGGGTGCGCAGGTGAATGTCGAGCGCGCGGCGCAGGCGCGGCACCGCCTGATCGATCTGGCCCAGCTCGAGGTACACGCCGCCGGTGTTCTCGAGCGAGGTAGCCACCATCTGGTGATCGGAGCCGAACTCGCGCTCGAACACGGCCAGCGACCGCCGATGGTGATCGAGCGCCTCCTGGTAGCGGCCCAGGTTGCGCAGAAGCTCGCCGATGTTGTGCAGCGCCTGGGCGGTCTCGAGGTGCTCCGGCCCGTTGGCGCGCTGGCGGATGGCGAGCGCGCGGTTCATCTCGTCCAGCGCCTCCTTGTAGCGGCCCATCATCATGAGTGCGCTGGCCACGTTGTTTGCCGCCAGCGCGACGTGCGGGTGATCGCGGCCCAGACGCGCCTCGCGCGCGGCCAGCACGCCGCGGGTCAGGCGCAGCGCCTCGTCCAGCTCGCCCTGATCCTCGTAGACCAGCGCCATGCCCTCGTCGGCGCCGGCCATCCCCTCCGGGTCGCCAACCTGCTCGAACAGCCGGCGCGCGGCGCTGAAGTGGGCGAGCGCGTCGGCGTGGCGCGAGCGGGCCCAGTCGAGGATGCCCATGTGCTGCTCGTACTGCGCCTCCAGGCGGGTGTGGCGGCCGAGGCGATCGAGCGCGGCGCGCGCGTGCTCGGCGTACTCGGCCGCCCTGGCGAGGTCGCCGGTGCCCTGGCTGGCGGTCTCGATCAGGAGGATCCAGGCGTCGGCCGCGAGCTGATCGTAGCGGCCGGCCTCGGCGGTGTGGGCCGCGCGGCGCAAGGTGGCCTCGCCATCGGCGGCGCTGCCGGTCGAGGTCTCCAGCTCGCCCAGGAAGTAGAGGACGTCGGCCACCAGCGGGCGGTAGCTGGTCGCCTCGGCGCGAGCGCGCAGGGCCTCGAGGTGGGCGCGCGCCTCCGCGTAGCGCCCGGCCAGGCGCAGGGCGTCGGCCCGCACCAGCTCGCGGCGCAGCTCCTCGACCTGGGCTCGCTGCGCCGGATCGGACGGCACCGGCGTGCGCGCCTCCACCACCTCGACGGTGGAGCAGCGCTCGATCGGCGGCAGCGCCTCGATCGACTCGACCGCGCCCGCGGCGACAACCGGATCCGCCGTGTCGAGCAGCGCGGTCACTTGTTGAAGGTCGGCCAGGCGCGTGTCGAGGCAGTGGCTGCGCAGGTCGAGCAGCTCGGGCGATCGATCGGCGCGCGCGGCGGCGGCGCAGGTGTCGGCGTGCATGCTTCGCCAGCCGCGGGCGTAGCGCGACAGCGCCCGATCGACGAGACCCCAGCGCACCTCGGTCTGCGGGTTGCCGGGCTGGACCAGGCGGGCGCGCAGGGCGTCGCGGCGGCCGTCGTTCCACACAGCGGCGAGCCGGGCCTCGCCGGCGCTGCAGTCGGGCGCGCGATCGTCAGCGGCGCCGAGCGTCGCGGCCAGGGCGACGCCGCCGCCGGCGGTCAGCGCGATGGCGAGGGCCGACAGGCGAAGGCGCGGCCGCGGGCGCAGTGCGTCGAGCAGCGCCCGCATCGTCGGGAAGCGCTCGTCGGGGCGCACGCTCAGGCCGCGCACCAGGGCGCGTCGCAGCCAGGCCGGCACGCGCGGCCGTCGCGGCAGCGGCCGGCGGCGCCCGCACACGACCGCCTCGGCCAGCTCGAGCGCGGTGTCGCCCGGGAAGGGACGCTCGCCGAACAGCGCCTCCCACAGCGCGACGCAGAAGCTGAACTGATCGCTGCGCTCGTCGGTCGGCAGGTGCGCGTGCTGCTCGGGAGCCATGTAGGCCGGCGTCCCGACGGTGGCGCCGGTTCGGGTCAGGCCCACGGCGCCGTCGGACGAGTCGGCGCGCCCGGAGCCGGGCCTGGCCCGGGATGATTCGCCGACCTCGGACGCGGCCATGGCCGGTCCTCGCGCCTCCCCGCGTTGCGTCGCCGGCCCGGCGGGCTCGGGCCGCGCCAGCGCGCGCGCCAGTCCGAAGTCGGTGACCCGCGCGCGGCCGTCCTCGTCGACGAGCACGTTGTCCGGCTTGAAGTCGCGGTGGACCAGCTTGGCCGCGTGCGCCGCGGCGAGACCCTCACCGGCGCCGCGGAAGACGGCGACGACCTCGCGCCACGAGCGCGACGCCGCGGCCAGCCACTCGCGCAGGGTCACGCCGGCCGCCAGCTCCATGGCCACGAACACCTGGCCGCCGGCGTGGCCGACGTCGTGGACCGCGACCACGTTCGGATGCGCGACCTGCGCCATCGCGCGCGCCTCGCGCGACAGCCGCGCGGCCACCATGTCGCTGTACGCGGCCAGGCCCGGCCGGATCACCTTGACCGCGACCCGCCGATCGAGCTCCGGGTCGCGCGCTGCGTACACGGCGCCCATCGCGCCCTGCCCAATCAGCTCCTCGACCCGGTAGCGCCCGAGCTGCCCGCCGGCCTCGAGCAGGCCCGGCTCCACCTCCGGGGCGGCCTCCGCCTCGCTGGACCGCGTGAACCGCATGCGCTGCCCCATCTCGCTCGCGGTCAGCTGACTGCGAGCCATGACCGCGACCAGCTCGCGACAGCTCTCGCAGCGATCCACATGCTCGCCCACCACGGCACGCCGCTCCGGCGCGAGCCCGGCCTCGAGCAGCTCGACGACGGTGTTCTCGGTGGGGCAGGTTTCTGGGGCATGCCCGGCGGGCATGGGTGGGGATTGTTGCCACAACTCTCGGCTGGGCAGCTTGAAACAAACAGAAAACAGGTCGCAGGAAACAGGGCACAGGGAGCAGGGAACGGATCGGCTCCGTCGGCAGGTGGCCGCAACCGACGCCTCGAGGCCACGTACCACGACCGCCGGGCGGTTCCCTGTTCCCTGTGCCCTGCTACCTGTTACCTGTCTTCTGTTTGTTTGGAGCCGCTCGCCGAGAGTCGCGGCCTGCAGGACTACAGATTCGACCGCAGGAAAGACAGCACGCGATGCACCAGCGCACGCTTCACCGCCGGGTCCGGCACCATGTGCGTGAATCCGGCCAGGGGCAGCATCTCGAACGGGCGGCCGGCGCGGAACAGCGCCTGGCTCAGCTTGAGCGTGTGCGTGAAGTAGACGTTGTCGTCGGTGGTGCCGTGCACGAGCAGGAGCGGGCGCTCCAGCTTGGGCGCGTAGGTCAGCGCGCTGGCCGCGTCGTACGCCGCCTGCGACTCGGGCAGGAGGCCCATGTAGCGCTCGGTGTAGTGCGTGTCGTAGTCGCGCCAGTCGGTGACCGGCGCGCCCGCCACCGCGGCGCGGAACACGTCCGGCCGCAGCAGCACGGCCATGGCCGACATGTAGCCGCCGAACGACCAGCCGGTGATGCCGACCCGGCCGAGATCCATCTCCGGATGCCTGGCGGCCAGCGCCTTGAGCACCGCGACCTGGTCGGACAGCGCGACCTTGACCAGATCGCTCTTGATGGCGCGCTCCCACTCGCGGCCTCGCCCCTGGGTGCCGCGTCCGTCGGCGCGCACCACGATGAAGCCGGCGTCCGCGTACCACTGATCGGTCAGGTAGTCGTACGGATCGAGATCGACGACGTTGTGGTGCGGCCCGCCGTACACCGAGACCAGCACCGGATAGCGGCGCCCGGCCTCCATGTTGCGCGGGCGCAGCAGCGCCGCGTTGTACTCCCTGCCGTCGGCCGCGACCGTGAGGAGCTCCGGCCGCGGCATGTACGCCGGCTTCTCCGCCACCGACTCCAGCACGCCGATGTCGCTGCCGTCCGCCCGCTTCACCGCCTGGCGCGACTCGCCGGCCGCGTTCTTCGACGCCAGCACGTAGACGCCGCTCTCGTCGGCGCGCACGACGTCGTGCACGCCCTCGCCCGGCGTGATCCGCTCCGGCGCGCTGCCGTCGAGCGGCACCCGGTAGACGTGCGACTCGCGCGGGTCGGCGCTCGCCTCGACCCACACCGCGCGACCGTCGGCGTCGACGCCGGCCAGCTTGCTGTAGCCGAGCGCGCCCGGCACCAGCGTGCGCACCAGCGCGCCGTCGCGCCCGCGCAGCTCCAGCTCCCAGTGCCCGCTGCGCTCGCTGCTCCACAGAAAGCCGCTGCCGTCCGGCAGCCACTTCGGCACGCTCTGATCCAGGTTGATCCACGCGGCGTCGCGCTCGACGAGAAGCTCCGTCGTGCGCCCGGTCTTCGCATCGACCGCCAGCAGCTTCTCCTCGGTCTGCGCGCGGTTCTGCACCAGGATGGTCAGCGGCCCCTTCTTGGGCCACGTGGCCGACGCCAGGTACGGGTAGGCAGCCACGTCCCAGCTGACCCACACAGTCTTGCCGCCCTCGACCGGGACGATGCCGAGCGACACGTCCGCGTTGGGATGGCCCGGCCGCGGGTAGTGGAACGGGGTCGGGGTCTGGTCCGGCCGGGTCGAGTCGGCCACGTACAGCGTGTCGACCGGGCCGTTGTCGGTCTTCTGGTACGCGAGCAGGCGGCTGTCGGGCGACCACCAGGAGCCGCGGAAGCGCCCCATCTCCTCCTGGGCCACGAACTCGGCCAGGCCGTACTCGATCGCCGGCGAGGGGCGGTGGGTCAGCCTGCGCGCCGCGCCGCCCTCGATGTCGATGACGTGCAGGTCGCCGTCCTGCACCAGCGCGACGTGCTTGCCGTCGGGCGAGAGGCGCGGGTCGAGCGCGTTGCCGCCGCCGGGCAGCTCGCGCGCGGCGCCGGTGGCCCGCTCGACCACGAACAGGCGCCCCGACAGCGGCACGAGCAGACGCGATCCGTCCTCCGAGGCGACGAACGACGTGATGCCGCGCGTCGACACGCGCGCACGCTCGCGCCGCGCCTTCTCCTCGGGCGACAGATTCTCGGCGGCGCCGTCGAGCAGCTGCTGCGCCGACAGCAGCCGCTTGCTGCGCCCGGTGGCGGTGTCGAAGGAGTAGAGATCGAACTGGAACGATCGCGGCCCGGACCGCCGGTACAGCACCGCGCTGCCGTCCGGCGCCACCCACACGCCGGCCGGCTCGGCCCAGCTTGAAGTTCAACGTCGCGGCGAGCTGCTCGACCACCCGATCGTCGGTGGTCGGCCACTCGGACTTCTCCGGCTTCTCTCCGCTCACGCCGCCTCCTCTCCCGCCGCCCCCGTCGTCGTCGTCGGCCGGCCTCCCGCACCCGGCGCCGAGCGACGTGGCCAGCGAGACGAGACCCAGGCACAGGCCCGGAGCCAGGACGAGCGAGCGGCGAGCCGAGGGGGGCATCGGCGCATCATATTCCCCGCCCCATCCCGTCGGAGCAATCGTGTGGCCTCTGCCTGCGGGGCCCTCCAGGAGGCCCCTTCGGGACGCCATCGAGGGGCCGGACCGCCAGGTTGCGGGCGCGCGGGCCGACCCGCGCCCGCCCGCCCAGCGCGCGCAGGATGGCCAGGTTCACGAGATCAGCCTGCTCCGTCGGCTTGGGCGTCTCGATCACCATCGGCAACCCGGCGAAGCGGCGGTCGTTGACCAGGCAGCGCAGCGCGTTCAGCCCGAGGAAGCCGCGGCCGAGGTGCTCGTGGCGATCGACCCGCGAGCCGAGCGGCGTCTTGCTGTCGTTGACGTGGAAGGCCGCCACCCGGGCGCAGCCGGCCGTCGCCTCCAGCCGCTCGAACGTCGCCGCCCAGCCCTCGGGCGTGCGGATGTCGTAGCCGGCGGCCAGCGTGTGGCAGGTGTCGATGCACAGCCCGACGCGCTCCGGCGCGCGCAACCGCGCCCAGGATGTCGCGCAGGTGCTCGAAGCGGTGGCCGACCGAGTTGCCCTGGCCGGCGGTGTTCTCCAGCAGCACGCGGGTCGGGTTGTCCGGCTGCTCGTCGTGCAGCCGATCGAGCGCGGCCGCGATGCGGGCCACGCCGGCCGCCTCGCCGTCGCCGCCGTGGGCGCCGGGGTGGATGACCAGGTAGCGGATGCCGAGCAGCGCGCAGCGGCGCAGCTCCTCGGCCAGCGCCCGGTACGAGCGCTGGCGCAGGCGCGCCCGCGGCGAGGCCAGGTTGACCAGGTAGCAGCCGTGCACCATCGCCGCGTCGACGCCGGTGCGGGCCAGCGCCTCGCGCCAGCGCGCCGCCGCCTCCGGCAGGATGGCGCGCGCCGCCCACTGCTGGTTGGAGCGGGTGAAGACCTGGATGACGTCGCAGCCGGCCAGGGCCCCTCGCTCGAGCGCGCGCTCGAGGCCTCCGGCGATCGAGACGTGCGCGCCGATGCGCAGCGGCAAGGTCGCGCCGGCGCTCACGCGGTCGTGGCGGCGCTCTGGGCCGCCGCCTCGGCCCGCACCTTCTGCACGTCCTGCATCAGGCCCATGACCAGGCGCGGATCGGAGAAGACGTTGAGCTTGGGGGCCAGGATCTTGGCGTAGCGGTCGAAGTACAGCATCTGCTTGAGGATGAGGATGAACTCGCGCGGCATCACCATGCGGTGGTCGCGCGCCACCTTGTTGATGCGCGGCAGCATGTCGGCGTAGTTGACCTCGCCGAACGCCATGGTGAGCAGCGGGCTGTACGCGTCCTTGAGGCCGGCCTCGAAACCGGCCATGTCGAGCTCGGAGCTGGCCACGCCGCCCATCTCGACGACCACCTGGGCCAGCTTCTTGTAGTCGCCGGTGGCGAAGGCCACCACGTACTCGGTGACCAGGCGGCGCTGGCGGTCGTCGAAGCGGCCGACGATGCCGAAGTCGAGGAAGCCCAGCTCGCCCGACTCGAGCAGCATGAGGTTGCCGGCGTGCACGTCGCCGTGGAAGAAGCCGTAGTAGACGACGCACTGGAACCAGGCGCGCAGCCCGTGCACCAGCTTCTCCTCGCCGTCGAGCCCGCGGCTGCGGATGGTCGCCACGTCGTCCACGCGCGTGCCCATGAACCGCTCCATGACCAGGAGGCGCGGCGTGGTGAACGTCCAGTTCGGCACCGGCGCGCGCACGTCGGTGTAGCGCAGCTCGCGCATGATCTCGTTGAAGCGGTCGAGGTTCTCGGCCTCCATGCGGAAGTCGAGCTCCTCCTGCAGGGTCGCGGCGAAGTCGGCGACGAAGCCGACCGGGTTGATGAACTCGGTCCGGCGCGGGAACAGGCGCGACAGCATCCGCGCGAGCCCCTTCATGAGGCGCACGTCGGCGGCGATGAGACTCTGGATGCCGGGCCGCTGCACCTTGAGCACCACCCGCTCGCCGCCGGCAAGGGTCGCCGTGTGCACCTGGGCGATCGAAGCGGCGGCCAGCGGCTCGGCGTCGATGGCGCCCAGATCGGGGGCGCGGTCGCCCAGCTCCTCGCGGACGATCTGGGTGACCTGATGGAACGGAAACGGCCTGACCCGGTCGAGCACCTTCTGGAACTCGACAGTGAAGCGGGCCGGGAACATGCCGGCCGACGACGCCACGATCTGGCCGAACTTGATGAAGGTCGGCCCCATGTCCTCGCAGAAGAGACGCAGCGCCAGCGGGCGGGTGAGCTTCTCGTACTCGCGCCCGAGCAGGCGCGCGCGCAGCCGGCGCAGGCCGACGAGATCGCCGAGCGCGAGGATCAGATACTTGTTCACGTAGAGCCCGAACAGCCAGACGCGGCGCGTGGTCGGGGAGGCCACGCTGAGCAGCAGGAGCGCCGCAGCGGCCGCGAGCAGGACGTACCAGAACATCGCCGCTACCGTAGCACGCCGTTTCCGGGCCGGATCGCGACAAAAAGCCATCTGCACCACCGACGGTGGCCGCGCGCGCCGACCATTCGACGAGCCGCCGCGCGACCAGCGGCCCACATCTTCGAGTAGCCTCTCCTCTCGTGCTGACCCAGGTGCAGACCAACGGCTTCACCCTGCGCGGTGTGTCCCTGGGCGGCATCTACACGTCGCTGCACGTGCCGCAGCTGGACTCGGTGTTCGACGTCGGATGGCCGCTGCGCACGGCCGCGTCCGCGCGCTACCTGTTCCTCAGCCACGGCCACGTCGATCACGTCGGCGGTCTGTCGACCTTCCTCGGCATGCGCGCGCTGTTCAGCCACCCGCGTCCCGTGCGGCTGTTCCTGCCCGCCGAGATCGCGCCGATCGTCACCGAGGCGCTGGCCGCGCTCAGTCAACTGCAGCGCTACGAGCTCGCCGTCGACCTGGTGCCGATGATGCCGGGAGACGAGATCGCGCTGCGCGGCGATCTCCTGGTCCGCGCGTTCCGCACCTATCACCCGGTGCCGTCGCTCGGCTATCTCATCGTGCGCCGAGTGGCCAAGCTTCTGCCCGAGCTGCGCGGCCTGACCGGGCCGGACATCGCCGAGCGCCGCCGCCGCGGCGAGGTGGTGTCGGAGGCGGTCGATCGGCTGGAGCTGGCCTACGCCACCGACACGCTCGCGGTCGTGCTCGATCGCGAGCCGGCCATGCTCGAGAGCCGGGTGCTGGTCCTCGAGTGCACCTTCCTCGACGAGCGCAAGCCGCTGGCCGACGCGCGCGCCGGCTGCCACATCCACCTGGACGAGCTGATCGAGCGCGCCCACCTGTTCCGCAACGAGTCGGTCGTGCTGATGCACTTCAGCCAGCTCTACCGGCCGGGCGAGGTGCGCGAGATCCTCGATCGTCGCCTGCCCGAGTCGCTGCGCAGCCGCGTCATCGCCTTCGCCCCGCAGGCCGAGGAATGGCCCGGCTGACCGCCGTATCGAGCCGCCTGACCGTGAGTTGACCCCTCAGGGGTCATCCACGGACAGCGTGACCAGGGTCGCGCCCCAGCCCCCGGCCCAGCCCTCGGCCGTGCGGAACGAGATCACGCGAGGGTGTCGTTCGAGCGCTGCCTCGACCCGACGCCGGAGCACACCCCGGCCCTTGCCGTGCACGATGCGGACCTGACGAAAACCGAGACGCACGCACTCGTCCAGATACTCCGGCACCAGCGACGGCACATCCTGCGCGCGAAAATTGTGCAGATCGAGCTCGTCGGTGATCGCGACATGGACGACTTCCTCCTCGTCGCCCGTCTCCATCTCCCCCTCTTCGTCTTCATCCTCGCGCGCCATCAACCTGAAGGTAGGCGGACCGGCGGTCGTCGCGCTACACTGGGCCGCCCTGCTGGTGCAATGCTCGACCCGACGCCACTGCCAGCGCACACAACAGACGTGTAACCTTGAACACTGGCTGGTTGGCGAGGGGGCAAAGCGGGGTTGGCCGCTCAGCTGAGATGACCGGATCGAGGGAACTGCTGCTTGAGTTGGCCGGGACCACGCTGGCCGACAAGTACCGTCTGGTCTCGCTTCTCGGCAGCGGAGGCATGGGCGTTGTGTATCAGGCCGAGCAGATCGGCCTCGGTCGCTCGGTCGCGGTGAAGCTGCTGCGCCGCGATCTCATCGCCACGCGCTTCGAGTGGTTCCGCGCCGAGGCGATGGCCGCCAGCCGGATCAACCACCCGCACGCGGTGGCCATCTACGATTTCGGTATCACCAGTCACGGGATTCCCTTCCTGGTGATGGAGCACCTGCGCGGACGCGCGCTGGCGGCGCTGATCGAGGAGCACTCGCTCACCATCCCGCGCATCGCGACGATCGGCGGCCAGGTCCTGTCCGCGCTGGCCGAGGCGCACGCGTGCGGCGTCGTCCACTGCGACCTCACCGCCGAGAACGTCATCGTCAACCGGCTGCGCGAGGGCGACGACTTCGCCAAGGTGATCGACTTCGGCCTGGCCCGCCTCTTCGAGCACGCCGTGCGCGAGTCGCGCCTGGTCGGTACGGCAGAGTACATGGCGCCCGAGCAGATCCGCGGCGACCTCATCCAGCCGGCCACCGACATCTACGCGGTCGGCATCCTGCTCTACGAGATGGTCGTCGGCCGCACGCCGTTCGCCGGCGCCTCGCTGCCGGTCATCCTCGAGGGCCACCTCAACGCCGTCCCGGCCGCGCCGCATCAGATCGTCACCGCAGTGCCCGGCTCGCGCTCGGCGAGCTCATCCTGTCGGCGCTGGAGAAGGTGCCGGAGCGCCGGCCGAGCTCGGCCGGCGAGATGCGCACGCGCCTGCTCGCCGTGCTCGGGCGATCGCGGGCGCGCCGAGCCGCTGCAGGGCGGGCGCACCGTCATCGGCCTGCCGCCGGCGGTGGCGGCGGCCGCGCCGGCTCTCACGCCGCACCGCCCGCTGCCGGCGCGCACGACGCTGGCCACCGGCACCGGCAAGCAGCAGGCGCTGTCGCGTCCGGCAGGTCCGCCGCCGCGCCGCTCCGACCGCCTCACCGTCGAGCTGGCCGCGCCGCCGCGCGCGGACGCCGTCGCCGTTCATGGGCCGCACCGCGGAGCTGGAGGGCGCGATGTCGTTCATCCGCGCGCCGGCCGAGGCGGGCGCCGGCACCTGGCCGGGCGGCGCGCTCGCCATCGTCGGGCCGACCGGCGTGGGCAAGGCGCGCCTCGCGCTCGAGCTGACCCGGCGGCTCGGCACCGGTGGCGCGCAGCTTCGTCGCCGCCGCCGATCCCAGCGGCCTGTCCAGCTCCTGGTACCCGATCCTGCACCTGCTCGAGGGCGTGCTGGGGCTGGAGCCGCCGTTCGACCTCAACCTGCTCCGCCGCGCCGTGGCCCGCGCCGGTCTGCCGGACCGCGACGTGCCCGGGCTGGCCGAGGTGTTCGGCATCAGCAACCCGGCCGAGGGGCTCGAGCTGGCGGTGCGCCGGCGCGAGGCCCACGCGTCGGTGGTGCGCGTGCTGGCCGCGGCCCAGCGCCGCTTCTCGCGCCTGCTCTACTGCATGGTCGACTGGGACGAGTACGACGAGCCCAGCCGCGACGTCGGTGCGCGCGCTGGTCGAGGAGACCCGCGACGCGCCCGGCGTGCGCGTGGTCATCACCTCGCGCGAGGTGCCGGACTTCGCCAGCAAGGTCATCCAGCTCTCCGGGCTCGATTCCGGGCCGGCCAGAGATCTGGTCACGCGCGCTGGTCGGCGCGGCGCACCCGATTCCGGATCCGGCCACGGTCGCGTCGCTGACCGCCGGCTCGCCCGCCGCCATCGAGCAGCTGGCCGGCTGGATCGCGCGCGGCGACAGCCCGGCCGGCGTGCCGGCGCTGCTCGTCGATCTCGTGTCGGTGCGGATCAACCGGCTCGACGTCTCCGCCCGCCGCGTGCTGCAGGCGGTGGCGGTGCACGGATCGGTCGCCCCGCGCTGGGTGGTCGAGGCCTCGCTCACGCCGGAGGAGCTGGTCGCGCTGTCGGATCCGAGCTGGCAGACCGGCCTGCTCGCCATCGACGGCGCCACGCTCACCATCCCGTCGGAGCTGGTGGCCAGCGTGGTGTGGGCGTGCACGCCGGCCGACGTGCGGCGGCGCCTGCACCGGCGCGCGCTCGACTCGCTGGCCAACCAGGCCTCGTCCGGAATCCTGGCCCACCACGCCGAGCAGGCGGGCGAGATCAAGCGCGCCTATCGCTTCTACATGGCGGCCGGGACTGACGCGGTGCGCCGCTTCGATGATCGCGGCGCGGCGCGCTGGTACGGGCGCGCCGCCGCCATGGCGCGCGAGCTGGAGTCGCGCGGCGTGCCCGGCTCGCCGGCCGAGCTCGTCGACGCGCTCCTGCACCTGTCCGAGGTCCTGCGCCTGGCCGGCGAGAACCGCCTGGCCGCCGCCGCCCTCGACGAGGCGGAGCGGCACGCGCGCACCGACCGCCAGCGCGCCCTGGGCGACCGCATCCACGGCATGCTCGCCATGGCCACCGGCGACGCGCGCGCGGCCGTGCTCCACCTGCAGGGCGCGGCCGGAGCCGCCCTGCGCGCCGGCGACCGCGAGGCTCTGTGCCAGATCTATCTCGATCTCGCGCAAGCGCTTGCAGCGGGCCGGGCGGGCCGAGGAGGCGATCGGCGAGCTGGTCCAGGCGATCGACGTCCTGACCATGGGCGAGGGGCTGGAGCGGGCCACCGGACCTGAACGCCTGTGGCGGATCGGCCTGGCCCTGGCCGAGCGGCTGGCGGCGGCTGGACGCCTGGCCGAGGCCAGACAGGCAGCCGGCCAGGCCCTCAGCTTCGCTCGCCAGGGCGGATGGCCGTGGGCGCGCGGCAGGCTCTATGCACTTCTGGCCGAGCTGAGCGAGCGGGCCGAGGATCGGGCCGCCGCCCTGCGCTACCGGGCCTGCGCAATCGAGGAGATGCAGGTGCTGGGCGACCGCCGGACCACCGCCGAGCTGCTCATCGCCACCGCGCACGCGGCCCGCTTCGCGCCAGGAGGCGGGCGGCGCCGAGGCGTCGCGCCGACGCCGAGTGGGCGGCCGATCCGAACGAGACCATCCGCATGGCCGGGAGACTGGCCGCCGAGGTCGGCTGGCGCGAGGGCGTCGAGCTCAGCAAGAACGGCTCGTCGCGCGGCAAGGAGTGATGACGGAGTGGGATCGAGTGGTGATAAGGTGAAGGCTGGGTTGCGGCGGGGACCAAGGCTCGACAGGGGGAACGCAGATGGCGGCAAAACGCCAGGAAGCCAAGAAGCTCATCGACGACCTGAACGCGCTGGCCGAAGAGCTGGCCACGGCGAAGAAGCCGTGGCCGCTGCGTGACGCACGCCGCGCGTTCGAGCGGCGATACGTCCAGTACGTCATCGCCGTGTCGGGCGGTGATCGCGTCGAGGCGGCCGGCCGCCTCGATATCGGTTTCTCCACGCTGAAGGAGAAGATCCGGCGACCCGGCAAGTGGCGCTGGATTCGCGTGAACTAGGCGGTCGGCTGCTGCGCGGTCGACTGACGCGCGCGGCGCGATCAGATCAGGCGGCGCACGGGCACGGCTGGCCGCACGGGCGGTCAGTGGTCAGCTCGCCCGAGAGCGTGTTGGAACTCGCAGCGCAGCTTGGCCTTGAGCGCGACCTCGATCTGGCGGACGCGCTCGCGCGTGACGCCCATGCGGCGCCCGAGCTGAGCCAGGCTGGCCGCCGAGTCGTCGTCCTCGGGCAGCAGCCGCTCGTGCACGATCTGCCGCTCGCGGTCGTCGAGCCGCGGCCACAGATTCGCCACCGCCTCGCGCACCAGGTGACTCATCTCCGCCTGCGACGCGCGCTGCTCCTGGCTCTCCGCCTCGTCCGGCAAGCACGTCGAGGAACGTGGTGCGTCCATCGGTGACCAGCGGCGCGTCGAGCGACGTGTCGCGACCGCGCAGCCGGAACAGCGAGGCACGCACGTGGTCCTCGGAGGTGCGGAAGCGATCGGCCAGCGTGGTGTCGACCCGCGCGTCGTCGCCGAGCTCGGCGTCAAGCCGCGCCTTCTCCGCCTGCAGGCGGAAGAAGATCTTCGACTGCAGCGCGCTGGTGCCCATGTCGACGATGCTCCACTGGCGCAGCACGTAGGCCAGGATGTAGGCCCTGATCCAGTAGCGCGCGTAGGTGAAGAAGCGGAGCTGGCGCTCCGGCTCGAAGCGGCGCGCCGCCTCGATGAGTCCCAGGTTCCCCTCCGCCACCAGCTCGGACACCGGGATGCCGTACCCGGCGTACTTGCGCGCCATCTTCACCACCGAGCGCAGGTGCGCCTCGATCAGCTGGTTGGCGGCGTCCTGGTCGGCCTCCTCCCGGTACCGCCGAGCGAGCTCGAGCTCGAGCTCGCGCGACAGGATCGGCAAGCGGTTGAACGTTGGCGACATAGGACCGGAACCTCTGCTCACTGGGCTCGCGGACGCGCGACATGACCCGAACCTCCCGGGGAAAACAGCGTTAAGAGCCTACTCTTACGTCAGGGTTAGATTTACCCAACATGGCGAACCCGCAAGGCGGTGTCAAGCCGGGTGTGATCAATGCCTCATGAGGCGGGGCTTCCATACTGAAATAGTTCCCTGCTGGCTACAGAACACCGGAGCCCCCGTGAACCTGCCGCCCATGTGATGACCGGGCCTGTCCGTCGGGGGTCGCCGAAAGCGATCCCCCCTCAGCAGTACGGCGTTCGGGGCCTCTCGGCTCGATGCAAATCGCCGCTTCTCGCGTGGTTCGACGTCGCGCGGTTGCCCGCGCCGGCCCGCGGGGCGCGCTCGAACGACTCGCGCTATAAGGAAGTGCAGCCGACCAGTCACCCGAGCAGCGCGGAGGACAGATCGTGAGCCGAGAGTTTCTCAAGGATCGCAGGGAGTCCCTGGAGGAGGAGTTCTTCCACAAGTTGCAGTCCCAGCAGCTCGACACGCTGCGCGGCGAGCTGGAGCGCAAGCAGACCCGCGAGGAGATGCGGGCCGCGTGCGGGATCGCCGACGACGTCGTGCTGGACAAGCTGATCGAGCTCGGCCTGAGCGGGATCGCGATGGCGGCGATGTCGATGGTGCCGCTGGTGTGGGTGGCCTGGGCCGACGGCGCGGTGCAGGAGTCGGAGCGCAAGGCGGTGCTGCAGGCGGCCCACGAGCGCGGCATCGAGGACGGCGGCCCCGCGCACGCGGTCCTGGGCGGCTGGCTCAAGGTGCGGCCGCGCAAGGAGCTGTTCGATGCGTGGGGCGCCTACACGCGCGCGCTGGCCGACACGCTGGTGCCGGCGCAGCGGGCGCAGCTGCGCGGCCAGGTGGTCGGGCTGGCCCGCCAGGTCGCCCAGTCGGCCGGCGGCTTCCTCGGCATCCACAAGATCTCGCACCAGGAAGAGGCCGCGCTGGCCGAGATCGAGGCCGCCTTCGGGCCGGCGTAGCCGGCGCGCGGCGATTTCCGTCCCGGCCTGAAATCGTTTCGCGAGGGGCGCGTTTCACGTGCCGTGCGACGACGCCTCCTGTTCGCCCTTGTCACCACCTTCGGGCTCGCGAGCGCTGCAGTCGGGACGCTCGAGGCTCGCTCCAAGTCTCTGGGCCATCACCGGTTCGAGCCTTTCGCCATGCTGGAGCCTCCGGTCGGCTCCTCGCGGCCGCCCGGCACCGCCCGGGCGGCTGTGACCCTGGCCGGCAGTCAGGTCGCCGCGCTGCCCGGCGGAGACGCGCTGGTCATCGACCCGGACAGCGGGCGCTGATCCGCACCGACGCGGCCGGCGCGGTGCGCGCGCATCGAGAGGTCGGGCGCGACGCGACGCAGCTGGCTGTCGATCGCCGGCGCGCGCTGGCCTACGTCGTCGACCGCGCCGGCGACCGCATCCACGTCTTCTCCGTGGCCGGCGGCGAGCTGCGCCCGCTGCGCCACTTCGCCACGCGGGCCGAGCCGTACGGCGTTGCCCTGACCCCGGACGGCGACCGCCTGCTCGTCACCGCAGATCGCCGACCGCCAGCTCACCGCCTATGCGGCGGCCGACGGCCGCGAGCTGTGGAGCGCCAACGTGGCCGCCGAGCCGCGCGGCGTGGCGGTGTCGCCCGACGGCGGCCAGGTCGCGATCGCGTTCCTCACCTCCGGCGCCATCATGCGCGGCCGCCTCGCGTCCGGTCCGCCGCGACTCGAGCGCATCCCGCTGCACGCGGGCGGCACCGCGCCGGGCGGAGTCAGCTCAGGCAGATGCGCCGCACCGAGCCGGCCCAGCAGGCAGCCGCGCTGGGCAACCCGCGCGACGTGCCGGGCGAGAGCCACGCCCGCGCCGCCTTCGCGGTCAGCTTCATCGGCAACGGCATCGCCGTTGTGCCGCACCAGATCAGCACGCCGCACCAGGACGAGGGCGGCGGCGAGGACACCGGCTCGTACGGCGGCGGGCGCAGCGCTCCGATCGCTCACCGGCTGGCCTTCGTGGCCCCGGAGGCCGGCGCGCCGCGCGTGGCGGCTGGCCCAGATCGGCCAGCACCAGCTGCGCGCGGTGGCCTACGACGAGGCACGCGACCGGCTCTACGTGCTCGCCTACGGCTCCGATGTGGTCACCGCGGTGGCGGACGCGTCGCAGGCCTCGGTCCAGCTCGGCTTCACGCAGCCGATCGCCGACAAGGGCGAGTGCGGCCCGAGCGGCGCCGCGGTGGCCGACGACGGACGCCTGCTCGTCTTCTGCTCGCTGTCTCGCCGGCTCGCCACGCTCACCCCGACCGCCCCCGACGCCCCGGCCGGCGCGGTCCAGGTGACGTGGAGCGACGAGCTGGCCCCGACCGCGCTCACCGCCGATCAGCTGGCCGGCCGCGCGCTGTTCCGCAAGGGCTTCGACGGCCGCCTGTCGCGCGGCGGCGGCATGGCGTGCGAGAGCTGCCACCCGGAGGCGCGCACCGACGGCCTGTCGTGGCGCATCGAGTCGCGCACGCTGCAGACGCCGCTCCTGGCCGGCCGCATCGCCGGCACCCATCCGTTCAAGTGGGACGGCGGCGACAAGAACATCGACCGCAGCCTGGCCAACACCGTGCGCCGGCTGGGCGGCAGCGGCCTGACCAGGGCCGACCGCCGGCACCTCACGGCGTACCTCGAGTCGGTGCCGCGCCCGCGCGCGCCCACCATCCGCGACCGCGAGGCGGTCGTGCGCGGCAAGGAGCTGTTCGCCAGCAAGGCGGTCGGCTGCGGCGGCTGCCACGCCGGCCCTGCCCTCACCGATCGGCGGCGCTATCCGCTGGCCGACGATCTGCCCGAGTCGGACACGCCGTCGCTCATCGGCCTGGCCGGCAGCGCGCCGTACTTCCACGATGGCAGCGCGGCAACGCTCGAGGCGCTCCTTGACCGAGCGCGGCTCGGTGCACGGCATGGGCAGCACGGCGGCGCTGGACCGGCGACAGATGGCGGATCTGGTCGCGTACCTCGAGACGCTGTAGCGGCGAGACGCTGTAGCGGCGCAGGTCAGGCCAGCCAGTCGAGCACTTCGCCGATGTGGCTGGCCACCAGCGCCGGGCGGCGCGCGGCCGGCCATGCGTCGAGCGCCGCCGGCGTGGTCTCGCCCGACATGACCAGCACCGGCACCAGGCCGCTCTGCTCCGCCATGGTCATGTCGGTGTCGAGCTGATCGCCGACGATGGCGGTGGTCGCGGCGGTGGAGCCGAGGCGGCGCAGCGCGACCTCGACCATCTCCGGGTTCGGCTTGCCGAGGATGCGATCCGGCGCGCGACCGGTGACCGCCTGGCAGGCGGCGATGATGGCCGCGATGTCCGGGATCAGCCCGCGCTGGGTGATGCAGGTGCGGTCCGGGTGGGTCGCGTAGTACGGCTTGCCGGCGAACAGCAGCCGGCACGCGATCTCCAGCTTCTCGAAGGTGAGCGTTGTGTCGAAGCCGACGACGACGCAGTCGGGATCGCCCGCTGTCGAGCGCGAAGCCGGCGGCGCGGAAGTCGGCCTCCAGCCCGTCGGTGCCGACCACGTAGGCCGAGCGGTGCGGCGTGTGGCGCAGGAGGTAGTCGATGGTGGCGTCGCCGCTGGTGAGGATGTGCTGCTCGTCGACGTCGATGCCGAGGCGGGCCAGGCGGCCGCGGTAGTCGGCCGCGCGCCGCGACGAGTTGTTGGTGACGAACAGGTACGGCAGGCCGCGGCGGTCGAGCAGCGCGATGAGCTCGCGCGCGCCGGGCAGCAGGCGCTCGTCCAGGTACAGCGTCCCGTCCAGGTCGAGGAGGAACGCGCGGCACTGGGCGAGCCGGGCGTGAGGCATCTGGCTACCATTCCTCAACTGGCGCGGGCCGCGCAAGCCGCCGCTGGTGGATAGCTTCGGCACGTCGCGGCGATGTCGCACACTGCCGAAGTGGCGGTAAGTTCGCCCGGTGACCCAGGCCTGGGCCGAGATCTCCACGCATGCGCCGGCCGGCGAGCTTCCCGCCACCGCGATGGTCGGCGGCATTCCGCTGGTCGTGCGGCCGCTGCGCCAGCTGGCCCGTCTGGGCTGGGCCGGCGCCGTCGTCCTGGTCGACGATGTGGCCGCCGAGGCCGCCGTGCGTGAGGCACTGGCCCGCCATCCGGTCGTCCGCCTCGAGGTGGAGATCAAGGTGGCGCCCGGCCCGCCGACCTGGGCGCCGGCGGCCACGCTCGACGGCCGCTGCGATCTACCGCACTGCCGACCTGACCCCGTCGTCGGTGGCGCGCGTGCCCGAGCCGCTCCTGAGAGTGCGCACCCGGGCCGACGCGGCAGCCGCCGAGCGCGCGCTGTACGCCCAGATCCGCAAGACGGTCGAGGGAGACGGCTTCTTCGCCCACCACATCATCCGCCCGCTCACCCGCCCGCTGACCCGGGCGCTGCTCGGCACGCGCGTGTCGCCCAACCAGGTCACCGCCGCGGCGCTCCTGTGCGCCGTGTCCGCCGCGCTCCTGGCCGCAGCCGGCGGCGCCACGTGCGCCGCGCTGGCCGGCCTGCTGTACTGGACCGGCAACGCGCTCGACTGCGTCGACGGCGATCTGGCCCGCCTGCGCCTGCAGAGCACGAAGCTGGGCGAGTGGCTCGACAGCATGACCGACGAGATCTCGACGTTCTCGCTGCTGGCCGGGCTCGGCGTCGGCCTGTGGCGCGACGGCGCCGGCGTCCAGTGGCTGTGGATCGGCGCCGGCGGCAGCGTCGTCGGCGCGATCGCGGTCGCCTGTCTCTACGTCGACCTGCACCGCATGGGCCTGCCGATCGACACGGCCCAGTTCCCGTGGTTCTTCACCCGACAGTCCGTCTCGACCCCAGCGGCGCCCACCCGGCGCAGCGTCGCCGGAACGGTGCTGCATGCGCTCGGCTACCTGGTCCGCCGCGACGCCAACGTCACCGGCGTGAGCCTGATGCTCCTGTTCGACTGGCGCGAGGTGGCGACCGCGCTGGTCGCGGCCGGCGCGGCTGCGGGCGCGCTGGTCACCATCACCCACTACCTGGTCATGGCGATGAGGCCAGGGCAAACGCGTTCCCGTCCTTCTTGAACCGCGAAGACGCGAAGGCCGCGAAAGGGGAACCGCCAAACCCGCCAAAGGGCCGCTCGCATCGGGCAGTCAGCGCCCGCAGTCCGTCCAGGCCGCGCAGTCTATGTGGTCTGCGGGGCCGATGCGCTGAGCGCGGGCCTTTGGCGCCTTTTGGCGCTCTTGGCGGTTCTCCTTTCGCGTCCTTCGCGTCTTCGCGGTTCAAAGAGACGGGCGGGGCCCCTATGCTCGCCCCGGTGTCCTCCTCCCTCGACCGGCTAGCTGCCCTGGATCGCGGTTTTCGCCGCAGTTACCTCGACCACGACGCGCTGACCGCGCAGGTCCACGCCTGGGCCGACGCCTTCCCCGACCTGTGCCGCCTGCGCTCGCTCGGCGAGACGGGCGAGGGGCGCCCGCTCTGGCACCTGACCATCGGCCCGGATCCAGACCGCGTGCGACCCGCGGTCTGGGTGGACGGCAACATGCACGCCTCCGAGCTGGCCGGCTCGAGCGTGGCGCTCGGACTGGCCGAGGACGCGCTGCGCCTGCACCTGGCGCCGGACGACGAGGGCGCCGGTCTGCGCGGGATGCCGGCGCACCTGCGCGAGCGGCTGCGCGGCGTCCTGTTCTACGTCCTGCCCCGCATCTCGCCCGACGGCGCCGAGTGCGTGCTCACCACCGGGCGCTACGTGCGCTCGGCGCCGCGCGATCGGCGCGCCAACCGCCAGCACCCGCGCTGGGTCTCCGCCGACGTCGACGGCGACGGGCTGGCGCTGCTCATGCGCGTGCGCGACCCGGCCGGCGAGTACGTCGAGTCGGCCGAGGTGCCCGGCCTGCTCCTGCCGCGCCGGCTCGAGGATCCGCCGCCCTACTTCCGGCTCTACCCGGAGGGCACGATCGAGAACTTCGACGGCCACCACGTGCCGGAGCCGCACTTCCTGTCGGACAACCAGACCGATCTCAACCGCAACTTCCCCTTCTCGTGGCGCCACGAGCCGGATCAGGAGGGCGCCGGCTCGTTCCCGGGCAGCGAGCCGGAGTCGCGCGCGGTCATCGAGTTCGCCCACGCGCACCCGGAGATCTTCGCCTGGCTGAACTGCCACACCTTCGGCGGCGTGTTCATCCGCCCGCTCGGCGAGCAGCCGGACACCAAGATGCACGAGGAGGACCTGGCCGTGTTCCGCGAGATCGCGGCCTGGAGCGAGGAGCTGACCGGCTACCCGATGGTGAGCGGCTTCGAGGAGTTCATCTACGAGCCGGACAAGCCGCTGTACGGCGACCTCAGCGAGTTCGCCTATCACCAGCGCGGCGCCATCGCCTACGTGGTCGAGCTGTGGGACCTGTTCCGCCAGCTCGGCATGAAGCGGCCCAGGAAGTTCGTCGACTACTACACGCACATCACTCGCGATGACCTGATCCGGCTGGGCAAGTGGGACCGCGAGCACAACCGCGGGCGCGGCTTTCTGCCCTGGCGCCCGTGCCGCCACCCGCAGCTCGGCGACGTCGAGGTCGGCGGCGTCGATCCGCGTTTCGGGCTGTGGAACCCGCCCGAGGATCGCCTGGGCGAGGTGTGCGCGTCGCAGAGCGCGGCCTTCCTGCGCGTGGCCGCCATGGCGCCGGCGCTGTCGGTGTCGGCCGTGGCGCGCGAGCGCAGCGGCGACGTCACCCGCGTCTCGATCGCCGTCGACAACCTGGGCTACCTGCCGACCTACATCCTGGCCTCGGCGCGCCGCCTCGAGCACAACGAGCCGCTTGCGGTGCAGGCGCGCGCGACCGGTGGCGCCGAGCTGCTCGATCCGGCCGCCGCCCATCGCGCGATCGGCCACCTGGACGGCTGGGGCCGCGGCCTGTACGGCTCATCGGCGCTGCTGCTGCATGGCCGCAGCCGCGGCAACCAGAGCCGCGCGGTCGTGACGTACACCGTGCGCGGACGCGGCGCGCTCGAGCTGCGCATCGGCTCGTGCCGGGTCGGCTGGGTCGATCACCGCGAGGAGCTGTAGCCGGCGGCGGCGCGCGCCTCGCTGCGCTCGAGGGCCGGCTGCTGGAACACCGCGCCGTCGTCGAGGCGCAGCGCGGTCAGCTTGCCGCCCCACACGCAGCCGGTGTCGAGCGCGGCCACGTCGTCGCGCAGGAGCAGGCCGAGCGCGGCCCAGTGGCCGAAAACCACCCGCACGTCGCGCGACCGGCGCGCCGGGTGATCGAACCAGGGCACGCAGCCGGGCGGCGCCTCGTCCGGCGGCCCGTTGAAGTCGCGGCGCATGGCGCCCTCGGCGTTTACCGCGCGCACCGTCGCCATGGCCGAGAGCGCGAACGAGCGGCGTGGGCCCGGGTCGAGATCCTGGCGCCAGGAGCCGGGCGCGCCGCGCCAGCTGGAAAGCAGCGCCGTCCAGCGCGGCCCGCGCAGCTCGGCCTCCAGCTCGCGCGCCAGCTGCTCGGCCTCATCCGCCGTCCACTCGGGCAGCAGCCCCGCGTGGACCATCAATCGATCCTCGTCGCGCACCAGCAGCGGGCGGTGGCGCAGCCACTCGATCAGATCGTCGCGGTCCGGCGCCGACAGCACGTCCTCGATCGTGTCGCGCGCGCGCCGCGGCGCGACCCCGACCGCGCGGGCCAGAAGGTGAAGATCGTGGTTGCCCAGCACCGTCTCGACCGAGGAGCCCTGGGCGCGCGCCCAGCGCAGAACCTCCAGCGAGCGCGGGCCGCGGTTGACCAGGTCGCCGGTCAGCCACAGGCGATCGCGGTCCGGCTCGTAGTCGATGCGTGCGAGCAGGCCCCGCAGGCTCTCCATGCATCCCTGCACGTCGCCGATGGCGTATTTCGACAC
Organism: uncultured delta proteobacterium; assembly: GCA_963759105.1. Classification (GTDB taxonomy): domain Bacteria; phylum Myxococcota_A; class Polyangia; order Haliangiales; family Haliangiaceae; genus DATFRY01. Next base: position 256,750 of record CAVWXW010000013.1, on the reverse strand, counting down.
GACTCCTTCTAACCTCCCGGGATGATCGCGCTGTCGCTCCGGCATCCCTGCGCGCCAGCCCTTCGTCAGAAATAGCACCTCGCTCTGCCGGCGCCTTGCGTTTCTCGCGCTTTCAAGTCGCTCACATCACGGGCCGGATCCCATCGGGGTTGCGCCCGGTGCCCCCGGAGGTAATGCTGGAATCATGAAGCGAACCATCCTCGCGTTGCTGGTCGCGGGGCTCCTGGGTGGCGCGCTGTTCGGATTGTCCGGCTGCTACGCCTCTCATGCCAGCGTCGGGGTCGGCGTCGAGGCCGGTCCTCCCGCGCCAGCCTATTACGACTACTACTACCGCGACGGCTACACGTTCATCGACGGCCACTGGGTGTGGACCGCCGGAGGGTGGCAGTGGTACCCGGGCTACTGGGCCGCTGCCCGTCCGGGGTTCGTGTACGTCCAGGGGTACTGGGACTACTGGGGCGGCCGGTGGGCCTACCGGCCGGGCCTGTGGGCCCGCCATCGCGGCAGCCACGTCTGGATCGGCAATCGCTGGCGTCCCTACCGGTCCGGCTACCGGCACTACGACTATCGCCGCGGCACCTGGGTAGGGGCGCGCGGCTACCACCGCGGCTACCCCGGCTATCGCGGGCGGGCGTACGACCACCGCACCTACCGGGGGCGGCCCAGCGTGCGCGATCACCGCAGCTACGACCGGTCCTACCGCCGCGACCGGCCATCGCGGCCCTCGCGCGACCATCGCCGGCGACGCTAGCGCCTGACCGGCCGGATCACTTCTCGCCCGGGGTGGCCGGCTCGACCGCGAAGGTCCAGGTGGGCTGCTCCAGCTCCGCGGCGCTGAGCGCGTGGCCCAGGGCGCGCGCTCGCTCGCGCACATCGGCGATCGCGCGGCCCAGCGCCGCCTGCTGATCGACGTACTCGCCGGCCTCGCGCAGGCACTCGCCCAGCTCGACCGCCATCTGGCGGGCCGACACGAAGCGATCGTCGACGCCGACGGCCATGCCGCGCTTTACCGCGGCGACCAGGCGCGGCGGCAGGTCGGGGCGGATGCGGCCGAGCGGCTCCACCTCGCCGCGCCGGATGCGGCCGAGCACGTCGCGCTGGTTGTCACCGACGAACGCCTGGCGCCCTGCCAGCGCCTCCCACAGCACCACGGCCAGGGAGAAGACGTCGGAGCGCGGCGACGCCGGCTTGCCGTGGGTGATCTCCGGCGCGAAGTAGTGCAGCTTGCCCTTCACGGCGCCGGGCGCGGTGTGGCTCATGACCCGGTCGCGCGCGCGGGCCAGCCCGAAATCGGACAGCTTCACCACACCGCTGTGCCCGATCAGGATGTTGTGCGGCGACACGTCGCGGTGCACGACCGGCGCGGCGCGACCCTCCGGCCGGCAGCGCTCGTGGGCCGCGGCCAGCCCGCGCAGCACGCCCACGCCGATCGCCGCGGCCAGCGGCCACTCCATCGGGCGTGAGGTCTCCTCCAGGAGCCTGGCGAAGCGGCCCAGGTCGAGCCCCTCGACCCACTCCATGATGAGGTAGTAGAGGCCCTCGGCATCGACGCAGAAGTTGACGACCTGGACGATGTTGGGATGGTTGAGCTCCGAGCCGACCCGCGCCTCCTCGACGAACATGTTGACGTAGTTCTTGATGGCGCGGAACTCCGGCTTGAGGCGCTTGATGGCGATCGGCCGGGCGAAGCCGGCCGCGCCGTGCAGCACGCCGCGCCACACGGTGGCCATCCCGCCCTCACCGGCCAGCTCGAGCAGCTCGTACTTGCCGCCCACGACCGTGCCGGCCCCTTCCACGACGCCGCTCTCCCTCCCCATGACCCCGGCAGGATAGCAGGTCCGGCGACGACCGGCAGGTCGAGCGAGCCTACGGGGCGGGCTGGTTCTGGTTGCCGGTGTTGGCGGCGCCGCCGCCGGCCTGGTTGCGGTAGAGGTGCCCGCCTCCGGAGACAGCGAGGAGCTCGATGATCTCGCGCGACCCGGCGTTCTTGGTGCAGCGCGCCACCACGAACACCTGCAGGTCGAGGTCGCGGGTGCGATCGTTGATCGTGGGCGGCAGCTCGTCGTCGTTGTCGCGGATGGTGACGATGAAGTCGTCGCCCGCCAGCCCGTCGATGTCGCCGGTGATCGGGTACCAGGGCGGGTCGTTGGTCGCGATCGGCGTCCAGGACCAGCGGCCAGGACACCTGGTTGAGCGTGATGATCGCGCGCGAGGCGGCCAGGCCGGCTTCGGCGCAGTACAGCGAGCTGCGCGACGCCTTGACCATCCCCGCGCTCTTGGTGCTCTGCAGCTGCAGATAGAGCGCCACGCCGCCGCCGGCCAGAAGCGCGACAAGCAAGGTGGCGACGAGCAGCATGGCGGCGCCGCGCTGGCCGGGATCCGCATCCGGGGCGGGGCGGCGCTCCGCCGGGTGGCCGGGGGTCATGGCGATCCCTCCATGTTGCGCAGCTCGACGATGGTGGAGAGGGTGCGGCGGCGCGAGTTGTCCGGCGTGGTGGCGTCCGGGCGGTCCTCGGCCCCCTTGCGCAGCGGCGTGGCGACGCTGGTGACCTCGTCGGTGGAGCGCGCGATCACGGTCAGGCGGATGGCGCGGTAGGGCGCCGTGCCGACCGGCGGCGGGTCCGAGTCGTCCGGGTGGTTGTAGACCCACTCGTCGTCGTTGCCGGCCGCGCCGTCCTCGGCGTCGATGCCGCCGTTGCCGTTGAGGTCGACGCCGATGGCGATCTGCAGATCCTCGACCCCCTCGGCGACCGCCTCCTCGGGCAGCGGCAGCGCGCCGGGCGTGCCGTCCGGATCCATCATGAGCACCGGGCGCCGTCGCGCTGACGAAGAAGCGTGCCTTCTGCACCCGCAGCACCGTCGCGCGCGGCGGATAGGTGAAGGGCAACGGCGCCGGCGCCGCACATGACCTGAGGCGCCCCGTTGCGCAGGGTCAGGTTCCAGTCCGGCCCCGCCGGCGTGATGTTCTGGATGGTCATGAGATGCCCGGTGACGAAGTCGGTGACCAGGATCTGGTCGCCCGGCGCGAACAGCGACGCGTCTTCCACCACCATCACGTTGGAGGTGTCGGCGAAGGCGACGCGCAGCGTGGTGGGGTGTCGAGCCCGCCCTTGCTGTACACGAGATCGATCGCGTCGGGCGCATCGCTGGCGTTGTCCACCCGGATGCCGCGCCAGGCGGTATCGAGCTCGCAGCCGACCAGGTCCACGATGTTCCCGTCGGGCACCCCGGGGCCGCTGTTGCGCACCGCGTCCACGAGCACCGACATGGCGCCGCGGGCCGAGCGCTCGACGGCGATGGCGCGGCGGTGGTCGCGGTAGCTGTTCATGATGGCGTAGGACACGCTGAACGCGGCGGCCACCACCACGCTCAGGATGACCATCGCGATCATCAGCTCGATCACGGTCATGCCGCGCTGGCCGCGCGTTGCGCCGCTCATGGGCCCTCATGGTCTGGAGCGTGATCGTGTACGGGTCGCCGCCCTCCTCGTTCCAGCGGACCTTCACCGTGACGGTGATGGACGGGCCGGGCTCGATCTCCCATTCGCGGATGTAGTAGCCCAGCGCGTCGGGAACGCCCCGCGCGTCCACCTGATCGTCGTCGGTGGTCAGGGCCGCGGCGGGCACGGTGCGCAGCTCCTCCATCTTGTCCTCCGCCAGCACGCGTCGCCTCGGTGGCGTGGCGCGAGAACGCGGTCGCCTGCACCGAGGTGAGCTGCAGGCTGAGGATGCCGGCCATGCCGATGAGCAGCACCAGCAGCGCGATCAGCACCTCGACGACGGTGAAGCCGCGCTGGCCCGGGCCGGCACCGCCGCCCCGCGTCACCCGTTCATCCACAGGAGTCTCCGCCTGTTCTGTTCGCCGCTGCGTTCGATGACGGTGCCCGTGCCGTCGAAGGCGCCGCCACCTCCGAGCGTGCCCACGTTGGCCCCCATCGCGCCGGCGCCGCTGGCGACCCCGAGGAGGCCGGCTCGCGGACACGTCAACCGAGGAGGCCCCGCCCGGGATGGTCACTGCCGTGCCCTTGATCGCGCCGGTGGCCAGCGAGATGCGCATGAGCTGGCCGGTCCCGGTCGTCTCGCCGAAGGTGGCCAGGTTGGTGTCTGTGCTGTCGGTGGTCACGAACAGCTCGTTGCCGGCCACCACCGCCTGGGCGCTGGCCCGCTGGCCCGGCGCGAGGGTGATGACGAAGGCGCGCTCGTCGCCGAAGCTGGTCCCGACCTCGTCGATCGGCAAGGTGGAGACCTGCGGATCGACCGACGACGCTGACCACGAAGTGCTCGTCGGTCGGCTGGACCCAGGTGGCGGCCACCGGATCGGCGTAGCTGCCCGAGACCACCACGGCGTGCATGCGCGCGGTCGAACTGATCGAAGTAGATGGTCGGCGGCGCCCCGATCGGCTGGAAGTCCTCGCTGAAGCGGAAGATCGGCTCGGCGCCGACCGGCGGAGCGACGGCCGCAGGAAAGACCCAGAGGTCGCCGTACAGGCTGGTCACCGCGACGTGCGTGATCAGCCCGGTCTGATCGAGGTCGAAGGCGGCCGCTCCGCCCGGGATGCCGGTCTCGGGCACCGTCCGGGTTACCCGGAGTGCGCGGTACCGGGTAGAGGTGCTCGAACGCCCACTGCGTCCGCGCCGGTCGAGGTATCGATGGCGGCCAGATTGAAGCCGGAGTCGGTCGGCACCGGGCCGTTGTTTGTCTGCGCGAAGGTCAGGTTGCGCACTTCCGCGCCCACGCGGACCTGACCCATGGCCAGGGTGAGCCCGACGCCCGGCGGCATCACCTCCGCTCCCACAGCACGGTCGGGGCGGCCGGATTGGACACGTCGAGGGCCAGGATCGACGGCTGCGCATTTCCGGCCAGCGGGTCGCCGGAGCCGGTCTGGAAGGTCAGCACGGTGCGGAACTCGCGCAGCAGCACGCCGTCGGTGAGGTTGAAGTCGTCGAACACGTCGGCCACCTTGACGGTCCCGTCGACGCGCTGGGTGTTGAAGCGGAGCTGGCCCAGCTGCGTGCGCGGGATGAAGGCCCACAGCTCCTGGCCCTCCTGCTGGCACGGGCCGAGCACCTCGGCGCAGATGGCGTGCAGCATGCCGTCGAGCGCGCCGACGTAGATCATGGTGGGCCGGTCCTCGCCGGCGATCTGCGGGATGAACGGGCTGGCCTCGATGATCGCCATTGTCGAGCGATCGATGCCGCCCAGCCGGGCCTTGCGGCCACCGCTGCCGTCGGGCACGCCGGCCAGGACGAGCCCGATGAGCGTCGACGCGTCCGGATCGCTCAGGGCCGGGGCCAGGAGCGGCTTGATCGCGGCCAGGTTGCTGGGGCCGTGTCGAAGAAGACGCGCGCCGGGCGCTGGGCCAGTCCGGCCGCCGTTTGGCGCGGCCACGGTGGTGAAGACCGTGCGGCAGGTGGCGGTGAATGGCTGCGAGCAGCCGGTCGGGACGGGCGCCGGGATGAGCGTGCCGGTCGTTGGATCGCCGACGTCGAAGATGTCGATGAGGTCCGGGAACGCCGTCTCCACCGCCGGGAGGTCGGTGGTGCGGACCGCGCGCAGGTGACCGAGCGTGTACGGGAACTCGAACGTGGCCGCGTCGGCGGCGCTGTTGAAGGTCGTCACCGGCGGCGCCGGCGTCACGATCTCGAACGTGCCCTGGTACTGCGCCTCGACTCCGTCGACCTCCGCGATGATCGGAGCCGAGCGCGATACCTCGCGCGGCTGCGCCCACGTTTCCACGGGCGCGAACGCCAGCACAGCCAAAGCAACTCCGCCCACCACCACCACCACACCCCGATGCTTCATACGCTGCTCCTACTTCACCATTCCTGGTACACGTACGCCGAGCCGGTAGCCGGATAGATCACGACCCGCGCGCGCTCCTCGGATTTCGAGTTGCTGACGAAGATCGTGGCCGGCGCTGCGCTGCCGTCGGCGAAGAAATCGAGATCGAAGGGCAGGTTCGCGCCTGGCCGAGGGGACGCCGTCGTCCGGCTGCACGTGCGGCCGCGTGTCCACCGAGGCGATGACCACCTGCGCGGGGACCACGGTGCGGCCGATGAGGAGGTAGTCGAGCGGGGCGGCCAGGCCGGGCTGGGAGGCCTGCCAGTGGATGACCTGGTTGGCCTGGACCTCGAGCCTCTGTCGGGTCCGGCTGGCCACCGCCCGCTGGCGAACCGCGTCGCACAGCGCCGCGATCTCCTGCGCGTAGCCGCGCGACGTCTCGGCCGTGGAGCGCGGATTGACGAACACGACCGCGACGGCAGCGAGCACACCGATCATGACGATGACGACCGCAACCTCGACCAGTGTGAACCCCTCCCCCCTGGTCGAAGCGGCGGCTCGCGGCGGCCGATTCACCTCATCAGTATAGGGCTGCGCCGCGCGCGAAGGGGCGTTTTTCACACCTCGGGGGTCTCGGCGGCGAGCTCGGCGGCGAGCTCCGCTTCGAGCGCAGCCAGCTCCTCGTGCGACGCCTCCCAGCGGGCGGTCAGCTCCTCGAGCTTGGCCTGCGACTCCTGGTACTCGCCGAGCAGCGCGCGGCGCCGGCGCTCGTCGGCGTAGACCTCCGGATCGCTGAGCGCGGCGCCTCGCTCGCCCTGCGCTTTCTCGAGCTCGCCGATGCGCTGCTCCAATGTCTCGATACGATTCGTGATCGGACCGAGCCGGGCGTTGCGGCGCTGGCGCAGCTCTGCCTCGCGGCGCTTGCGCGCGCGCTCGTCGGCGCGAGATTTGCGCGCTCCGTCGTCGCCCGCGTTGCCGGCCGCCGCGCCGGCGCCGTTCCCATCCGTCCCCGGCGCGTCGCTCTTCTCGTCCAGCCGCCGCCGGCAGGAGTCCATGTATTCGTCGAGCGTACCGGCGTACGTCTCGACCGCGCCGCCCGACACGTTCCAGATGCGGGTGGCGAGCCGACGGATGAGGCCGCGGTTGTGGCTGACGAACACCATGGTGCCGTCGTAGCTGCCCATCGACTCGGCCAGCTCCTCGCTCGACTCCAGGTCGAGGTGGTTGGAGGGCTCGTCCATGAGCAGGAGGTTGCCCGGCCGGATCAGCAGGCGGGCCAGCGCGACGCGGGCGCGCTCGCCGCCCGACAGCACCGAGATCTTCTTGTCGACGTCGTCGCCGGAGAACAGGAACGCGCCCAGGATGGCGCGCACGCGCGCCGGCAGCGCGTCCGGGTTTGCGCTGGCCACCTCCTGCTCGACGGTGGAGTCGCGGTGCAGGGCGTCGGCGTGGTGCTGGGCGTAGTAGCCGACGGTGACGTTGCCGCCGATGGCGACGCGGCCGCTGTCCGGCGCCAGCTCGCCGGCCATGATCTTGAGCAGCGTGGTCTTGCCGGCGCCGTTGGGCCCGATGATGGCGATCTTCTCGCCGCGCCGGACCGTGAGATCGACGCCGGGGAAGACCACGTGGTCGCCGTAGGCCTTGGCCACCTCCTCCACCCGCACCACCTCGGAGGCGGCGCGCTGGCACGGCGGGAAAGAGAAGCGCATCGTCTTGCGGCGGCCGTGCAGCTGCACGTCGCCCAGCTTGTCGATCGCCTTTATCTTGCTCTGCACCATGGCCGCCTTGCTGGCCTTGGCGCGGAAGCGATCGACGACGCGCTGCAGGCGGTCGCGCTCGCGCGTGATGTTGGCCGCCGTGTTCTCGAGGACGCGCGCCTCCTCCTCGCGCTGGCGCGAGTACTGGGCGTAGTTGCCGCTGTACTGGCGCACGCCCTCCGGCTCGAAGCTGACGACGCGCGCGATCTGCTCGTCGAGGAACTCGCGGTCGTGCGAGATGAGGAAGAAGGCGCGCGGGTAGCGGCGCAAGAACGCGCTGAACCAGGCCACCGACGGCATGTCCAGGTGGTTGGTCGGCTCGTCGAGCAGGAGCAGGTCCGGCTGCTGGAACAGGAGCGCGGCCAGCACCGCGCGCATCTTCCACCCGCCCGACAGCTCGCCGATGTCGCGGTCGAACTCCCAGGTCGTCGAAGCCGAGGCCGGCCAGGATGCGCAGCGCCTCGTGCTCGGAGAAGAACTGCTCGAAGTGGCTGGCGCGCTCGGTCAGATCGGCCAGGCGCTCGGCCAGGTCGAGCATCTCCTCCTCGGAGGCGCCGCGCGCCGACGCGGCCGACAGCTCCGCCTCGGCGGCGTCGTGCTCGGTGTCCACCTCGGCGCGCCCCGGCACGCTGGACAGGACGAAGCTGCGCAGCGAGACGCCGCCGGCGATGGCCAGGTCCTGGGGCAGGTAGCCGACGCGCAGCCCGCGCCGCTTGTCGATGCGGCCGCGATCGATGCCCTGCTCGTCGGCCATGATGCGCAGCAGCGTTGTCTTGCCGGACCCGTTGGGCCCGATCAGGCCGACCCGATCGTGCTCGGCCACGCGCAGCGAGAGCCCGTCCACGATCGTGCGCGCGGCGAAGCGAAGAGCGATGTCGTCGAGGACCAGAAGACTCATCGGCGGGAGGAATCTACCGCCGTGTCCCTCTTTGTCCTAGAGCAGGAGCCAGAGCAGCACCAGCAGACTGAACGCGCCGGCGATGAACACGATCGCCGCCGCCTCGTGGCTGGGATGCTCCTCCTCGACTTGCGGCGTCGAGGGCTGCCGCGCCGGCGGAGCCAGCGCCTTCACGCGCATCGTCCGCGAGCGGGGCTCGGGGCGCTGTAGCGCCATCAGGCCGGTGCTCGGCGTGGTGCGCGTGGCGTCGATGGGGCGCGTGCCGGAGGCGGCGGGCGCGAGGCGCGGCGGCAGGGCCAGCTCGAGGCGCGGCTCGGGCGGGATGTCCAGGCGCGGCGCGGGCGGGTCGATGCGCGGCTGCGCCGGCGTGTCCATGCGCGGGATCGAGCCGGTGGTGATGCGCTGGATCGGCCTGCTCTTGCGCGACGGCGCCCAGCGGATCTCGACGAGGGTGCGGCTGTCGCGCTCCTCCGGGGCCGACGGGGTCGCCGGCGTGCGCACCATCGTCTCCGCCTCGGCCAGCGCCTCGCTCGCCGCGCGCGGATGGCGCACCGGCTGCGTCGCGCTCTCGATCGACGAGTCGCGATCGGAGCCACCGTCGGCGCGCTTGACGGTCGCGCCGGTGGCGTCGAGCAGCTGCACGCGCGCGGCCAGCTCGGTGACGAAGCGGCGCTGGATGAACGCCGCGATCTCCCGCTCGCCGGCCGGCGAGCCGATGCCGACCACCGACGCGGCCACCGCGTCGCCCAGCGCCAGCGCGGTGGGGAAGCGCTGATCCGGGCGGAGGGCGAGCGCGTGGTTGACCACGTCGGCCAGCTCTGCCGGCGTGTCCGGGCGCAGCAGTCGCACGTCCGGCACGTCTCCCTCGGTGATGGCGCGGAAGGTCTCGAAGTCGACCTCGCGCATGAACAGACGCTGCGCGGTCAACGCCTCCCACAGCACGATGCCGAGCGAGAAGATGTCGCTGCGCCGATCCATCGGCTGGCCCAGCACCTGCTCGGGCGACATGTACGCGTTCTTGCCCTTGACCGTGCCGGTGCGCGTCTTCTCGCTGGCGCCGTGCGCCTTGGCCACGCCGAAGTCGAGCAGCTTCACCAGGCCGGACTCGGTGACGAAGATGTTGGGCGGCGAGATGTCGCGGTGCACGACGTCGAGCGCGCGGCCGTCGGCGTCCCTGAGCTCGTGGGCGTGGTGCAGGCCGGCGCAGCACTGCACCAGCAGGCCGGCGACGAGGCGGAAGTCGAGCGGCTGCTCGGTGCGGGCGGCGCGGACAAGCACGCGCGACAGCGGCATCCCGTGCAGGTACTCCATCGCGATGAAGTACGTGTCGCCGACGCTGCCCATGTCGACGACGCGGCAAACGTTGTCGTGCTCGATGCGCGCGGCCAGCCGCGCCTCGTCGCGGAACATCGACACGAAGCGCGAGTCCTCGGCCAGGTGCGGCAGCACGCGCTTGATCACCAGCACCGAGCTGTCGCCGGGGATCGCGTCGCGGTGTCGCGCGAGGAAGATCTCGGCCATGCCGCCGGTCGCGAGCCGCGCGAGCAGCTCGTACCGTCCGAACGATCGGGACCCGATCGGAATCAGGCTCCCCGCCGAGGATCCCATCCCGACGATCATACTGGGCGGCCGCGACCGCGGGAGAACCACCACCTGTTTTCCCTCCATCCCCAATTAGTATTTTGCCCCACTTTAATATCTGCGGTCAATACCTGGTTGGGGTCCTACCTTGCGGCGGCCAGCGGAGCGTGGTTACTTGGGGGCGCTTCGCTCAGAAGTCCGCGTACCCAGCCGGTCGAGTTCCCGTGCCCGAGGTCCGTCCCCCCGATTCTACCCGGCGCCCGCAGGCTGCGGCCAGCACCCCAGGCGAGCTCCTGGACATCCTCCCGGACGAGGTCGTCTGGGAGGCGGACGCGGAAACCCAGCGATTTCTCTTCGTCAGCGCGGCGGCGGAGCGGCTGTTCGGCTACCCGATGTCGGCCTGGCGCACGGATCGACGCAGCTTCTGGGCCGCGCACCTGCACCCGGACGACCGCGATCGCTGCACCGCGGCGAGCGCCGAGGCCAGGCGATCGGGTCGCGACCACGAGCTCGAGTACCGCATGGTGCGAGCGGACGGCTCGATCGTCTGGGTCCGCGACCAGGTCCAGCTGGTGCGCGACGCCGCCGGCGCGCTGATCAAGCTGCGCGGCTTCATGACCGACGTCGGCGATCGCCGCCGCGCCGAGCGCGCGCGGCGCGACTCCGAGGATCGGCTGCGACTCGCGCTCGACGCCGGCCAGCTCGGCATCTGGGACTACGCCCCGTCCGTCGACGAGATGGTGCTGTCGGAGCGCTGCCACGAGCTCCTGGGAGTGACGCGGGGCCCGCGCATCACCTTCGAGGTGTTCGTCGCCCGCGTGCACGCGGAGGACCGCGAGCGGGTGCGCGAGTGCTGCGCGACGATCCTCGACTCGGTCGGGCCGGAGCTGTGCGAGATCGAGTACCGGGTTGACCTGCCCGACGGCAAGGAGCGCTGGGTGCTGTCGCGCGGGCGCGTCTATCGCGACGAGGCCGGCCAGGCGATCCGCGTGGTCGGCACCATGACCGACTGCACCGAGCGAGTGCGCGCGCAGCGCGAGGTCAGCGGCCTGCTGGCCCAGCTCACCGCCGAGAAGCAGCGCGCCGAGCAGGCCAGCCGGGCCAAGGACGACTTCCTTGCCATGCTCGGCCACGAGCTGCGCAACCCGCTGGCGCCGATCCAGACCGCGCTCGAGATGATGGCGCTGCGCCGGACCGCCGCGCCCAGCCGCGAGGAGGCGATCATCCGCCGCCAGGTCACCCACCTGGTGCGGCTGCTCGACGTCATGCTCGACGTCTCGCGCATCGCCGGCGGCGACGTGGCCCTCGACCGGCGCCCGATCGACGTGGCCGACGTTGTCGACCAGGCGATCGAGCTGACCAGCCCTCTGTTCGAGCAGCGCGCGCCACCAGCTGTCGGTCGAGGTGCCGCGCGGATCGCTGCTCATGCTGGGCGACGAGCGGCGCCTGGTCGAGGTGGTGGCCAGCCTGCTCGACAACGCGGCCCGCTACACCGAGCCGGGCGGCGAGGTGCTGGTGCGGGCCTCGCGCGTCGAGCAGCACGCGCTGCTCGAGGTGGTGGACAGCGGGGTCGGCATCGGGCCGGAGCTCTTGCCGCGCGTGTTCGACCCGTTCGTGCAGGCCGAGCGGTCGCCGGACCGCGCCGAGGGCGGCCTCGGCATCGGTCTCACCCTCGTTCGCACGGTCGCCCGCATGCACGGCGGCACCGTGGCGGCGCGCAGCGGCGGCCCGTCGGGCGGGAGCCACTTCGAGGTCAGGCTGCCGCTGCTGCAAGACGCCGCGCTGCCGGCCCCCGCCGCGGAGCCGTCGCTGGCGCGGCGCGAGCGCCAGTCGTCGATCCTGGTGGTGGACGACAACCAGGACGCGGCCGATCTGCTCGCCGAGGTGCTGCGCGACCAGGGCCACGACGTCCAGGTGGCCCACGACGGTCACCAGGCGCTGCAGCGGCTCACCAGCTTCCGGCCCGAGGTGGCCATCCTCGACATCGGGCTGCCGGTCATGGACGGCTACGAGCTGGCCGTCGCGCTGCGCGACCGGCTGGGACCGGATCTGCGCCTGCTCGCGGTGACCGGCTACGGCCAGGAGCGCGACCGGGCGCGCAGCCGCGAGGTCGGCTTCGAGAAGCACTTCGTCAAGCCGGTGGCGCTCACCGACCTGCTCGACGCCATCGACGTCGACTGACCAGGCGCCGGCGCCGCGCTACTTGGCGGCGCGGATCGCGTCGACCAGCTCGGCCTTGGTCATGGCCGAGCGCCCCTCGATGTGGCGGTTGCGGGCCAGGTCGTAGAGCTCCTTCTTGCTCAGCGTCTCGATGTCGCGCTGCGTCGAAGGCCACGGGCGCGGTGGGCAGCCCGCTCGAGGCTGACCTCCGCCTCCTCGCTCGCCTTGGCCGTCATGAAGTCCTCGCCCAGCCGCTGGCGCGCGCCGGCGTCCAGCGCCGCGCGGATGCGCTCGAACAGCGCGCCCTCCTCCTCGTCGACGTGGTGGCGGACCAGCTGGCGCAGCTCGCGCAGCTTGTCGATCCAGTCGTCGGCGGTCACCTCGGTCTGGTCCAGCTCCTCGACCATCTGCTCGATGTGCTCGTGCTGCTGGCGCATGTCCTCGACGAGGTCCTCGAGACCCTCGCGCTCCTCGAAGCAGGCGTAGACGACCTGGTCCTCCGCGTCCGAATGGACCTCGATCTCGGCCGTCACCTGCGCGAACAGCTGAGCTCGGCGGCGCTCGTCGCTGGTGTCGGTGGCCTCGAGCTGGTCGAGCAGGTGGTCGACGCGGTGGTGATCGCGTCTCAGGAGCTCGAGGATGTCGGCGCCGGTCGGTCCGGCGCTGGTCGGGTTATCGCTGGGCATTGCCGCACTCCGATAGATGCTTCCCGGGGACCATGCACCCCTCGTGCCCCGGGGGCAGCCCGGCGAGGCGAGCCGGCTCGGCGGCGCGACCGTCGGCCGCGCGCCGCACCCTGCCCCGCTGTGACGGCGCCGCTCGATCGCGTGCTCGACGAGCAGCGCTCAATATCGGGCGGCGATCAGGCCGATCGCGGACCGCGGCGGACGATGGCGCGCGGGAGCTCGCCGCGGTCGACCGCCTGATCGATCAGCGCGCCGAGCTCGCGGATGCGGGCCAGGGCGTCCGGATCGCCGCGGTGATCCTCGAGCAGCTCGCCGTACAGCTCGCGGACGTAGTCGTCGTCACCGTCGTCGTCGGCCAGGTCCGGCTCTCCGTCGGCGCGATAGCCGGCCAGCGCGCCGCGCAGACACGCCATCCGGTAGCGCATGTGGGCCTCACCGCCGCGCTCGCGGGCCAGGTCCGCAAACTCCGAGCGAAACTGGACCAGGGTCGGGTCCGCCTCGAGCGCGTCGAGAAACTCGTCGAGCGCGCGCTCGCGATCGCGGGCCAGGAGCAGCAGGTCGGCGTGGCAGGCGCGGGCCAGCGGGACGCCGCTGCGATCGGCCAGCCGGGCCCAGAAATCGAGGTGGCGGCCCAGGTGCGGGCGCAGCTGGTCGAGCCCCGCGCCGTCCAGACCGAGCAGGTGCGCGGCCAGCACCTCGACCGTGCGCTCGTCGATCGGCTCGTCGCCGGTCGCGTCCAGCTCCGCGGAAAGGGCGTCGAGGAAGTCGGCCTCACCGGCGAACGAGTCGCGGCGCATCACGATGGCTCGCACGCGGCGCTCCTGCACCGCGGCGCGCGGACCGGGGGCGCCGCGCAGTCGATCGATCAGATGGTGGAGCCAGGCCACGGCCATGGGGTCGCGCGATCGTAGCAGCCTCGCCTGACGCGGCTCACGCGCGGGCGCGACCGACGAACGCTCAGGCCTTCTCCGGTCTCAAGATCCCGAACAGCGCGATCGCGATCCCGGCGACGGCGGCGGCGAACATGAGCTTGCCGCCGAGGCCGGGCTTGATGCCGGCGTCGCTGATGAAGCCCTTGCGCACCCACTCCGAGGCGAAGCTGGCCAGGAAACCGACGAGGGCGATGATCGACTGCCAGCGGGCCAGCCCGCGAAACAGCACGGCCAGGCCGCCCGCCGCGACGCCGAGGCCGAAGCCGGCCAGCGGCAGGTAGACCGCGAGCGGCTCGATCTTGCGGTACTCCCACATGGCGCCCGCCACGCCGGACCAGTAGCGCAGGAACATGGCCGCGATTCCGAGCAGCCCGGCCAACGCAACGGCGTATCTGCAGTCCCTTCATCGCGCGCTCCTGAGTGCCTGGCAGTTTGCCACGCTGGATCACCCTCACCAGGTGCTGGTCCCGGCAACCGCGACTGGACATTTGAACAGCATGCCGGCTCGCGATGCATCCCTGCGCCGCGATATTCTGTCTGCTCTTTGATGACAGCGCGGCAGCTGCTCTCGCTGTTTCTCGCCGCGGCGCTGGCCGTCTGCGCCTGCGGCGGCGGCGCCGATCCGACGCCGTCGCGGCAGGAGGCGCGCGCCGGAGGCTCGGCTCCGCGCGACGTAGACGCCGAGGTCGAGCGGCTCGCCGACGACCTCCTGGCCCGCGCGCGCGCCCACGAGGGCCCGGTCTCGGCGCTGCTCGGGCAGCTGGCCTCGGAGGTCGGCGGCCGCCTGGCCGGCTTCGAGCACCGGCTCAAGACGCGCGCGTCGCTGCTGCGCAAGATGCACAAGCTGCTGCACGACAACCCGGGCTGGTCGGCGGCCGACCTGGACATCAACGACGCGCTCCGCTACACGATCGAGGTGGACGACGAGCCGCCCGGTCGCCACGCCGAGGCAATCCGCACCGCCTTCGCCCGGCTCGAGGCGGCCGGCCACCGCGTGCTGCTGGTGAAGAACTACTGGCCGCGCGGCGACAACTACTCCGGCGTCAACTCGGTCCTCGTCGCACCCGACGGGCTCGAGTGGGAGCTGCAGTTCCACACCGCCGAGAGCTTCCGGATCAAGATGCGCGACACCCCCCTCTACGAGGAGATGCGCGAGGTGGCGACTCCGCCGGCGCGCAGGCGCCAGACTCTACTTCCAGCTGGCCGCGCCGTGGCAGGACGTGCCGGTGCCGCAGCACATGCTCGACCCGAAGGCGCTGCACAAGACCGAGGAGATCATCCTGCGCCCGCCGCCCTGACGCCGTCGTCGGGGCGGACAGGCTCACCACCCGCCCTGCGGAGCGTCCCCGTCGGCCGCGGGCTTCTTGGCGCGCTTCGCGCCGCCCGCCTTCTGCTTCGCCTCGCTCGTGTTCACGGCCTTGCCGGCTCCGGCGCCGCTCTGGCCGGTGCCATCGCCGAGTCCGGCGCCGCTGCCGTCGCCGCGGCCGTCACCGCCGCCGGTGCCGCTGCCGTGGCCGCCCCGCGGCTTGCGCTTGCCCGCGGCCGCCGCGCCCGCGCCGGCCGGTGCGCCCGCCTTGCACTTCGCGAAGTAGCTGCCGCTCTGCTCGTCGGCCGCGCCCTGCTGGCTGCTGCCGACCTCGCCGGTCGCGCGATCGCGCGTCACCTCGAGGAAGTGACACTTGCCGCCCTCGAGGACGTACCAGCCGTACACGTCTCCGTCGACCTTCGTCGGCTCGCCGACCGCGGCGCGCAGGCCGGCCCAGGCCTTGTCCCACGGCTGGCGCGGCAGCACCTGCTTGACTGCTGCCTGCAGCTGCGCGGCGGTCAGGGTCCCGCTGAACGGCGGCGGCGCCGCGCCCTCCTGCCCGCCAGCTGCCTCCGGCGCCCCCTCCTCCACCGGCGGCGCCGCCTCCTTCTTGCATCCAGCGGCGACCAGAAGCAGCGAGAGAACGGCGACCAGCGTACGTACCGACATGGCGGGCACTTTAGCACCGGTGCCGTGCGTGCTATCCATCATGGACGCTGGACTCTCCGCTCTACCGGGTGATCCTGTTCGCGCGCCAGCGGCTGCGCAGGGTCATCGTGATCCTGGCGACTCTCCTGGATCGCGGCCTTCCTGTTCGCGCAGGAGCTGGCCGTCATCCTGGCCAAGCCGCTTGTCGACGCGTGGAACCAGCACAGGGACGCGCTGGGCGCGCCGGCCCTCCACTTCCGCTCGCTCATCGAGCCGTTCTGGACCTCGATGAGCGTGGCCTTCTGGTTCAGCGTCATCCTCTCGGCGCCGATCCTGCTTCTACCAGGTATGGCGCGGCGTCACCCGCGCGCGCGCGCCGCACCGCCAGAACATGGCGCTTCCGTTCGCCGCCGCCACCGCGCTCTGCTTCATCGGCGGCGCGCTGTTCTGCTACTTCGTCGTGCTGCCGGTCGCGTTCGACTTCTTCCTCGGCTTCGCCGACGACAACCTGGCGGCCATGAGCAACGCGGTGGGCGTGCACTACCAGATCGGCAGCGCGGTGGCGCTCAGGCCGGCGCTGCTGCTCGACCCCTACCTCACGCTCACCATCCGGCTGCTGCTCGCCTTCGGCCTCGTCTTCGAGCTGCCGATCGCGATCTTCTTCATGGCCTCGATCGGCCTGGTCACGCACCGCGGCCTGTGGCGCTTCAACCGCTGGGCGGTGGTGCTCGCCTTCGTCGTCGGCGCGGTCCTGACCCCGAGCCCGGACGTGCTGTCGCAGGTGCTCATGGCCGGGCCGCTGCTCGTGCTCTACAACCTCTCGATCATCATCGCCTGGTTCTTGACCCGGCGGCGCGAGCGCGCGGTGGCCGGCTGAGGCCCCGGCGCGTCACTGGCACTTGGCGTCGCACTCCTCGAGGTAGCAGGCCTCGCCCAGCTGCTCCTTGCAGTGGCGGCCGTAGGTCTGGCGCCAGGTGCCGCCCTTGTTCTCGTAGCAGCGCTTGAGCATCTCGCCGCACTCGATCTCGATGCGGTAGCGCTCACTGCCGCAGCAGTGGGTGAAGCCGGCCTCGACAGGCGCCAGCACCGCCGCCTGCTGGACGGGAGGCGCCGGCTGCGACAGCCAGTCCGGCGACGGCTCCGGCCCCGTCGGCGCCGCCGGCGGAGGTCCCGCCGCCTGCTGCGACGGACAGGCCCACAGGCCCAGAGCCGCGGCGGCGAGCAGGGCCGCCGCGATCTTTCCATCCCCCCCTCGCTTCATCGACGCGCGCCCACCTGCAGGTGCATGGCGGTGCGGAGCGGCTGCGCTTCGTAGTTGGCCCGCGCTTCCAGGTGGAAGTGATCGCGGTGCGAGCGCCGGTCGTTGCCCGGCGTCAGCGGCGTGCGAAAGTCGAGCGAGGCGGCCAGGCCGCGCTCCATGGCCAGGAGCGTCGGCTCCTTCACGCGATAGTCCTTCTCCACGACCACCTTCTTGCCGCTGTCGGTGACGATCTCGAACACGTCGATGGCCATGCCGAGCGCATGCCGGCTGAGCGGCCGCCGCTTGGCGCCGCGCAGCCGGATGCGCCGGTACTCGTGGATGGTGGAGAAGCGAAGCTCGCGCACGCCGATCTGGCGCAGCACCTCACCGGCCCGCGCCAGCGACAGCGCCAGCTGGCAGTCCATCACGAACGGCCCCTTGCGGAAGATGGAGACCAGCTTGATGCCGCCCAGCTCCATCGAGGGGACGTAGATCGGAGCCGCCACCTTGCGCGCGCGCGGAGCCCGCTTCCACACCACTCCCATGTCGGTCAGCTCGTCCTTGCACTGCCGCCCGGCCGCGCGCATCGCGCGAGACGGTGGCCAGGTCCAGCCGGGCGGCATGTTGCTCCGCTTGCGCGGGCCGCGCCGACTTGCCGCGTCCGCGTCCCACGGCGTCGCCGCCAGGGCGACCAGGACGCAGACCACCGCGATGACCAGGCGGCGTGCAATCACCGGCGCGGACCTCCATCGGCGCCGCGCTGGCGCTTCCTGCGGCTGACGCCGACCACGATGGCGAGGCCGATCAGGCCCCAGCCGGCCAGAGCGCCGCCGCCGGTCCCGCCGACGCCGCAGCTGAAGGTGCCGCCGGCCTCGACCTCGCAGCTGTTGTCGTCGCACTCACCGTCGATGAAGCCGGTGACGTCGATGTCGAGCGGCTTCCTTGAGCGAGTCGATGCACGCGTCCAGGTTGTCGCCGTGATCGATGAACTGCCCGTCGCAGAACAGGGCGCCCTCGTCGGTCTCACACTGGGTGACGCACCCGCCCATGACGTCGGCCTGGCAGTCGACGAACACCTCCGCCTGGCACTGGATCTGGCACTCGATGTTCGCGTCGGCAGTGCACTCGCCCTGGCAGCAGGAGTCGCACTGCGTGGTGCAGTCGGCCTCGGGCGGGACGATCTCGCACTCCACCGAGCAGTCGGCCGAGCAGGTCGCCTGACACGACGCCCAGCACTCGCTGTCGTCCTCCGAACAGCTGGACTCGCAGAAGCCGTTGCAGTCCGCCTGGCATGTGCCCTCGCAGCTGAAGGAGCCCGGGTCGAACGTCGCACTCCGTGACACATGTCTCCGTGCACGTCTCGGTGCAGTTGATGTCGATGTCCTCGGTGCATTCCGCGTCGCAGTCGGCCGTGAGCTCGGCGGCGCACTGGGCCTCCACGCTGATCGGCGTGCATCGGGTCTCGCAGTCGGCGCTGGGTGCGATCACCTCACACTCGGCACCTGCCTCCACGTAGACGTTGCCGCAGGCCTCGATGCCAGCGTGAGCCTGCGGTGAGGGGTAAAGCAGCGAGGCGACGAGCGCGACGGGAGACATCAGGAACAAGCGAGGCAACGTGTGCATCCTTCTTCTTCTCCACTTCGAATCTAAGGGACAGGCCAATGCGCCATCTTACTAGACTCGGTGTCCGGGCCGCACGCGGGTCGTGCAAGCGGACGGCGCAGCAGCCGGGGAGCCCGCAATCCGCCACTTGTGGTGGCTCACGTCACCAGGCGTGCCACAGCGCCCACGCTGGCGAGCGCGGCTGACACAGTGTCGCTCGACACGCCGCGCGCGCCAACTCGAGGGAACAAGCATTGACGCCGCATACTACACACGGATGAAACGCAGAGTTTGTGCGGGCGTGTCGGTACTTTTCGATCGGCACGAGCCGTGCACAGGAGAGCAGCTCAGTCGGGCCGCGTTGCCCCCCCTCCGCATTCTTCTGTCTGGAAGTACATCGAGCGGCACTGTCGTCATGAGACCACTCCGAGCCCTCATCGCAGATGAAAGCCCCGCCATGCGCCGCTGGTACGCGGCCGCATTGCAGAGAGTCGCGCAGGACATCGAGGAGTACGAGAACGGCTGGGAGCTACTCCTCCGCCTCGCCGAAGACCGCCCCTACGATCTCGTGGTGGCCAGTCGCTCGCTGCCCGGCATCGGCGGTGTGCAGATCCTGGCCATGCTCCGCGCGGCCGGCGCGCATGTCCCGTTCGTCCTTGTCGCTCCGTTCTGCGATGGCAGCGTGAGAGCGCGCGTCGCCAGGTTGCCGAGCCGCCGCGCTGATCGAGGACTCGCTCGACGCGGTGGGACTCGCCGACACCGCCGCAGCGCTGGTCACATCCAGCCCGGCGTCCGAGGCGCAGGCGGAGAAGGTCCGCCGCGCGGTTGCACTGCGCGCGCGAAATACACGCACACGACGCAGGCAGGCGCTCGGCTGATGGTCGGGCCGCGTGCCCGGCGCGCTCGGGACAGTGTTATAGGAGGCGGGAGGTTGTCGTGGTGAATCACTTCGTCGTCGACGTTGTGGGCTCGCTCGCGAGCTCGCGGGTGAAGAGCCGGCTGCGGCCGCTCTTCGTGCTCCTCTCTCTCCTCCTCGGCCTCACCCTGGTCGCCTGCGGCGGCGGTGGGGGCGGTGACGGCGGCGACGCCGACGATGACGGCACCGTGGACGACAGCAGCGACGGCACCGACGACGACGCCGATGACGGGACCGACGACGGCGCCGATGACGGCACCCCGGACAGCGGCCCCAACTTCGAGCAGGTGCCGCTCATCGAGGGGCTGACCACGCTTGCCGGCGCCGGCATCATCGGCAACTTCGACGGCGACCGAGACACCGCGCTGTTCAACAACCCGGTCAATCTGGTCATGACCAGCGACGGCAACATGATCGTCGCCGACTTCGACAACGGCCTGGTCCGCCGGCTCACCCCGGCGGGAGACGTCGCGACGATCAACCAGCCGCCCGAGGCCGAGGTGTTCGTGCGCCCGTTCGGCCTGGCCATCGCCGGCGACACGCTGTACGTGCAGACCGACGGCAACAGCTTTGGCCAGCCCGGCCCGCCCGGCGGCGCGCTGTGGAGCATGCCGCTGGAGGGCGGCGTGCCGGAGCTGCTGCGCGACAACATCGGCCGCTGCCGCGGCATCGCGCTGCTGGCCGACGGCCGCCTGGTGCTGACCGATCACCAGGCCCACATCATCCAGATCTTCGACCCGACCTCGGGCGCGCTCACGCCGCTGGCCGGCACGCCCGACACGCCCGGCTTCGTCGACGGCTGTGGGCGCCGCCGCCCAGTTCGATCAGCCGTACGACGTGATCGTGCTGGACGAGGACAGTCTGCTGGTCGCCGACTTCGGCAACCATCGGCTGCGCCAGGTCGACCTCGACGGCACCGTCTCCACGTTCGCCGGCACCGGAGCCGCCGGCAGCGACGGCGGCTCGCTCGACATCGCCACCTTCCACAGCCCGCAGGGCCTGGCCCGCGACTCGCTCGGCACCATCTACGTGACCGACACCGGCAGCCACCTGGTCCGCCGCATCGTCGTCGACCAGGTCACCACCATCGCGGGCGACGGCACCGCCGGCTGGAAGGACGACGCCGAATCCGCTGGTCGGCCAGCTGTTCGCCATCGAGGGACTCGACGTCGCCGAGGCGACCGGCTACCTGTACGTCGCCGACGGGACGCGGGGCGAGGAGGCGCCGTATCCACCGGATCCGCCGGGTGACGCTCCCCGAGTAGCGTCCTCCCGCGCGGACCTGGCGAGCTGGCGCCGGACTGAAACGGCGCCAAAACAAACAGGAGACAGGAAACAGGAAGCAGGGAGCAGGGAACAGGAAACGTCCTGGCCTCGGGATGAGGGCTCCCATTTCCTGTTCCCTGTTCCCTGTCTCCTGTCGCCCGTCCACTGTTTGTTTTGTTTGGGAGCGCGCCCTCGCGCCTACTTCTCGGCTCGGCCGCCCAGGTGGCGGGCGAGGAAGCCCTCGGCCATGCCGAAGAACTTGAGCCGGTTCTCGGGGCGGGCGAAGCCGTGGCCCTCGTCCGGGAACTCGATGTACTCGACCTGCTTGCCGGCCTTCTTGAGCGCGTCGCGGATTCTGGATCGACTCGTTGCGCGGCACCCGCGGATCGTTGGCGCCCTGCCCGATGAGCAGCGGGGCCCGGATCTTGTCGGTCAGGAACACCGGCGAGCGCGACTTGAGGAAGGCGGCGTCCTTCTCCGGGTGGCCGACGCGCTGGTGCAGCACGTGCTGGAACGGCATCCAGTAGGGCGGGATGGTGTTGATCCAGGTGATGAGGTTGGCCACGCCCACGATGTCGACGCCGCAGGCGTAGAGCGACGGCTCCTTGGCCAGCCCCATCAGCGTGGCGTAGCCGCCGTAGGAGCCGCCCATGATGCAGACCCGCTTCGCATCGACGATGCCCTGGTCGATCAGCCACTTGGTGCCGTCGGTGACGTCGTCCTGCATCTTGCCGCCCCACTCGCGGTTGGCGGCGTTGAGGAACTTCTTGCCGTAGCCGGTGGAGCCGCGGAAGTTGGGCTGCAGCACCGCGTAGCCGCGGTTGGCCAGCCACTGCGCGGTCGGCTCGAAGCCCCAGTTGTCGCGCGCCCACGGTCCGCCGTGCGGGTAGATGACCGCCGGCAGCCCCTTCGCGGGCACCTTGGGCGGCAAGGTCAGGTAGCCGTGGATGGTGAGGCCGTCGCGCGCCGGGTAGCTGACCGGCTTCATCTCGGCCAGCTGGACATCCTCGAGGTCGGGCCGCGAGGTGAACAGGAACGTGCCCTGCTTGCTCTTGCGGTCGAACGAGAAGAAGCGCGGCGGGCCGTCGTCGTTGTCGAGCGCGACCAGCCAGGTCTTGTTGCGGCGGTCGGTGCTGATCACGGTGGCGTCGCCGTCGCCCAGCTTGCTCATCGCTTCGAGGTCGGGGGCCAGCTTCTCGTCGAGCGCCTTCCACTGCAGGCGCGCCTTGGTGAAGCCGACCGCCACGATCGCGTGGCTCGTTCGGATCGGTCACCACCTCGGTCACGTCCGCCTCCGGGTCGGACGCCAGCGTCTTCTCCTTCCCGGTGCGCGTGTCGAGGCTGCGCAGCTCGGTCGTGTTCGAGCCGACGCTGCTCAGGAGGTAGATCTCGCGGTCGTTGCCGGTGAAGCCGGCCGCGCCGGTGGTGAACATGTCCTCGGC
This sequence comes from uncultured delta proteobacterium, assembly GCA_963759105.1. GTDB lineage: Bacteria > Myxococcota_A > Polyangia > Haliangiales > Haliangiaceae > DATFRY01. The sequence continues at coordinate 234,535 of CAVWXW010000013.1, read as the reverse complement.
GCCCCACTTCGCCAGCTCCACGAACTTCCCGGTCGCGCCGGTCCGGTGCATCAGCACGGCGCCGCCGTCGGGCGACAGCACCTGGGCCCCGCGCACGCGCAGGCGGTGATCGGCGATCCAGCCGATGGCGCCGATGTCGTTCTGGGCCACCAGCGTGCGCTTGCCGGTCCTGAGGTCCACCTTGTGGACGTCGTGCAGCTGCGGGTCGCGATCGTTGAGGCCGATCAGGATCTCGTCCGGGTGCGAGCGCTCGACCGCGACGATCTGGGCCTGCACCTTCTCGAGCGGGGTCAGGTCGCGCGCCTCGCCGCCGGCGGCCGGCACCGCGTACACGTGCCAGTTCTCGTCGCCGCCCTTGTCCTGGATGTAGATGATGCTGCCGGCCGTTCTCGGCCCAGAAGTACTGGCGGATGCCGCGCAGCTTGTCGGCGGTGACGACCTTGTCATCGTCCTTGCCGACCGTCTTGACGAAGACGTTGAGCACGCCCTCGTGCGGCGCCAGGTAAGCCAGTCGCTTGCCGTCGGGGGACAGCTGGGGCGACGTCTTGACCGGGTTGCCGAACAGCACCTCGCGCGGGATGAGCGGCACCGCGTCGTAGGCGGGGGGCGCGTCGCCCGCGCTCGCAGCCGGTCCGGTCGCGGCGGGGCTGGCGGTCGCGGCGCCCGCGCCGGAGGTCTCGCTGCTCGGCGCCGCAGCCGGCGGCGATCATCGCGCGCGGTCAGCGCGAGCCCGGCCAGCCCGGGCTGTCTCGAACGTGTACGAATCGGTTCCCTCATCGGTCGTCTCCTCCTCGCCGTGCGCGCGCTTTCCTGGTCGCGAAACTTGGAGCGCGGCAGCCGGCGGCCTATTCTGCCCGCGCTCGACGCCCCGGTCAGGCGTCGCCGGTCACCCGTGTTCGCCCTTCACTCGCCATACACCGCCCGTCGGTGGCCCGTCGGTGGCGTAACTCTGCATCATCGCGCCGCTTTGGCCGGCTCAATCGAGTCGTTGCAACTGAAAGGAGTCGCTGCTAGCGTTTCAATTGAAACAGCCATGACGAACTCCTCGGCACCACCACGACGGCGCGCTTCGTCCTCGCCATCCTCCTCGTCTTCGTCCTCCTCGCAGGAGTCGCCGGTGGACGGCGCTCGTGCCGGCGCCGTGCTCAGCAAGGCGCTGGTGCGCGCGTCGGCGCGCCTGGGTCTGACCTCGCAGAAGGAGCTGGCCGAGGTGCTGGGCGTCAGCGCGCCGACGGTGTCGCGCCTGCTGCGCGGCGCGCGGCCGCTCGACCCGACCTCCAACGAGGGCCAGCGGGCCACGCTGTTCCTGCGCATCTGGCGCAGCCTGGACGCGCTGGTGGGCGGGGACGACCGCGCGGCGAGCGCCTGGTTTCACGCTGGCAACCATCACCTGGGCGCACGCCCTGTCGAGCTGGCTCGGTCCATCACCGGCCTGGTCCATGTCGCAGACTATCTGGACGCGATGCGGGGCAAAGTCTAGCTGCCGCCGACTCAGCGGCCGCGCCTGGCGCGTGGTCGAGGCGCAGCACGTCGTATCGACGAGAAAGCTCGTCGACACGCTCGAGGAGCAGGAGCTGCTCGAGGACCTGATCGACGCCCAGAAGCCGCCCGCCCCCGTCGACGCGGAGTTCACCGGCCTGCACACGCTGCTGGCCACGCCGTTCCGCTACCCGCCGCTGCGCTACGGCTCGCGCTTCGGCCGCCGGCACGAGCGCGGCATCTGGTACGGCTCGCTGACCCTGCCGACCTGCGCTGGCCGAGGTGGCCTATTACCGGCTGGTCTTCCTGGACGGGACCACGGCCAACATCGCGCCCGTCGCCGAGCTCACCGCCTTCAGCGCGGGGTTCGCGACCGAGGTCGGCATCGACCTGACCCGCACGCCGTTCGACCGGTTCGGCGCCCAGATCTCGTCGCCCACCGCCTACGACGACGCGCAGCAGCTGGGCAGCGAGATGCGGGCCGACGGGGTCGAGGTGTTCCAGTACCGATCGGCGCGCGACAGGGACGGCGGCACCAACCTGGGCCTGTTCACGCCTCGCGCGTTCAGCGGCAAGCGCCCGGGCCGCGAGCTGGCGACCTGGGTCTGCTACGCCTCGCGCCTGCGGGTCGACCTCCTGCGCAAGAACCTGGTCTCCCGCCGCGAGAAGCTGTCGTTCCCCCGCACCGACTTCGAGGTGGGCGGGGTACTGCCTGCACCGGCGCTGTAGCACCCTGATTCAGGGGCGAAAACTCCTCGAACGGGGCGATTCTGGCTGTACAATACGGGCCCTGAACCGACTCGAGCCCATTTCGGGCTCGACGCGTCCGGCAATGAAAGGTCGCGGACGCAAGCGCGCCGTCCGATGACCCAATCCGTCAGCCCGTCACTGACCGATCCGCTCGCCGTTGGCGACAAGGTGCTGGACCGCTATCGCGTGGTCGAGCGCATCGAGACCGGCGGCACCAGCGTCGTCTATCGCGGTGAGGACGAGCGGCTGTCGCGCCCGGTGTGCATCAAGGTCTTCCACACCCTGCGCGACAAGGAGTGGATCTACCGCACGACCTACGAGCACTTCGTGCAGGAGGCGTTCGCGCTCAGCAAGCTGACCCATCCCAACACGCTGCGCATCTACGACTTCGCCCACCTGCCCGGCCCGCCGCCGAGCGAGGGCCAGGAGCAGCAGCCGGACGGCCAGAACATGGGCGCGCCGTTTCAGGTCTCGGAGTTCATGAACGGCGGCACGCTGTCGAACCTGGTCCGCCGCGAGGGGCCGCTGGCGCCGAGCGAGACCATGCAGGTGGTGAGCGCGATCTGCGGCGCGCTCGACGAGGCGCACGGCAACGACATCATCCACCGCGACATCAAGCCGAAGAACATCCTGTTCGGCACCTCGGGCCGCAGCCGCGCGCCCAAGCTGGCCGACTTCGGCATCGCCAAGTCGCTCGCGATCGACAACCTGGCCCTGGCCAACCGCGCCGGCGACACGCACGTGGTGGCCGGCCGCCGCCTGCTCATGTACTCCGGGCCTGTGGGCCGCGCCGGAGCAGCTGGTCGGCCGGCCGGTCCTGCCCGCCTCCGACATCTACTCGTTCGGCCTGGTGACGCTCTACATGCTGACCGGCCGCTGCCTGTTCTCCAGCAACGATCCGGGCGAGGCGTACCGCCAGCGCGAGAAGTGCGATCCGATGATCGACGAGATGCTGCGCGGCTTCGAGTTCCCGGCGGCCGGTCTCCGACCTGCTCAAGCAGGCGCTGCGCATCGATCCGGCCGAGCGGCCGGGCCGGGCCGGCAACTTCGCCAAGGAGATGGTGCGCGCGTTCGAGAGCAAGAGCCGCTCGAACCGCCGCCTGCCGCTCGAGCCGCCGACCTTGACGCCGGTGCCGGGGCCGCCGCCCGAGCGCCCGTCCCCGTCGGTGACGACCGAGCCCGAGGTGCTGCCGGGCGCGGCCGGAACGCCGCCGGGCGGGTCGGAGCGGCTGCAGGCGGAGGGCTCGGGCTCGATCCGTCGAGCCACGCCGCCGCCGCGCCCGCCGGTCGTCCCCGAGCGCTCCGCTCCGCCGCCGCCTCCGGTGCAGCACGGGCCGCCGCCCATCCCCAGCGGGCCGCCGCACCGGCTGGCCCTGTCGACGACGCCGCAGCCGCTGGGCGATCGCACCGGCAGCTTCGTGGCGATGAACGCCGAGGGCACCGTCGACGTGACCTGCGCCGGCGGCCGCGCGCGCCTGCGCCTGACCCTGGTGCCGGCGGTCGGCCACTTCGCGATGCACGTGCGCGGGCTCAACTGCTTCGTGCGCAAGTCCGGGGGCCGCGCGTCCGGCGCGTCGCAGCTGGAGGCGTCCGGAGGCATCGAGCTGGTCACGCCCAACCAGCTGCCGATCGCCAGCGTGTCAGGTGCAGTTCGGCAGCCCGGCGGCCGGGCACCAGGTGTTCCCGATCGGCGATCACCTCATCGCGGTCGGCACACACGAGTGCCCGCGCGCGGTGGCCTTCGATTTCGGTCCCGGGGGGGAGTGCCTGTTCATCTATGTCCCGCGCCGGCCGTCGAGCGAGGAGCGCTCCGGGCGGCGGCGCAAGAGGGGGCCCGCATGAGCAACCGCCCAACCCGTCCACCGGTGCCCACCGGCCAGCCGGTCGTGGGGATGCCGCTCGACTGGGACCAGGAGGAGATGACCCGCCACGACATGGGGCTGGTCCGGATGTCGCCGTACATCGCGCGGCAGCGGACCTACGCGTTCGTCATGGACGAGCACGGCCAGCCGATCGAGCTCGGCTCCGGCCGCTTCGCCAAGGCGTACCTGGGCGAGGAGCGCTGGGTCGAGTCCAAGACCACCTACCGGCGCAACGTCGCGATCAAGATCCTCCAGAAGGGCGTGTCGCCGGAGGACTCGATGCGGTTCCAGATGGAGAAGGAGATCCTGGAGCGGGTCCAGGGTCACGCCAACATCGTGGAGCTTCTGACCTCGGGCGAGTCGGACAACGAGCACTTCATCCCGCCCCAGGTGCGCGACAAGGTCGAGAACGACTTCATGATCCTCGAGCTGCTCGACATGTCGCTCGAGGAGCGGCTCAAGGGCTCGCGGGTCAAGCGGCGGCGCGACGACCTGCTGGCGGTGCAGAACCAGCAGCGCATCTTCCGCGTGCTCGACTACATGGTGCCGATCGCCACCGCGATCGAGTACGCGCACATCATCCGCGACACCTGCCACCGCGACATCAAGCCGGCCAACGTGCTGCTCAAGCTGCCGGACCCGACCCTGCGCGGCTCGACGCTGTGCGTGAAGCTGGCCGACTTCAACGTCGGCAAGGTGTTCGACGCCGACCACGAGGATCTGTCGATGACCCGGCACCAGAACGTGCCGGGCACGCTCTACTTCCAGAGCCCGGAGCAGGAGACCAACTCGTTCGAGCTGCTGGTCAACGTGACCCAGGGCTCGCCCGAGGTGGAGTTCTTCGAGGACTTCTACATCGACATCCACGAGAACGACACCTTCGCGCTGTTCAACCGGCCGGAGCAGTACGTCATCGCGAGCGCCGACCGGGGCGCGCAAGAAGCTGCTCCTGACCAGCCCGTTCGCCGAGCAGAGCGAGTACAACGTGCGCGCCAAGGTGACCAAGGCGGTCGGCCGCCCGGCCGACATCTACTCGCTGGGCGCGATGCTCTACTACCTGGCCAGCGGGGCCTACGCCAACCCGAAGAACCTGTACGACGCGTTCCGCAAGTTCATCGAGTACGAGCGCAAGGACGAGAACAACACGGTCACCGCGTACATCGAGCACGAGTACCGGACCATCCAGAACCTGCGCGCGCCCAAGTCGACCGACGAGCAGGGCGTCGAGCTGGCCCCGGAGGACCGCTTCTTCACCTACAAGCACTACCTCGACGGCAACGGCGAGCTGATCGACTGGTCGGTGATGCTGATCGTGGCCAAGGCGATGATCCGCAACAAGCCGGACAGCTACTGCACGTCGTGGGATCTGCAGACCGGCGGCATCCAGCAGTTCGTGCACGACCTGCTCGGGCTGTACGTGCACTTCGGCGTCGACCCGGCGGTGCGGGTCGGCAACTTCGAGGCCGCGCCGCTGGTCAGGTCCAAGGGCGCCATGCGCCGCGCCTTCGACAAGCTGTTCGGCAAGCGATGAGGCCGGCCCTGGTCGTGGCCGCGGCCCTCGCAGTCGGGGCGCTGTCGGCGCGCCCGGCGCGAGCCGACGTCGGCCCGGACTCGGAGTGGTACCTCCTGCCCGGCATCAACGCCGGCGCCGCCATCGAGGAGGCGGTGGCCGAGTTCTTGCTCGGCGCCGAGGTCAGCGCCGCGCGCCTGTTCCGCAAGGGCGCCTGGTACGGCGCCTACGCCGACGGACTGCACGACTTCCGGCGCGACACGACCCGCCTGTCGCTCGGCATCGAGGCCGGCTTCCGCCTGATCGGCTTCGACCTCGGCCCGCTCATGGAGCTGGGCGGCGACGAGACCCGCTACGGCTTCCGCGGCCGCGTCGTCCTGACCGGCGCCTGGGTGACGGTCTACGGCGGCCCGGTCGTGCGCCTCGGCGACGTCGGCGACGAGGGCCGCGTCACCGGCGAGATCGGCGTGCTGGTGAAGTTCCCGATCCCGCTCGCAGGGCGGCCAGCTCAGCCCGGTGAGAGACTGACGCAGTCTTTGGCGGTTCGACTCAGACGGCGTCGGACACGCTCGCGAAGTTGAACTCGGAGACGCGGATGGCCGGGACGACGGTGAACGGCTCCTCGTCGCCGCGCGGCGGGGCCAGCTCGGCGGCGGACATCGCCTCCACCTTCTTGAGCACGCTGACCGGGCTCTCGTTCCAGCGGAAGTTGTTGACCGGGTAGGCGATCTCGCCGTTCTCGATCCAGAACACGCCGTCGCGGGTCAGGCCGGTGAAGAGCAGCGTCTGCGGGATCGAGGAAGCGGATGTACCAGAAGCTGGTGACCAGCACGCCGCGCTTGGTCGACTTGATGAGGTCGGCCAGCGTGCCCTTGCCGCCGGCCATCAACGAGATTGCTCGGACGCGGCACCGGCTCGGTCTTCTGCTGCGTGGCCCAGAAGCGATCGCAGGCCAGGGTCTCGACCTTGCCGCGATCGATCCAGGCGCGCGCGGTCTGCGGCACGCCGTCGTCGCCCCACGGGCGCGCCGGGCAGCGCTCGTCTTGCGGATCCGAGCGGATGTCGATCTCCTTGCCGAACAGCTTCTCGCCCAGCCGCGTGCCGCCGGCCCGCTTGCGCGAGGCGAAGAAGCTGCGCCCCTCGTCGGCGCGGCGGCGATCCATGCCGAAGCCGAGGCCCTGGAGCAGGTTGGCCACGCAGGTCGGCTCCAGGATGGTGACGTACTTGCCCGGCTTGAGCTCGCGCGGCTTCTGCGACGCGGCCGCCTTCTCGACCGCGATGCCGGCCGACGCGGCGTAGTCGATGTCCTCGATGCGGCGCGCCACCTGGCCGGCGTAGCCGGAGCCGGTCCCGTCCGGCGTCCTGACCGTCGCGGAGAACGACGCCGCGGTGCTGCGGTGGTAGCCGAACAGGCCGCGCGAGTTGCCGCGCGCCTCGTAGTCGGCCGACGCGCGGGAGAAGCCCGCCGCGACGAAGTCCTTGCCGCGCGCCGCCTGGATGCAGGCGGCCACGCCCTCGGCCATCCGCCTGGGCGCGTCGCTGGCGGTGCTGTCGAAGAAGGCCGGCACCTCGGCGTACTGCTGCTGCGGCAGGCCGGGCATGTACTCCGGGTCCTCGGGCGCCAGCCGCGCCATCTCCTCGGCGCGCGCCACCGCCTGGCTCAGGCTGTCGTCGTCGAGCTGGTTGACGGTGACCGCGCCGCTCTTCTTGCCGAAGCTGGAGCGCACCGTCAGCGACGGGCCGCTCGCGCGTGCCGCTGGTTGAACGGCGTGTTGCGGGCGAAGCGCAGGTGGGTGACCGTGCCGCCCGACACGGACGACCTCGGCCTCGTCCGCCTTCGAGTGCGACAGGACCTGCTTGACCAGCTGCTGGGCTCGTTCTCGCGTGAGCACGGCTTCCTCCTCAGACCTTGCGCATGGTGTTGAGGACGTTGACCCGCCGGAAGCGGGCGGTGGAGCAGCCGTGGCTGACCGCGTTGGACTGCCCGGGCTCGCCCTTGCCGTCGTTGAACGATCCGCCCACGTAGTAGGCGCTCTTGTCGCAGATCGCGTCGCACGAGCCCCAGAAGTCCGGGCGTGCGCGCCTGGTAGGCGACGTCGCGCAGCATGCCGGTCACCTTCCCCTTCTTGATCTCGTAGAAGGCCTGGCCGCCGAACTGGAAGTTGTAGCGCTGGTGGTCGATGCTGTAGCTGCCGCGCCCGCGGATGAGGATCGCGTCCTCGGTGTCGGCGATGAGCTGCTCCTCGGTGAGCGCCTTCTTGCCCGGCTCGAGGTTGACGTTCGGCATGCGCTGGAACGGCACGTCGGCCCAGCTCTGGGCGTAGCAGCTGCCGTGCGAGGCCTTCTGGCCGATCAGGTGGGCCTGGTCGCGCGTGGTCTGGTAGTCGACGAAGATGCCGTCCTTCGACCAGCGGCCAGCTGGCGGTCTTGACGCCGTCGTCGTCGTAGCCGCACGTGGCCAGGCTGCCGGGCGCGGTCTTGTCGGCGGTGAAGTTGACGATGTCGCTGCCGACCCGGAACTTGCCCAGCTTGTCGGTGGTGAGAAAGCTCGTGCCGGCGAAGTTCGCCTCCATGCCGAGCGCGCGGTCGAGCTCGGTCGGGTGGCCGATCGACTCGTGGATGGTGAGCCACAGGTGGGTCGGGTGCAGGATGAGGTCGCGCACGCCCGGCTCGACCGAGCGCGCCGTGTGCTTGGCCACCGCGTCCTCGCCGGCCTGGCGCGCGTCGTCCAGCCACGGGTACTCCTCGATGTACTCGTAGCCCAGCGCGCGCGGGTCGCTGTACGAGTCGCGGGTCTGGAAGCTGCCGCGCTTGCGATCGACCGAGGTCACCGTGAACGACGGGTTGCAGCGGTGGATGGTCTGCTCGATGTACGAGCCCTCGGTGGAGGCGAAGAACTTCTGCTCGCGGGCGAACGCCATCTCCGAGTCGGCGAACGAGACGCCCTTGACCTTGAGCGCCTCGGCGTTGATGCCGAGCAGCGTGTCCACCTTCTCGGACAGCGGCACCTCGAACGGGTCCTTGCGGAACGGCGTCTTCCACACGTCGACGTAGGCCGGCACCGGGGCCAGCTGGACCGGCTCGCGCTGCAAGACCGAGTTGGCCGCGGCGATCTCGACGGCGCGGCGCGCGACCCGCACCACCTCGTCGCGCGTCACCGACGCGCTGGCGGCGAAGCCCCACGTGCCCTTGGCGATGACGCGCACGCCGAAGCCGCGGTCCTCGGAGTCGCGGATGGCCAGCACCCGCGCCTCGCGCGTGTCGATCATCTGGCGGCGGTAGCCGGCGATGCGGATGTCGGCGTAGGTGGCGCCCGCCTCGCGCGCGGCGTCGAGCGCGAGATCGGCCAGCTCGACCAGGGTGGGATCGGAGAACTGGTTCAGGCGGGCGGGGCTCGGTTTCGGGCCGGTCGGCCCGGTGCTGCCTCCGCCGCGGCAGGCGGCCACCGCACCGGCGGCCAGGCTGCCCTTCAGGAAGTCGCGGCGCCTCATGGTCCGGGACGCTAACACGCGTCCGCCGGCGCGACGGACTGCCTCCTCCATCGAGCGCTTTCACTCGATGGGAGGTGAACTCACCTTTCAGTAGACGAACAGCGCCGACAGCGTGAGCGCCGAAGAACTGATCGACGCCGCTCGTGGCGTCGGACAGCGGATTGGCCGGCATGATCGTGTACGTGTGCGAGTAGCGGTCGTAGCGGCCGAACAGGCGCGCCTCGATCGAATCGCGTGATGGTCGCGGCCAGGCCGATGCCGCCCTGCAGCGCGACGACGTCGGTCTGGGCGAAGCGGTCGCCCAGGTTGCCGATCGCGTTGACCAGGCGCGTCCCGCCGCTGGCGAGCGCGGCCAGGCGGCCGAAGCTGTAGCGGCCCTCCAGCCCGATGCGCCAGAAGGCGTAGTCGACGTCCGGCACCTCGGCCGCGAGCTCCTCGGTCTCGGGGGAGAAGTCGAAGCTGAAGGTGTGCGTGCCGTAGCCGCAGCTCGACGCCGAGGTGGCTGCCGGTGTCGAAGCGGTAGCGGAAGCGCGCCCCGACGTCGAGCTCGCTCCACTCGGTCGGCACGTCGACCTCCATGCCGCTCTCCAGCCGTGCCGCGGAGTCCAGCGGCGTGGCGCGCGCGTAGCTGGCGTACAGGCCCCAGCCGGAGATCCACTTGTTCGGCGAGAAGGCCAGCGGGTTGACGTCGCCGGCCAGCCGGATCATCGGGACCGCGCCGGCGTCGTACTCGCGCAGCCCCTGCACCGTGTCGGAGTTGGGCCGGAAGCGGCGGCCGCCCAGCTCGAAGCCGGCGCCGACCGAGAACCACGGCACCGGGCGGGCCTCGGGAGCCTGCTTCCTCCTCGCGCTCGACCGACGCCTCCGGATCGCGGCGCAGCGCCTCGGCCTCGGCGGCGGCCAGGCGCGCGCTCCTCCTCATCCTCGGCCTCGTCCGGGACGTCGTCCGGATCGGCGTCGCCGACGCCGGCTCCCTTGGTCGGCGGCGATCTTGCCCGAGCTGCCCAGCGGCGCCATGTCGGCCGCCACCACCACCGCCTCTCCCTCGGCCGCCTCGACCCAGGTCTCGAAGGTCTTGTAGCCCTCCTTGACCACCTCGACCTGGTGCGGCCCGGCCGGGACCTTGACGGTGGTCGGCAGCGCGCCCCGCTCCTTGCCGTCGACCAGGATGCGGGCGCCCCGGGCGTCGGCCGGGTCGGCGATCCTTCGATCGCGACCACCTCGATGGTGGCCAGCTCGATCTTGCTCAGCCGGACCGCGATGCGCTGGACCCGGCGCTTGCGCCGGATGGTGATGTCCTGGACCTGCGACACGTAGCCGTCGAGCTCGATGATGAGGGTGTGCGCCCCGGCGGCCAGCTTGCCGGTGTAGGGCGTCTGGCCCAGCGGATCGCCCTCCTTGCTGTCGAGGTAGACAGTTGCGCCGCTCGGCTGTGACTCGATCCGCACCGGATACGGCTTGGCTTCCGCCCGGGCCGGGAGGACGGCCAGACCGAGAACAGTCAGCGCTCCTCCCATCAGCGCGGTGACGACCCGCAGCGCCATGGACATGAGATCATAGCTCCGCTCGCCAGGACGCGCCAGGCGCCGTGGGTTATGATGGTGCGGCTGATCCACCCGATTTCCCTTGCCGCGCCCGTCCCGCCACCCGCCCTCCCACTCGACTGCGAAGCCGTCGCGGGAGAAGAGGTCTGCATCGGGGCGGCGTATCGGCAAGCGCTACGAGCTGCACGAGATCGCGGGCCGCGGCGGCATGGCCGTGGTCTGGCGCGGCACGCAGCACGGAGATGTCGGCTTCTCGCGCACCGTGGCGGTCAAGCAGATGCACGACCACCTGGCCGAGAGCCAGATCTACGTGGACATGTTCGCGGAGGAGGCGCGCGTGCTGGCCACCGTGGGCAGCCCGCACATCGCGACCGTCTACGACTTCGTGAACGAGGATGGCCAGTACTACCTGGTTCAGGAGTGGATCGATGGGATCGACCTCGGATCGTACATCCACCACTTCAGCGCAGGTGAGTCGCGCACGCGCTGGGACCTGATCACGTCGGTCGGCATCGGCGTGATGCGCGCGCTGGCCGCGGCGCACGAGCGGCGCGGCCCCGACGGCGAGCTGGCGCCGGTGGTCCATCGCGACGTGTCGCCGCACAACATCCTCATCACCAACGACGGCATGGTGAAGCTGATCGACTTCGGCCTGTCGCTGGCGCGCGATCGCGACAAGGAGCTGACCGACCCGGGGATCGTCAAGGGCAAGATGTCGTATCTCAGCCCGGAGATCGTCGGTGGCCAGCGGCCCAGCCCGCTGTCGGATCAGTTCGCCGCCGGCAGCGTGCTGTGGGAGGCGCTGGTCGGGCGCAAGCTGTTCGACGGGCAGAACGACTACGAGATCTACAAGAAGCTGCGCGACGGCCGCGTGCAGCCGCTGCGCCCGCTGCGCCGCGACGTGCCGCGTGAGCTGGCCGCGGTGATCCACCGCGCGCTGGCGTCCGACGAGACGCAGCGCTTCAGCTCCGCGCGCGAGATGGCCGGCCACCTGGCCGACGTGCTGCGCAGCCACCGCGCGCCCAAGGACCTGCAAGATCTGCTCGGCGAGAGCGCCCGCGGCGCCCGCGAGGCGCTCGAGCACACCCCGGCGCCGGGCGAGCCGTCGTCCACGACCCCGCTGGCCGACCTCGAGCAGGGCTCTCCGGTCACGCTCGGCCGCATCCAGCAGCCGCCCGTCGAGACGACGCCGGTCCCGCCGGCGAGGGCGCGGTCCACGCGCGAGACGGCCATCGGCCGACCCGGGGGCGAAGAAGGGTCTGCTGCACAAGATCCCCCTGTTCTTGCGCCGCTTCGCGGGAATGGACGACGACTGAGGCCTTACGGCAGCGCCTCGCGATTGATCGTCCCCGGCGTGTTGAGCGCCTCTCCTGCCACCGGGCTTCCGGTGCCGCAGCCGAGGCCCTCGCCGTCGAAGTCGTTGCGCACCCAGTCGCGCGGCTCGTCGGTGTCGGCGCCGTCCGGGATGCGCGAGGCGCCGCCGGGCGGGAACTGGACGCCGTCGAAGAGCGGCCCGAGCACCGCGCCGCCGGCGTAGAGCAGATCCGCGGCGCCCGCCGTCGCTGACCGCGACCGCGTCGAGCAGCGAGGACCACGGCTCCTCGTCGATGGTGCCGTCGTCGTCGGTGTCGAGGTCGACCGCGCCGCCGGCGAAGCCGGACACGAGCAGGAGCGTGGTCGAGCCGTTCTCCATCTGGCTGTTCAGCGCGGCGGTGGCGAACAGGCCGACGTCGTCGGTGGTGGCCAGCGGGATGGCGACGTCGACCGAGCCCGGGTTGGCGCCGGTGTCGCCCTCGATGACGAGGATCGACGTGGTCGCTGTAGTCGGTGCGCGGGTCGCCGATGATCTCGACGAACTCGCACAGGTCGGTGCCGGCGTGATCGGCGACGAACTCGTTGATGCGGCGGCAGATCGCCGTATCGGCGCCGGCGTCGGCGCGGCCGGCGTCGACCGACGCGTCCGGGCGCCCCGCGTCCGGCCGGCCGGCGTCCGGGCGTCCGCCGATCGGGCGCCCGCCGTCCGGCGTGGGGCCCGCGTCGCGACGCGAGCCCTCCTCCGAGGCCGGCGCGGTGGCGCATGCCGCCGCGAGCCAGCGCGACGCGCCGCGAACCGTCCTGTGCTGCGAAACCACACCGCCGGGCCGCAGGCTAGTCTCGACGGCGTTCCGGCGTCCACACCGAAAAGCCGGCGTCACGATGCCGGGGGCTTGCGGCGTGACGAGGCACGTCAGACCGCCCGCTCAGGCCAGACCTTGAGCAGCGACGAGCAGACCTGGATGACGCCGACCAGGGCCACCACGGTGGCCGCCGTGACGGCCGGCTTCGAGCCCGCCCGCATCCATGACCAGCACGCCGGCCAGGGTCAGCGCGGCGGCCAGGATCAGCCCGAGCGACGGCGGCCCCTTGATCGTGACCAGCCTGAAAGCGATCAGCGCCTCCAGCGCCGCCGCGGCCAGCGCGATGAACGCCGGGATGCGCTCGCCGGAGCGAAACACCAGCACCAGCGACGCCGCCAGGGCGCCCAGAATCATCAAGTTCGGCATGGTTGAAGTGCATGCAATCACCTCCGCTTCACGTCTTCGGCGAGCTCGAGCCTCGCGCGCTCGGGCGATCGGCCAGGCGCACGACGAAGCGCAGGCCAGACCAGACCTCGTCCACTGCACAGACCTTGTTGTCAACCAGTCCGGCGGCCAGGCCGATGTCGCGCACAACGTTCTCGGTGAGATCCGTCGCCCGACCGGACGCTTTCTTGGGCCACGCCACCCACAGACCGCCGGCCGGATCCAGGCGGCGGGCCAGCGAGGCGAAGCGCGCCCCGAGCTCCGCGGCGCGCTCGACGAACACGACGATCACATCAAGAGTCCCGCGAACCTGCCGGGCCAGAGACACCTCATCGGGCAAACCCTCGAGCTGGCTCTCGAACCCGGACGGCGCCGACACGAGCGCGACTCGATGGCCCGGCTTGATGCCGAGCTTCCGCGCGAGCGGTGTGCCCGAGTACCCGACCATGGCGACGAAGTGTACCCAGGCTGGGTGAGCAACGAGGAGGCAGCGTCCTCTTTTTGCGCGGGTCGGTCGCGTGTACCGTCGGTTATACTTGGCGGTCCTGGTATGGCCTCAACAGCCCAGTCCCCGCTGCGCGAGCGGCCGATCCAGTTCGGCAAGTACACGCTCCTGGCCCGCATCGCCGGCGGCGGTATGGGCGAGCTGTTTCTCGCGCAGCTCCGCTCCGCCGGCGGGTTCGCCAAGCTGGTGGTCATCAAGCGCATTCTGTCGCACCTGACCGACAAGCCGGAGTTCGTGGACCTGTTCGTGGAGGAGGCGCGCACGGCCGCGCGCATCACCCATCCGAACGTGTGCCAGATCTACGAGCTGGGTCAGGTCGACGGGCGCTACTACATGGCTCTCGAATACCTGGAGGGTCTGCCGCTCGCCGACGTGATGGTCGCGCGCAAGAAGGCGCCGCAGCTGGCCGACCTCCGACTCATCGCGTCACTTGTCGGCCAGGCCGCCGAGGGACTGCACCACGCGCACTCGCTGCGCCAGCCGGACGGCGAGAGCGCCGGCGTCGTGCATCGCGACGTCAACCCGCGCAACATCTTCGTCACCTCGGCCGGCGTGGCCAAGGTGCTCGACTTCGGCATCGTCAAGGTTCGCAGCGCGCTCAGCCAGATCCAGACCGGCGCGGTCAAGGGAACCTACTCGTACATGGCGCCGGAGCAGCTGCAGGGCGAGGCGGTCGACTGCACGGCCGACATCTTCTCGCTCGGCACCATCACGTGGGAGGCGGTGGTCGGGCGGCGACTGTTCAAGCGCAGCAGCGATCTGCTGACCTGGCGCGCGATCGTCGAGGAGCCGATCCCGCGTCCGACGAAGTTCCGGCCCGACCTGCCGCCCGAGCTCGACGAGGTCATCATGCACGCGCTGCGCCGGCCGCTGGCCGAGCGCTACGCGAGCGCGCGCGAGTTCTCCGCCGCGCTCGAGCAGGCGATCCATGCCGCTGGGCGCGCCGCTGACGTCGCTGGCCGTCGCCGAGGAGATGGAGAAGGCGTTCCCCGCCGAGCTGGGCGGGCAGCGCGAGCGCGTGTTCGCCGCGCACCGGCGCCAGGAGGAGGGCGTGGCCGAGCCGGCGTCCGACGGCGCGGCCGCCGATGCGCCGGCCAGCGGCGCCGGTGACGGTGACGGCGCCGCCGACGGCGTGATCGACGACTGGTTCGGCGGCGGCAGCCACACGCGGGTGGCCGACCCGGGCTACGCCGAGCTGGTGGCCAAGATGGTCACCAAGAGCTCCAACCAGATCGCGGTGCCGGCCGAGCCGATGGTCGGACATCCCGAGCGACCAGCTCGAGCTGACCGAGGAGGTGATACCGCCGACCGCGGCGCTGGCTGCCTCGGCGCCGGCGCGGGCACAGGGACCTGCCCAGCCGGTGTTGCCGCGTCCGTCGCAGCTTCCGTTCCTGCCGCCGCCTCCTTCTTATGTGGTCGAGGACCGCTCCTTCGCCGCCGCGCTGCCCGTCGAGGCGCCGGCCGCGCCGGTGGTCGATCCGATCCTCGACGACGACTCCGACATGATCATCCGGCCGCGCCGCCGCTGGCCGGTGGTCGTGGCGCTGACTCTGTCGGCCGCTGCCGGCGCCGCGATGGTGCTCGTGCTCAATCGCAGCCCGGAGGAGCGCCGCACGTCCGAGGCGGAGAGGCCGCCCGAGACGGCGGCGTCGGTGGTGGCGCCCGCGCACCGCGCAGCTGACCGGCGCCCGGCGCGCAGCCGGAGACCGGGTCGACGGCGACCGCGCGCCAGCGCGCCCGCGGCCGGCACGGCCGATGCGCCCGCGGCCGTTGCGCCCGCCGCCGGGACCGACCGCGCCGAGCCAGACCGGAGCCACGGCCGGCGCCGCGAGTGCGACGACTGGCGGCGCCGCGAGCGCGCCTGCTCCGGGCGCGCCGCCGGCTGCCGCGGCCGCTGCACCGCCGGGCGAGGCTGCCGGTGCGGCAGGCGCCGGTGCGGCGGGCGCCGGTGCGGCAGGCGATCGACTCGGCCGCCACGCCGCCCGATCGCGACAGCTCCGCGACCCGGGAGCGCGGCCGAGCGCGAGAAGCGCGAGCGCGACAAGGCGCGCGACGCCAAGAAGGAGCGCCGGGCCGAGAAGGCCGCGTCGGAGCGCGGGCGCCAGGCGCGCAAGCGCGACGCGGAGAGATCGCGCGGCGCCGGCAAGGACCGCCCGCGCGTGGCCGCGGCATCGGCGGCCGTGGCCGCGGCCAGGAG
Source organism: uncultured delta proteobacterium (assembly GCA_963759105.1). Taxonomy (GTDB): domain Bacteria; phylum Myxococcota_A; class Polyangia; order Haliangiales; family Haliangiaceae; genus DATFRY01. The sequence continues at coordinate 218,636 of CAVWXW010000013.1, read as the reverse complement.
CGGCGGCTACCTGACCGTCAACGCCGAGCCGTACGCGACACTATACGTGGACGGCAAGCGGCGCGGCTTCACGCCGGTCGTGAGACTCAGCCTGCCCCCGGGCGATCACAGCCTGCGCCTGGTATCGTCGGCCGGTCAGCCGGACAAGAAGATCCGCGTCCGCATCGTGTCCGGCCAGGAGCTGCGCAAGTTCGTCAAATGGTGATGCGCCTGAGTCGGAGCCCGGGACCAGCGCACGCGACGCCGACCCTCGGCGCCTCGCGAGCGAATCGCGTGTGCGCCGCGCTGGCGGCGGCGCTGGTGTGCAGCGTCGCTGCCGCGGACGCGGCGGCGCAGTCGGCGGCCGGAGGCGGGCCTGCTCGAGAAGGCCAGGACCGAGCTGGGCGAGCTCCGCTACGACGACGCGCTGGCCACCGCGGGCAAGGCGCTGGCGGCCGGCACCAGCGGACCCGCCGCCACGGCGCAGATCTATCTCCTCCTCGGCGAGGTGCAGGCCAGCCTGGGCCAGCGCAGCGACGCCGAGACGGCGTTCCAGCTGCGCGCTGGCCATCGATCCGGATCTCCAGCTGCGCAAGGGCGTGTCTCCCAAGATCGCGCGGCCGTTCCGCCGGGCCCGCCGGGCGCGGCGGGGCGACAGGTCGCTCGAGCTGGCCCACCGGATCGTCGCGCTGGATCCGCCGACCGTCGCGGTGCTGGTGCAGTCGGATCCGCTGGGCATGGTGGTCGGCGCGCGCGTCATGTACTGGCCCGAGCGCGGCCCGGCGCGATCGGTCTCCGGCCGCGGCAAGGTCCGCATCGACCTCGTGCTTCCGCGCACGCGCGACCCGCTTCACCGTGGCCGGCGTCGACCGGCACGGCAACCGCCTGATCGAGCTGGGCACCGAGCAGCGCCCGCTGCCGCTCGACGTCGATACCGGGCGTCCGGCAGCCGAGAGCGCGGTGGCGGCGGCGCCGGCGACGAGCACCGACGCCGCGCCGGTCGACCAGGGCGTCGAGGGCGGCGGCGACGCCAGCTCCGAGGAGCCGGCGCCGGACGTCGCGCCGACCCAGACTGTCGAGCAGGACAGCGACTCCGCCGGCACGCCGTTCTACGCCAGCTGGATCCTGTGGGGCGGCGTCGCGGTCGGCCTCGGCGCGGCCGGCACGTGGGCCGGCCTGAGCGCCCAGTCCGCCGTCGACGACCTCGACGACATCCGGGCCAGCGAGTACGAGTTCGAGTTCAGCGAGGCCAAGGATGTGGCGGACCGCGCCGAGCAGCGCTCCCTCATCGCCAACATCTGCTTCGCCACCGCCGGCGCCAGCGCCATCGCGTCCGCGATCCTGTTCATCCGCGACCGCAAGGACGGCCCGGAGGAGCGCACGGTGTGACCCCGCTGGTCGGCCCGATCAGGTGGCCTGGCGGCCCTGCGCTTCTGAGGCGCCGCACGTCCGAGCGTGCGGAGCGCGTGCTGACCGCCAGGCCGCGACGACGGGCTGTCGTGAACGCGTCTGTCGCCGTCACGACAAAGGTCCCTGCGTCCAGGCGCCGTCTGCACGACACGTGAGTCTGCGCAGCGTCGAGGCTTCGGTCTCGACGGCGAGGCCCAGCGACCGCCGCAAGCCCAGGTGCTCCTCGGACACCGAGTGCACCAGCAGGTCGGCCACCCGCTCCTCGCGGGGGCGGCGGCGCGAGAACATCGGCTCGCGCGAGAGATCGGCCGCGGCCACGTCGAGGGCGCCGCTCAGGAGCAGGCCGGCGCGGCGGGCGGTGGCGTCGAGGGCGCGGCAGAAGCGGCCGACGTCGATGGAGCCGCCGCGTTCGCGCAGGCGGCGGACGGCGCCGCGCAGCTCGGCGCGCCAGGCGCTGCCGGTGCGGCGCTCGAGCGCCTCGGTCAGGCGCTCCACCTGCGTCGGCCGGCGCGCCGTCGCTGATGCCGCCGGCGACCTCGCACGCGGCCGCGAAGGCAGCGGCCACCTGGTGGGACGGGCCCAGGAGCAGCCGAAGATACGCGTGCGGGCGGACGTAGCTGAGCGCGCGGGCCATCGTGTGCACCATCTGGGCGCTGCTGCGCGACTCGTACATGCGGCAGCCGATCACGAAGGCCGGGGCCAGGGCTCGAGCCGCGGCGCAGGTTGGCCAGCACCGCGTCGGACTCGACCGCCGGGGCCACGAACAGATCCGGCTCCGCCACGCCGAGCGCGGCGCAGGTCTTGCGGAACAGGGTGCGCACGTGATCGTAGGCGTCCGAGCCGTCGTCGCGCAGGCGCAGCCGCCGCGGCGTCGTCGCCTGCGACAGCGCGACCTGCTCGGCCGCCATCGCCAGCACCGCCGCGACCAGCGGGTCCTCGTCCGGGTGGCGCAGCCGCCGCCAGTCGGCCGAGCCCATGCCGCGCTCCGGCCAGATCACCCGATCGCGGCGGTGGCGGCGGTAGAACTCGTCCTCCTTGCGATCGGCGCGGTCGAGGAAGACCAGCGCGCGGCAGGCGGCGAAGGTGCCGTCGCGGTTCTTCGACTTCACGAACAGGCTGCGCAGCGCCGAGTAGTGCTCCGCGCTGAACGGCTCGGCCGCGATGAGACGCCGGCGCCGCTCGATCAGCTTGTCCAGCTCGTCCGGCGCGGCGCCCTGATAGAGATCGATGAGGGTGCGGTGGTGGGTGAGGCGATCCGCCTCCAGCGCGGACGCCACCTCGAAGGACTGGATGGCCGACGCGGGGTGGCCGAGATGCTCGCGGTAGATGCGCCCGAGCTCCGACCAGAGCTGCGGCAGCTCGGCCGCATCCGGCCCCAGCCGCTTGATCATGGCGCGGTAGGCCCGCTCCAGGCGCTTGTACTCGCCGCGCGGCGCCAGCAGCGCCTCGATCTCGAGGAACGCGCGCAGGCAGCTCTCGCGCAGCGCGCCGGGCGGCTGCAGCACCGGGCCGAAGTAGCAGTCCAGCGCGCGCTCGAGGTACTCGACCGCCTCGTCCACCGAGATGTGCTCGGCCAGCCCGCCGGCCAGGTGGTAGAAGCGACCGCGCCGCAGCGCGCTGCCCTCGTGCTCGGCCAGCTGGGCCAGCGCCTCGATCGCCTCGCGCCACTGGCCGGCCGCCTGGCAGTGCTCGACCAGCGGCAGGAGCAGGCGCCGCTCGCCCGGCGCAAGCGCCAGCGCCTCGCGCACCAGCGACACGGCGGCGGCGGGCTCGCCGAAGAAGCGCGAGGCCAGGCCGGCCAGCTCGATCAAGAGATCCACGCGCCGCCGGGGCGCGGCGTGGGGCAGCGCGGCGCGCAGCAGGCGGTCGACCGGGCGCAGCTCGCCGGCGGCGCGGTGCACGCGGCAGGCCGCCTCGAGCGCGCGCCGGTGGGCCGGATGCACGTCCAGCGCGCTCTCGTGGAGGGTCAGCGCCGCCTCCGGCTGCCCGCCCTTCTCGCGCGCCTCGCCCATGCGGTAGAGCGTCTCGGCCAGCTCGACCGGCGGCCGGCCCAGGCTGCGCTGCACCAGCAGCGCGGCGCCGTGCAGCTCGTGCGCGTCGTCCCACTGGCCCAGCGCGGCGGCGGCCAGCGCCTGCTCGGCCAGCGCCGGCAGGTGCACCTGATCCATCCCGAGGGTCGCGCGGTACAGGCGGCAGGCGTCCTCGAACTTGCCCAGCTCGAGCGCCACGTGCCCGGCCCGGTAGTAGAGCTCGGTCGCCGGCAGGTGGTCGGCGCCGACCGGCCCGGAGCGGCCCGGCCGCAGCAGCCGCTCGAGCACCGGCTCCAGGTCGTGCCAGCGCCGCTCGCGCCAGTAGCGATCGGCCAGCTCGGCGCCGGCGCGGTCCTGGTCTGCCGCCTCGACACCGCGCGTGCTGGCCGCCCGACTGCGTCTTCCCACGACGAGCACGTCGCCAGCTGAAGACACACCGTCGGTTGGCCCTTCGTGCCGCCCTCCGCTGGCCACGGAGCGATCCAGGCGGAGCGCCTCGGCCGCGTGCCATCGCGCGCCGTCCTGATCCTGCTCGCCGGCGGCCAGCTGGGCGATGGCGCGGTGGCGGGCGGCGCGGTCGAGCACGTCGGCCGCCAGCTCGAGCGAGCGCAGCACCACCCGCTTCTCGCGCGCGCGATCGCCGGTGCGCCGGCAAAGCTCGGCCAGCTCGTCGAGCACCTCGATGGCGCCGGCCTGGCGCTCGATGCGCTCGAGCAGCGGCAGGGCGCGCCGCGGCAGCGGATCGTTCACCCGCCGCATGGCTCGCATCGCGGAGGCCGCGTCGCCCCGCGCCGCCAGGTCGAGCAGCGCCGTGCGCAGCCACAGCTCGGCGGCCAGGTGCGGCGCGCCCAGCTCGCACTCGCGCGCCGTGCCGACGTACAGGCCGCGCACGTCGGCGGCCGCCTCGGCCGACTCGGCCGCGGTGGCGTCCAGCTCGTCGGCCACCTGGGCCTCGTCGGGGCAGGCGTAGAAGGCGCGGCGCAGGTGTGCGCGCGCCGCGCTCAGGTCGCCGAGCTGCTCGCGGCACACGACCGCCGCGCGGCACAGCGCCTGCGCCCGCTCCGCCGGATCGACGAGGGTGTCGGCGCGCGAGGCGTGAAGCCGGGCCACCTGCACCCAGTCGCCGCGCGCGGTGTGGATGTCCTCCAGCCGCGCCGCGGCCAGCTCGTCGCGCACATCGAGCTCGGCCGGGGTCGGCTGCTCGGCTCGCTCTCGATCGGGCGGCGGCGCAGAGCCGCGCGGCGCGACGATCGATCTCGATCCCTGTCTTCGACTGACTGCGTTTCCGGGTAGGGTGGCCACAGGTGATACCGAATCGCACGTCTCCTACAATGCGCGTACCAGGTCTGAGCGCGACTTTCGGCATTCCAGATCAATGAGTTGCGCGGAGGGCGGCGCCTGCAGTTGCCTGCCCGGTGGCGCCCCGCCTGGCCACTTCGTGCCGGGTCGAACCTGCATCCGTCACACGTAAGCCCCGATAACCGCGAACTTGAAACTGTCGCCTCAGCGTGCGATGACGCCTGCGATATGGAGCGTCGCCACGCCTTCGCGCGCGCGCTCGGCGCCCTCACACTCGCAGGAGCGGTGACTGCCGCTCTCGGCGCATGTGGCGAGGACGACCGAGCCGCATCCTGGTCCTACATCCACGCCGCGATCATCGCGCCCAACTGCACGACTTCCAGCTGCCACACGCAGGAGAACGAGCTGGCCGGCGTGCAGCTGCAGTCGGCCGACTCCGCGTACAGCATCCTCGTCGGTCAGGCGTGCGATGTGAACAATCCCCCCAGTCCGCCGGTGCGCAACTACGTCGCGCCCGGCCAGCCGGAGCGATCGCACCTCATGTATCTGCTCATCGGAGACGAGGCCAAGCTGCAGATGCCGCCCGACCGGCCGCTGCCGGAGGGCGACATCGATCTCATCGAGCGCTGGATCCTGGAGGGCGCGCTGTGCAACTGAACACTCGACGTCTCGGCGCCGCCGCGGCCCTCGCCCTGGCGCTCGCCGCCGCCCCGGGTGTCGCCGACGCCTATCCCCAGTTCCAGCTCGCCACCGGCAACACGCGCTGCAGCGTGTGCCACATCGCTCCGGCGGGCGGCGGCCTCATCAACGAGTACGGGCGCAGCGAGGCCGGCGACACCATCAGCCAGTTCGGCGGCAACGGCGCCTTCCTGTACGGCGTCTACGAGGAGCCGGACTGGCTCAAGCTCGGCGTCAACCTGCGCGGCGCGGCGCTGGCCAAGGACAACAGCACCAACCCGGAGTACTACGCGTTCCCCATGCAGGGGGACACGTACGTCTATCTCAAGGGCGGCGCGCTGTCGCTCTACGCGGTGGGCGGCCCGCGCGCCCAGGTGCGCGAGACCGACTCGATCGCGGATCGCTTCGGCTCGCGCGAGTACTGGCTGATGTGGCGGCCCAAGACCACCGGCTGGTACGCGCGCGCCGGTCGCTTCTTCGCCCCGTTCGGCCTGCGCTCGCAGGACCACACCACCTACGTGCGCCGCTACCTCGGCCAGCACTCGTGGGAGGAGACCTACAACCTGTCGGTCGGCAAGGTGGCCGACGCGTCGGAGTTCCACGTCACCGCCTTCACGCCGGTGCCGTACGAGATCATGGGCAACGGCCCGCGCGCCAGCGGCGGCTCCATCCTGTACGAGAAGCGCCTGCTCGACGACACCGCGGTGCTCGGCGCCCAGGTGCGCGGCGCGATCGCCGAGACCGACCGCACCTACCTGGTCGGCGGCATCGGCAAGTACTACGTCGAGTCGGCCAAGGTGCTGTTCATGGGCGAGCTCGACCTGGCGCTGCAAGACTTCGACGAGACCGGGTCGTCGCGGCCGCAGCTGGCCACGTACCTCAGCGCGAACTACACGCCGCTGACCGGGCTGATGTTCGGGACCGTGCTCGAGCGCTTCGACGAGGACATGAGCGTCAAGGACCTGGCCCGCGACGCCGCGTCGCTCACGCTGCAGTACTTCCCGCTGGCCCACTGGGAGCTGATGCTGATCGGCAAGCTGGAGTTCCAGGGCGCCGAGTACGACAGCCCCAACAGCCTGGCGATGTTCCAGCTGCACTACTATCTGTAGACACGGCGAAGGCACAGGAGACGGGCATGAGGCACATCGTCACGCTCATCGCGATGCTGGCGGCGGCGCTGGCCGCTGGTTGCGCCCCGGAGGTGCCGGACGCGCCGACCTGGACCGAGGACGTCCGGCCGATCGTTCGCGCCAACTGCACTCGCTGCCACAGTCCGCCGCAGATCAACGACGCGCCGCGGACGGTCCGGTTCGACAAGTTCGAGGGCGAGGACCGCGACGGCCTGCCGGCCAAGCAGGACCCGGACGTGGGCGATGACGGCATCGACGACTTCTGCAACCCGGACGGCATCGACGTGTGCGGCGCCGGCACCCAGCTGCACGACGACAACTCCATGGCCAAGACGATGGTCTTCTACCTGGACAAGCCGACGGACGACCCGCTGCACATGCCGCCGGACTTCATCCTGCCCGACCGCCAGGTCGACGTGATCAGGAACTGGGCCGAGACCGGAGCGCCCAAGGGTCCGCCGCTGGCCGGCAACCTGGCCCCGACGATGGCGCTGACGACGGCGTTCGAGCGAGAGGGCGACAACCTGGTCGCCAGCTACAGCATCGACGATCCGGACTTCGACCTGGTGACCGGCCGGCTGCTGGCCGAGCGGGTCATCGGCGAGCCGGTCGTGGTGACGTGGGACCTCATCAGCGGCGTGGGCGAGATCGCGTGGGACATCTCCGACGTGCCGTCCGGCAGCTACGAGCTCACCGCCGAGATCGACGACGCCAGCGCGGCCGAGACGATCGGCCTCGGGTCGGTCGAGGTCCCATGACGGCGCCCGGCGCCCACGCCCGCCCGTGAGCGTGGAGCTGCCGGGCTGGCTCGCGGCCCAGTTTCCGGCCGGCGTCGAGCGACGCCTTGTCGACGTCGGCGGGGCCCGCATGTGCGTCAGCGAGCTGGGCCAGGGCCGCCCGGTGCTGCTGGTGCACGGCAACCCGACCTGGAGCTATCTCTACCGCAAGGTGGCGGCCGCCCTGGCCGGCGGCGGCGTGCGGCTGATCATGCCGGACCTGATCGGGCTGGGCCTGTCGGACAAGCCGCGCGACGCGGGCCTGCACACGATCGAGCAGCACGCGCGCTGGCTCGGGGCGCTGATCGACCAGCTGCAGCTCGGCCCGCTGGTGCTGGTGGTGCAGGACTGGGGCGGCCCGGTCGCCATGCGCGCCATGGTCGACCGCCCCGACAAGCTCGCCGGCCTCGTCGTGCTCAACACGGTGCTCAGCCCGCCGCCGCCCGGCTTCCGCGCCACGGCGTTCCATCGCTTCGCCCGCCTGCCTCTCCTCGCCGGCCTGGCCTTTCGCGGCCTCGGCTTCCCGCAGAACGTCCTGTGGGCGGCGCAGGGCGATCGGGCATCGATCCGCGGCGAGGTGTCGCGCGCCTACCGCCATCCGCTGCGCCGCATGCGCGACCGGGTCGCTCCGCTGGCCCTCGCCCGCATGGTCCCCGACTCGTTCGAGCATCCCTCGATCGAGCCGCTGCGCCGGGTGCAGGAGCTGACCGAGTCCTTCCGCGGCCCGGCCGAGATCGTCTGGGGCGACCGCGACCCGGTCCTGGGCCGCGTGCGCGGCTGGATCGCCAAGCTCCTGCCCCAGGCGGCGGTGACGCGGACGCAGGCCGGGCACTTCTTGCAGGAAGAAGTGCCTGACGCAGATCGCGGCGGCCATCCGCCGGGTGGCGGCCGCGCTGAGCTAGTCGTCCGCGGGGCTTCGCCGTCCCCGCTTGCGCTCGCCGACCTTCTTCTTGCCCGCGATGCGCCGCTCCACCGCGCCTCGCGTCGGCTTCGTCGCGATCCGCCGGCGCGGCCGGCGCAGCGCGGCGCGGAGCAGCTCGGCCATGCGGTGGCGCGCGTCGGTGCGGTTGCGGGCCTGGTCGCGGGTGTGCGACGAGCGGACCACGAGATCGCCGGCGGCGGTCAGGTTCCTGGCCAGGCGGGAGAGCAGCCAGGCTCGATCGCGCTCGCTGAGCGCGGCGAGCGCGGCGCTCGACGCCGGGTTCCAGCGCAGCTCGACCTTGCTGGACACCTTGTTCACGTTCTGGCCGCCCGGGCCCGCCGAGCGCACGAAGCTCTCCGTCAGCTCCGACGCTGGAATCACGAGCGCTTGAGTGACCCGGAGATCGCGCACCGGGGGAGCATAGCGCCGGCCATGGAGTAGGATGGGCCGCCGCGATGGGTCTTTCGTCCCTCTATCTGGATGCGTTCTTCGCCGCCGCCCGGTCGCTCAACTTCTCCCTCGCGGCGCGCGAGCTGCACATCACCCAGTCGGCGCTGAGCCAGCGCATCAAGGGACTCGAGGAGGAGCTGGACCTCACCCTCTTCGTGCGCCTGCCGCGCGGCGTGCAGCTGACCGACGCCGGCACCCGCCTTCTGCGCTACTGCCAGGCCCGCTTCTCGATGGAGCTGGAGCTGCTCGAGCAGCTGACCGGCAAGAGCTCGAATCAGGGCCTGGGCGGCGTGGTGCGCATCGGCGGCTACTCGTCGGTGGTGCGCTCGGTCCTGATGCCGGCCCTGTCGCCGATCCTGCGCGACAACCCGAACGTGCAGGTCCACTTCCAGAACGCCGAGCTGCGCGATCTCCCGGACCTGATGCTGACCGGCAACGTTGACTTCATCGTCAGCGACAGCCAGCTCCACCGCGCCGACGTCGAGACGGTCGAGCTCGGCCAGGAGGAGTGCGTCATGGCCGAGAGCGCCGACCACCCCACGCCCGACGGCGTCTACCTCGACCACGATCCGGACGATCCGACCACCGCCAAGTTCTTCAGCATGCAGGCCGGCAATGCGCCGGAGTACCGGCGCAACTTCATGGACGAGACCTACGCCATCATCGACGGCGTGGCGCACGGCCTGGGGCGGGCGCTGGTCTCGCGACACCTGATCGCGCTCGACCCGCGCATCCGCGTGGTATCCGGCTACCGCAGCATGTACGTGCCGGTCCTGCTCCACTACCACAAGCAGCCGTTCTACACCGCGCTGCAGCGGGCCACGATCCACGAGCTCAAGGAGCGCTGCCCCGCCCTGCTGCGCGCCGGCGCCGAGCCGGCCTGATCGTCACTTCGCGGTCTCGAAGCTTCCCTCGGTGAGGGTCTGGTTGCCGCTCACCTCCAGGGCCAGCACCTCGAACTTGTAGGCGGTGGCGGGGTCGAGGAACTCCGGCGGGATGGTCAGGCTGGTGACCGCGGGCGGGACGTGGATGCTGAGGTGTGTCTTCGAGAAGCCGGGCAGTCCGGGCTGATCGACGTCCTTCTCGACGATGAGCTCGTAGGCCACGATCTCGACCGGGTCCCCGGTGATCGTCTCGGTCACCGGCTCCCAGTCGACAACGGCGGCCTGCGGGTCGACCACCGAGCCCTCGGCCGGCGCCACCACCTCGGGTCCGGCCGGGATCGCGTGGGTCAGCGTTGCCTCGCCCTCCACCTGGTTGCCCTCGATGTCGCGGCCCTCGAACTCGTAGGTCCCCTCCGGGAAGCGGGCCAGCACATCCTCGATCGGCACCTCCGCGTTGGGCGGCTCCTGGGTCTCGAAGAAGAGCTCGGTCAGGCCGAAGTCGCGCAGGCTGCCCCGGGCCGACACCGAGAGCACCACCGTCTCGTCCGGGCCGACGATGTCGAGACGCTTCCACGGGTCGCCGTCGACGAAGCCCTGAAAGCCGGTGTCCTCGGCGCTGGCGTTGTGCTCGATGAGGAGCCTGGCCTCTGGAAACGCCAGCTCCTCCTCGTCATCGTCCTTCTCGTCCCTGTCCCCGTCCTTGTCCCGGTCCTTGCCCGGCTGCGTCTGGGCGGGCGGGGGCTGGACGGCGCTGGACGTCTCCTCCATGGGGGACGGGGCATCGCCGGTGCAGGCGACCTGGGCGACCGCGGCGGTCGCGCTCACGAACAGAACCGACAGGAAGCGCATCGCTCTCTCCTCTCTCGAAGACGACGGCCGGCATACAGCGGCGGATCGCTCGTGGGTGCCCGCGAGCGGCCCGGACCTTCCGCCCCTGTGCTATGAGACGGACGTGGCGCAGGGGCTGCTCCTCCTGAATCTGGGTACGCCGGACGAGCCGACCACGCCGGCGGTGCGGCGCTACCTGCGCGAGTTCCTCTCCGATCCGCGCGTGCTCGACATCGGTGCGGTCGGCCGCGCCGCGCTGCTCAACCTTGTCATCCTGCCGCGCCGGCCGTCGCAGAGCGCGGAGGCGTATCGCAAGATCTGGGACCCGGAGCGCGGATCGCCGCTGCTGTTCCACAGCCAGGACCTGGCCCGGCGGCGTGGGCGAGGCGCTGGGCGACCGCTGGCGCGTGGAGCTGGCCATGCGCTACGGGCGGCCGTCGATCCCGGACGCGATCGATCGCCTGCGCAGCCAGGGCATCGATCGCCTCGTCGTGTTCCCGCTGTTCCCGCAGTACGCCGCCTCGTCCACCGGCAGCGCGCTCGAGGCGGTGTTCCGCGCGATCGCGCCGCGCTGGAACGTCCCGCCGGTCAGCGTGGTGCCGCCGTTCTACGACGAGCCCGGCTTCATCGCCGCGTTCGCCGCGGTGGGCGCGCCGGTCGTGGCCGAGCAAGCGCCCCGACCACGTGCTGTTCTCGTTTCACGGCCTGCCCGAGCGCCACATGCGCAAGAGCGACGACAGCGGGAGCCACTGCCTGGCCAGCGACGCCTGCTGCGACCGGGTCGACGGCGTCAACCGCAACTGCTACCGCGCCCAGTGCTACGCCACCGCGCGCGCCCTGGCCGCCGCCCTCGGGCTGGCCGCCGGCACCTGGACCGTCACCTTCCAGTCGCGGCTGGGCCGCACGCCCTGGATCCGGCCCTACACCGACGTGGTCATCCCGGAGCTGGCGGCCGGCGGCACGCGCCGCCTGGTGGTCTTCTCGCCCGCGTTCGTCGCCGACTGCCTCGAGACGCTCGAGGAGATCGGCATCCGCGCGCGCGAGCAGTTCCTGGCCGCCGGCGGCGAGGAGCTGACCCTGGTCCCCTCGCTCAACAGCACGCCGGCCTGGGTCGACGCGGTCGTCGCGCTCAGCCGCCCCGTCCAGCTGCGCGATCAGGAGCGAAAGACGTCATGAAGAACCCCCTGCCCCACGTCTACGGCACCCTGCTGGTGGTGCGGCCGCCGGTGCCGGCCACGGTCAACAAGGCGGGCGCCAACTACAAGAGCGAGGTCACTCACCTGGAGTACTCGCCGCGCCGGGCCTACGACGAGTGGCTGTCGATCTGCGAGGGCATCCTGGCCTGCGGCGGCGACGCGCTGTTCGACTTCGAGGCGGCAGACGATCCGCTGCTCGACCGCGGCGATCTGCGCGTCGCGCCGGACGGGTCGATCCACCCGCTCGGCTCGGCCGAGGTCGTGGCGCGCCTCGACGAGATCCAGACCGGGCGTGTCTTCACCGCCAACGGGCCGTGGGTGGCCGTCGACGGGCGCGCCCTGCGCGGCGCGATGCCGAACATGCTGGCCCACCGGCGCGCCGAGGCGGCCTACTACCGCGACCTGCTCGGCCGCATCGCCGAGCTGGGCGGCTACGACCTCGATCTGCGCGAGACCCCGGAGCGCTGGGAGGGCATGGCCGACGTCGCGGTGGTCGGCGATCGCGTGGTCCTTACCTATGCGGTGCCGGGCCACTACGACGCCGGGATGGCGCCCAAGTCGCCGCGCTCGTCGCGCGAGGGTGTCAGCTTCGCGGCCGATACGGCCGGCGTGCCGGAAGCGGCGCGCATCTACGCCGAGCTGGTCTATCCCCACTTCCACGGCGACACCGTCCACTTCGGCGCGCGGCCGACCGGCGGCCGACAGCCGGTGCTGGCGCACTACCCGGGCGGCGTGTGGGGCGACGGCGCCGCGCGCATCGAGCAGACGCTGGGCGCGGACCGGATCGTCGAAGATCGGCCGCGACGACGCGGTCGAGGCCTACGCCGGCAACTCGCGCCAGGTAGCCGGCGGCGTGCTGGTGCCCGAGGGCGTGAGCTCCGCCTTCACCGGCGCGATCGCCACGATGGGCCTGAGCGTGCACCCCGTGCCGCTCTACGAGCTGTTCGGCAAGGCGGGCGGCGGCCCGGCCTGCGCCACCCTCTACCTGCCCGCGGACCTGTCACTCCCCGACCAGGCCCCGATCCGCTACAGCGTCCGCCGCGCCGAGGCCCAGGCGCGCCGCGAGCGCCTGCCCGAGCGCCTCGTGGTCGACCCGGACTACTTCGCCGGCAAGCCGCGCGGATAGGCCGGCCTATGCGCGCGGCTTGCCGGCGAGGTCATCGAGATCGGCCTCGGCGGCGCTCGGCTTGCCGATCTCCATGTAGCTCTCCGGGCGGGCCAGGCGGGACCAGCCGAGCTGCTCGTAGAAGGGGTGCGCGTCGCGCGTGACCAGGCTCCAGCGGCGCAGGCGGCTCAGGTCGGGATGGGCGTGGATGCTCTGCATGAGCCACTTGCCCAGGCCGAGGCCGCGGTGGCTGTCGAGCACGAACACGTCGCAGACGTAGGCGAACACGGCGCGGTCGGTGATCACGCGGGCGAAGCCTATCTGGCGCTCTCCGTCGTACAGGCCGAAGCACAGCGAGTGCTGGATGCCGCGTGCCAGGCGCTCACGGTTGACGCCGAGCGCCCAGTACGACTCGCCGCTCAGGTAGCCGTGCACCACGTCGAGATCGACCCGCGCCGGGTCGGTGCTGATGACGAAATCGCCTCGGCGAAGCTCCATCCCGCAAGCTTCCCCGCCGCGGGCGGTCGGCGGAAGCGACAATTCCGCGGCCGCCGACCCGCTCAGTTCGTCTCGGGCGCCGCGATCGCGACCGGCGCCGAGCAGTCCCCGTCCCCGTCGTGGCCGGCGGCGTCGGTCAGCACGACGCAGAAGACCGCCTCGCCCTCGGCCGGGTCGGGCGCGCCCAGATCGGCGCACGCCTCGGGAGCCTCGTCGTCCGCCTCGACCCAGCCGATGTCGTTCACGATCAGCTCGAGCACGCCCTCGATCGGCACGCCCTCGTCCACCGCCTCCTCGGACGCCACCGGCGGGATGGCCAGCTCGATGGCGATGCCGTCGGCGCGGCAGTCGTGCACCGCGGCCACACCGCCGCCCAGGTCGGCGTCGCCGTCGGTGTACTCGAGTGTGATTGTCAGATCGTCGTCGCTGTCGAGGGCCGGATCGATCGTCTCCGGCGCCACCTCCACGATGACGGCCGACGGCGCGACCTCCGCGTCGCCGCAGCCGAGCAAGCGCAGCGGCGACGGCCGCGACGAGCAGGATGCGCGCCATGGCTACTCCACCTCCAGCGTGGCGGCCGAGATGGCGAGCGCGGCGATCCCGCTGGTCGCCTCGTCCACGTACACGGCCAGGATCGTGAACGCCAGGTCCGCGGTGGGCACGTTCTCGATGATCCCGCCGTCGTCGACCAGGTCCACGTTGGCGCCCAGCGTCACCGGCAGCTGCCGGTTGAGCAGGTCGCCGTTGCCCATCGGGCCGTCCGCGTCGTAGACGCTCTGCCCGACTCCCGGATCGTCGGAGCCGGGCGTGAGCACGACCCGCCGCCCGTCGCCGGCCTGCAGCAGGAACGCGCCGAACGCGATCTCCTCGTCGCCGGTCTCGAAGTCGGAGACCGAGTGGCGCAGGGTGAACTCGGCGCCGGACGCGACGGTGAAGGGGCCGCCGGTGTCCAGGCGCTCGCCGGCGGCGTCGAACACGGCGATCTCCGGCACGCGCGGCGGGTTGTTGAGCGTGGGCGGCGGCTCCGCGCCCGGCCGGCGCAGCGCGCCGTTCTCGATCCACGCCTCGATCTGCGCGATCTCCTCCTCGGCCAGCGGCTCGGCGCCGAGCGGCATCTGCGTTGAACACGTCCCGGTTGCGCAGCTTGTCGATGAGGAAGCTGAGGTCCGGATCGCCCGGCGCGATGCGCAGCCGGTCCGGCTTCTCCAGCGCCGGCCGCCCCACCGCGTACTCGTAGAACAGCGACGGCGTGGACAGGTTGGGCTCGAACTGCCCGTTGTGGCACAGGCCGGGCTGGCCGGAGCAGCGGCGGGCCACGATCTCGAGGTGCAGCTCGTCCAGGCTGCCCGGCTCCGGCTCGTCGCGTCACGGCCAGCGGATCGTCCTCGTTGCCGGCGTCCACGCCGTTGCCGCCGGCGTCGATGTCGCCGCCGCCGCACGCGGCGACCGCCAGGACCAGCGCGCCGAGCCGCCTCATCGCAGGATCTCCTCGATGAACATGCCGGGCCGCGCGCCCTCCGCCTCGAGCGCAGCCTTCATGGTCTGGTCGTGGCCGAGCAGGCCCATGGCGGTCATGATGGCGTCGATCGACTCGTAGCGGTCCGAGGTGCGGCCGGTCTGCGACACGCCGGTCGGCTCGATCACGCCGGCCGGCGCGATGTCCGGCCCCAGCGCGAGCAGGAACACCTCGCGGTCCCCGGCGTCTCCCTCGCCGTGATCGATGCCGGAGCGGTTCAGGCTGTCCGGGTTCTGCCCGTTGCTGTACAGGTGGCGGCCGTGCTCCGGCAGCACCAGCAGCGTCGTCTGGTCGCGCAGCCCCTCGGTCGAACTGGATGAAGTCCCACAGGTGAGCGACGCAGGCGTCCGATATCTGTTGCCCGCGCAGGTACGCGTTGAAGTCGTTGTGGCACTGGTCGATGTCGAGCAGGGTCATCGCCAGCACCGCCGGCTGGAACTTCGAGAGGATCTGCTCGGCGTGATAGACGGTGAGCGCGTCGGCGGTCTCGTCGATGCCGCCGTCGGGGTTGGCCAGGCCGATGCCGAACGAGTCGGGGAAGATCGCGTTGTAGGTCGGGTCGCTGTAGATGCGGGCCAGGTGGTCCTCGATGGCGGCGTTGTCGGCGTCGCTGGCGCGGAACGTGGTGTCGTCGGGGCGCGCGGGCGAGTTGCCGTCGAGGATGCTTGCCAGCCGGCGCACCGCGGCCGCCTCCTCCGGCGTGCCCGGGATGATCGGCAGGGCCGGCACCTTCCCGCCGCTCAGGTCGAGCTCCAGCTCGCGCACCCCGCTGGTCACGATCGGCACCAGCGCCGACACCGCGCCGGGCGGCGACAGGAACGAGCCGCCGAAGCGCGGGCCGAACTCCGGGTTCGCGCTGGTCTGCAGCGCGCTGTAGAAGCCGCCCGGGTTGGAGATGTACCAGGCGTCGGTGGCGGCCGCGTTCGACTCGCGCCGGTGGATCTCGAACACCGTCGGGACCGGCAGCCGCGCGTCGGCCCGGTTCTCGATGTTGTTGTAGAAGCCGCTGACCAGGCAGCCCTGCCCCTGGAGGTGGCCCGGCGCACCGCCGTCGTAGCGCAGGTTGGCCACCAGCGCGCCCTCGGTGTAGAGCGGCGCCACGCGCGGCGCCGGCAGCACCAGCGCCGGCACCTGGGCCGCGTACTCCGGCGCGATCACCGGATCGCCGGCGTCGCCGTCGCCCGACCCGGCGATGAGCGGCACGCGGCCGAACAGGTTCGGCATCGTCGCGCCCTCGGCCATGCCGAGCGACTCGCTGCGCCGCAGGCCGCCGCCGATGCCGACGATCACCACTCGCCGCGAGCGGAATTCGGGCGCGCCGGCGCGGGCGCGGCGCACCCGGAAGCGCGGCGCGAGGGCCGCCGCGGCCGCCGCCGCCGTGGTCGCGCCGAGAAAACGTCTCCTCGAGATTCGCATGGTCTGGCTCCTCCGCCCGCGTCTAGAAGCTCTGGTACTCGCGCGAGCCGATCAGCGCCCGCACCACCGTGCGGGGCCCGACCGCCTCGTCGGCCTGCCACTCGTCGACGAACGCGCGCAGCTCGTAGGCGCTCGGCTCGCGGCCGAGCAGGCGCCGGAACTGATCCGAGATGAACGCGGCCGGGTCGTCCACGTCGCCGCGCTCGGGCAGGCTCACCTCCCCGGAGGCGACCAGCCCGGCGGCCAGCAGCGCGCGCAGCGGCCGCGAGTCGCCCATGCCCTCGAGCACGTCGACAAGCAGGCTCTGCTCGTCGACCGGGAAGCGGAAAAGCTCGCTGCCGTTGGCCGAGACCGCGAACTCGTAGCTCTCCGGCGCGCGGCCGACAAGATCGGCGTAAAGGGCGCGCACGTACTGGCTGTTGGAGCGCTCCTGCGGCGCGCGCGCGCCGTCGTCCTCGCCGACGGTCACGTCCTCGAAGCCGTAGGTGGTCTCGCCGCACGCGGCGCCGGCGAGAGTGGCCGCGAGCGCGGCGCAGATGAGTAGTCGTCTCATTGCTCGAAGTACTCCTGTGAAGAGACAACGGCGCGGATGATCGGGCGGACGTCAGGCGCGTCGGCGTCCAGCTGGGCGGAGAAGTGAGCCATCTCCTGCAGCAGGGCCGAGCGGCCCAGGTAGCGCGCGAACACGGCGCTGACCGCCGCCTCGCGATAGACCTCCGACTGGAAGATGATGTCGAGCAGGTCCTGGTAGCTCGAGCCGTGCCGGTGAAACAGCAGGCCGGCCGGGCTGTCCGGGATGAGCGCGCCGAAGATCATCGACTGCGCGTTGACCCGCTCGTCCGCCTCGGCCGGGCGGCCCAGGAACAGCTCGAACAGCTGCGTGGCCAGCGCGTCCGGCGCCGAGAACCCGGCCAGCGCGGTCGAACTCGGCGAACCGTCGCTCCACCTCGCCGGTGGTGGCCTCGCCGGCGGTCAGATCCGCCGCCGCGTCGAGCACCGCCTGGCGGTCGGCGTAGATCGAGGTCAGCCGCTCGCAGTCGCAGCCGGCGCAGGGGTCGCCGCCGGGCGGAGGCCCGCACTTCGCGCAGCTGGGGTCCTCGTCGCGCGTCACGCCGCAGATCAGCGCGTAGCGGTTGTCCGGGTCCTCGCCGCCGAACACCCGGTTGGACAGCTCGTCGACGAAGACCTGGGAGAAGTCGTCCGACTCCATGAGCCGGTCGGCCAGCGCCGCGCGGGCCGCGGCCGCGCCGTCCTGCGCCTGCTCCAGCTCCGCGACCGCGTCGGCCAGGTACTGATCGGACGCCGGGCTCGCTGTCAGATCGAGGTGCAGGCGGCGGGCGAAGCGCTCGAGCTCGACCGAGCTGGCCGCGGTCCCGCCGACCGGCGCCAGGCCCTCGACCGAGTCGCTGCATGCGGCCGCGGCCAGGGCGACCAGTGCCATCGACAGGTGGAATCTTCCGCGCTGAGGCGCCATCGGCTCGACCACCAACCAAATCGCGTGCCGGCATCGAGCCCCGCGACATCACTGCGGTGGACATCGGACCGGGATCGGCGCGGCGCGACGAGCGCCGGTTTTGCCGACAGCCGCCGCCGCGGCTGTGGGATTGCGCCACGGTCACCCCTGCCGGGTTCGGCTACTCTCGGCCGATGCCGGAAACGATCTTTGCCAGGATTCTCCGGGGTGAGATTCCCTGCCACCGCGTCTACGAGGACGATCACGTCCTCGCCTTCCTCGACATCAACCCGCTCAGCCGCGGCCACACCCTGGTCATCCCGAAGGAGATCGCGGCCACCCTCGATCAGCTATCGGACGAGGCCGCCGCCGCCCTCGGCCGCGCCCTGCCGCGCATCGCCCGCGCCGTGATGGACGCCACCGGCACGCGCGACTTCAACATCCTGCAGAACAACGGCGCCCGCGCCCACCAGGCCGTCTTCCACGTCCACTTCCACATCATCCCCAAGGCCGACGACGGCAGCGGCCTCGGCATCGGCTGGAAGCCGCAGCAGCTCGGGGACGACGAGGCGGTGAAGCTGGCCGCCGACCTGGCCGGCCGGCTCGCGGCGCAGTAGAGCCCGGGCCTGGCCAGGCCCTTCTGGTCCATGCCCGCGGCCAGCTGACGTGGCCGGGGACACCGGGGGCCCCGACAGGTGTTCCACGCAGGTGACCGCGTGCGCGGTCGTGGAGCCACCACCATGCTTCTTCGCCCAAGTCGCTACCTGTATGCGTCGTCGCTGCTGATTGTCGCCGTCCTCGTGGGTGCCGCCCGGCGATGCTGCAGCCCAGCCCCCGGGCGCGCCTCCGCGCCAGGAGCCGCCCCCCGGGCCGCCTGTCGCGCTGGCGCAGCAGGCCGGACCCGCCTTGTGGCGCTGGAGCATCGGTGTGCACCTGGGCGGGCTCGGTGTCGTCTCGGCGCGCGACGAGGACGCCGAGGACGAGACCGAGCTGGGACTGGTGGGCGTCCAGCTCCGCTACCGGCTCGACCGCCGCTGGGAGCTGGAGCTCGACGTCTCCGCCATGGGCGGCGAGCTGTCCGGGCCCGGCGATACCCGCCGCACCTCCGGCGCCGTCATCCTGGGCGGCATGTTTCATATAAATCCAGACAGCCCGTGGCTCTGCTCGGTGCTGTTCGGCGTCGGCGCCGTGCGCGACCTCATCTGGTACGAGAAGAACGGCGACCACGAGACCCAGGCCGAGTTCGTCGAGGGCCTCGGCCGCATCGGCTTCGGCGTGGAGCGCCGCTTCGACCGCCTGGGCATCGCCGCCCAGCTCTACGGCATCGGCATGGTGCGCGACGAGGAGGAGCTCGACGGCCCCGATTACATCGGTCGCGATGGCCCTGTCCCCGAGGAGTCATCGGGCGGCCTGTTCCAGCTGGTGGCCAGCTACTACTTCTAGCGCACAACGACCAGGTGGACTGGGACCCTCTGTCTTCATCGCGACGAGTCTCGACGGTCGCCACCCCGCTGCCGTATCCCGACCACCCGTTCGACACACCGTGCCACGGCCGGCGCCTGCAGTTCGCGCAGAGCGGGCGGACCTCGGAGCGAGACTTCCGCGGAATGCCCCACGCCGTCCGCGTCCTCGACGCCGGAGCGCTCGAGGAGCTCGCCCAGATCATGCGCGAGTGCGCGCCCGAGCTGGGGAGCGCCGACAGCATGAAGGAGATGTTCGAGTCGGGCTTCACGATGTGCGACGCGAACGGCACGCCGTTCGACACCGACCAGGCGGTCCAGCAGGTCGCCGATCCGCCTCCCGACGCGATCCAGGAGCCGAGCGAGTGCCGGTGATCTGCGGGGCCTCTCGTGGGCGGGGTCGGGACCAGGTCGGGCGAGCCAGTAGCGAGCCGCCCCGGCGATGGACGGTCCGCTGAGCCGACTCCATTTGCCCGGATCGTTGCTATGATGAAGTCGTGCCGTCCGATGGCTCAGGCGCCGACGCACGACGCGTCGCCCGGCAGGGCTGGCGGATCGTGCAACATCGGCTCGCTGACGAGCCCTCCGACGATCTCTCGGACGTCACCACCCCCTCGGAGCGCATCGCGATGATGCGAGAGCTCTCCGAGGCGGCATGGAAGCTAGCCGGACGGACGCTACCGACGTACGAACGCAGAGACATGCCGGGAGCGATGTTTCGGGCGGGGACGCCCCGCCCCGATGACGAATGACACTCGAGGGGTTCAACGATGACTTTCGCGACGTCATCGCGGCGATGGCCGATGAGGGCGTCGAGTTCTTGATCGTCGGCGCGTTCGCGCTGGCACTGCACGGCGCACCGCGAGCGAGCGGCGACATCGACCTCTACGTGCGCCCGAGCTCCGAAAATGCCCACCGCGTGTTTCGTGCGCTGCATGCGTTCGGTGCACCGCTGGACGCCCACGGAGTGACCGCCGAGGACTTTTCGCGCGCAGGCGCGGTGTATCAAATCGGACTACCGCCGCGCCGTATCGACATTCTCACCCAGATCTCGGGGCTCGACTTCGACGAAGCCTGGGCCTCGCGTGTGGAGGCGACGGTGGAAGGTCGCAGGGTCCACTTCATCGGGCGAGACGCGTACATAAAGAACAAGCTCGCCGCCGGCCGACCAAAGGATCTCGCCGACGCCGCGCGTCTCGCCAGGCCGAAGCCCGACTGATCAGTCTTACCGCTTGCGGAAGCCGGCCAGGACCTGCTCCGCCAGCTGCTTGGCCGCCTTCTCCATCGCGGGATCCTTCTTGCGCGCTCCCACCGCGTGGAAGGCGCTCATCAGCCCCACGGTGACGAGACAGCTCTCGTAGATCCGCTGCCGCTCGGCCGCCTTCATCTTCCGGAAGCGGGCATCGACGGCCAGCGCATCGTTGAGGTCGAGCGCGATCTGCTCCGCCCGTTCGTCCGGGATCTCCTTGCCCGACTGGATCTGCACCGCCACGCCGAAAAGCGCGGCCAGCGCGTAGGCGACGTTGTCCTTGCGGCCCTCCTTCTCGAACGCCGCGAAGGTCGCGTCCATGATCAGGGCCAGCCCCTTGCTCTGCTCCTCGTTCGCTCCGAGCGCCCGGTACACCTCCGCCTCGACGGTCCGGCGCCCGCTCCCCTTGAAGTCGGTGGCCGTGATGGTCTTCCGCTTCTTCGGCTTCGCCGTGCCCTTGCCGTACCAGTCCTGCGCAACCGCCGACCGCATCTGCTCGTTGAGCAGCGTCATCCCGAGCGTGCTCGGAGGATCGAAGTAGGCACCCCCGGTGTAAGGGCTCACGACCTGCGCCCGGGCCGCCGACGGAGCCGCGACCAGGAGGAGAGCGATAAGGATGTTGCGCATGCGCCCGAGGATACCGCTGCGGCGCTCGAGTGACGTGTGGCGACCCGTTCGACGAGTCCGGGTCCAGAGCTACGGCCGGCGCCGCAGGGAGCTCATGGGGTGCAGCCGCTCGTCCTCGCCGTCGCCGGGCGCGAAGACGCTCCAGGTCGACCCGACCGGGCGCAGGCCCAGGCGCCGGGTCACCGCCTGTGACGACAGGTTGTCGGTGTTGCAGCAGTAGAAGAGGTGACGGCCCGACGGCCGCACGACCTCGGCCCAGGCCGCGGTGACGGCGGCGGCGTGACCGCGGCCGCGGGAGCCGGGAAGGGTCCACACGCCGCATTCGGCCGCGCGCGCCGTCATCGGACGCGCGGTGTGGCAGATCGAGACGACCCGCTCGCCGGCGATGGCGATCGCCCACGGACCCAGGCACCCGTCGAGCAGCTCGTCCCACTCGACCGGGTGCCAGTTGCCCGGGTTGCGGTCGCGCAGGGTCTCGCCGGTTGACGAGTCGGACCGGGCGATGCGCACGGCCGACGCGAAGCGCGCCTGTTCCGGGACGACGAAGACCAGCGCGGCCCCGCTGCGCAGAGAGCGGCCGCGCGCATCGAGCAGCCGCCGGCACTCGTCCATCCCGGGCGGCGGCTCGCCCGGAAAGCTCGCCGGGCCCGCCGCGTCGAGCGCCGCGGTCAGGTCCGCCACCAGATCGTCGGGCACCTCGGCGCCGATCCACGCGCGGCGCTCGTCGCCGGAGCGCGCCACCATCAGGCCATACATCTCGGCGATGCGGCCGCGGCCGTCCAGCCCGGCTTGCGCCATGATCTCCAGAAGCTCGATGTCGCTGGCCATACCGGCTCGCTACCCCGCGTGCGCGCGGGCGATGGCCGTCACCGTGCGGCGCACGTCGTCGTCGGTGGCCCAGCTGCACACCGAGATGCGCATCGCCGCGGCGCCGCGCCAGACGGTGCTCGACGGGAGACACTCCCCCTCGACGGTGACGCGCTCGATCACCTCGGCCGGATCGCCCGGCGACTGCGGCACCGGGCGATCGAAGGCGGCCAGCATGTCGGCCGGTCCCTGCCGGGCCGCCACCGGGCGGTCGGGCAGACCGTGCAGGAAGTCCACGGCCAGCGCGCAGGTGCGTTCGAGGAGCGGCCTCCAGTCGGCGCGGAGCATGGCGAGGATCGTAGCCTCGCCGGGCGCGGCCGTCCCGCCTGACGCCGGTCAGCGGGGCGGCGCCAGGCTCAGCCTGATGGGGACGCCAGTCACCCGCGTTGACGGAGCGAAGCGTGCGGCCGCCAGCAGCGCCTGCTCGACGCAGGCCGCCGCCGGATGACCGACGGGATCGGACTTGCTGGTCACGTTGTAGATCTCGCCGCCAGGGTCGATGCCCAGCTCGGTCTCGAAGTCGAGGGGCGCCGCCGCACCGCGCATGCAGGCCTCGAGAGCCGGGCGCGACGCCGCCAGAAGAGCCTCGCGCTCCGCGCCGCGATCGGGCCGCGTGGAACCGGGCTGGCGATCCTCGGGGTTCACGCAGGCGATCACGCGAGTCTTGCCATCCTTGCCTCCGAGAAACGACGTGCTGCCTCCGCCCTTTTCCTCGAGGTGCCTGAGCCCCACGTCCGTCTGCAGGTCCTGGACCACCCCCTTCATGTCTTCCGCATCGATGTCGATCTGGCAGCAGGTTCGACGGCACTCGACGGTGGCGCTGCCCGGCGCGATGCCGAGGAAACGGGTCAAGCGCTCCTGGATGCGCTGCTCCCGCCCGGGTGCCCAGGATGGGTCTCGCGTCTCGGCGGCGAACTGCGGCTCACCACCCGGAATGGACGGGCCGGCCGCCGCCTGCGCAGCGCCGAGCATCTTCTCCGCCTCGCGCAGCTTGTGCTCGAGGTCGCGCACCCGGGTCTCGAGCGCGCTCTTCGACCTGCTCGGGTCTCCCGCCACGGCGTCGGCCACCGAAGATGCCCTCACCGGCGGCGCTCCGTCCGCCGCCGTGCCCTGCTCTCCCGGGTGCAGCTCGACCGAGCCCTGGGCGTTCTCGAGCTGCACCCGGCCCTCGTAGACAGTGACCAGCACCGCGGCTGTCACGGCGGCGCCGACCCCACCGGCGGCGAGGATCTTGTCCCTGGCTCTCATGTCACGCACCTCCACGCGGAAGCAGGTCCCGAGCACCCGGATGCTCGCGCCGGGAACCGCGACAACGAATGGCCGCCCCGGCGTCACGCGGTAGAAGACGTCACCGCTGCGCTGATCGACAGTCGCCGCTCCGTCGGCCAGCACCGTCCAGGCCAGCTCGCTGCCCGCCTCGGCCACCGCGACGGCGCGGCCGCCGATCGCGATCGACTCGCGCGCCTCTGCCACGCGGTGCCCCCTCGACGGGAGGTCGCCCGACCCGGTTCGCAGCAGGATGGCCGCCGCGGCCACCACGACCGCCACCGCGGCGACAGCGATCCACCGGCGCAGCGAGCGCGGGCCACGTCGCCCGTGCCGGCCCGCCAGATCCTCGATCTCCGCCTGGCGCAGACCTGCCAGAACGCGGTCCGCCATGTCGTGGGGCGCAGGCGGGGCCTCGTACGCGAGCAGCGTCTCGCGCTCGAGCGCATCCAGTTCGCGCCGATCAGCGCTGCTCATCGAGGGCCTCCCGCAGCTCGGCGCGCGCACGCGCCAGCCGCGACTTGACGGTGCCGACCTGGATGTCGAGGATGCGCGCGATCGCGTCGTAGTCGAGCTCCTCGTACTCGCGCAGGACGATGACGGCGCGGTGGTCGGGGCGGAGCCGCGCGATCGCTCTCCTCACCGCACGGCCGACCGCCGCGCGCTCGGTCTGCCGATCCGGCCCGGGCACCGGCTCGGCCTCGATCCACCCGTCGGCCCGCGCATCGGCGCGCACACGCCCGCGGCGCATCTCCTTGAGCGCCAGCCGCGTGGCGATGGTCAGGATCCAGGTCGATAGCCGCGCCGGCCCGGCGCTGGAGAAGTCCGGCAAGGCGCGCAGCACCCGCTCGAAGGTCTCCTGGCACAGATCCTCGACCAGCGCGCCCTGGCCGCGGCACGCCAGCATGCGCCAGAGGAAGCGGAAGACCCGGTCCTGATAGTGGAGGATGAGCTGCCGGCGCGCGCCGTCATCGCCGCGCCGGGCCCGCTCGAGGCTGACCTCGTCGAGCTCTGCGATCGGACTCGCGCTCGTCGCCGCGGCGGCCGCCATCGTCACGACCCATTACACCCCCGAGCCGGCCCCGGGTTCCCCCGGCCGGGTGTGGCGAACGAACCTACGCGCCGCCGGTCAGTCGGCCGGTCAGCGCGGCGGCGGCCGCCTCGTCGAGGCGCTCGGCCTCCTCGACCAGCATGACCGGAATGCCGTCGTCCACCCGGTAGCGCAGCCGCGACGCGGGGCAGAACAGGTACTCGCGCGAGCCGTCCACTTCGTGGAGCAACGGCTCCTTGGACTCGGGGCAGACCAGGATGGCGAGCAGGTCGGCGGACAGGGCCATGGCGCACATTAATATGGAAGCGGCGCGCGGACCGGGAGCCGGCCCGCGGCGCGATCGTCCAGCAGCCCGAAATGAAGTGATTTCGCGCGCCTTTCGGCCTTTCGAGTTGACGCAGGGGGGGTACAGCGTGTAAATCGCTGCGTTCTCCACACCCTGGCCACGTCCGGGCCGGAAGCGGAGGTTGCACGCGTGCTCAAGTCGCTGTCCATCTTCACCGGCAAACGCCAACCGGCCGATCGCGGAAGAGATCTGCAAGTACGTCGAGATCCCGCTCGGCCGGGCCGACGTCACTCACTTCTCGGACGGCGAGATCTACGTCGAGATCAACGAGAACGTCCGCGGCGTGAACTGCTTCGTCGTGCAGCCGACCTGCACGCCGGTCAACGACAGTCGCTGATGGAGCTGCTGATCATGATCGACGCGCTCAAGCGCGCGTCGGCCGGCAGCATCGTCGCGGTCATCCCCTACTTCGGCTACGCGCGCCAGGATCGCAAGACCAAGCCGCGCACGCCGATCACGGCCAAGCTGGTCGCCGACCTCATCACGGCGGCCGGCGCCGATCGCGTCGTGGCCGATGGACCTGCACGCCGGGCAGATCCAGGGCTTCTTCAACATCCCGTTCGACCACCTCTACGCGCATGCCGGTGCTCATCGACGAGCTGCGCCACATGTCGCTGTCGGCACGAGTCGGTCGTGGTCTCGCCCGACGCCGGCGGCGTCGAGCGCGCCCGCGCCTATCTCCAAGCGGCTGCGGCGCCGGCCTGGCCATCATCGACAAGCGGCGCTCGGCGCCCAACGTCTCCGAGGTCATGAACATCATCGGCGACGTGAAGGGCAAGACCGCGATCATCGTCGACGACATCATCGACACCGCCGGCACGCTGTGCAACGCGGCCCGCGCGGTCATGGACGCGCGGCGCCAAGTCGGTCATGGCGTGCGCCAGCCACGCCGGTCTTCTCCGGCAAGGCGATCGAGCGCATCGAGGCCTCGCCGCTGACCGCAGGTCATCGTCACCAACACCATCCCGCTCAGCGAGGCCGGGCAGGCCTGCGGCAAGATCAAGGTGCTCTCGGTCGCCCGCCTGCTCGGCGAGGCGGTCAAGCGCATCCATCACGGCGATTCGATCAGCTCGCTGTTCGTCTGAGCCAGGCGCGCGAGGAAACAAAGGAAAAGGGCAAAGGTCATGGAAGTCGGCAAGCTCACCGTTCACGTTCGCCACGACACCGGCAAGGGCGAGAGCCGCCGGCTGCGCGCCGCGGGCAAGGTGCCCGGCATCTGCTACGGCGCCAAGCTCGACAAGCCGCTCGCGATCACGCTCAACGCCAAGGAGCTCAAGGGCTCGCTCGACCCGGCCAAGGGGCGCAACACGGTCATCGACGTGCGGGTGGAGGATGGCAACGGCGGCGCGGCCGCCGTGCTCACGGCGATGCTGTGGGACTACCAGATCGACAAGCTGCGCCGCAGCGTGACCCACGTGGACCTCATCTGCG
The DNA here is from genome assembly GCA_963759105.1 of uncultured delta proteobacterium. Classification (GTDB taxonomy): domain Bacteria; phylum Myxococcota_A; class Polyangia; order Haliangiales; family Haliangiaceae; genus DATFRY01. Next base: position 192,769 of record CAVWXW010000013.1, on the reverse strand, counting down.
ATCGATCCGGACAAGGCGATCGAGGTCGAGGTGCCGCTGGTCCTGGTCGGCAAGGCGGTCGGCACCGTCGACGGCGGCCAGATCCACGTCGAGCGCCACACCCTGGCCATCCGCTGCCGTCCGGCCGACATCCCGACCAAGTTCGAGGTCGACGTCACGGCGCTCAAGATCGGCGACGCGCTGCACGTCAAGGACCTGACCATGCCGGCCGGCGTGCAGGCCGCGGTGCCCGAGGGCTTCACCCTGGTCACCTGCGTCGCGCCGAAGGTGGAGAAGGAGACCACCGAGGCCGCCGCGGTCGCCGGCCGAGGGCGCGGTTCCGGCCGAGGGCGCTGCCGCGCCGGCCGAGGGCGACAAGAAGGAAGGCGCTGCGGCCGGCGGCAAGGCCGCAGCCGGCGGCAAGGCCGAAGGAGGGGGCGACGAGAAGAAGAAGTAGCCCGCCTCCCCGGACGAGGATCGCGGCGTGTGGCTGATCGCGGGGCTGGGCAATCCCGGCCGCAAGTACGAGCGCAATCGGCACAACGTGGGGTTCCGGGTCGTGGACGAGCTGGTCTCGCGCCACGGCCTGGGTCCCCTGCGCGACAAGTTCGGCGGGCAGGCCGCGACCGGTCATCGATCGCGGCGCAGCGGGTGCTCGTGCTCAAGCCCATGGAGTTCATGAACCTCAGCGGATTCGCCGTGCAGCGGGCGGTGCAGTTCCACGGCGTCGATCCGGAGCAGATCCTCGTCGTGCACGACGAGATCGACCTGCCGTTCGCGCGCCTGCGCCTCAAGGCCGGCGGCGGCCACGGCGGCCACAACGGCGTGCGCTCGGTCGTCGAGCAGCTGGGCACGGGCGACTTCCTGCGCGTGCGCATCGGCGTGGGCCGGCCCGAGCGCAAGGCCGAGCCGGGCGAGACCCCGCCGCCGGCGACGGGCCGCGTTTCCAGCCACGTGCTGGCCGACTTCCCGGCCGAGATGGACGCCGACGTCGACGGCGCTGGTCCGCCGGGCGGCCGACGCGGTCGAGGCGATCCTGGATCGCGGCATCCGCGCCGCGATGAACGACTTCAACGGAGTGAGCGAAAAGCCGGTAGACTGACGATACCAGCCGCTCCTTGCTCGTGCCGTTGCAGGCGCGGGCTTCACACCCACGAGGAGAGAGAAATGGCAGAGCTGCAGAGCCTGGCCGATGCGCCAGGGACGTTGCGCGAGTACGAGACGATCTACATCCTTCGGCCCGACACCCTGAACGACAAGGTGGCCGAGGTCAACCAGCGCGTGCGCACCATCATCGAGACGATGGGCGGCGTCGTGCTGAACGTCGACAACTGGGGCAAGCGCAAGCTCGCCTACGAGATCAAGAAAGAGCTCAAGGGCATCTACCTGTTCTGGCAGTACCTGGGCCCGGCCAAGGTGGTGACCGAGTTCGAGCGCAACATGCGCATGCTCGACCACGGTCATCCGCTACATGACCGTCGTGGTCGGGCGCGACATCGAGCCGAGCACCAAGCCGTCGCAGGTGACCGACGAGACCTACCAGAAGGCGGCCAGCACCGCGGCCGACGAGGAGGAGCTCATGCTGCGCCGGACCGAGGAGGCAGCGGAGGGCGACGACGGCGAGGCCGGTGACGACGACTTCAGCAACGGCGACAGCGGCGGTGCACAGGGAGAAGCGGTGGCCAAGGAAGAAGGGGCCAAGGAAGAAGGGGCCAAGGAAGACCGAAGGGGCCAAGGAAGAAGTGGCCAAGGAAGAAGTGGCCAAGAAGGACGAGCCGGAGTAGCCGCGCTTCCCGATCAACCCCGATCCGCCAACCAGACAGACAAGGTAGACGACAATGAGCGAAAAGGACGAGGCCTTCGAGGGCCGCGGAGACGACAAGGAAAAGCCCGGCCGCATGCCGGGCAAGGGCGGCGGTGGCGGCGGCCAGCGCCAGAACTTCTCGCGCAGGAAGATGTGCCGCTTCTGCGCCGACGAGGGCACCACCATCGACTACAAGAACGTGGCGATGCTCAAGCACTTCATCACCGAGCGAGGCAAGCTGGTGCCGCGCCGCATCAGCGGCAACTGCGCCCGCCATCAGCGCGGTCTGGCCCTGGCGGTGCGCCGCGCGCGTATGATCGCGCTGGTCCCCTTCACGGTGACCGGGAAGTAGGAGGCGGTCATGCCGATGCAACTCATCTTGACGCAGGACGTGGCCCACCTGGGCAAGGCCGGCGAGCTGGTGACGGTGAAGTCCGGCTACGGCCGCAACTACCTGGTGCCGCGCGGCATGGCGGTCAGCGCCACGGCCGAGAACAAGTCGGAGCTCGACCACCGCAAGCGCCAGGTGGACGCGCGCGTGGCCAAGGAGCGCGCCACCGCGGCCGGCCTGGCCGACCGCATCAGCGGGATGACGCTCCAGTTCGAGCGCCTGGTCGGCGAGGACGAGCGCATGTTCGGCTCGGTCACCGCCCGCGACCTGGCCCGCCAGCTCGAGGTCGCCGGCGTCGAAATCGACTCGCGCCAGATCAACCTGGCCGAGCCGGTCAAGTCGATCGGCAAGCACGAGGTCGAGGTGCGCCTGGGCGCCGGCACCCTCGCGACCCTGAAGTTCTGGGTCACCGCCAAGGCCAAAGAGTAGACAAGAGTTCGGTTGTGTCGATAGACCATCCGAACCCGCAGTAGACGGGGTGCCCCACAACTTCCCCCAAGCGTGGAAGCGAACGGTCTGCCGGCGGGGCCCCCGCAGGGGCCCGACGAAGTCGGCGGGGTTCCCCGTCGAAATAGACCGGCTGAGCGCGAATGCGCGAAGCCCTGACACCGGGGTCGCTGAGGGCAACCTCAGCGACGTCCGGGGTGAGCAGTAGGGCAGCCCCATTGAGCGCGGGCGGGAAACGAGTCCTTCCGCACAACCTGGACGCGGAGCAGTCGGTGCTCGGCGGCATCCTGCTCCGCAACGACGTCCTCCCGCACCTGTCGGAGCTGGCCGAGGACGACTTCTACGACCCGCGCCACCAGTCGATCTTCGCCGCGATCCAGGCCCTCGAGGACACGTCGCGGCCGATCGACGAGGTCACCCTCGAGGCCCAGCTGCAGCAGTCCGGCAAGCTGGAGCAGGTCGGGGGCCTGGCCTACCTGTCGCAGCTGGCCCTGCGGGTGCCGACCGCCGACAACGTCGTGCACTACGCCAGCATCGTGCGCGAGCTCAACACCGCGCGCCGGCTCATGCTGACCGCGTCGGAGATCGCGGCCCGCGGCTACGAGGACTACGGCGCCGTCGAGGACTACCTCGACGAGGCCGAGGCCAAGATCTTCGAGGCCACCCAGCGGGCCCAGCGCGGCAACGCCGAGCACCTGCGCCACCTGCTCAAGCAGGTGTTCAGCTCGCTCGACCAGCGCTTCAAGGCGGCCGGCGGCATCACCGGCGTGCCCAGCGGCTTCCGCGACCTGGACGAGCGCACGGCCGGCTTCCAGCCGACCGAGCTGACCATCCTGGCGGCGCGCCCGGCCATGGGCAAGACGTCGTTCGCGCTGACCATCGCGCGCAACTGCGCGGCCACCGCCGGCTTCCCGGTGCTGGTGTTCTCGCTCGAGATGTCATCGACCCAGCTGGCCGAGCGCCTGCTCTGCTCGGAGGCGCGGGTGGACTCGACCGCGCTGCGCCGCGGCCAGCTGCAGCGCCAGGACCTGACCAACATGACGTACGCCGCCGACACGCTGTCCAAGGCGCCGATCGTCATCGACGACACGCCGGCGCTGAGCCTGCGCGACCTGCGCGCCTCGGCCCGGCGCTTCATGGCCGACAAGGAGCTGCGCAAGGAGAAGCAGTTCGGCCTGATCGTGATCGACTACCTGCAGCTGATGCAGGGCCGGCGCGACCGCCAGACCAGCCGCGAGCAGGAGATCTCCGAGATCTCGCGCGGCCTCAAGGCGCTGGCCAAGGAGCTCAACTGCCCGATCATGGCGCTGTCGCAGCTCAACCGCAGCCTGGAGTCGCGCCCGGACAAGCGGCCGCAGCTGTCCGACCTGCGCGAGTCGGGCGCCATCGAGCAGGACGCCGACCTCATCCTGTTCATCTACCGCGACGTCGTCTACAACAAGGAGTCCGAGGACCCGAACATCGCCGAGATCATCATCGGCAAGAACCGGCACGGACCCACAGCGACCATCAAGACCTTCTTCGAGGGCCGCTACACTCGCTTCGACAACCTGTCCCAGCGCGGCGGCGGAGACGGCGAGTTCTAGCCGCCCCGGGTCGTCCTCCACGGGCCATGTCCTCCGCCGCTCTCGCACCCGGCACCATCATCGACCGCTACCGCGTGGTCCAGATGATCGGCGCCGGCTCGATGGGCGACGTGGTGCGCGGCGTCGACGTCGACCTCAACCGGCCGGTGGCGATCAAGATCCTGTCGGACCGCCACCGCGAGAACGAGGAGCTGCGCGCCCGCTTCGTGCGCGAGGCGCGCGCGGTGGCCGCCATCGCGCACCCGAACGTGGTGCAGGTCTTCACCACCGGGACCCACGACGAGCGGCCCTACATCGCCATGGAGCTGCTCGACGGCGTCGACCTGGGCAGCGTGGTCAAGCAGTTCGGCCTGATGACCTCGGTGCAGGCGGCGCGCGCCATGCTCGACGGGGCGCGCGGCCTGCAGGCCGCCGCCCAGGCCGGCCTGATCCACCGCGACGTCAAGCCGACCAATCTCGTCTTGCTGTCTTCCGGCGTGGTCAAGGTGACCGACTTCGGGCTGGCCAAGCCGCTCGATCCGTCCAACGAGCCGGCGCTGACCGCGATGGGCGTGGTGGTGGGGACGCCGGACTACATCGCGCCGGAGCAGGCGCGCGGCGAGAAGATCGACGAGCGGGTCGACATCTACGCGCTGGGCGGCACGCTCTACTACCTGCTCACCGGCGATCCGCCGTTCCGCACCGGCAACCCGTCCGAGGACAAGTACCTCAAGGTGGTGGCGCGCCACCTCAAGGATCCGGCACCGGACGTGCGGGCCAAGAACCGGAACGCCGATGCCGAGCTGGCCGCGCTGTGCCGGCGCATGATGGCCAAGAAGGCGGCCGAGCGGCCGGCCTACCCGGAGCTCATCCGCCAGCTCACCGCGATCGTCGACCGCCTGCACGCGCACGGAGGCTCGTCGCAGCCGGCGGTGTCGAGCGCCAGCGAGCGTTCCGCGCCGGAGCCGACCCCGTTCGTGGGCGCGCGGCCCGCGCGCGGCCGATGTGCTGGCCGCCGCCGACGACGACGCGGCCGCCACCCTGGTGCGCGCCGGCGATCGTCCGGATCCGGCGTGGGCGCGGAGAGGCGGCGGGACGCGCGCGGTGGCCAGCGATCGGCCTGCGCGATGACGGCCTCGAGCGGCCGGCCACCGTCGCCCGATGGCTGATCGCGGTGACCGTCATCTCGGCGCTGGTCTTCTTCGTCGGGCTCGGCCTGATGCTGTTCGGACCGCGGCCGGAGCGGAGCGCGCGGGCCGGCGGCCCGGCCGACGCCGCCATGGCCGACGCGGGAGCCGTCCGGCGCGGCCCCGACCCGCAGCCACCCGAGGGCATGTTCCTGCTCAAGCGACCGGACGGCGCGCCGTGGCTGTTCGTGGCGCAGGCTCCGGTGAGCCAGGCGCAGCTCGACGGCGCACAGCAGGGCGTCGAGCCGCCCAGGCCGCGCGGCAAGAAGCAGCCCCAGCCGGCGGTGAGCGTCTCGTACGCCGACGCCGAGTCATTCGCCGCCGCCCGGGGCATGCGCCTGCTGGCGCCGGACGAGTGGACCGCGGCCGCGGCCAGCGACGCCTTCACGCCGGCCGGCAAGGGGCTGTGGGAGTGGGTGGACGACGGCACCCGCGGGGTGCAGGCGCCGCGCTCCGTGCGGTCGCAGCCGGACCGGGCCGAAAGATGCGACCCGGAGCGCACGCGAACGTGACCTTCCGGCTGGCCCGGGAGCCGTGAACCGAGCCTCGCGAGGGGCCGGATCAAATCGCAAGAAGAATCGGCTAGATTGCCCGAACTGGGCGACTTCGCGGTTAATATGGGCCGCCCATGGCGTCTTCCCAGGACCGCGACCTCGACCGGCTGGTCGAGCTCATCGCCGAGCGGGTCCGCGACCGGATCGGCCGCGGCCCGATGCCGGTCCTGTCGGTGCGCGATCGCGGCCCCTGCGTGGACGACGACAGCGAGGACTGCTCCAGCTGCGGCGGCTGCGTGGTGCGGCGGCCCTGGTCGGTGCGCGCGGTCGAGGACGCCGGAGCCGCGCGGGTCGGCGCCGCCCCGGGCGTCGGCGCGGTCGAGGCCGACCTCGGCCGCATGATCGACCACACCCTGCTCAAGGCCGACGCCACCCGCGACGAGGTGGTGAAGCTGTGCGAGGAGGCGCGCAAGCACCGCTTCGCCTCGGTCTGCATCAACACGACCTGGGTGCCGCTGTGCCGCTCGCTGCTGGGCGGCAGCGACGTGAAGGTCTGCACGGTGGTCGGCTTCCCGCTCGGGGCCATGGCGCCGACCGCCAAGTCGTACGAGGCGCGCGACGCCGTGCGCCAGGGCGCCCACGAGATCGACATGGTCATCAACCTGGGCGCGCTCAAGTCGCGCGACTACGAGACCGTGTTCGAGGACATCTGCCGCGTGGTCAAGGCCAGCGCCCCTGCCCTGGTCAAGGTCATCCTCGAGACCGGCCAGCTGACCGAGGACGAGAAGATCATCGGCTGCACGCTGTCCAAGCTGGCCGGCGCCCACTTCGTCAAGACCTCGACCGGCTTCGGCAAGGGCGGCGCCACGGTCGAGGATGTCGACGCTCATGCGCCGCGTCGTCGGCTCCGAGATGGGCGTCAAGGCGTCCGGCGGCGTGCGCACGCAGGAGGACGCGCTGCGCATGCGCGAGGCCGGCGCCACGCGCATCGGCGCCTCGGCGTCGGTGGCGATCGTGACGGCGCCGGCGGGCGACAAGCGAGGCGGCGCGCGGCCGAAGCCGGGCTCGTCGGGGTACTGACATGAGCATCGAGCGCGTCATTCTCCTGGTCATGGACTCGGTCGGCGCCGGCGAGATGCCGGACGCGGATCGCTACGGCGACGCCGGGTCGAACACGCTGGGTCACGTGGCCGAGGCGGCCGGCGGCGCCGATCTGCCGACCCTGGCCGCCCTCGGGCTGGGCAACATCCTGCCTTTGCGCGGCGTGAAGCCGGCGGCGAAGGCGCGCGGCGCGTTCGGCAAGTGCACCGAGATGTCGGCCGGCAAGGACACGTCGACCGGGCACTGGGAGCTGGCCGGGCTGCGCATCGACCGCCCCTTCCCGACCTTCCCGGACGGCTTCCCCGAGGAGATCCTGGGCCCGTTCCGCCAGCGCACCGGCCGCGGCGTGCTCGGCAACGTGCCCGCCTCCGGCACCGAGATCATCCAGAAGCTGGGCGCGCAGCACGTGGCGACCGGCGACCTCATCGTCTACACGTCGGCCGACTCGGTGTTCCAGATCGCCGCCCACGAGGACGTGGTGCCGGTGGCCGAGCTGCACGAGATCTGCCGCATCGCGCGCGAGATCCTCGACCCGTACCAGATCGGGCGGGTCATCGCGCGGCCGTTCGTCGGCGCGCGACCCGGCGAGTACGTCCGCACCTACAACCGGAAAGACTTCGCCATGCCGCCGCCGGAGCCGACCGTGCTCGACCGCCTGCACGAGGCGGGCTGGCCCACCGTCGGCATCGGCAAGATCCCGGACATCTACTGCGGGCGGGGCATCGGCGAGGACATCCACACCGAGGGCAACCTCGACGGCATGCAGCGCACCCGCGAGGCGCTCGAGCGAGTCGAGCGCGGGCTCGTGTTCGTCAACCTGGTCGACTTCGACATGCTGTACGGGCACCGCCGCGATCCGGCCGGCTACTACGCGTGTCTGCGCGAGTTCGACGCCCAGCTGGCCGCGCTGTCGGCCGGCATCGATCCCGGGCGCGACCTGGTCATGATCACCGCCGACCACGGCAACGATCCCACCTTCCCGGGCACCGACCACACGCGCGAGTACGTGCCGATCCTGGCCTTCGGCCCGACCAGCGCGGCCGGCGTCGATCTGGGCGTGCGCGCCAGCTTCGCCGACGTCGGCGCCACCGTGGCGGAGGCCTTCGGGGTGACCCGACCGCCGCACGGCCAGAGCTTCCTGTCCGCCATCACCTGATCCGAGCCATGTCAGCGTTTCTGCCCCAGGCGCTCATCCGCAAGAAGCGGGACGGCCAGCGGCTGACCGACGAGGAGCTGCGCGCCTTCATCGCCGGCACGTCCGACGGCTCGATCCCGGACTACCAGGTCTCGGCCATGCTGATGGCGATCTTCTTCCGCGGCCTGGACGGCGGCGAGCTGGCGGTGTGGGCCGACGCCATGCTGCGCTCCGGCGACATCATCGATCTGTCCGAGCGTCGACCGGCCCAAGGTGGACAAGCACTCGACCGGCGGCGTGGGCGACAAGATCTCGCTGCCGCTGGCCCCGGCGGTGGCCGCGTGCGGCGCGGCGGTGCCGATGGTGTCGGGGCGCGGCCTGGGCCACACCGGCGGCACGCTCGACAAGCTGGAGTCGATCCCCGGCTTCCGCGTGCAGCTGTCGGTCGAGCACTTCATCGACCAGGTGCGGCGCATCGGCGTGTGCCTGATCGGCCAGACCGATCGGGTGGCGCCGGCCGACCGCCGGCTCTACGCCCTGCGCGACGTCACCGGCACGGTCGAGTCGATCCCGCTCATCGCCTCGTCGATCATGTCCAAGAAGCTGGCCGAGGGCATCGACGCGCTGGTGCTCGACTGCAAGGTCGGCGACGGCGCGTTCATGAAGTCGCGGGCCGACGCGGTCCAGCTGGCCCGCGCCATCCAGTCGATCGGCGCGTCGGCCAAGCGTGCGGGTGACCGCGGTGCTGACCAACATGGACGCGCCGATCGGGCGCCTGGTCGGCAACGCCGTCGAGGTGGCCGAGAGCATCCAGGTGCTGGGCGGCGGCGGTCCGCCCGACACGCGCGAGCTGACCGTGACCCTGGGCGCCGAGATGCTGGTCCTGGCCGGGCTGGCCAGCGACGCCGACGACGGCCGCGCCCGCATGGCCCGCGCGCTCGACGACGGCTCGGCCCTCGAGGTGTTCCGCAAGGTGGTCGAGGCCCAGGGCGGCGACCCGCGCGTCGTCGACGATCCGGGCGGCGTGCTGCCGCAGGCGACCCAGCGCACGCCGGTGCTGGCCGCGGAGGGCGGCACGGTGCGCGCCATGGCCGCGCGCGACATCGGCACCGCGGCGCTCGTGCTCGGCGCCGGGCGGCGGCGGGTGGAGGACACGATCGATCCGGCGGCCGGCATCGAGCTGGCCGTGCATCTGGGCGACCGGGTGGAGCGCGGCGAGCCGCTCGCGTTTCTTCTGTCGACCCGGGCGGGCGCCGGCGACATCGCCGCGGCCCGCGACATGGTGGCCGGCGCCTACCGGCTGGGACCGGCGACGTCGGTGCCGCGCACCTCGTGGGTGCTGGAGGTCCTGCGATGAGCTCGGACAAGGACCGGCCGCGGCGGCGCAACCCGTCCAGCGTGTTCGGCGCGCCGCCCGGCAAGCCGGGCGCGTGCCTCGCTCCACGATCAGCTGGCCGCGGCGGTGGCGGCGGTGCGCGAGCGCGCGCCGGGCGCACAGCCGTCGGTCGGCCTCATCCTGGGCAGCGGCCTGGGCAGCTTCGCCGACCGCCTCGAGCGGCCGGTCGCCATCCCGTACGGCGACATCCCCGGCTTCGCGCCGTCGACGGTGCCGGGTCACGCCGGCCGCATGGTCATCGGCATGCGCCGCGGCCTCGACCTGCGCGGCGATGCAGGGGCGCATCCACTTCTACGAGGGACACAGCGCCGCGCCAGGTCGCCTTCCCGGCCCGCGTGCTGGTCGCGCTGGGCGCGCGCACGCTCGATCGTCACCAACGCCGCCGGCGGCCTGCAAGCACGGGCCCGGCACGCTGATGCTGATCCGCGACCACATCAACCTGTTCCCGGAGAGCCCGCTGCGCGGCGAGAACGACGACGCGGATCGGGCCGCGCTTCCCGGACATGACCCGCGCCTATCCGGCCGAGCTGCGCGATCTGGCGCGCGAGGCGGCGGCCGCCGCCGGCGTCGAGCTGGCCGAGGGCGTCTACGCCGGATCGGCCGGGCCCGGCCTACGAGACGCCCGCCGAGGTGAAGATGCTCGGCATCCTGGGCGCCGACGCGACCGGGATGTCGACGGTGCCGGAGGTGATCGCCGCGGTCCACATGGGCGCGCGCGTGCTGGCCATCTCCTGCATCACCAACTGGGCCGCGGGCCTGGGCGAGGGCCGGCCGCTGTCGCACGACGAGGTCACCGAGACCGCCGACCGGGTGCGCGGCCAGTTCGAGGCGCTGCTCGACCAGATCCTGGCGCGCCTGGCCGCGGAGAAGCCGACATGAGCTCCCGCGAGCGGGCGCAGGAGCCGGACATCGAGGAGCTGGTGGCGCGGGCGCTCGAGGCGCAGGAGCGGGCCTACGCCCCCTACTCCGACTATCCGGTCGGCTGCGCGATCCTGGCCGGCGGCGAGATCTACGCCGGCGCCAACGTCGAGAACGCGTCGTACGGCCTGGCCATCTGCGCCGAGCGCAGCGCGGTGGCGCGCGGCGGTGTTCGCCGGGGCGCGCAAGGTCGACGCAGCGGCGGTGGTCACCACCAGCTCGCCGCCGGCCGCGCCGTGCGGCATGTGCCTGCAGACGCTGACCGAGTTCGCCGGCGATCCGGCGGCCCTGCGGGTCATCCTGCTCAACCCGGACGGCGAGCGGCGCGAGCTCACCCTGGCCGAGCTCCTGCCGCACGGGTTCCGCCGCGATCAGCTCGGGCCGGGGCACGGCGGCGACGAGTGACGCCATGAGCGAGGTGATCCTGCGCGGTGGCGCGATCCTGACCGTCGACGGCGAGTCGCGCGTCCTGGACGGCGACGTGGCCTGCCGGGATGGGCTGCTGGTCCAGGTCGGCGGCTCGTACACGCCCGAGACCGGCGACTACCAGATCATCGACGCGACCGGGTGCGTGGTCATGCCCGGCCTGGTGCAGTCGCACGTGCACATGTGCCAGACCCTGGCGCGCGGGCGGGCCGAGAACCTCGAGCTGCTCGACTGGCTGACCCGCGTCGTGTGGCCGTACGAGGCGGCGCTGGGCCGCGACGACGTGGCGGCGTCGGCCCGGCTGGCCTGCGTGGAGCTCCTGTCCGGCGGGACCACCGCCATCCTGGACATGGGCACGCTGCGCCACACCGACGCGCTGTTCGAGGCCGCGCGCGACACCGGCCTGCGCGCCACCATCGGCAAGGCGATGATGGACGACCCGTCCTGTCCGGCCGGGCTGCGCGAGAGCACGGCCGAGTCGCTGGCCGAGTCGGCGCGCCTGCTGCGCGACTGGCACGGGCGCGACGGCGGCCGCCTGCGCTACGCCTACGCGCCGCGCTTCGTGCTGTCCTGCACCGACGATCTCCTGCGCGAGACGGCGCAGCAGGCGCGCGCCGCCGGCGTCCGCGTCCACACCCACGCCAGCGAGAACCGCGGCGAGGTGGCCGAGGTGGTCAGGCGGCGCGGGGCAGACAACGTGGTCCACCTGCACCGGCTCGGCCTGAGCGGGCGCGACGTGTGCCTGGCCCACTGCGTGTGGCTGACCGACGAGGAGCGCGGCGTCCTGCGCGAGACCGGCACCCACCTCCTGCACTGCCCGTCGTCCAACCTCAAGCTCGGCTCCGGCATCGCCCCGGTGCCGGAGCTGATGGCCGAGGGCGTGGCGGTGAGCCTGGGCGCCGACGGCGCGCCGTGCAACAACAACCTGGACGGCTTCCTCGAGATGCGGCTGGCCGGGCTCATCCACCGGCCGCGCGGCGGCCCGCGCGCCATGCCCGCCTCCGAGGTGGTGCGCATGGCGACGATGGGCGGCGCCGCCGCGCTGGGCCTCGAGGCCGAGGTGGGATCGCTCGAGGTCGGCAAGCGGGCCGACGTCATCTCGGTCGACATGCGCGGCGCGCACGTGGTGCCGACCGCCGACCCGTACGCCGCCGTGGTCTACGCCTGCCGCTCGACCGACGTGACCGACGTGGTCGTGGACGGCCGCGTGGTGGTGCGCGATCGGCGGCTCTTGACCATCGACCGCGACGCGGTGGTGGCCGACGCGCGCGAGCGAGCCGGGCGACTGTTCGCCCGGCTGTCGGTGTAGGCCGCGGCCGCGCGCTACTGCGGGAACGAGCCCATGATGGCGCGCAGGTGCGCTGACGGCAGGCCCATGCGCATCGTCGCCCTGCCCTCCGGAAAGCCGATCTCGAAGGCGACGCCGGTGTCGGTCTGGACGGTGCGCCCGGTGACCACCGCCAGCGACGAGGCCATGTTCATGAAGATGATGTAGCTGGCCTTGCGCCCGGCCGCGGCGTCGAAGGACGCCTTGCTGCCGGCCGACAGCGCCACCGGCGGCCCGCGGCGGGCCATGTCGATCGTCTTCTGCATGTCCGGCAGCGCGTTCGGGCCCCAGGTGATCGCCATGTGCTTGTCGAAGCCTGCCATCATGATCTTGGCCTCCTCGCCGTACATCAGGCGCATCATCTGCTGCTCCTGCGGCGGCAGGGAGGAGAGATCGAAGCGCATCGTCATCTCGTCGATGCTGACGCCGTCGTGGGTGGCAGCCGCGTCGCGCGGGGTCATCTGCACCTTCATCATGCCGAACATGTCGATCGTGGTCGGCTGCTTCCAGGGGAACAGCGCCTTGATGGCGGCGATCGTCTTGCGCCCGTCATCGACGGCGATCAGCTGCTGCATCGAGGTCTGCAGGCCCGCGCCCTGGTTCATGCTCGCCCCGATCGGGCCCTGGAAGTGGGCCAGCAGCTCATCCCAGCGCTTGCGGAAGGCGTCGTCGGCCTTCTGCCCCGACCAGGAGGCGACCGTCTCGGCCATCAGGTCGTAGATGAAGCCGCGCAGCGGCCCCAGCTCGTAGTCGCCGGCCAGCAGCATCGAGGCCGCCGGCGTGCCGGGCAGGCGCGACAGCAGCGCCGCCGACGCCGGGCGCTGGGACTTGTTGAACGCCTCGAAGGTGGAGCCGGGGGTGGGCGTGAATCCGAGCTCGAACCACGCCTCGGTGGCGCTTGCGTCGAGCACGAACCGCACCTCCTCGGTCTGGGACGCGAGCCGGACCAGGAGGTCGATCTCGACCTGGATGATCTTGGCCATGCCCGCGCTGCCGCCGGTCTGCATCGCCTGCCCCATGAACTGCTTGCCCTGCTCGATCTCGGCGCGATAGCGCTCCACCAGCTTGCGCAGGCTCGCCCGCGCGGTCGGCGACGCGGGCGCTTCCTGCGCGGCCAGGTTGCCGAACGCCCACGCGGAGCACATCTCCACCGCGGCCTTGTCGCCGAGCAGCGCGTTTCCGTTCTGGCCCTTCACCGCGACCGTTCCGCCCGGCTGCAGCACGGCCGCGTCGCCGCGCCCGAGCAGGAGGAGCGGGCTCGGGTACTTCTTGGGGTCGAGCAGGATGACGTGGATCGGCTTGTCGAGCGCGATCCCGTCGATGCTGGTCGCGCCGATGGCCCGGGCCAGCGCGGTCGCCGCGGCCTGCTGCGTGATGGCGGCGCCAGAGCCCGGGCGTATCGCCTCGGCGTACTGCTGGATGTGCGCGATCGGCTCGACCAGCGAGCGCGCGGACAGGACGACGATGACGTCGTCCGGCTGGGGCGGCCCCTTGGGCTTCTCGGTCTGGTCGACGTCCTTCTGGCACGCGACCAGCGACAGGGTGAACAGGAGCGCGGCGGCGGTTCGCATGGTCCTACTTATACGCGAGGCCGTCAGGATCGTTGCCCGCGGAAATACGCGACGTGGGGTCGGTCGTTGCATCCGGGATGAGCTGGATCGCCCGCACGCACCACCACATTCGCGCCGCCTTCCGCGCGCTTCCGCTGGAGTCGGCCGCCACTGCCGTGGCCGTGGTGTCGCTCTGGGTCATGGTCGCCCGCCGCGGCAACATCATCGAGCCGGAGCCGCTGGCCCAGGTCGGGCTGGCGGCCCGCTGCTTCTTCGCCGCCGTGGTGGCGGTGCCGCTCCTGTTCGCGGTCACCATCCTGCGCCGCGCCGGACGCATCTCGGCGCAGCGCCTCGTATCTCATGGCCGGCGCGGCGGCCGCGGCCGCGTTCGGCATCGGCGGGTGCGGGCTCGATCACGAGAGTGCCTTCGCCTGGCGCTTCGGGCTGGGCCTGCTGGCCGCGGTGATGATCCCGTTTCTGGCGGCGGCCGCCGCGGCTCCGCCCGGCGAGCGCACCGTCGGGTTCGCCGACTTCGTGCGCCGCTTCAGCGAGGAGACGACCTCCTCGGGGCTGCTGCTCGGCGCCGCGATGGTGGCGACCGGCGTGCTGGTGGTCTCCATCGAGGGGCTGTTCGGCGTGCACCGGCTGTTCGGGCTGAAGCTCGAGGACGCGTGGCTGGACGGGATCGGCCTCATCGCCGGCATGCTCGCGCTCGGCTACCTGCACCGGCTGCTGCCCGGACAGGCGCAGGGCCGGGTGCCGGAGCTGTGGCGGCGGCTGATCGCCCGCGTGGCGGCGCCGTTCCTGGTCGCCATGCTCGGCATCCTGGTCGCGTACGAGGCGTGGGTGATCGCGCGCGGCGAGCTGCCGGTCAACATGGTCTCGCCGCTCATCGTCGCGGCCGGCGCCATCGGCTTCGCGTCCACCCTCGTCATCGAGTCGCTGGTCGCGTCGCGGCGCGAGCGGACGCTGTCGCCGGCCGATCCGCACCCGTGGACCGGCGCCGGCCCGGTGCGGCTCTCGCGCGCCTTCGCCGCCATCCTGCTCGCGCTCTTGCCGCTGGCCATGTGGGCGCTGTGGGTGCGCATCGATCAGCACGGCCTCACCCCGATGCGGGTCTCGCGCATGTACGCGCTGGGCTGTCTCGGCCTGCTCGCGCTTTGGGGCACGGCGCGCTGGATCCGCCGGCGCGGCCCGCTGACCTGGCAGGTCCCGGCGCTGACCGCGATCGTGGCGCTGATCGCCGCGGTCGGGCCGCTGTCGGCCGTGAACCTCTCGCTCGGTTCGCAGACCGACCGGCTGACCGCCGCGCTCGACCGCGCCGGCGTCACCCCGCGCGAGGTTCGCAGCGAGCCGCCGGCGGAGCCGCGCATGATCGACGGCGCGACCTTCGACGACATCGGCGACCGCATCGAAGCGCTGGCCGAGCTGGGCGGCGCCGAGGCGCTGGGGCGCGTGCTGGGCGGCGACGTGCAGGCATGCACGCCACGCTCGGGCCGTCACCGCTGCGTGGTCCTGCTCGGCCTCGCCGCGCCCGACCGCTTCATCGGCGTCCCCGACACCCGCGCAGCGTACCCCGTCCCGGGCCAGGCCCAGCGCGTGGCCGGCTTCCGCGCCGTGGAGCTCATGCTGGGCGGGAACAGCGCGACGACGATGCAGCTGGACGACCTGTCGCTGACCCTGCGCGACAACCGGCTGGTCGCCGACATGGGCGGCGGGGTCACCGCCACGGCCGACCTGTCCGCCGGACTCCAGAGGTGGTTCGACACCCAGGTCCTGGACTCCATCCCGCCGCTGCGCGACGCCGCCGGGTGCGACCGCGGCCACATCATCGCCACCCGGGCCGAGGTGGAGCGCACGACCGACGGGCCGCGCCTGACCGTGCTGCAGGGCATCTGGCTGGTGCCGGACCGGCCGCGCTGCCAGTAGCCTTCCCGGCCGGATCCTGACATCGAGGTCAGGATTCGAACCGCCGGCCCCGATCGCCACAGGGCAAAGTCGCCGACATGACCTGCGCCGGCTCATGGCACGCGTTCTGCCCTGTGCCCGGCCATGCCGCTCGTCCGCTGGTGGATTCCCGCCATCTCGATCCTCTCTCTTGCCTCGCGCGACGCCGGCGCGATCTGCCGCGAGGTGACAGAGAAGGGCAGCGCCCCGCCGGCCATCACGCCGGACCAGGAGCTGCTCGTCATCAAGCGCACCGCCGTGCCGGTCGGCTGCGAGCGGCCGCCCGACCCGGACGGCGGCGCGCCCGACGGCGGCGCGTCCGACGGAGGGATGCCACCTCCTGCCGATGCCGCCCCTCGCGACGGCGGGGCCCCGGGCGACGCCGGCGCGCCGCGCGATGCAGGGACGCCGGGCGATGCAGGGACGCCGGGCGATGCCGCCCCGGCCGACGCCGGCCCGGCCGACGGCGGGCCCTGCCAGCCGCACATCGCCGACACAGTGACCTGGATCGTGCAGCCGCGCTTCTCGATCGGCGCGGACGGGTCGCGCTTCGCGCTGCTCATGGTGACGCCGGCGGCGCCGGTGGTCGAGACCGCGCCCGAGTCCACCTTCCTCGACCTGGCGGCCACCACCGCGCCGCGCGAGATCGTCGAGGAGCGCTACATCGAGGACAAGAAGCTCGGCTACCAGTGCAATGACCCGAAGTTCGGCGGCGCCAGCGCGTCGACCGGCTGCGGCGGCTACGTCGAGACCGGCAGCGGCGGCTGGGAGCCGCCGGATCCGTCGGGCGAGGGAGCGGCCGACGCCGGCACACCGGACGGCTACATCCGGGTCAACACCGTCGGCAGCTACCACGTCGCCATCCTCAGCGTGCGCGACGGTGACGAGCTGGCCGACTGGCTCGACCGGGCCGAGTACAACCACGACGACGACGACATCGCCGCCCTGCGCCCATATCTGGAGGCGGGCTGGATCGTCACCGCGGTGCGCGTCTCGTCGGACCACGCGGTCGAGAGCGGCGGGCTCGAGCCGCTGTCGTTCACCTTCGAGGGCAACGACATGCGCGTCCCGCTGGGCGTGGCGCGCCAGCCGGAGGGCGGCCGCGCCCTGCTCAAGGTCTACGTCGCCGCCGAGGGGCGCTACGAGATGCCCGGCGCCACGCTGTCGTACGCCGACTGGGTGCCGGACGAGCGGCCGACCTTCCTGACCGCCAGCTTCCTCGACGTCGACCTGTCGCGCACCGCCGACGAGGATCCGGTCGCCGCTCGCACCGGGTCCGACATCTTCCACGAGGAGTACACGAGTCACGCGCGAGATCCGCATCCCGTCGTCGGAGTGCCCGCGCGACGACGACGACGACGGGCTGAGCCTCTGCGACTGCCGGGTCGGCGGCAACCCGGGCAGCCAGGTCGGCATGCTCCTGATGGCGGCGGTCTGCGCGGCCGTGGTGCTCCGCCGCCGCCGGCGATAGACAGCGGGATCGCGCCGGTGTAGCACTCCGGCGTGAGTCACGAACGCCTGCTCGAAGCCGTGCGCGAGGCCTGCCCGCGCGGCCTGTGGTCGCAGGGGGTCACCATGGCCCGCGAGGGGGCGGTCACGCGCGAGAGCGGCGACGGCGGCGAGATCGTGCTGCGGGTGGCCGCGCGCGGCAAGGCCATCGCGCCCACCGTGGTGCTGTACCCGGACGACGGCGAGTGGGACTGTGACTGCGGCGGCCGCGCCGGCGCCTGCGCCCACGTGGCCGCCGCTGTCATCGCGCTCACCCAGGATCAGCTCGACGCCGGCGGCGTCGCCGAGCTGCGCTACCGCTTCGCGCGCGGCGAGCGCGGCCTGGTCCTGCGCCGCACCGTGCTGGCGACCGGCGCCCCGGAGAGGGAGCTGCCCACGTCGCTGATGGCGGTGGCGTCCGGGCGGGCGCGCGACGTGGCCGCCGGGCTGCGCCCGACCCAGGCGGACCTCGAGGTCGATCGCCTGCTGACCGGCGCCCCGCGCTCGGTCATCGCCGGCGAGATGGCCGACACCCTGCTGTCGGCCCTGGCCGGCTGCGACCGCATCACCCTCGACGGCCAGCCGGTCGGCGCGTCGGGCGAGCGAGTGCTGCCGCGCGGCGCGGTGACCGATCGCGGCGACGGCGTGCGCCTGGCGGTGATGGCCGATCCGGCCGTCGACGAGGTGCCGGGCGACGGGGTCGGGCTGTGCCACGGCGTGCTGCACCCGCTCGGCCACACCCTGGTGGCCGGCGCGCGCTGGGAGCTCCTGCCGCTCATCCGCGACTACGCGCCCGAGGAGCTGGGCGAGCTGGTGACGCAGATGCTGCCCGCCCTGCGCCGCGACGTCGAGGTCGAGGTGCGCAGCCGGCGCCTGCCCCGCTCCACCCGCGAGGCGCGCCCGCGCATCCAGCTCGAGGTGACCGGCGACGGCCAGCGCATCTCGGTGCTGCCCACCCTGGTCTACGGCGACCCGGTGCTCGCCCGCATCGACGGCGACCGCCTGGTGCAGCTGCGGCCGCCGGCTCCCGTGCGCGACCGCCGCGCCGAGGCGGATCTGCTGACCGTGCTGCGCGACGAGCTCAACATGGTGCCGGGCCGGCGGGTGACAGCGGCCGGCGCCGAGGCGCGCGCGCTGACCGAGCGGGTGCGCGCCTACCAGCGCGGCGACGATCCGCACGGCATCGCCGACGCCATCCACGAGGTCGCGCTGGTGCCGCACCTCTCGGTGCGCGACACCGGCGACGCAGGCGACGAGGCGACCGGCGCGGAGTTCGATCTGTGGTTCGACACCTCCGAGCCGGTGCGCGGCGAGGTGCGGCGCGCCTCGGCCGCCGCGGTGGTGGCCGCGTGGCAGAACGGGCTCGACCTGCTGCCGCTCGAGGGCGGGGGCTGGGCGCCGCTGCCGGCCGACTTTCTGGCCCGGCACGGCCACCGCGTGCTGTCGCTGCTGTCGGCGCGCGGCGAGGAGCGGCGCAGGTCGGCGCCGGCCGTGGTGCCGTCCCTGGCCCGCCTGTGCGACGCGCTCGACCTGCCGCGCCCGCGCGCCGTCGAGCGGCTGGCCGCGCTGCTCGAGCCGGACGCCGGCATCCCGACCGCCGTCGCTGCCGGCCGGCTTCACCGGTCAGCTGCGCCACTACCAGGCCGACGGCGTGGACTGGCTGTGCTTCCTGCGCCGGGCCGGCCTCGGCGCGGTGCTGGCCGACGACATGGGCCTGGGCAAGACGGTGCAGGCGCTGGCCGCGCTCGAGCCGCGCGCGCTGGTCGTCTGCCCGACCAGCGTGCTGCACAACTGGGCCGCCGAGATCGCCCGCTTCCGCCCCGACCTGTCGGTCTGCCTCTATCACGGCCCGCGCCGCGCGCTCGACCCGGCCGCCGACGTGATGCTGACCAGCTACGCGCTCCTGCGCAGCGATCGCGACGAGCTCTGCGCCGTGACGCTGGCACGCCGCCATCCTCGACGAGGCGCAGGCGATCAAGAACCCGGACAGCCAGGCCGCGCACGCGGCCTACGCCCTGCGCGCCGACTTCCGCCTGGCGCTGAGCGGCACGCCGGTCGAGAACCGGCTCGACGAGCTGTGGAGCGTCTGCCACTTCACCAACCCGGGCCTGCTGGGCGGCCGCGCCGACTTCGCGCGACGCGTCGCCGCGCCGATCGCCGCCGGACGCCCGGAGGCCGCCGCCCACCTGCGCGAGCGCATCCGCCCGTTCCTGCTGCGCCGGCTCAAGCGCGAGGTGGCGCCGGAGCTGCCGCCGCGCACCGAGAGCGTGCTGCCGGTCGAGCTCGACGCCGAGGAGCGCGCGGTCTACGACGCGGTGCGCGCCGCGACCCAGGCCGACCTGGTCGCCCGCCTGTCCGAGGGCGCCGGCGTGATGGCCGCGCTCGAGGCGCTGCTGCGCCTGCGCCAGGCCGCCTGCCACCCGGGCCTGCTGCCCGGCCAGCACGCCGACGCGCTCGTCGAAGCTGGTCTGCCTGCTCGAGGCGCTCGACAGCGCCGTGTCCGACGGCCACAAGGCGCTGGTCTTCTCGCAGTGGACGTCGCTGCTCGATCTCGTCGAGCCGCACCTGGAGGCGGCCGGCATCCGCTTCACCCGCCTCGACGGCTCGACGCGCGATCGCGCCGGCGTCGTCGGCGACTTCCAGTCCGACGACGGCCCGCCGGTCATGCTCGCCTCGCTCAAGGCGGGCGGCACCGGCCTGAACCTGACCGCGGCCGATCACGTGTTCCTGCTCGACCCGTGGTGGAACCCGGCCGTCGAGGACCAGGCCGCCGACCGCGCCCACCGCATCGGCCAGGAGCGCCCGGTCGTCATCTACCGCCTGGTCGCGCGCGACACGGTCGAGGAGCGGCTCCTCGCCCTGCAGCAGCGCAAGCGCGCCCTGGCCGACGCGGCGCTGGGCCAGGCCGACCAGGCCGCCGGGCTGACGCGCGAGGACCTTCTCGCCCTGCTCGACTGATCCTGCGGGCTACCCGGCGGCGCGCACCGGGTCGGCGGCAGCCACCGGCGCGGGGGCCGGGGCCACGACCGGCTCCGCGGCCGGCGCGGCGGTGCGCTCGCGCTCGGCCAGCTCGGCGAGCAGGCGCTGGCCGGTGGTCGTGATCTCGTCGACCAGGTAGCGGCAGCGCGGCTCGGCGCGGTCGAGGTAGCGCTCGAGCACCTCGCGGCGCTCCGGGTGAGCCTGCGCCTGCGCCCACAGCACCGACGCGATCTCGGCGTCGGCCATCAGCTTGCACAGCCGCTCGGCGTGCAGCATGGCGAAGGCGAAGTCGCGCTTCGGGTTCCAGTTGCGGCGCAGCGCGCTCGGCCAGCTGACCGGCGACTGGCCGCGCAGCGAGCGCAGCTTGTCGGCCGCCGTGCGCGTGATGAGGTGGCGCTGCGCGCGCAGCGACAGCGCCTCGAGCCGCGCCACCCGCCGCTCGAGCGGGTCGCGCGCCGACATCGAGCGCCAGCGCGCGTGCGCCGTCCTGCGCACGAAGCCCTGCGGGTCGCGCAGCACGCTGGCCAGCGTGTCCTTCATCGCCATGAGCGCCTGGATCTGGCTGGTGCCCTCGTAGATCGGCATCACCAGCGCGTCGCGCAGCAGCTTCTCGGCGCCGTACTCGGTCATGTAGCCGTTGCCGCCGTGGATCTGGATGCAGCGGCGCGCCATCTCGACCGCCTTCTCCGCGGCCAGGTACTTGAGCAGCGGCGTGACCCGGCGCGCGTTGGTCTGGTGGCGGCGCGACTCGGACGACCTTGCCGACCATGGCCAGGCGCTGCCCGATCTCCTCCTCGAAAGCGCCGTACATGGCCAGCGCGCGCAGCCCCTGGATCTCGATGCGCCATCTCGTCCAGGTAGTCGGCGATCATCTCGTGGCGATCGATGGTCTTGCCCATCGACGGGCGCTGCGGCCGCGTAGTCGCGGGCCAGGCGGTAGGCCGCCTCGCACACGCCGATGCTCTCGAAGCCGACCGCCAGGCGGGCGCTGTTCATCAGGCGCAGCATGAAGCGGAAGCCGTCGCCGCGCTTGCCGACCAGGTGGGCCGGCGTGCGGTCGAAGGTGACCGCCGCGGTGACCGAGCCGTGGTGGCCCAGCTTCTCCTCGATGCGATCGAGCGTGGCCAGGCGCACGCGCCCGCCGCCCTCCTCGCGGTAGGTCGGCACCAGGAACATCGACAGCCCGGCCAGACCCTCGGCGTCCGGCTCGGTGCGCGCGATGACGAAGTGGTACTTGCCGTGGCCGGAGGTGATGAAGATCTTCTGCCCGCTCACCGTCCAGCTGCCGTCCGGCTCCTGGCGCCCGACCGCGCGCAGCGCGGCCATGTCGCTGCCGGCGTCCGGCTCGGTGATGTCCATGCTGCCCCACGCCCGCCCGGTGGCGATCTCGGCGATCTCCTCGCGGAAGCGGGTCGACCGGATGATGCCGGTGGCCTGATCGATGTCGGTGGTGCCCTCGATCATGCTGAGCTGCAGCATCGCCATCGCCATGCCGCCGTGGAACGCGAAGTGCGACATCATCGACACGTCGGCGCGCGCGAACAGCTCGGTGCTGAGCAGATAGACCATCAGCGGGCAGTTGAGGCCGCCCAGCTCGCGCGGCAAGCACATGCCGTGCAGGTCCAGCTCGGCCAGCTTGCGGAACAGCGCCTCCATCGCCGGCGGCACCACCGCCTCGCCGTCCTGGTAGCGCGCCCCGTCCCGGTCGACGGCCGGCCCCAGCGGCGCCACCTCCTCGGCCACCAGCTCGCCGACCATCTCGGCGATGTCGCGGTAGAAGTCGACCGCCTCGGCTGGTGCTCTTGAAGCCGTCGGCCTGCACGAACCCGTGCTCGGTCAGCTCGGCGAGCCGCTGCCAGTCGATGCCGCGCTCGAAGTAGAACTGGAGATCCGGGTTGTCCTTGAAGAAGTTGGCCATTTCAAACCCTTTGCTGGGGGGTGGCGCCGGCGCGCTGGCGAAAGAGACTCGACTTGGCGATGCGGAGGACCTCGGCGATCTGGCGGCCGCGATCGGCCACGCGGCCGAAGCAGTCGCCGGTCGCGACCGCCGACAGGATGAGGTGCATGACCCCGAGGACGTAGGACTGGGGATCGACGTCGGCCGGGATGTCGCCGCGCTCGATGCCCTTGCGGATGTAGCCGGACACGACCTCGACCCACGGCGCGATGTGGGTCTCGACCATGCCCTGCACGTCGGCCGGGCGATCGAGGATCTCGCGCAGCAGCAGGCGCGCGCGGTCCGGATCCTCGGCGAAGAAGCGTGATGGTCTCGGCGACCACCGCGTCGAACTGCCCCTCGCCGGAGGTGGCCGCGAGCAACAGGCGCGGCAGCACGTCGTTCCAGCGCAGCAGCAGCATGTCGAGCACGCGGCGGCGCAGCGCGTCCTTGGACGGGAAGTGATAGAGCAGCGACTGCTTGCGGATGCCGACCGCGTCGGCCACGTCCTGCAGCGAGGTGCCGCCGTAGCCGCCGGCGGCGAACAGCCGGGTCGCGGCGACCAGGATCTGCTCGGGGGTGGCGAGGGGCGCCTTGCTGGGGTCCGGAACGGCCATGACGTCTACCGATCGAACGACAATTGTCTACCGAATGGTAGGGAGGGCGTCAAGAGGTCGTTGCTGCGCCGCGTCGAACCCGGTGCGATGCTAGGGTCCTTGAGCGGCAGCGGAGGTTCCGAGTGAAACCCGGTCACAGGCGCCTTGCGGCCCGCGCTGCTGGAGGCCGCGCAGCGGCAGGCCTGGTCGCGGCCTCGGTCGCCGCGGCGATCGCCGGGGTCGGCTGCGGCAAGGACGCGCTGCCGGCCGGCGAGGTCACACCCGAGGTGGCCACCATGCTCGAGCACCTGCCGGGCGACGCGTGGGCGGTGGTCGGGATCCACGCGGCCCGGGTGCGCGCGGTGCCGGCGCTGGCCCGGCTGCTCGAGTGGCTGCCGGAGGCTCCGCTGCCGCCGGTCGATCGCCCGGAGCTGCGGGCTCGATCCGCGCCGCGGCCTCGACCTCGCGGTCGCCGCCATCGGCGGCGCCGGCGCGCCGGACAGCGTGTTCGTCGCCATGAAGGGCTCGTTCCGGCGCGACGCGATCGGCACCTGCATCATCCAGGTGGCCGACCGCAGCCGGCGACGCCATGACCGCGGTGCAGGACGGGTCGGTGACCGTGTACGGCGCGCGCAAGCAGCGCGGCCACGTCTACTGGCCGACCCGCGACATCGCCGTGGTGGCGCCGCAGGCAGAGGACCCGGCCGCCGCGCTCAACGCGATCGCCGGCCAGCCCGGCGTGCGCACCGACGAGAAGCTGATGAGCTACGTCGGCCGCGTGCGCACCCGCGCCGCGTTCTGGATGGCCGGGCCGCTGCCGCCGGACGCGCAGAAGCGCATGGCCGGGTTCGGCCCCGGCGTGCCCGCCCTCGAGGGCTTCTTCGTCACCGCCGACGGCGAGGGTGACGGGCAGCACGGTGCGCGTGGTGCTCGGCCTGCGCCTGGCCGGCGAGGAGGAGGCCGAGGCGGCGGCGCGCACGTTCCGCGAGCAGCGGGCCGCGATGTCTGCGGCCACGCGCGACCCGCGGGTGATCGCCGTGGTCAGCAAGCTCGAGCTGGCCCAGAGCGGCGCCGAGGTGGTGCTGCAAGTCTCGCTCGACGCGGGCGAGACCAACATGCTGATCGACATGATCGCCGGGCTGACCGGGATGCCGGTGGCGGAGCCGCGGCCGTGAGCGGCGCGGGCGACGCGCGCGGCTGCTCGGCCTGTGGTCCGGCGTCGGGCTGGTCGCCGCCAACATGATCGGCGCCGGCGTGTTCCTCAGCGCCGGCTTCATGGCCCAGGAGATGGGGCCGGGCTGGATCCTGTTCGACTGGCTGGTCGGCATGGTGCTGGCCATGGCCGGGGCGCGCGCCTACGCCGAGGTCGCGCAGATGCTGCCGCGCTCCGGCGGCGAGTACCGCTACCTGTCGGACCTCGTGCATCCGCTGCTCGGCTACCTGGCCGGCTGGGCGTCGCTGCTCATCGGGTTCGCGGCGCCGATCGCCATCAACGCGATCGGCGCGGCCGCGTTCATCGGCACGGTCACGCCGCTCTCGCATCACCGCGCGGTCGCGACCGCGCTCATCGCGGTGCTGGCGCTGTTCCACAGCCTCGGGCTGGTCACGTCGAAGTGGACGCAGGACCTGCTCATCGCGCTCAAGGTGCTGCTCCTGGCCGGCTTCGTGGTGCTCGGCCTGACCCTGGGCGACAACGCGTGGCCGACCTGGACGCCGCCGACCGGCTCGACCGGCTTCGAGGCCGGCCCCTTCTTCGGCAACCTGTTCTGGATCGCCTTCGCGTTCACCGGCTGGAACGCGGCGGCCTACGCGGCCAGCGAGTTCCGCCACCCGGCCCGCGACGTGCCGCGCGCCATGCTGATCGGCTGCGCCGCGGTCGGCGTGCTGTACCTGCTGGTCAACTGGGTGTTCGTCGCCAACCTGACGCCGGGCGCCGCCGCCGACGCGGTCAGCCGCGACACGCGTCACGCTGGGCCACGCGGTGGCGGTCAAGCTGATCGGCGCCGACGGAGCCCGCCTGATGTCGATCCTTGTCGCGCTCGCCTTCTTCTCGGCCATGAGCGCGATGACGATGGTCGGGCCGCGCGTGTACGCGACAATGGCGGAAGACGGCTACCTGCCCCGCTTCCTGGCGGCGCACGCCGGCCGGCCGCCGGTCTGGTCGGTGCTGCTGCAGAGCGCGGTCTCGATCGGCATCATCTGGACCCACTCGCTCAAGAACGCGCTGCAGAACGTCGGCGCGCTGCTCGTGTTCTTCTCCGCGCTGGTGGCCGCGTCGCTGTTCGGCATCCGCTGGCGCCGCCCCGACCTGCCTCGCCCGCGACCGACGGCGCTGGTGGCGGCCGGCGCGTCGGTGGTGCTGTCGGCCTGGATCCTGGTCGTCGGCTTCCAGCGCGTCGATCGCACGCTGCTGGTCTGGGCGGGACTGCTGACCGCGGCCGCGCTGGTCAGCTACGTGGTCACCGGGATGGTCAGGCGGCGTTCGGCCGGCTGACGCCTGGCCGGCGGCTCAGGGACGCGCGATCGCGATGCCGGCCGGCAGGCTCGCTTCGGCGGCGCGGCGGGCGGCCGCGGCTGCACTCGCCTGCTCGGCCGACGTGCCGGGCCTCGGCCGGAACCAGACCTCGAGAGCGCGGCGGCGCCCGTGGCGCAGGATGGTGAGCGGCTCGGCCACGGCCGTGACCTGGACAAGCGACGACAGCGGCGCCAGGTCCTTGCCCGCCCGCACGCGCAGCGACGGCAGGAGGCCGGCGATGGACGCGGGATCGGCGGAGTCGGACGGCGCGCCGGCTAACTCCAGGCGGATCGGGATGCGCCGGCCGCCCTCGACCAGATCGCCGACGGGGGCGCCGCCCGCGATCAGCCGCGATCGCCGCGGTCACATCGGGCCGCTGGACGCCGCGCGCGGCGATGGCGGCCGCGTCCAGCTCGATGCGGACGCGCGGCGCCAGGGCCGCGCCGGCGACGCCGGCCGCGGCGATGCCCGGCGTCCTTGCCACCGCGGCGGTGACGGTCTGCGCGGCCTTCTGCAAGGCCTCGAGATCGTCGCCCTGGATCAGGAACGGCGCCGTGGCGCCCGGACCGGCGGCGACGCGGACCGCGGCGTCGGGCGACTCCGCGGCGGCGAGCACCCGATCCGGCGCGGCGGTGCCGGCGACCAGAATGCGGATCGACGGGGCGAGCGAGCCCGGTGTGGCCGGCAGGTCGCCGCTCTCCACGATGACGCCGCTGACGTCCGGCGTGGACTCGATCTTCGCGGCCAGCGATGCGCCGAGCGCGCGCAGGCGGTCTCGATCGATGCCCTCCGGCGGGTGGACATGGAGCTCGAGGACGTCGCCGGAGAGCCGGGTGAGGCGGACATCCCGTGGCAGCGAGGCGGTGAGGGCGTCGATCTCCTTCTCGACCGCAGCGGCCGCCTGGGCGTCCAGCCCGACCTCGATCGACAGCGCGGGCCGCCCGCCGACGGTGGCCGCGCACCGCGGAGGGCGCGCGCCGCGCTCGACCGTCGCGACGTCGCGCAGTGCGACCGTCGCGCCGCCCGCTGCCGTCGCCAGGACCGCGCCGGACAGGTCCTCGATGGTCCGGACGCCCGTGGCGGCGCCGCCGACCTCGCTGCGCAGCCTGGCGACGTCGATGCCCAGCGCCGACAGCCGGCCGGGGTCGACCACCACCCGTACCACCGGGCCGCCGGCGCCGCAGATGGCCGCGACGCTGCGCACGCCGCGGGTGCGCGACAGCGACTCCGCGATCCGGTCGCCCACCGACGCCATCTGGTCCTGCGACAGGGTCTCCGACGCGGCGGAGAGCCAGATCCGGCGAGCGGGGCGCATGCGGATCTCGGGCGGCGGGATACCGGCCGGCAGCCGCGGCGCCGCGGCCGTCACCGCTGCCTGGATCGCGCCCATCGCGGCGGTCGGATTGGTCCCGCTCGCCATCGAGACGTCCAGGTTGACGGACTGCGCGCCGGAGACGCTGCGCATTCCGGTCACGTTCGGCACGCGGCCGACGGCCTCCTCGAGGGGGATGGCGACGTCGCGCTCCATCGCCGGCGCGCCGACCCGCTCGCCGGCCGCGATGGCGATCGCAATCACCTGCTCGGCCGGCGCGGTCGGTGCTCCCGCCGTCGCGCTGCCACGCGGCTCGCCTCCCTGTCCCTCTCCGCCGCCCTGGCCGGCCGGCCGCTTGCCCGAGTCCGAGCAGCCCGCCGCGAGCACCAGCGTCACGAGCAACGCCCCCACCGAACACCGCGTCATCGCGGCAGGATGCCACGAAACGCCGCGCCCACGCGCCGCGGTGATCACCTCGCGCGCGCCAGGTGAAGCGCCGCGATGTACGGGATCGCGATGCGGCCGCCGCGCCGATCGATCGCCGCCCCGATGGCGCGGAAGAGGTGGCTGCGGCGCGACGGCTCGAGCACCGCGTGGTCGGAGTAGGTCTCGAGCAGCTGGACGTACGTGGCGCTCGTGTACTCCGCGATCCACGGGCAGGTGCGCACCTCCACCGGACCGAAGCAGCCGCTCCTGTCGATCTCGAGCGTGATCTCGCCGAGCACGTCGCGCGTGCCGTCGTACTGCCCCGCCTCCGGGAAGTGCTCGGCGTAGGCGCGGTCGATCTCCGCGCGCAGCTCCGGACCCGGATGCGCCTTCTCGTTGCGCAGGAGCGCGAGCGCGCCGTTTTGCCGCAGCAGCGACGCCGCCTTCACGTAGCGCACCCGCGGCGCCACCCAGTGAAACGCCTGCGCCGACATCACGACGTCGACCGCGCCGTCGCCGTCGTACGCCTCGAAGGTCGTCTCCGCGATCGCCACCCGGTGGCCGGCGGCCTTGCGCCGCAGCACCGCCGCCATCTGGGCGCCCGGCTCGATCGCGATCACCTCGAACCCCCGCCGGGCCAGAAGCATCGTCGCCTTCCCGGTCCCCGCCCCCACCTCGAGGATGCGCCCGCCCTCGCCGACCCCGCTCAGCCCGACCAGCTCGTCGATGAGCGCCTCGGGATAGCCCGGCCGCACCGCGTCGTACTGCAGCGCCCTCGCATCGAACGAGGTCCTGCGCCTCTCGTCGATCGGACTCATCGCCCGGATCATGCTACTCGAGCCGGCCGGGGCCAGCACGCCGGTCCCGCCGGGCCGGCATCTCGTCGCCGGCGCTGGACGCGCGGCGCTGATGATGTATGTCCCAGGCATGGACAGGATCGCGGTCATGGGCGCCGGGGCGGTCGGCGGCTTCTACGGGGCGCTGCTCGCGCAGGCGGGGCGCCAGGTCGGCTTCATCGCGCGCGGGGCGCACCTCGCGGCGATGCGCGAGCGAGGGCTCACGGTCGAGCGAGAGGGGAAGCCGGACGTCGTGCTCCGCCAGGTCGTGGCGACGAACGATCCGGGGGAGATCGGGCCGGTCGACCTTGTGCTGTTCACGCCCAAGACGTTCGATCTCGACGGCGCGGCGAGGAGCATCGCGCCGCTTCTGGACCGCGGCACGCTGGTGCTGCCGCTGCTCAATGGCCTCGACATCGCGGATCGGCTGGCCGCGGTGATCGGGCGCGATCACGTGCTGGCCGGCCTGTGCCAGATCTCGTCGACGATCGCGGCGCCGGGGCTGATCCGGCAGAACGGGCCGCTCAACCGCATCGTGCTCGGCGAGATCGAGGGCCGCGCCAGCCAGCGCGCCT
This sequence comes from uncultured delta proteobacterium, assembly GCA_963759105.1. Lineage (GTDB taxonomy): Bacteria > Myxococcota_A > Polyangia > Haliangiales > Haliangiaceae > DATFRY01. The sequence goes on along the minus strand of CAVWXW010000013.1, from coordinate 164,439 downwards.
CGGAGGTCGCGGCCTTCATGCAGCAGGCCGGCATCAACGCCCACGCCTCGGACAGGATGGTCGACGAGCTGTGGAAGAAGTTCTACTTCCTCGACCCGTGGGCCGGCCTGTGCGCGATGACCGACTCGCCGCTGGGCGCCGTGCGCGAGGATCCGGACACCCGCGCGGTGCTGATTGAGTGCATCGAGGAGGTGCGCGCCCTGGCAGAGGCCAGAGGCGTGGCGCTGCCGGCCGGTGCCGAGGCGCTCGCCATCCTCGATGGGCTGCCGCGCGACATGACGCCGTCGCTGCTGCGCGCGCTCAGGCAGGGCGCGCCGCTCGAGATCGACGTGTTCCCGGGCACCGCGGTGCGTCTGGGCGTGGAGCTCGGCATCCCGACACCGGCCCACCGCCTCATCTACGCCGCGCTCAAGCTCCGCGCCGGGGGACGCGCGACCGGCGACGTCAGCGCAGCGCGGGCAGGCGGGTGAGCTGGAGCAGGACGGGGATCGCGCGCCCGCCCTCGACCAGCTGCATGTGGCTGTACTGCGATTCGGAAGTAGAGCAGCGGCGCCGCGCGCGCTCGCTCGTCCACCACCTGCGCCCGGTCGGGCAGCCGATCGAAGACGCGCGCCGTGGCGGCCGGCGCGCCGCCGCCCGGCTCGCGCACGAACGGCTCGGTCCACGGGATCGTGTCGCCGCCGACCAGCAGGAGCTGGTTGCCGGCCCGGCCGCGCGGCTCTTCCAGCCAGGCGCGGAAGGCGTCCTCTTCTCCGTAGAGCGCGTCGATGAGCACCACCTGCTCGAGCGGCCGATGCTCGAGCCAGGCGAGCGCGGTGCGGTAGCCGCCGCTGTGGGCCAGCGCGACGACCGGGCCCCACGGCCGGCGCAGCCCGGTGCGCTGCCTGATCTCGACGAGCAGCTCGCCCAGCACCGGCCAGCTGACCTCGTCGCCGCCGCCCGCCGGCGCCTCGGGGGCGATGAACATCGCGTCCCGCCCGCTGGCGCGGAACTGCTCGGCCAGCCGGTGCTCGGTCCACGCCCGGTCCACGTGGATGTAGTAGCCGTGCACGTAGAGCGCGATGCCGGCCCGCTCCTGGCGGTAGCCGGCCGGGATCCACACATGGACCGGGCCGCGCGACGTGGCGATGCGGATGTGCTCGCCGCCGGCCTCCGCCGAGCGGGCCACCTGGCGCCGGGGATCGGCGGCCGCGCTCCGCCAGCCGGGCCGGCCGGACAGGCCCAGCAGCGCCAGCAGGATCGCCGCGCTCGTCGCTCGGGTCAGGTGCACGTCGACAGAGTAGACTAGCGGCGGTGACGCGCGGGTGGATGCTCGTCCTCGCAGCCGGCCTGTGCGCGGGGCCGGCCGCCGCCCAGCCGCGCGACGGCCGCCGCACGGTCGGGACGCGCGCCACCATGCAGGTCGAGGAGGAGTGGCGCGGCGGCGCGCTGCACGGCGCGCGGCGCATCTGGCGCGGCGACCGCCTCGAGCTGGAGGAGCACTACGCGGCCGGCATGCTCGACGGCCCGTGGATCGCCTATCGCGACGGCGGCGGGCCGCGCGCCCGCGGCCGCTACCGGGCCGGCAAGCGCGAGGGAGAGTGGACGACGTATCACTCCAGCGGCGAGCTGGCCACGCGCGCGACCTATCGCGGCGACCGCCTGCACGGACCGTTCGGCCGCTGGTCGCGCCGCGGCCGCCCGATCGAGCGCGGTTCCTACATCGACGGCCGCAAGCACGGCGAGTGGACCGCGTACGACGCGCGCGGCCGCGTGGCCGGCCGCTACCGCATGGAGCGCGGCACCGGCGTCGAGCGCGCCTGGCATCGGGCCGGCCGCCTGGCCAGCGAGACAGACATGGTCGACGGCGTCGCGCACGGCAGATACCGCCGGCTCGGCCCCGGCGGCCGCCTGCTGGTCGAGGGCCGCTTCGACCGCGGCCGCCGCCACGGCCGCTGGTCCGAGTGGCGTGCCGGCGGACGCCTCGCGCTGGAGGCCAGCTACGACGCCGGCGCGCTGACCGGGCGCTACCGCCGCTTCCATCCGGGCGGCGAGCCGGCCCTGGTCGCCACCTACGCGCGCGGCCAGCTCGACGGCCCCTACGCCGAGTACTACACGGGCGGCCAGGTCGAGCACGAGGGCATCTACAGCGCCGACCTGCGCGACGGCGAGTTCCGCCAGTACAGTCCCGATGGCGCCCTGATCGAGCGCACCCGGTGGAAGCGCGGCGTGCTGGTCGACCGTCAGGCGCTCCGCCCCGACGGCCGCCGGTCGCCGCGCCCGGCGCCGTGAGCGCGGCGACCCTGCCGATCAGTCGAAGCGGCGCAGCTCTGGCCGCCAGCGCACCGTCCTGCCCTTGCCCTGCAGCCAGGTCCCGAAGCGCTGCACGGCCGCCTCGCGCTCGCCGTCCTGCTTGCTGCGTCCGACGCCGAAGTCGCTCGCCGTCATCTCGCGCAGGAGCTGCCCCGCCTTCTGCTCGACAAGCAGCGGCGGCTCGTCGCCCAGCACCACGCCGATGACGGCGAAGCCGGACGCGTTGCCCAGGCGCAGCAGCGCCTCGGCCGCTCCGAGCTGGAGGAACGGATCGTCGCTGCGGCCGGCGAACGACTGGATCGCCGGCGCGGCCCCGGCGGCCGACGCGCCGAAAGCAGGCAGCACCTGCAGGATGTGCTCGGCCACCCGGTCCGATCCGGTGCGGGCGAGCGCGCCGGCCAGCGCCGCGACCGCATGCGAGTCGCGCAGCGCCGCGAGGTGGTGGACTGCCTCGATCTGCTGGTTCTCGTCCGGGCTGGACAGGGCGCGGGCCAGCGCCTCGAAGTCGCCGGCATGCGCGTGCTCGGCCTCCTCCACGCGCAGAGACGAGATGGCGAGAAAAAGCGCGGCCACCACCGCCGCGCCGATGGCGACCTGAGCCAGCGCCCGCCCGGTCCGCGCCGCGCCGCGCACGAAGTAGAGCAGCGCCGCCAGCACCAGCAGGCCGGCGAAGCAGACGACCACCGACGGACCGGTCGGCAGATCGCCGAAGTACGACAGCAGCATGCCGGCTGCGCTGCACGCGGTACCCACGCTCCAGGCCAGGCCGATGCGCGCGCCCAGCCTGTCGCCGAACATGAACGAGATCGACGCTGGCACGACGAGGAAGGTGAAGACCAGCAGCACACCGGCCACGGCCACCGAGCTGGTGATGACCAGGCCGAAGCTGGCGTAGAACAAGAAGTCCCAGAAGCGCACGCGCCGGCCGCGCGCCGCGGCAGCCTCCGGGTCGATCGAGATCTCGAGGAAGCGCTCGCGGAACACGTAGTGGAACGCGCCGATGGCGGCGTAGATCGCAGCGGTCTTGGCGATCGTCGGCCACGTCACCAGCAGCACGTTGCCGACCAGCATCTCCTTTATGTGCTCCGACTCGCCCGGCGCGCGCGCGAGCAGGAGCAGCGCGAGGGCCGACGCGGTCGCGTACACGATGCCGATGAACGCCTCCTGCGGCACCTTCTCGTGGCGCATGCGGGTCAGCGCGAACACCGCCGCGCCGACGAAGGTGAAGCCGAGCGAGAAGAGATAGATCGCCATCCCGCCGCCGGCGGCGCCGGGCTCGTAGCCGAGCAGCGACGCGCACACCGAGCCGAGCGCGGCGATCTGGGCCAGCGCGAGGTTGACGAAGATGACCTTGCGGCTCAGGACGTGGATGCCGAGATAGCCGTGGATGCCGGTCAGCACCAGGCACATGGCCAGCGGCGGCAGCATCCAGCGAAGATCGGCGAGCTCGCTCATGGCTTGAGGTTCGCCGTCATGGCGCCCAGCACGTGGTCGACAAGCGCGAAGTAGTCGTTGACGCCCTTCTCGCCGCGCACCTGGTTGGGCAGGACCACCGCCGCCGCGCCGCCCTCGCGCGCGATGCGCCGCGGCAGCGCCGGGTCGTAGAAGTTGTTGACAAGGACCAGCTTCACGCCGGCGCTCTTGATGAGGGCGATGGTGTCGCGCACGTGGCGCGGCCCCGGCGCGATGCCCGGCTTCTCCTCGATGGTGCCGACCAGCTGGAAGCCGAAGGTGGAGGCGGCGTAGGCCCAGACCTTGTGGAACTCGACCACCTTCTGCCCGCGCAGCGCCTTCGCCTTGGCCAGCCAGCCGCCGGCCAGGTCGGACAGCTTCTTTCCCTGGTACTCGTTGGCGTCGAGGAACTGCTGCAGCTTGCCGTCGAGCGCGAGCCGGCTGAGCTTGCGCGAGCCGACGACGTCGAGCAGCTGATCGCCGAACATCGCGCGGTCCACCCGCTTCTTGAAGCTGCGCAGTCGCTCGTCGAAGTAGGCCGCGTCCGCGGGCGAGGCGGCCTTGAGCGCCCTGGCCGCGTTGTCGGCCATCAGCTTGGCCCGCACCGGGTCGAGCCAGATGTGCGGGTTGCCCTCCGGGTGGATGTCGCCCTGGGCGCGGCTGAGCGCCGCCGGGACCTCCAGCTTCGGGATCCCGGCCGACAGCGCCACGCGGCCCTTGCCGCCGCGGAACAGGCGCGAGTTGCCGGAGCCGTCCGCCACCTGGTCGGCCCACAGCTCGAGCTGCATGCCGATCTCGAACAGCATGTCGGCGCCGCGCACGCGCGACATGAGCGACGGCGTGGGCGAGACGAAGTGCGGGTCCTGATCGCCCGAGGCCAGGCTGAAGGTCTCGACCCGGTCGCCGCCCACCTCGCGCACGATCGACTCGATCGACGGCAGCGTGCAGGCGATCTTCTGCTTTGCCTGGGCGTCCGCCGGTGACTGTCCGGCGGCGGTGGCGGCCAGCGCGACGAGCGCGGCGACAATGGCCCTGGTGTTCATGACTGCGTGTCCTTTCCCGTTCACTTGTTCACCCAGAACGGCTCGGGCGGATGTGCACCGAAGACGAAGTTGAGCTCGGCGAACACCGAGTCGCGGCCGTCCTCGTCGTCGAGGTCGCTGATGCGGTGCTCGTAGCCGAGGCGGAAGCGCAGGAACTCGCTCGTGTACCAGGTGGCGTAGGCGCCGATGGCCTGCCGGCGCAGCGAGTCGTCGGCGATGGTCGCGGTGTCGTCCCAGCGGGCGCCCAGGTAGACGGTGCGCGCCGCCTGGTACTGGGCGAACGCGAAGTAGCCGACCGGCGACGCGTCGTGCTCCTCGACCATGTCCGGCTCGCCGTCGCCGTCGGTGTCAATCTCCTCGACAAAGTTGCGCTGCGCGGCGAGCACCTGCCCGCCGAGCACGAACGAGTGGAACTCGCCGCGCCGCAGCGGCTTCCACTTGTAGAGGAAGTCGGCGCTGTAGGTGAAGGCGTTGCGATCGCCGTCAGGATCGGTGCGGCCGGTGTGGAAGATGGCCGACACGTCGACGTTGTGCTCGCCGCCGAAGCTGCGGAACCAGCGCAGGTTGGCGACCGCGGCCGGGCTGTCGGTCGGTCCGTCAGCGACCGCCACGCCTCCGCCGGTCAGCGCCTGGGCGGTCAGCTCGAAGGCGGACTCGTCGTCGAAGCCGGGCAAGAGAACGCGGGCCGAGACGCCGTTGCCGACGTAGCCCTCCTCGCCGAACAGCTCCTCGGTGACCAGCGGGCGGGTCATCTGCGGCAGGTCGTGCAGGTGGAGCACGTTGATGCGCCCGATCTCGGGCCGGAAGCGCCCCACCTTGAACTGCAGCGCCAGCGGCGGCTCGTCGAGCACCGGCACCGGCAGCCGCTTGATCGTCACGTAGCCCTCCTCGACGCCGGCCTCGAACTCGCCCGGCACCTCCGACTCGAGGGAGATGATGGCCACGCCGTCGGCGAACGGATCCACAGCGGCGCGGAAGTCGAGCTCGACCTCGCGCAGGTTGAACGTGTTGTCGATGGCGGCGTCGTCGGCCAGGACGGCCTTGTCGTCGTACCGGTAGAGCCCGTTGCCGACCACGGTCACCGTCGGGTTGAAGGCGTTGGCGGACGCCGCTGTGCCCTGTGATGGCGCGGCGTCGCCGGCGGCGCCTTCGTCGCCTTCTTCCTCCTCGTCGGGGAGCTGCAGGCGCAGGCGCTCGACCTCGGCCTCGAGCTGCTCGACGCGTCCGGCGAGATCGGCCGGGCGCGCCGGACGCGGCGCGGGAGCCGAGGGAGGCGCGGGCTGCTGCGCGCCCGCCGCCGAGGGAAGGATGAGAGTTGTCGCGGAGAGAGAGAGAAAGGAGAGGACGTTTCGCACCTTGTCACCACCCGAGTCCGGAGATGCCGAACGAACGCGGACGCGCCGCGCTGGTCGCGAGACCAGACGGCGCCCCTGCGCGCTACACAAGCAGCGCGTCAGGCGGGTGGCGAGGTCTTGGGCGCGGTGCGGTAGAGGGTGCGGCCGGCCGGCTCGTGGCCGGCGGCGAGCGCGAGCGCCGCGCGCGCCGGAGCCGGCGCGTCGTGATCCGGACGCTCGACCGAGACGCCCGCCATGCGCTCGCGCGAGGCACAGCTGATGTAGCAGTGATCGTGGTCGTGGCTGGACGAACGCGGCAGCGCGCCGCCCAGGCTCGGGTCGGCCGGTTCCTCCGGCATGCGCGCGGCCGCGGCCAGCGCCTGGAGACCGGCGGCGAGCGAGACCGAGAGCGAGCCGCCGTCGGCGGCGGTCTGCTCGACCGGCGCGTCACCGTGGATGAGCTCGCCGTGCTCCGGGCAGACGACGTGGGTGGTCGTGGCCTGGTGGATGAGCGCGCCCAGGTTGCCCAGGGCGAAGGCGAACAGCGACAGCGCGGCAACGACCCGCGTGTACATCGGCATGTTGCGCCGTCCGCTCACCACGTCGCTTGAGGGAAGCACAGCTCGCGCGGCGCGGCAACGGCGGGCGCGCCGCGGACGGTGCACCTACACCGGAGGCGCCGATGCAGGACGGCGCCGCAGCGCCGCAACCACCTGATGTGGATGGAACGGCTTGGCCAGGCACGGGCACTTCACCTGGGCCACGAACTCGCGCGCGCGGACGGTGAACGCGCCGCCGGTCATGAAGATGAAGCGCTGCTCCAGGCCGGGCCGCTCCCTGCGCACGTGCTCGAACAGATCCATGCCACTCAGGTCGCGCATCATCAGGTCGCAGAAGATCCAGTCGTACTCCTCGCCGGCCAGGAGGCGCGCCAGCCCCTCGCGGCCCGAGTGCACGACGTGGACCTCGTTGCCCTCGAACAGGATCGCCATCGAAGCGGTCACCTGCCGGTCGTCGTCGATGATGAGCACGCGCCCGAGCTCGAGCGAGAGCATCTCGTCGTCGCCGCTGCGGTCGTCGCGCCGCAGGGGGCCGGGCTCGGCGCGCACCGGCGCGGCCGGCAGCACCACGCGGAACACCGTCCCCTCCCCCACCCGGCTGCGCGCGGTCATCTCTCCGCCCAGGCTGGTCACGATGGTGTGGCTGACCCACAGGCCGAAGCCGGTGCCGAAGACGACCGGCTTGGAGGTGAACAGCGGGTCGAAGATCCTGCTCAGCTCCGCGCTCGGGATGCCGGGACCGGAGTCCTCGACCTCGACCACCACGCGCCCGCCGGCGTCGAGATCGGCGCGCAGATAGACGGTGGCGTCGGACGCGCTGGCGTCCTGCACCGCCTGCGCCGCGTTGAGCAGGAGGTTGAGGAAGACCTGGCCGAGGCGGTCCTGGCGGCCGAGGATGGCCGGCAGGCCCTCGCGGTACTCTCGCACCAGGCGGGCGCGGTGGCGGAGCTGTCCCTCGACCATCGACGCGGCCGAGTCGAGCACCAGACAGATGTCGACCGGGCGCTGGTCCTGCTCGTCGACGCGGGCCAGCGAGCGCAGCTCCGAGACGATGTTGCGCACGCGGCGCGCGCCCTCGATCGCCCCCTGCAGCCGCTCCAGCATCAGCGGCAGGCGCGCGCCGATAGGCTCGTCGATCGGCTTGCGGCGCAGCTCCTTGAACACGGCCTCGATGCCGAGGAGCACGTAGGTAAGCGGGTTGTTGATCTCGTGGGCCACGCCGGCGGCCAGGGTGCCGAGCGCGGCAAGGCGATCGGCCAGGGCCAGCTGGGCCTGCAGCCGCTTGGCCTCGGTGATGTCGCGCACCACCGCGACCACGTCGTCGGTGCCGGCGGCCGACAGCCGCGCCTCGTACTCGTGCTCGCCGTTGGGCGTGGCCAGCGGGAACTCGAAGCGCTGGCTCCTGCCGGTGTCGAGCACCAGCAAGAGCGCCTCCAGGGTCTGCTGCGCGATCGTCGCCGGCAGCACCTCGGCCAGCTTGCGGCCGACCAGGCGCTCGGCCGGGGCGGCCAGCTTCTCGGCCCAGGCGGGCTGGAAATCGACGACGACGCCGTCGGAGCGGACGCGGAACATCATGTCCGGCAGCGCGTCGAGCAGCGCGTCCGCCTTGACCACGCTGGCGCGCATCTCCTCCTCCATGCGCCGCTGCCGCGTGATGTCGCTGGCCACCAGCGCCACGCCGCGATCCAGGCCGCTGCCGAACGGGATCAACCGGACGCGGCTATGCACGCCGTGGCGCTCGATCTCGATCAGATCGAGGTGGCCGGCGCGCGCGCGCTCGAAGGCCGGCGTCACGGTCTCGCGCACGCCGGACGGCAGGTCGCCGATGCGTCGACCGGCGAGGAGCTCGTCGAGCGGTCCGGCCCGGCCGCCGTGATTGGCGAACACGAGCTGACCGCCGCCGTCGTAGATCGCCACGCGCTCGGGCATCGCGCGCAGCGTGGCGACGAAGCGCTCGCGCTCGGCCGCTCGCCGCTCGGCCAGCACGAGCTCGAGCTCCAGGTCGGCCCCCTCCAGCGGAGCCAGCACGATGCTGCTGACGCCGGCCTCGACCGCGGCGGCGGCCAGGTCGCGCTCGCGCCGGTGGACCAGCGCGATGATCGGGCGCGACGAACCGGCCGACCAGCGATCGCAGAGGTCGCGGATCTCGTCCAGCGCTACCCCTCCGGAGCCGAGCAGGAGCACGGTGAGCTCACCGCCGCGCAAGGCCTCCACCAGACGCGGACCCTCGACGAGGCGGACCTCGTAGCCGCGACTGGCCAGGACGCGGAGCACGAGCTCGCGCAGCCCAGGATCCCCGACACACACACACGCAGAGCCCGGCGATGTCATGAAAAAAGCACCTGGAATCTGCTCCTGATCTACCTCAACTCGATGGATTCCGCGGCATTCTTGTCGGTCGTGAGGCGCAGGCGTACGATCGCTCGACCGCGAGCGAGGGGCCCCCGTCCCGTGAAGTCCTCTCTCGACCATAACCCACGCGCGGGCCGACAGGAGCGGGCGTGACGGCCAGCGGGGCGCCACCCTCTGAGCAGGCGATGGCGCTGGTGCGGGACGGCCGCACGGCCTTCGCGCAGGGAGACGTGGAGCGGGCGCGCGCCTGCTTCGCCGCCGCGCTCGAGATCGCCCCCGGCGACGGGGTCGCCCGGGCCGGGCTGGCGCGGTGCGACCGCCTGATGGCCGAGAGCCTGGACGCCGCGGACGATCAGGAGAATCCGACCGGCCAGGTGGCCGGCGACGACGGCATCACGGTCGCCGAGGAGCGCGACGAGTCCCACTCCGATCGCCAGGCCCAGCTGGCCGGGCTGATCGAGATGGAGCGCGAGCAGACCGTCGTCGACGCGCACGCGGCGCAGCGCGTCGAGGCCGAGCTGGCACGGGCGCGAGCAGCGCGGGCCACCGGGCGCGAGGGCCGCGAGGCTTCCGATGCGGACGACGGCACCGGCACCGCGACGGCGGCGCTGGCGCCGCCGGCCGCGGGGTTCGAGACGCCCGAATCTGGCCGACGGCTCGCCGGGTGGGCCGCGTGCGCCGCGCATGCTGCGCCACCCGCCGTCGGGTGCCCCGGAGCCGGGCCCCCCGCACGCTGGGCCACCGGGGCCGGATTTTCGGCCCAGGCCAGGAAACGGGCTCGACCATGGTACCGATCCGGGGATGGGGATGGGGATGGGGATGGGGTCGGGGCCGGGGCCGGGGATGGGACCGGGGCCCGTGATGGGACCGGGAATGGGACCGGGACCGGGGCCCGCCATGGGACCGGGAATGGGACCGGGACCGGGGCCCGCCATGGGACCGGGAATGGGACCGGGACCGGGGCCGGCCATGGGACCGGGATCGGGACCGGGAATGGGACCGGGACCGGGGCCCGCCATGGGACCGGGATCGGGGCCTGTCATGGGACCGGGATCGGGGACCGCACCGGGCATGGGACCGGGCTCCGCGCCGGAGCCGGACTATCCGCGCTACGTGCCGGGGGTGCCGGGCAACTATCCGCAGCCGGCGTCAACAGTGCCCGGCATGCCGATGCCGGACGGGTCGCGGCAGACCGGGCCGCAGCCGGCGCTGCCGCCGGGCGCGATGCATCCGCACGGCGGGCCGCCCGGGGTCGCGTATCCGCCGGGCGCGTACCCGGTCTACGGCGCGCCGGGAGGGCCGGGCTACTCGTCACCGGGTATGGGCGCGATGGGGCTCGACGCGTGGATCGCAACGCGGACGCCGCGCACCTTGCTGGGCATCACGGCCGGGATCTCGGCCGGCTGCCTGGTGCTCGGCCTGCTCATCGGCGTGCTCGCGTCCGGCGACGACGCGCCGGAGACGGCCAGCGCGCCCGCCGCCCTGGCGAAGAGCGATCCAGCAGCGACGGCGGCCGCCGCGCAGCCGGCGCCGGTCGTGCCCGCCTCCGGCCCGGCGACCGGCAGCATCGAGGCACGCGTCAAGACGATGGAGCATCCGGTGCTGGCCGTCGCCGTCGCGCCGCTCAGCGGCCAGGTGGAGCGGGTGCACGTGAAGGCCGGCGGCTCGGTCACGACCGGCCAGAGGCTGTACACCCTGCGCGATGGCCGGGGGGCGCGCGCGTCCGAGTCCACCGTCGAGGCGCCGGCGGCCGGCCGCATCGAGCGTCGCGCCGCGCGCGGCGACAGCGTGCGCAAGGGCGACGTGCTCGCCCAGCTGGTCGACCCGGCCATGTGGACGCTCGTCGCCGACATGAGCAGCGACGCGGTCGGTCCGCAGTGGTCGTGCGTCGTCTCGACAGTCGAGGGCCGCAACCGCGCGCCCTGCCGCATCGAGGGCGTACAGCAGCTCGGCGGCCAGCAGAGCCGGGCCACGGCCACCGTCGTCGCCGAGGTCGCCAGCTGGCTGCAGGGCGGCGGCCAGGAGCTGATGCTGTCGCTCGCCCCACCGACGGCGACGAGCGCGCCTCCGGAGCCGGTCGCAGCCACGGAGCCGTCCGCCAAGCCGTCGCCGTCCAGCGACTCCGACGAGCCGGACGACGACGAGCGCCCCGCAGCCAGCTCGACCGAGCCGGCCCCGTCCAGCGAGACGACAGCCAGCTCCGCTCCGGCGGCGCCGCCGCTGCCCGCCGCCATGGCCCCGACCGGCGGCAGCGACGCGACCGCCGACGCCGGCCCGTAGCCACCCGGCCATCGACGCGTCCGACGCGCCTGCGCTGCCGCCATCAGGCCGCGCATGAAAATCCCGTGAGGCGACCGACAACCGACTCGCGCAATCGTAGGCTGCGCGATTCGCATCGACGCGCCGCACGTCGTTCCGCCAGCCTGGACGCCGCCGCGTGACATGGACCGCGTCGATGGGCGACACCACGCGCACACGAACCTCCCTCGATGCTCCGACCGGATCGTCTTCCCGCCCACCGCGGGCCACTCTCGACCACCGATCGCCGTCGCGCGTCATCGGCCGAAATACTCGAACCTCCGACGGACCCGGCGGCCGATCGGCGACCCCGAAAAGAGCCGCTTGACCGCCGCCGTTCTGTTTGTTAGCAGTCCTAACGATGTCTCACTTCATGGACAGCGACCCGCTCCAGGGTCGCGTGGTGGCGGGGCTGGCCAAGATGGGCCTGGCCCTGCGCACCCAGCAGTGGCAAGCGACCGGACAGCGCGGCCTCAACCCGACCCAGGGACAGATCCTGAGCATCCTGCGCGCCCGCCCCGACGGCCTGTCGCTCGCGGAGCTCGCCTCCGAGCTGGGCGTCAAGCCGGCGACGGCAAGCGCGTCGGTCGCCGCGCTCGTGCGCAAGCGCCTCGTCGGCAAGCGCCGGCTGCAGACAAACAAGCGCGCGGTGCTGATCCGCCTGACCGCGACCGGCACGCGCGAGGCGGACCGCTCGGTCGCGTGGCACGACATGCTCTTCCGCGCCGTCGATCAGCTCAGCGAGCACCAGCAGGAGGTGCTGCTGGTGGCGCTGATGAAGATGATCCGCACCCTGCAGGAAGACGGCGCGATCTCGCAGGCGCGCATGTGCGTCACCTGCCGCTACTTCAAGCCGTTCCAGTACAACGATCTCTACCGGCCACACCACTGCGACTTCGCGCAGGCCGCGTTCGGCACCCGCGAGCTCCGGCTCGACTGCGCCGAGCACCAGCCGACCGGCGATCAGGACGCGACCCAGATCTGGACCCGCTTTACCCGCCAGGGCGCCTGAGCCGGCCGGTTCACCAGCGAAGATCGGCGGCCAGCGCGGCGACCTGGGCCAGCGCCGCCGCGTCGGTGTCGTCGAACGAGTCGCGGCGGCTGCTGTCCACGTCGAGGACCCCGAGCAGCTCGCCGGCGCGGACGATCGGCACCACGATCTCGCTGCGCGAGTCCGGATCGCACGCGATGTGGCCGGGAAACGCGTCCACGTCCGGCACCACCAGCGTGCGCCGCTCGGCGGCCGCGGTGCCGCACACGCCGCGGCCCATCGCGATGCGCACGCACGCGACCTTGCCCTGGAACGGGCCGAGCACCAGCTCGCCGCCGCGCAGGATGTAGAAACCGACCCAGGAGGCGGCCTCGATGCCCTGCATCAGCGCCGCGCTCAGGTTGGCCAGGTTGGCGATCAGATCCGGCTCGCCGTCGACCAGGCTGCGCAGCTGGGGCAAAAGCTCGCTGTAGCGCCCGGCCTTGTCGTCCGCCTGCAGTGTCAAGGTCTCTGCCACGATGATGAGTATACTCGCGCGGTGCAGGACGGCCGCGCCGGCATCGACGGCTTCGCCGGCGACATCGCGGCGCAGCGCCGGTACATCGCGGAGCGTGTGCCGTCGTACGACCGCGTGCTGGCCCTTGTCGCCGCCGCGCTCGACGGCGTCATCGGCCGCCGCCTGAGCAAGGCGTGGGCCCGCCGCCGCTTCGTCGCCGTCTACGACCGGCCGCTCCTGCTGATGGCCACGCTGCGCTACGACGCGCTCGTCACCGGGCCGGCCCATCCGCTGTGGGCCGCGCTGGCCGCCGACGAGCCGGATCCGTCGACCGCCACCGCCGCCGCCCTCGAGCGCGCGCTGGGCCGCGATCGGCCGCGGGTCTGGCACTCGCTCACCCGCCGCCACGTGCAGACCAACGAGGTGTCGCGGGCTGTCGCGTGGCTGTGGCCGGCCGCGCTGGCCGGCGGCCGACGGCTCGTCCTTTGCGACATGGGCTGCAGCGCCGGGCTCAACCTGATCGCCGACTCGCTCGAATCTCAGCTGGGCCGAGCACGGCGCGGACCCGCCGCGTCCACTACACATCGCTCGCGATCCGCGCGTGATTCGTCGGCTCGGCTTCGACCGCGCCCCGCTCGACGCCGCCGACGACGACGATAGCGCCTGGCTGCGCGCCTGTGTGTGGGCCGGCGAGCGCGAGCGACTCGACCGCCTCGAGCGCGCGCTGGCCGCGTTCCGCGCCGCCGCCGAGGGCACAGTCCCCTCGATCGAGACCATCGACGCGGTCGACATGCCCGATCGTCTGATCGAGCTCGCCGCCGGCGACGCCACCGGCGCCTTGTGGCTCGCCTACCAGAGCAGCGTGCGCGAGTACCTTGGCCCTGCCCGCCAGCCCTACCTGGACGGCATGCGGCGCTGGCTGGCCTCGCGGCCGCCCGGCGCAGCCCTGTGGATCGAGCTCGAGGATCCGCCGCACGGCGCGTCCCGGCAGTGGCCGACAGCGCTTCTGGCCCACCTGCGCGGCCCCGGCGGCGGCGTCGTCAACCACGTGCTGGCCCGCTGCCAGTACCACCCGGTCGAGATCGCCCCGGAGCCGGACGCAGTCGCGGCCGTGACCGCCGCCCTCGTCCCCTGAGCGGCTACGCGGACTTGCCCGACTCCACCCGCTTCCTCACGCGGCCGCCGCGCGAGGCCGCCTTGACGCCCCAGGGGTCTCGCCGCATGGTAGTTGCACGATGCAACAAAACGGTTGGGAAGATCCATCATCGCCGTTACTGCCCGAGGTGGCGCCGCTGCGCGACTCCTCGCGCCGGCTCGTGCGCGAGCTCGGCTTCCTCGAGGGCCGGTCGAAGGCGGCCGCCATCACCCACACGCAGTGCCACACCCTGATCGAGATCGAGCGCCGGGGCGTCCTGGCCGCCGGCGAGCTGGCCGCCATCCTCAATCTCGACAAGTCCACCACCAGCCGCACCGTGGCCAGCCTGGTCAGCGCCGGCTACATCGCCGCGCGCGCCGACGGCGGCGATCGCCGCCGCCGCCCGCTCACCCTGACCGCCAAGGGCCGGCGCAAGCTGGCCGCGCTGCACGAGCTGGCCAACCGGCAGGTGCAGGAGGCGCTCTCGCTGCTCGACGGCGACGAGCGCGACACCGTCCTGCGCGGCATGTCGCTCTACGCCAGGGCGCTGGCCCGGCGGCGCGCGCAGCAGGAGTTCACCATCCGGCCGATCGCGCGGCGCGACGATCCGGTGGTGGCCGGCATCGTCCGCGCGACCCTGACCGAGTACGGCGCCACCGGGCCCGGCTACGCGATCCACGACCCCGAGATCGACGCCATGACCGAGACCTACGCGCGGCCCGGCCACGGCTACTGGGTGCTCGAGCGGGCCGGCCAGGTGGTCGGCGGCGGCGGCTTCGGTCCGCTCAACGGCGGCGAGCCGGGCGTCTGCGAGCTGCGCAAGATGTACTTTCTGCCCGCGGCGCGCGGCTCCGGCATGGGCGCCCGCATCCTGGCCCAGGCGCTCGACGGGGCGCGCGCGGCCGGCTATCGCATCTGCTACCTCGAGACGATCCTGGCCATGACCCAGGCGCGCAAGCTCTACGAGTCGTTCGGCTTCCGGGTGCTGAGCGGTCCGATGGGAGCGACCGGCCACAGTGCGTGCGAGATCTGGTACGCCCTCGACCTCACCGCGGCGCGAGCCGACGACGGCGCCGGGACGATCGCGAGCCCGCCAGCGGGCGGCGAAAAAGATCGCCCGCCCTCACTTTCCCATTGAACCCCTCGAGGAGGGTAGGCTAGAGTACTTTTCAGCGGGGAGGTAATCCCGCCAGAGGAGGAGCCGGGAGGGAACACGCAGGGCGGCCGATGGACTCGCCGCCGGGTGAGCCGAGGCAGCGGCGCTTCTGGGGGCGGAGTTTTCCGCGGGCGAGTGTGGGGCCAAGGGTGATGGAAGCGGTGCAAGCGCGGCTTCGTCTCATCGGTCGATTACGTCGGTCGCCCTGTGTGTTTCGTCTCTGGCTCGCGCCCCGTCCGAGGGCGCAGCTCTTCACTCGCCGATGAACACGGCGCCGGTCTTGACCAGCACCGCGTGACCGACGAGGCGGACGCGATCGCCGCGCCACTGGCAGGCGATGTCGCCGCTGCGCCGGCTTACCTGCCGCGCGCGCAGCTGCGTGCGCCCGAGCCGCTCGCCCCAGTACGGTACCAGCGTGCAGTGGGCCGAGCCGGTGACCGGATCCTCGGGCACGCCCTTGGCCGGGGCGAAGAAGCGCGACACGAAATCCACGTCGTCGTCGGGCCCCACAAGTTCCCCCAAGCGTGGAGCCGAACGGTCTGCCTGCGGGGCCCCCGCAGGGACCCGCCCGCCAGGGGCGGTCACGATGACGGCAAACGTGTCGAGCGCAGCCACCGCGGCCAGGTCCGGCCGCAGCGCGCGCACCTGCTCGGCGCTTTCGAACACGGCCAGTAGATCGCGCGCGCGCAGGGCCGCGACCGGCCGCCGGCCCAGCGCGTTTGCCAGCGCGGCCAGCGCCGCCTCCCCGGCCGGCACCGGCGGCCGCGCCGGCAGATCCATGGCAAGGCCGTCGCCGTCGCGCTCGACCTCGAGCGGACCGGAGCGGGTGTGGAAGCGCACGTGCCGGCGCTCCGGCTCCAGGCGCTCGAACACGAAGAAGCCGCTGGCCAGCGTCGCGTGGCCGCACAGGTTGACCTCGGTCTCCGGCGTGAACCAGCGCAGATCGAAGTCGCCGTCGCCGCGGCGCACGAAGAAGGCGGTCTCGGCGACAGCGTTCTCGGCCGCCACCGCCTGCATCGTCGCCTCGGGCAGCCACGCGTCGAGCGGGCAGATCCCGGCCGGGTTGCCGCTGAACGGACGCCGGGTGAAGGCGTCCACCTGGTGACACGGCAGCCAGCCCGGGCCGAGCCCGTCCCTGTCCTTGTCGCTCACGACTTGCTCCTCGCGCCCGGCGGCCGGCCGGCCATGCGGCAGGCGAGCTCCGCCACCATCGACAGCGCCGCCTCGGTGCGCGGGGTCAGGCTGCCGCAGCTCAGGCGCACGAAGTTCTGGAAGCGGTTGCGGGCGGAGAAGATCGGCCCCGGCGCGATCGCGATCCCGCGGTCGAGCGCGCGGCCCTGCAGCTCCAGCGAGTTGACCGCCGGCGGCAGCTCGACCCACAGCACGAAGCCGCCCAGCGGCGCGGTCACCCGCGTGCCCTCGGGGAACTCCATCGCGATCTTCTCCCGGAAGCGCTCGACGCGGCCGCCCAGCGCGCGCCGCAGCCGGCGCAGGTGCTTGTCGTATCCGCCCGAGGCCAGAAATTCGGCCACGGCCATCTGCGTCAGCGTCGGGTTGCCCAGGGTCTGCGAGAACTTCAGCCGCTCGATGACCTCCTGGTAGCGGCCCGGCGCCACCCAGCCGACCCGGTAGCCGGGGGCCAGGGTCTTGGACACCGAGCCGACCAGCAGCACGCGACCGCCGCGGTCGAACACCTTGGCCGGCCGCGGCCGCGCCCCGCTCCACACGAGGTCGCCGTACACGTCGTCCTCGATGAGCGGCACGTCGTGGCGCTCGATCATGCGCACCAGGCGCTGCTTGGCCTCCTCCGACATGACCGCGCCGATCGGGTTGGACGCGTTGGTGGCGGCCACCACCGCGCGCACGCCGCAGCCGCGCAGCGCGTCCTCGAGCGCGTCCAGGTCCAGCCCGGTGCGCCCGTGCGACGGCACCTCGACCGCGCGCATGCCCAGCCCCTCGATCGCCTGCAGGATGCCGAAGTAGGTCGGCGACTCCACCGCGATGGCGTCGCCCGGGCGGGCCACCGCGCGCAGGCACAGGTGGATCGCCTCGGTGGCGCCGATCGTGGTGACGAACTCGTCCTCGTGCAGCCCGAGGCCCCAGGTGACCGAGCGCCGCGCCAGCTGCCGGCGCAGGGTGGGCAGCCCGGGCGGCGGATCGTAGGCGACCCCGGCGGTCGCCACCTCGCGCGCGATCCCGGCGGCCAGCCGGTTGAGCGCGCGGATGGGGAGATCTTCCGGGCCGACGTAGGCGGAGCCGAGCGCGACCATCGACGGATCGCGCTGCGCCTCCAGGAGACGGACCACGCCGGTGGAAACCGACGGGCGGATGGCCGTGGTCAGGCGTCGCGGCGCGCGCGGCTCGGCGAGATCGCCCGATTGCCGCGTGCGCACGTAATGCCCCGACTTCGGGCGCACTTCGATGAGTCCTGCATTCTCCAGCTGGAGATAGGCGGCCAGCACCGTCGCGATGCTGACCCCGCGGTCATCAGCAAGCCGCCTCACCGACGGGAGGCGATCTCCGGCGCGCAGCGCCCCTTGCTCGATGGCGGCGGACAGGTCGGTTGCCAGCTGCTCGTAGAGCATGGGGCAAACTGTAATGCGCTGACTACCACCTGACCGGTACAGATTTTTGGTCCGCCGGGCGTCACAATCCCCGCCTGTGCATGCGCGGGCTGCCCTGGCTGGACCTTCGCAGGTGGCTCGATCGCCTTATGTTCCAGGTCCATGTCCACCTCGCCTGCTGTCGCGCTGCCGGCCGAGCCTGTGATCGCCGGCCCGGATCAGCTCGGATCACCGAGCACACCGAAACGGCCGTCTTCACCGGCCACCCTGCGCCGCGCGCTGGCGCCGCTGGCCGCCGTCTACGTCATCTGGGGATCGACCTACCTGGGCATCCGCGTGGCGCTGGAGGGGTTTCCGCCCCTCCTGCTGAGCGGGGCCCGCTTCATCATCGCCGGCGGCGCGATCCTCGGCTACCTGGCCGCGCGCGGCGCGGCGCTGCCCGACCGGCGCCAGTGGCTGGCCGCGATCCCGATCGGCCTGCTGCTGTTCGTGTGCGGCAACGGCTTCGTCGCGCTGGCCGAGGTCAACATCGGCTCCGGGGTGGCGGCGGTGGTGGTGGCGACCATGCCGCTGTGGATGGCGCTGTTCGCGGTGGTCGGCGGCGAGCGGCCCGGCCCGCGCGAGTGGGCCGGCATCCTGCTCGGCTTCGCCGCCGTGGCGCTGCTGTCGAGCGGCGGCGACCTGCGCGCCGACCTGGGCTCCACCCTGGTCCTGCTGCTGTCGCCGGTGGCCTGGTCGGCGGGCAGCATGCTGTCGCGCCGCGCGCCGTCGGCGCCGGCCGGGCTGATGGCCATGGCCGCGACGCAGATGCTCATCGGCGGCGTCCTCGCCATGGCCCTGGGACTGTCGCTCGGCGAGCGCATGATCGGCACGCCCGGTCTGCGCCCGATCCTCGCCATGGTCTACCTGATCGTTTTCGGGACACTCGGGTTCGCCGCCTACACGTGGCTGCTGCGCAATGTCCGCCCGGTGCTGGCGACCAGCTACGCGTTCGTCAACCCGCTCATCGCCGTCGCGCTGGGCGCCGCGCTCGGCGGAGAAGAGCTGGGCTGGTCGACGATCGTCGCCGCGCCCGCGGTCGCGCTGGCGGTGGGACTGGCGATCACCGCTCGCGGCCGCTGATTGTCACCTTCCAGTAACCCCGGGGATGGCCCGGTGCCCGGGTCGGGTACTCCCGGGGTCGCGAACGACCGCCGACCGACGACATCGGCCAGATCGACGCCCCCTGACCCGACCTTGCCGGGTCCATGGAGGTTAGGATCGGCGCCGTGCCCAACCCGACCACCGCGAAGAACGCGCCGCCGGGGACCGCGACTCGCATCCTCGACCTGGCCGAGCAGCTGGTCCAGGTGCACGGCTTCAACGGCTTCAGCTACGCCGACATCGCGGACGAGCTCGACATTCGCAAGGCCAGCGTCCACCACCACTTCGCCACCAAGGCGATCCTGGGCGGGCGCCTGATCGAGCGCTACCGCGAGCGCTTCGGCGTCGTCCTGAGCGAGATCGATAGCTCCACCGACGGCGCGCGCGCCGCGCTCGAGCGCTACGCCCGCCTGTACGCCAGCGCGCTGCGCGAGAACCGGATGTGCCTGTGCGGCATGCTGGCGGCGGAGATCACCGCGCTGGCGCGGCCGCTGCGCAACGCCCTGCGCCGGTTCTTCGACGAGAACGAGGCGTGGCTGGCGCGCGTGCTGGACCGCGGCCGCCGGGCCGGCGACCTCAGCTTCAACGGCTCGGCCCCGGCGCAGGCCCGCCTGCTGCTCGCCGCGCTCGAGGGCTCCATGCTGGTGGCACGCTCGTACGGCGACCTGTCCCGCTTCGAGTCGTCCGCCGCCCTGCTGCTGGCCGGGCTCGTCACGGACCGGCGGCGCCGCCCGCAGGCACGCGCGCGCCGGCCCGCCGCCCGGTCCTGATCGGGCCGCCCTCCGCTACGGGAAGATCTCGCGCTGCTTGTAGGCGGAGCGGATGCGCTCGAGGGCGACCGCGAACGCGGCCGTGCGCGCGCTGACCCGGTGCTCGTGGCGGAACCCCCACACGCGCCGGAAGGCCTTCTTGATCTTGGCCTCCAGCTTGCTGTCAACCTCGTCCAGCTCCCAGTGCTCGCTCTTCTTGTTCTGCACCCACTCGAAGTACGAGACGACCACGCCGCCGGCGTTGCACAGGATGTCCGGGATGACGTCGATGCCGCGGCTCTCGAGCAGCTGATCGGCGGCCAGGGTGGTCGGCCCGTTGGCCGCCTCGGCCACCAGCTTCACTTGTAGGTCGCCCACGTTGGCCAGCGTGATCTGCTTCTCGATCGCCGCGGGGATCAGGATGTCGGCCTTGATCTTCCAGAACTGCGACATCGGGATCGTCTCGGCCTCGCGGAACGTCGAACAGCTCGCCGCCCTTGGCGTAGTGCGCGCGCAGCGACTCGACGTCGATCCCGCGGTCGTTGTAGATGGCCTGCCGGCTGTTGCTGGTGGCAAGCATGCGCGACCCGTGGCGGGCCAGCAGCGCCGACGCCCAGCTACCGGCGTTGCCGAAGCCCTGGGTGATGAAGCTGGAGCGGGACAGATCGACCTTGTTGTGGTCGGCCCACTCCTCGATGCAGTAGACGGTGCCCTGCCCGGTCGCCTTGTCGCGCCCCTCGGAGCCGCCGCACTCGAGCGTCTTGCCGGTCACCACGCCGCGCGTGCTGTCGCGCTCGTGCGCGGTGACGCTGTTCATGTACGTGTCCATCATCCAGACCATGGTCTGGGCGTTTGTGTTCACGTCGGGCGCCGGGATGTCGTACTCCGGCCCGATGTTGTTGCCCAGCGCGTGGGTGAAGCGGCGGGTCAGCCGCATCAGCTCGCCGCGCGAGCACTGCTTGGGATCGAACTGCACGCCGCCCTTGCCGCCGCCGAACGGCAGATGGGTCAGCGAGCACTTGAAGGTCATCCACGTGGCCAGCGCCTTGACCTCGTCGATGTGGACGTTCTGGTGGTAGCGGATGCCGCCCTTGTACGGGCCGAGCACGTTGTTGTGCTGCACCCGGTAGCCCTTGAACAGACGGTACTCGCCGTCGTCCATGCGCACCGGGAAGTGGATCATGATCTCGTTCTTGGGCTGGGACAGGATCGTCGTGATCCATGGCTCCAGAGAGATCGCCGCCGCCCCGCTTCGCCACTGGGTCACAGCCATCTCGTAGAGATTGAGTTCTTCGCTGTCGCCGCGTGCGTCGCTCGTCATATCGTTCGACGCTAACGCAAAAGCTGCGGGAGGCGCCAGGGCCGCTCCCCACGCCGCGCGGCCATCGCCTGTGTATTTCGCTGCGCCCTCGTTGCGCGGCGCGGCATCCTATCGGTGTGGTGAGCGCACCCACGACCGAGCTGCTCTTCGCGCGCGGGCAGATGGCCTACTCGCTCGGCTTTCACATCGTGTTCGCCGCCGCCGGCATCGCCATGCCGGTGCTCATGGTGGCGGCCGAGATCCTTTGGCGGCGCACCGGCTCGGCGGTCCACCTCGAGCTGGCGCGGCGCTGGGCCAAGGGCACGGCGGTGCTGTTCGCTGTCGGCGCCGTGTCGGGCACCGTGCTGTCGTTCGAGCTGGGCCTGCTGTTCCCCGGCTTCATGGAGAAGGCCGGCGCTCTCATCGGTCTGCCGTTCTCGCTCGAGGGCGTGGCGTTCTTCACCGAGGCGATCTTCCTCGGCCTGTATCTCTACGGCTGGGATCGCCTGCGCCCGTCGCTGCACATCCTGTGCGGCGCGGCGGTGGCGGTCTCCGGCGTCGCCTCGGCCGCGTTCGTCACCATCGCCAACGCGTGGATGAACGCGCCGCGCGGCTTCCGCCTCGAGGGCGGCAAGATCGTCAACATCGATCCGATCGCGGCGATGGCGACGCCGTTCGCGCTGCACCAGATCCTGCACACGCTGCTGGCCGCGTTCATGGCCACCGCGATGGCGGTGGCCGCCATCCACGCCTGGGCGCTCCTTCGCGACCGGACGGCGGCGCTCCACCGCGTGGCCCTGGCCCTGGCGCTTGCGCTCGGCATCCCGTCGGCGCTGGCCCAGCCGCTCGTCGGCCACCATGCCGGCCAGATGGTGGCGCAGCACCAGCCGCTCAAGCTGGCCGCGATGGAGGGTCTGGAGAAGACGACCGCCGGCGCGCCGATCAGCATCGGGCCGATCGAGATCCCGGGGATGCTGTCGTTCCTGGCCAAGGGCGATGCGGACGCCACCGTCTACGGGCTGGAAGAGTTCCCCGCCGCCGACCATCCGCCCGCCATCGTCCGCGTCGCCTACCTGGTCATGCTCTCGCTCGCCGGCGCCGCCATCCTGCACGCGGTCGTCACGCTGCTCCTGTGGTGGCGGCGGCGCGGGCTGCCCGACGCGCGCTGGTGGCTGCGCGCCACGGTGCTGCTCGGCCCGGCCGGGGTCATCGCGATGGAGGCGGGCTGGACCGTGACCGAGGTCGGCCGGCAGCCGTGGACCATCTACGGCGTGCTGCGCACGGCTGACGCGGTCACGCCGGTGCAGGGGCTGTGGCTGCCCTTCACGCTGTTCGCGCTGGTCTACCTCGGCCTGGCCGCGGTGGTGACGGCGGTGATGGTCTACCAGGTCCGGCAGACCACCGACGAGCCGAAGCCGGAGCCGGCCTCGAAGCCGGCCGACGGAGCCACCTGATGGGCGCGCCGGAGCTCATCGCGGCCGTCCTGTTCGCCGCGCTGCTGGTCTACACGCTGTCGGGCGGCGCCGACTTCGGCGGCGGCATCTGGGATCTGTTCGCGCGCGGCCCGCGCGCCGCCGCCCAGCGCGCGCTGGTCGAGCGGGCGATCGCGCCGGTGTGGGAGGCGAACCACGTCTGGCTGATCGTCGCCGTGGTGCTGCTGTTCACCGCGTTCCCGCCCGCCTTCGCCGCGCTGTCCACCCGCATGCACGTGCCGCTCACCGCGCTGCTCGTCGGCATCGTGCTGCGCGGCTCGGCACTCGTGTTCCGCCAGTACGGCGGCCCCGGCGCCGCGCACCGATGGCAGCGCGTGTTCGCCATCGCCAGCGCGGTGACGCCGTTCTTTCTCGGCGCCGTGCTGGGCGCGGCGACTTCCGGCGCGGCCAGTCAGCACGACCTCATGGCCTGGCTGTCGCCGCTGCCTCTGGCCACCGGCGCCGCCGCCGTCGCGCTGTGCGGATACCTGGCCGCCGTCTACCTGACCGTGGAGGCCGCCGCCGCCGCACCGGCCGCCATCCCGCGGACGTCCGCCGCGCCGGTCGACGCCGAGCCGGATCTGGCCGCCGACTTCCGCCGGCGCGCGCTGTGGGCCTGGGTCGCTGTCGCGGCCGCCGCGCTTCTCTGCGCGGTGGCGGCGCGCATCGACGCGCCCCGCTTCGCCGCGCACCTGTTCGGCTCCGCCTGGAGTGCGCCGCTGGTGGCCGCCGGGATCGCGGCCGCGCTCGGCGCCGGCCATGCGCTTCTGCGCCGGCGCTTCCGCCTGGCCCGTGCGCTGGCCATGGCCGAGGCCACGGCGCTGCTGGCCGGCTGGGCCGCGGCCCACGCCCCCTACCTCATCGCGCCCGACCTGACGGTGCGCGGCGCGGCGGCCCCCTCCGCCACGCTCGACGTCCTGGCGCCGGTCCTGATCGCCGGCGCCGTCGTCGTCCTGCCTGCGCTCTACTGGCTCCTGCGCGTGTTCAAGACGCCGCCGGCTTGAGCTGATTGTCGATCCAGATCTCCTTGGTGAGGATCTGCGACACGGCGCAGTTGCTCGCGATCTCGAACAGAGCCTGGCGCTGCTCCTCGGTGAGCGGGCCGACAAGCTCCACGTCGCGGCGCACCCGGTCGAGCATGCCCTCCTTCGTCTCGCAAGACAGGCAGTCGTCCGCGTTGACGCGATCGTGGTTGAGGACCACGCGCGCCAGCTCGAGCGGCCAGCCTCGCTGGCGCGCGACGGCGGTGACGAACATGGCAGCGCAGGTGCCGAGCGACGCCAGCAGCAGGTCGTACGGGTGCGGTCCTTCGTCGTTGCCGCCGAGCGCCACGGGCACGTCGGCGACGAACTGGTGGGGGCCGGCCTTGACCAGCGCGCTGACGCCGACTCCACGGCTCTCGACGACCACTTCTCTGTCCTTGTCCTTGTCCCTCTCGGAGTACACGGGGGGCCTCCTCTGCCACGGGGGGCGCTACTGTACGACACCATGCCCACGCTCATCGGTATCGCCGGCAGCCTTCGCGAAGGCTCGTTCAACTCCGCTCTCTTGCGCGCAGCCGTCGAGCTCGCCCCGCCCGATCTCCACGTCGAGATCGCGTCCATCCGCGACTTCACGCTCTACGACGGCGACGTCGAGGAGCGGGACGGCGTCCCGCCTCCCGTCGCGCAGCTCAAGGACCGCATCGCCGCCGCCGACGGTCTGCTGCTGGTCTCACCCGAGTACAACAACTCGCTGCCCGGCGTGTTCAAGAACGCCATCGACTGGCTCAGCCGTCCGTCGCAGGACATCCCGCGCGTGTTCGGCGGCAAGCCCGTCGGTCTCATCGGCGCGTCGCCGGGCGCGGGCGGCACGCGTCTGTCGCAGACCGCGTGGCTGCCGGTCCTGCGCGTGCTCGGCACGCGACCGTTCTTCGGCCGCAGCGTGTTCATCGCGGGCGCCGGACAGCTGTTCGATCGGGACGGAGGGCTCAAGGACGACAAGACGCGCGAGCTGGTGCGCCGTTACATGGCTGGTCTGGCCGAATTCGTCGGCGCTGGCCGGTGAGAAACGATCGCGATCGGCTATTCTCTCGAGCGCCGCAGCCCGTTCGTTGCTCGGGGGACAAGCGAGCGCGCCAGAAGCGGTCAGACGACTTTCCGCGAGCAAGGGGATCTCGCGGGTGGTGAATTCTCATCAGGTGAGCTTGTCTCGAGCGCTTTTGACGCGTGCCAAGCCACGTGACTACAAACACTTCGAGGTGCTTTTGCGCAACGGATGCGCTGGCCAGAAAACCGGACGAGCGGGTACACCTACCTGTTTGAATCGCTGCCCCAAGTTGCCTGCCTTGACAGACGACGCGGTGCGCAGAATTGAGGGGACGAGTGTTATACGTCCGCCCGCTGAGTAAGTGGACGCACACCAGATGAGGGTCTTCGTCACCGGAGGGAATGGGTTCATCGGCTCGGTGGTCGCGCGCAAGCTCGCGGCCGAGGGCCACGGCGTGGTGTGCCTGCTGCGCCCCACATCGAACGTCGATCGCCTCGAGGGCGTCACCTACGAGCGCGCCGACGGGGACGTGCGCGACGCCGAGTCGCTGCGCGCCGGGATGGCCGGCTGCGAGGCGGTGATCCACCTGGCCAGCCTGAGCTCGTGGGACCTGATCGATTCGCCGGAGATGAAGGACGTGGTGCTGGGCGGGACGCGCAACGTGCTCGAGGCCGCGGCGGCCCTGAGCGTGCGCCGCGTGGTGTTCGTGTCCAGCGTGACCGCGGTCGGCGCCACGCCGCAGCCGCAGCCGCTCGACGAGACAGCGCCGTACAACCTTGCCGAGGAGCGCGGCCTCACCTACGCGCAGTACAAGCACCAGGCCGAGGAGCTCTGTCTCGAGGCCGCCGCGCGCGGCCAGGAGGTCGTGATCGTCAACCCGGCCGAGGTCTACGGGCCCAACGACACCGCCTTCGTCACCGCGTGCAACCTGATCGACTTCGCGAAGTCCAACCCGGTGCTTGTCTGCCGCGGCGGCACCAGCGTGGTGTTCGTCGACGACGTGGCCGCCGGCATCGTGCGCGCGATGGAGCGCGGACGGTCCGGCGAGCGCTACATCCTCGGCGGCCCCAACGTTACCCTCGAGCAGCTGGCCCAGGAGACGCTGTCCATCCTGGGCAAGCGCGCGCGGGTGTGGGTGCTGCCCAACCGGCTCATCCGCGCCATCACGCGCGCGGCCACCGGGCTGCACATCAAGCTGCCGTACAACCCGCGCGTGATCCCCTACGCCACGCGCTACTGGTACGTCGACAGCAGCAAGGCCCAGCGCGAGCTCGGCGTCTCCTTCCGATCCGCGCGCGACACGCTGGAGCCGACCCTGGCCTGGCTGAGAGAGGCGGGGCACATCCAGTGAGCGACGAAAGCCACAGTAGCGGCCGGGGGGGAGCGGTCGCCATCGTCGGGATGGGCTGCCGCCTGCCCGGCGCGCCCGACCTGACGCGCTTCTGGAAGTCGGTGCAGTCCGGCGAGGTGCCGGTGCGCGAGGTGCCGGCCGCGCGCTGGGACCACGCGTCGTTCCACGATCCGAACCCGCGCGCCCTCGACCGCACCTACGCCCGCCTGCTGGCCAGCGTCGACGACATCGAGGAGTTCTCGCCCGAGCACTTCGGCCTGCTGCCGCGGCGCGCGCGCTTCATGGACCCGCAGCAGCGCCTGGTGCTCGACGCCGCGCGCATGGCCATCGAGGACGCGGGCCGCGCGCCGGCCGAGCTGCCGCGCAAGACCGGCGTCTACGTCGGCATCTCGGTCTCCGAGTACTACCAGCTGACCACCGCCAAGCTCCTGGCCACCCAGATGCGCGACGGGCGGCTGGGCCGCGTGCCGTCGGGCATGGACCCGGCCTGGGACTTCCTGACCGAGGACGTGCCGCCGCTGCAGGCCTACAGCATGGTGGGCCAGATGCTCAACATGTCGGCGGCCAACGTGGCCCAGGCGTTCGACCTGCGCGGACCGGCGGTCGCCACCGACTCGGCCTGCTCGTCGGCGCTGGTGGCGCTGGCCGACGCTGTGCTGGCCCTGCGGGCAGGCGTGTGCGACGCGGCGCTGGTCGGCGGCGTGTTCGTCGCTGTCACGCCCAACAACATGATC
Organism: uncultured delta proteobacterium; assembly: GCA_963759105.1. Taxonomy (GTDB): domain Bacteria; phylum Myxococcota_A; class Polyangia; order Haliangiales; family Haliangiaceae; genus DATFRY01. The sequence goes on along the minus strand of CAVWXW010000013.1, from coordinate 137,989 downwards.
GCCTTCTCGCGGATCGGCGCCATCTCGCCGTCGGACGCGTGCCGGCCGTTCGACGAGCGCGCCGACGGCTTCGTGCTCGGCGAGGGGGCCGGCGTCCTGCTGCTCAAGCGGCTCGAGGACGCGCTGCGCGACGGCGACCGCATCTGGTCGGTGGTGCGCGGCGTCGGCATCAACAACGACGGCCGCGCCGAAGGGCCGATGACCCCGCGCCGCGAGGGCCAGGTGGCGGCGCTCGAGCAGGCCTACGCCGACGCCGGCATGTCGCCGGCCCAGGTCGGCATGGTCGAGGCGCACGGCACCGCCACGCGGGTCGGCGACATGGTCGAGTCCAGCTCGCTGGCCGAGGTGTTCGGGCCGGCGCGCCGCGCGGTAGGCGGCATCCAGCCCTGCTATCTGACCTCGGTCAAGGGCAACATCGGCCACACGCTGGCGGCGGCCGGCGCGGCCGGGCTGATGACCGCGTCGCTGGCCCTGGGCCATCGCCGCATCCCGCCGCTGGCCGGCTACGCCCGGGCTCGGCGCGACCTGCCGCTGGGCGACGCCGGCCTCGCGGTGGCCGACGGCGGGGCGCCGCGCGACTGGCCGGCCGGTCGCGAGGGTCCGCGTGCGGCCGCGGTCAGCTCGTTCGGCTTCGGCGGCACCAACGTGCACGTCGTGCTCGAGGAGGCGCCGGCGGCGACCGTGCCGCGCTGGTCGCGGGCGGTCGCTTCGGCCGCTTCCATTGCCACCGACGCGGTGGCCGCGCCGGAGCTCTTCGTCCTGACCGCGCCGAACACCGGGCTGCTTGCCCGATCGGCGCGCGCGCTGGCCGCGTGGGTGGCGAGCAGCGAGTCGCCGCTGGCCGACGTGGCCTGCACGCTGGCGCGGCGGCGGCGCGATCCGGTGCGCGGCGCGGTCGTCGCGCGCACGCCCGGCGAGCTGGCCGAGCGGCTGGAGAAGCTGGCCGTCGCCGCCGAGCAGGGCGCGGGCAAGGGCGACGAGATCGACGGCGTGGCGCTGTTCGCCGGGACGGCGGACGAGGCGCTGACCGCCGGCCAGGTGGCGTTCCTGTTCCCGGGCCAGGGCGCGCAGGCGCCGGACCTGTGCCGCGATCTGTGGGAGCGGCTGCCGGCCTATCGCGACAAGCTGACCGAGCTGGCCCGCAGCGCGGAGCCGGTGCTGGGCCGCTCCTTCCTCGACGCGCTCTATCCGGAGCCGAACGCGCGCGACGCGGCGGCCGCCGAGCTGACCCGCACCGAGGTGTGTCAGCCGGCGCTGGCCGCGCTGGAGCTGGCCCTTGTCGACGTGCTGGCCGGGCTCGGCGTCCAGGCCGGCGTGCTCGTCGGCCACAGCCTGGGCGAGTTCGTGGCGGCGGCGGCGGGCGGCGCGCTCGACGACGGCGAGGCGGTCCGTCTGGTGGCCGAGCGGGGCCGGCTGATGGCCGAGCTCGGCGGCGACCACGGCGCCATGGCGGCGCTGGCCGCCGATCGCGACAGCGCGGCCCGTCTGGTCGACGGGCTGCCGGGCGCGGTCCTGGCCAACTTCAACCATCCCCGCCAGGTCGTCGTGTCGGGCGAGAGCGCGGCGGTCGAGGAGGTGGTGGCGCGGGCCGGCGCGGCCGGCGTGCGCGCGACGCGGCTGCCGGTGTCGCACGGCTTCCACTCGCCGATCGTGGCGCCGATGGCGAGCCGCTTCCGAGACGTGCTTGCCGGCGCCGACGTGCGTCCGCCCGGCCGCGTGGTGGTGTCGTGCGCCGCCGAGGCGGATGCCGACGGGCTGCGGCCCGGGCCGTTCGAGCTCGACGCCGAGGCGATCCGCGGCCGCATGGCGCGCCACGCGCTCGCCGCGATCGACTTCGAGTCGGGCGTGCGCGCTGCCTGGCGCGCCGGCGCGCGGGTCTTCCTGCAGGTGGGGGCCGGCGCGGCGCTGCTGTCGATGGTCCGGGCCACCCTGGCGCAGGACGGCCACACAGCGCGCCTGTCGGCGTCGCTGGCCCCGGCCGAGAGCCGGGACGGCGAGGGACTGCTGCTGGCCCTGGCGCGGCTCATCGGGCTCGGCCTGCCGCTCGCGACGGCGGCGCTGTATCGCGGACGCGATGTGCAGCTGGCGGCGCTGCCGCCCAGTCTGCTCGAGACGCGGCCGTTCTGGGTGCTCAAGTCGCCGGCCGATCCGCCGGCCCTGCCCGTCCTCGGTGCTCGCGACGCGGGTGACCGCGACGGGGTACATATTCGGGGCATGCGGGACGGCGCCGGACAGGCACAGGAGGAACCGCGGATGTCCGAACGGAACCCGGCTCCACGCGAGCTGGTGGACCTGTTTCAGCGACAGCTCGAGATCATTCAGGGCCAGATCGATGTATTGCGCTCGCACGGCGTCGAGGCGCCGGCGGTCGCGCGCGCGGCGAGCGCGCCGGCGGAGCGAGCCGAGCCGGCGGCGTCCAGCCGCACCAACGGCCACATGACTCTGCCGGTGACGGCGACCGCGTCCGCGCCGGCGCGGACCGAGCCGAGCGCACCGCGCGGCCGCGGCGAGATCGAGAAGCAGGTGCTGGAGATCGTCTCGCGGGTGAGCGCGCTGCCGGTCGGCGGTCTGTCGCTGTCGGCGCGGCTGAGCGAGGACCTCGGGATCGACTCGCTGATGATGGTGGAGCTGGGCGGCGGTCTGCAAGAAGCGTTCGGGCTGCGCGAGGTGCCGGACGGCATCATCGGGCGCGACGCCACCCTGGCCGACATCGTGGATCGGCTGGCGGCGTATCTGACGACCCAGAACGGCGCCGGCAGCGCGACCGCGGCCGTCCCTGTCGATGCCGCGGCGGTCGGTCCGGCCATCGAGCGCCACGTTGCCGAGTGGACGGCGCAGCCGCTGGCGCGCGATCAGGCCGGTCAGCTGGCCGCACCGGGCGGCGCGATCATCGCCGCCGACGCCGGCGCTGCCGCCATCGCCGAGGCCCTGGCCGTTCGCCTGCGCGCGGCCGGCCGCGCGGTCCACATCGTCGAGGCCGGCGCAGAGCTGGCCTGGCCAGCGGACGCAGGCCTCTTCATCGATGTCAGCGACGTCCGCGCCGCCGGCAGCAACGGCGCCCGCGATCCGCGCGCCGAGGCGCCGGCCGCCGCGACGCGCCGCCTGCGCGCGCCGCTGGAGCGGGCCTGCGCGGCGATGGCCGCTGCGGCGCGATCGGGAGTGCGTCCGGCCTACGTGGCCGCGACCGCGGGGCCCGGATTCGCCACCGCGGCCGGCTTCGCGCGCGCGCTGGCGGCAGAGCGGCCGGATCGCCTGGCCAAGGCGATCGAGCTTGCGGCCGGAGCGTCGGCCGAGGCCGCCGCCGAGCGCATCGAGGCCGAGATCGCGACCAGCGATCGCACGGCCGAGGTGAGCTGGGCGACAGGCGAGCGGCGCGCCGTGACCTTGCGCCGGTCCCCGCTGGGCAGCGCGTCCGGCATCGCCGCGCGCACCGCGCTCATCACCGGCGGCGGGCGCGGTCTGGGTGGCCGCCTGGCCCTGGCCCTGGCCCGGGCCGGCGTGGCCAACCTGGCTCTCGTCGGGCGCCGGCCGGCCGACGGCGACGTCGACCGACTGCTGGCCGAGATCGCCGCCGCCGGCGGCGCCGCGCGCTACTTCGCATGCGACGTGCGCGACGCCGATGCGCTGGCCGCGACGGTGGCCGAGGCGCGCGCCGCGCTCGGTCCGATCGATCTGGTCGCCCACGCGGCCGGGCTCAACGCCGACGGTCCGGTCGACAAGATCGGCGCCGAGGACCTCGAGCTCGTGTTCGACACAAAGGTGGGGGGCGCACTGAATCTGTGGGCCGCCTGCGCCGCCGATCCGCTGGCGGCGTTCCTCGTCTACGGATCGTGGGCTGGCCGCTTCGGCAACCGCCACCAGACGACCTACGCCGCGGCCAACCGCGCGCTGTCGGCGCTGACCGGCCGGCTGGCGGCCGAGCGCGCCGGCGTCCGCGTCGTCGCCGTCGATCTCCCTCCGTGGGAAGGCGGCGGCATGGTCGAGCGGCTGCCCGAGCCGATCCGGCGCGCGATGCGCGCCCGCGGGGTGCCGTTCCTGACCGACGAGACCGGCCTCGCCCACATCCTGGCCGAGCTGGCCGGCGGACCGGGCGCGGCCGAGGTGGTGCTCGGCGCCGGCCCGGCCGGCTCCGCGCGCCGCGATCGCGCCCGCGTGCAGCTCGACCCGGCCGCGCCGTGGCTGGCCGATCACGCGCCGGGCGGCGAGGTCCTGCTGCCCCTGGCCGCGGCGCTCGACCGCGCGGTGGCCGCGGCGGATCGGGTGGGCGTGTCCGCGCCGCTGTCCATCCTCGACTTCCAGGTCCTGCAGGCGATCACCGTGCCGGCGGGCGGCCGCGCCATCGAGGTCGAGGCCCGCTGCAGCGCGGACGGCTCGGTCGACGTCGAGCTGTGGCTGGAGGCGGACGACGCGCTGCGCGGCGAGCCGCGCCTGGCCGCCAGCGGCCGCATCGCGCGCGCCGGCGCCGCCCTGCCCGTCCTGAGCCCCGCGGGCGGCGATCCTCCGCGCCTCGATCTCGATCGCTTCTACGCCGACCACACCTTCCACGGCCCGCGCATGCGCGGCATCGCCCGGGTCGACGAGGTGGGCGAGTCGCACGCGCGCGGCGCGGTGACCACTGCGGAGGCGGGCTGGCCGCGCGCGCTCGACATCCTCGGCACCGACGGCGCGCTGCAGCTGGCCGGGTTCTTCGCCCGCGAGCGGCTCGGGTGCGCGGCGCTCCCTGTCGGCGCCGGCGAGTGCCGCGTGCTGGCCCCGCTGCCGCCGGCCACCGAGCTCTCCTGCGTGGTCGAGCTGGAGCGGGCCGACGGCGAGGAGCTGGTCGGTCACATCGATCTATGTGACGCCGACGGGCGCCCGCTGGTCCAGCTGCGGCGCCTGCGCGCCCGCGTTGTCGACGCCTCGGCGGTCGAGCGCGCCGGCCAGAACGGCGCCCGCCGCGACGGCAATGGCCAGTCCGGCGGCCCCGGCGGCGGGCAGAACGGAAGCGAGCGTGGCAGCGAGCGGAGCAACGGCCACGGCCCGGCCGGCGGCAACGGCCACTCGATCGATCCCGCCACCTACCGGGTCGAGCAGTTCCCGGAGCTGCTCGAGCTGCAGCAGCGCATGAAGATGGTGGAGGCTTTCGGCCTGCGCATCCCGTACTTCCACCAGCACGAGGGGCTGACCAACCAGCGCTCCGTCATCGGCGGGGTCGAGCACGTCAACTACTCGTCCTACAACTACGTCGGCCTTTCCGGCCACCCGGACGTCAACCGGGCCGTCGAGGTCGCCATCGCGCGCTACGGCACGTCGGTGTCGGCCAGCCGCCTGGCCTCGGGCGAGAAGCCGCTGCACCGCGAGCTCGAGGGCGCCATCGCTGACTTCCTGGGCTGCGAGGACGCGGTCGTCATGGTCGGCGGACACGCCACCAACGTCAGCGTCATCGGCCACATGCTCGACAGCCGCGACCTGGTCCTGCACGACAGCCTGGCCCACGACAGCATCCTGGGCGGCGCGCGCCTGGCCGGAGCGCGCCGGCGCCCGTTCCCGCACAACGACGTCGACGCGCTGGCCCGCCTGCTCGAGCAGGTCCGCCCCCACGCGCGCCGCGTGCTGATCGCGGTCGAGGGCGTCTACAGCATGGACGGCGATCTCGCGCCCCTCGACCGCATCATCGAGCTCAAGAAGCGCTTCGGCGCGCTGCTGCTGGTGGACGAGGCCCACTCGCTGGGCGTCGTCGGCGCCACCGGGCGCGGCATCGGCGAGCGCTTCGGCGTGCGCCGCGAGGACGTGGATCTGTGGATGGGCACGCTGTCCAAGTCTCTGGCCAGCTGCGGCGGCTACATCGCCGGCTCGGCGGCGCTGGTCCAGTTCCTCAAGTACACGAACCCGGGCTTCGTCTACAGCGTGGGCATCTCGCCGGCCAACGCCGCGGCCGCGCTGGCCGCCCTGCGCATCCTCGAGCGCGAGCCGGAGCGAGTGACCGCACTGCAGGCGCGCTCGCGCTACTTCCTGGAGCGCCTGCGCGAGCGCGGCATCGACACCGGCCTCTCGCGCGGCTCGGCGGTGGTACCTTGCATCGTGCCCAGCTCGCTCGACTGCCTGCGCCTGGCCCAGGCGCTGTCGGTGCGCCGCATCAACGTGCAGCCGATCCTCTACCCGGCGGTGGAGGAGAACCTGGCCCGCCTGCGCTTCTTCGTCACCAGCGGCCACAGCGAGGCGGACCTGCTCGCCACCGCCGAGGCGGTGCGCGAGGAGCTGGCCGCCATCGACCCGCGCCACCTCTCGCCGCCGCCGCCGGCGGCCGCCCGCGCGGGCAACTGGGAGGCGTCGCCATGAGCGGCACGTTCCACAAGGGCAGCGCGCGCATGTTCAGCAACGACGTGCTCGAGAAGCTGTCGCACGTCCACCCGGCCACGCCGGTCGTCCTGTTCCTGCCGATCATCACCGCCTCGCTGTGGGCGGCGGTCGCCGTCGATCACACGCCGGCTGTCGGCGTGGCCTGGCAGCTGTTCGCCGGTTACCTGGGCTGGACGCTCACCGAGTACTGGCTGCACCGCCTGTTCTTCCACCTGCCGGTGCGCGGCAAGCTCAGCGAGAAGGTCTACTTCTTCGTCCACGGCGTGCACCACGACTGGCCGTGGGACCGCAGCCGCCTTGTCATGCCGCCGTCGGTCAGCCTGATCCTGGGCGGGCTGTTCTATCTCCTGTTCCGGGTGGTCTTCGGCGAGGCGATCCACGCGCTGTTCGCCGGCTTCGCGCTCGGCTACGTCATCTACGACACGGTGCACTGGTACACGCACGCCGGCGCGCCGACCAGCCGCGTGTTCCGGTTCCTGCGCCGCGAGCACCTGGTCCACCACTTCCGCGAGTCGGGCACGCGCTTCGGCGTGAGCTGTCCCTGGTGGGACGTGGTGTTCCGCACCACGGGACGGTGACGCCGCCATGCCGCTGTTCCGGCGCTCCGACGGCGACCTGATTAAGGGCCTGTCGCCCGAGCGGCGCATCATGCCGTACCTGATGCGCGGCCGGAACGAGAGCGCCGTCTACCACGAGCAGACCTACGACATCAGCAAGGCGCGCCGCTGGCTGCGCGAGTTCAACCGCGCCAAGCCGGCCCAGCCCGCCACGATGTTCCACCTGTTTCTGTGGGTCGCCGGTCAGGGGCTGATCCTGCACCCGCACCTGAACCGCTTCGTGTCGGCCGGGCGCCTGTACCAGCGCCGCGGCTCGCACGTGTCGTTCGCCGCCAAGAAGGAGTTCTCCTCGGCGGCGCCGCTGGTCACGGTCAAGAAGACGTTCGCGCGCAACGAGCCGTTCGCCGAGTCGGTGCGCGACATGACCGGGCAGATAGGCGAGGGGCGCACCGGCAAACCGCGGCAGGTGGACAAGGAGCTCCGCCTCGCCCTGCTCTTGCCGGGTCTGCTCCTCCGGTTGGTGCTATGGATCCTTCGCGGGCTGGACCGCTTCAACCTGCTGCCGCGCACGATGATCGAGAGCGACCCGATGTACGCCAGCTTGTTCGTGGCCAACCTCGGCTCCGTCGGGCTGGATAACACCTATCATCACCTCTATGAATACGGCACCATAAGTCTGTTCGCGGTGCTCGGCACGCAGAAGAAGGTGATGGTGGTGGGGCGGGACGGGAAGCCCGAGATGCGGGAGGTCATGCAGGCGCGCTGGACGCTCGACGAGCGCGTCATCGACGGCTTCTACGCCGGCGAGGCGCTGCGCTACGTCCAGCGCGTGATGGAGGACCCGGAGCGCTACCTCGGCAAGGCGGAGGCGGTGGCTGCCGGCGAGAACACGCAGTTCGCCAGGATGTACGCGGAGGCGGCCTGAGCGTCGGGTCGGCCCGTGCACCTGGTCGTCCCGATGTCCATGATCCCATGACGCCCGCATCGCCATCGCCCGGCCGCTACAGCGCGACCCGCTATCTCTGGGTCGACGTGGTGACCATGGGCTACACGGCCGCCACCGGCGCGCTCTGGCTGCTGCTCGGCCACGACCAGCCGGGCTGGCTCACGGCGGTGCTGATCCACTTCGTCTACGTGGCCTTCGGCCTCGAGGTGGTGCGGGCCAGCCAGCGACACCCGTCCAGCGCGATCGTGCGCGAGCTGCGCACGTTCTACCCGGCCTTCATCATCGTGTGGGGCTTCTTCGACGTCACCCGGCTGCAGAGCCTGATCTCGAAGGGGACCTTCTGGGCCACCGACGCGATGGTCGCGCTGGATCTCGCCATCTTCGGCGTGCACCCGACCGTGTGGATCGAGCGCTGGCACATGCCGTGGCTGACCGAGCTGATCTGCTTCTTCAACCTCTGCTACTACCTCATCCCGTTCCTGTTCGCGGTCCCGCTCGTCGTCTCCGGCCGGCGCACCGTGGCGTTGACCGGCGCGTCGCTCGCGCTGTTCACCTACGTGGTCAACTTCACGCTGTTCCTGCTCCTGCCCGCGATCGGGCCGCGCATGGTTCCGGAGATCGAGGCGCTGCGCACGGCCACCTACCACGGCGGCGGCCCCGTGTCGTGGGCCATGCTCCTGGTGCAGGGGGATCACGGCGCGGTGCGCGGAGCGGCGTTTCCGTCGGTGCACGTGAGCACGTCGGTCGTCTGGGCCATGGCGGCCTGGCGCTACGAGCGCCGCCTCGCCTGGATGATCTGGCCGCTGGCGCTGGGCACGGCCTTCTCGACCGTGTACCTCGGCTTCCACCACGCCATCGATCCGCTGGCCGGCATGCTCCTGGCCGGTGCCTGCTACTGGGTCGGGCTGCGCATCCTGCGCGCCCGCGGCGAGGAGCCGCTCAGCTCCCCGGAAGCGGCCGCCCGCGACGGCGCGGCGCACCGCGCCTGAGCTACGGCATCGCGAGCGCCGGCGCGGGGACCAGCTCGGGCAGGAGCGCGGCGCGCCGGCCGCGCGGGAACACCCTTGTCTCGGCCGGCTCGAACACCTTTTCGCCGTGGTACCACCAGGCGACCTCGATGCGGTCGGTCAGCGCGCGGATCACGGTGAACGAGTTGGAGTGGGTGCGGCGGTTGATGCGCCAGCAGGTCGCCGTGCCGGCCTGCAGCCACAGCACCTCGTCGCCGGTCTCCTGGCAGGCGATCTGCTCGGCATGCGGGAAGTGGCGGTGGCCGCTCAGCACCAGGTCGACGCCGGCGCGGAACAGCAGCCGCTCGAGGCGGCGGCCGCGCAGGTGCGTGCGCAGCCAGCGGCCGGCGCGCGCCGGACGCGGCCCGTGGTGCACGACCAGCACGCGCACCGAGTCGGCCGCCGCGCCCGACAGCGAGTCGCTGGCCCACTCGGCCTGCGCGCGGGACACGTAGCCCAGGTCCATGGTCCAGCGGCTCGGGCTGGCCAGCCCGACAACGTGGGCGCCGGGCAGGGGCAGCGCGCGATCCAGCTCCTCGTGGACGTGGCGGCGATAGGCGCGGAACGGCCCCCACAGCCGGCCGAGCACATTGGCGCGATCGATGTCGTGGTTGCCCGGCACCGCCAGCACCGGGGCGCGGAACTTGCCCAGGAAGGCGGCGACGTCGCGCCAGTTGGCGCTGCGCTCGGCCCACTCGACAAGGTCGCCGGAGACCAGCACCGCGTCGGGCCGGATACGCTCCGCCGCCTCCAGCACCGCGTCCCCCATCCGCTGCGTGTACGTGCGCCCGAAGTGAAGGTCCGAGATGTGAAGCAGAGTGCAACCAGACACGACCGACGATCCTACTCGCTGCGGGCTGCTCGTTCCACAGCCTCGATCATCGTGTGCAGGTAGCACGGCCGCGAGGGGGCTACCAGGCGACATGTGGATACTCGGCGGCCGGCCTGGCGAACAGGTAACCCTGCAGGAGGTCGCAACCGAGCGAGACCAGCGCGTCGCGCTGACCGACGGTCTCCACCCCCTCACCGACGACGAAGATGCCCAGCTCGTGGCACAGGTGGGTCATGCTGGCGATGAGCTTGCGCTTGGTGGAGTCGGTCTCGATGCCGCGGGTCAACGACATGTCCAGCTTGACGGCGTGGGGGGCGAGGTGGGCGAAGGCGCTGAGGCTGGCGTAGCCGGCGCCCAGGTCGTCCAGCGCGATGCGAAAGCCCATTCGCCGGAGCGCCTCGAGCCGTTGCGACAGGTCGGTGGTCCCCTCGAGCGAGGCGGCCTCGGTGACCTCGAGCACGACGTGCGAGGCCACCGCGGAGAGCGGCGCCGACGGCGAGTACAGCTCGTCGTCCGACAGGTCGAACGGGTGCAGGTTCACGAAGGCGCAGGTGCTGGGCGGCGCGCCGCGCAGGCGCTCGGCCGCGCGGCGGCGGATGACGCGGCTCAGGTCCGGCAGGCGGCCGAGCAGCTCGGCGGCGGCCAGGAGCGGCCCCGGAGCGGCCAGGCCCGGCTCGTCCGCGCGCAGGAGCGCCTCGTGGGCGAACACCGCCCGTCCCGGCCAGCTCACGATCGGCTGGTGGAACAGGTGCACGGACCCGAGGGCGCGCTCGAAGCGGGCGCCCAGCTCCCGCACCTCGGTGGCGGCGCGGTCGACGAGCGCGCGCGCGCGCCGGTCCGCGGTGGCCGCGCCGCGCAGCTGGACCGCGTCGGTCACCGTCGCGATCAGGACATCCATGTCGATCGGCTTGAACAGGTAGCGCAGCGCGCGCAGCTCGACCGCCAGGGCCGCGCTGCGCACGTCGCCCAGGGCGGTCATCAGGATGACCGGCATGTCGGGATCGCGCTCGCGCACCACGCGCAGCACCTCGGTGCCGTCCACCCCGGGCATCGAGATGTCGGTGAGCACCGCGTCGAAGCTCCCGTTGCCGAGCACCTGGCCCACGTCCACGCCGTTCGATCGCCCCACGACGGTGAAGCCGGCCCGCTCGAGCACGCGCGAGTAGCTCTTGAGGACCGATGCGTCGTCGTCGAGCACGAGCACGCAGCCCTTGGGCTCGCCGGAGCCGCCCTCCTGGGGTGGCGGCTGGCTCTGGAGTTCGGGTAGGGACATGAAGGCACTGGTCGCCGGTGCCGCCCGCGCCGGGCGCACCGGTCCAACTCGGTCTCGATCAATTCGGTCGGCAGTGCCGATCTCTTGAGTGCGGCTCTACGGGTGGACATCGCACATCGCGGCCCGCGCTCGTCGGTGCGCTATAAAGGATCTCGTGCAGCTGACCGGACGCACTCTGTTCGAGAGCGAGATTCGCGAGCAGCCCGCGGTGCTTGGCCGCCTGGTGACCGGCGCACGCGCGCGGGTCGAGGAGGTGGCGGCCGCGATCCGTGCGCGATCGCCGGTGTTCGCGCTGTTCGCGGCGCGCGGCAGCTCCGACAACGCGGCGCGTTACGCCGTGTATCTGTTCGGCGCCCACAACCAGCTCGCCGTCGCGCTGGCTGCACCGGCGCTGCACACGCTGTACGACGCGCCGCCGCGGGTCGACGGCGCGCTGGTGGTCGCCGTCAGTCAGTCGGGGCAGTCGCCCGACGTGCGCGCGGTGCTCGAGCATGCCCGCGCACAGGGCGCGCTCACGCTCGCGGTCGTCAACGACGAGAGCTCGCCGCTGGCCCAGGCGGCGGAGCTGTGCCTGCCGGTCGGCGCCGGCGACGAGCGCGCGGTCGCGGCCAGCAAGACGTACACCGGGCAGCTCACGCTGCTCGCGATGCTGAGCGCGGCGCTGGCCGAGGACGAGCGGCGCTGGGAAGAGCTCACCGCGCTGCCGGCCGCGATGGCCGCGGCTGTCGAGGCGACCGATCCGGCGCGCAACGGCGCGGTGCTCTTGACCGAGGCGTCGCGCATCGCCGTGCTGGGGCGCGGCTTCAACCAGTCGACAGCGCACGAGATCGCGCTCAAGCTATCCGAGACCTGCTACCTGGCGGCGGAGCCGTGGTCGTGGGCCGACTTTCTGCACGGCCCCATCGCCGTGGTCGAGCCCGGCTTTCCCGTCGTCGTGGTGGCGCCGTCCGGGCGCGCCAGCGAGGACGCGCCGGACATCCTCGACGATCTGCGCCAGCGCGGCGCCACCCTGGTGGTGGCGTCGGACCGGCTGGATCTCCTCAGCGGCGCGGCGGTGGCGCTGCCGCTGCCGACCGGCGTGCCGGAGTGGCTGTCACCGGTGACCGCCGTCGTCCCGGGTCAGCTGCTGGCGCTGGCGCTGGCCCAGGCGCGCGGCCTCGATCCCGATCACCCGCGCGGCCTGCGCAAGGTCACGCTGACAAGGTGAGCGTGGGCGCGGCGGCGACAGAGCTCTTCGTCGGCGTGGACGGCGGCGGCTCGCGTACGCGCGCGCTCATCGCCGGCCGCGACGGCCCGCTGCTGGGAAGCGGCAACGGCCCGGCGTCGAATCACTACGGGGTGGGCGTGGATGGGGCGATGGACGCCGTGGCCGAGGCGATCGCGGCGGCGGCGCAGGCCATGGGCGGGCCTGTCGAGCTGACCGCGGCCTGCTTCGGGCTGGCCGGCGTCAACCGGCCGGTCGACGAGCAGGTGCTGCGGCGCGCCCTGGCCGGGCGCGGCTTCGCGCCGCGCTTCGAGGTGGTCAACGACGTTGAGCTCGTGCTCGCGGCCGGCACCGGCGGCTCGTGGGGCATCGCGCTGGTGGCCGGCACCGGATCGATCTGCCATGGCAAGTCGGCGAGCGGGCGCAAGGCGCGCGCCGGCGGCTGGGGCTACATCCTGGGCGACGAGGGCTCCGGCTACAGCATCGCCAGCCAGGCGCTGCGCCTCGCGACCCAGACCGCCGACGGCCGCGCCCACGCGCCCCGCATCCTGGCCGAGGTGCTGCACCACTGGGATCTGGACGAGCCGGAGCAGCTGCTCGGCCGTGTCTACCGGCGCGACACGACGATCGGCCAGATCGCGGCGCTCACCTCGCGTATCCTGCCGCTGGCCGAGGAGGGAGACGAGGCCGCCATCGATCTCGTCGACCGCGCCGCCGCTCAGCTGGCCCAGCTGGTCGACGCGGTGGCCGAGCAGCTCGATCTCGAGGCGGATGATCCCCCTCCCCTCGCCCTTGCCGGCGGCGTCCTGCGATCGAGCGCGCGCATGCGAAGCGAGCTGACCCGGCGATCTGCCACGGCGCTCGGGCCGGCCACCGTCGTCGTCGATCCGGCCGAAGGAGCGTTGTTGCTGGCCCGCCGCCTGTGACCTCGGTCGAGGTCTTCAGGCCAGGGTCGGCGATCGCTTCAGATACTCGTCGCTGCTGAGCTGTACCAGGCAGAAGGCCGCCGCATCGGCCCTCGTGATGAAGCCGGGCCTGCATCGGCTCATCGACCGCAGCCCGCCACCGGCCGCTGGGCCGGCCGCCGGTCAGCAGCCCCGGCCGCACGATGACCCAGTCGAGATCGCTCGAGCGCACGAGCTCCTCCATGCGCTGCTTGTCGTCGAACGAGCGGCGCATGACCAGCGGCACCGCCACCTTGCGCGCGAGCCAGCCCAGGTGCTCGCGCGAGTCGCCCACGCCGAACGACGAAACCACGACGAGGCGCCGCACGCCGTGGCGCCGCATCGCGTCGACGATGTTGCTCGTCCCCCGCGCGGACACGTCCCTGTCTCGCCAGGGGCGGCCGCCCAGCGCGCTCAGCACCGCATCCTGGCCGGCCACCGCGCCGGCGACCGCCTCCGCGTCGAGCGCGTCACCCTCCACCACGCGCACCGACGCGGCCAGGTGCAGCCGTCCCGGCCGGCGCGCGAACGCGGTCACGTGATCGCCGCGCGCCGCCGCGGTCGACGCCGCCGCGCGGCCGAGCCCGCCGGTGGCGCCGAACACGACGAGCTTCATTTCGCCGGGCCCGGATCGCGGTAGGCGGCGAACAGCTCCTCGGTGAACTTCTCCATCCCGCTCGGCATCCCCTTCGGCGTGGCGGCCCTGAACCCCGGCAGGTAGCCGACCCGCGCGAACCGCGCCACCGCCGCCGGATCGCGGCTCAGGACGTGGATCGGCACGTACCAGGTGTCCTGCTTCATGCCCGCGACGGGGCGGCGCGGCTGATGATCGCCGAGGATGATGATCAGGCTGCGGTCGTCGCGCGGCAGCGCCGCCAGGTAGGCGGCCACCGTCTGCAGCGAGTACTCCACGCTGGAGCGATAGGCCGGCTTGTACGCGGCCCCGCCGACGAAGCGGTTGTCGTCGAAGCGCTTCGCGGCCATCTGGTTGTAGATGGAGCCGTCGCCGATGCGCGACCAGTCCTCGATGTAGGGCGGGATGACGCCCCAGGGGTGGTGGCTGCTGGTCAGAAAGAAGCTCACGAACAGCGGCTCGCGCGCCGCCCCGGTCTTGCCGAGGCGCGGCGCGATCTCGCGCCGGTGGACCAGATCGATCGCCATCTGGTCCGGCATGAACGACCAGCCCATGCGCGGCCCGCGGTAGCCGAAGTTGGGCAGGAAGTAGTACTGGTCGAACGGGAACACCCGCGCGAAGCGGTCCTCGAGGTACTTCGTGTTGGCCGCCGCCGTGACCGTGTGATAGCCGGCGTCGTTGAGCAGCGTGGGCAGGCAGCGCAGACCGGAGGAGAACAGCCCCTCGTAGCGCTTCTGGTTGTAGATGCGCACGCCGCACAGCAGGGTGGACGCGGCCAGCCACGAGCTGCCGCCGAACACCGGCGCGTGGATGGTCTTGGACGCGACCTGGTAGCCGGCCTGGGCCAGCTCGGCCCCCTTCTTGTCCAGCCAGGGCGGGAAGTCGGCGAAGTCCGGATCGGTGAACATCACGTGCCCGTACGACTCGACGACGAACACGAGGATGGTCGGCTTCTCCACGCCCGGCGCGAACGGTCCCAGCTTCTTGAGCCCGGCGCCCTCCATGTCGAGGACCCGCGCGGTGGCCTCGACCCGCTCCTTGAAGTTCACGGTCAGGTCGACCTGTCGGTACGCCTCCGCGGTTACCGGCCCGTTCACGCCCAGCAGCGCCGCGCCCAGGATGAAGCCGGCCGCCACGCCGGAGATGAGGCCCACCTGGCGGCGGCGACCGCGCAGCGCGAACGCGTGCAGGTGGCGCACCGATCCATAGACGATGAGCGCGAGCACGACCACGCCGAGGGCGAGCAGCGCGCAGTAGAAGATGAACCAGCCCAGCGGCTCGGCGCCGTACATCATGCGGAACAGCTCCGGCACGTAGCTCACGTGCAGGCGCAGCACCACGTCGTAGCCGAACTCGCGCAGCGCGAAGCCCTGGCCGACGCCCATCACCAGGTAGAGAAACACGACCACCGACAGAGCGATGACCAGCGCGCGGCTGGACCAGCGGGACGGCCCCACCGCCGCCCACACGACCAGGATCAGGACCAGGGCCGGCAAGTCCCAGGTCGGGGACAGCACCGTCGCCACGGACGGATCCGCGATCCAGTAGTACATGGCCAGGATGACCTGGAGCACCACCACCGAGACGACCGCGAACACCGTCCCGAGCGCGCCGCGCAGTCCGGGCCACAAGAGCGGCGGCCGGTCGAGCGAAGGCGGCGGCGACTGCTCGGCCTCGACCAGCGAGGAGTCGGAGTGAAATTCCAGGCTGGACTTCATCGGCCTATCGGGACCTCCAGGTGGCCGATTCTAGGGCGACCCCGGCATGCCTGCAAACCGCGCCGGGCACTGCGCTGGAATCGCTGGCCCGGCTGGCGCCCGGCCGCGGCGCCGGTCACGGCTGACCACCGCCGCACCGCCTTCGAACCCTATTCCAGCCGAGGTGCGCCGGAACCAGGCGTGCTTCTCGAGCTCGGTGACGATCTCCTCAGGAGCCGACCGCGCGGGCGTGCGCGGCGGGCGCGGCGCGCTCGGCCGACAGCTCGAGCGCGATGGCCGCGGCGTTGACCACCGCCGCGATGCGGACGGCGTCGTGCACGTGCTCCTCGCGTCAGCCCGCCCGCGAGCACCACCTGCTCGTGGGCTCGCACGCAGTACTCGCATCCGGTGATGGCGCTGGCGGCCAGCGAGAACAGCTCGAAGTCCACCTTGTTCGACGCCGGCTTGACCAGACGGTTCATGCGCAGGCGCGCCGGCCGCTCCGAGTAGCTCGGCTTGCCGATCATGTGGCGGAACCGGTAGTAGACGTTGTTCATCCCCATGAGCACCGCGGCGGCCAGCGCATCCTCGACGACCGCCGCGCTCACCTCGCGCCGCGCGTCGGCCTCGATCGCCTCGCGCAGGGCCGCGTTGCGCGAGGTCGCGGCCGCGGCCAGGGCCACGCCCCAGCGCTGCTCGGCGGTCAGCGCGCCGCCGGCCAGCACCGAGCCGAGGTTGAGCTTGATGTCGATCGCCTCGGGCGGCAGCGACGAGCGGATGCAGCTCGAGGTTGCTCGCGGTCACGCCGCCTCCAGGGTCGGCTCGCCCGCTGCCAGTTGCACGGGCACAGCTCGTCGGTCTGCAGCGCGTCGAGCACGCGCAGCACCTCGTCCACGTTGCGGCCGACCGAGAGGTCGTTGACGCTGACGTGGCGGATGATCCCGTCCGGGTCGACGATGAAGGTGGCCCGCAGCGGCACGCCGTCCGCTGTGCAGCACGCCCAGCGCGCTCGACAGCTCGCGCTTGGTGTCGGCCAGCATCGGGAACGGCAGGTCGGTCAGGTCGGGGTGGTTCTTGCGCCAGGCCAGGTGCACGAAGTGCGTGTCGGTGCTGGCGCCCAGGACCTGCGCGTCGCGGTCGACGAAGTCCTGGTTGCGGCGGCCGAACTCGGCGATCTCGGTCGGGCAGATGAAGGTGAAGTCCATCGGCCACAAGAACAGGACCAGCCACTTGCCGGGGTAACGTGTCGTGGCCGATCTCCTGGAACTCCTTGTCCTTCTCCAGCCCCACGACGGAGGTGAGGCGAAACGCGGGCAGCTTGTCACCAACGGTCAACATCGGATGGTCGTCTCTCTTTCCGCCGCGTCGAGCGGCACGTGATGGGAAGACAATGACCGCCCGCGCCTGATTGCTCCAAGACATTGTACTTATGGATTTGATAGGATTGCCCTATCATGAACCTCGCGCCGCATCCGTTCACCCTGCGCCAGCTCCAGTACGCGGTGGCGGTGGCCGAGACGCTCAGCTTCCGCCGCGCCGCCGCGCGCTGCCACGTGTCGCAGCCGTCGCTCAGCGCCCAGCTGGCCCAGCTCGAGGGCGTCCTCAAGGTCAAGCTGTTCGAGCGCGACCGCCGCCGCGTGCTGCCCACCGCGGCCGGCGTGCAGCTCGTCGAGCGCGCGCGCCGCCTGCTGGTCGAGGCCGACGACCTGGTCGAGGAGGCGCGCCGGGTCGGCGATCCGCTGGCCGGCACCCTGCGCATCGGCGTCATCCCGACCATCTCGCCCTATCTCCTGCCCAGCCTGACGCCGGTGCGTGCGCGCAGCACTACCCGAAGCTCGTCACCCTGTGGGTCGAGGACAAGACCGACGCGCTGATCGCGCGCCTCGGCGCCGGCGAGCTCGACGCCGCCATCCTGGCGCTGGAGGCGGACATCGGCCAGGTCGAGCACGAGGTGATCGCGCGCGATCCGTTCGTGCTGGCCACGCCGCCCGGCCACCCGCTCGGCGCGTCGCGCAAGCCGGCCTCGGCCGCCGAGCTCAAGGGCGAGAACGTGCTCCTGCTCGACGACGGCCACTGCTTCCGCGAGCAGGCGCTGTCGTTCTGCGAGAAGGCGGCCGCCGACGAGATGGAGTTCCGCGCCACCAGCCTGCCGACCCTGGCCCAGATGGTCGCCGCCGGCGCCGGCGTCACGCTGCTGCCGCGCTCGCGCTCGACGACCGAGGCGCGACCGGCCGGCCTGCGCGTGCGCCGCTTCGCCGAGCCCGCGCCCCACCGGACCAT
This sequence comes from uncultured delta proteobacterium, assembly GCA_963759105.1. Taxonomy (GTDB): domain Bacteria; phylum Myxococcota_A; class Polyangia; order Haliangiales; family Haliangiaceae; genus DATFRY01. The sequence goes on along the minus strand of CAVWXW010000013.1, from coordinate 120,276 downwards.
CGCGCTTGTGTGGCGCCCGCGCTCGCCGCTGGCCGGCCCGCTGCGCAAGCTGGCCGCCGTGATGCGCAGCGCCTATCCGCGCGACAGCCCGCGCAACGGGCGCGGCCAGGGCCGCCAGCGCGGCCGCGCCGCGACCGAGGGACGCTCGGCGGGACGTCGATGACGCGCGAAGCCCGGTCAGCGGACAGCCGATATTGCAAGAAAGCTGCGCATTCGATCATCGATCGCCCTCGGACTCTCCGTGCATCCTTGCCAGGGGTCCGAACCGGTCGTGAGCTACATGCACTGGCCCTCTGGAGTGGCAGAGCGGGACTGTCGGTTGAGAGGATCGGCTCGTCCGTGTAAGCTATGCGCGCCGCCTTAAATTCCAAGGAGTTAGCCTAGATGGGATTGCCCAGCAGTAGCGCCCGAGCAGGGGCCACCGCTCCGCTCGCCACGCGGCGGAGCGAGTCGGCGCTCGCCACCGACAAGGGCGTGTTTCGCTTCCTGCGCTACCAGTCGGCCGATGGCGAGGAGGCGTTCGCGCTCGTCATGGGCGATCTGGCCGGCGCCGATCCGGCCTTCGTGCGAGTCCACTCCGAGTGCCTCACCGGAGAGGTCTTCAGCTCACTCAAGTGCGACTGCCGCGACCAGCTCGAGCAGGCGATGGCCCAGGTGGCCGAGCGCGGGCGCGGCGCGGTGGTCTACCTGCGCCAGGAAGGGCGCGGCATCGGGCTCGGCAACAAGATCCGCGCCTACGCGCTCCAGGCTCTCGGCGCCGACACCATCGAGGCGAACCACGAGCTCGGCTTTCCCACCGACCTGCGCGAGTTCCACCTGGCCGCCGCCATCCTGCGCGACCTCGGCGCCACCAGCGTCGTCCTGCACACGAACAACCCGGAGAAGGTGCAGGCGCTGGTTGACAGCGGAATCCGGGTCGTCTCGCGGGCGCCGGCCCTCGGCACGGTCAACAAGCACAACCGCGGCTACCTCGAGACCAAGCATCGCGAGCTGGGCCACGACCTGGGCAGCCTGCTCACCGGCGCGCGCGGCGAGATCGACTCGCCCTGAGCGGCCCGGTCAGGACGCGAGCAGGCGGCCGCCGTGGAACACGCGGACGCCCAGCTCGTGCATGGTGCTGGCGAACGCCCGGGTGGCCTCCAGCTTCGACAGGATCGGCACGCCGCGCGGGTTGAGCGACGTGTTGATCAGGATCGGGCAGCCGGTCGCCTGCCCGACTCGCGACAGCAGCGCGTGCAGGAACGGGTCATCGCCGCCGTCGACGGTCTGCAGGCGGGCGCTGTTGTCGTAGTGACAGATGCCGGCCGCGGCCAGGCGCGTCTTCTCGCGGGCCTCGGCGGCGTACAGCATGTACTTCGACTCGCCTTCCCAGTCGAACCACTCGGACACCGCCTCGAGCGGCACCAGCGGCGCGACCGGGCGATAGAACTCGCGCAGCTTGATGACGTGGTTGATGAGGTCGTAGTTGCGCGCGCTCGGGATGGCCAGGATGCTGCGGTGGCCCAGCGCGCGCGGGCCGATCTCGCTCTGGCCGCGGTGCAGGAACACGATGCCGCCGCCCTCGAGGAACGAGACCAGCTCGTCGCTGGCGTCCTCGCTGCCCAGCCTGCTGTCGTCGATGCTGTCGCTGTAGCCGATGAACGGCATCGTGGCGGTGACCGGCAGCTTCATGCGCTCGTGGCAGTAGTAGAGCAGCGCGCCGAGCGACTGCCCGCTGTCGTCGCTCACCGGCGGCACCAGCAGCTCGCGCCCGGCGCCGAGGACCTCCTTGACCCGCGTGTTGGCCACGATGTTGAGGGTGGCGCCGCCCGCCAGCAGCACCTGGGGCGCCTCCGGCGGCAGCTCGAGCACGCTCTGCACGCGCAGGTCCTCGAACACGCGCTGGACCGACGCGGCCAGGTCGAAGGCGTTCTTGCTGGCCATGTAGTTGTTGACCGGGAAGCGGCGCGCGATCTCGGCGCAGGTCTCGTCCGGCGGCGCGTTGTGGAACATCGCGAGGTGATCGCGGATGAAGGTCATCATGTCGGCGCGCGGCTGGCCCAGCGACGCCAGCGCCATCATCTTTCCCTCGCACAGGCGGCGCTTGTACAGGTAGCGCGACATCACGTCGTAGAAGCGGGCCGAGAAGGCGTCGTGCACCGGGCGATTGGCCAGCTGCTCGATGCGCCCGTCCCGGTAGCGGTAGGTGAAGTGGCTGTCGCCGAAGTCGCCGCCGCCGTCGCACACATCCATGACCACGTCGCGGATGCCCGGGTACGCGTACACGATGGCCGCGTGCGCCAGGTGGTGGTTGAGCACCAGGGCGTCGAATGATCGGCCGGCCACGTCGATGCGCCGCTCGGCCATCCACTTGAAGTCGCGGCTGCCCTCGGGCAGGTGCTCGTTGCGATAGGACGTGCAGGCCACGCCCTCGACCTGCTGGATGCCGATGCCGCAGTGGCGCAGCGCGACGCCTACCAGCGTCTCCATCTCGGCGCGGTCGCAGCGCTTCTTCTTCTCGCCGAAGTAGCGCTCCGCCTCGAGGACGAGCAGCACGCGCTCCTCGTCGGCGATGCTGACGGACGAATCGTGGAGGTTGTAAGAGAAGGCCAGGAAGTAACGCATGCCGGTGGTCGCAGCCTCGCTGTCGCGGGGAACATACGGTCGTAACATGCCCGCCGCCCGCCATGGCGAGCGCGGCGTCACGCCGGACGCAATGCGCGGAAAAGACTCAGGCGCGCGAGGGCGTTCGCTCGGGCGGCCCCGCGCCGGCACCCGCCCGAAGAAATCGATCTGATGAGCGATGTACACCAGGGTCGCCTGGTCGACCTGCCGGTGACGTTCGTCGCAGCCAGGCGGCGAAGCGGGCCGCATCGAGCTCCGGGCTGCCGCGCAGCTCGTTGCCGATGGTGTCGAGGATGTGGTGCAGGAACACCGACTCGTCGCGCACGTAGCGGCCCGCCGTCGGAAAGACGACCGCGTCGGACGACCCGGCGGCCAGGATCTCGGCCCCGGAGGTCGCCAGGTGGCCGAACAGATGGCGGCCGCACCGGCTGTCGCCGGCCGGCTCGCCGTCGCGCTTCCGCTCGTCCATGCTGCGGTTGTAGAGCGCGAAGATCTGCGCCTCGAGCTCCGGCGCGATGGCCGGCTCGAGGATGGTCTCGCCGTCGTAGTTGGTGGTGAACCAGAAGAAGCCGTCGGGCCGCAGCCAGCTCCACAGCCGGGGCAGGAGCGCGCCGACGTCCATCAGATCGAGGAACTGGTTGGCGATGACGAGGTCTATCGGCTCGACATCGATCGCGCCGGGATCGAAGCGCAGCAGATCGCCCTGCACCAGGCGCACCGACAGATCGAGGTCGGGGCCGCGCACGCGCGACGCGGACGTGCCGGCGGAGGTCGCCTCGAGGCCGCGCGCGGCGGCCCAGCGCGCCACGCTGGCCGCGCCGTCGGCCACCGCATGCGCATCGGCGTCGAGCCCGACGTAGTCGGCGCGGCCGACCAGCCCCCACTCGACCAGCCGCGCCACCATGGTGCCGTTGCCGGCGCCGATCTCGAGGATGCGCAGCGGCCGGTCGGACGGGCCGGGCAGCACGTGCTCGCGCAGCGCATCGAGCACCACCCGGTTGAGCGCACGATCGTCGATCGACCGCTTGGCCGAGAGGTAGCGCACGAACTGGCCGGGCGCATCTCGGGTGGCTGACCGGCGGCCATGGCGGAGCGGGCATGTTAGATGCGGTGGCCATGCGGTACAAGCGTTCGCCGGTCGGGCCCGCCCGCCGGAGCCGTGCTACATGTCGAGATCGGCCGATGGCGGGCTGCTGAAATGAGGATCATGTCGTGACCCTGCGCCAGCTGCGCGCGCCGCTGCAGGTCATCGTGACCGTGAGCCTGCTCGTGCTCCTGTGGCAGCTGGTCGAAGGCGAGGCCGTGCTCGAGAAGCTCGCCAGCGCCGACCCGGCGTGGGTGGCGGCTGGCTTCCTGTGCGCCACGGCGGCGATGGGCTTCGCCGCGATGCGGTGGCGATACACCGCGCTGTGCGTCGGAGCGACGCTCACCGTCGAGCGCTCGCTCAAGGAGTTCTACCTGGCCGGCCTCCTCAACCAGATCCTGCCCGGCGGCATCCTGGGCGACGCGCTGCGCGCCTGGCGCCACGGCAAGAGCGCCGAGCACGAGCGCGGCGGCATGGGCAAGGCCATCCGCGCGGTCGTCATCGAGCGCATGGCAAACCAGATGGCCATCGCGGCCGCCATGCTGGTCAGCCTGACCCTGTGGACCTGGATGCCGGGCGCGTTCGACAACGTCCGCATCTGGGCCCCGCTGGTCTGCGCCGCCGCCCTGGTCGCGGCGATGCTCATCACCATCGCGATCCTGGCCCGCCGCCACCGCGGCGGCCGCATCGAGCGCTTCCTGCTCGACAGCCGCGAGGCCCTGCTCCGCCCGCGCACCATGCTCACCCAGCTCGGCCTCGGCTTCCTGGTCACCGGCAGCTGCGTGGCGATGTTCTACTGCGCGGCGCGAGCCGTCCACGCGCCCCTCTCCCTCTTCCACCTGTTCGCCCTGGTCCCCGGCGCCCTCTTCGCCATGTCGATCCCGATCTCGATCGGCGGCTGGGGGCTGCGCGAAGCCTCCGCCGTCGCGCTGTGGGCCATGGCCGGCCTGCCCCCCGAGAACGCCCTGGCCAGCTCTGTCCTCTACGGCATCCTCGCGCTCCTGGGCGCCCTCCCCGGCGCCTTCGTCCTCGCCGCCGATCGCTGACCTGTACGGAGACGCCACCGCCGGACGATCAGGGCGGACAGCAGAAGGCCGTCGCGCCCTGTACGTTGCCGTCCGTCGACTCACAGATCCATCGGTCGAATTCGGGCGAGCTCCCGGGCGACGGCCGGCTCTCCACGATGGCGCCGCCAGCGGCCACGTCGCAGCCGCCGGCGGCCACGAGCATCCCGGCCGGACAGACTGCCGCGCATTCGACACCTGGTGTGGCGTTGCAGGTCACGACGGTCCACTCGCAATCGCTGAAGCCCGGACCGGCCGGGCCGGCTGGTCCCTCGGGGCCCTCTGGGCCCGCCGGACAGTCGCACGCACATCCGCCCTTCTCTTCGCTACAGACTGCCTGGCAGTCCTTGGTTTCCTGTTGCGTGCCCTCACTGTTGCAGTAGATGGCCCTGGCCGTGCTCTCGCAACCGAGGAACTCGCTCGAGCTGCACGCGGCCCCGGCGTCGAACGGGTTCGGTATGCACGTGCGCCCAACGCCTTCGGACGCCGGGTATTCGCCCTCGACGTCACAGAAGGGCCGCTCGGGGTCGGTGCAGGCCTTGTCAGCGCCGCAATAGAGGGGGTCGTAGGTCTTGCAGGCGGGGATGACCGTGGTGGTCGCGAGAAGCAGGAGGACAAATCGTGGCATGGCGAGCATGTCGGACCCTGGTGAGAGCCGTTGCCCGAAAAGAGTTATCGCCCTGGCATCGCCGAGTCCACGCCTGCCGCCACGCAACAAACGCGCGCACGTGCGGATCACGAGGAAGGTCGGGTGGGGTCAGGTACGGCGCTCGACGACGATGCGGCGCACGTGTGACCTCTGGACCGCGTTACCTGCACGCGCACGCGCGACCCGGCGGCTCCGTGCTGGTCGATGTCGAACACGACCTCGCCGGACCCGGCCCGTTCCACGCGACGGTCCTCGAGGTCGGTGATCGTCAGGGTCGCGCCACCGGGCTGGTCGGACTCAACGCGGACGTGCCACTTGCCGGGCCCCATATTGCAGATCCGCCTGTGCCTTCCGCCGGCGGGCAGGCGTAGCCCGATGGTCCCCGATCGTCGAGCTCGGCTCCCGCCTTGTCGCTTCCGGTCGGGATGGCCGGGTACAGCGACCCGCTCGCCGGTGGCCTTGATGCCGACCCGGCCGGCGCGGCGCACGAAGATCCGCGCCACCACCTCGAACGGCTCGGTGCCGCGAAAGTGCACGAGCTGATAGTCGCGGCGGAACGCCGGGTCTGCGACCATCTCCTTCTCGCCGCGCGACACGGCTTGCCGTCCCGTGGGGCCACAGAAGACCAGGAGGTCGGGCTGCCGGCTCATGGCGTAGGCGCCATCGCCCAGCTCGTGGCCGATGAGGCCGGTGCCTATGTGTCCTGTGTCGATCCTCCCCATTGCGATCGTTGAGGCCGATCATGCCCGCTCGGCACTTGCTGACTAGCAGAGGCTGCCCAGGTCGTGGCGGCCAGGAGTGGCTGGCGTTCGCCGTCGCGCCTTCAGGATCCGGCCGACAACCTCGCCGTTTACTTCCTGCGTTCTGTCACGGCGCCATTTCTGGCGATCGCAAGTTGCCTACGGCGAATACGTCGACCGGCGCCTCGCTGATCATCACAGCGTTCCAGCGGCGGCGCGGCCATCGCTCCGCGATCAGGCACAGCGACAGCGACGAGGCCATGCTCACCGCCACGAGGCTGGCCATCCAGTGGCGATACGCAGGGCAGATGTCGCCCCAGATCAAGTCGATGCTTCGGCCGCCCAGAGTGCAGACAAGACCTAGGCGAGGCAGTCCTTCCTGTCAGTTCTTCCAGCGCCTTTTTCCGCGCCCCGACAATCGCGGCCAGCGCCCCGACTCGTTGACCGGTGCGTGACCCGGCCGCCGACCGGTCCCCTGCGCGCCGGTCTGCGCCGGGCTGCTGGTCGTCACCTATCGCCTGTCGGATTGAGGCGTCGTAGTAGATGAGCCGGAACGCCAGCTGGCCGAGGAAGGCGGCCAGCGGCAGCGCGGCGAGCAGCAGCCCCCGCCGCCATGCCGGCCAGCGCAGACCGTTCACGAGGACCACGCCCGCGCAGGCGGCCGCCACCAGGACCGCGCCATCCGCGCGGGTCAGCGTGAGCAGCCCGCAGCAGGCGCCCGGCACCGCGACCCGCTGGGCCTTCCTGTGGCTCCTGGCGGCGACCCCCTTCTTCGTCGTCACCTCGTGGCCACACTACTTCGCCTTCCAGTCCTCCCACGAGCCAGACGCCGCCGACCGAACAGGCGAAGCTCAGCATGCCGACCAGCCGCCCACCTGCCGGCCATCGTCGCGGCCACGCGATCGCGCGGGTCCGATTCGAGGCGCGCGGCGCGCTGGTTCGCGCACCTGGTCGCCGCCGCCGCCTGGGAGCCGCGCAGGCGCTGTCGAGCATCTTCGTCTTCGACCTGGTCGGCAGTACCGCCACGTCTACGTCGCTCCGCGTAGCGAAACGAGATGAAGCTGTCATCGGAGATGAACGGGTAGTAGTGCCGCGCGTTCTGCAGCAGCACCACCAGGCCGCCAGCGTCGCGACGGCGCCAGCGACGCGAATCCACGTGAGCGCCGGGGGTGAGCGGTCCGCTCCTGGTGGGGCTACCTCTTCTTCGCCGACCTGCTCGCCAATGTTCGTCCGCGGCCGGCGACGCCCGGCGGGCTGGTCGAAGATATCGAGATTGGATTGTTGAATCCATCCGGGCGGTACACGCGTCTCGGCGCGCTTCTGCTGGCCCTCGCGCTCACGCTCCTTGCCCGGCGCCGCGAGCCGGTCTTGACGCCTACAAGCCGGACTGCCGCTGCTATACTCATCCGTGTCGGACGAGCTGCTGCGCCAGCGAATTCTTGCCGCGCTCGACATGTTCGAGGCGGGTGTCGATCTCATGCGGCAGCGGCTGAACCGACAATATCCCGCCGAGACGGCACAGCAAATCGAGCTGCGTATCGCGGCATGGTTGCAGGAGCGACCGGGTGCAGAGCATGGCGATGCTGTGGGTCGAGTCGGAACCTGGCCGCGCAGGCCGCCGCCGTGAATCGGCTGGTGAGCGCCCTTACTGCTACTGAGGCCCGGCTTTCGGGTCGGCGATTCGCGGTGGTGGGTGGGATCGCGGTCTCGACACGCACCGAGCCGAGGTTCACGCGAGATCTCGATCGCCCGTGATTCGGACGCGTTCGAGTGTTTTCGGGGGTGGTCGCGCCGGTCGCGCGTATCGGGCACCTCATTGCGCTGAAGTTGCTGGCACGTGACGATGCGAGCCGCCCGCAAGATGCCGTTGACCTTCGAGCTTTGCTCGGGGTCGCGACCGAAAGCGATCTTAGCCTGGCGCGCGAGGGCGTACGCCTGATCACCGAGCGCGGATTCGACCGCGGCCGTGACCTGGCAGCGGCGCTCGAGAATGCGACCGCATCGTCTCCCGGGTGAATCCTGGAGATCGAGGCCTCGCTCGGTCACCGTCTACTTCTTCTTGGCGACCGGCTTCTCGTACGCGACCTCGGCCACCGCGCTCTCGCGCAGGACCACGCGCAGCAGCCCTTGAACTGATCCGCCACCTCGTTGCTGATGTGCTGGTGGATGTACTGGCACAGGAACTCGGTGGTCGTGTTCTTGCCTCGCAGCTGCGGGCAGCTCGTCCAGGTTCTTGAAGTTCATCTCGCCGAGGATGTCCTGCAGCGCGCTCTGCGTGGACGCGAAGTTGACGATGAGACCGTACTCGTCGAGCTCCTCGGTCATGAACACGGCCTCCACCTCGTAGGTGATGACGTGCATCAGCTGAGCCGGGCCAAAGATCTCGCCCTTGAGCGAGTGCGCGCACTTGAGATAGTCACGAATCGTCAGCTTGAACATGCTCGGGCCTCTCGATGGACCGACGGATGAAGGCTGGATTCATAGTATGTCTCTCGCGTAGATGCAACGCGGCGCGTCACGGCTCGCCGGCGCCGCCGCGCGCGTCGCCCAGAAATCGACCGCGTACGAGTAGGAGATGAGGGCCGCGGCGATGGCCGCGAAGACGGTCCTTCGCCGGGCGTGAACGGCGGCTGACTCGGCGATGAGCGCGACGGCCAGCGACACGTGGATGATGCGGCCGCGCTGCGATCCTTGCGGTTCGGGCTGCGCGGCGCGATGAACAGACGCAGCACCGCCCAGATGCAGACGTAGAGCGGCCGCAGCGCGCCGACCACGAACACCATCGGATGCACGCCGAGGTAGACGTGGGCGACGCCGCACATGGTGACGAGGTAGAAGGCGTCGCTCTCCATGTCGAACACCGCGCCGCTCTCGGTCGCGCCCTCGCGCCGGGCCAGCGCGCCGTCCACCGCGTCGAGCACGATGATCGCGATGGCCACCGCCATCTTCCACCACGTGGCGCGGATCGAGCGCATACGACGCGAACAGGACCACGCACAGCAGCACGCGCACGCCGGTCACGATGTCCGCCCAGCGCCGGTGTCCCCCGATGATCACGAACAGGTAGCCGAACGTGATCAGCGTCCACGCGCCGTAGGCGGCGGTCGCGGCGCGCGGCGACAGCAGATCCGGCGCGGCGAGCCACACCGCCATCGCGGCCAGGCTCGCGATCGCCATCGCCAGCGACCAGCTGTGCAGCGCCTCACGGCCTGTTCCTCACGACCGGACCAGCACGAGCTCGTCGTACTCCATGAGGCCCGCCTGGTGGCAGCGCTGGAGCGCGTCGCCGCCGACCAGCGACTGACACCACATGCTGTAGCGGCGGCCGCGGCGAAGGACCGGCTGCAGCGCGCGGATCAGTCGATCGCGCGGGCGGCCGAGCCGCATGTACGGGGACAGGCTGGTCCGTCGGCCAGCTCGAGGCCGGCCGCGCGCCGCGGCGATCGCCTGCTCGGCCGAGAGCAGGCTCTGCACCTGCCAGCCGGCGCGAAAGCCTCGATCAGCGGGTGATCGGCCGCCGCCGCCCGCGCCGGTCAGGAGATCGTCGATGAGGACCAGGCGGCCGCCCGGGCGCACGCGCGCGCCACCGCTCGAAGAACGCCTCCGCCGACGCGGCATGGACGAACGACTCGATGGCGTAGGCGACGTCGGCGCCGGCGACCACCTGGGCATCGCGGGCGAGAGCGCGCAGAAGTCACCCTCGTGGAAGGTGCAGGTGCCGAGCAGCCGCCGCGCACCCGGCCGGCGCGTCGGCGGGCGTGCGCGATCTGGCGCGGGCTGAGCGAGATGCCGTGCACCTCGGCCGGGACGTGGCGGGCCAGGTAGACCACGCCGGCGCCGACGCCGCAGCCGAGGTCGACGACGCGGGCCTCGCCCGACGGCGCAGCTCGTCACCTTGATCGAGCACGCGGCGGTGGATGTAGTGCAGCGCCTCGCGCCTGTCGGTGGTGCCGGTCCCCACAGCTCGCGGTGGAGCGCTCCCTCGGTCCCGGACAGGAGCCACTTCCACGTGTTGGCGTCGTAGTAGTCGCGGACCCTGCTCATGGATAGTAACACCGCCTGGAGCGGCCGCGAGGTTACCAGAATGCTGCGGTTCCAGACGCGGTGCGGCCCCGGCGTTGCCGATTGCCGAGAGGGCGGGCTATAAGCGGCCTCGCATGTCCCGGCTGCGCGAGCTGGCACGGCGAGAGCTCCCCGGCCGCTGGCTCGGCGCCTGGCTGGTGCTGGCCTGTGTCGTCGTGGTTGCGATTCTACTGGCTGGCCACGATGGGCCAGGAGGCGTGGGACGACGCGCTCTTCTTCAAGCGCATCGGGCTCCACCTGCTCGGCCATGGCGTGGCGGCGTGGAACCTCGAGGACGGGCCGGTCTACGGCAACACGTCGCAGGGGTTCCAGCTGGTCGCGCTGATCGCGATCCTGATCGACGCCGAGCACTACCTGGCGCTGGTCCGGATCTTCTCGGCGGCGGCCATGGTGGGTCTGTTCGCGGTCCTCGCCCGCGGCGCGAGCCGTGACGGCGGGTCGCCGCGCGATGTCGCGCTGGCCTGGGTCGTCGCGCTGCTGGCCTCGACGGCGCCGTACGTCCTGCTCCTGGTCCAGAGCGGCATGGAGACCGCGGTCGCGCTGCTCGTCCTGGCCGTCAACCTGATCGTCGTGCGGCGGGCGCCGGCCTCGCGGCGCGGCGTGGCGGCGGTCGCGGCCACGACAGCGGCGGTGTTTCTCGTCCGGCCCGACGCGGTGGCCATCTCGCTGGTCGTGATCGCCGCTCATGGCTGGGCGCAGGCCGGCCGCCCGCCCTGGCGCGTCCTCCTGGCCTGCGGCGCCGCGCTGGCGGCGATCGTGGCCGCGCTCTGGCTGTACTTCGGCACGCCGGTGCCGCTCGCCTTCTATCTCAAGTCGCGCGCGCCTACGTCGTACACGCCCGACTTCGTCGAGCTCAGCCTCGTCCTCAAGCGGCGCAACCTGATCGGGCTCCTGATCATGGCAGCGCCGCTCCTGTACATGGCCGGTCACGGGCGCGGCGCGTGGTCCTGGTCGCTGCTCGGCTCGTTCGCCCTGTTCACCCTCTATCACTACGTGTTGACCGTCGAGGTGATGGGCTGGTACGCTCGCTTCTACGCGCCCGGGCTGGTGCCGCTCGCGCTGGCCGCGATGGTTGCCGCGCTGCGCTTCCGCGAGCGGTCGCGCCTCTGGATCTCGCTGCTGTTCATCGCCGTCTACACGGCCGGCATCCTCTACGCCTACCACCACCGGCCTGGTGTTCGACGCCAGGGACGGCGCTATTTCGTGGGCAGCGCTGCCGCTCTACATGGGCTACGCGGCCGGCTGGGCGGTCCTCCTGGTCGGCGTGCGGCTCCACGCCGGCGCGGCCGCGGCGCTTGTCGCCGTGCCGCTCGCGATCGGCGCCATCGCGCGGTCTACCCCCTCGCCGTCGGTGCGCGTCCCGACCGACGAGGTGCTCATCGCCCGCTACATGGACGGCATCACGACGGTGCGCGGGCTGCGGACGGTGCGCGCCTGTCCTCCCCGAGCCGCTGCACATCATTCACACCGAGATCGGCGTCCCCGGCGTCTGGTTTGCCGGCTCGACCATCACCGACATGGCCGGGCTGATGGATCGCGACATCGCGCTCCGCGGCATGGACTTCGACGCGCGCTGCCTGCGCGACCGACCCGAGGTGGTGTTCCTGCCGCACCGCAACTACGCCGCGCTGCGCCGCCAGATTGCGGCCGGCACCTGTCTGCGCGGCTATACTCGAAGGCGGTCCGTGAGTCGAGCTCGCCGCTCCACGTCCGCAACGATTTCTTTTCCGCGTTCCGCGCCTGCGCGCGCCGGGTCGGGGAGCGCTGGGTCGTGAACCGGTGAGCCCACCGCTGGGGAGCGGGGCCCAAGGCCAGAAAACCAACCCGCATGCGAAGGTGATGCACATTCTGCAAAACCCGGGCACATTTCCCTGCGACAGGCACAGCCCGGCTCGAGAAATCCGATCCCGGCGATTCCGGCGTAGCTCGGGAGGGATGTGATGGACGGTGTTCGGGGTGCGCGCCTGAGGGGCGCGCTTGTGCTCGATGCGCGTCGCGCGCGGGCCTGCTGCATCGGGCTCTGCTGGATCGTGGGCGGGCTCGCCGCATGCGACGACGGGTCGATGTCCGAGCCTGGAGACGACGGCGACGACGGCGGGGAGACCCCGCTCTGTCTCTCCGAGGTCGCCCGGTTCGACGGGCCGCGCTCCTTCGTCCACAGCGTCACCTGGTCGCCGATTGACGACCTCGTCGCGGTCGGCACCGACTCCGAGCTGCGGCTCGTCGAAGTCGACACGGTGGCGCACACCCTGCGGCTGGCGGCAGAGCTTCCCGATCGGGCCACCGCCGGAAGTGACGAGGTGGTCGGCCGACGGTGGCCACATCGTCAGCGCCGGACTCGAGCTCAAGCTCACCGAGGTCCAGCGCGATCCGCCGGCGCTTCGCCAGCTCGCCGCCTTCGCCGGCAACCAGGGCCCGTTCCACGCCATGGACCTGTCGGCCGACGGACTCCACGTCATCACCGGCGAGAGGAGCACCGCGGCGCGCGTGTTCGCCGTTGACGTCGCGGCCGGCACCCTGACCGAGCAGGCCAGGTTCGAGGCCACGCCGCCGCGGCTTTCGGCGTGGCCTGGTCCCCACGGCCGCCACGCGGCCTCGGTCAGCGAGGACGGCACCGTTCGCATTCTGGCCGTTCGACCCCGCCGCCGATCCGGTGACCATCACCCAGCTCGCAGTGTGGCAGGACGCCGATTTGGAGAACTCTGTCCGCTGGGCCCGGAGCGGCACCCCGCTCTTGACCGGCACCTGGTGGCGGCGCCACGTGATCCAGGTCGGGAACGTCGACGTTGACGCCGGCACCCTGGAGCTGCAGAGCGAGTTCTTCGATTACACGTTCCGGGAATGAACACGATGGAGTGGAGCGGCGACCGCCAGCGCATCGTCACCGGCGGCCACGATGACACCATGCGCCTGCTGGCCTTCGACGGCGCGGCGCTCACCAACATGGCCCTCCTCGAGGACCACGACAGCGGCGTCCACTCCGTGGCCCGGTCGCGCGACGAGGCCTACGCGGTCATGGCATCCAGCATGGTGGACCGCATCGCGCTGATTGACATGCGCGCCTGCCCGACCGCGGCGGCCGCGGGTAACTGAGCGGCAAATCGGCGTCCCCGCGCCAGGGTGGCCGCCGGCGAGCCGCGTCGTATGCTCGCCCGCATCGTGCGGCGCCTGCCCTCCACGCTCCGCGACCTGCGCTCGCATCCCGCGGCCGTGGTCGCCGCGGCTGCGGCACTGGCTGCCTTCGCGCTTTACTGGGCCCGCGGCATCGCCTACCTCGACGTGCGCCATCCCCACGAGGACGCGTACATCCTGTTCCGCTACGTTCGACAACCTGGTCACGGGCGAGGGCATCGCCTTCAACCGGGGCGGCCCGCCCACCGAGGGGGCGACCGACTTCCTGTGGATGCTCCTCCTCTCCGGACCTGGTCAGGCTCGGCGTTGACGTCGCGCGCGCCGCGGTGCTGCTGAACGCGGCCGGCTGCGGGCTGCTCGCCTGGGTGGTCGTGCGCGTGTGGCTCCTGCCCGCCAGACCCGGCGTCGTCGCGCATGTCGCCGCGTTCGCGTTCGCTGTGTGCCTGCCCTGGCTGCCCGGCGCCCAGGCGGCCTACGACGGCTTCAGCCTGCAGCTCTACACCGGGCTCATCGCGCTCCTGTTCTGGGTCTGGCTGCACCCTATCCCGCGCGCGATGGCCGCGCTGCCGTACCTGGCGCTCGCCGTCGGCCTGTTCCGCCCCGATGGCGTGCTCGTCGGCGCCGGCTTTGCGCGTACCGCCGCGATTGCAGACCCGCCGCGATCGATCTGCGCTGCGCGCGCTGCTCATCCACGGCGGCGCGGCGGCGCTGATCGGCGCGCTCTACTTCGCGCTGCCGCTGGTGGTACTTCGGCGAGCTCCTGCCGCTGCCGCTGCACGTGAAGTCGCAGGGCGGGAGCCTGGGGTGGGCGACCAACCTGCGCTGGCTGAAAGAGGGCGTCGGGCCGCGGCCGCTCCTGCTCGCCGCCGCCCTCCTCGGCGCCGTGCTGCTCGCTGCTCGCCACCGCGCCCCGCTGCGCGTCACCCCTCGCCCTGGTCCCGGCCGCGTTCCTGTTCGGCGCGCTGGCCGGCCGCGCAGCAGGCCCAGAACATCGAGTGGCGCTTCCAGGCGCCGATCCACGTGCTGCCTCATGCTCGTCGCGATGCGACTCGGCGCCGCGCTTGTCGAGCTGGCCGACCGCGGCTGGCGGCCCGCCTCTGGCGCGGCCTCGCTGGTCCGGGCGCCGCGCCCACGTCGCCCGCGCGCTGCTCGCCCTCGGCGCCGCCGCTGCCTGCTTTGCCGGCGCTGCGCCCGGCGCTGGTCGCCGGCAAGACGCTCTTCCCGCGCGACTACATGGACTCGTTCGCGGTGCGTGCAGGGCCGGCGCTGGACGACGCCGTCATCGTGCTGACCGAGGCCGGCCGCCTGCCGTTCTGGACCGCCGGCACCGCCTTCGACATGGTCGGGCTCAACTTCGCCCCCACGGCCCGGCGACCGCCCTCCCTCGAGTCGATTGCCGCGTCTGGATCCCGGATGTCGTGCTCTTCCACGCGGCCGGCACGCTCGACAACGCGCGCCTGCTGGCTCAGCGAGCCCGAGCGCGGCGCGGTCAACCGCGTGGATCCGCGCAACCAGCGCGTGGTCCAGATTGACCCGCGCACCCTGACCGCTGCCCTCAAGGCTGGCCTTCCGCGCGCTGGGTCGGTCGCTCCCCGCCGCCTACGGCGAGGAGATCCCGCGCGTGAAGACGGCGTCGGTGATCCTCGCCGTCTACCTGGCCGCTCACCCCGACGACTTCCACGTCTACGCGCTCCCGTACGGCTCCGCGCACGAGCACATCCTGGCGGTCCGCGTCGGGCGCCCCGAGGTCGCCGACTTCGAGCCGCTCGTCGCCGACGCCCTGGCGCTCGCGCTACCCGTCCTACGGCGATGCGCGGGGCTGGCAGCGCGGTGCCGCCTGCGCCATGTCGGCGAGCATCGCGTCGCTGTGGCGTCGCCGACCGGGTGCGTGCGGCTGGTGACGGGTCGAGAGCGGCTGCGCGCTCAGAGCTCGATGCCGTACCGGGTGACAGCGCAGCTTGATGATGCGCTTGTTGGCCTCGGTCGCTTCCTGGTAGTGCTTGGTCGCGGCCGACTGATTGCCGAGAGCGCAGGCCGACACCGCCGCCACGCGCTTGACGTACGCGTCGTCCGGCTGCTGGTGCAGGAAGTCCTCGGAGGCCCTGAAGGCGGCCTCGAAGTCGCCGTGGTCGTACGCCTCGGTGACTGTGTTGCGCTTCTGGACCAGCTCCGGGCTCTGGTCGGCGGGCGCATCGGAGAACGCCTCGCCGCCGCGGTCGCGACCCTCGCGCCGCAGGCCGGTCGCCATCGTCGGCGGGACCCGCGGATCGGCGCTCGCTCTCCCCCCTGAGGCGCGGCCGACTCGGCTGCCTCCGGCTCGGGGCTGCGCAGGGTCGGCGGCGGGATGGCTGGGGTCACAGGCTGCGCGGGCGCCCGGCTGGCGCGCTCGAAGCTGGCCTGCGCCTCGCGCAGCGCCTGGTCGCGGACGGCGACGTCCGGCTCCGCCTTGACGCGGACGACGAGGACCACCACGGCACCCAGGACTGTCGCCGCAGCAGCCACGAGAGCGGCGATGCGTCGCTGCATGAGCCTTCGTCTTATAGCACCGGCTCGCCGCGAACGGGAGGCGCGGCCGCCCGGCCCCCGCTGGCCTCCCTCGCCGTCGTTCCTCGCGCGCTCGAACTCGCCGATCTGGCGCAGGAACTCACGAGCCGCCACATCCCACGTGTAGTCGGCTCCGGACCGCACGGCCTGGGCCGACGCGAACAGCCGTCGCATCGCGTCCGGTGAGCGAACCAGCTCCATGAGCCCGGTCACCAGATCGCGTACCGAGTCGTACAGGTGGCCGCTCGTGCCATCGTCGATGTGCGCGGCGGCGTTGCCGCCCTTGCAGGCCAGGATCGGCAACCCGAAGGCGCGCGCCTCCTGCAGCGCCATGCCGAACGTCTCCATCAGCGAGGGCGACAGCAGCAGCGACGCGGTGCGGTAGAAGTCGTCCATCACGTCGTACGCGACCGGACCGCGGAAGTGGATCTTCACATCGCCGTCGCCTTCCATCAGGCCGCGCTCGCGGGCCGCGGCACGCAGTTCTCGCGCGTGCTCCGGCTCGAGGTCGCTGCGCCCGACGATGTCGACTCCAGCCGGTCGCCGGCTCCGGCCGCGGCGGCGAGCGCATCGATGAACGGAAGGACGCCCTTGCGCGGGATGAGGTTGCCGACGATGAGGCCGCGCACGCCGGGGCGATATTCCAGGGCAGGCCGCGGGCGCGGCGCCAGCGCCGGACTTACCGTCATGCACGCCCCGGGCAGCCCGCGCGCTCGAAGGAGCTCGGCGGTGTAGCGGCTCGTTGCGAGAAAGCCGTCGAAGCGCGGCAGCGCCTCGGCCTCCAGCGCCAGCGCCGGATGGCCGGCGGGCAGGCCGGGCTCCAGGCTCGGCAGATGGTGAACCACCAGCACGAAGCGCTGGCCGTGCGGCCGCGGATCCCGGACAGCTCTCATGAACTCGCTCATGTTGAGCGTGTTGACCAGAAACGTGCCGGGCGCGCCGGCGGCCAGCTCGCGCTCCCATTCCGCCACCGAGATCGCGTCGATGCTCCGCTGGCGGCGCGCCGCCGCGAGGAGCTCGCGGTTGTAGATGTTGCCGCCCGACACCAGATGACTGTCGCTCGGCAAGACAAAGACCAGGCGCCCGCTCGTCATGCGATCCGGCAATTGTGTGCCACGCGCGGCCGGCGGGGCCACCCGGTTGAGCGACTGCACCTCGCCGTGTAAGCTAGGGCGCTTCCCCCCCGGGTCGCTCTGCAGTCAGGCTCGTTCATGCGACGGTCTTGCAGCACCGCCAGAATCGAGGAGTCGCTCCCCGATCACGATCGCGGCTTCCTGGTCCAGGAGTCGGCGCTGGTGACGAGCGAGGGAGCGTTTCGCTTCCTTTGCTACCGCTCCGCCGACGGTGAGCAGGCCTACGCCGCGGTCATGGGCGACCTGTCCGGGCCGGAGCCGGCTCTGGTCCGCGTCCACTCCGAGTGCCTGACCGGCGAGGTGTTCGGCTCGCTCAAGTGCGACTGCCGCGATCAGCTGGAGCAGGCGATGTCGATGATCGCGGCGCGCGGGCGCGGCGCGGTGGTCTATCTGCGCCAGGAGGGCCGCGGCATCGGCCTCGGCAACAAGATCCGCGCCTACGCCCTGCAGGCGGCCGGCGCCGACACGATCGAGGCAAATCACGAGCTCGGCTTTCCCACCGACCTGCGCGAGTTCCACCTGGCCGCCGAGATCCTCGCGCACCTGGGCGCGTCGCGCGTGGTCCTTCACACGAACAACCCGGACAAGGTCGAGGCGCTCGAGCGCGCCGGCATCGCCGTCGAGTCGCGCGCCTCGGCGTTCGGCGCCGTCAACAAGCACAACCGCGACTACCTCGAGACCAAGCACCGCGAGCTGGGCCACGACCTTGGCCATCTGCTCGCGCTCGCGGGCGCCGAGCCGGAGCCGGCCTGAGCCGCCGGAACGCGCGGTGGGTGGCGGAGAGCTCGACCGTGCGTGGTCGCTGCTGTGCAGCCTGGCCGGGCGCGCCCACCAGGGCCGTCCGGTTCGACGCTGTCGTCGGCCTGAGCGTCGAGGCCGACGGCGCGGCGCGCGAGGTCTCACCCGGCTCACCCGACGCGTGGATCGTGGCGCGCCCCGACACCGCCGGCGGATGGTCGTGGCCCGAGCATCGCGAGGTCGCGGGCGCCGGGCGCTCGCCGCTGGAGAACCTGCTCGACCTGTACATGCCGCTGTGCGTGGGTGCGGGCAGCCGGCGGCTCGTGGTCGGGCACCTGGCCCAGAGCCTCGACGGGCGCATCGCCACCGAGTCGGGCGCGTCGCAGTTCATCAGCGGGCAGGCCGATCTCGAGCACGCCCACCGCATGCGCGCGCTGTTCGACGCCGTGCTGGTCGGCGCCGGCACCGTCGAGAAGGACGACCCGCGGCTGACCACGCGGCTGGTCGCGGGATCGCACGCGGTGCGCGTCGTGATCGATCCGCAGCGCCGGCTCGACGAGAAGTTCAGCGTGTTCCAGGACGGCGAGACCCGCACGCTGCTGGTCTGCTCGGCCGGCGCCGCCGGCGGCGACCGACACGGACGGGCCGAGGTCGTCGCGATCGATCTCGACGAAGGCGGCGGGCTGCCGGTCGCCGAGATCCTGGAGGCGTTGCGCGCGCGCGGCCTCGAGCGCATCTTCATCGAGGGCGGCGGCGTGACGCTGTCGCGCTTCCTCGCCGCCGGCGCGCTCGACCGCATTCACGTGGCGGTGGCGCCTTGCATCCTCGGCTCCGGTCGCCCCGCCTTCTCGCTGCCGGTCATCGAGGAGCTGTCGCAGGCGATCGCGTTCTCGTGCCGCCACTTCGCCATGGGCCCGGACATCCTGTTCGACTGCGCGCTGCGCGGTCAGCCGGCGGCGCCGTAGCGCACGCGGTGGCACAGGTGCAGGCCGGGCCGGGCCAGCCGCTCCATGTCGGCCGGCAGCTGCTCGAACGCGCCCTCGCTGGTGAACAGCGCGTCGAGCGCCGCGTCGCCGAGCAGATCGAGCGCGAGCGCGAGCCGGCGACGGTGGGTCCAGCGCGGCCGCCGCGACGGCGGGATGGAGCCGACCTGCGACGAGCGCAGGGTGAGCCGCCGGTGATGGAACGACTCGCCCAGAGGTAGCGCCACCTCGCGATCGCCGAACCAGGACAGCTCGACGATGGTCGCCTCGTCGCCGGCCAGCGCCAGCGCGGTACGCAGACCGGCCGCGTCGCCGCTCGCGTGCACGACCACATCCGCCTCGCCGCGCGCCTGTTCCGGCGCGGCGAAGCGCGCACCGAGAGCCGCGGCGATCTGCGCGCGGCTCGGGTCGACATCGACGAGCTCCACGTCGCAGCCGGGCACGCGGGCCGCCAGGTAGGCCGCCAGACAGCCGACCACGCCCCCGCCGACCACGGCCACGCGATCGCCGACCGCCACGCCGGCGTCCCACATCCCGTTGATCGCGGTCTCGACGTTGGCGGCCAGCACCGCCCGCTCCGGCGGCACCGACGGCGGGATGGCGACCACCGCGGCGGCGTCCACCGCGTAGCGGGTCTGGTGCGGGTACAGGCAGAAGACCGCGCGGCCGTCGAGCTCGGCCGGGCCGCGCACCACGCGCCCGACGCTGGCGTAGCCGTACTTGACCGGGAAGTCGAACTCCCCCTCCTGGTGCGGCGCGCGCATGCGGGCGCGCACGGCCGGCGGGACGTGCCCGCCGAAGACGAGCATCTCGGTGCCGCGGCTTACCCCGCTGTACAGCGTCTCGACCAGGACCTGGCCCGGTCCGGGGTGCGGAGCCGGTCCGTCGCGCAGCTCACCGCGCCCGGGCGCGACGATCCAGAACGCGCGCGCGACCTCCTGGCTCCTGCATGCCCGCCTTGTATCACGCCGCCCGTGTCACCAGTCCAGGATCGGCCAGCCGCGCCGGCGCGCGGCCACGCGCAGCCGCGGGTCCGGGCGCACCACGCGCGGCAGCCCGACGCGCGCCAGCATCGGCACGTCGGAGTAGGAGTCGCTGTAGAAGTAGCTGCCCTCGAGCGAGGCGCCTCTCGCGCGCGCCCACGCCTCGGCCCGCGCCACCTTGCCGGCGCCGTAGCACAAGGGCGGGGCGAACGCGCCGAGCAGCCGGCCGGACGCGTCGGTGGGGAACTCGTTGGCCAGGTAGTCGTCGAAGCCCCAGCGCTCGGCCGCCGCGCGCGCCTCGTAGCAGGAGCTGTTGGTCAGGATGACGAGCGCGTCGCCGCGCCGCCGGTGCTCCTCCATCGCCGCGGCCGCGCGCGGTCGAAGCCTTCCCGCCACCTCGCGCTCGAACCAGGCGCGGGTCCGCTCGTCGAGGTGGCCGGCGTTGACGCCGCGATAGTGGGCCAGCGCGCGGTTGACCGCCGTCTCCATGTCGATGACCGACACGTGGTAGAGCGCGGTCCACACCAGCGCGCGCGCCATCTGCACCCGGCTGATGTGTCCGTTGCGGCGCTCGTGCCGCGCCCACAGCAGGCCACTGTTGACGTCGATGAGCGTGCGATCGAGGTCGAAGAAGGCGACTGTCCCTGACGACATCGGTGCAGGAGGGTAGCGCAGCCGCCCGCGGCCGCGACCGGCTCCGTCGGTGACCGGCGAGCGCGGCCCGCCCAGGACTCACCTCCCGGAGTTGGTACGGTGCCAAACAAGACTCGAGGCGACTGTCCTGCGTCCCTCTGCTGCACCCTGCTGAGAACTGCAGCCGAGCTGCAGCGGAAGTTCACCCCCCGTTGACGAAGCGGATTGCAGAGCACGCGGCATACGGACAAGAAGAGATATGATGATGTCGCGCGACAGGGGAATCGGGTCGCGAGGCGTCGGGGAGGGTCGCGCGGTGCCCCGACGCGGTACCTCGGCGGCGGCTCGACTCGCCTCGCTGTGTCGGTGAGTGAGCCGGGCGCGATCGATCGCACGATCCGGGCGGCGCGAAAGACACGGATGAGCGGAACGACTGGATGGGCCGATGCGGGGCTGTCAGGCCGCTTCCGTGGCATCTCGCGCACCGCCAGCGCGGCGCTGGGCGGCCTCGGCCTGCTGGTGCTGATCGGCTGGGCGCTCGACATCCCCCTGCTCAAGAGCCTGCACCCGTCGCTGGTGTCGATGAAGGCGAACGCCGCGCTGGCCTTCCTGCTGGTCGGTTCGGCGCTCCTGCTCGAGCAGGAGCCGGGCGTGACCCCCGGCAGGCGGCGCACCGCGCGGATCCTGGCCGCCGCCGCCGCGCTCATCGGCGCCGCCACGCTGCTGCAGTACGCGCTGCGCCTGGACGCCGGCATCGACCAGCTGCTGGTGCGCGACGTGCCGGGCGCGATCGAGACATCGTCGCCCGGCCGCATGTCGCCGGCCGCCGCCCTGCACTTCACCCTCATCGGCGTTGCCGTCATCCTGCTCGACCAGCCCCCCGCGCGCGGCCGGCTGCGCGCCGCCGAGGGGCTGGTCCTCATCGTCGGCGTCTGCGCCATGCTGTCGGCGCTCGGCTACCTGTACGGGGTTCCGATGCTGTACGAGCTCGGCACGCACACCGCGCTGTCGCTGCACGCGGCGCTCGGCCTGCTGGTCGCGTGCCTCGCCATCCTGTGCGCGCGCCCGGACCAGGGCGTCATGCAGGTGATCGCCAGCTCGTCGCCCGCCGGCGCGCTGGCCCGGCGCGTGCTACCTGCTGCCATCCTGCTGCCGGCCGCGTTCGGGTGGCTGCGGCTGCAGGCGCAGCGGGCCGGCCTGTTCGAGAGCGACACCGGGCTCGCGCTCTACACCGGGGCCAGCATCGTCTTCTTCGCCGGCCTGGTGCTGTGGAACCTGCGCGCCCTGCACCGCTCCGATACCGCGCGGCTGCGCGAGCAGACCGCCAAGCGCGCGGCCGACCTCACCATGCGTGAGAGCGAGGCGCGCAAGGCCGCCGTGCTCGAGGCCGCGCTCGACTGCATCGTCACGATGGACCACACCGGGGCGATCGTCGAGTTCAACCAGGCCGCCGAGCGCACGTTCGGCTACGCGCGCGCCGACGTGACCGGCAAGCTGCTGGCCGACCTGCTGGTTCCGCCCGCGCTGCGCGACGCGCACAGAGACGGCCTGCAGCGCTACCTGAGCGGCGGCTCGCCCCGCATCATCGGCAAGCGCATCGAGGTCTCCGCCATGCGCTCCGACGGCACCGAGTTCCCCGCCGAGGTGACCGTGGTGCGCATCCGCTCCGAGGGATCGCCGATGTTCACCGGCTACATCCGGGACATCACCGAGCGCGTCCGCGCGGCCGAGGCGCTGCGCGCCAGCGAGGCCCGCTTCCGGCGCCTGGTCGAGTCGGGCCTGATCGGCATCGTGGTGGCCGGCGCCGACGGTGCCATCCACGACGCCAACGACGCCTTCTTGAAGATGCTGAAGCACTCGCGCGAGGATCTCGACGCCGGCCGGCTGCGCTGGGCCGATCTGGCCCCCTCCCGGTGGGGCGAGATCGAGCGCGCAGCCCGCGAGACGCCCGGCGCGACCGACAGCGCAACGCCGCCCGAGGTGGAGCTGCGCGGCCGCGACGGCGACCAGGTGCCGGTCCTGCTCGGCATCACCCGGCTCGACGACGTCAGCACCATCGCCTTCGTCCTCGATCTCACCGAGCGCAAGGAGGCGCAGGAGGCCATCACCACCCTGCGCCGGGAGCGCGCGGCAGACGCCAAGTTCCGCGCGCTGCTCGAGGCCGCACCGGAGGCGATGGTGATCGTGGATCAGGACGGGCGCATCTCGCTGGTCAACAGCGAGGCGGAGCGCGTGTTCGGGTACGCCCGCGCGGAGATGCTGGGCCAGCCGGTCGATCTCCTGTTCGCCGGCGGGCGCTTCGTCGGCCGACACGCGCGCGCTCGGCGCCGACCTCGTCCTGCGCGGGCGACGCAAGGACGGCAGCGAGTTCCCCATCGAGGTCAGCTCGAGCCCGATCGAGACCGAGGACGGGCCGCTCCTGTCGAGCGCGATCCGCGACATCAGCCAGCGCAAGGAGGGAGAGGAGCGCCTTCGCCGGGCGAAGGACGAGGCGGAGATCGCCATGGGTGAGCTGGAGGCGTTCAGCTACTCGGTGGCGCATGATTTGCGTGCGCCGCTGCGCAGCATCAACGGCTTCAGCAGCGCGCATCCTCGAGGACTGGGGCGACCGGCTCGACGACGACGCGCGCGATTACCTTCGCCGCATCGTGGCCGGTGCGGAGCGCATGGGTCACCTCATCGATGCGCTGCTGACACTCGCGCGGGTGAGCCGCACCGAGCTCCAGCGCGAGCCGGTCGACTTGACGCGGCTCGCCAGGTCGGTTTTCGGCCACCTGCAAGCCGCGCCAGCCGGAACGCGCGGTCGACTTCGTCGTTCAGGACGGGCTCGCGGTGCAGGGTGACCCGCACCTCTTGCGCGTCCTGCTGGAGAACCTGCTCGGCAACGCGTGGAAGTTCTCCGAGCCAGCGCGACCTCACTCGCATCGAGTTCGGTTGCGTGCGCGATGACGACGACGTCTACTATGTACGCGACAACGGCGCTGGCTTCGACATGAGGTACGTCAACAAGCTGTTCACACCGTTCCAGCGCCTGCACGCCACCAGCGAGTTCGCGGGCACGGGCATCGGCCTGGCGACGGTGCAGCGGATCGTCCGCCGCCACGGCGGTCGCATCTGGGCCGAGGCCGCGATCGACCAGGGGGCGACGTTCCACTTCACGCTCGCTGGATCGAGCGGAGTGTGATGAGGAGAGTCGGATGAGGAACCGCGGATTCATCTTGCTGGTCGAGGACAACAAGGACGACGAGCTGCTCATGATCCGCGCGCTCCACCGCAACCGCATCGCCAACGAGGTGGTGGTCGTGCACGACGGGGTCGAGGCGCTCGACTTCCTGTTCGCCAACGGCGCGCACGCAGGGGCGCAACCCGAGCGACCTGCCGCAGGTCGTCTTCCTGGACCTCAAGCTGCCCCGGGTGGACGGCCTCGAGGTGCTGCGCCGCATCCGCGCCGACGAGCGGACCAGGCTCCTGCCGGTCGTGGTCCTCACCTCCTCCAAGGAGGAGGAGGACGTGGCGCGCAGCTACACGCTCGGCGCCAACAGCTACGTGCGCAAGCCGGTCGACTTCACTCAGTTCACCGAGGCGATCCGCACGGTTGGCCTGTTCTGGCTGCAGCTCAACGAGTTCCCGCCCACGCGGATGTAGCGATCAGGCCAGCCGGCCGATGAAGCCGGCCATGGCGTCCAGGGTCGGCTCCGGACGATCGCGGTGCGGGGCGTGGCCGCAGCTCCTCCAGGATGCAGCGCTCGACCGGGCCGGCGCAGCCGAGCTCGATCGCGTCCACCTGGGCCAGCGTGCCGAACGGATCGTCCAGACCCTGGATGACCAGCGCCGGGACCGAGACCGACGGCAGGTACGCCTCGAGGTTCCAGCTGCGAAAGCCGGGATCGAGCCAGGCCCGGTTCCAGCCCCAGAAGGCGCAGTTGACGTTGCGCCCGTGGCGGCGCTCGAGCCGGGACTTCGGATCTCCGTTCAGGTAGTCGTCGCGCGCAGCTCTCGATGGCGCGCACCGAGCAGTCCTCGACGAAGACATGCGGCGCCTCGAGCACCAGGCCACGCACGCGCGGCGCCGCCTCCGGAGTTGACGCGTGCAGGAGCGCGATCGAGCCGCCGTCGCTGTGCCCGACCAGGATGGCGCTGCGCACGCCGGCCGCGTCGAGCACCTGCCGCAGCACCACCAGCCCCTCGTGGTGCATGTAGGTGAGCGGCCGCGGCAGGGCCACCTCGTCCGAGCCGCCGTAGCCGGCCCGGCTGTAGACCAGAGCGCCGCAGCCGGTGGCCTCGGCGAGCGCGGCCGGGAAGTCGCGCCAGGTTGACGCGCAGCCGATGCCGTGGTGCAGGAACACCAGCGTGGTCGCCCGGTCCGGACCGGGTCCGTGCCAGCTGTACTCGAGGCGATGACCGTCCACGACCAGGATCGGCTCATCGCCATAGCATGGCAGCGGTCAGAGGCTCTTGCCGTCGTAGTGCATGACCTCGAGCTTGTCGACCTCCACGCCCTCGAGGCAGCGCACGTTGACCCCGCGCACCTCGTTGCCGCCCTGGTCGGTCCCGCCGCAGAACGAGCGGATGCCGCACCTGCTGCAGAACGGGTGGTGGATCGACTTCTTGCCGAACTGGTAGTCGGCCAGGACCTTCTCGCCCGACAGCAGCCGGAACTGCGACGCCGGCACGAAGCTGAGCAGCCAGCCCATGCGCGAGCAGATGGAGCAGTTGCAGGCGATGACCTTGCCGAGCTCCAGGTTCGACCTCGTAGCGCACTTCTCCGCAGTGACAGCTCCCCTTGTACGTCGTCGTCTCGGCCATGGTGTGTCCCTTTCGCAGGATCGATCCTCTTGTATCGGATCGTGCGCCCCGCGCGATGGCACAGCATTGTAGAAACGCGACAGGCGGAGCCGCCGGGATCGCACCGCGCCCGCGTCGCCTACCGCTCCGCTTCCTTGCTGCCGACCACGGTCATGTTCATGCCGATCTGGACCGAGAGCGGCTTGCCGTCGATCGTGATGACGGTCTTGCCGTTGAGGTTCCAGCCGAACGACCCGGTCGAGAACTCCTTGACCTCGGCCAGCATCTCCTGGCCGTTGATGACCACCCGGATCGGCTCGGACTTCTCGACGAACGTGGTGCGCGAGATCGGACACGTGGACTTGGCCATGGCGGCGCTACCGTACCACCTGAGCGCGGCCGCGAACGACCCCTGGGGCCGCTACAGGGGCAGCAGCTGCATGGCCGCGAGCGCGGCCAGGACGCCGAGACAGAACCCGAGCCCCCAGCGGCTGGCGGCCCAGCTCGGGCCGGGCCGCTCGCTGGCCAGCTGGATCGGCGCGTCGTCGTTGCCGACCAGGCTCCAGCGCTCGGCGGCGTCGCGGTAGCCGACCTCGCCGTCGAAAGGACTGCGCTCGAGCCGGCCCGCCACCACCACCGAGCTGCCGACCGGGACCCGGTGCAGCTCGGTGAACTCGACGCCCACGCTGCCGACCGCCGCCGGGCCCTCGGTCCACGGCACCTGGCGGGCCAGTGCGCGCGCGTCCTCGTGCAGCGGCGCGATCAGCGCCACGTCGCGGCCGTGGCCCGCGATCACCTCGGCGCCGGCCAGCACGCTGAGCGGACCGTCGAGCGCGATGCGGCGCGCCGGCGCGCCCGACTCCGCCGCCAGCTCGAGAGCCAGCTCCGGCCGGCGTCGCGCGCTGTGCTCGGTGCGCGGCGGGCCGCCGGTCACGTCGCGGCCGTGCAGGCGCAGTCCGACCGCCGCTGCGCCCGGCGGACCGGTCAGCCGGCCGCGCAGGGCGACGCGCGCTCCGTCGCGCAGGGCGTCGGCGGCGATGAGATGCGCGCGCAGCTCGGCCATGGCGGCGCGGCGGTCGCGCGTCATGCTGCGCGCGCGCGCGATCGCGATGGCCGCGCCGGCGACTCCGGCGGCCAGCAGCACCAGCACCGCCTGGCCGTCGACGTCGGGGACCACACGGCCACGCTAGCACGCGGCCGCACGCCCACCGTGTGAGCCGAGTTGCCGTGCCGCTGCGCGCGCGCTCGACGGGGCCGGACCCGAAACCGGCTCAGCGACGCAGCAGCGCGGTCACCGCCTCGCGGTGGTCGGCGGTGGTGAAGCAGCTCGGCTCCGCCAGCTCCTCGGTGACCAGGGCGTGCGGCCAGGCCTGATCGGCGGCGGCGCGCAGGAGCGGCTTGGTCATGCGCACCGCGTGGGCCGGCAGCTCGGCGATGCGATCGCACCAGGCCAGCGCGGCCGCCTCGAGCGCCTCGGGCGGATGGACCGCGTTGGCCAGCCCCATGCGCAGCGCGTCATCGGCGCCGAGCGGCTCGCCGGACAGAAACAGCTCGAAGGCGCGCTGATAGCCGACGCGGCGAGTCAGCGCCCAGCTCATTCCCACCTCCGGGATCAGGCCGATGCGGGCGAAGGCGGTGACCAGGCGCGCGCGGGTCGACAGCAGGATCAGATCGCACGCAAGCGCGAAGGCCAGGCCCACGCCGGCGGCGGCGCCGTCGACGGCGGCCACGAACGGCACGTCCGACTGCGCGATGAGCCGCGCCACGCCGCCGAACTGGTGGCGGATCCAGCGCCACAGCGCGGTCGCACCCTCCGGCGAGTCGAGCAGCGGCCAGGCGGTGTCGCGCATCAGGCGCAGATCGCCGCCGGCCGAGAACGCGCCGCCGGCGCCGGTCAGCACCACCGCGCGGGTCGACGGATCGGCGACCAGGCGCTCCAGCTCGTCGCGCAGGCGCACGGCCAGCGGACCGGACAGCGCGTTGCGCCGCGCCGGATCGTTCATCGTCACCACCGCGCAGCCGGGGCGCGGCCGGCGGACCTCGACCAGGCCCTCGCCGGCGGCGCGAAACTCGTCAACCCAGCTCTCGTACGACTTGCTCATGATGTCTCCTCCCCGCCGATCTCATCGGCGCCGGATGCGACTGCCGCTCCGCCGGCCCGACGGGCGGACGAACCCTGGTCAAGCGCGGCCCAGGCGGCGTCGGCCAGGACGCGGCGGGCCCGGCGCAGGTCGGTGGCCGCGTGGCCGGCCAGGTGCTCGCGCGCGTACGTCATGGCCGGACCGATGACGATGGCGATCAGCAGATCCGGCGGCAGCGCGCGCGCCGCCGCCAGTCCGAGCCGATCGAACTGGACGCGCAGGCCGCGGAACAGGTCGCGGTTGCCGGCGCGGATGTCCGCCTCGACCGCGGCCACCGCCGGCCAGCGGCGCGCCTCGAACAGGAAGCGGGCCGCGTCCGGGTGCTCGCCGACCCAGTCGAGGTAGTGCTCGACGATGCCGCGCACCGCGCCGCGGCCGCTGCGCGCGCGGGCCAGGTGCTCGAGCAGCGAGGCCTGGTAGGCGCGCAGCACCTCGACGTAGAGCGCGCCGACGATGGCGTCCTTGCCGGCGAAGAAGTGGTAGATGCTGCCGGTGGTGGCGCCGGCGCGCTCGCGGATGTGCGCGATGGTGGTGGCGTCGATGCCGCGCGAGGTGAAGCAGGAAAGCGCGGCGACGAGGATCTCGGCCCGCCGGTCGCGCGGCCGGGCCTGCGTCGCGGTGGTCTGGGGCGGCTCCGGCATGAACGACTAGAACGATATTCTAGAACATTGTTCCAGTCAACCGGCCGAGCCGGGATCGACCGGCCGCGTGCGTCGGCACGTTCAGCCCGCTACCATGTCGATGAGGACCATGGACAGCGCGATCGTCGAACCCGGCGCGTCCGGCCTCCCGGTCTCGCGCTACCGCGAGTTCGCGCCGCCGCCGGCGCTGGCCGGGGCCGTGGTCTGCACCTGGTTGCAGGTGATCGGCGACGGCGACGCCCACCACACCCAGCGCGTGCTGCCCGACGGCTGCATCGACATCCTCTGGACCGATTCGGCGCCGCCGGTCGCGGTCGGCCCGACCACCGGCGCTCATGCTGGCCCGGCTGCCGCCTCGCTCGGCGATCTTCGGCGTCCGCTTCCGGCCCGGTTTCGCGCCGCTGGCCCTCGGCGCTCCGGCCAGCGAGCTGCTCGACCGCGAGGTGCCGCTCGGCGACCTGTGGGGCCGCGCGGCGGACACGCTGTCGGAGCGCGTGGTCGAGCAGCCGACGACAGCGGCCCGGTTCGCCGCCATCGAGGAGCAGCTGCGCGCGCGCATGGCGTCGGCCCGCGCGCCGGATGGGCTGGCCGCCGCCGCGGTGACCTGGCTGGCGCGCCATCCGGGCGGACGGGTCGAGCGCCTGGCCGGCGAGCTCGGCGTCAGCGCGCGACAGCTGCAGCGTCGCTTCACCGCGGCGGTCGGCTACGGCCCCAAGACCTTCCAGCGGGTGGCGCGGCTGCAGCGCCTGCTCGCCCTCGGCGAGCGACCGGCCGGCGCGCGCCCGGGCCTCACCCAGCTCGCCCTGGCCGCCGGCTACGCCGACCAGGCCCACATGACGCGAGAGGTCCGCGCGCTGTCCGGACGCACGCCGTCCGCGATGGTCGGCGCGGCCGGCAGCACGCTGTCCATGTCCGGTCTGATCGAGCCGTGAACGCGAGGCCTGCGCGGCCTACGGGTACCACTCCAGACCGACGGTGAAGCGGTACTGGTGGTAGTAGAACGGGATGCCGCGCAGCTGCGGCGCCGAGACCACGACGTCGCCCGGCTTGACCACGAGCTTTGTGTGGGCGCCGAGCGGAAGCGCCAGGCCGAGCGGGTTGAGCCCGGCGAACACGCCCGACGGCGCCCTTGTCGACCCCGACGAGGTCGAAGAGGATCGTCGTGGCGCCGGCGTACGCGGTGGTGCGCAGCTCCCACGTCCCGAACCGCTTCACCCGCCAGATGACCGGCACGTACAGGCTGGCCGCGCCCGGCGCGACCTCGAAGCCAGACACCGAGACCCACGGGTTGTACTCGACGTCGAGGCCGAAGCCGAGATCGCGCCACGGGTTCCAGCGCACGCCGAGCGCCGCCGCGCCCGCGCCGCGATCGAAGGCGGCCGCCAGGCTGAAGGCCGCGCCCCACGTCTCGCCCACCGTATCCGGTAGCCGGTCGATGACGCGCTCCTCGCGGGCGAGCGACTGCTCCTCGTCCTCGTCGCCGGTCTCCTGCGCCTCGCGCGCCCGCTCGTCAGCGCTCTGCTCGTCGCGCTCGGCTCGTCGGAGCCCTCCTCCTGCGCGCCCGCCGCCACCGGCGTCAGCAGCGCGACCGCCACCGCCAGCGCCGCGACCCGCCGCCGGCCGCTCGCGCGCTGCACCGCCGCGCGACCGAGGGCCAGCAACGCCAGCGCGGCCAGCAGCCAGCCCGGGCCGCCCAGCTGGGCGCTGCCGGCCGCGCTGCAGCCGGCGGGCAGGGTCGCCTCGCGCGTGTCGCAGTAGTCGTTCGTCGACGTCGCAGCCCGGCTCGATCTCGGTGTGGGCCGCGAAGCACGGCGCGCGCCCGGTCGACGCGGCCGCCGCGCCCGCCCTGGTCGCTGGCCAGCGCGGCGAGCAGATCGGCCGAGGCCTGCACTGCCCAGTCGCGGCGCCGCTTGTCGCCGGCGTTGTTGCCGCACTCGTCCATCGTCGACTCGGTGCGGATGTCCATCGCGCATCTCGTCGCTGTCTCCTTCCAGGTTCCCCTCGACCCAGTTGAGCACCGAGCGGACCCGCTCGTCCGCCGGATCGCGGAACTGATGGGCGTAGCTGTCTTGTAGGGCGTGCAGCGCGCGGCCGACGTGGAACGGATAGGCCGGCAGATCGATCTCGACCTTGCCGCGGAACAGGAGGTGCGTCTCGACCTTCACCGTCGCGTCCATGTCAACCTCGCCGCCGTCGCCGGCGGCCAGCGCCTGCTCGAGCTGATCGATCACGAAGTCGGCGCATGCGTCGAGCGCCTGCTGGTCTCCGGTGGCGCCGTCGTGCGGAGCCTGGCGCAGGCAGTGCTCCGGCTGGCCCGCCGGATCGCCGTGCAGCTGCGACAGCGCCGGCAGGTCGAACGGATCGTTGGAGCCGACGTCGTTGTGGCGCACGCCGATGATGAGCGCGATGGTCCACAGGTCCTTCTCGTCGTCCGGAAGATCGAACGGCAGGTCGTCGGCGATGCGCTGGCCGGTGTCGTCGAGCGGCGGCGGCTCGCGCCCGTCGGGCCATCCCACCACGTCGAGCGCCTCCCGCGTGATCGTCTCGTGGCACGCGCTCGTGCCGGACGTCTCGATCTGGAAGGCGAACGCGCTGGCAGGGGTAGCGATGAACGCCATCACCGCGATGACTCCCGCGGCGCCCCGCCACACCGGGGCGCAGCCGCCCACTCCGCGCGCCCGCCTGTTCGGCTCTATCGGCATCATGGGCACTGCCGAGGGCTCTTGTGCAACGGCCGAGCCAACCACTGCACACTCTCTGCGCACATCGGCGCAGGCGCAGCGCGGATCATGCGGCGCTCGTGCTGTCCAGACGCGCGCGCGTCATCGGAGCGCCCACGCCGGCCTCGAGGTGGATGATGCCGCGCCGCTCACGGCCGCCGCCTGCCCTGCCGGCGCTCGGCGTGCGCCTTGAACGCCCTGAGCTGGCCGTCCCAGAACGCCTCCACCTCGTCCAGCCAGACGCGCAGGCCGGCGAACGGCTCGCGGCACAGCTGGTAGATGCGCGCGCGCGCGTCCGCCTCCAGCCCCTCCTCCTCCACCAGCCCGGCCCGGCGCAGCACGCGCAGATGGCGGCTCATGGCCGGGCGGCTGGTCGACAGCGCCGCTGCCATCTCGCTCGACCGTCGCGGCCCCTCGCGCAGCAGCCCGACGATCGCGCGGCGGGTCCGGTCGGCCAGCGCCGCGAGGGTCCGATCCAGATCAGGCTCCACCTGAGTCCTTGTCGCGCACGCGCTGCATGAACCACCAGTGGTGTCCCTCCGGGTCGATCACCTCGCAGGTGCGATCGGCCCAGTAGTCGTCGCCGTGGTCCTTTGTGGTCGGCTCGGTGGCGATCACGCCACCGGCGGCCCGCGCCCGGGCGCTCATGGCGTCGGCGTCATCGACGCAGACGCACAGCGCCTGCGTGTTGGCCCCGCCGGTGGACCGGGGCGACGCGGCCCACGCGCGCTCGGGCCGCGCCTTGTCGGCCTGCCCGACCATGACGAGCCCCTCGCCGAAGACGAGCTCCGAGTACTCGATGCGCCCGCCCTCACCCTCGATCCTGAGGCGCACCTCGAACCCGAACGCGCGCACCAGCCAGTCGATGGCGGCCGGGGCGTCCTGATAGAAAACCGCGCTGGCAATCCTCGGCCAGCCCTTCGGCGGCTCGCGCATGATGCCCTCCGTTCTGATTTCGACGACGGAGAATAGTTAACCGTTAGCGCAATCACAGTCAAGCGCGCGGTATGCCGCGGTACCGCCGCCCTACCCTCCGGGAGGGTGCAGCCTCGCGAATGCAGACATGTAACGCGATGAGTGGTTTGCGGGGCTACCCCGGGCATGACACGCTGCAAGAACATGCGTCCGTCCCGCCACGCTCGAACTCGACCTGGATTCGCGACCTGGCTGCTGGCGCTCGCGCTCGCCGCCGCGGCCTGCACGTCGCCGCCGGCCCAGCAGGACACCCGGGGGCAGCACCGCGCCGCGCCTCCCTCGGCCGCGATGGCGGCCGCCGAGAAGCTGCCCGAGGTGTCGCGCGACCCGCGCGAGAGCACCCTGGCCGAGCTCACCAGCGTGCTGCTGGCCGAGAAGCACCTCCTGCGGCACCCGGTCAACGACGCGATGTCGGCGGAGGCGTTCCCGAAGTACATCGAGCAGATCGACGGGGCCAAGCAGCTGCTCTTGCAAGAACACGTCTCGCTGCTCTCGGTCTACTCGGATCGCATGGACGATCAGCTGCGCGCCCACGACCTGGTGCTGGCCCGCAAGGGCGCGGCGCTCGCGGCCAGCCGGCGCAAGGTCGTGGCCAAGATGGTGGCCGACATCCTCTCCAGGCCGCTCGACTTCACCGAGGCCAAGGAGGTCGAGATCGACCCCGAGAAGCTGACCTTCTGCCGCACCGAGGATGAGCTGCGCGAGCGCTGGCGGGGCGTCCTCAAGCTCCAGGTGCTCGAGCGCGTCCAGCAGATGGAGTCGTTGCTCGAGGCGGGCGACAAGCTCAAGGACAAGAAGAAGAAGGGCCCGAAGCCGGGCGACCCGGGCGGCCACGAGCTGGAGCAGGAGGAGCGCGCGGCGGCCACGGCGCTCGCCGACATCCCGAAGACGCCCGAGGGTCGCGAGACAAAGGCCCGCGAGGATGTGGCCTCGGCCCACGCGACCCGCTTCACCCGCCAGGCCAACATCGAGCCGCTCGAGCCGGCCGGGCAGTTCCTCAACGCCGTCACCTCGGCCTACGATCCGCACACGCAGTACCTGGCCCCGGCCGACAAGGCCAACTTCGACATCGCCATCACCGGCAAGGTCGAGGGCATCGGCGCGCTGCTCGGCGAGCAGGACCACTACGTGGCGGTGCAGGAGCTCGTGCCCGGCGGCGCCGCGTGGCAGGAGGGTCAGCTCCAGGCCGGCGACCTCATCATGGCGGTGGCCCAGAACGGCAAGGAGCCGGTCGACGTCACCGACATGCCGATCGACAAGGTCGTGTCGATGATCCGCGGCCCCAAGGGCACGTTCGTGACGCTCACGGTCAAGAAGCCGGAGGGTGAGATCGAGTCGATCAAGATCCGGCGCGACGTCGTCAAGATCGAGGCCGCCTACGCGCGCGGCGCCGTCCTCGAGGCGGGAGCTGGGCAGCCGCCGGTCGGCTACATCTACCTGCCGAGCTTCTACGGCGACATGGGCCAGGGCGGCGCGCCGGGCGAGCGCAACGCCACCGGCGACGTGCGCGCTCTGCTCGGACAGCTCGAGAAGCGCAAGGTCGGCGGCGTCATCATCGACCTGCGCGGCAACGGCGGCGGCCTGCTCAGCCACGCCACCGACATCAGCGGCCTGTTCATCGAGCGCGGGCCGGTCGTGCAGGCGCGCGACTCGGACGGCCAGCTCGAGGTGCTCTCCGACCGCGATCCGTCGGTCTCCTACTCCGGCAACGTCGTCGTGATGGTCGACCGGTTCAGCGCGTCGGCGTCGGAGATCCTGGCCGGCGCCCTTCAAGACTACGAGCGCGCGATCATCGTCGGCACCGGGCCGACCCACGGCAAGGGCACCGTGCAGGGCGTGATCGAGCTCGATCGCGTGGTGCCGTCGCCGAGCAAGGAGAAGCTCGGCGACTTCAAGCTCACCGTGCAGCAGTACTTCCGGGTCAACGGCGCCTCCACGCAGTGGAAGGGAGTCACGCCGGACGTCCTGCTGCCCGACCCGGCGTCCTACGTCGAGTCGGGCGAGCGGTCGCTGCCGCACTCGATCCCGTGGACCTCGGTGGCGGCGCTCGACTACGTGCGCATGCCCCACCTGTGGAAGGCGCCCGCCCTGGCCACCTCCAGCCGCCAGCGCGTGAAGGCGGACCCGATCTTCTCGCGCATCGAGAAGTTCGGGCAGCTCATCAAGGCGCGGCGCGACGACACGCGGGTGCCGACCGATCGGGCCACCTGGCAGGCCGAGCGCAAGCGCGACAAGGACACGCTCGAGGCCGCGGATCCCAAGCTCAGCGACCACAAGCCGCTGTTCAAGGTGGCCATCGTTTCCGATCCGTCGGTCGCGCCGGCGCCGGGCGCCCAGGACAAGAAGCTGCGCGAGCGCATCGACGCCTGGAAGGACGACCTGGCGCGCGACATCTGGGTCGGCGAGGCGCTGCGCGTGGTGGCCGACATGTCCGCCGCGAAGTGACCTCGTTCGTCCGGGACTTCCTCGCCCGCCTCGATCGCGAGGGAGTCCTGGCCTGCACCTGCGGGCGGCGGCACCGGGTGGCGGCCGCCGATCTGCTGGTCGAGGAGGGCGCGCTGGCCCGGGCGGCCGAGCTGCTCGCGCGCCGGTACCGCGGGCACCCGACCCTGTGGGTGCTGAGCGACGAGAACACCGAGGCGGCGGCCGGCGCGCGCTGGAAGTCGCTGCTGGGCGGCGCCGCGATCCACGCGCGCGTGCTGCCGGCCGAGCCGCGCCCGGTCCCCAGCCTGGAGCTGGCCGGCCAGCTGACCGACGAGGTGCGGCGCGCGGCGCCCGATCTCCTGATCGCCGTCGGCGCCGGCGTCATCAGCGACATGGTCAAGAAGGTCTCGCTCGACGCCGGCGTGCCCAGCTGGTGCATCGCCACCGCGCCGTCGGTCGACGCCTACAGCTCGGCCACCGCGTCGCTGCGCATCGCCGGCTACCACGAGACAGCGCCCGCGCGCATCGCGGATCTGGTGATCTGCGACCTGGAGGTACTGTGCCAGGCGCCGCGCCCGATGGTGCTGGCCGGGCTCGGCGATCTCCTGGCCAAGTTCCTGGCCCACCTGGACTGGCGCGTGGCCCACGCGGTCACCGGCGAGCACTTCTGCCCCGCCATCGCCGAGCTGGCGCTGGAGTCGGCGCGCGCGGCGGTGCGGGCCGCGCACACGCTCGAGACCGACGAGGTCGCCGCCGTCGCGTCGCTGACCGACGCGATCCTTGTGTCCGGCTTCGCGATGCAGGCCATGGGCGGGTCGCGTCCGGCCGCCTCGGTCGAGCACACCATCGCGCACTTCTGGGAGACGGCGCACGCGGTCGCCGACCCAGGCCACGACCTGCACGGCCTGCTCGTCGGCGCGGCCACCGCGCTGGTGCTGCCGGCCTACCGGGTCTTCTACGACCGCGTGGCCGGAGACGAGCCGGACATCGCGCGGCGGATCGCGGCCCTGGCCGCCGAGCCGTCGTGGCGCGACCGGCTCGACGAGGTCATGCAGCCCTACGCCGACAAGATCGCCGGCGAGATGCGCGGCCGGTCGACCGACGCGTCGGCCCACCTGGAGGCGTACGCCGCCGGGCGCGGCCGCCTGGTCGACATGGCCACGCCGCTGCTCGACGAGCTGGCCGCCGCCATCGCCCTGCTCGATCGGCTCGGCTTCCCGTTCGCGCTCGACGAGCTCGGCGTGGCCGCGCCGCTGCGCCTGCCGCCGGTGCGCTGCGCCCGGCTGCTGCGCGACCGCTACACCACCTTCGATCTGGCCCACGAGCTCGGCGTCGAGACCGAGATGTTCGACGCCGTCGCGGCCGCGCAGCGCTGACGTCCCGCGTCCCCGTCAGCCGGGCGCGGCCGTGCTACGGCGCAGGACCAGCTCGGTCGGGACCACGACGCGCGACCAGGAGCGGCTGCCGCTCTTGATCTGGCCGAGCAGGAGGTACAGGCAGCGGCGGCCCACCTCGGCGAAGTTCTGGCGCACCGTCGTGAGCGGCGGCGTGAAGTAGGCCGCCTCCGGGATGTCGTCGAAGCCGATGATGCTGATGTCGCGCGGGGCCTCGCGGCCGATCTCGTGCAGGTAGCTCAGCACGCCGAGCGCCATCTGGTCGTTGCCGGCGAACACCGCCGTGAGGCCGGGCGTGCGGACCAGCTCGGCGGCCAGCTCGTGGCCCGAGCGCGCGCTCCAGTCGCCGCGCAGGAGCGGCGGGACCTCGGCGCCGGCCGCCTCCAGCGTCGAGCGCCAGCCGTCGATGCGCTGCTCGGCCTCCGGCCAGTCGGCGGGCCCGGCGACGTGCCACACGGTGCGGTGGCCGAGCTCGAGCAGGTGGCGCGTGGCCGCTGTCGCGCCGCCCGTCGGGACCACCACGCGCGACCAGGAGCGGCTGCCGCTCTCGATCTGGCCGAGCAGGAGGTACAGGCAGCGGCGGCCCACCTCGGCGAAGTTCTGGCGCACCGTGGTGAGCGGCGGCGTGAAGTAGGCCGCCTCCGGGATGTCGTCGAAGCCGACGATGCTGATGTCGCGCGGGGCCTCGCGGCCGATCTCGTGCAGGTAGCTGCAGCAGGCCCAGCGCCATCTGGTCGTTGCCGGCGAACACCGCCGTGAGGCCGGGCGTGCGGGCCAGCTCGGCCGCCAGCTCGTAGCCGGAGCGCGCGCTCCAGTCGCCGCGCAGGAGCGGCGGGACCTCGGCGCCGGCCGCCTCCAGCGTCGAGCGCCAGCCGTCGATGCGCTGCTCCGCCTCCGGCCAGTCGGCCGGCCCGGCGATGTGCCACACGGTGCGGTGGCCCAGCTCGAGCAGGTGGCGCGTGGCCGCGGTCGCGCCGCCCAGCTGATCGACCGCCACGACCGGCACCGAGTCGTCCGGTCCGGCCTCCACGGCCACCACCGGCACGTCCGACGCGATGTGGCGCAGCGCGTCGACCGCCGCCTTCTGCGGCGCGACGACGACGATGCCGTCGACGCCCTGGTCGCGCAGGCGCTGCACCGCCGCCACCACCGGTCCGCGGCTGAGCACCTTCAGGCTCGCGATGCTCACGCCGTAGCCGGCGTCGTGGGCCGCCTCCTCGACGCCGAGCAGGGTTGACGCCGGCCCGTACAGCGTGGTGTCGAAGCTGACGACGCCCAGCGTCATCGATCGCCCGGTGACCAGCGCCTGCGCCACCGAGCTGGGCCGGTAGTCGAGCTGGCGGATCGCGTCGAGCACCCGCTCCCTTGTCTCGCTGCGCACGTGCGGGCTGTCGTGCAGCACGCGCGACACCGTCTGGTACGAGACGCCGGCCAGCTTGGCCACGTTGACCATGACCGCGGCGCGGCGACCGCCTCGCCTGATGCCGCGGCCGAGTCGGGGGCTGCCGCTCACCGACTCACAATAGCGCCGCCCGCCCGCCGCGGTCGCCCCTCCTGCTCCAACATCTAGTCACCCGCCAGCGCGGCGCCCATGATCGCCTCCTGGGTCGCCTCGGCCCGGGCCAGCACCTTCTTGACCCGCCCCTCGTGCATGACCAGCACCCGGTCGGACAGGGCCAGGATCTCGGGCAGCTCCGAGGAGATGAGCAGGATGGCGACGCCGCGCCGCGCCAGGTCCGAGATGATGCGGTGGACCTCCGCCTTGGCCGCCACGTCGATGCCGCGGGTCGGCTCGTCCAGGATCAGGATCTTGGGCTGCGTGGCCAGCCACTTGGCCAGGACGACCTTCTGCTGGTTGCCGCCCGAGAGGTTGTTGACCACCTGCTCGCGCGACGAGATCTTGATCCTCAGCGCAGAGACGTAGGAGTCGGTCATCTCCTCCTCCTTGCGCCGCGACAGGAAGGCGCGCAGACGCAGCAGCGCGCGGTGGATCGACAGGGTCAGGTTCTCGCGCACGGTCATCGGCAGGACCAGGGCCTGCGTCTTGCGGTCCTCCGGCACGTAGGCGATGCCGGCGGCCAGCGCGTCGCCCGGGTCGCGGATGCGCAGCTCGGCGCCGTCGAGCAGGATGCGGCCGGCCGTCCTGCGCCCGGCGCCGATCAGCATGCGCGCGGTCTCGGTGCGGCCGGCGCCGATGAGACCGGCCAGACCCAGGATCTCCCCCCTGCGCAGGGTGAAGCTCACGTCCTCGACGTGCGGCGGCCCCGACAGCCCCTCCACCGACAGGATCTGCTCGCCCGGATCGCCCGGGTCGCGCGGCGCGAACGATCCCAGCTCGCGCCCGACCATGGCCGAGATGAGCTGCTGCATGGTGCCGGTGCGCGCGTCGAGCTCGCCGGCGTTCTTGCCGTCGCGCAGCACCACCATGCGCTGGGTGATCTCGAAGACCTCGGTGAGCTTGTGCGAGATGAAGACGACCGAGATGCCGCGCGCCACCAGATCGCGGATGACCTTGAACAGGCGCGCCGTCTCCCTGGCGGTGAGCGACGAGGTCGGCTCGTCCATCACCAGCAGCTTCACGTTGGTGAGCAGCGCCTTGGCGATCTCGATCATCTGCTGCACGGCGACCGACAGCTGGCTGACCTCGACGTCGAGATCGACGTGGATATCGAGGTAGTCGAACAGCTCGAGCGCCCGGGCCCGCATCGCCGTGTAGTCGAGCAGCGGCGTGCGGCCGCGGTACATCTCGCGGCCCAGGAACAGGTTGTCGAGCGGCTTGAGGTTGGGGCAGTTGTTGAGCTCCTGGAAGATGAGCGTCACCCCCTCGGCCTGCGCCGCCTGGATGCTGGAGAACGAGACGCGGCGGCCCTCGAAGGTGATCTCGCCGGCGTCCGCCTGGTAGACGCCGGCCAGGATCTTCATGAGCGTCGACTTGCCGGCGCCGTTCTCGCCCAAGAGACCCACCACCTCGCCGGGCCGCACGCTGAAGCTCACGCCGTCGAGCGCGCGCACGCCCGGAAACGACTTCGAGATACCGCGCATCTCGAGGAGCGCGTCGTCCACGGCGTCAGGTCCGGCGCTTGGCGCGGTCGAGCACGACCGCGAGCACGATGATGACGCCGATGATCGCGGTCTGCCAGTACGACGACACGCGCATCAGCACCAGGCCGTTCTTGATGACGCCCATGATGCAGGCGCCGATGAGCACGCCGAGCACGCTGCCGGAACCTCCCGCCAGCGACGTGCCGCCGATGACCGCCGCCGCGATGGCGTCGAGCTCCCAGCCGCTTGCCGGTGTCGGCCTGGGCCGAGTTGAAGCGCGCCACCAGGATGATGCCGACGATCGACGCGCACAGCGCCGAGATGGCATAGAGGCCGAACTTGATCCGGTTGACGTTGATGCCGGACAGGAACGTCGCCTGCTCGTTGCCGCCGATGGCGTAGGTGCGCCGGCCGAACGCTGTGTAGGTCAGCGCCACGTGCGGCAGCCCGGCGATGGCGAGCGCGATCCACACCGGGATGGGCAGGCCGAGGAAGTCGCCCTGGGCCAGCGGCAGGAACGACTCCGGGATGTCGGTGATCGGCCAGCCCTTTGTGAGTCCGAGCACCACGCCGGAGGCGAACGACAGCATCCCGAGGGTCACGATGAACGGCGCGATGCGCACGTAGGCGATGAGGATGCCGTTGATGACGCCCATGGCCAGGCCGACGCCGCAGCCGATCAGCACCGCCGGAAGCGGCGGGATGCCCGTTCTCCATGGCCTTGGCCGCCGCCATCCCGGCCAGCGCCATGATCGAGCCGACCGAGAGGTCGATGCCGCCGTGCAGGATGACGAACAGCTCGCCCAGCGCGACGATGGCGACGAACGAGATCTGGCGCGAGACCAGGTACAGGTTGCTGCCGGACAGGAAGTTCGACTCGTACAGGCCGATCCCCACCATGAGGACGACGAGCGCGAGAAGAATCGCCGACTCTCGCCGGCGGATCAGGCCGGCGAGGAGCGCGCGGGCGCGGCCGCGCGCAGGCCTGGCCTGGGCCGCCAGCTCCGGTGCGGGCGGCTGGCGGTCTGCTTCGACCGGTCCCGACATGCGGAGCTCGCCGCCGCTACTTGCCGGCGAACTCCTTCTTCATCTCGCCCATGTAGGTGCCGACGTTCGCCTTGGTCACGAACAGCACGCCGGTGTCGGTCACCTTGGGCAGCTTCTTGCCCTTCTTGGCGTCGAGCAGCGCCTCCACCGAAAGCCAGCCCATCTTGAAGGTCTTCTGCACGATGCAGAACGCGATGGTGCCGTCCTTGATGCCCTTGAGGGTGTCCTTGTGGTCGTCGAAGCCGGCCAGCAGGATCTTGCCCGCCTTCTTCTGCTGCTTGAGCACCGTCGCCGCGGCCGGCGCGCCCTCGGCCGAGACGGCGAAGATGGCGGTCAGGTCGGGATAGGTCTGCAGCAGCGCCTCGGTCTTGTTGGTCGCCACCGAGAAGTCGCCCTGCACGTTGACGACCTCGAGGATCTTCACCTTGGCGGCGTGCTTGGCCATCGCCGCCTTGAAGCCCTTGGTGCGCAGGTTGAGGTTGGCGGCGCCCAGGCCGCCCTGCAGGATGACCAGCTTGCCCTGCCCCTTGGTCAGCTCGGCCATCCGCTTGCCCGCCTCGAAGCCGGCGGTCTCGTTGTCCGTGCCGATGTACGTGAGCTGCTGCGTTGACGGTGCCGGAGCGTCGAAGGTGATGACCTTGATGCCGGCCTTTGTCGCCTCGGCGATGACCGGCTTGAGGCCGGCGTCGTCCACCGCCGACAGCGCGATGCCATCGACGCGCTGGGCGATCAGCTCCTCGATCGCCTTCACTTGCAGCGGCAGCTCCATCTTCTGCGGGTCGACACGCTCGACCTTGACCTTGTACTTGGCGGCCGCCGCCTTGAAGCCCTCGTAGCAGGGTTCGTAATACGGGTGTACCGCCTTGGTCACCATCACGAACGTCGGCGTCTTCTCCTGCGCGGTGGCGGCGAATGGCAGCAGGAAGGCCGCGATGATCGAACCGATGACAAGTCGCTTCATGGTCATCTCCTCGACAAGACCGCGTTGGTCGGAGCTCGACGTCGCACGGCAATGCCGGGGCCCCTGAAACGCGACTGTGAACGTTCACAACGGCAAAGTCAAGCCATCTAGCTCCGACGCGCGGTGTCATCTCCGCGAGTAGCGCTTGACCGGCGTGGGGCGGATGTCAAAGTCGGGCGGCCCCGAGGCGCCGGCAATGACGCTCTATCACTTCAGCGAGGAACCGGGCATCGACCGCGTCCAGCCGCGCGCGGCCCGGTCGAGCGCGCTCGGCGACGAGCCGCTGGTGTGGGCGGTTGACGAGTGGTTCGCTCCCATGTACTACGTGCCGCGCCACTGCCCGCGCGTCTGCTTCTGGCCCGGCCCGCGCACCACGCCGGAGGACCGGGAGCGCTGGTTCGGTGGGCTCGAGCCGCGCTTCGTCATGGCCATCGAGTCCGGGTGGCTGGACCGGGTCCGCAAGGCCCGGGTCTACCGCTACGCGATGCCGAAGGAGAGCTTCGAGTCGATGGGCAACGACGAGGTCGGCCACTGGGTGAGCCGCATCGCGGTCTCGCCGCTGGGCATCGAGCCGATGGGCGACCTCCTGCAGGCCATCGCCGAGGCCGGCGTGGAGCTGCGCATCACGCCCCGGCTGGGCGCGATGTGGGGCCGCGTGTCGCGCCAGTCAACACTCGAGTACGCCGGCACCGGGCTGCGCTTCGCCGCTGGATACCCGCACGAGTTCGAGTCGTGAGGCGATGGCCGGCGTCGGCGACGGTTTGACGGCCCGCGAGCCCGGCTCTACGATTGGCGCTGTGCGCGTGATGGAGCAGCCGGTCGAGCCCGCGTTCGCCGCCCTGGCGGACGGCTCCGATGGCGCCCTGGTCGCGGCCATCGCCGCCGGTGACCGCGGCGCGCTCGCCGGCCTCTACGATCGCTACGCGCCGGCATTGCTCGCCGTCGGCCAGCGGCTGCTGGGAGGCAGGCGCGAGGCGGAGGATCTGGTGCACGACGTGTTCCTGGAGGCGTGGCGGCAGTCGGCCGGCTACGACCCGGCCCGCGGCACGGTGCGGGCGTGGCTGCTCGTCCGCCTGCGCAGCCGGGCGCTCGACCGCCACCGCGCGGCCAGCGGAGCGCCGGTGTCGATCGACAGCGCGGAGGGACTACGACGAGCGGGTCGCGGCCGGCGAGGACCCGGCGCTGGCGCCGGACCGGGCCGCGGTGCGCCGCGCGCTGGAGACCCTGCCCGGCGAGCAGCGGGCCGTCCTCGAGCTCGGCTACTTCGAGGGGCTGTCGTCGTCGGAGATCGCGCGTCGCACCGGCGCGCCGATTGGCACGGTCAAGTCGCGCGTCGCCACCGCGCTGGCCAGGTTGCGGGCCGGGCTCGACCCGGAAGGAGTGCAGGGAGGGGCGCGATGAGCCACCATGTTGACGGCTGGATCCCGGAGCTTGTGCTCGGCACCCTGGAGGAGCCGGCGCGCGCCGAGGTCGAGCAGCACATCGAGAGCTGCCGCCGCTGCGCCGCCGAGGCCGCCGCCGCGCACGAGGCGCTGTCGCTGCTGGCCCTCGCGCTGCCGCCGGAGCCGCCGAGCCCGACCGCGCGCACCGGCCTGCTCGCCTCGATCGTCGAGGAGGAGCAGCGCAACGGAAGGCGCGGCCAGCGCGGGCGGCTTGCGGTGTTCGCCGAGCAGGTGGCCCGCTTCTTCGACCTGAGTCGCGAGCGGGCCAGCGCGCTGCTCGAGCTGGTGCTCGACCCGGGGGCCTGGACGGCCGGCCCGGCGCGCGGCATCTCGCTCATCCACCTCACGCCCGGCCCGCAGTTCGCCGGCACCGACTCCGGCCTGGTGCGCATGGCGCCGGGCGCGCGCTTCCCGCGCCACCGTCACGTCGGCCAGGAGCTCGGCCTGATCCTCGAAGGCGGCTTCACCGACGCGGACGGCAGGGTCGTGCGAAGCGGCGAACATCACGATCTGAACGCGGGCACCTCGCACGACTTCGTCGCCCTGCCCGAAGGCTGCATCTTCGCGGCCGTCGTCCACGATGGGCTCGAGTTCCTGGAGCCGATCACGATGGACGGCTCGGCCGACGACTAGCTCGGCCGACGACCAGGAAGACGAGCAGAGGCTGTCAGCGGGCTTCGCCTTGACTCGCCGGTCTCACGATCTATCGAACGATCGTGATGTCGTTCGATCGCGTGAAGGTGGCCCAGTCATGAACCGCGCACGGATGGACCCGGTCGGC
Organism: uncultured delta proteobacterium; assembly: GCA_963759105.1. Classification (GTDB taxonomy): domain Bacteria; phylum Myxococcota_A; class Polyangia; order Haliangiales; family Haliangiaceae; genus DATFRY01. The sequence continues at coordinate 77,553 of CAVWXW010000013.1, read as the reverse complement.
CCGTTCGGCCGCACGCCGCTCGAACCGCACCAGCTCGTCGAGCGCCGGACGCCGACCGAGGACGTGATCGTGCTGTGCCACCTCGGCGTGGCCCACGTGAGCCGCGACGACTGGACGCTCTCCGTCGACGGGCTGGTGCGCCGTCCGATGCGCCTGTCGTTCGCGGACCTCGAGCGGCGCCCGCGCGCCGAGGTCGAGAGCATCCACGAGTGCTGCGGAAATCCGCTGAAGCCGGACGAGCCGATGCGCCGCATCACCAACGTCGTGTGGACCGGCACGCGGCTGTCGGACCTGCTCGCCGAGTGCGAGCCGGAGCCGTCCGCGCGGTTCGTCTGGTCCGCCGGCGCCGACCACGGCGAGATCGGGGGCGAGACCTGCGACGCCTTCGTCAAGGACATGCCGCTGGACCGCGCGGCCGCCGACGTCCTGATCGCGTGGGAGTTGAACGGCGCGCCGCTGCGACCGGAGAACGGCTTCCCCGTCGCGCCTCGTCGTGCCGGGCTACTACGGCACCAACAGCGTCAAGTGGCTGACCGGCCTGACCCTCGCCGCCGAGCGCGCGCCCGGTCCGTTCACGACCCGCTGGTACAACGATCCGGTGCGCGACGGATCCGGGCGGCCGACCGGCGCGACGACGCCCGTCTGGTCGATCGCGCCCGAGTCGGTCATCGTCTCGCCGTCGCCGGATCAGTCGCTGCCATCCGGGCGCCCGGCCGAGCTGTGGGGCTGGGCCTGGGCCGACGGCGGCGTCGACACGGTCGAGATCAGCACCGACGGCGGCGCGACGTGGAGCCCGGCCGCGCTCGAGCCGCCGGCGGGGCGCACCTGGCAGCGCTTCACGGCGACGTGGCGGCCGCAGCGAGGCAGCCACGACATCTGCTCGCGCGCCCGCACGGCAGACGGCCGCACCCAGCCGGCGACCGGCGCCCGCAACGCCATCCACCACGTCCCGGTCGGCGTCCCGAGCTAGCCAGCTCTCGATCGTCGGAGGGAGATCGCTCGTGGCCGCGACGCTTCGATGACTGTCGAAGTGTCATCGCTGCATCGAGAGCTACACTGCCGGCATGATCGACGCGATCGCCCTGCCCGACTCTCGTTTCGATGTGGCGAGCTTCGGCGAGCTGGTGAGCGACCCGTCGCGGGTTGCGATCTTGCTCTCGCTGATGGACGGGCAGGCGCGGCCGGCGAGCGAGCTGGCGCGGATCGCGCGCATCGCGCCGCAGACGGCCAGCTTTCACCTGCAACGGCTTGTCGCCGGCGGCCTGCTGGCGGTCGATCGACAGGGACGGCACCGGTACTTCCGGCTGGCCGGCGAGCAGGTCGCCGACGCGCTCGAGGCGGTGTCGCTGCTCAGCCCGCCGCCGCGTCGACCGGCGGCCAGCCCCGCCCGGCTCCTGCTCGCCCGCGGCCGGCTCTGCTATCGCCACCTGGCCGGCGCTCTCGGCGTCGCCTTCCTGACCGCGCTCGAGCGGGCGGACTTCCTCGAGGTGCGCGGCGGCCTCGTCCTCTCTCGGCGCGGGATCGACTGGTGCGCGTCGACGGGTCTCGCCGCCGCCCGCTGGCCGGCGGGCAAGCCGTGCCTCGACTGGACCGAGCGGCGCAATCACCTGGGCGGGCCGCTCGGCGGCCTGCTCGCCGACCACCTGTTCGCGCTCGGCTGGATCGCGCGGCGCGACGATGGGCGGGCCGTGCGTGTCACGCCGGTGGGCGGGCGCGAGCTCGCGCAGCTCGGGCTCCCGGTGTCGGCGCTGGCGCATGCCTGTGCGGCGCCATGAGCGGAGCCGTCTCCATCGCGCTGCTCAGCGCACCGGACGAGGAGGCGCGATCCGTCATCATCGGCGGGCTCGACGACTACAACGCCGAGCGCGCTCCCTGGGACAGCGCCGCGCTGGACGTCGTGGTCACGGAGGGCGGCACCGGGCGGACGCTCGGCGGGCTGATCGGGAGGACCTCGCTCGGCGTCCTGTTCATCGACTACTTCTACCTGCCTGACTGGCTGCGCGGCAGCGGCCACGGCAGTCGCATCCTGGCCGCGGCCGAGGCCGAGGCGGTCGCGCGCGGGTGCGCCAGGGCCGTGCTGTTCACCATGGTCATCCAGGCGCCGTCGTTCTACGAGAAGCGCGGCTACCGCATCTTCGGCCGCATCGACTGCGATCCGCCGGGCAACGCGCGCATCTTCATGACCAAGGCGCTGGCGAGCTAGCCACGGCGGCCAGGCACAGGGCGACGATTCGATGAGGTCGCAGACAGCCCTCCTCAGTCCGAGATGACCAGGTCGTCCGGTCCCCGGGGGGCGGCGACGATGCGGATCTCCCGGTCGCGGTAGTCCGGATCCGACGCCAGGCGGACGGCCAGCGGGGTCACCACGCGCTCCTCGAGGACGCGCTTGAGCGGGCGCGCGCCCAGGTACGGATCGAAGCCGAGGTCGGCCAGGCGCCCGCGCGCCTCGCCGGTCAGGATCAGCGTGATGCCGCGGCGGCGCAGGCCGGCGCGACGGCTGGCCTTCTCGATCTCCAGCTCGACGATGCGCTCGACCTCGGCGCGTCCGAGCGGCCGGAAGGTGACCACCTCGTCGAGGCGGCCCAGGAACTCGGCGCGGAAGTGGCGGCGGACCGCGCCGAGGTGATCGGCCGCCCCTCCCTCGCCGAACCCGGGCACGCGCGCGCCGCCGCCCAGGTTGGAGGTCATGATGAGCAGCGTCATGCGGAAGTCGATGAGGCGGCCGGCCGCGTCGGTGAGGCGTCCCTCGCCCAGCACGCCGAGCAGCAGATCGAACACCTCCGGGTGCGCCTTCTCGATCTCGTCGAGCAGCACCACCGACAGCGGCTGGCGCCGGATCTGCTGGGCCAGGCTGGTCACGCCGGGGCCGACCTCGAGCAGCCGCTGGCTCGAGCCGGGCGCCATGAACTCGCTCATGTCGGCGCGCACAAGCCGCGCCTCGTCGCCGAACAGGTACGCGGCCAGCTGCTTGGCCAGCTCGGTCTTGCCGACTCCGGTCGGGCCGACGAACAAGAGCGTCCCGACCGGGCGCTCCGGGTCCTGCATGCCGGCCTTGAGGCGGGCCAGCACCCGCCCGCACACGCCGCACGCGTCCTCCTGGCCGATGACGGCGCGCCGCAGCACGCCGGCGATGTCGCGCGCGCCGGCCGGGACGTCGTCCGACAGGATCTCGGTGGGCACGCCGGAGTAGCGCGAGAAGGCCTCCGACGCGTCGCGGGGCAGAAGCTCGGTCGCCGCGCCCTCGCGCCCGAGGTCCTGGTTGAGCCAGTCGAGAAAGCGAAACGCCTTGCCGGGAAAGCGCACGTCCGGGCGGAACGCGGCCAGGTGGGCGAGCACGCGGCGGGCCGCATCCGGGTGCAGGCTCACCCGCGCGTTGTGCCGGCGCTGGTACACCGGGATGAGCTCGAGCAGCACCGAGGCCGACATCTCGTCGATGCGGATCAGGTGGAACGCGTCCAGCAGGCGCGACGCCCGCTCTCGGCACCAGCGCAGCTCGGCGTCGTCGCACTCGGCGATGATCGACAGCTCGCCGCTGGCCACCGCCGGTCCCAGCAGATCCGCCACCGTCCCGCCCCCCGGCTGCCGGCGCAGCAGATCCGGCAGGCGATCGACGTACAGATAGTCGCCCTCGAAGGACAGCTCGTCGATGAGCGCCAGCACGCGCTCCTGCCACATGCCCAGGTAGATCATGCCGGCGACGATGCGGTCGACCGACGTCGCGTACAGGTGGGTGCGCCGCTCGCCGCGCTTGCCGCGCGCGCGGTCGATCAGGTGCGCCGCGATACGCCGCACGAACGTCGTCTTGCCGGCACCGGGCGGGCCGACCAGGAGGATCGACGGCGGCCGCTCGCGATCGAGCAGCGGGCGGGTCGCCTCGAACGCCTGATCGAGGCCGACGACCACCGGCAGCTGGCCGCGGCGCTGCTTGCCCACCCACTCCTCGGCAACCTGCGACAGGACCGGCTGCTCCGCTCGCTCGCCGCCGTCGTCTCCCTCCTCCGTCGCGGTCAACTGCCTGGCCGAGCCCGGCGCCCACTCGCGCACGTACTCCGGTCCCTCGTGGCGGAAGTCGAACAGCGACCCGGCTCCCTGCCCGAGCAGCACGGTGGCGACAGCGCTGCGCAGGACCTCGCCGGCGCTGGCCAGGTCCTCGAGATAGAACAGCCACAGGAAGCGCGGCACCATCACGCGGTACGCGCCGGTGGCGAGCTGGCAGTAGCCGTAGGTAAGGCGCAGCGGGATCTTGCGCGCGCCGATCACCTGGCGGCCCTCGATGACGCCCTCCGGGTGGACGTTGACGTCGATGCGGCGCGCGAACAGCTCCTCGCTCCACAGATAGCGGTCGAGGCTGTCGTCGTCGCTCTGCGCCACCGAGACGGTCAGCCGCTCCAGCTGCGCCAGCACGCTCTCCTCGCTGTCGCCGAACGCCGACGGTGGGCGCGGGCTGAGGAAGCCGTGCCGGGTGGGCATCAGCGTTCCGGACAGGCGCCCGCCGTCGTGGGTCACGAACCAGACCCGGTACGAGCGCTTCGCCGCCGGCGCGCTCACCCGCGCTCCTCGGGCGCGATCGACAGCGAGAGCCACCACAGCCGCTCGAAGATCTGCAGGGGCGTCGTGGCGTGCACGGTGCCGACCTGCTGCAGGCGGAAGTCCTCGAGCTCGATCGGGAACACCTCGCCCGGCCGCAGCGGGGGCTGGAAGGCGAGCGTGCGCACCGCCGGCAGCAGCCGCTCCGGGTTCTCCGGCAAGCGCTCGCCGCCCACCTCGAGCGCCTGCTCGAAGGCGACGAGGGCGGCGCGGTGCCCGGCGAAGAGCGACGCCGCGGCCGCCTCGACGTCGGCGGCGAGCACGCGCATGCGGATGATCTGCGGCTCGGCGGCCGGCGAGCGCCAGATGTGGCAGCCCTCCTCGCCGGCGAAGGCCGCGCGCGCGAACAGACCGGAGACGCGCACGAGCACGTGCGGCGCGCCGTCCGCCGCCGGCACCACCTCCTCGACCAGCCCGGTGGCCCGGTAGGCATCGACCATCCAGTCGAGCAGCTCGCGCCGGCGGGCCGCGAACGCACCCTCGTCGCCGCGGCCCAGGCGCAGGAGCTCGACCCAGCCCTCGTGCACGCCCGGCTCGGCCAGCAGCGGCGCGCAGCGGACCAGGAAGAACGCCTCGGCGATGCGGGCCAGCAGCTCCTCCTTGCTGGCCCGCTCGGGGCCGGGCCCCTGGTCGACGGCGCGCATGCGCAGCCGGCGCTTGCCGTCCACGCCGTCGTGCTCGCCGATTGCCTGGGCCTCGAGCTCCACGTCGGGCGGGCCGTCCGAGCGGTTGCGCTCCAGCCAGCGGTGCAGGTCGTCCAGGCGGCCGCGGTAGAGATCGACCCAGTAACGCGCGGCGTGGTCGGACGCCGACACGGCGTCGAGCGCGCCGCTCGCCAGGAGCTCGGCGATGCGATCGGCGGCGGCACCCAGGTGCGCGCGCAGGCGGCTGGCCGGCAGGTCGAGCAGCGGCGCCAGGGCCAGGCGGTCGGCGACAGGCTCGGCCTCGACCAGCGGCTCGACGTGCAGCTTCATCCGGCGCTCGCCGCCCGCATCGGGCCCCTCGTACAGGCGCACCAGCTGCATCGCGGCGCGCCGCCCGCGGGTCAGCTCCTCGGTGAGCAGCGAGCCGATGCGGTCCTCCAGCCAGCGCTTGACCGTGCGCGCCCCGTAGCGGGCGTCGAACGCGCGCGCCACGATTGTGCGCAGCACCGAGCGGCTCGGCTGCACGAAGATGTGGCGGTCGACGAGGCCGCGCCGGCCCAGCAGCAGGGCCAGCTCCTTGCCGGCGATCTCCTCGGCCGCCTCCGGGGTGAGCGGCGAGAACGGCACCACCCGGTCGATGCGGTTGAAAAGCTCCGGTGGGAAGAAGGCGCGCACCTCGCGCTCGATCTCCGCCATCACGCCGGCGGCGGCGTCGCCGAAGCCGATCGGCAGCGCGCTGCGCACGCCCAGGTTCGAGGTCATGATGATGACGGTGTGGTGGAAGCTGGCCGTCTCGCCCGACGCGTCGGTCAGCCGGCCCTCGTCGAGCAGCTGCAGGAGGAGATTGACCACCGAGCGGTGGGCCTTCTCGATCTCGTCGAGCAGCACCACGGCGAACGGCTGGTCGCGCACCCGCCGGGTCAGCTGTCCCTCGGGGGCCCAGCGATCGCCGATCAGGCGCGCCACCGCGTCCGAGGTGGCGTACTCGCTCATGTCGAAGCGCAGGAGGCGCGACGGATCGCCGAACAGGTACTCGGCCAGCGTCTTGGCCAGCTCGGTCTTGCCGGTCCCGGTCGGGCCGGTGAACAGGTAGACGGCGAACGGTCGCCGCGGATCGGTCAGGCCGGCGCGGATGCGGAACACCGCGTCGCACGCCGCCTCGATGGCCACGTCCTGGCCGATCACGCGCCGCGACAGGCTGCGCGTGACATCGGCCGGATCCAGGCTCTTTTCCGACGTGATGAGGCTGGCGGCCAGGCCGGTCTGCAGCGACAGCAGCCGCACCACGTCCTCGGGGCCGATGGCGGTGCGGTCGGTGGCGTCCGGCGCCCGGGTCCGCGCCGCTCGGTCCGCCAGCCCGCGCAAGAGGTCGAGCGCCTTGCCCGGCATCGCCTTCCACGGCTGCAGCGAGCCTCCGATCTCCAGGATCGCGCGGAAGGTGAACGGGTGGTAAGCGACGCGGTTGGCCTGCTCGAGGCCGCGCACCTCGCTCACCACCATCTCGAGCGTCTCGCGCGGCGTTGTCGGCGACACCGGCACGCGGCTGAACAGCCGGGCGAACGACGGCGCGTCGTCCTCCAGGCGCTGCAGCTGCGCGTCGGTGCACTCGCCGACCAGCACCAGCTCGCCGCGCGCCACCGGTCCGCGGAAAAGCTCCGCCAGGTGGCGGTCGCTCTCGCGGCTCTGGCCCAGGCGGCCGAACAGGTGCAGGTCCTCGACCCACAGGATGGCGCGCTTGCGGCGGCACTCCTCGAACAGGTCGAGGCAGCGCTGCTCCCAGTCGCCCAGGTACATCATGCCGGCGATGATCCGCTGCCCGCTCACCTGCCACACCTTGTGGATGCGGTCGTAGTTGCGGTCCAGCTCGTGGCCCTCCTCCTCGAGGAGGTCGTGGATCCAGCGGCCGACGATGGTCGACTTGCCGCTGCCCGGCGGGCCCACCACCACGACCGAGCTGCGGCGCTCTCCGCCCAGGTAGAGCTGCATCTGCGAGCGGTACGGCTCGCGCGGGCGGCCGGCCGGCAGCGTGCGGTCCACGGCGCGGCGAGTCTCGTCGGTGCCGATGTGACGCAACACGTCGGCCGGCGGGCGAGGCGTCGGGCGCCGCCTCTCCTCGGGGCGGGCCAGCTTGTCGATCAGCGCCGACACGCCGGCGGAGAAGGTCACCGCACGCAGGGATTCCTTGTCGGTCGCCTTGAGCTGCCCGACCGTCGCCTCGCTCATGCCGGACCAGGCGTGGCGGAAGAAGATCGCCGCCTGCTCGGCCAGCGGCGCGTCGTCGTCGACCGGGAACCACTCGCCCTGGCGCAGCGGATGGTAGGCCAGCACCACACGCTCGTCGCCGCCGGTGCGGCGCGGCTCGAGGATGATCGGGAAGCGGCCGGCCACCCGGATGCGCTTGCCGGCGTGCCGGATGCTGAGATCGAGGTGGAGCCGCTCCAGGCTGATCCCCGGGCTGAGCTGGAAGCGGGCCAGCTGCTGGGCCGGCGCGGCGGAGAACGACGCGCGCAGGCGGTCGACCAGCACTCGCTCCACCTTGTGCGGGCTCGGCCCCACCTCCTCGGCGGTCAGCGCGCCCAGGCCGACGGTCATCAGCGAGACCTGCCCGCCCTCGAAGCGGCGCTGGTACAGCGGGATGGTGAAGTCGAGGTTCACGACTCGTCGCGCTCCGCGGCCCGCGCCGCCAGCTGCGCGCGCCAGCGCTCGATGTCGCCGCCGTAGATGACCTCGACGCTGTCGGTGGCGACGTGGTAGCGGAAGTCCTCGTGCGCGATCTCCTCCAGGCGCGCCCAGTACTGGTCGTCCGGGATGTCGAGCTCGCGGTCCTTCTCGTGCACCTGCACGGTGCCCTCGGCGGCGTGGCGGATGCGGGTCACCGCCTGCCCGGAGCGCGGCCGGTCGGGCGGCCCCGCCTGCATCGGCTCGGCCTTCCAGTCCTCGTCGGTGAGCTCGGCGCGCATGGTCATCAGCTTGACCACGATGTGCTGGATGCGATCGGCGCGCTCCGCGTCGTAGCCCACGAAGCGGTGCGGGCCCTCTTCCATGCCCAGCAGCAGGCCGGCGTCCCTGCCGTGGGCGCGCAGCAGCAGCGCGTCGTGGGCGCCCGCCTCGACGACGCGCTGGCGCGCGAACGCGACGCTGCGCGGCCCCGACCAGACCCGCTCCACCGGCCACTCGATGGCGTCGTCCTCGGCCGAGCGCCCGCGCACGTGGACCACGATCTCCCAGCCGCGCCGCTCCGCCTCGTCGAGCATCGGCCCGAGCCAGTGGCGCAGACAGCCGCGATCGGAGTCGAACAGCGCGAGCGTGCAGGTGTCGCGCTGCTTCTGGCTCGCTGTCTCGACGTAGAAGAAGGCGCGGCGGAAGCGGCGCACCATCTCGTCCGCCTCGTCGGCCACGCCGCGCAGCTCCTCGCCGGAGAAGAGCGCGGTCAGGGCCAGCTCCTCGGCCGCGTGCACCTCGGCGCGCGCCGCCTCGGTCGCGCCGAGGATGCGCTCCAGGCGGTGATGCTCGGAGCCCAGGCGCCTCCATCTCGTGCGCCCGGGTGTCGGTCGCGGCCAGCTGCGAGCGCAAGAACGACAGCTGGTCGCGCGCCCAGGACGCCTGCTCGGTCTCCATCAGCTCGTCGACCTCGCGGCGCAGATCCGACACCGCGCCGAGCCCGCGCAGCGCGCGCCGGCCCGACGCGCCCGGCCGGCGGTAGACCTCGAAGCGCAGGCCGCGGCCGGTGCTGGACGCGAGCCGGCGACCGGGGCTCTGGCCCGGACAGCTGCCCTCCTCCTCGGAGCCGACCCAGAGCAGCGCGCCCTTGGCCTCGGCGCCGAGGCCGGCCAGCAGCCGCGCGGCCGGCGCGACGAGCGCGTCGTCGAGCTCGCGGCGCAGCGCCCGCACGCCGAACGCCTCCGAGTGGCCACCCGCTGCCAGCCGGGCCAGCGCCGCCTCGCTCACATCGAGCGACGCGCCGGCCTGCTGCAGCCCGCGCCTCTCCTCGATGCGGCGCACCGCCAGGCGAGCCACCTGGGCCACTTGCTCGGCGGTCAGCGGCGCGAACGGAATGATGCGATCGATGCGGCCGAGGAACTCGGCGCGGAACGCGTCGCGCACAGCGTCCAGGTAGGCGCTGTCCGGATCCTCGGTGGCGGCCAGGCCGACGCGCCGCCGCCGGTGGGCCGCGCCCAGGTTGGAGGTCATCAGGATGATCGCGTTGTGGAAGAAGGTGGTGCGGCCGCGGGCGTCGGTGAGCCGCCCCTCGCCCAGCACGCTGCAGCAGCAGGTCGAACACCGCCGGGTGCGCCTTCTCGATCTCGTCGAGCAGGAGCACCGAGAACGGCTGCGCCCGCACCCGCCCGGTCAGCAGGCCCTGCTCGCGGTCGGTGCCGCTGATGAGCCGCTCGGCCGACAGTCGGGTCGGCGTACTCGCTCATGTCGAAGCGCACCATGCGCTCCTCGGCGCCGAACAGAAAGTGCGCCAGCGTGCGGGCGAGCTCGGTCTTGCCCACGCCGGTCGGCCCGACAAGGAGGAACGTGGCCAGCGGCCGTCCGCCCGGCTGCAGCCCGGCCTTGACCACGCACAGCGTGTCGACGACGCGGCGCACCGCCTCGTCCTGGCCGACGATGCGGCGGCGGAACTCATCGATCACGCGGTCGCGGTGCAGCGGGCGGTCGTCGCGCAGGAGGAAGCCCGGGATGCCGGTCTGCGACGAGAACGCGTCGTAGGCGTGCGCGGCGGTGACCGTCGAGCGCCCGCCGCTCCTGTCCGGAATGGCGGCGCGGCTGGCCCGCAGCTCGTCGACGAAGCGGACCGCCTTGCCCGGGAAGGCGCGGTACGGCTCGTAGCGCTCGAGCAGATCGACGACCGGGTGCACCAGCTCCGGGTCGACAGCCGGCAGCGGGCCGGACCGGTTCCAGCGCGGCAGGTGCGCGCGCAGCGCCTCGCGGGCGGCGGCCGCGTCGAGCGCCGGCACCTCGACGCGCGCCACGGCGCCGAAGAAGGCGACCTGGTGGCGCTGTCCCAGCTCGAGTGCGTCCGGCGTGAGCTCGCCCAGCAGGCGCACGCGGCCGTCAACCACCCAGCGCCGCATCGCGCCCAGCAGGTCGCGGCCGCCTCGCTCCGGGTGCTCGCCGAGCAGCTCGGCCAGGTTCTCGAAGTAGAGGATGGCGCGCAGGCGCTCGGCCGCCTGCATCACCTTGACCAGGCGCTCCTGCCACTCGCCGAACCCGCTCATCCCGGCCAGCAGCTGCGCGGCCGACGTCGAGTAGAGCCGCGGCGCAGGCCCCTGGCGCGGCGACGAGGCCCACGCGCGCACCAGCGCGCTCTTGCCGGCCGACGCCTCGCCGACCAGCACGACGCCTATCGCACCGGGCCCGTCGAGCAGCCGGCCGAGCTCGGCCAGCGGGCGCGCCCGCCCCACCAGCTCGGCCGGCGCGCCGTCCTCGTCGGCGCGGATCAGCCGGCCGACCGAGGCGAGCAGCGCCTCGTCGTCGGCGCGGCGGGCCTCCTCCAGCAGCGCGCGCTTGCGCCCGGCCGTGCCGGCGATCGCCTCGGCGGCGATCTCCAGGCGGATCGGAATCCGGTGCAGCTCGCGCGACCGCGACGGCAAGAGGCGCAGCCAGCCCGGCCCGTCGAGCTCGAGCGCGGCGACCAGGCGCGCGATCTCGGCGCCGATGGCCTCGTCCTCCTCCTCGCGACGCGGCAGGTAGACGGTGTGGCCGAGCGCCGGGATGCGGGCCCAGCGGTCGCGGCCCTGCGGGATGACAAGGTACGGGACCTCGACGCGCAGGGTGCGCCGCAGCCGGGCCGGGAGATCGGCGCGCTCGAGCGTGACGGTCACGCGCTCGAGCGAGATCGCCGCCGGAGTGGCGAAGCGGGCCGCGACCTCGGCCGGCGCCCCGGCCAGGTACGCTGGCAGGTAGGTCTCGAAGTCGACCAGGACGTGCGAGAGGACCCCGAAGCTCGTCAGGCCGAAATCGGCGACCGCGGTGGCGGTGCGGTGGCCGTTCGGCCATTCCTCGACCAGGAGCGTCGTCTCGATGATGAGCTCAGCGCTCGACACCGGGCCGTAGCCTACCCCGCGCGCCTCGGCGCGGAACAGGCCGGGCGCTCACTCTCGCGCGCGTCAGCGCGACGTGATCAGAGACACCCGATGAGACCGTCGTACAGCGACAGCTCCGATCCGGGCAGCAGCGCGTGGATCGGCTCGGGCACCGAGAGGGCGGACAGGAAGTCGGCGACCGCCGTGCCGGCGTCGATCGGCATCTCGCAGGTGAAGATCTGGCCCTCCACCGCGATCTGGCCGGTGGCGAGGTCCACATCCTCGTTGCTGGCGCCGAACACCCAGACGCAGCCGCCCATCGTGCCGGTCTTCTGATCGACCGAGCAGCGGAACCGCAGCGACTGGAAGTTGCTGTAGTCCCCCTCGCAGAAGGTGTCGCCGCAGACGTTGTCGAAGTCGGTCCTGAGCGCGCGCGTGACCGTGAACCAGGCCTCGAACTCGGCGTCGGTCTGGAAGTAGCTCTGCGCGTCGACGAAGCTCGACTCCGGCGCCGGCTCCCGCCCGGATCCTCCACATCGTCGCCCACCGTGTCGGCCTTGCCGCCGCCAATCGGCGCGCCGCTCATGCCCTCCATGTCGTCGGGCGCGCAGCCGGCGGCCACGAGCAGCACGAGGCAGGAGGTGAAGGTCAGCGAGCGAACGATCGAGGTGGCGAACATGTCAGGCTTCTCCGGTCTCCGTCAGTGAGGCGCGAGGAGTACCCGAGAGCCGTCGCCGAGAGCAATGGCCTTGATCGGCTTTTCACCGTCGGGGACGGAGCTCAGCCGCGCGCGGAACCGGCGTCAACGCGCCCGGGGGAGACGCCCTGCTTGTACAGGGCGGCCACCCGCTCGGCGTCGTCGAAGAACAGGCCGCGGCCGACCGGCTGGATCGATCGCAGGCACATCGTCGCGCAGCTCCGGGCCGACCAGCTCGGCGATGACCCAGCCGGCCAGATCGGCGCCGGACAGGCAGCCGGCGGCGGTGGCGACGTTGCCCTCGCGCACGAACGCCTCCTCGACAATCTCGACGTCGAACTCGGCCAGCAGCGCGCGCGACGTGGGATAGGTCGTGGCCCGCTTGCCCTTCAGGAGGCCCAGGGAGGCGAGGATGAGCGCGCCGGAGCACATCGAGCCGATCAGCTGGCGCGCCGGATCGAGGCGGAGGCGGCGCAGGAACGACTCGTCGCGGTACAGGCGGCGCGCGCCCGGCCCGCTGGTGAACAGCACCGCGGCGGCGTCCCCGGCCTCCTCGATCGGCCCGTGCGTCGGGATGCGCAGGCCGGCGGCCGAGCGCAGCTCCGGCCCGTCGCCGAGGATGCGGACCCGCCAGTCTGCCCGTCTCACCCGGTTGAGCACGTCCCAGGGCAAGAACACGTCGAGATCGGTGAAGTCGTCGTAGGCGACGATCGCGATGTCCATCGTCCGATCGTGCGGCGCGGGACGGCCGATGGCCAGTGCACCTCCCCGCGCGCCGCGCCGGATCAGTGCGTCCGGGCCGGGTCTGTGCGCGGAGTCGAACTGCGGGCGGCATACTGTGGCAAGCGGCCGTGCAGAATAGCCGCCTGCGCCGAGCCCACCTCGCCCGCGCCTTTGCCGGTACTATCGACCGCAAAGGAGGCTCCGTGCGCATCGCGATCACAGCCCTCGCTCTCGCCCTGGTCTCGTTCCTCGCCGCCAGTCCCGCCCAGGCCGGTCCCGGCGCGGTCGGCTGGCTCGGCTATGGCCACGTCTTCCAGGAGGGCGAGGACAGCAGCGCTCGGCCCCACCCTCGAGGTCGGCGGCAGCTTCAGCGTCCTCATCGCCGCGATCGACCTGACCTACTGGACCGATCTGGACGACGCCGGCGAGGCCAGCCAGCTGCGGCTGGGCGGGCGGCTCACGCCTCCCATCATCCCGATCTACGGCCGGCTCGCCTTCGGCCTCCCGCTCGACGGCGACGTGCGCGACGCCCTCGGCACCGACGTGATCATCGGCGCCGGCATCGAGGCGTTTTCCTTGCCGCTGTTCACGCTGATGGTGGAGCTCGACTACCACGTGTGGACCGACGGCGGCGACTACCATCCGCTCGAGGCAAAGGCCGGCATCGCGATCGGCTTCTGACGCCGCAGGCGCCCGGGTTGCCGCGCCTCACCGCGGGCCGCAGAATCGGTGAGTGCGCGGCCCGAGCGCCGTACGGGCCCGCGTTCGCCGCAGCCGGCACCTCGCCCGTTCTGTGGGCGACCTACGACGCGCTGATCGACCCGGGTCGGTGGCGCAAGCACCAGGGCGTGGGCGGCACCGTTCCGGTCCCCTCATCGTCCACCGCGCGACGTGCCCCATCGCGGCGTCCGCCCGCGATGGTGGCCCAGCCCGGCATCGCCATCGACGAGCCGTTCGCCCTCGACCCGGCCGGCGACCACCAATTTGATCGAGCTGGTCGCCGCGCGCTGCCGCGCGATCGCGATACGAGCCGCGAGGCATGGGTTGCCTGCGGCCGTGCGTGTTGTTTGGTGTGTTTCACACCGTCCGGAAGCCGGCTGAGGATCGGGGCGCATGCTGTGTGCAAGCGAAGCTTGTGCACAGCAGTGACCCCGAACCGCCGAGCCGGACCCGCGGCGACGGAAGGGCGAATCGAGGTGCCCTCATCGATTGAAAAATGCATGCGAATCATATATGCCTAATCAGAGATTCGATGCAGACACGCACCAAGAGCTGCCAGACCGACATGGCGTTCCCCCCCGGGCGCGGCGGCAAGCGTCCGGGAGCCGGGCGCAAGCGAGTGGCGCCGCGGCCGCGCGTGCCGCATCGCAAGCGGGCGCCGCTGGCGTCGCGCTTCCCCGTCCACGTGACGGTTCGCCTGACCGCCGGCCTGCCCCGCTTGCGCGGGCCGGGGCCGTCGAAGATCCTCAGGCACGCCTTCGTGCATGGCTGCAACAAGGGCGTCTTCCGCATCTGCCAGTTCTCGGTGCAGGGCAACCACATCCATCTGGTATGCGAGGCGCGCGATGAGATGAAGCTGGCGCGCGGCATCCAGGGCTGGAAGATCAGCGTGGCGCGGCGGCTGAACGGCTACTGGCGTCGAGAAGGCAGGCTGTTCGACGACCGCTACCACGCGGTCATTCTGACCACGCCGCGGCAGACCCGGAATTGCCTGGTCTACGTGCTCAACAACGCCCGCCGGCATCGCGAAGAGGTGGCGACGGTCGACATCTACTCCTCGGCCTGGTACTTCGACGGATGGCGCACCGACCAGTGGCGCCGCGGGTTCGTTCCACCCGACAATCGGGACGGCCCAGCGGTGACGCGGCCGAGGACCTGGCTCCTGGCGACCGGCTGGCGTACGCGAGGCGGCGGACCCATCGATACGGCCGAGGTTCCGGCGGCCCGACCTGCGAACTAGGGCCGTGCCGCCGAGGACGACCGGGACGCCCGGCCAGAGGAATCGCTACAGGGCGACGCGGAAGCCGACGGTGTCGAGGCGGAAGGTGGGCGGGAAGCTCGAGCGCGCGTAGCTGCGCAGGGAGCGGGAGTCGTAGCGCCACGAGCCGCCGCGGATGACGCAGGGCGACTCGCCGGGCTGGATCGTGTTGCGCGGGTTGCGATCCGGGCCCTGCAGGTAGAAGGTCAGATCGTCGACGTCCTCGCACCACTCGAAGACGTTGCCGGCCATGCCCAGGATGCCGTACGGCGACGCGCCGCGGGGAAAGGCGTCGACCGGCGCGGTGCCGCCGTCGCCGCCGCTCCAGCTGCCGGGGACCGGATAGCCCTTGGCGCGGGTCTGGCCGAAGTTGGCCAGCTCGGCGGTCGGCTCGTCGCGGCCCCACGGGAACTTGTTGCCGTCGGTGCCGCGCGCCGCCTTCTCCCACTCCGCCTCGCTGGGCAGGCGGCGCGCCGCCCACCGGCAGTAGGCGCGCGCGTCGAGCCACGACACGAACACGACCGGGTGATCGGCCAGGTCGGGCGGGCAGCGGCCGGCCGCGCCAGTGCTGGAGGAAGCGGCCCGCCTCCGGATCGCTCGGCCGGTAGCCGGTCGCCTCGAGGAAGGCGAGGAACTGGCGGTTGGTGACCGGCCGCCGCGCCATGTAGAAGCGATCGAGGATCACGGGCCGGCGGTGCGCGCCCATCTGGAACGCGCCGCCGGGGATCAGCACCATCTCGTTGCCATCCTCCTCGAGGATGGTCTGCGGGAGGTCGGCCTCGCGCTCGACCCGCGCCGGCGCCACGTCGACCAGCGCCTGCTCCAGCGACGCGCGGAACTCGGCGCAGCTCTGCGGCCGCTGCTGCCGGTCCTTGGCGAGCGCCCGCATGGTCAGCTCCTCCAGCGCGGGCGGCAGGTGCGGGCGATAGAGCGACGGCGGATCCGGCGACTGCTCGACGTGCGCCATCATCAGGGCGAAGTGGTTGCCCTCGAACGGGCAGCGCCCGGTGATGCAGCGGTACAGGGTCACGCCCAGCGAGTAGATGTCCGAGCGATGGTCGACCGTCTGCGGGGTCTGCACCTGCTCGGGCGACATGTAGCGGCAGGTGCCGAGCATCGCGCCGGTCATCGTGTAGGTGGTGCCCTCGATGATCTTGGCGATGCCGAAGTCGGCGATCTTCGGGTGCGTGCCGCTCTCGTCGAGCCGCAGGAGGATGTTCTGCGGCTTGAGGTCGCGGTGGACGATGCCCATCGAGTGGGCCTCCGCCATCGCGTCGAGCACGCCGGAGTAGATGACGCCGATCTCGTCGAACGGCAGCTTGCCGCCCCAGCGCTGGGCGTGGTCCTCGAGGGTGGGACCGTCAACGTACTCCATCACGAAGGCGATCAGGTCCTCGTCCTCGATGAGATCGTGGACCCGCACCACGTGCTTGTGCTTCCAGCCCAGCATCAGCTGGGCCTCGCGCTTGAAGCGGCGGCGGATGCCGCGGTCGCCCATCAGGCTCGAGTGCAGCGCCTTGATGGCGACCGTCGCGATCGCGCTCGGTGTCGGTGCCGCGGTACACGACGCCCATCGCGCCCTCGCCGATGACGCCGTCGATGCGGTAGCGCGGCGAGATCTGGGTGCCGGTCGAGATCAGGCGCGGCGGGATGGATGTCGACGGGCGCCCCCTCCCGTCCGTCGCCGTGGCCGACATCTCGACCAGCGCCTGCAGCGACCTGCCGCAGCCCGGGCAGAAGCGCGCTCGCGGCGGCAGCGGCTCGTCACAGGCCGGGCATTCCGGCGCGTCGATCATGACGGCCAAACTGTATCAGCTGCCCCTCATGGTCCGCACGTTATGTGCAAAACGCGCGTTTTCGCGGTGAACGCGCTGCTCACAGCGCGGCCAGCTGTGCCTCGGCCTCGGCGATGAGCGCCAGCCACGCCGCGTTGTCCGGCACCCGCGTCCACTCGTGCTCGCGCATCGCCACCACCGCCTCCAGATCGGCGCGCGCCGCGTCGCGATCCGGCTGCGGCGCCGCCATGTGCCAGGCGCGCCCGCTCGAGCCGCGCCTGTGCCATCAGGAAGCCGATGCGGTTGTGGCAGCCGGGCAGCTGCCGCGCGCGCCCCAGCCGGTCGAGCGCCTCGCCGAGCGGCGCGCCGTCGCCGGTGGCCCGCCCCATCTCGATCTCCAGCTCGGCCAGCGTCACCGTCGCGTCGAAGTGGCCGCGGTTGCGCTCGACCACCGCCGCGGCCCGCTCCAGGCCGAGCTGCAGGCTCTCCGCCGATCCGCCGACCCGAGCCTCGACCAGGTGCGTGCGCGCCCACAGCACCTCGGCCGACACCAGGCCGCTGTGGGTCTCGAGCGCGTGCACCAGCGACTCGCGCGCCTCGACAGGGCGGCCGGCCTCGAGGTGCGCCTCGGCCATGGCCAGCAGCGCCTCGTGGTAGCTGCGCCGGGTGTCGACGGCGCGCGAGTAGGACGGCATCGGGTCCTGCCCCATGGCCCGCTCCGCGTCCCCCTTGAGCTTCCAGATCTCCTCGAGGTCAGGATCGCTGGCCAGGATCGCGTCGCAGCGCGCGACGCAGCCGGCGAAGTCCTTCTCGGCCAGGCGCTGCACCGCCTCGACGTAGCCGAGCTGCCACTGCGGCAGGTCCTGCTTGAGCCGGCGCGCCTCCGCGAACGCGATGCCGGCCTGCTGCACCCGGTTGCGCGCGACGCGCAGCTCTGCGGCGGTCCCCTCCTCGCTCATGTGTCCGCGCGCGGCGCGGTGCTCGTCGAGGTAGAGCGCGAGATAGAGCCGGCCGAGCTCGAAGTAGGCGCCGGCCAGGTCGCGCATGCGGTCGATGGCGCGCTCCATGTCGTCGAGCGCGCGCTGGAGCTCGCCGCGCCGGAACCAGGCCACGCCGCGGTAGAAGCGCGCCCACGCCGTGCCCGGCTCGCTGGCCAGCACGCCGTCGAGGCGCGCGATGAGCGCGTCGAGGCGCGGGTAGTGGCGCGTCACGTCGCCGCGCTCGCGGTAGAGCTGCGTATCCCACGCCGCGATCTCCTGCGCCGCCTCCAGCGCCGGGACGCCAGTCGAACTCCTGGCTGGGCGGCTGCTGCACCGGCGGCGGCGTCCTCGACGCTGGCGGCGCACCTAGGTGGCGAACCAGCCGGGCGACAGCCCGACCCGCCGCTGCCCGCTCATGTGGCGCTCGAGCGCGTCGATCACCTGTCGCATCGTGGCGAAGCGGTCCTCCTGCCGCTTGCGCATGCAGCGCAGCACGATCTCCTCGACGTCGCGCGGGATGTCCGCGTTGTAGCGGCGCGGGAACGGCGGATCGTCGTGGATGACGGCGTGCAGGAGGTCGATCAGGTTGCCGGCGGTGAACGGCGCGCGTCCGGCCAGCTTGCAGTACAGCGTGGCGCCCAGGGTGTAGATGTCGCTGGTGGCGTTGACCTGGTACACGTCGCCGCGCGCCTGCTCGGGCGACATCAGCTCCGGCGTGCCGATGATCTGCCCGTCCTGGCTGAGCGTGGTGCCGATCTCGCCGCGCAGATCGCGCGCGATGCCGAAGTCGCTCAGGTAGGCGCGGTTCTCGGCGTCGAGCAGGATGTTGGCCGGCTTGATGTCGCGGTGGACGATGCCCTCGCCGTGCGCGTGCGCCAGCGCGCCGGCCACCTGCCACATGACCTTGACCGTCGCGGCGACGTCGAGCTCGACCGTGCCGAGGTTTCCGCCCTGGATGTACTGCATCGCGATGAAGGGCATGCCCTCCACCTCGCCCGCCTCGTACACCTGGACGATGGATGGGTTGTTGAGCCGCGCGGCGAAGCGGGCCTCGCGCAGGAAGCGCTCCAGCTCGGCCGGGCGCGAGTGGGTCAGGTACTTGAGGGCGACCAGCCGGCCCAGCGACAGGTCGCGCGCCAGGTAGACCGCGCCGAAGCCTCCGCGGCCCAGCCGCTCGAGCACCTGGTACTTCTCGGGTGCCGG
Organism: uncultured delta proteobacterium; assembly: GCA_963759105.1. Lineage (GTDB taxonomy): Bacteria > Myxococcota_A > Polyangia > Haliangiales > Haliangiaceae > DATFRY01. The sequence continues at coordinate 58,934 of CAVWXW010000013.1, read as the reverse complement.
AACGAGGAGATCCTCGGCGAGACCGCCCCCGAACAGATCGGAGGCCACGGCCGTCTCGGCCAGCTCGAGGTAATTCTCCATCGAGATCGGCAGTCTAGCACGCACCCGGAGTATGCTCGGACCGTGTTCCCGACGACCGTCTGGGAGGACATCGAGGCCGCGGGGGGAGCGATCCCGAGGCGCTCGAAAGGCTCGCGCAGCAGTATCGCGCGGCCATCCTCGCGTTCATCCGTCGGCGCGGGATCGACGGCAGCGTGGCCGAGGACCTGTGCCACGAGGTGTTCGTCCGGCTCATCGCCGGAAAGGTGCTGGCCAAGGCGGACGCCGGGCGAGGCAGATTTCGCAGTCTTCTCTGCACCGTGACGGTGCGCGTGATCCAGGACTGGAGCCGGAAGCAGGCGCCTGTTCCCGTCGGTGAAGTGGATCCGGCCGAGCTGGCGCCCGACTTCGACCGGGTGTGGGTACTCCACCTCGTCGAGCGCTCGCTCAGGCGACTGAAGGAGACCAGCCCCCAGTCCTACGACGTGCTGAGCAGCCACCTGGCCGGCCAGGAGCCGGACCGCAACAAGCTGTGGATCGCGCGCAACAAGCTGATGGCGCTGGTCCGCCGCGAGATCGCGGTCACGTGCCGGTCGACCCAGGAGGTGGACGAGGAGATCGTCCGCCTCACGCCCTATCTGCGTCCGGCACAGAAAGCGAAGTGAGCTGCTTCGAGGCCGCGGCGATGTCACTGGAACAGACACAGATACTGTTACATGTCATTGATTTGAAAGCCTAATTGGCAATTTCAAACTTGACTCCCCGGAGGGGCCTAGTAGTCTGAGCCCGGTCAGCGTTCGTCTTCTGGACGTTCGCTGGCGATACCAAGGTCGGCGCCGGGGAGGCGCGCCGTTCGGCATGGCCAGCCGAGCGGGCGGCTCTCGGTTGGCGAGGCTACGCGTGGTCTCGCCGAGCGGCGCGCGAAGTCATTGGCTTCGTTGGTCGTGAGTCTGTCTGTTGTCCATTTCATGTGGAGGTGATGTATGCGTTCAATTCGCTCGTTCTTGATGATCTCGACCGTCTCGATGGCCCTCGCGGGCCTGGCCTCCGGCTGCGCCATGGACGCCGCGGCGGAAGGAGAGGAGCTCGACGCCGAGGCCGATATCGGCCCCGAGCTCCAGGCGCCGGAGGAAGCCGTCGATGAGACAGGAGAAGCCCAGGAGAGCGCCGACGTGGCCGAAGCACCGGACGAGACGGCCGTGACAGGCAAGCCGGACAGCACGTCGTCGGCCAGGGAGAACGGCGACTGGTGCCACGCGGTGTGCAACAACGACAAAACCTACGCGGGTCCCAACGTCACGACGGACTGCACCGGCTGGTCCCACACGGTGTGTTCGAATCGCGGCACGACGCTCTTCCAGGCCTTCTGGTGCAGGCCCGGCGACTGCCATATCGACGTCATTCTGGGCCTCTAGGTCCGCGGCCGACCGTCGCAAAGCGCAGTCAGCAGAAAAAAGATTGAGACAGATCGCGCCCTGCCTGCGAATAGCTGGGCAGGAGGATCGCTGCAATGCGCGTGGTACTCATCGCCGGCACCGAAAAGGGCGCATTTCTCTGCACATCGGACAGCGGGCGCAGCGGAGTGGCAGGTCGAGGGGCCGATCTTCAAGGGATGGCGGGTCACCGCCACCTCGCGCAGCCCGAGCGGGCGCTACTTCCTGGCCACGGCCAGCCCGGTCTACGGACCGGCGATGCACACCGGCACCGACCTCAGGCGCTGGCAGCAGATCGAGCAGGCCCCGGCGTATCCCGAGAAGGGGGACCGCAAGCTCAACCAGATCTGGACCATCCGCTGCGGCGAGAAGCGGCACTGGGCCGGAGTTGACAGCGCCGGCCTGTTCACCAGCGACGACGACGGCCAGAGCTGGCAGCCGGTGAGCTCGCTCAACGACCATCCGACGCAGCCGAGCTGGTTCCCGGGCGCCGGCGGTCTGTGCGCCCACGCGGTGCTCGTCGATCCGGTGAATCCGCAGCGGGTGTGGTGCGGCATCTCGGCGGTCGGTGTCTGGCGGTCGGAGGACAACGGCCGCGACATGGACCGCTCGCAACACCGGCATCAAGTACGTCAGCGAGGACAAGGAGATCCCGGAGATCGGCTACTGCGTGCACGGACTGGCCCAGGACCCGGACAACGCGGACGCTGCTCTACCGCCAGGACCACTCCGGCATGTACCGCAGCAGCGACGGCGGCGACACCTGGGAGAACAACGAGCAGGGCCTGCCGTCCTGGTTCGGCTTTCCGATCGCGATCGATCCGCGCAGCAAGACGCTGTTCTCGTTTCCGCTCGAGAGCGACGAGTACCGCATGCCGGTGGACGGACAGTGCCGCGTCTATCGCAGCCGCGACGGCGGCGAGTCGTGGGAGCCGACCAGCCGCGGCCTGCCCGAGACCCACTACCACGCCAGCGTGCTGCGCGGCGCCATGAGCATCGACGCGCTCGAGCCGGCCGGCGTCTACGTCGGGTCGACCTCGGGCGACCTGTTCGCCACCACCGACGGCGGGGACTCGTGGCAGCAGCTCCCCTGCCGTCTGCCGCGCATCCTCAGCGTGCAGGCCTATGTCGAGGCCTGACATGGCGCAGGCGACGCTCGAGCTGCCGTCGCTCCTGCGCACCGTGCTGGGCGGTCGCGCCACGCTCTCGGTCGAGGGCGACACGCTGACCGACGCGCTCGAGGACGCCTACCGCCAGGTGCCGGCGCTGCGCGTGCACCTGTGCGACGAGTCCGGCAAGCTGCGCCGTCACGTGCTCTGTTTTCACAACGACGTCAACACGCGCTGGGTGGAGGGCGAGCAGCCCGCGCCTGAAGGACGGCGACTGCATCACGATCATGCAGGCCGTCTCCGGCGGCTGACGCCCCCTTCGCGCGACCATCAACTCCGCCGCGCGTGACGGTCCCGGACCGACGGCCGCGACGGATGCCAGAGGTCTCATGCACGACACAAGCCGACAGCGAGCCGGCAGCGCGCCGGGCCGGGCGGCGCGAGTGGATCGGGCTGGCCGTCATCGCCCTGCCCTGCCTGCTCTACTCGATGGACCTGACCGTGCTCAACCTGGCGGTGCCGCACCTCAGCGCCGACCTCAAGCCGTCCAGCGCCGAGCTGCTGTGGATCGTGGACATCTACGGCTTCATGGTGGCCGGCTCGCTCATCACCATGGGCACGCTGGGCGACCGCATCGGCCGCCGCAAGCTGCTGCTGCATCGGCGCCGCCGCGTTCGGCGTCGCCTCGGTGCTGGCCGCGTTCTCGACCAGCGCCGTGGATGCTGATCGCCACCCGCGCGCTGCTCGGCGTGGCCGGCGCGACCCTGGCTCCGTCGACGCTGTCGCTCATCCGCAACATGTTCCTCGACGCGCAGCCAGCGCACCGTCGCCATCGGCGTGTGGGTCGCGAGCTTCTCGGCCGGCGCCGCCATCGGCCCGCTGCTGGGCGGCGCGATGCTGGAGCACTTCTGGTGGGGCTCGGTGTTCCTCCTGGCCGTGCCGGTGATGGTGCTGCTGCTGGTGCTCGGCCCGGTGCTGCTGCCGGAGTTCCGCGATCCGTACGGCCGGCAAGCTCGACATCGCCAGCGCCGCGCTGTCGCTGGGCGCCGTGCTGTCGGTCATCTTCGGGTTCAAGCAGATGGCGCAGGACGGGTTCGGCTGGCTGCCGCTCCTGTCCGATCGTGGCCGGCGTGGCGCTCGGCGTCCTGTTCGTGCAGGCGGCAGCGAACCCTGGCCGATCCGCTCATCGACCTGCGCCTGTTCCTCGCTGCCGGCGTTCAGCACGACGCTGGCCACCGTCACGGTCGGCATGTGCGTCGCGTTCGGCATCTTCCTGCTCACCGCGCAGTACCTGCAGCTGGTGCTGGGGCTGTCGCCGTGGGAGGCGGGGCTGTGGACCTTGCCGTCGTCGGCCGGCTTCATCGTCAGCTCGCTGGCGGCGCCGATGATCGTGCGCCGCGTGCGCCCGGCGGTCGTGATCGCCGGCGGACTGGGCCTGGCCGCCATCGGCCTGACGATCCTCACGCGGATCGGCGTGGCCCCGGGGCTCGGCGTGCTGGTGACCGGCTCGATCGTCTTCTCGCTCGGCCTCTCGCCGGTGGCCACGCTGGCGACCGACATCATCATCGGCAGCGCGCCGCCGGAGCGCGCCGGGGCCGCCTCGGCGATCTCGGAGACCAGCTTCGAGCTCGGCGGCGCGCTCGGCATCGCCATCCTGGGCAGCATCGGCACCGGCGTGTACCGCACCATCATGGCCGACGCGGTGCCGGCCGGCCTCGGCGCCGACGCGGCCAGCGCCGCCAGCGGCACCCTCGGCGGCGCGCTGGCGGTGGCGGAGCGGCTGCCCGGTCAGCTGCGCATCGAGCTCATCGAGGTCGCGCGCCGCGCCTTCTCCGAGTCGTTCGTGCTGACCGCGGCGATCGGCGCCATCCTGGCCCTGAGCGCCGCGATCGTGGCCGGAACCATCTTGCGGCAGCGCGGCGGCGACGAACCTCGAAGACGCGAAGAACGCGAGGAGCCGCCGCCGGCCGCCAGCAGCGCGAGAGCCGCGATCTGACCTATTCCGTCGAGAAGCGGTGCACCATCGTGTGCGTGTAGGTCTGGCCCGGCTTGAGCACGGTGTCCTTCTTGTTGGCCGGGATGTTGATCGCGTTGGGCACCTTCTGCGACTCGAGGCAGAACGCCGAGTACTGGACGTGGGTGGCGCCCTTGCCGGTGGTCGAGCCGTCCATGAAGTTGCCGGTGTAGAACTGGACGTCCGGCTGGTCCGCCTCCAGGTCCATCACTCGCCCCGACTTCGGATCCTTGACGTGCGCGACCGGTCGCAGCTGGCCGGCATCGCCGTTGACCATGAAGTTGTGGTCGAAGCCGGCCGGCTCGCCGCCGGCGGCCTTGAGGTCCTTGCCGATCGGCTTGGGCGCGGTGAAGTCGAACGGCGGTCTTGGCCACCTTCTTCACCTTGCCGGTCGGCGGCATCCCTGGCGTGTAGCTTGATCGGCCGACAGAGTGAGCTCGTGGTCCTCGATCGTGCCGGAGCCGGTCCCGCCCAGGTTCCAGTAGGTGTGGTGGGCCATGTTGATGATCGTCGTCTTGTCGGTGGTCGCCTCCATCACCACCCGCAGCTCGTTCTCGTTGGTCAGCGTGTACGTCGCGCTCGCGTTCACGGTGCCCGGGATAGCCCTCCTCACCGTCGGGCGAGACGTAGGTGAGCTTGATCGACGGGCCCTCCGCCGACTCGCTGGTCTCCGCCGTCCAGATGACCTTGTTCCAGCCCTTCTTGCCGCCGTGCAGGTGGCTCTTGGTGTCCGGGTTGTTCATCGCGAGCTTGTAGGTCTTGCCCTCGAGCTTGAACTTCGCGCCCTTGATCCGGTTGGCCACGCGGCCGACGGTGGCGCCGAAGTACGGGTTCTTGTCGCCGGCGTAGTCGTCCACCTTGTCGAAGCCGTGGACGATGTCGCCCATCTTGCCGTCGCGATCGGGAACGTGGAGCTCGGTGATGGTGGCACCGAAGTTGGTGACCTTGAGGATGAGACCCTTCGCGTTGGTGAGTGTGTAGAGCTCCACGTCCTTGCCATCCACTTGCCCGTAGGGCGCCTTGGTGATCGGGCTGGTCTCCGGTGGCAGCCGCCTCCGGCTCGCCGGCCGGCGCCGCTGTGTCGTCGGGCGGAGGCGCGGGGGCGGAGCGCTCTCGGGTGGCGGCGGCTGGCTGCCGCTGCACGCTCCGAGGGCAGCCAGGAGCAGCGCGCAATGGGTCGATCGCGTCTGGGGCATGAGTCTCTCCTTCCCGATGTCAGGGCAGGATCGCGGGCCGACTTCGTGCGGCCCTCCCGAGCCAGCTACAGCGCGACGGCGGCTCGGAGGTCGTCTCCCGCGCGACGGCGCCGGCGGCGGTCCCCCTGTTCCTTGCCGTTGGGCGTTCGGGTCTCGATGCCCTCCCGCCCCGCGCAACACGTAAGCAGCCGCGGCACAGCGAGTCAAGCGCTGTTCGGCGGCCGCACGGCGATCGATTTGATTTTGACAACATCAGTGTGAACGTTCACACTAGCAACCAGCGGCGTTTCTGCGAGCACGCCGCAACGGGGGCTTCATGTCAACCGGCACCCATGTCGTGGGCATCGACTTCGGTACCGACTCCGTGCGCGCGGTGATCGCCGACGCGCGCAGCGGCGAGGTGGCCGGCACATCGGTGGCCAGCTTTGCGCGCTGGTCCGCTGGCCAGTACTGCGATCCGCACGCCAACCGCTTCCGCCAGCATCCGCTCGACCACCTCGAGAGCATGGAGTCGTGCGTGCAGCAGGCGGTGGCGCAGGCCGGCCCCGCCATCGCCTCGCGCATCCGCGGCATCGCCGTCAACACGACCGGCTCCACCCCGGTCCTGGCCGACGGGCGCGGCGTGCCGCTGTCTCTTTGCGCCGGCTTCGAGGACGACCCGGACGCGATGTTCGTGCTGTGGAAGGACCACACGGCGGTGGCCGAGGCGGAGCGCATCAACCAGGTCGCGCGCAGCTGGGGCGGCACCGACTTCACGCGCTTCGTCGGCGGCGTGTACTCGTCGGAGTGGTTCTGGGCCAAGGCCCTGCACGTCATCGAGACGAACCCGGCCGTGAGCCGCGCCGCGGTCACCGTGCTCGAGCACTGCGACTGGGTCCCGGCGGTGCTGACCGGCACCGAGGACCTCGCCCGCATCAAGCGCAGCCGCTGCGCGGCCGGGCACAAGGCGATGTGGCACGCGCAGTTCGACGGCTATCCGTCGAGCGAGTTCCTCGCCCTGCTCCACCCGCGCCTGTCCGCGCTGCGCGCGTCGCTGGGCAGCCAGACCTTCACCGCCGATGTGCCGTTCGGCATCATCGCGCCGCACTGGGCCGGGCGACTCGGCGTGCCGGCCGACGCCGTCGTCGCGGTGGGCGCGTTCGACGCCCACATGGGCGCGGTGGGCGGCAACATCGGGCCGCACCAGCTGCTCAAGGTGATGGGCACCAGCACCTGCGACATGCTCGTCGAGCCCAAGGGCCGCCAGGAGGAGAAGCTGGTGGCCGGCATCTGCGGCCAGGTCGACGGCTCCATCATCCCGGGCGCGATCGGCTACGAGGCCGGGCAGTCGGCGTTCGGCGACGTCTACGCCTGGTTCAAGCAGATCCTCAGCTGGCCGCTGCTGACCATCCTGCCGGCGGTGCCGGGGGCCGACGCGGCGACCCGATCGGAGCTGGCCGACGCGGTCATGGATCGCATCATCCCGGAGCTGGAGGCGGCGGCCGCGGCGATCCCGCCGGAGCGCAGCGCGGTCATCGCGCTCGACTGGCTCAACGGGCGGCGCACCCCGGACGCGGACCAGCGGCTCAAGGGCGCGATCGCCGGCCTGAACCTGGGCACCGACGCGCCGCGCATCTACCGCGCCCTGGTCGAGGCGACCGCGTTCGGCTCGCGCGCCATCGTCGAGCGCTTCCGCGCCGAGGGCATCCGCATCGACGGCGTCATCGGCATCGGCGGCGTGGCGCGCAAGAGTCCGTTCGCGGTGCAGGTGCTGGCCGACGTGCTCGACATGCCGGTCGAGGTGCGCGCCGGCGAGCAGCCGGTGGCCATGGGCGCGGCGATGTTCGCCGCCACCGCCGCCGGCCTGCACGCCACCGTCGAGGACGCGCAGCGCGCGATGTCGTCCGGCACCGAGGCGCGCTACCAGCCGGACCCGGCGCGGGCCCGGCTGTACGACGCGCTGTACCGGGACTACCTCGCGCTCGGCGCCGCCGTGGAGAAGCACCTGACGCGGTGAGGGGAGAGCCATGGTGGATCTGAGCGAGCTTCGAGGTCTGGTTTCTGACCGGCAGCCAGGACCTGTACGGCGAGGAGGCGCTGAAGCAGGTCGCCGAGCACTCGCGCGAGATCGCGGCGCACCTGGACAGCTGCGGCCGGCTCCCGGTGCGCGTGGTGTGGAAGCCGACCCTCAAGAGCTCCGACGCCATCTTGCAGACGTGCCGCGAGGCCGGCGCGTCGCCGCGCTGCGCCGGCGTCATCACGTGGATGCACACGTTCTCGCCGGCCAAGATGTGGATCGCCGGGCTCAAGCAGCTGGAGATGCCGCTCGCCCACCTGCACACGCAGTTCAACCGCGAGCTGCCGTGGGACTCGATCGACATGGACTTCATGAACCTGAACCAGTCGGCCCACGGGGACCGCGAGTTCGGGTACATCGGCGCGCGGCTGCGCATCGAGCGCAAGGTCATCGTCGGTCACTGGCGCGACGAGGACGTGCTGGCGAAGCTCGACGTCTGGGCGCGCGCCGCCTGCGCCATGGTCGACGCGCGCGCGGCTCAAGATCGCGCGCTTCGGCGGCATGAACATGCGCGAGGTGGCGGTCACCGGCGGCGACCGGGTCGAGGCGCAGATCCGCTTCGGCTGGTCGGTCAACGGCTACGGCGTGGGCGACCTCGTCGCGCGCATGGCCGAGGTCGGCGACGCCGAGATCGACCGCCTGGTGGCCGACTACGAGGAGCGCTACGCGCGTCGGCGCCGGCGCTGCGCCGCGGCGGCCAGCGGCACCGCGAGCTGCGCTACGCCGCGCGCCAGGAGGCCGGCCTGCGCGGCTTCCTCGAGGAGGGCGGCTTTCACGGCTTCACCACCACGTTCGAGGACCTGCACGGGCTCGAGCAGCTGCCCGGCCTGTCGGTGCAGCGCCTGATGGCCGACGGCTACGGCTTCGGCGCCGAGGGGGACTGGAAGTCGTGCGGCCTGGTGCGCGCGCTCAAGGTGATGGCGAGCGGCCGCCCCGGCGGCGTGTCGTTCATGGAGGACTACACCTACCACCTGGTCAGCGGACAGGAGCGGGTGCTGGGCGCGCACATGCTCGAGATCTGCCCGTCGATCGCGGCCGGCAGGCCCTCGCTCGAGATCCATCCGCTCAGCATCGGCGGCAAGTCGGATCCCTGCCGGCTGGTGTTCGACTCCGGCACCGGCCCGGCGGTGAACGTGGCCATGGTCGACATGCGCGGCCGCATGCGCATGGTGGCCAACGAGCTGGACGCGGTGCCGCCGGAGCGCTCGATGCCGAAGCTGCCGGTGGCGCGCGCGGTCTGGGTGCCGCGGCCGGACTTCAAGCGCGCGCTGCGAGGCCTGGATCCTGGCCGGCGGCGCCCACCACTGCGCGCACAGCCGCGCGCTGACCATGGCGCACGTGGACGACTTCGCGGCCATGGCGGGCGTCGAGCTCATCCGCATCGGCGACGGCACCGAGATCGCCGCGCTGCGCAACGAGCTGCGCTGGAACGACGTGGCCTACAGGCTGTCGAGCTGACCGTGAGCGCGACCTATCGAGAGCTGCGCGAGCGGGCGTGGGCGGCCAACATGGAGATCCCGCGGCGCGGGCTCGCCATCTACACCTTCGGCAACGTCTCGGCCTTCGATCGCGACCGCGGCGTGCTGGCCATCAAGCCGAGCGGCGTCGCCTACGAGCAGCTCACCGCCGACGACATCGTGGTGGTCGACCTCGACGGCAAGGTGGTCGAGGGCCGGCTGCGGCCGTCCTCGGACACGCCGACCCACGTCGCGCCTCTACGCCGGCCTTCCCGGGCTGGGCGGCGTCGTCCACACGCACTCGACCTACGCCACCGCGTGGGCCCAGGCGCGCGCCGCGATCCCGATCTACGGCACCACCCACGCCGATCACCTGGCCGAGGACGTGCCCTGCACGGACGTGATGAACGACGAGGCGGTCGCCGGCGACTACGAGGTGGAGACCGGCAAGCAGATCCTGGAGTGCCTCGGCGGCCGCGATCCGCTGCGCACGCCGATGGTCCTGGTCGCCGGCCACGGCCCCTTCACCTGGGGCGCGGACGCCGACCAGGCGGTCTACAACGCGGTCGTGCTCGAGGAGATCGCCAGGATGGCCTACCTCACCCGCGCGATCGATCCGTCCGCGCCCCGCCTCCCGGACGCCCTGGTCCGCAAGCACTTCGAGCGCAAGCACGGCAAGGGCGCCTACTACGGCCAGAAGTAGCCCCGAAAAGACAAACGGCGCGGCCGGTCCTGGGAGGCCAGGTCCGGCCGCGCCGGCGGGACTCGCGACCTACTTGCGGCGGCGGCGGCGCAGGAACGGCAGCAGCACGGCGGCGTACAGCAGCACGCCCAGGGGCGCGCTCGAGCCGCCGCTGCGGCAGCCGCAGCCCTCGTCGTCGTCGTCATCGTCGTCGCCGTCGCCGGCGCCGTCGTCGTCCTCGCCGCCGCAGGCCGCGGCGTCGTCGACCAGCGACGTGAACGGCGAGTTCGTCGATGCCGTCGAACGCCACGTTGTCGATCTCCCAGCCCGGGGCGCCGGTCGACACGTCGGTGCCGAGGCGGAAGCGCACCTGGACCTCCTCGCCGGCCAGCGCGGTGCCGAAGTCGATGGACACCGCGGTCATCGCCGGGAAGCCCTCGTTCTGCGCCACGTAGGCCGGCGCGCCCGCCGAGCGGGTTGAGCGCCTCGGCGAACAGCTCGCCGCCGTAGCCCGGCTCGGCCAGCTCGCTCACGTCCCGCCAGGTCTCGCCGCCGTCGGTCGAGAACTCGATGACGCCGCCGTCCCAGAAGGCGATGGTGCCGGTGCCGTCGTCGCTGGCCTCGAAGCTGTGCCGGTGCTCGAAGCGCAGCACGAACGGCGCCGTCGCCGACGTTGAGGACCGGCGAGGTCAGCGACTGCTCGCCGTTGACCGGCCGACGTCCTCGGCGTACCACAGGGCGTTCGCGCCGTCGTCGGAGCGCAGCCAGCCCAGTCCTCGCCCAGGTCGGTGGTGGGCTCCCACACGGTCACCTTGCTCTCGACGTCGTCGACCTTGGCGCTCGCGGCGCTGTCGTCGAAGTTGATCCGCTGCGATCAGCGGCGACATCGACGGTGGCGTGGAACGACTCGGCGTTGGCGGCCCGCACGGTGACGGTGATGCCCTGGAAGCCCTCGATGCCGGCGTCGAGCGCGAGCGGGATCTCGACCTCGGCCACGCTGGTACGGGCCGAGCTCGGCGATGGTGGCCGACTCGCCGTCCGGGAAGGTGACGTCGGCCGGCGCCTCCGCCGCGCTCACGGTGGTGCCGGACAGCGCGACCGGTCCGCCGTTGGCGACCGTGACGACCAGGTGTCCGCGCTCGCCCGCGTCCAGGTTGCCGTCCTCGTCGCAGTCCTCGTCGACAACCACCTCGGTGCCGATGACGACCAGGTCGCCCGCGACCTCGAAGCTCTCGTCCACCTCGACGAAGTCGACCGAGTCCAGCGGCCGGCGACACCGCGCCGGTGCCGGCGCCGCGGCGCGCGAAGGCCTGCGCCACGGTCAGCAGGTCGCGCTGGTCGCCGGTGGCGGCGATGGCGGCCAGGATGGCGTCGCGCTGCTCGGTGAAGGTCGGGTTGGGCGGCGCCAGCAGCATGCCGGCGACGATGTAGTCGCCCATGCGGCGCTGGGCGTCGGCGAAGGCCAGGCCCGGCTCGTCCTCCACCAGGGCCACGTAGGCCTCGAACAGCATGGTGGCCCAGATCTCGCCCGCGTTGTGGACCTCGCTGTTGGCGCCGAAGTCCAGCATCGGGTGGGCGTCGAACGGCAGCTCCGCCTCGTCGGAGACGTGCCCGAAGGTGAGGGCGTTGCGGTCCATCTCGACCGAGTAGGGAACGCGGCGGATGCCGAAGTACGGGCTGTCGGTGGCCCACGCGGCCGCGCCGTAGACGCCGTGCAGGTCGTCCTGCTCGCGCACCATCATGTGCAGGGCCACGAAGTCGCCCCAGCCCTCGCTCATCGCGCCGCACTGCGCCGTCAGGCACAGCGTGAGGCGGTGGTGGAGGTAGTGGCCCCACTCGTGGGCCACGACCGCGTTGTCGACGGTGCCGTCGCGATCGATGTCGCGGTCGCGGCCCGCGCGGCTCACGTCGGCCGCGACCGGCCCCGCGCCCAGGCCCGCGAGGATCGCCTGTCCGTCGGCGAACGAGATGCCGACCACCGGGATGGCGATGTTGCGGTCCTCCCCGCCCAGCGGCGGCAGCGCGTCCGGACCCTCGAGGTCGTTGTTGACGATGAGCGCGGCGGCCGCGCCGGCGGCCTCGGCGTTCTGGGCCTTCAGCTCGAAGTCGCAGCGCGCCGCGGGTGACCACGGCGATGGCACCGGTGACGCCGTCGAACGCCTCGCAGCCGTCGTTGGGCGTGCCGCCGGTCTTCGGATCGGAGACGCCGTCATCGACGAGCACGAGGGCACCGCTGGCGGTGACCAGGTCGTCCACGCCGAAGAACGAGCCCTGCACCGTGTACTCGCCGGCCAGGTCGGGCGGCGACGTGATCTCGAACGTGGTCTCGCCGATCGGGGTGATCGGCCCGTCGAAGATGTACATCTGCATGCGCGGCGACAGGCCGTCGGGCGGCGTGCTCATGTTGGCGTTGTTGCGCTCCGTGCCGCGCGTGTCCTGCGCCTCGGCCAGCATCACGTCGGCCTCCTCGCCGCCGCGGCCGTAGTTGCCGAGCTGGGCGTTGCCGGCCGCCTCGGTGAAGCCGGAGCCGTACCACCAGTCGTGCAGCCAGTTGGTGGTGAAGAACAGCTGGGAGATGGCGGTGCGGATCTGGGCGCCGCCGACGGTCGGGTCGGCGGCCAGGTTGTAGCCGTAGGCGAACGCGCCGCTGCCGTTCTGGGTGGCGAGCGCGTCCCCCTCGGAGAGGCCGTCCGGCTCGGCGTGGTCGGCGTAGGCCGACACGTTGTTGCCGAGCGACAGGTCGGCGGCGCCGTCCGGCAGCCAGGCATCGGCGACGCCGTCCGCGTTGACGTTGAGACCCTCGACCTCGGCCGCGATGCGGTTGTCGGCGCCGACCACCTCGACCGGCGTGTTGACGTCGCCGGTCGGGTGCGGCGTGAGGTCGCCCTGCGGTCCGTCGGTCGGGCGATAGCCGGCCTCGGGGCCGTCGGCCCACACGCGGTAGGTGCGCGCCTCGGAGAAGGTGCGGTTGGCGCGCTGCAGGATGCGCCCGTCGTCGGCCGCGATGACGTACTCGTAGGCGCGGCTGGCGGTGCTGCCGCGCGCCGCCACCTCGACCGAGACCGAGAAGGCCGGCACCAGCGACCTTGGGCAGCGCGTAGAACACCTCGCGCACCATCGCCGGCTGCGGCAGGGTGGAAGCCGGCGCCGGCCGCGCTGGCGAAGCGGGCCTTGCCGCCGGCGGACGGGGCGACCGGCGCGAGCGCCGCGGCGGGCACCGCCGCGCCGGTCACGTCGGCGACCGCGCGGGCCAGCGCGGCGCGACCGTCGATCGAGGCGGTCCACGACGCCTCCACGCTCGGGTGCATGTGACCCGAGATCGCGACCAGGCTCATGTCCGGATCGACGAGGAAGCTCATGCGCGTGCCGTAGACCTCGCGGCCGTCGACCCGCTGGCGCATCCAGACGACCTGAGCCGCCGCCGCCCGACGCGTGCACGCCGGCCACCTCGGCGGTGGCAACGGCCGAGCCGTCCAGCTGATAGACGGTCCGGTACTGATCGAGGTAGGCGAGCGCGGCCTGGTCGGCGCGCGCGAACGAGCGCCGCGCCGCGCCCCTGCCGCGCGGGGCGAACAGGAAGCTGGGCACCGGGCGGCGCGCGTCGACCGCTGGCCACCACGCCGGGCGCGTTGCGCGACAGGCGCGACTGCACCGACGCGACAGCCGGGTTCGAGCCGCGGATGCGCGCGCTGGGCGCGGACGCGACCGCCGCGACCGGCGGGCGCCGCGAGATAGGCGCTGTAGACCGGCACATCATTGAAGATGGGCGCCGGCAGCGACCGGCGCCTGCGTGGCCGGCGGCGCGCCTGGGACAGCGCGCGCCTTGGCGGGCACCGTCATCTTCGGAGAATCGGCGTCGCCGGATCCTCCCTGACAGCCGGCGCCTGCCAGCGCCGGGACGAGCACGAACAACAGGGGAAGTTTTCGTCGCATCACCTTGAGTACCTCCAGACCGCGAACAGACCGTGTGAGCGGCCATCGCTGATCGCACAAGTCGTCACCGCCGTCACCAAGAATCGACTGACAGCTGGCTCCGAGGCGACCGCGGCGACACGCGAAGACACGCGTTCTCCGTCGGTCAGGAGGCTTTTTCACAAGCCGGTGACGCACACGCGTCAACGCCGAGCGCGCGCTGCAGGCCGCAGCACGCGCCCGAGCCGGCCGGTGGAGCCGGCGGGGCTAGCAGGCCACCGACGAGGCCTGCGGCTGGACCGCGGCCTCGAGGTCGGCGAGCAGCTGGTTCATCGTCGAGAAGCGGTCCTCGGGATCGATGGCGAGGCCGCGGGCGAGCACGCGCCACACCAGATATCCGATCGTGTGGCGGAGCTGGTGCAGGCGCGCCTCGATGGTGCCGGCCGGCGCGTCGGCGACGGTGCCGGTCGGGAACAGACGCTCGCCGGCGAGCAGCTCGTACAGGCTCGCGCAGTAGGAGAACTGATCCGAGCGCCCGTCGACCAGGTTGCCCAGCGCCTCCTCGGGAGACATGTACGGCTCGGTTCCGCTGCGGTCGCCGGTCATGCTGCGGCGGTGGGCCGGGCCGGCCAGGCCGAAGTCGGCGACCTTCACCGCGCCGGAGCGGTCGACGAGCACGTTGGCCGGCTTGAAGTCGCGGTGCAGGATGCCGGCGGCGTGCGCGGCGGCGAGGCCGCGACCGGCGTCGAGCATGACGCTGAACAGGTCGTCCGGGTTGCGCGGCGAGCGGGCCCAGTCGCGCAGCGTCTCGCCGCGCACCAGCTCCATCGTGAGGTAGGCGGCGTCGCAGATCCGTCCCGCGTCGTAGACCTGCACGACGTTGGGATGGACCACCGAGCCCATGGCGCGCGCCTCGCGCAGGCCCTCGAGCACGTAACCGGGGCACAAGAGCTTGAGCGCGATGGCGCGGCGGCGCTGGCGATCGAAGGCCGCGAACACGATGCTGCTGGCGCCGGCGCCGAGCTGCTTGAGCACCTGGTAGCGGCCGCCCAGGGACGGCTCGGCCGCGGAGCCGCGGATGGTGGGGACGGAACCCGCCGGAAAGGACACTCGGGCTGGGACTGTCACGAGCAGGTGACAGTGCAACGCAAAGACCAGCCTCGCGGCCGCCGACCTGCCCGAAATCACGGGGCATGGGCATTCAGACCCGGGACTGGCCTCCCCGTCCCGGAACCTCAAATGCTGCGCAACTTCAGCGTTTCGCTTCCCCGAGGTGCGCGTTGGGCGGGATGAGGATGGGTCGAGGGGGGCCCTGAGGCTTCGGCTTGCGGCGCTTGCGCTTGGGTGGCTTGCGCGGCTCGGGCAGCTTCTCGAGCCCGGAGTCGAACACGAAGGTCGAGTCCTCGGCCGACATGGTGAAGGTGGCGACCGGGTTCACCGGCCTCAGACGCTCGGCCGACGATGTGTCGACGGTGAGAGAGAAGGTCTCGTGCGGCGACACCGCGGCCGAGAGGTGGGCCACGCCCGACGGTCCGGTCCGCGTGACCTCCTCGCCCTCGAACAGCACCGGCAGATCTGCAAAGCCTGCCCGCACCACGATGGCGGCCAGCACGCGCGTCCTGCGGCACTGGATGAGCACGCGGCGGCCGTTGCCGGTGCGAGCCGCCACCGCCGACAGCTGGCGCAGCACGATGCGCGTATCCTCGACCGGGTCGATGTAGCCCTCCGGGCAGCGCGCGCTCACTGTCAGCTGGGCGCCGTCGGGGGCGTGGAAGCGCGACGCGAGCTGGCCGTCCTTCCCGGTCTGGCCGATCTCGGCGCCGGGATGGAACAGACGGACGCCGGCGACCGGATCGCCGACGTCGGAGCGCGCCACGAACATGACGTCGTGGTCGAGCAGCGGCGGCGGCGGCGGCTGGCAGGCGAGCAGCAGCGCGGCCGCGGCCAACATGCTGGCGGACCTCATCGCGTCTCCTCCGTGCAGTCGCCGCTGACGCAGCGGGCCTTGACGCGCCGCTCGATGATGGCGGTGAAGTCGCGGAACACCGGATCGTCCGGCGCCGCCTCGTGCAGCTCGCGGTAGCGGCGCAGCGCCTCCTCGAGGCGTCCGGCGGCCAGGTCGCGGGCGGCCGCGGCCTCGGCTGCGGCGCGCTCGCTGTCCGGCTGCACGGCGCGCACGTCGATCTCCGGCTCGGGCGCCTGCCGCTTCGGCGGCAGCCTGGCCGCCGACGGCTTGTCGCGCTCGGCGTGCAGACCCTCGGGCAGGAGCGTCACCATGGTCATGCCGCCGGCCGCGACCACCGCGATGAGGATGCGCACCGGCACCACCGCGGTGAGGCGCGACAGCGGGCTGGGCGGCTTGGGCGGCGGCGCCGGCTGCTGCGCGGGGACGATGAACATCTCGTCGAGCGCCGGCACGGCCGGTCCCACCTCCGCGGCCTGCGCCAGGCGCTGGCGCAGCACCGGCGCGCTGCTGCGACGGCGGCCCGAATGGCGGCAGGGCGCGCAGGTCGTCCGGCGCGACCAGCTGGGTGGCGTCCGGATCGATGCCGTCGTCCGGCGCCGAGCGCACGATCACCGTCGGATCCGCGTGCGCGGCCCACGCGGCGTGGGTCACGACCGGGTCGCGCCCCAGCTCCAGCACCATGACGGCGGAGCCCAGGCGCATGACGCAGCCGATGGGCGCCATCTTCCACTTGTAGCTGCGCGGGGCGCTGGCCCCGGCCGGGCTCGCTTCCAGCTCGGCCATCCACAGCCGGCGCCCGTACCAGCAAAGGTGCCAGTGAAAGGGAGCCACTCCGTCGGCCGTGAGCTGCCACTGGCAGCGCGCATCCGAGCCCACATAGATCGTTGCCGACTCGCTCGCGCGCCACTCGAGGCGCTGACCTCCATCGAGCACGCCGCGGATGATCACGGCCTCACGGTCTGACTGTCGACTCATCGCGATCGATCAAAGCAATGACCGTGCCCTCCTCGCGCCGCTGCTAGATCGCGAAACCGCGCGAAAACCCGGGCCGCTGCACAGCTGAACAACCGCGGTCTGGTCTTCGCGTAAAGCCCGCCTGGTCTACACGACCAGCCGCCTGTGCGATCGCCGCCGGCCGATCGCCGAAGCGCGCGTCTTTCCATCCGGCGAGAGGCGATCTCGCGGCGGCACGTCGCCTTGCTCTTAGGCAAGTCGCAGATGAGGCGAACAGTCGCGAGTGATGAGCGTGGGAAGACGTACGTGGAGTACCTGATCCTCGTCGTCCTGTTCGGACTGCCGGTCGCCGGCACGTTCGTACTCCTCGGGCTCAAGCTACTCGAGGCGTACCACCATGCACAGAACGTACTGACCGCGCCCATCGCGTGACCACAACGCTGTTCGAACCAGCAACTACGGAAAGGACCAGGACCCATGAAGAAGAACATCGAGACCGCCATCGCCCGCCCCAAGACCCAGCGCACCCTGCTCAGCGACATCCGCGGCGCCAACGAGTTCGTGCAGAACCTGATCCTCGTTGTCTGCCTCGCGCTCGCCGGTATCGGCGCGGTGAAGGCGCTGAGCGGCAAGGTGAACAAGTCGTCGGACGACGCCGGCAAGCGCATCGAGTCGGAAGTGAAGTAAGGCGCCCGAGAAACCACGAGGCTGGAGACAAGGCGGCAGACATGGACCTCTTCGTTCCTATCGCGATGATCACCATCGCCGCCGCCGCGGCCGTGACCGATGCCCGCACCGGACTGATTCCGAACTGGCTGACGTTGCCGCCACTCTGCGCCGCGCCGCTCTTCCACCTACTGCAGCAGGGCGCCGGTGGGCTCTTGTTCTCGCTCGCCGGCGCCCTCGTCTGCGGACTCGTCCCTTATCTTCTCTTCCGAGCCGGCTCGATGGGCGGCGGCGACGTCAAGTTGCTCGCCGCCCTCGGGGCGCTCGGCGGCCCCCAGATGGGGCTCGAGGTCCAGCTGATCGGCATGAGCTTCGCGGCCGTGTACGCGCTGGTCCTCCTCGCCCGCCGCGGTGAGCTGGGCAGGACTCTGCTCTCGTCGCTGTGGCTGGCCATCAATTTCATCCTGCCGGCGCGCATGCGCCGGCGCATCCCGACCGCCGGGATGATGCCGCTGCGCCTGGGCGTGCCGCTGTTCCTCGGCACGCTGGCCAGCGTCGCCCTCGCCGGAGGCGCGGCATGACGCTCGCTCGCGACCGACCGGCGCGGAGCCACCTACGTCGAGTTCCTGGTCGTCGTCGTCCCGTTCTTCATGTTCGTGATGTGCGTCTTCCAGGCCGCGCTGCTCGAGTTCGCCGACCTCGTGGTCGGGCGCGCGGCCAGCGCCGCGGCGCGATCCGCCGTTGTCGTCCTCGACGACGACCCGCAGCAATACGGCGGCGAGGCGCGCAACGCGGTGAGCGCCGGCGGCCAGCGCATCCAGGCGATCCGCCGCGGCGCCGCCAACGCGCTCGCGGCGCTGCCGTCGGCGGCCGGAGCCGAGAGCTCCGACAAGCTGACGCGTGACGTTCCCGCAGGCCCCCGGCGCGCAGCAGTCTCGCACCAGCTTCGAGCCGGGCGGGATGGTGACGGTGCGGGTGGCCTATCGCTTCACCTGCGGCGTGCCGATGGCGCGCCGCCTGATGTGCCGCGACGGCACCGACGGCCCCGGCGGCGACAGCACGCTCGCTCGTCCAGGGCGAGGCCAGCCTGCCCAACCAGGGCGCGCGCTACGAGTACGCCGGCGGAGGTGGCCAGGTGAGCCCGACCCCCGGCGTGAGGCGAGCCCTCGCGCGCGACGAGCGCGGCGCGGTGCTGCTGGTCGGCATCTTCGCGGCCGTGTTCCTGTTCGGCGCCGCCTGGTTCGTGCTCGGCACCGGCGACGCCATCGAGCACCGCGAGACCATGCAGGACGCGGCCGACAGCGGCGCCCAGTCCGTCGCCGTGCTGCACGCGCGCGCGATGAACATGGTCGCGCTGCTCAACCTGACCAAGCTCACCGTCGCCGCCACCGTCACCTCGGCGCTCGCCGCCGTGGTCGGCGCCAGCAAGACCATCGCGTGGATCAAGTCGAGCCCGGCCCTGCTCGCGGCGCTGGGCGCCGCGCTGCCGCTCCTGGCCGCGGTCGCAGGCCAAGGCCACGGCCGACCTCGCGTCGATCCGCGGCGACGCCGACACGGTGATCCGCGCGGCCGACCGGGCGCAGGAGACGCTGCGCACCCGCCTGCCCGAGCTCGCCGCCGCCCAGGCCGACCGCACCGCCGTCGCGTACGGCCCGCCGGTCCAGCGCGGATTCGTCGCGGCCACGCCCGCTGCCGATCAAGCGCGGCGAGCCGCTCGAGCTGTGCCAGCGCGCCCTGCCCCTGGCGCGGCCGCCCGCGCTGTCCCGCTTCGACCAGGTCAGCCCGGAGCCGGCGCGCCAGCACGCGCGCGTCGAGACCGAGACCGCCCTCCTGCCCAGCTGCCTGAGCCTGAACGTCGCCGCCATGGAGCTCGAGCCGAACACGCAGCTGGGCGGCGAGCGGCTGCAGCTGCGCTACTTCGCGCTGGGCACACCGCCGCCGGAGCACGGCGAGAGCGGCATCCGGGTCGCGACCTGGAACCGCCAGCCGGAGGAGCAGGCGCAGCAGGGCGGCGTGGCCTTCGCGCAGACCGAGTACTACCTCGACGCCGAGGGCGCCGAGGCGCAGGAGCAGGCCGACCAGCTCTACACGCTGGGCTGGCGGGCGCGCTTCCGCCGCTTCCGCGCCCCCTCGCTCGAGGCCGAGATCGCAGCCGCGTGCGGCCAGAGCGGCGCCGCGGCGTGTGGAACGGGCTCGTCGGCGCCGGCCGACCTTGCAGCGAGGGTTGCACATTGATGACGCCACGCACGGGCCTCCTGCGCGACACGGTCGGAGCCGCGATCTACGTCGAGTTCCTGATCATCGTCCCGCTCATCGCGCTGATGATGATGACCGGGCGCTACATGCACCAGCTGGGCACCTCGCGCATCGAGACCCAGCGCGAGGCGCGCACCTGCGCGTGGGCCTTCGCCGACAGCGGCTGCCAGGGCGCCGCCCCGGCCGGCTGCGAGCTCGAGGGGCCGACCCGGCTCGCCGAGGTCGACAAGATGGTCGGCTCCGGGCTCGAGAGCGTCGTGCGGCCGGTACGCGGCCTGGGCGCGCTGTTCCGCCGCACCACCGGCGACGAGGTGGTGGCGCGCACCACCGGCACCGTCAAGGCGCCGGTCATCGTCGGCGGCGGCGAGACGCGCACCGGCGGGATGCACCGCATGATGTGCAACGACCGTCGCCGCGAGCTGACCGACAAGCAGGTCATGGACATCACATGCCCCGGCCTGCTCGGGCCCGGAGGCGAGTGCAAGTGACGGCGATGGCGAGAGGCGCCTGGCGCCGCGCCGGCTGGCTGCTGCGCACCGCCGCGCTCGGCGTCGCCGTCACCGTCGTGTTCTCGCGGCTCGGCGCCGCCGGCACCGACGAGGCGCGCGACCAGATGATGGCGGTCGGCGCCGAGATGCTGCGCGTGCCGGAGCCGCCCCAGGCCGGCTCGAGCGATCGCTTGCTGTTCAACGGCGCCGAGCTGGACGTGACCCGCGGCCGCAGCGCGCAGAGCGTCGACCAGCTGCTGGCGGCCGCCGAGGCCTCGTGCACCGCCCGCGCCGGCGGCGCCTCCCCGCTGCGCGGCGGCGGCGACGAGCGCGGCTTCGTCGCGTGCCAGGACCCGTCGGCCCAGCGCCGCCTGATCGAGCGCGCCGGCGCCGCGGTCTCGGGCGACGGCGCCATGACCCTGCCGATCGCCTACCTCTACGCCGAGCGGCGCGGCGGTGCGACCCACTTCATCCGCTTCCTCAGCGAGGAGCCGATCGACCTGCGCGCGCTGTTCCCGCGCGAAGGCGACGCACCCGGGCCCGACACCACGGCGCTGCCGCGGCCGCGCAGCTCGCGCCGCGCGCTCGGCATGCGCGTGGCCGGCCAGCCGTACGACGCCGCCGTCTACCTCGATCGCGAGCAGGGCGTTCGACCAGCTCGTCGCCCACTACCGGAGCGCGCTGCCCGGCGCCGGCTGGACCGTCGTCGCGCCGTGGAAGGTCGACGAGGGTCCCGGTCCGCGGCAGGCGTCCGTCTTCATCCAGCGGAACGGCGCCCTCGCCATGCTGGTCGTCGCCCAGGACCGCGCCGACCTCACCACCACAACCCTCATGACCATGGAGGCGAACAGTGAACAGTAAGCCCTTCGTCGCCGCCTTGCTGCTGGCCGCCGGCGGCGTCGCGCTGCTCTGGGTCTACAAGCAGCGATACGAGGCGGAGATGTCCGGGGGGCCGAAGATCCCCGTGCTGGTCGCCACCGGCGACATCGGCCTGGGCGAGCGCATCCGACCCGAGCACCTGGGCGTGCGCGGCATTCCGGTCAGCTACCTGGACGAGCGCGCGGTGCGCGCGGCGGCGGCCGAGAAGGTCGTCGGCCTGCGCGTGCGCAGCCGCATCAAGGCCAACGAGTCGATCCTGTGGTCCGATCTGTCCGCCGCCGGCCGCGACTCGCGCGACCTGGCCGGCATGGTGCAGCCCGGCATGCGCGCCGTCAGCGTCCCGGCCACGGTGGCGTCCGCCTTCCACGGCCTGCTGCGCCCCGGCGACCGCGTCGACCTGCTGCTCACCACCGAGCGCCCCGCCAGCAAGGACCGCGTGACCTTCTCGCTGCTGCAGAACGTGCTCGTACTGGCGGTCGGCGACGATCTCGGCGCCACCGAGCGAGCCCTCGAGGGCTCCGAGTCGCAGACCACCGTGTCGGTCGGCGTCTCGGCCGAGCAGGCGCAGATGCTGGCATTCGCGCTCGACCGCGGCCCGCTCACCCTGTCTCTGCGCAACCCGGAGGACATCGAGAAGCTCGAAGGCCTGCCGGAGACCGACGCCGACGACATCCTGCGCCCGACCGCGCGCGCGCGCATCACCCAGCCGGAGTCGCGCTCGTCCGGCTCGGGCAAGCAGGAGAAGGGCCCGGACGGCAAGCCGATCGAGCGGCTCGAGGAGGGGTACCGATGACCGGCACCTCTCCTCTGTTCAACGTCCTCACCACGCTCGCGGCGATCGGGCTGCTCGTGGCCGGACCCGGCCAGGCCATGGCGCAGGAGCCGGCCGGCCCGGCCGGCAAGGAGCCGGAGGTGCTGGAACCATCCGCCCCGGTGCAGGAGCGCCGCCTCGACATGGTGCTGGGCGAGCAGACCACGATCTCGGCCGAGGGCGTGTCGAAGTACTCGCCGTCCAACGACGTGATCGACGTGCGTCTGCCCAAGGACGGGCGCGAGTTCATCGTCGTGGCGGCCAAGCCGGGCAACGCGACACTGCTGCTGGTGATGCGCGACGGCCGCCAGATCGCCTATGTGGTCAACGTCCGCTCCGACACCGTCAAGCAGCGCGACAACGTCCGCCTCGACTTCTACTTCGTCGAGCTCACCCGCAGCTCCGCCTTCCAGGTCGGCATCGGCTGGCCGGGCACGATCAACGGCAGCGCCCGGGCCGAGCTGACAACCGACCTCATCAGCGGCACGAGCGCTGGCACCGCCGTCATCGCCGCCGAGGCGCTGCCGCGCATCGATCTGGCCCAGGAGGGCGGATGGGCGCGCATCTACCGCCAGGCCTCGGTCATCGTGGCCAACGGCGAGCAGGGCACCTTCAACACCGGCGGCGAGGTCAACGTCAGGCTCGAGGGCGCGCTGGCCACCGGGCTCGAGCAGATCAAGTTCGGCAGCGCGATCGAGGTGCAGCCGCGCTACGACCGCCGCTCCGGCCGTATCGAGGTCCGCATCTCGGCCGACATCTCCGAGCTGTCCGAGCCGGGCGTGGACGGCCTGCCCGGCCGCACCATCTCGACGCTGTCCACCCTGGTCAACGTCGAGCTCGGGCAGTCGATCGTGCTGGCCGGCGCCGACTCGCGCAGCGCGGCCAAGAGCTCGGCCGGCCTGCCCGGCCTCAGCCGCATCCCGGTGCTCGGCTACCTGTTCGGCACCCACGCCAGCACGCAAGCAGCACACCGAGAACTTCATCCTCATCGTGCCGACAGTGATCGAGGCGTACGAGGTCTCGGATCGCGATCTGGTCGAGCGCGCGTTCAACATCTTCGCCGACTTCGAGGGCGATCACGGCGACCGCCCGGCCATGAAGCGGCTGACCGAGCGCAAGCGGAGGAAGCGGCGATGATGAACGCGGCGGCGCACGAGGTCGTCTCCCGCCCGATCCGCGTGGTCGTGTGGGGCGAGGCCGGATCGGCCGAGATCGAGTTCGATCCGCTGGCCGGCGCCACCATCGGCCGCGACGAGCGCTGCACCGTGGCGCTCGACTCGCCGCTGGTGTCGCGCCACCACGCCAGCATCAGCGTCCAGGGCGAGCAGCATCCTGCTCACCGACAGCTCCGCCAACGGCACGCTGGTCGGCGAGCAGCTGGTCCGCCACGCCACCTGCGAGGTGCCGGACGGCACCATCGTGCGCATCGGCCGCTTCCTGCTCCGCTTCGAGCACGGGCGGCGACGAGGCCGCGCCGGCCCGCACCGCCAGCACGCGCGACGTCTCCTCCGCCGTGCGCCGCGAGATCCACAAGCGCCTGCTCGAGCACCTCGATCTGGCCAAGCTCGAGCGCAGCCGCATGAACCCGCACATGATGCGGGCCAAGGTCCGCCTGGCGCTGCAGGCCATCACGCCGGAGGTGGCGCACCTTCTGCCCGGCGGCGTCGACGTCGACGCGCTCATCGAGGAGCTCACCCACGAGGCGGTCGGGCTCGGCCCGCTCGAGGACCTCCTGGCCGACGACAAGATCACCGAGATCATGGTCGTCGATCCGCAGACGGTCTACGTCGAGCGCGGCGGCCGCATCGAGCTCACCACCTGCCGCTTCACCGACGAGGAGTCGGCGCGCGCCATCCTCGAGCGCATCGTGACCCCGCTCGGCCGCCGCATCGACGAGTCGGCGCCGATGCTGGACGCGCGCCTGCCGGACGGCTCGCGCGTCAACGCCGTCATCTCGCCGGTCGCGCTGCGCGGCGCCTGCATCACCATCCGCAAGTTCTCGCGCAAGCCGTACGGCGCGCAGGACCTGATCCGGTTCGGCAGCGTGACCGACCGCATGGTCCGCTTCCTCGACCGCTGCGTGCTGGCGCGCAAGAACATGCTCGTCGCCGGCGGCACCGGCAGCGGCAAGACCACGCTGCTCAACGTGCTGTCCTCCGTCGATCCCGGAGGACGAGCGCATCGTCACCATCGAGGACTCGGCCGAGCTGCAGCTCAACCAGTCGCACGTGGTGTCGCTCGAGGCGCGCCCGCCCAACATGGAGGGCAAGGGCGCGATCACGATCCGCGACCTGGTCAAGAACGCGATGCGCATGCGGCCCGACCGCGTCATCGTCGGCGAGTGCCGCGGCGGCGAGGCGCTCGACATGCTGCAGGCCATGAACACCGGCCACGACGGCTCGATGACCACCACGCACGCCAACAGCCCGCGCGAGGCGCTCAAGCGCATCGAGACGCTGTCGCTGATGTCCGGCATCGACCTGCCGTCGCAGGCGATCCGCCAGCAGATCGCGCTGGCCATCAACGTGCTGGTGCAGCAGACCCGCTTCGCCGACGGCATCGCGCCGGGTCACCAGCATCGCCGAGGTCGTCGGCATGCAGGACGACGGCGACATCGAGGTGCGCGAGATCTTCGGCTTCCGCCGCACCGGCACCGGCGCCGACGGCAAGGTCAGCGGCGAGTTCTACGCCACCGGCTACCTGCCCTCGTTCCTCGACGAGTTCATCGCCAAGGGCCTGTTCGACGACGGGGAGGTCTTCCTGTGAACGAGGCGACCACCTGGCTGGTGCTCGGCGGCGGCGGCCTGCTGGTCGCCGGCGCGTCGATCGCCTTCGGCCTGGCCATGCGGCCGACCGGCGCGCTGGGCAAGGCGCATCGACGCGCTACATCCTCAAGCTCGACGGCGAGTGCCGGTTCCAGTGCTGGCCGATGGACGGGCGGCAGATGTTCGCCCGCCAGATCGGCGCCATCGTCCTGGCCATCGTCGCATGCGTGGTCCTGCAGGAGACGCATGCTGTGGCTGCTGCCGCCGCTCCTCCTGCTGGCGCCGGTGCTGGTCCTGCGCATCCTGCGCAAGAAGCGGGTCGAGCGCATCGACGCGCAGCTCGACGGCTGGCTGCTGATCCTGGCCAACATGCTCAAGACCGCCGGCGGCCTGGGCGACGCGCTGGCCGCGTCGGTCGACCTCATCCGGGCGCCGCTGCGCCAGGAGCTGGACCAGGTGCTCAAGGAGGTCCGCCTGGGCGCGACGCTCGACGACGCGCTCCGCGCGCTGGCCGCGCGCGTCAAGAGCTCGACCCTGGCGGCGGTCGTCACCGTGCTGCTGGTCGGCCGGCGCACCGGCGGCGAGCTGCCCGCGCTGCTCGAGACCGCGGCCGCCTCGCTGCGCGAGATGGCGCGCCTCGAGGGCGTCATCCGCTCCAAGACGGCCGAGGGCGCATGCAGGTCGTCGTCCTGGCCGCGCGCGCCGATCGCGGCCTACTTCGGCTTCAAGTTCATGGACCCGCACTTCTTCGACCCGCTGTTCGGGTCGCTCATCGGCTACTGCATCTTCGGCGTGGCCGTCGTCCTCTGGCTCCTGGCCCTGTTCACCGCGCGCAAGATCCTCAACGTCGACTACTGAGGCGACCTGCTTCATGACGACCTTCGAGCTCTGGTTCTACGGCTCCGCAGCGGCGATCGCGCTGGCCATCGCGTGCGTGGCGTTCGCGCTGGCCCGCAACCCGGTCGCCGCCGAGCCGCGGCTCGGCCTGCGCGGCCTCAAGCGGCAGAAGGCCCTGCGCAAGGGCGGGTTGTTCGCCGGGCTGGAGCCCTCGATCCGCAAGATCGCCGGCTGGGTCTCGGCGCTGGAGCTGGGCAGCCTGCGCGTCAAGGCCGACCATCCTCCTGGTGAGCGCCGGCGACTACCTCGGCCTGTCGGCCGACGAGCTGGTCGCGTCGATGATCCTGGGCGGCCTGGCCGGGGCCGGGTTCGGCGCCATGGCGGTGTGGCTGCTCGACCTGCCGCCGATCCTCATCGCCATCTTCGGCGCAGGCGGCGCCTTTCTGGTCCTCGCCGACGTGCGCGGCGCCGCCGACACGCGCAAGCGCGAGGTCAGCCGCCAGCTTCCGTCGGCGATCGAGCTGATCGCGCTGTGCATGAGCGCAGGCCTCGACTTCTCCGGCGCGCTGACCCAGATCCTGAAGAACGCGCCGCTCGACGACGACCCGCTGATCGAGGAGTTCGGCCTCATCCTCTATCACCTCCAGCTCGGCCATCCGCGCACGCGCGCTCTCCAAGTCTTCGCCTCTCGCGTGCCGACCGAGTCGGTGTCCGACTTCGTGTACGCGGTGGTCCAGTCGGAGGCCAAGGGCAACCCGCTGCGCGAGACGCTGCGCGTGCAGGCCTCGGTGCTGCGCACGCGGCGCAGCGTGCGCGCGGAGGAGCTGGCCGCCAAGGCGTCGTCCAAGATGGTCATCCCGATGACCCTGCTGCTGGCGAGCGCTCTGCTCCTCATCGGCGGACCGATGGTCCTCAAGATGATGGAGAAGCGGAGTCTTCTGATGTCGGTTTGCCTCGAGATCATCCGCGCCGACGGCCGCATCCAGCGCGAGGTCCTGGGCGACGAGCGCACCACCGTCGGCAGCTCGCGCGAGGCGTCGATCTGGGTGCAGGACGCCCCCGAGCTGGAGCCGCTCCACATCCTTGTGGTGCCGCGCGAGCGCGGCGTGTGGCTGTCGAGCGTGCGCAACGCGCGCACGCCGGTGCTGCTCGACGGCAAGCCGTTCGAGAGCGGCGCAGCTCGTGCTCGGCACCGAGGTGGACGTCGGCTCGATCACGTTCCGCATCGTGGCCCCGGGCGACGGCAACAAGGGCAAGCTGCTGCGCAACGTCGCCATCCTCGTCGCCGGCGCGGCGATCGGCCTCTCCTTCGTGACCGCGGACGACGCGGGCATCCCGCCGCGCAGCGACGAGCCGGCGCCGGCGCTGTTCCCCGACGAGAAGGCCGACTGCCCGGTCGAGCCCGAGGTGGCGCTGCGCCGCGGGATGGCAGGCGGCCGAGCGGGCCCGCTCCAAGACCCTGCGCTACCCGTTCGACGCGCGCGAGGGGCTCAGCGCGGTGGAGCTGTACCGGGCCGCGGCGCCGTGCCTGTCCGGCACCGACGCCGGCCGCGAGGTCGCCGTCCGAGGAGAAGCGCCTGCGCCAGCAGATCGAGGACGACTATCAGATCCTGCGCCTGCACCTCGAGCGCTCGCTGAACGAGGGCGGACTGGAAGATGGCGGCCGCGTCGAGCCGGCAGCTCCTGGCGCTGCTCGCCGATCGCCCCGGCGCCTACCGCGACTGGCTGCTCAGCCTGCAGCGCTATCCTCGAGCTCCGCCTGAGCGAGAAGAAACAACCAGGGAAGGACGGCTCGCAATGAAATGGCTCGCCACGATCGCCCTCGTCTCCGCGCTTGGAACTGGCCGCCTGCGGCGGCTCGTCGACGCCGCGCCCGCGCTCGCCGGACCCGCTGACGTCGGCGTCGGGCAAGATGCTGCTCAAGCGCGGTCGCGCCTTCCACGCGGCCGGCGACACGATCCGCGCCGAGCAGTACCTGGTCGCCGCCGTGCACCGCGGCGCGCCGGCGCGCAAGGTGATGCCGATCCTCCTGGCCACCTGCATCCGCGGCCAGCGCTTCCGCGCCGCCCTCGCCCACGCCGAGCGCTACCTGGCCCACCGGCCGCGCGACCGCAAGCTGCGCCAGCTGACCGCGTCGCTCTACCTCGCGACAAGCCAGCCGGACAAGGCGCGCGAGGCGCTCGAGACCATCGTCGAGGACGATCCGGACCTGGCCGAGCCGCGCTACCTGCTGGCCATGGCGCACCAGCAGCTGGGCGAGTCCGACAAGGCGGCGGACGAGCTGCGCACCTTCCTGGAGCTGGAGCCGGACGGGGCGATGGCGCGCTCGGCGAGGGCCTGGCTGAAGTCATCCGACGAGGGCGAGCAGCATGCCGAGCGGCATCCGCGCCGGCACCGCCGGAGGCACCGACGATGATCCCGAAGCAAGTCTTCCAGCAGACCATCCTCGGCCACCTGGCGCCGATCGCCCCGTACCTCGACGACCCGTCGGTGACCGAGGTGATGATCAACGGCCACCAGAACGTCTTCATCGAGCGCGGCGGGCGCATCCACCGCACGCCGACCCAGTTCGCCTCGGAGGAGGCGCTGACCGCGGCGCTGCGCAACCTGGCCCAGTACGCCGGCCGCACCTTCGGGCCGGAGCGCCCGATCCTGGAGGCGCGCCTGCCCGACGGTTCGCGCGTCGAGGCGATCATGCCGCCGGCGGCCGAGGGCGTGCAGATCGCCATCCGCCGCTTCTCGCGCGAGACCCTGACCATGGAGCGCCTGGTCGGGCTCGGCTCGCTCACCCACGACGCCGCCGAGACGCTGGCCGTGCTGGTCGCGGCCAAGCAGAACATCGTCGTCGCCGGCGGCACCGGCTCGGGCAAGACCTCGTTCCTCAACGCGCTGTCCTCGTTCACCGCCGAGGAGGAGCGCATCGTCGTCATCGAGGACAACCGCGAGCTGCAGCTCCAGCGCCCGCACGTCGTGCAGCTGGAGGCGCAGCCGCCCGATCCGCGCGGGAAGGGCCAGGTCACCATCCGCGACCTCTTCCGCGCCACCTTGCGCATGCGGCCGGACCGGATCGTCGTCGGCGAGGTGCGCGGCGGCGAGGCGCTCGACCTGGTGCAGGCGATGACCTCCGGCCACGGCGGCTGCCTCACCACCGTGCACGCCAGCCACCCGCGCGACGCGGTCGGCCCGCCTCGAGACGCTGGCGCTGATGAGCGACGTCGAGCTCCCGCTGGGCGCGCTGCGCGCCCAGGTCGCGTCCGCCATCGACATCATCGTGCACACCGCGCGCGCGGGCGACGGCTCGCGCGTCGTCAGCCACGTCTCCGAGGTGGCCGGCTACGACCCGCAGCGCGGCTACGACATCCGCGACCTGTTCGTGCGCCGCTTCGAGGGCAAGGACTCCAGCGGCCGCGCGATCTCGCGGTTCGAGCCGACCGGCACCCTGCCCAACTGCACCGAGTACGCACAGGCCATGGGCCTCGAGCTGCCGCACGCGGTGCTCGAGCGGGCGCGGCGGTCGTCCTCCGACTCGAGAGGGCGGCAGGACGATCACCATGAAAGCATCACCGCTCACTGAATCGCGACTTCTGCACGACCGGCGCGGCGCCAGTACGCTGCAGATGGTCATCCTCGCGGTCGGGCTGGCGCTCGGCGGCCTGGTCGCGGCCAAGGCGCTGGGCAGCGCGGCCAGCCAGCGGACCGACTGCGCCGGCGAGCAGGTCGCGGCGTTCGGCGGGCCGGTGCCGTGCGCCGGCGACAACGGGAACGGCGGCGGCGAGGCGCGGCCACCCGACGCGCCGCCCGCACCCGAGGCCAACGACGGCGATCCGGAGGCGGCAGAGGAGTTCGATGCGGGAGAGGAGCTCAAGCAGCTCGCTCTCGACATCCTCGGCGTCACCGACGCCGTGGATTGCTTCACCAAGGGCGACATCATGGCCTGCGTCATGACCGCGCTGTCGTTCTCGCCCTTCAAGGCGATCGGCATCGCCATCAAGCTGGCCAAGAACGCCAAGCGGATCGCCAAGGCGGTCGATCGATTCCTGACCGCGAAGAGGGCCAAGAAGAAGGCCGACGACGCGCGCAAGGCCGCGGAGGAGGCGGCCGAGAAGTGCCCGGGCGGCAAGTGCGACAAGCCGGGGGTCTGCTTCGCGCCCGGCACGCCGGTCCACACCGACCGCGGCGTGGTCCCCATCGAGACGCTGCAGGCCGGCGACCTGGTGCTGTCGCGCGACGACCGGACCGGCGAGGAGGCCTACCGCCCGATCGCGCAGACCTTCGTGACGCCGGACCAGCCGCTGCTGGCGGTCACGCTCGAGGACTCGCGCGGCGAGGCCGAGACCCTCGAGGTCACCGCGCCGCACCCGTTCCAGGTCGAGGGCCGCGGCTGGGTCGCCGCCGCAGATCTCGGCGCCTGGCGACCTGGTCATCAGCTCGGGCGGCGGCCGCCTGCGCGTGGCCGCGAACGCCGACGCCGCGCGCACGACCACCGTCTACAACTTCGAGGTCGAGGACTTCCACTCCTACTTCGTCGGCCTGGGCGCCGCATGGGTCCACAACCAGAACAAGCCGGGCGACTGCGGCAAGAACGAGGACAAGCCCGACGAGGACAAGCCGGACGAGAACAAGGACGACAAGGCCGACGAGGACAAGGACAAGGACGACACTCCGGCGGCCGGCGACCTGAAGGTCCAGAAGAACAACCGGCTCAAGAACAAGGGGATCGACGCCGAGGCGGCGAAGGAGGATATCGTCGGACGCGGCAACGGCGGGAAGTTCAACATCGCCGTCGGTCCGGACGGCAAGGTCTACCTGGTCCCGGTGCGCAAGGGCGCCGGCCCGCCGGTGGCGACCGACTTCACGCTGGAAGACCTCGCGGAGATCTACCCGCTCTAGCGCCATGACCAGGAAGCCCGCCGATACGCTGGCCGTGTTCCTGACCCTCGCCGGTCGGGACTTCGATCCCGACGAGTGCACCCGCGTCATCGGGCTGGCCCCGACGAGGATCTGGCGGCAGCGTCACGAGCACCTGCAGGCGCGGGTCGATCTCGACAACGTCAACTGGAGCGTCGGCACCGACGAGGCGAGCCATGACGTGGTCTCGGACGCGGTGGACGAGGTCCTCGATCGGGTCTGGTCCCACCGCGAGGCCATCGTTCGCCACGCCCAGCAGCACGGGCTCCGCATCACGCTGAGCTGCGCGGTCCGCATCCACACCGATGCCCCGGAGTACTCGCTCGCCCCGCGCACGATCCAGCGCCTTGCGGAGCTGGGAGCCGAGTTCGTACTGGACGTCTTCGACTACCGAGAGGAAGCCGCGGAATGAACCGTCTGTCGTTCCTGATCCGCGACCGGCGCGGCGCCGGCACCCTGCAGATGGTCATCCTCGCGGTCGGCCTGGCGCTGGGCGGCCTTGTCGCGGCCAGGGCGCTGGGCAGCGCGGCCAGCGACCGGACCGACTGCGCCGGCGATCAGGTCGCGGCGTTCGGCGGGCCGGTGCCGTGCGCCGGAGACAACGGCGGCGGCGGCGGCGAGGCGCGGCCGCCCGAGGCGCCGCCGGCGCCCGAGGCCAACGACGGCGATCCGGAGGAGTCGGAGGAGTTCGATGCGGGAGAGGAGCTCAAGAAGCTCGCCCTCGACATCCTCGGCGTGACCGACGCGGTGGACTGCTTCACCAAGGGCGATGTCGTGGCCTGCGTCATGACCGCTCTGTCGCTCTCGCCCTTCAAGGCGATCGGCATCGCCATCAAGCTGGCCAAGAACGCCAAGCGGATCTCCAAGGCAGTCGATCGATTCCTGGCCGCGAAGAAGGCGAAGAAGAAGGCGGACGACGCCCGCAAGGCGGCGGAGGAGGCGGCCGAGAAGTGCAAGGGCGGCAAGTGCGACAAGCCTGGTGTCTGCTTCGCCCCCGGCACGCCGGTCCATACAGACCACGGCACGGTCGCCATCGAGGAGCTGCAGGCCGGCGACATGGTGCTCTCGCGCGACGACCGCACCGGCGCGGAGTCCTATCGCCCGATCGCGCGCACCTTCGTGACGCCGGACCAGGCGCTGCGGGCGCTCTCGCTCGAGGATTCGCGCGGCGAGGTCGAGACCCTCGAGGTCACCGCGCCGCACCCGTTCCAGGTCGAGGGGCGCGGCTGGGTCGCGGCCGAGGACCTCGAGCCCGGCGATCTGGTGGTCAGCTCAGGCGGCGGCCGCCTGCGCGTGGCCGACAACGCCGACGCCGCGCGGCGGAGCACCGTCTACAACTTCGAGGTCGAGGAGCTCCACACCTACTTCGTCGGCCAGGGCGCCGCCTGGGTCCACAACCAGCAGGGCCCGTTCTGCAACAAGGCGGCGGCGCGCGACGCGGCCAAGAACCTGGGCTTCGACCGGCGCATCCCGCCGCAGAAGGCGCCCTTCAACTCGCACGGACAGGACGTGTTCTTCGACGGCAAGCGGTACATCACGCCCGACGTGGACGGCCACATCGGCGGCACCTGGAAGATGTTCGACCGCAAGGGGCGGCGGATCGGTACCTTCGACGAGAACCTCAACAGGATCGGAGACTGATGTTCTCGATCGAGCTCACGGAGAGAGCGGCGCCGATGGGGCGCGGAGCCATCCGCATCGGCGACTTCGACGAGGAGTTCGAGCTGTCGCTCGAGTTCTGGTCGGCCGAGGACTACGAGCGGCAGTGGCGCCAGGCCCTGGAGGCGCTGATCGACGGCGCCGATCGAGCGGCGCTGATCTCGTCCATGACCGATCCGCGGTCGGCCAACTTCCTCTTCTGGTGGCCCGCCTATCGCGACGGCGACGACGTGATCTTCCAGAGCGGCGTGCTGTTCCTCGAGGACCTGGACGACACATTCGATCCGGCCCGGTGGGATGCCCACGTGCCGCCGCGGGAGAGAGTGGCCGAGACGGGCGAGCCGATCTCCGAATGGCGCGTGCCGCTGACTGACATCCGAAACTTCGTCGGGAGATATTCGTGAACGGACTGTCGTTCCTGATCCGTGACCGGCGCGGCGCCAGTACGCTGCAGATGGTCATCCTCGCGGTCGGGCTGGCGCTCGGCGGCCTGGTCGCGGCCAAGGCGCTGGGCAGCGCGGCCAGCGACCGGACCGATTGCGCCGGCGAGCAGGTCGCCGCGTTCGGCGGGCCGGTGCCGTGCTCCGGCGACAACGGCGGCGGCGGCGGCGAGGCGCGCCCGCCAGAGGCGCCAGCGGCACCGGAGGCCAAGGAGGACACGCCGAAGTCCGAGGAATTCGATGCCGGCGAGGAGCTCAAGAAGCTCGCCCTCGACATCCTGGGCGTCACCGACGCGGTGGACTGCTTCACCAAGGGCGACATCATGGCCTGCGTCTTCACCGCTCTGTCGCTCTCGCCGTTCAAGGCGATCGGCGTCGCGGTCAAGCTGGCCAAGAACGCCAAGCGGATCGCCAAGGCGGTCGATCGATTCCTGGCCGCGAAGAAGGCCAAGAAGGCGGACGACGCCCGCAAGGCAGCCGAGGAGGCGGCCGACGCGAGCAAGAAATGCAAGGGAGGCAAGTGCGACAAGCCGGGTGTCTGCTTCGCCCCCGGCACGCCTGTCCACACCGATCGCGGCCTGGTCCCCATCGAGACGCTACAGCCTGGCGACCTGGTCCTGTCGCGCGACGACCGCACCGGCGAGGAAGCCTACCGCCCGATCGCGCAGACCTTCGTCACGCCGGATCAGCCTCTGCTGGCGGTCTCGCTCGAGGACTCGCGCGGCGAGGTCGAGACCCTCGAGGTCACCGCGCCGCACCCGTTCCAGGTCGAGGGACGCGGCTGGGTCGCGGCGGTCGATCTGGCGCCCGGCGACCTGGTCATCAGCTCCGGCGGCGGGCGCCTGCGCGTGGCCGACAACCAGGACAGCGCGCAGACATCGACTGTCTACAACTTCCAGGTCGAGGACTTCCACACCTACTTCGTCGGCGAGAGCGCGGCGTGGGTCCACAACCAGAGCAAGGCGGACGACTGCAGCAAGCCGGACCCGGACGCGCTGCAGAAGGAGCTCGACGACATCGAGAATCAGCTCAAGGACAAGTCGCTGTCGGGCAAGCAGAAGAGGGACCTGCGCGCGCGCAAGAACGAGATCAAGGAGCAGCTGGGCAACACCACCGAGAACTCGGTCGAGGGCCAGGTGCGCCAGAAGCTCCGCAACCTCGAGGACGTCAAGGACAAGACGGCCGCCGAGGCCATCCGCAGCCGCGGCGGCAACGCCAGCAACGTGAACGAGATCGGCAGCGACTACCGGAACCTCACGGTCGAGGAGATTGCGCGGCTCGACGCGCAGGGCGATGCTGGAGCGAGGAAGGCCCTCAAGATCATCAAGCAAGCGGCCCAGAAGGGACAGGACCACTGATGTCGTCGGGTGCGAGAGATCCGCTGCGGCTCGTCCACGACGACCGGCTCCGACTGACCGAGGTGACGGCCCACGTGCGCTTCTCGCCGGTCCGCGGCCAGATGGAGGCGCTCTCGCTGAGCTTCGGCGCCGTCACCTGCATCGTCGTGGCCGAGGACGACGACAGCCTGACCGTCACCTCCGACTGGACCGCAGACCCGGCTCTCTCGTCCGTCTCGCTGAGCGCAGAGCAGCCATGGAAGGCCGCCATCGGCAAGCCGCTCCTGTGGTCGTGGAGCATGACCAACCAGCAGGGCTACCGCGACGGCCTCCAGCTCGAGCTGGCCATGAACGTCAGCGACGATTCCCCCGTCGTGATCCAGCTCTTCTCCATCGGCTCCGAGATCAACGTACGCGCCGTGGAGGCCGGCTTCATCGCCTCGCCGGTCCGGTAGCGCGCCGGCCGCGGCTTCACGTCATCCCAGGGCCAGCTGCTCCTGCGCGGCCCGGTGGGCCTCGTCCATGGCGGCCAGGGTCCACGGGATGCCGCCCGCGTCGGCGCCGGCGAACGAGATGCGGCCCAGCTGGTGGCGTCCGCTCTCGTAGGGGGGCGTCACGCCCGGCACCGAGGGGAAGAAGTTGTACGCGTGTCCCCAGCGGTTGATCGTGATGGCCATGATGTCGCGCTTGGCATCGAAGCCCCACGGGCCGAACATGTAGTTGAGCTCGGCGCGGATCTCGCGCTCGTACTCGGGGAACGTCTTGTGCTGGATCTGCAGGCGGGCCTGCTTCATCTGGGCGGTCGGCGACAGGCCGCGGTGGTAGAGGTACTTGTACATCGACAGCACCGTCGGGCTGTCCGGGTGGTAGGTCGGACGGTAGGCGCCGACCGAAAGCGGATCGGCGACCTCCATCCAGGTGCAGTAGCCGCCCGGCAGCTGCATCGAGAAGGCGCCCACGTCGGCGATCGGCCGCCAGTTGCGCAGGAGGACGTTGATGTACAGGCAGGCGCAGTAGCGGTAGTCGTTGAGCGCGCGGCGTTGCGGCGCCCCGAGCTCCGGCACGATGTGCTTGGCCACCATGCCCCAGGCCGCGACGACGGCGCCGCGCGCGCGCACCCGCCGCACCGCGAGGCCGTCGCCCTGCACGTAGTCGACGACAACGCCGCGCCGCGCGTCGGCGGGGCCGTCATGCATCACGCGCACCGCTGCCGAGCCTAGCCGCAGGCGCTTGCGGTGCTCCGGCCGATCGAGCTCCTGGCGGCGCACGTGGCCGTTGAAGACGCCCTCCATCGTGTCCTCGCCGTCGATGGCCGCGGGCAGGAGCTTCTTGAGCAGGTGTCGCGCGACGGTGTGGTTGCCGTCCGGATAGCGATAGGACGGGTCGTAGGCGTACTGGATGATGCCGCCCTTGTCGCGAAACCCGGTGCCGCCCATGCCGAAGAAGCCGGGCCCGTAGTCGAACCCCTTCTGGGCCGACACCGCGTCGCAGCCCAGACCGACCAGATCGGCCGCGTACAGGTCGGCGAACGGCAGCACGTGCTCGCCGAGCCCCATCACCTCGCGGATGAAGCGCTCCCAGCTCATGCCGGCCAGCGCCTGCTCGCGGTCCTTCACGCCGGCCATGAAGTCCTTGCGCGTGGTGTAGAGCTCGATCAGGTCGCGCCGCGCCCGCTCCGTGATGGGCGCCTTGGCGAAGAACTCCTCGTACGGCGTGTCGTAGAACTTGTCGATCCAGACCGGCCGGTCGCCGCCGTGGTGCCTCGGGTCGAAGAAGATGGCGCGCGACAGCCCGAGCCGCTCGTACAGGCGCTCGTCGCGGAAGCCGCGCAGCCGATCGAGATCGACGCCGATGTCGCGCAGCAGCGCCTGCGCTGCCGGCGGAGCCGCCTCCACCTCCTCGAGCGCGTAGGTGCCGCCGTGCGCGATGAGCTTGCCGCCCTCCCACGTGAAGCTGTTGCGGCGGGCGTGGCCGCCGAACTCCTGGTTGTTGTCGAGGATGAGGATGCGCGCGTCGCCGCCGCGACCGCGATCGTAGGTGTAGGCCGCCGACAGCCCGGCGATGCCCGCGCCGATCACCACCAGGTCGTAGGCCTCGCCCGAGTCGTCGCCGCTCGCGAAGCTGGCGTCGTCGCGGATGAGGTGCCCGAGCTTCATCGAGCTCATGTCCTGGCCGCGCAGCCCGGAACCGCCGCAGCCGCGGCTGTCCTGCGCGGGCGGCGCGCCGCTGCCGCTGCAGCCGGGCACCGCGGCCAGGGCCAGACTCGCGGCCGCGCCCTGCAGAAAGTCCCGCCGGGAGATCGGCCGGTTCATCCCCAGAGCGTCGTCTGCGTCTCTGCCCCTGCGCCCACCCATTGCGCGTCCCAGCAGTTCAGCCGGCGTCGAGCGACTGCAGCGGCATCGTCACCGAGTAGCGCGACCGCGCCGACGGCGGCGCCGGAATGCCGCTTCGCCCCCCCGCCTCGGGTGGCGGGCTCAGATCCGGCAGCCGGCTGGCCGGACAGTACATGCTGCGGCTGGGCGGCGGCTGCCGGCGCCCCTCGAGCACCTCGAGCGCGTGCGGTCGCCGCGTCAGCACCGCGGCCAGCGGCTGCTCGACGCGGCGGTAGAGCGGCAGCACCTGGGCGACGCGCTCGTCCCACTCGCGCCCGTGGCGCAGGCTGTCGTCGTGGCGGATGTGCGTGCGGCAGCGGGCCGCGCCGCACGCGCATGCGAAGTGAAAGTCGCGGTTGAGGTTGCCGTACTCGGTCGTGATCTGCTCGCCCGCGGCGATGTCGCGCACCGCGATCTCGACGTCGAATCCCACCGAGTGGAGGATCGCATCGCAGGAGTGATTGCCGAACCGAGCCAGGTCCCACTGCAAGATGCAGTCGCCGTCCGGGCTGATGAAGGCGTAGCGGTCGAGGATCTCGCGATACGGCGGCGACAGATCCGCGACCACGTGGCGGTCGAGGATGATGTCGAAGTCGCAGAGCGCCCACATGACCGTACCGGCGGGGATGGGCCGCGACGCCACCAGGGCCAGACCAACATCGCCTCCGATGTCCGCCAGCTGTGCGTGTGGATGAAACATGACGTGCTCGAATTCTCTCCTTCCCGACTCAAGTTGTTCGGCCGGGCAGTCGAAGTCTTGAGACAGAAGAGTGGCCCTGGTCGGCGCATACTGGCGGCACTACCGGAATCTGGCTCCCGAGGCGCGGCGCTTCCTGTGGGTGTCCGCCGCGGTGGAGTACCAATATCTCGGCATCTATCTGATTGCCGTGAACCTTTACCTGCTCCGCCTGGGGTTCGGGCCGGAGTTCATCGGTGTGGTGACCGGATCGGGCATCGCCACCTACTCGGTCACCGCGTTCCTGTCCGGCTTTCTGTTCCGGCGCGGCTCGGTGCGCGGGCTCATCGTCAACGGCGTTCTCCTCATCATTCTCGGCCTCGTCGGCATCGCCTACACGGACCTCTTGCCCGAGGTCGTGCGCATCCCGTGGGTGCTCGCCGCCAACGCGGTGGCCTGGATGGGCGGTGGTTTCTTCGGGGTGGGCCGCCTGCCCTACCTGGCCGCGCACGCGCCGCGCGATCGCCGCGTCATCATCTTCTCGATCGAGCGCCTCATGGGCATCGGGCTCGCCTTCGTCGGCGGGCTGGCGATGACGGTGGTGCCGGGCCTGACCGCGGGGGTGCTCGGCACCACCCTCCACGACCCTGCCCCGTACCGGGTGGCCATCTTGCTGGCCCCGGCCGGGCTCATCCCGGCGCTGGTGCTGTTCGCGCGCGCCACGCGCAACGCGCCCCCGATCGGTGAGCCGGTCCGGGACCCTCGCCAGGTGGCCCGGCGCAGGTTCGTCCCGGCCTCGCCGCGGACGATGATCCTGCTGCTGTCCATCTACACGGTGCTGTTCAACTTCGCCGGCACCCCGCCGCTCTACTTCTTCAACGTCTACCTCGACGAGGGCCTGGCCGTGTCGCCGGCCCTCATCGCCTTCGTCATGGGCGTGGCCCGCCTGGGCAGCCTGCCGGCCACGTTCCTCTTGCCGGTGCTGACCCGCGTCGTCTCGCTCGGCGCCTTGCTGGTCGTGATCGCGCTGGGCCTGGCCGCCGCGCTCGTCCCGCTGGCGCTGGTGCCCAGCCCGCTGGTCGCGGCCCTTTCGTTCCTGACCTGCAGCCTGCTGCTGGCGGTGTTCGAGCCGGTCTTCGACCTCTACCGCATGGAGGTGGTGCCGACCTCGATGCAGACGCGCATGGCCGGCACCACCCAGACCGCGACCTACGGCGCCCAGTCGGCCGCCGGCTTCGCGGGCGGCTACATCGCGGTCGCCATGGGTTATCCGGTGCTCTTCTTCGGCGGCACGCTGCTCGCGTTCGCCGCCGCCATGATCCTCGGACCGGCCCTGCGCCGCGACCGGCGATCGCTCCACGCCGTCGACACATTCCCGCCCACGGCCTCTCGATCCGGTGCGTGAACATGAAGAGACTGCTCCGCTTCCCTGCCCCGCGCGCTCGTCCTCGCCCTCCTCGCCGCGAGCGTCGTCGCCGGCCGAGGCGCAGGAGGCGCCCGGCGCAGGCCGCAGAGGCGACCAGCTACCCGAGCGGCTACTTCCGGTTCGACTACGACTCCTACGGGCTCCAGCTGTGGGCCGGCGCCACCCACCTGATCGGCGGTCGTGGAGATCGCCAGCGACGTGTACGTGACCGACTCGTTCGGCGAGGTGGACATCGGCCCCCAGTTCCGCCTGGGCGACTACACCCTCATCGCCACCGTCGGGCCGGTCTACGACTTCGCCAGCCAGAGCGTGATCGCCATCGTGGCCCCGCTGCTCACCTCCATCTACGACCGCCCGAAGGTGTACATCGAGTCGTGGCTGCAGTTCACGTTCAGCTCACCCTTCGCAGATGGGGCCGAGGATCTGTTCCACAGCCGCAACTTCATCCTCTACAAGCTCAACGAGTCTCTCTGGCTGGGGCCGCAGCTCGAGGTCAACTACGGCATGGCCGTAGGCCGATCGGGTGATCAGCATGCCGGTCGGGGGCCAGCTCTCCGTCGGGTACGGCAAGGACAACCGGCTCTCGCTGTTCCTCGGCTACGAGACCCAGGAGCAGATGGACGCCGCCGGGGTGCCGGTCGATTCGGATCGCCTGGCCGGCCGCGTCACCTTCGTCCGCCTCTGGTGAGAAGCGCAGCCCTGCCCCGCTGCGCCCACACGTAGCAGCTCGCCGTAGCCGTCAAGTTTGCGCCAGAGCAGCCGATTGTTCGGATGTGAATCGACCCAAGGAGGACGTCTCGCCCGCAACGCCTCTCGCCAGGCGTTATCGCGACGTCCTTGTGTTCGCGCCGCTGGTCCTGCTGGTCGCCCTGTTCGTCATCTTCGTGCCGACCCGCATGAACGCGCAGCTCGAGGACAAGGTGTCCCGCCGGGTCAGCGGGCTGGCCCAGGTGCTGGCCAACGCGCTCGCGGTCGCCCTCGAGTTCGATGACGCCGACGAGGCGACCCGTGTCCTGAACCTGCTCGCGTCGCAGAAGGACGCGGTCGCGGCGGTGGTCCTCGACGGCAAGGGCGAGGCGTTCGCCCGCTGGCCGGCCGGCAAGGCCGCGATCGCCGCGCCGCCGCCCGAAAGCAACGAGTTCACCGTCAGCGGGCAGCACATGATCGCGGGCGCGCCGGTCCGCTCGACCGGCGGCACCGCCGGCCGCCTCGTCGTCACCTTCGACGCCAGCGAGCTGGCATCCTCGAAGCGCTCCAACTGGCTGGCCTCGATCGCGCTGGTGCTGGTCGGCGGCGGCGCGCTGGCCGCCATGGTCGCTCGTCTGTTCCTGCGCCGGCGCCGGGCCGAGCGCGCGCTGGCCGATCAGGAGGCCAAGTTCTCGGTCCTCGTCGAGGGCATGCCGGACGCGCTGGTCATCTTCCAGCGCGGCCGGCTCTCGTACGCCAACTCGTCGGCGCGCCGGCTGCTCACGCTCGAGGACTCGGCCGACCCGTCGCTCATCCGCCGCAGCGACGCGCTCGCCGCGATCGAGATCGCCGGCGAGGGCAACGAGCAGAGCCGCGTGGTCGAGGTCAAGGGGCCAGGCGGTCCGCTCTTCCTCGAGGTGCGCGCCTTCGCCCTCACCGTCGACGACAACCCGGCCACCATCTCGCTGGCCCGCGACGTCACCGAGGAGCACCGCCTGCGCGAACGGCTGGCGCTGTCGGATCGGCTGGCGTCGATCGGCACCCTGGCCACCGGCGTGGCGCACGAGATCAACAACCCGCTCAGCTACATCCTGGCCAACCTGGACTACGTGGCCGGCGAGCTGGCCGGGCTCACCAACGGCTCGAAGGAGCCGGTCGCGCCCACCCTCGAGGCGCTGGCCGAGCTCAACACCGCCCTGGCGACGCCCAGTCCGGCGCCGTCCGGGTGCAGAACATCGTCCAGGACATGCGCAAGATGGCGCGCAAGGACTTCGGCGAGCGCGCCCCGACCGACGTGCCGGCCATCGTGCGCGCCGCGGTGGAGCAGGCCCGGGTCAGCGTCGGTCTGCGCGCCAGCCTCGAGATGGACGTCGTCGACGTGCCGCCGGTCCTGGCCAGCGAGTCGCAGCTGTCGCAGGTGATCGTGAACCTGGTGGTCAACGCCGCCGAGGCGATCCCGCCGGACGCGCCGGCCAGCCGGCGCGAGGTGCGGGTCTCGACGCGCACCGATCGCCGACGGCAGCATCGAGATCGCGGTCAGCGACACCGGCACCGGCATCCCGGTCGAGGTGCGCGACAAGATCTTCGACCCGTTCTTCACCACCAAGCC
Source organism: uncultured delta proteobacterium (assembly GCA_963759105.1). GTDB lineage: Bacteria > Myxococcota_A > Polyangia > Haliangiales > Haliangiaceae > DATFRY01. Next base: position 18,300 of record CAVWXW010000013.1, on the reverse strand, counting down.
GGTCGGCGTCGGCACCGGCCTCGGCCTGGCCATCTGCCACGGCATCGTGCGCAGCCACGGCGGCACGCTGACCTACGAGACCGAGGTCGGCGTCGGCACCACCATGCGGGTCCGCCTGCCGGCCACCACCATCGCGATGCCGGCCGCCGCGCCGGACCGGGCGCGCAACCAGAGCAGCACCGGGCCGCATCCTGGTGGTGGACGACGAGCCGGCCATCGGCGGCGCGGTCACCCGGCTGCTCAAGCGCGGCAAGACCGAGTTCGAGAGCTGCGCCCGCCGCGCGCTCGACCGCCTGGTGGCGGGCGATCGCTTCGACCTCATCATCTGCGACGTCCGCATGCCGGAGATGAACGGGCCGGAGCTGCTGACCGCGCTGCGCGGCCGCGCGCCGGATCAGGCGCGCGCTCTCGTGTTCATGACCGGCGCGCTGGACGAGCGCTCCGAGGCCGACCTGGGCCGGCTCGGGGTGCCGGTGCTGCAGAAGCCGTTCAACCGCGACAGCCTGGGTGAGTTCGTCTCGGCGCAGCTGCGCCGCCTCAAGAGCTCCTGATGCGCACAGTCGTGATCGTGGCGCTGGCCCTGGGGCTCACCCTGGCCAGGCCGGCGCCGGCGGCAGCGGACTCCGCCGCCAGCAAGCAGGCGCTGGTGCTGCTGCGCATCCTGTCGTACGACCGCTACGTCGGCAAGCGCGCCCGCAGCCAGGTGGTCATCGGCGTGGTGCGCGACGACGACGACCCGGCGTCGCGGCGGGCCGCCGAGCACGATGGCCGACGCGCTGCGCAGCATGTCGCGCGGCGTGACGGTGGCCGGCAAGCCGGTCGCCATCGTCGAGATCGCGGCGGGCGACCTGTTCCGCGACCGGCTGCGCGCGCTCGAGGTGACCGCCATCTATCTCGCGACCGGGCTCGACGGCGAGCTCGACGCCATCAGCGAGGCAGCGCGGGCTCATCCGTGCCTCACCTTCACCGACCGGATGGCGTACATGCGCCGTGGCGTGGCGGTCGCGCTCAGCAGCAACGAGCGGAAGATCACGATCTCACTGGACCTGGTGGCCGTCCGCGCGCAGGGCGCGCAGCTGTCGGCCGAGCTGCTTCACGTAGCAGAGGTAGTGCGAAGATGACGACACGAACTGACCTCGTGGCGGCGCTGGTGGTGCGCCACTTCCCTGGGGGCCATCGGCCTCGTCTGCGGCCATCCGCTCGCGCGCGCGCAGGACAGCCCGCTGACCGCCCAGGCCGGAGGCGAGGACGAGGACCGCGTCGCGGTCGAGACCTTCGGCATCAAGGACCTGCTCAATCTGGAGTCCTCGGTGGCGACCAAGCAGGGCCGCCCCATCGAGCGGACGCCGGCCACGGTCTCGGTGGTCACCGACGAGCAGGTGCGCGACTACGGCTGGCTCACGGTCAACGACGTGCTGGCCCAGCTGCCCGGCTACGCCCGCGGCCAGGACTTCGAGCGCCGGGTCATGACCTTCCGCGGCAACCCGGAGGGCTGGAACTCGAACCGCCTGCTGCTGCTGGTCGACGGCAAGCCGTTCAACGACGTCGAGGTTGACGGCGCCTACACCTGGGAGGCGACCTCGCTCGCCTTCTTCAAGAAGGTGGACGTGCTGCGCGGCCCGGCCTCGGCCGTGTACGGCACCAACGCGCTCAACGGCGTCGTCGCGCTCGAGACCATCTCGGTCGAGGATCTGGGCGGCGCCGGAGTCCGCGCGGTGGCCAAGCTGGCCTCCGACGCGAGCACGATGTCCGCCATCGGCGGCCAGCGCACCGATCTCGTCGACGTGGTGGCCGGCGCGGCCAGCTACAACCGCGACCCCAATGCCTACAGCGACTACGACGGCTCTCTCCGCACCGACTCCGACGGCCAGCTGGCCCGCTTCCCGGTCTACGACACGCGCCGTCACTACCACCTGATGACCAAGCTCGACGGCCGCAAGGTGATCGAGGGGCTCAGCTTCGCCCTGCACTTCCAGGACGGCAGCTTCCAGACCGGACACGGCTGGTTCGAGCACATCCCGGACACCAAGGAGGGCTACAACGAGAACCGCATCGTGGCGTCGCTGCGCTACCAGCACAAGGTGGGGGAGCGGATCTCGTTCGATCACCTGGCCCAGTTCCAGCGCCAAGCGTACGACATGATGATCCGGTTCTACGAGAACGGCACCGATGACGGCCTCTACCTCTACCGCGACGGCGTGTCCGAGCAGCTGGCCACCGACATGGAGCGCATCTTCGCGCGCAGCCAGGTGACCTTCGACCTGGGCAACAAGGCCAGCGTGCTGGCCGGCGCCGAGTACGCCACCATGCTCTACAACGGCGATCAGCTGCACGAGGCCAACGCCAACCTGGGCGGCGACGGCGAGCCATTTGGCGAGTACCGCGCTGTCGGCCCCATGTACCAGCCGATCGTGGACCGGCCGGTCCACCGGCTCGCCGGCTTCGGCCAGCTGGTGACCGGCGAGTGGCTGGGCGACCGCGTCGAGGTGACCGCGGGCGTGCGCTACGACGCCCTCATGTACGACTACGTCCCGATGGAGACGCCGGACGGGCCGGCGGTGAGCGATTCGTTCCGCGAGCTGTCGCCCCGCCTCGGCGTGGTGGCGCGCCCGTTCGACTGGCTCGCGGTCAAGGCGATGGCCTCGCGCGCGTTCCGCACCCCGTCGCTCATCGAGCTGTTCGCCTCCAACACCTGGACCACCGGCGCCAACGCCGCCACGCTGCGACCGGAGCGCGACACCACCTACGAGCTGGCGCTCGACGTCCAGCCGACCAGCTGGTTGCGCTGGCGGTCGAACGGCTTCTACAGCCGGCGCGACAACCACATCTCGTACGCCGACGGCGTTTCCGACATCCTGCTCAACCTGTACAGCAACCAGCGCGTCGGCGTGGAGTCGGAGGTGCTGGGCGCCCTCGACATCGGCAGCCACCGCGTCGAGGGCCACGCCAGCGTGTCGGTGGTGCGCCTCGTCGACGAGGAGAGCCACAACCCGGAGGTGGCCGCCGGCGACGCGCTGTCCAACGCGCCGGAGCTGCTGGTCAAGGCCGGCGCCCGCTGGGTGGGCGCCCGCGCCACCCTGGCCAGCCAGGTCTACGCCCAGGGCCCCACCCGACGCCGCGAGAGCTCGATGGTCACGCCGGAGTTCCGCGATGTCCGTCCCGACGAGGTCCCGGCGTATCTGACGGTGGACGCGTCCGCGTTCTACCGCCTGGCCGGCGGCCTGCGCCTGGGCGTGACCGCGTCCAACCTGCTCGACCAGCGCTCGCGCATCATCGCCCCGTTCGACTCCGGGTTCGACTTCCGGGTCGATCCGCGCCGCGTCTTCGTGGTCCTCGAGCTCATCCAGTAGGCCGGCACCGGTGTCCGCCCGGGCTCGGCGCCGGGCGGCCTCGAGCCGGTCACTCGCTGATGATGTTGAGGATGTTTCCGTCCGGGTCCTTGAACCAGGCGGTCTTGAACTCGTCGGCGACGTGGATGTCGCCCCGGCGCTCGAGCTCCGGCATGTCGTAGTGCTCGAACACGCACGCCGCGGGCCTTGAGCTCGCGCACCTCGTCCTCGACGTTCTCGACCGCCCAGGTCAGCGCCGTGGCCTGGTTGGTGCCGGCGTACTTCGAGCGGTACACGTTGATGGTCGTGTTCCCGGTCTTGTACATGATCACCTCGTCGTTGGGCGGGCCGACCGCCTTGAGACCGAGGGTGTCGCCGTAGAACTTCCTCGCGGCGGCGAGGTCCTTGACCGCGAGGGTCGCGGTCGCGTCGGTGTCGCTCAGCATGATGTTCTCCGCTGTGGGTTGATCGTCAGCTCCATAATTAGATGTGCCCCGCCGAAGGTGCGATCGCACGCAGGAACCCCGATTCAGATCCCGCCCTCATCCGGCCCGTGCCTCGACGCCTGGCGTGGTGTACGCTCCGCGCCGGCTCAAACCCGTGTCTTGCCTCCGTCCCTGCAATGCCCATCGACGACCCCGGATCGCCCACTCTCCGCGCCGGTGAAGAGGCTCCGGACGAGTACCGGGCCGTCATCGTCCACCAGGACGGCGTCTCCTCCCACGCGCTGCCGGAGGGGGTCGCGCGCCTGACCATCGGGCGCGCCGATAACTGCGACATCATCATCGAGGACCCGCTGCTCTCGCGCGTGCACGCTCGCCCTGCACGTGGGCGGAGGCTTCGCGGTGGAGGACCTGGGCAGCGCCAACGGCACCTTCCTGCGCGAGCGCCGGCTGGAGCCGGGCGAGCGGACCGCGCTCGGCGTGAACGAGGCGGTCGGGCTGGGCTCGGCCATGCTCATCGTCCAGCCCCGCTTCCGCGCGCTGCGCGCCATGTGGATGCGCGGACACGACTATTTCGAGGGGCGGCTGGGCGAGGAGTGCGGGCGCGCACGCCGCCAGCGCGGCGGGTTCGCGCTGCTGCACGTGCACGTCGCGGGCGGCTTCAGCGAGGAGCGAGTCGCGGCCGCATGCGGCGAGGTACTGCAGGGCTCCGACGTGGTGGCGCGCTACGGCAACGACCGCTACGAGATCCTGCTCGAGGATCCGAACGACGCCGACGGGGTCGCCGAGCACCTGGCTGGCCACTTCGGCGCCGACCAGGTGCGGGTCGGCACCGCCCTCTACCCGCGCGACGGGCGCGATCCGGAGGCGCTGCTCGGGCGGGCCATCGCGGCGGCCCGCGGCGAGAGGGACGATCGACCCGGCACCGACGGGCTGGTGCTGGTCGAGCCGGCCATGAAGAACCTCTACGACCTGGCCGACCGGGTGGCGCGCGGCGACATCAGCGTGCTCATCATGGGCGAGACCGGGAGTCGGCAAGGAGATCCTGGCGGCGTATCTCCACTCGCGATCGCCGCGCGCCGGAAAGCCGTTTCTCGGGCTCAACTGCGCCGCGCTGCCGGAGACGGTGCTCGAGAGCGAGCTGTTCGGCCACGAGAAGGGCGCCTTCACCGGCGCGCTGCAGGGCAAGGCGGGACTGCTCGAGACAGCGCACGAGGGCACCGTGCTGCTCGACGAGCTGGGCGAGATGTCGCTGGCCGCGCAGGCCAAGCTCCTGCGCGTGATCGAGGAGCGCCGCGTGCTGCGGGTCGGCGGGCTCAAGCCGCGCGACATCGACGTCCGCTTCCTGGGCGCCACCAACCGCGACCTCGAGGAGGAGATCGCCAACGGGCGCTTCCGCGAGGACCTCTACTACCGGCTGGCCGGGGTGACGCTCTCCATCCCGCCGCTGCGCAGCCGGCGCAGCGAGGTGGTGCCGCTGGCCCAGCGCTTCGGCGACAGCTACGTCACCAAGCTCGGACTTGGGCGCCCGCTCGAGATCGACACCGGGGCGCGCGCCTTCCTGGAGACGTACACCTGGCCGGGCAACATCCGCGAGCTCAAGAACATGATCGAGCGCGCCGTGCTGCTGTCGGGCGGGCTCGTGACGCTCGAGCATCTGCCGGTCGAGAAGCTGACCTCGGCGCACCTGTCGCGGCCGCGCGCCCAGACCCAGTCGCCGGCGGCGACCGTTGCCGCGCCGGCTGCGAGCGCGGCGGCGGTGAGCCCCGGCGCGGATCCGGCGGCGGCCGCCGAGCGCGAGCGCATCATGCAGGTCCTGGCCGAGTGCGGCGGCAACCAGACCCAGGCCGCGCGCCGCCTCGGCATCTCGCGCACGACGCTGTCCAAGCGCCTCGAGGACCTGGACATCCCCCGGCCCCGGAAGGGCTGAGAGCGCGGTCAGCGTCCGCGGCCGGCCCGGTGGCTGGCCAGCCAGCGATCGATCTCGGCCAGCTCCTTGCCGGCCAGATCGGGCGGCAAGGTCGCCAGGAACGTGCGCACCTGGCCTGCCATCTCGCGGGCACGGGCGCGCTCGCCGGTGGCCCACAGCGCGTCGGCCAGCAGGTGGCGCATCTCGGCCAGCGGGCGCTCGGAGTGCTGGCGCGCGGCCATGTGCTTCACCGCGGCCTCGAGGTGAGGCAGCGCCTCGCGCGGACGGCGGCGCTCGAGCAGCGCCATGCCGATGCCGGTGCGGGCGAAGTCCGCGTCCGGGTGATCCGGGTTGACGGCGAGCTGGGCGTCGAGCGCGCGGCGGTACTCGCGCTCGGCGGCGGCGAAGTCGCGCAGGTTGATGTAGACCTCGCCGAGGTAGAAGCGCACCTGGAACTCCGACAGCGCCGCGGCCGATCCGTCGGCGATGGAGCCCTCGAGCGCCGCGCGGGCGGCCTGCGGGCGATCGCGCTTCTGCTCGATCTGCGCCTCCAGGATGGCCACCTTGGCCACGTACACCTGGGCGCCGGTGCGCCGCGCGATGCGGCGGCAGGCCGCGACCTCGGCCAGCGCCGGCTCGAGTCGGCCCCGCATGAAGAGGGCCCAGCCCAGCTGGAAGTGGCGCACCATGGCATTCGGGTGGTCGTCGCCGACCAGCTGCCGGGTGCGCGACAGCGCGCGGGTGGAGACCTCGACCGCCTCGTCGTAGCGGGAGGCGCCGATGAGGATCTGGCCGAGGCCGTGCTCCGCCGCGGCCAGCTCCAGGGTCAACTCGCCGCGCGCCTCCCGGGTCAAGAGCGCGATGGCCTGGCGCTGCACCGCCTCGGCCTGCTCGGAGCTGCCGTACTCGTCGAAGTAGTCGGCCTGCGCGGTCAGGAGCTCGGCCCGGTAGCGATCGGCGACCGCGGCGTCGATGCGGGCGATGCGCGCCAGCGTGGCCTGCGCGTGGCTCAGCATGCTCTCGATGTCGGCCTTCGGAACCGCTGCGTTGGTCGCCACCTCGACCAGCCGGATCCAGCCGACCAGGATGGCCACCAGATCGCCGGCCGCCTCGGCCGCCCACAGACTCTCGTGCAGCGACTTCAGCTCCTGGGCGGAGGAGGCCGCCTCGCGCTCCGCCAGCCCCACCGTCATCCACGCGCTGCTGGCCAGCGAGTGCCCGCCGAGCCGGGACGCCTCGCCGGCGATCTCTCGCGCGCGCCCGGCCACCGCCAGATTGCCGAGCAGCCGGCGCGCGTCGAGCCGGTCCAGCTCCGCGGTCAGCTGGGCGACCCGCCCGATCGATGACGGCGCCGGCACCGGGCCCTGGACCACGAGGCTCTGGCTGTGCGCGCACTCGTCGACCGGCGGCAGCGACGCGGCCGCCTCGACCGCGTTGCGCAGCCGATCGGCGCCGGCCGCGCCGAGCTCGGCCACCAGCGCGCCGAGCATGTCGCGCCGCCGCGACAGGCACACGCCGGTCAGCGCGCTGCGCCGCTCGGCGTCGGCTCCCTCCGCCGTCGCGCGGCACAGGGACGCGCGCTGCTCCAGCCACGTCGTCCCGTAGCGATCGAGCGCGCGCAGGGTCGAGGCGGCCGAGGCGGCCCCGGCCGGACCCGCGCGATCGAAGGAGCGCTGCACCTGGGCGCGGCGCGGCTCGTCCCACACGCCGGCCAGCGCGCGCGGCACCCACGCACACGGCTCCTCTGCCTCGGCCGCCAGCGAGATCGCACCGACAGCGCGACCGCGCCGCCGCACAGCGCCGCCAGCGCGAGCGAGGTCGCCACGACCACGGCCGACGCGGCGGTGGGGCAGCTCGAGGGCGCGGGCCAGGTCGGCCATCGACGGCCAGCGGCGGGCCGGATCGTCGGCCAGCGCGCGGTCGGTGGCGCGCGCGATCCGCGCCGGCGCCCTGCGTCGTCCAATGGCGTCGCGCAGCAGCGCGGCCAGGCTCGACTGATCGCCCGCGGCCGTGGCCTCGGCGGTGCGGTCGCGGCGAGCCAGGCGCGAAGTCGACGCGCACGCGCCCGCCGGCGCCGACCAGGATGCTGTCCGCCGCCAGGTGGCCGTGGACCAGGCCGACCTCGTGGGCCGCGGCCAGGCCCAGAGCGGCCTCGCGGAAGACCTGCACGATCTCGGCGGAGCGGCGCGGCCGGGACGCGAGCCAGCTGTCGACCGGCTCGCCATCGACATGCTCGAAGGCGACGAACACGGCCTCCCTCGTGCTCGCCGGCCTCCAGCACGGTGACGACGTTCGGATGGGCCAGCTCGGCCAGGGCGCGCGCGTCGCCGAGCAGGCGGTCGGTCGCCTCGCCGCCGCCCGGGTAAAGCTCGAGCACGACCTGCCGGTCGAGCGCGGCGTCGCGGGCGCGGTAGACCGACCGCCCGGCGTGGCGGTCGGCCCGCTCGACCTCGTAGCGGCCGATGCGCGCGCCGGCGTCGACCGCCGGCCCGGTCTCGACCGTCACCGCGTCTGGGGGGACATCCACGGCCACAGCACCGCTATCATATCCCGAGGGCATGGAATCGGGGCGCCAACAGTGCCTGACCGAGGTCGAGGCGCGCGCCCTGATCGCCGGCGACCTGCCGCCCGACCGCTTCGTCGCGGTGCGTGACCACCTGGACGAGTGCCCCGACTGCCGCGAGCTGCTCTCCGACCTGGTCCGCGACGGCGCCGCAGCGGCACGCCGCTTCCGGACATGACGCGGCCGGACGGCGGAGCGCCGCTGCCGCTCATCGGCGCGGGGACATGGATCGGCAACTATCGCGTCGACCGGCCGATCGGCGCCGGCGCCATGGGCGTCGTCTACCGCGGAGTCGATCGATCGCTCGAGCGGCCGGTCGCGATCAAGCTGCTCAGCCGCGGCGGCGAGGACCGCCTCGACGAGATCGATCACGCCCGCATGGAGCGAGAGTCGCGCGCGCTGGCCCGCCTGAGCCACCGCAACGTGGTCACCGTCTACCAGATCGGCGAGCACGAGGGCCGGCGCTACCTGGCGCTCGAGTACATCGAGGGCGGGACGGTGCGCGAGTGGCTGGCCGCGGCGCCGCGGTCGGTGCGCGAGATGGTCGACCTGTTCGTGCAAGCCGGCCACGGGCTGGCCGCGGTCCACGAGGCCGGCTTCATCCACCGCGACATCAAGCCGGACAACCTGCTCGTCGGCGCCGACGGCCGCGTGAGGGTCGGCGACTTCGGCCTTGTGCGGATCGACGCGCGCGGCCGAGGACGGCGCGGAGAGCGCGGAGGCCAGGAAGCGGCAGATGGAAGTCGACGATGCGATCGGCGCGGCTCACCGAGACCGGCTCCATCATGGGCACGCCGCGCTACATGGCGCCGGAGCTCCTGCGCGGCGAGCGGGCCGACGAGCGCAGCGATCAGTGGAGCTACTGCGCCTCGCTGTGGGAGGCGCTGGCCGGGGCGCCGGCCTCCCGGGCGATCTGATCACCGCGCTCGATCGCGGCGGCGAGCCGCGGCCGCCGGCCGAGCCGGAGCGCGCCGATCGCATCCCGCGCCGGACGCGGCGGCTGCTGCTGCGCGGCCTGTCCCACGACCCGGCCGATCGCTGGCCGTCGATGCGTGCCCTGGTGAGCGCGCTCGACGGCGGGCGACGGCGGGCCCGGGCCACCGCCACGGTCCTGGTCGCCGGCGCAGCGGCCGGCATCGCGCTCGGCATCGGATTCGGCGTCGGGGGCGGGCGTCCCGGACAGGTGCGCCGCCGCCGGCGACGAGCTGTCCGCCACCTGGAACGTGGCGCGGCGGGCCGGCATGGCGCGCGCGCTGGCGGCGCCGCCGGCCGGGTATCCGCGAGGGCGCGATCCGATCGATCGACCGGCTGCTCGACGGCCACGCGCGCGGATGGATCGAGGCGCGGCGCTCGGCCTGTCTGGACGCGGAGCGCGCGCCCGGCGAGGCGGCGCTCGCAGACCGCGTGTCTCGGCGAGCGGCGCCTGGCGTTCGAGGCCGCGCTGGCCGGGCTGGAGCGCCCGCCTCGCGATCCGGTGCTCGCGCTCGATGCGGCGGCCGCCCTGCCCTCCGTCGATGACTGCGGCGACACGGCCTGGCTGGCCAGCCGGCAGCAGCCGCCGGCCGACGCCGCGGATGCGCGCGCGCATCGCCGAGCTGCGCGGTGCGCTCGCGGCCGCGCGGGTGCAGCACCGGCTCGGCCGCGAGGAGGCCGACCGGGCCGCGCGCGATGTGCTGGCCCGGGCCCGTTCGGCCGGGTTCGGGCCGCTCACGGCCGAGAGCCTGCAGCTGGCCGGACAGACCGCGCGGGCGGCGGGCGCGGCGGACGCCGTCGCGCTGCTCGAGGAGTCGCTCACCATGGCCGAGGCGGCGGCCGACGACGTCCTGGTGACCAGCGTGTGGATCGATCTCATCGATGCGGCGCGCGCCGGCGACGACACGGCCAGAGTTCAACCGCTGGCTGCGACACGCCCGCGCCGTCGCGACGCGCATCGATCAGATGGCGCCGGCGGCGCACGATCGGGTCCTCGCCGAGCTGGCCGCGCTCGAGGGGCTCGTGCATCGCTCGCGAGGCGCGCTCGAACAGGCCGAGGCGCGGCTGCGCGAGGCGGTCGAGCGCGAGACACGCGCGTCCGGACCGGGAAGCCCGCGCGTGGCCCGCGCTCACGCGCGCCTGGCTGCGCTGCTGCTTCAGCGCGGGGAGCGTGAGCAGGCTGCCGCGGAGCGTTCGCGGGCCGAGCGGCTGGCTCGCGATCTGGTCGGGGCGGCGGCCGCTCCTCGCCTGCTCGGCGCCGACTGAGCGGTCGCTCATGCCGGCCGCCGGCCCGCCATCATCGAGGTCAGCGCCGACGGTGGACCGGCCAGCGCCACCACATCGACAAAGCCGCTCGCGCGCAGGAGCTGCACCATCGACTCCGGCGTGGTGACCGCGCCACCGAACATCGCGGTGCGCAGGCGCGCCAGGGCGGCGGTCAGGCGATCGCCGTCGGCCCGCATGATCGGAAACAGCAGCCAGCCGCCTGGCCGCAGGGCGCGCCGGACGCGCTCGACCGCGGCCGGGACCGCGCCCTCGGGCACGAACACGCCCGGGATCCAGGCCAGGTCGAACGCGTCGACGTCGGTGAGCTGCTCGGCCGCCTCGCGGCGCAGCTCGATGCGCTCCTCGAGCCCTGCATCGCGTACGCGCCGGCGCGCGATGACCAGCGCCGGTTCCCACGGGTCGATGCCGACAACGCGCAGCCCCGGCCACCCGCGTGCCATCTCGATCGACAGGGCGGCGACGCCGACGCCGACGTCGAGGAAGGCCGCGCCCGGTCTGGCAAGTCTCCCGGCCAGGCCCTCGAGCCGGGGCGCGATCGCGTTCTCGAGTCTCTGCGGGAATCCGGCGGAGACATCGCCGGCCGCCGCGAGCAGCTCCGGCTCGCGGTGCCTCCAGCCGGCGCCGCGAGAGGCGGCGAACAGCAGCTTGTCTCCGGTCAGCGCGAAGGTCCGGATCTCGCCCAGCAGCGGCCGCAGCTGGGCCGGCCCGGCGGCCTCGAGCGCCTCGGCGACGCCCAGCGCGGCGACGACCTCGTCGACGTGCGGCCGCAGACGCGGGTCGAGCGGCGCGCCTGCGGCGCGGGCGTCCACCGCGGCGGCCAGCGCGCCCAGAGCGCTCGCCGAACGGGTGAGACCGGCAACGACGTCGCGCAGCGCTTCGATGCTCATCTTTCAGTCCTCCTTGGCCCGCCCGGTTTCGCTGGCAGGCCGCGACATGGTGCGGCCCGGGCGGCCGCCGGTCGATTGGCCACCACCGCCCAGGGCTGTGCAAATCTGCACGGGTCCCTCCGCGGCGCGGTAGAGTCGTGCCGGGATGGCCGCGGAGCTCGACTGGGATGACCTGCGCTACTTTCTGGGCGCCGCGCAGGCGGGGACGCTGGCCGGGGCCGCGCGCGCGATGGGCGTGGAGCACACGACAATCGGCCGGCGCCTGTCGGCGCTCGAGCACGCGCTCGGCGCCCCGCTGGTGCTGCGCGGGCCCGACGGGCTGCAGCTGACCGCGCTGGGCGAGAAGCTCTCGCCGCTGGTCGAGGAGATGGAGCGCGCCGTGCGCTCGGTTCGCGACCTGGTCGCGTCTCACCGCGCGCGCGTGAGGCTGGCGGTGCCGTCCGGCTTCGCCCGGCTGTTCACGCCCGGCGTCGCGCAGCTGTGCCGCGATCATCCCGGCCTGTCGCTGGAGCTGCTGAGCGGGGCGCGGCCTGTCGACCTCAAGCGCGGCGAGGCCGACCTGGCCCTGCGCAGCGGTCCGGTCGGCGACAAGGAGCTGGTGGTGCGCAAGCTGTGCGACTCCGGCTTCTCGCTCTATGCCTCCGACGCGTACCTGGCGCGGCGGCCCGGACCGGTGAGCACGAGCGACCTGAGCGGGCACGACGTCATCGGCTTCGACCCGAGCATGGCCGCGATGCCGGCCGCGCGGTGGATCGACGAGCGCGCCGCGAACGCCACCATCGTGCTGCGCAGCCGCGAGATGACCGACATGGTGACGGCGACCGCGTCCGGCCTGGGCCTGGCCGTCCTGCCCTGCGTCCTCGGCGACGCCGAGCCCGGGCTCCGGCGCTTGACCGCGGAGGTGGTGGCCACCCGAGGTCTGTCGCTGGTCTACCGGCGCGAATCGCGGCTGTCCGCCAGCGTGCGCGCCGTGGTCCGCTTCGTCGTGGAGACAATTCGCAGGAACGCCGACCGGATAGCCGGGAAGGCCGTGGTATAGGGGACGCCGTGCCGCTCACCTGGGATCCTGACTCGCTGCCACCGGACCAGGCATTGCAGCGTCTGGTCGAGGGAAACCGCCGGTTTCGCGAGGCCGAGGGGACGTCGCCGCGCGCGTGGAGCGGGCAGCTGGCCACCGAGGCGCAGCGCCCGTTCGCGATCGTCCTGGGCTGCTCCGACTCGCGGACGCCGGTGGAGCTGGTGTTCGACGAGGGCTTCGGCGACCTGTTCGTGGTCCGCATCGCCGGCAACATCGTGGCTCCGTCGGTGGTGGGCTCCATCGAGTTCGCGGCGTCGCAGTTCGGCACCCGCCTCGTCGTTGTCATGGGCCACACGCGCTGCGGCGCCATCGCGGCGACAGTGGAGGCCATCCAGACCGGCATGGGCCCCGGCTCGAAGAACCTCCGCGCCATCACCGATCGCATCGCCCCGCACATCGAGGACCTCGTGGCGCGCGGAGACGACGAGGCGATCCGGCGCGCCGCCATGCGCGCCAACGTGCGCGCCTCCGCCGATCACCTCCGCCACGGCAGCCGCATCCTCGAGGAGCTCGTCCTCGCCGGCCGCCTCTCGGTCGTCGGCGCCGAATACGAGCTCGAGACCGGCGTGGTCCACTTCCTCGACCGCGTCGCCGCGCCCTGAGCGCCCCTGCCCCGTACTAGTACTTCGCCTCAGGCGTATTGATGGGTTCAAGCGGCGGCGTAGGCGGGGCCATGAATCGAGGCGGCTGACGATGCGACTGGCCGGCAAGCCAGGATCTGGTGTCCAGCGCGACGATGCGGCCGCCGCCGTCGGCGATGAAGGTCTTCGACCGCGCGGCTCGCGATCGCGTGCGGCTGCACACAGAGATCCGTGGCCGTGCCCTGCGGCTGCAGAGGCGGCGCGTGGGGGCTGGAGACCAGCGGGCCACGCTGCGCGCCTGCGACAATCGAGCTCTTCCCTCAAGGTCGTGTGGCCAGCGTCGGGCGCTGGCGGCACGCGGAGAGCCGGTCCCTTCTTCGTGGGCAGTCGTTTTCACTGGACATCTGCGCCGAAGCCCGCGGTGTCGCGCTCGCCTCCGCGCTGTCACAGCGCGCATGCCGCGATGAGCGCGGCGACAGGCGACGATCGGTCGAGCATGACGAAAAATCGCGTCGCGAGGCATCGCCGCGGCGCACAGCGCATCTGAGAGCGCCGGAAATCTCCATGGTATGGAGGAGCATGGACGCGGAGCTCTCTCTATCACCGACGGAGATCGATGCGCTGGCCGATGACATCGCGCTGGCCGCGGCGACCATCGACGCGGCCACCCACCGGCTGCTCACCATGATTCGCGAGTTCGATCGCGCGGGCGGGTGGGCCCAGCAGGGTGCGCTGTCCTGCGCGCACTGGCTGTCGTGGCGGGTAGGCCTCGGGCTGGGGCCGGCGCGCGAGAAGCTGCGGGTCGCGCACCGGCTGGCCGAGCTGCCGCTGCTCGACGAGGCGTTCCGCCGCGGCGAGCTCTCCTACTCGAAGCTGCGGGCGATGACCCGCGTCGCGACCGCGGACAACGAGAACGCACTGCTCGACCTGGCCCGCAACTCCACCGCGGCGCAGCTCGAGCGCATCTGCCGCTACTACCGCCAGGCCCGCCAGCCCGTCTCTCGGTCCGCCGACGACGACCGGCGCTGGGTGGTTCGCGCGGCAGACCGATGATGGCATGGTCTCTATCCAGCTCCGGCTGCGCCCCGATGAGGCCGCGCGAGTGATGCGGGCCCTTGAGCACTGTGCCGACCACGGCTCTCTGGCCGACGGCGCGGTCGCGCTGGCCGACACCGCCCTGTCCGGGACCCCGTCCGGGACCAAGGATGGCCAGGGCCCGGTCCGCCCGCCCGTCGAGATCGTCATCCACGTCGAGGCCGCGAGCCTGGAGGGGACCACCGAGGCCGGGGACGGCCTCTCCGCTGAAACCTCGCGGCGCCTACTGTGCGATGCCGGCGTGGTGCCTCTGCTCGAGGACGGAAGCGGCCGGACCATCGACGTTCCGCAAGACCCGCGCCATCCCGCCTGCGCTTCGCCGTGCCCTGCAGGCCCGCGACAAGCATTGCCGCTGGCCCGGCTGCTCGCATCGCCGGCTCCTCGACGCTCATCACATACGCCACTGGATCGACGGTGGCGAGACCAGCTTGAAAAATACCTACCTGACGTGCCGACACCACCACCTGCTGGTCCACGAGCATGGCTTCTCGGTCCAGATGCGCGACGGTGAGCTGGTCTTCCTCGATCCCGGCGGCCGCGGGATCCTGCCGGTACCGCAGCGCCCGCGCGTCGATGACGGCGCGCTCGACTGGCTGCGCACGGCCAACCACGGGCGCGGGATCGACGTCTCCGCGGAGAGCACCCTGCCCGGCTGGGACGGCTGGCCAGTCAACTACGATGCGTGCGTGGGCGCAATCGGCGGCTGGAACTGAGCGCTCTGCCGCGAGGCCGCCCCGGACCGTCGAGGCGCTCACGGCCCATCCCAAGCGGCGGGATCTTGGCTGCTGTGAATCGGTCATCTCGGCTGTGGCGAAGTACTAGCCCGCGCGCGCGTAGCGGCCCGGCGGCTGGCCCACGTGCCGGCTGAACGCGGTGCTGAAGGTGCTCGCCGAGCCGTAGCCGACGCGCTCGGCGACCTCGGAGATGCCCGAGTCGTGGCGGCGGAGCAGATCCTTGGCGACCGCCATGCGCCAGGCGAGCAGATATTCCATCGGCGGCAGGCCCACGGTGCGCGTGAAGCGCTCGAAGAACGCCGAGCGCGAAAGTGCCGCCGTCTTCGCGAGTTGGGCCACCGTCCACGAGCGCGCGAGCTGCCCGTGCATCTGCCGGATCGCCGCCGCGAGCCGCGCATCGGCCAGCCCGCGCAGGAGCCCCGGAGGCGCGTCCTCGCCCGGCGTCGCCCGCAGCGCTTCGATGAGCAGCACCTCGACCAGCCGCGCCAGCACGAGATCGCGGCCCGATCTCCGTTCGCTCGATTCCTCGCCGACCAGCCGCACCAGCACCGAGAGCCGCTCGACGCCGCGCACGTGCACCAGCGCCGGCAGCAGCGACACCAGCAGCGCCGCGTCGGGCGAGTCGAAGACGAAGTAGCCGCCGAGCAGCCGCACGTCGGGGCGTCCGCCGCGCGTGCCGTGGCGGACTTCACCCGTCGGCGCCGGCCGCCACCTTCGGGTCGATGCGCTCGGGCCTCACCGGCTCGAAGCCCGACATGGTGAAGCCCGGCGTCGCCGGCAGGAGCACGAAGTCGCCCGCCTCCAGCGTGACGGGATCGCTCGCCGTCGACGGCGAGACGGCAGCGTGCCCTCGAGCACGGCGCAGAAGCTGGGCTGGCCGAACTCCGAGTAGCGAACGCCCCAGCGCCCGGCGCCGCTGATGCCCTTGGAGAACACGGTGCGCGGCCGGAGCAGCGCGATGACTTCCGAGAGCGGGTCGATCATTTCCGGACTCTCGCAAATGAAATGCGGACTTTCAATCGTAGATCGTCCAGCTCGGCGTCGCTACGTTCGTCATCCTGAACACGACAAGAACACATGAAGACCGTCCTCATCACCGGTTGCTCCTCGGGCTACGGCCTCGAGACCGCCCGCCACTTCCACGCCGAGGGCTGGAACGTGGTCGCCACGATGCGCACGCCGCGCGAGGACCTGCTGCCCCGGTCCGACCGGATCCGCGTGCTGCCGCTCGACGTGACCAAGCCCGAGAGCATCGCGGCCGCGCTCGAGGCGAGCGGGCCGATCGACGTGCTCGTCAACAACGCGGGCATCGGCCTGATCGGCGCCTTCGAGGCCACGCCGATGGCCACCGTGCGCGAGGTGTTCGAGACCAACACGCTTCGGCGTGATGGCGATGACCCAGGCCGTGATGCCCCAGTTCCGCGCGCGCAGGTCGGGCGTGATCGTCAACGTGACCTCGAGCGCGACGCTCGCGCCGATGCCGCTGGTCGCCGTCTACACCGCCAGCAAGATGGCCATCGAAGGATTCACCGCATCGCTCGCGCACGAGCTCGCGGCCTTCGACGTCCGCGTGAAGCTGGTCGAGCCGGGCTACGCCCCGACGCACGCGCTTCGCCGAGCAACGGCGCACCGCGCATGGAAGGTCTGATCCCCGAGGCTACGCGCCGTTCGCGGAGCGCATCTTCGCCGCCGTTCGCGCAGCCGGCCCCGGTGACGCGCGAGTCCGACGTCGCCGAAGCGGTGTGGCGCGCCGCCAACGACGCGTCCGGCCAGCTCCGTTTCCCGGCCGGCCCCGACGCCGTGGCGCTGGCTCGGGCGAGCTGAAGTCGCCAAACATCAGCGCGGCGTCGCGAAGGTGCGTGCGACCTGGGCCAGCAAGGCCGGCAGCTCGGCGTGGCTGCCCGCCATCACGGCTCGCCCCTCGAGCGATTCAGGAACGCCCGACTGGTCTCCCCTGGCCGGCAGCGTGCCGAGCGCCGCAATCACGCCGCCTCCCTTCTCGTTGCCCGCCTGCGCGAGGGCAGCGGCAGGGACCGGCAGCCCCGCGTCGGTCCACTCCGCGTCCGGGCGGTAGAACAGATAGATGTCCCACGCGACCCACGTCGGTGCGCCGACGCTCCGTGCGACCGCCTTGCCGAGCAGCTGGTTGCCGTCCCAGAACTGCGGCACTGCGGCGTCCCGGAACATGATGCTAATAGCGTCGGCGGCTTCCCGCTCGTCCGAGTCGAGCATGGGGATCCAGACGACGACTTGCCGGACGTCGTCGAGGGCCGGCGGCTCGACCACCGTCTCGAGGACCGCACGGGCCCCCGCTCGACAGTGGCCTCACGTGGGAGCCAGGAGCGTGAGAAACCGCGCCTCGTCCTTGTGGGCATTGAAGTCGGCGCGAATGGCGTCGAGCGATGCGCTCAGGTCCGTCAGCTCCGCGACCGGTCTGGCCGACAGTGCGGTCTCGGCCGGAGCCGGCGGCGGCGGCGCAGAGGACCCCGACCGATCGCGACAGGCGGAGCTCAGCAGCGCGGCCCAGAGCAGCACGGCCCACGCGCACGTCGAGCGGGCCCTCACCGAGCACCTCGCGCGCCGCGGCTTCGCGGGGCAAGCGCCTCCACCACCCCGGCCAGGTCGGCGACCTGCTGGCTGCGCAACGTCTCGGTCGACATGGCGGCAGTATGCAGTCCGGACCTGGGTACGGAGTCAAGCCTCATCGTTCAACACGTGTCCTGGTATTCTTCGCGAGGCTGGCGATCGTGGGCCAGAGGGTGAGGGACGATGAGCGGGGTCAGGTCGCTTCAGTTCAACATCTGGCGCGAAGACGGAACCCCCGGCAAGGTGTTCATTGCCGAGGACGAGGTGGTCGAGCGGCTGGCTGAGCTCCACAGCCAGGGCTGGACGAGAATCCAGTGGAAGCTCGACGCGGAGCGCGGACCGGAGCGCGAGTACGACCAGGAGTGGAACATCGACGGTTTCAAGACCGTGGACGCGGTTGCGGAGTGCATCCGCGAGCGGGCGCCGCATGGGCGCAAAGCACGTAAGCCGAATAAATGGGCTCGCGCCCGGGCAGCTGAGGAGCCGGATGAGGTCGTGGCCGGGTCCGGTCCGTCGTGCTCCTTCTGCTCGAAGCCGCGGTCCCAGGTTGACACGCTGATCACCAGTGCGTGGCCAAGCTCAGGCGCATCCGGTCCCCACGTGGCCATCTGCAACGAATGCGTCCAGCTGTGCGTGGACATCATCGGCGAGGACCCGAAGAAGGCTGGCTAGCTCCTGAGTCGCGAGGGCCGGCTGGGCCTGATCCGCCGGCCTGCGTGGCGAGCGGCCGTCCGCCGCATCGTGTACGGCGGCGCGACGGACAGGAGGGCACGCTGGAGCTCTTCACTCCAGCGTTGACCCTGGAACCCAGGAGCTCGATCTCTCGAACCCCTTGG
>CAVWXW010000012.1:0-26924 GCA_963759105.1 uncultured delta proteobacterium | reverse complement strand
CTACCGGACCATCGCGCTTGTGTGGCGCCCGCGCTCGCCGCTGGCCGGCCCGCTGCGCAAGCTGGCCGCCGTGATGTGCAGCGCCTATCCGTCCCCGAGCGCCGGCACCACCGGCAGCGCGCGCCGGACGCGGCGGCGGGAAGCTGGAGCACCGCGGTAGCTGCGAGCCCCCTGCAACGATTTGCTGCATGGGCCGCGTTCACCATCGCGGCTACCTTGCGCTGCGTTGCGCGGACGCGGTCGGAAGCCGCGACGCAATCACAAGGAGGTTCGAGATGAGCTCCGCTGTTGGTCTCTCAAAGCCACGCACCTATTTCCTGCTTGCCGCCGCGATCGGCCTCGTCATGCTGGCCTCCGGCGATGCTGCTGCGGACGCGAAGCGTGTTCCCGGAAGCGTCTGTCGGTTCGTGAATCAGTCGGCCCAATCGAGTAGTGCCGTCTTCGGAGGGTTCCAGAACAAATCCGGAATTACGCAGACTGTGATCTGTCCAATCGCGAGAGACTTCCTTCACGAGGACATTCGGGTCTATGTCCGAGTTGACGATAATCCCCTCAATACCGCTTGCAATGTCGTGAGGTTTTCAGGAAAGGCCACCCCAGTAATCTTTAACCCTACTGGTACCGAGGATTTTGGCGACACGATCGATGTCCAGTTCGAGGGTGTGATGGATGGCCAACCACCGTACACCTTTGCCGTCCTGTGCAGTTTGCCCACCGACCGTACCATCTACGCAATCCAGTCGGCAGAGCCATGATGAGGGCGTAGCGCCGGGCGTCCCGCTCCTGGAGTGAGGGCCAGCTGCCGGCTGGCCCTCACTCGCGCAGCACCGGGAGCTTCCTCAACTTGCGCTGAAGCGACTGGCGATGGATGCCGAGCCGTCGCGCGGCCTCGGAGAGATTCCATCTCGAGTCCATGAGCACGCGTTGAATGTGCTCCCACTCCACGCGCTCCAGCGTCATCGGCAGACATTCCACCACCCGTGGCTCGCGGCTGGCGGCCGACGCGGCCGTGATCGCCCTCAGCAAGTACTCGTGCGAGGTCGGCTTGGTGACGAAGTCGTTCGCGCCGCTGCGCAGCGCCTCCACGCAGGCCGCGATGGAGCCGTAGCCGGTGCAGATGACGATCGTCGCCGCTGGATGTGCGCCGCGCACGCGGGGCAGGAAAGACAGGCCAGGGCCGTCGGGTAGATCCAGATCCATCACGATGGCATCGACCTGTTCCCGTCCGTGGCGGTCGAGGCACTCGTTGCCCGAAAAGGCCACGTCAACCGAAACGCCCAGCGATCGGAGCCCTCGAGAGAGGGCCGTCAACCAGAGCTTGTCGTCGTCAACCAGGAGGATCCGCCGCACGTCTCTTTCGTCCGATCGAGGCACATCATCCGTTTCGGACAAGCACCGCGCGTTGTTGCTGCCCGGGTGCGCTGACACCAAGGTGTGACGATGGCCGCGCTGCCGCGCACAGGTCGTGTCTTGACGAGCGGCGTCGATCCGTTTCATGGTTCGAGCGAAGGCGCCAAGCCGCCTTCTCGATCATGACCGTCCGCCTCGACTCGTCCGTGCTGGTCGTCGCTCACCCGGACGACGAGGTGCTCTGGTTCAGCTCGATCGTCGGCCAGGTCGGCCGCGTGATCATCTGCTACGAGGACTGTCCTGATCTGCCGGAGCTCGGCCCGGGGCGAGCTGCCGCGCGGCAGGCCTATCCCCTGGCGACCGCGTCCTGGCTGCGCCTGGCCGAGCCCTGCTCCCTCGACTGGGTCGACTGGAACCGCCCGGTCGCGACTTCCTGCGGCATGGCGCTCGACGCGCCGGGCGGCGAGGCGCACGAGCCGCGCTACCGGGCCTCGTACGACGCGCTGGCGGCCGAGCTGCGCGGCGCCCTGGCCGGCGCCGGCGAGGTGTTCACGCACAACCCGTGGGGCGAGTACGGCCACCCCGATCACGTGCAGCTGTCGCGCGTGGTCACCGATCTCGGGTCCGAGCTCGGCTTCCGCGTGCACTACTCGAGCTACGTCGCCCCGCGCTCGCTTCGCTTCGCGGCCGAGTTCCTGCCGCGCCTGGTGGGCGGTCCGCGCCTCTCCACCGACGCGCCGCTGGCCGCCCGCATCAAGGCGCTGTACCAGCAGCACGGCTGCTGGACATGGGACGCCGCCTACCAGCCGGCGGCCGACGAGGCGTTCCTGAGCGAGATCGACGGGCGCGCCCCGTCCGAGGGCACGGTCATGTCGCTCAACTGCGTGCGCACCGAGTGACCGGCGCGATCAGCCCGGCCTGCGCGCCACCGCGACAAGGTCGTTGCCCCAGCGATCGATCGGCACGCGCTCGGCCAGCCAGCTGAGCGAGCGGTGCAGCGCCAGCTCGCCCCGGTACGGCAGCCGTCGCAGCGGGCCCTCGAAGAGCGCGAAGCCGTGGCCCTGCACCGACACCGTCTCGAACCCGGCCGCATCCAGGAGCGAGCGAAAGCGGCCCGGGCTGTAGCGGTGGAGACCGACCCGGGGCCCGTCGAGCGGCTCGAGCAGGCGGACGCTCTCGAGCACGCCGCGCAGCCGCGGCGCGGTGCCGAAGTAGTTGGCGATCCGGATCCGGGTCGGCCCGGAGATCACCAGCACGCCGCCCGGCTCGAGCAGCTCGTGGAAGTGCTCGAGCGCCACCCGCTCGTCGGCCTGGTACTCGAGGAAGCCGAGCGCGACGACGGCGCCGAACGAGCCGGGCGCGAGGCCGGTGCGGCTCACGTCGGCGCGCGAGAAGCTGTAGCGGTCGGGTGGGATGCCGGCCTCGCGGAGGCGCTGCTCGGCCAGGTCCAGCATGCCCTGCGCGATGTCGACGCCGTGGACCGCGAAGCCATGGCTGGCCAGATCGAGCGCGACCGGCCCGGCGCCGCAGCCGGCGTCGAGCACGCGCGCACCCGGCGCGGCGTGCTCGCTCACCTTCTCCACCGCGAGGCGCCGGCGGTTGGCCAGCACCAGGTCGTTGACCCGCCGCGGCCTGGCGTACAGCTCCTGCCACTCGCGCGCGTAGGCGCCGAAGTACTCCTCGACCTGGTCCAGCTGCGACGGTGCTTTTTTGTTCGACATGTGCGCTCCGCGGGCGGGCGCGATTATCGAGCAAGCGGCACGCCGCCGCCAGCAGGCCGGCCGGCTGGAACGCTACTGAGGCTCGCTCCGCGGGCAGTCCGCCGCGTTCAGCAGCGACACCCGGTCGATCGCGCTCGACGCCACGGCCATGTAGTTCTCGTCGGGCGACCAGCTGACCGCGTGAACGCCGGTGTCGTGGCCCTCCAGCGTGGCGATGGGGGTGAGCTCGCCGTCCTGGTACCGCGACAGCGCGACGGTGTCGTCGTGCCCGGCTGTCGCGATGCGCTCGCGGTCGCGGCTCCACTCCAGCGACGTCACGCCGGTCGGATGCTGGGCGTACTCGCTCATCAGCGTGAAGGTGGCGGCCTCGACGTTGACCGACCAGACCTGCACCACGTGACGCTCGTACCAGGTGCCGGTCAGCACCGGGTTGCCGGCGGCGGCCCATGACACGGCGTTCTCGAGGTCGCCGTCGATCTCGAGCTCCATCTGCTCGATCGCGGGCGGGTCGACTTCCAGGTCGATCGACAGCAGGCGGGTGGTGCCGTCCTCACCGACGGTGATGGCGTGGCGGCCGTCCGGAGCCCAGTGGGCGCCGAGCACCTTGCCGTGATGGCCGTAGAAGATTGCCTGCTCGACGAGAGTGCCGGCCTCGGTGTCGACGGCGAGGAGACGCACGGTGGCGTCGCGGCCGCCGGTCAGCGCGTGCCTGCCGTCGGGATGCCAGTCCAGGCCGTAGATGTCCCCCTCGTGGCCGGTGTAGCTGTCCAGGTGGACGAGGGCCGGCGGGTCGCGCGTGATCTCGAACAGCTGCACCTCGAGCCCGACGCTGAGCGCGTGCAGGCCGTCGGCCGACCACTTGATGACGTTGGAGCGCGGCCGCACCTCGATGCTGTTGACCAGCGCGAGCTCCTCGGTGTCGGCGTCGGCCTGGAGCAGGCGCACGTCCGCGTCCGTGCCCATGAGGATGAGGTCGTCGATCGGCGACCAGTCCACCGTGTAGACGTACGTGGCCGGGCCGTCGATGTCGTCGACCGTGCGCAAGCACGCCTCCGGACCGGCACCGTCGGCACCGTCGTCCTGGGCGTCGCCGCCGTCGTCCGCGGCATCGTCGCCGTCGTCCCCCGGATCAGAGTCCCCGCCGTCGCAGGCGCAAAGGAGGGCGGAGCAGGCGAACAAGGCGATGGCGAGGCGCGGCCGGCGGCCGGCCCGTCGCACGAGAGAGAAAAGTTTCATGGCTAGCAGCCCGGGGCGTGAGTGCGTGACGAACGTAAGTGCCTCTCGCAACCGTGAAGCTCGTTGCAATCGACCGGAAAAGATCAGCCGTCTCGCAAGAATGATGCACATCCAATGGCCCGTCATCCTCGGAACTCCTGCGCATCCGACAAAAGGTCCGAACCGTGCGCGAACCACGCGCACTTGGGAGCTGGAGTCGCAGACGGGGCAGTCGGTTGAGAGGATCGGCCCGATGCGTGTAAGCTATGGCCCGCCGCTTGGAATTCCAAGGAGTTAGTCTAGATGGGACTGTCCAGCAGTAGCGCCCGAGCCGCTTCGACCGCTCCCTTCGCAGCGCTGCGGAGCGAGTCGGAGCTCTCCACCGACAAGGGCGTGTTTCGCTTCCTGCGCTACGAGTCAGTCGAGGGCGAGGAAGCGTTTGCCGTTGTCATGGGCGACCTGGCCGGCTCCGAACCCGCCTTCGTTCGCGTCCACTCCGAGTGCATGACCGGAGAGGTCTTCAGCTCGCTCAAGTGCGATTGCCGCGATCAGCTCGAGCAGGCGATGGCGCTGGTGGCCGAGCGCGGCCGCGGCGCGGTGGTCTACCTGCGCCAGGAAGGGCGCGGCATCGGTCTCGGCAACAAGATCCGCGCCTACGCGCTGCAGGCGCGCGGCGCCGACACGATCGAGGCCAACCACGAGCTCGGCTTTCCCACCGACCTGCGCGAGTTCCACCTGGCCGCCGCCATCCTGCGCGACCTGGGCGCCACCAGCGTCGTGCTGCACACGAACAACCCGGAGAAGGTGCAGGCGCTGGTTGACAACGGCATCGCCGTCGCGTCGCGGGCGTCGGCGTTCGGCACCGTCAACCAGCACAACCGCGACTACCTCGAGACCAAGCATCGCGAGCTCGGCCACGATCTCGGCAACCTGCTCGCGCTGGCGCGAGCGGAGATCGAATCGCCGTAGGCCGCCTATGGGCCGGGGGCCCGGCGCGCAGCCGGGGGCACGCGGCCGAAGAAGTCGATCTGGTGGCAGATGTACACGAGGCGGGCGCCGTCGATCTGGCGACGGCGCTCCTGCAGCCACGCGGCGAAGCCCGCCTGGTCGAGCTGCGGATGCCCGCGCAGCTCGCCGTCGATCATGTCGATGATGTGGTGCAGGAACACCGCCTCGTCGCCCGGGTAGCGCCCGCCGCTCGGAAACACGATCGAGTCGGCGCTGCCCGCGGCCAGGATCTCGGCCCCGCTGTCGGCCAGGTGGCCGAACAGGTGGCGTCCGCAGCGGCTGTCGCCCGATCGCCGTCCGTCGCGCTGCCGCTCGTCCATGCTGCGGTGGTAGAGGGCGAAGATCTGCTCCTCGAGGTCCGGCGCGATGGCCGGCTCGAGGATCGTCTCGCCGTCGTAGTTGAGCGTGAACCAGAAGTGGCCATCGGGTCGCAGCCAGCGCCACAAGAGCGGCAGCACCGCCGCCACGTTGACCATGTCGAGAAAGACGTTGGCGATGACGAGGTCGAACGCGGCCGCGCCGGGATCGAAGCGCAGCAGGTCGCCGCAGACCATGTGCACCGCCAGATCGAGCCGGTCGCCGCGCACGCGCCACGACGTCGTGTCGGGGCCACCCGGCTCGGCGGCCGCGGCGAGCCCGAGAGCGGCCGCCCACGCCGGCACGGCGGCGGCGCCGTCGGCCACGGCCTCGCCGTCGGAGTCGAGCCCGACGTAGTCGGCGCGCTGGACCAGGCCCCACTCGACGAGGCGCGGCACCATGGTGCCGTTGCCGGCGCCGACCTCGAGGATGCGCAGCGGCGCGCCGGCGGGGTCGATGTGCGCGCGCAGGGCTTCGAGCACCACCCGGTTGAGCGCGCGCTCGTCGACCGAGCGCTTGGCCGAGAGATAGCGCACGAACGGGCTGGGCGCGTCGGTGACCTGGCCTTCAGCCATGGTGGGCGGCGGATGTTAGATGGCGCCCCGAGGGCTGACAAGGTCTCAGGCCCGGCCCGCCGGGTCGTGCTACATGTCGAGGTCGATCAGGTGGTGCGCTCCTGGACATGACGGCCACATCCGCGAGGCTGCGCGCGCTTCGCGCACCCGTGCAGATCTTCGTGAGCGTCACCCTGCTCGTGATCCTGTGGCAGCTGAGCGGCCGCGAGGCGCTGCTCCACCGCCTGGCCGGCGCCGATCCGCTGTGGGTCGCGTTCGGGTTCGCCTGCGCGACCCTGGCGATGGCGTTCGCCGCGCTGCGCTGGCGCTTCACCGCCCACTGCGTGGGAGCGGGCATCTCGATCGAGCGATCGGTGAAGGAGTTCTACCTGGCCGGCTTCCTCAACCAGGTCCTCCCCGGCGGCATCGCCGGCGATGCCCTGCGCGCCTGGCGCCACGGCAAGCGCGCCTCCGAGGAGCAGCGAGGCGGCATGGGCGCGGCCATCCGCGCCGTCATCCTCGAGCGCATCGCCAACCAGATGGTCATCGCCATCTGGGTGCTCGTCAGCCTCCCCTTGTGGCTGTGGATGCCGGACGCCTTCGCCAGCACTGCACATCTGGGTCCCGCTGGTCGGCGCGGCGGCCCTGGTCGGCGCGATCCTCCTCACCATCGCCGTCCTCGCCCGCCGCCACGGCGGCGGCCGCATCGAGCGCTTCTTCACCGACGCCCGCCTCGCGCTCCTGGGCCGCCGGACGCTGCTGTCACAGCTGGGCCTCGGCTTCCTCGTCACCGGCAGCTGCGTCGCAATGTTCTACTGCGCCGCCCGGGCCGTTCACGCCCCCCTGTCCTTCTTCCATCTCCTCGCCCTCGTCCCCGGCGCGCTCTTCGCGATGTCCATCCCCATCTCCATCGGCGGCTGGGGCCTCCGCGAGGCCTCCGCCGTGGCCCTGTGGAGCATGGCCGGCCTCAGCCCCGAAGCGGCGATGGCCAGCTCGGTCCTCTACGGCCTGCTGTCGCTGCTGGGCGCGCTTCCCGGCGCCATCGTCCTCGCCGTCGACCGCTGAGCTCGGCGCGGGCCTCGACGCCTGTTCGTGGCGCGCGCGAGCCTCGGGGTGCGCCCTCCGGAGCCGGCAACTACACTTCCAGTGCTGTTCGCTGGAACCCCTTCCGACCGCTTGATCCTGGAGGAGACGCAGCATGGACCGATTCACCGGCGGTTGCCTGTGCGGCAACGTCAGACTCGTGGCCACGGGACGCCCGTACCGGGTCGGCCTCTGTCACTGTCTCGACTGCCGCAAGCATCATGGGGCCCTGTTTCACGCTTCCGCGATCTTCCCTCAGGATGCGGTGACGATCGAAGGCGAGACACGCGACTACGCCGGGCGGTTCTTCTGTCCCCGCTGCGGCTCGCCCGTCTTCGGACGCAGCGGAGATGAGATCGAAGTGAACCTGGGATCCCTGGATGCCCCGGACCAGCTGATGCCGACCTACGAGAGCTGGATCGTCCGTCGCGAGTCCTGGTTGCCGCCGTTTCCGCTCACGAGACGATACGACCGCGATCGCGACCACACGACTCGCTTCGAGGAGTAGGTCCTCAGCGGCCCGATCACCGATCCCGGACGAGCACCACGCGCCGCAAGTGCATCTTCTCGCCCGCCCTCACCCCGATCCGGACCTCGTCCCCGGCACTCTCGAACGCAACCTCTCCACCCTCACCAGAGATCCTCTTCCCCGCGACCCGCACCCAGGCCCTCCCCGGCACCACATCACTCTCGACCTTCATCCTCCACTGCCCCTTCCCGACCTCCACCCCCGTCGAAGCCTCCACCCCGGCCGGCACCCGTAACCCCATCCGCCCGTCCCGGTCCTGCTCCGCCCGCTCCGCCCGATACCCCCGAAAAAGAAACCCCGGCACGACGACCCCGTTCCCCCCCGACTCGATCTCGATCCCGACCGTTCCCATCCTCCGCACCCACACCCGCGCGGTCACCTCGACCGGATCCGTCGCCCGGAACTGCACCAGCTGGTACTCACGCCGAAACTCCGGCAGCTCGACCATCTCCTTCTCGCCCCGCGAGCACGGCTTCTGCCGCCCGGTCGGCCCGCAGAAGACGACAAGGTCGGGCCGCCGACTCATCGCGTAGACCCCGTCGCCGAGCTCGTGCCCGATCATCCCGGTGCCGAAGTCATCGGGCCGCCGGCTGGCGATCGTCCGGTCGTTCAGCCCGAGCATGTCCAGGCCGGGAAGCTTCGCGTGGTAGCAGAGACTGCCGACGGTGGCGGCCGCCAGCAGCGGCTGTCGATCGCCGAACGCGTCATGCAGCAGCCGCCCGACCGCCTCGCCGTTGTACTCCCACCGCTCCGTCACCGCCCGCCGGTTCTCGCGGTCGCGAGGCTGCCTGAGCCCGAACAGGACGACGGCTACCACCCCGACTCCCAGCGCGATCCACTCCGCACGCGGCCACCTCGCCGACGAGAGCAGGCAACCACCAAGCCCGGCGGCCATGCACAGCGCCACCAGCGTCGGGAGCCAGTGCCGGTGCGCCGGAAAGATGTCCCCGCCGATGAAGACGACATAGGCGGCCCATCCGATCCCGACGATCCACGCCAGGACGGCCAGCCGCCAGCGCGGCCCCCGGCGCCGCGCCCCGACGATCACAGGCACCAGGGCGACGACCACGATCAAGATCGTCGACAGCGCCGCGGCCAGCACATACGCCCCGCCCCCCCGCAACCGATCGATCGTGAAGGCGACCTTGACCAGCGCCGTGTTGGGGATCCACGCGTCGTAGTACACGACCCGAAATCCGAGCTGCCCGACGAACGCCGCCGCGGGAAGCGCCGCCAGCAGCAGCCCGCGCCGCCACCCCGACCACCGCAGCCGCTGCATGCGCGACCACGCCGGCACAGAGAGCGGCCACCAGGACCGCCCCGTCCGCCCTGCTCAGGGTCAGCAGCGCCAGCAGCACCCCGGGCACCACCACCTGCCGGCGCGACGGCGTCTCCACATCGAGCAGCGGCCCGCACGTCGCCAGCGCCCAGGCCAGCAGCCCGGCGACCAGCGGCTGCTCCAGACCACCCACCGCCCACGCCCCGGCCGCGCCCGACACCGCGAGCGCCATCATCCCCACCGTCGCCGACCCGACCTCGATCGGCCGCCGGGGCCTCACCGCCCACAGGATCGCGAGGACCGCCGCGCCCATGCCGAGGAGCCCGAGCACGCGCGCCGCCACGACGAGATCGACGCCCACCGCGCCGACCGCCGCGCACAGCAGAGTCCACAGGAGATTGCTGTAGCCCTCGACCGGCGGCCCGTCGGTCCAGGTCAGCCCGTCGCCCTGCAGCAGCCGCTCGGCGTAGCGCAGCGAGATGAAGGAGTCGTCGGAGATGAACGGGTAGTAGTGGGCCGCGTTGACCGCCAGCGCGGCCAGGGCAGCGGCCACCGCCGCCACCACCGACACGCGCAGCCACCGTGGAGACGAGCTCTGGTCCATCGCAACCTCGCCGGCTACCGCGCGTCGATCCAGCGGTCCCCGACCCGCCTCGCGCAGGGCAGGAACTCGCCGATCAGGTCCTTGCGGATGTAGAGCGGCGAGCTCGAGTCGCGCACCACCCGCTTGTAGTCGCGGATGCAGGCGCCGCGTGCGATCTGGTCGCGCAGCGACTTGTAGTTGCGATGGGGCAGGAAGATGACCTCGGGCCGGTCGCGCATGCAGCGGGCGTCGAAGTCCATGCCGCGCAGCGCGATCTCCTCGTCCATGAGCCCGGCCATGTCGGTGACCGTCGAGTCCTGGAACATCACGCCCGGCACGCCGATCTCGGTGTGATACATGCGCAGCGGCTGCGCGATGCACGCCTTGACCGCGCGGATGCCGCGCACCGTGGTGGGGCGCTCGATGTGGCTGGCGATCAGGCTCTGGTCGGAGTGAAGCCGCGGCGCCCGCAGCGGCAGCCCGGTCACGCCTGTCACCAGGATCGCCACCGCCACAAGGGCGGCCGCGGCATGTAGCCGCGCACCGACGACGAGGATCGCCGCGCCCACGGCGTAGCCGACGTACAGATCATCGGAGATGCGCGCGATGAAGCGGTCCTTCTCGTCGTAGATCAGCCGGTGCTGGTGCAGGTACATCACGGCCAGCACGTACGCGACGCAGAACAGGACCGCGACCAGCGGGCGCGAGCGCTGGCGCATGCGCGGCGCGGCCTCGATGGCCGCCAGGGTCAGCGGCACCAGGCTGGGCAGGTAGAAGCGCGCGAACGAGCCCATCACCTCGACGGTGGAGACCCAGTGATAGACGTTGAACAGGACGAACGACGACACCAGCGCCGCCGTCCACGCGCTGCGCCCGTGCGCCGCCACGTACAGGAGCGGCGCCGCCATGACCAGCAACCCGAGCAGGTTGCGGTGCTTGATGCCGAAGTCGAGGCTCACGAAGTCCGCCGTGTAGACGGTGAGCGCGCGCGACTTGAGGTAGAAGGCGAGCGGGAACGCGGTGCCGAAGTAGAGCTTGCACAGCCCGAGCACCACCGCCAGCGCCAGACCGCACAGCAGCATCGCGCGCCAGGGCGGCCGCCGGTCGCGCGCCCAGTAGTAGATCGCCATGCTCACCAGCGAGATGGCGACCGCGTCCGGCCGGGTCAGGTAGACCAGCACCGTGCTGCCGACGACCCACGCCATCGCCCGGCGAGTCGCGGCGCCGCGGTGGATGGCGACCAGGTTGACGGCGATGACGACGAACGACAGGCACGTCTCCATCCCGCTGTGCACGAGCAGGAGGAGGTACGGCGCCGACGCGCCCAGCACGGCGGCGCCGAGCGCCGCGGCCCGGTCGGCCGGATCCTCGACCCGCCGCGCCGCCGCCGTGTACACGGCGAACAGGAGCACCATCGCCGCCGCCGACAGCAGCTTGATGATGGCGATGTAGTGATCGGCGTCGAGCAGGAGCGGGATCAGCGCGACGAGCTGGAAGCCCTGCGACGTGTTGCCGTAGACCGGACCGTCCTCGACGTTCCAGGCCGCGGTCCCGTGCTCGAGGATGTTCAGGCCGATGCGCTTGAAGAAGTAGGAGTCGTCCCACGCCTCCAGATCGAGGCCGCTCGCCAGATGGATCGCCGCGATGGCGACGTAGGCGGCGAGCAGCCACAGCGCGAGCGCGCGGCCGGACACCTCGAACCGTGCGAGGCCGCGCACGGTCACGGCCTACTTCTTCTTGGCGACCGGCTTCTCGTACGAGACCTCGGCCACCGCGCTCTCGCGCAGCACCACGCGCAGCTTGCCCTTGAACTGGTCGGCGACCTCGTTGCTGATGTGCTCGTGGATGTACTGGCAGAGGAACTCGGTGGTCGTGTTCTTGCCGCGCAGCTGGGGCAGATCATCCAGGTTCTTGAAGTTCATCGCGCTCAGGATGTCCTGCAGCGCGCTCTGCGTGGACGCGAAGTCGACGATGAGCCCGTACTCGTCGAGCTCCTCGGTCATGAACACGGCCTCCACCTCGTAGGTGATGACGTGCATCAGCTGGGCCGGGCCAAAGATCTCGCCCTTGAGCGAGTGTGCGCACTTCAGGTAGTCACGGATCGTCAGCGTAAACATGCTCAGGACCTCTCTCGGTGAACCCAGGGGTGAGGAGGGGCCTTTTATAGTAGGTGTCCCCGCGATATGCAACGCGGGGCGCCGACGGGCAGGCCGGCCTCAGGGCTCCTGTTTCTCGACCTCCCGCGACGGGCGCAGGTGGACCGCGTACGAGTAGCAGATGACCGCCGCGCCGAGCGCCGCGATCGCGGTCTTCGCGCCGGCCCCGAAGATCGGGCTGAGCACGGCGATGAGCGCGATCACGGTGAGCAGGTGGATGACGCGGCCCAGGCTCGATCCTTTGCGGTTGGGGCTGGGCGGCTCGATGAAGAAAACCAGCACCGCCCAAGCGCACACGTAGACCGGGCGCAGGGCGCCGATGATGAACACCAGCGGGTGCACGTCGAGGTAGACGTGCGCGATGCCGCACATGGTGACGAGGTAGAACGCGTCGCTCTCCATGTCGAACACCGCGCCGCGCTCGGTCGGTCCCTCGCGGCGCGCCACCGCCCCGTTGACGGCGTCCAGCACGATGATCGCGGTGGCCACCGCCACCTTCCACCAGGCGGCGTGCGGATCGAGGGCGTGGCCGGCGAACAGGACCACGCACAGCAGCACGCGCACCCCGGTCACGACGTCGGCCAGGCGCCGGTGCCCCCGGATGCGCGCGAACAGGTAGCCGAACGCGCCCAGGGTCCACGCGCTGTAGACCGCTGTCATCGTCTCCGGCGACAGCGCGTCCGGCGCCAGCAGCCAGCCCGCCATGGCGACGAGGCTCGCGATCGCCATGCCCAGCGACCAGGCGTGGAGCGACTCGCGGCCCTGGTCGGCGGTCATGACCTGACCAGCACGAGCTCGTCGTATTCCATGAGGCCGGCCTGATGGCAGCGCTGCAGGGCGTCGCCGCCGACCAGCGACTGGCACCAGTGGCTGTAGCGCCGGCCGGCGCGCAGCACCGGCTGCAGCGCGCGGATGACGCGGTCGCGCGGCCGGCCCAGCCGCATGTACGGCGACAGCGAGGTCCGGCCCGCCAGCGAGAGGCCGGCGCCGGCTGCCACCGCGGCCACCTGGTCGGCGCCGAGCAGGCTGTTCACCTGCCAGCCGGCGCGGAAGTCGGCGATGCGCGGATCGTCGGCGACGGCGCCGCTGCCGGTCAGCAGATCGTCGATCAGGACCAGACGGCCGCCCGGGCGCAGCGCGCGCGCCGCCTGCTCGAAGAAGGCGGCCGCCGACTCGGCGTGGACGAACGACTCGATCGCGTAGGCCAGGTCCGCCCCCGCCACCACCTGAGCCACCGCCGGCGGCAGGGCGCAGAAGTCGGCCTCGTGAAACGTGCAGGTGCCGGCCAGCTCGCCGTTGTGCCGGGCCGCCCGGCGACGCGCGTGGGCGACCTGGCGCGGGCTGAGCGAGATGCCGTGCACCTCGGCCGGGATGTGGCGGGCCAGGTACAGCGCGCCCGCTCCCACGCCGCAGCCCAGATCGAGGATGCGCGCCTCGCCCGACGGGCACAGCTCCATCACCTGGTCGAGCACGCGGCGGTGGATGTAGTGCATCGCCTCGCGCCGCGACGAGGTGCCGGGCCCCCACAGCTCGCGGTGCAGCGCCCCGTCGGTCCCGGACAGGAGCCACTTCCACGTGTTCGCGTCGTAGTAGTCGCGGACCTTGCTCATCGTCCTGCCTGCAGCGACCGGCGAGGTTACCAGAAGAAGTCGCCGCACAGCTGCATGGCCAGGGACTGCGCCATGGCCAGGCAGACGACATCGAGCTGGCGCGCGCGTTCGAGCGCGCGTCCGTCGCCGACCAGCGCCGCCACCGGCAGCACCAGGTACGGGATGAAGAAGAGACAGGCGCGCGCCGTCTCGCCGGTCTTGAAGCTGCCCGACAGGAACATGGCCAGCAGGGTCAGCGCGCCGAGGCCGGCCAGCTGCCACACCGGCCGCGCCGCCGCGCGCGCGGCGCGCAGCCCGGCCGCCCACAGCGCGATCACGACCGGGCCGGCGAACAGCGCCATCTCGGCCGCGCACTCGATGCGGGTGAACAGGTACTCGCCGGGATTGACCAGCAGGCGGAAGCCGCCCGGGTTCTCGCGCCGCGACGCGATGCGCAGCGACTCGAGCCAGTCGAAGCCGGTGGCCACGGCGAGGATGGCGTACGCGGCGGCGACCCCGAGCACGAGCACCGCCGCGGTGCGCAGCGAGCGGCGGGCCAGGAGCTCGCGGCCGATGAGCACCGGCACCAGGAACAGCGCGCCGAAGCTGACGAAGGTCGCCGCGAACAGGGCGAGCACGCCGCCTCCGTAGCGGATCCGCGGATCCGGATGCAGGGTGCAGTAAAGCACCGCGGTGAACAGGGCGCAGACCAGCGCGTCCAGGCTGGAGACGCCGTAGATCTGCGCGGCCGGCAGCGCCGCGGCCAGCAGCGCCGCGAACAGCGCCTGCTGTCGATCGAGCATGCGCCGCGCCACGCCGTACACGAGCGCCGCGGTCGCGATCGACGTGACGACGCCGAGCGCGATGGCGATGAGCATCGGATCGCCGAGCATGCGGTGAAGGGCGTGATAGACCAGGATCGCGCCCGGCGGATGGGTCTTCGAGTGCGTGCGCAGCTGCAGCTGGCGCTCGGTGAACGAGGCCAGAAAACCGGCCGGGTCGCGCACGTCGCGGGCGTCGGCCAGGTACGAGCTCGGCTCGGACAGCGGCACCAGCAGGCCGTGCTCGGCGCCGGCCAGGAGATTGCTTGCCAGGGCCGTGGCCGCGGCCAGCAGCAGGAGCACCGGCAGCGCCGAGCGGCCGCCGCGCAGCACGTGGCGCGCGGCCGGGACGAAGGCCAGGAACACGGCGCAGGCGAGCAGCAGCTCGGCAGCACCGGGGACGCGCGGGTTGACGATGCTGATCGGCCAGTACGGCGGGTTGTCGATCGGCCGCACCAGCACGCTGTACACGTCGGCGCAGGTGGCCAGCGCCAGCACGGCGCCGCCGGCGAGCGCGCCGGCCGCCAGCAGGCCGGCCGGGGTCAGCAGCGCCTCCGGCTCGAACGACGGCGCGATCGCGCGGCGGCGCACTGCCGCCAGCCCGCCCGCGACGGCCCCGGCGGCGAGCAGGAGGCACAGCGCGTGGCCCCAGCCCGGGATCGGATCGATCAGGGCGGGCAACTTGTCCACGATGATCGAGGTCGGCGTCTCCTGGATTCGCGTGCGGCTGCCCGGCGCGATCTCGTGCCCGTTAACGAGGATCCGACCGACGGTGAACGAGGCCGGCGGGAACAGGAGCTGCACCTTGACCGCTCGCGCGTCGTACGGCAGCGAGGCGCCATACGTGCGACGGCCCGGGCGCAGCGGCTGGTCCTGCGCGTCGCTCGGGCTGTAGCCGCGCCCCACGTGCGGCGTCACGCGCAGCGTCCCGTGCTCGCGCGCGTCCATCTCGATGGCGAGGTCGTGTCTGCCGGGCAGCCACAGCGCGCGCACCGCCACGCCGTACAGGACCGCGGTGGCCACCAGCGCCAGCGCGATCGCCGGCAGGGCCGGCCGGATCGCGGTGATCGATCGATGGGCCCGATGGGCCCGAGGAGCGGTCGGGCGGCCGCCGGCATCGCCGCCGGCCGGCTCACCGTCAGAGGTCGACACCGTAGCGGCTACAGCGCAGCTGGATGATGCGCTTGTTGGCCTCGGTCGACTCCTGGTAGTGCTTGAGCGCGGCGGCCTGGTCGCCCAGGGCGCAGGCCGAGACCGCCGCCACGCGCTTGATGTACACGTTGTCCGACTGGAGGTGGAGGAAGTCCTCCGCATGCCGGAACGCGGCCTCGAAATCGCCGTGGTCGTACGCGTCGCTGACCATGTTGCGCTTCTCGACCAGCTCCGGGCTGGCGTCGGGCGGCAGGTCCGTCGGATTCTCGCCGGTGGCGCGATCGCGCCCCTCGCGGCGCACGCCGGACGAGAGCGTCGGCGGCACGCGCGACGGCCGCTGCTCGCTGGCTCCCGCGCGCGCGGCCGCCCCACCGGACTCCTCGTCCGGCGCGGCCGGCTCCCGGCGCGGCGGGGGGATCGATGGCGCCGGCGCCGGCGCTGGCGTCGCGGGCGCGCGGCTCGCGCGCTCGAAGCTGGCCTTGGCCTCGCGCAGCGCCTGTTCGGACACGGCCGGGTCCGGCTCCGCGCGAACGCGGATGAAAAGCACCACAACGGCTCCCAGGACGGCAACCGCAGCAGCTACGAGAGCGCCGATGCGTCGCTGCATGAGCCTGGCTTTTATAGCACCGGCTCGCCGCGAACGGGAGCCGGGCCTACCCGGGCGCGCTCCGGGCCCCGGCCGCGCGCTCGAACTCATCGAGCTGGCGCAGGAAGTCGCGGGCCGCCACGTCCCACGTGTAGTCGCCGCCGGTACGCGCGGCCTGCGCCGATGCGAAGAGCCGCCGCAGCTCGCGAGGTGAGCGAACCAGCTCCATCAGCCCTACAACCAGCTCCGGGATCGATCGATAGAGATGTCCGTTCACGCCCTCCTCCACGTGAGCGGCCGAGTTGCCGGCATCGCAGGCCAGGATCGGCACTCCGAACGCGCGCGCCTCCTGCAGCGCCATGCCGTACGTCTCCATCAGCGAGGGGGACAGAAACAGCGACGCCCGCCGGTAGTGATCGTCCATCTCCTCGTACGAGGCCGGCCCGCAGAAGCGCAGCGGCCCACCATCGCTGTCGATGAGCCCGGCGCCGCGCGCGGCGCGCAGACAGGCCTCGGCGTGGTCCGCGTCGAGATCGAGCCGCCCGACCACATCGACAGCCAGGCGGTCGCCCGCGCGCACGGCGGAGGACAGCGCCTCGATGAAGGGCAGCACGCCCTTGTTGGCCACCAGGTTGCCGACGATGAGCGCGCGCAGGTCGGGCCCCGGCTCGAGCGGCGGCCGCGCCCGCTCCGGCAGCCCCGGCGGCACGATCAGACACGGCTGGCCACGCCCGCGCGCGCGCAGCTGCCCGGCGGTGTAGGCGCTGGTGACCAGAAACCCGTCGAAGCGGGGCAGCGCCTCACGCTCGACCGCGAGTGAAGCATCATCGCGGTCGCGAACCGGGTCCATGCTGGGCAGGAGGTGAACCACGAGCAGGAAGCGCTGCTGCTCGCGCGGCGCCGCCACCGCGCGCAGGAAGTCGCTCATGTTCAGCGTGTCGACGACGAACGTGCCGGGCTCACCGTCGGCCACCTGGCGCTCCCAGTCCGCCACCGAGAGCGCGTTGACGGCTCTGTGGCGGCGCGCCGCGCCGAGCAGCTCGCGGTTGTAGATGTTTCCGCCCGTCACCAGGTGGCTGCCGCTCGGCAGGACGAAGGCAAGGCGGCTCATCCGATCCGGCAATTGTGTGCCACGCGCGGTCGGGCCGGACCACCCCGGTTGAGTCGGCCCACCCCAGCGTGTAAGCTACCGCCCTCCCCCGGATTCGTTGACAGCTTAGGCTAGTATGCGACGGTCTTGCAGTTCCGCCAGAGTCGAGGTCCTCGCCCCGGCGCAAGGTCCCGGCTTGTTGGTCGTGGAGTCGGCCCTCGTGACCGACAAGGGAGCATTTCGCTTCCTGTGCTATCGCTCGCCCGACGGCGAGCAGGCCTACGCCGCGGTCATGGGCGACCTGTCAGGGCCGGAGCCGGCGCTGGTCCGGGTCCACTCCGAGTGTCTGACCGGTGAGGTCTTCGGCTCGCTCAAGTGCGACTGCCGCGACCAGCTGGAGCAGGCGATGTCGATGATCGCCGAGCGCGGCCGCGGCGCGGTCGTGTATCTGAGACAGGAGGGCCGCGGCATCGGCCTCGGCAACAAGATCCGCGCCTACGCCCTGCAGGCGGCCGGCGCCGACACGATCGAGGCCAACCACGAGCTCGGCTTTCCCACCGACATGCGCGAGTTCCACCTGGCCGCCGACATCCTGCTCCACCTGGGCGCATCGCGCGTGATCCTTCACACGAACAACCCGGAAAAGGTCGAGGCGCTCGAGCGCGCCGGCATCGCCGTCGAGTCGCGCGCGTCCGCGTTCGGCGCCGTCAACCAGCACAACCGCGACTACCTCGAGACAAAGCACCGCGAGCTCGGCCACGACCTCGGCAATCTGCTCGCGCTCGCGGGCGCCGAGCCGGAGCCGGCCTGAGCCGCCGGGACGCGCGGTGGGTGGCGGAGAGCTCGACCGCGCGTGGTCGCTGCTGTGCAGCCTGGCCGAGCGCGCACACGGTGGTCGTCCTGTCGCCGCCGCCGTCGGCCTGAGCGTCGAGGGAGACGGCAGCGCGCGCGAGGTCTCGCCCGGCTCGCCGGACGCGTGGATCGTCGCGCGTCCCGACACGGCCGGCGGATGGTCGTGGCCCGAGCATGATCGGAGCATCGGCGCGGGCGCCGGGCGCACCCAGCTGGAGAACCTGTTCGACCTCTACATGCCGCTCTGCGTGGGGGCGGGCAGCCGGCGGCTCGTCGTCGGGCATCTGGCCCAGAGCCTCGACGGGCGCATCGCCACCGAGTCGGGCGCGTCGCAGTTCATCAGCGGACAGGCCGACCTCGAGCACGCCCACCGCATGCGGGCGCTGTTCGACGCCGTGCTGGTCGGCGCCGGGACCGTCGAGAAGGACGATCCGCGGCTGACCACGCGCCTGGTCGCCGGGACCCACCCGGTGCGCGTGGTGATCGATCCGCAGCGCCGGCTCGACGAGCGCTTCAGCGTGTTCCAGGACGGCGAGACCCGGACACTGCTGGTCTGCTCGGCCGGCGCCGCCGGCGGCGACCGCCACGGACACGCCGAGGTGGTGGCGATCGAGCGCGACGACGGCGGCGGGCTGCCGGTCGCGGCGATCCTCGAAGCGCTGCGCGCGCGCGGCCTCGAGCGCGTCTTCATCGAGGGGGGCGGCGTGACCCTGTCGCGCTTCCTGGCCGCCGGCGCCCTCGACCGCCTTCACGTGGCGGTGGCGCCGTGCATCCTCGGCTCCGGCCGCGCCGCCTTCTCGCTGCCGGTCATCGAGGAGCTGTCGCAGGCGATCGCGTTCTCGTGCCGCCACTTCGCCATGGGCCCGGACATCCTGTTCGACTGCGCCCTGCGTGATCAGACGCCCGCGGCGTAGCGCACCCGGTGGCACAGGTGCAGGCCGGGCCGGGCCAGCCGCTCCATGTCGACCGGCAGCTGCTCGAACGCGCCCTCGCTGGTGAACAGCACGTCGAGCGCCGCGTCGCCGAGCAGCTCGAGCGCGAGCGCGAGCCGGCGCCGGTGGGTCCAGCGCGGCCGCCGCGACGGCGGGATGGAGCCGACCTGCGACGAGCGCAGGGTCAGCCGCCGGTGATGGAACGATTCACCGAGCGGCAGCGCCACCTCGCGGTCGCCGAACCAGGACAGCTCGACGATGGTGGCCTCGTCGCCGGCCAGCGCCAGCGCGGTGCGCAGCCCGGCCGCGTCGCCGCTGGCGTGCACGACCAGATCGGCCTCGCCGCGGGCCTGGGCCGGCTCGGCGAAGCGCGCGCCCAGCGCGGCGGCGATCTGCGCGCGGCTCGGGTCGACGTCGACGAGCTCCACGTCGCAGCCGGGCACGCGCGCCGCCAGGTAGGCCGCGAGACACCCGACCACGCCGCCGCCGACGACGGCGACGCGATCGCCGAGCGCGATGCCCGCGTCCCACATGCCGTTGATTGCGGTCTCCACGTTGGCGGCCAGCACCGCGCGCTCGGGCGGCACCGACGGCGGGATGGCGACCACCGCGGCGGCGTCCACCGCGTAGCGGGTCTGGTGCGGGTGAAGACAGAAGACGGCGCGACCGGTCAGCTCGGCCGGGCCGCCCAGCACGCGCCCGACGCTGGCGTAGCCGTACTTGACCGGGAAGTCGAACTCCCCCTCCTGGTGGGGCGCGCGCATGCGGGCGCGCACGGCCGGCGGCACGCGGCCGCCGAACACGAGCATCTCGGTGCCGCGGCTCACCCCGCTGTACATCGTCTCGACCAGCACCTGGCCCGGCCCGGGGCGCGGCGCCGGCGCGTCGCGCAGCTCACCGCGTCCGGGCGCGACGATCCAGAACGCGCGCGCGACCTCCTGGTCGTCCTGCATGCCCGCCTTGTATCACGCCGACGCGTTCACCAGTCCAGGATCGGCCAGCCGCGCCGGCGCGCGGTCACGCGCAGCCGTGGGTCCGGGCGCACCACGCGCGGCAGCCCGACCCGCGCCAGCATCGGCACGTCGGAGTAGGAGTCGCTGTAGAAGTAGCTGCCCTCGAGGGTGGCGCCGCGCGCGCGCGCCCAGGCCTCCGCGCGCGCCACCTTGCCGGCGCCGTAGCAGAGCGGCGGGGCGAACGCGCCGAGCAGCCGTCCGGTCGCGTCGGTGGGGAACTCGTTGGCCAGGTAGTCGTCGAAGCCCCAGCGCTCGGCCGCCGCGCGCGCCTCGTAGCAGGAGCTGTTTGTCAGGATGACGAGCGCGTCGCCGCGCTTGCGGTGCTCCTCCATCGCGGCGGCCGCGCGCGGGCGCAGCCGTCCCGCCACCTCGCGCTCGAACCAGGCGCGCGTTCGCTCGTCGAGGTGCCCGGCGTCAACGCCGCGGTAGTGAGCCAGAGCCCGGTTGACCGCCGTCTCCATGTCGATGACCGCGACGTGGTAGAGCGCGGTCCACACCAGGGCGCGCGCCATCTGCGCGCGGCTGATGTGACCGTTGCGGCGCTCGTGCCGCGCCCACAGCAGACCGCTGTTGACGTCGATGAGCGTGCGATCGGAGATCGAAGAAGGCGACTGTCCCTGATGACATCGGTGCAGGAGGGTAGCGCGCCGACCGCGGCCGCGACCGGCTCCGCCGGCGACGATCGCGGGCCACCCGCCGACAACTCCCCTCCAGGAGTTGGTACGGTGCCGAACAAGACTCGATGCGAGTGTCCTGCGTCCCTCGACGGCGCCGGCTGTAGAACTGCAGCCGCACTGCAGCGGAAGGCAAGGCGTCCCGCCAAAGCCGATTGCGCGGCACGCAGCGCCCGTACAAGAAGGATATGATGGTGAGCGATTCGCGCGAGAGGGGGAGGCCGTCGGGGAGCGTCGGGATCGGTCGCGCGACGCCCCCAAGGTGCACCTCCGCGGCAGGTCGGCTCGTGATGCTGCGTCGGTGAGCCGGGACTACCTGATCGCGCGATCCGGGGGCGGGCGAAGACACGGATGAGCGGAACGACAGCATCGGCCGACGCAGGCCTGTCTGGCCGCTTCCGCGCCGCCTCGCGGGCCGCCAGCGCCGCGCTGGCCGGTCTCGGCGTGCTCGTGCTGGCCGGCTGGGCGCTCGACATCCACGTGATCAAGAGCCTGCACCCGTCGCTTGTATCGATGAAGGCGAACACCGCGCTGGCCTTCCTACTGGTTGGTATGGCGCTGTGGCTCGAGCAGGAGCCGGGCGTGACCCCGGGCAGGCGGCGCACGGCGCGGATCCTGGCGGCCGCCGTCGCGCTGCTCGGCACCGCCACGCTGCTGCAGTACGCGCTGGGCCTCGACGTCGGCATCGACCAGCTGCTGGCGCGCGACGCGCCCGGCGCGATCGCGACGTCGTCGCCCGGCCGCATGTCGCCGGCGGCCGCGCTGCACTTCACCCTCGTCGGCGTGGCCATCATCCTGCTCGACCTTGCGCCCGCGCGAGGCCGGCTGCGCGGCGCCGAGGGGCTTGTCCTCGTCGTCGGCGCCTGCGCCATGCTGCCTGTGCTCGGCTACCTGTACCGCGCACCGGAGCTGTACGAGCTGGGCCAGCACACATCGATCGCGCTGCACACGGCGCTCGGTCTTTTCGTCGCGTGCGCCGCGATCCTGTGCGCGCGTCCCGACCAGGGCGTCATGCAGGTGGTGGCGAGCGTCTCTCCCGCCGGCGCGCTCGCCCGCCGGGTGCTGCCGGCAGCCATCCTGGTGCCGGTCGCGCTCGGCTGGCTGCGGCTGCGGGCGCAGCAGGCCGGCCTGCTCGACCTCGACAGCGGGCTGGCGCTGTTCGCCGGGGCCAACGTCGTCTTCTTCGCCGGCCTGGTGCTGTGGAACCTGCGCGCCCTGCACCGCTCCGACAGCGCGCGGCAGCGGGCGCTGCAGGCGGTCCGCGGCAGCGAGGCGGATCTGGCCATCATCCTCGACAGCATCGGCGACGCGGTGGTCGCGACCGACAGCGCCGGGCGCATCCTGCGCATGAACCCGGCAGCCGAGGAGCTGACCGGGTGGGCGACCGCCGAGGCGGCCGGTCGCGAGCTGGACGAGGTGCTCCGTCTGGTGAGCGCGTCCGCGCGCCAGGCCGTGGCCAGGCCGGCGGAGCACCTGCTGCACGACGGCACCCTGCTCGGGCTGTCCGAAGCCATCGCGCTCATCCGGCGCGACGGGAGCGAGCGCGCCATCGCCTGCAGCGGCGCGCCGATCCGCGACGCCGACGGCGCGCTGCGCGGCGCGGTGATGGTCCTGCGCGACCAGACCGCCATGCGCGCGGCGGACCTGACCTTGCGCGAGAGCGAGGCGCGCAAGGCCGCGGTGCTCGAGGCCGCGCTCGACTGCATCGTGACCATGGACCACACCGGGGCGATCGTCGAGTTCAACCAGGCCGCGGAGCGAACCTTCGGCTACGCGCGCGCCGACGTGACCGGGAAGCTGCTGGGCGACCTGCTGGTCCCGGCCAGCCTGCGCGACGCGCACAAGCACGGCCTGCAGCGCTACCTGGACGGCGGCGCGCCCCGGATCATCGGCAAGCGCATCGAGGTCTCCGCCATGCGCTCGGACGGCACCGAGTTCCCCGCCGAGGTGACCGTGGTGCGGATCCGCTCCGAGGGATCCCCGATGTTCACCGGCTACATCCGCGACATCACCGAGCGCGTCCGCTCCGCCGAGGCGCTGCGCGCCAGCGAGGCCCGATTTCGCCGCCTGGCCGGGTCGGGGCTGATCGGTATCGTCGTGGCCGGCGCCGACGGTGCGATCGGCGACGCCAACGACGCTTTCTTGAGGATGCTGGGACACTCGCGCGAGGAGCTCGACGCCGGCCGGCTGCGCTGGGGCGATCTCGCGCAGGGCGGGTGGCGCGACATCGAGCGGGCCGCCCGCGAGCCGACGGGGGAGACGGCCGGCGCGACCGCGCCCGAGGTGGAGCTGCGCGGCCGCGAGGGCAACCAGGTGCCGGTGCTGCTCGGCGTCACGCCGCTCGACGAGACGAGCACGATCGCCTTCGTCCTCGACCTCACCGAGCGCAGGCAGGCCGAGGCTGCCATCTCGACCCTGCGCCGCGAGCGCGCCGCCGACGCCAAGTTCCGCGCGCTGCTCGAGGCGGCGCCGGAGGCGATGGTTATCATGGACCAGGACGGCCGCATCGCGCTGGTCAACAGCGAGGCCGAGCGCGTGTTCGGCTACGCGCGCGAGGAGATGCTGGGCCAGGCGGTCGA
This sequence comes from uncultured delta proteobacterium, assembly GCA_963759105.1. Classification (GTDB taxonomy): domain Bacteria; phylum Myxococcota_A; class Polyangia; order Haliangiales; family Haliangiaceae; genus DATFRY01. The sequence goes on along the minus strand of CAVWXW010000012.1, from coordinate 3,801 downwards.
TCACCTGTTCGCCGGCGGCCGCTTCGCGCCGGACGTGCGCTCGCTCGGCGCCGATCTCGTCATGCGCGGCCGCCGCAAGGACGGCAGCGAGTTCCCCATCGAGGTCAGCTCGAGCCCGATCGAGACGGAGGAGGGCCCGCTGCTGAGCAGCGCGATCCGCGACATCAGCGAGCGCAAGGAGGGAGAGGAGCGCCTTCGAAGGGCGAAGGACGAGGCCGAGATCGCCATGGGTGAGCTGGAGGCGTTCAGCTACTCGGTGGCGCACGATTTGCGTTCGCCCCTGCGCAGCATCAACGGCTTCAGCAGCGCGATCCTCGAAGACTGGGGCGAACGCCTCGACGGCGACGCGCGCGACTACCTGCGCCGCATCGTCGCCGGTGCCGAGCGCATGGGTCACCTCATCGATGCGCTGCTGACACTCGCGCGGGTGAGCCGCACGGAGTTGCAGCGCGAGCCGGTCGACTTGACGCACGTCGCCAGGTCCGTTTTCGCCCACCTGCAGGCCGCGCAGCCGGAACGCGAGGTCGACTTCGTGGTTCACGACGGGCTGTGGGTGCAGGGTGACCCGCACCTCTTGCGCGTCTTGCTGGAGAACCTGCTCGGCAACGCCTGGAAGTTCTCCGCGCAGCGCGACCTCACTCGCATCGAGTTCGGTTGCGTGCGCGATGACGACGACGTCTACTATGTACGCGACAACGGCGCTGGCTTCGACATGAGGTACGTCAACAAGCTGTTCACCCCGTTCCAGCGCCTGCACGCCACCAGCGAGTTTGCGGGCACCGGCATCGGGCTGGCGACGGTGCAGCGGATCGTCCGCCGCCATGGCGGTCGCATCTGGGCGGAGGCCGCGGTCGACAACGGGTTGACGTTCCACTTCACGCTCGCAGGATCGGGCGGAGTGTGATGAGGAGAGGCGGATGAAGAACCGCGGGTTCATCTTGCTGGTCGAGGACAACAGGGACGACGAGCTGCTCATGCTCCGCGCGCTCCAGCGCAACCGGATCATGAACGAGGTCGTCGTCGTGCACGATGGGGTCGAGGCGCTCGACTTCCTGTTCGCGACCGGCGCGCACGCGGGGCGAAACCCGAGCGAGCTGCCGCAGGTCGTCTTCCTGGACCTCAAGCTCCCGCGGATCGACGGCCTCGAGGTGCTGCGCCGGATCCGCGCCGACGAGCGCACCCGCCTGTTGCCGGTCGTTGTCCTCACCTCGTCCAAGGAGGAGGAGGACGTGGCGCGCAGCTACACGCTGGGAGCCAACAGCTACGTGCGCAAGCCGGTCGACTTCACCCAGTTCACCGAGGCGATCCGCACGCTCGGCCTGTTCTGGCTGGGGCTCAACGAGTTCCCGCCCACGCGGGTGTGATCACGCCAGCTTGCCGATGAAGCCGGCCATGGCGGCCAGGGTCGCCTCCGGCCGGTCGCGGTGCGGCGCGTGGCCGCAGTCCTTCAGGATGAAGCGCTCGACCGGGCCCGCGCACCCGCGCTCGATCGCGTCCACCTGGGCCAGCGTGCCGAACGGATCGTCCAGCCCCTGGATGACCAGCGCCGGGACCGACACCGACGGCAGGTAGGCCTCGAGGTTCCAGCTGCGAAAGCCGGGATCGAGCCAGGCCCGGTTCCAGCCCCAGAAGGCGCAGTTGACGTTGCGGCCGTGGCGGCGCTCGAGCCGCGGCCGCAGATCGCCGGTCAGGTAGTCGTCGCGCGCGCTCTCGATGGCGCGCACCGAGCAGTCCTCGACGAACACGTGCGGCGCTTCGAGCACCAGGCCGCGCACGCGCGGCGCCGCCTCCGGGGTTGACGCGTGCACGAGCGCGATCGAGCCGCCGTCGCTGTGCCCGACAAGGATGGCGCTGCGCACGCCGGCCGCGTCGAGTAACTGACGAAGCACCACCAGCCCCTCGTGGTGCATGTAGGTGAGCGGCCGCGGCAGCGGGACCTCGTCCGAGGCGCCGTAGCCGGCCCGGCTGTAGACCAGCGCGCCGAGGCCGGTGGCCGCGGCAAGCGCGGCCGGGAAGTCGCGCCAGGTCGACGCGCAGCCGATGCCGTGGTGCAGGAACACAAGTGTGCTCGCTCGCTCCGGCCCGGGCCCGTGCCAGCTGTACTCGAGGCGATGACCGTCGGCGACCAGGATCGGGCTCATCGCCATATCATGGCAGCGGTCAGAGGCTCTTGCCGTCGTGGTGCACGACCTCGAGCACGTCTATCTCCACGCCCTCGAGGCAGCGCACGTTGACCCCGACAAGCTCGTTGCCGTCCTTGTCGGCGCCGCGGCAGAACGAGCGGATGCCGCAGCGGGTGCAGAACGGGTGGTGGATCTGCTTCTTGCCGAACTGGTAGTCGGCCAGGACCTTCTCGCCCGACTGCAGCCGGAACTGCGACGACGGCACGAAGCTGAGCAGCCAGCCCATGCGCGAGCAGATGGAGCAGTTGCACGCGACGACCTTGCCGAGCTCGATGTTGACCTCGTAGCGCACCTCTCCGCAGTGACAGCTCCCCACGTATGTCTTCGTCTCGGCCATTTTCGATCCCTTTCGCTCGATTCCTCTCGTGTCGGATCGTGCGTCCGGGCGGCGGCAGAGCATTGTAGAAACGCGACAGGTGGATCCCGCGGGGATCGGCGCTCGCGTCAGGCCGGCGGCGTCCAGAAGCCGACGACGCGCGCGATCTGCCCGCCGGCGGCGAGGTCGAACACGGTGGTGCCGCTTGCGCGCGGCGCGCCGTCCGGGCCCTCCGCCACCCAGCCGGCCAGCACCGTCCCCTGGCACTGGTGCGCGTCTCCCCGGCGGCGCAGGCGCATGCCGGGCATGTGGCGCTGCGACGCGGCGATGTGATCGTCGAGATCAGCGCGGCCTGCGGTGCTGCCGAACGAGTCCCGGAACACCACGTCGTCGGTGGTGAGCGCGTCCAGCTCGCCGCGCCGCGCGACCCGGTCCGGCTCGCTCCACAGGGCGAAGTAGCGGTCGATGACGGCGGCCGCGTCGCGGTGCTCGTGGCGGGCCGCGGCCGAGGCGAACAGGGCCAGCTGGTAGCGCCAGCCCGGCACGTGCTCGTCGCGGGTCGCGGCGTCGGCCATCTCGTGGCGCAGCGCGAGCAAGGTCCCCGACGGGTGGTCGGCCAGCGTGATGGTGACGCGCGAGCCGCCCGGCGGGATCGGCTTGTCGGGCGCTTCGTAGCCGTAGGTGAAGGCGATGCGCTCGCCGGCCACCACCTCGATCACCTCGCCGGACGCGACGACGCCGTTCGGGTAGCGGATGACGACCGCGCCGCCGGGGCGGGCGTCGATTGTCGAGCCCGGACCCCACCAGTCGGCGAACAGGGAGCTGTCGCTGAAGAAGCGAAACACCGTGGCGCGGGTCGCGCAGATGAGGACCGTGCGCTCGAGCGCGTGCTCAAGGGGCTTCATGTTCTCTTCCTCCTCGTCCTGGCCCGGCGCGCCGGCGATGGGCCGCGGCGCGCCTCCTCCAGCTCGGCGCGCAGCCTGAGCCGGTAGAGGGCGCCGTCCCAGCTCGACTCCAGCCACTCGCGGAAGGGACCCAGCCGGTCCGGCCTCGCGCTGTAGAAGCGGCGGCGGCCGTGGCGGCGGCCCGCGATCAGGCCGGCGGTCTCGAGCACGCGCAGGTGCTGCGACACGGCGCCGAAGGTCACGTCGGGCAGCGCGCGGTGGATGTCGCCCGCGCTGCGCTCCTCCCGCCACACCAGCCGCAGGATCTCGCGCCGCCGCGGAGTGGACAGCGCGCCGATGATCCCGTCCATGAGGGATACTTTAGTATTTACTGAATCGTCAGGTCAAGCCGGAGGCA
>CAVWXW010000011.1:0-4875 GCA_963759105.1 uncultured delta proteobacterium | reverse complement strand
GATCGACTGCCTGCGCACGATGCCGAGCGTCCCGATCTCGGACTTCGCGCCCGCGCATCTCGGCATCGCCGCCGCCGCCGCGCGCCTGCCGTGGTTCCAGTACACGTTCTGGAAGGCGTACGGCAATCAAGGCGCCGTCCAGCTACCAGCCGTTCAAGGACCGGGCCGCCATGCCGCGCGGCGACCTCGTCGCCGATGGACCAGGCGCAGTTCGATATCGTGGCCGAGTACTTCGTGCGCGGCCTGCCGCTGCTCGACCAGCTCCTGCCCGATCCGGATCCGGACGGCTGCACCCTGGACGTGTCGGATGCGGTCGCCGACCACGTGGCCCAGATGGCGATCACCGGCTGGGGCACCGTCAACCGCGACAACGACCTGCTCATGTTCGGCTGCGGCGGCGCCACCTCGCCGCGCCAGTGCCTGACCACGTTCGCGCGCGCGACGGAGTGGGAGTCGCTGCCGGACACGGTCGTGCGGCGGCTGCGAAGCATCACCTACACGTCGTCGTTCTGGACCCGCAGCTCGGCCGACGGCCGGTTCGTGGCGCACGGGCGGTCGAGCGGATCGCTGCGGGCGGCGTTCGTCGATCTGCAGACCGATCGAGTCATCCCGGCCGCCGCGTTCTACGACCCGGGCTTCTTCCCCGACAACTCCGGCTTCGCGTTCCAGGCCAGCAGCGCGCTGTTCTGCCCGCACGCGGTGCTGACCGCCGGGCCCACCCAGGTCAACTTCAACGAGCCGGGCTGCACCTCCAACCAGGTGGTCGGCCTCTACCAGCACCTCGGCGCCTCGCTGGGCGGCGGCGACTACTGGACCGTGGACAGCCAGTTCGTGAGCGACAACGGCGGCAACGGGCCGACGCTGCAGGATCCGGTCGCGCCCTTCTCGTCGAACGCGGCGTCGAGCCTCACCCCGATGATCCACACCGGCAACCGCTACCTGCCCGGTCTGAGCGTCAGCGTCGACACCCCGCTCGAGGGAGACTCGGTGCTGTCGCCGTCGGCGCTGCTGCTCATCACGCGCGTGGCCGGCGAGGACGACCGCCAGGCCGGCTTCATGATGCGCCGGGTTGACGCCACCAAGACCCCGACCGGCTACCAGGTCGAGGTCCCGCCGGTCGCCCGCTACTGCGTGAACGGCGGCAAGCCGAGCTTCTCCTTCGACGAGCGCTGGATCACCTACCATCACTACGTCGAGCCGGAGGACGCCGTGGACCTGGGCTACACCGGCCCCGACGACCCGGCCTTCGCGCCGTATCTCACCAGCGGCGCGGCCAACGTCTACGTCATGGACCTGCTGACCGGAGTGAGCCGCCGCGTCACCAAGATGCGCCCCGGCGAGTACGCCCTGTTCCCGCACTTCCGCTCGGACGGCTGGATTTATTTCATGGTCCGCCCGCCGGGCCCCGGCGAGATCATCGCCGCCACCGACGCGGCCCTCGTCCTGTCGGAGTGAGCGGGCCGGCCCGGAGGCCGGCGATCAGCGGGCGCGGAGGCAGGCAGCGGGCCGAAGCGGGCCTCCACCTCGGCCACGTCCTCGGCGGTGTAGTAGGCCGCCACCTGGGCCCGGAACTCGGGGCGCGTGTAGACCTCGGCGCGCGGGCGCTCGATCGCGTCGGCGATGGCGACGGCCACCTCGCCGACCGGCTGGGCGCTCGGGATGGCGCGCGAGTCCATGCCGCCGTGCAGGGCGTTGGAGCCGAACTCGGTGGCGACGACGCCCGGCATCACGCAGGTGACGTGGATGTCCGGGTGCTGGTCGCGCAGCTCCATGCGCAGGTTGGCGGTGAGCGAGTTGAGCGCGTGCTTGGACGCGGTGTAGGCCGAGCGGATGCTCACGAACGGGACCCGGCCCAGCATCGAGGAGACATTGATGATGTGGCCGCGGCCGCGCTCGATGAAGTGCGGCAGCACCGCCTGCACGCCGTAGATCGCCGACTTGACGTTGACCAGCATCATCTGGTCGATGTCGTCGTCGGTGAGCTGCGAGACCTGGCGCGTGATGCCGCGCCCGGCGTTGTTGACCCAGACATCGACGCCGCCGAAGCGCTCGATGGCCGCGTCCAGGATGCGACGCGAGTCCTCGCGCCGGGTCACGTCCGCCGTGACCGCCAGCGCATCCGATCCGCACCGGGCCGCGACCTCGGCCAGCTGGGCCGCCCGCCGCGCGGCCAGCACCGGCCGGCCGCCGCGCTTGCCGACCTCCTCGGCCAGCGCCGCACCGATACCCGAGCTCGCTCCAGTGATGACGACGACGCGTTCGCGCATGGGCGGCAGTGTAGCTCGACGACCCGCGAGCCGCCCGCTCGTCGGCCGGCTCGCCCCGCTCGTCGGGCGACGCGATCGGCGCAGACCTTTCCGATGCACGGTGGGCGCATGACAGGCCAGCTCGTCTCCCTCTCGCTCCTCCTCTCCCTTTCCGCCTGCGCCGGCCCCGCTCCGGCCCGGCACGCCGACCGACAGCCGCCTGCGCCCCACGCGCGCGCGGTCGCCGATCTGGTCGGCGTCTGGGCCGGCCAGGCCACCAGGACGCCGTTCGGCGCGTTCCCGATGGCGCTGGCGTTCGATCGAACCGCCGACGGCGCGGTCCACACGCGGCTCGTCGGCGCCAAAGGCATGTACCTCGACTTCCGCTTCCACCGCGATGGCCAGACCTGGCTCCTGACCGAGGAGGGCTTCCTGCCCGGCATCGGCGGGCAAAAGCACGTGCTCGTCCCGGTGCCGGGAGGGCCGGGCACGCGCTGGGTCGATCGCCAGGACGCTGCGGCGCTCGCCGTTGACATCGACGTGGACGGCCGCACGCTCCTTTTCGCCACGCGCCTGCGGGGCGAGGACCACGCCCGCTTCGAGCTCGCCCGGATGGAGGGCAAAGCGGCCGACGAGGTGCGCGCCCGCATCGCGGCGACCGCGCCGAAGACCGCCGGCGCGGTATCCTCGCCTCGATGAGCGGCGAGGACGGCGACTGGAGCGGACTCTGGCACCGGCATCAGACCCGCGCCGGCCTGGTGATCCGCGCGCTGGCCTACCTGGGCGTGCCGCTCGCGCTCGCCGCGCTGTTCAACGGTGAGCGCCCCCTGGTGGCCGGCGTCATCCGCGAGTACCCGGCCACGTTCATCGTGACCGCGTGCGCAACCGGCTGCTTCGATCTCGTCTACGGGCATCTGTGGCCGCGCCTGGTCCGCGGGCGCCCGAGCTGGACGCTGCGCATCGCGGGCCACGTCGCGACCCTGGTCGTCTGCGTCGTCGTGGCCAGCAGCGCCGCCGCCCAGATCATCGAGTGGCTGTGGTGCGACGCGGCCCCGCGCATGCGCGCCCAGCTGCGGGTCCAGATTGGGGTCGTGTCGGTCGTCATCATCGCGGTGCTGGCAACCATCGACGAGATGAACGCGCGCGCGCGCCGCCTCGAGCGCGTCGCCGACCGTGCGCGGGTCGCGGCGCTGCGCGCCGAGCTGGCGGCGCTGCAGGCGAGGACGGATCCTCACTTTCTGTTCAACTGCCTCAACACGGTCGCCGCGCTCATCGTCGACGACCCGCCGGTGGCCGAGGCGATGCTGGAGCGACTGGCCGCCGTGTTTCGCTACGCCCTCGACGCGGGCAGGCGCGCGCAGGTGGCGCTGGTCGAGGAGGTCGCCGCCGTCACGGCCTACCTGGAGGTGGAGGCGCTGCGGCTCGGCTCGCGCCTTGTGTGGCGGATGGAGTGCGACGCCGCCGTTGACGCCGGTCGCATCCTGGTCCCGCCGCTCATGGTGCAGCCTCTGGCCGAGAACGCGATCCTGCACGGCGCCGGCCGCCGGCGCGGCGCGACGCTCCTGCTGGTGTCGATTGCAGTGCGCGGACAGGATCTGATCGTGGCGGTCGAGGATCAGCCGGCCGACCCGGCCGCGCCGGAGCAGCCCACGGCGACCCCGAGCGCCGGCGCCGGCACCGCCCTCTCGGACCTCGCGGCGCGCCTGGCGCTGGTCTACGGCGACCGCGCGCGGGTGGCAGCGGCGTTCGCGCCGCCGGCCGGCTGGCGCGCCGAGATCGTGCTGCCCGCGGAGGCGGCGTGACCCTGCGCATCGTCATCGTCGACGACGAGGCGTTCGCCCGCCGCCGCCTGGTCCAGCTCATCTCCCGGCGCGGCGGCGCGGTCGTCGTCGGCGAGGCCGGCGACGCCGAGGACGGCGAGGCGCTCATCCGCGGCGTCGATCCGGACGTGGTCCTGCTCGACGTCCGCATGCCGGGGCGCGACGGGCTCGCGCTCGCCCGCGGGCTCGGCCCGCGCCCGGCGATCATCTTCACCACCGCCCACGCCGAGTTCGCCGTCGGCGCCTTCGACGCGGAGGCGGTCGACTATCTGATGAAGCCGATCGCGGCCGACAAGCTGGGTCGCGCGCTGGACCGCGCCGCGTCGCGAATCGCGGCGAGCGGCGCCCGGCTCGAATCCGCCTCGCGTCCAGGTGCGCTCCGGCAGCACCGTCAGGCTGGTCCCGGCCCTCGAGGTCGCTCGCTTCCGGTCGGTTGACAAGTACACCGCCTTCGTCGCCGGCGGAGCCGAGCACCTGAGCGAGCTCTCGCTCACCGAGCTCGAGGAGCAGCTGGCGCCGTGGGGCTTCGTCCGGGTGCACCGCTCGGAGCTGGTGCAGCTGTCTCGCGTGCGCGGCCTCCATCTCGACGGCGTCACCGGCGAGCTCGAGCTCGACGATGGCCAGCGCGTGCGCATCAGCAAGCGGCTGCTGCCGTCCCTGCGCAGGCGCCTGAATCGCTGAGGCGGGCGTTCATGTGCGCTCGAATGAGGTGCGGGAGTGCACCAGTCCTGTCGTTGCCGATCACTCGACTCGTGGGTGCTAGATTGCCCCTGCATTTTGATGCCTGGGGAGGCAAATCATGAACAAGC
>CAVWXW010000010.1:0-25950 GCA_963759105.1 uncultured delta proteobacterium | reverse complement strand
TCAACCCTTCGCCGGTACAAAGGAGCCAGCATGACCACGTTCGAAAGCATCGACCTGAGCGATCTCGATCGCGTCTCGGGCGGCCAGACGCGGTCGATCGAGGCCGAGGGGACGTTCAGCACCCCGGGCGGGTCGGCCACCGTCCGCGCCGGCCAGAGACCAACGAGCCGAACTCGTACCTCCGCTGCCTCGACATCGTCGGCCGCCAGGCCGGCGTGATGGAGTCGCCCAACAACGTCGAGCGCCGTCAGCAGGCGCTGTGCTCACCGCTGCTCCAGCAGCAGCAGCCGCAGCAGTAGACAGCCTGGCCACGCGCCGCGGCCGGCGGCACGCACTCGACGACGGCCGCGGCGCTCTGGTCTCCGGACCTTCCCGTCCACGGACGTGAGATAAACAGGGCGGGGATGAATCGCCTCGAGGGATCGTCGGCTCTGGTCACCGGCGCGAGCAGCGGCATCGGACGCGGCATCGCGCTGCGCCTGGCGCGCGAGGGCGCCCGCATCGCCGTCAACCACCTCGACGATCCGGCCGGCGCGGACACGACGGTGCGCGAGGTGACCGACCTCGGCGGCGAGGCCTTCGCCGTGCAGGCCGACGTCGGCGTCTCGGCGGACGTGCGCGCCATGGTCGACGCCGTCGTCGCGCGCTTCGGTCGCATCGACCTCCTGGTCAACAACGCCGCCGTGCAGGTCTGGGCGCCGCTCCTCGAGGCGACCGAGGAGGACTGGGATCGGGTGATCCGCACCAACCTCAAGGGGTGCTTTCTGTGCACGCAGTCGGCGGCGCGCCACATGGTGGATCAGGGCGGAGGCGCGATCGTCAACATCGGGTCCGGCTGCAACCGGATCGGCTTCCCGAAGCTGGCGTCCTACACCGCCAGCAAGGGCGGCATCCAGACGTTCACCAAGGTCGCGGCGCTCGAGCTGGCCGCGCACCGCATCCGCGTGAACTGCGTCGCGCCCGGCGCCACCGAGACCGAGCGGACGCGGCTCGAGCTACCCGACTACGCCGGGCGATGGGCCGCTCTCACGCCGCTCGGGCGCATCGGCACGCCCGACGACGTGGCGCGGCTGGTGGCGTGGCTCGCCAGCGACGAGGCCTCGTTCGTCACCGGCCAGACCATCTGGGTCGATGGCGGGCTGTTCGAGCTCTCGCAGTGGCCGGGTCAGCCGAGCTGAACGCGCGGCGGCGAGCGCAAGGTCTGCAGCACCACGCAGTACCGCTCGGTGAGCTTCGCGAGCGAGGCCCGCTGCTCGTCGGTCATGTCGGCGTCGAGCTCCGCCCTGACGCGGATGTCCTCGAAGCCGACCGGCGCGTCCTTGGCCACGCCGAGCGTCCCGCGGAAGTCGAGGTCGCCCTCGACCACGATGGTCCCGCCCCGCAGCTCGATCCCGAGCGCCGTGGCGACGGCGCGCATGGTGACGCCGTAGCACGCGGCCAGCGCCTCGAGCAGCATGTCTCCCGAGCAGGCCTGCGAGCCGTCGCCGCCGGTGGCGGGATGCAGCCCCGCCTCGACAAGCGCCTTGCCGGTCTGGATCCGGCACGCGATCCCCTCGCCGAGCTGGCTGCTCGCGCTCAACGTCAGGCGCGCCGCGCCCGGCTCGCTCCGGTACTTGTCCTTGAGCGGCGCCTGCAGGGCGCGCAGCTCCTCCGCCTTCATGGCACCCGGGCCTCCGTGTTGATGTCCAGGTTCGCCTTCACTTCGTCCGGCTTGATGTCCAGGGCCGCGCTCATCTCGCCGATGAACATCGCGAGCGCCTGGGTGAGGGACTGCTGCTCCCCCGCGGACAGCTTGCTCGCTCGCGAGCGCGACAGGAGCTCCCCCAGGATCTCGGTGTAGCGATCGGCGGAGCCGGAGCGCAGCGCCTCGGCGTAGCCGGTGGCACGCAGCTTGCGGGACGCCGGATCCGACTTGAGGTCCACGGGAGCGATCGCGTCCTTGACCACCTTGAGGAGGTCGCGGGCCTTCTGCGCGGAGACCAGCGGGCGCACGCCCGCCTGTTCGACTTTCCCTACAGGTAGCATCAGCTTGACGCCGCGATCGAGCTCCAGCTCCAGGACGTAGAACGACTGCTTGCCGCCGCCGAACTCGCGCTCTTCCATGCCGGTCACGCTGGCGACGCCGTGGCCGGGATAGAAGACGCGAGAACCGACAGTGAGATTCTGGAGCTTGGAAGCTTTCCCCTTGACCATCGCCACCTCCGGTACTGCTTGCCAGGACAGTCTCATGTGGCGCGTGACCTGGCGAATCGACGAACCGTAATCGAGCTGGTGGTAGGGGGCTCCCAGGTCCGCGCACCACGGCGCGATGACCTGGCTGGCTCGGGCCAGATTCTGGTGAGGGATTCTCGGAAACAGGTGGTGCTCGACCTGGCGGTCGAGGCCGATGAAGAACCAGGACAACCAGCGGGGCATGACCAGGTTTCGCGTGGTTTCGAGCTGTTGCTCCCATCCGCCCCGCTGCTCGCGGTCCAGCACCGGCAGGCCGATGTGGGCCGGGGCGAAGATGAGGGCCAGGAGCAGGCCGGCGGACGCCCACAGGCCGGCGTAGAGGAGCAGGACCGGGCCGACCCCGAACAGCCACATCGGGACGGCCAGCCAGAGGGCGTAATGACCGACCATGCAAGCGATGTCGGCGGCGAGCGCGCCGTCCAGCCCCCGCTCGCGCACGCGCCGCGCGACGAAGCGCCACGAGTCATAGCGCATCGAGAACGCGAGGAACAGAGTCAGCGGCCAGAACAGGTGGCTCTGCATCGTCCGCTGCAGCCAGCGGCGAAAGCGGCCGGAGCTGACGTGCTCGTCGCTCGACAGGGCCATCGGCCACATGTCGATGTCCGGGTCGCGCCCGATGACGTTCGGATTGCCGTGGTGGAGGTGGTTGTGCTTGTGCTTCCAGTACTGGGCGCCGAGCCCGCCGAACAGCGGAAACACCAGGTGCAGGACCAGCTCGTTGTGCCGCTTGCTCGAGGCGAAGCTGCCGTGCGCGGCCTCGTGGCCGACCATCGCTGCGGTGACCGCCGGGATCGCGGCGAGCGGGACGAGCACGAGCGCGCACCACCAGGGGAGGACCACCACCAGCGCGAGAACGACGCCGAGGCCAGCGAGCAGCAGCACCAGCTTCGCCCAGGTCTGCGCCGTCCTGTGCTCGAAGACACCGCTCTCGGTGAGCGACGTCCGGAGCAACTGTAGATCGCTCGTACGGATCATGAGCTTCCAGGATGAGGCACCCCTGCTCCGGCGCATCTGACTTCCGGCGCCGTGGCAGGAATGTGCCGCCCGCCCCCGCGGTTCGGGTCAGATTGTGACCGAACCGTGACCCGATCTGGACCTACGGCGGCGACAGGATCGGCGGGTCCGGCAGGCGGTAGACGTCGCGGGTGAGCAGCGCCTGGATCGGGTGGTTGTCGGGTCGGTACCACACCTGGCTGAACCCGACCGGCAGCCGGGCGGTCTCCGCCACCAGCCCGTACGCATCGGCGGCCGACGCGGTCTGGCTGCACTGCTGCGCCCCGCCGGCCGGCTGGACGCACAGGTTCGGCTTGTAGCCGGGGCGGCCGCCCGCGCCCATCGCGACGCGCGCGTCGGAGAACGTCACCAGATCGCCGAATGAGTGGCCGTTGTACGGCTGCAGGAACGACGACAGCGCGGCCGCCTCGAACGTCACCGGCCCGTCGGGGAAGATGAGGTCCGGCACCGGCTGGCCGTACATCTCGGCCGTCACCACCAGCGACCCGGGGATCATGCCGTCGAAGCGGGCCATCCCGGGCTCGCCCGGCCAGCCCAGCGTGTCGGCCCACACGCCCACCTCCGTCGTCGGCGTGCCGTCCAGGTGGAGCCGCCGCAGCTGGATCCCGTCCTGCGGCGGAGGCGGGCTCGCCCCGACGAAGCAGGTGAAGTGGACCAGCGCCACCAGATCGCCCTCGTCGGTGCCGCGCAGGACCGAGAGCGAGCGCATCTCGCTGCCGAACGACAGGAGCAGCTTGACGCTTCCGGTGGGGGGCTCGATCAGGAACACGCCGGAGTAGAGGACCCCGTTGCTCGGGGCGCGGAGCGTGGCCAGCGCGGCGATGCGGCCGTCCGACAGGAAGTCGATCGCGTCGATGAAGTCGCCGGTGACCGGGCACTCGCCGGGACCGCGTTGCTCGCCGCGCTCCGACTCGCGATCCATGACGTAGCCGACGAACTCGCCGCCCGACGTGAGCTCCACGATGAGTGCCCTCGCATGCCAGTAGTCCTGGTCCCGGTACCCGGACACGAAGATGTGATGCGGCGCCAGGGGCGACTGGGCCACGTCGGTGACATCGAAGCCGTCGCGGAACGGGAAGCCGCCGTTTCCGTCGCTCTGGTTGGCCAGAATCGATGTACGAGCTGGACTGCGGCGCGATCGACCGCGTGTCGAAGTCGGGCGGCTGCATCGTGTAGAGGCGCATCTGCTGGGTCAGGACCCACAGGCCGGTGACGCTGGTCTCGCCGCCCCAGGTCACGTACATGCTGGAGATGCCGCCGATGGTCCCGCTGATCGGCAGGGTCACCGACCCGCGCTCGCGGCCCGACGAGTAGAGAAGGTTGACGTCCGTCGAGCCGCGCAGGTAGATGAGCTGGCCGCCGCGGTTGCGTCCGTCGAGGATCAGCACCTCGGGCCAGCTGGCGAACGGGATCTGTGACGCGCCGGCGCCCAGGAACGCCGCGCCCGGCGCGCCGCCGGAGATGTCGATGTGGCCCTGGTTGTCGATCACCGGCGCCTGAAGCACGAGCAGCCCGCCGGCGCCGCCGCCTCCTCCGCCGCCGGGACCGGCGTAGACCCGATGCGCGTTGCCGAAGCCGCCGCGGCCGCCGCGCGCCATGATGCGGCCGGAGCCGTCGATGTCGATCGCGCGCGACGAGGTGAGGCGCAGCGCGCCGGCCGCGCCGCCCCCTCCCGCTCCGCCGCCGCCGTGCTCCGCCTCGGTGTAGAGATCGAGCTTCCCGAACACCTGGCCGGCGATGTACGACGAGCCGCCGCCTCCGCCGCCGCCCCCGCCGGCACCGGTCACCCACTGGTCGGCCGGGTCGCCGGAGAGGGTCTTGCCGTGGCCGTAGGTGAACGCTCCGGTGTTGCCGCCGTGGCCCCCGATGCGAGGACACAGGCGCGACACGCACTCGTCGGCGCCGAACGGGCAGTCGGTCGCGCGGCACCTGGTCCGGCTCGGGCTTGTGAGATCGGAGAACGCACCGACGATCGACCCGGCCGCCGCCGCGGCGCTGAACACGTTGCCGGTGTACAGCCCCTCGCCGACCTTGTAGGCGTTGTATCCGATCTCGCCGGCGGCCTTCAGATCGGTTGCCCACCGCGCAAGGTCGTAGATGATCGCATCGATCTCGCGCCCGCCGGCCGCCGGGCTGGCGCCGACCTGACTGTCGTCGTGCAGGTAGCCCGGGCTGACAGCGTCGAAGCCGGGCGAGGTCTGCTCGTCGAAGGTGATGCCGCCCCTGCCGCCGGCGCCGCCCGACGGGCGATCCGAGGCCAGCCCGCCCCACCAGCCGATCGTGTCGCGGTTCTCGCGCATGGTGCGCTCGCCGCCGCGCATGCCGGCGACATACACATCCCCCGCGATGTCAACCGGCCCGGTCACGTCGATGTGCACGACCTCCTTGAGCGGCGCGAAGATGCGCTTGCCCTCGCGGAAGCCGACAACGTCGTCGATCATGTACGGCTCGCCGCAGACCGGCTCGTACGTGGTCGGATCGGGCCTGCAGGCGTCCTCGTTGGGGATGATGCTGCTGGGATTCTCCGGGATCCAGTCGAGCTGTCCCAGCTTCGACTCCACATCCACGATGGTCAACAGGTCCAACGTCTCCCCCTCGACCTCGACGGTGCCGAGCGGCCGTCCGACACCGAGCGTCGCGTCCGGCTCGACGATGATCGTCGAGAAGCGGCCGGAGGCCTCGACCCATCGGTGGATCGGCTTGCCGTCGATCGTGTACACGTCGGTGTCGCCCTTGCTGACCAGCAGCTCGGGCAGGCCGAGCACGCGCATCGGGTCGGCGGCGACGACGCTGCCGAGCGTCCGGCCGCTGACCGCTGTGCGCTCGATGCGCCAGTACACCAGCAGCGTCTCGCCGGCGTCGAGCTCGGCGATCGCATCGCTGCGGAAGGTGAAGGCGGCCTGGTTGCCCGTGGCCGGCACCAGCACCGTCGCGGTGCGCAGCCTGGCCGCCACCCCGGCCGGAGCCGGCGCGGTCCCGCCCGGCCCCGCGATCTCGAGGTGATCGATCACCACGCGGGTGTAGCCGGGCCACATGTTGCTGCCGCGCACGACCACCGGCACGGTCATCCCTTCCTCGACGCCGGATCCGTCCGAGCGGGCCGGCGGCGTGTCGATGCGAGTGATTGTCGGCGGACCGGGATAGATCCGGCCCCAGCTCGGGATCGCCTCGACTCCGGCCGGCACCAGCTCGCTCAGCCGGTAGGAGCCGACCTGGCGCAGCGAGCCTGCGATGGCGGTGCCGGTCGCGTCAACGCCGATCTGCTCGTCGGTGGCGACCCAGCCGCCCTGCGCGTTCCGGCGGGTCACGACCAGCCGCGTGTCGCGCGCCAGCTGGGCGGGCAGCGCGGCGCGGAACGACATCGACCGCGTCAGAGACGCGCCGGGCGCGTCGACGCGCACCTCGATCAGCGGCCAATCCTTCTCCGCCACGCCGGCGGGCCACGGCTCGACCGGCAGGAGATCGGCGCCGACCGAGACCTGGGCCGTCCGGTCCAGCGCGCCGGGCGGAATATCGACGGTGACCAGGCCGCTCCCGGCGACCACGCGTCCGCCGGCGGCGCCGACCCGGCCGCTGCCCAGGCGCGGCGGCATCGGCGCCACCTGGATTCGCGCCGTCGCGCGCAGCTCCGGGCGGGCGACCGAGGTCGCCGTGATGTTAACCGCGGTGCCGGGCTCGACCGAGTCGGGGGCGCGATAGAGGCCGTGGGAGTCGATCGATCCGATCGATGCCGACCAGGTGACCGATGTGTCGGCCACCCCGGCCACGTGCGCGTCCAGCCTCATCCGGCCGCCGGGGCGCAGCGCGCGCTGCCCCGCGCCGGAGATCGAGACGTTGGCCGGCACCGTGAAGTCGCCCGGCGACACGGCGGTGCCGCGCGGACTCGACACGGTCACCCGGCCCCGGGCCGCGCGCTGCGGCACCTCGACGGTCAGCTCGGTGGCGGAGCTGCCCAGGATGCGCGCCGCCGCGCCGCCGAAGCGGACCGCGTCGGCGCTGCCGTCACCGGCGAAGCCGCGGCCTCCCACCACGACGACGTCCCCCGGCTTGCCGGACGCGGGCGAGACGCTGGTGACGGCGATCGGGGCCGTGCCGCTGGCCAGCACATCGAGCGAGGCCGCGATCGGCGGGCCGAGGGTGCCGGCGAACCGGAAGGTGTGCCGGCCGAGCGCGACCGACGAGTCGATCGCGACGCGGTAGAGCGCGCCGCCTCCCTGTCCCGCCAGCGTGGCCAGGCTGCTCTGCTCGACGCCGGCCGGCGTGACCCAGACGATCGTTACCTCGGCGGCCGACTCCGCGCCGATATAGGTCAGATCGAACTCGGCGACGTACGAGGCGCCCGCGCCGGGTCGGGGCAGGGCGGCCGCGCGCGCGTGCACCGAGGTGACCTCGGTGTCAACCGCGAGGGCGAGCTGCCCGGGTTCGCCGCCCGTGTCGGCACAGCTGGCGGCGAGGGCGGCGGTGATCGCGATGGCGGTGGTGGCGAGGACGGGCGCGCGCATGGTGTCGGGCGCGGTTGCAACGGCCAGTCCACGCCGCAAGCGTCCAATCTTCCGCGCGGCCGAGCGTGCAGGCGGCCTGTGCCCACGGGACGTGTCTCACTGAGACCGTGTGCGCGCACATGCGGTGACAGGGCGCCGACCGCCGTCGACCGCCTCGTTTTGTTGCCACCGTGGCGCCGTTCGTCAGCCCTCGAACGTATGGTAAGCGGGATGCAGGGCGCCGCTTCGTATGAGGCCCTCTCGGCGGCGCTCGAGGCCGCGCTGCTGCGCGAGCTGCGATTGACGTTCGACTGGGAGAACTGGGCGCGCTTCGGCGGTCGGCTCCAGTCGCCGGTCATCGCGCTGTCCGGATCGGCCACTCGCCTCGGCCGGTGGATCCGCGCCGCGCGCACACTCGAGCTGTCGCGCGAGCTTGTCGTCGAGAGGCCGTGGCCGGAGGTGATCGCCGTCCTGCAGCACGAGATGGCGCACCAGTTCGTGGACGAGGTGCTCGGCATCCGCGACGAGAGCGCGCACGGCGAGACCTTCCGCCAGGTGTGCGCCGAGCGCGGGATCGACGCGCGCGCGGCCGGCCCGCCGGTGCCGCACGCCGACCCGGTCGAGGTCGACCGCGCGGTGGATCGCATCCGCAAGCTGCTGGCCCTGGCCGGCAGCCCCAATCAGCACGAGGCGGAGACGGCGATGCGCCGGGCCCACGAGCTGATGCTGCGCCACAACATCGAGGCGGCCGGGGCGGAGCGCCGCTTCGAGGTCCGCCACCTGGGCGATCCGCGGCGCCGCACCACGCGCGTCGAGGTCGACATCGTCACGCTGGTGTCTCAGTTCTTCTTCGTGCGGACGATCCGCATGCCGGTGTATCTCCCGCTCCAGGGCAAGCGCGGGCACGTCTACGAAGTGGCCGGCACGCGCCCCAACGTCGAGATGGCGGTCCACGTGCACGCGTTCCTGCTCGCCACCGCCGAGCGCCTGTGGACCGAGAACCGGCGCGACGCCCGCGTGCGCAGCGGCCGCGACCGCCTCGCCTACCAGTCGGGCGTGGTGCGGGGGTTTCGCGACAAGCTGGCCGCAGAGCGCGTCGAGCTGCGCGGCACCGGACTCGTCTGGGTCGGCGACGCGGCCCTCGACCGGTTCTTCCGCGCGCGCAACCCCCGCATGGTCACGCGCCAGCGCAACGTGCGCGTCTCCGGCGCCCACGCCGCCGGTCGCGAGGCGGGCCGCACCATCGTGCTGCACCGGCCGGTCGAGCAGGGATCGTCGTCGCGCTCGCCGCGCCTGCTGCGCGATTGACCGATCGACCTCGGCGTTACGCGTCCAGGTCGAAGCGCACGCCCTGGGCCAGCGGCAGCGCGCGCCCGTAGTTGATCGTGTTGGTGGCGCGCCGCATGTAGCTGCGCCACGCGTCGGAGCCGGACTCGCGGCCGCCGCCGGTCTCCTTCTCGCCGCCGAAGGCGCCGCCGATCTCGGCGCCGGACGGGCCGAGGTTGACGTTGGCGATGCCGCAGTCGGAGCCGGCGGCCGACAGGAAGCGCTCCGCCTCGCCCAGATCGCGGGTGAAGATCGACGACGACAGCCCCTGCGACACCGCGTTGTGCTGGGCGATGGCCTCGTCGAGCTCGCGGTGGCGCACGACGTACAGGATCGGGGCGAAGGTCTCGCGCAGCATCGGCCCGGACTGGGCCGGGAGCTCGACCAGCGCCGGCCGGGTGTAGTGGCCGCCCGGGCCGACCGCGACCGGATCGCCGCCGTGCACGGTGCCGCCCGCCGCGCGCGCCTCGTCGAGCGCGGCGGCCATCGCCTCGGCGGCGCGACCGTCGATCAGCGGCCCGACCAGGGTCCCGCTCTCGCGCGGATCGCCGACCCGCACCGAGGCGTAGGCCCGGCGCAGGCGGTCGAGCAGCGGTGCGTGGATGTCCTCGTGTACCAGCAGCCGGCGCAGGCTGGTGCAGCGCTGGCCGGCGGTGCCCATGGCCGCGAAGGCGACCCCGCGCACCGTCAGATCGAGATCCGCCGACGGGCAGACGATCGCCGCGTTGTTGCCGCCGAGCTCGAGCAGGGCGCGGCCGAAGCGGGCGGCGACCCGCGGGCCGACCTTCCGGCCCATCGCCGTCGACCCGGTCGCCGACAGCAGCGCCACCCGCGCGTCGTCGACCAGCGCGGCGCCGGCGGCCGCGCCGCCGGGCAGCACGTGGGCCAGCCCGGCCGGCGCGTCGCCGAAGCGGGCCAGGGCGCGGCCGAGCAGGGCGTGGGTCGCCAGCGCGGTCAGCGGGGTCTTCTCCGACGGCTTCCACACGCACGGGTCGCCGCACACGAGCGCCAGCGCCGCGTTCCACGACCAGACCGCCACCGGGAAGTTGAAGGCGCTGATGATGCCGGCCACGCCGAGCGGGTGCCAGGTCTCCATCATGCGGTGGTCGCGCCGCTCGGTCGCGATGGTCAGCCCGCACAGCTGGCGCGACAGCCCGACGGCGAAGTCGCAGATGTCGAT
Source organism: uncultured delta proteobacterium (assembly GCA_963759105.1). Taxonomy (GTDB): domain Bacteria; phylum Myxococcota_A; class Polyangia; order Haliangiales; family Haliangiaceae; genus DATFRY01. The sequence continues at coordinate 15,717 of CAVWXW010000010.1, read as the reverse complement.
CATCTCCTGCACCTCGCCGAGGCCCTCCGAGACGATCTTGCCGGCCTCGATGGTGACGAGCCGGGCCAGGTCATCCTTGGCGGCGCGCAGCTCCTCGCCGAGCAGGCGGACCAGCTCGCCGCGCCGCGGCGCCGGCACCTCGCGCCACGCGGCGAACGCGCTGTGCGCCTGGCCGACCGCGGCGCCGACGTCCGCGGCCGTCGCCTCCGCGACCCGGCCGATCACCTCGCCGGTGACAGGCGAACGCGCGACCAGATCGCCGCCGGCGAACGCATCCGGCGCGACCCCGAGGCGGAGGAGCAGCTGCTGGGTCTCGCGAGCGACGTCGTGCATGCGCTACGCGTACCGCCGCCGGCCGCGCGACACAAGCCGGATGGCGGACATCTCGCCCGACGTGCGCCCGAGGCGCTACTGGTTGACGAAGAAGCTGTCGTGGCGGACGAGGAACTGGGCGAATTCCTCGCCGCCGCGTTTGGCCATCTCCGCGACCTTCTCGAAGTATTCCTCGCGCGGCGCGCCCGGCGCGAACAGGAGCAGCATCGACGCCGGATCGTCCGACTCGTTGGTGAAGGCGTGCAGACCGCCCACCGGGACGTACAGGAAGTCGCCTTCGGTGCAGGTCAGCCAGCTCTCGCCGTTGAACAGGCGCACGCGGCCGGACAGGACGAAGAAGGACTCGGAGATGGTGCGGTGAAAATGCGTGCGCGGACCGACCGCCCGCGGCGCCATGTTGACCCGGTACAGCCCGAACTCGCCCCCGGTTAACGCGTGGGTTGCCAGGTAGTGCGTGGTGCTGCCCGACGGCCTGGGCAGCTCGGGCGGCGTGCTCGCGGGCCGGAACACCGCGGTGACCTCGCCCTTGTCGCCGTGATAGCGCGCGGCCGGGTACGACGGATGCGTCGAATACGACATGCCTCGCTCCTCTCGTCGTGTCCCGGAACTGTGAACCGCGCGGTCGAGCGACGCATCTTTTTTTCGGCGCGCTCGATGGAGCGCCGACGAGCGGTCAGAGCTCGCGCAGCAGCGCGGCGCCCTCGCCCTCGACCAGCCGGACGAACGCACGGCCGCGGTCGTCGGCGTCGGCGCCGAGGGAATGCACGCATCGCGCGGTGTAGGCGAGCGAGTAGACCAGCGAGCCGGCCATGGTGAGGCGCTCGTCGCCGGCGAAGCGGCGGCCGCGCGCGCCCTCGTACTCGCTCACGAAGGCTCGCAGCTCGTCCACCGACGGCGCCGCCGGCACGTCATCGCGCTCCCAGTCGGCGCAGAAGGCGTGCGCCGCGGCGCCGACGACGACAGGCTCCCTGTCCACGTGCAGGCTGTCCCAGTCGTACACCGCGACCGCGCGATTGCCCTCGAAGCGCACGTGCTCGGCGCGCCAGTCGAAGTGACCGACGACGCGGACCCCGGCGCGAGGCGCCCGGCGCGCCTCGGCGGCGAGGGCGTCGATCGCCTCCGCTCCAGCGGCGGTGCGCTCGAAGTCGAACAGCGGGCTGTGCGGCCGGGGCCACAGCCGCTCGGCCGGGAGCCCGCCGTACCAGCTCGCGCCGAGCGCCTCGCGCGCCGGCGTGACGTTGACGACGGCGACCAGCTCGGCAAGGAGCCGCGCCAGCTCGCGCCGCACGGCCGGGTCGTGTCCGTCGCGCGTCTCGCCGCGGTCGACCATCGCCTCGGCGGTGGCCAGGCCGCTGGCCAGCGACACAGGCGCCACCAGCGGCCGCGGACACGGAAAGCTCGAGGCGGCCAGCGCCGCCATCACGTCGTGCACCGCGACCAGCCGCGTGCGCGACACGTGCGGCTGGTGGACCTTGATCACGACGCGCCGGCCGTTGACGAGGCGGACGCCGGCGACAGAGCCGACGCTGGTGCGATAGAACAGACACTCCACCGCCGGGGCGCCGAGCGACTCGGCGATGAACCGCTCCAGGGCCGCGGCGATCGCCGGCGGATCGCCGGTGCCGAAGATGGCCAGCTCGACGACCGGCTCGTCCCACTCCGCCAGGTGTTTCGCGATCGCGCTCGCCAGGTCCATCAGAGCTGGACGTACGCCCGTACGGGGAAGGTGGCTCCACCCCGCCACGCGATCGGGACGGCGTGCAGGTGGCCGCCGCTCGCCGGAAGTTTCGCCAGATTGGTCATGTGCTCGCAGATCGGGATGCCCGCGCCGAGCAAGATCGTGTGGGCCGGGCGCGCCAGGTCCGCCATGTCGTCGATGTTGAGGGAATCGATGCCCACGAAGGCGGCCCCCGACCGCGCGAGAAGCTCGCAGGCCTCGGCGGTCAGGAACGGATTGTCCCGGCCATAGCGCTCGGTGCGCCAGTACTGGCTGAAATCGGTGCGCACCAGCACGGCGGCGCCGCGCAGATCTGCCCGCTCGAACAGCTCTGGCCCGACGGCGCGACCGAGCGAGCGGGCGTCGAACAGCTTCACCGGTACGTGGGCGAGGCGCTCGAGCGGCAGGTCCGCAAGGTCGGTCGCGCCCCGGTAGCGGTGGATCGGCGAGTCCACGTAGGTGCCCGTGTTGCCACACAGGTGCAGCGAGGCGATCAGAAACTCCGACTTGTTCTGGTAGCGCTCGCGCGAGGTATCGTGATCCACGATCACCTTGACCTCGGGCACCGGCAGCCCCGGATAGGTCACCATGCCCGCCTCGACGATGTGACTCAGCTCCACGAATTGCGGCATGCCCGTCCTCCTCCCACGCGCACGGTAGCAGTCCTCCGGCGCGGCGATCGTGGAAATCGCTACTTCGGGCCGGCTCTGAACCAGGGGACCATCATGAGCGGCAGGGGCAGCGGGCGTTCGCGTCGCGTCTCCTCCTCCATGTGGCGGCGGCGCGCGACGAGCAAGTCTTGAAGAGTGACCTCGCCGATCGAGATGGACGGCGCCGTGCGATCCACGACCGTCAACTGGACCTCGCCCAGGTGCGCCATGCGGTAGACGATGGTGCGCAGGGTCTCGTCGGGATAGCAGATGGCCGGTGCGAGGGGAGGCGGCCCGCCCACCTCCGGACGCATCACCTCGCGCGCGAACAGGACCTCGAGCGGGTCGATGGCGTACTCGCGCGTGATGTGGAAGCCGCGTCGGGCGACCTTCTCGGTCAGGATCGAGCGGCGGAGGACGAGCACCGTGAAGAGGTGGGCGAAGACGACAGCGATCGAGATCGGCAGGAGCGCGTCCCAGTCGTGCGTGATCTCGACGGCGAAGAGGATCCCGGTGAACGGCGAGCGCATGGTCCCACCGAGGACGGCGGCCATGCTCACCAGCGGCCAGAACCCGGGGCCGACGTCCGGCAAGAAGTTCCCCTCGAGCATGCCGAGTGCGGCGCCCAGCATCAGCAGCGGGGCGAGCACGCCGCCGGAGGTGCCGGAGCCGAGCGCGAACGACCAGATGATCCACTTCACGGCGATGAGCAGCAGCGCCGCGCTCAGGATCATCTTTCCCGACAGGAGCTCGCCGATCGACGCGTAGCCGACCCCGAGCGCCTGCGGGCAGACGATTCCGCCCAGACCGATGACCAGACCGCCGATGGCCGGCCACCACATCCAGTGGATGCGGCGGAGGTACTTGAGGAACAGGTCCTCGAACATGTAGACGCTGCCGGTCATCGCCGCCGACAGCGCGCCGGCGCCGATGCCGGCCACCACGCAGCCCAGGAGCCCGGACACGCCGATGAAGGCCGCGTGCGGCGGCACGTGGAACAAGGGGCCGGCCGGCATCAGGAACTGACGGGTCGCCATCGCGCTGGCGCAGGCGAGCGCGACCGGGATGAAGCTGCGCGGCTTCCACTCGAGCAGCAGCAGCTCCACCGCGAGCAGCATGGCGGCCAGCGGCGAGCCGAAGGTGGCGGTCATGCCGGCGGCGGCGCCAGCCACGAGCAGCGTCTTGCGCTCGGCGGCGGTCAGATGGAAGCCCTGGGCGATGAGCGATCCGAAAGCTCCGCCGGTCATGATGATCGGGCCCTCGGCGCCGAACGGCCCGCCGGACCCGATGGAGATGGCCGCCGACAGCGGCTTGAGCACGGCGAGCTTCGGCTCGACGCGGCTGCCGCGCAGGAGGATCGACTCCAGCGCCTCCGGGATGCCGTGGCCGCGGATGCGCTCGGAGCCGTAGCGGGCCATCAGGCCGATGACCAGCGTCCCGGCCACCGGAACGAGCACGACCCAGAAGCCCATCGTGTGGCCCGCCGGCTCGACCAGGTCCCACCCGATGCGCTGGTAGAAGAACAGGTTCGTGAACAGACCGATGAGCTTGAGCAGCCCGAAGGCGACGTAGCCGCTCAGGATGCCGATGCCGACCGCGATGACGGTGACCGGCAGCATGCGCCGCGTGGCGCTGAAGTCGCCCAGCCTGGCGTGAGGCCGATCCGGGAAGAGACGTTCGAACCAGGACTGATGCATCTGACTGCTGTCGTTCATGTGCCTCCGGCTTTCGCTCGCGACGATCGCGTTCTGGAGCGGCCCCCCGACAGCCGCTGGAGCGCGGCGACGAGCTGGGGCCTTGCCCGGCGAAGCTCGGCGCGGTGCGCCAGGGCCAGCCGGTGCAGGATGCGCTCCCCCCGGGGCGTGATCCGCACGCGCGCCTGCCGCCGGTCCTCCGGCGATCGCGAGCGGCGCACGAGCGCGCGCTGCTCGAGCCGGTCGATGAGCCCGACCACGCTGTGATGGCGGAGGATGAGCCGCTCCGCCAGGTCGCCGATGGTGGGCCACTCGGGCGCCGACGCGCAGATCACCAGCAGCAGCTGGTGCTGCTGCGGATTCAGCCCGACCGCGCGCGCCTGCTCCTCCGAGAACGCGAGGAACAGGCGCAGCTGGTAGCGGAACTCCGCGAGCGAGCGAAAGTCTGCGGTGGAGAGTCGGTTGACGGGCAAGGGCGGCCCGAGACATATCGCATCGCGATATTCTTGTCCACGCGCAGCACGCTCCTCCGGAATCCGCCCACAGATCCGGACACCGCCGGAGCCATGTCACTTCTGCCGGTAGACGTCCGTGCTCAGGTACTTCAGGCCGGAGTCGGCCATCAGGGTGACGACCACGGCGCCCGGCCCCAGCCGCCGCGCGACCTCGATGGCGGCCACCACGTTGGCGCCGGACGACGTCCCGGCGAAGAGCGCCTCCTCCCGCGCGATGCGCCTGGCCATCTCCTTGGCGTCGGCCGTCTTGACCGGCAGGATCCGGTCGACCAGGCTCGGGTCCCACAGCGGAGGGGTGTAGCCGATCCCGACGCCCTCGAATCTTGTGCGGCCCCGGCTGGCCGCCCAGCAGCACCGAGGACTCGGCCGGCTCGACGGCCACGATCTCGACGCTCGGCTTGTATCGCTTCAGCACCGTGGCGACCCCGCGCGAGGAGGCCGCCGTGCCCACGCAGTGGACGAAGGCGCCGACCTGGCCGCCGGTCTGACGCCAGATCTCCTCGCCCAGCTCGTGGTAGCCGGCGATGCTGTCGTGGTTGTTGAGCTGGTCGGTCCAGTACGTGTTCGGCTCGCGGCTGAGCTGGCGAGCGGTCTCGATCATGTCGAGGATCAGCTTCTTCGTCGTCAGGCCGCCCTCGCTCGGCACCAGGGTCAGCTCCGCACCCAGCGCCACCATGTGGTCGCGCTTCTCCTGGCTGAACGCATCGGAGGTGACGATCTGGATGCGGTAACCCCTGGCGGCGCATACCAGGGCCAGCGATGTGCCGGTGCTGCCGCCGGTGTACTCGACCACCGTACCTCCGGGCTCGAGCTGACCGCGCTCCTCCGCCCGCGAGATGACCGCCAGGGCCATCCGGTCCTTGACGCTGCCGGTCGGGTTCTCCCACTCGAGCTTGACCAGGATGTCCGCGCAGCCGGGCGGAACGACATTGCGCAGCCGAACCAGCGACGTGTTTCCGATGGCATCGAGGATGTCCATGCTCGGTTGGCCTCCGTCGAGTCGCGTAGTCTACCGAGGCGGCGCACCGGGCGCAGTGGCCGCCGCCTCCGCGAAACTGCATAATCCGGGGAAGTATCAGGGACGCACCAGGCCGCCGGGTGCGCCTGTCCCATGGCCACTTCCCACATAGGGCTCGACCCGAGGGATGTTGTGCGCCTGTTCGATCGAACCGCCGCGCTGGCCGGCGCGGTGAGTGGCGCCGAAGAGTGCATGGCGCGCGCCCTCGACCTGGTCTGCGACTTCACCGGCTGGCCGCTGGGCCACGTCTACCTGCTCGATCCGGACAGCGCGGCGCTCCGGCCCGGCGGCATCTGGCACGGCGGCGATGCGGAGGGCGTGTCGCCGTTCGTGCAGGCGACGTCGCGCACGCCCTTGCCGGCCGGCACCGGGTTGCCCGGCCGCGCCCTCGACGCCCGCCGGACGCTGTGGAGCGCGGACATGCGCGAGGATCCGCGAGAGTCGGCCGCGATCGCCAGCGGCATCGCCGGGACTCTCGCGGTGCCGATCGTCAGCCCGCAGCGGATCGAGGGGATCCTCGAGCTCTTTCCGCGGCCGGCCGAGCGGCCCGAGGAGCTCCTGCTCGACGTGCTCTCCCACGTGGGCCGGGACCTGGGCAGCGCGGTCCACGGCGTACGCCTGCGCGACGAGATCGAGGCCGGCCGGGCGTGGCTGGCCATCGCCGAGCGCCTCGGTCACATGGGGACCTGGCGCTATCACGTCGAGCGCGACATCGTGGACTGGTCGGACGAGCTGTTCGCGCTCCACGGAGCCGACCCGACCAGCCCGCCCAGCCTCGACGAGTACCTGTCCAGAGTGCATCGCGACGACGCCGAGCGCGTCGGGCGCGAGATCCGCCGCGGCATCGACTCGCAGCAGGGCTTCGACATCGAGTACCGGCTCGTGCCGCACCCCGACGAGGTGCGCTGGGCTCACGCGCGCGGCGAGTTCCTGCCCACCTCCAAATCGGGACAGGAGCCGATGCTGGTCGGATACTGCCAGGACGTCACCGAGCAGAAGCTCAGGCTCCAGACGATCCAGCTCGGCCGGGAGCAGCTCGCCGAGGCCGAGCGGCAGGCGCATCTCGGCTCCTGGTCTTGGAATGTGCCCACCAACGTGGTCGTCTGTTCCGACGAGCTTCTCCGCATCGTCGGCGTCGGGCCCGGAGCGGCGCCGTTCGACTTCGAGGGCTTCTTCGCCCGCGTGCACCCGGACGACCAGGAGGGGGTCCAGGCCGCGGTCCGGAACACCGTCGAGAACGGCCAGCCCTTCCACCACGAGATCCGGGTCCTCCGCGCGGACGGGCAGCAGCGCTGGGTCATCTCGCACGGTGAGGTGGTGGAGCAGGCCGACGGCGTGCCGATCCGCGTGGCCGGCTTCACCCAGGACATCACCGAGCGGCGGCTCGCCGAGGAGGAGCGCACGCGGCTGGAGCGCCTGCTGCATCAGTCTCAGCGCCTCGAGAGCCTGGGCCAGCTCGCGGGCGGCGTGGCCCACGACTTCAACAATCTCCTCTCCGCCATCCTCAGCTTTGCGTCGTTCGCGGGGACCGAGCTGGCGTCGATGGCCGGAAGCTCGAGCGACGCGCGCCTCGGCGAGCTCGTCAGCGACGTCAAGCAGATCACGCGGGCGGCGGAGCGCGCGGCCGAGCTGACCCGCCGGCTGCTCGCGTTCGGGCGGCGCGAGGTGGTGCGCCCGGTGGTGCTGCGGCTCAACGACGTGGTCCGCGACGTCGAGCAGCTCCTGCACCGCTCGCTCGGCCCGCACATCGAGCTGGAGACGTCGCTCGATCCGGACCTGTGGGTCGTGCTGGCGGACGCCGGACAGCTCGAGCAGGTGCTGGTCAACCTCGCCGTCAACGCGCGCGACGCGATGCCGGGCGGGGGAAAGCTCACCATCGAGACCGCCAACCTGCAGCTCGACGCGGACGCCGCGCCGCCGTGGCCGGCGCTCCGGCCGGGCCCCTACGTCCGCCTTCGTGTCAGCGACAACGGCATCGGGATGACCAGGCAGGTCGCCGACCGCGCGTTCGAGCCATTCTTCACCACCAAGGAGAAGGGAGAGGGCTCCGGTCTCGGCCTGGCCACGGTCCACGGGATCATCGCGCAGGCCGGTGGCGGCGTCCGGATCGATTCCGCACCCGGTGCCGGTACCGTCATCACCGGAATCTGGCCGGCGAACGACGGGCCGGCGACGGAGGTCGTGCCGGCGCCGGTCGACAACACGGAGCGACGCGTCACCGGCCAGGTCGTGCTGGTGGTCGAGGACGAGGCCCCTCTGCGTGACGTCACGCGCCGCATCCTGGAGCGCAGCGGATACGCGGTGCTGACCGCCGCCGCCGGAGACGCGGCGATCGCCCTGACCAGGAGCCACGAGGGTCCCATCGACCTGCTCCTGACCGATGTCATCATGCCGCGCATGCTCGGCAGGGAAGTGGCCGCCGCCATCGCGGCCCTGCGCCCCGGCATCCGCGTGGTCTTCATGTCCGGCTATGCCCGCTCGGCGCTCTCGAACGACTCGCTGCAGCCGGGCGTGATGCTCCTGGAGAAGCCGTTCTCGGAGGAAGAGCTCATCCAGCTGGTCCGCCGCGCCCTGGACGGGCCCGAGGGAGTGCGCTCGTGGCCGCCCGCCGGTGACGACGACATCAGCCGAGGATCTGGCTGACGTTGAGGTCGAGGTCGTGCCGGACCAGGCGGATGAGGCTGTCGAGGCTCTGCGCGGACAGCTGCAGCCGGGCCGCGAGGTCCGCCCGGACGCTCGCGAGCACCCTGTGCGCGGCGGCGCTGAGCCGGCGGAACACGGTGGTCGTGCCGACGCGCTCGAGCGCCGCGATGCGGGCCAGCGTGAGTCCGTCGACGTAGTAGAACTGGAGAAGCAGCCGCTCGTCCGGCTCGAGGACGGCGAGCGCACGCCGCAGCGCCCCATCGACCTCCGGCGCGTAGCGCTGGCGCAGGAACGCGACCTCGGGATCGAGCAGCTGCTCGAACGGCTCGAGCGAGCGCGCCTGGCGGTCGATCTGGTTGCCGCTCCTGCGCAGGTTGAGGGCGGTGCGCAGCGCGGCGGTCTGCACCCACCCGGTGAGCCCGCCCGCGCCGCGGTAGTCGCGGATCTTGGCCTCGGGGCCGACCAGCAGGCGCTCGCGCAGGATCTGCTCCACCTCGGCGACGAAGTCGTACGAGGAGTCGATGCGGACGACCACGTCGCGCACGCGGCCGATGAAGCGGCGCTCGAACTCGGCGAGCGCGAGCGGGTTCGCGTCGCTGCACGCGCATGCCAGGTACAGGTCCGCGGCGTTGGCCCGGCTCCGCGCGCGCGACATGCGCCCGGCGAAGTCGGCGAACGCCACGTCGATGCCGGGCCAGGCGGCGCGGGCCTCGTCGAACGCGCGGTGGATCTCGTCGAGCTCGTGATCTGGATCGGTCGCGATCGCGCGGCCGGACTCGTCATCCATGAGCGACGAAGCGTAGCGAAGATCGCCGGCGCGTGTGTCGCGAGTGAAGAGGCGACGCGATCTTCGCGGGCATCGCCGGCAGGCGGCGGCGTCTCAATGGCCACGCGTTCAGTGGGACCGGCGTCAACGGCGAAGAGCGCGTGGCGGCGCCGCCGACTTTGCTACGCTGACCGGGTCGTGTCCTGCTTCGAGGAGAACACGCTGTTCGACTTCCTCCGCCACGGACTCGACAACGTCGCGCGCCGCGCCGTCGTCGACCACGCGGACGCGTGCGACTCGTGCCGCCGGCTCATCGCCGCCGCTGTCGATCTCGGCGCGCCCGCTCCTCCGTCGAGACGCGCGCGGACGGAGCCGCATGGCGACGGCAGCACGCTGGCCGGCAAGTACCGCCTCGTGCGTCTGCTCGGCGCCGGCGGCATGGGCGCGGTGCACGAGGCGATCAACACGTGGACCGGCCGGCGCGTCGCCGTCAAGGTGCTGCACGAAGCGTTCGCCGGCGATCCGCATGCCGTGCGGCGATTCGCGGTCGAGGCGCAGAGCGCCGGCCGCATCGCGCACCCGAACGTGGTGGAGATCCTCGACCTCGACGAGGACCCGGAGACCGGCGCGCGCTTCCTGGTGCAGGAGCTGCTGACCGGCACCACCTTGCGCCGTCGACTGCGCGAGGTCGGGCGGCTGGATGCGCACCAGGCGGTGCGGCTGCTGGCGCCGGCGGTGGCCGGCCTGGCCGAGGCGCATCGCGCCGGCGTCGTGCACCGCGATCTCAAGCCGGAGAACATCTTCCTGGCCGGGATGCCGGGCCGCGAGGTGGCCAAGCTCATCGACTTCGGCCTGTCCAAGCTGGTGCGCGAGCCGGACGATCCGGCGTGGACACCGACGCTCGCCATCACCGAGCACGGCCGCCAGCTCGGCACTCCGTTCTACATGTCGCCCGAGCAGCTGCGCGGCCAGCCGGACATCGACGAGCGCAGCGACGTCTGGTCGATCGGCGTCGTCCTGTTCGAGGCGGTCGCCGGGGCGCGCCCGTTCGTCGGACCGCGCTACCACGACCTGGTCCTCCAGATCCTGCGCGATCCGGTGCCGCGCCTCGCCGATGTGGTGCCCGGAATCTCGGCCGGCTTCGGGGCGCTCGTCGAGCACGCGCTCCAGCGCGACCGCGCGCTGCGCCCCACGGCCCGCGACCTGCGCGACGCGCTGGCCGAGCTGCGCCGCCGGCCGGAGGCGATGCGCCATCCAGCCGGCAGCTCGTACCCGGGCTCGACCCGGGAGGCCGATCACACGACGGCCTGCTCCTGCTGTCGAGCTACGTCCACCAGGTGACGGCCCACGCGAACGGCTCGAAGCCGGAGCCGCTGCAGCCAGCGGAGCCGTCCGGCCAGGCGTAGTACACGGTGTACTTGCCGTCCTCCGGCACCGTCACGTCGAAGCCCTCGGTGCTGTCGTCGAACGACTGCGACGAGTAGACGTAGACGCCCTTGTCCTCGTTGTACAGGAACAGGTCGTAGTCGGTGGCCACCGCCGCCGGCGCCGTCCCCGACGAGCTGGCCGGGCACGAGTCCCACGCCAGCGACACGCGGATCCGGTTGCCGGCCCGGAGATCGACCTGGAAGAACGAGTTGTACAGGCGGCCGTCGCTCGAGCCGGGCGCGATCGACGACCGGCGCCCCTCCTTCTCGCCCGGGGGCGGGCCTTCCGGCGGCGGCCGCCCGTCCGGGCCCTTGTCGCCGTCGTTCAGGTCGCCCGGGTCCTCGCCCGAAGTGTTGTCCGGGCCGGGCCCGGTCGAGTGGCAGAACGCAACCGCCGCCTCTGCGATCGGGTTGCCGCCGCCGTCCTTGTGATCGAAGCCGGGCTTGGGCGTCGAGTAGCGCCAGCCGTCCGGGTTGCGCGGCCAGGCCGCGTTGCGCATGATCACGCGCACCAGCTTCTGGTCCAGGTTCCCGCCGCACGCCTCCTTGAGCAGCGCGGCGAACCCGGCCATCGCCGGGGACGCGAAGCTGGTGCCGTCGTTGCCGATCCAGCCGCTCGGGTTGCCGACCTCCATCAGCTCGACCTGTCCGAGCGGGATCCGGCACCCCTCGCTCGCGTCGCCGGCCAGCGCGGTGATGTCGGGCTCCTCGCGGTCGGTGTCCTTGTCGCCGGTGCCGTTGATCCACGATGTGAAGCAGCTCAGCTCGTGATCGGTGTTGGTGCCGCCGACGCAGATGCTGTTGAGGGTGAACGGGCAGGCCTCTCCGTCGGGGTCGTTGCCGGCCGACTTGAAGATCGAGATGCCGAAGTTGCGGGCGTACCAGTCCTCCGCGATCCCCTCGATGCCGGCGGCCGTCGAGTTGCCCAGCACCTGGCAGCCCCAGCTCTCGTTGGCGGTGGTCACGCCCTCCGAGGTCAGCCAGTCGTAGGCGTCCACGGTGCCGCCGGCCGAGCAGGCCACCGACGTGATACCGAGCGGCGAGCTGTCGCCGCGGTTGGGGTGGTAGAGCGATGCCTTCGAGGCGCCGTTGCCGCTGCCTCCGCGGGTCGCCGACGCCGCGCTGGCGGTCTCCGACACGTGCACGGCCACGCACTGCTTGTCGTGGCCCGGGTGCCCGATGTCGATGCACATCGCCCCACCGCCGAGGTCGCAGTCGGTGCAGTCGAAGTCGTCCTTGCAGTCCTTCGGCTCCACCTGATACTTGACCGGGTTGGAGTTCTCGGAGAGCGACTCGTGCGGGTCGTAGAGTCCGCACTCCGCCTCCTCGAGGAAGCCGATCCGCTGATCGGCCCCGAAGTATCCCAGCGCGTTCATGCCTGTGTCGATCTGCGGATCGGTGATCGTGTTGGGCGGCCCGGCGTGCAGCGTGGGCAGGCCGGCCGCGTTGCTCGCGATCAGCGTGAGGCTCGGGTGGCGCGCCAGCCCCTGGATGGTCGGCGCGCTGGCCAGCCCGAACACCACCGGCATCGTCGGCCGATGCCAGACCGAGGTGACGCCGGCCGCGGTCAGCTCGGCCTCGAGCACGCGGGCGCCCGCGGCGATGGCGGCCTGCAGGCTGGCCCGCGCGGCTGTCTTTCCGTCGGGGTGATTGAGCTCCGGCGTGAGTCGGCCCCAGTCGACCTGCGGGTCGAAGTGAAACGCGACCGGAATCTGCGCCCCGGGCGATGCGGCGCGCACCTCGGCGTCGAAGTCGGGATCGACGGCGCCCCAGCGCGCGTACCTGGCGACCCGCTCCTCCTCCTCCAGATCGAGCAGCGACTGGTGGCGGCCATCCTCGCGGACCGCATGGGTGCCGCCGCCTTCCTTGACCAGCGTGACGGTCTCGGCGAGCGCTCGCATGTGCCTTGTACGGCTGTACGCCTGCACGGGCGAGGCCTGCGCCTGCTCATCGGCCGGTTCCGCGCCGCACCCACCTCCGACAGCCAGCGCTCCGAGCACGGCTGTCCATCGCCAGAGACGTTCCCACGATCGTTGCATGAGGTACCTCGATTTCTCGCCACGTCGGCGACTGACCCACTGGACGTTCTCGTGGCCGCACGAGCCGATGGCTCGGCTCACGACCCCGCACCAGATGACACCGGCCGACCCGCGATTTTCCCGATCTCGATCGCCCGATAGCGGAACAGATCCCGTCATCACGACGTCGCATTGCCCCGGGGGGAGCAACGGAGTTTTTCTTGCTACCGGATCGAGGCGACCTTCGCGCAACATGCGCACCATGTCTCATGGGCGCAGGCGAGCTCTCTCGTTCCTCATGGTCGCGGCCGCGGTCCTCGCGGCGTCTTCCTCCTGCGGGCCGCGATCCGGCGCGCAGGACCAGCCGGGCATGGATCGCATCTCCGAGTCGTACGTGCGGCTCGTCCTGGCGGTGGGCGTCCACGACGCGAGCTACGTCAACGCCTACTACGGCCCGGCCCAGTGGCGCGCGTCGGTCGAGCGCGAGCGCCGATCGATCCCGCAGATCCGCGCCGGGGCCGAGCGGCTGATCGCGGACATCCGCGCCGCGCCCGGCTCCGGCGACGAGCTGGAGACGCTGCGCCGGCGCTTCCTGATCGAGCAACTGACGGCGATGCTGGCGCGCCTCGACCTGCTGGCCGGCAAGCGCCTGCGCTTCGACGACGAGTCGCGCGTGCTGTACGACGCGGTCGCGCCGGTCGTGCCCGAGGCGCGGTTCGACGAGGTGCTGGCGCGCATCGATCGCCTGATCCCGGGCGAGGGCACGCTCAACACCCGCATCGACGCGCTGCGCGCGGGGGTGGTCATCCCCTCCGACAAGCTGGACGCGGTCTTCGCCGCCGCCATCGCCGAGTGCCGGGCGCGCACGGTGCGCCACATCGAGCTGCCCGCCGGCGAGCGCTTCACCGTCGAGTACGTGAAGGACAAGCCGTGGGGCGGCTACAACTGGTACAAGGGCAACTACCGCAGCATCATCCAGGTGAACACCGACCTGCCGATCCACATCGATCGCGCGATCGATCTGGCCTGCCACGAGGGCTATCCCGGCCACCACCTCCAGAACGTCCTGCTCGAGCAGCGGCTGGTGCGGGGGCGGGGCTGGACCGAGTTCTCGGTGGTGCCGCTTTTCGGCCCGATGAGCCTCATCGGCGAGGGCAGCGCGAACTACGGCATCGAGCTCGCGTTCCCGCGCGAGGAGCGGGTCCAGTTCGAGCGGCGCTCGCTCTATCCGCTCGCCGGCCTGGATCCGGCGCGCGCGGCGACCTACGCCGAGGTGACCGAGCTGCTCCTCGAGCTGCGCCACGCGACCAACCAGGCCGCGCGCCGCTACCTCGACGGTGAGATCGACGCCGACGCCGTCGCGGCCTACCTGACCCGCTACGGCCTGGCGGAGCCGGAGAACGCGCGCAAGATGGTGAAGTTCATCGAGGCCAACCGCAGCTACGTCATCAACTACAACCTGGGCCGCGATCTGGTGCGCGCCTGGATCGAGAAGCAGGGCGCCGGCGATCGCCGCTGGGCCGCCTTCGAGCGCCTCGTGGCTTCGCCCATGACCGCCTCGGATCTCGGCCCGTAGCGCGATCGGCGGGCCCGGCAGGTGGTTGCGAGCAAGGCGCCTGCTCTGCCACCATGCCGCCATGTCGCACGCCACCACCCTGCGTCGGCCGTATCAATCGACCCTCGCTCCCTTCCTGGCCTCGCTGCTCGCCCTGAGCGGCTGCGCCGGCCGCGGCCCCGCAGCCACCGAAGCTGGGCGCGCAGATGGCGCCGGGGGCGGCGGAATCCAGCGATGTCGGCGGTCCGGCAGTGAACGACGCTGCCGGCGGCGGCGATGCGCGGCCGGTGGCGCCGGATGCGGTCGCGGCCGCCAAGAAGGCGCTGCTCGACCGCCACGGAGAGAAGCATCGCGCGCGCATCGAGCGCGGCGTGGACCAGGTGGCGGCGCTGTGGCGGGTCTCCGACGGCGACCTGAGCGAGTTCTGTCTCGACCAGTTCGTCGCCGAGCCGGCCGCGGTCGATGCGCTGTTCGCCCGCTTCGAGTCGCAGCTCGAGCAGGTCGGCGGCCACATGCTGGAGCTCGGCCGCACGCTCCGCTGGGCGACCGACGTCGAGAGCGGCCCGATCCTGCCGGTCAACCGCCTCCTGGCCGGGTTCGATCCCGGCGCGCACCTGACCGAGGACATGTTCGCGACCAAGGTGGCGTTCGCCGCGCTGCTCAACTTCCCGCTGACCAAGCTCGAGGACCGGCTACGCGACGGCGACAGCTACTCGCGCCGCATGTGGGCCGAGGTCCGGCTCACCGGCCGCTTCGACAAGCGCATCCCGGGCGACATCATCCAGGGCTACACCGCCGCGGCGGCCGCCGGCGATCAGTACATCTCCGGCTACAACATGTGGATGCACCACGTCCTCGGCGAGGACGGCAAGCGACGGTTCCCCAGCGGCAAGCGCCTCATCACCCACTGGAACCTGCGCGACGAGCTCAAGGCCAACTACGCCGATCCGGAGGGACCGGCCAAGCAGCGGACCATCGTCGCGCTCATGCAGCGCATCGTCACGCAGACGATCCCGAAGGCGGTGATCGACAACCCGCGGCTCGACTGGAACCCTTTCACCAACGCTGTCACCGCCGCGCCGCCCGACACGATCGAGCGCGACGCGCCCGCCGAGCGGCCTGACAAGCCGTCGGACGAGCGCGAGCCGGACACCCGCTTCGAGCGCATCCTGGCCATCTTTCGCGCCGCTCGCCGCGCCGACAAGTTCGCGCCGGTCGCGCCCACGCACATCGCGCGCGCGTTCGACGACGCCGAGATGCCGGAGCAGCGAGTGCGGGCGCTGCTCGTCGAGGTGCTCGAGTCGCCGCTGGTGAGCCGGGTCGCCGCCGAGGCCGAGCGTCGCCTCGGCCGCAAGCTCGAGGCCCAGGACATCTGGTACGA
>CAVWXW010000009.1:0-110780 GCA_963759105.1 uncultured delta proteobacterium | reverse complement strand
ACCTCGGCGACGCCGGCTGACGCGGCCGTCGGCTCGGCGTCCCTGGTTGGGATCCGCGTGCTCGCGAGATCGTGACGGTCGGCGTGATCGTGAAAACTGGTCCGTTCACCGGCTCGCGCTGCGGCGGGGATGCCTGCGCGGGGACGCGCCATTTCCCGTCCCCTTCGGGGCCGGACGTTGGCGCTCGATGCCTTCGTTTGCGTCCTCGGCGTCGCTAGCGCTCCGCCTTCGGAGCACTACGGACGCCCCTTTGCAGGCACCCCCACCGCATCGCGATCCCCTTGCGCGTGCACCCGCCAGTCTCCCGCGTGCACCTGCTACGGGCGTCGGCTCGGCCGCACCCGCCGAAGTTCCGGTCTCGTCCTGGTCGGTTCGGCTTCTCGCCCCACGGGATCGGCCATCAACTCGAGGCGGAAGCTGCGCTGACGCAAGGAGAGTTCTACCAGCCGCAGGGGAGAAAAGGCCGGCGGCAGTGGCGCGGTGCCACTGGGCGAGCGACGACGGTCTCTGCAGCGCGATCGTGCTCTCTGGAGGGGCCGGCGGGGAGAGAACGGCAGAGAGCGGTCAACAGGTTGGCCTGGGCGAGAGGTAGCCGGTCAACAAGTCCGGCGGCGGGCTGCTCTTCAGCGCTGGGTCGAGACCACCCTGCGCGCCCACGTTCGCGCCTGTCACGCCGATAGCTGCCCGGAAGTGGGCGCGACGCGCAGACACTGCGTGTGGGCATCGTCCGGTGGTTCACGGCCTTGCGGCATCCTCCCCCGCCTTGGCACACCTCCTGCGAGGAGCCGTGCTCGCTTCGCCACTCGGTTTCGGCGCAGGCACGTTGACCGTGAGTCCCCACTTCGGCGGATACCACTGGGGATCGGTGCCGGATGTGGCGTGAACTTCTGCTTGATGCGGGTTCGCCCGGATCGCCTTCGACTTCCGGGTGAGCGACGCGCGCGTACTTGCCGACCTCGCAGAACAGGTTCTGGCAGTCGATGAGCTGCAGCTGCCGACCCCACAGGCTTGGAACTCGATCCCCAACGATCGAACTCGTCGCCCGCGCGCTCGGCCATGACCTGGATGACCTCGGCCTCCGTCAAGCCCGCCGCGTCTGTCGAAGCACTTGCGAATGCCATCCCGTGCGCCAGGCCCAGCGACGACGAACTCCATCTCGGAGAAGTCGGTTAGCTCGCTGTAGTTCAGGTCGATCGCGAACTGGAACGCGAGGAAGTCGCCTAGCGATCGATAGCCCCGGATCAGATTGAAGACTTCGCGCAGCGACGTCGTCTTGGCGATCCTCCGTGCGGCGCCGTCAGCCATCATGCGCTCGACAAGCCGGAGGTGGTTCCGATGCTTCCGTGGGCTTCCGAACGCCGGCGACGGCATGATGTACGCCGCCGAGTAGATGCGTTGCCCGTCGTCGAGCAGCCGATCCAGCACCTGTGCGTAGGCGTCGAACGTGAATTCCTGCCAGCTCAGCGCCCCCATCTCCGCACGCAGTGCCTCCCACGTGCCGATTCGGTTGAAGAGCTTGAACAGGACTGTTCGGAAGAAGACCTCCTCGGGCTTCTGCGAGCCTTCGTAGATCACGTGGCGGATCAGGTACTGGCTCACCCGGTCCGACGCTCGGTATGCGTTCGTGAAGCGATAGGCACTGAGGATCGGGTCCTCGGTCCACGGCGGCGTAAGTCCCGTGACACGTCGCATGAACATCTCCTGGCGCTCCGAGGCAAAACGCCAGTAAGTGTCGAACACGGGCGTCGTCTTGAGCACCCGGCCGCCTTGAAGCCGGATCTCGTAGGGCGTTCGCATGCTCCAGTCGGTCCAAGCGTCGCCAATGCGCTTCTTCACAAACGACGCTCGAGAGTTGTCGGGCTGCTTCGAGCTCTTTCGAAGATACGCCTGATGAATCCAGTCGTGGACGGTCGCGACGTCCTCCGACCAGTTGTGAATGCTAGCAAATCCGCACTCGATGTTGTCGTGGAGCCGAGGCGGAATCGTCCTGGGGCTGTACTTAGACTTGTCGGCACGCGGGTAGGTCGGCAGCAGGATGGGGAGCAGGCCGGAGCGAGGATTGGCCTTGGTGTCTCGGATCGACGAACCGATCTCCCAGTCGATATGCTTCCGCTGCCAGGTCTGCGCGCCGATCAGCACGACGATTAACGTGTCGCGGAGGTATTCCTCTCGGATCCTCTGCCGGATGGTCTCGGTCGGGAGGTTCAGGTCGATGTCGCCATCGTTCACCGAACTCGCCACGATGGCGCCGAACGAGTTCCCAAAGCCCAGCTCGAGATCCTCTTGTACGACTCATCGAGAGCGTGGTGATAGCTGACGAAGACTTCGTGTCTGTTGCTCATGTCTTTCCTCGGGAAGCTGACGACAGCCCTTGCTTCGCCCACTCGTCGTTCGCGGCGTGGGGCGCATAGACAAGCTTGTGCTCGACTAGGTCGAACGTCACGCGGCCACCACCACCGTCGCGCAACGCGCGGAATACGCGGTAGCCGTCGAGAATGGCGTCCTCCCACTGCCACAGCGGCACAGCAGCGACCTCGAAGCCCTCGACGAACTCCTTGACTGTCTTCAGCAGGTCCAGGTCGACGTGATCGAGTCCGTCGAAGAACTCGAGCTGTTTCGCGCGGCTGAAGACGATTGCAGAGACCGCCTCCTCGATGATGCCCGCCCGTGCGCCGTCCTGCGCCTCGTCGATCTCCGGCTTGCTCTTGCGCTTGGTCCGCATGAGCGCGCGCACCACTGGCGACCAACCGAGATGCACCGCATACGCGAAGTGGAAGATGTCGTGGAAGCGGTACCCGTCGGGGTCCTCGATGTTGTCGGTGAGGCGGTCGCCGAAGTTGATGTCCCTGCATCGCAAGATGACGGTTCTCTGGGTCCCGCGTGATCGCTCCAGGAACTCCACGCGAAGCCGCCGAGGGAGCTGTTCCTCCTCAGGGAAGCCGTCATCGAACAGGGGCGCGTACCGCTTCTCGTCAGGCCAGCGGCTCCTTGTCTTTGCCGTGTTGCGGTCGGCCGCGTCGTTCAGCGAAATGCCGGCGTCCCTGCTGATTGCATTCAACAGCGACCACGTCCGACGGAGGCGCGGTCTGATGTCGCCAACGGTTGGGGAGCTGATCGCCGCGAGGATTTCACCCACGGATGCACCAAAGTCGAGATGCCCCGTGAGTTGGGGACCGGCTGCGGCCGGGGGCGGACACACCTCGACGCCTTGAAGCTCGTCGAGCAGGCCAGGAGCGGCGACATCTGCCAAGCGGACGAAGTACCAGAGGAAGTCGCCAACCTCCTCGAGCGTTCTTTGCCGGTAGACCGGATACGCCTCTCGCTCACGGCGTGCCTTCTTCAGCTCCGAGATGACGCTTCCCGCTTCGCCGATCAGGCCCGCAGCCAGCAATGCAGCGTGGTCATCCTTGCCCGCGAAGCGGTCGGTCATTGCGGCTAGGTCGGCGAACTCGTGAAGCCAGCGCACGGGCGTCCCCTCGCTCACGCGCTCCTTCGGGCGGCTCGCCGCCCAGCAGGAGGAGGCATGCGCGGTGGTGGCGCGCTGCTGGACGCCACCGTCGTGATACGCATGTGCTTGGCGAATTCCAGGGGCTCGCCCTGGACGCCCCACTTGCCCCGCTGCTCCAGCCAGCCTGCGAAAGCGGTGGCGAGCTCCTGCCCGAACACGCGATGGCCTTGAGCCTTGCAGCAGATGTCCTCGTTCGTCTTGCTGAAGGGCCGGAAGTGCTTCGGGATCGCCGGTGCGGATTTCCCCCAGTAGACGAACTTCGTGGCGACGAGCAGGCGATCGACTCCGGTATCCCACGCGATGTTGGCCTTGTTGGGACGGCCGCTCTCCAAACTGTGGTGGGAATCGGCCTGCGCCCAGCGCTTCCCCACGCGACGGTAGATGTTGTCTCCGTAGAGAACCTTCAGGCTGCCGCTGAGGTCAGGCCGCTTCAGCAGGAACCGCGAATCGTTCCAGTAGGTGTCGAAGTCGAGGATTTCGCTCACCTGCATTGCGTAGATGAGGCGCCCGGCGAAGTCATACCTCGACTTCGCTCCCGTTCCGACGATCCAGTCACCGACGCTCGCACCGGCGCGGATCGTCGGCTTGCACGTGGCCAACGTGCAGAACCCGTAGAACGGGTTCGGAGCGAAGCCGAAGTCACGTGCGACGATGTACGAGTAGAGCTTCATCCGCAGCTGTACCTCTTCACCACCCAGTCAGGCGTAGCGCGCGGATTCCCGGTGGCGGGGTCGTCCCAGCCACGAATCTTGCCGTTGATCGCGTTGACGACGCGTTCGCTCTGCCAGCCGACGACGGCGGCGTCCCCGTGTTTCCGAAGCTCATCGGGAATGTCGGCATCCGTCGCGCCCTGCGCGAACACGCCGACGACGTTCTTTCCTTGCTCGATCGCGTACTTGATCTCCCAGTTCACCCAGTCGCTCTGCGCAGTGTCGTGCGTGATGAGCACGACCAGAGTGCTGGCCCAATGGATGCACGGAGCGAGGATTCTCACGCTTGATGTATTCCTCGTTCTGCGCGGTGTTGGGTTTGTCGCTGTTGATGGACCCGTCGCGCACCTCCATCCCGGAGGTCGAGATGAGGTCCTTCAGCTTCGGAAGAAGTTCGTCGTCCTCGTGAACATGAGAGATGAAGATGTTCTTCTTGTCCGACATGCTTGTCACTCGGCGTCGCCAGCGGCGGGCGGCGGGTAGCACTGCTGAAGGCCATGGAGCACGAGTTCCACGATGCGTTCGGCCGAACGCGAAGTCGCGAGCTCACCGTTCTCCTCGACCGTCAGTCCGTTCTTGAGCCCGGAGATGCCGCACCTCTTGAGCTCGGTCGCGATGGCTTCGTAGTCGTCCCACTGGAGGCCACGCTCGGCGTAGAGCTTCTTCAGGTCCTCGGCGTGCGGAAGCGCTTGATGATGCGCCCAGGTCAGCTCCGAGCGATGAACGCCATCGAGCGCGTCGAGCACCAGCCGCGCGCAGCCTCCGAAGGCGCCGACCAGATAGACGGGACGCTGGGCCCGGATGCCGAGCAGCGCCTCTTCAAGCACTCCTGGCATTCTCCCACGATAGCCATCACCCGCAGGCCCGAGGCGGCCCCCGACAACTACACGCGCGGCGACCTCTTCGGTCTGGCGTTGCCGCATAATGGTCAGGCCGCGAGCCCAGGCGAACCGGTGCATCGCGGAGTTGACCGGGATATCCGTTGACGGCGCCGACACAAACGCAGCGTCAGCCGTCTCGTCGAGTCCTCCTGGCCTCGCGCAGCGGCGCACCTCCACCAACGCGCCAAGGCGAGCAACGTCAGCGGCGGTGCTCGCCGTAGGCCACGCCAAGTACGAGACCAGCTCGGCCGGGGGCGCGGCTCCAGGAGCAGGTTCTCCTCGGAGTTGCTCGATGATCGGGTCGTACAAGAGGTCCGCGAGCCGGACGGTGTAGCCGACAGAGCCGAGGTGACCGCCGTAGGCAAGGCGAACTCCGGCTATCAACAGGTATCGCGAGATCTCGAGCAGCACGTCATCAAGGTGCGGCCTTCGAAGGCCGAATCGCGGGAGGTCTTCTGATTCCGAAATCGACAGCGCGACGAGGAGCTGTTGCGCGCGCAGATCGTGGGCCTTGGCGTGGCGCCCAAGAGGCGTATCGACCGTGACGCCCGCGAGAGACAGGACGGCGAGTTCCTCCGTTCCGAGCGGAGGATCGGGATACAGCAGCGGCTTCGCCTTGTCTCGGTGCACCACCGTCACGAGTTCGGGGCCCGAGGGGACAATGTCGTCCCCAGGGCGTGCGCGCTGGCGAAGCATCTCCTCCGCGTATGCATGACGGAGCGTCTCTCGAAGAAGCGAGTCGACGACATCTCGCGGATCGTCACGCCAGCGGAGTACGGGCGCGTTGCCGGCGTACGGGAAGCGCCGGATCTCGCGCTCCTGTAGCGCGTTGACGATCACGAACGGCCTCTGGTAGCGCTTCGCGAAGAGGATTTCCCTGCGGCACCACGACCGTGACGAGTAGGCATCGGTCACGACGGCGAGGAGCGCAGAGTCGGTCACTCCGTCCTCGATCGCCTTGGCGAATCGAGACCCGGACGCGATATCCCCGCTGTCGAACCAGGTCTTCTCCGGCTGCTTGGCCTTCAAGTAGTCGAGCAGCGAGTTGACGACCCCGGGCTGCTTGCCCACGTCGATCTTGGCGTGACTGAGGAAGATGGTGACCGGGGGCGCGTCTTCGTCCGTTGCATGAGGGCGAAGGCGTCGAATCAGAAGGTGGAGCATTCGACGCGCAACGAGCTTCCTCCTCTGGTCCTCATCGGGCTCGTCGAACGCGCGCAGGAAGCTCAGGTCTTTGAGGCGCGTGTCGATCGGCCATGCGAACTTGCTGAGGCTCACCGGCAGAAGGCGATGGTTGGACGACGCATCGCAAAGGTGCCGGAGCATCACGGCGTAGTCGCCCCACGTGATGCCGTCGCTCCTGCCCGTCCTCGCATGCGCGACAAGCTGGTCGTCAGCCAGCAGCACGACGAGCACGCGGTCTGCCTCCTCGCTGAGTCGCGGCTCGGGCGGCATGAACGAGTAGTCGTCCGGCGTGAAGCAGGTGGGGATGCGGAGGCCTGGAACCGCAGCGTCGTCGTTGATGACCGTGCGGAGGTGCTCGGCCATCGCGGCAGCATCGGCCGACGCGGCGTGGAACTCGAACTGGACGAGGAGCGGAAGCTTCGTGGTCATCGTGAGCTCTCGCTTCGCAGCACGACGAGACCGCGCTCACCGAGCGATGACTGCGTGAGGTTCGGTCCTGTTGGTGTTTCCTTCATGGTCAGTCGATGGCGGCCGACAGGACCCTTGGTAAGCACGACGAGGAGGCGGGCCGCCGCGGCACCGTCAGGCATGGCCTTCCGTGGTCACCAGGCGACCTGACAGCTCGCCGCGGCGCGCGCTCGCGCCGTGTGTCCTCAACACCGCTTGCCGGTCCCCTTCGCGCCTTCCCCCGCGGCGCGCGAGATCCATTATAGGAGCGCGGGCCTCATCGCCAACTCTCCGCCTCAAGATCTCGATTGTCGCGGGCCAGTTCGATTCGAGCTGATGCGTCAGACGCGGGTGACCGGGCCGCATGAGTCACGTCGCAGGTCGGCACCCACCCCCGTAGGGGCGAAGCCGCACCACTCTGGCGCGGGCCTGCCCGAGACCGGGGACGACTCCGCCGGCGTGGTGCACGACATGGACACGCGGGTTCACGCGCAAGGGGATCGCGATGCGGTGGGAGTGACTGCGCGGGGCGTCCGCAGTGCTCCGAAGGCGGAGCGCAAGCGACGCCGAGGACGTTAACGAGGACCCGAGCGCCAACATCCGGGCCCGAAAGGCACGGGTAATGGCGGGTCCCCGCGCAGGCAGCCCCGCCGCAGCGCGAGCCGGTCAACGGATCACTTCCGCGAGACACGCCGGCGGTCACAACTCGCGGCAGGGCCCGCCAAGCGGCGACCCGGTGCTGCAGCGGCGGCGGCTACTCCTTCCGGTCCTCGCGCAGGGCACTCGGGAGACCCTTTGTATGACCAGCTGGTGACCCTCCAGACCAGCGCCAGCATCGAGAGCTTGATGATCTCGCATCGATGGCATGATCGTCCGGTCTGCCGGACGTACCGGACGCCGGCGTCCGCCCTGTCGGCCCCCCGCGCGCAATCTCGAGGCTCGGGCGCAGCACGATTCGTGCAGTCGATGCGTCCGTCGTGGGGGAAGTCGATATCACGCGGCGCCGGTTGCTGCGAGAAGTGCCGCACTCGGTCCTCCGCCTGGCCTTCCCACGCCGGCGCTTCCGCGTGGTGGGGCCGGCCACCGACGCCAGCGTCAACCGTTCGCGGCAGCTCACGACCGACAAGCTGTTCATGATCCGCGACGGCCATCGCGAGCTCGTGCTCCACGTCGAGATCGAGCTCAAGTGGCGGCCGACGCTTCCGCTCCGCCTCTTCGACTACGCCAGCGCTGCCCACGTCCTCACCCGCCGCCCGATCGTCACGGTCGTGCTTCTGCTGGGCAAGGGTGGGCGACCACCGCGCTCACCGCCCGAGTATCGAGTCACCGGAGTGGGGCGAGCCATGGTCTTTCCGTACCAAGTCGTCCGGCTGGCCTCCTGTGATGCGCGGGCGATGAAGGAACGCTTGCCGCCCGAGGGCTGGCCGCTTCTGGTTCCGATGCGCGGGGGAGGCACGCCGCGAGCCGTGCGCACGCTGGCCTCCGAGATCGAGGAGCATCCTTCCCTCTCCGCACCTCGCAAGGAAACCGCGCTGCGATTGCTGTGCCTGATCGCCGCCGCTATGCTTGCAGACGACCTTCGCCGCGAGCCTCGTCAGCATGGAGTCGATCATCCAGAGTCCCGGAGTTCAGGCGATCCTCCGACACTTCCGAGAGGAAGGACGTGAGGAAGGACGTGAACAAGGGCGCGAGGAAGAGGCACGCTCGGCGCTCCTGCGCGTGCTGGCTCGTCGCGGGTTTGCCGTCACCGATGAGATCCGCCGGCGCGTCAACGCGGAGCGTGACGTCGCGATGCTCGAGGCCTGGCACGACGCGGCCGTCACCGCCACATCGATCTCCGACGTGTTCGGCTGACGTCATCGCGTGAAGACCGATAGCTGTCGCTTCTCCCACGCCACCAGGTCGGAGGCGAAGGTGGGGCGACGCGCGCGAGACCGCAGCCGCCTCGACCGCGGCGCGGTGCACGCCCGAGACTGGCGGGTGCACGCGACGACTCGCGGCCGAAACCGAGCCGGCCTTGCCGAGCCGGCTCGGGGGGAGCCGGCCCGGAGGCGAGGCCGTCGCCCTACTTCGCGGCCGGGCCGGTCGGGGGCTTGTCGCCGATGTGGCCGACCCGCTGGGAGCGGAGGTGCATCACGCTGTGGTGCCGGCTGTAGGCGAAGTAGATGACCAGGCCGACGGCGAGCCAGACGATCAGCCGCAGCCAGTTGGCCGCCGGCAGCGAGAACATCAGCATCAGGCAGAAGACGATGCCGAGGATCGGGACCAGCGGCACGAACGGGGCGCGGAACGGCCGCTCGGCCTGCGGGTTGGTCTTGCGCATGATCAGCACCGCCGCGCAGACGATGACGAAGGCGAACAGGGTGCCGATGTTGGTCAGGTGCAGCAGGGCGTCGATCGGCAGGAACGCCGGCCAGCGTGGCCACGAAGACGCCGATCAGGATCGTGCGTCTTCCAGGGCGTGCGGAAGCGTCGGATGGACGGCGGCGAAGAAGCTCGGCGGGCACCAGGCCGTCGCGCGCCATGGCCAGGAAGACGCGCGGCGCCGGACAGCATCATCACCAGGAGCACCGAGGTGATGCCGGCGACGCCCGGCGATGGCGATGATGACCTCCGCCCAGCCGCATGCCCGACCTGCTGGAACGCCTTCGAGACGCCCGGCGCTCGGTGTCGATCTGGTCGTACTGCACCATGCCGGTCAGCACGGCGACCACCGCGATGTAGAGCACGGTGCAGATGAGCAGCGAGGCGATGATGCCGATCGGCACGTCGCGCTGCGGGTTCTTGCGCCTCCTCGGCGTGCGTCGAGACCGAGTCGAAGCCGATGTAGGCGAAGAAGATGATCGCCGCGCCGGCCAGCATGCCGACCGGCTTGCCGCCGGCGTCGGTCTGGCCGAAGAGCGGGTAGCCGAAGAAGCTGAGGCCGGTCCAGCCGTACGGGGCGAACGGCTGCCAGTTGTCCGGGTTGACGTAGAACGCGCCGACCACGATCACGAACAGCACGGCGGCGAGCTTGATCGCCACCATGGTCGGCGTTGAAGCTGGCGCTCTCCTGGATGCCCTTGACCAGGACCACCGTCACGACCGCGACGATGATGACCGCCGGCAGGTTGATGAGGCTGCCGGTGGCGACGAAGTGGCCGGTCGCCGCGTCGTAGCCGATCGGCGCCGCGCTCAGGGCTGTCGGCAGGTGAATGCCGACCTTGGGCAGCAGGGTCTGGAAGTAGCTCGACCAGCCGTTGGCCACCGTCGCCGATGCCGACCGCGTACTCGAGGACGAGGTCCCAGCCGATGATCCAGGCGAACAGCTCGCCCAGCGTGGCGTAGGCGTAGGTGTAGGCCGAGCCGGCGACCGGCACCATCGAGGCGAACTCGGCGTAGCAGAGCGCGGCGAAGACGCAGGTGATGCCGGCGACGACGTACGACAGCATCAGGGCCGGCCCGGCCACGTTGTGGGCCGCCGCGCCGGTCGCGACGAAGATGCCGGCGCCGATGATCGCGCCGACGCCGAGGGCGGTCAGCTGCACCGGCCCGAGGCACGCGGCGCAGCCGGTTCTCGCCCTCCATCTCCTCGAGCAAGAGACTCAGCGGCTTGCGCGCAAAGAGCTGGCTGGGCATGGATTTAGCCTCTCACGTTGTGCGGCTGGTTTTCGGTCGCTGGGGGCACTGAAACACACTTGCTCTGCCAGATCCAGCCTCCCCCGGCAGCCCCCGCGGCGGCCATGCCGGGTACCATGCCCTCGTGAGATCGAGACCACGCGCCCTCTTGATCGTCGTGCTTCTCGCGCTCTCTGCCTGCGGCGCCTCCGGGACACGGGAGCCGGACTCGCCGGAGCCAGCAGACGACCCGAAGAAGCCCGATTCGCGAGGCCCTCGCGGTGCTCGACAAGCTGGCCGGAGCGATGCGCAACGACCGCGCCGACCGCCTCATCGACGTCGCGGATCCGGTGCACGGGCTCACGTTCTGGGGCCAGCCCGGAGCCTGCGCGGCCCCGATGTTCAAGGTCTCCGACAAGGAGCGAGGCCAGCTGACCGCGCTGGCCAAGTCCCGCATCGGCTCCGCCCCGCCGCACTACTTCGACCCCAACGGCTACTGGCGCGAGGTCGCCGAGACCATCCGGGCCGGCCTCCGCGTGGCCAAGAAGAACGCCGGCGCCTACGATTTACCGCCCGAGGAGGGCATCGAGCGGGCCGCGCCGTGGGCCTCGCTCGACACCCGCAAGGTCTCGCCCGGCGTGCGCGAGCTTTCCTGCCTCGACGAGGAGGACGCCGACGAGGTCCGCAAGGCCAGGCGCTCCGAGTACCGCTTCCGCTTCCGCGCCGAGCGCGGCTACTCCAGCGTCACCGTCTTTCTCGTCGAGCACGACGGCGAGCTCCGCGTCGCCCACGTCATCCAGGTCTGGCACTACGACGCGTAGGCGCGGTTCGAGCTCGCGCTATTCCTGGTCGGATTGGTCGCGCGGGGCGGGCCGGGTCTGCAGCTGGATGTCCACGGTCCGGGGCGCGCCGTCGCGCTGAAGCTCGACGCGCACCCGTGCACCTGGCGCCAGCGACGCGACCCTGTTGCGCAGCTGCGAGGTCGAGGCGACCTTCTGGCCGTCGAGCGACCGGATGACGTCGCCGCGCTGGAGGCCGGCCTTCGCGGCCGGACCGCCGTCCTCGACGTCGGCGACCAGGACGCCGCTGCCGGTCTGGAGCTTCATCGCCTCGGCCAGATCGCGATCGACGTCCTGGATGACGACGCCCAGGTAGCCGCGCGTCACGTGACCGGTCTTGACCAGGCTGGCCATGATCGGCTTGGTCATCGAGGTCGGGATCGCGAAGCCGATGCCCTGGTTGCCGCCGGTGCGGCTGAGGATGGCCGTGTTGATCCCGACCAGCTGGCCGCGCATGTTGACCAGGGCGCCGCCGGAGTTGCCGGGGTTGATGGCGGCGTCGGTCTGGATGAAGTCCTCGTAGTCGACGATGCCGAGGGCGGAGCGGCCGGTGGCCGAGACGATGCCCATGGTCACTGTCTGGCCGACGCCGAACGGGTTGCCGACGGCCAGCACCACCTCGCCGAGGCGCAGCGCGGCCGAGTCGCCCATCGGCAGCGGGGTCAGCCCGGTCGCGTCCTTCTTTGCGATCCGCACGACCGCGACGTCGCTCTGCTTGTCTGCGCCGACCACCTCGCCGCTCAGCTCGCGCCCATCTTGCAGCGTGATCTCGACGGCGTCGGCGCCTTCGACGACGTGGGCCGAGGTGAGCACCAGCCCATCGGCGCTCACGATGACGCCCGAGCCGAGGCTGCCCTCCTGGCGATCGCCGCGCGGCATCGGGCCCATGCCCTCGGGGCCGAAGAACTGGCGCATCTCCTCGGGCACGCGCTCGCGACCGCTGCGGCTCGCCCTGCGCGTGCGCGTGGCCGCAATGTTCACCACGCTCGGCACCACGCGCTCGGCGACATCGGCGATCGAGGCGCCGCCGGTCGAGCCTTCGAGCACGCCGCGCGGCACCTTGCTCGCCACCGCCGGCGCCTGCGCCCTTACCGGCGCCTGCGCTCTCGCCGGCGCCTGCGCCTGCGGCGCATCACCGGGCGCCGCCTCGACATTCGAACAGGCCGCGATCGACAGGATCACCGCGGCCAGAAACGCAGAATGCAGAAATGCGGATCTCGCTCCGGTCCTCATTGAAAATTCTCCTTCACGTCAGCAGTCGAGATGAAGAACCGGCCGGACGCCGGATGCATTCCCTACACGTCGCGCACGCGGTGAGCGGACGTCCGCGCCGGCGGCGCCTACCGGGCCTCGTCTACCCGGCCGCGCCGTCGCCGAAGGCGTCGAGATAGCGCGCGACGTCGTACTTTGCAGCGGTCCGCGCCGAGGACATCGAGCGCACCGCCCCGTAGACCTGACGCTCCGGCCACGGGCGGTCGTAGCGGCCCAGGATCCAGAAGTAGCCGGCGTACGAGCACGGGTCGCGGCCGTCGAGCGACCAGCGGTCCATGATGGCCATCATGGTCGCAAGCGCCTCGCGCGGGCTCCTCGACCACTCCAGGATCTTCTTGCCCCACAGCATGCGCATGGTGTTGTGGAACCATCCCTCGCGCGTGAGCTGGCGCTGCGCGGCGTTCCACAGCTCGTCGTGCGTGCGCGCCTCCTCGAGCTGGCGGCGGGTGTAGAGGTGCGGGCGGCGATCGCCGCGGTGGCGCTCGAGGGTGGCGCGCGCCCAGTCGGGCAGAGATTCGTAGCGGTCGTGGTCCGGCCGCTGCGCGCAGGTGGTGTGGGCCAGCTCCCGCCAGACCACCAGCTGATCGAGGAAGGCCTCGGCCCCCTCGCTCACGCCCCACCACCCGCGGCGCGCACCGGCGCCGCTCGGCTCCCGCCGCGCATCGGCGAGACCGGGACGGTGTGGTCGATGCGCACGCTCGCGAGGAGCGCCGGATCGCCGGCCAGCAGCCGCGCCGGTGCGCACGGCCAGCGCGCCGCGAGCTCGGCCGGCACGCGGTAACGCGGGCCGGATGTCCAGGGGGCCAGCGGGTCCGCCCTCGGCATGTCGGCCAGGTGCGCTGGCAGCTGCTTCTGCACGTATCGCCGGAAGTGCGCGGCCGCGGTGAAGTCGCGCCCGGCGGCGGCGAGCGGCAGCAGACCGTTGCCGTCAACAACCTCGAGCGCCGCGTCGATGCGCCGGGCCGCCGCCTCCACCATGCGCGGGAGGAAGAAGCCGGGAAATTCGTCGGTGACGATGACGCACGCCCGTCGCGCCAGCGCGGCCAGCAGCCCCTTGCCGGCTCCATCGGACGGCTCGACGTACGGGTAGTAGGCGGCGCTGGTGCGCGCGAATCGCCCTGCGTTGTCGCGCATGCCGTCGAGCACGAAGCGGTGCATCCGGTCCGAGGCCCACGGGTAGCCGGCGCGCAGCGCCTCGAGGACCAGCAGCGGTCGGCCCAGCTCACGCGCCCACGCCAGCGCCCGGTCGAGCGCGAAGCTCCACCGCGTCCTTCGCGCCGCGATCATCCAGTACACGACCACGTCTCGATCGGCCGCCACCGGCACGTCGTTGGCGCGGCGGACGCGCAGGGCGGGCGCGCCGCCCTCCAGATCGATGCGATGGCGTGCGGTCATGGGTGTCGCGCGCCTCCTCGTCGCCGGCGCGGCCGCTTCTCGGGCAGGAGCGAGTCGGACAGCCCGAGCAGATCGCCCATGCGCTCGCCGTGGGCTGTGTAGCGCATGCGCGCGCGCAGCTCGCCGGTGAGGGCCTGGCCTCCGACCACCACCGCAACACGCGCCGCCTGGGCCGCGTCGTGGAGCTGGGCGTACCGGTCGACCAGGCCGGCGGGGTCCGGCACGAAGCTGACCCCGAGCCAGAACAGCGAGGGCTCGATGTCGGCCACCGCCGCGCGCAGCGTGGCCACCGGGTGGCTCGGGCCCAGGCATTCGGCGCGCCAGCCGGCCTCGCGCAGCACCAGCTCGGCCATCGTGATGGCGAGGGTGTACGGATCGCCCTCCAGCGTCGCACCGATCGCGCGGGGCGCGTCCGCCGGCGCGTGCGCGAGCAGGCCGCGCAGCTCGCGCAGGATCCGCATTGCGATCTCGACGGCGCGGTGCTCGCGATAGACCTCGAGCTCGCCGCGCTCCCAGGCCTGGCCGATGCGGTGGAAGGCAGGCGCGACGACGTCGTCGAACACGCCGGCCAGCGAGGGAGCGCCCAGCACCAGGCCGAGCACCAGATCGCGGGCGGCCGGCTCGTCGCCGACCTGGAGATGCGCGAACAGGCGGTCGACTGCGCCCGCGCCCGCTGCCACCCGGGCCGGGAGGCCGAGCAGCTCCGGGTGCGCGAGCTCGTGGCCCTGGGCGCGGAGGAAGCGCACGACGCCCTCGAGGTACAGGCGGCGGTGGCCGCCGGCCGTCTTGCGGCAGGGCAAGAGGCCGTGATCGCACCAGCGCTTGATCGAGCTCTCGCTGACGCCCATCGCCTGGGCCAGCTGACGGGGATAGATCTCGTCGCTGGGCGTCTGCGAGGCCTGGCCGGTTTGAACGGTTTTCTTCATCCGCAGCTTGGGGCCCATTGTGCGCCAGGATCTTCCTTTTCGGCGGAGAATCGGCAGAGAGCGCCCGGATAGCGCTGGCTCAGGTGCCTTGACGTGGTGAACGATATGAACGTTTTCAGATTGACAAGTCCGGTTCCGCCTCCCATGGTTCGTCCGCGTCTTGCAGATTCTTGTCCTGGCCTGAAGGAGGCTTTCATGACCCGCTGGTGCTTTCCGTTCGCGCTGCTCCTGCTCCTGTCCGCCGCTGCCTGCGGCGACGACGCTGGCGATGGCGTCACCGATGACGGCGATGGTGGCGAGATCGCCACGGTTGTCGACGTCGCCCGCGCGTCCGGCGACTTCGACACCCTGGTCGGCGCCCTCGAGGCCACCGGCCTGGACGCCACGCTCTCCGGCGAGGGCCCGTACACCGTGTTCGCGCCCACCGACGCGGCGTTCGACCGGCTGCCGCCCGGCGTGCTGGACAGCCTCGACGCCGACACGCTGGAGCAGATCCTCACCTATCACGTGGTCGCCGGCGAGGTGCCGGGCAGCCAGGTGGTCGACCTCGACCTCGCCACGACCGTCGAGGGGAGCGACCTCACCGTCCAGGTCATCGATGGAACCGTGGTGCTCGACGGCGTGGTCCAGGTGACCCAGACCGATGTGCAGGCCGACAACGGCATCATCCACGTCATCGACGCGGTCCTGCTGCCGCCGGCGATTGCCTTCCCGGGCGACCTTGTCGAGGCCCTGTCGGCGTATCCGATCTTCGACCCCCTGGTCGGCGCGGTCGACAGCGCCGGCCTGGTCGAGGCGCTGCAGGACGACAATGGCGGCGAAGGCTTCACCCTGCTGGCGCCCACGCGCTTCGCCTTCGCCGAGGTCGACGTCTCGGCGCTGACCTCGGACGAGCTGAGCCAGATCCTGCTCTACCACGCGCTGAGCGGCACCCTGGACGCCTCCGCCATGAGCGGGCTGGCCGAGGCGGAGACGCTGGAGGGCGACTTCATCGACATCGCCGTCGAGGACGGCGCGGTCCTGCTCAACGACTCCACCCGCGTGATCCGGGCAGATCTCGAGACGGACAACGGCATCATCCACGTGATCGACGGGGTGCTGCTCCCTCCGGGCCTGTAGATGACGTCGTCGGGCGCGGCAGCAGGCTTACAGTGGCCGGAGGAGGCAGCGCGGGCGGAGTCCCGTCTCGTGCGCCTGTACACGCGCCGCCGGCTGCGCGCCCGGCTGGGTCGCGCGCCGACCCGCGCCGGGCTCATCGCCTTTCACGCGAGCCACAAGTACCTCTACCTCGCTCACAGTCCGGACGCGTACCGGACGCTCGGCCGCATGGTCGCGTCGGTCGCCGAGCATCCGATCCGGGCGGCCGCGGAGATGTACGCCCGGAAGGCGCTGGCCGCGCTGGCGGTGCCGACCACGCGCGGCAAGCACGCGAACGTGCTCGAGCACATCCTCGGTCACTTCAGGGACGTGCTGGCGGCGGCGGATTGGCGCGAGATCGGCGGCGTCATCGCCGGGTTTCGAGCCGGCGCGCACGACCTCTGCGTCCCGATCGAGCTCGTGGCCCGACAGCTGTCGAGCAGTGACCTCGGCGGCTGGCTGACCAGCCAGGTCTACTTCGAGCCCTATCCGCGGCGGTTCGGGAGGCCGCCGCGGATGGGCTGAGAGCTACGACCAGGCCAGGCTAAAGCTACTCGCTGGCGCGACGAAGGAAGGTCGGGACGTCGAGCTCGTTGTCGACCTCGACCTCGGCCAGGACGTGGCGGAGCGACGGGTGGACCTTGGGGAACTCGACCTTGCGCCGGTGATCGGGCGAGACGTTGGGGCCGCTCTCGTGGTTCGGCGTCGGGCCGGAGCCGTGAGCCATGTGGGCGCGGCCGGGCGCCTCGACGGTGAGCTCGGCGTACGGCTCGTGGGCCAGCTCGGCGAGCGCGCGCTCGACGTCGGTGCCGTCCGGGATCGACGTCTCCTCCTCGGGCGCCACCTGGGCCCGACGGTAGTACTGGTACGCGCCGTGCTGCGGCGCGGCCGGCGCCGGGTGCTCGGCACGGCGATCGTACTGCGGGTGCCCGTACGGCTGGGTCACCGGCGTGGCGATCGGGCGGGCGCGGTTCGAACGCTGCGCCACCGGGGCGGGCGCGTACTCGCGCGTCGACTCGCGGCTCTCGTACTGGGTCGCGGCGTGCGGGGCGCTGGCGCGCTCGTTGCGGCCGGTGCCGCGCGAGCCGGTGGCGCGCTCGCGCACGGCGCTGCGATCGAAGCCGGTGGCGATGACGGTGATGCGGACCTCGTCGCCGATGTTGGGATCGATGACCGAGCCGAAGATGATGTTGGCGTCCTCGTGGGCGGCCTGCTGGATCAGGCTCGAGGCCTCGTTCACCTCGTGCAGGCCGAGGTCCGGCCCGCCCGTGATGTTGATGAGGATGCCGGTCGCGCCCTCGATGTTGACGTCCTCGAGCAGCGGCGACGAGATGGCCATCTCGGCCGCCTCGGCGGCGCGGCGCTTGCCGGTGCCCACGCCGCTGCCCATCAGCGCGCGGCCCATGCTTGCTCATGATGGTCCGGACGTCGGCGAAATCGACGTTGATGAGGCCCGGCACGGTCATGAGGTCGCTGATGCCCTGCACCGCGTTGAGCAGCACCTCGTCGGCCTTGCGGAACGCCTCGATCATGCTCGTGTTGGCGCCGACCACCTCGAGCAGGCGGTTGTTGGGGATGACGATCAGCGTGTCGACCGCCTCCTCGAGGCGGGCGATGCCCTCGTCGCCCTGGCGCGAGCGCCGGCGGCCCTCGAAGCCGAACGGCTTGGTCACCACGCCGACGGTGAGCGCGCCTGCCTCGCGCGCGATCTGCGCGATGACCGGCGCCGCGCCGGTGCCGGTGCCGCCGCCCATGCCGCCGGTGACGAACACCATGTCGGCGCCGGCGATGGTCTCGGCGATGAGCTGGACGCTCTCCTCGGCGCTCTTGCGGCCGACCTCGGGGTTGGCGCCGGCGCCGAGGCCCTTGGTCAGATGATCGCCGAGCTGGATCTTGATCGGCGCCATGTTGGCCTGCAGCGCCTGGAGGTCGGTGTTCGCTGCCACGAACTCGACGCCGTCCAGGTTACCGGCAATCATGGTGTTGACGGCGTTGCCGCCGCCACCACCTACGCCGAAGACCAGGATCTTGGCGTGAGAAAGCTCTTCGAATTCGAGTAGCGCCATTGGCCTTTCCTCCCTACTTCAGCCGTTATCGATGACGGCGGACGCGATGGGCAATTTTTTTGACATGGGAAGTGCCATGCTAGAACATCTCGCCGATCCAGCTGCGCATCCGCCGGAGCACGCTTCCCTCGCGCACCGGCGCGGTGTCGCGCGGGATCATCTCGGCGCTCCGCGCGCCGTACAGGACGAGGCCGACGCCGGTCGAGTACTCCGGCGAGCGCACCACGTCGACCAGACCCCCGATGCCGCGCGGCGCCCCGCGCCGCGCCGGCAGGCCGAGCACGGACTCGACCAGCTCCGGCAGTCCCGGCAGGAGCGTCGAGCCGCCGGTCATCACCACACCGGCCGCGATCGACTCCAGATAGCCGCTGCGCGCGATCTCGCGCTTGACGTGCTCGAACACCTCCTCGAGCCGCATGCGCGATGATCTCGACCAGCACGCGGCGCGACAGCCGGCGCGGCTGGCGGCCGCCCACCGACGGCACCTCCATGGTCTCGTCCGGCTCGATCGCCTCGGGCAGCGCGCAGCCGTACTTCTTCTTGATCTTCTCGGCCGACTCGAGCGGCGTGCGCAGCCCGACGGCGATGTCGCCGGTCAGGTGGCTGCCGCCCAGCGGCAGGACCGCCGTGTGGACGATGGCGCCCTCGCTGAAGATGACGATGTCGGTGGTGCCGCCGCCGATGTCGATCATCGCGACGCCCAGCTCCTTCTCGTCCTCCTCGACGACCGCCTCGGCCGACGCCAGCGGCTCGAGCACGATGTCGGCCACCTGCAGCCCGCAGCGGTTGGCGCACTTGACGATGTTCTGGGCGCTGCGTCACCGAGGTGGTGGCGATGTGGACCTTGGCCTCGAGGCGCACGCCGGACATGCCGAGCGGGTCGCGCACGCCGTCCTGCTCGTCGATGATGTACTGCTGCGGCAGGACGTGCAGGACCTCGCGGTCCATCGGGATGGCGACCGCCTTGGCCGCCTCGATGACCCGCTGCACGTCGGCGTCGCGCACTTCCTTGTCCTTGACCGCGACGATGCCGTGCGAGTTCAGGCCGCGGATGTGCCCGCCGGCGATGCCGGCGTAGACCGTGGAGATGTCGCACCCGGCCATGTGCTCCGCCTCGCGGATGGCCTGCTGGATGTCGTGCACGGTGGCGTCGATGTTGATGACGACGCCCTTGCGCAGGCCGCGCGAGCGCGCGGTGCCGATGCCGATGACATCGATCCCCTCCTCGGTCACCTCCCCGACGATGGCGGCGATCTTGGTGGTGCCGATGTCGAGTCCGACGACGATCTCGTCCTTCTTCACTCTGGCCATTTCGCTACCTCGGATCGAGGAACCCGACGGTCACGCGCACGGGCGCGCCGTCACGGTCGAGATGAACTGCGGACAGCGCCGCGCGCTCCGCCGGGGCCAGCGCGGCCCAGGTGGCGTCGAACACGGCCAGGCGGCGGCGCAGCTCGGCCGCGCCGTCCGGGCGACCCAGGCGCAGCGCGATCACCGGCCGTCGCGTGTAGAGGACGATGCCGCGGTGCGCGTCGTCGTGCACCTCGCCCAGAGGCGGTCGCCCCGGGTCGCCGGTGTAGGCGGCGGCGGCGGCGAGCGCGTCGCGGATGCGGGCCTGCGCCTCGTCCGGCCGGCGCCGGTAGGTGTCGCGGCCGATGCCGGTGATGATCGGCAGCCCGGCCGCCTCGCCGCGCGACAGGTCGGCGCGCTTGAACACGCGGCCGTCGGTCTCGGCCAGGTACAGCCCGTCCAGATCGACGACCGCGGCGACCTGGTGCTCGTCCACCTCGACCACGAGGCGATCGGGCAGCCGCCGGCTGACCGACACGTCCTCCACCCACGGCTCGGCGCGCAGGCGGCGCTCGATGGCGTCGAGCGGCAGACGGAACAGGTTCTCGCCCAGCGCCGGCCGCACCGCGCGCTCGATGTCGGCCTGCTCGAGCTCGCTGGCGCCGCGCAGCTCGACCGAGGCCAGCGCGAAGCGCGGCGATCCGGTGAGCCAGTTGTAGCCGAGCAGGATCGCGCCGCCGGCCGCCGCGACAGCGGCAACCGTGATCGCGCCGGGCAGCGCGGCGCGAGCTCCTCGCCGGCACAGCGCGCGCACCTGTCCCCGATCCGGCAGGCGTTCGCGCAGCGGAACCGGATGTCGCCGGTTCGCAGCGCTTCGCCGGACACGAGAGCGAGTCGCGGGCGCAGGGACCGTCACCTTCCTTGCTTAGACATGGCTCGCCAGCCGGGGCAATTTTTCAGCCCTCGGCGCGCGCCGCGCGAAACAGGCGTTCAGGTGGCGTCGCGGTGACGACGCCTTTCAGCGCGACGGCAGCACCCCGTGACTGCGCAGCAGCTGCTCGGCCAGCTCGCGTCGCATCGGCATCAGCGCGTCGAAGGTCGAGCCGCGCAGGACGAGGGCGTAGATCCAGGTGTGGCCGCGGGCCGTGACCGAGCCGACCAGCCAGCCGACCGGACGGCCGCCGTGCCGGCCCGGCCCGGTCTTGCCGCGCAGCACCCAGCCATCGCCGCGCTCCAGCTCGATGAGGCGAAGCACGAGCGCCGCATGCTCGGCGCGCCCACCGAGAACTTCATGGCCGAGGCCAGGTCGTGGTCGCGGTTCCAGTCCGGTCTCGAGCGGTCAACGTGGTCCCAGGGCAGCGCGAAGTGCTCGTCCGGGATCACGCCGGTCTCGAGCCCGATGTGCGTGTTCGGGATCTTGAAGGTGGAGCACGGCACGAAGCGCCGCTCGGCGATGCGGCGATTCTGCACGGTGAGCGCTCCGGTCGCAGTGTCGAGCAGGGCGAACGCGCCCTCGACGCCCCGCGCACGGAATGGATCGCTGCGCGGCCGGGCGCCGGCGAGGCCGGGGAGCGTGAGGAGCGCCAGGGCGATCAGCGCGGGGAGGACTGTCCGGGGCGTCACGTTGCGCATGCGGAGAGAGCGGAGCGAACGGCGCTCGAAGCGCGATTCTTGCACAGGCGTGGCACGTGGCTTGCTGATTCTCATGAACGAGGACGTCAGGAGGTCTCAGCGATG
The DNA here is from genome assembly GCA_963759105.1 of uncultured delta proteobacterium. Lineage (GTDB taxonomy): Bacteria > Myxococcota_A > Polyangia > Haliangiales > Haliangiaceae > DATFRY01. The sequence continues at coordinate 89,790 of CAVWXW010000009.1, read as the reverse complement.
AACAAGCCCAAGGGAATCGATGCGACGCAGGCGCGAGAGAAGGTCCGCTCGGGCCAGGCGACCTTGGTCTGCGCCTACGACCGCGACGACCGCTGCCGCGACATCATGCTCGAGGACGCGGTGATGCTGTCGCGCTGGCCGGCCGCTCGCACCGACAAGGACCGCGAGATCATCTTCTACTGCGAGTGCGAGGGGGAGGAGACATCGCGCAAGCGGGTCGAGGAGTACCAGCGGCTGGGGTACCGCAACTCGCGCTTCCTGATCGGCGGTGTGGAGGCGTGGAAGAAGTCCGGGTTCCCGCTGGCTGCCGAGGTCGAGCCGGAGAATCCGGCTCACGCCTGAACGTCGTCGCACGTGCGCCGGCGCGCGATGAGCCGGCGCCGGCGTGCGCTGGCCATGAAGGCCGCGCTGGCGAGCAGAGCCAGCAGCCCTGCCTGTCCGCTGGCGCCGCCGCTGGCCGAGCATCCGGTGTCCTCGTCGCTCGCGCCGTCATCTGTGTCGCCGTCCCCGCCGTCTGTGTCGCCACCGGTGTCCCCGCCGTCGTCGTCGTCATCGCCGCCCGTGCCGCAGCGGAGGTCGACGGTGACCGGGGCCGTCTCCAGCGAGATGTCGGTGCCGGGCAGGGTCGCGCGCATCACCACCTCGTGGGTCCCCTGGTCCGCGCCCGGATGGGTGCCGCCCACCGGGTCCGGCTCGCACGCGGCGTGCACGAGATCGCGCCCGCGTCCGACCCAGCTCGCGCCCGGAGGCGAGAGCACCAGGCTGTCGCTGCTCGGCTGCCATGCGCCTCCGTCGACCAGCGTCTCGAAGTGCAGCAGCTCCAGCCACGGCGCCGCCGCGGCCGACGGCTCCAGCGCGATCTCCACGCGATCGGCCTCGATCGATCCGGCGCAGGAGCCGTCCGAGGTGGCCAGCTGGATCGCCCCGACCCCGATGTCGGTCGCGACCAGCTCGCCCAGCGACTCCGGCAGGGGCTCCTCGTCGCCGGCCTCGAAGAGGATCTCCGGCCCGCTCTCCTCCGAGCCGGCGCACACCGATGAGTCGACCAGGCGATAGCTGACGCCGGGCTCGAGGTTCGCCGCCGGCACCAGCAGCACGTCTCCGCCATCCGTCTCGCTGGCGGTGAGCTCCACCGGTTCGCTCCGGCCGGTCGACCGGCGCGAGAGTCACGGCGGCCGGGTCGGGCAGTGGCGCTCCCGGGCCGAAGAACGGCCGCCAGTAAAGCGCAGGCAGGTTGGCCGGCACTGCTCTGCTCGAGCTCCGGCCCGGGCACCAGGGCGGCTGACCAGCAGGTAGGTTGGCTGCATGCCTGCGCGGGGCGCGGGGCAGCCATCGTGACGAGGAGCGCGGCGAGGGACGACCGCGGTGGCGGACAGCACGGCGGCAACCACGCGACGATGGTGACGAGAGCGGTGCATGGACGCTGGCTCAGCACGCGCCGTGCCGATGGACTCGCGGCTGTTCCCGGCGAGTTCTCGACGTCGACCCGTACAATTCTGAGCCAGCGCATGACCGGCCTGTCGCGGGCGCCGCCGGCTCGCTCGCCGCGAGCGTCGAACCGTGACGGAGGACGCAGCGACCGCGGACGCGGTAGAGTCGATGCCGGGGGGTGAGCATGTGCGTTCGATCCGGGGTGGGCAGGCCGCGCTGTCAGCGCCGCCGATGTGGTCGCGCACGTGAAGAGCGGCGACAGCGTCTTCGTCCACGGCGCCGCGGCGACGCCGGTGCCGCTGCTCGACGCGCTGGCCGGCCGGCGCGACGTGGAGAGCGTACGGCTCTTCCATCTGCACACCGCCGGCACGAGCAGCTTCGTCGCGCCGTCGGTGGCCGGCCGGCTGCGCTCGGTGTCGTTCTTCTGCGGCTCCGACGTACGCGCGGCGGTGGCAGAGGGTCGCGCCGACTTCATGCCGATCTTTCTTTCCGACATCCCCGGGCTGTTCAGCGGAGGCGCCATCCCGCTCGACGCGGCCCTGCTCCAGCTGTCTCCGCCCGACCACCACGGCATGTGCACGCTGGGGACGTCGTGCGACGCGGCGCGCGCCGCGGTCGATCACGCGGGCGTCGTCCTCGCCGAGATCAACCGCCGCATGCCGCGCACGCACGGCAACACCGCCGTGCGCCTCGATCGCGTGCACGCCTTCACGTTGACCGACCGGCCGCTCCACGCCCACGAGGCGCGCGCCGCCCACCGCCGTCGAGTCCGCCATCGGCAGCATGGTCGCCGAGCTGGTCGAGGACGGCGCGACCCTGCAGATGGGCATCGGCGCCATCCCGGACGCGACCCTGGCGCGCCTCGCCGACAAGCACGACCTCGGCGTGCACACCGAGATGTTCTCCGACGGCCTGGTCCCGCTCATCGAGGGCGGTGTCGTCACCAACAAGCGCAAGGTGGTGCACCCGGGCCGCACGGTGACCAGCTTCGTCAACGGCACCAGCAGGGTCTACGACTTCGTGGACGACAACCTGTCGGTCGAGTTCCACGGCTGCGACCGCACCAACGACACGTCGCTCATCCGCAAGAACGACAAGGTCACCGCCATCAACTCCGCCCTCGAGATCGATCTGTCGGGCCAGGTGTGCGCCGACTCCATCGGCCACCGGATCTACTCCGGCATCGGCGGGCAGATGGACTTCATCCGCGGCGCCGCCCTGTCGGCCGGCGGACGACCCATCCTGGCCCTGCCCTCGACCGCCCAGGGCGGCCGCACCTCGCGCATCGTCACCAGCCTCAGGCCGGGCGCCGGCGTCGTCACGACGCGCGGCCACGTCCACTGGGTGGTCACCGAGCACGGCGCCGTGAACCTGCACGGCAAGACCCTGCGCGAGCGCGGCGACGCCCTCATCTCGATCGCCCACCCGGACTTCCGCGTCGAGCTGCGCGCCCAGCTGGCCCAGATCCGCTACTTCACCAGCTCCTGAGCGCCGCGCCGGCGCCCTGGCCGCGGGTGAAACTGTTGCGCATCGCGTGACAGGCGTGTCTCCGCGCGGCGACGGGGAGCGGGCGGCGAGGCGAGCGCCGCGAGATTCAAAGATCGGCCCGCGGTCGCAATCTGGAGGATCCGCAGGCACACGCGATGCAATTCGCGACCGTCCATGAAGCGCGCGCGCGAACGACGTCGGAGCGACTCGGGACCGGTCATTCGATCCATGCGCGCCGGCGGCGGGGCGACGGTCGACCGCCGCGCACGCGTACGGCGGGGTTCCCGCGATACGAGCTCGCGACGATATCGCGCCGGGCGCGCGACGGCCGGCCGCGCCTGCTCGGCCCGGGCTGGGGTCATTTCATGCCCAGCCTGGACGACGACCTGGACGATCCGATGCAGGCGCGCCCCGGCCCGGTCGGCGGCGACGCCGCGGCCGAGGACGACGAGCTGGCGAGAGAGGACGAGCCGCCGAGGGAAGAGGAGGACGTCGCGGGCGTCGCGGGCGACAATGCGGGCAGCGACCTCGCGGAGGATGGGCTGCCCGGGGACGCCGGCGCGCTGCACGAGGACGGCGCGGAGGCGGACGCGCCCGAAGGTGCGCAGGAGGAGCAAGAGGCCGACGGCGAGGATGCGGACCGCGACGCGGAGGATGGCGAACAGGAGGCCGAGTCGCCGCAGGCCGCGGTGGACAGCGCCGTCTCGGAGACCGCGGATGCGCCGGCCGGCGGTGCGCGCGACCTCGCCCCTGCCGGGGACGAGGACGGCGAGGACGGCGAGGATGATGATGGTGCCGACGGCGCCGGCGATCGGGCCGGCTCTCGCCGACGATCGCCAGGATGACGCCGAGGAGCGGAGCGACGACGTCGCAGCGGCGCGCCGGTCCAGCTGCGCGCGGTTCCGGGGCGGCGCGCGCTCGCCTCGGTCGATCCCGGCCGCCCGCGAGCCCGGGCGGCCGACCGCACCGCCACGGCGGCGCGCCTCGGCCCGATCGATCCGCCGATCCCGAAGCCACGCACGCGCAAGCGCAAGCCGTCGTTCGACCGCATCCTGCGCGGCAAGGGCTGGAAGAAGATCGGCATGGACGGCGTCCGCATGAAACGTTCCGGCTCGACCGTCATCCTCGCCATCGACCGCGCCAACCGCCGGGTCAAGCTCGACACCACCAGCGCCGAGCGTCGCTTCGACATGCCGAAGCAGGCAAAGAAGCAGGGCGCCGCGATCGCGATCAACGGCGACCTGTTCGGGTTCGCCACCGGCAAGCCCAGCGGCCTGCACCGCCGCAACGGCCGCGACCTGCACGGCACCAGGCGCCAGCCGGGCAGCGCCATGTTCGCCTTCGAGCGCGGCCACGGCGGCCGGGTCGGCATCCTGTCCGGCAACAACCGCCTGCCCCGCTGGGCCAACAACGTCGTCTCCGGCCGGCCGATCATCGTCAACAACGGCCGCGTGGTGCAGCGCTACGCGCCGGCCGACCAGGCCCGCCTCAACAGCCGCACCGGTCGCAGCGCCGTCGGCCTGTCGCGCGACGGCCGCATCATGTTCCTGGCCACCGCATCGAGCAGCACGACGAAGGAGATGGCCAACCTCCTCAAGCGCAACGGCGTCGACGACGCCCTCGCCCTCGACGGCAGCGGCAGCGCCCAGATGTGGCTGCGCGGCAAGGGCAAGAACCGCGGCCTGGTCCGCCGAGGCGACCGCCGGCCGGTCGCCAACGCCATCCTGGTCAAGACCCGCGGCTGACCGCCCGGGCCCGAGCCAGTCTCGAATCACGTCTCGCGCAGAAGGCCGAGGTCAGCGAATCACGGCTGGCGGCCCGGTCGGCCCGGGGACTCGCCGAAGCCGAGCAGGCCGCGGAGCCTCCAGCCGGTGGTCAGCAGCCAGACCGTGGCCCGGGCTGTCGGTCGAGGTGTCGCCAGGAGCTCGCGTTGCCACGGCTCCTGCGCACGGACCGGTGACTTCCAGCCGTCGAACCAGGCCGCGCTGGAGTACGGGTCGAGCACCGACCCGGACGGCCGCGCCCCGCCTCGCGCGATGTGATGACGCTGGTTGAGGAGCACGTAGCGGACTGCGTGGCGCACCTCCGTCGGCGTGCGCAGCGACCGCCTGTGATAGCGCTCGGCGAATAGCCGGCCGCACCGGCCCATCGCCCGGTTGATGCCGCGCGCCACCCGGACGTTGAAGCCCTGCATCCCGCGCGCGAGCGCCTCCGCGCCGGAGGCCTCCACGATGAGATGCAGGTGATTGGAGAGCAGATTGAACTCGACGATGCGGAAGTCGCCCTTGTGCCCGCCCTTCGCGATCGCCGTCCTCACCACGCGCAGCGGGTGGTAGCGCCGCAGCGACCCGATCCCATCCACCATCCGCATCGTCACATGCTGCGGAAGCCGCCCCGCGAACCGTTCCCGCCGCCCATGCGCGACCCCGCCGCGACCACGCCCCGCGGCCGCCCCGCGCCCGGACGCCATCCTCCCCGCCCGGTCGCCCTGCGCGCCCGCTCGAGCGGGAGCTGCACGTGTCTCTTTCGGGGCCGTCGGGTCGCCATGATGATTCTGGCAGAGTTCGTATCAGAGCGGCCTGACACCGACGGAGACCTCAAACGTGGCGCGTGGAATCTGTCGTCGCACCCGTCGTCGCCCGGAGCCAGCAGCCAGCGCCCCGTGCCCTCGACGAGACTGTCAGCGATGTCCGTGGACAACGGGCCCCTTGTGACAGCGATGTCCGTGGGCTGGAGGCCATCGATCCGTGCCGTCGTCCTGCCGTCGCCGTTCAACGACAAGGGTGGCGCTCCATGGCGCCGACTTCGACAACGATCACGTCTACGTGATCGGTTCTGTGGGGGATCACGCGCTGGCGTAGGCCAGGATTCGCTCGCAGAGCTCGGCTGTAGCCGATGCCGCGGTGGGCGGCGATCTTCGGGATCAGGCTGTGGCTTGTCATGCCCGGCAGCGTGTTGACCTCGAGGACGTAGGGCTGGCCGTCGGGGGAGACGCGCATGTCGATGCGCGAGTAGCCGGTGCAGCCGAGGGCGCGGTGGGCGGCCAGGGCCGCGTGCTCGACCAGATCGAGCACCTCCGCGTCCAGCGGGGCCGGGACGAGGTACTGGGTGTCGTCGCGGCGGTACTTGGCCTCGTAGTCGTAGAAGCCGAGTGCCGGGCGGACCTCGACGGTGCCGAGCACCTCCTCGCCGAGGATGCCGACGCAGACCTCGGCGCCGGCGATGTAGGGCTCGAGGATGGTCGGGCCGCGGTGGCGGCGGGCCAGGGACACCGCCGGCAGCAGATCTTCGCGCTCGAAGACGATCGAGACGCCGACCGAGGAGCCCTCGCTGGCCGGCTTGACGGCCACCGGCAGCTCGACAGCGGCCAGCTCGCGCTCGCCGGCGTGCGGCGGGACGATGCGCCACGCCGGCGTCGGCACGCCGGAGCTGTCGAAGACGCGCTTGGACGCGACCTTGTCCATGGCCAGCGCGCTGGCCAGGATTCCGGACCCGGTGTACGGGATCTTCATGCAGGTGAGCAGGCCCTGTACCGCGCCGTCCTCGCCGAAGGTGCCGTGCAGCGCGTTCCACACCACGGTGACGTCGTTCTCGATCAGCTCGCCCGACAGCGACGTGCCCTCGTCCCAGGAGATGCCGACGACGTCGTGGCCGCGGCCGCGCAGCGCGGCCAGCACGCCGGCGCCGGACTCGAGCGAGATCTCGCGCTCGCTCGACAGACCGCCCATCACCACGCCGACCCGCCCGTGAATGATCGCGTGAATCCGTTCAGTCGTCACCGATGACCTTCCATTCCAGGTGGAGCTCGACGCCGTGCACCTCGGCCACGCGGGCGCGGGCGATGCGGATGAGCTCGAACATGTCCGCGGCGGTGGCGCCGCCGGTGTTGACGAACCAGTTGGCGTGCACCGGCGAGCACTCTGCCCCGCCCACCCGCGTGCCCTTGAGCCCGGTCGCCTCGATGAGGCGCCCGGCGTAGTCGCCCGGCGGGTTCTTGAACACCGAGCCGGCGTTCGACACGCGCTGCGGCTCGCGGTCGCGCCGCCGGTCGCGCAGGCCGCGCACCTCGGTCTCGATCTCGGCGCGCGGGCGCGGGCGCAGCACGACGCGCCCGTCCACCACCACCTCGTCGGGCGGCAGCGCCGAGCCGCGATAGACGAAGCCGCACTCGGCGGCCGCCCTCCTGACCAGCTCGCCGTCGCTCAGCCGCACCGACGACACCTCGGTCGTCACGTCCTTGAACTCGCCCAGGTAGGTGCCGGCGTTCATGATCAGCCCGCCGCCGACCGAGCCGGGCACGCCGCCGAGGAACTCCACGCCGCCCAGCTCCCACTCGGTCGCCTTCGCCAGCAGCTTGCCGGTCGACACGCCCGCCTCGACCCGCAGCTCGGTCGGGCCCAGCCGCTCGAGGGCGCGCAGGTTGCGGGTCGCCACCGCGACGCCGCGGATGCCGCCGTCACGCACGAGCAGGTTCGATCCGCCGCCCACCGCCACCATCGGCACGCCGCGCCCGGCGCACGCCACGACCACCTGGCGCAGCTCGTCGATGGTCGCCGGCGCGAACCAGGCGTCGGCCGGACCGCCGATGCGCAGGGTGGTGTGCCGGCTCATCGGCTCGTCGAAGATCACCCGCGAGCCGGCCAGCCGGGTCAGCTGCGCCCGATCCTCCTCGCCCAGGAGAGACGCCGCCGCCGCCACGCCTGCCTCGGCGCCGCTCACCGCCGCGCCAGGTTCTTTATCACCGCCGGCTCGCGCGTCGACTCGAGGATCTCGATGACCTCGTTGCACGTGAGCTGGATGTCGCCGGCGCCCAGGGTGATGAGCATGTCGCCGCGCTCGAGCAGCTGGCCGAGATACGGGGCCAGGTCCTCGCGCCGCGGGATGTGCTTGACGCTGGCGTGCCCGTTCTTCTCGATCGCCTTGGCCAGCGCCGCCGACGTTGCCCCCGCGATCGGCTCCTCGCCGGCAGCGAACACGTCGCTCAGCAGCAGCGTGTCGCAGTCGGAAAACGCGCGGGAAAACTCGTCGAACTGATCGCGGGTGCGCGTGTAGCGGTGCGGCTGGAAAGCGGCCACGATGCGCCGGCCCGGGAAGGCCACGCGCGCGCCGGAAAGCGTTGCCTTTACCTCGGCCGGGTGGTGGCCGAAGTCGTCGACGATGGTCACGCCGCCGACCTCGCCGCGCACGGTGAAGCGGCGCTGGATCCCCTCGAAGCCGGCCAGGCCCTGCGCGATGTTGGCGAACGGCACGCCCAGGTTCTCGCACACGGCCAGCACGGCCAGCGAGTTGAGCACGTTGTGCACGCCGGGCAGCGAGATCGTGATCTCGCCCAGCTCCTCCGCCTTGCGCCACGCCACGTACGTCGTGCGCAATCCTTCGTAGCGCACGTGGCGGGCGCGGTAGGTGGCCTGGTTGCCCAGCCCGTAGGTCACGAAGCGCTTGTGCACGTCCGGCACGATCGACTGCACCACCGGGTTGTCGGCGCACAGCACGGCGATGCCATAGAACGGCACGCGGTTGATGAAGTCGACGAACGCGCGCTTTATGTTGTCGAGCGTGCCGTAGTGATCGAGGTGCTCGGCGTCCATGTTGGTCACCACCGCGACGGTGGGGGCCAGCTTGAGGAACGAGCCGTCCGATTCGTCCGCCTCGGCGACCAGGTACTCCGACTTGCCCCAGCGCGCGTTGGCCAGGCCGAGCGAGTTGACCCGCCCGCCGATGACGGCTGTCGGATCCAGCCCGGCCGCCATCATGACCGCCGCGATCATCGTCGTCGTCGTGGTCTTGCCGTGGGCGCCGGCCACCGCGATGCCGAACTTCATGCGCATCAGCTCGCCCAGCATCTCGGCGCGCGGGATGACCGGGATCTGACGCGCTCGCGCCGCCTCGACCTCCGGGTTGTAGCCCTTGATGGCCGATGACACGACCACCACGTCGGCGCTGCCCAGGTTGCCGGCCTTGTGGCCGTAGTGAATCGTGCAGCCGGTCGTCTCCAGATGCCGCGTGATCTCGCTCGGCGCCAGGTCGGTGCCGGTGACCGCGTAACCCATGTTGGCCAGCACCTCGGCGATCCCGCACATACCCATGCCGCCGATGCCGACGAAGTGGACGACCGTGTCCTTCTTGCGGAACATGCGTTCTACCTCTTGCTCGTGCCGGCCTCCGCGCCGCTGCACCAGTCCAGGATGGCGGCCGCGGCCTCGGGCTTGCCGAGCGCCTTCATAGCATTTCCCATCCGGGCCAGGCGCTCGGGATGGGCCGCCAGATCGGCGACCGCGTCGGCGAGTTTCTCCGCTGTCAGCTCGGCTTGTCTGAACATGAGCGCCGCTCCGGCCTGGGCCATCTCGCGCGCGTTTACCTCCTGATGATTATCCGCCGCGAACGGATACGGCACCAGGATCGCCGGACGCCCGACGACACCCAGCTCCGCGACGGTGGTGGCCCCCGCGCGGGCGATCACCAGGTCGGCCCGGCGGTACTGGGCGGCCATGTCGTCGATGAACGTGCGCAGATCCGCGGCCACGCCGGCCGCCTTGTAGCGCGCGCGCGTCGCCTCCAGGTGCGCGTCGCCGGTCTGATGTACGACGTCGACCGCCACGCCGCGGCCAGCCAGCACGCCGGTGGCGTCGGCCACGAGGTCGTTGAGCGCGGACGCGCCCTGCGAGCCGCCGAACACGAAAAGACGCATCCGCCGCGTCGCCGGGCCATCCACATCCCCCCCTCCGCGGCCGCGCCGGCCGCCTGCAGGGCCAGCCGGATGTCGCGCCGGATCGGGTTGCCGGTCATGAGGATCTTGCTCGGCTTGAAGAAGCGGCGCGTCTCGGCGAACGCGAGGAACACCGCGTGCACGACGCGCCCCAGGATCTTGTTGGCCAGGCCGGGCAGCGAGTTCTGCTCCAGGATGGCCGTCCTGACGCCCATCAGCCGCGCCATCAGGACGACCGGCCCGGACGCGTAGCCGCCCACGCCGACGACGACGTCGGGCGAGAACTCGCGCACCACGCGGCGCGCCTGCAGGAGCGCGCGCGGCAGCCGGAACAGCCCGCGCAGCGCGCCCAGCGCGCCGACCGTCTTGAGGCCGGACACCTCGATGAGCACCAGCTCCCAGCCCAGGGCCGGCAGCACGCGCGCCTCGATGCCGCGCGCGGTGCCCACGAAGCGCACCGCGGCGGCCGGGTCGCGGCTGCGCAGCTCCTCGGCCAGCGCCACGCCGGGGAACAGGTGCCCGCCGGTGCCGCCTCCGGCGATGATCAGGCGCATGTCCCGGTCCTCATGGCAGGTCGCATCGACGGTCCCGGCCGCGTCCATATCATCATATGAACGGGACCGGGGCGCGGATTCATCCCGCGCCGGATCAGGCGCACGCGACGACCGCGCGGCGCTTGCGGCGGCGAGCGCCGATCAGATTGACCAGCTCGCGCCGGCGCACCGCGGCCGGAGGGCCGCCGCGCGCCACGTTGAGCAGGATGCCGGCCAGGAAGAGCGACATGATGAGCGAGCTGCCGCCGTAGCTCACGAACGGCAAGGTGATCCCCTTGGCCGGCAGCAGCCCCAGGACCACGCCGAAGTTGACCAGCGCCTGCAGCGCGAAGCCGAGCGTGATGCCGAACGCGAGATAGGCGCCGAACGGCTCGCGCGCGGCCAGCGCCGCCTTGCCGCCGCGCCACACGATCACCACGAACAGCCCCAGCACCAGCAGCACGCCGAGGAAGCCCAGCTCCTCGCCGACCGAGGCCATGATGAAGTCGCTGTGCCCCTCCGGCATGTAGCCCAGCTGCTGCCGCCCGTCGCCCAGCCCGGTCCCGCTCGCCCCGCCGGAGCCGACCGCGATGCGCGCCTGGATGATCTGGTACGCGACGCCGTCGGAGAACGCCTCCGGGTTGAAGTAGGCCAGGAAGCGCTGCATGCGCCACGGCGTGCCGACCACGAAGTGATAGACGACCGGCGCGCTGGCCAGCACCGCGAGCGCGATGTACGAGGTCTTGGTCCCGGCCACGAACAGCATGGTCAGCGTCGTGGCGCCCAGGATGAGGCACGAGCCGAGGTCCGGCTGCTTGAGCAGCAGCGCCATGATCACGGCGCACACGAACAGGTGCGAGACGAAGCCGACGGTGAACACCTTCACCCGGTCGGCCTTGCGCGTGAGGCTGTGCGCGAGATACGCGATCAGCGCCAGCTTGGCCAGCTCGACCGGCTGGACCGACAGCGGCCCGATGATGAACCAGCGCCGGGCCGCGTTGATGGTGGAGCCCACGAACAGGACCGCGATGAGGGAGGCGACAGCGGCCAGCAGCAGCCAGTGCGAGCGGCGGCGCAGCCAGCGGTGGTCGGTCGCGACGCCGACCCACAGCGCGCACATCCCGATGGTGAGCCAGCCGAGCTGTCGCTTGAGGAAGTAGGCCGCGTCGCCGGACTTCTTGAGCGCGTAGACGGCGCTCGAGCTGTAGACCTCGATGGTGCCGAGCGCGACCAGGCCGAGGATCGCGGCCAGCAGGACGAGATCGACGGGCCGCTCCGGCGCCAGCACCACCGGCGCCTGCTCCTCCAGCCTCTGCGATCGGCGCTTGCCGATCACGGGTACCACTCGCTTGAGACCCTCCCCGGTCATCCGCGGATCCTCGAACGACTCGACGACCGCGCGCCACTTTTTGCCGACGGGCCGCCAATCCGGAGCCGATGAGCCGGATGAACCGGATGCGCGAACGCGATTGAGCTACTGCAGGCGCGCCTCCGGAAGATCGGACATCGCCGGGCGAGCCGCGCGCCGCACCCCGATGAAGCTCCAGCTCAGCGCCGCCCCGAACGCGCCGACCAGCGCTGCGATGGCGCCCACCACCACGGCGCCGAACACCATCTCCGCGGTGGCCGCGCCGGTGACCCCGTTGACCACGAGGACGAACAGCATGAGCCCGACCGGGCCGGCGCCGCATGCGCCTCGCATGGCGCGCGGCGCGACCGCCTGTGCGACGAAGCCGCTGCCGAACGCGCCCAGGCCGAAGGCCGCCAGCGCGAGCGTGGGCAGGTCGGTGTCCGACAGACCCTCGGCCGACCGAAGAGTCAGGACCGCGAACAGGCCCAGCAGCAGGTAGGTCATGCCCACATTGATGAGGCAGGCGATGCCCCACCAGCGCCAGCCGCTCTGCGAGGGCACGCCGCTCGACGTGCGCTCGCCGGCCAGGCCGCCGATGAAGCCGCCCAGGCCGGTGACGAAGGCCATCTTGAGCGCGGTGAGCGTCGGGTCGTCCCCGCCGGGCAGCGCGAAGTCCTGCGCGCCCGGGACCATGTACGTCACCCCGAACACTGTCAGGATGAGCAGCACGCCGGCCAGCCCCGGCTCGGCGATGGTCTTGCCCGGACTGGCCCGGCCCGCGAAGAACCCGCCGGCGAAGGCGCCGCCGAAGAAGGCGGCCTGCCCGACCCACTCGCCCGATACCTCGGTCAGAAAGACCGCGACGCCCGCGAGCATGAACCCGCCGGCGATCATGAGATAGCTGACCAGGACCCACCCGATCGAGAACCGGCGCTCCATGCCGTTCACGATATCCTCCGTCAGAGGCGGCCGATACGCCTTTCTCGCCCGCCCTCAGGACGCTCCGTGACGCCGTTTCCCGACTGGTTCGAGCCGATGGCGGCAACGCTCACCTACGAGCGTTTCAGCGGGCCGGAGTGGATGTTCGAGCGCAAGCTGGACGGCATCCGCCTGCTCGCCTTCAAGCAGGGCGCCGACGTCCGCCTGCTGTCGCGCAACCGCCTTCCCCAGTCGTCGCCGGGGCTGGCCGCCGCGATCGCGGAGCTGCCGGTCGCCGACGCCATCCTCGACGGCGAGGCGCTCGGCGTGTGGCGCGGCGAGAGCGAGCGGGCCGCGTATCACGTCTTCGACGTGATGTGGCTGGACGGGCGCGACGTGCGCGCGCTGCCGCTGGTGGAGCGCCGCGCGCTGCTGGCCGGGCTGCCGATGCGACCGCCGATGCAGCGGGTCGCCGAGCTGGTCAACGAGCGGCCCTGGGAGCGCGCGTGCAAGGAGGGCTGGGAGGGCGTGATCGCGAAGCGGCGCGACTCGCCGTACGAGCACCGGCGCTCGCCGCACTGGCTCAAGATGAAGTGCGAGGCCAGCCAGGAGCTGGTGGTCGGCGGCTTCACCGATCCCCAGGGCGGCAGGGTCGGCCTGGGCGCGCTGCTGGTCGGCCACTTCGACGGCGACGACCTCGTGTTCGCCGGCCGGGTCGGCACCGGGTTCGACACCAGGCTCCTGCTCGAGCTGCGCGCGCGGCTCGACGCCATCGAGATCCCGTCGCCGCCGTTCACCCGCGGCGCCGGCCTGCCCCGCATCCGCGCCCACTGGGTGCGCCCCGAGATCGTGGTGCAGGTCGCCTTCATCGAGTGGACCGTGCACGGCAAGCTGCGCCACCCGCGCCTTGTCGGGCTGCGCGGCGACAAGGCCGCGCGCGAGGTCGTCCGGGAGAGACCCCCGTGATCACGCACCCGGAGAAGGTGATGTTCCCCGACGACGGCATCACCAAGGGGGAGCTGGCCGCCTACTACGAGGCGATCGCGCCGGCCATGGTGCCGCACATCCGCTCGCGCCCGGTCACCATGGAGCGCTACCCGCAGGGCATCGGCGAGAAGGGCTTCATGCACAAGTCGGTGACGCGCGGGTTCCCGGCCTGGCTCGAGCGGGTCGCCGCGCCCAAGAAGGGCGGGATGGTGCACTACCCGATCGTCACCGACACGCGATCGCTGCTGTGGATGGCCAACCAGAACTGCATCACGCCGCACGTCTGGATCTCGCGGGCGCCCGATCTGCGCCGGCCCGACCTGTGCGTGTTCGACCTCGATCCGTCGCGGGAGGACGCCGGGGTCCTGCGCGACGCCGCGCTGCGCGTCCGCGACCTGCTCGGCGAGCTGGGCCTGACCAGCTGGGTCAAGACCACCGGCTCCAAGGGCTACCACATCGCGGTGCCGCTCGACGGCGAGGCCAGCCACGACGAGGTGATGGAGCTCGCCGGCGCGGTGGGCACCGCGCTCGTGGCGCGCGATCCGGGCCGCCTCACCCAGGAGTTCCTCAAGGTCGACCGCGCCGGGCGCATCCTGATCGACACCGGTCGCAACGGGTACGGCGCCACCTTCGCCGCCGCCTACGCGGTGCGAGCGCGCCCGGGGGCGCCTGTGTCGGCGCCGTGCACGTGGCAGGAGCTCGAGCGCGGCGAGGTCGAGCCGCGCAGCTTCGGCGTGCGCAACATGGCGGAGCGCATGGCCCGGGTCGGCGATCTGTGGGCCGACCTGCACGCGCAGGGCGCGTCCGTCGCCAGCGCCATGGACTCGCTGCGCCGCAGCACGCCCTAGACACCACAGCTCAACGTACCACCGGCCGGATCGGTTCGAATCGGGCCCTTAACAGTCGTACCCGGGGCTGAGCCCTGCGGCGCAGAAGATCGTCGCCGGCTGTCGCGACCTGTAATTCGTTGCACTTTCCGCGCGCGCGACAAGTCCGGGAACGGGGGTGCGCGTTGCATCGGCCATGGCACCACGCTCCATCGCACTCCTCCTCTCCGTCGCCGCCCTCGCCTCCTGCAAGGCGAAAGACCAGGCACCCGAAGCCGGCCAGTCGCAGACGGCGCTCGTGACCCAGGAGGGGGACCGGCCCGACGCCGCGAAGGGCGCGCCCGCCGGCGGCGTCCCGCGCGACCAGGTCAACGAGCCGGCCCCGAAGGCCGACCAGAACAGGCCGCGCAAGGTCATCCGCACCGGCTCGCTCCTCATCGAGGTCGACGACTACGAGGTGGCGCGCGGCGCCATCGAGAGCCTCGTGCGCGGCAGCGGCGGCTTCGTCGCCGGGGTCGACGTCGGCCGCCACGAGGGCGCCGTCGGCGCCGCCACCCTGACCCTGCGCATCCCGGAGTCGCAGATCGACGACGCGGTGGCCGCCCTGTCGAAGATGGGCACGCTGCGCCGCGAGTCGCTGCGCGCCGAGGACGTGAGCGACACCTACTACGACCTGGCCGCGCGCCTGCGCAACGCCAAGAAGCTCGAGGACCGCATGCTCGAGCTGGCGGCGCGCGCCGGCGGCGTCAAGGACCTGCTCGAGGTCGAGCGCGAGGTCGGCCGCGTGCGCGAGTCGATCGAGGTGATGGACGGCCAGCTGCGCGCGCTCGACGACCGCGCCTCGCTCGCCACGCTGACTGTCGAGGTGGTCACCCGCGCGGTGTACGTGCCGGAGGAGCAGGTCGGCCTGGGTGGCAAGATCAGCGGCTCGTTCGACAGCTCGCTGCGCGCGCTGGGTGCCGCCGCCGAGGGTCTGCTCCTGTTCCTGGTCGCCGCGCTGCCCTGGCTCCTGCCGCTCGGCATCGGCGCCTGGATCCTGCGCCGCACCCTGCGCCTGCGCCGCCGCATCTGAGCCGCGGCGCGGGCCTGGACCGTCCCGCGGCCTGTTAATCTTTCGTTGCGGTGCCGATCGGTCCCTTCCTGCTGCGCCGGCTGGGCTCCAGCGCGCTCGCGGTGCTGGGCGTCTCGGTGCTCGTCTTCCTGTTCCTGCACATCGTGCCGGGCGATCCGGTGGACCGCCTGGCCGGCGGCGATGCCACGCCGGAGCAGCGCGCCGCCATGGTCCGCTGCATGCACCTGGACGAGTCGCTGCCGGCGCAGTTCGGCATCTTCCTGCGCGGCATCGGCGACGGGAGCCTGGGCCGGCAGTGCCCGATCGCGGCCGGCAGCCCGACGGTCATGCAGCGCGTGATCGAGGTGCTGCCCTACACGCTCGAGCTCGCGTTCGGCGGCATGCTGGCCGCGCTGCTGCTTGCGCTGCCGCTCGGCGTGCTGGCCGCCGTCCGCCGCGGCTCCTGGATCGACACCCTGGCCGCGACCGTGTCGCTGACGGGCATCTCCATGCCCGACCATGTGGATGGGGCCGCTGGTCCTGTCGCTCTTCTTCCTCGAGCTGGGCTGGCTGCCCGGGCCGGCCGAGCCCGACGCCGCGTTCGCGCTGCTGCTGCCGTCGCTGGTGGTCGGCACGCACCTCATGGCGATGCTGTCGCGCATGACCCGCTCGTCGCTGGTCGAGGTGCTGCGCGAGGACTTCATGACCACCGCGCGCGCCAAGGGGCTGCCGGAGTGGCTGGTGGTGGTCAAGCACGGGCTGCGCAACGCGCTCCTGCCGGTCATCACCGTGGCCGGGCTGCAGTTCGGCGGGCTTGCTCGGCGGCGCCATCATCACCGAGAAGGTGTTCGCGCGGCCGGGGCTGGGCACGCTCCTGCTCGAGGGCATCAGCGAGCGCAACTATCCCGCTGGTGCAGGGCACGGTGCTGGTCATCGCGGTCTGCTACGTGACCGTGAACCTGCTCGTCGACCTGGCCTACGGGCTGGCCGACCCGCGCGTGAGGCGCGCATGAAGCGGCACGGGCAGAAGCTGTCGCCGTCGACATGGATCGGCCTGGCGCATGATCGCGCTGTTCGTGCTGACCGCGCTGGTCGGCCCGATGGTCGCGCCGTACTCGCCGATCGAGCAGAACCTGGACAACATCCTGGCCGGCCCGTCGGCCGCGCACTGGCTGGGCACCGACGAGAACGGCCGGCGACGTGCTGTCGGAGCTCCTCCACGGCGCCCGCCTGGCGCTGCTCATCAGCGGCATCGTGGTGCTGCTGTGCGCCACGACCGGCACGGCGATCGGCATCCTGGCCGGCTACTACCGCGGCGCGGTCGACGAGATCGTCATGCGCGTCGTGGACGTGCTGCTCGCGTTCCCCGGCATCCTGCTCAACATCACGATCGTCGCGCTGATCGCGCGGCCCGGGGTGGGCGTGATGATCTTCGCGCTGTCGCTCAACGGCTGGGTCGGCTACGCGCGCCTGGCCCGCGGCCAGGTGCTCAGCCTGCGCGAGCGCGAGTACGTGATGGCCGCGCGCGCGCTCGGCGCCCGCCCGGCCCGCATCATGTGGCGCCACATCTTCCCGAACCTCCTGTCGCCGATCCTCGTGCAGATGAGCTTCGCCTTCGGCGGCATCATCCTGGTCGAGGCGTCGCTGTCGTTCCTGGGGCTCGGGCCCCAGGTCAGCTACACCTGGGGCGCGCTGCTCGACCAGGGAACGGCGTATCTGTGGAAGACACAGCGACTTGCCCTGGTGCCTGGAGTCGCCATCATGGTCGTGGTGCTGGGCTCGAATCTTCTGGGTGACGGATTGCGCGACCGGTTCGACCCCCGGCGGCAGGTGATCGAGTAAACATGGCCATGTGGTTGCGAGTGTGCGACGCCGGTGACGTACCGGCCGGGGAAGTGCGCGGATTCCGCGTGGCCCTGCTGTCCTTTCCGATCCTGGTCGCGCACGTCGGCGACCGATTTCTGGCCTCCACCAGCATCTGTCCGCACGAGGATGTCTCGCTGCTGGGCGGAGATCTGGAAGGGCAGGTCCTCACGTGCCCCGGTCACGGCTACGAGTTCGATCTGGACAGTGGCCGCTGCCCGCACGATGCGGCGCTCCGCCTGCGCCGTTTCCCGGTCCAGCTGGCCGGCGATGCGGTCTACGTCGAGATCGACCTGCACCGGGACGCGCGCTAAGCTGGTCCGACATCTCCGCCGGGTTCGTTTCAGGATGGTGAGGTTTGGCAGCGTCGCGATCGGGTCCTGATCTTCTTGTGCTCTGCCTCCTCCTGCCGCTCGGGTGCGGTTTCGACGCCGCCGGAGCTGCCGGCGGCGACGGTCCTGGTGTCAACGGCGGCGGCGGTGTGAACGATGCCGGCGGCGGCGCTGTCGACGGAGGAGGCGGCGGCGCGGACGCGGGCCTGGACGCCGGCGGCGATCCGCCCGACGGCGGCGGGTGCCCGGTCGCGCTGCCGTTCGAGCCCTCCAACTTCGATCCGTGCGACGTCGTCGACGTGAACGCGGCGATCGTCCTCGACGACACCAGCGGACCGTACGAGATCGACACCGCCACGGGCGTGCTCACGATCCCCGGCGCCGGGCAGCGGACCCTCGACGCCATCGTGGTCCGGCAGAACGGCGCGCCCGACATCCTCGTCGTGGCCACGACGTCCTTCACGGTGGCGGCCGGCGTGGCGGTCGGGGTGGACGGTCCGCGCGCGATGATCCTGGTCGCCACCGGCGACATCGACATCGCCGGCGGCATCAGCGCCGGCGCGGTCGCGGCCGGCGACGGACCGGGCGGCGACGACGACGCGGCCTGCGCCACCGGGCGCGGCGCCGAGGGCGTGGAGCAGGATTTCGGCGTCTTCGAAGGCGGCACCGGCGGAGGAGGCGGAGGCTTCGCCACCTCGGGCGGCGAGGGCGCGGAGGTCAACGGCGCCGATGACGCGGCGCCGGTGCCGGGCGGCATGGCGGGCGGGTCCGCGTCGCTGGTCCCGCTGCGCGGCGGCTGCCGCGGCGGCGCCGGCGGCGACGGCGGCGGTGCTGGCGGCGGTGCCGGCGGCGCGCTGCAGCTGGTGGCCGGCGGAGAGCTCCAGGTCGCGGGCGGCGGCATCGTGACCGCGCGCGGCGGCGGCGGCTCAGGCGTCAACGTCGAGGCGGACGGCGCCGGCGGCGGTGGCGGCGGCGCCGGCGGCGGGCCTCCTGTTCGAGGCCTCGAGCGTGCGGATCGACGGCGCGGTCACCGCCAACGGCGGCGGCGGCGGCGAGGGCACCCTGCTGGACAACGACACCGGCGAGGGGGCCACGGGCCCGACGCCAGCGACCACGCGCGCGGCGGGCGGCGGCGGGGCGAGCACGGGCGGCGACGGCGGCGACGGCGGCGCGCGCGGCGCCGACGAGGGCGCCGACGGCGAGGCCGGCAACTCCAGCGGCCTCGGCCCGGCCGGCGGCGGTGGCGGCGGAGGCAGCGTGGGCCGCATCCGGCTCCGCTCGGTCGCGTCCCAGCCCGTCCTCGGACCGGCCTCGGTCGTGTCACCCTCGCCCAATGACGCGAACCCGCAGCCCGCGGCCGACCGCGATCGCCGCGATCGCGCTGGCCCTCGACCGGCGCATCGTGTGGCGCGCGGGCGGCCGAGACCGCGCCGGTGACCGCGGAGGCGCGGCCGGCGCCCGCATACCGCGCTCGCGCCGGAACCACCGCCGGCGGGACGTCTGGGCGACGCCGTGCTGCCGCGCCAGGCCGTCGCTCAGCCTCGATCTCGACCCGCGCAGCCCCGACTTCAGCGGCCGCGTGGCCATCGACGTCGAGCTGACGCGGCCGGTGTCGACAATCTGGCTGCACGGCAGCGCGCTCTACCTGCGCCGCATCGCCCTGACCGTCGGCACGCGCGAGCTGCCGCTGCGCCGGATCGAGTGCCGGGACGCCGCGTCGCCTGCGCGCTGCGCAGACCGCCGGCGGCGGCGGCCTTGTCGGCCTCGCGCTCGACGAGAAGGTCGGCCCCGGGCCGGCGCGCATCGACATCGAGTACGCCGGCCGCCTCGGCGCGCGAAACGGCCTGTTCCGCCAGCAGGTCGACAACGTCTGGTACGCGTTCAGCGACTTCGAGCCGACCGACGCGCGCCTCGCGGTCCCCTGCTTCGACGACCCGCGCTTCAAGATCCCGTGGCAGGTGACGATGCGCGTGCCCGACGGCATGCGCGCGTTCGCCAACGCGCCGGAGGTGCGCTCGAAGCCGGCCGGGCACGGCTGTCGCCGGGTCGAGTTCGCGGCCACGCCGCCGCTCCCCACCTACCTGCTCGCGTTCGCGGCCGGCCCGTTCGACGTGCTCGACGGCGCGCGCCAGCCGGTGCCGATGCGCGTCATCGCCACCCGCGGCCGCGCCGCCCAGGGAGCCGCCGCCCTGGCCGCGGCCGCGCCCATGCTGGTCGAGCTCGAGCGCTACCTGGGCAGCAAGACGCCGTTCCCCAAGCTCGACTTCCTGGCCGTGCCGACCTTCAACGGCGCGATGGAGAACCCGGGGCTCATCACCTTCGCGGCGCCGATCCTGCTCCTCGAGCCGACCGCCGCGCCCAGCCCCGCCTGGCGCGAGCGCCACCGCCTGATGGCCGGCGTGATGGCGCACGAGCTGGCGCACCTGTGGTTCGGCGACCAGGTCACCATGCGCTGGTGGGACGAGCTGTGGCTCAACGAGGGGCTGGCCACGTGGCTGTCGGATCGCCTGATGGCCGCTGTCTACCCGGCCGACGCCGGGGAGCTGCTCGACGTGGCCGACAAGCGACAGGGCCTCGACATCGATCGCCGCGGCCAGCCGGTGCCGGTGCGCCGCACCGTCGAAAAGCCGCCCGACCTCGGCGATCTGTTCAGCCCGCTGACCTATCGCAAGGGCGGCGCCATCGTCGGCATGTTCGAGGCCTACATGGGCGAGGAGCGCATGCGCGACGGGCTGCGCCGCTACCTGGCCGCCGGCGCGGGCGGCTCGGTGACCACCGCGGACCTGGCCGCCGCGCTGTCGGCCGCCGCCGGCCGCGATCTACGCCCCGCGCTGTCCAGCTTCCTCGATCAGCCGGGCGTGCCGCTGGTGGAGGCGTCGCTCGAGTGCGGGCGCGGCCGCCCGACGGTGTCGCTGCGCCAGAGCGGCTACGCCATCCTGGGCAGCGAGCCCGGTCCGGCGCGCGCGCGGCCCAGCGCTGGCAGGTCCCTGTGTGCGTGGCGTGGCAGGGAGGCGCGGCGCCGGCCTGCACGCTGCTCGCGAGCGAGACCGCCTCGCTGGAGCTGCCGGCCGATCGCTGCCCGGCCTGGATCCATCCCAACCCGGGCGAGCGCGGCTACTACGTCTACGCGCTGCCCGCCGCGCAGCTGCGCGCGCTGGCCGCCGCGAAGGGGCTGACCGCGCGCGAGCAGGCCGGCCTGGCCGACGACATCGACGCGCTGCTGGCGGCAGGCCAGGTCCCGCTCGACGCCGCGCTCGACGCGCTGCTGTCGCTGGCGCGCGGCCCGGACCCGCTCACCGCGCAGCGCGCCGCCGAGGCGCTGGAGCTCGTCGCCCGGTCGCTGGTCGGCCCGCGCGAGCGGCGCGCGTTCGCGGCCCGCGTGCGCGCCGCCCTCGGCCCGCGAGCGCGCCAGCTCGGCCTGCGAGCGCGCCACGGCGAGACCGCCACCGACGCCCAGCTGCGCGCGGAGCTGGTGCCGCTGGTCGGCCGCGACGGCGACGACCGGGCATTACAGAGAGACGCCCTGCGCCGCCTGACCCGATGGCTCGATCAGCCCGGCCGCGAGGTGCCGAGCAGCGACGAGATCGACATGCTGGGCAGGGTCGCGCCGCTGGCCGCCGGGCCGGAGCTGTTCGACCGCGCGCTGGCCGCCAGCGACAAGCGCGGACAGGAGAGAGTCGTCGTCGCGCTGGGCGGCTTCCGCCAGCCCGCCCTGCTCGAGCGCGCGCTGGCCGCGGTGCGCGAGCGACGCACCGGTCCGCACACCCTCGGACTGCTGTCCGTGCTGCTGCGCGACGGGGCGACGCAGGACCAGGCGCTGCCGGTCGCGCTGGCCGAGTACCCGGACCTCGTCTCGCGCCTGCCCGAGCCGGAGCGGCGCCGCACCGCTGTCGTGTTCTTCGGCGTGTGCCGCACCGCGGCGAGAACCGAGGTCGAGAAGGTGCTGCGCCACGTCCTGGCCACCGGCGGCAAGCTACCGCCGGTGGCGAACGCCGTACTCGACGCCATCTCGTCCTGCGCGGCGTTTCGCGAGCACTACCTCGCCGCGGCGAGCCGGCACCTCCAGTAGGACTGTAAGAGTCGAGGCAGGAGCGCTCGATGTGCGGTGCGCCCCTGCCAGCGCGGGCCAGGCGACCCGCAGCCCGTATCCGTGGTCGGGCCGCAGGACTCGGTGTACGTTCGCGATCGTATGGCAACCCCGCCCGACGATCTCCCACCCGCCGCGCTGCGTCCGGCTGCCGCGAATCTGGACACCGGATTCTTCGGACACCCGCGCGGACTGCGCATCCTGTTCTTCAGCGAGATGTGGGAGCGCTTCAGCTTCTACGGCATGCGGGCGATCCTCGTCCTCTACCTCACCGCCAAGATGCAAGAGGGCGGGATGGGGTTCGACGAGACCACCGGCGGCGACATCCTCGCCCTGTATGGCTCGCTGGTCTATCTACTCGGCATCCCGGGCGGCTGGATCGCGGACAAGTTCCTCGGGCTGAGGCGGGCCGTCTTCATCGGCGGCTTCCTCATCATGTGCGGCCACATCTGCCTGGCCATCCCGTCGCACGTCAGCTTCTTCTTCGGCCTGGGGCTCATCGTGCTCGGCACCGGCCTGCTCAAGCCGAACATCAGCGCGATCGTCGGCAAGCTCTACAGCAAGGAAGACACGCGCCGCGACAGCGGCTTCACCATCTTCTACATGGGCATCAACATCGGTGCCTTCCTGGCGCCGCTGATCTGCGGCTTCCTGGCCGAGCACCCGATGTTCCGCGGCTTCCTCGATGCGCATGGGCATCGACCCCTACGCGTCGTGGCACTTCGGCTTCGCCATGGCCGCCATCGGCATGGGCTTCGGCCTCGTCCAGTACGTGCTCGGCGGTCACCTGATGGGCGACGCCGGCCTCAAGCCGGTGCCGGTCGCCAACCCGGAGCAGGCGGCGCGCAACAAGAAGATCCTTGTCGCCATCCTGGTCGGCGTGTTCGGCGTGCCGGCTCGCCATCTGGGCGCTGCACTCGGCCGGCGTCGGCATCACCATCCACCGCCTGGCCAACGTGCAGGGCCTGGTGCTGCTGCTCACCGTGCTGGGCGTGTTCGGCGGCCTCTTCCTCATGCCGCACTGGACGCGCGACGAGCGCCGGCGACTGCTGGTGATCATGCTGCTGTGGTTCGGTGCCACCGTGTTCTGGGCGATCTTCGAGCAGGCCGCCTCGACCCTGAGCCTGTTCGCCAAGAACCACACGACCGGGGCCCCCGGGAACCCGACCCTGCTCGGCTTCGCCTTCCCGGCCTCCTGGTACCAGGCGGCCAACTCGCTGTTCATCATCGTCCTGGCGCCGGTGTTCGCCTGGATCTGGATCAAGCTCGGATCGCGCAACCCGTCGTCGCCGGCCAAGTTCGGCGTCGCCATGCTCCTGGTCATGGCCGGCTTCCTGGTCATGTGGCCGGCGGCCAGGATCGTCGAGGGCGGCGCGCAGGCGACCGGCATGTTCCTCATCCTGCTCTACCTGCTGCACACGTGTGGCGAGCTGTGCCTCAGCCCGGTCGGCCTGAGCTCGATGACAAAGCTGGCGCCCGCCTCCATCTCCGGCATGGTGATGGGCATCTGGTTCCTCGGCTCGGCGTGCGGCTACTACCTCGCCGGCCGCGCCACGGCGCTCTACTCGTCGATGAAGATGTCCGACTTCTTCCTCATCATCTCCGGCCTGCCGCTGGTGGCCGCGGTCATCTTCTTCGCGCTGACCGGGCCGATCCGGCGGATGCTGGCGCGCAGCGAGGCGGAGAAGGCGGCGGCCGAGGCGCAGAGCGAGAGCGGCGCGCACTAGAAGAGCATCCGCCGCGCGGATCGGCCGACTTCGGGACGATCCGCGCGGTTGCTCGCGATCAGCTGCGGGCGGGGCTCACTTCTCGCGCTTGGCCGCCTCGGCCAGCGCCTCGAACTGCTCCTTCATCCGCTCGAACTCCGACTTCTCGCCGGACAGGCCGCGCGGCCGCTCGGCCGGCGGCAGCTCCTCGCGCTGCGCCGGCCGCCTTGAGCTGATGGGCCGCGAGGGCGTTGGCCCCGGCGCTGACCAGGTTGGCCAGCTCCGGCGTCCGCGCCTCCGGGGTCCGCGGCAGGAGCTCCATCGGGATGGGGAACACGATCGTGTTGTTGCGCTCGGCCGCGACCTCGACGAGGGTCTGCAGCGTGCGCAGCTGCAGCGCCGCCGGCTGTGACGAGATCATCGCGGCGGCCATGGTCAGCTTCTCGGCCGCCTGCAGCTCGCCCTCTGCGATGATGATCTTGGCGCGCCGCTCGCGCTCCGCCTCGGCCTGGCGCGCCATGGCCCGCTTCATCTCCTGCGGCAGCGCGATGTCCTTGATCTCGACCGCGGTGATCTCGACGCCCCACTGCTCGGTCCGCTGATCGAGAATCTCGCGGATCTCGTCGTTGATCTCGGCGCGCTTGGCCAGGATGTCGTCCAGCTCCATGCGGCCCAGCACCGACCGCAGCGTCGTCGCGGCCAGCTGCAGCGTGGCCGGCAGGTAGTGCTCGACGCGCAGGACCGCGTCGGCAGGCGAGCCCACGTCGGCGTAGACGACCGCGTCCACGCCGATCGAGATGTTGTCCCGGCTGATGACGTCCTGGGTCGGGATCTGGATCACCTTCGTGCGCGTGTCGACGACGACGGCGCGGTCGATACCGAAGGGCAAGAGCAGCTGCATCCCGGGCCCGAGCGGCTTCGGCCGCGCCCGGCCCAGGCGGAACACGACCGCGCGCTCGTACTCCTTGTAGACGCGCACGGAGGAAACAACCAGGAAGACGAACACACCGATGACCCCGATCAGGATCTCCATGGCTCAAGCCTACCGCGCGGCCAGCGTCCGGCCATGGGCGCCGGAATCACGCGTCGGCGCGCCCACTTCACGCGTGCGCGCGCTCGGCGCGCCGCGTCGCGAGCCTGGCGTCGAGCGTGACCGGACCGGCGCCCAGGCTCGCCACGGTCAGCAGGCCGCCCAGGATGGCGATGTTCTTGAGCACCTGGACGATCTCCATCTGCGCCGCCATGCCCTCGAGGCCGACCGGGTTGTGGAAGATGATCGTCGCCGGCACCAGGAACGCGGCCAGCGCGATCGCGCCCCAGCGCGCCCGCGCGCCCAGCGCCACCGACAGACCGCCGGCCACCTCGAGCGCGCCGGCCAGCACGGCCAGCAAGGTCGCGAGGGGCAGCCCCTGCGACGCGATGTACGCGCCGGTGGTGGCCGGATCGGCGAGCTTGCCCAGCCCGGACACGATGAAGATGAGCGCCAGCGCCGAGCGCCCGGCCAGCGGACCGACATGATCGAAACGACTGCGAAGTGTCTGCATGTGGAAACGCCTCCTTGCCGGCAAAGGATTGCGCTCCGAGGTGGTTTGGACAATCGCTCCAAATTGGAATGACTGTCTAGCTGGTAGGACAATACCTGGCGGCGCATCGATGCGCGCACCACCGATCCATTGTTGACGTGCACCGTCGTATCGCCTGCCCATGGGACAGGACGCACTGCGTCCCGCGCAAAAACCGACCCTCGCCGTTGTCGTCGTTGCCCACCTCACATGGTCAACCGTCTCTCGCTGCAACGACTGATCGCCAGGCCACGCTTTCGGAGACGCACGCTCGCGAAAGCACAAGGTGTCTAGGCGGGACTATCGCCATCCGGTAGCGTGTTGCAAGAGAGGTATGAACGTCCCATCTGCACGGTGCTGGGTGCTCAATGCCTTCGATGTGGGGCGCAAGATCTCCCTCTCCCACTGTCGGACGGCGCTCAACACGCAGGAGATCACCGTGGGCCGCCGGCCGGAGTGGCCGCACCTGTTCGGCCTCGACGAGCGGCCGCTGGTGTGGAGCGCCGAGCCGGAGCTGATCGAGCTGGCCGGCATGGAGATGCTCTTCCAGCCGCGCGCCATCATCTACGACTTCGGCAGCGTGTCGGTGGCGCTCGGCTGCCGGCTGCCCGGACCGGTGGCCGCCTGGCGCCACGTGGCCGAGGCGCTGCGCAGCCCGCCCCAGCTGCGCGAGGTGGCGCGCCGGGTGCTCGGCCGCTTCCTCGATCTGGCCGGCGACGCGGTCGAGGGACGCCGGCCGCCCGACGAGATCGAGCAGTACACGGTGTTCCAGCTCGACCGGGTCGCGGCCGAGAGCGCGGCGGCCTGGGTGCGCGACGACGCGACCAGCATCGCCCAGGTGCTGCGCGGCGACACCGTCAGCCTGGCCGAGGAAGAGGTGGCCGACGCGCTGGCCCGCCGCATCAGCTACTCGTCCGGCGACGCTGTCATCATCGACTCCGCCGCCGCCTTCATCGTCGACGACGAGTTCGAGGACACGCTCGCGGTCATCGACTTCGCCAACTGCGAGCGGCTGTCGATGCGCGTGCTGGACGACGATCTCGACCACGCCATCCTCGAGGCCAGCGGCCTGCTGCGCTCGCGCACCTGGCGCTTCATGCGCATGCTGTCGCCCTGGGGGCGCGACGTGCGGCGGCTGACCCAGCTCACCTTCGACGCGGCGGCCGAGTTCGAGGCGGTCGAGAACGCCATCAAGCTGACCGGCGACCACTACCTGGCGCGCATCTATCGCGTGGCCATCGAGCGGCTCGACCTGCGCGCGTTCCGCGAGGGGATCGCGCGCAAGCTGCAGAGCCTGTGGAGCATCCAGGGCGTGTTCCTGGATCAGACGTCGTCGCGGCGCAGCGAGCTGCTCGAGTGGATCATCATCGGACTGATCACGCTCGAGATCGTGCACGCGCTGCGCTGAGCCGGCGCCGGCCCAGCACGCCGCGCAGCGCCAGCAGGGCCAGGACCAGGGCCACGGCGCCCGCGCCGCCGCTGCCGCCGGCCGCGCTGCAGCCGCCGCCGTCGTCGCGCGAGGCGTCGAGCAGGACGGCCGACGCCGTCTCGTTGCCGACCGAGTCGGTGACGTAGAGCTCGGCGCGGTAGAGCGCGCCCGGCGCGACCTCGACGCTTCCCGACGTGGCGCCGGGAGACAGCTCGATCGTGTCGATGTGCTCGACCGAGAGCAGATCGGTCGGGTCGGTGACCTCGAAGATCTCGATGCGCGCGGCCAGCTGTCCGGCCGCGGTGTGGTCGTCCTCCATGCGCCAGGTCAGCTCGGCGGTGGTGTCGCTCGTCCGACGGCATCGCGCGCACGCGGTCGCCGTCCATGACCACCTCGGGGCCGACGCCGTCCACCTCGATCTGCACGCTGGCCGGCGTGCCGTCGGCGTTGCCGCTCAGATCGAGCGCGGCGACCTGCACGTCGTAGGTGGCGCTCACGCCCGCCTCGCCGATGCCGATGCTCTTGATGTAGCTGGCCGGCCGCGCCTCGCCGTTGACCGTGACCTGGTACTGGAGCAGCTCGGTCGGGATGAGCCCGTCGGTGCCGCTCACCTGCCACGATCGCGTCGGCCGGCGAGACCAGGCCGGACGGGTAGCCGACGATGCTGGTCTCCGGCGCGCCCTCGTCACCCTCGGGGATGCGGAACAGATCGGCGTGGACGGACATGTACGCGTCGTTGTTGTCCATGCGGCGCAGGATGACGGCGAACGGAAGCGGCCCGGCCTTGAACACCGGGCCGGTCAGCGGCAGCGTGCCGAGCTCGCCGAGCAGCTTGGGCATCATGTGGTCGCGCAGCACCTCGGTCATGCGCGCCACGTCGAAGCCGAGCTCGACCACCGACACCTGGTCCATCTCGAGGCGCTTGAGCGTGACCTGGCCCGGCGTGGCGACCAGCGCGTTGGTGGCCACATCGACGCCGACCGCGGCGCTGGCCTCGGCGTCGACGACGACGGTGATGGCGCGCTCGCCTCCGTCGGGCAGCTTGCCTTGCATCACCACCTCGACGCCCTCGACCGCGAGGGTCATCGCCACGCCGTCCTCGCTCTGGCCGGCGCCGGCCACGCGCGGCGGCCGGGTCAGGCGCGCCTCCATGCCGAGCTCGGTGCCGGGCGGAAAGCCGGGCAGCAGCGCCGAGAGCTTGTCGAGCGGCAGCTCGATGCCGAGCGCCTCGAGCTGATCGCCGGTGATGCAGGTGAGGCCGTGGCGCCACACGTTGTACAGCGCGTCCTCGACGAGGCCGAGGTTGACGGCCAGGCCGACGTGGCTGACGGTCTGGGTCAGGTCGAGCTGCTCGCCCTCGTGCGCGGTCGGCTCGCCGGCGTCGTAGTCGGCCACGCACTCGGCGGCCGGGTCGGGGCTGGACAGCTCGATGCTGGCGCCCAGGCCGATGCCGCCGGCGGCGACCGTCACGTCGTCGAGCGACGCGCCCACCTCGTAGGTGCCGAACGGGGTCGGGAAGGCGCCGGAGAAGGTGGTCAGCCCGCCGACCATCTCCTCGACCATCGGCCCCAGCTCGGTGACCGCGAGCTCCTCGGCCTTGGACAGGATGGTGTCGAACACGAAGCCCTTGGCGAAGTCGATGACGGTCTCGGCGATGTCGCCGACCACGCAGCCGGAGAACCCGAGGTCGATGTTGTCCTCGCTGAGCTGGAGGTCGATGGCGGAGAACGAGATCGAGGGCCGCCCGTCGGACACGGCCAGGTCGAAGTCGATGATGGCGCGCGCGTCGGTGACGGTGATCGAGTCCTGGCAGGTGAGCGAGCCGAAGCAGGCCACCGCGTTGTCGACGAACAGCTCGCCCGAGCCCTGGGCGCTGAGCAGGATCTCGAGGCGGAGCTTCCCCTCCTCGGGGATTGTCAGCGAGAACTCCTGCACCTCGAGCGACACGGACGTGTCCCGCTGGGTGGCGGTGATGCAGGCCAGCTCCTGGCTCACCTCCGGCACCTCGAGCGTCGCCGGAATCAGGGACGGCACCTGCTCGGCGATGAAGTTGAGGCCCGAGGCCGACACGTAGCCGCGCACGTCGTACTCGGCGAGAGCCGGCGATGCGGTGGCGGCAGCGGCGAGAGCCAGTCCGGAAGCGAGCACAGCGCGGCGAGTCAGCACGGAGGTCTTCCCATGCAAGGTCCAGGCTTGGACTTGTCGTGGGATATCCACCGGAAATCGTGCATCGAGGGGGCGTGGAAACGGCGCCACCGAGGTTGCAGCGGCCACTGCAGTCGCCGGCCCGATGGAGACGACCGGCAGCAGCGCTCGCCATGCGCCGTGATGCACCGCGTCATGTCCGACTGGTCAGTCGATTCGCGTGTCTGCGCGCGACCCGGCGCGAGCGGGCCGGCGGGACGGAGTACCATCGTCGAACGTTGCAGGGGAGCTCGCGCGTGCTGCGCTGGCTGCGGCGCCTGGCCCCGTGGGCGGTCGCGGCCGCGGTCGTCGCGCTGCTGCTGAGCCGCTACTCGCCGCGGCAGATCGCGGACGAGCTGGCGCGCGGCAGCGTGCTCGGGCTGGTGCCGTGGGTGGCCGCGGTGTCGCTGGGCGCGCTGGTCACCATGGCGGTGGCCGACTGGCTCGTCTTCTCGGCCGCCCTCGGCGGCTCGGGGCTGCGCGTCCGCGACGTCGCGCGCGGGCGGGCCGGCACCGCCGTCGTCATGAGCATCCACATGGGCCTGTCGACCGGCAGCTATGCGCTGTGGCTGGCGCGGCGGACCGGGGCCGGCGCCGGCGCGACGGTCGGCGCCGCGACCTACCAGATGGTGAGCGACCTGGGCGCCGTGTGTCTGCTGGCGCTGCCGGCCGCGCTGCTCGGGGCGGACATGCTGCCGCGCGCAGTGGGCGCGTCGGCGGCCGTGCTGTCGGGGGCCGGGTTCGTCGGTTCGTCCGCGCTGCTCCTGCTCGGGCCGCGCATCGCGCCGCGGCGCTGGCGCCATGTGCGCGCGCTGGCCGCCTGGGTGCGCGTGCCGCCCGGTGTGTGGGCGGCCAGCACGGCCCTGCGCGCCGCGACGATCGCGATCAACATCGCCGGCACCTGGGGCGCGGCGCGCGCGTTCGGCCTCGAGGTGCCGTTCGAGGCGCTGGCCGCCGGCCTGCCGATCACCTATCTCGTGGGCGCGCTGCCGATCAACGTGCTCGGACTGGGCGCGGTGCAGGCGACCTGGGTGGCGCTGTTCGCGGCCCATGCCCCCGGGGCCAGGATCCTGGCCTTCCAGTTCGCCTACCAGCTTCTCGGCGCGCTCGCGCTTGCTGCTGCGCGGGCTGCCGTTTCTGCCCGGCGTGATGCGCGACATGGAGCGCGGCGGCGCGACGGAGGAAGCGGCGGGCGACGCGCCGGCCCCGGCGGACCGCGCGGCTCAGTGAACCGGCCAGGCGCTGTAGTAGGCGCGCTCCGCCGGCGACAGGCGGCCGAGCATCCACTCCCAGGTCGGCTCGGCGACAAGGACGAGGCCGTTGCGGTGTCCGGCGTGGAGCCCGACCGGCGGGGCCACGCCGGCGCCCGCCACGCGCGCGTCGTCGACGGCGCGGGCCAGGCCGTCGCTCATGTAGCTCATCGGCAGCAGGCGGTAGCGATGCGCCGGCGGCGTGGTCTCCGGTCGCAGGCGCGCGGGCGCGCGGGTGAACCACGTCGTCATGAAGACGATGTGGCGCTCCGGCGCGATCACGACGGCGCCGGGCGGCAAGATGGCGGCGGCGGCGGCGACCGCGGCGGCCAGGTCCGGATCGGCGCGCACGACCGGCGCCTCGTAGCGCGCGGGTCGCACCAGGACGAGGCCGGCGGCGAACATGACCGTCGCCATGCGTGCGCCGGGCGACAGCCGGGCCAGCGCGGCGGCCGCGACGGATGCCGCGGTCAGGGCCAGCGGCAGGAAGGCCATCGCGCGCAGGCGGAAGGTCAGGCCCTCCGGATCGCCGGCGTCGAGCCAGGGCAAGGCCACCGCCACCGCCCACAGGGCCGGGCCGATGGCGAGCGCGCGATCGATCGTCAGACGATGGTGGCAGTGAGGCCACGCGACGCGACAGCAATACCAGGGTCAGCGCGGCCAGGCCGACGAGGCCGGCGGCGGCCGGCTCGCCGCGAAAGTGCAGCGACTCCCCGTCGCCGGCCAGCGCGGGGATCGACCAGTCGGCGTCGCCGGTGAACAGTTCGTCGAGCAACGCGGCGTCGCGCGCGACGAGCAGGACGAGCGCGCCGGCGGCGAGGACGAACCCGACGGCGATGGCGAGCAGGACCCGCCCGCGCGCGCCGGCCGCGATCTCGCCGTCGCGCCGCGCGGCCGCGAACCGCGCGGCGATCGGCGCGACGGCGCCGGTCAGCACGAACGCGAGGCCGACCTTGTGGCAAAGCCCCGCGGCCGCGACGAGCGCCGCCGCGACGGCAGCGCGCCGCCACCCCGGCCGCTCCAGGGCCCGGCCCAGCGCGACCAGCGCGGCCACCGCGATCGGCAGGGCGATGGCGTTCTTGACGAACTCGGTCGGCAGGTAGAAGGCGCCGGCGCTGGTCGCCGCGAGCGCCGCCGCGAGCAGGCCGACCGCGCGCTCCCCGGCGATGCGCCGGGCCAGGAAGTAGACAGCGACCGGCAGCGCCGCCGCGCCCAGCGACGCCCCCAGCGCGACGCCGGCCAGCGGATCGGTCAGCGCCGCCAGCGGCGCCATCAGCCACAGCGCCAGCGGCGCGCCGCCATGGTAGAGACGCCCGCTCTCGACGAGCGAGCGCAGCTGGACCGCGTACCAGTAGCCGTCCACGCCGGTCGGCTCCGGCGTCGCGGTCAGGAAGCCGTGACGTTCGTAAGAAGACCCACGCCGCCAGCGCTGCCAGACCGGCCAGCGCCAGCGACCGCGGCAGCGGGTCGCGGGGCGCCGGGCGCTCGCTCACCGCGCTACCCTACACGGCCCCCACTCGCCGCACCAGGCGCCTCGTCGGCTCCGCGGCCCGGCATGGCGCGCGGCGCTACAACCCGATCCGCCGCGGTGCTACTAACGTCGGTATGGCTGACGTACCCGCAACGCCGGCGCAAGAGCGCCGCGCCGTCGTGCTCCTGTCCGGCGGGCTGGACTCGACCACCGCGCTGGCCATCGCGCGCGACCAGGACTTCACCTGCCACGCGCTGACGGTCGCGTACGGTCAGCTTCACCGCTGCGAGGTGGACGCGGCCGCGCGCGTGGCCGCCGCGCTGGGCGCTGCCGAGCACCGCGTGCTCGAGATCGATCTCGCGCCGCTGGCGCATTCGGCGCTGACTTCGTCGTCGCTGGTGGTGCCGAAGCACCGCTCGATGCACGAGATCGGCGCGCCCGGCGATGTGCCGGTCACCTACGTGCCCGCGCGCAACACGGTGCTGCTGAGCCTGGCCCTGGCCTGGGCCGAAAGCCTGGGCTCGTTCGATCTGTTCATCGGCGTCAACGTGCTCGACGCCAGCGGCTACCCGGACTGCCGGCGCGAGTTCGTGCGCGCCTTCGAGCAGCTGGCCCGCATCGCCACGCGCGCCGGCAGCGCAGGCGGCCGCTTCCGGGTGCACGCGCCCCTCATCTCGCTGACCAAGGCCGACATCATCCGGCGCGGCGTCGAGCTGGGCGTGGACTATGCGATCACGCACTCCTGCTACGACCCGTCGCCGGACGGCCGGGCCTGTCGCGCGTGCGACGCATGTCTGCTTCGCGCCAAGGGATTCGCCGAGGCCGGTGTGCCCGACCCGACCGTTTATCAGCCGGTCGCTTGACGCCGCCGGGCGATTCGATTAAACAACGTTTAATCCTTGAACGGCGATTGACGTGGGCACCGCAGAGCGACGCGAGCGAGACCGGAACGAGATGCGCGAGGCCATCCTGGCCGCCGCGATGAAGCTGTTCCTCGAGGAGTCGTTCGAGAAGACCACCATGCGGCGCATCGCCCAGGCGATCGAGTACACGCCCGGCGCGCTCTACTCCTACTTCAAGGACAAGGACGAGATCCTGTTCGCGCTGCACCAGCGCGGCTTCGATCAGCTGTTCGCCATGCAGGCGCCGGCGCTGTCGATCGCCGATCCGGTGGAGCGCCTGCGCCGCCTGGGCGAGATCTACATCGAGTTCGCGCTGGCCAACCCGCAGGCCTACGACCTGATGTTCATCGCCAGCAAGACCGGCCGCTCCATCGAGGAGGCGGACGGACTGGCACTGCGGCGAGCGCGCCTACCACGTCGTGCGCGACACCATGCGCGAGATCATCGAGGCCGGCCGCCTGCCCGCCACAGACGATCCGGAGGTGGCCGCCTTCGCCGCCTGGTCGGCCGTGCACGGCATCGTGTCGCTGGTCATCCGCAACCGCTGCCGCATCATCGCGGAGGCGGACCGCGATCGCGTGGTGCACGAGGCCACCCAGCTCCTGCTCCAGCAGCTGCTCGCGCCGCCGCCCGCTGGTGCGTCCGGCCCCGCACCGGTGTTGAAAGGACGAGCAGCCCCGCGCTGATCGCGGCTCCCCCCTCGACGGGCCGCCGGCGACGCGGCCCTCTTTTTGGCTCGACGGTTAAACAACGTTTAACACCAGAACAGGGTAAACAATGAAGCGACCGTTCAAACCCCTTTTCTTCCCGCTGGTTCTGGCCGCCGCGCTGGCCGCCTGCAGCGTGCCCGACGCCCCGGCCGCCAGCCCGCCCGCGGTCGCGGCAGTCCCGGTGCGCATCGCGCCGGTCCTGCGCGAGAAGCTCGCCAGGCCGGTCCACGCGTCCGGTCGGGTCGGCTACGCCGCCGAGACGCGGCTCTCCTTCAAGGTCGGCGGCGTCGTCGCCCGCATCCTGGTCGACGACGGCGCCCGCGTCCGCCGCGGCCAGGTGCTGGCCCGCCTCGACCCGCGCGAGATCGACGCGCAGCTGAGCTCGGCCGAGAGCGCCCGGGTCAAGGCCGAGCGCGACCTCGAGCGCGCGCGCGCGCTGCGCCGCGAGGACGCGGTGCCCGGCGAGGTGCTGGAGAACGCGACCACCGCCGCCGAGGTCGCCCGCGCCAACGCCGACGCGGCCCGCTTCAACCGGCGCTTCTCCGAGATCCGCGCGCCCGGCGACGGCGTCGTGCTCTCCCGCCTCGTCGAGACCGGCGAGGTGGTCGGCCCCGGCACACCGATCCTGATGGTCGGCGCGGGAGACGACGAAGGGCGGCCCGAAGGGCCAACCGGAGGCGAGTCTTTGGCCGCCGACGGGTCAGCCGAGCCAGCCCGCAATCGGGCGATCAGACGCGTCGGCGCGGCGCGGGTGGTGCGCATCGGCGTCGCCGATCGCGACGTGGTCCGCCTCGCGGTCGGCGACGCCGCCATCATCCGCCTGGACGCGCTGCCCGGCCAGACCCTCGACGGCGCGGTCGACGAGATCGCGCCGGCCGCCACGCCCACCACCGGCGCCTTCGAGGTGACCGTGCGCATCGACGGAGGCGCCGCCACCGCGCTGGCGTCCGGCATCGTCGCTCGCGTCGCCGTCACGCCGCGCGCCGCCGAGGCGGTCACCACCGTGCCGCTGTCGGCGCTGGTTGACGCCGACGGCGCTCGCGGCCGCGTGTTCTCGGTCGCCGCCGACCGCAAGCACGTGGCGCCGCACGCGGTTGACATCGCGTTCCTTGCCGGCGAGCGCGTCGCCATCTCCGGCGGCCTCGACGGTGTGGCCCAGGTGGTGAGCGACGGCGCCGCCTACCTGGACGAGCACAGCGCGATCGCGGTGACGCCGTGAAGCTCGCCGAGCTGGCCGTGCGGCGGCCGCAGTTCACCCTCGTCATCTTCGCCATGGCCCTGGCGCTGGGCATCTACTCGTTCCGCACCATCCCGCGCTCGGAGGACCCGCAGTTCCCGATCGCGGTGTTCCAGATCATCGCGGTCTACCCCGGCGCCACGCCGACCGACCTCGAGCAGCTCGTCGTCGACCCGGTCGAGGACGAGATCAACGAGCTGGACGACATAAAGGACATCAAGACCCGCATCTTCGACAGCGTCGCGGTCATCCTGGTCGAGTTCGACGCCGACGTTGACGCCGAGGACAAGCACCAGGCGGTGCTGCGCCAGGTGGCCGAGGCGCGCGACGACCTGCCGGACGACCTGCACAGCCTGGATGTCCGCCGCTACTCGACCACCAACGTCAGCGTCGCGCAGATGGCGCTCACCTCGCGCACCGCGCCGTACCGCCAGCTGCAGCAGCTGGCCGAGCGGCTCGAGGAGCGCATCGAGGCGGCCGCCGGGGTGAAGCGGTCCGAGACCTGGGGCGCGCCGGACGAGCAGGTCCGCATCGCGCTCGACCTGGGCAAGCTCGGTCAGCTCGACATCCCGCTCGATCAGGTGCTGAACGCAGTGGCCAGCGACAACACCAACCTGCCCGGCGGCAGCGTCGACGTCGGCGGCAAGAAGCTCAACGTCAAGTCGAGCGGACCGTACCGCTCCATCGCCCAGGTGCGCGACACGGTGGTCGGCGGCGACGGCCAGAGCGTCGTCCACCTGCGCGACGTGGCCGACGTGGACTGGGACTACGAGGCGAAGGACAACCACGCCCGCTACAACGGCGTCCCGGCCGTCTTCGTCACGGTCACGCAGAAGGAGGGGGAGAACGTCTTCGACGTGGCCGGCCGCATCCGCGGCGTGGCCGACGCCTTCGCCGCCGAGCTGCCGCCCGGCATCTCGCTCGAGCGCGGCTTCGACCAGTCCGGCAACGTCGCCCACCGGCTCGACCACCTGTACCGCGACTTCGCCATCGCCATCCTGCTGGTCCTCGTCACGCTCATCCCGCTCGGCATGCGCGCGTCGCTCATCGTCATGGTGTCGATCCCGCTGTCGCTGGCGATCGGCCTGGCGCTGCTGCACCTGGCCGGCTTCGGCATGAACCAGCTCAGCATCGTCGGCTTCGTCATCGCGCTGGGCCTGCTGGTCGACGACTCCATCGTCGTCGTCGAGAACATCACGCGCCACCTGCGCGAGGGCGCGAGCCGGCGCGAGGCCGCCATTCGCGCCACCCGCCAGATCGCGGTCGCCGTCCTCGGCTGCACCGCGGCGCTGGTGTTCGCGTTCGTGCCGCTCCTGTTCCTGCCCGGCAGCGCGGGCGACTTCATCCGCAGCCTGCCGGTGGCGGTCATCCTGACCATCCTGGCCTCGCTGCTGGTGTCGCTCACCATCGTGCCGTTCCTGGCCAGCGCGGTGCTGGCGCGCGAGGCGGACGAGCGCGGCAACCTGGTCCTGCGCGGCTTCAAGCGCGCCATCGAGATGTCGTACCGGCCGGTGCTGCACTGGTCGCTGGGCCACCCGCGCACCACCCTGGTCGCCGGCGGCCTGCTGCTGGCCGGCAGCGTGGCCCTGGTGCCGTCGATCGGCTTCAGCCTGTTCCCCAAGGCGGGGCTGCGCCAGTTCATGGTCTCGATCGAGACGCCGGACGGATCGTCTCTGGCCCACACAGACGCCGCCGTGCGCCACGTCGAGAAGGTGCTGGCCGCGCACCCGGAGGTGGAGTGGACCATGGCCAGCATCGGCAAGGGCAACCCGCAGGTCTACTACAACTTCGTTCCGGCGCCGGAGCGGACCAGCGTGGCCGAGGTGCTGGTGCAGCTCGACGAGTACGACCCGCGCACGTCGCCCGCCTTCATCGACCGGCTGCGCGACCAGCTCGACCGCTGGCCGGGCGCCGAGATCCGCGTCGTCGAGTTCGAGAACGGCCCCGCCATCGACGCGCCGATCGCCATCCGCATCGTGGGCGACGACCTCGACACCCTGCGCCGGCTGTCGGGGCAGGTGGCGGATTCTGATGAAGGCCACGCCCGGGACCCGCTACGTCGTCAACCCGCTGGCCGTGCGGCGCACGGATCTGCTCGTCGACGTCGACCGCGACAAGGCCGGCCTGCACGGCGTCCCGACCGCGCGCGTGGCCCAGATGGTGCGGCTCGGCCTGGCCGGCCTCACCGCCGGCACCCTGCGCGACACCGGCGGCGAGGAGTACGACATCGTCCTCGAGCTGCGCGGCGTGAACCGCAACGATGCGCACGCCTTCGATCTCCTGACCGTGCCGACGGTGACCGGGCAGGAGCTGCCGCTGGCCCAGGTCGCGTCGCTCGAGCTGACCGCGTCGCCGACGTCGATCCAGCACCACGATCGCCAGCGCGCGGTCACGGTCACCGCGCACGTCAAGAGCGGCTTCAACACCGACCGGGTCACGCGCGATGTGCTGTCGCGGCTCGACGGGGTGGAGCTGCCGCGCGGCTACAGCACCCAGGCGGCCGGCGAGATCGAGAGCCGCGAGGACAGCTTCGGCGGGCTCGGCGCCGCGGTGCTGGTCGCCGTGTTCATCATCTTCGCCATCCTGGTACTCGAGTTCGGCAGCTTCCGCGGCACGGTGGTGGTCGCCTCGGTGATCCCGCTCGGCATCATCGGCGGCCTGGTGATGCTGTTCTTGACCGGCAACACGCTGTCGTTCACCGCCATGGTCGGCTTCGTCGCGCTGGTCGGCATCGAGATCAAGAACTCGATCCTGCTCGTCGACTTCACCAACCAGCTGCGCGACGCCGGCGAGCCGCTCGACGACGCCATCCAGAAGGCGGGCGAGGTGCGCTTCCTGCCCATCGTGCTGACCACGCTGACGGCTGTCGGCGGCCTGTTGCCGCTGGCGCTCAGCGGGTCGGCGCTGTACTCGCCGCTGGCCTGGGTCATCATCGGCGGCCTGATCACGTTGACGCTGCTGTCGCGCCTCGTCACGCCGGTGCTCTACAAGCTGCTGGCGCCCCGGGCGCGCGTCACGGAGGTCGTATGAAGCGCGCGAGCGTGATCGTCGTGCTGGCGATGACAGGCTGGGCGGCGCCGGCCGCCGCGCAGCCTCCCTCTCCGCGAGACGCCGACGCGGCGGCCGAGCTGCAGCGCGCGTTCGCGGCCCAGGTCGGCGTGGCCGGCGGACTCACCGCGACACAAGTAACGGCCGCCGCCCTGCGCCGCTCGCCGTCGCTGGCGGCGCGGCGCGAGGACCAGGCCATCGCGTCGAGCGAGCTGCGCGGCACGCGGCTCGAGTTCCTGCCGCGCGCCGCGCTCGTCGGCCGCTACACCCGGCTGTCGTCCACGCCCGACGCCGTCATCGAGGTGCCGATCCCGATGGCGCCGTCGGTGACGTTTCCGGGCCCGCTCGAGGACCAGTGGTCGTTCGGCGCCGAGGTGTCGGTGCCGCTCAGCGACTACGTGCTGCGCCTCGGCCATGCGGTGGCGGCGCGCCGTCACTCGGTGCGCGCGGCCGAGTGGATGAGCGTGGCCGAGAAGCGCCGCGCCGCCGCCGAGGCCCGCCTGGCCTACTACGACTGGGCGCGCGCCCACCTCGGCACGCTGGTGGCCGAGCGCGCGCTGGCCCAGGCGATCGAGCATCGCCGCCTGGCCGAGAAACGCGTCGCCGCGGCCAGCGCAACGCGCGCGGATCTGCTCTCGGCCGAGTCGCGCGTCGGCGAGGGTGAGGATCTCGTCACGCGCGCGCGGCTCGACGCCAGCCTGGCCGAGCGCCGCCTGCGCGTGCTGATGGGCGACGGCGGCGCGGCGCCCCTGGCCATCGGCGAGGACGTGCTCGCCCCGCTGCCCGGCGCCGGCGACGCGAGCGCCGCCGCGACCGAACGCCTCATCGCCGAGGCTGTGACCGGCCGGGCCGAGCTGCGCGCGCTGGGCGAGAACGGCGGCGCGCTGGCCGCCCAGTCGGCCCTCGAGCGCGCCCGCATGCTGCCGCGCCTCGACCTGGTCGGCAACCTTGCCCGCGAGAACCCGAGCTCGCGCGCGTTCCCGCAGGCCGACGAGTTCGCCACCGTGTGGGACGTGAGCGCGGTGCTCAGCTGGGCGCTCGACGACCTCCCGCGCGCGCGCGAGAAGCGGCGCGAGCTTGCCTCCCGCCGCCGCCAGGTTGACGATCAGCGGCGCGAGCTGGTCGACGGCGTGGTGCTGGAGGTCACGCGCGCGGCCCAGGAGGTGCGCGCCGCCGAGCAGTCGGTCGGCACCCGCCGCCGCACCCTGGCCGCCGCCGAGGAGGGCCACCGGGTGCGCGAGCGCCTGTTCGAGGTCGGCTCCGCGTCGAGCACCGAGCTGGGGGATGCCGAGACGGATCTGACCCGCGCCCGCTTCGGGGTCATCGACGCCCACATCGCCCTGCGCAGGGCGCTGGTCAGCCTCGACCTGGCGCTGGGGCGCGAGTAGCCGAGGTTGACAGCGGCACCCGGGCCCGCCGCGGGCGAACGCAGGCGGCCGCGACTCGTTTCCTCACGGCACTTTGGACCCCCGCGCCGGGCCGGAAACGGGTATTGATCGGGTCATGCGCGTTTGGATCTCCGCTGGGCTGGGGCTCGGGCTCGCCGTCGCGGTGGCCGGCTGCCGCCCGTCCGCGACGGTGCAGAGGACGACGCCGCTCGCCAATCTTCAGCCCTACACCGGCCTGGTCGTCCGCGCGACCGGCGGGTCGGAGAGGCGGGGCGGGCACCTGTCGCTTGCGCTCGAGCAGGCCGCCGTTCGACCGCATCCGGCGGCGCTGCGCCTTCACCGACGTGCAGGCCGGCAGCGACGCGCCGCCAGACATGCCGGCCGACCTGTTCCTCGACGTCACCGTGCAGGGCACCTTCCGCGGCGGCGGCGGGGGCCTGATCCAGAACGAGAACCAGGCCACCGTCGATGTCGAAGGTGGTGCTGTCGGACGGCGCCGACGAGGAGCTCATCGGCTCGGCCGACATCCGCGGCAAGTCCGGCGGCCTCATCGTCAACAACCAGTCTCCCGAGGTGGAGGCGGTCAACGCGGTGGCCGACAGCATCGCCAACATCCTCGTCCGCTCCGGCTGTTCCGGTCCGCGCGTGGCGCGGGCCAGGCCGCCGGCGCGCCGCCAGCCGCCGCCCGACCCCGCTGACGGGGACGTGGAGCTGGTCGCCGAGCAGGCCAACGACGTCGTGGCCAAGGCCGAGGCCGAGAACGAGGAGGGCAAGCGCCTGTTCCGCACCGCCGACGTGCCCGGGGCCAAGCTGCACTTCCAGGCCGCCATCCGGCTGCACCGCGAGGCGCGCTACGTGTTCAACATGTGCCTGGCCGAGGAGGCGCTGGGCCGGCTCGACGCCGCCGTCTCCACCTGCAAGAGCGTGATCGCGATGAAGCCGGAGCCAGCGCTGGCCGACAAGGCCAAGCTGCGCCTGAAGATCCTGGCCGAGAAGCGCAAGTAGCCCCATCGATCGCGCCCCCGAAGGGCCCCCCGGTCGAGTACGATGAACGAACCAGGGGAGGTTCGGGCGCGTGACAGGTCTGCTCGCGGGCGCGGAGTCGCTGTGGATCGGTGTGCAGACGGCCTGGGGGCGGATGCTGGAGTATCCGACCCTGCTCATCGTCGAGGACGAGACGTCCCTCTCGCTGCACCTGCCGGCGGAGCTGGCCGGTGAGCTGATCGCCGGTCAGACCGTGGTCGTCAAGGCGTCGCTGCCCAACAGCTTCGTCCTGATCGAGACCGAGATCCTGACGGTGCAACGCAAGCCGTTCGCCCACATCGTGCTGGTCGCGCCCTCGCTGGCGCGCACCCGCCGCGTCCCGCGCCGCCAGTACTTCCGCGTGTCCGCGGTGCTGCCGGTGACGTTCTCGTTCGAGCGGCCCGACGCGCACGTGCCCGAGCGCCTGGTCACGATCCACGCCAACACCTTCGACATCAGCTCGGGCGGCGTCGGCATCATCGTCAACCGCGACCGCGAGCCGGTCCTGCCGGCGCCGCTCACCGAGGGGAGGCTCGAGGTCACTCTGGCCATGCTCGGCGATAGCGGGCCGCGCACGCCCGCCCTGTCGTGCGGCGGCAAGATCTCGCGGGTCGAGGAGGTAAAGGGGACCAGCAACGTCCGGCTCGGCGCCCACTACCGCGACATCTCCGAGCAGCAGCGGTCCGAGGTGGCCCGCTTCGTCATCGGCCACCAGCTGGCGCTGCGCCGGCGCGGCGTGCTCGTCTGATCGATCAGGCCTGGCGATCGAGCTGGCGCAGGACCGTCACCGGCGCGCGCGTGCGGTAGGCCTGCTCGATCACCGCGGCGATCTCCTTCCACGGTGCGCGGCGATCGAGGCGCGCGCCGATCCAGCCGCTCGGCCCGACGTAGGGCGGGACGAAGTAGACGTCCGGGTTGGCCTCGACGAGCATGGCCTGGGCCCCGGCCGGAGCGGCGCACCACAGCGCGAGCCGCCCGTCGCCGTGGTGGTTGTTGACGAACATGACGAACGAGCGGTTGCGCCGGATGAAGAAGGCCGGCGCGCCGTGGCTGGGGCGCTCGCTGGTCTCCGGGAAGGAGAGACACACCTTGCGCACGCGCTCGAGCGCGGCGGCCGCGCGGGTCGACATGGCCCATGGTAACCGGGGCATGCGGGCGCGCCCGCCGAAAAGACGCGCTCGCCGCCGGCTCGCGGTATGGGACGAGAGATGTCGGAGCAGGAGCTCGCCGCGGCGGTGGTCGCCTGGGTCGGCGCGCGCGGCTGGACCGTGTACCAGGAGGTCGAGGTCTCGCGCGGCGGCCGGCGCTGCGACGTCGTCGCCGTGCGCGGCGACGTCATCTGGGCCATCGAGTGCAAGACCACGATCGGCTTCGCGGTGCTGGAGCAGGCGCACGGCTGGCTGCGCCACGCGCACCGGGTCTCCGCGGCCACCGGCCGCTCGCGCAGTAGATTTGCCGCGCGGGTGGCGGCCGACTACGGCATCGGCTGGCTGGTGGTCGGCAAGCGCCGCCGCGTGCGCGAGCAGGTCGAGCCGGCCGAGCGCGCGCGCGTGAGCGAGAAGCTGCGCCGCCAGCTCGCCGAGCAGCAGCGCACGTTCGCGCCGGCCGGCAACGCGCGCGCCCGGTTCTGGTCACCGTGGAAGGCGACCGTGATCGAGGTACAGGCCTGGGTGGCGGCGAACCCGGGCGGCAACTTCGCCGACATGGTCAGCCAGGTGCGCCACCACTACCGGACCGCGGCGACGGCGCGCTCGTGCCTGCGCCGCAACATCGGCGAAGGGCTGGTGCCCGGCGTCCGGATCGAGCGCGCGGGGCGCCGGCTCCTCATCGAGCCGGCGCCGCCGCCGTGAGCGTCACAGCTCGGGACAGAGGTCGATCAGCACCTCGCATGCCTCGGGCAGCGTGGAAAGCTCTGCCTCGTCGAAGTCCTTCGGCACGCCATCGCACGTGATCTCGTCGGCAAGCGCGCCCCAGATGTCGAAGAGACCGTCGATGCAGTCCGTCAGGTCGCCGACCGTGACGTCCGCGGCGCACGGGGGGAGCTCGGCGGGCGAGGTGAAGTCGCACGTGATCGGCGCCGGGCCGATCGGCATGTCCAGCAGGCACTCCTCGAACGCCGCCTCGCAATCTGGGTCCTCGAGGCTGATCAGGTAGCAGGTGACACTCTGCAGGCTGCCCAGCGCGTCGTCGAGCGTCACGTTGAGGTCGTCGCACAGCGCCGTGGCCTCGGCCGTTGACAGCTCCGACAGCGCGGTCGACGAATCGGGGCCGCCGTCGTCGCCGCCATCATCGGCGTCCGTCGGCTCCGTCGGCTCCGTCGGCGCCATCGGCGCCGTCGCCGTCGTCGTCACCGCCGCACGCGCACGCAAACACGATCGCAAGAACTGCAACTAGTTCGACTCATTCGCATTGCATCCTCCCGCCCTCTGGCCTCGAGTCCCGCGCAGGACAGTCCTGTGGCCCGCGCGCTCGCGACCCTCCATCGCAGACGCCCCACGCGTCTGGCTCACGATATGCCCGTTGTCGCCGCGCCCACAAGCGAACGGTTTGCGCCGCCGGCCGCTGAAGGCCATCGGCGGCCGCTCGCCGTCGCGCCCCGGCCGTTCATCATGTTGTTCGCTGACGACTCGCGAGGCGTCGTCACACTGCGACCATGAAAAGACCGATCCAATCTGCCGCACCGCTCACGTGTGTACTCTTCCTGACCGCCCTGCTGGCCGGCTGCGGAGCCGCCGGCGAGGGCGCGACCGGCGAGCCCGCGCCGGCCCAGGCAAAGCCGGCGCAGCCCGCGCCCGCGGCGTCGCGCGCCTTCACCGTGAAGGTCACCGGCCGCGGCCGGCCCATGATCCTCATCCCGGGTCTGGCCTCGTCGGGAGAGGCCTGGGACGCGACGGTCGCGCACCTGCGCGATCGCCATGCCTGCCACGTGCTGACCCTGGCCGGCTTCGCCGGCGTGCCGCCCGTGTCCGGGCCGTTCCTGACCCATGTGCGCGAAGAGATCGCCCGCTACATCGAGGAGCAGCACCTCGATCATCCGATCGTCGTCGGCCACAGCCTGGGCGGCGCGCTCGCGCTGGACCTCGCGGCCCGTCATCCCGACCGGGTCGGCCCGCTGGTGATCGTCGACTCGATGCCGTTCTTCGCCGGCGCCGCGTTCCAGGTCGACACAGTGGACAAGGCGAAGCCGATGGTCGACGCCATGAGCGCGCAGCTGAACGCGCAGACGCAGGAGCAATACCAGGCGATCGCGCGCTCCGGCATGTGGACCCGCAGCATGGTCAAGTCGCCCGAGCATCTCCAGCGCATCATCGAGTGGGGCGTGGCTTCCGACGGCAAGACCGTGTCGCGCGCGATCATCGAGATGATGAGCACGGATCTGCGCGCCGACCTGGCCCGCATCGGCTCTCCGACGCTGGTGCTCGGGTCGTGGATCGGGATGAAGCAGCAGCTCGAGGCCGCCGACGCCGCCAATCCCCGGCAGGTCGCCGTGCGCACGTTCGTGAAGCAGTACGAGGCGCTGCCGCACATGCACCTCGCGATCACCGACACCGCGCGCCACTTCATCATGTACGACGACCAGGCCTGGTTCTTCGGCCAGCTCGACGCGTTCCTGGCCGATCCGGCCGGCGTGACGCGCGACCGCGGCGAGGGCTGACCGGGTGCCGACAGCCGATGTATAGTCGCGCCGTCGACGCGGACGTGAGCGTGGTGGCTGACAGGCGACGGCTGATCTACTGGACGCTGTCAGATCGGCGGCTGGTTCGCGGCCGCCGCGGTCGCGCTGCTGTTCGTCTTCCTG
Source organism: uncultured delta proteobacterium (assembly GCA_963759105.1). Lineage (GTDB taxonomy): Bacteria > Myxococcota_A > Polyangia > Haliangiales > Haliangiaceae > DATFRY01. The sequence goes on along the minus strand of CAVWXW010000009.1, from coordinate 46,507 downwards.
CGCGGCGGCACCGGGATCGAGTGGTGGGAGCTGGCCATCACGTACAGCGCCGGCTGCGCGCTCGCCGTCGTGTGGACGCACGTCTACCGCATCTTCATCCGCCGCCGCGGCTGGGCGGCGCTGAGCCCGGTGAAGCTCCTGCCCCGGGTGGCCGCGGCCAGCGTCGTGGTCGGCACTGTCATCCCCTTCTCGGTGTTGCCGGTGTGGATGATCGTGCTCGGCGACCGCGTCTCGCCGGTCGCCGTGTGGGCGCCGCCCGCGGTCGCGGGATGGGCGTGGATCGTCTTCATCTGGAGCGTCTTCTACTTCGGCGTGCACTACTTCGAGCGCTGGCGGCAGGCCGAGCTCGACAAGCTGCATCTACAAGTCTCGGTCACCGAGGCGCAGCTGCACGGCCTGATGTCGCAGCTCAACCCGCACTTCCTCTTCAACTGCCTCAACAGCGTGCGCGCGCTCATCGTCGAGGACCCGGCCAAGGCGCAGACGACCGTGACCGGGCTGTCGAACCTGATGCGCTACTCGATGCAGGCCGGCCGCGTGGCCACGGTTCCGCTCGAGACCGAGATGGACATGGTCAGGACCTATCTCTCGCTCGAGGGCGTGCGGCTCGACGAGCGGCTGACCAGCCACATCGACATCGCGCCGGAGACGCGCTCGGTGCCGATCCCGACCATGCTGGTGCAGCTCCTTGTCGAGAACGGGGTCAAGCACGGCATCGAGCGCCTGCCGGACGGCGGGGTCATCCGGGTCGAGTCGCGCATCGAGGACGGTGCGCTGCGCGTCTCGGTCGTCAACAGCGGACGCATCGTGGCGCGCGACGGCTCGACCCGGGTGGGCCTGAGCAACGCGCGCGAGCGCCTGCGCCTGCTGTACGGCGATCGCGCCAGCCTCGCGCTGCGCGAGGAGCCGGGCGACGCCGGCCGCTCGGTTGTCGCCGAGCTGTCGGTGCCGGTGTCGGGAGCCGCGGCGTGAGGGCGCTCCTTGTCGACGACGAGCGGCTGGCGCGCAACGAGCTGCGCCGCATGCTCGAGCTCATCGACGGCGTCGAGGTGATAGGCGAGGCGCGCAACGTCGGCGACGCGGTCGACCAGATCGGGCAGCTGCGCCCGGACCTCGTCTTCCTCGACGTGCAGATGCCGGACGGCGACGGCTTCGACGTGCTCGATCGCGTCGACGAGGCGCCCGCGGTCATCTTCACCACGGCGTTCGACCACTACGCGCTGCAGGCCTTCGAGGTCAACGCGCTGGACTACCTGGTCAAGCCGATCGCGCCCGAGCGCCTGGCCGCTGCCGTGGCCCGCGCCGCGGCCAGGGCCGCGGCGGCGCCCGCCGAGCCGCGCCATCTGGGCCGCGGCCAGCGCATCTTCGTGCGCGACGGCGAGCGCTGCTGGTTCGTCGCGGTCGAGGACATCGTGCTCATCGAGTCGGAGGGCAACTACGTCCGGCTGCACTTCGCCGGACACCGGCCGCTCCTGCCGCGCTCGCTCCAGGCCATCGCCGACCGCCTCGACCCGACCCTGTTCTTCCGCGCCAACCGGCGCCAGATCATCAACCTGAGCTGCATCGCGTCGCTCGCCCCGTGGCCCAACGACGGCTACCTGGTCGAGCTGACCGGCGGCCTGAAGATCGAGATGTCGCGCCGGCAAGCGCGCCTGTTCCAGGCAGCCACCCGCCTGTAGCGCTGGTCTGCGGAAAAGCGCGGCAAGCGGCCCGCCGGACGAGCAGGGGCGTGCTACCTCCTTGCATGTCGACTCTCGTCACGTCGCCGCGGACGGTCTCGCTCCGCGGCCTCGCCCTCGCGATCACGCTCGTCATGGCCGCGGGCTGCTCGGGATCAGCGCCCAGCAGCTCGACGCCGGCCCGGCGCGAGGCGGCGGCGCCCGCTGTCGCGGCGCTGCGCGACGGGCGCTTCGCCGAGTCCAGGCGGGCCGCCGAGCGGACGCTGGCGGGCGATCCGGACAACTCGGTGGCCGCCGTGGTGCGCGCCGTCGCGCGCTATCGCGACGCCATGGAGCGGCTGCGGCGCGATGTCGATTCCGTCGGCTCCGGGCTGGACGGGCCGACCCCGGCGCTGGACGACGCTGCCCTGCGCACCGCGCTGATGCGCGCGGAGACGGAGCTGGCCGCTGTCGACCGCGATTTGGCCATCGCGGCCGCCGATCCCGCCTTCGAGCTCGAGCTGTGCCTGGCCTGCTGGCGCGAGGACTGGAACGGCAACGGCCGGCTGGACGACGGGGACGAGCTGCTGCTGCAGGTCGAGATGAACGCCGACGGCAGCGAGATCCCGGAGGGCGATCCGCGGCGCAAGCCGACCTTTCGCTTCGACACCGGCGACGTGCACTGGGCGCGCGCCATGCTCGCGTTCCAGCGCGCCGGCATGAACCTTGTCGCCGCCTATCGCTGGAACGAGGTGTCGCGCTTCGGGGAGGTGTTCGGCGGGCAGCTCAAGGTCATCCGGTTTCCGCTCGACGATGCTTCGAAGGTCCGCCGCGGCCGCGACCTCGCCCTCGAGGGGCTCGACCACGCCGATCGCTCGCGCGAGGCCTACCTGGCCGAGTCGGACGACGAGCGCGAGTGGGTGCCCAGCCCGCGCCAGAAGGACCACCCGCTGCCGCTGCCGGTTGACGCCGCCCTCTACGACACCTGGGACGCGATCATCGACGACGTCCGCCGCCTCCTGCGCGGCGAGGAGGGCCTCGACATGGCCGAGATCGTCCGCACCGTGCGGGCGGACTGGCAGATCCGGCCCGGCTACCTCGACATCGGCCGCATGTTCGCCGAGCCGCGCGACATCGTCGTCGATCTGTCGGTGCTCGCGAGCCTCGACGACGGCACCCCCGCGGGCATCGACGCAGCCATGCGCAGCTTCTTCGGCGTCTACTACGTTGACCGCATGAAGCCCTCGCCCCTGGTCGCCCGCCTGGCCCGCATGCGCAGCGAGATTGAGCGCGGCGACGAATCCTTCGGCCGGAAGCTGCGCTACCTCCTCTGGCTGAACTAGACCTTCGCCGCGAAGAGGCTCACTTCTCGAGAAAATCCGTGCGAAAGACGCCGGTGCCGGCGATCTGGACGATCACGGGCCCGTCCTTGGTCGCCACGAAATGAGCGACGCCGGCCGGTATCACCACGAAGCTTCCGGCCGGATAGGCCTGCAACCTGGCCGCGTCGAATCTTGCTCCCGCGCCCAGATACCAGGTCCCCTCGATGACCGTCACAATCTCCTCGCCTGGATGCGTATGCGCGAGGACACGCTTGCCGGCGGGGATCTTGACGCGGTTGACCCAGACTCCGCCCTTGCTCGAATCGCCGATCAGCTGTGCTCGCTCTCGTCCATCCTTGTAATAGGACGGCGTGAACCACTTCACTTGCTGCGGGGTCAGCCCGACGATCTCTCTCTTCGCTCTGTCGGCCCTGTCAGCCTTGTCGGCCGAGCTCGTTGCCAGCATCACGCCCGAGAGGATCAGCACCACGGCAACGGATGCGACGAGCATGTGTCTCATGGAGCCAAGCGTACGCGATCGAGCGCAGTCGTCGTCCCGAGCTAATCGAGGTCGAGGTCGAGGGCGGCGCGGAAGCCGATCTTGAACAGATAGACGGCCGGGCCGTCGGACGGGAAGGTTCGCTCGAGGCTGACGCCGAGCGCTCCCCCGGGGAAGACCCAGCGGGCGCGGGTGGCGCGGGCGCCGAAGGCGGCGCCGATGTGGATGCCCTGGTCGAGGCCGTCCTCGCCCTCTGTCGCTGTCCCGAGCCAGCCGGCCTCCATCTCGACATACGAGCTGACCAGCGTGTGGCGATAGACGACCGGCGCCACGATATCGAGGCCGAGGACCAGGCCGGTGCGGGCGCCCTCGTCGTCGCGCGGGAAGCTGCCGCGGCCGCCCAGCTCGAGGCCGCTGTAGACGGCGCTGCGCGAGCCGAAGGTGCGGCCGAGCAGGAGGCGCCCCGCTCCACCGAAGCGCAGGTCGCTGTCGCCCCCGGTGCGCGCCACCATCAGCTTGCCTCCGCCGCTGGCGTGGAGCTGCCAGCGATCGTCGGAGATCTGCCGCCCCGCGAACTCGGTCGACGGCTGGATCCAGAACGGGCAGTCGCCGGCCGCGGTCGCCATGGCCCTGGCCAGCACCATGCGGATGCGCGTGAGCGTGAGCAGGCGGTCGACCTCGTCGAGATCGCGCCCGCGCGCGCGGTAGGCCCGCTCGACCGGGCCGCCCGCCCGCACGATCTCCGCGATCGAGCCAGATCAGCAGCCGGCCGCGGTCTTCCGCCGGCACGCGGCAGGCCGACTCCAGCGCGTCCGATTGCAGCTTGTCGACCTCGATCCGATCGATGTGCCAGCCGGTCGCCTCGGTCACGGTGACGACGCGCTCGAGATCGCGATAGAGCGCGGCGGCCGGACGCTCCGGCGGGACATGGCGCGCACACCCGGCGAGCCCGGACGCAGCCGCCAGCGCGGCCAGCGCCAGGGCTGGCCGTCGCGATCGCAACTGGCGCATCGAGAGACGAGCACGGAACGGCACCGGCCGAGCCTAAGCGCAATGCCGGCCGGTTCGCAGCTCCGGCCGGCCCGAACCGCGATCAGACCGGCGTCGAGCCCTACTCCACCGGGCCGGTTCGCTCGTCCGCGCCGATGTCGGTGCGGCGCGCGTCGCTCGGGCCGACCATGGCGCGCGGCTCGCCGTCGATGTCGACTCCCGGCAGGTCGATCATCGCGGTGGAGCCGGCCTGCATGAACGGACCGGCCGCGCCGACGTCGAGCAGCGGCGATGACTCGCTCAGGTGGAACGACTCGTCGAGGCCCGGGGCGACGCCCAGGTTGCTGTCGTCGAGCGCGAAGCCGACAGCGGTCGTGCCGACATCGGAGAAGTCGTTGTTGGCCGCGATCACCGGCACCGCGCCGACGACCTCCACGGCCACCGGCTCGTTCAGCACGATCGTGTTGGCCAGGGTGAGGGCCGACTCGGTGCGGATGCCCTGGCCCGGGTTGTCCGCGATCGTGCAGTTGATGATGGCCGAGGGGTTGTCCAGGCCGATCGCTCACGCCGGCGTCGCCGTTGCGGTTGCCCGCCACCACCGAGCTGCCCAGGACCAGCGACGGTGGAAGTCGCCGGAGTCCCACTTGCCTCGACCATGATGCCGCTGCCGGAGCCGGTCACCATGCCGGCCGCGTTGTCGGAGATGAGCACGCCCTCGAGCACGACCTGGCTGTTGAGCGCGTACAGGCCCGCGCCGGAGCCGGGCGATCCGCAGCTCGTTGCCGGCGATGACGCCGCCGACGATGCGGACCTCGGAGCTCGAGATGGAGATGCCGCCGCCGACGGCCGTGAGGTCGGGCACGCCGACCCGGTTCCGCTCGACCCGGTTGTTGACCAGGATGAGCCCGGTGCTGCTCTGGACGCCGATGCCGCCGCCGGCATCCAGGTCGTCGGGCGCCTCGTTCTCGACGACGTCGTTGTCGATCATGATGCCATCCGTCGTGAGCTCGAGCAGGACGCCGCCGCCAGTGCTGTTGGTAGTGATTCCGAGCGTGTTCTCCTCGATCCGGTTGCGGATCAACCGCGGCGCGCCGTACTGCACGTACACGCCCCCGCCCAGGAAGTAGCCGCGGTTGTCGCGGATGATGTTGTTGCGCAGGGTGAGATCGCTCGAGGTGGCGCGGACGCCGCCGCCGTGGTCTGTTGACCGCCCGCCGGTGATGGTGAAGCCGTCGATGATCGGCGCGACCGCCGCCGTGTTGTCGAACACGCCGTTCACGCGGACAACCTCGATCCCCATCGTCGCCGCCGCGATGGTCGACACGTTGGCCACCACGTCTCGCTGGGCGAAGTCCTCGGTGAAGCCGCCCAGCAGGACCACCGACTTGTCGATGGTGAGGTTCTGCTCGTAGTTGCCGGCGGCGACGGCGATCGAGTCGCCCACGGCGCTGGCCGTGAGCGCGGCCGCGATGGTCGGGTGGCAGCCGTCGCCGCCCTCCGGCTTCACGCACGTCGTGGTCACCGTGGTGAACGCCCACTCGTGAGCCTCGGCCAGCGCGTTGCCGGCCTCGTCGGCGGCGCCGGTCGTGATCACGGCGGCGTAGGTCGTGGCGGTCGGGAGCGGCCCGTCCGGGGTGAAGGTCGCGACCAGGCCGTCGACGCTCACCGAGCCGGCGACCAGCTCGCCCTCGACGCTGACCGCGAAGGTCTCTTCGTTCAGGCTGCCCGGATCCATCGCCTCCGAGAAGGTCGCGGTGATCGCGATCCCGGCCACCACGCTGGCCGCCTTGGCGATCGGATCGGTCGCCGTCACCGTCGGAGGAGTGGTGTCGTCGCCAGGCGCCCCGTCGGGGCCCGCGTCCACATCGTCGCCACCACCCTTCTTGACGTTCCCGCAACCGGCCACCACCACCGCGAGCCACAACGCTGTCCACCACCCCGCTCTGGTCACCAACTCTGCCCCCTGTTCAAAGCCAATCGAGCTCCGGGCCCGCGGCGCGGGCAATCCCCGCGCGCCGCACGGCATGCCCTCACCTACACGATAGCATCGGCGCCGCGGCGGCCGGCAGCCGTTTGGCCGCCGACCGCGTCGCACTGCTCATCCGCACCCGTCTGCACCGACCTGCCTGTTCCTGATACTCACCGGCGGGCGCGGCTCGTCCCGGGGCGAACGCGGCGACGAAGTGCGCGCGGAGGACGACCGCCGCAGGGCTTGCGCCTGCCTCAGCCGTCCTGCGGACCTGGCCCTGCGCGCGCGCGTTGTGCGTCCATCTTGTCACCGCTGTCCGCGCCGTCTTCTGCTGCCGGTGACGGGCCCGCGCCGGCGGCCAGGAAGCGCTCGACCGCGCTCTCGACCGCCTCGGCGTCGCCGCTGTCGATCACCAGGACGCGTGTGCCGGCCACGCCGGCCAGCCGCTCGCGCTCGGCGTCTTCGAGGTCGTGGCCGCGCTCGTCGGCTGCGACGTACTCGTAGCCGATGCGGCGCGCCGGATCGAACCCGTCCAGCGTGACCTCGACGCCGCCCGCGCCCAGCGGCACGTCGGCCACCACACGCAGTCCGACAGCGCGCAGCCGGCCGGCGATGAGCAGGCGAGCGCTCGCCTCGTCGAGCTGCCCGGTCGGTGCGCCGGGCCCGGCCTCGCTCGCGTGCCCCTCGCTCGCGACGCCGTCGCTGGTGCGCGGCGCGTCCGGCCCCGGCTCGGCCGCGCGCTCGCCGCCGCATGCCGCGGCCGCGATCGCGAGCGTCGAGCACGCGCCAGCGACGCACCATGGCGCCGACCGTAGCAGCAGCAGGCACCGTGTTACCATGGCCCCCGACATGCGGCTGGGGACGTTGCTCCTGCGCGACGCGGTCATCAGCCTCGGCCAGCTGGAGGAGGGGCTGCGCGCGCAGGTCATTTACGGTGGCCGCCTGGGCAGCAACCTGGTCGAGCTGGGCGCCATCGATCTCGACACGCTCGGGCTCTATCTCTCCAAGGTGCACGGCGTGCCGCTGGCCGGCGTCGCGCGCCTCGAGGCCGCCGATCCGGCGGCCGCCGCGCGGCTCGGCGTCGACCTGGCCGAGCGCTACTGCGCGTTTCCGCTCGGCCCCGAGCCGCTGCGCCCCGACACGATCGCGGTGGCGCTGGCCGATCCGCGCCAGCACGACCGCGTGGCCGACCTCGCCCGGCGCATGGGTTGCCCGGTCACGCCGTACGTCGCGGCCGAGCTGCGCATCCTCTATTACCTGGAGCAGCGGCTCGGCATCGCGCGGCGGCCGCGCTTTCTGCGCCAGCCCGACGGGTCGCAGCCGCCGTCCGGGACGCGCGAGCGGCGTCGCACCCAGCCGCCCGGCGCCGTGGCGGCTCCGGTGGTGCGCTTCGAGCCCAGGCCGCGTCCCGACGGGGAGGCGGCGCGCGCGTCCGCGCGGCCACGGTCCGCCGCGCGTGGCGCTGGTGGACGCGGTCGGCTCGATCGCCGCCGCCCAGCACCGCGAGCAGATCGCGGACGACGTCATCGAGACGGCGCAGGGACGCGCCGGCGCGGCGGCGCTGCTCATGGTGCGCGGCACCAACGCGATCGGCTGGCGCGGGCTGAGCTCGCATCGGCCGGCCGCTCGTCGGCGCGGCGATCGAGAACCTGGCCGTTCCGCTCGGCGGCTCGTCGGTGCTGCAGGTCGCGTTCGACACGCAGCGCGCCTACCACGGGCCCAGCCCGGCGGCCGGCCGGCCGGTCGAGCGCCAGGTCTGGCTCGCGCTCGGCGTGATGGATCCGCCGGCCGACATGCTGGTCGTGCCGATCCTGGTGGCTCGCCGCGTGGTCAACCTGCTCTACGCCCACGGGCCGGCCGGCCGCTCCATCGCAGAAGCTGCACGCGCGCGAGCTGATCGAGCTCGGCCACGCGGCCGGCAGCGCCTACGTCCGACTCATCCAGGCCTCTCGCGCCGACAGACCGGGCGGCTGATGCGTCCGGACGCCCGGAAGGGAACCGCCATGACCATCGACCGCCGCACAGTTCTTCGTCACGTCCGGCGCAGCCCTCGCCGCGCCGCTCGCCATGCGCGCCGGCCGGCGCCATCCGGGTGCCGCCGGGCGAGGGCGGGCCCAACCCGGACCCGGCCACGGAGGACATCATCGCGGCGGCCGAGCGGGTCGATGTGGGTCGAGTACACGCCCGAGGAGCGCGCGCTCCTGGTGGAGACGCTCGACGAGCAGCTCGACCTGGTTCGCAAGCGGCGCGCGCCTCGAGCTGCCGTTCGACCTGGCGCCGGCGGTCACCTTCGATCCGGTGCTGCCGGGCGCGGTCTTGCCGCGAGGAGCGCGGCGGCACGCGCTGGGCGCCGCCGCGGGCGCGACCTGCCCAAGGACGAGATCGACATCGCGTTCGCGCCGGTGGGCCAGCTGCACCAGCTCCTGCGCCGGCGCAAGATCACCAGCGCGGCGCTGACCGACCTCTACCTGGCGCGGCTTGAAGCAGCACGGCCCCGCCCTCGAGTGCGTCGTCACCTCGACCGCGGACCTGGCGCGCGCCCAGGCCGCCGAGGCCGACAAGGAGATCCGGCGCGGGCGCCTGCGCGGCCCGCTGCACGGCATCCCGTACGGCCTCAAGGACCTGTTCGACACCGAGAGGCATCGCGACGACCTGGGGCGCCGAGCCGTACCAGGGGCGGATCCCGCCGCGCGACGCGGTCGTCGTCGATCGCCTGGCGAAGGCCGGCGCGGTGCTGTGCGCCAAGCTCAGCGTCGGCGCGCTCGCCTACGGCGACGTCTGGTTCGGCGGCCGCACGCGCAACCCGTGGAACCGGAAGGAGGGCTCGAGCGGCTCGAGCGCCGGCTCGGCGTCGGCGACCGCGGCCGGCCTCGTCGGCTTCGCCGTCGGCACCGAGACGCTGGGCTCGATCGTGTCGCCGTCGAACCGCTGCGGCACGGCGGGGCTGCGCCCGACCTTCGGCCGCGTGCCGCGCACCGGCGCGATGCCGCTCTGCTGGTCGCTCGACAAGGTCGGCGCGCTGGGCCGCACCGTCGAGGACTGCGCCATGGTGCTCGACGCGATCCACGGGCGCGACGACGGCGATCCGGCGTCGCGCACGCGCCCGTTCCGCTTCGACGCGCGGCGCGGCGCGCGCGACCGGGCGGTCGGATACGTGCGCGAGTGGTTCGAGGGCAAGCAGGCCACCGGCCCGGACATCGCGGCGCTGCGGGCGCTGCGCCAGCTCGGCGCCAAGCTCGTCGAGATCGAGCTGCCGAAGCTGCCGTTCGAGGCGCTCCTGCCCATCTTGCTGGCCGAGGCGGCGGCCGCGTTCGAGCCGCTCACGCTCACCAACCAGGACGATCAGCTCAAGCGCCAGGACCGCGAGGCGTGGCCCAACACGTTCCGCACCGCCCGCTTCATCTCCGCGGTGGACCTGGTGCAGGCCGAGCGCCTGCGCCGCCGCGCCATGGAGGAGATGGCGCGCCTGATGGCCCGCGTCGATCTCATCATCAGCCCGCCCAACGAGCAGCTGCTCGTCGCCACCAACTTCACCGGCCACCCGTCTCTGACCCTGCGCGCCGGCTTCGTCGAGCGCCGCTCGCGCACCGGCTTCGACGACAAGGAGCCCGACAGCGGCCCGCGGTTCCGCGTCCCGCGCTGCGTGACCCTGTGGGGCCGGCTCTACGACGAAGGGACGCTGTGCGAGGTGGGACGCGCGATGGAAGAGGCGCTGGGGGTCTGGAACGAGCGGCCGCCGGCGTAGGTGCCGGTCGCCGGTCTACCTGGGCGCCTTCCTCTCGCGGCCGCCCTTCGCGGGCCCTGTCCGCTCCGCCCAGCGCCGCGCCCACCTGTCCATCGGGGCCAGCGCCTCCAGCAGCGCCCGGCCTTCCGGCGTCAGGGCATATCCGCCGTCCTCGCCGGGGCCGGCGATGCCGGCCTCGCGCAGATCGGACAGGCGCTGGGCCAGGACGCTCGACGACACGTCGTGGCAGCGGGCCTGCAGGGCGCGGAAGCTGGGCGCCTCCTGGCGCAGCTCCCATACGACGCGCAGGGTCCAGCGCCGGCCGAGCAGGTCGAGCAGGGCCATGATTGGCCGGCCGGTTCGGGAGCCGCGAGACGGGCGGCCGGGGCGCGGAGGCTCGGCACGGCCCGGCGGGGCCGACGCGCGTGGCGGTCTTGACCGCTTCGGATTCAGAAGCTAGCCTTTCCCTTGCTTCGAAAACAGAAGCACCGGAAGAGAGTACTCGATGAGCTCGCCCGCACCAAGCCCCGAGGCGCCGTCCCCTCGCATCGAGCCGCTCGGGCCGCCCTACCGGCCGGAGGTCGAGGCCATGCTGCGCCGCTGGATGCCGCCCGACAGCCCCTTCCCGCCGCTCGCGCTGTTCCGCACCCTGGCCGTGCACGAGGAGCTCTTCAGCCGCATGCGCCCGCTCGGCGCCGGCCTGCTCGGCCACGGGCTGCTCGACCGCGCGCGAGCGCGAGATCGTCATCCACCGCACCTGCGCCCGCGCCGGCGCCGTCTACGAGTGGGGCGTGCACGCGGCGGCGTTCGGCCGCGCTGTCGGCCTCACAGACGAGCAGATCGCGGCGACCGCCACCGGCGGCGCCGACCACCCGGCCTGGTCACCGCGCGACGCGCTGCTGGTACGTCTGGCCGACGAGCTGCACGACGGCGCCACCGTGTCGCAGGGCCTGTGGACCGAGCTGGCCGCCCGCTGGACGCCGCCGCAGCTGATCGAGCTCCTCGTGCTGGCCGGCTGGTACCGCCTGATCGCCTACGTCATCAACGGCGCCGCCATCGCCCTCGAGCCGTGGGCCGCCCCCTTCCCGTCCGCCGGCGTCTCGCAGACGGGCGAGGAAGCAGGCCCGGACCCGGTGCGGCCATGAGGCTGTACGAGGGCCGGGTCTCGTCGGCGTCGTGGCGCGTGCGCTGGGCGCTGGCGCTCAAGCAGGTGGCGTACGAGAGCGTGCTGATCGACATCGCTCCGCGGCGAGCACCACACAGTCCTGGCCCCGCTCAACCCGATGCACGCGGTCCCCACCCTCGAGCTCGACGACGGCAGTCTGCTCACCGAGAGCGTGGCCATCATCGAGTGGCTCGACGAGACAATCCCGCAGCCCCCGCTCCTGCCGAGCGACCCGCGCGAGCGCGCTCATGTCCGCGAGCTGGTGCAGATCGTCAACTCCGGCGTCCACCCGCTGCAGAACACGATCACGCGGGACGCAATCTCGCAGGACCCGGAGGCGCAGCGCGTCTGGTGCTGCCGCTGGATCGAGCGCGGCCTCGCGCGCCTACGAGGCCCACGTGGCGCGCACCGGCGGCCGCTACAGCGCGGGCGACCAGATCACGATGGCCGACCTGTTCCTGGTGCCGCAGGTGCGCAACGCCGAGGAGCGCTACCGGGCCGACCTCGGCCCCTGTCCGCGCGTGCGCGCGATCTACGCCGCCTGCCTCGAGACTCCGGAGGCACGCGCGACCGACCCGCACGAGCTCAAGCGCACAGATTCCCCCAAGCTTGAGCCGAACCGTCTACCTCGGTGCCCCCGCGGGCCGCGCGCGGCTCGAGCGCGATCCATCGTCCTCGCCCTAGGCACGCGCGTCAGGGCGCGCGGGCCATGCCGCGCGCCGCGCGTCGCACCAGCTCGCGGAGCGTGAGGTGGGTCGCATCCCGCGGCGCGCCAGCGGTGCCAGACCATCTTCACCACGACGGCGCCAGGCCACCGCGCGATGCAGCGCGAGATTGAGCCGCACAGCAAGCGCGCGCGACGCTCCCGCGTGACAGTCGCATACGCTCGCTCCCAGCTACGACGAAGGGCAACGCGCCAATGTCGCACCACCACCGCGATGCGTCGCGAGCGGCCGAGCGCGGCCAGGGCGCGGTTACGCGATCTTCGGGCTCGCCGAAGACGCCGAGCTCGCGTCGGGGTCGCGCGTAGGTCTCGAGCGAGAGGCGCAACTTCGATCGCTCGTGCCGCCGCGTCGCGATAGCCACCATCGGATCTTCGAAGAGGGCCTCATCCTCGCAGCCGGCCGGCAGCTCAGGCGGCGCCCCAACGATGAGGTCCACGTCCAGCGATCGATGCCGACCCAGGCGCACGTGCTCGGGGTGAGCGCGCCAGCCGCGTACCGGGCAGCGCTCCTCGATCAGCAGCAGAGGCCGAAGAAGCGGCTACCCGACCGCGTCCAGGCAAACGATCGACAACCAGCGTCGCGCGCGCGTGCGATCGCCCGCCAGGAGGCGCCGCATCTCGTCAGCGCGGCCCGGAGGTCGAGGCAGCGCCTCGGCCCTCGGCGTCAGCGAGAAGCCGCTGCCATTCCCGATGACGAGCGCGTCGCCGAACAGGGCCCGCGCCCGCCGGAGTGCGTTGCTCACCGCCGACTCGGTGAGGTGGAGGCGCGACGCGGCCACCGTGCGCTCCAGGTCGACAACACGGCATCCAGCGTGACGAGGAGGTTCAGGTTACGCTGGATAGATTCACGGCGGTGATATCCGGCATCACGAGATATCATGACCGCTCCGCACCCGAACCGGTACATCTCATGCCATGTCAGAGGTGCTGAATGCGCCGAGCCGCCGCGGCAGCTTGGTCCTGTGGGTTGCGATGCTCGCCGCGGTGTACGTGTGCGCCGCGGGCAGCTACGAGCACGTGGTGATCGTGCCGGAGTGGACGGCCGCGCCGCCCGGCTCGCTAGCGATGTTCCACGGTGCCCATGCCATCGACACCGGTCGCTCGTGGCGGGTCGTGCACATTCCCACGCTGACCCTCAGCGTCGCGGCGTTCGCGCTGCTCCGCGGCCACCCTCGCCGCCTCGCCGCGCGGCGGCCCTCGTCTACGCGCTCGTCCTCGTCGCGACCCTCGCCTCGTACCTTCCCGAGCTCACGGCGCTCACAGGTGACCCCGCCGGCGCGATCGCACAGGCGGAGTGGAAGGCGCGCGCTGAGCGCTGGGAGGTGGCCAGCCTGGCGCGCCTCGCGGCGATGTACGCCGTCGCCGGCCTGCTGGTGCGCGCTGCTTTCCTCGGCGTGCCAATCGGCGCAGGGGAGCGCATCTCGCGCTCTGGCTAGTGGCGACAGTAGCGGATGTATCCGTCGAACGCGCAGGCCATGCCGCTGCAGCACGAGGTCGAACCCGCCGCAGCGCTGGCCGTAGCCGGCGCACGCGGCCTCGGCCGGATCGTCAGACTCGTCAATCTCCTCGCCCGGCTGCTCCTGTGGCCCGCTCTCCTCGGGCGCCTGGTCGGTGGCCACCTCGTCGCCCGGCTCCTCGAGCGGCTCGTCGGTGGTGCCTTCCTCGTCGGGCGCCATCCCGCCACTCTCATCGGCGAGGCTCTCGTCGCCCTCCGCCATCGCCTCCTCGGCAGCGCAACCGGCCAGTACCAGGCAGGAGGCCGCGAGCAGGGCTTGCAGTCCGCGCTACGACGTCGTACAGTCGGGCCCGCTCGTTCAGCGCCGGAGAACCAACATCGATGGCTCGCACCGTAACTACCGGCGCTCGAGCAGGAGCACGTGCTCGTTCTTCGCGGCGCCGGCGAACGCGCGCGCCTCGGCGCGGCCGAGCGTCAACCGCTCCTGCCGGGCCCACGCGACCAGCCCGAGGTCCGACTTGACCGCGCTGCCGGCCAGCGCATCGGCGACCAGACGATCGGCGCGCACCGCGAGCCGCCGGCCAGCGAATCGCCGATGACCAGCGCGGCGCGTCCGCCCACGACCAGCGCGCGCGCCATCTCGGCCAGCGCCGCGCCCAGCGACGCGCGCGTCTCGTCCAGCGCGCGATCGCGCTTCTGCGGCCCGCCGCCGAACTGCGGCCGCGCGCCGATCTCGCCGCGCTCCAGTCCGCGCGGGTCGAGGCCGAGAAAGATCATGCGCAGCCGGTGCTGGTCGGCGTAGTCGTAGGTGCCGGCGTAGGGCGGCGAGGTCAGCACGAGGTCCGTGCGGCCGGCGGCAGCGTGTCCGCCGATGCGGCGCGCGTCGGCGCACACCACGCGCGGCATCGGTCCGCGCGCCGCGGCCAGATCGTCGAGCCCGCCGAACAGCTGCGCCAGCCGGCGGTCGAACAGACGCGTCGCCGCGCCCCGCGCGATCTGCCGCACCACCTGGCTCGGATCCGTGTCCGAGGCGCGCTTCGACACCTTGTACAGGATCGACGACAGCACCGCGCGCAGCACGTCGCCCGCCTCGCTGTCGCGCTCGCCCGCCTCGTTGACCATGCCGGCCAGCATCTCCAGCTCGCGGCGCACGTGCGGCGCGAACCACTCGCCCACCGCGCGATCGCGCCCGGCCGGATCCTTGCCCGAGCGCCGCAACGGCGACGCCTCGTACCCGGCCCGCCGGGCCGCCTTGACCTCCTCCATCGCCGCGGCCGTGATCTCGCGACCGACCGACAGCGCCGACCGGCGACGCGCCGGCGACGCGGTCCACACCTTGGCCCGCGCGATCAGCACCGCCAGCGGGTTGAGGTCGCCGCCCAGCGCGCTCATCCCTGCGGCGCGCGCCTCGACCAGCGTCGTGCCGGAGCCGCAGAACGGATCCAGCACCGCCGCGTCGGGCCGCCGGGCCAGCCCGATCAGGTGGCGCGCGGTGGCCGGATGCATGCGCGCCGGGTACGTGTGAAAGCCGTGGGTCAGGGTCTGGCCGACGTCGTCCTCGCGCTGCGCCGCCGCCAGCGCATCCGCCAGCGCCTCGGCCAGCTGCGGCTCGCCGCCCCGCTCGATGCGCCCGCCCGACCGCGCCTGGCGACAGCGATCCGGCGCTGGCGGCCATCCGCCGGCCGGTCCTGCGCCTGGCCATGGCCGGAGCGCCCCGAGGAACGGGGCGGCTTGCGGCCTGGGATGCGCGGTCGGCTGGACACAGGGTGCGCACCTTACTACGTGGAGCCCCCCAGCGCCGCAATCACGCCGCTCACCCCGGATCGGTGCCGTTACGGCCGACGTCGCTCCCTCGACGTGCTCGCCGCCACATCACGTAGGCGCAGAGGTGGAGCGACGGCATTTTTCGTGAGCCGATTTCGCGGCTCACCGGCATCATTGCGAGATAAGCCGTAGCCGTAGCCTGACCTCTCTGCAGGAGTCTCCGATGATCGCTTCGCACGCCGCTCGGGCACCTCGCGCCACGAGGTATCCATGAGGCCGGCCAGACGCTTCCTCGTCACGTGCGCGCTCGGCGCGCTCGCACTTCCCGGCTGCTCGGAGAAGGGACTCCGACCCCTTTACCGTCAACGATCTCGGGACCCCACCGTCGGGCGGCGACACGGTACGCCTCGACGAAGCGGCCGTCGTCTTGCACGGTCTCTCGATCGGCGACTGTGCGACGTCGTGCTCGACACAGCGCTTTCGGCGTCGACGTGCTGATCGCCGGCAATCTCGACGCGGACGGTTTCGACGACGCGCTGTTCCTCGTGCCCCATTACACGGAAGACGTCTCCAGCGGGGGGTCGCCGGGCGGCATCTACGTCGTGTACGGCCGCACCACATGGACAGACGACGCGGCTTTCGAGCCAGATGCCATCCTCGTGGTGGACAGTCTGCCCGCCGCGAGTGCCGAGGCACTTGCCGGCGCGGGCGACGTCAACGGCGACGGATACGCCGATTTCCTGGTCGGAGCCAACCGATACACATGCGACGAGACCCCTGAGGTCCCCGGCCTGGCGGCGTGCACCTGGTGTATGGCGGGCCGGATCGCCTGTCGGGAATCATGACGATCACCGAAGTGGCCAGCACCTTCGTCGAGACGGTCTGCACGGCCTCGGCGTCGCGGTCGCGTCAGCCGGCGACCTGGACGGCGATGGCTACAGCGATTTCGTGGCTGGCGCCGCCCCCGGCTACTCGTCGCAGACCGAGTTCCCGGGCGCCGGCCGCGTCTTCCTGTTCTACGGCGGTCCCGAGAGGCGACCGGCCATGAGCCCCATCACCTCGGCCGATGCCACTCTGCGGGGCCGCGCCGGAACGGCCGGCTTCGGTCGCGCCTGGCGCCCGCGGGCGACATCGATGGGGATGGTGACAGCGAGATGTTCATCGCCGAGAGAGAGATCGTCGCGAGCGTTGGTGACGCGGCGGACTCGGCCGTCTACCTCGTGGCAGGCGGCCCGCGTCTTGCGGGTGACATCGACGCGACCACGGCACCCGGCATCACGACCTTCTCCGGTTTCGGTCTGCACGGAGTCGGCAGCGTCGGTCTGGGCAATCTCGACGAGGACGGCCTGGACGATGTTGCGCTCACCGGGTGGGCGGGCGGCGCCGGCCTGGCCGGCGGCGACGTCGCGGCCTTCTTCTTCTATGGGCGACCGGACGGCTTTGGATCGTCGGTCCTCGTCACCAGCCCGGACGTCATCCTCCGGGTGCCCATCGACCGGGACCCCGACGACCTCGAGGCGATGTCGATCGACGCAGCCGACCTCGACGGCGACGGTCACCGCGACATCCTCGTCGGCGATACATCGGATCGACGACTACCGGGGAGGAGCGCATCTCATCACCGGCACCGGCGCGCGATGGACCGGAGACTTCCCCCTCGCCGACATCGCGACGACCTACCTCGGCTCCGAGCAGATCCCGTTCTACATCACCGAGTACGAAGAGACCTATCCGGTCCCCGATCGGCAGGGGCCGACGTCGCGGGAGGCGGCGACGTCGATGGCGACGGCAAGGCCGACATGATCGTCGGCGCGCCCGGCTCCGACTTCTCCTTCGGCCGCGCCTACATCCTCCGCTGAGCAGGCGCCCGGTCAGCTGGACACCGGGTGCGCACCACACTATGTGTAGACATGCCCATGCCGCTCGAGATCGTGGGCCTCGGCAAGGACGAGGTCCGCTTCGTGTGGGACGAAGGCGACGAGCAGGTCATTCGGCGCGCGCGCTGCGCCTGCGCTGCGACTGCGCCATGTGCCGCTCGGAGACCACCGGCGAGCGGATCCTGGACGAGTCAACCGTCCCGCAGAAGATCAACGTCACCACCATGTCCCTGGTCGGCAACTACGGCGTCAACATCCACTTCTCCGACGGTCACACGACCGGCATCTATCGCTTCCTCGATCTGCGCGCGATGCCCGGCGAGCCGCAGCCGTGAGCACCGAGCTGGGCGACGCCCTCGAGCGCCGCCGCAGCACCCGCGCCTTCCTGCCCGAGCCTGTCGCGCGCGAGCCGAGCTGCACCGCCTGTTCGCCATGGCCCAGCGCGCGCCGTCCTGGTGCAACATCCAGCCCTGGCGCGTCTGGGTCACCTCGCCACCGGCGACCGCCGCGCTGTCGGCAGATCTGCTGGCCGCCGCGCGCGCGGCGCTGCCCGCGCCCGACGTGCCGTTTCCCGGCCAGTACCCGGAGCCGTATCTCACGCACCGGCGCGCCTGCGGCCACGCGCTCTACGCCGCGATGGGCATCGGCCGCGACGACAAGTCGCGCCGCTACGACGCGTGGCTGCGCAACTACGAGCTGTTCGACGCCCCGCACCTGGCCGTGGTGGCCCAGGATCGCGCGCTGGGCCAGTACGGCACGCTCGACGTCGGTGTGTGGCTCGGCACGCTGCTGTCGGCCGCGGCGGTGCTCGGCATCGACACCTGCCCGATGGCGTCGGTCGCCGCCTACCCGGCCCCACTTCGCCACCGGCTCGGCATTCCGGATAACCTCGTCGTCCTGTTCGGTGTCGCACTGGGACGCGCCGACACCGACGCGCCGGCCAACGGCTGCCGCACGACGCGCGAGCCGGTCGAGGCCAATATCACGTTCGTGGACAGTTAGCTGCCATCCAGTTCCAACTGGCAATCAGCGAGCAGACCTCTCGGGCTATCGCCGGCCGGGCCCGAGGTATACGCTCGTGTCCGGGGGTGGCCGATGGGAACGAGCAGGGTGGGTCCTGTGGAGATTGGCCAGTGACGGAGCACGCGGGCACCAGCCGCTCGATGCAGCGCGCGCGTCACCGGGCGCGCATGCGGACAGCGGCGCTGGCGCTGGTCTCGGTGGCGCTGGCCGCCGCCGCGGTGGCCGACCGCCGCGCTCGCGTCGAGAGTCTGGTGACGCGCGATACGGGCGGCGCGGGCCCACATTGACGCGCGGCGTCTCCGCGCTACAGGCTTCGGGCTGCCGGCGCTGGACGCCGGCCCCGCGAGCCGACCATGACCGCCGACGACCTGACCTTCAGCCTGGTCGCGCTCTCGGCGATGTTCTTCGTCGTCGATCCGATGCTGGTGGTGCCGATCTTCCTCGCCATCACCGCCGGCGACTCGGTCGAGAAGCGCCGCAAGACCGCGCTGCGCGCCTCGCTGATGGCGTTCGGCACCCTGGCGCTGTTCGCCCTGGCCGGCGCGCTCATCTTCCGCGCCTTCGGCATCAGCCTGGGCGCGTTCAAGATCGCCGGCGGCCTGCTGCTGTTTCTGACCAGCGTCAACATGATGCGCGCCCAGCCGGCCCGCACCCGCTCCACCGACGAGGAGCAGCTCGAGAGCGCGGCCAAGGAAGACGTCGCCATCATCCCGATGGCGATACCGCTCCTGGCCGGCCCCGGCTCGATAGCGACGGTGATGGTGCTGATGAGCCGCGCGGCGTGGCAGCCGGTGCGCACCGTCGCCGTGTTCGTCGCCATCCTCATCACCTGCGTGGTGGCGTGGCTGCTGCTGCGCTCGGCGATCCTGGCCGAGCGCTTCCTGACCCGGACCACCATCAACGTGGCCGAGCGCGTGATGGGGCTCCTGCTCGCCGCCATCGCGGTCGAGTTCGTCGTCGGCGGCATCCGCGACCTGTTCCCGGCGCTCACCTGAACACGATGAGACGGAGACGATGCCGGACGTCACCATGCAGAGCGCGTCTCGCTTGACCCTGGAGCAGCTGTCGGCGCTCTTCACCGCCAGCTTCGAGGGCTACCTGTTTCCGATCGCGCAGCCGGTTGACGCGCTGGCCGCGCGCATCCGCTGCGAGCAGATCGATCTGTTCCTGAGCCGCGTGGTCCTGGTCGACGACGAGCCGGCCGGGCTGTGCCTGCTGGCCCAGCGCGGCCGCCGCGCGCGCGTGGCGGCGATGGGCATCGTCGCGTCCCGGCGCGGCCTCGGCCTCGGCCGCGCGCTCATGGACGGCTGCATCGCCATCGCGCGCGCCGCCGCCGCCGACCGCCTGTGCCTCGAGGTGTTCGCCGCCAACCGCTCGGCGGTCTCGCTCTACGAGTCGTCCGGCTTCGTCCGCGTGCGCCGCCTGGTCGGCCACGCGCGCGCGGCGCTGCCGCGCGGTGGCCGCCGCGGACCTCCGGCGCAGCGACCTCGACGCCCTCGCCGTCGCCCTGGCCGCCGAGCCGGACCGCGACTGGCCGTGGCAGCTGTCTCCCCACACGCTGGTCGCCGCGTCGCCGGACGCCATGCAGGTGCACGCGCTGGGCGGCGAGGCGTTCGCGTGCCTCAACGCGGCCAACCCGGCGCGGCTCGGCCTGCGCATGCTCTACGTGATGCCGTCGGCGCGGCGCCGGGGCCACGCCCGGCGGCTCCTGTCCGCCATCCAGTCGCTGCATCCCGGCGCGGCGTGGGAGATTCCGCCGCTGGTGCCCGAGGAGATGAGCGCAGCCGCCCTGCACGGCCTCGGCTTCGCGCGCACCGAGCTCCACCAGCTGGAGATGGAGCTGCCGCTCGCCCCGACCTGAGCGCCGAGCCCGTCCGAGGCGGGCCGCATCAGTTCCAGAGGCCGAAAACAGAAGGGCCCGCCCACCCCGCCGCTCGGGGAGGCGGGCAGCGGGGTGGACGGGCACCGAACGCCCGCACCGTAGCGAGCGCCCATGACACTTCAGGGATCAGGCTAGCCCGATTTGGATGAAAGTGAAAGTCAATTTCATCCAAATCAGCGAAACCGCAGGCCGGCCGGGCCGGCCCTGTCCATCACATCACTGCGGGGGAGCCGCGAAGCCGCGCGCCGCCGGGAACGGATCCGCGGTCTCGCGCTGGTACAGCTCGTTGCCGTCGGGAGCCGGCTGCAGCGAGATGCCCAGGGCGCGCAGCCCCTCGGAGTCGTTGTAGCGGAGCTCGGCCACGGCGGTCGGCACGGTCGCGTTGGCGCGCTCGAAGCGGGTGTAGTCCACCGCCGAGTAGCGCTCCTCGCCCCACTGGGTGCCGAGGCCGGGGCGCGACTCCTTGCGGGCCGGCGCGTCGGCCTCGCTGTCGCGCGCCGAGCGGTCGTCGAAGCGGGGCTGCGACGGAGACGGCGGAGGCGGGGCTGGGCGGGGCCGCCTCGGCAGCCGGGTCGCCGCCGGTCGGCGCCGGTCGGCGCGCCCGCGGCCGCGCCGGCCAGCGCCCGAGCTCGCCTTCTCCTCGGCGTGCCGGCTTCCCCCGCCACGGCCCCAGCCGCCCTCGTCGGCCACCGGCGGCTCCGGCGCCACGATCTGCGGCTCCGCCTTCTCCTCGAAGATGGCCACGCCGACAACGCCGACGTTGCGGCCCTTGCCCTTGAGCTGCGCGTACGACGAGTCCACCGAGCCGAAGCGGAAGGCCGCCACCTGCGTGGTCGACATGCGGAAGCCGTCCACCACGAGGTCGCCGCCGGGCGGGACGATGTAGCCGCGCTTGCTGACGAAGTCGGCGTCCTCGCCGTCGATGACGTCGAGCCCGTCGACCGAGATGATGGCCTCGACCCGGCGCGGCGTCGGGTTGCGTGACGCGGATCGAGTAGCGGTCGCCCGCCTGGCCCAGGATGTAGAAGCGGTCGCCGCGCTCGTAAGTCGCGAGCGTGCGTCCGTCGGCGCCGAGCAGCTCCACCTCGTAGGGCGAGCGCGCGATCGGCTGGCTGACAGCGGCGAGCGGCTCGCCTTCGCTGCCGGAGTGAACCGCGTAGGCCGAGCTGCATGCTGCGGCTCCGAGAGCGGCGATACGGAGGCAGAAGGTCTTGAGATCCCGCGACATAGCGGCTTTGAACGCATGCTCTCGCGCTTCGATCTGAGCAGCTTCCCGACTGCGCCCGCTGCCGTCACCGCGGGCGTGTATAGTGCGCGCCATGAAGCTCGGGAGAAAAGCGCGCAAGGAGGCCCCGAGGCCCGGCCGCACGGCGGCCAAGCCCGCGGCGCCCAAGCCGAATCGCGCCGGGCGCGACGACCGCGCCGGCGAGCGCCGCGCGCTGCCAGGCCGGCCAAGGCGTCGGCCGCCCGCGACGCCCGGCGAGCCGCGCTCCTGGCCGCCGACCCGGCCCTGTTCGAGCCGCTGTGCGAGGGGGAGCGGGCCGATGCGCTGCGCGTCATGACCGAGGACCGGCGCCTGGCCACCATGGCCAAGATCGCCCGCTACCGGGTCACGGCGGTCGAGCCGCTGGTGCTCAAGCCGCCGCACGAGCTGGCCGGGCACCGGCTGGCCCGCGTGGTCGCCTTCGACTACTCCTCCGACCGCACCGTCGAGGCGCTCATCGATCTCGACACCAGCACGCTCGCGCACCTGCAGCTCACCCAGTCGCAGCCGGCGCTCGGCCGCGAGGAGGAGGAGACGGCGGTCAGCATCGCGCTGCGCGACGAGCGCGTGAAGCGCGAGCTGGTGCCTCGGCGACCAGCCCCAGGCCGCCATGCACTACTGGAGCCGGCGCGACACCGAGCTGGCCTACACCCGGCGCAGCGCCGCGGTGCTGTTCGGCCAGCCGGGCGAGCGGCCGTCGATGGTGGCGGTCGTGGATCTGATCGATCGCCAGGTCGTCGAAGTCGTGCCCGCGGATCAATGGTAGGACGCAGATGAGCAACGCCATCGAGCAAGCGGACTGGAAGGTCCACTGGAAGGTCACCGAGTCGGCCGGCCTCATGATCTACCTGGCCAGCTACGCCGGGCGGCGCGTGCTGTGGGAGGGCTCGCTGCCGTACGTCACCGATCGATCATCAGCGGCAGCTGCTGTCGGTCGAGGACGAGAGCGGCGGCGAGGTCGCACGGCCCGTTCTGGACCCCGCTCGGCGTGCGCAGCCTGGCCGGCGTGATCCGCAAGAGCGACTTCCGCGGCGGCTTCGAGCTGGCGGCCGACTTCGCCAGCCGGGCCGTTCCGCTACACGCAGATGTGGCGCTTCCACCAGGACGGCCGCATGTCGCCGTGGCTCATCATCCACGGCAACGGCGTGCACGACGGCCACACCTACCACCCGCACTGGCGCTTCGACTTCGACATCGACGGCGCCACCGACGACGCGCTCGAGCACTTCGAGGGCGGGCGCTGGCAGCGCGTCACCGCCGAGGGCTGGCTGCCGCACGCGGGCGACGCGGCCGAGGACGGCAGCGTCTGGCGCCAGGTCGACAACGGCACCGGCGCCCAGATCGCGATCCGGCCCAGCCACTGGGAGGACGCCGAGCTGTTCGCCATCCGCTACCACGACGGCGAGTGGCCGCCCTACACGCCGCGCAGCGCGGCGGGCGCCCAGCCGTTCCCGGCCGCCTACGTGGGCGACGAGGCGATCGAGGGCGAGGACGTCACCCTCTGGTACGTCGCGCACGTGAACTACGACGCGGCGTTCCCGTTCACCGCCGGCCCGTCGATCCGCTGCACGTTCTGAGTCGAGAAGCGCCGCGGACAGCCCGCTACAGGGTCTGTCCTTCGTGGCACTTCTTGTACTTCTTGCCCGACCCGCACGGACACGGGTCGTTCCGCCCGACCTTCGCGGTCTCGCGGACGATCGGGCCGACGCGCTCGCCGGGGCGGCGGCCGTCGATGGCGGCGTCGAACGCCTCCACGATCACCTGGGTGGGTGCGATAGATCAGCTCCGCGCACTCGGCGGTCATCGCCTCGGTGCGCACGTCCTCGGCGATGAGCTCGGCCAGCTTGGCGCAGAGGTGCGGCTGGCGCTCGACAGGCCCGGGCGACATGCGCTCGACCAGCGGCTTGTCGGCCAGCCCCTCGACCGCGCCCCACTCCTCGGTCAGCACGCCCTGGGCCTGCTCGATGTTGCTCGGGGTCAGGCGCGGCGCGCGATCGGCGTGGCGATCGAAGATGGCCCACACCAGCGTGCTGTAGAAGACCGCCGCCTCGCCGATGGCGTCGCCGTGCTGGTCCTTGAGCGTGGCCGCGCGCCGCAGCAGCGCCGGCTGCTCCTTGCCGAGCCGGCGGGCCATGCGGCCCATGGTCCGCTTGTCGCCGGTCTCGTCGATCTCGGTCAGCGCCGAGATGGTGGCCTCGACGGTCTCGAGCGAGACGGCCGCGCGCGACGGCCTGTGCACTGGCAGGGGTGGTGGGCTCGGTCATGCGCCCCTACCCAAGCACCCCACCCGTCGCCCGGTCAAGAGAGCCGGGCCTCCGCGATGACGCGTCGAACCCATCGCGTTTCGCCCGCTTGCAGTCGCACGACGACCGCTCAAAGCGCCCCGAGGCGTGCGAAGATAGCCCGTCGCTCGCATGCTAGTGTCCGCCGCATGACTTCGCGTGATGACTCGACTCCGGGCGGCGCGCGTCCATCCGCGCGAGCGGAGAGTCGGCCCGCTTACCTGATCGACGGTGTGCGCACGCCGTTCGGCCGCCACGGCGGCGCGCTCGCGCTCGGTGCGCGCCGACGATCTGCTCGGCCACGTCATCGCCGCGCTGCTCGAGCGCACCGGCGTCCCGGCCGAGCGCATCGACGACGTCATCGCCGGCTGCGCCAACCAGGCCGGCGAGGACAACCGCAACGTCGCGCGCATGGGCCTCCTGCTCGCCGGCCTGCCGGTCTCGGTGCCCGGCGTGACGGTCAACCGGCTGTGCGGCTCGGGCATGCAGGCCTTCACCGACGCGGCGCGCCTGGTGCAGACCGGCGAGGCGGATCTGGTCATCGCCGGCGGCGTCGAGCAGATGACGCGCGCGCCGTGGGTCATGCCCAAGCCGGAGGGCGGCTTCGCGCGCGGCAACCAGACCCTCTTCGACACCACCCTCGGGTGGCGCATGGTCAACCCGCGCATGGAGGCGATGCACGGCACGCTCGCGCTCGGGATCACCGCCGAGAAGGTGGCGGAGCGCTGCGGCGTGACCCGCGCAGGAGCAGGACGAGCTCGCGGTGCGGTCGCAGCGGCGCGCCGGCGCCGCCATCGAGTCGGGCCGCCTGGCCGAGGAGATCGCGCCGATCCAGGTCGGCAAGGACAAGAAGACCGGCGCGCCGATCATGCTGTCGCGCGACGAGCACCCGCGCCCCGACACCACGCCGGAGAAGCTGGCCGCGCTGGCGCCCGCCTTCCAGAAGGACGGCACCGTCACCGCCGGCAACTCCTCGGGCCTCAACGACGGCGCCTGCGCCATTCTGGTCGCGAGCGAGCGCGCCGCGACCGAGCTCGGGCTCGAGCCGCTGGCCCGCTACGTGTCATCCGCGGCGGCGGGGGTGGAGGTGTCGTACATGGGCCTCGGTCCGATCCCCGCCACCCACAAGGCGCTGGCCCGGGCGGGGGTGACGGCGCGTGACATCGCGCTCAGCGAGGTCAACGAGGCGTTCGCGGCCCAGGCGGTGCCCTGCATCCGCGAGATCGGCCTCGATCCCGGAGGCGGTGAACGTCAACGGCGGGGCCATCGCGATCGGTCACCCGCTCGGTGCGTCGGGAGCGCGACTGGTCCTGACCCTTGCCCGAGAGCTGGCGGCCCGCCGCGAACGTTACGGACTCGCCACGATGTGCATCGGTGTCGGTCAGGGGATCGCGACGATCCTCGAGCGGGTATAAAGGAGAGACGGCGGCGGACGGGGGGCTCGGGACGGGGAAGACCACGTGAAGGTCGATGATTTTGCGACGGCAGACTCGCTGATCGGGCGGGTCATGGCCGGGAAGTTCTGCCTGCGGCGCTGCGTCGGCACCGGCGCGTCGGGGACCGTGTACCAGGCGGACCAGCTCGCGCTCGGCCGCACCGTCGCGATCAAGATCCTGCGCCCCGAGCTGACCCGGGACCCGCGCTTCGTCGGGCGCTTCCACGACGAGGCGCTGGCCGCGTCGCGCCTCAACCACCCCAACACGGTCTCCATCATCGACTACGGGCAGACCGAGGACGGCCTGCTCTACCTGGTCATGGAGTTCCTGCGCGGGCCGACCCTGACGCAGGTCCTGCACAGCGAGAGCCTGCGGCCGTCGCGCATCGCCGACCTGGTCGCGCAGATCCTGTCCGGCCTCGAGGAAGCGCACGACGCCGGCGTGGTGCACGCCGACCTCAAGGCCGACAACATCGTCGTCGAGCGCCGCCGCGGCGACTGGGACCTGGTCAAGGTCGTCGACTTCGGCATCGCGCGCCTGGTCGGGCGCGAGACCCGCGCCACCGAGAAGACGATCTGCGGCACGCCCGAGTACATGGCGCCCGAGGTCATCCAGGGCGAGGACCCGACCTACGCCAGCGATCTCTACTCGGTCGGCGTGGTGCTGTACGAGCTGCTCACCGGATCGACGCCGTTCGCCGGCGGAAGCTCCATGGACGTGCTGCGCCGCCACCTGACCGAGGCGCCGATCCCGCCCAGCCTGCGCCGCCCCGATCTCGTCATCGATCCGACGCTCGAGGAGGTCGCGCTGTGCGCGCTGTCCAAGCCGCCCGGCCGCCGCTTCGCCAACGCAACCGAGTTCCGCGTCGCGCTGACCCGCGTGGTCGGCCACCGCATGGACCCGGGCGCCGCGATGGGGCCGTGCCCGGCCTGCGGCGTCGTCCAGCCCGCTGACGTTCAAGTTCTGCCCCGACTGCGGGCAGCTGCGCCAGGCACCGGCGGCCGAGCTGATCCTGCTCGACGACGTCTCGATCGGCCACGGCCGACACCGCGCTGCACGTGCCGACCCCGCCGCCCGACGAGCTGGCCGGCGCCGCGGCGCGCGCGTCGTCGTCGGCCGGCCGGCTCGGCCGCTCTCCGCTCGATGTGCCGCTGTACGACGACTCGGATCAGACCGCCGCGGTGGTCAGCCGCACCGAGACCGATCTCAGCAGCGCGAGCCTGTCGCTGCCGCTGGTCGGGCGCGAGCAGGAGCTGGAGCGCCTCGTCGAGTTCCTGCGCGCCAGCGGCGGCGAGAGCGCGCTGCAGCTGGTCGGCCCGCGCGGCTCCGGCCGCAGCCGCCTGGTCGACGAGGCGATGCGCCAGCTCGAGGGTCGCGGCATGCGCTTCGCCATCGCGCGGCCGGATCCGAGCGGCCTGGGCCGCCCGTTCCACCCGCTGACAGTGGCGGTGCGCGAGCTGCTCGGCCTCGATCCGATCGGGCGCACCGATCGCCTGTCCGACGCGCTGGACGACATCGGCCTGACCGGCCGCGACGTGCCGGCCATCGCCGAGCTGCTCGGGCAGGAGGGGCCGCTGTGGCAGCTCGAGCCGCCGGTCAGGCGGCGCGAGATCCTGGCCTCGCTCGGCCGGCTCCTGGCCAGCGTGGCCGAGCAGCCGCCGCTCGTGCTGGTGCTCGAGGACGTCAACCTCTACGACCACCCCAGCCAGGACGCCATCCGCCAGCTCATCGAGGGGGCGCGCGGGCGCGGCCGGCTGCGCATCCTGGTCACCGAACGATCCGGTGCTGGCCGACATGTGGCCGCCGGCGCTGGCGCGCATCGAGCTCGGCCCGCTCGATCCGCGACGCCATCGACGAGCTGCTGCGCGCGCTGCACGACCGCGAGCTGGGCAACGATCAGCCCAGCCCGGATCAGCTGGCCAGCGCGTGCGGCGGGCTGCCCGGCCACATCCATCAGCTCCTGCGCTACGTCGTCGAGGGCGGGTCGGCGGCGAGCGCGCCGTCCGGGCTGGCCGACCTGGTCGCCGCGCGCATCGATCACCTGCCGCAGGCGGCCAAGGTGCTGTGCCAGGCGATCGCCGTGCATCGGCGTGCAGGCGCCGCTGGCTGTCGTGCGCGCGCTGGTCCACGATCCGGACGACGCGCAGCTGCGCCAGGCGCTGTCGATCCTGGTCGCGCGCGGGCTCGTCGTCGAGAGCGCCGACGGCGGCGAGCTCTACTTCGCGTCCGGGCTGCTGCGCGACGTCGTCTACGACGCCACGCCGGCCCACGTGCGGCGCGACCTGCACGAGCTGGCCGCGCGCTCGCTCGAGCAGAGCGGCGCCGAGCCGTCGCTGCTCGGCCACCACTACGAGCTGTGCGGCGCGCTGCCACAGGCCGCGCGCTACATGTCGCAGGCGGGCGACGACTCGGTGCACGAGCTCGACGACGCCGGCGCGCGGCGGCTCTACCACCGCGCGCTCAGCGCCGCGCGCCAGCTCATGCTGAGCGACGACGAGCCGGCGCTGCAGGCGCAGTTCGTCGGCATCGCGGTCAAGCTGGCCGAGCAGCTGCGGGTCGGCGGCGAGCTCGGCCTGGCGCGCGGCCTGCTCGACGAGGTGCGGATGCACTGCCGCGACTCGCGCGCGCTGCAGGCCCAGATCCTGCGCGCGGCGGCCCATCTGTGGAGCGCCGAGGGCGATCACGCCGGCGCGTCCGGCGCCCTGCGCGAGGCGATCGGGCATGGCCATCATCACCGGCCAGCGCGATCTCATCTGCGACCTCTACCTCGACATGGCCACCGCGCACCTGCGCGAGTCGCTGGCCCACGAGGCGATCAGCGAGCTGCAAGAAGGCGTCGACCTGGTCACCGGCGGCGAGGGCGGCACGCGCCACCGAGGGGCCGATCTCGCTGTGGCGCATGCTGTACCGCCTGGCCCAGCTCTACGCGCTCGAGGGCCGGCGCGATCGCGCGGCCGAGCTCGCCGAGCACGCGCTGCGCCACGCGGTGCGCGCCGGCGCGCGGGTCGGCGCGGCGCGCATCCGCTCGATGCTGGCCGGGCTGCTCGAGCAGATCGGCGACCGGCGCCGCGCCGACGAGCTGCGCGAGCAGGCGATCGAGGAGATGCGCCGGCTCGGCGACCGGCGCGGCACCGCCGAGCTCCTGCTCGACGGCGCGCGACCGAGCGAGAGCTTCACGCCCATCACCTCGGCCAGCCTGCGCGAGGCGGAGGAGCTGGCCCAGGAGATCGGCTGGGTCGAGGGCGAGCGCCGCGCGCGTCAGGTCGTCTCGGCCGGCCGGCTCGGCCGCTCTCCGCTCGATGTGCCGCTGTACGACGACTCGGATCAGACCGCCGCGGTGGTCAGCCGCACCGAGACCGACCTCAGCAGCGCGAGCCTGTCTCTGCCGCTGGTCGGGCGCGAGCAGGAGCTGGAGCGCCTCGTCGAGTTCCTGCGCGCCAGCGGCGGCGAGAGCGCGCTGCAGCTGGTCGGCCCGCGAGGCTCCGGTCGCAGCCGCCTGGTCAACGAGGCGATGCGCCAGCTCGAGGGTCGCGGCATGCGCTTCGCCATCGCGCGGCCGGATCCGAGCGGCCTGGGCCGGCCGTTCCACCCGCTGACAGTGGCGGTGCGCGAGCTCCTCGGTCTCGATCCGATCGGGCGCACCGACCGCCTGTCCGACGCGCTGGACGACATCGGTCTCACCGGCCGCGACGTGCCGGCCATCGCCGAGCTGCTCGGGCAGGAGGGGCCGCTGTGGCAGCTCGAGCCGCCGGTCAGGCGGCGCGAGATCCTCGCCTCGCTCGGCCGGCTGCTGGCCAGCGTGGCCGAGCAGTCGCCGCTCGCGCTGGTGCTCGAGGACGTCAACCTCTACGACCACCCCAGCCAGGACGCCATCCGCCAGCTCATCGAGGGGGCGCGCGGGCGCGGCCGGCTGCGCATCCTGGTCACGAACGATCCGGTGCTGGCCGACATGTGGCCGCCCGCCCTGGCGCGCATCGAGCTCGGCCCGCTCGATCCGGACGCCATCGATGAGCTCCTGCGCGCGCTGCACGACCGCGAGCTGGGCAACGATCAGCCCAGCCCGGATCAGCTGGCCAGCGCGTGCGCCGGGCTGCCCGGCCACATCCACCAGCTCCTGCGCTACGTCGTCGAGGGCGGGTCGGCGGCGAGCGCGCCGTCCGGGCTGGCCGACCTGGTGGCCGCGCGCATCGATCATCTGCCGCAGGCGGCCAAGGTGCTGTGTCAGGCGATCGCCGTGCTCGGCGTGCAGGCGCCGCTGGCTGTCGTGCGCGCGCTGGTCCACGATCCGGACGACGCGCAGCTGCGCCAGGCGCTGTCGATCCTGGTCGCGCGCGGGCTCGTCTTCGAGAGCGCCGACGGCGGCGAGCTCTACTTCGCGTCCGGGCTGCTGCGCGACGTCGTCTACGACGCCACGCCGGCGCACGTGCGGCGCGACCTGCACGAGCTGGCCGCGCGCTCGCTCGAGCAGAGCGGCGCCGAGCCGTCCCTGCTCGGCCACCACTTCGAGCTGTGCGGCGCGCTGCCACAGGCCGCGCGCTACATGTCGCAGGCGGGCGACGACTCGGTGCACGAGCTGGACGACGCCGGCGCGCGGCGGCTGTACCACCGCGCGCTCAGCGCCGCGCGCCAGCTCATGCTGAGCGACGACGAGCCGGTGCTGCAGGCGCAGTTCGTCGGCATCGCGGTCAAGCTGGCCGAGCAGCTGCGGGTCGGCGGCGAGCTCGGCCTGGCCCGCGGCCTGCTCGACGAGGTGCGGATGCACTGCCGCGACTCGCGCGCGCTGCAGGCCCAGATCCTGCGCGCGGCGGCCCATCTGTGGAGCGCCGAGGGCGATCACGCCGCCGCGTCCGGCGCCCTGCGCGAGGCCATCGGCATGGCCATCGTCACCGGCCAGCGCGATCTCATCTGCGACCTCTACCTCGACATGGCCACCGCGCACCTGCGCGAGTCGCTGGCCCACGAGGCGATCAGCGAGCTGCAAGAAGGCGTCAACCTGGTCACCGGCGGCGAGGGCGGCCGCGCCACCGAGGGGCCGATCTCGCTGTGGCGCATGCTGTACCGCCTGGCCCAGCTCTACGCGCTCGAGGGCCGGCGCGATCGCGCGGCCGAGCTGGCCGACCACGCGCTGCGCCACGCGATGCGCGCCGGCGCGCGTCTCGGCATGGCTCGCATCCGCTCGATGCTGGCCGGGCTGCTCGAGCAGATCGGCGACCGGCGCCGCGCCGACGAGCTGCGCGATCAGGCGATCGACGAGATGCGCCGCCTGGGCGACCGGCGCGGCACCGCCGAGCTCCTGCTCGACGGCGCGCGACCCAGCGAGAGCTTCACGCCCATCACCTCGGCCAGCTTGCGCGAGGCGGAGGAGCTGGCCCAGGAGATCGGCTGGCTCGAAGGCGAGCGGCGTGCGCGCCAGGTGGTCACGCCCCCGCGCCGGCGACGCCTGACGTCGTTCCATCGTCATCGTCCATCGTGGCGTTCGCGCCATGCGAGCGGGCGCACAGGGTGTCCGCGGCGTGTCCGCAGGCTGTCCGCTTGCGGGACGCGCGCGGACATATCTGGAGAGTCGCTGCCAGGCAAGCGCCCGGATTCGCCAGGACGCGCATGGCATCATCCTTGCCAAGTGATGGCCTCCATGCAGCTCCCCCGATCCGGGTCCGCCGCCGGCGCGGTCCTCCTCAGCGCTCTGTTCCTGTCCTGCTCGCAGCCGCCGGCGACGAAGCCGTCAACGCCGTCGAGCGCGGCTGCCGGGGCGCCCGCTGCCGGCGCGCCGCACGCGTCGGGCGGGCCGTCCGCCTCGGCGCCCATCTTCCGGCTCCCCGGCCGACGTCCACCCCACCCGCCAGCGGGTCGAGGTCGAGGTGGTGCCGGACCGCGATCGCTTCTCCGGCCGCGTGGAGATCGAGCTGCGGCTCGACCGGCCGCGCCAGGATCTGTGGATCTCGGCGCGCGAGCTGGACCTGACCCGCGGGACGCTGACGCCCGGCGGCAAGGCGCTGCCGCTGCGCTTCGAGAAGGACGACACCCGCGGCGCCGCCCGCATGGTGCTGCCCGAGCGCGTCGCCGCCGGCAAGGCGACGCTGGTCATCGAGTACAACGCGGCGTTCAACCCGCACCTGGTCGGCCTGTACCGGGTGAAGGCGGGCGACCGCTGGTACGCGTACACGCAGTTCGAGGCCATCGACGCGCGGCGCGCGTTCCCCTGCTTCGACGAGCCGTCCTTCAAGATCCCGTGGGAGGTCGTGCTGACCGTGCCGAAGGGCGCCGTGGCGGTCTCCAACATGCCGGTCGCCGACGAGAAGCAGGCCGGCGAGCTCAAGCGGGTGAGCTTCCTGCCGTCGCGGCCGCTGTCGAGCTACCTGGTGGCGATCGCGGTCGGCGA
Source organism: uncultured delta proteobacterium (assembly GCA_963759105.1). GTDB lineage: Bacteria > Myxococcota_A > Polyangia > Haliangiales > Haliangiaceae > DATFRY01. The sequence goes on along the minus strand of CAVWXW010000009.1, from coordinate 15,093 downwards.
CTTCGACGTCGTCACCCCGCCGCCGCTTGCCGCCCAACGAGGTGCGCTCGCGGCCTCTACAAGTTCGGGGCATCGCGCCCAAGGGGCGAGGCGCCGAGCTGGACTTCGCGCTCAAGTCGGGCGCCGAGCTGCTGGTCATGCTCGAGCGCTGGTTCGGCACCGAGTTCCCGTACCCGAAGCTCGACCACATCGCGGTCCCCGACTTCGAGTACGGCGCCATGGAGAACGCCGGGCTCATCACGTACCGCGAGTCGCTCCTGCTCGTCGATCCGAAGACCGCGGCCGAGGACCAGAAGATGCGCGTCGCGTCGGTGATGACGCACGAGATCGCGCACCAGTGGTACGGCGACCTCGGTCACCATGGCCTGGTGGGACGACCTGTGGCTCAACGAGTCGTTCGCCGACTTCATGGCGACGCAGATCACCTCCGCCTGGAGGCCGGAGTACCGCATCGACCTCATCACGCTGCAAGAGGTGCACGGGGCCATGCAGACCGACGAGCTGTCCACGGTCCGGCCCATCCGCCCCGAGCTGCGCCTCGAGGGCGACATCTTCGGCTTCGACTACCAGATCGCCTACAACAAGGGCTCGTCGGTGGTCGCCATGTTCGAGCAGTTCCTCGGCCAGGACGCGTTCCGCACCGGGCTCCGCCAGTACCTGGCCAAGCACGCCGACGCCAACGCGACGCGCGACGACCTCATCGACGCGCTCTCGGCCCAGGGCGCCGACATCCGCGCCGCCATGCGCAGCTTCGTCGACCAGCCGGGCATCCCGCTCATCCAGGCCACGCTGCGCTGCGAGGACGGCCCGCCGCGCGTGGCGCTGTCGCAGTCGCGCAACCTGCCGCTCGGGTCGACCGGCTCGCGCGACCAGTACTGGTCGGTGCCGGTCTGCGTGCGCTCGGCCGGCGCCAGGAAGCCGGACTGCATGCTGCTCGACAAGGCGGACGCGGAGATGCCGCTGCAGAGCAAGACCTGCCCGGCGTGGATCGCGCCCAACCCGGGCGCGCAGGGCTACTACCGCTGGTCGCTGCCGCCCGACCAGCTGCGCGCTCTGCTCGAGAAGGGCTACCGCCACCTCACCGCCGCCGAGCGCCTGTCGCTGGCGAGCAACCTGCGCGCCGGGCCTGCGCAGCGGCGCGCTGCCCGCCGCCGACGTGCTGGCCGCGCTGCGTCCGCTGGCGCGCGACACCGAGCCGGCCGTGGCGCAGGAGCCGGGCGCCCTGCTCGACAGCGTGCGCGAGCACATCGTCGAGGAGTCGCAGCGCGAGGCAGTCGAGGCCTACATGCGCTCGCTGTACGCGCCGGCCCTGGCCAGGCTGGGCTGGAAGGTGAAGAAGGGCGAGCCCGCCCCGGTGCAGAGCTATCGCCGCTGGGTGATCGGATACCTGGCGCTCTCGGCCATGGACACCAAGGTGCTCGCGCGCGCGGCGAAGCTGGGCCGCGCCTACCTCGGCACCGACGGCAAGCTGCACCCGGAGGCGGTCGACCCGAGCCTGGTCCCGGTCGCCCTCAAGTCGGCCGCGCGGCTCGGCGATGCGCAGATGTTCGACACGATCGTGGAGCGCTTCGCGGTCGAGAAGGACTTCAACATCCGCGAGTACCTGCTCTCGCGCGCTGGCCCACTTCACCGATCCGCAGCTGGCCGAACGCGCGCGCGCACTGTCGTTCGACGAGCGGCTGCGCGTCAACGAGCGCGCCACCGTCCTCGGCGAGCAGGCGCCGTTCCTCGAGCTGCGACCGGGCGCCTGGGCCTGGCTGCTCGCGAACTTCGACCGCCTCGCGCCCAAGCTGCCCCCGGCCTACGTGCAGTTCTTCCCCTTCCTGCAGGGCGGCTGCAGCGAGGAGGCCGTCACCGAGCTGCAAGAGAAGGTCGCCCCGCGCGTGACCCCGTACCCGGGCGCCCCGTACATGCTGACCAAGGTCGTGGAGGCGACGCGGCTGTGCGCCGCCCAGGTCGCCGCCCAGCGCAAGAGCGCGTCCGAGTTCTTCGCGAAGAGGCGGTAGGCGGGCGTTCTGGAACCGTGACGCAACGGTTCCAGGCGGAGTCGCTTCGTGCGTGCGCTCCGCCTTTCCCCGCGCCGGTACAGTGGCCGTTGAACGCCTCGGTCCGCGACCACAGCTAGTTGTCCGGCACCTCGGTCTCCATGAGGTAGACCTGCGTGAAGCCCTGGCCACCGCACACCGTCGCGCTCCTGTCGAGCATGCAGACGTGACGGCCGAGCTCGATGGTGCTCCGGTACTCCCTGCAAGGACCGCCGGCGCGCCCGACCCGGGGCCAGACCACCACGTGCTCGTGCCAACCCGGCGCACACCAGGGAGAATTCAGCACCGGCCTGTCGTCCGCGTAGTCCCGGGTCGGCCTCAAGCATGTTCTCGTCGAGGTCAACTCGCACCTCCCGTTCGACGCCGTCCTCCGCGGCCGGGCTACTTCTTTTTCGCCGGGACGAGGTGATAGGTGAGGCGGACCGGCTGGCCCCGGCGGCTGATCGAGACGACGATGGTCGCGGGCTTGCTGGACTTCAGCTTGGGCTGGATGGCGCTGTAGACCTCGAGCGCCTTGTCCATGCCCGAGAGCTCGTGGCCGTCGACCGCGTGAACGGTGTCGCCGTTGCGCAGCCCGAGCGCGGCATAGATCGAGCTCGGCCGGATCGCGTACAGCTTGAAGCCGTTGGGGCGTCCGTTGCTCATCGACGGAACGACGCGCACGCCCTTGTCCAGGGGACCGTCGAGGAAGTGCCTGAGCACCGCCCGGTCAACCTGGTAGGTGTTCCCGGCGGCCGCGGATACGCCGGCGTGCTCGGCCGGAGCACCTGTGTCGCCGGACGCGCCCAGCCCTGCAGCGCTGCGTGCGGCCATGCGCACCTGCTCGGCCTTGTCCCAGGCAGCCACCGCCGCGGCCAGGGCTTCCTGGCCGACCCGACCGCTCACCACGCGATAGCGCAAGATGATCGGCTCGCCCAGCCGGCTCGACACGACCAGGATCTCAGGTCGGTCCGCTCGCGCCTGGAGCTCGCGCACCAGATCGTCGGCGGAACCCACATCCTGATCCCCGACGGACTTCAGCTCGTCGTAGGCCGTGAACCCGAGGGCCATGGCGATCGGCGTGGCGTTCAACCTGACGTCCGCGCGGCAGCCCACCGTCGAACATCGGCGCGCGCAGCGCCCGCAGGCTCGCCGCGTCGACCTCGTAGCTGGCCTCGCCGGTCTTCTTGATCCCCTGCTCGATCGCCCGAGCCAGCTCGACCTCCTCGATCGACTGGACCAGGCGCGGGATCCCCGGCCGCAGCGCGAGCGGCGAGCTCTTCAGCACGTAACGATGCCGGAGCAGCGCGCCCGCCCGGCGCAGCGACAGGACGAGCTCATGCCGCAAGCCCAGCCGGCGCACGACCGTCCGGAGCGCCGCCGGCTCCGGCGCCGCGCCGTCCACCGACTCGATCTCGTCACCCGCGCGCACGTCGAGGTTGTCGAACCAGCTCACGCGAGGAACCCGGACCAGCACGTACGAGGCCCCTTTCCTCTCGAGCTCAATCTCGCCCAGCAGAGCCTCGGCGGCGACGGCCGCGACCACGCCCTGGTCGATCACCCAGCGCGTCTCGTCAACACGCTCGACCGACGGATCGGCGGCGCCAGTCTCACCGGGCGCCGCGCTCTCGAGACGAGGCCTGGCGACACCCGCATCGGGTGCCGCGGGCGGTGCCGCCTCGCCGCCGCAGGCAACCAGGAGGATGCATAGCTTCCAGCTGTTCCGGATCGACATCGGTGCGCAGTCTAACGTCCGCTCGCGTCGCGAGGTCTTTGGGGCTGGCGCGCGCGAGCCTGGGGATCCGGGTGCGCGCCCGGCGGCGTCTGACCTCGGCCAGGGCCGCCGGTGCGCCGAGGAAATCGATGAAGGCCGAGATTGGGACGAGGGCGAAGGCAGCGGGGGTGCGAGCGGCAAGCCAGATGGCGGCCGGCCACGCCGCGAGAAAGAGGATCAAGCCGCGCACCCTCGCGCCGACCGCAAAGTGACCGAGGCCGAAGCCGGGCAGAGCGAGCGCCACCAGGCGAGCACCGCGCGCCTTGCGGACGAGCTCGGCGTCCTCGCGCCACGAGAGGTTTGACCCCTCCTCCTCGCCGTCGTCCTCTTCTTGTTCCTCCTCCTCGCCCTCTTCCTCTTCTCCCTCGGCCGGCTCGCGCTCGACGGCCTGACTGCGGAAATCCGCGAGGAGCGCCGCCGCCTCCTCGGCCTGCGACTTCGGCACCAGGATGCGCAACTCGATGTAGGCGCCGATCATCTGCAGCATCGAGCGGTGATTCTCGCCCTGGATCATGCAGTCGATGCCGTTCGAGGTCAGGAACTCCCTGACCATGGCTCCCTCCATCGGGTCGCCCGCGGTGCCGATCGCCACCATGTCCCCCGGATCGTCTGTCATCCTGCCGACGTTACGCCGCCGCTCGGTCCGCATTCAATGACGGGGACACCACCCAGTTTGACCGCAGGCAGCAATGGAAATAGATTGCTCGCGGACTGAAACGAGGATGCCCATGCGGACCCTGGCGGCGATTTCGACGGCTCTGACACTCGCAGCCGGCCTCCCCATGGGCTGCAAGTCTGACGGTGAACGGCGCGGGCGGCGCCGGGCAGACCGCCGGCGCGGGAGCGACAGCGTCGACGCGCGGACGGCGGCACGATCAAGATCGTGTCGAGCTTTCCGCGCACCGGCAGCGCCAACGCGGTGACCACGGCGATGGTCAACGGCATCCGCCTGGCATTGGCCGAGGCCGGCGGCAAGGCCGGCAACTTCCGCATCGTCTACGAGGACTGGGACGATGCGTCGGCGCGCCGAGGCGACTGGGACCCGGAGGTCGAGGCGGCCAACGCCGACAAGGCGGTCAGGGACCCGTCGATCATGGCGTACATCGGGCCGTACAACTCCGGCGCGGCCAAGATCTCGATGCCGATCTTGAACCGGGCAGGGCTGGTCATGATCTCGCCGGCGAACACGTACCCGGGCCTCACCAAGCCCGACCTCGGCGAGTCCAACGAGCCCGACATCTACCGGCCGACCGGCGCCATCAACTACTTCCGGGTGGTCCCGGGCGACGATCTGCAGGGCGCGGTCGGGGCGCGCTGGGCCGTCAAGCTCGGCATGAAGAGCGTCTACATTCTCGACAGCCGCGAGCTCTACGGGCGAGGGATTGCCGACGTCTTCCAGCAGACCGCCGAGGACATCGGCCTCAAGGTGGTCGGCCGCGAAGGGATCGATCCGAGGGCCCAGGAATACAAGTCGCTCATGACCAAGATCAAGGGCGTGGATCCCGACCTGGTCTTCTTCGGCGGCAACACGCAGAACAACGGGGGCCAGGTCGCCAAGGACCTCGTCGCGGTGGGCCTCCGCTCCAAGTTCATGGCACCGGATGGCTGCTTCGAGACGCCCTTCATCGCGGCCGCCGGCCCCGCCGCGGTCAACGGCCGGGCCCACGTTACGTTCGGAGGCCTGCCGGCCGATCAATTGACCGGCCTGGGAGCCACCTTCGTGAGCAACTACCGCACGCGCTACGGCCGAGAGCCCGAGGCCTACGCGGTCTACGCCTACGTCGCGGCCCAGGTCGTCATCGACTCCATCCGGCGGGCCGGCAAGAAGGACCGCGAAGCCATCCGCGCGGCGGTAGCGTCCTACAAGGCCGAGGACTCGGCCCTGGGTCCGTTCTCGTTCGACAAGAACGGCGACACGACGATGGCGGTCATGAGCGGCAACGTCGTGGAGGACGGAAAGTTCCGCTTCGTCAGCCGGCTCAGCAACGAGTAGTCACTCGCGCCAGGACCGCGGCGAGACCGGAATTCTCACCGGCCGCCGAGTACGAGACCCCTCCAATTCGGCCAGGCGACCATCCGGGTCGAGCGCCCCGAGGCTGTAACAGTGGCGACTCAGTGTCAGGTCGGCGCAAGGGCGCTCCGCGCGCGCGGAAGCCGCTGAAACGCGACGCGCGCGATCGGCGCAGTCGGCGGCACGCTGCTTGCTCGATGGCTCCGCGAACGCGGCGGACATCGCCGCATTGCGGAGGAAGTACTCATGCGCAGTCAATCGAAGTCTGTCTTTCTGACCCTCATCGCACTCGCGCTGTTTTCACTCACGACGGCCGGCTGCGTCCTCGGCGACGAGGGCGACGATCCGGCGGTCAACGAGGCGGGAGAGCTGGACGAGGAATACGCGACGGTCCCGCGCCACGCGGTGGTGGTCTGCCAGGACGCCACGTTCTACCGGAACTACGACTCGTCGTCGGGCCCCGTCGGCGTGATCCGCACCCTGTACTACGGCGACAAGGTCGGCCACACGCCGGGCGCGCACCCGGTCCACAACGGCTGGGCCGCGACGTTCAAGTTCGGCGCGAGCCAGTGGGGCTTCATGCGGATCGAGTGCATCGGCGGCTACGACTCGTGGTGAGTGCAGCGCACTGACCATCACGCAGTCAACCTCTCGATCTTTCACTGACCATTCCCGGACACGCTGACTCACGACACAAGGAGAAATCCATGTCCATCTCCCGCAAGGGCGCAGTTCGCGCCACGCTCGCCGCGGCTTCCATCGCCATCGTCGCCGCCGTCGTCGCCGCGCCGGCGGCCCCCGCCCAGGCCAACCAGGAAGTGAAGGCACCCGAGGCCGCCCCGGCCGCAGCCGGTCACCGCAACGGACGCATCGGCGTTCGCGAGACCATCTGCGCCGACTCGCTCTACTTCCGATCCGCGCCGCACGACGGCGCCTTCGACGGCAACATGTGGCGTCCGCAGACCTTCCTCGTCGAGGGCCCCAAGGTCGGCAACTACATCTACGGCTTCGCCTACGGCCAGATCAACCGACGCGGCTGGGTAGCGGACGGCTGGTTCTGCCTCTGAGCGACCGCTGACGAGCCACCCTCCGGCGCGCCCGTCGGAGGGTGGCTCACGCGCGCCGACTGAATGAACTGGCGCGCCGATGAACCGGCCACCGGGAACCGCAAGGTGGACTTCTTGCGGCGGAGAGCGGATCATCACCGGACATTCAACGGGGGGTGGTGACGATGGGCGACAAGTCTCCGAAGGCGAAGGACAAGGCGCGGAAGCAGGACGCGGCGGGCAAGAAGCAGAAGAAGGCGGCCGACTTCGCCAAGGCCAACCCGGCGCCGCCGGTGGCGGTTCCCAAGGGGCGGTAGCCTCCGCGAGGCTGTAACGGCATGCCGTCCGCGCATGCCGTTACGGCATCCGGCGACCGCAAGGTGTCCCATGGGGGCGGATATCACTCGCATCATGGGGCGGCACGGTCGTTGCTCCTGGTGTGCGACGTGTCAACACGTCACGCCAAGCGCCGTCGATGAGCAATCCAGGTGGAGCTCTGTGAACGACGGTCGCGAGCTCCGCGGTCAACTTCGCCGAGCTGCGGGCGCGTGAGTTTCCCCGGCTGGATGCGCTCGGCCTGGCGTACCTCGACTACGCCGCGAGCGCGCTGCCCGGCGTCTCGCAGCTGCGCGCGCACCACGCGTTCCTTGCCGACGGCGTCTTCGGCAACCCCCACTCCGAGTCGGCGCCATCGCGTGCCAGCGGCGAGGTGATCGAGCGCGCGCGCCGCCTGGTCCTCGACTTCTTCGACGTCGACGCCTCGACGCACGTCGTCTGCTTCACCGCCAACACCTCGGCCGCCATCAAGCTGGTCGCCGAGAGCTATCCGTTCGGCGCGCGCGCCGGGCTCGTGCTGGCCGCCGACAATCACAACTCGATGAACGGCGTGCGCGAGTACGCCGGCCGCGCCGGCGCGGCCGTGCGCGTCCTGCCGCTCGACCGCGAGCTGCGCCTGCGCGACGCCGAGCAGGGGCTTGCCGATCGAGGCGGCGCACGGCGGCGGACTGTTCGCCCTGCCGGCGCAGTCGAACTTCTCGGGCGTCAGGCATCCGCTCGCGCTGGTGACGCGGGCGCGCGCGCTGGGCTTCCAGGTCCTGCTCGACGTCGCGGCGTACGCGCCGAGCCACCGCGCTCAGCCTGCGCGCCTGCCCCGCCGACTTCGCGGTCCTCTCCTTCTACAAGCTGTTCGGCTACCCCACCGGCCTGGGCGCGCTGGTCGCGCGCCGCGAGTCGCTGGCGCTGCTGCGCCGCCCCTGGTTCGCGGGCGGCACGGTCGAGTACGTCTCGGTGGCCGCGAATGTCCACCGCCTGCACGCGGGCCACGAGGGGTTCGAGGACGGCACCCCCGACTTCCTCGGCCTGGCCGCGCTCGCGCCCGGCTTCGCGCTGCTCGACGAGGATCGGCCTGCCGCGCATGTGTGCGCGCGTCTCGCGTCTCACCAAGCACCTCATCGATCGGCTCGCCGGGTTGCGCCATTCTCGCGGGGCGCCCCTGGTCCGGCTCTACGGCCCCACCAGCATGGTCGACCGAGGCGGCACCGTCAGCTTCAACGTCTGCGACGACGAGCGGACAGCCGGTGCCCTACGCCGCCGTCGAGGCGCGCGCCCGCGCGGCCGGCGTCGCGCTGCGCGGCGGCTGCTTCTGCAACCCGGGCGCCGCCGAGGCCGCCCTCGAGCTCGACGCGACCCGCCTGATCGCCTGCCTGGAGTCGAGCGGCGACGATTTCTCGCTCACCCGGCTGGCTGCCTGTGTGGGCGGCGCGGTCGGCGCGGTGCGCGTCTCGCTCGGGCTCGCCTCGAACCTCGCCGACGTCGAGCGTGCCGTGGCCGTGGTGGCATCGTTCGCGGACTGACGGGCGACGTAAACCTGCAAGTGGCCTCATCGGTCCTGGCCGAAGCGGCTCTCCCGTGAGCGTGACTTCTCGGCGAAGATCGCGAGCCGATGCTCCTCATGGGCCTGGCCTGGCATGCGCGCGAGAGCGTCCAATCGGCCGCGAGTCGCGTGCAGATCCGCGCGAAGCTCCTGGGCGCCGCCCTCATTGCCGAGCTGTGCCCGCCCACACGTCGGGCCGACGTGACCCGGTGGATCTACAATCGCGCGGACGAGTACCGGAAAGGCGGGGCCTTCTTCGACCGCGGGCTGTTTCCGTGGGAGGAAGACCTGGTCGTCGCGCGCGGCTTTCCGGTGCGAGGCACGGTCCTGGTGGGCGGAGTCGGTGGCGGCCGCTGGTTGCGCCCGCTCAGCACGCGCGGCTACCGGGTGCTCGGGTTCGACCCGTCGAACCTGATCGAGCACGCGCGCGAGGTGGCCCGCACGCTGCCGCATGTGAAGGTGGCGCGCGGGCGCTATCAGGATCTCGGCCCGGCCGTGCGCGGCGCCGGCCCGCTGGCCGGGCTGTTCGACGGCGAGACCATCGACGCGGTCGTCCTGGCCTTCGGCAGCATCACGCACATCTCTCCCACCGAGCGACGAGCCATGATGCGCGATCTGAAGGCACTCGCCCCCGGCGCGACGGTGTTTCTCACCTTCCCATCGCAGAGGAAGAGCGAATGGATGAGCTGGTACCGGAACGCGCGGAGCTGGATCCGCGTGCTCCGGCGTCCCCGGTCAGATGACGGCGCGGACTTCATCCTCGGCGCGGGCTTCGTCTACCTGACGACGCGCTCCGAGATCGAGGCAATGTGCCAGGAGGCCGGCTACTCGCTCGAGGACTACGTCGAGCAGGAGTACGGCACGGCGCTGGCGAGACCGAGCCGGCGGGACCGCCGCGGCGATCTGCACCGGATCAGGCCGTCGGCCCGGACTTCGTCGTCGGCCGGCCCCGACGGTTCCCGTTGACGCCCTGGGTTCACGTCGCTATTCGCCTGTATGAACGCTCTCAAGCCGCTCGTCGTTGCCGCGATTTGCCTCACCGGCTGCGATGGAGCGGGACCGGGCGACCTCACCGCCGATGTCACCGGCACCGGTGATACCGACATCGAGGAGCCCGGCGCCGAAGTGCCCGGCGCCGAAGAGCCCGGCGCGAGCCCGGACGAAGCCGACGAATGTCCCGCCACGCTTCTGGTGGACGAGCCCGACATCTCGGCGATCCGGTCGCTCACCAGCGACGCGACGCACCTCTACTATGTGCTGTGGCCGTGCGATCTCGACGAGTGCCCTCCCGATCCGCACGAGGTGCGCGCCGTTCCCAAGGCGGGCGGCGCCCCCACGATCCTGGCGCTCGAGCCGGGCATACATCTCCGGACGACATCGCCGTGGCCGGCGGCCACGTCTACTGGATCCGCTCCACCGACCGGGCGATCATGCGCGTCCCGACCGACGGCTGCGACGAGGCCGAGGTCGTGTACCAGAGTCCCGCAGCCAGGGCGCTTCCTCGCCGCCAACGCCGACGGTGTGTACTGGCGCTCGCTCGACGAGAACGAGGCAGTGGACCGGGCTCGAGCGGCTGCCGCTCGCGGGCGGCGACGTCGAAACGGTCGCCACCCTGCCGCCGAACGCGACGTTCTCGCTGCTCGACGACGAGCGCCTGTACTTCCTGAACAGCATCTCGCCGTCGGATTCGCTCCTGCACGCGGTCGACCTCGACACCGGGGAGACGCAGACGCTGACGGCGAGCCCCGAGTCCTTCCGGGGCGGCGAGTTCACGCAGGACGCGGTCGCGCTGCAGTGGGGGAACAGCGGCCTCCGGCGCCTCGCCAAGAGCGGCGGCGAGCCGGTGACGATCACCGACGAGCTCGGCTACGACGTCGGCAGCAACGGCGAGCTCGCGCTCTACTACAACCTCGAGTGCCGAGGACCTGCGCGCGGTGCCGGTGACCGGCGGCGCGCCGACGGTCCTGGCGACGCCGGCCTGCAACCTGTTCGGCACCTGGCTCGAGCGCGTCGTCGACGACGATCAGCTCTACTGGTCGTCCGGCCACGACATCTTCGCGGTCCCGCTCCCCTGATCAGCTGGAGCTGCGCGCCGCGCGGCCGGCCTCCGCGCCCTCCACCTCGGCGACGAAGTCGAGCGCGATCTCGGCCAGGCGAACCGGCTGATCGAGGCTGGCCAGGTGGCCCGAGTCGCGCAGCTCGACGCAGTCGAGCGTCGCGCATGCGGCGCGATGTACGCCTGCTTGAATGCCACCGACGTGTAGTCGCGCTCCGACGCGACGACGAGGACCGGGCATGTGATCTCGTGCAGCCGATGAGCCACCGACCAGCCCATCAGGCCCATCGTGCTCCGGCGATACGCGATCGGATCGTTGGCCGCCATCGACTGCCGGAATCGCTCGCGCAGGTCGGCCTGCTCCGGCTTCGGAAACAGGAGGGGCGCCAGGGTGCGCGCCATCCCGCTCGGGCCCAGGAAGCGTCGTGACGCATCACGCGGCGCGCCAGCGCGACGGCAACGCGGAACGTGCGCGGCACCATGTCCGGCCCGCTGTTGACGATGACGAGACTGCGCACGAGGTCGGGGCGCGCGAGGGCCAGCTCGAACGCGATCATCCCGCCCAGCGACAGTCCGATCACGTGCGCGCGCGGGATGGCCATGCGCTCGCACAGGCCGGCGACGTCGCGGGCGAAGCGCGGCACGTCGTAGCGACCCGCCGGGCCGGTCGCTGCGCCCGTGACCGCGCATGTCGGGCACGATGACCCGGTGGCGCGCGGCCACGAGCGGCGTCACCGGCCCCCAGTCGCGTGCCGACGAATCCGAGCCCGTGCAGGGCCAGGACCGCCGTGCCCTGGCCTGCCTCCTCGATGTGGAGCGACACGCCGTCGATGTCGATCGTGGTCATGTCCGACGTGGTCATGTCCGAGCCTTCATCCACGGTTTCGCCATCGTCGGACAACAAAACGAGCGCTCGTTCATTTTTTGATTGTCCTAGCGATACCTTGCTGTTACACGACTAGACCGGACCGAACGGGCTGCTCCACACCTGGCCCGAGCTTTCCATCGAGTGTCGCCGGCAAGAAGGCCGTGCTTCCTCCGCCCGCGGGCGGCGACGGCCCGCGCCGGCGCATCCTCGAGGTGGCGCTGCAGCTGTTCGCCAGCCGCGGCTTTCACGGTCCTCCACCCGCGACCTGGCGCGCGCCCTCGAGCTGCAGCCGAGCGCGCTGTACGCGCACTTCGCGTCCAAGGAGCACGTGCTGGCCGAGCTGGTCCGGATCGGACACGAGGTGCATCTGGAGTAGATCCGCAGCGCGCTGCTCGCGCGCCGGCGCCGACCCGGCCGATCAGATGCGCGCGCTGGTGCGGGCCCACGCGCGCATGCACGCGACGTTCCGCACCTGACCATCGTGGTCAACGAGGAGATGTTCTGCGCTGCCGGCCGAGCTGGCTGCGCCCGGCGTGGCGCTGCGCGGCCAGAGCACCGCCCTCTTCCTCGAGGTGATCGAGCGCGGCGTCGAGATGGGGCAGATTCTCGGCGCCTCACCCGATGACGGTGGCGGCCGCCATCGGCGCCATCGGTCTTCGCATCCCCTACTGGTACGAGTCCGGCGCCGGATCTCGATGTCGAGCGGCTGGCCGACCTGCAGGCGGACTTGGCCCTGCGCATGCTGCGCGTCGAAGGCGCCGATTCCAGGAGGAAGGTATGAGGCGCGTGCTCCTGACATCGCTGTGCCTGCTCGCGACCGCTTCGGCCGGGCCGACGGAGTGCAGGCCGGCCCGCCTCCCGGCGGTAGGCCCGGGCGGCCAGGCGCCGGCGCCGCAGCGTCGGACGCCGTCGCGCAGCGCGATGCGCAGCCGATGGATGCCACCCGGCGCCGCGCGCAGACCGACGGCCCGCCGTCGCGCAGCCGGCGCAGAGCGAGGTCGTGGGCGGCGTGCGCGGGCGCGTGCGCACCGCCGGCGGCGAGCCGGTCGCGGGCGCGACGGTGGCGGACCAGACCACGGCGAGGCCGCCATCGCCGAGGCAGACGGCAGCTTCACCCTCGACGGCCTGGCGCCGGCGCCGCACCGCCTCCAGATCGACGCGCCCGGTTACGGTCCGGTCGTGGTCGTCGCGCAGGTGCGCGCCGGCCAGGTGACCCGGTCCAACGTCACTGTCTCGCAACCGGTCATGGTGGGCGAGGAGATCGTCATCACCGGCACGCGCACGCCGGAGAAGCGCCTCGACTCGCCGATCAACGTGGAGTGGGTGTCGGAGAAGGAGATCCAGCGCGCGTCGGGCGGCTCGATGATGTCGGCGCTGGCCGGCGTCAAGGGGCTCGACTTCGCCAACGCCGGCGTCAGCGACCAGCGCATGTCGGCGCGCGGCTTCACCACCCAGTTCAACTCGCGCATGCTGATGATGCTGGACGGGCGGCTGGCCACGCTGCCGGGCAACGGGCTGCCGCAGGCCAACCTCATGCCGGCCACCCCGCTCGACATGAAGTCGGTCGAGGTCGTGATCGGCCCGGCCTCGGCGCTGTACGGGCCCAACGCGCACACCGGCGTGGTCAACGTCATGACCAAGACGCCGTGGGACGAGTCGGGCGCGTCGATGCTGGTGCGCGGCGGGCAACGCAGGACATGGCCGCCGGCGCCGCGCGCGTGGCCGGCACGATCGGCGACGACCTGGGCTGGAAGGTGAACGCCGAGTACATGCAGGCGACCGACTTCCGGCCGAGCCGGCGCGCCATCGTCGGAGAGGACGGCGTCGAGCGATCGCCTCACTTCTACGGCACCGACGTGGCGCCCGAAGGGATGACCGCCAACCCGGTCTTCGAGGGGGACCTGGCCGGCGGCTACGACGTCGACGCGGTCAAGGTGGACGGCAGCCTCTACTACAAGCTCGGCCGCGAGTGGATGGCCAAGGGGACCTACGGCTTCAGCGAGTCGGACGCCTTCTCGCTGACCAACGCCGGGCGCAACCACCTGCGCGACTGGCAGGTCCAGTACCAGGCGCTGCAGGTGACCGGGCCGGGCGTCTACGCGCAGGTCACGCGCACCGCGCACCGACGCGGGCAAGTCGTACCAGATCAACACGCTGGCCACGCGGGTCGCGGCGATGGGCGGCGTCGGATGCGCTCTCGCCGCGAGCAGATCGAGGCAGCTGCGCGACGAGATCCGGTTCGTCGACAGCAGCCAGATGATCGACTCCGACCTGCAGCTCTACCGGCAGCTGGGCGATCTCAAGGGCACCGTCGGCGGCCAGTTCCGCGTCTACCTGCCGCAGTCGGAGGGGACCTACCTGGCCGACGCCGACGAGGACATCACGGCGACCGAGGTGGGCGGCTACGCGCAGCTCGACTATCCGCTGTTCGACGAGCGCCTGCGCCTGGTCGGCGCCGGCCGCTTCGATCACCACTCCGACTACGGCAACCAGGTGAGCCCGAGCGCGACCGCGGTGGTCGCGGTGGCGCCGTCGCACAACGTTCGGCGTCGGCTATCAGCGCGCGTACAAGAGCCCGACCATCCTCGAGAGCCACCTCCTGCTCAACGACTTCCTGCTCGGCAACAGCACCGGCTTCGACATCCGCGACGCGGACGGCAACACCGTAGCCACCGTGGACGCGCTCGAGCCGGAGCGGGTGAACTCGATCGAGGTCGGCTACAAGGGCGTGTTCGGCACCCAGCTGTTCGTGGACGCCACCGCCTACAACTCCTGGTACACGAACTTCATCAGCCCGCTCGGCCAGGTGGCCAACCCGGCCGACCCGGAGATGGCGACGTTCGGCTACTACCCGGACGGCACGCTGGTGGCCGACGGGACGCCGGCCGCCGGCACGCTCTTCACCTACGTGAACTTCGGCGAGGCGACGGTGCGCGGCTTCGACGTCGGCGCCACCTACCTGCCGATCGACGAGATCGAGCTGTCGGCCAGCGGGTCGTACATCGACCTGGCCAGCTTCTCGAGCGGCGACAGCCCGCAGCAGGAGCTCCTGCTCAACGTGCCGACGGTGAAGTTCAAGGGCGCGGTCACGCGTGAGCGGCCTCGTCCTGCGACGACGCGTACGTGCGGCTGGGCGGACGCTGGCACAACGCGTTCGACTTCGAGTCCGGCTACTGGAGCAGCGCCCGCTTCGGCGAGGTCCCGGCCGCCTTCCTGGCCGACGTGGGCGCCGGCTACACCTTCACCTCGACGCCGGCATCTCGGTCTCGGCCACGGTGCCCAACCTGTTCGACAACCACGACCCGGACGTGCTCGGCGTTCCGGTGCCGCGGCGCTTCGCCTTCCTGCAGCTCGGCTACGCCTTCAGCGGCCTGGCCTACTGATCGTGTGGCGGAGCAGCCACTGGGCTCCGCACTGCAGGCACTCCAGCTTGGCACCGCC